>NZ_FNST01000002.1:0-5128552 GCF_900105695.1 Streptomyces melanosporofaciens
TCCAGGCGCTCGGAGCGATGGCCTTCGTCTGCTCGGCGAGGCCCCGGTCGACATGCTGGTCGGCGCGGGCAACGCGTTCGTCACCGAGGCGAAGCGGCAGCTGTTCGGCCGGGTCGGCATCGACCTGCTGGCCGGTCCCTCCGAGGTCGCCGTCATCGCCGACGACAGCGCCGATCCGTGTGGGTCGCGGCGGACCTGCTGGGCCAGGCCCGCACGGCCCCAACTCGCCGCCGCCCTGATCACCACGTCCGAGCAGCAGGGGCGCGCCGTGATCGCGGAGGTGGAGCGCCAGCTGGCGTCCCTGGCCACCCGGGACATCGCGGCCCGGCGTGGCGCGACTTCGGTTCCGTCATCGTGGTGGAGGACCGGCCCACGCGTCGCCGTGGCCGACATGATCGCTCCCGAACACCTGGAGATCCAGACCGAGGACGACGACTACTACCTGGAGAACCTCTCCAACTACGGCTCGCTGTTCATCGGGCGTGGTCGACGGTCGCCTACTCCGACAAGGCATCGCACCAACCACGTGCTGCCCACGGGCAAGACCCGCCGCTACAACGCGGGGCTCTCCGTCTCCCGTTCCTGAAGCCGCTGACGTACCAACGCGCCTCGCAGGAGGGGACCGCGTCCCTGGCTCCCGCCGTCGAGCGCATCTCGGCGTTCGAGGGGCTGGCCGCCCACGGCGCCACCGCGACGCTCCGCATCGACCAGCTCGGGCGGACGTCCGGCGCGTTCGACGACGTTCCGGCCGCTCTGCGCGACCAGCTCTGATCCCCTCTCGTGCCGCCTCGTCGCGTGCGGCGGCACGGGACCGCCGGTGCGGCCGCCACCGTCGCCTACATCGCCGGGTGCTCCCGGAGCGGCCGGCCTGACGGCCGTGACGGCTCATCGGACGCGGGCGTGGGTGGCGCGGGGACGAACTCGGTCGGCAGGACCAGGCGTTCACCGGCCGGTCGACGTCCTCGGCGATCCGCCGGACCAGCAGACGCGCCGCCTGACGCGACAGCTCCGCAGGTCGTGCCGGACGGTGGTGAGCTGGAACACCTCCCAGGCGGCCATCGGAAGGTCGTCGAAGCCGATGACGGTGAGCTCGTCGGGGATTTTGACACCAGCGGCGAGAGCCGCGTTCAGGACACCGATGGCGACGACGTCGTTGCCGCAGAACACCGCCGTGGGTGCCTCGTCCGCCTCGAGCAGGGCGGGCAGCGCCCGGTAGCCGGTGTCGTACTCGAACGCTCCGCACCACCCGGTTCTCCGGCAGCCCCACGCCCGCCTCGGCGAGAGCCCACCGGAAGCCCAATTCGCGCTCGCGCCCGTCGTGGTGTTGGCCGCGCCGAAGATGCCGGCGATACGCCGGTGTCCCAGGGCCACGAGTTCCCGGGCGACGAGCCGTCCGCCGCCCTCGTTGTCGACGACGGAGGCGAAGTCGCCGGCCCGGCCCGTGTCGCGGTTGAGGAAGACGTAGGGCACGCCGCGTCCCTCCAGCTGGGCCGGCAGGCGGGAGTCGGTGGTGGCTGTGGCGAGGACGACGCCGTCCATCGACTGGTCGAGCAGCTTCTGCTCGGCGACCGCCTCGTCGGACCGCTCGGTGATCAGCATCATCCGATAGCCGAGGTCGCTCAGTTCGTCGTGGAGCGGGGCGATGAGATGCGGTAGAACGGGTTGGTCAGGTCGGTGACGATGACACCGATCCGCCGCGTGGCACGCGTCGAGAGGGTGCGTCGGCCTCGCTCGGCACGTAGTTCAGCGCCTGGCGGCCCGCTTGACCTTCTCGCGGGTGGCCTGGGACACGCGCGGTCGTCACGCAACGCGCGGGAGACCGTGGGCTGCGAGACACCGGCCAGCCTGGCCACGTCGTGACTGGTGATCCCCATCGGCTCTCTCCTCGCTGCCACCGGCGCCCCCCGGTGGCGCACCCGATTCAGTATACGTATGTCAAAACACGGTCGCACCCCTCTTGACATCCTCCGATCCAGTGCCTGTTATGGAATGCATACGTATTCCTAACCAAGGAGCGGTCATGCCCGATGTCGTCGTATCGCCAGTGAGCTGGCCCGCCGTACGGTGCGCCCGCAGCGACTTCGTCTCCTGCAACCAGGCATTCATCGACTGCCGTACGCCCGGTTCGGATCGCAAGGAGAACTACGCGATGATCGGGCCGGCGTCTCGCAGGCCGCCGGCCAGCACGTCAAACCTCCGGCTGCCGCACGGCTACAACATCGGTGCCGCCGCGATGCCGCACGGCATCACCAACAACCTGCACCTGCACTACACGGCCGAGTGTTCATCTGCACCGCGGGCGAATTACCTGTTGCGCTTGGGGCGTCGACGGCACCGAAGGCGAACTCACGCTCAGGGCCGGTGACATCGCCTCCGTCCCGACCTGGATCTTCCGCGGATTCACCAACACCGGACCGGACGACGGCTGGCTGTTCACCGTGCTGGGCATGGACGACACCGGCGGCATCATCTGGGCCCGTCGGTCCTACGGGAGGCGCGGAACCACGGCCTGTACCTCACCGTCGACAACAAACTCGTCGACACCGTCGCCGGCGACACCGTCCCCCCGGAGTCCGAGCTCGTCGCCCCCCTGGCCCAGGAACACCTCGACCGGCTGCGCCACTACACCCCGACGAGATGAAGCGCCGGATCGCCGCCGCGACGAGCTGGTGTTCTCCGATCACCCCTTCCTCGACAGCACCCTGCCCGGCGGCGGCGCCGTCTGAGCTGCGTCATCGGCTACGGCATGACGAGGACCCGCACCAGGAGCCCCGCGTGTTCAATCCGCACGGCCACAACGTCGCCTGGCTCCGCGCCGACCCCGGGCAGGGTGTCTCGGCACACCGACAGCACGAGACCCAGACCCTGATCGTGAAGGACGGTCTGTGGGAGATCACCTCAACCGCACCGACCCCGTCCCGGTGCGTCTCGGCCCCCGTGACATGCTCTCCGTCCCGCAGGACGCCTGGCGCTCCGTGCGCAACGTCGGCGACGAGCGGAGCGACCTCCTGGTGGTCAACTCCGGTGACGGACGCGTCCGCCTGGAGTGGGACGAGGAGGTGCGCAAGGCCGCGGCGGACGCGGGCCTGGCATCGACCACAACGGGTACGTCGCCCCGTACGCGCTGCTGCCCCGCTCCGCGCGCACCTGGTGACGGCGTGCCGTACGAGGACAGGGCCGGTCCGCTGCCGCTCGTCGTCGTGCCCGGAATGCTCTGCGACGCGAGTCTGTGGCGCGACGTCGACTTTCCCGAAGGCCACGACGTCCACCACACCCCGCTGCGGCGAGCGGACATCGGGGCGCTCGCCGAGGACGTGCTCGCCACGGTTCCGGGCCCATTCGTGCTCGTCGGCCTCAGCCTGGGGGCCATCGTCGGCTTCGAGGCGCTGCGCGGGCGCCCGAGCGCATCGCGGGCCTGTGCGTGATGGCGACCAACGCGGGTGCGCCGCGCCCCGAGCAGTACGCGGCCTGGCGGGCGATGGACGAGCTGATCGCGGCCGGCCGGTTCACCGACGTCGTCGAGGAGACGCTGCCGGACATGTTCCCGACCGGTGCCCGACGCCCGAGGCCGCGCGGCGCTACCGCGGCATGGCGCACGCCGTGGGCGCCACCGCCGCCCGCGCCCAGCTCGCCGCGCAGGCGACCCGTACGGACGCGACCGGCGTACTGCGTACGGCCCGCTGCCCCACCGTGGTCCTGGCCGGGGCGCGGGACACACTGTGCCCGCCCGCCTTCCACCAGGCGATCGCGGAATCGGTCCCCGGAGCCGGCCTGACGCTGCTGCCCGACGCGGGACACCTGCTGCCGTGGCAACGGCCCGAGGCGGTGACGGCCGCGCTGCGCGAAGTGGTCACGGCCGCCACCCATACGACACCTGCGGCCGCCGCCCCGTGAACTCACCTCCTGTCCCTTCGTCCCCACTGGAAAAGAGCCGTCATGCCTCGACACCTCACGTCCCCCGAGCCCGGCGCGCACGTGACCGCGGCCCGGCCGGATGTCGCCGTCTGCGTCCACGACCCCTCGACGACATCCGCCGGCCCGGCGACGACGCCGTCCGCCCGTACTCCGAGTCCGCCGCGCTGCTCGGCGAGGTGTGCGGCCGGGCGCCGCGCCTCGACCTCGCCCGGGGCCACGCCCGCACCGGTGACATCCGCACCGGTGACGCCCGTGCCGCCGAGTACGGCAAGGCACCGTGCCGTGGAACGAGGAGGGCGGCGCATGAGCGGCGGCACCGCACCGCTGACCGGCCGCACCGCGCTCGTCACCGGGGGAGGCAGCGGCCTCGGCCGGGCCATCACACGGTCCCTGCTCGCCGACGGGGCCCGGGTGGTGATCACGGGCCGCGACGAGACCACGCTCAAGGAGACCGTGTCGCGGCTCGGCCCACAGGTCTCGCACCGCGTCTGCGACGTCTCCCGCCCCGACGACGTCGAGGAGCTCGCCCGAAGTCTGACCGGAGAGGAGATATCGATCCTGGTCAACAACGCCGGGGTCGCCGGGCCGGTGGCACCGCTGACCGAGATCACCCCGCAGGACTGGGACGAGGTCTTCGATGTGAACGTGCGCGGGGTGTTCCTGATGTGCCGGGCCTTCCTGCCCCCCATGACCGGGCGGAGCGCGGGCGACATCATCAACATCGCCTCGGTCTCGGGCAAGCGCCCGCTCCTGCGGCGCACCCCGTACTGCGCGTCGAAGATGGCGGTCATCGGTCTCACGACCACGCTGGCCGGCGAGGTCGGGCCGCTGGGCGTCACGGTCAACTCCCTCTCCCCCGGGCCCGTCGCGGGCCACGTATGGAGCGCAACTTCCGTCTGGAGGCGGAGCGCACGGGCAGCACCTACGCGCAGGCCGAGCAGGCGTTCGTCGCGCGCTCCGCCCTGGGGCGGATGGTCACCGAGGACGAGGTGGGCGAGGCCGTCAGCGCGATGCTGCGCATGCGCGGACTGTGCGGGGCCGACATCGACCTGTCCGCGGGGATGGTGGCCCGGTGACGGCGCGCGGCACACCGCACCGCAGCCTCAAACAGCGCCTGGCGGACGGCGAGCGGCTGCGGGGCATCCTGCTGCGGCTCCCCTCGGAGACGCTGGTGGAGATGGCGGGGGTCGCGGGCTTCGACTATGTCGTCATCGACTGCGAGCACGGGCCGGCCGACACGGCGCTGCTTCAACAGCACCTCACGGCCGCCGCGGCGCACGGGATCGACGTGCTGGTCCGCGTGGGCTCGGCTGAGCCGGCGCTCGCGCTGCGCTGCCTCGACCTGGGCGCCGCCGGGCTGATCCACCCGCATGTGGACAGCCGCGAGGACGCCCGACGGGCGGTGGCCGCCAGCCACTACCCACCGTGGGGAGAGCGGGGTTTCGCCACCTACAGCAGAGCGGGCCGGTTCGGCACGGTCACGGCAGCCGACCATGTGGCCGCGTCCCGCGAAACCCTGGTCGTGGCGATGGTCGAGACACGGCGCGCCTGCGCTGACGCCGACGCGATCGCCGGCACCCAGGGGGTGGACGCGGTCCTGGTGGGCCCCGCCGACCTGGCCGCGGACTGTGGCTTCCCGGAGCCCTGCGTCGTCGACGGGCTGATCGCCCGGGCGCACAACGCGGCGCGCGCCAACAAGCGCGCGGTGATGACGATCGTGCCGACCCTCGACGCCGCCCGGGCCGCCGAGCGCCAGGGGGCTCAGCTGATCCTCTACAACATGGCTCATGTGCTCGTGGCCACCCTGCGCCGCCTGGCCTCGTCCGACAGGACGAGCGCGGCCGAAGACGTCGGATGAGACGAGCGCGGCCGAAATCCCCACCTGAGACGAGCACGGCCGAAACCCCGGCCTGAGACGAGCACGGCCGAAATCCCCGGTCCGACCGGCCGGGGGCAGGCCGCCTTCGCCGACCGACGCGCCCGATGGCGGGGGCGTCGTGTACCCCTGCGTGCCGCGGTGCCGAGCTCTCGGCTGCCGCCTTCCGGGACCGTCGCATCCTCCCGCGACCAACCCTTGACGCCCCATATCCGGATCCTTAGCGTTCACGACCAATTCATACGCATGCACACCCCGTCCCCGCGCGATCGGAGAAGCCATGTCCGCCGCAGCGCCACCCAGCCCAGCCGTCGGCTCCCCCCAGGTCGACCTACTTAAGCGGAACGCGATACGCCGAGCCATTGGCGCGGGCAGCATCGGTAATTTCGTCGAACAGTTCGACTACGGACTGTACGGCTACATGGCGCCGATCATGGCTCCGGCGTTCTTCCCCGACAGCGACAGGACCGTGGCGGTGCTGGGCACGTACGCGATCATCGCCGTCGCCTGCCTTTTCCGCCCGCTCGGCGGCACCCTCGTGGGCCGCTGGGGCGACCGGGTCGGCCGCAAGAAGACGCTGCTGTGGACCATCGTGGCCATGGGCGTGGCCACCGCCCTGATCGGGGTCCTGCCCACGTACCAGCAGATCGGCATCGGTGCGCCGATCCTGCTCCTGCTGCTTCGCGTCGTCCAGGGCGCGGTCTCCGGCGGCGAGTACGTCGGAGCCGTCGCGTTCATCGTGGAGTGGGCGGAGCCGAACCGGCGGGCCTACTACACGTCGTACGCCTCCAACAGCTGCTTCGTCGGCACCCTCGCGGGTGCCGGTACGGCGGCCCTGACCAGCTGGGTGTTCGAGGGCGAGGCCCTGGACTCGTACGGTTGGCGCATCCCGTTCCTGCTGGCGATCCCGCTCAGCCTGGTCGGGATGTGGCTGCGTCGTCACATCGAGGAGACCCCGGAGTTCATCCGCGCGACCGAGGAAGGTACGGACGTCGTCAAGGCACCGGTCCGTGAGGCGTTGCGTTCGCAGTGGCGGCCGATCCTGGTCTTCTGCGGAATCTCGATCATGCTCGCGATCCTCTCCTACAGCTGGGTCACCTTCTATCCGCAGTACCTGACCGGCACGCTCGACCTGCCGCGCTGGATGGGCCTGGCCTCGAACGCCATCTCCATCGCCGTCCTCATCCCGACCCTGCCACTGGCCGGCATGCTGTCGGACCGCATCGGGCGCAAGCCGATGCTCGTCACCGGCGCCATCGCCTGCATCGTGCTGGTCCCGATCGCCTTCCGGGTCGGCGAGCACGGCACCTTCGGAACCGCCGTGGCCAGCCAACTCATCTACATCGTGCCGGAATTCTTCCTCACCGGCATCGTCACCGTCTGCGCGGCCGAACTCTTTGCCACCCGCACCCGGTTCAGCGCCAGCGCCATCGCGTACAACAGCTCGTTCTCCATCTTCATGGGCATCACGCCGTTCGTCGCGACACTGCTGGTCAGCACCTTCGACACCATCTACGCCGTCTGGGCCTATCTGGCGGTGGCCGCTCTCCTGGCCCTGGTCGTCGTGAGCGCCTTCATGACGGAGACGTACCGGAGCCAACTGGGCACGGACAAGTTCGCCCGCTAGCACGGCGGGAAGCCCGGCTCCGGCGGCCCCGGCAGGGAGCCTCCACGGCTACCCTCCTGACCATCCACCTACATACGCATTCACACCACTGGAACGGAAGCACCATGCCCCTGGACCCCGTCGCGTACCTCCCCTACAAGGACCCGGACGACTTCATCCGCGAGGTGACCGACCGCATCTGGGTCGACCGCGACATCGCCTACATCGTCGACAACTACGAGCCCGACTCGATCGTGCACACCAGCCTGGGAACCGTCGTCGGCCGTGACGGTGTCATCGAAGGCAGCACGATCCGCATGGCCAGCACGCCGGGCCACATCGGCCAGGCGGAGGACGTGGTGTGGGAGGCGCGCGGCGACGACGCCTTCCTCAGCTCCCACCTGGTCTTCTCCGCCGACGAGCACCTCGTGGACGGCCGCAGCATCCGCATCCGCAAACGCACGGTGGCCAACTGCCTGTACCGACGCGGCCGGATGGTCGAGGAGTGGGTGGTGCGCGACGAACTGGCCGACTGCCTACAGCGCGGCC
Source organism: Streptomyces melanosporofaciens (assembly GCF_900105695.1). Classification (NCBI taxonomy): domain Bacteria; kingdom Bacillati; phylum Actinomycetota; class Actinomycetes; order Kitasatosporales; family Streptomycetaceae; genus Streptomyces; species Streptomyces melanosporofaciens. Next base: position 7,947 of record NZ_FNST01000002.1, read on the forward strand.
TGGACCCGGCCGAGGCCGCTCGCGAGCTGACCTTCCAGGGGTACAGCGGCTCCATGCTCGACGAGCCGCCGCAGGACGTGTTGCTGAACGGGGTCAGCGGTCCGCGTCCGGACGAGTTCCGCCCCGAGTGCGAGATGGTGCTCGAGTTCATCGACGAGGTGTGGACGCGGCGCCGGTTGCACAGGGTCAAGGACTTCATGGAACGCGATCTGTTCCTCCACACGATCGGCGACCGGACCGTCATCCGCCCCGAGCGCTATCAGAGCGACCTCCTCGCCATGGTCGGCCCCTTCCCCGACGCGCGGTTCACCGTCCGCGACATCCAGACGAACCACTCCCCGCGGTACGGGGGCCTGCGCGTGGCCGTCCTGTGGACCATGCACGGCAGCTACCGCGGCGTCCCGGCCTTCGGCCCCCTCACCGGCCGGCCGGTCACGGTGCTCGGCGTCTCCCAGTTCCTGATCCTGGAGGGCCGCATCGTGAAGGAGGTCCGCGTCTACGACGAGATCTCGCTGCGTGCACAGATCAACGCGACACGCGAGGACGGCTCGCAGGTCGAGGCCAACATCTACTGAGCTCCCCTGACGTGGGCGGCCCGCCACCGAAACACCGGTGGCGGGCCGCCCGCGTCGGTGCGCGCACGACCGGGCACCGATCGGGGAGCCGGGCCGGCCCAGGCGCGCAGCGAACGTCCGGCTCACGCTGCTGTGCGTCTCCCCGTGACCCTGCTGTCGCGCACCAGTGCCCGGAAGACCCCTAAGCCCCACATGCCGAGGGCCCGGCGCAGACTGGGCGGCCGACCGCGGATGACGGCGTCGACCGGGTTGAGAGCCGACAAGGCATCCTTTGGGGCACCGTTGACACGTCCGCGAGTGTCCGGGTGCGCCGACGTCCACGGAGCACCGTCATCCGGCAAAGGGCCCCACACCAGCGCGCCCCGGTGAAAACCCAGGAACAACTGCGGCCATCAACGGGCGGGTGCCTTGAGTGAAGGCTTCGGCCAGGGCGGCCGGGAACTCGCTGAGGGATCCGTACCCCGGGGAGGTGAGCGTTTCGCGGCTCACCGCCAGCCAGGTGGAAGGTTGCGAACCGACCACCAGCATCGACTGCCAGGCCGCCCCACGGGGGCAGGGAGTATGGACGTCGGTGCGCCAGCGGTGGTGCGGGCCGCGGGTGCTTCAGGTCGTGCCGCGGCGGTGATCAGCGCGGGCAGGTCGGTGTCGAGACGCCGTTACGAGGTGGCGCCGCGGGTGCGCAGTTCTTCGTTGATGCGCTGGGCTTCTTCGAGTTGGTCTTCGAGGATGATGATGCGGCAGGCGGCTTCGATGGGGGTGCCGGCGTCGACGAGTTCGCGGGCGCGGGCGGCGATGCGCAGCTGGTAGCGGGAGTAGCGGCGGTGGCCGCCTTCGGAGCGCGGTGGGGTGATCAGGCGGTGCTCGCCCAGGGCGCGGAGGAAGGCGGGGGTGGTGCCGAGCATGTCGGCGGCCCGGCCCATGGTGTAGGCGGGGTAGTCATCGTCGTCGAACTTGTCGACGGGGTGGGCACTGCGAGGGGGCATAGACCTCTTCTTCCACAGGGACGCGTCGAGGGGCCCGAGTGCCGTACCGGCACCCGGGCCCCGAGCTTTCAACACCATCTGCCGGCTGACTGCGCCGGCCTTCTTGTTCCGCTGGTCCGCCTGGGAGGGCGGAAGTGCGGGGATCGCGGCTGCGTGACCGGGGACCACCTTCCAATCCGGGGCCTGCGGTACCCGAGCGGTGTTCTGCCTCGCCCGGGCGATCCTGATGGCGTCTGCTCCTTACCTCATTCGGTTACTCGGTTGTACTGCTGGATACCACGGGTACTGCATGCGGCCCCTGAGGCCGCTCGGCCCGGCAGCCAGTGACGGAACCCAGCCTCATCCGGCCCCGCCACTCCACTCCCGTTCCGCATCCTGCTCGACCTGCTCGCACGGCAGTTCATCTCTGCCGTGCCCTCTTCGACTTCTTGGGTACGAGGAAACACTAACCTCCGCACGCGCCTATGTCTACTCTCGCCATGACAGATTTTCTCCACAGCCAGTGAGGGGAGTTCTGCCTCGGACACGCACGGAAGAGTGTCATTGGGGGGTGAAGAACGTTCCAGCGGGCACAAGCCCAGCCCGGCGGCACAACTGACCCAGGCGGGGTGTGAGCGCGTGAGCGACACGGCGACGGCCAACACGACAGCCCCCAGGCCCCCTGTCATCGTCGAAGACGACAGCCCCGCCGGCATCCCTCGCACCCGCGACGTCGCCCGTGCCTTCGCCGACGCCCTCGACCCGGCCCCGGCCCCGGCCCCCGAGACCGCGGAAACCCTGGCCCTGGTGGTCTCCGAGCGCTACCAGCGACGCATACGAGCGCTCGGGGACGGGCCCCGGACACTGGCCCGAAGTTCTGTCGAGCGTATGGCGTTCTCGCCCTGGGCACCGCCCTGTTCGCAGCCGGAGCGGCTGTGCCCGCCACCGCGTTCTCCGCGTCGGCAGCGGCTTCCGCCTCCTCTCAGGTGCGTTCCCTGCCCCCTCAGCAGAACGTCCCCGACCTGGCCGCCGGCGGGCCGGCGCTGCGCGAGCTCACCCGGCCGAGCGCATCCTGGGTAGCGCAAGTTGCGAAAAACCTCGTCATGGACCTCGAAGACCTCCCCTGCCGCACACGGTTCACGACCGGAACCGGGACGGACAGTTCCCCGACCTCTTCGATGCCGTCCTCAAGGATGCGGGGATCGACGTCGTGCTCAGCGGCAACCAGATGCCACGAATGGTCTCCATCACGGAGCGCTGGATACAGACCTGTCGCCGCGAGCTCCTGGACCGGACACTGATCTGGAACCAGCGACACCTCCTCCACACCCTGCGCGAGTACGAGCAGTTCTCCAACGGGCACCGACCGCACCAGGGCATCGCGGACGCCCGCCCGCTGCACCCCTTGCCCCCGCCGATCGACGGTCCCGACGCGTTGGCCCGCCTCGGCATACGCCGACACGATCGCCTCGGCGGCATCCGCGTGAATCAGTGCGGCAAGAGCTGTCTTAGCGCTGATCTGGCCCGCGAGTAGCGCAGGTTGACCATGGCGTCTTCGTTGGGCGCGTCCAGGTCGTAGCCGGCGCGGCACTGCAGGGCCTGGGCCTGGGCCGTCGACGTGAGCAGCCGCTTCCATGCCTTTCCGCCCGCGCCGGGGTCCGGAAAGACCGGCAGTTCCAGCGCGTCGCTCACCGTCGCGCCCAAGGCGGCACAGCGGGCGCCGGCAGCATCGGATCCCGCGGCCCCATCCGGAAGGTATTGGTCGAACCGGCCGAGCACCGCAGAGCCTCCCCGCTCGTACCAGCCGACGGCCCGGTCCTTGACTGCGGCGCTCACCGCGGGTCCGTCGCGCCAGTCGTTCATCTCGTCGGAGATCTCGCGCAGATGGGCACTTGCCTGTGTCGCCCAGTCGTCCTCCGCCTGCGCCCAATTCGCGAACGGGTTCATCGTGAAGGCGCTGATCAGCCAGATGACACCGAACATCCAGGCGCGGGCCGCACTCGCCTGGTCCGCACTCCGCGCCTTGCGGCGCGGGAATACCGCAAAGCCGGTGGCGATGATGAGCGGCCCCACAAGATACGCGAGATAGATCACCGTCTGCGCCGGGACCGCGTCGAGCTTGAGCCAGGAGACCACCGAGTAAATGATGGTCACGTACGCGACGAGGAAGACCGCGAGCTGCAACTTCGTGCCGCCCTTGTCCTCGGAGCGGGGGTTGTCGATTTCGGCCAGGCGCTCACTCCAGGTCGGGTGGTTGCGCAGAAAGCGGGGGAGCCGAAGCCGGGGTAGCGCGGCTGACCGCGATTCCGCCTGCTTTCTCCACACCTCCCGGTCGCTTCCGAACTCGAATACAGCATCTCGGTCGGCGACCAGCTCACGATGGCGCAGGATGTCGGCCCTGGCCACGTAGACCAGCGCGGTGAGCACCATCGCGAGCAGCGCGGTCTTCGCTCCGGGCTCGTATCCGTCCCAGTACGCCCGCTCGGCGCCCTGAAAGCGGTCGTGGAGCACCAGGGCCGCGTTCAGGGCCAGGCAGGGCAGCAGCACGGCGATCAAAAAGACCCGCCACAGCGCGATGGCGAGATAGGCCAGGTCGACGTCCCGGTTACGCACATGGGCGAGCTCATGCAGCACGACCGCGTCGAAATGCGACCGGTCCTTGGTCGTCCGTTTGGGCAGCAGCCCCACGTTCAGGCAAACGGTGTAGCGGCCGACGCTGCCGAAAGTCACCGCGCCGGCGGACAGCGCCCGGGGATTGCACACGAAGCCGGGCACCCGGTCCCGGGGCAGCTCGGCGCGCTGCACCAGCCGGGCCAGATGCGCCAACCGCTCGTCGTTCTCGCTGCCGCCCTCGACAACTGCCGCGATCCGCTGCGCGGAATACAGCTCCGGGAGCCGGTCCTTGCGCTGCCGCCACCGCGGCAGCCACCGGGACAGCAGCACGGCCGCCACCGCGACGCCGGCGGTGCACAGTACGGTCGCGTACAGCGCGGTCCGAGCACCGTCCGCCCGGCAGGCGACCAGCTCCTGGTGGAAGCGCAACCCCAACTCGGTGCGCCACTTCGGCCCTTGGAGATCCATGCCGGTCGCGGAGGCACAGTGCGGGAGCGAGGTCGCGGAGTGATACGTGAGCACCGCTTCGCCGATGAGCGCGGTTCCGGACGCGAGCAGCACTGTGACCAGCATCAGCATCCGCCGGGTGGTCGCACGCGCGGTGAGCGCTCGTGACTGCGCCGTCGTCATTGCCCGGACGGCCCCATGGCCAGCCGGGCGACGACGGCTTCCCCGAGCTGCTTCGCGGCCGCCTCCTCGAGGCCCCGCAGACACGCCTCGTCGTAGACCCGCTGGTAAACAGCCTTCTGCTGCTCGGGGGTCAGCGGCACCGGGTCGACGGCAACGCCGGTGCCGCGGGCGGGGGTCCGGGAGAAGCGTGCCCGGATACGGGCGAAGAAGCCATCCGCCGCGACGCCTGCTCCCCGGGTGACGAACTCGTTCACCACCAGCCATACGACGGGGGTGATCAGGCTGGCGACTTCCGCCACGCCGAAGCCGAGCAGCTCGTCGCTGTCGGGCCGGGTGAACAGCCGAGTGATGGCGTCGTCGTCGAGTGGCTGCACATATTCGAGCAACTCCCGTTCATGCGGCACATGTTCGGCAATGAGCGGCGTGACGATCCCCCGTACGGACGCGGCCATGGCGCGCATGGTAACAGATGGCCTTGGCGTAGCCGTACTCGGCTTCGTGACGACAGCAGGAACTGGGGTGGCGGCATGGATCACGTCCCGTTGACCAGTTGTTATGCCGCCGGCCCAACCTTCGATGGCACGCGCGCGAACTTCGATGTCACATCGCCAACGCCGGACCGCTCCCCCCTTGCCCCCTGAAGGGTGTCTTTATTGCCGTACGGTGCTTGACCTGGGGCTTTGTGCTCGCCCAAGTGCGGGCACGATCAGTGATTGTGCGTCTGCGACTGTTTCTACCTGATCTTCTGCCGCCTGCTGGGCTGCATCCTTTTGCTGGGCCGATCGACCGCCGCGAAAAAACGCCGAGATCCTTGCCCTTCGTCATGAGGTCGCGGTGCTTCGCCGGCAGATCAAGCGGCCAAAGCTCTCATGGACTGACCGTGCCGTCTTCTGCCCGGGTGAACTGCGACGGCTCGGCCATCGGGTCGCCGCCGCCATGATCCGGCGCGTCCTGCGCCGCTCCGGTCTACCGCCCGCACCGCAGCGCGCCTCCCAGCAGACCTCTTCCTCCGCTCCCTGGCCCACACGCTGCTCGCCTGCGACTTCATGCACGTAGAGACCGTCTTCCTCAAGCGTCTCCATGTCTTCTTCGTCGTGGAGATCAAGACCCGGCGCGTCCATGTCCTGGGCGTCACCGCACGCCCTACAGGCGTATGGGTTACTCAACTCGCCCGCAACCTGCTCATGGGCCTCGAGGAGAGGGCTGGGTGCTTCCGGTTCCTCATCCGTGACCGGGACAGCGAGTTCACCGCCGCGTTCGACGCCGTCTTCGCCTGCAACGGCACAGCCGTCATCCCGACCCCGCCGCAGAGCCCACAGTCAAACGCGTTCGCCGAACGATGGATACGCACAGCCCGCGCCGAATGCACCGACCGAATCCTCATCACCGGCGAACGACATCTGCGCACCGTCCTCACCACGTATGCCCAGCACTACAGCATCGTCCCCCTACATGCTCGCACGGTCAGGCGCCGACAGGTACTCGGTGGACTGCTCAACGAGTACCACACCACGCTGCCCCGACAGCCTCACCATCGACACAGAACGCCCTGCTCAGCAGCCTGATCGGAACAATGACACCCTTCAGGCCCCCTATGACCAGTTGCTCCGACGCCGTCGAGAAATCGGCGGTGACCACCGTGAGGGAGAAGCGCGATAACGACCCTGCCCCGCCTGCGAGGCTTGACCGAGCAGGCCGCCGACGCCTCCATCGACACCGCCTGCCGCATGCTGCGCCTGCCGTCTATCCGCAAGGAGTTCTCCGACATCGCCGAGCGGGCGATGAAGGAGCAGATGAGCTACCGGGGCTTCCTCGCCGAACTGATGATGGCCGAGTGCGACGATCGGGCCCGCCGCCGCTCGGAGCGGCGGATCAAGGCCGCCAACTTCCCGCGCCAGAAGTCCCTTCGGGCCTTCGACTTCGACTTCGACGCCAACCCCAACATCGACGCAGCCACCGTCCACACCCTCGCCAGCTGCGAATGGATCAGGAACGGGCAGCCGGTCTGCCTGATTGGTGACTCCGGCACCGGCAAGTCCCACATGCTCATCGCCCTGGGCACCGAGGCAGCGATGAAGGGCTACCGCGTCCGCTACACGCTCGCCACGAAGCTGGTGAACGAGCTGGTCGAGGCCGCCGACGAGAAGCAGCTGAACAAGACCAGAGAAGAACAGCGTCGCCATTGCCTCCAACGAGTCCTTCGGCGGTTGGACCAAGACATTCACTGACCCCCGCCTTTGCGCGGCCTTCGTCGACCGCCTCACCTTCAACGGCACCATCATCGAGACCGACACCGACTCCTATCGCCTCTACCCGGGCACGAGTCGAGGCATCGGCCGGCTGACTACCTGATCCGGGCCACGAGCATGGAGACTCTGACGTCTTCGATGAACCGCTGGTCCGGCGGAAGTGACTGCCGGATGCCCTCAGCGAATGCCGGCCGGTCGTCCGCTCCGGGCAGCTCATCTGCGGGGACAGCAGAGTAAACCTCGCCGATGAGCTGGTCGAAGCTCAGCTCATCGCTGTATTCGATCACGACCTCCCGCACACCTTCGAAGCCGGCGGACTCCAGCGCCTGCGCATAACGAAGCCGGTCTCGCGCGGCGGTGCCACAGGACGCCTCCAGCTTGGTGTCGAAATGGTGTTCCAGGAAGCCCCGCAGTGAGCGTGACCAATCGCTGTCCTGCAACCACAGCGGCGTCCCGTTAGAGACCACGGCGACACCTCCCCCGGAGCGGAACAGCGGCGACAGCGCACGGAAGAGTGCCTCGTGTTGCATCCAGTGGAGCGCCTGCCCGATGACCGCCATCGCCAACGACCGCTGTCCCATCAGCTCGCCGAGCACAGGAACGTCGGTGTCCGCGCCGAGGATCCACATCGCGTTTTGGACGCCCTGTCCCACGGCTGCTTCCCTCGCGAGCCGAAGCATGTCCGGCTCGGGATCCATGCCGATGACCGAGCGGACCCGGGAGGAAAGCGGGACGGCCAGCTGACCAGTGCCGCACCCTAGGTCGAGCACGATGTCGTCCGTGTTCAGTGCGAATGCCGTTTGCAGCGCGTCGAGAGCCTGAGGCGGATAACCACGCCGGAACTTCGCGTAGTACTCGGCAACGTCACCGCTGAACCCCACAGTCATGGCATCACCTTGCCCAAGCGCGGGCACCGGAGACATGCTCCCGGCGCACCGATCGCTACCGGCTGAAACCAGAGGTGAACCGCGGGATTGCCGACACAACCACCGTCTGCCGGATCCAGGCGAACTCGCCCGCGGACGCGGGCGCACCGCCGTCTACCGGATCGGAGCCACCTTCTCCAGCGCGCTCAGCCATGCCGTGCGCACGCGTGTGATCGTGGCCAACCCGTGCCGGTACGTCCTACTGTCCCGTCCGGTCGCCCTGGAGCGGGGCGCTGGAAGCAGTGGCGCGGTATCGCCACCCGGTACGACAAGACCGCCGAGTCCTACCAGGCAACGGTCACCCTCACATCGCTCCTGATGTGGGCGTGACGCTTTGACGACAACTCCTAGGCGGGTCGGCCTCCGACACGTTCCCAGTGCGCTTCGTCCCACTCGACATATTCGAGCTGGACGCCACCGGGCAGCTTGGCGGTCAGGTTTCTCCCAGTGGGAACGGTCTGCGGGCCCCGCACGATCTGCGCTCCCGTCTGATTGAGACGTGCCTGGCACTCGTCGAGGTCGTCCACGATCAGTGTCGCTGCTGTCTCCGTGTACGGCTCCAGCGTCCGCTCGCCGTCGTCGAGGACGCTGTAGACCTCGCCGTCGATGACGTAGGCGTAGTCGAGGGAATCCGTGCGGTGGACGAACGCGGACCCGCCCGGCTCGCGCGGCGGGAACTCGACCACCCGCAGCACGCTGCCCCGAGCCGGGGGCGGCAGCGGCACCCCGGGACCGACCGGGTCGCGGTAGTCGGCCCCGTTGCCGGGGCGTCCCTCGTGCAGCCAGAGATTCGTCACGGTGGCGTCGGCGGTGGTCTCGACGTGCGGGCACGCGCGGTCCTCAACGACGGTGGACCGTCCTTCGCCGTCGTGGCCGGTGACGATCCTTCGGATCTCGCGCATCACCGGCCCTCCGTCCCTGTGCGCTGCCAGCGGATGTAGCTGCCGAGCCACTCGCCGCCCATCTTCATCGGAGGTGTGTCGAGCTTCAGGGTGTTCTCGTCCTCGAAGATGCACGTCCTGGTGAGGTCGGTGCCGACGAAGTCCGGGAACGTCGCGATCTCCACGTGGTGGACGACCGCCTCGGTCAGCTCGTCGACGTCGTAGGTGCCGGCGTACGCGATGACCGAGCGGTACGCCTCGGCCCGCTCCTGCTGCGTGCCGCCGTCGAGCGAGCCGTCCGCGAAGGGGGGGCCGCTCGAGGAGCGTAAGGTTGGCGCTCATCGTCCCCTCGTCGGTGTAGATGAGCAGTCCGGCGCAGTCGGCCGCCGGGCCGAGGGGCGGGTCGAGTTCCTCCTCGCCGCGGAAGACCTTCCAGTCGGTCATCCGCCAGCTGCCGGAGAGCCGGGTACGCACCGAGGTCGTCATGTCGTCCCCTCCGCTCACATCGGGGGTGCGACGAACAGCCCGCGGTCGACGTCGTTCTGCGAGCGGGCTGCGACGAACTCGTTCATGTCGTTCGCGGTGCCCCACACGTCGGAGTTGGCGGGATCGCGCACGTCGTAGAGGTGCGGGTGCCAGGTGTCCTGGTCGATCGTCTCGACCTCGGTGGTGTACTCGACGGTGTTTCCCGCCTTGTCGAGGAAGTAGCTGAACGAGTTGTCCCCGGCGAGGTGCCGCCCGGGGCCCCAGAGCCGCTCGTAGCCCAGGCGGTGCAGGCGGCCGGTGCCGCGCATGAACTCGTCGATGCCGCGCATCTCGAACGAGGCGTGGTGGAAGGCGGCGTGCGGACCGCGCACGAAGCCGAAGCTGTGGTGGAAGGTGTTGCACCGCAGGAACCACATGATCTCGCGGTCGCCGATGCACATCGTGTCGGTCAGCCGGAATCCGAGGTGGTCGGTGTACCAGCGGACGGTTGCCTCCGGCGTCGGCGTGTTCATCAGCACGTGCGAGAGTTTCACCGGGACGGGCTCGCGCGCCTCGATCTTCCGGTGCTTGCGCACCGCGACGTCTGCGGAGACTTCGACGACACGTCCCTCGTTGTCGAAGAACTGGACGCCGTAGCCGCCGCCCGGGGTGTCCATCACGCGGGGCTCGTGCACCAGCCGCACGCCCTGCGCGATCAGCCGCTCGGCGAGGGCGTCCACGTCGGCGGGGCCGGCGGCGCCGAACGCGATGAGGTCGGTGCGCTTCTGGCCGTCCTGGCGGAGGCGGACGACGTACTGCTCGGGCGAGCCTTCAGCGGCGAGGAAGGAGACTCCCGAGTCGTGGGCCGTCTCTGTCAGCCCCCAGGTCTCCTGGTAGAACGCGCGCTGTTCGGCGAAGTTCGGCATCGCGATGTCGACGTGCCGCAGGTGGGTGATCAGGGGTGCGACGGTGTTGGTGGTCATGTCAGTTTCCTTCTTTCGCTGTCGGGCCGAGCCGGTCGGCCAGCCAGTCGGCGATGGTGGGCAGGACCGGGCCGGAGCCCATGTGTCCGCCGGGGAAGAGCCGGGCAGTCTTCGGGTCGCCGTGCTCGAGGGCGAGGTGGATGTCGGCGGCGGCGTTCTGCTGGTCGTCCTTGCCGTTGACCAGCAGCAGCGGGCACGACTCGCGGTCCAGGACCCCCTGGTTGAGCAGGGAGAGCTCGGGGCAGCGCGCGACGTAGTCGGCGAAGGTGCTGCCGCCGAAGATGCGGGCGCGGGCCGGCATGAGGTCCATCAGGTAGGACGAGGCGTGCCGGGACTTCTCCTGCCACTCGGGCTGGAACGTCAGGTGCACTCCGCCGCCCCAGTTGACCGCGGCGGCGAGGCGTTCGCGGTGCGTGTGTGCCAGCTTCATCGCCCAGTAGCCGCCGAAGGACAGGCCGAGGGCTGCGACCCGGTCACCGTCGAGGTCGTCCCTGCCCTGCAGCCAGTCGAAGACGGGGTCCCACTGGCGTTCCGCATCCGGCCCTGCCAGCACCGGGGACTGGCCGACGCCCGGCTTATCGAGGTGCACCGTGGCGAAGCCGCGCTCACGCAGCAGCCGGCCGCGGGCGTAGCTCTCCTCCTTCCACACGTCGATGCCGCCCCACATCAACACCACCGGCGGCCTGGCCGAGCCGCCGGGCGGCCGGGCGACCAGGAACGTGACGGAGTCGCCCTCGCCCTCGCGCCCTTAGAACGGGACGCTCACCCGCTCGACCGGGGTGTCCTCCAGCTCGCAGACCCGGGCGAAGTAGGTCCGGGCCTGCTCGTACGCGGCCAGCTTGGCGGGGTGGAGGGGGGAGGGGTACCGGCCGAGGAACGCGAACTGGTAGGCCTGCCACCAGTTCTCCAGCGCGTCGCGCCGGTCGCCGTCGGCCTCGGCACGCTCGGCGGCAGCCGCGAACTCCGTCGCGCCGCCGAGCCAGTGCTTGGCCCACCGGACCGGGTCGAGGCCGGGCAGCGTCTCAATGTATTGGGCGGCCGCAGCCTCGCCGATGGCGTTGAACGGGTTGCGCCGCTCCGCGAGATGCGTGCGCAGCCACGCCTTCGCTTCGGGCAGGGACGGGGCGTCCTGCGGGGGGTCTGCTGCGACGTCGTGTTGTGCGTCTGTTGGGGGCAACTCAACCTCCTGTGTCATACCGGCTCGTGTCATACCGGCTCGTGTCACGCCGGCTGCGCCATCTGCCGATGGCAGGCGTCGATGAGCTGGTGCGAGTCGCGGTGCCGCTGTTCCTGCTCAAGGTGGGAGATCGCCACTGAGGTCTTCACCAGGACCGAGCACTGCTCCCAGCGGCGGTCGGTGAACGACTCGGGGGCCTTCGGCACGTCCTGTTGCCGGTCCAGCTCCTCGGCGAGGATCAGGCCGTCTTCGATGGCGAGGGCGGCGCCGCTGATCATCTGGGGCGAGGGCGCGTGCGCGGCGTCGCCGATCACGATGCTGCTGCCGTGGGACCACGGCGCATCGACGATCACGGTCTGCACCGGCCGCCGGACCACCGAACCGGAGCGTGCGACCAGCGGCCGGAACTCGGCCACCCGTCCGGCGAACGACGCCAGCAGTTCGGCCATCCGCTCCGCGAGTTCGGAATCCGGCAGCACCTCGGGCCGCACCCCGTTCTCGGTGAGGAAGACGTAGGCCTGGGTCGCGGAGATCGGCACGAGTCCCGTCTGGTGGCCGGTGCTCGCGTAGGTGTGGATCCCGGTGGCCCAGTCGGGGCGCGGCACGAGCGCCCGCCACACCATCTGGCCGTGGTAGTCGACCGGGGCGGTGCACCCGGTGAGGTCGCGGACAGTCGAGCGGATACCGTCGGCACCCACCAGCAGGTCGACGGCGCGCGTCGTGCCGTCGGTCAGCTCGACATGCACCTGTCCGGCCTGCTGTGCCAGTCGGGAGACGCTGAGCCCGTAGCGGATCCGCACCCCGAGCCGCAGCGCCGCCGTGTGCAGGATGCGGTGCAGCTCCCCGCGCGCGATACCCGCCATGGCGGGGCGGTCCTCGCCGAGCAGGCAGGGGAGCGCGACCGGGGTCACCGCTCCATGCGCGTCGGTGTGGTGATCATGCGCATGCCATATCCGGGCGGTGAGGCACTGGTCGGCCAGCCCGAGCTGGTCGAGCGCGCGGAGCGAGGGGCCGGTCAGGCTCAGCCCCCAGCCGACGGTGGCTCCCTCGGTGCTCACCTCGGCGACCTCGACGAGCCATCCCCGCCCGGCCAGGGCGCTCGCCGCCGTCAGTCCCGCGATGCCGGCGCCGACGATCAGCGCCGACCGGACGTCGTCTGTGTTCTCCATGGGTCCAGTCCTCCTTGGCGAATTGCCCGGCCAAGGTAGGTAGGTGACGGCGGGGACCAAGTCCGGTTCGGGCGGGTCTTGTCCGGTTCCGGCAACGGGTCCGGGATCGGATACCGGACGCCGGAACCGGACAGGGAGTCCGCGGCCGCCTGCCTAGCGTGTGCGGCACAACCAAGGGAGGGGACGATGCACGGGACGACCATCGATCCGACCGCACCGCCGGGTGACACCGACGCCCCGTACGACGTCGTGCTGATCGGGTACGGCCCGGTCGGCCAGACCTTGGCGGCGCTGCTCGGGCCGGCTGGCCACCGCGTCGCGGTCCTCGAACGCTGGCCCCGGCTGTACGGCAGCCTCGACCGGGTATTCCTGGCCGGCAACGCCCGCGCCCTGTACGACTCCGCGGCCTCGCCCGACAAGCGCTGGGCCGAGTGGCCCGACGGCGACCATTGCCTCTACAACCATTCGCACGAGAAGCACGTGCTCGTCGCGGACTGGTTCGCCGACCGGCTCCGTGACTCCTTGGCCCGGGAGGGCGGCCGATGAGACAGTGGCATCCTCGGCCCAGGAGGTGAACCGTGTTATCGAGTCCTCTGCGAGACTACATCCTCACGAAGTCCCGCAACCCGGTGACCCTGCTCAACTCCGCGGCCCGGCTCTTCGGCGGGGCGGTCACCCTCAGGCCCCTCGGTCCGCTCCACGAGGGTGACCACGAGCTGCGCGGCGTCGCGGCCCCCGGCTTCGCCGTCGGCTACTTCGCCTCCTCGCTGTCGGTGCAGGTCGGCGCGGCCCCCGGCAGAGACTCGTACTTCGTCAACCTGGGCCTGGCGAGCGAGATCGCCGCGCGTCGTGGCGACCGGCAGGCCGTCCTCAGCCAGGCCAGGGCCGGGGTCTACAACCCCGGCGACGCCCAGGAGCTCCGCCAGAAGCGGCATGGGACGCGCTTCCTCGGCCTGCGGATCGACGCCGGGCTCGTCCGGCGCGAGCTCGCGGCGCTCACCGGGCGCCCGGATGCCCCCGCCGTCCGCTTCGACCTGCCGCTCGACCTGTCCCAACCGCGGGGCAGGGCGGTGAAGCTGCTGATCGAGTCCCTGATCGAGCAGCTCGACTCCGGTGACCCGCTGTTCCAGCGGCAGGAGCTGCAGCAGAGCCAGCTGCGCTGCATCGTGACCGCTCTACTGCTGGCTCAGCCGCACACCCACACCGTCACATTGCACGCCGCCCCCGCCACACCGCACCCCAAGGCGCTGCGGTCGGCCCTCGCCTTCGTCGAGGACAACCTGCCGGAGCCGCTCTCCCTGGGCTGGATCGCGGAGGCGGCCGGGTGCAGCGCACGAACGCTCAGCGGCATGTTCCGGGAAGAGCTCGACACGTCGCCCATGAGTTACGTTCGCGGCCTCCGCCTGGACCGCATACGCCACGACATCCTGACGACCGATGACTCAATCGGAGACATCGCGTATCGCTGGGGCGTCACCCATCTCGGCAGATTCGCGAGCGAGTACCGTTCGCGATTCGGTGAGCTTCCGTCGGCTACCGCCGCCCGAAGATAGCCTCCACACCGTCGCAGGGGTCACGTCCTCTGAAGTGGTGTTTCGACAGGGCGGCGACTCCCGCCGCAGTGGGCCCTGTTGGAGACTATTCATCCAGTTGTGGGGTGTGCTGTCGGTGTCCTGCTCAGGGGTGCAGGCGGCGTGGCATCCGGCGAGGATGGCCGGGCCGATGTAGCGGCGCTGCCCGGTCCATTCGTCGGCGGATCTCCTTGTCCAAGCGCTCTTGGGGATTGTTCGACCAGATCTGCTTCCACACGGCCCTCGGGTAGATCGCGAAAGCGAGGAGGTCCTCGCGGGCCTCCTTCCAGGTGCGTCGCGGCTGCGGGGAAGCCACCCTGGAGCTGGCCGATGACGTGGTCCATCCACGAGGGCGCTGTGGGAGATGTTCTCCGACCTGATGGACCTCGACGACGCCCACCGGTACGTCGCCGACATGCTCGCCGGCATGGACGTCCGGTACGACCTGGGCGACGACCACCGGCTCGTCGGCACCCTGTGCCCGGACATGAAGTTGACGCTGGAGCGACCCGACTTGGACGTCGTCACCGCGGTGACCCGGTCGGCGGACCTGCTGCGTGAGGGTCGTGGGCTCCTGCTCGACCTCGTCGACCGCGCGGAGGCCCGCGACGCCGCGGCCGCGTGGACCGGACGGGTCGACACCGTCACCGCCCGCACGGACCGGGTGGACGTCGACGCGTTGCTCATCCGGCCCGACGGCTGTGTCGCCTGGGCCTTGCCTACCGGGCAGGACCTCGACGCCACCACGCTGGTGCGTGCGCTGGGCCCCTGGTTCGGCCAACCGGTCTGAGCACCGTATTAACAGTCGTCTCAGGTTCGCTCGGTACGAAGTAGGCATCCAGATAAGCGATGCAACCCGTATGCAGGAGGCTAGTGATGGCAGTCAACACAGCACCGTCCGGCGAAGCGCCGGCCGGCCGGTTGGCAGGCCGGTGGGTGCCATGGTTGGTGATTGGCTTGTGGCTGGTGCTGGCGGCGGGCATGGTGCCGCTGAGCGGAAAGTTGAGCTCGGTCACCACCGACAGCGCCATAGACACCCTGCCGGCCAGTGCCGAGTCCACCAAGGTGGCGGTGGTGGAGGACAGTCTCCCCGACGGTGACAACAACACGTTCGTCTTCGTGTACCACCGCGCCGGCGGCATGACCGACGCCGACCGCGCGACGGTCGAGCGCCACTACAGCACCCTTGCCAAGCGGTACCCGCCGACGGCGACGGCGGCGGCCGGCGAGGACGACGAGGGCTCACCGACGAAACGCTCCGCCGACGGCAAGGCGATGATGTTCACCCTCGAGGTGAGCACGGCCTACGGCGAACCGGAGGCCATCGTCGGCCCGTTGCGTGACGCCGCGAAGGACCGCCCCGCCGGCCTGGAACTCGACGTGACCGGCCCGGGCGCGATCGACGGCGACATGGACGCCGTCTTCGACGGCATCGACGTGCAGGTCCTCCTCACCACCATCGTCGTCGTCACGCTCCTGCTCATCCTCACCTACCGCAGCCCGGTGTTGTGGATCATCCCGCTGGTGGCCGTTGGCGCGGCCGCACTGACCGCGATGGCGACCGTCTACCTCCTCGTCAAGGGCTTCGGCATCGTGGTCAACGACCAGAACTCGGCGCTGCTGACGATCCTGGTGTTCGGCGTCGGTACGGACTACGCGCTGCTGCTCATCGCTCGCTATCGGGAGACACTGCACCACCATGAGAACGTCCGGGTCGCGATGGTCCACGCGTTACGCGGCGCGGCGCCGGCCATCGTCGCGTCCGCGGCCACCGTGGTCGCCGGCCTGCTCTGCCTACTCGTCGCGGACCTGAACAGCACCAGCGGGTTGGGCCCGATCGGTGCGGCCGGCATCCTGTGCGCGCTGGTGGCCATGCTGACGCTGTTCCCGGCGGTGCTCGTGGTGCTCGGCAGGCGGATCTTCTGGCCGGCCATCCCGCGGTTCAGCACGGCCGTGGAGGAGAAGCCGGGGCTGTGGGGACGGCTCGGCACCGCCATCAGCCGCCGCCGGTGGGTGGCGACACTCGGCTCGCTCGGAGTCCTCGGCGTGCTCGCCATCGGGCTGGCGGGCAACACCGGCGCCCTGCGGGAGCAGGACCAGTTCCTGTCCGCGCCGGAGTCGGTCACCGGCTTCACCGTTCTCCGCCAGCACTTCCCGGAGCTCGGCGGCCAGCCGATGACGATCTTCACGCGGCCAGCGCACCAGGAGCGGGTGCTCGACATCGTCAAGGACACTCGCGGTGTGGCCCTGGCCATCCCGGAGCAGACCAGCCGTGGCTGGGCCAACATCTCCGTGTTCCCGACGGACGCGCCGGACACCGTCGCAGAGTACGACACGATCAAGCGGGTGCGCACCGCCGTGCACGCGGTAAGCGGGGCGGAGGCGATCGTCGGCGGGCCGAGTGCGGAGAACCTCGACACCGAGGTGACCACCAGCCGCGACGAGAAGCTGGTGATCCCGCTGGTGCTCGCCGTCGTCCTGATCGTCCTCGGGCTGCTGCTGCGCGCGATCGTGGCCCCGCTGGTCCTGATGGCCACCGTGATCGTCTCATTCGCCGCAGCCTTCGGCGGCAGCGTGTTCGTCTTCGACACGATCCTCGGGTTCAAGGGGATCGACTATTCGGCGCCGGTGCTGGCATTCCTGTTCCTGGTGGCGCTCGGCGTCGACTACAACATCTTCCTGGCCAGCCGGGCCCGGGAGGAGACCGTGCGTCTCGGCACCAGAGAAGGCATGCTCAAAGCCCTCTCGGCCACCGGTGGCGTCATCACCTCGGCAGGCCTGGTCCTGGCGGCCACGTTCGCGGTCCTCGCCACACTTCCGCTGGTGATGCTGATCGAGGTCGGGTTCCTGGTCGCCTTCGGCGTGCTGCTCGACGCCCTGCTGGTGCGGTCGGTCCTGGTGCCCGCCCTCACCCTGCTGATCGGCCGGCGGATCTGGTGGCCGAGCCGGCTGTCCCGCCCAGCGGCGGAGCTGCCGGACGGTCAACAGTCGCTTGGCGACAACGAGGAGCCCGCGCTGCAACGGTGAGCGCGGCGGCCGCGGACGAGATCCGGGACGGGGACCCAGCCCCGTCCCGGATTTTTCATGGGCCCGACGGTCGCCGCCCTTTGGTCCTGCGTCACGCGCCGGGGCTGGGGTCGGCGCACCGCGGTGCCCTGCCCCGTGGTGGGCCGCTTGTCCTGCGCCGTGCGGCCGAGGCTGGGGTCGGCGCACCGCGGTGTCCTGCCCCGACGGTGAGCCGCGCGGGGCCATGCCCGAGGGCCGCCGTCCCTTGTCCTGCGCCGCGCCGCCGGGGCGGGTCAGCGCACCGCGGCCGGAAGGTCGACCCGAAGCAGCGCGCCACCGCGTGCGGAGCGGGCGACGGTGGCCCGGCCGCCGTGGGCGTCGACGACCCGCTGCACGATCGACAGCCCCAGACCGGATCCCGGCAACGCCCGGGCGCTGTCGGCACGGTAGAACCGGTCGAACACCCGCGGTACGTCGGCGGCGTCGATGCCCGGCCCGGCGTCGTCGACCTCAAGCACCGCCGACGCGCCCTCGGCACGGAGCCGGACCTGGACCGGCTGGTCCGCGGGGGACCACTTGCCGGCGTTGTCGATGAGGTTGAGCACCGCCCGCTGGAGCGCAGCGGGACGCCCGCTCATCCACACGGAGGTCACGTCGAGCGCGACCTCGATGTCGGGCACGTGGGAACGCGCCCGGGTCGCGGCGGCCACCACCACGTCGGCGAGGTCGAGCAGCTCGGTGCTCTCGTCGCTGACGTCGCCGCGCGCCAGGTCGGTCAGCTCGGCGGCAAGGGTGCTCAACTCGGCCACCTGGGCGCCGAGATCGTTGAGCAGCCGGGTCCGGCTCTCCGCCGGCAGTGCGCTGTCCAGGGTGCCGCGCCGATCGAGCCGGATCAGCAGCTCGACGTTGAGGCGCAGGCTGGTGAGCGGGGTCTTGAGCTCGTGGGCGGCGTCCTCGGCGAGCAGCCGCTGGGCCCGCCGGGAGTCCCGGAGCGCGGCGAGCATGTCGTTGATCGACTGGATCAGCCGCCGGATCTCCCCACCGCCCTCATCCGGGATGTCGGCATCGAGATCCCGGGTGTGCGCGACACGTACCGCTGCGGCGGTCAGCCGGTCGATCGGTGCCAGCCCGGTCCGCGCCACGGTCCGCCCGACAAGGGTGCCGCCGACCACGCAGAGCAGCCCGATCAGCAGCATGCCGAACCCGAACTGGTTGATCGGGCTGTCGTCGGCGACGTGGGCCACCTGGACCGCGCCGTCGCCCGCCCGCAGCGTGTAGATGAGGTAGCCGTCCTCGTCGCTGTCGTTCGACTCCATCAGGTCGGCCGACGCGCCCTGCGCCACGCGCCCGGCGTGCTCGCTGACGGGGGGCAGCGCGGGTTGGCCGGCCGGCGTCCGGGTCGAGCCGTCGGGCAGGATGACCCGCACCAGCCGACCGGATCCGGGATACGGCGGTAGCTGGAGCTGCGCCAGACCGGCGCGCTGCGCGTTCGTCGCCAGGACGCGGGAGTCGGCGCGCAGCTGATTCTCGGCGGTGTCCTGCAGCTCCCAGCCCAGTAGTTCGCTGGCCACCTGGAAGGCCACGAACACGCTGACCGCGATGGCCGTCGCCGCGATCACCGTCAGCCTGGCCCGCAGGGACCGCCGGCGCCACCATCGGGTCAGCCGGCGCGGTTCCCGGCCGGCGGGCCTGCTCACGGAGGAGTCTCCCGCAGCACGTAACCCAGGCCGCGCAGCGTGTAGATCAATCGGGGCTCACCCTCGGCCTCCATCTTGCGGCGCAGGTAGCTCACGTATACCTGGAGGTTGTTGGCGGTGGAGCTCATGCCGAAGCCCCAGATCGCCTCGAACAGCGCGTCGCGGGTCAAGACCCGGGTCGCGTTGCACACGAGGACCTGCAGGAGGGAGAACTCGGTCCGGGTCAGGTGCAGCGGCCGCCTGCCCCGCCACGCCTCGAACCTGTCGGGATCGAGCCGGACGTCGGCGAACGACAGGATCTGCGACTCCCCGTCGGTCGGGGTGCGCCGGCGCAGCAGGGCCCGCACCCGGGCCAGCAACTCCTCGGTGGCGAACGGCTTGGGCAGGTAGTCGTCGGCGCCCGCGTCCAGCCCCGCGACCCGGTCGGAGACCTGGTCACGGGCGGTCAGCATCAGCACCGGCAGATCCCGACCCGCGGCCCGCAACCGCCGACAGGTCTCCAACCCGCCGAGGCGGGGCATCATCACGTCGAGGAGCAGCAGATCCAGCGTGTCACCGCTGGCCCCACCGGCCCCGTCGAGCACGGCGAAACCGTTGGCGACGGTGCTGGTGTCGTAACCCTCGACCTGGAGCACCCGCTCCAGCGACTCACGGATGGCCGCGTCATCATCCGCGATCATGATCCGCACGCCGGCCCGCCCCCTTCCAGTCGATGTTTTTGCCGCTCATTGTCCCCGATCAACCTGAGGCCAGGATTAGAGCGTCGCTGGGGACTGCGCGCTTACGGATACCTGCTGACCTCGAATGCGTGATGTCGTCATGGTGGTTTGCGCAGGCCGGTTCCGGTGAGGCAGCCGTCGAGGACGTCGTGGCGGTACTGGAGTTGGCGTAGACCTCGCCGGACGGCGGTGATCAGGTCGTCGGGGTCGGCGAAGGCTCGGTTAGCCAGGCTGGTGCGTCGCAGGACGGACCAGAGGCCCTCGACTGCGAAGGATGCCTCGCTGGCCAGCCGCTCGGGGTTGTCGCCGGCGGCGATCAGCAGGGCTGCGGCGCTGTCGGGGCCGACGCCGATGATGTCCAGGAGCTGCGGGTGGCAGGTACGAGCTCTGGGTCGATGCCGAGGAGTACGGCCTTGAGCTGGTTCTTCGCCTGTGTGCGAGCCTTGACGGCCGACTCTTTCGCCAGTCTCAGCATGCGCATGTCGGCGGCCGGGCCCTCACCCGTCTTGGGCGTGACATCGGCGCGTCCTGACAGCACCGTGCGGGCCGCGGCTTCGGCATCGACGGCGTCGGTCTTGCCGCGCCTGCGGCGCGTGGCGCGGTCGGGCTGGTTGACCTCGATGACCTGGACGTTCTCCCAGCTCAGGAACCGTGCCAGGACTCCCCCATAGGAACCGGTGCACTCCACTCCCGCACGATGCAGGACGCCGAAGGAGCGGGCCCAGGACAGGAGATGGCGGTATCCGATGGCAGTTGCCGGGAACTCCTGGTGGGCCAGGAGCACGCCGAGCACGGTGATCACGGCGGCGACGTGCACGTCCTTGTGGGTGTCAACGCCGAGGACCGCACCAGACGACGGTGCCAGGCCAGCAGCGTGCCCGGGGTGACCAGCCGATAGCGGCGCAAGGCGGATGGCAGGTCCCGCGCGACAGCGGAGAGCACGGCACGGTCAGCCCATGTGAGCTGCGGCCGGTCGATCTGCCGGCGCAGCACGGCGACCTCGTGGCGGAGAGCGAGGATCTCGGCGTTGCTCGCGGCGATCGGCCCGGCAAAAGGAAGCAGCCCAGCAGCCGGCAGAAGATCAGGTGGGGCAGTCGCAGCCCCACATTCACTGATCATGCCCATACTCGGGCGATCGCAAAGCCCCAGGTCAACCGCCGCACAGCAATAAAGACACCCTTCAGGTACGGATATACGTGCTCGTGGCGATCGAACACGCCAGTCGCCGGATCCTCATCCTGGGCGCCACCACACATCCCACCGCCTCCTGGGTAGCGCAAGCGGCGAAGAACCTCGTCATGGACCTCGAAGACCTCGGCTGCCGGGCACAATTCATGATCCGCTTGGAGCGCGACGGCTCGGGTGTCGGGCCACACGTCGAGAACGGCGCCCGCCAAAGACGTCGTCGACATCCGCGTCGCGTTCTCGCGGCGGCCGCACCAGGCCCGTCAGCCGGTCGGTGGGGGGCCCGCCGGTACGGAGCCGGTGGGCGGCGTGGCCGCGCTCGTGCTGGCGCGGACCTCGAGATGGTGGGGCACGGCGATGTCGAGTGGTGGTACGGCCGCGGCGGGGCTGTAGATGCGGTCCGCCAGGCATTGCAGGGCACGTTCGGCGATCTGCTTCTTGTCGGGCACCACGGTGGTCAGGGGCGGATGGGCGTAGCGGGCGTCCTCGATGCCGTCGAAGCCCACTACGGCGAGGTCGTCCGGGACGCGCAGCCCGTGTTCGTGCGCCATGTGCAGCGCTCCGAGGGCGAGTTCGTCGCTGAAGGCGAAGACGGCGTCCGGCCGTGCGCCGGATTCCAGCAACGCCGCCATCGCCCGGGCCCCGTCCTCGCGGTGCAGTGCCCGTACCGGCTGTTGCAGTGCCTCGTCGGGCGGGAGCCCGGCGCGTCGCAGCGCACGGTGGTACCCCTCCAGCCGCTGGCGGGCCGTGTCGTTGTGGAGTTGGGGCTGGAGGCCGATCGCGGCGATGCGGCGGCGTCCGGTCTCCAGGAGATGGGTCGTCGCCTCGTCGGCGGCGAGGACGTTGTCGACGGCGATGCGGTCCGCCACTCCCGGGGCCCGCTGCTCCCCCAGGAGGACCACGGGGATGTCGCGGGCGCGGGCCGTCAGCTCCTGCGGGCGCAGGGACCACGGGCTGATGATGAGCCCGTCGACCATGCGTCCCCCGGTGCCTTCCAGCAGTCGGCGTTCCGCCTCGGGGCTGCCGAAGGTCTGGTCGATGACGACCGTCCACGAGCGGTGCTGGGCCGCCTCGACGATCAGGCTGGCGAGTTCTCCGAAGTACGGCGAGTACAGCTCGGGGATGGCGAGCCCGATGAGCCCGGTGCGGCCGGCGCGCAGGTTGCGGGCGGCCAGGTTAGGGCGGTAGCCCAGCTCGTCCAGTGCGGCCTGGACCCGCGCCCGCGTCTCCTCGGCCACGGAGGCGGAGCCGCTGACCACGTTGGAAACGGTGCGTATGGACACCCCGGCCAGGGTTGCCACGTCCTTCAGGCGACTGCTCACAGTGGCCATCTTGGCACGCCTCGCAGCGATGGACCAAGAACGTCAATACGGTGACCGGATGGCTATTGCAACGTTGCATGCAACGCTGCAATATGTGGGGATCCGTCGCAGCGCAAGGAGGCGCACATGACCATGCGGGCATATCCCGGCATCAGCCCGGATCACCTGGACGTCGACGTGTCGGCCGACGTGGAGGCTCTGTACACCGACGGCATCACCGCCCGGAAGGGTGCTTTCACCCCCGAGTGGGCGGACCGGCTTCGCGAGGACATCGACAAGGCGTTCGCCGAGGCGCTGACGCGCCCCGACGGCGCCGTGGGCCGCGGCCCCAACCGCTACTACATCGAGATCCACCCCGAGCAGCTCCGGGGGTTCGTGGAACTGGTCGACCACCCCTGGGTACGGTCGCTGTGCACGGCCGTGCTCGGCCCGGACTACCGCATCGTGGAACTCGGCTTCGACGTCCCCCTGGAGGGCGCGGTCAACCAGCCGTGGCACCGTGACTTCCCCATCCCCGAGGAAACCCGGCGTGAGCGCCGCCTGACCTCGCTCGCGTTCAATGTGACCGGCGTGGACACCGAGGAGGACATGGGCCCCTTCGAGATCGCGCCGGGCACCCAGTGGGACGACAGCCCGGAGTTCGAGCACGGCATGTTCCCGCCGAAGTCGCACTACGGTCGCTACGAGGAGCGCGCCGTGCGCAAGTACCCTCAGCGTGGGGACCTCTCCTGCCGCACCGCGTTGACCATCCACCGCGGGACGAGGAACGAGTCCGCGAAGTCCCGGCCGGTGCTGGTCCTGGGCGTCGACGGCCCGGAGGCGGACAACGGTGACCGGCACGACACGGCGGTCACCCGGGCCTTCTGGGACTCGCTGCCGGAGCGCGTGCGCGAGCACCTCGACTGCCCGGTGGTGGACGCGCTGGTCCCGGTCACGCAGAAGCACACCATCGAGGGTCTGGTCATGGGCGATGTCTGAGGACACCGCGGTCGCGGTCGCCGCCGAGCGTGCTCCCGTCCGCCAGCCGGCCCAGGTCTACGCGGTCGCGGCCGTCTCCGCCCTGGGCGGCCTGCTCTTCGGGTACGACACGGGCATCATCTCCGGCGCCCTCCTCTATCTCCGGGAGGACCTCCAGCTGTCCTCCCGGGAACAGGAGATCGTCGTCGGAGTCATCCTCGTGGGGGCGATGATCGGGGCGCTGGTGTCCGGATCGCTCGCCGGCCGGCACGGCAGGCGCCGGGTGGTCCTGTGGGTGGCGGTGGTCTTCGCCGCGGGAGCACTCGGTGCGGCAGTCGCGCCCGACACCGCCACCCTGGTCGCCGCACGCCTCGTCCTGGGCCTGGCCGTGGGCGGGGCCTCCAACATGGTGCCCGTCTACATCGCCGAGGTCGCGCCGCCCGCCATCCGCGGCCGGCTGATGGTGCTGTTCCAATTGATGGTCGCCATCGGGCAGTTGATCGCGTACCTGTGCGGCTGGCTCCTGGCGGGCAGCGGCGGGTGGCGGGTGATGTTCGGTCTGGCCGTCGTTCCGGCCGCCGTACTGCTGATCGGCATGACGAGACTGCCGGAGAGCCCCCGCTGGCTTGTCGAGCAGGGGCACACCGCGGCGGCCCGATCGGTGCTGCGGAGGCTTCGCCCCGCGGGTGCCGACATCGACGACGAGATCGCGGGCATCGGCGAGGTCGTGAAGTCGATCCCGCGGCAGGACAGCCGCGCGCTGTGGCAGCCCTGGCTGCGTCCGGCGCTGGTCGTCGCGCTCGGCGTGGCCGCGTTCTCCCAGCTGACCGGGATCAACGCGATCGTCTACTACGCCCCAACGATCCTCGCCGACGCCGGCTTCGGGAAATCGGTCGCGCTCATCACGGGCATCGGCATCGGGGCGATGCTCGTCGTGGCGGGCATCACCGGTGCCATCGCGGTGGACGCCATCGGCCGCCGCCGGACCATGCTGTGGTTCATACCGCTCTCGGGTCTGGCCATGGCCGTACTCGGAGGCGCCTTCCTCATGGAGGGATCAGCCGCGCAGCACTGGGTTGTGATCATCGCGCTGTTCGCCTACATCCTGTTCAACGGCATCGGCATGCAGTCCGTCGTGTGGCTGATCGCGCCGGAGATCCTCCCGCTCCGTGTGCGTGGACCGGCGACCAGCCTCGCGACCCTGACGGTCTGGGGTTTCGATCTTCTGATCGCCGTGACGGCGCTCAGCGCGATCAACGCGGTGGGAAGGTCGGGGACGTTCTTCGCCTATGCGGCGCTCAACGTCCTGTGTGTCGTCTTCGTGCTGTGGAAGGTGCCCGAGACACGCAACAGGCGGCTGGAGGACATCGAGCGGGCGCTGCACGCGCCCGGGTCACTGCGCCGGAACCTCTCCACCTACCGCTGACGAGCCGAGCCCCCGGCCCTGCGTCAGGCCGCGCGGCCCAGTGCCGCCCGCTCCAAGCGCTCCACCGACGTCACCGTGTGCATGCACGCGGTCAGCGCACGGCTGCGGGCGTGGGAGATGCCGCCGGGTACCGTCGGGTCGGTGAGCCGGGCGAGACGGCCGTCGGTCGCGACGCGGTCGAAGGCCGCGCGCAGATCACCGGTTCGCGGCGGAGCGTCCAGGGCGAGGGCCTCGGCGAGCCGGTCGAGGTGGTCGCGGACCTCGGGCGGCGAACAGCGCCGTCTCCGGCACCGCGTCCGACGGGGTGCGTGGCAGGTTGCCGTGTACGAGGGCGGCGGCGCGGCCCACCTCGAAGACGGCGGCCCGGATGGCTCCCAGCTCCGTGGCGCTCCAGCGGGCGCGGTGGCCGCGCGGCTCGTGGGCGAGGCTGTCGATGGCGGCCTCGAGCCGTTCGCGGGTCTGCCGGGCGCGGTGACGCAGCGCGCCGAGCCTCGCGGGGTCGACGGCACCGCCCCCACCAGGATGTGGTCCTTCAACATCGAGCTGAGCGTCACCAGCCCCCTGCTTTACGTCGTGCTGCAGGCCCGGGTAGACGACGGGATCGCCATGGAAGACGTGGCCCGGTCGATTGGGCTGAAGGACGTGCAGCAGGTACGGCCATTACTTGATGAGCTGGTCGATGCTGGGGTCGCCGAGACTCGGCCGCACCATGGTCGGCAACCCAGCATCCTGGTCTACCGGTCCCCGTTCTCGCAGGAACGACGTACGCACGGGTGCGTCCCGTGCGGGCGGTGCGGTGAGTGTTCATGCGGACACACCAAGGGTCTCTGCCGCATCTGTGACCAAATCGGCCGCGTCGAGGAGGAGGCCCGGAAGGACTGAAGGGTGCCAATATTCCAATTAGGCTGCTGAGCTGGGCCTTTCCTGTGGATGGTGAGGCAGCCGGGGTGACGTGGTGTGGTACTCGTTGAGCAGTCCGCCAAGTACCTGGCGGCGCCTGACCGCTGCAGCGGGCAGGGGGATGACGTTCGGGTCGTCGTCGGGTGCTCGTAGGCCAAGGCTTCGGTGGGCCCGTCCCGTGTTGTAGTGCTCGGCGTACAGGTTGAGGGCCGTACGCAGGTGTCGTTCACCGGTGATGAGGAGTCGGTCGGTGCATTCTGCGCGAGCTGTACGTATCCATCGTTCGGCGAACGCGTTGGGAGCGCCGCAACATCTTCTGCCAGCGGTGGCCGACCGGGTCTGACCGCCGTCTGACGCCACTTCCGGCGCGCCAGACCTCAATTTTCCTGGAGCGATCGGGCTGTCATGGCAGCACTGCTCCGGATGGTGAACACAAGCACCAGCGTGCACGGCTGGCGTTGCTGGTCACTCCACGGTCGGTCCTGCGCTGGCACACACACCTCGTGGCCCGGAAGTGGACCTATCCACACCGCAGTCCAGGCCGACCACCGACGCCGGAAGCACTGCGGCAGCTGGTCCTGCGCCTCGCACGGGAGAACCCGGGGTGGGGATATCGACGGATCCACGGCGAACTGCTCAGCTGGGACGCAAACTCGGCGCCTCGACCGTCTGGGAGATCTTGCAGACGGCCGGGATCGACCCCACACCCCAGCGCACCAACCAGTCCTGGCCCGTCTTCCTCAAAGCCCAGGCCTCCGCCATCGTGGCCACCGACCTCTTCCACATCGACACGGTCTTCCTGCGGCGCTGGTTCGTGCTGTTCTTCATCGACCACGGCACCCGCCGCATGCACATGACCGGCGTCACCCGGCACCCGACCGGCCCCTGGATCACCCAGCAAGCGCGGAACTACCTCATGGACCTCGGTGACCGCGCAGAGTCGATCGGATTCCTCATCCGGGACCGCAGCGCCTACTTCACCGGCAGCTTCGACGCCGTCTTCCAGGCGGCCGGCATACGCGTGATACCTACCCTGCCCGCTGTGCCACGGATGAACGCCATCGCCGAGCGCTGGATCGGATCATGCCGACGCGAGGGAACCGACCGCGTCCTGATCACCGGAGAACGCCACCTGCGTCTCGTCGTCGGCGAGTACGCGAAGCATACGACAGACACCGGCCGCACCGATCCCTCGGACAGCGGCCACCAGACCAACTCAACAGCCCCGAGACGCCCATCGCCAGGGACAACACTCGCATTCGTCGACGCGACCGACTGAGCGGCCTTATCCATGAATACTCGCAGGTCGTATAGGGTGACACAGATTCCGGCACCCACAGGCACTGATCGACCAGCCGCGGGTCGAGCCGGGTCACAGGTACGTCATGGCGATCAGGTGGGAGGAAGCTGCCTGTTCCCCCGGGGACGCCCCGGAACCCGCCCAGTGGCGCGGGCTGGGCGAGGGCTCGGAAGTGCCGTTCGACGCAGGTGTCATAGGCCAGGGCGAGCTGGAAGGACACTCTCGCACGGCCGCACAGGCCCGCAGCGCGAAACTTGAGGCGGGGACGACGCCGGGCTGGAGGACCAGTTAGCCGGCCGTGGAGAGGACGCCCTGGTCCAGGAACTGAACGCGGCTCACCCGCATGAGCCGGAGACGTTCGGTCCTGCGCGGCCACCCGACACCTGTGCCTGATTCGCAAGACAGCCGCCGCTCTGCCCCGCACCCCAGACGCGGGGCAGAGCATCCCCGAAACCCCGAAAAGGGACCTGCTCTGCTGGAAGGCCGCTCATCGCCCGGCAGAGCCGAACGTTTCCCGGTACTCCTCCGTCCTAGGAGGGACAGGGAGGGAATCCATGACCGGACGCCGCCGCACGTTACGCCGTATCGGGCGCCGCGCCGACGCCGCTGACCCCCGCGGGCCCGACAGAAACACACCCGACACCCTCACCCCCGACACCCTCACCCCCGACAGGACCGACGTGGACGTCTCACGCGTGCGCGCGATCCTGGCCCTGGGCGGCGTGCCGTGGGGCGACCTCGATGACGGGGTGCAGGAGGTACGGCTGAAGCTGCTGGAACAACGCGCCGATCCGGACCGCACGGCGGTTCGCGACACCTCCGCGTGGAGCAGCGTCGTCGCCGCCCGCGTCGCCGCGGACTGGCACCGGGCCGGCGCGCGCGACGACGGGCTGCGTGCCCGGCTCGCCGCCCGCTGGGCGCAGCAACCCGTCGCGCAACACACCGAAGAAGACCGCACAACGGCCCTCGCGGTGGCGGACGGACTCGGTTCCCTGCCCCCTCACCAGCGTCAGATACTGACGTTGCGCTACTACGCCGATCTTCCGGTACGTGACATCGCAACGCTGCTCGGCGTCCCCGAAGGCACGGTCAAAAGCCGCCTGCACACGGCCGTGGCCGCACTGCGCACCCGGCTGCGCGAGACGGAGGTGATCCACGGTGACCGAACCGACCGAGACTGAGGAGATTCGACTGCGACGGGCGTTCGCACTGATCGGGGAAGAGGCCGGGCGCCCGGACCCCACCGCGGCGCCCACGGACCCGCCGGCTGCGATCCGCACCCTCACAACGGCGACCCGCCCCCCGCGCAAACAGCGACGTACCCGCGCGGCACTCGCCGCAGCGGCAGCCGCCTGCGTCACCGCCATCGTCGTGACAGTGACAGTCACCGCCGACGACGGCTCCGGAAAGAATGCCGACACCACAGGCCGAGGACAGACCTTCCCAGAAGCACTCGCCTGCGCGACCGCCGTAGTAGAAGGCGACCTGACCGCGGTACGCCCGGCCGGCCAGGGCCGGGTACACGTGACCGTGTCCGTGGACCAGTGGTTCAAGCCCAGCACAGGGCCCGCCACTGCACGATTCGACCTCGCCGACCCCGCCGTCGCGGACCCCGCCGAGGCATACACCACCGGGGACCACCTCCTACTGCTCGTCCCCCGGCGCAAAGGACAGATTCCCGACACCTCCCAAGGCCAGGAGCTACGCCCGATGCGCGACCGGATCACCCGCACCCTGCCGGAAGCAGCTCACACCCCCTGCCCTCCTGAGTTCCAGTGAGGCACTGCGCCTGCCGGAATCTCATCCGCCCTGGTGGGGGCAGTTCTTCGGGTTTCCCGAAATCTTGGCCGCGGTAGCTCGAGCTGGCGCTCTCGCGCAGTTGCCATCAGAGCGTCATGTTGATCGATCGTGCTGCTGCGACTGGTTTACCTGGGTGTAACGAACGCGTTCGCGATGCTGCGCCTGCTGCCGATGACCGACCGGCACAAGGACGCGGAGATCCTTGCCCTGCGCCACCAGATCACCGTGCTGGAACGCCAACTCGGCGAGGAAAAGATCCGGTTCACGCCCAGCGATCGGGCGTTCCTGGCGGCGCTGCTGCAACGGCTGCCACTGCACGTCCTGCGAAGACTGCGGCTGCTCTCACATCCCGACACGGTGCTGCGTTGGCACCGCGACCCCGTCGCACGCCGCCATGCCGCCTCCTGCCGGCCCAAACGCCCGGGACAACCACGCACCGTGCGCTCCACCGCATCCTGGTGTTGCGGCTGGCGAAGGAGAACCCGAGCTGGGGGCACCGACGCCTGCACGGCGAATTGCTCGTGCTCGGGGTGAGGGTGAGCGCGTCCACCGTCTGGGAGATCTTGAGCGCGTCCACCGTCTGGGAGATCTTGAGCGCGTCCACCGTCTGGGAGATCTTGAAGGAGGCGGACATCGACCCGGCGCCCGAGCGGAACTCCAGTACCTGGGCCACCTTCCTTCGCAGCCAGGCTGATGCCCTGCTGGGCTGGCCTGCGCCGTCATGGAAACAGTCACCCTGTCGGGGGTACGGATGTACGTGCTCGTGGTGATCGAACACGGCAGTCGCGGGATCCGCATCCTGGGCGCCACCGCGCATCCAAGCGCATCCTGGGTAGCACAAGCGGCGAAGAACCTCGTCATGGACCTCGAAGGCCTGGGCTGCCGCGCACGGTTCATGATCCGGGACCGGGAAGTTCCCCGCCCTCTTCGATGCCGTCCTCAAGGACGCGGGGATCGACGTCGTACTCAGCGGCATCCAGATGCCACGAATGAACTTGATCACGGAGCGCTGGATACAGACCTGTCGCCGCGAACTCCTGGACCGGACATTGATCTGGAACCAGCGGCAACTCCTCCATACCCTGCGCGAGTTCGAGCAGTTCTGCAACGGACACCGACCACACCAGGGCATCGCGAACGCCAGGCCGCTGCACCGCTTGCTCCCGCCGATCGACGATCCCGACGCGTTAGCCCGCCTCGACTTACGCAGACACGATCGTCTCGGCGGCATCCTCCACGCATATCAACATGCGGCGTGACCTGCACGAATGATGTTTCCGACAAGGGCAGGCACTGCCCCCTCACCGTCGGCCGGACTTAACAGCCAACCCTGTAGGTGCCAGAAACCTCATCCGTGCTGGTCATATGGGCGACCGCTGCGGTGGGCCCACCAGCCTCGTTGCCGACCCAGCCTCTCTCCCACCAGCATGGTGGAGTGCTACTGGGACTGCTCTACCTGACCTTGACGAGCATGTTCACCCTGATACGGCTCCTACCGAGGAGTGGCCACGACAAAGACGCCGAGATCCTGGCCCTACGCCACCAACTCACCGTGCTGCAGCTACAGACCGACAAACCGAAGCTCACCTGGCCAGACCGTGCGCTGCTGGCCGCCCTCCTGCATCCCTTCCCCCGTGTACGTCTTCGCCAACTACATCTGTTCGTCTCACCTGACACAGTGCTGCACTGGCACCGTGAGCTGCTGCGCGCCACCGCCACGCGAAGGCTTCCCATCCCAAACGGCCGGGACGACCCCGCACCATACGATCCATCCGCGCCCTGGTGCTACGGCTGGCACGAGAAAATTCCAGCTGGGGCTACCGGCGCATCCACGGCGAACTCGCCTCCCTCGGCATCAAGCTCGCCGCCAGCACCGTGTGGAACATCCTCAAGGAGCACGGCATAGACCCAGCGCCCGAACGCGACCGCACCACCTGGGCGTCGTTCCTGCGCTCCCAGGCCCAGTCCATCCTCGCCGCCGACTTCTTCGAGACCAAGACTCTGACCGGAGCGACGCTGTACGTCCTCGCAATGATCGAGCATGCCACCCGCCGCGTGCGGATCCTCGGCGCGACGGCACATCCCACCGCCGCCTGGGTCACTCAGCTCGCCCGGAACATGATCATGGACCTCCAAGACACAGGAACCGAAATGAAGTCCTTGATCCGGGACCGGGACGTTCGCTACCCGACATCCTTCGACACTGCCCTAGAAGCCTAGGGTATCGAGGTCGTCCAGACCGGCGTCCGGATGCCGCGCATGAACGCGATCATGGAGCGTTGGGTGCGATCATGCCGAACCGATCTCCTCGGCCGCACCCTCATCTGCAACCAGAGCCATCTCCTCCACACACTGCGCGAGTACGAGGCGTTCTACAACGAGCACAGACCTCACCGCACTCTCGCAGGCGCCGCGCCACTCCACCCCCTACCCGAACCGATCACCGCCCCCGACCAGCTCACCCATCTCCACGTCCATCGACACGATCGCCTCGGCGGCCTCCTGCACGAGTACCGACATGCTGCGTGACCAGCACGGACGTAGTTCTTGGCACCTACAAGGCTCTGGGAGAGATCGCAAGCGGCCACTGAGGATAACGGCGGTCATGTCGGCGCTCGCATTCCTCCTGGCCGGAACCCACCTCGCCGCAGGTACGTCCTGGTGGCTGTACGCCGTGCCGTTCGCCATGGGCGCGGAGCATGGTGCTCCTCGTGTCGGGTACCCCTCCGCAGCCGGCCCTCGGGCAGTGCCTGACGGCGGCGGTCCGACGCCGTGCACGTGGCGCAACCCGGTACGCCGCCACCCTCGGCGCTTGAGAAGTCATCTCATTTCGCGGTACCGGTAGCCTGACTGTGTGTTGATGTTCGAACATCGCCATATCTCCTTGATCATCTCATTGCCCCTTTGACGCGTATCTAGGTCACACCCCGAGAGGGGCGGCGGTCGGGGAGTTGAGGTTGCGCAGGAGGGGGAGACGTGGGATCCGACGGTGTGGACGGAGACGAAGAGGCGTGCGGCGATCTCCGCGTTGCTCAGGTGTTCTCCGAGCAGGGTGAGCACGTCTGAGGTGGTCAGGTGGTCGTTCCGGTGAGGAACACGTACCAGGCGGCGAGGTACGCCGTCGACAGGTTCACTCGGTCGCCGGCGGCTGAGACCGCGCCGTTCGGGTAAACGCGGTAACCCGCGGGCTCGACTGCTCCCGCCGGCAGCCGGCCGAGGCGGGCCGGCTTCAACTCCGCAGCCGTCCTCGGCGTGCTCTGACCGGGTTCGGGCCTCGGCGGCCTGCATCCCCGCCGAGCGCCCGCCGGAGCGTCGCCCCGCGTCCCGGCACCCCGGCATACGTGGTCGGCCGCAAGGTGATCGAACCTGGGTCAGTCCTCGCCGGTCCGGATGCCGTCCAGGGCGAAGCCGAGTACCCGGCCACGCTGCTCCTCGCTGACGTAGCCGGTGGCGATGATGCCGGTGATCATGCGCAGGACGTCGTCGAAGGAGGCGTCGCGGCGGGCTTCGCCTGCCTCCTGGGCCCGAGTGAAGAGCGGTTCGCCAGCCTCGTACATGGCGACCCGGGAGGTGCGGAACATCTCCGAGTCACGGTTTAGTTCCTCGGAGATCGCGCGCTTAGTGCCGACGTAGGAGACGAACCGGTCGAGCCAGGCGCTGAAGGCCTCCCACGGAGGCAGGTCGGCGACGTCCCCGGCTGCACGGCACAATTCCTCGACCTCGCCCACGTAGACGGCGTCGAAGAGGGCTTGGCGGGTGGGGAAGTTCCGGTAGAGCGTGCCGATGCCGACACCGGCCGCACGGGCGATGTCCTCGAGCGGGGCACTAATTCCCTGCTCGGCAAACGCCGTGCGCGCGGCGGCCAGGAGCTTGTCGAAGTTGCGGCGCGCGTCCGCCCGGTACGGCCGCCGCACGGCCGCGTCCGGGAGCGTCCTGTCGTCCACCGTGATCCTTCCCGGGTGTCCCTGGCGCAATCCAAGCGGACGATCGCCCTCCGCTGAGGTGGAGCGCTTCCTCCGTTTTTCTGGAGGGCTCTCTCAATTTTATCAAGGCCGGGTCCCGCCCGTCGCAGCCCCCGGTGCCCACCCCTGCCGAGGAACCCCACGTCCCCGCCCCCTTCCTCCCTGCGGCTGACGCTGGTCGTGCTTGCCTGGCCTTCTCCCCGTCTGGGATCGGGCCGTGGCCGTGGCCGTGGTGCGCGTGCTTGCCGACGTAAGGCCCAGGAAGATGTCCCGCGATGCCAGCCGTCGTGCCCCCGCATGCGTCGATGCGCGCCAGCCCCGGTGGGGGTCGCGCGCATCCACGTCATGCGGACTGAACCAGCCGCCCGCAGTTGGCCGGGCATTGCGCCCTGCTGGGCGGTGGCCGGAGCGGCGGCATACCGCTTCGCCCGCACCCGGCCCGCATGCAGGGGTGCCCGTGACGGTGCCGTTGCGGCCACGCCTTTCCGGCGAGGTGCCGGGCCGCGGGCTTTCAGAGATGCATGGCCGGATCGGTTACAGCGAGCGGATGAGGCCGCCGTCGACGCGCAGGACGGCGCCGCTGACGTAGTCGGCCAGAGGGCTGGTCAGATACAGGACGGCGCCGGCGACCTCCTCCGGGCGCCCGAGCCGACCGCGGTCGTTGGGGAGCAAGCGGGCTGTGGCGTCGCGTTCGATCTCCTGCCAGGTATCGCCCCAGCCGCGGTCCGGGGCGATACCGGTCAGGAGATCCTTGACGGCATCGACGAGGATCGCCCCCGGGGCGACGGTGTTGGAGGTCACGCCGGTTCCCGCGAGCTCCCGCGCAAGGGAGACGGCCAGGTTGTGCCGGGCGGCGAGGGTGGCGTTGTAGTGAGGGTGGCCCGCCATGGGCGTGACGGCGAGCCCGCCGCCGATCTGGATGACGCGACCCCAGTCGCGCTCGCGCATCTGGGGGACCAACCGCTTGATCATGCGGACTCCGGACAGCACGTTCGCCTCGTAGGTCTCGCGCCAGTCGTCGATGGTCGCGTCGGTCCAGGTGACGTGCCGGTAGTAGCCCGCGTTGTTGACCAGGATGTCGATCGGGCCGTTCGCCAGGGCCCCCGCCGCGACCGCGTCGGCACCCTCGTCGGTGGCCAGGTCTCCAAGGACGACCTCGGCGCGTCCGCCGGAGTCCCGGATCGTCCGGGCCACGGCCTCGGTGCGTTCCTTGTTACGGCCATGCACCACGACAGTTGCGCCCTCGGCCGCGAGGAGAGCGGCGATCGCCGCTCCGAGGCCCGAGCTGGATCCCGTCACCAGGGCGCGCTTGTCGGTCAGCTTGTAGTCCATATCATTTCGCTTTCGTTTCCGGCGGTCGCAGATGGCGCTCGTGCCGGCTACTCGCCGATGCAGAGGTGTGACCGCGGTGCCGGGCGCGCATGGGGAGATGCGCCGCCCGGTCGATAGTTGGAGGGGATCCTCCACATTACCGGAGGATGCCCTCTACTTTACTGGAGGGTTCCCTCCGGTGCAAGGGTGCGCGAGTCGGCTTCGGCCTGCTGCTCACGGCGGAGGCCACCGGCGGCCTGCTCGGCGCCGCCATCGCCTCGTTCCTTGGCCAGCGACTCGGTACCGGTACCGCGCTGACCTGCACCGCGGCGGTCGAAGGGCTGGCCATCCTGTGTCTGGCCGCCGCCCCGAACCCGTACGTCGCCGGGCTCGCGCTCGCCGTCTGCGGGGCGGGCATGGGCGCCACGATGGTGCTCGCCCCCTCGCTCCGGCAGGCGATCGTCCCCGCCCACCTGATGGGCCGGGTCGCCTCCACCTCCCGCATGCTCGCCATGTGCGCCGCCCCGTTCGGCGCCTTCCTCAGCGGCTGGCTCGCCGCCACGTTCGACGTACGCACCCCGCTCTACGCCGCCGCCAGCCTCCTGCTCACCATGACCGCCATCACGGCGACCATGACCAACAACCGCCGGGTCGAAGCGGCGCTCCGTCGCGCTGCCTCGACCGGCGGCCCAGCTCACCCGGCATCCGAGGATCCCGTTCGGCAGGATGCACCCGAATTGGTGTGACGCCTCCGCGCGCACCACCCAACCGAGAGATGAGATTCATTGTGCGCACGCTGACGTACTACATCGCCACGACCCTCGACGGTTTCATCGCCGCGCCCGGCGGAGGCGACCTTTCGGGGCCTGACGGCTTCTTCACCGTCACCGAGGACTATCTCGATCACCTCGTCGCGGCCTATCCGGAGACGCTGCCGGTCAATGCACGGCAGGCGCTGAGCGTCACCGCGTCCGACCGACCTGCGCCGCGGACACGAGGTGATCGGGGTCAGCCAGGACGAGAACGCGGTGACCGTGGACGTGCGTGGTCCCGAAGGGCCGTACGAGGTGACGGCCCGCTACCTCGTGGCATGCGACGGCGCCCGCAGCCGGGTTCGGGACCGGGCCGGCATCGGCTTTCCCGGCACCACCTACCCGGAGGTCAACCGGCTGGCCCAGGTCACGCTGCCCGATACGGTGAGCGTGCTCGACAACGGCGATCTCGGCGTCCCCGGCTTCGGCACGGTCCGCGCCGGCTTCACGCGCACCAGCCAGGGCCTCCTGGGAGTCGGCTCCTCGCCCACCTCCCGCGTCGAGTCGCTCTGCACCGTCGAAGACGAGACCGTCGAATACGACGACGACGTCCCGATGACCGTGACCGAACTGCACGACAGCATCCACCCGGTGCTCGGCGTGGAGCTACCCGTGGCCGAGGCGATGCGGCTGTCGCGGTTCACCTTCAAGGCCCGCCACGCCGAACGCTACCGTGACGGGCGGATCCTGCTGGCCGGCGACGCGGCACACCTGTTCCCTGCCACCGGTGTGGCACTCAACGCCGGTATGCTCGACGCGGTCAACCTGGCCTGGAAGCTCGCCGCCGACCTGCACGGCTGGGCACCACCCCGGCCTGCTGGACACCTACCACAGCGAACGCCACCTCGCCGGCGCCCGCACCATGCTGCACACCCGCGCCCAGGTGGCCCTGCGACGCGGGCACGACCCGGCCGCCGAAGCACTACGGGAAGTCTTCCAGGAACTGCTCACCGACGAGCAGCCGTTGCGCCGCATGGGAGCCCTCGTCGCCGGCACCGACATCCGCTACCCCACGCCTTGCTCCCACAACACGTTGGCCGGCACCTTCGCACCCGACCTCCCCCTGCACACCGACCAGGGCCGCGCCAGCATCGCCGAGCTCATGCACGGCGCACGGCCCATGCTCGTCGACCTCGCCGACCGCCCAGACCTGCGTGAGGCGGCCCGGGACTGGCAGGACCGCGTCGACCTCCACTCCGCCAAGACCGACGATCGACCGGCCGACGCCCTCCTGATCCGGCCGGACGGCCACATCGCCTGGGCCGCAACCATCGACGAACCCGCCGAGACCACCACCCTCGCGCTGCGAAACGCGCTCTCCGACTGGTTCGGCACACCCCGGACACCGGCAGGTCCAACCATCGACCGGCCATCCTGACCGGCCCACCGCACACCAGCGGCCCGACCGAAGGGCGGAACAACGGTGATGAGCCCTACCTACGAACCGAGCCGGCGAGCCTCTAGGACCGATCGCAGCAAGGCCCTTCCACCACTACCAATCAGGAGGTACTCCGTGACCACCGACTCACCGCTTCCAGCTGACCATGGGTTGATGGACGCGCTGCACGCGACGGGGCCGTCTGGCGAGCACGCCGACAAGCTCATGCTGTTCGGGCAGTTCGTTGGCTCCTGGGACATCGACTGGTCAGGGACAGACCGCGACGGCAAGCCCGCCCAGGCCACAGGCGAGCTTCACTTCGGCTGGATC
Organism: Streptomyces melanosporofaciens; assembly: GCF_900105695.1. Lineage (NCBI taxonomy): Bacteria > Bacillati > Actinomycetota > Actinomycetes > Kitasatosporales > Streptomycetaceae > Streptomyces > Streptomyces melanosporofaciens. The sequence continues at coordinate 44,253 of NZ_FNST01000002.1, forward strand.
CTCGGTGGCCGGGCCGTCCAGGACACCTGGATCATGCCGGGCCGGCACGAGCTTGCGGCACCGAGCCTGCGGCCGTTCCACGGTACAACGGTGCGTTTCTACGATCCCGATCTGGATGCGTGGCGCTCCACGTGGATCGAACCGGTCAACGCCCGCGTCCGCCGCTTCGTCGGGCGGCCCGTTGACGGGGACATCGTCCTGCTCAGCGACGAGGAACGACCCTGGCTACGATGGCGGTTCACCGACATCACGCCCTCGTCGGCACGCTGGCTCGGCGAGACCTCTCACGACAACGGCACGACCTGGGCCTGCGACGAACAGATGATCCTCACGCGCCGTCCACAGTGACCACGCACAGCAGCACCGGGCGGCAAGATCCTCTGCCCACGGGACTGCTGATCGGGTGAGTCACCGCCGCCGTGAGTACCGGTATCAGAAGCGGGATGAAGTGCCGAGGCGAACTCGGTGAGCGCGTCCGGGCGGTCTGGCCGACGCCCGATTCGACCTGCGCCCGGCGCTGCTGGTCTGCGCAATCCTGTCGTTCACGGCGCTGCTTTCCGCTGCTGCTCTGCCCCTCCGCAACCTGCGTGCTCTGCGAAGATCACCGAAGAAGGAGCCTGACCGTGCTGACAATCCGCCCCGCCCGGCCCGAAGAGCTGCCGGCACTGACGGCGTTTCCGAACGACAACGAACGCAACGCCGCGACCGCAGCGTACCTGTCCGGGCTACTCGACAGCGGCTGCACGCGGCCGGACTGGTGCCTGGTGGCCGAGCGGGACGGCGCACTCATCGGCAACGTCGTGCTGTGGACGCCCCCAGGCCGCTCGGTGCCGATGGACATCGTGCTGCTGGAGCCCGGCGACGACGAGACCGGCGCGGCCGTGCTGACGCACGCAGCCGACCTGGCCCGATCGCTTGGCGCCGACTCCCAGGGGCATGTACTGGACACGCCGAGCCAGGCCCCCCAGTTCCAGCGCGACCCGCAGCGGCGGGAGCAACTGCTCGCCGACCACGGGTTCACCGTCGCCCGCGACGGCTGCCGGTTCCTGTGGCAGATCGGCGACCCGATGCCCGACCAGGACGAGCGGCTGCACTGGCGATCGCTGGCCGAACTGGGCAAGGAACCCTTTGTCGACCTGCTCGCCGACGCGTTCACCGACACCAAGGACTCCATCTTCCTCGCCAAGATCGCCGAACACGGGCTGCGCGGAGCCGCCGAGCGCAACCTCGCCGACATGCTGGAAATTGACCACAAACCCGCATGGTTCGAGATCGGCTACAACCAGCAGGACCAGCCCGTGGCGATCAGCCTGCCCGCCCGCACCCCCAGCTCCGCAGTGATCGGCCTGGTCGCCGTCGCACCGCCCGGACGAGGACACGGGTACGCCACAGCCGTCGTCGCCCGTGGCACCCGAATCCTGGTCGACGCCGGAACCACGGAGATCCGCGGCGACTGCGACGCGAGCAACATCGGCATGTTCAACGCGTTCCAGCGGGCCGGCTACCGCAACTTCGCCAACCGCAAGATGCTCAGCCGTCCACTGTAGACCGAACCGCATGAAGCGGCCCTGGAGACATCCCTACAACGGTCACAGATGAAAAATCAGGCATCTTTCCATTAGTCCCGGGCTGTCATCGATTCAGCGCAGAACGGGCGGGCCTTTCGGCGAAAGGACTTCAACTGGGCGAGGGAGCCGCTAGAGGAAGCATCTCTGGCGTGATCAAAGAAGAGTGCCTAGCGAGATAGCAGCGCGTAACACATACACATTCCCGTACGATAATGCCGGCGAATGTCACGCATTATTCTCGGCAAATCCGTGCACCGATGCCCCTCAGCTTGAGGTGACTTACTGTAGTCGGCGGACGCTCCGGTCTTGCTCCTGCAGGCCAGGGCTTGATCAAGTTCCGTAGGTGTCCGGATCGTTGGTGATGCCCAGGATGGGGAGTGCTCGTTGGGGCTCGTCGCGGATCGCCCGGGTGGTCTTGGCGATGTTGTCGGCTCCGAGGGTTTTCAGCACGCCGATGGCGAGGTTGCGGAGGGTCGCCATGGCTCGTGGGGCGGTCCCCGCGTGGACGGTGGAGGCATCCTCGGCGAAGGTGACATCCCTGATGTGGTGCGAGGAGTTCTCCACTCCCCAATGCCCGCGAATCGCAGCGGCCAGGTCGGCAGGACCGGCCTGGTGGGCGTCCAGGCTGGTGACGGCGTAGACACTCTCACGGGTTTCACGCTTGCCGGTCTGCTTGCGGCGGCGGTGGACGCGGATGGCCAGGCGGGCGTGGGGAAAGGCGATCCGCCGAGTTCGTCCGCGACGGCGCAGGTCTTGATCGAGCGGGACTCGCGCCTGCCGTGCCCGGAGGCCGAGGCGGTGTGCTGGACTGCGATGTCCCGCCACGGCAGGACCGCGAGCTGGCGGTGGGCGATCGGCTGGTTGGTCTTGATCACGGCGATGTAGTGGGCCTTCTTGGTCTCGACCAGCCAGGAGATGTTCGCCTTGACCGAGTGCAGGGCGTCGAAGGTGACGACGGCGCCGGCCAGGTCCAGCGGCGCCAGGAGCGGTTGGAAGTGTGTGGTTTCGTTCGTCTTCACACCGACCTCCACCTGGGCGAGGGTCACGACGGTGCCGTAGGTGACCGCGGAGAGCAGATGCCGGCGCGTCGCGGCCAGACGGGCTGATCCCTTGAGTGCTTTGCCGTCGACAGCGATCACGCGCGGCCGCCCGGACGCGGAGGGCGACGGCGCCTGGACAGGCTCGGTGGCGGCGCGATGCCGGTCGGCCGGGTAGGCGCCCACCGCCCGGTCCAAGGCATCACCGTCAACAGCCCCCAGCACACGGCCGATCGTGGCCGGCGACGGAGTGCGCCGCCATCTGAGCAGGTGGCGGCGGATCCCGATGGCTGTCAGAGTGTGTTCGAGGCACGCTGGCCCCACTCGGCGAGTTCGTCGATGCTCCTCGCTGTCGGCGTTCGCGTGAAAGTACCCAGCTCGGTACACGGAAACGTACCCAGCAGGCTGGATAGCCGGCCCCGCCCAGAACGGCGGCTCCCACGTCCTGGAGACGCCACTGAACGCCTCGCCTGCCCACTTCCGTTGGGGCGCGGACGGTCAGCGTGGGATCAGCGTGCCCTCTCTGGTGACCGTCAGGCGCACCTGGGAGCCGTCCGGCGAGCAGTTGCGGCCGTTGGAATAGGTGGGCTGCGGGGTGGTGGTACTGATCTGTCGGTCGAGTACGGTGGCGCCCCGCTGGTTCTTGAATACCAGCGTGATCTGTATCGGCTTACTTGATGGGAGGTCACGTATGACCACGAAGCCAGGCCGGGGGAGAGAAGGCTCGGGGTTTTGCGGGGCCCTCGCTGCCGGGGGTTCTGTGGCGGTAGCGGATTCCGTGGTGATTACGGGGTTTCCTGGGGTCGCCGGTTCTTCCGGCCAGGTGTCCAGCTGCAGTGTGCGCTTCCGGCATGTGCCGTCCCAGCAGGCTGTGAGGGTCGCGTCGGCCACGCTGTTCGCCAGTTCCGGGTGGACAGCGACCCGGATCCCGGCGGGCGTGTCGATCAGGGTGCAGATGTCTTGCGCGTAACCTCCGCACGCGGTCAGGAGCGCCAGAGCCGCCAGGGGGACCGCCAATCCGATGTTGCGTCTCACGCTGGCTCCTCGGCAACCGTCTGCGTCTTGATCATGGCCACTCATGTTGGCACAGCAGCTGCAGCACATCGCTCGATCTGGACTGTCACGTGCCATCCTCTCTCCTGTTGTTGAGTCAGGGCTGCGCGGAGCGTGGCTGGAGAAGCAGAAGCGATTGCCCCGTGTGGCCGGTGGCATGAACACGGGTCGGCCACAGTGCGGCCGTCTTGCTCCTGGAGCGAGGAGGCGGCGTCAACAGGCGGGCGCAGCCCGTATGTTGCCTGCGGAGGCTGGGTACGTAGCCGTGTACCTGCCTGACCACGCCTGGGTGTACGCCGACACTCGCTCCCGAGACGACCGCGCAGGCGGACACCAGCAGGATCGCGGTCAGCGAGTACCACCGGCCCCGCCGGGAGCGCGGATCGCGCACCGAGTCGAAGTAGGGCCGCAGGTCGGCGATCCGGTCTCTGTCCAGCGGACCCAGCTTCACCAGCACGACGGGAATGAGAGAAGATACAGCGGCAGGCACGGGCAACCTCGTGATCATCGGGCTTGGACACCACAATGATCACGAAGCCCGTGCCTGCCCTGTTATACGCCCCAACCGGTCACAACCCGACCAGCCGCACACCCCAGGAACTTGCAGCCGCCCTGCACGGCGCGGACCCTAACAGGAGCCACTGACACGGCCTCCGGCGTAAAGGTGAAGAGCACCTCGCCGGAAACGAAGCGCCAACAGTGGAGCCTCACTTGGAGGGCATTCAGTTAGTTCAGAGAAGCTTGTGTCAGATGCTCGCTCCTGCGACCTGACCCGTCCCAACGGGCACGGCTTGCCGAGATCCGCGACAATTTGATCGCCCGAATCGCCGAAGCCAAGATGGAAGGCTGGCTCGGCGAGGTCGAAGGTCTCCAGGTCAGTCTGGCTGGCGCCGAGGAGAAGCTCCGCCAGCTCGATCGGGGCCACGGGCAGCATGCGGCCGTGGACCTTGGCATCCCCACCACGCGTCGTGATTGATGAACCCACGAAGGTGGGCTGTCCCCTCAATCAAGATCGAGAACAGGCTCGAAGAAGCGTGCATCAAGCGCCCTTCAGAACACGATCAAGTGCTGCCCGGCCTGTAGGTCCCCAGTGCGGCTTGCCGCCGGGAAGACCCCGATCCCCGTTCTGCCCCATGAGCATCAGGAAGAGGCTTTTCATAGCGGCCAGCCCGCGGGCGCGCCGGATCGCCGCCTCGTCTGCATGCGCGTACATGTCGAAGAACCGTGAGGCCGTGCCCGCGGGTAGCAGCACCCATGCGGCGGCGAGGTCCCACGCCGGGTCGCCGGCGAACATGTCGCCGAAGTCGACGATGCCCGAGAGCGTTCCGTCCGAGACGACGACGTTCGCGGGATGGAGGTCGCCGTGCACCCACACCGGCGGGCCTTCCCACTCGTGGACCGCAACGGCGTCGTCCCAGACGGCCCGGACGTCGGCAGCGATGTCGTCGGGGGCAACCGCCTGGAAGAAGTTCTCGAAGCCGTCCGTGCAGTTCTTGGGATGGGCACCGCGGCCCGTAGCGATCGGCGCCTCGGCGGGCGCCTCTACATGGAGTGCCCGGAGGAAGCCCGCCAGCGTGTCGGCCGCGTGGTCGCCGCGGCTGATCGAGCCGTGGTCCAGCGGCTCGCCGGGAACCCACGTCATCACGGTCCAGTGCTTGGGGAAGCGCTCGGACGGTTCGCCGAACCGCACCGGGGTCGGCACTGGGAGCGGCAGGCGCGGGGCCAGCACGGGGAGCCACCGCCGCTCCTTGAGCTGGAGCTCTGGGGTGGGGTCCATGCGCTGCATGCGCACGGCCAACTCGTCCCCGAGGCGCCACATTTGATTGCCCCAGCCGCCCGCCACCTCGCGGATGGCCAGCCCTGCAAGGTCTGGATGTTGCTCCTGCAGCAGGTCGCGGACCAGGTCTGCGGTGATCTCGATCTCGGTGTCGGTCATGCGAAGTCACAGTACTGAGGCGGCAGGCGGAGCGGCTCTCGCTCCCCGGAACATCTCGCTGTGATCCCTCTGGCATCACCAATTCAGTCTCAGAGAGCTAAAGGTCAGAGGCTTTGGGACGGAACGGCCGCAAAGTTCAGAGAAGCCTGTATGCGCTGCTCGCTGCGTCGACCAGACCCGGCGCAGCGCGGCCGCCTGGTGGAGATCCGTGGCAACCTTCTCGACCGGATCACCGAGGCCGAGCGGGAGGGCTGGCTTGGCGAGATCGAAGAGCTCCGGGTCAGCCTCACAGGCGCCCAGTCCAAGATCAACCAGATCGCCACGACCACCAATCGCGGGCCAGTGATGCTCGGCATGCCAACCCAGCGGAAGGAACCACAACGGCATGCGTTCTCCTGGCATCGCTCCTCCATCTACGTTTGGCCAGGGCGAGCCGCTCGGAGGCAGCGCTAGGACTGCGCTTGCCGAGAATGTCATCCTCCCTGGTCGGAGGCCTGCACCGGACCCCACACTCGCCAGCCGCGGTCGCTCGAGTCGGCGCTCTCGCGTAGCCGGTGGTCCACGCGTCATGATGATCGATCGTGCTGCTACGACTGGCCTACCTCGGTGTGACGAATACCTTCGCGGTGCTGCGTTTGCTGCCGATGAGTGGCCAGGACAAGGATGTAGAGATCCTGGCCCTGCGCCATCAGATCGCGGTCCTGGAACGCCAACTCGGCAAGGGCAAAGTCCGGTTCAGCTCAAGCGACCGGGCGTTCCTGGCGGCGCTGCTGCACCGGCAGCCGTTATCCGCCCTGCGGCGGGTGCGGCTGCTCGTGCGTCCTGACACGGTGCTGCGCTGGCATCGTGGCCTTGTCAGGCGCCGTCATGCCGTCTTATCGCGGTCCAAGGCGACCCGGCCGACCTCGTACGGTGCGCTCTATCCGGATTCTGGTACTGCGTCTGGCGAGGGAGAATCCAAACTGGGGCTACAGGCGTCTGCACGGTGAGCTGCTCGTACTCGGCGTGAAGGTGTCCGCCTCGACCGTCTGGAAAATCCTCAAGGACGCGGGCGTCGATCCAGCGACCGACCGGAGTTCCAGCACGTGGGGCCGACTTCCTGCGCTCCCAAGCCGACGCCCTCCTGGCCTGTGACTTCTTTGAGACGGTCACCTTGTCCGGCACCCGGATGTACGTACTCGCGGTGATCGAACACAGCAGTCGCCGCCTCCGGATCCTGGGCGCCACCGCACACCCGGCCGCCTCCTGGGTAACGCAAGCTGCGAAGAACCTGGTCATGGACCTCGAGGACGTCGGCTGCCGGGCGCGATTCATGATCCGCGATCGGGACGGGAAGTTCCCCCAGCTGTTCGATGCCGTCCTCAAGGACGCAGGGATCGAGGTCGTCCTCACTGGCATCCAGATGCCGAGAATGAACTCGGTCATGGAAAGGTGGGTGCAGACCTGCAGACACGAACTCCTGGACCGGACCTTGATCTGGAACCAGCGGCACCTCCTCCACGCCCTGCGAGAGTTCGAGCAGTTCTACAACTTCCACCGACCACACCAAGGCATCGAGAACGCCCGACCGCTACACCCGCTGCCCTCACCAATCGACGATCCGGACAAGTTAAGCAACCTCGACATACGACGCCACGATCGCCTTGGCGGCATCCTCCACGAATACAAGCATGCCGCGTGACCTGCACGGATGAAGTATTCGGCAAGCACAGCCCGGTCTGCCGGCAGACGCCAAGGGGCTTTGCCTCGCCTTGACCCGGCAGGCACCTTGCGGCCGCAACGCCCGAGCGTCGGCCGCCTGCGGAAACACGTCGGCCAAGGTCATCAGCCGACAGCTCCCTCCTGTCGCATGGGGAGCACGACGACGTGCTCCCACCCCGAAAGGGGGTCGAGAGCCGACAAGGGGTCCTTATGCCTCTCGATGCCGAGAGCATCCATAGCGGTGGGGTGACCTTGGTGCCCTGTGGTTGACAACGGCGCATAGGAGCGCGGTACGGCACCGCACGTGTACCGGATCGGGTGACGGACAAACCGGGCGGCTTTGACACGTCTGCGAGTTGGGAGCACGAGGGCTCCCACTTGCTCCCAGCCCGGAAACGGTTAAGGCCGCCTCCGCTACCCGCGGAAACGGCCTCCAACCTGCGAAAACGCTGGTCGGGACGACAGGATTTGAACCTGCGACCCCTTGACCCCCAGGCGCGGCAACTCTCTGCAACGATCCGTACCGCACCGTAGTGCCCCACCCGGGGTCGTACGCAGCCGTACCATCCCTCTGACCGCCTGGGGCAACGTCGCGCCGATTCGGCCCCTGCGGATCCCTCCCCGCGGTGCGTCCCGCGATATTCTGGCCGCATGTCGATTCAGGTGCCCGAAGACCTTGAGGCCCGCCTGCGCCAGCTCGCGGCGGCCCAGGGCATCACCGTGGACGAACTGGTCACCAAAGAACTATCCAAACTCGTCGTGTCACGCCCCGTCCGCGCCCTCCGGGGCAAAGGCGTGCTACACGCCGGTAGCAGCGCGCCCTACGCCCGCGATCTCAAAGCCTACATGCGTGGGGAAGCAGACGACGCGTGAAGCTGATCGTCGACGCAGGTCCCGTCTTCGCCTATCTATCCGCGGACGACCCTGACCACGCCCGGTCCGCGACCCTGCTGGAGAGCTTCGAGGGCGAACTCGTGATCCCCCAGCTCGTCCTGGCGGAGGTCTCGTATTTCATCAACACCCGGGTCAAGCGCGCCGTTGGCGCCAAGAAGGCCGCCGAAGCCGAGCTCGCCCTCATCGAGGACATCACCGCAGGCGCCTTTCGAGTCGAACCGGTCGAAGACCAGGACTGGCCCCGGATCGCCGAGCTCGTCGGCCGTTACCACGACTTCCCCCTCGGTATCACCGACGCCTCCGTCATGACCGCGGCGGAGCGCCTGGACACCCCCAAGGTCGCAACCCTCGACTCCCGCCACTTCCGCGCCGTGACCTCCTCCCGGTTCGGACACTTCGAGATCCTTTAGCACCCCAGTACGATTGCGAGTCTGGTCAGCGTCTTCGTCGTGCGCCGCTCGACCTGCGCCGAGCGCACGGTGCGTGGTCGTCCCGGGCGTTTGGGTCGGCAGGAGGCGGCGTGCGACGAGGTCGCGGTGCGAACGCAGCACCGTGTCGGGGCGTACGAGCAGCCGTAACCTTCGCAGGACGTGCAGTGGGAGCCGGTGCAGGAGCACTGCCAGGAATGCCCGATCGCTCGGCGTGAACCGGATCTTTTCCTTGCCTGTGAGTGCCGGGAATTATGTCACCCGGGCCGTGCGCTTGCCGAGAATGTCATCCTCCCTGGTCGGAGGCCTGCACCGGACCCCACACTCGCCAGCCTCAGTCGCTCGAGTCGGCGCTCTCGCGTAGCCGGTGGTCCACGCGTCATGGTGATCGATCGTGCTGCTACGACTGGCCTACCTCGGTGTGACGAATACCTTCGCGGTGCTGCGTTTGCTGCCGATGAGTGGCCGGGACAAGGATGTAGAGATCCTGGCCCTGCGCCATCAGATCGCGGTCCTGGAACGCCAACTCGGCAAGGGCAAAGTCCGGTTCAGCTCAAGCGACCGGGCGTTCCTGGCGGCGCTGCTGCACCGGCAGCCGTTACCCGCCCTGCGGCGAGTGCGGCTGCTCGTGCGTCCTGACACGGTGCTGCGCTGGCATCGCGACCTCGCCAGGCGCCGGCATGCCGCCTTATCGCGGCCCAAGCGACCCGGCCGACCTCGTACCGTGCGCTCCATCCGGACTCTGGTACTGCGCCTGGCGAGGGAGAATCCAAACTGGCGCTACCGGCGTCTGCACGGTGGGTTGCCCGCGAAGAACCTGGTCATGGACCTCGAGGACGTCGGCTGCCGGGCACGATTCATGATCAGGGACAGGGATGGGAAGCTCCCCGGACTGTTCGATGACGTCCTCAAAGACGCGGGGAACGCCTACACCAATCGACGATCGGGACAAGCTGAGCCACCTCGGCATACGGCGCCACGACCGCCTTGGCGGCATCCTCCACGCATACAAACATGCCGCGTGACCTGCGCGGACGAGGTATTCGGCAAGCGCACCCTCCCGGGCCATCCTCCTCAAAGCCCAGGCCTCAGCGATCGTGGCCACCGATCTCTTCCACATCGACACCGTGTTCCTACGGCGCTGGTTCGTGCTGTTCTTCATCGACCACGGCACCCGCAGCGGGCACATCACCGGTATCGCCCGACACCCGACCGCCTCTGGAACACCCAGCAGACACGCGACTACCTCATGGACCTCGGCGACGATGCCGAGTCGATCAGGTTCCTCATCCGGGACCGCGGCACGTACCTCACCGACAGCTTCGATGCTGTCTCCCAGGAGATCGGTGTGCGTGTCATTTCGACACTGCCCCAGGTGCCACGGATGAACGGGATCGCCCAACGCTGGATCGGATCATGCCGCCGCGAGGCCACCGACCGCGTCCTGATCACCGGGCAGCACCACCTACGCCTCATCGTCTGTGAGTACGCGGATCACCACAACAGACATCGGCCGCACCGATCCCTTGGACAACATCCACCGGACCAGCTGATCGCCGCTGCACCACGGTCGGCCGGCGACCGCACAAAGATCTCCCGGCTTGATCGGCTCGGTGGCCTCATTCACGAAGACAAGCAGGCCGCATAGGGTGACACGGTTTCCGGCACCCAGGAGGGGTGCCGGGCCGCCCGTCGTTCGGGGGGTGTTACTTCACCGCGCCCGCCATCACGCCCGCCACGAACTGCCGCTGGAAGGCGAAGAAGACCGCCAGCGGGATGAGCATCGAGACGAAGGCGCCCGGGCCGAGGATGTCGATGTTGTTGCCGAACTGCCGGACCTGCTGCTGCAGGGCGACCGTGATCGGCGGGTTGCCGCTGTCCGCGAAGATCAGGGCGACCAGCATGTCGTTCCAGACCCACAGGAACTGGAAGATGCCCAGCGAGGCGATGGCCGGACCGCCCAGCGGCATCACGACGCGCAGGAACAGGCGCAGTTCGCCCGCGCCGTCCAGGCGGGCCGCCTCCAGCAGTTCGCGGGGATTTCCGCGAAGAAGTTCCGCAGGAGGAAGATCGCGAAGGGGAGGCCGAAGGCGGTGTGGAAGAGGACCACGCCCGTGGTGGTCTGGAAGATGCCGATCTCGCCGAAGAGCTTGGCCACCGGGATCAGCGCGACCTGGACCGGGACGACCAGCAGGCCGACCACGATGAGGAACCACCAGTCGCGGCCGGGGAAGTCCATCCAGGCGAAGGCGTAACCGGCCAGGGCGCCGATCACCACGACCAGCAGGGTCGCCGGGACGGTGATCGCGAGGGTGGTCCACAGCGAGTCGGTGATCTGCTGATTGCCGAGGATCTCGTCATAGCCGCTGAAGGTGAGCTGCCCGGGGTCGGTGAAGACCTTCCACCAGCCCGAGAGGTCCACCTCGGCCGGGTCCCGCAGGGAGGACAGCAGCAGTCCGGCGGTCGGCATCAGCCACAGCAGGCCGATCAGGAGGAGGACGACCCGCATCACCCCGCCGCCGGCGCGGGCGGCGATCCGCGCGACCAGGGACTGCTTCGCCTGTACGACCGTGTCCGCGCTGGTCATCGGCGGCTCTCCCTTCGGATCCGGCGGATGTTGATGAACATGATGGGCAGCACGAGCAACAGCAGCAGCACGGCGATCGCGCTGCCGAGGCCCTGGTTGACATCCGTGCCGAAGGACGACTGGAAGAGCTGGAGCGCCAGCACATTGGCGTCGTCCTGCGAGGGGCCCGGCGCGATGATGTACACCAGGTCGAAGATCTTCATCACGTTGATCATCAGTGTGACGACGACGACCGAGAGCACCGGCGCCAGCATCGGCACCGTGATCCGCCGGAAGACCTGCCACTCGGTGGCGCCGTCCATCCGCGCGGCCTCCATCAGTTCACGCGGCACCCCCGCGAGCCCCGCCGCGATCAGCACCATCGCGAAACCGGCCCAGATCCAGACGTACGCCCCGATGATGGCCGGGGTGACGATGGACGGGCCGAGCCAGTCCACGCCGTTGTACGGCTGGGCGAAGTTCCAGGCGGGCAGCCGCAGTTGGGCGCCCTCGGCCTTGGCCGGGAGGGTGTACGTACCGTCCCCCGCCGAGGTCGTCCGGGCGACGACCTTGCCGTCCTTGACCGCCTCGATCCTGAGGTCGGCCATCGCCTTCTCGCCCTTGTCGATGGTGCCCTGCTCGCCCCCGCCGCCCCGGGTGAAGTCGAACCAGACGGTGCCGGTCACCTTCCCCGGCTCGGCCTTGGCCGCCCTGGCGTCCTGCGCGTCACTGATGTCCCCGCGCTTGGCCGCGACCAGCGGCAGCGAGGCGGGGGTGCCGGCGCGGACGGTGTCCCGGGTGATGAACGAGCCGCCCGACGCCTCGGTCAGCCCGGCCGTGGGACGCGGATGGGCACCGGGGAACGGCGGCGACTCGCTGAAGGAGTCATGCACGCCCACCCACATGGCGTTGGCCACGCCCTTGTCCGGGTCCTGCTCGTAGACCAGCCGGAAGATGATGCCCGCCGCCAGCATCGAGATCGCCATCGGCATGAAGACGACCAGCTTGAAGGCGGTGGCCCAGCGCACCCGTTCGGTGAGCACGGCGAAGATCAGACCCAGGGCGGTGGAGACGGTGGGGGCCAGAATCAGCCAGATGATGTTGTTCTTGATCGCCGTCTTGGTGGCGTCGTCGGAGAACATCTCCTGGTAGTTGTCCAGGCCGACGAAGCCATTGCCCGAGGCGTCGAAGAAGCTCCGGTAGACGGAGTAACCGATCGGATAGACGACGAGGGCCCCGAGCAGCACCAGGGCGGGCAGCAGGAACACCGCCGCCAGCCAGGGGCGGGTGCCCATGACGCTCTTCCTCTTTTTGGCGCTCGGTCGCTTTGCCGGTGGGGCGGACGATGCCCGGCCAGGCGTGGCCGCACCGTCCGCTGTCGCGGTCGACATGATGTGGTTCTCCCGGTCCAGTGGTCAGTTCTTGTACGCCTTGGCGGCATCCGCTTCGAGCCGGCGCTGGATGCCTTCGACATTCCTCGGGTTCTTGAGGAAGTCCTGGAGCGCTTTCCATTCGCCCTGGGCCGGCTTGCCACCGAAGGAGGCGGGAGCCTGGTCGGACATGTCGAACCGGAAGTCATTGCCCGCCGCGATCAGCGCTTGTGCGATCTTGCGCATCGAGGCATTGGGATAGGCGCTGAACTTGACGTTTTTGTTCGCCGAGATGAACCCGCCGGACTGAGCCCAGATCGTCCCGGCGTCCGGGGAGGCAAGGAAGGTGAGCAGCGCCTGCGCCGCCTTGCTGTTCGTCAGCGCCACGCCGACGTCTCCGCCGGTCACCACCGGTGCCTTACCGCCCACCGCCGGGAACGGGAACACCTTCGCGTCCCGGTCCAGCTCCGCGCCCGCGTCGGCGACGTTGGCGGCGACGAAGTCGGCCTCGAAGACCATCCCCGCGTCCGGCTCCGCCTTGTTGCCGAACGCCTTGGTGACCGAGTCCGGGAACGCGGTCTGCAGCGCACCGCTCCGGCCGCCCGCGACCAGACCCTTGGTGCCCCACAGCTCGGCGAGCGTCTCGAGCGCCTTCTTCACCGACGGATCGGTCCACTTGATCTTGTGCTGAGCGAGCTGGTCGTACTTCTCCGCGCCCGCCTGGGAGAGATAGACGTTCTCGAACCAGTCGGTGAGCGTCCAGCCGTCCTGGCCGCCGATCGCGACCGCGTCGGTGCCGGAATCGGAGATCAACTGAGCCTGCGCCAGGAACTCCCGCCACGTCTTCGGCACCTTCGCGCCCGCGTAGTCGAACGCGGAGGTGTTGTACCAGAGCAGGGATTTATTGCTGGTCTTGAAATACACCCCGTAGGGCTTGCCCTCGTACGAGCCGAGGTCCTGCCAGCCCTTGGCGTAGTTCTTGGCCAGCTCGGCGCCGGCTTCGGCGCCCAGCGGCTTGGCCCAGCCCTTCTGGGCGAACTCGCGCATCACGCCGACCTGCCCGACCATCGCGACATCCGGCGGGGCGCCGCCCGCGACCTTCGAGCCGACGAAGCCCGCCATGTCGTCACCGCTGGGCACAAAGGAGACCTTGGCGCCGGTGCGTTTCTCGAACTCCTTCAGCACCTTGGTGAAGTTCTCCTGCTCGGTGCCCGTCCATACCGCGGTGACCTGGAGTTTCTGCCCCTTGAGATTCGGCAGCTTCACGGTGTTCGGCGGCGGACCGCCGCTTACCGTGTCTCCGTCGTCACCGCCGCAGCCCGCGGCGGTGAGCATGAGTGCTCCCGCCGCCAGCAGGGCCACCGCAGCTCGTGTCGAACGCTTCGCAGGAAGCGATACGTGCATCCCCGTGTCGACGGTCAGTTGTCGCATGATGATGGTCCAGGCCTAGTGTGTTGGTGTTCGATCAGACAGAGAACTTCATCGCGCAGTTGACGCGTTCTCGATTCGGTTCGGGACTCCACGTTGAGCCTGACGACCGGCTCGGTGTTGGCGACGCGCAGGCTGAACCAGGACTCGTCCTCGAAGTAGAGGCTTAGTCCGTCCACCCAGTCGCAGGGCCGGTCGTGATAGTGCTCGCGAACCCGCCGCACGACCTGCTCCCCAGACTGGACCTTGATGCTGAGCTCACCCGAGGGGTGGTAGCGAACGAAGGGTTCGAGCACCACGGACAGCGGGCGGTCCTGGGCACGCAGGGCCGCGAGCACGTGCAGTGCGGCGAGGATGCCGGAGTCGGCGTTCCAGAACTCCCTGAAGTAGTAATGGCCAGCGTGCTCGCCGCCGAACACCGCATCGTGGGTGCTCATCAACTCCTTCATAAAAGAGTGGCCGGCCCGGCCGCGCACCAGGCTGCCGCCTTTCTCCTCGACGGCATCGCGGACCGAGCGGGATGCGATGGCGTTGACCGCCACCACGGCTCCGGGGTGTTTGTCGAGCCGCAGCGACCCGAGCCAGGCCATGAGGGTCGAGGCGGTCACAGGTTCGCCCCGCTCGTCGACCACGAAACAGCGGTCTGCGTCTCCGTCGAAGGCTACGCCCAGGTCCGCGCCGGTCTCGACCACCCGCTGTCGCAGGTCCGTGAGGTTCTCCAATTCGAGGGGGTTGGCCGGATGGTTCGGGAAACCGCCGTCGGGCTCGAAGCAGAGCGGATCCACTGTGATTCCGGCATCGCGGCGGAGTCTGTCGTCCAGGACGGCTGTGGCGGCCAGACCGCCCACGCCGTTGCCCGCGTCCATGACCACCCGGAGCGGACGGCCGGCGGAGAGGGGAACGAGCCGTCGCACGCAGTCGCCGAAGTCGGTGGTGACGTCCAGCTGGCTCGTCGTGCCGGGCTCCTGCCGCCCATCGGGAACGCCCCGGAGCAGGGTTTCGCGCAGTGTGTCCAGGCCACTTTGCGCTCCGAACGGGGCGGCCAGCGCGCGGCAGAACTTGATGCCGTTGTATTCACCCGGATTGTGACTGGCAGTGATCATCGCGCCGGGCAACGCCATAGCACCGGACGCGTAGTAGACCATGTCCACCGAGACCAGGCCGAGGTCCACCACCTCGGCCCCCTGCTCGCGGGCTCCCGCGCTGAAAGCATCGGCCAGCCGCGGCGATGACACACGCATGTCCCGACCGAGTAGAACCTTCTGTGTGTCCAGGAGATGGACGAAGGCGGCGCCGATCCGCCGGACATCCTCTTCATCCAGTTCGTCGGGAACCAGACCGCGGACGTCGTAGGGCTTGATGTAGGAGAAAGACCTGCGCATGTCTTCCTTAGTGAGTGGATGTACCGAGCGTTGGCAGGTGTGCGTCCTTCACGAAGTCAGTGTCGCCGGCATGGCGTCACGTCCACGCGGAAGGTGCGTGTGGGTGTCGATCACGAAGAGACGGCTGTGTGCCGCCAGGTCCCGCAGCGCGGTCTGCATTCGCCGGCAGGCGGCGAAGCGTTCGACATCGCTCTGGAGGTGTGCCAGCAGGTCGCCCTTGAGTCCGTAACCGGTGACAGCCCAGCCGAACTGGTCGACGAACGCCGAGAATAGCTCAAAGATCTCTTCGATGCGATCGGGGCCGTCCGGCCGGTAGTTGTCGATGCACAGATTCCGACCGGGGCAAGCATCGGCACGAACGCGGCCGAGGCCGTGGTGGGATCCAGGCGGTACTCATCCGACCGGAGATGATGTGGCAGGCGGTTTCCCTTGACGAAGCCGCCGAAGCACGTGTCACCGCGGACCCGCATCACCGAGGGCACACCGAACGCGCCGCCTCCGCGGACCAGCAGACGCGTGCTGCCGAGGTAGGCCATACCGGATCGGCAAGCGTGAGCGAGAAAGACGCTCTTGCCGACGCCGCCCCGCCCTAACAGCAGGGTGGCGCCGCCGGTGTGGTCGACGAAGCCAGCGACCCTGAGATGAACAGCAACCGCTCCGACGTCGACATCGCCACCAAGGTCGGTGACCACTCTCGGTACAAGGCCCTTGCGCCCGCCACCATCAAGGCAGGGGTTGAGGAGTGGCTGCGACGGCTGCACACCGACTACATCGACCACTGGCTCACAGCAGGACAGCGACCACATGAACAATCATCTCCTCGACGCGCCCCTCACCGTGCATCACACAGCAGAGTCGCCCTGGGTCAGGAGGAGAGGTCCACCCGTTGCGGCACGTTCTCTCTCCCTGGGCGACTGGACCGGTCTCGCGAGCATGCTCGCGAGGAACAGCGGGCACGCCGCGAACGCGGTGACCAGTGCGAAGGCCACTGGTAGGGAGGCGGCATCAGCGACGGCGCCCGTCACCGACGGGGCAAGGAGGGAGGAGGTGTAGGTGAAGGTGGCGACGCCTGCGATGTGCCGACTTGGGTCGCCCCCGTGCCGGCCGGCAGCGCTGAGGGAGAGGGGCAGCACAACGGCGACGCCGGTGCCGATCAGGGCGAACCCGGCGATAGCGACTGGTGGGGTACGGGCCAGTACGACCAGCATGCCGCCAAGCGCCGCGAACCCGCCGCTCAGCCGGACCGTGCGAACCGGTCCGAGACGGGTGACGACGAAGCCGCTGGAGAGCCGGGCCAGCGCCAGGGTGAAGCTGAGCCCGGTGTAGCTGAGCGCGGCGATCCCCTCGGACGCGTTCGCGGTCGAGGTCAGGTACACCGCGCTCCAGTTTCCGCTGGCGCCCTCGGCGAACACGGCGCAGAAACCAAGGATGCCGATGGGGAGGGTGGCCAGCGGGGGGAGCGCGAAGCGAGGCGGTGGCTGCCGGGCCTCAGTCGGGTCCGCCTCCGGCAGGTGCCTGGCGGCCAGCAGACCAATGCCCGCCAGGACCGCGGCGGTGACAGCGAAGTGCAAGCGGGCGTCCATATCGGCGCCGGCGGCGAGTGCGCCGCAGCCTGAGGAGACCAGTCCTCCCACAGCCCACATGCCGTGCAGGCTGGCAACGATGGGTCGGTGCAGGCGCTGCTCGATCTGTACCCCCTGCACGTTCATCAGGACGTCCATCATGCCCGACGTGGCGCCGAACATCCCCAGGGCCAGGCACAGGGCGGGCAGGTCCGGCGCGAGTGCCGGCAGGATGAGCGAGGCACACCACAGCGGGAGCAGGCAGGTCAGGGAACGGAGATTACCGAAGCGGTGGACCAGGCGGCTGGTGAAGGGTACCGCCACGAACGAGCCCAAGGCCGGGGCAAGGAGCGCCACGCCGAGAGTGCTGTCACTGAGGCCGAGGTGCTGCTGTAGCCAGGGGATGCGGGTGGCGAACGCCCCCACGGCTGCGCCGTGGGCGGCGAAGACGACGGAGATCCGAAGACGCGAGCGATGTAAAACGCGATCGGTCATGGTGTAGGTGTTCAGCTCTTCTCGCTCTTGTAGCGTTGCGCCACCCGCCCGGGTGGTCGGCGTAGGAGGGTTCGGGGAGCCAGGAATGGCGCACAGCCACCGCAGGTGGACAGCGCGCCACAGGTCTGGGCAAGTCGCCGTCGATGCGGCCGTCAGTCGCCCTGACGGGACGGCTCAACGACCGAGCCCGCGATCCGGCGTGCCTCCTTGGTAATCGCCTCGCCCCACGCCTGCCGGGGTTCGTCCATACGCGAGGTGATGATCACGAGGTCGAAGTGCTGATCGGGCCAGGGGGTACGCAGCCCGGACAGATGCCACGTCGAAACGGCGTCACCGCCACGGCCCTCCTGTCGCGCAAGCACCCCCTCATCGAAATCGCACAGGAAGAGTTCGACATTCTTCGGCGGCGCGGCGGGGAGACCCTCCGTGCCGCTTCCGAACACCGCTACCCGCCGGGTGCGCTCCAGCGGCGGCAGGGTGTCCAACCCCGACTCGATCTCGGCTGAGACTCGTTGCCCGCGAGCCCGGTTCGCCCACTCCTCGAAACGAAGCCGCTCAGTCTCGACTGAGCCATAGATGCCCCTGGTGGTCACGGCCCAGAAGAGCTCGGGGAGCAGGGAGGGGTGCTTGCGGATGAACAGATCACAGTTACGCAGGAGGGTGGAGACGTTCGCCTCGTGGGTGCGCTCGTGCGGCGCCTCGATCCCCCAGCTCTCACGCGAGATCGTCATGGGGAGGCCGTGATTGTGCAGCCGAAAGCCGAGTTCGATGTCCTCCCCGCCCCATCCGGTGAAGTCCTCGTCGAACCCACCGACCCGCCAGAAGTCGGCTGCCGGCATCGACACGTTGAGGGTCCAGAAGAACAGCCAGGGCATGACCATACGGCTGAGGTCGAAGTCAACTGCCACGAATTCCGGCAGCCGCATGTCCTGGAACCAGGACGCGCCCGCCACCTTTCTCACGGCCTCCTCCGGGGGGAAGTCAGTGACGAGAGAGTGGAGTTCGGGGTGTGGATTCTGCGGATCGTAACCGTAGGTGTAGCCGAAGACGACCTGGGCGGGCGCCGGTGCGGCGTGGGCGGCGAGTACCGCCTCAACGTACTGCGGCCCCGCCAGGACACCTGTGTCGACGAAGGCCAGCAGTGGCGCAGAAGCCAGGCGCGCGCCACCGTTGCGCGCGCTGGCGACTCGGTACCCGAGGTCCTCTTGGAAGACGTACCGCATGCGTAGCCGGTCCTCATAGGACCGCACCACGTCGCGGGTGCTGTCGTTCGAGCCGTCGTCGGACACCACGACCTCGAAGTTCTCGGGCGCCGACGTCTGGCGGGCCAGCGTGCTCAACGTCCGGTCGAGGAGGGCGGCTCGGTTGTAAGTCGGGATGACGATGGAGAGCAGTGGCACGTCAGACGTCGCACCGGGCATGGAGGTCACCTTTGCGTTAACTGAAGGGGCTTGGGGTCGGGTTAGGCATACCTGCCGAGAGGAGGGTGGCCGGGTCTATCGCCCCCTTCAACGGGAGCCGCTGGAAGGCGAGAGGGCATCAGACGCGCTCATCGCCAGGTTGGCTCTGGCCACGGGGACCCGGTCCACGCGTGGTGGGTTTGCCCGTGATCGAGGCGCCGAGAAGCTGAACTCTTC
Organism: Streptomyces melanosporofaciens; assembly: GCF_900105695.1. Taxonomy (NCBI): domain Bacteria; kingdom Bacillati; phylum Actinomycetota; class Actinomycetes; order Kitasatosporales; family Streptomycetaceae; genus Streptomyces; species Streptomyces melanosporofaciens. The sequence continues at coordinate 63,310 of NZ_FNST01000002.1, forward strand.
TCGGTACTTTCTCGTGATGGCTCGTCATTCTGATTCAGTTTTGTGCGGCCGTGTTCGAACTGCAGGTCGGGGAAGACGGCTTGGGCGATCCGGGTGCTGGCCAATGGAGGGAGGCTGACTCGGCGCAGGGCCTTGAAGATGACGTTCAGCAGGGGGTGCGCAAATGGACCACTGCTGGGGACCATGGTGATCCCATCCTCACGGAAGGTGGCGACCGGAGGGGCCGCGCCGTGCTGCGTGAGGATGGGGAGGAAGGACATCTGCTCGACTATCGCGAGCAGCTTGCGGTGAACTGTGATCGGCAGGACGTCATCGCTTCGCACTCCTCAGGGCGAGCGGATGCCGCTGGCTCGGGTTCTCGAGGGAGAGGGCGGCATCAACGATGCCGATGTGGGAGTAGGCCTGCGGGTAGTTCCCGACCTGGCGCTGCTGGTGCGGGTCCCACTCTTCGGCCAGCAGACCGAGGTCGTTACGCAGGGCCAGCAGACGCTCGAACAAGTTACGCGCCTCGTCGGCACGGTTGATCATCGCCAGGTCGTCGACCAGCCAGAACGCGCAGACGAGGAACGCCCCCTCGTGTCCGTCCAGACCGTCGTTGCCGGCGCTGTCCCCCTCGGTCGGGTAGCGGTGGAGGAACCCGTCGGGGGTGGAGAGCTCCCGCTGGATTGCCTCGATGGTGCCGATGACGCGCTCGTCGTCGGCCGGCAGGAAACCGATCTGGGGGATCAGCAGCAGAGCGGCGTCCAGCTCCTGACTGCCGTAGGACTGGGTGAAGGTGTTGCGGTCGGGATCGTATCCGTTCTCGCACACGTCCTGGTGGATCGTGTCACGCAGAATCCTCCAGTGATCCACGGGGCCGTCCGCGTGGCCGCCTTCGATCAGCTTGATGGCGCAGTCGACCGCGACCCAGGCCATGACCTTGGAGTGCACGAAGTGCCGGTCGGGGCCGCGGACTTCCCAGATGCCCTTGTCGGGCTCGTGCCAGTGGGCTTCGACGAACTGGACGAGCTTGAACAGCAGGGTGTTGCTGGTCTCGTCGCGCTCCAGGCCGAGGTGTGCCGCCAGGAGTAAGGCCTCGATCACCTCGCCGTACACGTCGAGTTGGCGCTGGTTGGCGGCGTCGTTGCCGATGCGTACCGGGGTCGAGTTCTCGTAGCCGACCAGCCAGGGCAGCGTGGTCTCGGGTATCTCCCGTTCCCCGGCGATTCCGTACATAATTTGGAGGTTCTCGGGGTCACCGGCGACCGCGCGCAGGAGCCAGTCCCGCCAGGCACGGGCTTCGTCGCGGTACCCCGCCCGCAGAAGGCACGACATGGTGATCGCGGCGTCCCTGAGCCAGACGTAGCGGTAATCCCAGTTGCGGACGCCACCGAGCTCCTCGGGCAGCGAGGTGGTCGCCGCAGCGACGATCCCTCCGGTCAACGGGTTCGTCAGGGCCTTCAGTGTGATCAGGGAGCGGATCACAGCGTCGCGGTAGGGGCCGTTGTAGGTGCAGTGGGAGGCCCAGTCCGCCCAAAACTTCTCCGTGTCCTCCTGTATCTGGAAGACCTGATCGGTGTCGAGGCAACCGGGCGGGCCGACGTACGACGGCTGCCAGCTCAAGGTGAACGCCACGCGCTCGCCCTCGGCGAGCGTGACGCGGGAGTGGGTGGTGAGCTTTTCGCTGTGCGTCTCCGCTTCGGTGTCCAGCCACACCGCGTGGGGGCCCGCTACCGCGCGGACCCGGCCGTCATCGGTCCTGTGGACCCAGGGCACAACCTTGCCGTAGTTGAACCGCAGGCGCAGGGTCGACGCGACGGTGACGGTGCCGCGGACGGCTTCGACGACCCGGATCACACGGGGAGCCCCACCCTCACGCGGCGGCATGAAGTCGGTGACGCGCAGGGTACCGGTCGGGGTGTCCCACTCCGATTCCAGGAGCAGCGATTCGCCGCGGTAGGTGCGACGGTCGGCCGTTGGACTCAGGCCGCTGGACTCCGCCGGGCCGATGCTCCAGGAGCCGTTGTTCTCGGCGCCGAGGAGCGCGGCGAAGACAGCCTGGGAGTCCAGCCTGGGCAGGCACAACCAGTCGATCGTCCCGTCACGGCCGACCAGCGCGGCTGTCTCCAAGTCGCCGATGAGTGCGTAGTCCTCGATATGCCCAGCCATGAATGTCCGTCCTTCTGGGGTGACCCAGCGGCGAGCCACCACGGTGTAGTACTTCCTGATTCGGCCTCCCGCGCGACGGGACGGCCACAGATATCGATCGGTGCGGCGACGCCAGACCACTGGCCGACTGCCGGGACAGCACCCGGTGCAGCCGGGAGTGCTGCTCGCCGTACGGGGCGAGTACCGTCCGAAAAGGATCTCGACATTGGCCAGTTGAGTCAACGCGACCTTGCCGACGGAGCTGAAGGTCTCCGGGGCTTTCAGTACGGCCTGCGCCTCCGCGTAGGCCGGCACGGGCCAGATCCCGTGCTCGTCGAGGCGGACTGCCGGGCCTAGCGACCGCAGCACCGCGTGGGGTGCCGGTCGTCAAGGACCGGCGATGAGGCCGGCATGGGCATGGTGATCCTCCTCTTCGGGCGGTCGTGGGGGGGGAGGGGAGGCGGTAGTCGATCAAGCAAGGAGATGAGCCCGGGATTGCCGGCGCCCGGGTCGTCCTGGGTGTCGATCTTCATCAGCGTAACCGAGTTCGAGAGCCTCGCAAGAGTGATCGGTACCGTGTAGGGGTGCCTGGTTGAAGGCGTTGACCGCGACGACGAAGGGTAATTGGGCGGCGCTCGAAGGTCGATGTCGGCAAAGCAGGCAACCCAGCTCGCGGGTGTCGACCACGACAATGGCGCTGATCGCACCGCGTGCCATGGGCTCCCACATGGACCAGAAACGGTCCCGCCCCCGGGGGTCTCGAACACGTACACGGTGAGATCGTCGTCCAGCGTGTCCGCCTCATGTCACCACTGGACTCGGCCGGTCCGACGGTCCACTATGTTGATGGAGGGCTGGAGCGCACCCTGCTCAACAAGCCCATGGCATTGGCCAATTGGCTTCCGAAACCTGCGGCGGGTGTACCTGACCCTCGGCGTCCCGCAAAGGATCCTCGGGCCAGGGGCCCTGGCTGCCGACGACCTCGACATGCCGGCCCACCGGTCGGTGATGCAGCGTGGACTTCAACCCCGTCAAATCAGCGTGAATACAGGCAGATTCATGCAGAAGTCCGCCGGATTCTCGGCTCGTGGGCCCCGATCCGGCAGCTGTCGGTCAGGGACGAGATGAGCGATTGGTCATTGGACAAATTGGGTCATCGCGTGTTCGGTGACGACCTCACACGGCTCAGCGAGGCGATCCGCAACCAGTTCCGGCAAACTATCCGCCAGACGCTCGCAGCGATGGTCGACATCGAGGCGGAGACTCCGAAGCCCAGTGCAAAGGAGCGGTTCCAGTAGATGGTCACCGAACTCGACAGACCGTATTTTCGCCTGAACTTGCCCCTCTCAGACTGCAGTTCGGGGTCCTCAAGAAGCTGGTGCTCGACGTCAGCGGTGCTGTCCGGGCCACCTGTATGGCGATACACGCAACCGAATTCCGCGGCCTCAAGGGCACGGCGGTGTACCTCACTGACCGGTCTCCGGGTGATCAGCGGGTCATCCGGAGCGGCAGCGGTAACCAGCGCCTCATCCATGCAGGCCACGAGACGGTCGGCGATCGGATCGGGCAGTTGGGGCAGAGTCGCGAGGTCGCCGGGGTGCCAGTGCTGCTCGGCGTCGAAGGATCCGAAGTACACGGCCTCGTCGCGGGGCGGGCGAGAGTGGCTCACTGCTCGTACACCGGCTGCCCCAAGACCTCGGCCCTGAAGAAGCGGGCTCATGGGGCTCACACTCCGTTCAGGTAGAGAAGAATGCACTTGGAGCAGACCGGCGTCATGCCGGTCTCGGCGAGGATGGACCGGACCCGGCGGAACCGTTCGCTCTGCCACAGGTCCACTGTCGAGGACTGGTACAGGTTGCCCACCATGAACTTCGGAAAGCACTCGCAGGGACTGACGTTCCCGTCGGCGTGCCGTTGCAGCGCCGCAGCAACATTGGCCCCGCGATGGGACCGCGCTTCGGCACGCAGCCTGTTCCGGATCCGTCTGACGGCTTCGCGGCTCGGCTTGATCAGCAGCTTGCCCTCATAGCGGCGGATGGTGAAGCCGAGGAAGTCACAGCCCTCTTCGAGGTGGACGACACGCGTCCTGTCCTCGTTGAAGACCAGCCCTCTCGGCTTCAGCCACTCGGCAACCCTGGCCTTGACCTGTTCGGCCCGTTCGGCCTGTTCCCGTGAATGGCACAGGGCGGGGACGCCATGGATTTCACGCACCCTGGTGTCCCGGCTTTCTCTCGAGATGTCCGCTTCGCTCTCTCAGTGCCGTCCATGTGGCGCCGGCGGACGAGCACGTGATCGGATGGCAGGCGGTGCCCGGGTGCGCAGCAGCCTCGGAAGAGGGGCTGCCGGGGGCGCACCTGCCGTCATGGGCGTCCGGTCAGGAGGGTTCGGGGTGGACGACGATCTTGCCTGGTCCGAGGGCGTCCGGGGTCCGCAGCAGTCCGAGCAGCCCTGGCAGGTCCACTTCGTCGGCCACCAGGGCTTCAGCGCGCAGAGGTGCCGCGATGTCGGTGAGGTCGCCGATCGCGGAAGCGAAATCCTGCGGGGTCGTGCCGTAGCTGCCGGCCACCCGAAGCAAGTGGCCCTGCCAGGTGCAGGCGGCGACTGTTCCGGTGCGCCGCACGTGGTCCAGGTCGCAATCCAGCCCCGGGTGCCGGTCGCCTGGCGCGGTGCCACCGTACAGCAGCACCAGACCACCGGGCGCGACCAGACGTAGCGCCTCGTCCAGCCCTGCGGGCAGCACGAAGCTGGTGGCGACCACCACCACGTCGGCCCTGCCTGCGGTCGGTTCGCCGAAGAGCAGCCAGGGTACGTCGAGCAGATCGGTCTTGCGGGCCTCATCCATCCGGGCGCGGCTCCGGTTGTGGACCGACACCTGGGCGCCTGCTCGTGCGGCGAGCGCCGCGATGAGAAGCCCGGCGGTCCCGGCACCGAGCACCATGAGGTGAGCACCCTGCAGGTCGCCGACCTGGCGCTTGACGGCGCTCAGACAGTGCTGGGCGCAGGCGATCGGCTCGGCAAAGACCAGGCGACGGGCGGCCGGACCGTGCGGCACCGGTTGCAGGGCCTGCCGCAGCAGGTCAGCCGGCCCCGCCGCCCACATGTGGTCGGCGAACCCGGTGCCCCGGCCCACCACTACGTTCGGGTCGAGGACGACGCGTGTGCCCTCGGCGAGTGCGGGGACAGTGGACTCGCGGATGGTGCCGACGAGTTCGTGTCCGAACTGGCTGGGACCGTGGCGGCTGCCGGCCACCTCCTTGAGGTCGGAGCGGCACAGCGCGGCCAGTTCGATGTCGACGAGTACAGCGGTGTCCTCGCGCGGGCGCGGCGGCGGCGAGCGGCGCAGGCGGGGCACGCCCTCCTCCAAGGTCACTCTCATGCGATGGCCTCCAGTGCCTCGCCGAACCGGTCGGCGATTGTGTGGGCTTCGGCAGGTGTGAGGATGAGAGGTGGGCGCAGCTCGATGGTGCTGCCGTTTCCATGCTCGGAGACACGGGTGAGGATGCCGTGGCTTTGGAGCGACCGCTGGTAGGCGTTGGCTCGGGCGGTGGCCTGGGTGCCGTCGGGTTCCACCAGCTCTACCCCGATCATCAGGCCGACCCCTCGGACGTCGCCGATCACGGGATGGTCCTTCTGGAGGTCCCGCAGTCGGCCGAGGAGCACGTCGCCGCTGGCTCGTACGTTCTCCAGGAAGCCGGGGCGCTGGATGATTTCCAGGGTGGCCAGGGCGGCCGCAGCCGACAGGGTGTGGCTGCCGTAGGTGAAGCTGTGCAGGCTACGGTCCCAGTCGGCCATGCGTTCCTCGGTGAGGATGGCGGCCATCGGGAGGCCGCTGCCGGTGAGCCCCTTGGCGAGGGTCATCATGTGCGGCTGGACACCGAAGTGGTCGGCGGCGAACATTTGTCCGGTGCGGCCCAACCCGGTTTGGATCTCGTCGAAGATGAGCACGATCTCGCGCTCGTCGCAGAACCGGCGCAGCTCCTGGAGGTAGCCGTCGGGCGGGACGATGTTGCCGCCGGCGCCGCTGATCGGCTCGATCACTACGCAGGCCACACTGCCGGAGCTGGCATAGGTGATGAAGTCCTCGATGCGGTCGACGCACAGCATGCCGCAACTCTCGGGCGTCTGACGGTAGAAGCAGCGGAAACAGTAGGGCCCTGGTACATGAAGGCCGCCGGGGTAGCGGTACGGGAATGGCGCGCGCATTTTGGTGGTGCCGTTGAGGCTCGCCGTCGCAAGGCTCTGGCCGAGGTGGGCGCGGAAGGGCACGATGACGTCGCGGCGGCCGGTATGGAGCTGGGCCATCTTGATGGCACCTTCATTGGCGGTGGAGCCGCTGGAGCTGCGCAGGTTGACCCGCGTGAGATTGGGCGGGCTGATGGCGGCCAGTTCCTGGATGACCCGGTTGGTGGGTTCGGTCTGGAAGGACGAGCTGGCGAAGACGAGCCGCTCGGTCTGTTCCCGTACGGCGGCCATCACCTCCGGGTGGTTGTGCCCGAGCAGCAGGTTGAAGGTGCCGGAGACGCAGTCGAGAAATTCACGTCCCTCGGCATCCCAGGCGCGGATGCCCTCACCGCCTACCAGCGTGATGTCGCCGAGCTGGTACTGCGCCGCTTCCTGCGGCGTGGGGAGGCGTTTTGTCGTTGTCATGGCGCGCTCCGTGGTCATGGCGGTCAGAGGTCTGCTCGTGCCGAGACGGCCGTCGCGGCCTCGGGGCCCTCAGCGGCTGTCGTGCGGGCCGCCTGGTCGGCGGCGAGTCCGTCCAATTGGGCCTGCACCCAGGCTTCGAGGGTCCAGGGACGGGCAGCGTCGCGACGGCGGCCGGCATCCTCTGCCCGCCGTTGCGGCTCTGCTGTGAGCGCGGCGGAGATAGCCTCGGATTGCTCGACGAGATCGAAGGGGTTGACGGTGCGGCAGTACTCGCCCAGGACCTCGGCCGCGCCGCAGGCTTCCGAAAGGATGACGTCGGCGTCGTGTTCGTTGACCAGCGGCGCTTCGAACGTGCTGAGGTTTTGGCCATCAACGGTGGAGTTGAAGATGAGCAGGTCCGCCCGGCGGAAACACGCGATGGTGTGGTTCACGTCGTTGTCGTTGTTTATGCGCACGGTGTCGGGGCCCAGCTCGGCGTTGGCCTCCGTGACGGCGGCCTCCACCCGGCGTACGTAGTCAGCGTTGGCCGGCACGTACAGTCGGTTGGGATTCATCCGCACCAGCATGCGGGTTCCCTCGAGTCCGCCGTTCCGGGCGGCCAGGACGAAGGCGCGCACCGCGCGTTCGGCGTTCTTGATCGGGTCGGTGCGCCCGCTGTGCACCACCAGCCGGTGGCCCTCCGCCCACTCCTCAGTCCCGTCGGGCAGTTGCGGGTCGCGGCCGTCGAGGGTGAGCGGGCTGTAGCCGAGCGGCATGGTGCGCAGTCGGGTGCGGTGGCCGCGCCACTCGACGGTCATCGCCTCGCGGTCGATCCGGGAGTCGGGCAGGAGATCGGCCACGCAGTCCAGGAAGTTGCGACACCAACGGTCGGCGAAGAAGCCGATCGTGGTGGCCGGTAGCATGCTCTGGAGGATGCCGGTGCGGATCTCCTTGGGCAGCACCCTCCAGTAGTCGGCCGACGGCCACGGAATGTGCACGAAGACCAGGATCGGCGCGTCCGGCCGCTTTTCGCGCAGCAGCGCGGGGACCCCGACGAGTTGGTAGTCATGGACGAGGTAGACGGGGTCCGGCGACTGGGCCGAGCTCTGGAGGATTGCGTCAGCGAAGTCCTGCGTGAAGCGGCCGAAGTCCGCCCAGCCTTCGCGGGCGTCGGAGCCGAACGACGGCTGGGTCCAGCGGTCCCAGCCGTAGTTGTTGGCCGCCCACATCAGGTTGGCGGTCATGAAGTTCTGCACGTTGCGGAAGACATCGGGGTCGTGCCTGATGAGCCGGACCAGGATCTCCCGGCCGGAGTGCAGCTCCATGGTCACGCCGTCGGGGTTGCGCGCCGAGGCGCGGCGGTCGTCCTCGGAGTCGGCGCTGGCTATCCAGGAGATGTTGAGGACACCGGCCTGTTCAGCGACGACGTTCCCGGTGCCGCCAGGGGCCAGCCAGGCACGAGGTTCGCCAGTGGTGGGGTCGGTGTCATAGGTGATCGCCGCACGTTTGCTGGCGAGGAAGATCTCAGATCCGGTCACGGGTGCCCCATTCACGGGTCGAGAGGCCGGAAGCGGGCCGGCCAGGATGGACAGAACGTGCGCATACAGTTCGGAGGAGGGCGGGTGGTGGCGTCAGAAGGTCAGGGCGTGGGTGGCTTCGAGGACGTCGACCGGACGGTGACGCTGGAGCTCGGGCAACTGCGCGGCCACCTCACTGTGCAGACAGGCGTTGCGCGGCCGACAGGCGTAGGCGGTGCCGACACGCGGCGTCGGCACGATGAGCGCGGGATTCGCTCCGAGCTGCCGGGCGATGTGCCTGGCCCAGTCGACTCGGCCGATGCGGCGCGGCCCGCCGAGGTGCAGCGTCCCGGTTCGGCCGGAACTCATCAGCGTCGCCGTCCACGCGGCCACGTCCTCCACGAGAACGGGCGTGTTCCAGTGGTCATCGGGGATCCTCAGCCGCTCCCCGCGCATCAGTGAACGAGCGACGCTGGTGAGGAAGTTGGGCCGTGGACCGCGGTCCTCCCATCCGTAGACCAGACTCACCCGCAGGACAAGGGCGGAGGAGGTGGCGAGCAGCTCCCGCTCGGCCGCGAGCTTCGCCCGGCCGTAGGCGTTGGCCGGGGAGGTCTGTGCTGACTCGCCGTGGCTCTCCGCCTCGCCGGGGAAGACGTTGTCGGTCGACACCAACAGGACGGGCCGACCGTCAAGCGCGGCTGCAATGTTGCGGGCGCCGCCGTGGTGGGTGGCGTATGCCTTCTCGGGATGTGCCTCGCACCACGTGATGTCCGACGGGCCGTGTACGGCCACAACGGCGTCGGGCTGGATGGCTTCCATCAGGGCGGCCACCTGCGGTCTTGAGGTGACATCGACCTGGGCCCAGCGCATATCGCAGCTTTCGGGGAGGACCGGGGCACTCCGGGAGCTGAGCACCGTCTCGACGCCGAGCCCGGTAAGGCGGACGGCGATGTGCCCGGCGAGGTAGCCGGAGCCGATGACCAGGGCCCGGCCAGGCAGGGCGCCCGCCGTCGACCCGGGTGGCGCGAGGGGCGACGGGCGAAGATCAGTCATGTACTTCCTCCAGCTGATGCGGCGGGCGGACATGGCGGAGCATGTTTCGGCCGGGTGAGCGGCGTCGCGCCCGCGGCCACGCGGGTTCCCCGGCCGGTGCCGACGTCGAGCGCGCCGAGCAGATTCGTGGTGTCGTGTCGCCGTCGTGGGTACGGCACGGTCGCGGCGAAGGTTCAGCATCGGTGGGTTCGTCTTCCGTGCCCGTACCTGGTTTGCGCGTCGACCGACAGGACGACAGCGCACCCGGGCGGATCCAGGTACAGCCTGACGATACCGGCGGCCCTTTTTCGTGAACGCCGGGTCTTCGACAGCTTGAAGAGGCCCGACCGGTGTGGCTTCAGATTCCTCTCCCGCCTGAAGTGGCAACCTAGTAGGAAGAGACCTTGATGTCCGCACGCCGATTCAGGCGATCGGCCGACGCAGGCGTCGACCAGTGTGAGATGCCTAATTTCGGCGGCCGGGTCATCCTGCTCAGTGCTATCACTTGGCCTGCGGAGACAGCACCTGGTCCTTCTCTTATCCGCCGCTCCTTTTCACCAAACCCGCCAGCCCACGTTCCTCACAGTGAGTCCTGATGCGGTCCCATCGTTCGCGAGGAGACGACCGCCGGTTCGGCGACGTCCGCACGGCGGCTCCCCTCGCCCACCACCATACGATTGACCCCGCAAGAGGCCTTGTCACATGCCTGTCCACCACCAACCCTGCAAATTGGGGGGTGGAAGAGAACTTGGCTGACATGCGCGCCTCTCTCACAGGTTGGCGCCGGAGCGGCAGCAGCTTTCGCTGCCGCTCTCACGTCAGCCCTGCTACTGGGGAATGTTACAGAAGCCAAAACGTTCGTTGCAGGCGGTTGGCACTGCGAAAGCCGTTCCTGCGCCCAGTCCAATTGTCGCCGCTACGCGCCCGTAACCAGCGCGGCAAGAGCTGTGTGCGTCATGTACCACGAGAGCATGTTTTCTCCACGCTTTGCCGTGAGTGACTCATGCGCCTTACATCTTCACTCATTACAGGCGGCGATCAACTTGCTGTCAAGGATGCGATTTCTTTGGCTCAATCAGCCCGGTGGCGTTTCTCGTGTTCATGGGAGTTCACCCTGTCAGGTCGCATATGACACCCCTTCACACGACATACCGGCGACCAGAAAATGCCCCCAGTCAACATCGGCGACACCTCGAATCAAAATGGACATAAGGGACTGCGCGTCTCTTGGCATACGCGTCTCTTGACAAGCGTTATCTGCGCGGCCTTAGATCGTTAAGACCTAGATCACTCACCACCGGCTGGCCCGAAGCTGCGGGGGAAATGCCGTACCGGTAGTCCACCGCTTGACGCAGACACGGCGCGCAGGAAGCCTGACCAGGCGGCAGCGTCGCGTCCGCGGGTGAACGCCCACCCATCACCGCGATCGAACATCCACAACCCTGACCGACGCCAGCAGGAGTGTGCCGCCCCTGGCACGTTGCCACGGGGCCGCCCCCCGCCGCCGGTCACGCCTTCGCCCGAAGCCCCCACCACGCCCTCTCGTACCGTCACCTCGTCGCCATGACAGTCGTGTTCGCCCAGTGCACACCTGGACAACAGTCGTCTCCTCACCGCGCGCACCGCGACCCGCATGCGGTGACCTGCTCCTGCGGCTGCTTCGGCCCGTGCCCACCGCTCCTCCCTTCTCCCCTCCCTCCCCGAGAGGATCGATGACCATGACTCGAGCTCAGGATGTTTCCCTCCCCGGCAATCGTCCGCACGGCTACGCGACGGAGGGCGGCGCAGCCTGGCGGGTGAGCGCACTCAAGGAGGTGAGCTACGACGTCATGGTGCAGCCGCAGCTGCTCGATCCAGCGAACCCAGCGCTCGCCCGCGCCGTGAAATCCCGTGCAGCGCCGGTACGTCAGCTCATCGTGATCGACGCCACGGTGGCCTCCCTCTACGGTGAGCAGCTGACCGCCTACCTGGCGGGCCATGACGTGGAGTTCCACCTGTGCGTCATCGACGCACACGAATCGGTGAAGGTCATGGACACCGTCTTCGAGGTCGTGGACGCGATGGACGCCGTCGGTGTGCCGCGGCGCCATGCGCCGGTGCTTGCCATGGGTGGCGGGGTGCTCACGGACATCGTCGGGCTTGCGGCGAGCCTGTACCGCAGGGCCACGCCGTACATCCGGATACCCACGACCCTGATCGGGATGATCGACGCGGGCATCGGCTCCAAGACGGGCGTCAACTTCCGTGAGCACAAGAACCGGCTCGGCGCCTATCACCCCTCGTCGCTGACCCTCATCGACCCCGGTTTCCTCACCACGCTCGATGCCCGGCATTTACGCAATGGCCTCGCGGAGATCCTGAAGATTGCCCTGATCAAGGATGCCGAACTGTTCGATTTGCTGGCGGCGCACGGCGCGGGCCTGGTCGAGCAGCGGATGCAACTGGGCGAGGACGCGGTCGGCGGTGCGGCGCTCACCGTGCTACGCCGGGCGGTCCAGGGCATGCTGGAAGAACTCCAGCCCAACCTCTGGGAGGATCATCTGCAGCGTCTGGTGGATTTCGGGCACTCCTTCTCACCGACCATTGAGATGACGGCGCTGCCCGAGTTGCTGCACGGCGAGGCCGTCTGCGTCGACATGGCCCTCAGCTCGATCCTCGCCCACCACCGGGGGCTCCTGACCGCGGCCGAGTTCGACCGTGTCCTCGATGTCATGCGCGACCTCCACCTGCCTGTGCTCCACCCGGTGTGCACACCGGAACTGATGCGCGGGGCGCTCGCGGACACGGTCAAGCATCGGGACGGCCGGCAGCACCTGCCTCTTCCACGAGGGATCGGCGACGCCGTGTTCGTGGACGACGTCACCCAACAGGAGGTCGAGGAGGCGCTGTTCACACTCGGCGAGCGTGAGCGGGCAACGCAGCAGCCGAGGCTGCGCCGTCCCGTGGATATGGGGGTCTGAGGGCATGGATGGAGTGCGTACCGTACTGCTGGCGGGTGGTGAAGGCCGACGCATGGGGCCGCTGGGACACGGCAGGCTCAAGCCACTGGTGCCCTTCGGCGGCACCTCCCGCCTCATCGACTTCAGCATCGCCAACGTCCACCGGTCGGGCCTGCGGGATGTTCTGCTGTTGTCCCAGTACGAGGAGCGCCGCCTCATGGACGACCTGCACCTGGTGTGGAACGGCCTTCACCACGGCTTTCGGGTGGACTTCGGCCCCTACGACGCGGTGTACCGGAGCTCACCGGGCAAGCTGCCCGAGCAGGTGCCAGAGCGTACGTGGCCGGTGGAGCGCGGCACAGCCGACGCACTGCTCAGCAAGGCCGAGTACGTCTTCGGACAGGGGGACGCAGGGGCCTCGGAGATCCTCGTGCTCCATGCGGACCACGTCTACCGTTTCGATTACGGCCGCATGATCCGCGAGCACCGCGCGGCCAAGGCCGCGCTGACCATCTCGTACCAGCGCATCGAACGGCGATACGTGCACCTGTTCGGCATGGTCGAGTTCGACCGGAACGGCCTACTCACAGTCTTCGAGGAAAAGCCTCATCACCCTACGAGTGACCTGGTGTTCGCCGCATTCTGCGTCTTCGACGCGGCGACGCTGCGGCGTTACCTGGAGCAACTGCGCGGCACGGACTGGCAGCACGACATCAGCAGGGACGTCATCCCCGCCATGCTGGCAGGCGGCGAACTCATCCGTGGGTATGAAGTCAAGGGCTACTGGGAGGACATCGGCACCGTGGACCGCTACCACCGCGCCCACCGCGGACTGCTGCGGGCTGAGCCAACGCTCGCCTTGAGCGACATGCCACTGACCGTCGCCCCCGAAGTGCCGCGGTGCCTCGTCCTGGACGGGCCCGGCGGGCACGCCAGCATCGTGGCCGCCGACGTGGCGAACGACGGCGAGATCGTGAACAGTGTGGTGTACCCGGGTGCGCGCATCGGTGTCGGCGCACACGTGGCCGACTGCGTCGTGCTGCCAGGTGCCCAGGTGCCCGACGGGGCACGCCTGGCGTCGGCCATCGTGCTGGAAGACGGCTCTGTCCAGCAGTGCGAGGCGGCGCAGGAAGAGGTCGCGCCATGACGACACTCGTACCCGCGCCGTGTGACCTCGTGGTGGCCGACCTCGGTGGCACGACCCTACGCGTGGGCCGGATCAGGGCGGGCACCTCCGAGGTGCGTGACGTGCAGCGAGTGTCCACCGACGGGCTCGGCCGGTACGGCACACTCGCCCCGCAGGAGCTCCAGGACCGGGTCATGAAGCAGCTCACGCGGGAGATCGCGGCCAGCCTCGCCCGTCCAGGTCAACCACCCGCTCAGGCCGTGGCGGTGTCCTTCGCCGGGCCGATGACATCCGACGGAGTTGTCCTCGCCGGCCCGACGCTGTGGGGTGGACCCGCCGCGCGGCTGCCTGTCGCCGATGTGCTGGCAGGGCATCTGGGCCTGCCCGTGGTCGTGGCCAACGATGTGACCGCGGCGGCCTGGCGCTACGCCTCGGTCGAGTCCGAACCGTTCTGCCTGATCACCGTGAGCTCGGGCATCGGGAACAAGGTGTTCCGCCACGGCGAGATCGTCTGCGACGAGCGCGGGTACGGCGGGGAGATCGGCCACTGGCTCGTCGACCCCGCCGAGGACGCTGCGCCATGCGAGTGCGGAGGGCGCGGCCACCTCGGGGCGATCGCGTCAGGACGCGGCGCGCTGTTCGCGGTGCGGGCGGCGGCGGCGGCCGACACCGGTGCCTTCGCCCGCTCGGCGCTGGCCGGGCCCTCGGGCGGCGTGCCCGACGCCATCACCAACGAGGCGTTCGCGGCGGCGGCCCGAGCGGGCGACACGTTCGCGCGGGAGGCGCTGCGCCGCTCGCTGCGACCCCTCGCGTCTGCGGTGAGCCTGCTGTTCACCGCGATCGGCGTGCGCCGCTACCTGTTCGTCGGGGGCTTCGCCCTTGCCGTGGGCGACACCTTCTTGACGCTGCTCGGCGACGAACTGGTGCGGATCGGCTGCTTCGGCTTGGACGAGTACGGGACGCGTGCCATGCTCGCGCTCGGCGAGAACGACGACGACCACTGCCTCATCGGCATCGGCCAGTTGGCGGCGGCACACCTCGATGCTCCCCGGACCCTTGAGGCGCCTGCATGACCACGCTGATCGTCGGCAGCGGCTCCACCGGCGGCGCGTGGGCCACAGACCGGCGCCGTCGGGGGGACCGTCGTGGTCATCTACAGGACGCGGCCGAGGTCCGGCACCCTCGCCGAGGGTACCTGGTGGGGGAGAGAACGGCTCGACGTGACGGCGGCCCGGGGGCTTCGCCCGGGTACTGGCCGCGTGCGGGCCCGAGCTGCCCGAACCAGCGAGGCCCACGGCGCCGGCCAACGCATACGGCAGGGCAAGCTCGCGTCGGAACAGCAGCTGGCCGGCCTGACGGTGCTGCGGGTCAGCCTTGTCCATGGCCCGGCAGACCCGGCGCCCGTAGGCCGGCTGTGTTTCTTCGCCCGGTGCGCGCACGCATTGGTCGCGGGCCCGAGGTGCTCGCGACCCGCGACCACTGGACCACTCCGGCCCTGGTGGACGACGTGGTAGCCGTCACGAGCGCGCTCCTGACGGTTCAAGGGCCGCCCTTACTGCACCGCGGGAAATCCGGCCGGGTCTCGCACTACGCATGGGCACAGATCATCGCCCGCGCGGCCGGCGCTCCCGACCCGCTATCGGTCCCCGAGTCACGGACCGCGGGGTGGTACGCGAGCAGAGCCCCCGAACAGCTGCCCAGCAAGCGCCCTGCCGGCCGGCGACCTCGGCCTCGCGCTCCTGTCCGTGGGGTTCGCGAGGCCGCCCGCAACCTGTTGCACGCCCCGCGGTCCGCACAGACGGCCAGCAGCGATCGGCGCATCACCCAGTTTGAGGAGGCAGCCCCGTGATCTCCCCCGACCGCCCGTGCGCACCGGCTTCCGCCGCGGCCGGCTTGTCCCCGTGTGGCGACGGCCAAGGACCGCCGCCGCGTGGGGTGCCCGGCGCCCAACGAGTCGACCACCTGGCCTTCACCGTGTCCGACCTGGACGCCGCGATCGACTTCGCCGTAACGGCACTCGGCGGCGAACTCGTCTACCGCCTCGCGCCGTTAGCGCACGCCGACGACTGGATGCGCGTACACCTCGACGTACACCCGCGAGCCAGCGCCGAGATCGCCCTCGTCCGCCTGGGACCCGACACCAACCTCGAACTGTTCGCCTACCAGTCGCCGGACCACACCTCCGCGCCACGGGCACCGCACGACGCGGGACACGTACACCTCGCGCTGCACGTGATGGACGTGGCACGGGCCGCCGACGAACTCACGCGCCGAGCGGGGGTGAGCCCACTCGGCCCGGTCCGCCGTGTCCCCGACGGGCAGCCCGATGCGGGCACGCACTGGGTGAGACTGTCCTCGCCGTTCGACGCACCCATCGAACTGCGGTCCGCACCTGAGGTGTTGCCGTACGAGACGGGCGGCGGCACACCACGCCGCCGCCCGCCGGGGCCATGGTGCAACCGGGACGACGGCACGGGGAGTCGGCGTGGCCTGCCCGGCGCGCTCGGCGTCGACCACTTCGCCAGAACCGTCGCGGACCTCAACGCGGCCGAGCGGTTCTTCGTGGACGTCCTGGGCGCCGAGCTTCTGTACCGGAACGAGCAGAAGGTCCTTCCCGCGGACGTGGCGGCGGCGCTCGGTGTGCCACCCGGTGGTGCCGTGCGGCGGGCCGTGCTGGGCATGGGCCCGACCGATACCATCGAACTGGCCTGCTACGAGGGGATGTCGGCCGGCAACCCACACCCTCCGCGCAACAGCGACATCGGCGGCAACCATCTCGCCCTACACGTCCGCGACGTGGACGTGGCTGCCGCCTACCTGGCCGAGCACGGCTGCATCGTGCTCGGCCAGCCGGAGACGATCGATGAGGGGCCGCTCACCGGCGACCGATGGGTGTACACACGTGCCCCCTTCGGCCTGTACGTGGAGGTCGTGCGCATGCCGGACGGCACACTGCCCTACGAACGCACCACCACTGCCCGGCGCAGGGCCGCGCATGAGCTGTCATGGACCGTACGCCACCCCCGGCGGTGACGGGTGTCGGTGGTCCGATCGGGCTGCTGAGCAGGGCATTCCCCCGTGGCTGAAGCAGTCGGAAACGCCCTGGGCAGTACGCGTCGAGCGGTCCGCCCAGTACCTCCCCCCGCCCGTCGCAGCGGTCAACGACGGCATCACATGCGGGCGGAGGAACGAGCGCCAGGTCTGGCCGCCCTCCCCGTGCAGGGAAAGCTCACCGGATGAGGCCACCGTCCCCTCCGGCAAGGGCGGCGAACCGGGACCGACCGGTGCCCGGCGCCATGTCCAGCGCGCCAGACACCGGTGCCACGGCACCAGCGGGCCCGGAGTGTCAGCCGATGACGGCATGGAGCGGGTGGCGGGTGCCGGGCAGAAGCGGAGAGCACCGCACGCGGGTGCTCCGGCGTCGTGGCACCACGGCGCCGGAGCGTCCGACTAGGCGGCCACCGCGCGGCCGCTCTCCACGCCGGCGAGCCGCAGGACTCCCGTCAGCCCCCGGGGCACGCGCACGTCACGCTCACTCGGCAACAGGTACACCGGCAACCCGGCGCGCGCCGCCGCGCCGTCCTTGACCGGATCGTCGCCAACGAACAGCACCCGCCCGGCCGGAAGACCCAGCCGCTCGCAGGCGACGTCGAAGACGGCAGGGTCGGGCTTCGCCAACCCGACCTCGCAGGACAGCACCACCGCGTCGAGCTGATCCAGTACACCGGTGCGCTCGAAGACCGGCCGGATATCCCAGCCGATGTTGCTCAGCACGCCCGTGGGCACGCCTGCGGCACTGAGCGCCTCGAGCACCGGAAGCGCGTCGGGGTACGGGAGCCAGGCGTCGTTGTCGGTCAGGCAGTCGTAGAGCGCCTCCACCAACGGTGGCTCGAACGGCCCGGCGTCAGCGATCAGCCCGGTCCAGATCCGCCGGTGCGCGTCGGGCGACAGGTCGCATCCCTCCTTCGCCGCGCTGCGCTCCGGCGCGTCCACGTACGCCAATGTGCGTCGGATCAGTGTCGCCGCGACCTGCTCATCAAGCCTGACGCCGCGGTTACCCGCCTTCGCCACCAGCCGTGACGCCGTGAACACGCCCGTGTCGTCGAACAGTGTCCCCGCGAAGTCGAAGAGGACCGCCTGGACTCCTCGTTCACCAGGTCCGCTCACTGGTTCACCATCCTCTTGTGTAGGTGATCTCAAGTGGGTACTGATGCGCCCGAGGCGCTACTGGGCTACCGTCAGTTCGCTCGACCTGCGGGATTCCTCATGAGATCCGCGGAGCCTGGCGGTGGCCTGGGACGTGCCGACCGTCGACGAGGCCGGACGCCACCGAGCGCCGACTCGCCACCGACTGTGCCGGCTGGTGGGCGGGGCCATCACCTCCCCCACTTACCTGCCCCGTGGCAGGCCCTTTCAGGCTCCATGACCGCCGCACACCAGGGAATGTGACGGGGCTCATGCCCGACCATTCGCGGACACGACGACTCCAGCGTGCCGTGGTACTTCACCTCGCAACGCCGCAGGGTGGCGCCGCCGCACCGGCTGCCAGCGCACGTTGCGCGAAGATGCACGGCTGCTCGTACACCCCGACACGGTGCTGTGTCGGCACCGCCGCGCGCTGCGCTGCTTCGCTCAAGGGCATGGACCACCGAACGCGCGACGAGCGGAATGCCGCCATCGCCCCCCGCATCCGCTGGTACAACGCACGCGGCGAGCCGAAGGACCGCTTCACACCCGAGTCACCCATCCCGCAGTGGACCGAGTACCCGGCCAAGGCTGCGTGACAAAGCCCAGCGACAGCGATCTTCGCGGGGTGCGCATGGGTCCGACGCGCGGTGGCCTGATCGGCGGGGAACGCATCCGAGGGTCAGGTCACCAGGGGACGCCCCCGTTGTCGTCGAAAAGCCGGCCGGTCGGGCCGTCGTCCGGCAGGGTCGCCAGGCGAATGGTGATCGCCGCGCCCTGCTCGGGGTCCGGGCCCCACTGAATCCGTTGAGGTCGGTGGCCACGTAACCAGGGCAGGCGTTGTTGATCAGAATGCCGGTACCGCTCAACTCCTTGGCGTACTGGATGGTGACGGCGTTGAGGTAGGTCTTCGTCGGCGCGTAGGCCCCGCTGATCCCCCCGAGATCGACGCCGGGCGTGGTCTGCAGTGTGAGGGAGCCGACATGCTGGACTGGTTGACGATCCGCGGGTGCGCCGAACGGCGCAGCAACGGCAACATCGCGTTGGTGACCCTGATGACGCCGATGACGTTGGTCTCCACCAGTCGCGGGCGCCGATGCCGACACTCCAGCCCCGCGCACCGAGCCCGGGCGCGATCTCGTACCCGATTCCCTTGTTCGCGCCAGTGGCCAGCGCGATCGTTTTCTCGTTCACGACAGCGAGCATGCCCGCGCTGCGGCCGGGCACCAACACCCGTCCGGTTTGCAGCAATACCCGAACGATATCGGTCAGCCGTGAGCCGTCATTAGCCTGGGCGCATGGAAATGCCGCGGCCTGGCACCGGGCCGGTGCGCGCAACGATGGGCTGCGTGCCCGGCTCGCCGCCCGCTGGGCGCAGCAACTCGTCGCGGAACATGGCGCGCATGTCCGGGCTGCCGCCAGGACCGCACACTGGCCCTCGCGGTGGCGGACGGGCTCGGCTCTCTGCCCCGTCACCAGCGTCAGGTACTGACGTTGCGCTACTACGCCGATCTTCCGGTACGTGACATCGCAACGCTGCTCGACGTCCCACCGGAGCGGCTGACGGACGAATCGGGGCCTGGCGCCACTGGCGGCAAAAGATCGACCCTGACGCCATCCCGGTCTTCTTTGCCTTTCCGTCATCCGCGTAACCTCTGCGGTTCCACGAGTGGTCACTTCTGCCTCACCCGACTGGGAACGCGCCTACAACCTGTGGATGGACACCCAGCCCGGCATGAGGGAGTACGAGGGGAAGACAAGCCGTCACCAATCGTGGTGCTGGACCCAGTGGTGGCTCGGTGACCTTTTGACGGTGGCGCCGTGCAGAAGGCCGCGGCGAAAGACCCTCGGGCCTCCCCATGTGTTCGGGCTCGTTGTCGGTGTCTTCGGCGACACCGGTCCCAGGGCGAGGGCCTTGCCTACCGCCTTGCCGAGGCCAGCCGGAACAGGGTCCACGTCGAGGATTTTTTAAGGAACATACCCAATTCGGCATCGAGCAGATCGATGGACAGCCCGGAGTCGACTCGGCTCGTCATCGGGCGCGGACATCACGTCACCGCGCACACCCCGGCGCGTGTGTGCGTGGTGAAGGAAAAGCTCCCGATCAGAGGGTTGCGATGTGGAGCGGGCTCGCCTCAGAAGGCGGGATTGACACCGATGTGGTCAGGGTCCGCCAGGTGAGCGGCGAGCAGCGCTCCAGGCCAACTGGAGGGCGGAGCCTTCTCGGGCGCCCGCACGGCCTGGGCGACCACGGCGTCACCGAGTGCGATTTCAATGTCCGCGCGTGGGAAGCGGCTGAGGGTGGAGCTCAACGTCTGCCAACCATTCGCCGTGAGCAGGTCGGTCCTGCCGAAGTCCGCCATAACTGCCAGTCGGACGAGCCTGGGCAACGCACCCATTCGTTCTGCGATACCGGGAGAAGTGTGAAGGGCGATGGCCTCCCATACCCTCTGGGTGAGCGGTTCGGGCCAGTCGTGTTCGGAGAGAAAGGCACGTGCTGCGTCCGCACCCTCCACTTCGAAGCGCTCGGGTCCCTCGTAGGGAGCGGCTGTTCCCGCGTCGTGGAACAAGCAGGCGATGGCCAACGCTTCGCGCTCCATCCCTTCAACGCCCTGCTGTCGGCCGAAGTGGTCAGCCAGCAGCCATACCCGCACGCTGTGGTTGAAGATCGCAGGGTGAAGGACTTCGCGTACGTGCGCGTGTGCGGCGTCGGCGATGGCTCCACCGAAGGTGACCTGCATGTGATGATTCCCTTTCCGTGCGGCGTCATCGATGGTCTGTCGTGCATAGCCGTCCGTGCGCACTGCTGCCCGGTCCTCAGGACTCCGGCCGGCGTCGTATGCGCTGGAGCTGGGTTCCGTGCTCCGAGGTGGCGAGGCGAGTGTGGAACGCCTGATTCGCGGTCCTTGTTCGCAACAGGGGTGGACTGACTTGATCGCGGACCGGAAGGACAATTATATAATGACCGTTCGGGTTATTATACTGGGGTGCGTGACCAGAGACACGGACCAGGCGGCCGAGGTGCACCGCTGCCTCGAAGTCGGCGGCCTGCACGGTCGACCCGTCCCCGACCTCGGGGCACCGCGGCCTCTGAGAGGGCGTTCTGTGAGTCTTGGGCAGTTCTCGTGGTGCTTGAAGGCAGATTGTCCGCTTCCCAGCCTTGCGGTTCGCCGCCGCTGCGGTGTGCTGGTGGATGTGGGTGAGCGGCCGCCGTACCCGAGCGACCTGTCGGATGAAGCCTGGAAGCTGATCCGGCCGGTCATCACCGCATGGAAGGCCCGACATCCCTCGGCCAGCGGGCACACGGGACAGTACGAGATGCGGGAGATCGTCAACGCAATCCTGTACCAGGCCCGCACCGGCTGCCAGTGGCGCTACCTACCGCACGACCTGCCGCCGAAGAGCACCGTGTACTACTACTTCGGCAAGTGGCGCGACGACGACACCACCGAGACCATCCACGACCTGCTGCGCTGCCAGGTGCGCGAGAGCAGGAAGCGGCGAGAGGTCCCCACCGCTGTCGTCCTGGATTCCCAGACCGTGCGGGCTTCGATGAACGCGCCGAAGGACACGACCGGGCTGGATGTGGGAAAGAGGAGCCCGGGCCGAAAAAGAGGCATCGCCACTGACGTCCTCGGCCTGCTCATCGCCGTCGTCGTGGTCGCCGCCAGTGCCCACGACAACGCCATCGGCATCGTGCTGCTGGACAAGGTCGCCGCCTCCGCGCCCACCGTGACCAAGGCGTGGGTGGATGCGGGGTTCAAGAACGCCGTCGTCGAGCACGGCTCCCAGCTCGGCATCGACGTCGAGATCGTCCAGCGCGAGGTGGGTGCGCGAGGCTTCGCGCCGGAACGCAAGCGATGGGTGGTCGAGCAGACCCTGGGCACCTTGATGCTCCACAGACGGCTCGCGCGCGACTACGAGACGAAGCCGACGAGTTCAGCGACGTGGATTCACTGGTCCATGGCCAATGTCATGCTCCGCCGCCTCACCCACGCCTCCACCCTGACCTGGCGCGACCCGCGCCTGGCGTCCGCTATCCCCGACCGGCGGGAGCGCCGATGAGGGAACTCCTGGACAAGATTGACACTCGGCGGCAGCTCGTCCGCGAGACCGTCGAACGACTGCGCGAGCAGATCACCCTGCTCACCGAGCAACTCGGCGCCGCCGAAGACACTTTGAAACGTCTGGAGATCACCCGCGAAACTATCCTGGCACTGGCAGCCGAGGACGGTTTCCCGCCACCCGAACCACTCCCGCCCGGTTACCACGAAATCCTGGCCGCCTTCGAAAAGGCCGACGGCACGCTCCGCGCGAAGGAGGTCTGCCAGGCGCTGGCCACCGGGACGGAGCCCCGTCACGTCGAAGGCAGGCGGGCCAAGCTGAAACGCCTGGGGCCCGGCCTCTTCGCCCTGCCGCTGGCTCCTCGACCCGCCTCGCGCCCGCAAACCTAGGCGCCAATGACTCGCAGTCGATGAGGTAGGGGCCGGGCTCGGCAGGGGCCGGGCGGGGCGGGGGCGGGAAGGACGTCGGACAGCACGCCGCGCCCCGTACGGCTGTTGACAGCCTGAACGCAGCACGTCAGAGTCCCGCCGTGAGCGAGACCAACGATCTGACGCCGGCCGAGGTACGTATATGGCGGGCCTTTCCGCGAGGCGAGTCCGTGGACTTCCGCGCCGCCGAGAACGCGGATCCGGCGCTCGGCAACACCTGGGGCTCCGAGCAGACCGTCCGGGCGAGTGTGCTGCGGGCGCTGCTGATCAAGGCTCCGCAGGAGGAGGGGGAGATCGCCGCGCTCAAGATCACGGGGGCGCGGGTCACCGGCGTATTGGACCTGAAGTACGCCACGATCGACGCCGCCATCCGGCTGAGCCACTGCCACTTCGACGGTGTTCCCGACCTGTACGGTGCCCAGCTGCGCCAGCTCAATCCGAGCAAGTCCGTTCTGCCGGGTCTGACCTCGGCGACCTTGAGGGTCGAGGGGGTGCTGCGGATGACGGACTGCCGCATGCGGGGCCCAGTGCGGCTCGGCGGGGCGCAGATCTCCGGGGCGCTGTTCATGGAGCGCGCGGAGTTCACAGCGCCGGACGACTCCGAGCCGGTGCTGCAGCTCAACCAGGCCACGATCGGGGACGACTTGTGGGCACCAGAAATGCGCGCGCACGGACAGGTACGGCTCACTGGCGCCTCCGTCGCCGGGCGGATCAACGTTCAAGACGCCGAGTTCAACAAGCCCGATGGCACCGCGCTAGACGCACAGAACCTCAACGTGGGAGCCCATGTACGGGCGCGGTGCGTACGAGCGCAGGGCCGGGTCGAGCTCCGAGGCTCGCGCATATCGGGCCGCCTCGACCTGCTCCACGCCCACCTGTCGCATCCGGGCGACACGGCACTACGGGCAAGCAGGCCTTCCGATGCTGGAGCGGGACGGCGAGCGGTATGAGCCGCACGGCTACGAGCAGCTGACGGCGGCCTACCACCACGTCGGTGACGACGACGCGGCCCGGCTCGTCCAACTCGCCAAGCAGCGCCGCCGACGCACCACGCTCACCTGGTACGGACGGCTGTGGGGGTACGTCCAGGACGCCACCGTCGGCTACGGCTTCCGCCCGTTGCGCGCGGCCGTCTGGCTGCTGTCCCTTATGGCGATCGGATCGATCGCGTATGGCCTGGACCACCCACGCCCCATCAAGGCGGGCGAGGCCCCTGACTTCAACTCCATCTTCTACACCCTCGACCTGCTCCTGCCGGTCGTCAGCTTCGGCCAGGAGTCAACGTTCGCCCCTGTCGGCTGGCACCAGTGGCTGTCGTACGCTCTGATCATCACCGGCTGGACCCTGGCGACGGCGATCGTCGCGGGCGTGACCCGTGCGATCAGCCGCCAATGACCCTCTCTAGAACTCGCGAAAACCTTACAGAACGCCCTCTGAGAACCGACCCACGAGGCAAGGCCTTCTCCGCCGAGGGTGGCAGGTGTCGCTGGGGCGGGGTTTCGGCAAGCGCAAGGTGGCCAAAAACCTGGTCATGGACCTTGAGGACGCGGGCTGCCGGGCGCGGTTCCTGATCCGGGACCTGGACGGAAAATTCCCGTGGCAGCCAATACAGCAGCGCCCGAAGGGTGTCAATATTCCGATCAAGCGGCTGAACTGGGCGACTCCTGCGGGTGATGAGGCAACGGGGGTGACCTGGTGCGGTACTCGTTGAGCAACCCGCCAAGTACGTGGTGGCGCCTGACCGTGGCAGCGGGAAGAGGAATGACGTTCGGGCCGTCGTCAGGGGGTTGAGGACAGTACGCAGGTGCCGCTCACCGGTGATCAGGAGGCGGTCGGTGCACTCGGTACGGACTGCGCGTATCCATCGTTCGGCGAACGCGTTGGACCGGGGACTTTGCGGCGGAGTCGGGATAACGGCTGTGCCGTTGCCGGCGAAGACGGTGTCGAAGGCGGCGGTGAACTTGCTGTCGGCGACTGGGCCGAGGCCAAGAACCTCGAATTCGCCTACCCCCGACCAACAGCTCCTGGCTGATCCGCATCGAGGCCCAGTTCACCGCCCTGCGCTACTTCGCACTGGACGGGACGGACCACACCAGCCACAAGGAGCAGGGCAGCATGATCCGCCGCTACATCATCTGGCGGAACAAGCATGCCGCCGACGAACGCCTACGCGAGGTGGTCGACAGGGCGTACGTTGCCTGATGCGGCACTAGGCGACGCCGACCTGGGCGGCGAGCAGGATGGCGCCCAGTTGCACGGCAACCGGCTTGCGAACTTCGACCTGCATGCCTGAGGTGTCGGCTTCAGCTTCGGCCACCCAGCGGTCGAAGTGTTCGGCGAGCAGGGCACGCTGGGTGCGGATGGCCGGGGTGGGGTTGCCCGCGGCGATCTCGGCATCGAGCATGCGCAGGAAGGCCCCGAGCAGGCGGAGCCGGACCAGGTGCACTCCTTGGCGGTGGTCGTACTGCTCGGCGACCGTGGCGGGGCGGTCGGGCAGGGCAGGCCCTTCGGCGTGCTCGGTGTGCTTCGCGAACGTGCGGAAGGTCTGCAGGGTGCCCTCGGCGGAGCGGCGGAACGGCGATCGTATGGTCAAGTCGTCCGCGACGGCGTGCAGTGCGGTCTCCAGCATGGCGAACACCTCCCGCCGGGCCGCTGTCGTGGTAGCGACCAGGTGCCGGTAGGCGATGCCCGTCCCGGTCCGGTCGGCCACCCGGGCATCGGTCCACAGAGGCACCTCGGCCACCAGATGCAGCGCGCCGAACCGGGCGGCATAGTCGGCACTGCCGGCGCCCGCGCCGAACGCCGGACCCATGTCGGCCCCGGCGGGGGTGGAGTAGACGGACGGCGCGATCAGCCGGGAGCCCGGCACCTCCGGCTCGCCGTGATGGCTCGGCAGGCCCTCGAACGCAGCGAGGTCAGCGAGCTGCCGCGCGAGCGCCGCGTCGTCGCGGTTGAGGTAGTAGAAGGCCCCCTGGTGTTCGCCGTTGTGCAGGGAGCAGACCAGCGACGGCTCGATCTCGTCCATCAGCCGCATCAGGGCCATGGTCTCGGGCAACGTGCGCTCGAAGCGGTAGTCCCCGACGGTGAGGGGAAAGGTCCACTCGACCTGTTCGGCCAGGTCGGGGCGGTAGAAGCGCTCGGCGTAGGCGCGGCGGTCGCCGGGGCTGCCGTACCAGCCCTCGTTGAGCCGGGCACCGTCCGGGTCGGCGCACGCGACGAAGTGCCACTGGTAGCCCAGCGCCGCGCGCAGCCCCGCGTCCCGGCAGAGCAGGTCGACCAGGGCGGTGATCGTGCGGAACCCGATCGGCTCGTTGGGGTGCGGGCCGCCGATGACCAGTGCGTCCGCCGGGCCGTCGCCGACGGTCAGCACGCGCAGGGGCTCACCCAGCCGCGAGGTCCCTATGGTCCGGATTCGCGTCAGCTCCGGGTGGGCGGCGGCCACGGCGGCGAGCTCGGCGTGGAGGGCGTCGACGCTTGGGAAGGTCGGGTAGGCGGGCACCTGGCCCATGTAGTACGCAATATCCATAATGAGATTACTGTAATAATGGCATTATGAGAATGACAAGGACGGAGACCAAGGAGCGCAACCGCCGCGCGCTGCTGAAGGCCGCGCGCCAGATCGTCACCCGTGACGGCCACCGCGCGCGGCTGGAGGAGATCGCCGAAAGGGCCGGCCTGACCACAGGTGCTGTCTACTCGCTGTTCGGGAGCAAGAACGGCCTGCTGATCGCCTTGGTCACCGACTACCTCGGCCCGCACTACGAAGGAGTCAAGCAGGCCGTCCCCGCCGACCTGGACCTGCTGGAGGCCATCGACGCCTTCGCCCGCTTCTACGCACACACCTGCGCGGACCCCGAGGCACTGCGGCACCTGTCCTTCGAGACCAGCCTGCAGGACGTTGCCCTGCGCGACCCCCAACTGCAAGCCAAGCTCGCCACGTCCATCCAGGCTCACGAACAGCGCCTTGCGGCGCTGTTCACCGACAGGACGCACCAGGGGGACACCGTGACGGCGCGCCAGGCCCAGCGACTGGCGACCGCGTTGCGGGCGCTTCTCGCCGGCCTCAGCCAGCGCGTTGTCCTCGGCCTGGCCGAGCAGGCCCCCGAGCACTACTTCGCCGAAACCGCCCGCGCGCTGGCCACCGCCCAGGTACTCGGACCGCCCTGAACGCCTGTGCCGTTGACCGCTCCGCCTCGGGACCGGCCGATGGGTCCGAGCCTTGCCGTGTCCACGACCGTCGCATCTGCTTGTTGCCACCGTTCAGCGAGGCGCCGTGTCCGATCGCTGGAAGCGTACCTACAAGAATTTCTGCCACAGATCCCTCTACGGCGGTGCGAGCGTGCGGCTCAACACACCGCAACCCCAGGGTGCTCAGTCCGCGCGGCAATCGGTCACCTGGCGCCCGGAGCAGATCTTCAGGGACGAGCGGCAGATCGTAGCCTGGGCAGCGTGCGCGCCGTGGAGAAAGGGGCATAAATCCGTTGGACATGACCGACGGCGTCATCGACGACAGCGACGCCGGCCGGGATCGGGCGTTCGTGGGGCGTCAGACCGAGCTTTCGCTGCTCAAAGCCGGGTGGGCGGGCGACGCCTGGGCATGCCCCACCCACTACATGCACGGACCAGGTGGTATCGGCAAGTCGATGCTGCTGCGCCGTTTCGCCAGGGAGGCTCGCAGGGCCGACCGGACGGTGATCGAGGTGGACTGCCGGAGTGTGGATCCGACGCCGGAGGGACGAGCTGGTCGTGCTGTCGCGCAAACCGGCCTTGCTCAAAAATAGCCCGCTCAACCGCAGCCGTCTGGTCGTCGGTAGCGGACGCAGTCTGCCCGAGGTACTCGCAGCCGTTGCCGATGGCCTGCTCGACGAGCGAAGCGGCGGGAAACGTCATCGTGCGGTGACCGTCATGTACTTCATGGGGGCTCCCACCCAGGAGATGGCAGCGGAACGTCTGGAACTGCCGTTCAGCACCTACCGGCGACATCTCGTGTCCGGGGTCGAGCGCATGATCGACCTGCTGTGGCAGCAAGAACTGCGGGGCACCGGGCTGTCGACTAAGGCGGACCAAAAACCCTCCTGACGCGGAGTACCGCGGACGGCGTAGCGCTCCCTCGGCCGAGCGAAGCCGAGTAGGCGGGGAATGTGCCGATCTGGCGATTCGCATGGCCAGGGCGATGGTCCGCCGGGCGATGCCCGCTGGGAATATCCCCCAATCGCAGATCACGGGTGTACCCGGCAGCCCAGGGATGCGCCCCCTCTTCGGCACAGCTCTCAGGCAAGGACGAGAGGCTTCAGAGGGAGGTCCAGCAGGGCTTCGGGCAGCTCGTCGAATGCCACCGTTCCGCTGTATGCAGGCATGGGGTCGACACTCCCTGAGGCGAGCAAGGCGAGAACGGCCGGGAGGTGGGGGCCGACGTCGGGCCGACCTGTGGTGAAAGTGACGGCGTCCATATACATCGACATCAACGG
Organism: Streptomyces melanosporofaciens; assembly: GCF_900105695.1. Lineage (NCBI taxonomy): Bacteria > Bacillati > Actinomycetota > Actinomycetes > Kitasatosporales > Streptomycetaceae > Streptomyces > Streptomyces melanosporofaciens. The sequence continues at coordinate 90,823 of NZ_FNST01000002.1, forward strand.
AACCTCAGTGGGCTGGAAATAGATGCCCACACTGTGGCAGTGACCGCCAGCGGCAGTCGCGCGCAGTGCGCCGGCGAGCCCGCCGGGATCGGCCGAGGCGTCCACGCTGACGGGGAACTGCCTCCGGTGCAATTCCCGGATGTCGCCGACGGACTGGGCACCGTACGACTCGGCTATCGAACGGCGGTGGTCGTCCGCGTCCACGTAGACGATCTCACTGCTGCCCACGGCAGCCGCTACGGCGCATGCGTAGAGCCCGTGGGTGAGGCCCCCCATCACGAGAACAGGTGCCGCGGGATGGATCTGCAGCCCACGCAGCACGGCGCAGTACGCGTCGGTCAGGCTGTCCGACGCCGCCGCCGCCGAGGCTGCGGTGACCCCGTCGGCCAGACGCACCAGATTTGCCTGTGCCCAGGGCACGAGGAGCAGCTCGGAGAACATGCCACCCCACTTCCCACCGATCGGGAGACCGAACATGGCGTAGGGGGGAGTGTTGGAGCACCGGGTCGGATGGCCAGCCGCGCAAGGGGGCAGGTCCCGCAGGAGACGTGCCAGGGAACTGACACGAGGTCACCCACGGCAAGACCCGTCACATCAGAGCCGAGTTCGACGACCCGGGCAACACACTCGTGCCCCAGCGCGAAGGGACCTTCGAAAGGAGTGTGTCCAGCGATCATGGCACGGTCGAGGTCGCATGTAGTGGCCGCCACGGGGGCGACGATCGCCTCATGGGCGTGCTTGATGGTGGGTGTCGGCACATCGGACCAGATCAGTCGGCCTTTGGCGATGAACGTCAGCGTCCGCACGCTGGGCTCCCAGGGATCGTTGGGGAATCTTGGACGTCCTGCGTCGGACAACCTCCCGATCCGCGATGAGCCGCGATCGGCGTATCACGCAGGCAGTTGACAGTATCTATTCTCTCAGAGAATAGTAAAGGGCGTGTCCACTCACACCTCCCGCGTCCTCCTCGGTCTCCTCACCCCACGGGCCATGCACGGCTACGAGTTGAAGCACGCCCACGACGAGCATCTGCCTGGAGCCAAGCCGCTCCCCTTCGGGCAGGTGTACGCGACGCTCAACCGCCTGGTGCGGGATGGTCTGGCGGCCGAGGCCGGGCACGAGCGCGTGGGCGGACCCGACCGCACGGCGTACGTGGTCACCGACCTCGGACGGGACGCACTGGCCTCATGGCTCTCCCAGATCGAACCACCGGCGCCCCACCTGTCGAACGTGCTGCTGGCAAAGGTTGTCATCACACTGCTCGTGGCGGACGAAGCGACCGCTCGCCGCCACCTCGCCGCCCAGCGGGCCGCCCACCTCGCGCGCATGCGCGAGCTGACGGCGGTGAAGTCCTCCGGACGCCTGCCCGTCGCCCACGTGTTGGCCGCCGACTTGGCGATCGCCCATCTCGACGCGGACCTGCGCTGGATGCAGGGCGCCGTGGACCGCGTCACCGAACTGCGCCAGGAGGTGCACCCATGATTATCGAAGCACGCGACGTGGTGAAGGCATACGGACCGACACAGGCACTACGCGGCATCTCGGTCGGCGTGCGGGAGGGCGAGATCGTCGCCGTTACGGGGCCGAGCGGATGCGGCAAATCCACGCTGCTGCACATCCTGGCAGGCATCCTCAGCCCGGATGCCGGTGCTGTCCACTACGGCGGCAGGCGGATCGACGAGCGCAACGAGTCCCAGCGCTCGGTCATGCGGCGCACCGACTTCGGGGTGCTGTTCCAGTTCGGGCAGTTGGTCACGGATCTGTCGGCGGTGGAGAACGTCGCGCTGCCGCTGCTGCTCGGCGGTGCCCGTCGGCGCGCGGCTACGGAGGCGGCCATGGAGTGGCTCGACCGGCTCGGCGTGGTGGAGCTGGCGGACCGTCTGCCCGGCGAGATGTCCGGGGGGCAGCAGCAGCGCGTGGCACTCGGCCGCGCCATGGTGACCGAGCCGAAGGTCCTCTTCGCCGACGAGCCGACCGGCGCTCTGGACACCCTTGCGAGCGAGGCCGTGCTGCAGCACATGGTCCGGGCAGCCCGCACCCGGCGCACCACCGTCGTGCTCGTCACCCATGACGCCACGGTCGCCGCGTACGCGGACCGGGAGATCCAGATGCGCGACGGGGCCGTCGAGGCCGACGACTGTCCTCTGTCCGGGACGGGCGCTTCGCTGCTGTCCACGGGCGCTGCGGAGACCTCCCGGTGAGCCCGGTCACCACGCTCCGGCTGGCACTGGCCGGTGGTCGTACGGACCGGAGCCGCATCATCCTGACGGCGTTGGGCGCCGCGCTCGGCACACTTGCCCTGCTCGCCGCGGCCACCGTCCTCGCTGTGACCGCGCCACACGCGGCGGCGTACACCAACGACCTGCTGAACGACGAGGGGCTGCGTCCCGGCGTCGCGTTCGGGATGCTCCTGCTGACGGTTCCCGTCCTCTCGTTCGTCGCGCAGTGCAGTCGGCTCGGCGCGCCGGGCCGGGAACGCCGGCTCGCGGCGATGCGGATGGTCGGGGCGACGCCGCGCCAGGTGGTCCGGATCGCGGCGGCCGAGACCGCCATCGCCTCCGCCGTGGGTTCCCTGACGGGCCTCTGCGTCTACTTCGTGGGCCGTGCCCTGTTCGACGCGCCCGGTCCCGACGGGCGCCGTCCCCTGCCGACGGACGTCCTCCCCCACCCCGCGGCGATGGCGGGCATCACCGTGGGCGCACCCCTGTTGGTCACGCTGATGACGGTCCTCGCCCTGCGCAGGGTGACGCTCACCCCGCTCGGCGTCGTCCGCGGTACCCGCCGGGGCCGGCCGAGCGCGACGCCGGGCGTCCTCATCCTCGTGGGCCTGGGAGCGTGCGCGCTCGTCGAACCGGCGCACCGGTACTTCACCGAGCACCCGCGGAACGACGACGTGCCCACACTGGTCATGGCCGCGCTGATCGTGAGCGGCCTCCTCGTCGTCAGCATCGGCGTCGTGTCGGGAACGGGCTGGATCGCCCACACCACCGGACGCCTGCTGCACCGCTTCGCCCGCCGACCTGCCGGGCTCCTGGCGGGCAGGCGTCTGATGGCCGACCCGTGGTCTGGCAGCCGCACCTTCTCCGCGATGCTGGTCGCCCTCATCGCGGGTTCCGCGGCCGCCGGGCTTTCAGCGCTGACGGTGGCAACCGTCGAGGCCCAGGAAGAGAACACCCGGCGGTACGCACGACTCCTCGGCGAGCCGTACAATCCACCGGGGTCGACGTTCTACGAACGAGCGTACGAACTCATCGGCTACGCCGTCGTAGTGGCAGCAGCAATCGCTGTCACGGGGCTGCTGGTGGCACTCGTCGACGGCGTCACGGCCAGAAGGCGCACTCTCGCCTCCCTTGTCGCTGCTGGCACCCCTCGCGGGATCCTCTCCCGCGCGCTCGGCTGGCAGGTCCTCACACCTATCGTCCCGATAGTCCTGCTGTCGGTGGCCGTGGGGGCGCTGCTGCCGCGCCTGGCCGTGCCGGACACGCGCGATTCGGCACGCATGGAAGTACGCCGCTGCATACCGCTGCCTGGCGATCCGGCCAACGCCTGCCAGGACGACGCTTATGAGAAGGCACATACCGTGCTCCTCACGGCGGAGAAAGTGCCGGTTACCGTGCATGTGCCGTGGCACCAGCTCCTCTTGCTCGCGGGCGGGGCCGTCGCCGCCACCGTCGCTATCACCCTGGTCAGCCTGGCCTTCCTCCGCATGAATGTGCGAGCCGCGGAGTTGCGCGTGCGGTGACATACGGCCTCGGGGAAGAACGGACCAGCGGTGGGCCCCGGTGATCACCCACTTCGCCGGGGCCCACCGAGTTGCTGGTCGTCAGTCGAAGGCGAGGGCGTCGGCGAGGCTCGCGACTGCGTCCCGGCTGGTGCTACTGCCGTCGTAGCCCCAGCCGTAGCCGCCAAGCTCGTCCTCGTCCTCGTCCTTGGGCTTGGCGCGGACCTTGCCGACGCGATCGGGCACCGCTCCTTGTCTTGTCGTACGGCGTTTGGTGCGCAGGGCGGGGCGTCGTCGGTCCACTCTTCCCAGGCGGCTGGACAGATCCGGTCGTTTCTCCCCGCTGTTCTGGATGCGTATCCAGAACAGCGGGGTGAGCGCGCGGCGTGAGGACGACGCTTCAGAGACGATCAGTGCCGTCCACGATTGCAAGGACCTCGACCAAGCGGTTCAGCTTGCCGCGCGCACGGGCGGCGTTGATACGCGGCACGGTGATCCGTGCTGTGGCCTGAGGCGAGACCGTGGCAGCGTAGGACAGTCGGGTCACCGGGATGGTGCCCAGGGTAGAGGTGACCCGGCGCAGGGCCCCTGGAGTGTTGTCCAGCGTGATCGTCAATGTGCAGTCGGGTGTGCTCTCGACGGCTTGCGGGGCGCCATGCAGCAGCCCGTAGGTGTAGGACTCCCGGAGCGCTTCGCACGAGGCTGCGATGATGTTGTCCGCGACGCCGACGGTGTGCCAAACATCGTGGCCATCGGTGACGCTGATCAGAACGCGGATCCGTGCCCCTGTGCCGCGGTGCCCTTCCAGGATGCGGACCTTGTAGTCGACCAACTCGAAGCGGTGCACCACGGGGTATACGTGCTGCAGTGCGTCGCGGAGAGCCTGGTCCAGGGCGTTCACGGGGCCGTTGCCCTCTGCCACGGCCGTCGACCGTCGGCCCTGCGCAACCAGTTTCACCGCGGCTTCGGTTTCCTGCCCCTGCTTGCCGTTCCCGCCCTCGCTGATCACACGCCAGGACTCGAGTTCGAAGAACATGTCCGGGCAGCCGAGGCCTTCGGCACGGAGCAGCAGTTCCAAACTCGCGTCGGCGGCCTCGTAGGTGTAGCCCGCCAGTTCGCGCTCCTTGACCCGCTCGACGACCCGGCCGACGAGCTCGCGGTCGCCGCCCAGGTCGACGCCGAGCTCCTTGCCCTTGAGCTCGATGGAGGCGCGGCCGGCCATGTCGGAGACCAGCATCCGCATGGTGTTGCCGACCAGCTCGGGGTCGATGTGCTGGTAGAGATCCGGGTCCACCTTGATGGCGGAGGCGTGCAGGCCGGCCTTGTGCGCGAAGGCGGAGACGCCCACGTACGGCTGGTGGGTGGATGGGGTGAGGTTGACGACCTCGGCGATGGCGTGCGAGATCCGGGTCATCTCGGCGAGCGCCCCGTCGGGCAGCACCTTCTTCCCGTACTTGAGCTCCAGGGCCCCGACCACGGGGAAGAGGTTGGCGTTGCCGACCCGCTCGCCGTAGCCGTTGGCGGTGCACTGGACGTGGGTGGCCCCCGCGTCCACGGCAGCGAGGGTGTTGGCGACCGCGCAGCCGGTGTCGTCCTGGGCGTGGATACCGAGCCGGGCCTCGGTGTCGTCGAGGACAGTGGAGAGCACGGCTCGGACCTGAGCGGGCAGCATGCCGCCGTTGGTGTCGCAGAGGATGACGACGTCGGCGCCGGCCTCGTGCGCGGCGCGCACGACGGCCAAGGCATAGCCGGGGTTGGCCTTGTAGCCGTCGAAGAAGTGCTCGCAGTCCACGAAGACCCTGCGGCCCTTCGAGCATAGATAGGAGACGGTGTCCCGGACCATCTCCAGGTTCTCGTCCAGCGTGGTGCGCAGCGCCAGATCGACGTGCCTGTCGTGCGACTTGGCGACCAGGGTGATCACCGGAGCGCCGGAGTCGAGCAGCGCCTTGATCTGAAGGTCGTCGGCGGCGCTGCCGCCGGCCCGGCGGGTCGCGCCGAACGCGACGAGCTGCGCGTTCTTGAACGCGATCTCCTGCCGGGCCCGGGCGAAGAACTCGGTGTCACGCGGGTTCGCTCCGGGCCAGCCACCCTCGATGAACCCCACACCGAAATCGTCCAGGTGCCGGGCGATGGCCAGCTTGTCCGCGACGGTCAGGTTGATGCCCTCACGCTGCGCACCGTCGCGCAGCGTGGTGTCGAAGACGTGAAAGGTCTCGTGAACCATGTCAGTGTGATCCTGTCTGCCGGGCTTGTGAGCCAGGGGACTTGAGCAAGTCGGCTGGTGGCGGAAAACAAAAAGACCCCTCGCGGATCGCGAGAGGTCTGCGTGCGGGCGGTGAGTCGCCGGGAAGGGGTCTCCTCCCGGTCATCTCGTTGCCGGCACGCTGCAGCCAATAATGAGCTGGTACAGCACGCGATGATCCTCACACATCGGGGTCACCACCGGAACAGTGATCTCAACATTCGGAATACGGTCCGCCCGTTCCCTCCCTAGCCTGCGGCCAGGCCCTCTCTGGCCCGACGCCTCCCACTGCACCCGGCGGGCTGTATGTCCATGCCCGGCGCCAGCCTCACAGATGCTCGTCGTCCTCGTCCAGACCGGCCGAGCGTGCCGAGGTGGTCCTCCTGCCTCTCGCGGTACACCGGCATGATCTGCCCGCGCTTGCCGTGGCAGATGTCCCGGGCGAGCTTGTGACGGGACCGCCGGTCGCCACCCCAGGCATCTCCGCCTGCCAGGTGGATGAACGGGGTGAGGATGAACGTGGCGGGCCAGGTTTTGCGCAGGCGCGTGGTCAGTGTTCGGTCGGCGCTTTCGATCATGTGCAGATAGGCAAGGTTCAGATCGCCGAGTTGGCTGACCAGGGTGGTGTAGGTGTTCTCCACATCTGCCGCATCCGTCTCGGCAATGTCGTTGTAGGGGTTGCCGGCGGACGACCTGGTCGACGTGCCCGCTGAAGGGTTGGAGATCACTTCTGGCGTCACTCTTGTCCCCACTCCCGGCCAGGTCGCTGTCCACCTGAGCACACTGTCACGGCTGGAGTCGGGGCAGCGGCGCCCGAGCCTGGAATTGCTCCTGCCCATCGCCCAGGCACACCAGATCCCTTTCGACACCCTCATTGCCGTGCCACCGACCGGTGATCCACGGGTCCGTCCTGCCGCGCGCCAGGTCGACGGCATGACCGTCCTTCCCCTGACACGCCAACCGGGCTCGCTTCAGGCTTTCAAGGTCATCATCCCGGGGACACGGACCGCCCCCGAGCCCAAAACCCACGAGGGTTACGAGCGGCTGTACGTCCTGGCCGGCCGTCTGCGGCTGATCCTGGCTGACCGTGACCTGGTACTCGCCGCGGGTGAGGCGGCGGAGTTCGATACGCGACTGCCCCACTGGTTCGGCAGCCCCGACGGAGCCCAAGCAGAGATCATCAGCCTCTTCGGCCACCAGGGAGAGCGCATGCATGTGCGGGCCAGGCCCAAGCGGTCACAGGACGGTGAGCTTCCCCCGAGATGACGCCCGCAGAGGACGCAGCCGAGGACTCTGCCGGTGCGCCATGGCTCCGCTGCCGACTGGGCCGGGCAACCGGCCAGCACGATCCGCCTGTCAGGACTCCGCCAGCACCTCGACATTAGGCGCCACGTTACCGATGCTTCGTCCCTCAGCATCCAGCAGTCGGCCCATCTGCTTGACGGTGTGAAGGACGGTGGCCCGATCGACGATGGTCACATGGGAGGAGCGTTCGGTGATAGCCGCCTCCAGCCGCGGCAGGTCGCCGAGCGTCCGCAACCACACCATCAACAGCAGGTTCCGGCCCCTGTCAAGCCGCAACATAGCCGGACGTCCTGTAGCGCGGTCAGCGAGCGCGCCGCGGACTCCAGATGCTGCGGCGGGACGCTCGCCCAGCACACCGCGGTCACCGGCCAGCCCGATATGGACTGCGCCACCTCGCAGCGCAGCCGCAGCAGCCGACTCGCGAGCAGCCGTTTGACGCGGCGGCGCGCGGTGGGCTCGCTGATCCCGGCACGGTCGGCCAGCACGGTGAACGGCATGCGGCCGTCCTCGTGCAGCAGCCGGTACAGCTCCTGATCCGTGACATCCACCCGCGCCCCGCCCACTGCCGCGGGCAGCGCCTCGAGCGACTCGAGCACGTGCTGCTGCGACCGCTCCAGACTGCGCAGCCTCCACCGGCTCGCCTCGCTGTATCCCACGGTCCGCATCTCCACTCGGGACGACCGCACACCGGGCAGGCGGTCGATCGTGTGGCGCACGTAGACGGAGACCGCCGCAGGCGTCCGCAACGCGATCACGACCAGTAGACCGTAGGGGCCCGTGATGTGGTGGACATAGCGGACGGGACGCTCGGCGCTGAGCGCCGCCGCCACCGCCTCCAGCCGCCCTGGACCGCACTCGATCTCGATGTAAGCCATGCAGAAATCACTGTGCAGCGCCGGCCCGGCGACGCAGGTGACCCAGGCCAGTCCGCTGTCGCAAAGGCGCGCCCAGCGGCGCGCGACCGTCATGGGGTCCAAGTCCAGGGCCTGCCCCAGTTGAGCCCAGGACGCGCGCGGGGTGACCTGCAGCGCGTTGATCAGCGCCAGGTCTCTTTCGTCGACGATATCCTGCGCCATTCCCCGTCCCTATCACATGGTTGCGTGCGCGCCTACCCGCGTTCAACGTGCAGACGTGACGATTTCGAGCGTATGTGACGACTTCTCGCGGAGTTCCTCGACTCTGGTGCACGCCACGGGTGCTTCGGAGGAGGTCGCGATCGACATGTATGCGCACAACGACGAGAACAGCGGGGAGGGACGCGTCAGCGGCACGGGCGTGTCCGGGACGTACCGCCGGATCGATCCCGGCCGACGCGACGGGGTCGTCCGCGAGGCGGTCCGCACAGGTCTGATCGGCGCCGACCACCTGGTCACGGGCTTCTTCGACACTGACGGCGTCCGGGAGTCCGTACGTGACCTGCGGGAGGCGTTCGGCGATGCCCCGGTCCTGCATACCTTCGCCGCCAAGGCTGCGTCCTTGGTCCCGGTGCTGCGGCTGCTCGCCCGGTCCGGCATGGGATGCGAGGTCGCCAGCCCCGGTGAGCTGGCGCAAGCCCTTGCTGCGGGTTTCTCGCCGGAGCGCATCGTCCTGGATTCACCGGCCAAGACACAAGCCGAGCTGACGCACGCCCTCTCCCTGGGCGTAGCGGTCAACGCCGACAACTTCGCCGAGCTGGACCGGATCGAGGCGCTGCTCTCGGCAGGTAACAGCTCCTCGGTGTGCGGTTTGCGGATCAACCCGCAGGTCGGCACCGGGTCGATCGACGCCATGAGCACCGCGTCACTGAACTCCAAGTTCGGTGTTCCGCTGAAGGACACCGGCGCCCGGCAACGCATCCTCGGCGCGTTCGCCGCACACTCCTGGCTCACCCGAGTGCATGTGCACGTAGGTTCGCAGGGATGTTCCCTGGAACTGATCGCCGAAGGGGTGCGCGCCGCGTACGAACTCGCGGAAGAGATCAACACCGCTGCGGGCCGGCGGCAGGTCACCAGCCTGGACATCGGCGGCGGCCTGCCGGTCAACTTCGACGACGACGAGATCCGCCCTTCCTACGCGGACTATGTCGAGCAGCTGAGGACCAGTGTGCCGGGGCTCTTCGACGGACGGTATTCGCTGGTGACGGAGTTCGGGCGCTCGCTCGTGGCCAAGAACGGCTTCATCGCCGCGGTCGTGGAGTACACCAAGGACACCGGCGGCCGCCGGATCGCGTTGACCCACGCAGGAGCCCACATCGCGACCCGCACCGTCTTCATGCCTCAGGCGTGGCCGCTGCGGGTCGGGGTGTACGACGCCGAGGGGCGGACCAAACGCGGGACGCCGCGTGTGCAAGACGTTGCGGGGCCGTGTTGCTTCGCCGGTGATCTCGTGGTCCGCGGAGGGGAACTGCCCGAACTGGAACCGGGGGATGTCGTGGTGCTCCACGACACCGGCGGCTACTACTTCTCCACCCCATGGTCGTACAACAGCCTCGCCCGGCCCGCCGTGCACGGCTTCACCACGCAGGGACCGGCCGTACGGTTCGCCACGGTCCGCCCGGAGCAGTCCCTTGAGGAGATCCTTGCCGAGAGCGGCGTCGGCCAGGCGGACGCCCTTCTCTCCCTTGGTCGGCCGGACGCCACGACACCGGCCGTCGGCCCCCCCGTCTCCTTGACCGGTCCGCCCAGCCCGCCAGATACCACGACCAACGACCGCGATGACCACGAGGTCTGGAGCGCGCCATGTCGATGACCGAGAAGCCCCCCGCTGTCGCGGCCGCGCCCCGGCACGGCCGCTCGCCGCGGACCGTCACGCAGTACGCCATCGCGGGGGCCGGTCTGATCGCCGCGCTCGTGCTCGGCTTCCTGGTGCACACCCCCACGATCTGGGGTCTGCTCCCGATCGTCCTTTATGCTGTGCTCTCACTGTGCGGCATGAATCTCCTGCTGGCCACCGTGATCTCCCTGCTGGCCGGGGTCGTCCTCGCGCAGCGTCCGCCCACCAATGTCGGCATCCTCCTTGGGAGCGCGCTCGGTGACACGGTGACCGTCATCGGTGTCATCTGCCTGCTGGGCTCCGGCCTGGGGGAGGTACTGCGGCAGACAGGAGCCGCGGACCTCCTGGTCCGCGGCGTCATGCGCGTGGTCCGGCGGGACAGCCAACTGGCGATCCAGCTCGGCGTGATGATGTCCTGCCTGCTCCTGGTCTTCGCGCTCGGCACGCTCGCCGGTGCGCTGGCGATCGCCGCGCCGATCCTCATCCCCATTACGGCACGTGCCGGTTTCACACGCTCAGCGACGGCCAGCATGATGTTCCTGGGCGGCTGTGCGGGGCTGGTGCTGGCCCCCTTCGCCGGGTCGAACATCGCGATCCTGGACGCCTCCGGAGTGGGGTACGGGACCTATGTCCTCGTTGCCGCGGGCCCCCTCGCCCTCCTGTCCCTGCTGCTCTCGATGGTCGTCGTGCCGCGCGTGCAGCGCCGCTCGGCACTCGGCGGCGACGACTTCTACGAAGACGAGCTGACCGGAGCGGACGAGCAAGTCCCTGGGCCCCATACCGTGCGCGCCACTTGGGCATTCTCGGTAGTCCTCGTGGTCTCGGTCGCCTACGCCACGATAAGCAAGGGAGGCACCACCTTTCCCCTGTTGGCCCTCCCAGTGATGGCCGTGGTCACCGCCGCAGCCGGCGGATTGTCCGTGAGGGGCACCATCGACGCGCTCTGCCGCGGCGCGGGACGCATGGTGGAGACGTTCCTGCTGTTCTGGGTACTCGCCGCGTTCTTCCAGATGGTCAACGAACTCAAGCCGTACGACGTCCTCCTGGACTGGTTCGGCCCGCAGCTGCACGACCTGCCGGTGCTGTCGTTCGCCGTAGCGGTGGCGCTGCTCGGTTGGCTGGGCGTCCCGGGCGCTACCGCCGCGCACGTGGTGCTGCTGAACAAGGTGTTCGGTCCCCTCGGCACCAGCATCGGACTCACCCCCGCCATGTGGGCCGTGACTTACCTGTGGGGTTCCAAAGCCGACACCTACGGCCCTTTCCCCAACCCCAACATGATGTCTGCCCTGGGCTTCGCCGAGGCCACCCGCCTCAGGACGCTGCTGTCGGTCGGCTGGCAGGTACTGATCCCCGCAGCGGTCATGTACGGCCTGATCCTGACGCTGCTGGTCTGAGACGCCCGCCCCGAATCCCGCATCACACTTCGCATGTAAGAGGAGAAGAGTTGTACGAGTTCGATGTGCTCGCCGTCGGGGGAACCGTCGTGGACGGCACCGGAGAGCCCGGGCGGCGCGCGGATGTCGGCATCCGGGGCGACAGGATCGTGTTCGTCGGCGACGCCCCGCCCGGCGCCACCGCCCGCGAGACGATCGACTGTGCCGGCCAAGTGGTCGCACCGGGCTTCATTGACCTGCACTCGCATGCCGACTTCACGATACGTGATGTGCCCGCTGCCGAATCCTGCATCCGGCAGGGCGTGACCACCATCGTCACCGGCAACTGCGGCGCGTCTCCCTTCCCGATCAACCCCGCGCGGCGCCACGAACACGACACGACGCTCGCCCGCGGAGGCAGCCGCAGCGCCGAGATGCCGTGGGAGGATTTCGACGGCTTCGCCCGCGAAGTGGAGGCGGCCGCCCCGTGCGCCAACCTCGCGGCGTTGGTCGGCCACGCGACCCTCCGCATCGCCGCCCTCGGTACGGAGCTGCGCCCCCCGACATCCGAAGAGACGGCCACCATGTGCACGCTGCTCGCCGAAGCCGCCGAGCAGGGTGTCTTCGGCCTCTCCACCGGCCTGATCTACGCCCCCGGATCGTTCGCCGGCACCAACGAGATCGTGACACTCGCCACCGAGGCACGACGGGCTGGACTGCTCTACAGCACCCACATGCGGGACGAGGGAGATCACCTCATCGAGGCCGTTGTCGAGGCCATCGAGACCGCCCGCCGCAGCGGCGTTCGCCTGCAGATCTCACACCTCAAGGCCATGGGCCCGGCCAATCACGGCAAAGTACACGAAGCGCTCACCCTGATCGACTCCGCCGTCGCGGAAGGTCTGGATGTGGCGTGTGACGTCTACCCGTATGCGGCGTCCTCAACCCGGCTCACCTCCCGGTTGCCCGACTGGGCGCTGGATGGCGGCCTGGAAGCGCTGCTCACACGACTGAAGGACCAGGAAACACGCGAAGCGATCGCCGCCGAACTGCGCGCCAAGATCGGACGTACCTTCCTTCCCGAGGGCACCGTCCTCGCCGCCATGGCTCCGGGTCGCTACTCGGAGTGGGTGGGCTCCTCCATCCGAGAGATCGCCACCGCCGAGGGCCGTCACCCCGCTGAGGTCTCCCTCGACGTGCTGCGCGACCATGGAGGGGAGGTGTGGATCATCAACCACGCGATGTCCGAGGCCGACGTCGAGACCGTTCTGCGTCACCCGAACAGCGCTGTCGTCAGCGACGGGTGGGAACTGGACCTGACTGGCGGCGGACACCCGCACCCGCGCCATTTCGGAGCCTTCGCCCGCACCCTGGCGCAGTACACCCGCGACCGCGGTGTCCTCACCCTGTCACAGGCCGTGCGCAAGATGAGCACGCTTCCTGCCGCACGCCTCGGCCTCACCGACCGCGGCACACTGGCCGAGGGCATGGTCGCCGACATCACGGCCTTCGACCCCGTCACGATCACCGACACCGCCACCTATGAGGCACCGCTCTCCTACGCCCGCGGTGTACGCAATGTCCTCGTCAATGGCAGTTCAGTGCTCCGTGACGGCGTGTTCTTGGCGAACCGGCCGGGGAAGGTGCTCCGGAAGAAGCCCTCGGGGCCGACCGCGTACTGAGCACGGTGGCCGAGCCGCGCGTTCCGCAGGAGCGGGAATGGGTGAACATGAAGGCGGCTATTTGAGAGATCTGCTGGAGGCTGCGCGCGACCGGGCCTTCGTAGGCCGGATCGTGGAACTCGCTCCCTTCCGAGCCGGGTTGTCCAGTGCCCCCGGATCCCCTCGTGTTTCGCTGTCTTGAGTGGTCAGGTTCCGGCGGTGGCCCAGGCTGTGAGGACGGCCTGGATTTCCTCGGGTTGTGCCTGGTGGGGGTGTGGGCCGCGAAAACGGTGGGCGATGATCGTGCGGCGGAGCTTGGCGGTCATGTCCTCGAAGGAGGGCTGGGTCTTGGTGGTGGCTCCCGGCCGGTCCAAGCTCGTGACACCCTAGGGAAGGACACCGCCATGTCGGAGCTTCTCGTCGACTTCATCACCTCCCTCGACGGCCACGCATCGGGAGAGGGATGGCCCGGGTTCTGGGGCCTCGAGGGCCCGGAGTACCTCGCATGGCTCGGCGAGCAGCACGGGGCCACCTACCTGATGGGAGCGAACACCTACCGCCTGATGTCCGGCTTCGCCGCAGGCGAGGTCCCCAATGGCCAAGACGAGTTCAGGCCCGAGGAAGAGGCGTCCGTCGACGAGCTCACGCAAGCGTCCAAGGTGGTGTTCTCCTCCTCACTCGAGGAGCCACTGAAGTGGGCCAACTCCACGCTCGTCCGCGACGACGCCGTCGAGGCGGTCCGCGCCATGAAGTCCAGTGGCCCGGGGCTCCTCAGCACGATCGGCAGCCTCAGCCTGTGCCGGTCCCTGCTACGAGCCGGACTCGTCGACCGCTTCCGGGTCGTGATGTTCCCGGTGATCACCGGGGCCACGGGCGAAGAACGCATCTACGACGGCTACCCGGACGCTGCCCTCGAGATGATCGAGCACCGCACCTTCGACGGCCGCATCCAGCTGGTCGAGTACAAGCCCCGCGTGCTCGAGCACCCCCCGCTCGACGTCCCCGCGTGACATCGCCCCGTCCGCCGGTCTGGACGGCCGCCAGGCCGGCGCCGGCGGGCGCGGAGCAAGACCTGATAGGGGGCGAACGGCCAACGTCAGGACGCCCGATCCAGGTCGTGGCCGCGTGAGGGTGTCGGCATGATGGCCGACATGCCGCCCATCGACGCTGAGGACACCCTCGACGACGAGATGTGCGCCCGGTCGTCAACGAGGCGACTGGCGAGGTGCGGGTGCTGGCCGAGCGGTGTGCGACGTTGTGGGTGCCGGAAAATTTGTCACCCGAGGTGACCTGCGGCTTCGGATCTGCCAGAGCGCTGGAGCTGACGAGTGCTGCGGCATCATGCTGGGTCGTGGCGATACGCCTGATCTATCAGCTCGCGTGTCAGCTCTTCCGATGGCTTCCGCTGCTGGCCCGGTCGAGTGCGGCGAAAGACGTCGAGATCTTGATGCTCCGGCACCAGCTCGGTCTCGCCCAACGCATCCAGCCACGACCTCAACTTTCCTGGAGCGATCGGGCTGTCATGGCAGCGCTGCTCCGGATGGTGAACAAGCAGCAGCGTGCACGGCTGGCGTTGCTGGTCACTCCACGGTCGGTCCTGCGCTGGCACGCACGCCTGGTCGCCCGGAAGTGGACCTATCCACGCCGCCGTCCGGGCCGACCACCGAAGCCGGAAGCACTGCGGCAGCTGGTCCTGCGCCTCGCGCGGGAGAACCGGGGGGGTGGGGATATCAACGGATCCACGGCGAACTGCTCGGCCTGGGACGCAAAGTCGGCGCCTCGAGCGTCTGGGAGATCTTGCAGAAGGCCGGGTTCGACCCCGCCCCCCCAGCGCACCAACCAGTCCTGACCCGCCTTCCTCAAAGCCCAGGCCTCCGCCATCATGGCCACCGACCTCTTCCACATCGGCACGGGCTTCCTGCGGCGCTGGTTCGTGCTGTTCTTCATCGACCACGGCACCCGACACGTGCACATCGCCGGCATCACCCGGCACCCGGCCGGCCCCTGGATCACCCAGCAAGCACGGAACTACCTCGTGGACCTTGGTGACCGCGCAGAGTCGATCAGCCTCCTCATCCGGGACCGCGGCACCTACTTCACCGACAGCTTCGACGCCGTCTTCCAGGCGATCGGCGTGCACGTCATGCCGACACCGCCCCGGGTGCCCCGAATGAACGCCATCGCGGAACGCTGGATCGCATCATGCCGACGCGAGGCAACCGACCGCGTCCTGATCACCGGAGAGCGCCACCTGGGCCTCATCCACGAACACTCGCAGGTCGCATAGGGTGACACAGATTCCGGCACCCACAGGCGCATTCGAACGCGCAATGGTCTGACGCGTCAAACGCAACGCAACGTGTCAGGCCGGGGAGTCCTCCTCCATGGGCGGCATGAAGGCGCGCAGCCATCGCTCCGTCTGGGCGACATGGGCCTCGGCCGCTCCGGCGGCGGCGCGCGGATCGCGGTCGGCGATCGCGGTGGCCAGCACGCGGTGATCCTCGTCGCTCTTGCGCCGCATCTGCTCGCCCTCGGGGAGGGTGAAGATCTGGTACTTGCGGGAGCGGGCGCGGAAGACCGAGAGCAGGGAGCCGAGGGCGGGGTTTCCGGCCGCGGTGGCGATCTCGGCATGGAAGCGGTGGTCGAGGTCCGATGCCTCGGTGGGGTCGTCGGTGGCGTCCATGGCCTCGATGAGCGCGAAGAGTTCCCGCACCGTCTCCGGGGTGCTGCGGGCCGCAGCCTGCGCCGCAACGTGGGACTCCAGGACACGCCGAATCTCGTACACCTCCAGCAGACCGGAGAGCGGCAGCAGTTCCAGGGTGAGCGACAGGCTACCTATGATGTCCTCCGGCCTGAGCTGGGAGACATAAGTACCGGAGCCGTGCCGCGGCTCGATCACCCCCAGGGCCGCGAGCATCCGTACGGCCTCGCGCAACGACCCCCGGGACACGCCGAGTTCCTCGCACAGCTCGCCCTCGGGCGGAATGCGCCCTCCGGCGCTGAGGCGCCCGGTGGCGATCATGTGGCGTAGGCCGTGGAACGCCTTGTCGACTGCGGACATCCGATTCCTCCCGAACGGGCGGGGCGCGGTCCCGCGCCCTTCGTCGCACTGTACCGATTCATCAGATATGTCAGAGGTGTCGATCAGAAGTCATCTGATGATCCACGCTGCTACACCCCTTGATTGCATGGAATCCATCATGCAGGATGCCGAGTCATCATACGTGTTCTGGTTGCGATCAGATCTCTCTCGTTTCTGACGCCCCTCGGAACACCCGGACCCCGGCAGATCGGGACTCATGTGAGCGAGACCGATGTCATCGCGGCGCCACGCCCCCTGTTGCTGGCCGACGGCCGTCCCGCCGACCGGGCGTGGACGCTCGACCCCGCCATGAGACACCTGAACCACGGTTCCTTCGGCGCGGTTCCCCTGGTGGCACAGGAGCGGCAGAAGCAGCTGCGGGTGGAGATGGAGTGCTCCCCGGTGGTGTGGTTCCCGGCGCTGCCTCAGCGGATCGCCGACACCAGGGTCGAGATCGCCGACTTCTTGGCGGTGGCCGCCGACGACCTGGCCCTGGTGCCGAACGCGAGCGCGGGCATCAGCACCGTGTACGCCGCCCTCGACCGTCGCCGCGGCGGGGAGATCGTCGTCACCGACCACGGTTACGGCGCCGTGACCATGGGCGCCGAGCGGCTGGCGCGCGACCGCTGGGATGGCGGGGTCCGCACCGCGCGGGTACCCCTCGACGCAGACGAGGAGCAAGCGTGCGAGGCCGTGTTCGCCGAACTGTCCGAGGCGACGGACCTCATCGTGGTGGACCAGATCACCTCGGCGACCGCCCGCCGGCTGCCGGTGGAGCGGATCGGCGCGGAGGCTCGGCGGCGCGGGATCCCGCTGCTCGTGGACGGTGCGCACGCACCTGGTCTGCTCCCCGCCCCGCTCTCGGGGCTGACCTGTGATTTCTGGGTCGGGAACCTGCACAAGTGGGGATGCGCGCCCCGGGGCACCGCAGCGCTCGTCGCCCGCGGTCCACTACGTGAGCGGCTCTACCCACCGATCGACTCATGGGGTGCAGAGGACCCGTACCCCGACCGCTTCGACCAGCAGGGCACGGTGGATGCCACCTGCTATCTGGCGGCACCGACGGCGCTCGGCTTCATCGAGCACACCTGGGGCTGGATGCACGCCCGCCGCTATATGGACCACCTGGCCGGTTACGCCGCGCAGGTCATCGGTGCCGCGTTCACCGAGCTGACCGGCGCCGACAGCAGCGTCGATGTCGGCATGCCGGTCCCCGGGATGCGTCTGGTGCGGCTGCCCGAGGGGCTCGGCGCCACCCGCGTCGAGGCCGACGCGCTGCGCGACCGGGTCGCCGGGGAGCTGGGTGTCGAGGCGGCCTTCACCAGCTTCGGCGGCATCGGCTATCTGCGGGTGTCCGCCCACGTCTACAACACCGCCGCCGACTACGAGTACTTCGCCGAGACCTGCGTCCCCGTCCTCGCTGAGTGGGCCCGCGCGGCTCGCGGGCGGCACGGCGCGCCATAGCGGCGCGACACCGTACTCCCCTCCCCACCCCCGACTCCCCAAGCCGCTCCGAGCGCGGCCCGCACCCAAGAAAGAGGTCAGCACGATGAGGAGAAGGACGGCAGCCCTCGCCCTCGGCACCGCCGCAGCGATGGTCCTGACCGGCTGTTCCGCCATGAGTCCGAACGCGAACGGCACGGTCACGCTCAACATGGTCGAGAGCCTGACCAACCCCTCCCGCACCGATCTGCTCAAGGGACTCATAGCCGACTTCGAGAAGCAGAACCCCAAGATCAAGGTCAATCTGATCTCGCCGCCCACCGAACAGGCCGATCAGAAGATCCAGCAGATGCTCCAGTCCGGCAGCGGCGTGGACGCACTCGAGGTACGGGACATCACGGTCGGCCCGTGGTCGAACAACGGCTGGCTGTACGACATGGCGAAGGACCTCAAGGGCTGGCAGGGCTGGAATGCCATGACGGAGAACGCCGTCAAGGCGTCCGAGGACGCCAAGGGCCGTACCTTCTTCGTCCCCTACGGCTTCTACGGGCTGAGCCTCTTCTACCGCAAGGACCTGATCAAGGACGCCGGGTTCAGCAAGCCCCCGGCCTCCTGGGACCAGCTGCTGAAGCAGGCATCCGCCATCAATGACCCGGCGAAGCGCCGCTACGGCTACGCGTTCCGCGGCGGGGCCAACGCCAACAGCAACGCCACCGCCATCATCGAGGCGTACGTGGCCGACAAGGTCGACCTCGCCAACGGCTACAAGCTGAAGAACGGGCGCACGATCTTCTCCGCGCCCGAGGCCCTGGACGCCCTCAAGACCTACCTCACACTCTTCAAGAAGGCATCGCCCAAGTCATCCGTGTCCTGGGGCTATCCGGAGATGGTCGAGGCGTTCTCCAACGGCTCCACGGCCTTCCTGCTCCAGGATCCGGAAGTCATCGCCACGGTCTCCGAGTCCAAGTCGATCTCGAAGGAGCAGTGGGATACCGCTCCGCTGGTGGCCGGACCCAGCGGGAAGACGGTCCAGCCGCTGGCCACCGCCGGGTGGGGCATCGCGAAGGGCAGCAAGCACAAGGCCGAGACCGTCAAGCTGATCAAGTTCCTGTCCCAGGGCAAGGCGTCGACGGACTTCACCAAGAAGAACAGCCTGGTGCCCATCCTCAAGTCGGCGACCGAGGACCCGTTCTACAAGACCGGCCCGTGGTCGTCCTACGTCACCATGACCAAGCACCCCGACACCTATCTCAACGTCAGCCAGCCGCGCGGCGTGACCTGGTGGAGCGAGTGGGAGCAGAAGTCCGACGCCGACGTGCAGAAGATGGTGACCGGCAAGATATCGCCCAAGGAGCTGCTGACGGGCTGGGACGCGTACTGGACCAAGAAGTGGGAGCAGGAGAAGTAGGATGCCCGCCACGTCCGCAACGACGACCGGGCCGAAGACTTCGCGCCCCGTCCGGAAGCAAGCCGCCCCGCGGGCCCGGAACGGGCCGCGGGGCGGCCGGAAGCGGGAGTTCACGACCCGCCGGGGCCTGCTCATCGCCGCCTTCATGGCGCCTGCCGCGATCTTCGTGGCGGTGTTCACGTACTACCCCATGATCGCGGGCAGCCAGATGGCCTTCCGCCACTGGGATCTGAACGATCTCACGGACACCTCCTGGGTGGGCCTGGACAACTTTTACCGTGTCTTCTCCGACCCCAACTGGGGCACCGTGCTGGGCAATACGGGCGCCTGGGTCATCGGATCGATCGTGCCCCAGCTCGTGATCGGTTTCGCGCTCGCCCTGTGGCTGCGTCGCCGGTTCCGCTTCCGCGGCGTCTACCAGGCGCTGATCTTCTTCCCCTGGGCGATCTCCGGGTTCCTCATCGGCATCCTGTTCCGCTGGATGTTCAACAGCGAGTTCGGCGTCGTGAACGATCTGCTCCAGAAGGCGGGGCTGATCGACGAGCCCGTGGCGTGGCTGGCCGATCCGCACAAGGCGATGATCGCCGTACTGATCGCCAACATCTGGTACGGCGTCACCTTCTTCGCCATCATGATCCTGGCCGCGCTCCAGTCGGTCCCCGACGAACTGTACGAGGCCGCGGCGCTGGACGGGGCCGGGAAGGCACGCACGCTCTTCCAGATCACCATCCCCTATATCCGGGTCACGCTGGTGCTCACGGTGCTGCTGCGGGTCATCTGGATCTTCAACTTCCCCGATCTGATCTTCGGGATGACCGGTGGCGGGCCGAGCAACCAGACACACATCGTGACCACCTGGATGATCAAGATCACTCAGCAGGGCGACTACGGCAAGGCCTCGGCGCTCGGTCTCCTCGTGGTCGCGGGGCTGCTGCTTTTCACGGTGTTCTTCCTGCTGGCCACCCGTGAGAAGCGAGAGGTGAGGTCGTGATCGGCAAAGAGACCGCGGTCGGCCGGGCCGTCCGGATCGTCTTCCTGGTGCTGTGGCTGGCCTTCACCGTGTTCCCGCTGTACTGGATCGCCATCACCTCGCTGAAGGCGCCGGGCGACATCTTCTCCTTCCCCCTCGCCTACTGGCCCGAGCACTTCTCGCTGGAGAACTACAGTGAGCTGTTCAACAAGGCCGACTTCGGGACCTATCTCACCAACAGCCTCATCGTCGCGACCGTCGCGGGCGTGGTCGCCACCGCCATCTCGATGCTGTCGGCGTATGTGCTGGCGCGCTTCGAGTTCCGCACCAAGTCCGCGTTGCTGACGGCCGCCCTGGTCACCCAGATGATCCCGGCCTTCATCGCGCTGGGCCCGCTGTATCTGCTGATGACCGACCTGAAACTGGTCGACAACCGGCTCGGGCTCATCCTCGTCTACATCGCCGTGTGTATCCCCTTCTGCACGGTGATGCTCCGCGGCTTCTTCGAGAACATCCCCGACGCACTGGAGGAGGCCGCGATGATCGACGGCCTCTCCCGGTTCGCGGCGCTGTTCCGGGTGCTGCTCCCGGTGATGCGTCCGGGGATCGTAGCGGCGTTCATCTTCAACTTCGTCAACTGCTGGAACGAGCTGTTCCTGTCGGTGACCCTGATGAACAGCGACGCCAACAAGACGACCCCCACGGCCCTCAACGGATTCATCTCCAGCTTCAACATCGACTGGGGCTCGATGTCCGCAGCGGCCGTGTTCACGATCCTGCCAACCATGGTGCTCTTCGCCTTCGCGAGCCGCCACATCGTGCAGGGACTCACCTCCGGCGCCGTGAAGGGGTGAGGCCGATGGCCGCGATCGACGTTCCGCTGCCCGACTCCGTCCATGTGATCACCGGTCCGTCCGGGGACCCGCGCACCGCCGCACCGGCGGGGGCGGGCCACTGGACCGTGCCCGGCGCCGAGGTGACGGCGCGACACGATTCATACGGCGCCCTGCGGCTGGTGCTCGCCGCGCCAGGTCCGGAGGGCCTGTCGACGGTGGTGCTGCGCTGGCGCCACCACCCCGGCGGTCACCGCCCCGCCCTGGTACTCGGCGATGCGTGGGAGCGCTCGTACGGTGAGTTGCAGTGGCGCAGCGTCCAGCCGGAACGCCCCCTGCCCTGGTACTGGCTGAGCACCGACCCGGCGACCGGTGGCTGCGCCGGGCTAGGCGTACGGACCCGCGCCGGGGCGCTGTGCTGCTGGACGGTGGACGAGGACGGCACCACGCTGTGGCTGGACGTACGCTCCGGCGGCCTGCCTGTGCTGCCGGGCGACCGGGAGATCGCCGCCGCCACGGTGGTCGGGGTGGCGACGGGTGCGGACACCACCCCGTACGCGGCGCTCCAGGAGCTGTGCGCCGCCATGTCCCCCGATCCGCTGGTGCCCGCGCAGCCGGTGGTCGGCTGCAACAACTGGTACTACGCCTACGGCCAGGACTTCGGCCCGGACGCCGTACTGCGCGACGCGGCCACCATCGCCGAGTTCGCCGGGGACCATCCAGTGCGGCCGTTCTGTGTCGTCGACGACGGCTGGACGGAGGGCGGGGGAAGCGCCCCGGGAGGGCCGTGGGACACCGGCCTGCCCGGGCTGTTCGACGACATGGCGGGCCTGGCCGCGGGCATCGCCGACCGTGGCGCCCGGCCAGGCCTGTGGTTCCGGCCGCTGCTGTCCCGGGTGCCGACGGAGGGGATGCGCACGGACACCGGCGCTCCCGGCCGGATCCCCCTGGACCCGTCGCTGGACGCGACGCTGGCGACCGTCGCCGCCGATGTCGCCCGCTTCCGCTCCTGGGGTTTCGAGCTGATCAAGCACGACTTCAGCACGTACGACGTCTTCGGCCGCTTCCACCCGGACACACCGCACGAAATGGCCGGTGCCGGATGGCGGCTCGCCGACCGCACCCGCACCACCGCCGAAGTGCTGGTGGGCCTCTACCGGACCATCGCCGAGGCGGCCGGGGACGCCGTGGTGCTTGGCTGCAACACCGTCGGACATCTGGCGGCGGGTCTGGTGCAGGTGCAGCGAACCGGTGACGACACCTCGGGCCGTCACTGGGAGCGCACCCGACGGATGGGCATCAACACCCTCGCCTTCCGGCTGGCCCAGCACAGCCGCTTCTATGCGGTGGATGCCGACTGCGTGCCCTGTACCCCGGCCACCGAGTGGCGGCTGAACCGTCAGTTCCTGGACCTGGTGGCCCGTTCCGGCACCGCGCTGTTCGTCTCCGTCGCCCCGGCCGCCCGTACCCCGCAGACCGATGCCGACCTCGGCGCGGCCGTCCGGCTCGCGCTGGACGGCGGGTCGCCCGGCGGCGTCGAACCGCTGGACTGGCTCGGGACCACGACCCCGCGCCGCTGGCGGACGGGCAACGCGGAACGCACGTACACGTGGTCCCAGCCCTGGGGTGCGTGGCCGCCGCTTCCGCTCTAGTGGCTTGGCTCGGATCCTTGGTCGGGTAATTGATCTTCCGTTCGTTGCGCGGCAGGCTGCTTCCACGTTGTGATGGTGGAGGTGGTCGTGGGACGTCGTCCGGGGGTGTTCGTCCGGCCGGTAAGCATGGAGGAAGGGCGTCGGCTGCAGCGGATCAGCCGGACCGCGAAGGATGCGGTGCGGCTGCGGCGGGCGATCGTGGTGATGATGTCCGCGCAGGGGCAGTCGGTTCCGGACATCACCTCGTTGATGCAGGTCAGCGCCGACTATGTGCGAGACGTCATCCACGCCTTCAACGAGCAGGGGTTCGAGGCGCTGGACCCGAAATGGAGCGGGGGTCGCCCCAGGATGATCAGCAGCCAGGTGCGTGAGCACATCTGCCTGATCGCCCGGACGTCCCCCGCCGACTGGAAGATCTCCGCGTTCTCCACCTGGAGCCTGACCAAGCTCGCCGAACACCTGGTCAAGCAGAACGTGGTCCCCGCCGTCAGCCGCGAGACACTGCGACGGATACTGCGCGAGGGCAGGGTCTCCTGGCAGACCAGCACGACCTGGAAGTCCTCGAACGACCCAGACTTCATCGCCAAGATGCACCGGATCCTGGCGCTCTACGACTCCCCGCCGACCGACGGCCGGGTGGTCTGTGTGGACGAGTTCGGGCCGCTCAACCTCATGCCCCGCAAAGGCAAGGCATGGCGCCCGCACCGCTCACCACGTCGTCTGCGGGCCACCTACAACCGCTACGACGGCGTGATGCACATGCTTGCCGTCCTCGACCTGGCCACCGGCAAGATGTACTACCGCATCCGGCCCCGCAAACGGTGGTGCGAGTTCCTGTCCCTACTCAAGTCCCTGCGCATCCGCTGGCCCGGCGAGAAGCTCTACGTCGTCCCGGACAACTTCTCCCCTCACAAGCACCCGAACGTCCGCGCGTGGGCCGCGGCGAACGACATCGAGCTGGTCTTCCTGCCGACCTACGGATCGTGGCTGAACTGGATCGAGTCCGAGTTCGCCGCCCTGCGCTACTTCGCCCTCAACGGCACCGACCACCGCAGCCATGGCGAACAGAACGCCGCCATCGGCGCCTACGTGCGCTGGCGAAATGCCCGCGCCGAACCGAAGACCAGCTTCGCCCCCGACTCACCCATCCGCACCTGGACCGAGTACCCGGCCAAGGCTGCCTGACGGTCCGCTACCCTTCCGTCGGCTGCCCACCTGCGCTGCCTTCCTCACCCGCGCCACCGCATGGTTCGCCGCACGCGGCGTGACCGTCGAACGGGTACTGACCGACAACGCCTGGTCCTACACCAAGAACACCTGGCGGCAGACCTGCCGTGACCTGGGCATCAGCCCTCGCTGGACCCGCCCCTGGCGGCCCCAGACCAACGGCAAGGTCGAACGCTTCCACCGCACCCTGCTGGACGAATGGGCCTACCACCGGCCCTACACCTCAGAAGCCGAACGCCAGGCAGCGTTTCTCGACTGGCTGGACTGGTACAACTACCACCGACCCCACACCGGAATCAGCGGCCACACCCCAGCCAGCCGCGTCACCAACCTCCCCGGACAGCACACCTAGCCTCGTGCCGTCCGGTCGCGGCCGACCACACGCACCAGGTCTCTACCGCCGCTGCGACCTGTGCTCCGGACCGTTGTCCTCGTGCTCGCCTCAGCTCCGAGGCGGCGGTACGGCGCCGGGCCCCGGGGCGGAGCGAGAAGCGGTACGACGTGTTCACTCGGCGAGTGGGGCCACCTTCCGCATCCACCGCCCCCGGCGTCACGGCGTCGGGGGCGGGGATCCGGCTCAGTCCGCGTCGAGCTCGCCGAGCAGGGCGATGGTGAGCTCGTCGACCGGGCGGGCCCCGGACCCGGTCTCCTGGCTGAAGGTGTTCACCATCATCACCACCGCCGTCCCGCTCTCCCGGCTGAATGCCGCGCAGGTGCTGAATCCGCCGGTGCTGCCGTTGTGCCAGGTCATGGTCCGGCCGCTGGGCAGCGGGCTGAGATGCCAGCCGAGGCCGAGCCGCAGGTCGCGGTCGACGGTGAAGTGAGGCCGCTGGGTCAGCTCGATGGCGGCCCGCAAGGGCGAGCGCTCCGGGCGGAGTTGGGCGCCCAGGAAGCGCAGCATGTCATCGGCGGTGCTGTAGATCGAGGTGCCCGCCGCGCTGAGCACCCGGTCGTGCCAGTCGGGAACGGCCTCCCCGTCGAGATGCCCGACGGCCTTGCGGGAGGCCATATCCGGCCGCAGGGTCGTCGTGGTGTCCGACAGACGGAGCGGCGCGGCCACCCGGCGCCACAGCATCGCGTCCACGGCGTCGAAGGCCAGCGCCTGGCCCAGCAGTCCGAAGCCGAGGTTCGCGTAGGCGTATGTGCTGCCCGGCTCGCTGTCCAGGGTTGTCTCGCCGAGCCCGGCGGCCAGGTCGTCCAGCGTGTAGCGGGCGTACGGATCGTAGGGATCCGCTCCGGCGAGGAGGTTGGGCGGCAGCGAGGGCAGACCGGAGGTGTGGGTCGCCAGATCGGCCAGGGTGATCCGCCGGGGGCCCTTACGCGGGACGGGGAAGCGGGCGGGCAGGACGAGCGGTGCGTCGAGGCGGGTCTCGCCCGCGCAGACGGCGCGGGCCAGGGCGGTGGCGGTGAGTGTCTTGCCGATCGAGCCGAGCTGGAACACGGTCCGGCCGTCCGGTGCCGGTACCTCCCCGTCCTTGGCCGCGCCCGCCACGTAGGGACGTCCGCCGTGGATAACCCCGCAGACCGCGCTCGGACTGCCGGCGGCGAGCGCCCGGTCCAGTTGACGCCGTACCCGCGCGGGCAGGGTCCCGTCGGCCGCGGCGGCGGTCCCGGGCAACAGCGATACGCCCGTCGCCGCCGTCGCCACGGTAAGAAATTTCCGTCGGTCCATGGGTCACTCCCCCGTCGTTCGGTTTCCTGTCGGCACCACGGTGGACAGCAGCACGAGCAGCGGCACCACCCTGCCCGGAGGCACCTGGTAGTGGCCGCGTCCCTCGGCCTGGAGCCAGCCGGCCGCCGTGAGCTGCTTGAGGTGGTGGTAGAGCTGGCCGGTGGTGTTCAGCCCGGCGGTCTCCTGCAGCTCGGCCGCGGAGCGGGTGCCGCGCAGCACCGCCCGCAGCAGGGTGAGCCGCACCGGGTGGCCCAGCGCGGCGTACGCCGCGGCGTGTTCGGACCAGTCCGCGTCGAGCAGCCCGTGCGCCGCCGCGCCCTGCTGCCATTCGTAGTGCTCGCCGTTGGGCAGGTCGACCGCGCCGGTGAACAGCACCTGCCCCTGCCCCGTGAGCCGTCGGCGCAGCCCCTCGAGCGCCCAGAACACCTCGTCCCGGTCTGCCTCCGGCGGCGCGGACTCCAGTCGCGTCACCCGCTCTTCGAGCGCGGCGACCCGCTCATCGAGGGACTCATCGGCCATGGGTCGAGGTTACGTTATTACGGAATAACAGAGCCAGGGGATCGTTACGACAGCACCGCGATCCCATCCAGGTCCACCAACGCCGCCTCGTCCCACAGGCGTAGGACACCGATGACCGACGATGCGGCCATCACTGCTGGTCAGGGCCCTGCGGCCACGCTTTGCGGGCGCCGAGTTCACGCCGCGTGCTGGTATTCGTAGAGGGTTCCGCTGAGTCGGGTCGTCTGTGGACTGCCAGGTGGGCGAGTTGGGCTTGTTGGGTGATGGGCGTGGGTAGCGGGCGGCAGGGAGCGGCTTGTTGCAGGGCTCTGTGCGGGCGGTGCTCGTTGTAGAAGGATTCATACTCGCGCAGGGCGTGGAGGAGGTGACCCTGGTTCCAGATCAGGGTCCGGTCCAGGAGTTCGCTGCGGCAGGTTTGTATCCAGCGCTCCATGAGCGAGTTCATCCGTGGTATCCGAATGCCGGTGGTGACGACGCGGCTGTGAACTTCGAGTCGCGGTCGCGGATCAGGAACTGTGCCCTGCTGCCCGCGTCTTCGAGGTCCATGAGGAGGTTGCGTCCGAGCTGCACTATCCAGTCCCCGGTCGGATGTGCGGTGACACCGAGGATCCTGATGCGACGGGTGGTGTGCTCGATGACGACTAAGACATACAGGCGCGCCCCCGTCAGCGTGCGGACTTCGAAGAGATCGCAGGCGAGAAGGGCCTCGGCCTGGCTGCGGAGGAAGTCGGCCCAGGTGGTGCTCTGCCGTTCGGGTGCGGGTGGGATGCCGTGCTCGCGGAGGATCTCCCAGACCGTGGAGGCGGCGACCTTGATCCCCAGCGCGGCGAGCTCGCCGTGAATCCGGCGATACCCCCACGAGGCATTTTCCCTGGCCAGACGCAGGACGAGGGCACGGATCGAGCGGATGGTGCGGGGGCGTCCGCGCCGCTTGGACACGCAGGTCGCGGTATGGCACCGCCTGAGCAGCTCCCGATGCCAGCGCAAGACCGTCTCGGGGCGGACCAGCAGCAGAAGGTGCCGCGGTCTGTCTTTGGGCAGGTGGTGCAGAAGGCCGGCGAGGACAGCGCGATCACTGTCATTGAAGGCAGGCTTGCCGACCTGACGCTGCAGGACCAGCAGTTGATGCCGGAGCACGAGGATCTCGATGTCCTTGTCTCTGTCGCTCATCGGCAGGAGACGTAGGAACGCCAGGGTGTTGGTCGCGGCGAGATAGGCCAGGCGCAGCAGCACAACAGATCATGATGCCGTCGGGGCCTTGTACAGGTGAAGACGCCGGGGTGAGCATCGGCCAAAGTCGAAGATCTCTGATCAAGCTCTCACCTGCGTGGATGATTTACCGGCACCCGCAGCACTGCGAACGTGTCATCGGCACCATGCGCCGCGAGGCCCTCGACCACCTCTTGATCTGGAACGAGACGCACGCTCGCCAGGTCCTCGATGCTTACGCCCGGCATTACAACGGTCATCGCCCCCACCAGGCTCGTGGGCAGCTCCCTCCCCTCCTCCAGGAGCACCCGACGTCCATGGTCGGCCTGTCCGCTCACCGGGTTCTGCGCACCCGAATACTCGGCGGCGTGATCAACGAGTACAGATACGCCGCCTGACCGGGAACGACGAGTTTCCGAACGGCACAGGCACCTCCTCCACGCCCTGCACGAGTTCGAGCAGTTCTACAACGGACATCGACCACACCAAGGCATCGCCAACGCCAGACCGGTCCACCCCTTGCCCCCGCCGATCGACGAGCCGGACACATTAGCCCGCCTCAACATACGTCGGCACGATCGCCTCGGAGGCATCCTCCACGAATACCGACATGCAGCGTGACCTGCACGGATGAGATTTCTGGCAAGGGCAATGTCACCGTGGTCAGCGAGGGCATGGCCGTGCACAGTGCCTCAGGCGCCACACGGGCACAACTGCACGCCGCCGTGGACATCGCGCTGCAAGCCGTCATCGCCTACGCGCCCCGCGAAACTTCTGGTGCGCCGACGTAGTCGCCCTGGCGCTTCCGCTGACGCTGCCCGACAGCCAACTACGGGAACGAGGTAGGCCAGGTCAATGGGGCCAGTCCGCGAGACTCAGGCCCGCCAGCGGCGGTGCAACGTAGCCGACGATCGCCCGTTAAGGAAACCGGCCTTTGTCGCGATCATTGATGCATCCCCTTCACCACTCGAAGGGGGCATCACGCTGCCTGCACCCCCACTGCGGTAGACCGCACTACGCAGGGTGACAGCCGCACACCCCAGACACCCTCGAATACTCATGATCACAGCACGGGGGCGGTGCCCACGACGCACGGAACCCGTCACCGACCAGGCGACATCAGGTGCGGGAAAGCTTCGGGCCCGCTCAGCCACTCACCACACCGAGAAGGACCCGGACCGTCTCCGCCATCGTCTCCCGGCCCTGGGCGACGTAGGGGCGGGGGTCGGTCAGGTCGGGCCGGGCCCCCAGCGCTTCGCGGACCGCGCCGGTGAACGCGACGTTGAGAGCGGTACCGATGTTGATCTTCACGATGCCCGCCTGGACGGCTTGTCGCAGATCGTCGTCGCCGACGCCCGACGAACCGTGCAGCACCAGAGGTACGGGCACGGCCTCCCGCAGGCGTTCGATGAGCGCGTGGTCCAGGGTCGCGGAGCGTTCGGTCATCGCGTGGCTGCTGCCGACGGCGACGGCCAGGGCGTCCACGCCGGTGTCCGCGACATAGCGCGCCGCCTCCTGCGGGTCGGTGCGCACCCCGGCCGCGTGGGCGCTCGCGGGGGCGTCGGGCTTGCCGCCCACATAGCCGAGTTCGGCCTCCAGCCACAGGCCCGCGCCGTGGGCCCACTGGGCCGCGGCGCGGGTGGCGGCGAGGTTCTCGGCGTACGGCTGCGCCCCGGCGTCGAACATCGCGGAGGAGAACCCCGCGTCGGCCGCCGTGCGCAGCAGCCGCATGTCCGTCACGTGGTCCATGTGCAGTGCGACGTCGACGTCACAGGCCTTGCCGACCTCGGCCGCGGCCCGCGCGATCGGCTCGACCCGGCCGCCGTGGAACCGTACGGCGTTCTCGCTGATCTGCAGGATCACCCCCGGGGCGCCCGCGGCGGCTGCGCCGGCGGTGATCGCCTCGGCGTGCTCCAGCGTGATCACGTTGAACGCCGCGACGGCCCGGCCTGCGGCGGCGGCCTTCGAGACGAGTTCGCGCGTGGGAACCAGGGGCATAAAGGTGTCCCCTCGCTTTCATGTCGGTTCGGTGAGTACGGGCCGGTGTCGGCCCGTATTGCTGCGTGGTTCGGCCGGTACGGATATGTGGGCGATCAGGACTTCTGCGGGGCCGGACTCACGTCCGCGCCGTCGTCCGCCGCGCCCGGGGCCACGGAGTTCTCGCCGCTCTTCTCGTCGCTGTAGACCATCAGGGTCGAGCCTGCGAGGGCCAGCACGATACCGAGGGCGCCCCATACGTTGGGGAGCGTTTGGTAGACGGCCAGGGACAGCACGATGGTCAGCACCGGTGCCAGTGCGTTGGTGATGGGGGCGACGACCGTGGCCTTGCCCCGGCTGAACGCCATGACCAGGAACAGCGCGCCGACCGCGTTGAGGACCTGCGTCACCGCGGTGAGCGCGGGCGCCTGCCACGGAGCGTCGGACGGGAATTCGCCCATCATCACGAACGCCACCGGAACCAGCAGCAGTCCGCTGATGGTCATCCAGCCGAAGGTCGTCGCGTCGTTGACCCCGACCACCGCGGCCTTGCGCATGCAGAACGCCTGCACGCCCCAGGCGACGCAGATCAGGATGGCCATCAGCAGCCACGGGCCGTGCGAGTTCGAGTCGTCCTTGCCGCTGGGAATGCTGAGCAGCACGATCGCCGCCAGTGCCGCGACGACACCCACTAGGGCGAGCCGGTTGATCCGCTCCCGCAGCAGCGCCATCGCCATGAGGACGGTGACCACCGGGGAGAGCGACACCAGGGGGAAGATGAGGTACGCCGGGCCGTTGGCGAGCGCGTGGAACAGCAAGAGTTGGCCGCCTGCGCCGGTCAGTCCCGCGATCAGTCCGTACACGGCGGCGATCGGCCGGCGGTCGAACGTGTTGCCGCGCATCGCGAAGTACGCGGGTATGAGCATCGTGAAGGCCCAGATGATGTAGATCATCTCGTTGGGGTAGCCGTACCTGCTGTTCGGCTCGCTGGAGAAGGCGCCCCACACACCCCAGAACAGGACCAGCAGCGACGCGTACACGATCCAGCTCTTTGTGCCTCTGTTCATCGGTCGTCCTCTCCTGAGGCAGGGGTCCCGGGGGCCATGCGCAGCGCGTCGAGCGCGGGCTGGTCGAGCGGGGTTCCGGCGAGTTTTGCCGCGTACAGGGCGGCGCCTACGACAGGCTCGTAGAGAGGGTGTCGCAGCTCATAGTTGGTAAAACGATTCTTCAGTCCGGAGGCGAACGCCTCCAGAACCGTGTGGGCGCCGAAGGTGCCGCCGGAGTAGGAGACCGGTACGGTCTCGTCCGGGCCGAACTCCAGCCGCTCGCGGGTGACTTCGACGAGCAGGGCGAGTTCCCGGCCGGCGTCGGTGAGGATCTCCGTGGCGGCCTCGTCGCCCAGAGCGGCCGCCTCGGCCACCGAGCGGCTGAGCGCGGCGATCCGGCTCCGGTCGCCCTGCCACTGGTTGTGGACGACATCGATCACGTCGAGGTCGGACGCGAGATCCAGGTGGCGCCGGAACACCTCGGCCAGGGGGCCCTCGGGGAGCCGTCCGTCGCCCATCCGTGAGAAGGCGTTGAGGCCCCGGACCGCGATCCAGTGCGCCGATCCCTCGTCGCCGAACATCTCGCTCCAGCCACCGACGCGCACGCCCCGGCCCAGCCGCTCGCCGTAGGTCATCGAACCGGTGCCGCTGATGACGTTGATGCCGTCGACCGCGCCCAGTGAACCGGCCCAGCCGCAGACCATGTCGTTGTCGCAGGCGTAGCGGTCGTGCCCGAGCACCGCTCGCGGGGTCGCGTTCAGGACGGGCAGATCGCGGGCCGCCTCCCCGTAACCGGGCAGCCCGAAAAAGGCGTACTCGATGTCGGCAGGGGTCAGCCCGGCCGCCGCGCAGACAGCTTCGACGCCTTCCTTCAGCACACGCTCGACAAGCTCGATGCCGTGGGAGAAGTAGTACGAACTTGCCGCCTGCGCTCGCGCCACGACTTGTCCGGACCGGTCGACCATGCAGAATGCGGTTTTCGTACCGCCACCGTCGACACCTAGGAACATCGTTGTACCTCCGTCCGGCGCCCTCGAACCGCGCCGTCGATGCCTTTGATCAGTTGTGCAAGGAGTGCAAGGTCACGCCCTGCACCACGCGGTTGACCTCACCCGAGGGGAACGGGTTGTCGGGCCGCAGGCACCGGGCCAGAGAGGCACGCAGGGCGATGAGCTGGGCGTACACCACGGCGGACAGCGCCAGGGCGACATCCTCGACGCCATCGAGGCCCGGAAGCGGCCAGGCGTCGGTGCCTGTGCCCTCCGTTCCCGCGCCGGAGTCCGCGGAGACCGTGACGACGCTGCCGGCGGGCAGATTTCCGCGCAGCTCCGCATAGATGTCCTGGTCGTACTTGCGGGTGTACGGGTCGTTTGACATGTACACCACCGCGACCGAACGGTCGTTGAGCACCGCCTTGGGACCGTGCCGGAATCCCAGCGAGGATTCCGCGACGGCCATGAGCGTCCCACCGGTGAGCTCGAGCACCTTCAGCGCCGACTCCTCGGCGAGGCCCTTCAGCGGGCCGCTGCCGAGGAAGACGATCCGCTCGGGCGCGCTCTCCAGGAGGGCGCCGACGGTGCGGTCGACAGCGCTGCTGTCGGTGATCGACTCGGCTGCCCGGGCCAGGCGTTCGGCGACGCCGTCGTAGGCGGTGCCGCCCAGGGCGAGCAGTGCCGCGAGTGTCATGCACGTGAAGCTCGACGTCATGGCGAAGCCGCGGTCGTTGGACCCGGGCGGCATCAACAGCACGTGGGACTTCGGCAGCTCCGCGTGTTCGCGCGCCAGGCGGCCCTGCTCGTTGCAAGTGATCACGAGGTGGTGCACCTCGGAGAGAACCTGGTCGGCCAGCGCGGTGGCGGCCACGGACTCGGGGCTGTCGCCCGACCGTGCGAAGGAGACCAGCAGCGTGGGCACGTCCTCGGCGAGACAGCCGCGGGGGTCGGCGACGAGGTCCGTGGTGGCAACCGCGTCGACGCGCCGTCCCAGACGCCGGGCCAGGGCGGGCTGGAGCACCTGGCCGGCGAAGGCGGAGGTGCCGGCGCCGGTGAGCACCACGCGCAGGTCGCCGCGGGCGACGAGCGGACGCAGGAAGGGGTCCAGCGAGTCCCGGGAGGCCGAGACGATCCGGTCGACCTCGCGCCACAGCGCGGGCTGCTGGGCGATCTCGCGGACGGTGTGGGCAGCGCCGTCGTCCAAGGACAGCGTGCCGGAGGGCGTGGTCACACGTGCTCCTTCTGGTTCGGGCGGGAGGCGCGGTCGTAGTCGCGCAGAACATCGCGGACGTGGTCCACGGCCAGGTCGCGCGGCCGGGCGGCGAGCTCGCCGTGGCGGACACGGGCGTACTGGAGCGGAAGATGTGCGCTGAGCAGCGGCAGGGGGATGTCCACGGCCGAGAGGTTGTCCAGGAGCCGGGCCTGGGCCTTTTCGATCTCGGGGTCGGGCCAGTAGTAGCGCATCCGGTCGCTGTAGCTGTAGCGGCGTGCGAGGCGCTGCTCGGCGGCGCCGCCCGGGTAGTAGCCCTCCCATGTGGCCGGCTCCGCGAGCATCCGCCGCTCGACGACCTCGGCAAGCCGTGACCGCTCGGCGGCCGGCACCAGTTCGTCCTCGATCGCGGCGAGGGCGAACAGCGCCTCGCGCAGGGCGAAGGTCAGTCCGGGGCCCACCTTGAGGACCGCCCAGTGGTCCTCGACCAGCGCGGTGAGCGCCTCGGCGGTCTGGTAGTCGGTCGAGTGGGCCTCGTAGACCATGGTGGGCTCGTCGTCGAGGACCTTGCGCAGTTCCTCGGTCAGCTCCCGCCGGTAGTCGACGACCTGAAGGTGGTCGAACTCGACGGCCGGCTGGACGACGAGGGCCATGACGCGCTTCCAGACCTCGTCGATGCCGTGCCGGGCGAAGGCCTTGCGGTGCTGCTCCAGAGTGGTGCGCGCCGCCTCGGGCGTGGTCGGGACGAGCGCGCCGAGCGTCTCGTGCGCGCCGCCGGGTGTGGGCACCTCGGTACCGATCACGTACCGGATCCGCTCGGCCCGCTCGGGGCCGGCCGTCTCCTCGGCCACGCGGATCAGCCGCGCGGCGCGTTCGGCGACCACGTCGTCGGTCAGCGGTACGGGGTCACCGGCGCAGGCGAAGCTGCAGTCCAGGTGGATTTTGGTGAAGTCCGCCGCCACGTAGGCGGCGACCAGGGCGTCGGCCCGCTCCATCGCCTCGTCGGGCGTCAGGGACTGCCACCGGTTCGGTCCGAGGTGGTCGCCGCCGAGAATCACGCGCTCCAGTGGCAGACCACTTTCGGCGGCGATGCGGTACACGAGGTCGCGGAAGTCCGCGGGCCGCATGCCCGTGTAACCGCCGTACTGGTCAACCTGGTTCGAGGTCGCCTCCACCAGTACATGACCGCCGCTCTCCCGTGCTTGCACCACGGCTGCCTCGATGACCAGTGGATGAGCCGAACACACCGAGGTGATGCCCTGCGGCTGTCCGGCCTTCTGGCGCCGGACCACCTCGCTCAATGGGCTCTGCATTGCCAACCCCTTACTCAACGTGCATTTGAGCCCTTCCGCCACGTTGGCCCGGAGCCCAGAGGGGACGGTACTGGTCTCATTAGTGTCCGTCAATAGTCTTATTTTGGTATGCATCTGGTATTCGATACCGCGCATCACGTCCGCCCCGCAGCTGGTACGTGGTGCAGGAGGAGAGTCTCCGTGACCTGCGGTGATCAATCAGCCCTGATTGGTGATGGAGGCCCGGAACCGGTAGCGGTCCCCCCGGTAGACCTGGACGGTCAGTTCGATCGGGCGTGATTCCTGGTTCGACGTCAGCTGGGTCGCGACGAGCATCGGCATGGTCTCCCCGATCTCGAACAGCTCGATCTCCCGTGGCGTCGGGTGGCGGGCCTCGACCGAGTAGTCGGCGACGCGGGGCAGCTGCGGCGGGTCGGCGGCGCGCAGGGTGGCGTAGAGCGAGGCCGTGTTGAAGTCGGTTTCGGCCAGGGCCGGGCAGGCCGCCAAAGGAAGCCGGTTGTGCTCGAGCACGACCAGCAGACCGTCGAGGAAGCGCAGTCGGTGGAGGTCGAAGAGGTCGGCGCCCGGAGCGATCCGGAGCTGCTCGGCCTCGGACACCGTGGCCGGGCGGACGGTGGCGGAGAGCACCTTGCCGGCCGTCGTCAAGCCGTTGGCCTGGGCATAGTCGGCGAACCCCTGGACCTGCGGGGCCGCCGAGCCGGACGTCATCGTCGCCTCGGGGAGCAGACCGAGCTCGGCGACGAACCACCCGCGCGACGACGACGGCCGCACGATGCCCCGTGACTCCAATTGCGCGAGGGCCGCTCGCAGCGTCACGCGCGACACGGCGTACCGCTCGACCAGAGCCCGCTCGGAGGGCAGCCGGTCGCCGGGGCGGGCAGCAGCGGCGCGCAGGTCCTCGAGCAACTGCGTGGCCGTGCGCTCGTACAACGGGAGGGCATCATCCCCGAACAGACCTCTGGGCATCGGCGTTCTCGCATCCGTCATACCAGAAACATACCAATTCGATCGACGGCGCGAACCCTCGTCCGGGCGGCCCACCCGTTGACATGCCACTCGAATACCACTTACGTTCTCGCAGCAGGCCACCCGGTGATGAAGAAGTCGCCCGTGAGCGACCTTCCGTTTCGCCGTGCCCCGGGCACCCTCCGGTGATCGAGGCAGCGTTGTCGCAGCTCACCGAGGATGGCCGCGCACTGCCGCCGGAGGCGACCTCGCACCGGGGCGCCCGTTCGGACGCCACGCCGTCCCCCGACCCCACCCGACCCACTGCGAAAACCAGTAGCAGACCAGGCATCGACCAGCCTTACGGACGGTCGCCTCGTCGCGAGCACGCGGCTCGACTCTGAACGATCCACCACGACGGACAGAAGGCAGCTGCCCCAGTCGGGCACGCACGACCGAAAGAGAGTTCGACATGACGGACATGAACCGGCGAAGCGTACTGAAGGTCGCGCTGGGGGGTGCCGGCCTGGCCGCCATCCCCGCCGTGGCCATGGGCGCCTCACCCGCGGCCGCCGCACCGAACTCGGATCCTGACCTCGTCGGAGTCGGCGACACCTCCATCACCCTGGAGTTCGACGACCAACTGCGAAGCCGGGTCGCGCTTAAGGGCGTCGACCTCACCCGCTTCGACGCCGGCGAAGCCCTGCTGGTGGGCGACAAGGCCATCGAGGCGTTCGCCTACCGCGGACACCGGACCCGCGCCACCCGGCACCCCCGCCACGGCGCGGGCGTCCGGGTGACGATCGAGGGCACGTCCAAGGAAGGCGTGCACAAGACGGTCGAGCTGACCTCCTTCGAGCGTCTTACCGGCATGATCGTGATGAAGGTGACCTACACCAACAGGTCCTCCACCGCACTGAAGGTCACCGGGTGGCGCAACGGAGCCCACGAACTCCTGGAGACCCCCGGCGGCTTCTATACCTTCTCCGGCACCACGTACACGGACCGCCGCGACTGGGTGATGCCGGTGAAGGACGGCTACGTCCAGGAGAACTCGCTGGGGATGGACTCCTCCGACTACGGCGGCGGCACCCCGCTGGCGACCGTCTGGCGCCGGGGCGCGGGCCTTTCCGTCGGACACGTCGAGCCCGTGGCGACGATCCTGCGCATGCCGGTCCGCAAGACGGACGCCGGAGCGAGCATCGCCATCCAGGACGACACCGCCCGCACCCTGAAGCCGGGCCGTCGGCTCAGCACCGACACCACGTTCCTGACCGCCCTCCCGGGCGACCACTTCGTGCCGCTCCAGCGGTACCGCGACTACATGAGCGACATCGGCCAGCGCGCTCCCAAGGTCCCCGCCTCGGCCTTCGAGCCCATCTGGTGTGCCTGGGGCTACGAGCGCGACTTCACCGTCGAGCAGGTCACCGGAACGCTGCCGAAGGCGCACGAGGTCGGCCTGCGCTGGGTCGTGCTCGATGACGGCTGGCAGACCAACGAGGGCGACTGGGACATCAACACGACGAAGTTCCCGCGCGGCGAAGCGGACATGCGGGCCTTCACCAAGGAGATACGGGACGCCGGCCTGCGACCGCGCCTGTGGTGGGCCCCGCTGGCGGCGGACCCCGACAGCAACCTGATCCGGGACCGCTCCGACATGCTGTTGCTGGACCGCGACGGCAACAAGCAGGACGTCACCTGGTGGGACGCCTACACGCTCTGCCCGGCCTACCGGCCGACCGTGGACTACTTCGTCGAGCAGGCGAAGAGGTTCATCGGCGACTGGGGCTACGAGGGGCTCAAGATCGACGGCCAGCACCTCAACAGCGTCGCACCCTGCTACAACCCGAAGCACCGGCACGCCCGCCCCGAGGAATCCACCGAGGGCGTGGCGCGGTTCTGGAAGGCGATCCACGAAGCCGCGCACGCGGCGAACCCCGACGCCCTCGTCGAACTCTGCCCCTGCGGCACCGCCTTCGCCTTCCACAACCTGCCCTACGTCGACCAGTACCCCAGCTCGGACCCGGAGTCCTCCTACCAGGTCCGGAGCAAGGGCAAGTCGATGAAGGCGCTGATGGGCGCGGGCAGCAGCTACGCCGTCGACCACGTCGAACTGAGTGACAACGGCGACGACTTCGCGTCCTCCTACGGGGTCGGAGCCGTCCTGTCGACCAAGTTCACCCTCCCCGGCACCGGAGCCCCGGACAAGGCGACCGACCTCACCCCGGAGAAGGAGGTCCTCTGGCGCAAGTGGGTGTCCCTGTACGAGAAGAACATGCTGCCCACCGGCGAGTACCGCGGTGAGCTGTACGACATCGGCTTCGACAAGCCCGAGGCGCATGTCGTGGCCACGAAGCGGACCCTCCACTACGCCTTCTACGCCGACCAGTGGGACGGGACGGTCGAGCTGCGCGGTCTGGGCCGCACGCGGTACCGCCTGACCGACCCGTTCACCGGCAAGTCACTCGGAACTGCCACTGCTCAGCACAACACCGTGAAGCTGTCCTTCGAGCGGTTCCAGCTCATCGTGGCCGAGCCCATCGGCTGATCGGCGGACGGCCGTGGCGATGCTCTTTGATCATGCGAGTGGCGTGCCACAGGCTTGCCGGGCCCCGCTTCCCCCGGCAGGTCAGGTGGCGGCTCGGACCCGGCATGGCCGGTAAGGTCGCGCTGGTCCTGGGCGTCACCGTCGGTCACCTGGCGGACCGGCACGGGGCGCGCGGCGTCTACGAGGTGAGCTGGACCGGATGTGGTCGGCGGAGCACGCGCACACGTCGTACGCCTTCCTGCTGCGGCCGGTGCCGGGGGAGGAAGGCGTACGACGTGGGCGCGGCGGACGGTCAGTTGAGGGCGACGCCTCGGGTACGGACTGCCGAGTTGACGGCGCTGTGGCGGCTCTGCGGTGGGGTGAAGCACCAGGAGATCGAAGGCGACGAGCAGGAGGAGGTCGCCTCGGGGGTCTTCCTCCCGGGCGGAGTCGTCCTCACTCCGGGGCAGGCGATGTCCGCGGTGTTTCTCGGCGGCGACCACGGGTGGGGCTGCCCTTGCCGGAAACCTCATCCGCCCTGGTGGGGGCGGTTCTCCGGGTTTCCCGAAATCTGGCCGCGGTCGCTCGCGCTCGCGCTCGCGCGCAGTTGCCGTCAGCGCGTCATGATGATCGATCGTGCTGCTGCGACTGGCTTACCTGAGTGTGACGAACGCGTTCGCGATGCTGCGCCTGCTGCCGATGACCGACCGGGACAAGGACGCGGAGATCCTCGCCCTGCGCCACCAGATCACCGTGCTGGAACGCCAACTCGGCAAGGACAAGCTCCGGTTCACGCCGAGCGATCGGGCATTCCTGGCGGCGCTGCTGCACCGACTGCCACCGCACGTCCTGCGACAGTTACGGCTGCTCCTACGCCCCGACACGGTGCTGCGTTGGCACCGCGACCTCGTCGCACGCCGCCATGCCGTCTCTTGCCGACCCAAACGCCCGGGACGACCGCGTACCGTGCGCTCGATCCGCATCCTGGTACTGCGGCTGGCGAAGGAGAACCCGAGCTGGGGGTACAGGCGCCTGCACGGCGAGCTGCTCGTGCTGGGGCTGAGCGTGGGCGCGTCCACCGTCTGGGAAATCCTGAAGGAGGCCGGCATCGATCCTGCGCCCGAGCGGAACTCCAGTACCTGGGCCAGTTTTCTGCGTTCCCGGGCTGAGGCGCTTCTGGCCCGTGACTTCATGGAAACAGTCACCCTGTCGGGGATACGGATATACGTGCTCGTGGTGATCGAACACGGCAGTCGCCGGATCCGCGTCCTGGGCGCCACGACGCATCCGATCGCCTCCTGGGTAGCCCAAGCGGCGAAGAACCTCGTCATGGACCTCGAAGACCTCCGCTGCCGGGCACGGTTCATGATCCGGGACCAGGACGGGAAGTTCCCCGAACTGTTCGATGCCGTCCTCAAGGACGCGGGGATCGACGTCGTGCTCAGCGGTATCCAGATGCCACGAATGAACTCGATCATGGAGCGCTGGATACAGACCTGTCGCCGCGAGCTCCTGGACCGGACGTTGATCTGGAACCAGCGACACCTTCTGCACACCCTGCGCGAGTTCGAGCACTTCTACAACGGACACCGACCACACCAGGGCATCGCCAACGCCAGACCGCTGTACTCCTTGCCCCCGCCGATCGACGATCCGGACACGTTAGCCCGCCTCGCCATACGTCGACGCGATCGCCTCGGCGGCATCCTCCATGAGTACCGACATGCAGCGTGACCTGCACGGATGAAGTTTCCGGCAAGGGCAGGGCTACCAGGCCGACGCGTTCACCATCGACTGGAAGTACCAGCAGGTCACCTGCCCCCAGGGACAGGTCAGCTCCTCCTGGAGCCCCTGCACCCAGCACGGCTATCCGATGATCGTGGTCGCTTTCACCAAGCCGACCTGCGGCCCCTGTCCGGTCCGGGAGTTGTGCACCAGCCAGCAGGGGCAGACCGTGCCACTCCTCCGGCACATCGGCCGGCGAGCGCCCTGGACATGCCGTGCCGGGTCTGCGAACCGGTGGGGTGTTGACGGTACGCCCGTGACGGCCGGTGGCGGAGGCGAGCTGTTCGACCAGCCCGTTGAGCCCCTGCCGGGCCAGGTTCTCGGACAGGAGCGTCCCTGCCAGGGCCCGTAGTCATCGTCCGGGAACAGCAGGCCCTCGGGTCGTCCCGATCAACGGCAACAGCTACCGGCTCAAGAACCGCCTCCAGACCATCGAACGGGACACCAACGTGGCCTGAGTAGTGGTGCACGTATCTCTGTACTTGGTGGTGCACTCAGACGAGTACGGGGACATCAGTAAACGGTTGAGACGGGATCGAACCTATTGCTGTCCCGTCGAGTGCTCTTGACGGTAGCGACGAGTCGCGCGAGATCGCCGGTACTGATCAACGATGAGGGCGGCGACCGGGGCGAGGGTTGGTCTTGAACGGCCGCGGCCGAGATCGTGCAGTTGCGAGGTGATGCTTGCCTGTATCGCCGCCGCGCGAAGTGATTTGGATCGGAGAGAGGATCGCGGGGCTGGGACCTCGCCGTCCTCGCCCGCGAGCCAGCCGAGGGGGGCATCGGGCTGTTGCGCGAGCGCGGTCGCGACACCGACGAGAGAGAATCCGCGCGCCAGCACGGCTTCCGCGACCCGTGCCCGGCGGATCCCGCCGGTGAGCATGAGGGGAACCGAGGCGTCCGTAACGAGCTCCCCGGCGAGTTTGAGGAAGTATGCCTCGCGCTCCAGGGTCCGCTCGTCTGCCGGATGACCGGCCGTGGCAAGTGACTCGATGCTCCCGCCTGACAGCTCGACGAAGTCGACACTGTCGCTCAGCCACTCGATGACATGGCGTGCGTCTTGGAGGTCGAAGCCACCACGTTGGAAGTCCGCCGAGTTGAGCTTGACGGCAACGCCGAAATTCGGTGACACGCGCGCGCGGACAGCCGCCACAACGTCGAGGAGCAGCCTGGCACGGTTGTGGAGGGAGCCTCCCCACTGATCGGTCCGCTTATTGACCAGCGGGGAGAGGAACTGAGCAAGGAGATACCCGTGCGCGGCGTGGATCTCGACACCGGCGAACCCCGCCCGGTCCGCGAGTTCCGCTGTGACCGCGAACCGTTCCACGGTGTCCCGGATGTCGCTCGCCGTCATCGGCGTTGGCGGGGGAAAGAATTTCGAAAGCGGGCCTACGTCCACGGGGACCGCCGAGGGCGCCAGTGCCCGCGATCCGGTGTCTCGCCGGACGACTCGCCCCGGGTGGTTGATCTGCATCCAGAGCGAACTCGTCCGCGCCGCCGCCGCCCACTCCCGGAAGGGTGCGAGGTCGCTGGTGGCGTCCAGGACGATATCGGCCGGCTGTGCCACGGCCGACCGGTCAACCATGACGTGTCCCGTCAGCATCATTCCCACACCACCCGCGTCCCAGGTGCGATAGAGCGTCACGAGTCGGCTGTCGGGATGGCTTCTCCTGCCCGCGAGCTGCTCCTCCATCGCTGCCTTCGCAAGACGATTGGGGAGAGTGATACCGCTGGACAATCGGAGCGGTGAGGTGAGCTCCGGAGCAGTGGCTCGCTTGCCGATCTGCAACTCGGACGTCATCGCTGGAGCACCAGCTTTCCGGTGGCCCGTCCCGCGCGGCTCTCGTCGATCGCCGCGTTCACGCCCTCCAGCGTCAGCGGGAAGGACCGAGAAAGGTGCACGCGGACCCGGCCGTCGTCCACCAATTCGTTCACACGCCGCAGCAGGGCCCCGGAAGCCTTGAGGAAGACAGGAATGTACTTCGTGCCTCGCGGGCCCGCGCCCCGTAGCCTGCGAGCGGCGATCGTCGATGCGAGTTGGACTGCGGAGGCGAGTGTGACCACGCCGTCCTCGTCGCGCGCGATCGTCACGAAGCGCCCTCCCGGACGCAGAACTCGCTGAGCTTGAATCCACTGCTCGCGGCCGCCGACGCAGTCGATCACCACATCGAACGAGTCCGCGCCGAAGCTGGACGACACATCGGTCTCATTCCTGTCAATGACCTCGTCCGCCCCCATGGACCGCACGAACTCCTGGTTGCGTGCGCTGGAGACACCGACTACGAAAGCCCCGGCCGCGCGTGCCATCTGGACAGCGAGGTGACCGACGCCTCCGGACGCTCCGATCACCGCGACGCGGGTTCCGGCCGCGACCTGACCGCGGTCCAGGCAGGTCATCGCTATCTGCGCCGCAAGCGGGAGCGCGGCTGATTCGGCGAAGTCCAGCCCCGCCGGCGCGTGGGCGAGAAGCTCCACTGACACATTGACGTACTCCGAGGCGCCGCCCCCGTCGATCTCGTTGTCGGCATGCACCCGGTCACCCAGGCGGAACGAGGTGACCTGATCCCCGACTGCGGTGACGACACCGGCAAGGTCGAAAAGCGGCGTGAACGGGAAGCGACGGCGGGCGATGAGGCGCCGGTTCCCCTCGATCATCTGCCAGTCGATGGGGTTGACCGCTGCCGCCCGGACATGAACCTGCACCTCCCGAGGCCCTGGAGCGCGGACGGGAACCACCTCTGACAGTGCGAGCACGTCACGAACCGCTCCGTAGTGGCTCTGCACGATCGCCTGTTGGGTGTGCGGCACTACATGGGAAGTCATCGAGGAGCCCTTTCGAGAGAGCACCGGTCTGCGGGACGGTGCGGGAGGAAGCCGGGCGGTGCGCGCAGGGTGAGCCCACGCTGAGGCCATCCCGACCAAGTATTGGACCACTGAAACACTACTGCACTCTGAGTTCAATAGTGATCTGCCGGGCTGAGAGGGGCTACCCTCGAGGAATGGCAAAGTTGTCCGTTGGGCCCGAAGATCCGCGCGTGGCACGCACGCGGCGCGACGTCATCAGAGCGAGTGCCGCGTCACTGCTGGAAGATGGCTGGGAGGCGACGACACACGCCGAGGTCGCCCGGAGAGCCGGATATTCGAAGGCGACCATCTACGCGCACTGGCCCACACCCGTCGATCTCATGCGGGATGCGATCGCCCAGATCTGTGACGACGCCACCCATCCGCCGACCAGCGGAAATCTCCACGAAGACCTTCATGACTCGCTGACTGCGCTTGCGCTGACACTGTCGGAAGGCCGATACGACCGGTTGATGGCAAGCGTCATCGAACGCGCCGGCCACGACGAAGGCGCGCGAGACCTCCGAGACCGCCTCTACCAGACCGCCACGACCGGAGTCCGCGGCATCCTCGGCGCGCACCTTCAGCCCGGTGATGTCGAGCCCTGCCTGGCCATGCTGGTAGGCGCAGTCCTCGTCCGCGCGACCTACGAGGGCGAAGCGGTGACCCCCGCGTTCATCACCGACATCATCGATCGCGCTCTCGACCGCACCACGCTCAGAGGGAGTTGAGTCCTATCGGGTAGCGGCTTCGTCCGGCCTACTGACAAAGCGACATCCGGCCGATGGTCTCCCCGGCCGTCACGGGGGCGGCGCACAGGCTGCAGGTCGAGTCCGTGGGGCCTGGCTTGGTGTGGGCAGGCCGCCCGGGCGTTGACTGCGGCGAGGGCCGGGCGGTAAGTGAGCTGCATCGCCGGGGCGTTAGCGGCGATGCCCGTGTGTAGCGTGGCGATCGCCTCCCGCAGCACCTTGCCCACTGGGAACGGAACCCGAACGGCCTCGACCAGGAGCCTCCGCAATCGTAGCCACCGACCTGTTCCACATCGATACGGTCTTCCTGCGGCGCTGGTTCGTACTGTTCTTCATCAACCACGGCACCCGGCGGGTGCACATCGCCGGCATCACCCGACACCCGACCGGACCCTGGCGTTTCCGGCACCCACAGGCGCCGGACCGACTCACCGAACCCGGACCACCTACCGCCACCGACAACACTCGAGTCCTTCGACGCGATCGACTCGACGGCCTCATCCATGAATACACGCAGGTCGCATAGGGTGACACCGTTTTCGACACCCACACCCTTCACGACGCCCGCCATCCCACCTGTTGCTCCCGCTCACTGCAATGAGACACAACGCCTCAGGATAATAGCCGCTTGGCACACTATTTACATGGCCACACCCCTTGCGGACTGTCCCTTTACAGCGCCGCAGATTCCGCTACGGCACTCACGCCCTGGGAGTGCCCTATCTACCGGCGGACACCAAGGGGCTTTGCCACGTCTTGACACAAGCCCTCCACTGCGGCCAAGACACCCGCGCGCGAGCTGCCTGCGAAAACTGGCCGGAGAGATCCTCGCCGGTCCGCCCTCCCCCTGTCGCATGGGGAGCACGACACCGTGCTCCCACCGCGAAAGGTGCTCGAGAGCCGACAAGGGCTCCTTATGCCTCTCGATGCAGAGAGCATCCGGATCGATGGGGTGACT
Source organism: Streptomyces melanosporofaciens (assembly GCF_900105695.1). Lineage (NCBI taxonomy): Bacteria > Bacillati > Actinomycetota > Actinomycetes > Kitasatosporales > Streptomycetaceae > Streptomyces > Streptomyces melanosporofaciens. The sequence continues at coordinate 134,237 of NZ_FNST01000002.1, forward strand.
GCAGGGGCCTACGGTTGACGACGGCGCGCAGGGGCGCGGTACGGCGCTGTAGGTCTACCGGATCGGGTGACGGACGAATCGGGCACCGTTGACACGTCTGCGAGTTGGGAGCACGAGGGCTCCCGGAGGGCTCCCCATTGCTCCCAGCCCGGAAACGGTTAAGGCCGCTTCCGCTACCCACGGAAACGGCCTCCGACCTGCGAAAACGCTGGTCGGGACGACAGGATTTGAACCTGCGACCCCTTGACCCCCAGCCGCGCGGCAATTCTTCTCTTATATTCCACTTTAGACTCTCGCGGACCTGGCGCGCCGTCAAGCTCCATACGGGGTCATACGCTGCAGTCGTCAAGTGGCAACCCTGTGCGCCCCCGCAGGCGTGGACTCACAGGAAATGTGGGACGTGTGTGCGAGGATTCGCGGCGGGTGTTCATTCAGTGACGACCCGAGTGGGCCGGGGAGGGAAGCGTTGTCGTTACGTGATCTGATCCGTGACGAAATGGCCGCGTCGAGACCTCGTTCGGAGCGGTTGGCGGCGCTGCGTTCGGCGCGGCTGTATTCTCAGCGGCCGGATGAGCCGGGCTTCCTGGTCTCGGATACGGAGCACGGGCCGGTGGTGCCGGTTTTCACCTCCTTGGACCGGCTCGCGCTGTTCGCCGGGCCGTGCGGATGGGCGTCGACCACCGTGGAAGATCTGGCGGAACTGCTGCCCGAGGGCATGCGCGCGTTGGTGGACCCGCTGGGCCCACGGGCGTTCGTACTGGACACCGGAGCACTTCAGCCCACGTACGGGCAGGGAGGGCACGATGACGGAACATGACGGGGGAGCATCGAGCTCCGGTGGCCCGAAGCCGGGTGATGGCTACAGGATTGAGATCGCGTCGGTGCGTAAGGTACTGCAGCCGCTGGAGGAGTCCGTCGTCGCCGCCCGCAAGATCAAGGGCGACTGGAAGACGCTGGCCGAGACCATCCAGAACTCGGCCGACTTCGACATCTATGACTCGGCCGAGAAGATGCTCTCGTCCTGGGGTTTCGGCATGGGGCAGGTGGCCGAGCATACGAAGACCGTGGTCGAGACACTCCGGCAGGTCATCGCCGCCTACATCATGGCCGATCTGCTGCGCATCAAGGACTTCTCTCCGACCGCGGACAACATGGCCAAGCTGCCCTTCGGTGAAGCAGGTCTGAAGGCGTGGCAGGCGGGGTCCCGGCCGAAGTTCGACCCGCCGCCTGAGATCTATCAGGAGCCGTGGCTCGACGACAGCGGGACCGGCGGTACCCAGGACGTGCCCACCAACCCCCGCAAGCGCTATGACGGCGGCTGGGAAGTCGACGGCGGGTCGAAGGGAACGATCGCATGACCCAGCGCGATGCCACAGAGGGTGGCACGGCCGAGCGGATACCGCCGGGTGCCAAGCCATCAGAGGTCATCTACGGCAGCCCGTCGGATATCGAGGACCTGGCGGTCAAGCTGCGCGCGTACGCCGGCGCGTTCAAGGACGGGCAGGACAAGCTGGACGTCCTGTCCCTGATGGACTGGACCGGGGCAGGTGCGGAGGGTTTCCAGGACGCCACCCGGAAGCTCCCCAGGGAACTGGAATCCGCCCAGACCTACTTCAAAGCGGCCGCGAATGCCCTGGACGACTACGCCGAAAAGCTGCGCTCGGTCCACAACCGCGTCAAGCCGATCATCGAGGACGCCGACGACGCCCGGGCCGCCTCCAAGCGCTACTGGAACAAGGTCACCGACTACAACGCCGCCGTCGACCGGAAGGACGATCCGCTGCCGGAACGTCCACCGGAGGACGACCCGGGCCTGGCCGCCCTGGAGAGCTGCTACGGCCGACTGGACACGCTGGAGAGCGAGCTCCAACTCGTCATCGACGCGGCCAAACGCAAACTCGACAAAGCCGCCGAGAACGCCCCGCACAAACCCCCGGCCCCCAAGGGCTGGGACAAGTTCAAACAGACCCTCGGGGACTACGCCGGCGGCACCACCGACACACTGGGCAGCTGGTACGACGACTTCGACGACCTCGTCCACGACGGGCCCGATGGGCTCGGCTTGCGGCTGGCAAGCACCGTGGACGGCGTCGCCTACGCCGCCGAACACCCCAAGGAGTTCGCCAAGGCCGTCACCAACTGGGACGAATGGCAGCGCAACCCCGCCCGCGCCGCCGGCCAACTCACCCCCGACCTCCTCCTCGCCCTGGCCACCGGCGGCACCGGCGCCGCACGCCGCGGCGCCAACGCAGCCAAGAACGCCACCCAACGCCTACTCAACCGCGAACGCGCACTCCGCCGCGACGGCAGCGCCCGCAAGCGCACCGACGCCAATCCGGACAAGAACAACACGCCCAACGAGGAGCGACCCAAAACCGGCGAGCCGATCGACGTGGCCACCGGCGAGATGGTCATGTCCGACACCGACATCACCCTGCCCGGCGCCCTGCCGCTGATCCTGGAACGGCACTACGTCTCCGGGCACCCGTGCGGGGGCTGGTTCGGCCACACCTGGGCCGGCACACTCGACCAACGCCTGGAGATCGACGACGCCGGCGTCGTCTACATCACCGACGACGGCATGCTCCTCACCTACCCGATCCCGGAACCCGACGTCCCCACACCGCCCACCTCCGGCCCCCGCTGGCCACTGTGCTGGGACGGCAAACCGGACGGCACCTTCACCATCACCATCCCGGAGCGCAACCGAACCCTCCACTTCGCCCCACTGCCAGGAGGCGGCCGAGAGCTGGCTCTGACGGCGATCACCGACCGGACCGGCGCAGGCGACCGCATCGACGTCACCTACGACCCACAAGGCGCCCCCACGGGAATCGTGCACTCCGGTGGCTATCACATCGCGGTCGACACCGATCCAAAACTGCTGCGGATCACGGCCCTGCGCCTGCTGCACGGCGAAACCCATGAACACAGCACCACCCTGATCTCCTTCGGCTACACCAAAGCCGGGGACCTGGCAGAGGTCATCAACTCCACCGGCAAGGCGCTGCGGTACCAATACGACGACGAACACCGCGTCACATCATGGACGGACCGCAACGGCACTACCTATGCCTACGTCTACGACCACCGAGGCCGCGTACTGCGCGGCATCGGACCGGACGGCATCCTCTCCGGCCGCCTGCACTACGACACGCAAGCCCGAACCACCCGCTACACCGACTCCCAGGGCAACACCACCACCTATGTCTGCAACGAGGCGTACAAGGTCATCGCCGAGACCGACCCGCTGGGCAACACCACCCGCACCGAATGGGACGAATCCAACGGCCACCCCATCGCCGTGACCGACCCCCTGGGCCACATCACCCGCTACCGCTACGACGACCAGGGTCGACTGATCGCCGTCGAGCGCCCCGATGGCACCGTGACCGAAGCCGCTTACGACGGCCAAGGGCTACCTGTCGAGATTCGCGAGCCCGGCGGCTCAGTATGGCGTCACGTTTACGACGACCGCGGAGCTCGCACGGCTACCACCGATCCAACAGGTGCCACGACTCATTATGCATACGACGGGAATGGCCACCTCTCAGCGATCACCGACGCCCTGGGCCACACCACCCACTTCCACCGAGGCCCCCACGGCCAGGTTACGGCCATCACCGACCCCCTAGGTCACACCACCCGCCACGGCTGGACCATCGAAGGCAAACCTGCCTGGCGCGAGAGTCCCGACGGCTACCGCGAAATATGGCAATGGGACACCGAAGGCAACCTCGCCCAGCACACCGACCAAGCTGGACACACCACCACCTACACCCACACCCACTTCGATCAGCCCGCCACCCGCACCGACCCCGACGGCGCCCACTACGCCTTCACCTACGACACCGAACTACGCCTCACCACCGTCACCAACTCCCAGGGCAAGCAGTGGCAGTACACGTACGACGCCGCAGGGCATCTGGTTACGGAGACCGACTTCAACGGCGCGACACACACCTACGAGCGCGATGCCGCGGGGCGCCTCACCGCCCGATCCAATGCTCTCGGCGAAACCCTGCGGTACACCCTCGATGCCGCCGGACGCATCATCGCGCAGAACGATGAGACCACCGGCGAGCAGACGACCTACACCTATGACGCAAACGGCGCCCTGGTCCATGCGGCAACACCAACCACGGAACTAATCCGGAAACACGATCAACTCGGGCGCATCATCTCGGAGACAATCAACGGCCACACAACGGCCCACCGATACGACGCCCTGGGCCGACGCACTCTTCGCACCACCCCCACGGGGCTGACCTCCATCTGGTCCTGGGACGCAGCAAGCCGCCCATCCACCCTCACCACCGCCGGCCACACCCTCACCTTCACGCACGACGCCGCTGGCCGTGAAACTCAACGCACCACAGGAGAAGTCGCCCTCACCCAAGGCTGGGACGTAGCGAATCGCCTTACGGCCCAAAGCCTCGCTGTCTCGCCTCATGACCTGCTCCAGCACCGCACCTACACCTACCGTCCTGACGGATACGTCACCCAAGTCCGCGAACTCACCACCGGGACACGCAACTTCACGGTCGACCCCATGGGACGAGTGACGGGAGTCCAGGCACACGGCTGGACGGAGAAGTACGCTTTCGACATAGCAGGCAACCAAACCCACGCCACCGCACCCGACCACGCCGCGGCGGGCGACCGAGTCTACGAAGGCACCATCATCCGCCGTGCGGGGCGCACCATCTACGAACACGACGCTGTCGGCCGCCTGGTCCGCCGCACCCGCAAGCTGCTCAACGGCCAGACCCGTACCTGGACGTACGTCTGGAACGCCGAAAACCGCCTCACCAAGGTCACCACCCCGAAGGGCGACCGATGGCAGTACACCTACGACCCCCTCGGCCGCCGCACCTCAAAACGGCTCCTCCAAAACGATGGCACGGTCACCAAGGACATTCACTTCGCCTGGGACACTACTCGCCTGGTTGAACAAACTACCTCGGATGGAACAGCGACGACCTGGGACTACGCGCCCGGAACCGACCGCCCGATATCCCAATCCACCCACCAGGGACCTGCAGCCGTTCCGCATAACACCCACTCACCCCTTGCGTTCTCCGACACCCCCCAGTCCGAATACGACACCCGGTTCCACGCGATCATCACGGACCTGGTCGGCACGCCCACCGAACTAGTCGCTCCCGACGGCACGCTTGTTTGGCAACTCCGCACCACCGTCTGGGGCACACCTCTGCCCGCACCACGAAACGACCTGGAGTGCCCGCTCCGTTTCCCCGGCCAATACGCAGACCCGGAAACCGGCCTAAGCTACAACCACTTCCGCTACTACGACCCGGAAACCGCCCGCTACATCACCCAGGACCCCCTCGGTCTCAAACCGGCATCCAATCCCGGCGCCTACGTGCACAACCCGTATACGTGGAGCGACCCGCTCGGCCTCGCACCCAAGTGCCCTGTAGCGAAGGCCAAGGCTGCCGTGGACAAGATCATCGAGCGCGCCCAAGAGGGCAAGCTGAGAAAGTCCACCAACTACCATCCACATTTCGACAACGACGAACGAGTCTTGGAGATCCTGAAGAACCCGGACGCGGTATACCTATCCGAAGGAAACCGCGGAAATCTCATTTTCAGGCAAGGCGATGACATCGTGGTCACAAAGGGGGCAGGTGCTGGCGCAGGCGATGTCATCACCGGCTACGGCCCATCCGGGGTCAAGGGCGAATCCGGAGCCGAAGCGCTGGGCGGATCACCTACCGATCCCGGACACCCGGTAACCCATGACGACATCGTGAACGGTAAAATCCCGGACACCAGGGGTGGCCACATGGCGCCCGCCAAGCAGATCCGATAAGGACGACATTCATGGTGAGGTTCTCGGTCGGCGACACCGTGAATGCTGAAACCACACGGAACCCGCTGACATTTACTCCGCGATTCGATTTCATTGATCTTCAGGTGATCGTCGCATCGTATACGGGCCCGAACGAGCGCGAGCAGCATCTGGCCCACACCTTCGGCAGCATGCAGTGGCTGTGGTCGGAGAATGACGAGTTCCGGTTCGACCAGGGCAGCCGGGAGCTGTCCCACGCCACGTTCTACGTGCCCCGGGAATCCGCTCCCTCCCCCCTCTGCCACAATGCGCCCCACATGCCACAGAGACTGCCCGGCGGGCTGCGTACGGACACCACGCAGAACTTCGCCCTCCCCCAGGCAACGATCTTCTGCTGCGATCCTGAAGCGTCCGAGTTGCGGTGCTACCGGGACCTCAGTGCTCTCGACGGAGAGCCGGACGCCCTGATCGGCATCGCCCCCGACGTGAGCCTCCTTGTCAAGGAAGGCGGGGTAGCCGGCTGGAGCCTCACCGATCCCGCGCGGTATCTGACAGATGGTTTCGCAGACCCTGAGGCCACGCCGCCCTCTCACACCACCCGGCTCCGGCTGGCCGAGTGTCTCAACCTGGTCACCGCGCCGCTCATCGACGAGGTCATGGACCAGGACGCAGACACTTGGCGCAGGCTCCGGGCAATCGAGCACGCCCTACACGACCAACAGGACGACCGGAACCGCGCGACCATCATGCACCGGGTCATCAGTCGTCTGATCGAGGACTACGATTCCTAGTGCCGCATCAGGCAACGTTGGCCCCGCCGTGACGCGTCGCTTGGTTTGCTGCGCTGGGCGGCGCCGGACGGCCAGAATGTTCACGTGGCTGAGCGTGTGCGGGTCCGGGAGATTGATGACGACGAGGGCAGGCGGTTGCTGCTGTTCATCCGCAGAGGCACCGGATCGGTGGTGACCTTGCGTTTGCCGAAAATATCATCCGCCCTGGTGAGAGGTGGTGTGCGCGGTGTATGGGAGGTCGACCGGCGGAGTCGCCCGAGCGGGTGCTCTCGCGAGGCTGGCGCTCGCGGCGGCAAGATGTGAACCGCCCCGGGTTCGGTAGAGATCTCAGGTTGTGGTTGTGACCTGGGGATTCGTGAGTTCGGTGTAGTAGGTGGCTTCGTACTCGACCGGTGGGACGTGGCCTATCTCACCGTGGAGTCTGCGGTGGTTGTACCAGTCAACGTATTCAGCGGGTGGCGAGTTCGACCTCGGACAGCGTCTTCCAGGGCCGCCGGGGTTTGATCAGCTCGATCTTGAACAGACCGATCGTGCTCTCCATCAGGGCATTGTCGTAGGCGTCTCCGACTGATCCGATCGAGGCGGCGATGCCGGCGGCTGAAGGGTGTCTTTATTGGCGTACGGTGGTTGACCTGGGGCTTTGCGATCGTCCAAGTATGGGCATGATCGGTGATCGTGGGTATGCGACTGCTCTACCTGATCTTCTGCCGACTGCTTGGTTGCCTCCTCTTAGGGCGTGCAGATCTATAACCCGTGGCTTCCCGTTCGGCTGATCGTTGATCTGGTATGGGTGGGCTGGAAGTGCAACGGGTGGTGTTGGCAGCGAAGTTCGAGGCGATCCTGCCGCATCTGGACGAGCGGCAGCGGCGTCTGCTGATAGGGGCGGAGGCCCGGTCGCTCGGTCACGGCGGGATCAGGGCGGTCGCTCGTGCCGCTGGCGTCCGGGAGGCGACTGTGTCGTCGGGAGTGCGGGAACTCGACTCCGGGGAGCCTCCGCTGGAGCGGGCCCGCAGGGCCGGTGGTGGCCGCAAGCGGACCGCTGATCTGGATCCTCTCCTTCGGCCCGCGCTGCTCGCCCTGGTCGAGCCCGACGTCCGCGGGGATCCCATGTCGCCGCTGCGCTGGACCACCAGATCCACCCGCAAGCTCGCGGCGGAGTTGACCCGGCAGGGCCACCGGATCTCCGCGGACACGGTGGGCGACCTCCTGCGTGAGGAGGGCTTCAGCCTGCAGAGCAACGCCAAGACGTTGGAGGGCAAGCAGCATCCCGACCGGGATGTCCAGTTCTGCTACCTCAACGAGCAGGCCCGGAGCCACCGGGACAGCGGGGCTCCGGTGATCAGTGTGGACACGAAGAAGAAGGACTGGTCGGCCTCTTCAAGAACAACGGCCGTGAATGGGAGCCGAAGGGCGAGCCGGTGCGGGTCGGCACCCACGACTTCCCCGACCGCGAGCTGGGCAAGGCTGTGCCCTACGGCATCTACGACGTCGCCGCGAACACCGGCTGGGTCAACGTGGGCACCGACCACGACACCGCCGCGTTCGCCGTCGAATCGATCCGACGCTGGTGGAACGGCGCCGGACGGACTACCTACCCGACGGCCGACCGGCTGCTGATCACCGCCGACGCGGGCGGCTCCAACGGCTATCGCACCCGCACCTGGAAGACTGAGGTCGCCCAGTTCGCCAGCGAGTCCGGCCTGGCGATCACGGTCTGCCACCTGCCTCCCGGAACATCGAAGTGGAACCGGATCGAGCACAGGCTGTTCTCCCACATCACCATGAACTGGCGCGGCAGGCCCCTGACCAGCCACGAAGTCATCGTCCAGAGTATCGCCGCCACCACCACCAAGCCGGGCCTGAGGGTGCATGCCGAACTCGACACCAGCCAGTACCCCTGCGCTTGCCGAGAATGTCATCCGCCCTGGTCGGACGCCTGCACTCGGCTGGCGGTGGTCGGCCTCGTCGCTCTAGTCGGCGCTCTCGCGCAGCCGGCAGTCCACGCGTCATGATGATCGACCGTGCTACTGCGACTGGCCTACCTGGGAGTGACCAACACGTTCGCGCTGCTGCGTCCGCTGCCGAAGAGCGACCGGGACAAAGATGCGGAGATCCTGGCCCTCCGCCATCAGATCACAGTGCTCGAACGCCAACTCGGTAGTGATCGAGCACGGTTCACGCCGAGCGATCGGGCGTTCCTGGCGGCGCTGCTGCACCGGCTGCCGTTGCCCGCCCTGCGGCGTGTGCGATTGCTCGTGCGTCTTGACACGGTGCTGCGCTGGCATCGCGACCTCGTCAAGCGCCGTCATGCCGCTTCATCTCGGCCCAAGCGACCCGGTCGGCCCCGTACCGTGCGCTCCATCCGGATTCTGGTACTGCGCCTGGCGAGGGAGAATCCAAGCTGGGGCTACAGGCGCCTTCACGGCGAGCTGCTCGTGCTGGGAGTGAAGGTGGCCGCCTCGACCGTCTGGAAGATCCTCAAGGATGGCGGCGTCGATCCGGCGCCCGACCGGAGCTCCAGCACGTGGACCGACTTCCTGCGTTCCCAAGCTGACGCCCTCCTGGCCTGTGACTTCCTTGAGACGGTCACCCTGTCCGGCACGCGGATGCACGTACTCGCGGTGATCGAACACAGCAGCCGTCGCATCCGGATCCTGGGCGCCACCGCACACCCGACCACCTCCTGGGTCACACAGGCGGCGAAGAACCTGGTCATGGATCTCGAGGATGTCGGATGCCGGGCGCGATTCATGATCAGAGACAGGGACGAGAAGTTCCCCGCCCTGTTCGACGCTCTCCTCAAAGACACGGGCATCGAGGTCGTCCTCACCGGCATCAGATGCCGAGAATGAACTCGATCATGGAAAGGTGGGTGCAGACCTGCAGACACGAACTCCTGGACCGGACCTTGATCTGGAACCAACGCCACCTCCTCCACGCCCTACGGGAGTTCGAGGAGTTCTACAACTCCCATCGACCGCACCAGGCCATCGCGAACACCCGACCGCTACACCCACTACCCACACCAATCGACGACCCGGACAAGCTCAGCCACCTCGACATACGACGCCACGACCGCCTTCGCGGCATCCTCCACGAATACAGACATGCCACGTGACCTGCGCAGACGAGGTATTCGGCAAGCGCACCGCCGGCGCTCCGAACTCGGTGAACAACTCGACCGTGCCACGGCCACCTATCTCACCGATCAGACCGAACGCATCCGCGCGGTGGCCGCCCAGCAAGCGCGGCTGGAAGAAACCTCGCACGCCTCGACGACGCCCTGGCCCTGCATGAACGACTTCAAGGACAAAACGAACGCATCGCCGAGCTGGAGAGAGAACAAGAAGAACTCAACGACCGTATTGCCGCCTCTCGTCACAGCAACGCAGCCGTGTACGAGCGCCTGGACGCACTCGACGCCGCCTTCGAAGCCACCCTGCGAAGCTTCGACGCGCCCCGCTTCGACAACCGACCCGGCTCCCGTATCAACCGCGACACCTACAGCCGGTGATCGACGGGCGATCCTTCGGCGACCTCCAGTCCCAAGGCGTTGAAGTCCTCGTCAATGTGGCCCATGCCCTGGCCCACCAGCAGATGGCGCTCGATGACGATGGCAACCCTCTGCCCAACCTTCTGATCATTGACGGCATCAGCAGCAACGTCGGCCACGAAGGCATCGACCTGGAACGGCTGCGCAAGATGTACGCCGCCCTGCTCCAAGTGGCAACCGAACATCTGGACCGCCTGCAGATCATCGTCACCGACAACGACTCGCCCCCCATCGATGGCCTCCACCGAGCACTCGAACTCTCAGACACCGACCGACTCGTGCCCGGAATACCTACAACTGCCAGCGACAACGGCTCCCCTCGCCCGACGCAGGCCCCCAGACCTCAGGATGAACTCAGGAACCAGAAAGCCTTTAGGCTCCGACGAGCGCGACATGCCCAAAATGCCTACATCGCAGAGCGGTAGCCCGCTCTGGCCACGCAGAGATGCGGTGGTTTTCACAGGCATGTGGGGCGTGCTACACAGGCTGCTACCACTCGTCCGAGCTGGCGGCCGCAAACGGAGTCCCACAAGCGTCCGGCCCGGGGTCTCAGTGGATGTTCTGCGAGATTTCGAAGGCTCTGGTGCGGGGGGCCTGCTGGAGAAGATCGAAGCGCGAGAGGCAGGCCGCCCGTGAGACAGCGGAACAACTGCGCGAGCAGATCAGCCGCTTGTCTGAGCAGCCCGCCGCAGCCGAACAGACCATAATCCGCCTTGCAGGTCACCCAAGAGACCGCGCCACGACGACACCGCGCTCATACGATTGCTTGGCACACTATTTTTGACCGCAGAGTCCCCCGCTATTATCCCCCTACGGCGCTCCAGAGCCGGATACGGCGCTCACGCCCTGGGAGTGACCCGTCTACCGGCAGACACCAAGGGGCTTTACCGCTTTTTGGCGCAGGCCGCCCACGGCGACCAGGATGCCCGCGTGCCCACTGCCTGCGGAAACCGACCCAGAGAGATCACGAGCAGTCCCCCGTCCCCCTGTCACATGGGGAGCGCGACTCCGTACTCCCACCCCAGAAGGGGGTCGAGAGCCGACAAGGGTCCTTATACCTCTTGATGCACCGAGCATCCGAATCGATGGGGTGACCGCAGGGGCCTACAGTTGACGGCGGCGCACAGGGGCGCAGTACGGCGCTGTAGATCTACCGGATCGAGTGACGGACGAATCGGGCACCGTTGACACGTCTGCGAGTTGGGAGCACGAGGGCCCCCAGAGGGCTCCCCATTGCTCCCAGCCCGGAAACGGTCAAGGCCGCTTCCGCTACCCGCGGAAGCGGCCTCCGACCTGCGAAAACGCTGGTCGGGACGACAGGATTTGAACCTGCGACCCCTTGACCCCCAGCCGCGCGGCAACTCTCCGCAACGATCGGTATCGGTCTGTAGCAGACCGCCTCGAAGCCGTACACCGCCGTACAGAGCAAGAGAACACCGCTCCCAACGCCCGACCCCCGAACACGTCCCCCCTGCCGCCGCAACGCTTCACTCCAACACCATGACCATCCGCCGACCCGGATGCCGTCATGAACCGCACACCTTCACTCCACACAACGCCCCCGGGGAACTTACAACCGCCCCGAATCCGATCGCTCCTCTTCCGACATCACCAGCCTGGAATCACACCCGCCCAACATCCTCAGCGCCTCGCGGGAGTCGTCCCACGCGCTCCCGGAGCAGGAGTCGAGGAAACCGAACCCCTGGACGATCTACGGGGTGCGGCGCACTCAACGAACACTGTTAGTGCCAGCCATTCATACGCCCAGGCCGCAGGCTTGATCATCAAACGGAGCCCGCTATGCGGCTTTGCGCGCGCGCAAGGCCGCAGCGACACCCGCATGACCATCAACCCTCAAACGACACCACTTCAACGCCTCATACTGCTATCATTTTGAAGGCCGCCGTCCCCGACGAAAGGAGTTTTCGATGTCGCGCACCATGATCGATCTCGACGATGAGATGGTGGAACACGCCATGCGCCTGTACGGCGTGAAGACGAAGGCCAAGGCTGTGCGCATGGCCATGGAGGAAGCTGTCAAGCGTCGGCTGCGACAGGAGGGCATCGACGCGATCAAGTCCGGTGACCTGGACCTGACCTACGACAGCCGGACGGAGCCCGACAGCAGGAACGTGGCGTGAGTGAGCGCTTCCTGATCGACAACTCCGCCCTCCAGCGATGGCGTAAGCCGAAGGTGGCCGAGGTCCTCGACCCACTCCACGAGGATGGCGTACTGGCTGTGTGCGGACCGGTCGAGATGGAGGTGATGTACTCCGCACGCAACGACAACGACGCGAAGCGCCTGCACTGGTTCCTGTCCGGCTTCGACTACCTGCCGATGCCCGACGAAGTGTGGGACCGGGCCAAAGACATCCAGCGACAGGCCATCACCAAAGGCAACCACCGCGCACTGTCCATGCCTGACCTGCTGATCGCCGCAGCAGCCGAACGACATGCGGTGACCGTGCTGCACTACGACCAGGACTACGACATGATCGCCGCCATAACAGGCCAGCCCATGAAGTGGGTCACGGAGGCAGGCACAGCGGACCACTGACTTCACTGCCCAGGACGCTGCGGGTGCCGAATAATCATCCGCCCAGGTCAGGCTGCATGGTGCGCGTGGAGGGTGCCACCGAGCCGATCTTGTCGGTGGATCTCCAGGCGTCTGATCTGAGCTGGTTCGGTGATCGGTTGGGGGAGGGGGCGGAGCGGACTGGCCTGATCCAGGGTTCGGTGGGGGCGATGACTGTTGTGGAACGCTTCGAACTCGCGGAGCACGTGCAGCAGGTGTCGCTGGTTCCATATGAGGGTGCGGTCGAGTAGCTCGTGTCGGCAGGTCTGTATCCAGCGTTCCGCGATGGCATTCATTCTGGGGGTTCGGACACTGGTCTTGACGACGCTGATTGCGGCGTCGCTCATGACTGCGTCGAACGCGTAGGTGAACTTGGAGTCCAGGTCACGGATCAGGAACCGGACTGTGCTTGCCTGCGTCCTCCAGGTCCATGACGAGGTTGCGCCCGAGCTGCACGACCCAGGCTGCGGTGGGGTGTGCTGTGGCGCCGAGGATCCGGACTCGCCGGGTGGCGTGCTCGATGACTGACGGACGTTTTCGCCCGCCTCGCGACCCTGCCAAGACCGGCCACCTGACCAGCAGCTTTGTCCCTGACCACCCACGACCCGAGGAACCCGGAGCACCCGACCGAGCGTCGGGCCCAACCCATGCACACCAGGCAAGAAGCAGCCGACAACCACAACCCAGCGCCGATCAAATCAGCTCAGCCGACCCAACCGAAACAGGGAGGCTAACTTTTCGTGGTCCGGCAATGGATGCCTTCTCCGTGAGGGTCAGCGAGCCTCGGCTGTCTGCTGGGCATACTTCTGGGAAGCGGCGTTGATCGCTGCCACGGTCTCGGTCTTCCACTCGCTGTCGCGTACCCAGGCGTTGTGTTCACGGATGGGCTGCAGTTGCCCCCGGAACTCCGGGATGACGTACTCGGCGCAGAGTTCGACCGCGCGCTTCTGCTTCTCGAAGGTGGTGAAGTCGGTCAGCGTCATCACGAAGCTGCCGAAGCCGCCGGTCTGGTCCGCCAGCTTCCGGATGAGCTCGATGGCCGTGTCCGGCGTCCCGATCAGGACCGACCCGGTCTCGATCGCGTCGTCGATCATTCCCTCGACGTCCGGCTTGTCCGAAGCGGGCAGCGGCGAGATGTGGGAGAGGTAGTTCCAGATCTCCTCGAAGCCGTGGGCACAGTCCTCGCGGGCTTGCTCCTCGGTTTCGGCGATGTGGGTGATGGCGGACAGGCGCCAGTTTCTGCGATCCACGGTCCGACCGTGCTTCGCGGCCTCTTTCTCCGCGATGCTCCAATGCGTGCGGAGTGCTTCAAAGGCTGCCGGTGAACTGGCGGAGAGGTTGATCATGCCGATACCGAGCCTGCCGGCGGTCACGGGGCCCGAGGGTGAGGTGACCGCGGCGACGACCACGTCGAGTTCGGGGACGGTGTAGGGGCGCAGCTGCAGTTTGGCCTCGTGCAGGTCGAACCAGTCGCTCTTCTCCGTGACGGTCTCGCCGCGCAGGAGTCGCATGATGACCGCGGCCGCCTCAAGCATCCGGTCTCGCTGGGTGGACGGATCGATGCCGAGCATATAGGCGTCCGAGATCAGCTGGCCTGGCCCGAAGCCCATGATCGCACGTCCATGGGTGAGGTGGTCGAGTGTCACCAGGCGTTCGGCGAGCAGAAACGGGTTGTGGTACGGCAGGGAGTTCACCGCTGTACCGAGCTTGATGGTGCGTGTGGTGCGCGAGACCGCGGCGAGCATCAACTCCGGGGATCCGATCGGCTCGTGGCCCCCGGAGTGGTGCTCCCCCAGCCAGGCTTCCTGGAAGCCGAGACGGTCGGCCAGTTCGATGACGGCCAGGTCCCGCTCGAAGAGCACGGTGGGGCTGACGCCGATCTTGTGGAAGGGAGCCATGAAGACGCCGAAGTTGGTCGGGAAGTGGGATGTGGACATGGTTGATGGCCCTCTCGTTGGTGAGCGTTGACGGACAGGAGCGACAACGGAGTGCGCGGGTGTCAGAGCGAGGGCGGCGTCACGCTGCCGCCGAAGGCGACAACCAGTGGGGTTGGGTCGTAGTACTCCACGAAGTGGACGATCCTGCCGTCCCGGACGGTGAAGCAGGTGACGTACTCGTTCTTGTACTCGACGGGCCGCACCATGGTCATGTCGCTCTTGTAGAAGGTGATGACCTGGCCAGGGTCGGAGTGGAGGGTCTCGATGCGGATGTCGTAGAGCCCCTCGGTGACGATGGATTCAGGCAGTGGAGCGAGGAACTCCATAACGGCCTCCACTCCGTCGAGGCGCCGGGGAAACCCCTCCGGGGCCCACCGCATCTCGAAGACCACTTCGGGCGCGAGCAGTTCGCGTTTGACGTCGAAGTCCCAGTCGTTGATCGCCTGGAGATACCGCTCGGCGATCACCATGTTTGCCTGCCGCAGTACGTCTTGTTCCACTGGATACCTAACTGAGTTTAGTTCGCCTCGATTGGATCGAGAATCTAAGCGCCTGCAGGGTAGGGGGTCAATGGTCTTGCAGCCAGGAATAGAGGGCTTGCGTCACCTCTTCCGCACTCGCCGTCATGGTAGGTACGCTCGGGCAGAAATGAATTTGATTCAGGAAGGGTTCCACTGTGACCGGTGCAGCGAACGAGAGAAGGACCACCGCGGACACGTTCGTCGACAACAGGGGCCTGACCGCCGACGTACTCCGAGGCGCCTACGGGCGGTTCCCGTCCGGGGTCACGGCGGTCTGCGGCCTCGTTGCCGGTCGGCCGACCGGCATCGCGGCCAGTTCGTTCACCTCCGTCTCACTCGAACCGCCACTGGTCTCGGTGTGTGTCGCCCACGCCTCGACCACCTGGCCGGTACTGCGACGAGCTTCACGCCTGGGTGTCAGTGTGCTCGCGGAAGACCAGGGCCCTGTGGCGCGTGCCCTTGCCTCCAAGTCCTCCGACCGGTTCGCCTCCGTGGACTGGGTGGCCGAGCCGCCGGGCTCCGTGTTCGTCCTTGGAGCGGCCTTGTGGCTGGAATGCCGGATCGTCCGGGAGGTACCCGCCGGTGACCACGCCATTGCGCTGCTCAAGATCGACCGGCTCTCACCGCACGCCGGAGTTCCCCCGGTGGTCTTTCACGCCAGCACCTTCCGGTCCCTGGCGAAGTACTGACGTGTACATCGACGCGCGTGACGCGGACGTCCGGCTTGCCGAGCCCTACGACCTGACCAGGTTCAGCGTGGTGGCCGACGACCTGCAGACACTTACCGAACGGGCCGAACAGTTCGGCTATGTCGCCGATGGCTCGGCCTTCGTGCGCGGCGACTGGATTCGTGCCTCCGGCCCCGAACGAGAGAATGGGCGGCAGCACTTGAAGAGATGCTCGCCGTCGCGGAATCGTCGGGATGGCTGAACGACGGCCACGTCCAGGCACACATCGTCCGGCCCGGGCCGGACCCGGCCTGACCTCCTCCCGGACGCCCACCCCGAGCATCCGCCCGTCGTGCAGCTCGTCCCGCACGCCCGGAGGCCCTTCGCGGCCGTCAAGGACGAAGAGCCGACGGCTTCTCCCTGCTGGCCAAGGATGACGCCGCCGCGCAAGAGCGACGAGGCCAAGGAAGAGCGCTCCGCCCGATCACAGGCGGGAAGGAGCCCCGGTCAGCGGGAATCCAACCAAGGCTCCAGCATGTACTGACGTCACCTATTGACTTTCTCGGCCCCCAGGTGATCGCAGAGCGTGACCATCTTCTCGCCCCGGTTGCGTCCTAGGAAGTGGTGTACCGGGTTCCGCCTGATCCGGGGGTTTTCCTCGGCGTCGGGGTGAGGGCCCGGATGGACAAACGGCCACCGGCTGATCCTTCGAGAACGACCAAGATCTTGAAAGAGATCAGCACGATGACCGCACCTGACAGTGTGCCTCTGCATGCCCTGACCGAAGGCAGTCTCGCTTCGGCGAGTCCGGATCTGCTCCGCGCGATGATCAAAACGTTCGCCGACGCCCTGATGTCCGGCGAGGCCGACACACTGTGCGGGGCCGAGTACGGCCAGGTCAGCGACGAGCGCGTCAACCACCGCAACGGCTACCGCCCGCGCGAGTGGGACACCCCAGCCCAGTAGCCGGCAGAAGATCAGGTAGAGCAGTCGCAGACCCACGGTCACTGATCATGCCCACATTCAGACGATCGCAAAGCCCCAGGTCAACCACCGTACGGCAATAAAGACACCCTTCAGGATTTCCGGCAAGCGCTCGTCCGCTTGGCACACTATTTTTCGCCGAGAATCCCCCGCCGCCTGTCTCGCCACAGCGCTCCAGAGCCGGATACGGCACTCGCGCCCTGGGAGTGACCTATCTGCCGGCGGACGCCAAGGGGCTTTGCCTCGCCTTGACGCAGGTCGCTCGCAACGACCAGGACGCCCGCGTGCGACCTGCCTGCGAAAACCGACTCAGCGACATCACCGACAGTCCCCCATCCCTGTCGCATGGGGAGCGCGACTCCGTGCTCCCACCCTGAAAGGAGGTCGAGAGCCGACAAGGGGCCTTATGCCTCTCGATGCACAGAGCATCCGAAATCAATAGGGTGACGCCAGGGGCCTACGGTTGACGACGGCGCACAGGGGCGCGGTACGGCGCCGTAGGTCTACCGGATCGGGTGACGGACGAATCGGGCACCGTTGACACGTCTGCGAGTTGGGAGCACGAGGGCTCCCAGAGGGCTCCCCATTGCTCCCGGCCCGGAAACGGTTAAGGCCGCTTCCGCTACCCGCGGAAACGGCCTTCGACCTGCGAAAACGCTGGTCGGGACGACAGGATTTGAACCTGCGACCCCTTGACCCCCAGCGGTGCGGCAATTCTCCTCTTATGCTCCACTTTAATACTCTCTCAGACCTGCTGCGCCGTCAAGCCCCGTACGACGCTGTACGCGCAAGCCGTCAAGTGCCACAGTGGAGCAACGGCGGCATCGTTCTTCGCGCCCCCAAGCACGTCGCGGGGCAGCTCACCTGCAGACATTCGAGTCCTCGTGCCGGCCACGGACCACCCCTCGTTCCGGCAGGGAAACACGATGCCTGACCAGGGCGGACGTATTATTCGGCATCCGCAGAGTTCCACGCCGGCCCGCAAGTGAGCTTCACGCCGGAGCATCGGAGCGCCTCGGGCTGAGCAGCGCACGTGGTCAGGGCACGAACGCAGTATTCGGTCGGTCGCTCAAGACAGTGGCCAAGGAGCCTTGTACAGCTGGTTCCGTGCAGGGTGAGGCCCGCAACGGACCTACTCCCCAAGCCCGAACTGGGCCTTCAGCCACGTCGGGTTGAGCTTCAGCGTCTTGTTGTCGGGGAGGAGTTCGAGGACCTGGATTCCGTCCATGTTCAGGAGTTGGGTGAGGACGGCGGCGTAGCCGCGAGCCCGGGCCGGTGGCTTGCCCGCGGCGGCGGCCACGGCTGTCAGAGGGAGGGTGTTGTTCTCACAGAGCGCTGCGAGGGCCTGGCGAAGTCCCTCCGGGTCCTCTTTGCGAGGGAGGAGAGCGAGCTGGTCACTGAGGGCTGGGGAGGCGAAGAGGTCGTCCAGGAGCTGCTCCACCGGCGACTGAGCTTCCACGGCGAGCAGCGTTCCCTCAGTCTCGGAGGGTTGGGGGGACACCGCGATCTCGAACAGACCCGTGTCTTGTGGAGCGGACTTCTTCGGGGTACGCCTGGACTTCGTCGCCTGTGTCGTCCCGGTCTCCGCGGAGGGAGGTGCCGAGGTCGTGCGCAGGCGCGTCGTGTCCAGTTTCCACCAGTGCGGCTCGTACGTGTCCGTGAGTTGCCGCCACCCTGGTGGAATGTGCTCGGTCGCACCGTCCGGCAGGTACGCGAGCACAGGGATCGTGAACTCGGCCGGGTGCACTCCCCCGTGGTATCCGGCGGCACGGTTCGTGTAACGGGCGTCGGCCGGCCACAGGGCGACGATGGGGCCTCCGACCACTCGTGGGCCGGCGAGTACCGTCTCCGCCTCGCTGACCAGTGGTTCGGCGCCATCGTCCGGGACGACGCGGTAACGGGCGTTGACGGCCTCGGGGGTGGGGACCTTCACACCCCGGTGCTCCAGTACGTGCCCGTGGTCGCTGGTGATCAGTACGGCCATGCCCCGCCGGCGGGCCTCGTCCAGGAGTGGGGTCAGGGCGTCGATGTCGCCGATCGTCCAGTCCCACTCGTCGAGGCGTTCGTCGTTCTTCAGAACGTCGTCGACGGTGTTGAGGACGACCGCGAGGTGTGACGCGTCGTCGGTCAGGGCCGCCTCCAGGTCGGGCCCGAAGCGTCCACCGGTGCTGGCGGGGCGGAGGTCGTCCTTGTGGAAGACGGCCGCCTTGTGCCCCGACCACAGCCGCAGGGACGGGAATTCACGCTTCTCGGTCTTCTGGTCGCCGCGTTGCAGCTTGCCGGTGAGGAGTGTGGTGCGGCTGACGGCGGTGACGGTGGGCAGGGCAGCGGCCATCGCTTGGCGGGTGGGCGGCATCCCCTTCTCGCCGGTGGGGTCGTACTCGGTCCAGTTCGCCGCGAGTTCCTCGCCGAGTTGTCCCGCGAGCGCGGCGCTCATGCCGTCCACGACGATCAGCATCAGCCGTCGTTGGGACTTCACCACAGGTTTCGCGACCCGCTCGAGGAAGGTCTCGACCGTCAGCATCGAGTTGGGAGCGGTACCCGCCGCGGTCCACTCGGCAGCCTGCTCGGCGAAGGCCTGGTCCATGCGGCGCCGCACCTTACGTACGTCAGCGGCGAGCGCGTCGTAGGCATCGGACAGGGCGGGCTCGGTGTCGCCGCCCGCCTCCAGGTGCTCCAACGCACGGTCGGCCCAGGAGAGTTCTGCGTTGTAGTGGGCCAGGGCGTCCGCGACGGTGTCCGGTGTCCATGCGGGTTCGGTGGCCAGCCACTGCACCAGGCGCACGGCCATCCGGGCGCGGCCGATCCGGGTGCGGGCCGTCTCGGCAAGGTGGTGTGCCTGCACCGCGCGCAGCGCCGTACGGCAGGCGTCGAGATCGCGGCCGGCGATCGCCGAACCCACGGCGGCCAGGCGCGCTTCGAGTCCGGCGGGCAGGTAGGGGCTGTGTCGTACGGCCCCGGTCGCACCCAGATGGCCGGCGAGCCGTTCGGCGTCCGGGGTGACCTCGGCGAGGAGCTGTGCGTTGCGTGCGACGAGGTTCTCGGCGGATTCCCCGTAGCGCCGCATGGCCTCGTCGGTGAACTCGCGGCCGAGGATGTTCTCCGCTCGGCCGCGCGCCCGGAAGACCTCGGGGCCGGCCGGGGCGTGCTGCCACAGCGCGGCGGCGACGAGCCCGAACGGCAGAGCGACGGATGGCTCGTCGTGCTCGGTAATCGACAGAAGGGCGTCGGCGGTCGGACCGGCCTGGTCCACCTCAGCGAGGAAGCGCCGCAGCCCGGCCCGCTCCCCGTCGCGCAGCGCGCGGTAGGCACGCGGTCCTTCGGAGGAGGTGCGGCTCCACAGCAGCAGAGTGTCGATGTCGAGCTGGGCGTCCGCGTCGAGCAGCAGCCGCCGCCGTGCGAGGGCGGCGAGGGCGTGTGTACGGGACAGGACCTGCCGGTTGAGGCCGGGCCAGCCGCCCGCGGGGGCGGCTTCGAGGAGGGCCTCGGCCACCCCCCAGGTCTCGTCGCTGAGCCGTGGATCGATACCGGAGGCGGTGAAGGTCTCGCGGATGAGGTCCCAGTTGTCGACGTGCTGGATGGCGTATCGGTACGCGCGGACCAGGATGCCGGGGTCGAGTTCGGCGTCCTCCCGGTCGGTGAGCAGGACGAGCAGGGACGGGTCTTCCACCGAACCGGGACCGGGGGCGTCGAGGTGGCTGAGCGCCTCCTGGTAGACGGCGAGCACGGACGGCGCGGTGGCCACCCGTGCGCGCCGGCCGCCGTTCCAGGACAGGATCGGCTGCTCCTCCCACATGGGTGCCGAACGCAGGAGCACGACCTGGCGAGTGTCGCCGTCCGGCTGCTGGGTGCCCTTCAGCAGCGCGCGCTGACCCGCAAGGTATTTCGCGACGGCGGTGGGCGTGAGGCGGGCGAGGCCCCGGCCGGCCTGAGGCATCAGTCGACCACCTTCCACGTGATCTCGATGGCCTTGCCGGGATGCGCGGCCGCCACCTGGTGGAGGGCCTGCTCGACCTCGGCAGCGCTGCCCTGCACGGAGCCCGTACGGGCAGTGGTCTTGACCTTCGGGTGCGAGGTGTCGGTGGTCAGCGGCACCTGGTCGGGGGTGGGCGAGGCCGGGGTGGCAGCCGGTGGTTCGGTCCGCTGCTGCTGTTGCCGCTGGACGGCCAGGGCCTGGGTGATCGCCCGCTGGGCACGGGGCAGGGAGTCCTGCAGCTTCCTGTTGAACTGGTCCTCGCGCGCGTCCTCCTGGAGGGTGGTGAGGGCGTCCATGCCCGTGCCGAGTTCAAGCACGTCCCAGGAGGCGTTCTGCAGGGCGGACGCCACCGCGTCCGCCGTCGTGACGGATGAGCCCAGCCGTTCCAGCGTCAGTTCGCCGAAGCCGAACGCGGCGAGGGCCTCGACGACCCGCTTGGCCCCGCGGCCCTTCTCGGCGAGCAGCTCCTCGAGCAGGGCAAGACCGCGGCGTGCGGTGTGCAGACGCCCTGTGACGGCGGTGTCGTCGAGGCCGAGGAAGTCTGCTCGCCGCTCCAGCTCGGCCACCAGCTCGCGACTGGCCGGCAAGAGCTTGTCGACGTGGGTACGCACCAGATCGGCGAAGGAGTTGACGATCCGCCCGCGCAGCTGCACGGGGGCCTTCTTGCCGAAGATCTTCTCGTAGCGCGCGCGGGCTATCTCCCAGTCCGGCTCGGAGGGCAGGGGCTGGCGGCGCAACGCCCAGCCGTCCTTGATCTCGCCCAGCTTGAGGTCGGCGACGGGAGCCCCGCCGATGACCCACACCCGGTCCTCCATCTCGCCGTACGCGGCCGCGACGAGCTGCTGGATGTGGGTCGCGAGCCCCATCCGCTGCGGTTCGTCCATCCATGCGGTCAGCGAGCCGTAGCCGATGTCCGCGTCCGGGTCGCTCTTCGCGAGCCGGTTGAAGTGCTCGCGCCAGTACCCGCCGAGGGTGAAGTAGCTCTCCCCCATCGTGCCGAGCTTGAGCGGCTGTGCGACCGTCTCCATCAGCCCCTGGTCTCCGCGCGCGATCTCCGCCTTGCCCTCGCGGGCCCCGGCGGCCTCGCTGATGTATCCGAGGACGGTACGCGCCTGGGCGGGCGTGACGGCCTGTGCGCCGAGGTCGGGGTGGGCCGGGTACTGCCAGGCCAGCATCTTGCCCGCGATGTCGCGGATCGCATCACGCGGGGCGGCGCTCAGTCCGAGCGCGGGCGTGGTCGCGCCCGGCTTGGTGGCGATGTGGTCCGAGAAGTCGTCGAGGACGTCCCCCTCCTGCTTCTTCGCCAGGCCGTACGCCTGCTTGAAGGCGGCGAGAACCCGGTCGCGCAGGGTGTCGGCCTGCGTGGTGAGCAGCCCTCGTGCCCGCACCCGGTCGTCGGGGCCGAGGTGAGCGGCGAAACGGCTGTCGAAGTCACTGCCGCTGTTCAAAATCCGCTTGATGATCACGTACCGGTTGAAGTCCGCATACATCGTCGTCGTCATATGCGTGGGCACCCAGGCGAGGGAATGCTGGACCTCGGGGTGCCGCTCCCAGAAGCTGTTCATCCGGTTCAGGTCCTCGCGCGGCCCGAACTCCCCCTCGTCCCATGGAAGATCGACGACGAGTCGCCAGGTCTCCGCGTCGGTGGGAGTGAGCGTGGAGTCGGGGGTCTCCTCCCGGTCGGCGATATTGGCGAAGACGACCTCGGTACGGCGCTTGCTGCCCCGCCAGGTGAAGTCGAGGGTGTCGAAGGCGTCGAAGGCGCCCTGCCCCTTGGCCGCGGTCAGCGCGAACTCCGAGCGCAGCAGCTCGACAGCGGCGTCGTGGCGGTAGCGGGGCTTGTCGAAGGCTTCGCGGCCGTTGCGGACGACGGAGTCGATGTCCACGCCGGTCAGTTCGAGGCGAACGGTCATCGCCACGCCGTCGCCCGCGAGCTTGATCTCGGGGATCCGGCCCGCCCACTCCTTCAACTTGTTGATCAGGGCGGGGATCTCGCCGCCGGGAAGGAGCGCCTTGATGGTGCCGGCGTTGAGGGCCAGGAACCGCTTGACCGTCATGTTCTGGAAGGCCGGCGCGGCGGGCGCGAGGGCGGACAGGACAAGGGTCGACATCAGTCGGTCGTCGTCGGTGAACTGCTTGAGCCTGCGGGAGAGGTCACCGTCCTCGATGGCGGCAGGGTCCTGTTGGTACGCCGCGACCTGCTCCTCCGTGACCCGGTACTGGTCGAGGAGGTAGGGGCGCATCCGGTTGCGGTACAGCCGGTCGGCCTCCTCGAACACGGCCCGCAGCTCGTCGGTGAACGGCTTGTCGCCGCCGCCCGAGATCAGCGCCCAGACGTCGCCGAGCGGCACCAGCTCGCCGACGCGCAGCAGATTGCGCCGCGCGGCGAGGAGTTCACCCATCAGTTTGAGGCCGGTGCGCGAGCGCTGAAGGGCCGAGGACAGGTGGACGAGGGTATCCATGAAGGCTGGCGAGAAGGGGTACGTGAAGCGGAACGCGGTCTCCGTGGCGCCCACATTGTTCCCGTCGCCGCCCAGGAGTTCGTCCCAGAACTTGGCGTTGGTGGACTTCGCCTTCTTGAACGCCTCCCCGATCACCGCGTTCGCGTCGGTCGACAGCGGCCTGAGGAGGCGCGCGTGGGCGATCTGAGGAAGGTTGCGGTCCTCCAGGCTGATGCGGTCGAACCGGCCCGAGGCGAGCTCCAGGTTGTCGACGATGGCCCGCTGGTAGCGGCCCCCGTCCTCAGCGGATCCGACCAGGTCGCGAAGGTCGCGCTGGCGAGCGATGAACGACACGACGGGGACGGCCCGGCGTTCGTCGCCACCCTCCACCAGATTCGTGATCTTCGCCGTCTCGCGGGATACGAACTCCGAGGAGGAGATACGAGAGGCGAACCACAGGATCAGCTCGTCGAGGAAGAGCACGATCCCGTCGTAGTTCAGACTCTTCGCGTGCTGGGCTATCACCGACAGGCCCCGGTCGAGGCTGATGAAGCCGCCGTCCTGCTCGACGGCGCGCTCCTCGTAGCCCGGCAGCACCTTGGCCGTGTCCTGGGCGAGCCGGGCCCGCAGCTCCCCCGGGGTGGACGGGTCAGCGGGGTTGAACTCCTCTCCGACCTCCAGCTCCTCGGCGGCCATGGCCTCATCGAGCAGCTCGGAGGTCCAGCCGAAAGCGGCCCCGAACTCGCCCCACTCGCCCGTGGTTTCGGCAGGCGCGGCACCCGCCAGGAACTTGATCACATCCTCATCGCCCAGCCGCTTCCGCATGGACTGCAGGTCGCGGAACATGGCATCGCTGCGGTAGACCCGCGGGGTCGACGCGTCGGGCTCCAGCTCCTTGATCCGCTTGACGTATCCGCTGAGGATCCGCTGCTCCATCGACTTGGCGTCGAGCATGTGCACCGGCACCATCAGGAACCGCCGGTCGCCGTCCTGCAGCCACCCGTTCTTCGCGAACACCGGGTCGAAATCGATCTTGTCGCGAGCCGCCGGGGCCTGGTTGAGCAGGGCGTGCAGTACGGCCATGAAGTGCGACTTACCGGCACCGAACGAGGCGTGCAGGTACGCGGCCTTCGAGGAGTGGCTGTCCACCGCCGACTTGATGAGGCCGAGGGCCTCGTTGAAGTGCTGCACGAGGTCGTCGGTGACGACGTAATCGGCCAGGGCCTTCTCGGCACCGTCGGGGGTGGTGGCGTCGGCGAGCTGGAGGACGTAGTCGGAGCTGGACACCTCCGGCTTGATGTTGATCAGCTCGCGGAGGAGGGGGGTGCCGAGGTTGCCGTTTGCGAGGTTCGCTGCCATGTCTTAAGTCCCTGCTCACTTCGTCTTCTTAGCGCGACCACCGCGCGCCGCCGCCACGGGCCGCCAGGCCCGGATGTCCTCGTCGGTCAGCCCCAGCTCGCCCTGGAGGGCGAGACGGAAGTCGTGGTACGCCTGCGCCGCCGACTGGCCGAAGTCGGGGAGGTACTCGCCGTGCCACTGGTCCAGCCACGGCTGGAGTTCGAGCAGGGCGGCGAGGTACGGGACGAGCTCGTCCTGCGTCAGCTGGTTCTCGTTGAGGTAGCCGACGACGGCCTGCGCCTGCTGGAGGTGGTCCCAGCCCGCCCAGCCGAGGAGGGTGGGGGTCTGTACGTTCTGCGCACCATAGGAGATGAAGCGTTCCTTGGGTACGTCGAGCTTGCCGCGCTGAGCCCAGAAGCTGGTGCGCAGGAAGTCGGCGGAGGTGTACTTGGGCGGCACGGCGGTCGCCTCACGGATCTTCCGCTTCTCTTCCTCGGAGGTGGCGTCGTCCTCCTCACGCTGCCTCTCCCAGGTCCGCTCCCAGTCGGCGCGCTTCTTGAGGCCGGCGGGCTTGTAGCGCAGGGCGGCGGCGGCCGGGACGTGCTGGTCGCTGAACAACTCGGCGAGGGTCTCCGCGAAGTCGGCGCGGGGCGCGTAGAGGCTGAGGACGGCGGCGAAGTCGTCGTCCTCCTGGAGGCGGTCGGTCAGCCGGGGCAGGGAAATGAGCGTGGGCTGGTCGGCACCGTCGAACCACAGCTCACGTTTGGCCTCGATCCGGTCCAGCAGCCAGGCACGGAGCGCCTGCTTCTGCATGGCGTCCCAGCCGTCGGTGGCCCAGCGCCGCTTGTACTCGGGGCGCTCGACCATGCCGATGGCGGAGTTCGACTCCATCATGGCGATGCGCTGGTTGACGATGTCCTTGTAGGCCTGGGGCCAGTGGGCAGGGATCTCGGTGATGGGTGTGGAGTTGTGCCGCGTGAACCACTCGGAGGATGCCTCGCCGCGCTCGATGGCACGGGCCAGCACGATCTCGAAAGTGCGCTCACCGAGGGCGAGAGGCGGGACGTCGGCCGGGTTGGCAGGGCGCAGGTCGATATCGGTGAGGCCGTAGAGGGAGTAGACCTGCCAGTCCAACTCCTCCTGGAGGGCGATCATTTGGGCGCGAGTGGCTTCGTGCGTGGCGCGGGCTTCGCGGAGGGATGCGGCGGTGGGGGTGGCTGCAGTGGCAACGGCGGTGGGGGTGGTGGCGGCGAGTTGCTGGGCGAGGGCGTCAAGTTCGACAGCTAGAGCAGTGGGGTACACCGGCGGGAGGGGAAAATCGCTAACGTTCACCCCATTGAACTGGTAGTTCCATGACCACGGTTGGTCGGCGATGCCGCTGGAGGCAGTGGCGTTCCCTTTGCAGTAACACACCAGTTTCAGCCACACAGCAGCTGTGGAGCTGTTGAGTACACCGAGCAACTGAAGGTGTTCTTCCTCGGTTGCTTCTTCACGCAGCTTGACGAGTGGCGCAGTTCGACTGAACACTTCACCACCCCTACCAAGAACGAAGTGGTTGTGTGTCGCCACCTCACCGAAGGCGATTGACCAACTGCTCGCTTCCGAGTCTTTGGGGATCTGGTGCCATTGCCACCATGAACGTCCCTGAGTGAAGTATGTTTTGCCACCACCCATAGAGCGATTTCCCAGTTCGGTGCGCTGCGACCACAGTCTCTTTGCGATGGAAGGCATCTTGCTGATGTCAACCAGCTTGCGTCGATCGCTGTACGGGTGAATGACGAGATCTCCGGTTTTGAATACGTAATCGCGAACCGTCGATCCGGTCACAATGGGCTCGACGAATTCCCCCTCGGCACACCCTTGCAGAGAGTGAGACGGGTACATAAACGCATCGTCTGCATGCGTATCCCCGTAATATCCGATGCGCAGGACTCGAGACGCAAGCTTTGCTGGACTTAGTGCGTACACACCTTCAAATAGCTCCCGTCCACCGTCAACTAGAATCCACGGCGCCTCGGAAAAGTATCGATCGCGCGAGAGGTCTGCTGTCGAAACCCAGTCACTCTTGACTCCAGGGTAATCAATTTGGTCAACAATCGCCCGCCAGACCAATCCCATCTCCGGATTCTCCGGAGTTGAAGGCTCGCCCTGCACCGACCGCACGGTACGGATCGTGTCGCCACGCCCCTGCGTCCAGTCGCGGTCGCGGCCAATGAGAATCACCGTCGGGGTGCTGTGCCCCGGGATGTACGCGCCGGACGAGTCGATGACCTCGGTCAGTTCCACCTTGTCACGGAAGAAAGACTCGATTAGATCCGTACCAAACTCTCGCTTCATGAAAGAGTTGGCCGTGATCTGGCCGACCATGCCGTACCCCTTGCCGTCACCCCCGCCCTTCTTTGCCAGCTCGAAGAAGCGCTGAGCGAAGGGCACCGACAGCGCGTACGTTCCCTGGCAGGCGTCGTACAACTCCCGGTAGAGTTTGTTGAGTTGCTTGTCTTTGACCGTGATGTACGGCGGGTTGCCCACAACCACGTCGTACCGGCCCTCATCCAGAAGGTACGGGCGCTCCTGAATGTCCTCGGTCGCGTACTTGAACTCGGCCAACGGGTCGGCCTCGGCCGTGAACAGCTGGTCCGTCACCTGCCGCGGCTTGATGAGGGAGTCACCCACCGCCAACTGCATGGGCCAGTCATAGCCTGCAGCCTCCCCCAGCGTCCGCACCCCGGCCGCCGCCATCGCCGCAATCAGCAGCCGGAACCGCGCGATCGCCACGGCGAACGGGTTGATGTCCACCCCGTGCACCGACTCCAGCGCCCCGCGCACCCGCGCATGCGCGTCCAGCTCCGGCCGTCGCGCGGCCCACTCCCGCACCAGTCGCCGGAAAGCGCCGAGCACGAAGTGCCCCGACCCACATGTCGGGTCGATCATCTTCAGGCCCTCGACGCCGCCCCGCTCCCGTACCACCGGGTTCATCGTTCGGTCGAGGATGAACTCCTCCACGAACTCCGGGGTCTGCAGCAGCGCGTAATTCTTCCGGGCGGCCTCGCTCAGGTCCTGGTACAGGTCGCCCAGGAACCGGGTGTCCCACCCCTCCGTCCCGTCGCCGTCGTCCGGCAGCGGGTCCGTGAAGTCGTGGACCAGTACCGACGTCCCCGCCTCGTCGTCCCGCGTCCGCTGCCAGAAGTCCCGCAGCGCCCCCGCCCCCTCGTGCGAGAGCGGAATCTGCCGCAGCGGATTGTGGTCCGAGAACAACAGAGCCCCCGCCGGCCCTTCCGCAAGCTCCTCGAAGGAGCGCTCGAACCAGCCCCGGTACGTGGGGTCCTCGGCCTTGTCCACGTACTCGTCGTACCGCGCCTGCGCGACCTCGCGCCGGGCGATGTCGGGCGCGGTGATGTACGGCTCCGGCACCAGGCCGTTGTCCTCGACGAACCGTACGAAGACGGTTCCGAGCACCCACGCCACCGCCACCTGTGTGATGCGCTCGCCGAGCCAGGACTGCCAGGTCGCCGCCGTACGGCCGACCTTCTTCGATGCTTCGTACTCGGCACGGAGCCGGTCGCGTACCGCGTCCTCCCGCTTCACCTGGCCCTCGAGATCCGTCTCCGCCGCCTTGACCTGTGCCTGCAGGTCGGACAGCAGCGTCTTGCGGTCGATCACGCGGTGGCTCCTTCGAGGGCGTTCGGTTCGTGCATGCGGGTCCAGGACTTGGGAACGGGAATCCACTCCTGCTGGGCCTCGAGGTACGGGACGGGGCGTCCGGCGAGCTTCGGGACGGCGGTCTCGTCGTCCTGGGCGACAAGGACCCACAGGGGGCGACCCCCGCGCCTGGCCAGTGCGGTCAGCCGGTCGAGGACGTGCATGCCGTCGTAACGGGCGAAGACGGCGGCGTCGGTGAGCAGGACGGGGGTCCGGTCGGCGGCGTCAGCCTCGTATCCCGTTGCCAACTCCCCTTCCAACGCTCCCTGTACGGCCTGCCACACCGCCGCCACCAGGTTCGTGAACCCCGTCGGCCGCTGCCCGGCCGGGAGGGCGTCCGCCTTGACGACGACCTCCCACTTCGGCATCGCGCGCCCCGGCGTGAGGTCGCCCCGCAGCCCCTTCAGGAACAACTCGGTCACCGACACCGCCCGCGCCCCGTACTGGCGGTGCAGCTCCCGTCCCACCACCGGGGCGCTGCGCGCGCGCACGGTCAGCACCCGGAACCCGTCGCACCGCGCGGCGCCCGCCAGCTGCGCATCGGCCCGCGCCGCGGTCGACTCCCGATCCAGCGGACCTCCGGTACCGGAACCGCTGCCGCTGAGGGCCGAGGTGTACGACTGGACCGCCTCGAACTTCCGGGGCAGGAACGCCTTCTTGTCGGCTACGTACTTGAGGTCGAACCCCGCCTCGCGCAGCGCCTTGAGCAGCTCCTCGGGCCTGTCCTTCATCCCGGCGAGCGCCGCCAGAGCAGGGAAGCGGTCATTGACCCGTTCGAGGACCTCGCGCAGGGGCAGCCCTGGTTGCTGCTTCTCGGGCAGACCCGGCAGGATGCGGACCAGACCCGCCTGGGTGAGCCGCAGGGCGCGAACAAGGCCCAGGTCGCGCGGGTAGATCTCGAGCCGCGGCGACAGCGCGGCGTTCTGGCTCGCCTGGGCGGCGAGGTTGGCGACGCGCCGGTCGTCCCAGGAGAAGTCACCCTCGGGCAGCCTCACGGCACTCAGCTCGGCGAGGACCGTGCTCGAGCCGGGCAGGGAGTCCCGTCCCGCGAGCCGGTCGGCGGCGTCGCCGAGCCGCTTCACATAGCTCAGCAGCGCGGGTGCGGCCGGGGTGTCGGGGCCGTCGGCTTCGTTGTCGGGGTCGACCTCCAGCGCGAGGAAGCCCGCGCGGCGTACCGGATCGGTCGCCTTGTACGGGGCGAAGTGCAGGAAAGCCCTGTCGTCGCCGGGCAGGTGCTGCTCGCGTTCGATCAGCGCACGCAGCACGGCGAAGGCGGCGGCCCTGCGTACCTCCGGGTCTCCCAGGGAGTAACCGCGGGTGCCGAGCAGCCAGCCGGCGAGGGCGTCCACGGAGGCGACCCGGCCGAGCACGCGGAGCTGCTCCAGAACCGCCGCTCGCGCCTCCAGCAGGCCCTCGTCCTCCGCCCAGCGCTTGCGGAGTTTCTTCAAGTCGCCCGAGATCGACGCCTGGTTGGCGAATCCGACGGCCTGTGCGGCGTCGTACTGCCGCGGCCACACCGGAAGGTCCGGTAGCGTCCCGTCGGCGCCGGGCGCACGCAGCAGCTGCACGGCCACGTCGTGCAGCCGCTTGGTCCGGCCGGCGGCAGGCGGGACGATCCGGGCCAGGAGATGGTCGATGTCCTGGGTGTCGGAGACCACCCCGACGATGCGCTCGAGATGCGCCTCGAGCGGCGTCCTCTCCTCCGGCGACGACTGCGGCTCCGGTTCCGGCTCGGGCCGCGAGCCAAGGCGGGCACGCCACTCCTTCTGCCGGCGCTGGATCTCCGTACGCGTCCGGGCGCCGAGCCCCGGCCGATTGATGAACGTCTGGCTGGCCCGGTCGAGGAACTCACCGACCGTGGTGAGCTTCATGTCCCGCAGGATCGAGTACGCGGACGGCGTCAGACCCGCACGCACCAGAGGAGTGTCACGGGTGGCGACCTCGGCCAGCTGGTCGCGCAGCTCGGCGGTGTCGGCTTCGCCGTCCGGTGCGGAGCTCTGTCCTTGCCGCCTCAGCGACTCGTGTCCGGCGCTGGCGGCCAGCCGCTGCGCGTCCTGGAACACCCTCTGCCAGGACGTCCGCATGTCCCGCAGGTCCTTGTGGCGCTGCTTCGCATTCCTGTTCAACGCCTTGCGGAAGAACTCGGTGAGCCCGTCGCGCAGTTCGTCCTCGAAGCCCTCCGACGCGATCGTCGGGTACGGCCACTCCTTCGGGTCCGTCATCCGCGGGGTGACGGACCCGTCGCCCCACTGTGGCAGCTCGTTCGACGCCATCTGGTGCAGCGTCGTGGCGAGCGCGTACCGCTCCGCGGCGTCGTCGTACAGGTTCCGCATGACCGTGCCGACGAACGGGTCGAGATAACCGGATGTGCCCGCGCCGGTCTCGCGGGCCGAGACGGCGGCCAGCGAGAAGTCGAGGAGCAGAGCCTGTTTGGTGCCGTTGGGACGGATCCGGATCGCGATGTTGTCCGGCTTGATGTCGCGATGCCAGACGCTCTCGCCTTCCAGGTAGTAGAGGGCGTTGAAGAGGTTGTCGCTGTAGCGCTCCAGGTCGTCCATGGTGAGGCGGCCCTGGCGGCCCAGGACGCGCGCCATGGTCTCGTCCCGCGCGGTGCGGTCGTCGCGCTTGTCGTCGGCCTCGGCCTTGATGTTGCCGACGTACTCGGTGGCCAGGACCGTACGCCCGCCCACGGTGAACGTGCCGGGCACGAGCAGCCGGATGATGCTCGAGTCCCGCAGTCGGCCGAGGGTTTCCGCCTCGCGCTGCAACGCCTCCGACTTGTCGTCGTCGAGCGCCACCTTCAGCACCGCGAACGCGTCGTTCTTCCCTTGCTGTTCGTCGAGTACGAGGAGGGCGCGCGCCGTCGAGCCGGTACCGAGGCGGCGGCGTACCCGCCAACGTCCCTGCAACAGCGTGCCGGGCGGGACCTCCAGCGGATCGAGGTCGTCGGCGGGCTCCTCCTGCCGGGGCTGCTCGTCGTCCGGTACGGCGGCGGGCCGGAGGTCCTCGTCGACCGCCGCCAGCATTTCCAGGAAGTCGCCCACCGCGTCCAGCCGCTGGTCCGGCTGCTGGGCGGTGGCGGCATCGATCAGGTCGTCCAGGAACGGCGGGATGCCGTCCTTGACCGCCGACGGGGCGAGCCGCTCGCCCCTCTCCGCGCGAGCCTGCAGCTCCGCGCGGGTCGCGGCGGGAGCGCTGCCGGTGGTGAGCAGATAGGCGAGCGTGCCGATGCCGTACACGTCCATGCGCGCCGGATCGGCCTTCGGAGCGGTCAACTCCGGCGCCAAGTAAGGGTCCGAGGCGTCATCGACGCTTCCGCCCGACACCGTGGACGGCTCCAGGGTCACTCCACTGGAGGTGATCGTACGCGAGGCCAGCTGCCAGTCGGAGACTTGCACCAAGGGCCGCCGCCAGCGCTCCTCCTCGCTCAGTTCACGCCCTGCCGCGCCCTTGGAGCGGGGGATGACATGGATCGAGCGTGGGGTGAGGGCGCGGTGATAGAGCCGCTTGGCGTGCGCGTACTTGATCGCCTCGGCGATCTGGCGGACGAGTGCGAGCCGATCCTCCAGGTCCAGCTTCCCGCCCCACCGGTCGAGGAACTCGTCCAGGTGTAGCCGCTCCGGATGGTGATCGAAGGTGAGCGCCGGGCCCGCTTCATGGTCGGAGGGGTAGTAGTCCCGGATGCGCACCACACCGGGGTGGTGGATCCGCTTCAGTGTGCCGGCCTCCCGCTTCGCCGCCTCGACCAGCGCTTTGCGCGCCTCGCTGCTCGAATTACGGGGCCGCAGATGGACCCGTACCCGCACGGTCTCGGACAGCTGCTCGTGTCTGCCCGCGTAATCGGCCCAGGTGGCACCCGTGTCGAAGGGCCGCTTGTCCAGGATGAACGGGCCGACCTTCGCCTCCCGGACAACCTGCTGGATACCGACCTTCGCGAGCGTCCTGCCGATGTCGACGCTGCCCTGGGACGAGATCCTGAACCGGTCCTCGCGCGGCGGCAGCTGGAGCTCTGCGAGGAGGGCCGGGATGCCGTTGTAGATGTGGGCGTTCAACTCGTGCGGCGGCAGCGCCAGGTCGAGGCCGTCCTCGGTGAAGCACACACCCTCGGTGATGTACACCTTCGCGCCGTACCTGCGCAGCAGGGAAGCCAGTTCCTTGGACTTCTGGTTGGTGAGGCGCAGTGGATCGCCGAGGCCCTTCCCGTACCCGCGTCGGTTCCCCGGCGGGATCTGCACCCACTGGCCGCCACGCCGTTCCACCCGGCCGTGCAGACTCTTCAGCTCGATCATGTGCACGCCACCCGGCGTCACGACCAGGAGATCGACCTCACGAACGTGACCCGTCTGGCTGACGAAGGTGAAGTT
This sequence comes from Streptomyces melanosporofaciens, assembly GCF_900105695.1. Taxonomy (NCBI): domain Bacteria; kingdom Bacillati; phylum Actinomycetota; class Actinomycetes; order Kitasatosporales; family Streptomycetaceae; genus Streptomyces; species Streptomyces melanosporofaciens. The sequence continues at coordinate 166,899 of NZ_FNST01000002.1, forward strand.
GGACCACGCCCGCCACGGACCGTCGTCCCGCAGAGGCGTGAGGATCCTCTCGAGGGCCGCCTGCTCGTGGGGGTACTCGGAAGGAGCGACGGCCGTCCAGCGACCCTTCTTCATCAGCCTGGCTCTCCGATCCCCCGCGCTCTGCCATCAGGGCTGACCCCGGTGGGTGGTGAACGGTTGCACCGAGCAGCTCGTGTCCGCCGTCCCGACAGCCCACCCTGATGGATTGTTAGTTTATTGGATTGTACGGGCGCGATCGCCATCCCCCAGCCCTTTTCCGCTCATCGCGCACAGGGGCCTTTCGGCCCTGCGATCGCGGTACCGAACTCCTCGCGCACACCGACTCCCGGGCAGCAGGAGGGTCAGGTTTGCGAGGATGGTGCCCGTGAATGACGTACGTGGTCAGGTCAGCGCCGTACGGCGACGAGGCGTCGTGGACGCACTGCGGCGGGGAGCCGTGCCCGAGCAGGGGCTCGATCTGCTCGCGACCGGCCTCGACCGGTTCACCCCCGCTTTGGACGAGGAGCTGGAAACCGTCGCAGGCGGCGGCTCTGTCTTCAAAGCGGTGCGCGGCGAGTACGGCTCCGGCAAGACGTTCTTCACCCGGTGGCTCGCCGAGCGCGGCAAGGCCCGCGGGTTCGCCGTCTGCGAGATCCAGGTGTCGGAGAACGAGACGCCGCTGCACAAGCTCGAAACCGTCTACCGACGGCTCATCGAGCGGCTCACCACCGCGGCCTTTCCACCCAGCGCGCTTCAGCAGGTTGTCGACGGCTGGTTCTACGCATTGGAGGAGGACGCCCTTGCCGACGGTGTCGCCAAGGACGCGCTCGCCGACGCCGTGGACCGTTTGATGTCGGCACGGCTCGCCGAGGTCTCCCGGCACGCGCCGGCCTTCGCCGCCGCGCTGCGCGGCTACCGACAGGCGCTCGAAGCCGGCGACGATACATCGGCCGCCGCCGTCCTCGCCTGGCTCGGCGGCCAGCCACACGTGTCCGCCGCGGCGCGCAAGGCGGCCGGGGTGCGTGGTGACCTCGACCACTTCGGAGCCCTCGGCTTCCTCCAAGGACTCCTCACTGTCCTGCGCGACACCGGTCACGCCGGCCTCGTCGTCGTACTCGACGAGGTGGAGACGCTGCAGCGGGTCCGCTCCGACGGCCGCGACAAGGCCCTCAACGCGCTGCGCCAGCTCATCGACGAGGTGCACTCCGGACGGTTCCCCGGCCTCTATTTGGTGATCACCGGCACCCCGGCCTTCTACGACGGGCCGCAGGGTGTGCAGCGACTCGCCCCCTCGCGCAGCGGCTCGCCACCGACTTCTCGACCGACCCGCGCTTCGACAACCCGCGCGCCGTACAGATCCGGTTGCCGGGCTTCACCGGGGAGCGCCTCGTCCAGCTCGGGCTTAAGGTCCGGGACCTGTACGCCGCCGGAGCAGGCGATCCGGTACGGATCCGGGAGGTGGCCGACGAGGCTTACATCGGCGACCTCGCCAAGGCCGTCGGCGGGCACCTGGGCGGGAAGGTCGGCGTCGCCCCGCGGATCTTCCTGAAGAAGCTCGTCGGGGACGTCCTCGACCGGATCGACCAGTTCGAGGAGTTCGACCCGCGGATCCACTACCAACTCACCGTTTCCCGGAACGAGTTGACGGATGTAGAACGCAACGCGGCGGCCGCCGACGACATCGGCCTGGAGCTGTGATGGCATCGGACCGGGCGGAGCGCCCAGATGCGGTGGATCGCCTGCATCCCGTACTCCTGCACCACATCGTCAACACCCTCGGCTGGCCCGACCTGCGCCCCCTGCAGAAGGCCGCCATCGACCCGCTGATGGACGGCGAGGACACCGTGCTGCTCGCCCCTACCGCGGGCGGCAAGACCGAGGCGGCCTCCTTCCCGCTGCTCGCGGCCATGGAAAACAGCGACTGGCAGGGCACGTCGGTGCTCTACCTCGCCCCCCTCAAAGCTCTCCTCAACAACCTCGAACCGCGCCTCGAGACCTACGCGGGATGGCTGGGCCGTACGGCAGGGCTGTGGCACGGCGACACCAGGGAATCCGCCCGCAAGCGGATGAGGGTCGAAAGCCCCGACATCCTCCTGACCACCCCCGAATCTCTCGAAGCGCAGCTCATCAGCAAGAAGACCGACCACAAGCACATACTCGGCGGGGTGCGGGCCGTGGTCGTCGACGAGGTGCACGCCTTTGCATCGGACGACCGCGGCTGGCACCTGCTCGCCGTGCTCGAACGCCTCGAGCGCCTCGTAGGGCGGCGCATCCAGCGCATCGGTCTGTCCGCCACCGTCGGCAACCCCGAGGACCTGCTGCACTGGCTGCAAGGGGCACAACCACACGAGCGCACGGGCCGCGTCGTCGCACCCGGCGTTCATCTCAAGGCGCCCGAAGGAAACACCCCACCACCCGGCGACATCGAACTCGACTACGTGGGCTCCCTCGACAACGCGGCCAGACTCATCTCCCTCCTCCACGGCGGCGAAAAGCGTCTCGTCTTCTGCGACTCCCGCGCATCGGTCGAGGAACTCGGTGAAAAACTCCGCCTCCGCGGCGTGACGACGCATCTCTCCCACTCCTCCCTCTCCCTCGACGAGCGGCGCCGCTCCGAAGAAGCCTTCGCCGAGGCCCGCGACTGCGTGATCGTCTCCACCTCGACCCTTGAACTCGGCATCGACGTGGGTGACTTGGACCGGGTCATCCAGATCGGCGCGCCTGACACCGTCGCCGCCTTCCTGCAACGCCTGGGCCGCACGGGACGGCGCACCGGGACCATACGCAATGCCCTCTTCCTCGCCACCGAAGAGGCCGCCCTCCTGAAAGCCGCAGCACTGCTCCTGCTGTGGGGCCGCCACTGGATCGAGCCCGTCGTCCCGCCGCCACAGCCGCGCCACCTCGTCGCCCAGCAGATTCTCGCCGCGGCCCTGCAGCAGCACACACTCGGCGACCGCACCTGGCACGAGGAGTGGAACGGTCTCGCCCCCTTCGACAGGAGCGCGACGCCGATCATGAAGTACCTGGTCGGCGGGGGCTTCCTCGACACCGACGAAGGGCTCCTCTTCATCGGCCCCCAGGCCGAGAAGCACTTCGGCCGCCGCCACTTCATGGCCCTCACCGCGGCCTTCACCGCCCCGCCGCAGTTCACCGTCTACTTCGGCCGCAAGGACCTCGGCACCATCGACCCCCGGCTTCTGCTCGAACAGCGTGAGGGGCCGCGCCTGCTGCTCCTCGGCGGACGCAGCTGGCAGGTCGGCCATGTCGACTTCAACCGCAGACGTGCCTTCGTCGAACCCGCCGAAGGCGGCGGCCGCGCCCGCTGGGACAGCTACGGGCTCAGCGGCCTCTCCTTCCCGCTCACCCGCGCCATGCGCGACGTACTCCTCGGCGCGAACCCGCCCGTCCGCCTCACCCGGCGCGCACAAGCACGCCTCGCCGAACTCCGCGAGAACCGCGCCGCGCACGTCGACGCGCACGGGACACTCCTGCTCCGCGAGGGCGACAAACTCGAGTGGTGGACCTGGGCCGGTTTCCGCGCCAACGCCACTCTCATCGCCTCCCTCGGGGCCCTCGCCGACCCCGTACAACAGCCCGACGACGCCCGGATCCGCCTCAGTGCGGCAACGACACCGCAGAGTTGGCAGGCTGCCCGCGCCGACCTCGCCGACCGCCTGGTCCTACCCGAGGTCAACCCCCGCGCCGTACAGGGCCTGAAGTTCTCGGCCGCCCTGCCCGAGCACCTCGCCGCACGCACCGTCGCCGCCCGTCTGGCGGACTTCGACGGGGCCCGGTTTGTCCTTGACGAGGCGGTGCGCTGGGAGACACGGCAGTGACGGGGCGGCGGCTCAACCGCCGGGCAGGCTCCGCACGACGTACGTCATGTGCTGCAGGTTGCCCGCCTCCCCCCGAGCAGGCGACCCACCTCGGCCGGGCCCTCCTGGTCCTCACTCGAAGCGAGACCCTCCGCGGCCCGCAGACGATCACGGACTGAAGAGCAGCCCCTGACCAGCACGAGCGCCCCTGACGAGACTCACGCCAGCCCCGCCGACCTGCATGAATCAGGATGAAACGAGTTCACTGGCCGCTCTGGTTCTGTGGGCCAGCCGAGTTGGCTGCCTCGCCTGCTGCCGAGCTGAGCCAGGGGGCGATGGAGCGGTCGTTGCTGAGGTCTGTGCGGTCAGCCACGGCAGCAATCACATAACGGTGAGAAATCTGGTTGGACTCGTAACGCAAGCCGTGGCTGATGCCGGGGATACACGGCTTGGCGCCCACCCCGCTCTGGGTGCACCACGTGGTGAGATTCCAGCGTGCGCCGCCGTTGATGTAGTTGTACATGTCCTCGGCCGTGGCCGCATCTGGGAACGGGAACACCTGGATCGACACCAGGACGGGGTTGTCGGGCGTGGAGTGTGGGCCGGGCTGCTCAAGGTAGACGCCGGTCATCACCCGCTTACACCCACGGGCCGTCAGCTCCTTGACCACGTCGCTGTGGTGGCGAGTGCGTGGAGGAGTCCGGGTCCGACCTCGGCCCAGCCGATCAGAAGGACTGGGCCGACCGCGTCGAAGGCGGCCTTGCCCAGGTCTCCTGCGATCAGCGGGTCGGCCGTGTTCAGTGCCAGGGTCATGCCGCTGGAGAGCACCAGCAACCGCCGGGCCGGACGCAACTGGTCCACCGGTGCACCGTGCAGGGCGAGGTACCGGATACCGAGCAGCAGGCCGAGGATGGACAGGTCGACCGCCGGGGCGACCAGGGGTGCCACCCATGGTGGCACTGCGGGTGCCGATAAATCATCCACGCAGATCGGGAGACTGATCGCGGATCTCCAGTTCTCCTCGACCTTCACGCCGGGTGCCTTCACCCGCTCAGGGTCCTGGCGGCATCATGATCTGTCGTGCTGCTGCGCCTGGCCTACCTCACCGCGACCAACGCCCTTGCCTTCCTACGCCTCCTGCCGATGAGCGACAGAGACAAGGACATCGAGATCCTCGTACTCCGGCACCAACTGCTCGTCCTCCAGCGCCAGGTCGGCAAACCGGCCCTCACCGACAGCGACCGCGCCATCCTCGCCGGCCTGCTCCACCACCTCCCCAAAGACAGACTGCGGCACCTTCTGCTGCTGGTCCGCCCCGACACAGTGTTGCGCTGGCATCGCAATCTGCTCAGGCGACGCCATGCCACGACCTGCGTACCCAAGCGACGCGGACGCCCACGCACCATCCGATCGATCCGCGCCCTGACCCTGCGCCTGGCCAGGGAAAATGCCTCGTGGGGATATCGCCGGATCCACGGCGAACTCGCCGCACTGGGGATCAGGGTCGCCGCCTCCACTGTCTGGGAGATCCTCCGCGAGCATGGCGTCCCGCCCGCACCCGCACGGCAGAGCACCACCTGGGCCGACTTTCTCCGCAGCCAGGCCAAGGCTCTTCTCGCCTGCAATCTGTTCGAAGTCCGCACTCTGACGGGGGCGCGCCTCTACGTCTTCGCTGTCATCGAGCACACCACCCGTCGCATCCGGATCCTCGGCGCCACGGCACACCCCACCGCGGAGTGGATCGTGCAGCTCGGACGCAACCTGCTGATGGATCTCGAGGACGCGGGTGCGAGGGCACGGTTCCTGATCCGCGACCGGGACTCGAAGTTCACAACTCCTTCGACGTCCTCATGGCCGATGCCGGTCTCAAGGTCGTCACCACCGGTATTCGGATACCACGGATGAACTCGGTCATGGAGCGCTGGATACAGACCTGCCGCACCGAACTCCTGGACCGGACCTTGATCTGGAACCAGAGCCACCTCCTCCACGCACTGCGCGAGTACGAATCCTTCTACAACGAGCACCGCCCGCACAGGGCCCTGGAACAAGCCGCTCCATGCCGCCCACTACCCGCACCCATCACCCAACAAGCCCAACTCGCCCACCTGAAAATCGACCGACGAGACCGACTCGGCGGAACCCTCCACGAGTACGGACGTGCCGCATGACCAGGCCGGATGTTTTATCGGCACCCACAATCCTCCGCGAATATCAACGTGTGGCGTGACCTACACGGATGAGGTTTCCGGCAAAGGCAACGTCGGCATAGGGTTCTCGTCGATCAGCGCGCCAGGCTCACTCACCGATGCCATCGCTCTTGCCCGCTTGGCACACTTTTTCTTCCAGCGAGACACCTCTGCGGACTGTCTCGCTGCGGCGCCACAGAGCCGGATACGGCGCTCGCGCCCTGGGAGTGCCCCATCTGCCGGCAAACACCAAGGGGCTTTACCGCTCCTTGGCGCAGGCCGCCTACGGCGACCAGGATGCCCGCGTGCCCACCGCCTGCGGAAACCGACCCGGAGAGATCACCAGCAGCCCTCCGTTCCCCTGTCGCATGGGGAGCGCGGCTCCGTGCTCCCACCCCGAAAGGGGGGTCGGGAGCCGACAAGGGGCCTTATGCCTCTCGATGCCCAGAGCATCCGAAATCAATAGGGTGACGCCAGGGGCCTACGGTTGACGACGGCGCGCAGGGGCGCGGTACGGCGCTGTAGGTCTACCGGATCGGGTGACGGACGAATCGGGCACCGTTGACACGTCTGCGAGTTGGGAGCACGAGGGCTCCCGGAGGGCTCCCCATTGCTCCCAGCCCGGAAACGGTTAAGGCCGCTTCCGCTACCCACGGAAACGGCCTCCGACCTGCGAAAACGCTGGTCGGGACGACAGGATTTGAACCTGCGACCCCTTGACCCCCAGTCGGGTCGAGCCTGAGCGGCGTGCTCCGGTCCGTTCTCCCAGGTCGCGCTGACGCACAATCAGCCGAGTAAAGGAGTCCGCCCTTTTCGGCCTCTGCGTCCCGAGGTGCCTGGGATCTGGCATCATGACCGGGCGTCGCATATGCACAGTATACGCCCGAAGTCACACCCAGCACAGGCCCAAACTCCCCACCGCACGCGCTGCAGCTCACCAGGCAGAAACACACTTCTCACCAGGCTGGACGTATTTTTCGCCATCCACAAGGTCCTGCTCCACCCAGATGCACTTGCCGTCGCGGAGGTAGCGAGTCCCCCACCGCTGTGAGAGTGCGGCTACCAGTTGCAGGCCCCGGCCGCCTTCGTCGGCGTACCCGGCGCGGCGGATGCGGGGTGTGGTGTGGCTCCCGTCGTAGACCTCGCAGATGAGTGACCGACTCAGCAGGAGGCGCAGACGCAACGGGCCCGTGGCGTGCCGGACGACGTTGCTGATCAATTCGCTGACCAGCAGCTCGGTGGTCAGCGTCAGGTCGTCCAGTCCCCAGGCGGTGAGCTGCTCGCGGACGTAGTCACGTGCCTGACCCGCTGCGCGGGGATCCTCGGGCAGGGAGCAGGAGGCGACATGGTCGGCGGGCGTTCCCCGGGTGTGGGCGATGAGCAGGGCGGCGTCGTCGTTCGTCTGCTCACCGTTCGGCAGGAGCGTGGAGACCACTGTGTCGCACAGCTGGTCGAGACGACAGGTGTCGTCGTCGTTCTGAGGGGTGGAGAAATATGAGGCGCCGGCTACGGCGGAGGCCAGGATCTGCTGGAGCTGCGCCAGCCCCTGATCGATGTCCCGGGCCGCGGACTCGACAAGGCCGTCGGTGCAGAGCACCAGCAGGCTCTGTTCCGGCAAGTGCAGGTCGTGAAGGGTGAAGGGCGGCTCGGCGGCACCCAGCGGCGGGTCGACAGTCCCGACGGGGCAGTGGACCGTGCCGTCGGGATGGACAACGACCGGCGGAGGATGCCCGGCCAGTGTGTAGGAGCAGACCCTGGTGACCGGGTCGAACACGGCGTACAGGCAGGTCGCGAAGACGTCGGGGCCGAGATCGCGGATGAGCTCGTTCAGGCGGCCGAGCAGTTCGTCCGACTCCATGTCCAGATCGGCGAGCGTGCGCACGGCCGTGCGCAGTCGCCCCATGGTGGCGGCTTCGGTGATGCCGTGCCCCATGACATCACCGACCACCAGGGCCACCCTGTCTCCCGAGAGCTGGATGAGGTCATACCAGTCCCCTCCGACGGCGTCACCCCTGCCTGCGGGCAGGTAGCGGGCAACAGCGGACACCGCGGCAGCAGAGGGCAGAGCCGTAGGAAGCAGGCCACGCTGGAGTGCCCGCGCACGGGCATGCTCCAGATCGTACAAACGGGCCCGCTCCAGCGCCTGGGCGACCAGCCCGCTGACGGCGGTGAGCAGAGTGCGTTCGTCCTCACTGAAGGACCGGGGACGGGAAAAAGACACGACACAGCACCCGGCCGCGCGCCCGGAGGCGATGAGGGGCAGGAACACCCACGCCTGCTTCGGTGACGCCATCACCACGGCATCGAGTTCGGGGTACAGACTGACGAAGTCGGCGGGCGACTCGATGAACCGGGGGATACGGGTGCGGAGGGCATCGGTGACCGCGCTGTTGGCCGCAAGTGGCAGTCCATCGACGCGGCGCAGGAAATCTTGGGTGTATCCCACGGAACCGACCACGCGGAGATAACCCTCCTCAAGGGACTCCACGATCAGACCAGCGGCGCCGAACGGCGGCAGGACGTGCTCCGCGACGGCCCGGACCACGTCCGCGGATGCCACCGCTTCAGCGAGCGCCAACGTCAGTTCGCTCATCCGGTCCGTACGTACGTCCGCCATCAGCCCCTCTGGCGGACTCTCGTCGGTGACATCGGCGAAGGAAACCGCCAGCCCATCGCCGGGGGCGGGCGCGAGCCGTACGTGGTACAGGCGCCGGCCGACCGGCCAGCGCAGGTGAAAACCAGTCGGTCTGCCTTCGGCACGGGTCCGCCGGCACTGTGTTTCCAAGGAAGACAACCGGCTCCCGGCGACCTCCCACAGGACGGTCCCGACGACGGACCGGCCCTTACCCAGGAGACGTTCGGCCGCGTCGTTGGCGAAGGTGATCCTCCAGTCACCGTCGACGGTCAGGAATCCGTCGCTCATGGCGCGGAGCGTTCGCAGGTGCGCCCCCGGCAGGGTCGGCTGCTGATGACCTGCCCGCCCTTGCTGCGTGTCGCGGTCCGAATCCCTCATGCGGTCGCATCCTCAGATGCCACATCGCCACCCGGTGAGTTTCCCACCGTCGGGCCTTTCCGAACCAACAGTAGCCGACCAGTGCGCGGATCTCGTCATGGTGGGGAGGCGGATGTGCCGACTGAGCCGAACGAGGTTGCCATGGCGTTAACCGAGGGCGGCCCAGACCAGCGCATAGTCGGTGGTGAAACCGCACTCCAGCACGTACTCACGGCCGTCGAAGGCACGGATCCCGATGGCTAGCGAAGCCGGGGCGACGCCGCCGTCGGCGTACCGCCAGGTCAGCCCTCACCGACTACTGGGCCGGGCGACGTCAGACACAAGCCAGCGCCCTCGGACGCCTGCGAGCCCTCGGGGCTTGCTTGAGCGGTGTGCTCGGACAATGGGCCCCACACTCTGAGGGGGACCGCCGCAGCAATGCGGCGGTCCTACCCGACCAGACCGTGAAGAACGAGTGCGGCCTGGATCAGTACGAGGTCCGCCGGTATCCGGGCTGCTATCGGCATATCACCCTGGCCATGCTTGCCCACGCGTTCCTGGCCGCGGTGGCGGCCCAGCCCATCGGAAGGGGGCCGGAGAAACGTCCGACCACCCTCGTTCTCCTCATCGTGGGAGAAGCACGGCGACTTCTGGATGTTCCCCATCCCCGGACCGGAAGGTCATGGCCACCAGACCTGAGGTCGGCATGGGTCCCAAAACAGGGCCCCTGACCAGGGCAAATGGAGAATCGTGACTGGGGCGCTAGCTCGCTGGGCAGACGACGAAGTTGGTAAAGCCGCCCGCTCCGCTGTTGTCGACTTGGGAGATCGCCTCGTTGACCGCGTCGAGGGGGTACTGGCGGTGTTCAAACACAGACAGGTCGAGCGCGTGGACCGCAGTCAGGTCCGACATGGCCTGTCCCTCGCTGGGCGTGAACCAGCATGAGCCGATGAGGGACTGTTGCTGATCCATCATGGAGTGGACGTCGATGGGCACCTCGCCGGCGATCGCCCCGATGTTGACCGCGCGCCCTCCGCGGGCCAGAGACCGCATTCCGCCGAGGAAGGTACTGTGGGGCGCCCCGGGACCGAGGGCGTCAATGTACATGTCAACGCCTCGGCCGCCGGTCTCCTCCGCGATCCAGTCGTCGACGGGACCGTCGTGTAGGGAGTGGGTCTCAATGCGACCCGGACAGAGGGCCTGGACGCGGTCGAGCAGGGCGCGATCGCGTCCGGTGCCGTAGATCTTGGTCACTCCCATGTGCGGGGCGAGCAGAGCCGCGCCGATTCCAAGGGTGCCGTTGATGCCGTTGACCAGCAGGGGACTGCCCGGTTCCGGGGCCAGCTTGCGCAGGGCGGCGTACATGGTGCCGAGGTAGCCGAACCGGGCGGCTGATTCGAATGCGAGATCGTCGGGCAGCCTGACCAGGGCGTACTGCGGAGCGATCATGTACTCGGCGAGGCCACCGGGATAGCGGTCGAGCAGTTGGGGTGAGGACGGCGTGAACCCGAAGTAGCCGGCGAAGCAGAAACTTTCACAGGTGGTCATGTATCCGTCACGGCATGACCGGCATGTGGTGCAGACGCGGCCGGGATTGACGTAAACGCGCTCGCCGACGTCGACGCCCTCGACGTTCGGGCCTACGGCGTCGACGATGCCCGCCGGGTCCAGGCCGAAGACGGCCGGCAGGGTCGGCAGCGGGTTCTGGGGGAACCAGGTGGTCCAGTTGCTCAACACGTTGGCCAGGTTGGGCACGACGTTGCAGGCCCGTACCGAGACGCGAACCTCGCCCGGTCCAGGTTCGGGAACGGGCAGGTTCTCGATCTCCATCGCCTTGCCTACGGCGTGCATGCGCGCTGCGCGCATCGTTGCGGCGGTCATGACTGCTCCTCCGGCCGGTTGTCGGTGTGTTGCCCGTCCCGGGCATGTGCGGTACATGGGACGCCGACCAGGACGAACAGCGTCGTGGCGGGGTCCATGCCAGGGTTGCGCCAGGCGTGCCGGGTTCCGTTCTGCACGACGACGTCTCCGGCCGTGAGCTGCGCGGTCCGTCCGTCGCTCAGATCGAGGACGAAGTGCCCGTTCAGCACGACGCGGTAGTCGACGGAATCGGTGCGGTGCACGCCGGGGTCGTCCGTTTCGAACAGTTCGGCCAGCCCGGGCAGGATGTGCAGCTGTTCCGCTTGGGCGGCGGCGGGGTCCAAATCGGGGCCGACCATGACGCTGTCGGGCGGGAAGCTCACGGTGAGCACGCGGGTCTCGCCGAGCGCGGGGACGTACGAGCCGGTGGTGGGCGTCGGATCGCTGACGTCACTGCCGACCGTGGTGTCCGTTGATGTCGCCCAGACCAGCGACACGGCGAAGCCGGGGACATGCTTGCTGTGACACCCACGCCGGCCGTGCTCCACCGGGCCCATCCGGTGCACTCGCACTGTGACGGATGCACAATTTGGCGACACGGTAGCGGACCACCTGCACATTGCCCTCGACAACCGCCTACTGCTTCACTCGTCGCTATCAATTCGCGCCGTAGCGGCCAAATCAACGCGCTGCTCCTTTCCTTGACGAGATGAGCCGAGCAGTGCAACGCCCCAGCTCAGTAGCACTGATATCCGGCAAGTTGCCCCTTGCCGTGAAAGGAGTCGTTCGTGACGACGCCTGCCCGTCAAAGCGTTCCACCGGCCGTACCCGGGACCGCCGGGACACGCCAGGCCGGGGAGATCGCAGATGCCTGATATGCGCCGCGGTGCACAATGGGTGGATCGACGCCCGGCACGCGGCAACGGCGCCGTCATCGCAGCCGCCAGGTCTCACTCCACTGATGCCGCGCTGAGGATGCTGGAAGCAGGGGAAACGCCGTGGACGCGGCCGTGGCCTGCGGCCTCGTCGCCGGTGTCGTCGAACCCACCGAGACGACGCTGGGCGGGAGCGGGTTCATGCTCGTCCACGACCCGGTGCGCAGCCGGGACTGGTCCATCGAGTTTCCGGCACGGGCGCCCAAGGGGGCCAGGCCGGACATGTTCACCCTCACCGATCGGCCCGAGGGGACCCGCCTGGTCGCGGTGTCCGCGGTCAAGGACGACGCCAACGTGGAAGGCCCTCTCGCCTGTGGTGTGCCGGCCACGATGGCGGGGCTGCTGGCGGCCCACGAAGAGCTCGGACGGCTGCCCCGCACCCAGGTCTTCGCACCCGCCATCGAAGTGGCCCACCACGGGTTCGTCGTCGACAGTTACCACTCACTCCAGACCCTGGCCGCCCTCCCGGGGCTGCGTGCCCATCCCGACGCCGCGCGTATCTTCCTCACCGAACAGGGTCTGCCGCATGTGCCCGCCCACCATGGCCAGGCGTCGCTGGGCACCGGTCCCCTGCTGCGGCAACCGGACCTCGGCTCGACGCTGGAACGCATCGCCGAGCAAGGACGAGCCGGCCTGTACGAAGGCCCCGTGGCCAAGGCCATCGGCGACGCCTTCGCGGATCTGGGTGGTGTCCTGACCGAGCAGGACCTCGCCTCGTACCGTCCGGTCATCGGGGCACCGCTGCGGTTGCGCTACCGCGACTGGGAGGTGCTGGCACCGGCCTCGCCGTGCGGTGCGTGGACCGAACTGCAAATCCTCGCCCTGCTCGAACATTTCGACCTCGGGAACGCCGGTGCGGACCGCTTGCGCCTGATCGCCGAGGCCGCCCGGCGTGCGTTCGTCGACCGGTACCACTGGCTGGGCGATCCGGATTTCGTACGCGTTCCCCTGCGGACCTTGCTGAGCAGGTCCTACACCGGTGCCCTCGCGGACCGCATCGGTGCGGAGGAGATGACCCCTTGGACGGCTCCGGGCGGGGTCCCGCCGTGGGAGGAATTCGCCGGCCGCGCCGTGCACGATCCCTGGCCGCAGAGCGGCGAGACGCCGCCCCATGCCGTCACATCCTCCGGTGGCACATTGAACTTGGATCATGGCACAACCCACTTCTCGGTCATCGACGCCGACGGAATGACGGTTTCCTGCACTCACACGGCGGCCAACGCCTTCGGCAACAAGATCGTCCCACCGAGTACCGGCCTGCTGTTCGACTCGGCGATGGCGTGGTTCAACGCCTCTCCCGGTGCCGCGAACTCCATCGCCCCGGGCAAACGCCCGCTGGCCAACATGGGCCCGCTCATCGCTCGCCGCATCGACGGTGAGCAGACCATCGCTCTGGGCGCACCCGGCGGCAGGAGGATCATCAGCGCGGTCACCCAGGTGCTGTCCAACGTCGTCGACCGAGGCATGGAGATACAGGAAGCGATCAGCGCGCCCCGCATCGACGCCAGCGGTACCGCGGTACTGGTCTCCGAGCGCGTCGACGACGCCGAACGCGAAGCACTCTCACTCCGGGGCTACACCACGGTGACCGTGCGTGAGGAGCACGAGCCGTTCTCCTACGAACTCGCACGCCCGGTCGCCTGCGCCGCGGACCGGCAGCAACGCACCGCCGCGGCGGATCCGTTCACGATCGCCAGCACCGCAGCGTCGTAGTCCGCGGGCTCCCCTGGCGGCAGTACGTCCGATGGGCGGCAGCGCACGCGGTGCGGCCGGTTCCCGCTCACCCGAATTCAAGGCCGGAGAGAAGAATGTCAGCAACACAAGCGCAAGACGGCACACCGCTGAAACGCATCGCTTTCGCAAGCATGGTCGGCACAGTGATCGAATGGTATGACTTCTTCCTCTTCGTGCTGTGCTCCTCGATCGTCTTTCCCCATATATTCTTCCCGCAGGGCGATTCCGCCAGCGCGACGATCGAGTCGTTCGCCGTTTTCGGCGTGGCCTACGTGGCTCGTCCCGTGGGCGCTGCGGTCTTCGGTCACTACGGTGACAAGCTCGGCCGGAAGACCAGTCTGACGGCAACCCTCGTGCTCATGGGTGGCGCGACGCTGGGCATCGCCGTTCTGCCCACCTACGATTCCCTGGGCCTCGCGGCGCCCGTCATCCTCACCGTCCTCCGTCTGTGCCAGGGTTTCGGGCTCGGCGGGGAGTGGGGCGGGGCGGCGTTGCTGGCAGTCGAGCACGCGCCCCCGGGGAAACGCGGCCTCTACGGCTTGTTCCCCCAACTGGGCAACCCGATCGGGTTCTTCCTCTCCAATGCGGTTCTGCAACTGACGCTGCTCGTCGTGGGGCGTGACGGCTTCGAGCGTGGCGGTTGGCGGGTTGCCTTCCTCATCGGTGGCGCCTTCATCTTCATCGGCCTCTACGTCCGACTGAGGATCATGGATTCCCAGGTCTTCATCGCCTCCAAGGCCCGCGGCAAAGGCCACGGCTCCTTCCCCCTCGGAGCGCTGTTGCGCAACCACTGGAAGGTGCTGGTGCTGAGCATCGTGATGCAAGCACCATTCGCCGTCGGCTCCTACGGGTTGAACTCGTACTTCGGCACCTACGTCACGGACACGCTCGGCAAGCCCGCTTCCTGGGTGTTGATGGCCGGCATGGTGGGCTCGCTGTTGAGCATCCCCACCTACATCGCCTTCAGCATGCTGTCCGACAAGATCGGGCGGAAACCGGTGTACGCCATCGGTGGTTTCGGCTGGCTCATCCTGGCGTTGCCGTTCTACTGGCTCATTTCGACCGGTTCGCTGATCGGTGTCATCGTCGCGGTGGCGCTCGGCTGGAGCATCTGCCACGCGGCCAGTTTCGCGGTGCAGTCCAGCTACCTCGCCGAACTCTTCCCCACCGAGGTGCGCTACAGCGGTGCCTCCATGAGTTACCAGATGTCCTCGGTCCTGTTCGGAGCCCCGGCAGGAGCCATCGCCGCGGCCCTGTACGCGAATACCGGATCGATCTACAGCGTGTCGATCTACGTCATCGTCGGCTGCGCGGTCGGTTTGATCGCCCTTACCCAGGTCCGAGAAACGTTCCGAACGTCCCTGGACCACCCCTCGGAACCCGCTCAGGCATCCGCCACATCCCGGGCAGCCTCCCACGCACCGCTCGACGCCGGATGACCGGGCCCGGTACATCCACGGATGTGCCGACGCACGGCAGGCGTCGTCCCCGGTGATACTGCGATGCGGCGGTATCACCGGGGACGATGCGGTGTTCGGACTGTCTCTCGCCGTGGGTGACCGTCGGTCAGTCGACAGGGGCGGCGAAGGGACGACGACTCGCGAGGTTCGGAAGTGCCTGTCGGGCCCAGTCCTGGTGGTCGAAGTCCAGATCGGCCACTACAAGGCCAACCGTGTCGTTCGCCTGTGCCAGGACCAGGCCCCACGGATCGCAGATCATCGACCGCCCTCCGGAACTCCTCCCCCAGTCGTGCGCGCCGACTTGTGAACATCCCAGCATGAACGCCTGGTTCTCGATCGCGCGGGCGCGCAGCAGGGTCGGCCAATGGTCACGGGTCGTGCTTTCGGGGAACGCCGCCACCTTGACGAGTATCCGGGCGTGCCCGGCGAGGGCCCGGTAGAGCTCAGGGAAACGGATGTCGTAGCAGACGCTCAATCCCACCGTGGTGCCGTCCTGCGCCGTAGTCACCACCGCCTGGTCTCCGTGGTCGAAGAGCGCGGACTCCCGCGTCTCGGCACCGGGAATGGTCGCGTCGAACAGATGGATCTTGCGGTAGACGGCGCGGAGGTCACCACGCGGATCGACGTGGACCGAGGTGTTGTACAGCCCCTGACCATCCGGACGGCGCTCGACGAAGGAACCGGAGATGAGGTCGATCCCGAGTTCCGCGGCGAGCTCCCGGGCCCAGCTCACGGTGGGCCCGTCGAGGGGTTCCCGCGCTTGTCGCATGACGTCCGGTGGACCGTACACTCCGAAGAACTCCGGCAGCGCGACCAGTCGGGCGCCTCGGTCGGCAGCCTCCCGCACCATCCGTCCGGCATTGGCGAGATTCGACCGTCGGTCCCCGCTCGCATTCATCTGGATCAGTGCGACCCTCATCGTTGCTCCTCCCTTTCGAACTTTCGGCGACCACTCATTGGCGTGCGGAACGGGTACTTGGAGTACATAGGGCGCGTCGAGTACGTGCGTCGGTGAGGCATGACGATGAGCTTCTGCTCGAGGAACTCCTCAATCCCCTGCCGGCCGCCCTCGCGTCCGAGTCCGGATTGCTTGATCCCGGCCGAACGGCGTCGCCGGGTTCGAGACCACGCCCGCGTTGAGTCCCCCCATGCCGACCTCGAGCGCCTCCGAAATGGCGAACGCCCGGTCCACGTCCTGGGCGAAGACGTAGCCGACGAGCCCCCATTCCGTGTCATTGGCCCGGCGGACGGCCTCATCGACGTCGCTGAAGGTCTGGACGGCCGCGACCGGCCCGAAGATTCGGTGCCGCACAGCTCGCTGTCGGGCCGCACGTCGACCAGGACGGTGGGGTTGAAGAAGTACCCCGGTGTGTTCACAGGGGTACCGCCGACGACGCAGCGTGCTCCTCGACCGACGGCGTCGTCGACGAGCGCACTCACCTTCGCCAGACTCGGCGCGTCGATCAGTGGCCCCACCTGGGTCGCGGGTTCGAGCCCAGGGCCGACGACGAGGGCCCCCATGCGTTCCGCGAGCTTGCGCGCGAAGTCCTTGGCCACCGACTCGTGGACGAAGAAGCGGTTCGCCGCGGTACAGGCTTCCCCCATGTTGCGTGTCTTGGCGGCCAACGCCCCCTCGACCGCGCGATCGAGGTCGGCGTCGTCGAGGACGGTGAACGGTGCGTTCCCGCCGAGCTCCATCGAGGTCTTCACCACGGCGGACCCGGCCTGTTCCAGCAGCAGCCGACCGACCGCGGTGGAGCCGGTGAACGACAGCTTGCGGATGTCTCCGCCTTTGAGTATCGGCTCGACGAGATCTCCTGCTCGCATCGTGGTGACCACGTTGAGGACGCCGTCGGGCAGGCCTGCCTCGACGAGAATTGCCGCGAGTGCCAGGCTGGACAGCAGCGTCTGCGGCGCTGGTTTCAGCACCATACCGACGGGCTGAGCGAGCACCATGGCGCGCGACGCCCCGTCGGGGGTGTGTCCGAAGTGGCCGTCGAGCCGCACCGCCTCCCCGGAGAACCACCGGAAGAACTCGGCGGCATACCGGACCTCACCGCGTGCCTCGTCGCGCGGCTTGCCCATCTCGAGTGTCATGATCGTCGCAAGCCGCTCGATGTCGCTAAGGATCGCTTCATAAGCCCGGCGGAGGATGTCGCCGCGCCCAGTCGGCTTGCGCGGCCACGGCGGCGGCGACGGCTTGGCCGTCCGCCGGAGTCGCGTCGGCGACGGTGCACGGTCTTGCCCGTCGCCGGGTCCACAACGTCGGCGCGGTCGCCGTCGGACGCTTCGGTCCAGCGACCCGCGGTGAAGAGCTGAGTGCGGACGGGCTCAAGGCCATCCTGGGGCTGGTCGGTGCTGGTCAAGGTGTGTCCTCTTCGCTGGGGTGCATCAGGTTGGAGCCCATCGCTGCGTCGATGACCTCGGCGAGATGCCGGGCAGGCGGGCCGCCGTCCTGTAGATGAGCGATCTGGGTCTGGCAGCTGAAGCCGTCGGCGACGATCCCGGCGACGACCGGGGTGTCCGTGGGCGTCCGGCGCAGGGCGGGTGTCAGGGCCGGCTCGGCGACCGCCATCGAAACGTCGTGGTGACCTCGCTCGACATTGAAGTGCCCCGCGAGTGCGCAGCACGTCTAGGCCTGGTCCACGGACAAGCTCCCGAGCCGGGCGAGGACCCGACGCCGTGTTCCGTCTCCGAAGACGGCGTACTCGTGGCAGTGCGTCTGGCGGGTGGCCGCACGTGTGCTGGCTGGTGGTGCCCAGCCGTTGTCGAGCTGATAATGGAGCGTTTCGGCGAAGGTAGGCACGCAGTCGGCGACTTGCCAAGCCTCCGGGGTTCCCAGGAGTTCGCGAGCGTCTCGGCTCGATGCCGCGGAACAGCTCGGTTCGAGCACCACGATCAGTTGTGCTCCGGTGCGCGAGAGGCGCGCGACCGTTCTGCGCAGCACTCGTCGCGCCACCGAAAGCTGACGAAAGCCACTCCGGACGGCGTGATGCGGTAGTTCGACGCGTTGTAGGCGTACAACACCCTCATGCCGAGCGAGGTGTCGATCCGGTCTCCTTCGGCTTCGGTGGGGGCGGGGCCCCGGACCCGCGAGGGCCCGGGGCCGGTATCGCGGCCATCGGCGGATCAGTTGCCGCTTCGGGTGAACAACTGGACCACCCGGCGCAGGGCCGACTGGCGGGCCGCCCGGTAGGCGAACTCCCGGCCCAGCTTCGTGCTCATCACGCGGTCGGGCAGTCCGCGGTGCGAACTGGTACGGCCGGGCGCCGCTGTGTTCGATGGGCGACCGACGAGGTCGTCGAGCACGACCTTCGCCGCGTTGTGGCCGTTGGCGCCCATCACGCCGCCACCGGGATGTGTGCCGGATCCGCAGAGGTAGTAGCCCTTCACCGGGGTGCGGTAGTCGGCGAGTTCCGGTGCGGGGCGGTTGCCGAAGAGCTGCTCGAGAAACATGGCCCCGTGGAAGATGTTGCCGCCCGTCAGCCCGTAGTCACGTTCAAGGTCGAGCGGTGTGATCACAACGCGGTCCAGGATGTGCTCGCGCAGGTTGGGCGCGTAGCGGAACAAGTTCTCCAGCACCGCATCGGCGAACTTGTCGCGCGCATCGTCCCAGGTGGTACCGGTGAGCTCGAACGGCAGCTGTTGCACTCCCAGGGTCATGGTATGCAGGCCTTCCGGCGCCAGCCCGGGATCGGTCGTGGACTGGATCATGGCCTCGATGACGTATTCCTCCGGCAGCACACCGCGGCGCTGCGCCTCCCAGGCTCGCTCGAAGTTCTCGACCGACGCGCCCATGATCTGCTGCGCTTCGTGCTGCGGCCCCCTGCCCGGCTCGAACCCGACGTAGGCCGGCAGCTCGTCGATCAACAGGTGGATGCGGGCCATCGAGCCGCGGTTGTCGTACTCGCGTATCGCCTTCTCGAGGCCCGGCTTGATCGTCCCCTTCGGCAGGAGGGAGAGCATGGAGCGAGCCGGATCGGCGTTCGACAGCACGACCGGCGCCAGAATCTCCTCACCCGTCGCGAGGCGAACGCCCCGGGCACGGCCACCGGACACGAGGACCTCGTCGACCGGGGCGTTCAGGCGGATCTCCGCGCCGTGGGCCTCCGCGGCCCGCGCCATGGCCTGGGTGATGCCACCCATGCCGCCCTTGACCAGACCCCACTGGCCGAGGTGCCCGTTGAACTCGCCGACGGAGTGGTGACCGTAAACGTAACCGGTGCCCGGCGTCGAAGGGCCGCCCCAGACCGAGATCATTCCGAAGAAGGTGAACAGGCCCTTGATGTGCTCGGACTCGAAGTAGCGGTCCAGCAGGTCCTTGGTGGAGGACAGCACGAATTCGTCGAACAGGTCCTCGCAGCCGGTCTCTTCGAAGGCCCGCAGAACCTCGGAGCGGCTGGTCGGCGGCCGCATGAGGAAGGGCGTGATGATCGAGGCGAACTGCTTGACCCGCAGGCCGAAGTCCAGGAACGACTTCGCGTCGGCCTTCGAGAACTTCTCCAGCTCCTTGAGAGTGCGGTCGATGTCCTTCCACATGAACATGTGGCTGCCGTCCTCGAAGATGACGACCTCCATGGCCTCGGTCTGGTACATCTCCAGCCCGTGCCGCTCGAGTTCGAGATCATGGATGATCTCAGGCCGGAGCAGACCCTGGATGAAGGCGCACGACGACCAGTGCGAACCCGGAATGAGTTGCTCGGTCGTACACGCCCCACCCACGACGTCGCGGGCTTCGACCACAAGCACCCGGCGCCCGGCACGGGCGAGGTAGTTGGCGGAGATCAGGCCGTTGTGACCGGCTCCGATGACGATGGCGTCGTACCGCGGTGACATGGCTACTGACCTCCCAGGATCGGGACGACGAAGGACGAGCGGACGGACGTGGGGTCGACGAGCTCGTCGAAGCCGGACATGACCGGGCGCAGCGACGGGTCGTTGTCGCGTACGCGCACCCACGTCTCCCAGTCGCTGACCTCCATCACCTCGACGATGTCGGCGCCGAGCTCGGCAGCGGCCGCGCCGCCCACGCGGTAGGCGTCGAAGCGCCGCACCACATCGGGATGGGCGAGGCACAGCGGCTGGTCGATCGTGGCGGAGAACTCCGCGAAGCGGCCGGGTGAGATGCCGGGCCGCATGCGGAACATGTTGACGACGAGGGTTCGACCGTCAGGAGCGTGGTGGGTCATCGGAATCCTTAAGGGGATGCGGAGAGTGGAACTGTCAGCCCTCGGCGAGGTTGACCATCACATGCTTGATCTCGGTGTATTCCTCGAGCGCGTACATGGACATGTCGTTGCCGTGTCCCGATTGTTTGAAGCCGCCGTGCGGCATCTCCGAGACGATCGGCAGGTGTTCGTTGATCCAGACCGTGCCGAACTGCAGTCGCCTGGCCGCCCGCATCGAGCGGGACACGCTGGAGGTGAACACGGAGGCGGCGAGCCCGTACTCAACGTCGTTCGCCCAGGCGAACGCCTGGTCCTCGTCGGCGACGGGCGTGGTCGTCACGACCGGTCCGAACACCTCCTTCTGCACGATCTCGCCCCGTTGCGGCGCGCCCACAAGGAGCGAGGGCTTGTACCAGAAGCCGGGCCCGTCAGCCGGCCCGCCGACGACGAGGTCGCCGTCCCCTGCCTCGACGGCACGATCGACGAAACCGGCCACGCGGTCCCGGTGGGCCTGCGAAATCACCGGTCCCATCTCGGTGGTCGGCAGTCGCGGGTCGCCCATCGTCACGCATCCGACCGCCTTCGCCAGCTCCGCGGCGAAGTCGTCGTGGATCGACGCGGCCACGTACACCCTTGATGCGGCCATACAGTCCTGACCGGAGTTGCCGTAGCCGCCTTCGCAGATCTTGCGGATCGCGAGGTCGATGTCGGCGTCCTCGAACACCAGGACCGGTGCCTTGCCGCCCAGTTCGAGGTGGAGGCGCTTGAGGTTCCCGCTCGCGGCGACGGCGACGCGCTTGCCGGTGGCGGTGTCCCCGGTGAGGGACGTCATGCGCACGCGGGGGTGCTGGGTGATGGCCTCGCCCACGGTGTCGCCGTGCCCGGTCACGACATTGAGGACACCCTCGGGGAACAGGTCCGCGGCCAGCTCCGCGAGCTTCAGCGCGGTCAGCGGCGTCTGTTCGCTGGGCTTGAGCACCAGGGTGTTGCCGGTCATCAGAGCCGGCCCGATCTTCCACGCGGCCATGACCAGAGGGAAGTTCCACGGCGCCACGCTGCCCACGACCCCGAGCGGGTCGCGGCGGATGAAGCTGGTGTGGGTGCGGGAATACTCGCCGGCGGCCTTGCCTTCGAGGACACGGGCGGCACCCGCGAAGAAGCGGAAGTTGTCGACCGCGAAGCCCACCTCTTCCCGGGCGATGTGCAGCGGCTTGCCCACGTTGGCCGACTCCAGGGACGCGACCTCCTCGGCGTGCTCCTCGACCCGGTCGGCGAGCCGCAGCAGAGCCCTGGCCCGGTCGGCAGGCGGCGTCTCGGCCCAGTCCCAGAACGCCGCGTCCGCGGCGGCCACCGCGCGGTCGACGTCCTCCTTCCCGCCCAACGGGACGCGGGCGATCGGCTCGCCTGTGGCCGGGTTCAGGACGTCTTCGGTCACCCCGGACGCGGACGGGACGGCTTCGCCGGCGATGAACATCGGCAGGTTGCTGATCATCAGGGGTTCCTCACAAGGAGAGCTCGGGCAGGGACAGGACCTCGTCCAACGCGTCGACGTAAAGATCGACGTGCTCGCGGCGGAAGGTCATGGGGGCTTGATCTTGAGGACGTTGTCGTGGACACCATTCGGGAACACCACGACCCCACGCTCCTTCGTCAGCTCCGTCACGCGGAATGCCTCGCGGGTGGCCGGTTCCTTCGTAGCGCGGTCGCGGACGAGCTCCACACCGAGGTAAAGCCCCTGGGCGCGGACATCACCGATGATCGGTTGCCGCTGCTGGAGCCGGCGCAGGCTTGTCGCGAAGTAGCCGCCGACGTCCTGGGCGCGGGCACGGAGACCGTCGCGTTCAACGATGTCGAGCACGGCCTCGCCGATCGCGCATGACACCGGGTTGCCGCCGAAGGTGTTGAAGTACTTCATTCCGGTGTCGAAGGCGTCGGCGATCGCGCGCGTGGTCACCACGGCTGCCAGGGGATGGCCGTTGCCCAGCGGCTTGCCCATCGTGACGATGTCGGGGACGACACTCTGTAGCTCGAAACCCCACCAGGGTCCGAGGCGGCCGACGCCCACCTGCACCTCATCGGAGATGCACAGCGCGCCGGCTCGCCGGGCCGCGGCGAAGGCGCCGGCCAGGTAGCCGTCGGGGAAGACGATGTTGCCCGCCGTTCCCATCAGCGACTCGGCGATGAACGCGGCCGGTCGACGGCCGTCCGCGTCGATGCGCTCGATCACACGGGCCGCGTCGCGCGCGTATTTCGCTCCGGCCTCGGGATCGTCGTAGCCGTAGGCCCCGCGGTAGCGATCGGGGATGCAGACCTCGTGCGTGGTCGGCGGGGCGCCCTGGCCGCCGGGGCCTTTGTATCGATTGGGGCTGATGCCGGTCACGACCCCGGTGTTGCCGTGGTAGGCGCCGTCGATGTTGACCACATGTCGGCGCCCCGTGACCTGACGGGCGATCCGCAACGCCAGGTCGTTCGCCTCGCTGCCCGAGCAGACCAGGAAGACGACCTCCAGCGGGTCGGGCAGGGTCGCGACCAGTTTCTCGGCATAGGTGACGATCTGCGGGTAGACGAACCGGCTGTTGGTGTTGAGTTTGCGCATCTGCCGCGCCGCCGCCGCGGTGATCCGCGGCTCGGCGTGGCCGACGTGTGTCACGTTGTTCAACGAGTCGAGATAGCCCAGACCGTCCTCGTCGTAGAACCACACATCGCGGCCGCGTACGAGGTTCATCGGCCGCGCGTAGTAATTGCGCTGCGACCGGGCGATCCGGCGTGCACGGATCGTGACCACGTCGTCGACCGTGAGTTCCGGCTCCTCGCCGGGCTCGCGGCCAAGGGCGGGCGCGGGATCGGACGAGAGCTGTCGCCACGTCGCACGCTCCGAGGGACGGATACGACGCGGCGGCGGCCAGACGGCGATCTCCGCGGAGTGAATGAGTTGCACCTGCACTCCCGACCCGATTCCGGCCTCGACGTCGCCCGCGCACACCTCCCCGATGACCTCACCGGCCGCCACGACGTCACCCACTTCGTGGCTGGAGCCGAGGTGCCACCAGCAGGTGAAAACGTCGGCGCCCTCGGCGGCGTGGCGCAGCACGAAAGGCAGATCGTCCGCCGGGGCGACCTCGACGACTCCCCGCAGCGGAGTGCGGACCTCCGTACCCGGAGCGAGCAGCACCGTGGTGCCGAGCCGGACAGTGGCCGGCTCACGTCGGCCAGGGGCACGCTGCGCCGACCACATCAGCGAGGACTCGAGATGGCCGAGCACCCCGGCTTGACCACCCATCCGGTCGCGCACGGCCGCCCGGACGACATCGTGGTCATTCCAGTCGATGTCGTCGTAGAGGTCACCCACCGGTCGCGCGTCGATGTGCACCGTGTGCGGGAACAGCGCGCTGATCTCCGTCGCGAATTCGTCGACACGGGCGGTGCCCTGAAGCGGCGGCAACGAGCACGCTGCACGAAAGGCCGCCTCCGCAAAGCCGGGTGGCGTCTGCGCGATGCGACGGATCGTGGGCCAGGTGTGCATCATGCGGGTCCGTCCATATTCGGAACCCGACTCGGCGATACGCCGATTCCACGTCACAGCGTTCATACACAGGCGCGCGGCGGCCAATGGATAGACCGCGGATAGCTCTTGAGCCGTCAACGGAAGCACCGAGTGGAAGCCGGCCACCACCTCCGCGGCGGCAACGAGCGGGTCATCCTTGCGCACCATCGCATAACCCGCGGCGATGGCCACTTCAGCGGCACGCACGCTGAACATGGAGTCCCCGACATCGACGATGCCGCTGATGTGCAGCACTCCGTCCTCATCGGTATCGGCGAGGATGTTGGCGTCGTTGAGGTCCTGGTGGACCACGCTGTGCGGCAGAGTCTTCAGAAGCGGGCTGATGTGGCCGTACCAGGACATGATCCGCCGCACGTGTGCCACATCGGCCTGGTCCTGGACAAAGGCCAGTGAGTTGTCCACGACCTCCTGGGCACGGCGCATGTCCCAGTCGTGCGTGGCCAGTCCCGCCGGCTCGTCCATGCCCGACAGTCCGAGGCTCAGCCGCCCGGCCATCGCGCCCAGCTCGTGCAGGAGGTGGGTGGGGTGCTCGTCGATGTCGGCCATCACCCGCCCCGGGAGCCAGGTCATCACCCGCACCACGAACGGCCGCCCGCCATACTCCAGGGTGGCCTGGGGCCCGCCCGTCGTAGTGGGCACGAGATGTGGGACCGGGAGCTCGGGGACGGTGGCCGCCAGGTGCCGCAGCATCGAGTTCTGCCAGGCGATGTCGACCGAATTCGGTTCGGTGTGCGTCACCCGCACGAAGTGCGGCTTCCCGGACTCGTCGACGACCTTGACGTTCTGGTCGACCTCTCCCCCGAGCTGTTCCTGGGCGGTGCAGATCAAATCGAAATGGCGCTCCAGCACCTCACCCAGAACCGGTGCCGGAAGTCTGGGGGCGACGACCGGACCGTTCTGCCAGTCGGCGTCTGACGTGGTGGTCGAAGTCATCTTCAGGCTGCTCGCTCTCGCTCTCGAAGTCCTGCCGGGACATGACGGTCAGAAAGACACATGTGCGCACTGGCGCCGCCGTCGATCCAACGCCGCGACGCCGCAGAACCCAATGGGCACACGTCCGAGGATCGCCGGGATTTTTGTGCACCGTGCACATCGACGGCGGCCCGCCGCCCGCCCTGGTACCGCCGTTACGAGCGCTCATCATTGGTCACCGACTCCGGTCAGCAGGCGTTCATACAGCCGTGGGGCGCACCACCGAGCGACCAGTCCCCATACCGCTCCGCCCAGCAACGACAGGAACACCAGACCGACAAGAAGCACAGCGAGCCATCCGCTGGTACCCAGGAGCACGTCGACACCTGTCAGCGCGAAGTAGAGGAACGGCAGGAGGCCCGCGATGCCGAGGAGCGGGGCGACCACCGTGTTCCAGACGCGTTTGTCGAAGTTGTTCCTGCGAAAGAAGACGAAGATCGCAACACTGGCGACGAACTGCAACAGGATGATGCCCATCGCCCCGATGCCTGTCATCCAGGTGAAGAGGCTGCGGTACGGGTCGAATCCGGCGATGACGAAGATCGCTACGACGATACCGACCATGACCGTCTGGACCATACATGCCACATAGGGCGAATTCTTCCTCAGGTGGCAGCGACCGAGGGCAGCCGGAAGCGCGCCCTGCCGACCGAGAGAAAAGAGGTAACGAGCGACGTTGTTATGGAAGGTGACGATCGCGGCGAACATGCTCGTGATAATCAGGACCCGGATCGTCTCCGTCAGATAACCGCCCCCCATGACGGAATCACTGACCGCGAACACCAGGTCACCGGACTCCTTTTTCGCCACGCCAACGGCATTGCCGACACCGAGGGCATTGACAATGAGCCATGCCGTGATCGCATAGAACACGCCCATGAAGATGACGGCGATATACGTCGCACGAGGCACGGTGCGCCTCGGATTGCGGGCCTCCTCACCGTAGATGGCACTGCCCTCGAATCCGATGAACGACGCGTGGGCGAACATCAAGGCGACGCCGATCGCCCCCGGCGAAAACGGTCGAGGGCGCGAACGGCTCGAACGAGAGGGAGGCGACAGGAACCTTGGGGTGGAAGAGGATCGCGGCGTTGAGCACCACGATGACCCCTGTTTCCAAGGTCAGCAGCACCCCGAGCACACGCGCCCCGGAATGGATGCTGTTGACGCCAAGGGCAAAACACGCAAGGAGCGCCAGAAGGGTATAGACCCACCACGGTGCTTCAATACCGATCCACTCGACTACGAGTTCCCGGGAGTAATAGCCGATCCCGCCGTACAGGCCCAACTGGATCGCGTTGTAGCCGAAGATCGCCAGAGCTGCGGCCTCCAGGCCCATCGGCCGCCCCAGCCCCAAGGTGATATAGGAATAGAAAGCCCCGGCATTCGTCACGTGACGGCTCATGGCGACATAGCCGACGGAGAACACCAGCAGCACGAGCGCGACCGCTATGAACGCACCCGCGATCCCGACGCCATTGCCATCCCCCATGATGACCGGGAAAAGGGCGACCACCACGGTCAGCGGTGCGGCGGCGGCGATGATGAAGAACACGATGCCACCGACACCGACACTGTCCTTCTTCAGGCCGACAGTGGCCGGATCGGCGGATTCGTGGCTCGGCGCGGCCGCGCCAGCCGGAGAGAATGCGGTCATATCGGCACCAACTTCCTCTGTGCGGGTGTCGTCAGTGAAACACCGGCGCAGAAACCTCCACAATGGATCCAACGCCACCTCCCCACCCCTCTAGACTGTGCACGTGCACAGTTTTCTCCTCCGTGTTTCCGTCGCGTATCGGCGTCGCGACGACGCGGCCCTGTGCATGACGGTGCCGTGTACCGAAGATCCACGCCGCCCGGGAGGACGCCATGCGCAAACCGAACAGCGGCACCGACGGGCACACCGAAGCCGTCCGCTCCATCGCCCGCATGCTGCTCGACGAACGCCTCGACGAGCTCGCGACCACGGCCCAGGCCCGGCTGGACCGCGAGGAGCCCGCCTACGCCGCAATGGCCGCCGAACCCGGTGTGAAGCTCGCCGGCATGCGCAGGACACTGGAACTCGCCCTCGCCCGGCTCGCTGGCGGCCCGATCCCCGACGATGTCGCACGAGCCACCGCTGACGTGGGGCGTCAGCGAGCCGAGCAAGGATTCCCACTCCCCGCTCTGATGCATTCGTTCCAGCTCGATCTGCGCAACCTGTGGGAAGCGATCGTCGCCGAGGGACGCAAGAGGAACCTCACCGACGACCCGGGATTCCTCGATGGGCTGCTTCTCGTCTGGGAGGCCACCGACACGAACAGCGTCGAGGTGGTCGAGGCCTACCACCGCACGGAACGCGATCTCGCGAGCCACCGCAGCGAGGTGCGCAGTCGTGCCTTCGAGCGCCTGGTGCTCGAAGGTGAGCAGGACGCAGCCATCGTCGCCGACGCTTCCGCGAAGCTCGGCATCCCTTCCGACGCACCGTTGATCGTCGTCGTAGCCGAAGGCGTCCCCACCCGGAACCGTGACCTCACCGAGTGCCGCAACGCCCTGCAACGAGCCGGCCTGCCATTCCACCTGGGCTACCTCGGTGACGAACTGCTCGGCGTGGTCAACCTCGGACGCCGCTCACGCGAAGCGGTGCATGCCCTGCTGGAGCCGCTCGGCGCCTGGAGGTGCGGCACCGCCGACATCGACGGACTCGCCGACGCCCCTCGCGGAGTGCGTCTCGCGCGTGCGGCGATCCGCAGCGACGCCGGTCCGGGGCTCCGCCCGATCCGAGCACACTGGATCGGCGCGATCATGTCCAGCAACGAGGAGCTCACCGGTCTCATGGCCGGGGAGGTGCTCGCACCGCTGATGGAGCTGCGCGAGCACGACAGCTTGATCGAGACATTGCACAGCTACCTCGAACTCGGCTCCATCGCCGAAGTCGCACAGCAGACGTTCCGCCATCGCAACACGGTGCGCAACCGCCTGCAGACGATCGAGAACGCCACCGGGCTGGACCTCTCCATCCCCGCCGACGCGGCGCTGCTCACGATGGCGACGAAATGGCTCAGGTCCACCGCCGGTCAATCCTTCTGCCGACGGCACGCCGCCACACCTTGAGAAACGATAGTTCGAGGCGAAGAGCATCCGAATCGATGGGACGACCGCAGGGGCCTACGGTTGACGACGGCGCACAGCGGCGCGGGGGGCGTGACCTCGCCTGACCTCGGACTGGATGCATAACACCTCGTTGGCTCGCTGAAGAACACCCCACTTCCGGCATCCGCGCTCGATACCGAATGCCACGTTCTCTCAGCGGCGTATGGCAAGCCTGCCCCACTTCACTACAGGCAGGTGACCATCAGGTGAGGCCGTCACGAGTCGCGGAAGCGTTCCGCCTCGTTCTCGTGCACGGACCTCGCCGCTACGGAGCGGCGATGGGGCTCATCCGCGAGCCCGGCCATACGCCGGGCAGCAAACCGCGAGCACCACTTCCTCACCGTGTCTGCGGCGACCTTCAACTCCGCCCCACACGTGTCTTCGACTTCCCGCCCGCGCGCACCAAGACGATGCCTGCCGCTCAGCGAGGCGGGGCGGCACAGCCCCGCCCGCCCGATTTCCGGCGCAGCACACCAGGCGCCATCAGACCCTCTCGCGCCCGAGCTTCGCGTAGATCTCGGGACGCTTCTTTCGCAGGTAGAAGGCGTAGAGCACGCCACCGATGAACAGCGCGAACGTGAACGCCATGAAGATCACCGTCAGCAGCATCGACCCCCCGATGAGTTCGGGGTAGTTGCGGATGGCCAGATACGTCACGGCGCCGAGGAACACCATGCTGATCGCCGGAGCGACCACCGTGTTCCACAGCGTTTCGGGATTCGTCCGCCGCCGGCGGAGGAAGTAGACCAGCACCGCGAGGCATACGACGAACATGAGCAGCAGCACGTTGAAGGTGCCGCTACCGCTGGCGATCGCGTAGAGGTCGTCGGGACTGACCCGGAGCACGGTGAACACGATCGTGGCCACGGCCCAGACGATGCCGACCGTCAACGCCGAGATATAGGGTGAGCGATGGCGCTTGTGTACACGGCCGAGCAACTTCGGCAGCACCCCGTCCTTCGCGAGCGAGAAGCTGTAGCGGGCGGCGATGTTCTGAACCGAGAGCATCGACGCGAGGACCGACGTGATGAGGAGCACCGAGATGACGTCGGCGAAGACCGTCCCGACCAGCTGCCCCGCGGAGTTGTTGAACAGGCCGACGGTGTCCGTCTGTGCGGCCCTCTGCGCCCGGTCCGCGCCGAGGAACGCGACGTACCCCCACGCTGCGACGACGTAGAACACACCGATGCCGACGACGGCGAGATACGTCGCACGCGGAATGGTGCGATCCGGGTTCTTGACCTCGTCACGGAAGATCACGGTCGCCTCGAAGCCGAAGAAGTTGCCGATCGCGAAGAGGAGCGCCAGCCCGAGCCCGGCGTCCCCCAACCACGGCATCGAGAACCCAATCCCGTGAGCGACGCGGTCGCCGCTGGTCGAGAACGACACCACGTCGAAAACGAGAACGATCACGACTTCGAGAATCATCGCGACCGTGAGGACCTTCGCCGAGAGGTCGATGCGGCAGTACGCGAGCAAGGTGGTGACGGCGATGATCGCGAGGGCGTACCAGTACCACGAAATTTCGGGTCCATGGAGGGTCTTCGTGACGAACCCCTGCAGCGTGACCGCGAAAAACGGCGGCGCGAAGAAACCGATAAAGAGATAGCCGACGAAAGCCAGGAACGCGCCGCCGAGACCGGCCGGCTTGCCGAGACCGGCGGTGACGAAGGAGTAGAATCCACCGGGGTTCTCGATCGAGCGGCTCATCTTCACGAAGCCCACCGAGAAGATGAGCAGCATCACCGTCATGATGATGTAGATGCCCGGCGTGGTCTTACCGCTGTACATCATGAGCACGGGCATAGTGCCCGCCACGGTTGCCAGGGGTGAGGCGAATGCAAGCACGCTCATCGCGAGCTCTCCGACTCCCATATTGCCCCGGAGTCGAATCCCCTCGGTCTCCGGGACCTGCGTCGCTGTCTCCGTAATGCCGGCCATATGAACCCCATCGTTGACGGATCCGGAATGGCACGACGCTAGTGGCGAGTCTTCACGCCCTTGTGTGCCAAGGTGAGACACCCCGCGGGACACGCTGAGGCATGCGTAACGCCGGCTCGCCCGTCGGACGAGCCGGCATTACGCGTCGCGCACTCAGGGTGCGGTCGACGCCGGGGCGGTGATTCCGAGCTTGCGCAGGTCAACGACGTCTCGCAGTGGCTCGCCCACCTTCCAGCGGCGCAGGTTCTCGACGAAACTGTCGACGACGCGACTGCGCCAGCCCACCAGGTCCCCCGACGCGTGCGGCGACACGAGGATGTTGTCCCGGCTCCAGAGCGGACTGTTGGCCGGCAGAGGCTCCTGCTCGAACACATCGAGGGCCGCGGCATCGAGGTGATCGTCATCGACGGCGGCGAGCAGGTCGTCCGCGACCAACACGGCACCCCGTCCGACGTTGACCAACCGGGCGCCCCGTCGCATCTTCTTCAACCGGGAGGCGTCGAACAGGCCGCGGGTGTCCTCGGTCAGCGGCAGGGTCAACACGACGTCGTCTGCTCCGGGGAGCAGCTCGTCGAGATCCGCGATGGACGCGATGGCACCGAGCGCTGGGTCCTGTCGGGCGGTACGACCCACGACGGTGACATCCATTCCCGCGGCGCGAAGGAGCAGCACGGTCTCCCGTCCCACCGGGCCGGGTCCCACGACGAGCACCTTCCGGCCCAGGATGGGTTCGGTCTCCCTGTGTTGCCAGCGGTGCTGGCGCTGGAGCTCGATCGTGCGACGCAGGTCCTTGGTGAACATCAACAGCACACCGAGTACCCATTCCGCGATCGGACGCTCGCAGACCCCGCGCGAGTTACTGGCCACCACATCGCTGTTCACGATCGATTCGGTCAGGAGCGGATCCATGCCAATGCTGGAGGTGTGGATCCAG
Source organism: Streptomyces melanosporofaciens (assembly GCF_900105695.1). Lineage (NCBI taxonomy): Bacteria > Bacillati > Actinomycetota > Actinomycetes > Kitasatosporales > Streptomycetaceae > Streptomyces > Streptomyces melanosporofaciens. The sequence continues at coordinate 197,596 of NZ_FNST01000002.1, forward strand.
CGCAGCCGCCCCGGCCCGACCTCGCGCAGCAACGTGCTGCGGAAGTCGTTGAGGAACAGGATCTCGGCGTTCTCCTGCGCGGCCCGCAGCTCGTCGGCCGTGCGCACGACGAGGACCTCCGCCTCGGGTTCCACCGCCGCGAGCGGCGGCACCTGTCCTCCCTGAGGCACGATGACGATCACCTTCGGGCGATACATGTATTCTCTCCACTTCGAGCGGCGTCTCGTTTCGCGGCGCCGCATCCATTTCACTCGGTGCGGCTACCAGCCGCCCTGCCATCCGCTGGTGAGGCCGTACGGGAGCCGCTGCGGCTCTTCATCCGGCAGCTTCCGCAGGAAGTCGAAGTCGCATCCTTCATCGGCTTGTGTGACGTGGTCGATGAAGAGCCGGCCGTAGCCGCGGCGGTACTTCGGGGCAGGCAGCTCGACGTCCGCCAGACGCCGTTCGATCTCCTCGTCCGGGATGTCGAGATCGAGACGCTGGTTCTCCACGTCGAGCACGATGGGATCACCGTCTCGCACGGCGGCAAGCGGTCCGCCGATCGCGGCCTCGGGTGAGACGTGGAGAACGGTGGTGCCGAACGCGGTGCCGCTCATACGCGCGTCCGAAATGCGCACGATGTCGCGGATGCCGCGGCGGAGGAGTCGCTCGGGGATCGGCAGCATCCCCCACTCCGGCATGCCGGGCGCACCCACGGGCCCGCTATTGCGCAGCACCAGCACCGAGTCCTCGGTGATGGGGAGGGCGGGGTCGTCGATCCGACGCCCGAGGTCGTAGATGTCCTCGAACACAATCGCCAGCCCTCGGTGCTTCAGCAGCTCGGGCGACGCGGCGCTCCTCTTGATGACCGCGCCATTGGGGGCGAGCGACCCGCGCACGACCGCGATGCCGCCCGAGGTGTCGAAGGGCTGTTCGAGCTTGCTGATGACTTGGCCGTCCGGCTCGGCCGCATTGCGGTAGCCGTCGGCCAGCGTCTCGCCGGTGACGGTGATTGCGTCACCGTGCAGCAGGGGGTCGAGCTCCTTCAGTACGGCCGAGATGCCGCCGGCGTTGAAGAGTTGCTTGATGAGGTGCTCTCCCGAGGGGCGTACATTCGCGATCCGCGGGGTGCGCTTCGAGATCTCATGGAAGCGGTCGAGCTGTAGCTCGTAGCCGACCCGCCGCGCCAGGGCCAGCAGGTGCACGACCGCGTTGGTCGAGCCACCGACAGCCATGAGGAGAGTGATCGCATTGTCGAACGCTTGCTCGGTGAGCACCTCGCTCGGCCTGGGTCCCAGCGAGAGCGCCATCTCGACCGCTCGTCGACCGGTGGCCTCGGCAGCGGAGGCTCTGCGGGAGTCCACGGCGGGGATCGAGGCGGTGTCGGGCAGGCACATGCCGAGCGCCTCCACGAGGGAGGTCATGGTCGAGGCAGTGCCCATCTCGCTGCAATGCCCGGCGGTGGGCTTCGCACTGGCCTCAAGATCGTTGAAGTCCTCCTGCGTGATGGTTCCCGCACGGAGCTCGTCGGCGTACTTCCAGGTGTCGGTACCGACACCGAGCTGACGACCGCGGAAGTAGGCGGGTTCCTGAGGCCCGCCGGTGAGCATGATCGTCGGGACGTCGGCGCTCGCCGCGCCCATGAGCTGAGCCGGAACCGTCTTGTCGCAACCGCCGAGCAGCACGATCGCGTCAAGCGGGTAGGCCCGGACCGACTCCTCGACATCCATGGCCATGAGGTTGCGGAACTGCATGGCCGACGGCTTCATCAGGCTCTCGCCGAGCGAGATGGTTGGGAACTCGAGCGGCAGGCCGCCCGCCATCAGCACGCCGCGCTTGACGGCGTCGGCCAGCAGTTTGAAGTGGATGTTGCAGTTCACCAGCTCCGACCACGAGTTCGCGATGCCGACGACCGGTCGGTCCTTGATGGCGAATTTCGAGAAGCCTTCCGCCTGGATCGCGGTTCGGTGGATGAATCCCGTGAGATCGTGCGGGCCGAACCACCGCGCACTGCGGAGTTCACTGATGTTCGGGTCGGACATGTGTGTGGTGCTCCTTGGGCGGGGCTTGATGCGGAATGATCCGCGCGGGGGCGGGACGTCTCGGATGAGGGTGTGGGTCAGGCGGCGGTGGTGCCACCGTCGAGGGCCATGCTGGTGCCGGTCGCGAAGGTCCCGTCGATCGCCAGGAACCAGATCGCCCGCGCGATCTCATCGGGATGCGCGAGTCGTTTGAGCGGCACGGTGGCCTCCTTCTCACGCAGCGACGCCTCGGGGGCGCTCGCGTCGAGCCCGCCCCGCAGCATCGGGGTGTCGACCGGACCGGGGCTCACGACGTTGACGCGCACGGTCGGCGCGAGCTCGATCGCCAGAGCGCGGCTGAGCCCGACGACACCCGCCTTCGCGGCGCTATAGTGCGCCAGTCCCGCGACTCCCATGGTGGCCAGGTCGGACGCGACGTTCACGATCGCACCCCGACCGGCGGCCCGCATGTGCAGCCCCGCCTCGCGGGAGACGTAGAACGTGCCTGACAGGTTCGTGTCGATCACCTCGCGCCACGACCTGTCGTCCAGCTCCTCGAGAGACGCAGCCCTCGCGATGCCCGCGGCGTTGACCACCACGTCAAGTCCTCCGAGCTCCTCGACCGCCGCGCGCACCGCATCGGTTGCCGACACGGAGTCCGAGACATCGGCGCGGAACGTGTGAGCGTGGTCGCCGATCTCGTCGGCCACCCGGCTCAGCTCCTCGGGACGCCGACCGAGCAGGGCGACGGCTGCGGCCCCGCGCGCGGCGAAGAGCTTCGCCGTGGCCTCGCCGACGCCGGAGGTGGCACCCGTGATCAGCACGCGCGTCTGCTCGGGGTCGATGTGGTGCGCCCGTTCGCTCATCATCGCCGGAACTCCCTCGTGACTCAGCAGGACCGATGCGAGTCAGTACAGCAGCGCGGCGAGGGCCACCGATGTTCCAGATTGGCACACCGCTTCCCGGGCCGGCATTTCTAGGCTGGCTTGCACGACGCGCCGGAATCCCGCCCGGGAGCGCCCGTCGGAGCATTCACGAGACCCGCGTCAGACGAAGGAGTCACCTTGCCAGAGCAGAACCGCATCGGAGTCGGACTGATCTCCGTCGGAGTGATGGGGCGGCTCCACGCGCGCTCCTACCTTCAGAGTCAGCAGTTCTTCCCGGAGCTGCCGAAGCGCGCGGAACTCGTGATCGCCGCCGACCCGGATCCGAACGGACGCGCCCACGCAACCGAAGCGCTCGGATTCCGCGAGACGACGAACGACTATCGCAAACTTCTCGCGCATCCGGACGTGGACGTCGTGTCCATCTGCTCGCCGAATTTCCTGCACCACGAGATCGCGCTCGCGACCATCGACGCCGGCAAGCACTTCTGGATCGAAAAGCCGATGGGCCGCAGCGCCCGTGAGTCTCGGGAGATCGCGCAGGGCGCGGCCGCGGCGGGACTCTTCACGGCGGTCGGCTTCAACTATCGTCACGCTCCGGCGGTCGCCGAGGCACGCCGCCTGATCCGCTCCGGCGAGCTCGGGCGCATCACCAACGTGCAGATCCGCATGATCACCAGCTACGCCTCCGACCCGAACCAGGGCTTCACCTGGCGGTACGAACAGGCGCAGGCCGGCTCCGGGGTGCTCGGCGACGTACTGAGCCACGGCTTCGACCTGGCGCAGTTCCTCATAGCCCCCATCATCTCGGTGAACGCGGTCACCGAGCGCTTCATCCCGCAGCGTCCGCTCCCCAAGGGCGGATCCCGCAGGGTCGAGAACGAGGACTACGCGGCCCTGCTCGCTCGCTTCGACGGGGGTGCGATCGGCATCTTCGAGACCACCCGCGTCGCGATCGGACCGCACGCGGAGTACATCATCGAGGTCTACGGCACCAAGGGTTCGCTGCGTTGGAACTTCGACCGCATGAACCAGCTCGAGCTGGCTGACAACGGCAGCGGCTATCGCACGATCATGACTCCCACGTCCTACGGCGAGTTCGGCCGCTTCCAGCCGAACGCCGGGCCCGGCATCGGCTTCAACGACCTCAAGACGATCGAGGCGGCACTGTTCCTGCGCTCGGTCGCGGAAGGCGTGCAGCTCGCGCCGTCGGCGGCCGACGGCTGGTCGGCCTCCGAACTGGTCGATGTATCGCTTCGCAGCGCCGAGTCCGGCCAGTGGGTCGACGTCCCCGCTGTCACCGGCGCGACCACGACGCAGGCATAGACCGCAGAGCACGCAGAAAGGGCCGGAGTTCCCCCGATCTCCGGCCCTGCTGTCTGCGCGACCCCGACCAGACCACCTCTGGTCGGGGTCGCGTCTTCACTCTGTGAGGCGGATTACCCTACCTTCCTCCGCCGAGCGCTGTGCGGCGTCGGCGATGATCAATGCCGCGCGTCCGTCTTCGAATGTCGGGCTCGTCGACTCCTCGCCGCGCGCGAGCTTGATGAACTCGGCCAACTCGCGCACATAGGCCTCCGCGTAGCGCTCGAGGAAGAAGTCGAGATAGGGCCGCTTCGCCTCCACTGCGGCAGATGTGGAGACGCTCACCAGGCTGGACGGCGCGTTGGCCACGAGCAGCAGCCCCTCGGCGCCGAGCGCCTCGAGTCGCTGGTCATAGCCGATCGCGCTGTGCCTCGAGTTCGTGATCGTGGCGATGGCGCCAGAGGCCGCACGCAGCACGATCGCGACGGTGTCGTAGTCACCGTGTTCACGAGCGCCCTCATCGAACAACCGCGCGCCAGTCGCACTCACCTCCACGATCTCGCCGAGGAAGAAGCGAGCCATGTCGAAGTCGTGGATGGTCATATCGCGGAAGATCCCGCCGGAGGTCGCGATGTAGTCGGCCGGTGGCGGCCCGGGGTCGCGGCTGGTGATCGACAAGTGCTCGAGCTCGCCGATCTCGCCGACGGCGACGCGCGTGCGTGTCTCGGCGAAGGCGGGGTCGAAGCGCTGGTTGAATCCGAGCGCGACCGGCACGGAACTCGCCGCGACCTTCGGGCGCAGCGCGTCGACCCGCACGATGTCCAGGTCGATCGGCTTCTCGCAGAGCACGGGGAGACCGGCGTCGATACAGGCCTCGATGAGGGTGACGTGCGTCGGCGTCGGCGATGCGACCAACACGGCATCCACCTCTGCGGAGTCGAGCAGCCGCTCGGGAGAACCGGTCGCGGTTCCCCCGTAGCGGGCGGCGACCGACTCCGCACCCGCTAGATACGGGTCGGCAACCCAGGAGAGCGTCGCATCGGGATCCGCGACGATGCTCGCCGCGTGCACCTGGCCGATCCGGCCAGTGCCGATGAGGCCGAAACGAACCTGATCTCGCACCATCTCGGGCCTCCGATTACAGAACAGATTTATCCTTTGGCAAGTGGTCTACGGGTGACGCTATTTCACAGCTCAGCCAGTGGAATGTGCCAGATCAGAACACCGCCGAGCCGATATCACGCCGCGGTGTACGTGCCGTCGATGACCAGTTCCGCGCCGCTCATGTAGCTGGCCTCTTCCGAGGCGAGGAACACGACCGCGGCGGAGATCTCGGACGGCCGCGCCCAGCGGCCGAAGCGTGACGACTCCGGGGGTAGGGCCGTCGGATCCGCGCGGAGAAGAGGGGTATCCGTCTCGCCGGGGAAGACCGCGTTGACCCGGATCCGGTACTCGACCAACTCGAGCGCCGCCGCCTTGGTCATGCCGCGCACCGCCCACTTCGACGCGACATAAGCGAAGTTGTCGGTGAAGCCGACCAGGCCGGACGTCGAGCAGATGTTTACGATCGACCCTCCACCGGCCGCCTTCATCGGCCCCACGACCGTTTGCATTCCGAGGAACGGGCCCACTTGGTTCACGTCGATCACACGGCGGTACTCGCTCTCCTCCACTGTCTCGACCCGGTTGGCTCGTGCGATCCCGGCGTTGTTGACGAGCACGGTCGGGTGCCCGAACGCCGCCACACACTCCGCGACGACCCGCTTCCAGTCGGCGATCGAGGTAACATCTCCCAGCAGCCAGCGGAAGCGATCCGGCCCGAGCTCGTCAGCCAGCGCCGGTCCGGAACCGGGGGTGATGTCGAACCCGATGACCCGTGCCCCTGCGTGCACGAGGGCGCGAGCATGCTCCTCACCCATGCCGCTGCCCGCGCCGCTCACGATGGCGACCTTCCCGTCGAGCCGGTCCATGGCGCTCCTCTCCCGTGACAATTCGGTGTCGTGTCGGTTCACTGGGCGGTGAAGGCTCCGTCGACGACCACCTCGGTGCCGCTCATGTACGACGACTCGTCCGAGGCGAGGAACACAGCCGCAGCCGAGATCTCCCCGGGACGCGCCCATCGCCCGAACGGCAGGTCCTCGGCCGGTGGCATCGAGGCGGAGGGAGTCTTGGCGTTCTCGCGGATCATGGGCGTATCGGTGTCGCCGGGGCAGACGGCATTGACTCGGATGCCGTACTCGACGAGTTCGAGCGCGGCGGCCTTGGTCATGCCGCGCACCGCCCACTTCGACGCGACGTAGGGGAAGATGTCGGCGAAGCCGACGAGCGCCGCACTGGACGCGATGTTCACGATCGAGCCGCCACCGGATTCCCGCATGGCCGGGATCACCGCCTGCATGCCGAGGAACGTCCCGACCTGGTTGATGTCGATCACCCGTCGATAGTCCGCCTCGGTCACGCTTTCGAGACGCTGTAGCGGCGATACGCCGGCGTTGTTGACGAGCACGTTGATCGAGCCGAACCGCTCGACACCGACCTGGACGACATGGCTCCAGTTCGAGGCGGTGCGCACGTCGCCGCGCAGGAAGACGACACGATCCGCGCCGTACTCCTCGACCAGCGTCTGGCCCGCGTCCTCGTTCAGGTCGAAGGCGACCACACGCGCCCCCTGGTCCAGGAACGCACGGGTATGGGAAAGGCCCATCCCCCGCGATGCTCCGCTGATGACGGCGACCTTCCCGGCCAGGCGGGTCCCCTGTGAAGTCATGAGCTCTTCCTCTTACTCGGCGACGGAATGGTCTGATGGCGGATCGAGGCGCTCACTGCCGCCCGATCCTGGTGAAGACGTCGGGCTTGGCACGGGCCAGATGGCTCGCATAGGCGATTCCGGCGATGAGCACGACCGGCAGGAGCAGGGTCATCAGGAGCGACGCCATCTCCCCCGCCCCGATCAGGGTGTCGACGTGCACGACGCTCAGCACAAGGATGATCAGGAGGCCGATCAGCCCCAGGATCGGCGCGACGATCGTCTTCCAGACGCGTGCCGGGGTGTCGACGCGGTTCTTGGCGAAGTAGGCGATGATCGCGATCGACACCAGGCACATGAGGAAGATCACGATCATCGCCCCAAGGCCGTTCGTCCGGATGTAGATCGTGAACGCGTTCGTGCCGTCGTTCTCGAAACCGGTCACCGCGGCCAGCGCGAAAACCGTCACCAGGGTGAGCACCGTGACGACCATCGAGGCGATGTGCGGCGAATGGTGGCGCGGGTGCGCGGCGCCGAACCGGCTGGGGAAGACCCCGTCCTTGCCGAGCGAGAAGCCGTAGCGCGAGATCGTGTTGTGCTGCGCAAGCAGACACGCGAACGTCGAGGTGATCACCAGCACCTTGATGACGTCGGGGAGAACGGTGCCGAGGTAGCGCGCCGCCGTTTCGCCGAAGAGGCTTGCGGGGTCGGCCTTCGCGGCGCCCGCGACGCCGTCCGGACCGAGCGCCGTGAGGAACGCCCACGCGGCGATGACGTAGAAGACCCCGATGAGGATCACCGAGAGATAGGTCGCGCGAGGCACCGTCTTCTCGGGGTCCTTGGCCTCCTCGCGGTAGATCGCCGCCGATTCGAAGCCGATGAAGCAGAGCATGCCGAAGAGCAGAGCGAGGCCGAAGCCGCCATCGGTGACGGCGCCCGCTGTGAGCGGCCGCACGGGGACGCCGCCCGGTCCGCCGTCGACGAAGGCGACCGTGTCGAAGGCGATCACGAGCAGCACCTCGAGTCCGAGCGCGACGCCGAGCACCTTCGCAGAGAACTCGATGTGGCGGTAGGAGAAGATGCCGGTGAGAGCGGCGCCGACGAGAGCCCAGACATACCAGGGGATGTCTGGGCCGTGGAAGGTGTCGGTCATGAGCTGCCACACATACACGCCGAAAGCGATCCAAGTCGGCAAGGCCAGCAGCAGGTAGCCGAACAGCGCGACGAACGCCCCACCGAGTCCGACCCTCCGGCCGAGCCCAGCCGTGATGTACGCGTAGAAGGCACCGGGCCGGTTGACGTAGCGAGTCATTGTGGCGTAGCCGAATGCGAACAGCAGTACGATAAGCATGATCATCGCGTATGCGGGCACGATCGCGTACCCGGCAAAGCCGATCACCGAGGGCATCAGCCCGACTACCACGAGAAGCGGCGCGGCAAAGGCGACGACCGAGAACACGATCGAGCCGACGCCGAGTCGGCCTTTCAGGCCCTGCGCCGGCGCGTCGTCATCGGCTTCGAGGGGCGGCGGAGCGGCTTCGGAATTACTCTGTGTAGCCACCATCGACTCCATTCGTCGTTGATTTCTGCGGGAATCCGAGGTTCATGGTGGCAAGCGCCGAAACAGTTTACATGTCCCGTTCTAGGACACTTTTGAGCGCTTCTCGCCTTGCTCCACGCGACGGCGCGCAGGAGACGGGGAGGCCCGAGGTTTCGATTCCGGGGCTCCCCGTCGGGAAAGAGCGAGTCCGACTACTTCGCGAAGCGGTAGAGCTTTTTGTTGGCGAACTCGAGCATGCCGACCTTGCCCATCTCGCGGCCGTAGCCCGACTTCTTGACGCCGCCGAAGGGCACGTCCGGACCGCCGAGGCCGTTGGCGTTGACGAACACCATGCCGACGTCGAGCTGGTCGCCGACGCGCTCGGCGCGTTCCAGGTCGTCGCAGACGACGACCGAGCCGAGGCCGTAGGGTGTGGCGTTGGCGAGCTCGATCGCTTCCTCGTCGCTGGAGACGCGGTAGAGCTGCGCCACTGGGCCGAACAGCTCCTCGCTGTAGACGTCCATGCTCGGGGTGATGTCGCTGATGACGCTCGGCGTGTAGACGTTGCCCTGCGGCTGGTTGTCACCGACGAGGATCGTTGCGCCCTGCTCGACGGCCCTCCCCACCTGGGCCGTCAGCGTCTTGGTCGCGGAGTCGGACGAGAGCGGCCCGTAATCGCCGTTCTCGTACGACTGGGCTCCGATCGCGGCGGTGAACTTCGCCGCGAACTCGTCGTAGTAGCGGTCGATGACGACGATGCGCTTGGAGCCGATGCAGCTCTGCCCCGTGTTGTCCATGCGGCCGGCTACCGCATGCTCGACCGCGCTATCGATGTCGGCCGTGTCGAGCACCAGGAACACGTCGGAGCCGCCGAGTTCGAGCACGCACTTCTTCAGCGCACGGCCGGCTTGCTCGGCGACGATCGCACCGGCGCGCTCGGAGCCGGTGAGCGAGACGCCCTGCACACGGTCGTCGGCGATCATGTCGGCGATCTGCTGGTGGGTCGAGAACACGTTCACGTACGCGCCATTGGGGAAGCCGGCGTCGAGGAACAACCGCTCCAGCGCGAGTGCCGACTCCGGGCACTGGGCGGCGTGACGCAGAATGACCGTGTTGCCGAGGATCAGATTCGGCACCGCGAATCGCACGACCTGGTAGTACGGATAGTTCCACGGCATGACCCCGAGGATCACGCCGATGCCCTGGTAGCGGAAGAAGGTCCGCAGTCCGTCGGCGACCTCGAGCTGCTCATCGGCGAGCCACCGCTCCGCGTTATCGGCGAAGGCGGCACTGATCTTGGACGCGAACTGGATCTCGCCGATCCCCTGCGGAATCGGCTTGCCCATCTCGCGATTGATGATCTTCGCGAGTTCGTCTTGACGCTCGATGAAGAGTTCGGAGAGACGCCGAGCGTGAGCGGCACGCTCGCGCACCGTGGTTCGGTGGGACCACCCCTGGTATGTCCTGTGGGTAGTGGCGAGGGCGGCCTCGATCTCCTCCGGGGTCGCCGCGGGGTATTCGGCGACGGTCTCGCCGGTGGACGGGTCGGTGACGGCGAACGTGCCCATCTGTCCTCCTCCTTGATTTCTTGGGGCGTTCCGGATGCTGTGCCGGAAGAGACGGCTGCCCCGCGACGGGATGCCGCGGGGAGCCGTGGTGAACTGCGCACTGCGGTTCCGGTCAGACCTCGCTGCCGGGAGCGATCGTCGGGCCGTAGTAACGCTGGCGCTCTCGGCCTTCACGGTGCTGCCTGCCGCCTTCCAGGGTCTCGGGTCGCTCCGAGGTCATCGCGGCGCCGACGTCCCAGAAGGCACCGCTGCCCGTGAGGTAACGCCAGGGCTCCACGTGGGCCACCACGACGGCCGGGCGGCCCTGGACTCCGCGGGCATCCTCAAGTGCCGCCCTGAACTCCTCGATCGTCGTGGTCGACCACGAGACCGCACCCATGCTGGCCGCGTTCGCGGCGATGTCGACGGGCACGACGGCCCCGTCGAGGCGTCCGGTCTCCGCGCTCCGCTCGCGCAGCTGAGTGCCGAACTCATGGCCCGGACCGCCCTTGGCGACCTGCAACGGCCAGATGCACTGATGTCCACTGTTGTCGATGATCACGACGGTGATCTTCTTGTGTTCCTGAACCGCGGTGATGAGCTCGGTCGGCTGCATGTAGTACGTGCCATCGCCGATCAAGACGAAGACATCGCCCGGCGCCTCCGGGCGGGCGAGCCGATAGCCGAGACCGGCCGGCAACTCGTGACCCATGCAGGAGTTCGCGTACTCGGAGAGGACCTTCGTGCCGTTCGAGGTATCCCAGGCCTTGTGGACACCGCCGACCACACCACCGGAGCCGAGCACGAGTGCGTCGTCGGCGCCGGTGTGCTTGTTGAGCACGTCGATCACCTGCGCCTGGCTCATCTTCTCGCCGGGGATGTCTTCCAGGTCGTGACCGAGCGTGTCGGCCGTGGCTTGGCGCGCGCTCGCGATCTCGTCACGGTATCCCTCGGCGCTCTGGTAGGCGGCCGCGGTCAGCCCCTCGTGCAGTGCGGTGAGCGACAGCTTCGCGTCTCCGACGACGGGATACGAGCCCATCTTGTGCGCGTCGAAAGAGCTGACGTTGAAGTGCACCAGCTGGACATCGGGGTTCTCGAACAGCGAGTGAGACGCGGTGATGAAGTCCTGCAAGCGGGAACCTACGCTGATCACGCAGTCCGCGCGCCCGGCGATCCGGTTGGCACCGATCGTGCCGTCGACCCCGAGCCCGCCGAGGTTGAGGTCTGAGATCGGGCCCATCCCCTTGCCGGCGTAGGTCTCCGTGACGGGGATCCCGAAGTCAGCGCTGAGCCTCGCGAGCTCGTCGGCCGCATCCGAGTAGCGCACGCCACCGCCGGCGATGAAGACCGGCCGCTGCGCACGGCGGATGATCTCGATCGCGTCGCGGATTTCCTCCTGCGCCGCCGGTCGGCGGCGGATGGGCCAGACGCGCGGGCTGAAGAACTCCTCGGGGAAGTCGTAAGCCTCACCCTGGATGTCCTGCGGCAGACAGACGACGACCGCACCGGTGTCGACCGGGTCGGTCAGAACCCGCATCGCCTCGGGCAGGGTCACCAGCAGCTGAGAGGGCGTAGTGATGCGGTCGAAGTACCGGCTCACCGGGCGAAAGGCATCGTTGGCCGACACATCACGCTCCACCGGGTGCTCGATCTGCTGGAGGACCGGGTCACCCTTGCGGTTGTTGATGATGTCGGCGGGGAGCAGCAGGACCGGGAGGCGATTCGTGGTCGCGGTGGCCGCGCCGCTGATCATGTTGGTAGAGCCCGGGCCGGCGGACGCGGTGCAGGCGAGGGTCGCGGCACGATTGGTCGCCTTGGCGTAACCGATTGCCGCGTGCACCATCGACTGCTCGTTCTTGCCGGCGAAGTGGGGGAAGTCGACGCCGTACTCGTCGATGCCCTGGGCCACCCCGACCGAGTTGCCGTGACCGAAGATTCCGTACATCCCCGGGATCAGGCGACGGCGCTCGCCATCAAGTTCGCTGTACTGAACCTGGAGGTACTCGATGATCGCCTGCGCGACAGTGCGCCGACGCACTTTCTTGCTGGTTGCGCCGACTACAGTATCGACGGCCGCGGTGGTAGTCATACCTTCTCCTAGGTCTGTGAATCAAACGTCGGCGTGATCGTCCAAGACGTTCGAGAGACAGCGTTTCACCGTGTGAAGGGGCGCGACTGTGCCACATTGACACGACGCCACGGGGCCTCTCGGCCGCCTGTCCCCGCCGCCACCAGGTGCGGCATGGCGACGAGGTCGGCGATGGTCCGTAACTCCCGTTCGGGGGCACTCACGTGCCCGATCACATCCGGATCAGTCGAATCGGTAGGGCTCGTGCGGCCCGACCGACGGAAGAGGACGGGGGCGTTCGCAGGTGCTCTCGATCTCGATGTGACGACCGAGCTCCGACGACTTCTCAAAAGCCAGAAGCACTTCGAGCACGTGGTAGGCAAAGGCGCCGCCGGTGCGGGGCTCGAGTCCGTTCCGGATCGCGTGCCCGAACTCGGCCAAGCCGATCCCACGGTATGCGTCGTCACGGTGTGTGATGGCCGTCTCACGCCAGTCGCCGCCACCGGGAGGCGTCATGTCGAGAGCGAGGTCGCGGGGCTCGCCACGGCGAAGGATCGGCGCGCCGGAGAAGTGATCCGGGTTGGGCGCGGCAATCGATCCGCTCGTGCCGTAGATCTCGAGGTGCGGAAGATTGTGGTTCCACACGTCCCAGCTCACGATAACCGTGGCGGTCGCACCGGACTCGAAGTCGATCGAGCCCGTGACATGGGTCGGAGTCTTGATGTCGATGACGCCGTCGTAGCCGCCGTCCGCGGTGGGACGGGGACGGGTCTCCGAGGACCTCGGAGCACTGGCCGAGACCCGCTTCGCCGGGCCGAGGAAGTTCACCAGGTTGGTGACGAGGTACGGACCGATGTCGAGCATGGGGCCGGCACCGGGGCTGTAGAAGGGATCGATGTTCGGGTGCCAGTGCTCGTAGCCGCGGTTCGCGAACGAGCCGAAGACGGCGACGGGCCGGCCGATCCAGCCGTCGTCAATGAGCTTGCGGCTGGTCTGCATGCCCGACCCGAGGAAAGTCGTGGGCGCGGACCCGACCTTCACGCCCGCGGCCCGGGCGGCGTCGAGGATCTGCTGCGCCTCCTCGAGCGAGGTAGCGAACGGCTTCTCCGACAGCACGTGCTTCCCGGCGGAGATCGCCTGAAGCGTGACCGGAGCATGCAAATTCGGCGGGGTCAGATTGAGCACCAGCTCCACCGCGGGGTCGGCGAGCAGCTCGTCGGGAGTGAGCGCCTTCGGCACCGAGTACTCCGCCGCGCGCTTGGCGACCGCTTCGGCGTTGACGTCGGCAAGTGCGACGATCTCGACGTCGGGATGGACCCCGATCTTGTCGAGGTACTGGTTGAGCACGTTTCCGACGCCGATGATGCCGACTCGAATGGGATCCATTTCTCTCACTTCTTTTCTGGGTTCCGATGCTCCCGCGCAGGGAATGTCGCCGAGTCCTTCTAGCGGGCCGACACCCGCTCGCGACGAAGCTTCACCGTCGCGGTGTCGTCGACGACATCGTCCGTGATCACGACGCCGTAGACATCGAACGCAGACTCCGGCGTGATGCGGCTCTCACGCAGGTCGTTGAGCACTGCGGCCGCTTCACGCTCGAGGGGGTCGCCATAGCCACCACCGCCGGGCGTGATCGACACGACCTTCTCGCCACGGAGCATGTCGTACCGGCCGACGACCGGGATCTCCTTACGGCTGCCGTCGACGCCTTCGACCCAGGCCTCCGGAACGGCGCCTCCGGCACCACCGCGAACGCCCTTCGGCGGGTTGAACTTGCCCTCGAGCCCATACGTGATGGTCACGTCATCGTCGCGAGCCTCCATCGTGACACGCGTCGCGAGCCCACCACGCTGACGACCGGCGCCGCCCGAGTCGGCGACGAGCACCCGCTCGTGGATGAGGATCGGGTAGCGCTGCTCGTCGACCTCGACGCTGTCGTGGTAGAGCAGGGCACCGCACACGGGGCGCTGGTAGGTCGGCCAGCCGTCGGCGTACGGTGTCGCCGGACCGCCGACGCCGCCGACGAGGATCTGGTTCACATAGGCGTTGCCGTTGCGCTCATCGATGCCCGAGACCACGGACTTCGCCGGGGCCTGACCGGTCGCTCCTTCGGCGGTGCCATACCCGTCCCCGATCTGCGAGAACGCGGCCTGAACGATGTTGACGACCCGGTCCGCCAGGTTGGTCGTGCCCGACGAGCACGAGTAGGGATGCTTCGGCACGCCGACGGCGCAGCCCTCACGCAGCAGCACCTCGAAGCGCCGGAAGGTGCCGGCGTTGCTCGGCAGGGACTCCGGAAGACCCGAAAGGATGCCCGCCAGCGCGGCTCCGGTCGCCGTCGCGCGCGTGAGGTTGAGTCCGTTCGGCAGGTTGTCGGGGTTGTCACGCAGGTCGATCGTGACCCGGCCGTCGGCCGGCTTCACCGAGATCGTGGCCTGAATCGGAACCCCGTCGGGACCGGTGCCGGGGAAGGGATCGTGTGACGTCGAGCCGGTGACAGACCACTCCGGCAGCGTCTCGACCGCGCTCGTCGCCAGGCGCTCGGAGTAGTCGAACCAGGCGTCGACGAACTCGACGAGGGTGTCGGCGCCGAACTTCGCCGCGAGCTCCTGCACGCGGCGCTCGGCGATGCGCGAGGCTCCGACCGAGGCAAGGTAGTCGCCGTACCACTGGTCGGGCACGCGGATGCGCGCGCGGCACATGCGGATGATGTCGTCGAGATCGGTGTAGTCGCGCTGGATCCGCACACAGGGGAAGATCAGCGCGCCTTCCTCGTAGACGTCGCGCGCGGTCGCGTAGAACGTCGTCGGGAGCGAGTTGCCGCAGTCGGCCTGATGGGCCTTGGTAACGGCGGTGAACAGGTGCCGCCCCTCGACGAAGATCGGCACGAGGATGCAGTGGTCGGCCGCGTGGGAGTTGCCCATGTAGGGGTCGTTGTGCAGGAACGCGTCACCCTGGCGGATGTCATCGTGCAGCGTGATCATGTCTTCACCGAGCGGACCGGCACCGAACACGTGCACCGGCACACCCTCGGCCGCGGCGAGCAGCTGGTTGTCGGCAGTCAGCACGGCGCAAGAGAAGTCGCGCGCCGTGTTGATCACCGAGGAGCGTGCGGACCGGAGCAGCCCGCTGGTCATCTCGCGGACGATCCCGTCGAAGGCGTTCGCCAGCACCGAGAGTTTGACCGGGTCGAATTCACGTGACACGTCACGCCTCCTTACGAGTGAGATAGATGTTGGAGCGGTCGTCGAGCGTCGCGTCCCACTCCGGCGGCACGACGATGGTTGTCGTGGGCTGGTCGATGACGGCCGGCCCGACGATCTTGTCGCCGGGGCCGAGCGTCACGCCGCGGTAGCGGGTGGTGTCGAAGCTCTCGCCTCCGAAGGTGATCGGGTCGGTGCGGTGCGACTCGGGCGATCCGCCTGCGGCGACCGTGTCCTTCAGCTGCTCCGGCCGAGGCACCTCAACGCGCACGCCCCAGGTGATGATCTCGACGCGGCTCTGCGCGTCGTGGGTGCCGTTACGGCGGTCGTGCTCCGCGTGGAACGCCCGCCCGATGACATCGGCAGCGTCGCCGTGGGTGTTCGGCACCTCGCCGAGGTGTACGCGCAGATCCCATGCCTGGCCGGGGTAGCGCGCGTCGACGAAGTAGGTGACCTCGGCCTCGGCTCCTACACTTTCGAAGCGGGCCGCGAACTCGGCCGCCTTCGCCTTGATCTCCTCGATGGCCCGCGTCGCCGACTCGGCATCGAACGCGTGAGTGTCGTTGTGCAGTGGCGAGAGGAACTCGGTGGCGATGGGTGCACGATGGGCGCCGTAGGCCGCGAGCACCCCCGCGGTCGCCGGGATGAGAACCGTGTCGGCTTCCAGCAGCACGCCGATCGCCGCGGCGACCATCGCTCCGGCGCCGCCGCCGGCCACGATGAGCGCGCCGCGCGGATCGACGCCCTGCTCGAGCGAGGCCTGTCGGATCGCCGTCGCCATGTGGCTGGCCGAGACATCGAGGATCGCCTGCGCCGCCTGCTGGATGGTCATGCCGAGCGGGCCGGCGATGCGTGACTCGATCGCACGCACAGCGGCGTCGCGGTCGAGGGTGAATCCACCCTCGAAACCGCTGGCGTCGAGGTAGCCGAGCACGACGCACGCGTCGGTGACGGTCGGCTCCTCACCGCCGCGGCCGTACGCCGCGGGGCCGGGAGTGCTGCGGGCACTCTGCGGGCCGACGCGAAGCAGCCCGCCGCCGTCGATCCAGGCGATGCTGCCGCCGCCGGCTCCGATGCTCGAGACCGCGACCGACGACAGACCGGTCAGGTGGCCGACGAAGGGCTCGCCGAGCCACGCCTCGCGGGTGTGGCGCACGACGCCCTTCTCGACGAGCGACACGTCGAAGGTGGTGCCGCCCATGTCGCAGACGACGACGGTCTCCCGATCGGGTGCCGCCGCCGCACCGACGAGCGGAGCCATCGACGGACCCGAGTTGAGTAGCAGTACGGGTCGGTCGAGTACGTCGGCGACGTCGAGCACGGCGCCTTCCGAAGTGACGACCAGCAGGTCGCCCGTGAACCCGTACTTCACCAGGTCGGAGCGCAAGTTACCGAGGTGGTCGGCCATGAGGGGCTTCAGCGAGGCGTCGATGGAGGCGGCCGACGAACGCCGGTACTCGCGGATGGTCGGGTTCGCCTGGTGCGAGAGCGTGTAGGGGACGCCGGGGAGGATCTCCTCGATCAGCTCCGCGAGGCGGGCCTCGTGAGCGTCGTTCATGATCGACCACAGGAACGACACGGCGATCGCCTCGACGCCCTCGTCGACGAGGGTCTTGAGTGCGCTGCGCACCTGCTCCTCGTCTAGGGGGACGAGCACGTCGCCCTCGGAGTTGATGCGCTCGCGGATCTCGTAAGTGAGTCGGCGCGGGATGTACGGGCCGGGGTAGGCGGCCTTCGAGTCGAAGGCGTCACGGCGGCCGCCCTCTCGCAGCAGCAGGGTGTCGGCGAAGCCCTCGGTGACCAGCAGCGCGGTCTTGGCGATCTTACCGGTGAGCACGGCGTTGGTGGCGTGCGTGGTGCCGTAGACGATCACGTCGGCGTTGCGCAGCACGTCGTCGCCGCTCCAGCCGACGGACTCGGCCGCGCGGCGGACCGCGGCCTCGAAGCCGGTGAACACGCGGTCGTAGGTGGTGAGTGCCTTGCCGGCGGCCATGTCACCACTGTCGGAGCCGACGACTACGTCCGTGAACGTGCCACCGGTGTCGACGGCGATGCGGTATCGCGCGTCGCGGCCGCCTGAATTCGTCTGGGCCTCGGTCATCTTTCTTCCATGTCTGTCGAGAGCTTGCGAGTGGTGGTCGCCCACGTGGGCTGGGCGCGTCGTCACGGCGTCAGTGTTCAGCGACCCGGTTGCCGAGAACGCCGACGCGCTCCACGTCGACCTCCACGGTGTCGCCCGGCTTCAGCCAGATCGGTGGAGTGCGCTTCGCTCCGATCCCCTGCGGCGTGCCGGTCGCGATCACATCGCCCGGCTCAAGCGTGAGGAAACTGGAGAGGTAGGAGATGATCCGGGCGATCGAGAAGATCTGGTGCCGGGTGTTTGAGTGCTGCAACTCCACACCGTTGACACGGGTGACGAGTTCGAGCGTCTGCGGGTCGCCGATCTCATCGAGGGTGACGAGCGCGGGGCCCCACGGGGTCGAACGGTCGACGGTCTTGCCGGCCGTCCACTGAGTCCCGCGGTACTGGAGGTCGCGGGCCGAGATGTCGTTCAGTGGGGCGAGGCCGGCGACGTAGCCGAGGGCCTCTTCCTCCGGCACCTGACGCGCCGTGCGGCCGATGACTACGGCCACCTCGCCCTCGAAATCGAGGTTCGCGCTGACATCGGCACCCTGGATCTCATCCTCGGGACCGACGAGCGTCGACGCGAACTTCACGAACACGTCGGGGTGCTCCGGCAGGGCGCGCCCGGTTTCAGCGACGTGGTCCTTGTAGTTGAGTCCGACGCAGAGCACCTTCGCCGGGTCAGGAACGGGAGTAGTCAGGTGCACGTCGGAGCGAGCGCCGACTCGCGTGCGCGGATTCTGTTTGATCAGCGCCGCCACGCTGGTCGAGAAAGACTTGAGCTCGGGGCCGTACACGGTCAGGAAATCCCGGACGGACGAGGCCGGCGTCGTGCGGGCCGCCCTCAGCAGGCGCTCAAGATCGAACACTGTGTCGTCGAGGAGCACGCCACCTCGGACGCGGCTCTCGTGGAGGTAGGAGACGATTCGCATTGTGGCTGCCCTCTCTCAGTCCTGTGCGTCGGCAGCGACGGCGAGCACAGCGTCCGTAAGACGATCCGCGATGTCGTCGACGACCGCTTGGTCCATCGGGGTCGACAGCGAGAGCAAGTTGGCCGGTGAGCCGAGCAGGCCGCGGTTGTACGACTCCCACCACAGACGGTGCTGCGTGCCTTCGTCGACCTTCTCGGAGCCCGCAGGAACGGCCCGCAGCAGCGAGCCACGCCCCCGCACCTCCCAGCCGACATCCGCCACACGGGCCATGACCGACTCGCGCGCGGCGTCGCCGAGGCTGTTCAGCCGCTTCACCTCGGACTCGCTGTAGAGGCGCAGCGCCGCAGCACCGGCCGCCATGCTGACCGGATTGCCGGAGAACGTGCCGCCGTGCGGCAGGCTCCCGGGCCGCGTCGGGTCCACCTCGGACATGAGCGAGCCGAGGCCGACGACCGCGCCGACCGCGAAGCCGCCGCCGATCGTCTTCCCCGTCGTCAGGAGGTCGGGCGAGACACCGTACCCGCCGCTCAGACCGTGCGGGCCGAGCCGCAGGCTGATGACCTCGTCGATGATCAGGACGATCCCGTAGCGGGTCGCGAGTTCCCGCGCCGTGGTGACGAACTCATCGGAGATACGCAGCAGCCCTGCGCGGTTCGGCAGGAGGTCGAGGATGATCGCCGCGTAGGCGTCGGGCGCTGCCTCGATCGACCGGCGGAGGAACTCCGCGTCGTTGAGCGGAACGGGAGTGACGTCGTCGATCACCCCCTGGGGCACACCACGGGTATAGGTCGGGCCACCGGGAACGAGGGCGATGTCCGACGTGCCGTGGTAGCCGCCCTTGGTTACGATCACACGCTCACGACCGGTGCTGGCGCGGGCGATCCGGATGGCGGACATGACGGCCTCGGTGCCGGAGTTGGTGAACCGCACCTGATCGAGTTCGGTCAGTCGCGAGAGCAGCAGATCGGCCAGCTCCCACTCGTAGAGGTTGGGGATGCCCCAGCTCGCCCCGGACGACAGGGCCTTGGTCGCCGCCTCTGTGATGTCCGGGTGGGCGTTGCCGTGGATGAGCGAGGTGAAGTTGTTGTTCGCGTCGATCAGCTCACGGCCGCGGTCGTCCCAGACGCGGTAGCCCTCGCCGCGAACGGCGTAGGGGCTCGGCGCGCCGGTGTAATAAGTGGATCGGCCGTAGCCGCCCGGCAGCAGCGGATAGCCGCGCGGCCCCCGACGCAGGTGCGGGTCCTCCGCGGGAGCGCCGCTTGAGACACGGTTTGCCTGGATGTTCGTCGCCACGTCAGTCTTCTCCACTTATCAGTTCACGAGGTCGATCAGGGGCCGCCCGGTGAGCGCGAGCCGAGCCCGCTCCACCGCCCCGTCCTGTAGCGCTCCGGTCGAGCGGTTGGAACGCCAGGCGATGTGTGGGGTGAGGATCGTGTGGGGCGCGGATCGCAGTGGGTTCTCGGCGGCGACCGGCTCCTGCGAGAAGGTGTCGATGCCGGCGCCGGCGATATGTCCGGACTTCAGCGCCGTCGCGAGCGCCTCCTCGTCGATCAGTCCACCGCGCGACACGTTCACGACCACGGCGCCCTTGCGCATCCGCGCCAGCACGTCTTCGTCGACCAGGTGCCGTGTGTCGTCGTTCAGCGGGAGGTGCAGCGAGACGATGTCGGAGTTCTCCAGCACGCTCCCCAGGCCGCCGAGCTCGACCGGTCCGTCGGCGATGAAAGGGTCGTAGCCGCGCACTCGCGCACCGACCGCCGAGTACATCCGTGCCACATGCTGACCGATGCGCCCTAGGCCGACGACGCCGACCTCGAGCTGCGAGAGCACGGGGGTGTCGTAGCCGATGACCCCGGCCCAGCCGAAGCCGCGGATGGCGGCATCGCCGGTCGGAAGCCGACGCGCGAGCGCGAGGCCCATCGCGAAGGCGTGCGAAGCCACCTCTTCCGAGGCGGTACCCGGGACGATGGCGACCGGGATACCGGCCTTCGTCGCTGCGTCGACGTCGATGTTGTCGTAGCCCATGCCGTAGCGGATCACCGCGCGGCACTTCTTCATGATCGGGAACTCTTCGTCGGTGAGCCGCGCGTAGGGCGTAACCATCACGATCTCGGCGTCCGGCAGCCCCGCGCGGAACGCGTCCACGTCAGCCGCGACGACGAGTTCGTAGTCGAGCTCGTCGGCGAGCGCATGCTCGCGATTCAGATCCGGGAAGTGGTGAGGGGCCACCAGGATGGTCCCCGGCTCATCGCCGTGCATATCGTGCTGTCCTGTTCGCGTCGGGGTCTGGTCGTCGCCGGAGCGGCCGAGGCCGGTTCCAGGGAGCTGACTCAACTAAAGCCCGGCGCGAGCGCGGCCATCCGTCCCAGATCGACACACTCGACTGCCCTCTTTCGGACATGACGAACGGCCCGGACCCAGCGGGTCCGGGCCGTTCGTCATGTGGTCAGAGGTCGAAGCCTCGGCTGCGGAAGTAGTCCATGCGTCGGTAGAAAGTGGAACGCCCGATCTCGAGGATCTCGGCAGCAAGTCGTCGGTTGCCCTTCGCTTCACGCAGGGCGCTGCGGATCTCGGTCAGCTCCGCGTCTTCGAGACGAGACAGCCGCCCCTTGGTCAGCATGCGGTGGAAGCTCTCGGGCAGATCGTCGTCAGAGACCTCGATGCCTCGAGACCGCTCGACCGCATCTGAGACGACCTGGCGCAGCTGGGTGATGTTGCCCGGCCAATCGGAGTTGGTGAGGGTCGCGACGAGCCTTCGCGAGAGCCGACGATCGCCGACCTCACTCGCGATCGCGTGGGCCAGCAGGGGGATGTCCTCGCGCCGTCTGCGCAGCGGGGCGAGCGTGATCTCGAGCGCCCCGCTGGCGTCGGCGATCGGGCGGGTCGCATCCGTGACGCTCGCGGCGGTGAAGATCACGGTGCGGCGCGCGCCGCCTCGCAGTTGCGCGGCCAGGTCGCGGGAGTCCATGGGCGAGAGCTCGTCGGCGTGAGCGATGAAGAGGACCGGCTCGAATTCCGTGTTGGCATGCTCGCGCGCCTCATCGATCCGGGTACCGGCATCGCTATCGCGCGCGTCAATCCGGATCACATCGCCGCGGACGCTGGCGATCGCCTCGGCGAGCCGCGTCTTTCCGCTACCGGGCTCGCCGATGATCGCCACGGACCGACGCTGCTCGACCGCGGTCCGGGCCGAGTCGACGGCATGCTGCAACGAGAGGCTTTGTCCATCGAGGCGCTCAAGCAGCTGACCAGCAGAGGACGGGACTTCGTGCCGCGAGACCGTCGGCGCGTCGAGCGTCCGGCTCCTGCGGGCAAGTGGACGGACGACAGCGACGGCGCCGAAGCCCGATGCGGACAGGTCCACCGGCGAGACCTCGAGGCTCGCCGGCCCGAAGCCCGCAAGCATCACTTCTACGCTCGTATCACGTCCCGAGGACATCACGCTCTTGGCATAGCTGGTGACGACGGAAAGATCGGAGCCTTCCAGGGACGCCGTCGCGGCGGAGTTCATGAACGAGTGCTTGCCATCGGTCACCACGACCGCGGCCTTCCCGCGCCGACGCGAGATGGTGAGGTACTCACGCAGAAGCGTGCGCTCCCGCGACGACATGCGCGTCTCAATCTCACGCTCGATCCGCGACGTGACCCCTTCGAGCATCAGGAGCGTGGACGACGGGTCAAGCCTCTGCACCCGGGCGGCGGGCAGCGTCAGCCCGACCACTGCTCGCACCCGGTTGTGGAACGGGTCGCGGATGAGCGAGGCGAAGCACCAGTTGCAGCGCATATCCTCTCGGAAGTGCTCCTCGGGCGACAGCCAGACGGCACGGCCCTCTTCCAGCGCAACGCCTTCGGCGTTGCTGCCACAGCTCGCCTCCAACAGCGAGTAGCCCTGCGCGAAGTCGGCATCCTCCCTCAGGAAGGTCGGCTTGACCAGCACGCCATTCGGTGAGCTCAGGCTCACGTAGCCACCGATGTCCCTGGCGACCTCGTCGAGCTTCAGCAGGTGCGGCTCAGCGGTGAGCATGGTGCGCTCGTCGACACGCCCCTCATCGATGTAGCCGCGGTCGGCCTGCGAGTCGACGCCCGCAGCACGACTGCGCCGCCACGAGCGGGCGACCACTGGACGGAGGCCCGAGAGATCGTCGGTGGCGCGGCTCAGGAACAGGTCGCGGATCTCGGCCGTATGGTGAAGGGTCGACGATACGCTCGCCGGGGACGATGCGACTGACACCATGGTTTCCTCGTCAGTTGCGCGTGCAGGGCATGAGCTTACTTAACAGCCGCTAGCACGTCTTGTCTACTAGTTTTCTCAATCGAGTCATCTCGACTTAGTCGATTCGAGAACCCTCCATGCCTCACGCGATCCGACTCGACCAAACGCGCGACCCCAATGCAGCGAAGTCCCATTCGGACCGAAATGCGCCCTCTGCATGAGCGAGATCGACGCCCGGCGTCAGGCACTCAACGTCGCCCGGACTCCACATACCGTTACCATCCATGATCTAAGGCTTCCAACGAGTGATCGGCGTCGACGCCCGCCGCGCAGTCCTGACACGCATCGGCCGACTCACGGGCGCGGTCCTCGCGTGCATCAGCAGGATCACGAAGGGCAGATCACCGAGCCGTGCTCGATTTCCTCTGGTCTGGATCCTCCGGGTTCGGACTCGAACAGGCCTACCTCCACAACACCGGTCGCGCCGAGTACCAGCCCGTCACCGATGACGAAGCCATGCATGCCTTCTGGCTGGCCCAGGAGCTGACGGGATCCGTTCGCCCCGGGGGACCGCGACCTGGCGGGCGAACTGGTCTCCCGTGCGGCGGTGTGCATCACCAACGCATGGCGTGTCGCGCGTGAGCACGCGACGGCGCTGGCGCTGCACCACGCCCTCCTCCCTCGCCAGCTCCCCCAGCCGACCAGCGTGGGCATCGCCCACCACTACGTGCCCGCAGCCGGTGAGGCAGGCGTCGGCAGTGACTGGTACGACGTGATCCCGCTGTCCGGGGCAAGGGTCGGCCTGGTCGTCGGAGACGTGGCCGGGCACGGGCTGGCAGGCGACGGCGACCATGGGTCGCCTGAGAACCACGATTCGGGCCCTGGCGGCACTGGATCTCGATCCGGGCGAACTGCTGACCCGGCTCGACGACCTGGTCGCCCAGGCTCGGATCGGCATCCACCCCCGATGACGGTGACCCGGCGGAGGACCCGGCGCTGGGCACGAGATGTCTGTACGCCGTGTATGACCCGGCCTCCCAGGTCTGCTCGACGGCGAGCGCCGGTCACCTGCCCCAGTGGTCACCGCCCCGGACGGGACCACACACCCCGTCACGGTGCCGGTCGGTCCTCCGCTCGGCATCGCCGACCTGCCATTCGAGTGCACGGAGGTCCGGCTCGCACCCGGCAGCATGCTCGCTCTGTTCATAGGCGGGCTCGTCAACGACGGACACGGGAACATCGACGCCGGTGTGACCGATCTGTGTCGCGTGCTCGAACGTCCTGATATCACGCCGGCGGATGATCGCTGGTCCAGGCTTCGCCGCAGGCGATGTCGACCACGGCTTCCCGGGCCTCCTGGGGCGTCCGCGAAGCTTCCAGCAGGTCGCGGTAATGCTGCGAGACGGCTTCGGCGAGGCGGTGAATGCCTCGGTGAGCAGGTGCTGCATGCCGTCGAAGTAGTAGGTCAGCGACCCCAGCAGGACATCGGCCGCAGCGGCGATCTTCCGATACGTGACGCTGATGGCGCCGTGTTCGGCGATCACCTCCAGCGCGGCGTTGAGGATCTGGTCTCTCCGTGCGACGGGGGTGTTTTCCGCCATTGTGTAAGCGCTTCTTCCTCTCTCCGGCCAGGCAGGTACATTTGTACAAGTCATACGGGTGCTGCACATGCCCGACCTCCGGTCGTTCCTGCTCCCGCGGAGTCCTATCTTCATGGATCAGGTCATGCGTCGGCGCCGTAAGGCGTTATTCCTGTTCTTCCTCCTGCCGGGCATCGCGATGTCGTCGTGGGTGACCCGCACGCCCGATATCCGGGACCGGCTGGAGGTGTCCACCGGTCAGATGGGGCTGGTGCTCTTCGGACTGTCGCTCGGCTCGATGACCGGAATTCTGTGTACGGGACCCCTGGTGTCCCGGTTCGGTACGCGGCCGGTGATCGCCTGGGGCACGGGGCTGGTCATCGTGGGTATGGCCACGATCAGCGCGGGCAGTCTGGCCGCGTCGGTGCAGGTGGTCACGGCGGGGCTCTGCCTATTCGGCGCGGGCATGGGGTCGGGGGATGTGGCCGTCAATGTCGATGCTGCCGATGTGGAGCGGATCGCCGATGTGACGACGATGCCCACCCTGCACGGCTGCTTCAGCCTGGGCACGGTAATCGGTGCCGGTGCGGGTATGGCGGTCACGGCCATCGGCGTGCCAGTGCACTGGCATCTGGCGGTGGTCACACTCATATCAATCGTGATCTTCTGGTACGCCATCCGCTCCGTCCCCTCGGGCACAGGTCTTGGCTCGCCGACCCAGGCGGAGGAGGGCGCCACCCGTTCCCGGCCCAAGGTCTGGAAGGACCGCAAGCTCGTCCTGATCGGTGCGATCGTGCTGGCCATGGCTTTGGCCGAAGGGTCCGCCAACGACTGGCTCCCCCTGCTCATGGTGGACGGGCACGATCTGGACTCCGCGCTGGGATCTCTCGTCTATGCCGGGTTCGCCGCCGCCATGACCCTCGGCCGCTTCACGGGCTCGTTCTTCCTCGAACATTTCGGGCGGACGTCGGTCGTACGGGCCAGCGCCGTCTCGGGGGCGTTGGGCCTGCTCCTCGTGATTTTCTCGGACAACGTCGTGTTGGCGGGGGCGGCGGTGCTGTTCTGGGGGCTCGGGGCATCACTGGGCTTCCCCGTCGCGCTGTCCGCCGCGGGCGATTCCGGCCCTGAACAGACCGCCCGTATCAGCCTGGTGGCCACGATCGGCTATGTCGCCTTCCTCGTCGGGCCACCCGGCCTCGGCTTCCTCGGCGACCACTTCGGGCTCCGCTCGGCCATGCTGGTGGTACTCCTTTTCGTCGGCTCCGCCGTCTTGCTGGCGCCCGCGGTCGACACCCATCGCCGCTCCACGGTGGCGAGGTCCGTGCGCGAGAACGAGTCGGATCGCCCCCGCAACTGGTGACCGCCTCACCTGGCTTCGGGACCTCGAGGAGTCCCGCTGGTCACTTGCCTATATTGAAGTGGGACAAGCTTTCCACAGGCACTGTTCGACGCGGTCGTTGACGCCTCCAATGCCTCCCACCTGCCCGACCTGGCACTGGAACTGGTGGAGCCGGGCGGCCGCGTTGTCTACATCGGTCTGGCACGTGAACCGAGCCGGATCGACACCCGAACGCTCGCGCTCAAGGACGTCACAGCGGTCGGCGTGCTCTCGGCGTCTCCCGCCCTCGACGCGACCGTCACCGCGTACGCGGACGGGCTCCTGGATCCCCGCCCGCTGATGGGGGCGACCGCGAGCCTTGACCAGGTCGGGTCAGTACTCGGCGGTGATCGCCTCGCGGGTGCGGGAGCCAGCCCCAAGATCCATGTCGACCCGCGCCTGAGCGGGGAGTGAGCGATGCGACGGCGGTTCGCGGAGGCTCAGGCGCACCCGCCGGTGACGAGAGCGGTGAGACCAGCGAATTCACTCAGGGAATGTCAGCCCTCGACCAGGTCAGTCGCCGGGTCGGCGGGGATCGACGTGGATCTTCGGGCCGGATCCCGCGTCCGGTGGGCGTTCACCGGCGAGGACGGAACCGGCCCGGGCGAGGCCGACGGTCGCGGCGATCAGAGGCCTTGGGTCGACGGATCCGTCGGCGTAGGCCCGGATGGTGGCGTCCAGGCCGGGGGAGGCGGACAGGATGCCGACCGCCGTGACGTCCTTGAGGGCGAGGGTGCGGGTGTCGATCCGGCTCGGTTCGCCGGCCAGCCCGATGTAGACGACACGGCCGCCCGGTTCGACCAGGTCGAGAGCCGTCGCGGGCAGATGGGCCGCGTTCGTGGCGTCGACGACCGCGTCGAAGGGGAGGTCCGGGACCTGGTCCTCCCGCCACACGTGGGCGAAGCCCAGGCCGTGAGCGAAGGCGAGTGAGCTGTCGGTCTGGCCCATGAGGTGGACTTCGGCGTCGGCAGCGCGGGCGAACATGGCGACGAGCAGGCCGATGGTGCCGGGGCCGAGCACCAAGGCCCTGTCCCTGGGGCGCAGTTCAGCTGCCTGCGCGGCCCGTAGGGCGTTTCCGCCGGGCTCCACCAGCGCTCCCAGAGCGGCGTCGACGGTGTCGGGCAGGACATGCAGCGAGGAGACGGGGACGGCGAGTCGCTCGGCGAGGGCGCCGGGCCGGTTCCCGCGGATGCCGAGCTCCTGCCGCCTGTCGCAGACGTGCTGGTGGCCGCGCTGGCAACGTCTGCAGGTCCCGCAGCCGAGCATGGTGTCGCCCATGACCCGCCGCCCGATCCACACGGCGTCGACGCCTTCGCCGACGGACGCCACCCTCCCGGCCCATTCATGGCCGAGCCGCATGGGGTAGGAGGAGTGGCCTTGGTGAAGGTATGCCATCTCGCCGGTGAAGAGCTCCACGTCGGTGCCACACACGCCGACCCGTTCCACGTCGATGACGGCCTCACCCGGAGCCGGCTCGGGCTCGGCGACATCCCGCACCTCGTACGTTCCAGGGCCCGTGAGAACGAATGCGCGCATGTCGTTCCTCATCGTGGCCCGAGGACGCGCTGGCGCTGTGCGCCAAGGCCGGTGATGCCCAGTTCCATCACGTCGCCGGGCGCGAGCCACACCGGCGGGGTGAAGCCCATGCCGACGCCGGGCGGGGTGCCGGTGTTGATGAGGTCGCCGGGCTCCAGGACCATGAACTGGCTCAGGTGATGCACGATGAAGTACGGGTCGAAGATCATCGTCTTGGTGTTGCCGTTCTGGCGGCGTATCCCGTTGACGTCAAGCCACATGTCGAGGGCGAGGACGTCGTCGATCTCGTCGGTGGTGGCGAGCCAGGGGCCGGCGGGGTTGAATGTCTCGGCGGACTTGCCCTTGGCCCACTGTCCGCCGCGTTCCAGCTGGAAGGCGCGTTCGCTGACGTCGTTGACAACCACATATCCGGCGATGGCGTCGCGCGCCTCCTCCGCCGAATCCAGGTAGCTGGTACGACGGCCGATGACGATGCCCAGTTCGATTTCCCAGTCGGGCTTGGTGGAGCCGCGGGGGATGCGCACGTCGTCGTGGGGGCCGATGAGGGTGTTGGGTGACTTGGTGAACAGAATCGGCTCGTCGGGCACCGCCATCCCGGATTCCGCCGCATGATCACGGTAGTTGAGGCCGATACACAGGATCTGGTGCGGGCGGGCTATGGGCGCGCCGACGCGTTCCCCGGCGAAACGGGAGACCTGGCCCGCCGAGGCACGGTCAGCCACGATCGGCCGGATGCGGTCGAGTCCGTCCACCCCGAAGAACGCCTCGTCGAAATCGGTGACGACATCGGAAAGGTCGACGTACGTGTCGTCGTCCAAGCGGGCGACGGGCTTCTCGGCGCCTGCGGCACCAATACGCATGAGGTACACGTGCTCAATCTCCAATGCGAGGAGGTTGGTTCAGCGAGGCAGGAGAGCGGGACAGCCTGACCATGTGGGGACCGGAACACCCGGTACGCCGACCTCCATGGTGAACAGCCGTCCCGAATCGGGGGCGTTGTGTCCGCTGCTCGGCGGTCTGCTCGGCGGTGGCAGTGGTGACGACGAGCGTGTGCAGGTCAAGTCCAGCGACCCAGAGATGATATTCCACGTCGAGCGCGATGCCGTCGGGGTAGCCGTCGGTCAGGCGCAGGTGCACGCAGCGTCCCGCGCCGTCGCGGGTGTAGTCGCGTACGCAGACGGTGCGTCGGAGCGTGTCGACCCTGTACAGGGTGCGCCCGTCGGCGGACCAGGCGAGGCCGTTGGACGGGGTCAGGTCGGGGGTCGAGCATGGTGATACCGCCGTTGTGCTCCAGGCGCACGAGAGTCTCTCTCCTTGAGTCACCATCGAGGCTGAGGATGCCGACGAGGAAGCGTCCCGACGGGTCCATAGAGCCGTCGTTGAGGCGGCGGCGCTCTCCGGCGAGCGCGATGCGGGGGCCGTCGTGCCGGGTGCCGTCGGCCTCGACGACGATCAGATGCTCTTGGGCGGCCACGAGCAGGGTGCCGTCTTCAGCGACGGTGACCGCGCCAACCATCGAGTCGAAGCGATGGCGGCGCGTGACCGTGATCCGGCCGACCGGGTCGAGGGAGCCTTCCAAGACCTGCCCCGCGAGGATGTCGACCCAGAGCAGGCGCTGCCGGACGGTGTCCCACAACGGGCCCTCGGCGAGACGGAAGGCCCCGTAGGTCCCGGCAGTGGGAATCGCTACTGTCATCGGAGCGGTCCCCCCAACGGACCGAGCAAGGACCGCATTTCGTCGCACGCGTCGACCAGGGTGCTCAGCGGAGTGCGGTAGGTCAGCGCGCTGACGCTCACCGCGCCGGACGGCGTCTTCGCCGAGGTCGCGTACACCGGCAGGGCCAGACAGTTGACGCCCGGCTCGTTCTCCTGATCATCCACCGCGTAGCCGCGCTCCCGGACGGCCTCGAACTCCTCATGCAGTTCAGCGGCAGTGCAATGGGTTTGCGGAGTGCGCTGCGCCAGTGCGTCGTCGCCGATCCAAGCCTCGATGTCGCCGACGGTCTTCAACTCGTCAGCGAGCAGCAGCTTTCCGACCCCCGTGGCGTGGGCGGGGTTGCGGCCGCCGACCGTGGAGGTCAGACGGACGGCGCCGGTGGGCGGGTCAATCTTGGCACGGTAGACGACATCGCGCCCGTCAAGTACCGCGTAGTGCACGGTCTCGTTGAACCGTTCGGCCAGAGCTTCCAGGACCGGGCGTAGGCGGACGTGCTCCGGGCGGGCCTCGTGGTGCGCGAAGGCCATGCGCAGGAACTCGTCGCCGAGCAGGTATCGCCCTCGTACGTCCTGGTCGGCCAGTCCGGCTCGGCGCAGCGACTGGAGTGCGCGGTGCACCGTCGGCTTGGGACTGCCCATCACCCGAGTCAGCTCTTCCAGGCTCACGCCGTCCGCATGGCGCGCGAGTTCCTTGAGGACCGCGAGCACTCGATCTGAGCCGACAAGCCCCTTGCTCTCAGCGCCAGTCGAGTTGGCCGTCAACCGTCCAATCCTTTCACAGCCGGGGGGGGTTTCGATCTGTCGAACGTCTGCGTATCGTCCATGACATTCCGAAGATTAGACCTTTGTACCGACTATTGGAAAGGTCGCGGGTGAAGCTGCGTAGCTCACAGTGGTACGCGGGCCAGGACCGCAACGCCTACATCACCTGGAGCTGGAGGTCGACGCCGACTCGGTGCTCGTGCTGCGCGGCTGCGGCCCGAAGGGCTTCCCCGGCATGCCCGAGGTCTCCAACATGCCGCTTCCGAAGAAGCTGTTGGAGCAGGGCGTACGGGACATGGTGCGGGTCTGCGACGGCCGGTTGAGTGGTACCGCCTACGGCACGGTGGTCCTGCACGTCGCCCCGGAGGCGGCAGCGGGCCGACCGCTCGCCCTGGTCCGCACCGGGGACACCGTCGGTCTCGACGTCGCGGCCCACCGTATCGACGTGGACGTACCCGATGAGGAACTCGCCCGCCGCACCCCGAACCAGGCCACGCTCGACGGCTTCGCCAACCCCGGGCGCGGTTGGGAGCGCCTCTACGTCGACCACGTCCAGCAGGCCGACACCGGCGCCGACCTCGACTTCCTCATCGGGTCCAGCGGCTCCGCCGTCAGCCGCCAATCCCACTGACCACCCCAGGAGACGCAAGATGACGACATCTACCAGGACCGCCCTTGTCACCGGCGGCGCCGGCGGCCTGGGAGCCGCTACCGCCGAACGCCTGCGCGGCGACGGCATCCAAGCAATTACCCTCGACCTCGCCGGTGCCGACATCGAGGCGGACGTGACGGACGAGCCGACCCTGCGCCAACTCGCCCAAGACATAGGACCGGTAGACATCTTGGTGAACTCGGCCGGCATCGTCGGACCGAACACTCCGCTCCTCGACACAACCCCCGAGGAGTGGCGCCGCGTCCTCGAGGTCAACGTCATCGGAACCGTCAACACCATGCGTGCCTTCGTGCCCGGCATGCGCGAGCGCGGCTGGGGCCGCGTCGTCAACTTTGCCAGCATGGCCGGAAAGGACGGCAATCCGAACCTGTCCGTCTACTCCGCCTCCAAAGCAGCTGTGATCGCCCTGACCAAGTCCGCGGGCAAGGAGCTGGCCACCAGCGGCGTCCTCATGAACGTCGTAACTCCGGCGGTCATCGCCACCCCCATGAACGACTCCACCTCCCGTGAGGTGCTGGACCACATCACCGCACTCATCCCGATGAAGCGCATCGGTAGGCCAGAGGAGGTTGCCGAACTCGTCGCCTTCCTCGCCTCCGAACGCGTCAGTTTCTCCACCGGTGCTGTCTACGACATCAGCGGAGGAAGGGCGACGTACTGAAGGCAGTGCCGGTCTGCACCGGTCGGGGCAGTGTTGTCCCTCCGTAGACTTGCCAGGTGTCCGAACAGACGAGTACCAGCCTCAGCGGTCGCCGCTTCGAGGAAAGCCATCTCCTCGACGCCGCACGCGCCGTCTTCCACGCCGAGGGATACGCTGCCGCGCAGATCGCGGACATCGCAAGGCGAGCCGGGACGACCAAGCCGACTCTCTACGCTCGCCTCGGCAACAAGGAGGACATCTACCTCCACGTCGTCCGG
Source organism: Streptomyces melanosporofaciens (assembly GCF_900105695.1). NCBI lineage: Bacteria > Bacillati > Actinomycetota > Actinomycetes > Kitasatosporales > Streptomycetaceae > Streptomyces > Streptomyces melanosporofaciens. The sequence continues at coordinate 228,721 of NZ_FNST01000002.1, forward strand.
CGCGAGGCAGAAATCTTTCGCGGATGGATCGCCGACGCCTACGCACACGGCAGCAGTCTGCCGCTCTCGGAGCTGGCGCAGGTCGGTATGGATCCGCTTTTCCGCTTCGCGGCCGAGCGTACCGAGGGCTTCGACCTGCTCTTCCGGGGCGAGAAGGCCGGCGACCAGCCGGGGAACCTGCGACGGGAAGTCCTCAACAACGTGACCGAGCAGCTCACCACTCTGATCAAACGCCGCCAGAAGGCCTTCGGGGCGGACCTCGGCGCTCCCTCCGACGCTCTGGCCGCCGCATGCGTCGGCGTCGCCCTCCAGGTCTGCGAGCACACCATCGACCAGGGTGGGGATCTGGGCGCTGCCCGCCATATCGCCGCCCGCTTCGTCGAGAACGCCTTCCACAACCTCGACGTCAACCCCCGGCCCCGATGACCCGTCGCCCACTGCGGCCGACCGGGCGCGTGAGCCCCGCCCAGCGGTGGTTTGTTAAGGCGGGAGTGGGAGGTAGGGGCTGAGTGGTCGGCCGGTACTGACTGCGTTGATCAGGTTCTGTAACTCTGCTGGTGGGGGCGTGCTGGACCAGGCTTTCCACCCTCTCTGGCCGGGCCGGGCGGTTGGCGGGAGTCGGTGGCGGTCCGGCTTCCCAGCAGAAGGAGAACGCGCAGTTGACCAGGGTCTGGTGGCGGCGGATGGTGCGGTCGGTACGGACTTGGAAGTCGGCCCATCCCAGTTCGTCCTTGACCTGTTTGTAGCTCTGTTCGATCCAGTTGCGGATGCCGTGGATCCGCACGATCTCGGCGAGGTCTGCGGCCGGGTGGGCGGTGTCGGTCTCGCGTGGTGAGCCGGGGCGGGGCAGGTTGGTGGCCAGGTACCAGGTGGATTTCTCCGGCAGGGTGTCCGGGTCGGTGGTGGCCACTGCCAGCCGGGTGGTGCCGTCCGGGCCCCACCAGCCCAGGGAGGCGTCGGCGGGCCACCAGGTGGTGGCGTGCCCATCGCGGAAGGTGCGGGTCACCGCCGTCCAGTCGCCGGGCCGGTCGGGGCCGTGCCAGGCCAGTTCCCGGGCGGCGTCGGCCGGGGTGTGGGCGTCGGGGCCGTAGGCCCAGGTGCCCGCGGCGGCGTTTGATGGCCATCACGAACGGCGGTCCGGCTGCGGCCAGTTCGGCGCGGAATCCGTCCTGGTCGCCGTAGGCACAGTCGGCCGCTACCGCGCGGAAGTGCCTCCCGCCTGGGTGGCCCGGCGGGCGAGTGCGGCAGCGATCTGCAGTGTCGTGGCGAAGCCCGGATCGCTGCGGCCGTGGGGGAAGTGGCGGGCGGGGGTGTAGGGCACGGCGTGCAGCGTGTAGTACAGCCGCTCGTCCGCCTACACGGTGGTGACGGTGACGACCCCGTTGTCGGTCTTGCCGTATCGGCCCAGCCACTGCCGTCCCACGTTCGCGGTCGCGGTCGCGTCCTTACAGTCGCCGGAGTCGTCGATGACCAGCACCCCACCGGCATGCGGAGCGGTGCGCGGATCATCCAGTAACCGCTCAGGACGACGGGCGTTGATCCGCTCGTGCTCCCAGGGAGATTCGGAGAGGAAGAACCGCAGCCGCTGCACTGCGGGGTGCTGGGCCCCCGCTACCGGCTCGGCCCCGGCCAGGCATGTCAGCCTTTTGTTCCGTTCCCGCGGCGCCAGCAGCCCCGTGAGGTACTGACGAAAACCCCGACGCTGGGCCAGGGAGTCGTGACGCCTGGAGCCCGAGGAGGCTGACGCGCGGACCGTGCGCGCCGCCGTCGCCGATCCCCTCGGGCCGGTCCGACGCTCCCCAACAGGCGCGCGTCGGACCGGCGGGTTCACCCAACGAGCTAGCCGTGGCAGGTGCTGTTACCCCCGCGGAGCGTGAACTGCTTGAAGAAGCTCCACGACGCTTCGGCGGTGCTGGGACCCTTCGGATCGCCGGCGTCGCCCGGCCAGTTGTGTCCCATGCCGTCCACGATCCACCGCTCGGCGATCTGACATCCCTTCGGGTCCCGGGCCACCTTCTTGGTCCAGGTGTATCCGCCGGGTTCCTGTCCGGTGACGGTCGAGGCCGGGTCGTCCCGGAAGGTGTCGCCGTCCTGCCCCGGTTTCAGAAGGTTGTCGGTGGCCAGCCACTCGAGGTAGGCGCGCCGGGTGCAGCCTCCTGGTGCAGGCTGCTCTCCGAGGACGTCGTTGGTGCCGCCGATGGTGAAGAAGGGCATCACATGCGCCCTCCGCCCCATTTCCGCGACTGCCGAAGGGGCGTACGCCGGAGCGTTCTGGTCGGTCAGGGACTGGCAGGTCTGGAAGTCCGTGCCGTATCCGCCGCCCGCGATAACGCCGATGGCCGCGTACAGGTCGGGATAGGTCGCGCCCATGGCGCTGGCCTGGAAGCCGCCCGACGACCCGCCGATGAGGTAGACGCGGTTGGAGTCCGCGTGATAGGTGGACATGGTCTCCCGGGTGATCCCGGCGATGATGTCAGCGTCACCGCCGCCGCCTCGGGTCGTGCTCGGAGGGTGATGGAAGACCGCACGCCAGCACTGCCCATCGTTATCGGGGTACGCGACGAGGAATCGCTCACGGTCCGCGACGGCGTTGACCAGGCTGGCGTCGATCATCTCCTGTGCTGTGGTCCCGCAGCCGTGCAGGTTGACGTAGAGCGGTAGCCTGTCGCTCTCCTTCCAGCCCTTTGGCACATACACCAAGTAGTCGTTCTCGCCAGTCGACGTCCTGTACGTCCGGTGGTCGACGCGGCCTTCGCCACCTCCGGTGCCGTCGGTGGCGGCACTGGCGGAGGGGACGGCGGCGAGCACCAGGAGACTCGCGGCGGCGAACCCGGCGAGTACGGTACGGAGCCAAACCGGGTGGGTGGATCGGCCTGCGGCTCCAGACCGCAGGGGTATGCCTGTACTCTTGCTCCTCCAGGCGTATTTCAAGGATGAGCGGTTCATTGGTCCTCCCAGCGCAGCACCCGTAGCCCCGGGCACTGCGCACATCGAAAGCGGAGACAAATACCGGCCTGTGCGACCCAGACCGAGAAATCTCGCGACGGGGCCTCCGGCCCCCATTCCTCACCTCCACATCCCTTGCCTGGAAACGAAGTTGCTGGTCTCGGCTCCTACGCGAGCACGTATCCGCCATCGACATGGAGGCACGTGCCGGTGGTGTAGGAGGAGTCGGGTCCCGCCAAGTAGGCGACGGCCGCCGCCACTTCCGCGGGCTCTCCCATACGGGGTATGGGCGATTGGGACACGCCGTACTCGGCGCCTGCCGCCATGGGGGATGAGATCGGCCCGGGAGCCACCGCGTTGGCGGTGATGCCCCAGGCGCCGACCTGTCGGGCGATCCAGCGGGTCAGGTTGATGGCTCCGGCCTTGGCGGAGGCGTAGGCCGCGCCGGATCGGCCGCCCCTGCCGGCCGGATCGACCGGGCCGATGCCGCCGACCTTGCCGGATACGGACGCGATGTTGATCAGGCGGCCACTCCCCTGCTCCTTCATGTGCGGGAAGACCGCTGCCTGGCAGGCGAACGCCATCGCGGTGAGGTTGGTGTCGATGTCCCGCTGCCAGGTGGCGGGACTGAGGTCCTCGAAGGATTCGCGTCCGCAGGTGCCCGCGCAGTTGACGAGGATGTCGAGACGGCCGAACTGAGTGGCGACATCGTGTATGGACGACTGGAGTTCGGGGATGTCCGTCACGTCCACGCGTACCGCGTCGGCGGCTCCGATGCGGGCTGCGGTGTCCTTGACCGTCGGCGCGATGTCCAGCAGAACGACGCGGTCACCGTCGGCGATGAGCCGTTGGGCGATGGCCTCACCGATGCCCTGCGCGGCCCCGGTGACCAGGGCGACGCGGGGGTGCGGATTCGACGGTGCGGATGGTGCGCTCACAGGCGTTCTCCGGATGTTCTCGTGGATGGGTGTCAGCTGCCGACGCGGAAACGCCGAACCTTGCCGACGCTGGTGCGCGGGAGTTCGTCGATGACGTGCCAGGCGCGTGGCCTGGCCGCGGGGGCGAGGTTGCGGACGGCCCAGGCGTCCAGGTCTTCCGCGTGGGGCGGCTCGTCGGGGTCGCGGGCGACGACGTAGGCGACGGGGACCTTGTCGCGCACGGGGTCGGGCACGCCGACAACCGCCGCCTCCAGGACACCGGGGGCCTGGGCCACGGCAGCCTCGACCTCGGTGAGGCTGACGTTCTCGCCCGACACCTTGATGACGTCGTCGACGCGGCCGGTGAACCGCAGCACGCCGTCGGCGTCGCGGGTGACGAGGTCGCCGGTCGCGAACCAGGTGCCCTCCGGACCGGTGGTGAAGACCCTGGCGGTGGTCTTCTCGTCGTCGAGGTAGCCGGCGAAGAGTTCGCGTCCAGGTGCGCCGCACACGTGGAGTTCCCCCGGCACGCCCGGGCTCGCCTCGCTCCCGCTCGCCGGGTCTGTCACGCGGATACGGCGGTCGGCGACCGGGGTACCGATCACGTTGTGAACGGGGCGCGCGCTCGCGTCGGCGCTGACGATCGCGACCGTCTCGGTCATGCCGTACAGCTGCCGAGGGCGGGTGCCGACCAATCGCGCGAACCGCTCGTAGTGCTCGATCCCCAGGCTCTGTGCGAACCACACATGCTCCAATTGGAGCGGCTGCTCTGCACTCGCGGTGCGGGCCAGGATCATCCGGATCGGCGCGGCGAACAGGCTCGCGTGAGTGACACCCAGCTCGCGGGCGTGCGCCACCCAGCGGGAGGCACTGAAGGCGGCGCTCAGCGCGACGCTCGCACCGACGGCGATCGCCGGGGCGAAGCAGTAGTACTGGGCGTTGGCGTGGAACAGGGGCAGGGTGACATGCCAGCGGTGGCGCGCTTGCAGCTGCGCCGCCTCGGCCATCACGACCGCGACGTGAGCGTAGTTGGCCTGGGTCAGGACGACCCCCTTGGGCTCCGAGGTCGTGCCGGAGGTGAACATCACCGCGAGTCGATCGTCCGCCGTGACCCGCTCGGCGGTCGTCACCGGCGTGGCCTCGGCCAAGGGGCCCGCAGCCGCGTCACCGGCGTCCTCGCCCAGTGCCAGAACCACCGGGACCCGGTCGCCCGCACCCTCCCGGTAGACCGCCTCCCGGGCGTACGCGCACACACCTACCGCGGGCCGCACCCGGCGCACCTGCCCGGCGATGTCACGTGCCGAGGACGCCGGATCGACCGGCACCAGCCAGGCGCCTAGGCGGGACGCCGCCAGCCAAAGCGCCACGAAGGCCGGGCAGTTGCGCAGCGCGACGTGCACCGGCGAGCCGGGACCGGCGCCGGCTGCCCGCAAGGCACCGGCCGCGCGCGCCACCACCGCGTCGAACTCCCCGTAGGTCCATTCGGCCACATCCCCCGACTCCGCACGGAAGACGAGAAACGGGGAGTCGGTGTGTCGGCGCACGGCCGAGTCCCAAGTGTGCTGGAACGTAGCGGAGTTCATATGCGGGATTCCTTGAGCTGAGGGGCGTTGGCAGGGCGGTCGAGGGCCGCCAGGGAGATGCCGCGCGTCTCCCTGGCACAGGCGACGGCGACGAGCGTGACAACCGACGCCGCAGCGAGGTAGAGGGCGATCGGGATCGAGCTGTCGTAGTGCTCCAGGAGCGCGACGGCGGTGATCGGCGCGAGCGAGCCGGCGGCGATCGACGTGACCTGGTAGCCGAGCGAGATACCGGAGTAGCGGATCCGGGTGGGGAACATCTCCGCCATCAGCGCGGGCTGCCCGGCGTACATCAACGCGTGCACGAGCAGGCCGATCACGATCGCGGCGAGGATGACCCCGTCGTGCGCGGTGTCCATCATGGGGAAAGCGATGAAGCCCCAGCCGCTGCCGAGGACAGCACCGGCCGCGTAGACGGGGCGTCGGCCTATCCGGTCCGTGAGGGCACCGGCCAGCGGGATGGCCACGAAGTGCACGGCATGGGCCAGGAGCAGCAGACGCAGGATGCGGGTGGTGCCGGTCTCCACGACGACCTTCAGATACGTGATCGAGAAGGTGACCACCAAGTAGTACATAAGGTTCTCTGCGAACCTGAGCCCCATCGCGGTGAGCACCTCGCGGGGATACCTGCGCACCGCCTCGAACACGCCGTACTGCTCGGCCGAGCGTTCGGCCGCCTCTGCCTGCGCGGCCTGGAACACCGGCGCGTCCGTGACGTGTGTGCGGACGTAGTAACCGATGAGGACGATGACCGCGGAGAGCCAGAAGGCGAAGCGCCAGCCCCAGGCGAGGAAGGTGTCGTCGGACAGGGTCGAGGTGAGGAGCAGCAGGACTGCGGTGGCGAGGATGTTCCCGACGGGGACGGCGGCCTGCGGCCAGCTCGACCAGAAGCCGCGGCGCTCGTCGGGGCTGTGCTCGGCGACCAGGAGCACCGCCCCTCCCCACTCGCCGCCCACCGCGAAGCCCTGGACGAAACGCAGGACGACGAGGAGCACCGGCGCCGCGTAGCCGATCGCGCCGAAGCTCGGGATGCAGCCCATACCGAACGTCGCGATGCCTACCATGACGAGGCTGACCTGGAGGAGCGTCTTGCGGCCGTAGCGGTCGCCGAAGTGGCCGAATACGAGGCCGCCCAGCGGGCGGGCGGCGAAGCCGACGGCATACGTCACGAACGCCGCGAGGATTCCCTCCAACTCACTCTCGCCCGGCGGGAAGAACACCTTGCCGAAGACCAGCGTCGCCGACGTGGCGTAGAGGAAGAACTCGTACCACTCGACGACCGTGCCGGCCATGGACGCGTACACGATGCGTCGCAGTGCCGACCCGCGCGCGCCTTCGAGAGCGGGGGTGTGAGGCATGGAAGTTCCTGTCCATGAGCGGTGCGGGGGTGCAGTACGAAGCAGGCCGGGATTCACCGGGCCAGGGGGAGGGGGTGCGCGACAGAGTTTGGATCTGCAGGAAAGTGAGGTCAATGCGCTGCACAAGGCTTGATTCGCAGTGCGGCCCTGCAAAAATGTGCATATGCTTCCCTCGCGTGCGAGCGCCGACGACCTCCTCGTCCTCCTGGAGGTCGCGCGCAGTGGCCGGTTCAGCCGGGCCGCCGAGTCCTTGCGGGTCAACCAAGTCACCGTCTCGCGGCGGATCGCCGCACTGGAGCGTGCGGTCGGCGGCAAGCTCCTCGTCCGTGCGGCTTCCGGCTGGGAGCTCACCGACCTCGGCCGGCGAGCGCTGGCCGCGGCGGAGCAAGTCGACGGTGTGCTCCAGAAGTTGGAGTCCGGTTCCGAGGTCGGGGCAGAGATCGAGGACGTCGTCCGCCTGTCGGCTCCCGACGGCTTCACCACGTTCGTCGCCGCCCCCGCCGCGGCCCGTCTGCACCAAGAGCACCCGGGAATCAGCGTCGAGATCGTCTCCGCGACCCGGCGGGCCGCGCAGCACCGCTCCGGCCTGGACATCGAGATCGTCGTCGGGGAGCCACGGGTGATACGCGCCCGCGCGCTACGGCTCGGCGGCTACGTACTCGGCCTGTACGCCACCCCGGACTATCTGGAGCGCCATGGCACGCCGACCGGATTCGACGACCTGGCCCGGCACCGCCTGATCTACTTCATCTCGTCCATGCTCCAGGTCGACGACCTCGACGTGGGACGCCGCTATCTCCCCGAGATGCGCGACGCGGTGACCTCCACCAACGTCTTCGCCCACATCGAGGCCACCTGCGCCGGCGGTGGCATCGGGCTGCTGCCCACCTTCATGATCAAACCCCACCGTGGCCTCGTCAGGCTGCTGCCGGACGAGGCCACGGTCGAGATGGCCTATTGGCTCGTCGCCCGCGAGGACACCCTGCGACGCCCTTCGGTCGCCGCCATGGTGAAGCAACTCAGGCAGACGATGCGCGAGATGGGCAACGTGCTGTCCACCACCGCCGCGCCGGAGGCGTGAGACCGCCGGGAGAGGCGCTCACGAGCGCACGCAGGTGAAGTTCTCGGCCCGGTCCACGTCGCCGCGGCCGTTGTACCGGGGCCACTCCGGGTACTGGCACAGCGGCCTGGTACGCCCATCGGCGGACGGACCGAGGTCAGTGACGACCGGCTCGTGCGGCGCGATCCCCTTCTCGGCCCACCGCTGAAGTGCGGTCACCGAGTCCCAGCCACCCGTGAACGCGGCGGGGCCTCCGTGGCCCATGCCGGGGATGGTGTACATCCGCAGGAACTTGGCGGCGCCCCGCGGACCCATCGTCGTGCGGACCCGCTCGTAGTACTCGGCGGTCGAGCGGGGACTGACGGCCGGATCGGCCAGGCCGTGCACGAGTATCAGCTTCCCGCCCGCCTTGGCGAACTCGCTGAGGTCGGGGTTGTTGATGTCCTGCAGTGCGGTCAGCTCGCTGATCCGCTTCTTCCACTTCCCGGGCTTCTTCGGGTCGAAGGTCAGTCCGTCGAAGTCGGGGTCGCGGGTGACGAAGTACTTCGCCCACTGGTCCCAGAAGCTGGCGGCGAAGGCCGCCGTGGAGTCCAGGGGGCGATCCGGAACCCTGCTGCCGATGCCGAGCCCGGACGTGCCCATGTCAGCTCCGGACAGGAAGGCCATACCGGGATAGCCGCGCTCACCGCTGCCCAGCTTGTAGCCCCACTTGATGGGTGAGGAGAGCTCCCGTACCGCTTCGATCTGCGCGTCGGACAGACAGCTGGGACCGCGGTCCTCGCCGTCCTCACAGCGCAGTACCTTCGGGTCGAAGTGGCAGCCCGCCTCGTCGGAGATGACGCCGTCGCGTACCCCGTCGTCGCCGTCACACGCCTTCATGACACTGTCGTAGACCAGCTTCTGCTTCTCGGAGTTCGGGAAGGCGCCAGGACGCCGCAGGATCTCGGTCATGTGACCGAAGAACAGGTCGAGTGTGGCGGCGTTCCAGGCCGGAGCGTTGGAGATCACACCGTCGAAGTCCCGCGGCCAACGCTGCGCCACGGCCAGGGCCTCACGGCCGCCGCTGGACACGCCAGCGAAGTAGGAGTGGCTGGGCTGCTCGCCGTAGCGCTCGTTGATGATGAACATCGCGGCGTCACGTGTCTTCTTGAGCGCGTCCGCGGCGAAGTTGCGCAGTGCCTCGTCGTTGAGCGCGAAGGCGCCCGAGTTGGCGTCGCCCGCGGTGACCTGGTGGCCGGAGTCGCTGCCGAAGACCGCGAAGCCGCGGGCGAGCGGGGCGCCTTCGCCGGGGCCTCCGAAGGGGACGTCGGCGATGGGCGCGGGTATGATGCCGTCGTAGCCTCCACCGCCGAACATCATCGCCCTGCCGTTCCACTCCACCGGGAGCGCGACGCTCATCTCGATGTTCGGAGCCTTGGGGTCGACAGGGAGAATCTCCGCGTCGACCTGGCAGTACTCACCGATGGCCCCGGGACCCGTTCCGGAGGCGGGGACGGTCTTCGCTGCGGTGACCCGTCCTCCCGACGTCGGGAGGCCCAAGGCGTGGGCGGGGATGGTGAGTTGGGCGAGCTTCTCGCAACCGGTGGGTGGACCGGTCGCGGCTCCGGCCGTCGTGGGCAGCGAGACCAACGTGGGCACCACGATGACGGCGGCTGCCAGTACACGCACAAGGGCGGCTCTCATGGCTTCTCCTCGGAGAATCGGGCAGAACTGCGACGGGCGTAACGCTAGGGAGCAGGTCCCGCGCTGGGAATGCGTCAGCAGTGCACAGTTGCGCATGTGTGAACTGCACTTGTGTGGAAGGGACATGAGCTGCGCGAGCGCGCTGCGCCCCCATGGCGTCACTTGTGGCAGGCGGTGTTGCCGCGGCGGAGGGTGAACTGCTTGAAGAAGCGGCACGACGCCTTCGAATCGCACGGCCCCTTGGGGTCGTTGAAGGTTCCCGCGTACTCCGGGTCCGTGGTGCCACCGGGCCAGTAGTGCGCCATGCCGTCCACGATCCACCGTTCGGCGATCTGACAGCCGTCCCGGCCCCGGGCCACCTTGCTGGTCCACGTAAGGTTCGCGTGCATCTTCTTTTCGGCTGTCGTGCCGCAGCCGTGCACCTCACGTACGGGAGCCGACCCGCGCAGCGTCTCGTCGGGCAGCCGCGCGGGATCGACCGCCCGGCCTACGCCCCCGTCACGACGCGGCCACGTCGAGCGCGCTGATCCCGAACGCCCCCTCGACCGAACCCGGCTTGCGGCATGTCATCGTCAGGCGGAGACGGCTGCCGCAGATGGCATCGAAGGTGAGGACGGTGGGCTCGCCGGACGCAGCGGCCCAGTCGATGTCGACGCCGGACACTGGCACGTACCGTTCGCCGTCCCACACGGCCACCCCGACCGACGCGGGCAGCGAGTGCCTGGCGTCGACGGTGAAGGACGCCTCGACCCGGCCGATCGTGCGCGGCCCCTCTTTGGGGTCCCACTCCACGGACACCCAGTCCCGCGGACGGGCGCCGTTGAAGGCGGGCAGGACGGCGGTGGGGGACTTCTGGAAGGCGTTGGACCACTGGGTGGCCGGGTCGCCGTCGAGCATCGCGGCAGGCAGGGTGTCGGTCGCACCCGAGTAACTGGCGTCCGCGAGAGGGTACTTGGGGGCGCCCCGACCGGGGTCAGGTGCGAACGGTTCGGCGGGCGCGACGGGCGCGCCCGCGGGCCCGGTCACCCGCACGGTCGCCTTACCCGCCCGCAGCCCCAGCGAGCGGGCGGTGACGGTGAGTGTGCCGGGCTTCGTGCCCGCCCGGACGATCGCGAGGGCGAGGCCGTGGAACGCGGTGCGCGTACTGGCCTGATAACGCTCGGCGCTCTCCTGCCGGCCGTTGTCCACGCCCGCCAACTGTCCGCCCTCCACCGCGAATTCGACGTGGTGCTCGGCGTCGGGCACGACCACGCCGCGCGCGTCGACGACCTCGGCGGTGACGAACACCAGCGAACGCCCGTCGGCGGCAAGGGACGTGCGGTCGGGGGTGAGCCGGACGGCATGCGGCTTCCCGGCGGTGCGCCGCACGTCTGTCGCCAGGGTCTTCCCGCCCTTGCGGGCCACGGCCTTCAGCTCACCGGGCGCGAACGGCACCTTCCACGTCAGGTGCAGCTTTCCCGCGCTGCCGTTCGGGCTGGTGTAGCTGCCCGGGTAGGGGCCGGAGGTGACGGTCTTGTCGTCGCCGGTCGCCTCCGTAGTCTCCAGGTACGTCCGGCCGTCGGCGGTCTTCTTCTCGTCGAAGGAGCGCACCCCCATGGAACGGCCGTTGAGGTACAGCTCGACCTCGGCGACGTTCGCGTACGCCCACACCTCCACCTCGTCGCCGTCCTGGTGCGTCGTCCAGTCCATGGGCAGCAGGTGCACCATCGGCCCGTCGGTCCACTGGCTGCGGAACAGGTGGTACATGTCCTTCGGGAACCCGGCGGTGTCGACGGCGCCGAAGAAGGCCCCCTTCACCGGGAACACGTCGTACGGCCACGGCTCGCCGACGTAGTCGATGCCCGACCACAGGAACTCCCCGGCGAGGAAGCGCCGGTCGCGGTCCTTCTTCAGGTCGTACTCGCCGCTCATGGCCCAGGGGGCGAGGTAGTTGTCGTAGGAGGAGGTGGCGCGCCTGCCCGGGGTGTGGTTCGCGCCGGTGTTGAGGTGCTGCGGCTCCTGGTACGTGCCGCGCGTCGAGCCCGCGGACGAGGCCTCGGACACGAAGAGGAACAGGTGCGGGTAGCGCTGGTGCAGCGCGTCGACGGAGGCTGCGGTGTTGTAGTTGAGACCGAGCCCGTCGAGCATCGCGACGATCTTGTCGGCGGGCGAGCCCGCCTCTGGCAGCGAGCGGTACTTGTCGGAGCCGATGACGACCGGGCGGGTGCCGTCGAGCGCCTTGACGTCGGCGATGAGGCGCTCCGCCATGGCGATGCCCTCGGTATGAATGGAGTCGGGGATCTCGTTGCCGATGGACCACATGAGAACGGCAGACGAGTTGCGGGCGGCGCGCACCATCTCGGCGATGTCGGCGTCGGAGTGCTCGTCAAAGAACCGGCCGTAGTCGTAGCGGCTCTTGCCGGTGCGCCAGCAGTCAAAGGCCTCGACGAGCATGATGAGCCCGAGATCCTCGCACGCCTCGATGACCTCGGGCGCGGGCGGGTTGTGGGAGGTGCGCAGGGCGTTGACGCCCATGGACTTCATGACGGTCAACTGGCGTCGCACCGCGTCCGGGTGGACGGCGGCGCCGAGCGCCCCGAGGTCGTGGTGCAGGTTGACGCCCTTGATCTTCGTGTAGGTGCCGTTGAGCGAGAAGCCCTCGTCGGGGTCGAAGGTGGCGTGCCGGACGCCGAAACGGGTGCGGTAGGTGTCGACGGTGCGGCCGTCGACGCGCAGGTCGGTGACCAGGGTGTACTGGTGATGCGGCGTCTCGATGGACCACAGGTCCGGGTCCTCGATGCGGAGTTGGACGCGGTCGCTCTTGCCGTCCGTGCCGACTCCCTCGAGGGCCGACTCGGCGCGAGCGACACGGCGGCCCTTTGCGTCGCGGACCGTGGAGAGGACCGTGATGCCACGCGCGGCGCCGGAGGCGTTGGCGACTCTCGTGCGGATGTCGACGGTCGCGTAGCCGTTCGTCAGCGTCTTCGCGAGGTCGGGCGTGGTGACGAACGTGCCCCAGCGCTCGACATGCACAGGTTCGGTGACCACGAGGCGGACCCGGCGGTAGATGCCGCTGCCGGAGTACCAGCGGCTGCTGGGCACCTGGTTGCGGACCTGAACGGCGAGGACGTTGGAGGTCGCGCCGTCGATGTGGAGGAGGTCGGTGATGTCGTGGGCGAAACCGGTGTAGCCGTAGGGGTGGTGGGTGACGAGCTCGCCGTTCACGTAGACGTGGGCGTCCATGTAGACGCCGTCGAACTCGACGGAGATGCGCTTGCCCGCGAATCCGGCCGGCACGGTGAACGTCTTGCGGTACCAGCCGAGTCCACCGGGCAGGAACCCGGTGCCGCTCGTCGTGTTGTGCGCGGTGGTCGGGGTCTGCTCGATGGACCAGTCGTGCGGGACGGCGACCATCCGCCAGTCCCCGTCGTCGTACCCGGGCCGCTCGGCGCCCGCGTACACGCCACTCGCCTCGGCGCCGCCGTCCGGGCTGACCAGCGCGAAGCGCCAGCCCTCGGCGAGCTCGATGCTGCGGCGCCCGACGCTGCCCGCGCGCCCTTCGGCGGCACCGGCCGCGGGCTCGGCGAGTGCCGCCGCGACGGGGGCGGCCGCGCTCACGGCAAGGACGGACCTACGGCTGATCGAACCGACGGTTCTACGACTAGCAGACATGTGAAAGTCCTACCTTTCAAGGCACGGGTCTGATCAGTCATTCTTAAGATCGGCGGGCCCAGGGACTCTGGGTATGGCTGTGTGGGACTGAGCCCGCGGCGAGTCGCCGGGCGTCGTCGAGGTCGCCGCCGGGCCGATGGCGTGCCCGCAGACGTGGATGTCAACGCCGACGCAAGCGGCGGCCGCCTTCCAGTCGAAGATGTCCTTGGCGGCCCGCGAGGCAATGAGTCCGGCGAGGACCTCGGCGGCGGCCGCGAGAGACAGCGGACGGGGCGAAGGCGCTTGTCAGTCTCCTTCCTGTGTGGTGGCCTCGGGGCAGACAGGGATGAGCTTGCGCAGTTCGGCGGCGGAGCCCGCAGGCGGCTGGGGGTCGGTGAAGCGGCAGCCGAACGTCGGGGACGCCACGTTCTTCCGGTCGAGGATGTCGTCGCCGACTGGGCGGTCTGCCTTGTCCCCTCGCGCCTCGCGGTCCTTCACCCAGGCGGTGAGATCCTTCCACGCCGCGCCCAGTTCGGCGTCGGTGAATTCGCAGTGCAAGGCGGACCGTATCCCACGGTTGACGAGCAGGCCGGCCTGGTCGTTGTCGGCCACCTCTTTGGTGTAGGTCCGCTGCAGGGACAGCGGTACGAGCAGCTCGCCGATGTTGTGCATGCTCATCACCGGCACACGCGGCTTGCCCAGGACGCGGGGCATGTCATTGAGCTCCACGCTGTTGCGCTCGCCCCAGCTGTCCGGGGCCACGCGCTCGACCGTCCGGTTGATGTCGACCGGAGTGGTCGGCCTGTAGCGCGTGGTGAGGTTCTGTGACTGGCTGCTGCCGCCGTCGGCCGGCGCGAGTCGCAGCACGGTGTCCGCGTAGAAGCCGAGTGCCACGTCCACCCCAGGCCGCGGTCCGCCGGTGAGCTCGGTCAACGTCTGCTGGTACTGCCGTCCGGCGGCGGTCGTGGGGGTGCCACCCGGCTTCAGGCCGGTGAGCCCGAGCCGCTCCTTGATCAGCGGCAGTGCCTTCGTGCCGTAGTCGTCCCCGGCCGGGTAGGCGTCGACCCCGGCCAGGGCCTGCGCCGCGAGGTTCGCGTCGAGGAAATAGTCGTCGTGCCGTCGGTCGCCGACCTGGCCGCAGAGGTTTAGCGCGCCGCTGTAGTAGCGCGGGTACTCCTCGAGCGAACGGGCGATCACGTGGCCGCCCATGGAAACGCCGGACATGTAGGTGCGCGCGGGGCGTTGGTCGAGCAGTTGGGCGGCGGCGTACTCGGCGAGGTCGCGGGAGCTCGTGACCGCGGGGCCCACGTCGGTGCCGGTGGTGGGGTAGCTCGAAGCGGCCCAGGCATAGCCCTCCTCGACGAACTGCTTCCGCAGCCCGCCGCCCGGCGCCTCCGCCCTGAGGACCTTCTCCTCACCCTGGTAGCCGTGGGCCCAGATGACCAGATCTCCGTTCCAGTCGGGCGGCACCTCCGCGTAATAGGCCGCATGCCGGTAGATTCCCTGTTCGACGCGGGTGGGTTCACCGTCGACCATGAGCGGGGCCAGCGGCGGGGTGCCGTCCGTGTAGCCGGGCAGCGGCTCGCTCCCGTTGGGATCGTCCGCGGCGGCCGGGCCCACGGGCGAGAGCACCAGGGCTGCTGTGCACACCGCGAGCAGCAGGGTGAAGCTTCTGTTCGATCGCACTATGCCCTCCATTGGGTGCTGCGGATCCCGGTTCGGCGCGGCGGCGTCAGGGGCGGCGCGCCGAACCGGAGACAGAGGGGTGGAGCTGCTCACTTTGATCGGGTCACTCCGTCGTGAGACGGGAGTCAACGCTTGCGCAGTCGGGCTGCCATCCGGTCGAGGGTGGCGTGTGCGGCGTCGAGGCCGACGATGTTGAGGTGGCCGTGCAGCACGCCTCCCGAGCGCACCTGCTCGACCTCGACGCCGGCGGCACGCAGCTGCTCGGCGAACAGTTCGCCGCTACTGCGCAGGCTGTCGAACTCGTCGTTGTCGATGTAGGTCGGGGGAAGCCGCCAAGGTCCTCGGCGCGGCCCGGGAACACATACGCGGACGCGGTCTCGACCGGGGCGCCGTCCAGCATGAGGGCGATCAGCGGATCAAACTGCTCGTTGCCGAAGACCAGCGGGGCGGGCACCTGCGTCAGGGCAGCGGCGAGTTCGTCCGAGGGGGCCGGGAGGGGTGCGTGGACGAGCGGGTACAGCAGCAGCGCCTGCCAGGGGGTCTCACCCCCGTCCCGCAGCCGCAGGGTGGCACCCGCCGCGAGGTTGCCTCCGGCGCTGGCCCCGCCCAGGGCGATCCGGGCCGGGTCGACGCCGAGGTCCGCGGCGTTGCCACGCACCCAGCGGTAGGCGGCGACGACGTCGTCGTGCTGGGCGGGGAAGTGCACGTCCTCACTGCACAGGCGGTAGTCGACAGAGACGACGACGGCGTCGGCGCGGCCGGCGACACCGCGCGCGGTCTCGTGGGCTTCGGGCATGTCGAGGTCGCCGCCGACCCAGGCGCCGCCGTGCAGCCAGACCAAGCAGGGCCGCGGGGACGAAGCCGCCCCGGCCGGGCGGTAGATACGCACGGGGATCGCCGGGCCGGGTCCGGGGATCGCTCGGTCCTCGATCTCCAGGTCCCAGTCCTCGGGAGGGCCGAGCGGGGCTCCAAGCGCCTCGAAGTCCGCGATGGAGCGGCCGTCTTGCGGCTTCTTGTTGAGTTCCTTGATACGTCGGCCGATCTCGGGATCGTATTCATGACGCGGGAGCGCGGGCATGCGTGCCTCCAACGGGCAGAAGGGGAAAAGCTACGGTTGAAAGTGCGGCGTGCTCAGACGGCCTCGCCACCACCCCCGCTTCCCGCGGCGGCGACGAGGGCCCCGATGGCTTCCTGGTCGAGCCCGAGGGTGGGGCCGTCGACCCTGACGAGCGGGATCTGGGCGGCGGCGGCCAGGGCCATCGGGCTGATGTCGTCCAGCCGGACCGCGCCGGGGTGTGCGTCGAGCCGCTCGCGCAGGAGCTTGCCGCCGACCGGGTGGTCCAGCCACTCCCCCAGCGACGACTGTTCGGTGAGCACCTCCACATGACCGTCGCCGGGGGTGTGCAGTTCGGTGCGTAGCCGGATGTCGCGGGAGGATGCCCCCCACTTCGACGGTGAACGTGCCCGGGTCGATGCGCCAGCCGTCCCTCCGGACCGAGTACCGGGCCAGATCGCGGCCGGTGAGCCAGATCGGATCCGCTGCCCCATGGACGAGCAGCAGCTTTCCTGGCCGAGTCGCTACTGAAGACGGTGAAGCCGCGGGCGAGCGGGGTGCCGTCGCCGTCGCCTCCGAAGGGGACGTCGAACATGAGCGGAGTGATGAAGCCGTCATAGCCTCCCCCAACCGAACATCATCGCCCTGCCGTTCCACTCGACCGGGAGCGCGACGCGCATCTCGATGTTCGGGGCTTCGGGGTCGACGGGAAGCAGCTCCGCGTCGACCTGGCAGTACGCGCCGATGGCCTCGGCACCTGCGCCGGAGGCGGGTACGGACTTCGTCCCGGTGACACGTCCTCCCGACGCCGGGAGACCCAGGGCGTCGGCGGCAATGGCCAGGTCGGCGAGCTCTTCGCACCCGGCGGTTGGCCCCGTCGCGGCCCCGGACGTCGCCGGGAGCGAGACGAGGGCGAGTACCGCGACGACGGGTGCTGTCAGTGCGCGGAGAAGAGTGGATCTCATGGCCTCTCCTCGGTTTGAGGCAGGACGTTGCCCGACCCCGTGTCAGCAGTGATGCGGCTCGCGGTCCGAACAGTGGAATTGGGCGACCGCAACGCTAGGTAGCGGGCCCTGTGCTGGGAATGAGCCGACAGTGGGCAGTTGCGCAATTCTGAACTGCAGTTTTGTGAAGTGCGCTGGCCTGCCTGCGCCTTCTCTGCACAGCCGGCTACCGGCACAGCGCGCTGCGGGATCATATGCGGCAACGCGTGTTTCCGCCGCTGAGCGTGAACTGTTCGAAGAACCTCCACGAGGCCTCCGAAGCGCTGGGTCCCTTTGGATCGTTGAACGTTCCCGCGTACTCGGGGTCCGTCGTACCACCGGGCCAGTAGTGCAACATGCCGTCCACAACCCACCGCTCAGCGATCTGACAACCGTCCCGCCCCCGCCCACCTTGCTGGTCCAGGCGTAGCCGTCGGGGACCTGTCCGGTCGTGGTCGAGGCTGGGTCCTCCCTGAACATGTCGCCGTCCTTCCTCGGCTTCAGGAGGTTGTTGACGGCGAGCCACTCCAGATAGGCATGCCGAGCACACCCACCGAGCACGGGCTGTTCGCCGAGCGGGTCGCCGGTGCCGCCGATCGAGAAGAAGGGCATCACGTGCGCCCGCCGTCCCATCTGCTCGACGGCCTGTGGTGCGTAGAGGGGGGCGGTGGCATCAGGCACGACCGCGCAGGAGAGGAAGTCCATCCCGTAGCCGCCGCCCGCCGAGACGCCGGCTGCTGCGTACACATCGGGGTAGGCGGCGGCCGTCGCACTCGCCTGGAAGGCACCCACACGGTACGCAGCCATCGCTGGTGAGCCGACCGGCAGAAGGATCTCCGGCACGCCCCAGGGCGCACGGATGCACCAGGGCTGGGGCGCTTGCGACATTGCTTGCGGAACGAGCGGATCACGTGGTCCTTCCAACTCGGCGGCCCGGGAGGCGAGTCGACGCGCCCCGGGCCACCGAAGGCCATGGATGGAACATGAAGTGCTCGGATCAGGGACAGTTGAGGACCGTCGACGGACATCGACGTTCGTCGGCCCGCGCCGGAATGGCCCGCGAGCTACAGAGTCGCCTCGCCCGGTGACCAATCCTCCGGGAGCGCGCTGGAGGTCGATGCCGAGCTGGCAACGTCGACGAACGAGCCCGTATCGATCGATTCGGTGACGGAGACCATGGCGTCCAGGACGTGGTGGGCCAACTGCCCGGTGGCGCGGTGCGGATCACCGCTGCGGATGGACCGCGCCATGTCGAGCACGCCGAGGCCCCGACCGTCCGCCGGACCCGTGGTCTCGACCGTGGTCCACTCGCTTCCGCCTGCGGGCCACATCTTCAGCTCGCCGTCGAAGAAATTCGGATCGGGGAGCGAAAGCGTCGCCTCGGTGCCGGTGATCTCGACAAGCCCCGCTCGGATGTGCGGGGTGTCAAAGCTGAAGATGCTGTTCGCGGAGCCACCGGACGCGAATTCGATCAAGGCGCTCACGTGCGTGGGCACCTCGACCGCGAACTCCTCGCCCATTCGCGAGCCCGAGCCGACGGTGCGGGTGGCTTTGGCCGTGGAGCCGACCGCCGAGACCCGGCGGACGCTGCCGAAGGTCTGCACGAGTGCGGTGAGGTAGTACGGGCCCATGTCGAACAGCGGCCCCGCGCCACGCTGGAACAGGAAGGACGGGTTGGGGTGCCAGGACTCCGGGCCAGGTGTCTGGAAAATGGTGTGGGCCGTGAGCGGAACCCCGATGTCGCCGCGTTCGATGACACGCCGGGCCGTCTGCAATCCGGCCCCGAGGAAGGTGTCCGGGGCGCACCCAAGGCGCAGGCTGGCCTCGTCCGCCTCCTTCAGCAGCCGGAGCCCGCTCTCCCGGTCCAGCGAGAAGGGCTTCTCGCTCCACACGTGCTTGCCCGCCCGCAGCGCCGCGGTCGCGATCTCGACGTGGGCTGCCGGTGTCGTGAGGTTGACGATGACCTCCACGTCCGGGTGGTTCAGGGCGCGTTCGGGGGTGCCGTGCTCAGCGATCCTGTACTCCCCGCGCGGACCTTCGCGACTTCAGGAAGAAGATCGGTGATGGCGTGGACCTTCAGGTCCGGGAACGCCGTGAGATTGTCCAGGTACTGCGTGCTGATCACGCCTGCACCGATGACAGCGACACCGACCGGCCCGCGGCTCATCGGACACCACCCTTCGTGCGGGCGGCGCCGGGGCCGGCCTCGAGGTAGCGCAAGGAGGCGGTGACTCCTTCGAAGATGTCACCGGCGTAGTCGTCGAACTCGACGATGCCCACATCGAGGTGGGTCGCCGCTTCAATGATGCCCCACACGTCGATCTTGCCTTGTCCGGCAGGGAGTTGCGCGGATGTGTCCTTCGTGGCCGGACCGTCCTTGATGTGGATGGCGATCACACGCTCGCCAAGGCGTTCCAGTAGCCTGGCAGGGTCCTCACCGCCCACGGCGGCCCAGTAGGTGTCGACCTCAAGGACGAGTTCGGGGTCGAGCAGGTCCGCCAGGACCTCCAGGGCGGTGACACCCTCGATCTTCGAGGAGATCTCCCAGTCGTGGTTGTGGTACCCGACGCGGACTCCGTACTCCGCGCCCTTCTTCGCCGCGGCGTTCAGTTGGGCCGCGGTGTCGCGAATCGCCTCGATGTCCTGCCAGCGCTGGGGCGGGACGAGAGGGTGGACCACGGTGCCTATGCCGAGACGCCGTGCGGCCGCGAAGATCTCGTCCTGGTCGGGGGGAGTTTCAGCGGGGATGTCGGCGGCGATGTCGGCAGGAGCACCGATGGGGATCAGGAGAGTGTGGCCCGTCGGAGCCGTGATGTCGTGCTCTGCGAACGCCGCGGCGAATACCTCAGTGCGGGTCTCGAAGGCGCAGGGTTCGACCTGGCGATAGCCGATCTCGGCAAGTCGCCGGATCGTCCCGTCGAAGTCGTCTTCCAGAGCGTTGCGAACGGAGTAGAGCTGGACGGAATACGTCATGGAAGCAGAGGCCTTTCGGAAGAGGTGTTGTTGCACTCGATGGTCACCGTCAGTTCGCGGCGCATGTGGTCGGTCACTCCGGGGAGCTCGTTCAGGAGAACGGACAGGGGCAGGGCCATGGAGCGGCGGAGCAGTTGCTCCACGTCCAGGTGGGGAGGCAGATGATCGCGGAGGATACCGGACACCGACGCGAGGACCTCCTCGTGTGCGGCGAGGCGCTCGACCGGGCTGTCAAGGGTGAGCAGGTCAAGTGCCGTGGTGAGCGTGTACGTCCATACGTGCCGGCCCGCACCCACGGCGTGCTCCGCCCGGTCCGGATGCTCGGGCAGCGCCACCACCGCGGTGGTGGCGTCCGGGATCGTGACACGGACGGTCATGGTGTCGTCTTCGTGTTCCCACTCGACGCTCACTCGCCCGTGGACGGTGTCGTGCGCGGTTCGGGCATGGGTCAGGCCGCCGCCGGGCCGTGGCGCGATCCGCATCGTCCGGTAGCCCGGGCTTGTCGCCCGTACGCCGCCGATGACGGTGTGCATCCAGTTCGCGACGGAGCCGAGCGCGTAGTGGTTGAGGGATGTCATTCCGGACGGGTTCACTGTGCCGTCGGGAAGGATGGCGTCCCAACGCTCCCAGATGGTGGTGGCTCCGCGGACGACCGGATCGAGGAAGGAGGGCGCTCGCGTCTGCAGCAGCAAGCGATAGGCGTCTTCGGTGTGTCCGGTCACCGTCAGGGCGTGCGCCACATGTGGCGTGCCCGCGAAGCCGGTCGAGATGCGGTAGCCGTCCCGCCGCACGATGTCGGCCAGGCGCGCGCCGGCGCGGGACAGTTGGCCCGCGTCGAGCAGGCCGAACCGGATGGCCAGGGCGTATGCCGTCGCGCATTCGCCGGTGACGCGGCCGCTGGAGCTCACGTACTCGGCGCGGAAGCCCGTGCGGACCCGGTCGGCGACCTCCGTGAAGTACGCGACGTCGTCCGCACGGTCCAACACGTCCGCAGCACACGCCATTTCACATGCTGTCTGGTGGAAGAAGGCCGTCGCGACGAGATACCGGTCGGCCTTGGACTGGCCGGGGCGGTCCATAGGGGTGGAGGGGTCGAGCCAGTCCCCGAACTGAAACCCGGTAGTCCACAAGCCCGTGGGATCGAGCAGGGGCACCACGCTGCGTGTGAACGTCGCCATCGAGTCGTAGCAGCGGCGCAGAATCTCCTCATCGCCGTAATCCCAGTACAGCTGCCAGGGCAACCGCACCGCGACGTCGCTCCACAGGGCCGTCGGTGTGTCGTGGCCGGGCTGCACATCGGGGACGACGTACGGGACGAACCCGAAGTCCTTCTGCTCAAGTGCGAGGTCGTCGAGCCACGACATCAGCACCCCACGCACGTCGTACAGGTAGGTCGCCGTCGGGGCGAATGCGTTGATGTCTCCCGTCCAGCCGAGTCGCTCGTCACGCTGCGGACAGTCGGTGGGGATGCCGACGAAGTTGCCGCGCATCGACCAGACGACGTTCTCGTGCAGCCGGTTCAGCAGGTCGTTCGACGTCTCTAACCATCCCGTACGGGTCATGTCGCTGTGGACGACGACGGCCCGCACGTCTTCCGGCTGAAGGTCGCCGGGGAGGCCGTCGATCTCGGCGTAGCGGAAGCCGTGGTAGGTGAAACGCGGCTCGAACTCCTCGGGTCCGTTGCCGGCGAGCACATATCGGTCGGTGGCCTCGGCGGTGCGCAGTGTCGTGTAGTCCGGCACGCCGTCGACGAGCACCTCGGCGTGCCGGACGGAGACCGAGGTTCCGCGGGGCCCGTCCAGGTGGAGCCGGACCCAGCCGGGGAGGTTCTGGCCGAAGTCCACGACGGTGGTTCCGGCCGGGGATTTCCAGATCTTTCGTGGCGGCAGTTCCTCGACGCGTCGGATCGGCTCCGCGGTGGCCTCGGCCAGGGTGGTCATGTCCCAGTCGACCGGTTCGGCCTCGTGCCAGGTGCGGTCGTCGAATCCGGGCTCGTTCCACCCCGCCGGTTCGAGCGTTGAGTCGATGGTGACTCCGTCGTAGAGGGAGTTGGCGCGTACGGAGCCCTGCCCGCACCGGAACCTCTCGCCAGAGGCGACGTACTCCGTCCGGTCCGGGTAGCGCAGTTCGATCAGGGACAGCAGAGCGGGCCGGTCGGCGTAGATCCGGGAACGCGTGATCTCCTCGAAGCCGAGGCGGCCGACTGCCCAGCCGTCGCCGACGATCGCGCCGAACGTGTTCTTGCCGGTGCGCACCGTGGCGGTGAGGTCGTGGCTGCGGACGAGGAGGCGGTGCCGGTAGGACGTCCAGCCCGGAGCCAGGATCTCGTCGCCGACCCGGGCTCCGTTCAGGTAGGGCTCGACGGTTCCGAGGGCGGTGATGCGGAGGGTTGCGCCCAGGAGGTCCGGGCAAGCTTCGAACTCGGTCCGGAAGTACACCGCCGGATCGCCTGGCTCGCCCACGCGTCGTTCGGGCGAGCCGACGAACACCGCGCCGACGGCTTCGAACTGTGCTGAGAGCATGATGTCCATTTCTCGTTCGGAGACAGCTGGCCGCGTCCGGCTCGACGGAGTCGTGAGTGGGCCGGACACGCGTACGGCCACGTGGCAGAGGTCTCGGGCCACCGGCCCGAGACGTCCGTCGCGCCAGGCTGATGTCACCCAGCCAGGTCGCGCACCGCCGGATCGACTCCGAGTACGGCTGCCGTCGGAATTGCCGCTGTCAGGCGGGGGACAGTTCGGTGAGGTCGAGGAGCGGACGATTCAGGTCGATCTTCACGCCCTTCACCTTGGGTGACGTGTAGTAGAAGACCGAGAAGCTCGTCACCGGCACGAGCCAGGCCAGATCGATGGCCCGCCGCGTGGCCTGGTCGTAGAGGGAGCGCTGCTCGGCGCCCGTCGCCGCGTCTCCCTGCCTGACCAATGCCGCCAGCTCCGGGTCGTCCCCGCCGTAGAGGAGGCCAGGTGTCGGAACGTAGAAGTTCTTCGCGTAAAGGAAGAACGGAATGTAGCCGTATCCGTAGGACACCATGGGATGCCCCCCGCTCAGATACTCCCGTGAGTACATGGCGCCGTCGCTGGCATTGACCACGCGAACCTTCACACCGACCTTGGCCCAGTCCGAGATCACGGCTTGTGCGACGTCGCTGGCGGGTGGGTTCGCGGTGAAGCTGAGCATGGTGACGCTGAAGCCGTTCGGGTAACCCGCCTTCGCGAGCAGGGACTTCGCCTTGTCGGGGTCGTAGGCGTAGCGGTGGGCCTCCGACTCGAGATAGTCGGGCGTGCCCGGTGTCCCTATCTGGTTGACCGGCTTGCCAGTGCCGTGCAACAGCCCCTCGGCGATGGCCTTCCGGTCGACGGCGTAGTTCAGCGCCTGCCGGACGAGCTTGCTGCGCAAGGGCTTCGACCCGGCATTCTTCGCACGGCCGGTCAGTTGGATTCCGGTCTCCGCGACCAGGGCGGAGTACACCTTGAGGTTGGCGCTCTTGGCGCTCTGCATCGTGTTGACGTCGCCCTGCGCAACGTCGGCGGCGCCGGTCTTCAGCAGTGAGAGCGCTGCGTTGGTCGAACTGACGACCTTGATCACGATCTTGTCGTAGCGGATCGCGGACTTGTTGTAGTAGTTCCGGTTGGGCGTGTAGGTGTAGTGGTCACCGGAGACGCTCGCCTTCTCGTCCAGAACGTACGGGCCGGCGCCGAACGTCCGATGTCCCAGTGCCTTCTTGTTGGCGAGTCCCCTCGCGCTGATGACCGAGCCGAGATGAGTGGTCGACGACAGCTGATACGGCATTTCCGGGTTGGCCCGGGCAAGCTTGAGGGTGACGGTGCGGTCGCCGGTCGCCTCGACGGACACCTTGCCGAGGGACGGTGCTTGCGGACTGTTCGGATCGGCGAAGGTGTACTTCAGCGAATTGACCACCGCGGCCGTCGTGACCGGTGTGCCATCCGCGAACTTCACACCTGGGCGCAGGGTGAGTCGGAACTCACGGTTGCCCTTGCCGACGTACTTCCACGACGTGGCCAGGCCGGGCTCATACTTGCTATTCGGGCCGCGATGGATGAGTGAGTCGTACGCCAGCGGGGTGTACCAGTTCTCCCCTACGGTGATGCCCGCGCGCGCCGGGTTGAAGGTGCTGGGCGGGGTGAGCGAGACGACGTTGAGCGTGCCTCCGGACTTGCCGTTGGGCGAGTCGGCCGTGCCGCCGCAGGCCGTCGCGGTCAGGACGGCGCACAGGACACCGGCCAGCAATATCGTGGTGCGGGAGAATCCTGTGTTCATGGAACTTCCTCCATGGAATGCCACACGCCCGGAGCGGGTGTCGGTGCCGGCGGTCCGGTTCGCGTATGGCGAGGGTGTCATCGGGAGTCCTGTGCGACGGTGAGCCGCTGGGAGGGTGCTCGATCGGGATCCGGGTCGGGCACCGCGGCGAGCAGCTGCCGAGTGTACGGGTCGGTGGGCGCGCTGTAGACGCGCTCCGCCGGGCCGGTCTCGACGATGCGGCCGTGGTGCATCACGGCCATGCGGTGGGACAGGAAGCGCACCACCGCGAGGTCGTGCGCGATGAAGAGGTAACTGAGGCCCATCGACTCCTGCAGTTCGGCGAGGAGATTGAGGATCTGGGCCTGCACGGAGAGGTCGAGCGCACTGACCGGCTCGTCGCAGATGACGAGCGACGGATTGATGATCAGGGCGCGGGCGATGGCGATGCGTTGCCGTTGTCCGCCCGAGAAGTGCGCCGGATAGCGGTCCGCGGCGTCGGAGGGCAGACCGACCCGGACGAGCATGTCCCGCACGCGCGCCGCGACGTCCCGCCGCGACAGCGAGGACGACTGCAGCAGCAGCGGCTCGGCGATGGACGTCCCCACCCGCCGTGTGGGGTTGAGCGAGCTGTAGGGATCCTGGAAGACCGCCTGGATCTCCGCACTGAGGGCCCGGCGCTCGCGCCGACCGGCTCCGGTGATGTCGCGCCCCCGGAACCGGATGTGCCCTTCGGTCGGGGGCCGGAAGCCGAGAACGATGTTCGCGAGCGAGCTCTTGCCCGAACCCGATTCACCGACCAGGCCGAGGGTTTCGCCCTCAGCGATGTCGATGTCGACTCCGTGGAGAACGCGGGCGGGCTTGCGGCGAAACCCCTGCGGATAGTCGAGGACGATTCCGTGTGCGCTCAGCAGGGGCTGAGCAGACGCCGTGTCGGTCCGGCTCACGAGGCATCCTCCGTGTCGAGTTCCCGCACGCGGTCGATGTGGATGCAGCGGCTGTAGTGATCGGACGTGACCGCGGCCAGGGGGATCGGGCGCCGCGTGCAGTCGGCCGCGGCGAGCGGGCAGCGGTCCTGGAAGTGGCAGCTGGTGGGCCAGGCGGCCGGGGGCGGCACGGTGCCCGGGATCGTGGGCAGCCTCGTCAGGTGCTTGGTGGTGCCGCTGTCGGCCGATGTGCGGTCGAGTGCGCGGTGCGGGTTGGCCGCGAGGAGGCCGGCCGTGTACGGGTGCGCGGGCGAGTGGTACAGGGTGCCGACCGGCCCCTGCTCGACGACCTGCCCGGCGTACATGACGACCGCACGCGCGCACAACTGCGCCGCGACGCCCCAGTCGTGGGTGATCAGGACGATGGCGAGACCGCGCTCCGCCTGGAGGCGCCGGAGCAATGCGAGGATCTCGGCCTGGACGCGGGCGTCGAGCGCGGTCGTCGGTTCGTCGGCAACCAGCAGGTCGGGGTCACCGGCCAGGGCGAGCGCGATGGCGACCCGCTGGGCCATGCCTCCGGAGATCTGGTGCGGGTAGCGGCGTGAAACGGCGCCCGGATCCGGGATGTTGACCAGGTCGAGGAGTTCGACGGCCCGCGCCCGCGCGGCACGGCGGTCCAGACCGTGGTGTCGGCGTACGGCCTCGGCGAGCAGATCGCCGACGCGGCACGTGGGGTCGAGCGCCGTCATGGGTTCCTGGGACACGTAGCCGATGCGGGTTCCGCGCAGCGCATGACGGTCGCGGTCGGGCAGCGACAGAAGTTCGGCACCGTCGAACCGGCAGGAAAGAGCTCGGACTTCGGCGCTGGAGGGCAGCAGGCCGAGCACGGCTGAGACCGTGACCGACTTGCCGCAGCCCGACTCGCCGACGATGCCGAGGATCTCGCTTCTGTCGACGTGGAAGCCGACACCTTGGACGACCGCAGTGCGCGCACCGCCCGTGCGGAAGGCGACCGTGAGCCCGCGCACGGCCAGCAGGGGGCTCGGCGCCGCCTGACCTGTCGCACCGCCGAATTCGGTGGACTCGCCCTCGCCTTCGTCCCGTACGGGCGGTTCACCGTTGCCCGTGCCACCGTGCCGTGCCGGTGCGACGCTCCACCGTTGCACCATCACGTCACGCACGGCGTCGCCGAGCAACGCGAGGGAGAGCATGGTCAGACCGATGACGCCGCCCGGCGGCACCAGCATCCAGCTGGATCGGTCGAGAACCTGGCTTGCCTGGGTGATCAGACCGCCCCAGGACGGCTCGGGTTCCTGGACGCCGAGCCCGAGGAAGGACAGACCCGCCTGCACGCCGACCGCGGCCGCGGCCATCAGGGACGCCTGCACGAGGATCGTCGTCGCGAGGCGCGGCACGACGTGCCGGAGCAGGATTTGACCGTCACGGAGGCCGGAAACGCGGGCCGCCGCGACGTACTGCTCCGTACGGACACGTTGCGTCTCCGCGCGGATGACCCGGGCGAGTCCCGACCCACCGAGCACGCCGAGAGCGACCATCGCGAGGTGCTGGTTTCCGGGGAACACGGCGAGGACGAGCAGGAGGATCAGAATGGCCGGGAGCGCGACCGTGATCTCGATCCAGCGCAGCACCGCCCAGTCCACCCAGCGGCCGAAGTAGCCGGCCGGCACGCCCATGACGGTGCCGGTGACGACAAAGACGAGCGTTACCTCCACGATGCCCAGCAACACCCCCTGACCACCGAACAGGACGCGGCTGAGGATGTCCCGGCCCAACTGGTCAGTCCCCAGCCAGTGTTGCCCGTTGGGCCCGGCCAGCACGTGGGTCAGGTCGGTGTTCGTGGGCCTGTACGGAGCGAGCGCGTCCGCACCCACGCTCATCACGCCGACCGCCACCAGCCACAGGAGCGAGAGGACCGCCAGCGGCCTGCGCACCAACGCCCGGAGCGCCGACCCGCGCCGCGGCTGCCGCTGGGTCACCGACGGCTGCTCAGCCGGTTCGTCCCTCAGGCCGGTGTCGCCGGGCGTGGGGTCCACCGTCGTCTGCTCGATGCCGGTCACCGGACACGCACCCGGGGGTCGATCGCGCCGTAACAGAGATCAACGAGCAGGTTCGCCGCGACGACGAGCAAGGTGAAGTACACGACCGCTCCCTGGATCACAGGCACGTCCCGGGAGGCCGTCGCCTGTTGGACGATGGAGCCGAGGCCGGGCATCGCGAAGACCTGCTCGACGAAGATCGTGCCGCCGATCAGCCCGACGAACACGACGCCGATGACGCTCATGATCGGCACGCCCGCGTTGCGGAGCGCGTGCCGGAAGAGAATCGACCGGTGCGCGAGGCCGTTGGCCCGCAGCGTCTTGATGAAGTCCTGGCCCAGGACCTGTCCGAGAGAGTCGCGGGTCTGCTTGGCGATGATCGTGGCACCCCCGATCGCCAGGGAGGTCACCGGCAGTACCAGGGACCGCGCCCACTGCCCCGGCGAATCCGCGAAGCTGACGTAGCCGGCGACCGGAAGGAGCCGGAGCGTGACCGAGAAGAATGAGGTGAGAACCACCGCCAGCCAGAAGTTGGGGATGGCCATGCCGCCCAGTGACAGGACGTCGACGATGCTGCGGGTGACACCGCCGCGCACCGCCGAGGTGATACCCAGCGCCAGACCGAGGACGGCACTCGCCAGCGTGCCCAGGATCAGCAGCGAGAACGTGACCTCAAGGTGCTCATTGAGCTGGGAGGTGATGCCCTCACCGGAGAGGGTCGAGGTTCCGAGATCACCATGCACTGCATGCGCCAGCCAGCTTCCGTACTGCTCGAACATCGGCTTGTCCAGGCCGAGGCTCTGACGGAGGGCGACAATCTGGTCCGAGGTGGCTTGCGGACCGAGCATCATCTGCGCGGCGTCGCCGGGGACCACACTGGTGAGCACGAACGACAGGGCTGTGGCGACGAAGACGACAGGCAGTGACCACAGCAGGCGGTGCCCGAGGAGTTTCAGCACGGCGGGTCCTGCATGGACAGGTGCCCTGCGGGCGCGGAGCGAGCAGCGCCCGACAGGGAGGCGATGAGTGGCGGCACGGCGGTAGGCAAGTTGCGCACGGCGCTCTCCGGAGGTGGGTCGGATCGGATGTCGACGGCGGTCGATGTTCCAGACCGGTTTCGGACCGCTGAACTTCCAGTGACACTTGAAGTTCGGGGTCAAGGTAGGACTGGGTTCAGCACGCCGTCAATATCGAGCACACACTGAAGTTCAGGTGGCGAGCGGGCGGGTGGGCAGCGAGCATGGCCGCCAGGGCGAACCGCCGGCGGATGCCGCATCTGAGACGCCGGGCTCACCGGGGGTTGCGGTGGAATCTGAACTACCGGGCGCACCGGCTACCGAAGTTGAACCGCCGGTGGGTGAACCGGCGGCTGCCGAGTCCCGGCCGCCTACGGCGTGACCCTGCGCGTGCCGCCCCGGTGCTCGCTGGAAGAGCGCAGCAGGACGGCATCGATGAGGGCTCCGAGCTGGGCACCGATGTCGAACGACGGATCGACCAGCCAGTGGTTCTGCAATCCGTCCCAGGCCGCGATGATCAAGGCTGCGGCCTGTTCCGGATCGACCGCGGGGCCGACCTCTCCGGCCTCCTGGAGCAGCGAGATGTCCTGGGCCAGCCGTGCACGCGAGAGGCGCCAGCGTTCCTTGAAGTAGCCGTGCGCGGGGTGTTCGGGGTTACTGGCCTCGCCGAGCAGGGACGCGTAGAGGTGGACGATGTTGGTACGGCGCACGCCGTCCACGGCGAGCGCGGGGGCGGCCGCGACGGACTCGCCCGGCCCCAGCAGGCTCATCTCCTGCTCGTCGAACAAGGCCAGAGCTGCGACGAGGAGAGCTTCCTTGGAGGGGAAGTGGTAGAGGAGACCCGCTTCACTGATGCCTGCTCGCTTCGCCACCCCGAGCGTGGTCACGCTGCGGTGGCCGTGCTCGACCACCTGCGCCAACGTGGCCTGGGCGATGGTTGCGCGGCGTTCGCGCGTCCGTGCGTACGGACCGCGCCGACGGAGCTCTGACATGCCAGCACCGTATCCGACTCCGCATGCGAGCCCGTTCGCCTCGCGGCGACGTGATCGGCGGAGCATCGATGAAACCACCAACTCTCTCCCGGCTGTTGACGGGCTCCCGGGCAGCCGACACTATGAAATTCAAGTCGCACTTGAGATTCGAGGTGCCCTGCGCTGCGGACGAGCGGGACGCGGAGAGCGCCGAGCAGCAGTCGCCCTGAGAGTCGGCCGAGGACTGCCCCGTGACCGAAACACCACCGGGGAGCGGTCAAGGACCGAGGCCTGCACCCCCAGCCGGTGTCACCTACCACCAAGCACGAGGAGCCGACATGGCAGGACTGTCCGTACAGCGCGTTGCCGAATTGAAGGCGCGGGCGCGACGGGACGTGGACGAGGGGCTGTTGCCGGCGTGCCAGTACGCTTTGGCCAGGCACGGCGAGGTGCTCGTGCACGAGACGCTCGGTGACGCGCCACCGGACGCTCGGTTCTCGATCTGGTCGACGACCAAGCCGGTGTTCAGTTCGCTCGTGTGGCAGTTGATGGGCGAGGGCAAGCTGGATCCCCTCGCGCCGGTCGTGGACCTGTGGCCGGAGTTCGGGGCGCACGGCAAGGGACGGGTGACACTCGAAGACCTCTTGCTGTTCACCGCGGGATTCCCGGAGGCGGAGCTCGACCACGACTCGATCTTCGACCGTGCGGCCAGGGTGCGGCAGATGGAGCAGTGGAAGCCGTCCTTCGAACCGGGCACCGCCTACGGCTATCACGGGTTCAGTGCGCACTACGTGATGGCGGAGCTGGTGGAGCGCGTGACCGGCACCGACCACCGCACGGCGTTGCGGGAGCGGATACTCGATCCCCTGGGCCTCGACCGGCTCGAACTCGGCGTTCCCGAGGACCGGCAGGGTGATCTCCAGCGCATCGTCGGCGCCGGTGAGCCCAGCACGGAGGAGGAAGTGAAGGACCTCCTTGGTGTCGACTTGCTACCGCTCGAGATCACCGAGGCGATCACGGCGGCCGCGGGGAACGCGAGTGTGCGCCCGGACACCTCCCTGATCACGTGGCAGCGGCCCGACCTGGTCGCGTTCGGTTTCCCGGGAGCCGGAGGAGTGAGCGACGCGTCGAGCCTCGCGCTGTTCTACCAGCACCTGCTGTACGACCCCAAGCGCGTGTGGGACCCCGCGATCCGGCACGACGTCACGACCAACGTACGGAACACGTTCACCGCCGCACCGTTCGACATCATCGCGAACCGCACCCGCGGGCTTGAGCTACAGGGCGACGACCCGACGAGCCTCCAACGCGTCGGCGGTGGAGGCGCCACACCGCGGACGTTCGGGCACAACGGGGCTGCGGGACAAATCAGTTGGGCCGATCCGGACAGCGGCCTGTCCTTCGTCTACCTGACCAACGGGTGCGACCTGAACGACGTCCGCGTCGTACGGCGCTCCCGCGACCTGAACGCGGCGGCGCTGGCCTGCGCCGCATGAGCCCACCCACTGTCCCTGTACCGATCCACCCATCACCACTCCGCCCATGACCGATGCCTTCTTGACCGATGCCTTCACGACCGAGATTGCGAGTCACCGAGAAATGACCGACCAGGACCTGACCGCCGTAGCGGACGCGCCCCACCAGGACGACCCCGCATTCGGCCCTGCGTTCATCGATGTCGACGAGTGGCGCGAGAGCCCGATCCCGCACCGCTACCTGCACGGCGGTTTCGAGGGCACCGAGACCCGCTTCGTGATGTACCTGCCGGAGCGCGGCGCCTACCAGGGCCGGATGGTCCAGGAGCTCGCGGGCGGTGTCGGAGGATCCGAGGCGCACCCTCCCGAGTACCTGGAGAAGCTGCTCCGCAGCGCCTTCCGGCTGGGCGCCTTCGTCGTGGCTTCGAACCAGGGCTGGATCCTGACCACGGAGCGGCCCGGGGTCGGCGGTCCGGGGCTCCCGGAGGACCTCACCATCCTCTCGCACCGCGCGAGCGCGCAGACCGCGCGTTACGCCAAGACGGCCGCGGCGGAGCTGCTGGGCGCGCGACCGCACCACGCCTACCTCATCGGCGGCAGCGGCGGCGGTGCCCGGTCGGTATCGGGCATGGAGCAGGTGCCCGGTCTGTGGGACGGCGCGGTCCCGATCGTCATGGTCAATCAGCACCTCGCCTGGCACTACTGGTCGGTCTGGATCCGCGCGGCAATCGCCCTGCGGCACAAGAAGGACGAGATCACCGCCGCCGTCGACGCGGGCGCAGACCCCTTCGCGGTCCTCGACACTGACGAGCAGCGGGATTGCCTGTCCGACCTCTACTTCGCCGGATATCCGAAGGGGGCCGAGTACCTGCTCAGCACGGCGGCGTCCGACTGGGCGAACTGGACCCCGCTCATCGACCCCGAGTACGCGGAGGACTTCTGGAATCTCCCCGGCTACGCGGGCGAGGGCAAGAAACCGTTCCGCGCGACCGGCACCGTCACAGGCCTGGTCCGCGCGTCGGATCCGGAAGCTCCCGCGCTGATGGAGCCGCTCATCGAGGGGCTCCGTGAGTTGCTTGCGCCCGAGCATGTGGTCGGTGCGCGACTAGGCGGTGTCGAGCTCACCAGCGACCTGATCGGCTGCCGGTTCAACGTCGGCGAGCCCGGCCGTGACGTTCTGCGCGTGTGCACGGCCGTCGCCGGTGACTGTATCGGTTTCGTCGACTTCCACGAGCGTCCGGCGCCGCAGGTGGGCGACGAGATCACCCTGGACAACACCTTCGAGCAGGCCTGGTCCCACTACCACCGGCACATCGTCGACCCGGCTCGGCCGACCATGCGGCGCTGGGCGAGCGACGGCCGGCCGATCTGGCCGCAGCGGCCCGCCGACGCCGAGCGCCGGGCCGTGCTCTGTACCCTTCCGACCGGCCGGTTCGAGGGCAAGATGATCGTCGTCCAGAGCGCCCTGGACCACCTGTGCCCGCCGGTCTTCGCGCACGACTACGTCGAGTCGGTGCGCGCCCGATGCGGGGACGGCGACGACCGCATACGGCTCTGGATCCTCGACAACGCCATGCACGGCGAGGCCTCACCCGAGCTCGGCACCGAGACCAACCTGCGGTTCATCAGGTTCCTCGGGGCCGCGCTGCAGGCGCTCGATGACCTCGTGGCATGGGTGGAGGACGGCGTGAGGCCGCCGGCCGACACCTCCTACGAGCTGGACGCCTGGAACAGGACGCTACTGGCGCCGACAGCCGGGCAGCGGGGCGGAATCCAACCGCTCGTCTCCATCGAGGGACCGGTCGAGGCCAGGGCCGGCGAGACCGTGCGCTTCACGGCCGACATCGAGGTCCCGCCCGACGCGGGCTCGGTGGTCGAGGCGGCCTGGGACATGGACGGCACGGGCCGCTTCGAGCAGAAGGCCCAGATCAAGGAGCCGACCTCGAACCTGACGATCGACGTGGAGCACCGCTTCACGGAAGCGGGCACCTATGTGGTCGTGCTGCGCGTGGCAAGCCAGCGCCAAGGGGACACCTCGGACCGGGTCCGGGTCGTGGAGAACCTGGCGCGGCTCCAGGTGCGCGTGGCGGACGGATCCTGAGCGAACCAGACGTCCTCCCCGTACTGAGCCTGTCTGGTACCGAAGTGTCGCGTTACTCGGTGAGTGCGTCGAAGTCGAGGTTGCGGAACGCGTTGGCGACGAAGTGGGCGGCCAAGTGCCCGGCCTCGTCGAGATCGTCGCCGCGGTCGATGGCGTGCTCACAGACCTGAATGGCGACGCCGACACAGGCGGCGGCGAGTGCTTCGGCGGTCGGCCCGAGCACCGGGCCGTAGGGCTGCCGGCGGCGCTCGATGAGGCCGGCGAGCCGTTCTGTCACCGCGCCCAGGACCTGCCGCCGAAGACTTGTGGGGTGGTCGCCGGTCCTGTCCCCACGGAAGAGCAGGTCGAAGCCCTCAGCGCGTTCTGCGGCCAGGCGGAAGAGCGGCTCCATTCCCATCCGTGCGAGTTGCGTGAGCGACAGTTCGGCCCCGTGCTCGTAGGCGTCGGCGATCCAGGCATGGAGGACGTCCGCCTCGCGTTCGATGACGCGACGGTAGATCTGCTCCTTGCTGCCGAGGCGGGCATAGAGCGTGGGCTTGGTCGTCCCTGCCCGTTGAGCGATGTCGGCGATCTGGGCAGCGCTGTAGCCGGCCGCGTGGAACACGCCACGGGCGGCGTCAAGCAGTTGGTCTTCGTCGAAGCGGCGGCCACTCGGGCCGAGCGCGGTGCGGACGGACATGAGAAGAAAGTATAGGACGACTTCTTGACGCGAAGTAAAGCTCCACCCTAGCTTGACGCGAAGTAAAGAACCCGGCACTTCTCCGCAGCACCCCACACCTCCACATTCACATCCACACGCACGGAGGAAAGATGTCCCATTCCCGTTCGCGCCGTCGCGCCGCCGGGACGGCGTCGCGGTCGAAACATCCGTCAGTGAGCGCGAGCGTGCACTGGCGGATCCTGCCCGCCCTGGGCGCCACCGCGTCCCTGCTCCTGACCTTGGGGGCGACGGATGCCGGGGCCAGCAGCGACGAAGCGGGGGCTGAGCGCGCGGCCGCACCCGCGAGCAGGGCGGGCGACGTTCCGTTCGAGCCGATCGGCTTCGAGCGCATCCCGGTGCCCCCGGAGATCCGTGCGGGCACTCCGTCCTTCACCCCCGACGGCAAGCATCTGCTGTTCCCCGGGACACACACGGTGGACGGCAAGTCGAGAAGCGACGTGTGGATCGCCGGCCTGAGGGGGAAGGGCCTCCGCTGCCTCACCTGCTCGATCGGGGCGGAATCCCGGACGCTCCCCTACCCCTACGTCTTCCCGTTCGCGGACGGCAAGCGGGTCTTCCTCGGCTTCAGCGGCGTGCTCGAATGCGCGCCCAGCATCGTGAACTGCCGCACGTCCACATACCTGCCGTACGACCTCTCCACGGCGAATCCCCCGCTCGGCGTGATCCCACCGGGCGGGGCGGCGAACAGACCACAGTCCGTCGTCCGCCAGGGGGCCTACCCGACGCTGGCGCAGGACGGAAAGCACATCGGCTACTCGGACGTCCGCACCGACGGCCTGGAGCAGATGGTGGTCGCCAAACTCGTACGCAAGGAAGACAAGTACGTCGCCGAGGATCCCAAGGTCATCAACCCGCCCGGCCCCACTTCGGCGACGGACCGGAACATCGACGCCTGGTCGGAGAGCACCGGGCTCTACGAGCTGAAGACCTTCACCCATGGCGGAAGCCATGTGACGTACGTGCACTCAGGAGGCACTCACTCGGAGAACCCCGAGGTCTGGGAGGTGAACCTCAAGACCGGCGTCCGCAAGCGGCTGACCAACCACCCGGACTGGGACGAGGACTTCGCCGGGGCGCCCGACGGCAAGAGCGCTGTGGTGTGGAGCAACCGGACCCACAACATGTGGGACTCGCTCGGCGGTCTGATGCCGCACCGCGGCTTCATCGACGCGCCGATGGTCGGAGCCGAGGCCGGCATGCTGATCAACACACCCAACAACCTGGCCTGCGGTGGCGTCGTGTGGCTGATGCCCGGGGAGGGCGACCACAGCGGTTCGGTTTCCGGCCAGCCGATCGTCGCCCCGGACGTACACGCGCACACCACCGGCTCGGGTTGGACCGCGTGGAGCCCTGACGGGACGAAGTTCGCTCTCAACGCGGTCAAGGAGGGGGCCGGACTCTTCTCAGGAGAGGTCCCGGACTATCTGACCGTCGCGAAGATGTCCAGCCGCAAGCCGACCAAGCCGGAACCCGTCGTCAGCTCCGATGTCGGCGACTGGGCCCCTGCCCCGGCCGACTGGCACCCTCCGTTCGGTTACGTCGGGGACGTGACCCTCGACGGCCCGGGCGGCGGCACGGTCGACATCCACTACAACGGCAAGCAGGGTGCGGTCTACGGCGACTTCTCCGCGACGTACGAGAAATACTCCGAGGACGGCAAGACATTCCTCGACGGGACCAAGAAGATCGATGTCCTGGAACCCGGCATCACGAAGGTCCATGAGGTCACCAACCTCGTGATGACGGGTGAGCACACCGGATCGCTTCGCAAGGACCTCGAGATCACCGGCGGCAACGCCACCGGCACGCCGACCTACAAGGGCTCCTCCACCGTCACCTACGACGGCAAGACCGTAACGGGACCGCCCTCGTGGCTGACGCAGAAGGGCTCCTGTCCTGAGCGGCTGCCGAAGAAGCCGCAGATGAATGCGACGGCCAAGAGCCTCGGCCATGGCCGCTTCGAGATCAAGGTGACCGCGAGCGTCGGCGGCATGGGCCCACACGAGACCACTGTCGACACCCGGCCGGTGACTCACGCGCGGATCGACACCCCCGGTCGGGACGCCTACACCAACGACCGCGGCATCGCTGTCATCACGGTCCCCGGCGGCCGCCCGGCCACGGTCAAGGTGACGGCCGGTGAGACGATCACGCCGACAAGCCTGCGGGTCGGCTGAGCTGCCGGATCGGCGCGGCGGATGCGTCTGGCGGCGAGGGCAAGAACCGCCGATGTCCTCGCCCTCGCCCGTCGGACACGAACTTCACGCACGGTGACAGGCCCCGCAACCGCACGGGAGGAGGTTGCCCGATGAAGGGCGTAACGCGCATAGGCGCAGCAGCGGGAATCCTCGGGGTTCTGGCGATGACCGCGTGCTCGAACCCCGGCGTCGGCGGAGACCCGGACCTCCTGGGACGGGGGAGGCTACGGTCAAGGCCGAGGAGTTGACCGTCTGGACCAACAGCGCCGATCCCGAATCGATCAGAAAGGTCTACGAGCGGTTCGGGGAGAAATACGGCGTCAAGACGAACATCATCGAGATCGCCGCGGACGGCTTCGAGAACCAGGTCCAGACGAAGTGGGCCAGCGGAGACCGCCCGGACATCCTCGAATACCACGCCACCTCCGTCTTCTGGGCCCTCAACCCGGCCCGGAACATGGTGGATCTGTCGAGCGGAGCGTCTGCGTACGATCGGCTGCGCAAGGACGGTTGCTTCAACAAGGACGCCACCACCGCCCGCCACGTTCGAGGTGTCCGTGAGATCCGTCGCCGACGGGTCGAGCGCGATGGTCGCACTCGGCTCCGATCTCAGCCCGTTCAACCAGGAGTTCGGCGGCGACACCGACAAGACGGACGCGACCATCGGCTTCGCCGCAGTGTCTGCGGACGGTCCCGTCGCAACCTGGGCGCCGAATGTCTCCGGCACCTGGTATGTCCCCAAATCCGGGGACGCGAGGCGTCAGAGCACGGCACTTGCCTTCATCAAGTACGCCACCGGTGAGGGATACCAGCAGTATGTCGACGAATCCAAGACGGCCCCGCTCTTTTCGGGCTTCGAAGAGCCGTCCGGCGTGCAGGGCCTCCAGCAGCAGATCACCGCCGCGTACAAGGGGAACTCTGCTCTGGCGTTCAACACCGACCTGGTGGACTTCAGCGACCGCTTCCTCACCTACACCGCCGGGATTCTCAGCGGCCAGGAGACACCGCAGGGTTGGGGGAAGAAGGCGCGGACCGCCTTCGCGCAGGGCGCCAAGGCCGCCGATCTGCCGGGGTGGTGACGAGTCGATGCGACCTCTTCGATCGGGGCAGACGATGGCGAACGTGCCTCCGGCCGTGGCGGGCTTTTCTCCTGGTCTGCGCGTTCTTCCTGCTCCCGTTCCTGCTGAACGTGCGCTTCGCGTTCACCCGATGGACCGGCTATGTCGAAGACATCAGCTGGAACGGTCTCGACAACCTACGGAGCATGGCCGAGCAGGGCATCCTGGCAGGCGCGATCGAGGCCACACTCACGTACGCGGTCATCGCGTGATCGTCCAGGACGCCTTCAGCCTCACCCTGGCCCTGGCGCTGCAGCGTTCCGACCGTGTCAACGGTGTCTTCCGCGCCGTGTTCTTCCTGCCGGTTCTCATTGCCCCGGTCGCCGCGGGATACATCTGGTCCGCCATCGTCGCCCCGGCGGGACCGCTCAACAGGGCCATCGGCCTGGTCGTACCGGGCTTCGACTCCGCCTGGCTGGGGGCACGGCTTCAGCGCGTTGGCCACCACGGCCTTCATCGACGCCTGGAAGTGGAGCGGGTTGACGACGTTGGTCTACATCGCCGGACTCAACGCGATCCCACGGCCCGTCATCGAATCCGCGACGGTTGACGGGGCGAACGCCTGGCAGCGGTTCTGGCGAATCCGCCTTCGTCTCCTGGCACCAGCCTTCACATTCACGATCGTCGTGACACTTATCGGGGCGCTGAGCGTCTTCGACATCATCATGGCGACGACCCGCGGAGGTCCCGGCGACTCCACCACGGTGCTCAACCTCGCGGTGCGACCGGGACACGCCTGGGAACGGTCGTCTTCCTCGCCACCGGTTTCATCCGGGCGATGTCGGCCGGACCTGGGGACGCCGCGGAGGTCGACGGGGCAGCGAAAGGGCAACACTCCCGATGGCCCTCTACCGGTTCGCATCGGCGTCGCCGGACACGTCGATCGTGCGATGGAATCTGATCTTCGCGCACGTCGTGCTCACGAGCCTGACGCTCGTCATCGCCTACCCGTTCGTCCAGCGGCGCATCGTCTCGGGGCTTTCCGAAGGCGCGATCAAGGGATAGGGCCTGTCCGGCGGATCAGGTCGTAGCGACCCCGAAGGCGCGGCAGAAGGCACATGGATCGAGGCTCAGGCCATGCTGAGCCCGCCCAGGACCAGGCCCCCGCTACCTGACCATGGACTTCGACTTTTCAATAGGTCGCCCGTCCACCGCTAATGTCATAGACGGCGCCGGTGGAGAAGCTGACGCGGTCAGAGGTGAGGAACGCGACGAGTTCCGCCACCTCCTCCGGGCGTCCGATGCGTTTCATCGGAATGAGTCCGGTGATGTGTTCCAGCACGTCGGGGGCGGTGGAATCGTTCATTGGTGTGGCGATGACGGCCGGTGTGATGACGTTCACCAGGACGCCGCTGGTGGCCAGCTCCTTGCCGGCGCACTTGGTCAAGGCGATGACTGCGGCCTTGGATGCGGAGTAGGCGGAAAGGTTGGGGTTGCCGTCCTTGCCCGCCATGCTGGCGAAGTTGACGACGCGGCCCCAGCCGCGCTCGCGCATGCCGGGCACGAAGGCGCGCATGGTGTTCACGGTCCCGATGACGTTGACGTCGAGGACGCGGCGCCACTGCTCGGGCATGGTGTCGACGAGCGGGGCGTTCGGTCCGACGATGCCGGCCGAGTTGACCAAGATGTCCACCGGACCTATGTCGACAGCCAGTTGACGGAGCGCGGACTCGTCCGTCACGTCCGCCCCGATGTCGGCTGCGGTACCAGCGAGGTCGAGGGTGGTTGTCTTGATGCCGTCGGCTCGCAGGCGTTCGGCAGTGGCGGCACCGAGTCCGCCGGCGCCGCCGGTGACGAGGGCGGTCCTGGCAGGGGTCGTCGTCATCATGCCTCTCCTGTGGGTCGTCAGGGATGTGGAGCCGAACGGCCGGTGGCCCGTATGCCCGGGCCCGTCAGTGGCAGTACGAGGCCGGGCCGTCGTCTTCGACTCCTCGAGGACTTCCATGCCCGCATCGACGACAAGGATGAGATCGATGCCGAGGCGGCCTTGCCTGCGATGGCGAGGAGGTGGACGACCGCGTTCGTCGAACCGCCGACGGCGGCCAGCGCCACGATCGCGTTGTGGAAGGACGCCTTGGTCAGGAAGGTTGCGGGGCGGCGGTCGGCACCGACCATCTCGACGGCGAGGCCCTGGGGGCGGCCGGTGAAGGCGCCGTCCGGTACGCCCCGGCGCATCCAGGGCCGCTGGATGTAGGCGTTGCGGTCCTGACCCGAGTACCACTGTGAGATGCGAAGCTTCACACGTGCTCTTTCCAATAGTCGGTACGGCGGTCTAATCTCTGGAATACCATGAACAATACGCAGACGTTCGACGGACCGAAAGGCCCCGGCAGCAAGAACGGCGAGCCCCCGGCGCCTCGTTCAACTGATGGCGGAGGCAGGGGACTTGTGGGCGCCGATCGGGTGCTCGCTGTCCTCAAGGAACTCGCGCGCCACCCGGACGGCGCGGGCCTGGAGGAGATGACGCGGGTGATCGCAAGCCCCAAGCCGACCGTGCACCGCGCCCTGCAGTCTCTGCGCCGAGCGGGTCTCGCCGACCAGGACGCCCGGGGGCACTACCTGCTCGGGGATGAGTTTCTGCGCATGGCCTTCGCTCACCATGAGGCCCGCCCCGAGCATGTCCGCGTACGGCCCGTTTTGGAGGCGCTGGCCGAGCGGTTCAACGAGACCGCGCACTATGCGGTGCTCGACGGCCATGAAGTCGTCTACCGCGCCAAGGTCGACCCGCCCACCGGCGCCGTCCGCCTGACCTCCACGGTCGGGGGCCGCAACCCCGCGTACACCACCGGGGTCGGAAAGCTGCTGCTCGCCCAAGAGTTGAGGTCCCTCGCCGATGTCGAGGCCTGGATCGGCGACGACACTCTAGAGCGGCGCACCCCGCGGACACGCTGTACGGCCGCCGCACTGCACCAGGAATTCGAGACCACGCGGGAGCGGGGTTACGCCCTGGACGACCAGGAGAACGAACCCGGTGTCAACTGTCTGGCGCTGCCCGTGTACGCGACCTCGGCCACGGCCCCGTCCGGAGCGGTGAGCATCAGCGCACTGACCTATCGCACGTCGCTCAACGCGCTGGTCGGCGCGTACGACGAAGTCCGCGGGCTGCTCGGCCCGCTGGGAGAACCGCTCCGCTGAACGACAGCCCGCACGACCCCGACCGGCGAGCCCACCGACGACCGTGCTGGCCCGCTTTACTCCTGAACTGATCTGGAGATTGAGCCCGTGGACCTCATGCGCATCGGTGTCGTCGGCGCCGAACGGCCCGTCGCCCGCGTAGACGACGACATATACGTAGACCTCTCCGACGTCGTCACCGACTTCGACGAGACGTTCTCCGGGACCGGCGGCCTCGACCGTATACGTCCCGTCGTGGCCGAGCGCGCAGCGGCGGGTCAGGTGTCTCGCCTCACCGGGGAGCGCATTGGCGCCCCCATCGCGCGCCCGCACCAGATCCTGTGCATCGGCCTCAACTACCGCGACCACGCGGCTGAATCCGGGATGGCGGTGCCGGACGAACCGGTCCTGTTCACCAAGTCGCCCAACTCCCTCGTCGGTCCCAACGACGATGTGCGCATCCCGCACGGCTCCACCAAGCCCGACTGGGAGGTGGAGCTCGGCATCGTCATCGGCCGGCGCACCAGCTACCTCGGCTCGACGGAAGAGGCGCGCGACGCCATCGCCGGGTACGTCGTCGTCAACGACGTCAGCGAACGCGCCTTCCAATTGGAGCGCGGTGGGCAGTGGGCCAAGGGCAAGTCCGCCGAGACCTTCAACCCCGCCGGACCCTGGCTCGCGACCGCCGACGAGATCGACGACGTCTTCGCCCTCGGCGTGTGGCTGGACGTCAACGGGGTACGCCGTCAGGACGGCAACACCGAAGCGATGATCTTCGACCCGTACTTCATCGTGCATCATCTGAGCCAGTTCATGGTCCTGGAGCCCGGGGACCTCATCAACACCGGCACCCCGCCCGGCGTCGGCATGGGCTTCGACCCGCCGGTGTGGCTCAAGCCCGGTGACGTGACGGAGCTGGGCATCATGGGCCTCGGCGCACAGCGCCAACGCGTCGTCGGACCCCGGTGAGCGCGCGCCATGCGGGCATTTGTCGTCACGGGTCCTCGCACGTACGAAGTCCAGGACCTGCCGGAGCCGTCCGCGGCACCCGGCGAGGTTGTGGTCGACGTCGAACGGGTCGGCGTGTGCGGCACCGACGTCGAGCTGTTCACGGGCGACATGGCCTACCTGCACCAGGGGTTGGCCGCCTACCCGCTGCGCCTGGGCCACGAATGGTCCGGCCGCGTCGCTTCCGTCGGGCAGGGTGTCGACGTCGGCTGGCTGGGGCGGCGCGTCACGGGGGACACCATGCTGGGCTGCGGGAGGTGCTGCCGCTGCGCACGCGGTCAGCAGCACGTGTGCGAACAGCGGGAGGAACTCGGCGTCCGCGGCCCCCGGCCGGGAGCACTGGCCGAGCAAGTCGCCGTGCCGGCCTCCTCGTTGTACGCCTTGCCTGCGTCCGTCGACGCCGTGCTCGGCGCCTTGGTGGAACCCGGCGGCAACGCCCTGCGCGCGGCCCGCGCCGCGGCGCCGGACCGGAACAAACGGGTACTGGTCCTCGGTCCGGGAACCATCGGGCTGCTGGTCGCGATGTTCGCGCGGGCCATGGGCGCCGACGTGCACCTCATGGGCGAGACACAGAGTTCCCTGGACTTCGCGGGTAGCCTCGGGTTCGAGCGGCTCTGGCGGGAGGACACCCTCCCGGACCTTCCGTTCGACGCGGTCGTCGACGCCTCCAACGCTTCCCAACTGCCTGGTTTGGCACTGAAGTTGGTGGAACCGGGCGGCCGCGTTGTCTACATCGGTCTGGCACGTGAACCGAGCCGGATCGACACCCGCACGCTCGCACTCAAGGACGTCACAGCGGTCGGCGTGCTCTCGGCGTCTCCCGCCCTCGACGCGACCGTCACCGCGTACGCGGACGGGCTCCTGGATCCCCGGCCGCTGGTGGGGGCGACCGTGAGCCTGGACCAGGTCGGGTCGATACTCGGCGGTGATCGCCCCGCGGGTGCGGGAGCCAGCCCCAAGATCCATGTCGACCCGCGCCTGAGCGGGGAGTGAGCGATGCGACGGCGGTTCGCGGAGGCTCAGGCAGACTACCGAACGCCACGACCGCCGAGTTGCCGCGCTGCCTGCCCTGCTGGGCAGGGAAGTCCCGGCGTCGCAGAATCGCCTCCGCAAGCCCCCGGCGGCGATCCCCACGTACTGATCGACAGCGGGGGTTCGGCGAACCGGGCGACCGGAATGTCGTCCACGCCGATGACAGCGAGGTCGCCGGGAGCGGACACACCAACCGCACACATCCCGGCCAACAGCGCGAACGCCACTTCGTCGTTGAAAGCACAGACCGCGGTCACACCCTCGGCGCTCTCTGCCCGCACGGCCGCCGCGGCGGCGTCGGCGTCGGCTCGGCCTCCCGCACCATGGGCGCGATGAGGCCCTGTTCAGCGCAGGCGTCCCGTACTCCTTGCGGACGCAGCTCGTAGAAGGCGCCCAGACGAGGGTCGGCCGGCGCTGCGTAGCCCAGGTGCCGGTGTCCAGTCGCGGCCACGTGGGGCCTGCAAAGTGTCGACTCGGTCCTGGGAATGGGCCAGGGTGTCGTGTCCGACGTCCTCGGGATCACGCCTCCAGGCGTTGATCACGTGGATGCCCACAGCCTCCATGCGCAGGCGACGGTCGGCACCGACCGGGGCGAGCATGACGACGGCCCCCGGTGCGAGATCCGCCCACCGCCCGCCAGCAAAGCCGCCGTCCTCAGCCTTGCCCTCGACTCTCCCTACGCCCGTACATCCGCCCCCGTAGAGCAGCTGAATCGTGACAGTGACAGGTGGCGGCCGAGGGGGCGGCTCGTCAGCGCGGGGCCATGCGGACGGCGCCGTCGAGCCGGATGACCTCGCCGTTGAGCATCGGGTTCACCACGACGTGGTGGACCAGTGCCGCGAACTCGGTCGGGTCGCCGAGCCGTGCCGGGTGCACGGCACCTGCCGGCCGAGGGACTCCCGAGCCTCCAGCGGCAGTCCGGCCATGAGTGGAGTGTCGAAGAGCCCCGGCGCGATGGAGACGACGCTGATCCGATGCTGTGCCAGTTCCCGTGCGACCGGGAGCGCGAGCCCGACCACCCCGCCCTTCGAAGCGGCGTAGGCGGCTTGGCCAACCTGTCCGTCGTAAGCCGCGATCGATGCCGTGACGATGAGCACGCCTCGCTCCCCAGCCACCGGCTCGGCCTCGGTGATGCGCTCGGCGGCGAGCCGGAAGACGTTGAACGTTCCGACGAGGTTGACCGGGACGACGCGCTCGAACTCCTCCAGGGGCAACGGCCCGCAGCGTGACAGCAACTTGCCGGGGTGGCCACGCCGGCGCAGTTCACGGCGATACGTAGCGGTCCGAGCTCGGCGGCGGTGTCCACGGCGACCTGTACGGACCGGGGCCCGTCACGTCACAGGGGGCGTACACCACCTTGCCCGGAGAGGACAGTTCGGCGACGTCCGAACCCCGTGGGGACGTGGGGAGGACGGCGATGACCACGTGGGATCCTGCGGCGAGGAGCTCCTTGGCGACGGCGCGGCCGAGGCCGCTGGCGCTGCCGGTGACCAGGGCGACCGATGCGTTGGGGCTCATGGGTGGACCTTCGTGGGCGCGACGGGCAGGACGTGGGTGGCGGGTCCGGGTTTGCCGCGGGCGAGGTCGCGGCTGATGACCATGCGCTGGATCTGGTTGGTTCCTTCGAAGATCTGCATGACCTTGGCTTCCCGCATGTAGCGCTCCACGGGGAAGTCACGGGTGTAGCCGGCTCCTCCGAAGATCTGGACCGCCTCGGTGGTGATCCGCATCGCGGCGTCGGTGGCCACGAGTTTGGC
The DNA here is from genome assembly GCF_900105695.1 of Streptomyces melanosporofaciens. NCBI lineage: Bacteria > Bacillati > Actinomycetota > Actinomycetes > Kitasatosporales > Streptomycetaceae > Streptomyces > Streptomyces melanosporofaciens. Next base: position 272,342 of record NZ_FNST01000002.1, read on the forward strand.
GATGCTGGCCTGACGGCTGTAGGGCAGCCCGGCGTCCTTGCGACGCGCCGCGGCCAGCACGGTCGCTCGGGCGGAGGTGACCGCGGCCTCCATGTCGGCGAGCAGGAAGGCGATCGCCTGGTGGTCGATGATCTTGCGGCCGAAGGTCTCCCGCTGCTGTGCGTAGGTGAGCGCGTCGTCCAGCGCGCCCTGGGCGAGCCCGACGGCCACCGCGGCGATACCGAGCCGGCCGGCGTCCAGGCCCTCGAGCGCGATGGCGAGGCCTTGGCCTTCCTGGCCGATCAGTCGGTCGTCCGGCACCCGGACGCCGTCGAGGCGCATGGTCGCGGTGGCCGATCCGGTCAGGCCCATCTTGCGCTCCGGTGGATCGGCCTCCAGACCGGGTGTGTCGGCCGGCACCAGGAAGCAGGAGACGCCTCGGGCCCGGTCATCGGATGTGCGCGCCATGACTGTGTAGAAGTCCGCGTGTCCGCCGTGTGTCGTCCATGCCTTGGCGCCGCGCAGCACGTACGCGTCACCGTCGCGCCGGGCTCGGCTGGTCATGGCGGCCGGATCCGAGCCGGCGTGTGCTTCGGACAGGCAGTAGGCCCCGAGCAGGTCGCCGGCCAGCAACTGCGGCAGCATGCGCTCGCGTTGAACGTCGGTGCCGTGCGTGGCCAGCGGGAAGCACGACAGCGCGTGCACGCTCATCCCGACGGCGACGCTGGCCCAACGGGCCGCGATCTCCTCGATGACCTGGAGGTAGACCTCGTACGGCTGACCGCCTCCGCCGTACTCGACGGGGTAGGGCAGGGCGAGGAGGCCGGACCGGCCCAGTGTCCGGAACGCCTCCCGAGGGAAGCGTTCCGCCGCTTCGTGCTCCGCGGCACGCGGTGCCAGGTGGCGCTCGGCGATCTCGCGGGTCAGGGCGAGGAGATCCGCCGCCTCTTCGGTCGGCAGCAGACGTGAGACGGGCATCGGATCGGTCTCCGGTATCTCGATCGGGGGCGGGAGGTATCAGTGGCCGTCCAGCTCCGCCCGGCGCTGCTCGCGCAGGACGAAGCGCTGGATCTTCCCACTGGGAGTCTTCGGCAGCCGGTCCGTGAAGTGGATGGTGCGTGGGTAGGCGTGCGCCGCGAACCGGGCCTTGACCAGGTGCTGCAGTTCCGTGACGAGCGCGTCGTCGCCGACCGCGCCGGGGTGCAGGACGACGAAGGCTTCGAGGACCTCTCCGCGCAGCGCGTCAGGTACTCCGACGACCGCGACATCGGTCACCAGCTCGTGTTGCAGCAGAACGCTCTCGACATCGAAGGGACCGATGCGGTACCCGGCCATGATGATGACGTCGTCGTCGCGGGCGGAGAAGAAGAAGTAGCCGTCCTCGTCCCGGGTTCCGGCGTCGCCGGTGAGGTACCACTGGCCGTCGGCGGTGAAGCGTTCGGCGGTCTTCCCGGGGGAGCCGGTGTATCCGGAGAACCACATCAGCGGGCTGCCGGCGACCTTGATCGCGACACGACCCGCCGTCCCCGTCGGGGCGGGCTCGTCCCGTTCGTGGTACAGGATCTCGGCCGACCAGCCGGGCAGGGGCCTGCCCATCGATCCCGGCCGGACCGGGGATCGTACGGCGTCGGCCCAGCCGTTGACGATGACCATGCCGTGCTCGGTCTGACCGTAGTGGTCCCGTACGGGGACGCCGAGCATCTGCTCGGCCCAGTCGATCACCTCGGGGGTGAGCGGCTCACCGGCGGAAGAGGCCGTACGCAGCCGTACCCCGTCCGGCACGGACTCCACGTCATTGCGCAGGCTGCGGTAGACGGTGGGGGCCGCGGCGAAGTTCGTGACGCCGAAGTCGCGCATGACCTGCCAGGTCAGCGCCGGCGAGAAGCCGGAGTGCAGCAGCAGGCTCCGGTGGCCCGCGGCCAGCGGACCGAGAATCGCGTAGTACAGCCCGTAGGCCCAGCCCGGGTCGGCGGCATTCCAGAACACGTCGTCGCGCCGGACGTCCAGGCCGAATTCCAGATACGCCTGGAACGAGGCCAGCGCCTTGACCGGAACGGGCACGCCCTTCGGCGTCCCGGTGGTCCCGGAGGTGAACAGCTGGACCAGCGCCGCGTCCCCGCCGAGGGCGACCGCCCGGCCCTCCGGCTCGTCCCCGCGATACGCGCCGAGCAGGCGGTCGAACGACAACTCGCCTTCGGCCGGTTCGCCGCCCGCGACCACAATCTGCCACGGGGCATCGGCGGGCATGTCCTCGCCGGGCGCGAGCTTGTCCCGCTGGCCGGCATCAACAACAACGGCCTTCGCCTCACTGGCCTTCAGCCGCAGCGCGATGGCTGGCGGCGCGAAGGCGGTGAACAGCGGTACGTGCACCGCACCGCGGCGCCAGATACCCAGAAGCGCCACGATCAGGTCTGCCGACTTACCCATCAGAACGGCCACGGCGTCACCGGGGTCGACACCGATTCCGGCCAGAGCGGCGGCGCATCGCGCCGAGTCACGCCGGAGTTCACCAAAGGTGAAGTCGCGGGCCGACAGATCAGCCTCGACGACCGTGAAAGCCACGGCGTCGGCAGGGTGCCGGTCGCACAGCAACTCCGCAGCACACGCCTCCGGAGAGCCGAACCGGGCCAGCAGTTCCCGGACCCGTTCCGACGCAGCGGCCGGAACGCCAAACCCCTGTTCACCGACGGATTGACCGATGCTGCTCATGATCAGCCCCTTCCTGGCGCGGTCGGCCGACTCTTTGCGGTGGCGTTACGGCGACTTATGCTCCGGGTCACGAGGATGGCCGACTACCCCCGGAAAGGGGCAGGGGCGATGAAACCCATTTCGGACATGTCGACTATATCGATGCGTCCCGACGACGGTGACGCGTTTCGGCAGGCGCTGCGATGGGCTCAGCGGCGCTGTGACTTCCCCGTCGCCTTCGGCGGGCCGGTTCGGGGTGAAGTCCTTCACCTGACACAGCACATCGGGGTTCAGACGGCGGGGCTGCGCGGACTCCCCGTCTACGCCGCCACCGGCCTGGGCGGACATGTCCTCGTGGAGCGCCGCCCCGCCGCCGTGGCGGACTACGGATCGGACGACTCCATCACCCACGACTACGACGCCCCCGTCCTCGCGGAACGGATCCGCTCCGTCGTGGCCGTTCCCATCGTGGTGTCCGGTTCGGTACGCGGGGTGCTGTACGGAGCGACCCGCGCGTCGACGCCGCTCGGGGATCGCGCAGCCGACGCCGTAGCAGGTGCCGCACGACAGTTGGCGACCGAACTCGCCGTGCGGGACGAGGTCGATCGACGGCTGAGGTTCCGGCTGGCCTCGGAGACCGGTTCGGGCCATAACACGAGCTACAGCGAAACCGAGGAGATCCGTGAACTGCACGCGGAGCTCCGTGTCATCGCTCAGACCGTTCAGGACGACTCGCTGCGCGATCGACTTCTCGACGTCTCCCAGCGCTTGGCCGGCCTGGGCACCGCACCGCGAACCCCTTCACCTCTGTCGCCCCGCGAGATCGACGTACTGGCTCAAGTAGCCCTGGGATGCAGCAACGTCGAGGCCGCAACGCGACTGTCTCTCAAACCTGAGACGGTCAAGGCATACCTGCGGAGCGCCATGCGGAAGCTCGACGCCCACACGCGGTTCGCAGCCGTGGTCGCCGCCCGGCGCGCGGGGCTTCTCCCATAGCGCGGCGGCACAAGCCGCCGGGCAACCTTCAGGTCCCCCTCGCTGCAGAAACTCCACTGTCCCGGGATCACGCGGCCGTCCCCTGATCCACCTCTTCGGCTGGTCCACACAGCACGACGCCGCCCGTAGCGTTCCAGAATGGCTTCACCGGACCTGGCCTGGGGTAACGTACCTGACCACCAGGTTCCAGCATGATCAGTCCTCATGCTGGAACGGCTTACCTACCTGATCGACACGCGGATCTTCGCGTGGCTTTCCCTGATGACTCGATCCTCTGCGACCAAGAATGTGGAGATACTGATCCTGCGGCACCAGCTCGCGGTTCTGCATCGGCAGGTCACCTCGCCCATGCCCAGATGGCCGGACCGTGCACTGCTCGCTGCCCTGTCCCGACTGCTCCCCCGCGCCCTGCGCGAACACCGGATCGTCTCACCGCGCACCCTGCTGACCTGGCACCAGCGTCTGGTGAAGCAGAAGTGGACGCAGTCGCCGTCTACTGGGCGGCCTCCGTTGCCCGAGGAGATCCGCGACCTGATCATCCGGCTCGGCGCCGAGAACTCCCGATGGGGCTTCCGACGCGTGCACGGCGAACTGCGCCGCCTCGGGTACAAAGTTAGCCCCGCCACCGTCCGTCGGGTGCTGCGTGCTGCCGGTCTCGGTCCCGCGCCGCCCCGCCAGCCGGCGCGCGGTGAGTGGGCTGCCGTACGCGCGGTTCGCCATGGAGGTGCGCACCCGCACCATCCACATCCTCGGCGTCACCGCCCATCCACCGCCGCATGGGTCACTCAGCAGGCCCGGCAGTTCCTGTGGCAACTCGGCGATCGCACCGGAGATTTCACTCACCTCATCCGCGACCGGGACGCGAATTCACGGCCGCCTTCGACGCCGTGTTCGCCAGCGAGGACATCACCGTGGCCAAGGTCCCTCCACGCAGCCCCAACTGCAACCCATACGCAGAACGCTTCATCCGCTCGGTGAGGGAAGAGTGCACCGACCGAGTCCTGCTCTTCGGCCGTGGTCACGCCGAGAAGATCCTCCACGGCTACGCACGCCACTTCAACAACCACCGGCCCCACCAAGGCCGAGACCAGCTCGCGCCCAGCGACAACCCGAACGTCATCCCCCTGCCCGCAGTCCGGATCAAACGCCGACAAGCCGTCGCCAGCCTCATCAACGAGTACCACCGAGCCAACCGACCATAAGGAAAATCCCAGCTCGCAACCACTGAAGCCGTTCTGAAGCGCTACGCCATGCCCGTGTGGGGTTTGTGGTCTCGTGTCTTGCCTGCTGTGGGCCTGTGGCGCCCGGGCCGTCGGGCGTCACGGTTTTCCGATGGGCTGCTCGGCCCAGATGATCTTGCCAGTCGAGGTGTACCGGGTGCCCCAGCGCTCGGTGAGCTGGGCGACCAGGAACAGGCCGCGGCCGCCTTCGTCGTTCGGCCGGGCCCGGCGCAGGTGAGGACTGGTGCTGCTGCCGTCGCAGACCTCGCAGATCAGACTCTGTTCCTTGATCAGCTGCAGGCGGATGGGCCCGGTGGCGTACCGGATCGCGTTGGTGACCAACTCGCTCACCACCAATTCCGTGGTGAACGCAGCCTCTTTCAGCCCCCACGCGGTGAGTCGGTCGCCCACCTGTTTGCGCGTTTCGGCCACGACGGCGGGATCGCGGGGCAAGTCCCAGCAGGCGACCTGATGCTCGTCAAGGACCCGGGTGCGGGCCACGAGCAGCGCGATGTCGTCGGTCCGGGCCCCGGAGTCGGTGTGCAAGGCGCCCAGAACAGAGTCGCACAACGCATCGAGCGAGGGGGCAGGCTGGGAGAGAGCGTGACACAACGTGTCCAACCGGTCCCCGACGTCTGCGTCACGGGTCTCGATGAGTCCGTCCGTGAACAGGGCCAACACGCTGCCTGCGGGCAGGGTGAGTTCCGTGGCCTCGAAGGGCAGGCTGCCCAGGCCGAGCGGAGGTCCGGCAGGAATGTCGACCATGTGGGTGGTGCCGTCCGGGTGCACCAGGACCGGCGCCGGGTGGCCGGCCCGGGCCAGCGAGCAGCTGCCGGACACCGGATCGTAGATCGCATACAGGCAACCGGCACCGACGTCGCTCGGAATCCCGCCGGGGGCATCACTGTCCCTGTCCGCTGTGTGGGTCACGATGTCGTCGAGGTGCGTCAGGAGCTCGTCGGGCGGCAGGTCGACGTCGGCGAGGGTGCGCACCGCCGTGCGCAGACGCCCCATGGTGGCGGAGGCGCGGATGCCGTGGCCGACGACATCCCCAACGACCAGACCGACCCGGGCGCCGGGCAGCGCGATCACATCGAACCAGTCGCCGCCGACCTCAGCCTCACCACCTGCGGGTAGGTAGCGGGCAGCAGTTTCCACGGCAGGGTGCACGCTCGGGCTCTGCGGCAGCAGAGCGCGCTGCAGTCCCAGCGCAATGCCACGCTCGCGGGCGAACCGGCGGGCGTTGTCCAGACAGATCGAAGCCCGGGCGACCAGGTCCTCCGTGATGACGAGGTCATTGGCCGTGAAGGGTTCAGGAGTGTGGCCACCGCGGAGGAACAAAGCCGCGCCCAGAGTGGTGCCGCGGGCGCGGATGGGCACCGCGATCAGCGAGTGGATCCCATACACACGGGCCTGCGCCGCTTGGGCGGGGTCGTCGGCGAACCAGCGGACCACCTCGGGGTCGCTGATGTGGTGCAGTTCCGCTTGCCCGGTAGCCAGACACCGGGCGAGCGGGGAGGACGCCGGATGCCGGAGTGCCACACCCACGTCGGTGCGGTCGCAGGGCGCCAACGCCGCCCGGCGCAGAACCACGGGACCGGGTAGGGCGGAGGCGGGCAGGTCGCCCTCGAATACGGCGCCCAGCAGGTCGACACTGACCATGTCGGCGAAGCGGGGCATGGCGACTTCGGCAAGCTCACGGGCGGTGTCCGCCACATCCAGGCTCGTGCCGATGCGCGTCCTCGCCTCACTCAGCAGCGCCAGCCGCTCCCGGGAACCGTACAGCTCAGAGTAGTCATGTGCTGCCATGCCCACCGCGCGCACACGGCCAGTCGAGTCCTTAAGCGGGAAGATGTCGACGGCCCAGGCATGCGCCGTTGGCTCACTCGAGAACTTGACGAAATTCTCTATGAACTCCGGCTGCCCGGTCGCTGCCACCCGCAGCGCCCGCTGCTGGGGCTCCTCGAACTTCCTGTCTTCGAGGAACTCGGCCATAAGCCGGCCGCGGATTTCCTGCTCGCGGTAGTCGATCAGCCAGGCCACCTTTTGGTTCTGCCGCAGGGCCCGGCCCTCGCAGTCGACAATTGAGAGAGCGACGGGATTTTGGTCGAACATCCACCGCATGAGTTCGTCAGGCCCGGGCTGCTCCACGCTCGCCCCGGGCACGGCCGTGAACAAGAAACCGCCCTGCCGCTCGCTGCCCTGCAACGGAGACATGAGCACCTGTGCGTCCAGCGAGTGGCCGTCGCGATGCCGGAGCGCTGCCCCGTCGGCGGTGAAAATATCGGCCAGGGGCCGGCCGAGGATCTCCTCGAGGGCATACCCGAGAAGGGACTGGGCCCCGCTGCTCCAATGGGTCACCCGGCCCTCGGCGTCCGTCACCACGACAGCTGCCGTGTCGTGAGGGCTGCCAAGCGGCCCGGGAAGGAACTGACTGAATGATGCACCGGATTCCGTCATGGGTGCCTACCTGACTCTCTTATCGCGCAACCAATATCCGCTCCCGTTTGGTGACAGGTCAATCGTAAGGCGCGTAGGCCCCGCCTCGGCGTGGTCGATGAGCGTAGCGAAGTCGGCGCATGCTTCACGGGGCGCTCGCCGTGTGGATATCGGTATCGGCCATGGCGAGACCCGAGCTCGAAAGTTGGTGGGCCCGCCACGTCCGCGGCGAGCACCGACGCGCCGAGCAGGATCGTCCTACCGCTCCTGCCTGTCGACGCGCAAGCCAGACAAACCTCATACGATTGTCATGCCTATGATGGAGGCTGAGGATTGGCTGCGTATGTCGTCCAGGTCGGGGAGGATTCCGAACGGACTTCGAGCCGAGCAAGCGCTTTATCGACGACCGGGTCGCCCCTGCGGAGGCGCATTACAAACAGCAGCGGCGCGAGCTCGCGGCCGCGGGCACTCCTCACGACGTGCCCGGCTGTCATGGAGGAGCTCAAGGCTGAGGCCCGCGCGCGGGCTCTGGAACCTGTTCCTCCCGCACTCGACCGAGCCCGCTCACGGCCTGTCCGTCCTCGATTACAAGGCCATCGCTGAGCGGTCTGGCTGGTACCCGCAGCTCGCCCCGGAGGGGATGAACTGCTCCGCACCGGACGTCGGCACCATGGAGCTGTTCGACCTCTTCGCGACCGACGCCGAGTGCGAACGTTGGTTGGTGCCGCTGATGCGAGACGACATCCGCAGCGCCTTCGCCATGACCGAGCCCGAGGTCGCGAGCAGCGACGCGAGCAACATCGGCACCGGTTTGCGGATCGAGGGAGACGAGATCGTCGTCAATGGGCGCAAGAGGTGGACCACCGGGGCGCTCGACCCGCGCACCGCGTTCTCCATGGTCGTGGGCGTCAGCGATCCCGAGGCCAACCGGCCCCCAGAGGTGGACTGCGCTGACTCACGGTGACTTTCGCCTGGGCAATATGCTGTAGGGACGGCGGCAGGGACGATTGAAGCCGTCCTCGACTGGCACGTGCGTCAGCGAGGGCGTCTAGGAGCGCTACGCGGCGGGCGTGACGGGGCCCGCCGACCTCGCTCGAAGTGCTCGGCGCCCAGCCTCGCAGCTGGGCCCGGTCCGCCTCCCACCGGTCAGCCGGACCAGCCCCGAGGGTGCGGTGGACACGCCGGTTGGCGACCTTGAGCCAGTCTGCCGCGACCGCTCCATCGCCTACGCCGACGGCGCCCGCGCCGGAGCAACGGACGCTGAGCACTGTGCGGACCGCTGGCGCCTCTTCCACAACCTCGTGGAGGCCGTGGAGAAGACGTGCGTCCGCCATCGGGCCCTGCTCCCCGAGCCCGCCCCCGACGACCAGCAGGCGGTGACGGCCGAGGACGTCAGTGCCGCCGCGTCCACGGCCCGAACAACCCAAAAGCAAGTTGTCGTGTGAGACGGATAGGGAGCTCAATTTTTTGATTGACGAGATTACCGTGTACTGGATACCGTCATACAAACCTGCCCGACGGAGGGCACGAAGAGATGGGGATCACGGGCGATCCGCCCCGACGGAGAGGAAGGCATGACGAATCTCAACGATGCGGTGGTCGTGGTAACCGGCGGTGCCACGGGAGTCGGCCTTGCACTGGTCCGCGAGGCAGTGCGGCGCGGTGCCCGAGTGATGATCGTGGACGTCACCGACGCCGGGGAAACGGTCGCCGCTCTGCGCCGGGAGGGCGCCATCGTCGAGTCGACGATCGCAGACGTGTGCGATGCGGCCGACGTCCAGCGGGGCGTAACGGAGACGGTTGAACACTTCGGTGGCGTCAACGTCGTGTGCAACAACGCAGGCACGGCAGCACTCGGCCGCCTACAGGAGGTGGAGCCAGAAGCCGCTCACCGCGTCCTGCGAGTCAACGTGGAGGGCGCCTTCCACGTAATCCACGCCTTCGCCCCGGCCCTGCACAAGGCCGCCGCGGCGGGCCACCCCGCCTACCTGCTGAACACGGGATCCGAACACTCGCTGGGAGTCCCGCCGCACGTCGAGCCGATCAGCATCTACACGGCAAGCAAGTACGCCGTCCTCGGACTGACGATGACTGCACACCGCGACCTCGGCCCCTCGGGGATCGGCGTCTCAATGCTCGCCCCCGGCTGGACCCTCACCGAGAAGGTCCGGGCCCGGGTCCACTCGGATCCGAAGACAGCAGCGGCGATCATGCCCTACGCGCAGGAACCCGCGGAGGTGGCCTCGCGGGCCTTTGACGGCCTGCTGGCGGGCACCAGGGTTATCGCCACCAACCCGCACAGCCGGGCATTCGCGATGGAGCACGCGCGAAACCTCATGATCGACATTCAGGAACTCCCCATCGTCGACGCTCCAGACGGCCATGCCCATGACACCCCGGCGGACGTGAGCGCCTGCCCAGTCGCCGGTATGCAATAGCTCGAAACGGTGGCAACCACTCCCGAAGCTGATCCTGCGGAGTCGACACCCCTGTGGACCATCAAGGTCCAGGAAGGGAGTCCAAGTAGTGGCGTCGGACTCCGCATCCGCAGGAGATTCGGAAGGACGCCATCGCGTTGTACCAAGCCGCAGATGGCAACCACACAAATGCGGGGGTGGCCGCGGAGCTCGGTATAACCGGGGAGCCGTCCAGATCAGTGCTGTCTGGCGGATCCGTTTCGCATGGCGGACCAGTCCCGTTCGCGGGCCGGTGCCCAGGGCGCGACCGTGAACCACGAACCGAGGAGCCTGACCAATCCCATGCCATCCGACCTGCACCGTGACCAGACGGTTCCGGAACCCCAAGCCGAAGCGAACGCCTCGCACGGCGCCAACCCGGATGGAGACCGGCGAAAGGCATGGGGTCTGCTGGTCCTGGTACTCATCGCGACGGTGATGTTGTCTCTCAACACCACCACATTGAACATCGCACTGCCCGTGGTCGTGGATCACTTCAACGCCTCCTCGACCGAGTCGAGTTGGATCCTGCTGTCCTACCTGCTCGCCAATACGTCTCTGCTGGTTGCCCTTGGGCAGATCGCCGACCGGATCGACCGGAGGACCATGTTCCTAGCCGGGCTGGCGGCCTTCACGATCAGCAGCCTTCTGCTGGGGCTCGCACCCGACATCCAGGTCCTGATCGGACTGCGAGTACTCCAGGCCACCGGCGCGGCGGCCCTGCTGTGCAACGCCGCCGCGATCATCGCCACGGTCTTTCCGCCCGCTGAGCTGGCCAGGGCCATGGGCATCTACATGTCCGGTTTCGCCGTCGCACAGATAGCGGGTCCCTCGCTCGGCGGCATTGTCGCGACGTCGCTCGGCTGGCGGTGGCTTTTCTGGATCAACGTTCCCGTCGGCCTCGTGGGCCTGGTCTGGGGGCGGCGCAGTCTGCGCCACCTCCCGGCCCGCCCGAGGAGCACCGGCCGATTCGACCTGTTCGGGCACAGTGTCATCTTCGTCGGGCTCGGCGCGTTCCTGGCCACCGTGTCAGTAGCCGGAGACCTGGGATGGCGGAGCCCGGCAGTCATGGTGGGGATCGTGGCGCCGACCGCCTTGCTTCCCCTGTTCGTCGTCATGAGGCGTCGCTCCCCCAACCCGGCCATCGACCCTGTGCTGTTCCGGGACCGGTTGTTCTCCACGTCCATGGCGGCGGGCTTCTTCAGCATGATGCCGCGACTGGCGTTGACGACTGTCGTGGGCCTCTACTACCAGGGCGTCGAAGGAGACTCGCCCCTCGTCGCCAGTGTCGGGACACTTCCCGTCGCAGTCGCCTACACCGTGGGATCGCTGGTGTCCGACTGGTGCACGCGCCTGCTCGACGAGCGAGTCGTGGCGCTCATCGTCAGCGTGGCGACTGCCGCCGGTGTTGCGGTCCTCTATCTGGCCTTCAGCATCGAGCACGCGTCGGCCCTCATCCCGGTCGCCCTCTCGATCCTCGGGCTCAGCCACGGTGTCTTCCTCCCGATCAACTCGACCCTCATCGTCAAATCCGCACCGGCATCCCACATCGGGAGCGTGAACGGAATGCGGATCATGTTCGGTACGACAGGCATCGCCATAGCCACTGCCATGGCCCTGACGCTGGTCGGCTCGGGTCTCGCAGCGACGGCTTCTGCGGCGTTCTTCGCCGGAGACACCTCGACACTCACCGCCGTGGATCTGGAGCGGATCCTCAAGGGCTACCGGCTCACCTGCGCGGCCATGTTCGTCGTGGCGATCGGCGGGGTCGTTTCATGCCTCCTGGGACTGCGCACGAAATCAGCAAAGTAACTGAGGTTCTACGGCACCGCGCGGGTACCTTCGGACACGGAGGTCGCGGTGCACACGCCGGAGAGGGCGTCTTCGCGTGGAGGTCACGGAACTGGGCCGACGGCAGATCGAACCATTTGCTGGCAAGAATCCGGTCCACTCTTACCCGCGGTCCCCCAGTGCCGACCGTGGCGAGGGGGTTGCTGAGGGCCAGCCCGACTGCGGCGAACGACGCCGTGGCCAGGTCGGTCACCGCGAACGGCGACCGCAATGCACCGTGTTCTTCAAAGCGCACCCGGTCAGCGCTTCCTTCTCCCCTCCCAGCGAGTCCCAGATCTCGGAAAGGAAACCCGCGCGGCGGGGTGATCGGATTCGTTCATGGCGCCGTACTTTCAGTTGGGCACCGATCCTGGGAGCTGCAATGCTTTCGACTGGAGGAATTCCTCCGTGGACGCCCAGTTCACGGCCGTTTCCCCCGGAGCTGCGCCGGAAGGCGGCGGGCGAAGGCGACGGCGCGTTCCTCGCTTACCGAGAACACCGCTCCGGACGGGCCAGGGAGTTGTTCGCGATCCGTCCGCCTCGCCCTCGATTTCACCCTTTCAACCAAAGACGTCGGCGGCGTGAAGCGGTCGCCGTACTTCTCGGCGAGCTCACGGGCACGGGCGAAAAAGCCGACTGTGCCGCCGTCGTACTGGCGGACGCCTCCGCACCTGTCCTGATTCCGGTCGCCGGGGCAGGAGACCGTGCCCGTCACCGCTCCTGCCGCCGTCGGCGCCTCGCCGCGCCGAGAAACCGCGTAAACGTTACCCTGAGGGAGTGTCAGGTGAATACGGAGTAGGCGTGCAGCAGGTGAGGCCTTTAACTAATGAGCATTAATTTTTACGGAGATATGCCTTGCTGTTAAGGGCTTGACTGTTACACGATGAGGGCTATCACTGATTCAAGAGCTGAGGCGAGATGGGCTCATATCAACAGATCAGCTATGCCGTGGCCGACAGCGTTGCAACCATCACTCTCGATCGACCTGAGACCCGCAACGGGTACAGCCGGCGCATGGCCCAGGAACTGCGAGACGCCTTCGGCCGGGCGGACGCGGAAGAGGACGTACGCGTCGTCGTCCTCACCGGTGCCGGGCGCGACTTCTGCGTGGGAGCCGATCTGTCCGGCGGCTTCGGCGTCAGCGGTCCCGGCGGCGATGATTTCCCCCCGCTCGATCTCGAGCCCGCAAGCGCGGTGTCGTCTCGGATCTTCGCCATGAGCAAGCCGGTCATCGCGGCGATCAATGGCGCTGCGGTGGGCGCCGGTGCGACCGTGCCGCTTGCCGCCGACTTCCGACTGGCTGCCACCAACTGCAGGCTCGGCTTCCCGTTCACCCGCCGGGGGATCGTGCCGGAGGGCGGGTCGAGTTGGTTCCTGCCGCGTCTGGTCGGACTCCCCACGGCACTGGACTGGCTGATCACAGGCCGGGTATTCGGTGCGCAGGAGGCTTTGGAAGCCGGGCTGATGCGCAGCCTGCACGAGCCGGATGCGCTCCTCGACGCCGCGTACGACCTGGCGTCCGAGATCATCAAGCACACGGCGCCGGTGGCTGTCGCGATCGCCCGGCAGATGGTCTACCGCATGTCGGCGTTGAATTCTCCCGGCTCCTCGTACGAACTGGACACTCTTCTGGTGGCGGATCTCACCCGGAAGCCGGACGCGGCAGAAGGCGTCGCGTCGTTCTTGGAGAAGCGGGCGCCCAAGTTCCCGGCCGCGGTGAGCGAGGGATTGCCGGAGTATCTGCCCTGGGTGAGCGAAGGGTGACCCCACAGACGAGATCGTCGAGTCACAGCTTGGCGACCCGGAGACCGGCTGCGGACCGGATCAGGGCGAGCGGCTGGGCGGCCTGTAACCAGGAAATGGCCGCGTTCGTGGTCGCGATGCCCGATTCGGGGTTCTATGGCGTCGGGAACGGCGGCACCTCGGCCAAGGGGATGCCGCCGTGAGCGCCGCGATGATGAGGCGCGTGCGGCTCCGCTCATCGGCGAATTGCGCTGCCTCCGACCCGAACTGACGACGTCGGACGCCGAGCTGCTCTCCTGGGGAGCGCTCAGCGTCATCGGTAGTGTTTCCGATCACCGAGTACGGCTGCCGCAAGCGGCCTTCGAGCAGTTGCTGGTACGGGTCGTCATGGACTTGGCGACGGCTGGTGTGCTGGCAGTGCCACTGGTGGATGCCCTGCCCAGAACGTCCGGCGGAGAGCTGTCGGTGTTGGACACCCGCCGGGAACAGCTGCTGGCGGTGGCGGCGCGGCTGTTCTGGGACCGGGGTTACCACACAGTGACGTTGGAGGAGATCGGCGCGGCGGCCGGCATCGCAGGCCCGAACATCTACAACCACTTCACCAACAAGGTGGAGCTTCTTTAGACAGCGGCAGACCGGATCGGTGAGAGGCCGCGGCAGACCCCCGCACGGGCACACGCCGCGGACCAATCCGCCCGGCAAACCCTTGAGTCGCTGGTGAACTCCTATGTCGGCACGGTGCTGGACTGCCGCGATCTCCTCGCTGCGTACTTGTCCGAGGGCCACAACCTCCCTGACCGCCGCGTGGCCGAAGCGCGCCGGTTCCAGCGTGCCTACGCCCGGCGCTGGGCCGACGTGGTGCAGCTGTACTGCCGGACGGGACGGAGAAGGCAGCTCGTATCCGCGTCCATGCTGCTTTTGCCATCGCCAATGACCTCGCGCGGACCCGGCGGTTCATGTCTCGACCTGAACTCGCCTCCGAGCTGCGCGCACTGATGCTCGCCGTGCTCGCCGGAGGCCGAAGCGTCGTCTGAGCCGCCGTTCCGCCGTCCGCCGGAGGGCAATGTTCGTGCCGGCCCCCGCGGTGCGGGGGCCGGCCGTCGCCGACGCAAGCGCGTTCGGCCGCACGGAACCACCCCCCACCGGCATGGACCCGTTCGTGAACCTGGTCACCCAGGTTCATGAGCCAGGAACCCTACGCCAGTGCCAAACGCGTTTTCTGGATCGTCGACAAAGGCTCCTCCCGCCGCCGCCAGGCATCCATCGACCGGCTGACACGGCGTTTCAGAACCGGTGATGGTCCAAAGGGCCCACACCCCCGACTACGCCTCCTGGCTGAACCAACGGACAGCCGCGGGGCCTTGCCTTTCAGCACCGGGAAATCGGGCGTGCGCCGCGGCCGACGGAATCCCGCAGCACCCGCTTGAGGATCTTGCCGCTGGGGTTGCGCGGCAACTCGTCGACGAAGTGGACGATGCGCGGCTTCTTGTACGAGGCGATCCTCTGGCGCGTGAAGTCGATCAGTTCGTCTGACGTGATGTCACTCGCGCCGGCCTTGAGAACGACGGCTGCCGTGACCACCTCGCCCCACTTCTCGTCAGGGGTTCCGAATACCGCGACTTCAGAGACCGCCGGGTGTTCGGCGAGTACGGATTCCACCTCGATCGGATACACGTTCTCGCCTCCCGTGATCACCATGTCCTTGATTCGGTCCGTGATGAAAAGGTAGCCCTCCTCGTCAAGGTAACCCGCGTCACCCGTCTTCAGCCAGCCGTCCTTGGTGAACAGGCGGTTGTTCTCGTCCGGGCGCTTCCAATAGCCAGGAGTGAGGTGGTGGGAGCGTGTGTAGATCTCCCCCACCGCGCCGGGAGGCTTGAATTGGCCAGTGACAGGGTCGGCGACGGCAACTTCCACGTCAGGCCAGGCGTTGCCCGCCGAATGAAGTAGATGAGCCCGAGACCCGTCCGGGTCGTGGTCGGCGGGGAGCAGACGGGTGACAGACGCTGCCGTCTCCGTTTGGCCGTACCTCTGGCAGAAGTCGCAGCCGAAGATCTCCATGGACCGCAGCAGCGCCGCCGGGGCGATCGGTGAGCCGCCGTAGGAGATCAATTGCAGCGCGGAGAAGTCCCGCTCGCCGACGTCCTCCACGGTGGTAAGCATGTGCAGCACGGCCGGGACGAAGAGCGCATGGGTGACTCGCTCCTTCTCCATCACGTCGACAGCCCCCTCCGGGGTCAGGTTGGGCATCATGATCGTGTGGGCGCCGGCGACCAGCGCTTGTACCAGCCAGCCCTTTCCTGCGATGTGGAAGCCCGGCATGGCGTTCAGGCTGACGCACCGCTCGCTCCAGCCCACCTCCCGCTGGAAATACTCACCCATGTCAAGATTGCGGAGCGTGAGCTGTACCCCCTTGGGCAGTCCGGTGGTGCCCGAGGTGTACAGCTGCAGGAAGACGGTGTCACCGCAGCCCTTGGTGCCGAGCCCGGGGTCACGGTCCGGCATCGCACCCAGCCAGGATTCGTACGTGCGCTCCCCACCCACGGGCTCTCCGCCGCTGATCAGGGGCAGCACGCGGTACGCGTCGCGGATGGCGCGGGCCCTGGGCAAGAACTCCTCCTGCGTGATGACGGCCTCTAGTTCCGCGTCGAGCGCGACATCGGTCAACTCTGGGTCGCCCAGGCGCCAGTTCAAGGGCGTCGCGACCAGTCCCGATTTGGCGCAGGCAACCAGCAGCTCCGCCGACATCAGGCCGGGCCGCACCAGATAGCCGACGTGAGAGCCCGTCTTGAGTCCCTCGGCCAGGAGCGCTTGAGCGATCCGGTTACTACGTGAGTGCAAGTCGGCGTAGGTCAGGGTCAGTTCGCCCTCCGAGACGGCCGGTGCCTCGGGGCGTTCCGCGGCGTGGTGACGTACTGCGTCTGGCAGGTAGGGTCCCATGATGTGTCCCTTCATCATCTTCAGCTCCGCCGGTGGCTGCCAGTCATGGCGGCGGCGATGGGTCCAGACGCCACCGAATTGCGGTGATGCCGTAGCGGCCACGCTCGACCGCAAAGCTGCATTGCTACGGAACAGCCGGCCTGGCCGCGGTTGCCGGTCGTGCACGGCTCGGGAACGACACGTACTCCTCCGGCGCACCAGCCGACTCGGAGCCGTCACCGTCAGAGCCGAGCATCTGCAGCATCGCCTCCGGCGGAAGTCACCGCCGTGGACCTGTACCGCGATCTCCGCCTGCGCCCGCCTGGCGGACATCCGCAGGAATCGCGTGCGGCTCTCCGATCGAGCCCCCTCGTGGACCGATCTCCTCGCGTGCGCGCGGATGGAAAACGCGGCAGCTACCGCCACGAAGGCAACGTCTCTTCCATGGTTTGTTCCTAATCTTTCTGCTCGGCACGTCGTTGGCGGTCTGGCCCGGGCATTTACTGAGAACCGGTTGGTCCAGCGGGCTCAGAGGCGTTCGAGGACGGTGGCGTTGGCCATGCCTCCGCCTTCGCACATCGACTGCAGGCCGTAGCGGATGCCGCTGTCCTTCATGTGGTGCACCAAAGTGGTCATCAGTCGGGCGCCGGATGCGCCCAGCGGGTGGCCGAGAGCAATGGCACCACCGTTGGGGTTCATCAGGGAGTAGTCCGCACCGATGGCGCGCTGCCAGCTCAGCGAGACTGAGGCGAAAGCCTCGTTGATCTCGAAGGCGCCGATGTCGCCGAGGGTCAGCCCGGATCGCCTAAGAACCTTTTCGGTGGCCGGGATCGGGCCCTTGAGCATGGTAATCGGGTCGACACCGGTGACGACGCCGGTGTGGAAGCGGGCGATCGGCACCCAGCCGTTGCGTGCGGCGATCTCGCTCGTGGTGATGAGCAGCGCGGCCGAACCGTCGGAGATCTGCGAGGCGTTGCCCGCGGAGATGACGCCGTCCTCCTTGAACGGGGTCTTCAGGCCTGCCAGCGCCTCCAGAGTGCCGCCGCGGCGGACGCCCTCGTCGGTGTCGAAGACCCGGTTGTTGCCCTCGGTGTCGGTGACGGTGACTGGAGTGATCTGGTTCTTGAAGCGGCCCTCGTCGATCGCACGTGCGGCACGCTCGTGCGAGTCGAGGGCTTGCTGGTCCAGCTCCTCGCGACTCAGGTCGAACTCCTCGGCGATCATCTCGGCGCCGATGCCCTGGTTGAAGACGTAGTTGTCGTAGCGCTCGGCGACCTGCGGGCCGTACGGCTCGCCGAATTGGCCGCCGACGCGGGGGGCGCCCATGGGTATCCGGGACATCAACTCGACGCCGCCGGCGACGGCGATGTCGTACTGTCCCGCGATGACACCGGCGGCGGCCTGGTGCACCGCCTGCTGGGAGGAACCGCATTGCCGGTCGACGGTCAGACCCGGCACGTGCTCCGGCCAGCCCGCCGCCAGCACCGCGTAGCGACCGATGTCGCACGACTGCTCGCCGACCTGGGACACACACCCCCAGATCACGTCGTCCACTGTGGCCGGGTCGAGGCCTGTGCGCTCTGCCAGCGCCCTGAGGACATGACCGGACAGGTCCACCGGGTGCCTGCCGGACAGGGCACCGCCCGGCTTGCCCTTACCGACGGCCGTGCGAACGGCGTCGACGATGACTGCGTCACGCATGAGATGCACTCCTGATCACGTACTTGAGGGATTCGTCGGGGTCAAGGGATGGAGCCTTGAGACCGGATGGTCTCGCCGTTGAGCATCGGGTTGGTGATGATCGACTCGACCGGCTGCGCGTACTCGACGGGCCGGCTCAGGTGGTTCGGGCGCGGGACCTGGGCGCCGCGCGAGTCTCGGATCGCCTACGGCAGCAGCCGAGCAGCGGAGTCTCGCTGATCTGCGTCCTGTGTCCCGCTCTCATGCCGGATGGTCCGCGTCGGGCATCGATTAACGATCGATAACGTATTTCGTAGTACAGAGCCTGCCACAGCCCATGCATGTGATGAGCTTCACGGCCGGGCGGCGGCCCGCCTCAGGGTGGCTCCGGATGGCGGCCGCGGGTCTGCTGCTCGCCCCAGGGAGAGGTGGTCAGCGCGTGGTGGCGCTCATCCGCGTCCGAACCCTTAGCCTCCTGTGGCTGCGGCGTGAACGCGAGTTCCCCTTCGCCCTGCGCCTTGAGAGCGGATCGTCGAACTTGCGACGCATGGCTCTCGAGGGCACCTGGCGCCGACCGACCGTCCCAGGACAGCACGCGGGAATCGCGCGGCACAGTAAGCAAGGGCGTTTTTCTGATTTGCTAATGCAACGACCAACGACCTCCTGTGCGGCGGCTTCTTCAGCACGGCGGCTCCATTGATACTCAGCGGGCGGAAGTGCGCGAATTCCGCAGGCTACTGCCGGATATACAACGCCGCAATACGGTGGACGAGACAGGAATCGGAAGACCCCCGATCGGCTCGGATCCCCCGTTTCCATAGTCTGGCGTACCCAGCCCAAGGGCGCTACAGTCTCGCTACAGAAGCTACTGTTGGCGTGTTGGTGATCATAGACCTCGCTGCTGTCCGGCGGATACCCGGGCCCCGCAACGGCATGCAGTTAAGCGTTTCCTTGAGGCATTCCGACGAGCTCAGGCACATCTTGCCCGGAATCGGAGCGAGCCATGAAACTGCCTACTTTTCTTGCCGCGCAGGCGGTCCAGCGCCCTGTACATACCGCACTCATCGGCGAGCGGCGGATGACGTTCGCCCAGCTTGAGGACTCCACCACGCGAGCGGCAGCGGCCATGCGGCGGCGCGGGCTGCGCGTGGGGGACCGAGTGGCGATCGCGTTGCCGAACGGCTCCGCCTTCGTCGAGGCGTTCCTGGCCGTGGTGAAGGCCGGGCTCGTCGCGGTGCCGGTGAACCTCCGACTGGCGCCGGACGAGGTGGAGTACATTCTGGACGACTGCACTCCGGCGGCGGTGATCCGCGAGCCGGCAGAGGTGGCGGAACTGATCGAGTCCGGTGACCCGGTCCAGCCCGAGGTGCCGCAGGACTTCGACGACTGCGTGATCTCGTACACCTCGGGGACCACGGGAAAACCGAAGGGGGCGGTCCTCACCCAGGCCAACTACATCGTTCTCAACGGATTCCTCAACGGGCGGATGTGGAACCTGGCAGCAGAGGACCGCCAACTCGTCACCACACCGCTGGCGCAGCGCACCGGCCTTGCCCGGGTCATGAACATGATCTGCCACGGCTGCACCCTCGTGGTCCCGCCGAAGTTCGACCCGACGGGAACCGCAGACCTCATCGAGTCCGAGCGCGTGACCTTCATGGCGACGGTGCCCACGGTCGCCCGCATGATGCTGCCGGAGATCGAACGCGATCCGGCCCGGTTCGCTTCCTTGAGGGCCTTCGTGGCCACAGGCGAGGCGTTTCCCCTGGGGCTGAAGCGCCAGCTCCAGGAGCTACTGCCTCACTTGGAGATCCACTCGTACTATGCCATGACCGAAGTGGGCCTGGTCGCCAGCATGGGGCCCGCCGGACAGTTCGACCACCCGAGTGCCGTCGGCCGGGTGCAGCCGGGCATGGAGGTCCGGCTACTGAACAACGAGTTCCACGAGGTGCCGGCCGGCGAGGTGGGTGAGCTGTGGGTGCGAAGTGGTCCGCCGGGCCGCTGGCTGACCATGCGGGAGTACTTCCGGCGCCCCGAGGACACCGCTCGGACCATCCGGGACGGCTGGGTCGCCACCGGCGATCTGGGCCGGTTCGACGACGAGAACTTCCTTCATCTGGTGGACCGCAAGAAGGACATGATCCTTTCCGGCGGGTTCAACATCTACTCGCGTGAGGTGGAACTGGTCGTCGCGGAACTGCCCGGGGTACAAGGCGTTGCCGTGGTCGGCGTCCCGGACGAGGTCTACGGCGAGTCGGTGGCCGCTTACATCGAGGTCGCACCCGGATACCACCTCATCGAGCAGGACGTCATCGACCACTGTCGGCAGCGGATCGCCAGCTACAAGAAGCCCCGCCACGTGCACTTCGTCGACCAACTGCCCCGCAACAGCGCCGGCAAGGTGCTCAAGCGGCTGTTGACAGCGACGCACTGAGCCGGCCGACGCGCCGCTCACCTACCGCGTGTGACCCGCGGCGCAGCCTGGGCGCGCTCATCTATGACTGCGTGGTCCATGCCGTCCATGCAGTTCCGTCCCAATACCCAGACAGCGGCGTACGCAGCGATGAGTGCATCCCTGCGTCATCGAGGGAGACGACGTGTCGATAGACAAGGTGAAACCTACACAAACATCAGTCGTTGATGGCCCAAAGGAGTCGCGGGTCCAGGCCTGGAGCCTGACCATGATCCTGGTGCTCCTCTATGTCATCAACGCGGCCGACAAGGCGGTTCTGGGGCTCGTCGCCCAGCCCCTGGCCCATGAGCTGGGTCTGACCTCCTCGCAGATCGGCCTGGTGGGCAGCGGCTTCTTCCTTACCTTCACCGTCAGCGGGTTCTTCGCCGGCCTGCTCAACAAGTGGGTGACATTGCGCTGGATCCTGGTCCTGCTGTCGCTGGCGTGGGCGGCGACCATGGTGCCGATGGTCCTGGTGGCGAGCTTCACCGTCCTGCTGGTGAGCCGGCTCGCGTTGGGCTTGGCCGAGGGCCCCTCCAGTGCCCTGGTCCACACCGCGGTCTACTCCTGGCATGCGCCGAAGAAGCGTGGCCTGCCCGGTGCCTGGATCGCCTCGGGAGTGTCCATCGCCAAGATCGCGATCGCGCCGGCGCTCGCTGTGGTCGTCGCCACCTGGGGATGGCGTGCCGCCCTTGTCACGCTGGCCGTAGCCGGTGTGGCGTGGTGCGCGTTGTGGCTCGCCACCTGGAAGGAAGGCCCGTACGGCGAGCGAGGTCAGGCGGACACGGCGAGCACGGCGGAAGGGGAAGAGCCGCAGCCCGCGGTCCCCTGGACCAAGATCTTCTTTACGCCGACCTTCCTCGGGGCCGCCGTGGCGGTGATCTCCGTGTACGCCCTGGTGTCGGTGGTGCTGACCTTTCTGCCGTCGTACTTCGAGGTCGGGCTCGGCTACAGCAGGCTGGAGGCGGGCACCATGTTCGGGTTCCCGAGCATCGCCAGCATGGCCGCGCTGCTCGTGTCCACCTTCATCAGCGACCGGCTGCTCAGCCGGGGGGCCAGTTCCCGGCTGCTGCGGGGTGTGCTGCCCGGCACCGGCTTGCTGATCTGTGGCCTGGCGATGACGACTCTGCCCTACATCGGCGCGCCCGGGCTGACAGTCGGGGTGGTGTCCGTGGGCTATGGCTTCGGCACCGTCATCATGCCCCTGTTCAACGCGGCGATCTCGCAGCTCTGCCCACCCCGGCAGCTGGCGGGCACGCTGGGAGTTTTCCTGGCGCTGATGTCCTTGGGTGGCTTGGTCGCGCCCTATCTGACGGGTGTCATCGTGGATGCCGCGTCCTCCCCTGCCGAGGGCTATGCCTCGGCGTTCAAGGTGTTCGGTATCGCCGCCGTCGTGACGAGCCTGATCGCCCTGCTCACGGTGAACCCCGAGCGTGATGCCAGCCGCGTCCTCGGCTGAGCCTGCTGCGGGACCCTTACGGCGACGGCCTCTCGATCCCACGCTCGTCCTTGGCACCTGCCCGCCGCCGTGGGGACAGGTGCCAAGTCATGCCGTATCTCGCAGCGTGTTCTCCGATTCTCAGGGCCCGCGCCCCGGCCGCAGCGGGTGACTTCTCGAAACGAGCCGGATACTTCAGGACCCGGATGGTCTCGAATTCCTCGTGGTTGAACTCGACCACTGTCGGCTTTGCACGATCTGCTGTTGGGGCCTGAAAGGCGGGCGTTGCTTTGTTCACTACCACCAAAGCGGCACACCATCCTCTAATGCGATCACATGACCTTCTTGATGGGCACGGCTTGGCTGGTAAATTCTCTTATTTTTTCGAGGTCCTGCGTACGACGACCGGCCGTGCGGAACCGTCAATTTTCCAGAAGGTTCACACGGGCAAAAATTCAGCAGGCGCTTGGGCCTGCCCGTGTGCCTGGACTTGCCCGAAGGTCGAGCAGACGGACCGAGCGTGCGGGCAACGCGGCTCAGGCTTGCCATGAGGCAAGCGCCGTGTCGGGATCCACAGCGACAGGTGGCGCAGGCGGCGCTGCGCTCCGGGCGGCCCTGGAGAAGCGCGGGGCAGGGGCCGCTTGCTGGATCCCGTCGCGATCGACCACGGTGGAGCGGGCGGCGATATGCGGATCGTCGGTGACCTCAGCCAGGGAGAGCACCGGGCTGACGCACGCATCGGTGTCGGCGAAGACCGTCAGCCACTCACTCCGCGGTCGAGAGGCGAAGGCCTCGGCGAACCGCGCCCGCAGAGCCGGCCAGCCGGTGGGGTCCGACTGCTTGGGCAGAGATGCGTCGGCCAGGCCGAGGCCCTCCAGGAGTTGTGCGTAGAACTGGGGTTCCAGCGCGCCGACGGCGATCCAGCGGCCGTCGGCGCAAGCGTAGGTGCCGTAGAAGGGGGCACCGCCATCGAGCCGGTTGGCTCCCCGTGAGTCCTGCCACCTTCCGGCGGCCCGCAGGCTCCAGATCATCTGCATCAGCACACTCGTGCCGTCGACCAGGGCGGCGTCCACGGTCTGCCCCTCACCGCAGCGGTCGCGCTCCCACAGGGCGGCCAGGACTCCCACGACCAGGAAGAGCGACCCGCCGCCGAAGTCTCCCAGCAGATTCAGCGGCGGCACCGGTCCACCATCGGCCGGACCGATCGCATGCAGCGCACCGGTCAGCGCGATGTAGTTGATGTCGTGTCCGGCACGCTCGGCGAGCGGTCCGTCCTGGCCCCAGCCGGTGGCGCGGCCGTAGACCAGGGCGGGGTTGCGGGCGTGGCAGTGCCCCGGGCCGATGCCGAGCCGCTCCGCGACGCCCGGACGCATTCCTTCGAGCAGCACGTCGGCCCTGGTGGCCAACCGCAGGGCGAGTTCCCGCCCATCGATCGACTTCAGGTCGGTGCGCAGCGTTCGCCGTCCGCGCAGCAGCAGTTCGTCACCGATGCCAGGGTGGCCTGCGGTGTCGGACCGCTCGACGCGCAGCACGTCGGCACCCAGGTCGGCCAGGATCATCGCGGCGTGCGGAACGGGTCCGATCGCTGCCAGTTCGAGGACCCGGAGTCCGTTCAGCGGTCCCGGCGTCATTGTTCCCCGGCCTCGGCGGCGCGAAGCAGGGACTTGCTGATCACGGACTTCAGGACCTCGCTGCTGCCGCCGTAGATCCGGGTGACCCGGGCGTCGGTGTACAGGCGGGCGATGGGGTATTCGAGCATGTAGCCGTAGCCTCCATGCAGTTGCAGGCACCGGTCCACGACGCGGCCTTGCATCTGGGTGCAGAACAGCTTCAGCTTGGCGGCGTCGGCGGGGTCGAGGACGCCGGCGTCGTGGTCATCGAGGGCTCGGTCGACGAACGCCTGACCTGCCTCCACATCGGTGGCGCAATCGGCCAGTTCGAACTTGGTGTTCTGAAGGGCGGCCAGCGGCTGCCCGAACACGGTGCGGCCGCGCACGTAGGCGAGGGTCGTGTCGAGCGCGAAGCGGGCTGCTGCCTGTGCGTTGACCGCGATCGACAGCCGTTCCTGGGCGAGGTTGTGGCTGAGGTAGGCGAACGCGCGGCCCTCCTCGCCGAGGAGGTTCTCCTCTGGGACCCAGACGTCGTCGAAGAAGATCTCGGAAGTGTCCTGCGCCTTCATGCCTATCTTCTCCAGAAGCCGGCCGCGGGAGTAGCCCGGACGGTCGGTCTCCACGGCGATGAGGCTCAGGCCGGAGCGGCGGTCGCCGTCCGCTTCGAGAGGCGAGGTTCGTACCACGGTGAGGATGTGAGTGGCGTTGACCGCGCCGGTGATGAACGTCTTGGAGCCGTTGATCACGTAGCCGCCGTCGGCTCGTGTCCCGGTGGTGCGCACCCCGGCCAGATCGGAGCCGGTGCCGGGCTCGGTCATGGCGATCGCGGCGATGAGGTCGCCGGCGACGAAGCGGGGCAGCCAGCGCTGCTTCTGTTCAGCGTCGGCGTATGCCAGCAGGTAGCTGAGCGCCATGTCGAGATGGGTGCGCAGGGAGCCGATCTGCAGCCCGGCGCGCACCGCCTCTTCGGTGACGATCGCGTTGAACTTGTAGGTCGACTCGCCTGCGCCACCGTAGACCTCCGGGATCTGGATACCCATGATCCCCAGCTCGGCGACACGCTTGAAGAAGTCGGCCGGTGGCGCGCCCGCGTGCTCCCACGCAGACTGCTGCGGCGCGATCTCGCGGGTGAAGAAGTCACGGACCATGTCACGGAAGACTTGTTGTTCCTCGGTGAAGATCGCGCGCTGCATGGTCGTGTCCTACCTTCCAGGGGCGGGGAATTGCGGGGGCGGGGAGTTGCGGCTGCCCGGGTCGGGGCATCCGTCAGGGGGGTGGTGTGGTGTGTGGGGTGACGGCCTGCGGGGTGAGTTCGCCCCGGCAGGCGGTGCAGACGAGGACGGGTTCCACACTGCAGCCGCAGAGCTTGTGCTCCAGCACGATGCTCCCGTCGCCGGGATGGGCGAGCCAGCGGTCGCCCCAGGCCAGCATGGACAGGTAGATCGGGTAGAGGGCGAGTCCCTTCTCTGTGAGCAGGTACTCGTCCCGGGGCGGGTTGTCCTGGTAGCCGCGGCGGGTCAGCACGCCGAGGTCGGTGAGTCGGCTGAGCCGGCCGGACAGGATGCTCTCGGCGATCCCCAGCTCGCGCCGGAAGTCGTCGAATCTGCGGATGCCGAGGAAGGCCGCGCGGAGCACGAGCGAGCTCCAGCGGTCGCCGATGACCTTCTGCGTCCGCGCAATGGAACACGGCCGCCGACGCTCCAGCAGTGACAGTTCGGGCGTCCGCGAGCGCAGGCGGGGAGCGGCGGGCGACGGCTCGTCGGCACCGTCCACCAGGAACGCCTGCACCTCCCGGGCACGCAACGGCTCGCGGCAGGCCGCGCACGCCAGTTCGGCGTCGAGCCGAGCACCGCAGCCTGTATGACAGAGTGTGAGCGGCCGTCCGCCGTCGCCCGCGGCCCATTGGTCGCCCCAGCGCATCGCAGTCATGAGGCAGCCGAAGAAGTCCCAGCCCTGCTCGGTCAAGCCGTAGCGCGGGTGGGGGGAGCCAGGACGGGCGTCCTTGACAACGAGGCCGCCCTCGGTGAGCCGGGCGAGGCGTGCGGTGAGCGTCGAACGTGCGATGCCCAGCCTTCGCTGCAACTCGTCGAAGCGGCTTACGCCGTCGAAGATCATTTCCCGCAGGACCAGCCACGACCAGGCGTCGCCGACTGTCTCGACGGTGTGCGAGACGGCCGCCGCGGAGCGCAGGACCCGGGGTCCGGCCCGGGAAGCGTCAGCTGTCATCTGTTCCTCACGTTCGCGGGAGCAGCACGGCCGCTCGGCGGATCAGGACGGAAGGAAGTCTACCGGAGAGGCTAGCGTAACGAGACTAGCTTCTATATAGTCTCGCTACAGAAGTTACCGTGAGCTCATCGCGGACCAATATGTGACAGCGCCGCGCGTCACGCGAAGCGCTTTTCCTGGGTTACCAGAGAGGTGGCCTGAAATATGCCTGGAAGAAAAGACATCGCCATTGTCGGGTATGCGGAGACCCCTGTGGTCCTCCGCTCCGGGCGGTCTTCCTACGATCTCGCCGCAGAGGCATTCGAGGGAATTCTCGACCATACGGGAATCGACAAGTCGGAGATAGACGGGATCTGCGTCGCAGAGACCATGAGTGAGACATCCAACCCGTTCTGGGCGGTGTACCTGTGCGAACACCTGGGCCTTTCGCCCACGTGGACCCAGGTCAACGGCCTGGGCGGGGCGTCAACCATCGGCGGTGTGGCCAGGGCCGCGGCAGCCATCCGGGACGGCCTGTGCGAAACCGTGCTGGTCCTCTCCAGCGATGCCCAGTCGTCCTGGCCGGGCACCGAGCAGGGGGCACAGCGCTTCGAGTTCCAGTACCCCGTCGGCCTCAACGGCCCGGTGGGTGCCTTCGGGCTGCTGACACAGCGCTACCAGCACCAGTACGAGCTGCTCGACGAGGCGCTGGCCAAGCTCGCGGTGACCCAGCGGTCGCACGGGATGCTCAACCCCAACGCGTGCGAGAAGCTGCGCAAACCACTGACGGAGGAGGACTACCTCACCTCTCGTTACGTCTCCAAGCCACTGCGGATGCTGGACAGCGTCATGGTCTGCGACGGCGCCAACGCGCTGCTCGTCACGTCGACGGAGAAGGCGCGGGAGCTCGGCTGCCGGAAGATGGTACACCCGGCCGGATACGGCGAGATCAGCAATTTCAACGGCCCCGACATGCTGGCCGATATCACCGAGTCCGGATTCACAGTGGCCGGACCGAAGGCTTTCGCGCAGGCCGGCCTTTCGCCAAGCGACATCCGGATGATTCACCCCTATGACGATTTCCTGATCGCCATCCTGCTCACCCTGGAACATCTCGGCTTCTGTGAGCGTGGCGGCGGCTCGAAATTCGTTCTGGACACCGACCTGTCTTATCGCGGAACGCTTCCGCTCAACACCTCGGGCGGCCAGATCTCGGCCGGCCAGCCCGGCCTGGCCGGCGGTGGCCTGAACGCGGTGGAAGCGGTGCGCCAGATGTTCGGCGAAGCGGGCGAACGGCAGGTCGACGATCCGCGCAACGCACTGGTCACAGGCATCGGGATGGTCCCGTACGGCCGCAACTGGGGCGTTTCTAACGTACTGATCCTGGAGCAGTCATGAGCCAGCAGCCCTCCCGGCCTCTGCCGAAGATCAACCGCTACACCGACACCCAGCCTTTCTGGAAGGCAGCCAAGGAGCACCGGCTTCTGCTCCAGTACTGCACCGACACCGGCCAGGCCCAGTGGTTCCCCCGCTCGGTCAGCGTGTCCACCGGCCGCCGACACCTGGAATGGCGCGAGGTGCGCGGCGAAGGAACGGTCTACACCTTCACCGTCACGCAGCGCGCCTGGCCCGGTCACGAGGACCGCGTCCCGTACGTGGTGGCCCTTGTCGAGCTGCCCGAGGGTGTGCGCATCCTCGCCAGCGTGCTCAACTGCGACCCCGACGAGGTGCGGATCGGGA
Source organism: Streptomyces melanosporofaciens (assembly GCF_900105695.1). Taxonomy (NCBI): domain Bacteria; kingdom Bacillati; phylum Actinomycetota; class Actinomycetes; order Kitasatosporales; family Streptomycetaceae; genus Streptomyces; species Streptomyces melanosporofaciens. Next base: position 299,734 of record NZ_FNST01000002.1, read on the forward strand.
TGCCGGTGCGGGTGTGCTGGGAGCACCTGTCCGAGGAGATCGAGTACCCGGCGTTCGAGCCGGCCTGATCCGGCGAACCCCGCCAGGCCGGAGTAACCGGTGAACCCGCCAGACCGGAGAGAAAGGTCAGCCATGTCCGTCGTCCTGCTTGAGCGGCACAGTCCCGACGTCGCGATCGTGCGATTCAACCGACCGGAGGTACGCAACGCACTCAACACCGAAGTGCGGCAGCTGCTGCACGAGCACTTCACGGCGCTCGCCGCCGACGACGATGTCCGGGTCGTCGTCCTGACCGGTAACGAGAGGGTGTTCGCGGCCGGCGCGGACATCCAGGAGCAGGCCGAGCGCGACGTCGTCGGAGCCATCAAGGCCTACACGACCAGCGCCATCGCCGACTTCCCGAAGCCTGTGATCGCCGCCGTGAACGGATACGCCCTGGGCGGAGGCTGCGAGTTCGCGCTCCAGTGCGACTTCGTCATCGCCTCCGAACGCGCCAAATTCGGCCAACCGGAGGTCAACCTCGGACTCATCCCCGGTGCGGGCGGCACCCAACGGCTGCCCCGGGCGGTCGGCCGGCTGAACGCCTCCTACATGCTGATGACCGGCCTGCCTGCCACCGCCGAGCAGGCATTGCGGATGGGCCTGGTGTCCGAGGTGGTGCAGGGCGATGCGCTACCGCGTGCACTCGAACTCGCCGAGCTGGTCGCGTCCAAGGCTCCGCTGGCAGTCCGCCAGGTGAAGGAGGTCGTCCGCCACGGCCTCGACGGTTCGCTGGAGACAGGCCTGCGCATGGAACGCCGCGGCTACCAGCTGATGTTCGGCACGGCCGACTTCCGCGAGGGCGTCAAGGCGTTCACGGACAAGCGCACACCGGAATTCTCCGGCGAGTAAACAGCACCCGAAGAGGAAGAGCGAGATGTCCGACGCTGTCGCCGACGCGCCGTACCACGCGCGACAACAGTTCCAGATCAACCCATCACCCCGGCTCGACCGATGGCTGCCGGCCGCGGTGATACCGCTCGCGGCGGCGTTCATGGCGACCGCGACCCGCACCACGGGACACTCGCTCACCGATCTCGCTCGATGAAACTCGGCGAATCGGACAGGAGGGACATGATGAACCAGGACGCAGGCAGGCGGGAGTGGTGCCAGGTTGCCGTCGGCCACCCTACGATCGGCTACCTCGATGCGGGGCCACGCACGGGGGAAGCGCTCGTGCTGCTGCACAGCCTCGGAACGGACCACCGCCTGTGGCGTCATCAGATCGACGCTCTCGCGGCCGAGTACCGGGTGATCGCGCCGGACAGTCGGGGCCACGGCCGCTCCAGCTGGGCCGCCAGGCTGGACCTCGGCGAGTGGCTCGCCGACCTGGACCGTGTCCTGGACCATGCCCGCGTGGACCGGGCCGTGATCGCCGGGCTGTCCATGGGGGGTGTGCAGGCGCTGGCCTTCGCCGGCCTGCGTCCGGAGCGGACACGCGGCCTGGTCGTCGCGGACAGCTTTGCGGAACTCGACCCCGACGTGGCGCGGGCCAAGACGGACGCGTTCACCCGTCGCGCCCGTCAGGACGGCATGGCCGCGCTGGCCGACTGGTACGTCGCCGAGACGTTCACGGCCACGTCCCTGCCCGTCGGGGCCGAGATGGTCCGGGAGGCCATGTCCGGTATCGGTCCGGAGGCGCTGGCGGCCTCCGCGGAGACCTGTTTCGGTGCCCGTCTCGGCGATGTCCTCGGCGGCATCGGGGTGCCGGCGCTGGTGCTGTGGGGTGAACGCGACATGAAGACACCACGGGAGTTGTCCGAACTGGTCGCCTCGCGGATCAAGGGCGCCCGGTTCGAGGTGATCCCCGAGGCAGGCCATCTGTCCGCCATCGAGAACCCGGGGGAGTTCACCCGCGTCCTCGCGGACTTCGTCGCGGAACGCCAAGGAGACAAGCGGTGATGGGAAGCACCCACGAGATAGAAATGCGGGTCAACGGCGAGACATGCCGGGAAACGGTTTCGGGCCGCATGAGCCTCGCGGACTTCCTCCGCGATGTTCTGGAGCTGACCGGTACGCACCTGGGCTGCGAGCACGGCGTGTGCGGCGCCTGCACGGTGCTACTGGAGGGTGAACCGGTCCGCTCCTGCATCGTGCTCGCCGCGCAGGCCGACGGTCACACGGTGACGACGATCGAGGGAGCGGGGTCGCACGACGGCCCGCTCAGCGTCGTGCAGGAGGAGTTCTGCGCGGCGCATGCCCTGCAGTGCGGGTACTGCACACCCGGCATGGTGCTGGCGGGACAGGCCCTGCTGGAACGCAACCGCCAGCCGACGCCCGCCGACATCGATGAGGCTCTGAGCGGAAACATCTGCCGCTGCACCGGCTATGTGCAGATCCGGGAGGCCATCGAGCGCGCGGCCCGGCGTCACCGACTCGAGGACGAGCAAGAGGAGGTGGGCGCCGATGACCGGATCGGCCACTGACCACGGCACCGGGCAGTTCAAGTGGGTGTCCAAGCCGGACCGTATCCGGGAGGACGTCAGGTTCGTCCAAGGGCGCGGCCGGTACGTCGCCGACATCACCCCGCCCGGGACTTTGCACGTGGGCCTGGTGACCAGCCCCTATCCGTATGCCCGTATCACCGCTGTCGACACCGCCCGGGCCTTGGAGCTGGACGGTGTCGTCGCCGTCGTGACCGGCGCGGAACTGGCCAAGGCCACCGATCCGCTGCGCCAGTACCTCGACCTTCCCGGCATCGAATGGCGCCCGCTGGCCACCGACGTGGTCCGCTACGCCGGAGAATGGGTCGCCGCGGTCGTCGCCACCTCCCGCGCGGTCGCGGAGGACGGTGCCGACCTGGTGTCGGTGGACTACGAGCCGCTGGCCGCCGTGCTCGACCCCGAGGAAGCGGCACGCCCCGGCTCACCACTGGTCCACGCGGACCAGGGCACCAACGTCATGGCGCACCGCGAGTTCGTGTGGGGCGACGTCGACGGGGCGTTCGCCGCGGCGGACCGCACAGTGCGCACCCGGGCGCGGTGGAACCGGAACTCGACGGTGCCGCTGGAGACCTTCGGGGTGGTCGCCCGCTGGGACGCCGACCGTAGCCTGCTGGATGTGTGGGCGTCGATCCAGATGCCGCAGTTCCCGGAGCAGCTCGCGCACGCCCTGCGCATCCCCACCAACCAGATCAGGGTGCATTTCGACGTCGATGTCGGCGGCAGCTACGGGGTCAAACGCGGCATCAAGCACGGGGTGCTCGTCGGCTACCTGGCCCGGCTTCTGCGTGCCCCTGTCAAGTTCATCGAGGACCGTGCGGAGAACATGCACGGCGGTGACTTCCACGGCCCGGACCGCATCTTCGACGTCGAGCTCGCCGTCACCAACGAGGGGGAGTTCACGGGCATCCGCATCGCCGTCGTCGATGACGAGGGCGCCTACCCGGGGCGCTCACCGCTGCAGTTGGCCAAGCCGATCGGCGCCATCGTGGGACCCTACCGCATCCCGTGCGCCGCCTACACCGCGACCGCGGTGACCACCAACAAGACCGGCCAGGTCGCAGTGCGCGGGTTCGGGCAGTCGCCGACCAACTACGCCATCGAGTCGGCGGTGGACGAGGCGGCGCGCGCCCTGGGCATGGACCGGCTGGAGATCCGGCGACGCAACTTCATCCAGCCCCAGGAGTTTCCGTACCGGATCCCCAGCGGCACCGAGTACGACTCCGGGGACTACCCGGCGGTGCTCGAGAAGGCCGTCGTGCTCGCCGATCTGCCCGCGCTGCTGCGCCACAGGGACGAACTGCGCCGGCAGGGGCTGCTGGCCGGCGTCGGCGTGGCCACCTGCCTGGAGCCGGGCGGCGGCAACGCCGTGTTCGAGAACATCATGAACCGCGCGAACGACAAGAGCACATTCCCGGAGGCATGCCGCCTCAGAGTGGACGGCGACGGCGAGGTCACGGCGGTGATCGCCCTGTCGTCGGCGGGCCAGAGCCACGACACCCTGGTCGCCACCCTCGTCGGCGAGGAACTCGGGCGCGACCCGGCGACGATCATGGTGCTCAGGGCGGACTCGCTGTCCGGGATGCCCTCCCAGAGCCCGGTGGGCAGCCGGATGACGATCGTCCTCGGCGAGGCGGTCCGCGGGGCGGCGACGGAGCTCAAGGCCAAGCTGCTGCGGATCGCCGCGCACAACCTGGCAGTGACCGAGGCGGAGCTCGCCTACGACAGCGGCGACGTCGTGGTGGCCTCCGAGCCGGCGCGGCGCATGTCCTGGTCCGACCTCGCGGCCATCGCGCACCGCAAGCAGCACCTGATGCCGCCTGGCGTGCAACCGGGGCTCGAAGCCGTCTATGTGGCCCACACGCCGCGCTCCGGCGAGCTGACCCGGCCGGACGGAACGGTGCAGCTCTACCCCTGCTACTCCTTTGAGGCCCACCTGGTCCTCGCCATGGTGGATCCGGACACCGGGACAGTGGAACTGGACCGCTACTACGTGGCGCACGACTGCGGCACCGTCGTCAACCCCGACGTGGTACGCGGGATGGTCTACGGCGGCACCGCGCACGGCATCGGCGTGGCGCTGTACGAGCAGTTCGCCTACAGCCCCGAGGGACAGCCGCTGACCCCGTCGTTCATGGACTACCTGCTCCCGAGCACACACGAGGTGCCCGTCATCGTGGACACCGAGCACTGCACACCCTCGCCGTACACCACCCTCGGGCAGAAGGGCGCGGGCGAGGCCGGCTACATGGGAGCGCCGGCGGCCGTCGCGAGCGCCGTCAACGACGCCCTGACGGGCGGCGGCGCGTCCTCGATCCACTCCCTGCCGATCAAGCCCAGCGACGTGTGGGCGACGCTCAAACAGCCCGGAGGTACCCGATGAGCAATGTCACACCCGGCCCGGGAGAGACCGTCGACATCCATGCCCACGTGGTGCCGCCCGGCCTGCTCGCCGACCTGGCCGCCGGACGCCTCCGCTTCCCGCACATCGCGACGGCGACGCACGCAGGCGGCCAGGTGCTCTCCTTCAACGGCGGCCCTGCCACCCGCCCGGTCGCGCCCGGCCTCACCGACCCGTCCCGGCGCACGGCATGGCTGGACGCCCAGCGCATCGACCGGCAGGTCGTCGGCGGTTGGCTGGACGCATTCGGCTACCAGCTGCCCGGCGATGAGGGCGCGGACTGGGCCGAAGCGCTCACCGGCGGCATCGTGGAATACACCAAGGCCGACGACCGGCTGATCCCGCTGGGCACCGTTGCGTTGCAGGACCCCCGCGCGCCGCCGCGGCCCTGAAGGCCCAGCGGACCGCGGGCCTGCCTGGTGTCATGATCGCCACCCGCGCGGGGGAACGGGAGCTCGACAGCCCGGAGTTCACCCCGTTCTGGGAAGCCGCCGACGAGAGCCGGGCAATCGTCTTCCTGCATCCGGGATTCGGCGCCGCAAGCCCGCGCTACCACGACTTCGGGCTGGTCAACGGCCTGGCACGGCTGGAGGACACCACCGTGGCCATGGCCCGGATGCTGTACGCCGGCATCCCCGCCCGCTTCCCCGGCGCCAGGATCCTCATCGCCCATGGCGGTGCGGCACTGCCCTACGTCCTGGGCCGCCTGGTCCGCCACCACCTCACCGACCCACAGGGCACCGCCGATCCGCTCGAGTCCTTCCCCCGGCTTTACTTCGACAGCGTGCTCTTCGACCCGACAGCGCTGGAGTACCTGGTGGCCAAGGCCGGACCTGGCCGGGTGCTGCTCGGCTCCGACTACCCGTTCCCCATCGGCGATCCGTCACCGCGTGCGGTCGTCGAGGCGGCGCACCTGGAATCCGCCGAGCGGGGCCGCATCCTCGGCGGCTCGGCCGCAGCCCTCCTGGCAGGTCGTCCGTGAAGCCCGTCGACTTCCAGCTGCACCGCCCGCAGACACTCGCCGAGACCCTCACGCTCCTGCACGACCTGGCCGACGATGTCAAGGTGCTCGCCGGCGGGCAGAGCCTGCTGCCGCTGCTGAACTTCCGCCTGGCCCGCCCCGCGCACGTGGTGGACATCGGCCGCGTCGTCGGCCTGGCCCGGCTCCGGCGCACCAGCAGCGAGCTGTCCATCGGCGCGACGGTCCGCCATGCGGAAGCCGAACGCTCACCGTCCGTCGCGGCGCACGCGCCGCTGCTGACCGCGGCTCTTCCACAGATAGCCCACCCGCCCGTGCGCACCCGCGGCACGGTCGGCGGCAGCCTGGCGCACGCCGATCCCGCCGCCGAACTGCCGTCGGTCGCCATGGCGCTGGACGCCGTGTTCGTCGCCGCCAGCACCAGCGGGGAGCGGACGATACCCGCCGCCGAGTTCTTCCGCACCCACCTCACCACCGCCCTGCGCCCCGACGAACTGCTGACGGAGATCCGCTTCCCCAGGGCGGCCCCGGGCACTGGCGCGGCCTTCCTCGAAGTGGGCCGACGCCGCGGTGACTTCGCGCTGGTCGGAGCGGCCGTACAGGTCACAGTTGACGGCCCGCGGATCGCCGAGGCCCGGGTGTGCCTCAGCGGTGTCGGCCAGATCCCCCACCGGTGCCCGGCGGCGGAGGAGATCCTCACCGGCGCCCCGCTCGGCTCGGCCCGCGTACGCGAGGCCGCCGACGCCGTGCGGGACAGCGTGCGGCCCAGCGACGACCTGCACGCCACCGCCGCCTACCGCAAGGATGTCGCGGGCACCCTGCTCGTTCGCGCCGTCACCAAGGCCGCGCGCCGGGCCGAATCAGCCGACAGGAAGGACGAGACATGATCTACGAGTTGCGCGAGTACGTCGCCGCGCCGGGCCGAGCCGACGCGCTGCACCTGCGCTTCGCCGAGGGCACCCTTTCCCTCTTCGACAAGCACCGCCTGGACACGGTCGGCTTCTGGACCGACCGCGAGGACGCGGGCCGCATCGTGTACCTGCTGCGCTTTCCCGACGAGGAGACCCGCGTGCAGCGCTGGGCGGCCTTCCAGAGCGACCCCGACTGGAAGCAGCTGAAAGCCGCCTCCGAAACCGGCGGCCCGATCGTCGCCGAGATGCGCAGCCTGTCGCTGACCAGCCCCGCCTACTGGCTGCACGAGACCACAAGGGAGCTGCCATGATCATCGACAACACCTTCGACGTCGACCTGCCGCTGGACGAGGCCTGGAAACTCCTCCAGGACCTGCCGCGCATCGCACAGTGCCTGCCCGGAGCGACCCTGGACGACGTGGTCGAGGGCGAGTACCGGGGCAGCCTGGCCGCCAGGATCGGCCCCGTCACCGCCCGCTACCGGGGCACCGCCCGCTTCATCGAGCTCGACGAGGTGGAACACCGCGCGGTCATCCGGGCACGGGGCCAGGAGGAACGCGGCAGCGGAGCGGCGAACCTGACCGTCACCGCGACCCTCGCGCCGTGCGACGGCAAGACCACGGTGAACGTCTCCACCGACATGACCATCAGCGGCCGTGCCGCCCAGTTCGGGCGGAGCCTCCTGGCGGAGGTCAGCGCGAGCATCATGCACGAGTTCACCCAGCGCCTGGAGACGCTGGTGGCCCAGGACGGCGGTCGCGACACCGCGCGCACCGCGCCCCCGGAGATGGCAGCCCTCCAGGACAGCGCCGCCGGCCTCGACGTGGCTCGCACCATCCTGCTGCCGCTGCTGCGCCGGGCCCTCGTCCCGGCCAGTACCGCCCTGTTCGGGGCACTCCTGGGCTGGGCCATCGGCCGGCGCGGCACCGCTCGTTCCCCGCACGGCATGACGAGCCTTCCGAGGGGAGCCCAGCGATGAGCGCGCCGGACAGGGCCGGCCTCCTGGGGCCAGCACTCGGCTACGTGGGCGGACGGTGGACGGCCGCCGACGACGGCCGTACCTTCCCGGTGACCGACCCGGCGACCGGGCAGATCCTTGCCGAGGTGCCCCGGATGGGCGCCCGGGAGACGGTGCGCGCGATCCAGGCGGCCAACGCCGCGGCCCCGGGCTGGCGCGCGCTCTCCAGTGACGAGCGCGGCCAGTTGCTGCGCACCTGGGCAGCGCTGCTGATCGACAACCGCGATCAACTGGCCCGGCTCCTCGTCCGCGAGCAGGGCAAGCCACTGCCGGAAGCGGCGCAGGAGGTCACCTACGCGGCATCCTTCCTGGACTGGTTCGCCGAGGAAGGACGCCGCGCGTACGGAGACGTGATCCCCGCCGGCCTGCCCGGCACCCGGATGACGGCGGTCAGAGAGCCCGTCGGTGTCGGCGCCTGTATCACGCCGTGGAACTTCCCCATCGCGATGATCACCCGCAAGGCGGCGCCGGCCCTCGCGGCCGGCTGCCCGATCGTGCTCAAACCCGCCGAGCAGACCCCGCTGTGCGCCCTCGCGGTCTGCGCGCTGTCCGAACGCGCCGGGATACCGGCCGGGGTGTTCAACGTCGTCGTCGGGGACGCAGAGGACGCGCCGGCCGTAGGCCTCGAGCTGACCACCCGGCCCGAGGTGCGCAAGCTCAGCTTCACAGGCTCCACCACGGTGGGGTCTTTGCTGATGCGGCAGGCCGCCGACACCATCAAGAGCGTCTCGCTCGAGTTGGGCGGCAACGCCCCGTTCATCGTCTTCGACGATGCCGACCTCGACGTGGCGATCTCCGCTGCCATGGCGGCGAAGTTCCGCAACGCGGGCCAGACCTGTGTCTCCGCCAACCGCTTCCTGGTCGCCGACTCCGTCTACGACGACTTCCTCGCCGCGCTGGCCGAGCACACCGCGGCCCTGGCGGTGGGCAACGGCCTCGATCCGGGAACCGACGTCGGCCCGCTGATCGACCAGGCGGCCATCCGCAAGATCGAGCGGCACATCGCCGACGCCGTACACCGCGGGGCCAAGGTGGTCACCGGCGGAGAGCCCCACCGGCTCGGCGGCACCTTCTTCCAGCCGACCGTACTGGCCGACTGCCCGCCCAACGCCGAGATCTGCTGCGAAGAGACGTTCGGGCCGGTCGCGGCGGTGACCCGGTTCAACGACGAGGACGAGGCGGTACGGCACGCCAACAAGACACCGTACGGGCTGGCCGCTTACTTCTTCACCCGCGACACCCGACGTGTCTGGCGGGTCTCGGAGGCTCTTGAAACGGGGATCGTCGCCGTGAACACAGGCGCGTTCTCCTCCCCCGTCGCACCGTTCGGCGGGGTCAAGCAGTCCGGTCTGGGCCGGGAAGGGGGCCGCGAAGGCATCGGCGACTGGATGGAGACCAAATACGTCTGCCACGGCGGCATCGACGGATGAACACGGCCAGCGTGACACGCGCGGACCGCGGACACAAGGCCGTCCCGGTGCCACGCCCCCCGGCGCCGACGAAAAGAGCCCGGTGATCGACATCGCCGACCAGTTGCGGGCGTGGTGCGCCGAACATCGGCCGTTCGCCCTGGCCACCGTCACCGCCGGCCCCCTGCACCTGCTCGGTGCCGCCATCGCCATCCGCGGCCACGACGCCTTGGGCACATCGGCACCGCGGAGCTGGACGCGGCCGTGACCCGGGCCGGCCGCGCCCTGCTCACCCTCGGCACCAGCGGCACACGCACCTACGACCTCGCGGGCCGCTGCGACCCCGCTGCCACCGGGATCACCGTCCTCACCACCGTGCGCACCTCGCCGCCACGGCTGCTCGTCTACGGCGCGATCGACTTCGCGCCCGCGGTCGCCCGGATCGGCGGCCTCCTCGGCTATCACGTCACCGTCTGCGATGCCCGGGAGGTGTTCACCACCCAGGAGCGCTTTCCGGACACGCAGGAGGTCGTCTCGACTGGCCGCACCGACATCTGCGCCGCCTCCGCGACAGCGGCGCGCTCGACGGCAGGACCGTGATCTGCGTGCCCACGCACGACTTCAAGTTCGACCTGCGGCTGCTGGAGCTGGCCCTCCGGCTCCCCATCGGCTACGTCGGTGCCATGGGCTCCCAACGCACCCACGCCCAGCGCCTCGACGGGCTGCGCGCCACCGGCCTCAGCGAGGCGGAGCTCGCCCGGCTCCACTCCCCGATCGGGCTCGACCCCGGCGCGGTCACTCCCGAGGAGACGGCTGTCTCCATCGCCGCGGAGATCATCTCGAAGCGTTGGGGTCTGCGCCGCACACCGGAAGCCACCGGTGCGGCAACTCGGCGGCAGGGCCCCACACACTGTGGGGCCCTGCCGCCGAGTTGCCGGTCAGGCGATGTCGATGACCGTGCGCAGCGCCTCGCCGGTCTCCATCTGCCGGACCGCCTCGTTGACGTCGGCCAGCGGCACATGGTGGGTGATCATCGAATCGAGGTCGATACGGCCCGCGCGCCACAGGTCGATAATCGTGCCGAAGGTCCGGCGCACATCGCCGCCGCCGTAGAAGGAGGGAAGGATCTTCTTCTCTGAGGAGACCATCTTCAGCATGCTCAGCTCGGGCGCTTCTGTGCGCGCGCCCACCCCGACCAGACAGACCGTGCCTCCGGGCCGTGCCGCGTCGTAGGCCGCACGGAAGGTGACGGGCCTACCGACCGCCTCGAAGGCGTAGTCAAAGCCGAAGCCACTGGTCAGGCGCTGCTTGACGGGGTCGAGATCCTCGGCGGCCACGGCGTCGGTGGCGCCGAACTTCAGTGCCAGCTCGCGACGGTTCGCGGTCGGGTCCACCGCGACGATGCGGGCGGCGCCAGCGACCTTGGCGCCCTGGACGATACTGATGCCGACGCCGCCCAGGCCGATCACGACCACGGAGGAGCCGGGCCGCACCTTGGCAGTGTTCAGCGCGGCACCGATCCCGGTGGTGACACCGCAGCCCATCAGGGCCGCGATCTCGTACGGCACGTCGTTCGGCACCGGGATCGCCGCGTAGCCGGCGATGACGGTCTCCTCGGCGAAGGTGCCGGCGCCGAACATGCCGGGGAGGATGGTCTCGCCGTCCTGGAAGCCGGGCTTGGCCAGGTTCGCATACCCGCTTCGGCACAGGTGGCTGTCGCCGGCCTTGCAGGCCGGGCACTCGTCGCAGGGTGGCATCCAGCAGATGATGACGCGGTCGCCGGGCTTGACGTGGGTGACGCCCTCGCCGCACTCGACCACCTCGCCGGCGCCCTCGTGTCCGGGCACGAACGGGGCGGGGTGGGGGAACACACCGTTCATGGCGGAGAGGTCGGAGCGGCAAAGGCCGGCCTTGTGCACCTTCACACGGACCCGGCCGGGCCCGAAGGAGGTGGTGGCCAGTTCCTTGACCTCAAGGGTTTTGTCACCGGTCCGGTGCAGTACGGCTGCTCGCATGGCACTTCTTCCTTGGAGGTTGGGGCGGTCAGGCACGGGTGGGGGTGGGCAGGGCGATGCTCTTGGTCTCGGCGTACGCCGACAGGCCTTCGGGCCGAACTCGCGGCCGATGCCGTGGCGCACGAGCCCGGCATTGTGTTGGGCCCCCACCGGGTCGGAAGCCCAGGATCGAGTCGGCCTCGACGTCGCCGGCCGCATATCCGACAGGGGGGTACGGACCGGCGACGAGTCCGTTGAGCGTCAGTCGGTCGACATGGCGGCCAGCATGGCGGCCGGGTAGCGGCTACCCGCGGAACCCTGAGGAAGGATCTTCGTGATGTGCTCAAGGTCGGCGTCGGTGAGTTCGACGTCGACAGCACCGGTGTTCTCCTCCAGACGCGCGGCGTTGCGGGTACCGGGGATCGGAACCACGTCGTCGCCCTGAGCGAGCAGCCAGGCCAGCGCATGCTGGGCCGGGGTGATGCCCTTGGCGGCGGCGAGCTTCTTGAGCTGCTCGGTGGCATGCAGGTTGTACGTGTAGTTCTCACGCTGCCAGCGCTCGTCCCAGCTGCGCATGTCGTCCGCCGGGTACTCGGCGGCGGGCTTGACTACGCCGGTCAGGAAGCCGCGGCCCAGCAGGGAGTAGGGCGCCAGCCCGATGCCCAGCTCGCGCAGGACTCGTCGTTTCGGTCGGGGCGAGGTCAGCCCGAGGTCGACCACCTCGGTGCGGACGAGCCTGCCGCTTCGAATGGCCGCTCCCAGAAGAGTGGGTTCTCTTCGACCACGACGGGGAACTGGAGCCTCCTCTCCGGGTGGCCGTCACCACTGACGAAGACGCGGTCCTCGTACGGTCCGTCGAGGGGCAGGCGGATCTCCGGCTCCTCGGGAACGTGCCCTGCGCTGATCAACATCCCCGCGGTGCGGGCGAGCGAGAGACAGGAGACCGAACCCTCGCCTGTCGTCACTCTGCGCGTCAGGCCCCGGATCGCGACTGCGGCGATCTGGTATCCGGTCGCGAAGTCGAGTGCCTCGACGGGGAGGTGCCGGGGCCGGTCGGCGTCGACCAGTCGGCCGAGCGCGTTGATCGGTGTCCGGTGCTCCGGGTCGGCGAGGGCCCACGCCGTCGTCGCGTCCGCGAGACCACTGCTGAACTGGACGAGAGTGTCGAAACCCCTGCGCTCCTTCCACGGGCCCGTCCAGCCGTACGCGTTGAGCGCCACTTCCACCAAGCCGGGCCGCACTGCGGCCCGGACCTCCGGGGCGACGAGGCTGTCCAGGCCACCGGGACGGTATCCGTGGACGAGCACGTCGGCTTTGGACAGCAGCCCGAGGAACCGCTCCCGCCCCTCCTCACTCCGCAGGTCGAGGAACGCCCACCGCTTGCCCAGCACGATGTCGCTGCCCCGTCCGAAGACACCGCTGCTCTCGTCCGAGCCAGGACGATCGACGCGCAGCACCTCGGCACCGCAGGCCGCCAGGAACCGGGTCGCCATCGGCCCGGAAATGACCCGGGTCAGGTCGAGCACACGGATACCGGCCAGCGGACGTCCAGGTGTCGGCGTCCAGGTGTCGCCCCCCGCGTCACCGGTCCTGGTGTGCACGATGGGCTCCGTGGCCACAGCCCGGCCCTGGGGGTGTCGTTGCCATTCCTCGACCGAGCGACTGATCGCGACAGCGGCGCCCGCGTCCACCAGCAACCGCTCGATGTCCTCCGCGGGATGCTTCCGGATCTCGGCCCCGAACGCACCCGGGCCCTCCTCGGTTCCCAGAGCCCGCGCGATCCGGGCACGCAGCGTCGGAAAGGTCGCCTGCACACGCAGCCACCGGTCATCCGCTGTCTGGAACTCACACATCCAGGTGTGCGGAACCTGCTGCCGGGCCGAGGGGTCGAGGGGCTGGGAAGGGCCGACCGGCAGATCGAACCAACCGCTGGCGAGAACCCGGTCCACCCGAACCCCTGGCCCCCCACCGTGGACCGTGGCGAGGAGATCGCTCACAGCCAGCCCGGCGGCGGCGAACGACGCCGCGGCCAGGTCGGTGACCGCGAAGGGCGACCGCAACCCACCGTGTCCGTCGAACCGCACCCGGTCCAGGGCTTCCTTCTCCCCTCCGAGCGAGTCCCAGATCTCGGAGAGGAAACTCCGCGCGACGGGGTAATCAGGGCCGGTCATGGCCCCGTCCTTCCCGAGGACGCCGATGCCGGAAGCTGCAGCGACTTCGGCTGAAGGAATTCCTCCAGCCCGTACACGCCGAGTTCACGGCCGTTGCCGGACTGCTTGTACCCGCCGAAGGGCGCGAGCAGGTTCAACCGTGCGCCATTGATGTGGACCATGCCGGTGTCCAGGCGCCGGGCGAAGGCGACGGCGCGTTCCTCGCTGGCCGAGAACACCGCTCCGGACAAGCCGTACAGGGAGTTGCTCGCGATCCGCAGGGCCTCCTCCTCGTCCTCGTACGGTATGAGGACGATCACCGGGCCGAAGATCTCCTCCTGGGCGATGGTCATGTTCTCGGTGACATCGGCGAAGACGGTGGGGCGGACGTAGTAGCCGGTGGGCAGACCGGCCGGCGGCTCGACGCCGCCGGCCACCAACCGGGCGCCCTGGTTGATTCCGTCCGCGATGTAGTCGCGCACCCGGTCCCGCTGAGCCGCCGAGGCGACCGGGCCGACCTGGGTCCGCTCGTCGGTGGGGTCACCCACTGCCGCGCTCTCGGCCGCGTCGCGGGCCAGTTCCACCGCGCGCTCGTAGGAATCCCGGTACACGAGCATCCGGGTCCACGCCGTGCAGGTCTGCCCAGAGTTCCTCAGGACGTTGGCCACACCGTCACGGACCGCGGACTCCAGGTCCGCGTCGGGGAGGATGATGTTGGCGGACTTGCCGCCGAGTTCCAGCGCGACCTTCTTGATGGTGGCCGCAGCGAGCTCACCGATCCGCTTTCCGGCGCGGGTGGAACCGGTGAAGGAGACCATGTCGACGTCCGGATGGACGACCAGCGCCTCACCCACCACGGCTCCGATACCGGGCACGAGGTTGAAGACGCCTGCGGGGAGCCCGATGGTGTCGATGATCTGAGCGAGGAGGTAGGCGTTGAGCGGGGTCACCTCCGACGGCTTGAGCACGACGGTGCACCCGGCGGCCAGTGCGGCAGCCACCTTGGCGACGATCTGGTGCAGCGGGTAGTTCCACGGGGTGATGGCGGCGACGACGCCCATCGGCTCCTTGACGACGAGGGAGTTCCCGATGCGCTCTTCGAACTCGTACGTCTCCAGCAGCCGCACATACGACGCGGTGACCGCGATCGGCAGTCCCGCCTGCACCTGCGTCGAAATCTGGCGCGGCGCACCCATTTCCGCGGTGACGAGGGCGGCGATCTCGTCGGCGCGCTGCACCAGGCCCTGGTGCAGCCGGTCCAGGAAGGCCCTGCGTTCGGCGGCTGTGGTGCGGGACCAGGTACGCAACGCCGCGCGGGCGGCGACGACGGCCGCGTCGACGTCCTTCACGGTGGAGGCCGGCACGGTGGCGATGACCTGCTCGGTGGCCGGGTTGACCACCTCGGTCACCTCCTCGCCGGCAGAGGGGCGCCAGGCGCCGTCGATGTAGATGTCCTTGTGTTCGAGCACGGTGATCAGGCTCTCTTTCTCTGACGCCACGGCTCAGTGGCGGCCGAACATCTGCGGGTTGCCCTCGTCGATCCAGACGGACTTGGTCTCGGTGTAGTCGTCGAGCGCGTCCGGGCCGAGTTCGCGGCCGATACCGCTCTGCTTGAATCCGCCGAAGGGCACGGCGTGGTGGACGACGCGGTAGGCGTTGACCCAGACCGTGCCCGCGCGCAGTCGCCTCACCATGCGGTGGGCACGGCCGACATCCCGGGTCCACACGGCAGCGGCCAGACCGAAGTCGACGTCGTTCGCGAGCCGGGTTGCGTCGTCCTCGCCGGTGAACCGCACCACACTGGCCACTGGCCCGAAGATCTCCTCTTGGGCGAGCCGCGAGGAGTTGTCAACACCGGAGAAGACGGTGGGCCGGACGAACAGGCCGCGCTCCAACTCCGCGGTCGAGGAGTCCCGTACGCCACCCGCGGCCAGGTGCGACCCCTCGGACTGCCCGATGTCGATGTAGTGCAGGACCTTGTCGAACTGGTTGCGGCAGGCAAGCGGGCCCACGTCCGTGGCGGGGTCGAGGGGGTCGCCGAGCACCAGCTTGTCCGCGGCAGCCGACAGTGCCTCGACGAACTCGTCGTACACGCTGTCCTGGACCAGAACACGTGATCCGGCCATGCAGGTCTGTCCGGTGGCCGCGAAGATGCCGCCCATGACGCCGTGCACGGCGTTGTCGAGGTCGGCGTCGGCGAAGACGATGTTGGGGGACTTCCCGCCCAATTCCAGGGTGACCCGCCCGATCCGGGGGGCGGCGGCACTGAGCATGGCCTTGCCCGCCGCGGTGGATCCGGTGAACGCGATCTTGTCTACGTCCGGGTGGCCCGCCAGCGCGGCGCCGGTCGGCTGTCCGAAGCCGGTGACGACGTTGACGACGCCCTTGGGGAAGCCGGCCTCCATACAGAGTTCGGCCAGGCGGAGCGTGGAGGTGGGCGCCACCTCGGACGGCTTGATGACGAGCGTGCATCCGGCCGCGAGTGCGGGGAAGAGCTTCCACGACAGCAGCGTCAACGGGGAGTTCCACGGGGTGATCGCCGCGACGACACCGACCGGTTCGCGCACGGTGTACGCGGTGAAGCCGGGCCGGGCGGGGAGGGTGGCGCCATGGTGGTTCTCCGCCAGCCCCGCCACGTAACGGGCGTGTGCCGCCATCGCCCGCGCTCCGGGCAGCATTTCACTGATGAGCTTGCCGTTCTCGTGGACCTGAGTGAAGGCCAGTTCCTCGGCGTGCTCCTCGATGAGGCCGGCGAGTCTGCGCAGCAGGCCGGCGCGCTCCGCCGCGGGGGTACGGGACCAGCCGTCCTCGTCGAAGGCCCGCCGCGCGGCGCGCACGGCCTGGTCGACGTCCTCCACGGTGGCCGCGGGTACGCGGCCCCAGGAGCGGTTCTCGTACGGGTCAAGGCAGGAGAAGGTCTCGCCACCGGAGGCGGCGACCCACTCCCCGTCGATGAGCATCAGGTAGTCGCGGTCCATCCCGGCCGGAAAGCGCTCCGAGCGCGGGGAGGCCGCCGGGGCCGCCGTGTGGTCCGTCATTTCTCGGTTTCCCATCTGAGTGGTTCAGAGCAGTTGCTTGAGGGGGACCGACAGGTCCCGGAGTGCTTCGGGGCCGACCCGGGCCCGTGCCGCGACTAGCTTGCGGGCAGCGGTGAAGTCCCGGGGGCTGCAGATCACGTCCGCGGCGCGTACCTGGCCGTCCTTGAGGTAGAAGGCCGCGAAGGACCGCCCGGTCTCGGTGGTGCCGCGGATGACGACGTCGTCGTGGCCGGTGGACAACCCGATGGTCTGGAGCCTGACGTCGTACTGGTCGGACCAGAACCATGGGATAGCGGTATACGGCTCGGGGTTGCCGGTGATGGTCGCGGCCGCAACCCGTGCCTGTTCGGAGGCGTTGGGAACGGACTCCAGTCGGCGGCGTCCGCCGTGCTCACCGCAGGGGTGGCTGGTGCAGTCACCGATCGCGAGGACGGCGCGGTCCTCGGTACGGCAGTACTCGTCAACGACAATGCCGCTGTCGACGGCGAGCCCGGCCTGCTCGGCGAGTTCGGTGTTGGGGACCAGTCCGATGCCGACGAGGACGATGTCGGTGTCGATCCGCTCGCCGTTCTTGAGCTCCACGGCGGACACCGAACCGTCGAGGGCGAAGGAGAAGCCGGTCACGGCTGTGTCGACGCGGATGTCCACACCCTCCTCGGTGTGCACCCGCTGGTAGAACGCGGAGACCTGCGGTGCGGTCACCCGGGCCAGGACACGGGGCAGCGCCTCGAGGACCGTCACGTCCAAGCCGAGTTGCCGGGCTGTGGCGGCCACTTCGAGGCCGATGTAGCCGGCACCGACGACGACCAGCCGGGCACCCGGCACGAAACGGTGCCGCATGGCGGTCACGTCGGCGAGGGTCCTGAGGTAATGGACGTTGGGCGCGTCGTCCAGCCCGGGGGCGGGCAGTCTGCGGGCCCGGCCGCCGGTGGCCAGCACTAGGTGCGCGTACGGCAGCCGCTCACCGTCCACGAGGACCACATGGCGGGCGGTACGGTCGATCGCGGCCACCCGGATGCCGGTGCGCAGGTCGATGCCCTGCTGCTCGTACATGGCGGGCGGCCGGATGTACAGATCATCCACCGAGACCTTGCCGGACAGATACGCCTTGGACAGCGGCGGGCGGGCATAGGGGTAATCGGGTTCCTCACCGACGAGGGTCACCAGCCCCTGGTAGCCGGCCATGCGCAGGGCGGCGACGAAGTCCGCGCCGGATTGACCGCCACCGACCACGACAATACGGTCGGTCGCAGTGCGTTCATTCTGCATGGTGTGCTCCCGCCCGGTCCTACTTCTGGGTCTTCGGGATGTGCACGACGATGCCGTCCAGCGAGGCGTCCAGCGTGATCTGGCAGCACAGCCGGCTGGCGTCGGTGGGTTCCTCGGAGGTCACCTCCAGCATGTCCTCCTCGTCCTCCGACCGTGCGGGCAGCGCCCCGAGCCACTGCTCGTCGACGAAGACGTGGCAGGTGGCGCAGGACAGCTCGCCGCCGCACTCGGCGACGATCCCGGGCACGAGGTTGGCGGTGGCGGCCTGCATGACGGTGGTTCCATCGACGGCGTCGGTCTCCTGCTTGGACCCGTCCGGACGGACGAACACGACACGGGGCATGGCGATCTCCTGAGGGGTGCACGGGGGTGCGGGGTGCGGGTGGGGAATCAGCGGGGGGACGGCATCCGGAGAACTCCGCCGAGGAGTTCGTCGAGGGCGTCGTCATCCAGATGCTCGGCGTTTTCACCGAGGGCGGGTGCGGGAGAGGGGTCGGGCGGCGTGTGGCCGTGCAAAATCATGGGGAATCCCTTTAGCCACTCGGGGACGCTCAGTGCCGCGCGGCGCTCGCGGTAGCGGGGGTCGCGTGCGCGGTCCGCCGCGGTGTTCACGGGCGCGGCGGGGACACCGGCGCGCCGCAGTTGTGCCACGGCCCGGTCCCTGGGCCGTCGGGCCGTCCACTCCGAGATGGCCGCGTCGACGGTGTCCTGGTGCCGCAGCCACCAGTCATCCGGTTCGTGGCCAGGGAGTGCGCTGATCACCTCGGCCAGCGCCCGCCGGTGTCCGGCGCTGGTGCAGGCGATGGCCAGCCAACTGTCGGGCTCCCTCGCGGGGTAGGTGTCGTGGGGGGTGGCGCCGGGGCGGCGGTTGCCGTCCGATACGGGCATACGTCCCGTCCAGACGTACTCACCGAACTGATCGGCCAGGGTCCATGCGACGGTCTCCCTCTGTGAAACATCCAGGTGGATGCCACGCCGACCGGTGGTGACGGCGTCCGCGACCAGCGCGGCACCGACGAAGGACACCACTTGGTCCGGGTAGTTGACGTCGCCGCCCGACCACATGGGCCGCTCGCCCGGGTAGCCCGTGACGGCCGCCAGGCCGGAGAGCAGGTCCAGGGTCGAACCGAAGGAGCCGTACAAGGCCTCGGGCCCAAAGACGCCCTGACTCGACAGGGACAGGTACACCAGGTCGGGGTTGAGCCGGTGCGCGGTGGCGTAGTCGATTCCCATGCGGGCGGTCACGCCCACCCGGAAGTTCTCGACCAGGACATCCGCCCTGCGGATGAGCCGGTGGGCGATGGCCCGGCCGTGCTCGGTCTTCAGATCCAGGCTCAGTTGGCGCTTGCCGGCGTTGTTCGAGGCGAACATCGGCGAAGCCGGCGCCTGCGCCCCGGCCGCCGTCTCGGCGCTGCCCGGCATCACCCACGCCCGGAACGGATCCGGGCGGCCCTGCGACTCAATCTTGATCACGGTCGCGCCGTAGTCGGCGAGTAGTCGGCTGGTGGCCGCCCCGGCGGTGATGGTGCCGAAGTCGAGGGCGACCAGACCGTCCAGAGGTGCCGCGTCCTTGTGTTGCCCGACCGCGCTCGCGCGCGGTGTGCGGACCGCCGCCGGTCGTGGCCCGGTCGCGGGGCTGCCGCCGTTCTCGCCCAGCCGGGGTGCCGAGACCGTGGATGAGGTCGCTCCAGGCACGGTCCACGGGAGGCCGACCACGGGCGCGTCCCTGCGGCGCGAACCGGGCGGAAGGACGAAGCCCCGGGTGCGGAGCTGTTCGTCGGCCATCAGCCTCTCGGCATCGGCAGCATGGCCGAAGGGCAGTCCGAGGCGCTGCGCCTCGGTGTACAGCTCCACGGCCTCACGGCTTGCCGCTGCTTCCGCGATCACGGCCCACCACTCCTGCGAGCGCCGGGCACGCTGCTCGGCGTCGTCGAGGCCGGGCGCGCTCAGGCGCGGGTCGCCGAAGAGTTCGACGACGGCGGGCCACTGGTGTGCGGAGAAGATGACTCCGACCCAGCCGTCCTTGGCCCGCACCACACGCCAGCCACCCTGCGAGGAGCCCGCACGCTTCGGGACCCGACCGCCGAGGTCGTGGAGGACATCGCTCTTCCAGTCCATATAGGCGGCAACGTCGCTCAGGGCGACCTCGACGAGGTCGCCGCGTCCCGTACGGTCGCGATTTCGCAGGGCGAGCATGGCGCCGTACAGGCCCACGAATGCGGCTGCGTGGGCGCTCTGTTCGCCGCCGAGGCTGAGTGGGCGCCGGTTCGGTTCACCGATCATGGTGGCCAGTCCGCCGTAAGCCTCTGCCAGGAGGCTGTCGCCGGTGCTCTCGCTGTACTCCCCAGTCAGCCCGAAGGCGGTGAGCGAGACCGTGACCAGGTGAGGAAAGTGCTGTCTGAGCCGGTCGAAGTCCAGCCCTTCGGCGGCAGCCGCGGCCGGTGTGAAGTCGGTGATCAGGACGTCAGCGGTGCCCAGTGGACTCGTCTCGTCCGCCGCCAGTTGCTCGGGCCTCAGGATGGCGCTGCGCTTGTCGGCGCCGAGGGCCGCGAAGGTGAACTCCCGGGTCCGCAGCGGTGTGCCGGTAGGCGGTTCGCACAGGAGTACGTCGTGGCCGAGGGCGGCGAACAGGCGGCCGCAGGCGGCTCCCGCGACCGACTCGGTGACCTCGACCACCCGGAAAGCGCGCTGCCCGGACATCAGCCCTGCCCTGGGTTGCGCTCGCCGGACCGGAACCTGCCGAGGCCCTCGGCCAGAGCGGTGCTGCGGGCGCGGAGCTCACCGGCGATCTCGTGCCCGTACGCGATGGCCTGTGTCCACTCGGAGATCTCCCCGGGGATCTTCCACAGGCCCTTCTTCGACCATTCCAGCGCGGTCGCGTCGAAGGAGGCGACGCGTTCGGCGAGGGCGGTTGCCGCGGCGGCGAGTTCCTCCAGGGGGACGGCGATGTTGACCAGCCCCCACTCGGCCGCCGTGGTGCCGTCGATGCGCTCGGCGGTGAGCACAAGCCAGGCCGCGTGTTTCGGCTGGAGCCGCAGTTGGGCGGCGGGCCCGGCGAGTGTCGGATAGAGGCCGAAGCCAATCTCCGGCATGCCGATCTGCGCTTCGTTGGCCACGACGGCCAGGTCGGCGACGTTGATCAGGGTGGAGCCCCCGCCGAGGGCGATGCCGTTGACGGCGGCGATGACGACGGCGGGGTGGTTGCGTATCTCCTCCTGCACGGCGGCCCACTCGGTGCGCCGGTCGAGTTCCGCGTCCCCGGTGCTGACCTCGCCCTCCTTGAGGTCGATGCCGGCGCAGAAGGCGGGGCCGTTGCCGGTCAGGATGATCACCTTGGACCTGCCCCGGCATTCATCGAGGGCGCGCACGATGCCGACGCGGGCCGCGCGGTTCATGGCGTTGCGCTTGTGGGGGCGGTTGAAGGTGATGCGGGAGATGCCGTTGTCGAAGTGCTCGACGAGGACGCTCTGTTCCGTTTCCCCCGGGGAGGCCGTTGTCGGGCTCATGCGGGCACCACCTTGAACTTCGGGATGGCCCGGTCCTCACCGACCCGTTCGAAGACGACCTCCAGCGGCATGCCGCACTCCAGGTGCTCCGGCGGGTCGACGAGGGTGGTCATCAGGTACGGCCCCTCCTCCAGCTGGACGAAGGCCACCAGGTAGGGGATCTCGTCGGCGAAGGCGGGGAAGTACTTCTGATGCATGACGATCCAGGACCACAACGTGGCCCTGCCGCTGGCCGCGCGCCATGTGAAGTCCTCGCCGAGGGTCACCGGGTCGACCGGTGACTCGGGGTAGCGGGGCCTTCCGGAATCGCCGTACTGGAGCCGGAGTTCACCGGCGAGGGTGCCCTCCCAGAAGGCGCGGTTGGCGTCCGTGACCGGCGGGAGCATCTCGATGAGTTTCTGGTTGTCCATGGGCTTGCTCACTCCCCGACCAGGACGTGCGAAGTGGTGATGGGTGAGGCACAGATGTACTGGGCGACGTTGCAGTCCGCCACCTGGCGGGGGCCGGCCTCGCCGCGGATCTGGCGCACGGCCTCGACGTGGTGGCCCCAGCCCTGCATGTAGCTCTCACCGGTGTGGCCGCCGGCGGTGTTCACCGGCATCTCGCCGTCGCGTGCGATGCGGTCGCCGGTCGCCCACTTCCAGGCCTCGCCGCGCGGCGCGTGGTCGAAGCCCTCAAGGCTGAACAGGACGGTGGGGGTGAAGTTGTCGTAGATCTGCAGGCAGTCCATGTCCTGCGGGCCGTAGCCCGAGGCCGTGTACACGCGCCGGGCCACGTCCTGGGAGGCGGAGTGGAAGAAGTCCGTGCTCGTGTAGTAGTTGCTGACGCTGCCGCGCGCGGCGGTGGCCGCCACCCGTACCGGCCGCTTGCTCAGGTCACGGGCCCGCTCCAGGGTGGTGAGGATCAGCGCGACGCCGCCGTCGTTGATGATGCAGTAGTCGTACAGGCGCAGCGGGTCGGCGATGTAGCGGGCACCGAGGTACTGCTCCTCGGTGATCTCCTCGCGCATCACGGCCACCGGGTTGAGGGCGGCGTTACGGCGGTTGTTGATCGCGATCGGGGCGAGGGCACCGTCGGGTACACCGTAGTCGTGCGCGTAACGGCGGTACATCATGCCGACGTAGGCCCCGGGGGAGGTCATGCCGTACATCGCGTCGTAGCGGGTGGTGGGGCTGGCGGTGTAGGCGCCGCCGTAGGTCATCTTCACCGAGCGGCCGTTGTTGCCGTACACGCAGGCCACGACGTCGGCCTGACCGGTCTCGATCAGGGAGACGGCGTGCTGGACAGCAACGCCGCTCATCCGACCGGATCCCTCGAGTGCGTTGATGACGCGCGGGCTGGGGATGCCCAGCACGTGCGCGCCGTGCTCGTAGCCGATGCGGGCGGTGAGGAGGCCGTCTACCTCGTCCTTGCGCAGGCCGGCGTCGTCGAGCGCGAAACGCAGAGCCTGCGCGCCGAGTGCGTAGGCATCACGGTGCGCGTCCTTGTTGGCGTAGAGCGCGCCGAAGTCGGTCTGGCCGACACCGACGATCGCAACTTGCCTTCGTTCAGGCATGGTTCAGTCCTGGGTCGTGGTCGTTCGGGGAATGACGGATGAACGCGATGGGCCGTGATGCGATTACCGCTGCCCGGCCGACGATCGCGGGTAGGAGGAAGAGAGGGAAGGGGGCGAAAGCAGAGGAGAGAAGGCGCCTGATCGACCCTGCTGGAAGGGGCACTTGCGGCGTCGCCAGTGCCGTCATGGGCATGGCCGTCCGGCCTGTCCAGGAGAGGGAGCGCCTGGATGCCCGGCCATGAGATTGCGCGATCCAAGGCGAAGGCGTGGCTGTGCGGGTCGGTGGCGATGACCGCCGTATCCTTCAGCAGGCCGTCGAACGCCACCCTGGCCACCTCGGCGGGCTCCTGTGCGAACGGCTCGATGGTGGCGGCCGCGTGCGGATCGCGGCGACGAGTGCCATGACACGTTCGGTTCGGACCCAGCCGGGGCGCGGAGGGAGACATCGGCGATCACCACCCGGGCGCCGCGGGCCGCGGCTTCGCGGGCCAGGGCCAGCCCAAGGCCGGTGGCGCCTCCGGTCACGACGACGACGGCATCCGTCAGAGTGCTCATCATCGGTCCTCGTGTCGGCGGGACGTGGTGACGGTGATGGGCAGGGACAGGAGCTTGTTGATGAAGGTGCTCCAGCCGCGCCTGGGCTCGCCGTTCAGCGCGACCGCGACACCGCGGCGGTGCATCTCCTCGAAGAGGATGCGGAGTTCGAGCTTGGCGAGATTCTTGCCGATGCAGTGGTGAGGACCGTTACCGAAGGTCATGTGCTCGTTCGCGGCCCGGAACGGGTCGAAGCGGTGCGGGTCGGCGAAGACGGCGGGATCCCGGTTGGCGGCAGTGAAGAACATCTGCACCAGGTCGCCCTTCCGCATCTGGGTGCCGTGGAAGTCGACGTCCCGGGTCACCGTGCGGGCCATGTTCATTGCCGGCGTGACGAACCGCAGGAACTCGTCGACCAGCCCGTCCAGGTTGTCGGCGGCGACGGCCCGCTCAGCGGCGTCGGCGATCTGCGGATCGTCCAGGATCAGCCGCATCGACTGGGCGATGACCGTGTGAGTCGTCTCGAATCCGGCGATGAGGAGCAAGGTGAGGTAGTGCAGGTACTCCGCGTCGCTGATCTCTCCGCGCTCGGCGCACTGGGCCAGGACGGTGGCGAAGTCGTCCTGGGGGTCTCGCAGCTTGTCCGTTCGCAACTGTTCCAAGTACGAGTGAACCTCCGGAAACAGCGCCAGCATGGATTCTCCGCCGTTGGGCTGCTCCGCGGCGTCGAAGATCGCGAGGGTCCAGTCCACGATGCGCTGCCGGTCCTGGTGCGGCACTCCGATCACCCGTGCGATGACGCGGGACGGGATGATGGCCGCCACGTCGTCCACCCAGTTGACCTCGCCGCGGGCGGTGATGTCCTCCAACACCTCCACGACGATCTCGCGGACCCAGGTGTCGAAGTTCGCGATGACCCGCGGTCCGAACGAACGGGCGGCAGCCCGGCGCAGTCGGCTGTGGACCGGCGGGTCGTTGTACATGATGTTGTGGCTGAACTCGTGCTGCGACACGGGGAGCGTGGGGAAGAACGGACCCCATTGCGAGCTGAAGAGCTCGGGATCCCGTTCCACCTCGACAATGTCGGCATGCCTGGTGACGCACCAGAACCCTCCGTTGAGCGTGCCGGCCTTCGCCGGCTGCCAGTACAGATCCGGCATCTGCCGAATCGCGTCGAGGGCTTGGTGGGGCACACCGGGCGCGAAAGTCGCGGGGTCCGTGAGGTCCGGTATCAACGGAGCGGTGGTGTCCGTAGTCACTAGTGCACTTCCTTGCGTGCTGTCAGTTCTCATGACTTCTGCGGCTTGCTGAGTTTCCTGGGCCGCGAGTCGCCCGCCGGAGCGGGCCATCGGCGCCTCGGTCGGCTTCCGGTATGAGCACGCTCATGGCGACCTTCGCGGACGCCCTCGCCGCAGTGACGTGCCGACGAGCCACCTCGGCCGCGTCGGCGGCGGATCTACGCCTGATCGCGTCGATGGGGTCGGCGGACTCCTGCCTGAGTACGGCGACCCGTCCCGGAGTGGCGGCCGAGATGTAGCGCAGGGCGTGACTCCGGCCGTAAAGGCCACCGATCAGCTCCTCCAGCATCGGGTTGCGGCATCCGCAGAGCAGGATCCGGTGGAAGCGGGCGACGTCCTGGTTGGTATCGCCCCTCGTTCCGCGATGCCCGCTCGACGGACAGGCGCACCGCGAGCGGCTCCAGTTCGGCACGGATCTCATAGATGTGGTCGATTTCCTCCGCGGTCGGGATTGTCACCCGTAGCCCCCTGCTGGGCGACTCCCCGGCAGCCCTTCGATCTGAAGGCGCCGAAGGGCGCAGGATGTCCACGACCTTGTCACGCACGAGCTTGTCCCCCTTCACCCGAAGATCGAGGTCGGCCATATCACACCTCTGACTCGGGGAAGTTTGTATGACGGAATACAGAGTGCGGTCGACCAAGCGTCATTGTCAACGGGTCAGGTAGAAACTTCCGCAAACAAGAGCGGACCTGCTGGGCCAGGCGGCATCAGGCTCTGGCCCGGCAGCGGGAAGGAAGCGCTGGCCCGTGGGGCGAGGGCCATCCTGACGGCCGGACCTGTATGCCAGACCGCCCCGGCGCACTGTAGGCGCTGGTCGCGTCCGGTCTGCGGCCGACGTGACTGGAGTATGAGCGGATGGAGGAGTTGCCCGCCGACGCCGCAGCGATGCCCCACTTCTCCGCCCTGGGCAGGACCGGGAGTGTAGTGGCGAACGAGCAGTGCCCGCAGGCCCTACATCAAGTGATCGCGGTCGGCCTTGCCGAGGCTTTCCGCGACATGCCGCTCGTGCATGCGTTCCGGTTCACGCAGTAGGTCGACGCCGGAGCAGGTGAGGTAGATCCAGCGAGCGCGGCCGTCCCGCTCGTCCGAACGCCGCGTGGCCAGTCCTCCGGTCGCCGACCCGTCCATGGCCGGGGTCATGTGTGGGCGTTCGCCCGCCAGGGTGGCTGAGAGTTCACCCTGGATGATGCTGGGGTTCTGGTCCGCGACGGCAAGCACGGAGAACTACGCGGCAGCCAGCGGCCCCACCTCTCAATTCGTCCCCGAGTGTGTCGAGTACTACGCCGCGGCGGCCGGGAGCCTGGAGGTCGGCCTGGTCGACGCCGACTTCTGGGTCGATACCCGCCGATCCCTCCGTCCAGGAAGTGATCGTCGGTTCGCCGCGTCGACATACCGCTGAGTCGCCTGGCGGCCAAGGCCTGGCTATGATTTGTAATACATGTTACGGTCAGACGAAGTTCCGAACTCGGTGTCCGAGCGCTTTTGACGCGCGGCTCAAGGGGCGGGAGGCGGAATGAGGCCCACTGCTGGCCATGACCTTGGCCCGGCGACAGGAAGCGGTCACCCAGCTGTCCGGACAGCATCTTCAACCCGGAAGGTCTGGCCGTACTGAACCCTCGGCTGGAATCCCGGCCGCGAGTCCTGCCGCACTGCCCGTCCTGGCCCGCCCCCAGAATGTGCTTGTTCCATGAGGTCGAAGCGGTCAGGGAGGACATCAAGATCGGGCGCGGGGTCAAGGTCCTCTTCGATCCCGCGACCCCGGAGACCGTCCCGCGCTTCCGCCTGGCCGCAGGCGGCGTCCGAAGGGTAGATCGACGAAAAATTTCTGAGATGGAGTGCGCTCGTGTCATTTGATCCCTTATCGGGAGACGACCAGCATGCGAGGTACGAAGTGCCGTCATACAAAAATTGACGACAGTAACTGGGCCTTCAGGCGGCGTCCTGCTCGCATCCACGAAGGCCAACGACAGGCGCGCGCCGTGATGGTGCCTCAAAGATGTCAAGTCTCATGACGTGAGCGGTGAGAAGGAGTAATGATGACGGTTTCCGAAGACGAGAGGGCCCGGGTCCAGCGCAACTACTTCCCGGTTCAGGGCGAAGGTGCCGCCCAGCGCTTCTACTTCCCGGCCGGGGCCGAGGAGGTCCTCTTCGGCGCGGACGCCCCCCGAGACGTGGCCGCCCTGTGTGAGAAGTTTGGCTACCAGCGGCCGTTCGTGTTCAGCTCCCGCACACTTAACCGGACCACCGACGTAGTGGACCGGATCGCCAAGTCGCTCGGAATGAAGCTGGTCGGGCTGAGCGACCGCGTCGGCGAGCACGCCCCCGTCAGCAACGTGATCGCTGCGATCTCCGAAGTGCGGCAGGCGGGTGCAGACGTGCTGGTGTGCATCGGCGGCGGTTCGGTCATGGACTTCGGTAAGTTCGTGCAGCTCGGAGTGACCGAGGGCGTGCGCACCCGGGAAGATCTGCGTGCCCTGCAGGTGGGCCAGCAGCCGGACCTGAACCAGCGCCCGGACCTGCGGCAGATCACCATACCCACGACGTTCTCGCTATCGGAGTGGACACCGGCCGGGACCCCGGTGGACGACGTGACCGGCAAGAAGATCACCCTCCGCATACCGAACGGAGTGGGCCGCGCGATTGTCTACGACCCCGATGTCGTCCGGCATACACCTCTCCGGCTCGCACTCGTCACAGCGATCCGGGGCCTGGATCACTCGATCAATACAGTGTGCTCGACGGCGCCCAACGAGCTGTGCACGGTTCTCGCGCTGCAGGCGATCACCCACTTCCACACCGCGATCCCGCTGCTGGCTCAGGGGAAGGCGGATATCGCGCTGCCAATGCTTCAGCGGGCCTCCTGGCTCGGTGGGGTCTGCCAGATGTCCGTCCCGCACGGCTTCAGTCACTTCATGGTCCACGTGCTCGCCCCGTGGGCCCATATCGGGCACAGCGAGACCGCTTGCGTCATGATGCTCGCCCAGGCGCGATGGCTGCGTGAGCACGACGATCCGCGTCTCGCCGCTGTGGCCGCGGCGATGGGTCGGCCGGGGGAGACTCTCGACGTGATCCTCTACGACCTATTGCGAGACATTGGCCTCCCCACGTCCCTGCGCGAGATCGGGGTCGACCCCGAGCAGATCAGCGGGGTGGTACCTCACGCGCTCGCGCACCCGTATCTGACGCTTCACAACCTGCGCCCGATCACCACTGCGGATGACATCCTGACAGCGCTGGCCAGCGTTGCGGAGTAGGCATGAACGGCCGGAGCCGTGTACTGCCGCACGCTCAGCCGTGCGGAGTCGACTCGATCAACAAGGGTCGCGTGACCGCACCGGACGGACCTCAGTGACCTGCGCATTGAGCGCCAGGGCCGGGAACGAGGATGAGGATCTCGACGCGCGGGTCGACGTGATCGCAACACCATCGTGCTCAAGCCGAGCGAGATCGCGGCACTGACCGCCGAAATTTTGGCCGAGGTCTCTGCCGAGGCCGGACTCCCCAGCGGGGTGCTCAACATCGTGCACGGTACCGGCCTGCACGTCGGTGAGGCGATCGCTCAACACCCGGGCGTCGACATGGTGTCCTTTACCGGCTCGATCCGGGCGGGCAAGCGGGTCGCGGTGGTCGCGTCGGACACGGTGAAGCGGGTTGCGCTTGAGCTGGGCGGCAAGTCCGCGTCCGTCGTGCTCGATTCCGCCGGCATCGAGGAGGCCGCGCAGGTCGGCTTGGCCGCCGCATGGCGCAACGGCGGTCAGACATGTTCGGCGTGGACGCGGATGCTTGTGACCGCCGCGTACCAGGACCGGATGGTGGAGGCTCTCGTGGCTGCGGCGGCCTCCCACCCGGTGGGGCACCCGACGGACGAGTCGGCTGTCATCGGACCGATGTCGTCCGAAACCCAGCGGCAGCGGGTCACCGTATACATCGAGCTGGGCGTCGCACACGGCGCAAGGCTCGCCCTCGGCGGCCCGTCGCGGGCGCCCGGGTTCGAGGAGGGCGCCCACGTGCAGCCGACGATCTTCGTCGACGTCGATCCCGGCAGCGTGATCGCGCAGGAGGAGATCTTCGGCCCAGTGGCGTCGGTGATCCCTTACCGGCTCCGAGGAAGAGGCCGTGGAGATCGCGAACAACACCGTCTACGGTCTCTCCGGCGCTGTATTCGGCGAGCCCGACCATGCGCTCGAAGTCGCACGAATGCTGCGCACCGGGCAGGTGATGTTGAACGGGGGCCAGTTCAACGTGCTGGCCCCGTTCGGCGGCTACAAACGGTCCGGCAACGGTCGCGAGTTTGGACGCCACGGCCTGGAAGAATTTCTGGAGACCAAGTCCATCCAGCTCTGGGCGATGTCCGCCTCCTCGCTCCGGTCGGGCGCGGGGAGGTGGGACTGTCGCCCGCAGGGGTGCGGGACGTTCGTATACGCCTTTGCTGATGACGCGAGCTGCCAGAAAACTAAGCGGACGTCGTAACCGTCCCCTACCGAGAGCTCTGGACAGTGGGGGATCCGCTCGCCGGCCTCGGCTGGGTGCTCCGCCGACCGGTCGCCGGGCTGGTGCGCCCCAGCGCCCACAGCATGGAACCCGCGTTCTTCATCGTCATGGGCGTCACGATCCCAGGCCGACCCGTCGCGGCGGCATTCACGTCGGCCTCGCCGACCACCCCACCGAGGTCTGCACGGTTGCTGTCGCCCGGGAGGTCCTCAAGACCGTCGAGCCCGAGACCCGGCATGTTCTCGTCGTACGTTCAACATCGCCTGATCGAGCGGGCAGAGTTGTGCCATCGGTGCGAAGCGGACTGACGCGGATCGCTGGCAGAGGAAACCCCGTCGTGGGCCCAGCCGGTCGCAGCTCGGCAGGCATTGCCAACGACCAGGAGGGAGAAGCACGATTTTCGATCATTGTCATCGCGTGCGACAAAGGAATTGGTGTGCATGGTGATCGGCTCGACAGTCTGGGCAGGCGTGGCCTGGACCCGCTGCTAGTCCTCGGTCGGACCCCGCTGTTCGACCATGCCCTTGAGAAACGCGGCGCGCACGCCGGTGTCTCCGATGCCCTCAATGATGTCCCTGACGGACAGCTTCGTCATCAGCTCCGGACCGTCGAATAGCACGCGGGGCCCGCGGCAGTGGCAGTAGTGCGGGATCTGATCGAAGGTGTATAGCCCGGTCGCAACGATGATGTTGATGTCGACCTGCTCGTTGACCTGCTGGAGCCGCGGGATTTGGCGGCCGAGCCCGACGACGGTCGGGGTGACGAGGGTGTCAATGCCGACGGCTTCCAGCGCACGCAGCTTTTCGGCGGTGTCAGAGCGACCTGCTCCTCCTCGACCCACCAGTCGCCACCGTAATGGGTCATTACATCCGGGGGTCATGTTGTGCTTCAGGGTGGCGCCCAGTTGATCGAGCGCCACGGGACAGCGAACGGACCCGACGTACTGACACTCATCGGTGGCTCCATGTAAACGACCCGAAACGACCTATCTGGAAGTGCGGCAGGTCGTAACGGGCATGTCACGTGCAAGACGCACAGTCAGCTCGCCCAGATGGCCGGGAGCACAAACGCCCTCGGCTACCGAGATGGTGCGGGTGAACGTGGTGGTGGCACACTACATGGGCACGGGGCCTCTCGGAACACGAAGATCTTGGTCGACTTCATTCCTGGGTTCAGCGTCATAGGGCGTTGGCGGTGGATGATGAAGGCAGCCGCTGGGACGTCGCTGGCCGCGAAAGCGGCCAGCGTGGGTAACCGGAATGCTCACCCGTAATCTCTGCGCGGTGTGCCGCAGCTCGTGCGTTTTCGGCGTCAGGGGTGAGTAACACTCTCGTTGTCGCTCTGTGAATCAGGTACGCGTCACGTCGGTTGGGTGCCGCGGACGGTCTGCAGCGCAGCTGCCTTCGCGGCGAGCACGTGCTGGCGCGCGCTCGCCGCGGCGGCGCTCGCGTCCCGTTCATGAATCAGGCGGGCGACCTCGCGCAATTCGTTCGCGCTGGCCTCAGCTCGACCTGCAATGCTTAGCGAAAGCCTGCGGAGTGAATGGATGCGCGTCTCGATCGACTCAATCATCTGCCGCATGGTTGAGTTCGCGGCCCCGGAGAGGAGGACCCGGTAGAAGCGCCGACTGAGGTCCAGACCGTCCGTGTCGTCAGGCAGCGTTTTCAAAGTGTCCACGAGTTGCCGCACCTGGTCGTCTGAGGCATTGCGGACGAACAGCTCGACGGCCGCGGGTTCAAGCGCCGCACGCACGTCGTAGAGCTCGGACACGACGGACTCCGACAGCACGGCGACCTTCAGACCGCGCGTCTCGGAGCGCTCGACGAGCCCTTCCGCCTGCAGGCTGCGCAACGCCTCGCGCAGGGATGTGCGACTCACTCCGGTGAGCTCACCGAGTTCGCGCTCCGTGAGCCTACGCCCCGGCTCGAGGTCACCCTGCAGGATCGCCTCGCGGACCACGTCGGTCACCCTGTCGCGGAGCAGACGTTCCGTCCGTTCGATGCGGAGCCCGAGATGTTCTGGGGTCACGTAGCGCCTCCGATCAATTCTTCCCTGTGTACCCTAGCGTGACCATTAGGTCGACATGGTCGCGGGCATGGCGAGGACATCGTCCCTATGGTGTTCGGCCGGACGTCACACGGACGACCAGTGTGGCGAGTGCGAGGCCCGACGTACCGAAGTCAGTGGCGGCCAGGTCGCTGACTGAAGACACAGACTTCAGCCCCCGATCATCGGTGATTACTCTGTTCACCTCGGCCGGATCGTCACCGAGGGTCATCCGAATTCGGGTAAGCACGTCCCGTGCTGCCCGCCAGTTCTACCGCGGCGCCCGGCTGGCTCACCCCGTCGCGGGGTCTCATCCTGTTTCCGCTCAGTCCAGCCACTTGCGGCTCCTTAAGGGACTATATCGATGAATTACTTGGTGTCCTACATGGTCAGTTTGAGGAGGCGCTTGTAGCAGCAGAGGGCGTCGGTGAGGCCGTGGAAGGCCAGGTAGCTGCGTGGGGCTCGTAGCGAGGTGACAGGCGGGGTAGCCTGTCAGTCAGGCGGTTGTGGGTCGGCCGCACGGGTCAGCGACCTCCTCGGGCCGTCCTCTGTACTCGACCAGGGCCAGCAGCGCGGTCGCGCAGCCCCGGGTCGTTCTCGGCCGCGGCTGGGCGTCCCCCGCCGGGGCGGCGTACCCGGCCGTCCGGTTCGGCGCCCTCCTCATGGTCGGCTAGTCCCCGGCTGACACAGCCCTTCGAGACCCTGGCTGCCCGCGCCACGGCGGGGCTCCCGCCGTGACCGAGCTGCCGGGCCTCCGCCGCGTAGAGCAATCGGTGCTGACGCTCTTTTCAGGTGCAGTGTTACCGCTTCCAGCCTCGCCCGTAACGGACCGATCGACTCACCGGAATGCCCTATGCCACGTCAACGAGTCGAAGTCCGGAAGCAATCAGCAGTTCCGACGAGCCATCATCACTGCGCTGGACGACCGGGCTCACGCGTGCCGGTCGTCGACCGGAAAGACCTTGGCGAACGGGGTCGCGAACCGTTGGACTCCGGGTCGGGGACATTCGATCCCAGGGTGGGGGCCGGACCAGGATCGGTAAGCGCGAAGCCGCGCAAGATCAGGGGGAATCCCTTGATCCACTCCCCGTCCATGCTGCGCAATGCAACGCGGCGCTCGCGGTAGCGGGACCGGGCGGCCCGGTCCGCCGCAATACAGACGGGGACCGCGGGCCCACCAGCGGCGTGCAGCTTGGCCGCGGGTGCAGGTCGAGGTCCATTTAATGATCTGCACGTCGACGTGGTCCTGGTTGTCCACCTCCCTTGCTCGTCCTCATCAACTGCCAGCCCGGGGACTAGGCTGGCGAGTGCCCGTCGGTGGTGCAGGCGACCGCGAGCCATGCCTTGTCCACGCTCGGGTAGACGTCGTGCGTGGGCGCGCCCGGCCGACGGTTGCCGATCGGCAGTATAGGCAGGCCCTCCCAGACGTATGCGGCGAGTTGGCCGACGAGTGTCCACGCCGCCAACTCCCGCTGCGAGATGTCCGGCCGCGCGCCCGCCCGGCCCGTCGCGACCGCGCGCCACCAGCGCGGCTCCCGCCATCGCCACGATCTAGTCGGGATTAGTTGACTTGCCCGGACGACCAGATCAGCGCCCCGCCGCAGTACCCCGTGGCACTGGCAAGGCCGAGAGCAGGTCCAGCGTAGAGCCGTAGGAGCCGTAGTGGGATTCCGGTCCGGCGCTGCCCTGACTCGGCAGGGACAGATAGATCAGATCAGGTTCAGTTCTCGGGTGTCGGGGTCAATCACCATCCGGGCAGTGACACCTGCCCGAAGTCCTCCACGAGCAGGTCGGCCCGCCGGATCAGGTCGTGGATGATCCGGCGACCGCCCTCACTCTTGGGGTCCATGCACAGGCCGGTCTTGCCGACATCATTCGACCTGAACATGGGCGACATCGTCGTGCCCGCGACATGCGAACCCGGCATCACCCACTCCCGGAACAGGTCCGGGCGAGCACTCGATTCGATCTTGATGATCGTTGCGCCGTAGTCCGAGAGCAGTCTACCCGTGGCCGTACCCACAGTGCTCGTGCCGAAGTCAAGCACGAACATGTCTGGCAGAGGCGCGGCATCCCGTCGGCTGGCGCCCACGTCTACCGCCGACGTCAGCAAAGCGACCGCAGTACGAGGGACGATCGCGTCCTCGCCGAGCGCGGGTGCCCGCTTGCCCTCGGCCGCCCTCCCGCCGGGGGAGGGGGAAGGACACCACCGGTGTGTCCCGCCGGCGCTGGTCGGGAGGGACACCACGAAATCCGCATCGCGAGCTGAGCGGAGCCGACCAGACCGGCCGCCGTCGCCACGTACCCGAACGGGAGTCCGAGCCGCTGTGCCGAGGTGTAGACCTCGTGGGCCTCTCGTCGGCCGTTTGCGTCCTCGATCACCGGCCACAGCTCCTCTTCCCGCTGGAGCCGAATTCGCGGATCAAGGAAATCCGGGTCGGCGAGACGGGGCGGCGCCGACCAGCCCGACGACAGCGGGCCACTGGTCCGGCACGAAGATGACGCCGACCCAACGTCCTTTGCCTCGATGATCCGCCACGTCCCGCGGGACGCGCCGGTGCGGTGGGTGGACCTCGCCGGTGAGCTCATAGGTGACGTCGCTCTTCTAGTCCATGTACGCGGCGACGTCTCTCAGGGCGACCTCGATGTGGTCGCCGGCTCCGGCCCTCGCGCGGTTCCGCAGGGCAAGCGAGGCACCGAAGAGGCACGACTCCAGGCCGAACGCCGTACGCGATACGGTGACAAGCTGCGGAAACCGCTCCGCAAGGCGCCCGGGACTGAGCCCGAGTTCGTCTGTCTCGCTCGGTGGCAGGTCGAGGAGTAGCACGTCAGCCGACGAGAGCAGGGCTTCCCATCTGGAGGGGTCGAGTGTCGAGTGTCGGGTCGCACACGACGCTGCGCTTGCCCTCCGGTGTCGCGGTGAAGGCGAACTCGCTGGCCCAGAGGGGGTGCCCAGCCGCAGGCTCACACACGGTGACCTCGTGTCCAAGCCTGGCGAACAGTCCGCCGCATACAGCGCCCGCCACCGACCGGGTGAGCTCCAAGATCTCTAGCACATGTGAGTTAGTCGTTCCACCGCTACCTCCTCCCCTGCCTGACGGGCGCCAGGTAGGACGCGTGCCCGTACCTCCGACTCGACACCGTCCAGTCGGCGTCGCGTCTTGCGAGTCGTCGAACGCGGGGCCGCACCTCGCAGGGGCGCGGTGCCGCTCGGTGAGCGCCGTCGTCTCCCTGAGAGGCTCCAACGGTTCCCATGCGTTAGTGTCCATCGGTGGAGTGTCGACTCCCCGTAATCTCCCCACGAGTGGCTTACAGGAGACCCGGTATCCACGACGTTGGCGTTCGGGAAGACCGGCTTACCGGTCGGTTGGCAAGTCACCCATGGTTATCGGCGTACGGGTGATGAAACTGATCATATGTGGCGGCGAGCGAGAGCCTGCGGACCTCGCCGTACCCCGGCTGGCAACGCCATCAATTCAAGCGGGTCGGCCGAGTGGGACGACCGTAGCCCGGTCGGATCCTCGCAACCGGATGGTGCTTATGCGTGCGTACAGCGTCGGTGGCGCCGTCGCGTAGTCACGGCGACCAGCGGATCGAGGCGTCAGGCGGCACCGTGTCCTTCGAGCGCAGCCAGCGCTGCCGCCTTCGCCGCCGCGACGTGCGCGCGGGCCGCCGCGGCGGCAGCCGGTCCGTTGCGCTGCTCGATGAGGTCGACGATCTCCAGCAGCTCCCGACGACTGGCCTCGGCCCGGCCGCTGATCCGCAGGGAGACCCGACGCAGCGCGTGGATCCGCGCCTCGATCGACCCGAACATCTGCTGAAGAATCGAGTTCCCCGCACCGTCGAGGAGTAGGGCGTAGAACCTACGAGTGGCCGCGAGCTGATCATCGAACTCGCCGGAACTGGATGGCGCCGTGGCGGCGCGGAGGGCCACTACCTGGGCGTCCGAGGCGTGCCCTATGAAGAGCTCCACCGCAGCCGCCTCGAGTGGCGCCCGGACGTCGTACAGTTCGCTCACTACCGCTGCGGTCAGCACTGCGACCTGCAACCCCCGAGCCCCGGACCGTTCGACGAGCCCCTCCGCCTGTAGACTCCGGAGCGCTTCGCGAAGCGACGTCCTGCTCACCCCTGTCAGCTCGCCGAGCTCCCGCTCGGTGAGCCTGCGACCTGGCTTCAAGTCGCCGCGCATGATGGCTTCGCGGACCACATCGGTGACCCGGTCCCGCAACAACCGCTCCGGACGCTCGACCAGGAGTCCACGATTGTCGTCTGTCACCCCGACCCCCTTGGTTCTTGTATGACCGACACATCATATAGGGTAGGGGCAGCGGCAGGACTCCGGGAATAGTCACCTTTGCCCGTTTTGGACATGTGAGTGCCCGGCTGGCGCACAGTGGGAGGCGATCGCTGGCGCTTGCGGAGTTCTCAATGTTTCAAGATCCGCAAGGTTTTCTGTGCCCTTTGCCTCATCATCGCCTACGCCCGTCGTTTCGGATTTTGGTACCCGCGCTCACTTGCCCTGAGCAGGTAATGGCGCCACCGGGCCTGCTGGGCGCCTTGGAGAAAGTGCCCGATCCGCGCACCACTCGTGGCGTGCGCTTCCAATTGGCGACGCTGCTGACAGTGGGCGTGTGCGCGATGGCCATCGCAGGCCACAACTCCCTGACGGCGATCGCCGAATAGGCACGCCGCGGCGACCAGACGGTGCTGACGCGCCTGGGCTGCCCGTTCCATCCGTTCGCCGGTCACTTCCGGCCCCTGGGTGAGCGGACCCTGCGTGATCTCTTCGCCCGGGTGGACCCCGCCGCGCTGATCGCGGCGAGCTTCGCCCGGCTTCCCCGGCCTCGTGTCTTGCCTACTGCGGGGCTGTGACGCCCCGGGCCATAGCGCTTAATGGTTTTCCGATGGGCTGCTCGGCCCAATCGGGGCTGCGTGGAGGCAGGGATTGACCGCTCAGCGCGCCGAACGCCGCGTCCCTCCCGGCCGCGGCCTGTCGGGCAGGGCTCGATCGCTTGCCGTCAAGGTCGGGTCCCAAAGCAAGTTGTCGTGTGAGACGGATAGGGAGCTCAATTTTTTGATTGACGAGATTACCGTGTACTGGATACCGTCATACAAACCTGCCCGACGGAGGGCACGAAGAGATGGGGATCACGGGCGATCCGCCCCGACGGAGAGGAAGGCATGACGAATCTCAACGATGCGGTGGTCGTGGTAACCGGCGGTGCCACGGGAGTCGGCCTTGCACTGGTCCGCGAGGCAGTGCGGCGCGGTGCCCGAGTGATGATCGTGGACGTCACCGACGCCGGGGAAACGGTCGCCGCTCTGCGCCGGGAGGGCGCCATCGTCGAGTCGACGATCGCAGACGTGTGCGATGCGGCCGACGTCCAGCGGGCCGTAACGGAGACGGTTGAACACTTCGGTGGCGTCAACGTCGTGTGCAACAACGCAGGCACGGCAGCACTCGGCCGCCTACAGGAGGTGGAGCCAGAAGCCGCTCACCGCGTCCTGCGAGTCAACGTGGAGGGCGCCTTCCACGTAATCCACGCCTTCGCCCCGGCCCTGCACAAGGCCGCCGCGGCGGGCCACCCCGCCTACCTGCTGAACACGGGATCCGAACACTCGCTGGGAGTCCCGCCGCACGTCGAGCCGATCAGCATCTACACGGCAAGCAAGTACGCCGTCCTCGGACTGACGATGACTGCACACCGCGACCTCGGCCCCTCGGGGATCGGCGTCTCAATGCTCGCCCCCGGCTGGACCCTCACCGAGAAGGTCCGGGCCCGGGTCCACTCGGATCCGAAGACAGCAGCGGCGATCATGCCCTACGCGCAGGAACCCGCGGAGGTGGCCTCGCGGGCCTTTGACGGCCTGCTGGCGGGCACCAGGGTTATCGCCACCAACCCGCACAGCCGGGCATTCGCGATGGAGCACGCGCGAAACCTCATGATCGACATTCAGGAACTCCCCATCGTCGACGCTCCAGACGGCCATGCCCATGACACCCCGGCGGACGTGAGCGCCTGCCCAGTCGCCGGTATGCAATAGCTCGAAACGGTGGCAACCACTCCCGAAGCTGATCCTGCGGAGTCGACACCCCTGTGGACCATCAAGGTCCAGGAAGGGAGTCCAAGTAGTGGCGTCGGACTCCGCATCCGCAGGAGATGTCGGACTCCGCATCCGCAGGAGATTCGGAAGGACGCCATCGCGTAGTACCAAGCCGCAGATGGCAACCACACAAATGCGCCTGCTGCGGAACTCCTTCCGCTATGCCGCCCGGCAGGACTGGGACAAGATCGCCAAGCTCCTCGAGTCCCTCTACACCGCCGCCACCGAAGGGACCGCGCTGGACCGGTTCGCCGAGTTCACCGACCCCTGGGACAGGAAGTATCCGGCGATCGTGAAGCCGTGGGAGAGCGAGTGGGAGGAGTTCACCCCGTTCCTGCGGTTCGACACCGAGGTCCGCCGCATCGTCTGCACGACGAATGCGATCGAGTCGGTCAACGCCCGGTCGGCGAGCGGTCAAGGCCCGCGGACACTTTCCGAACGAGCAAGCAGCGTTGAAGCGCGTCTACACGGCAGAGATGTCAACGCGCTTGTAGGCCCGGTGTTTTCGGGCTGTCGGCGTGTCGTCGAGGGTGTGCCGGACGAGGGCGAGGTCATCCGAGTGACAGCTCGGGCCCAGGACGGGGCGGTGTCGTGTCCGGCGTGTGGGAGGCTGACGGGGCGGGTGTATGGCTTCCACCGGCGGACGGTAGCGGACGTGCCCGTGGACGGTCGGCGGGTGCTTGTGTCCGGGGGTGCGGCGGATGGTGTGCCCGGTGCCGGGGTGTGGGCGCCAGACGTTCCGTGAGCCGGTGCCCGGCCTGCTGTAAGGCTATCGGCGCCGTGCCGTCCGTCTGGCCTCCCAACTCGGCGCGGTCATTGGGGAGTTAGCGAACCGGGCTGACGCCGACTGCTGGCCTTCCTGGCGGTTCCGGTATCCCGCTCCACCGCGCTGCGGACGCTTGCGCACCACCCGGCGCCGAGTCCAGGGCACTCCTGGCCGCTCGCGACCGGCCCCGACGACAAGCCGTTCGTGGGCAGCGCAGGCTCCTGAGGCGTCAACCTCCGGTCACGCTCCTCGCCACGAAGAGACGGTTCTGAATGGGGGACTGCAGCCGGCCGCCGCGAGGGAGACGACTCGCGAGACAGCAGGCACGGTGCCGTTGGCGGCGCACACGGGAGGCAGGCACCCTCATGAACGAGCCGCCTCATCGAGTCCCTCGGGCCACCGCACCACGCCACTGGGGTGTGGATCCCCAGAGCTACATCGGGACTGGCCGCTACAGGCGCCGGCGGAAGCGATGGGAGTCTCTCGCGGAAGGGCTCGATGTACTCCTCGACGTGCGCCGGGGCACTCGGCCAGCTGATGGTCATTCTGTTCAGGTCGGAAGACCGATCCGGGCAGCATCCGCAGCAGCTCGTCACTCGTTGCGGTTGCCGCCAGCGGCCTTGCCGGATATGGGCTCGCCAGCCTCAGGCCCGAGACTGCCGATCGCCCTCGGAGGCGGCCCTCGCATCAGCGGGGACCTCTCGGCGTGCGTCGCGTTCGGGCAGTTCGCGACGTCGGCGGCGAGCCAGCTCTGTGCCGCGTGCGGACGGCGGCACAGAGCTGATGAGGCCGGAACGGTCAGCGCTGGACCGTTGACAGAGTTTGTATGACGGTAGTCCAATACTACAGACTCGGCGGGCGAGGACCGCCACACACATCCTGCAAAAGGAGCACCCGTGTCGTTGACCCACCAGGAGACAGGAAACATCCCCATCCCGAATCTCAGTGACCCAGCAACCTACGCTGAGGCGGTTCCCCGTGCAGCCCTGGCCGAGATCCAGCGGCGTCCGGGCCTGCACTGGGTCCCCACAACGATCGCGAACAAGAACGGCGGGTACTGGGCGGTGACCCGGATGGCCGACATCATCGCGGTCGAGAAGGACACGACCACGTTCACCTCCACCGGAGGCCCCGCCTTCCCCTACACGAACCACTCGCCCGATCACCCGGCGACGGACATGCTCATGCTCACCGACCCCCCGCGGCACAGCTACCTGCGCCGCGCGGCGGCGAAGGGATTCGCCCCACGGATCGTTGCGAACTTCGAGCCGTGGGTCCGGGAAGTCGTCACCCAGGCGATCGACGCGGTAGAGGGCAGGCCCGAATTCGACTACGTCGAGCAGTTCGCCCGCACGATCCCTGCGTACGTCATCGCCACGGTGCTCGGCGCCCCCCACGAGGACCGTGCATACCTCGTCCGGTTGCTGACGGACTTCTTCGACTCCGCCCAGCATTTCGAGGGGCTCGAGGAGGGTGAGGGGACGTCCGACCGCATCATCCCGTTGCTCGAGGAGATCACGGAGTACGCCGCAAAGATGCAGAAGGTCAAGCTGGCCCACCCGGGGGACGACATGTTCACCGAGTTGAGCCGGTGCGTCGAACGCGGCGAGATCAACCAGGCTGAGTACCTCCAGTGGATGTTCGTCATGATCGCCGCGGGCTTCGAGACCACGCATACGACGATCGGTCAGTCGATGCGGATGTATCTGGAGGACCCGGAGATCGCGGCCATCACCGACAAGGCCGTGGAGGAGGGCCGGACGGGCCGCGTCGTCGACGAGTACATCCGGCTCATCAGCCCGGTGTATCAGATGGCGCGGACCGCCACCCGGGACCTGACCTTCGCCGGGGAACAGATCCGCAAGGACGACGTCATGGTCCTCTACTACACCGCCGCGAACCGGGATCCGGCGGTCTTCTCCGACCCGGACCGCTTCGATCCGGGGCGTCCCGAGACGGACACGTTGGCCTTCGGCACCGGCGTGCACCGCTGCATCGGCGCCCACTTGGCAAAACTGGAGCTGACGATCCTCTGGGAGGAGCTCCGGTCCCGCGGAGTGCGGCTCGAGCTCGCGGGCGAACCGCGCCGCGGCTGGTCCAACTACATCAATCTTCTGACAGAACTCCCGGTGCGCCGGGTCCGTTAGCAGAGCTAACTGGGCGTCCTTCGGCCGACCTATCGGTTCGCAACCAACGCCACGCAGCACCCGGGCGATTCCTCCTCGAATGCGGCGCCCCGCAAGACTGTAACGGCGGTGTCCGCGATCTCCACGGCTTCCTCCTCGGAGCCGTGCGGCGCCGGGGTTGATCTCGTCAGCGCGGATGCCCAGTGTGGAGGTGCCTGAACCTTCACAACCGGCGCATTACACCAGTTCTCACGTGCCCTCGGAGGCCGGGCTGGACTCAGCGGACTGTGGTCGTGGTCAGACTGCGACCGCGGCAGTCCGCGTGGCCCCTCCCTCTCACCTGCCGCGCAGAGCCTCCCGAGAGCGGACTACCGTCGGTCGACAGCACGCGCGTGGCAGGCGGCCGCTCGGGGCAGCACGTACGTGGCGATGCTCGGCCCGGACCCCGAGGCGCTTGAGCCGCTCGGCGTACCGGGGCCACGCATCCGATGCCGGAACGGCTCCCGGACGAGAAGTCCTGATACGAGATCGAGGCAGCGCTCCTCGGGCGAGATGAGTTCCGCCGAGCGTCGCTGGACGACCATAACGGCGGCCCCGGAAAACGCCCGCCTGCTGCATGTCGAGGTTGGTGCCCATCTTCGGGTGACGACGCTGGCTGCCAGTGTCGTCGTCCATCGCACACAATCAGAGTAAGGAGTGGAGCATGAGCAAGACCTGGTTCATCACCGGTGCCGGACGGGGCTTCGGCCGCGAGTTCGCCACCGCCGCGCTTGGGCGCGGCGATCGGGTGGCCGCGACCGCCCGAAATACCGAGGCTCTGAAGGACCTCGTGGACGCCTACGGGGACGCCATCATTCCGCTGTCCCTGGACGTGACCGACCGCGCGGGCGTCGGCACCGCGGTGACCACCGCGCATGAGCGGCTGGGCAGGCTGGACGTCGTCGTGAACAATGCCGGCTACGGCCTGTTCGGCGCCATCGAGGAGATCACCGAGCAGCAGTTGCGGGACCAGCTCGAGGTCAACCTATTCGGCGTCTTCCACGTGACGCAGGCCGTCGTGCCGATCCTGCGCGAGCAAGGCTCGGGCCACATCGTGCAGATCTCGACGGTCGGCGGGATCGCGGCCTTCCCCACCCTCGGCGGGTACCACGCCTCCAAGTGGGCGCTGGAGGGGCTCTCGGAGTCCCTGGCCCAGGAGGTCGCCCCGTTCGGCGTCTCTGTCACGCTCATCGAGCCCGGCGGGTTCAGCACCGACTGGGCGGGCAACTCGGCCGTGCGCGCCGAGCCGCAGCCGCAGTACGACGCCCTGCGCGCGGCATTCGCCGAGCAGCAGAGGAACACGCCGGCCGAGTTCACCGGTGACCCCATTGCGGCCGGGCCTGCCCTCCTGAAGGTGGTCGACGCGGAGGAGCCACCACTGCGTGTCCTGTTCGGACTGATGCCGACGCAGGTCGTGCCCGGCATCTACCAGCAGCGCCTCGAAACCTGGAAGACGTGGGAGCCGGTGTCGCTCGAAGCCAACGGCCACGCCTCGAGCTGAGGTGCATGCCGGTGTGGCCGACGTGGTCCGCACCGGCCCAAGCCATGCGGCTACATCCGACGGGTGTCAGTAGCACAGGGGGACGGCGCGCGGATACGCGCGCGGAAGGCCCTGCGCGCCGGAAAACTATGCATGTGGCGCTGGAGCTCTTCGTTGAGAAGAGCTTCGACGCCATCACCGTAGACGAGATCGCCGGTGCGGCGGACTGTCCAAGTGCACGTTCTTCCGGTACTTCCCCGGTGGGCGGCCGCTGCGGTCACCATGGGCCTGCGCGGAGAGGGCGAGCGAACGCGATGGACGTCGCGATTCCGACCCGCGTGGTCGTCTCGGCCACCAGCACGGAATGCGGGACCGGGTTCCGGGTGATCTCCCGTGATGCACGCCTGGTCTCCGCCCGCAGCTCACACCCACTGCCTCCGTCCGCCGGGCCCCGTGCAGATCTCCGCCCTGGGGGTGTGGTTCCCGATCGAGAACTCCACCGCACGAACCTCTGCTCTCCCCACCACCCGGGTCTCGGCGGGCGAGGGTCACCTGCTGCTCGATGGCGGACTCCTTCTCAAGCGCTACCCGGCGCACGGTCCGTTGCCCCTGCTGCAGCCCTTTCGCTACCGCATTGAACTCCTCATGAAGTCGATTCGGGTGTCGCAGAACGGTTTGTCCCGTGAGTCGCTGGAGGAGCTGGCCGCGCTCGCGGCCGAGAAGGTCCGCGGTGACGGACTGCGGCTGATGGGCGAGGGCGGGCTGCTGCCCGAGCCGGCCCAGCGGCTGATGCGGGCTGCCCTGAGGCCGAGATGGACGAGCACCTGGCCGACGAGGCCGGGCCAGGTTGGCGGGCGGGGCGCGCGCTCGGGCGGGAACATGCGCAACGGCTACCGGGCCGACAAGGCCCTGGAGTCGATGGCGGAATGGCGCACCCGCCCGCTGGACGCGGTCTACCCGGTCGTCTTCATCGACGCCGTGCGCGCGTTTGCGAATTCCCTGAACTAGGCCCTGTCTCCTCGACGAGTTGCCACAGGTCTGTCTTCTGGGCTACTTTCGATACGCAACGGTAGCGTATCGAAAGTAGGGGTAGGCGTGGCCAGTGCATCGAGTGGCTCGGGAAGTGGCGGTACGGTTGGACCCTCCGTCATGGGGCGCCCGCGTGATACCAGTCGTGACCTGGCCATTCTTGATGCCACGCTGGCACTGCTGATCGAGGTGGGCTACGAGCAGCTGTCCATGGAGGCGGTGGCAAGCCGTTCAGGGGCAGCGAAGACGACGATCTACCGGCGCTACCGCGATAAGGCCGCACTGGTCGCGGCCGCGGTCGAGCATCGCTCGAGCGACACACCTCCCGTGCCTGCCGCAGGTGACCTGCGAGGAGACCTCCTCGGGCTGGTCACCTGGCTGGGCCGGCAGATCGCCGAGCAGGAGATCGGCCTGCTGGGGGCACTGTTCGCCGGTATGCGCAGCGACGCGCGCCTGGCGGAGGAGATGCGCCGCATTCTGCGTCGGGACGAGGCCGCGATGACCGACGAGCCCCTCCGCAAGGCCATCCAGCACGGAGAGCAGCTGACTGCCCGGGCTGCCGAACTGTTCGCCGAGGTCGCCCCGGCGGTGATCGTCCACCGCATCGTGATCGCGGGCGAGCCGTGCGACGAGGCGTTCATCGAGCATCTCGTCGACGACATCCTCCTGCCGCTCCTGCGCAGCCACTGACACCACCCCGCCTGCGCCCGGCGCACCGCAGGAAGGAAAGGAAGACCCGCATGATCGTCGTCACCGGAGCGACCGGTGCCCTGAACGGCGCCACCGTCGAACACCTCCTCAAGCGCGTGCCCGCCGAGAGAATCGGCGTCAGCGTCCGCGATGTCGCCAAAGCTCAGCATTTCGCCGACCTCGGCGTGCGGGTACGCCAGGGTTCCTACGACGACCCAGCCTCGCTGCAGCACTCCTTCGAGGGTGCCGAGCAGGTCCTGCTCGTCTCCTCCAACGACCCGCACACCGATGCTGTCGCCTTGCACCGCGTCGGCATCGAGACGGCCGTGGCAGCTGGAGCCCGGCGCATCCTCTACACCAGCCACCAGGGCGCCGGCGCCGACAGCCCCTTCCACCCGGCGCGTGACCACGCCGCCACCGAGCAGCTCCTGGCCGACTCGGGCGTCGCCTGGACCGCGCTGCGCAACGGCTTCTACGCCCACAGCCTCGCCTGGCTCCTCGGTCCCTGGCAGCAGACCGGCACCATCGCCGCCCCGGCCGACGGGCCGGTGTCCTGGACCGACCGCGCCGATGCCGCCGAAGCGGCAGCGGTCATCCTGGCCGGTGAGCAGGCCTTCGACGGTCCGGTCACGCTCACCGCCCGCCAGGCGGTGACGTTCGACGACGTCGCCGTGATGGCATCGAAGGTCAGCGGCCGTGAGGTCACGCGCGTGACGCTGGACGACGAGGCATGGATCGCGGACCAGGTCGCCGCCGGTACTCCGGAGGCGATGGCGCGGATGACGCTCACCACCTTCCAGGCCGCCCGACAATGCCGCTTCGCGGGCGTCGATCCGTTGCTCGCCGAGCTGCTGGGCCGAGAGCCCCGCAGCGTCGCCGACCAGTTCGTGGACGCGAACGTCGCCTGAAAGAGGAGGCAGTGGCGTGCTCAGCAGGGGGGATCTCACCGATGACGAGTGCGCAGTGCTGGAGCCTCTGCTGCCCAAGAGCAACAACCGCTGCGGCCGCTGGCAGGACCACCGACAGGTGATCAACGGAATCATTCACCGGCTGAGTACCGGCTGTCAGTGGCGTCAGCTGCCCGCTCGCTTCGGCCCGTGGCAGACATTCACAAACGCCACAGCCGGTGGTCTGCCGACGGCACCTGGGAGCGGCTGCCCCAGCACGCCCAGGCGATCGCCGACGCGACGGGTGACATCGAGAGGATCGGCCCCGTGCCCGCATCGAGGTGGAAGTCGTAGAAGCCCCGCAGCACCGTCTCGCTGTGCGCGCGAACCGACGCCGCGTACGGCTTCCCGCCGGCACTCCACAACGCGACATCCCGAGAGCGCCAGTGCGAACGCTTCGGCTGCCCAGCGA
This sequence comes from Streptomyces melanosporofaciens, assembly GCF_900105695.1. Taxonomy (NCBI): domain Bacteria; kingdom Bacillati; phylum Actinomycetota; class Actinomycetes; order Kitasatosporales; family Streptomycetaceae; genus Streptomyces; species Streptomyces melanosporofaciens. The sequence continues at coordinate 344,408 of NZ_FNST01000002.1, forward strand.
CCAGCAACCACCGGGAGAAGTCCCGTGGCTCAAGGCGCGTCGCCCGCTCCCACGGATCACCGGCGGCCCACAAGAACCGGAACCAGCGCAGCAAGTCCATCCCGTACGGGGGTGCTGTCGCCGACGGCTTCCCGGCCCCCTGCAAATCCCGCAGATAGGCAGCGACTCCCCTGCGAAAACGCCACACGTAGTTCAGTCGACAGGTAGAAGATCGAGGCTGGCGCGGCCGAACATCTGGCGTTTGAGCATCTTAAAAGTTATGTGGAATCTGCCGGAGTGGTCATGTCTCCCCGGTGGAACCAAGGACTTGGGAGATGACTTGAGCGGCACGACGGTGCTCACGGAGAAGTGACCAGTGCACGGCCGGGGACTGGCCGAGTACCTGCTGATGTGCGAGCGAGAGGATGTCGACCCGGTTACCGCGAACGGTTCCCATACCGCCGTCTACGTACGGGAGTTGAGCTCGCAACCGCATCGCCGGGGTGCGAATGTGATCTCGATCGACTCAGGCGCGGGGCTGGCGAACGCGACGATCCAGCGGCGGCTGGTGCCGGTCCGCCTGTTCTACGACTTTCTCATGGAAGAGGGGCTGCGGGAATTCAACCCGGTCGGCCGGGGGCGCTACGCTCCCGGCCGACGGAACGGTGGTCAGCAACGCGGCCTGGTGCCCCGGCTGGCGAAGCTGCCGTGGATTCCCGGAGAACAGCGGTGGCTACGCGTCCTGGAGGTCGCCAAGAATGAGTCGGTACGCAACCGCGTGAAGCTCGCCCTGGCCTACGACGCGGCTCTGCGCCGCGAGGAACTGTGCTCGCTGCGGACCGGCCACCACCCGGGAGCGGCCTCAGCCACACGCTCGGCTTGAGCACATTCTCCGGTTCTGATGCCATTCTCGACTCCTCAGACCATCGGGACGGCCACAACTCTTTCCATCACAGCTCATGGGCTGGACTGGTTCCCTTGCCGGTCATCCCGCTGGCTGGACCGCGTAGTCGGGGTTGGCGACGGCCAGCTTGTCGATGATGGAGCGCCGCACCGTGTCCACGGCCTCTTCCCAGCGCCCGTCCAACGAGCCGTCCCGGATCGCCTCTGCCAGCTCGCGGTCGTCCGCGCAGCCCAGGACGGCCAGCCGGGCCTGATGGACTTGGTCATGGCCGGGTCCCAGCAGGGCCTCGCGGCGGGCTATCGCCACGGCATTAGCCGCCACCCTGGCCAGGAAGCGCAGCCGGGCATCGGAGCCCGCCGCCACCTCCTCGGTGAGGAAGCCGTGGACAGCCTGGAGCAGCGCGCCGGCGCCCGGCCGGTCGTGCGGCGCGGCCGGCTCGGTCTCCTCCCATCCGGCCAGGACGTCGGGTACGGCGCCGGGCCCGGTCGCTCCCAGGGACAACAGGATGTCGTGCTCCTGCTCGCACACCCGCCGCCCCAGCACGGCGAACTCGACCGACCGGTCTGCCCCGGAGAGGTAGCGCTCGGCCTGCTTGCGGCAGATCACCGCCCAGCGGACCGTGCCGAACACCTCCCACCAGTGCAGTTCGTCGTCACTCGGGCGGATCCCGGCAACCTCGGCGTAGCCCTCGAGCAACTCGTCGCGGGGGCCGAAGCCGCCCACCGGGTCCGCGCTGCCGAAGCGCCAGGCCTTGACGCACAGCCAGCCGAGGTCCTCGATCGGGTCGCTGAGGTGGACGAGTTCCCAGTCCAGGACGGCCCGTACGCCGTCCTGGTTGACCATGAGGTTGCCGTTGCGGAAGTCGCCGTGCACCACGGCCGCCGGGCGGGCGGGCGGGCGGTTCTCGGCCAGCCGGCGCAGGCCGAGCTCAATGGCCGGGCGCGGCTCGTCGAGGGCCCGGTACATGGCGGTCAGCTGTTCCAACGGGTCCCCGTCGGGCAGGCCGGGGACGGCCTCCCTCGGGATCGAGTGGATCCGGGCGAGGATCCGGCCGAACTCCCTGGCCAGCTTCGGGCGTACGGCGGCGAACCGCTCGTCGCGGAGCAGCCGGCGCGGGATGGTCTCACCGTCGACCCGCTCCATGAGCAGGTACGCCTGGCCGAGGGCGGCCTCGCCGCCGCTCTGGCCGTCGCCGTGGTCGACGACCCGGGGCACCGGTACCCGGACGGAGGCCGCGGCTGTCAGCGCCGCGCGTTCCAGAGCCATCAGCTCGGGCCGGGGCCGCGCCGGCGGGTCGCAGCGCAGGATCAGCGGCTGCGGCGTCCCGCCGACTGGGCCGGCTTCCAGGGACCAGGTGTGCCGGCTGGCGCCGCCGGAGAGGCGGCGCAGGCCCTGAACGGCTACGGGAACGTTCCAGACCTCGGCCAGCCGGGCCTGGAGGCGTGCCGCGGTCTGGTCGGCCTCGTCATGCTCACTCATGCCGGGAGCCCCGCCCACGGGGCCGCGTCGAGGTCAGCGAGTAGCTTGCGGGCGACGACCATGCGGTGGACCTCGTCCGGGCCGTCGTAGATTCGGGCGTAGCGGGCGTGGCGGTACATGGACTCCAGAGGGGTGTCCTCAGTGACACCGAGTGCGCCGTGCACCTGGATGGCACGGTCGATCACATTGTGCAGGACCCGGGCGCCCCAGAACTTGACCATGCTGATCTCCACCAGGGCCCGGCCGTCCTGGTCGTAGCGGCGGGCGGCATCCAGGGTCATCAGCCGGGAGGCCTGGATTTCGGCCGCGGATTCGGCGATGTAACGGCGGATCTCGCCCTTCTCAGCGAGCAGCGAGCCGTGGGCGTAGCGGCTGTTGGCCCGCTCCACCATGAGCTCGAAGGCGCGCTGCGCCTGGCCGAGCCAGCGCATGCAGTGGAAGATGCGGCCGGGGCCGAGGCGGCGCTGGGCGATGGTGAAGCCGGCGCCGCGCTCGCCGAGCAGGTGGTCGGCGGGTACGCGAACGTCGCGCAGTTGGAGCTCGCAGTGGTTGCCCTGAGTGGAGCCCATGGTCTTCACCACGCGGCTGATCTCCAGGCCGGGAGTGCCGGCCGGCACGATGATCGCGGAGATGGCGCGGTGCGGCGTGGCCTCCTCGCCCTCGGTACGGGCGAAGACGGTGGTGAAGGCCGCCACGTTGGCGTTGGAGGTGAACCACTTGTGGCCGTTGATCACCCACTGGTCGCCGTCCAGCACCGCGGTGGTGCGGATCCGGGTGGGGTCGGAGCCGGCCACCTCGGGCTCGGTCAGTCCGACGCTGGGCCGGATATCACCGTTGACCATCGGCTTCAGCCAGCGTTCGCGCTGCGCCGGTGAGGCGTACAGGTCGAGCATGATCGAGTCCTGCATGCTGTTCGTGCCGACCGCGGCCTGGCCGTATTCCGAGCGCCCGATGATCTCGTTTATCAGGGCGAAGTCGTACAGTGGCAGGCCGCCGCCGCGGAGGTGGGCCGGGTGGCCGAGCGCCCACAGGCCGAGCTCCTTGGCCCGTGCCTGAAGGGCCTTGAGGGTGGCGGTGGCGTCGGGGCTGGCGATGCCGAGCACCTTCTCGGCCGGGATCACTTCCTCGTTGATGAAGGCCCGCATCCGCTCGCGGAGCTTGTGAAGGTCGACTGACATCTCATCACCGTCCAGTGCATCAAGGGTGGGTCGTTGTTCGCGGTGTGACCGCCGGGGGTCGCGGTGTGCCGGGCGGCATCTGGCACGGGGTTGGGGGCTAGTCGCTCAGAGAACGGCGAGGGGGTTCAGCGGGGAGCCGGAAGCGTTGGTGACATTGAGCGGGGCCGCGGAGAGCAGGAACTCCCAGCGGTCTTCCTCGGCGCAGGCCTCGGCCAGCTCCTCCAACCACCAGATCTCGCCCAGGGTCAGCCCGAGGTCGCGGATCAGCCGGTTGTGCACGGGGTAGGAGGTGCCGGACGCGTCCTCGAAAGGCTCGACCTCGACGGCGACGTTGTCCATGGCGAGCGCGGCGATCTCCCGCGCGTGGAACCACTCCACGGTGCTCATCGCCACCCCGGGCGCGCCCGCGGCCCAGAACTTGCTCTTGTCTTTCAGCGCGTAGAACCACGGCACATGGCCGGTGCGGACGAGCAGGATGTCGCCGGTACGGATCTCCACGCCCTGCGCCTGGGCGCAGGCATCCAGCTGCTCGGGGGTGATGCCGTGGCCAGGCCGCAATCGGTCGACGCCCTGGTGGCCCGGCAGGTCGAGCAGGACGCCACGGCCGACGAGGCGGTCCTTGAGCTGGTGGACGGAACAGCGGCGGGCACCGTCGTAGGCTTGCACGTTGCCGATCCAGAAGCCGTTGTAGAGCATGTCGCCGGAGCCGATGTGGGCCAGGCCGTCCCACTGGGTGGAGCCCTGGAGCGGCATCAGCAGGTAGTCGTCCGTGGCCTGGGTCCGGGTGCGGCGCCCCAAGACACTGCCGGCGACGTGGTCTGCGCCGGTGTACCCGTAGAAGTGCATCAGGCCAGGGCGCGAGGGGTGCACCGGGCCCTGGGAATCCAGGGGGATGGCGCAGCTGATGGCGCGGCCGGTCCGAACCAGGGCTGCGGCATCCGCCACCATCTGCGGAGTGATGAAGTTGACCGTGCCGCGCTCGTCGAGCTCGCCCCATCGGCCCCAGTTGTTGGGCGTGCGGTCGTTGACCGCGCCCACGACCTTGCCATGCTGGTCGACCGTGTAGGTGGGCGGGGTCCAGGTCTCGGCCCAGGCGCCGTCGGCGGTGCGTCCCATCGGTGAAGTCCTTCTTCCATGACGGTGTGGTACTGGCGACACGGGGTGATGGCCCGTCAACCCCTGGCGGACTCACGCAGGCGGATCTTGAGGACCTTGCCGGCGGCGTTCCGCGGTAGGACGTCGAGAACGACGACCGAGGTCGGCTTCTTGTAGGAGGCGAGCCGCGCGCGGCAGTGGTCGATGATCTCGTCCTCGGTCGGCGGGTCGGCCGGGTCGCTGGGCACCACGTATGCGCGGGGGGTCTCCACCCACCTGGGGTGCGGGATGCCCACTACGGCCACCTCGGCGACCTTGGGGTGGCTGTCGATGGCGGCCTCGACCTCAGCCGAGTAGATGTTCTCGCCACCCGAGACGATCATGTTCTTCTTGCGGTCGACCACGTAGATGTAGCCCTCGTCGTCCATCCGACACAGGTCCCCGGAGTGGAACCAGCCGCCCGCGAAGGCCTCGGCGGTGGCCCCGGGGTTGTTCCAGTAGCCCTGCATGAGGTTGGCGCCGCGGTAGACGATCTCACCGACCTCGCCGACCGGCACGTCCTGCATGGCTTCGTCGACGATCCGCGCATCTACATGGCGGACCGGTTTGCCGACCGAGCCGAGCTTGCGCACGGCGTCGTCGCCGCCCAGGACGCAGGTCACCGCGGACATCTCGGTCTGGCCGAAGACGCTCCTGATCGGCACTCCGGGGAAGGTCTCGTTCATCGCCTCCAGCACGGACGGCGGCGCCACGGAGGAACCCCAGCCAAGGCTGCGCAGCGCCAGCTTGCGGTCGCGGATGCCCGGGACCTCGCAGATCGCCTTCCACTGGCTGGGGACGAGGTAGCAGCTGGTGATCCGCTCCCGCTCCAGCAGGTCGACCACCTTGACGGAGTCGAAGCCACCGGTGCCACCGAGCACCGTGCAGGCACCCGCGAGCAGGTGGTTGACCAGGGTGTCGACCCCGGCGATGTGGAACATTGGGACGTTCAGCAGACCGCGGTCGGTGGGAAGAATGGGCTGGCTCTCAGCCGAGTTGGCAGCGTTGGCCATCAGGTTGAGGTGGGTGAGCACGGCGCCCTTGGAGCGGCCGGTGGTGCCCGAGCTGTACATCAGGAAGGCTGGATCACTCTCCGGGACATCGACCACTACGCACGCGTCGGAGGTGGCCGCCAGCGCCGCGGTGTAGTCCTCGGTGCCTGCCGGAGCGGCGTCGCCGGGGCCCAGGTGGAGCACCGGGCAGTCGGAGCCGGCGATCCGGCGGCCCTCGAGCGCGGTCTCGGCCAGGCGCTCCTCGACCACTAGGAGGGAGGGCGAGCAGTCGCTGATCACATGGGCCACCTCGGCTGCTACCAGGCGGAAGTTGACCGGGACGGCGACGGCTCCCAGCCGCAGTGCCGCGAACCAGGCCTCCACCACCTCGAGCCGATTGTTCATGAGTACCGCGACCCGGTCGCCGTATCGAACACCGCGCTCCGCGTACGCTCGCGCCAGTTGGTTGACCCGGGCGTCGAGGGATGCGTAGTTCAGTTCCCGCCCCTCGTAGCGCAGGACCGGGGCGGTGGGGGTACGTCGCGCCGTCCGTGCCAGCTGGAGGGCGAGCGACAGCCGCCGTCCGGCCCGGAGGGCGGTAGTGGGGTCGGATGCGAAGAGCACAAGGAGCTCCCGTTGATAGGTGTCGGGGCAGCCCTGGGGAAGCCTCAGCCGCGAATGGCACGGAGGTGGGTGCACTCCGGGACTGATCGAACATTAAATGCAACGCACACGGACGATAACCATCGCGTCAGCGGCGTGAGTTCGCCTGGCGAGCCGATGGCGGCTCGGCGCAGAGCCCTACCCACCGGAGAAGCGGGCCCGCCCCGTGCATGGATCGCCTCGGTGCTCTCTCGCCAAAATTGCTGTCGCACCGGTGCTCGCAAACGCCGCGTTCACCCCAGCCGCGCTAATGCCTCGGCGTTCCAGGTGTTCGGGATCGCCGCTGTCGCGGCCCGGGGCAACCAGTTGTCGCACCCCCTACGGGCCGAGGGCCTCGGCCAAGGCGTCTGTTCGAGCGGCGAGGTCGTAGGAGGACCGTCCGGAGCGGAGGACCGCCGGGGTCTCCGCATACCCGACAGCGGCGACATCTTTCCTTCCAACCATATTCAGACCACCTCCCTGGCAACCCAGGAAAAGCGCTTCGCACATGACGTGCGGCGCAGTTACATACCGGTCCGCAATCAGCTCCCGGTAACTTCTATAGCGAGACTGTATAGACCTTAGTCTCGTTACGCTAGTACCTCGTGTAGACTTCCTTCCATCCTGATCCGCCGAGCGGCCGCGCCGCTCCCAGTGAGCGCGAGGAGCAGATGGCAGCTGCCCCGTCCCGGACCGGATCCCGGGTCCTGCGCTCCGCGGCGGCCGTCTCACGGACCTGCGGGTGCCGATAAATCATCCACGCAGGTCGGTAGCCTGATCACGGATCTTCGGTTCTCCTCGACATTCGCCCAAGTGCCTTCACCCGCTAAGGGCCGGGGCGGCATCATGATCTGTCGTGCCGCTGCGCCTGCCCTACCTCGCCACGACCAACGCCCTGGCGCTCCTACGCCTCCTGCCGATGAGCGACAGAGAAAAGGACACCGAGATCCTCGTCCTCCGGCACCAACTGCTGGTCCTGCAGCGTCAGGTCGGCAAGCCGAGCTTCACCGACAGCGACCGTGCCTGTGGGGCTCGGTTATTCATCGCTGCTGGTGAAACGCCCCACCCGGCGTGCAGAGGGCTGCGACATGATGGGAATCGTGTCGCTCCTGTACCAGGTGACTCGACGCCTTCTCTCCGTCCCGACGATGTTTCTGCGGCGGGACACCTCGAAGGAAGCCGAACTTTCTGGTCCTGCGCCATGAAAACGCCGTGCTACGACGCCAACTACAAGGACGAGCACGGTACGAACCCGCGGAACCGCCTGTGGTTCGCCTCCCTGTCCTCACCAATCCCCCGCCGCCGCTGGGCCAAGGATTTCCCCATCGCGCCCAGCACGCTGTCGGCCTGGCACCGCAACCTCGTCGCCCGCCGACGGGACTACTCCCGACGACGCCGCGGTCCCGGACGGCCGCCCACACAGGCCGCCGTCAAGAACCTCCCACCGCGCCTCGCCCACGAGAACCGCCGATGGGGCCACCGCCGGATTCAAGGTGAACTGGCCCGGCCCGGACACCCGATCGCCGCCTCCACCGCCTGGCAGATTCTCCACACCGCAGGAATCGACCCCGCGCCCCGCCGCGCCGGCCCAACCTGGCGCGAGTTCCTCTCCACGCAGGCCACCAGCCTGATCGCCTGCGACTTCCTCCACATCGACACCATCAGCCCGCAACGTCTCTACGCTCTGATCTTTCTCGAGCACCGCACCCGGCGCCTGCACATCGCCGACGTCACCGCACACCCGACCGCGGCCTGGGCCACCCAGCAAGCCCGCAACCTCGCCACCGACCTGGACATACGCACGGACTCGCTGCGCTTCCTCATCCGGGACCGCGACAGCAAGTACACCGACGCCTTCGACGCCGTGTTCCAGGCCAGCGCACCGCCCCCACCGGGCCCGATGCCAACTACCAACTGCCTCCCCAAGCTCACGGACAACCACCTCCAGTACTGGAACCGGCCAGCCGCAAAGCCCTGCACACCCGCATCCTCGGCGGCGTAATCAACGAGTACAGATATGCCGCTTGACCAGGAGCGACGATTATTCGAGGCCCACACGCGGCGCCCTGGCGCCACCACCAGGCGGCCGGGACACGCACATCCGACTTCTATCCGATCGCGTCCCGGCCACCGTACGTCCTGCCTGCGGCCCGTCATCCCGCGATCATCCCTCGCTGCGCCTTCGACGCCGCGCCTCAGCGGAGCGGCGCGCGAGTCGCAACATGTAAGCCGTTCGGGCATGCACCGCCATCTGTCGGCGGACCTCGGCTGGGAGAGCGTGCTCTGGGTCCACCTGGCGTTCGAACCGCTCGAGGAACGCCGCTGTACCCGCCGCCGTGCGAGCCGTTCGGTCGCTGGTGTTCGCCCAGGACGCGTGAGCAGCCGTCCTCGCCCGGTACCTCCGTTGCTGTGCGGTCAGACCCGGCTTAGGTACTCGGCTTTGAGAAGGTTCAGACATGGTCCCCGATTCCCATCCTGACTTGGGTTTCCTGGGCACGTTCCGCTGCCGCGCTGGCACCGTAATGGCGAGGCATGTCATCGGAAGTCCACCCCATCAGCAGCATCAGGTCACCGCTGTCACCCCTGGCCCGCTTCCACGCGTGAGCGAAGGTGTGCCGCCAGCGGTGGGCATGGATACCGGTCAGTCCAGCGGCCAGCCCGCGTCGCCTGATCATGATCTTGATGCCGTTTGGGGCCAGTGGCCGACCGCCACGGTCGGCAAGCCATAGGTCCGGCAGCATCGCGCCGTTGTGCTGGGCACGAGCCCGTAGGTAGCGGCTGAGGGCTCGAGCGGTTCGGTGGCCGAAGCGTACGCGACGGTCCTTGCTGCCCTTCCCGTGGTAATGGACCGAGTCAGTGTTCAGATCGATGTCCTCCACCTTGAGGAAGCCGACCTCGGACAAGCGCGCACCGGTATTGCACAGCAACCGGATGATTGCCTCGTCACGGACCTGTATGAAGGATTTACCTCTACAGGTGGCCAGGATCTTGGATGTGTCGTCGTCCTGCATGATCGGGATGAGCTTCTGGGCGGTCCTAGGCTGCTTGACATGTTCCATCGGCGAGCGGTCGATCTCTGCCTCGTCGACCGTCAACCACTTGAAGAACTGCTGCAGCGCCTTGTGCTTGTTCAGCGCGGTCGAGGCTGACCGGCTGCTGATCATCCACGATTGGAATGCCTCGATGTGCGGCTTCTTGACCCTCGTTGGATCTTGCGCTCCCTCTGCGCCTTCCATCCCCATACCATCCAGGTATCGCGCCAACTGGGCCACGGCCAAAAGGTAGTTGTAGCGGGTGGTTTCGGGATAGTTCCCCGCCCTCAGCGTCCGGTCCCAATCCCGCAGAAATCCTGCCCAGGTCCCCGACACACCCAACGTGATCTTGTCCAGGTTCAACAGCCTCATCTGCACTCCGGGGTCGGTGTCCTCCCTCACATCAAAAGACCGAGGTTCAACGCGTTCTTGGACACGGGATGCCCGGATCATCTGTTTTCACTGACGCGAGCAGCCCAAGGCCAGCGCCTCGACCGCGTCTCCGGTGTTAGCGGTGACGAACCGTCCGTGTAGTACGGAGGATCATGCGGCGGCTCTCCTCTGTGAGACGGCCACCCGCTCACGACGGCGAAGCGTGCTAGGGGCTGTCTTCAGTTGTGATCAAGCCACGGGCCGGGTGCCAGTCCGGTAGGGCTGTGTTGTGACGCGTGCGCAACTCACCGACAGCGAGTGGGAGTTCATCGGGCCGTTTCTGCCGGTAGGCAGGTTCGGCCCGTACCCCGAGCGGCTGCGCGAGCAGTTCGAGGGAGTGATCTGGCGGTTCCGCACTGGCAGCCAGTGGCGGGAGATGCCCGAGCAGTTCGGCGCCTGGCAGACCGTCTACAACCGCTTCATGCGATGGCGCGACGCGGGCATCTTTGAGGCCCTGCTGGAAGAGGCGATCGCCGAGGCCGCCCGCAGGGACGAGATCGACATGTCCCTGGTCAGCGTAGATTCCACCACCACACGGGCCCATCATGATGCGGCCGGCATGCGGGTCAGCGAACAGACCCTGGCGGCGCTGGAGGAGGCGGCCTCGCAAAAGGGGGAACGTCCGAGGAACAAGGCGGACAGGACGGTGAAAGCGACCCGGCCCGCGCTGAACGCCGACGCATCCGCCGCAGACGGCGGGCCCGGCTGAAGGCCGCTCTGCTCGGCCGGTCCCGCGGCGGGCTGACCAGCAAGATCCACCTGGCCGCCGACCGGCACTGCCGGCCGATGGCGCTCCTTCTGACCGCCGGGCAGGCCGCCGACAGCCCCCAGTTCATCGCCGTCCTGAACAAGGTACGGGTCCGCCTGCCCGTCGGCCGTCCCCGTACCCGGCCGGCCGCCGTGGCCGGTGACAAGGCCTACTCCTCCCGCGCCAACCGCGCCCACCTGCGTAAACGCCGCATCCAGACGGTCATCCCGGAGAAGAAGGACCAAGCTGCCAACCGCAGGAAGAAAGGCAGCCGTGGCGGCAGGCCCGTCACCCACGACGCAAATCTCTACCGTGACCGCAACACGGTCGAGCGGGCCATCAACAGGATGAAGGACTGGCGCGGCATCGCGACCCGCTACGACAAGAAGCCCGAGAGCTACCTCGCCGGACTCCATCTCCGCGCAGCGACCATCTGGATCAGCAGCCTCCTGAAACCCATTGATCACAACTGAAGACAGTCCCTAGGCCCAGGCGGTGGAACGGAGAACGCTCCGGCGGCGGTCCGCCGCGGGGTCTGGAAGATCAGCACATCCTGGTGCGCGGTCAGCATGATCGGCTTCCCGTGAGCCCGCCCGTGGCGAGCGACGCTGCGGCGCTGGGCCACCGAGGCGCGCGCTACGAGGTGGGAGCCGCGCAGCTCACCCAGCAGCGCGACGCACCGCTCCACCGGCAGCAGTCCGCCCGCCCAGCCAGCACGCACTACATGACCCGGCAGGTCAAGCAGAACATCGCCGCTGCGGTATCGCGGGACCACAACGATCACATGGCCGCCGGGTCGGATCAGCGCCTGGCAGGAGGCCAGCAGCGCATGGAGACGGTCAGTGGCCGCGGCCTCCTTGGCAGCCGTGCCGGTGCCGAACTCATCCGCCGAGTGCACGCACGAGCGCAGAGGGGGACGCCAGGTGGTCAGGAGCAGGTCGCTGTGGCTGGCCAGCCCGGCACGGCGCGTGGCGGTGGCGTCGGATGGGCTCTCGAGGACCATTCCATCCGGCACAGCGCCATCACGTTTGGTGGCGGTGATGTTGGCACGGGCGATGGCCCGCCACCGGTGGTGGCGGGTGATCCCTAAGGCATGTCGTCCGGCGCGTAGGGCCTCGACCAGGACCGTGCCGGTTCCGCACTCCGGGTCGAGCACAGTGTCGCCGGGGCGAGTATATGTGGCGATGGCGTAGCCGGCGATGGCCGGGGGCATGCGGGCGGTGTCCTGGACCGTGGCACGCACGTAGGGGCCACGCGCGAGCTGGAGGGACGCATCGTGCTGTCCGGTGGCCCACACTGACAGCGGCGGGCCTACCCAGCACAGCGGCGGGAATTGGTCAGCCATCAGCCCGCCTCCCCGGCTTCAGCAGCTACCTCGGCCCGCGGATGCGCGAACAGATACAGGTCAGAGTGGATGCGCATGTGGCGCGCCTCCGAAGAATCGGCCTGACGTTGCGGGAACAGGGCTGTCGACGCGCGAGGCGGCGGTGCGGTCAGGCCGCTGCGACGGACAGGGGTCTCCAGCAGGACCACGTGATCGAGGGCGGTGAGCCCCGCGCGGTGCGCGGTGTGCGTCAGCAGACTGCTGGGGTCGATCAGGCGCCGCTGCTGGTGGTCACTGTGGGTGATGAACGCCACGGACCCGTTCGGCATCAGGAGATTGCGCCAGGGTGTGTCGGGGACCCAGTTGGGGTCTCGTGGGTCGACGAACGTGATCACAACGTCGTAGCGATCCGGACCGACTGCGGTCGAGCCCGGGTCCGTAGGAAAGTCGGTGTGAGTCGGTGTCGGGGCGGGCGGCTGCGGGGGCAGTCCGAACCCCGACTGGTGGGTGAGTCCGGGATCGGACAGCCGGCTCTTGGCGGGTAGAGCGGTGCGCACGTGGAGGGTACGGCCGAGTCGGGCCGCGGTCTGGGCCGCGTCGGTCAGTCCGGTCAGCAGACCGGGTCCTGACTCAGGCGGGCCTGAAGAACGTTCTGGGTCATCTGTGGATTCACCGTGGCGGGTGGGTGGGGCGAGGAGCAGCACCTGCTGCCCGGCTTCGCTGTAGAGGGCGATGATCTTGACGATGGCCCCCAGAAGCCACCCGGGGAGGACGTCTGCATCCGGGCTCTGCTCCAATGCGACCGGCCAGACCGATCCGGGGCGCGCCCCGTGCCCCCTTAGTGCGGCCCAGGGCGAACTGGCCTGGGCGCCCCCGCTGTTCCGTCGGCCAGAGGGGTCGTCCTGGTGTCGCCTCTCTCCGCCTTGGAGTGGCCTGGTAGCTCGTCGGTTGCGTGTCATACCCGTACTCCTGGGATCCGTAGCGCTGCATGGACACCAGAGAAGACCGGGATCCGGTCCGGTTTTGGACACCGTCGGGCCGAACTCCCTCCCGCCCCTTAAGGTCGCGCCTGATCCGAACGCTCTCTTGGGGTTCTTCGCCAGGATGCCGACAGATAGAAAAACCGGTTCTTCACTGGTCCCCAGGCAATACCTCGGCAGCGCTCCGCGCTTTCTTCGAGAAACTTTCCGCCTCCGAGCCCCCCCCGTCCGCATCGAATGCAGGACCCGGAACGCTCGGTCTCACGGGCCTACCGCACTACTAGGGGACATCTGCCAAGCACATAAAACAGCAGGTCAAAGCAGCTTAAGGGGCGACTAAGGGCGGGCATCAGAAGCCGTGCCCAGCTGCCTCCACGTGATCACCTTCAGGCCATAATTAGGAATTCTTTAGCAATGTCGACGGCACACAAGGTGAGCACCTTGTTGCCCTCTTGGCTACTTCTTGTCGACTGCCTGAATTCATGGATGCGTCGTTTTCGCTCCTTGTGTGAAGGAGGGCGTTTCATGACTGGCAGGCGCCACGCCCGTCGCTCGCATCGCCGTCAAACCCAGCAGTTGCCCCTGGACACCGCTCGGCAGTGCTTTACCTGGCTGATGACCGGGCCAGATCCCTTGTCGGTGGACGGCCGGAAATTTTCCGGTCTGCCCAACCGCCTGGTCCCGTTGAATGAGTTGCGGCGCCGCATGTTGCAGCGCCGCTGCCCCCGCCACACCCGCGACGCCGTGTGGACCCACCTGGTGCAGCGCTCCCGGGATGAAGGCGCCACCTGGACTCTGGCGTGCACCGGGATGGCGCTGCCCGCCCTGGCAAGCGCCTCGCGGTGGCTGGCAGCCCGGTATCCCGGCGACGCGTTCGACGTGCACGCGGAGATCCTCTCCGGCTTTCTGTCCGCCCTGGCGGATATCGATCTGAACCGGCCGCGAGTGCTCGTGCGGCTGCGATGGGCGGCCTATCGTGCCGGGCACGCTGCCCTGGCCGAAGCCCTGGACGCCCCCACACCAGTGGCCCACGGCTTCCATTCCTCTCCGCCCAGGCCCCCGTGGGGACACCCGGACCTCATCCTCGCCCAGGCAGTCCGCCAGTCGGTCCTGACTCGGACCGAGGCCGACCTGATCGGCGCAACCCGACTGGAGGAGTCCTCCATTACCGGCTGGGCGGTCGCGAATCGGACCACGACCGACGCCGCATACAAGGCCCGCCAACGTGCCGAACGCCGACTGATCGCCTTCATACGCGATCAAACCCGGGACACCGACTCGAACGACCCGGTGGCCGCCAGCGTGCTCGCCGACCCCGACCGTCCCGCCCGACAACTCCGCTCAGGCTCGTCACGCTCCGTTAGTAATTCGCCAGATGATGCCGTGCCGAGCACCACGCAGAAAGCTCGGGAGCCGCTGTCCAATCCGCGGCCCAGGACCGGCCTTCTCGGGTGCGGGGGGAGTTCACCCGCCGCATCGTCCATGCCGTCTCCGGAGGTGCCTCGATGCGCCTGACATCATCGCTGTCCCGCCGCTGCCGACGCGATCGCACCACCCGCGCCCATCAGGGTGGCCAGCAACGCTCCGCGCAACGCCTGGCTGCGTGGGCGGGGCGGTTCCTGCTGATCGTCTGCCTTGTTGTCGCGGTGTCGATCCTGCTGACGTCGGCGGCACAGGCCGAGCCGGTACAGGTCCAGGCGCTGGCCAAGTCGATCAACACCGTCCTGGACAACCTCCGCAACTGGATCATGGGCATCCTGGCAGGTTTGGCAACCCTGTTCCTCACCGTCGGGGGCGTGCGGTACATCCTGGCCGCAGGTGACCCGGGTGAAGTCGAGAAGGCCAAGTCCTCGTTCAAGAGCGCCGGCTACGGGTACGGGCTGGCCACTCTGGCGCCGCTGGTGGTGGAGATCTTCAAAGGGATCGTGGGTGCCTGATGCCCACCGCCCCACTACCCCCTCCGCCCGTGGCCCGCCGGTACGGCGCGCTCCACACGGCCTCCGGAGCGCGCTCTCGCCGGGCAGTGGTCCGGATGCGGGCCCTGGGTTCGGGCTTCGTGGTGGTGGCCCTCGCGGTGCTGTTCGGCTGGCTGTTGGCGTCGGGTGCGCAGGCCGCACCCGGCGGGCCTTCCCCTGACCCTTCCGGCACCGCCTCAGCCGCGCCCCGCAGTCCGGCGCCGAGTGCGTCGTCCTGGGGCTCTTCACCGGGGATTCCTCACGTTCCCACCGCAGCGCCTTCGACGACCGAGGGGGATCCGTGTGCTTCTCCGTCGGGCGGGTCGTCGCCGTCGGACTGCATTCCGCAGCCCAGTAGCAGCGGGGCCAGCTCCGCTCCCTTGCCGACCGAAGAACCGGACAGCAGCGACGGTGACGGGGGCGACCCTGGCGGTGTCGTCGGCTGGATCGTCGACGGGATCAACGCCGCCATCACCGTCTTCTTCAAGGGCCTGGTCACCAAGGCGCTCAACCCGCTGCTGGACCTCCTCGGCAAAACCCTGCTGTCCACCCCGACCCTGGACCAACTACCGCGCATCGGCGAGCTGTGGTCGAACTCCTGGCACATCATGCTGGCCTGCTACGGCATGCTCATCATGATCGCCGGGATCGTGGTGATGGCCTACCAGTCCGTCCAGACCCACTACTCCATCAAGGAGATCGCCCCGCGTATCGTCCTGGGCTTCCTGGCCGCGGCCCTGTCCCTGTTCGTCGCCAACAAGGCCATCGCCATCGCCAACGCCCTGTCCCGAGCCGTACTCGGTGAGGGCGTGGACGAGGACAGCGCCGCGAAGACGCTGCGCAACCTGATCCTCAGCTCCATCAACGGCGGCATCTTCATCATCTTCATGCAGGTGTTCATCGCCGGGATGCTGGTCGCACTCCTGGTCACCTATGCCGTACGCGTCGCTCTGACCATGATCATGATCGCCGGGGCACCGCTGGCCCTGATGTGCCACGCCCTGCCGCAGACCGACGGCATCGCCCGCTGGTGGTGGCGCTGCTTCTTCGGCCTGCTGGCCGTCCAGCTCGCCCAGTCCCTGACTCTGGTCACCGCCCTGCGCGTCTTCCTGGATTCCGACGGCTTCACCCTGCTCGGCCCCAACAAGTCAGGCCTGGTCGACCTCATCGTCTCCCTGGCCCTGATGTACATCCTCTTCAAGATCCCCTTCTGGATTCTCGGCTCTCTCCGCGGCAGCCACCGGCGTTCCTTCACCGGGAGCCTGGTGCGCACCTACATCGCCGCCCGAACCTTCGGAGCACTGCGCGGCATGAACTCAGTCAGCGCCGCCGGTGCGGCATCGCGGTCCCGCACCGGCAGGAACAGCACACCCATCCCCGCTCGGACCCGCCGCAGCACGCGGGCGGCCAGCCCGCCGGTGATCCGGCGCCGCCCGCCCGGACCGGCCCTGTTCCGCGAACCCGTACCTGGAGCAACCCCCCGGTTCGGTCCGCAGATCGGCCCGCCGGGGATGCCTACTTTCCGCGCCCCCACCGGCCCATCCGACGACGGCTCGGCCGGCAGGCGCCCGACCCCCACGCCCCGGCCCACGACACCACCCGGTTCGCCCTCCTTCCGTGCACCCGGATCCGGCACACCCGCATCCGCCCAAGCAGGCCGCCCCACCACGCCCCCGGGCCGACCTCGGTTCCAGCCGCCCACCGATCCGTCCCCCGCACAGCCCCGACGGACCCGCGATCAACCAGCGCCAGTGGCCTTCCGCCCACCGGTATCCGATCCCGCCACTCCGCACCCGCGGAAACGCACCAGCGCTCCACCTCCACCGCGCTTCAGCTCCCCACCCCCCAACGGCCCTTCGCCACCCAGTCGAGGACGACGCCCGAACTCCGGAGGTGAACGGCAATGACCCAGCCGGTACGCATCCCCGCCGACGTCGACCGTGAGGACACCGTCCTGGGCAGCCTGACCGCCCGCCAGCTGCTCATCCTCACGGTGGCCGGCATCGTGCTCTACGGCACCTGGGCAGCCACCCGCGACGTGGTGCCGCTGGCGGTGTTCGCGGTCCTTGCCATCCCCATCGCGGTGGCCACCGTCCTGCTGGCCCTCGGGCGGCGGGACGGCATCTCACTGGACCGGCTGGCCCTTGCTGCCCTCCGCCAGCGCATGAGCCCCCGCTATCGGGTCGCCGCTCCCGAAGGCATCCTCCCGGCCCCTGCCTGGCTGGCCAGCCGGGTCACCCGTAACTCGCAAGACCTCAGCGCCAAGAGGGACATTGCTCCGGTCGAGCTGGAGCTTCCCGCCGAAGGCGTCACCGAGACCGGCGTGGTCGATCTCGGCCCGGACGGGGTCGCGGCAGTGGCGGTGTGCTCCACTGTCAACTTTTCCTTGCGCACCCCGGCTGAGCAGGAGTCCCTGACTGCCGCCTTCGGCCGATACCTGCATTCCCTCACCGCTCCGGTCCAGGTGCTGGTGCGCACCGAGCGTCTGGACCTGACGGGGCAGATCAGTGAGCTCCGCGAGCAGGCGCCCAGGCTGCCGCACCCGGCGCTGGAGGAGGCCGCCCGTGAACACGCCGACTATCTGGGCCAGCTGGGCGCCCAGAGTGATCTGCTGCATCGCCAAGTGCTGCTCATTCTGCGCGAATCGCTGGGAGCACAGCGTGCGGTCGACGGGCTCGGCGGCGCCTCACCATTGGCGGCATTCACTCGCCGCAGGCGATCTCAGGACTCCGCGCAGCCCTCGGTGGAGGCGGCGCGCCGGGCGGCGGAAGCCCGCCTGGTGCGGCGACTCAACGAGGCTGTCGACCTGCTGAGTCCTGCCGGGATCGTCGTCACCCCGCTGGATGCCGGGCAGGCCACCGCGGTGCTGGCCGCCGCCTGCAATCCCGACAGCCTCGTCCCGGTCTCCTCCCACCTCGCCGGAGCGGACGACGTGATCACCACCGCCCCGGTCCCTGAAGACGACGCCTGTCTGAGCGCCTTCGAACGTCCGGGCACGTCCGTCTCCGGGACCGTCCACACCGACGACGACAGCCCGGGAGGGACGGGAGCACGATGATCCGCAAGCGTGCCGGCTGCTCACGCGCGTCACGACAGGACAAATCCACTACGCCGAAGGGGACCGGGGCGTTCACCCCTGATGCGCTGGCCGTCGGCCCACGGCACTTGGAGGTCGGTGGGGAACAGGTGGCTTCCTTTGCCGTCACCGGATTCCCCCGCGAGGTCTATCCCGGATGGCTGCAGCCCTTGCTGACCTACCCGGGCCGGGTGGACGTCAGCGTGCATATCGAGCCGATCGACCCGGTCACCGCCGCGACCCGCCTCAAGCGGCAGCTCGCCAAGCTCGAATCCGGCCGCCGCTACACCGAACAGAAAGGCCGACTGCTCGACCCGCACGTGGAAGCCGCCACCGAGGACGCCTACGAGCTGTCCTCCCGGGTCGCCCGCGGCGAAGGCAAGCTCTACCGCCTCGGGCTCTACCTGACCGTGCACGCAACCAGCTCCGAGCAACTGGCGGACGAGGTCGCCGCCGTCCGCTCTCTCGCGGCGAGCCTGCTGCTGGACGCCAAACCGACCAGCTACCGCAGCTTGCAAGGCTGGGTCACCTGCTTGCCCATGGGCCTGGACCTGATACGGATGCGCCGTACCTTCGACACCGCGGCGCTCTCGGCGGCCTTCCCCTTCACCAGCCCCGATCTGCCCCGAGCGACCCCACCTCCGCCGACGCCCCCACCGGGGTGCTGTACGGGTACAACATTGGCTCGCAGGGGCTGGTGCACTGGGACCGTTTCGCCCTGGACAACCACAACTCCGTCATTCTCGGCCGCTCCGGCGCAGGCAAGTCCTACCTGGCCAAACTCGAACTTCTACGGTCGCTTTATCGCGGCATCGAGATCCACGTCATCGACCCCGAAGACGAGTACGCGCGCCTCACCGAGGCGGTCGGCGGCACGTACGTCCACCTCGGCGCCGAGCAGGTCCGCCTCAACCCCTTCGACCTGCCCCTGCACACCCGATCGGACGGACGGCGCACGGCACCCAGAGATGCCGTTATCCGCCGGGCTCTGTTCCTGCACACGGTCATCGGCGTCCTGCTGGGCAGCACACTCACGCCGACGGAACGCGCCGTGCTGGACCGGGCGATTACCGCCACCTACCAGCGCGCCGGGATCACGACCGACCCGCGGACCTGGACCCGCCCCGCTCCATTACTCGCCGATCTGGCAGCCGTACTGGAACAGTCGAAGAACCGCACAGCGCAGGATCTGGCCGCTCGGCTGGACCCGTACGTGCGCGGCGCATTCTCCGGTCTATTCGACGGCCCGACCACCATCAGGCCCGAAGGCCACCTCGTGGCCTTCTCCCTGCGCGACCTGGCCGACGAACTCAAACCGATCGGCACACTGCTGACCCTGGACGCGGTCTGGCGGCGGGTGTCCAACCCGGCCCTGCGCCGCCCCGGGCTGGTCGTCGTCGACGAAGCCTGGCTGCTGATGCAGGAGCCCGCCGGAGCGGAATTCCTGTTCCGCATGGCGAAGTCCTTCCGCAAACGCTGGGCAGGGCTCACGGTCGCCACCCAGGACACCGCCGATGTCCTTGGCTCCGAACTCGGCAAGGCCATCGTGGCCAATGCCGCCACGCAAATCCTGCTGCGGCAGTCGCCACAGGCCATCGACGAGGTCACGGCCGCTTTCAACCTCTCTGACGGCGAGCGCCAGTTCCTGCTGTCAGCTGACCGCGGCCAGGGTCTGCTCTCCGCGGGAACACAACGCGTGGCATTCGAGGCGATCGCCTCACCCAGCGAGCACCGCCTGGTGACCACCGATCCGGCCGAACTCGCCACCTACGCCGAAACCAACACCATCGCGGAGACCGAGGACACGTACCTCACCCTCGACTCCACCGACCCCGTCGACGACTACCGGTCCGACACCGGCGCTCAGATCGATCTCGGTACAGCCTGACCATCCCGCCGAGCGGTCAGCCCGCGGCGGATGCCGCCGTGAAGCCTCGAAGACGCAGTTCTGCGGACCAGCCATACCTCATCTGCTCCCTCGTACGAAGGGCGCTCTCATGCCTTCTGTGAAATCACCACCGCCTTCAGTCTCCCCGCCGCGCCCGTCGCCGTTGCTGACCCAGAACCGGGAAATGCGCGCGATCGGAGCATGGAACTGGACGCTGCCGGCCTGGGCAGGTCGCCTTCCAGACGGCCGTACATACAACACCTGCCCCTCTGCGGGGATCTGCCGCCACGTCTGCTATGCCCGCCACGGCACCTACACCTGGCCCACCGTCCGGGCCAAGCACCAGGCGAACCTCCAGTTCGTCCTGGACGATCTGCCCGGTTGGGAACAGGCGATGATCACGGAACTCGGAGCCGAGAAGTTCCGCGGCGTCTGGGTGCGCATCCACGACTCTGGCGACTTCTTCAACGATGCCTACACACGCAGCTGGCTTCGGGTGATGCGCGCCCGGCCATCGGTCAACTTCTACGCCTACACCAAAGAAGTGGCCAGGTTTCGCGCCCTGGTGGAGCCGGGCGCCCCGGACAACTTCCTGTGGGTCTTCAGCTTCGGTGGCGCCCAGGACGCCGCGCTGAACCCCGAGTGGGACCGGGTGGCGGACGTCTTCCCGGATGAGGAGTCCATTGCCGCAGCGGGCTGGCACTCGCAAGAGGGGAACGATCTCCTCGCGGTGCTGGGCCCGCGCCTGGTCGGGATCCCCGCCAACCGCATCCCGCACTTCCTCAAGAGGCTCAATGGCCGCACGTTCCGCACGTGGCAGGCCGAGGTCGACACCGAACGCCGGACCCATCACGGGTCGAGGGCACGCCCTGGTCTACGGCTGATCACCGGCAACCGGCCGGAGACGCGGGGCAACGCTCAGGAACTGCGTGCTCCCGAGCGCCAAGGCCGCGCCGCCTGGCAACAGCCCTCCGTCCCCCTGCCTCTTTCCTCGTAGAAGGTTCCGTGCCATGGGTCGCCCCGCTGATCTCGTTCTTCCTCCGCCGTTGTTCCTTGCCTCCTCTTCCGACTCAGATGTGCCGGAGTCCCCGATCGGGGATTATCTGCGCGACCCTTCCGGCGCGATGCACGCCGTACTGGTCCACATCCACAGGTGGATGCTCGCCTGGGGATGGATCGTCGGTCCTGCCGTGGTCGCCACTGCTACGACGCTGGTCTGGGGGCGTTGGTGGTGGCGCCGTCGCTGCCGTCGACGTCTCGCCGCAGACGCGCGTGTCGTTCAGATCCTGCCACCGCCGGCAGTGGACGCCGCGGGGGCTGCCGCACTGTGGGCGAACCTGGTAGGTCTGTTGCGGCCGGCCTGGCGCCGGTGGCTGACCGGGCAGCCGCACCTGGCCTTCGAGTACCTCTTCGACCGCGAAACCGTGCGCCTACAGGTATGGGTGCCCAGCCAGATCCCGCCGGGCATGATCGAGCGGGCCATCGAGTCCGCCTGGCCCGGCGCCCACACCCACACCACCCCCGCCACAGCCCCTCTGCCCACCGCACCGCCGCCGGGACAGCAACTCTTCATGGCCGCCGGCGAGCTGCGCCTGGCCCGCAGCGAGGCCCTGCCGATCCGCACCGACTTCCCCCTCGACCCTGTGCGCCCTCTGCTCGGCGCACCGGTCGGGCTGGGGCCGCAAGAGCGGGCGGTGGTGCAGGTGCTCGCCCGGCCGGTGACCGGCCACAGGGTGAAGAAGGCACGCCGAGCGGCCCGGCACACGCGCGCCGGACGGTCACCCCGGCTGATCAGCCGCCTGCTGGACCTGCTCACCCCCGGTCATCACCCCCGCCTACGCGCCCGGCAAGGCGCCACGGCCATCGACCCGCAGACTGCTCTGGAGACGGCCGCCGAGGACCGCGTGATCGTGGTCAAGCAACGCGGCACCCCGTATGAAACCCGCATCCGCTACGCGGTCACCGCCACGGCTCCGGACCATGCGCCGGCCGACGGCCAGGCGAAAATACGGGACCGGGCACGCGGCCGAAGCCACGCCATCGCCTCCGCATTCGCCGCCTTCACCGAGCACAACTACTACCGCCGTACCCGGCTGCATGCCCGCCGCGCGCTACCTCACCTGGCCGAACGGCGCCTGAACAATGGCGACTTGCTGTCGATCCCGGAACTCGCCGCGCTGGCGCACCTGCCGTGGGACGAGACGGTCGCCGGTCTGCAACGCGCCGGGGCAAGGGCCGTGCCGCCTCCGCCCGGCGTCGCGACCACGGGAGTGGCAGTGCGGCCGATCGGGCTGACCGACAGCGGCCACCAACGTCCCGTCGGGCTGCGTGTCCCCGATGCACGGCACCACCTGCACGTCCTGGGCGCCACCGGCTCGGGCAAGAGCGAGCTGATTGCGCGGATGATCCTCGCCGACGCCGAAGCTGGCCGCGGTGTGGTCGTCATCGATCCGAAGGGCGATCTGGTCAGCGACCTGCTCCAGCGGCTGCCAGTCGAGCTCGGGGAGAAAGTGGTGCTCTTCGATGCCGACAGCAAGACCCGCCCACCCGTACTCAACCCACTGGAAGGAGCGGACGGACCGCGCACCGTCGACAACCTGGTATCCGTCTTCTCCCGCGTCTACGCCGCCTCCTGGGGCCCACGCACCGACGACATCCTGCGTGCCTCACTCCTGACCCTGCGCGCCCAGCCCGGCGCCCCCACACTGACCGACCTGCCCAAACTGCTGTCGAACCCCGCCTTCCGGCAACGGGCCACCGACCAACTCGATGACGAGATCTTGAAAGGCTTCTGGACCTGGTACCAAAATCTGTCCGACCCAGCCCGTGCCCAGGTCACCGCCCCGCTGATGAACAAGCTCCGGGGCTTCCTCCTTCGCCCGTTCGTCCGCCAAGCCCTCGCCGGCGGCCCCTCCACCGTCGATATGAACGACATGCTCAACGGCGGGATCTGCCTCGTACGCATCGCCCAGGACGCGCTCGGCACGGAGACCGCGCACCTGGTCGGCTCTATCGTGGT
This sequence comes from Streptomyces melanosporofaciens, assembly GCF_900105695.1. NCBI lineage: Bacteria > Bacillati > Actinomycetota > Actinomycetes > Kitasatosporales > Streptomycetaceae > Streptomyces > Streptomyces melanosporofaciens. The sequence goes on from NZ_FNST01000002.1 coordinate 367,170, forward strand.
CGCCCGCACCTGGCAGGCCGCCACGGTCCGCGCGCGTCTTCCCCAGGCCCAGCGACACGACGCCTCTCTCTATATCGACGAGGCGCACAACTTCCTCCACCTGCCCTACCCGCTGGGCGACATGCTGGCCGAGGCCCGCGCCTACCGACTGTCGATGACGCTCGCCCACCAGTACCTGCGCCAGCTCCCCAAAGAGCTGGAGGAGGGCATCAGCACCAACGCCCGCACAAAGATCATCTTCAACGCCAGCCCAGAGGACGCCCGACACCTGGCCCGCCACACCGAGCCGCGGCTGACCGCACACGACCTGTCCAATCTCGACGTCTTCCACGCAGCGGTCCGCCCTGTGCTCCACGGAGCCGAAGCCCCCGCCTTCACGGCAGTCACGGAAAAGCTCCCACCGCCTATACGGGGACGAGCCAAGCAGATTCGAACCGCCGCTTCTCGCAACACACGGTCGCATCCCAGCGCCATGGCGCCCCATAAGGACCGCGGCGCCCCGTCCCAGGCCGATCCCCGCCGCACGATCTGACATGACACGCGGTCCCTATGGGAGCCGGGGCGACCGACGACGCACGGCTGCGTTTCAACCCGGGGCTACCACCACAGTTCGCAACCCGTCTGTTCGAGTCCCAGCCGACGCCGCCGAACAGCAACTGCGCGATATTGCCGCCGAAGCCCTTGCAGGAAGGATTTACTCAATCAACCCAGATCCACCTCGAAGGCCTGTTGGTCACGTTCATCGACATCGACTACGTCGAACTCGGCCTCTGACGGGAGTTCTCGAAGCGCCTCCAGCGCTCCAGCTCTCGGTTCAATGCAACTGTCTTGGGGGCGTCGGAGCCCAGGAGGTGCCGGCAGGTGGCGACAATGCGCTCGAGAAGGGCGATCGCCTCCCTGACTCGCCCGGCCTCTCCGTAGGAGGAGGCGAGATCGATGCGGGCTGCGACGGTGTCATGATGGTCTGTTCCCAAGAGGCGCTCGCTGTCGGCAACGACCTGCTCTCCGATCCTAATCGCCTCATCCGTGCGCCCGGCCGCGCCATAGGAGGCAGCGAGGTTGGCACGGGCATATAGCGTTTCGGGGGCTTCGGGCCCAAGAAGCCGCTCGCTGTCCGCAACGACCTGTTTCCCCATCCTGACCGCCTCATCAGCGCGTCCGCCATATCGGTAGCAGACGGCGAGGCTAGCGCGAGCAGACAGCGTGCCAGGGGCCTCGGGACCGAGAAGTCGCTTATTGTCGTCAAGGACGCGTTGGGTGAGGACGATCGCTTCATCGGCACGCTCAGCCTCTCGGTAGAAGGCAGCCAGGTTGACGCGAGCAGATAGCGTTTCGGGGGCTTCGGGCCCAAGAAGCCGCTCGCTGTCCGCAACGACCTGCTCTCCCATCCTGACCGCCTCATCAGCGCGCCCAGCCCTCCAGTACGCAGTAGCAAGGTTTCCACGGCTGATGAGGGTATTGGCGGGCTCCGCCCCGAAGAGACGCTCTTCATCGGCAACCAGGCGCTCCAGGAGCGTAATCGCCTCGTTGGTATATCCGACTAGTGCATAGCAGGCGGCGAGGTCCCCGCGCGCGCTGAGGGTGGCAAAGTGGTCTCTTCCCATGAGGCGCTCGCTGTCGGCGACGAGGTCCTTCCAGTAGGCGATGGCCAGGATATGGAAGCCTGCCTCTCGGAGGCTTCTGCCGGCGTGATACAGCACGGAGTAGACCTTCCACTCCCAGATTCGGTCTCCGACGTACGTTGAGAGCGCAGCTGTGTTGGCACGCAGAGTGCTTGCGAGGTCCCGCCCAGTCTTGTCTGGGTTAGGCCAAGAATGAAGCAGCGCACTGGCGGCCGCGGTGGCAACAACGGGGAGGGCATGGTCTGGGATGCTCTCCCGAACAGCTCGGGCGGTGAGAGCGTGCATGCGCACTGCACATGGTTCGGTCGTGGTGTCGTAGGAGAGCAATCCATAGCGGTGCAGCAGCCGCAGTACTGCCCGTGCTTCGCCAGCGGTCACTGCATCCTTGGGGGCTTCACCGCCGCGCCGGCCGAAAGACCGCTTGGGCCGGGGAGCGGGTCGGTAGAGCGTGAGGTAGTCGGTGGCGGCGGTGGAGTCCCACAAGGTGCAAGGGTGCCCGGCGGGGTCGAGAAGTGCCGCCATCCCGATCGCAGCCCAGGCCAACGACCCGTGCTTGTCATGGACGGCTGCGTCCATGGCCAGCAGCAGGGTCGTGGTGATCTGCCGACCGTAGCGTTCGGTGTCGGCCCAGCGTGGCAGGACTTCCTCCATGCGGGCGGCTCGGTGGCTGAACTGCTCCAGGTAGGCGCCGCATGAGGCGTCCTCGCGGATCATGAATGCGGCGGCGTGCCCGAGAGCCAGGGGGAGGTACCCGAGTGCTTCGACGAGGGCATCGGCGTGGTTGTCGACGAGGTGGGTCTTTCGGTCGTGGGCGAGGCGGGTGTCCAGGTAGGTGGTGGCTTCTGTATGGGTGTAGACATCGACGTCGATCGGGACCCTGCCGCCGCCGGTCAGGCGGGGGTCTTTCAGGCGGGTGGTGCCCAGCACCCAGCCGGTGCCAGGCCGGCCATCGGGCCACCAAGGAGCGATGGCTTCAGGGTCGGTAATGTTGTCCAGTACCACGAGCCACCGGCGCGACGTACCCGCCAGCCATTGCAGGAATAGCCGCGCATCGCGTTCGAGGTCTCGCCCGTCAGCGCCCGGGGCTTGGACCCGTAGGGCGGCTTGCGCGTAAACGATGACGACCTGCTGGATATCCGCCGCTGACGCCCACACCACCAGCTCCGTACCGTCCCCGAGCGCATTGCGGGCGTAGGAGGCGGCCAGTTGTGACTTACCGACGCCGCCTCCGCCAGCGAGCACATGCGCCGATGTCTGGGATGCGGGGGCCTGGGCCATCTCCTCGGATGGGCCGCTGCCCAGCGCCGCAGAGCGGCTGTGTCCGCGGGCGGCGTCGATCTCATCACGAAGCCCGGCACGGGGCTGGAACGCCGAGGCGAGTGTAGGCACCGATCCCACCAGCACAGGCCATTCCACCTCCGGCTTCCCGGCCAGGACGTATTGCCGCTCGACGTTGGTGACCTGACTGTTCTCCCCCAGCGCGGACCCCGTGATGTTGCCTCCAGCGGCGGCTCCACTCTGGGATGTCACCCGTCGCCCGCGGTCCGGCTTCCACCCGGGAGGGGTCACCGCTCGCTGCCTTCGCCCAGGGCGCTGTCGGTGATGTCGCCGCCAGCGGCGATCCCGTCCTGCCGAGCCTGCACGTCATCTGTGCTCCGCCGGGCCGTAATGCGGCTGCGCGGCGTAGGAGGGCCAGAGACTTTGGAGTTCTTGCCCAGCGCGGACCCTGTGATGTCGCCGCCGACCGCGATCGCACCGCGCCCGGCCCGCACCCGTCGGCTATCGCTGGACGGCCCGGTACCCGTGTCACGGAACAAAGCGATCACCGAGACGACGAGTGCTATGAGACCCGCTACCGTGCCGATCACGCTCGCAACCTGGCCTGCGGTGTTCAGGTCCGCAAAGATCACCAGAAGCGTCAACCCCACAGAGGCGACCCCCGCTGCCACGGTTACCACCCAGGCCCAGGCCCTCCCCGCACTGGACAACGCCACAGCCACCACCCCCAATGCTCATGCCCGCGGCGCCAGGACGGCGCCGATACCAATGCTCCGTCAGCAGGTGGATCGACCGTAGCGCCACACGCTGCTTGAGACCATCCGGTCACGGCGCGCAACATCAGACCACACCGCCACTGCGACGAGGTGAGGCGGTGGTTGGGATCCACGACTGGGAAAGAAGCAGACCTTCTAGAAGCACAGTCAACACCGGCAGCTGGAGTTGACGGCTGTGTTCGACGAGATGTAGCGGCGCGCAAAGTCCGAAGAACCTGAGTGTCAGCTGTCCACCGATCGGTGCTGGCCAGGCGCCCTCAGTCTGTCGGCTCTGTGCCCGTGCAAGTCCACATCCATCCAGCGGTGAAACGCTCGCGGAGTCAGCCAGCGCGCCTCACTGGGGGGCGCTTTCTTCGCCCGAGCCGCCGCAGGAGGGGGTTCGCCAGTGTGGCCGAGGACCGACCACATCAGCACAAGGTTCACCGCACGTCCTCGCGCTGCACCGCCCATTCGTACGGACGCGCCAGCACGGCCTGACCACGGCTCACCGCGCCCCGCCGACCCTGCTCAGATTCCGAGGCAACACGGATCCGCCAGTCCTCGAAGTCCCACAGATCGTCGGTCGACGCTTCACCCCCGCTCGATCCGCTTCAACTCGTAGATCCAACGGGGAAAGCTCCCCAGTCGAGGACTTCATCACGAGCCTCGGCAGCCTGACAGTTCCGGATGAGCGCGCCGTTCCCAATGCGGTCCGTTGGCTCCCTGCGGATACCGAACTGAAGGCTCCGGCTTCCTCATTCAACGCGCCACAGAGGTGAGGCATGGTCAAAGTCGTCGCAGCGATTTTGGGAGCGATACTGCTGGCCATTACTCTGGCCGCCGCTGGAGCGAGCAGCGCTCTGTCGATCTTCGGCGGTACTGGCGGCAGCCAGCCCAATCGCGCCGCTCTCACTGACATACCGCCCGGCTACCTCGCGCTCTACCAGCAAGCAGCGACGACCTGTCCCGGCCTGGACTGGTCAGTGCCGGCCGCTATCGGCAAGGTCGAGACCGACCACGGTCGATCCACTCTGCCTGGGGTACACAGTGGCTCCAATCACAAGGGGGCCGAGGGTCCGATGCAGTTCCTTCGGCCAACCTTCGACGCGGTCACGGCCAAGCACCCGATACCGCAGGCGGGGTCGCGCGCTCCCTCGCCATACAACCCACGCGACGCGATCTACACGGCAGTCGCCTACCTGTGCGACTCCGGAGCCCGAGACGGACGCAACCTTCACCAGGCGATCCTCGCCTACAACCCCGCCGAGTGGTACGTCTCGAAAGTCCTCGCTCAGGCCCAGGACTACCGAAGCACCTCAAGCCTCGGCAGCACCGCGAAGGCAAGCCCCTCCGCCCGTGAAGTAATCAACTACGCCCAAGGCCAGCTTGGACTCCCATACGTATGGGGAGGCAACGGACCAGCAGGTGGTGATGCGGGGTTCGACTGCTCGGGGCTGACCAAGGCCGCCTACGCCGCTGCAGGCATCTCCCTGCCACGCACAGCCGAAGAACAGTTCCGAACCGGCCTCCAGGTCGCCAAGGGGCAGTCGCTGATGCCCGGCGACCTCGTTTTCTATGGCAACCCTCATGGGCGCATTCACCACGTCGGTCTCTACATCGGCAGCGGCCAAATGATCAACGCCCCGAACTTCGGCGAAAAAATCAAGATCGCACCCTACCGCTACCAGGGCGACGACTACGCCGGTGCGACCCGACCAGCAGCTTCCGCCTCCGCCGGTTCTGTCTAATAGGACTCCGTTAGGTCTTCCGGTTCGGCCTGTTCCTGGGCATGTTGGGTGGATGGACGCACATGAAGTGAACCGTGTTCGGGCGAAGTTGGCGTTATACGTGGCTGATGTGTTCGCGTCGGTGCCGCGCAAGGACCAGCGGGCCAAAGGCGACTGCTACCTGCGGGGACTGATGTTGGACGGCCGCCGCAAGTCGATCCAGGCCATGGCCTCGCGGCTGCCGGACGGCAACGAACAGAACCTGCAGCAGTTCGTGAACCAGTCCACCTGGGACCCGGCGCCGGTGCAGCGGAGGATCTGCGAACGCATGCTGCCACTGGTCAACCCGACCGCCTGGGTGATCGACGACGTGTCGCTGCCCAAGGACGGAAGAATGTCGGTCGCCGTGGCTCCGCAGTACTGCGGAGCCCTGGGCAAACGCGCCAACTGCCAGGTCGGTCAGCGTCCACGCCGCCAGTGACACGGCCTCCTGTCCACTGCAGTGGCGGCTGTTCCTGCCCAAGGAGTGGGCGGCGGACACTGACCGCAGGACCGTCACCCGCATCCCGCCCGAGGCCGGGCACCGCGAGAAGTGGCGGCTGGCTCTGGACATGCTCGACACGCTGGCCGGCTGGGGCATGAGGCCGCCGGTCGTGGTGGCCGACGCCGCCTACGGCACCAACGCCCACCTTCGGGCCGGCCTGGCAGAGCGGGGAATCGACTACATGCTGGCCGTCCGCGCGGACGTGACCGCCCACCCATTCGACGCCCAACCGACAGCCCCGGACCGCAAGGGCCCCGTCGGCTGCTGGCCCCAGCCCCGCTACCGCCACCCCGCACCCTCAGTGGCAGCCCTTGCCACCGGCCTCGGGCAGGAGGCGTTCACCTCCCTCACCTGGCGGCAGGGCTCACGCGGCGAGTTACGTTCCCGCTTCGCCGCCGTGCGCGTCCGCCCGGCCGGCAACGCCGTCGAACGTCCCATCCGGGCCGCCGCCTCGGCCGAACAGGGCTGGTGGGACGGTATCCTGCCCGACTGCTGGCTGCTGGTCGAATGGCCCGAAGAGGCCGAGGCTCCCACCGACTACTGGCTGTCCAACCTGCCGCCCGACACTCCGATCGCCGACCTCGTCCGTCTGGCCAAGGTCCGCTGGCGCATCGAGCACGACTATCGCGAACTCAAGCACGGCCTGGGCCTGGACCACTTCGAAGGCCGTTCCTGGCCAGGCTGGCACCACCACGTCACCCTCGTGACCGCGGCCCACGCGTTTCTCACCGAACAACGTCTGGCCCCAAAAGCACCTGGACCGCACTCACCCTCTACCAGATCCTCGACGCCCTCCAGGACATCCTGAGGTGCTGGACCGGCACCTGCACCACCTGCCACCAGCCCCTCCCCACCAGGACCACAACACCTAGATCAAGACGCACCTAACGGAGTCCTACTAAGGGCGTGCAGATCATCAACATGCTTTCTTGATCTTGCTGTGGTTAAGGAATGTCGCGACGTCGGATGGTGTGCGGAAGCGAGCGGTGGAGGCGCTGATGTGCTGGCCGTGCGTTTCCAAGAGGGGGCGGACTTCCTGGTTCGCGCGGCTGATGGTCGGGGCGGTGACGCCAAAGAGATGGCCAAGGAGGTCCATGGTGGCGAACTTGCGCAGGTGGAGCACGGTGACCAGGATTCGCTCGGCTGGCGTGAGTTTGGCTTTGGCGCCTGTTCCGGGGGCGACCAGGCGTTCGTGACCGCGGCGTGTGCGAAGCACGTGCTCACGTTGAAGCTCCAGCGCGGGAGTCAGTGTGTCGATGAGGGCGCTGAGTTGCTGTTGGGTCATGCCGGTCAGCTCCGGGTCCTGCAGGGAACGTGGCGTGAGCTGGTGTGGTGTGTTCGCCGATGCCTGACCCGCCGCGTTGTTTGTCGGTGCTGCCTCTTCCGGCGGTTGGGGGTGGAGGGTGTAGTTCCAGTCGCCGTGGAATCGGTGCCGTGTGATCGGCAGGGTGTCGATGTCCTCGTCGCTGACCTGGATTCCGGTGGGGTACTGGCTGGTGTCGAGTTCGGCATGCACCCTCAGGCCCGGCTTGGTGGTGGTGGCGGCGATACTCTGGACGATGACTTCGTGGCTGGTCAGGGGCCTGCCGCGCCAGTTCATGGTGATGTGGGAGAACAGCCTGTGCTCGATCCGGTTCCACTTCGATGTTCCGGGAGGCAGGTGGCAGACCGTGATCGCCAGGCCGGACTCGCTGGCGAACTGGGCGACCTCAGTCTTCCAGGTGCGGGTGCGATAGCCGTTGGAGCCGCCCGCGTCGGCGGTGATCAGCAGCCGGTCGGCCGTCGGGTAGGTAGTCCGTCCGGCGCCGTTCCACCAGCGTCGGATCGATTCGACGGCGAACGCGGCGGTGTCGTGGTCGGTGCCCACGTTGACCCAGCCGGTGTTCGCGGCGACGTCGTAGATGCCGTAGGGCACAGCCTTGCCCAGCTCGCGGTCGGGGAAGTCGTGGGTGCCGACCCGCACCGGCTCGCCCTTCGGCTCCCATTCACGGCCGTTGTTCTTGAAGAGGCCGACCAGTCCTTCTTCTTCGTGTCCACACTGATCACCGGAGCCCCGCTGTCCCGGTGGCTCCGGGCCTGCTCGTTGAGGTAGCAGAACTGGACATCCCGGTCGGGATGCTGCTTGCCCTCCAACGTCTTGGCGTTGCTCTGCAGGCTGAAGCCCTCCTCACGCAGGAGGTCGCCCACCGTGTCCGCGGAGATCCGGTGGCCCTGCCGGGTCAACTCCGCCGCGAGCTTGCGGGTGGATCTGGTGGTCCAGCGCAGCGGCGACATGGGATCCCCGCGGACGTCGGGCTCGACCAGGGCGAGCAGCGCGGGCCGAAGGAGAGGATCCAGAGCAGCGGTCCGCTTGCGGCCACCACCGGCCCTGCGGGCCCGCTCCAGCGGAGGCTCCCCGGAGTCGAGTTCCCGCACTCCCGACGACACAGTCGCCTCCCGGACGCCAGCGGCACGAGCGACCGCCCTGATCCCGCCGTGACCGAGCGACCGGGCCTCCGCCCCTATCAGCAGACGCCGCTGCCGCTCGTCCAGATGCGGCAGGATCGCCTCGAACTTCGCTGCCAACACGGCCCGTTGCACTTCCAGCCCACCCATACCAGATCAACGATCCGCCGAACGGGAAGCCACGGGTTATAGATCTGCACGCCCTAAGGCACCGCTGCGCCAAAGCCCCGCCTTGGCCGTCATCACCGAGCGGCTGTCCCGACGATACCCAGCCTGGCCGAGCAAAGCTACGCGGTTGTCGTCACAACAGCTTCTCCACCACCCGAAGCTCGCACAGGACGAGGACAGCTCGCCGCCACGTCAAGCCGCGCAACCACTGCCGACCTCTCGTCATGCCCTGTCGTACACGCTTGTGCGGCTCACCCCGTTGTCCGGAGGTGTATCTCATGATCACCAATCCCACTTCTCAGCGCTCTCTGCGCGCCCACCGGCCCAAGCGCCTCAGCCAGCGTGTCGCGACAACTGGCGAATACATCGCCCGTCTCGCCGCACGCCTCACTGACCGGGACCGTTGGCTGGCCCGCATGCTCTACGAGCACAAAGTCCTCACCACACACCAGATCACCGAGATCGCCTATCCGTCCTCCCGCGCAGCCAACCTGCGGCTCCTCCAGCTGTACAAGTGGCGTCTGCTGGACCGCTTCCAGCCCTTCATCGCCTCGGGCACCGCGCCCATGCACTACGTCCTCGATGTCGCCGGCGCCGCCGTCGTCGCACGCGAAGACGGCCTCGACCCCCGCGACCTGGACTACAGGCACGAACGAGCCATCGGCATCGCCCACTCCCTGCGATTGGCCCACACCGTCGGCACCAATGCCTTCTTCACGGCCCTCATCGCCCACTCCCGCAACATGGATGCTTCCGGACAGCTGACCGCTTGGTGGTCCGAGGCCCGCTGCAAGCGGCACTTCGGCGACATCGTGCGCCCCGACGGCTACGGTCGGTGGCACGAGCATCACTCCGCCTTCGAGTGGTTCCTGGAGTTCGACTTCGGCACTGAACGCCCCGACCGCGTCGCGGCGAAACTGCCTGGCTACGCCAAACTCGCCACCACCACTGGCATCACGACACCGATCCTGCTCTGGATGCCCACCACGCGCCGCGAAACCCGTGTCCGCCACGCCCTCACCACGGCCCTCAGCACGTTGGACGATCCCACCCTGGTACCGGTGGCCACATCCAGCGCCGACTTCGTGTCCAACGACCGTGACGCCCACCCGGCCACCGCCCGCTGGCAACCCCTGGATGGTAGGCAGCTCACTTCACGGCGTCTCACGCTCGCCGAACTCGGGCGGGCCTGGCCGCACCTACCGCCGTTGCCGCCTTCCTCGTCGGCCTCAGTCGCGACCGGCAGCAGCGACTCTTGGAGCGATCTGCTTCCGCCGTCACCCCTTGCTCCGGGCCCGACGCCCCGCCGCAGGACGCGGCGAAGCGACATGGGCAATATCGCTGGTGCGCGGCATGGTGCACCAACCTCGTGAAGATCATCTCAAAGCCTCGGTATGACGTCCGCAACCGATATAGGGAGGGGTACCGACATCAGATGCGCTTTGAGGCGGTCAGGCGCAGCCGGGCCGGGCAGCGTACTGGTCACGCGCATCACGTACTGGTCGGGCCACCGGGGTCTTGTGTCAGGGCACGCAGTAGGTGGCGGCCCGGGAATTCGTCGTACGGCTGGACCGGGACAGTGATCACCGTATGGTCATCGAAGACCGGCTCGCCGCCCGGACGGCGAGCATAGGGAAGATAGCCGTAGTCCACCCCGTCGCCCGCGTCGAAGCTCATCCATGCGATGAGCTCCTGCTCGCCCTCCCGCAGCGGCAGGTTGGCGACCGCGCGACCGTACACAAAGTCCTGCTCGAAGAGCCACACCTGTGGGACCGCGAAGACGAAACGGACGGCATGAATCTGCCGTGCCTTCTCGGCAGCACGGTGTTCGAACGCCGCGGCGGTCGAGTCATCGCGCAGGTAGTCGTAGTCGGAGAGCACGAGGGTCCGGTCTCCTTGCAACGCGACCATCGCGGGGCAGTCCCGCTCGGTGACAGCCCGTTCCAGGCGGCCGGCCACGTTACGCAGCAGGATCTCGGTGTCGTGGTTCATCCGGCTGCTCACTTCCCGCCAGGACGGTCCCAACCCCGGAAGTCGTAGAAGACCTCCATGATCTCTACAGAAGCCTTGTCGCCGAGGTGGGCAAGGTGCTGCAGGGTGCGGCTCACTTCGGTGCGCTGGCGCGATCCCTCACGGGTCGGCGCCGGGTCCACCGTCCGTCCATCGAGCGCCTCGAGCCGTTCGGCCAGTTGCCTCACGGTCTCCCGTGCCGCGCTCAAGTCGATCTCCACAGATCCAACCTCCAGGCTTTCTGGCAGTCTCCCGCATCTGGAACGCCTGAGGGTATTCGTTCCCGCGGGTCAGCTGCCGTGGCCCGGCATTTTGCTGGCCTCGACGTAGCAGCTGCTGAAGGAGGAGGTTAGCCGCCTGGGCGACTTCGCGCAGGGTCGCCATGGCCGCCTCCGCGCCAGAGGTGTCAGGCTTCCCCAGCACGGGCGTCGGCTCGGACAACGTGGCGAGCTTCAGCGGCGTCGGGCAACAGTGCGGTGGGCTATGGCTCGACGTCCTCACCCTGATCGCCCCTCGGTGGAAGACCGAGGAGCTGTCGCATCAGGCAGAGCTCTTTATCAAGGTCGACGTGGCGGCTTCTCCGGATGGGCCTGATCTTCAAGACGCTGATGTCGAGGTCCAAGCCAAGGAGGTCGCCTTGGGGGCCGGCCTTGAGCCGGTAGTTGGCAGGGGTGATCATCCATGCATCCCAGTCATCGGCAGGTTGTCCGGAGCGGGCGTCGTGGTCGCTGGATTCGGTGTCTGGACACGGGCAGTCCGGGTCGGAGCATGGACGTCCGGCGGGATGTGTCGCGAGCAGCGACGAGCGCCGGTAGTGGGATGCCTGGCCATTGAGCATGGGGCAGTGCTGCTTGGCGTATCCCAGGCATTCGGGGTGAACAGCCGGTTCAGCGATGTACCCGGCGTCTACGTCCATCGGCCGGACGAGCAGGTAGATGCGGTCAGCGAGCCGCTGGCCGCAGATCTGGCACATCCGACGGGTGAGGGCCAGGTATCGCTTGCGGTGGTCGATGGCGCCGAAGACGACCTGGCCATTGTGTTCGAGGGTGATCCACGGCACGACCAGGCCTCCGCTGAGCGGGCGGCCGACGCACCGTAGTGGGACGGGCGGGGTGGTAGTCATGGCCGGTTCCATCGAGGAGGCTGGTTGTGATGGATCCGCTGGGCGCACGGACCGGGAAGGACGGTGGCGCCGCCCTCTGAGGACGGCGCCAGCGCGCACGCGTGTAAAGGAGTTCAGTCATCAGGCGCAGGATCCGGGGGCTGGGGGTTTGTACGGCCGTCGCTGGCGGCGTCGTACAGTTCGGGGTCGAACGCGACGCAGTAGCCAGCCTCCGTGAGCGCTTCGAAGGCGCCAGTGGCGTGAACGTTCTCATCTCTAGCGTTCAGGCCAGGCGGCAGTTCGTACCAACGGAATAGCGGGGGTTGTTGGTGCTCGACGAAACCGTGCGCCTTCAGCAGTTCCTGCGCCTTCTCCGGCATTGGTTCCTGGTCATCGCCACCGTCGGCGATCACCGGGCCGCGCCAGCGCCGGAAGATCTCGATGTGGCACCGCTCTCCGTCTCGGCTGATGTGCATGGGATGTGCCTTTCTCACTCGGGATGCCCTGGCCTGCGTTCACAGCAGGGCCTGGGCCTGTAGGGGCAGGCGGCATCGGTCATCGTCGGGAAAGTGGCCGCGCTGGTCGGGCCAGAGCGCTTGCCAGACCGGCGGGGTGGTCCTGTAGATGGCGTAGATGATGCCGAGGTCTTCCGGACGGCTGACGGGGCGCAGCCGGATGGCGAGGCCTCCCTGGAGGATTCCGCTGATCTCCAGTCCGTCAGCAGGGGCGAGATCGCGGTCAGCGAATGCAGCGCTGAGGGTGTTGAGCAGGGCCTGTGATGTCTCAGCGCGCAGTCCGGAGACCGCGAGCTCGTAGTCGCGGTCCGGTCGGGTGTGAAGGCCGACGGTGTAGGCGAAAGGAGGGGCTCCGGTGTCCGGGTCGCCTCCCACGTACTGCACCGCGTGGCCGTGGTGGGCGATGATCCCTTCCACTCGGCGGAGGTACAGGTCGGTGTTGGTCATGATCCTTTCCTTCGGTGAAGCAGGGTGTCAGTGCTGGCGCAGCAGCATCAGGCGGCGGTGCGCCTGGGATTTCAGTTCGTCGTCGGTGCCTTCCAGCAGACGCAGGCCGCGTGCGGCAGCCTTGTTGCCCTTGAGACCGGAGGCGGCGCTGGGACGGATGTCCGCGTAGTGGTCCAGGTACTCGGTCACAGCGCGCTCGGCGGCGTAGGCGGTGTGGCCAGTGCGCTGCGTTTCGCCCTCGAACAGGCCGTGGAGCCGGTCGCGTCGGGCCTCGCGGTTGCGTGCCGAGCGCGGACCCGTGGCTTCCTGCGGCGGCCACAGGCTGTCGATCATCTGATTGAACTCGTCGATCGCGATCTCCGTGCGGGCCAGTGCCGTCTCCTCGGCTGCCCAATGGGCGTAGTAATTCACCGACAGGCCGAGGGTGCGGCGCGCCTCTTTGACGCGGTCGGTGGCATTGCGGGTGTGCCGGATCTTCCAGCGAGTGATCGCGTCCCTGACGGCGAAGCGCTCCGTGTTCCCACAGGTCGGGCGCCAGGGGGTGACCACGACCTGGTAGGGGGATCGTCCGTCGTGGCTGTTGATCGCCACGATGAACGCCTCGATCTGGTCGTTGATGCCCTCGGCATCGACGGTCACGTGCTGGGGCAGGCGCATGGAAACGAAGACCTTCTTGCCTCCCCGCAGGGCTCCGGCCGTCTCCCAGACGACGCCGGAGTCGGCCACCAGTTCCTGAAGGAACTCGAAGGCACTCCGGTTTTGGATGACCTCGTAGCCGTTGCCGACGACGCCCAGGGAGCCGCCGGTGTCGGTGCGCACCGTGTGGAACAGTTCATGGTCCACATGGGACTCGCCGTTCCAGAGATAGGTGGCCGGAACCGTTTCGACGCCGTAGTCGATGCCACCCAGTTCCAGGACCTTGTCGATGTCGCTGATGCCTCCGGGGACGACGTTGCTCAGGGAGTGCCATGCCGGAGCGGATGTGTACAAGGCTGCTGTGCCACGGGTGAGGTCGAGGCCGTGCTGCGGGACGCCGCGGGCGCTGAGGATCTCTCCGGCGTCCCAGCCGGTGAGGACTCGGTAGCGGCCGTCGGGCAGCCGCTCCACCGTCCCGGCGGCGAGGCGGTCTTGGAGAGCGCGTTCCCAGTTACGCGCGTCCTCCAACTGGCCAGCACGTTCGGCAGCGAACGCTTCGTTGACGTCAGTGGACATGCATGCTCCTTTTCTCCAACAGGTGGTGCATCGGATGGCAGCCGCTGCGAGTACGGAGGGGCCCTCTCCTGCAAGAGGGAGATCAGGAGAGGGCCCGAGCCCGCCCCGCGGCGTGGGCGGGGCGGGACCGGCGGCGGGGAATGCAGACAAAGCCGCCGCCGGAGCCTTGGATGTCGGCCAGGCGACTGGGTGATCAGGTAAATGGAGCCGTCACCCACCCCCGGACGCTGGCCTCACTGGGCCCAGTCTCCTGCGGGCCCGGCCCGCCGCCACGGGAGCTGCCAAAAGAGTCCCGTTCCTCGGCTGGCGGCCGGGGGCGTCGTTGACCCCAGGAGCACCTGCACGCGGGCGGTCACGAAGAACGGGGCGCCGGATGTGCGGTCGTAGGCCCGGAGGATGACCAATCCCTGCTGCTGCCGGGGCATACTCGATCACCAGGCCCGCGTACGTGCTCGGTTCGTCGCCGCAGGCGGTGAAGTGCTCGGCGATCTCACCGAGCAGGTCGTTCTCGATCTCGTGCCGTTCGATCATTTTTCCTCCTCTCGGGGCAAGGACAATGACGACGGGCACCGGACGCAGGACCCTGCCAGTTGGGTGGTGATGGGGCCTACAGGGACTTCTCGCCACCGAAGATCCGGACCTCGAACTCCTGGTCCTCATCGAGCAGGATGGCCGACAGATCCGCCACTCCGTCGCGCCGAGCACGGGCCAGTCGGTGCCATCCGTCGATGATCAGTGCGGTTCCGCCGACCTCACGGATCCTGACCAGGATCAGGGGGCGTTCTAGGTCAGCGTGCGCGATGTGGTCTTCGTCCAGCCGTACGGCGCTGAGCAACCGGTACCACGGCTGGGGGTCCAGGCGGCGGACAGGAAGGGTTCGTGCGATCTGCTGGGCCTTGGCGACGTCCCACCGGAAGGCCAGGAACTGGAAGTACTCGCCTCCGTCATCAGCATTGCTGTGCGCGGTGTGTCTCTTCTCAGATGACATGGCGCAGCTCGGTGTCGGCCAACGGCGGGAGACCCCGGAAGATGGCCCCGACGCGCAACAGTGCCGTCCAGCCCTGGTGGCCGAAGAACTCCTCGGCCACGATGTCCGTACGCCCCAGGGCTTCGATGGCTGGGCCGAAATAGGTGTACAGCTTCTGCGCCGCCGCCAGGTAGGCGGCTTCCTGGTCTTCTGCCTGCACGGTGATCACGACGGGCATCAGGTCGGGCGACATGGTCTCGCCGTCGGAGCCGGTAGCCGTCTCCCAATCCGCGACGATCGTGAAATACTCGCGCTGCTCCCTGGTCAGCTCCTGCACGAGTTCGGCGGCGTCGGCCGCCAGACGGGCGTACAGCCGAGCGACTTGGCCCTGGTGGTATCCGTCCCTAACTGTGTGTTCGGCCGTCAGCATGGCGCCGCGAGCCTTTTCGTAGGTCTCGACACGGTCGGTGATCTCTTTGGTGATGTTCATTCCCTGCTCCTGGTTGCTCTGGTAGTCGTTCCAGGCCCCGGGCGTCGTCTGAGCAGCCGTTGCGGCCCAGCTCGTGGGCGTGACATGGCACGCAGCGGTCCGCGGCGCGGATTACGTGGCTTGAGGCAAGTCGTCGTACGGCGTCGGGGGTTGTTCGGGGTGGAGGAGGCCGTCAGCGGTCCGTCCCCTCGATCGGGTCGATCGGGGTGGGCCTGTGGTGCTGGGCTGCGCTTCGGCGCTCTTCCAGCAACTGCCCCATCTCTTCCTCAGACAGCGGCTCGACGCGGCAGCGGTCGCTGGCGACGTACCGTTCCGCCGCGCTGCGGCGGGGGCTGGCGAGCCAGACAGCCGCGATACGGCCGTCTCGGTGTTCGATGTCGTGGACGTGGTAGCCGACCCGGACCTTGCCTGAGGGATCGGTGACTTTGACGATTTCTGCCGGGAGGATGTCGGGATGCACCCAGGGCTCGCTCTTCTGGCCCTTTCGCTTCTTGCTCATCGCGTCTCCCGAACGCATTTGAAGACGGTCTCCCTGAGTGGGAATTCGGCGATCTCGCCGGTGTATTTGCGGATATGAGCCTTGTCGCTGATGGCGATGAGTTGGCCGCCCCATACCAGCTGACCGTCGAGAAGTGCGACTACGTGCAGCCCCATGAAAGGCAGCAAGTCCAGCGCGCCCGGGCATTCGAAGTAGGTGACATCCGTGGCCACGTTTACTTCCGGAACTCCGTCGGCTGTCATCAGTGCAGTCCGGCGGTCTTGAGGACCCGCTCGGCCATGTCCAGGGCGACGCCCGAGTCGTCCCATCCGAGTCCCTGCGTAGTCACCAGCAGGGCCAAGTCCACGAGTTGTCCATCAAGGCCGGTGGGTGTCAGGCGTACGCATAGTCCGGAGGCGTAGGCGACGTACAAGGTCCAGCCCTCCCGGGTGAAGCGGGCACCGTCGCGTTCGGAGTGGGTCACGTCGGTCAGCAGTAGGCGGGGAACGGCCGGTTCGAGGGTCCGGTACCACGCCGTCCCGCCGACGGAAAGGTCCACGTGGTAGGTGCCCGACCCGGTGGCCAGGACGTGCGCGTCGATGAGTTCGCCCGGGAGGGTGGCCGGAGGAGTACCACCCCAGGTCACTGGGTACCGCCAGCCGTCGTGGTGCCACACCGTGACTCCGTTCGGCTGGTGCTCGCCTACGGCGATCGCTCCAGCCAGCAGTGCGTTGGCCTGCTCCGGCGCCAGATGCCGGGGCTCGGCGTCGCTGTCGAAGGGGAAGATATAGGTGAAGCAGTCACTCCCATCGCCGTCGTGAAGCCACGTGATCTTGTTGCCCTCGATGCGATAGAGGCCCGCCTTGGGCCACTCGGTGCGTCCGGTGTTCGGGAAACCCTCGATGGCGTAGGGAATGGTTCTCGGGCCGATGGACCTGATGGTCCGTGGGCCGGACAGGTGGGGGTGCTTATGGTTGACGCACTGGAATGCCGTGCAGTTCTGGGCACGGCGCTTGAACTCGGCAAGACTGGACCGCACGTTTTCCTCCGTTTCTGGGCATGAAAAGGCGGCTCCCAACCGGTGAGCCGCTGAAGAAGATGTCGCGGTGCGTGTGGTGCTACAGACGCAGGCGCTCAGCAGAGCGAAGCGGACCGGATGTCGCTGAGGCCGCGGAGCGCCCGGCGGCATCGACAGAGCGCTACCGCCGCCAGAACGTGCGATCACCTAGGCGGCCGAGCTCTCGGTCAGCGCACGGGGGAGCTACGGGCGGATCGTTGTGGGGCGACGCGTCCCGATTCCAAAGCTGCCGCGCTGCTCTGCGAAGACCCGGACGTCTCACGCCGCCGAACTCCCTGCATTGCTTCCTGGCGCTCGCGGAATTCGGTCAGCGTCAAGGGGCGGGACCCGCCCCCGGAACGATCGCGCAGGATCGCCACGTCGCCCAGCTCATCGCGCAGCTCCCGCTCCTGGCGTTCAGCCTCCGCATACCGATCCGGAAAGACCTCCAGCACCCGAGTCCAGTGGCGGTGGCCACCGCGGACGCACAGGGAGCCGCAGTTGTTGTGTCCGAAGCCGAGGGCGTACAGCAGAGGTGGCTCAAGGCCGGCCGCACGGGCCTGGTCGAGCATCTCTTCTTTCGTCAGATAGGGCGGATCGCACATCGGGAAGGTGACTGTCCATGGCGTCCAGCCACGTTCGATCGCGGGCGTGCGACGCTGCTCCGACCAGTCGATACCGACGTACAGCACAGTTTCAGCTGGATCGGCGTTCTCCTCCAGCCAACGTCGGCATGGACGCTGCTTCAAGATTTCTGAGCACGGCGCCAAGCGGCTGTTGCCGAGGAACCGCTTCTGCCAGAAGACTTCAAAGGGGGTGTGTCCATCGGCGACACGCGTGGCTGGCACCCCGATCTGACTTTCGGCATCGCGCACAAAGCGATACAAGTCCGGGTCTTCGACGAGGGTGTCAGCGAACAGCAGGACCAGGTCCTGCGTGCCGTGTTTTGCGAGGACGCGCTGGGTGGCCGCCCAGCTGCCGATCCCACCGGAGAATTGGACCACGCGGCGGATCACGCTCCTCACACCACCGAGAAACGCGGGAAGGCGGGTGTGCAGGGAAATGAGTCACAGGCGCGGGTGACGGCCGGTTCAAGGTCCGTGGCCGGAGACCAACCGTTGAGAGAGGCTGCTGCGTTCCCATTAGCGAAGTCGGCGCACACTTGGTACTCCAATCTGGTTCGCACGGTTAGGAGTGGTTGCGGCGGGACTCGAACCCGCGACCGCATCGGCTTATAAGACCGGCGCTCTACCAACTGAGCTACGCAACCCGAGTGTGTGGGCCGCGCTTCGCTGGCCATGGGCGAAGCGCGGCCCGGGGAGCGGCCGGGCCCGGGGGCGGGGGGAAAGGCCAGCCGCTGGTCTGGGACTCGAGTAGGCGACAATCGGGCGGCTGACTCACGGCCCCGGTGCCGGTCCTCGACCGCAGAGTTCTGAGCGGAGAGAAGCGCATGTCAGTCGCTCAGTGCCTGAAGTCCGCCGTAGTCGGCCCGGTCGAGCGGGAAGGTCGCTACCAGCCGAACAGGCCAGCAGGCTTCTTGGGCTCGGGCACGGTGGGCGAACCGGCCGTCATGATGCGGGGCTTCTTGCTGGCCCCGATAGACTTCCAGTTCGCCGGAATCGAAGTTCACCAGGTAGCCCCACTCGGCGAAGCACGTGGCGAAAGCGGAAGCATCCGCGATGTAGCCACAGGTGAGGATGGCCAGTGGATTACCTTGCGTCTTCCACAACAGTTCGTCCCACGTCGGCCCCTCTCGGCCGATGTGCTCAAGGTCGTCGGTGTACGGCTTCAGCCGCTGGATCTCCTGTGCGGTTGGTGTGTCCTCGTCCGTGACAACACGCAAGTCGTGGGCCGCCCTTCGGGCTGCCTCGAGATCAGCGAGTTCCGCCCATGCCATTACGGTAATTCCGAGGCCAGCAGGAGCGCTGTCGTGCTGGTTGTAGGCGATCTTCTCCTGTCCATCGACTACGAAGCCGAGGAAACCACGTGTGCTCAATGAGCAACCTCCAGTGCCGGAAATGCGAAGTAGCGGCTCTGTGCTTTGCAATAGCGCCGCAGTTGGTCGCCCGGGATGAATGCCCTCCTGACTGTGATCACTCCTCGCCTGCTGGGGGGAGTAATTACTGGGGCAACTGCGGATAGTCCTCTCGACTGGACTACGGAAATACAGAAGGAGAGAACTCTCAATTACCGATCTCTCTGCGGATCCTGGGGGCGTGGACCCGACCGGATTCGAACCGGCGACATTTCGCGTTTTTAAGACGCATGCTCTGCCTCTGAGCTACGGGCCCAAGCGGGCACGGGAAGGGTTTTAGCCCTACGGCCTCCGAGTACCACGCGTAGCGGTACCTGCGATGCGTTCGGTATGGACGACCCAGGTGACGGACTGGACGGTGCTGGGCAGTTCGCCGAGCCGGAGCGCAGCTTCGCTGTAGCAGTTCGCCAGCAGGGCGTAACGGCTGGAGCTGCCCAGACCGCGGTCACGATTGCCATACGTCTCCCCCACTGCGATATCGTGGGCATGCCGGTCGATTACGACAGCATCGTGATCAGAAGGGTCGGCGATGCATCGGAAGAACATTCCCGTCTTGCGCTCCATGGGCAGCACATCTGCGGGGTCCGCACCAGCCATGATCTTGGCAGCCTTGGCCAAGGCGTCTTTGACGTGGCCAGAAAGCACACCGGTCTCGTACGCCCGACGGGCTAAGCGGCAGTTCTGCGACCAGGTTTTGTTCGCGGACAGTGCGGCGATCACACCAGCGCCGGAACGTGCATCGCCGTCCGTGATCAGCGAGGCCAGTTCGTTCGCGGCGTGATACCACATTCGACCACGCTGCATCTGCTCCGGAGTAGCGGCCCGCCATACGGAAATGATGTTTTCAACGTATCTCTCACGCGTCTCGCTGGATGCCTTGACGGGGATCACGACGTGCCTCCCTCCAGGTGTACGAATTGGGTTCAGAGTTCCTTAGTGGCGGCCAGCGAACCGAGAACAGCCACTTACTTGCCGCTCACTCAAATACGGTGCCCAAAAGTGCCCGATTACCGATCTCGAGTAGGCGACCTGCGGCCTGATGGCCAATCAGCTCTCTCCTTCTCGGAACGGGCAAGTCGAGGAATGGGCGGGGTCCCGGTCGAACTCATCTGGGTAACTGTTGGGCAGCATCCCGTTGTTTAGCAGGGGTGCGGGCCCTTGGTCCAGGAAAGCCCCAAGGTCCGCCAAACTACGAACTTCGGCGAGCGGCACCATGGCGCCGCAAACTGGACATGGGCCGAGCAGGAAAAACGGCTCGTCGTCGTAGATCGGATCGCGGTAGGAGAACGTGTAGACCTGCCGTTCGTCCTCCGGGTCGCTCGCACGAAGAGTGAGCGGAGCAAGAGGCAGCACAAGGGAGTTCCAACTGCGGTTCGGCTGCACGTGCGCCGGATCGATGCCCAGCAACGCCGCCAGGCGCACGGCGGCCCGCGCGATGTCAGCTGCTTTGCTGTCAGATATCAGTGGATGGGTCGAATGCCGCCGCAACTGCTCGTAGGCGGAGGCGGCACGACTGGCGATGCTCATGGCGAAAGACCTCGAATAATGATTGGTATGCAGCGAAGGGTGCACAGCAACGGACCGCTACCGGAGGCTCAGGCAGCGGTCCGCGGGATGACGCATGGACACGGCGGTGGACTGGCTCCAGCGGGATGGCCGATGCGCGGGGACTCCAGGCTCTGTGTCTGGGCCTACGGCCGCGCGGGTGTGGGACGTACGGCGCGTTCGTTCGCGCGCCTGGCTGGAGCAGCGTCGACGTGCCCGTCCCGTTCCGTCAGGCTCGGCCGGCACCGCTGATCTTCCAGACTGGTGACAAGGTGCCGACGATCTGACTCAATGCGTGCCGGTGGTGCTCAGGGCCAGTTCCTGGAGCGTCGGCCCTGCACCGTTGTCCGCTTCGAGTTCAAGATCGGTGGCGAGCTGCTCGACCGCTTCCTCGACGGCGCGGTGCATCGCAGGGAGCCCTCCGGACTCGTGTAGGTAGGCGAGAAGATCGGAGACGACGTCCCCGACAAGGAGCGGGGCCAGGTCAGCGTCGAAGCGTGCCCAGCCGTCCTCGCTTGCGAAGTAGTCACACTCGCCCAGCAATTCGAGCACGGTGAGGAGGTGAGACAGTCCCCGTTCCGGGGAGGTCGACTTGAGGACATTGTCCGGGGTAACGAAGGGGGCTTCGGAACCGGTCCGGTGTGCTTCATGGCGGTACTCCCTTTCTAGTCGTGTCATCACAGGAAGGAGGTTCATCTCCAGGGATCTGGTCGGAGCGGCTGACGCTGCGCTGGTGAGGTGGCAGACCAGGTCGATGCAGACGGGAGCCCGGGGGTGAGTCAGCCGCGACCACATGTGCATCCAGGGTTTCGCTTTCGTGCATGTGCCACGTCAGCGCAGGCGCCTTCGGTGGTGTGGTCGCTCACCACGTAGGTGTAAGACCGCTCTCCGTCGTAGTGCTCGGGTCCTACGCGGTGAAGCCCCGAGGCTCCTCCGACCACTGCTCTTGAGGCAGTTCGTACAACGGCGCGTCAGCGCGGTCGGGGGTCAGCGTTGCCATTGCGGTCCACGGCGATCACGCTGCCGTGTTCAGCGGAAGGACCTTGACGTCATCAACGTCGCGTTCGTTCACGGTCAAGTAACCGTTGCGTCCGTCGATCGGCAGGTAGTCCAGCCACAGATCTTCGTGCTCGGCCAGATGGCTCGTCAGGGCCTCAATGTCATCGGCGACCTCGGGCGGGACTTCAAGAGTGATCGGGAAGTCGTAGGTCACCTCTTCGGTCACCGTCAGCTCGACACGGATCTTGGTCAGCTCTTCCGGCTCCCGTATCTCCTCGATGATCACAGTCTCGTCCTCTCCTCTCTCGTGATCGCCAGGAGCGCCACCCGGCATGGCAGCGGCCCTGTCATGGCCCCGCACCACCTCTGGGAGGGGAGTTGAAGGGGTGCGGGAGTACTGGGTGGCTCAGTGCGCGACAAAGACGTCGTCGTCCCCGACCTTGATCTGCATGGCGACCGTCTCCTTCTCGGTCAGCAGCTCGGGGGCAGTTTCATCGAGGTGCACAGACACCCGTAGTGAAGCGCTGCAAGGGTCCACGTAGACGAAGACCTGAACCCCACCGACTTGGATCGACGGGAGACTGGTCGGGTCCTCCGGGTCTGCTGGCCAGAACAACGCGTTCAGGTTGGCTTCGGTCGCGAAGTCCCTGCTACTTGCGGTCATCACCTCTCCCTTCCGGGAACGAGTCGGCAGGCGCGTGGCTCTCCGATGTCTGAGTGCCGTGGTCACAGGCGGCTCACCTTGTGGAACGCCTTCGCCCGCTGCTGCGGGCACCAGTCGCCGGTGAGCCGTACAGATGTCTCGGTGACCTTGCTGTCGCCTTCGTACGGGTCCTCGTACCGGCCGTGGAGCCAAGCGTGCTCGGGTACGGCGTCACCGATCGGGTAGGTGGATGGGTCAGTCACGCCAGTCCGGTCGATTCTGTCGATGGCCCAGGCGACCACGTCGCCCTCCCACCATTCGGCGTCGCACGCGTCGTACGCCTCGCACACCGTGAACGACGGCTCGATGACTCTGGTCTCTCCCTCCATCCACTCACCGCCGTACCGCCCGCCGGTCGGGGTGACGCCCGTCGAGGTGCGGTAGCTCACGACGCTGCGGGTGATCTCGATGGTGTAGCTCATGATCACGCCACTTCCTGCCAGTCGCGGGTGCCGTGCTTGCGCTCCAGATACTCGGCGCTGTAGATCGCGGCCTCGCCGGAGTTGACCGGCACGCGGCGCGACAGCACGTCGTCAATGCGCGCCACAATGTCCGGAGGCCCCTCCAGCGCACCGGCACCTTCACGCACGACGCACCACGCCGGTTCCTCGGCGGCGATGGCCACGGCCTGATCGCACGGGGCGCTGGCGGCAGGGGCCTGACGAAGCCGCGTGGCCCGCTCTCGAGCCTTCTGCCGCTCCTCCTGCGCCGCGATGGCCAGCGGGCCCTCCGCAGTCTCGCTCAGGGCATGCAGCAGTTCCTGGTGCCCCGAGGTAGTCCGCGAGTACTTCACGTCCGGGATGACAACCGCCCCACAGCGCAGAACCCACGCGATCGGGGTCCGGTAGCTGAGGACGGTGTAAGTGATGTCGGCACCGTCCTCGATGTACTGCTCGAGCCAGTGGGGCGGAAGCCGGTTGCCGAACTGGAGGTGATACCCCTCCACGGCGTGAAAGGCGCCGTAGGTGCCGAACGGTTCGCGTCGGGCCAGCGCCTCTCGCGTGGCCCATGAGTGCGTGGCAAACTTCTTCACAGGTCCTGTCCTCTCCAACGATGCGGGACCGTGAGGGCCACCAAGGCGCCCGGCGCCGCGTCCGGTACGCGGGCGCCACGGGGCGGCATCCCCGCAGGCGACGCTTGGCGGCCCTCATCTGTGGGGCGACGGTCGGTCAGAGCCGCCGGTCTCCTTGGCTTGACCGGAATCGTCGACGTGCTGGCTTCACGGGCGAGAGGTGCCTGAGGCACCAGGTCTGATCATTTGCCGTTGACCGCATGGCATTCCCGCCCGCTGTAGCGGAAGCCCCCGAGCACCCAAGGCTGCGCGTCGTTCCGGTGGCGGGGGCGGTACTGCACCGACCGGCCCTCGTACGGGGCGAGCGAGCACACAATCACGGCCCCGCCATCTGAGCTTTGAGCAGCCTGGCGGTATAGCTCATGAGTCACGCACCCCTCGGGGTACGACCCCGGTCCAGGTTGTCCGGGCAGTGGACGAATTGGCTCGTGGCCGTGTCGAACGGCAGCTTCTCCGAGGTGGCGTCGACGAACGACATCTCGAGCCTGGCCGCATCCGGGTGGTTCCCCCAGGTACGCCATGTGCACGCCACCAGCGGGGTGCGCCTTTCTGCGCCCCGGCAGTTACAGCGATATCTCTGTGCCTGCGGCCAGGTCGAAGATCGCCAGTTGCTCTCGCCCCTTTCCGGCTAAGATCGCGTCCCGCTGATCGGGGAGGATCTCGACCGGGTCGACATAGATCACTCCGTCGGACAGCCACCCGCCCAGACCGTCCGCAGCCCCGTATCGTGCCGTGACGCTGCGGACCAGGTCCGCGAATGCGTCGAACGGCGCGGTGGCGGGGATGGTGTGCTGCGTCGAGGTGAGGCTCACCGCGTACCCGTCGGTGGGTATGTAGGCGCTCCCGTCCGGGCGCGTCATGATCGTGAACCCGCCGTTCAGGAACAGTTCGTCGTACAGGGATTCCACGGCAGGCGTGGTCAGGGTGTCCATGATCAGTCCTCTCCATGCTGATCACGGTCCCGCCCGGCATGGCGGGAGTCTCGCGGGTTGCAAGACCACGGGGGCGCGCGTCCCGGCATGGACGCGCGTCCCTGTGGTCCAGCAGTCAGCGGTCAGCGTGTACGCCGAGCATGGCCAGGAGTCCGGCCCACTCGGCGTTGCCGTACTCCGCCACCAGCCAGGCGATGATTCCGCCCAGCGTCAACAGCACAGTCTGGGAGGCCACGACGTACAGACCCCGCAGGAGACGCTGCTTATCGGCGTACCAGTGGACGTCAATCGCCACCGAGCAGCCGAACAGGCGGGGGTGGTACTCCCGGTGGATCCGTCCGAGCTTTGGGTGAGGCCGCGTAACGTGCACGCGGTGCCCGTCGGTCGCGTGGTCGATGACCCTCTCAAAGCGCCACACCTGGCCAGCGGTGGGGCCCGACACCATGTGAATCATGGAACCCGGCTCGACCACGGAGGCGGTGGCATCGTTGATGAGCTGCACGATCCCTCTCCTTGATCATGTGCCTGCAACGGACGGGCGGCGGCACCCCGTTCGGCTAGGGGTGCCGCACCCATGCCACGCGGCAGGCGCGCTCACCTGCGCGTCCAGAAGATGATCTGACATACGGCTGATACCGCCAGAGCGCACCAGGTGATCAGGTGCAAGGCTCGGTCGGACATCACGCGATCCCGAACTGAAGATCGGCCAGCAGGTCGGTATTGCCGTTGCGGGCCGCCCAGCGGCGCATACCCGTCGCCCGATGCGGATGGAACGGCGCCCAGCCGGTCGGCCGCACCCGCAGGAACTCCCTGGCCTCGTGCTCCTCGATGGACATGACGATCTCAAGGAGCGCGGCGTACAGGTCTTCGTCGGTGCGGTCCTTGACCACCAGCGGGAACTCCGCGTAAGTGGTGATCTCCTGCGGATACCCGGCCGCCGCCTGATCCCGGTTACTGTTGCGGGCCGGGTAATCCACGCGGACAACGATCGTGCTCTCGAACCGCTTTGTGTGATCGCAGGCGGTGAACGTCCAGCCCGACTTGTAGATCACGTCATTCACTAACTCGATCGCGCTCGCAGTTTCCATGGTCCTCTCCAGTGGGTCATGGGTGCTCCGGCATGAGCACCCCAGTCAGCGCACGTACGGGACGCGCGCTGAAGTGGGGCTCAGTCGGACGTGTCGTCACTTCGGCGCTTCCATCGGGTGATCAGAGACCGGATTCCGACGAAGGCCGTCACGGCAAGGCCAGTGACCACTGCTGGCAACGCGGACGTCACAGCCCCTCCCGTGCATCACGGTGACGGGCCGCTACGCGGGCCGCCTCACGGCTGTGGGTGTGCTGAATAAACACACCACGGCTGTTGATCACGCCCCAGGAACCCTCGTCCGAGTCCCAGTCGACGTCGTATAGCTCACGGTTGCGTGCGGCCGTGATCAGCTGGCGCACTGTGGAGCTGTTTGGGTTTATCGCATTCCACATGGAAGGTGCCATGATCCCTCTCCAATCGATCAGGCAAGCGGCTCCAGAGCGGCATCCCTGAGAGCCTTGTGATCGCGGGCGGCCGCGTCTTGTCGGAAATCCCGCACCGTGGCGAGCCGGACGGGCGCGATCCGGTGAGGCATGAAGTGCTCTCACATAAATGCGTCATCTAAAACGGCCCGATTACCGATCACGCGAGACAGTTTCGCAAAACCTTTCATGCCCACAGCGACAGCGAAGAAGGATCCGCGATCTCTCGTCGCATCGCCAAATTAGCGTCTCACTTAAATACGGACCTCGAAAACCCTCAAATACCGATCTTGTGGGGATTCTTCGAAGATCTTCTTAAGTACCCTTGGTTGCGGCAGAGATGATTCCGCACGCACCTCGTAGGTGAAGACCACGCACCGCGCCGTTTGAGCGTCAATACTCTCTCACTCAAATACGGGCCGCCGAATCCCCCGAATACCGATCATGGAGAATCCGTCAAGCTTTTCCTAAAACCGCTCACGGGGTCGACGCACTTATCTGACGCAGCACCTAACTCGCTCACCAACGCGAGCGTGACCCACTCGGCTACTGCCGAGATGCGCTCTGACCCACATACGGATAGCAGAACCCTCCAAATACCGATCTCGCATGCACGCGGGCCCCGAACTCTGCGGTTCGGGGCCCGGGAGCGTGCCAACCGCTCCTAGTCGTCCTTCTGCGGTCGTGTGCTGCGATAAATCAGCTCATCCCGCGCAGTATCGAGAGACGCGGAAAGCGCGCGCCATTCCTTGGCGCCAGTATCCCGCGCACGCTGAACTTTGGACGACGAATTGAGCGGGCCACCATACATTTCTTGCGCTGTCTTGCCTATGACTCCGGCACGCCCGAGATCATCCGCTGTGCTCGCGTAGCGCAGCATCCGGCGTAGGGTCGGGTACTCACTTCCGTCACCCCAAGCCGAGCGAAAGATCGTTTCGCTGTTGCCCGACAGGTAGGGAGTCACCGCGAGTGTGCTCAGCTTGTCCGCGTGCGGGATCCCGCGTGTGATCTGTTGTCCCGGCATGACGTCCATTTCATCGGGCTTGACGTCCAACCGGTACCCGTTCCGCGCCGCAGCGTCGCGCACTGCCCAGTATTGGAGCGTTTTACAGGTGACGATGATCGTTTCGCCGTCTCGCCGGATGTACTGCCACGCACACGGTTCGCGGGAGTCGATCCAAACGGCCGAAACTTCACACGTCGCGATGATCTCGCCCAGCCTCTTCGCGAAGATCAAAACGGCATCCTGCGTGACGTCGTCGCTCACGTCATCCGTCCCGTACAGCGCATAACCGCTACGCGCCGCCGTCGCACTTCCGTCCATACGCTTCCGTGAACGCGTAGAGTCGACGGTCCGGCAGTATCCGCGTGAGGCCTTTTGCAGCTCCGCGAAATCGGCTGGAGTCACGCGTTTCATGTCCTCCGCCGTGACTTCTCCGCGCCGCCGATCGCCCGGGTTTCCCTTACCTGATGGTTGATTGAACACGATCGTCCCCGATCGTTCGCGACACGTACATGGTGTACTGCGTCTCGGTAATTCAATTCTCCCGCGATTTACGCTCAACGCAAGAGCCGGAGTCGCCTTTTTCGAATTCTTTACAAAATTCGCCATTATCGAGCCGCCGCGACCGATCATTGCAATTCCGGAACGGATTGAGTCAATCGATTAAAGCGAACCCTTGAGCAAAAGACATCCAAGATACACGCCACTAAGGCAAGCAATAGATTCAGTCACGCAATTCAATGAAGTGACTACCCTTACGTCACTCCTCAATCACTCCCCGCCCTGTCTTCCCAGGCGCCCCTGGGTATCGAGTTGCGGGCGGCACAGGTAGGGGCTGCAACGCCCCGACCTGCGACAAGACCGGTCAAAGGGTCTTCCGATCTAGCAGGAAGGGGAATTGGAAGCCCAGTTGGCAGAGAGATTGGAAGCCAGATTGGCATGTAATGCATAGCAAGGCGGGCAGAGGCTCACCAACTGCCTGGAAGCCGCTGAGCAAGTGGCCTCGCCATCGATATGCTATATCTATCGCCGACGGCCGATGACGCTATTATCTCGCGGAACAGGGACTCGCGAAGAATAGTAATTCGTCGCTCAGGGGAGGGGTAGAAAGCGCGGGCCGGGTAGGGCCGAGGAGGGTGGCCAGGGCTGCTTTCGGGGACAGCAGCTGTGACATCGGTTTGGAGAGGGCGAAGGCGCCGTAGAAGGCTGCCGCGGCCGCGGGACGGTCGCTCGCAGTCCTGACGAGCCGGTCCACATAGCGCTGCAGGAGGCGCGCCGCCATGGTGGGGGGTGCGCCGATGGCTTGGGGATAGAGCACATCCTGGCTGGTTGCTGTCGTCCACGCGCCTTCGGTAGTGCCTGCGATGGTTCGCTGGATGCGGCGGGCGGCTCCGGGACGCATGCTGTGCTGTGCCAGTCCATGGTGGAGTGCAGCTGCGCTGCGGGCGGCGACGGACATGCCGTGGCCATAGATCGGGTTGTAAGTGGCGACGGCATCGCCGAGGACAATGAATCCGTCCGGCCAGTGGGGCAGTCGTTCGAAGTACCGTCGTCGGTTTGCGGTGCTATGGGAGCTGTAAACGGGGCTGTCAGGGCGTGCACGGGCGATCAGGTCGCCGACGATGGGGTGGCGCACGCCGCGTGCGAAGTCGACGAAGCGGGATGCGTCGGTGGGAGGCTCACCGCCCCGGGTGCCGGAGAGAGTGACCAGCCACCGGCGGTTTTCGATGGGGATGAGGGTGGCGGATTGTCCGGGGCGCGCCGCTAGGTGGTCGGCCTGGACGTTGATGAGGGGGAAGTCGGGCGGCGTCCCTTTCGGGGCTTGGAAGATTCTGGTTGCGTAGGTGAGGCCGGAGTCGACGGTCTCTTCGGCTGGTGCGGTGAGTCCGAGATTGGCCAGCCACGAGCTGGCCTGTGAGGTGCGGCCGGTGGCGTCGACGACGAAGTCGGCCTGGAGCTCCGTCTCCCGACCGCTCGCCTCGTCGCGTACTCGTACGCCGGTGACGCGAGCGGGGTTGCCGAGGAGCGCTATGGCCTGGCCGGGAGGAGCCATGGTGATCCGGTTGTTGGCGAGTACCTCTTTGCGTACCACCCAGTCGAGGAGGTCGCGGCTGCAGATGATGATGAATTGCATCCGCGGCCCGCGTCGCAGCCACCCTTGAGCGGTCAGGGAGACCAGCCCGCTGGGCACTCCGATCTCTCGGGCGCCGGCCGCGGTCCATCGTCGGATGGTGCCGGGTAGGAGTGATTCGATGGCGCGGGCGCCCCCTGACCACATCAGGTGGGCATGACGGGCCTGCGGGACTCCTCTGCGGGTTCCTGGGCCGTCGGGCAGGTGATAGCGCTCGACGATGGTGACCTTGCCCATGTGGCTGGACAGCGCCGCGGCGGCCAGTGTCCCGGCCAGCCCTCCGCCGAGGACGACAGCGTGTGCGGGTGTGCGCATGAGGCTGGTGTCTCCGTCCATAGCAGCAGACTCGTTATTCCTTCCGGGTCGGGGTGAGCGAACCTTCCTCTCTCGCCTTTCGGAGTTGGATAAGTACCTCGCGGACGACTGGAGAGTTCGCAAAGGCGCGCGAGACCTCTACTAGCCAGGCCAGTTCACCGATCCCATCGGCCCCGCCTTGTGGGTCGTCCGTCGTCGTGTCCGGTGGAAACTTGATGTGCTGCGCCTTGTCGTCGACGGCGGCCTTAATGCGAGCCGCTTCTACAACCGCGCGGAGCTCGGAGCCGGAAAGGCCAGCTTCTCTGCCGAGGCGCAAGGCGAGGTCTTTGACCTGTGGGTCAACGGAGGAGCGCAGGGCGAGACGGCCATCGTTGATCTCTGCCAAGCGCCGGACGAGGCGCAGCTCGAAATCGCCGCGCGGGATGCGGCCTGTTGGCACGATGGCTGGGGTGGCCTGGCGCAGGGCGCTCCACAGCGGATACAGCTCTCGATAGGCGCCGCGCCGGCTGACTCGGGTGCGCATGTGCGTCAGGTGCTGGCCTCGTGAAGGCAGTACGAGGCCGATAGCCATGCATACGGTTGCTGGTGCCGCAAACAGGGGAGCCACATGGGTGCTCAGCCCGTCCCAGTCCGTGCCGTACCATCGGGCGATCACCGCGACGAGTTTGGCAAGGCTGAAGCTGAGGCCACAACTTGCACCAACGGCGTTTATTTTCAGGCCCCGGCGTAGCCAGGGTCGGCCGGCCAGCGCGGCCCACTTCCAGCAGAGCCCCATCAAGGCAATGTCAGCGATGGCCAGGGCGATGAGGTATAGGAGAATGAATTCGCGGATGAAGGGAGTGCTGGAGTAGTAGGTGTCGAAGTCCACGCGGCGCTCGATGGGGGCCTCTCCTGCGGCGAAGAGGGCGATCAGTGCCATGATAAAGATCGTGTACGTCGCGGTCCACCGGCGTGCGGCGCTTCGTGCGCGGTCCAAAGGGTGAAGCCAGTAGGCGAGTGTGACACGTGCCGAGGCGCTGAATGCGACGATGATCGCATATACGAAAAGGGCGGCCAGATTAGGTGTGCCTGTGATCTTGTTGATGAAGGCGATCGAGGCAGGGGCCGCCGAGAACATGGACATGGATGCGAGGGCAAGCATGATGCATACGGCCCTTCGCAATGGGTTATGCGGTGCCTGCTTCAGATCGCGGAGCTTGAAGCACAGCCCGAGCCAGCCGACTAACGAGCAGGTCCATAAAACGGCGTTCGGATTGCTCATTCTTCTCCCTCATCTGGGGCTTGTCCCAAGGAAGTTTCTAGCCGACGGACCACCGCTGCGGTTGCGGGCGATTCGGGCATAGTCCAGATCTCGTTCGGCATCCAGCGGCTCACCTTGGCCATTAGCAGCGAGGCGAAGAAGTCCGCTTCCTGCTCTGCCTCGCTACTGCAATGAGTCCGGGAGGCAACGATGCGGGCCACTGTGTCGGGGTCCAACGAAGGGAACACCAACCGGGTGGAGGTTTCGCCGGCCGCCAGCGTGGCCTCGTGATCCGCCTCTATGTGCCAGAACTCATGGCAGGTGATGAGAAGTTGGTGCCAAGGGCTGGTGTCTTTCTCGCAAAGTATGTAGTGCGCGCTGTCCGTGGCCACCCATAAGCCGCTAACTGTGTCCGGTGGAAAAGAGACGAGGCGGTGATGTACGGCTCGGTTGAGCCGTTGCCTCATGCGCCCGCACAAGGCGGCCACCACTTGGTCAGGCTCGGCGGGGACAGGGAGGTCGAGATCCCGAACGAGCGCCTTGCAACTACGGCGCATTGCCTTCAGGTCCATCGGATCACCGTGCCGCTGTTGGTTGGTCGTGTTCCAGACCATGACGAGCATCCACGCCCCCGGCCCCGCCCGGTTCACATGCTCAGTCCTTCGTTTCAGGTGGCTTTGGTGGTGTCCTGTCAGTCTCCAGCACGTGCTCGACGATCTTCGTCACCGCCGCAAGGCCCTCGGGGGTCAGCTCCAAGGCCCGAAGGGCGAGTTGCCGCACTCCCAGGTTGTGGGCGACCTTGGCGAGTTCGATCTCGGCGTCGGTTTGTGCAGCGGTGGCTTCCTCGAGCAGGTAAGCCGTCGGGACCCCGAAGAAACGCGCCAGGGCCGTGAGCAGTTCGACGGAAGGCTTCTTCTTCGCCCCGGTCCTCAGCGCCGAGAGGTACGCGCCTCCGACCCGGATGCGGGGGTTCGCCTGCTTGACGGCTTCGGCCACCTCACCATTGGTGTATGCGCGCCCGTTCGGGCCATCCGGACGGATGCTGTGGAACAGGCGGTTCAGTCGTTCGGCCAGAGTCGCACTCGGCTCGGCATCGGACATGGGCCCTCACCTCCACCGCGTTTGGCCGGAGCTGTCACGAACTCCCAGTTCTCAACCACCGGTTGACAGCCCTGGCGGACCTGAGTCTAGACTCACGCACCGCCACTCATCAACCACTGGTTGAATGAACCATCCGGCCAGTCAACCTGCAATTGATCTACGTCATGCGCAGGAGCACCGAGGACCCACAGTGGGGCAATCGGTCACCAGTCGATGACCGAGTCAGCCACTTGCGCTCTGCCTGAGCACGGGGGACCAGCCAGCGCGCAATGCCAGACGGCCGACCCGCCCAGGGCGGGCTCGCTGAAAGCCAGCGTGAGCGGCCGTCCGTGAGTCCCAGCGCTCCAGCGCCGGGAGAAACCGATGACTGCCACCCCCCGCCCGCTGCCACAACCCCCTCCGCCGGCCGACGGCTTACCCAGAGGTGAAACGCAGCAGGAGGAACCTTCATTCGGAAGGGGTGCCTGCTGCCCGGCGTGCCAGACCCCTTTGACCGACGCGCTCACCGGCGTCCTCGACCGACGCAGATGGGACCACGACGCCTCTCAAGCACTACTCCAGGCCCGCCACAGGCCCTGGCCCCTGGCCCTGATCCTGGTCGATCTCGACCGTTTCAAGGACATCAATGACCTGTACGGCCACCCCGCAGGAGACGCCGTGCTCCGCGCCGCGGCAACGGCGCTACGGCATCACAGTGGCGAACGAGGCATCGTCGGCCGCTACGGGGGACACACCGGGGACGAGTTCCTCATCCTGCTGCCCGACACCAACCTGGAGGGCGCCCTGGCGGTCGCCCAGAACATCCAGGTCCACATCAGCAGCCTGTCCGTACACACTATGGCCAGCTGTGATTCGGCCGTGACCATCGCCGGATGGACCGTTTCGATGGGCGTGGCCGCCTGCACGGACTTGATCCCCGGCGACCTGTCCGAGCTGCTGCTGGAGTGTGACGTGGCATTGCGCGATGCCAAGCGCAGCGGAGGCAATCAGATCTGCATCGCAGGCTCGCAAGCCCCGACGTCCCACGGCGGGCGCAATCCGGCAGTCGAAGAGGTGCACCAGCTGGCCGACGGTGAGGTGTGCATTCCGCTCGCCCGCTACTTGCAGACCGCCCCCTCCACTTCCCGCTCACTTGTACTGTCGCCCGAGTCGGCCCAGCAGCTTCACGCCGACCTCACCGACGTGCTCCGCCAACTCGCCCGTGCAGAACGATGAACGGCCTCCGCCAGTGGCTGCCCGCATGGATTCCACCAAGAGGAAAACGCGAGGCCATCGCGACAGGCCTCTGGTGGGACGCGATTCGCACCTCGGCGGAAATTGGATACCAGGTCCTTGGCATCCTCCGTCCCCAGATCCGATGTACACCTGGCGCCGTTATCGCAGACCTGGAGGGCAGGGAGCCGCACCTGTACTTTCTCGTCCGACGTTCCACAGCCGACCATTGGAGCGCACCGGGCAGTCGTGCACTGGGCAAGGGCTGGTTCGTCGTTGTCCCCAGCCCTTCCCACACCGCCCCTCCGGGTCCGTACTGGGCTGTCCCGCCCTGTCCTGATGAACCGCTTCTGACCAGTCCCAGGTTTCTCCTCCTCGCCTTCCACCTGGTGGGCATGGAGAGGCAGTCGTCCAGGACACCCCGACAGCAACCATTAGCGTGGAAGGCACAAATGCCCCGCAGCGAGCATCACCGACTCCCAGCAACGCATAGCGCAGAGGACACCTCAGGCGCCGACGAGGCACCCAGAGACCACGTCTTCATCTTGAACCTGCGTCACGCTCTCCACATGATCAACGGAGAATGGATACCCGACGTCCTGGTCGCACTGGCAGAAGGCCCCAAACAGTACACCGGATTACTGGGCACAATCCGAGAAAAGACCCATGAAGATGGCTGGTCGGAAACTCGGCACCTCTACCTTCAAGAAAGCGTATTGAACCGGACCCTAAGGCGCCTGGAGCGAGAGGAACTCATCGAGCGCCACCGCGAGCCCACATTCCCCTACCGTGCCCGCTACCAACTGACGTCAGCTGCCGACGAGCTCCTGACAGCTCTCACACCACT
This sequence comes from Streptomyces melanosporofaciens, assembly GCF_900105695.1. Classification (NCBI taxonomy): domain Bacteria; kingdom Bacillati; phylum Actinomycetota; class Actinomycetes; order Kitasatosporales; family Streptomycetaceae; genus Streptomyces; species Streptomyces melanosporofaciens. The sequence goes on from NZ_FNST01000002.1 coordinate 400,634, forward strand.
GGCAGAGTGGCCCAAACAGCACGCGGACCTTGTGAACCGTGCCCGGCAAGCAGGGCTCAAGGGCCAATAATCAAGGAGCTGTCTACCTCAGCCTGGCCCCGTGAACGTCTTCGACGCTGGCCTCGCTGCTCTCTCAGTCGAATTCGACGGGGGTGGCGCAGATTCCGGTGTCGAACGCCATGACGTCGTCCTCTACTGCCGCCACCAGCGTGCCCTGCTCGCCGAGGGCGATGTTCCGGCACGTGCCGGGCAGATGCAGTTCGTCGACCAACCGGCCGGTCGTGAGTTCCCAGGTGCGCAGCCGTTGGTCGTCGCCGGCGGCGATGAGCATCCGTCGGCCGTCGTACATCCCGGTGACGACACTGTTGGTGGTGAGAGCGCCTGTGGCCAGGGTGCTCACGACAGCTCGGTCCACCGGATCCCAGACGTGCAGCGTCGTCTGACCTGTTGTGATCACAACGGGACGGTCCTCGACATCGCAGGCCGCGACTACGGCCGTGGTCGCGGATTCGCGCTTGGCGACTACCCGGCGTCCGGCCAGGTCGACGATCCATACCGTGGCCGTCTCATCGAATGGCTCCTGGCTGGTCACTGCCGCGTGAAGGCGTCCTTGCAGCCTGAACAGGGCAAGCTGCTTCATCGATGCCTCCAGCCGCATCGGTGCGCCCGCCGACTTCCCCGTGGCCAGGTCCCAAAAGCAGAGCTGGTGATCGCGGGTCGCGACCACCACCATCGGCCGGTCGCCGCGGTGGGCGACGGCAGCGGCCGTCCCGTACCCGTACGCGTACTCGAACGGGAGCGCCAGTGCTGTGCTATGTCCGCTGCCGGGGGACCAGGCTGTCAACGCACCGATTCCGCAGACCACCGTGAGCGGCTGCCCCCGCACCTCGGCGAGCGCGAGTGCGGATATGTACGTTCCGAACGGGAAGGACTGGGGAATCGGCCGTTCGGTGCGCAGGTCCCATGCGTAGACGGTGTCGTCCAGGGCGCCGGTGACCGCGATTCGCTGCCCGGCCCGTTCCAGGACGGCGACCTCGGTCACGGACCTGCTGTGCCCGGTGAGCGGGTCGCCGATGCGGCGATGCGTGGATTCGGCGAGGTCCCACAGCCGCACCGTGCCGTCCCAGCCGCCGACGCTCACCGCGACCGGATTGCCTTCGACCGTGGCGGTCGCGATGCCCATCGTCTCGCTGGTGTGCCCGGTCAGGGTGTCGCCGGTCGGACGCCAGTGCCGCAGATCCCATACGCGGATGGTGTTGTCGGTACGGCTGGGGCCATCGTGGTCGTTGCCCGCGCTGGTCACCATGATCGGGCGGCCGTCGCGTTCGATGACGGAGATGCCAGAGATGCACCAGCTGTGTCCGACAAGTGGGGGACCGAATTCGGCGCCCGTGTCCAGGTTCCAGCCTCGTACCGTGCCGTCATCGCCTCCAGTCCCGGTTAGAGCTGTCGGCGCGCCGTCCAGCATCGTCACTGCCAGCGAGTTGACCGACTCCGGTGTGGAGATCGTCCGGATACGCCGACGTTCCCGCAGGTCCCAGACATCGACGGTCTTCTCCAGCATCGTGCCGACCACAATCGCCCCGCGGCCGTCGAGCTTGGTCACCGTGACCGCGGAGGCCGTCTGAGCGGGCAGGGACTCACCGTCCTGGCGCTGGGTCCGCAGATCCCAGATCCGCACGGTGTCATCACCCACGGACACGGCGATCGGCCTGCCGTCGAGGTCGGTCACGGCCACCGAGCGGACCTTGGTTATGTGTCCGGTGAGCGGCTCGTCGATCTGCCGCTGCTCCCACAGGTCCCACATACGCAGCAGGCAGTCGTCGCCACCGGTGAGCACAATGGGGCGCCCGTCCAGCGTGCCGAGTGCGAGCGCGGTGACTCCCCTGCGGTACTTCCCGCGCGGGACGGCCCGGATCGTCGGGCCGATCGGGCGCTGTTCGGCCAGGTCCCACACCCGGATCGTGCCGTGGTAGCTCCCGCTCACCGCAATGGCGCGGCCGTCCACAGTGCCCGCCACGACCTCGTTGAGGGCGCCCTTGTGGCCATCGAGGGTAGCGATGTTCGCGGGGTGGATCTGCGTCCCCGTGGCGAACCGTACCGGCCATCCGGTCGTGAGGGCGTTGAACCAATCGTGCAGGTCGTGGGCGCCGAAGCGGGCCGCGTCGAGCGCGAGGATGCGGCAGCGGGTCTGATGATCGGCGTGGCGGTGCCGACTGCTGGACGCGCGGTAGCAGACCGCCGCCAGCCGGCCCGGTTCGGTGCGTGCCGCTGAGAGCAAGGCGAGCAGCGGGCTGGGATCGGCGTGGAGGAGGAAGCCGGCATCGGTGAGCAGCCGGTCCAGCTCTCCCGCGACAGCGGCGTGCTCGGCGAGGTGGGCGCGAGTGTAGGGAGCCGCCTGTTCCCATCGGCGCCAGCCCCCGGCGACAGGGACCCGGTCGTAGAGGGCGTCGGCGATGGCGCGGTCCGGGTGGCGCTCGTCGCACCGGGAGCGCAGGTGCTCGTCCAGTGCCTCGTGGTAGAGCCGGTAGGCGGGTTCGCCGTCGGGGCCGGTGGCGCGTTCGACCAGGTAGTTGGCGGCGCTGTGGAACACCCGGGTGAGCTCGGCAGTAGTCGGGGCGTGCCCGGGGTGCAGCGCGTCCGCGACCGCGAGCCAGGTGTCGTCGCGCGGCAGGCCGTCGCCGCGCGCGTACGCGAGCGCGGTCAGGAGCCGTTGGACGAACGGCTTCTCCTGGCCGAACGCGTCGAGGTACTTCTCCATCGCCTCGCCGATGGTCTCCGGCAGCACCCCGTCCAGCGCGGGGTCGGTGACCGGCGGGGTAGTGGGCAGCAGCAGCCAGCGGCTGGTGACCTGGGCGATCAGGAAGTTTCCGCGCGCCTTGGTGGCGATCGCGGCGGCGAGCGCACGGAGCCGCTCCCGGGGCAGGCCGCGGTAGCGGCCGTCGGCGTCCTCGCCTTCGAGGCGGCGCAGAACATATGCGGTGACATCATCGGGATGCCGGTAGGGCTCGGCGTCGAGGTCGACGGTCCGCACCGAGCGTCCGAAAGCGGCGAGCACGCGAGCACGGGCCGTGCCCGGCGGCGCGCTCCGCACACCGGCCACCACGCGTGTGCTGCCGGTGCACGCGAGCTCCCACAACAGGCGCGCGATCCGGTGGGCTTCCTCCAGTCCGGCGGCCTCCTCGACGGCGTCGGCCAGCACCACGAACGCACGCCCAGTGGCCTGTCGGCGCTCCCGCAGCGCGACCACGAGCTCCTCCTGGTCGGCCGCGGTCACACCAGCCAGCATCGCGAGCCTTTCGACCACCTCACTGCGTGTTCTGCCCTTGACATGCAGCGCGGCGTCGAACGCTCCCACGGGAGGACGGGGCCCTGCCTGAGACGGCCGCATCCGGGCCTCCCACACCGGATCGGCCGCGACCAGCAGGTGAGCCAAAACCGCGGACTTGCCCGTGCCCGGGCCACCGGTCACCAGCAGCAACGGCTCCGCCCCGGTGAGCCAGTCGCACACCGCCCGCCGGGCGGCGACGCGGCCGGTGAAGTACCAGGCGCCCGAGTCGGATTCGACCTCCGACCCGCGTGCCCGCGGCAGCCAGTGCGTCCTCAGGCTCGGGTCCAGGTCCAGCCGCCATCCCATCCGCTCACGCAGCCAGGGCCAGTGCTCGAGCAGCGCGGCGATGGGCAGCATCGGCAGGCCCGCCCCAGGGGCCACCACACCCACCACCGCGTCTGCATCGAGGTCGAACACCGGTGTCCCCGGCACCGTCGCCTCCACCCGCAGCGTGTGGTCGAGCACCGCATCAGGCGCGGCCAGCGGCGCCGGTACACACTCAACCGGCTCCGCCAGCCGCAACACCGTCGCTTCCGGCAGCCGGTGCGCGGGTCTGGCCACCACATCAGGCTGATCGGCGTACGGGAAGGTGATCAGCACCTCACCTTCGGGCACCACCCCCGCACGTCAGAACGTGCTCGGCGTCGATCAGCACGCCCGCGGTGTCCCCGAAGGCAGCAAGCCAGGGCGGTCGCTGCGCCAGCCTGTTCACGACCGTCACCGGCCGGGTGCGCGCGCCGTGGAAGTGGATGCCGCCGGTGATCGACCCCGCCTGCACCACGGATCCGTGCACCTCGCCGGACACGATGTTCACCGTGAGACCGTCGTCCCCCATAGGCCGGATAATTCCATCGACCACCGATCCGCGCAGGAATACGCGGACACATTCAGCCTCACGTGCTCCACTGACCCTTGCGGTGTGGTGCTCGCGTCAGGGTGCCGCGCGGGTCCCCGCAGCCCAGGCGTCGGGCCGCTCGACCTGGGCGCCAGGTGGCGGGCCGATGCGGGCTTTCAGCTCGTTGTGGGGTAGTCGGAGCGCGGATGGGGTGCGGTAGGGGCAGTTGCTCTGCCTGGCCGACCTCCGCCACATGCGTCTTGTGGCGGGAGCCAGTTCCGGCCCGGCTCGGTGGATTTCAGCGGCTGGCCCGCACCGTTCCCAGGCCTCATCTGCGTCCAGTCCATGTCGATGTGCATGGCCAGGGACGCCGCCCAAACCGGTCGTGCTCCAAGGCCAGTGCCGCAGAGTTACCGGCTGCTGACTCCACCTGATCTGTGATGCGAGCCTGCCCTGGGCTGTGGGTCCAACGGTCGCCTCGATGAATCTACGACCTTGCGCGCTTCTGGCTGCTGGTCTTCGAAACGGTGGACCTCAGCCAGCCCTGCCCGAGAGCTATCGGCAGAATCAGAACGCCGGAGGAACTCGCACAGGGACACTGTCTCTTGACTGGGATCTTCGTCCAGTTCACCGAGGGTCTTGGTGAGCAGAGCAAGCGTCCGTGCGACAGCGTCACGCTGGCCGAGGCGGGCCTGGAGGCGGGCGATGCCTGTGTAGAGGGCCTCGTTGTAGCGGTCGAGCGTGCGAGCACGCTCGAGCAGGATGAGGGCCTGCTGCGGGTCGGTGTCGTCGAGTGTGTGGGCGAGGGCGCTGAAGGCGTCGAGCACGTCGCGGCGCAGGGCTTCACGAGGCGCCTCGATCCATTCAGCGGTGACGTCTTCGGCCAGGTCGCCTCGGTAGAGCTCGCCTAGGCGCTGCGCGGCGGCGAGGCGGTGCTCGTAGCTGTGACCAGGACGAGCGGCATCGAGGGATTCGTACGCCTCCCAGAGGTCGACGCTGACGCGCTCAGGATCGAGGGTGTAGGGGCCGTCCTGGCGGGCGATCGCCTCGGCCAGTGCCTCTTTGTGGGTCGCGGTGCGCAGCGCCCGGCGTAGTTGGCTCAGTGTGGCGTGGAGGGCGTTGTATGGACGGTCTGCGGGTGCCTCCGGCCACAGGGCTGCGGTGAGTGTCTCGCGGCGCGCTCCGTTGGGGTGCAGAGCGAGGAAGGCCAGGACTTCGCGCTGGCGGGGTGCGAGGGCGCTGGTGATGTCTTGGTGGTTGTCGTCGTGATGATGGACCACTTGGAGATTGCCGAGGAGGTTGAGCCTCAGTGGGGTGTCAGCTGGTGTGCTGCTGCGAGCCTGGTGAGGGCGCTGTGGTGTCGCCTCAGCAATGTTTCGCGAGTCCTGTGGTAGCCGCTCGCCGCGGTCAGGATCTCCAGTGCTTGTAGTGCCCTCTGGTTCTGCGTGCGGGGCGGCCGGTGGCTGTCGGGTATGCGTGTTGGGGGGCGAGGGTGCCTGACTGTTGGGCTCAGGAGCTGACGTTGGCGGTGGCTCGGTATCGAGGAGCTCGGCGCTGTCGGTGCTGGGCGAGTTGCTTGGCGACAGCGCCGTGGTGCGGTCCGTGGGCTCCGGGCTTGAGGGGGTGTGTTTCGCCCGCGAGGTGCTACTTGCTCCCTCTCGGCATGAGTCGCGGGTGGGCGGTTCGGCTACGGCAGGGAGTTCGTGGCGTGGCGGGTCGGCTTCGCCGAGCAGGTTCAGCAGGGCTTGGCTGTCCGGAGGTGGGACGGTGAACAGCCAAGTGCCTTCGAGGGAGTTGGTCAGAGAGGTGCTGGTGGCCGCAACGGTGCCGTCTGTGCGTATGCGGACAGTTGCTCCGGGGCGCCACTGGCCGATGAGCACCCCGGCTAGGCCAAGGGTTGAGCCGTTGTCCAAGACAGCCTGCAGACGTCTGTGCAGATGTGGGGCGGGCGTGGCGACCAGCACGAGTTCTTCCGTGCGCGGTGTCGCAGTGTCGGCGTCTGTGTGGGCACGGGTGAGGAGTTCGGATTCCATCCTGTCCAGGGCCATGTCTAGGTGGTCGACGATATGCAGTCGCCCGAGTTGCGGCGCTGGGGTGTGGTCTTCGCCGACCAACAGGTGGAGATCGTGGACGGGGATGAGGATGTCCGGAGCTGGTTGAGGGCCGTGTTGCTCGGCGAGGAGGGTGACGACCAGGGCCCGGACGGCGTCGAGCGCTCCGGGGCCAACCAGCCCCAGGCCGCGGGTGCGCGCCAGATCCAGGGCGAGGGCCTGGCCATCCTTGGTGCCGATGATCCGCCCCTCTTTCGGCAGCGCGGCCCGGGCCGGCCGTTGTATTGGTGCTGTGACGCGAGCCGGGTTAGAACGCGGGTCGGACGGGTTGGGGGCGTTGGGAAAGTGGGTCTGGTCGTTGGCGATGCGGAGGGCGCGGACTACGGGGGCGATGGTGAGGTCCTCGCGTCGGCCGCTACCGGGGCGGTAGCGCACGCGGCGCCGCCGCCGTACTAACAGCCAGGCAGCAGTGATCGAGGTGGCCAGCCCGAGGCCGACGAACGCTCCGCTGGGCAGGGAGACGCCCAGACCAGGATCGTTATGGTGCGTGGGGTTGTCGGGGGCGTGTGCGGGAAGCTGCGGATGGGACGGGGCAGGCTGGGTGCTTGGCGGCTGGGGGTGGGGTGGGGAGGGGAGGATGGGGGAGGTTTTGGGGCGCCGGGGGTGGAGTGGTGGTCGTGATCGGGGAGAGGGGGGCGGGGTGTGTTGGGGAGATGGAGGATCCAGCCGGGTCGGATGAGCCCTGGGGTGGTCAGGGCTCGGCCGTCTGGCTGGGGGCGGCCTTCGTTGCGGGCATAGATCTTGGGCCACAGGTGCCCATCGCCCAGTTCCCGTTCCGCGATGCGCCACAGGCTGTCGTAGACGCCATCGCGCGGCGGGCGTACCACGACCCTCCCCGGCGCTGCCTGCGATGTCTTCTCTGCCTGACTCGACACCGGTTGTGCGAGGACTGGTGAGCTGGTGGGGGTCGCGGTGCGGTCGACCACGGTGGTGGACTGGGTAGGAACGCTCTGAGGGGCGGATCGGCTCGTGGCGAGGGCCAGGACGACGGTTCCTACGAGCGCGGTGGCCAGGGCATGCACCAGACCTGCCGGACGGATCTCGGGCCACGCGGTTGTGCGCACCATGTCGAGGGTGGTGCGGACGACGTCGAGGACGAAGACCGCCCATGTGGGCCACAGCAGGCAGGCCAGGGTGTTGAGCAGGAAGGAGGTGCTCAACGGGGCGAGTAGGAGATCCTGGATCTCGGTCCAGGTCGTCAGGTGGCCTGGCAGCGGCCAGCCGACGAAGCGCACCAGTCCCCAAGGGATGCCGACCGCCAAGGTCAGGAGAAAGAGGGCGGCCAGCAGTGCACGGGCCGCTCGATAGAACTGGCGCAGTTGCCGGTGGTGAACCCGTTGGGCCATATCCGCGCCTCTTACCGTTCGGGTGCGCTGACACCGTGGCGGGGGCGGGCGGTGCCGGACCCGGTCACGGTCAGCGTATCGAGGCCCGCGGCTTGGAGCAGTTGCGTGGGCTGTTGCACGGTGACGGCGACTGTCACTGTCCGCTCCGTGGCCGTCACTGTGCCCGTGTCGCCGGTGGTGGCGAGGTAGCGGTAGGCCAAAGCACGGGCCTGATCACGTTGGAGGCGTACCGTGCCGTCAGCCCGGTAGGCATCCAGATCGATTGCCTGGGCGCCGGCGCGGGCGGCTTCCTGTGCCTCGCCGAGGGTGCGGATCTTCGTGGCGAGGGCCAGGCCGCCGTCGACGGCCAGGCCGGCGAACAGCACGACCAGCGCCGTGATGACGACGACGAACACAGTGATCTGCCCATGGTCATCGGTCAGGCCACGTCCAAGAGAGATGGAACCGCCCTCTTCACTCACGGGCCCTCCTGCGGAGAGTCGACGGAGGTCGCCGTGGCGGCGCCGGGAGCTCTGCCGCGGTAGACATCAACCGGCGCGGCGAAACGGGCTTGGAGCACCGTGGTGCCGGGGAGTTGGAGCAGCGCGAGATCGTGCAGGCCGACCGTGCAGGAGACGGTGACGGTCACCGTCGAGCCGGGTTGCAGGCTGCCGCGGGCGTCCACGGTGAGGGACTGGCAGGCGATCCCCGCCCGGTCCAGTGCTGCGGTGGCTGTGGAGCGGGCCTGCCGGGCGGCGGTGGACGGACTGCGCGCCTGGCTTGCGGCGCGGGTGGCTTGATGCGCGGCGTCCTCAAGGCGCAATCGTGCGTCGGGCAGTCGCGAGCAGTAGACGAGGAACCACAGCGCCAGGAGCAGGACCGGGATGAGCAGGACGAGCTCGGCTGTCGCTGATCCCTGGTCACCACGGAGAGCACGCATCAGCCCGCTCCGTGGTTTGACGAGGAGGCACGTGCAGTGGGGTGGCTCATGGCGCGGCCTGGTCGGCAAGGTGGAACTTCTCCACCGGGCCGGCCGCTTCTGCGTGGACCGGCAGATGCAGGAACGGCACGACACTGGTGGCGGTTCCCTCCACGCGCACCGAGGCGCTCTCCACGTCACGGGTCACGCTGATGTGCGCGCCGCGCAATGGCCCGTGGCCGAGTTGGTCCAGGACCTGCTGGGCGTCGGATCTGCCGGACTGGGCGGTGCCGTCTTCCACCCGAGTGGCGGACAGGGCGTGTGAGGCGGTGGCCTGCGCCATGTGGGTGGCGTGTGCCCACACGGTGATCTGCGCGATCAGCAGGACCAGGGTGAACAGCAGCGGCAAGACGAGCACGATCTCGGTGGTGACCGCCCCGCGGTCACCCCGATCCCGCTCCAACAGCCGCCGTCTGCCTGGGAGGCGGCGGCTTGGTGCGAGGTCATCGGAATGGGGCCGGTGGAGGTCGGCGATGGTTGCCATGCGGGTGGCCTACTTCCGCCCTATGTGTATGTTGCGGGCCGCGTCGATGATGTCCGGGCCGATCAGCGCGCCGACGGACACGGCGAGCGTGGAGAGGATCGCGATCCAGATCACGGCCTCAGAGGTGTATCCACGGTCATCGTTGGCCAGCCTGCGTAGCAGGGCGGCGGCGCGCGTCGTGATCGAGTTCGGCAGTGCGGGCACAGTGCCTCCTTCTCAGCGTGGGGTTTACAGCGAGGTGGTGACGTGGGTCAGGGCGGGGTAGAACACGAAGACGATGAAGCCGACCGCCATGAGCGCCGCTGGCAAGGTCATCCGTTCGGTCGCCGCGTTGGCCTCAGCCTCGGCCTCGCTGCCTCCTTGGTGGCGCAGCGCAGTGGCCTTGGCCGCCAGGGAGGCGCGGACTTTGGCGCCTTCGGTGCCGGCCAGGGAGAGTGCGGCGGCGAGCTCGGACAACTCATTGATCTCCAGCTCATCGCCGAGCTGTCCCAGGGGCTGCCAGGGGGAGGTGCGGGTGAGCCGGGCGATATCCAGTGCACGGCCCAGTTGTTGGAAGGCCCAGCCGTGCCCGACCTTGGCCGCGTCCGCGAGCGCCCCCTCGACTCCGGCGCCTCCGGCGAGCAGGAGGTGGACGAGGTCCAGGAAGGCGCCAAGCGCGTGACGGAAGGCCGCCCTGCGCTTGACTGCTTCGGAGCGCACCATGATGTCCGGTAGGAGAAAGCCACCCACCGCCAACGCCAGCGCTCCGGCCAGGGGCATGGTCCACGGGAGGGAACGACCGCCGAGGGTCAGGAGGAGCTCGACCGCCGCGGGGAGCAGCAGGCCGGTCAGGGCCAGCGCGGCCTTTTCGGCCAGGTGGATCTCGACCGAGCGCTCGGTGATCGCCAGATCCTTGTTGAGCGAGCTATGGGGCAATCCCAGATGCCGCATTCCCCCGACGAAGGGCCGCCCCAGGTGCTGTGCCCACCCTCCGGTACCCGTACGGGCGACGATCGGCGGCGAGGCGGGTTCGGCGCGCAGGTGGGTGATGAGCGCGTCCAGGGGCGGGCGGGGCGGAATGAGCCACACCCCAAGCGCCCACAACCCCACACCCACACCGGCGGACAGCGCGATGAGCACAATCACCGGCTCACCCCCTGGTACTCGGCGGCGTCGCCCTGTGGTTCTGGCGTGAGGAATCGTTCAGGCTCTTCGATCCGGGCCATCCGGCGCAGCCAGGCGAACCCGACTGTGAAGATCGCCCCGATTAGCAGCAGGATCAGCTGTCCGGTGGCGGAGTCGTACGGGCTCAGGAATTCCGGGTTGAGCAGGGTCAGCCCCCCGGCGAAGACCAACGTGGTGGCCACTACCACGCGGACGGTGGTGCGCATCCGGGTGCGGCTGGCGTCGACCCGCTGGCGCATCTGGACCTGGGTGCGGGCGGTGGCGGCCAGCTCGCCCAGCAGGGGCGTGAGCTGACGCGCTTGGTGCTCTGAGGCCAACATGAGGGCGGCGATCACCAGATCGGCGGTCGGGTCGTCCAGGTCGGCCTGCAACCGCCGCAGTCCCGCAGTCAGGCGTTCTCCGCCAGCCAGCCGGGCCGACAGGCCCAGCACGTGGGGGCGGATAGCCCTGGGCGTGGTGTGTGCGGTGGCCATGATGGTCTGCTCCAGACCGGCCGCGGCGGCGAGGGTATCGCGGAGCATCTCGGTCCACCCGGCTATGCCCTCGATCCGGGCGGTCTGCTGCTGATCGGCCCTGGTCGCCTCCAGGATGCGCGGCACGCTCCAGGTGGCCATCGCTGCCAGCAGCGCCCCGATTACCCAGCCGGTGACGCCTCCCACCAGCACCCCGGCCGCACCGGCCGCGGCCATCCACCACCGCGTCCGCGCTGGCTGACGCACCGAGCGGCGCGGGCGTCGGCGCCACGTTCGGGCATCGGTCGGGAGACTGCCGCGCCAGGCACTGACCAGCACGATCAGGCCGGTGGCCGCCCCAAGTCCGCACAGGCCGAGCAGGGCTGCGTAGCCGTTCATGACCGCCACACCCATTCCGGGCGCTTGAGCAGCCCTGCGTCGAATCCGGCGGCGGCAAGGTCTTCTTCCGTCTCGGCACGCAGCGGGGCCCCGGGCACCGCTCGGCCGTCCGGGCCGGGGCGGAAGACTTCGTTGGATACCACCTGCTTGTCGTCGGCGTCGACCACTTCCCTCACCGAGGCCACCACCCGGCCTCCGCCTCGCCCTGTATCCAGGTGGACCACGAAGTGCAGGGCGGAGGCGAGGAGGAGGTTCGTGGCTTCCAGTGGGAGCTTCTCCGGGCCCTGGACGGCGTAGGCGGCCAGTTTGGTGAAGGCCCCGCGGCTGGTGGAAGCGTGGAGAGTGCCCATGGAGCCGTCGTTTCCCTGGCTCATGGCGTTGCACATCGGGATGACCTCAGGTCCGCGGACCTCTCCGACGATGACGCGGTCCGGGGACATCCGCAGTGCCCATCGCACCAGTTCGGCCTGGGTGACGGCTCCTTGGCCCTCGACATTGGCCTCGCGTGCCTGCATCGCCACCACATCGGGATGCCGCTGGCTGTCGGCGTCCAGGCCGAGTTCAAAGGTGTCTTCGATCGTGATCAGCCTTTCCCACGGGGGGATCTCGCTGGCCAGGGCGCGCAGCATGGTGGTCTTGCCCATCACCGTGCCGCCGGTGATCAGCACGTTCTTCCGCGCGTGGACCATGGCACGGAGGAACGACGCCAAGGCCTGGTCGACCGTCCCCAGCTCACGCAGCTCGGCGAGCGTGACCTTCTCAAAGCGATGTCGTCGGATCGACAGGGACGGGCGAGCGGTGACCGCCATCACGGCAAAGGCTCGCTCCCCGCCGGGCAAATGGAAACTGACCCCCGGCGTCCCCCGGTCGAAGCGCCGTTCCTCCACTCCGGAGCGTGCGGCCAGATCGCGAATGAGTTCAATCAGCTCGGTGTCCGACCCCGTCACGGCAGGCAGCTGCTCGCGCCGGCCGTCAGCGTAGCGGACGAAGACCCGGTCCCCGGTGACGTTGATGTTCTCGATCTCCGGGTTGCGCAGCAGCGGCTCCAGCCCGGCCAGGCCGAAGACCTCATCCAGTACTTGCGTCAGGATCTGCTGTTCGGTCTCCGGCGGTACGACGCTGCCACCGCGGCTCAGTTGGATGCGCGTGTGCTCCTCGGCGGCCGCGGCCAGGATCGCATCCGCCTGCCTGCGACGCTCGCTCGCCGGAACCTCCCGACGGCCCGCTTCCTCGTCAGCTCGGATGCGCTCGGACAGACGCGCGGAAAGCTCCCGTCGCAGCTTGCGCCGCAGTTTTTCCACAGGAGAATCCACAGGCACTCCGGCACCTACCAGATCGGCTGGCCCAGGAAGTCTCACTCCTGGCTCCCGGTGCCATTCCCTCCCCCGGTCCTGCTGGTCTGACCCTGCCGGCGGAGGCCAGGCAGGCTGCTCATCGCCCGGCCGCATCATCGGGGCGCACCTCCTTCGGTGAGGGCACTGGTGCCCTCACCCGCCGCGTGGGCGGGCTGAACCGTGCCACCGCAGCGAACCGGGGAAGACGGCGTCCGCCCCAGGCGGTGGGTTCGGAACGGGCGTGGGCCGACACCAATGCGGCGATGTCGACGATCGCCTGCCCCAGAGCAGAACGGGTCGGCGTCGTCCGCCGACCGGGAAGCCCCCCGCAGGCCGCAGCGCCTTTCGGATCCTCCGGAATACGCGCCAGGACCTCGATCCCCAGCGCCCTGGAGACCTCCCCCGTCGAGCAGCCGTCGCCGACGAGCACCAGACACGGGCGCCGCGACCAGTGCGCGGCCTCCTCGAGTCTCACCGCGACATGAGACAGAGCATCGTCCTGCGCACGAGCCAGAAGCAGCATCACATCGGCAGCTCGCACCACGGCCATGGCCGGAGAGCCGGGATCAAGTCGTCCGCAGTCGGCGATCACCACGGTGTCCGACCTGTCGGCCGACTGCCGCAGTACCGACGCCCGGGCATCGCTGATCTCACCCAGCGCCGCTCGCGCCTGTGCGGCGCCCGCGGGCCCGGCCACCACCGAGAGCCCACCGGGGAGCCACTGGGTGTGCTGCCACACCAGGCCCGGGTGCGCAGAGCGGCGGGCCGCGACGGCCAGACTCACCAGTCCCGGCGACAGCTCAAGCCGGAATCGGGCCAGCAGATCGCCTCCTGCCGGATCGCACTCCACCACCACTGGCCGCTCCCCGGCCGGCCATCGGGCCCCCAGCGCCACGCACGTGGTCGTCACGCCCGGTGAACCCTTCAGACTGCACAGGGCCACCAGGGTCACAGCACTTCCTTGCGCACCAGCAGCACGCTGATGCTGTCCGTGGGGAAAGCCGCCACCTCGCGCGCCTCGTCCTCGCCCAGTTGCAAGGACACCACCGCCGTCTCCCCACGCTCCTTGCCCCATACCGCGACCACCGTGGCGTACCACACGGGGGACGAGGGGTCCGGAAGCTGAGGCTCCGCAGTGCTTCCCTCGGGCTCGGGCACCTTCACCACGGCAACCCGACTCCCGCGCTCCAACCCCGCAGGAAATCGCCCCTCCTTCAACCCCACGGCAACCACAGCCTTCCCCCGCGGTGGGGTCTGCGGCTCGCCCAGCACCGACTCCGTCAGCAACGTCCCCTTGGGCATGGTGTAGGCCGCCGGACGCCCGACGATCCGGTCGGTCGACCCGGCGGAGAGCGCTGCCAGCCCACTGCCGCGGGCCAAGCTCACTTCCCGCAGGTCCCGCTCCATCAGCGTCTGCCCCACCGTGACCGGGTGCGCCAACGCCAGCACCGCCTGCCGGTGCCCCAGGTTCAAGGCCACCACCACGCCGCCCGTCGAACAGCCGAGCACCAAGAGCGCTCCTAGCGGCAGATACGACACCCGGCGTCGCCACCGACCACCGACCAGCCGAGACGGCTCCTCGTCCGCTCCGGGGCGCCGCCGTCCGGAGTCGCCGCCGTCTGGGAATGGAGTTTGGGGAGGAAGATACGTGCGCGTATTCATCACAACCGCCTCCTGGCATGGGCTATCCAGCACCGGGCCACGCAGCCCGGCGATCGCAAATGGATGTGGGTGTTATCGCCTCCCCCGTCACAGGGGGGCGGGCTCATTCGTTGTCGGTGTTGACTGCCTGGCTTTCCGCAACGCGGAACGAGGCGGTCGAAGTCGTCGTCAAACCGGGGAAGGTGCCCGACTGGCCGGCTCCGGACCAGGCCACTGACCAGTGCACTGTCGCCGACACCGGATAGGCATCACCTGGCTGCCCGGCCGACGACGAGTGGTAGGTGTAACCGCAATCCGGCGACGACTTCCTCGGATTGGAACTCCGTCGGGACGCCTGGCTCGGGCGGTAGGGCGTACCAGGGCCATGGCAGACTTTCGAACCGCCATCGCCCATCGACCAGTCCACCGATGTCGGCCGCGCCACCGCAGTCACCGACACCCCCGGCACCGACGCCGTCGCCGACGCCCTCCGCCATGCACCGCGCTCCAGCCACAGCCACGTCGGCAGGGTCACCAGCTGCTCGTCCGCCGGGCTCGCCTTGATCTTCGGTGAGGGCAGCCGGAGTTGGCTGCGGGCCTGCTCTGCCAACGCGGCCGGAGAAATCGGGGGTCGCCATCACCTTGTGGTCCGTCGGGAATCCACACCGGAGGCCGGTAGAGCGCATCCCGTGTACCGCCCGCATCGCACTTGTACACGTACCAGGCCCCGTCTTCGCCAGGCTTTGGTTCGGCAATGGGCTCGACTATCGGGGCTGGGGCTGGGCGTGGAACAGCGCTGGCTGAGCCGTAGGGATATTGCTATCAAGGGGTCCGTGGTGGGAGACCGATTGGGCGTCCGAGGGAGGTTTGTAGTCACTGCGTCGATAAGAACAGTCAGACCGGTTGAAGTCAGGATTGGAGCTCTCCGGCTCCTCCCGGTTACGACCACCGCCACCATCGCCGCCTCCCCGTCCAGGTGACGCCCCACCTCCTGCGTGGCCCGGGCTCTCCTTCTGTGGACCCCTCCCCGCGCTCAAGTCACATCCTGGGTGCGGGTTCTGCGTGCAGTCGACAGAACCCCACGAATCATCCGACAGAGCGGGAATCGCCCCTGCCATCACTATCGCAAGCGACAGGCTCACTACGGCCGACCCTCGCATTAACATGATCCGATTTCCTTGACGGCGAAGCGCGTGACCTTCCACTTGCGGTCGGACTGCTGCTTGACCTCAGCAGTAATCGACCGGCGCCCGCCGGGCTTATCGTCTGCGGGCCTGCCGTTATCGGCCCGATACTTCAGCCAGCGCGTGGAGTCTCCACAATCGGAAATCATCACCGTATTCGGATCCGCAGGCGGATCCATCGAAGTCACCTTCGGGTGGTTCTTCGGCCTTCCCTTGTAAACGAATCCGTTGAGGTGATCCGCATACATGCCTCGCGAGATCGTCGACAGGGCATCACCAGTGGCATACCGCGACAGCCTCGGAGACCGCCAATCCGATGTCTCCCCCGCCTCTGCCATATCGCGCCACATGCCAACATACGCAGCTATCGCTCGCCAACGCGCTGCACCTGCCGCAGACAGGGAAGACGGCGAAGCCGCCGCCCTTGAGCTCGCACCACCCGCATGCGTGGCGGAGCCCCCACGGTCAGCTCGTCCATCTGAACTGCATGCCGCCACGCTCAACACTGCCGAAGCCCCGAGAATCGCCCAAATGACCCGATGCCCGCGCGACCTCCAGGGTCCTTCTATCCGCATAGCCACACCACCTCAGGAACAGATCTCGCCACGGCAGACGAACAGATCCACGTTCTATCGCGCGTTTTCGTTCCAACTGCAAGGTGCACACGAGCCGCCTCGGGACCTAACTTCAAAGTCCGAGCGACAATTCAGGTGATTTGACCGATCTGATGAGGTGCCAACTAACGGGACGAACGCCGGGGAAGACCTTGATCTTTCGATGCTGGTTGGCTGCGCCCTTGCGATAGCAGGCCAGGCTGACGGGTTGTTGCCCGTTTTAGTTCACAAGCATCCAATGCCCGGCTGATGGCTGTGGTATTCATCTAGGGGCCCTAGGTGCGTTTAGACATGTAGTGAAGCTATGGGACTGCACCGCGAAGACATGCACTCCTTGCCCGACTCTGCCGCTCTGGGCTGCCGAGGCAGTGCACCGCACGTGCGGTGTCGGTCCAACAGCGATGGCGCATAGTCGCGGCAGTCCCGGTGGATCCCTGCGGAGGCAGCCTCGGGACGGTCCCATGTAGAGCTCGTGCCGCTCAGGTGACCCGCGGAACGCCAGGGCTGGTGACAACGCGGGGTCTACCCAGTTGCGTCACCTCCTATCCCGGGCGCTTCCTCGGCTTCCTTGGCAGATGCGGGAGGATGCTCGGTGAGCCAGTGCCGTTCTACCGTCAGGTGCGGCGCGAGGGTGCCGTACTCCAGGACGTACTTCGGAGCGTCGTGGTTCTTGCCGTTCCAGGGGGCCGGCTGGCGGGGCCCGGACGGCGCCCAGTGGACCCATGGATCGTGGCGAGGGTGGTGTATGACGAGAGCATCAGCTACGTCGTAGGCGACCTGCACCAAGGCCATGCCTACAGCTCCTGGAATTTTCATCCGGTGGTCCGCCCGCTTGTACGGGTCGTCCGCCTGCATCCTGGGGCTGGGCATGAAGAGGAGCCTGTGTGGATCCAGCGGCACGAGGATGTCGCACAGTGCGGCTGCGGTCAGCTGATCCTCCGCGTCGTGGTGGTTGAACAGCGCCACGGGCACGTCGCTGGTAAGCAGGCACATATCGCTGAACCCCAGGCCCCACGGCCGCGCGTACAGGGTGAAGGCGAGAGCAGCTAGGCGCTCGATTATGAAGGACAGATGGGGGTTGTTGGCGGCGATCGCCGCAATCTCCGCTGGTGCGTCCAAGCGCTCGGCCGCCTGGGCAGCGAAGGCTAGACGCTTGCGCTGGCGAGTGGTACGCAGAATCTGCGCCGCGAGCCACCACGAGAGCATCAATCGCTCGGAGCCGGAGAGGGGCCAGCGTGCGGGCAGAGCCCCCTCGGGAGCATCCAGCACCGTCCGCAGCACGCTTGCCGTGGCACCTTCCAGCTCTGTGAATAGGTCCTCCACGCCGTGGTGGGGAATCCCGTCGAACGTGGTGCCCCAATAGTAGCCACGCTCGGCGAGCACCTTGTTCGGCGCCGCAGTGAACGGCTGATCGACATTGTCTATTCGCCGCGCGGTGAGCTTGTACTGCCGAGGCCCGGTGTGCTCACCGAAGCGCCGCAGATACATCTGCGACACCGTGTGATCCTTCGTCTGGCCGATCCGCTGCGCCGCGGCCTTCCCTCTGGATGCTCTTCCCAAGATCGCCCCCTCGCTCTGGCGGCACACTACCGCCCGCGTCTGTCCTTCAACTACTGCGGGGGCAGTCTCCCGTGACAGGCCGTGACGAGGCTTTGGAGCTCCGGCCTGGCAGTGACGGCGTCGCGCAGGAAGCTGCGCTTGGAGTAGAAGGTGTGCTGCTTCGCCCAACCGTGGGCGGCGAGGTAGCTCCGAAGCCAGCTGTCGATGCGCTCCATCTCGCCCAGCACCTCGTCCTGGTCGTGGTCCAGGACGCTACGTGAGCGCCGGTACTCCAGCTCGCACTGGGACAGCACCATCTCGGGCGCCGCCAGCAGGGAACAGCGGTCGAAGAAGATGCCGTAAACGTGGCCGGTACGCATCGACTCGCACTGGACGTCGTAGCGGACACGCTGAAAGGGCGGCATGGCACGAACCTGGAGACCCAGCTCCGTACACAGATATTCCTCGAAGCCGTCGGGGGCAACGTCGACGCCGGAGGCCAGCTCCTCACGACGGGCAAAGGTGTCCTTTACGAACCATTTCCGCTTGAGCACGTACCCGGCGGAGACCGTCGGGATGAACGAGGCGTAGCCGATCTCCTGCTCGGGCCCGACGACGTCGAACAGGTGATTCTCGGTGTGGTGAATCTGGAACTCCTCCCTGTACTCCGGCCGACAGCCCTCCGGCTCGCCGTCACGCAGGACCTTCAGCAGCTCCAGAGACGCGGCCCAGATGTCCGGCGCCGGATCGAGGGTGTACTTGTACTCCAGCTCCGTTCCGGCGAAGTGGGTACGGAAGTACCGCAGGTGGTTGTTGAGCGCCATGCTCGACTCAGCGTGCGCGGACAGCACCGGGCCCAGCCAGCGCAAGGCCGTAACCGGGCCGTGGCCGACCGGCTCACGGGTGGTGCGCACAAAGCAGGCGTCATCGGGGTAGAAGCGGATCTGCGCGTATGCGTGGTAGCCACCGCCGGGGTGTTCGGCCAGGTAGCACAGCGGCACGAGCCGCGGTGCGGCGTCTGCTCCGACGAGTCGGCGCAGTGCGGCGCCGGCGATGGCGTCGGGGAAGAGGATGCTGCCGTCGATCAGCGCCGCGCCGAGCCGCATACCGTCCGAGCTCAGGGCGTCGACCGGGCAGACCCCGAGCGCCTTCCACCGGATGGCCACCGTGATGCTAGGCAGGCAGACCTCTTGAGGGGCCACCCGGATGAGCACGATCGGCTCGTCCGGCCGCCGCGGTGCGGTCTGGTTGAGGAGGTGGATTCCGCCAAGGACCACCCAAGCGCCTCGCTCCGTTCTGTTGTCACCGCTCATGGCCGGAGTTCCTTTCTGAAGCAGCCGCTAAGGAGGGGCTCTCGCCGCTGACCGCTTCGACTCGGTCGGCCACCGTGTGGCCCGGGGCACTGGTGGAACAGGACCGCATGGCCCGCGGGCCGTCTGCGCCGCGTGTGCGCGGCGACCGCCTAGGGTGTGGCGAGTGAGTCATGGTGAACTTGGGCAAATGATCTTGGAGGAGGCGGTCTCCGACGCCCGCCTCGCTGCGCTGGAGTTCGATGGCGCCCGAGCCTGGCTGGATGAGGCCCGGCGGCATCCGATGAAGCCCCTTGCGGCCGAGGTCTGGGCCACCGACCCCGGCTTTGGATACGTCCTGCTGGTCAAGCACCGTGTCCGCGGATGGGTTCCGCCCGGGGGCAAGGTCGAGCCGGGCGAGACACCGAGGGAAGCGGCAGCGCGTGAACTGCTGGAGGAGACCGGCCTGCATGTGGACCTGCTGCCCGAGCCCGCAGCCGTGGCGGTCCGTTCCTATCGGGCTGACTGGTCCCCGACGCTGGGGCTGTCCTACGCCGCGATCGTCGATCACGAGGCGTCGCTCGGCGGGGAGAAGGGCCAGCCGGCGGCGTGGATCGGCCTCGACGAGGAGTGGGAGAGCGTCTTCCCTGAGGACCGCGACCGTATCCGCGGATACGTACGGCGCCTGGCGGCGAACCACGCAGCCGACACCTGCTGAGAGGCGCTTCCGGCTGCCCCTCAAAGGACGGTGTCGATCCGGTCGAGAGTGCGTGCGGGCACGTTGAGTAGCTGGAGGTCGTGCAGGAAGCGGACCCACACCGGCTCCAAGCCGGGCTCCTGCTCGAACTCCTCCCTGCTCAGGCGCCGTTCGGCGTAAGCGGCGGTGCGCAGCGCGTACTGCTGGAGCTGGTCGGGGTGTATCCATCGGGGGGTGCGTACCTCTCTGGCGGAGGGGCAGAGGGATCCGTATACCTGGGCTTCGAAGATCCACCAGTGGTGGCCGACGGGCCCGGTGGGTGTGCGACCGCACTGGTTCGGCCGCCACTGCTCCAGCAGCAGGTGCAGGCGGGTGACGGTAAGGCCGACTTCCTCGGTGACCTCCGTGTGAGCCGCCGCCTCGGGGCCGCCGTGCTGGTCGAGGTGGCCGGCGACCGGCGCGATCCCGACTGGCGGCCTCCTCCGCTCGAACACCAGGAGACCGTCCAGGGAGGGGATGAGCACCCCGACGCTAGCGTGGTCGCAGAAGTCCTCTGTGGAAGAGGACGTGGCCGGGGTGGTCACGGCGTGTCGCCCGGCCGCTGGGCGACGACGACGAGCCAGCTCGTCACGGTCGGGGTATCGGGGGTGGTCAGGGCGTAGGCCGCGTCCAGGATCTTCATGCGCTGGGCATGGGTGAAGCCCCCGTCGGGCCGGGCGAACACGGGGATGGACAGCCATGCCTTCTTCTCCGCCATGGTGCTGTGCTGGGCGGTGACCTCGGTGCCGAGGACGTTCAGCCCGGTGGCGGCCAGTTGCTCGGTGACCTTCCTCAGCGGCAGCTTGGGGGGCGCGTCGGCGGCGGGGGACGGGGTGTATCCGTGATCGCGGGCGGCGATCTGACGGATGAGGGTATTCAGTGACGGCCCGGTGCGTGCGGTCTGCTCGTCGGTGTGGCGGACGCCGGCGAAGCCGCCGCCGATGTTGAAGATGAACCGCCCGCCTGGGCGCAGGACCTGGGCGACCGTGGTGAATACTGCGGCGGTGTTGGTCTTCCATATCGCCGAGTTGCACACAACGGTGTCGACGCCGCCGGTCGGGACGTGATCGGCCAGCTGTTCTGCTGGGGCGGTGATCCAGGACAGGCGGGGGTCGTGAAGGGTGCGGCGGCCGACACGTTGCATCGCGGCGGCGCTGTCCAGGGAGACGACCCGGGCCCGGTCAGGGATCAGTTCGAGGATCGCGCGGGCGGTCACGCCGGTGCCGCCGCACAGGTCGACCACGAGGTGGGCGTCGGCCAGGCTCGCACGGTGGGCCAGGTCACGGCTGGTGGCGCCGTACATGGGGAACTCGCGGGTGAAGGCGGCATATGCCTCGGCGGTGGTGTGTTCGTCCCAGCCGAGGACGGCGTCCTGGGGTGCCATCGTGGAGTGCCTCGCTTCACGGAACGTTGGAGGAAGGGTCAGAAGAGCGCGGACTGCACGGCGGCGCTCGGAGAGCTAAACGGGCCGAGGGTGATGCGGCGGCCTTTGAGGGTGCCGAGGTCGAGCAGGTAGGGCAGATCGTCGTTGCTGTCGAGGACGGCCAGAACCTGGGAACCGGCGCAGGCCAGGGGGACGAGGCCGTGTTCTCCCTCGCGCGGGTCGTGTGGGTAGAGCGCTCGTTCGGTCCCGGCTGTGCGCAGCAGGTCGCCCTCACTGGGCGGCGTCCATGCCTCCCAGACCGCGGGGATGTTCATGTCGGCCAGGGCCTCGGCCGCGCGGGCGAGCTCTTTCTCATGCGAGGAGAGGACCGGGGCGAGGTCGCGCAGCTCGGCCAGGGCCCGGAGCTTGGCCGCAGCTCGGACGGTCTGGGGCAGGCCGAGGCGTCGGGTGAGCGCGTCCTCCAGGAAGCGAACGGCGCGGCCGTCGGGGCTCTTGGTGAGGTAGGTGGCCACCAGGGCGCCCTGCTCGTCAAGGCGGGACCGCTTGCGCGACTCGGCCGCGGTGCCGACCTTGGTGGTGCCGTCGGCGAACGTCGCCAGGTACAGCCAGTGCGGTTGCGCCATGTACGCGGTGAGGGCTACGGGGGCGTGGCCTCCCTGGTGGAACTGGTGGGCGAAGCGGAAGTCGTCCTGGCCGGCGCAGCGGGCGCACTGCCCGCTCTGCTCGGCCGCGGCCCGGTCGGGGCAGGCGACGGCTTCGACGCGGTGGGTGTCGACGAACCGGTACCGGCCAGTGCACCACCGCCCGGTACCGCTCACCTGGTAGCCGAGGCGCTGGTTCATGATCTCGACGTAGGCCAACGGCCCACCGGGCAGCGGGGCGAGCAGAAGACGGGGGTCTCCGGTGGCCCAGGTGACGCCGTGGCATACGTACATGTCGCTCGTGGGGCGGGCTTGTGACATGAAGCGTTCCTTGTAGGTGTGGGGGCGGGTCAGACGGTGAGCTGCAGGCGGTTGGCCAGCGCTCCGGTGGCGGTCTTGAAGACCTGGTCGCGGTCCATGTCGGCGACGTCCATCGAAAGCCAGCCACCGCGCTGCTCCTGCTCGCGCAGCTGGTCCAGGACGGTGTCCTGGTAGCGGATGAAGTGCTCGTCGCCGCTGCCGGAGTGGCCGGTCTCCAGGGAGGTGAACGAGCCCTTGCGGGCAAGGGCTTCGCGGGCGCCGATCCGCAGGAAGATCACCAGGTCGGGCTCGGTGAGGTGGGCGAAAACCTCTTCGGCCAGATGGGTGGAGACTTCAGGGTTGATCGCGTACCGGGCGAGGATCTTGTGGTGCGCGTTATCGAGGATCACGTGAGTGCCTGCGGCAAGCGCGGGCCGAATCACGAGCTGCTCCTGGAGGGTGTACCAGGCGGCCAGAGCCAGCAGCCAGTAGTGGTCGCCGCATGCCTGGGCAACGCGGGCGTCGCGCCGGTAGACCAGTGCGTTGAGGCGATCGACGTAGGCGGACAGTGCTGCGTCCATGGGGACTTCGGTGCTGTGCTTGCCGACGAGGATCGTCCGGTGCCCGGCGTTGTTCATGGCCTGGTGCAGACGCGCGGCGAGGGTGGACTTGCCTGCGCCGTCGATGCCGGTGACCGTGATCTCCCGCCCCGGCGTGGGAGCAGGGTGTGCTGCAACCTTCATGGCCGGGTTCCTCTGGGGGATGGGACCGAGGTGTTGGCAAGGCGATCCGCGATGATGCCGCGAATCCGGTCGATCAGCTGGGCGCGCCGCCACAGGACATCGCCGTGGCGCTCATTCGACAGGTCGGCGGGGTAGTGCCGGGCCAGATTGTTGGAAATGACGTGGAGGTAACCGAATCTGATCCCCGCCCGGCACGCCGCCGCCCCCATGGGGCCGATCTCCGGGTCGACGAAGGCGTACTCGGCGTGCTTGGCCAGCCAGTCGCGGTTCTCCAGGAGGATCGACGCGGAGGTGACGTGCAGCCCGGTCTGCACGTCGGCCTGGGCGGCGGCGAAATTACCGAAGAAGTCGTCCCAGGTGACCAGCGCGCCGCCGACGAGGCTCTCGTTGCCGGTAGCCAGCCACCTGTTCGGCTCGATGGCGGGGGCCAGCACCCCGACCTTGCCGACGTAGACGACATCGCGGGCGCCGAGTTCGGCCAAGCGGGCGACGACCCGGCCGGCGACGTCCCCCCAGATGCTGTGAAGGAACCCGAGGAAGACCACCCGGCGGCTGGCGACATCGGCACGCTGCCAGGCGTAGCCGGGCCCGCGCGTCCACACGCCGTCCGTGGGCGCGAGGTGCTGAAGGCCCCAGCCGACGATCACAAGATCGCCGTCCAGCTCGAGGTCGAGTGCTTCGACGGCCGCGCGGCACTCCTCCTCCCCGGGCGGCTGGTAGGTGACGGCGTCGGCCGGGCGGCCGGTCATGGCCAGGTAGGTGGCGATGATCAGCGCGTAGTGCTGGACGTAGTCGGCGCCGGGGAACGCCTTGATGATCAGGTCGCGGCCGTGGACCGTGGCGGTGGGCCGCTCGATGTTGAACAGCTTGCCGGTCTTCTCGTGCCGGGAGACCACTGCCGTACGGTCGTAGCCGCCGACGACGCGGATGCTGTCCCAGTCCTGGTCCTGGATGAGGTGGTGGGCCTTGATCTCCAGGTAGCGCAACAGGCGGTCGGGGCACATAGTGTGCCCATCGACGGGAACCGTGGCCGCGCGCAGCAGCCCGTGCACGGGCTCGAGCAGGGAGTTCGGCGTCAGCCTCATCGGAGGGCCTCAGCGATCTTCACGTGGCTGCCGGCGGCCTCGCGGACGACGGCGATGTTCTGCCGGATCAGATCGAAGCGGTCCTCGGGGATTGGACCAACGTTCTCGATGTGAGGCGTGCTGGGTTTCTCGTACGGGCCGCCGGGCAGCATGGCGATGCCCATCGCACCGAGGATGACCGGCGCCGCGCCGTCTACGGAGGCGATCCACTCGTGCTCACGCTGCTCGACCAGCTCCAGGTGCCCGGTGCGGCCCAGTCCGAGAAGCCGGTAGACCATCCGCTCCTCGACCATGTCGCGATCCTCAAGGTAGTGGGTGGCCATCCACCTGGTGCGACATAGCTGCCTCTCGGGGTCAGGACGCCGGGAAGCGGGCAGGGCAATGGCGCCGACATAGTCGCTGGAAGCGAAGTGGTCGTAGGTGCGCAGCCATTCCTCGTCGTCCGCGGCATGTAGGACGACGCACAAGCGGAAGCTGTCGGTGAGGTCGAGGATGTCGCGGGCGGCCTGCTCGCTTGCCTTGATCGTCGCGGCGCCCTCGTGCATGACATCAGGGAGGATGATTTCGCGGGCGCTGACCGCGAGTCCGGCTGCGACGAGGTCCGCGGCCGGCAGGGCATGGCCGAGGTCGAAGACCCCGTTGTCGATGATGATCTCAGCGCCCCGTTCGGCTTCGGCGACGAAGAACGCCCGGTAGCCGTCATGGGACAGGACTCGCTGGGCGGCCACGTGATGTACGCGGGCCGGCTCCTGGGCGACGAAATCGTCCAGGTAGGCGGGCGGCGCGATGACGGAGAAGTCGATGTGTTTGGTCACTCCACGGCTCCCCACTGCCCGGTGGCGAGGGTGAGGAACTGCGCGGAGAGTACCGGGTCGGTTTGGAACCGGCCGTCGGCCTGCAAGGTGGTGGTGCGGGCTTCTTCCATCCGCACCCCGCGCATGCTCATGCACAGGTGGGTGCCGCGGACGGCTACCGCCACGTCCTTGCCACCGATCGCGGCCGTGATTTCCTCGGCAACCTGCCGAGTGAAGCGCTCCTGTACTTGGAGCCGCCCGGCATACCGTTGCGCAATCCGCCCGAACTTCGACAGCCCGACCGCCTCGCCATCAGGCACATAGCCAGCCACGACCCGCAGGTTCATTGGCAGCATGTGGTGCTCACAGAGCGACCACACGCTCACGCCGCCGACCACGACCAACTGACCGCTCAGGTGGACTTCGGTGAAGCACGTGGGCGTCGCGGCGTCCGGTGACAAAAACGAGGTCCACCAGGCTGCGACCCGAGTCGGCGTCTCGGCCAAACCCTCGCGGTCGGGGTTCTCGCCGAGCGCGGTCAGGAGCTGGCCGACCAGCACAGCGACTCGCTCGGCATCGACCTCCGGGCGTGAGAGTTCCGCGGCGGGCTGCGGTGGTGCGGCCGGACTCAGGCCGGACGCACCATATATGGCATTCGTCATGGGCTTCGCCTCTTCCAGGGGATGGGGCAACAGAACATGAGCAAGGAGCTGTCAGCGTCCGCGGGCGTCGGCGAACGCCAGGACGTGCAGGCGTGTCGAGAAGTGCCAGTGGCGAGCCACGACGGCGTCCGCGAGCACCCGTGTGGTCGCGATGAGCGCGTCCGCGGTGGTGCCCTCCGGCATCACCCACACCGGCGCCAAGCCATACGCGTCCACGAGCTCGGCGACCTCGTCCAGGTCCGGCACCGTGCGGGCGACGAACTTGAATGCGGCCCGCCCGCACGCGGCGAAGGCTTCCAGCGCAGCAGGCACAAGCCGCTGCTCCTTGGAGACGCCGAAGCTGGCGATCTTGGGCGAGACGTTGAACTGCACCCCGTCCATCAGCAGCGCCGGGTCCGGCACCAGGGTGCCGTTCGTTTCGAACTCCACCCGCTTACCGGCAGCTAGCAGGCCCTGCACCAGGGAGATCAGCGCCCGCTGCTGGATCAGCGGCTCGCCGCCAGTGATGACGACCAACTCGACAGGCGACGAGAGAGCCCATTCGAGGAGATGGGCCACGGGCTGCTTCGTCGACTCTTCGTGGGGATCGAATTGGGACCAGTCCCAGGTGTACTTCGTGTCGCACCGGCGGCACGTCAAGTTGCACCGGGACAGACGGATAAACAGGGCGGGACATCCGCAGCTGGGGCCCTCCCCCTGGAACGTCGGCTGTTCGACGCCGAAGCACTCCGCGATGATCAGCCAGAGCTCGTCAGCGCTCCCGGTGAACGCTGGAGCCGTGCCCTTCGACATCACCGCTGCTCCACGTCGAAGCGGGCCCAACTGCGCTCCGTCTCGCAGACACGGACCGCGACCAGTCGGCCGGGGATGTCCGGCTCAAGGTTCTGGATGATCCAGCCTGCAAGGAACTGGGCCACGTGCTCCGAGGTCGGCTCGAAGGGCAGCACTTCATGGAGGTTCTGGTGGTCCAGCTCGGTGTCCAGGAACTTCTTGAACGGGGCGAGCGCCCCGAAGTCGGTGACGAAGCCCGGCGCCTCCAGCGTGGGGGCGGTGAGTATGACCTCGACCTGGTAGCTGTGTCCGTGCTGGTGTGAGCACTTGTGCTCGGGCGGGAGGCTGGGAAGCCGATGCCCAGCCTCAAAGTCGAAGGTCTTGCCGATGGTCAACGTGCCGAGGGGAAACGACGAATCGCTAGGGCTGTTCACGGAACTCCCCCTTTGGGGATCGGCGATACAGGGAACCCGAGGCATTGCCCGGTCGACCACGGATGGCTGCCTCGGGGGCGCCGTCGAGTCGAGTGCCGCTGTGGCCGGGTACGCGGATCTTGAGATCGGGGACGCCGTACCGACTGGTCACGGTATTCACTCATCGTCCTGGCGGATGGACAGCACGTCATTGCCAGATCTGCTTGCGCGCATTGCGGACAACTCGCAATGTCGGCCCGTCGCGACAGGCCACACTCCCCTCGGCGGGGGAGCTCGGATACCGTGACGCGCAGCCGGCTCCATCGCGGGGGGTGCGTAAATGACTACGGTCAGTCGATCGCGTCGCGCCGCTATCCAGAAGGCCGCCGCCGAGATCAGGGAACGGTGCCTGCACAGTGGCAGCGGGGTCGAGCGGACGGCCGACGTGATCCGCGCCGAGCTGCCCGAAGTCCACTCGCTGGAGGCGTGGCGCCTTGCCCTCGGCTGGCCTCGGTCCCGCACCATCGAGCGGGTCGGCGCCCTGTACCGGGCCCGCGGCCTGATGCCACCGGGCATGTCGGAGTCGATGCTCTGCCGGTGGGAACACCGATCCTATGAGCGGCCCAGCTTGGAGTACGTCGAGGTCCTGTGCACGGTCTACCAGGCCCGTCCGGAGCAGCTCGGACTCGGCCGTGCCCCTGACTACGAACAACCCCAGTGGGCTCAGGGTGCTCGATACAGTGCTCCCGGGCCCCAAGCGTGCGTCCTTCCCGCACGGGAAAGCATGGTGACCATGACGACCTCCGCCGGTCTGCCGGCCGTCCGGGAATCTCTGCACCTCGCGCTGCTCGCCGAGCCGGCAGGCAGTACCGCAGTCGTGGACCTGTCCGAGGCGGCTATTGAGCACTACGCACTCGGCTACAGCAAGCATCCGCCCCACCTGCTCTTCACCGAAGTGCACGCCGCCCGGGGCCTGCTGATGCAAGCCCTCACCAGCACCACGCCGACGCCGGATCGAATCGAGAATGAGCTGCGGCGGTGCGTCGGCTGGCTGTCCGCCCTCCTGGGCAACCTCGCCCACCACCTCGGCGACCACGCCGGAGCACGAGTTCATCTGGCTACGGCCACGACCTACGGCGACCGCAGCGGAGACGCGCGTCTCGCGGGCTGGGCCTGGGGCGCGCAAGCGATGGTTGCCCGTGCGGCAGGCCAGCACATCCAGGCTCTGGCCCATGCCGACCGCGGCTTGGCCTCCGCCCCTGCCGGGCTCCCGCGCGCCCAGCTCCATGCCTGGGCACAACTCCCGTCCCTTGCAGCTCTGAACCGTCAACGAGAAGCGGACGCGGCGCTGGCGGCCGCCATGCGTGAGCTGGAGGCCGACGCGGCGGGCTGGGCGCCAGGAAGGTTCGGCTACGACATCGCAGAGCACCAACTGCACGAAGCCGACGCCGATCGCGCCCTGGGACGGACCGAAAAGGCGGTCGCCACCGCCGAGACCTCCATGAACGCCTGCATCACGGCCACCCCCGGCTGGGCCGCCGCCGCCCTGCTCCTGGCCCAAGCCGAAGCCCCCACCCAACCGACCGATGCCGCGCAACGCGCTCTGGACGTCCTGGCTCGCGTACCCGCAGCACGGCTTCGCTCCACTTCCAGGAGCCGCCTCACGCAGCTCGACGCCGCCCTCAGCCCGACGCGCGTAACGGGTGCCGACGAGCTGCACGACCGTGTGCGCGCCCTCCCTGCGATCATCGACGCCCACGGCACCGCTGCCCCCGCGTGAAGCTGCTCTCACAACCAGCGCCACGTATCGCCGTCGTAACGGCTGCCGCATGGGGTATTGGCCCGCTTTGGTGATGCCGACGGGCCGTCTCATCACCGTGTGCATGGTGCAGCTTGGGTGAGTACGCGTTCCAGGCGAGCGCGGTTGAAGCGGTAGAGGACCAGGGCATGGTCGGAGGCGGAAGCGGGTGTCGTCGGTGTCGATGACCTCGACGTGGTCGAGAGCATCAGCCGCACCGCCAGCCGCGTAACCGCGGTCAATGCGCTGCGGACTGCCCTGGTGCGGTTTGTCGAACCCCGCCGTAGGGGCGAGCGCTATCTTGCTGTCCACCCCGAGATGGTCGGCCGCGTGCCGGGCAAGGTCGACGTATCCGGCGTCTATGAGGGCGGCGTCAGGTCGGGTGTCGCTGCGGCGGTGGCCGTCGGCGTCTACGTAGGTGCGGTGGACCATGTGCGCGCGGTCGGTGACCGTGTCCCAGTTCGGCAGGGCGGTCGGTTTAGGAACCCTCGGGTAGCTGTTGCTGTCCATGCCGATGAGGGTGACCATGCCGGGTTCGGCGAGAGTGGTCAGCCACCCGGCTTCGGTGAGCCGCTGGTTGGCGTCGAAAAAGCACAGGTGGGCGGAGACGATGTTCAGTGGCACGGGGCAGTCGCCCAGTTGCGCCTGTACGTGGCAGGGGTGCAGCCACCATGGCTTTGCCCGCGGCGGCTCCTCGCGGACGTGGAAGAGCTCGGGGCGCAGGTACACGGCGGTGGCGATGTCGGCATCAACGTATGGGTTGGGCTCTGCCAGGAAGCCGCGGAGCCCGAGCCGCTTCGCCGCGCTGTTCTTGAGTCGTTGGCCGCCTTCCCGGCTGTGCTTCGCCTCCTGCTGGAGCCAGACGTCCGGCTCGTGCTCGGCCAGGATGTCCAGGGCGAGGTCACGGCGTTCACCCTGGCGGCCGCCGTCTGCCTCGATGTTCCAGACAGCTACGTCGATGGTGCTGCTGGCGTGCATGGAGTCCCTTTCAGGCGGTTGGTGGAACCGGGTACGGGGATGGAGGGCCGGCCGCGGCTTCCCCACGAGCCGCGGCCGGGGCGCTCACGCGCCGCCTCCTCCGAGAGGCACGGCCGGGACCTTCCCATACACGGGGATGGCCCTCACGACCGGGAGGAAGCCCCAGTCCTGGGAGCGCTGCGCACTGCTCTCAGCGCGGCAGCGCCGGGAGTCCCGTCAGGTGGCGGCTGCGTCCGCGTCCACGAGGGCGGCGTGCTCGTCGGCCGTGATCGCGTTGAAGGTGCGATCGGTCCGATCCAGCGCCTCCTCCTCCCGGAAGGCCCCGAACGTAGTCCAGTACGTCCGGCCGACCTCGCGTTCCATCACCCACCGCGACTGGATCCTCAAGGACGCGGCGTCGAGCAGGCCGGCCCGGTACTTGACCGACAAGAAGCTGATCAGCCGGTTGCAGTGCAGAAGCCTCGCGTACTCCTCGGCAGGCGGCTCGCCGGGCGCTGTCCACATCGCCCGCAGCTCGGGATCGGAAGCCACCTCGGAGATCCACACCTGGTGCAGTTCCTCGGCGTGCAGGGCGAGCCGCTGCCGGTTCTGCCTCTCGGACTGCACAAGCCGCGCAACGCCGACTGCGGCGGCCGCGAGAACGACATATGGGATCTTCATCCCACACCTTTCATAGTGACTTGCTGTGGAAAACCGCCCCGCAGTCCATTCCTTGGTTTCCCTACGGGAGCGAGATAGAAATTTGGCAAGGTGAGCAGGCTGCTGACGCTCAGATCATTTACTAGGAAGGGCCTCTGTTGGCCGCCCCGGCCAGCCAGGGCTCGGCCAGGGCGGCCAACCTGCCGGTGCCCGCAGAGTGTTAACGGTCACCTTGCCTTGGGGGTGTCACATCGGTTCGTCCGTAATGGCGAAGACCAGATGCACCGAATATCCGGGGGATCCTGGGGTGTTCACCTCATGCTTCATCCCCTGCGGCAGGATCAGCACATCTCCAGCCCTGGTGACTATCTCCTCGGGTGCACCGGTTGTATCCGGCCAGACGAGCCAGCGTTTCGCACCGCGCACTTGGGTGATCAAGCCGAGCCATTCGTCATCGTGCGGGCCGAGGTTGCGGTCGCCCGCGTGTGACTCGTAGGCGCTGCAGACGACTGGACTGCGAATCATCGCAGTCAGTTGCAGAGTGACTGCGCTGAACCATCCGTCGCTGCGAAGGTCCAAGCTCTCGTAGACGCGTGTGCGTTGCCGCTCTTGATAAGCACGCGCAACCGCATCCTTATGGGACCTTCGGTGGAAGTCCAGCCCGTCAACGAGCGCAACCGTCTGACCTGCTGCCTTCTGTTCCGCTAATGGCAGGAAGACGCTCTCGATCCATGTAGCATCAAATACCTGCTGGACGTGTACCGGCTGGCTTGCCGTGAGCCTCGGCCAAACTGCCGGACCAAGGCGCCCGAGAAAGCTGAAGGCCACTTCCTGGTGTGTAAGACCACCCATCGCGCCAATACTCCTAGGTCGCGTACAGATGTCCTGTGCTGCCATCTGGCCTCGTGTACGACTTGCAGTCCCAGCCAGACGAGTTGTCCGCATGGGCGATAAGCGATTCATCCGACGGATCGATGACCTGCGTTGCGTGGAGAACCTCTCCGAGACTGAGATCGGTCAGCTTGCGAGGGCGGATCTCGACCACGCGCTCCTGCGCATTCACGTCCTGGACCAGGACCTCGTCATCGGAGATCTCCAGCCCCGACGGTACGAACATGAGCCGGAAGGACCCACCGATCTCATGCTGTTTGAGCACCTGGGCCAGGTGCCGCATCAGATTCGTCTGCTGCACCACCAGCGGTTCGGCGGCGAGAGCTGTCACTTCTTCTCCTTCTGTGAGTGCCTGATCTCTTCCATGAACCCAGCGCGATACGTCGTGCTCCACCTATTCCGCGCCGGGAGTGCGATACCGCTCGGGGCGCCGGGACCGGTGTCGACCGGTGCCCCGAGCGGGGTCTATTCGACGGACTGTGGTCCGACTCCCCGAACGCGGTCCTCCAGCCCCTTGACCAGACCGGTCGCCTCCTTGGTGCGGAGGCGCCCGGAGATGCGGGCGGCAGCCTCCATCGCGGCCGTGACCACCTCGCGGCCGTATGAGGCTTGGCGGCGTGTCCGCTGCAAGGGGCTGGACAGCGACAGGACAGCGGACAGGTCCCCATCGCCGTCTCCCACTGCCACCGCCAGAACCAGGCACCCGTCGGCAACACCCTGCACCCAGCCGCGACACCGTGTCCCAGAGCACGCAACAGAGTCGGTCCACGCTGCGTGGCCCTGGCTGAGCCCCCGCCGCGCGAGGAAGACCCGTGAGACGGGGTCTTCCCCCATCGCCACCGCCCTGGGCCGATTGCCGTCACTGGCCGCCGACTTGAGTCGCTGGTCCTCGGCGATGCAGATCCGCTGATCGCCGCGACGCTGTTCAAGACGGACGGACCGTACGCCGGTTGTGGCCCGCAGTGCGCTGAGTTCCTGCCGCAGTTCAAGGTCAGCGATCGCCTGGTGCGCCGCCCTTGCCAAGCGGATCAGCCTCGGACCGGCAATGAACTGCCCCCGCGGGTCGGCTTCGACCAGGCCCAGCTCCTGCATTGCGAAAACGAGTCGATGCACCGTGAGACGCTTCAGGCCGGTTTCTGAGATCACCGTGTCCAGACACGCCGGCTTCTCTTCCAGCACAGCGAGAATCGCACAAGCCTTGTTGAGCACACCGACTCGGCTCTGCACCACACTCGGAGCAGTAATCGTCACCATCTCCCCTCAACATGCCAGCAATTCGAGTACGCGGAGTACCCTCGACCTCAAGACCGCATCACTCTCGGCTTGCCGACGTTCTCAATCTTCAGCGTCTTTTCGCAACGCGTGTGATCCGCCGCGTGAGCGCAGCTTTACATCCGACTCAATGAGCATCTTGCGAATAAACCCGAATGAGCGTCCTGTGGTCTCACTTATATCCCGAATGCTCACGTTGGGGTTGTTTACATAGACGACACTGACGCTCACACGGAAGCTTTCGCGATCCTTCCCCGTAAGTATCTTCCTTCGTGGCACACGAGGGAGGTCTTCCAACTTGGCAGTCATGTCTGAATCCCTAAAATACGGAGGCTCGTACTTAATGTCGGTCGCCGAAGAAGCTCCGGCTGCGATCGTGATGGATGAAAGGCTGAAGAGAGTCTCTGAGAGCCGAGGGTGAACTACCTATGAGTAGCCGACCGGACTAGTCCCGTCCGGAGTTCACACTGACAGTCGAGGGATTGGATACTTCATTCCGTGTCGGTCCGAGCAGGCCGAGCTCCCAGCCACGGCGAATAAGATGCATCGTGGTTCTGGCGTCTACCAGCGCCATCAGTGCACGCATGTCCCTACGCACGACGTCCGCGTGCGCCCCGCTGTTCGCAGCGATCCATCCCAGATCCTGGCCGCCCGCCAAGCCGCGGAGCACTTCGTGCTGCCCCGTACTGAGCACGAGGTTCACACCATCGTTTGTGTGCTCGGGTGGGGAGATTACCCCCAGCAGGTAGGCCCGATGCACGGCACCCGGCCGCTCGGGCGAGTGGAGCTTCGCCGAGGCGTACCGCAGGCAGTCGTTCACCCTGGAGGTACACACCCCCATCTCCACGGCCGCTTCTGCCGGCGTCATACCGCTCGCTGTGAGCTGGAGGGCTTCGCGCTCGCGGGCAGACAGCCTCAAACGGCCCGGCGATGGGCGCGGTTGGCTTGCCACAATGACCCTTCCCGTCTCGATACGTATGGGTGGCGATGGCATGGGGATGGATGGCTCAGGCGGCGGTGCGTTCCCTCAGGTCTTCAAGGTCCACGGCCGTGCAGCCGTGGAGCGCGACGACTTCGCGGCAGGCGAGTGTCCAACGAAGCCGCGGGTCGCCGTACGCCACGAGCGTGAACCGCTCGCCGTGCTCGCCGGGCACCGGCCGGAGGGTCGTGGGTGCGTACACATCGCCAGCCACACCCCAGGCCGTGACCTCCTCCACCCACACCGCCACGCACTCCCTCCGCGCCGAGGGACAGCCCCATGTCTCGACGGCACAGCCATCGCACACAGGCGGCGTGGTGGTCCTCTCCCCATCTGTGACCGGTCTGCCAGCCCCCGCGGGCAGCAAGAACAGATGCCGCCCATCGGGTCGGTCATCGGTGGGCCGGCCGCAGTACTGACACAGCATGAAATTCATCGCCTGCCGCTGGCGCAGGGCGTGCACACGGTCGAGCAGTGGTGCGCCAGCCCCAGGCTTGGCCGGCACCCGGATCCACAGCGCGCCCCGCCGACGGTCCGCGATTCCGTATTCGTCCGCGTAACCGATCCCCATACCATCGCGGCCATGTCGCGTCGTGATCGCGGCCGGGGGCGCATTTTCTCCCGTCCAGGAAGCGATGTACGGCACGCGCATCGTGCCCGCGAAGTGCTGACGCGGTCGTGGACGCCGAAGGACAGCACTGGAGTAGTCGTGCAGCATCCCGCCGACGGCGGAAAGGTGCTGGCCCCAACTCATGTTCAATCCTTTCGGAATGTGCTTTGCGAGTAGAGCCCCTCTTCGGCGGCCTTGTGACTCCGCGAGGGAACGGGAAGAAGGTGCCGAAGAGGGAGTAGTGGGTCCGTGTCACGCCTGGATTGGCCGCCGCCCCTCCCTTCCTGGCAGTTGGAGCAGGGGCGGCGGCCGGCCCTCCCCACCAGACGCGGGGTGGTCCAGTTGACGCGGTCATGGAATGCCATCGATATGCCCGGTCCGGCAAAGGCGCTCGAGCAGTTCGTTGGTGACCCACGCCAGCCGCCGCAAGTAGCCGATGGCCGTCCAGGAGCCGATTGGCTTCTCTTTGGAGCGCACGGTGTGGGCCCTCTCGACGAGCACTGTCGTCTCGTAATCCCGCTGGTCCGCACGCCCGGCCAGAGCGATGTTGACGAGCTGTCCGAGGCTGTCGCTCAGGCGATGGGCGAGTTGATCGGCCTCGCTGTCCTCAGGCGGCTGGCCGTCGAAGGCATGGGCCAGGTCCTCGAAGATCGCGTCGCAGTCGAGCGGATCCCAGTCCCGCATCTTGACCAGGATGTGCTCCAGCGTTTCCGCGTCCAGCGGAGGTACCCACTGGGTGGCCTCTCGCGGTCCGCCTTTCCCGATGGCGTGTGCAGCGATCATTCCTTTAGCCACCATCGCCTCCAGGCGAGGGGAGGGGGATCGAGCACCAGGTACTGGTGCCGTCGGGGCTGACCCCCCAAGAACCGCCGTGCTGCTGGGTGATCCACTGTACGAGCTGGAGTCCACGACCGCTCTCGGCGTCGTTGTCCGGATGTTGGATCTGAGGCCGCTGGCTGGTCTCGTCGCTAACCTCAAGTCGCAATCCGCCATCGGCAGTGCAGAGCGTCATGGTGATCTCGGTGCCACAGCTGTGTTTAACGCCGTTGGTGACCAGTTCGGACACGAGCAGCATCACGTCACCGGTCAACGCAGACAGCTTCCAGTACACGAGGCACGCCTTGGCCAGATGACGCATTTGGCTGACGCGTTGCGCGTCCTGATCGGGGATGTTCTCTCCGAGGTCGCGCGGGCTGATTTCGAAGCACACCTTCATGACGTCATGCGTGCGAAGACCGGCAAGTGATCCCGGGCGTGCGGGCGCTGTTGTGGCTGCCGTCACCTCAGCTCACCGCCCGTGGGAGACCATCGACTCATTTGGGCGGCGTTGCCGACGAGGCTGTACGGCAACCCTGCGAAGCGAGAGGTCAACGGAGTGCGGCAGGTGTCCGCAGATCGGGACACGCCTCCCTCAGACCTGTCCGGTGACTCGCCCATCGGTGATCCCTCAGGCACAGCAATCGCCCCACCGAACTTCACTGCCGCCGCTTGTCGCAGCCTTCCTGTTGTCGCCATACGAGCGATGGCCTTGTTCACAGGTGGCGCTCCTCTACAGCGTGGGCCATGCCCCCGGGCCAGTCACAGGTGGCGGGGGTCCTTCTCGCTCTAGGCAACCGCTCCACTACGCATCGCGGTACCGTGGCGTGAGTGGCAACTTTTAAGAGCTTTAAGCGCCCGCATTTGCTGAGGAGTTGAGCGCAGAGTGAGCCAGCGGGAGCCCAATGCGGGCCTGCAGCGGCTGTACATAGAGACCGGGTGGACGCTGCGGCAGCTCGCCCAGGAGATCAACCGCGTGGGCACCGAACGCGGAACGCCCCAGAGGTACCGGGAACCCTCCGTCCATCAGTGGCTTCGGGGACACATGCCGAAGGAGCCTGTCCGGCCGCTGATCTTGGAGGTATTCGCCCGAAAGCTGGGCCGACCGATCACGCATGCTGAGGCAGGTTTCCCCCCGCCCGCGGACGAGACGAACGCACGCCCGGGTACCGTGGAGGCGTTGATCGACTTGGGGAGACAAGACATGGACCCCTCGCGCCGCAGCATCCTTGGCGCGAGCCTCTTCTCTGTCGCGCTGACGGTACCCAACTGGCCAGACGTGGTCGGTCGCATGGAGTCCGCACAGACAGGGCAGGTGCGACGCATAGGAATGCAGGATGTCCACACGGTCATTGCTATGACTGAACGGATATCGGAGCTTGACGACCAGTTTGGCGGGCGTCATGCAAGACCCATGGCGGCAGCCTTTCTGGTGAACACAGTAGCCCCGTATTTGCACGCCGATGCCCCGGAACCAGTGCGTAAAGCCATGATGTCTGCCGCCTCTGACCTCTGCTACCTGACGGGGTACATGGCTGTAGACGAAGGTCTTCACGGATTGGCGCAGCAGTACTATTTGAAAGCTCTGGAACTGGCAGGAGCATCAGAGGATCACCTGACGTATTGCACAACCCTGCGCGGAATGAGCGTTCAGGCCGTTGATCTGGGCCACGGCCCGGAAGCTGTACGTCTTGCCGACGCCGCTGCTGCCGCGTCACCACAGGCCGGCCCCAGGATGAGGGCCTTCCTGGCGGGACAGCAGGCGCACGCGAGCGCGCAAGTTGGAGACCGTAGCAGCGCACTCATGTACCTTCGAGATGCCGAAATCTCCATGGACAAAGCGGAGTCCCGGTCAAAACCGTTCGGGTCCTACGATCCCTCTTCCCTCAATTACCACGTCAGTCAAGTTCGCTATGAACTTGGCGATGTCTCGGGCTCAGTCTCTGCGATGATGCAGTCGGATCAGTTGCGATACGATGTATATCGACGCGCCCGCGTACGGCACCGCGCGCTTCTCGCAGAAAGACAGCTCGAAATGGGCCACCTGGAGGCTGCCTGCGCTACGTGGCATCTATCGCTAGATGATTACCCTTTGGTTCAGTCAGGACGAGCCGACCAAAAAATGAAGAGCATGTACGAGCGAATTCGACCGCATCTCAAGAATCACAAAGCTCGTGAATTGCACGAGCGAGCCCGAATGATCATCCCTACCTCACTGCTGGTCCGTACCTAGGAATTGCCTAGCAGTGACTCACCCTCCTTCACTTCTCCACCACCAAGGCTGGGAAGAAGAGAGAGCCGCCTACCGTCTACTCTGACGGATACACGGGTGACTGTATTTGGATAAGCCCACCTAAGTCGCCCGCCCTGACGAGGCGTTCGTCAGCGGTGTTGTCGGCGAATGGGGCATCTGGGCCACTTAGCAGCATGTACGGGTGGAGTCCCTGGTTCTGGTCCATCAGCATTTCATTCACACCATGGTCTCGTTGGTTTATCATCCTGAGCATGGCCCAGAAAGTTGTCACCACGTACGTAGATGATCTCACTGGTGAGGAATCAGAAGAGATCAGCACCCACACCGTCCTGATCGATGGGGCTGGGGTCGAACTTGACCTGTCACCCCAGAACTACGACCAGCTCTTGGAGGCGTTGAGTCCCTACCTGAACGCCAAGGGCGCTCGTCGCGTACGTGGGAGCGTCACACAGGGCTCTGCCGCCAGGCGGAAACGCCGGTCTACAACCCCGGCGGGAGGTCAGGACACCGCCGAAATCCGGGCCTGGGCCAAGGAGAACGGCTACGAGGTCAGCGACCGTGGCCGTGTTTCGGCGACCGTCCGTGAGGCGTATGTAAAGGCCAACTGAGAGGCGCTCTCCTTCCGCGGGACTACGGCCCCAGACACCTAGCGAGGACCCTTCCCGAGTATCCCGGGGAAGGGTCCTCGTTCTCTGTGGGCGGGCTCCCTCTGCCAGAGGGCGCGACGGTCGCTCCCTGTTGAAGAGGCCCGCCAGTACGCCGCGTTGCTGCTCGCTCGGCTCAGGACCCGCTCCAACTGCGCAGCAAGCCAGTCAGCAACACCGATAGTCGCTCGCCCTTCCCACACCGGCCTACCTTCCCTCTGCTCAGACATCACTCATCCTCCTGGGCAGGAGGTGCTGCTGGTCATCGACGAGAATCAGCCTGCCGATTCCGATGCGCTGGCCGCGGCGTTCGCTCTCCCCAGAGTCCGAACTCCTCCTGTCCGCCTTCCTGCAACGATGAGCCCGACCGATGCCGGGACTCACCCGTCGAGGCCACTGACAGCCGTATCATCGCCATGCGATTCCCGGCCCGGCTGGTGAGAATCTCCCGAGCGCACCATGGCCACGAGCATCCGGGACCGGGCGGCGCCAACATGAAGTCGCTTACGGAGAGTCTCCGCGGAGATCGGCCGCTGATGTTCCTTCCAGTGGCGGGCGTCTTCCCGCCGCGCACGTTCCAGGAGGTCATCGGGCTGATCCTCCGAAACGCCCGGCTGGTGGGGCAACGACGCGTTGTGAGTCGGGCCTGACTCTTCGGTGGTCGTGTGGCTGTCCACAGTGGTTTGCCTGAAGGCACCGATGGCTTGGAGAAGGCCCGGGGCCGACGTCGGCCCAGCCGATCAGCAGCAATGGGCCGACCGCGTCGAACGCGGCCTTGCCCAGATGGCCGGCGATCAGCGGATCGGCCACATTCAGCGCCAGGGTCATCAGACTCGAGAACAGCAACAGCCGACGCGCCGGACGCAGTTCCTCCGCGCCCGCGCCGTGGAGGGCAAGGTGCCGGATGCCCAGGAGCAGGCCGAGGACGGAGAGGTCGACCGCCGGTGCGACCAACGGTGCCACCCACGGCGGGACGCCCAGGCGCAAGGCCAGGCTCCATACATTGCCGAAGCCGAACAGGAATGTCAGACCGACGACGGCCGCCATGATGGCCGTCACCAGGCGAAAAGTTGAGCGGCGGTCCGGTGGGGCGCCTCGCTGCGTCGCAGGCAGCGTGTCCTGGTCAGACATTCTCGCCGATTCCCATCCGCTGGTGGGTCTCCTGGGCGCGCTCGGCGGCCGCGCTGGCGCCGTAGTGGCGGGGCATGTCCTCGGAGATCCAGCCCATCAGCAGCATCAGGTCGCCCGAGTCCCCGCCTGCCCGTTTCCACTCGTGGGCGAAGTTGTGCCGCCACCGGTGGGCATGTACGCCCTTCACCCCGGCGGACAGGCCACGCCGCTTGATCATGATCTTGATGCCGTTCGGTGCCAGCCGCTTCCCGCCGCGCTCGGCCAGCCACAGGTCCGGCAGCTCGGCGCCCTTGTGCTTGGCGCGGGCCCGCAGATACCGGCTCACCGCCCGGGCCGTCTTCGGGCCGAACCGCACGCGGCGGTCGCGGCTGCCCTTGCCGTGGTAGTGCACCGAGTCGGTGACCAGGTCGATGTCCTCCAGGGTGAGGTTGCCGACCTCGGACAGGCGGGCGCCGGTGTTGTAGTAAAGGCGGATGATGGCCTCATCCCGCAACTGGAGGAACGCCTTGCCCTTACAGGTGGCCAGCACCTTCTTGGTGTCGTCGTCCCGGATGACCGGGATCAGCTTCTTCACGGTCTTGGGCTGGCGGACGCGTTCCATCGGCGAGCGGTCGATCTCCTCCTCGTCCAGCATCAGCCACTTGAAGAACTGCTGAAGTCCCTTGTGCTTGTTCAGCGCGGTCGACGCCGACCGCGTCTCGATCATCCAGCCCTGGAACGCCTCGATGTGCGCGCGGGTGACCTCAGCCGGATCCTCGGCCGCGTCCTCCGCCTCGAGGTCGGACGTCGCGTTCTCGTTCAGGTAGCGGGCGAGCTGTGCGGCGGCGAGGAGGTAGTTGTAGCGGGTGGTCTCCGGGTAGTTGCCCGCCCGCAGCGAGCGGTCCCAGTCGCGCAGGAAGCCCTGCCAGGTCTTGGGGAGCCCTGCGGTGATCTTGTCCAGGTCCAGAAGCGGCATGGAGAGAAACCCTCCGAGTCAAGGTGTCGGTGAGCGGCGTGCTCGACCTCGACGCCGGAATCGGGAGCGCGAAAAGAGGGCCCTCACAGGTGTTGACCTGCGAAGACCCTCTGCACCGTCGGGACGACAGGATTTGAACCTGCGACCCCTTGACCCCCAGTCAAGTGCGCTACCAAGCTGCGCCACGTCCCGGTGCTCGTTCGGCTTGGGCTTTCCCCTCGCCGACCGCGCATGAAGAACAATACCGCACCTCAGGGGGTGGCTGCTGCCACCCCTGGGTGAAGATCGGGGAGTCCGGCGGGATCAGCTGGGTGTTCGCTCAGCGGGATGGGGTGGTTGCCCAGCGTAACCGGGCGGGGGCTGTGGGCTGCGGCGTTGGTGGGGAGGGTGGGGGTTTGACCTGAAGTATGGTTTAAGCCCCCCATGGTCGGACTATGCCTCACCGACGTTCGCACCGGCTGCAGCAATCACGAGGCGATCGCCTATGCGGGGGGCCGTGGGGCTGGAGCGGCTGCACACGGTCGTTGTCGACAAAGCCTCCGCCACCCATGGCCGGCCCGGGGGCATCGCCGCGCGCTTCGAGGCCGCGGGATGGTTCACGGCGACCGTGGACGGGCGTGATCACCAGGCGCTGTACGAGGCGCACACCGAACCGCACCCGGGGCGGCCGCATGCCGTCGCGGCCCGGGCGCATCCCGACCGGGTGATCAATGTCGGCATCCGCTAGCAGCTGCTGGTGGGCGTCGGCGGTGGACTGACCCTGACCGGGATACGGCCGATTCTGCACACCTTCGCCAGCTTTCTGGTCGAGCGGCCCTTTGAGCAGGTCAAGCTGGACTTCGGGCATCAGGGCGTGAGCGGGGTGCTGGTGGACACGCTCGACGGCTGGACCGTCCATGTGCCCGGCCATCCGGACGAGGCCGAGACCCTGCTGCGGGACGCGGCCGCGGCCGGTGACGACTTGGTGTACGTACGGCTGTCGGCGCATTCAACTCCGCCCCGCGGGACATCGTCCCCGGCCGCTTCCTGACCGTACGGGAGGGGCGCGGCGGCGTGGTGATCGCGGTCGGGCCGATGCTCGACAGCGTGCTCACGGCCGTGAAGGGGCTGGATGCGACCGTGTTGTACGCCACTACGGTGCGGCCCTTTGATGCGCGGACGCTGCACGCTGGTGCGGGGGCGGCAGGCGATGTCGTGCTGGTCGAGCCGTATCTCGCGGGCACGTCGACCGCCGCCGTCAACGACGCGCTCGCCGACCGTCCGCATCGGGTGGCTCGGCCTGGGGCATCCCCCGGCGCGAGCTGTGCCGCTACGGCGCGATCGACGAGCATCTCGCGGGTCAGGGGCTGGACCCGGCGTCGTTGCGCGAGCGGATTTCCGGCTTCCTGCGCTGAGGCGGTGGCTCCGCCGGGGCCGGGCGGCCCGCGGTTCAGAGGTGCTTTTCCAGCCAGGTCAGCAGGTCCTGCTGGACCTCGTCCCGGTTGGTCTCGTTGAGGATCTCGTGCCGGGCCCCCTGGTATCCCTTCCAGCTCAGCTCCCGCGTGCCGCCGTAGCGGAAGTCCTCCAGGAGTTCGTAGACGAGCGTCATCCCCTGGTTGCACGGGTCCTCGGTGCCGACCGCCAGATGCACCGGCAGCGCGGCCGGGATACGGGCCTGGTGGCGCGGGTCGTTGATCTTACGGACGCCATGGACCCAGTCCAGGGACAGCCCGGCGCTGAACGCGAAGCCGCACCGCTCGTCCGCCGCGTACGCGGCCACCTCCGCGGGGTCGCGCGAGAGCCACTCGAAGCCCGTTCGGTCCTGAAGGGACTCGTACGGGTCGTTGAACGAGGCGAAGAGGGTCGGGGTGAAGGTGGACGGGGCGGTCCGGCCCCGTTCCGCGATCTCCTGGGCGATGCCCTCCAGCGCCGCCTCGGTCTCGGTCCCCGGGAGGGAGCGGAAGGTCCCGGAGAGGATCAGCCCGGCCAGTTCCTCGCCGTACTCCTGGGCGCAGTCGCGGGCCAGCATCGAACCCATGCTGTGGCCGAGCAGGACCAGCGGCACACGGGGGTGCGCGGCCCGGACGCGGTCGCCGACGGCACGCAGGTCCGAGACGATCGCCCGCCAGCTGTCGCCCTCCTCGCCCACGACGCCGAAGCCGCCCGTCGACTCGGCGGTGACTCCGTGGCCGCGATGGTCCGAGGCGACCGCCGCATAGCCCTGCGCGGCGAGGAAGCGTGCGAACCGGTCGTAGCGCCGGGCGTGTTCGGCGGCGCCATGCGCGATCTGGACGATCGCGCGCGGGGCGCCGTTCTCCGGCAGCCAGGTGTAGGTCGCGACCCGCACACCGTCGGGCCTGGGCAGATGGTCGGTGCGGTGGGTGATACCGCCTTCTGGCATGCCGTCTCATCTCCTGGTGCTCATCGATCTGGTGCTCATCGATTTGGTGCTGGTCGGTCTGTGCGAGTCGGACTGTGCGAGTCGGTCTGGTGGGTCGGGTGTGAATCCGTCTGGCGCGCGGGGGTGCGGGCGGAAGCCCACTCTCCCTTTGCCGGGCCCGCAAGCCAAGGGCATCGACGCGCTCTTGTCCTCCGGGGCGTGGGGGGTGTAACGATCAAGGGCTTGGTACCGCGTATCGACTCCTGACCCATGCAA
This sequence comes from Streptomyces melanosporofaciens, assembly GCF_900105695.1. Taxonomy (NCBI): domain Bacteria; kingdom Bacillati; phylum Actinomycetota; class Actinomycetes; order Kitasatosporales; family Streptomycetaceae; genus Streptomyces; species Streptomyces melanosporofaciens. Next base: position 442,446 of record NZ_FNST01000002.1, read on the forward strand.
CTCCCTTGCTCCAGGAGGACCGTTGGACACGCACGACGCTTCGCTCTCCCCCGCCTCCGCCGCTGCCGCCGCCCTGTCGCGGCGGCGCTTTCTGCAGGCAGCCGCCGCGGGCACCGCCGCCGCCACCGCGGCCACCCTGCCCTTCGAGACGGCCGCCGCCGCACCGGCCCGGCCGGGCTCGCTCTCCTTCACCGCCGCCACCAACGGCGCCGCGACCCTCTCTCCGTCCGGCGACCGCATGATCGCCGAGGTTCAGAACGTCCTGTGGTCGGTCGCCCGTAAGGGTGGCGAGGCCATATCGCTCACACCGGCCGATCTGGAGCCCACCCGGCCGGTCTACTCCCCCGATGGAAAGCTGCTGGCCGTCTGCGCCTACCGGGGCGGCGGATTCCATATCTGGACGCTGCACCCCGACGGTTCCGGTTTGCGGCAGCGAACGGATGGCCCGTGGGACGACCGCGGTCCGGCCTGGTCGCCCGACGGCACCCGGATCGCCTTCGCCTCCGAGCGCGGCGGCGACCCCGTGGCGGGCAGCCCGTACCGGATCTGGGTGCTGGAGGTGGCCAGCGGTGAGCTCGCCCGGCTCACGGGCGTGGACGGCCAGGACGGGCCGCTCCAGGACGGCGCCTGGGAGGACTTCGACCCCACCTGGTCCGCGGACGGCGAGCGGGTGCTGTTCGTGCGCGGCGCACTCGCCGGGACGACGCTGAACGCCCGTACGGTCGCCTCCGTACGGGCCGACGGCACCGGGTCGGTCACGGCCGAGCACACCGATCCCACCGCCGGCGCCCAGGTGATGACGCCGTCCGTGTCGGCTGAGGGCCATCTCGCCTATCTGCGGACCACGGCCGCTCCCGCCGCCTCCTGCACGCTGGTCGTGGCCGGCGAGCCGGTGGCGATCACGGGGGATGTGCAGCCCGTGCCGCCCCGTTGGGTGTCGCGGGACGAGCTGCTGCTCACCGTCGACGGACGGTTCCGGGTGTTCCGGGTGTCCCCGGCGGTACGGTCCGGCACGGCCGGAGCCGGTGAGGAATCCGACCGTAAGGACATCGCGTACGAGGAGATCCCCTTCTCCGCCACCCTCCCGGTGAACCGGCCCCGGTATCGCGTCAAGCGGTACGACTTCGACGGTGGCGGGGTGCGGCCGGTGCGCGGGCTGCATCTGCCCGCGCTCTCTCCTGACGGCCGTAAGGTGGCCTTCGCCGCCCTCAACTCCCTCTGGGTCGCCGATGTCTCCGGCGGCCGCGCCCCGCGCCGGGTCGTACGGGCGGCCCCCACCCGGTATCTGCTGGCCCCCACCTGGACGCCCGACGGGCGCGCCCTGGTGTACGCCGACGACCGCGATGGGCTGCTGGCCGCGCGCCGCCGGGACCTCGCCTCGGGCGAGGAGACCGTGCTGGCCTCCGGCGGCAGGGTGCATCCGGCGCTCTCCCCCGACGGCAAGCGGCTCGCCTGTGTCGATATGTCGGGAAACCTGGTTCTGCGCGATCTCGACGCCGGTACGGAACGGGTGCTCGCCGCGCCGATGGGCGCCGGCGGACTGCCCGGCCGGCCGAGCTGGTCGCCCGACGGGCGCTATGTCGCCCTGTGCGATCGCAACCGACTGAACCAGCGGTTCCGCGAGGGCTACAACCTGATCCGGGTGATCGACACCGGCACCGGTACGGCCAGGCAGCATGCCGTCGCACCGCACACCTCCCTCTCCGACCGCTATGACTCCGGACCGGTCTGGTCCCCCGATGGCCGCCATATGGCGCTCATCGTCGAGTCCGCCCTGTGGCTGCTGCCGGTGAGGGCGGACGGCACCCCCGACGGCGCGCCGCGCCGGCTGACCGACGAGGCCGCCGACCATCCCTCCTGGTCCGGCGACTCCCGCCACGTCCTGTATCTGTCGGCGGGCCGACTGCGGCTGCTGGACGTCGAGCGCGGCACCGCCCGGACGGTGCGCGTCCCACTGGACCACCGGCGGCCGCGCCCCGCGGACACCGTCGTCCACGCCGGACGGTTGTGGGACGGCACCGGAGGCGAGGGCGGTGGCGCCGGTCATGACGGCCGTAAGGGCGGCACGGTCCGCGAGGACGTGGACATCGTGGTGCGCGGCGGACGCATCGCGGCCGTGGAGGCCCACCGGGCCGGGCGGCCCGCGAAGCGGCGCGTCGACGCCTCCGAACGCACCGTCATCCCAGGGCTGTGGGACGCTCACACCCACCCCTGGCAGTACACCTATGGCGGCCGCCAGACCGCCCTGCAGCTCGCCTACGGCATCACCACCGCGGTCTCCCTCGGCGGCTTCGCCTATGAGCAGGCGCGCCTCAGGGAGGCCGTCGCGGCGGGCGCCCTGGCCGGGCCGCGGCTGCTGGCCACCGGCGAGTTGCTGGACGGGCCGCGCGTCGCGTACAGCATGGGCCGGGCGCATCGCACCCGGGACGGTCTGCGGCGCTCTTTGGAGCGCGGTGCCGCGCTCGACTGGGACTTCGTCAAGACGTATGTACGCGCGCCCGGATGGATCATGGAGGAGGCGGCCCGGTTCGCGCATGAGCGGCTCGGTGTGCGCACCGGCAGCCATCTGTGCTCACCGGGCATACAGCTCGGACAGGACCTGACGACGCATCTGCAGGCCACCCAGCGGCTGGAGTACGGCCACGCCACGACGGCGTCCGGGCACTCCCAGCAGGACGTCACGGAGATCTACACCGCGACCTCCGACTTCCGGCTCATCGCCACGCCGTTCACGGCCTCGCCCCTGGTGGGCGCGGACCCCTCGCTGGCGGAGGACGAGCGGGTCACCCGTCTGATGCCGCCGTGGGACACCGCGCTCGTACGGCAGCTCGCCGGGACACCCCCGACGTCGGATCAACTGACCACGCTGGGCACCGAGATCGGGGTCTACCGGCGGATTCTGGCCGAGGGCGGGGTGGTGGCCCTGGGGACGGACCAGCCGCTGGTGCCGGTGGGCCTCCATCTGCATCTGGCCCTGCGCGCCCTGCACCGGTACGGGCTGTCGCCGCAGGAGGCGCTGCGGACGGCGACCATCCTGCCGGCGCGGGCCTTCGGTGCCGATCGCGATCTGGGGACCCTGGAGGTCGGGAAGCTGGCGGATCTGACGGTCGTGGACGGCGATCCCTTCACGGACTTCGACACGCTGGTACGGACGGTGTCGGTGCTGCGGGGCGGGGTGCCGTACGAGCAGCGCGAGCTGGTCGAGTCCTTCCCGGGGGCCGGTCCCGCGGCGGCACCGCACGGGCGGTCGGCGGATGAGTGGCTGGAGGTGGGGCGGCTGTTGCGGCGCGACTCCTGCTGCTCTGTGGAGGGCTGAGGGTGCTGAAGCGGGTGGGGCGGGGGCTCCGGTCCCCGGCCCACCCCCCGCCTGGTTCCGGCGCGCGGTCTCGGGGATCGGAGCCGGGGGCCGAGACCGTCACCGGGGGACGTCGAGCCTGGCCAGGGAGCCCGTTTCCAGGGCGCACCACAGCGCGCCGTCGTACGGGGCGATGCCGTGCGGTTCGCAGTCGGCTCGGGGCAGGTCGTACGCCGTGATCCGGCCGTCGGTGGTGATGCGTCCGACCCCGCCGCGGCCCCATTCGGTGAACCACAGCGCCCCGTCGGGGCCAGGGGTGATGGCGTGCGGCCGCGCCTCGCGGTCGGGGAGCGGGTACTCGGTGACGGTGCCGTCCACCGCGATGCGGCCGATCTGCCCCGCGCCGATCTCGGTGAACCACAGGGCGCCGTCCGGCCCTTGGGCGATGCCCACCGGCGCGGCGGTCTCGGTCGGCAGGGGGTGGACGGTCGTCAGGCCGTCCATGGTGATCCGGCCGATGGCGTTGCCCTGGTTGAGGGTGCACCACATCGCGCCGTCGGGACCCGCCGCCAGGGCGGACGGGAAGGCTCCGGGCGCGGGGTACTCGGTGATGTCGCCGTCCATGGTGATCCGCCCGATGCGGTCGGTGCCCGACAGCGTGAACCACATGGCCCCGTCCGGGCCCGCGGCGATCCCGAACGGGCCGCCGTCGGCGGTCGGCGGTCCGTAGGAGGAGGCCGTGCCGTCGACAGTGATCCGGCCGATGCGGTGGGTGCCGTACTCGGTGAACCACAGAGCGCCGTCGGGCCCTTGGGCGATCACCGTCGGCTTGGCGCCCACGGGGTGGACGGTGATCCTGCCGTCCGCGTCCCTGCGGCCGATCGCGCCCTGGTGGACCAGGGTGAACCACAGGGCGCCGTCGGGGCCTCCGGTGAGCGCGTAGGGCCCCGCGTCCGGCTCGCTGACGGTGAAGACGCGGACCGGGTCGGCGAGCCACCGCCCGATCCGGTCCAGCAGCACCTCGCCCTGCTCGGACAGGTGGAAGGCGTGCGGCATGTCCGCGTACTCCTCCAGGCGCACGCTCACCCCGGCGGCGTCGGCCGCCTCGGCGAAGCGGCGGGCGTCGTCCAGGAGCACCTCGTCCGCGCCGACGGCGATCAGCAGCGGCGGCAGCCCGCGCGGATCCCCGTACAGCGGCGACTGCGGGGCCTGGTCGGCGGGCGCGCCGGCCAGGTACTGGGCGCGTATGGAGTCGAGCGCGGCCCGGCTCATGACGTCCTTACCGTCGTTGGCGGCGAGCGACGCACCGGTAAGGGCGAAGTCGGTGACGGGTGAGACCACGACCGCGGCACCGGGCCGCGGACCGCCGGTCCGCCCGATCTCCAGCAGGGCGGACAGCACCAGCGTGGCCCCGGCCGACTCACCGGCGAATACGACCTCGGCGGCGGGGACACCCTCGTCCAGCACGCTTCGCCAGGCGGCCAGAACGTCCTCGAGCGCCCCGGGATAGGGGTGTTCGGGCGCCAATCGGTAGTCCACCCGCAGGGCGGGGCGTCCGGTGGCCTTCGACAGCCGATAGGCCATCACCCGCTCGGCCTCGGGCATGGTGTGGGCGAACCCGCCGCCGTGCACATAGATCACCGCGCCGCCCCGGGCGCCGGGCGCGCGGACCCAGTCGCCGCGTACCTCGGCGTCGTCCGGGAGCGGGGCGGCGATCAGCGCGTCTGCGCGGTCGCGGACCGCTCGGGCCGCCTCGGGCGTCGTGGGAACGGCGATGACGTTCAGCAAGGGTCCTCCGTCGTGGGGTGGTCCGGACTCGCGGGGGTCGAGATCAACTCCCGTAGGGAAAATTACTCTGCGCGACCAGCGCGAGGAGGCCCTGGCCGTGGCCCTCGGCCGTACACGCTCGGACGTGAGTCCGCCGTCAGCGCGCCGCCGCCAACGCGGCCGTAAGGGCGGCGGGCGCCTCCGCCAGCGAGGGGCCGTACCAGGTGAGGTGACGGCCGCTGACCAGGGCCGCCGGGATGCCGGGAAACGCCTCGGGGCCGTCGTCCGCCGTGAAGCGGTACGGCTCGTCGGGCAGCACCACCAGATCCGCGTTCCGCGCCGTCAACTCCTCGATCGGGATGCGGGGATAGCGCTCGGGATGCGCGCTGTAGAGGTGCCGTACGCCCAGCCGGGCCAGGACATCACCGGCGAAGGTGTCCCGGCCCAGCACCATCCACGGACGCCGCCACACCGGTACGACGGCCTGCCGTGCCGGGCCACTGGCCGTTACGTCCGCCCAGGCGGCCTCGGCCGCGTCCAGCCAGCCGGGCCGGGCCAGTCCGCAGCCGCGCACCAGGACCCGCTCCAGCTCGGTGAACGCCTGGTCCAGGGTGCGTACTTCGGTCACCAGGACCTGGAGACCGGCGGCGCGCAGCGCGGCGAGGTCGGAGGGGCGGTTCTCCTCCTCGTTCGCGACCACGAGATCCGGTGCGAGGGCGGCGATCCGGGCGGTGTCGGGGTTCTTGGTGCCGCCGATGCGCTCCGCCGCGAGGCCGGGCGGATGGGTGCACCAGTCGGTCACTCCGGCCAGCAGCTCCGGCGCGGTGGCGGCGACGGCCTCGGTGAGCGAGGGGACGAGGGACACCACGCTTCGTACGGGGGTGCGAGAGCTCATCGCTCCACCGTACGGCGCGACCGGCCTCGCGGTTCGGCCATGCCGGACACGAGCCGTAAGGCCCCCGCATGAGCCGTGAGTGGGGATGCCACTCGTGACGCCTCCACCTACGCCGCCTCCCCCAGTTGCTCCCACGGCCAGGCGACCCGGCCGCCGCGGTCGCCCTCCGACAGCAGCCCGACCATCGTGAACAGCTTGTCGCTGAAGCCGCCGATCTCGTACCGGTTCGGCCGGCCGGTGTCGATGGACGTGGCGGCGTAGCCGGTGGTGTTGACGCCGAACACCGGCACCCGCGCCGGAACGGCCTCCGAGACCGGCATGGACCGGCCGCCGCGCGCATCGGCGAACGCCTGCAGATCCGAGACGATCACCACCCGGTCGTGGCCGCGGTAGGCCGCCCGCAGCGCCGCCCCCGTCTCCGTGCCATGCCCGACCTCGCCGATCCGCGCGCAGAATCCCTCGATGTCGCGGAGTACCGAACCACCCGGGGTCAGCCGGTGGCCGAAGTGCCCGGAGGCGAAGCCGACCAGGTCCACCTGGCAGCCGCGGTGTGCGAGCGCGACCCCGAAGAGCGCGCCGATGTCCACATGGCGCACCTGGGAGCGGCCCGAGACCGGCGCCTGCATGGAGCCGGAGGTGTCCACGAGCACCAGGGTGCGGCCCGGCAGCGCCGGGACGGCCGCCGTGGCCGCGGTCAGCGCCCGGTCCAGGGCGTGGCCCCAGCGCAGCGACGGCGCGGCCCGGTACGCGGACAGGAAGCGGTACGGGAACTGGCGGGAGCGGGCCACCTCCGCCGGGTCGGCCAGCCGTGCCGCGATCCGTTCGGCGACCACGTCCGGCAGCCCGGCCTCGTCGAGGTTGCGCAGATTGCGCAGCAGCGCCATGTAGCCCATCGAGGGCAGCACGGCCTGCCAGGCCACCGCGTCCATCGGCCCCTGCAGCCAGCCCGCGAGCGCCTCCCAGGTCATCCCGGCGGTGCGGAGCGCTTCGGCGGCGTCCGGCCGCTCCAGCACGGCGCGCCGCTCCCACTGCGGCAGGACGGTCAGCCGGGCGCGGGCGCGCAGGGTGCGCAGCGAGACCGGGGGCGCGGCGTCCCGGTGGTGGCGGCGGTCGATGGCGTGCCGGAACAGCTCGCTCTGCCACGGCTTTTCGGGATCCGGGGCGGCGTGCACCAGCTCCAGGACGTCGGCGAAGCGGAAGCCGTGGCTTTCGGTGTCGTGCTTGAGCAGCGAGCGCTCGGTGTAGAGGCGGCGGGCGGCGTCGGCGAGGCCGCGCTTGACCGGCTTGGGCAGCGCGCGGCCGTGGTGGGCGGTCCAGTAGGCGAGGAACTCACCGGGCTCGTCGGCGCGCAGACACGCGGCGTCGACGATGCGGCGGTTGCCGCCGTGCAGCCCGGCCGCGAGACGTGCCGCGACGGCCTCGGCGGCGGCGACCAGCGACGCGGTGCGCATCTGGGCCTCGCCGCGCAACCAGGTGATGAAGCGCGCGGTCCAGTCGGCGTCCTCGACGGCGACGGTGCGGACGAGGGTGCGGAAGCGGTCGTCGCGGTCGCCGGAGGACTCGTAGAAGGTCTGCTCGCCGACCATGTTCACCACGGCCAGGAGCACCAGTTCGGACCTGCTGTCGCGGGTGACGGCGGCGCCGCCCTCGTAGGTGGTCGTCGTGGCCGTGGTGGTCGTCGTGGCCGTGGTGCGCCGGATGGCGCGGTTGAACTTCGTCATGCGGTCATGCCTCTCCCCCGAGTGGGCATAGGAGGGAGGCGGCGCACCGGAGTGTCGGCAGCGCCTGAGGTCGAAAGTGGGCGGCGGACTGCTCTGGGAATGGAAGTAACCGCGGCCCGCGCACCAGGCGCTCCGATGCCGTGCGCGCGCCTCCCGAGATCAAAGTCGACGACGGTACGTTTCCCACCCCGCGTCGGCGGGGTGTTTCAGGAATCGAACCCAAATCGACCGAAGTAACCGTCGTCTTCGCACCGGGAGGTGCGTTCACGGATACGACAGTAGGGGGCCGGTTCCTTCGCCGTCATCCGGTTTTCTCCGCCCGGAGGACCGCGGACCACAACACCGCGGCCCGGAGCGGGTGCTCCGGGCCGCGGTGTGTGCGTGGGGTCCGCCGTGGGTCAGCAGACCACCTGGTGGCAGGTCAGGAAGCCACCGGCGCCATCTTGTCGACGATGCCGGGGTGGGCGTCCATCCACTTCTGGACGCCCTTCTCCTCGTTGCCCTTACCGGCGTCCTGGATCGACGCCTCCAGGCTCGCGAGTTCCTTCTCGGTCATGTGCCACTTCTTCAGCCACCCGTTGAACTCGGGGAACTTCTTCGGGAAGGACTTGTTGGCGAGCGTGTGGAGCTGGTTGCTGGCCCCGAACGCCTGCTTCGGGTCGGCGAGCTTGGTCAGCTTGTACTTGCTGTAGGCCCAGTGCGGGGTCCACAGGACGACCGCGACCGGCTCCTTCTTGGCGTACGAGCGCTCCAGCTCGGCCAGCATCGCCGGCGAGGAGCCGTCACTGACCTTGTACTCCTTGTCCAGGCCGTACTGCTTGAGCACCTGGCCCTTCAGGAGCTTCATCTCGCCGGTCCCGGGCTCGATACCGACGATCTTGCCGCCGAAGGTGCCGGACTTCCCCTTGAGGTCGGCGAGCGACTTCACGTCCTTGACGTAGGACGGCACCGCGATCTCCAGGGAGGTCTTGTCGTACCACGACCCGACGTCGACCAGGTTCTTCTTGTATCTGTCCCAATACTGCTTCTGGGCGACCGGTAGCCAGCCGTCGAACTCGACATCTACCTGTCCGGTGCTCATACCGGTGAACATCGAGCCGACGTCGTACTGCTTGATCTCCGGCTTGTAGCCACGCCGCTCGAGGACGTTCTTCCACAGGTAGGTGGTGGCGATGTCCTCGTCCCACGGGAAGTAGCCGATCATCGGCGCGGCTCCGGCGTCCTTGCCCTTCTGCTCGCCGCCGGGCACCGGGGCCAGCTTGTTGACCAGGCTCGGGTTCTTCTTGAGCCAGGCGCGCACGCCCTCCTGCTCCTTGCCCTTACCGGCGTCCTGGATCGCCGCCTCCAGGCTGGTGAGCTGCTTCTCGTCCAGCTTGAAGTCCTTGATCCACTTGGCGACCTGCGGATTGTCCTTGGAGAAGCCCTTGCGCGCGAGGGAGTCGATGCGGTCGCCCTTGCCGAAGGCGCCCTTGGGGTCCTTCAGCTTGACGAGGTCGTACTTGCTGTACGCCCAGTGCGGGGACCACAGGGTGACCGCGATCGGCTCCTTCTTGGCGTAGGAGCGGTCCAGCTGGGAGAGCATGGCCGCGGTGGAGCCCTTGACCAGGGAGAAGTTCTTGTTCAGGCCGTAGCCCGGCATGACCTTGTCCTGCATCAGCTTCATCTCACCGGCACCGGGCTCGATGCCGACGATCTTCTTCTTGAAGGTGCTGGACTTCTTCTCGAGGTCCTCCAGGGTCTTGACGCCCTTGACATACGAGGGCACCGCGACCTCCAGGGAGGTGGGGCCGTACCAGGAGCCGAGGTTCTCCAGCTTGCTCTTGTACTTCGCCCAGTACGAGGCGTGCGTGGTGGGCAGCCAGGAGTCCGTCTCGAAGTCGATGTTGCCCGCGGCCATACCGGTGTACAGCGCGCCGACGTCGTACGACTGGACCTTGGGCTTGAAGCCGCGCTGCTCCAGGAGCTCCTTCCACAGGAAGGTGGAGGCGACGCCCTCGTCCCAGTTGATGTAGCCGATGTTGACCGACTGGCCCTTGCCGACGTTGGCGGAGACCTCGGGTCCCTTTTCGTCGCTGCCGAACATGCTCATGCCGCCGGCGACGAGTGCCAGGACGACGACGCCGACCATGGCGACGGAGGTCGCCGGACGCCAGTGCAGCACCTTGAGGCCGCTGAGCGCCTTGGCCTTCTCCTTGGCCAGCGCACGGCGGGCCAGCGGGGAGACACGCTGATTGAGCGCGCTGGTCATCCGGTCCAGGTACATGGCCAGGATGACCACCGCGATACCGCCCTCGAAGCCCATGGCGACGTCGACGGAGCTGATCGCCTGGAAGACGGTGGAGCCCAGGCCCTCGGCGCCGACCATGCCGGCGATGACGACCATGGACAGCGCCAGCATGATCACCTGGTTGACGCCCGCCATGATGGTGGGCAGGGCCAGCGGGAGCTGGACGCGCAGGAGGGTACGGCGCGGATGGGTGCCGAAGGCGTCGGCCGCCTCGACCAGCTCCGCATCCACCTGCCGGATGCCCAGTTCCGTCATGCGGACGCCCGGGGGCATCGAGAAGATGACGGTGGCGACGACGCCGGGGACCACCCCGAGGCCGAAGAAGAAGATGCCGGGGATCAGGTAGACGAAGGCGGGCATCGTCTGCATGAAGTCCAGCACCGGACGGATCACGGCGCTCACCGCGCGGTTGCGCGAGGCCCAGATGCCCAGCGGCACCGCGAACACGATGGTGATCACACCGGCGACCAGCACCAGTGCGAGGGTGTTCATCGCCTCGCCCCACAACTCGATCGAGTCGATGAGGGCGAATCCCAGGAAGGCGAGCACGGCGGGCAGCAGTCCGCGCAGCCACCAGGCGAGCAGCGCCAGGATGCCCGCGAACAGCAGCGGCTCGGGGCCGCTGAGCACGGTGTTCAGCCCGTCGTACATGCCCTGCACGACGCTGGAGATGAAGTCGAAGAGCCAGCTCAGATTGTCTCGGAGCCAGTTGACGCCGGAGTTGATCCAGTCGCCGAGCTGAAGCCTAGGCACCGGTGATCACCTTCTTGGCGGCCTCGGGCGCGTCCGGGGTGTCACCGGCCGGCGGCTGTGCGCCGTCGGGTCCGGCGTCCGGCTCGCCGAGGACGGCGAGCAGCCGGGCGCGGGTGACGACGCCGACGAGCGCACCGTCGTCGTCGGTGACGGCGACCGCGACCCCGCTGCGCGAACAGGGCCGGAACAGCTCGATGATCGGCGTGGACTCGGGGACGGTGGCGGGGCGGCCGCCAGCACGTCCTGCTCGGTACGGAGCGTGGTCCCGTCGTCGGTCTTGCTGCCCAGCGCCTCGCTCGGTTCGGCCATGATCGCGCCGGCGGTGAGCACCCGGCTGCGGTCGACGTCCTGGGTGAAGGAGGCGACGTAGTCGTTGGCCGGGGTGACCAGGATGTCCTCGGCGGTGCCGATCTGGACGATCTGGCCGTCGCGCATCACGGCGATACGGTCGCCGAGCCGCATGGCCTCGTTCAGGTCGTGGGTGATGAAGACGATGGTCTTCTTGAGCCGCTTCTGCAGCTGGAGCAGCTGGTCCTGCATATCGCGCCGGATCAGCGGGTCGAGCGCGCTGAAGGACTCGTCCATCAGCAGCATGTCGGCGTCGGTGGCCAGGGCGCGGGCCAGCCCGACGCGCTGCTGCATACCACCGGAGAGCTCATCGGGCCAGGACTTCTCCCAGCCGGCCAGGCCCACCATCTCCAGCGCCTCGGTGGCGCGCCGGACGCGCTCCTCGCGCGGCACACCCTGCACCTCGAGGCCGTAGGCGGCGTTCTCCAGCACGCTGCGGTGCGGGAAGAGGGCGAAGTGCTGGAAGACCATGCTGATCTTGCGGGACCGCACCTCGCGCAGGTCCTTGGGGCTGAGCACGGTCAGATCGTCGTCGTCGAAGAGCACGCGTCCCGCGGTCGGCTCCAGCAGCCCGTTCAGCATGCGCAGCAGCGTGGACTTACCGGATCCGGACAGACCCATGACGACGAAGATCTGACCCTCCTCGACGGTGAAGGAGGCATCGATGACCGCTGCTGTCGTCCCGCTCGCGCGGAGCTCTTCACGGTCCGCGCCGCTCTCGAGCCGCGCCACCGCCTCATCGGGTCGTCTGCCGAACACCTTGTACAGGCGTTCGGCTCGCAATGTGGCCACATGTACCTCTCAGATCGCACCAAAAAACGACCCGCCACCCCCGCCGGCGGGTCGTGGAGCGGCACGGCATCGGACCGCGGACCGCCGCAATAGTTGAAGTACTGAACGGGTTCGCTCCGGGGGCGCGCCTGCCCTGATCGGTTTGGCGTAAACCAAACGGTGATCCACATCACATTATCCCAGGAGTTGTGTCCGTCGGGTAGTGCATGATCGGGGGTGTGACGCGACGCCTGATGCTCCTCGACACCGCCTCCCTCTACTTCCGAGCCTATTTCGGAGTGCCGGATTCGGTCCGGGCCCCCGACGGCACGCCGGTGAACGCCGTGCGCGGGCTCCTCGACTTCATCGCCCGGCTCGTCCAGGACCACCGCCCGGACGACCTGGTGGCCTGCATGGACTTCGACTGGCGCCCGGCCTGGCGGGTCGCGCTGATCCCCACCTACAAGGCCCACCGGGTCGCCGAGGAGGCCCCGGAGGGCGCCGGGGTGGACCAGGAGGAGGTGCCGGACACCCTCTCCCCGCAGGTCCCGGTGATCGACGAGGTGCTCGACGCGATCGGCATCGCGCGGGTGGGCGCCGCGGACTACGAGGCCGACGATGTGATCGGCACGCTCACGGGCCGGGCGAGCGGCCCGGTCGACATCGTCACCGGCGACCGCGATCTGTTCCAGCTGGTGGACGACGAGCGCGGGGTGCGGGTGCTCTACCCCGTCAAGGGCGTGGGCACCCTGCAGCTGATCGACGAGTCCTACGTACGCGAGAAGTACGGGGTCGACGGCCGGGGGTACGTGGATCTGGCGCTGCTGCGCGGCGACCCCAGCGACGGGCTGCCGGGGGTGCCCGGCGTCGGCGAGAAGACCGCCGCCAAGCTGCTGGCCGCTTACGGCGACCTGGCCGGGATCATGGCCGCCATCGACGACCCCGCCGCCAAGCTGACCCCCACCCAGCGCAAGCGGCTGGCCGAGGCGCGGCCGTATGTCGAGGTCGCCCCGAAGGTGGTGCGGGTGGCCTCGGATGTGGCGCTGCCGGCCTTCGACCCGGCGCTGCCGCGGTCACCGCGCGACCCCGGCGCCGTGGACGCGCTGGCGGAACGGTGGGGATTGGGCGGATCTTTGCGCAGATTGCTGTCCACTCTCGAGGGCTGAGCTGTTAGGTTAGGTATACCTAACTCTAGTTGATCAGGGAGGTGCCATGGCGGACCGTCCGGCCCGTAAGACGCGCACGCCGCATCGCGCACAGGTGGTGCGCACCGACCGGCTGACCCCGCACATGGTGCGGGTCGTCCTGGGCGGCGACGGCCTCGCCGGCTTCCACGCGGGCGAGTGGACCGATCACTACATCAAGCTGCTCTTCCCGACCGGGAGCGCCACCTATCCCGAGCCGTTCGACCTGGAGCGGATCCGCGCCGAGTTCCCGCGCGAGCAGTGGCCGGTCACGCGGACGTACACGGTCCGGGCCTGGGATCCGGCGGCCCGCGAGCTGACGGTGGACTTCGTGACCCATGGCGACGAGGGGCTGGCCGGGCCGTGGGCCTCGCGGGTCCAGCCGGGCGAGGAGATCCACTTCATGGGCCCAGGCGGCGCCTACGCCCGGGCGCCCAGGCCGACTGGCATCTGCTCGCGGGGGACGAGAGCGCGCTGCCCGCGATCGCCGCCGCGCTGGAGCGGCTCACCGACAGCCGGGCGGGCGGCGCGGCCGCGGTGCCGGTGCACGCGTTCATCGAGGTGGCGGACGAGGCGGAGGAACTGAAGCTCACCGTGCCCGAGGGGCCCGGGTGAGCTGGCTGCACCGGGGCGCCGCACCGGTCGGCGAGGCGCTGGTGGCGGCCGTCCGGGGGCTGGGGTTCCCGCCCGGGCAGGTGCACGCCTTCGTCCACGGCGAGGCGGGCTTCGTGAAGGAGATCCGCCGCCATCTGCGCCTCGAGCACCAGATCCCGCGCGAGTGGCTGTCCATCTCCGGTTACTGGCGGCGCGGCCATGACGAGGACGGCTGGCAGGCCTCGAAGCGCGAGTGGAACCAGCAGGTCGAGGCGGAGCAGGAGAAGTCGGGGCCCGAGGAGGCCGCGGCGTAGCGGACGCGACGCGCAGGACCATCAGGCCCCGGCCGGGAGCATCCGGCCGGGGCCCTTGTGTGTTCCGGCCTCAGCGGCACGGCAGAGTACCGGCGTCGATCCGGCGGCGGAGAGCGCACTCCGGCTCACTGGAGATGACGGCGAAGCCTTGACATATGGTCACATGAGCTCCGCTCACGCCTTTTTCGCACCTTCCGCACTTATCGCTCTTTTGGTTCACTCACATCGAGCGAGAGTTCCGGCACCGCAGTAGATCTCGGCGCCGACCAGTTCTCTGCACGGCTCGCCCTACTGCGGCCCGCACCCAGGTACGAGTCACTCTCAATTTCGCCATCACCGGTCATGCCGTCTCCGCCGAAGGCCGTGGCATCCCGGGCCCGTGGGGTCCATCTCCCTCCCACCCCTCTGCACAGCGGAACCCGGTGCGGTCAACGGTCGCGTTGCCCATCCCTCCCGCTCCCGGCACACCCACACACCACAGCAAGACGATCAAAGAGGAGAAAGCTCATGCCCATCACCTCCCTCACCCCCAGCCAGGGCACGGTCGGCACTACCGTCAGCATCAACGGCACGGCACTGGGCACCACCGTCTCGGTGAACTTCGGCGGCGCCGTCGTCAGCCCCGCATCGGTCACCAACACCCTGGTCACCTTCGTGGTTCCCGCCAGCGCGCCGTGCTCGGGTCAGGTCTCGGTCAGCACCAACCTGTCGAACGGGACCAGGACGAACTCGGTGCCGTTCTTCGTCATCGTGAGGCCGACGACCACGGGGCTGAGCGACACATGCCTGCCCGCCGCCGGTGGTGCGGTCACGGTCTTCGGCAGCGGCTTCGCCTCCGGCGGCACCGTCAACGTGGGCGCCCTCACCCCAGTCGCGTTCGCCGCCGGCGGCAGCAACACCCAGGTCACCGTCACCGCCCCGGCCCACACCCCGGCCGGCTGCTTCGACACCCAGCAGGTCACGGTCACCACGCCCGGCGGCACGGGCACCGCGGGCACCGCCCTGATCGACTACTACAACGCGCCGGATCTGACCGCCGCCACACTGACCCCTGCCACGGGCCCGGCGGGAACCGAGACCACCATCTCCGACGCCGCCTGCCTCGTCGGCATCACCGACGTGACCTTCACCGACTCGGCGGCCACCGCCTTCGCGGGCCTGCCCTACACGCCCATCGACGAAACCTCCATCGTCACCGCGGTGCCCGCCGCGGCGGCCGCGGGCGCCGGAGCCTTCACGGTCACCACATGTGGTGGCACATCCGGCCCCGCCGCCTTCACGGTCACCTGATCCACCGACCGTGGCCGGGTGGGAACGACACCCCGCACGGTCCCCGCTCGGGTCAACGCCGCATGGCACACGCTGAGCGCCGATCCCCCGCGCCCTGGCCGACAGCCGCCGGCCAGGGCGCGGTCGTCCTCATGGCACAAGAAGGAGAACGAGCAACATGGCTCCCGTAGTGACCAGCGTGACTCCCTCTCAGGGCAATCCATCGGGGGGCACCCCCGTCACGATCAACGGTTCCGGTTTCACCGGCGCCACCGTGGTCAGGTTCGGCTCCAACCTGGCCACCAATGTGGTCGTCGTGAGCAGTACGCAGATCACTGCCAGAACGCCGGCGGGAAGCGGCACGGTGAAGGTGACCGTCACGGCACCGACCGGGACCAGCACCCAGAACGTGTTCTTCACCTATACGACGGTCGCGGCTCCGGTGCTCACCTCGCTCAGTCCGGCCTCGGGCCCGAGCTCCGGCGGCAATACGGTCACCATCACCGGCACCGACCTCACCGGCGCCACCCAAGTCCTCTTCGGCGCAACCCCCGCCACCATCCTCACCAACACCCCCACCCAAATCACCGCCACCGCCCCCGCAGGCACCGGCACCACCAACGTCACCGTCACCACCCCAAACGGCACCAGCAACCCCCTCCCCTACACCTACACCACCACCCCCGCACCCACCATCACCACCCTCAACCCCACCTCAGGACCCACCTCAGGCGGCAACACCATCACCATCACCGGCACCAACCTCACCGGCGCCACCCAAGTCCTCTTCGGCGCAACCCCCGCCACCATCCTCACCAACACCCCCACCCAAATCACCGCCACCGCCCCCGCAGGCACCGGCACCACCAACGTCACCGTCACCACCCCAAACGGCACCAGCAACCCCCTCCCCTACACCTACACCACCACCCCCGCACCCACCATCACCACCCTCAACCCCACCTCAGGACCCACCTCAGGCGGCAACACCATCACCATCACCGGCACCAACCTCACCGGCGCCACCCAAGTCCTCTTCGGCGCAACCCCCGCCACCATCCTCACCAACACCCCCACCCAAATCACCGCCACCGCCCCCGCAGGCACCGGCACCACCAACGTCACCGTCACCACCCCAAACGGCACCAGCAACCCCCTCCCCTACACCTACACCACCACCCCCGCACCCACCATCACCACCCTCAACCCCACCTCAGGACCCACCTCAGGCGGCAACACCATCACCATCACCGGCACCGGACTCTCGGGTGCCATCCAGGTGCTCTTCGGCGCCACCCCCGCCACCATCCTCACCAATACGCCCACCCAGATCACCGCCACGGCACCGGCGGGGCCACCGTCCGTGGTGAATGTGACCGTCACCACGGCGGGGGGCACCAGCAATCCGCTGCCGTATGTCTACGTCGCCGCCCCGGTCGTCATCAGTGTGAGCCCACAGTTCGGTTCGGACACCGGCGGTAACACCGTCACCATCATCGGCAGCAACCTGGCCCTGGCCAGCGCTGTCCACTTCGGCCCCAACCTCGCCACCGGCCTCACCGTGATCTCCGACAATCAGCTGACGGCGACCGCTCCCCCCGGAACCGGCACGGTCGTGGTCACCGTGACCACACCGGGCGGCACCAGCACGTTGGGCCCCGGGAGCCCGTACTACACCTACCTCGGCGCTCCGGTCATCACGTCGCTCATCCCCAACCAGGGCTCGGAGTTGGGCGGCGACTCCGTCACGATCAACGGCTCCAACCTCACGTACACCGACTCCGTGACCTTCGGCGGAACCCCGGCCTCCTTCAGCGTGCTCTCGGACGCCCTGGTCGTGGCGACGACGCCGGCCCACGCGGCCGGAACGGTCAATGTCCAGCTCCACACCCCCGCGGGCAACAGCAACACCCTCCCCTTCACCTACGATCCGGCCTGAGCCCGCCGAAGTGAGTGACCGGCTCAGCCGGCGACCGGCTCAGCCGACCGAGGAGTACGCCACGACCCCGCGCAGCAGCCCGTCGACCGCGCGGCGGGCGCTGCGCGCCACCGAGCCATCCGGGGCCGCCGCGGCGATCTGGCCGAGCACATCGATCAGTTGCTTGGTCCAGCGCACGAAGTCACCGGCGGGCATGTCGATTTCCCGCAGCACCTCGTCGAGCCCATGGCCGGACGCCCAGCGGTAGGCGGCCCAGGCGAAGCCCAGGTCCGGCTCGCGCTGACCGACGCCCTCCGCCTGGTTGATCTTGTGTTCCTCCTCGAGGGCGTCCAGCCGCCCCCATATGCGGACCATCTCGCCGAGCGCGTCCTTGGCCCGGCCCGGGGGCAGTTTGGGCGGCAGCGCGTCATCGGCCGTCCGCGCCTCGTAGACGAGCGCGGAGGCGCAGGCCGCGAGCTCGGCGGGGGGCAGCCCCTCCCAGACGCCCTCGCGCAGGCATTCGCTGGCCAGCAGGTCCAGCTCGCCGTACAGCCGCGCCAGCCGCTTCCCCACGTCCGTGACCTCGTCGCCGTGCAGATAGCCGAGCTCGCTCAGCAGGGAGCAGATCCGGTCGAAGGTGCGGGCGATGGTGTTCGTACGGCCCTCGATGCGCCGCTCCAGCTGCCGGGTGTCGCGCAGCAGCCGCTGGTAGCGCTCGCCCCAGCGGGCGTGGTCCTCGCGGTCGCTGCAGCCGTGGCAGGGGTGGGCGCGGATGGCCGCGCGCAGCCGGGCGATCTCGGTGTCGTCGGCGGCGGCCGAGCGCTCCTTGCGGCGGCGTCCCACATCGTGGTGACCGGCCTTGCTGCGCAGCGCGGATGCCAGATCGCGGCGGGACTGGGGGCTGCGCGGATTGAACGACTTGGGGATCCGCATCCGGTCCAGCGGCTCGACCGGGACGGGGAAGTCGATCGAGGCCAGCCGCTTGACCTGCCGCTCGGCGGTGAGCACCAGGGGCCGCGGCCCGTCGTGGTACTCCATGCCGCGGTGGCCGCCCACCCGCCCGGCGGGCAGCCCGGGGTCCAGCACCAGCGCGAGCCCGGCGAACTTGCCGGTGGGCACATGGATGACATCGCCCGGGCGGAGCTTCTCCAGGGCGACCGCGGCGGCCGCGCGCCGCTGGGCCGCGCCCTGCTTGGCCAGCTCGGTCTCGCGGTCCTTGAGCTCACGGCGCAGCCGCGCGTACTCGTCGAAGTCGCCGAGATGGCAGGTCATGGAGGCGCGGTAGCCCTCCAACCCCTCCTCGTTGCGCTGCACCTGACGGGAGATGCCGACGACCGCCTTGTCGGCCTGGAACTGCGCGAAGGAGGTCTCCAGCAGCTCGCGCGAGCGATGCCGCCCGAACTGGGAGACGAGGTTGACCGCCATGTTGTACGACGGCTTGAAGGAGGAGCGCAGCGGATACGTCCGGGTGCCGGCCAGCCCGGCGAGCGCCGCGGGGTCCATGGTGCGCTGCCACAGCACCACCGCATGGCCCTCGACATCGATACCGCGCCGCCCGGCCCGGCCGGTCAACTGGGTGTACTCACCGGGGGTGATGTCCGCGTGCTGCTCGCCGTTCCACTTGACGAGCTTCTCCAACACCACCGAACGGGCGGGCATGTTGATGCCGAGCGCGAGGGTCTCGGTGGCGAAGACGGCCTTGACCAGGCCGCGGACGAAGAGCTCCTCGACGACTTCCTTGAAGGTGGGGAGCATTCCGGCGTGGTGGGCCGCGATGCCCCGCTCCAGGCCCTCCAGCCATTCGAAGTACCCCAGCACATGGAGGTCTTCGTCGGGGATCCCGGCGGTGCGCTCCTCGACGAGGGCCCGCACCCGGGCGCGCGCCGCCTCGTCGTTGAGCCGCAGCCCCGCGTGGAGACACTGCTGGACGGCGGCCTGGCAGCCGGCCCGGCTGAAGATGAAGGTGATGGCGGGCAGCAGCCCCTCGGAGTCGAGCCGGTCGATCACCTCGGCCCGGCCGGGGGTCCAGATCCGGCTGCGCTGACGGCGCTCGCGCTCCCGGTCGGCCTCGCGCATGTTGCGGCCGCGGCGCTTGTCGCGGCCGAAGGTGGGGCGGCTGCTCTCCATCCGGGCCAGCCGGACGAGATCGGGGTTGACCTCGCGGCGCCCGCTCTGGTCGCCGTCCCGGCCGCTCTTCTCCTCGAACAGGTCGTACATCCGGCGCCCGGCCAGCACGTGCTGCCACAGCGGCACGGGGCGGTGCTCGGAGACGATGACCTCGGTGTCACCGCGGACGGTGTCGAGCCAGTCGCCGAACTCCTCGGCATTGGAAACCGTCGCGGAGAGTGACACCAGCGTCACCGACTCGGGGAGGTGGATGATGACCTCCTCCCAGACGGCGCCGCGGAACCGGTCGGAGAGATAGTGGACCTCGTCCATCACCACATGGCCGAGGCCGAGCAGCGACTGGGAGCCGGCATAGAGCATGTTCCGCAGCACCTCGGTGGTCATCACGACCACCGGGGCATCGGAATTGACGCTGTTGTCCCCGGTGAGAAGGCCGACCTTGTCGGCGCCGTAGCGCTTCACCAGGTCGGTGTACTTCTGGTTGGACAGCGCCTTGATGGGCGTGGTGTAGAAGCACTTGCGGCCCTGGGTCAGCGCCAGGTGGACGGCGAACTCGCCCACGATGGTCTTGCCCGAGCCGGTGGGGGCGGCGACCAGCACGCCCTTGCCGGACTCCAGGGCCTTGCACGCCTCGATCTGGAAGGGATCCAGCTCGAAGTCGTACATCTCGCGGAAGGGGGCCAGCGCGGTGGCCTGCTCGGCGGCCCGGGCGCGGGACGCCGCATAGCGCTCGGCGGGAGATAGCTCGTCGGTCATCGTATCTACGAGCCTACCGGCCACCTCCGACAGCGCACGCGATCTTTATCGGGGCTTTGTTCGGCCCGCCGGGCCGGGCGGGGCCGTGGACGGCTGCCCCGCCCGTGCCGGGAGCGGTTACGGACGGCTAGGTGACGTCGTCATAGCCGTTGCGCCGGGGGGTGCCGGAGTCGTCCCCGTCGGTGAGCTCCGGCCTGGCACTGGGCGCGGCGACGGCCTCGGGGGTCAGATCCAGCGCGGACGCCTCGTCGTCGCTCAGGCCGAAGTCCGGATCGGCGGCCCGGCGGCGCGCCCTGCGCCGGTCGTTGGCCAGGGAGACGCCGACGGCGCCGAAGTAGAGCACGACGACCGGCCCGGCCAGGGCGAACATGCCGATCGGGTCGGTGCTGGGGGTGGCGATGGCGCCGAAGACCGTGATGCCCATGATCATGGCGCGCCACCAGCCGAGCATCCGGCGTCCGGTGAGGACGCCGGTGAAGTTCAGCAGGATCAGCAGCAGGGGAAGCTCGAAGGCGAGCCCGAAGACGACGATCATCCGGGCGAGCAGATCGAGGAAGTCGTCCAGCGGGAGGAGGTTGTTGGCCCCCTCCGGGGTGAAGCCGATGAGGACCTTGGCGCTGGTCGGAAGGATCAGGTACGCGAAGTACGCGCCGGCGACGAAGAGCGGTACGCCGAGCCCGACGAAGAACAGGCCGTACTTCTTCTCGTTGCGGTGCAGCCCGGGTGCGAGGAAGGCCCAGAGCTGGTAGAGCCAGATCGGGGTGGCGACCACCAGCCCGGTCGTGAAGGAGACCTTCAGCATGATCGTGAACGGCGACAGCAGACCGTTCACGGTGAAGTAGGCGCAGTCGTGCCCCTTGCTCCCCTTGCCCGAGAGATCGGACAGCGAGACCCCGTCACAGCCGACGGCGTCCAGCACCGGCTGCATCAGGAATTTGGCGATGTCCATGTAGAAGAACATCGCGACGATCGTGACCACGCAGATCGCCAGGACCGACTTGAGCAACCGGTTGCGCAGCTCACGCAGGTGCTCGGCCAGGGGCATCCGCCCCTCAGGGTCCTTCTCCTTCTTGCGGGCAGACTTGAGCAACCCACGTCCTCATCTCGTGCGTCCGGTGGCGGCCTTCCACTGCCGCCTTCAAGTGGCCCTGGGTCAGCGCTTGGTGGTGTCGCTCGGCTCCGACACCGGGCGCGAGCTGGTCACGTCACCGGGCGCGGCCTGGATCGTACGGTGGGACTCGTCCTGGCCGGGCTGGGGCGGGTCGGTCGGCGCGGTCTGCTGCTGCTGACCATCCGACTTCATGGCCTTCGCCTCGCTCTTGAGGATCCGGGCCGACTTGCCCAGCGAGCGGGCCATGTCCGGCAGCTTCTTGGCACCGAACAGCAGCAGCACGACGACAAGGATGAGGAGAATCTCGGGAACGCCGATCTTTCCGAACAGCATAAGCGTCTTCCTTCTCACCGAGGCGGCTGGGGGTGGGGCTGCCCGACCGGTCGGACAGGTGTCCGGCAGCCGTGCTGTCAGCGATCGTAGCGCGCAGGGGTAAACCGGAAGCAATCCCCGTGCGGACTCCGGGTTGCGGCCCTCCGCCTCGCTACCAGGGCCGCGAAATCTCAGCGTACCCCGCTTGGCTGTGGCACAGCAGAGCGCCCATCAGCCGCGACCCCCACTCCTGGCACGCAGCGGGCTCTCACTCCCGGCTGCTCCCGACACAGAGCGGCTCCCACTCGCGACACAGAGCGGCTCCCACTCGCGACGCAGAGCGGCTCCTACTCGCGACGCAGAGCGTCCACCGTCGACCCCAGCGGAGCCGAGGCCCGCTCCAGGTCCTCGGCGGCCCGGGTGATCCGCTGCGAGCTGTCCGACACCTGCCGGGCCAGCCTGCGGACCTCCGCGTAGACCCGCACCGAGAGCACGGCGAGTACGGCGATTCCGCAGAAGGCGAGGGCGAGGGCGAGCATCGGCCAGAGCATGCGGCAGAGCCTAGACGGTGGAGTGCAGCCGCAGCGTACGCACCCCGCCACCGGTGAGCAGCTCCACGATCCGCTCCCCCGCCGGTTTGCGCACCATGGTTCCGCAGTCGGGGCAGGTGAAGGAGTAGAAGGTGGTGCGGTCGCTGGCCCCGATCGCCAGCCGCAGCGCGCTCGCGGCCAGCTCGAAGCGGCCCCGGCACTCCGGACAGGCCGCCTTGAAGACAACCGAAGCGGCACTCCCCCGTGCGGTCACTGTGTGCGTCCCTTCACTCACCGTACGCCGCGAGCGCCTGCCGCGCCGCGTCCCGGGCACTGTCCGCCAGACCCTGCGGCGAGACGATCCGGCCGTCCCTGCCCAGCCGCAGCGCCAAGCGCCGCAGCGAGCCGGGGTCGGGCGCGCGCAGGGTGATCCGGAGGCCGCCGTCGGGCAGCTCATCCGCGCTGTCGTGCGGGTAGTACTCGGCGACCCAGCGCCCGCCGGGGCCGACCTCGACGACCACCTCGGGGTCCTCGGCACCGGTCTGCACCAGCGCGGAGGAGAGCTCCGACAGATCGCGCAGCTCGATGGGCGGCGGATCGGACGCCTCGTCGAGCAGCTTGATCTCGACGACCCGGTCGAGCCGGAAGGTCCGCCGCGCCTCGGAGAGGCGGCACCACGCCTCCATATAGGTGCGGCCGACGGCGAAGAGCCGGATCGGGTCGACCTCGCGCTCGGTGATCTCGTCACGCGCCGGTGAGTAGTAGCGCAGCCACAGCCTGCGGCGCTCGGAGATGGCACGGTCGACGTCGGCGAAGACGCCGCCCTCCGACTCGAAGATCACCGAGAGCCGGGAGCTGGCGCCCGCCACCTCGCCCGCCGCGGCCTCCAGCTTGGCGGTGGCCCGCAGCAGCGCCTCCCGGTCGCCCTCGCGCAGCCCGGGGAGGGTGGCGACGGCGCGGGCTGCGACCAGCAGCGCGGTGGCCTCGTCGGCCGCCAGCCGCAGCGGCTCGGCTGTGCTGGTGCCGGAGGCATTCGGGTTATGCCACCAGATCCGCTCCCCGTCGGTGTCGATGTCCAGCAGATCGCCGCCGCGGAAGCTGGTGCCGCACAGCGGCAGCACATCGAGGTCGGCGATCAGCTCGTCCTCGCTGATGCCGAAGGCCCGGGCGACATCGGCGACGCGGGCGCCGGGGCGCTCGCGCAGATAGGTGACCAGGGAGAGCATCCGCCGGGTCTGGTCAATGGCGTTTCCGGCCATGATGAAGTGATCCGTCCCCTCAGCCCTTGGCGACCGCGCGCAGCCGGTCCACGACATCCGCCCGCAGTTCATCGGGCCCCAGTACGACCACGTCCGGGCCGAACTCCACGAGCCAGGCGTCCAGGCCGTGCCCGTACGGAATCTCCAGCTCGTCCCAGCCGTCGTCGGCCGCCCGGGTGGACAGCGCCTTCGCCCGCAGCGGGTAGCCGTGGCCCGAGCGCAGCCTGATCCGGGCGGTGCCGGTGGCGGTCTCGCCCGCCCAGGTCTCCACGGTCTCCCGGACGGTGACGTGGTCGGGCACCTCGGCGGTGAACGCGTCGGACCGCAGCCGGACCCGGCCGGTGATCCGGGAGAGCCGGAAGACCCGCTCGGCGGCGCGCTCACGGTCCCATCCGGCGAGATACCAGTGGCCGCGCCAGGACTCCAGGGTCCAGGGCTCGACCTGCCGCTTCTCGGGGCGGGCGGCGTTCGACTTGCGGTAGTCGAAGAGCACGGGGCGGCGGTCGCGGCAGGCGAGCATCAGCGGCTCGAAGGCGGCCTCGTGGACCGGGATGCGCGGCTCCAGCGCGCTGTGCCCCGGTGTGTCGTACGGATCCTCGGCGACCGGCATCCCGGCGGCGCGCAGCTTCTGCAGTGCGCCGCTGGCGGCACCCGCGAGCCGGGCCTGCTGCCAGACCTTGGCCGCCAGGCCCAGGGCGGCGGCCTCCTCGGCGTCGAGGGTGATCGGCGGGAGGCGGTTGCTGTCCCGGCGGGCGAGATAGCCGATCTCGCCGTCGAGGCCCTCCACCGTCTCGATGATCAGGCCGAGTTCACGCAGATCGTCCTTGTCGCGCTCGAACATGCGGTTGAACGCATCATCGTTCGCCGCGTCGGTCTGGAGGTACGCCTCTATGGAGCCCCGCAACTCCCGTTTGGTCAGCGGACGCCGCGTTCCCAGCAGGCACAGGGCCAGATTCATCAGCCGCTCGGCCTTGGCAATCGCCATCGACGCCCTTTCTTCGTGACCTTACGCACGTGACCGTACCGCTACCGGCACGCGCGGCAAAAGCCGAGGGCCCCTGCCCATTGGCAGGAGCCCTCGGCGACGACGGACCGCCGTCTCAGACGGAGACCAGATCGCAGACGAAGATCAGCGTCTCGCCCGGCTTGATCCGGCCACCGCCGGCGCCCCGGTCCCCGTAACCGAGGTGCGGCGGGACGATGAGCTGCCGGCGGCCGCCGACCTTCATCCCCTGGAGGCCCTGGTCCCAGCCGGTGATGACCTGACCGACCCCGAGCTGGATCCGCAGCGGGGTGCCGCGGTTGTAGCTCGCGTCGAACTCCTCACCCGTGCTGAAGGAGACGCCCACATAGTGCACGGCGATGTTGTCGCCGGCCTTGGCCGTGGGCCCGTCGCCCTCCCAGATGTCCTTGATCTCCAGCTCGGCCGGCGGCTCGCCGCCCGGGAAGTCGACCTCGGGCTTCTCGATGCTCACGAAATTGCTCCTTGTGACGTTGTGGGCAACCCGCACAGGCTACAGAACGGCCAGGATGTCCACGGAGAACACCAGCGTGGAGTTGGCGGGAATGCCCTTCTGGGCCGCCTTGCCGTAGCCCAGGTCCGGGGGCACGACGACCAGCACCCGGCTGCCGACCTTCTTGCCGGTGAGCCCCTGCGACCAGCCCTTGACGACCTGCTGCAGCGAGAACTGGGCGAGCTCACCGCGCTTGTAGGTGGAGTCGAACTCCTTGCCGCCGTCCCACAGCACGCCCTTGTACTGGACGAGCAGCGCGTCGGTCTTCTTGACCTCCTGGCCGTCGCCCTCGATGACGTATTCGGAGACCAGCTTCTTCGGCGCGGCCTTCTTGGGGAGGGTGATGGTGGGCGCCTTGCCGTCGGTGTTGGCGGACACCTTGGGCAGGTCGGCGTCGGTCTGGTCCACCTTGCTGCCCTTGGCCGAGCTCTTGGCGTTGAAGGCATCCACGAGGTCGATCACGAAGACCAGCGTGTCGGTCCCCTTGATACCGGCCTGCGGCTGGCCCTGCTTGCCGTAGGCGTACGCGGGCGGGACGGCCAGCTCCAGCCGGCTGCCGAGGTTGCGGCCCAGCAGTCCCTGGTCCCAGCCCGGGAGGACCTGGCCCTTGCCGATCGGGAAGGCGGCGGTCTTCTTCTTGTCGAAGGTGTTGTCGATGGCCTTACCGGTGTCCCAGATCTGCGCCAGGTAGTTGATCTGGACCCAATCCCCCTTGACCGTCTTCCTGCCGTCCCCTTGGCTGATCGTCTTGACCGCGAGATCGTGCGGCGGCTTACCCGTGCCCTTGGCGACCTTCGGCTTCTCACCGAACTTCTTACCCGCGGTAATCGGCGGCACCGGTCCGGAGACGATCTTGCCGGTGGGGGCCGGTGAGGGACTCTGATCCGTCGGCTCCTGTGACGGCTTGGTCTTCTCGGACCCTGATTCGTCGTCACCACAGCCCGCGAGTGTCAGCAGGCCCGCGGGCACGGCAAGGAGTACGGAGCGTCGGCGCACGGAGTCCTCGTTAGGTAGATCTTGCGATGGCCAATGCGCGCCACTCTACGACGTGACTCGGGCCCCGTCCGGAGAACGCACGGGGCCCGAGAGCAAGGTAAGCCGTACGCCGGTCACATACCGGCGATGAGTTTCTCCACCCGGTCGTCGACCGAACGGAACGGGTCCTTGCACAGCACGGTGCGCTGTGCCTGGTCATTGAGCTTCAGATGTACCCAGTCGACGGTGAAGTCGCGGCGCTGCTCCTGGGCCCGGCGGATGAAGTCGCCGCGCAGCCGGGCGCGGGTGGTCTGCGGTGGCACCGACTTGCCCTCGAAGATCTTCAAGTCGTTGCAGACCCGGGCCGCCTGACCGCGCTTCTCCAGCAGGTAGTAGAGGCCGCGGCGGCGGTGGATGTCGTGGTAGGCGAGGTCTATCTGGGCGATCCGCGGATGGGACATGGTGATGTTGTTCTTGGCCCGGTACCGCTCGATGAGCTTGTACTTCATCACCCAGTCGATCTCGGTGCCGATCCGGTCGAGCTCCTCGGTGCGGATCGCGTCCAGGGTGCGGCCCCACAGCTCGAGGACGCGCTCGACCATGCCGGTGCGGATGCCGCGGCGCTCGCAGAAGTCCACGGCCTTCTCGTAGTACTCCTGCTGCACTTCCAGGGCGGACGCCTCGCGCCCGCTGGCGAGCCGCACCTTGCGCTGCCCGGTGATGTCGTGGCTGACCTCGCGGATCGCCCGGATGGGGTTCTCCAGGGTCAGGTCACGCATCACGGTGCCCGCCTCGATCATGCGGAGCACCAGATCGGTGGCGCCGACCTTGAGCAGCATGGTGGTCTCGGACATGTTGGAGTCGCCCACGATGACATGCAGCCGGCGGTAGCGCTCGGCGTCGGCGTGGGGTTCGTCGCGGGTGTTGATGATCGGCCGGGAGCGGGTCGTCGCGGAGCTGACGCCCTCCCAGATGTGCTCGGCGCGCTGGCTGACGCAGTAGACGGCGCCACGCGGGGTCTGGAGCACCTTGCCCGCACCGCACAGCAGCTGCCGCGTCACCAGGAACGGGATGAGAATGTCGGCGAGGCGGGAGAACTCGCCGTGCCGTGCCACCAGATAGTTCTCGTGGCAGCCGTAGGAGTTGCCCGCGGAGTCGGTGTTGTTCTTGAAGAGATAGACGTCGCCCGCGATTCCCTCCTCGTGCAGGCGACGCTCCGCGTCCACGAGCAGACCCTCGAGAATGCGCTCGCCTGCCTTGTCGTGGGTGACCAGCTCGGTCACGTTGTCACACTCGGGGGTTGCGTATTCCGGGTGCGAGCCCACGTCGAGATAGAGGCGGGCACCGTTGCGCAGGAAGACATTGCTGCTGCGGCCCCAGGAGACGACACGGCGGAAGAGGTAGCGCGCCACTTCGTCAGGAGACAACCGGCGCTGTCCCCTGAATGTGCACGTGACGCCGTACTCGTTCTCCAGCCCGAAAATGCGGCGGTCCATGCCTGAACATTACGCCTGATGGCGTGCTCTGAAACCGGGTTCGACGGCACGGTTGCGATCATTTTCCGCACAGGGTTCATCCGGTGTTGGGTGAACGGTCGGCCGGACGACGGGACGTGGCCGGTCCAGGAGGAACCGCTGGGCCGCCAGCAGCACCGCCAGCGCGGCCACTCCACCGGCCGCGGGCACCGCGAATCCGGGGGCCACTCCGCCGAGCTGGACCGCGGGCCCCGCCACGGCGGTGCCGACCGCGTTGCCCACCACGAACGTGGTCACCAGCCAGGAGAACGCCTCGGTGACCGTGCCGGTGGGCGCGTGGCGGTCCACGACGACGAACGCGCAGGCCAGCGCGGGGGCCAGGAACACTCCCGCCACCCCGGCGAGGACGGTCATCATGACGACGCCCGGCACCAGCATGAGCGGCAGATAGCCGAGCGCCAGCGCGGCCACCAGCAGCCGCAGCCGCCGTTCGGGCGCGCCGGGCCAGGTGCGGCCGCCGTAGACGATGCCGCCGACCAGCGCGCCCACGCCGAGGGCGGAGAGCAGCGCGCTGGAGACCACGCCGCCACCGTGCTCGTCGGCGTAGGCCACCGCGGCCACCGCGATCGCGCCGAGGGCGAGCCCGATGAAGAAGAACGACCCGAGCAGCACCAGCAGCCCGGGCGAGCGCAGCGCGCCCAGCCAGTGCGCCTCGCGCGGCGCCGAGCGCCACTGCCGCGACGGCCGCGAGACCACGACCCAGAGCGCGCCCGCGACCCCGATGGCGTTGATGACCAGCAGCGCGGCCGCCTCGGACCACACGGCCACGCTCAGGGTGACCAGCAGCGGGCCGACGGCGAACATCACCTCCTGGGCCACGGCGTCCAGCGCGTATGCCGCGTGCACCTGGTCCTCGCGCCGCAGCACCGAGGGCCACAGCGCCCGCAGCCCGCCCTCCAGCGGCGGCGTGAACAGACCGGCGATCAGCATGGCGGCGTACGCCACGGGCAGTGGATCGAGCCCGACGACGGCGAACAGGACCGTCCCGAGCGCGGAGGTCACGGCGGCGGGGAGCATCACCCAGGTCTGGCCGAAGCGGTCCACGGCCCGGCCCAGCAGCGGCTGGCCCACCGCGTTGGCCACGCCGTAGACGGCCGACAGCCCCCCGGCGAGGGCGTAGCTGCCGCCCTCGGCGCGGGCGAAGAGCAGCACGGCCAGGGCGGCGGTGGCGTTCGGAAGCCGTCCCAGCAGCGTGCCGATGAGCAGCCGTGCCGCGTGCGGGGTGCGCAGCAGTTCCCCGTAGCCAGCCGCCATGTACCTGCCCCTTCCTTGCCAGGTCCTGCTTCAGGTCCTGTTCCAGGTCCTGCGGATTCCTGTGGGTTGTCGCGAATGCGTCGCGGGTGCGGCGCGGGTCGTGTGTGACGTTGTACGTATAACTGCCAGCGTCATACGTACCATGGCCGCCACCGCGGGTCCACTCGCGGGCCGAAATGAGCAGCCGCGCGGCGGGACGCGTGGCGGCGGAGGGAGCGGAGGCGATGGTGGCGAGCGCGGACCGCGCCCACGCGGCGGAGGGGGCCGCCGGGAAACGTTCCCGGGGAACCGGCCGGACGGGTGAGTCCGCGCGGCGCGAGGGCCCGGGCGGGGGCGGGAGGGCCGCTCGCTCAGGGGACGCGGCGGGCGCCGGTCCGGGTGGCGCGGCGGCCACGGGGCGGCCGGTCGCGGGACGGGCGACGAGCCGGGATGTGGCGCGGCTGGCGGGCGTGTCCCAGGCGACGGTGTCCCTGGTGCTCGGCGAGAAGTGGCCCGGACGGGTCTCCGAGCGCACCGTGGCGGCCGTGCGGGCCGCCGCGCGGGATCTCGGCTACCGCCCCAACCTCGCGGCCCGCAGCCTCCGCCTGGGCCGCACCAGGACCGTCCTCCTGGTGGTGCCCGCCCTGACGACCGAGTTCTTCGCCCGCGTCTACACCGGCGCCGAGCGGGTCGCCGCCGACCACGGCTTCGGGGTGGTGCTCTATCCGTCCCCCGAGGGCGTGGGCCCGGCCCGGGACCCGTTCGACTCGGCGCGCGCCTCGCTCGACGGGGTGATCGCCTCCTCCATGGCGGCCGACGCGTTGGCCGCGGTGCGCGGCGGCGGGCTGCCGCTGGTGATGCTCGACAGCGATCCGGACGACGCGGCCGCGGCGGCCACCGTCAACCTCGACATCGCGGACGGGGCGCGGCAGGCGGCGGGGCATCTGCTGGCGCTCGGGCACCGCCGGGTCGCCCATCTCGCGGCGGCGGTGGACTCCTGGACCTTCCAGGTCCGCGCCCGGGCCCTGGCGGAGGCGATGGACGAGGTCCCGGGCACCGCGTTGGGCATCGAACCGGCGGGGCTGACCGTCGAGGAGGGCCGCCGGGCCGCCGAACGCGTCCTGGCCCGCCCCGGGCCCCGGCCGACCGCGCTCGTCTGCGACGACGACATCCTGGCCGCGGGTGCCTGCAAGGCGGCCCGGCGGCTGGGCCTGCGGATCCCGGACGACATCTCGGTGACCGGCTTCGACGACCTGTCGCTGGCCACGGCGGTGGAACCGGAGCTGACCACGGTGCGGCTCCCGGCTGAGGCGGTGGGCGCGGCCGGTATGCGGGCCCTGATGACGCTCATGGACGGCGAGACGCCCCGGGACACCGTGCTGCCCGTCGAACTGATCCCCCGGGGCTCCACGGCCCCTCCCCCACGGTCCTGACCGGCCTCGGGGCCACCACTTCCGCTCGTTGCGCGAGGCCCGGGGCCGTGTGGGCCCGTGCGGACTCCTCGACCCGCCCCCTGGGCCCGTACACGACGTCGCCGCCGCCCCGGGTGGGCCCGGGGCGGCGGCGACGGAGAAACGAACGGCAGCGGCCGGGTCAGTCCTCGGACTCCGAGGTGGACTCCGAGGTGGACTCCTCGGTCCCTTCGGCGTCGGACGACTCCTCCGAGCCCGCGGCGCTCTCTCCCGACTCCAGGAGCCGGGAGAGCTGACCGCCCAGAACGCGCTTGAACTTGCGCTTCTGGGGGCGGTTGCGGTCCAGGACCGCGACCTCGAGCTGCTCGGCGGTGAGGCTGCGCTCCCCGCCGTTGTTGTCACGGGAGAGCGAGTCGACGGCCAGCTTGAGGGCCTCGGCGAGGGTCATGCCGTCCCGGTGGCGCTGGTCGAGATAGCTGCTGATCTGGTCGGCGTTGCCACCGACGGCGACCGAGCCGTGCTCGTCCACGATGGAGCCGTCGTGCGGGAGGCGGTAGATCTGGTCGTCCTCGGGGCCCTCCCCGACCTCGGCGACGATCAGCTCGACCTCGTACGGCTTCTCGGCGGCGCTGGAGAAGATCGTGCCCAGGGTCTGGGCGTAGACATTCGCCAGCCCGCGGGCCGTGACATCCTCACGGTCATAGGTATAGCCACGCAGATCGGCGTAACGGACACCGCCGATGCGCAGATTCTCGAATTCGTTGTACTTACCGACCGCCGCGAAGGCGATCCGGTCATAGATCTCGCTGACCTTGTGCAGCGCGCGGGACGGGTTCTCCGCAACGAAGACGATGCCGTCGGCGTACTGCAGCACGACCACGCTGCGGCCCCGTGCGATGCCCTTACGGGCGTATTCGGCGCGGTCGGCCATGGCCTGCTGAGGAGAAACATAGAACGGCGTCGTCACCGGCTGTCCGTCCCTTCTGTCAATGGCGAATGCATTCCGGCTGGACCGTCCTCTCAGAGAAGGGCGGCGCGGGGGCCGTCCGGCTCTTCGAGGCGCCGTTCATGGATGGCACGGGCGAGCTCGGACACCTCGTCCTCGCTGAACCTCTTGAAACCGTCCTCGGTGATCGAGGTGATGATCGGGTAAATGCGGCGGGCGAGATCCGGCCCGCCGGTCGCCGAATCGTCGTCGGCGGCGTCATAGAGTGCCTGGAGCACGGCGGTGGCGGCCTGCTCCTCGGTCAGGTCCTGGCGATAGAGCTTCTTGAGCGCGCCCCGGGCGAACATCGAGCCCGAGCCGGTGGCGGCGAAGCCACGCTCCTCCGAACGCCCTCCGGTCACGTCGTAGGAGAAGATGCGGCCCTTCTCCCGGTCGACGTCCCACCCCGCGAAGAGCGGGACCACGGCGAGGCCCTGCATCGCCATGCCCAGGTTGCCGCGGATCATGGTCGACAGCCTGTTCGCCTTGCCCTCGAGCGAGAGGACGGTGCCCTCGACCTTCTCGAAGTGCTCCAGCTCGAGTTGGAAGAGCTTGACCATCTCCACGGCGATACCGGCGGTCCCCGCGATCCCGACGGCCGAATACTCGTCGGCGGGGAAGACCTTCTCGATGTCACGCTGCGCGATGACATTGCCCATGGTGGCGCGGCGGTCACCGGCGAGCACCACGCCGCCGGGGAAGCTCACCGCCACGATGGTGGTGCCATGGGGGGCCTCGATGGCGCCCTGCACCGGGGGCAGCGGACGGTTCCCCGGAAGCAGCTCGGGCGAGTGCTCGCCCAGGAAGTCCATGAACGACGAGGAGCCGGGCGTCAGGAAGGCAGCCGGCAGACGCCCTGTGCTACGAGTGTTGGCTTCCACACGTTTCCTTCCACCAGATCTTGAAATACTGCACGGACCATACCCCTGGCCATGGAAGTCATCCGTCCTGCGCCCCCTTCGCGGGGACGCAGGACGGAGAAGACGCGCTTTTACTGCCCGCCCTTCTGGACGAACGACCTCACGAAGTCCTCCGCGTTCTCCTCGAGCACGTCGTCGATCTCGTCCAGGACGGAGTCGACGTCGTCGGAGAGCTTCTCCTGCCGCTCCTTCAGGTCCTCCGCGGCCTGTGCGTCCTGCGCCTGCTCCTCGACCTCTTCGGTCGAGCGCGACGCCTTCTGCTGACCGCCGCCGGTGTCCTTGGTCGCCATATCCCTCACCCCGCTCGGTTCGCCCGCTGATTCGATCGGTCTCAAGATCAGACCCTACAAGCCGGGTCCGACATCGGCCTCCCACTGGCTACAACGTACGGAGGCCACCTCGATGATTCCCGGCTCTAGGGCATTTCAGCCGCCGGACAGCACCCGGACCAGGTCCTCGGCCGTGCGGCAGCGGTCCAGCAGCTCCTTGACGTGGTTGCGCGTGCCGCGCAGCGGCTCCAGCGTGGGGACCCGTTGCAGAGAGTCACGACCCGGCAGATCGAAGATCACCGAATCCCAGGAGGCCGCGGCGACGTCGTCCGCGTAC
The DNA here is from genome assembly GCF_900105695.1 of Streptomyces melanosporofaciens. NCBI lineage: Bacteria > Bacillati > Actinomycetota > Actinomycetes > Kitasatosporales > Streptomycetaceae > Streptomyces > Streptomyces melanosporofaciens. Next base: position 474,837 of record NZ_FNST01000002.1, read on the forward strand.
TGCTCCAGGCAGCGGCCGCGGAAGTAGGCGCGGGTGTCCTCCGGGGGCTTGTTCTGGGCGCGGGCGACCTCCTGGTCGTCCAGCAGCCGCTTCATCTTGCCGCGGGCCGCCAGCCGGTTGTACAGGCCCTTGTCGGGGCGTACGTCGGCGTACTGCAGGTCCACCAGATGAAGCCGGGCGGCGTCCCACTCCAGGGTGTCGCGCCGGCGGTAGCCCTCCAGCAGCTCCCGCTTGGCGATCCAGTCCAGCTCGCCGGACAGGCTCATGGGATCGCGCTCCAGCCGGTTCAGCACGTCCTCCCAGCGGGTCAGGACGTCCCGGGTCTGCTCGTCGGCGTCCGCGCCGTAGCGGTCCTCGACGTATTTGCGGGCGAGCTCGAAATACTCCATCTGGAGCTGCACCGCGGTCAGTGTGCGGCCGCTGCGCAGCGTGATCAGGCGGCGCAGCGTCGGGTCGTGCGAGACCTGGTGCAGGGTGCGCACCGGCTGGTCCACCGCGAGGTCCACGGCGATGAAGCCGTCCTCGATCATCGACAGCACCAGGGCGGTGGTGCCCAGCTTGAGGTAGGTCGAGAGCTCGGAGAGGTTGGCGTCCCCGATGATCACGTGGAGCCGGCGGTACTTCTCGGCGTCGGCGTGCGGCTCGTCGCGGGTGTTGATGATCGGGCGCTTGAGCGTGGTCTCCAGACCGACCTCGACCTCGAAGTAGTCGGCCCGCTGGCTGATCTGGAAGCCGTGCTCATGGCCGTCCTGGCCGATGCCGACGCGGCCGGCGCCGGTGACGACCTGGCGGGAGACGAAGAAGGGCGTCAGGTGGCGCACGATGTCCGAGAAGGCGGTCTCCCGCTTCATCAGGTAGTTCTCATGCGTGCCGTAGGAGGCGCCCTTGTTGTCGGTGTTGTTCTTGTAGAGGTGGATCGGCTGTCCGCCGGGCAGCTCGGCGGCGCGGAGCGCGGCCTCGGCCATGATGCGCTCGCCCGCCTTGTCCCAGAGCACCGCGTCCCGGGGATTGGTGACCTCGGGGGCCGAGTACTCGGGGTGGGCGTGGTCCACATAGAGCCGCGCGCCGTTGGTGAGGATCACATTGGCCAGGCCGATGTCCTCGTCCGTGAGCTGGCTGGCGTCGGCGGTCTCGCGCGCGAGGTCGAAGCCGCGGGCGTCCCGCAGCGGGTTCTCCTCCTCGAAGTCCCAGCGGGCGCGGCGCGCCCGGTGCATCGCCGCCGCGTAGGCATTGACGACCTGGGATGAGGTGAGCATGGCATTGGCGTTCGGGTGCCCCGGGACGGAGATCCCGTACTCCGTCTCGATTCCCATTACGCGCCGTACGGTCATGCGGCCCTCCTTGCCCGGCGCCGCCCCCGGCTGAGGTCGGCGCTCAAGTACCGCTGCGCTCCCGGTCCATATGCGGCCCCCGATCCCCCGTGCCGCGATCGTGCGGTACCGAAGAGCCTAGAACGGCCAAGCGGTGCTGCGGAGATCATTTCAGTCATTGCTCCGGTCGGGCTCGTAGGACTCATACGAAGAATGCGGTCCGAAAAGCGCATCCGGCTGCGGATGCCCCGTCCAGGACATCCGCAGCCGGACTGCGGTGTTACAGGTACTGACCGGTGTTCGCCACCGTGTCGATGGAGCGTCCCGTGTCCGCGCCCTGCTTTCCGGTGACCAGGGTGCGGATGTAGACGATCCGCTCGCCCTTCTTGCCGGAGATCCGGGCCCAGTCGTCCGGGTTCGTGGTGTTCGGCAGGTCCTCGTTCTCCTTGAACTCGTCCACGCAGGCGGCGAGCAGATGGGAGACGCGAAGGCCCTTCTGGTTGTGGTCCAGGAAGTCCTTGATCGCCATCTTCTTGGCGCGGTCCACAATGTTCTGGATCATGGCGCCGGAGTTGAAGTCCTTGAAGTAGAGGACTTCCTTGTCGCCATTGGCGTAGGTGACCTCCAGGAAGCGGTTCTCCTCGGACTCGGTGTACATCTGCTCGACCACCGACTGGATCATCCCGCCGATCGCGGCCTTGGGCGACTGGCCGTGCTCGGTGAGGTCGTCCGTGTGGATCGGCAGGGACTCCGTGAGGTACTTCGAGAAGATGTCCTTGGCGGCCTCGGCGTCCGGACGCTCGATCTTGATCTTCACATCGAGACGGCCGGGGCGCAGGATCGCGGGGTCGATCATGTCCTCGCGGTTGGAGGCACCGATCACGATCACGTTCTCCAGGCCCTCCACGCCGTCGATCTCGGAGAGCAGCTGGGGGACGATGGTGTTCTCCACGTCCGAGCTGACCCCGGAGCCACGGGTGCGGAAGAGGGAGTCCATCTCGTCGAAGAAGACGATGACGGGCGTGCCCTCGCTGGCCTTCTCCCGAGCCCGCTGGAAGACCAGCCGGATGTGCCGCTCCGTCTCACCGACGTACTTGTTGAGCAGCTCGGGACCCTTGATGTTGAGGAAGAAGCTCTTCCCCGCGGGCTTGCCGGTCACCTCGGCGACCTTCTTGGCAAGGGAGTTGGCCACGGCCTTGGCGATCAGCGTCTTGCCGCAGCCGGGCGGGCCGTACAGCAGCACACCCTTGGGCGGCCGCAGTTCGTGCTCCTTGAAGAGGTCGGGGTAGAGGTAGGGGAGCTCGACCGCGTCGCGGATCAGCTCGATCTGGTTTCCCAGACCGCCGATCTTGTTGTAGTCGATGTCCGGAACCTCTTCGAGGACGAGCTCCTCGACCTCGCTCTTCGGAACGACCTCGTAGACATAGCCGGACCGGGACTCGAGCAGCAGGGCGTCACCGGGGCGGATGGTGGTGTGCAGCAGCGGCTCTGCCAGCCGCACCACCCGCTCCTCGTCGGTGTGCCCGATCACCAGGGCGCGCTCGCCGTCCTCAAGGACTTCCTTGAGGGTGACGATGTCCCCGGCGCGCTCGAACTCCATGGCCTCGACCACATTGAGCGCCTCGTTGAGCATGACCTCCTGGCCGCGCCTGAGGTCGTCGAGCTCGACGCTTGGGCTGACATTCACCCGGAGTTTACGGCCCCCGGTAAAGATGTCGGCCGTACCGTCCTCGTTCGCCTGCAGAAAGGCTCCGAAACCGGCCGGCGGCTGGGCAAGCCGGTCGACCTCCTCCTTGAGGGCCACGATCTGGTCGCGGGCCTCACGGAGTGTGTTTGCGAGCCGCTCGTTCTGTGCGGAGACTCCCGCCAGATTGGTCTGCAGCTCGACGATCCGCTCTTCGAGAATCCTCGTATGACGCGGAGAGTCGGCGAGCTTGCGGCGCAGGACGGCGATTTCCTGCTCGAGATAGGCAACCTGGCCGGCAGGGTCGTCAGACCCCCGCCCCGGCCGGATGCCGCGGTTGATGTCGTCGTCGTGGGCTGCCACGGTCCTCACCTCCTCCAAGGGGAGCTGGACGCTTCCTGACCCTACCTGGGCCGGTGCGGGTTGAAACCCCTAGATCACAAACCCGGTCGGCGTGTGTCCGATCTTCACCCTTGCGCACTCCCTCACACCAGCCGAATACCCACCCAACAACATCGGAAAGCGACCGGTTGTATCGTCGACACGGTCAACACCCGTCAGGGCTGGCGATATTTAGACACTGTTGAATGGCGTATCGAAGGAACAGCAGGGGGCACACCGTGCGGAACGAGGAGCTCGGCGATCTTGAAGTGTGGATTGACCAGGACCTGTGCACCGGCGACGGGATCTGCGCCCAGTACGCTCCCGAGGTCTTCGAACTCGACATCGACGGTCTAGCCTACGTCAAGAGCGCCGACGATGAGCTGCTACAGGAGAAGGGTGCCACCACTCCGGTGCCCCTGACCCTGCTCACCGAGGTCAAGGATTCGGCCAAGGAGTGCCCCGGCGACTGCATCCATGTACGCCGCGTCACGGACCGGGTCGAGGTCTACGGCCCCGACGCGGGGTGACATTCCGCGAGCGACCGCTCACACACTCCCCGGAGCCGGCAGCGCCTTCAGAACGAACCTGCCGTCCCGCCACTGCCAGTTGACCTTGCGCTGCTGATCCGGACAGCACCGCGGCACCTTGGCCGACGAGTATCCGAGCAAGGTGGCCGAAACCGTCTTCCCGCGCACCGCGAAATCGCTGATGCTCATCCCTTCCTTCGGGTCCACGAAGGTGGCCACCACGCGGGGCGCGGCACCCGCGCGGGCCGGCTGGGAAAGCACATACACGCCACTGGGCGGGGTGCCGAACGCCGTCCGGCAGCGCACCACGACCGCGGTCTCCGGCCGCCCGTCGCCGTCCAGGTCCGCCGAGGCCCGGTCGATGACGTCGGGCTCGGCCCGTCCGCAGTCCATCGGATAGTCCGCGGCGCGGGGATCGGGGGCCTTGGCCGCGGGAAGCCCCCCGGCACGCGGGGCGGAGGCGGCGGTGGACGTGGTGGCCTTCGCGTCGGAGGGCTGGAAGAACGACCCCCCGGCGATGACGGCGGCCACGGCGGCCGCGGTCGCGACCCAGTGCACCGGACGGGGATGGGTGTGCGCGAGATCCGGGCCCAGAGGCTGCACGCGGGATGACTCCATGTAAGGGCTGAGGCGGGAGATGCCCCGCATCGTGCCACATCTCACAGGGGCGCGGCCACCGCCCGCACACGGGGAATTCGGTGGCCGCGCCGTGCCGTTGTGGCACCGGTGTCCGTCAGGCGGCTCTCAGGCGTCGCCGGACGGGGTGTCCTGGCCGCCGGAAGCGCTCCGGCCGCCTCCTGAGGAGTCCGCGGCGCCGGTGTCCTTCGCGGTGCCCCAGCCCACGTAGTCCTCGCCGTAGGCACCCTTGGCGGGCCTGCGGCGGCGCATCGGGGGCTCCACACCGTCCGCGAGCCGACGGGCGGTGAGCAGGAAGCCGGTGTGGCCGATCATGCGGTGGTCGGGCCGTACGGCCAGGCCCTCGACGTGCCAGGTGCGGACCATGGTTTCCCAGGCCGACGGCTCGTTGAAGGTGCCGTGCTCGCGGATGCACTCCACGGTGCGGGCGAGCTGGGTGGTGGTGGCGACGTACGCGCACAGGATGCCGCCGGGGACGAGCGCCTTGGACACCGGCTCCAGGCACTCCCAGGGGGCGAGCATGTCCAGGATCACGCGGTCGACCTCGGTGTCGCTGAGGTTGTCCTGGAGGTCGCCGACGGTGAGCCGCCAGGCGGGGTGCGGGGCGCCGAAGTAGCGCTCGACGTTCTGGGCGGCGATCTCGGCGAAGTCGGCCCGGCGCTCGTAGGAGTGCAGCATGCCCTGGTCGCCGATGGCCCGCAGCAGAAACATGGAGAGCGAGCCGGAGCCGACGCCCGCCTCGACGACACGTGCGCCGGGGAAGATATCGGCCATCGCCAGGATCTGCCCCGCGTCCTTGGGGTAGACCACGGCGGCACCGCGTGGCATGGACAGGACATAGTCGGGGAGCAGGGGGCGCAGCGCGAGATACGCGACGTTTCCCGTGGTACGCACGACGGTTCCCTCAGGGGCACCGATCAGCTCGTCATGGGGGAAGGATCCCTTGTGGGTGTGGAAGTTCTTCCCGGCCTCGAGCGTGAAGGTGTAGTGGCGTCCCTTGGGGTCGGTGAGCTGGACCTGGTCCCCGACCTGGAAGGGCCCGCGACGGCGGGCGGCACCGGTCGGTTCGGACATGTGAACAGCCTACCGGGCACTTCACCCTGCCCGGACCACACCGGGGCCTCAGGAGGGGCCCGCGGGCGTCCTGGCCATGGCCGCCACGAAGGCGCGCTCGACATCCGCCGTGGAGAGCACCCCGTAGATCTCGCCGCTCTCCTCCACCACCAGGTACTCGGTGGCTGGGGTGGCCCGCAGGGTGTCCAGCAGCTCCTCGCCGGTGAGCTCCGCGGAGACCCGCATACCGTCCTTGAGATCCTGGGCGAGACCGCTGACCGCGACCCAGGGGCGGCGGTGCTCGGGGATGCCCACGATGGCGGCCTCGCGCACCACGGCGGTCGGGGTGCCATGGCCGTCCACCACGACCAGGGCGCGGGCCCCGGCCTCGTTCGCCCGGCGCAGTGCCTCGGAGAGCGGGGTGTCGGCCGCCACGGGGACGGCGCGCCGGGTGAGCGTACGAGCGCGCAGGTCCGGCAGCCGCTCCCGCAGCCGGGCCATCCGCAGGCTGTTGCCCGCGCCGGTCCAGATGATCGCGGCGAGTATGGCGGCCAGCAGCGCGTCGGTGAGCGAGTCGACGCTGCCGAAGCTCTCGGGCTCCTCGCCGAGCCCGCCCGCCTGGGTGAGCAGCGGCAGTCCGACGAGCACCGCGACGGCGAGCGCGCGGCCGCTCCAGGCGGCGGCGACGGTGCCGGTCATGGGCCTGCCGCTGATCTTCCAGACCACGGCGCGCAGCATCCGCCCGCCGTCCAGCGGCAGCCCGGGCAGCAGGTTGAACGCGGCCACGATCAGGTTGGAGATCATCAGCCCGGCGAGCAGCACCCCGGGCACCGTGCCGGGCTCCACGACCATCATGCCCAGGTAGAACACGCCCGAGAGGACCAGGGAGAGCAGCGGGCCGACGAAGGCGAGCACGAACTCCCGGCCGGGGGTCTCGGTCTCCTTCTCGATCTCCGAGACACCGCCGAAGAACTGCAGCTGGATCCGGCGCACCGGCAGCTTGAAGCGGAGCGCGGCCACGGTGTGGGCGAGCTCATGCACCAGCACCGAGGCGTAGAAGGCCACCGCGAAGAAGAGCGAGACCAGATAGCGGGCGGCGCCGAGCTCGGGCAGCACCCGGTCGAGCTGACCGCCGAAGACCCAGGTGATGAGGGCGGCGACCAGGAACCAGCTGGGCGAGACATACACCGGCACGCCGAACGGGCGGCCCATGAGAATGCCGCCGCCCGCCTCGCGTGGGCGCGGCTGTTTGCCGCCCTCGGGCTCGGTCGTGCGGTCCGATTCCCCGTTGTCGGACTGCCGCTGCCCGCTGTTGTCCACGGTGTCCCCTCGTCGGATGCTCGGTCGCACCCCTCTTTTGATACGGTCCCCACGATCATGCAGTGCGAGGGGCTCGGACGTCGATGGTATGCGTCCGGCTGTCAGTGGCGGGTCGTAGGGTCTTCGCCATGGGAACCACCACGGGAACCACCACCGGGAAGGCCGAACCGTCGGACGGGCCGCCGAAGTCCCGCCCCGCCGCCTCGTTGTCACCGTCACGGGCGGCCGATTTCATGCGGTGCCCGCTGCTGTACCGCTTCCGAGTGATCGACAAATTGCCGGAGAAGCCCAGCGCGGCGGCCACCCGCGGCACGGTGGTCCACGCGGTGCTGGAGCGGCTCTTCGACGCCCCGGCCGCCGAGCGCACCTCGCCGCGGGCCCGGGCGATGGTGCCGGGCGAGTGGGATCGGCTGCTGGCGGCCAAGCCGGAGCTGGCGGAGCTGTTCCAGGAGGAGGACGGCGCTCCGGCGCCGGACCGGCTGGCCGAGTGGCTGACGGGGGCTCAGACGCTGGTGGACCAGTGGTTCTCGCTGGAGGATCCGACCCGTCTGGAGCCCGCGGAGCGGGAGCTGTTCGTGGAGACGGAGCTCGAGTCCGGGCTGCGGCTGCGCGGCATCATCGACCGGATCGACATCGCTCCCACGGGTGATGTGCGGATCGTGGACTACAAGACGGGCAAGGCCCCCGCGCCGCAGTACGCGGGCGAGGCCCTGTTCCAGATGAAGTTCTACGCGCTGGTGCTGTGGCGGCTGCGCGGGGTCATCCCGCGGCGGCTGCAGCTGGTCTATCTGGGCAGCGGCGATGTGCTGACGTACGACCCGGACGAGCGGGATCTGCTGGCGGTGGAGCGCAAGGTGCTGGCCCTGTGGGAGGCGATCCGGCTGGCCACGGAGACCGGTGCGTTCGTCCCCCGCCAGACCAGGCTGTGCGGCTGGTGCGACCACCAGGCGCACTGTCCGGAGTTCGGGGGCACGCCGCCGCCGTATCCAATGGCGGTCGTGCCGCCCCAGAATCGAGGGTCCGCGTAGCGCCCCCTGAGGGTGGTGGTGGGTGACGGGCAAGAAGGCGGTGCCGCGTAGCGCCCCCTGAGGGTGGTGGTGGGTGACGGGCGGGCAGAATGGACGCGGTCTAGCGAAGGAGTTCCCGTGGCGATCCGCGTCCTACTGGTCGATGACCAACCGCTGCTGCGCACCGGCTTCCGGATGATCCTCGAGGCGGAGCAGGATCTGGCGGTCGTCGGCGAGGCAGGGGACGGTCTGCAGGCCCTCGACCAGGTGCGGGCGCTGCAGCCCGATGTGGTCCTGATGGACATCCGGATGCCGCGGATGGACGGCGTGGAGGCGACCCGCCAGATCACCGGCCCGGGGCGGGACGGCCCGGCCAAGGTGCTGGTGCTGACCACCTTCGACCTGGACGAGTACGTGGTGGAGGCGCTGCGCGCCGGGGCCAGCGGCTTTCTGCTGAAGGACGCGCCCGCCACCGAGCTGGTGCAGGCCATCCGCGTGGTGGCGGCGGGCGAGGCGATGCTGGCGCCCAGCATCACCCGCAGGCTGCTCGACAAGTACGCCGGGCATCTGCCGTCGGGCGAGGAGCCGGTGCCGGACACCTTGCACACCCTCACCGAGCGCGAGGTCGAGGTGCTGAAGCTGGTGGCACGGGGGCTGTCCAACGCGGAGATCGCCGCGGATCTGTTCGTCAGCGAGACCACGGTCAAGACACATGTGGGCCATGTGCTGACCAAGCTGGGGCTGCGCGACCGGGTCCAGGCCGCCGTCTACGCCTACGAGAGCGGCCTGGTCCGCCCCGGCGCGCAGTAGCGGCCCCCGGGACGGTGGCGGTACGGCGGGAGGCCCGGGGCGCGCGCCCCGGGCCTCCCGCCGTACCGCCGTAAAGACGCCGTCCCCGTCAGCTGTCGGACGACTTGCCGATCTCCCAGAAGCGGAAGACCGTCGAGGAGTCGAGGGTCCACTGCAGCCCGGAGATGTCGTCCTGGGCCACCGCGTACTGCTTGCCCTGCCACAGTGGGAGCATCGGCACCTCGTCGGCGACGATGTCCTGGATCCGCTGGAAGTCGCCGACCGTGGCCTCGCGGCTGGGCTGCTCGGCGGTGGCCGGGATGAGCTGCGCGGACAGCCGCGGCGAGGTGTAGTGGTTGGCCAGGACGTTGCCGGCGCCGAAGAACGGGGCGACGAAGTTGTCCGGGTCCGGGTAGTCGGGCACCCAGCCCTTCACATAGACGCCGTACTTCCCGCCGGCGACACCCTTCTCGTAGGCCGCGACGTCCGCGCTCTTCACATCGACGTCGAACAGCCCGCTGGCGTTGAGCTGCCGGGCGATCTGGCGCAGGCCCGGGACGGTGCCGGGGCCGTAGCGGATCGGGGTGCCCCACAGCGTCAGCTTGACCTTGCCGGAGATGCCCTCGTCCCGCAGCGCCTGCTTGGCCTTCTCGGGCTGCGGGCGGTCGCCGTACTTATCGTAGAAGGCGGTGTTGTGGCCGGTGATCCCGGCCGGGACCACCGAGTACAGCGGTTCGGCGGTGCGCTTGTAGACGTCCCGCACCAGGGTGGAGCGGTCGATGAGGTACGCCATGGCCTTGCGCACGCCGAGCTTGCCCGCCACCGGGTCCTTCATGTTGAAGACCAGGTGCTGGACCTCGGCGCCCGTGCCCTCGACCACGTTCAGGCTCTTGCCGCCGCCGAGGCTCTGCGCCTGGAGGTCGGCGAGGTCGCGCATGGCCAGGCCGCGGTAGGCGAGGTCCACATCGCCCTTCTGCACGGCGGACTTCAGCCGCGCCTGCCCGCCGTGGAAGAACTTCAGATTCAGTCCGGAGTTCTTCGGCCGGGCGGGGCCCTGGTAGCCGTCGTTGACGGAGAAGTCGGCCTCGTCCTTGGTGAAGGAGTCCAGCTTGTAGACGCCGGAGCCGACCGCCTTGTGGTCCGTGCGCAGCTTGTCGGCGGGGTATTCCCGGTGGTCGACGATGGACCCGGCGCCGGAGGCGATCTTCTGCGGGAAGGTCGCGTCGGAGCCCTTCAGATGGAAGACGACGGTCCGCTTGTCCGGGGTGTCGATGCTCCCGATGGAGCTGAGCATCAGCGCCGGACCGTTGGCGTCATTGATCCGCTTGGTGCGCTCGAAGGAGAACTTGACGTCCTCGGAGGTCAGGTCGTGACCGTTGGAGAACTTCAGGTCGTTCTGCAGCGTGCAGGAGTAGACCCGGCTGGCGTTGTCCTTGAAGGAGCACTTCTCCGCCGCCTCAGGCTGCGGTGTGGTGCTGCCCTTCGGGAAGCTCAGCAGGGACTGGAAGACGTTGTTGAACAGCAGCCAGGAGCCCGGGTCGTAGCCGGATGCCGGGTCGGTGGCGAGCACCTCGTCCGACATCCCCATGACCACGTGCTCGCCGCCGCCCGCCGCGTCCCCGTTCTCACTGCCGCATCCGGTGAGCAGGGCGGCGGCCAGTCCCGCGCCGAGGGGAGCTGCCAGCCACTGATCACGTTTCCTCAACGGTCTTCCTCACACATTCGTCGTTTCGTGCCTGACCCCCGTGGGTCGTTCTCAGTCGCCCTTGCCGAGCTCCCACAGCTGCAGCATGGTCGAGGAGTCGAAGGCGTACTCCGCGCCGATGACGTTCTCGCGGGCGGCCACATAGGTGTTGCCCTGCCACAGCGGGAGATAGGGCACGTCGCCGGCGACGGCGTTCTGGATCGACTGGAAGTCCTTGTCGGCGAGGCTGCGCTGGGCCTCCTGCCGGGTCTTGGGGATCAGCTCGTCCTGGATGGTGCTGTTGCGGTAGGGCGAGTTGAGGAAGTTGTCCGTGGTGAGGAACGGCGCGGTGTAGCTGTCGGGGTCCGGGAAGTCGGGCAGCCAGCCCATCCCGGAGGCGGAGAACTGGCGCTTGATGAGCGCGGGGCGGAAGTCCCGCCACGGGTAGCCCTTGATCGTGACGGAGAAGAGCCCGCTGGCGTTGAGCTGCTTCTTCAGCTCCTTGAACTCCCCGGCCGTCTCCGGACCGTAGTGGTCGGTGGTGTAGGTCAGCGTCAGCTTCACCGGGGTGCTGATACCGGCGTCGCGCAGCACGCTCTTGGCGGCCGCGGGGTCCGGGTCGCCGTACTCGTTGTGGAACGAGTTGATATGCGAGGAGATGCTGGTGGGGATCATCGAGTAGAGCGGCTCGGCGGTCCGCTTGTACACATCGCGCACCAGCGCCTGACGGTCCACGAGATGGGCGATGGCCTGCCGGACCGCCTTGTTCTTGACCGCCGGGTCCGAGGTGTTGAAGACCAGATAGCGGATGCCCTGCCCGGAGGACTCGAAGAGCCGGACGCCCTTGATGTCGCCCTTGTTGAGCTTGTCGATCTGATCGGGCGAGAAGCCGCGGTGGACCACGTCGAGGTCGCCCTTGACCAGCGCCTTCTCCATGGTCGCGGCGGAGTCGTAGAAACGCATCTCCGCCTTGTCGGCCTTCAGCTCGACATCGCCCTTGTAGTTGCTGTTCTTGGTGAAGACGACCTTGACCAGCCGGTTGTCGCGCACCTCGGTCTTCGCGGTGTACGGGCCCGAGCCCGTCATCTCGAACCCGTTGCGCAGCGCGTCGGGCTTGTAGACCTCGCTGTCCAGGATCACGGCGGCCGGGGTGGTGAGCTTGGACGGGAAGGTCGCGTCCGGCTGCGAGAGATGGATGACGATCTCGCGGTCGCTGGGGGTTTCGATCTTGTCCACGTTGGACAGCAGCGACTTGGTGCCGTTGGGGTCGTCGATGCGCAGCACGCGCTCGAGGGAGAACTTGACGTCCTCGGAGGTCAGGTCGTGACCGTTGGAGAACTTCAGACCGCTGCGCAGCGTGCAGCGGTACTGCTCGCTCTGCCGGTCCTGGAAGCCGCACTTCTCGGCGGCGTCGGGTATCGGCTCGGTTCCCGACCGGGGCAGTCTCATCAGCGTCTGGAAGGCGTTGTGCAGCACGCTCCAGGAGGCGAAGTCGTAGGCCAGGGCCGGGTCCAGCGGAGCGGGCGCCTCCTTCGACGCCTCGATGCGGTCCGTGCTGCCCAGGACGATCGCCTTACCGTCCGAGCCCGAGCCGTCGGTACCACCGCACGCGGCGAGCGTGGAGATCAGGAGGCCGGCCACAGCCGGCAGCACCAGCGACTTGCGCGTCATTGTCGGGAGTCTCCCTGCCATCGATCAACTACTCGCGACGAGATTAGTCCGCGGCGCCGACCATGCTCAGACACAACGAAGTTGAGGCGATATCACGCCCCGATAACGAGCGGCCATTGACCGATATCCGGACGCTGCCACGATTCATACGGCATGCCACCAATCCGGACATGTGGGTTCACCCAAATCGCACCAGACAGGACGCGCGACAGACAACCGTCCCACCCGTTCACCGCCTGGACAGTGATAAACATCACGTTCCATTGTCGCCAACGGAACGTGAAAAGTGCGCCCGCGCTATTCAGTTTGCAATTTACAGAAATACGCTCGGTGCGCGTTCAGTGCATTGCAGTGACCAGAGTACGCAGAAATGAAAGATCGACTTCTTCGAGCGAACCGACGACCGTACGCCCCGCGGCGGGCTCGATCGGCACCACGGACGGCACCGCGACCACCCGGCACCCGGCCGCCTCCGCGGCCCGTACGCCCGTGTCGGTGTCCTCGATGACCACGCACCGCCCCGGCTCGGCGGCCAGTCCGGCCGCGGCGAACAGATACGGGTCCGGATGCGGCTTGGTCCGCTCGACCTCGTCGCCCGCAACCGTCAGGGTGAAGTGCTCCGGGCCGAGCGAGCGCAGGACCCGGTCCATCACCCGCCGGTGGGAGGCGGAGACCAGGGCGGTGGGGATGGACTGCGCGGCCAGCTCGGTGAGCAGCCGGCGGGCGCCGGGCAGCATCGGCACACTGCCGTCGATCAGCTCGGTGAAGCGGCTGTTGAGCAGGCCGGTGAGCTCGGCGAGGGCGATCTCGGCGCCGGTGGCCTCGATCAGGAACTGGGCGCTGCGCGACATCGGGCCGCCGACGACGACGTGGCGGTACTCCTCGGCGAGGGCATGACCGAGCTCGGCGAAGATGGCGACCTCCGCATCCCACCAGATGCCCTCGGTGTCGACCAGGGTGCCGTCCATGTCGAGCAGAACGGCTTGCAGTGCCGAGCCTTCGGCCGTACGGGTATCGACGGCGGGGATGCTGCTGGTCATCCAAACACCTCCGGATAAGGGGCACGAAGGCCGGCCCCCTTCCACTGACGGGAAGGCGACCGGCCTCTACCGGATCGACCAGTCTACGTCGCGTCGCGCCGACGCGCCTCGTGAGCACCGTAAGGCGGTCACGAACCGCCGCCGCGGGACTACCGCGCGTTGAAGTACTTGGCCTCCGGGTGGTGGATCACGATGGCGTCCGTGGACTGCTCGGGGTGGAGCTGGAACTCCTCCGAGAGCTTCACGCCGATCCGCTCGGGCCGCAGCAGATCGGCGATCTTCGCACGGTCCTCCAGGTCGGGGCAGGCGCCGTAACCCAGCGAGAAGCGAGCGCCGCGGTACTTCAGCGCGAACATCTCCTCCATCTCGCTCGGGTCCTCACCGGCGAAGCCCAGCTCGCCACGGACCCGGGCGTGCCAGTACTCGGCCAGCGCCTCCGCGAGCTGGACGGACAGGCCGTGCAGCTCCAGATAGTCGCGGTAGGAGTCGGCGGCGAACAGCTCGGCGGTGGCCTCGCCGATCTTCGAGCCGACGGTCACCACCTGCAGCCCGACGACATCGGTCTCACCGGACTCCTCGGGCCGGAAGAAGTCGGCCAGACACAGCCTGCGGCCGCGGCGCTGGCGCGGGAAGGTGAAGCGGGTCCGCTCGCTGCCGTCCTCGTTCAGCAGGACCAGGTCGTCGCCCTTGGAGACGCACGGGAAGTAGCCGTAGACGACGGCCGCCTCCAGCAGGTTCCCGGTGTGCAGCCGGTCCAGCCAGCCGCGCAGCCGGGGCCGCCCCTCGCTCTCCACCAGCTCCTCGTAGCCGGGCCCGTCGCCGGTGCGGGCCTGCTTGAGCCCCCACTGGCCCTTGAACAGCGCGCCCTCGTCCAGCCAGGAGGCGTAATCGGCCTGCTGGATGCCCTTGACGACGCGGGTGCCCCAGAAGGGCGGGGTGGGCAGGGGGTTGTCGGTGGCCACGTCCGAGCGCGCCGGGCCCTCGTCCGGCTCCGGCTCCCGCACCTGGGCGGCGCGCTGGGGGACGCGGCGCTGCCGGAGCTCGGGGAGCGCCGCGCCGGGCACCCCGCGCTTGACGGCGATCAGGGCGTCCATGAGGCGCAGGCCCTCGAAGGCGTCGCGGGCGTAGCGCACCTCGCCCTCGTAGATCTCGTGCAGATCCTGCTCGACGTAGGCGCGGGTGAGGGCGGCGCCGCCGAGGATGACGGGGAACCGGGCGGCCAGCTTGCGCTGGTTGAGCTCCTCCAGGTTCTCCTTCATGATCACCGTGGACTTCACCAGCAGCCCGGACATGCCGATCACATCGGCGCGGTGCTCCTCGGCGGCCTCCAGGATCGCCGAGACCGGCTGCTTGATGCCCAGGTTGACCACGTTGTAGCCGTTGTTGGACAGGATGATGTCCACGAGGTTCTTACCGATGTCATGGACGTCGCCGCGGACGGTGGCGAGCACGATGGTGCCCTTGCCCTCGTCGTCGGACTTCTCCATGTGCGGCTCCAGATGCGCCACCGCGGTCTTCATGACCTCGGCGGACTGGAGCACGAACGGAAGCTGCATCTGGCCGGAGCCGAAGAGCTCGCCGACCACCTTCATGCCGTCCAGCAGCGTCTCGTTGACGATCTCGAGGGCGGGGCGCTCCTGGAGCGCCTCGTCGAGGTCGGCCTCCAGGCCGTTGCGCTCACCGTCGATGATGCGCCGCTTGAGGCGCTCGTCCAGGGGCAGCGCGGCCAGTTCCTCGGCCTTGCCCGCCTTGAGGGACTTGGCGGTGGCGCCCTCGAAGAGCCCCATCAGCTTCTGCAGCGGGTCATAGCCCTCGGCGCGGCGGTCGTAGATCAGGTCCAGGGCGGTCTTGACCTGCTCCTCCTCGAACCGCGCGATCGGCAGGATCTTGGAGGCGTGCACGATCGCCGAGTCCAGGCCCGCCTTGACGCATTCGTCGAGGAAGACGGAGTTGAGCACGATGCGGGCGGCCGGGTTGAGGCCGAAGGAGATGTTCGACAGGCCCAGTGTGGTCTGGACGTCCGGGTGGCGCCGCTTGAGCTCGCGGATCGCCTCGATGGTGGCGATGCCGTCCTTACGGGACTCCTCCTGACCGGTGCAGATGGTGAAGGTCAGGGTGTCGATGAGGATGTCCGACTCGTGGATGCCCCAGTTGCCGGTCAGGTCGGCGATCAGCCGCTCGGCGATCGCCACCTTGTGCTCCGGCGTGCGGGCCTGGCCCTCCTCGTCGATGGTCAGCGCGATCAGGGCCGCGCCGTGCTCCTGGGCGAGCCGGGTGACCTTGGCGAACCGCGACTCGGGGCCGTCCCCGTCCTCGTAGTTGACGGAGTTGATGACCGCGCGTCCGCCGAGCTTCTCCAGCCCGGCCCGGATGACGTCGACCTCGGTGGAGTCCAGGACGATGGGGAGGGTGGAGGCGGTGGCGAACCGCCCGGCCAGCTCCTCCATGTCCGCGACGCCGTCCCGGCCGACGTAGTCCACGCACAGGTCGAGCAGATGGGCGCCCTCGCGGATCTGCTCCCGGGCGATCTCCACACAGTCGTCCCAGCGGGCCTCGAGCATGGCCTCGCGGAACTTCTTGGAGCCGTTGGCGTTGGTGCGCTCGCCGATCGCCAGATACGAGGTGTCCTGGCGGAACGGCACCGTCTGGTAGAGCGAGGCGGCGCCGGGCTCGGGGCGCGGGGAGCGCTCGGTGGGGGTCAGATCGCGGACCCGCTCGACGACCTGGCGCAGATGCTCGGGCGTGGTGCCGCAGCAGCCGCCGACCAGGGAGAGCCCGTACTCGCGGACGAAGGTCTCCTGGGCGTCGGCCAGCTCGCCCGGGGTGAGCGGGTAGTGGGCGCCGTCCTTGCCCAGCACCGGAAGGCCGGCGTTGGGCATACAGGACAGCGGGATGCGGGAGTGGCGGGCGAGATGGCGCAGATGCTCGCTCATCTCGGCGGGGCCGGTGGCGCAGTTGAGGCCGATCATGTCGATGCCGAGCGGCTCGAGGGCGGTGAGCGCCGCGCCGATCTCGGAGCCGAGCAGCATGGTGCCGGTGGTCTCGACGGTGACCGAGCAGATCACGGGGAGGTTGGCGCCGGTGGCGTCCAGGGCGCGGCGGGCGCCGAGGATCGCGGCCTTGGTCTGCAGCAGGTCCTGGGTGGTCTCCACCAGGAGGGCGTCCGCACCACCGGCGATCATGCCTTCGGCATTGGCCTGGTAGGCGTCGCGGAGGGTGACGTAGGGCGCGTGGCCGAGGGTGGGCAGCTTGGTGCCGGGGCCCATGGAGCCCAGCACCCAGCGCTGGCGTCCGTCGGCGGCGAACTCGTCGGCGACCTCGCGGGCGATCCGGGCGCCGGCCTCGGAGAGCTCGTGGACGCGTTCGGGGATGTCGTACTCACCGAGCGCCGCGTGGTTGGCGCCGAAGGTGTTGGTCTCGACGCAGTCCACCCCGGCGGCGTAGTACTCCGCGTGGACCGCCCGGACGATGTCCGGGCGGGTGATGTTGAGGATCTCGTTGCAGCCCTCGAGCTGCTGGAAGTCGTCGAGACTGGGGTCCTGCGCCTGGAGCATCGTCCCCATCGCGCCGTCGGCGACCACCACGCGGGTGGCCAGTGCTTCGCGGAGCGCTTCGGCTCGGGCGGCGGATGTGGGCGATGGCGTATGCGAGGCCATGGATGTGCTCCCTGGAGTGCGACGGCTGTCGGCTTTGCGCCCTCCCCGGGGACGGCGCACCACGCCAGGGTAGCTGCCAGTGGTCATTTCACGATGGTCGTTCCATCAGCCGGGATGGGAGCGGGCGGCCGGCCCTCGGCGGGCCCTTGATCGTCGACAGATGGCCTCGCGGTACCGCGGGGTCGACATGGACCGATAGTGTTCAGCATTGTCGAACCGCAGTCAGGAGGTTGGCGATGGCCCGGAACATCCAGTCGTTGGAGCGCGCCGCCGCGATGCTACGCCTGCTCGCCGGTGGTGAGCGACGTCTGGGACTGTCCGACATCGCCTCCACTCTGGGGCTGGCCAAGGGCACCGCGCACGGCATACTGCGCACGCTGCAGCAGGAGGGCTTCGTCGAGCAGGACGAGGCATCCGGCCGCTATCAGCTCGGCGCGGAGCTGCTGCGCCTGGGCAACAGCTATCTGGACGTGCACGAGCTGCGCGCCCGCGCCCTGGTCTGGACGGACGACCTGGCCCGTTCCAGCGGCGAGAGCGTGTACCTGGGCGTGGTGCACCAGCAGGGCGTGCTGATCGTCCACCATGTCTTCCGGCCGGACGACAGCCGCCAGGTGCTGGAGGTCGGCGCGATGCACCCGCTGCACTCCTCGGCCCTGGGCAAGGTCCTGTCCGCGTACGACCCGGTCGCCCACAGCGAGGTGACCGAGGCCGACCGTAAGGCGTTCACGCCCCGCACGGTGACCGGGGAGCGGGAGTTCGAGGGCGTGCTGAACCTGATCCGGGCGCGCGGCTGGGCCTCCGATGTGGAGGAGACCTGGGAGGGCGTGGCGTCGGTCGCGGCGCCCATCCACGACCGGCGCCGGCTGCCGGTGGGCGCGGTGGGGATCACGGGCGCGGTCGAGCGGGTGTGCGACGACGGGGAGCTGCGCTCGGAGCTCGTGGCCGCCGTACGGGACTGCGCCCGCGCCGTCTCCCGGGACCTGGGTGCGCTCCGTTTCTGAATCGTGGCAACCCGCGCGGATCTGCCCCCATATCCCGGCATGACCTGCTTCATCACGGTTTCACATACGCGCGATTTTTCCTTCACACGGCCCTTGACGGGGTCTTCGCTGTGAAGAAAACTGCCGTTCATCGGTCGGCATTGTCGAACACCTGACGACAATATTCGCTATGGTGGACTCGCCGCGGGCCGACCAACGCCCTCCCACGAGGGCGCGGACCACCGGTGAGAACCCGGGGGTTCGCCTTCCCCTGGACGAAGGACAAAGGAGTCGCGGGTGTCCAGCTCCGACATCTTCATCGGCGAGACCATCGGTACCGCCGTACTCATTCTGCTCGGCTGCGGTGTCGTCGCCGGCGTGATCTTGAAGCGATCCAAGGCGTTCGAGGCGGGGTGGGTCGCCATCACCCTCGGGTGGGGCTTCGCCGTACTCACCGGCGCGTATATCTCGGCGCCTCTCTCGGGGGCCCATCTCAACCCGGCGGTGACGCTCGGCCTCGCCATCAAGGGCGGCATCGAGTGGAGCGATGTGCCGGTCTACTTCCTCGGCCAGATGCTCGGCGCGGTGATCGGCGCGGCGCTGGTGTGGCTCGCCTACCTCGGCCACTTCCACGCCCATCTCACCGACCGCCAGATCGTCGGCGGCCCGGGCGCCCAGGACACGGTTGCGGCGGACAAGCAGCAGGCCACCGACGCCGGCCCGGTGCTGGGCGTCTTCTCCACCGGCCCCGAGATCCGGAACGTCGCCCAGAACCTGGCCACCGAGATCATCGCCACGGCCGTGCTGGTGCTCGCCATCCTCACCCAGGGGCTCAACGGCGACGGCAAGGGCCTGGGCGTCATCGGCGTCATGATCACCGCCTTCGTGGTGGTCGGCATCGGCCTCTCGCTCGGCGGCCCGACCGGTTACGCCATCAACCCGGCGCGTGACCTCGGCCCCCGTATCGCCCACGCCCTCCTGCCGCTGCCCAACAAGGGCGGCTCGGACTGGGGCTATGCCTGGATCCCGGTCGTCGGCCCGCTCATCGGCGGCGCCATCGCCGGCGGGATCTACGAGATCGCCTTCGCCTAGCCCACCCCACCACCCGCAGGAGAGCAGCAGATCATGACCGACACCCACACCACGAGCGCCTCGTCCCACGGCCAGGGCCCGTTCATCGCGGCCATCGACCAGGGCACCACCTCCAGCCGCTGCATCGTCTTCGACCGCGACGGCCGCATCGTCTCGGTGGACCAGAAGGAACACGAGCAGATCTTCCCCAAGCCCGGCTGGGTGGAGCACAACGCCACCGAGATCTGGGAGAACGTCAAGGAGGTCGTCGCCGGCGCCATCAGCAAGGCCGGCATCACCGCCATCGACGTCAAGGCGATCGGCATCACCAACCAGCGCGAGACCACCCTGCTGTGGGACCGCAAGACCGGTGAGCCGGTGCACAACGCCATCGTCTGGCAGGACACCCGCACCGACGCCCTCTGTCGCGAGCTCGGCCGCAACGTCGGCCAGGACCGCTTCCGCCGCGAGACCGGCCTCCCGCTGGCCTCCTACTTCGCCGGCCCCAAGATCCGCTGGCTGCTCGACAACGTCGAGGGGCTGCGCGAGCGGGCCGAGGCGGGCGACATCCTCTTCGGCACCATGGACTCCTGGGTCATCTGGAACCTGACCGGCGGCGTCAACGGCGGTGTGCACGTCACCGACGTCACCAACGCCTCCCGCACCCTCCTGATGAACCTCCACACCCTCGACTGGGACGAGAAGATCCTCACGTCGATGGACATCCCGGCCGCCGTGCTGCCGCAGATACGCTCCTCCGCCGAGGTCTACGGCCACACGGCCGAGGGCATCCTGGCGGGCGTGCCGGTCGCCTCGGCGCTCGGCGACCAGCAGGCGGCCCTGTTCGGCCAGACCTGCTACGCCGAGGGCGAGGCCAAGTCGACCTACGGCACCGGCACCTTCCTGCTGATGAACACCGGCGAGAAGCCGGTCAACTCCTACAACGGGCTGCTGACCACCGTCGGCTACCGGATCGGCGACGAGAAGCCGGTCTACGCCCTGGAGGGCTCGATCGCGGTCACCGGTTCGCTGGTGCAGTGGATGCGGGACCAGATGGGCCTGATCAACAGCGCCGCCGAGATCGAGACCCTCGCCAGCTCCGTCGAGGACAACGGCGGCGCGTACTTCGTGCCCGCCTTCTCGGGCCTGTTCGCCCCGTACTGGCGGGACGACGCGCGTGGCGTGATCGCGGGCCTGACCCGCTATGTCACCAAGGCGCACATCGCGCGCGCCGTACTCGAGGCCACCGCGTGGCAGACCCGCGAGATCGTCGACGCGATGACCAAGGACTCCGGGGTCGAGCTCACCGCGCTCAAGGTCGACGGCGGCATGACCTCCAACAACCTTTTGATGCAGACCCTCTCCGACGCCCTGGACGCACCCGTGGTGCGCCCGATGGTCGCCGAGACCACCTGCCTCGGCGCGGCCTACGCCGCCGGTCTGGCCGTCGGCTTCTGGCCGGACACCGACGCCCTGCGTGCCAACTGGCGCCGGGCGGCCGAATGGACCCCCCGAATGGACGCGGACGTCCGCGACCGCGAGTACAAGAACTGGCTCAAGGCCGTGCAGCGGACCATGGGCTGGATCGAAGACGAGGAGTAATCAATGACCACCCTGCAGAGCGTTCCGTCCCTCGGAACGCACCCGGCTGCCGGTTCGAACCCGAGCCGAGCCGAAACCCGGGAACAGCTTTCCAAGGCGACGTACGACCTCCTGGTGATCGGCGGCGGCATTCTGGGCATCACCACTGCCTGGCATGCCGCGCAGTCCGGGCTGCGGGTGGCGATGGTGGACGCCGGTGACTTCGCCGGCGCCACCTCCTCCGCCTCCTCCAAGCTGCTCCACGGCGGCCTGCGCTATCTCCAGACCGGCGCGGTCAAGCTGGTCGCCGAGAACCACTTCGAGCGGCGCGCGGTCTCCCGTACCGTCGCCCCGCACCTGGCCAACCCGCTCACCTTCTACCTGCCGGTCTACAAGGGCGGCCCGCACGGCGCGACCAAGCTGGGCGCGGGTGTCTTCGCCTACTCGGCGCTCTCCGCGTTCCGCGACGGCGTCGGCCATGTGATCGGCGCCGAGCGGGCCGCGCGCGACGTCCCGGAATTGCGCACCGAGAACCTCAAGGCGGTCGCGGTCTACGGCGACGGCCAGATGAACGACAGCCGCATGGCCCTGATGACGGTCCGGGCGGCCGTGGAGGCGGGCGCCACCGTCCTCAACCACGCCGAGGTCGTGGACCTGCGCAAGAGCGACGGCCGGGTCACCGGCGCCGAGCTCAAGGACCGCACCGACGGCACCGAATTCGGGGTCAACGCCCGTCTGGTGCTCAACGCCACCGGCCCGTGGGTGGACCATCTGCGCCGGATGGAGGACCCGAACGCGGAGCCGTCGATCCGGCTGTCCAAGGGCGCGCATCTGGTCCTCAAGCGCACCTCCCCCTGGCGGGCCGCGCTGGCGACCCCGATCGACAAGTACCGCATCACCTTCGCCCTCCCCTGGGAGGACATGCTGCTGCTGGGCACCACGGACGAGGAGTTCGAGGGCGACCCGGCCGATGTCGCGGTCAACGAGGCGGACATCACCCAGATCCTGGACGAGGCGGCCTTCTCCATCCGCGACCAGCAGCTCTCCCGCGACCTGATCACCTACTCCTTCGCGGGGCTCAGGGTGCTGCCCGGCGGCCCCGGCGACACCGCCAAGGCCAAGCGCGAGACCGTGGTCACCGAGGGCAGGGGCGGGATGCTCTCCATAGCCGGCGGCAAGTGGACCACCTTCCGCCACATCGGCCGCACCGTGATGCACAAGCTGGCCCAGCTCCCGGGCCGCCCGCTCGCCGACGACATGGAGCCGGTCAAGCTGCTGCCCAAGCACATGCCGCTGCCGGGCCTGGCCAATCCGCACGCCGTCGAGCACCGGCTGCTGGTGGACGGCGGCACCCCCGGCCCGCGCATGGCCGCCGACACCGCCCGCCACCTGGCGACCCACTACGGCTCGCTCTCCTTCGACATCGCCCGCCTGGCCAGCGGCGACGCGGCGCTCGCCGAGCGGATCCACCCGGACGCCCCGGAGATCTGGGCGCAGGTCGTCTACGCCCGGGACTACGAGTGGGCGCGCACGGCGGACGACGTACTGCGCCGCCGCACCACCCTGACCATCCGCGGCCTGGACTCCGAGGACATCCGGAGCCGGGTCGAGGATCTGCTGGCCAAGCGACCCTGACCCCCGCGGGGCCGCCTTCCCAGGTCCGGGCGGCCGGGTGAGAGGAAACGTCTTCTCACCCGGCCGCCCGGACTCGGTTCGGGCCCCGGCCGGATCGCCCCGGTGCTGCGCCGGGGCGGCGCGCAGCAGGCCGCGGAGCTGACCTGAGGCTTCCCCAAGTTCCGCCGCCTTTAAGGAAGTTGGCGGTGATCCTCTGCGGGGGCCGCGGACTTACTCGCGCGTTAAAAATCTGCTGAATCGCTCTTGCCTTCTTCGGCGGTGCGCGCATCAATGACATCGCCCGTGGATGACGGGCGGGAACCCCCACACATCAGCGCACTCCCCCACTCCGGAAGGCAGTCCCATGAGACGCTTCAAGCTCGGGATCAGCACGGCAATGGGAACAGCAGCACTGGCCGCCGGCGCGCTGGCGCTGGCGCCGACCGCGTCCGCGGTCGACCCCACGACCGCGACCCTGACCGCCGACTGCGGGACCTACGGGTCGGGCCTGGCCACCCTCACGGCCACGCAGAGCGGGACGGCCGCGACCATCACCCTGTCCTCGGGAGCGATCAAGGCTCCGATCGACGTTCCGGCGGGCTCGGTGAGCTCGACGCTGACGCTGTCGAAGAACGGCTCCGGGACCGCCACCTTCACCGGCAACGCCAACCCGGCGATCCCGACCGGCTCCGATGTGACCACCGGCCCGCTCAAGGGCACGGTGGCCGCGGGCGACGTCCTGGAGGCCAAGTCGCTCAAGCTGGTCATCTTCGGCCTGATCACGGTGAACTGCACCGCCACCTCGCCTCAGAACCCGGGGCCGTTCACCTTCTGAGCCCTCCGATGAACCGGCTCTGAGCCCGTCTTCGGGCCCTCCCGGCAGCAGGTCACAGCAGACCGGCGGCGTCCCCGGCAGACGCCGCCGGTTTCGCGCGCGCCATAAGTCATAATGGACCCCTGATACATCGGATGTTTGGCTCCGGGGAGGTCCACCATGGCGGTCACCGACGAGGCGATCGAGAAAATCAAGGGCATGATCGTCTCGGGCGCGCTGCGGCCCGGTGACCGGCTCCCCAAGGAGAGTGAGCTGGCCGCCGATCTCGGGCTGTCCCGCAACTCGCTGCGCGAGGCCGTACGGGCCCTGTCGCTGATCCGGATCCTCGACGTACGCCAGGGCGACGGCACCTATGTGACCAGCCTCGACCCCCAGTTGCTGCTGGAGGCGCTGAGCTTCGTCGTGGACTTCCACCGCGATGACACCGTACTGGAGTTCCTGGCCGTACGGCGGATCCTGGAGCCCGCGGCCACGGCGCTGGCCTCCACCCGGATCAGCGAGGCCGAGCTGGACCGGCTCCAGGCGCAGCTGGACGCGCTCGGGCAGGAGCCCTCGGTGGAGGAACTGGTCGCCTGCGACCTGGAATTCCACCGCGGCATCGTCCAGTGCTCGGGCAACTCGGTGCTGTGCTCACTGCTCGACGGGCTCTCCGGGCCCACCACCCGGGCCCGGGTGTGGCGCGGGCTGACCCAGGAGGACGCGGTCAGCCGCACCCTCCATGAGCACCGGGCGATCCTCTCCGCGCTGCGGGACCGCGACGCGGAGGCGGCGCGGTCCTGGGCGACGGTGCACATCGCGAGCGTGGAGCAGTGGCTGCGCTCCACGCTGTGAGCCCCGGCGGGCGGCGCGCGCCTTACGGCCGGAGGCCGTAGGCGCGGGCCGCGTTGCCGCCGAAGACGGCGGCGCGCTCGTCCTCGCCGAGCGGCAGGGTGGCCCGCTCCGCGAGGGACACCACCTCGTCGTAGGTCGCGGCCAGGACGCACACCGGCCAGTCGGAGCCGAAGAGCACCCGGCCGGGCCCGAAGGCGTCCAGGACGTGCTGCGCGTACGGCAGCACCTGCTCCGGCTTCCAGCCGTCCCAGTCGGCCTCGGTGACCAGTCCGGACAGCTTGCAGTCGACGTTGGGCACAGCCGCGAGCGAGGTGAGCTGCCGGGCCCAGAGGTCGCGCTCACCGCTCGCCACGGGCGGCTTGGCCGCGTGGTCGAGAACGAAGCGCACCTGCGGCAGCTCGCGGACGGCGTCGATGGCCGCGGGAAGCTCGCGCGGGGTGACCAGCAGGTCGTAGACCAGCCCCGCGTCGGCCACGGCGGCGAGCCCCCGGCGGGCGTCCTCACGGTCCAGCCAGCGCGGATCCGGCTCGTCCTGCACCTGGTGGCGCAGGCCCACCAGCCGGTCGCCGCCGGGTCCGGCGGCCAGCTCCGCGAGCACCTCGCCCACCCCGGGATCGGTGAGGTCGGCCCAGCCGACGACGCCCGCGATCCGGTCCGACCCGCCGGCCAGGGCCAGGAGTTCCCGGGTCTCCTCGACGGAGGAGCTGGACTGGACGACGACGGTGGCGCCGATCCCATGGGCGTCCAGATGCGGGGCGAGGTCGTCCGGGGTGAAGGTGCGGCGGATGGGCTCGGCCCACGGGCCGTCCATCCAGGGCTGCTCACGGCGGGTCAGGTCCCACAGATGGTGGTGGGCGTCGATACGGCGAGGCAAGGTCACTCCTCGGGGTCGGGACCGGCAGCGGGATGTCCTCGTCGAGCAGCCCGCGCGCCACCAGAGCCTGCCACAGCTCATCGGGGATGTCGTGGGTGAACAGCTCGGCGTTGTCCCGGACTTCGGCCGGGGTGGCGCAGCCGACCACGGCCGCGGCCACCGCGGGATGGCCGAAGGGAAAGCGCAGCGCGGCGGCCCGCAGCGGCACCTGGTACTCGGCGCACACCTCGGCCAGCCGCTGGGCCCGCGCCAGGAGCTCGGGCGGCGCCTGCCGGTAGTCGTAGCGGGCCCCGGGGGCGGGGTCGGCGAGCAGCCCGGAGTTGTAGACCCCGCCGACCACCACGGAGGTGCCGCGCCGCTCGCACACCGGCAGCAGATCGTCGTGGGCGGTGCGGTCCAGCAGCGTCCAGCGCCCGGCGCACAGCACCACGTCCACATCGAAGTCGGCGACGAACCGGGCGAGGAGGTCGCTGTGGTTCATGCCGAAGCCGATGGCGCGGACGAGCTTCTCCTGCTTCAGCTCGGCCAGCGCCGCGAAGCCCGTCTCATAGACCTCACGGATGTGGTCTTCCGGATCGTGAACGTAGACGATGTCCAGGGCGTCGACCCCGAGCCGCTCCAGGGAGGACTCGAGGGTGGCGCGGATGCCGTCCCGGGTGAAGTCCCACTCCCGGACCCGGTCGGGGGTGTCGGCGAACCCGTCCGCCTGGACGGGCTCCCCGGGGGCGCGCGGCCGCAGCCGCCGCCCCACCTTGGTGGAGAGGGTGTACGAGGCGCGCTCGCGACCGGCCAGCACCCGCCCCAGCCGCTCCTCGGAGAGACCCACGCCGTAGTGCGGCGCGGTGTCCATATAGGTGAGGCCGGTCTCGAACGCCGCCCTTACGGTGTCCCGCGCGCGCTCCTCCGGCACGGCCTCGTAGAGATTGCCCAGCGGCGCGCAGCCCAGGCCCAGGGGTGGTACGCGCACCCCCGAGCGCCCCAGTTCGCGCGGACCGCTCGGGGCCCGTCCTCCGTCGCCCACCATGACTTCCTCCCGACCGGCTCTCAGTCCTGCTTCTCGCCGCTGGCGTAGCGGGAGATGATCAGCGCGACGATGATGATCGAGCCGTTGATGAACTGGTTCCACAGGGGCGGCACCCCGCCCAGGGTCATCACATTGACGACCAGTTGCAGCGTCAGCACGCCCGTGAGCGCGCCGAAGAGCGTGCCGCGGCCGCCCTTGAGGCTGATTCCGCCGATGACCGCCGCGGCGAAGACCTGGAAGATCCAGCCGTTGCCCTGGGTCGCGGCGACCGAGCCGTAGTGGCCGGTGTAGAGGATGCCCGCGAAGGCGGCGAGAAGGCCGCCGACGCTCAGCACGATCCAGGTGATCCGGTCCACCCGGATGCCCGCCGCCCGCGCGGCCTCGGGGTTGCCGCCGATCGCGTACAGCGCGCGCCCGTGCCGCAGATAGCCGAGCGCCAGGCCGCCGAGGGCGTACAGCCCCAGGCAGATCCACACGGCGGCGGGTACGCCCAGCCAGTCGGCCTTGCCGAGGTAACGGAAGGACTCGGGAACGTTGACGATCGACTGGCCCTCGGCGACGCCGACCTGCAGTCCGCGCAGCATGGTGAGCATGCCCAGGGTCGCGATGAAGCCGTTGACGCGCAGTTTGAGCATCAGGAAGCCGTTGGCCGCGCCGATCAGCGCCCCGACCGCCAGGCACAGCGGTATGGCGGTCCACACCGGCAGCAGCCCCAGGCCCTCGAACCGCGCCCCGTGATCGGGCAGGACAAGCCATAGGGCGATCACCGGCGCCACGGCGATGGTCGACTCCAGGGAGAGGTCCATCCGCCCGCTGATCAGGATCAGCGCCTCGCCCAGCACCAGCAGCCCCAGCTCGGTGGACTGCTGGACGACGCCGATCAGGTTGTCCTCGGTGAGGAAGGCGGGCGAGACGATGAAGCCGATGACCCCGAGGACGAAGATCACGGGGACCAGTGACAGATCGCGCCAGCGCGCGATGTCGATCCGCGGCCGGCCCCGCCCCGCCGGGCCGTCAGCCACCGCCTCGGCGGTTTGCTGGCGTGCCGTATCGGTCATGACTGCCTTCCTTCTGTGCGGTCTTCTGTGTCCCCCGCCGTGCCGTTGGTGCCCGGCTCGGTCATGCCCTCCATGGCGGCGACGAGCTGGCGGTCGCTCCAGCCGCTGCCGAACTCCGCGACCACCCGCCCGTGGAAGAAGGCCAGGATCCGGTCGCAGACCCGCAGATCGTCCAGTTCGTCGGAGACGATGACCGCGCCGCTCCCGGCCGCGGCGACGTCCCGTACGACGCCGAGCAGGGCGTCCTTGGACTTCACGTCCACCCCGGCGGTCGGGCGGATCGCGACCAGGACGCTGGGCTCACGGGCCAGTGCCCGCGCGATGACGACCTTCTGCTGATTTCCGCCGGACAAACCCGAAACGGGCTGCGAGGGGCCCGAGGTCTTGATGTCCAGGGAGGTGATCATCCGCTGGGCGAAGGCGCGGGTCCGGGAGGGCAGCACCGTGCCGTAGGGCCCGAGTTGGTCGGTGACGGTCAAGGTGGCGTTCTCGGCGACGCTGCGGCCCAGGACCAGGCCCTGGTCGTGCCGGTCCTCCGGGACGTATCCGATGCCCGCGTCGATGGCGTGCGGCACACTGCCGGGGCGCACCGGGCGGCCGCGCACCGAAAGCTGCCCGCCGGCCGGTTTGCGCAGGCCCACCAGGGTTTCGCCGACCGCCGTGTTGCCGCTGGCGGTGGCCCCGGCCAGGCCGAGCACCTCGCCGGGGCGCACCACCAGGTCCAGCGGGTCGAACTCGCCCTCCAGGGCGAGCCCTTCGGTGCGCAGCACCGGCTCCCCGCCCGGGTCGGCCTCCTTACGGGCGACGGGGGCGCGGACGGCCGCCCGGGAGTCGCCCCCGGGCGCCGCGCCGTCGTCCCCGGTCATCGCCGCCACCAGCTCCTCCTTGGGGAGGTCGGCGACCGGGGCGGTGAGCACATGCCGGGCGTCACGGAAGACGGTGACGGTGTCGCAGAGTTCGTAGACCTCCTGCAGATGGTGCGAGATGAACAGGAAGGCCACCCCCTGCCGCCGCAGCTCCAGCAGCTTGGCGAAGAGCCGGTCGATACCGCCCGCGTCGAGCTGGGCGGTGGGCTCGTCGAGGATGATCAGCCGGGCGCCGAAGGAGAGGGCGCGGGCGATCTCCACGAACTGCCGCTGTTCGACGCTGAGATCCTTCGCCCGCGTCTGCGGATCCACTTCCACGCCGTACTCGGCCAGCAGCGCGCGGGCGTCCTCGCGCAGGGCGCGCCAGCGGATGTGGCGCGCCCCCGGGAAGCGGTTGAGGTAGAGGTTCTCGGCGACCGTCAGGTCCGGGACCACCATCGACTTCTGGTAGACACAGGCCACCCGGCGCTGCCAGGCGGCCGTGTCGCCGTAGCCGGGGGCGGGCTCGCCCCCGAAGGTGACCTCGCCCTCGTCCGGGCGCTCCATCCCGGTCAGGACGGACACCAGCGTGGACTTGCCCGCCCCGTTGCGCCCGACGAGCGCATGGGCCTCCCCGGGCCGTACGGCCAGCCGGGCCTGGTCCAGGGCGACGGTGGGACCGAACCGTTTGACGATGCCCTGGGCCCGCACCACGGCGGGCTGCTCGACCGTGCCCATGGTCACTTCTTCTCGAGCTGGTTGGCCCACAGCTTCTTGTCGTCGACGTTCTCCTTGGTGACCAGCGGCGCCGGGAGCTGGTCCTCCAGACCGTTCTCGATCTTGACGATGGTGGAGCCGTGATCGGTGGGGCCGGGTTTGAACGTCTTGCCGTCCAGAGCGGCCTTCGCGTAGTTCAGGGCCCACTGGGCGTAGAGGTCGGCGGGCTGGGAGAGCGTGGCGTCGATCTTCCCGGAGCGGATCGCGTCCAGCTCCTCGGGTATCCCGTCGTTGGAGATGATCGTGATGTGCTTGTCCGAACCGGCCGGCTTCAGCAGCCGCTTCTGCTCCAGCAGCGCGAGCGTGGGCTGCAGGAAGGCGCCGCCCGCCTGCATGTAGATGCCGTTGATGTCCTTGTGCTGGGCCAGCAGGCTCTGCAGCTTGGCGGAGGCCACATCGCCCTTCCAGTCGGTGGGCAGCTCATGCACCTTGATGCCGGGGTACTTCTTCTTCATGCAGGAGGCGAACGCCTGTGAGCGGTCCCGGCCGTTGATGGAGCTGAGGTCGCCCTGGAGCTCGGCGACCCGGCCCTTGCCGCCCAGCTTCTCGCCGAGGTATTCGCACGCCTTGGTGCCGTACGCCCGGTTGTCGGCCCGGACCACCATGTAGATCTTGCCGGAGTCGGGCCGGGTGTCCACGCTCACCACGGGGATCTTCTTCTCCTCCAGCTGTTCCAGGGTGGAGGAGATGGCGCCGGTGTCCTGGGGGGCCATGACGATCGCCTTGGCGCCCTGGTCGGTGAAGGCCTGGACGTTGGCGACCAGCTTGGAGATGTCGTTCTGCGAGTTGGACAGCGGCAGCGCGGAGACGGTGCCCTTGTCGACGCCCTTCTCCAGGTACTGCTGGTAGGAGTTCCAGAAGTCGGTGTCCGTCCGCGGCATGTCGATGCCGACCTTGCCGCCGCCGGCGCCATTGCTCTCGCGGTTGCAGCCGGTGAGCGCTGCGACGGCCAGCAGCACGGCGCAGGCGGCGGTGCCGGTGGTGCGGAGTCTCGTCATCGAGTCCCGTCCTTGGTCGTTCTCGTCGTTCTGGGTCGAGTGGTGCGGGTGGTGCTGGTCTCGGGCGTAGCGTCGGGCGAGGCCGTTGTCCACAGTGGCGGCGTTGTCCGGGGTGGAGACGGTGTCTCAGGAGGAGGCGGGCCGCAGCCGCAGTCCCTGCATTCCTCCGTCGACGGCCAGCGCGGTGCCGGTGACGGCCGCGGCGGCGGGGCTGGCGAGATACGCGACGGCGGCGGCCACCTCGTCGGCGGAGACCAGCCGTCCGGTGGGCTGACGGGCCTCCAGGGCGGCGCGCTCGGCCGCCGGATCGGGGGCCTGGTCGAGCAGCCGGCCGACCCACGGGGTGTCCGCGGTGCCGGGGTTGACGCAGTTGACGCGGACCCCCTCGCGGATGTGGTCCGCGGCCATGGCGAGGGTCAGCGAGAGCACCGCGCCCTTGCTGGCGCTGTAGGCGGCGCGCTGCGGCAGTCCGGCGGTGGCGGCGATCGAGCAGGTGTGGGTGATGGAGACGGCGCCGGGCCGGTCGGCCGCGGCGGCGCGCAGATGGGGCAGCGCGGCCCGCGCGGTGCGGACCAGGCCCAGCACATTGATGTCCAGCAGCCGGTGCCACTCCTCGTCGGAGTTGTCCTCGACGCTGCCGATGGCGCCGATGCCCGCGTTGCCGACGAGGGTGTGCAGGGCGCCGAACTCGCTCACCGCCGCGTCCACCGCGCTCCTGATCGCCTCGTCGGAGGTGACGTCGGCCTTGAGCGCCAGCGTGCCGTCCGGGGCGCCCGACGGGTCGCGGTCGAGCACGGCGACCCGCGCTCCCCGGTCGCGCAGCGTGGCGGCGATGGCGGCGCCGATACCGGAGGCGCCGCCGGTGACGAGCGCGGCCAGCCCTTCGAAGTCGCCGGTGGTCACTGGTGGTCCTCCTGCCGTACGGGCTGTGCGGGTGCGTGCGGTGCGGATGCGGGCGGTGCCGGTTCGGGCCCCGCGAGGCGGGCCCGCCATTCGGGCCCGTCCGGATAGCGGTAGGCGGCGATCGACTCGGGGTACATACGGGCGGAGAAGCCCGGCGCGGTCGGGGCGCGGTAGCGGCCCGACTCGATGACCACGGGATCGGCGAAGTGCTCGTGGAGGTGGTCGACATACTCGATGACCCGGTCGTCCCAGCTGCCCGATACGGCCACGAAGTCGAACATGGCCAGATGCTGGACGAGTTCGCACAGCCCGACGCCGCCCGCGTGCGGGCACACCGGCAGTCCGTACTTGGCGGCGAGCAGCAGGATCGTGAGGTTCTCGTTCACCCCGGCGACCCGCGCCGCGTCGATCTGGACGAAGTCGACCGCCTCGGCCTGGAGCAGCTGCTTGAAGACCACGCGGTTGGCGACATGCTCACCGGTGGCGACCTTGACCGGCTGTCCGGCGCGGATGGCGGCGTGGGCGAGGACGTCGTCCGGGCTGGTGGGCTCCTCGATCCAGTGCGGGTCGTACGGCGCCAGGGCGCTCATCCAGCGCACCGCCTCCGCCACGTCCCAGCGCTGATTGGCGTCCACGGCGATGCGCACATCGGGGCCGACCGCCTCGCGCGCGATCCGCATCCGCCTGAGGTCCTCGTCGAGATCGGCGCCGACCTTGAGCTTGATCTGGCCGAAGCCGTCGGCGACGGCCTCCTGCGCCAGCTTGATCATTTTCTCGTCGGAGTAGCCGAGCCAGCCGGGCGAGGTGGTGTAGGCGGGGTAGCCCCGCTCGCGCAGCAGCGCGGCGCGCTCGGCGCGGCCGGGCTCGGCGGCGCGCAGGATGGCGAGCGCCTCGTCACGGGTGAGCGCGTCGGTGAGGTAGCGGAAGTCGACCAAGTCGACCAGTTCCTCGGGCGACATCCCGGCGAGGAACTGCCACAGCGGCTTGCCTGCCTGCCGGGCGGCGAGGTCCCAGGCGGCGTTGACCACCGCGCCCGCCGCCATATGCATCACGCCCTTCTCCGGCCCGAGCCAGCGCAGCTGCGAGTCATGGGTCAGCTCACGGTGCAGGGCGGCCAGGTCGGCCGCCGTCAGCGGCGCGGGGCGGCCCACCACATGGGGGCGGAGAGAGCGGATGGCGGCCGCGGTGACATCGTTGCCGCGGCCGATGGTGAAGACGAAGCCGTGTCCCTCGGACGCCGCCCCCTCCCCCGCGTCCGTGCGCAGCACGACATAGGCGGCGGAGTAGTCGGGGTCCGGGTTCATGGCGTCCGAGCCGTCAAGCTGCTCCGAGGTGGGAAATCGGATGTCATGGACCTCGAGCTCGGTGACGGATGGACGCAGACTCAATGGGGGCTCCCTGAAACGATGCGCGAGAGAGAACATCGGACCTTTCGCGATGATCCGATGTATAGCGCTGCGCGAAGGGTTTCGTCCAGAGGTACGCCGGAACTTTCCAAGGACAGATCGGATGAATCTCTTAGTGGTCCTGGACAGGGGCTGCGGCCGGAGCACCGGAAAGCCGTAGGCTTGGGTGACATGCAATGGGAACTGCAGCCGGTGGCGGCACCGATCCGTCCGCCCCGGTCGGAAGGAGGCGCTGGGTGATCGAGCTTGAGGGGGTTCCCGAGCTGATCGACCCGGTCATGATCTGTGCCTTCGAGGGCTGGAACGACGCCGGAGACGCCGCCTCGACCGCGGTCGGGCACCTGGACCGGGAGTGGAAGGGCGAGGTCTTCGCCTCGCTCGACGCCGAGGACTACTACGACTTCCAGGTGAACCGGCCCACCGTTGCCCTGGAGGGCGGCGTGCGCAAGATCACTTGGCCGACGACCCGGCTCTCGGTGGTCCGGGCGGACACCGGGGAGAAGTCCCGGGACCTGGTGCTGGTGCGCGGTATCGAGCCGAGCATGCGCTGGCGGTCGTTCTGCAACGAGATCCTCGGCTACGCCCATGAGTTGGGCGTGGAGATGGTCGTCATCCTCGGCGCACTGCTCGGCGACACCCCGCACACCCGGCCGGTGCCGGTCAGCGGGGTCACCTCCGACGCGGACCTGGCCCGCAGCCTCGATCTGGAGGAGACCCGCTACGAGGGCCCGACCGGGATCGTCGGAGTCCTCCAGGAGGCCTGCGCCCACGCCGGCGTCCCGGCGGTGAGCCTGTGGGCGGCCGTGCCGCACTACGTCTCGCAGCCGCCGAACCCGAAGGCCACCCTGGCGCTGCTCAACCGCCTCGAGGACCTGATCTCGGTGCGCATCCCCCTCGGCGAGCTGACCGAGGACTCACGGGCCTGGCAGCTGGGCGTGGACCAGCTGGCCGCCGAGGACAGCGAGGTCGCCGAGTACGTCCAGTCGCTGGAGGAGGCGCGGGACACCGCCGAGCTGCCGGAGGCGTCGGGTGAGGCCATCGCCCGCGAATTCGAGCGCTATCTGCGGCGGCGCGACGGCCAGCCCGGCCCGGGCGGCCACGCGACCGAGAGCGGCGGTCTCGCGGAGGGCGGCACGGGCGGCCCCGGCGCCCCCTATCTGCGGGATCCCTCCACCGGCCATGGGCGGCCGCGTAAGCCGTCCCCCAAGGACGAGGTGGCCAACGACGCCGAGGACACCGGCGGCGCCGAGGACGACGCCAAGGGTCCGGACGACGCCCAGGGTGCCCAGGGTGGCGAGGGCCAGGACGCCTCCCGCCGCGACGAGGGCGGCACGGACCGGGGCGGCGACGGGGACGAGGGGTCCGGCTCCGGCCGGTAGCCACCGCCGCGCCGCCGCGCGCGTACGTACGCCACGCTCCACACGGTGCGCGGGCCCGCATGGCGCACGGCGTCACACGCCCCCACGTCAGCCCGTGGCGCGGCACACGGGACGCGGCGATGAGCCCGCGCCGGGAGGACCCCGGCGCGGGCTCATGCGTTCACCGTCGCGGTGCGGCGATACGACGCCGCGTCAGAGGGCCACGCCCAGCAGCGCGTCCACGGCGCGCGAGACCAGCCCGGGCGCCCCCTCGTCCGTACCGCCGGTGGCCGTCTGCGTGGCCGCCCAGCGGTCGACGGCGGCCAGGGCGGCCGGGGAGTCCAGGTCGTTCGCGAGCGCCTCGCGGATCTCCTCCACCAGCGCGGCGGCCGAGGGCCCGTCCGGCCGCGAGACGGCCGCACGCCAGCGCCCGAGGCGCTCCTCGGCCTCCCGCAGCACCCCGTCCGTCCACTCCCAGTCCGCGCGATAGTGGTGGGCCAGCAGCGCGAGCCGTATGGCCGCCGGGTCCACACCGTCGCGGCGCAGCGCCGAGACGAAGACCAGATTGCCCTTGGACTTGGACATCTTCTCGCCGTCCAGGGCCACCATCCCGGCGTGCACATACGTTGTGGCGAACGGCCGCTCACCGGTGAGCACCTGGGCGTGCGAGGCGCCCATCTCATGGTGCGGGAAGGCGAGATCGGATCCGCCGCCCTGCACATCGAAGCCCATGCCGAGGTGGTCCAGGGCGATGGCCACACACTCGATGTGCCAGCCGGGGCGGCCGGCGCCGAGCGATCCGCCGTCCCAACTCGGCTCGCCGTCACGGGCGGCCATCCACAGCATCGGGTCGAGGGGGTTCTTCTTGCCGGGGCGCTCCGGGTCGCCGCCGCGCTCGGCGGACAGCAGCCGCATGGCCTCGGCGTCGAGCCGGCTGACGGACCCGAAGGAGGGGTCGGACTCCACGGAGAAGTAGATGTCGCCTTCGAGTTCATAGGCGGCGCCCAGGTCGCGCAGCCGCTCCACGAGCGGCACGATGCCCGGTATCGACTCGACGGCGCCGATGTAGTGGCGCGGGGGCAGCATCCGCAGGGCCGTCATGTCCTCGCGGAAGAGGGCGGTCTCGCGCTCGGCGAGGGCCGTCCAGTCGTCGCCGTTCCGCTGGGCCCGCTCCAGCAGGGGATCGTCGACGTCCGTGACGTTCTGGACGTAGTGAACCTGGCGCTTGGTGTCGAGCCATACGCGCTGAACGAGGTCGAACGCGTTGTAGGTCGCGGCATGACCCATGTGGGTCGCGTCGTACGGGGTGATCCCGCAGACGTAGATGCGCGCGACGGGACCGGGGGTCAGAGTGATCCGTCCCCCGGTCGCGGTGTCGTGAATGCTCAGGTCCCGGCCACTGCCGGGCAGGGCGGGAACCTCAGAAGCGGGCCAGGCATACATGCAATGAGCGTAACCGGATGCAGCGTCCGTATACGAACCGGACCAGCGGTGTTGGCCGGAACGGCGGTCTTGTGGATGCGCCCGTGAGCTGCATGGGCCCCCTGAGCTGCGTTCCACGGCTGCCGGGCGGGGACGCGGCGGAGCGCCGCCCGGGGGCGGAGGCGGGCCAGTCCGCTCGGACCGGCGGCCGGGGGACGAGGAGCGGACCCGGCCGCCCCCGGACCGGCGGCCACCGGACCCGGCCGCCTCGGACCGGTGGCCCTCGGACGGGCCGTCTCAGACCGGCGGCCAGGGGATGGCGGGCCACTGGCCGCTGGGTTCGGGGTGCTTCCCGGTCCGCAACAGCGTGGCCACACGGGCCCTCAGGGCCTCGATCTCGGCCCCGGTGATCAGCTCCGCCAGCCGGGCGCAGAGCGCGCCGCCGTCGGCTAGCTGGTCCGCCAACCGGCGCAGCACCTCCAGCACATCGTCCGGCAGCGGCTCCCCGGCCCAGCCCCACAGCAGCGTGCGCAGCTTGTCGTCGGCGTTGAAGGTCACTCCGTGATCAATCGCATAGAGCCGACCACCGGCCGCGGGCAGCAGATGGCCGCCCTTGCGGTCGCCGTTGTTGATCACCGCGTCGAGGACGGCCAGCCGGCGCAGCCGTACGTCGTCGGCGTGGACCAGCAGCGCCGTGCGGCCCTCGCCCACCTCGGCGTAGCCGATCGCCTTCCAGCCGGGGCCCGGTTCGTCGCCCTCGACGAGCGCGAGCAGCTCCGCTCCCCCGATCTCCCCGGATCCCTCGCCGTCGCCGTCCGTCGACCCGTCGCCGTCCGCCCCGTCGGGGGCCACCTCGACCTCTATCCAGAGCTGGCACATCCCCTGCCCGTACGGCCCGTCGCGCAGCACGGTGGGCGGCACCAGGCCCCAGCCGGTGGCCTCGGAGATCTCGTACGCCGCAACCTCGCGCTGGGCGAGCGTGCCGTCCGGGAAGTCCCACAGCGGCCGCTCCCCGGCCACCGGCTTGTAGACGCAGGGGGCGCTGTGGCCGTCGTACTCGACCGTGCAGTACAACACCGCGTTGGACGCCTCCCGGACCTGTCCGCGCACCGTCAGCTCACCGAGAGCCAGCAGCTCGGACGGGGGCAACTGGCGCGAAGCCTCCGTTGAGGGTGGTGGTGGGAGACGGGTGGGCGGCGTCAGGCTCCGCGGCGGTATCCGTTCTGGCGCGGACATACGTGTCCCTCCGGGTCGAGCGGCAGACTGCACAGCGGGCAGGGCGGCCGGCCGGCGTTGACGACCTCCAGGGCGCGCTTGGCGAACGCCCGCGCCTGGGTCCCGGTGAGCCGCACGCGCAGCATGGGCGGGCCGTTCACATCGTCCTGGAGCAGCCGCTCCTCGGCCTCGGCCAGGTCCTCCTCGGACTCGGCCTCCAGCTCGACCAGCGCCTGTGCCTCGACGATCATCCGCTGTTCCTCGCCGTCCCAGGCGAGTGCCATGGTGCCGACCCGGAACTCCTCCTCCACGGGGGCTTCCAGCGGTGCGGTGTCGGTGAGTTCGGTCGGTGCGACGGCGGGGACCGGGGCGTTTCCGCCGGTGCGCCGCACCACCTCGTCCAGCAGCTCGTCTATCCGCTCGGCCAACGCGGCGACCTGCGTCTTCTCCAGGGCGACACTGGTGGTCCGGCCACTGGCGGACGCCTGCAGGAAAAAGGTACGGCGACCAGGCAGCCCGACCGTACCGGCGACGAAACGGTCCGGCGGGTCATAGAGGAACACCTGACGGGACAACGTCCTGCTCCATTTTGGTTCGACTGCTCGGCTGACTGACTGCTGACCGCTGGGTGCCACGACCGCCCGGTCAGGGCTGTCACGGCGCCCTCGCACCGCGGCACCACCCTACTGCGCACGGAGATCACGGTGCTCCCGCGTCGCCGCCCACCGCCGCGTCCCCGCCCCGGTCGCCGGTGGTCTCCTCGCGCGGGGCCAGCCCCGCGAAGTCGCCGGTGTCGCCGAGCCGGACGACGAAGGGCCGGGTCGGGGTGTACCGGATCGCGGTGACCGAGCAGGGCTCGACCGAGATCCGCTGAAAGAGATCGAGATGCAGTCCGAGGGCGTCCGCGACGATCGCCTTGATGACGTCCCCGTGGGAGCACATCAGATAGACCGCGTCGGCGCCGTGCTCCCGCTCGATCCGGGCGTTCCAGTCGCGCACCGCCTCCACCGCGCGCGTGTGCATGGCGCGCATGGACTCGCCACCGGGGAAGGCGGCGGCGGACGGATGCTGCTGGACGATGTTCATCAGTGGTTCATCGGCGAGCTCGGCGAGCTTACGGCCCGACCAGTCGCCGTAGTGGCACTCCCCGATCCGGTCCTCGGGGTGCAGCGGCAGATCGGGGCGGGCGGCGAGCAGCGGGGCCAGCGTCTCCCGGCAGCGCTGCAGGGGGCTGGTGACGGCGGCGGCCAGGGGCAGTCCGGCCAGCCTGCCGGGCAGCGCCGCGGCCTGGGCCGCACCGCGCTCGTCGAGGGCGACACCGGGAGTCCAGCCCGCGAGGACGCCCGCGGTGTTGGCGGTGGACCGGCCGTGCCGTACGAGGATCAGCATGGGCATGGCTGCCACCCTACGACCCCTCCGGCGCCGCTCAGCGGGCATGCGCACCGATCCCGCACCAGGGCCCCCTGTGCGTACCGCCATCACGCGAGGCAGAATGCGCTGCGTGATCGTGGATTGTGCCATCTACCGGGACGGGTGCCGCACCGAGGGACCCGCCGACTTCTCCGACGCCCTCGACGAGGCGCGCGCGAGAGGGGACGCCTTCTTGTGGATCGGCCTGCATGAGCCGACCGAGAAGGAGTTCGAGCTGGTCACCAGCGAGTTCGGACTTCATCCGCTGGCCGTGGAGGACGCCCTGTGCGCCCACCAGAGGCCGAAGCTGGAGGTCTATGACGATTCGCTGTTCCTGGTGCTCAAGCCGATCCAGTACGACGACAAGGCCGGCACCGTCGCAGCGGGTGAGCTGATGGTCTTCGTCGGTGACTCCTTCGTGGTGACCGTAAGGCACGGCGAAGCGAATCCGCTCGGTGCGGTGCGGGACCGGCTGGAGAAGATGCCCGAGGTTCTCCAGCACGGTCCGACGGCGGTGATGTACGCGGTCTCCGACGCGGTCGTGGACCACTACCTGGACGTGGCCGACGCGCTGCACGGGGACCTGGAGGGGCTGGAGACGGAGGTGTTCGCCCCGAACGCGGGCGCCGGGCAGAACACCGCCGGGCGGATCTACGCCTTCAAGCGCGAGGTGATGGAATTCCGCCGGTCGGCCGGGCCGTTGGGGGAGCCGATGGAGCGGCTCACCCGCGCCGGGGTGCCGTTCGTGCACGAGGGCTCCCGGCCGTTCTTCCGCGATGTCAGCGACCATCTGACCCGGGTGAACGAGCATGTGGAGGGGCTGGACCGGCTGCTGTCGGACATCCTCTCCGCCCATCTCGCGCAGATGGGTGTGCGGCAGAACGACGACATGCGGAAGATCTCGGCGTGGGCGGCGATGGCGGCGGTGCCGACGATGATCGCCGGGATCTACGGCATGAATTTCGAGCATATGCCCGAGCTGAAGCAGCCCTGGGGATACCCGGGGGTGGTCGCGCTCATGGTGGGTGTGATCGCCGTGCTGTACCGCTGGTTCAAGCGCCGCGGCTGGCTCTGAGCCGGTGGCTGCGGTCCGGCGGCGCTGACCGTCCCGGCGGCGCCTGTCCCTGGGCGCGCCCGCGGGCCCGTGGTCGGGCTCAGACGAACTCGGGCGCCTCGGATGCCCCGGAAGCGCTCTGCGCGGGCCCGCCGAGCGCGTTGCGCCGCTCGGGCATCCGCAGGGACACCATGCGCCGCCAGCCGCCCAGCCGCTCATACACATTCAGGGCGCGGATCCCGGCCGCGAACAGCGCGGACTTCGGCTTGGGCCAGCCGAGGACGCTCCCCATGTGGGCCATCACGGCCAGGCTGACGTCCCGGTAGACCTCCATCTCGACGAGCGCGCTCTCCCGCAGGGCCCGCTGGATGGTCCGGCCGTATCCGGCGGCGGCCAGGCGCAGCAGCTCCTCGTGGCAGTAGGCGAGGTGGTTGTCCTCGTCCTCGGCGATCATGCGCACCGCGCGGCCGAGGTCGGGGTGGTCGCCGAAGCACCTGCGCAACATCACCATCTGCTCGGAAGCACGCTGTTCGGTGACCCGGCTGTGCGCGAGGTAGATCACGATGTCGTGCTCGGTGAGCGGCTCGTCGCGGCGCAGCTTGTCATGGGCGAGGCCGATGCCGCGCGCCTCCAGGAGCATCGTGTAGTCGGCCTCGCGCGGCACCTCCATGGGCTCCAGATCGCGCTTGCTCAGCAGGGCGTTGAAGATCCGGCCGTGTTTGTCCTCGTCGGCGCCATGGCGGGCGATCTTGGGGGCGAGGTCGCGCAGGCTCTCGGGCACGAGGGCGGCGATCCGGCCGTTCTCCCAGCCTCCCTGGGCCTCCCCGCTGGCCGCGACGGAGCAGAAGAGCCGGAACGACTCGTCGTTGTCGAGGATCTCCTGGAACACGCTTTTCGCCGAGAGCATCGCCGCCACCTCCGTGCGCTTGTCGTGCGCAGCCATGCGCTTCCGTGCCGACATCCACGCAGGGGCCGCGCAGAAAAAGTCAACGGCCCGGTGGGCGCGGCGGCAACAGCTCAGCCTCACGGCTCGGCCGAACGGAGGACGGTGTGGGCACCGCGCCCCCCGTAACTCCTGGGCGGCGGAGGCGTTGTGCTGGATGACGGCCGTGGCGGGGAAGACCCCCGAGCCCCCACCACGGCCGCAGAATTCTTCCGGCGCGCGGCGCAGAGCCGACTCCCCGGCGGAGCCGACTCCCCGGCCGAGCCGAACTCCCCAAGGGCCTTCGACGGCCGCCGTGCGGCCTGCCACGGCACTGCGAGCGCCATCGCGACTTCTCACCGCCCTACCGCGAGCAGGGCCGCCGCTGGCGCTCGTCGCCCTCTCAGCGCCCGATGGCGGCCCCCTTCGCGCCCGTGGCCGCCGTTACGCGACTCCGGCCCGATCCAGGGCCTCCACGCCCGCCCGCAGCCCGGCGAGGCGCTCCTCCAGCGTGAAGCCCGCGGGGGTGAGCGACAGGGTGGTGACCCCGGCCTCCGCGTACGCCTGCATGCGGTCCGCGATGCGCTCGACGGGGCCGAGCAGCGAGGTGGAGTCGATCAGCTCGTGGGGGACGGCCGCGGCGGCGCCCTCCTTGTCCCCGGAGAGGTACTTCTCCTGGATCTCGGCGGCCTCCTTCTCGTACCCCATGCGCTGCGCGAGCTTGTTGTAGAAGTTCTGCTTGGCGCTGCCCATACCGCCCACGTAGAGCGCCGTGTACGGGCGGAACTGGTCGGCGAGGGAGCGGACGTCGTCGCCGAGGGCCATGGGGACGGTGGGCACCACGTCGAAGCCCTCGAGATCCTTGCCCGCCTTCTCCCGGCCCGCGCGCAGCGAGCTGAGGGTGGTCGCCTCGGCGTGCTCGGGGGCGTAGAAGAGGACCAGGGCGCCGTCGGCGATCTCGCCGGTCTGCTCCAGGTTCTTCGGGCCGATGGCCGCGATGTACAGCGGGATGTACTCCCGCACCGGGTGCACGGTCAGCTTGAGGGGCTTGCCGGGGCCGTCGGGCAGCGGCAGCGTCCAGTTCTGGCCCTGGTGCGTCAGCCGCTCGCGTGACATCGCCTTGCGGATGATCTCCACGTACTCGCGGGTGCGGGCGAGCGGCTTGTCGAACCGCGTCCCGTACCAGCCCTCGGACACCTGCGGCCCCGAGACGCCGAGCCCGAGGCGGAAGCGGCCACCGGAGAGGGTGTCGAGGGTGGCGGCGGTCATGGCCGTCATGGCGGGGGTACGGGCCGGAATCTGGAAGATGGCGGAGCCGACGTCGATGCGCTCGGTCTGCGCGGCGACCCATGCGAGGACCGTGGCCGCGTCCGAACCATAGGCTTCGGCGGCCCAGCAGACGGCATAGCCGAGCCGGTCGGCCTCGCGGGCGACCTCGAGGTTGTCCGCGTCCATTCCGGCGCCCCAGTAGCCGAGGTTGATCCCGAGCCTCATACCGCACCCCTTACTGATCAGTAACGTCGCTGTTCCGGGGACTCTAGCGCGCATGGCCGGGATACGTCAGGGGTGGGTTATCCACAGGCTGCCACGGGGCGCTATCCGGACAGTAATCTCGATGTTCATGGAGCTAAGGCACCTCGGCCGCACGGGCCTGCGCGTCTCCCGGCTCGGCCTCGGCACGCTCACTTGGGGGCGGGACACAGACGAACACGACGCCGCGGATCAGCTCAAGGCGTTCTGGGAGGCGGGCGGGACACTGGTCGACACCGCGGATGTCTACGCGGACGGCGGCGCCGAATACCTCCTGGGGCAGCTGCTGGAAGGGCTGCTGCCGCGGCGCGATCTGCAGATCGCCACCAAGGCCGGCAGCGTGCCCGATCCCGACCGCCGCTTCGACGGCTCGCGCGGCCATCTGCTGGGCGCGCTGGACGCCTCCCTGGAGCGGCTGGGCACGGACTATGTCGACCTGTGGCAGGTGCACGCCTTCGACCCGTTCACCCCGCTCGAGGAGACCCTGCAGGCTCTCGACATCGCGGTGAGCAGCGGCCGGGCCCGCTATGTGGGGGTGTCCAACTTCAGCGGCTGGCAGCTCGCGAAGGCCGCCACCTGGCAGCTGGCCTCCTCCGGTGCGCACACCCGGCTGGCCAGCACGCAGATGGAGTATTCACTGCTCCAGCGCGGTGTGGAGCGCGAGGTGCTGCCCGCCGCCCTCGACCTCGGCGTCGGGCTGCTGCCGTCCTCGCCGCTCGGCCGCGGTGTGCTCACCGGCAAGTACCGCCATACGACGCCCGCCGACTCGCGCGGCGCCTCCGAGCTCGCGGCCTTCGTCGCCCCGTATCTGGACGAGGAGGCGAGCCGGATCGTCGAGGCGGTCGCCATAGCGGCCGACGGCCTGGCGACCACCGCGCTCAATGTGGCGCTCGCCTGGGTCCGCGACCGCCCGGGAGTCACCGCGCCGATCGTCGGCGCGCGCAACGCCCAGCAGCTGAGAGCGGCGTTGTCGGCGGAGAGCCTTAGTCTTCCGGACGAGATCTGCCAGGCGCTCGACGATGTGTCGGCGCCCGTGCACCGCTATCCCGATCAGGACTGGAGCACGCTGTGAGTACCGACCGCCTCGCCGGCGAAGCCGCATCCGCGCCCGAGGAGGCCGAGCCCCATCCCGCCGAGCCGGCGGAGCCGGACGGCACCGGGACCCCGGCCCCGGGCGGTCCCGGAGGCCCCGCCACCGCCGGGCCGGACCCGGACCACACCCCGGACGACCACAGCGAGCCCGGCGGCGCGGGCGCCCCCTCGGGGGCGGACCGGAACGACGC
This sequence comes from Streptomyces melanosporofaciens, assembly GCF_900105695.1. Taxonomy (NCBI): domain Bacteria; kingdom Bacillati; phylum Actinomycetota; class Actinomycetes; order Kitasatosporales; family Streptomycetaceae; genus Streptomyces; species Streptomyces melanosporofaciens. Next base: position 516,589 of record NZ_FNST01000002.1, read on the forward strand.
GGGGGCGGCGGCCACCGCACGAGGCGGGGCCGACGCTTCCCAGGCTTTCGTCGCCGGAACGGGCAGCACCCACGGCGGGAGCGCCGACCGTGATCAGGCCGCGTCCGCCGGGCACGGCACATCCGGCGGCCCGGAGGCGGACCAGGACTCCGGAGGCACGCAGGCGCCGGGCCCAGCCGAGGCGAGCGCTCACGCGGCCCGGGCGCGGGCGCCGGTGCTTCCGCAGCCGCCGGACGGGGCGGGCCCGGCGGCGCGGGCGCTCCTGCGGGGGCGGGCCAGAACGACTCGGGGGCGGCGGCCACCGGACAGGGCGGGGCCGACGACGCCGAGGCGCCCACCGCCGGAACGGGCTCTCACGGCCCGCGAGACCCCGACGGCGAACAGCCACCGGCAGGCGGGGCCGACGGTCACGCCACGGGAGCGGGCACCCACGGCGGGAGCGGCGACCGTGAGCAGGCCGCGGCCGCCCCCGGGGACGGGGCGGGCGGCAAGGGGCGGCGGTCGGCGGCGGCCGAGGCGTTGGCCGCCGCCGTACGGGCCGTGGAGAGCGGTGAGCGGTCGGCGGCGTCGTTCTTCAACGACGCCCCCGCCCGCCGTCCGGCGGCGCCCACCGCCCCCGCTGCCCCCGCCGCGCCCGTGCACGAGCGGCCCCGTGCGGCGGCCCCCGCCGCCGCGCCCGCTCCCGGGCGCCCGCCGTCGGCCCGTCCGGCGCCCGGGCCAGGGGGCGAGATCCCCGGCAGCGGGGACGTCCGGCAGGTGCTCGCGGCGGGCGGGGCCCCCGAGAGCCTGGCCGGGCCGGTCGCCGAAACGCTCGGGGAGCGCGCCGCCGAGGCGCTGCGCGAGGACCCCTGGCAGCTGCTGGCCGTGCCCGGTGTGCGCCCCGACCAGGCGGACGGCTTCGCCCGCGCCCTCCTCGGCCCGGCCTGCGAGCCCGGCGACGAGCGTCGTGCGCTGGCGCTCACCGGCTGGCTGCTGGAGCGCGCCGCCCTCGAAGGACACACCGCGCTGGAGTCGTCCACGCTGCGCGACGCGCTCGCCAAGGTGTCCGTGCCGGACCCGGACGAGGCGCTGCGCACCGCGATCGCGGAAGGTGCGGTGCTGGTCTTCCAGGACGCGCTCGACGCCCCGCCGGGGGCCCGTCCCCAGGCGGCCGACGACGAGGACGCCGAGCAGCCGGTGCGGGTGCTGCTGGGGCTGGACCGCTATGCCCTGGCGGAGGAGAGCCTGGCCGACGCCCTCGCCCGGATGGCGAGCACCTTCGTCCCACCGCAAGACGGCGAGGCGCCCACGGGCGGCCCCGGCGCGCCCGAGTGGGAGAGCTCTGCCGCCGCCGCGCCGACCGCCTCCGCCGCGGAGCTCGTCCGTACGGTCGCGGCCCACGGCCTGGTCGCCCACAGCGGTGGCGAGGCGGCACGCGCCGAACCGGCGGCACTGGTCGCCGCCGCCCGCGCCCTGGGCCTGCGGGCCTATGCGGCGGCGCACAGCGAGGACGGCAGGCGGCGGCTGGCCGCCTCGCTGGGCGAGGCCCCGGGCGCCGACCCGGAGGCCGCTTCCGCGGCCGTCACCGTCGCCGGGCTGCTGGCCGACGCCGAGGGCCCCGGACGCGACGAGGAGGGCGCGCTCGCGCTCGATCTGCTCGCCGTGCTGGACGCCCCGCAGCTCGATGTGGAAAGGGCCGCGATGCTCGTCGAGTCGCTGCCGGACGGCGCCCGTCTGGTGCTGAGCGGGGACCCCGGGGTGCTGGGGTCGGCCGGCCCCGGCCGGGTCTTCGCGGATCTGGTGGCGGCCCGCCGCTGCCCGCAGGTCGTCTCCCGCACCCCCGACCCGGGCCCGATCGGCGAGCTGGTCTCGGGCATCGGGATCGGCGAGCTCAACCAGGTGGAGGCGCCCGGCAAGGAGGTCGTGATCGTGCCCGTGCGGGACGCGGGCGAGGCGGTGCACCGCACGGTGCAGCTCGTGGCCGACTCGGTGCCCCGTGCGATCGGCATCCCGGCGGAGCAGACCCAGGTGATCACCCCCGGCCATGGTGGCGCGGCCGGCACCCGCGCGCTCAACGCCGCGCTGAAGACCCGGCTCAACCCCGGCCCCGGACAGTTCGGCGGCTTCGACCCGGGCGACCGCGTGGCGTACACCCCGGCCCCGGGCCGTACGGTGCCGGGCACGGTGGTCTCGGCGGACGCCGAGGGGCTGCGGCTGGACTGCGCGGGCAGCCCCGTGGTGGTGCCACGTACGGAGGTCGGTGAGCTGGTGCGGCATGGCTGGGCCCTCACCGCGCACCAGGCGGCCGGAGCGCGCTGGCCCGCGGCCGTGGTGGTGCTGCCGGGCGACGCCACGGCGGGGCTGACCCGCGCCTGGATCTACACGGCCTTCAGCCGCGGCGAGCGCCATCTGTCGGTGGTCCACGGCGCAGAAGGGGCGCTGCCCCGGGCGGTGGCGGAGATCCCCTTCAAGGAGCGCACCACACGGCTGCGCGCCCTGCTCCAGGCCCAGGTCCCGGCCGGTTCCACGGCCTGACCGGCGGCCCGGCCCCGGCTCGCGAAGGCGCCCGGGAACACCATGGCCCCGGATCACCCCACCGTGAGGCGGGGCGATCCGGGGCCGGGCGATCAGTCCGGAGCGGCGGTGCTCAGCTGCCCGGCTCCAGCACCTCCAGCTCGTCCTCGTCCTCGAGCTCTTCGTCCTCGAGCTCCTCGTCGAAGACCGAGCTCATGTCGAAGCGGCACACGACCATATGCGGATCCGCCTGGTCGAAGGGGGCCGAAAGCCACTCCCCCGGTTCCGGGGGCTCCTCAGCCGCCACCACCCACAACGTGGAGTCGCCCTCCTCCAGGCCGAACTCCTTGTGGCGAGAGGCGATCTCATCGGCCTCGAACTCGCCGAAGACCACGCCCAAGGCGGTGTGCACACTCTCCCCGGCGGCCGCGCCGCCGCCCTCCCGGTCGTTCCCTGTGTCGATGTCCGGATCCAGGTCAGCGATCCGCTGCGCCTGCGAGAGCAGCCGCTGCGGTTCGACGACGACGTAGTCCCTGCGGATCAGCACGCTCAGCGCGCTCGGCTCCTCCGGCCCGGCATAGGCGGGGAGGCGGTCGTCACCAGGGATCTCGAAGGGCGTCACCTCGTCGTAGGCGTCATAGAGCAGCTCGTCGTAGACCTCGGCTGCCGCGGCCAGTTCGTTGAACGCGGCGTAGACGGCCGGATCGCCTTCCCCCGACCGGCGTTCGACAGCGTCGAGGTGACGATCCAGTGCGGCTTTCACCGCTTCGGCAGCGGCGCGTACCTCGGCAGCGGATGGCTGCGCAGCATCAGACATAGTGCAGACGCTATCCGTAGCAGGGCAGTTCCCGCACAATAGATGCGATGCCGGAATACGAATTCTGTGATGTGTATGTGCCGCGCGGGGTTTCCCGCAAGGCCACTACCCGCCTGCTCACCGACCATGCTGAGTACGGACACTGGGAGTTGGATCGCCTCAGACTCAACCCCGACGGCAGCCGCAGAGTGCGATTGCGGCGCCGGATCATCCGCCAGCTTCGGGCCACCTGGTAGCGGGCCGGGACAAGGCGGAGCGGGCCCCGCTTGGCGCGGGGCCCGCCGAGAGTGACGCCACGGTCACCCGGCGTAGGAGATCCGGTGTGTGATGCGTGGCGTGCGAGGTGCGGTGCGCGGTCTGCGGTGCACGACGGGTGATGCGTGACGACCACCACACGGCACGGTCGGCGCCTGCCTCACCTGTCTCACCTGTCTCGCACCTACCTGGCAGCGCGAGGTGTGATCAGCGCTGCGCGGCGCGGGCCCGACGGTAGAGCACCGTGCCCGCCAGCAGCAGGCCCGCGGCGGCCGGAATCGCCAGCTCGACGGGGCCGGCACCGGTGTGCGCGAGCTGCTCCTTGCCGCCGAGGTTCGCGGACGGGTCGAGGCCGTGGTTTCCCGCCTGCTCAGCGGGGTCGTCCGAGCCACCGCCGGGGTTCGACCCCCGGGGTTACCGGGGTTGCCCGGATTGCCGGGGTTCCCAGGGTTACCGGGCTCACCCGGGTTTCCGGGGTTGCCAGGGTTGCCGGGGTTGCCGGGGTTTCCGGGCTCACCCGGGTTGCCAGGATTACCAGGGTTGCCAGGCTCACCTGGGTTGCCAGGCTCACCTGGGTTGCCCGGGTTCCCAGGGTTCCCGGGGTTGCCAGGCTCACCCGGCTCACCCGGCTCCCCAGGCTCCCCCGGGTTCTCCGGCACCGCCGGGACCGTCTCGGTGCAGTCCCCGCCGTCGCTGGTGTTGCCGAACCCGACCGCGCTGATGTTGTTCCCGCACACATTGACCGGAACGCCGATCGGGGCCTGGATGTTGTTGCCGGAACCGATCCCCGACGAGTCACTGGCGCTCCCCTGCGCCTGCGGACCGCCGGCCTGGGTACCGCCACCGCCGGACGAGTCGTCCGAGCCGCCGCCGCACCGCCCCCCACCGGCACCGTTGAAGACGCCGATGACGCTCACCGTGTTTCCGCACAGATTCACCGGCACATGCACCGGGACCTGGATGTTGTTGCCCGAGACGACACCCGGCGAGTACGCGGCGCCACCATCGGCCCCCGGACCCGCCGCCTGGGCGTAGCCGCCGGTCACGGCGAGAACGCCGCTCGCCGCGGCTACGGTGATCAGGCCCTTTTTCGCAACCTGTCGCATAACTGTCTGCTCCCCTAGCCTTCCGTCCCGGCCGGAGTGCGCGCGGGCGATCTCGCCCGCACCCCCATCCCCGGGCGTCCCGGAGCACGCACACTCCGAAACCGCCCGGGGCTCACACCCCGGTGGACCGTGACCCGATGTCACGTGATCGATGCGGTAGTTGCCGAAGGCGGGGTACAGCACCACCCCTTGTCGGCACCGCGGCCCGGTTACGGGCCGCACACACCATGTAACGAGGAGGGAGCAATCAAGCTATCAAGCTACGACACCATTCACCCTTTTTGGTTCCTTCGGTATGTGTGATCGATTAGGCCGTTCGTGCAGCCCTCAGCAGGCGTCCAGGAACCGGTCCAGCACCCGCACGCCGAACTTCAGCCCGTCCACCGGCACCCGCTCGTCGACCCCGTGGAACATCCCGGCGAAGTCCAGCTCGGGGGGCAGCCGCAGCGGCGCGAATCCGAAGCAGCGGATGCCGAGGTCGTCGAAGGACTTCGCGTCCGTACCGCCCGAGAGGCAGTACGGCACGGCGCGGGCGATCGGGTCCTCGGCCTTCAGCGCCGACTGCATGGCCTCGACCAGCGCCCCGTCGAAGGTGGTCTCCAGCGCCTTGTCCGCGTGCACGTCCTCCCGCCTGACCCGCGGGCCGAGGATGCGGTCGAGGTCGGCCAGGAACTCCTCCTCGAACCCCGGCAGGAAGCGCCCGTCCACATGCGCCGTGGCCTGCCCCGGAATGACGTTGACCTTGTAGCCCGCGCTGAGCATGGTCGGGGCGGCGGTGTTCTGGAGCGTGGCACCGATGATCTTCGCGATGCCGCCCAGCTTGGCCAGCGTCTCGTCCATGTTCTCCGGGTCGAGCGGGGTGCCGAGCGCATCGGACAGCTCGTCCAGGAAGGACCGTACGGTCTTGGTGACCCGCACCGGGAACTTGTGCCGCCCGAGCCGCCCGACCGCCTCGGTCAGCTCCGTGATGGCGTTGTCGTTGTTGGTCATCGAGCCGTGCCCCGCGGTGCCGTCCACGGTGAGCCGCATCCAGTGCATGCCCTTCTGCGCGGTCTCGATCAGATAGAGCCGCAGATCCTCGTTGACGGTGAAGGAGAAGCCGCCGACCTCGCCGATCGCCTCCGTCACGCCCTCGAAGAGGTCGGGGTGGTTGTTGACCAGGTGCTTGGCCCCGTAGACCCCGCCCGCCTCCTCATCGGCGAGGAAGGCCAGCACGATGTCGCGCGGGGGCTTGCGGCCGCTGCGCAGCCGGTCGCGGACGACCGCCAGCGTCATCGCGTCCATGTCCTTCATGTCCACCGCGCCCCGGCCCCAGACGCAGTCGTCCACGATCTCGCCGGAGAAGGGGTGGTGGGTCCAGTCCTCGGCGTTGGCCGGTACGACGTCGGTGTGGCCGTGGATGAGCAGCGCCGGACGGGACGGATCCTCCCCCTCGATCCGTGCCACGGTCGACGCCCGGCCCTTGTGCGACTCGAAGATCTTCGGCTCGAGCCCCACCTCGGCGAGCTTCTCGGCGACGTACTCGGCGGCCGCGCGCTCACCGGGGCCGGAGTGGTCGCCATAGTTACTGGTGTCGATCCGGATCAGGTCACGGCAGAGGTCGACCACCTCGTCCTCGCCGCTGACCGTTCCGGTCGTCGTCGCGCCCGAAAGCGACTCACTCACGATGCCTCCTCGTCGTTGCGCTGCCGCGGGACGCCCAGGTGCGGACCCCCGCGGCAGGGGTCACCCGCCCATCCTCCTCCGCTCGCCCGCCCAGCCCAAGGCTGCAATGCCGCCGTCACGCCCCCGTCACACAGCGCTGCCGCACAGGCCCGACCGGCCGTGATCGAGCACGTCCCGATGTTTGCTATGGTTTTCCACGTCGGAACGGCCGCGGGCCGACCGGCAGACACCTGGTCCGGGTGGCGGAATGGCAGACGCGCTAGCTTGAGGTGCTAGTGCCCTTTATCGGGCGTGGGGGTTCAAGTCCCCCCTCGGACACCAGCTGATACCCCACTTCACGTGGGGTTTTCTGCTTTCCAGGGCTGTGGCGTGGCCCTTTCCAGAACTGTGGCGTGACCAACACCGGCATACCCCATGTTCAGGCGTCGGCGCCCCGTCGACCGGCACACATCCGCACCCCTCGCCCCAGCGCCCGTATGGGTCGCGTCAAGGGGGTGCGGATCGGCGTATGGGACCCGTCAACGACGCTTGGATCCGGCCATGGGCGGGGTTTTCTTCTATCGACAACCCGTCCGATCCGCCGCTTGCGGATTCCCCCGACCTCTTTCCAGGAGTTCGCGATGGCCGATGTGGCCTTCGTCGTCACCATGCTCGCGGTGTTCGCGCTGGTGGCCTTTGTCGCCAAGGGGGTGACGAAGCTGTGACCGCCGAAAACGTCGTCGGCCTCGTCGTCGCCGTCGCCCTGCTGGGCTATCTCGTCCTCGCCCTGATCTTCCCGGAGAGGTTCTGACGGTGACATCAGCTGCTACCGCGGCGGGAGGCATGGGTCCCGTACTCGCGGGCGTGCTCCAACTGCTCGCCCTCCTAGGGGCGCTGGCGCTCGCCTATGTTCCCCTCGGCAGCTACATGGCCAAGGTCTTCTCGTCCGAGAAGCACTGGCGCGTGGAGAAGTGGATCTACAAGGGCATCGGTGCCAACCCCGACACCGAGATGCGCTGGGCCTCGTATCTGCGCGGGGTGCTGGCCTTCTCGGTGGCCGGTGTGCTCTTCCTGTATCTGCTGCAGCGGCTGCAGGGCAGCCTGCCCGGTTCCCTCGGGTTCTCCTCGATCGAGCCCGCGCAGGCGTTCAACACGGCCGCGTCCTTCGTGACGAACACCAACTGGCAGTCGTACTACGGCGAGCAGGCCATGGGCCACGTCGTGCAGACCGCCGGGCTGGCCGTGCAGAACTTCGTGTCGGGCGCGGTCGGCATCGCCGTCGCGGTGGCGCTGGTGCGCGGTTTCGCGCGCTCGCGCACCGGTGAACTCGGCAACTTCTGGGCCGATCTGGTGCGCGGCACGGTCCGCGTCCTGGTGCCGGCCGCGGCGATCGCCGCCGTGGTGCTGGTCGCCTGCGGTGCCCTGCAGAACTTCTCGGGCATCCACGAGGTGGGCCAGTTCATGGGCGGCTCGCAGCAGTGGAACGGCGGGGCGGTGGCCTCGCAGGAGGCCATCAAGGAGCTGGGCACCAACGGCGGCGGTTACTTCAACGCCAACAGCGCCCACCCGTTCGAGAACCCGACCCCGTTCACCAACCTCTTCGAGATCTTCCTGATCCTGGTCATCCCGCTGGCGCTGACCCGCACCTTCGGCATCATGGTCGGCTCGGTCAAGCAGGGCTACGCGATCCTGGCGACCATGGTCACCATCTGGGTCGGCTTCGTGGCCCTGATGATGTGGACCGAGTTCGCCCACCACGGCCCGGCCCTGCACGCCGCCGGTGGCGCGATGGAGGGCAAGGAGGCCCGCTTCGGTGTCGGCGGCTCGGCGCTCTTCGGGGTGTCGACCACGCTCACCTCGACCGGAGCGGTGGACTCCTTCCACTCCTCCTTCACGGGCCTGGGCGGCGGCATCACCATGCTCGGCATGATGCTGGGCGAGATCGCGCCCGGTGGTGTGGGCTCCGGCCTCTACGGCATGCTGATCATGGCGATCATCGCGGTGTTCATCGCCGGGCTGATGGTGGGCCGCACGCCCGAGTATCTGGGCAAGAAGATCGGTGCCCGCGAGATGAAGCTGGCGGCCTGCTACATCCTGGTCACCCCGTCGCTGGTACTGATCTTCACCGCCGCCTCCATGGCCCTGCGGACGCCGCCGAACTCGATGCTCAACTCCGGTGCGCACGGCTTCTCCGAGGTGCTGTACGCGTTCACCTCCGCCTCGAACAACAACGGTTCCGCCTTCGCGGGCCTGAACGCGAACACCGACTGGTTCAACACCACGACCGGTCTCGCGATGCTGCTCGGCCGCTTCGTGCCCATGGTCTTCGTCCTGGCGCTGGCGGGTTCGCTCGCCGAGCAGAAGCCGGTGCCGGCCACCGCGGGCACGCTGCGCACCGAGAAGCCGCTGTTCACGGGATTGCTGGTGGGCGCGATCCTGATCATCACCGGTCTGACGTACTTCCCGGCGCTGGCGCTGGGGCCGCTGGCCGAGGGGCTGGCGTGATGAGCACCCGCACAGAAAACCACGAGGACTCCATGTCCACTGCCACTCCGACCAGGGCGCCGCGAGGCGGCGTTCCCACCGGGCACAGCTCGGCCGAGGACCGTGTCGGCGCGGGCCTCTTCGATCCCGGGCAGCTGCTCAAGTCGCTGCCGGACGCCTTCCGCAAGCTGGACCCGCGGGTGATGGTGAAGTCGCCCGTGATGTTCGTCGTGCTGGTCGGGTCCGTGCTGACCACGGTGTTCTCTTGTCAGGATCCGGGCGACTGGTTCGGCTGGGCGATCAGCGCCTGGCTGTGGCTGACCGTGATCTTCGCCAATCTGGCGGAGGCGGTCGCCGAGGGCCGTGGCAAGGCGCAGGCCGACACCCTGCGCAAGGCCAAGACCGATACGGTGGCCCGGCGGCTGGCCTCGGACGGCACGGCCGAGGAGCGGATCCCCGGCACCGGGCTGAAGATCGGTGACCTGGTGGTCTGCGAGGCCGGCGATGTCATCCCCGGCGACGGCGATGTGGTCGAGGGCGTCGCCTCGGTCGACGAGTCGGCGATCACCGGCGAATCGGCGCCGGTCATCCGCGAATCGGGCGGCGACCGTTCGGCCGTGACCGGCGGCACCAAGGTGCTGTCCGACCGCATCGTCATCAGGATCACCACCAAGCCGGGCGAGACCTTCATCGACCGGATGATCAACCTGGTGGAGGGCGCCGCCCGGCAGAAGACGCCGAACGAGATCGCGCTGAACATCCTGCTCGCCTCGCTGACGATCGTGTTCCTGCTCGCCTGCGTCACGCTGCCGCCGTTCGCCGATTACGCGGGCACGCGGCTGACGATGGTGGTGCTGGTGGCGCTGCTGGTCTGTCTGATCCCCACGACGATCGGCGCGCTGCTGTCGGCGATCGGCATCGCGGGCATGGACCGGCTGGTGCAGCGGAACGTGCTGGCGATGTCGGGCCGGGCGGTCGAGGCCGCCGGTGACGTCTCCACACTGCTGCTGGACAAGACCGGCACGATCACCCTGGGCAACCGGCAGGCAGCCAAGTTCGCGCCGGTGCGCGGCACCACCGAGGCCGAGGTCGCCGACGCCGCCCAGCTCTCCTCGCTGGCCGACGAGACCCCCGAGGGGCGGTCCATCGTCGTCCTGGCGAAGGAGACGTACGGGCTGCGCGAGCGCCATCAGGGCGAACTGGTGGGCGCCGAGTGGATCGAGTTCACCGCGCAGACCCGGATGTCGGGTGTGGACGTCGGCGAGCGGAAGATCCGTAAGGGCGCGGCCGGTTCGGTCATCGCCTGGGTCCGGGAGCGGGGCGGCACGGTCGCCGGGGACGCGGACCGGATCGCCCACCGGATCTCCGAGGCCGGCGGCACCCCGCTGCTGGTGGCGGTCCAGGACGCGGACGGGGCGCGGGTGCTGGGCGTCATCCACCTCAAGGACGTCGTCAAGGAGGGCATGCGGGAGCGGTTCGACGAGCTGCGCCGCATGGGCATCAAGACCGTCATGATCACGGGTGACAACCCGCTGACGGCCAAGGCGATCGCCGAGGAGGCGGGCGTCGACGACTTCCTCGCCGAGGCCACTCCCGAGGACAAGATGGCCCTGATCAAGCGGGAGCAGGCGGGCGGCAAGCTGGTGGCGATGACCGGCGACGGCACCAACGACGCCCCGGCGCTGGCCCAGGCGGACGTCGGGGTGGCGATGAACACCGGTACGTCGGCCGCCAAGGAGGCCGGCAACATGGTCGACCTCGACTCCAACCCGACCAAGCTCATCGAGATCGTGGAGATCGGCAAGCAGTTGCTGATCACCCGTGGCGCGCTGACCACCTTCTCCATCGCCAACGATGTCGCGAAGTACTTCGCGATCATCCCGGCGCTGTTCGCGGCGGTCTACCCGGGGCTGGACAAGCTGAACGTCATGCAGCTTTCCTCACCGGACTCGGCGATCCTGTCCGCGGTGATCTTCAACGCGCTGATCATCATCGCGCTGGTGCCGCTGGCCCTGCGGGGTGTGCGCTACCGGCCGATGAGCGCGGACAAGATGCTGCGGCGCAACCTCGGGATCTACGGCCTCGGCGGCCTGATAGCGCCCTTCGTCGGCATCAAGATCATCGACCTGCTCATCTCCCTCATTCCCGGGATCGGCTGACCGCCATGAACCATTCCGTCATGAACACCGCCCGGCTGTTCGGGGCCGGCCTGCGGGCCCTTCTCGTACTGACCCTGGTCACGGGCGTCATCTATCCGCTGGTGGTCACCGGCATCGCCCAGGGGCTGTTCCACGACAAGGCGAACGGCTCCGAGATCACGGCGAACGGCAAGGTCGTCGGCTCCTCGCTGATCGGGCAGCCGTACAACCTGCCATTGAAGAAGGGTCAGCAGACCCCGGATCCCGATCCGAAGTGGTTCCAGGGACGCCCGGCGAACGGCCTCGGCGCCAACAGCGTCAACACCCAGTACACGCTGCTGCTGTCCGGGGCCACCAACCTCTCCGCCGACAGCAAGGACCTCCTCCAGCAGGTCAAGGACGCCAAGGCCGCGGTCGTCAAGAACAACTCGGTGCCCGGCTACACCGTCAGGCCGTCCCAGGTCCCCGCCGACGCGGTGACGTCCTCCGGCTCCGGCCTGGACCCGGACATCTCCCCGCGGTACGCCGAGATCCAGGTCCACCGGGTCGCCGAGCGGAACGGGCTGTCCGTCGCCCAGGTGGAGAAGCTGGTCGAGGACAAGACCGAGGGCCGCGTCATCGGCTTCATCGGCGAGCCGCGGGTGAACGTCCTCGAACTCAACATCGCGCTCAAGGATCTCGTGGCCCAGCACTGACGGGGTCACGCGCCCAGAGAAGCGGGAGCCGGCGGCCGGAGACCTTCTCCGGCCGCCGGCTTCCGTCGTCATGTCCGGGAGCCGAAGCCGCCCGGCTCATCCATCGCTCTCCGGCCGCTTCATCTCCCGCAGTTCGTTCTCGACGACGAGCGCGGCCCGGCGCAGATGCTGGTCGGCCGCCGCGATGTCGTCCGGGCCGAGCGTGGCGTTCAGAGTGTCGCTGATCTTGAGTACCTCGGCACCCATCTCCGTCAGCGCGGCCTGGCCCGCGTCGGTGACCTTCAGCGACAGTGCCCGTTCGCTCTCCGGATGCGAGCCGCGGGCCACGAAGCCGCGGTTCTCCAGCTGGGTGACGATGCGGGTCATGGTCTGCGGGCGGGCGTAGCAGCGCCGGGCCAGCTGGGCGAGGGTGAGCTGGGGCTGGTCGGCGATGATCCGCAGCGCCGTATAGCTGGACAGCGTCATGTTCCACGGCCGCAGCCGGCTGTTTCCGATCCGGGTGACCGCTCGCTCGAGCCGGAAGGCCGCGTCGATCAGCGAGGACGCCTCGTCCATGCCCGTGGCCGCCCGCGGCGGGGTCCGGTCGTCGTTCAGGGGGCTGATGTACGGCAGCGGGTCTGTCACGTCTGCAGCGTAATGGCACGGCCCCCGACCCAGTGCATCAGCTCTCTTGCAATATGGACGTATGCTTATATCATCTCAGCATGCTTACACATCACTTCCCTCGCTCCGCGCGACAGGGCCCGGATCCCACCCGGTTCCGGTCCGTTCTGGGCCACTTCGCCAGCGGCATCACCGCGATCACCTCCCGTGACGCGCACGGCAATCCGGTGGGTATGGCCGTCTCGTCGTTCACCTCCGTCTCGCTCGACCCGCCGCTGGTGGCGTTCCTGCCGGGCAAGAGCTCATCGACGTTCCCGGCCATCGCCGACCGCGGCACCTTCTGTGTGAACGTCCTCGCCGCCGGCCAGGAGGAGATCTGCCGCGCGCTGTCGACGTCCGGCGGGGACAAGTTCGCGAGCGTGGCCTGGCGGCCGGGGCCGCACGGGGATCCGGTCATCGAGGGCGTGGTGGCGTGGATCGGCTGCACGATCCAGGCCGTCCACGACGCCGGTGACCACCACATCGTCATCGGCCACGTCGACGATCTCGACGCCCGCGCCGAGGCGTCCCCGCTGTTGTTCTTCCGGAGCGGCTACCGCCACCTCGCGGCCGCCTGAGCGGCGAACCTCCCGATCTCACCGCTGACGGAAGGTCCCTTGATGACCCGACAGCACCCACCCATGACCACACTGACGCCCTCCGACGCCCACGCGCTCGTCTCCGCGGCGTTGACCTGGGCCGGGCACACCGCGGCCGAGGCCGGAATCATCGCCGACCACCTGCTCGACTGCGAACTGCGCGGCCTGTCCTTCGGCGGGCTCGCCCGCGCGCTGTCCGTGGTGGAGCGCATCCGCGCCGCCCCCGAGCCCCCGGGCCCGATCCGGGTCGTCGCCGAGACCGCGGTGTCCGCGACCCTCGACGGCGGCGACCAGGCCGGCTATCTCGTCGGCATGCGCGCGCTGGACCTGGCCGTGGACAAGGCCCGTGCGCACGGCATCGCGGCCGTCGGCGCCCGCGACACCTGGTACACCGGCATGTTCTCGTACTACCTCGAGAAGGCGGCGGACGCCGGGCTCGCCGGGATGATCGCGGGCAGCGGGCCCGCGGTGGTGGCACCGCACGGCGGCACCGAGGGCCGGTTCGGCACCAATCCGATCGCCTTCGGCTTCCCGTCCACCCCGGCGCCGGTCATCCGGGGCATCGGCACCGCGTCGGTCATGTACGGCGAGGTGCTGCTCAAGGCCCGGCTCGGCGCGGAGCTCGCGCCGGGCCGGGCGTACGACGCCACCGGCGCCCCGACGCTCGACCCGGCCGCCGCGCCGGAGGGCGCGTTCGGGGTGTGGGGCGGGCACAAGGGCTCCGGGCCGGCGATCGTCGTCCAGCTACTGGGCATGATGGCCGGGGCGGCCCCCGACCCACCGGGGGTCCGGGACCGCGGCTTCCTCGTCGTGCTGGTGGACCCCGGTGTACTGACCGACCCGGAGGACTACCGCCGACGGGTGGCCGCCTTCGCCGACGCGGTCCGGGCGACCCGTCCCGCCGAGGGCGGCGGCGCCGTACGGGTGCCGTTCGACCGCTCGGCCGCCTGCCGCGACGAGGCGCTTCGGCGCGGCACGATCGAGGCGTCCGGCGCGGTGGTCGAGGCCATGCGCCGGGAGGCGGGACGCGTCACCCACGCCGGGGGAACGGCCCATGGCTGACGCCCACGATGCCGACGCGTTCGCGATCGAGCCGTCCGCGTCGGGCCGGCTGCTGTGCGGCGGCTGCGCCCCGGACGACGTCTGCCGACTGGGCGTGGAGGCCGCCGGCGCGCGCGACCGCGACCTGCGGTTCGACGTCGTCTGCGCACACTCCTGGCACGGCGGCCCGGATGTGGCGCACGGCGGCTGGATCGCCGCGGTCTTCGACGACGTGCTCGCCATGGCCGCCCTGCGCACCGAGCCGCGGCTGGTCACCAAGTCCCTGGCGGTCGAGTATCTGCGCCCGGTGCCCGTCGAGCGGCCGCTCACGGTCCTGGCGCGGATCGACGCCCACCACGGCAGACGCTGGGAGGTCTCGGCACGGATGACGCTGGCCCCCACCGGGCCGCCGCTGGCCACCGCCCGCGCGGAGCTGCGCACCCGCCGTCCCGACCACTTCGCCCGGCACCGCGACTGGCTCGTCCACCGGCCCCCGCCCCATCAGGCCCTCCCCCCAGAAAGCTGAGGACCACACCATGGTCGACTCCTTCACCGGGCTGCGGCCCGGCCGCGGCTGCCGCACATCATGTTCCCGGGCTACCACCGGAATCCGGCCGCGACCCTGGCGATCGTGCGGGACCTGCGGTGGCACACCGGGGACCTCGGCTACACCGACGACGACGGCTACTTCTCCGTCGTCGACCGCAAGAGGCCAACTGGCCGACGGCGGAGGTCGGCGCTCCCGGCAAGGGATGTGTCCGGCACACCGGCCCGGTGCCGGCCCCCGGCCGACCGGGTAAGCCACTCGCCTTCACCTGGTGATACGCGGGTGAGGCGCTACGCGGGGGAACCGCTGCGCGGCCGCTCGGGCAGTACGGCCCGGTCGGGCGAGGGCGTGCCGGCCGTGGTGGTCTCGGTGGCGGTGAGGTCTTCGATGCGGTCGGCGAACCCCGGTTCGGGCAGGGGGAGATCGATGTCGGGGTCGTCGGTGAAGTCGACGGCCCGGGCGACGTAGTGGATGACGGCCGTGGTGGCGGGCGGCACCTCCTGTTCCCGTTTCAGGCCGTGCAGGATGCGGAGGGCGGCGGCCATCTCATGGTCGGTGGCGGCCCAGTCCTCCACGGTGTCGGTGACCGGCGGGATGTCGTGGCCCGCCTGCTCGTGCCACCACTCCAGCCAGGCGTGCGCCTGGCCGTCCTCGCCCAGGGCCATGTGGTGGAGGTAGAGGCAGTACGCGGCGGCGGGGTCACCGGCGCCGGCGGCGAACTGCCACCAGAACTGGGCGTGGTCCTCATGTCCGGCCAGTTGCAGGACGCATCCGAGGACCCGGGAGCCGGGCGGTTCGAGGATGCGGCGGGTGAGGAAGTCCCGTAGCTGGGTCAGGGCATCGGGGCGGGCGATGATCGCCTCGCACAGGGTGTGCAGGTCCTGCGCCATCCGTTCGTCCACGCCCGGCGCCGCGGCCCCCGCGGCCGCGGGTGTCCGCTGGGCGTGCCGTGGAGGGCGCTCCTGGGGTGGGGCGCCTCCCGGGTCGGCGTGGCGGATGGCGAGCCGGGCCTCGGCGGCCTCGAAGTCGACGGGAGGGGTGGGGTTGAGCAGGGCCCGCGCGAGGATGCGGTCAATGGCTGAGGTCATCGGTCCTCCTTGGCCAGGAGTTGTTGCAGACGGCGGCGGGCGTAGCGGGCGGTGGAGCGGACGCCGGCCTCGGTGATGCCGAGGTGGGTGGCGGTCTCGGCGACGCTGTAGCCGCGGCAGTGGAGCAGGATGACCACGTCCTGCTGGCGCTCGGGGAGTCTCTTGATGGCCTGGTAGAGGTTCAGGCTCTCCTCGAGTACGGCGATGGGGTCGACCGCGTCCCTGAGCAGCGCGGTCTCGAAGGTCGCGTTGTCCAGGAGGGCGGGGCCGCGGTTGCGGGCGCGGGCGAGGTCGACGGCCCGGTTCTTCATGACCTTCCAGGCGTAGGCGGCCGGGTTCTCCATGGTCAGCACCTTGGGCCAGCAGCGCAGGAGTTGTTCGAAGGCGGCGTCGACGGCCTCCTCGGCGTCCGCGTGGTTGCCGAGGTAGACCACGGCCCGGTCGATGTACGCCTTCCGGTGGAGCTGGTGGAAGGCGCGGAAGTCCGCGGGGAGTCCGGGTGTCATCGAGGTGGTCTCGCGCGAGCGCAGGAATTCGTTGGTCACCGCTCCCCTCCCTCCCGGTCGCTGCGATGCAGTTCCGATACGCCGACGCGGACTCCCATCGCGGCCGCGCGGCGCAGGAGGGCGATGGCGTCACTGCCGAATACCCGCGCGACGAGTACGGCGGTGACGACGTTCACCACGGTTTGAAGATTCACGGACGTCGTTGTCCTTCTGTTCGTTGTACGAGGGGTGGCCCCCACACGCCCCGCGAGTGCGCGGTGTTGCGCTCTCTGTTTCAGATAGCGCTCACGGACGCCGGTTCGTGCATCGGATGAGCTTAAAATCTTACGGAACGCAGCGATCCAATTACGCAAATATGAAAAACATATGGGCCTGGTTCCCAGATCCGGCCCCGCTCGCACCGCCGTACGAGGGACGGGCTAGCCGGTGAGCGTCTGGGTGCCGAGCACGGTGAGCAGGGCGAGGCGTTCGGCATCCTCGGTGCCGGGCTCGGCGGTGTAGACCACGATGCGCAGATCGCTGCCCGCCACCGTGAGCACATCGCAGTCCAGCGTCAGCGAGCCCACCCGCGGATGGTCGATGGTCTTGCGCGACGCCTCGTGGTGGCCGACGGTGCCGGAGTCCCACAGCTCGGCGAACCGCTCGCTGTTGGCGCGCAGTTCCGCGACCAGCCGCCGCAGCCGCTGGTCGGCCGGGTAGCGGGCGGCGGCCGTGCGGAGATCGGCGACCAGCGCGGCCTGGAACTCGGTGCGGTCCTCATGCGTCTGCCGGGATCCGCTGTCCTCGCAGACGAAGTGGCGCCAGACTCCGTTGCGCTCGTTGCCGCGCCACCGGGACGGATCGCCCCTCAGGGCCACATACGGCGGATTGGCCATGAGCAGCGTCCAGGACGCGTCGCTCACGGCGACCGGTGTGCCGGTCAGCCGGTCCAGCAGCCGCTGGACGCTCGGGGTGATGTAGGCCGGCACCGTCTCCGGGCCCGGTGGCGCGAGCCCGGCCAGCCGGAAGAGATGGCCGCGCTCGGTCCCCGACAGCCGCAGCGCCCTGGCCAGGGCCTCGACGATCTGGGTCGAGGGATGGGAGGCCCGGCCCTGTTCGAGGCGGGTGACGTAGTCGACGGAGATCCCGGCCAGCATCGCCAGCTCCTCGCGGCGCAGCCCGGCCGCGCGCCGCTGGCCGCCGGACGGCAGCCCGGCGGCCTCCGGCGGGACCCGGTCCCGCCAACGCCGTACCGCCTGCCCGAACTCCGTGGTCGCCATGACCACCAGTGTGCACCGCCGCCCGGGGGCCCTTCCTGGTACTCGCGGTCCCAGGAAGACGGGGCACCTGGCTGCCCGCCCGCCCCGGACGCAGCCTGGAGACATGACGACAACACTTATCACCGGAGCCAACAAGGGTCTCGGCTTCGAGACCGCCCGCCGTCTGATCGCCGCGGGACACACCGTCTACATCGGCAGCCGGGACGCCGAGCGCGGCCGCCGGGCCGCCGAGCGGCTGGGGGCGCGGCTGGTCGTCCTCGATGTCACCGATGACGCGTCCGTGGCCGCCGCCGCCAAGACCATCGAGGCCGACGGCGGACTGGATGTGCTGATCAACAACGCCGGTGTCGAGGAGCGGACGCCGGACGGCGGGGTGATCGGCGCCGCGGAGGTCACCGCCGACATGATGCGGAAGGTGTTCGAGACGAACGTCTTCGGCGTGGTGCGGGTCACCCACGCCTTCCTGCCGCTGCTGCGGCGGTCCGCCGCCCCGGTCGTGGTCAATGTCAGCAGCGGGCTGGCCTCGCTGGACCGGGTCTCCACCCCCGACACCCCGACGCACGCCTATCCGGGGGTCAGCTATCCGGCGTCGAAGGTCACGGTGAACATGCTCACCGTGCAGTACGCGAAGGCGTTCCCGCAGATGCGGATCAACGCCGTCGAGCCCGGCTACACCGCGACGGACCTCAACGCGCACACCGGCCACCAGACGGTCGAGGAGGGCGCCGAGATCATCGTCCGGATGGCCCAGGTGGGGCCCGACGGCCCGACGGGTGGGTACTTCGACATCGAGGGCACTCTCCCCTGGTAGAGCGAGGGCACTCTCCCCTGGTAGAGCGGCGGGCCGGTCGGCGACGCCGCCCTCACCGGGCCCCCGCGGTCACCTCGGCCCGGCTGTCCCGGGTGCGCCACAGCCACCTGATGTCGCGGGCGAAGGACCAGCTGAGCAGGGTCAGGGCGAGCAGGGCGGCGCCGAACGCCAGCGCATAGGGCAGGACGTCGGCGCCGACGATCAGCAGCAGCACACCCTGGAGTGCGGCCACCGTCTTGCGGGCCGTGCTCGGGGGGAGCTGTCCGTTCAGCCAGGGCAGCACCCGGGCCGCGGCGACGAAGGCGTAGCGCATGGTGCCGATCAGCAGCACCCAGGGGCCGAGCGAGGTGGCCACATAGACGCTGAGCACCAGGATGAGGACGGCGTCGACCTCCATGTCGAACCGCGCGCCCAGCGAGGACGAGGTGCCGGTGCGGCGGGCCACCTGGCCGTCGACCGCGTCCAACAGCAGCGCGACCGCGGTGAGGGCCACCAGCACGGTGACCGGCGGCGGGCTCTCGAAGGAGTCCGCGACCAGCGCGGTCACCCCGCCCACGAGCGTGGCCCGCGCGAGGGTGACGCGGTTGGCCGCGCCGAAGGAGACGAGCCAGGACCGCGACAGGGCGCGGGTGAGCACCGCCCAGGTGGCGACCGCGAAGGCCAGGCCGGTCAGCCAGCCCACGGGTCCCAGGTCGATCGCCGTGCCGAGCAGCACGAGCAGCAGGAGTTGTGCGGCCGCGCCCGCGGCCGTCTCGTTCCGCACCAGCGTCGTGTTGTAGGGATTGTTCAGGGCCACCGTGCACCCTCCGGGCTGTGTGGCGGAGTGGATGGGTGCCGCGTACCGTGTTCGCGGCTTCATGGTCACCGGTACGTGAGCCACCGCCCGATTGTTCAGCCCCTTTGGAGAACGTCGTATGACGCGCACCGCCCGCGCCTTCTGGCTCCGCTCCCCCGGCCGTGGCGAGATACGGGAGGTGGCCCTGCCCGTCCCCGGGCCCGAGGACGTGGTGGTGCGCACGCTGTGCTCGGGGGTGAGCCGCGGTACGGAGACGCTGGTCTTCCGCGGTGGCGTACCGGTGAGTCAGCACACCGCGATGCGCGCGCCGTTCCAGGACGGTGAGTTCCCCGGGCCGGTCAAGTACGGCTATCTCAACGTGGGTCTGGTCGAGGAGGGGCCGGCGTCCCTGCTGGGGCGCACCGTCTTCTGTCTGTATCCGCATCAGACCCGCTATGTGGTCCCGGCGAGCGCGGTGACCCCGGTGCCGGAGGGCGTGCCCGCCCCGCGCGCCGTGCTGGCGGGCACGGTGGAGACCGCGGTGAACGCGGCATGGGACGCCGCGCCCCTGCTGGGCGATCGGATCGCCGTGGTGGGGGCCGGGATGGTGGGTGCCTCCGTGGCGGCGGTGCTGGCGCGGTTCCCCGCCGTACGGGTGCAACTGGTGGACGCCGAGCCGGCGCGCGCGGAGATCGCGCGGGCGCTCGGGGTGGACTTCGCGCTCCCCGGGGAGGCTGCGGGCGACCTCGATCTGGTCGTGCACGCCAGCGCCACCGAACAGGGGCTCGCGCGCTCGCTGGAACTCCTCGCCCCGGAGGGCACCGTGCTGGAGCTGAGCTGGTACGGGGACCGGCGGATCAGCCTGCCGCTGGGGAAGCCTTCCACTCCCGCCGGCTGACGGTGCGGGCCAGCCAGGTGGGGACGGTCTCCCCGGCCCGGGGCACCCGCCGCGATTACGGCGACCGGATGGCGCTGGCGCTCGAACTGCTCGCCGATCCGGCCTTCGACGCCCTCGTCACCGGCGAATGCGGTTTCGAGGAGCTGCCCCAGGTGCTGCCGGGGCTCGCCTCCGGGGAGATTCCGGGACTGTGCCACCGGGTTCGCTACGACGCGGAATCTGTCGTGTCATCCGTCTGAACACGGGGAACGTGACGGCCGTACTAGAGGGCGTGCCCCGGCTGAGGGCCCGACGCGCCGTATCTGGAGGGTCATCCGTTGTTCAGCATCACCGTCCGCGATCACATCATGATCGCTCACAGTTTCCGCGGGGACGTCTTCGGACCCGCACAGCGGTTGCACGGGGCGACGTTCCTCGTGGACGCCACTTTCCGCCGTGCCGAGTTGGACGACGACAACATCGTCGTCGACATCGGCCTGGCCACCCGTGAGCTCGGGGAGGTGTGCGGCGCGCTCAGCTATCGCAATCTCGACGACGAACGCGATTTCGAGGGGATCAACACCTCCACCGAGTTCCTCGCCAAGGTGATCGCCGACCGCCTCGCCGAACGGGTGGCCTCCGGGGCGCTGGGCGAGGGCGCCCGCGGGCTGTCCGGGATCGTGGTCACCCTGCATGAGTCGCATGTCGCCTGGGCGAGTTACGAGCGCGGCCTATGAGCCCGGCCGCACCGCCCACGGTGCACATCGTGATGCCCGGCGCCGTGGCCGACCCGGCCGCGCCGAGCGGCGGCAACGTCTACGACCGGCGGATCTGCCGGGATCTGCCCGGCGCCGGCTGGCGGGTCGAGGAGCACGCCGTCGAGGGTGACTGGCCCCGGCCGGGCCCCGCCGCCCGCGCCGAGCTGACCCGGATCCTGGCCGGGCTGGCGGACGGCACGGCCGTCCTGCTCGACGGGCTGGTCGCCTGTGCGCTCCCCGCCATCGTCGTCCCGCAGGCCCAGCGGCTGCGGCTGGCGGTGCTGGTGCATCTGCCACTGGGTGACGAGACGGGGCTCGCCCCCGGCCGGGCCGCGGAGCTGACGGCGCTGGAGGGCCGGACGCTGCGCTCGGCGCGGGCGGTGGTGGCCACCAGCGCCTGGGCGGCCGGGCGGCTGGTGGATCTGCACGGGCTGGTGCCCGACCGGGTCCATGTGGCGGCGCCCGGCGCCGATATCGCCCCGCTCGCCGCCTCGGGCGGCGCGGGCTCACGGCTGCTGTGCGTGGCCTCGGTGACCCCGCGCAAGGGGCAGCTGCGGCTGGTGGAGGCGCTCGCGGAGATCCCCGATCTGCCCTGGACCTGCGACTGTGCGGGGGCCCTGGACCAGGACCCGGAGTACACCGCCCGGCTCCGGGAACTGATCGAGAAGCTGGGCGTGGGCGACCGGGTGCGGCTGCTCGGCGCGAGGACCGGCGCCGAGCTGGACGCCGGTTACGCGGGTGCCGACGCGATGGTGCTCGCCTCGTACGCCGAGACCTACGGCATGGCGGTGACCGAGGCGCTCGCCCGGGGGATCCCGGTGCTGGCCACGGCCGTCGGCGGGGTGCCCGAGGCCATCGGGCAGGCCCCCGACGGCAGGGTGCCGGGCATGCTCATCGACCCGGACGACCCCGGGGCGCTCACCGCGGCGCTGCGCCGCTGGCTGGGCGACCCCGATATCCGCCGCCGGCTGACCGCCGCCGCGCACGAGCGGCGCACCGCGCTGGCCGGGTGGGAGAACACCACCCGGAACCTGGCCGGTGCGCTGGAAGAGCTCCGAGACGAACCGCGGAGGGCCGCGTGAAGACGACCGACGTACCGCGTTACACCCCCGACTGGCTGGAGCTGCGGGAGAGCGCCGACGCGGCGGCCCGCTCCCCCGAACTCATCGAGGAGCTCCGCCCCCGGCTGTCCGGCCCGCCGCTGGTGATCCACGATCTGGGCTGCGGCACCGGCTCCATGGGGCGCTGGCTGGCGCCCCGGCTGAGCGGCCCGCAGCTGTGGATCCTGCATGACCGCGACCCCGATCTGCTGGACCGGGCGGCCCTGCGGATGCCCCGGGCGGCCGCCGACGGCAGCCGCATCACCATCGCCACGGCGCGGGGCGACCTCGCCCGGCTGACCGCGAGCACGCTGGACGGCGCCTCGCTGGTGACGGCGTCCGCGCTGCTGGACGTGCTCACCGCCGAGGAGGTGGACGGGATCGCCGCGGCCTGCGCCGCGGCCCAGTGCCCGGCGCTGCTGGCGCTGTCCGTGGTGGGGCGGGTCGAGATCACCCCGGCCGATCCGCTGGACGCGGAGATCGCCGAGGCGTTCAACGCCCATCAGCGGCGCGGCTTGCTGGTGGGCCCGGACGCGATGGCGGTGGCCTCCGAGACGTTCGCCCGGTACGGCGCGACGGTACGCACCCATGCCAGCCCCTGGACGCTCGGCGCCGAGCAGGCCGCGCTGACGGCCGAGTGGCTGCGGGGCTGGGTGGGCGCGGCCGTGGAGCACCGGCCGGAGCTGGCCGGGCGCGCCGAGGCGTATCTGCGCCGCCGGCTGGCGATCGCCGCGACGGGCGCGCTGCGGGTGGTGGTGCACCACCGCGATCTGCTGGCGCTGCCCGCGTCCCGCACGATGGGGGCGGCCGCGTGACCGCCGCGCTGCGGGCCCGGCTCGGGGCGGCCGCGGGCGTCGCCATCCTCGGGGTGGTGCTGTGGCGGCTGGGCACCGGGGCCTTTGTGGACGGCCTGCACACCATCGACGGCCTGACCCTGCTGGCGGCGCTCGGCCTCGGCCTGCTCACCACGGTCTTCAGCGCATGGCGCTGGTGTCTGGTGGCGCGGGGGCTGCGGATCCGGCTGCCGCTGGGCCCGGCCGTCGCCGACTACTACCGCGCGCTGTTCCTCAACGCCGCGCTGCCCGGTGGGGTCCTCGGCGATGTGCATCGGGCGGTGCGGCACGGGCGGGACGCGGGGGATGTCGGCCGGGGCGTACGCGCGGTGGTGCTGGAGCGGGTCGCGGGCCAGGTGGTGCTGATCGCGGTGGGGGTGGCGATTCTGCTGGCCCACCCCTCCCTGGCCCTGGAGCAGTTGGGCCGGCCGGCCGGCGGCCTCGGCGGCCGGACGGCCTGGGCCGCAGTGCTCGCGGGGTGCGTCGCACTGCTCGTGACCGTGGCCGTCCGGCGCCGCCGCGCGGCGCCGGTGACCTTGCGGCGGCGGGGCGCGGTCCGCGGCGCGCTGGCCGAGGCGCGCCGCGGGCTGCTGGCCCGGGGAAGCTGGCCGGGGGTGGTGGTCTCCTCGGTCGTGGTGCTGGCCGGGCATCTGACGACGTTCGTCCTCGCCGCCCGGGCCGCGGGGTCAGACGCTCCGCTGACCGAGCTGCTGCCCCTGATGGTGCTCGCCCTGATCGCCATGGCGCTGCCGCTGAACGTCGGCGGCTGGGGCCCCCGCGAGGGCGTCACCGCCTGGGCCTTCGGCGCCGCGGGCCTGGGCGCGAATCAGGGGCTGACCGTGGCCGTGGTCTACGGGGTGCTCACCTTCGCCGCGAGCCTCCCCGGTGTCGCGGTGCTGGCCGTCCAGTGGGGCGCCCGGCTGCGGGGCCGACAGGTCGAGTTCGAAGAGGGTGTCCTCGCCGAGGGTCGAGCGGCGGACGGGCGGGCGCAGCGCGTCCCGCATGACCGGCGTCCCGTCGAAGCGCAGCCCGGGGATGCCGTCGCCGAGCAGCACCGGGGCCACGGTGACATAGAGCCGGTGCAGCGCCCCCGCATGCAGAAAGCGGGACACGGTGACGCCGCCGCCCTCGATGAGCACCCGGCCCAGTCCGCGCCGCGCGAGCGCCCGCACCAGCTGGTGGGGGGCAAAGGCGTCGGGCTCCGTGAGCGTCAGCAGCTCCACCCCGTCCGGCGGCGCCGGCCGGCGCTCGCCGGTGGCGCCCACCACCCACAGGGTCGGAGCTGAGCCATCGGTGAACACGCGTCGGTCGAGCGGCACCCGTCCGCGGGGATCGAGGACGACCCGTACCGGGTGGGTGCCCGCGCAGGCGCGGACGGTGAGCTGGGGGTCGTCCGCGACGGCGGTGCCGGCCCCGACGACCACCGCGTCGGCCAGGGCGCGCAGCCGGTGGAGATGGCGGCGGTCCTCCTCGCCGGTGACATAGTCGGCGTCGCCGGTGCGGGTGGCGATGAATCCGTCCAGACTCTGACCGAGCTGAGCGATCGTCAGCCGCGGTCCGGCCAGGCACAGCGGGAGATAGCGGTCGACCAGGAGCCGGGCCTCCGGCGAGGCGGGCTCACTCCACCGCCGCCTGCCGTCCGGGCCCCGGACCAGACCGGCGTCCTCGGCATCCGCCTCGCTCCGGACGGAGCACAGCCGCTCCCAGGCCTCTTCCGTTTCCGACAAGGTCATCACGCCTCCTTCTCGGCACCGACCAGGGAAAGATACTCGGCGAAGGAATCGACAAGCCCGGCCAGCACTTCCTTTCCCTTATTCGCGGACGCCCTGGACGGCCGGCCGATGACGCCGGACTCCGTATAGGCGGACATACCGAGGGTGAGCAGATGTTTCCGATCGTCGGATATCCAGTCGGAGGTTTCATGACCGGGCCGGACGAGTTCTGGATGGGCATGCAGGAGTATGGATGTCTCCAGTTCCCCCGCATGCATATCGCTGTTGGACGGGGTGCGTACTCCGGCGCGCGTTCTGGCGGCATCCCAGTCCGCCGATCCGGGGAATAGCGCCATACCGAAGTCACCCCCGGCGGATTCCTGCACGATGTTGCGCAGTACGTAATTCCCGCCGTGTCCGTTCACCAGAATCAGACCGCGTATACCCGAGCGCCTCAGCGAGTCCGCGATATCGCGGACCACGGCGTAGAGGGTGGCCGCGGACAGGGAGATCGTGCCTGGCCAGGCCGCATGTTCATGGGAGCAGGAGATCGTCACCGGGGGCAGATGGAGCACCGGATAGGCGGCCGCGATCTCGCCTGCGATCGTGCCGGCGATGACCGTGTCGGTCGCCAGTGGAAGAAATGCGCCGTGTTGTTCGAAGCTGCCCACGGGAAGCACGGCGACTTCGGCCCGGTCGGCCCGCACTTCCTCCGTCGTCTGTGTCGGCAACACCGTGCCGACCTGCGGGCGCGTTCCCGAACCGCTCATATCTCATGGACCTTTCCTGTGTCGGCCGGACAGCTTGTTCCCCCGGCTTTGTCATTCTCCTGTACAAGGGCGGTGGTTTTCCAGATAAGATCGGGACATGACAGAAAGTGATGGCGTGTTCGATGTCGACGCCCGCCCCTCGGGTGTCGAACGAGTGGTGAATGTCCGGCTGTCCACGAAGCATGGCGACTTTCTCGCGATCGGCTATCGGGACCTCGTTCGCGGTGATGAACAAATGGCGCTGGTATACGGCGATGTCACCGGTGAGGAAGCGCTTACCCGCCTGCATTCGGAGTGCCTCACCGGAGACGCGTTCGGCTCCCGTCACTGCGAGTGCGGCGACCAGCTCTCCGCGGCGCTGAAGGCGATCGTGGCCGAAGGCCGGGGCGTTCTCGTCTATCTGAGGGGTCATGAAGGACGCGGGATCGGGCTGCTCGCCAAGCTCCAGGCGATGAAGCTCCAGGCGGAGGGGCTCGACACCGTCGAGGCCAATCTCGCCCTCGGCCTGCCGGCGGACGCCCGGGACTACAAGGTGGCGGCGGATGTCCTGCACGACCTCGAGGTGCGCTCCGTGCGGCTGCTGTCCAACAACCCCCAGAAGCGGGACGCGCTGCTGCGGCATGGCGTCAGGGTCAGCGAGCAGGTGCCGCTGCTGATGACTCCGCACAAGGAGAACCTCCCGTATCTGCTCACCAAGCGGGATCGTATGGACCACTATCTGCCCCATCTGGAAGCCGTGATCCAGCGCACCTGAAGAAGACCCTGACCCGGGGGCCGCGGCCCCGTCCACCGGCGTCGGCCGGGCGCGAGCCGCGGCCCGCCATCGGTGTGGCCATACCGCCGAACGGGCGATCCGTGCCTATATGTCCGAGAATGGGGGTGCCGCGTGACGTTCCGACGGACGACGATCAAGGGTAGGGACCATGGACCTGGAGATCGAGCTCCGGGTGGACGGGACCGAGCACCGCCTCACCGTCGACACCCGTACGACGCTGCTGGACGCCCTGCGCGAGCAGCTGGGGAACACCAGCCCCAAGAAGGGCTGCGACCACGGACAGTGCGGGGCCTGCACCCTGCTGCTCGACGGCCGCCGGATCCTCGGCTGCCTCGCGCTGGCCGTCGCCCACCAGGGCGCGGACATCGTTACGGCGGCGGGGCTCACCAACGGTGAGCTGCATCCGCTCCAGCAGTCCTTCATCGCCCATGACGCCTTCCAGTGCGGCTACTGCACACCCGGTCAGATCGTCTCGGCGGCCGGCATGCTGCAGGAGGCCGGGGAGGGCTGGCCGAGTGCCGCGAGCAAGGATCTGGGCGCCACCGATGTGGTGCTCGACGACGAGGAGATCGCCGAGCGGATGAGCGGCAACCTGTGCCGCTGCGCCGCGTACGCGAACATCGTCCCGGCGATCGCGGAGGTGGCACACCGATGAGGCCCTTTCGCTATGAGCGCGCCGATGAGGTGTCGGCCGCCGTCACCACCCTGGTCGAGGAGCCCGAGGCGGCCTATCTGGCCGGCGGGACCAATCTGGTCGATCTGATGCGGCTGGAGGTGGCGACCCCGGAGCTGCTGATCGACGTCCGGCGGCTCACCTCCGACCGGATCGAGGAGCTGCCCGACGGCGGGCTGCGGATCGGCGCGGCCGTGCCCAACAGCGATCTGGCCGCCGACTCCCGGGTCCGGCGGCGCTATCCGGTGCTCTCCCAGGCGCTGCTCTCGGGCGCCTCGGGCCAGCTGCGCAACCTCGCCACCACCGGCGGGAATCTGCTGCAGCGCACCCGCTGCCCGTACTTCCAGAACGTCACCACCGCCTGCAACAAGCGCATACCGGGCGCGGGCTGCTCGGCCATGGAGGGCTATCAGCGCGATATGGCGATCCTGGGCGCCTCCCCCACCTGTGTGGCCACCCACCCCTCGGACATGGCCGTCGCGCTGGCCGCGCTGGACGCGGTCGTGACGGTGGCGGGCCCGGCGTCCGAGCGGCGGATCCCGCTGACCGACCTGCACCGGCTGCCGGAGGCCAACCCCGAGCGCGACACCGTCCTGGAGCGCGGTGAGCTGATCACCGGGGTGGAGCTGCCGCCCCCGCACGCCGCGCTGCGCTCGCGCTACCGAAAGGTGCGCGACCGCGCCTCGTACGCCTTCGCACTGGTCTCGGTCGCCGCCTCGCTGGAGGTCACCGAC
Source organism: Streptomyces melanosporofaciens (assembly GCF_900105695.1). Lineage (NCBI taxonomy): Bacteria > Bacillati > Actinomycetota > Actinomycetes > Kitasatosporales > Streptomycetaceae > Streptomyces > Streptomyces melanosporofaciens. Next base: position 543,721 of record NZ_FNST01000002.1, read on the forward strand.
GGGGCGGTACGGGACGCGCGCATCGCGCTGGGCGGGGTGGCGCACAAGCCCTGGCGGGCCATCACGGCCGAGGCGGTGCTGCGCGGCGCGCCCGCGACCCGGGAGAGCTTCGTGGACGCGGCCGCGGCCGAGCTGTCCGCGGCGCGGCCGCTGCCGGGCAACGCCTTCAAGGTCCCGCTCGCCCGCAACACGATGGTCGCCACCCTGCTGGAGCTGCTGGAGGAGGCGCGATGAGCCACGTCACAGCCCGCCCCCACGCCATCGGCGTCCCGATGGACCGCATCGACGGCGCGCAGAAGGTCACCGGCACCGCCACCTACGCCTATGAATGGCCCCTCGACCAGCCCGTCTACCTGTATCCGCTGCAGTCCACGATCGCCTCCGGGCGGGTCACCGGGGTGGACAGCTCGCTCGCGGAGGCGGAGCCGGGGGTGCTGGCCGTGCTCAGCCATCTCAACGCCCCCACGCTGACCCGGCCCGACGATCCGGAGCTCGCGGTCCTGCAGTCCGACGAGGTCGCCTGGCGCGGCCAGTTCATCGGGGCGATCGTCGCCGAGTCCCTGGAGACCGCGCGCCGCGCGGCGGGGCTCGTCCGCGTCGACTACGAGAGCCGTCCCCCCGATGTGGTGCTGCGCGCCGACCGCGACGACCTGTACTCCCCGGTGCACGCCGCCACCTTCGGCACCGGCGGTGGAGAGCTGCAGGACGGCTCGCCGGCCGACAGTGTGCTGGGGGACGTCGATACGGCGCTGGCGGCGTCGCCGACCATGGTGGACACCACGTACTCCACGCCGATGTACCACAACAACCCGATGGAGCCGCACACCGCCGTGGTCACCTGGCTCAACGGCGAGCTGCTGGTGCGCTGTTCCACCCAGGGCGTCTCCATGAGCCAGGCCCTGATCTCCGGGGTGCTGGGGCTGGAGCCGGGGCGGGTGCGGGTGGTCTCGCCGCATGTCGGGGGCGCGTTCGGCTCGAAGGTCTACCCCCACGCGTATGCCGTCCTCGCCGCGATGGCCGCCCGGATCGTGCGGCGGCCGGTCAAGTTCACCCTCACCCGGCAGCAGATGTTCGCCCTGGTCGGCTACCGTCCGGCGTCGATCCAGCGGATCCGGCTGGGCGCCGGACGGGACGGCAGGCTCACCGCGCTGGCCCACGATGTGATCGAGCAGACCGCCAAGGCCAAGGGGTACGCGGAGCAGGTGGGCGTCTGCTCCCGGATGATGTACGCGGCACCGCACCGGCGCACCACCCACCGGCTGGCCCCGCTGGATGTCCCGGTGCCGACGATCATGCGGGCGCCGGGCGAGGCGCAGGGGATGTACGCGCTGGAGTCGGCCATGGACGAGATGGCGATCGCCTGCGGTCTTGACCCGGTGGAGTTCCGGGTCCGCAATGAGCCGGAGGTGCATCCGGAGTCCGGGCTGCCGTTCTCCAGCCGTCATCTGACCGCCTGTCTGCGCGAGGGCGCCCGCCGGGCCGGATGGGAGCACCGCGACCCGACCCCCCGGGCGCGCCGCGAGGGGCGCTGGCTGGTGGGCACCGGCGTGGCCGTCTCGACGTATCCCTCCCCCCGCTTCCCCGGAAACGCGGCCACCATCCGGATGGGCCCGGACGGCCGCTACACGGTGCGGATCGCCGCCGCCGACATGGGCACCGGCACTTGGACGGCGCTCACCCAGATCGCCGCGGACGCGCTGAGCGTCCCGGTCGGGCAGGTGGAGATGCGGATCGGGGACACGGCGCTGCCGGCCGCGTCGGTCGCCGGGTTCTCGGCCGGCATCAACAGCTGGGGCACCGCGATCTGGGAGGCGGCGGACCGGTTGCGGGCCCGGCTGCGGTCCGAACACGGCGGTATCGCGCCGCCGGAGGGGCTGGAGGTCACCGCGGAGATGGCCGGCGGCAACCCGGACGCCGAGCGCTATGCGATGCACAGCTTCGGCGCCCAGTTCGCCGAGGTGCGGGTCGACGAGGACACCGGTGAGCTGCGGGTGACGCGGCTGCTGGGGATGTTCGACGTGGGCCGGGTCATCAACCCCAAGACGGCCCGCTCCCAGCTCATCGGCGGGATGACCCAGGGGATGTCGATGGCGCTGTACGAACACAGTGTGCTCGACCCGCGGTTCGGCCATGTGGTCAACCACGACTTCGCCCAGTACCACATCGCCTCGCACGCCGATGTCCACGCGGTCGAGGCCCACTGGCTGGACGAGCCCGATCCGTACACCAACCCCATGGGGGCCAAGGGCCTCGGCGAGGTGGGCATCGTGGGCACCGCCGCGGCCATCGGCAACGCCGTGCACCACGCCACCGGTGTCCGGGTCCGCGAACTGCCCATCACCCTCGACAAGCTGGTCTCCTAGCCATGGCCCCGGCACCGATCCTGGTGACCGGCGCCGCGGGGAGCGTCGGAGGCATCGGCCGCACCGTGGTGGAGGAGCTGCGCCGGCGCGATCTGCCGGTGCGGGCCATGGTCCACCGGGAGGACGAGCGGGCCGACGCGCTGCGGGCGACGGGCGCGGAGGTGGTGGCGGGCGATCTGACCCGCGCCCGGACGTGGTCCGCGCGCTGGACGGCTGCGGACGGATGTACTTCGGCATGAGCGTGTCGTCGGGGTACCTGGAGGCCACCGTGACGACGGCGGCGGTCGCGCGTGAATACGCGCGGCTGGAAGTGCTGGTCAACATGTCGCAGATGACGGTCTCCCAGATGGACTTCACCAGCACCACGGAGTCCGATCAGCACCGGCTGCAATGGCTGGGCGAACAGGCCCTCGACTGGTCCGGGCTGCCCGTCACCCATCTCAGGCCCACCGTCTTCATGGAGAATCCGCTCTTCTCGGTCTTCGTCTACTCCTCCATCGCGCAGGAGGGCACGATCCGGCTGCCGTTCGGCACCGGGCGCACCTCCCCGGTCGCGGCCGGGGACGTCGCCGCGGTGGTGACGGAGATCCTGGTGGACCCCACCTCGCATATCGGCAAGACCTACCATCTGACCGGCCCGGCCTCCGTCGGCATGACCACCATGGCCGCGGAGTTCGCCGACGCGCTCGGCCGGCCGGTCAGCTATGTGGACGTCTCCTACGAAGCCTGGGTCAACCACGATCTGCGGGCCCTGGGCCTGCCCGACCACGTCTTTCAGCATCTGGCGACCATGGCCCGGCTGCACGCGGAGAACCGCTACGACCGCCGGACCGACGACATCGAGACGATCACCGGGAGCCCCGCGACCGGGGTGCGGGAATTCGTCGGCACCCATCCCGAGATGTTCACGGCCTGATCACCCTCGGCTTCGCCAGCAGCCGCCGGGCCGGCCTGACCGCCATCGACTTCTGTGCGGCGGCCACCGGCCCCGTCGTGGTCGGCCTGCCGATCGGCTATCTGCCCACCCTCTACAACGCCTACCAGCGCCGCGAGACGGGCCGGCGCCCCGCCCCGGGGTCCGCAGATCCTCGCCCGCTACGCCCAGGTCGAGCTGGCGGACGACATCGGCGACCTCTTCCGCGGCTGGGAGCGGGAGGATCCGATCCGGCTCGGCTACGAGGACTTCCCGCGCGGGGTGGAACGGATGCGCACCTACGGCTATCCGATGGAGCGCGCCGCGCGGGAGGCGTGGCCGCACTTCCGCGGCTGGCGGGTGAACTACGAGACGCTCGCCTACCGCCTGGCCCAGGACATCGACGCGGTCCCGGCCCCTGGTCGGGCCCGCGCCGCACCACCTTGTCCGTCTGGTCCCCGCCGACCCCGGTCGACCGGCGTCCCGTTGCGCCCGTCCAGCAAGGTGGCGAACAGGTCGGTCAGAAACGCCCCCAGCTCGTCCGGCAGCCCGTGGTCGCGCACCAGCGCGGCCCCGTACTCCTCGGCGGGGACCGGCACATAGCGCACCGCGCGGCCCGTCGCCCGGGCGATCTCTGCGGCCGCCTCGGCGAAGGTCAGCAGCCTCGGCCCGGTGATCTCGTAGCTCCGGCCCGCGTGTCCGTCCCCGGTCAGCGCCGCGACCGCGACCTCGGCGATGTCGTCGGCGTCCACGAAGGGCTCCTCGACGCCCCCGGCCGGGAAGACGATCTCGCCGTCGAGCACACCGCTGCGCAGGATGCCCTCGTCGAAGTTCTGGAAGAACCAACTCGCGCGCAGTACGGTCCCCTCCACGCCCGGCACCCGCACCGCCTCCTCGGCGGGCGCGGTGCTGACGGCCCTGGTCGCGGCGGGAGCCGGTGCCGCCCTGGTGCCCCGTATGGCGCTGCCGGACACCACCGCGCCCGTCAGCCTGCATCCGCTGGTCCATCCCGTCTCCCGGACCGTCTTCGCCGTCAACCGTGCGGGCACCGGCAACCGCCCCGGCCTGCGGCATGTGCTGGAGCTGCTCCGCGACCTGGCCCCGGGGCCCGATGACGACCGCGCGGAGGCCGCGGGGCGCGCTTGACGGCGCGCGAGCCCTCTCAGCCCGCGGGCGCGCCGCGCCGCGGCATCCGGCGGCTGATGGGGGACACCCGCAGACAGCCGTCCGGCCCGCAGGTGGTGGCGCGGTCGTAGAGGTCCATCAGGCGGCGGGCGCCGCGGGCGATGTCGTAGCGGTCGATGGCGTCCGGGACCGGGAAGCGCAGCGGGCCCGCGGCGGCCTGCCGGCGCAGGGCGTCGGCGAGGGCGGCCGGGCCGGGGGCGATACGGCGGGCGCCGGGGACGGTCCCGGCGGGGAGCTCCTCGAGGGCGGGGCAGACGGTGTGCAGCACCGGCAGCCCCGCCGCCAGCCCCTCCAGCGCCGCGAGGCCGAACGCCTCCTCGGTGGACGGCGAGACCAGCACGTCCATGGCGGCCAGCAGCCCGGGCAGCCCGGCGGGCCGGTCGTCCGGCGGGGCCACCGCGCCGTCGCGCTCGCCCAGCAGCCGCACCCGGTCGGCCACGCCGAGCCGGGCGGCCAGGTCCTCCAGGGCGGGGCGCTCGGGGCCCTCGCCGACCAGCAGCAGCCGGGTGTCCGGCACCTCGGCGACGGCCCGCACCGCCGCGTCGAACCGCTTGTCCGCCACCAGACGGCCGACCCCGCCGACCACGAAGGCCCGGTCGGGGAGGCCGAGACGGGCGCGGGCGGCCGCCCGGGCGGCCGGTTCGAAGCGGAAGTGGCGGGCGTCGATCCCATTCGGCACCAGATGGATCCGGGGGTTGGGCACACCCCAGTCGCGCAGCCGGTCGGCGACGGCGGCCGAGACGGCGACGGTGGCCGAGCCCAGCCGCTCGGCGGCGAGATAGCGGGCGCGGAGGGCGGCCGTGAGCGGTCGGCCGTCGATCCGCCGCTCGCCCAGGCTGTGTTCGGTGGCGATGACCGCCCGCACCCCGGCCAGCCGGGCGGCGATCCGGCCGAGCACACACGCCCGGTACAGATGGGTGTGCACCAGGTCGTAGCCGCCGGAGCGGATGATCCGCACCAGCCTGGGCACCGTGGTGAGCTGCCGCTCGCGCCCGGCGCCCAGGGGCACATGGGTGACCGGGATGCCGTCCGCGCGAATGCCGTGCGCGGTGGCGCCGGGGCCCGAGAGGGCGATGACGTCACAGCGCACCGGCAAATGGCGCAGCAGCAGCCTCAGTTGCTGTTCGGCTCCTCCGGCCCGAGGCGGGAGATGATGTGCAGGACTCTCATCGGGCGACTGCGCCCCATCCTCCGTATTCCGATGGGCTTCGATCGGTGCCGACCCTGCCAGACGGCGGGATGTAAATCACGTAAGACGCGCACCGCTGGGCCGTCGGAGTGGCTGTCCTACGGGCCCTCAACAAGGGCGCGCCGAATATTCGATGTGCACGGCCAGCCCCCATGGGATTGTTACCTTCTCATCTCGCGCGATGACCTGATGAATATGGCCCGTATGGGTCATCGCGGCGCGCCATTCGGTTCGAGCCAGCCCCGCGGGAGTGCCCAGATGTCTGCACCGACCCCCGTCAGAGATTCCCCCGGAAAGCCACCGCACACGCCGTGTCCGCCGGGCCGCCGCCCGCGCGTACCGCGTCGGATTCCCGCGTCCCGCACCGCCGTTCCGCCTCGGAGTACGAGTACAAGCGGTACAGCGAGCTGGCGGGCCCGCTGACCAACGCTCCCACGGACCGCCCCTACCGGGTGCGCTGCCGGAGTCTGCTGGCGCAGGAGCCGCACCGGATCCGGGCCGCGCTGCTGCTGTGCGCGGCGCCGGTGTGCTCGGCGCTGCTGCTGCTGTGGCTGCTGCACCCCGATCACTGGCTGGAGCGCGCCTACGCGCCGTGGTGGCAGCGGGCGGCGGACCTCGCGATGCTGGTCTCGATCGCGCTGATCGAGGGCTTTCGCCTGTTCACGGTCGTCTCCAACGCCCATGCCACGCTGGTGGCGCGGGATCCGGTGCCGGTGGTGGCCGAGCCGGGGACCCGGGTGGCGTTCCTGACCAGCTTTGTGCCCGGCAAGGAGCCGATCGCGATGGTCCGGGCCACGCTGGAGGGGGCCGTGCGGATCCGGCACACCGGGCCGCTGGACGTATGGCTGCTGGACGAGGGGGACGACGAGGAGGTCAAGGCGCTGTGCGCACGGCTGGGCGTACGGCATTTCTCCCGCAAGGGCATCGAGAAGTGGAATCAGCCGAAGGGCGCTTTCCGGGCGAGGACCAAGCACGGGAATTACAACGCCTGGCTGGACGCACATGGTGACGCGTATGAATTCATGGCGTGTGTGGATACCGACCATGTGCCGCTGCCCAACTTCCTGGAGCGCATGCTGGGTTACTTCCGGGATCCGGATATCGCCTTTGTGGTCGGTCCGCAGGTCTACGGGAATTACGACACTCCGGTCACCAAGGCCGCCGAAAGTCAGCAGTTCCTTTTCCACGCACTGATCCAGCGGGCCGGAAACGCCTATGGCGGCCCGATGTTCGTGGGCACCAACAACGCCGTGCGGATCAGCGCGCTGCGCTCGATCGGCGGGCTGTACGACTCGATCACCGAGGACATGGCCACCGGCTTCGAGCTGCACCGCCACCGCAACCCCGCCACGCGCAAGAAGTGGCGCTCGGTCTACACCCCCGATGTGCTCGCGGTCGGCGAGGGGCCGAGCACCTGGACGGACTTCTTCACCCAGCAGATGCGGTGGAGCCGCGGCACCTACGAGACGGTGCTCAAGCAGTTCTGGAAGGGCCCGTTCACCCTGTCGCCGGGCAAGCTGCTCAACTACTCGCTGATGATCGCGTACTACCCCATGACCGCGCTCAACTGGATCCTCTCCGCGCTGTCGTGCGCGCTGTTCCTGGTGCTGGGCGCGGCCGGGATCCACATCCCCGCCGAGATGTGGATGATGCTCTACAGCGACGCGGCGATGCTGCAGATCGGGCTGTACATCTGGAACCGGCGGCACAACGTCTCCCCGCATGAGCCGGAGGGCTCCGGCGGGCTGGCCGGGATGCTCCTCTCGGCGCTGTCGGCCCCGATCTACGCCAAGTCGCTGTGCGACGCGGCGCTGCGCCGCACCAGCCGGTTCGTGGTCACGCCCAAGGGCGACTCGTCCAGCCCGGACCGGCTCTCCACGTTCCGTATCCATCTGCTGTGGGCCGCGGTGTTCGGCTCCTCTCTGGTCGCCTCGTTCTTCCTGGGCCACACCCATGCGGTGATGCGGACCTGGGCGGCGCTCGCCCTCGCGCTGTGTCTGGCGCCGGTGGCGATCTGGTCGGTGGGGCTGGTGCGCCGCGGCCGGAAGCGCCCGGCGCGCGGAACGGTGCCGACGGCGCGCGACGCGGCCAGCCCCTGTGCGGTCCCGAAGGACAAGCGCCCCGAAGGGGCGCGGGGCTGTGTCGATATGCGGCTCCGCAGCGTGGGCGCGACCGGCCACGACGGCGCCGCAGCCGATTGACGGCCGGTCAGGCCACTTCCAGCGAAGCGCTTAGTGCCGGCGGGGCGCGTTACGGGCCAGGTCGAGCGCGTACGCGGTCCACCAGCGGCCCGCCGGAGGGCCGCCGTTGCAGGTTCCGTCGGACTCTCCCGGCCGCTTGATCCACAGATAGGCGTCCACGAGGCGGTCCCCGGTGGTGGTGCTGGGCCGCTCGCCCAGCGCCCGCCCCGGCGGATTGCACCAGGAATCCCGGGCCCGGACACCGTGCCGGGCCGCGCCGCGGAGCCGCAGCGGACCGTTGCCGTTCCGGCTGGTGTCGATGACGAAGTGGGCGCCGTCGAGGGCGGCGGAGAGCCGGTGGCCGTACGCCACGGTGCGCCGGGTCGGCTGGAAGTTGGAGACGTTCAGCGCGAAGCCGTCCGCCTGCTCGATACCGCCCTCGCGCAGCGGCCGCACCAGCCGGTGGGGATTCTTGATCCAGCCCGGGTTCCCCGCGTCCACGTACACCTGGACGTGGGGCAGGGCGGCGAACATGGCGACCGCGTCGCGCAGCATCGCCAGCCGGGCGGTGCGCAGCCTGGCCGGTACGCAGCCGTCGACGAGCTGGGCCACCGCGTCGGGTTCCAGGACGACGATCGCCTTGCGGTCGCCGATGCCCAGGGTGATCTGCTCGATCCAACGCCGGTACGCATGGGCGCTCCGCGCCCCGCCCGCCGAGTACCGCCCGCAGTCCCGGTACGGGATGTGATAGGCGACCAGGACCGGGGTGGACCCGGTCCGCGCCGCGGATTCGGTGATGAAGCGGACCCGTTCACGGGGCGGCGCGGGGCCTAGCCACTCCGCGATGGGCTGCTGAGCGATCTGCCGGATGAGCGCGGCGTCGCGGTTCTTCCCCTCGTCCTGCCGCTCACGGGCCTGCCGGGCGGCCGGGCTGTCCGGGTTCACCCAGAGCCCGCCCCGCCGCAGCGGGGCGTCGAACATGCGGCAGCCGCTCAGCGGCAGCATCGCCACGGCGCAGAGGGCGATATGCACCCCGAGCCGCATAACGGTCTTTTTTGGACCTTTCTCGCGCATGCGACGCATCATGACACCGGGTGTCATGGGTTCGGCGGACGTGGTGCGCGTGGCCACTGGTTCAGCGGATGCGGCGCGTGGCTATTGGTCCAGCGGTACGCGGCGTCCGTGGCCACTGGTTCAGCGGATGCGGTGTTCGTGGTCTCCGGTGTCGTGCCCCGCGTCCCGGTGGCCGTCCGCGGTGTCCTCGTCCGTACGCCACAGCGGATGCTCACGGGCCGCCCACGCCCGCTCGACCCGGCCCGTGCGCATCCCGCGCCGGGCCTCCGGATCGGCGAACGCCTTGCCGATGTGGCCGAGCAGGACGATGCCGATGGCCAGCGCCAGCCAGTCGTGGACGAAGGTGGCGCTGGTGCGCCACACCAGCGGGGCCAGATCGGTGAACCACATCAGCAGCCCGGTGCCCGCCATCACCATCACCGCGCCCGCGATATACCCCGCGTACAGCTTCTGCCCGGCGTTGAACTTCCCCGCCGGGCGCTCCTGTCGCCGGTGGTCGCGGCGCAGCGCCGCGCGCAGCCAGCGGCGGTCGTGCGGGCCGAAGCGGTTGAGCCGGGTGAGGTCGGCGCGGAAGGCACGGGAGGCGAGCCCGAGCAGGGCCGGAAGGGGCGTCAGGATGCCGCTCCACTCATGGACGGTGACCACGAGGGCGCGCCGGCCAACGAGTTCGGCGAGCTCGGGCAGATAGAGACAGCCCGCACTGAGCACACACACGCCCAGCAGGAGGGCCGTGGTGCGGTGGATCCAGCGCTCGGCGGGGCTGAACCGGCGCACCCGCGACCCGTCCCGGCCCCGGTCCCCGGCTCGCGACGTCGCGGTCATCGTCCGCTCGGAAGGTGGCGTCGTCTGCTCAGGCGGTGGGGTCATCGTCGCGTCCGTTCGATCTGCCGACCCAGGCGTCGACGTCATAGCCCCGGTCCTCCCAATAGCCGGGCCGCACCTCATCGGTGACGGTGATACCGGAGAGCCATTTCGCCGACTTGTAGAAGTACATGGGCGCCACATACAGCCGCACCGGCCCGCCGTGGGAGTGTCCCAGCGGCTTGTCCCGCAGCTTCAGCGCGACCAGGACGTCAGCCCGCCGCGCCTGATCGAGGGTCAGGCTCTCGCTGTACGCGCCGTCGAAGCAGGTGAAGCGGACGGCCTTGGCCTGCGAACGCACCCCGGCGGCGTCGAGCAGCGTCGACAGCCGCACCCCCTCGAAGGGGGTCTCTGGCACCCGCCAGCCGGTGACGCACTGGACATCGCGGACGAGGCGGGTCTGCGGGAGCGCGCGCAGGTCGGCGAGGCGGTACCCGGCGGGCTTGTCGACGAGTCCGTCGACGGTGAGGCGGTAGCTGTCGGCGTCCTTGTGGGGCACGGAGGAGGTGACGGAGTAGTAGCGGAATCCCCCGCCGTTGGGGAGGAGTCCGGTCACCCCCGTCGGGTCCTTGTCGGCCACCGCGCCCAAGGCGGCCTCCAGGCGGCCCTGCAGCCAGGGGGCCGCGGCCATCGCGCCGGCCCCGAGGCCGAGCATGCCGAGGACGAGGCGCCGGCCGACGGGGGCGCCGTGGCCGTCGGATCCGGCACCGGTGTTGGGGTCCATGGGTCGATAAGAGCACCGGGCGGGGGTGGTGCGCCATATCCGCCGGGGATTCGTCAGACTTCGGTAAGACTCCGGGGCCCGGGAGCCCGGAAGCCCGGGAGCCACGCCCCGGGTCTATCCCACCGTCTACCCCACCGCCTTGGCCGCCGCGCGGCCCGCCGTACGGCCCGAGAAGAGGCAGCCGCCCAGGAAGGTGCCCTCCAGGGAGCGGTAGCCGTGCACTCCCCCGCCGCCGAAGCCCGCCGCCTCCCCGGCGGCGTAGACACCGGGCAGCGGTTCGCCGCCCTCGGTCAAGACGCGGGAGGAGAGGTCCGTCTCGAGGCCGCCGAGCGTCTTACGGGTCAGGATGTTCAGGCGCACGGCGATCAGCGGACCGGCCTTGGGGTCGAGGATGCGGTGCGGCGCTGCGGTGCGGATCAGCCGGTCGGCCACATATTTGCGGGTGCCGCGCAGGGCGGTGACCTGGAGGTCCTTGGTGTAGGGGTTGGCGATCTCGCGGTCGCGGGCGACGATCTCCCGGCGCAGCGCCTCCTCGTCGATGAGCGGCTCCTTGGTGAGCTCGTTCATCCGCCGGACCAGCGTCGTCAGCGACCGCTCCACGATGAAGTCCGCGCCGTGGTCCATGAACGCCTGGACCGGGCCCGGGGCCCCGGCCCGGCCGCGGCCGATCACCTCGCGGACGCTCTTGCCGGTGAGGTCGGGGTTCTGCTCGGAGCCGGAGAGCGCGAACTCCTTCTCGATGATCTTCCGGGTGAGCACGAACCAGGTGTAGTCGTAGCCGGTCCGCATGATGTGCTCGAGCGTGCCGAGGGTGTCGAAGCCGGGGAACAGCGGCACCGGCAACCGCTTGCCGCGCGCGTCGAACCACAGGGAGGACGGGCCGGGCAGGATGCGGATACCGTGCCGGGGCCAGATGGGGTTCCAGTTCTCGATGCCCTCGGTGTAGTGCCACATCCGGTCGCGGTTGATGATGCGGCCGCCGGTCGCCTCGGTGATGCCGAGCATATGGCCGTCCACATGGGCCGGGACCCCGGAGATCATCCGCTCGGGCGGGGAGCCCAGCCGCTCGGGCCAGTTGGCGCGGACCAGGTCGTGGTTGCCGCCGATCCCGCCGGAGGTGATGATCACGGCTTGGGCGCGCAGTTCGAAGGCGCCGGCCACCTCGCGGCCGCTGGGAGTGCCGCGCTCGGCGTCGCTGGGCTCCAGGACGTCGCCGGTGACGGTGTCGACCGTGCCCGCGCTGCGGGCCAGCCCCGTCACCCGGTGCCGGAAGCGCAGCTCGACCAGGCCACGGGCGGCCGCCGCCCGCACCCGCCGCTCGAAGGGGGCCACGACACCGGGGCCGGTGCCCCAGGTGATGTGGAAGCGGGGCACGGAGTTGCCGTGGCCGGTGGCGTCGTAGCCGCCGCGCTCGGCCCAGCCGACGAGCGGGAACAGCCGCAGCCCCTGGGCGTGCAGCCAGGACCGCTTCTCGCCGGCCGCGAAGTCCACGTACGCCTCGGCCCAGCGGCGCGGCCAGTGGTCCTCCTCGCGGTCGAACCCGGCCGTGCCCAGCCAGTCCTGCCAGGCGAGTTCATGGCTGTCGCGGATGCGCAGGCGGCGCTGCTCGGGTGAGTCGACGAGGAAGAGACCGCCGAAGGACCAGTGGGCCTGGCCGCCGAGCGACTGCTCGGGCTCCTGGTCGAGCAGGATCACCTTACGACCGGCGTCGGCCAGTTCGGCGGTGGCGGCGAGGCCCGCGAGCCCCGCGCCGACCACGATCACGTCCGCGTCGTACGCCATGGTGTGGTGTCCGTTCTCGTGAGCCCGCCGACGCCCGCAGGCGGCGTCATGACCGCGATCCTGCCTACCGCCCAGTACGGCGTCAACCCGGGGTGTGGGAGCGGTTTCCGGTCGCTTCCGGCCCGCCGACTTCCCCCGCGAAACCTCGACATAGAACAAAAGGTCACAATCGTTCACCGAGATTGGACACGGTTAGGCCAACCGTGCATCATCAACGACCATGGCTGACCGCTCCTTTGAGCATTTAGGGCCGACGCCCGAGGTGGAACGTCGCGTGGTGAACCCGACGCTCGTCACCCCCGGCCCGCAGCCCCTCCAACCCGGGCCGCCCGTGGACGAGGCGCAGGTGCTCCGCGGCGAGGTGATCGGGCCCCGGCACGCCCGCCGCCGCCCGGTGGACAACCGCCGCAAGGCGGCCGCCGGGGCGATTCTGCTGTCGGCCACCGGCGCCGCCACCGCCCTCTTCATGCTCATGGGCAAGGACGCCCGTGAGGCGACGGCCGCCTCCGGAGGCGACACCTCGACGGCCGTCCCGGACGAGCCGGAGAGCCATACCGTCCCGTACGCCGAGGCGGCGGTGGGCGACACCCCGCTGCGCGGTGCGCGCGCCGAGAAGCCCAAGGCGCAGCCGCCCGCCGCCCGGCCCGTGGCCCAGGCCCCGGCGGCCGACCCCACGCCGGACAAGCCCCGGACCCCGTCCGCCGGCAAGGGCCGCTCCACGCCGTCCTGGCCGGGCTGGTCCTCCCGGGGGCCGGGACAGTACGACGACTGGCAGGACGCGGTGGAGGCGTTCGACCGCTGGGCCGAGCAGCAGCAGGAGCGGCAGCGCGACGAGGGCGGCGGCTACGGCGGCGGAAGCGGCTACGGCGACGGGTACGGGGACGGCTACGGCGGCGGCTATGGCGGTGGAAGCGGCTATGGCGACGGGTACGGGGGCGACTACGGCGGCGGATACGGCGGTGGCCACCGGCGCTGACCGCGCCCGCGATCTGCTTGTATGGCGGTATGTCTGATCAGGAACCGCTTTCCGCCAACGAACTACTCGACATCGTGGACGAGCGGGACCGCGTGGTCGGCCAGGCCCGACGCGGTGACGCCATGGCCCACCGGCTCCGGCACCGCTGCGTCTTCATCCTGGCCCGGGACGCCCAGGGCCGCGTCTTCGTCCATCGCCGCACCGCCGGGAAGCTGGTCTTCCCCTCGCTCTACGACATGTTCGTGGGCGGAGTGGTCGGCGCGGGCGAGGGCTATGACGAGGCGGCGCTGCGCGAGGCGGAGGAGGAGCTGGGGGTGCGGGGGCTGCCCGCGCCCGTACCGCTGTTCTCGTTTCTCTACGAGACGCCCGAGCACACCTGGTGGAGCCGGGTCTACGAGGTGCGCTGCAAGCTGCCGGTCACCCCGCAGGCCGAGGAGGTCGCCTGGCACGCCTTTCTCACCGAGGAGGAGCTGACCCGGCGGCTGCCCGAGTGGGAGTGGGTGCCGGACGGGCGGGAGGCGTACCGGCGGCTGATGGAGTGGCGCCGTGAGAGGGTCGAAGCGTGACCGAATCCTCCGGGCCCGGGCCTTCGGAGCCCGCGCAGCCTTCGGAGCCCGCGCAGCCGGCCGAGCCGCGTGGCGGCGGTCTCGCCTCGGCGGCGTCGGACGTACGGCTGTGGTTCGCGCCCGAGCGGCTGCGGGAGGAGGGCGGCACCCCCGACTACCGCTTCTCCCTCGCCAACGAACGGACCTTCCTCGCCTGGCTGCGCACCGCGATGGCGCTGGTGGGCGGCGGATTCGCGGTCGACCAGTTCCTCCCGGAGACGGCCCGGCCGCTGCGGCTCGCGCTGGCGCTCGTCCTGCTGGCGGGCGGCGCGCTGTGCGCGCTGCGGGCCATCAGCCACTGGGTGCGGTGCGAGCGGGCCATGCGGCGGGGCGAGGACCTGCCGATGTCCCGCTTCCCGGTGGTGCTGGGGCTCGCGGTCGGAGTGGTCGCGCTGCTGATGGTGATCGTGGCCGCCTTCGGGTGGGGCGGGTGACCCGGGAGGTGTGAGGCGATGCCGGAGGGGAAAGGGACGCACGGACCACGAACGCGGGACCGGGACCCCGGGCTCCAGCCGGAGCGGACGCGGCTGGCCTGGCGGCGTACGACGCTGGCGTGCGCGGTGGCCGCCTCGCTCGCGGGCCGGCAGACCCTGCACGGCGGTATCGACCCGGCCTCGCTGGTGGTCCTGGCCCTGGTGGTGGTGGCCTGGCTCGCCTTCCTGGCACTGGCCCACCGCCGCATCCGGGCCATGCGCATGCCACGTCCGCCCGCCCTGTCCCCGCGGGCGGCCGTGGCCGCGGTGGCCTGCACCCTCGCCCTGGCCGTCCTGGGAGCGGCGATGCTGCGCTGAGAGCGCGCCCGGTGCCGCGCTCCCCCGGCGACCGACCCCGCCGCGGGCGCCCGCCCGCCCATGGCCGTCGCGCCTACTGGACGAAGCGCACGTCGGGGTGGGAGGCGGACGGCCCGTCCAGCAGGTCGCGCGGCCGGCCCCGCAGGTGCTGGTCGAAGAAGGCGGTGAGGTAGGCGCGCTGGGCGGCGGTGCTGCGCCCGGGATCCACGGTCCCGATGACCTGCTCGCGCTGCCGCGGCGGGATGTCCAGGCGTTCGTCGAGCGCGGGCACGATCGTCTGGGCGTCGGTGTAGCTGAAGTGGCCGCCCCGTTCCAGGCTCAGATCGCGCTTCCAGCCGGTCGAGTGGTCCCAGAGCGACTGCCAGGACGGCTCGTTCAGGTGGGTCTGACTGGCCTTGCCCAGGAGCATGAAGGGCCGGTTCAGCCCTTCCACCGCGGCCGGGACGAATTCGGTGCCGCTGTATTTGAGCGTGCCGTCCATATCGATGCCCGCGTCGATACGGCCATCGACGCGCAGGGCCTCGGCCGCGGTGATTCCGCCGGCCGAGTGGCCGTACATGCCGACCCGGGTCAGATCCAGCGCCGTGCCCAGGCCGCGGGGCAGCCGACGCCCCGCGGCATCGGGATTTCCGCCGTCCCGCAGAACGGCCAACTGGTCGAGTACGAAGCGGGTGTCGCCCACCCGGGTCTCGATGGCCTGCTTGCGCTTCCCCGGATCGGTCAAGGGGTCCTTTTGAAGCTCGACCCGGCCGCCGGGGAACTCGACCGGGGACGTCTCGTGCGTGTGGTCCATGGTGACCACCACATAGCCGCGGCTGGCGAGTTCCTCGGCCGTGGACGTTCCCAGCGCGCGGGTGCTGCCAAGGCCCGGCGAGTACAGCACGACCGGCCGGCGCGTGTGGTCGTCCGCCGGGGCGGCGGTGGCGGCGTCGGTCCGCGTGGCGGCCCAGTCCACCTCCCCGGGAGCCGCCAGGCCGAACGAGCCCGCCTCGTCCACGGCACGGGCGGTGCCGGGCGGCATATGGGGCTGGCGGGGGTACCCGTTCACCGACCGCGCCGGATACCAGACGCTGACCATCAGCTCCCTCTTGCTGCCGGCCACCCAGGGGTCGGCCCGGGCCCGGTCGACGAGATGGAGTTCGGTCACCCCGACCGACTGGCGCCCCGTCGGTGCGGGCAGTTCGAAGCGCACGGGGTCGGCCGGACCGGCGGCGGAGGCGGCCGTCCCCACGCCGACGATCAGCGAGAGGGCGAGGGCCGCCGTGGTGGTGAGACCTATAGGGATTCGCATGGGGCCGACTCTGCCCGGGCGCCCGCGAGCCCGCCTCCGCCCGGAGGCGGAGGCGTCCCCTGGCATTCCACGGGGTGTTCGCGCCGGTTTCTCAGGGCCACCGCGAGGGTGATCCCTGTCGCTCAGTCCACCGCGATGGCGATCTTGCCCCTGGCGTGGCCCTCCATGCTGAGCCGCTGGGCGTCCGCCGTCTTCTGGAGGGGGAAGACCGCCGCGACCTCGACGCCGAGGGCGCCGCGCTCGGCGAGGTCGGTGAGGTCCTGGAGGTCGTCGGGGTCGGGGCGGACGAAGACGTAGTGGCCGCCGAGGCCGAGGACCGCGGGGTCGGCGATGGAGGCCAGGCGGCCTTCGGGGGCGAGGAGTTCGGCGGAGACGGTGAGCGCGTCGCCGCCGACCAGGTCGAGCACGGCGTCCACCCCGTTCGGGGCGAGGGCGCGGACCCGTTCGGCGAGGCCCTCTCCGTATGTGGTCGGCTCCGCGCCGAGCGCGCGCAGATACTCATGGTTGCGCTCACCCGCGGTGCCGATCACGCGGGCACCCATGTGCCGGGCCAGCTGGACCGCCATCGAGCCGACCCCGCCCGCCGCCGCATGGACCAGGACGGTGCCGCCCTCGCCGACCCTCAGTGCCCGCACCAGCGACTGGTAGGCCGTCAGCCCCGCCAGCGGGATGCCCGCGGCCTGGGTGAAGGAGAGGTTCCGCGGTTTGCGGGCGAGGGTGCGGACGGGAGCGGCCACATACTCGGCGCAGGTGCCCCGGGAGAGGAAGTCCTCCCGTACGTATCCGATCACCTCGTCGCCGGGCCGGAACTCCGTCACCGCGGGGCCGGGCCGCTCCACGACCCCGGAGACGTCCCAGCCGGGGATCACCGGGAAGACCGCGTCCAGGAACGGCTCGAGATATCCGGCCTGCGCCTTCCAGTCGACGGGGTTCACGCTGGCGGCCCTGACCCTGACCAGGACGGAGTCGGGGCCGACCTTCGGCTCCGGTCGCTCCCCGTACTCCAGGATCTCGGGGCCGCCGTAGCGGCGGTAGGTGATGGCCTTCATGGTGGCGCTCCTCGCGGCTCTCACATTCTGGCGGTTCTCGCAGCTCCTCGCGGCCTCGCGGGGCTCCTCGCGGCTCTCACGTTCGCCTTGTCCCGCTCCTCCCCTTCGACGCTCCTGCTCACCCACCGCCGGCGCAAATCCACACCACCCCCGCCGCTGCCCAGGCGCTACGCCGGGCTCTGCGCCGCCAGCGGCGGCAGCGCGGCCCGTGGCTCCACCCCGCCGAACCAGAAGCCGAGCAGAAACGCGACGGTGGACTCCAGCAGGCGGGCCCGCTCCAGGCCCCCGGCGTCCAGCGGTACACAGCCCATGTCGCGGACCAGCGTGCGTACGGCCTCCAGCGCCTTCTCGTCGTCCCCGCACAGCGGGACCGCCAGCGGCCCGTCGGCGAAGACCGGCGGGGTCATCCGCCACACCGCGTCCGAGCAGTGGCAGAACGCCTTCACGACCCGCGCCCCGACGGCCCCCGCGGCGATCCGCTCGGCCATGCCCGGCCCGCCGTCGGTGGCGAGGGTGAAACGCCCGGGGACGACCGCGTTGGTGCAGTCGATCAGCGCCCGGCCGCTCAGCGTGCCCTCGGCCGCGCCCGCCGCCTCCAGGGCCGCCTCGACGCCGTCGTACGCCACCGCCAGCAGCGTCACCGCACCGAAGCCGGCGGCCTCGCGCAGACTCCCCGCCCGCGCGCCGTGGCCGATCCGGGCGGCCAGCGCCGCCGCCTTCGGCCGCGAGCGGCCGCCGATGAACAGCTCGTGCCCCGCCCGCGCCCACTGGGTCCCCAGCGCGTCCGCCATCGTGCCCGTGCCCAGCACTCCGATCCGCATCGCGGTCTCCTCCTCGTTCCCACCTGCCGATGGGGAAGGACACTAGGAAGTCCGTCGCACACCGCGCGGTGTGCGACGGATGCGCTAGGACGGCGGTCAGCAGGTCAGGAGGTCATCAGTGAGTGAACCGGCGACGACATCGCGGCCCCTCGCACCGGAGGGATTCATCGCCGACTGCCGGGCGCGGCTGGGCTTCGATCTGCTGGCCCGCACCTGGACCGCCGTCGTGATCTTCGGGCTGCGGGAGGGGCCGCGCCGCCCCGGCGAACTGCGCGAGGCGATCGGCGGCATCAGCCCGAAGGTGCTCAACGACACTCTGCGCCGCCTGGAGGACGACGGGCTGGTGGAGCGGCGCCGGTACGCCGAGGCGCCGCCCCGGGTCGAGTACGCGCTGACCCCGCTCGGGGAGACCCTGCTGGGGCCGGTCGAGGCGCTCGGTGCCTGGTCGGTGGAGTACGGGGAGGCGGTGGTCGAGGCCCAGGAACGGGCCGAGGAACGGGCCGAGGAGCGGGCCGGGCGGGGGCGGGGGCGGTAGTTCCGAGTCCTCCGGGCCGCGGTCCCGGCGTGCCCGGCAACGGACCCGCACTGGACTACATACCGACTGGTCGGCATCATGTTGCGGAACGGTTCGCCCGCTCCCCCGACCGAGCGGCTGTGCGTAGGACCGCGAAGTACCGAGGAAACCCAGGAAGAGGTTCGATGAACGCAGGCAATCCCCCAGGGCTCGACCTCGATCGGCTCCGCGCCCACCTCGACCGCGAACGCGCGGGACTGGTGCGCGGGCCGCTGAGCGCCGAGCTGATCGAAGGCGGCCGTTCGAATCTCACCTACACCGTCACCGACGGCACCTCCCGCTGGGTCGTCCGCCGGCCGCCGCTGGGCCATGTGCTCGCCACCGCCCATGACATGGCCCGGGAACACCGGGTGATCAGCGCCCTGCACCCGACGGCCGTGCCGGTGCCGGAGCCGGTGCTGCTGTGCGAGGACGAGACGGTGGTCGGATCGCCCTTCTACGTCATGGAGTTCGTCGAGGGCACGCCGTACCGCACCGCCGAGCAGCTCGCCGGCATCGGCCCGGAGCGCACCCGGGAGGTCGTGCTCTCCCTCGTCGACACCCTCGTGGCGCTGCACTCCGTGGACCCGGCCGAGGTCGGGCTCGGCGACTTCGGGCGCCCGGAGGGGTTCCTGGAGCGGCAGCTTCGCCGCTGGGGCAAGCAGCTGGCGGCCTCGCGCAGCCGTGAGCTGTCCGGGATCGACGAGCTGCACAGCCGGCTCGCCAAGGCGCTGCCGGCCTCCCCCACGCCCACGGTCGTCCATGGCGACTACCGCCTGGACAACGTCCTGGTGAACGCCGACGACCGGATCACGGCGATCCTCGACTGGGAGATGTCCACGCTCGGCGATCCGCTGACCGACCTCGGGCTGATCGTGATGTACAGCGGTCATCCGAATCTCGCCGACTCCCCCATCTCCTCCACGCAGGGCGCCCCCGGCCACCCCGCCACGGACGAGCTGATCCAGCGCTATGCCGAGGGGTCGGGGCGCGATGTGAGCGGCGTGTCCTGGTACACCGCCTTCGCCTACTTCAAGCTCGCGGTGATCCTCGAGGGCATCCACTACCGCTACACCCTCGGCCAGACCGTCGGCGCGGGCTTCGACCGCATCGGCGACATCGTCCCCGCCTTCATCGACCACGGCCTCACCACCCTCGAGGAGAGCTGATCTCGTCATGGACTTCGCATTCGACGCCCGGACCGAAGAGCTGCGCGCCAAGCTGCTCGCCTTCATGGACGAGCATGTCCATCCGGCGGAGGCGGTCGCGGAGGAGCAGCGCGCGGCCCTGGACTCCCCGTGGCTGACCCCGGCGGTCGTCGGGGAGCTCAAGGCCGAGGCCCGCCGGCAGGGGCTGTGGAACCTCTTCCTGCCCGACGAGGAGTACGGCGCGGGGCTCACCAATCTGCAGTACGCCCCGCTCGCGGAGATCACCGGCCGCAGCCCCCAACTGGCCCCCACGGCCCTGAACTGCGCCGCCCCCGACACCGGCAACATGGAGGTGCTCGCCCAGTTCGGCGACGAGCGGCAGCGCAAGCAGTGGCTGGAGCCGCTGCTCGCCGGGGAGATCCGGTCGGCCTTCGCGATGACCGAGCCGGAGGTCGCCTCGTCCGACGCGACCAATATCGAGACCCGGATCGAGCGCGACGGCGACGACTACGTCATCACCGGGCGCAAGTGGTACATCTCCGGGGCGATGAACCCGGACTGCAAGATCTTCATCGTGATGGGCAAGACCGACCCGGAGGGCGCCGATGTGCGCCGTCAGCAGTCGATGGTGCTGGTGCCGCGCGACACCCCGGGCGTCGAGGTGCGGCGGGCGATGCGGGTGTACGGCTACGAGGACCACTACCACGGCGGCCACGCCGAGGTGGTCTTCGACCGGGCGCGGGTGCCGGTGAGCAACCTCATCGGCGAGGAGGGCGGCGGTTTCGCCATCGCCCAGGCCCGGCTCGGCCCCGGCCGGATCCACCACTGCATGCGGCTGATCGGCATGGCCGAGCGCGGTATCGAGCTGATGTGCCGGCGGGCGGTGGACCGTACGGCCTTCGGCAAGGCGCTCGCTCAGCAGGGCCAGGTCCATGAGTGGATCGCGGACGCGCGGGTGGCGGTCGAGCAGCTTCGGCTGCTGGTGCTGAAGACGGCCTGGCTGATGGACACGGTGGGCAACCGCGAGGCGCACACCGAGATCCAGGCCATCAAGATCGCGACGCCGCGTACGGTGGTTCAGATCCTGGACCGGGCGGTGCAGTTGCATGGCGCGGGCGGGGTGAGCCAGGACTTCCCGCTGGCCGAGCTGTGGGCGGCGGCGCGGACGCTGCAACTGGCCGACGGGCCGGACGAGGTGCATCAACGGTCGCTGGCGCGGCGTGAGTTGAAGCGGTACGTGTAGCTGAAGCGGTGCGGGAAGGGGCGGGGCGGGGCTTGTTCCCCACCCCGCCCCTTCCCGCGGCATCCGATATGCGGCTCCGCCGCGTGGCGGGGCTCTGCCCCGGGCCCCGGTCCTCGCGCTCCCCCAGCTACCGCTGGGAGGTGCCCCCTGGACGGGCTGGTTACGGCCGCAGCGCGCGCAGCAGTAGGTCGGCCAGGTGGTCGGCGACCTCCTGGGGGCCCAGCGGGCCGCCGGGCCGGTACCAGGTGCCCAGGTGGTGCACGGAGCCGAAGTGGTAGTCCACCACCAGATCGGCCGGGGTCCGGGAGCTGAACACTCCGGTCCGCTGCCCCTCCTCGATCAGCGCGCGGAACCGCTCGTGGTAGCGGCGGCGCTCGGCGCGCACCTGCTTGTGCTTCTCCGGACTGAGTTGGTGCATCGACCGGAAGAAGATGGTGGCGTCGTCGAGGTTCTCGATGGTGGTCACCACGACATCGGCCGCCGCCTCCCGCAGCCGCGTCTCCACCGGTGCGTCGGCGTCCGCGAAGGCGTCCAGGCGCTCCTGCTGGAGCCGGAGCACCCGGCCGTAGATCTCATGGAGCAGATCGTCCTTGGAGCCGAAGTAGTGGTAGAGCGCGCCCTTGGTGACGCCCGCCGCCTCGACGATCTCCTGTACGGACGTCCGGTCGTATCCGCGCTCCGCGAACAGCCGGGTGGCAGCCGCCAGCAGCCGCTGTGGCACCGGCTGTCCGTCACCGTCCGTCGTTTTGGCCATGGTCGCCACCCGTTCTCTTCTGCCCTTCTGACTTTCTCTTTCATCCTCGCAGTTCCCGCCGGAGGATCTTGCCACTGGTCGTCTTGGGCAGCTCGGGCAGGATCTCCACCTCGCGCGGGTACTTGTACGCGGCGAGCCGCTCCGCACAGTACGCGGACAGCTCGTCCGGTGTGGCCTCGGCCTCCGGTCGGAGGCTCACATACGCCTTGACCGTCTCGCCGCGGTACGCGTCGGGTTTGCCGACGACGGCCGCCTCCCGCACGGCGGGGTGAGTGTAGAGCACGTCCTCGACCTCGCGCGGCCACACCTTGAACCCCGAGGCGTTGATCATGTCCTTCTTGCGGTCGACCACGTACAGCCAGCCGCCCTCGTCCATGAAGCCGATGTCGCCGGTGCGCAGCTCCCCACCCGGGAGGGCGGCCTCGGTGGCCTCCGGGCGTCGCCAGTAGCCGGGCACCACCATCGGGCCGCGGACGACGATCTCGCCCTGCTCGCCGAACGGCACGTCCTGCCCGGCGTCGTCCACGATGCGCACGACCGTGTCGGCGCCGGGGACGCCGACGGCGAGGGTGCCGGAGACCGGGTCGACGGGCGCGCGGACACCGGGCGGGACGCTGGCGCAGGGCGCGGTGCACTCGGTGAGCCCGTAGCCGTTGTGCAGATACGGGCCGAGGGCCGTCTGGAACCGCTCGACCAGTGCGGGCGGCAGCGGGGCGCCGCCGGAGGAGATGATCCGGAAGGACGAGAAGTGGTCGCGGGTGGCCTGGGGGTGGGCCATCAGCGCCATGAAGGCGGTGGAGGGGCCCACGGTGTAGACGGGGCGGTGCTCGGCGAAGGCGTCGAGGACGACGCCGGTCTCGAAGCGGTAGGCCAGGGCCAGGGTGCCCGCTCCGGATATGCACGCGCACAGCTCGCAGACCATGCCGGTGATGTGGAACAGCG
Organism: Streptomyces melanosporofaciens; assembly: GCF_900105695.1. Taxonomy (NCBI): domain Bacteria; kingdom Bacillati; phylum Actinomycetota; class Actinomycetes; order Kitasatosporales; family Streptomycetaceae; genus Streptomyces; species Streptomyces melanosporofaciens. The sequence continues at coordinate 566,165 of NZ_FNST01000002.1, forward strand.
GGGCCAGCGCGAAGAGCGTCGAGCCTTCGGGCAGCTCGTGGAGGAGGTGCTGCCGGTCGGCGTTGTAGGAGATGTTGCCGTGGGTGTTGGTGGCCCCCTTGGGGGTGCCGCTGGTCCCGGAGGTGTAACTGATCAGCGCGATGTCCTCGGCGCTGGGCGCGGGGACGGACGGCGGGCGGGCTCCGGCGCGGGCGACGGCGAGGAGGTCCTCGGTGTCCGCGGGGACCGGGAGGGGCTCCTCGCGCAGCACCCGCTCGTCGTCGCGGGTCTGCAGCTCACGGGCGTCGGCGGTGAACGCGATGCGCACCGGGGACGCGGCGGCCGTCTCGCGGATGTAGTCCTCCCAGGCGTGGCGGGAGCAGACCAGGGCACTCACCTCGGCGTCGCCGAGGATGTGTGCGAGCTCGGCGCCCTTGTACATGGGGTTGACCGGGACGACCGTACCGCCCGCCTTCCACGCCGCCAGCAGCGCGATCACGAAGTGCGGGGTGTTCTGGAGCATGATCGCCATCCGGTCGCCGGGCCCGAAGCCGCGCTCGGCGAGATGGCCGGCTATGCCGTCGGAGAGCTCATCGACCTCGCGGTAGGTCAGCCGTCCGTCGAAGTAGGCGAGCGCCGGATGGCCGGGGGCGGTGCGCACGGCGTCCCGGAAGGCGTGCAGCGGACTCGGCCGCGGGGTGATCTTCCGGCGCTGTGCCTCGGTGAGCTGGGCGAGCCATGGCTGGTCCTGGTACGTGGTCATGGGTGCGGCCCTGTCTGGACGGGGGTGAGGGTGGTGGTGCGGAGAGTACGGGAGCGGCGGACCCGCGGGGTCAGCCCGAGGTCCCGGATGCCGCCTCGAGCTGCTCGAGCTTGCGCTGCAGCTTGTTGATGCCGCCCAGCCAGCGGTCGGTGTCGCCGGCGCGGGCCGCGTAGTGACGGGCCACCTCGGGGTGCGGAAGGATCAGGAAGCGCTCCTCCTCGATGCCCGCGAGGACGGCGTCGGCGACCTGCTCGGGCTCGATCGCGGTGGGCGCCAGCACCAGGTCCCCGGCGGTCCCGGTGGCGGTCAGCATGTCGGTGCGCACCCCCTGCGGGCAGACGGCGTGGACGCCGATGCCGCGGTGGCGGTAGGTGGCGGAAAGCCATTCGGCGAAGGCGAGCGCGGCGTGCTTGGAGACGGCGTAGGGCGCCGAGCCGATCATGGTGAGTATTCCGGCGGCGGAGACGGTGGCGACGAAGCGGCCGCTGCCGCGCTCCAGCCACTCGGGCAGCAGTTCCCGGGCGGCCCGCACATGGGCCATCACATTGACGTCCCAGGACTGCTGCCACAGCTCCTCGTCGGCCTCGGGGCCGCCGTCGTGGCCGACGCCCGCATTGGCGCAGAAGATGTCGATGGTGCCACCGAGCGCTTCACGGGCCGCGGGCACGATGCCGGAGGCGTCGCCGGGGACGGCGGTCGCGCCGATCGCCTCGGCGACGGCGGCGGCCTTGGCGGCGTCGAGGTCGTTCACCACGACCTGGGCGCCCTCGGCGGCGAAGCGCCGGGCGAGCGCGGCGCCGATGCCACCCCCCGCCCCGGTGACCACAACACGCGCCCCACGCACGGTACCCACGATTCGCAGCTCCTCGGATCGACTCGGATCGGCTCCTGCCCGCAGCGCAGACTAACCAGTCGGTATGTGTAAACGGAAGAGGCACACCGGCCTCCCGGCGCACGGCCGGCGGGTTACCGGCCGGGGCGCTTCTTGCGCATCACCCCGCGCCAGCGGGCGTTCTCCCCGGCGAGCGCGTCCCACAGCACATTGAGCGGATGGCCGGGGTCCTGCGCGGTGCGCTCCCCGGCCCGTACGAACACCCCGATCAGCACTTCCAGCTCCGGTCCCACCCCGTCGGTCAGCTCCAGGGTGCGCAGTCCGGCACCGGCGCGGATCCGCCCGTCGGCCACCGCGTCGCCGATGCCCTCGGTGACCAGCACACAGCCGCGCAGCACCCCCGAGGAGAGCAGCTCCAGCCCGTACTGCACGGTGTCGATCTCGGCCGCGATATGCAGCTCCTGGCGGTAGCGGGCGCCGAACCAGCCGCGCAGAAAGCCGGGTATGAGGCCGTCGGCCGAGACCGCGAGCGGCAGCCGGGGCAGCTCGCTCACCGGGACCGAGGGCCCGGGCAGCTCCTCGGCATCCAGGTTGGTGACCAGGGACAGCCCGCTGCGCCGCCACTCCATCACCTCGAAGCCGTCGAGCCGGCCGTCGTGGCCCGCCGTGGTGAGGACGCTGCCACAGACGAGGTCGAGCTGTTTGGCGTCGAGCCGCTCCAGCAGATCCCGGGTGCGCACATGCTCGACCTTGAGCTCGACACCCCGGCGGTCGAATTCCCCGGTGACCAACTCCACGGCATTCAGCAGAAAGCCGAGGGTGTAACGGGTGGAGCCGACACAGAGCCGGCTGCCGAGACGGCGGCGGCTGTCGCGCAGCCCCTCCAGCCAGTCCTCCAGGGTGCCGCGCGCGAGTCCGGCGAGCGACTCCCCGGTCGCGGTGAAGAGCACATTCTGACTGCGTCCCCGTTTGACCACCAGCGGCTCTCCGCACAGTGCGCCGAAGTTCCGGTTCAGCGTGTCCAGTTGTTTCTGCACACTGGACTGCTCCCGCCCCAGCAGCCGGGCGGCGCCCAGCGCGGTGCCCGCCTCATGAACCGCGAGCAACGTCCTGAGCTGGTCCATCGTGGTGTCCAGCAGTGCCGTCGGGTACTGCCATCGATCCTTTAAGGGCATTTAGGCCTTCCGCTCGAAGAGTATTCGGCACCCCCATGACGTTTCCGTTCGCAGCATAGTGCAGCGCCTTCCGGGTGAACTGATCCCGAGAACAGCGGGGATATTCTCCCGATGGATATTCGGGAATTCCCTATCTCCGGATGGCGGCGGAGCCCGGCATTCCAGGTTCCGTCCGCGTCATTCCGGGTAAGTCGAACGGCTGGCCGATTGTCCGACGGTGACCGTATGCGTGTCGTATGGTCAGCGGACGGGGCAGTTGGGACGATGCACGCACATCGGGCCATCCAAGGGGGAGCAGCGATGACGGGGATGAGCGTACGGCCGTACTGGGAGCTGAGATTCGACGCCTACGGGGACGTCGACTTCCGGCAGCGGGACCGGCTGCTGGAACAGGCCGCCCAGCGGGACCTCACGGATCTGGTGATATTCGCGCACGGCTGGAACAACACCCGGACGATGGCCACACGGCTCTACGACCGCTTCTTCGCGCCCTTTCCGGAGCTGCTCGGCGAGGCGGGCCCGGCGCGGCTCGGCTATGCGGGGGTGGTGTGGCCGTCGATGCGGTTCGCGGACGAATCGCTCGCGGGCTCACCCCCGGAGCCGGCGCCCGGTGCGCCCCCGGGGCTCGACGCGGACACCCGGCGCCCGGGGCTCGACGCGGACACCCGGCGCCCGGGGCTCGACGCGGACACCCACCGGGCGCTGGACGCGGTCTTCCCGGGGCGGCGGCAGATCGTGGCGCGGCTGGCCGAGTTGCTGGCCGAGCGGTCCGAACGGCTCGCGGCGCTGGACGAGTTCGGGGTGCTGGTGCGCGGGCTGGTCCGGGTCCGGGGGAGTACGGCGCGGCCGGGGACACAGACGAAGACGGCGTACCGGCGATGTTCGGGGAGGACGTGGCGGAGGTCTGTGAGCGGTTCGCCGCCGCGCTGACCGAGGCGCGCGGCAAGTCCGACGCCGAGGACCGCGCCTTTCCCGACAGCGGGCTCGGCGGGCTCTGGGACGGGGCGCAGGAGCTGCTCCGCCAGGCGACGTACTACGTGATGAGGCGACGGGCCGGCGCGGTCGGGCGCGAGGGCCTGGGACCGGTGCTGGGCGCCCTCGCGGCCCTCCGGCCCGCCCCGCGGCTCCATCTGGTGGGCCACAGCTTCGGCGGCCGGCTGGTGTCGTACGCGCTGACCGGGCTGCCCGAGGGGGCCGCGGTGACGTCGGTGACCCTGCTCCAGGGGGCGTTCTCGCACTACGCGTTCGCCGAGCGGCTGCCGCACGCCGCCGACCGCCGCGGCGCCCTGCACTCCGCGGTCCACCGGGTCCGCGGGCCCGTGGTGTCCTGCCATTCGCGCCATGACACCGCGCTCGGGCTGCTGTACCCGGTGGCGTCACGGGTCTTGGGGGACGATGCCTCGCCGCTGCCGGACGACACCCGCTGGGGGGCGATCGGGTACGACGGCGTCCAGGCGGTGGAGGGGTGCCCGCGCCTGGACCTGGCCAAGGCGCTGGAGGGCCCGTTCCCGGCGGAGGGCTGTGTGAGCGTCGATGTCTCGGAGGTCGTACGGCACGGTGTGCCGCCGGCCGGGGCACACAGCGACATCTGCCATGAGGAGCTGGCCCGGCTGGTGCTGCGCGCGGGCCGCATCGGCGAAGGGTAGCGGGCCGGGGGCGGGGCCTCGCCGGGTGCGAGGTCCCGCCCCGGTGGCCTCAGCGGTGGGCCGGGAACTCCACGACCTGCTGGAAGGTGGGCCGGTTCTGCCAGCTGATCTTGTCGTGGGTCAGTCCGCCGACCGCCCGGTGGATGATGGCGTCGGCGCACCACTGGTCGCCCGCCGAGCAGTTGTCGTCCCCCGGGTAGACCTGGGCCGCGGTCTTGCCCACGGCCGTCTTCAGGCTGGTCAGCAGGGCGTCACGGCAGGCGCTGAGCTGTCCTCCGCCGCAGTACGGCCGAGCCAGCGGCCCCTTGACGTCCTCCCCGAGGACCGAGCGCAGATCCTTGTCGACATAGGACCACCAGCCGTACTGGAACGAGGATCCGGCGTGCGAGCCGGTGGGGCCGTGTCCGGCCGAGGGCGCCTCGTCGACGGTGAGATTGGCGCGCAGGGCGTCGTAGAGGCCGTCGCCCAGTCCGGATTTGAACTCGGCCTCGACCAGCAGCGGCCACCAGGCGTCCATGATCCGTACCGCGTCGGCGTGTCCGTAGGTGTGCGAGCCGGCGCTGGTCTCATGGCGCTGTGAGCCCGCCGACTGCCAGGACTCGAGCTGCTGTGCGGCGGTGGCGAGCTGGGGGTCGTCGATGGGCGCCGAGCGCAGCACCTTCAGCAGCTCCGGCAGCACGTCCTCGCCGCGCAGATCGGTGACGGCGGCCTCGGCCATGGCACGGGTGAGCGCGGAGCGGGTGACGCCGCCCTTGCGGACCAGGGCGCGCACCCGGTCGTCGAGGAGGTTGCCGCGGTGCACCGAGCCGTTGCCGAAGCCGGCCGCGCTGTAGTCCTTGGCCAGCTTGTTGTTCCAGCTGATGTAGTAGTCCTGGTCGATGGACTGGGGGTGTTCGGCGGGGGGTGTGGCGGCGGCGGTGTTGTCCTTGGGGTCGAAGTCCCGCCATTCGTAGGCGGTTTCACCCTTCACCGGCAGCGAGGCGTCGACGTCCGCGGCGCGCACCGGGTTGAGCCCGCTGTTGTAGTAGCCGGTCTGCCGGGAGTCGGCGTAGAACCAGTTGAAGGTGTAGTTGATGTTCTGCGCCGCGCTCTGGAAGGACTTGGCGTCGGTCACATGGCCCGGGTCGTTGAGCATTTGGAAGCCGATGATGGAGTCGGCCTCGTGGCGGTAGGTGGAGCGCAGCATGGTGTAGGCCACCGGTTTGCCGTCGACGGTCGCGCGATGGGTCACCAGCCCGTACTTGGTGCGGTAGACCTGCATCCGGTACGAGCCCGCGGCGGTGGAGTCGGCGAGGGTCGGCTTCCAGGCGTTGCGCCGCTCCAGCTTGTCCATCGCCACGCAGTCGCCGTGGTAGCGGTAGTACGTGGAGTCCTTGGACGGCGTGGAGCCGTCCGGGGAGCACAGCTCGACCGCGTAGGTGTCGGTGATGTCCTGGCCGGAGGTGGTGGCGCTCCAGGCGTAGTCCTGGCCCCGGCCGAGCTGGATGTACATCCCGACCCCCGCGAAAGAGGCGCCGCGGGCGCTGATCCCCGGGCCCTGGAGCTCCTGGAGCATCAGGAGCTGCGGGGCGAAGTAGCCGGTCTGCGGGCCGAAGACGGCCACCGGGTGGCCGCTCGCGGTGTACTTGCCGGAGACCACGAGCGCGTTGGACATGCCCTTCTTGCGGCTGAACAGATCGCGGGGCAGCACTCCGTCGTCGTAGATGCCGCGCAGTGGCTCCAGTGATGCCTTCGGGGCCTTGACCTTGGTGCGGGCCGTGGCGCCGGACGTGGTGGTGGCGCCGCCCTCGCGGTCGTAGACGAGCTGTTCGGGGGTGACCGAGCCGGCGTCGGGCAGCGCGGTGCCCTTGGGCGCGGCGGGCTTGCCGGCGTACGGGAAGCTGCCGTCGCGTACGGTCAGCGCCGCCTCGGGGTCGTTGCGCTCGCGGAAGGACTCCCACACCTTCGCGCCCTCGGCCAGGCCGTACTTCTGCTGGGCGGCGAGCAGCGAGAGCGCGCCCTCCACCTCGCCGCCCCCGCCGTTGCCGAAGAGCGCGCCGACCACGGAGGCGAGGGCGATCAGGTCGGTGAGCTTGAACGGCTGGATCTCACCGGCGTTGGTGATCGCGTCGATATGGCCGGTGAGCACGTATTCACCGGGGAAGTAGCGGCCGTCCTTGGCCTTCTTGGCGTAGGCGTTGATGCCGTCGACGTACGCCTGGGCGTCGGCCAGCGCCTGGCGGCCGCGCTCGCCGCCGTGGGCGAGGATGTAGTCGACCTGCGCCTGGTAGTCGGCCTCGGTGTACGGCGCCTGGCGGAAGAAGTCCTGTTCCAGGCCCTGGTTGGCGGGGGCGCCGCCGGCGAAGGAGGTCAGCTCGCCGCGGCCCACGTGGCGGAAGAGGTCCATCAGCCACAGCCGGTCCTGGGCGGCGGCGTATCCGGCGCCGTATTCGGTGCCCTCGCGGGTGGTGCCCTGGATGTGCGGGACGCCGGTCTTCGTGTCTCGGGTGATCGTGACGTCGCCGCGCGGCTTGGTCACGGAGGCCACCTGATCGGCGGGGACTCCGAAGGAGGAGTCGTTGAAGAAATTCGTCAGCTTGTCGTCGGTGAGAGTGGGGTAGTCGCTCGCCAGGTCGCCGTACGGGCCGAGTTGGTCGGCGCTGTGCTCGGGGTGGGTGCCCAGCACCCGGTTGGCGAGGATGTCGGCGAGGGTGGCGTTGCCGGTGGCGCCCGGCGGGAGGATGTCGGAGCACTGGCCCCGGCAGTAGTCGGTGGCGGCCGCCGCGGCGGGCTCGGCCCGGGCCGGCTGTGGCACCGGCGCCGCGAGGGCGACGCCGAGGCCCAGCGCGGCGGCCGCGGCGAGCACGGTACTGGTGAACTTCCGGGTTCTGGTGGGCCTGGGGGTTCGTCGTCGCATGTGCGCTCCTCCCGATTGCCGTCGCGACGGAGGTTACCGGCGGTATTACCAGCCCGGAAGATGAGCGGACGTCAACTTCGTTGCGGGAGAGGCCCAATGAGGACTGCCGGCGAAAGTCCGGGGAATTCGATGGATCCGGATCGCACTGCGTTACGTCCATTCGACAACGAGTCGGGTCCGCACTCGCGGAGGTGGTATGAAGTGGCCGGTTTCAGAGCACTGGCACGAGAAGTTCGCAATCCACGCAGACACATCACTGCTCGGCGCACATCGCTGCGCAAATGCCTTGAACGGTTCGCGCCGTACGGGCACCGGGCGACCTGGCACCATCTGTGCACCCGCTCCGGGATCCCCCCGGAGGACCGCAGGCCGGACCCCCTACGACTGCTCACCGCACTGGAAGAGCTCGAGGAGGCCCGCACGCTGTGGCTCGCGTACGAGGCGGACTTCGCCGCCCGGCGCAGGCAGGAAAAGCTTCTCGGCATCCGGCAGCCGAGCACCGTCGACGACTGGCATCTGCGCACCTGGGGCGGATGCGACATCATTCCCTGCGAGAGCCCATCGACCCATCCCGGCGACCGCCTCGCGGACGTGCTGCGACGGCTGATCGCCGCGATGGAGTCGGGACCGGGGTCGGCCTGCCCCGTGTGTGCGCAACGGGGCCTGGTCTGGCGCGAGGACCTGGACCGCTATCCATCGGCCGGGCCGGTCTGCGCGGACTGCGGCATCGTGGTGCCGCTGCCGCTGCTGACCACCGAGGCGCTGGCGGCGTCCCGGGGCACGGTCCGGCTGGGCCGCTACGCCACCGTATGAGGCGCCACCGTACGGCACCCGGCCGCCCCTGGCCGGGAGCGCGCTCGCCGGAGTCCCCGCACCGGGTGGCCGGCGAGCGCGCGGCAACCCCGTGACGAGGACCGGCGAACGCTGAGGTCCGCCGGTGGCCGCGTCGGCGCGGAGCCCGCGTGCGGGGGCGCGGCGCGCGTTGACAGGGCCCGGGTCGGCCAACCATGCTGAGCAGTCGCTTAGTGAGTGGTTGCCCGGGAGGCACGCATGGCAGAGCCCAGGATCTTCACCTCGCCCGATGACCTGCGATCCGCGGTCGGCGAGGAACTCGGCCCCAGTGACTGGCTGGAGATCGACCAGAAACGCATCGATCTGTTCGCCGACGCGACCGGCGACCACCAGTGGATCCATGTGGACCCGGACAAGGCCGCCGCCGGTCCGTTCGGCACCACGATCGCGCACGGCTATCTGACGCTGTCCCTGCTGCCGTCGTTCACCCCGCAGCTGCTGCGGGTCGAGGGCGTGCGGATGGGCATCAACTACGGCGTGAACAAGGTCCGCTTCCCCTCCCCCGTCCCGGTCGGCTCCCGGCTGCGCGCCACCGGCCGGATCGTGGAGGTGTCCGAGGTCAAGGACGGGCTGCAGATGACGCTGGCGGTCACCCTCGAGCGGGAGGGCGGGACCAAGCCGGTGTGCGTGGCGGAGTGCGTCGTCCGCTACTACGCCTGACGACGGCCGTCGCTCCTACGGCAGGTCCTGACCGGCCGTCGTCCTCACGGCCGCCGGTCCTGACCGCCGTCGGCGCCCACCATGCGCAGCACCAGCCCCGCGTAGAGGTCGCCGACCTCGTCGGGGGTGCTGCGCCCGCGGGCGTTGAACCAGCGGGCGACGTCGATGCACAGGGACAGCACCGCGACCGTGGCGCCGCGCACATCCGGGACGTCGAAGGCGCCCGCCTTCACCCCGTCCTCGATGATCGAGCGCACCGCCCCGTCCGTGGCCTTGCGGACGGCGATGACCTCGGCGTGGTGCTCCTCGGCGAGCGCGCCGAGCTCGTACTGCACCACCCGCGCGGTCATATGGTGCTCGGCGTGCCAGCGGACGAAGGCGCGCACGGCGCGGGCCAGCCGCTCGGCGGGTGTGCCCGCGCTGTCCCGCTCCCGCTCCACGATCTCCAGGGCCCGCTCATGGCCGACCTTGCTGATCTGGTAGAGCAGCTCTTCCTTGGTCTTGTAGTGGATGTAGAGGGCGGCCGGGCTCATTCCGGCGCGGCTCGCGATGTCCCGGGTGGTGGTGGCGTGGTAGCCGCGCTCCGCGAAGGCGTGCACGGCGGCGCTCACCAGCCGCCGGGCGGCGTCGGGGGTGATGTCGCCCCAGGGCTCGATCCCGCCCCCGCTGTTCTTCGGCTCCGCGTCCATGGCGGACACCCTACACGGAGAGTGAGCAAGCGCTTAGAGGTCCCCGGGGGTCCCCGCGGGGCCATCCCGGACGGCCGTGCCCGCTCGACGCCGCTGCCCGCTCAGCGGGCGGCCGCCGTCTCCGTGCCCACCCGGCCGGGGAACTCCGCGCCCAGCAGCCGCAGCAGCGGGGTCGCCTTCACGGCCGTCTCCTCGAACTCCTCGTCCGGGTCGGACAGCGCCACGATCGCGCCGCCCACTCCGTACCGGATCCGGTCCGGGGTCACCACCAGGGTGCGGATCACGATGCTCAGATCGCAGGCCCCGGACAGCGAGAAATAGCCGATGGCGCCCGAGTACACACCGCGCGGGCCCGCCTCCAGCTCGTCGATGATCTGCATGGTGCGGATCTTGGGCGCGCCGGTCATCGATCCGCCGGGGAAGGCGGCGCGCACGCTCTCGACCGCGGAGCTGGACGGCCGCAGGGTGGCACGCACGGTACTGACGAGCTGATGCACCGTCGCATACGTCTCCACGTCGAAGATCTTGGGCACCCGCACCGACCCCACCTCGGCGGTGCGGCCGAGGTCATTGCGCACCAGGTCGACGATCATCAGGTTCTCGGAGCGGTCCTTCTCGCTGGTCGCCAGGTCGACGCGGAGCAGCTCGTCCTCGGCCGGGGAGCCTCCGCGCGGCCGGGTGCCCTTGATCGGCTGAGACTCGACGGTGCCGTCCCCGAAGACCCGCAGAAAGCGCTCGGGCGAGGTGCTCAGCACGGACAGCGGGCCGAAGCGGAGCAGGGCGGCGAACGGGGCGGGGCTGAGCCGGCGCAGGTACTGGTAGGCGGCCCACGGGTCCACCGGTCCTTCGGCCTCGGCCATGTTCGTCAGGCACACCTCATAGGTCTCCCCGGCCGTGATCAGCTCCTGGCAGGTGGCGATCATCTCCAGATAGCGCTCGCGGCCGTGGCGCAGCCGCAGCCGGCCCGGGCCGTCGGTGAGCGGGGTGCGGCGGGGCTCCTGGCCTGCCAGCTCCGCCAGCCGGGCGGCGGTCTCGCGCAGCCATGCCCGGGCCGGTTCCTCGCCGCCTCGCTCAGCGCCCTCCTCCGCGAGGGCGAGGAGATAGGTGGCCGAGGTCTCGTGGTCGAAGACCACGGCGCGGTCCGCGAAGATCATCGCGGCGTCGGGCTCCGGGCAGCGGTGGGTCCGCTCACCGCCGCACTCGGCCTTGAGCTCGTACCCGAGGTATCCGGTCCAGCCGAGGGCGTAGTCGAAGGGCAGCGCGGGCAGTTCGACCCGGGCGGCGCGCAGGTCGCGCTCCAGCCAGGACAGGAACTCCTCGTGCAGGACCTCGTGGGAGCCGTCCGCGGTGACGGTGACCGTGCCCGCCCAGGTGTCGGCGGTGGCGACCCGGGCCAGCGGCCCCGAGGCGTCCCCCATCATCGAGAACCGTCCGCGCTCGCCCCCGACGGCGCTGCTGTCCAGCCAGAAGGCGTGCCGGTCGGCGCGGAAGAGCCGGTCGAAGACGACCTCGTCCGACCAGCGGGTGGGCAGGGTCTCCACCAGGACCCGCAGGGACCGCGGCGTGGCACGCGGCGCGGCGGTGGGCGCGACGGCGCCGCGCGGGGCGCGCGGGGCGCGCCGCCGCGCCGGTCGCACCCCGTGCCCGGTCTGCCAGGAGCGGGTGAGGTCGGCGAAGTTGCCCAGCAGCAGCCGACCGTGCTCGGTGCAGATGGACTCGGGGTGGAACTGGACGCCCCACAGGGGCCGTTCCCGGTGGGCGATCCCCATCAGCACACCGTCCTCGGTCCATGCGGTGGCCCGCAGCTCCTCGGGCAGGTCGGTGACGGTCAGCGAGTGGTAGCGGACGACGTCGAAGGGGCTGGGCAGCCCGGTGAAGAGGCCGGAGCCGTCGTGCGCCACCCGGGACAGCCGGCCGTGCCGGGGCTCCGGGGCCCGGACCACCCGGGCGCCGCTGAGCAGGCCCACCCCCTGGTGGCCCAGGCAGACGCCGAGCAGCGGCAGGGCGCCGTCGAGGATGATGTCGCGGCAGACGCCGAAGTCGGCCGGGCGCTCAGGGCTGCCGGGCCCGGGAGAGATGACGACGTTGTCGAAGTCCCGCAGCATCTCGGGCTTCCAGCCGGGGTCGTCGTGCCGGATCACCTCGGGCTCCCGGCCGTTGACCTCGGCCAGGTAGTGGAACAGGTTGTAGGTGAACGAGTCGTAGTTGTCTACCAGCAGCGTGCGCATCGAAACCTCGAACCTATCGGAACTTAGGGATGACGGGCACGGTTCACGCCGCGCGGAGCAAGGCGGTGAACGCGTGGACCGTTTCGGCGGCCTGCTCGGGGTTCAGCCGGGGGTCACAGGGAGACCGGTACCGGGGGAAGGCGGCGGTCCCGGCGTCCGCGGGATGGGCGACGCATTCGGTGACCGGTTCCGGTGTCAACTCCAGGTGCAGCCCGCCGGGCCACTGACGGCGGTCCCGCAGGATCCGGTGGAACGCGGCGACCTCGTCGAGGATCGCCCGCAGGGATCGGGTCTTGTGACCACTGCCGGAGCGGATCGTGTTGCCATGCATGGGGTCGGTCAGCCAGACCACCGGGATCCCGGTCTCCGCGACCGCCTCGACCAGCGGCGGCAGCAGCCACTCGATCCGGTCCGCGCCCATGCGCACGATGAAGGTCAGCCGGCCGGGCAGGCGCTCGGGATTGAGCAGACGCGACAGCTCCACCAGGTCCGCGGGGGTCGCGGACGGTCCGACCTTGACGCCGACCGGGTTGCGGATCGAGGCGGCCAGCCGGATGTGCGCGCCCTCGGGTCCCTGGTCCGCTCGCCGATCCAGCCGAAGTGGACGGAGGAGGCGTGGCCACCGCCGTCGGCGGCGCGGAGCAGGGGTAACTCGTAGGCGAGCAGCAGCAGTTCATGGGAGGCGAAGATCCGTTCGGCCGCGTCGTGCGACGTCTGTTCGGCCCGCATCGTGGACAGGACGGCGGCCGCGCGGTCGTAGGCGGTGAGCAGCCGGTCCGGGTCGGGAATCCGGGTGCGGGGGTCGGCGGCGGCGCCGTTGACCGCGTCCCCCCGGTAGACGGGCAGGGAGGTCCCGTCGGGGAGCGGTTCGTACGGCAGCGATCTGGGCTTGGCGTACTGGCCCGCGATACGCCCCATGGTCACCACCGGAAGGCCCAGCCCGGTCCGGATCTCCGCGGACAGCTCGCGCAGTTGCCCCAGCTTGCGCCGCACCACGGGGGGCGCGGCATCGGCGAACAGTTCGGCGCAGTCGCCGCCCTGGAGGACCACCGCCTCCCCGCGCTGCACCCCGGCCATCCGCCGGATCAGCTCCCCGGCCTCCTCGGGGGAATCAGCGGGGGGCGGCCGCCCAGGGCGCGCCGGACCTCCTCGAGCCGGTCCGGGTCGGGCCACGGCGGCTGCTGAGCGGTCACCTTCTCCGCGGTCGGGCCGGGAGCGGTCATGTAAGGAAGCCTCCACTGGTCGAGCCGGACACATCCCGCGCAAGCGCCGCGACTTCCGCTGAAGCGCCGCGACGGCGCGGGACACCTGTGGGGACCCCCGAACCGGCGGGCCGGACGGGTCGACGGGACCGAGGAAACAGACGAACCCGCTCCCGGCCGCAAACCGCGGCCAGCGAGGATGGAGAAGCTGGATATACGTCCGTCACGCCTTCGAGTGGATTTCTCTGTCCACCCGGAAGGGTTTACCAGCGGTTACTACCGGAATTTCCGGCTCAGAGCCCCCGTTGCGCAAGCCGACGACACGTCGAATCAGCGCGGCAGGGAGCCTAGCAATCGCCCGCAACCGTAAGCGACAGTTCCGCCCGCATTTCGGAACGTGACGAAGGTCACATGCGTAAGTCTTGCACTCGGTCGCGCCTTCTATAGTGTTTTCGGCCTGCGCATATCCGACGGGGGAACTGCTTCGGATGGCGCAGCTGTCAAATGACACTTACGGGGGTAAGTGAATGTCTCTTCGATCGAATCGTCTCCGCGCACCGGCTTCCGGAGAACGTCCGTAGCGCCGCGCCTCCTGGCAGTGGCTTTTTCGGCATCTTCCCAGTTCAGATGGGCCTTCATGCCCGTGTGAGCATGTGCTGACCTATAGGCCGCCGGCCCTTCGACAGCCATCCGTCAACGCCAGGACAAAGCCATGCCCGGCCGCTGCGGCATGGCCACACAGCGACGCGTCCATTCACATCCGAGCCGCATGTAGGCGTTGGAGCAAAACGTCATGCACTTAAGCACGAAGTCCTCGCACTCCGATACGAGCGGGCCCCGCAAACGCGTCATCCTCGCCGAACCCCGCGGTTTCTGCGCGGGTGTCCGCCGCGCCATTGCCATGGTGGAGCGGGCGCTCGAAGTATACGGCCCGCCTATTTATGTTCGAAAACAGATCGTCCACAACCACTACGTCGTCAGCCTCCTGGAGCGCAAGGGCGCACGCTTTGTGGAATCGGAATTCGATGTTCCCGAAGGGGCGGTGTGCCTCTTTTCCGCACACGGTGTCCCGCCCGCGGTCCGCGCCGGTGCGGCCGATAGGAACCTGCAGGTCATCGACGCCACCTGCCCACTGGTGGCCAAGGTTCACCAGCAGGCGCGCCGGGTGGTCCGGGACGGCCGGGTCCTGCTGCTGGTGGGGCACCAGGAACACGAGGAAACGGAAGGCACGCGGGGGGAAGCACCGCGCGAGACCCTGGTCGTCGAAACCGTCGAGGACGTCGAACGGCTGGACCTGCCCCGGGACACCCCGGTGGCCTATCTGACCCAGACCACCTTGTCGGTGGACGAGACGGCCGACATCGTCCGCGCCCTCACCGAGCGGTTCGACGACATCGTCGGCCCCGGGACCGACACCATCTGCTACGCCAGCCAGAACCGGCAGAACGGCATCAAGTCCCTTGCCCGGCAGGCCGATCTGGTGCTGGTCGTCGGCTCGGAGAACTCCAGCAACTCCCAGCGGATGGTCGATGTCGCCCGCGAGGCCGGCACCCCCGCCCAGCTGGTCCCGGACGTCTCCCGGCTGGACGGCGGCTGGCTGGACGGCGTGACCACCGTCGGCGTCAGCTCCGGCGCCAGCGTCCCGGACGCCCTCGTCCATCAACTCCTCGACCGGCTGGCCGAGTTCGGCCATGACGAGGTCGAGATCGAGTCCACGGCCGTCGAGGACGTGGTCTTCTCCATGCCCCTGCAGCTCACCGACGGCATCCGGTCCGACGACCGGGAACGGCTCGACGACGCCTGGTCGAAGGTCCCACCGGACGCACCGGCCGGAACCCCTAGGAGGACGATGTGACTGCCCATGTGATGGCGACCCCCCGCCCCGCCCCGGCCCCGGCCACCACCGCCCGCCAGGCGCTGATGAGCCTGCTGCCCCGGGTCGAGGAGCGGCTGCGCACCTTCCTGTCCGCGGAATACGACCGGTGGCACGCGCTGGACCCGCGTTCCAGCGTCCCCATCGACGGGATCGCCGACCTGGTCGACGCGGGCGGCAAGCGCATGCGCCCGGCGTTCTGCCTGAGCGGCTATCTGGCCGCCGGCGGCGATCCGCAGGACCACCGCGTCATCCCCGTCGCCGCCGCGCTGGAACTGCTCCACGCCTGCGCGCTGATCCATGACGATGTGATGGACGAGTCCCCGGTGCGCCGTGGCGCGCCGACCGTGCACACCAGCCAGGCCGCGCTGCACCGCGAGCGCGGCTGGCGGGGCGCGGCGGGCCGCTACGGGGAGAACGTCGCGATCCTCGCGGGCGATCTGGCCCTGGTCTACTCCGACGAGATCATGGCGCAGGTGGAGCCCGCGGTCGCCGCCGAATGGCATCTGCTGCGCTCGGAGCTGATCATCGGCCAGTACATGGACGTGGCGGCGTCCGTCCAGTTCGAGCCCGACCCGGAGACCTCGCGGTGGATCGCCATCGCCAAGTCCGGCCGGTACACCATCCACCGCCCGCTGGTCCTGGGCGCCGCGGTGGCCGGCCGCGCCGACGCGGCGCCGGCCTTCGAGGAGTACGGGGCCGCGCTCGGGGAGGCGTTCCAGCTCCGCGACGACCTCCTGGACGCCTTCGGGGACTCCGAGGTCACCGGCAAGCCGAGCGGTCTGGACTTCGAGCAGCACAAGATGACGCTGCTGATGGCCCTGGCCATCCAGCGCAACGCACACATCCGGGAGCTGGTCCCCGCTCAGCTGCGGGGCGCCGACCACCTGCGGGAGCTGCTGATCGAGACGGGTGTGCGCGACGACGTCGAGAAGCACATCGACGGGCTCGTGGAGCGGGCCTGCCGCGCCATCGCCGCCGCCCCGCTGGAGCCGGAGTGGCGGGAGGAACTCGCCGCCATGGCCCACGAGGTCGCCTACCGGAACGCGTGAGGACGGCCGATGCGCAGCGACAGCGACCGCACCCGGTGGCGGCACCGACGTGGAGGGAAGGAGCCCGGATGACACTGCTGGAGACCATCCACGGTCCCGCCGACATCAAGCACCTGGACGCCGGCCAACTGACCGTCCTGGCCGGTGAGATCAGGCATTTCCTCATCGACAAGGTGCTGCGGACCGGCGGGCACCTGGGGCCCAACCTGGGCACCGTCGAACTCACCATCGCCCTGCACCGCGTCTTCGACTCCCCGCGGGACCGCATCCTGTGGGACACCGGGCACCAGGCGTACGTACACAAGCTGCTCACCGGGCGCCGGGAGGGTTTCGACCGGCTCCGGCAGAAGGGCGGCCTGTCCGGCTACCCCTGCCGGGCGGAGTCCGAGCACGACACCATCGAGAACAGCCACGCCTCCACCGTCCTGTCCTACGCGGACGGCCTGGCCAAGGGGTTCCGGCTGCGCGGCGAGAGCGACCGCGCGGTGGTGGCCGTCATCGGGGACGGGGCGCTGACCGGCGGCATGGCCTGGGAGGCGCTGAACAACATCTCCGGCGCCCCGGACCGTCCCGTCGTCATCGTGGTGAATGACAACGGCCGTTCCTACGCACCGACCACGGGCGGTCTCGCCACCTATCTGGCGGGCCTGCGCACCTCCCCCGACTACGAGCGGTTCCTGGAGTGGTCCAAGCACCGGCTGCGGCAGACCCCCAAGCTCTACGAGGCGCTGCACGCGGTCAAGACGGGGCTGAAGGACATGCTCGCCCCGCAGGGACTCTTCGCCGACCTGGGCCTGAAGTACCTCGGGCCGGTCGACGGACACGACATCGCGGCGGTGGAGGCCGCCCTGCGGCAGGCCGCGGGGTTCGGCGGGCCGGTCGTGGTGCACTGCCTGACCCGTAAAGGACACGGCTACCGGCGCGCGGAGGCCGACGAGCACGACCACCACCACGCGGTCGCCGCCGGCGACCCGGAGACCGGCGAACCGCTGGGCTCCCCCGGCCCGTCCTGGACTTCTGTCTTCGGCGCGGAGCTGGTCGAGATCGGCCGTGAGCGTCCCGAGGTGGTGGCGGTGACGGCGGCGATGCTGCGGCCCACGGGGCTCGCCGCGTACGCCGAGGAGTTCCCCGACCGGGTCTTCGACGTCGGCATCGCCGAACAGCACGCGGTCACCTCGGCCGCCGGGCTCGCCATGGCCGGGATGGTGCCGGTGGTGGCCGTGTACTCCACGTTCCTGGGCCGCGGCTTCGACCAGCTCCTGATGGACGTGGCGATGCACTCCTGTCCCGTGGTGTTCGTCCTCGACCGGGCCGGGGTCACCGGCGACGACGGGGCCTCCCACAACGGCATGTGGGATCTGTCGGTGCTCGGGATCGTGCCCGGCCTCAGGGTCGCGGCGCCCCGCGACGGGACCACGTTGCGCGGCGCGCTGCGCGAGGCGGTGGCGGTCACCGACGGCCCCAGCGCCATCCGGTTCCCCAAGGGGCCGGTGGGGCCCGACATCCCCGCCGTCGACCAGCACGACGGCATCGATGTGCTGCACCGCTCCCCGGGCGACGACGTCCTGCTGGTGTCCGTGGGCGCCATGGCCGCGACGGCCCGCGAGACGGCACTCCGGCTCACCGAGGAGGGCCTGGGCGTCACGGTGGTGGACCCCGGCTGGATCAAACCGGTCAGCCCGTCCCTGATCAAGCTGGCGGAGCAGTACCGGCTCGTCGTCACCGTCGAGGACAACCTGCGCGTCGGGGGCTACGGCTCGCTGCTCGCCCAGGAGTTGCGCGACGCCGGTGTCCCGGCCCCGGTGTCCGGTTTCGGGATTCCGCAGCGCTTCCTGGACCACGGCAAACGCGCCGAGATCCTCGCCGACTGCGGCCTTTGCCCCGAAGACCTGGCCCGTTCCATCCGGTCGCGGATCGCGGCCGACCGTGCGCCGGGTGTCCGGGCGCTCAAGGAGGATTCCCGATGACCGTCGATCTCGGCCTGCCCGCCGCGCCGCCACCGGTGCTCGGCAAACGCCGCGTCACCCGTCAGCTCGGCGTGGGCGCGGTGGGGGTCGGCAGCGACTTCCCCGTCTCCGTACAGTCCATGACGACCACCGTCACCGCCGATGTCAACGCCACCCTGCAGCAGATCGCCGAGCTGACCGCGACGGGCTGTGACATCGTCCGGGTGGCCTGCCCCAGCCAGGACGACGCCGACGCCCTGCCGCAGATCGCCCGCAAGTCCAAGATCCCGGTGATCGCCGACATCCACTTCCAGCCCAAGTACGTGTTCGCCGCCATCGAGGCGGGATGTGCGGCGGTGCGGGTGAATCCGGGGAACATCAAGAAGTTCGACGACAAGGTCAGGGAGATCGCCCGGGCGGCGAAGGACCACGGCACCCCGATCCGCATCGGGGTGAACGCCGGCTCGCTGGACGCGCGGCTGATGGCCAAGCACGGCAAGGCCACGCCCGAGGCGCTGGTGGAATCGGCGCTGTGGGAGGCGGAGCTCTTCGCCGAGCACGACTTCCACGACCTGAAGATCTCGGTGAAGCACAACGATCCGGTGGTCATGGTGCGCGCCTATGAGCTGCTCGCCGAGTCCTGCGACTATCCGCTGCACCTGGGGGTGACCGAGGCGGGCCCCGCGTTCCAGGGCACCATCAAGTCCGCGGTGGCCTTCGGCGCGCTGCTGCGGCAGGGCATCGGCGACACCATCCGGGTGTCGCTGTCGGCGCCTCCGATGGAGGAGGTGAAGGTCGGCACGCAGATCCTGCAGTCGCTCAATCTGCGGCCGCGCAAGCTGGAGATCGTCTCCTGTCCCTCCTGCGGCCGGGCCCAGGTGGATGTGTACAAGCTGGCCGACCAGGTCACCGCGGGGCTCGAGGGCATGGAAGTGCCGCTGCGGGTCGCGGTGATGGGGTGTGTGGTCAACGGCCCCGGCGAGGCCCGGGAGGCCGATCTCGGTGTCGCCTCGGGCAATGGCAAGGGCCAGATCTTCGTCAAGGGGAAGGTCATCAAGACCGTCCCCGAAAGCAAGATCGTGGAGACCCTCATCGAGGAGGCCATGCGTCTGGCCGAGGAGGCCGGCCCGCAGGGCGCCGCCGAGTCCCCCACCGTCAGCGTGCTGTGAGGGGGACATCCGTGAAACGCCTGAACACGCAGGTCGCGATCGTCGGCGCGGGGCCCGGCGGACTGCTGCTCTCCCATTTGCTCCAGCGGTCCGGCGTGGACTCGATCGTGCTGGAGCGGCGGAGCCGGGAGTACGTGGAGAAGCGGGTGCGGGCCGGGTTGCTGGAGGGCGGCACCGTGGACTTCCTGCGCGAGGCCGGTCTGGCCGACCGGCTGGAGCGCGAGGGGCTGGTCCACGAGGGCTTCGTCTTCCGGTTCGGCTCACGCGCCCACCGGATGCCCTTCACCGAGCTGACCGGCCGGACCGTCCATATGTACGGCCAGCAGGAGCTGGTGAAGGACCTGATCCGGGCCAGGACGGCGGCCGGGGCGCGGCTGTGGTTCGACGTCCCCGATGCCGAACCCCTGGGTCTGGACACGGACACGCCGACCGTGAGGTGCACGGTGGCGGGCGAACCGGTGGAGATCGGCTGCGACTTCGTCGCGGGCTGCGACGGATTCCACGGGGTCTCCCGCCGGTCCGTGCCGCCCGGAACGTTCTCCACCTACGAGCGCACCTATCCCTACGCCTGGCTCGGCGTGCTGGCCGAGGCCCCGCCCGCCGCCGAGGAGCTGATCTACGCCGTGCACAGCCGGGGCTTCGCGCTGCACAGCATGCGCTCGCCTTCGGTGAGCCGGCTCTATCTGCAGGTGGAGGCCGGTGAGCGGGTGGAGAACTGGCCCGATGAGCGGATCTGGAAGGAGCTGCACACCCGGCTGGACATCGACGGTGCCCCCGAACTGGCCGAGGGGCCCATCCTGGAGAAGAGCTGTGTGGCGCTCCGTGGCTTCGTCACCGAGCCGATGAGTTACGGGCGGCTGTTCCTGGCCGGTGACGCCGCGCATATCGTGCCGCCGACCGCGGCCAAGGGACTCAACCTCGCCGTGGCGGACATCAAGGTGCTCGCCACGGCCTTCGGGGAGTTCTACGCGAGCGGCGACCGCACCGCGCTGGACGGCTATTCGGCCGCCTGTCTGCCCGGGGTCTGGCAGGCGCAGGAGTTCTCCGACTGGATGTCGGGGCTGCTGCACCGGCCCCCGGAGGGACGGGTGTTCGACGGGCGGCTGCAGGACGCCCGGCTCCAGTCCGTGGTGAACTCCCCCGCCGCCGCACGGAGGTTCGCCGAGAACTATGTGGGCCTGGCGCGGGAGCGGACCCCGGCTCCGGGAGGCCGGCCATGACCTCACTGACCAGCGGCAGCCGCAGGACGGCGCGCACCCGCGGCGGCGGGGACGTGGCGCGCGGTCTGTTCCGGCTGTCGAAGATCTTCGTGTACCAGAACTACTTCGGGTGGGGCATGGCGTGGCTGACCCTGAGCCCGCAGGCGCGCGACCGCCCGGGGACCACCGCCGCCATGCTGCTGTTCCTCCTCGGCTCCATGGGCATCGTCACCTGCACCTGCGCCACCGACGACCTGGTCGGCTTCCGCAACGGCAGCGACGCCCGCAACTACAAGGCCGGTGACACCAAGCGCGACATCCGCGGCAAACCGCTGCTCAGCGGGGCGGTCACCGAGCGCGAGACGGTGCGGTTCATCGCCTGCGCGGCCTCGGTCGCGGTGCTCGCGGGGATCGGCGCGTTCTGGGCGCTGGACTGGCGGGCTCCGGCGGTGGCGTACGTCCTCTACGGGGTCGGGTTCTTCTTCAGCGTGCAGTACTCGGCCGGGCTGCGGCTGAGCTACCACCGGGGCGGTGCGGAGACGCTGCTGTGCCTGGCCACCACCGCCGGGCTGCTGGCCCCCTATCTGGCGGTGGAGCGGCACTGGTCCTCCCCCGCGGTGCTGGTGGGGCTGCTGCTGGGGCTCTGGCTGGTCATGGTGAGCAGCTACTCCAACGTCAACGACGCCGACGGAGACCGCTCGGTGGGCCGCAGAACGCTGGCCGCCTCGACCGGGCCGCGGGTCTACAAGACCGCCATGGTCGTCTTCGTCCTGGTGTCGGCCACGCTGATCTGCGTCCTGGGCCTGGCCACGCCGTGGCCGTGGTGGACCCTGCTGACCCTGCTGCCCGCCACCGTCCTCCATACGGCCCAGTTGCGCGAGGGCCCGGTGCGGGGGCGTTGGCTGACCGCCCGCAAGCTCGGGCTGTACGGCTACGACCTGGGCTTTCTGGGGCTGCTGGCGCCCGCGCTGTTCCTTTTGACCTAGCCGTTCGTGCTGTCCCAGTCGTTTTTCGCACCCCCTAGACGAGGAGATGAGGCATGGCGGCGCGTTCGCAACGGCCCGTCAACGTCGGCCGGTTGTTCCACTGGGCCGCCGAGCGGGGCAAGCCGACGGTCATGCATCTGGACCGGCCCTTCGACATCGCCCCGGATGCCGGCACCCGCTTCGATGTGCCCGCCCTGGTGGCGACGGTGGAGGACGCCGCGGGCTGGCTCCACGGGGCGGGGCTGCGCCACGGCGACCGGCTCGCCATCGTCAAGGAGAACCACTACGACTTCATCCTGCTCGCCGCGGCCGCCGCCCGGCTCGGAGCGCTGCCGGTGATGATCGCGCCCATCAGGTCGACCGCGCATATCCGCACCCTGCTCACCAGGATCTCCCCGAAGGTGCTGGTGATGGGCACGACGGTGCTGGAGCGGATGACCGCCGCCGGTATCGCGCCGGACGATCCCGGGATGACCCTGGTGGCCGTCGGCGCCGACCGCCCGGGGCTGCCCCGCGGAACGCTGCGGATCGACGATGTGCGCGACGGCTCCCGGCCGCCGGTGCGGTTCCGCGGCCTCCATGAACCCATGCTGGTCACCCACACCTCGGGCACCACGGGCGTGCCGAAGCTGGTGGTGCACTCGCCCGCCACCACCCTGGCGGCCGTGCCGTTCCGCATCGAGTCCTACCGGCTGCCGCTCATGACCTCCCGTCCGGTGGACGTGGTGGCCAGCGGGATCTCCTTCGCCCACAACCGCAATCTGTCCTGGACCAACGGGACGCTGTTCCGCGGGCCGCGGAAGATGGTGATCCTCTCCGATCCGGCGCTGGACAGTGTGGCCCGCATGCTGGCCGCGCACCCTCCCACCTCGCTGGAGGCATGTCCGAACGTCTTCCAGTACTGGGAGGAGCTGGCCGACACCCGGCCCGAACTGTTCGCGGGCGTACGGCGCTTCATCAGCACCTTCGACGCGGTGCACCCGAGGACGGTCCGCAAGTTCCTCGGCGCCTCCCGGGCCCGGCTCCCGCTGTGGGCCTGGGGCGTGGGGCAGTCGGAGATCGCGGGCATCGCCGCCGGGGTGGCCACCCGCTCCATGGTCCGCCCGGACAGGCCCCGGGCGCATGACGCCACCAACGTCGGGTTCCCGCCCCTGGTCCGGGTCAAGGTCGTGGACCCGGAGACCGGCCGCAAACGGCCCCGGGGAAAAGCGGGGCTGCTGATGGTCAGGACCAAGTCGCGGTGTCTGACCTACCTGGGCGAGGACGACCGGCACCGCGCCAAGGACCGGGGCCGCTGGTGGAACACCGGCGACCTGGGCGAGTACGCGGGTTACGGCCGCATCCGGCTGATCGACCGCGAGGTCGACATGATCCCCGGGATGAGCTGCATCGAGCTGGAGTCCACCCTGCTCGACCGGCTGGACCGGGCCTCCGAGGTGATCGTGCTGGGGGTCCCCGGGCAGCTCCCGATCCCGGTGCTGTGCATGCGCGACGACACCCTCGACCCCCAGGAGTGGGACCGGGCCTGCCGGGGCCTGCCCGAGCTGGACAAGCCACGGCTCGTCCCCTGGGACGAGATGCCGCGCACCGCCACCTGGAAGGTGCGCCGGGGCGAGCTGCGCGAACAGCTACTGGGCTCCAGCGACACCTATGGCACCGGGCAGTGGACCTGACCCGCGGCACACACAGCAACGCCACACAAAGCCACGCCACACAAAGCCACACCGCACAAAGCCACACCACACAAAGCCACACCGCACCAAGCAACGCCGCACCAAGCAACGCCACGCCACGCAACGCAACGAGACAACCGTATCCACCGTGAACGAGGGGTAATTAGCCGTGTGGTTCCCGCCCGCTCTCTTCGATCTCCCGGACATCGCTCCGGTGACCCTGCCGGAGGCGGACCGGCCGAGTTGGCTGTTCTGGATCCTGATGGGTCCGTGCGCGTCCGGCTGGCTGGTGGCCTACGGGCTCGCCATCTACCGCGCCAAACTGGACAAGCGGGTGGGGATTCCCGTCTTCGTGGTCGAGGTCAACCTCGCCTGGGAGTTCACCCTCTCCCTGATCCTGGACCAGGCCGATGTGCAGCGCCCGATCAATCTGAGCTGGTTCCTGGTCGACTGCTTCATCCTCCGGCAGACACTGCGCTACGGGTGGAAGGACTACCCGTCGATGAGCCGGCGGACCTTCCGGTGGATGGTCTTCGGCGTCATCGCGTGGTCCGCGGTCTTCCACATCATGACGACCTATGAGCTCAAGGACGCCACCGGCATCTACACCGGCACCGGGCTGAACGTGTTCCTGAGCCTGTCCTTCATCTTCATGCTGAGCCGCCGCGGATCCTCGCTCGGGCAGTCGATGTACGTGGCACTCGCCAAGGGCATCGGATCGTTCTTCGCGGGGTGGACGGTGCTGGTGATGTACCCGGGCCACCACCTTTTCATCTTCCTCTTCCTGACCGTCTGGACCATCGACGCGACCTACTGCGTGCTGCTGTACCGGAAGGTCCGCGAGGAGGGCCGCTCGCCGTGGGCCTGGAACCGGGGTCCGGCCGAGATCCCCGACGACTCCGGCGTTCTGACAGCCGTTCGGTGAACAACGCGGCCCGCCGATGTCACATCCGGGCGGGGCTCGGCGTCTGGGATGCCGAAACGTCAATCCGGACGCCGTGCTGGACGGGATTCCAGACGCCGTGCGCTTGAGGAAGGAAGAGGGAATGCTGGACAGACTGGCCGGTTTCGTCGTGCGCAAACGCCTGGCGGTGTTGGTCGTCGGCCTGCTGCTCGCCGTGATCGGCGGTGCGGCGAGTACGACGTTGTTCGACAAGCTGACGGCGGGCGGTTTCGACGATCCGGCGTCGGAGTCCTCGCGGGCGATCACCGCGCTGGACGACAGGTTCGGGCAGGGGCTGCCCAATCTCACGCTGCTGGTGACCTCGAAGGGGCGGGTCGACGATCCGTCGGTGACGGCGGCGGGCACCGAGCTCACCCGCAAGCTGAGCGGGGAACCCGGAGTGGCGAACGTCAGCTCCTACTGGACCACCGGGAAGGCCCCGCAGCTACGCGGCAAGAGCGGCCACAAGGCCCTGATCATGGGCACGGTCACCGGGGACGACACCGCGTCGCAAAAGCGCGTCGCCGAGCTGGCGGACCGTTACCAGGGCTCGCGGGACGGGCTGGAGGTGACGTTCGGCGGCTATACGAAATTCCAGCGGGAGCTGCTGGAGCAGGGTCAGAAGGACGCCACCACCGGCGAGACGGTCGCCATCCCGATCACCCTGGTCGCGCTGGTGTTCATCTTCGGCAGCGTGGTGGCCGCGGCGCTGCCGCTGGCCGTCGCCCTGGTGGCGATGATGCTGACGATGGGGCTGACGTGGATCCTGGCGAGTGTCACGACGGTCGGCTCGCTCGCGGCGAGCGTGGTGACCCTGCTGGGCCTGGGCCTGGCCATCGACTACAGCCTGCTGATGGTCAGCCGCTACCGCGAGGAGCTGCGGTCGGGGCTCGCCCCGCCGGACGCCATCCGGGCGATGCTGACCTCCGCGGGGCGCACGGTGACCTTCTCGGCGCTGACCGTCGCCGTCTCGTCCCTGGCCATGGCCTGGTTCCCGCTACAGGCCGTCCGGTCCATGGGCTATGCGGGGGCGCTCACCGCGCTGCTGTCCGGCGCGGCCTCGCTCATCGTGCTGCCGGCCCTGCTCGCCCTGCTCGGCGACCGGATCGAGAAGGGGCGGGTGTTCCGCCGGCGGCGGACCGCGGCCACCGGCGGGACGGGCACCGGCGCCGTCGGCCGGAGCGTGGAGAGCGGCTTCTGGCACCGGCTGGCCACCACCGTGATGCGGCGCCCGGTGCCGATCGTGACCATCGTGACCGCGTTCCTGCTGCTGCTCGGCGCGCCGTTCCTCGGCATCAACCTCGGCATGCCGGACGAGCGGGTGATGCCCTCGTCCTCGTCGGCCCGTCAGGTCGCCGACACCGTCCGCACCGAGTTCGACAGCAGCGAGCAGAACGCGCTGCAGGTCGTGGCGCCCGAGGGGGGCACCGACCGGGCGGCCGTCGGCGCGTATGCGAAGCGGCTCTCCCAGTTGCCGCACGTGGCCGCGGTCCGCACCGCCACCGGCGCCTACGCCGAGGGCCGGCAGGCCGCCCCGCCCGATCAGCGCTATGCGCGCTTCGCCTCGGGCGACGCCGTCTACTTCTCCGTGGTGCCGGAGACGGCCAGCGCGGACGACGCGGACCGGCTGGTCGGCGAGATCCGGTCGCAGAAGGCGCCGTTCGAGGCGCTGGTGGGCGGGGCCGCGGCCACCAACCACGACGCGGCCGCGGCGCTGGAGAAGTGGCTTCCGTACGCGCTGGGCACGGTGCTGCTGACCATGCTGGTGCTGCTGTTCCTGGTGACCGGCAGCGTCATGCTGCCGTTCCTGGCACTGGTGCTCAGCGCGCTGAGCCTGACGGCCACCTTCGGCGCGCTGGTGTGGGTCTTCCAGGACGGCCATCTCGCGGGGCTGTTCGGCGACTTCACCCCGACCGGCAATATCGCGGCGACGATCCCGGTGATGCTCTTCGGCCTCGCCTTCGGGCTCGCGATGGACTATCAGGTCTTCCTGCTGTCCCGGATGCGGGAGGAGTACGAGCTGACCGGTTCGCCGACGGCCGCCGTGGCCCGGGGGCTGGAGCGCACCGGGCGCATCGTGACGGCGGCGGCGGTGGCGATCTCGGTGGTCTTCCTGGCGTTCACCGTCTCCGGCATCTCGCTGGTGAAGGCGTACGGGATCGGGCTGCCGCTGGCCGTCCTGATGGACGCGACGCTCATCCGCGGGGCCGTGCTGCCCGCCGCGATGCGGCTGGGCGGGCGCGCCACCTGGTGGGCCCCGGCTCCACTGCGCCGGCTGCACAGCCGGTACGGCCTGCGGGAGGAGCCCGCGGCGGCGGCGCCGCGGCGCGACGGCGACCGGGCCCTCACGGGCTGACCGGCCGCGCGTATCGCGGCTCACGGGTCCGCCGCCCGGCACATCCGGGCGGCGGACCCGCCGCATGCGGGCGGCCTGCGGCGGGCTGCTGCCCCTCCCCGCCTCGGCGTCTGGGCCAACTCCGGGGTCTGGGGCGGAGCCCCGGTTTCGGGAAGGGGCGGGGAGGGGAACGGCCCGCCGCAGGCGGCACGGTCCCCGTCCTGCCTACAGCGGTTCCGCTTCCGTCGCGGCGTACTCCTTGCGCAGGGTCCCCAGGACAGGATGCTCCGGGTCGAACTCCACCCCGTCGATCGACCGGATCGCCCGCACCCCCACCCCCGCGTTGAGGGCGAAGGCCGCCTCCAGCCCGCCGAACCGGTCACGGTCGATCGGCTCGGTGTGCTGCGGTCCGGCATGGCCGCGGCGGAGCAGTTCCTGGGTGACGCCGGGCAGGCACCCGGCCTCCGGCCACAGCAGACGGTGGCCGTCGAAGAATCCCACGTTCCAGGTCGCGCCCTCGGACACCGCACCCCGCTCGTCCGTCAGCAGCACATCGTCATAGCCGTCGAGCTGGGCGAGGCGGCGCAGCCGCAACAGCCCGAACAGCCCGACGTGTTTGACCTCCGGCAGGTCCCGGTGGTGCGGTGCGGTGCGCACGCTCAGCGGCGGCAGCGAGGGGGCGGCGGCCGGCCGGGTGGTGACCAGGATCCCCGGCCGGGCCTCGGCCCCGGGCCGCTCCAGCCCGAGGTCGGGGTCGTACACGGTCACCCGGACGGTGAGCGGCCCCGTGGCGTCCGCGACGGCGCGGCGGGCCAGTTCGCGGATCCGGTCCCGGTCCGGTGC
The DNA here is from genome assembly GCF_900105695.1 of Streptomyces melanosporofaciens. Taxonomy (NCBI): domain Bacteria; kingdom Bacillati; phylum Actinomycetota; class Actinomycetes; order Kitasatosporales; family Streptomycetaceae; genus Streptomyces; species Streptomyces melanosporofaciens. The sequence goes on from NZ_FNST01000002.1 coordinate 593,106, forward strand.
GGTGCCGAACAGCACCCCGCAGTCCCGTACCAGCCGGTCCAGATGGAGGGACAGCCCCCGCACCCGGCCGTCCTCCACGCGCATGGTGGTGAAGTGGCCGTAGTTGGTCATGGCCAGCGCCGTCAGCTCGCGGATTCCCGCCGGTTCCCCGTTCAGCTCTGTCATGGGGCCAGTCTTTCAGCCGGGCCGGACGGCCTCGGCGAGTTTGGCCAGCTTGTCCGGGTTGACCAGACCGTAGATGCCGCGCACCCGGTCGCCGCCCGGCGCGGGGTCGAGCGCGGCGGCCGCGTAGAGCGTCCCGCCGACGAACAGGACCACCCCCGGGCCCCCGTTGAGCTGCACCGGCCGCAGGGCGAAGGTGGGCAGTTGAGCGCTGACGGCGGCCACCAGGCGGGCCACCTTCTCCCGGCCCTCGACCGCGCGGAGGGCGGCACGGCGCTTGCCCCCGCCGTCGCTCCACATGACCACCTCCGGGGCCAGGACGTCCATCAGGGCGTCGAGGTCGCCGCCGAGCGCCGCGTCGAGGAACCGCTCGGTGACGATCCGCTGGGTCCCGCGGTCGAGGTCATAGCGCGGCCGCCGGGCCTCGACGCGCTCCTTGGCGCGGTGGGCGAGCTGACGGACGGCGGCGGAGCTGCGGCCCAGGATCGCGGCGATCTCCGCATGGTCGTAGGCGAACGCCTCGCGCAGCACGAACACCGCGCGCTGCAAGGGGGTCAGGGTCTCCAGGACCACCAGCATCGCCAGGGACACCGATTCGGTGCGGATCGCGGTGTCGGGGGTGTCCGGTTCGGTCAGCACGGGCTCGGGCAGCCAGGGGCCGATATAGCTCTCCCGGCTCCGGCGGGCGCGGCGCATCTGGGTGAGCGCGTGGTTGACGGCGATCCGCACCAGATAGGCCCGGGGGTGGGCGATCTCCTTGTTCTGGACCGCGGCCCAGGACAGCCAGGTCTCCTGGACCACGTCCTCGGTGTCGGTGACCGTGCCGAGCATGTTGTAGACGATGGAGAAGAGCAGTTCACGGTGGACGAGGAAGTCCTCGCTCCCCGCATCCGGCACCGGCCTGTCCCGCGGCCCCTCTCCGGAGGTCTTCGACGGTGATACGGGGGTCTCCATTGCACCGATGGTAGGCGTCACGCCCCTGCGGCACCGCTTAGGATCGGCTCATGGCCGATCTCGTATCCGTGAACTACACCAAGTACGACGGCACTTTGCACTGGAACCTGCGGATGCGCAGGCTGGGCGAGGACGACCACGGCGTCTGGCTGGGGCTGCCCGGCGGGACGTTCATGCGCAAGGGATACGGCCCGATGGTGCCGATCGCCTGCGCGCATGTGATCCTCTTCCCGCGCGAGGCGTGGTGGACCGCGACGTTCAACGCCCCGCCCCGGGACACCGAGATCTACTGCGATATCGCCTCGCCTCCGAAGTGGGTCTCCTCCCACGAAGTCACGATGGTGGACCTGGACCTCGATGTGATCCGCAAGCGGGACGGCAGGACCCTGCTGGACGACGAGGACGAGTTCGCCGAGCACCAGGTGCGGTACGGCTATCCGGCGGATGTCATAGCGGAGGCCGAGGCGGCGGCGCAGTGGCTGATGGACGCGGTCGGCGGGCGCGCCGAGCCGTTCGGGAAGGCCTGTGAGCCGTGGCTGGGCATGGTCGACGGCGAGCGGCCCTGACGCGGCTCACCGTCATCCCACCGCCGTCTCATCGGGGTGGGTGCCCCGCGCTCCGCGAGGCGGAAGTGCCTTCCGTACGTCGCTCCCCGGGCGCGGGCCGGGCCTCGCCGGGATCGGTGGCCGGGCGCCCGCGCAGCGGCCGGACGGCTATGCCCGCCGATATCAGGAGCAGCCCGCCCAGCATGACGAACGGGGCGGCCGTGCCCGCGACCCCCGCGAGCACACCGGCGGAGGCGGGCGCGGCGACCTGGCCGAGCCGGTTGCCGGTCAGCCGCAGCGCGAGGGCCGTGCTGCGCGCCCCCTCGGGGGCGGCCTGGACGACGGTCGTCATCGACAGCGGCTGTCCGACGCCGAGGCAGAAGCCGAGCCCGGCCAGCAGCACCCCGAGCGCCCAGGCGGGCACCGGCAGGGCGATGCCCGCGCACAGCAGCGCGGCTCCCAGGCAGCTCACGGCCATCAGCACGGTGCGGCCCATCAGCCGGATCATCGGGGTCATGGCGAGCCGGCAGGCCACGGTGGCGGCGGCGCGCAGGCTGAGCAGCACCCCGACGACCGCGGGCGAGATACCGCGCTGTTCGCCGACGACCGGCAGATAGGCGGTGAGGATGTCGGTGGCGGAGAGCACGGCGAGGCTGATGAACATTCCGGAGGCGACCCCGCGGGTGGTCAGGATGGACCGTACGGACACCTTCCGGGCGGGGGCCTCCTTGGCGGGCGTCGCCGCCGTCCCGGCCGGGCGGCGCTCGATGCGCCACAGCGAGGTGCAGGAGAACGCGGCGAGGGCGGCGGAGACGAAGAGCGCGACGGCGCTGGTGCGGGCCATCGCCCCGTCGTGTTCGGAGACCACCAGACCGGCCGCGATGGGCCCGATGAGCTGGCCGAGCGAGGCGCCAATGGTGAAGTGGCCGAAGTTGCGGTCCTGTTCGTCGGGGGCGCTCTGGCGGGCCACGATGGACTGGGCGCCGATGACGAACGACAGATGGCCGAGCCCCATCACCCCGCTCCACGCGGCCATCGCGGGCAGCGATCCGGCCGTGCCGCTGAACGTGCAGCCGGTGGCGATGAGGGCGACCCCGATGGGCAGCAGCGGGGCGCACCGGCCGTGGTCGGTGCGCCGCCCCAGCGGTACGGCGGCGAACAGCGGCAGCAGGGCGTAGATACCGGCGATCACACCGACCGCCCGGGCGTCGGCGCCGAGCGCGAGGGCCCGGTAGGAGACGGCGGGCCGCGCCATGCTCACCGCCCCCTGGGTGAACGAGAAGGCGATGACCAGGCGCAGCAACCAGCCCCTACCGGGCTCTGAACTCTTCACGGGTCAGATGATGCCGAAGAGGAGACCGGCGCCGAGCACCACCAGGGAGGTGAGCACCGCCCATTTCACGGTGAACCGGGTGTGGTCGCCGAATTCGACCTTGGCCATGCCGACGAGCACGTAGACCGCGGGGACCAGCGGGCTCGACATGTGCAGGGCCTGTCCGACGAGCGAGGCGCGGGCGATCTCCAGCGCGGAGACCCCGTGGGCGGCTCCGGCCTCGGCGAGGATCGGCACGATGCCGAAGTAGAAGCCGTCGTTGGACATGAAGTAGGTGAGCGGGATGGACAGCACTCCGGTGACGATGCCCATCTGCGGGCCCATGCCCTCGGGGACGCCGTCGACCAGCCAGCGGGCCATGTGCTCGACCATGCCGGTGCCGGTGAGGACGCCGGTGAAGACGGCGGCGGCGAAGACCATTCCGGAGACGTTGACGACGTTCTCGGCGTGTGCGGCGACGCGGGCCTTCTGGTCTTTCATCTGCGGGAAGTTGACGGTGAGCGCGACGGCCGCGGCGAGCAGGAAGAGGACCGGGATCGGCATGGTCTCGGTCACCATCAGGGCGAGGAGAGCGATGGTGAGGGCCGCGTTGAACCAGTAGAGCTTGGGGCGCAGGGTGGCGCGGTTCGGGTCGAGGCCCTTGAACTCGTCGTCCGAGGAGTCGGAGGCGTCCGAGGTGCCGGAGCCGTTCGGGGACGGGGCCGCCGCGTCGGTGCCGGAGCCCGCGCCGCCGGTCATGGCGGCCTTGCCGCCCTTGGCTTCCTTGCCGCCGGAGCCCGCGCCGACCAGCACCTGCTCGGGGTCGCCCACGGTGACCTCGTCCAGCGTCAGCACGCCGAGCCGCTTGCGCTCCCGCAGACCGAGGCCGTAAGAGAGGGCGATCACGAAGAGCAGACCGGCGGCGAGGGCCGGGATCATCGGCACGAAAATGTCGCTGGCGTCGACTTTGAGCGCGGCGGCGGCGCGGGCGGTGGGGCCGCCCCAGGGCAGCGTGTTCATCACGCCGTTGGCCATGGCCGCGACACCGGTCATCACCACCAGGCTCATCTTCAGCCGCCGGTAGAGCGGCACCATCGCCGACACGGTGATCATGAAGGTGGTGGAGCCGTCGCCGTCGAGCGAGACGATCGCCGCGAGGATCGCGGTGCCGACCACCACCCGCATCGGGTCCGCCTTGCAGAACCGCAGGATGACCCGGACGATCGGGTCGAAGAGGCCGACGTCGATCATCACCCCGAAGTAGATGATGGCGAACATCAGCATGGCGGCCGTGGGGGCCAGCTCGCCGACCCCCTTGAGGACGTAGTCCCCGAGGTGCGCCCCCTTCCCGACAAGCACACAGAACAGCGCGGGGATGAGCACCAGGGCGCCCATCGGGGACATCTTCTTCATCATGATCAGGACAAGGAATGTCGCGATCATGACGAAGCCGAGGATGGTCAGCATGGTTTGGCTACCTCACGTTCGCCTTTGAACTCCCCCAGTTTTGGCGGTCGAGGTGACGTTAGGTGCGGCAACTTTCCGTTAACAAGGTCTTGACGCGTGAGCAATAAGCGCAAAACCCCAGGTCAGTGCTATAGCGAGGGCGAAACGTGCACGGGGTGGGCATTGAGCACCGCCGTGCCCGAGAGCGGATCCAGCCGTGAGCCGTCGAAGAGCTGGTTGACATTGACCCCGGGGCTGGCCCCGGCCACGGACAGCCGGACACCGGCCCGGGCGTGGCCCCAGCCGTGCGGCAGGCTCACCACTCCGGCCCGTACCGCGTCCGTCACCTCGACCGGCACCTCCAGCTCCCCACCGTCGCCCTTGACCCGGGCCAGGCCGCCGTCGGCCAGGCCCAGCCGGGTGGCGTCCTCGGGGTGCACCTGGAGCGTGCAGCGGTTGGTGCCGCCCATCAGGGCCGGGACGTTGTGCATCCAGCTGTTGTTGGAGCGCAGATGGCGGCGGCCGACCAGCAGCAGCCCCGAGGGCCGGTCGGCCAGCGACCGGCGCAGCCGCCCCACGTCGGCGGCCAGCGGCTCCGGGCACAGCTCCACCGTGCCGCTGCGGGTCCTGAGCAGCCCGGGGACGCGCGGGTGCAGCGGGCCGAGGTCGATGCCGTGCGGATGGGCGAGCAGCTTCTCCAGGCTCAGCCCGTCGGGGTCGGCGCCGAACCCCTCGCCGTACGGGCCCAGCCGCAGCATCATGTCCAGCCGCCGCTCGGGGCCGTCCACCCCGGTCAGCCGCGCGGCCAGCTCGGCGGGCTCGCGTCCGTACACCGGGGACGCCGGGTCGGCGACCTCCTTGCCGAGCGTCCCCTCGATCGCCATCGCGTCCACCACTGCGGGATCGTCGCCGCCGTGCCCGCTCACGCACAGCACCAGCCGCGCCAGGATGGCACTCTCGCTCAGCCGGTCCGCCTCCAGCGGGATCGCCGGGCGGGTGTAGCGGACCTGGTTGCGCACGGACAGGCTGTTGAAGGCGTAGTCGAAGTGGGGGCTGCGGCTGGGCGGCGGCGGGGGCAGCACCACATGGGCGTGGCGCGAGGTCTCGTTGAGGTACGGATCGACGCTGACCATGAAGTCGAGCCCGGCCAGCGCCCGGTCGAGGCGGTCGCCGTCCGGTGCGGAGAGCACGGGGTTGGCCGCGAGCGCCAGCACCGCCCGGATCCGCCCCTCGCCCGGGGTCTCGATCTCCTCGGCGAGCGCGACGGTCGGCAGTTCGCCCTTGGCCTCGGGGTATCCGCTGACCCGGCTGTGCCAGCGGCCGAGCGCGAACCCCCGCCCGGCCCGCGCCGGGCGCTCCCGCCGGCCCGTGGCGGCGAGCGGGAACATCATGCCGCCGGGCCGGTCGAGCTGGCCGATGAGCACGTTGACCACATCGACCAGCCAGCTCGTGAGGGTGCCGAACTCGACGGTGGTGGAGCCGACCCGCCCGTACACCACGCCCTTGGACGCGGCGGCCAGCTCACGGACGAGGGTGCGGATCTCCTCGGCGGGCACATCACACGCCTCGGCCACCGCCTCCGGCGGGAAGTCCGCGGCCAGCCGCCGCACCTCCGCCACTCCGCTGAGGTGCTCGGCGAGCGGGCCCGGTGCCACCAGGTCCTCGGCGAACAGCACCTGCACCATGGCGAAGAGCAGCAGGGCATCGGTGCCGGGCCGGATCGCCACATGGCGGTCGGCCAGCTTGGCGGTCCGGGTGCGCCGGGGGTCGACCACCACCAGCCGCCCGCCGCGCCGCCGCAGCGCCCGCAGCCGCCCGGGGAAGTCGGGGGCGGTGCACAGACTGCCGTTCGAGTCCAGCGGGTTGGCGCCGAGCATCAGCAGATGGTCCGTACGGTCCAGATCGGGCACCGGAATGGCGTTGGCGTCGCCGTACAGCAGTCCGCTGGAGACATGCTTGGGCATCTGGTCGAGGGTGCTGGCGCTGAAGACGTTCCGGGTGCGCAGCGCGCCGAGCAGCAGCTGCGGATAGAGCCCTCCGGCCACGGTGTGGACGTTGGGGTTGCCGAGCACGACCCCCACGGACTGCGGTCCGTCCTCGGCCAGCAGCGGGGCCAGCCCCTCCCGCACGGCGGCGAACGCCTCGTCCCAACTGGCCTCCTCGAGGCGCCCGGCGCGGCGCACCAGGGGGCGCCGCAGTCGGTCGGGGTCGGCGTCGAGCTCGCCGATCGCGGCGCCCTTGGGGCAGATGAAGCCGCGGCTGAAGATGTCCTCGCGATCGCCGCGCGCCCCGGTCACCCTCCCCTCGTCGATAGTGAGGGTCAGCCCGCAAGTGGCCTCGCAGAGCGGGCAGATACGCAGGGCAGTGCTGCTCATCGGTCTCTCCCAGGGACGGCGGCGAGGCCGCGATGACGCGCCGGACCCGGCCACCATACCGACTGGTAGGCATGTCGGGGAGATGTCGACGGGAAGTACCGAGGAGGGACGGGAGGTGCCGGGGTCCCCGGATCAGTCCAGAACCCGGGCCAGATAGGCGCGGAGCAGCTCCTTCGTCTCCGCCACGATCGCCGGATCGCCCTCCGGATCCACCCGGAACGCCAGCCGCAGCAGCGCGTCCGCCGTCTCGACCGCGATCAGGAAGGCCACCCGCAGCCGCTCCTCGGCCGCCTCGTCCCCGGCGGTGTCACCGACCCCCGCGGGGGCGCCGCCGGCGAGCCGGTCGGCGAGCAGCATCCGCAGCCGGTCGGCGACCAGATGGTTGGGCTGCTGCGGCTGTGCGGTGGCGGGGACCGGATTCCCGAACTCGATGAGCGCGAACCCGGGCGCCCCGCGCTTCATCGCCAGATACTCGTCGACGACGACGTCCATCGCCTCCCGCCAGCCGCCGCCCCCGTTCGGCCCGGAGCCCGGCCCGTTGTCCGGTCCGGACTCCGAGGCGGCCAGCCGCCGGGTGATCCGCGCCGCGTACTCGTCCAGATTGCGGTGGGCCAGGGCCTCGGCCATCGCCCGCTTGTTGGAGAAGAAGCGGTAGACCGAGCCGATGGGGACATTGGCGCGCTCGGCGACGGCCCGGGTGCTCAGCTCTTCGTAGCTGATCTCGTCGAGCAGCTCGGCGCAGGCGTCGAGGATCCGGCCGAGGCGCTCGGCGCTGCGGCGCTGGACCGGCTGACGGCGGAGGGGCGGTATGGGCACGCCCCCATCCTGCCCGATCATTGACTCACCCGGGCTTCGATTCCTATCGTCTGACAGAGGAATCCAGCGGTGCGGCGGAGCGGTGGGAGCGCGCGATGGGCGATGGCACGGGCATGGAGCAGGGGATCGAGCAGGCGCGGAAGACGGCCGAAGGGCTGGCGTACGCCTCCGGCTTCGGCAATGAGCACAGCAGCGAGGCCGTGCCCGGGGCACTGCCCATCGGCCGCAACTCGCCCCAGCGCGCGCCCCTCGGGCTCTACGCGGAGCAGCTGAGCGGCACCGCCTTCACCGAGCCGCGCGCCACCAACCGGCGCTCCTGGCTGTACCGCATCCGGCCGTCCGCCGCGCATCCGCCGTTCACCCGGATCGCGGGCGGCGCGCTGCGCGGCGCGCCCTTCACCGAGGCCGTGCCCGACCCCAACCGGCTGCGCTGGGACCCGCTGCCGGAGCCGCCGTCCGGCACCGACTTCCTCGGCGGGCTGTGGACGCTGGGCGGCAACGGCGACGCCACCCAGCGCGCCGGGATGGCCATCCACCTCTACGCCGCCAACGCGCCCATGACCGACCGGGTGTTCAGCGACGCGGACGGTGAGCTGCTGATCGTCCCCGAGCGGGGCGGGCTGCTGCTGCGCACCGAGTTCGGCCTGCTGCGCGCCGAGCCGGGGCATGTGGCGCTGATCCCGCGCGGGGTGCGGTTCCGGGTGGAGCCGCTGGAGCCGTCCGTGCGCGGCTATGTGTGCGAGAACTACGGCCGCCCCTTCACCCTGCCCGACCTCGGCCCGATCGGCGCCAACGGGCTGGCGAACCCCCGCGACTTCCTCGCCCCGGTCGCGGCGTACGAAGACGTGGAGGGGGCTCGCCCGGTGGAGGTGGTCAACAAGTTCTGCGGCAACCTGTGGGCCGCCACCTACGACCACTCGCCGCTGGATGTGGTCGCCTGGCACGGCAACCATGTGCCGTACGTGTACGACCTGCGCCGGTTCAATGTGCTCGGCACCATCAGCTACGACCACCCGGACCCGTCCATCTTCACGGTGCTCACCTCGCCCTCCGACACCCCCGGGCTCGCGGGCGTGGACTTCGTGGTCTTCGCCCCGCGCTGGCTGGTCGGGGAGGACACCTTCCGGCCGCCGTACTTCCACCGCAATGTGATGAGCGAGTACATGGGCCTGATCGAGGGCGCGTACGACGCGAAGACCGGCGGCGCGGGGGGCTTCGTACCGGGCGGTGGCTCGCTGCACAACATGATGTCCGCGCACGGCCCGGACCATGAGACCTTCGAACGGGCGAGCGCGGCCGAGCTGGCGCCGCACCGGCTGGACGACGGGCTGGCCTTCATGTTCGAGACCCGCTGGCCGGTCACGGCCACCCGGCAGGCGCTGGAGGCGGACCATCTCCAGGGGCGCTATGACGACGTATGGCAGGGTCTGGAACGCCATTTCCGCCCCTGACCGCCGCCACTGACGCCGTTGAACGGCGCGATGCCGCCGCCGCGGTTGACCGCCGCCACTGACGCCGTTGAACGGCGCGTTCAACGGCGTGTCCAACGGCGTCGCAGGCCACCGTCGACCGCCACCGTGCGGCCGCTGCCGTGACTCGTGACCGGAGACCGCGTGACCACCTTCGCCCCCGACTCCCTCGCCCTCAACCGCAAGTTGCCGCTCTGGTACCAGGTCTCGCAGTCGCTGCGGGCCTCGATACTCGGGCGGGCCCCGCACGATCCGCTCCGGCTGCCGACCGAGGACCGGCTCGCCGAGCACTACGGGGTCAGCGTGCTCACCATGCGGCAGGCGCTCAAGGAGCTGGAGACGGAGGGGCTCATCAGCCGCCACCGCCGCCGCGGCACCTTCATCGAGCCGAGCGCGCGGCGCGGCGCGCCGGTGCGGCTGCTGGGATCGGTGGACGCGATCGTGGCCCAGCAGTCGGGTGAGCGCACGACGGTGCTGGAGCACGGCCCGGCGCCGGTACCGGCGGAGCTCGCGGAGTACTTCCCCGGCCTGGACGAGGCGACCGCCTACCGCCGGCTGCGCCGCGACGGCCACAGCGGCGAGCCCACCAACTGGGCGGAGAACCTGGTCCGCCCCGAGCTGGCCGACCGCATCGACCTCGTGGACCTCACCCGGTGGCCGATGACGAAGGTGCTGCGGGACGCGGTGGGGGTGCGGATCAGCCGGATCACGGACACGGTGGAGGCCCGCCTCGCCGACCCCGAGACCTCCCGCCTGCTACAGGTCCCCCTGCTCAGCCCGATCCTGCACTACACGGGCGTGACCTACGACGAGAGCGGCCGCGTGGTAGATGTGGCCCGCATCCACTACCGGGGCGACCGCTTCTCCTTCTCGGTCACGGTCGAGGCGGACTAGGGGTCTCTCCAGCCCCTCCGGCGATTGAGGAGCGGGGTCCAGGGGCGGAGCCCCGGGCAACGCATTTCAGCCCCTCCGGCGATTGAGGAGCAGGGTCCAGGGCGGAGCCCCGGGCAACGCACTCCAGCCCCTCCGGCGATTGAGGAGCGGGGTCCAGGGGCGGAGCCCCGGCGGGGTCCGGGGCCGGGCCCCGGTTGTGGGAAGGGGCGGGGAGGGGAAAAACCCGCCGGACACCCCCACTCGGCAGGATCGATAGCATGCCGACCGTGGGAGAACGTGACGCGCCACCACTGGGCGACCTGATGCCGTGGGCCGCCGGGCCACTACGGCTCGGCCGCACGTGGGTCATGGCGCCGGACCCCGCCTCGCTCCAGGCCCGCTGGGAACGGCTGACGGGAGCCGGAGACGAGGCCGGGCGGGCCGAGCTGTTCCGGCCGACCCGCGCCCGTACGCTGCACAGCTCCGTACCCCAGCTACCCGGCCAGCCCACCTCCACCGCCCGCCTGGCACGCGAGGACGGCCCGTGCCCCGAGCCGGTGCGGATCGCGCACGGCCCTTTCGACCAGCTCTGGCTGATACCGGATCACCGCCTGATCGACGCCGCCCGCCCCGAGCTGTGGCGGGTGGCGGACGACCGGCAGATCCATGTCATCGAGGCCGCCGGACCCGACCCGGACCCGGTGCTCGGCTTCTCCGCGCTGCTGCCGGACGGCCACTCCCCCGCGGGCCGCCCCGGCCGTATCCGTCCGCTCTACCGCCGCCCCGGCGGGCAGGAGCCCAATCTCGCACCGGGGCTGCTGGACCACCTCGCCACACGGCTCGGCCGCCCGGTGGCCGCCGAGGACTTCCTGGCGTGGACCGCCGCCACGGCGCGCGGCGCCCCGTGCGCCGTACCCCTGACCGCCGACCCCGAGGTGTGGGAGTCGGGCGTGGAGCTGGGCCGCCGTGCGCTGTGGCTCCATACGCGCGGGGCGCACAGTGGTGAACGCCCGCGCATGCCGGGTGGCCAGCGCCCCTACGTTCGCGCCGCGCTTCCGTCGAGCGGACTGCCGGACTCCCTGGGCTACGACCCGGACGAGGAGGCCCTGCTGCTGGGCGAGGGCCGTATCTCGCCGGTGCCACGGACGGCATGGGAGTTCCAGGCGGGCGGGGTGCGGGTCCTGGAGACATGGTTCGAGCAGCGCACCGCCGCGCGGGAGCCGGGCACGCTGGAGGCGATCGGCCCGGCGGGCTGGCCGCCCGCGTGGACCTCGGAGCTGCTGGAGCTGATCACCGTGCTGGCGCTGCTCGCCGAGCTGCGCCCGGAGCTGCGGGCCCTCGCCCACCGGCTGGCGGACGGCGCGCTGATCGATGCGGCGGAGCTGCGGGAGGCGGGGGTGCTGCCGGTGCCCGGAACGGCCCGGCGCCCGGCGTCCGTACTGGATCACCATGAGGAGGGCCCGGAGGGGCAGTTCGCCCTCCTCTGAGCCCGCCTGCTCTGAGCCCGTCTGCTCTGAGCCCGTCTGCTCTGAGCACACCCTGCTCTGGGGGCTCCGCTACATACGGAAGGCGCGCCCGTCTCCGAGCGCGCCTCCCACTGTCCACGGCCTCACAACGACCGCACGGCCGGCCGGGCGGCTTCTCGTCGGCATCCCACAGCGACAGCGGCGTGGGGTGGATCACAGCACGGACTCACCGGCTGGAGCGAACCGGTTGACCCCGTGCCTGCCCGGGATGACGAACGAAGACGCCTACGGGCCGGCCGGGTCAGCCGTGGTTGCCGAACAACGTGCGGCGCAGCCGGCGCAGCGGCGCGAACAGCGACACTCGCGCACCCCGGCTGTTCTTCGCACGCGTGTGATCGCGCGCGATCAGCTCCTGCATCAGCACCGTCGCGCCCTCCGCCTCCCGCTGGGGGACGGCAGGGCCGCCCATCACCGCGAGATGGCGCTCGAGCCGCGCGCTGGACGCACCGCTTCCGCAATTGATCGCAGGCACTCGTGGCCTGCTCCGTACCGTTATCTGCTCCATGACACTCCCCACCCGTACGAGGGCACCCGCCCCGGGCAGAGTAACCCTACCTCCCCGAGCCGTCACCCACGCATCCCAGGTTCCGGATTCACCACCGCGTCAAGGGTGTTGACGATACCTATCACGCGCAAACAAATTCCCGAGCCGACCAATCCATTCGTTCGCCAGGCCCGAATAGCCGCTTGAAGGACTGCTCCGACAAGCGTGCGAAGGACCTACAGGATGACCGCAATCACCAAGAGCTTGGCCGCGCTGGTCAGCTGCGCACTGGCCGCCGGCGGGCTCACGGCCGCCGGTGTGGCCGTACTGCAGCCCGGGACGGCGCAGGCCTCGAGCCACCGCGAGGCACCGCTGATCTCCGGTCAGCCGCAGTACGACGCCACGGACGTCTACGCGTTCGTCAGCCCGGACAAGCCGGACACGACCACCATGGTCGTCAATGTGCTGCCGTTCCAGGACCCGGCGGGCGGCCCCAACTTCTACAAGTTCGCCCATGACGCCCGCTACGACCTGCACGTCGACAACAACGGCGACGGCCAGGGCGATCTGCTGTTCCGGTGGACCTTCAAGGACCACCTCAAGAACGGCGACACGTTCCTCTACAACACCGGCCCGGTGAACTCGCTCGAGGACGCGACCCTCAACTTCACCCAGACATACGACCTCGAAGTCATCAAGCTGAAGCATCAGAAGGCCGTCGCCCGCGCCAAGCTCGGCAGCGATCTGCCGGTCGCCCCGTCGAACGTCGGCAAGGCGTCCATGCCCGACTACCAGAAGCTCCGCGACCAGGCGGTGCGGAAGATCGGCTACAGCGGGGGCTCGACGGCCTTCGCCGGTCAGTCCGACGACCCGTTCTTCCTCGATCTGCGCGTCTTCGACCTGCTGTACGGCGGGGACATGTCCGAGGTCGGCAATGACACCCTCAAGGGCTACAACGTCCAGTCGATGTCCCTTCAGGTGCCGACATCGGCGCTGACCGAGTCCAAGGACCAGCCGGTGATCGGCGTATGGGCCACCACCCACCGCCAGACCTCCGACGGCGACTGGACGCAGGTCTCCCGGCTCGGCAGCCCGCTGGTCAACGAGGTGGTCATCCCGCGCAAGGACAAGGACAAGTTCAACGCCTCGGCGCCGTGGGACGACGGGCAGTTCCTGAAGTTCGTCCAGGAGCCCGAACTCCCCAAGCTGATCGAGCAGATCTACAAGATCAAGGCGCCGGACACCCCGCGCGACGACCTGGTGCAGGCGTTCCTGACCGGTGTGCCCAAGCTCAACCAGCCGCCGAACGTCCGCCCCGCCGAGGAGCTCCGGCTCAACACCTCCATCCCGCCCACGGGCAGCCCCAAGCGGCTGGGTGTCCTGGACGGTGACAACGCGGGCTTCCCCAACGGCCGCAGGCTCTCCGACGACGTCCTGGACATCGCGCTGCAGGCCATGGAGGGCGAACTGCTCGGCAAGAAGAACGACCTGGGCGACGCGGTGGACGCGAACGACCAGAAGTTCGGCGGCTCCTTCCCGTATCTGGCGCTGCCCAGCTCCGGTTCGGACGCCAAAGCCGTCCAGAAGAGCGCCGGGCAGTCGCTGTTGAACGGCGGTTCGGGCATCGGCTCCTCCTCCGACGACAACATGGTGCTGGCCGGGTCCGCGGCGGCCGGTGGCGGGGCCGTGCTGCTGCTGGGCCTCGGATTCCTCTGGATGCGGTCGCGCCGGCGGGCTCCCCGCATGCGCCGGCACTGAACCACGGGCGCGCACTGAACCACGGGCGCCCTCGGGCCCGTATCACCGGGCGCGGCCCCGCCGACACCCGCGCGGCGGCCGCGCCCACGCCCCGCCCCTTCCGTTAGCCCGTCCCCTTCCGTTCGCCCGTCCCGCCACGCGTTCGTGCTCATGCTCATGCTCATGCTCATGCGAAAGGCAGCTGTCACCATGGCTCTTCGGCCATTCCTCCCCCATACGGCGCGGACCGCGGCCGTGGTGTTCGCGCTCGCGGCCGGGCTGACCGCCACCTCGGTCGTGATCGGCGCCTCGGACGGGCCGGGCGGGTCCGGCGGCGGCCAGGACGCCGCCCGTGGGGTGCGCCCGGACGCCGCGCGGTACGAGCAGCTCAGCGGCGACGGCCTCGCCCGGCAGATCGGCGCCCTGCAGACCCATCTGCGTGGCGAGCCAAAGGACGCGGAGAGCTGGGCCGGTCTCGGCGCGGCCTATGTCGAACAGGCCAGGACCAGCGGCGACCCCACCCGCTATCCGCAGGCGGAGAAGGCGTTCGCCCGGTCCCTGTCCCTCCAGCCGCGCGACAACGACGTGGCGCTCGCCGGGCGTGCCTCGCTCGCCGCCGCCCGCCATGACTTCCGGGGTGCGCTCCGCGACGCCGACCGGGCCCTGAAGGTGAACTCCTACAGCCAGGGGGCGCTGGCCGTCCGGGTGGACGCCCTCGTCGAGCTGGGCCGCTACCAGGACGCGTACACGGCCGCCAAGAAGGCCGACTCGCTGCGCCCCGGCATCCCCGTCTTCACCCGCCTCGGCTACGTCCTCGAACTGCGCGGCGACCCGGCCGGGGCGCGCCGGGTGCTGCTCCGCGCGCAGGACTCCGCCACCTCGCCCAGCGATATCGCCTACGTCTCGACGGCGCTCGGCCAACTGGCGTGGAACCAGGGCGAGTACGACACCGCGCGGCGCGCCTACGCCACCGCGCTGCGCGCCGTCCCCGGCTATCTCCCGGCGCTGGAGGGCCGCGGCCGTACCTCGGTGGCGGACGGGCGCCAGAAGGCGGGGATCCGCGATCTGGAGGCGGTCGTACGGCGCTATCCGCTGCCCGCCGAGCTCGCGGCGCTGGGCGAGGCGTACGAGGCACGGGGCGACCGCTCCAAGGCGCGCGGGCAGTACGCGGTGGTCGACACCTGGATCACGCTCGCCCGGGCCAACGGTGTGGCCACCGACCTGGACAGCGCGCTGGTCGCGGCCGACCACGGCGAGGTGAAGGAGGCGCTGAAGGCGGCCCGCGCCGAGTGGGACCGGCGGCGGACCGTGCACACCGCCGACGCGCTGGCCTGGGCCCTGCACCGCAACGGCGAGGACGAGAAGGCCCTGGAGTACGCCGAGCGCGCCGTCGGGCCCGGCTACCGCAACGCGGCGTTCCTCTACCACCGCGGCGTCATCGAGAAGTCCCTCGGCGACGGCACCTCGGCGCGCCGCCACCTGAAGGCCGCACTCGACCTCAACCCGGGCTTCTCCCCGACCGGCGCGCGGGCGGCGAAGGCGGCGCTGAAGGCGCTGGGGGGTGCTCGATGAGTCTTCCCCACCCCGCCCCTTCCCGAACCGGGAACAAGCCCCCGGCCCCCCGGCCGGAGCTGCGCCATCACAACCCCTCCGGCGAAACCCAGAACCCCGGGCGGCGCACCCGTCGGCGGCTGACAGCGCCCTCCCAAACCCGGGACCCGCTCCAGGCTCCCCAGCCCGAGCCTCACCCCCAAGGCCCCTCCGGCGAAACCCAGAACACCGGGCGGCGCACCCGTCGGCGGCTGACAGCGCCCTCCCAAACCGGGGACCCGCTCCAGGCTCCCCAGCCCGAGCCTCACCCCCAAGGCCCCGCCGGCGAAACCCAGAACACCGGGCGGCGCACCCGTCGGCGGCTGACGGCCGCCGGTGTGCTGATGGCGGCCGTCGCGCTGGTGGTGCTCCCCACCGGCAGCGCCGAGGCGCACCCGCTCGGCAACTTCACCGTCAACCGTTACGACGGGCTGGTGGTCACCCCCGGGACGCTACGGGTCGACCATGTCGAGGACCTCGCCGAGATCCCCTCCGCCCAGGCGAAGCCGGAGATCGACCGCGACGGGGACGACACGCTGTCCGGGCGGGAGTTGGACGCGTGGGCGGCGCGGCGGTGCGCGAGCGCGGCGGAGGGGGCGCGGCTGACCGTCGACGGGCGCCGGGTGCCCGTACGCGACGGGCGCGCCCAGGCGCGTCAGCGCCCCGGCCAGGCCGGGCTGCCGACGCTGCGCGTGGAGTGCCGGCTGACGGCCGCGCTGAGGCACGGCGAACGGGCGACGGTCGCGTATCGCCCACGGGACATCGGTACGGGCCCCGGCTGGCGGGAGGTGACGGCGCAGGGCGACCGTATGACACTCACCGACGCCGAGGTCCCCAGGACCTCGGCCTCCCGGCGGCTGACCCGCTATCCGGCGGGGCAGCTCTCCTCGCCGCCCGATCAGCGGTCGGCCGCGCTGCGCGTCACAGCGGGCGGCCCCGCGCTCGCCGCCACGGTGGAGTCCGGCCGGGAGGACGCGATCGGCTCGTCGGTGCTGCCGCGCGGTGTGGACCGCTGGACGCAGGCGCTCACCTCTATGGTGGCGCGCCATGACATCACCCTCGGCTTCGCCCTTACGGCCTTCGCCACCGCCGTACTGCTGGGTGCGATGCACGCCCTGGCCCCCGGCCACGGCAAGACGATGATGGCGGCGGCCGCCGCGGCGGGCGGGCGCGGCGCGCTGCGCGATGTGCTGGCGTTGGGCGCGTCGGTGACGGTCACGCACACCTTGGGGGTGTTCGCGCTGGGGCTGCTGGTCACGGCGGGTTCGGCGGCCGCCCCGTCGGTGATCTCATGGCTGGGCATCGCGAGCGGCGTACTGGTGGCGGTGGCCGGGGCGGGGCTGCTCCGTAAGGCGCTGCGCCGCCACCGGCAGGCGCGCGCCCATCACCACGGCCACGATCACGACCACGGTCATGACCACACGCACGGCCACGACCACAGCCATGCGCACGGTCACGCGCACACCCACGACCACGGCGACGGGCACACCCACACCCATGAGGTGCGGCCCACGCTGCGCGGCACACTGCTGCTCGGCTTCGCCGGGGGCATGGTGCCCAGCCCCTCCGCCGTCATCGTGCTCGTCGGCGCGGCCGCGCTGGGCCAGGCGTGGTTCGGCTTCGTGCTGGTGGTGGCGTACGGGCTGGGGCTGGCGCTGACGCTCACGCTGGCCGGATTCGCCGCGGTGCGCCTGGGCGTGCGGGCCACGGAGCGGCTGGCGGCCCGCAAGGGGTCGGGGGGCCGGATCGACCGGCTGCTGGGGGCGGTGCGCCGCGCCTCGCCCGTCGGAACCGCCGCGGTCGTACTCGCGCTGGGGTGTGGACTGGTGCTGAGGGGGGCGGCCACCACGCTCGGCTGAGATGGCGCCGGCCCGGGTTGCCCGGTGTGCCCGGTGACCACGGACTGCGAGGAGGCCCCGACGGCCGGGGCCTCCTCCTGTGCGTGTGGTGGCGGGTGACGGTCAGGCGGCGGAGCTGAAGACCGGGAGGTAGCCACCGGACTGGCCGGCGGGGGTGGGGTGGTAGGACTCGTCGATGGGGAAGGTGACGCTGTTCAGCCAGGCGTTGCCGGAGCAGATCTCATGTCCGGTGAAGGTCGTGGTGACGTCGCCGAAGCTGAAGCCGTGGTCGGCGGCGCGCTTGGCGGTGACGGAGTTGAGCAGATCGGCACCGCTGTTGATCGCGGCGCGCTCGGTCTCGCTGAGCCCCACGATGCAGGAGCCGCCCAGCTTGTAGAACCGCGGGTAGCCGAGGACGACGACATGTGCGGAGGGGGCCTTGGCGCTGATGGCGTTGTAGACCTGGTCCAGCTTGCCGGGCAGGGTGTTCTGGACGAACGTCTTGGCGCTGTTGACCGCGTTGACGCAGGTGGACTCGGACTGCAGCACGCAGGTGGTCATGATGTCGGCGAAGCCCGCGTCATTGCCGCCGATGGAGATGGAGACGAGACCGGTGCCGGAGCCCAGCGGACCGAGCTGGTTGTTGAGCACATCGCCGGTCTTGGCGCCGGAGCAGGCGGTGAAGTTGAAGCTCGAGGGGGCGTGCGCGGCGGCCCAGAGCGCGGGGTACGCCTTGCTGCTGCGCTTACAGCTCCCGCTGGCGCTGTCGTAGCTGCCCGAGCCGAGGCCGGATGAGTAGGAGTCGCCCAGCGCCACATAGGCGGGGCCCGCGCTGTTCTCGGTGGCATGGGCTGCGCCGGCCCCGGTGAGGGCGAGGACGGCACCGACGACGAACGCACCCATCGTCGCCGTGAGTCTGGACAGTTTCATTCGATCTCCCTAGCAGGATCACTGCTGTGCCGATATGAGGCGCGATGGCCCGACAAAAGGGCAATCGCGTTCGAAACCGTCAGCCACGCCGCCAGGGATCGTTTTCAGCGGTGTGACATGGATATGTCATCCCGCGTAAAAGGCCGATCTATGCGGGTAGTTGGCAAAAATCTTTCGATACGCGGCCGATACGTCCCTAGGTCGGACGGAATACGGATGAGTCGCCACGCCCGCCCCAACTCCCCCGGCGCACGACCGGCGCACAGGGCGCGACCAGCCCTGATGGGCACTCAACCCCTGCACCCACCAATGGACCGTTCGTACACTTTCTCCGCCTTGACGGCATCCGTCGACTGCGCGACATTGAAGCCCGGCATCCGGCGCTTCGGGGGGCAAAGACGCCAATGCATACCATCACTGACAAGAGACCGGCGGGTGGCGATTCGCTGCCGGTGATCGCGGGCGCCGCGGTCGGCATCGCGGCCATCGGCGCGGCACTCGCGCTGGCCGACGTCCACTCGCCGCTGCGGGCGCCGTTCACGCTGTTCTTCCTGCTCGCCGCGCCCGCGCTGGCCATCGGCAGCGCGCTGCGCGGACTGGACGCGCTGATCCGCCCGGTGCTGGCGGTGGCGGGCGCGCTCGCGCTGGATCTGCTGGTGGCGCAGGCGATGCTCGCGCTGCGGCTGTGGTCGGCGCGCGGCGGGGTGGCGGCGGTCGGGTGCCTGAGCCTGCTGATCCTGGTGCCGGCGCTGGTCACCCGCCTCACGCGGCGACGACGTATGACCCAGAGTCAGGAATAGATACGTGGAGATCGGTGTGTACCGCCCGGGAGAGCTGACCGCGGCCGACCGGACGGTGTGGACGGCCATGCAGTCACAGGCGCGTCTGCTGGGCGCGCCGGAGCTGGCGAACCCCTTTCTGTCACCGGAGTTCACGCTGGCCGTCGGCCACTGCAGACGCGGGGTGCGGATCGCGGTGGTCCGCGAGGAGGGGGAGCCGGTGGCCTTCTTCCCTTTTCAGCGGACCCGGCTCGGGGTGGGGCGGGCGATCGGGCTCGGCCTCTCGGACGCCCAGGGCCTGGTGCACCGGCCCGGGTTCCAGTGGGACGCCCGGGAGCTGCTGCGCGCATGTTCCCTGGCCGTCTGGGAGTTCGATCATCTGGTGGAGGGGCAGAAGCCGTTCGAGGTGGGGGCCCGTGGCTCCTTCCCCTCCCCCGTGATCGATGTGGAGCGGGGCTATGAGGCGTATCTGGCCCGGCTGCGCGACCGGTCGCCGAGGTTCACCCGCACCACGCTGGCCAAGGAGCGCAAGCTGGGCCGGGACGTGGGCGAGGTGCGCTATGTGCACGACGAACGCGATCCCGCCGTGCTGCGCACCCTGATCGGCTGGAAGTCCGCGCAGTACCGCAGGACCGGGCGCAGCGACCGGTTCGCCCGGCCGTGGATCATCCGGCTGGTGGAGCAGCTCTTCCACACCCGCGGCGCCTCCTGCCGGGGGCTGCTGTCGGTGGTGTACGCGGGCGACCGGCCGGTCGCCGCGCATTTCGGACTGTGCTCGGAGCGGGTGCTCGCCTGCTGGTTCCCGGCCTACGACCCGGCCTATGCCAAATACTCGCCCGGCCTTGTGCTGCATCTGCGCATGGCGGAAGGGGCCGCCGCGCAGGGTGTGGACTATCTCGATCTCGGGCGCGGCGAGAAGGAATACAAGGATTCCCTGAAAACACGCGATCTCAGCGTGTCCGAAGGGTGGGTGACACGTCACCATCCGGTGGCGCTCGGTCACCGGGCACGGCGCACCCCGGTGCGCGCACTGCGCAATACCGTGGTTTCCCGGCCGGAGCTCTTCGGACCGGCCGACCGGGTGCTCAAAAGCATGGGCAGCCTTCGGAATAGGAACCCACAGGACTGACGAACAAAATTACCAAGGGGGGTGTAGCCGCAACCGGCTTGCCATAGAGATTGCGACGTCAATACCGTCGTACTTCCACCCGTGTTCGGGACCATCATCACAGGCGGCTCCAGGGGAGGGGCTTTCATAGCGTCGCGATGGTTCCCGGGGCGGGAAACGCGGTAGGGGGGTGCCGCGTCCGGCCGTCCTGATCCTTTTGGGATGCGCCGTGCACGCGGACCGCGAGGCCAGTAACACCAGCCAGCTCGCCTTGCCTTGGCCGGCAGTTCATGCCGTCATGCGCGGGTGAGAACCCCCCTTTCGAACCGGATACACCAAAGGACTGTCCGTGGGGCGGACGGTCCACCGGACGAGAGGGAAAACAGACTCATGAGCTCCTTTGTGCGCCCGGACGCGCCGGAAATCGATCCGGCGGCCGGTACACATCCGTACCGCCCGGTGTCCTCTCATCTCGCGATTGCGCCACCGGTGAGCATCGTGATTCCGGCGATGAACGAGGCCGAGAATCTTCCGTACGTTTTCAAAACCCTGCCCGACTGGATCCATGAAGTGGTCCTGGTCGACGGCAATTCCACCGACGACACGGTCCGGGTGGCCCGGGAACTGTGGCCCGAGGTGAAGGTCGTGTCGCAGTCCGGCAAGGGCAAGGGGGACGCGCTCAGCGCCGGATTCGCCGCCTGCACCGGCGACATCGTGGTAATGATCGACGCCGATGGATCCGCCGATGGATCGGAGATCGTCAGCTATGTGTCGGCGCTGGTCTCGGGCGCCGACTTCGCGAAGGGTTCGCGCTTCGCCAACGGCGGCGGCACGGACGACATGACGACGATCCGCAGGCTCGGCAATCGCGCGCTCACCTCGATCGTCAACCGCAAGTTCGGCGCCCGCTACACCGATCTCTGCTACGGCTACAACGCCTTCTGGCGCCACTGCCTCGACGAGATCGCGCTGGACTGCGCCGGGTTCGAGGTGGAGACGCTGATGAACATCCGGGTGGTCAAGGCCGGGCTGCGGGTCCAGGAGATCCCCAGCCATGAGTACGAGCGCATCCACGGCGCCAGCAATCTGCGGGCCGTCCGCGACGGGCTGCGGGTGCTGAAGGTGATCCTGCGCGAGCGCGGCGCCCGGCGGCCGCGCCGCCCCGCGGTGGCACCCGCGGCGGTCCGGGGGGAGGCGTCTTGACGGTTCGCCCGGCTCCGGGGCCGCTGGTGCGGATCTCCGTGGTGATCTGCGTCTACACCGAGGACCGCTGGGGCGACATCCTCGCCGCGGTGGACTCGGTGCGGGCCCAGTCGCTGCCCGCCCACGAGACGCTCCTGGTGGTGGACCACAACGCCGGCCTGCTGCGGCGGCTGACGGCCCACTACGGGGACGGCGGGGCGGGCGCGGATCGCGAAACGGCGGCGGACACGGGTCAGGGGGTGCGGGTGCTCGCCAACGCGGGCCCCCGCGGCCTGTCCGCCGGCCGCAACACCGGGATCGCGGCCTCGCACGGCGAGGTGATCGCCTTCCTCGACGACGACGCGGTCGCCGAACGGGACTGGCTGCACCACTTCGCCGCCGCGTACACCGATCCACGGGTCATGGCGGTCGGCGGGCGCACCGTCCCGGTGTGGGCGTCGCGCCGCCGTCCGGTCTGGTTCCCCGAGGAGTTCGACTGGGTGGTGGGCTGCACCTACCGTGGGCTGCCGCCGGGGCGGGTGCGGGTGCGCAATGTCCTGGGTGGGAACGCCTCGTTCCGCAGGGAGGCGTTCGACGCCGCCGGGGGCTTCGCGAGCGGTATCGGCCGGGACGGCGACAAGCGGCCGCTGGGCTGTGAGGAGACCGAGCTGTGCATCCGGTTGGCCCGCGCCCGGCCGGACGCGCTGCTGCTGATCGACGACCGTGCGGTGATCCACCACAAGGTGCCCGCCGCCCGGGAGCGCTTCGCCTACTTCCGGTCGCGGGCGTACGCCGAGGGCCTCTCCAAGGCCCTGGTGACACGCAGCGTGGGCGCCCAGGCGGGCCTTTCGGCCGAGCGCCGCTACACCACCCGGGTGCTGCCCGCGGGGATCGCCCGCGGGCTGCGGGACGCGCTGCTCGGCCGGGCGGGCGGCGCCGGGCGGGCGGGCGCGATCGTGGCGGGCGTCGCGGCGGCGGCGGGCGGCTATGCGGTGGGCACCGCCCGCGCCCGCCGCGGCGGCCCCCGCCTCAGCATCGCCACCCTCCCGGAACGACCGCCCCCGCCGGGCGGACACCCGGACGAGGGCCGCGCGGCGGGACAGGGCCGCGGGGCGGGGCAGGAGGCGCGACGGGGCCGCGGGGCGGGGCAGGACGGTGGGGCCGGACGGGACCGCGAAGCGGGACCGGGCCGCGGGGCGAGACGGGAGGGGGCGGCATGAGCGGCGCGCACGAGGGCCCGGCGCCGACCGGCAACTCCGGCCCGAGCCCGAGCCCGAGCCCAGTGCCGAGCGCGAACCCGGTGCCGAGCGCGAACCCAGGCCCGGTGCAGACCGACCACCCCGGCCCGGTGCCGACCGCAAACCGCGGCCGCGGCTTTGTGCCGATCCTGATGTATCACGCCGTGGCCAACGCCCCCGCGCGGGCGACCCGTGGGCTGTCCGTCACACCGGGCGCGTTCGCCGAGCAGATGGCTCTGCTCGGCGAGCGCGGCTTCACCCCGGTCAGCTGCGCACGGCTGGCCGACGCCTGGCGCGGCGGCCCCGCGCTGCCGCCCAGGCCCGTGGCGGTCACCTTCGACGACGGCTACGAGGGCGTGCACCGCCACGCCCTCCCCGTCCTCGCCCACCACGGCTTCGAGGCCACGCTCTTCGCGGCCACGGGCTGGCTGCGCGGCCCGCATCAGGCGGCCGGCGCCCTGGACCTGATGCTCGACTGGGGCCAGGTGCGCGAGCTGGCCGGCGCGGGGGTGGAGATCGGCGCGCACAGCCACACCCACCCCGAGCTGGACCAGCTCTCCGACGCCCGGCTGTGGTTCGAGGTGGCCCACTGCCGGGATCTGCTCACCGCCGAACTCGGCCGTCCGCCCGTGTCGTTCGCCTATCCCTACGGCTACTCCAGCCGCCGGGTGCGCCGGGTGGTGCGCTCGGCCGGGTTCGGGGTGTCCCTCGCGGTGGGCAACGCCCTGGCGGCGCGCGGCCAGGGACCGTACGCATTGCGCCGGGTCACGGTGCGGCGCACCACCCGGATCGAGGAGTTCGAGCGGCTGGTGTCCGGGCGGGCGATCGGCCGCGGCTTCGCCAAGGACCGGGCCCTCACCAAGGGATACGCCATGGTCCGCAGATCCCGTCAGCTCTCACGACAGGTCCTACGGAAGGTGACGTGAGCCCGTTGTCCGACACGACCACCCGGGCAGAGGAGCGGACGGCCGCCGCCGAGCGGCCGTCCGACGGCCGGAGCGGCGAGCGCGGCTTGCTGTTCCGCAACGCCTACGCGCTGATGCTCAACACGGGCATCTCCGCGGTCCTCGGCCTCGGCTTCTGGCTGGCCGCCGCCCGCTACTACGCGGAGGACGCGGTCGGCCAGGGCTCGGCGGCCATCGCCGCGATGAAGCTCCTGGCGGGCCTCACCGCGGTCACCCTGACGGGCGCGCTGGCCCGTTTCATCCCGGTCGCCGGGCGGACGACGGGCCGGCTGGTGTTCAGCACCTACGCGGCCAGTTCGGTGGTCGTGGCGCTGGCCGCGGTGGTCTTCCTGCTCACGCTCAACACCTGGGGGCCGTCGTACCGCTTTCTGCACGGTCCGCTCCACGGCCTCGGCTTCCTCGTCGCGGTCGTGGGCTGGTCGCTGCTGACCCTCCAGGACGGGGTGTTGACCGGGCTGCGCAGCGCGTTCTGGGTGCCGGTGGGCAATACGGCGTTCTCGGCGGCCAAGCTGGTGCTGCTCATCGCGTTCGCCGCGGCGATCCCGACCGCCGGGGTGTTCGTGTCCTGGGTCGCCTCGATCGCGGTGTCCGTACTGCCGTTGGGCTACCTGGTGTTCCGCCGCCTCGTACCCCGGCACATCGCGGCGACGGAGGGGAGGGCGCGGCCCGCGGGCTTTCGGGAGATGGGCCGCTTCCTCGCCGGGGACTACACCGGGTCGCTGTTCTCGCTCGTGGTGGTCTACGCCGTGCCGGTGATCGTCGCCTCGCAGGTCAGCGCGGCCGACAACGCGTACTTCTACATCACGACCACCATCGGCGGCACCACGAATCTGCTGGCCATCAACATGGGCTCGTCGCTGACCGTCGAGGGCTCGCACGATCCGGCCCGGCTCGCCGAGAACTGCCGGGCGGCGCTGCGGCGGATGGCCCGCATCATGATCCCGGTCTGTCTCTTCCTCTTCGTCTTCGCCCCCCAGATCCTCGGGGTCTTCGGCGACGGCTACGCGGAGGCGGCCGCACCGCTGCTGCGCTGGTTCGCGGTGGGCGCGGCGCTGCGGGTGGTCATCGAGGTGTACTTCGCGGTGCTGCGGGCGCAGAGCCGCACGTCAGGGCTGGCGGTGTTGCAGGGGCTGTTGTGCGGGCTGGTGCTGGGGCTGACGTTGCTGCTGCTGCCACGGATGGGGCTGACGGGGGCGGGGGTCGCGGAGATCTCCAGCCTGTCGGTCATCGCGGCGATCGCGGCGGTGCGGCTGCGCCGGGTGCTCAAGGGGCACGACGGGGCTGCCGCCTCGGAGCCGCCGTCCGCCTCCGCGTCCTCGCCGCCGCTGCCCCCGCCGCCGCACAGCACCGCACCCGACGGCGATCTCGCGGACCTCGCGGTCTACGGCGACCGCCGCCGCGAGTACGCGGGCCACTACGGCACCCGCTGGGCGCTGCGCGCCGCCCTCGACACCGACACGCTGGCGCTCGGCGTCCGCATGCACTTCCCCGCCACGGATCCGCCGCGAGACGACGACGCCCAGAAACGCCGCTGGGACAAGCGCTACGAGGCGTCGGCCCCGGAGACGCCACCCCCGGCACGGACCACCGGAACGACCGCCGCCGGTACGGCCGCTGGTGCGGGCGCTTCCAAGGGCCGGTGGCCGGTGCTGAAGTCCGGGCCCCTGGGGGCGGCTGATCCGAAGCGTGGGCAACCCGGTGCGGAACGCGACCCGGCCGAGCACCCCGAGGTCGCGCGGCGGTGGCCGGTCGCCGCCTCGCCGCACGGCGGGCCGCCCGACCGGGGCGCGGCCAACGTGTCGCAGGCACGGAGCGGGGCGGGTGGGATCCACTCGGGGGGCGTGCCCTTGGAGCCGACCGCGACCGGGCCGGAGGCGGACCCGGCCCCACCGCCCGCCGCCGACGCCACCGGTACCGCCGATACCGCCGCCCCATCGGCAGGGCAGGGCCTCGCGGCCACCGCGCCCGCGACAGGCTCGGCGGGGCCCACCGGGCGGCGGACCGGCCGGAAGGGCGCGGTCGCCCTGTGGGGGGTCGCGGCCGTCGGGCTTGCCCTCTACTGGGTGCCGCTGCTGCGCATGGGGGACGCCGATCTCGACCGTTTGGGCGGACTCGGGCTCGTCTCGGTCCTCCCCCGGGCCACCCTCCTCGGTGCCGCACTGCTCATCGCCGCCTTCGCCGGTGCGCTCCGGCTCGCGCGACCCCGTCGCGCCCTGCTGACCGTCGTGCTCCTGGCGACCGTCGCCTCGCTGCACGCCGTGCCCGCCGTGCTGGAGGCGCAGCCGCGGTTCCCGACCGCATGGCAGCATCTGGGGTTCCTGGACTACATCGGCCGGACCGGTCACGCCGTGCCCGATCTCGACGCGCGCTGGAGCTGGCCCGGTTTCTTCGCGGGGGCGGCGTTCCTGGCCCAGGCCGCCGGGGTGCATGACCTCTCCGAGGTGCTGCGCTGGTGGCCCACGCTCCTCCAGTTGCTCTGTCTCGCCCCGCTGATGGTGCTGTTGCGCGCCCTGCGGGCGAGCTGGCGGGCGAAGTGGACCGCGGTGTGGCTGTTCGCGCTCAGCGGCTGGGTGGGCCAGGACTACTTCTCGCCGCAGGGGTTCACCTACCTCCTCTACCTCGTCTTCGTCGCCGTCCTTCTGGTGTGGTTCCGCGAGCCCCGAGTGCTGCCCGGTAAGCGGCGGCCGGGTGAGGCGGAGGTGACGGCGGCCACGCCCGCCCAGCGCACGGCGCTGCTGGGCCTGCTGATCGCGCTCTTCGCGGCGTCCGTGGCGGCCCATCAGCTCACCCCGTTCGTGATGCTCGGCGTGGTGAGCGCGCTGGTGCTGCTGCGCCGGTCGAATCTGTACGGGCTGCCGCTGCTGTGCGGGGTGATGGTGGCCGTATGGGTGGGGTTCCTGGCGGAGCCGTACTGGTCGGGCCACTGGGACGAGCTGTTCGGCGGGGTCGGCGGGGTGGGCGGCAATGTGTCCTCGTCCGTCTCGGGCCGGATCGAGGGCGGCAGCAGCGTGCACCAGCTGGTGCTCTACGTCCGGGTGGCGCTGGCGGGCGGGGTGCTGGCGCTGGCCTGCTGGGGGGTGCTGCGGCGGCGCGCCGCCGGGTTCACCGAGCGGTCGCTGCTGGTGCTGACCTTCGTGCCGTTCCTGGGCTTCGGCATGCAGAGCTACGGCGGTGAGATGGCGCTGCGCGTCTTCATGTTCGCGCTGCCGGGCGCCTGTGTGCTCGGCGCGCTGGCGGTCTTCCCCCGGGCGGGCGCGGACCACGCGCGACTGGGCCCGGTGGCCGCGCTGCTGGCCGGGCTGACCCTGATGTCCGGGTTTCTGGTGGCGCGCTGGGGCAATGAGACGTTCGAGAGGGTGCGGCCGGGCGAGGTGGCGGCGATGGAGTACGTCTACGCCCATGACCAGCCGACCGTACGGGTGCTGTGGATGAGCGACGACCCCATCAACAACGTCACCCCCGCGATGCCCTGGGGCGCCCGCGACATGGAGCGGGTCCACTACGAGCCCACCCTGGCCCCGCGCGATCCGGTGCTGGTCGGCAGCCTGGTCACGGCGCTGCGCGAGGCCGGGCCGCACTCCTATCTGATGGTGGGCCGCGGCCAGTCCGTGTATCTCACCCTCGACTCCGGCTATGACGAGCACTGGCAGGAGCGGCTGCGGCGCTCCCTGGACCAGCGCGCGGAGCTGCGCCGGGTGTTCGGCAACGACGACGCGGCGCTGTACGAGCTGAAGCGGCAGCCGAGCGGGCCGGTCGCGGAGGCCGCGCCGGGGCCGGCCGGTCCGCTGGTCACCTGGACGCCCTGGTCGGTGGTGGGGGCGCTGGCGGCGGTGGCGCTGATGCTGCTGCTGGCGGCGCGCGAGGTGGTGCGGGTGGCGGTGCGGCCGAGCGTACGGCGGCTGCACTGGCTGCAGGGCTCGTTCTGGTTCGCGCTGCCGCTGCTGGTCGTGGTGGTGGCCGCGCTGGTGCAGCGCTTCGTGACGATGGCGTAGCGAGCACTATGGCGTGACGAGGGCATGGCCACCGTGGCCACGCCCTCGTCCGGTCCGGCTCACCGCTTGAGCCAGCGCACCTCGTATCCGCCCATCCCGAACGACCGGCCGTCGACCTTCGCCTTGATCGGCCGGTCGAGGGTGTTGACGACCAGCACCGCGTCATCGTCGGCGAGCACCTGGACGCCTGGCCGGTCGTCGGCGGCGATGTCCACGGAGCGGAAGGCGGTGCCGGGCGGGAACTCCCGGGCGAACCGGCCGAGCAGCGTCATCATGGGCAGCTCACGGCCGCCGTCGTCCAGTTCGGTGGGGCGCCACAGACAGCCGGGGCACCGCTTGCCCGTGGTCTCCGGGTTCCAGTAGAAGGCCGTGGCGGTGCCGCCCTGCGCCAGCCGGATCATCGCGGTGGCCTGGACGGCGGTGCGGCGGCCCTCGCTCCAGCCCGCGCGGTCGTCGCGCCCGTCGGCCGGTTCGACATACCACTCGGCCCACCACACCGGCAGCCCGGTGGTCCGGCGCAGCCAGCGGGTGACGTCCCGGAACTTCCGGGTGGCCCCGAAGGCGTCCGGGATGAGCCGGTCGCCCTCGCGGGTGTAGCTGGAGCCGTCCACGACGACGAAGTCCGCGCCCGCCTTGTGCTTGTCCCAGTAGGTGATCGCGGCGGCGGACCGCTGGTCGAGGGTGCCCCAGGGGCCGCTGACCGCCGCGGAGCCGTCGGCCTCGCCCGGGGCGTCGCTGTCGGCGACCACATACGGGCCGCCGACCTGGTTGTCGGGGTTCTGCTTCTTCAGCTCGCGGTAGACCAGGTTGTAGAGCCGGGTGTAGCCCTCGTAGTTCCAGCGCTTCTTGCCGTCGTCGTAGAAGCCCTTGAACTCGTTCCACACGATGAAGTGGCGCACCTGCGGATAGCGCCGGGCGATCTTTCCCGCGAGCGCGGCGAAGTCCTTGTAGTGCTCGGGGGTGGGCGCGGTCTCCAGGGACTCCTGCGACCAGTCCGTACGTCCCGGCTCGCCGCCCTTCATCCAGTCGGGCGCACAGCACAGGGTGAGCACGGGCGCGGTGCCGGTCTTGCGCATCAGGGCGATGCGGCGGTCGAGGTCGGCGAAGTCGTAGCGGCCCGGGGACGGCTCGGGGTTGCCCGCGCCCCAGCCCATGATGTGCTGGTTCTGCGGCATCGGGTGGCGCGACAGCAGCGCGCCCGCGGTCTTGCGGCCGCTCTCCGTGCCCTGGTCGGCGCTGTACTGGGTATGGGTGAATCCCCAGCCCAGGCCCCCGGCGCCGGCCTTCCCGCGCGCCGACTCCGATCCGGGCCGCCCCTCGCCCGCGCCGGGCCCGCCGGAGCAGGTGGTCGCCACCAGTGCCATGGTGGCCATGCCGACACCGAGCAGTGCGCCGGTCCGCCGACGCCTCTTTTGCCATAACCTGGCCAACCCGCCCCGTTCCCTTCCCCGACGCCCCACAACGGGTAAGAGTATCCGTGAACGCCCCCATTCCAGTGGGGTTCCGTGGAACAGCTCGGTAAACGGCCACAAACCTTGGTGCGCCCTCGCCCCCGGTCCTGGATCATGGGGCCGGGTGCGCTGACCGACGCACCGGCCCCCCGTTCTCAGGAGGCAGACCCTGCCTACGACACCCGCCGAAGAGTCCCTTCCCATCCGGCTCAACGTCGACGACAGCGATTCGCCGTCCGATGTCGTCGACGCGCTCTTCCTGGGGCGCTTCGCGACCGGCGAGCAACCGTACGCCCGCAGTCACTCCGTCGACCGGGTGCGGTCGGGCGCGACGCTGCTGCCGCCGTCCGCGACCGTGCTGCGCGCGGCCTGCGACGACGACCGCAGCGCGACGCTCGCCGAGGGCGACGGCTGGACGCTGCTGATCTCCCGGTGGAACCGGGGGGCCGATGTGACCGTGACCGCCGTCGACGACGCCCTGGCCGAGAAGGTGCTCCACCAGGCCGTCGACGGCGCGGAGGACGAGCCGGAACCCCAGCCGGAGAACGTGTCGATGGGCTTTTGGTACGTCTCGCCGCGCCGAGGGCCGCATCGCACCTCGCGGCAGATCTCGGCCGGGACCTGGGAGGAGATCCGCGGCAACTACACGGCGCCGGTCGCGGAGGCCATGGACGGGCTGATGAAGGTCACCCCGGACGACATCGCCGGTCGCCTCCTGCTGCTGCACGGCCCGCCCGGCACCGGCAAGACCTCGGCGCTGCGCACCCTGGCCCGGTCCTGGCGGGAGTGGTGCCAGGTGGACTGCGTCCTGGACCCGGAGCGGCTCTTCACCGACGTCGGCTATCTGATGGACATCGCGATCGGCGAGGACGACGGCACGGCCAAGGGGCGCTGGCGGCTGCTGCTCCTGGAGGACTGCGACGAGCTGATCCGCGGTGAGGCCAAGCACACCGCGGGGCAGGCGCTGTCCCGGCTGCTGAACCTGACGGACGGTCTGCTCGGCCAGGGGCGCAATGTGCTGGTCGGGGTGACCACCAACGAGGATCTGGAGCGGCTGCATCCGGCGGTGGTCCGCCCCGGCCGGTGTCTGGCCCGGATCGAGGTCGGCAAGCTGACGCGGACGGAGGCGGTGAGCTGGCTCGGCGGGGAGGTCGACGACCGGGAGGGCGTCATCGGACGGGACGGGGCGACGCTCGCGGAGCTGTACGCGCTGCGGCGCGGCACCCGGCCGCCCGCCGTGCCCTCGCAGCCGGGGGACGCGAACGCGGGGCTGTATCTGTGAACCGGGACCCGGGGGCCTGCGCGATGCCCCCGGGGCCCGGGACCCGGGGGCCCGGCGCTCAGGCGTACAGCTCCCGGAGCCGGACCGACAGGCAGGTCACACAGCCCTCCATCTTCTCGAACTCGCTGATGTCCACCGGCACCGGCTCATAGCCGAGATCGGCGAACAGCTCGGCGCTGCGCGGCGCGCTCCGAGCCATCAGCAGCTTGCCGCCGCCGAGCAGCACGACATGGGCGCCGGACTCCTCGGGGACGGGGAGGAAGCGGTCAAACGCGTCCGGGTCGTCGACCAGCGGCGGATAGCCGATGACGGTGCCGTCCGGCAGCGCGGTGACCGCCGACTTGAGGTGGAGCACCTTGCTGACCGGTACGGCCACCACCCGCGCGCCCAGTGGCTCCAGCGCGGCGCGAAGCTGGCGGATGCCGTCGCCGTCGGTGCGTCCGCCGCGTCCCACGTAGACGGTGTCGCCGATCTTCAGGACGTCGCCGCCCTCCAGCGTGCCCGGCTCGTGGATCCGGTTCAGCGAGCAGCCGAGCCCGGTCACGGCCTCCTCCGCCGTCACGGTCTCGGGCCTGCGGGACTCGGCTCCGGGGCGGGCGATCACCGCGACGTTCCGGTGGACGACCATGGTGTCCTCGACGAACACCCCGTCCGGGCAGTCGTCCAGCGGCGGCAGCTCCACCGTCTCCCAGCCGTGCGCGCGCAGCGCCACGACATAGACCTCCCATTGCCGCAGCGCCAGCGCGGCGTCGACCGGCGTGCGGTCGATATGGGTGACGAGCCCGTCGGCGAGGCGGGGGCTGGGACGTCGGACGAGGGCTTTGCGGCTGGTCATGGGGACAGCATGGCAGGCGGCGTCACCGGCGCTGTGAGCGGTGGAGGTTCAGGCGGAGTCTCCGTACCCGGCCCGCAGGGCGTCCTCGACGGCGGCGAGGGCGGCCGCACGGTCCAGACCTAGGCGGCGTGCCCGCTGGACATAGGTCTGGGCGGCCTCGGCGGCCTGGCGCCGGGCCGCGTCGCCCGCCGCCGCGACGAAGGTGCCGTGGCGGCCGCGGGTCTCGATCACACCGTCCGCCTCCAGGGCGCGGTACGCCTTGGCGACGGTGTTCGCCGCCAGCCCCAGCTCCTCGGCGAAGCCGCGCACGGTGGGCAGTTTGTAGCCCACGGGAAGCTCGCCGGAGCGGGCCAGGTCGGCGATCTGCGCGCGGATCTGCTCGAAGGGGGCGGTCGCCGCGTCCTGGTCGACGGTGATCTGCAAGGCCACGTGGGGCTCCTGGGGCGTGGGTGGGGTGGTGTGCGGCCCCCATTGTGTGCCAGGGCGGGCGCCACCCGGCCGATGGACGGTCAGTGCGGTCGGCCGATGGTCAGTGCGGCTGGCGCAGTCCCGCGATGAGCAGCTCGACCAGGTGACGTGTGTCGTAGCGGGGGTCGGTGCCGGCGCCCGCGCAGAGGCTGCCGACGCCGCGCATGAGCTCGTGGGCGTCCTGGCCGGTGCGGATCTCGCCCGCGGCGGCCGCGGCGTCGAGGAGCTGGGTGCAGACGGGCAGGAGCCGGTCGAGGAAGTAGGAGTGCAGGGGGTCGAAGCAGGGGTCGTCGGACTGCAGCACGGCCGCGAGCCCGTGCTTGGTGACCAGGAAGTCGACAAAGAGATCGATCCAGCGCCCCAGGGCGGCGTGCGGAGTCTCGCTGGTCGCCCGCAGGGCCGGGCCGGCCTCGGCGAGTGCCTCGACCTGGTGCCGGTAGACCGCGACGATGAGATCCGCCCGCGTCGGGAAGTGGCGGTAGATCGTGGCCGTGCCGACCCCGGCCTTGGCCGCGATATCGCGTATCGGCGCTTCGACGCCCGAGGTGACGAAGACCGCGGCGGCCGCGTCCAGCAGGGCCTTCTCATTGCGCCGCGCGTCCGCCCGCTTGGGCCGGGCCGCGCGCCCCGCGTCTCGATCGTTGTCGTTCACCGCACCCTTCCCTTCGCCGCCGAGTCTAACGAAACGGGACAGTGTCCCATAACCTCCGACCGTCAGAGCGGGGTCAGCCGGTCGGGGCCCTCCGGGGCATACCCGATCGGATCGTCCGGCCCATGCCAGTGGAGGGCGAAGCGGTGGCCCGCGCGGTACGCCTCGAGGCCGGCCCGGCAGTACGCCACCATGTCGTCCGGCAGCGCGTCCAGCGCGAACCAGCCGAGCTCGGAGCACTTCTCCGGCTCCCGATTGACGGGCTGCCGCCCGCCCTCCCCCAGCTCCGCCTCGAAGAACCACCCCGTACGGGCCGCCCCCGTGGGCGCCTTGTGCTGCAGCACGAGGACGACCCGCACCTCGTCCGGGCCCAGGGTGAGGCCGATCTCCTCGGCCGTCTCGCGGAGCATCGCGGTGCGGACGTCCTCGCCGTCCTCGACATGCCCGGACGGGGCGTGCAGCAGCCCATCCGCATAGCCGGTGTTGGCACGGCGGGCGAGCAGAACCTCATCCCCCCGGCGCAGGATCAGATGGACGTCCACGATCTCGGTATGGCGCCGGGCCGGTGCGAGGTCGGCCACCAGGGCATACCGCTCGTCGCGCACGACCCGCCCCCACAGCGCCGCGTCCGGCGCGAGCTGCTCGACCGACAGCCGCTCCGTCACCGGCCCGACCAGCGCGGACAGCTCGGCGGCCGGCAGCCCGACGGGGTCGGACTCGCCCCACCGCCCCTCGATCAGCACCAGCCGCCCACCCGGCCGCAGCAGCCGGACCCACCGGCGCAGGACCGCCTGCCGGTCCGGCAGCATCCACAGCAGATGCCGGACCAGGACGACATCGAAGCTCCCCTCCCCCACGGGCGGCTCCGCCGCGTCCCCGACCAGCACAGTGGCCCCCGTCCCGGCCAGCTTCGCCCGCGCCAGCTCCACCATCCGGGGCGAGCGATCGACCCCCGTCACCCGGTGCCCCCGCTCGGCCGCGAGCAGCGCGAGACTCCCCGTGCCACAGCCCAGGTCCAGCACATCCCCGGCCCGCTCGGGCAGCCACCCCCGCAGCCGCGCGGCCCACGCCTCCCGCACGGCCGGATCGCGCAGCCCATGATCCGGCTCGTTGTCGAAGTCCGCGGCGGCGGCGTCCCAGTAGGCGGTGGTCGAGGTATCAACGCACATGTCGCGATGGTCGCACCCCCCACTGACAACGCACCGCCTGCGGACAGGCGCCCCGCATCGTCCATGTCGTACACGACATATGTGGTGCAGGATCAGTGATGGAGCACAGCCGCTGGAAGCGGGCGAGCGAACGCACTTGCGGAGGGGTACCAGGAGTCCGCCGAGATCGAGCAGGAGCCACTCACCGCCCATGAGGCCGCCCAGGCCAACGTCACCGTGGGGCTCAGGGGCTCCGCCGCAGAACGAGGGTGACGAATCCGAGGGTGCCGCGGTAGCCGTGCAGCCAGCCCGTGCGGTGTTCGGCGGCGGCCTTGTACGTGTCCAATGCGTCGGGTTCGTCGCGGTGGTCCAGAGCCCAGCGGGACAGTGAGCCGGTCCAGGACCACTCGTAGTCGTCCCACTCCCCCACCGTGCTGACGTGGCCGTAGACGGGTGTCCAGCCGTCGTTGGTGACGCGGTCCACGGTGGTGGCGAGATCGGCGTAGTCGTCCCAGGTGGCGCCCAGGGCCGAGAGGGCGGCGGCGTCGGGTTCGCGCTCCCAGAAGCCGTCGCCCACGAGGAGGTGGCCGCCCGGGGAGAGGAGTTCACGCGCCGCCGCGAGGGTGGGCAGCAGCCCGCCGAAGGCGTGCGCGGCGCCGACGCTCAGCACCACGTCGAAGCGGTGCGCCGAGGCGAAGACCGAGGCGTCCATCTCGTGGAGGACCAGCCGGTCCGCGACGCCGGCTTCCTCCGCGCCCTCGCGTGCCTGCTCCAGGGCCGCGCTGTGGATGTCCACCCCCTCGGCGCGCATCCACGGATAGCGGACCAGGAGCCGCCGCAGCCAGGCGCCGCCTCCGCAGCCGAGGTCGAGGGCGCGGTCGGCCTCGTCCGCCACCGCCCGGTCGAGCAGTCGGGCCACCGATTCGTCGGCGAGCGGGGCGGCGATCGGGTGGTCGGCGTGCGCGAGCTGGGATCTGCGTTGACGGTCCATCCGCTCAGCGTGCCAAGGTCCGTCCTCCACCGCAGCTTCTTTAATCGGTGAACGGCTCGGTCGGTCTGTGGTGCGTAGGCACCAGGACACCTCAGCGGCTGGTCCGGGTGCACCAGGGGAAGTCGGCGGCCGGGGACGATGCCCGGCGGAGCGCCGGAAGGAAGGGTTGGAGACGCGCGAATCTCGCGCATTCCCCCTGCCTGACGGTGTCTGGAAGGACGTCCATGTCCCTAGCTGTAGCTTCCCCGGTCCGCATCGGGAGGCTGTCGATCGGTGCCCTCGGCATCTTGGCGCTCGCCCTCGGCACTCTGCAGTCGGTGGTGGAGCCCGCGCTCCCGCAGCTCCAACGTGAGCTGGGGGTCAGCCCTTCCGAAGGGGCATTGATCGGCAACACCCTGCTCATCACCGGCGCGGTCATCACACCCGTCGCGGGCAAACTCGGCGACCGCTACGGCGGAAAGCGGGTGCTGGTCTGGCTGATGGCCGTGGTCTCGGCCGGTGGTCTGTTGGCGAGCGTCGCGCCGGACCTGCCGGTGTTGTTGCTCGGTCAGATCTTGCAGGGCGTCATGGTGGGCGCGCTGCCCCTCTCCTTCATCCTGGTGCGCAAAAACCTCCCCGCACGCGAGTCACAGGTGGCGATCGGGGTGGTGATGGCGCTGTTCACGGGCGGCGGCATGGTGGGAACGCTGATCGCCGGGCCGCTCTCGGAAGAGCTGTCCTGGCATTGGATGTTCGCGCTGCCGACGATCGTGATCATCGCGACGACGTTGGTCCTGATGCGGCTGATGCCGCATGATCCGCCGGTCGCATCGGACGACAGGATCGACTGGCCGGGCGTGACTCTGCTGAGCGGCGCGTTGCTCGCGTTCATGATCGGGCTCGTACGGGTGACGGGCGACGGTCTGCCGCCGCTCGCGGTCGTTGCCCTCATCCTCCTCGTGGCCGCCCTCGCGACCGCATGGGTCGTCGTCGAGCGCCGGGCGGCCTCGCCGATGGTCGATCTGCGCATGCTGGCCAAGCCCGCGATGTGGCATTCGTGCGTGCTCACCTTGGTCGTCACCACCAGCTTCGGGATGGTGGCCTTTCTGCTGCCGCAGCTGTTCGCGATATCGGCCGACGGGTACGGCTTTGGGCTCAGCACCACCGACATCGGACTGTTCCTGCTGCCGGGCGCCATCGCCGGGGCGGTCAGCGATTCGGTCGGCGGGGTCGTGGCGCGGCGGTTGGGTCTGCGTGCCGTGCTCGTCGGGGGTGCCGTCGTCACGGCGGCCACGACGGTCACTCTGGCGTCGCTGCACACCGCGGCCTGGCAGCTCGTCCTGGCGAAGGCGCTGACCGCGATCGCCGCGGGCGTGGCCGGCACGGCGTTGCTCACCCGCGCCGCCGCCGCCGTCGACACCGGGGACACCGGCATCGCCACCAGCCTGCTCGTGGTGACCCGCGTGATCGGCGTCGCCCTGGGCTCTCAGGTCGGCGGCGCGATCCTCGACTCCGGGGCCGACGCGAAGACGGGCCTGCCGACCGAATCGGCCTTCGTCACGGGGTTCGTCACCGCCGGTCTCGTCGCCGCGTTGTCACTGCTCATTGTCCGCATCACGAAGATCCGCAGCACGAAGATCCGCAGCACGCAGAATGGAGTCCAGGCATGACATCTACCGGTCTGTCGAAGCACGTGCGTAGTACCGCCAAGCGCACCGTCCTGATCTCCGGGGCCAGTATCGCCGGGCCCGCGCTGGCGTACTGGCTGCACCGGTCCGGATGCGCGGTCACCGTGGTGGAGAAGGCGGGCGCGTTGCGCGACGGCGGTTACCCGATCGACATCCGCGGGACCGCGATCGAGGTGGTCCGGCGGATGGGGATACTGCCGCGACTGCGGGACGCGCATATCGACTCGCGCCGCTGCACGTTCCTTGACGCCGACGGCAGCGAAGTGGCCTCGCTCAATCCGAGCGCCGTCGCCGGCGGTGTCGAGGGACAGGACCTCGAAGTGCGGCGTGGGGATCTGGCGGCGAGCCTGTACGCGCTGGTCCGTGACGACGTGGAATTCCTGTTCGGCGACTCCATCGACACCCTCGACCAGCACGGACAGGGGTTCGACGTGACGTTCCGCGGTGGGCAACGGCGCACGTTCGACCTGGTGGTCGGCGCCGACGGGATGCATTCACAGACCCGGGAGACCCTGTTCGGCCCCGAGGAACAGTTCCACCGCTACCTCGGCTACTGCTTCGCCATCTTCACCATGCCGAACACCTTCGGGCTCTCCCGCGAGGTCATGATGTGGAACACCCCGGGGAAGGCGGCGGCCCTCTACGCCGTCGGGGACAGCGACGAGGTGCACGCCTTCTTGAACTTTCACCAACCGGAGCCGCCGCTGAACGCCCTCCGGAACCCCGACGCCCAGCGGGACCTGGTGGCCACGGTCTTCGCGGACGCGGGATGGGAGGTCCCTCGCATGGTCAAGGCCCTGCGCGACGCGGATGACCTGTTCTTCGACACGGCCGGTCAGATCCGCATGCCCCACTGGTCCAGCGGCCGCGTCGCGCTCGTCGGCGACGCCGCGTACGCACCCTCGTTCCTGACCGGACAGGGCTCGAGCCTCGCGCTGGTCGGTGCCTACATGCTGGCCAACGCCGTGGCCTCGCACCGGGATCACACCACGGCCTTCGCCGCCTACGAGCACGGCGTTCGCGAGTTCGTCGCCATGAATCAGGCACTGGTCGACACCGGTGGGGCCACACTCTTCCCCACCACCGCGCAGGCGCTGGAGCAGCGCAACACCCGGCTGCGTGGCCTCGTCACCCTGCCCTCCGCGCCGGCCCGACCGGCCCACTCGGCCCTTACGCTGCCCGCGTTCGCCCCGGTGCCGTGAGCCCGGACTACGACAGGGGGTCGGCCCCGCCGTCGGGGCGGCGTGGGCCAGGCCCGTCCGGTAGGCGATGACGACGAGTTGCGCCCGGTCGCGGGCCTCCAGCTTCGTCATGGCGCGCTGCACATGCGCGCGGACGGTGAAGGGGCTGAGGAACATCTGCTCGGCGATCTCCTGGTTGGACAGACCGGTCGCGACCAGAGCCACCATCTCGCGTTCGCGCGGGGTGAGCACGGCGAGCTGTTCGGCGTGGCGGGGCGGGGCGCCGGCCGGTGTGGCCAGGAAGCGGGCGACCAAGGAGCGGGTCGCGGCGGGCGACAGCAGCGTGTCGCCGTCGGCGATCGTCCGCACGGCGTCCAGCAGGTCCGCGGCCCCGATGCCCTTGCCGATGAAGCCACCGGCCCCCGCGCGCAGCGCCTGCGCCACATACTCGTCGGTCTCGTACGTGGTGAGGATCAGGATGCGGCAGGCGCGCAGTTCCGGGTCCGCGCAGATCTCCGATGTGGCGGCGAGACCGTCCACCTCGGGCATGCGGATGTCCATGAGCACCACGTCCGGGCGCAGTTGCCGGGTGAGTCGCACCGCCTCCCTGCCGTCGGCGGCCTCGCCGACCACGGTGATGTCCTCGGCGGAGTCGAGAAGCAGCCGGAAGGCCCCGCGCAGCAGGGCCTGATCGTCGGCGAGCAGCACGCGGAGCGTCACGGCGCATCCCCGGCCTCTCCGCTGCCTGTAGGTACGTCGCCTGTCGCCTCGTCGGCCATCCGTCCCTCGATGGTGGTCGCTCCGTCCGTCGTCCGCGCCGTGTCCTTGGTGGGCGGGAGGGGCAGCTCGGTGGAGACCAGGAAGCCGCCCTCCGGGCGCCTGCCCGCGGAGAGGTGCCCCCCGACCGCGGTGGCGCGTTCCCGCATC
This sequence comes from Streptomyces melanosporofaciens, assembly GCF_900105695.1. Classification (NCBI taxonomy): domain Bacteria; kingdom Bacillati; phylum Actinomycetota; class Actinomycetes; order Kitasatosporales; family Streptomycetaceae; genus Streptomyces; species Streptomyces melanosporofaciens. Next base: position 631,026 of record NZ_FNST01000002.1, read on the forward strand.
CCGATCAGACCGTAACCGGGCGGACGCTCCGGCATCGTGGGCACACTCCGTCCCGTGGTCGCATTCGCTCCCGTACGACCGCCCCTTCCGTCGTCGGCGACGGTGATGGTCACGCGATCGCGGTTCCAGGCGAGGCCCACCCGGGCGCTACCGGTACCGGCGTGCTTGGTCACGTTGGTCAGGGCCTCCTGGACGATGCGGTAGGCGGTGAGGTCCACTCCCGGCGACAGCGGCCTGGCCGTGCCCTCGTGGTGCACCGACACCTCCAGACCCGCGCGGCGGAAGGACTCGAGGAGCGTGGGCAGCCGGGACAGCCCGGGCGCCGGATCGCCGGGCGTGGGCGCGTCCCCGGACTGGCGCAACAGACCGACCGTGGCGCGCAGTTCGTCGAGTGCGTGGCCGGTGGTCTCGACAAGCTCCGTCAGGCTCTTACGGGTCTGCTCCGGGCGGGCGTCGAAGAGGTGGGCGGCAACCGAGGCCTGCGCGTTGGCCAGGGTGATCTGATGGGCCACGAGGTCGTGCAGTTCCCGGGCGATGCGCACCCGTTCCTCGGCCACTCTCCGGCGCGCCTCGCTCTCCCGGCTCTTCTCGGCCCGCTGGGCCCGCTCCTCCACGGCCGCCAGATAGGCCCGCCGGTTGTGCACCGCATGCCCGAGTACGGCGGCCACCAGCGGGAACGCCGCCACCGCCCCCACCCTGCTCGCGTCCTTCCACGAGAGGGCCCCGAACAAGGGGGTGGAGGCGATCAGCAGCGCCACGGAGGTGAGCGACACCGCGCTCACCGCGTGCCGTTCGGTGCGCGCGGTGAGCGAGTAGGCGGTGATCACGGCGGGGGCCACGATGAGCGGGCTCAGCAGGAGGTCCGAGAACGGCACCAGCACGCCGCTCGCGGTGGTCACCGCCATGGCGGCCAGGGGCGCCCGGTGCCGCACCGGCAGCACGGCACAGGACGCCACGGCGATGAGGTAGGCGGCGGCGGGCGGCAGTGACAGCGTGCTGCCGTCTTCCTTCAGCGCGCCGCCGAGCAGACAGAGCGCGAACGCCGTCGCGGTGATCGCTGCCTCCCGCCACCACGTGCCGCGTGATCGCGGGCCACCGCCACCTGTGTGCGTCATGACCGGCTCAGCCCCGGTGCCGGCCGGCGGGGAGCGGCGCGACCGCCGCGTCCGGCACGGTCGCGGAGGCCGGGACATGCCTGGTCAGTGCCTCACCCTCGATATCCACATTCGGCAGCACACGGTCGAGGATACGGGGCAGCCACCAGGCCCGGTGGCCGAGCAGGGCCAGGACCGCGGGCACGATCGCCATCCGGACCACGAAGGCGTCGAAGAGGACGGCGGCGGCCAGGCCGACGCCCATCGTCTGGATGGTCGGGCTGCTCATCCCGACGAATCCGGCGAACACGCTGATCATGATGATCGCCGCCGCGGCCACCACCCGTCCGCTGTGCCGGAAGCCGCTCACGATCGCCTCGCCGGGGGACGCGCCATGGACATGGGCCTCCCGCATCCGGGTGAGGAGGAAGACCTCGTAGTCCATGGCGAGGCCGAAGACGATGCCGATGATGAGGATCGGCATCAGCGACATGACCGGTCCGGTCTGCTCGATGCCGAGCAGATCCGCCGCCCAGCCCCACTGGAAGACGGCGACGAGGACACCGAAGGCGGCACCCACCGACAGCAGGAAGCCGAGCGCGGCCTTGACCGGGACCAGGACCGAGCGGAAGACCACCAGCAGCAGGAGCACCGCCAGGCCGATGACCACGGTGAGATAGGGAATGAGGGCGTCGGACATGGCTTCGGAGATGTCGATGTTCATCGCGGTGGTGCCGGTCACCAGGATCCCGGCGCCCGTGTCCGCCTCGACGCCGGAGACCGCGCCCCGGATCGCGTGCACCAGGTCCTTGGTCTCACCGCTGTTCGGCGCGGTCTTGGGGACGGCGGTGAGGACGGCCGTGTCCTTGGTCCGGCTGAGCGCCGGATCACCGACCGAGGCGACCCCGTCCACTCCCCGTAGGGTCTTGACGACCTGGTTTGTGGCGGCCCGGGTGTCCGCGGACTTCGAGGCGTCCACGACCACGGTCAACGGGCCGTTGAAGCCGGGGCCGAAGCCTTCGGACAGCAGGTCGTAGGCGCGGCGCTGGGTGGTCTCCACCGACTTGGACTCGTCTCCGGGCAGCCCGAGTTCGAGGCTCAGCGCCGGCACGGCGACGGCGCCGAGGCCGAGTCCGGCGACCATCAGCACGGCCACCGGCCGGCGCAGCACGAACCGCGCCCAGCGGCTGCCCATGCCCTTCGCCGGCTTTGCCGCGATGGGGTGCCGGTCGCCTGCGGTTTCGCCGTGGCCGGTCGCGTAGTTCCCCGCATCCCTTCGGGGCGCTCCCGCGGCCTTGCGGACGCCACGGGGCAGGACCCGGCGGCCGAAGAGGCCGAACAGCGCGGGGACCAGGGTCAGTGCGACGAGTACGGCGAGGGCCACGGCGCCCGCGCCGCCCATGCCCATCTTGGTGAGTTCGGGGATTCCGACGACCCCCAGCCCGACCAGGGCGATGAAGACGGTGGCGCCGGCGAAGACGACGGCGGATCCGGCCGTGCCCACCGCCCGTCCGGCGGCCTCCTCCGGCTCGCTGCCCTGGGCGCACTCGTCACGGAAGCGGGAGGTGATGAAGAGGGCGTAGTCGATGCCGACCGCCAGCCCCAGCATCAGCGCCAGGATGGCGACGGTGGACGTCAGGCCCAGCGGCACGGCCAGCGCGGAGACCAGCCCGAAGGCGATGGCCACGCCCAACAGGGCGGTCAGCAGCGACAGTCCGGCCGCGACCAGCGACCCGAGGGCCAGGACCAGCACCACGGCCGCCACCGCCACGCCGATGAGCTCCGTCGTACCGCCCGGCTCCTCTTCCACATCCAGGGCCGAGCCGCCGATCTCGACGGTCAGCCCCGCGTCCCGGGCCTGGTTCGCGGCGTCCTCGAGGGCGCTCTTCGTCGACTCGGTCAGGTCGACGGCCCCCTCGGTGTAGGTGATCGTGGAGTAGGCGATGGTGCCGTCCTCGCTGACCGCGCCGCTCTCATAGGGATCGGTGGTCGACGCGACCTGATCGCCCCCGTCCAGCGAGCCGAGCGTGTCCTGGACGGCCGCCTTGTTCTCCCTGGCCGTCACCCGCTGCCCGTCCGGGGCCTGGAACACCAAACGGGCCTCGGCGCCCTGGGAGTTGCTCTCGGGGAAGCGCTCGTCCAGCAGGTCGAACGCCTTCTGCGATTCGGTGCCGGGCATGGAGAGGTCCTCTTCCTCCCCGGCCGGTGCCATGGCGGCGGCGGCCAGGGCCAGCACCAGGGCGCCCAGCCACAGACCGCCCACGAGCCGGCGCCGCCGGAAGGCCCACCGTCCGATCCGGTAAAGAAATGTCGCCACCTGTAGATCACTCCAGACACCGTCAGGCAGGGGGAATGCGCGGGATTCACGCGTATTCCCACCCTTCCTTCCGGCGCCCCGCCGGGCATCGTCTCCCGCCGCCGTCTTCGCCTGGTGCTGCCGGACCAGCCACGCACCTGTCCTGGTGCGTACGCACCACAGGCGGGGACGGGGCCATCCCCCGTTCCCGCCTGGAGAAGTCCTCTCACCCCCGCTCGGTGAGCCAGTCGGTGATGTGGTCGGCGGCGTCGGGGGCGTGCTGGTTGACGAGGGTGAAGTGGTTGCCCGGAGTGGTGCGGGTGGTGGTGATGTGGGGAAGGTCGGTCTGCCAGTCGTGCGGCACCGGGTCCGCCCCGTGTGCTGCGGGGAGCGGGTCCGAGGCGCGCAGGAGCAGGGTCGGGAAGGGCGTGGGTGCGGGGGTCCAGGTGTGGATGAGCTGTTCCGTCCAGGCGTAGGCGGACAGGTCGGTGGCGGTGAAGCCGTCGGTGTGGTGCTCGCGCTCGTACAGGCCGTGCCACAGATGGGGTTGGAGGGCGCGGGCGGCGGGGGATTCCAGGATGTAGGTGTCCAGGAGGACGACGGCCCGTACGGGCACCCCGTGGTCCGCGAGATGGCGGGCGGTCTCATGGGCGAGGATGCCGCCGGACGAGGTGCCCAGGAGAATCGGGGGGTCGGTGGTGCTCGCGGCCACGGCGTGGGCCAGCCCTTCGACGAGGGCTTCGCGGGTGGCGGGCAGTGGCTCGTCGGCGCCGAAGCCGGGGGGCGTCAGACAGGAGACGTCCCAGGTGTCGGGGAGCGCCCCGGCCAGGGCGAAGTAGGTGTCGGGTCCGGTCAGGGGCACGATGGGGGCCACACAGATCAGCCGGGTGTCTGACGTGCCGGTGGTGAGCCGGTTCAGGCGGGACAGCACGGGCCCGGTGCTCTTGGGCCGCAGGGCGGCGAGGTCGAGCAGCAGGGTGTCGGCCTCGTTCCTGCGGCCCGTTCGCACGGCGTCGCGGTGGAGGCGGGCGACCAGGTCGGTCGTCGGGTGCGCGACGGGGCCGTGGTCCTCGACCTGCGGCTTCGCGAGGTGGTCGAGGAGATGGCCGGCCAGGTCGGCCGGGGTGGGATGGGTGAGAACCACGGTGCTGGGCAGTGTCGTGCCCACCGCGGCGGCGAGCCGGTTGCGCAGGTCGATGGCGGCGAGCGAGTCCATGCCGTGGTCGCGGAAGGCGGAGTGTTCCTCGATCGCCTCGCCGGATGAGTGGCCGAGGGCCACCGCGGCCTCGCTTCGCACCAGGTCGAGGAGGAGCCGCCGCGCTTCCTCGGACGGCAGGCTCCGCAGCCGTGCCGTGAAGTCGCCGTGTCCGCCCGTGGGTTCGGGTTCGGTGCGCTTGGCCGCCTCCGGCAGCTCGCTGAAGAACGGGCGGGGAGCGGCCTCGGTGATGACGGGGAGATAGCGGTCCCAGTCGATGTCGGCGACCGTGAGCGCGGTCTCCTGTTCATGCAGCGCCTGGGCGAGTGCGGCCAGGGCCAGTTCGCCGTCGAGGAAGGACATTCCGCTGCGCAGGAGTTGCTCGCGGTCGTGCTCGCTCATCCGCTCGCGCGCCTCCTCCCAGGGGCTGTAGGCGATCGCCGTGGCGCGGGCGCCCCGGGCGCGGCGCTGGGAGGCCAGCGCTTCCAGGTACGCGTTGGCCGCCGCCTGTGCCGCGTGGTGGCCGATGCCCCAGACGCCGGAGATCGAGGAGAACAGCACGAAGGCGTCCAGGCCGGTGTCGTCGAGCAGTTGGTCGAGGTGCGCGGCGCCCGCCACCTTCGCGTGCAGCGCCTGGGCGAAGTGGTCGGGGCCGACCGTGGAGAGCGGGCCCAGCGGGCTCGTCCCGGCCGTGTGCACCACGGCGCGCACCGGATGGCCGTCCGCCGAGAGCCGATCGAGTACCCCGGCCACGGCCTCCCTGTCGGTCAGCTCACACGCCACCACCTCGGCGGTCGTCCCCTGGGCGGTCAGCTCCGCCACCAGTTCGGCCGCTCCCGGTGCCTCAAGGCCACGCCGGTTCATCAGCACCAGGTGTTCCGCGCCCTGGTGGGCCAGCCATCGGGCGACCCGGCTGCCCAGGGCCCCGGTGCCGCCGGTGACCAGGGTGGTACCGCGGGGCGCCCAGGTGGCGGGCGAGTCGGCTCGTGCCGGGGCCCGCACCAGTCGCCGGACGAGGACGCCCGAGGGGCGCACCGCCGCCTGGTCCTCCCCCGGGTCCGCGAAGAGCAGCGCGGCGAACCGTCCGGCCGCCTCGGGGTCGAGGCGCTCCGGGAGGTCGGCGGGACCGCCGCGCAGCGACGGTGCCTCCTGGGCCGCGGTCCTGGCGAGTCCGAGGACCATCGCCTGCCGCGGGTCGCGGACCGGGTCGGCCGGGCCGGTGGAGACCGCGCCGCGGGTCACCGTCCACAGCGGCACCTCGGCCCCGGCCGTCATCAGCGCCTGGACCAGCGACACGCTGAGTACCGGACCGGCGGGCAGTGCGGGCTCGCCGCTGTCCGTGTCCTCGGCCGCCGCGAGCAGCGACACCACTCCGGCCACCCGGTCGAGGCCGACGTCGGCGAGCTGTGCGGCCATCGCCTCCGGGCCGGCAGGGCTCCCGTCGAGGACCACACGGCGCGCCTGGGCGCCGTGTGCGGTCAGCGCGGCCACCACATCCGTGTCGTCGATGGAGCCGGTGGTGAGGACCAGCCAGGTTCCGGTCAGTACGGGACCGGCGGGGACACGCAGGGGCATCCACACCGTCCGGTAGCGCCGCCCGTCGGCCAGCGTGTGCTCGTCCTGCCGCCGGCGCCACGCCGACAGCGCGGGAAGCACCGAGTCGAGTGCGCCCTTGCTCTCGGATTCGAGGCCGATCAGCGCGGCGACGGCGGCGCTGTCCCCCTGGTCCACGGCGGTCCACAGCGGCTCGTCGGCCCCTGTGGTGGTGCCGGTCGGCGAGGTGGACGGGGCGGGCGGGGCGATCCAGTACGACTCGTGCTGGAAGGCGTAGGTGGGCAGGTCGACCGTGCGGCCGCCGGGCAGCGCCCTGGTCCAGTCGACGGGCACGCCATGGGCGTACGCCTCGCCGAGCGAGCGCAGGACCCGGTCCCATCCGCCGTCGTCCCGGCGCAGGGTGCCCAGGGTGACCGCCGGGCTGCCCGCGTGCTCGATGAGCTCGCTGGTGCCGACCGCGAGCACCGGATGCGGGCCGACCTCGATCATGACCCCGTAGCCCTCGCGCAGGAGACCGGTCATCGTCTCGGCGTAGGACACGGTCTGCCGCAGGTTCCGGCACCAGTACCGGGCGTCCAGCTCCTCGGTGTCGAGACGGCCTCCGGTCACCGTGGAGTAGAACGGCACCTCCGACGGCCGGGGCCGCACCGGAGCCAGCAGTTCCAGCAACTCGGCCTCGATCTCGTCGATATGCGCCGAGTGGGCGGCGAAGTCCACCCCGGCCAGCCGCCAGCGCATGATCCTGGCGGCGGACAGACCGCGCTCGACCTGGTCGAGAGCGGCCGGATCGCCGGAGAGCGTCACCGTCTTCGGTCCGTTGACCGCCGCGATGGACACCGCGCCGGACACCTCGTCCAGCAACTCCCGGATCCGCTCCGGCGATGCCATCGCCGACATCATCGCGCCGCGTCCGGACAGGCGCTCTTGGATGAGCCGGCTGCGCAGCGCCACCACGCGGGCGCCGTCGTCCAGCGACAGGCCGCCGCTGACACAGGCGGCGGCCACCTCTCCCTGGGAATGGCCGACGACGGCGGCGGGCTCGACGCCCAACGAACGCCACAGCGCGGCGAGCGAGACCATGACCGTCCACAGCACGGGCTGCAGCACATCGGGGCGCTTCTCGATCGGCGGCGCGCCGGGCTCACCGCGGAGCACATCGGTGGGCGACCAGTCGAGGTACGGGGCCAGGGCCGCCTCGCATTCGGCGACGCGCGCGGCGAAGACGGGCGAGACATCGAGCAGTTCGGCCGCCATCCCGGCCCACGCCGCGTCCTGTCCGGGGAAGACGAAGACCACCGGGCCGCGCTCGGCCGCCGTGCCGCGCACCGCCGCGGGATCCGAGGTGCCCTCGGCCAGGGCCGCCAGGCTTCCGCGCAGCGCCACGGGGTCCTCGCCGACCAGCACCGCCCGATGCTCGAACGCGGCACGGGTCGTGGCCAGGGAATGCCCGATGTCCAGCGGGTGCGCCCCCGGGTGGGCGTCCAGGTGGGCGAGCAGTTTCGCGGCCTGGGCGCGCAGCGCTCCGGCCGACCTGCCCGCCAGCGGCCATGCCACCGGCCCGTCCCACACCGGATCCGGGACCGGGGCAGTCACCGGATCCGGGGCCGGGGCGCTGGGCGCCGGGGCCTGCTCCAGTACGGCGTGGGCGTTGGTCCCGCTCATGCCGAACGCGGAGACCGCGGCCCGCCGCGGACGGCCGAGGTCGGGCCACGGCGCCGCCTCGGTCAACAGCTCGACCGCGCCCGAGTCCCAGGCGATACGGGAGGACGGCTCGGCGGCGTGCAGTGTCTTCGGCAGGACGCCGTGCCGCATGGCCATCACCATCTTGATGACCCCCGCGACACCGGCGGCCACCTGGGTGTGCCCGATGTTGGACTTGACCGAGCCGACCAGCAGCGGCGGGTTGTCGCCCCGGTCCTGGCCGTAGGTGGCCAGCAGCGCATGCGCTTCGATCGGATCGCCCAGTGCGGTGCCGGTGCCGTGTGCCTCGACCACGTCGACGTCGGACGCCGCGAGACCGCTGTTGGCGAGGGCCTGCCGGATGACTCGCTGCTGCGCGGGCCCGCTCGGCGCGGTCAGCCCGTTGGAGGCGCCGTCGGAGTTCACCGCCGACCCGCGCACGACCGCCAGCACCTGGTGGCCGTTGCGGACCGCGTCCGAGAGCCGCTCCAGCACCAGGAGACCGGCGCCTTCGGCGATGCCCATGCCGTCCGCCGACTCGGCGAACGCCTTGCTCCGTCCATCGGGCGCCATGACCCGATGCCTGCTCAGCGAGACCAGCAGGTCCGGGCCGGTCAGCACGGTGGCACCGCCCGCGAGGGCCAGGGTGCTCTCCCCCGAGCGCAGCGACTGGCACGCCATGTGCAGCGCGACCAGGGACGCCGAGCAGGCGGTGTCCACCGTCACGGTCGGCCCGTGGAGGTCGAACAGATAGGCCAGACGGCCCGAGAGCACGCTGGGGAGTGTGCCGGTGAGCTGGTAGCCGTCGGAGTCCGCCGACACCCCCGTGCCGTAACTCTGGGCGGTCGCCGAGACGAACGTGCCGGTCAGGCTGGACCGCAGGGACACGGGGTCGATCCCGGCGCGTTCGAACGCCTCCCAGGTGAGCTCCAGCAGCATCCGCTGCTGCGGGTCCATCGAGACCGCCTCACGCGGGGAGATGCCGAAGAACGCCGCGTCGAACTCGCCCGCGCCGTCGACAAAGCCACCCGCCGCCGAGTAGGTCGTGCCCGTCCGCTCCGGGTCGGGGTGGTACGCGCCCGCGTCCCAGCCGCGGTCGGCGGGCAGCGGGGAGATGGCGTCCGTGCCCTCGGTCAGCAACTCCCACAGATGCTCGGGCGAGCGCACCCCACCGGGGAAACGGCAGCTCATTCCGATGATCGCGATCGGCTCCGCACCGGCCGCCCCGGCTCCCGGACCACCCGCCGTGATCGCGGCCGGTACGGCGCTCCCCCGCCGCTCGTCGGCCTCCCCGCCCAGCTCGGTCCACAGATGGCCGGCCAGCGCCTCCGGCGTCGGATGGTCATAGATCAGGGTCGAGGGCAGGCTCAGACCCGTCCGCTTGCGCAGGCTGTTGCGCAACTGCCCGGCGGTCAGGGAGTCGAAGCCCATGTCCTTGAACGTCCGCCCGCCCCCGGCCGCCGCCGGCCCCGCGAGGCCGAGCACCGAACCCACCTGCTCCCGCACGAGCTGGAGCAGGGTGTCCCGGGCCCGGTCGGCCGTCAGCCCGGTCAGCAGACCGGAGCCGCCACGGGTGGCGGCGGCCCGACGGACGGCGCCGGTGGGCACCAGGCCGCGGAGGACGGCGGGCACGGTGCCACGCGCCCGCAGGGCGGCCCGGTCGACGCGGGTGGCGAGGACGGACGCCTCGCCCACCGCACCCGCGGTGTCGAAGCAGGCCAGTCCCTGGTCGACGGTGAGCGTCGGCAGCCCGGCCGCGGCGATCCTGCGGAGCTGAGCGGCGCTCAGCCCGGCGGACATACCGCCGCTCTGCGGCCAGAGCCCCCAGCCGATGGACAGGCCGGCGAGCCCCGCCGCGGTCCGCCGCTGCGCCAGCGCGTCCAGGAACGCGTTCGCCGCGGTGTAACCGGCCTGCCCCGCGTTGCCGAGGACACCGAACACCGAGGAGAACATCACGAACGCGGTCAGACCGTGGTCACGGGTCAGCTCGTGCAGATGCCAGGCGCCGTCCAGCTTCGGACGGAACACCGTGTCCAGCCGATCGGGGGTCAGCGCCCCGACCAACCCGTCGTCGAGCACACCGGCGGCGTGCACCACACCGGTCAGCGGATGCTCGGCCGGGATCGCCGCCAGCAGGGCGGCCACGGCCGCGCGGTCGGAGACATCGCAGGCGGCGGCTGTCACCCGCGCGCCCTGCCCGGTCAGCTCGGCCACCAGCGCGTCGGCGCCCTCGGTGTCGGCACCGCGACGACCGGCCAGCACCAGGTGGCGCACCCCGTGCGCGGTGACCAGGTGCCGGGCCACCAGCGCACCGAGACCGCCAAGACCGCCGGTGACCAGCACGGTGCCGTCTCCGCCCCATACGGTGCCCGGCGCGGACGGGTCCGGGGCGTCCACGGAAGCCAGCCGAGGTATCAGCAACTCACCCGCGCGCACCGCCAGTTCGGGCTCGTCGCAGTCGAGCGCCGCACGGAGGGTTCCGGCAGCGGCCGCCACCGGATCCCCCGTGTCGGCGGGGTCGAGGTCGAGCAGGACGAACCGGTCGGGGCTCTCCTGCCGGGCCGACCGCACCAGCCCCCACACCGCGGCCGCCACCACGTCAGGGGCGGTGCCGGCGGCGGTGGCCACCGCGCCACGGGTCACGAACACCACGCGAGCGGGCCGACTCCCGCCGGTCTCGTCCGTGTCTTCTGCCTCGTTCAGGTGGTGCCGCAGCGTGTCGAGCACGGACGCGCCGACCGCACGGACCGCCTCCGGCACCGGCACACCGGCCGGTGCCGTGACCGGGACCAGCACCGCCTCCCCGGCGCTCACCGGGTCGTGCCCACCGGCCTCCGGCACCGGTGCGGGCAGCCAGTCCAGGCGCAGCAGTGGCCGTGCCGCCACGGCAACCGAGCTGTGGGCGTTCGGCGTACGCAGCGTCAGCGTGCGCGCCGACACCACCGGATGGCCCTCGGTGTCCAGCGCGCTCAGCGTGACCGTGTCCTCGCCCGTCGCGCGCAGCCGCACCCGTAGCACCGACGCGCCCACGGCGTGCAGGGACACCCCGGACCAGGTCGACACCTCGGACCGAGCCGAGGCCCGCGCCCCGGCGTCCAGGCCGTCCGGCCCGGTCGACGACGCGAGGTGCAGCGCCGCGTCCAGCAGCGCCGGATGGAGGCGGAAGGCATCGGCCTCCTCGGCGATGTGCTCGGGGAGGACGACCTCGGCCAGCACCTCGTCCCCGGCCTGCCAGACCGCCCGGACGGCCCGGAACGCCGGCCCGTGGGCGAGCCCGGCCTCGCACCGCCGCTCGTAGAAGTCATCGAGGTCGACGGGTACGGCGTCCGCGGGCGGCCAGGTCAGTCCGGCATCGGCATCGGCATCGGCATCGGCATCGGCATCGGCATCGAGCGTGCCCGGCGCGAGCGTGCCGGTGGCGTGCCGCGTCCAGGGCGCGTCCGGCGTGGCGGCGGGCCGTGCGTAGATGGCCAGGGTGCGTCGGCCGCCGTCGCCGGGGCCGCCGAGCGCGACCTGGATCCGTACGCCGTCGTCGTCCTGCCCGGGCAGCACCAGCGGGGCGTCCAGGGTGAGTTCCTCGACGAGACCACAGCCGACCTCGTCGCCCGCTCGCACCGCCAGCTCGATGAATCCGGCGCCGGGGAAGGTCCTGTGACCGGCCACCACATGGTCGGCCAGCCATGGCTGCGCCGCCACCGACAGCAGCCCGGTGCACAGCAGACCACCGGTCTCGGGCAGCTCCGCGACCGCGCCGAGCAGCGGGTGTTCCACACCGCCGAGCCCGGACTGGACCGCGCCCGTAGAGGTGTTGCCGACGGGCGCGGCCCAGTACCGCTCCCGCTGGAAGGCGTAGGTGGGCAGCGCGACCCGGCGGGCTCCGGTCCCGGTGAACAGCTCGGCCCACCGCACCTGTACGCCCCGCACATACAGCCGGGCGGCCGCCGCCAGCGCGGTGGACTCCTCGTCGCGGTCCTTGCCCAGCAGCGGCACGGCCTCCACGCGCGCCACATCGGGCAGGGCGTCCTGCGCCAGCACCGACAGCGTGGCGTCCGGGCCCAGTTCGAGGAAGGTGTGCGCACCGGACCGCGCCGCGGCGCCGACCGCGTCGGCGAACCGCACCGTCGTCCTGACGTGCCGCACCCAGTAGTCGGGGGTACGGATCCGCTCCGCGGCGATCCGCTCACCGGTGACGGTCGAGACGATCGGGATGCGCGGCTCGCCGAAGGCCAGGCCCTCGACGACCGCCCGGAAGCCGTCCAGCATCGGCGTCATCAGCGGGGAGTGGAACGCGTGGCTGACCCGCAGCCGGGTGGCCTTGCGGCCGTCGGCCGCGAACCGGTCCGCGATGGCCCAGGCCGCGTCGGCCTCCCCGGACACCACCACCGCCTCGGGGCCGTTGACCGCGGCGAGTCCGACGCGGTCCTCGGAGCCGGTGAGCAGCGCCGCCACCTCGGCCTCGGTGGCCCGCAGCGCGACCATGGCGCCGCCTTCGGGCAGCGCCTGCATCAGCCGTCCGCGGGCGGCGACGAGGGTGCACGCGTCGGGCAGGGACAGCACCCCGGCCACATGGGCCGCCGCGATCTCGCCGACCGAATGCCCGATCAGCAGATCCGGCGCCGTCCCCCACGACTCCACCAGCCGGTAGAGGGCCACTTCGAGGGCGAACAGCGCGGGCTGGGCGTATTCGGTGCGGTTCAGCAGCTCCGCGTCGTCGCCGAACACCGCCTCCCGCAGCGGCCGTTCCAGCTCGCCGTCCAGCAGCGCGCAGACCTCGTCCCACGCGGCCGCGAACACCGGGAACCGGCCGTGCAGTTCGCGCCCCATGCCCAGCCGCTGGGCGCCCTGGCCGGCGAAGAGCAGCGCCAGCGGGCCGGGGTCCCCCGCCACGCCCTCGGCCACCTTCACGGGCACGGGGCGCGCGTCGCCGTCTCCCGTACGGTCCGTCGCGACCAGGAGGACCGCTCGACGCTCCAGCTCGGAGCGGGTCGTCGCGAGCGAGTAGCCGATGTCGGCCGCCGCCGCGCCGGTGTCGGCCACGAACGCGGCCAGCCGGTCCAGTTGCGCCTCCAGCGCCGCCTCGCTACGAGCCGACACCGGCCACGGCACCACGCCCGGCCCGGTCCGCGACCGCGGCGCGCCCGAAGGCCGCTCGGCGGTCTCATCGGTACGGTCCCGCGGTGGCTGCTCGATGATCACGTGCGCGTTGGTGCCGCTGATCCCGAACGACGACACGCCCGCGCGGCGCGGCCGCTCGGCCGGTGGCCACACGGTGGGGCCGGTGAGCAGCTCCACCGCCCCCGCCTCCCAGTCCACCTGCGACGACGGCGCGTCCACATGCAAGGTGCGCGGCAGTACGCCGTGCCGCATCGCCAGGACCATCTTGATGACGCCCGCGACACCGGCGGCGGCCTGCGTATGCCCGATGTTGGACTTGAGCGACCCCAGCAGCAGCGGGCGGTCCGGGTCCCGGTCCTGCCCGTAGGCGGCGAGCAGCGCCTGGGCCTCGATCGGGTCGCCCAGCCGGGTGCCGGTGCCGTGCCCCTCCACCGCGTCCACGTCCGACGGAACCAGTCCGGCACCGGCCAGCGCCTGGCCGATCACCTGCCGCTGCGAGATTCCGTTGGGCGCGGTCAGGCCGTTCGACGCACCGTCGGAGTTGACCGCGGAGCCGCGCAGGACGGCCAGCACCCGGTGGCCGGCCCGGGTCGCGTCGGAGAGCCGTTCCAGCACCAGGACGCCCACGCCCTCGGACCAGCCGGTGCCGTCCGCGGCCTCCGCGTACGCCTTGCAGCGGCCGTCGGGCGACAGACCGCCCTGCCGGGCGAACTCCACGAAGATACCGGGCTCCGACATGACGGTGACACCGCCGGCCAGCGCCAGGGAGCACTCGCCATTGCGCAGCGCCTGGGCCGCCAGGTGCAGCGCCACCAGCGACGACGAGCAGGCCGTGTCCACGGTCAGCGCGGGCCCGCGCAGCCCCAGGGCGTAGGCGATCCGGCCGGACAGCACGCTCGGCGAGGTGCCGGTGAGCAGATATCCCTCCGCGGCGCCGGAGCTGTCCTTGAGGCGCGGACCGTAGTCCTGGGCCATCGCGCCCATGAACACCCCGGTCCGGCTGCCGTGCAGGGAGGACGGGGCGATCTCGGCCCGTTCGACCGCCTCCCAGCTCATCTCCAGCGCCAGCCGCTGCTGGGGGTCCATGGCTTCGGCCTCACGCGGCGAGATCCCGAACAGCGTCGCGTCGAAACGGTCCGCGTCGTAGAGGAATCCGCCGGCCCTGCCGGTCGCCGTCGGCTCCGGCGCCCATCCCCGGTTGGCGGGCAGGTCGGAGACGGCGTCCACTTCGCCCGACACCAGGTCCCACAGCCCCTCGGGCGAGTCCACCCCGCCCGGGTAGCGGCAGGCCATGCCCACGATCACCACCGGGTCGTCCGCGGGGACGGCGCGGGGTGCCGGGGTCGTGTCGCCGGTCGGCGGGGCGGTGAGCTCCGTGGCCAGATGGTCCGCGCAGGCGTCGGGCGTGGGGTGGTCGAACAGCACGGTGTTGGGCACCCGCAGCCCGGTCGCGGCCCTCAGCCGGGTCGCCAGCTCCACCGTCATCGCCGAGTCGAAGCCCAGCTCCTTGAAGGACCGCGCCGGGTTCACCCGCTCCGCGGAGGCGAATCCCAGCACCACGGCGGTCTCCGTGCGCACCAGCCGCGCCAGGTCGGGGCGGGTCCACGAGGTGCCGGATGCCACACGCTCCGGCTCCGATTCCGGTTCCGGGTCGGTGGCGTGTCCTGTGACGGCCGCAACGGCGTCCGGCACCCCGGCGGGCTCCGGGAGCCAGTACCGCTCCCGCTGGAATCCGTACGTCGGCAGGGCCACCCGCCGGGCGTCGGTCCCGGCGAACGGCCGCGCCCAGTCGACCGGCACCCCGCGGACGTACACCTCGGCCAGACAGCTCAGGAACCGGCCCATTCCGCCCAGTTCGCGCCGCAGTGTGCCGACGGCGAGCGCCCGGACGTCGGCCGCGTCGATGGCGTCCTGCACCGCGGGGGTCAGCACCGGGTGGGAGCTGACCTCGACGAAGGCCCGGTGGCCCTGGCCGAGCAGCGCCCGGACGGCCGGTTCGAAGGCGACGGTCTGCCGCAGATTGCGGTACCAGTACCCGGCGTCCATACCGGTGGTGTCCAGCCATTCGCCGGTCACCGTGGAGAAGAACGGCACCTCGGCCCGGCGCGGGGCGATGCCCTCCAGCGCGGCCGACAGCTCCTCGCGCACCCGCTCCACCTGCGCCGAGTGCGAGGCGTAGTCCACCGCGATCCGCCGCACCCGCACATCCGCGCCCGCGAGTTCCTCGAACAGCTCGTCCAGCGCCTCCAGTTCACCGGAGACCACCACCGAGCCGGGGCCGTTGACCGCCGCGATCGACACCCGGCCGTCCCAGCGGCCCAGCCGCGCCTCGGCCTCGGCGCGCGGCAGCGCCACCGACAGCATGCCGCCCGCTCCCGAGAGGCGGCGGGCGATGGCCTGGCTGCGCAGGGCCACCACGCGGGCCGCGTCCTCCAGCGAGAGCGCACCGGCCACGCAGGCCGCCGCGATCTCCCCCTGGGAATGGCCCAGCACCGCGTCCGGGACGACCCCGTGTGCCCGCCATACCGCCGCGAGGGAGACCATCACCGCCCAGGAGGCGGGCTGGACCACATCGACCCGTTCCAGCGACGGGGCGCCCTCGGCCTGTCGCAGCACGTCGGCCAGCGACCAGTCCACATGGGGCGCGAGCGCGGCGGCGCATGCGGCCAGCCGCTCGGCGAAGACCGGGGACTGCGCCATCAACCGGACGCCCATGCCCGCCCATTGCGAACCCTGGCCGGGGAAGACGAACACCGTCCGGCCCTCGATGTCGGCCACTCCCCGCACCACGCCCGGCGCGGACTCGCCGTCGGCCAGCGCCGCCAGCGCGCCCAGGGCCTCCGGCCGGTCCGGCGCGAGGACGACGGCGCGGTGGTCGAACGCGGTGCGGGTGGTGGCCAGCGAAAAGCCCACGTCCACCGGATCGAGCCGCTCGTGCTCCGTCAGATGGGAGGCGAGGCGGGCGGCCTGGGCGCGCAGCGTGTCCCGGGTCCGGCCGGACAGCGGCCACGGCACGGTGCCACCCACCGTGCCCACGCCAGGGTCAGCGGACGGGTCCTCGGAGGTCGGCTCGGTGGCGGACACCACCAGATGGCAGTTGGTGCCGCCCATGCCGAACGACGACACTCCGGCCAGGGCGCGGCCGTCGCGGTAGGGCCACGGGCGGGTCTCCGACACCACGTCCAGGTGCCACTCGTCGAAGCGGATCCGCGGATTGGGCTGCTCGAAGTTGAGGCTCGCCGGCAGCTCGCCGTTCCGCAGCGACAGCACGACCTTCAGCAGGCCCACGATGCCCGCGGCGCCCTCCAGGTGCCCCACGTTCGTCTTCGCCGAGCCGACCAGCAGCGGATTGTCCGCGGCGCGGTCCGCTCCGTACACCGCGCCGAGCGCCTCGGCCTCCACCGGATCGCCCACCCGGGTGCCGGTGCCGTGCAGCTCCACATACTGGACCTCCGCCGGGTCGACCCCCGCACGCCGGCACGCCGCCGCCAGCACCGCCCCCTGCCCCTCGGGGTCGGGGGCGGTCAGGGCCGCGCCGGGCCCGTCGTTGCCCACCGCGCTGCCCTCGATGACGCACGTGATCTCGTCCCCGTCGGCCAGCGCGCTCGCCAGTGGCTTGAGCAGCACCATCCCCGCGCCCTCGCCACGGACATATCCGTTGGCACGCTCGTCGAAGGTGAAGCAGCGGCCGTCCGGGGACAGCGCGCCGAGCCGGGCCGCCGCCAGCGCGCTGTCGCGCACCAGGTTGAGGTGCACCCCGCCGGCCAGTGCCGTGGCCGACTCCCCGCGCCGCAGGCTCTCGCAGGCCAGGTGGACCGCGACCAGCGACGACGACTGCCCCGTGTCCACCACCAGGCTCGGTCCCCGCAGGCCCAGGAAGTAGGACACCCGGTTCGCGATCACGCTGCGGTTCAGTCCGGTCAGGGTGTGATGGGCGATGGCCGCGGGTCCCCTGCGCCGGTCCAGTACGCCGTAGTCGTCCGCGGTCACACCGATGAACACGCCGGTGTCCTCGCCCCGAACCTCGGCCGGCAGGACGCCCGCGTCCTCCAGGACCTCCCAGCCCAGCTCCAGCGCGAGCCGCTGCTGTGGATCCATCGCCCGCGCCTCACGCGGCGAGATCCCGAAGAACTCGGGGTCGAAACGGTCGACTTCGTCCAGGAAGGCGCCCCATCCGATCTCGCCGGAGTCCGCCGCCTCGTCGTCGCCCCAGCGGCCCGGTGGTACCTGTGACACGGCGCTCATCCCGCCGGTCAGCAACTGCCAGAACCGCGCGGGATCCTGCGCGGACGGCAGTCGGCAGGAGACCCCCACCACCGCGATGGCGGTGTCCTGCTGCTGGATTCGGCCAGCGGATATGGACTCAGGTCGGCTCATGGTGCCGCTCCCCACTCGTCGTCCTCACGGGCTCGGCAGGAGAGGCAAGTGCTGGCACACGCCGAGTCCCCCAGAATCCGGCGACACCGGACTGCCGTTCAAGTCGTGATCAACAATGTGCGAAATAGTACATCTATGGTCGGCAGAAATCCCTGAGCCGCCAACGGAGTGGCGTGACTCTCCCTTTGGGGCTATTCGTCGCCTCTTTCCCCCGCCATGGATGCATTCCGTGTCATTGCCGTCACCTCAGGCCCGCGAGGGTTGCTGGGAATTCACCTAGACCTCCGGTGTTTGAAAGTCCGGGCGATCGCCTATCGTTGGGCGGGGTCGGCCGAAAAGAGCTGCCGAACGTCAAGCTGCCCGCTGCCCGACAGCCGACAGCGCGTCCGTCGGGACGCCGACGTGACAACACAAGCGCGAGGGTGAGGAAATGCGGCCCAGGATCGATCCGCAGGACGCGGACGACTTCGCCGTCACACCGGCCGGCCAGGTCTACCTCCAGGAGGTCAGCCGGTCCTTGAACGGGATCCTCGCGGACCGGCCGCCGCCGAACGTCCACCGGACCATCGCCAACCATCCGACGCTGCTGCCCGCGATGCAGCCGCTGATGTCTCATGTGGCGGGCGATATCCTCCCGCCGCGCGAGCGCGAGCTCGTCATCCTGCGGACGGCGTGGCGTTCGCAGGCCTCGTACGTCTGGGCGCATCACCATGCCGCGGGGCTCTTCGTCGGGCTGACCGAGACGGAGATCGCCCGAGCCGCCTCGGAGGACGCCACCGGCTGGACGCCGTTCGAGGCCGCCCTGCTCACGGCGGTCGACGAGCTCCACACCAAGTCGGCGATCTCGGACAGCACGTGGAAGCAGCTCGCCGAGCGCTACAGCGAGGAGCAGATCCTCGAACTGCTGGCCCTGGCCGGCACCTACAAGACCCTGGCGTTCATCCTGAATTCCTGCCTGGTCCCGGTCGACAGCTGGATGGAGCGTCCGGCGCTGCTGCCGGTGGACCCGGCGCAGCTCACCTCCGGCAGACATGCCCGCCCGCGCGAGTCGCCTCCGGGATCGGGTGCCGAGACATGGAACCGACGCATCGTGTTGCAGAACGACAGCGGGCTCTCGCAGCTCACACCCTCGGCGGCCCAGCCCGAGCCGCCACTTCATGAGATTCTCGTCCGCTATCCGGACCTGATGTCCACGGCCACGCAGGCCCGCGAGACCGGCTCGCCGCTCCTGCTGATCCGCCGGAACTCCTCGGACATCATGCCGGACACGGACGGCTACTCCTTCAGCGCCACCCATCTGTTCGCCGATTCCTCGGGTGTCCCGATTCTCGCCGAAGTGGTGGAACCGCACGACACCTGGAACGCGCACAGCGCGCTGTCCAAAATTCTCGACTACGCGGGCAGCGGGGCCCGGCACTGGCCGCTCCACATACTGCAGCGCTCACTCGAGTACACCGCGCAATTGCAGGACACCACCGCGGACGGTTTGCTGGCGGAGATGGGCTATCCGATCGACCAGGGCTCGTTCCTGCGCACGATCGAGGGGAATCTGGCCCTGGGCAGGCTCCGTATGGTCATTGTGGCCAGTCAATTCCCGCCCGAATTCAACCGGGTCATCTCGTTCCTCGGCCAGCAGCTCCGCCCCGCCGAGGTGTACGGCGTCGAACTGCGCCGCTTCTCCGACGGGTCCCACGCGGCGTACATACCGCGGGTGGTCACCTGAGCGGGGAAGCCTCCGCGGACGGCCGAGGCGGGCCGGAGCGTCGGCTCCGGCCCGCCTCGGCCGTCGCTCCGCTCACTCACCCGCGGGCGACTTCTTGCGGATCAGCGTGATGCCGTCCGCCATGGGGACCAGCGACATCTCGACCCGTGGATCGTCGTGGACCAGCTTGTTGAACGCGCGGATCCCGGCGGTGTCGACGTCCTGCGCCTCGGGGTCCACGACCTTGCCGAAGAACAGCGTGTTGTCGACCACGATCAGGCCGCGGTCGCCGAGGAGCGTCAGCGCCATCTCGTAGTAGTGCGGGTAGCCCTGCTTGTCGGCGTCGATGAACACGAAGTCGAAGGTGCCGGGGCCCTCCTCCGCGAGGATCGCCTCGAGGGTGTCGGCCGCGTCACCGACCCGCAGGTCGATCCGCCCCTCCACGCCCGCCCTGGCCCAGTAGTCGGCGCCGATGCTCGCCCAGCGGTCGGTGATGTCACAGGTGACGAGCTGTCCGCCGGGCGCGAGCGCACGGGCCAGGCACAGGGTGCTGTACCCGGTGAACGTGCCGATCTCCAGCATCCTCTTCGCCGGGGTGAGTCCGGCCAGCAGCGTCAGGAGCTGGCCCTCCTCGGCCATGACCTGCATCGCGGTGCCCGCGGGAAGCTGCGCCGTCGTCTCGCGCAGCTCCCGCAGGACCTCGTCCTCCCGCAGGGAGACATCCCGGATGTACTCCGAGAGCGCGGCCGGGAGACCTACCTGGTTCGCCATGGGTCATCCATCTTCTCTGGTCTTCTCACATCGGAACCGGCCGGGAGGCGGCCTCCCGGCCGGTGAGGGCTCAGACGCCCTGGAGGCTGACGGCGTGCAGCTCCATCGTGGGCGGCGGGTCGGACGGCGCCGGGGACAGATGCAGCCGCTGGACCTCCTCCTGTGCGGGCGCGGGCAGTTGGGCCCGGCAGTCGCACGGCTCGTCGGTGAAACCGGCGAAGCGGTAGGCGATCTCCATCATCCGGTTGCGCTCGGTCTGCCGGAAGTCGGCGGCCAGATGGACCCCCGCCCGGGCGGCCTGATCGCCGAGCCAGCGCAGGATCGCCGAACCGGCGCCGAACGACACCACACGACACGACGTGGCCAGCAGCTTCAGGTGCCAGACGCCTTCGTGCTTCTCCAGCAGTTGGAGACCGACCGCGCCATGCGGCCCGAACCGGTCGGTGAGCGTGGTCACCAGCACCTCATGGCGTGGATCGGCCAGCAGCGCCCGCAGATCGGTGATGGAGTAGTGCACACCGGTGGCGTTCATCTGGCTGGTGCGCAGCGTCAGCTCCTCCACCCGGGAGAGCTCCTCCTCGGTGGCGCGTCCGATGCGCATCACCAGTTCCAGCGAGCGCAGGAAGTCCTCGCTCGGCCCCTGGAACTGTGCCTCGGCCGCCTTCCGCTCGAATCCGGCCTGGTACATCTGCCGACGGCGGCGCGCGTCCACGGTCACCGTCGCCGGGTTGAACTCCGGCAGCGAGGAAAGCTCGGACAGTTGCTCGGCGTCATAGCAGCGGACTTCGGGCAGATGGAACTGGACCTCCGCCCGCTCCGTCGGCTGGTCGTCGATGAAGGCGATCGTGCCGAGGGCGAAGTTGAGCTCGGTGGCGATCTCCCGCACCGAATCGGACTTCGGACCCCAGCCGATGCGCGGCAGCACGAAGTACTCGGCGACGCCCAGCGCCTCGAGCTGCTTCCATGCCAGGTCGTGGTCGTTCTTGCTGGCCACCGACTGCAGGATGCCGCGGCTGTCCAGCTCGGCGATGAGTTCTCTGACCGGGCCGGGGAGCGTCACCGTCCCGTCCTCCAGCAACGTGCCCTGCCACAGGGTGTTGTCGAGGTCCCACACCAGACACTTGACGATCGAGGTCTGTTCAGCCACGGCTCTTCCTTGTCTCGGGACGCCGACTCATGTCGCGGGCATCGACACGGCGTGGTCGGCGAGGATCAGCTGACAGATCTCCGTACTGCCCTCGATGAGTTCCATGAGCTTCGCGTCGCGGTACGCGCGCTCGACCACATGGCCCTCGTGTGCCGCCGCCGAACCCAGCACCTGCACCGCCGTGGCGGCGCCCTGCGCGGCCTGGACGGCGCTCACCTGCTTGGCGAGGACGGTGGCGACGACCATCTCGGGAGAGCCCTCGTCCCAGCACCTGCTGGCGTGTTCGCACACCCGGGCGGCGATCTGCTCGGAGGTCAGCAGATTCGCCAGGTGGCGGGCGACGAGCTGGTGGTCCGCGAGCCGCTTTCCGAACTGCGTCCGGGTGCGGGCATGGCCGCGGGCCGCGTCGAGGCAGGCCCGGAGGATGCCGACACAGCCCCAGGCGACCGAGATCCGCCCGTACGCCAGCGCGGTGGTCACCAGCAGCATCAGGGGCTGTCCACCGCCGAGCACGGCGGTGGCGGGCAGCCGCACCTCATCCAGCGTCACGTTCGCATGGCCCGCGGCCCGGCAGCCGGACGGCTGCGCCACCCTGGTCACGGTGACGCCCGGAGCCGAGCTCGGCACCACGACGGCGGCCGCACCCGAGCCATAGCGGCCGACGACCACGATCATGTCGGCGTAGTGGGCCGCGGTCGTCCACACCTTCTGGCCGCGGACGACGACGGTGTCGTCGTCCCGCTCGATGGTCGTGGTCATCGCCGACAGATCGCTGCCCGCCTCCGGCTCGCTGAACGCGACGGCGGCGAGCTGACCCCCGGCCAGTTTCGGCAGGTAAGCGGCGTGCTGTGGTGCGCTGCCCAGGCGCTGAATGGTCCACGCGGCCATGCCCTGCGAGGTCATCACGCTCCGCAGGGAGCTGCACCGGCTGCCGACGAACGCGGTGAACTCGCCGTTCGCCGCGCTGCTCGCGCCGAGTCCGCCGGACGCCTCCGGCACCCCGGCGCACAGCAGGCCGCGAGCGGACAGCGTGCGCAGGACCTCCTCGGGGATCAGACCGGTCCGGTCCCACTCGGCGGCCCGGTCGCCGACCAGGTCGTCGACGAGATCGCGGGCGCCGGCGAGCGGCTCAGTCATCGGCGGGCTTCTCGCCGCCGCGCAACCGCACCACCAGAGCGGTCATGGCCGCGATGGTGCGGAAGTTGTCCCGCTTGAGGTCGTCCCCCAGGATCTGTACGGAGAATGCCTGTTCCAGATGGACGACGAGCTCCATCGCGAACATCGACGACACCAGCCCGGACCCGAAGAGGTCCTGGTCGGCGGGGACCTCCGCCTTCACCCGCTCCGAGACGAACGCCGTGATCGCCTGCTCGGTCGCCTCGGCGGTGACTGCCTGGTCCATACTCACGAAAGCACCTCTCCATAGTTGTAGAACCCGCGCCCTGTCTTACGCCCCAGATCACCGCGGCGCACCTTCTCCATCAGAAGTTCACAGGGTTCGAAGGTGGAGTTTCCGGTCCGCTCGGCAAGGAGCCGAAGAGCGTCCGCGAGATTGTCGAGTCCGATCAGATCGGCGGTGCGCAGCGGACCGGTCGGATGACCGAGGCAGCCGTGCATGAGCTGGTCCACGTCCTCGACGCTCGCGGTGCCCTCGGCCACGATGCGCGCCGCTTCATTGATCATGGGGTGCAGCAGCCTGCTGGTGACGAAGCCCGGCGCGTCCCGCACGACGACCGTCTCCCGCCCCAGCCGCTCCAGCAGGGACAGGATCGCGGCCATGGCGTCCTCGCCGGTCTGCGGGCCGCGCACCACTTCCACCATCTCGATGAGATAGGAGGGATTCATGAAGTGCACGCCGGCCAGTTCCGCGGGCCGCTGCACCGACTTCGCCAGTTCGGCGATGGGAATTCCCGAGGTGTTGGTGATCAGCGGGACCCCGGCGGGGACCGTGCCGGAGAGCTCCGCCATGACCCGCGCCTTGAGCGCGGCGTCCTCGGTGATCGCCTCGATCACCACATCGGCGTCCGCGACATCGCCGCTGGAAAGCGTCGTGGTCAGTGTCCCGGTGGCCTGGGAGGCGGGGAAGGCACCCATGAACTGCCCGTGCCGCAACAACTGGGCGATTTCCGCTCGGGCGCTCTCCAGCACATCACCCGAGACATCGACCAGCACGACATCGACCCCACGGCCCAGCGCGAGTGCGGTGATGTTGCGTCCCATTACCCCGGCGCCGACGACCGCGATCGTGTCCGATGCGGAACCCGCCATCCCCTGCCTCCAATCGTCACTCAGATGAGCGCGCCCCGGTAGGGCACACAACAAGTGAATGCCAACAGGAACGGCAGGCCCCTGTCTCTGTGGCACTTTCAGGTGAAAATACTAGGAGAGCGCGGCCGGTGTCGATGGGGCGCAACCACCGCCGCCACCTCGGCATCTCCACCTGATCCAGGGCGATTTGGGCCATCCGCCGGCCGTCGGGGACGGCAGTCACCGGCCCACGGGACCGTTCATGTCGAAGAAGCCGCCACTGGGACGGTCCGCCGGGAGCGTGGCGGCGCGCACGACGACCTTCGCCCCCTGCGATGGATGCTGTGTTCCGAGGTTGCTGTTCAGATCGGTGGCGTTGTGCCCCGGGCCCACCGAGTTGATCTTGATATTCGCGACACAGCACATGCCGCGGTGAACAGCGGGCCGAGACAGGAGGGTTCAGGCGCGCGGCAGCACGCCCAGGAGTGCCGAGGTGAAGGAGATCCGCAGAGCGTCACGCAGCTCCAGGTGGAGCACGCCGAGGGCAGGCTCGTCCGCGTAGGCGGCAAGGACGCTGGGCGGCGGCGGGACGTACGCCGACAGGGCACCCGCCGAGACCAGGCTCATCAGGCAGAACAGCTGCGCGCTGTCGCCGAGTTCGGGCACGTGGCGGCGCACGAGCTCGGTCATGGCCGCGAGCCGCGCGAGGGAGGACCGCTTGTGCCGCTTGACCACCTCGACCGAGACGTTGTGCTCAAGGACGCCGCCCTGCGCGCCGAAGAGGTCGCACAGCACCACCCGGCCCGCCAGCGACCGACTGAGGATCTCGGCCAACTGGCCCGCCCGCACTTCCGGCGCCGCATGCGCCTCGATGCCCGCGGCCAGCTCGTCCGCCAGCTCGGCGAGCCAGCTCTCCAGAAAAACGTCCAGCAGTTCGAGCAGCACCGCCTCGCGTGACTCGAAATACCGCAGGACGTTCGACTTGGCCAGGCCCACCCGCCGGCTGAGCTCGTTGAGGCTCACCTCGGCCACGGGCATCTCGTCGAGCATCGCCGCCGCCGTGTCCAGGATCGCCCGGCGGCGGATCTCCCGCTGCTCCTCGCTTCGCGCTCGCTGAAATGTCACGCCCTCAGCCTAGCTTAAAGACCACCGGTCCCTTGACAGAAGACCGGCGGTCTCTTACGTTGCTCCTCGTAACAGACCGATGGTTCTTTAGGAGTGCGTCATGAGCGGCAACTGGACAGAGCAGCACATTCCTGATCAGCACGGCCGGGTGGCGATCGTGACCGGCGCCAACACCGGGCTGGGCTTCGAGACCGCCCGGATGCTCGCGGAGCGCGGGGCGGCGGTGGTCCTGGCGGTCCGCGACGCGAAGAAGGGCAAGCAGGCAGCCGCCCGCATCACCGGCGACGTCACGGTCCAGTCCCTCGATCTGGCCTCCTTGGACTCGATCCGGTCCGCGGCGGCCGACCTGCGCGCGACCCACCCGCGCATCGACCTTCTGATCAACAACGCGGGCGTGATGTACACCCCACGGCAGACCACCGCCGACGGCTTCGAGCTGCAGTTCGGCACCAACCACCTCGGCCACTTCGCCCTGACCGGCCTGCTGCTGGACCGGCTCCTGCCCGTCCCCGGCTCCCGCGTCGTGACGGTCAGCAGCACCGGTCACCGCATCCGGGCCGCCATCCACTTCGACGACCTGCAGTGGGAGCGCTCGTACAGCCGCGTCGCCGCCTACGGCCAGGCCAAACTCGCCAACCTGATGTTCACGTACGAACTGCAGCGCCGGCTCGCACCGCACGGCACCACGGTCGCGGTGGCCGCCCATCCCGGCGTGTCCAACACCGAGCTCGCCCGCAACACGCCCGCCGCGCTTCGCGTGCCCGTCACCTGGCTCGCGCCGCTGCTCACCCAGAAGGCCGAGATGGGCGCCCTGCCCACCCTGCGCGCCGCCACCGATCCAGCCGTCACCGGCGGCCAGTACTACGGCCCCGGCAACCGGGGGGAGATCCGCGGCTACCCGAAGCTGGTCACCTCCAGCCCCGACTCCCACGACCAGACCGCCCAGCAGCGCCTGTGGACCGTCTCCGAGGAGCTCACCGGGGTGACATTCTCGGCGGTGACTCCACAGCGGAGGGATTCCTGAGGCCGCAACCGGATTCGAACCGGTGTGGACCGGCCCCGGGGTTGCGATGACCCCACGGTCAGGAACACCCGTCGAACGTCTCGATCTCACAGCGCGCCGCCCCGGCCTTGCCGATCTTGGCATCACTGGTGATCAACGGCACGCCCAGGCTTTCAGCAAGCGCGACGTACTGGGCGTCATAGGTGGACAGGTTGCTCGACAAGCCCTTGACCCGCTCCCAGAGGATCAGCGTTTCATGCCGGTCGATCACCAAGTCGCGATACGTCGCCACGGCCTTTCGTAGCTGCTTATCGCTCAGCTTGGGATCGCCACCACGTCGCCCGCGCCCCAGGCCGAGCAACGCCGACATGATCTCGTAGTCGAGCAGGTGGGGTGCGTCGAGCCGATCCTCCTTCGCGACACGTTGACGTACGCCATGCCCTATGGGGCCCTCGTCCGTCAAGAAGAAGACGAGCGCGGAGCAATCGATGACGATCAACGGCCCGCCCTTGCGTCGCGGATCGCGGTCAGCACGTCCGATGTGCTCAGGCTTGCACTGGCCTCAGCCTCGGCACGTGCCGCGACCTCGGCGAGCGTGGGCCTGGAGGCTTCACCGACGAGTACGTCCAGCGCATACGCCTGGAGTGACTTGCCAGCCTGCGCGGCACGAGCCTTCAGCGTGGCAAGGGCGTCGTCCGGTACGTCGCGGATGGTCAGAGCAGTCATGCGCTGCATTTTAGCAGCACTGCATGCATAATGCAGCCGCATTACAGGTCCGCACTCACTCGGTGGCGCGGGCAGCTGCACGGCGGGAACTGGCTGGACCGCAAGGGTTCGAGCTTGTCCTTGACCACGACGACCACCCTGCCGAGCTCCTGCGTCACGACCGCGCCGTCCGGCGAGACGCGGTAGACGCGCATCGTCATCCGTGGAGCGGCGGATTCGGTGTGTGAGAACACGTTGACCTGTCTTTCCGGTCGGTCAATTACGTTGAGTGCACATACCGTTGCGCTCCGGCGCGTAGGCTGGAAAGAGGCGACACGTCCCAGCCAAGATCGCGGGACAAGAGGGGATCCACAATGCCGTTCCAGCCACGCGAACTCTTTCCCGACCGCTCCGCACGCGACCTCTTCGGCGCGGAGATCCGCCGCCACCGGGAGAAGGCGGACATGTCGCTGCGGCGGCTGTCCGAGGTACTGAACTACAGCAAATCGCACCTGGCGCGGATCGAGGCGGCGGAGTCCCTGCCGTACGACGACCTTCCGTCGAAGCTGGACGCGTGCTTCGGGACGGACGGGATGTTCGCGCGGATCTATGCGCTGGCGAAGAATGAGCCGTTCAAGAGCAAGTACCGGGGTGTCATGGAGGTTGAGAAGCACGCGGTGGCCATTGAGGAGTACGCCTGCGCCACGATTCCAGGTCTGCTCCAGACTCCCGAACACGCGAGGGCGTCTCTGCGCATTGGGAACCGATACGCCCCTGAGGCAGAGATCGACGCGATGACGAAGGCCAGGCTTGCCCGACAAGCTCGGCTGAGCCAAGTCCAACCGCCTGACTGCTGGTTCATCGTGGACGAGGCCGCGTTGCGCCGCGCCGCCGGAGAACCTGAGGTGATGCGCGACCAGTTGATGTCCCTGATCGAGCGCGGAACACAACCGCACGTGACCATCCAGGTCCTGCCTTTCGGCGCAGGTCAGCACCCGGATGCGGGCAGGACTCTGGTTCTCTACACACTGTCCAATGAACCGACGCTCGCCTACGAGGAAGGCTCCCATCGCGGCGGATTCATCGAGGACTCGGGCGCAGTCGCCAAGCTCCGCAAGAACTACGATCTGCTCAGGGCCATGGCCCTCTCGCCACGGGACTCCGAGGCGATGATCCAAGCCGTGATGAAGGACTGGACCTCATGGGAACCGCCCCAGATCTGAGAACCGCTTCGTGGCGCAAGAGCAGCTACAGCAACAATGACGGCGGCGTATGCGTCGAGGTCGCCGACAACTTCCCCGGCATCGTTCCCGTACGTGACTCCAAGGACCCCGACGGGCCTGTCCTCATATTCCCCAACGGCTCGTGGAGCGCCTTCATAGCGAGCCTGAAGAAGAAGGCAAGGATGTGAGCCGCCTCCTCGTCATCCGCAACGCGGAACCCAGTGGGCCGGGGCGGTTGCGGCCGTGGTGGGAGGAGATGGGGCTGACGGTGGTCGAAACCGGCGGCGCGTCGGCCCCCGCGTCCCCGGAGGGTTTCGACGCGGTGGTCCTGCTCGGTGGTGGCTTCCTGCCGACTGCCGACGCGTACGCGCCCTGGCTACCGGCCGAACGGGAACTCGCCCGGCGTGCCATCGCCGAGGGGGTCCCGTTGCTGGGGATCTGCCTGGGGGCCCAGGTGCTCGCCGTCGCGGCGGGTGGGACAGTGCTCGGCGATCATGGTCGGCCCGAACGGGGCTCCTGTGCTGTCCGGTTGCGGCCCGAGGCCGACGCCGACGCGCTGTTCGCCGGGGTACCGCGTGAGTTCCGGGCCATTCAGAACCACCGTGACCAGATCACCGCGCTTCCCCCCGGCGCCGTCTGGCTCGCATCGAGCGAGGCCTGTCCGGTGCAGGCGTTCCGGGTGGGCGAGCGGGCCTGGGGCGTGCAGTTTCATCCGGAGGTGGGGGCAGACCGCCTCGACGGCTGGGACGAAGCCGCCCTGGCCGACGCGGGCCTGGACCTGGGCGCACTCCGGGCCGAGGCCGAGCGGGTCGAGCCGGAGTCCGTGCGTACGGCACGGCGACTGGCGGCGAACTTCGCCGATGTGGTCCTCAGCGCAGCAGCAGTTGGAGGCCGCCCAGCACCGTCGCCGCGATCACCAGTCGCTCGAAGAGCCGCTGATTGATCCGGTCCACGCACGCCTTACCGATGTACGCACCGGGCAGAACGAAGAGCGCCAGCAGCGCGTCCAGAAGCAGGGAGCGGCCGTCGATCAGGCCGAGGCCGACGCTGAAGGGCACCTTGGCCACGTTCACGATCAGGAAGAACCAGGCCGAGGTGCCCAGGAAACCCAGCTTCCGGAAGCCGGCGGAGAGCAGGTAGAGCGACATCACGGGGCCGCCCGCGTTGGCCACCATCGTGGTGAAGCCGCCGAGCACACCGTACGAACCGGCCTTGAGCCGGGCCCCCGCCCCGTCCGCGTCGGGCGTCGTCGCGGGGACCTCGGCCCGGGCCGCCGTACGCCGCCGCCAGACCGTGACCCCGGCCATCAGCAGCAGGATCGCCCCGATGGACGTGCGCACCTCCGCGTCCCCGGCCCAGAGCAGGAACACCGTGCCCACCACCACCCCGGCCGCGACCGCCGGGAACAGCCGCAGCAGGGTCCCCCAGTGCGCGTGCCGTCGGTAGGTGCGCACGGCGAGCAGATCGCCGACGATCAGCAGGGGGAGCAGCACACCGGTCGACTCCCGGGCCGGAAGCACCGCCGCGAAGATCGCGAGGCTGACGGTATTGGCGCCGCTGACGGCGGTCTTCGAGAAGCCGACGAGTATGGATGCCGCCGCGAGCGCGGCGAACTCCCAGAGGGTAACGGTGTACATGCCACCGGATGATTCCAGGCCGCCGCGCGCCTGCCGGAGGCAGGGACCTCAGCGCACCCAGCCCTGGAGCGGCTCGGTGTCGAGCGTGACGCCGACCGGCGCGGGCAGTGTGAGCGGCTTGCCGAACGGCACTGTCTTGGTGCTCTCGTACCGGACCCCGTCGGGCTCACTGAAGACCGTGACCTCACCGGCCTCCCGGTCGACCAGCAGATACACCGGGATGCCCGTCTCGGCGTAGGCGCGTGGCTTCTCCACCCGGTCCCTGCGGTCGGTGTCGGAGTCGTACGAGGTGACCTCCACGACCATCAGGACGGGATCGGCGTCGGCCCACTCTCCCTGACCGACGAACGCGTCACTGTGGGCGAGGGTCCCGTCGGGGCGGGCGTGGCCGTTACGGTAGGTCTCGACCTTGAGGCCCTGGTCATGCAGCCACAGGTCGGGATGGGCCTGAATGCAGATCCGCGCCAGCCACTGGATGATCCGCCCATGATCGCCATCCGGCACCGGCGTGACCCCGATCTTCCCGTTGATGAACTCCCACCGCACTCCCTCCGCCACGCGGGCCGCCAGCCGCGCGTACTCCTCGAACTCCTCCGGCAGCATCTGCGGACGATCGTGGGTCGCGGTCATGACCGGGAGCCTCCTTCGGGTGCGGTGCGCTCTCAGGGTAGTCGTTCGCAAGGGCCACCACCTCAGCCCGTACGCATCCGAACACGCTCACACGAAGCCGTCCGCCCCGCCCCCGCCACCCTGCGCTGATCTCACCGGAGCCGACCTGAGTGGCATCTGTCCCGGGGTGGATCATCAGATCCATGTGGGCACGTGCCCCTCGGTGTAGCGGGCGCCGAAGCCGCCCAGAGGCAGGATCTCGTCGATGGCCTTGAGGTCGGCGTCGGTGAGGGCGAGGTCGGCGGCGCCGGCGTTTTCCTCGATGCGCTTTGGGCTGCGGGTGCCGGGGATCGGCACGATGTGCTCGCCCCGGGTCAGGAGCCAGGCCAGAGCCAGCTGGGAGACGGTGGCGCCCTGGGCCGCCGCGAGCTCGGCGAGCCGGTCGACGGCTTCGACGTTCTTCTCGAAGTTGCCCGGCTGCCAGCGCGGGTCGACGTTGCGCATGTCGGTGGCTACGTACTGGCCGGCGGGTTTGGCGGTGCCGGTGATGAACCCGCGGCCGAGGGGGAATAGGCGACGAAGCCGATACCGAGTTCGTCCAGGGTGGGGAAGAGCCGCTCGACGTCCCGTTCGAACAGGGAGTACTCGGTCTGCAGGACGGAGACCGGCTGCACGGCGTGCGCCTTGCGGATCGTCTCGGGTCCGGCCTCGCTGAGGCCGAAGTACTTCACCTTGCCCGCTTCGATCAGCTCCTTGACGGTGCCCGCGACCTCCTCTATGGGCACCTCGGGGTCGACGCGGTGCTGGTAGAAGACGTCGATGTGATCCACGCCGAGGTAGTGCAGGCTGTTGTCGGCGACCTTGCGGATGTTGTCGGGCCGGCTGTTGACTGCGCCGCCGATCTGCTCGGGAGGCACGGACATGTCGACACCGAACTTGGTGGCCAGGACCACCTCGTCGCGGAAGTCCCTGACCGCCTTGCCGACCAGGATCTCGTTGGATCCGGTGCCCCAGCCGTACATCTCGGCGGTGTCGAAGAAGGTGACGCCCAGGTCGTGCGCGCGGCGGAGGGCGGCGACGCCGGCCTCCTCGTCGGTGGGTCCGTAGGCCATCGTCAGGCCCATCGCGCCGTAGCCGATCGCCGAGACCTCAAGGCCCTGGCTTCCCAGCGTCCGGTGCTGCATGACGTACTCCTTCGAAGAGAACTAAAGGGTGGTTTATGAACGAAGGGTGCTTCCACGGACCGTTGCGTCAGTGCGTTGCGGCGATCAGTCCGGCGCGGTGGATGCGGGTGTGCTCGGCGACGCGCTGGCCGAGGTGGCGAGCAGTGTTCAGGTCCGCGTCGTGGACCGCGGGGGTGTCGTTGAAGCTCTGTGCGCCGGCGCCGAGGTAGAAGCCGAGGCGGTTGTCGTCCTGGGAGCTGGACGTGGTGGTGTTCCAGCCCGGCAGGAGGTTCAGGCTGACCCAGAGCATTCCGTGCTGGGCCGCCAGGAGCGAGAGGTACTGCAGGGTGTGCAGCTTGTCGCCGCTCATGGAGCCGGAGTTGGTGAATCCCGCCGCGAGCTTGTCGCTCCAGGCGCGGGTCATCCACCGCTTGCTGCTGGCCTCGGCGAAGGCGTGGAACGCCCCCGACGCGGTGCCCATGTAGGTGGGGGTGCCGAAGATGATGGCGTCCGCGGCGTCCATCAGTTCCCAGTCGGCGTCGCCGAGGGAGGCGACGTCCACGCTGTGGACGTGCGTCCCGGCGATGGAGCGCGCGCCGTCGGCCACGGCCGTGGCGATCTGCGCGGTGTGGCCGTAGCCGGAATGCGACGCGATGACGATCGAGATATCGGACATGGGTGTTCCTCTTCTGCCGCGATGGCGGCGTGTTCGGTGGTGGTGCCGGCGGACGATGAGCTGCCCGCCGCGGCGGTCGGTGCGCTTGGATCGTCGTTCCGCTTTAGACCGTAGCATTGATAGAGCGACGCTACGCAAAATGCGATATCGTTGTTCCATGAACGAGGGACGACGCGCCGCGCGGCGCCAGGTGCTGCAGGTGGCCGCCGGGCTTCTGGAGGAGGGTGGCAGCGAGGCGGTCTCCACACGCGCTGTCGCCGCGGCCGCGGGCATCACGGCCCCCGCGCTGTACCGGATGTTCGACGACAAGGACGGGCTCCTGGCCGAGCTGGCCGCCTACGGGTTCGAGATGTACCTGGCCGAGAAACGGGAGGCACTGGCACTGACCCCCGACGACCCGGTGGCGGACCTCTACCGCGGCTGGGACCTGCACGTCGACTTCGGGGTGCAGCACCCCGCGTTCTACATGCTCATGTACGGCACTGTGCGGCCCGGGCAGCGGCCCCCGGCCGCGGACGAGGCGCACGCCCTGCTGGTCGGACTGCTGGGCCGGGCGGCCGACGCCGGGCGCCTTCGGGTTCCGGTGGAGCAGGCGACCCGCGTCATCCACGCGGCGACAACGGGTGCCACGCTCGCGCTGATCGGCGAAGAGTCCTCGGAGCGGGACCTGACGACTTCGGCACGGCTGCGGGACACCGTCATCGCCTCGATCACCACGGACTCGCCCGCCTCATCCGGGTCGGACCTGGCCTCGCGCGCACTCGCCCTCGATGCCGCACTGGGAACCGCGCTCACCACCGGTACCCCGGCTGCGGGCGCCGGGCTACCTCTGCGAGACACGGAGACGGCTCTGCTGCGCGAATGGCTGCAGCAGCTGGCAGGCTGACCCGGCCGCCTGCTCCGCAGGCGGCCGGGGCGATCTCGCAACATGGCCGACCCCTGCGGGCGAGCCCACCCGCAGGGTGATACTGGCCGCATGAGCAGCCACGAGTTCGTGCGGGCCGGGGCCGGGCTCGGGCAGGGGCTCGGCGGGATGGTGGTGACCGCCGTCGGCTACCGCTCCGAGGGGATACCGCCGACGCTGCACCGGGGGCTGCCCTCCCCCTACCTGACGCTGATCTTCTCGCTGGAGGGCCCCGTCGTCGGCGGCGTCACGCCCGAGCAGGCGCGGGGGCCCGGTGCCTCGCGGACGGAGATCGTCGTCGGCGGTCTGCACCAGCAGCCCGCGTATATCGCCCAGGCCGGAAGCGAGGCCGGGGTGCAGCTCGCGGTGCATCCGCTGGCGGCGCGCACGCTGCTGGGACTTCCGGCCGGGGCACTCACCTCCGAGCTGGTCACCTCCGGGTCGGAGGTGCTGGGCAAGCGGGCCGCCGAGGTGCGGGAGCGGCTCTGCGAGCAGCGAACGTGGGAGGACCGGTTCGCCACGCTGGGCACGTATCTGCGGGAGCGCGCGGCGGCGGGCGAGGACGGGGCGCCGGTGCGCAACGAGGTCGCCGAGGCGTGGACGTGGCTGGCCCGGCATCGCGGGGCCGGGACGCTGACGGGTCTGGCGGACCATGTGGCGCTCAGCCCACGCCGGCTGACCAGTGTGTTCCGGGCCGAGACGGGGCTGAGCCCCAAGCAGGCGGCGCGGCTGATGCGCTTCCAGCACGCCAGAAACACGGTGGTGCGGTCCGTGGCGGTGGGCCGGGCGCCGGACCTGGCCCGGGTCGCCGCCGAGTGCGGCTACTTCGACCACTCCCACCTGGTGCGCGACTTCCGTCAGTACACCGGGGTGAGCCCGACCGCCTGGTTGGCCGAAGAGTGCCGGAATATCCAAGCCGGTGGGCAGCTCTACGGCGAAGAGTAGAGCCCATGAACACCGCACCGAACCAGCAGCAAGAGCAGCGGAAACAGTCGCGTGATCCGGCCGTCTGGCCCACGCTCCAGGCCCATGACTCCGTCGCCCTGATCGACTTCCTGGTCGACACGGTCGGCTTTGTGCGCACGGCCGTCTACCAGGACGAGGACCGCGTCGCCCATGCCCAGCTCGACTGGCCCGAGGGCGGCGGCATCATGCTCGGCTCGTACGACCCGGCCACCAAGAGCTGGTGCCTGGAGCCGGGCACCTTCGGGGGGTACGTCGTCACCGACCACGTCGACGCGCTGTACGAACGGCTCACGGCGGCCGGAGTGCGGGTGCTCCGGCCGATCGAGGACCAGCCGTACGGCAGCCGTGAGTTCGCCATCGCCGACCCGGAGGGCAACAAGTGGTCCTTCGGCACCTACCGGGGCGAGCCCCGGCCCGCCGAGTGACCGTTTTCCACCCTCATTCCTCCAGGTAGTGGAAGCCCGGCCGGGGGTGCATCAGGAAGTCGTGATGCGAGATGTTCCACGCGTACGCACCCGCCATCGCGAAGGCGACCCGGTCCCCCACCCGTAGCTCCGGGACCGGGATCCGGCGGGCCAGCACGTCCTTGGGGGTGCAGAGCTGGCCGACCAGCGTGACCGGCTCCGCCCGTACGGCCGGGCGCGCCCAGGGCCGGGTCCAGGTGTCCCCGGTGTCCATGGGGAGCACCTGGAACGGCTGGTCGTGCTTTTTGGTGGCGGGGGTGCGGAGGTGGTGGGTGCCGCCGCGCACCACCGCGAACGCCTCGCCACCGCTGTGCTTGATGTCCAGCACCTCGGTGACGTACCAGCCGCAGTAGACGGTCAGCGCCCGGCCGGGCTCGATCCGCAGGGTCAGGCCGGGGTGGCGGAGGGCGAGATCGGCCATGCCCTGGCCGTAGGCGACCCAGTCGAAGCGGCGGTCGGGATGGGCGTAGTCCACGCCCATCCCACCGCCGACGTTCACCTCGATGAGGCCCAGGCCGTGGCGTTCGGACAGCTTCGCCGCCCAGTCGGCGATCGCGGCGGCCACGGCGACCTGCGCGGGGGCGTCGAGGCCGCTGGCGAGATGGGCATGGATGCCGCGCAGGCGCAGGGGACTGCCGGAGTCCGCCGAGAGCAGCGGAAGGCAGCGCTCCACGGCCTCGGGGTCGAGGCCGAAGGGGCTCGGGCGGCCGCCCATGGCGAGCGCCGCGCCGCCCAGCTCGTCACCGGCCACCGGGAGATTGACGCGCAGGAGGACGTCCACGTCCGGGACCCCCGCGTCCTGCGCCACCCAGGCCAGCAGCCGCAGCTCCTGCTCGCTCTCCACATGGAACCGCTCCACGCCCAGCGCCAGCGCCCGCCGCAGCTCCCCCTCGGTCTTGCCCGGCCCGCCGAAGGCCAGCGGCACGCCGGGCACGGCCGCGCGGACATGCTCCGCCTCACCGCCGGAGGCGACCTCGTACCCGGTGACGTGGGGCGCGAGGGCCCGGAGGATGGCGGGCGCCGGGTTGGCCTTCGCGGCGTAGTACAGCTCGAGGCCCGGCGGCAGCGCGTCCCGTACGGCCCGCACGTGCGCGCGGAGCGCGGTCAGGTCGTAGACGTAGGCGGGAAGGTCGTCGCCGGTCAGCTCCGTGGCGAGGGTACGGACGGCAGGGGTGATCAACGGCTGCTCCCGGGCTGGTGGATGAGGTGGGCCTCTTCGGACACATGGGCCGCTTCCGACACATGCGCCGCCTCGGACAGCAGGGCGGAGGCGAGCGGGCTGGCGATACGGACATAGCCCGCGTGGCGGTCGGCCCGACGAGCCCAGCGGGTCAGCAGGTTGGCCTTGGCGGGCAGCGGCACGCCCGCCACGAGGGCGCGCAGCGCCGGCGGGTGGTCATGGGCCGCCGAGCGCTCGCACAGCACCCGGCGGACCGCCGACCACAGCGCGGGCTCCAGACGCGGACAGCGGTCGGCGAGGGCGGCCACCATCTCGGCGATGTGGTTGACCAGCAGGCAGTACACCACCCGGTCCCAGCCGTGCTCGCGCTCGTACGTCAGCGGGCGGGCCACCGCCTCGGGCAGCGCGGCGAGCGCGGCGGTGTGCCGCTCGGGCACCAGCTTGGTGCCCTCCAGATCGCGGAAGAGCACCTGGCGGGGGGTGCCGTCGGCGGGGTCGACGCCGATGAGGACGTTCTGGAGGTGGGGTTCCAGGACCACGCCGTGGTCGAAGTAGGCGGCCAGTACGGGCGGTACGAGAAGGTGGAGATACGCCTGCCACCACGCGGAGAGCCGGTCGGGGCCGACATCGGGGAGGAGCCGGGAGATCTGGGCGCCGCTGGTCGGGTACTCATCGGCGACGGCCGCCGCGAGCAGCGCGGTCAGCCCCGGCCGCAGCCGGGCGGCCAGCCCCTCGCGGACGATCACCCCGAAGCCCTCGATGAGCTGCTGGTCGCCGCCGAGGTCCAGCGTCCGGTAGGCGGGTTCACGCAGCAGCTCGCAGCCGGGGAAGCGGGCGGCGAGATCGGCGGCGACCGGCTCCAGCAGCCGGGTCAGGGCGACGGCGCCGGACAGCTCGTAGTCGGCGTTCTTGCGCAGGCAATTGGTGATCCGCACATTGAGGCTGAACTTGAGGAAGTCCCGGCCGTCGTAGAGCGTGCGGACGGACGCGGTGGGCGCGAACTCCGCGCCGCCGGGCCCGAGGTCCAGCACGTCGCCCCGGGCGATGGCCGCCCGCAGCAGACGGTGCTCGCGCAGCATCGCGTACTGCCAGGGGTGCGCGGGCAGCAGCCGGTAGCCCTCGGGGACGGCGCCCTGCCGGTCGAGCGCGCCGAGGGCTCCGGGACTCACGGATTCCTGGCCGACGTACTCCTCGCGTACGTACTCCTGACGTACCGCGAGGTGGTGCAGCGGGAAGCGGGCCCCGGCCTCGGGGGCGAACCGCGCCCAGGAGTCGGCGCTGCCGGTGCGGGCCTTGGGGGTGGGGTGGAAGCGGTGGCCGAAGAGCAGGGACTGTTCGGAGGCGAGGTAAGGGTCCGGGGCGCCGCCGCTCACGGGCGGTGCGTCCCGGTCCTCCAGAGCTTCCCGGCCCTCCAGAGCCGCCAAAGCCGCCGTCATGCCCGCGTGGCTGGAGGCGACCTGGTCCAGGAACTCGTCGTTGTGCACGCCCGTGCGCAGCTCCAGCTCCCGGCGGATGCGCTCGGCCAGCTCGCGCCAGGACACCTCGGTCCAACCGCCCTCGCGCTGCTCGCTGACCGGCCCGGTGAAGCGGTGCGCCCCGATGAGGGAGGTGCGCCGCAGCCCGACGCGCAACAGCACCCCACAGCGCGGCAGCCTCAGCCGCAGCCGGCCATCGGCCACGACGGTCTGGTGCTCCGGCCCCGACACCTCGCGGAGCAGACAGTTGAGCAGGGTGTGGGCGGTGGCGTGGTCGGCGGAGGCCACTGTCGCGGCGGGCGAGGAGGTCATGGGCATGGGGCGGCTCCAGCGGGTGCGGAGAAGAGAGGGGCAGGAGGGGCCTGGCGGTAACGGCAGGAGGGGCGCGGCGGTCATCTGCCGCTTCCCCGCAGCAGATAGTTGGGCCCGGTGACGTAGTGCTTGTTGATGTCCGCGGCGCCGGAGCGCTCCTTGGTGAACAAGGTGCCGGCGGTGACCATCGCCTTGACCGGCAGCCGATCCGCCTCCAGCACCCGCCGCCGCAACAGCGCGGCGGCGGCACCGGGCCGGGTGACGGCGAGCCGGTCGACGGCGTCGGTGAGCCGGTCGCGCAGCCGCCGCAGCAGGGTGTCGAGCGGGGCCCGGCCGAGGCGGGCGAGTTCGAAGACGGGGGCGGCGGCGCACAGATGGACGGTGATGGTGGTGAACACATCGGCCACCGGCCCGTCGCCGGACGTCAGGATTCTGCGGTCGTCGAATCCGCACAGGTCGGCGGCCGGCCCTCCGCCGACCATGGCGGCGAGCCGTATCGCGTGCACGCGGGGGCCGTCGTGGTCCTTGATGAGCAGCCGCAGCCGGGGCACGGCACCACCGTTGTCACCCCCGCCCTCGAAGACCAGCGAGATGTTCTGCTGATGGGACTCCAGCGCGATGCCGTACGCGAAGAGGGTGGTGTGGAAGTCGAACAGGAGGGTGAGGTAGTCGTCGAGCAGGGCGAGGACATCCCCGCTGTAGTGGCGCCCGGCGAGCCCGTCGATGACGAGCGTGCCGTCCGGGGCGGGGGCGAGCAGCCCGGCCAGCGGCACGATCGTGGCGTTCTCCAGACCGGGCGGGCAGCGGCGTACGAGCGCGGCCAGCAGTTCGTGTCCGGCGTGGAGGTGGGTGGTCTCGTCGGCGAGCAGCACGGTCGCGCCAAAGCGCGGCTCGCGCGCGATCACCGCCTCCACCAGGCGCTGCGCCACCTCGCCGTCGATCAGCGTGCCGGGTTTGACCGAGCGCCGGTTGCGCATCCCCAGGGTGGAGGTGGTGAGCGGCAGTTTGAGGTGGACGAGGGGGTCGTCGGCGACGGCCACGGTCCGCATGGAGAGGGTGGGCCGTACGTCCAGCAGAGGGCGGTCCGCGAGCCGGGCCTCGCCGTCGAGCCCGGCCGCGCGGAGCGCGGCCTCCAGCGGGCGGCCGACGGTGAGCGGATGCACGGGGAAGGCCAGCCGCCGCGCGTCGGAGGGCCGCCGCCCGCTTCCGAGGCCGAGTTGGGTGGGCGTCGGCCACCAGGCGGGCAGCCGCGCCGGGTCACCCCCCACCGCCTCGCGCGGAAGGACGAGCCAGCGCAGCGGAAAGGTGGGGTGGAACTCGGGGGCGTGGGCGCGCAATTGGTCCTCGGTGAAGACGGCCCGGCCCCGGCTGGTCGGGTAGACCGGGTGGTCCCGGAAGGCGGCGAGCGTGTCGTACGCGACCGCCCCGCGCATCCCCGTCCACCGCCCCTCGCCGTGGCGCGCGGCCAGCTCGGCGACGACGGCGGGGCGGATGCGGGTGTGCAGCCGCATGGCATCGAGGGCCTGTCGGCACTCGGTCACGAAGACGTCGTACAGCGGCCGGTCCTCGTCCGGCACGGCGGCCCGGAGGCGCGCGAGGACGGGGGCGAGGCCGGTGAGCGGCCGTTCGGCCGGGGCACAGTCCCCGGACTCGCCGGCCGGGCCGCACGCGGACGGCGGCTCGGCGTCGGCCGGTTCGGCATCGGCCCGATCGGCCGGGCTCCATTCGGCGGTCGCGGGAGCGCACAGCCGCAGGGGGCGGCGACGGGCACGGATATCGCACTGGAAGCCCTCGGGTTCCACCGGCAGCAGCACGCTTTCGCCCCCCTCGAGCGCGATGCGCAGCCAGTCGCCGTCGGCGCGCCGTTCCGGGGTGGCGCGGCTGCGCAGCTTGTAGGCGTCCTCTCGGAGGAGCGTGTCGAGCACCCGTCCGAGAAGCTCCTCTTCCTCTGTCACACGATCTCCCATCGGTGGGCCGCGAGGAACTGCGCCACCGCCGCGTCGATCCGCCCCTGGTCGGTGCCGGTGGCCCGGAGCACGCCGAGGAAGTCCCGATTGGTGCGGTGGAGCGGGTGTTCCTCGCCGACCCCGCGCAGCGGCCGGTAGTCCAGTCGTACGCCGTCGCGCTCGGTCACGCTCGCCGGAGGGGCGGAGGCGAGCCGCCCGGCGCGGTCGGCCAGGACGTACTCCATGCGAACCCTGCCGTCGGTGCGCGCGCCGAGGTCGTTCGGCAGCGGCTCGCCCAGGTGCGTACGGAGGATGTGCTCGAAAAGGGGGATGCCGAGGAGTTCGGCGAGGACGAGGTCGCACTGGTCGCCTATGGCACGGTAGTTGACCTCGATGAGGCGGGCCCGGTCACCCTGGACGACGTACTCGGTGTGGCACACGCCGAAGCCGACGCCCAGCGCGCGCAACTGCGCCAGCACCTGATCGGTGTGCGGCTGCGGGGGCGGGGCGGGCAGCAGGCGCAGCCGTTCCTCGACGAAGTGCGGGGTCGGCGAGAGCTCGGTGCGGAAGCCGCCGAGGACGTGGAGGGTGCGGCCGTCGCCGAGGGTTTCGAGGGTGCGCAGCTCGCCCTCCAGGAACTCCTCGACGACCAGGGCCGCTCCGGGCCGCCGGGCCCGTATCTCGGCGCAGCGCCGGACGAGTTCGTCGGCGTCGGCGACGAGGACGACGTCCTCGCTGGCCACGCCCTCGCGCGGTTTGACCACGCAGGGGTAGGGCGCGTCGAGTCCGGCGAGGGTGGCGGGTTCCTGTCCGGTGGCGAGTTCGGTGGACCAGACGGGGTCGGCGGCGTCCGGGCCCGCGGCGGCGAGGGCGCGGCGCAGCTCGGCCTTGTTCTTGGTGCGCAGCGCGGCGCGCCAGTCCTTGCCCGGGAGGCCGAAGTACTCGGCGGCGAG
This sequence comes from Streptomyces melanosporofaciens, assembly GCF_900105695.1. Taxonomy (NCBI): domain Bacteria; kingdom Bacillati; phylum Actinomycetota; class Actinomycetes; order Kitasatosporales; family Streptomycetaceae; genus Streptomyces; species Streptomyces melanosporofaciens. The sequence continues at coordinate 670,545 of NZ_FNST01000002.1, forward strand.
GGCGGCCTGGGCCTGGAGGTGGTCGCTGTTGGTGAAGACGGCGCCGGGGCGGCCGTCGGCGGCGATACGGCTGATGACCTCGGCGAAGTCCCGTACGTCGCAGGGGACGATGTCGAGCGCGGGGAACGCGTGGTCCTGCCGTCCGTTGCCGTAGGCGCGTTCATGGGCCTCGGGCTGGTCGGTGAGCAGGGTGACCGCCAGACCGAGCCGGGCCGCCGCGGGGAGGAAGCCCTCGGTGACGGAGTCGGTGGGGTTGAGGGCCAGGAGGTGGAGCCGGGGCGGCGGCGAGGGGGCCGCCCGGGCGGCCGAAGGGGCCGGGACCGGGGCGGCCGAGGAGCCCCCGAGGGCAGGGGAAGAGGACGGCCGTGACGCCGCGTCGAGATCATTCTCGTTCACGGCCCGAGATTAGGTTAGGCATGCCTAAGACCGCTAATTCGGCGTGCCGGTCCGCCCGTTTGGCCCTGATTAGCCGTCAACAACCGTCAACGGGCGGCGTCAACGGGGTAGCCCGATGCGCCGATGACGGACGCGGCGCGCGGCGAGCCGCTCGTCCGGGTCCTGCGCGCGGAGGGCGGCGAGTTCGGCGCCGAGGAGATGGCCGAGGCGGCCGAGAAAGGCGTCGGGGGCGCGGGAGGCGTCCCCGGCACGGGAGCCGTCCTCCGAATCGGAGGCATCCTCTTCCACGACGCGGTCGACGATGCCCTGGGCGAGAAGGTCGGCGGAGCGTACGCCCTGGCGGGCGGCGACCTCGTACGCCCGCTCCGTCGTGCGGTGGAGGATCGCGGACGCGCCCTCCGGCGGCAGCGGTGACAGCCAGGCGTGGCGCGCGGCCACGACCCGGTCGGCGGGCAGCAGCGCGAGCGCGGCGCCGCCGGCGCCCTGGCCGAGCAGCAGGCAGAGGGTGGGCGCGGGCAGGGTCACCATGTCGGCGAGGCAGCGCGCTATCTCCGCCGCGAGCCCGCCCTCCTCGGCCTCACGGCTGAGCGCGGCGCCCGCGGTGTCGATGACGGTGAGCAGTGGCAGCCCGAGCTCGGCGGCGATGTGCATCCCGCGCCGCGCGGTCCGCAAGCCCGCCGGGCCCAGCGCCTGCCCCTCCCCCGGCCCCTCGGCCGTATCGCCTTCGCGGGCGCTGCGCCGGTTGTGACCGAGGACGACGCAGGGCGTCCCGCCGACCCGGGCGAGCGCGAGCAACAACCCGGGATCGTGCTCCCCGGCCCCCGTACCGCTGAGCGGACTCACGTCTTCGGCGGCGACCCGCAACAGATCCCGCACCCCGGGCCGCTCGGCCCGCCGCGAAGCCCGTATCGACATCTCCGCCGACGGCACAGCGGCCTCCGGCCCCGTGCTGTCGGACGCCGCGTTGACCCGTTCCGTCTCAGGGTCTGAGGCCGGGGCGGGCCCGCCCGCGCAGAGAACCCGCAGCACCCGGGCCGCCACGACCGACAGGCGACTCAGCGGGAGGACCGCGTCGATCAGGCCGTGGTTCATCAGGTTCTCGGCGTTCTGCACACCGGGCGGAAACTCCTCCCCGTACAGGGCCTCATGCACCCGCGGACCCATGAAGCCGATGAGGGCACCCGGCTCGGCGGCGGTGACATGGCCGAGGGAGCCCCAGGAGGCGAGGACGCCGCCGGTCGTGGGGTGACGGAGGTGGACGAGATACGGCAGGCCCGCCGCCTTGTGGTCCGTGATCGCCGCGGCCACCTTCACCATCTGCAGAAACGCGACCGTGCCCTCCTGCATCCGGGTGCCGCCCGAGGCCGGGGCCGCGAGCAGGGGCAGCCGCTCCGCCGTGGCCCGCTCCACGGCCCGTACCAGCCGCTCCCCCGCGGCGACCCCTATCGAGCCGGCCAGGAAGCGGAACTCGCAGGCGACCAGCGCCACCCTGCGCCCCTCGATACGGCCCTCACCGGTGATGACCGACTCGTCCAGCCCGGTGCGCTCACGTGCCCGCTCCAGGTCGGCCCGGTAGTCGGGGTCGTCCGTGGTGATCTCCACCGGTTCGTCCCAGCCGTGCCAGCTACCGGGGTCGACGATGGCCTCGATCAGCTCACGGGCCGAGGCGCGGGCGGCGCCACGGGGAGAGTTCGTTGCGGTCATACGTGTCACCCTTCCACGCCACCGACCCCCCGCAATCATCGGCGAGCGATCACCTCGGGTACCCCCGGAACCGGCCCAGTCTCAGCTCTGCCTGAGCTGCTCCTTAACGGCGCCATAAGACCGGCGGGAGAGCCGCTGGGCGGGGCTAGCGTGCTGCGCGTCACCCCCCAACCGCGTGACCTCCCAGCGCGTCCCCCACCGAAGGAGTCCCCGACGATGACCGCTCGTGCGACCGCTCACCGCAGAACCGCCCGGCTCGCAGTGCTCGGCGTGGTGCCGCTCGCCCTCACGGCGCTGAACGCGGACCCGGCCACCGCGCACGGTTCGATGCAGGACCCGGTCAGCCGGGTGTCGGCGTGTTTCGCGGAGGGGCCGGAGAGCCCGGACTCGGCGGCCTGCAAGGCGGCCGTCCAGGCGGGCGGCACCCAGGCGCTCTACGACTGGAACGAGGTCAACATCCCGGACGCCGCCGGGCGCCACAAGGAGATCATCCCGGACGGAAAGCTGTGCAGCGCCGGCCGCGACAAGTACAAGGGCCTGGACCTGCCGCGCGCCGACTGGCCCGCCACCGCCATGACGGCCGGTGAGCACACCTTCACCTACCGGGCCACCGCACCCCACCGGGGCAGCTTCGAGCTGTACGTCACCAAGGACGGCTACGACCCGACGAAGCCGCTGACCTGGGCGGACCTGGAGGCGGAGCCGTTCGCCAAGGTCACCGATCCCACGCTGAAGGACGGGAGTTACGTCTTTACGGGGAACGTCCCCAACAAGTCGGGCCGCCATCTGATCTACAGCGTCTGGCAGCGCTCGGACAGCCCGGAGGCGTTCTACACCTGCTCGGACGTGACCTTCGGCGGAGGCGGAGCCGCGGCGGCCAAGGGAGCCGGGACGAGCGCGAGTTCCGCACCCACCGCCGCCGCGCCCAATGACGCGCAGATAGCGAAGGGCGCCGAGAAGTCGACCGTCGATCACCACGGCCACGGCGGTGACGACGGCGCCGAGGCCGGCCATCAGCCGAAGGCGGCGGACGAGAAGGGCACGGAGGCGAACCAGCCCGAGGCCAAGAGCGCCAAGGTCATGGCCGCGCACGACGAACCGCAGGACGGGAGCGCCGCCGACGGGCAGCGTCTCGCCGAGACCGGGGGCGACGGATCCACCGCCCCCATGGCCATCGGCGGCGCCGCGGTCCTGGCCGTCGGCGCGGCCGTGCTGTTCGCCGCCGCCAACCGCCGCAAGGCCGTAGGCCGCGGCCGCGGCTGAGGCCGTAGGCCGCGGCTGAGGCCGTAGGCCACCGCTGAGGCGTAGGCCACCGCTGAGGCCGTCACCGCGGCCGATCGAAGCGAGCCGGTTCCGGGGAGGTTGACGGCACCCCCGGGACCGGCTCTTCCCCTTTCCCCCGCCTCTCCCCCGCCTCGTTCTCCTCCGCCTACGCTTCCTCGTCGGCCAGCGCCGCGTCGAGGGCCGCCGTCAGCCGCCGCACCCGGGCCTGCAGGTCCACCGCCTCCTCCAGGCCGAGGCCGCTGGCCTCGATCGCCTTCAGGGGTACGCCCTGCGCACGCTCCTTCAGCGCCGTCCCCTCCGCTGTCAGCCGGACCGTGACCGAGCGCTCGTCGTGTGCGCTGCGCTCGCGCTGGACGAGTCCGGCCGTCTGCATCCGCTTGAGCAGCGGCGAGAGGGTACCCGAGTCAAGCCGCAGGAACTCCCCCAGCCGCTTGACCGGCATCTCCCCGTACTCCCAGAGCACCAGCATGGCCAGGTACTGCGGATAGGTCAGCCCCGTGTCGCTCAGCACCCGGCGGTAGAGGCCGTCGAAGGCGCGCGAGGCGGCATGCAGGGAGAAGCAGAGCTGCCGGTCGAGCCGGAGCAGTTCATCGGCGGACGGCGGCTCGGGGTCGGTGCTCCCGGTCGTGGGGTCGGTGGTGCGGTCGGACTGGTGTGACATGTGTACAGCGTACCCTTTAGTTGTGCACAACTTAATTGTGTGCTGTACTTCTGCTCGAAGGCGGGGCCACCCCGAGCCCCCGCCTCACCGACTTGCCTGAACACGAGAGGGATGGTCTTCATGGACGCGATCTACACCGCGGTGGCCACTGCCAACGGACGCGACGGCCGGGCCGTGAGCTCCGACGGACAGCTCGATCTGCCGCTCGCCATGCCGCCCGCCCTCGGCGGCAACGGCCAGGGCACCAACCCCGAGCAGCTCTTCGCCGCGGGCTACGCCGCCTGCTTCGCGTCCGCGCTGGGCCTCGTCGGCCGCCAGACCAAGGTCGACACCAAGGACATCTCCGTCACCGCCGAGGTCGGCATCGGCAAGGACGAGGCGGACGGCGGCTTCGGCCTCAAGGTGACGCTGCGCGTCGAGCTGCCGAGCGACCTGGAGAACGAGACCGGCCGCAAGCTGGTCGAGCAGGCGCACCAGGTGTGCCCGTACTCCAAGGCGACCAGGGGCAACCTCGAGGTCGAGCTCGTCGCCGAGTAATTCGGACGAGAGCAATCGGACGACCACCGGGCCGACCGGCGCCCCGGAAGGACACCCTTCGGCGCGTTCGAGGTTCGCGGCCATGCGGCTCAGCACCCGCACCGTCTCCAGGTACTGGTCGCCCGTCAGCCCGTCGGGGCCGCGGTCGGCGGCGCGGGTCACCCAGCTGCGGGAATGGAGCGCCTCCAGCGTCTCCTCCAGGGTGATCGCACCCTCGCCCCAGAAGGGCCGGAGCGGTCTCGGGAGCCGTCCGCCGCGCTGAACCCCGTCGCGCTGAACCCCGTCCTGCCGCCCGGCGAAGGGCGGCCCCGCCGCCCGGCTCAGGGGCGGCGGGGTCGGCCCCCCTTGTCAAGCGTCAGTCGTCCGACGCACAGGTGGTCGGGGTGGCGTGATCCGGATCGAGGGCATTGACGGCCTCATGAAAGGCCAGACCGTCGGTCAGGCCGATGGCCAGATGCTCGGAGATATCGGTCGCGCACAGATCCTGGATCACCACGTTCTTGACGTTCGGACCGGAGAGGAACTGCGCCCGGTAGGGGGTGGCGACCTCGTCGTACTTGGTCGCGATGACGGTGTAGCGCACTCCGGGGACGGTGTCGCCGCCCTCGTTGAGGCGCCGCAGGAAGTCCGAGCCGACCACCTGGTCCATCAGCCCTGGGGCGCCCTTGGCGATGAGATCGCCGACCCCGGGGAAGTAGTCCAGCAGCTTCGTCAGCCCGGACAGGGTGGTGCCGTGATTGGTGGGGGCGATGCCGACCAGGGCGTTCACCTTCGGCGCGCCACCGAGGAACTTGAGGTAGTAGCGGGGCATCATCCCGCCCTGCGAATGCCCGACCATGTCGACCTTGGCGGCGCCGGTGGCGGCGAGCACCCGGTCCACATGGGTGGAGAGCTGCTTCGCCGACTGGTCGACCGCCCCGAGACCGTGGAAGAACGGCACGGCGGGCAGTTGGCCGTAGTCGAGGGAGAAGACGCAGTAACCCCGTTTGACCAGGTAGGGCGCGAAGCCGAGCCAGTTGTCGACGGAGTTGCCGAGAGTGCCGTGCACCAGGACGACGGGGCGGGGATGTTGGGCCGAGGGCTTGCAGGAGTAGTCGTTCCAGCCGCTGCTCACCCCCTGCGACGCGGTGTCCGTGGCGAGCGCGGCGGTGGGGGTCGCCGCGGTCGCCGCGACCGCGAGGGCCAGGGCGGGCAGTAACGTACGGGGCTTGGTCCTCGTGGACTTCGCGGTTTTCGTGGTCTTCCGGAATCGCCGGATACGCCTCCGGGGCAGCATCACATGAACTCCTCGCTGGTGGGGGAGAGAGTCGCGCTGAGGGTGCGCTGACGGTGCGCTTGCGCTGCGCCCTGCGATCCGGATCACAAGAAGTGGTGCGCTCAATCGAAATTACGCGCGAGTAGCAAAGGCATCCAGCCATATGCCGGTGAAGGAACGTTTACACCCTTTTCACGTGACGTCCAGGAATCCGGCGGGTTACGTGACAACCAGGAAACTGGTGGGGTTACTCGACATCCGTGGTGCTGGTGAGGTTACGCGACGTCGAGGATTCCGGCGGGGCATGCGACGCCCGACAAACCGGTGAGTTACGCGGGTTACGCGACGTCGAGGAATCCGGCGGGCCGGACCGCGGAGATGCCGAAGCGGGCCCGGGCCCGGTCGGCGGCGGCCTCCAGCCGGCGTGACTTCTCGTCCGCGGGGTCGAACGTGAGCTGATGAGAGGCGAGTTCGGCGTCCATCAGCCCCTCGACGCGCAGCGCCACGGACCGCACCCGGGCCCGCTGCAGCCCGAGCGCGTCATGCAGCGCGTACGCGGCCGCGGTCAGCGCCGGGGTGTGCGCGGTCGGCTCGGTCAGGGTGCGGGAGCGGGTGGTCGTGGAGCGGTCGGCGTAGCGCACGGTGACGCTGATCGCCGCCGCGACCTGCCCACTCGTCCGCAGCCGGACACCGAGCCCGTCGGCGAGGGTGAGCAGCGCGCGGCGCCTGCGGACGGGGTCCAACTCGTCGTGGCGGAAGCGGTGTTCCGCGCCCATCGCACGGGCGGGGGCGTTCGGGGTGACCGGCGCCGGGTCGATGCCGCGCGCCCACGCGTGGACGCGGCGCGCGGTCGTCGCGCCGAGGATCCGCTGCAGGGTGGACAGCGGCGCGGCGGCGATCCGCGCGGCGCTGTCCAGCCCGTACGCGCTCAGGGTGCGCGCGGTCGCGGGCCCCACCCCGGGCAGGGCGATGGGCGGCTTGCGCGCCAGGAACGCGGCGACGGCGTCCGGATCGCCGGGAACGGTACGGACGGACCCGGCCGTTTGGCCGGACCCACCGCCGGACCTGCCTCCGGACCGGCCGCCCCTGGATGCGGGGGCGCCGGACTCCTGGGCCTCGTGGGCGGCCATGCGGGCGAGCAGGGGGTTGGCGGCGACGCCGACGGTGCAGTCCACGCCGTACCGGGCCAGCGCCCGGACCCGTACGATCTCGGCCAGCCCCGCCGCGTCCCGCCCGAAGTACCGCAGCGCACCCCGCACATCCGCCAACGCGGCATCGGGCGGCAGCGCCTCGACGACGGGCGTCAGCTCGCCGAGCAGGGTGAGCAGGCCCTGGTAGACGTCCTCCCCGGGCGTGGGATGGAATCGCACGTACAGCACATGCGGCACCTCGCCCTCTTGGCCCGCCTCGTCCGGGGTCCGGCCCCCGCCGCCCCCACCGGCTTCAGCCGAACCCCCGCTCGCCCCAGCGCTCGCCCCTGCCGAATCCGCGCTCGCCCCTGCCGAATCCCCGCTCGCCCCAGCCGAATCCGCGCCGCCCGGGTCTCCGGCCGGGGGCCCGGAGGACGAACCCTCACGGCCGTCCTCCCCCCGCACCCGAGCCGCAGCCGCCACGGCCGCCACGGCCGCACCCCCACGCGCGTCGGCCCGACCACCGGGCGCGGGCGGAAGCATTCCGGCGGGTCCCCCGGACGCGGCGGCATCGGCCGGGGCCTCGGCGGGAGCGGCCGAGGAGACCGCGCCCGGGCCACCGGGGGTGCCCTCCCCCGCCGCGGCCGACGACTCGCCCGGCGCGAGCGGGCGGGCATCGCCCCGCGCCTCGGGTGCGGGCGGTTCGGCCGACGCCGCCGCAACCGGGCACGGAACGGCGTACACCAGGCGCTCGGCGGAGACAGCCGAAGGGGCCCCGCGCGCGGGTGCCGCCTGCGCAGGCGGCTGTGCGGCGTTCATCCCGCGCTCCCCGGGCTCGCATGCCACAGCTTGCGGCCGGTGGCAGCCTGGTCGCCCGCGGGCTGGAGGTCGGCCCAGGGGTGCATGGCGTAACCGGTGGGCATCTCGATACGGCGACCGGAGTCGGAGTCGCGGCCGGAGTCGGAGCCCGCTTCGGCCGTCTCCGGGGCCGCCCCCGCCAGTTCGGCGGCGACCGCTTCGAGGCCGCCCTCCTTTCTGAGCTGGGCCAGTTCGGCGAGGTTCCACACGGCCGAGCCGACGACGCTGAGGCTGCGCGGGCCGCGCCGCTGGACCACGCCGCGTACGAGCAGCAGCCAGGAGTGGAAGACGGTGTGCGCGCACGCCGCGTGGCTGTCGTCGAAGAAGGCGCAGTCGACCAGCCCCGTACCGTCGTCGAGCGTGGTGAAGATGACCCGGCGCCCCGAGCGGATCGGCGGGGTCTGGGTGGCGGCCTTGGCGCCGGCGACGAGCACGACCTCCCCGTGCGGCGCGTCGCGCAGCCGCTTCGCGGGAATCGCGCCCAGCTCCTCCAGGAAGTCCCGGTGGTCACCCATCAGATGGCGGGAGACGTCCATGCCGAGGATGCCGAGTTCGGCGCCGAGGCGTTCGTCCGCGTCGAGGCCGGGGAGCCCGGCGGGGGCGGCGGGGCCGGTTTCGGCCAGCGGAAGCTGGCCCTCGGCGTCGCGCCGGGCGGCGCCCCGCTGCTGCCGGTGCAGTTCGGCGATCTGCAGCAGCAGATCGCGGCGGCTGGTGCCGAACGCGTCCAACGCGCCGACCTGGGCCAGCCGTTCGGCGACCGGCCGCCCGGGGTGGGCGCGCAGCCATAGGTCCTGGAGCGAGGAGTAGGGCTGTCCGGCCGCGATCCGCTCGGTCTCGGCCTCGCTGATGCCGTGGACGTCGCTCAGTGCCAGCCGGACACCGATGTGGTCTCCGTTCCCCTTGCCGCGCCTGTCCTCCTTGTTACTGATGTCACGAGAATCACCAGACGTCAGTTCGATTCGATAGGCGGCGCCCGACCGGTTCACATCCAGCGGCAGGATCGGCACCCCGCGCCGCCGGGCGTCCGCCAGCAGCAGCCGCTTCGGGTACATCCCGGGGTCATGGGTGAGCAGCCCGGCGTAGAAGGCGGCCGGATGGTGCGCCTTGAGCCAGGCGGACTGATACGTCGGAACCGCGAAGGCGACGGCATGCGCCTTGCAGAAGCCGTACGAGCCAAACGCCTCGACGATCTCCCAGGTGCGTAGCCGCACCTCCGGCGCGTAACCCCGCTTCTCCGCCTCCGCGTGGAACCAGGCCCGCACCCGCCCCTGTCGCTCGGGGTTGGACAGCGCGCGCCGCGCCTCGTCGGCGAGGTCCCGTTCACATCCGGTCATGATCGACACGATCTTGATGATCTGCTCATGGAAGACCACGACCCCGTGGGTCTCGCGCAGCGCGTCCTCCAGGTCCGGATGCGGATAGCGCGCGGGCTTGCGGCCGTGCCGGGCGTCGATGAAGGGCCGGACCATGTCGGCGGCGACCGGGCCCGGCCGGAAGAGCGATATGTCGACCACGAGATCGTGGAAGGAGGTGGGCTGCAGCCGACCGAGGAGATCGCGCTGACCGGGCGATTCGATCTGGAAGCAACCGAGCGTCTCGGTGGAGCGGATCAGGTCGTAAGTGGCCGGATCGCCGGGCCGGACCTGCCCGGGGTCGTCGATGTCCACGACCCGCCCGGTGGTCCGCCGGATCTCCGCGACCGCGTGCGCCATCGCGGACTGCATCCGCACCCCGAGGACATCGAGCTTGAGCAGTCCGAGCTCCTCCACGTCGTCCTTGTCGAACTGCGACATGGGAAAGCCCTCGCCGCTGGTCGGCACGATGGGCGTACGGGCCAGCAGCCCGGCGTCCGAGAGCAGCACGCCGCAGGGGTGCATGGCGATGCCACGGGGCAGCCCGTCGAGCGCCTCGACCAGGCCCCAGAGCTTGCCGAAACGTTCCTGCTCGGCAGCGACCGCCCGTAGCTCGGGCAGTTCCGCGAGCGCCGCGCGGGCATCACGGGCGCGGATGTGCGGGAAGGACTTGGCGAGCCGGTCCACCTCGGCCGGGTCCATGCCGAGCGCCGCGCCCACGTCCCGTACGGCATGGCGCACCCGGTAGGTCTCCGGCATCGAGACGGTCGCGACCCGCTCCGCCCCGAACCGCTCGAAGATCGCGCGATAGACGTCGAGCCGGCGCGCGGACTCCACATCGATGTCGATATCGGGCAGCGCGGCGCGCCGCTCCGACAGGAAGCGCTCCATCAGCAGGCCGTTGGCCACCGGGTCGGCGTGGGCGATGCCCAGCAGATGGTTGACGAACGATCCGGCGCCCGAGCCACGGGCGGCCACCCGGATGCCGAGCTCCCGGGTGTCGTCGACGACCTGCGCGACGGTGAGGAAGTACGAGGCGAAGCCGAGCCGTTCGATGGTGCGCAGCTCGTCCTCGAGCCGCTCCCAGCGCACCCGGTCCCGGTCGTACCCCCGCAGCACCATGGCGGCGGCGCAGCGCGACCGCAGCACCCGCTCGGCGCTCCGCCGCCCGGCCCCGACCAGCCGGGGCTCGGGGAAGTGGACGCTGCCCAGGCCGATGTGGTCCTCGGGGTCGACCAGACACGCGGCGGCGGTGCGCCGGGTCTCCTCCAGCAGGCGGTGCGCGGCATCCCGCCGCATCCCGGCCGCCTCCACGATCCGCTCGGCCGCCTTCGCCATGTCCCGGGGCCCCTTGAGCCAGCGCTCGCCGCTGTCGAGCGCCCCGGGGGTGCGCGGGTCGATGGGGACGAGCCGGCGGGCCGCGTCCAGGACATCGGCGACCGGCCCCTCCGCCGGATCGGCGTAGCGGGCGGCGTTGCTCAGCACGGCCGGGATGCCCTGGTCGGCGGCGAAGCCGACGGTACGGGCGGCGAGCCGCAGCGAGCCCGGGCCGGTGCCGGTGCGGCCGTGCCATACGGCTTCCAGCCGCAGCGCGTCGCCGAAGAGTTCACGCCAGGGGGCGATCAGCCGCGCGGCCCGGTCGGGGCGCCCGGCGGCCAGGGCCCGGCCGACGTCGGAGTCCGGGCCGAGCAGCACGGTCAGCGGGGCGAGCGCGCCGGGGTCGCTCACCAGGTCGCGCCAGTGCAGCAGCGGCGGCCCGTCGCCGTTCGTCCGGGCGGATCCGGAGTGGGTGAGCCCCGCGTGGGCGGCGGAGACCAGCCCGCACAGCGCGGCCCAGCCGGCCGCGCCGTCCCGGGCGAGGAAGACCGCCCGGGGCGTGGACTCGTCGATGAACGCACCGCCGCGCACCGGCGTACGGCGCCGAACGGTGCGCCCCGGCTCCGGGTCCTCCCTCCGTACGGCGAGGTCCACCCCGAAGAGCGGCCGCACCCCCGCGCGCTCACACGCCCGGGCGAACCGCACCGCTCCGGCGAGGCTGTCGCGGTCGGTCAGCGCGATCGCGTCCATCCCGCGCTCGGCGGCACGCTGCGCCAGCCGCTCCGGGTGCGCGGCCCCGTACCGCATGGAGAACCCGGACGCGGTGTGCAGATGCGTGAAGCCTGGCATCCGCACCTCCCGCCGCTCACACCCCCTGACCGACCCTGCTTGTCCCACGCCCCACCATAACCCCATTCTCGAACAAGCGTGCGAGTCGGTTCGATCGCGTCTTCCCTCTCCACCATAAGCGCCTAAAACGCCCTTTAATCCCGCGTGTCGCCCTGTGAACGCGACGCGCGGAAGCCGGTCGGTCGCATCCATGGGCCGGTCACCGGCCCGCGCGTATGCTGATCACCATGACGGAGGGATCCCTGCTCGATCTGCTGCGGGAGCAGCGCACCGGCGCGCTCGTCACCCTCAAGCGCGATGGACGGCCACAGCTTTCCAATGTCGCCTTCACCTATGACCCCGCGACGCGCCTCATCCGGATCTCGGTCACCGATGACCGCGCCAAGACCCGCAATCTGCGCCGCGATCCGCGTGCGAGCTTCTATGTCACCAGCGGGGACCACTCCTCCTATCTGGTCACCGAGGGCGACGCCGAGCTGACGCCGGTCGTCGCCGACCCCCATGACGCCACCGCCGATGAGCTGGTGGAGGTCTACCGCGCGATCCAGGGCGACCATCCGGACTGGGAGGAGTTCCGCACCTCGATGGTGGCCGAGCGGCGGCTGGTGCTGCGGTTGCGCGTGGGGCGCGGCTATGGCTGGGGCCGGCAGTCCGGGGCCCTGAGCGGAGAGCTGGACTAGCGGCCGACACCGGTCAGCTTGCCCTGGCGGGTTCTCGCTCCAGCGGGGCATGCGGCAGCCCTCGCCCCAGAGGCATCATGGACATCACCCGGGATCGCTCACCTGAGCGCCCTTGAATCGATTTGAGCACCTCGGGCACCTCGCTGAGCACGCCCTCCACCGGGGGCGCGAAACGGCACCAGGTCCCCTGAGGGGCGCAATCCGCGCGCTGTCGCGCACCCGGTCGCCACGCGGCGTTCCGCGCCCGGCCATCTCCCGCACGCGACAATAAGCCACCGAACGACTACTTGTAGCGACCGGAAGTGCTCGATCGACGTGCGTTCCTGACGCGCACCGCGTAAGACTCCGTCCGGTATCTGCAACGACGAGCAAGGGAGTGTTCGAAATGCGGAAGACTACTGGGGTGATCGGGCTCGGAGCCGCTCTGGCCGTAAGCGCCGTGCTGGGGATCGGCACGAGCGGCACGGCCAGCGCCCAGCCCGCCAAGCCGCAGAGCCTGTACCCGCCCTCCGCGCTGGTCCTCACCGTCGGCTGGGGGGCCGACGGGGCCACGGCCGAGGTCCAGCGAGCGGTGACACTGAGCTGTCGTCCCACCGCCACCGGCACCCACCCGGCTCCCGCCAAGGCATGCGCCGAACTCCGCTCCGTGGGCGGCACGTTCGGCCAGCTGCGCACCGGCGCGGAGCCCGGCCGGGTGTGCACCAAGGAGTGGCACCCCATCACGGTCACCGCCGAGGGGATCTGGGACGGCCGCCGGGTGTCGTACGAGCACACCTTCGCGAACAACTGCTTCAAGAGCGCGGCCCCGACGATGGTCTTCGAGTTCTGACCGTCCGACCTCGGGCTCTGACCGGCTGAACGACCGCCGAGCACAGCGATGAGTACGACAAGGCTGAGCGTGGCAAAGGGAAAGCCCCCGGACACCGTCCACGGGTGTCCGGGGGCCTGCTCTTGTTCACATGGAGCGGACCGCGGGAGCGAAACGCGTCCCAGGTCAGCCGATCTCGGCGCCGAACGCCTGCAGCGCCTCCGGCACCGGCTGGAAGAAGGTCTCGCCACCCGAGGAGCAGTCACCGCTGCCGCCGGAGGTCAGACCCAGGGCCGTGTCGCCCGCGAAGAGCGCGCCGCCGCTGTCGCCGGGCTCGGCGCAGACGGTGGTCTGGATCAGCCCCTCGACCGTCCCCTCCTGGTAGTTGACGGTCGCGTTGAGGCCGGTGACCTCGCCGTCGTGCACCTGGGTGGTGGAACCGCTGCGCGTCACCTTCTGGCCGACCGTGGCGTCACCGGCCTTGGAGATGGCCTGGGTGCTGCCGTTGTAGAGGTCGACCGCGCTCGGGTGGTCGGTGTCCTTGGTGTACTTCACCAGCCCGTAGTCGTTACCGGGGAAGTCGCTGCCCTCGTTGGTGCCGATCTCCTCGCCGCCCTGCGAGTCCGACCAGCTGCTGATGGCCTCGGTGCAGTGACCGGCGGTCAGGAAGTACGGCTGGCCGCCCTTGACCACGTTGAAGCCCAGCGAGCAGCGCCCGCCGTCGCCCCAGATGGCGTCGCCACCGGCGATGAAGGTGGAGAACTTACCGGCCGAGCGCTTCACCTCGACCTTGTCGCCCAGCGCGTCGGCGACCTTGTCGAGAGTGGCCATCCGGGCGCCCTTGACGGAGCTGTCCGCGGTGACGACGACCTTGTTGCTTCTGGGGTCCACCGACCAGGAGGTGCCGGGGATGGTGGCCTTCTCCTTGAGCGTCTGACGCGCCTTGCTCAGCTCGGCCAGGGTGTGCTTGACGACCTTGACCTCGGCTCCGGCGTCCCGGACCTTGTCCACGATGCCCTTGTTGACCACGTTGACGACGAGCTTCTTGGTCTTGGCGTCGTAGTACGCACCCGCCGTGTCGCTCTTGAGCGAGGAGGTGAGGGTGTGGGCGAGCTTTCCGGCGGCGCCGACCGAGAGGGTGTCGGGCTGGGTCTCACCGGGGGCGGCGTTGGCACTCTGCAGGGTGATGCCCGTGGCGACCAGGGCCGCGATGCCGGCTCCGGCTATGGCGACACGACGCTTGGGTATGCGGCGGTGCTTCAAGTCTCTGCCTTCCAGTGGGGGGTTGGGCCCGACGGCAGTGGGGTGCCAGGGCCCGGAGGGCGTAGTGACATGGCGCTTCTCCCCACTCAGGGGCGCGTCCATGCCAAATTGCGCCGCCGAGTATTCCCACCACCACCGGCCGCGCACAAGGGTGCGTTCACGTCATGGGCGTGAAATTTACCCCGCGGCCTCATGTCCGGACATGGCGGTGCCCGCACACCTTCTGGGTGTACGGGCACCGAATCAGGTATCCGGACAGGACGTCAAACCGGACGAATCAACCCCGCGTGGATCCCCTGCCGAAGTCCCTCCGGCGAGAGCCCTCTTGGCGGATCCTCTTGGCGGATCAGATCACCTCCGGCGGGAGCGGCGGGCTTCACTTCACCGGTCCACGGCATGCGGCTCCGGCTCGCGCTCGGTGAGCGTGGGCATCGCCTGCCGGGCGGGCTGGGCCGGCCGCGCGGGCGCGGCCTCCCGCTCCGGGGCGGCGGCCGGAGCGCCGCCCTCCGTCTCGCCCTCCGCCCGGGCCGCGGCCGGGATCTCCTGTGCGCCCCGCTCCAGGAAGCGCAGCAGCTCGACCGGGATGGGCAGCACCAGCGTGGAGTTCTTCTCGGCGGCGACCGCCATCACCGTCTGCAGCAGCCGCAGCTGGAGGGCCGAGGGGGTGTCGGCCATCTGGGCGGCGGCCTCGGCCAGCTTCCGCGACGCCTGCAGCTCCGCGTCCGCGTTGATGACCCGGGCACGGCGCTCCCGGTCCGCCTCCGCCTGGCGGGCCATCGACCGCTTCATGGTCTCCGGCAGCGAGACGTCCTTGATCTCCACCCGGTCGATATGGACGCCCCAGCCGACGGCCGGGCTGTCGATCATGAGCTCGAGGCCCTGGTTGAGCTTCTCCCGGTTGGAGAGCAGATCGTCCAGATCGCTCTTTCCGATGATCGACCGCAGCGAGGTCTGGGCCATCTGGGAGACGGCGAAGCGGTAGTCCTCGACCGCGATGAGCGCCTCGGCCGGGTCCACGACCTTGAAGTAGACGACGGCGTCGACCCGCACGGTCACGTTGTCCCGGGTGATGCCCTCCTGGGCGGGCACGGGCATCGTCACGATCTGCATGTTGACCTTCTGGAGCCGGTCGACCATCGGAGTGATCATGGTGAACCCGGGCCCCCGGATATCCGAGCGCAGCCTCCCGAGCCGGAAGACCACACCCCGCTCGTACTGCTTGACCACCCGGGCCGCGGCCAGCACGCCAAGGGCGCCGAGGCAAGCGAGTACCACTATCAATGTCACGAGCGCATCGACCATCACGGCCACCTGCCGTCCGTATCGCGAACAATGCCCCTCATGGGATACATGTCCACGATAGTCCGCCCGTCGGACAGTGGGGAGGGCCGCGGAACAGCCCCTTCCGGTGGCATGGAAAGGCCCACCCAGGGGCCCTGCCCGAAGGCGCGGAGAGCCCCCGCCCGGTGGCCCGGACGGGGGCTCTCGTTCAGCCTGACGCGGAGATGATCAGCGAAGGGACGGCGCCGATCAGTAGACGCTCACACCGTACGCGTTCAGCGCCTCGACGACCGGCTGGAAGAACGTGGTGCCGCCGGAGGTGCAGTTGCCGCTGCCGCCGGAGGTGAGGCCGAGGGCGGTGGAGCCGGCGTAGAGCGGGCCGCCGCTGTCGCCCGGCTCGGCGCAGACCGTGGTCTGGATCATGCCGTAGACGATGTCGCCATTGCCGTAGTTGACCGTGGCGTTCAGCGCGGTGACCCGGCCGCTGTGGATGCCGGTGGTGGAGCCGCGCCGGGTGACCGTCTGGCCCACGGTCGGGTTGGCGGCCGAGGTGATGTCCTGGCTGCCGACGGTGCCCTGGGGGGTGACCGAGCCGCTGTACCGGACCAGACCGTAGTCGTTGGTCGGGAAGCTGGAGCCGGACGTCGGGCCGATGGTGGTGGTGTGGCCGGAGTTCGACCACCAGGTGCCCGCACCGTCGGTGCAGTGACCGGCGGTGACGAAGTAGTTGGCCCCACTGCTGTTGCGCACGTTGAAGCCGAGGGAGCAGCGCCAGCTACTCGCGTAGATCGCGTCTCCGCCCGAGATCAGCTTCTGAATCTTGCCGGGGGTCCGCTTGATCTCGATCGCGTCGGCGCTCGCGCCGGCGGTGTTCTTGATCTTGGCTATCTCGCTCTGGGACACCGTGCTGTCGGCGGTGACCGTGAGCTTGTTGGTCGCCTTGTCGACATACCAGGCGGTGCCCGCGACATCGGCCTCGAGGACGGCGTTGCTCGCCGACTTGGCCTCCGCCGCACTGAAGGTGCGGGCGCCGTCGCTTCCGGCGTAGGCGGCGGGGGCGGCGAGTGCCGCTCCGGCCACCAGGGCGGAGGTCGCGGCGATCAGGGCGATGCGTCTCGCCTGCTTGCCGTGGGGGGCGTTGCGCTTGATCCTCAACTCTTCCTCCGGGGGAATCGGGGGTCCGCCTGGGTGGGCAGGCCCGTGAGGCGCAGTCAATGAGCACACCGATATGACCGATTCGGCGTGCCCCTGACAAGCGCTTCCGGAAGTATTCGTGGCCGCGGGCAGACCGCGC
This sequence comes from Streptomyces melanosporofaciens, assembly GCF_900105695.1. Classification (NCBI taxonomy): domain Bacteria; kingdom Bacillati; phylum Actinomycetota; class Actinomycetes; order Kitasatosporales; family Streptomycetaceae; genus Streptomyces; species Streptomyces melanosporofaciens. The sequence continues at coordinate 687,214 of NZ_FNST01000002.1, forward strand.
AAGAGGACAATTCGGAACAGCCGTCGGGCACACGCCACATAGCCCCGGCGGGTTCAGGCCGCCGGGGCTTGTGCTCCCATCCCCTGGGTAACCCCTGAGACGGACGCGCGGGCGATCGGGTTCCGCTATGGCGCCGGCCGGTCACCTCCCCGCGGCCGGGCCGGTGCGAAGCCGCTCAGCCCCGCTCCCCCGGATAGGGAAGTCCCAGGTGGTCACGGAGTGTCGTACCGGTGTACGCGGTGCGGAACACCCCCCGCTCCTGGAGCAGCGGCACCACCCGGTCCACGAAGTCATCGAGCCCGCCGGGGGTCAGATGGGGTACGAGGATGAAGCCGTCGGCGGCGTCGGCGGCGACGAATTCCGCCATCTGCGCGGCGACCGCCTCCGGGGTGCCGATGAACGACTGACGCCCGTTCGCCTCGATGACGGTCTGCCGGATGGACAGCCCTTTCTCCTCCGACAGCGCCCGCCACTTAGCGGCGACGGCCAGCGGATCGCCATGCCGCACCCGGCCCTGGGTCAACTGCGAGTCGGGGTCGGGGTCGATGTCCGGAAGTGGCCCGTCCGGGTCGTAGCCGGACAGGTCCACACCCCAGATCTGTTCCAGGGTGAGCAGCGCGGTCTGCGGCGAGACCTGCTGGAGCCGGATCTCGGCGGCCTTCTCCTGGGCGTCGGCCGCGGTGTCGCCGAGGACCAGGGTCACCCCGGGCATGATCTTCAGCTCCTCCGGGGCGCGCCCGTACGGCGCGAGCCGCCGCTTGACGTCGGCGTAGAAGGCGCGCCCGGCCTCCAGCGAGCCGTGCCGGGTGAAGATGATGTCGGCGGCGGAGGCGGCGAACTCCCGGCCCTCGTCGGAGTCCCCGGCCTGGATCACCACCGGATGGCCCTGCGGTGAGCGTGGCACGCCGAACTCGCCGTCGATGGTGAAGTGCCGGCCGGTGTGGGCGAACGGGCGGGGCGTGCCGTCCGGCGTCCAGGAGTCCCACAGCTCACGGGCGATGGCGACGAACTCGGCGGCCCGGGTGTAGCGGTCGGCCCGGTCCAGGAAGCCGCCGCGCCGGAAGTTCTCGCCGGTGAAGGCGTCGGAGGAGGTGACCACGTTCCAGGCGGCGCGGCCCCCGCTGAGATGGTCCAGGGAGGCCAGCCGGCGGGCCAGTTCGTACGGTTCGTTGAACGTGGCGTTGACGGTGGCGGCCAGCCCCAGCCGTTCGGTGACGGCGGCGAGCGCGTTCAGCACGGTGATCGACTCGGGCCTGCCGACCACGTCGAGGTCGTGGATCCGGCCGTTGTGCTCGCGCAGCCGCAGCCCCTCGGCGAGGAAGAAGAAGTCGAACAGCCCGCGCTCGGCGGTGCGCGCCAGGTGTGCGAAGGAGGAGAAGTCGATCTGGCTTCGGGACCGGGGATCCGTCCAGACGGTGGTGTTGTTGACGCCCGGGAAGTGGGCCGCGAGATGGATCTGCCGGTGCTGCCTGCTCATCGGGCGGCCTCCCGCTCCAGTGCGTAGCGGCCGGCCGGACGGGAAAGCCCCAGGTGGTCGCGGAGTGTCGCACCGGGATAGAAGGTGCGGAACAGCCCTCGGTGCTGGAGCAGCGCCACGGTGCCGTTGACGAAACGTTCCAGGTCATGGCGTGGGTCGACGGCGGTGATGTGGAAGCCGTCCACCGCGTCGGCGGTGTGCCAGCCGGTGATCAGTTCGGCGAGCCCGGCCGGTCCCCCGCGGTACAGCGGAGGTCCGCCCGGCGTGTCGGCCGGCGCGATCGGCGCGTTCACGGCCGGGGCGGTCCCGGGCGCGCCTTCCCCATCGGCCAGGTCCACGGCGACGGAGGCGAGCACGGTGAGCGACCCGGCCTCCCGGCCGTGCGCCACCGCGCGGCGCTTGAGCTCGTCGCGGATGCGTCCCGCCTCCTCCGGGGAGGTGGCGCGGACGTACACCACATCGGCGTGTCGGGCCGCGGTCTGCCAGGTCACCGGGTCGGTGGCGGCGACGGCCACCACCGGGTGGCCCTGCGGCGGCCGGGGCACGATGGCCGGGCCGCGCACCGAGAAGTGCGCGCCCTCGAAGTCCACGTAGTGCAGCTTGTCGCGGTCGATGAAGCGGCCGGTGGCGGTGTCACGGATCTCGGCGTCGTCCTCCCAGCTGTCCCACAGCCGGGCCACCACATCGGCGACCTCCCCCGCCTCGGCCCACAGCTCCCCGGCGGGCGCGGCGGGGCGGCGGCCCACCAGCCGGGCCTCCGCCTCCGTCGCCGACACCTCGACCCGCCAGCCCGCCCGGCCGCGGCTGACCCAGTCCAAGGTGGCCACGGCGGAGGAGACATGGAACGGCTCGGTGTGGGTGGTGGTGACGGTCGGCACCAGTCCGATCCGCCCGGTGGCGGGCGCGACACGCGCGAGGACGGCGAGCGCGTCGAGCCTGCCCCGGCCCGGCCCCGGCGGGCCGAAGGTGTCGTCCAGGGTGATGAAGTCGAGCATGCCCTCCTCGGCGAGGCGGGCGAGCTCCACGTAGTACGGCGCCTGGTACCGCCCGTCGCCGTCGATGGCGGCGGCCAGGTGCAGGGTGCCGGTCGGTACGGCCATGGTCAGGGCCTTCCTGGGGCGGGGGTGGGGGGCACGGTCACGGCGTGGGCAGACCGGGCGGGTTGATCTCGGACTTCTTCACCGCCTCGCCGGCGAGCCCCCAGCGCTTGAGGACCTTGGCGTACGAGCCGTCCTCGATCACGTGGTCCAGGGCCGCGGCGTAGGCGTCGACCAGCCCGCTGCCCTTCCTGGTGGTGGCCGCGATCTTGCCCTGCACCTGCTCGCCACCGCCCGAGAAGCGGCCGATGACCTGGGTCTGGCCGGCCGAGGCGACGTGGTAGGCGGAGGTGGGGTGGGGGCCGAAGTAGGCGTCGATACGGCCCGATTGAAGGGCGAGGTAGTAGTCGGTGTCCTTCTGGAAGTACTTGATGTCCACGGGCTTACGGCCCGCCTTCTGGTTCTGCTTGCTCCAGTCGACCAGGATCTTCTCCTGGTTGGTGCCGGAGGCGACCGAAACGGTCCTGCCCGCGACATCCTTGGGGCCCTTGACCCGCCAGGAGGTGCCCTTCTTGGCCTCGAAGGCGAGGTCGTCCAGCCGGTAGGTGGCGAAGTCGTACTTCTGCTTGCGCTCCTCGGTGACCGTCACATTGGAGAAGACGCCGTCGAACTTGGAGCTGTCGAGGCCGACGAAGAGGTTCTCCCAGGAGACCGCCTGAAAGTCGACCTTGAGCCCGAGGGTGTCGGCGACCAGCGTGGCGAGGTCGATCTCGGAGCCGATCCGGGTCTTGTCGTCGGTCGCGTAGAAGCCGAGCGGCGGGGAGGCGTCGGCGCTGCCGCCGATGCGCAGGGTGCCGCGCGCGCGGATGGCGGCCGGCACCTTCGCCGCGATCGAGGCGACCTTCTTCCCTCTGACACGGTGCTGGTCGGGGCCGATATTGATGGTGCTGGCGCCCTTCGTGCCCTTGGAGCCCACCGTCTCCCGGACATCGCCGTCGCCGCAGCCGCCGAGCAGGGCGGCGGCGGTGAGGGCGGCGACGGCGGTGACGAGGGTGCGGCGGGTCTTCACGGGGGTGCTCCTTGCGTGGGTGAACATCGGTGGCCTGGTGGACATCGGCCGTCTCGAGGACCTCGGTGATCTCGTGAACATCGGTGGCCTCAGAGGACCTTGGAGAGAAACGCCTTGGTGCGTTCCTGGCGCGGGGCGTCCAGCACCTCGTCCGGTGGGCCCTGCTCGACGATCCGGCCGCCGTCCATGAAGACGACGGTGTCGGCGACCTCCCGCGCGAAGCCGATCTCATGGGTGACGACGATCATCGTGGTGCCCTGGTGGGCCAGGTCCTTGATGACGTCGAGGACCTCACCGACCAGTTCGGGGTCGAGGGCGGAGGTCGGCTCGTCGAAGAGCAGCAGCTCGGGCTCCAGGGCGAGGGCGCGGGCGATCGCCACCCGCTGCTGCTGTCCGCCGGAGAGCTGCCGGGGGTACGCGGCCGCCTTGTCGGCCAGACCGACCCGGGCGAGCAGCGTCTCGGCGCTGTGGACCGCCTCTTTCCTGGGACGGCGCAGGGCCGAGACCGGCGCCTCGACGATGTTCTCCAGCACCGTCAGATGCGGGAAGAGGTTGAAGTTCTGGAAGACGAAGCCGATCCGGGTGCGCTGCTTGAGGATCTCGCGTTCGCGCAGCTCATAGAGGCGGTCGCCCTGACGGCGGTAGCCGACCAGCGAGCCACCGACGCTGATCCAGCCGCTGTCCACCTTCTCCAGGTGGTTGATGGCGCGCAGCAGGGTGGACTTGCCGGAGCCCGACGGCCCGAGGACGACGGCCACCTCCCCGGAGCGCACCTCCAGGTCGATGCCGCGCAGCACCTCCAACGACCCGAAGCTCTTGTGGACGGAACGGATGTCGACCATGGCGGTCATCGGGTGGCTCCCCGTGAGAAGCGGCGCTCGACGTAGTACTGCGCGATCGAGAGCACGGTGGTCAGGATGATGTACCAGACGGTCGCGACCATCAGCAGCGGCACGACCCGGCCGTTGCGTCCGTAGACGACCTGCACCTGGTAGAAGAGTTCGCCGATCGCCATGACGGAGACGATCGAGGTGCCCTTGAAGAGCGAGATGACCTCGTTGGCGGCGTTCGGCAGGATCGACCGCATCGCCTGCGGGAGCACGATCTTGCGCAGTTGCCGCAGCCGGGGGATGCCGAGCGCGGCCGCCGCCTCGAGCTGTCCGCCGTCGACGGCGAGGACTCCGCCGCGCACGATCTCCGCCGCGTAGGCCGCCTGGTGGAGGGCGAGGCCGAGCACCGCCGCGCTCATCGCGCCGACCAGCCCCGCGGTGTCGAAGGAGAAGAAGCCGGGGCCGAAGGGGATGCCGAAGTCGAGCCGCTTGTAGAGGTAGGTGAGGTTGAACCAGAAGAGGAGCTGGACGATGAGCGGGATGGAGCGGAACGCCCAGATGTAGGTGAAGGCGACCGACTTCAGGAAGGGGCTCCGGGACAGCCGCATGAAGGCGAGGACGATTCCGAGGGCGAAGCCGAGCGCGGTGCCGTAGAAGGTGAGCTGGATGGTGATCCAGACCGCCTTGAGGATGGTCCGGGTGGTGAAGAAGTCGGCGAAGACGTCCCACTCCCAGCCGGGGTTGGTGATCAGGCCGTGGGCGAACTGGGCCACCAGGACGGCGGTGACGGCAACGGCGGCCCAGCGCCAGGGGTTGCGTACCGGGACGACCTTGAGGGCGGAGTAGTCCTCGCGTTCTGCGCCGCTTTCGGCGGCTTTGTCGAGGGGTGGATCGGACGTCAGCGACATGGAGGGTCCTTCGAAGGGAGCGACGGGTTTCCCGGGGGGATGCTCAGGCGGTGAGCGAGGCGCGACAGGACAGGTCGCGCAGACACAGCAGCAGGGCCCGCGCGGTGGCGTCGTTCTGCCGGAACGCGGGGGCATTGGTACGGGGCCGGGCGAAGGCGCCCGACGCGCGGGCGTCGGTGTGCGGCCCGAGCGCGAAGCGGCGCGGATGCGGACTTCCGGCCCGGTCCAGGATGCGGCCGTCGGCGGGGCTGACGGCGAGCAGTCCGGCCGGGGTGGCGGCGGCGCCGTCGCGGTGCAGGGAGCGCAGCAGGGTGTCGCGGGAGCGGTCCACGGTCGGCTCCGGCAGCCGGGCCTCGACCAGCGCACGGGCCTCGACGGCATGGCCCGGCACACTGGCGGAGCTCGCCCGGAACACCCCGCGCAGCGGATCGGCGGTCACGGTCGTCTCGGCGCCGAGGAAGCGGACCACTCCGGCGCGGGAGAGCGCGAGCAACTGCTCGAGCCGTGGGCCGGGCGGGCCGGAGGCGAGGTAGCTGAAGAAGCCGTGCCACCAGCCGCCGATGTCGCCGAGCCGGATCAGCTGGCCGTAGACGGAGAGCAGGGCGAGGAAGACGGCCAGGTCAGGGCTGTGCGCGGGGTTGTGCCGACGGGCGAGGTCGGCCTCGATATGGGCGCGCAGCCCCTGCTGCAGCGCCTCGTGGTCGGGGAACCGCAGCCCGGCCAGGGGGTGGTCGAGGGCGTCGAGATCGAGCCGGTCGGCCGGGTCGGGGACGGCCGCGGCGACCAGGGCGTCCAGTTCGGGGCTGCCGGGCGGGCAGGCGGCGTACTTCTCCTCGAACGCGGGCCACTCCCCGGCCGTCCGCTCCGGATGGGCGGTGAACAGCCGGTGGTAGTGGGCGAATCCCAGCTCCTTGGCGATCAGCGGCCAGATGTCGCGCCGGAAGTCCGGACGCCCGGGAAGCGAGCGCAACGCGTCGACCTCGGCGGGGCCGAAGAAGCGCGGCACCGGGGGCCGCCCACCGCTCAGCGAGTAGCCGATCTTGGCGTGATAGGGAACGCCGCGCCGCGAACCGGCGTACAGCACGGGCTCGCGGCCCGAGGGCAGGTACGCCAACTCCCCGTCCGGGCCGCGTTCGTAGCGTCCGCCGCGCCCCTCGGTGAGCAGCACCATCAGATCGACGAAGGCGAGGCCGAGGCCGCGCACGAGCACCGGCTCACCGGGGCGCAGCACGCTCAGCTCGCTGTCGGCGGTGAACTCCGGTGGCAGGTGGACGAGTCCGTGCTCGGCGGCGAAGGCGGTGAGCGCCCGCTGCTCGGCGTCGGGTTCGGCGTCGAGGTGACCGAGGGCGAGGACCACGGCGTCGGCGGTGAGCGGGGCGGTCCGCCCCTCCAGCCACACCTGCTGACGTCCGTCGCGCGGCCCGGTGACGCGTACGGCCCGGTCCCGGTGCTCATGGACGGTGGTCCCGGGCGGCAGACCGGCCACCGAGCGCTCGTACACCCAGCGCAGATAGGCGCTCTGGAGGCGTCGGGTGGCGAAGCTTTGCCCGGTCAGGGCGACGGCCTCGGCGGCGAGTTCGGACGGCAGGGCGCGGGCGCCGGGCGGCGCTCCCTCGCGGATCTGGGCGGCCCATTCGGCGAGGGAGGGGCCGGGGCGTATCGGTCCTTCGCGCTCCACCGACTCGTCGGTGAACATGGTGACGTCCTCGGCCATGGAGTTCATCCACAGCAGCGGGGACTGGTCCGGGCGCCAGATGCGGCCGCCGCCGGGCGGATGCGGATCGACCAGGTGCAGCTCCAACGGGGCGCCGTCGCCGTGGAGTTCGGGGGCATTGGCGGCGAGGCGCTCGATCAGACCGGTGGCACGCGGGCCCGCGCCGACGATGACGATCGTGGCGGGTGATCGGGAAGGCTGGTCCGGGTTCGCGGACATGTGGAGGCTCCGTGAGTTCAGAAGTGAACACACGCATGGCCTTCACACACGGCCGAGCCCCTCAGCTCGGCAGACGAGCCCCTCAGCTCGACATGGGGCCGAGGTTAAGGCGTCCCCACGGTGCGCTGTCAAGGCTGTCCGAACTGTGAGCAGAGCGTCTCACCGCGGTTGACGCGGAAGCGGATGGCTGCTCCACTTGGCCCATGGACTCAAGGCAGCGACTGGTCACGCGCGACCACATCGACTTCGGTCGAGTGTGGTCGTCGTCCTGTTCGGGCTGACCGCCCGCCTCCGCTGCCATAGGGGATTTCCGTCCCTCAGCGCTTCGAGGCTTCGCCCGCGCCCGCCGGATTCCCTCCCCCGGCGTGGCCGCAGCACTTCCGCGTCGTCACGCGCCTTCGGCCTTCCCACACACGTCAGTACTCCACCCCTCCCCCTCAACCCGTCTTTGGGCTACGGGGGTGTCGCGGAGCCGCATATCGCCCTTTTCCCCTCCCCGCCCCTTCCCGCAGCATCGATATGCGGCTCCGCCGCGTGGCAGGGGCGAAGCCCCTGGACCCGGGGTCTGGGGCGAAGTCCCGCCATCCAGCCCCTCCGGCGATCGAGAAACAGAGCCCGGGGCGGACCCCCGCCATCCAGCCCCTCCGGCGATCGAGAAACAGAGCCCGGGGCGGAGCCCCGCCTTCCAGCCCCTCCGGCGATTGAGGAGCGGGGTCTGGGGCGGAGCCCCAGTTGAGGGAAGGGGCGGGGAGGGGAGCAGCCCGCCGCAGGCGACCCGATCCGTCGGGCACCCCCTCACGGCTAACAGTCGCAGCCGCAGTCACAACCATCACAGCAGTCGCAGCTACAGCAGTCCCCGCAGTTGCTGCAGCAGTCACAACAGTCGCAGCAGTCACCGCACTTATGGCACAGGCCCTCACGCGGCTGCCCGCTCCACGGGTCGTGGTACGGATCCCGGCAGCACACCTGGCAGGTGCAGCAGAGCCCGGTCCACACCAGGCAGCCCGCGAGCAGCCCCCGGCGGCGGCCCGGCGGCTCCGGCGGGGCGCCGCCGGGGCCGCCCGGGGTGATCCACGGCGACTGCGGCGGCCCGTAGGAGGACTCCGAGGTGCCGGAGCCATGGCCGGGGTGCGCACAGCCGGTGGTGCCGAAGGCGCGGTCGACCGCCCGCTCCAGCTCATGGGCCAGCAGCACATGGGCGAGCCGGCCGGAGCCCTTGCTCGCAAATGCGGTGTCCTTGAGCGCCAGCCGCACCCCGTGCACCGCGTCGTCGCACAGCCTGCGGACCTCGGCGAGGTCGGCCCCGGTGGCCGCGATCGGGTTCCAGGCACCGGTCTCGGCGTCCTCGGCCAGGTCCTCCACCGCGTCCAGCAGATGCGCGAGCCGCCCGAAGAGCCGGCCCGCCTCCTCCAGCGGGGCCCGGTTGCCGGGCCGCCCGGCCAGCACGGCGGTGTGCCCGAAGGCCGCGGCGGTCGCGGTCTCGGTGGGCTCGGTGATGGTCAGCAGCGGAGTGCCTGGGCCCGCGTGGGACTCCAGCTCCGTCTGCCGGCCGACCGCGTCGAGCAGCAGGGCGGTGTCGAAGCCGAGCGCGGCGCCGCTGCGCTCCCCCGCCCGGTCCCACCGCCCGGCCACCCGGCGGGCGGCCGCGGCGACCGGCCGCCGGGCCAACGCCCCGTCGCCGTCCGCGACATGGTCCCGTACCTTCGCCGAGGCCAGCACCAGTGAGACGGTGGCCGCCAGCCGCGCCCCCTCGCCCTGGGCGACCGACGCCGTCCGCATCCCGCGCAGCGGGCAGGGCCCGGCGGTGCGCCGCCAGCCGTCCGACCGTCCGGCCTGGGCCTCCACCAGCACCGATATCACCAGGCCGTCGTAATTGGTGGCGACGCGGGCGAACTGTCCGTGGTCACCCCGCAACGCGAGGCACAACCCGCACAAATGCGCCATCCACTCGGTGCGCAGGTTTTCCGACAGCCGATGCCGGCAAGGCCGGATAATGCCAAACACCACGAACCCCGTTCACCCGTACGTCCCCGACGTCACCCGTCCGGCCGCGGCGGAGTCTACCCATCGCTCCGTCAGCCCCCATAAGCAGGTGGAACTCTGATATGGCGCCAGCCGTTGTGCACCAGTAACGTCACGAATCCCCTGTGCGGCCGCAATCCACGTGGCAGACCATCCGCATCATGGACGACCATAGAGGGGCGGACGGTACACACCATCAGGGAGAGGAGGCGTCTATGGGATCGGTACGCAAGGCAAGTGCCTGGCTTGGCCTCGTCGACGACAGCGATGACGAGCGCTACTACGACGACGACTACGCCGAGGGGTCCGAGCCCGGCGACTCCTGGATGACCGACCCGCGGGCGCGGGCGGCCGACGAGACCGCGCAGGACCACGGCACCCGGATCGCCACGGTCACCCCGGACGGGTTCCGGGATGCCCGCGGCATCGGCGAGATGTTCCGGGAGGGCGTTCCGGTCATCGTCAACCTCACGACGATGGAGTCGGCCGACGCCAAGCGCGTGGTGGACTTCATGGCCGGGCTGATCTTCGGGCTGCGGGGCTCGATCGACCGGGTGGCCAACCGCGTCTTCCTCCTCACCCCCGCGGACTACCAGATCGTCAGCGGCCCGGCCGGCCACGCCACGGGCTTTTTCAACCAGAGCTAGGCCCGCACAGGGCCTGGCGCCCGGGGCCGCTCACCGGAAGGCGTCGATTCCGGTGAGCGCCTTGCCCAGCACCAGTTGATGCATTTCGACGGTGCCCTCATAGGTGAGCACGGACTCCAGATTCGTGGCGTGCCGCATCACCGGATACTCCAGCGAGATCCCGTTGGCGCCCAGAATCGTCCGGGACGTGCGGCAGATCTCGATCGCCTCGCGCACATTGTTCAGCTTGCCGAAGCTGACCTGCTCGGGGCGGAGCCGTCCCGCCGCCATGCGCCGCCCCAGATGGTGGGCGAGCAGGATCCCCTTGTGGAGTTCCAGCGCCATATCGGCCAGCTTGGCCTGGGTGAGCTGGAAGCCCCCGATCGGCCGGCCGAACTGCTCGCGGTCGCGCGCGTAGTCCAGCGCCGCCTCGAAGGCGGAGCGGGCGGCCCCCATCGAGCCCCAGATGATGCCGTAGCGGGCGTGGCCCAGACAGCTCAGCGGCCCCCGCAACCCGGTGACCTCGGGCAGGACCGCGTCGGCCGGCAGCCGCACCTCGTCCAGGACCAGCTCGCTGGTGACCGAGGCGCGCAGCGACCACTTGTGCTTGATGTCGGGGGCCGAGAAGCCGGGCGCGTCGGTGGGGACGACGAAGCCGCGGATGCCCTCGTCGGTGCGGGCCCAGACCACCGCGACCCCGGCCACCGAGCCATTGGTGATCCACATCTTGCGGCCGGTGAGCACCCAGTCCGAGCCGTCCCGCTTGGCGTAGGTGCGCATGCCCGCCGGGTCGGAGCCATGGTCGGGCTCGGTCAGCCCGAAGCACCCGATGACCTCACCGGAGGCCATCCGGGGCAGCCACTGCTGCTTCTGCTCCTCGGAGCCGAAGCGATGGATGGCGTACATGGACAGGGAGCCCTGCACCGACATCAGGGAGCGGATCCCGGAGTCGGCGGCCTCCAGCTCCAGACAGGCCAGGCCGTACTGGATCGGGCTCGCGCCCGCGCAGCCGTAGCCGGTGAGGGACATCCCGAGCGCGCCCAGGGAGCCGAGCTCGCGGGCCAGCTCCCGGATGCCGGGCACCTCGCCGCGCTCGAACCAGTCGGCGACATGCGGCAGCACACGGTCGGCGGCCCACTGCCGCATGGTGTCGCGGACCGCGAGGTCCTCGGGGTCGAGGAGATCGTCGAGCCCCAGCGGGTCACGCGGATCGAACGACGGCAGGGTGCCAGCGGACATGGGTGGCGGCCTCCGGTGGATGCGGGTCCGGGTCGCCGGGCGGATACCGGTCGCCGGGGCGCGTCCTTCGCCCGGCGGCCGAGGTGATCAGCCCGGTCGATCCGACGCTACGGCCGGGTAACCCCTGACGTCCAGACCCGCACACACCGCGCCACCAGGACACGGGCAGCACGCGGGCAGGCCCGGGGCCGGACTCGGGCAGGCCGCAGCGGGACGAGGGCAGGGCCGGGCTGGAGAGTCGCGCGGGACTCGGGCGGGATCGGTCAGGACTCGGCGGCGACGGTGGCGCGGTCGCGCCGGGCCGGGGTGTCCGTACCGCCCTGGGCCCGCTGGTCGGGGCCCTGGGCGGGCTCCTCGTCGTCGGCGGCGCACTCCATGGCCTTGGGCAGCCGCAGCGCGGCGAGCGCGCCGATCAGCAGCAGACCGGCGCTGACCGCGAGCGTGACATGCAGACCGTGGACGAAGGCGCCGCGGGCGGCCGAGCGCAGGGCCTCTCCGGCGTGGCCGCCGAGCCGGTCGGAGACCTTGTACGCGGCGCCCAGCGACTGGCTCGCGTCGGAGCTGGCCGAGGCGGGGACGCCGGGCACCGAGGAGACGCCGGGTTTGTAGGCGGCGTTCATCACGCTGCCGAGGAGGGCTATGCCGATACCGGCGCCGAGCTGGTACGAGGTCTCGCCGATGGCGGCCGCGCCGCCCGCGGAACCCGCCGACGCCTCGTTGAGCATCGACTCGTACGCGCTGAAGAGGGTGGTCTCCAGGCCGAAGCCCAGGACGATGAAGCCGCCGACGAGCACGGCGGGCCGGTCGGACTGGCCCATGGCGGTCAGCGAGAGAACAGCGAGCGCGGTGAGCGCGAAGCCGATCGCGACCATGACCCGCGGGCCCAGCCACTGGAGCATCCGGGACCCCACGAGCCCGGCGGCCATGGCGGCGAAGGTGAGCGGCAGCAGCCGCAGACCCGTCTCGAGCGGGGTGAGCCCGAGCACGAGCTGGAGGTACTGGGCGGCTATGAGCTCCAGGCCGACGAGCGCCAGGAGGGCGAGCACGATACAGCCGACGGAGATCGAGAAGGCGGGCCGGGCGAACAGCTTGAGGTCGACCAGCGGATGCGTACGGCGGCGCTGACGGCGCACGAAGAGCACCAGCAGGACCACCCCGAACAGCAGCGGGACGGTGGTCACGGCGTCCTCCAGCGGATCCGCGCCGCTGCCCATCCGCTTGACGCCGAAGACGACGCAGAACAGCCCGCACGCGGCCATGACCGCGCCCAGCACGTCCCAGGGCCCGTTCCGGTCGCCGGTGGACTCCGGCAGCAGCCAGCGGCCGACGGGCAGCGCCACGATCATCAGGGGCAGGTTGACCAGGAAGACCGAACCCCACCAGAAGTTCTCCACCAGGAAGCCGCCGAGCAGCGGGCCGACCGCCGCGCCGACGGCGGCGACCGCGCTCCAGACGCCGATGGCCAGCGCCCGCTCCCGGCGGTCCGGGAAGACCTGGCGCAGGATCGACAGCGTCGCGGGCATGATCATCGCGCCGCCGACGCCCAGCAGGGCGCGGGCCACGATGAGGATCTGGGGGGAGGGTGCGAAGGCGGCGAGCGCGGAGGCGGCGCCGAAGAGCCCATAGCCGAGCAGCAGGACGCGCCGTCTGCCGACACGGTCGCCGAGGGTGCCGAAGAGGATCAGCAGCGAGGCGCAGACCAGTGGGTAGATGTCCACGATCCACAGCAGTTCCATCGCGCCGGGGCGCAGGTCCTCGGTCACGGCGGGGACCGCGACATGCAGCACGGTCGCGTCCACGGCGACGAGCAGCAGGCTGACGCAGAGCACGAGGAGCACGACCCAGCGGTTCGCCCCGCCGCCCGCCTCGGTGCCGCGCCATTGCCGGGGAACGCCCGCCGTCCGCCGAGTGCGGGCCGTGGTCGTCCCGGACATGTACGCACCTCCCTGGGTCTTGCGCTCGCGGTCCGCCGTCGGAGGGGCGGTACGTCACGTCGTAGGGACGTCCGGGTGACCCCGGTGGCGAAGGCGCGAGTGAGAGGTCAGGGTACGCGAGTCCCCACGCGGGCCGTGTGCCGCAGGTCATGTTGGGAGCACACCGCGGAGGGTTACGGAGGCGTACGTTCCGGACTTCCCCTTTTGTCCCCCGTCTCTCTGCCGTCCCTCCTGTGACCCCCCGGCGGCCGTCTCGCGTTCGCCCTCCGTTGTCCACAGCCCCCGCGGCCCTTCCGCCGAGGGTTGTCCACAGCCCCCCGCGGGCGGTCCTGGACATCCCTGATAATCGTCGCCGTGACTGATCTCGCCCAGGCCGGCACCGCGCCGCTCGGCGACGACGGCCGACCGGGCCGCGCCGCTCGGGCCGCGCTGCGCCGGGCCGCTCCAGCATTGCTCGCCTACGCCGGGACGCGCCTGCTCGGGCTCGTGGTTCTCGCGATCTGGGGGCCTTCGCGGACAAGAGCCCGCACCAGCTCCTCTCGGCGCGCTGGGATTCGCTGTGGTACACCCGCATCGCCGAGGAGGGGTACGGCTACACGGTCCATCTGTCCGACGGCGCGGTCCACTCCAACCTGGCGTTCTTCCCCCTGCTCCCCGCGCTGGAGCGAGTGATATCGGCCATAGCCCCGCTGGACGCGGCCGACGCCGGACTGCTGGTGAGTTGGGTCACGTCCCTGTTCGCCGCCTGGGGGATCTTCGCGATCGGCGATCTGCTGTACGGACGGCGAGTGGGCCTCACGCTGGCCGTGCTGTGGGGGGTGCTGCCGGTCGGGATCGTCCAGTCGATGGCGTACTCGGAGTCGCTCTTCACGGCGCTGGCCGCCTGGGGGGTCTATGCGGCGCTCACCCGGCGGTGGCTGTGGGCGGGGCTGTTCGCGGCGCTGGCGGGGCTGACCCGGCCGGTGGGGCGGCGGTGGTCGCGGCGCTCTGGGTGGCGGCCGCGGTGGAGCTCCTGCCAGAAGGGCGCCGGCGCCAGGCGTGGCGCACTGATCGGGGCCTGCTCGCGGGCGTCGCGCTCGCGCCGCTCGGCTGGCTGGGGTACGTGGTGTGGGTCGCCGCCCGGACCGGCAGCGTCACCGGCTACTTCGACGTCCAGAACGGCTGGGGGAACGGTTTCGACGGCGGCCTGGCCTTCGCGGGCTTCATCGGGGGGCTGCTCATCGAGCCGCCCTTCGTGGGCGGGCTCGGGCTGCTGCTCGGCGTCGGGGCGCTGATCTGGCTCGCGATCCGCTGCGTGCGGCAGCGCCAGCCCCTGCCGCTGCTGGCCTACGGCGGGGCGGTACTCGTCCTGGCGCTGGCCGCGAAGGGGTACTTCGGCTCGAAACCCCGGCTGCTGATACCGGCCTTCCCGCTGCTGCTGCCGATCGCCGTCGCCCTGGCCCGGCTGCGCCCGGTGCGCACCGCGCTGGTCCTGGGATCGGCCGGGCTCGCCTCGGCGGTGTACGGGGCCTTCTGGCTGCATGGCTCCGGACCGCCATGATCCGGCCACCCCTTCCGGCCGGGCCGGGCGCTGCGGACGATCATCCCCGGCCGCCCGGCGACGCCTGGGGAAACTTCCGGGAACGCCGTGGCTAATAAGCGATAAACACGCCCTGTAAGAAATCCATAAAGTCCCTGAGACACGCCCATTGGAAGGCCGGGAGCAGAAAAGTTCCCGGGGCCCACGCATTCCTTGGAAAGGGCGCGGCCAAAAGCCGTGGACGAGACGCACTCCACATCACATCGTCATCACAAAGCGACCTGATCGACTGAACCCGCCTGTCACGCAATGTAACGTCGATTAGGTGCGTACCGAAGACAAGCTCCCCGCGTCAGAGGAGCGAAGGCCCGATCTCGCGCGACCGCGCATGACCCGAACACGCTTCTGGCTGCTCGGGACCACGCTGGCGGTCTACGCGGCGACCGTGATCGGCGTGCTCACCACCTCATGGCTGGTGAAGCTCGACTGGCAGATCATGCTCTTCAGGCCCTACAAGCAGTGGCCCGAGTTCCACACCTTCCTGGACTACTTCGTGGTCATGGGCCAGCGGGGACCCACCGCGGTGGCCGTCGCCGCCTGGCTGGGATGGTGCTGCTACCGGCAGCGGACCCTGCGCCCGCTGCTGGCGCTGGGCACCTCCCTGCTGCTGCTGAACGCCACCGTGGGCGCGGTGAAGATCGGCTTCGGCCGGCTCGGTCCGCACTACGCGACCACCGTCGGCTCCAATGAGATGTGGGGCACCGGCGATATATTTCCTTCGGGTCACACCGCGAACGCCGTGGTCACCTGGGGGATTCTGGCCTATCTGGCGACCACCCCCGTCGCGCGCCGGGTCGCCTCGCTGATCGCCGCGGGCTTCGCCTTCGGGGTCGGCATGACCACCGTCTACCTCGGCACCCACTGGCTGAGCGATGTGGTGCTGGGCTGGGCCGCCGGAGTGCTGGTGCTGCTGGCGCTGCCGTGGCTGGAGCCCGCCATGGCCCGCGCCGAGGTGCTGCTGCTGACCCTGTGGCGCCGGATGCGCGAGGGCTGGGCGCCCGCGCCGGTGCCGTCCGGCCGCCCGGTCGCCGGGACCCCGCTGGCCACCCCGCGCGCCGCCCGCGACGACGAGCTGCCCGCCCGCGAGCCGGTGGCCGTGGTCCGGCCCGGCGTCGCCACCGGCCGTGGCCCCGACACGCGGCCCCACCACCCGGTCCGCCAGCACACGGTGCGCTCCGAGCGCACTCCGGTCACCCCGGTCGGCAGCCGCCGGCCGCCGCACGCCGACCGGGTGTCACGCGCCACGACGCCCTTCGGCCCGTCCGGCGCCTCCCGCGGCCGGACCGCCACCGGAGGCTGAGCCACCCACCACGCCGCGGGGCGGTACGCACCCCCTCCCCCGCGCCGACCGGCCACACCACGGCCCCGGACGCTCCGGCGAGAGCGTCCGGGGCCGTGGTCGTGTCCGCGCCGGGCGCACCGGCCAGCGGCGCGGATCCGGGCCGGTCAGCCGCGCCAGCACCGCTTCACGGTGCCGTCGTCCACCTCGAAGTCGATCCGCCCGCGCAGGTATTCCATCGTGATGATCGCGCCCGGCGGAAGCGTCCGTACGGTGCTCCAGCCGCGTGCGCGGGCCCTCTCCTCGGCGGTCCGGGCATCGAGGCCCACATAGCTGTCGAGGTCGTCGTCGGGTTCGGCCGGATGGTTCGGTACAGGTCCCATGACGCCACCGTAGGTCGCTCCCCACGCGGGGCAAACCCAGAGTGGCGAAGGACTGCCACTGCCTCATGCCTCTCACGGCCGCCATTCGTCACACTTGTGTCACAGAAAACACGCCCGGGTTTGTGGGCGACTTCATCACTCTTCCGGGGCTTGTGTTGACCCCTCGAAGATGATTGCGAGTTTTCGTCGATATCCCGCGTCAAACGACCGGCTCCGGTATGGACGGCGGGAGACCGCCGAGATCTTTCGAGCAATTCGCACAGCGGCCGGAAAAGCGCTGCCCGGACCCCTCCGGAGCGCACAATTCCACCACAAATCGCCGGGACCTCGGGGCCGAACGTCGAGGTTTACGCCCACCGGGACGCGGTACCCGCCGCCACCGGAGCCAACATGACTGACAGATCAGATGAAACCCCCGAGAAGACGGCGGCCGGCGGTCCGAGCCCGCTGGCACTCCTGCGTGCCGCCCGTGAACAGCTCGTCGAGCTGACGGGCCTGTACCCGAGTCCCTCCCCCGTCTGGAGCGGACCGACGAGGGGTGGCTGCTGGAGGCCGAGGTGGTGGAGCTGGCGCGGGTGCCGGAGACGATGAGCCTGATGGCCCTGTACGAGGTGACCCTCGACCCGGACGGCCTGCTCACCGGATACCGCCGCCTCACCCGCTACGAGCGCGGCCGGAGCGACCGTCGCTGACGGCGGCGGCGATCCGGACGCCCACCGAACACGAGAGGAAACACCCGACATGACCACCGTTGTCCCGGCACAGCAATCCAGGGGTGGGGGCGGCAGCAGCGGCCTGTACGACGTCCTGGAGCTCATCCTCGACCGAGGCCTGGTGATCGACGCGTTCATCCGCGTCTCCCTGGTCGGCATCGAAATACTCAAGATCGACATCCGGATCGTGGTGGCGAGCGTCGACACCTATCTGCGATTCGCCGAGGCATGCAACCGGCTCGACCTGGAGTCGGGCCCGAACAAGTCCCCCGGCCTGCCCGAGGTCGTCGAGGGCATCACCGAGAACGGGGCGCGGAGCAAGACCAAGGGCGCCCTGTCCGGCGCCGGCGACACCGTCTCCAAGGCCGCCCAGTCCGTGGCCGACGCGATCCGGCCGTCGGAGGAGGACGAGGAGGAGGAGCCTCGCCGCCGGCGTCCGGCCCGTAAGGCGGCGCCGAGGAAGTCCGAGGAGTCCGCATGACCACGTATGTCTACGGCATCGCGCGCGGTGAGGTCCGGGACCTGGGCGATCGGCTGCTGGGCATCGGCGACCCCCGCTGCCGGTCCGGGCGCTGAACCAGGGCGAGCTGGCCGCGATCGTCAGCGACTGCCCGCCGGAGCTCAAGCCCCGGCGCCGTGACCTGCTGGCCCATCAGCATGTGCTGGCCGAGGTGAGCGACTCCCGCCCGGTGCTGCCGATGCGCTTCGGCAGCGTCTCCTCCAGCGACGACGACGTCCGCAGCGTGCTGGCCGAGCACGCCGACCGCTACCAGGACCAGCTGAGCCGGCTGTCCGACCGGGTCGAGTACAACGTCAAGGTCGTACACGACGAGGACGCGGTGCTCCACCAGGTGCTCGCCGAGGAGCCGGAGCTGCGGGTGATGGCGGAGGCCAACCGGGCGGCCGGCGGCGGCACCTACGAGGAACGGGTGCGCTTCGGCGAGCTGATGGCGAGCGCCGTGCGGGCCCGTGAGGTGCGGGACGCCAAGCTGGTGGAGGAGGCGTTGGCCCCGGCCGCCGAGGACGTGCGCCCCGGCCCGGAGAGCGGCGGCTGGTTCCTCAGCCTGTCCCTGCTGCTCGCCAAGGACGGCGCCGATCCGCTGCTGACGGCGGCGGCCGACGTGGAGCAGACCCACCCCTGGCTGAAGCTGCGGATCAACGGTCCGCTACCGCCGTACAGCTTCGTCGAGTCCTGATGCTGATGATCGGCTGGGTGCTGAGGCAGGTCGTCGCCGCCGCGGAGCGGGAGTACTACGACCCGGCCAACATCCAGCGCGCCCTGGCCGAGCTGGAGGCCCAGCTCGACCAGGGCGTGATCGACGAGAAGGAGTTCGAGCGGCAGGAGGACGCGCTGCTCGACCGGTTGGAGGAGGCACGCCAGTGGGCGAACGGGACTCTGTGACCACCCGGGGCGGTGTGGCCCCGACGGCCGGTGCGTATGGCTCACCGGCGTCGTCGTTCGGCTCCTCGGGGTCGTACGGGCTGGCAAGCCGTGGTGAGGGCGGGGCCAACCTCGCCGACATCCTGGAGCGGGTGCTCGACAAGGGTGTGGTGATCGCGGGCGATATCCGCATCAACCTGCTCGACATCGAACTTCTCACGATCAAGCTGCGGCTGATCGTGGCCTCGGTCGACAAGGCGAAGGAGATGGGCATCGACTGGTGGGAGCACGACCCCTCGCTCTCGTCACGCGCCCGGACCGGGGTGAACGGCCAGGAGAAGACCGAGGTGACCAGCGGGGAGAACCGGGAGAGCGCCGAATGACCGAAGGACTGCGGTACGCCTACGCGGTCGTGCGCGACACCGCCGCGCCGGAGGCCGCCCTGGACGCCCTCACCGCCCTGGAGGACGTGCCCGGTGTCGCGGGCGAACCGGTGGTGGCCGTGCGCCATCAGGGGCTCGCCGTGCTGGCGGGCGCCGTACCGGCCGAGGACTTCGACGAGGGCCCGCTGCGGGAGCGGCTGGAGGACATGGCCTGGCTGGAGAAGGTGGCCCGGACCCATCAGCGGGTGGTCGACACCGTCGGCGCCGAATCCTGTGTCATACCGGTCCGGCTGGCCACCGTCTGCCAGGGCGAGGAGGGGCTGCGGCGGTTGCTCGCCACCGGCCGGGAGCGGTTCGCCTCGGCGCTGGACCGGCTGGAGGGCCGGGTCGAATGGGGCGTCAAGGCGTACGCCGCGACGCCCGCGCCTCCGGAGCCACCCGCGCTCCAGGAACCGCCCGCGCCCGACGGGCCGCCCGCCGGAATCCCGAACACCCCGGGCGGCATGTCCGGCCGCGACTATCTGCGTCGCCGCAAGGCACAGCGGCAGGCGGCCGAGCAGCGCTGGGGCGATACGGAGGAGGGCGCGCGGCTGGTGCACGACACCCTCAGCGGGCTGGCCGAGCGGGCCCGGCTGCATCCGCCGCAGGACCCCCGGCTGTCGGGGGTCTCCGACCGCAATGTGCTGAACGCCGCGTATCTGGTGCGGCGCGAGGACAGCGCCGCCTTCGCCGAGCGGGTCGGTGAGCTGGCCGGGCGCACGGCCGCGCTGCGGGTGGAGCTGACCGGCCCCTGGGCGCCGTACTCCTTCACCGCCCCGGACGAGAACGCCGCGGCCGCTGCCCCGGACAGGGCCGGGAGCGCGGGGGCCGAGGGATGACGATGGCCCCGGAGGGCCCGTTGGCCCATCAGCAGATCGCCCTGGTGGACGTGCTGGACCGGCTGCTCGCCGGCGGCGTGGTGATCACCGGTGATCTGACCCTGCGGATCGCCGACGTCGATCTGGTCCGCATCGATCTGCGCGCCCTCATCAGCTCGGTCAACGCCAATGTCCCGTCCCCCTGGGAGGAACCGTGAGCCGCAAGGTGGAGCTGGACCAGGACACCGTCGAACGCGACCTGATGAAGCTGGTCCTGACCGTCGTTGAGCTGCTGCGCCAGCTCATGGAGCGGCAGGCGCTGCGCCGGGTGGACGAGGGCGATCTGACCGAGGACCAGGAAGAGCGGATCGGGGTCACGCTGATGCTGCTGGAGGACCGGATGGGCACGCTCTGCGAGCGCTACGGCATCGCGCCCTCGGATCTCAATCTGGACCTTGGGCCACTCGGGCCGCTGCTGTCCCCGAGGGAGTGACGCTCCGGGCAGCTCCACGGCTCGCGGCAGCGGCCGCGCGATCATGGCGATACCCGCCCAGGACGCAGAGGAGCCCCGATGGCGACAGACACCGCGCGGGCCGCCGGTCCGGCAGGGGTGACGCGGCAGGGCAGCGTGCTCGTGGACTGGCTCACCACCACCGACCACAAGAAGATCGGGCATCTGTATCTGATCTCGTCGTTCGGCTTCTTCCTGGTCGGCGGCGTGCTGGCGCTGGTGATGCGCGCCGAGCTGGCCCGTCCGGGCCTCCAGGTCGTCTCGCAGGAGCAGTTCAACCAGGCGTTCACCCTGCATGGCACGATCATGCTGCTGCTCTTCGCGACCCCGGCCTTCGCGGGGTTCGCCAACGAGATCATGCCGCTGCAGATCGGCGCGCCCGATGTGGCCTTCCCACGCCTCAACATGCTGTCCTACTGGCTGTATCTGTTCGGCGGGCTGATGGTGCTGACCGGTCTGGTGGTGCCGCAGGGCGCCGCGGCCTTCGGCTGGACCGCCTATGCCCCGCTGAACAGCGCGATCCGCTCCCCCGGTGTCGGCGCCGATCTGTGGATCATGGGGCTGGCGCTGTCGGGCTTCGGGACGATTCTGGGCGCGGTGAACTTCCTGACCACCATCATGGCGATGCGCGCGCCGGGCATGACGATGTTCCGGATGCCGATCTTCACCTGGAACACCCTCTTCACCTCGATCATGATCCTGATGGCGTTCCCGGTGCTGGCGGCGGCGCTGCTGGCGCTGGAGACGGACCGGCGGTTCGGGGCGGTGGTCTTCGACGCCCAGTACGGCGGGCCGCTGCTGTGGCAGCACCTCTTCTGGTTCTTCGGCCATCCCGAGGTCTACATCATCGCGCTGCCGTTCTTCGGCATCATCACCGAGATCATCCCGGTCTTCTCGCGTAAGCCGATCTTCGGCTATGTGACGCTGATCGGCGCGACCATGGCCATCACCGGACTGTCGATGGTCGTCTGGGCCCATCATATGTTCGCCACCGGATCGGTGCTGCTGCCCTTCTTCTCCCTGATGTCGTTTCTGATCGCGGTGCCGACCGGGGTGAAGTTCTTCAACTGGATCGGCACCATGCTGGGCGGCTCGGTGTCCCTGGAGGCGCCGATGCTGTGGGCGGTCGGCTTCCTGGTGAGCTTTCTCTTCGGGGGGCTCACCGGCGTCATCCTGGCCTCACCGCCCATGGACTTCCATGTCACCGACACCTACTTCGTCGTGGGCCACTTCCACTACGTGGTCTTCGGGACGGTCGTCTTCGCGATGTTCGCGGGGTTCTACTTCTGGTGGCCCAAGTTCACGGGCAAGCTGCTGGACGAGCGGCTGGCCCGGATCCACTTCTGGACCCTGTTCACCGGCTTCCACACGACCTTCCTGGTGCAGCACTGGCTGGGGGTGGAGGGGATGCCGCGCCGCTACGCCGACTATCTGGCGGCGGACGGCTTCACCGCGCTCAACACCGTCTCCACCATCGGCTCCTTCCTGCTGGGCCTGTCGACCCTGCCGTTCCTCTACAACGTCTGGCGGACGGCCAAGTACGGGGCGAAGGTGGAGGTCGACGACCCCTGGGGGTTCGGCCGCTCCCTGGAGTGGGTGACCTCCTGTCCCCCGCCCCGGCACAACTTCACCACGCTGCCCCGGATCCGCTCCGAGTCCCCGGCCTTCGATCTGCACCATCCGGAGGTGGCGAGCCTGGAGCAGGAGAAGGACCAGCAGCTCAAGGCGCGGGGCTCGATCAGCCCAGGGCCCGATCCAGGCGGTCCCTGATCTCCCGGATGTAGTCGTTCAGCTCCACCGGCTCGCGCACCTCGAAGTCGAAGCCGCTCAGCGCGATATGGAGCACCAGCAGATCGGGGCTGGAAGCGCCGGTGCGCAGCAGACAGCTGTGCTCGTCGACGGCCTCCAGCACCCCCACCAAGGGCGAGAACCGCTCGGCCGCCCGCTCGGCGGGCACCCGCAGCAGCACGGTGGCCCGCTGGGAGTAGACCGAGGTGGTGATGCCCCGGGCCACATAGGCGGCGATGTCCTCGGCGGGCGGGCGGCGCGGGGTGAACCGGGGGCCGTGCGGCGGGGTCGGGGTGATCCGGTCGACCCGGTACGTACGCCAGTCGGCGCGGTCGACGTCCCAGGCCACCAGGTACCAGCGGCGCTGCGCGGCGACCAGCCGATGCGGTTCGGCACTACGGCGGGTGAGGGCACCGCCGTGGTCGCGGTACTCGAAGCGGAGCTGATGGCAGTCCCGGCAGGCGGCGGCCAGCTCGGTCAGCACCCCAGGGTCCACCCCGGGCCCGGGGCTCCAGCCGGACAGCGGCACGGTGAAGGCGCTCAGCGCGCCCACCCGGCGGCGCAGCCGGTCCGGCAACACCTGCTCCAGCTTGGCCAGGGCCCGTACCGAGGTCTCCTCGATGCCCTCGACCCCGCCGCCCGCGGCCTGGCGCAGCCGCACCGCGACCGCCACCGCCTCCTCGTCGTCGAGCAGCAGCGGCGGCAACTGGGCGCCCGCGCCCAGCTGATAGCCGCCGCCGGTGCCCGGCGTGGAGTGCACGGGATAGCCGAGCTCGCGCAGCCGGTCCACATCGCGGCGCACGGTGCGCGGGGTGACCCCGAGCCGGTCGGCGAGATCCGCGCCGGACCATTCGCGGTGGGCCTGCAGCAGGGAGAGCAGGCGGAGCAGTCGGGCCGAGGTCTCCAGCATGCGGCCGAGTCTGCCACCGCTTGCGGACAGTCCCGGTCCGCAAAGCTTCCCCTGCCCGCCTGGCTGCTCTGCTGGGATCAGGCGGGCGCCTCGATCCGCACCGCCAGATCGTTGTCCCGGGTGTAGTACGGCTGGGCCTGCGCCTCCCCGTGCCGACCGGTCACCGTGCGCGGCGGGTAGGTGAAGATCTCCTTCTTGTCCGCGACATCGTCCAGGATCCGGGCGAGCCGGGCCGGGGCCATGGACTCGTCCGCCGGGCGCAGCCACAGGTCCCAGACGTGCGCGCCGCCGTCCCAGCTCCGCGCGAGCTCGGCGTAGGAGAGCGTGAAGGAGAAGTCCGGGCCGTCCACCACCAGCGGCGCCGTCCACACCGGGGCGGCGCCCCGGCGGCAGCGGGCCTCGACGACCGCCTCGGCCAGCCACTCGGACGGGTACGCGACGCGGTAGAGCCGCCCCCGGACGGCCATCGTGTCGTCCTCCAGCCGTATCTCCCCGGCCTCGGCGTGGGGCGCCCGCCGCCAGCTGCGCAGCGAGAGATTGCCGTGCTTGGTGGTGTAGGGGATGCGGACGGACAGCGGGGAGGTGCTCGGCCCCGGCCGGCGGTCGACGAGCGAGCGCAAATCGTTCAGGCCCGGGGCGAGCCGCTGCGGCTCGGTGTCCCGGTAGGCCACATGGACGTCCCAGCGGCCCTCGGGCAAGGCGACATTGCTGGGCAGGGCGGCCTGCAGCCGGCCGTCCGCGGTGGGGCCCAGCGGCAGCCGCACCTCCCCGTCGGGAGTGTCCGCCGCGCCCCGGCGGACCAGCACCAGCGCACCGCTCCAGTCGTCGTGGCCGCCCGGGCCGGGCCGGGTCCCGTCGGCGATGTGGAAGGTGAGCCCTCCGGCGGAGTCCGCCACGCAGTCGGCGCGGACAGGGGCGGCCTCGGGGACCTCACTCATCCTGTCCTCCTCGACGTGCTGCGCTGCCTGTGCCGTTGCACTCATGCGACACGCACCTTCCGCAGGGAGTCCTTGGTGGCGAACGCGCCACTGAGCAGGGAGCCGCGGGCGCGGTGCAGGGAGCCCCGCAGCCCGCTGCGGCCGATCAGACCGGAGAACAGCGTCTCGTAGCGCCCGGCCACCCGGGAGGGGTCGAAGCGGGCCGAGTCCTTCAGCGCCGCCTGACCCATCTGCTGGCGCAGCTCGTCGTCGTTGATGAGGTCGAGCAGCGCGGCGGCGATGGCGTCGGTGTCGCCGGTGGGCACGAGACGGCCGTCCACCCCGTTGTCGATGATCTCCGCGGGCCCGTGCGGGCAGTCGGTGGACACCACGGGAAGGCCGCAGCGCATCGCCTCCACGATGGTCATGCCGAACGACTCCAGGCTGGAGGTGACGGCGGCTATGGAGCCCTTGGCCCACTCGGGGTCGAGCGGATTGGCCGGGCCCATCAGGAAGACGTGGTTGTAGAGGCCGAGTTGGTCGATGAGGGCGCGCAGCTTGGCGTGCTGGGCGCCGCCGCCGTAGATCCGCAGCCGCCAGTCGGGGCGGGCCGCGCTGACCTTCGCGAAGGCGTGTATCAGCAGGTCGTAGCGTTTCACCGGGGCCAGCCGACCGGCCGCGACGACCCACTTTCCGGTGCCGTCGGCGGGCTCGAGACCGGGCTCGGGCACGCTGTTGGGGACCGCCTCGACCCGGACGCCGGGCAGCCGCATCTGGTCGCGGTAGGTCCGCGCGTCGGCCTCGGTCACGGTGGTCACCGCGTCCAGCCGGGGATAGACGGCGCGCAGGGCCCGCTTCAGCCCCTTGGAGTGGGTGCCGAGCGTCAGATGCTCCTGGCCGACCCGTACCGGACCGCGGCGGGCCTCGCGGGCGATGTGGACATTGAGCCCGGGGCGGGTTCCGACAACGATATCGGCCTCGAGGCCGCGGAGATGGTCCCCGATACGGCGGTCGGTGAGGGCGCTGTACTGCTTGTAGCGGCCCTCGGACGCGGGAAAGACCTCCGCCGGGCGGCCGTGGTCCGGGTCGGCGCCGTCGTAGGAGGGGCTGTTCTTCCGGATGTCCACGAGATGGCTGAGCCGCACCCGCGGACCGGGGTCGAAGATCGGCTGGTCACGGTGGCGGAACACCGACACGATCTCCACATCGTGCTGCTCTCCCAGGGAACGGGCGAGGTTGTACGTGGTCCGGATCGTCCCGCCGATCCCGTACGCGTTGTGAATAAGGAAAGAGATGTGCATCCGGCCCCGTATCCCATGGCTTCCCCGCGGACGGGTGTGTCGTCCGCCTACCACGGTGTAAGACCGATAAAGGTGGCGCAGGGTTGGGTTTCATCACCTTCTTGTGCCCCAACAGATGCGCAATCGGTGTGAAGTCGGGGGAACTTTCCGGCCCGACGGCGCATCAGACCCCGGGGCGGCCGGGCCGCGTGACCCCCGCCCCGCATGGCCCGTTGTCTACGTATGAGCCGGGGACCCACCCCGCGCACCCACCGAGACCGAGGAGCCACCCGTGCCGCGCATGCTCGACGTCAGCAATGACGTACGCGCCGAGATCGGCGACGAAGAAGCCGACCGGCTGCTCGCCGGGGACAACGCCCCGGGCGCTTACGACTGCACGTCCTGCCGCACCCCCGGCAACACCGAGCAGGAGCGGACCAGCACCGTGCTCTTCGTGGGGCAGGAGACGGCGGTGCTGGCCTTCGCGCACGCCACCTGCGTCCCCTCCCAGGTCGTCCCGGTCTCCGAGGACCAGTTGCGCGGTGCGGTGCGGTCCATCACGGGTGAGGACACCGCGCCGTCGTACGCGCCGCCCGTCGCGGCCGCCGCGCATGCCGCGGCGCCGCGCTTCCCCGCCCCGGCCGCCCCGCCCGCCTACCCCGCCCCGGCTCCGTCGCCCGCGTCTCCCGCCACCGCCTCCCACACCTCAGCGCCGTCCGGTCACGCACCGTCCGGCCACGCACCGGTGCCCCAGCAGGCGGTGCTCGGGGTGACCAGCGGAGTGGTGCTGGTGGGTCAGGAGGCGTGCCCGGCACTGGTGGTGGAGCCGACCGCGCCGATCATCCGCCCCGGTTCACCCGGGCACGGCGACGAGTTCCTCCAGCTCCTCAGCGAACAGGGGTTCGCCCCGGTGGTCGACCTGAGCCGGCCGCCCGCGCCCAACCCCGGCTGGTCGGTGCTGCTGGCCACGGGGCGGCTGCACGCGGTGCTGATGCCGGCGCCGGGCGGCGGCCGCCCGGTGGCCTGGTGGCAGGCGCACAGCCCGATGCCGCTCAGCGAGGGCTGGCGGAGCGCCGTCGGCCGCACCCGGAAGGTGCTGATCTACGCCGCGGCCGCGGGCACGATCGGCACCCAGCCTCGCGAGGACCAGCTGCGCGCGGCGCTGGACCGGGCCGCGGCGCGCGGGGCGCTGGTCGGTGCCTCGATGCCGCTCGCGGGCACATGACCTCCGCCGTCCCGGACCTCCCACCGGACCTCGGCGACCCTTGGTGGGCAGCCCATTCGCCACCGATGCCGCATCCGACGGGCGGCCGGGTCGTTGGCACATACGTGCACGCATACGACCTCTCCTACCGATCCCCGTCATACGGCTGCATTCCGGCCATGCGCCCCGCCCTGGAGGCAGCGCACGATCCCTGGCGCCACTCCGCCACGCCGATCTACGACGCGTTGTACGCGGAGTACCGCAGGCTGTTCCGGGCGCTGCCCGGCGACCGCTCGGACGAGGAGAACATGGAGTTCGTGGCGTTCGCCGCCATCGGCCAGCCCCGGGGCCTCGTCAGCGGCGGCCACGGCCGCCCGGACAGCCACAGCGGGGCCTGGCACACCGACGAGCTTTACTACCGCGGCTATCTCCCCGCCCTGCCGCCCGGCCGGGACGAGGAGCGGGGCCATACCTACTGACGTGGACACTACTGACGCGGACACCTGGTGATGTGGACACCCGCTGACGTGGACACCTGCTGACGTGGTGCCGTCATGCGCGCCCGGCGGGCCGGGACCGACCCGCCGCTGAGCGCGCCGAGCGCCGCCGCCCCGCCGCCGGACGGTGCGTCCGGGGCCGGGATGGCGTCAACCGCGCGCCGCCGCCGTTACCTCTTGCGGCCGCGCTTTTCGCGCACCCGCACCGAGATCTGCAGGGGCGTCCCCTCGAAGCCGAACTCCTCGCGCAGCCGCCGCTCGATGAAGCGGCGGTAGCCCGCCTCCAGGAAGCCCGAGGCGAAGAGCACGAACCGCGGCGGCCGGGTGCCGGCCTGCGTCCCGAACAGGATCCGCGGCTGCTTGCCGCCGCGGATCGGATGCGGATGGGAGGCGACGATCTCGCCGAGGAAGGAGTTGAGCCGCCCGGTGGGGACCCGGGTCTCCCAGCCGGCCAGCGCCGTCTCGATCGCCGGGACCAGCTTCTCCATATGGCGGCCGGTGCGCGCCGAGACATTGACCCGCGGCGCCCACTGGATCTGCCCCAGCTCCGTCTCGATCTCGCGCTCGAGGTAGTAGCGGCGCTCCTCGTCGAGGGTGTCCCACTTGTTGTACGCGATGACGAGCGCGCGCCCGGCCTCGACGGCCATCGTGATGATCCGCTGGTCCTGGACGCTGATGGACTCACTGGCGTCGATCAGCACCACCGCGACCTCCGCCTTCTCCACGGCGGCCGCGGTGCGCAGCGAGGCGTAGTAGTCGGCGCCCTCCTGGAGGTGGACCCGGCGGCGGATACCGGCGGTGTCGACGAACTTCCAGGTGATGCCGCCGAGTTCGATGATCTCGTCGACCGGGTCGCGGGTGGTGCCCGCCAACTCGTTGACGACCACCCGCTCCTCGTTCGCGACCTTGTTGAGCAGCGAGGACTTGCCCACGTTCGGGCGGCCGACCAGGGCGATGCGACGCGGCCCGCCGAGCGTCGCCCCGAAGGTCTGGGCCGGGGCCTCGGGCAGCGCCTCCAGGACCGCGTCGAGCATGTCGCCGGTGCCACGGCCGTGCAGCGCGGAGACCGGGTACGGCTCGCCGAGGCCGAGCGACCACAGCATCGCGGCGTCCGCCTCGCCACTGGGCCCGTCGACCTTGTTGGCGCACAGCACCACGGGCTTTCCGGCCCGGCGCAGCAGCTTGACCACGGCCTCGTCGGTGTCGGTGGCGCCCACCGTCGCGTCCACGACGAAGACCACCGCGTCGGCGGCCTCGATCGCGAACTCGGCCTGGGCCGCCACGGACGCGTCGAGACCGAGCACGTCCTGCTCCCAGCCGCCGGTGTCGACCACCTTGAAGCGGCGGCCGGACCATTCGGCCTCGTAGGTCACCCGGTCGCGGGTGACCCCGGGGCGGTCCTCCACGACCGCCTCACGGCGGCCGAGGATCCGGTTCACCAGGGTGGACTTGCCGACATTGGGGCGGCCGACGACGGCCAGCACCGGCAGCGGGCCATGCCCCGCCGCGGCGAGGTCGCCCTCGACCTCCTCCAGGTCGAAGCCCTCTTGCACGGCGAGCTCCATGAACTCCGCGTACTCGGCGTCGCCAAGCTCCCCGTGCTCGTCGCCGCCGCTGTGGATCTGGTCGTTCATGAAGATTTCCTCGTCGTCCCTCAATACCGCGGCCGCCCCTGAGGGCTCGCGGATCTCATGTCTGGTCTGGGCGGCCGGTCAGCCGCCGGGCGGTGCCCAGATGTGCGCCCAGCCGCTTCTGGATGCGCTCGGTGGCCTGGTCCAGGGCCGCCCGCGTCCGCCTGCCGCTTCCGTCTCCCGCCTCGAAGGGGTCGCCGAACACCACGTCGACCCTGCTGCGCAGCCGGGGCAGCGCCCTGGCCCGCCCGTCGCCGCCGCGCGGGGTGGCGGTGCCGAGCACCGCCACCGGCACGATCGGCGCACCGGAGCGCACGGCGAAGTACGCGAGCCCCGAGCGCAGCGACGCGAAGTCGCCCTCGCCGCGGCTGCCCTCCGGGAAGATCCCGAGGACCCCGCCGCGCTCCAGGACCCCGAGGGCCTGGCCGATCGCGCCGCGGTCGGCGCTCGAACGGTCCACCTTGAGCTGCCCGATACCGCGCAGGAACGGGTCCAGCGGGCCGACGAACGCCTCCTTCTTGACCAGGAAGTGCACCGGCCGCGGCGAGGTGCCGATCAGCATCGGGCCGTCGATGTTGTGCGAGTGGTTCCCCGCGAGGATGACGGGCCCGGCGGACGGGATCCGCCATGAGCCCAGCACCCGGGGCCGCCACAGCCCGTACATCAGGCCGATGCCGATCCGCCGCGCCACGACGGCCCCGGCCGCGCTGGGAAGCGTCGCGTCGGTGGCGCTCATGCGACCGTCCGCTTCTCCTCGACGAGAGTGACGACGCACTCGATGACCTGGTCGAGGGTGAGCTCGGAGGTGTCCACCTCGACCGCGTCGTCCGCCTTGGCGAGCGGCGAGGTCTTACGGCCGGAGTCCAGGGCGTCCCGCTTGGCCAGGGCTGCCTGGGTGGCGGCCAGGTCGGCGGCCTCCTTGCCCTTCAGCTCACCGCTGCGGCGGGCCGCCCGGACCTCCGGGGAGGCGGTCAGGAAGATCTTGATGTCGGCGTCCGGGAGGACCGTGGTGCCGATGTCGCGGCCCTCGACCACGATGCCGCGCGGCGCCTCGGCGGCGATGGTCCGCTGCAGCTCGGTGATCACGGTCCGCACCTCGGGCACCGCGCTGACCGCGCTGACCCGCGAGGTGACCTCCTGGGTGCGGATCGGCCCGGAGACATCGGTGCCGTCGACGCTGATCGTCGGGGCGGCCGGATCGATACCGGAGACGATGTGGGGCTTGGCGGCGGCGTCGGCCACGGCGACGGCGTCATCCACGTCGATGCCGTTGGTCACCATCCACCAGGTGATCGCCCGGTACTGGGCGCCGGTGTCCAGGTAGCCCAGGCCCAGCTTGGCGGCGACGGCCTTCGAAGTACTGGACTTACCCGTGCCTGCGGGGCCGTCGATCGCGACAATCACTGCTGCCGGGGCGGTCCGGGCGGCGGTTTCCACGGTGACAGACACCTTTCGTGTGCACGGGGCTGAGTTGAACGGGCCATGTGAGCCTCGGACAAGGTTACTGGCTTCCCACGGGCGGCTTCGCACCCCTGTGGACGGCCCCGGTCCTCCCGGGGCGCCCGGCGGCCGGCTCCGCCGCTACTGCCGGATGGACCATCCCCGCTCCCGCAGGGCCTTGGTGAGCCCCGGGGCCGCCGAGGGCTCGACCATCAGCTGGATCAGACCGGACTGCTGGCCGGTGGCGTGCTCGATCCGGACGTCCTCGATGTTGACGCCCGCCCGGCCCGCGTCGGCGAAGATCCGGGCCAGCTCGCCCGGCTGGTCGCCGATGAGCACCGTCACGGTCTCATAGACGGCCGAGGCGGCGCCGTGCTTGCCCGGCACCCGCTCGCGCCCGGCGTTGCCCCGGCGCAGCACGTCCTCGATACCGGCCGTGCCGTCGCCGCGCTTGGCCTCGTCGGCGGACTGGAGCGCGCGCAGCGCCCGCACCGTCTCGTCGAGGTCGGAGGCGACGGCGGCGAGCACATCGGCGACCGGGCCGGGGTTGGCGGAGAGGATGTCGATCCACATGGCGGGGTCGGAGGCCGCGATCCGGGTCACGTCGCGGATGCCCTGCCCGCACAGCCGCACCGCCGTCTCATCGGCGTCCTGCAGCCGTGCGGCGACCATGCTGGAGAGCAGGTGCGGGGTGTGCGAGACGAGCGCCACCGCCCGGTCGTGGGCCTCGTCCTCCATCACCACGGGCACGGCCCGGCACAGCGCGACGAGCTCGAGCGCGAGGTTGAGCACCTCGGTGTCGGTGCCGCCGGTGGGCGTGAGCACCCACGGCCGTCCCTCGAAGAGGTCGGCGGTGGCGGCCAGCGGCCCGGAGCGCTCCCGGCCCGCCATCGGATGCGTGCCGATGTAGCGGGTCAGATCGCAGCCGAGGGCCTCCAGCTCGCGGCGCGGGCCGCCCTTGACGCTCGCGACGTCCAGCACGCCGCGGGCCATGCCGCGGCGCAGCACATCGGCCACCGTCCCGGCCACGTACGCCGGGGGCACGGCGACGATCGCCAGGTCCACGGGCCCCTCGGGCTCGCCCTGCGTCCCGGCGCCGAGCGCCTCGGCGGTGCGGGCCTGGTCCGCGTCATGGTCGGCGAGGTGCACCTGGACGCCGCGGCCGGCCAGGGCCAGCGCGGCGGAGGTGCCGATCAGGCCGGTGCCGATGACGAGCGCGGTTCTCATTGGGCGATGTCCTTGCGGAGGGCGGCGGCGGCGCCGAGGTAGACATGGGCGATCTCGGACTTGGGCAGGGAGGTCTCGATATGCGCCAGGATGCGGACGACGCGGGGCATGGCCCCCTCGATGTCCAGCTCCTGGGCGCAGATCAGCGGCACATCGGTGATGCCCAGCTTGCGGGCGGCGGCCGCGGGGAAGTCGCTGTGCAGATCGGGGGTGGCCGTGAACCACACGCTGATCAGATCGTCGGGGTCGAGGGCATTGCGCCCCAGGATGGCCGTCAGCAGCGCGGAGACCTGCTCCTGCATGTGCTCCGGCTCGTCCCGCTCCAGCTGGACCGCCCCGCGGACCGCTCGTACCGCCACGTCTCGCTCCCTGTGCGCGCTGTGCCTGTCGTGCGTCGGGTGCGGCCGCGTCGTCGGCCGCATTCCCGATCAGCCTAACGAGCGGGTCCGACAGGCTCCCGGGGCGACCGCTGGGCGAGACGCGGCGGGCCGCCGACGGCCGGGGCCGTCAGCGGTCCCGGGCCGCGAAGGGGCCCGCAGCCCTCAGAGGTCGACCTCGCGCATCAGCATGCCGACCTCGGTGTTGGTCATCCGGCGCAGCCAGCCGGACTTCTGGTCGCCGAGCGCGATCGGGCCGAAGGCCGTCCGCACCAGCTTGTCGACCGGGAAGCCGGCCTCGGCGAGCATCCGCCGCACGATGTGCTTGCGGCCCTCGTGCAGGCTCACCTCGACCAGATAGTTCTTGCCGGTGTTCTGCACCACACGGAAGTGGTCGGCGCGGGCGTAGCCGTCCTCCAGCTCGATGCCGCTCTTGAGCCGCTTGCCGAGGTCGCGCGGGAGCGGGCCCTGGATGGCGGCGAGATAGGTCTTCTTCACGCCGTAGCGGGGGTGGGTGAGGCGGTGGGCCAGCTCGCCGTGGTTGGTGAGCAGGATGATGCCCTCGGTCTCGGTGTCGAGCCGGCCGACGTGGAAGAGCCGGGTCTCGCGGTTGGTCACATAGTCGCCCAGGCACTGGCGGCCGTCGGGGTCCTCCATGGTGGAGACGACACCGGCGGGCTTGTTCAGCGCGAAGAAAAGGTAGGACTGGGTGGCCACGGTCAGCCCGTCGACCTTGATCTCGTCCTTCTCGGGGTCGACGCGCAGCCCCTGCTCGGTCACGATCTTGCCGTTGACCTCGACCCGGGCCTGGTCGATCAGCTCCTCACAGGCGCGGCGCGAGCCCATCCCGGCGCGGGCGAGGACCTTCTGCAGCCGCTCGCCCTCCACCTCGCCGAAGGTCTTGGGCAGCGCGACCCGCGGCTTGTCGTGGCGGGCGCGGTTGCGCTCCTCCATCTGCGCCTCGTACTCGCGCGGACGGGCCGGGGCGTTCGGCTTGCGGCCGCGGCCGCCGACGCCCTTGGGGGCACCGCTCTTGGCCGCGCCGCCCTTGGGGCCGCCCTGGGAGCCTCCCTTGGGACCCGCCTTGGGGCCGGGACCCGCCTTGGGGCCGGGGCCCGCCTGGGAGCCGCCGCCCACGTCGTAGCGGCGCTCCTCGGGGCGGGGGCGGCCGGCGCGCTGCTGCTGCTCGTCGCGCCGGTTCCCCGCGCCCCGGTAGTTGTTGCCGCCGCTACCGCTGCCGCTGCCCCTGCTGTTCCTGCCGCTGCTTCGCATCAAGTTTCCGTCTGAGAGTGGCCGCTACGGGCTCGGTGTTCTACGTCGTCGTGCGCGTCATCGCTGTCGATGGCGTCCGGATCGAACGACGGCACGCCCTCCTGGGACTCGCCCTCGACCGCGTCCGCCTCGGGGAGGAACGGTGCGAGCTCCGGAAGCTCGTCCAGCCCTCGCAGGCCCATCCGCTCCAGGAAGTAGTTCGTCGTCCTGTACAGGATCGCACCTGTTTCGGGTTCCGTGCCCGCCTCCTCGACCAGTCCCCGCTGCAGGAGGGTCCGCATCACGCCGTCGCAGTTGACACCGCGGACGGCCGAGACACGGGAACGGCTGACCGGCTGACGGTACGCGACCACCGCGAGGGTTTCCAAAGCGGCCTGGGTGAGCCGGGCCTGCTGGCCGTCCAGGACGAACCCCTCGACGGCGGCGGCGTAGGCCGGGCGCGTGTAGTAGCGCCAGCCGCCCGCGACCAGCCGCAGCTCGAAGCCCCGGCCCTGCGTCGCGTACTCGTCGGCCAGCTCGCGCAGCGCGTCCGCGACGGCGCGGCGCGGCCGCGCCAGCACCTTGGCGAGGTGTTCCTCGGTGGCGGGCTCGTCGACGACCATGAGGACGGCCTCCAGGGCGGGCTTGAGGTCCAGCTCGGCGACCTCGGAGAGCCCGGCGGGTGTCCGCTGCTCGCTCAACTCGGTACCTCCTCTTTCTCCTTCTCCGGCTCCGGCTCCGGCGTGGCCGTCTCCTTACGGGGCTTGTCCTGGGACTCCGCCTGGGGTGTGGCCTGGGCCTCCTGGTCGAACTCGTCGGTGACCAGCGGCTCCCGCCCCGCCTCGCCCGTCCAGCGGACCATGAGCGACCCGAGCGCCTCCGGCTGGTCGAGCAGGACCGCGCGCTCGCGGTAGAGCTCCAGGAGCACCAGGAAGCGCGCGACGACCGTAAGGACGTCGGGAGCGTCCTCGGTGAGCGTGCTGAAGGTGGCCTCCCCCAGCTCCCGCAGCCGCGCGACCACCACCTCGGCCTGCTCCCGGACGCTGACCAGCGGGGCGTGGATGTGGTCGATGTAGACCTGCGGCTTGGGCTTGGCCTGCATCGCCTTGACGGCCAGCTTGGCGAAGCCCTCGGGGCCGATGCTGATGACGACGTCGGGGAGCAGCTCGGCGTGGTGCGGCTCCAGGCCGACCGTACGGGGGTAACGGGCGGCCTCGGCGATCAGCCGGTCGTTGAAGATGTCCGCGATCTGCTTGTACGCGCGGTACTGGAGCAGCCGCGCGAAGAGCAGGTCGCGCGCCTCCAGCAGTGCCAGGTCCGCCTCGTCCTCGACCTCGGCGGCGGGCAGCAGCCGGGCCGCCTTAAGGTCCAGCAGGGTCGCCGCGACGACGAGGAACTCGGTGGTCTGGTCCAGGTCCCAGTCCGGCCCCATGGCCCGGATATAGGCCATGAACTCGTCGGTGACCTTGGAGAGGGCGACTTCGGTGACGTCCAGCTTGTGCTTGGAGATCAGCTGGAGGAGGAGGTCGAAGGGCCCCTCGAAGTTGGCCAGCCGCACGGTGAACCGATGGCCGCCGTCCTCGGCCTGCGCCTCGCCGCCTCGCGCCTGACCCGGGCCGGTCCCGCCGCCGGTGTCACTCCCGCCGCTCGGCTCCGTCCCGTCACCCGCGTCGCTCCCGGCCCCGGCCACGGCCGCGTCGCCACCGTGCCCGCCCGCGGAGGGCGCCACGTCGAGATCGGCCCGCGCATGCACCGGCTCCGGCTCGCCCCGCGGCACGGCCTGCTCTTCCGGGACGGCGGGCTCAGTGGCCGCTGGGACCGGGCCAGTGGGCTCGGTGACCGCCGGGGGCGGCTCGGGTCCCGCGTCCGGCGCGGCGCTTCGCTCCGGTGCCGTCTCGTGTGCCCCGGGCCCTGCGTCCGGCGCGGCGCGGCCCTCCGGGGCCGCCTCGTCCGCCTCGGGCTCGGCTTCCGGCTCAGCGGTGCCCGGCGCCGCCGCGCCTGCCTCGGGCTCGGCCTCCGGCTCAGCAGTAGCCTCACGGGCCGCGTGAGCGCCGTTCTGCGGCTCTCCGGGCGCCTGGGGCGAGGTCGGCTCAGGCGGCGGCGGCGCGGGGCGCTGAGAGGCCGTCTGTGGCGGCGGGGGCGCGGTGGGACGCTCCGAGGGACGGTCCGGGCCCGTGTCGGGGAGCGCCGCGCCGGGGCCTCGGCCGAGGGTGCGGCGAGGAGGGCGGGGCGGCGGGGCGGAGTCGTCGTTCGTCGGCATCGCGGTCCAGGGTGCTCAGGGCCGGGCGGGGCAGCCCGTACGACCGGGCAGGCTATCGCCCGGCCCGGTCAACGGCCGCGGAGGCGGCGCACCAGGATGCTCGCGTCGCCGCGCGACTCGAGGTCGGCGAGGACGACCGCGACCGCCTCGCGGACGATCCGGCCGCGGTCGACGGCGAGCCCGTGCTCGCCGCGGAGCACCAGCCGCGCGTGCTCGAGGTCCATCAGCTCCTCGGCGGAGACATAGACCGTGATCTTCTCGTCGTGGCGCTCGCGCCCGCTGGGCCGACGGTTCGCCGCCCGGGCGCGGCGGCGGGCCTGGCCGCTCTGCTCGGCCGCAACCGAACCGCCCTGCGTCTGGCGGCCCTTGGGCCGGTCCCCGGCCCCGGGGCGCCGCTCGCCCACCGCGTCCTGGGAAGCCGCCGTCTCGCGTCCCGTGTGTTCGCCCGAGCCGGACTGCTCACCGTCCGGGCGCTGCTCCAGCCCTTCCCGAGCCTCGGCGTCGGGGTCGGTGGCGGGCGGGGGCACCCGGGGGCCCTCGCCGTTCGCCTGGCGGCGCCCGGAGGCGGGAGCGGAGGACTGGAGCCCCATCCCTCCCGTGGTGCGGAACAGTTCGTCGGCTCCCGGCAGACTCACTCGGCGTGACACCGGGCGAGCACCTCCCTGGCGAGCTGGCGATAGGCGGCGGCACCGACGGAGTTGGACGCGTACGTGGTGATCGGCTCACCCGCGACCGTGGTCTCGGGGAAGCGGACCGTGCGGCCGATGACCGTGTGGTAGACGTGATCGTCGAACGCCTCGACCACACGGGCGAGAACCTCACGGCTGTGCACGGTGCGCGAGTCGTACATCGTGGCGAGGATGCCGTCCAGCTCCAGGTCGGGGTTGAGCCGCTCCTGGACCTTCTCGATCGTCTCCGTGAGCAACGCCACACCGCGCAGCGCGAAGAACTCGCACTCCAGCGGCACGATCACCTTGTGCGCCGCGGTGAGCGCGTTGACGGTGAGCAGACCGAGCGAGGGCTGGCAGTCGATGACGATGTAGTCGTAGTCGGCCATCAGCGGCTTGAGGGCGCGCTGCAGGGTCGACTCCCGGGCGACCTCGCTCACCAGCTGCACCTCGGCGGCCGACAAGTCGATATTGCTGGGGAGCAGGTCCATGTTGGGCACGGCCGTCTTCAGCAGCACCTCGTCGGCCGACATGCCCCGCTCCATGAGCAGGTTGTAGACCGTGAGGTCGAGCTCCATCGGGTTGACCCCGAGGCCGACCGACAGGGCACCCTGCGGGTCGAAGTCGACGAGCAGCACCCGGCGGCCGTATTCGGCCAGGGCCGCGCCCAGGTTGATGGTGGAGGTGGTCTTACCGACCCCGCCCTTCTGGTTGCACATCGCGATGATCTTCGCTGGACCGTGATCGGTCAGCGGCCCCGGGATCGGGAAGTACGGCAGCGGGCGCCCGGTGGGGCCGATCCGCTCGCGGCGCTGGCGGGCAGCGTCGGGCGCGAGCGTGGCCGCGTATTCGGGGTCTGGCTCGTACTCCGCGTCCGGGTCGTAGAAGTGCCCGTCGGGGAGGTCGTCGTAGTCGGCGAAGCGGGCGGGATCCGTGCCCCCCTGGTCGCCGGCCATGGCGTTCACGTGATGGCCGTCCATGCTGTGGCTCTGGTGGGCTGTCGTCGGGCTCTGGTGGGTTGCGAAGGTACGGACAGCGACGGAGCCGACAGCCTCGAGCCCCGAGGGGCCCTGGCCCCGCGCAGCCGGTCCTGGTTGACCACCCCCGGGAGAAAATGTCGACTCATTCACAAGTCGTCCTACCTCCTTGGTGACCAGGAAATTTCTCTATAGGTCAGCGTGACACCATGCCGACGGTTGGCGACTCTATGGCGTGTCGGCGGTCCTCAGCAACACAATCCACCGGACACGGCATGATGTGTCGGCAATCGAACACCCCGATGTCAAGGGCGTGTGAACGGCGCCGCGGAGATTTCACCGCCGCATAAAGCGTCTGAATAGTTGCATTTAGGGCGAGTTGGCCGAGCCATGGGCCGCACGCGATACGGGGCACAGCGGACACACCTTCGGCCGGGCCTCATCCTTCGACAAGACCCGGCCGGATGCCCATGGTTGACATGTGGTTGACGGTTCGGGTTGACCGTCCGGCAACCGGAGTTCACCCGCTCCGGCGGCCGGGCCGGTGAACTCCGAGCGTCATTCAGCCGATCAGCGAGCTCAGTTCGACCGTGGGCAGGTCGTGCGCCTCGGCGACCGGGCCGTAGACGACCTGTCCCTCATGGGCGTTGAGCCCCTTGGCCAGCGCGGCGTCCCGGCGCAGCGCGTCCTGCCAGCCGCGGTTGGCCAGCTCCACGATGTACGGGAGCGTCGCGTTGGTGAGCGCGTGGGTGGAGGTGTTCGGCACCGCGCCGGGCATGTTCGCGACGCAGTAGAAGACCGAGTCGTGGACCGCGAAGGTCGGCTCGGCGTGGGTGGTGGGGCGGGAGTCCTCGAAGCAGCCGCCCTGGTCGATCGCGATGTCGACAAGGACACTTCCCGGCTTCATCCGGGACACCAGCTCGTTGGTGACCAGCTTGGGCGCCTTGGCGCCCGGGATCAGCACCGCGCCGATGACCAGGTCGGCCTCGAGGACGGCCTTCTCCAGCTCGAAGGCGTTGGAGGCGATGGTCTGCACCCGGGTGCCGAAGATCCGGTCGGCCTCGCGCAGCTTGTTGATGTCCTTGTCGAGCAGGGTGACGTGGAAGCCCATGCCGATGGCGATCTGGGCGGCGTTCCACCCGGAGACGCCACCGCCGATGACCACGGCCCGCGCGGCGGCCACACCCGGCACCCCGGCGGGCAGCACACCACGGCCGCCGGCCGAGCGCATCAGGTGGTACGCACCGACCTGCGGCGCGATCCGGCCCGCGACCTCGGACATCGGCGCGAGCAGCGGCAGGGCGCGGTTCGCGGTCTCGACGGTCTCGTAGGCGATGGCGGTGGTGCCGGACTCCAGCAGCGCGTCCGTGCAGGCCCGGGAGGCGGCCAGATGCAGATAGGTGAAGAGCGTCTGGCCCTTGCGCATCCGGTGGTATTCCTCCGCGACGGGCTCCTTGACCTTCAGCAGCAGGTCGGCGGTGGCCCAGACCTCGTCGGCGGTGTCGAGGATGCGCGCACCGGCGGCGGTGTACTCCTCGTCCGTGATGGAGGAGCCGAGGCCCGCACTCTGCTCCACGACGACCTCATGGCCGCCTCGGACCAGCTCGTGCACACCGGCCGGGGTGATGGCCACACGGAACTCGTTGTTCTTGACCTCGCGGGGGATACCGACCTTCACGTCGATCACGGTCCTTGAATGGGAGGAAAGGAACATATCGCCATAGCCGGCCACGGTCGATACACCATCGACCATAGACAGGCAAACCGGAACGCGTCCGCATGCCGGAGACGACCGCAACAATCGCGGTACGGCCAGTCTAATGAAGGACGTCGCGCTGTCTAGCCTTGCAATGCATCAATCTTTTGGAAGACCACTACTGATTTCGTAGGTCGGCGGGGTCTCCTTCGCCACTCCGAGGTGTCGGACCCGTGTCCCCCGCCCCCTCCGTGGCGCTCTTACGGGCGGTGCGCCGCAGCGACCGCGCCACCGCCGGGTCCCCGCCGAGCCGGTCCATCGCGTCCGCCGCGTGGTGCGCCAGATCGGCGTGCAGCCCCGTGTCACCGCAGGTCCGGGCGGCCGCGGCGGCCTCCGCCCAGGTGCGCAGCGCATCCCTCGGCCGCCCGGTGCGCTCCTGGGCGCCCGCGGCGCCACTGAGCGCCCGTGCGTACCCCGGCCGGTCCCCCGCCCGGCGGCAGGCGGCCGCGGCGGCGCGCCAGTCGCGCAGCGCCTCGCCCCACTGCCCGGCGTAGCCATGAACGGTGCCGAGCCGTGCGTACATCCGGGCGGCCGCGGACAGATCGCGGCGACTCAGCCGCAGCTCCAGGGCGCGTCCGTACCAGTCGGCCGCCCGGTGCCAGTCCTCCAGCTCCTGGTACATGCCGCCGATCGACTCCAGCGCCCGCCCGGTCGTATACGGATCGCCTGACGCGCGGGCGGCCTCCAGGGCGCTCTTGTACCGCGCGAGGGCCTGGTCCACCCGGCCCGCCCCGCCGTCCAGATCGCCGAGGTTCAGCAGCGCGGCCGCCCGCTCCACCGGCAGGTCGCGGCGCCGGGCCACGTCCAGTACCAGCTCATGCAGCCCGTACAGCTCCACCGCGGCGCCCTCGGCACCCCGGTGGGCGGTGAGGGCGTGGGTGAGCGCGGCCACCAACCGCCGTGCCAGGGTGTCGAGTTCACCGGTCTCCACGGCCAGCCGGGCGGCCTCGACCAGTGTGGGCAGCCGGGCCTCGAGCCACTCCGCCGCCTGGGCCGACGACGAAAAGCGCAGCGGCTTCGGCATCCCGGCCAGCTTCTTGCGGCCCGGCGAACCGGCGGGCTCGGCGGCCAGCCGGCACGCGTGCAGCTGCCGTACGGCCCGCTCCAGCATCCGCGCCCGCGCCAGCTCCACCTCCGCCGGGCGCTCCTCGCCCGCCAGCCGCTCCCGCAGCAGCGGATCGAGACAGCCGGGCACCTGGTAGTCGCCCGGCCCGCGCGGACGCAGCATCCCGTACGCGGCGAAGCCCTCCAGCGCCGCCTCGCCGTCCGCCACCGAGCATCCGGCCAGCGCGGAGGCGGTCTGGGCGTCGGTCGATCCACCGGGCGCCAGCACCAGCAGCCGCAGCATCCGGGCGGCGGCGGACGGCAGCGCGGCATAGGCCAGCCGGAAGGCGCGGATCAGCGGGCGGGCGCCATGGTCGAGATCACCGTCGTCCGGCGGCAGTTCGCGCAGCCGGGCCAGCGCGTCGGCGACCGACGCCTGGGGGCGGGCGGCGAGCCAGCCGCCGACCAGGACGAGCGCGGCGGGCTGGCCCGCGCACTCCTCGACGAGGGACTGCGCGGCCACCGGATCGCAGGTGATCCGGGTGGGGCCGGTGTACTGCGCCAGCAGTCCGACCGCCGCGCTCACATCCAGCCCACCCACCGTGCACGGCCGCACATCCGGCACCCCGGTCAGCGGGCCGCGCGAGACGGCGACCACCAGGCAGTCGGGCTCGTCGGGCAGCAGCGCGTCCACCTGCTCGGCCCCGGCCACGTCGTCGAGCAGCAACAGCACCCGCCTGCCGTCCAGCGCCGTGCGCAGCGCCTCGCTCAGGTCGTCCTCGTCCGCGCCCGGCGGAGCGGTCACGCCGAGCCGTCCGAGCAGCTCACGAGCGGTGCGCTCGGTGGGGACAGGGTCGCCGGCGGAGGTCGTCAGCCGGGCGCTGAGCACTCCGTCGGGATAGTCGTCGGCGAGCCGCCGGGCGAGCTCCTCGGCCAGCGCCGTACGGCCCCAGCCGGGGCGGCCCGCGATCAGCAGCACCCGGCTGCGGGCGGCCTTACGTCCTGCGAGGGTGTCCAGGCCCGCGCGCTCGATATCGGCCCGCAGCGAGAGCAGCTCCCGCCGCCGCCCGGCGAACCCCCGCCCCACGGTCGCCGCCGCCGCGAACAGCACGGCCCGGGTCGCCCCGCTCCACACCCCGCCGTCCTGCGCGTCCGCGCGCCCGGCCGCGGAGCGCTGCCGCGGCGGGGTGTCGGACGAGGGCGCCGGGTCCTCCGGCGAACGGTGGGAACGGTCCTCCGGCGAACGATCGGAACGGGCCTCCGGCGGACGGCCGGAAACGGACGAAGCGGGCGTGGCGGACGGCGGTTGCCGCTTCCTTGGGGCCGCCGGCTCCCCCTCGGTGTCGACCGCCTGCTCCGCCACGGGCCCACTCCCGTCCACCTGCGCTTACGAGCCCGCCGCGCCACTGCGGCCGGGGCCACTATGAGCGTAGTTCACTCCGCGTCAGGTACCCGGCACTCCAGGCCCACGGCACGTACCGAAAATCACTCCATCGGATCTTCGCCGGGACCGGGTGGGGGCGTATGCGTCACATCAGTGGGTCTGCGCCGTTCAATGGCCCGCGCGCCTGCTCAGTGGGTCTACGCCGCGAAGGGGCGGGCCGGCCAGGAGGCGTCGGCCGGGCGGAGGGCGTCGATGCCGTCCCCGGAGAGCGCGGCCTGCAGCGCCAGGGCACCCATCGCGAGGCAGGTGTTGTGCAGCTCGCCCGCGAGCGCGCCGCGCACCAGCTCCTCCAGGGACACCCGGGCCAGCTCCATGTCGGCCTCCTCATCGGCGACCTCGAACCGCTCGCCCTCGGCCGCGGAGATCTCCCGGGCCAGGAAGATCCGTACGGCCTCGTCGGAGCCGCCGGGCGAGGTGTAGACGTCGATCAGGACGCGCCAGTCCTCGGCCTTGACGTGCGCCTCCTCGTACAGCTCCCGCTGGGCGGCGTGCAGCGGGTTCTCACCCGGGATGTCCAGGAGACCGGCCGGGATCTCCCACAGCCGCTGACGGACCGGGTGCCGGTACTGCCGCAGCACGATCACGCGGCCGTCCTCGTCCAGGGCGAGGACGGCGACGGAGCCGGGGTGGACCTGGTAGTCGCGGTTGACCCGGCTGCCGTCGGGCATCTCCACCTCGTCGGTGCGCACGCTCGTCTTGTTGCCGGTGAACGGCGTGGCGGTGGCGGTGACCGACCATTCCTCGGGGGTGTCCTGGATACGCATGCTTGCCTCAGCGTCCTTTCCGCGTGCGGTTGACGGGGGCGGGCCGCGCCGGCCGCCCGCCCCCGTCAACCGTATCGGTCAGGCCCCGGCGGTACGCGTCTGACCAGCGGTCTGTCGCTCGACCGCCGCCTTCACCAGGCCCGCGAAGAGCGGGTGCGGACGGGTCGGGCGGGAGCGCAGCTCGGGGTGCGCCTGGGTGCCGACCAGATAGGGGTGGAGCTCGCGCGGGTACTCCACGTACTCGACCAGCTTGTTGTCCGGAGAGGTGCCGGAGAAGACGATCCCGGCCTTCTTCTCCAGCTCACCGCGGTAGGAGTTGTTGACCTCGTAGCGGTGGCGGTGGCGCTCCTCGACGTACGGCTGGTTGTCGTAGACCTCGCGGACGATCGAGCCCTCGGCCAGCTTGGCCGGGTACATGCCCAGCCGCATGGTGCCGCCCATGTCGCCCTCGCCCGCGACGATGTCGAGCTGCTCGGCCATGGTGGAGATCACCGGGTCGGTGGTGGCGGGCTCGAACTCGGTGGAGTTGGCGCCCTCGATGCCGGCGAGGTTGCGCGCGGCCTCGATGACGATGCACTGCAGTCCGAGACAGAGGCCCAGCAGCGGGAGCTTGTTCTCCCGGGCGTAGGTGATCGCGCCGACCTTGCCGATCACTCCGCGGTCGCCGAAGCCGCCGGGGATGCAGACCGCGTCCACGCCGTCGAGCTGGTCCCGGGCGCCGGCGGCCGTCTTGCAGTCGTCGGAGGTGACCCACTTGATCTTGACGCGGGCGTTGTTGGCGAAGCCGCCGGCGCGCAGCGCCTCGGTGACCGAGAGGTAGGCGTCGGGCAGGTCGATGTACTTGCCGACCAGCGCCACGGTGACCTCGTGGTCGGGCTGGTGGACCCGCCGCAGCAGATCGTCCCACTGGGTCCAGTCCACGTCGCGGAAGGGCAGGTCCAGCTTGCGGACGACATAGGCGTCCAGGCCCTCGGAGTGCAGCACCTTGGGGATGTCGTAGATCGACTTGGCGTCGATGGCGGCGACCACGGCCGCGTCGTCCACGTCACACATCAGCGAGACCTTGCGCTTGATGGAGGTCGGAACCTCGCGGTCGGCTCGCAGCACGATCGCATCCGGCTGGATACCGATGTTGCGCAGCGCGGC
This sequence comes from Streptomyces melanosporofaciens, assembly GCF_900105695.1. Taxonomy (NCBI): domain Bacteria; kingdom Bacillati; phylum Actinomycetota; class Actinomycetes; order Kitasatosporales; family Streptomycetaceae; genus Streptomyces; species Streptomyces melanosporofaciens. Next base: position 729,956 of record NZ_FNST01000002.1, read on the forward strand.
CACCGAGTGCTGGGTGGGCTTGGTCTTCAGCTCACCGGACGGGCCGATGTAGGGCAGCAGCGAGATGTGCACCACGAAGACGTTGTCCCGGCCGACCTCGTGCCGGACCTGGCGGACGGCCTCCAGGAAGGGCAGCGACTCGATGTCGCCGACGGTGCCGCCGACCTCGGTGATGACGACGTCCACGTCATCGGTGGCCATGCGCCGGATCCGGTGCTTGATCTCGTTGGTGATGTGCGGGATGACCTGCACGGTGTCACCGAGGTACTCACCGCGCCGCTCCTTGGCGATTACGGTGGAATACACCTGTCCGGTGGTCACATTGGCCGAGCCGTCGAGGTCGACGTCGAGGAAGCGCTCGTAGTGGCCGATGTCCAGATCGGTCTCGGCGCCGTCGTTGGTGACGAACACCTCACCGTGCTGGAAGGGGTTCATCGTGCCCGGGTCGACGTTCAGATACGGATCGAGCTTCTGCATGGTGACGCGCAGACCGCGCGCCTTCAGCAGGGCCCCCAGACTGGAGGCGGTAAGACCCTTGCCGAGTGAGGAGGCGACACCCCCGGTGACGAAGAGGTGCTTGGTCGTCATGGGCTTAGCGGCAATGGCCAAGAGGGGGCTCCCGTGGTCGCGTGGTGAGGGTGCGTACGGCAGCCGCTCCGGATTCGGGGGGTGCCGTCGCTGATGGTTCGGGGGTTTTGTGCCCGCCGCTCCACGGGCTACCAGGGTATCAGCGCCTCGGGGCGGCCGGTGATGACCTGGTTCCCGCGTTCGGTCTGCGCAACCGCCCGAACACCATGCGTGACCTGGCCACCCGATCGGCCGCGAGATGCGAGCCACGATGTGGACGGGCTCAAGCGGATCACCGTTGTCCGTCGTATCCTCATCGGACGCACGCATGCGAGCCACCCGGCACGGCACCACCAGCACGCCCCCGGAACAAGAGCTCGTCAGAATTTCCGAGACCGTAAGAAGCGCCCTCCGGGGTGGTACGGCCGTTCGAATGGGGAATGCACGTGGCCGGGCGTATCGAGGATTACGCACTGATTGGTGATATGCAGACCGCCGCCCTCGTCTGCAGGGACGGCACGGTCGACTGGCTGTGCCTGCCGCGGTTCGACTCCCATGCCGTCTTCGCCGGTCTGCTGGGCACTGAGGAACACGGTTTCTGGCGCCTCGGGCCCGCCTTCCCCTCGGGGAGCCGGCCGCCCGCCGCCGACCGCCGCCGCTACCGCGGCGACTCGCTGGTGCTGGAATCGGAGTGGGACACTCCGCGCGGCACGGTCCGTGTGATCGACTTCATGCCGCCCCGTGACGGCGCCCCGCAACTGGTGCGGATCGTCGAGGGGGTCAGCGGCCGGGTGCCGATGCGCTCCGCGCTGCGGATGCGGTTCTCCTACGGCTGGGTCGTGCCGTGGGTGCACCGGGTGGACACCCGCACCGTAGCCGTCGCCGGCCCGGACTCCGTCTGGCTGGACACCGAGGCCGACACCTACGGCAAGGACCTCACCACCTACTCCGACTTCACGGTGGGCCCCGGCGACCGGATCGCCTTCACCATCAGCTGGCAGCCCTCGCACAACGAGCCGCCCGCGCTGCCCGAGCCGGAGGTCGCCCTGGAGGCCACCGAGGCGTTCTGGCGCGAGTGGGTCGAGCACTGCACGTACCACGGCCCCTACCGGGACGCGGTGGTCCGCTCGCTGATCACGCTCAAGGCGCTGACCTACGCCCCCACCGGCGGCATCGTCGCGGCGCCCACCACCTCGCTCCCCGAGGAGATCGGCGGCGTCCGGAACTGGGACTACCGCTTCACCTGGCTGCGGGACGCCGCGATCACCCTCTCCTCGCTGCTGCGCACCGGCTACCGCGAGGAGGCACGCGCCTGGCGCGAATGGCTGCTGCGCGCGGTCGCGGGCGACCCGGAGAACCTGCAGATCATGTACGGCATCGCGGGCGAGCGGGAGTTGGCCGAGGCCGAGCTGACCTGGCTGCCCGGCTATGAGAGCTCCCAGCCGGTCCGGGTCGGCAACGGCGCGGCGGGCCAGCTCCAGCTCGACGTCTACGGCGAGGTCACCGAGGCGCTGCACCTGGCCCATATGACGGGCCTGGCGCGCAACGACTACGCGAGCGTGCTGCAGCTGAAGCTGATCCGCTACCTCGAGGAGCACTGGGACGAGCCGGACGAGGGCATCTGGGAGGTGCGCGGGCCGCGCCGCCACTTCGTGCACTCCAAGGTGATGGCCTGGGTCGCGGTCGACCGCACCGTCAAGCTCATCGAATCCGGCGATGTGGACGGGCCGTTGGAGCGCTGGCGGGAGCTGCGCGACGAGATCCACCGGGACGTCTGCGAGCGGGGCTACGACGCCGAGCGCAACACCTTCACCCAGTCCTACGGCTCCAAGGAGCTGGACGCCTCGCTGCTGCTCATCCCGCAGATGGGCTTTCTGCCGCCGGACGACAAGCGGGTCATCGGCACCATCGAGGCGATCCAGCGGGAGCTGTCCACCGAGGACGGCTTCGTCATGCGCTACCCCACGGCGGGCGAGGACGCCGGGGTGGACGGTCTCGAGGGCGACGAAGGGGCCTTCCTGGCCTGCTCGTTCTGGCTCGCCGACGACCTGGCGATGATCGGCCGGGTGGACGAGGCCAGGAAGCTCTTCGAGAAGCTGCTCGGGCTCCGCAACGACCTCGGGCTGCTGGCCGAGGAGTGGGATGCGAAGAACCAGCGCCAGGTGGGCAACTTCCCGCAGGCGTTCAGCCATGTGCCGCTGATCGACACCGCGCTGCGGCTGACGGCGTCCGGCGCGTACGGAGGCTAGCGCGCTGACCGGCGAAGAGGGCCCCGCCCGGGGAGCGTCCTGACCATGGAACCGCGGGAACCGCACGAGCCGCAGGAGTCGCGGGAACCGCAGGAGTCGCGGGTGCCCGGCGAACCGCACGAGCCGCGGATGCCTCGGGAGCCACATGGGACGATCACCGTGGCGCGGGCCCTCGGCCTTCCCGCCCTGCGCCGCGGGCTCCCCGAGGTGGTGGCCGGGGAAGAGCTGCTGGAGCGCCCGGTGCGCTGGGTGCACGCGGGCGAGGTGCCCCATATCGCGGCGCTGCTCAAGGGCGGCGAACTGCTGCTGACCACCGGCCTCGGGGTCGGCTCGCGCCCCGCCGAGCAGCGCGCCTTCGTCCGCCGGCTCGCCGAGCGGGGCATCGCGGCGCTGGTGGTGGAGCTGGGAGCCCGGTTCCGCACGCTGCCGGGGCCGGTCGTGGACACGGCGCGCTCGTGCGGGCTGCCGCTGGTGCAACTCCATCGCGAGGTGCCGTTCGTGACGGTCACCGAGGAGATCCACACCGAGATCGTCAATGCGCACTACGCCCTGCTGCGGCAGGCCGATGTGGTGCACCGGCAGGCCACCGAGGTGCTGCTGCGCGGCGGCGGGGTGCCGGAGATCCTGTGTCACTTCGCCGCTTTCGCGGCCAATCCGGTCTTCCTGGAGACCCCCGACGGGCAACTGCTGTACGCGGCGGGGCCCGGCGGTACGCCCCCGGCGGGCGCGGCCGATCCGCTGCAGGTGTGGGAGGGGCTGCGGGCGCGGCCCGCGGCCGAGCGGCCCGAACCGCCGGCGGGCAGCGTGATGGCGGACATCCCGGGCGGTGGGCCAGGACCCGGCTCCGTACGGGCGCGGCTGACCGTCCTTCCGGTGGCGGGGCCGCTGGGGCCGGTGCACAGGATCGCCGCCGAGCGGACGGCGGATCTGCTGGCGGTGGTGCTGCTGCGGACGCGTCAGGAGGAGGAGCTGGCGGCGCGCGGGCGCGGGGACTTCCTCACCGATCTCGCGGAGGGCCGCATCGAGGCGTCGGACGCCCCCGCCCAGGCCCGGGTGCTGGGCTTCCGGCCGGGCGCGGACGGGCCGCTGCTGCCGGTGGTGATGCGGCTGGAGGAGGATCCGCGCCCGCTGGCCGGGGGCGGGGAGAGCTGGGCGGCGCTGGCCCACGCCCTTCAGGAGGAACTGGCGGCGGTCGGGGTGCCGGTGCTGCTCGGCGTACGGCTTCCGGAGGGCCGGGTTCCGCTGCTGGCGGGGCTGCGCGGCGCGACCGAGCGCGGCGCGGTCGCCGAGCGGATCGCGGCGGCGCTGCGGGCCGGGGTGGAGCGGGCCTGGCCGGACCGGGCCGGCGCCCGGCCGCCGGTGGTGATCGCCGGGCTCGCGGTCGGCTGGGACGCGGCCGGCACCGAGCTGCGGCATGCGGCGGAGGCGGCGAACGCGGCGCGCGGGCTGACCGACCGGGACTGGTACGACGTACGGAGCCTGGATGTCGACCTGTTGCTGTGGCGACTGCGGGAGCATGGCGATCTGGCTGCCTTTGTCGACCGGGTGATCGGGCCGCTGCTCGCTCATGACCGCACCGCCCGCCCGCCGCTGGTGCCGACATTGGAGACATATCTGCACCATGCGGGCCGTAAGGCGGAGACGGCCCGCGCGCTGCACCTCAACCGCCAGACGCTGTACGACCGGCTGGCCCGGATCTCCCGACTGCTGGGCAGCGATCTGGAGGACCCGCAGACGGTTCTCGCCCTGGGGGTGGCCCTCCAGGCCCGCCGCCATGTGCGATGACGCAGTGGCGGCCCACCCGCATGGCGCGGGTACGCCCCGCCTGACGCGGGTACGGCCCACCCTGACACGGGTACGCCCCGCCTGACACGGGTGTCGGCCGCCTGACGCGGGTGTCGGCCGCCTGACACGGGTACGGCCCGCCCTGACACGGGTACGCCCCGCCTGACACGGGTGTCGGCCGCCTGACACGGGTACGGCCCACCCTGACACGGGTGTCGGCCGCCTGACACGGGTACGGCCCACCCCACGGGTACGCCCACCCCACGGGTACGCCCACCCCACGGGTACGCCCACCCCACGGGTGCGGCGCCCACCCTGACACGGGTGCGGGCCGCCCCGCCGTGCCCGGGCTTCCCGCCCGGCGTCCCCCCGTGCCGCCGGGCGGGAAGCCGGGCGTGTAGCCGGGCGGGGAGTGGCTCCCTCACCGTCCGCCGCGCCGCCCCGCCGTGCGCCGCGGACACCTCCCCGCCCGGCCGCTGTGTGCCGAACCGCGGCCGACCCCGCCCGGCCCGGCGGGCTGTTCCCCTCCCCGCGGCATCGATATGCGGCTCCGCCGCACGTCAGGGGCTTCGCCCCTGGGCCCCGGGGTCTGGGGCGGAGCCCCAGTTGTGGGAAGGGGCGGGGAGGGGAACAGCACGCCGCAGGCGTCACACCCCGCCGGACACCCCCTAGAACGGAGTCAGCGTGAGCGTGATCCCCTTGGGGGCGGTGTCCTGGATGTAGGACGCGAACTCGGCCACGTCATCGAAGGCGAAGCCGTACGCCTTGCCGTCCACGGTCGCCGCGTGCATGGCCTTGGCGTAGTGGTTGGTGACCTCCTCGCCGTAGAAGGCGGCCGGGTCGGTGGTCGGCTGGGCATCGGTGTTGTGCAGCGTGGTGCGGTTGAAGCCCGCGCCGAGGATCGCCGCGACCGGGCCCGTCGTCCCGTCGTTGGGCGCGGCCAGGGCGCCGTCGCAGAACAGCACGTCCTTGGTGGAGGGCTTGTCGAAGGAGACCGACGCCGGGCCGGTGAAGGCGAACTTCCCGCCGCTCACCCGGCCGGTGAAGGTGCCCGCGTTGGTGGTGACCTTGAGGTCCTTCGATCCGTAGGCGTCCCAGACCTGGTCGATGTAGGACGCGAAGTAGTCCTCCGCGAACAGCCCCGCGCCCATGCCATGGCCCGGAGCGATCACCCGCAGATTGTCGCCGACGATCAGCTTCTTGTAGGCGTCGACGCCGGCGAGGTCGGAGAAGACCTTGGCGCGGGCGCCGTCCTTGAGGGTGCCGGTCGTCTGGTCCTGGGCGCCGGTGAGGTGGATCGACAGCGGGACGCTGAACATGTCCACCATGGTGGTGTTGCAGAACATCCCGGAGTCGTTGTACGTGAACTCCGCGCAGTCGTGCATGATGTCGAAGTTCGGGTCGCCGGACACCCAGCCGGCCGGGTACTGCAGCGCGGCCTTGCCCGCCCCGTCCTCGACCACCTTCAGCTTGAGCTTCGAGCCGAGCGCGACGTAGATCCGGCCCGACATCTGCGGCAGGTTCAGCTTGGTGTCACCGCTTCCGGCCAGCGGGATCGCGTAGTCGGTGAAGCCGTCCGAGCCGTTGTCGGACATGGCGACGGGGGCGATGGTGCCGTCGGGGGTGACGTGGACCTGCCGGTCGCCCTCGTTGCCGACGATGTAGAGCCAGACCGATGCGTTGTCGTACTGCCCCGTCTTGTTGACGACGGTCAGGGGCAGGGAGGCGGCGGCCTTCGCGCTCGGCGCACCGCTGGCGCGGCCGCCGGCGAAGGCCAGGCCCGTTCCCGCGGCAGCGGCGGAGGCGGCTATGCCACCCAGCAGCTTCCTGCGACTGATCATGATGATGGTGCTCCTCGGCGTAGTGGGGGTTGCCGGGAAAATGGCGTGGGGGGTAACGGGAGAAGCGAATTGAGAGCGCTCTCGCGTTCCTCTGCCCAGCACCCTGCCGATCAACGACCGGGCCCGTCAACCCCTTCACGCAGAAAGGTCTGCACCAACTCATCGTAGACGCTGAGGACATGGGCGACGGTGTCGTCCTCGGTCGGCCAGCCTGCCGTCCGCGCCCGCCCCGCCGCGGCGAGCTCCACCCGGCGCGCCGGATCGGCGAGCAGCCCGGTCACCGCCTCGGCCAGGGCCTCCGGATCGCCGTAGGGGACGAGTTCAGCCGCGTCCCCGACCAGCTCCGGCACCCCGCCCACCGCCGTCGCCACCAGCGGCACCCCCGCGTGCAGCGCCTCCTGGGCCAGCAGCGAGCGCGCCTCCCAGCGGCTGGAAAGCACCGCTACATCGGCCGCGGAGAGCAGCCCCGGCACATCCTCACGCCGGCCGAGAAGCCGCACCGGCAGCCCCTCCAGGTCGATCCGGCGCTGCAGCACCGCACGGTCCGGCCCCTCCCCCGCCACCACCAGCAGCGGCTGCGGATCCAGCCCGCGCCAGCGCCGCGCCGCGTCCAGCAGCGGGCCGTGTCCGGCCACCGCCTCCAGCCGACCCGCCGTGACCAGCAACGGCCGCTCCACCACGCCCAGCTCGGCCCGCGCCTTCTGACGGCGGCCATCGCCCGGCTCCGGCGCCCGGCGCGGGGCGGGCACCGCGACCGGGGCCAGCCGCGCGTCGCGGGCGCCGCGGACCCGGGCCCGCTCCACCAGATCCGAGGAGGCCCCGAGCACGATCGCGGCGGCCCGCGCCACCCTGCGCTCCATCAGCCCGACGAGACGGGCCCGCGCCCCCTCGGCGTCCACACGGGTGTGCCAGGTGACGATCAGCGGCACATTCCGGCCACGCAGCGCCACCGCGGCCAGCAGCCCCGAACGCAGCCCGTGGGCGTGCACCAGGGCCGCCCCGTGGGTGGCCCTGCGCAGCGACGCCATGCTTCCGGCGCCCGTCAGGGCGTCGAGCCCGGTGAACCGCGCTCCCGTCTGGGCGAAGCCGTAGCCCCGCTCGGCGCTCCAGGGCCCGCAGACGGTCACCCGCAGCCCGCGCGCCACCAGCCCGGCCGACAGCGACCGCACATGCACCCCGCTGCCCGAACTCCCCCCGCCCAGCACCTGAACGGCGTGCAGCGACGGCTGCCCGTGCGGCGGGACCGGGGTGCTACTCGCGGTACTGCTCACGCGGGCGGAGCTCCTGAGACGGTGTCGGGGCGAAAAGGAGGGACCGCCCAAGGATGCCAGCACTCGCCGAACCCTCGTCGCAACGCTCCCCGGCGACGTCTACCCCGAGCTCGCCCGTACGTCCGCGGTACCACCCTTTCGGGTGAAGGTCAGCGTCCCGCGCGTGCCGCCTCCAGGAGCTCTTCCGCATGCGCCCGCGCGAGTTCGGAGTCCTCCTGGCCCGCGAGCATCCGCGACAGCTCCCGTACGCGGTCCTCGCCCTCCATGGCCTTCACCCCGCTGCGTGTCACCGACCCGTCGTTGGTCTTCTCGACCACCAGATGCCGGTCGGCGAACGCCGCGACCTGCGGCAGATGGGTGACCACCACGACCTGCGCGGAGCGCGCGAGCCGGGCCAGCCGGCGGCCCACCTCGACCGCCGCCTTACCGCCGACGCCCGCGTCCACCTCGTCGAAGAGATACGTCGGTACGGGGTCGGAGCCCGCGAACACGACCTCCACCGCGAGCATCACCCGGGACAGCTCACCTCCCGAGGCGCCCTTGGCGATCGGCCGGGGCGGGGCGCCCGGATGCGGGGCGAGCAGCAGCTCGACCTCATCGGCGCCATGCGGCCCGAAAACGACCGTGCGGCCGCCCACCTCGATGCCGTCCGCCTCCGTCTCGGTCTGGCTGATCGCGAACGTGACCCGGGCATGCGGCATCGCCAGCGAGGCCAGCTCGGCCGTGACCGCCTCCGCGAAGCGCCCCGCCGCCTCCGTACGGGCGTCGGTGAGCGTCTGCGCCAGCTCGCCCAGCTCGGCGCGGAGCGCGTCGCGCTCGGCGGCCAGCTCGCCGATGCGGTCGTCGTCGCCGTCGAGTTCGGCCAGCCGGGCGGCGCCCTGCTCCGCCCAGGCCAGCACGTCCGCGATGGTCTCGCCGTACTTACGGGTGAGCTGCGCCAGCGCGGCGCGGCGCTCCTCGACGGCCCCCAGACGGATCGGGTCGGCGTCGAGGTTGTCGGCGTACCCCGCGAGGTCCCCGGCCACATCGGACACCAGGATGCCGATCTCACCGATCCGGTCGGCGAGCCCGGCCAGCGCCGAGTCATGGGAACGCACGGCCTCCACGGCGCGATGGGCGCCCGCGACCAGGGTGGCCGCGTCCACACCCTCCGGGTCCTCCGGGTTCCCGGCGAGGGCGGCGTGCGCGAGGGCGGCGGCGGACGCCAGGGCCTCGGCGTGCCCCAGCCGTTCGGCCTCGGCCGCCAGCTCGGCGTCCTCTCCGGGCCGTGGCTCGGCGTCCGCGACCTCTTCGAGCCCGAACCGCAGCAGATCCGCCTCCTGCGCCCGCTCCCGGGCCCGCGTGGTCAATTCCTCCCACTCGGCCGAGACGGCGCGCAGCCGGCGATAGGCCCCCGCGTACTTCTCCAGGGGCCCGGCCACCGCGGCCCCCGCGTACCGGTCCAGCGCCTGCCGCTGCCGGGCGGGCCGCAGCAGGCCCTGCTGATCGGTCTGGCCGTGCACGGCCACCAGATCGTCGGCCAGCTCGCCCAGCAGCCCCACGGGTACCGACCGGCCGCCCACATGCGCGCGCGACCGCCCCTCGGCGGAGAGCGTACGGCTGATCAGCAGCACGCCGTCCTCGAGCTCGGCCCCCGCCTCCTCGGCCCTTACGGCCGCCGCCGAACGGGCGTCGACCGTAATGCGCCCCTCGACGACCGCCGCCTTGGCCCCGATCCGCACCAAGGCGGCATCGGCCCGGCCGCCCAGCAGCAGCCCGAGGCTGGTGACGACCATGGTCTTGCCCGCGCCGGTCTCACCGGTCACCGCGGTGAAGCCGGGCGACAGCTCGACGACCGCGTCGTCGATGACGCCCAGCGCACGTATCCGCATCTCCTCCAGCACGTGCACGACCATACGAGGTTTGGCCGGTGCGATGCGACGAAGGGGCGCCACTTGTGGGGTCGACCCGCACACATGCCCGGTGCGGACCGTGGGCGCCTCCGGCGGAAAGGCCCCACCCCGCCCAATATGCGGCTCCGCCGCGTGGGGGGGCTCCGCCCCGGACCCCGCTCCTCAAACGCCGGAGGGGCTGAATTCACGCAACCGGGGCGCGGACGCCGACGAGATGGGAGGGGGCGGGGTCGCAGGGGTGGTGTCCTGGACGCTTACGTGTATTTGTGGCGCCAATCCCCGGGCCACTCAACGCCCCCGGTCAATGGCGCCGTAAATATACGGTCCAGGGCGCCGCCCCGGAGGCCCCGCACCCGCCACCCACCACAAACAGCGGGCGCGCCCCAGCAACGACCACCGCACCCCCGCAGCCACCAAACTAGTGCGGCGCCCCCCGCCACCCCGCCACCGGCAGCGCGAACTTGGCGACCAAGCGGTCAGTGAACGACGCATGGTGGAGCCGGGCCAGCCGCACCGGTACCGCGCCCCGTCGCACCTCCACCCGCGCCCCCGCCGGCAGCTCCACCGTGCGGCGGCCGTCGCACCACAGCACCCCATGCGGAGTCTGCGGCTGCACCTCCACCGCGAGCACCGACTTCGGCGACGTCACCAGCGGCTTGGCGAACAGCGCATGAGCACTGATCGGCACCATCAGCAGCGCCTCCACCTCGGGCCACACCACCGGCCCGCCCGCCGAGAACGCGTAGGCCGTCGAGCCGGTCGGGGTCGCGCAGACCACGCCGTCGCCGCCGAAGCGCGAGACCGGCCGGTTGTCGACCTCCGTGACGACCTCGAGCAGCCGCTCACGCGCCGCCTTCTCGACCGACGCCTCGTTCAGCGCCCAGTCCGTGTGCACGATGTGCCCGTCGTTGCGGACGAGCACATCGATCGTCATCCGCTCCTCGACCTCGTACTGCCGGGTCACCACCCGGTCCACGACCTTGTCGAGGTCGTCCCGCTCGGCCTCGGCCAGGAAGCCCACCCGCCCGAGGTTCACGCCGAGCATCGGCACACCCGAGACCCGGGCGAACTCCGCTCCGCGCAGCAGCGTCCCGTCCCCGCCGAGCACGATCAGCAGCTCACAGCCGTTCAGCACGTCACGGCCCGCGTCGACGCGCTCGACAGCGGGTGGCAGCGGCAGGTCCGCGGCCTCGGCGGCGAGCACCCGTACCCCGATACCGCTGCGCAGCAGCCCCTGAACGACCAGTTCGGCGCTGCGGATGGCCGCCGGGCGGCCGGTGTGCGCAAGCAGGAAGACAGTGCGGTCCGCTGTCGGCTCGGCCGCCGGCATCGACGGCACATGCTCCGTTACGGGCATAGCCGCCCCGGCCACGCCCGCGCCGACCGCACCCACACCCGCCCCGACCGCACCCGCACCGACCGCACCCGCACCGGGCACAGCCGTCTCGGACACGGGCGCTGCTTCCTTCTCCTGCGCTGCTTCTGAAGTGGTCAACTGGGCCCCTCCGCCACTGCACGGTCAACATCCGCCGGGTCCAGTGCCGGCGCCCCGGCGCGCATCCACAAAAAGTACTCGACATTGCCCGACGGCCCCGGGAGCGGGCTGGCGGTCACGCCCAGCACGCCCAGTCCGAGTTCCGCCGCCCGCCCGGCCACCGTGCGCACCGCCTCGGCGCGCAGTTCGGCGCTGCGGACCACTCCCCCGCTGCCCAGCCGCTCCTTGCCGACCTCGAACTGTGGTTTGACCATCAGCACCAGATCGGCGTCGGGCGCCGCGCACCGCACGAGGGCGGGCAGTACCAGCCCGAGCGGGATGAAGGAGAGGTCACCGACCACCAGGTCCACCGGTTCCCCACCAATCCCCTCAAGTGTCAGCTCGCGTACGTTTGTACGGTCGTAAACACTGACGCGTTCATCGCTCTGCAGCGACCAGGCGAGCTGGCCGTAGCCGACGTCGACGGCGAGCACCTGCGCGACGCCCGCGCGCAGCAGGACGTCCGTGAAGCCGCCGGTCGACGCACCCGCGTCCAGCGCCCGCCGCCCGGCGACCTTCAACCCTGCACCAGCTCCCACGCCCGGGGCCGGGCGGACCCCGGAGTCCCGCCCCGCGCCCGCACCCTCCCGGTACTCCTCGCTGAACGCGTACAGCGCGCCCGCGAGCTTGTGGCCACCGCGCGAGACGTAATCCGGATCGCTGTCGTCCTCGATCACGACGACGGCCGCGCTGGTCTCCACCTGCGTGGCCGGTTTGGTCGCCACAGCCCCGCCGACGGTGACCCGGCCCGCGGCGATCAGCTGGCTCGCATGCTCACGCGAACGCGCCAGCTTGCGGCGCACCAGCTCCGCGTCGAGTCGTACGCGTCGTGGGCGGGTCACTGCCACGGGTGGTTCAGCTCCTGAGGTCGTTCATGTAGCGGATGGGGTCTTTGCGTAGCGGACGAGGTCTTGCGTAGCCGACGAGGTCTTTTGCGTAGCGGACGACGTCGTCTGCGTAACGGACGGGGCCGCTTGCCCAGCCGACGGAGTCGTCTACGCAGCGGACGGGGGCCGCGGGCCGGGCGCAGGGGGTCCGGGCCGCCGGTCGAGTGCTGTCAGCGTGTCGCGAAGCCCCCCGTGGACATCCTCGTACACCTCCAGATGCCCGCTCGTCTCGAGGTGGTCGGCGTCGGCCAGCCGGTCGAGCCGGGCATCCACCTCGGGGACGCCGGTGGGCGTTCGGTCCACGCCGAGCGGGGCCGGTTCAGCTAGGCCGGGCGGCTCCGGCACGGGCTCGGGCACCGGCTCGGATACGTCCTCCGGCACGGGCCCCGAGACGCCCTCCGACACCGGCTCCGGCGCCTCTTCCCACCCCGTCCCGGGCCCGGGGCCAACCCCCGCGGCCCCACCGGGAACCGTGGACGGTCCCGCCTCCGCACCGGGCGACACATCCGGCTCCACACCAGCCCCCGGGAACGGCTCGACCGTGGCTTCCTGGGCCCGCTCGGCCGCCGTATCGGGCTGTGGGCCGGGCCATCCGGCCGACATCGGCTCGCTCATGGCCCCGACGCTACCGCGAATCCCTCGTTCTCCGACGTACGAGACCTGGGGTAACGTCATCCGCGATGGCGACCTTGGAACAGTGCCGCAGTGCACTCGACACACTGGCGGAGAACCTCGCGAGCGCGAACGGGGACCTGCGCAGCGCTGCCGCGCTCGATCGCTCCGTCAGCTGCTGGATCACCGACCTGGACACCACCTTCGCCGGGCGTCTCGTGGACAGCCGGATCGAGGATGTGACGACCGAGTCGGGCCCGCCCGCCGAGCGTGCGCAGATCCGGCTGGCGATGACCGGCGACGACCTGGTGGCCCTGGTCGACGGTGAGCTCCACTTCGCACGGGCGTGGGGGAGCGGACGGATCAAGCTCGAGGCCGGGCTGCGCGACCTGCTGCGGCTGCGGAAGCTGCTCTAGTCCGCGACATCGCACCCCACCGCGCCCCCGCCGCGAGGCTCACGCCCCTCAGGGCTCGCTGACCGCGCCCGCCAGCGGCGAAGGCGCCTCGGCCCGTGCCGTACGGGACCGGCGAGCGGCCGGGATGACCAGCGGCGTCCCCGTCTCCGGGTCGTCGATCACCTGGCACGGCAGCCCGAAGACCCGCTCCACCAGTTCCGCCGTGACCACGTCCCCCGGCGCCCCCTCGGCGACGACCTCGCCGCCCCGCATCGCGATCAGATGGGTGGCGTAGCGGGCTGCGTGGTTCAGGTCGTGCAGAACGGCGACGAGGGTGCGGCCCTGCTCCTCGTGGAGCTGGGCGCACAGGTCCAGCACATCGATCTGGTGCTGGATGTCCAGATAGGTCGTGGGCTCGTCGAGGAGCAGCAGCGGGGTCTGCTGGGCGATGGCCATCGCGATCCATACCCGCTGACGCTGACCGCCGGACAATTCGTCGACATAGCGATCCGCGAGCTCCGCCACCCCGGTCGCCGCCATCGATTCGTCGACGATCCGCTCGTCCGTCTCCGACCACTGCCGCAGCAGTCCCTGGTGCGGATAGCGGCCGCGGGCGACCAGATCGGCGACCGTGATCCCGTCCGGGGCGATCGAGGACTGGGGCAGCAGCCCGAGGGTGCGGGCGACCTTCTTGGCGGGCATCGCGCCGATCGCCTGCCCGTCCAGCAGCACCGATCCGGCCACCGGCTTGAGCATCCGGGACAGGGCGCGCAGCAGGGTCGACTTGCCGCAGGCGTTCGGCCCGACGATCACCGTGAAGGAGTGGTCGGGGATGGTCACGGACAGCTCCTCGGCGACGGTGCGCCGGTCGTAGGCGAGGGTCAGCCCCTCCGCCATGAGCCGCTGCCGCCCCTGAGCGGTGTCGCTCCCGCTACCGCGCTCGCTGCCCCTCCCGCTGCCGCCGTCGGCCACGGTCTGCCGGGTGTCCTTGTCCATGTCGCCTTCCGTCCGGGTCGTGCCCACAGTCGTCATATCCGCTCCGGCGTCATACCGGGCCCCAGCATCGCCCTGTCCATCCAAAGCGCCCTCATATCCGCCCCGCCCTGCGCTCGGTCACCAGCAGCCACAGCAGATACGCCCCGCCCAGCATCCCCGTCAGCACCCCGACCGGAAGCTGGTCGGCGCCGAAGGCCCGCTGGGCCGCCCAGTCGGCGGTGACCAGCAGGGCGGCGCCCATCCAGGCAGCGGGGAGCAGGTTGGGCCCGGACGAGCGGGTGAGCCTGCGGGCGAGTTGCGGGGCGACGAGCGCCACGAAGGCCACGGGCCCGGCGGCGGCCGTGGCGGCGGCGGTGAGCACGACGGCCGCGAACATGAGCACCAGCCGGGTTCGCTCGACCCGCACCCCGAGGGCATACGCGCTGTCATCGCCCATCTCCAGCATCCGCAGGTTCCGCGCCTGCCCGAGGGCCACGGGCAGGAGCACCGCGCAGACACACGCCAGCGGCCACACCTGGGCCCAGTCCCGTCCGTTGAGCGAGCCGGCGATCCACACCACCGCGCGGGTCGCGTCCGGGAGGTCGGCCCTGGTGAGCAGATAGCCGTTGACGGCGGTGAGCATCGCGGACGTGCCGATGCCCACCAGCACCAGCCGGTATCCGTGCACGCCCCGCCGCCAGGCCAGCGTGTAGACCGCGAGCCCGGTCAGCAGGCCGCCGCCGAGCGCGCCGATGGCGACCTCGGTCGGATCGCCCTGGAGGAGGACGATCACGGTGAGCGCCCCGGCCGCCGCCCCCTGGCCGAGGCCGATCACATCCGGACTGCCCAGCGGGTTGCGGGAGATGGACTGGAAGATCGCTCCGGCCATCCCGAGGGCCGCGCCGACCAGCAGCCCCACCAGGATCCGCGGCAGCCGCAGTTCGTTGACGATGAATTCCTGGGCCACGGTGCCGTTTCCGGCCAGGGTGCGCACGACATCGGCGGGGGCGAGGGGGAAGTCGCCGGTGCCGATCAGGACCACGCTCATCGCCAGCGCCACGACGAGCAGCAGCAGCCCCACGACCGCGCCGCGGACGTCCAGGCGCAGCGAGAGACCGGCGGTGCGCAGCGTGACCGCGCGCGTCCCGCGCTTGCTGATGCGCTTGCTCGCCTTCACAGTTGGGCCATCCTTCGGCGGCGTACGAGGTAGATGAACAGGGGCCCGCCGATGAACGTGGTGACGATGCCGACCTGCAGTTCGGCGGGCCGGGTGACCAGCCGCCCCAGCACATCGGAGCCCAGCAGGAGAACGGGCGAGAGCACGGCGGCGTACGGCAGGATCCAGCGCATGTCGGGCCCGGTGATCGCGCGGACCAGATGCGGCACGATCAGCCCGACGAACGCGATCGGCCCGCAGGCGGCGGTCGCGGCCCCGCACAGCAGGGTGACGGCGGCCATCGAGAGCGCCCGGGTGCGGTTGAGGTTGGTGCCGAGCGCGCGGGCCGTGTCGTCGCCGAGTGCCACGGCGTTGAGCGAACGGCCGAGCGCGAGCGCGAGCACCGCGCCGATCAGGAGGAACGGGGTCACCTGCCGGACCACGGTCATATTGGCGGAGGCGAGCGAACCGACCGTCCAGAAGCGCATCTTGTCGAGCGCCGCGCTGTCCAGCAGCTGAACGGCGTTGATGTAGCCGTAGAGCGCCGCGTAGACCGCCGTACCGGCGAGCGCGAGCCGCACCGGGGTGGCGCTCCGGCTGCCGCCGAGGGCGTACACCAGCACGGAGACGACCGCGGTGCCGAGGAAGGCGAACCACACATAGCCGGTCAGGGAGGTGACGCCGAGAAAGCTGATGGCCGAGACCACGGCGGCGGACGCGCCCGCGTTCAGCCCCAGCAGCCCGGGGTCGGCGAGCGGGTTGCGGGTGAGGGCCTGGATGACCGCGCCCGCGAGGCCGAGGCCCACGCCGACGAGCAGCCCGAGGATGGTGCGCGGCAGCCGTACGTCCCGGATCACCACATCGGTGTCGCTGCCGGTGTAGTGGAAGAGCCCGTGCCACACCTGCTCCAGCGGAATCGGCTTGGCACCGATCGCGATGGACGCCGCGGCGATCGCCAGCAGCACGCCCAGGGAGGCGATCAGGCCGGTCGCACGGCGCGCGGTGCGCCGCCGGGGCGGCGCGCTCGCTGTCTCGGTCCCGGCTTTCGCCGGACTGACCACGGTCACGCGGAACTCCACCTCACAGCACGGCCGATCAGGACTCAGGTTAAGTTAGGTTACCCTAAGTCCCGCTGGTCGCATGCGCGCGGGTTTCCTGGAGCGCGAGCCCGGCTCACAACCCCAGCCGCGCGAGCGCCTTCCCCGCATCCGCCTCGCTCACACCGTCCCCCGCCTCGGACCAGGCCGCCGCGCACAGCGCCCGCAGACCGTCCAGCGGCTCCTTGCCCTCGCTCTCCAGGACCAGCGCGCGCTGGGCCACCCGCGCGGTCCAACCCCCGCACCGGAAACCGCCGGACGCCTCGTCGTGCGCCACCTCCGGCTGCGGGGCGAGCAGCCCCCGCAGGTCGCGGTCCACATACGCCGGCCGGTGCCCGGGCTCGGCGGCCAGCAACTGCGCGGGCGTGGTCACCCCGGTCAGCACCAGCAGCGAGTCCACCCCGCCCGCGTACGCGCCCTCGATATCGGTGTCCAGCCGGTCCCCGACCACCAGCGGCCGCTGGGCGCCGGTCCGCAGCACCGTCTCCCGGTGCATCGGCGGCAGCGGCTTCCCCGCCGCCTGCGGAGTCTTGCCCGTGACGATGCGCACGACCTCCACCGCCGCGCCGTTGCCCGGGGCGATGCCCCGCCCGCTGGGAATCGTCAGATCCAGGTTGGAGGCGAACCACGGCACCCCGCGCGCCACCGCGTACCCCGCCTCCGCCAGCCGCGCCCACGGCATGTCCGGCCCCCCGTACCCCTGCACCACCGCCGCCGGGTCGTCGTCCGCCGAGTCCACCGGCGTCAGCCCGCGCTCGCGCAGCGCCACCCGCAGCCCCTCCCCGCCGATCACCAGCACCCGCGCCCCCTTGGGGAGCTGCTCGGAGATCAGCCGGGAGACCGCCTGCGCGGAGGTGATCACATCGTCGGGGGCGGCGGGCATCCCGAGCCGCGTCAGATGCTCGGCCACCGCCTCCGGCGTCCGCAGCGCGTTATTGGTCACATACGCCAGCCGCATCCCGGCGTCCCGCGCGGTGACCAGCGACTCCACGGCATGGTCAATGGCCTCGCCGCCCGCGTACACCACCCCGTCGAGGTCCAGCAGGGCCGTGTCGTACGCCTCGTTCAGCGACTGCCGGCTGGACTCGGGTCGGGTGCGGACGGGCTGGTTCATGGGGGCAACTCCTCGCTGATCTGTGCGCTTCTCCCCCGATCATCGCGTATCGCCGCGCGGGGCATAACATTCACTGATGAGCATTCCAGGGCCTGGCGGACAAGGTCTGCAGCTCACCCCTTTTCGGGGGCTGCGCTATGTCGCGGAGCGGGTCGGCAGTCTCGCCGCCGTCACCTCACCCCCCTACGACGTGGTCGTACGGCCCGAGGGCCTGCGCGAGCTGGAGACGGCGGACCCCTACAACATCGTCCGGCTGATCCTGCCGCAGGCCGACTCCCCGGAGGCCCGCCACCGTCAGGCCGCCGAGACGCTGCGCCGCTGGCAGGCGGAGGGCGTGCTCGCGCCGGACCCCGAACCCGCGCTCTACGTCTACGAACAGCGCGACGGCCCCACCCTCCAGCGCGGGCTGATCGGCGCACTGCGGCTGAGCCCCCGTGAGGAGGGCATCGTCCTCCCCCACGAGGAGGTCATGCCGCATGTCGTCGAGGACCGAGCCGATCTGATGCGCGCCACCGCCGCCCATCTGGAGCCGCTGCTCCTCGCCTACCGCGGCAACGGGAACGGGACTTCCGGGGCTTCGGAGGCTTCGGGGACTTCGGGGAATGGAGCCGGCGGGGCGGGGACCGGCGAGCCGGACACCGGCGGGGCCGGCACCGGCGGGGCGGGCACTGGCGGCGCCGCGCGGGTCATCGAAAGCGCCATCCAGCGCGAGCCGTTGCTCTCCACGACCACCGAGGACGGCGTCGACCACCATCTGTGGCGGGTCACGGACCCCGCCGACCTCGTGGCGGTCTCCGCGGACCTCCGCCACCACCAGGCCCTCATCGCCGACGGCCACCACCGCTGGGCCACCTATCTGCGGCTGCGCGAGGAGCGCCACGAGCCCGGCCCCTGGGACTTCGGGCTCGTCCTGCTCGTCGACACCGCCCGCTATCCCCTCCGCGTCCGGGCCATCCACCGGCTGCTCCGCCAACTGTCACCGGACGACGCTCTTACCGCGGCGGGGCATGCCTTCCGGGTACGGACGGTCGACGGCCCGCTCCCGCGCGCCCTGGAGGCACTCACCGAGGCGGCCGAGGCGGCCCGCGCCGAGCCAGACGCGCCGAACGCCTTCCTGCTGGCCGGGGGCGGCCGGTTCCACCTCCTGGACCGGCCGGATCCAAAACTGCTGGCCCGTACGGTCCCCGAGGGACGACCCGAGGCATGGCGGACGCTGGACGCGACGGTGCTCCACCACGCCCTGCTGGACCATCTGTGGAACGTCCCGGACACGCCCGAGCACATCGGCTACATCCACGACTCGGCGGCGGCCGTCGAACAGGCGGAGCGGCTGGGCGGTACGGCGGTGCTGATGCATGCGGTGGGCGAGGACATCGTGCACGAGCTGGCGCGGCAGGGCGTCGCGATGCCGCACAAGTCGACGTCCTTCGGGCCGAAGCCGGCGACGGGACTGGTGCTACGGAGCCTGACGCTGGGCTGAGCCCTTGCCCTTCGGCCGCGGACATACGAGTGGGGCGGAACCCCGGGCACCGGGATCCCGCCCCACTCATGACTTCAGCTCTCGTCGCCGTCCTTCTCGGGCAGCCCGGCCCGGTCCTCGGACCTCGCCTCCGCCGTCGGCGCGGCGTCCTCGGCCGCGTCTTCGGCGTCGTCGTCCCGGACCTCGTCCTCGACGAGCTCGGGCTCGGCGTCCTCGGCGTCCTCGGGCTCGGCGATCTCGGACTCGACGGCCTCGGGCTCGACGGTCTCGGGCTCGACGGTCTCGGGCTCCTCGTCAGCCTCGACCTCTTCGATCTCGACCTCGGCCTCTTCGACCTCGGCCTCTTCGACCTTGGGCTCGTCGGCCTTGGACTCCTCGACCGTGGACTCCTCGACCGGCTTGAGGGCGTCGTCCGCCTCCTGCTCGGGGTCGAGGGCGTCCACGAACTCGACCCCGTCCAGCTCGGCGAGCCGGTCCGAGGCGTCCGTGGTCCCGCCCTGATCCGCCTCGAGCGCCTTGGCGAACCACTCGCGGGCCTCGTCCTCGCGGCCCACCGCCAGCAGCGCGTCGGCGTACGCATAACGCAGCCGGGCGGTCCACGGCTGGATGGAATGCGAGGCCAACTCCGGGCTCTGCAGGGTGACCACGGCGGCGTCCGCCTGGCCCATATCCCGCCGGGCACCGGCGGCCACCATCCGCATCTCGACCTGACCGGCCCGGTCCAGCTTCTGCACCTCCGGCTCACCGGCCATGGCCAGCGCCCGCTCGGGACGGCCCATGCCGCGCTCGCAGTCGGCCATCACCGGCCACAGGTCGGAGTTGCCGGTCATCCGGCGCGCGGCGCGGAACTCCGCGAGCGCCTCGGAGTACTTCCCGACGGCGTACGAGGCGAAGCCCGCGGCCTCGCGCACGGCGGCCACCCGGGAGGCGAGCCGCAGAGCGACGCGCGCGTACTGGTACGCCTGCTCGGGCTCGTCGTCCAGCAACTTGGCGACCATGACGAGGTTCCTGGCGACGTCCTCGGCGAGGGTCTTCGGCAGGCTCATCAGCTCCTGCCGCACGCTCTTGTCGATCTCCTCGCCGGTGACGTCATCGGGAATCGGCAGACGCTTGATCGGCTCGCGGTCACGGTCCCTGCCGCGCTCATCGCGGCGCCCGTAGCCGCCCGTGCGGTCGTCACGACGTCCGTAGCCCCCGCCGCGGTCGTCACGGCGCTTGAAACCACCGCCGCCGGAGCGACGGTCGTCACGGCCCCCGCCCTGACCGTACGGACGACGCGGCCCGCGGTCGTCCCGACCACCCCGGAAGCCACCGTCCCGGTCGTCGCGCCGCGGCCCACGGGGCCGTTCATCACGCCGGTCGTCCCGACGATCGTCACGCCGGTCGTCGCGGCGCGGCCCGCTCGGCCGCTCGTCGCGACGGTCATCCCGGCGGTCGTCGCGACGGAACCCACCACGATCGTCCGTACGACGGTCTCCACCACGGAACCCGCCGCGGTCGTCGTCACGGCGGTACGAAGGCCGCTCGTCCCGCCGGTCGTCACGGCGGAACCCGCCGCGGTCGTCGTCACGCCGGTACGAAGGCCGGTCGTCCCGGCGCTCGTAGCCGCCGCCCCGGCCACCACGGTCACGGTCATCGCGGCGGAACCCACCACGGTCGTCATCCCGACGCGGGCCGCCCGGCCGCTCATCCCGGCGGTCATCACGGCGGAACCCGCCGCGGTCGTCGTCACGGCGCGGGCCGCCCGGCCGGTCGTCGCGACGGTCGTCACGGCGGTCATCGCGCCGGAAACCACCGCGGTCGTCGTCCCGGCGGAAGCCCGGTCGATCGTCACGGTCCCGGCGGAAACCGCCCTGACCCTGACGGAACCCACCACGGTCGTCACGGCGGAACCCGCCGCGGTCGTCGTCACGGCGCGGGCCGCCCGGCCGCTCGTCCCGACGGTCATCACGCCGGTCGTCCCGACGTTCGTAACGGCCGGTGGGACGGCCGCCCGCGCCCCGGTCGTCGCGGCGCGCATAGCCACCGGGGCGGCCTCCGCGGTCATCGTCCCGACGCGGCCCACGCGGCCGGTCGTCCCTGCGATCATCCCGGCGATCGTCGCGTCGGTCGCCTCGGCGGTCATCCCTGCGATCGTCCCGGCGGTCATCGCGCCGGTCATCGCGGCGGAACCCACCACGGTCATCATCGCGGCGCGGCCCGCGCGGACGGTCATCACGCCGCTCGTCACGGCGGTCATCACGCCGGAAACCACCACGATCGCCATCGCGGCGCGGTCCCGAGCCGCGAACGTCCCGCCGGTCGCCGGCATCCCGGCGCCGCGGCTCGCGGCCCGACCGGTCGTCGGGAGAGTTGGTGGACATCGGCGTGACTCCTGTCTTCATGTACTGCAGCCATTCTCCCGCACCAGTCACACCGATGCGGGCCCAGCAAAAACAAAAAGGACCCTTGGTCCCAGCATGCACGCTGGGACCAAGGGTCCTTGAAAGATTGTTCGGCGGCGTCCTACTCTCCCACAGGGTCCCCCCTGCAGTACCATCGGCGCTGAAAGGCTTAGCTTCCGGGTTCGGAATGTAACCGGGCGTTTCCCTAACGCAATGACCACCGAAACCCTATCGGGTTCTAGCGAACAAGCACACTTTTCAATTAAGTCAAGTGGAACTGATTCACCGGTGCGACTGTTCGCAACCCGGGAACCACACAGTGGACGCGAGCATCTGAGGACAAGCCCTCGGCCTATTAGTACCAGTCAACTCCACCAGTTACCCGGCTTCCATATCTGGCCTATCAACCCAGTCGTCTACTGGGAGCCTTAACCCATCAAGTGGGTGGGAGTCCTCATCTCGAAGCAGGCTTCCCGCTTAGATGCTTTCAGCGGTTATCCCTCCCGAACGTAGCCAACCAGCCATGCCCTTGGCAGAACAACTGGCACACCAGAGGTTCGTCCGTCCCGGTCCTCTCGTACTAGGGACAGCCCTTCTCAAGACTCCTACGCGCACAGCGGATAGGGACCGAACTGTCTCACGACGTTCTAAACCCAGCTCGCGTACCGCTTTAATGGGCGAACAGCCCAACCCTTGGGACCGACTCCAGCCCCAGGATGCGACGAGCCGACATCGAGGTGCCAAACCATCCCGTCGATATGGACTCTTGGGGAAGATCAGCCTGTTATCCCCGGGGTACCTTTTATCCGTTGAGCGACGGCGCTTCCACAAGCCACCGCCGGATCACTAGTCCCGACTTTCGTCCCTGCTCGACCCGTCGGTCTCACAGTCAAGCTCCCTTGTGCACTTACACTCAACACCTGATTGCCAACCAGGCTGAGGGAACCTTTGGGCGCCTCCGTTACCCTTTAGGAGGCAACCGCCCCAGTTAAACTACCCACCAGACACTGTCCCTGATCCGGATCACGGACCCAGGTTAGACATCCAGCACGACCAGAGTGGTATTTCAACAATGACTCCACACTGACTGGCGTCAATGCTTCACAGTCTCCCACCTATCCTACACAAGCCGAACCGAACACCAATATCAAGCTATAGTAAAGGTCCCGGGGTCTTTCCGTCCTGCTGCGCGAAACGAGCATCTTTACTCGTAGTGCAATTTCACCGGGCCTATGGTTGAGACAGTCGAGAAGTCGTTACGCCATTCGTGCAGGTCGGAACTTACCCGACAAGGAATTTCGCTACCTTAGGATGGTTATAGTTACCACCGCCGTTTACTGGCGCTTAAGTTCTCAGCTTCGCCACACCGAAATGTGACTAACCGGTCCCCTTAACGTTCCAGCACCGGGCAGGCGTCAGTCCGTATACATCGCCTTACGGCTTCGCACGGACCTGTGTTTTTAGTAAACAGTCGCTTCTCGCTGGTCTCTGCGGCCACCACCAGCTCACCAAGAAAATCGGATCACCAGCAATGGCCCCCTTCTCCCGAAGTTACGGGGGCATTTTGCCGAGTTCCTTAACCATAGTTCACCCGAACGCCTCGGTATTCTCTACCTGACCACCTGAGTCGGTTTAGGGTACGGGCCGCCATGAAACTCGCTAGAGGCTTTTCTCGACAGCATAGGATCATCCACTTCACCACAATCGGCTCGGCATCAGGTCTCACCCTTAAATGAGGAACGGATTTACCTACTCCTCGGGCTACACCCTTACCCCGGGACAACCACCGCCCGGGCTGGACTACCTTCCTGCGTCACCCCATCACTCACCTACTACAGGTCTGGACCGTCGGCTCCACCACTCCCCTTCACCCGAAGGCTCCAGGGCGGCTTCACGGACTTAGCATCGCCTGGTTCGACGTTGGCGCTTCAAAGCGGGTACCGGAATATCAACCGGTTGTCCATCGACTACGCCTGTCGGCCTCGCCTTAGGTCCCGACTTACCCTGGGCAGATCAGCTTGACCCAGGAACCCTTAGTCAATCGGCGCACACGTTTCCCACGTGTGTATCGCTACTCATGCCTGCATTCTCACTCGTGAACCATCCACAACTCGCTTACACGGCTGCTTCACCCGGCACACGACGCTCCCCTACCCATCACAGCGATCGTTGGACCACATGCTGCAATGACACGACTTCGGCGGTACGCTTGAGCCCCGCTACATTGTCGGCGCGGAATCACTTGACCAGTGAGCTATTACGCACTCTTTCAAGGATGGCTGCTTCTAAGCCAACCTCCTGGTTGTCTCTGCGACTCCACATCCTTTCCCACTTAGCGTACGCTTAGGGGCCTTAGTCGATGCTCTGGGCTGTTTCCCTCTCGACCATGGAGCTTATCCCCCACAGTCTCACTGCCGCGCTCTCACTTACCGGCATTCGGAGTTTGGCTAAGGTCAGTAACCCGGTAGGGCCCATCGCCTATCCAGTGCTCTACCTCCGGCAAGAAACACACGACGCTGCACCTAAATGCATTTCGGGGAGAACCAGCTATCACGGAGTTTGATTGGCCTTTCACCCCTAACCACAGGTCATCCCCCAGGTTTTCAACCCTGGTGGGTTCGGTCCTCCACGAAGTCTTACCTCCGCTTCAACCTGCCCATGGCTAGATCACTCCGCTTCGGGTCTTGAGCGCGCTACTAAACCGCCCTATTCGGACTCGCTTTCGCTACGGCTTCCCCACACGGGTTAACCTCGCAACACACCGCAAACTCGCAGGCTCATTCTTCAAAAGGCACGCAGTCACGACCGTGCTCCGAAGAACACGGCGACGCTCCCACGGCTTGTAGGCACACGGTTTCAGGTACTATTTCACTCCGCTCCCGCGGTACTTTTCACCATTCCCTCACGGTACTATCCGCTATCGGTCACCAGGGAATATTTAGGCTTAGCGGGTGGTCCCGCCAGATTCACACGGGATTTCTCGGGCCCCGTGCTACTTGGGAAATGAACAAGCAAGCCACAACGATTTCAGCTACGGGGGTCTTACCCTCTACGCCGGACCTTTCGCATGTCCTTCGCCTATCGCAATGGTTTCTGACTCACCCAGCCGCCGGCAGACGACTGAAGTCCACTCCCACAACCCCGTATGCGCAACCCCTGCCGGGTATCACACACATACGGTTTAGCCTCATCCAGTTTCGCTCGCCACTACTCCCGGAATCACGGTTGTTTTCTCTTCCTGCGGGTACTGAGATGTTTCACTTCCCCGCGTTCCCTCCACATACCCTATGTGTTCAGGTATGGGTGACAGCCCATGACGACTGCCGGGTTTCCCCATTCGGACACCCCCGGATCAAAGCTCGGTTGACAGCTCCCCGGGGCCTATCGCGGCCTCCCACGTCCTTCATCGGTTCCTGGTGCCAAGGCATCCACCGTGCGCCCTTAAAAACTTGGCCACAGATGCTCGCGTCCACTGTGCAGTTCTCAAGCAACGACCAGTCATCCACAAACTGCATGGACTCCGGCCTGTCGAGGGTTCATTCCCTCAGACACCCAACAGCGTGCCCGACACCGTCCCCCCGCTCCGAGCCGCGTTCCACGCCCCGAAGGGCAGTACTAGCAGTCATCACACGAAGGACTGTGCCGAATAGTCAACGTTCCACCCATGAGCAAACCGTGCGAGACATGCGCTCGCAGTCGGCTATGCGCTCCTTAGAAAGGAGGTGATCCAGCCGCACCTTCCGGTACGGCTACCTTGTTACGACTTCGTCCCAATCGCCAGTCCCACCTTCGACGGCTCCCCCCACAAGGGTTGGGCCACCGGCTTCGGGTGTTACCGACTTTCGTGACGTGACGGGCGGTGTGTACAAGGCCCGGGAACGTATTCACCGCAGCAATGCTGATCTGCGATTACTAGCGACTCCGACTTCATGGGGTCGAGTTGCAGACCCCAATCCGAACTGAGACCGGCTTTTTGAGATTCGCTCCACCTCACGGCTTCGCAGCTCATTGTACCGGCCATTGTAGCACGTGTGCAGCCCAAGACATAAGGGGCATGATGACTTGACGTCGTCCCCACCTTCCTCCGAGTTGACCCCGGCAGTCTCCTGTGAGTCCCCATCACCCCGAAAGGCATGCTGGCAACACAGAACAAGGGTTGCGCTCGTTGCGGGACTTAACCCAACATCTCACGACACGAGCTGACGACAGCCATGCACCACCTGTACACCGACCACAAGGGGGCCCCTGTCTCCAGAGGTTTCCGGTGTATGTCAAGCCTTGGTAAGGTTCTTCGCGTTGCGTCGAATTAAGCCACATGCTCCGCCGCTTGTGCGGGCCCCCGTCAATTCCTTTGAGTTTTAGCCTTGCGGCCGTACTCCCCAGGCGGGGAACTTAATGCGTTAGCTGCGGCGCGGACGACGTGGAATGTCGCCCACACCTAGTTCCCAACGTTTACGGCGTGGACTACCAGGGTATCTAATCCTGTTCGCTCCCCACGCTTTCGCTCCTCAGCGTCAGTATCGGCCCAGAGATCCGCCTTCGCCACCGGTGTTCCTCCTGATATCTGCGCATTTCACCGCTACACCAGGAATTCCGATCTCCCCTACCGAACTCTAGCCTGCCCGTATCGAATGCAGACCCGGAGTTAAGCCCCGGGCTTTCACATCCGACGCGACAAGCCGCCTACGAGCTCTTTACGCCCAATAATTCCGGACAACGCTTGCGCCCTACGTATTACCGCGGCTGCTGGCACGTAGTTAGCCGGCGCTTCTTCTGCAGGTACCGTCACTCTCGCTTCTTCCCTGCTGAAAGAGGTTTACAACCCGAAGGCCGTCATCCCTCACGCGGCGTCGCTGCATCAGGCTTTCGCCCATTGTGCAATATTCCCCACTGCTGCCTCCCGTAGGAGTCTGGGCCGTGTCTCAGTCCCAGTGTGGCCGGTCGCCCTCTCAGGCCGGCTACCCGTCGTCGCCTTGGTAGGCCATCACCCCACCAACAAGCTGATAGGCCGCGGGCTCATCCTGCACCGCCGGAGCTTTCCACACACATCCCATGCGGGAGCGTGTCATATCCGGTATTAGACCCCGTTTCCAGGGCTTGTCCCAGAGTGCAGGGCAGATTGCCCACGTGTTACTCACCCGTTCGCCACTAATCCCCGACCGAAACCGGTTCATCGTTCGACTTGCATGTGTTAAGCACGCCGCCAGCGTTCGTCCTGAGCCAGGATCAAACTCTCCGTGAATGCTTCCGGGATATCCCGGCAACACATCACGAGAGCGGAGCAGACCAGAGGAATAATCCAGTCCGCTCACAGCGTCCTCGCTGTGTATTTTTCCAAAGGAACCTCGTCCGAGATGGACGGGGTATCAACATATCTGGCGTTGACTTTTGGCACGCTGTTGAGTTCTCAAGGAACGGACGCTTCCTTCGAAACCGTTTCACCGGTTTCTCCGGGCGCTTCCCTTCGGTGTTTCCAACCTTACCAGATCCGTTTTCCGTTCCGCTTCCGGTCCGAATTCCGTTTCCGGCCCCCTGCTGGAGCGGGGTCTTTCTCGCCTTCCGGCGTGTCCACTACTTTAGCCAATTTCCCGCTCAGCTCCTAATCGGAGCCCCGGGTCCCGAAATTCGCGCAGCGAAATAGGACCCTGTTGGGGAGTTGTCGTGAGTGGTTGGCCGCTCCGGGGCCGCGGTGACTCGATCTTGCGATCGTGCCGACAGCGCTGCCCGTCTCAAGCGGCTCGGGCTACGTTAGGCGTCCCGTCCGGCAGAGTCAAGTTCCGACCTGACGGCGCGTCGAATTCCGGCGACGCGGGGTGTGCGCCCGGTAGGGGCTGACCGAGGGCTCCCCGTCGATCCAGAAGCGCCAGGGGTGAGTTGCGCCCTCGCCGCCCACACCGGTGCGCGGGCCGCTGAGGATCTGCTCGGGCCGGGCGGGGTGGCCGGTGAGTATGGACAGCGGGGCATCGGCGCCCGCGCAGACATCGCTGCCGTCCAGCCGGCGGTCCACGCCCAGGGCCGTGGCCAGCCGGGCCGGGCCCTTGGCCAGCTCATGGTCGTTGCGCGCCTTCGGCCTGCGCTGATGGGCCCACTCATGGCCGTGCCGTACCTCGCCCGCGCGCAGCAGCACCCCGCTGGGATGGTCCTCCGGTCCGCAGACCAGGTTGAGGCAGTGCCACATGCCGTAGGTGAAGTAGACATACGCATGACCCGGGGGGCCGAACATCACGGCGTTGCGCTCGGTGCGGCCACGGTAGGCATGCGAGCCGGGGTCGGCCGGGCCCGCGTACGCCTCGACCTCGGTCAGGCGCAATTCGATCGGTCCGTCCGGGGTGCGGCGCACCAGGAGGCGGCCCAGGAGGTCGGGCGCGACCTCCAGAACGGGTCGGTCGAAGAAGGAACGGTCGAGGGGCTCGCGGTCAGGTCCTGCTGTCACGCGGCCCGAGCGTAGTGGAACAGATATGAACCGGTGGTTGGAGGCGGCACCGGTCCGCTGGAAGGGTATGAGCTGCGGAACCGCTCACGGCTGTTTCGCGTTCCTAGGTGTCAACAGTGATCGAGTGCGATCAAGTCAAGACGCAGTCGCGTCCTTGAGAGGGAGAACATGGGCTTCAAGAAGCTGCTCGCGAGTCTGGGTGCCGGTGGCGCTTCGGTGGAGACGGTACTGACCGAGGAGAATGTCGTCCCGGGCGGCATTGTGCAGGGCGAGGTCCGGATCCAGGGCGGCTCGGTCGCGCAGCAGATCGAGGCGCTCTCGGTCGGCCTGCAGGCGCGGGTCGAGGTGGAGCGGGACGACCAGGAGTACAAGCAGAACGTGGAGTTCACCCGGCAGCAGCTGGGCGGCGCGTTCGAGGTGCAGCCGGGTGCGGTGCACGCGGTGCAGTTCGGCCTGGAGATCCCGTGGGAGACCCCGATCACCATGTTCCTGGGCCGGCACCTGACCGGTATGAACGTGGGGGTGACCACGGAGCTGGCGATCGCGCGCGCGGTGGACTCGGGCGATCTGGACCCGGTCAATGTGCATCCGCTCCCCGCCCAGCAGGCGATCCTGGACGCCTTCGGCTCGCTCGGCTTCCGGTTCAAGGGCGCCGACCTGGAGCAGGGGCACATCCGTGGGACCCGGCAGCGGCTGCCCTTCTACCAGGAGATCGAGTTCTACGCCCCGGAGCAGTACCGGGGGCTGAATCAGGTGGAGTTGTCCTTCGTCGCGGACGACCGCGAGATGGACGTGGTGCTGGAGATGGACAAGAAGCCGGGGCTGTTCACCGAGGGCAGTGACACCTACCGGTCGTTCACGATGAACCTGGCGACCTTCCAGGACACCGACTGGGCCGCGTATCTGAACCAGTGGCTCGCCCAGGTCGGCGGCAAGCGCAACTGGTTCTGAGCTTGGCGTTTAACGTGGGCGGGCTTGGTGTTC
This sequence comes from Streptomyces melanosporofaciens, assembly GCF_900105695.1. Classification (NCBI taxonomy): domain Bacteria; kingdom Bacillati; phylum Actinomycetota; class Actinomycetes; order Kitasatosporales; family Streptomycetaceae; genus Streptomyces; species Streptomyces melanosporofaciens. The sequence goes on from NZ_FNST01000002.1 coordinate 758,612, forward strand.
CTTGATCGACTCGGCGCGTTTGACTGTCTTGCCGACGTCGTGGTGCCTGGCCCGCTGTTTGTTCTTCGAGCCTGCAGGCCGCCCGGGACCTGGTCGGGACGGTTTCGGTGCGGTCGCTGGACGGGCCGTGGTCGCGTGGACGTTGCGAAACCCCCGCCGCACCCGGGCGGGGGTGAGCCGACGGGGCTCGGCCGGTCGTTCCCAGGGGCGGCGGAGGTCCTCGGCGAGGGGCCGGGCGAGGCGGAGCTGGGTGTGGGCGGCGATGATGAGCCAGGTCCACAGGTCGGCGGTGTCCGCGTGGCGGACCTTCGGGGCGGTCCAGCCGAGGGTCTGTTTCATGAGCCGGAAGGTGTGCTCGAGGTCGAATCTGCGCAGGAAGGACTGCCACCAGTGCTCCACGTCCGCCGGTGCGGCGGCGGTGGCCGAGCACCACAGCCAAACCGGTTTCGGGTCACGGTCGCCCGGCAGGCGCTCGACTTTCAGGCGGATCAACGTGCCGTGCAGGATGGGCAGTTCCTCTTTCGTGTGGTTCAGCCAGGGGCCGCGGTGGGTGAGCCGCGGGTGCATCCGGTCCCAGGCCATCGCCTCGGCCTTGCCGTAGCGGGTGGTGTCCGTGACCGTGGTGACCTCGGGTTCGTGCCAGCTGTCGGGTTTGGCGAAGGTCAGGACACCGCCGTGCCGACGCGGCCGTCCGCCCTTCGGCCCGGAGCGGGCGGGGCCGGGGTCACGGAGCATGACGCGGTCCGAGCGCAGGCGTCCGACCAGGACGACGGGCAGGTCCGCCAGGGTGTGGGAGAGGTAGGCGACGTCGTAGCCGGAGTCCATGACGATCCAGATCTCCGGATCACCCGCCTGCCACTGCTGGGCCTGGACCAACCTCTCGATGACATCGCGTAGTTGGCCGGCGGTGACGATGGTCGCGTCGTTGGCCGGCCCGAGGCGCACGGCGTCCAGCAACGCGACCCAGGAGGTCCGGCCGGTCTCCAGAGCGGCGACGAAGGAGTACGGCCAGCCCGGTACGAACTGGTCCCTGCTGCGGGCACCGCGTCCGTAGACGTGGCAGAACAGCCGGTCCTCGCTGGTCGGGGCGTCCGGGCGGAGCCAGTTGCTCACGTCCACAGCCAGCACGATCCGCCCGTCGGCCGCCCTCGGCAGCGGCAGGCCCACCAGCGCACGCCGCAACCGCGCCGGCTCCAGCCAGCCCCGGTCCAACGCCGCGTACATCGCCCCGTGTCCGCGCCGGTGCTCGACCGCCAGCGACAGTTCGACCAGCGTCTTCACCGGCCCGTCCGCACACAGCACCGCGTCCGTGAGCTCGAAGAGCGCATCCGCGCGGGCGTAAAGGCACTCGTAGAACTCGACCCGAAAGCGGGACAACACGTCGAACGCCTCGCCCGCGGGCGCGTGGACCGGGAGACTCATAACAGCGGCCGTTCTCTCGTGCTTCGTGACTCGACATCTCGAAGCGTGGAGAACGGCCGCCTCCGCTGTCCCGGGAAGAACTGCAGATCAGCAGGTCGGGTGATCTGCGAGGTTAAACGCCAAGCTGAGGTTCCCCCTCCCCCGGGCCGGACTTCCGCGCGGGGCGTGCACCGACGGCATGTCGGCGCACGCCCCGCGTCGTATGTCGGCGTGTGGCGCGTCGTGCGTCAGGGGCCGTCGTCGTAGCGCACCACCAGGGGCCGTCCCTGCGTCGCCCAGTACGCCTCCGCGTCGGCCAGGATGTCCGCCGCGATAGCGGCGGCGTCGGGGTCCGCGTCGCGGAAGGCGAGCCAGCCCTGGATGTCCAGCAGACAGCCGCTGGGCTCGCGGCCCTCGGCCCACCAGGACAGATCCGTGAGGCAGTCGGCCAGAGCGTCCCAGTTGCGCCCGTACCAGTCGGGAAAGCGCAGGTCCCGGGCGCAGCGGTCGAGGAAGCCGTCCTTGTCCGTCACGCCGTCGAGGCGCAGGTGGAGGGCGAGGGTGGGGCCGGTCATGGGCGCCATGGTGCCAGCCCGCCGTCTGGCGGTCTCGTTAGGCTGGCCGCGGAGATGATCCACCGCAACCTCAGGAGGTTCTCGACGTGTCCGAGCAGAACCGGCCGCCGCTCCCCCATGACTTCCATCCGCCGGTGCCGTCGTTCACGGTGGTGAGCGACGATGTGCAACCGGGCGGCACGCTCAAGTCCGCCCAGGTGCAGGCGGCGGGGAACACCTCTCCGCAGCTGCGCTGGGAGGGATTCCCGAAGGGTACGAAGAGCTTCGCCGTCACCTGCTTCGACCCGGACGCCCCGACCGGCAGTGGTTTCTGGCACTGGGTGTTGTTCGACATCCCGGCCACGGTCACCGAGCTTCCGGTGGGTGCGGGCAGCGGCGGCTTCACGGGCCTGCCCGAGGGTGCCGTGCAGGCGCGCAACGACTACGGGACCCGTGATTTCGGCGGGGCCGCGCCGCCGCCCGGGGACGGTCCGCACCGCTATGTGTTCACCGTGTACGCGGTGGACGCGGAGAAGCTGGGCCCGGACGCGGACGCCTCGCCCGCGGTGGTCGGCTTCAATCTGCGGTTCCACACGCTGGGGCGTGCCCAGTTGATCGCGGAGTACGAGGTGCCGGCCGCGGGCTGACGCGGCGAAATTGCGTTGTTCTCGGCCAGGCTCCCGGCCAGAGTTGATCCCGGTCCCGCCCATTTCGGGCGCGGGGCCGGGACACCGGGATGCGGGGGTGGTCGGGATGCGCGAGACGCTGGTTCTGAACGCGAGCTTCGAGCCGCTGGCGACGGTGACGCTGCGGCGCGCCGTGGTGCTGGTCCTCCAGGACAAGGCCGTCGTCGAACACGCCCACCCGGGGCTGCGGGTGCGGGCCGCGGACATCGATCTGCCACTGCCACGGGTGATCCGGCTGTGCCGCTATGTGCGGGTGCCGTTCCGAAGACGTGCCCCGTGGTCGCGGCGCGGGGTGCTGGTCCGGGACCAGCACCGGTGCGGGTACTGCGGCCGCCGGGCGACGACCGTGGACCATGTGGTGCCGCGGTCGCGCGGGGGCGGGGACACCTGGCTGAATACGGTGGCCTCCTGTGCGGAGGACAATCACCGTAAGGCGGACCGGACTCCGGAGCAGGCGGGGATGCGGCTGCTCAAGGCGCCGTTCGAGCCGACGCCCTCGGATGCGCTGCTGCTGGCCCTGGGGGCGGCGGAGCGGGACGCTCTGCCGGAGTGGCTGGCGCTTCCTGCCTGACCCCGGGTTCGTCCCGCAGGGGCCCGGCAGGGAGCACCGGCGGGCCGTCCCAGGCGCCGGAGGGCCCGTCCGCCGCTGTCCGTCAGTCGATCGTGGGCTGTTCGCGGCGCGGGGCGGGCTCCTTACCGGTGGCGGCGGGGGTGCCGCCGCCGTTTCCGCCGCCGGTCAGCGGGCCGAAGTTGCCCATGGCCCCGCCGAGGCCCTTGAGGGCGTCGCCGATCTCGCTGGGCACGATCCAGAGCTTGTTGGCGTCACCCTCGGCGATCTTCGGCAGCATCTGGAGGTACTGGTACGAGAGCAGCTTCTGGTCCGGGTCTCCGGCGTGGATGGACTCGAAGACCGTACGGATCGCCTGGGCCTCGCCCTCGGCGCGCAGCGCGGCGGCCTTGGACTCACCCTCGGCCCGCAGGATCGCGGACTGCTTCTCACCCTCGGCGCGCAGGATCTCGGACTGCCGGACACCTTCGGCCTGGAGGATCGCGGCGCGCTTGTCACGGTCGGCGCGCATCTGCTTCTCCATCGAGTCCTGGATGGAGGTGGGCGGCTCGATGGCCTTGAGCTCGACGCGGTTGACGCGGATGCCCCACTTGCCGGTGGCCTCGTCGAGGACGCCGCGCAGCGCGGCGTTGATCTCCTCGCGGGAGGTCAGGGTGCGCTCGAGGTCCATGCCACCGATGATGTTCCGCAGGGTGGTGACGGTGAGCTGCTCGATCGCCTGGATGTAGCTGGCGACTTCGTAGGTGGCGGCGCGGGCGTCGGTCACCTGGTAGTAGATGACGGTGTCGATGTTCACGACCAGGTTGTCCTGGGTGATCACCGGCTGCGGGGGGAAGGGCACGACCTGTTCACGGAGGTCGACGCGGTTGCGGATCGAGTCGATGAACGGGACGACGATGTTGAGGCCCGCGTTGAGGGTGCGGGTGTAGCGCCCGAAGCGCTCCACGATGGCGGCACTGGCCTGTGGGATGACCTGGATCGTCTTGATCAGTGCGATGAACACCAGCACCACGAGGATGATCAGGACGATGATGATCGGTTCCACAGCGGCTCCCCGTGCCCTTCATGCGGTGATTCGGATGGTCGGGATGATCAGGTCTGGCGGTTCCCGAGGGTGGAGTCTGTCAGATCCATGGTCGACTCCGCAGCTCAACCGGGGCGCCCTCAACTCTTGGTAGGACACTCCCGGTACGGCGTCTACATGACGACGGCCGTCGCACCGTCGATCTCCACCACGTCGACCTGCTGCCCGGGTTCGTACGCCTGGCCGGGGTCGAGCGAGCGCGCGGACCACACTTCGCCCGCGAGTTTGATGCGGCCGCCGCCGCTGTCGTCGACGCGTGCCAGGACGACGGCCTGACGTCCCTTCAGCGCCTCGATGCCGCTGCGCAGCTCGGGTTGCTGACGGCGGCTGCGGACCGCCATCGGGCGTACGACCGCGACCAGCGCGACCGAGACGGCGCAGAAGACGACGACCTGGAGCACGATGCCGCCGCCGAGCGCGTCGGTGATGGCACCGGCTACGGCACCGACGGCGACCATCCCGAATTCGGGCATCGCGGTCAGTACGAGCGGGATACCCAGTCCTACGGCGGCGATCAGCCACCACACCCATGGATCCACATGGTCATGGTAGTTGTCGCCGGTCCCCGGGGACAGTGCGCGGATCACCTGCCGGTGGCACGGCGGGCGCAGGGGGCGGACATCAGGCCAGCGGCAGGCCCTGGGCGGTCCAGCGCTCGCCGTAGCGCTCGACGACCAGCGGGAGTCCGAAGCAGCGGGAGAGGTTACGGGAGGTCAGTTCGGTCTCGACCGGGCCGGCGGTGAGCACCTTGCCCTGGCGGATCATCAGAACATGGGTGAAGCCGGGGGGATTTCCTCGACATGATGTGTCACCATGATCATCGACGGGGCGAGCGGGTCGCGGGCGAGCCGTCCGAGGCGGCGGACGAGGTCCTCACGGCCGCCGAGGTCGAGTCCGGCCGCGGGCTCGTCGAGGAGCAGCAACTCGGGGTCGGTCATCATGGCGCGGGCGATGAGCGTGCGCTTGCGCTCGCCCTCGGAGAGGGTGCCGAACTTCCGGTCGAGGTAGTCGTTCATGCCGAGGCGGTCGAGGAAGGCGCGGGCGCGGGTCTCGTCGACCGTGTCGTAGTCCTCCTGCCAGTGGGCGGTCATGCCGTACGCGGCGGTGAGGACGGTCTGCAGGACGGTCTGGCTGCGCGGCAGCTTCTCGGCCATGGCGATGCCCGCCATGCCGATGCGCGGGCGCAGTTCGAAGACGTCGACGCGGCCGAGTTGCTCGCCGAGGATCCGGGCGTTTCCGGCGCTCGGGTAGAGGTAGCTCGAGGCGAGGTTGAGGAGGGTGGTCTTACCGGCACCGTTGGGGCCGAGGATGACCCAGCGCTCGCCTTCTTTGATCGACCAGGAGACCTCGTCCACCAGAGCCCGCCCATCGCGGACCACCGATACGTCCAGCAGCTCCAGAACCTCGCTCATGAGCGCGTTGTCTCCCATTGCAGTCTCGAGTCGTGCGTGCGCCTGTGGGCGCAGCCCCCTGAGGAAAACCTACGCCACACGTTGTCGGTGCCAGTCCTTAGGCTGGTGCCATGCTCGATGAACCACGTTCAGGGCGCCTCGCAGCTTGGGGAAATGCCCTTATCGCCGGACTTGTCTCCCCGGACGAGGCGGCGCATCGCATCGCGGATGAGGACGCGTCGCACCGGGTGGCCGGGCTTCCGGGGGAGTCCGGGCCGGTAGGGCTCACGCTGGCGCTGGGGCGGCTGCGGGCGCTCGGGGCCAAGGGGCTGCGGGTGGCGCTGCCCATAGCGGGGCATCCCCTGGGGCTGAGCGGTCCGCCGGAGTTCAACGCCCATGCGCTCGACGCGGGTGAGGCGGTGATCGCGACGGGCGCGGCGCTCGGCCTGGTGCCGGAGGTGTCGGCGGCCGGGCCCGAGGGCGATCAGCACATCGAGGTGGTGTGGCGGTGTCAGAGCGTGCGGGAGGCGCCGCCGGCCGATGTGCCGACGCTGAGCGAGGCCGAGCGGGAGCTGGCCGAGGCGCTGCGGGAGGCCACGGAGGTGCTCTCGCGGCTGAACGTGGCCGGATCGGGCCCGGTGGCAGAGGCGGCCCTGGAGGCGTATCGGGCGCGGGCCGAGCGGGGGCGCGAGGTGCTGGCCCCGGGCTATCCGCCGCGGGCCATCCGGGTGCTGGAGCTGGCGCAGCGGGTGGGTGCGCTGGTGGACATCGCCTATAGGGCGGGCGGGGACGGCCGGGAGCACGGCGGCGCGGTGAGTGCGTCGGAGATCACAGCGCGGGCCGAGGCGCTGCGGCCGGTGGAGCGCACCTCGCGGCGGGCGCAGGTGGCGGCGTACAACGCGTATGTGGAGGAGCGGGAGCGGGGCGGCCTCTGAGCTTCCCCGGGGAGGGCTCCGACTTCCCCAGGAAGGTCTCTGAGCTTCCCCGGGGAGGGCTCTCGCGTTCCCAGGGAGGTTTCTGACGCTGCCCGGAGGGCCTCTGCGCTTCCCCGGCGGTCTCTGGCTTTGCCGGGATGTCATGGGGCCGGCCCCGGAGGCGGGTGCCTTCGGGGCCGGTCGGTGGTGCGTCGTGTATGCGCGAGGGTGGCGGTCAGCCGCCGCAGGGGGTGCCGAGCGCCGGGTTCATGGACCCGATGACCGAGACGGTGTTGCCGCAGAAGTTCACGGGCACGTGGATGGGCGCCTGAATGTTGTTGCCGGAGACGACACCCGGGGACATCGTGGCCCCACCGTCGGCCCAGGGGCCCTGGGCGGTGGCGACACCGGCACCGGCGACGGCGAGTCCGCCGGCCGTGATGGTGATGGCAGCGAACCTCTTGATGTTCTTCACTTGGCAAGACCCTTCATTCATCAGCGCGTCACCGCGGCGGTCCGCCGCGGTACGCCGTGAAAAACGGCCCGGCTGATGGCGAGTTGCGCTGTTCGAGTGACAGCCACCCGTTGGTGTGATTTCACGGAGAAACGCTGTTCATGCCCCAATCCCGTGCCGTACGGCCCAGAGCGCGGCCTGGGTGCGGTCGGCGAGGTCCAATTTCATAAGAATGTTGGACACATGGGTCTTCACAGTCTTTTCGGACAGTACCAGCGCTCGGGCGATCTCCCGGTTGGACCGGCCGTCCGCGATCAGCGCGAGCACCTCGCGCTCCCGCTCGGTGAGTGAGCCGCCGCGCCCCTGGCCGCCGCCCTCGTCCTGGGAGAGCAGCGCGAGGGCCACCTCGGGCTGGAGCAGCACATGCCCGGAGTGGACGGACCGGATGGCGCGGGCGAGCGCCTCGGGGTCCACGTCCTTGTAGACATAGCCCGCGGCGCCCGCGCGCAGGGCGGGGACCACGGTGCGCTTCTCGGTGAAGCTGGTCACGATCAGCACCCGGGCGGGGTTGTCGAGGTCGCGCAGGGTGCGCAGCGCCTCGATGCCGTCGAGGCCGGGCATCTTCACGTCCATGAGGACGACGTCGGGGCGCAGCTCCTCGGCGCGGGCGACGCCCTCCTCGCCGTCCGATGCCTCGCCGACCACCTCGATGTCGTCCTGGACCTGGAGAAAGGTCCGCAGGCCGCGCCGGACCACCTGGTGGTCGTCGACGAGCAGCACCCGAATCCGTCCGGGGTCAGCCACCGGGCACCTCCATCTCGATCACGGTGCCCTTGCCGGGCGCCGACTCCACGGTCAGACGGCCACCGACACCGCCGGCCCGGTCCCGCATCGACACCAGCCCGAGGTGGCGCCCGGCGCGCCGCACGGCCGAGGGGTCGAATCCCGTCCCGTCGTCGGCGACGCGGAGCCGGGCGCCCTGGCCGTGCCGGGTGAGGGTGACGTCGACCTGCCGCGCGTCGGCGTGGCGCAGCGCGTTGTGCAGGGCCTCCTGGGCCACCCGCAGCACCGCCCCCTCCTGGGCGGCGGGCAGCGCCCGCACGCCGTGACAGGCGAAGGTGACCTGGGCGGAGTGGGCCCGGTCGAGCACCTGCACCTGCGTCCTCAGGGTCGCCACGAGGCCGTCCTCGTCGAGGGCGGCGGGGCGCAGTTCCACGACGGCGGAGCGCAGCTCGTCGGTGGCCTCGGCGGCGAGGAGGGCGATCTGCTGGAGCTCGTCCTTGGCGCGGTCGGGGTCGCGGTCCACCAGGGCCGTGGCCGCCTGGGCGGTCAGCCGCAGCGAGAAGAGCTTCTGGGAGACCGCGTCGTGCAGCTCATGGGCGAGCCTGGCCCGCTCCCCGGCGATGGTGAGCTCGCGGCTGCGCTCGTAGAGGCGGGCGTTGGTCAGGGCGATGGCGGCGTGCTGGGCCAGGATGGACAGCAGCTCCTCGTCCTCGGCGGTGAAACCGCAGCCGCCCTCGGGCTTGGGGCATCGTTTGTTGGCGAGGAATACCGCGCCGAGAACTTCGTCGCCATCGGCAATGGGAAGACCCAAGAAATCCGACATTTCCGGATGAGCCGATGGCCATCCCTCAAAACGGACATCGCGCCGCACATCGGCGAGCCGCTGTGGGGTGGCGTCCTTGAGCATGGCAGCGAGAATGCCGTGCTGTCGAGGCAGCGGCCCGATGGCCTTCCACTGCTCGTCGCTCACCCCATCTACTACGAACTGGGCGAAACCTCCGTGATCATCGGAGACCCCCAGAGCGGCATACTCCGCATCGAGCAGCTCACGGGCGGACACAACGATGGTCTTTAGGACATCACGGACTTCCAGATGTCGGCTCATGGCGAGCAGCGCACCGCTCACCCGACTCAGCCCGGCCCCGGGTCCACCGCCCCGTCCTTTCGTCATGGCCATTACCGTACCTACCCGCCATCCGGCGGGTATATCGGCCGGTCGGCGGCCACCTGATAAGACCTGAGCCCTAGGTCGAACGGCGCACACAGGACCCCCAAAGGGGCTGTTGCAGGGGTGGAAAAAACAAACACCCTGAGCATTTGCGTGGGCACAGCGCGCAATATGAGAAGCTCCGCGATGTGAGCCCGGACACACGACCTAAATCACTTACGAACGTGCTTAGTGGACGTTTCATAGGCGACTGAGCGGGGATGACGGCCGTTCGCGTGGGCATGAGCGGCCTACTTATCCACTAAGCAGCATCGTATGTCACGCCTTTGCGACAGCTTTTTGCGGCAGCTAAGAATTTCCCCCAGTCGCACGGCGCCGTAGATCCAGGAACGGCGCTCTGCGCGCCGATTTGGCCTGCGACTCAAGCGATTGGAAGAGGTCTACTCCGCCATGCCCCTGCCCAACATCCCCGGCTACGCCCGTCTCAACAAGACGCACAAGTACTCCGCCGCCGGAATCGCTGCCGCCGGTGCGGCCGCCATAGCCTTCGCAGTCGTCCCCGGTGGCGACGCGGACGCCAAGACGACGGCCCAGGACCTGCCGAACAAGCCCGTCGCCCTCACGTCCCAGAAGGCCGACGCCCAGGCCCACCACGAGGCCCTGGTGAAGCAGTCCGCGCTCGCCGACAAGCAGGCCGAGCAAGAGGCCGCCGCGAAGAAGGCCGCGGCGGAGGCCGCGAAGAAGAAGGCGGCGGAAGAGGCCGCCGCGAAGAAGGCCGCCGAGGCCAAGGCCGCCAAGGAGCGCGCCGTCAAGCAGGCCGCGAGCCGCTCCGCCGCGCGCATCGAGACGGTCGCCGCCGAGAAGAAGACCTACCCGGACAACCTCGACGGCTGGATCCGGGAGTCCCTCGACATCATGAAGAAGAAGGGCATCCCCGGTACCTACGAGGGCATTCACCGCAACATCATCCGGGAGTCCGGCGGCGACCCGCGCGCCATCAACAACTGGGACATCAACGCCCAGAACGGCGTGCCCTCCAAGGGCCTGCTCCAGGTGATAGCCCCGACGTTCAAGGCGTACCACGTCGAGGGCACCGCCTGGGACGCCTACGACCCGGTCGCGAACATCACCGCGGCCTGCAACTACGCGGCCGACCGGTACGGCTCGATGGACAACGTGAACGGCCCGTACTGAGCCTGAACGGCCCGTCCAGAACCCGGCGTTGCGACGCCGAAGGGCGACGGCACCCCCTGTGTGCGAGGGGTGCCGTCGCCCTTGTGCGTGACAGTGACGGCGGCTGCTTGCGCCTGACCACCGGGGGCCGCGGCTGCTTGCGCCCGACCACCGGGGGCCTACGGCTACTTGCGCATGACCACCGGGGGCCTACGGCTACTTGCGCATGACCTCCGGCTCATGGCGGCGCAGCAGCCGCGCGACCACGAAGCCGCAGGCGATGCCGAGGGCGATCAGCACGATGATGTCGATGCCCCACTGGGTCGTGGTGTGCTCCCACAGCGGGTCGGTGTCCAGGGGCTTCTTGCTGTCCCACGGCGCCATCATGTGGCCGACGCCCGGGCCCAGGTCCAGCGTGGCACCGGCCGCGCCGACCGCCCAGCGGGACGGCATCAGCCAGGCGAACTGCTCCACACCGAACGATCCGTAGATCTTGAACAGCACGCCGGTGAAGACGACCTGGACGATCGCGAACATGACCAGCAGCGGCATGGTCTTCTCGGCGGTCTTCACCAGGGACGAGATGACCAGGCCGACCATCATCGAGGTGAAGCCGATCGCGATGACGGCCAGGCAGAGCTCGGCGGCCGGCGGCATCAGCAGGCCCTCCGCGGGCAGCTTGCGCGTCGAGAGCCCGATGGCCGAGATGATGACGCCCTGGCAGGCGGTGATCACACCCAGCACGATCACCTTGGACATCAGATACGCGGAGCGGGACAGGCCGACTGCCCGTTCCCGTTCGTAGATGACCCGTTCCTTGATCAATTCTCGTACGGAATTGGCCGCGCCGGTGAAGCACATACCGACCACGAGAATCAGCAGAACCGTCCCGGCGGCCTGGTTGAAACTGCCCTTCGGGGCCAGCTGAAGGCCGAACTTCGCCGGGATGACAACGCTCACCGAGCCCAGCACGGCGGGCAGGATCACCATCAGTCCCATGAAGCCCTTGTCGGAGCCGATCACCGACAGATAGCGGCGGATCAGCGTCCACAGCTGCGAGCCCCAGCTCTGTGGCTTCTGCATCCGGGTCGGCGGCGCCTGGACATGGACGGACTGGGGGGCGACGGAGTCGAGGTCCGCCGCGTACATCTGGTAGTGCTGCGAACCGCGCCAGCGGCCCGCCCAGTCGTAGTCGCGGTAGTTCTCGAACGACGAGAAGACATCCGCCCAGCTGTCGTAGCCGAAGAAGTTGAGCGCCTCGTCCGGCGGGCCGAAGTAGGCCACCGAGCCGCCCGGCGCCATCACCAGGAGCTTGTCGCACAGCGCCAGCTCGGCGACCGAGTGGGTGACCACCAGCACGGTGCGGCCGTCGTCGGCGAGACCGCGCAGCAGCTGCATGACATCGCGGTCCATGCCCGGGTCGAGACCGGAGGTCGGCTCGTCCAGGAAGATCAGCGACGGCTTGGTGAGCAGCTCCAGCGCAACGGAGACCCGCTTGCGCTGACCGCCGGAGAGGGCGGTGACCTTCTTCTCCCGGTGGATGTCCAGCTTGAGCTCGCGCAGCACCTCGTCGATCCGGGCCTCGCGCTCGGCCTCGGCGGTGTCACCGGGGAAGCGGAGCTTGGCGGCGTAGCGCAGGGCCTTCTGGACGGTCAGCTCCTTGTGCAGGATGTCGTCCTGGGGCACCAGACCGATGCGCTGGCGCAGCTCGGCGAACTGCTTGTAGAGGTTCCGGTTGTCGTAGAGGACATCGCCCTGGTTGGCCGGGCGGTAGCCGGTGAGCGCCTTCAGCAGCGTGGACTTACCGGAGCCGGACGGGCCGATGACCGCGACCAGGGACTTCTCCGGGACGCCGAAGGAGACGTCCTTGAGGATCTGCTTGCCGCCGTCGACCGTCACCGTCAGATGGCGGGCCGAGAAGGAGACCTCACCGGTGTCGACGAACTCCTCGAGGCGGTCGCCGACCAGCCGGAAGGTGGAGTGACCGACGCCGACGGTGTCGGTGGGGCCGATGATCTGCTGCCGGACCGGCTGACCGTTGACATAGGTGCCGTTGTGGCTGCCGAGGTCACGTATCTCGAAGCGGCCGTCGGGCAGCGCCCGGAACTCGGCGTGGTGGCGCGAGACCTGCAGATCGGAGACGACCAGCTCGTTCTCCAGCGCACGACCGATGCGCATCACCCGGCCGGCGGCCAGCTGATGGAAGGTGGTCGGGCTGCGGTCGCCCTGGGCGGGCGCGCCGCCGACCGGGCCGGAGGGGCCGGTGCCGGGAACGTTCTGCGCGAGGTTGTTCTGCGGGGCCTGGGGCTGCTGCTGCGGAGGCTGGGGTGCCTGCTGGTGCTGCGGCTGCTGATGGGGCGCCTGCTGCTGCGGGATGAACGGCTGCTGCTGGTGCGGGGCCTGGGGCTGCGGCCAGCCTTGAGGCTGCGGCGCACCCTGCTGCGGCCCGCCCTGTGGCGCACCCTGCTGCGGCCAGCCGGGACCGGGCTGCGGCTGCTGCGGCTGCTGCTGGGCGGGGGGCTGCTGGGCCTGCTGGGGCATGCCCATCGCCGCCTGCTGGCCGTACGCGCCCGCGGCGCCCATCGAGGCCCCGCCGCCGGAGACGCTGAGCCGAGGGCCATCGGTGGCATTGCCGAGATGGACGGCCGAACCAGGGCCGATTTCCACCTGTTGGATTCTCCGGCCCTGCACATAGGTGCCGTTGGTGGAGCCCTGATCCTCGATGACCCAACTGCGCCCACCCCAGCGCACCGTGGCATGCCGCCAGGAGACCCTGGCGTCGTCCAGCACCATGTCGCCCTGTGGGTCACGCCCCAGGCTGTACGACCTGGACGGATCAAGTGTCCAGGTCTGTCCGTTCAATTCCAGTACGAGTTCCGGCACTCCATGCCCCACTAGTTGTCCCCGAGTTACCCCCCTGACAGAGGGAGTCTAGGGATGGCGAACATCCTGAGGAACTATTTCAGGCTCAGTCCCTTCACCGGAAGTCGGGCTTTGACAAGACCGCAACTCGGGCGTCATTGAGTCATCCGAAAGGCCCTCGGAAAGTGGTAAGCACTGATGGATAGTGCGGATCATGGTGAATCCGGGCAACTCGCGACGATCGGGAGTCGGCGATATGAGCGCGAGCGGTGGCGGACGAGTGCCCTGGGGGTCCGCGCTGCTCGCCGCGATCGCGACGGTGAGCTGGGCGTTTCTGGCCATGGTGGGGATCGCCGCGCTCGGCCTGCATCTGATCGGCGCCGACCGTGCGGGGGCGCTCGGGCCGATGACCGCCGCGGCGACGGTGCTGGCGGTCGGCGGTTCCGTCACCCCGTCCGGGGATGTGGGCGTCTTCGGGCTGAAGGGCGCCCAGGCCCGCGCCGCCATCGATATCGCGCCACTCGGGGTGAGCCTGGTCGGTGCGCTGCTGCTGGGGTGGCTGTTCGTACGGTCGCTGCGGGCCGCGGGGGCGGTGATCGGCCGGGCCGAACTCGCCGTGCGCGCGGGCCCCGTGGCCCTGCTCTTCCTGCTGCTGCTCGCCGGGCTGACCTGGGTGGGCAACGATACGGTCACGATCGACGGCGCCACGCTCGCCCTGCCCGGCCTCGGCAGACAGCGCACCGAGCACGATTTGCTCAGCCGGCTCCCCGAGCAGCTCGGCGATATCGCGGACATCGGCGCCGGGCTGCTGCCGGACCGGCTGGCCGAGCTCGTCGACGCCAAGGCGTCCGTCGGCTTCACCGTGGCGGCCGGCCGCTCGCTGCTGGGCGGCGCGGTGTGGGTCGTCGCCGTCCTGCTGCTCGCGCTGCTTGCCTCGCGCCGTACCCCGCTGCCGCCCGGCGGGCAGGCGCTGCACCGCACGGTCCGGCCGGCGGTGTCCGCGCTGTGCGGGGTGCTGGTGCTGGCGGTCGGCGCGGGTCTGGTGGCCGGGATCTACGCGGCGGTCGGGGACGACCATCCGGGGCTGGTGCTCGGGTCGGCGCTGCTCGGCGCCCCCAACGGGGTGTGGATCGGCGTACCGCTGGGGCTGTTCGTGCCCTGGTACGGCAGGGCGAGCGGTGCGCTGCGGCAGGTGCTGCCCGATCCCGTGGACGATCTGCTCGCCGGGCCGGGCGGGGAGCCGCTCACGGTGGGGCGGCTGGCCGAGTTCGACGGCCGGGTCTGGCTTCTGGTGGTCGCGAGTGTGCTGCTGATGCTCGCCGCCGGGGTGCTCACCGCGGCCCGTACGCCCATGGGGAGCGCCCGGCCGTTCGCCTTCGCGGGGTGGTGTGCGCTGCGGCTGGGCGTGGTGACCGCGCTCGCGCTGCCGCTGCTGGTGTGGCTGACCCGGGTCTCGGCGGGGGCGAGCCTGTCCGTGCTCGGCTTCGACGCCTTCGGGGCGGGGATCGAGCTGTACGGAAACGCTCCGCCGGCGTGTGCGCTGGGCGCGGGGTGGGGCGCCGCGGCGGGGGCGGCCGGGGCCCTCGCGGCATGGGCCACGGGCGCGGCGGGCCGCCGGGCCGCGGCGCTCGCGCGGCGGGACGACGGGGCGGTCGTCGGGCGGCGGGACGACGAGGAGGACGGAGGCGGGGGTCATGGCTAGGGCGAAGGGCGCGAGGGAGGCGCGGAGCGCGGAGGCGGGGGCGAAGGGCGCGAGGGAGGCGCGGAGCGCGGCGAGGAGGGCGAAGGGCGCGACGGCGGACGTGGCGCATGAAGCCGCCGATCATGCGAGGGGTGACGCCGCGGCGACCGGGACATAAACGTTCCGCCTCAGGCGGCCGTCCACGGTGCGGGCTGCCGCGCGCGCCGCGGGAAGGGCCGGATACGGTGGGAAGACCATGAGCACATCGCGGATCCCCCCTGTCACCGCCGTCCCGGACGACGACGATGCCCCCACCCTCCTTGTCAAGATCTTCGGCAAGGACCGCCCCGGTATCACCGCCGGGCTCTGCGACACCCTCGCCGCCTACGGCGTGCACATAGTGGACATAGAGCAGGTCGTCACCCGGGGCCGCATCGTGCTGTGCGTCCTGGTCACGGCCCCGAAAGCCGACGGCGCCGAGGGCGATCTGCGGGCCACCGTGCACAGCTGGGCGGAGTCGATGCGGCTCCAGGCCGAGATCATTTCCGGCCGGGGCGACAACCGGCCGCGTGGCACCGGCCGGTCGCATGTGACCGTGCTGGGGAATCCGCTGACCGCCGAGTCGACCGCCGCCATCGCCTCCCGGATCACCGGCACCGGGGGCAACATCGACCGGATCTTCCGGCTGGCGAAGTATCCGGTGACGGCCGTGGAGTTCGAGGTGTCCGGCGCCGAGACGGAGCCGCTGCGCACCGCGCTGGCCATCGAGGCCGCCGACATCGGCGTCGATGTGGCCGTGGTGTCGTCGGGGCTGCAGCGCCGGGCGCAGCGCCTGGTGGTCATGGACGTGGACTCCACCCTGATCCAGGACGAGGTGATCGAGCTCTTCGCCGCCCATGCGGGCTGTGAGGCCGAGGTCGCCGAGGTCACGGCGCGGGCGATGCGCGGTGAGCTGGACTTCGAGCAGTCGCTGCACGCGCGGGTCGCGCTGCTGGCGGGGATCGACGAGTCCGTGGTGGAGAAGGTGCGCGCCGAGGTCCGGCTCACGCCCGGCGCCCGTACGCTGATCCGCACCCTGAAGCGTCTCGGCTATCAGGTGGGCGTGGTCTCCGGTGGCTTTACGCAGGTCACCGACGATCTCAAGGAGCGGCTGGGGCTGGACTTCGCCTCCGCCAACACCCTGGAGGTCGTGGACGGCAAGCTGACCGGCCGGGTGGTCGGCGAGGTGGTGGACCGGGCGGGCAAGGCCCGGCTGCTGCGGCGCTTCGCGGCCGAGGCCGGGGTGCCGCTGGTGCAGACCGTCGCGATCGGCGACGGGGCCAACGACCTGGACATGCTGAACGCGGCCGGGCTGGGCGTCGCCTTCAACGCCAAGCCGGTGGTCCGGGAGGCCGCGCACACCGCCGTGAACGTGCCGTTCCTCGACACGGTGCTGTATCTGCTGGGCGTGACCCGCGAAGAGGTCGAGGCGGCGGACGCGCACGTGGACTGACGGACCCAGGGCTGACGGATCCCGGCCCGGAACGCGCACCGGCCCCCACTCCCCGTACGACGGCGGGGCGGGGGCCGGTGCGCTGCGATCACACCCGGGAGATCACCGGGGAATCCCAGGAATCCCGGGAATCGGCAATCACTCGTGGGGCGCCCAGAAGCTGGCGAGGCGCCCGCAGCCGATCTCGACCGACTTCCACGAGCCGTTGAAGGTCACGACGGCGAACGCGGAGGTGGGGAAGGCACCACGCTCCATCCACTCCCTGGCGCCCTCGTCGGCCTCGCCCGCCAATGCGTCGGCGAGGCCGTGCATCCCGGGGTTGTGGCCGACGACCAGCAGATCGGTGACATCGTCCGCGGTCTCATTGATCACCTCGATGAGCTGACCGACCGGGGCGTCGTACAACCGCTCCTCGTAGACGGTCTTGGGGCGGTGCGGCAACTCGTGGACCACCAGCTTCCAGGTCTCACGGGTGCGCAGCGCGGTGGAGCAGAGGGTGAGTTCGGGGGTGAGACCGGCCTCCGCGATCCGGCGCCCGGCGAGCGGGGCGTCATTGCGGCCGCGGTCCGCGAGCGGACGCTCATGGTCGGCCACCTGGGGCCAATCGGCCTTGGCGTGTCGAAGGAGGACAATCCTGCGGGGCACATCGACGCTCATGCGTCCCAGCTTCGCATGAATCGGTGCACGAGGCGCAGGGTGTTGGAACGACCTCGTCAAACGTGAGCACACCCGCGATATGGCGGACACGGCTGATCACCACCGCCTACGGTGGTCACGGTGTCGCGTCCCCGAACGTCCGGTGCAGCAACTCCACGACCTGCGAGACCGGTCCGGAGACGCCGCTCTCGGCATGGGCGTCGGTGGGCCCGGTGAGCAGAAGCAGCAGCGCCGCGAAGGCCACGGTCGGGAGCACGACGGCCCACCACGGCAGCCGGACGTCCATGCCACTGTCCACCGGATGTGCGGGCCGGGTACGGGTGCGGGCGGACATGGGATCGCCTCCGGGTCGCCGAACGTGTCGATGGTTCGACGGTACGGAGCGGGCGGGGCGGCTCCCATCCGGTGAGCCACCCACTTACCCCTGAGCCCAGCCCCCTAGGGGATGGTGGGGCCAGCCCCACCATCCGGTCCCCCGCCCCGGGTCAGGGCGAGGCGAGGGTGGCGATCACGCCGACGACCACGGTGATGCCGAGCATCACGCCGAGGATGATGAGGAGCTTCTTCTGGCCGTCCGGGGGGTTCTCATCGAGCACTGGCATGGCACCAGTCTCCCATCCCCCGTACGCGACCCCGAGCAGCCCTCGCACGCGACACGGATCAGCCCGCACTCGCGACACGGATCAGCCCGCGCGGACACGGATCAGCGCGCGTACGCGACCCCGATCAGCGCTCGTCCTCGAGGGTGCGGTCGCGTCCGGCCAGCACGCCCGCGATGATCTGCGGCACCATGAACCCGGCCATCAGCGCGATGGGCTGTCCCCAGCCGCCGCTGTGCTGGTAGAGCACGCCGACCAGCAGCGGGCCCGGGATGGACAGCAGATAGCCGACGGACTGCGCGAAGGCCGACAGCCGGACCACGCCCGCGTGGGTCCTCGTCCGCATGCCGATCATGGTGAGGGCGAGCGGGAAGGCGCAGTTGGCGATGCCGAGCAGCAGGGCCCAGGCCCAGGCGCCGCCGGCCGGGGCCAGCCACAGCCCGGCGTAACCGGTGAGGCCGAAGACGCCGAGGATGACGACCAGGACGCCCTGGTGCCGCAGCCGGGCGGCGATCCGCGGCAGGACGAAGGCGAGCGGCACGCCCATCGCCATCATCACGGCCAGCAGCAATCCGGAGGTGGAGGCGGAGACTCCCGCGTCCCGGAAGATCTGCGGCATCCAGCCCATGGAGATGTACGCGGCGGTGGCCTGGAAGCCGAAGAAGACGGCCATGGCCCAGGCGAGGGGGCTGCGGGTGATGCGGATCGCGGGCCCGTCGGCCGGGGCGTCGGCCTCGGCGACGCTCTCGTGCGTGGCCGGTGCGTCCGCGTCCGTACGGCCCGCGTCGATACCGGCCGTCCCGGTACCGGCCGTCCCGGTACCGGTCGCCTCCGTACGAGTCGCCTCGGCGCCGTCCGCCCTCGCACCGCTCGTACGGTCGCGGGCGAGGAACAGCCACGCCACCAGCGCCACCGCGGCGAGCAGCGCCCACGCCCCGAGCCCGGTCCGCCAGGAGCCGCCCAGCGCGTCGGTCATCGGCACGGTGACCGCCGCGGAGGCGGCGGTGCCCAGTGACAGGCCCATCGAGTACAGCCCGGTCATCGAGCCGACCCGGTCCGGGAACCAGCGCTTGACGATCACCGGCATCAGGACGTTGCTCACCGCGATCCCGGCCAGGGCGAGCGCGCTGGCCGCCAGGAAGGCCACGGTCCCGCCGGCCAGGGGGCGCAGCAGCAGACCGGCGGCGATGGCGGCGAGCCCGGCGCAGACGATGGCCACCGGCCCCCAGCGCCGGGCCAGCCGGGGTGCGGTGAACCCGAAGAGCGCGAAACACGCCGCGGGCACGGAGGTGAGCACACCGGCGACGGTGCCGCTCATCCCCAGGTCGGCGCGGACCTCTTCGAGCAGCGGGCCGAGACTGGTGACGGCGGGGCGGAGATTGAGCGCGGCGAGGATGAGCCCTGCCGCCATGACGCGGCCTCGCCAAGGCGAGGCGGCGCGGCGCGGGCCTCCCGGTTCCGCCGGGCGGGGCGCGGAGTCGGCGGTGTCGAGCGTCGCGAGATCGTCAGACGGGGGCGTGTGCATGCCGACCATCATAGAATGATGGGATGAATGCCCGTCCAGTGGCGAGCGACCGCCCGGTAACGGCCTGACGGCATCATGGAAGGGCCCGTTCGACGCGTTCGTTCACCTCGGGCCACAGCCGCCCCATGCACAGGAGAGTCATGCCGCTGACCTCGCCCCGGCGCTCCGCCCTCGCCGACCAGGTGATCGCCCAGCTGCGCGCCCAGATCACCTCGGGCGAATGGCCGGTGGGCTCGCGGATCCCCACCGAGCCCGAGCTGGTCGAGCAGCTGGGGGTCGCGCGCAACACCGTGCGGGAGGCCGTACGCGCCCTCGCGCACAACGGGCTGCTGGACATCCGCCAGGGCTCGGGCACCTATGTGCTGGCGACCAGCGAACTGGCCGGGGTGATGCACCGCCGCTTCGCCGCCGCCGACCCCCGTCATGTGGCCGAGCTGCGCAGCGCCCTGGAGACCAAGGCGGCCCAGCTCGCCGCGGAGCGCCGCACCGAACAGGACCTCAAGCAGCTGGACGCGCAGCTGGACCGGCGCGAGCGGGCCTGGGAGGCGGGTGACCCGGACGCGTTTGTCGAGGCGGACGCCACCTTGCACATGGCGGTCGTCGCCGCCTCGCACAACGATGTGCTGGCGGAGCTGTACGCGGATCTGGGCGCGGTCGTACGGGATTTCCTGCGCGCGGACGTGGGCAGCGGGATGGGCCCGGACACGTATGTGGACCACGGACGGCTGGTGGAGGCGATCCGGGAGGGGGACGGGGAACAAGCGGCGGCCGAGGCCAGCACCCACCCGTTCGGCTGCCGTTTCCGCGCGCGCTGAGCGACCGGCGGACGCCGAGCGACCGGCGGCCGACCAAGGCGCCCGCCAAGGCAGGCGGCAGCCTTCGGGAGCGGGGGCCCGGCGCTCAGCGGTGGTGGCTCACCCACGCCTTCCGTATCTCCTTCCAGCAGCGCTCGGCGAGGTCCACGTGCTGGGCCGGGCCGACCTCCACCGGGCGGGCGTCCATGTCCGGGTCCCACCAGCGGGCGCATTCGACATGCAGCTGCACCCGGTCCGCGTTGGGGTTGGGGTTGAAGCAGCTCGCCGTGGCGTGCGAGCCGCGCACCGAGGTACTGCAGGCGGCCTCGCGCCTCTTGGGCCGTTCCTGGGCGGCGGAGCTGGAGGCGGCGATGACCAGACCCACCGTGGCGAGGAGCAGCAGCGCGGCCGCGACACGGCGGGTCGTACGCATGCGGGACCTCCTCGGCCGTGCCGCTGGCGCTGGCGCTCCGGTGAGTCGGTTCGTCGTATGACTCCACAGTGCGGGTGCCCACCACCCGGACGCGCGTCCTGTTCCCCCGAACGGGTGAACGCGCATACGGAACGGCCGCCGCCCCGGCCCCCGGTTCGCGGGGGCGGGACGGCGGCCGTCGCGCGGAAACGCCGTGGGCTCAGGCACCCATCATGTGCACACCGCCGTCGACATGCACGATCTCGCCCGTGGTGCGCGGGAACCAGTCGGACAGCAGGGCGACGACGCCGCGGCCGGCCGGCTCCGGGTCGGTCAGGTCCCAGCCGATCGGGGCCCGGTGGTTCCACACGTCCGCGAGCTCCTCGAAGCCGGGGATGGACTTCGCGGCCATGGACTTGATCGGCCCGGCGGAGACCAGGTTGCAGCGCACGTTCTTCTCGCCGAGGTCGCGGGCGAGGTAGCGGCTGGTGGACTCCAGCGCGGCCTTGGCCACGCCCATCCAGTCGTACTTCGGCCAGGCGAACTGGGCGTCGAAGGTCAGGCCGACGATCGAGCCGCCGCGCGGCATCACCGGCAGGCACGCCATGGTGAGCGCCTTGAGGGAGTAGGCCGAGACGTGCACGGCGGTGCCGACGTCCTCCCAGCTGCCCTCGAGGAAGTTGAACGCGCCCTGCGGCCCGAAGGCGATGGAGTGCACCACGCCGTCGAGGTCGACACCCTCGCCCAGGTGCTCGCGCACCTTGTCGGCCAGGCCGTCCAGCTGCTCCTGGTTCTGCACGTCCAGCTCGATGACCGGGGCGGGCTTGGGCAGCCGCTTGGCGATCCGCTCGACGAGGGAGACCCGGCCGAAGCCGGTGAGGATGACCTCGGCGCCCTCCTCCTGGGCCAGCTTGGCGGCGTGGAAGGCGATGGACGCCTCGGTGATGACGCCCGTGACCAGGATGCGCTTACCGGCGAGAATTCCACTCATGACGTTCAGTGACCCATGCCCAATCCGCCGTCGACGGGGATGACGGCTCCAGTGATGTACGCGGCCTCGTCGGAGGCCAGGAAGCGGACCGAGGCGGCGATCTCCTCGGGCTGCGCGTAACGCGCGAGCGGTACCTGCTTCACGATGTTCTCGCGCTGGTCGTCGCTGAGCGCGCGCGTCATGTCCGTGTCGACGAAACCGGGCGCGACCACATTGACGGTGATGTTGCGCGAGCCCAGCTCACGGGCGAGGGAGCGGGCGAAGCCCACCAGGCCCGCCTTGGACGCGGCATAGTTCGCCTGACCGGCCGAACCCATCAGCCCGACGACCGACGAGATCAGCACCACGCGCCCCTTACGGGCCCGCAGCATCCCCCGGTTGGCCCGCTTGACCACGCGGAACGTGCCGGTGAGGTTGGTCTCGAGGACGGTGGCGAAGTCCTCCTCGGACATCCGCATCAGCAGCTGGTCGCGGGTGACCCCGGCGTTGGCCACCAGGACCTCGACCGCGCCGTGCTTCTCCTCGATCTCCTTGTACGCCTGCTCGACCAGCTCCGGCTCGGTGATGTCGCACTTGACCGCGAGCAGGTCGGCCGGCGGCTCGCCGGACCGGTAGGTGATGGCGACCTTGTCGCCAGCATCGGCGAAGGCACGGGCGATGGCGAGGCCGATGCCGCGGTTGCCTCCGGTGACGAGAACCGAGCGGCTCAAGGGACCACCTTCTCTTGTCGATCTTTGTCGACGGCTGTCGATGTCTGTCGGCGTCCGTCGGCGTCCGTCGTTGTCCGTCGTTGTCCTTCGACGTCCGTCGATGTCCTTCGGCGTCCGTCGATGTGACGTGCCGGGACGATGCACAGCGCGCGCCGACTCCTACCCCCGCAAACTATCGGTCCGAGGCCCCTGAGGAGGAATCGGGCACCCACAGGGGCGTGTGTCCCTCCCTGTCGACTTCCTACAGAAACCCGGTGACCGCGGGCCCTCACGGCGCGCCGGACCCGGACCGGCCGCCCCGGGTCCGCCGGGATGGCCGGAGCCCTGGGCTACTGGGCGGCGGGGGCGGTCCATGACCGGCGGGCCCAGGTCTCCAGGGTGGTCAGCTCGGGGTGCCGAGCGCGCAGGGCGGGGATGTCCGCCCGGTAGCCGTGGTCGTTGAACCAGGCGAACATGGCGCCCATTTCGGAGCTGGCCCGCCGCAGCCGATCGAGATCCTGCTCCTGGAAGCGGGTGGGGATGCCCGAGACCTTCTCGAACACCTCCGCCATCTGCGGACCCGTGAGCTCCTCGGAGGCCAGCTCGAGCCGACTGCCGATGTACTCCTCAGGGTCGTCGAAGGCGTCGGCGGCGAACAGGCCGATGTCCTCGGGGGCGATCATCTGCAGCGCCGTCCCGGGCTTCAGGGCCAGGCCGAGCACGAGCCCGTCCGCGTCGCGGGCGGGGCCCATGAAGGCGAAATTGTTGATGAAGTAGGTCGGGCGCAGCATGGTCGCGGGCAGTCCGAGGCCGGTGATGTGCTTCTCGATGCGGGCCTTGCTGTCGAAGTGCGGGACTCCGGGGTCGCGCTCGGCGCCGCCGACCGAGCCGTAGACGAGGTGTGCCACCTCGGCCCGTGCCGCGGCTTCGGCGACCGCGCGGCCCTGCCGCTCCTCGGCCTCGATCCCGCCGGGCCCCATGAAGGTCTGCACGCTGTAGACCCCGTACACACCGCGGAACGCGGCGTCCAGCGACCGCGGGTCGTCGAGGTCGCCCGCGACGACCTCGGCGCCCGCCGCGGCCAGATCCTGTGCCTTCGCCGAGCGCGGGTCGCGGGTCAGCCCGCGCACCGGGTGGCCCCGGCGCAGCAGCTCGCGGGCGACGGAGCCGCCCTGGTTGCCGGTCGCGCCCAGGACCAGAATGGTCCGCTTGTCGGTGTGGGTGGTCATGCTCTCTCTCCTTCTTTCGCGGTTCGGCTGTTCGGTCAGGTAGGCGTTGCGGATGCGGATGGGGCCCTGGCGCCCATCACACCATTAACTGTCCGAACAA
This sequence comes from Streptomyces melanosporofaciens, assembly GCF_900105695.1. NCBI lineage: Bacteria > Bacillati > Actinomycetota > Actinomycetes > Kitasatosporales > Streptomycetaceae > Streptomyces > Streptomyces melanosporofaciens. Next base: position 781,819 of record NZ_FNST01000002.1, read on the forward strand.
GTAAATCGCGGTGCCGCATTCCCGGTCGACCGTGATCCATGTCACTGTCGAGCGATTCGGACAGGCAGCAGGCGGTGCGTACGGCACAACCGGAGCGCATATCGCAGCGCTAAGCTGGTACCTGTCCGAGCATCAAGGTGACCAAAGCAGGAAGGGCGAGCACGCGATGACGCAGTCCGTGCCGGAGGCCGGGAACAGCGCCGTGGGGATGGGGCAGGAGGCCACCGTCCCGCTGCCGGGCGCCGCCAGAGGCGGGCCGGTCAGCCATGCGATCTTTCGCCTGGCCCGCCTGCACCGCATGTTCGCGGGACAGCTGCTGCGCCGCATCGGCCTGCACCCGGGCCAGGAGCTGGTGATGATGCACCTGTGGGAACTCGGCCCCCAGCGCCAGGCCGACCTGGTGCGGCTGATGGACTCCGACGCCGCCACCATGACCCGTACCGTCCGGCGCCTGGAACAGGCCGGCTTCGTCCGCCGTCGCCCCTCCCCCACCGACAAGCGCGCCTCGCTCATCGAGCCCACCGCGGCCAGCCACGCGCTGCGCCGCGAGGTGGAGCGGGTCTGGAGCCGGCTCGAGGAGATCTCGACGGCGGGCCTCTCGGACGACGAAAGCGCCGCGGCCCTGCACACCCTGGAGCACCTGGAGCAGAACCTCGTACGTGCCACCGCCGAACACGCGGGCGCGGACGACCCCGCGGGCGCGGAAACGGAGGGCTAGCGCACAGCGGACGCCGTCGACGCCCTGGAACGCATCGGGCCGGCGACCGCGAGGAGCGGCGCGTCGATTACGGAAGGTGTCGGTCACCCGTGCGAAGATGACCCTCATGTTTGGGGGAGGGGACGGAAAGCCGCCTGGTCAGGGCGGCAAAATGACGCTGGCAGACCTCGTCCGCCAGGAGACCGCCGCGCGGATGACGGAGCACGAGAAGTGGGCCGCGCTGCGAACGGCGCGGCTGTACTTCCAGCGCCCGGAGGACCCGGGCTTCCTGGTCTCGGAGACCACCGACGGCGGCCCGCTCGTGCCGGTCTTCACCTCACTCGAAGGGCTCGCGCTCTTCGCGGGGGCATGCGGCTGGGCGTCCACGACGGCCGAGGACCTGGTGGACCTGCTGCCCGAGGGCGTACGTGCGTTGGTGGATCCGCTGGGTGAGCGCCCCTTCCTGCTGGACGCACGGACGCTGCGCGACGCGGAGGACCAGGAAGCGGAAGGCCACGGCGAGGGCGAGGGGGCCGACGGTGGCGGATCCTGACGCGCGGAATGCGAACCGCGCCCCCAGCGAGGGCGGCGAACACGGCAAATACGGCGGAAACGAAGGCGCCGACGGCTACAAGATCGAGATCGCCTCCGTAAAGGGCCTGATCGCCCCGCTGGAGGAGTCGGTCGTCGGGGCCCGCGCCGTGAAGAACGGCCAGGAGAAGCTGACGGGCTACCTCCAGCACTGCGGCGCGCCCGAACTCCTGGAATCCGGCAAGGGATTCCTCAAGGAGTGGGGCTTCGGCATGGGGGAACTGGCCGATCACGCGGATGCGGTCGTGGAGCGGCTGTACGAGGCGGTGGCCGGATACATGCTGGCGGATCTGCTGCGGGTGAAGGACTTCTGGCCCTCGGACGAGAACATGGCCAAGCTCCCCTCGGGGGGCGCGGCGAGCAAGTGGTCCTGGGAGCACGTGGGCGCGCCCGAGATGGAGAAGCGCCCGGAGGAGACGGGGTTGTCGAAGTTCTCGCGCAAGCTGCTGAGTGAGTACGAGGACGAGTCCTGATGGGCGATCCGGACGCGGGGCGGACCCCGCAGATTCGGATACCGGTGGACGCCAAGCCCAAGGACCTGATCCCCGGCGATCCGGACGACATCGACGACCTGGTGCTGGAGCTGCGCGCCTACGCGGGCGCCTTCCAGGACGGCAAGGACAAGCTCAGGCCGCTGGAGCTGGCGGACTGGTCGGGCAAGGGCGCGAGCGAGTTCCGTAAGTCGGTCGACCGGCTGCCGAAGGAACTGACCTCGGGCCACGACCAGTTCACCCAAGCGGCGAGCGCGCTGGCGGCGTACGCGACCAAGCTGCGGTCGGTGCAGAAGCGCTGTGAGCCGATCATCGAGGACGCGGACGCGGCACGGGCGGCGTCCAAGGCGCACAACACGAAGGTCGAGACGTACAACGACGCGGTGAAGCGCGGCGACGAGCAGTTGCCGGACCGGCCTTCGGAGACCGATCCGGGCATCGCCGCGATGGAGTCGTGCGTCGGTCGGCTGGACAAGCTGATCGAGGAGTTGCAGCTGGTCGTCGACGCGTCGAAGAAGAAGATCGACAAGGCGGCGGAGAAGGCCCCCGACAAGCCGAGCAATTGGCAGAAGGTCGGGGACAGCTTCAAGGACGGGCTGTGGAAGGTCCACCACGGCATCCTGGGCCTGGGCGAGATCCCCGCCTCGATCGCCAAGGGCGACGGCGAGGGCCTGGCGATGCAGCTGGCCGGCATGGCGGACGGCGCGGCGTACGCCGCCCAGCACCCCAAGGAGTTCGCCAAGGCGGTCACGAACTGGGACCTGTGGTCCAAGGACCCGCTGCGCGCGGCGGGCGAGATCACCCCGTCGCTGCTGCTGGCCCTGGCCACGGGCGGCGCGAGCGCGCTGCGCAAGGAGCTCCGGACGGGCCAGACCGCCGCGCAGCGGCTGGCGCTCCGCAAGAGGGCCCTGGGCCGGGACGGCGAGGCGTCCGGCCGGGCGGACAGCGAGGGGACGCACGACCGGCATACGCGCGACAGGGACTGCGAGGACGACCCGGTCGACGTCGCCACCGGCGAGATGGTCATGCCGGTCACGGACGTGTCCCTCCCCGGGGCGCTCCCCCTGGTGCTGGAGCGCACCTTCGTCTCCGGGCACACCTGCGGCGGCTGGTTCGGCCGCACCTGGGCGGCCACGCTCGACCAGCGGCTGGAGCTGGACGCGGACGGGATCGTGTTCGTCACGGCCGACGGCATGGTGCTGCGCTACGGGGTGCCGACGCCCGGGGAGGACACGTTTCCGGCGCGGGGCCCGCGCTGGCCGCTGCGCTGGGACGGCGCGGCGGGCGGCACGATGCGGATCGAGATTCCCGAGCGGGGCCGCACGCTGCACTTCACCCCGCTGGGCGGCAACGGCAATGAGCTCCCTCTCGAGGTGATCGAGGACCGCAATGGCCGGTCCATCACGTTCACCTACGACGAGGACGGCACCCCGCGCGAGGTGGCGCACTCCGGCGGGTATCGCATCGCGATCGACACCGATCCGGAGCTCGCGCGCATCACCGGGCTGCGGCTCCTGGGCGTCGGCGACGCCGAGGAGGGCACCACGCTGGTCTCCTTCGGCTACAACGGCGCGGGCGACCTGACCGAGGTCTTCAACTCCGCCGACGAGCCGATGCGGTTCACCTACGACGACCAGCACCGCGTCACCTCATGGACCGACCGCAACGGCACCAGCTTCGGGTACGTCTACGACCACCGGGGCCGGGTGCTGCGCACCATCGGCTCGGACGACATGATGACCGGCCGCTTCCACTACGACGAGGCGTCCCGCACCACCGTCTACACCGACTCGCTCGGCCACCGCATCACGTACGTCTTCGACGAGGCGTACCGGGCGGTGTCCCGCACCGACGCGTTGGGCCGCACCACCCACACCGAGTGGGATCCGGAGACGCGCCGCCTGCCGCTGTCGGTGACCGACCCGCTGGGCCACACCACGCGCTACGCGTACGACGACTCCGGCAACCTGATACGCGTCGACCGCCCGGACGGCACGGCGGCCACGGCCACGTACGACGGGGACGGCTGGCCGCTGGAGGTGTGCGAACCGGATGGCGCGGTGTGGCGCCACGCGTACGACGAGCGGGGCAACCGCGTCCGGACGACGGACCCCATGGGCGCGGAGACGCACTACGCGTATGACGAGTCGGGGAACCTGACCTCGGTCGTCGACCCGCTGGGCCACACCACCCGGGTCGTGTGCGACGCGGCGGGCCTCCCGGTCGAGGTCACCGATGCCTTGGGCAACACGACCACCGTCCGCCGGGGCACCCATGGCCGCATCACCCGGGTCACCGATCCCCTGGGCCATGTCACCCGCCAGGGCTGGACGATCGAGGGCAAGCCCGCCTGGCGCACCCGGCCGGACGGCAGCCGCGAGACCTGGACCTGGGACGCCGAGGGCAACCTCACCGAACACACCGACCCGGCGGGCAACACCACCCGCCACACCCACACCCACTTCGACCTCCCGGCGACGCGGACGGACCCGGACGGGGCGGAGTACGCCTTCGCCTACGACACCGAGCTGCGCCTGACGGCGGTGACGAACCCGCAGGGCCGGACGTGGACGTACACGTATGACGGGTCGGGCCAGGTCATCTCCGAAACGGACTTCAACGGCCGCACGCTGTCGTACGAGCACGACGCGGCGGGCCGCCTGATATCCCGGGAGAACGGTGCGGGTGAAGCCCTGGCGTACACGCGCGACGTGCTGGGCCGCACGGTCTCGACGCGCACGGCGGACGGCGCGGAGACGACGTTCGCGTACGACGCGGCGGGCCGCCTGACGCGGGCGGCGAACCCGGACACGGAGCTGAGCCGCACGTATGACGCCCGAGGGCGCGTCCTGACCGAGACGGTGGGCGGTCGTCGCACGACGGCGTACGGATACGACGCGGTGGGCAACCGCACCGAGCGGATCGCCCCGAGCGGCCTGCGGTCGGCGTGGACGTACGACGCGGTCGGCCGCCCGATGTCCCTCACCACGGCAGACAACTCCCTGCGCTTCGCCTACGACGCGGCGGGGCGGGAAACGTCCCGCACCTTCGGGGACGACGTAAGCCTGACCCAGGCGTGGGACGCGCTGGACCGCATGACGGGCCAGACCGTCACCGGCCCGGCCAACGCCCTGATCCAGCACCGGGCGTACGCCTACCGCCCGGACGACCACCTCACCGAGATCCGCGAGTTGACGTCCGGGACCCGCCGCTTCGACCTCGACCCGGTCGGCCGCGTAACGGCGGTCCACGCCCACGGCTGGACGGAGACCTACGCCTACGACGCGGCGGGCAACCTGACGCAGGCCACGGCCCCTGACCACGCATCCCCCGGGAACCGGGAGTTCACCGGCACAGTGATCCACCGAGCGGGCCGCACGACCTACGAACACGACGCCCAGGGCCGCCTCGTCCGCCGCACTCGCAAACTCCTGAACGGCCAGACCCGCACCTGGACCTACACCTGGAGCCCCGAAGACCGCCTCACCGACGCGACGACACCGGACGGCGAACGCTGGCACTACCTGTACGACCCGCTGGGCCGCCGCACCGCCAAGCAGCGGCTGGCAGAGGACGGCACCGTCGCCGAAGCGGTGGACTTCGCCTGGGACGGCACGAGGCTGGCGGAACGGACGACGGCCGAGGGCACGACCCTGACCTGGGACTACGCCCCAGACACCCACCGCCCGCTGACTCAAACCGAGCACCGCACGCCACGTGAGCCGGTGGAGGAAGCATCACCGACCCTCCGCCGCCTGACCGACACAACCCCCCAATCGGAATACGACGCCCGCTTCCACGCCATCATCACCGACCTCGTCGGCACCCCCACCGAACTGGTCACCCCCGACGGCACCCTCGCCTGGCAACACCGCACCACCCTCTGGGGCACCCCCCTCCCCGCCCCACCCGGATCGGCCGACTGCCCCTTACGCTTCCCCGGCCAGTACGCCGACCCGGAAACCGGCCTCCACTACAACTACTTCCGCCACTACGACCCGGAAACGGCGCGCTACGCCTCACCGGACCCGCTGGGGTTGGATCCGTCTCCTAATCCAGTGGCGTACGTAGCTAATCCCTTCGGTTGGCTAGACCCCCTAGGCCTTAACGCGTGTTCTCCAGGGCTTGACGATGAGTCGGAAGAGTACATTCGCGGTAAGCACATGCCCGGCGGGGAGAACGTAACAAAAACGAAAAGTCTGTTCAACAACGATATTGACCTTGATGAGCTGGTCGAGGCATCCAGCACAGCAGAAGCACACGGCCCGAACGCCAGGGGATTTTACGAGCGCGACGTTGACGCAGGGCGCGTTATTGGAAATCTCTCACAGGATTCGGGAGGACTTCCGACTACATGGTATCGAGTGGTTCAAGATAAATACGGCGGCGTGATAACGATGCACCCGATACCTAAGCCGGTGAGTTAGGGTGTTGCAGGTTAATTGAACTGAATCGCGCAACTATTACCCTATTTGCACACGCCAGGAAGCCAAGAGACAAGAGGTTCACATGGGGCTAGACGTTTATGTCGAGAATCAGGTACATGATCGCTCGTACGCAGGACCCGAACCAGGCATTTGGCTGACCAGCCTTCTCCCCTTCGCAACTGAAGGTGGACAATTGCACTGCGTTTTCGAGTACGGGGACACCATGTTCAACATTGTTCAGATGCGCCAGCTTCTCGGTGAGATTGAGGAGATCTCGAATTCAGTGCCCAGCGTGAAACCGGCTGGAGCCGGTCTAACAGACCTCATTCACGCGGTGATCAAAAGGCGTGGATACCTGTGGGTTTCCGGAGATTGATCACACTCTCCGAGCGCCGACCGCTACTGACGAGCCAGGTCGCCAGGCTGAGAAAATAGCCCCCGGCGCACGCCGCACCCGAAAGTCTCAAGCCCCGGGGCGTCTGGGCGTCCTTCCTCACGCTGCCCCTGCGGGCGCTCGCCGAGCGGCGCTCGCCCGCGCCCGCGCGCTCGGGGCCGCGCATGCCGACTTCCGGTTTAAGCGCGTGCGCATTGCCGCCTGGCAGTTGCGGGATGGCAGGCTGGCCAGGGCCTCCGATGGTACGGATCTGGGGTATGCGCGGGTGGAGTTCGCGGACGAGTCAGTGCACGCCGACAAGACCCGACTGCTCGCCGAGTTGGCGAGCGGCCGCTGGCCGCCGACAGGCGATCAGCGGTCCTCGGGATAGGTCCGCAGGTCCGTGGTGGCGAGGGTCCAGCCACCGATGGTCACCTCGTCGCCAAAGGCGTAATCGCTGCGGGTGCGGTAACGGGGGCCCTCACCACCAAGCCCGGGACCCGGATCGGACAGGGCCGCGATCGTGCCCTTCCGTGGATCGACGAGAAGATAGAGAGGGATGCCCATCGCCGGGTAGTCGTGCATCTTCTCGACATGGTCGGTGGAGTGATTCGACGGCGAGACGATTTCGGCGACCAAAGCGACATCTCGAGGATGGAACGGCGCCATCGTGTTCTCTGCAAACACCGCGTCTGGAACGACGATCAGGTCAGGGCGCCGAAGTTTCCCAAGAGAGGCATCTTCCACCTCACCGCCCGTGTGAGCGACCAGAAAAGACGGGATTTGCCGGTCAAGCTGCTGGCGGATACGCAGAGCGGATGAACTCGTGCGGACGCGAGCGCGACATCATCATGACGATCTCGTCACCACTGATCTCATAGCCCCGGAACGGGTCCGGGGCGTGCTCGGCGAGCCGCTCCGCGATGTCCCGTAGACGTCCGTACTCCACGGCCGACGCTCCTTCACCACGGCGAACCTGCTCGTCTGTGCCTCCATCATCGCGCATCGCCGGCTCCGGTGTCTCCCGTGACCTGCCACGACCGGCACTCCTCGGACGCGAGAGCGTATTCGCACCACACCGTCTTACCGACGCCCCGCTCGGCCACCCCCCACTTCGAGGCCAGCGCGGCCACGAGCAGCAGCCCGCGCCCTCCCTCCGCGTCGTCGTCACCGTGCTCACGGACCACGGGGCGCCGCTCGTCGCGGGCGTCGGACACCTCGATACGGGCCGAGGCGGAGGCCCGACGGCCATCGGGACCGGGCGGCGGCTGAACGCTGAGCCGCAGATGAAAGTGCCGACCGGGCACGTGTCCATGACTCACGGCGTTCGCCGCGAGTTCCCCCGCGATCAGCGCGAGGCTCTGCGAGGCATCACTGTCGCGGGGGATGCCCCACTCCTCCAATCTGCGGACGACGATGCGCCGGGCGAGCCGGGCACCGCGCCGGGAAGAGGTGAAGAACATCTCGAACCTACCGCTAGGGGGATTTTTGCCATTCACGTCACCGAGCGTGGCGAAGCGCGCCTAGCCTGACCAGACCGGCGGCGGGTACGCAAGGTCGCAGTACGGGCACGCTCGGTGCCCGTACGGGAGGACCGCCGTGACGCCGAGGGGAAGGGGCGCGTTCTCGCGCAAGGAGGTGGGTGGGTCATGGCGGGTGACATCGTCAAGTGCATCGGCAGGCAGGTGAAGCTCTTCCGCGAACGAGCGCGGCTCACACAGGCGCAGTTGGGTGAGGTGATCGGGTACAGCGAGGAGCAGGTCTCCTCGGTCGAACAGGGACGTCGGGTGCCACAGCCGGATTTTCTGGACGCGGCGGACGAGGCGCTGGAGGCATTCGGGGTGCTGCGGGCCGCCAGGGAGGAAGTCGCCAACGTTCAGCTCCCGGCGTTCTTCCGGGGCGCGGCACGGCTGGAGGCGCAGGCGGTCGAGTTCCACGCGTACGAGAACCAGGTGATCAACGGGTTGCTCCAGACCGGCGATTACGCCCGCGCTGTCTTCACGATGCAACGCCCGATGCTGGGTGAGGAGACCATCGAGCAGCGGGTCACCGCCCGTTTGGCCCGGCAGGAACTCATCACTCGGCAACCGCCGCCCATCATGAGCTTCGTGACCGAGGAGGCGGTGTTGCGCCGACCGTGCGGCGGAACACCGGTGATGCGCGCACAGTTGGAACATCTGCTGCACATCGGCCGGATGCGAAATGTAGATCTTCAAGTCATGCCGACGGGACTGGAAGAGCACGCCGGAGCGGGCGGCCCCTTTGCCTTGCTGGAGCCCAAAGGGCGCCAGATGATGGCCTACGTAGAGGCCCAGGACATCAGCAGATTGCTGACGGATCGCAAAGCGGTCCGCACGCTCGAACAGCGCTACGGGATCATCAGGGCCCAGGCTCTCACTCCACGGGAGTCGCTGGACTTCATCGAGAAACTGCGGGGAGAAACGTGAACAACAACGACATCGAACTGTCGTGGTTCAAGAGCAGCTACAGCAGCGGTGAGGGCGGCATGTGCGTCGAGGTGGCCGCCACCACCGACACCGTCCACGTACGGGACTCCAAGAACCGCCACGGATCACAACTCGCCTTCTCCATAGGCCAGTGGGACGCGTTCATCGACCGTCTCACGGCTGAAGCGTTCGGCGCGTAACCCCCGGTTCTGGCCGCCCTGGGCAACCGGGGCGGCCGTTGTTTGCCGGTCCGTGTGCGCTGCTGCCGGACCTGACCGGCGAGCGGCGCGGCCGCAGGCCGAGGACGGCGACCCCGAGGCCCGGTGGTCCAGCGGCAATTACCGCGCCCCACACCGCACCAACATGGTTCACTGCCGACGGACAACACCATCGACAGAACCGACGAAGGGGAGTCGCCCGTGGCGCACGAGATCGATCCATCCTTCCTCTCGCTGCCCCTGCGGGCGCTCGCCGACGCGGCGCTCGCGCGGGCCCGCGCGCTCGGGGCCGAGCATGCCGACTTCCGGTTCGAGCGGGTGCGCTATGCCGCCTGGCGGTTGCGGGATGCCAAGCCGTCCGGGGCCTCGGACACCACCGACCTGGGGTACGCGGTGCGGGTGGTGCACGGCGGGTCGTGGGGGTTCGCTTCGGGGGTGGACCTGAGCATGGACGCCGCCGCCCGCGTCGCCTCGCAGGCGGTGGCGATGGCGAAGCTGTCGGCCAAGGTGATCGAGTCCGCCGGGTCCGATGAGCGGGTGGAGCTCGCGCCGGAGCCGGTGCATGCCGACAAGACCTGGGTTTCCTCGTATGAGGTCAACCCGTTCGAGGTGCCGGACGCCGAGAAGACCGGGCTGCTCGCCGAGTGGAGCGAGCGGCTGCTGCGGGCCGAGGGGGTCGCGCACGCGGACGCGTCGCTCCTCACCGTCCACGAGAACAAGTTCTACGCGGACACCGCCGGCACCACGACCACCCAGCAGCGCATCCGGCTCCATCCGCAGCTGACCGCCGTCGCGGTGGACCCGGCGAGCGGGGAGTTCGACTCGATGCGCACGCTGGCCCCGCCGGTCGGGCGCGGTTGGGAGTATCTGACCGGTGGGCCCGGGGCGGGCGGCTGGGACTGGGACGCGGAGTTGGCAAAGATCCCGGAACTGCTGGCCGAGAAGATGCGTGCGCCATCCGTCGAGGCCGGGTCGTACGACCTGGTGGTGGACCCGTCCAATCTGTGGCTGACCATCCACGAGTCGATCGGCCACGCCACCGAGCTGGACCGCGCGCTCGGCTACGAGGCGGCGTACGCGGGCACCTCCTTCGCCACCTTCGATCAGCTCGGGTCGCTGAAGTACGGCTCCCAGGTCATGAACGTGACCGGGGACCGGACGGCCGAGCACGGGCTGGCCACCATCGGGTACGACGACGAGGGGGTGGCAGCGCAGTCCTGGGATCTGGTGAAGGACGGCACGCTCGTCGGGTACCAACTGGACCGCCGGATCGCCCGACTGACCGGCTTCGAGCGGTCGAACGGCTGCGCGTTCGCCGACTCGCCGGGCCATGTGCCGGTGCAGCGGATGGCGAACGTATCGCTCCAGCCCGCCCCCGGCGGCCCCTCGACGGAGGCGCTGATCGGGGACGTCGAGAACGGTCTGTATCTGGTCGGCGACCGCTCCTGGTCGATCGATATGCAGCGGTACAACTTCCAGTTCACGGCGCAAAGGGCGTTCCGCATCAGGAACGGCGCTCTCGCCGGGCAGGTGCGCGACTTCGCCTACCAGGCCACCACCACCGACTTCTGGGGTTCGATGGCGGCCGTCGGCGGCCCGCAGACGTATGTCCTGGGCGGCGCCTTCAACTGCGGCAAGGCCCAGCCCGGGCAGATCGCGGCCGTCTCGCACGGCTGCCCGTCGGCGCTGTTCCGCGGCGTCAACATCCTCAACACCACCCAGGAGGCGGGACGCGCGTGAGTGACGTACGCGCGGCCGCCGGGCCGCAGCTGACGACGATTCCCGCGCCTCTGCGCCGCGCGGACGACAGTGACATCAGCCGCTGCCGCGGCGGGGCGAACAGGGGAAAAGGATGAGCAGCAAGCCGCATGAAATCGTCGAGCGCGCCCTGGAGCTGTCCCGTGCGGACGGCTGTGTGGTGATCGCGAACGAGAGCTCGACGGCCAATCTGCGCTGGGCGGGCAACGCCCTGACGACCAACGGCGTCACCCGCGGCCGCACCCTGACCGTCGTGGCCACCGTGAACGGCGGGCAGGGCACCGCCTCGGGTGTGGTGTCCCGGTCCGCGGTCACCGCCGACGAGCTGGAGCCGCTGGTCCGGGCCGCCGAGGCGGCCGCGCGGGAGGCGGAGCCGGCCGAGGACGCCCAGCCGCTGGTGGAGCGGGACGCGGGTGCGGCGGTCTCCCCCGGGTTCACCGACTCCCCCGCCGTGACCTCCTCCGAGGTGTTCGCCGACTTCGCCCCCGCTCTCGGCGAGTCCTTCGCCCGGGCCCGCGCGGGCGGCCGGGAGCTGTACGGCTTCGCCCACCATGAGCTGGTCTCCAGCTATCTGGGCACCTCCACCGGGCTGCGGCTGCGCCATGACCAGCCGACCGGCACGCTCGAGGTCAACGCCAAGTCCGCTGGTAACGGCAAGGCCGCACCGCGTTCGGCCTGGGCCGGGCGGGCCACCCGCGACTTCACCGATGTGGACCCGGCCGCGATCGACGCCGAGCTCGCCCGGCGGCTCGGCTGGGCCGAGCGGAAGATCGAGCTGCCGGCCGGCCGCTATGAGACGCTGCTGCCCCCGAGCGCCGTGGCCGATCTGCTGATCGACCAGCTGTGGTCCTCCTCGGCGCGGGACGCGGCGGAGGGCCGTACGGTCTTCAGCAAGCCGGGCGGTGGCACCCGGGTCGGCGAGAAGCTGTCCGAGCTGCCCCTCACGCTGCGCAGCGACCCGGCCGAGCCGGGGCTCGAGGCCGCGCCGTTCGTGATCACGCACTCGTCCGGGGACGACGCCTCGGTCTTCGACAACGGTCTTCCGCTGTCCGCCACCGACTGGATCCGCGACGGCGTACTCCAGCAGCTGATCACCACCCGGCACACGGCCAGTCTCACCGGGCTGCCCCTCGCTCCCCCCATCGACAACCTGATCGCGGACGCGGGCGGCACCCGCTCGCTGGCGGAGATGGTCGCCTCGACCGAGCGGGGGCTGCTGCTGACCTGCCTGTGGTACATCCGCGAGGTCGACCCGGCGACGCTGCTGCTCACCGGCCTGACCAGGGACGGCGTCTATCTCGTGGAGAACGGTGAGGTGGTCGGCGAGGTGAACAATTTCCGGTTCAATGAATCACCGGTGGATCTGCTCGCCCGCGCCACCGAGGCGGGCCGCACCGAGCGGACGCTGGCGCGGGAGTGGAGCGACTACTTCAACCGCGCCGCGGTGCCCGCGCTGCGGATCCCGGACTTCAATATGAGCTCGGTCAGCAAGGGGGTGTGAACGAGCCGAATAGACTGGTCCACGCCCGATCTGATCCGTATCCGTTTCGTCTATCCCCAGGAACGCCATGACACGCCTCGGCGAATCCGTCGCCCGCGCCACCGAGCTCCTCTCCCAGGACCTCTCCTCCGACAAGACCGTCGAGCAGCTGCTCGAGGAGACGGGCTCGCGGCGCTCTATCGATCTGACGGACCTGTCGCCGACGGAGCAGGCCGAGCTGATCGCGTCCCGTACGGTCGAGATCCTGCCCGGCGTGGCGGAGCTGGCCAAACGGATCGAGGAGCGCCGCGGCGCGGGCCAGGGCCTGGCCATCAAGCTGGGCATCGACCCGACGGCCGCCGATGTGCATCTCGGCCATGTGGTGCCGATGATCATCCTCAGCCGCTTCCAGCGCATGGGGCATGACGTCACCCTGCTGATCGGCGACTTCACGGCCAAGATCGGCGACCCGTCGGGCCGCACCGCCGAGCGCCCGCCGCTGACCGACGAGGACATCGCCCGGAACCTCGCGGGCTACCAGGATCAGGTCCGGCCCTTCTTCGACTTCGAGAAGGTCGGCTTCCGGCAGAACAGCGAGTGGCTGGCGCCGTACACCTTCCCCGAGCTGCTGGGGCTGCTCTCCCAGGTGCCGGTCTCCCAGCTGCTGCAGCGCGAGGACTTCCGCAACCGGCTGGCCGCCGGCTCGGGGCTCACCATGTCCGAGCTGCTCTACCCGATCGCGCAGGCCCTCGACTCGGTGGCGCTGGAGTGCGATGTGGAGCTGGGCGGCGCGGATCAGCTCCTCAATCTGCAGATGGGCCGCAAGCTGATGGAGCTGCGCGGGCAGCGGCCGCAGCTGGTGGTCACGATGCCGCTGATCGAGGGCACGGACGGCACCGGCGCCAAGATGTCCAAGTCCAAGGGCAACTACGTCGCGCTGTCCGCGACCGCCGACGATGTCTTCGGCAAGATCATGTCGATTCCGGACCGGCTGATGAAGCCGTACCTGGAGGCATGGACCGAGTGGACGGACGCGGAGATCGCCGCCGCGACCACCCGGGTGGAGGAGCGGTCGCTGCACCCGATGGATCTGAAGAAGGTCCTGGCGGGTGAGGTCGTGGCGGCGCTGTACGGCGTCGAGAAGGCGATGGCGGCCCGTGCGGGCTTCGTCGCCCAGTTCTCCAAGAAGAGCTTCACCGACGTCGAGACGCTGCCGGTGGTCGACGCCGGGGAGCACGGCGCCGAGTCCATCGCGACCGTGCTGAGCAAGGTGCTGGAGTTCCAGCCCAGCGCCTCGGCCGCCCGCCGGGTCGCCAAGCAGAACGGTCTGCGGCTGGTGATCGAGACCGAGGGCGGCCAGGAGTCGGTGGTGCTGCCCGAGGCCCAGGCGGTGCGCCCGCTGGCCGAGGTGGTCGCGGAGACCCTGGAGTCGGCCGGGGTGACGGCGGGCTCCGGCACGGTCTACCTCAAGGCCGGGCGGAAGATCGCCCAGGTGGGCGGGGTGTAACTCGCGTGCCCCGGTGGGCGGGGTGTCGTAACCCGCCCGCCTCACCACTGGACGCTGGACGAAAGCGGCGGCCGGTGCGCGTCCACCACGCGCGCCGGCCGCCGCCGTCACATCGGCACCCCCGGGGGGGGGGAGCCACCGCTCATGGTCCGCTCAGGTCCGCGTCACACCACGTCTGTGCCCGCCGCCACGGATGGAGTGCCACAGCGGGGTGCCCAGGGCCACGATCGCCACCGCGAACCCCAGCTGCAGCAGATGCCGGATCCAGTCGAAGCCCCCGGTGGTCCTCACTCCGATCCAGCCGGCCACCGCGTTCCCCAGCATGCCGCCGAGGATGCCGTAGACGCAGGTCAGCCAGAGCGGAATGGCCTGTTTGCCGGGCAGAATCGCCCTGGCGATCACACCCAGGATCAAACCCACGACGATCGCCCATAGCCAGTTCATGTCGCCTCCCTGACACGCGGCGAAGGGATGCACGGGAGATGCACATCCCCTCCAGTGTTCGGCCACTTCGGGTACGGCGCACGCCGAAGGGCCGATACGCCTTCGGGCGCATCCACGACGACACTCGTCAGGGCGCCCCGGTCTCGAACCGACAGCAGACGCGGCGTAACGTTGAGTACGTACCGGAGCGGGGGAAGCCTGCTCGGCGATCAGGTGGTGGAACGTGATGCGGAAGCATGGCGATGCGGAGGTCTTCCGGATCACCGGGGCCCGGCAGGGGCTGGCCGATGACGTTCGCGGCCGGCAGCGCCGCTATGTGATCTCGATGTCGGTGCGGACCCTCGCGGTCGTGCTGGCGGCGGTGTTGTGGAACGTGGAGCGCCATGTGGCCATCGTCGCCCTGGTGCTGGGCGTGGTGCTGCCCTACGTCGCGGTGGTGATCGCCAACGCGGGCCGGGAGAACACCACTTCGCTGCCCACCACCTTCATCCCGACCCCGCCCCGTCCGATGCTGATCGCCGGGCGCGGTGAGGAGCCGACCGATTCCCACCGGGCGGAATCCGCCCCGGAGGACGTCGGACATATCAGCGAGCCTGGACGCGGCGAGCGTGGCTGACCTGCCGCGTTTCCGTAAGCTCAAGAAAACCTCAGATCAATAGTGCAGTACCGGTGCACCGGGCCCTATCCCTCGTGACATACTGCGTACGCGCTCCGCATCCCCCGTCGGAGCGACGGACCGACGCCGGGCGGCTCCCCCCGTGGCTGCCCGGCGTCGCCATGTCCGCCGGGCCTTCCGTAGAGTCTGCGGTGTGAACACCCGCGAGACCTCCGCCGAGACCGACACCGTGATCTGCTCCGCCAAGGGCTGCCGCGCCCCCGCCGTATGGGTGCTGGCCTGGAACAATCCCAAGCTGCACACCCCGGAGCGGCGCAAGACCTGGCTGGCCTGCGAGGAACACCGCGAGTATCTGTCGGAGTTCCTCGGGATGCGGGGCTTCCTCAAGGACGTGGTGACGCTGGCGGAGTGGTCGGCCACCGAAGACTGATCACGGCCCCTCGCCCCCGCGACCCCCGACCCCCGCGCACCGTCAGCCGCCGATCGCCGACATCGGGCGGTCGGGCTGCAGGAACGACGGGTCGTCGAGCCCGGATCCGGCCTTCTTGCCCCACATCGCCAGCCGCCACAGCCGGGCGATCTCCTCGTCCGGGGCCCCGGAGCGCAGCGCTCCGCGCAGATCGGACTCCTCCCGCGCGAACAGACAGGTGCGCACCTGTCCGTCGGCGGTCAGCCGGGTGCGGTCGCAGGCGCGGCAGAAGGGGCGGGTGACCGAGGCGATGACACCGACCCGGGCCGGGCCGCCGTCGACCAGCCAGCGCTCGGCGGGCGCGGAGCCGCGCTCGTCCTCGCCTTCGGCGGTGAGGGTGAAGCGGGTGCGCAGGCTCGTCAGGATGTCCCCGGCGGTGATCATGCCGTCGCGCTTCCAGCCGTGCTGGGCGTCGAGCGGCATCTGCTCGATGAAGCGGAGCTCATAGTCGTTCTCCAGGGCCCAGGCGAGCAGATCGGGCGCCTCGTCGTCGTTGAGCCCGGGCATCAGCACGGTGTTGACCTTCACCGGAGTCAGCCCGGCGGTGCGCGCCGCGTCGAGGCCGTGCAGCACATCGTCGTGGCGCTTGCGCCGGGTCAGCGCCTGGAAGACCTCCGGGCGCAGGGTGTCGAGCGAGACATTGACCCGGTCCAGGCCCGCGTCGCGCAGGGCCTGGGCGGTGCGCTCCAGCCCGATGCCGTTGGTGGTGAGCGACATCTGGGGACGCGGGGTGAGGGCCGCGCAGCGCTCGACGATGCCCACCAGACCGGGGCGCAGCAGTGGCTCACCGCCGGTGAAGCGGACCTCGGTGACCCCGAGGTCGGTGACGGCGATCCCGATCAGCCGGACTATCTCGTCGTCGGTGAGCAGATCGGGTTTGGCGAGCCACTGCAGGCCCTCTTCCGGCATGCAATAGGTGCAGCGCAGATTGCACCGGTCGGTCAGGGAGACCCGAAGGTCGGTGGCTACGCGACCATAGGTGTCGATCAGCATGGTGGCGGCCCCTCCACGGTTGATGTCGCATGCACTGTGGTCAATTGTCCCGCAGCGTACGCGACGGGTGTGACAGGGAGGGGCCGCGCGGGTGGTCGGGGCAGGTCAGTGGGCGCCGTGGCCGGTGAGCGAGCGGACCTCCAACTCGGCGTACTTGTCCTTGTCCGGCTGCTCCTTGGAGACGAGGGTCCCCAGCCAGCCGAGCAGGAAGCCCAGCGGGATGGAGATCAGTCCGGGGTTCTCCAGCGGGAACCAGTGGAAGTCCACGTCCGGGAACATCGAGGTCTCCTTGCCCGAGACGACGGGCGAGAAGAGCACCAGGAAGACCGAGGAGATCAGTCCGCCATAGATGGACCACAGCGCGCCCTGGGTGGTGAAGCGCTTCCAGAACAGGCTGTAGAGGATGGTCGGGAGGTTGGCGGAGGCGGCGACCGCGAAGGCGAGCGCCACGAGTCCGGCGACGTTGAGATCTCGTGCGAACACCCCGAGGACGACGGCGACGGTGCCGATGCCGACGGTGGCCCAGCGCGCCGCCGAGATCTCCTCCTTCTGCGTCGCCTTGCCCTTACGGATGACATTGGCGTACAGGTCGTGGGCGAAGGAGGACGAGGAGGCGAGGGTGAGCCCGGCGACCACGGCGAGGATCGTCGCGAACGCCACCGCGGAGATCACCGCGAGCAGGATGGCGCCGCCCGTGGAGTCCGCTCCGCCGCCGATCTCCTCGGCGAGCAGCGGGGCCGCGGTGTTGCCGGATTTGTTGGAGGCGATGATGGCGTCGTGGTCGAGCAGGGCGGCGGCGCCGAAGCCCAGCGCGATGGTCATCAGGTAGAAGACGCCGATGATGCCGATGGCCCAGTTGACCGACTTACGGGCGGCCTGGGCGGTGGGCACGGTGTAGAAGCGGATCAGGATGTGCGGCAGTCCCGCGGTGCCCAGGACCAGGGCGATGCCGAGGGAGATGAAGTCGAGCTTGGTGGTGGCGTTGAGCCCGTACTTCAGCCCTGGCTCCAGGAACGACTCTCCGATGCCGCTGTTCTTGGCCGCCTCGCCCAGCAGGTCGGAGATGTTGAAGTTGAACTTCAGCAGCACCAGGAAGGTGATCAGCAGGGTGCCCGCGATCAGCAGCACGGCCTTGACCATCTGCACCCAGGTGGTGCCCTTCATGCCGCCGATGGTGACATAGAGCATCATCACGACGCCCACGAGGACGACGATGAGGATCTTCCCGGCCTCGCTGGTGATGCCCAGCAGCAGGGAGACCAGCACACCGGCGCCCGCCATCTGGGCCAGCAGATAGAAGATCGAGACGACGATGGTGGAGACGCCCGCGGCGGTGCGCACCGGGCGCTGGCGCATCCGGTAGGCGAGGACGTCGCCCATCGTGTAGCGCCCGGAGTTGCGCAGCGGCTCGGCGACCAGCAGCAGGGCGACCAGCCAGGCGACGAGGAACCCGATCGAGTACAGGAAGCCGTCGTAGCCGGAGAGCGCGATGGCCCCGGCGATGCCGAGGAAGGACGCGGCGGACATGTAGTCGCCGGAGATGGCGAGGCCGTTCTGGAAGCCGGAGAACTGGCGGCCGCCGGCGTAGAAGTCGTTGGCGTCCTTGGTCTGCCGGCCCGCCCAGATGGTGATGCCGAGGGTCGCCAGGACGAAGACCGCGAAGAGCGTGATGATCAGCGGCCGGTTGTCCGAGGCGCTCTCGGCCGCGAGCAGATGGGGGCTCATGAACGCTCCTCCATACGGGACTTGATCGCCTCGGCACGGGGGTCGAGCTTGGCGGCGGCGTGGCGGGAGTACCACCAGGCGATGAGGAAGGTCGTCAGGAACTGGGCGAGCCCGAACACCAGGGCCACGTTGACATGGCCGACGACCTTGGTGCCCATGAAGTCGCCCGCGTAGTTGGACAGCAGCACATAGAGCAGGTACCAGCTGACGAAGGCGATGGTGAGCGGGAAGGCGAACGAGCGGTGGGCACCGCGCAGTTCGCCGAACTCCGCGCTCGCTTGCACCTCGGCATAGGAAGAACGGTCTCGTTGCCGCTGATCGTCGGGACGATCATTGGCCGGTGCGGTATCCACGGTCTCTCCTGGTGAGTGGGTCCGACGGGGATGAATACGGCGGCGGAGGTGATCCAGATCACGCATGGTAGGGCGACGCCGACCCGCTACGACAGGGGCAGGTTGGTTGAGAGACGGATACGACTTCGAGAGAAGGATCGGCTCCGGGTACTGTGGCGGGTTTTCTTCCGGAATGCATTGATGTCCGACCTTGATCAGCGATAGCTTCCTTCGTCATGTACCCGCCCAGACGCTGACGGCGTTCGGGCGGCCCGTACGGATGAAGTGGAGACCCCATGGCTCATCTGAGATCGGCTCCTCCAAGACCCGGACGGCGGACCGTTGACGGTCCGTCGGCTTCGCACCACCCCATCGCCACTCCCCGCCGCCTCTGCCCCGGTCTCGCGGCGCCCCGGGGCATCGAGGCGGCGCTCGGGATCCGCGCCCCGAGGGGACGCACATTCGCTTGTGCGGATGACCCCGGCCGTACCGCGGCCGTTGACGCGGCCCACCGGGCCGCCGCCCGCGCCCGGGGGCTCAGCGTCCCCCTAGTGGCGCGCTGAGCGCGCGTCCGCGCCCCCGGTCCGGAACGCTGTCCATCCAGCCCGGTCCGTCCGCACAGAGCCTCCTCACCCATTCGAGAGAACCGGAGTACCCATGACGCCGCGCCGCACCTCCCTGCCGCTGCGCACCGCCGCGATACCCGCCGCCATGGCGCTCACCACCGCGCTGGCCTTCCTGCCCACCACCGCCACCGCTCTCGGACGGGACGGCCACGCCTCCGCGGCCACCGCGGCCGACGGGCCGTCCCTGAGCTATGTCGTCAACACCAAGCCGGGGCAGGACCCGTCCCGGATCCGCAAGGCCATCGCCCAGGCCGGTGGCACGGTCGTCGTGTCGTACGACCGGATCGGCGTCATCGTCGTCCACTCCGCCAACGCGGACTTCGCCAAGAGCGTCCGTAAGGTCCGCGGCGTCTCCTCCGCCGGTAACACCCGCACCGCCCCGCTGCCCGCCCAGTCCACCGACGACATCGACACGCCGAAGCTGCTGAGCGAGAAGGAGCGGCAGGCGGTGGCGGCGAAGGCCAAGGCCGGGCAGGACCCGCTGGAGCCGCTGCAGTGGGATCTGCCGGCGATCAAGGCGGACAAGGCGCATGAGAAGAGCCTGGGCAGCCGGAATGTCACCGTCGGGGTCATCGACACCGGTGTGGACGACACCCACCCGGACCTGGCGCCGAACTTCGACCGTAAGGCGTCCGTCAACTGTGTGACGGGCAAGCCGGACACCACCGACGGCGCCTGGCGGCCGACCGCGGAGGAGTCCCCGCACGGCACCCATGTCGCGGGGGAGATCGCCGCCGCGAAGAACGGCATCGGCGTCACCGGCGTGGCCCCGGGCGTCAAGGTCTCCGGTATCAAGGTGTCCACGACGGCCGGGTTCTTCTACACCGAGGCGGTCGTCTGCGGCTTCATCTGGGCCGCCGAGCACGGCGTGGACGTCACCAACAACAGCTATTACACCGACCCGTGGTACTTCAACTGCACCACCGACCCGGACCAGAAGGCCCTGGTCGAGGCGGTGCGCCGGGCCTCGTCGTACGCGGAGCGCAAGGGCGTGGTCAATGTGGCCGCGGCGGGCAACGAGAACTACGACCTGACCTCGGACACCATCACCGACCCCTCCAGCCCCAACGACACCACCCCCGGTGAGCGGGAGGTGGACCCGAGCGTCTGCCTGGACATCCCGACCCAGCTTCCGGGCGTCGTCACGGTCGCCTCGACCGGCGCCAAGACGCTCAAGTCCTCGTTCTCCAACTACGGCCTCGGGATCATCGACATCGCGGCCCCCGGCGGCGACAGCACCGTCTACCAGAAGCCGGAGCCCCCGGCGACCAGCGGCCTGATCTACAACACGCTGCCGGGCGGGCAGTACGGCTACATGGCGGGCACCTCGATGGCCTCGCCGCATGTCGCCGGTGTCGCGGCGCTCGTCAAGAGCACCCATCCGCACGCCTCCCCCTGGATGGTGAAGGCGCTGCTGAAGGCCGAGGCCGATGACCTCGCCTGCCCGACGCCGTACGACATCGACGGCGACGGCACGGTCGACGCGGTGTGCGAGGGCGGCAAGCGCTACAACGGCTTCTACGGCGCCGGGCTCGCGGACGCCCTGGACGCCGTCGAGAAGTGACCGGCTGACACAATGCACGGGCCGCCGGGGCGGAACAGCCCTCGGCGGCCCGTACGCGTTCCCCCATGTAGCGGCGAGAGGACCCCGTTTCCGTGCACCACGACGCCTCCTGGGGACCGCTGCCCCCGCGGCCGGCCTTCTGGCTGCTGATCCGGTTCGTGCTGACCGTGCTGCTGCTGCCGTTGTGGTGGGCGCTGATCGCGGTGATCTTCCTCGGCTTCATCGCCTTCGGGCTCGTGGCCGAGATCCTTACGGTCATCCCCGGGTTCGAGAAGGGGTTCCTCGGCCTGATCGACAAGTTCGGGGACAGCGTGGCGGTGTGGCCCGCCTGGTGCGTAACGCTCCCGGAGCTGCGGCACGAGGGCGACGCGGCCTTCTACCGGGCCCGGGTCGACGAGCGCATCGCCACCTGGACCAGCAAGGAACTGGCCGCCCAGAAGGCGAAGAAGGCCCCGCCGCCGGGTCCGCACGACGTCTGCGTGCGCGCGTACCGCGGGGTGGGCGCGGGCTATGTCCTGGAGGCGGCGCGGGCCCAGGGCTGGGAGCTGAGCCATGACCGCCCCTCGGACCCGCTGCGGGTGGTCCGGCTGAGGCGGCTGCCGGTCACGGTCTGACGAGCGCCGGTTCCGGCCCGGGGCGCGGGGCCGCCTCGCGCGTCGCTCCCGCCATCAGCAGCCACTGGGCGGCGATATAGGTGGCCATGATCCAGAACTGGGGCACCGGCGGCCGTGGCCAGTCGGCGAGCCCGGCCGCGATCAGGGTGTCGGAGAGCATGAACAGCGCCCCGCCGAGCCCGGTCCACGGGCCCGCCCCGAGCGCGGCCAGCGCCATGACCGTCAGCAGCAGGCTGTAGCCCGCGACGGGAAGCCGCAGATCCGCTTCGAGGCCGGACCACAGCAGCGCCACCGTGCCCAGCCACGCGGCCCCGTACCCGGCGGCCACCCAGGGCGCCGTACGGGGCCACCCGGCGCAGGTGAACAGGGCGCCCCGCCCGGTGGCGGTGAACAGCGCCAGATAGCAGAGGTGCCCGGCCGCGAAACACCCCATTCCGGCCAGGAACGCGGTCTCGCCGCCGATCTGCAGCAGCACATCGCCGCCACAGCCGCACACCAGCGCGGCGGGGAGCGGCCACGGCCCGCCGCGCACCAGCGCCCAGGCGGCGAGAACGGGCATCAGGGCGGGCTTGGTGAGGTGGGCGACGGTGGTGGCGTCCGCGAGCAGCGCGCCCAGGTGAACGGCGGTCAGCAGCGCGTAGAGGGCGGGCAAGGCCCTCGTCGCGCGCCCGGCGGCGGCCGTCACCGCGCGCTCTCGCCGACCGGCTCCCGCGGCCCGGCCTCCGTAGCCGACCCGGCCTCCGGCGCCGGCCCGGGCTGCCAGCCCGGCCCCATGAAGACCCGGCCCGCCCGCTCGCGCCAGCCCCGCGCCGCCGCGATGTCGCGGGCGATGGCCGCGTACTCGTGGGTGGCCACCCGCAGCGGGTTGTAGGTGCCGATGTTCTTCGTCAGGCCGTAGACGGGCCGCTCGATCTCGGGGACGAAGGATCCGAAGAGCCGGTCCCAGACGATGAGGATGCCCCCGAAGTTGCGGTCCAGATAGCCGCCTTGGGAGGCGTGGTGGACGCGGTGGTGCGAGGGGGTGTTGAAGACGAACTCGATGGGGCGCGGCAGGGTGCCGATCCGCTCGGTGTGGATCCAGAACTGGTAGACGAGGTTCACCGACGAGCAGAACGCCACCGCCGCGGGGTGCACCCCGAGCGCGATCATCGGCACATAGAACGGCCACACGGTCCAGGTGGTCCAGGGCTGCCGCAGGGCGGTGGTGAGGTTGAACTTCTCGCTGGAGTGGTGCACCACATGGCACGCCCACAGGATGCGGATGACATGGTGCCCGCGGTGCGACCAGTAGTAGAAGAAGTCCTGGGCGAGCAGCATCAGCGGCAGTGTCCACCACAGCACCGGGACGCGCAGCGGGGTGAGTTCGTAGACGGCGGCATAGATCGCCACAATCGGGATCTTCCACACCAGGTCGAAGACGAGGCTCCCGAGCCCCATGGTGACGCTGGTCGCGGCGTCCTTCGCCGCGTAGCCCTCGGCGTCGTCGTCGGGGTGGAAGCGGTAGCTCACCATCTCCACGACGGTGAGCAGGACAAAGGCCGGTATCGACCACAGCACGGCATTGGGCAGGTGCGGCATGTCCGCAACATAGAACCGCCCGTAAGGCCGCCGCTAGGGGTAGTTACCAACAAGTATGGTAGATGGGGTGTCAACAATAGGGGTCGCCCAGGAGCGCATGGCCGATTAAGCTCCCCGCCTGTGCGCAGAGCCAGAGAACGGTTCCGGACCGGCGGCATAGCCCTCGCCTGCTTGCTGTCGGCGCTCACCACGGGGTGTTCCTCCGGGTCGGGCGGCGATGACTCCCCCTCACCCCTGATGGCCGCGGTCGGGCATGTCTCGGTCGCGGGCGCGACGGGGGCCCAGGTCTCCTATCTCGACGCCGACCGGGTGCGCTCGCTGGAGAAGGGGGGCTCCGAGAGGTTCCGCACCATCGGCCGGCCGGGCAACCCGCTGCTGAGCGGCTACCGCTTCAACGCCCATGCCTACGGGCTCGATCCGGCCATGATCGACACCGATGTGACCAATGGCTACGCCGGGCACTGGGACGGCTCCTTCGACGCGGACCGCATCACCGCCAAGCTCAAGGCGGGCGGATTCGCCCGGAGCACCTGGCACGGCGAGACCATCTGGAAGAAGGAGGGCATCACCCTCCGGGTCGGCCAGGACGAGCTCTCCTTCGGCTTCGCCGGCAAGGACCTGTCCTCGGTGCGTCCGGCCAAGGGCAAGTCCCTGGCGGACGACCCGGATTACCAGGCCCTGGATCACTGCCTGGGCGATGTCTACCGCGTCGACTTCGGCGGGAAGAACGCCAAGAGCGCGGTGCGCCTGTCGGCCACCGGACAGCTCGCGAAGTCCGCGAAGGAGACATCCGGGGTCATCTGCGCCCTCACCGACGGCAAACGGACCGCCGAGCGCGCCGCCGACCGGCTGAAGTCCGTCATCGAGCAGCGGGCCCCGCGCTTCGACGGCGCCAAGGTGACCGTTCTCACCGGGGATTCGCCCGGGGTCAAGGTGACGGTGCCCGACCGCCGGGAGGACAAGCGCGCCGGCCGCCTCCTCACCAGCAACATCGATCTGCAACTGGCCCTCTCCGACCTCTGACCCACCGCCGGGCCCCGACGCCCCGTCAACCCCGGGGCTCGGCCCGCCCCGACCGGCCCACCGGTCAAGGTTGTCGGCGGCGGCCCGTATCCTCATTGACCATGCTCGAAGACCCGACGACAGCCGCACCGCACCCCGCACCGCCGTCCTCCTGGCCGGCCACCTATCCGCAGGGTTACGCGGTCGTCGACGTGGAGACCACCGGCCTCGCCCGCGACGACCGGATCGTCTCCGCGGCGGTCTATCAGCTCGACGCCCGGGGCACGGTGCAGGACCACTGGTACACCCTGGTCAATCCGCAGCGCGACCCGGGCCCGGTGTGGATCCACGGCCTCACCGAGGAGGTGCTCCAGGGCGCCCCGCGCTTCCCCGAGATCGCCGGGGAGCTCGCCGAGCGCCTGGCCGACCGCGTCCTGGTCGCGCACAACGCCGCCTTCGACTGGTCGATGCTCGCCCGGGAGTACGCCCGCTCCAAGAGCGCCGCGCCGGTGCGGCAGCGGCTGTGCACCATCGCCCTCTCCAAGGAGCTGGGCCTGCCGCTGCCCAACCACAAGCTGGAGACCCTCGCCGCGCACTACGGAGTGGTCCAGCGGCGCGCCCACCACGCCCTGGACGACGCGCGGGTGCTCGCCGAGACCTTCCGGCCCAGTCTCCACCGGGCCGCCGAGACCGGGCTGCGCCTGCCGCTGCTGGCCTGCCAGCCGCTCACCGAGTGGTCCGACGGCCCGGCGATCGGCCGCCAGCGGTCGTACCGGCAGACCTGGCGCCCCAGCCGTAAGCGCCCCGCCTGCCCCTACCCCAACCCCGGGCGGTACGAGCCGGGCGGGCAGCTCGTCCAGGGCATGCGGGTGGCGTTCTCCGGGGACACCTCCGTCGACCGCGAGCTGCTGGAGGACCGGGCGATCGAGGCCGGGCTGCACGTGGCCACCAGCGTCTCCCGGCTCACCAGCGTGCTGGTCACCAATGACCCCGACTCGCCCACGTCCAAGACCGCCAAGGCCCGCTCCTTCGGCACACCCGTCATCGACGAGGCGGCCTTCATGCAGCTCCTGCAGGACGTCACCCCCGCGCCGCCGACAAACAGGTGAAGTCGGCGCGACGCGCCCGCCCACCGCTCGCCCGCCACCGCGCGGGCCCGCACGCTGAGGCGCATGGCACGTTGTGAGGTATGCGGAAACGATTACCGGATGACATTCGAGGTGCACGCGCAGGGCAATGTGCACGTCTTCGACTGTTTCCAGTGCGCCATCCACCGCATGGCGCCCATCTGCGAACACTGCCGCGCCCAGATCATCGGGCAGGGCGTGGAGGCGGACGGCCAGTTCTACTGCTGTGCCCACTGCGCGCGGGCGGAAGGGAAGGTGGGCATCGTCGACCATGTGTGAACCCGGCCACCTGCGTGGATTGTGCCTGGGCCGCCCCCAGCGGCCCAGGGACAATCCACGCCGAGTAGGGTCAAGGACGTGTACCGCTTCCTGTTGACCCGGCAGTGGGTGATCCTCACACTTGTCGCCCTGGCGCTGATCCCGACGATGATCAGGCTGGGCTTCTGGCAGCTGCACCGCCATGAGCACCGGGTCGCGCAGAACCAGCTGATCGGGGACAGCCTCGACGCCCCGGCCGTGGCCGTCGGCAAGCTCACCTCCCCCGGCCGTACGGTGGCCCGCGACGACACCTGGCGCACGGTGACCGCCACCGGCACCTATGACACCGCCCATGAGGTCGTCGTCCGCCAGCGCACCGGCTCCGACGAGCAGTCCATCGGCTATTTCGTCCTCACCCCGCTGCTGCTCCCGGACGATCGCGCGGTCCTGGTCAACCGGGGCTGGATCCCGGCCGGTGCCGACCTCACCGCGTTCCCCAAGGTCCCCGCCGCCCCCTCCGGCAAGGTCACCGTCACCGGCCGGCTCAAGGCCGACGAGACCACCGGCAACAGCGGCATCAAGGACAAGCAGGGGCTGCCGCCCCGCCAGGTCTCGCTGATCAACAGCGAGCAGCAGGCGAAGGTGCTGTCCCGGCCCGTCCTCGGCGGCTACATCGAGCTCACCTCGTCCTCCCCCAAGGGCGATAAGCAGCCCCAGCCGGTCCCCGAGCCCAACCACAGCGACATCGGCCCGCATATGGCGTACGCCGTCCAGTGGTGGCTGTTCTCCGCCGGTGTGCCCATCGGCTGGGTGGTCCTGGCCCGCCGCGAGCGCCGGGACCGCGCCGCCGAGGCCGCGAAGGCGGCGGCCACCCCGGAGAAGGTTTCCACCGCGGCCACGGCGGACGTCCGGGCCTAGGATCCGGCTTCCGGGGGAAGGCGCCCGGACATGGCCCAGCACATCGACGACTACGCGCTCATCGGCGACCACCAGACGGCGGCCCTGATCAGCCGCCATGGCTCCATCGACTGGCTGTGCCTGCCCCGCTTCGACTCACCGGCCTGTTTCGCCGCGCTCCTCGGCGGCCCCGACAACGGCCACTGGCGGCTCGCCCCCAAGGGCGCGGGCGCCTGCACCCGCCGCGGCTACCTCGACGACTCCCTCGTCCTGGAGTCGGTCTGGGAGACGGAGACCGGCACCGTCAAGGTCATCGACTTCATGCCGCAGCGCGATCGCGCCCCCGATGTCGTCCGCATCGTCGAGGGCGTCTCCGGCAGCGTCGAGATGCTCGGCGTCCTCCGGCTGCGCTTCGACTACGGTCGGATCGTCCCCTGGATGCGCCGCACCGACGGCCACCGGATCGCGATCGCCGGGCCGGACTCCGTATGGCTGCGCTCGGAGCCCGAGGTCCACACCTACGGCAAGGACTTCAGCACCCGCTCCGAGTTCACCGTCTCGGCCGGGGACCAGGTGGCGTTCGTGCTCACCTGGCACCCCTCGCATGAGCCCCGCCCCCGGCTCGTCGACCCGTACGACTCCCTCCACTCCAGCCTGGCGGACTGGCGCGAGTGGGCCGCCCGCTGCCGCTACGAGGGCCCGCACCGGGACGCCGTCATCCGCTCCCTGATCACCCTCAAGGCGCTCACCTACGCCCCGAGCGGCGGCATCGTCGCGGCCCCCACCACCTCACTGCCCGAACAGCTCGGCGGGGTCCGCAACTGGGACTACCGCTACTGCTGGCTGCGCGACTCCACCCTCACCCTGAACGCCCTGCTCCGCGCCGGCTACCACGAGGAGGCCGCCGCCTGGCGCGACTGGCTGCTGCGCGCGATCGCCGGCGACCCGGCCGAGCTGCAGATCATGTACGGCCTCGGGGCGAGCGCCGACTCCATGAGCATGAGCTGCCCTGGCTGGAGGGGTACGAGCGCTCCACCCCCGTCCGGGTCGGCAACGGCGCGGTCGACCAGCGCCAGCTCGACGTCTACGGCGAGGTGCTCGACACCCTCCACCTCGCCCGCTCCGCCGGGCTGCCCGCCGAACCACACGCCTGGAAGATCCAGACCGCGCTCATGGACTTCCTGGAGTCCGCCTGGCGCGACCCCGACGAGGGGCTGTGGGAGGTCCGCGGGCCCCGCCGCCACTTCGTCCACTCCAAGGTCATGGCCTGGGTGGCCGCCGACCGCGCCGTCCGCGCCATGGAGGCCGCCCCCGAGCTGAGCGGCGATGTGAACCGCTGGCGGGCCATGCGCGACGCCGTCCACCGCGAGGTCTGCGAAAAGGGCTACGACCCCGAGCGGTCCACCTTCACCCAGTCCTACGGCTCCGCCGAGCTGGACGCCGCGACCCTGCTCATCCCCCGCGTCGGCTTCCTCCCCGCCACCGACCCCCGCGTCATCGGCACCATCGACGCCGTGCGCCGCGAACTCAGCGAGGACGGCCTGATCCGCCGCTACACCGCCGTCGACCGGGTGGACGGCCTCCCCGGCTCCGAGGGCGCCTTCCTCGCCTGCTCCTTCTGGCTCGCCGACGCCCTCCACCTGGCCGGTCGCCACAAGGACGCCCGCGCGCTCTTCGAACGCCTCCTCGCGCTGCGCAACGACGTCGGGCTGCTCGCCGAGGAGTACGACCCGGCGACCGGCCGGCAGCTCGGCAACTTCCCCCAGGCGTTCAGCCATATCGGCCTCGTGGGGACCGCCCTCACCCTCGCGGAGCGGCCCAGGGCAGACTGACTCCATGGATCTTGGACTCAAAGACCGGGTGTACATCGTCACCGGAGCCACCCGCGGGCTGGGCCTCGCCGCCGCCCGTGAGCTGATCGCCGACGGTGCGAAGGCCGTCATCACCGGCCGCGACGCCGAAACGGCGGCCGCCGTCGCCGCCGACCTCGGCCCGAACGCCGTCGGCGTCGCCGCCGACAACGCCGACCCCGAGACCGCGGCCCGGCTCGTCGCCACCGCCCGCGAGCGCTTCGGCGGCTTCGACGGCGTCCTCATCAGCGTCGGCGGCCCGCCGGCCGGGCTGACGGCCGACATCACGGACGCCCAGTGGCAGGCCGCCTTCGACTCCGTCTTCCTCGGCGCCGTCCGCTTCGCCCGTACGGCCGCCGAGCAGCTTCCCTCCGGCGGCGTGATCGGCTTCGTCCTCTCCGGCTCCGTCCGCGAGCCGATCCCCGGCCTCACCGTCTCCAACGGCCTGCGGCCCGGCCTCGCCGGTTTCGCCAAGTCCCTCTCCCTCGAGGTCGGCCCCCGCGGCATCCGCGTCGTGGGCCTCCTCCCGGCCCGCATCGACACCGACCGCGTCCGCGAACTCGACGCCCTCTCCGGCGACGCCGAGGCCTCGCGGGAGCGGAACGCGGCGGCGATTCCGCTGCGGCGGTATGGGACGCCCGAGGAATTCGGCAAGGCCGCCGCGTTTGTGCTGTCGCCGGCGGCGTCGTACCTCACCGGGCTGATGCTGCCGGTGGATGGAGGGGCCCTGCACAACCTCTGAGGGGGCTTGGGTGGGGCTCCGCCCAGACCTGGGCCCGGCCGCACACCGAGTGCGGACCGCGGACGCCTCCGGCGGAAAGCCCCCACCCCACCGGGGCTCCGCCCCGGACCCCGCTCCTCAAACGCCGGAGGGGCTGCATTCACGCCACCGACGGGTAGCCGCCGACGAGACGGGAGGGGGCGGGGTCGCAGGGGTGGTGTCCTGGACGCTTACGTGTATGTGTGGCGCCAATCCCCGACCAACACAACGCCCCCGGCCAACGGCGCCGTAAATATACGGTCCAGGGCGCCGCCCCGGAGGCCCCGCACCCGCCACCCACCCCCGGACCACCGCGCACCCCAGCAACCACCACCGCACCCGCACCCGCACCCGCACACAGCGGAACCCGCACCCGCACGCAGACCTACCGCGCCCGCTCCGCCCCGTGCCGGGCCACCCGGAGGCGCACCTCCGCCGGGAGTTGTTCCAGGCCCGCCGAGCTCCGTGCGCGCTCCAGGGCCTCCGCCCGCAGCGCGTCCAGTGTCAGCGTCGGTTCCGCGCGCGGCTCCAGCACCAGACCCATCCGCGCCTCCGGCGTGGTCCGTCGGCCTCGTAGCAGGACGTGGGCCCGCTCCACGCCGTCCAGGGACTCCGCGTCCGCCAGGAGCGCCGCCTCCAGGGCCCGTCCCCGCAGCAGGGCGCCCTCGCCGTCGCCCGTCTCCACCAGTACCTCCTGCAGCCGGCGCCGCCGCAGCTGGGCCAGGAACCAGCACAGCGCGAGCACGAACAGCACCGCCAGCGCCGCGACGACGGCCGGCCACCACCACCCGGCGTCCCGCCACCGCGTCCGATCCGCCCGGCTCAGCAGCACATCACCCCGCCCGTCGAACGGCGGCCACCCGGCCAGGGCCACCGCGCCCACCCCGGCCAGCGCCAGACCGACGACCCCCAGCAGCACCCGGTTGACGACACTCAGCATGGCGCGCTCACCCCTTCGACTTCGCCGAGCGCCGGACACGGACGGACAGGGCGGGCCGCCGGGCCAGGCCCAGTTGCCGGATGCCCTCGTGGAGGGCGGCGTCCAGATCCGCCCGTACCTCGTCGAGGTCACGGAAGTGGGCCAGCGCACGGGCCCTGACCCGCCGACGGCCGACACCCACGCGGGCGGACCGCACGCCGGGTACCTCCATCGCCCGGTCCCGCAGCACCAGACCCGCCGAGGTCCGGTCGATCCCCGCCCGTACGGCGACCCCGGCCCCCGCCCCGGCCCCGGCGCCCGCCTCCACACCCTTCCCCGACTCCGCCTCAGCCCCTGCCTCAGCCCCCGCCCCCGGCGGACGCATCGGGAGCAGCCCACGCAGCCCCGGCGCCAACGCGAGGACCACCATCCACACCCCCAGCGCGGCCAACAGCGCCGCCCCGCCCATGACCCACGCGTCGTCCAGCGGCCGCGAGGCGAGTTCATCGGCGAGCCATTCCCGCCATCGCATGGCGGGGCGACCCGAGCGCACGGCCGCCACGTCGTACAGCAGCAGCCCACTGATGGCGGCGATGACCAGGGCGACGATCCCGGCCGGTACCCGCCGCACGGACCAGAAGCGCCTGATACGCCCGGGCGGCGGATCCCCGTCCCCGGCACCCGTCCGCGCCCTCCCGCCGTACGCCGACGCCGAGGTGGACTGACGCATCTTCTGGTCCGCGTTCATCGCACCCTGTCCCTCCCCCGACGCACCCTCCGCTCCGGGTGCTCCCACTGCGGCACATGCAGCCGTTCGACGGTCACCACGACCTCGGGCACCTCCATGCCCGTCAACTCGCCTACCCGTTCGATCACATGACGACGCACCGCACCGCAGTGCGCGCCGATGTCCGAGGGATAGCCCAGCTCGACGGCGACCCGGACGCGCGCGACGTCCCCGCGCACCACGGCGACCGCGTGCGGCCGCGCTGCGGCGAGACCGGTAAGGCCGACATCCGCAGCATTCGCAGCATCCGCATCCGCAGCATCCGCATCCGCGGTATCCACGACGCCCGCCACATCCGCCACGTCCGCCACATCCGCCACGGCGGCACCCGCATCCGCGACACCAGCCACATCCACCCGCAGCGCCTCCCGCGCCGCCTGCGAGGCGATCTTCGCGACGACCCGGTCCGCGATCCGCGTCGCACCCCGCTCACCCGGCTCGACCACGGCGCGTCCTTACTGTCGTCATGGCCCCAACTGCCGTCGTGGCCCCTGTCGTCGCCGCGGCCCCTGCCGTCGTCATCACACGTGTCGTCGTCACAGTGTTCACCGTGGCCGTCCGTCGTCACGGCCACGGGAACGGAAGAAGTCGCCCGGTTCCAGATCACCGTCCAGGAACCGGCCGACGACAAACCCGACGGCGCCCAACGCCGCCACCAGCAGAAAGGCCCCGAAACCACCGAAGTAACCGGCGAACGCCAGCGCCATCCCCGCGATCATCCCGACCACGGCCATGCTCATCGTGTGCTCCCCTGCTGGAGCCAACCGGAACCACTGCCGGCCTACTGGAGCCGCGGCTCCGGTGATTCCTCTTCCTCGTCCGGCAACTTCACATCGCTGACCGCGATATTGACCTCGACCACTTCGAGGCCGGTCATCCGCTCGACCGCCGCGATCACGTTCTCCCGCACGGCCCGTGCGACATCGGCGATGGAGACGCCGTAGTCCACCACGATTTCCAGGTCGAGGGCCGTCTGTACCTCTCCCACCTCCGCCTTCACCCCACGGGCGACCGACCGGTTGCCGGGCACCCGGTCGCGTACGACTCCGAAGGTGCGCGCGAGACCACCGCCCATCGCATGGACGCCGACCACATCGCGGGCCGCCATACCCGCGATCTTCTCGACGACGCCATCGGCGATGGTGGTGCGCCCCCGCGAGCCGGGGTCGCCTCCGCCGCGCCGGGGCCGGTCGGTGGCGGCCGGGGCGATACCGCCCCTGGCGCCCAGCGTCCTGGGGGTGCCCGCGGCGGGCTCTGTGGCGGGGTTCTCGGGTCGGTTCCGTGGTGCGGTCTCGGACATCACCGATCGTCCCTTCCGAGGCGAAGAGCGGCCGAAGCGGTTTCCGCTCGGTCTACTGCCCAGCTTAAAGGGGCCTTCCCCGAACCGCCTCGGAGATGCGGCACTCGCGCGACCGATACGGCAGGCTGTGAGCACACGGCAGGCCGAGACCAGTAGGGCTCGGTCCCGTCCGGCGCCAAGGGGTGACACGGTGGTCACAGACCGGCTCGTGCAGACCGTAAGGGAGCAGCTTCTGCTCGGACGGCTGCTGCCCCTGGGCGGGCGGGAGGACGGCTCCTGGATCACCGAACACGCGGCGGGCGAGGTGCTCCGGCGGGCCGCCGACGAGATCCCCGACGCGCGCCTGGGAGCGCTTCGGATCGCGCCCGCCGACCCCCAAACCACCGTGACGCCCGTGGTGCCGCCCCCGCCGAGCGCGCTGCCGCCGGGAACGCTGCGCATCGCGGCGGAGTGCGGGGCGACGTTGGAGGAACCGCTTCCGGTGACGGCGGACCGACTGCGCGACGTACTCCTCGACGCGGCGACGGACCGGCTGGGCCTCCTGGTGGAGGCGGTGGACGTACGGGTGACGGACGTGCTGGACGAACTCCCGGCCCCAGCGCCCGCGGCCCCGCGCCCCCACCAACCCCAACCACCACCACGGCCGACGCCGGTGGAACGCCCCGGCCCGGACCCCGCCGCGACTGCCGCCCGCACCGCCGCCTCCGTCCCCGGTGTCGCCCGGCTCGCACCGGTGCTGGGATCGCCCCGGCCCGTGCGGATCGAGGGTGCCCACATCCGGATCGAGCTGGCCGTGGGGGCGGATCACCGTGCCGTGGACGTGGCACGGGCGGTGCGAACGGCGGTGGCCCAGACCGCCCCGGTCCCGGCCCCGGGGGACCAGCCGCCCACGGTGGCCGTCCTGGTCACCGCCGTGGACTGACCACAACCCGGGCCGGCGACCGCCACCGCCGGCCGACCCGGGCCGATCAACTCTCGGCGCTGTACTTCCGCAGCCCCTCGACCGTGCGCTCCAGCTCCGCGACCCGGTCGGCCAGCTGTTCGGTCCGCGCCTCGAGCCGGCAGTTCTTGCGGTGCATCTCCAGGAACACATTGACCTTCGTCCGCAGCAGCCAGGGGTCGAAGGGTTTGGTGAGGAAGTCGGCGGCGCCGATCGCATAGCCCCGGTAGGCGTAGTCGGAGTCGGCGTCGGTCCCGGTCAGCAGGATGATCGGGACGTCCTTGGTCTGGTCGAGCCGCTTGATGTTGGCGGCGGTCTCGAAGCCGTCCATGCCCGGCATCAGCACATCGAGCAGAACGACGGCGAAGTCCTGCCGCAGCATCGCCTTCAGCGCCTCCTCGCCGGAGCGGGCGCGGACGAGCTCCTGATCGAGCGGGCCGAGGACGGCCTCCAGCGCGATCAGGTTCTCTTCCATGTCGTCGACGATGAGGATTGCGGCCTTCTCGCATGCGCTCGTCATCGCTCCCCCTGCCTCGGCCTCGGCGGACCGGTCTCGTCGGGCGCACTCCCGTCCCGGCCGACGCCCTCGCCGTCCTTCCCAGGGGCGTCGTCGACACCGCCCGGCACACCGAGCGACGCATCGTCAAAGGCGTCACCACCAGATGTGACGGCGTCATCGCCACCCACGGCAGGGTCACCACCGGACGGGGCAGGGTCACCACCGGACGGGGCAGCGTCGCCGCCCTCGCCCCCCGCCTCCCCCACCGGATCGAGCAGCTCGATGATCGCCGACATCAGCCGGTCGACGTCCACGGGCTTGGGGACATAGCCGTTCGCACCGCTGTCGATGGCCTTCTCCCGGTCGCCGGGCATGACCTTCGCGGTCAGGGCGAGGATCGGCACATCGGCGAGCCGGGGTGTGCTCCGGATGGCCCGGATCGTCTCGTACCCGTCCATCTCGGGCATCATCACGTCCATCAGGACCAGCGAGACATCGGGGTTGCGATGGAGGACCTCCAGCCCCTCGCGGCCGTTCTCCGCGTACTTCACCGTCATGCCGACCCGGCCCAGCACATGGGTGAGCGCGAAGACGTTCCGTATGTCGTCGTCGACGATCAGGATGCGGCGGCCGTCCAGCACCCGGCCGGGGCGTCCGCGCTGCCACTCCTTGAGCTGGGTGGCCCCCGGCCAGCCGTCGTCGTGATCCCTGATCTCGTCTCCGGCCCCGGTCTCGTCCCCGCCGCTCAGGGCCCGGGCGGCGACCAGGCTCTCCGCCTCGCCGAAGACCCCGCTCGGGGCGTGATCGGTGGTGTCCGGCAGCGTCTCGTCCGGGGCGGGGACCACCGCCGGGACGGTGGAGCCGGTGGCCCTGGGGTCCGAGGGGTCGGGCACCGGGGCGATGCCGCTGTAGTGCACGGGCACGTAGAGGGTGAAGCAGGAGCCGACGCCCAGTTCGCTCTTGGCCACGATCCGGCCGCCGAGCATTCCGGCGATCTCCCGGCTGATGGACAGGCCGAGGCCGGTGCCGCCGTACTTGCGGCTGGTCGTGCCGTCGGACTGCTGGAACGCCTCGAAGATCACCGGCAGCTTCTCCGGCGGGATGCCGATACCGGTGTCGGTGACGGCGAAGGCGATCACGGCGTCCGCGGACCGCAGCGCCTCCTCCTCGAACTCCGCTCCCGGGGTGCGCTCGACGCGCAGCGTCACCCCGCCCGAGGAGGTGAACTTCAGGGCGTTGGAGAGCAGATTGCGCAGAATCTGCTGGAGCCGCTGCTCATCGGAGAACATCTCGCGCGGTACGTCCTCGCCCACCGCGATCTCGAACGACAGCCCGCGGTCGACGGCCAGCGGCCGGAACGTGGCGTTCACATAGTCCAGGATCTTGACCAGCGGCAGCTTCTTCGGACGGACGTCCATCCGGCCCGCCTCGATCTTCGATAGATCCAGGACATCGTTGATCAGTTGGAGCAGATCGGAGCCGGAGCGGTGGATGGTGGCGGCGAACTGCACCTCCTGGGGGGACAGCCGCCCTTCGGGGTTGTCGGCGAGCAGCCGGGCCAGGATGAGCAGCGAGTTCAGCGGGGTGCGCAGCTCATGCGACATATTGGCGAGGAACTCGGACTTGTACTGGGAGGCGGTCGCCAGCAGCGCGGCCTTCTCCTCCATCTCCGCGTTGGAGCGCTGCAGCTCGTTCGAGCGCTGGCGCAGCTCGGTGGTGAGCCGCTGGGACTCGGACAGCAGCGACTCGGTGCGGGCGTTGGCGATGATGGTGTTGATCGAGACGCCGATGGTGTTCACGAACTGGTCGACGAAGGCCAGGTGGACCTCGCTGAACCGGCTGAACGAGGCCAGTTCGATCACTCCGAGCACCTGGTCCTCGTAGAGGATCGGCAGGATGACCACGCTGGCCGGGAGCGCGGAGCCCAGCCCGGAGTTGATGGCGAGGTAGTCGGGCGGGACGTCGTTGATGAGGATCCGCTTCTTCCCGACCGCCGCCTGGGCGACCAGCCCGCGGCCCGGGGGGCCGGTCCGCGGGGTCTGGCCGTCGCCCCCGACCGCGTCCTGATCGGTGCCGTATCCGGCGATGAACTCGAGCCCCTCACCGGGCTTGGCCCCGGCCGCGCTGAGGAAGAACGCCCCGAACTGCGCGTTGACCAGCGGGGTCAGCTCGCTCAGGATCAGATCGGCGACCTCGACCAGATCGCGGTGGCCCTGCATCAGGGAGGCGATACGGGCCAGGTTGGACTCCAGCCAGTCCTTGGCGCGAGTGGTCTCGCGGAGGTTGGCGACCATCAGGTTGACGTTGTTCTTCAGCTCGGCGACCTCGCCCTGTGCCTCGACCGAGATGGACCCGGACATGTCGCCCTGGGCGACGGCGGAGGCGACCTCGGCGATCGCGCGCACCTGGGTGGTCAGGTTGAGGGCGAGCTCATTGACGCCGGTGGTCAGCCGCTTCCAGGTGCCGTAGACGCCCTCGACCCGGGCCTGGCCGCCCAGCCGGCCCTCGCTGCCGACCTCGCGGGCCACCCGGGTCACCTCGTCGGAGAACGAGGAGAGCGTGTCGACCATGGTGTTGATGGTGGTCTTCAGCTCGAGGATCTCGCCGCGCGCGTCCACGTCGATCTTCTTGCTCAGATCACCCTCGGCCACGGCGGTGGCGACCTGGGCGATGTTGCGGACCTGCGAGGTCAGGTTGGACGCCATGAAGTTGACGTTGTCCGTAAGGTCCTTCCAGACCCCGGAGACGCCCGGCACTCCGGCCCGGCCGCCCAGCTGGCCCTCGGTGCCGACATCGCGGGCCACCCGGGTGACCTCGTTGGCGAACGAGCGCAGCTGCTGGACCATGGTGTTCACGGTCTCCTTGAGCTCCAGGATCTCGCCCCGGGCATCGACCGTGATCTGCTTCGACAGATCGCCGTTGGCGACCGCCGTGGTGACCTGGGCGATGTTGCGGACCTGGGAGGTCAGGTTCAGGGCCATGGAGTTGACGTTCTCCGTAAGGTCCTTCCAGACCCCGGACACGTCGCGGACCTGGGCCTGGCCGCCGAGGTTGCCCTCGGTGCCCACCTCACGGGCCACCCGCGTCACCTCGTCGGCGAAGGACGACAGCCGGTCCACCATGGTGTTGATCGTCGACTTCAGCTCCAGGATCTCGCCCTTCGCCTCCACCGTGATCGTCTTGCTCAGATCGCCCTCCGCCACGGCGGTGGCGACCTGAGCGATGTTGCGGACCTGCGAGGTCAGGTTGTCGGCCATGAAGTTGACGTTCTCCGTAAGGTCCTTCCAGACCCCGGAGACGCCCCTGACCTGGGCCCGGCCGCCCAGCTCACCCTCGGTGCCCACCTCACGGGCCACCCGCGTCACCTCGTCGGCGAACGCCGAGAGCTGGTCGACCATGGTGTTGATCGTCGACTTGAGCTGCAGGATCTCGCCCCTGGCGTCCACGGTGATCTTCTGCGAGAGATCGCCGTTGGCGACCGCCGTGGTGACCTGGGCGATATTGCGGACCTGCGAGGTCAGGTTGGACGCCATGAAGTTGACGCTGTCCGTAAGGTCCTTCCAGACCCCGGAGACGCCCCTGACCTGGGCCCGGCCACCCAGCTCACCCTCGGTGCCCACCTCGCGCGCCACCCGCGTCACCTCGTCGGCGAACGCCCCGAGCTGGTCGACCATGGTGTTCACGGTGAGCTTGAGCTCCAGCAGCTCACCGGTGGCCTCGACGGTCACCTGGCGGGTGAGATCGCCCCGGGCGACCGCCGTGGTCACCTCGGCGATGTCGCGGACCTGCGCGGTCAGCCGGGAGGCCATGGTGTTGACGGCCTCCGTCACGATGCGCCAGTCGCCGGAGAGCCCCTGCACCTTGGCGCGGCCGCCCAGCCGGCCCTCGGTGCCGACCTCGCGGGCGATCCGGGTCAGCTCGCCGGTGAACAGCGACAGCTGGTCCACCGTACGGTTCACCCCGCGCCCCAGCCGTCGCAGATCGCCGCGGAGCTGGCGGTTGCCGTCGTGCAGATCCACCCGCTGGGTCAGATCGCCCGACGCGATCGCGTCGAGCACCCGCGTGGCGTTGGACACCGGACCGACCAGGGCGTCCAGCAGGTGATTGGCCGCGTCCACGCTGGTCGTCCAGGCCCCCTGACCGGGGCTCGCGGTGATCCGCTCGTCCAGCCTGCCCTGCCGCACCACCTCTCGGCGCACCCGCTGCAGTTCCCCGGCCAGATGCGCATTGCGCAGCACGAGCTGGTTGAAGACCCCGGCCATCTCGCCGACCAGACCCTCGGCCGATGGGTCGGCACGGACGGTGAAGTCACCGTCGCACAGTGCGTTCATCGCCGCGAGCAGGGAGCGCAGTTCGGACGCGGTCTCCGCACCGCACGCCGAGCCTAGCGGCCCAGCGGGATCCGCACGTTCCGCGGGCAGTGCCGGGGAAGTGTCGGTCGTGATCGGGTCGAGTGCCATGGCGTCGTCCCTTAAAGATCATTCAATTCCCCCTGTCTGTCATAATATGGCACCTAGATAGCCTAAACCGCCCATATCGCCCTGGAGCCGCACGTGGGAGCTTTGTTTCCTCTCGCGCGTGAGTCCGTCTCACGGACAACGCTGCCCGGAAGCGTGCGCGCACCCGGCGCAGCGCGCACCTTCGTCCGTACGGCACTGACGGGACGGAGCGCCGCGGAGGCGTTCGCGCCGGTCGCCCTCGACGCGCGGTCGATCGACGACGCGGTGCTGCTGGTGAGCGAGCTGGTCACCAATGCGGTCCTGCACGCGGGCACCCGGGTCGAGGTGGTCTGCCGGCTCCAGCCCGGTGACGCCACCGCCGACGAGGGCGACACCATGGGGCAGCCCGACGAGCCGTCCCTCCCGGCCGATGCGCCCAGGCGGCCGGGGATCGTCGTGGAGGTGGCGGACCTCCACCCCGCCAGCACCGTGTACGGAGGGCCCGAGACCCAGCGCCGGGGCCGCGGCCGCGGGCTCCAGCTGATCGGGGCGCTCGCCGAATCCTGGGGCGTGACCTATCAGCGCACCCGTAAGGTGGTCTGGTGCCGGCTGGACGCCGAGCGGGCGGTGCCCGAGTCCAACGCCGTCCCCACCAGCGCGCTCGGGCGGGAGCTGCGGTTCGCCGAGACCCTCGCCCCGGTGACGCCGCGCGAGCAGCGCGATCCGACCGCCGATTGGGTCGACCGCGGCGGGCCGTCCTTCCTCGCCGAGGCCAGCGAACTGCTCACCGGCCAGCTCGACGAGAACATGGTCGCCGCCCTCGCCGGACAGCTTCTGGTGCCCCGGCTGGCCGACTGGTGCGCGGTCTGGCTGACCACCCCGAGCGGCGGACTGCAGCTCGCCCGCGTCTGGCACAGCGATGAGCACCGTATCGGCGCGCTCCGCCTGTCGCTGGAGCGGCATCCGCCGCCCACCGGGCTCGGCTCGGCGGGCACCTCCTGGCCCTGGCCCGGGATCGCGGACAGCCAGGGCGGATCGGCGGTGTGCTTCCCGCTGATCGCACACGGCCGCAGCCATGGCGCCCTGCTCATCGGCCGGGCGGCCGTGCCGCGGATGGCGGAGGGCGTGGTACGGCTCTCGGAGGACGTGGCGCGGCGGGTGGCCCAGGCGGTGGCCACGGCCCGGCAGTACACCCGGCAGGCGACGATCAGCCGGGCGCTGCAGCGTCGGCAGCTGCCCATGTCGCTCGCCCACATCCCGGGGGTGGATTCGGCGATCGTCTACGAGCCGCACGGCGAGGGACAGACCGTCGGCGGCGACTTCTACGATCTGTTCCCCATGGGCGACCGCCGCTGGTGCTTCCTGCTGGGCGACGTCCAGGGCAGCGATCCGGAGGCGATGTCGGTCACAGGACTGGCCCGCCATCTGGTCCGGCTGCTGGCCCGCGAGGGCCATGGTGTCGAGTCGGTGCTCAACCGGCTGAACCAGGCGCTGGTGGAGGAGGACGCGGAGGCGGCGGAGATCGACGGCGAGCAGTCCCGGCCGCGCTTCCTGAGCCTGCTCTACGGGGAGCTGGAGCCCGACCCGGAAGGAGGCAGCGCCCGCTGCACCCTGGCGAGCGCCGGCCATCCGCTGCCGCTGCGGCTGACCACCGACGGTGCGGTGGCGCCCGCCGCCAGCCCACAGATGCTGCTCGGCATCGACGAGAACCCGGACTTCCACGCCGACACGCTGGACCTGGCGCCCGGCGAGACGCTGCTGTGCGTCACCGACGGGGTCACCGAGCGGCGCAACGGCGTCCGTCAGCTCGATGACGACGACGGCCTCTCGGACATCCTGCGGGGCTGCGTCGGGCTCGGTGCCAAGGCGGTCGCGGAGCGGGTGCGGCGCGCCACGTATGACTTCAGCCCCGAGCCGATCGACGACGACCTCGCGGTGCTGGTGCTGGAGGCGGTGCCGACGATGGAGCCGCCGCGGGTGCCGTGACGGCGCGAACGTCGTGGCGGCGTGGGTGCCGTGACGGCGCGAGCGGCCCCACCGGGAAGCCGCGCCGGCGGTCCACACCAGCGCAACGTTGGCCGTAACGGCGCCGTCTAGTCCGTCAGCCCCGCCAGGTCGCGCAGCCGGCGGGCCTGGGCGGCGCGCTCGGCCACGCGCTGGTCCTCGTAGGTCCGGTCCACGGCCCCCCGCAGCAGCGCCTTGGTCTCGATCACGGCGTCGCGGGGCGCGGCGAGAAGGGCCGCCGCCAGGTCCTGGACCGCGCCGTCGAGCTCGGCGGCGGGCACCATGAGATTGGCGAGCCCGGTCCGCATGGCCTCGTCGGCATGGACGAAGCGCCCGGTCGCGCAGATCTCCAGCGCCCGGGCGTATCCCACGAGCCCGACCAGCGGATGGGTGCCGGTGAGGTCCGGCACCAGTCCGAGGCTGGTCTCGCGCATGGCGAACTGTGCGTCCTCCGCGCAGACCCGAAGATCACAGGCGAGCGCGAGCTGGAAACCGGCCCCGATGGCATGCCCCTGGACGGCGGCGATCGACACGATGTCGTTCCGCCGCCACCAGGTGAACGCCTCCTGGTACCCAGCAATGGCGGCGTCCAGGTCGCTGTCGGAGCCGCGCCCCAGCTCGAGGAACGACGGCTCGCCGTCGAATCCCTCGGGCGTGAACGCCTGACGGTCCAGGCCCGCCGAGAAGGACTTGCCCTCGGCGCGCAGCACCACGATGCGCACGGTGCCCGGCACCAGCTTCCCCGCCTCGGCCAGCGCCCGCCACAAGGCGGGCGACTGGGCGTTGCGCTTCGCCGGGTTGGTCAGGGTCACCGTGGCGACCGTGTCATCGACGGTGAGCTGAACGCCGTCCTTGTCGAGCAGGGTCACAGAGGCCTCCGGTCGAGTGCGGTCAGTACAAGTGACTGCACAGTAACCACCCGGCCGAACCGACGATCAGCCGGGTGGCACCCCTGTCCATACCTGCTGATGATGACGGAGCACAGCGCGTGCGATCAGGCCGTGGCGGCCTTCTTGCCTCGCGTCGCGCCGCCGCGTCCCCGTAGGGAAACTCCGGATTCACTGAGCATCCGGTGAACGAATCCATAGGAACGGCCGGTCTCCTCGGCCAGCGCCCGGATGCTCGCCCCGGAGTCGTACTTCTTCTTCAGGTCTGCCGCGAGCTTTTCGCGCGCGGCGCCGGTCACCCGGCTGCCCTTCTTCAGAGTCTCGGCCACCCGTGCCTCCTCATGGGAAGTGCGCTCTGGACTCTCATGATCACCCCTACAGAGCTTCCTGGCCACCCATTCGGCAAGGTCTGTGGATGAAGGATTGCGGGAGATCGCGACGCGACGGCCTTCGGAATCAAGGATTCCGGCGCTGTTCAACCTGACACTCTTTCGTGTTCATCGACGAAGAGGCAGGTCAGGGCATACGTGAGCAACGTCGCAGAGGTCCGGACCGGCGCACGGCACGTCGCGTGCGCCGGTGGCCCGCGACGCGCCGCGATACCAGCCGCTCTCACTCAGATGATGGATCACGCCTAGGCCGAATGATCTATGAGAAGGGCGTCGGAGCGGAGGAACCGGACTCTTGGGGCGGCGGCCGGAGCGCCGCCCCGGCGCCGCCATCGGCCCTCGTCAGGCAAGCGCGACGAGATCCGCGTAGGCCTCGCCCCACAGATCCTCGACACCGTCCGGAAGCAGAATGATCCGCTCCGGCTGCAGCGCGTCGACGGCGCCCTCGTCGTGGGTCACCAGCACCACCGCACCGGCGAAGGTGCGCAGCGCGCCGAGGATCTCCTCGCGACTGGCCGGGTCGAGGTTGTTGGTGGGCTCGTCCAGGAGCAGCACATTGGCCGAGGAGACCACCAGGGTGGCCAGCGCGAGCCGGGTCTTCTCACCGCCGGAGAGCACTCCGGCCGGCTTGTCCACGTCGTCGCCGGAGAACAGGAACGAGCCGAGCGTCTTACGGATGTCGACCAGGTCGAGATCCGGGGCGGCGGAGCGCATGTTCTCCAGGACGGTGCGGTCCGGGTCGAGCGTCTCGTGCTCCTGCGCGTAATAGCCCAGCTTCAGCCCGTGGCCGGGGGTGACCTCGCCGGTGTCGGGCTTCTCGACCCCGGCCAGCAGCCGCAGCAGGGTCGTCTTACCGGCGCCGTTCAGCCCCAGGATGACGACCCGGGACCCCTTGTCGACGGCCAGGTCCACATCGGTGAAGATCTCCAGCGAGCCGTACGACTTCGACAGCCCCTCCGCGGTCAGCGGGGTCTTGCCGCACGGGGCCGGGTCGGGGAAGCGGAGCTTGGCGACCTTGTCACTCTGCCGGACCTCGTCCAGTCCGGCCAGCAGCCGCTCGGCGCGGCGGGCCATGTTCTGCGCGGCCACGGTCTTGGTCGCCTTGGCGCGCATCTTGTCGGCCTGCGAGTTGAGCGCCGCGGCCTTCTTCTCGGCGTTGGCGCGCTCGCGCTTGCGGCGCTTCTCGTCCGCCTCGCGCTGGGCCTGGTAGAGCTTCCAGCCCATGTTGTAGATGTCGATCACCGAGCGGTTGGCGTCCAGGTAGAAGACCTTGTTGACGACCGTCTCGACGAGGTCCACATCGTGGGAGATCACGATGAAGCCGCCGCTGTAGGTCTTGAGGTAGTCCCGCAGCCAGGTGATCGAGTCGGCGTCGAGGTGGTTGGTGGGCTCGTCCAGCAGCATGATGTCGGAGTCCGAGAAGAGGATCCGGGCCAGCTCGACCCGGCGCCGCTGACCGCCGGAGAGCGTATGGAGCGGCTGGCCGAGCACCCGGTCGGGCAGGCCGAGGCTGGCGGCGAAGGTCGCGGCCTCCGCCTCGGCGGCGTATCCGCCCTTGGTGAGGAACTCGGTCTCCAGGCGCTCGTACTTCTTCATCGCCCGCTCGCGGGTGGCGCCCTTGCCGTTGGCCATCCGGTCCTCGTTCTCGCGCATCTTGCGGAGCACGGAGTCCAGGTCGCGGGCCGAGAGGATGCGGTCGCGGGCGAGGACGTCGAGATCGCCGGTGCGCGGGTCCTGCGGGAGGTAGCCGACCTGACCGGAGCGGGTGATGGTGCCGGCGGTCGGGATGCCCTCACCGGCCAGACACTTGGTGAGCGTGGTCTTGCCCGCGCCGTTGCGGCCGACCAGGCCGATGCGGTCGCCCTTGGCGATGCGGAAGGAAGCGGACTCGATGAGGACGCGAGCGCCGGCACGCAGCTCGACGCCGGAGGCGGTGATCA
Source organism: Streptomyces melanosporofaciens (assembly GCF_900105695.1). Taxonomy (NCBI): domain Bacteria; kingdom Bacillati; phylum Actinomycetota; class Actinomycetes; order Kitasatosporales; family Streptomycetaceae; genus Streptomyces; species Streptomyces melanosporofaciens. The sequence continues at coordinate 824,767 of NZ_FNST01000002.1, forward strand.
CGGGAATTACTCCTGGGCAGGGTGGACGGCGGACGGGACGGACGAGAGCGGCCGACGCCGTCTAATGCACGAGGAGAATTGCCATGCGGCTAGTTTAGCGGTGCGGGCAAGTCGTTTTCCCCCGGCCTTACGGCCCTCGCCGCGACCTTACGGCCTTCCCCATGGTCTCCCGCGGCGGCCGCTCTCCCTCCCCCGCGGCCGCTCCCCCTCGGGCCCGGCCCGTGTGAACCTGTCAAGCCCCGCCCGTGTGCACCTGGAACGCCGCCCGGCGCACCGCCTTGGCCAGGGCCGGATCGGGGTGGGCGGCGGCCAGCGCCACCAGGACCTGCACGGTGCGGGGGTGCCCCACGGCCCGTACCTCCTCCAGCAGCGCGGGCACGGTGCCCTGCACGGCGGACTCCAGGTGGCGGACGAGCAGCGGGCTCTCGCCGTGGTCGGAGATGGCCGCGGCGGTGTCCACCCACAGCCAGGTGGCCTCCTCGCGGGTGAGCGCGTCCAGTGCCTCGTCCGGGTCGGCGCCCTCGTGCTCGGCGAGCCACAGAAGCGCGTACGGCCGCAGGCACGATTCCTCGACGACGGCCCGTACGGCGGGCTCGGCGGGCGCCCCGACCACGCGCAGCGCCTCGAAGGCGAGCCCGCGCAGCAGCGCGTCGTCGCCGCGCGCCGCCTCGATCAGCTCGGTGACCGCGCTGCCGACGGGGCGGGCGGCCAGCCAGGCCCGGTACTCGGCGCGGGCGGGGCCCGGGGTCAGGCCCGCACAGCCGCGCAGCATGTCGGGGGCGGGCTGCTCGATGTTCCCGGCCGGGCTCTGGGCGGCGACGCAGATCTGCTCCAGCTTGACCCACACCGCCCAGCTGCCGAGCGCGGACAGCTCGGCCTCCCGGCTGTCGCCCTTGGCCTCGTCGGCCGCGCTCCCGGCGCTCTCCGGCCCGTCCGGCCCCTCTGGGAGCTCCTCCCGCACCGTGAGCGCCCCGACGGACGAGAGTGCGTCCAGGACCCAGTCGAGCAGCCCCTCAAGCGTCGCGGTGTCCTCGGCGTCGTCGGGGCTCCCCGCGCTCCCGGCGCCCCGCGCGGTCTCCTGAGGCTCCGTGGCGTCCTGGATCTCCGCGGCGTCCTGGGGGACCTCGCACCGCTCGGTGCGCAGCTCGGCGACCCGCTGCCGGAGCATGTCCAGCAGGGCGGAGATCTGCATGGGGCCGGCCGAGAGCTGCAGCAGCGAGAGCAGCTGCGGTACGGCCTCGACGACCTCCGCGACCGCCGTCGGCTCGGCCTCCGCCGGGGCGGGGCAGGCCAGGGACCATGCGTCGAGGAGCGCGACCCAGCCCCGCAGCACGGCGCTGTCGTCCCGGTCCCACGCCTGCAGCCGCCAGCCGGGGCGGGTGGTGCCCGCGTGGTGCTCGATGAGGCCGATGAGGCGGGCGCGGTCCCAGTCGCTCCGCACCTCCGATTCGCTCAGCCCGAGCGCGGCGGCGGCGCGGGCGGCGGCCTCGTCGGAGAGCGCGCCGGGGGCGCCGTGCTCGGCCGCGGCCCAGTGGGCGATCGCCACGGCCCCGGTGAGCCCCGCCCTGGCCCGCCGGGCCAGCTCCGCCGGGGGCGGAGTGCCCTCCGGCGGGCGGGGCGCCGGTCTTGAGCCGCGGTTCACCGCGGGCCGGCGGGCGGTGGCCATCGGCCGGTTGCGGACGAGTCGGAGCCGGGAGTCGCGCGGAGTACGGGACGTCACGGAAGCAGTCTCGCCGTTGACGGCCCGAAAGCCCAATCGGCACCCGTCCGGCGGTCGCCGCGAACGGTTCGCGCCATCTTACGGACGCTTGCGCCACCGCCCCGCGAACGCTTCCCGCGCCGTCTCGCACGCGCTTCCGCGATCCCCTTACGGGCGCTACAGGAGCGGTACCAGAAAGCGGCGCAGAGCCTCCTCGTACGCCTTGGGGTCCGCGTTCCACATGGCCGCGTGGGGGGCCCGCCGCACCGTGTGAAGGGCGACCAGGTCGCGTCTGCGGTCGGCGAATTCGCGCGAGACGTGCCAGGGGGCGAGGGTGTCGTCGGGGCCGTGGGCGACGAGCGTGGGCACGGACAACCGCTCGGGATCGGCCACTTCCGGAAGCACGCTGTCGTGGAGCCCGGTGCGCCCCTCGGCGGCCCGCAGGGCGAGTGGGAGCAGCGGCGCGGGGATGCCGCGGGCCGCGGCGAGGGCGCGCAGGGTGGCCTGCCAGTCGAGCACCGGGGAGTCCAGGACGAGGCCGAGGACGCGGTGGCGCAGCGCGGAGTTCGCGGCGGCGTGGAGGGCCATCGAGGCGCCGATGGACCAGCCGTGGAGCACGATCCCGGTCGCCCCGTACCCCACCGCGTAGCGGAGGGCCGCGTCCAGGTCGCGCCATTCGGTGTCGCCCAGGTGGGATATGCCGTCCTTGGGCCGGGGGGCGCCGGGGTCCCCGCGGTAGGCGAGGTCGAGCACCGGCACCCGTAGCTGCCGCAGGAAGGGCATGACGACCATGGGGTGCTCACGGGTGGTGCCGAGGCCATGGGTGGTGATCACCCATGTGGAGCGTTCGCCGGGGACGAACCAGGCGGGCAGCGGGCCGAGTTCGCCGGGCACGTCGATCTCTGCGTGCTCGATGCCGAGCGCGTCCCGCGGATTGCCGATGTACACCTGGGGGGTCAGCCGTACCCGGGTGCCGGGGGTGAGGTCTCCGTGGGTGACCCGCTCCAGGCGGCGCACCACGCAGTCGGCGGGGTGCGGGGCGTCCTCGATGACGGGGCCGACGACGGCGTGGCAGGCGCGGCCGGTGAGGCCGTAGACGCCGGGGCGCAGCGAGGCGAGCGAGCGGGTCAGGGTGATCTGGCCGGCCGCGGTCGCGTGCACGGTGAGCGGGGGCTCGTTCGGCAGCGGACGGTCGGGGGCCGGTTTCAGCGCAGCGTCGGTGGCGTACCGTCCGGCCGCCACCGCGGCCACGCCGGCACCGAGCAGGGTGGTGGCGGCCGCGGCCGCCGTTGTCCGCAGGCGCATCTCTCCCAGTGTGGGCGGGGAGGCGGCCCCCGGCCAGCGGGCGTGCCCGGCCGGGTGACCGCCCGGCCGGGCCCGGGCGCGTGCGGTGCGGGTTCGGGCGCGTGCCCGGCGGTTCAGCTCGGCTGGCCGTAGCCGCTGAGCTTGTCCGCGGCGCGCCGCAGCTCGTCCGGCGGGATCAGGGTGGGGGTGCGGCCGGGGACGGAGACCGCGGTGAGCCAGACCCGGCACATCCATTCGAGCTGGGCGGTGCGGTCAAACGCCTGGTCCAGGGTGGCGCCGTGGACGACGGTGCCGTGGTTGCGCAGCAGACAGCCGCTGCGGTCGCGCAGCGCCTCGATCATGGCGTCGGCCAGTTCGTCCGTTCCGTAGAGGGCATAGGCCGCGACGCGGACCGGTCCGCCGAGGGCGGCGGTCATGTAGTGGATCGCGGGGAGCTCGTCGACGAGCGTGGAGACGGCCGTGGCGTGGACGGCGTGGGTATGGACCACGGCCTCGGCGTCGGTCTCCCGGTAGACGGCCAGGTGCATGGGCAGCTCGCTGGTGGGCTCGAGCGTGCCGAGGACCTGTTGTCCGTCGAGGTCGACGGCGACGGCGTCCCGCGGGCCGAGCCGGTCGTAGGGGACGCCGCTCGGGGTCACCAGGACGGTGTCACCGACCCGGGCCGAGACATTGCCCGAGGTGCCGACGACCAGGCCGTCGGCGGTGGTTCTGCGGGCCGTTCTCACCACCTGCGTCCATGCCTGGCGCAGGGGGTGGGTCAGCCGCGGCTGCGGCTGCCGCGTGGATCGCGACTGGGTCACCTGCCCTCACCTCCGGGGCCCGATCCTTCCAGGCGTCCGGCGGCCGGGCGATGGCGGGCCCGGAACGGGCGCCGCGCACGTCTACGACCGCGCCTCGTGGGCAGCCGCCCCGGTGCGGTGAACGAGGGTGAACGGCGGGCGGCCGCGGGGCCGGTTCCGAGGTCTCCTCCGGCGGCCTTCGACCGAGGCTCAACCCCCGTACGACATAGGGAAGTAGGCTTGAATTCACCAGGCTTTGACACTCCCGCAACCACGTCACCCTGACGCCCTACTCAGTTCACCTCCCGTTCACCCTGTTTCCTTACGTTCACCGTGCCACTAACGACCTTCGAACTGATTGACCGGGTGTATGGAACACATCACGCTTCTCATCGGGATCGTGATCGTCACGGCCTTGGTGTTCGACTTCACGAACGGCTTCCACGACACGGCTAACGCCATGGCCACCACCATCTCCACGGGAGCACTCGGTCCCAGGGTGGCGGTGGCGATGTCGGCCGTCCTCAATCTCGTCGGCGCGTTCCTGTCCGTGGAGGTGGCCAAGACCATCTCCGGCGGGATCATCGACGAGGACTCCGGTATCCGACCAGAAGTGATCTTCGCGGGACTGGTCGGGGCGATCCTGTGGAATCTGGTGACCTGGCTCGCCGGACTCCCCTCCAGCTCCTCGCACGCCCTGTTCGGCGGCCTGATCGGCGCCACCGTGGTCTCCGTCGGGCTGGACGGGGTCAACGGCGACGCGATCGTCATGAAGGTCCTGATCCCCGCCGTCGCCGCGCCGGTCGTGGCCGGCATCGCCACGGTGGCCGCCACCCGGCTCACCTACCGGCTCGGCCGCGGCCGCTCCTCGGAGGACACCGCGAAGGGCTACCGCGCGGGGCAGATCGCCTCGGCCGCCCTGGTCTCCCTGGCCCACGGCACCAACGACGCCCAGAAGACGATGGGCGTGATCACCCTGGCGCTGGTCACCGGGGGCGTGGTGGCGCCCGACTCCGACCCGCCGCTGTGGGTCATCGTCTCGGCGGGCCTGGCCATCGCGCTCGGCACCTACCTGGGCGGCTGGCGCATCATCCGCACCATGGGCAAGGGCATCACCGACATCCAGCCGCCGCAGGGCTTCGCCGCCCAGACCGGCGCCGCGACCGTCATCCTCGCCTCCTCCCACATCGGCTTCGCGCTGTCCACCACCCAGGTCTGCTCCGGCGCCGTCATGGGTGCGGGGGTCGGCCGTAAGGGCGCGGTGGTGCGCTGGTCGACCGCCGGCCGCATGGTGGTCGCCTGGGTGCTGACCCTCCCGGCCGCGGGCCTGGTGGCGGGCGCCGCCGCGCTGCTGGCCGACCAGGGGAACGGGGGGATCACGGCGGTGGCCGTGCTCGCCGTCCTGGCCTGCGGGGCGATCTGGGCGCTGTCGCGCCGCAAGCCCGTGGACCACACCAACGTCAACGAGGTCGGCGCACACGAGCCGGTGGGCGCCGTCACGGCCGCCCTGCGGTCCGTGGCCCCGCCGCCCGCGGGTGCGAAGCCCTCCGCCCCCGAGAGGGCGGTCGAGACCGCCCCCGAGAGCGGCATCGCCGAGCACACACCCGAGCAGACCCCCACCCCCGCCGCCGCGAGCAGCAGCACCCGCTAAGGAGCCACGGAACATGAGCATCGACTGGGCGGCACTCGGCCAGGTCTTCGGCGTCAGCCTCGTGGTGACGGTCGGCATGGTGGGCGTCTTCACCCTGGGCATCCTCGGGACGTCCCGTAAGGCGGCGCCGGAGCAGGGCGGCGCGGCCGCGGTGTCCGGTGGCGCGGCCGCCGTACCCGGTGGCGCGGCCGGCGCCTCGGCGCTCGCGCGCGCCGGCGCGTACACCTGCTTCGCGCTGTGCGCCGCGGCCGTGGCGTACGGCATCTATCTGATCGTCGCCTGAGGCTCGCGTCCTCATCGACCCACCGGCCGCCGGATGGTGGCGCTGACCAGCGCCGACCGTCCGGCGGCCGCCTCGTGTGCGGCCGCCGTCTGTGGGGCTCGGCACACTCGGGCGACATGGGTCATATGCGAGTTGACGGCCATTCGCGGCCCATGGTGGACTTCCCGAGCCAAACGGCGGCAGGAGAGGAAGCCGGTGAGAATCCGGCGCGGTCCCGCCACTGTCACCGGGGAGCACTCTCCCATCGCCTGTATGGGGTCACGGCTCGACCGTACGGTTCGCTTCGTACGCGGGGCTGGAAGACCGGGAGGGGCGCGGATCCGGGAGCCAGGAGACTTTCACCGCCGGTCAGTCGAACCAGGGCGCGGACCCTGAGTGAGGACATACCGCCATGCCCGGCACCGCCACGCCGTCAGCCTCCTCTGTCCCCACTGGCTCTTCCGGCCCCTTCGGCCCCCCTGGCCCCTTTGGTTACGTGTCGTCGCGCCGAGGCGTGACGGCGGCCTGACGGATGCGTGCCGATCACGCCTCGTTCGCGTGTGGTGCGGCCCTCGGTTTCCTCGGTGATCTCGCCACGGGCGATCCGCGCCGCGGCCATCCGGTCGCCGCGTTCGGGCGCGCCGCCGCGGCCGCCGAGCGCCGGCTGTGGCGTGACCACCGCGGATACGGGGCCCTGCACACCGCGTTGTGCGCGGGCGGCGCGGCCGCCGGTGCCGCACTGCTGACCCGCGCCGTACGGGCCCTCGGCGGGCGCGGCGGCGCGCAGGCCGCACTGACCGCCGCCGCCACCTGGGCGGTGCTGGGCGGGACGACGCTGGGCCGTGAGGCACGGGCCGTCGGCGGGGCCCTGGCCGCAGGGGACGTGGAGGTCGCCCGGGAGCGGCTGCCCCATCTGTGCGGCCGCGATCCGCAGGCGCTGGACGGGCCGCAGATCGCCCGCGCGGTCGTCGAATCGGTCGCCGAGAACACCTCCGACGCCGTCGTGGGCGCGCTGGTGTGGGGCGCCGTGGGCGGCGTGCCGGGGCTCATCGGCTTCCGCGCCGTCAACACCCTGGACGCCATGGTGGGCCACAAGTCGCCGCGCTACCGCCGGTTCGGCTGGGCGGCGGCCTGTCTGGACGATGTGGCCGGCTGGCCCGGTGCGCGCCTTACGGCGGCCCTGGCGACCCTCTCCGGCCCCGATCCGCGCGGTGCGCGGCGCGCCTGGCGGCGCGACGGCCGACGCCATCCGAGCCCCAACGCGGGCCCCGTGGAAGCGTCGTTCGCGGGCGCGCTCGGGGTACGGCTGGGCGGCACCCTCACGTACGGCGGCCGGGTCGAGCACCGGCCGGTGCTCAACTCCGGCGGGCGGCCGGTGGAGCCGGCCGACATCGAGCGGGCGATACGGCTGTCGCGGCGCGTCGGCGTCCTGGCGCTCGGGGTGTCCGTGGCGGCCCGGCCGGTCCTGAGGGCGTTGACGGGGCGGCCCCGGGCCGCTGGAAGGGGCGGTGGATGAGCGGGATACGCGGTGAGGGCGGCATGGACGGTTCCGGGGCGCGGGGCGGGGGCCTGCTCGTCGCGGGCACGACCTCCGACGCGGGCAAGAGCGTGGTGACGGCCGGGATCTGCCGGTGGCTCGCCCGTAAGGGCGTCAGCGTGGCCCCCTTCAAGGCGCAGAACATGTCGCTCAACTCCTTCGTCACCCGGGAGGGAGCGGAGATCGGGCGGGCCCAGGCCATGCAGGCCGCCGCGGCGCGCGTCGAGCCGAGCGCGCTGATGAACCCGGTCCTGCTGAAGCCGGGCAGCGACCGCAGCAGCCAAGTGGTGCTGCTGGGCAAGCCGGTGGGCGAGCTGAGCGCGCGCGGGTACTTCGGGCGGTCGGGGCCCGCGGCGAACCCGCCGTCGGACGCGGACTCCTCCGGGCGGACGCGGGTCTCGGGCCGGGAGGCGCTGCTGGGGACCGTCACGGAGTGCCTGGAGGAGCTGCGGCGCACCCATGACGCGGTGATCTGCGAGGGCGCGGGCAGTCCGGCCGAGATCAATCTGCGCCGCACCGACATCGTCAACATGGGGCTGGCGCGCGCCGCCGGGCTTCCGGTCGTGGTGGTCGGCGACATCGACCGCGGTGGCGTCTTCGCGTCCTTCTTCGGCACCACCGCGCTGCTGTCTGCGGCGGACCAACGGCATGTGGCCGCCTATCTGGTGAACAAGTTCCGCGGCGATGTGAGCCTGCTGGAGCCCGGTCTGGACATGCTGCGCGAGCTCACCGGGCGCCCGACCGTCGGTGTGCTCCCGTTCGCCCACGGGCTGGGGATCGACGAGGAGGACGGTCTGCGGGTGTCGCTGCGCGGCACGGTGCGGGAGAGCGTCGTGGCGCCCCCTTACGGCGCGGACGTCCTGCGGATCGCGGTGGCCGCCGTGCCGCTGATGTCCAACTTCACGGACGTGGACGCGCTGGCGGCCGAACCGGGCGTGGTCGTGCGGTTCGTGGACCGGCCCGAGGAGCTGGCCGACGCCGATCTGGTGGTGCTGCCGGGCACCCGGGGCACCGTAAGGGCGCTGGAGTGGCTGCGTGAGCGCGGGCTCGCCGACGCGATCGCCCGGCGGGCCGCCGAGGGCCGTCCGGTGCTGGGCGTCTGCGGCGGCTTCCAGGCGCTCGGGGAGCGCATCGAGGACGAGATCGAGTCCAAGGCCGGGACGGTCGCCGGGCTCGGGCTGCTGCCGGTGCGGGTGCGGTTCGCGGCGGAGAAGACCCTGGCCCGGCCGGTGGGCGAGGCGCTCGGTGAGCGGGTGGAGGGATACGAGATCCACCACGGGGTCGCCGAACTGCTCGACGGGGCCGAGGAGCGCTTCCTCGACGGCTGCCGGGTGGGCTCGGTGTGGGGCACCCACTGGCACGGCTCGCTGGAGAGCGACGGCTTCCGGCGGGCGTTTCTGCGCCGGGTGGCCGCCGCGGCGGGCCGGGCGTTCGTACCGGCGCCGGACACCCGCTTCGGCGAGCTGCGCGAGGAGCAACTCGACCGCCTCGGCGACCTGATCGAGGAGCACGCCGACACCGACGCACTGCTGCGGCTCATCGAGAAGGGCGTCCCGGAGGGGCTGCCGTTCGTCCCTCCGGGGGCGCCAGGGGGGACGTCGTGAACAACCCCGGCCCCCGCACCGACACCGGACCGCGACGCCCACGCACACCAGGAGGTACCGCCGCGTGACCACCACCTACCCCTTCAGCGCGATCGTCGGCATGGACGGTCTGCGGCTCGCCCTGCTCCTCAACGCCGTCTCACCCGCCGTGGGCGGCGTGCTGGTGCGCGGGGAGAAGGGCACGGCCAAGAGCACCGCCGTAAGAGCGATCGCGGCGCTGCTGCCGCCGGTCGACGTGGTGGCCGGGTGCCGGTTCTCCTGCGATCCGGCCGCGCCCGACCCGTCCTGCCCGGACGGACCCCATGAGCCGGACACCGGCGAGGCGCGCCCCGCTCGGATGGTCGAACTGCCCGTGGGCGCCTCCGAGGACCGCCTGGTCGGCGCCCTCGACATCGAGCGGGCGCTGTCGGACGGCGTGAAGGCGTTCGAGCCCGGACTGCTCGCGGACGCCCACCGCGGGGTGCTCTACGTCGACGAGGTCAACCTGCTCCACGACCATCTGATCGACCTGCTGCTCGACGCGGCCGCCATGGGCGCCTCCTACGTGGAGCGCGAGGGGGTGTCCGTACGGCATGCGGCGCGGTTCCTCCTCGTCGGCACCATGAACCCGGAAGAGGGCGAGCTGCGGCCGCAGCTGCTGGACCGCTTCGGTCTCACAGTGGAGGTCGCGGCGTCCCGGGACACCGATGAGCGGGTCGAGGTGGTGCGGCGGCGGCTGGCGTACGACGAGGATCCCGAGGGGTTCGCGGCGCGCTGGGCGGCGGACGAGGAAGCGCTGCGGGAGCGCATCGCGGCGGCGCGCGCCCTGCTGCCGCGGGTGGGGCTGGGCGATCGCGCGCTGCGGCAGATCGCGGCGGTGTGTGCCGGGTTCGAGGTGGACGGGATGCGCGCGGACATCGTGACCGCCCGTACGGCGACCGCGCTGGCCGCCTGGGCCGGGCGCACCGACGTGCGGACCGAGGACGTCCGGGGGGCGGCGCTGCTGTCGCTCCCCCACCGCCGGCGGCGGGCTCCGTTCGACGCGCCGGGGCTCGACGAGGACAAACTCGACGAGATCCTGCGGCAGTTCGAGGAGGACGAGCCGGAGCCGGATCCGGACCAGGGCCCGGAGGGCCCCGACAGCCCCGACGACGGGCCGGACGGCCCGGGCGGCCCCGACAACCCCGGAGGCGGGCCCCAGGAGGACTCGGGCGACGGAGCGGGGGAGCAGGCGCCGCCCACCGCACCCGAGCCGTCCGTCCCCGACCAGCGCACGGGTGAGCACGAGACGGCCGACCGCGAGACCGACTCGGCCCGGGCCGATGGCGACGGCGGGGCGGACGAAGCTCCTGGTGGAGCCGGGGGTGAGCGGGCGGCCGTGGGCGCCGCCGACCCGTTCCGGACCCGGCGGCTCGACGTCCCCGGTCTGGGCGAGGGCGCGGCCGGACGCCGGTCGCGCGCCCGCAGCGAGCACGGCCGCACCACCGGGGCGCGCCGCCCGCGGGGGACGCTCTCCGCGCTGCATCTGACGGCGACGGTCCGGGCCGCCGCCCCGCACCAGCGGGCGCGCGGGCGGCGCGGTCCCGGACTCCTGGTGCGCCGGGACGATCTGCGCGAGGCGGTGCGCGAGGGCCGGGAGGGCAATCTCGTGCTGTTCGTGGTGGACGCGTCGGGCTCGATGGCCGCGCGGACACGGATGAGCGCGATCAAGGGCGCGGTGCTGTCGCTGCTGCTGGACGCCTACCAGCGACGGGACAAGGTCGGGCTGATCACCTTCCGGGGCGCGGACGCCGAGCTGGCGCTGCCGCCCACCTCGTCGGTGGACGCGGCGGCCGTGCGGCTGGAGCGGCTGCCGACGGGCGGCCGTACGCCGCTGGCGGCCGGGCTGTTGAAGGCGCGAGAGGTGCTGCGGGTGGAGCGGCTGCGGGATCCCTCGCGCCGTCCGCTGCTGGTCGTGGTGACCGACGGACGGGCCACGGAGGCGAAGCGGTCCGGCGGGCCCACGTCGGTCGAGCGGGCCGGGCGCGCGGCGCGGATGCTCGCGGGCGACGGGGTCGCCTCGGTGGTGGTGGACTGCGAGTCGGGGCCGGTGCGGCTGGGGCTGGCGGGCGCGCTCGCCCGCGAACTGCGGGCCACGCCGGTGACACTCGACGAACTGCGCGCGGACAGCGTGACCGCGCTGGTGCGCGATGTACGAACCGTATCGAACCCTCGGAGGGCCGCCTGATGCCGCAAGGACAACCGACCGTCGTCCCGGACGACGGGCTGACCACCCGCCAGCGCCGCAACCGCCCGCTGGTCTTCGTCCACACAGGTCAGGGCAAGGGCAAGTCGACCGCGGCGTTCGGGCTGGCGCTGCGGGCATGGAACCAAAACTGGCCGGTCGGTGTATTCCAATTTGTAAAGTCCGCGAAATGGCGGGTCGGTGAGGAGCGTGCGCTGCGCGTCCTCGGCGACTCGGGCGAAGGGGGGACCGTCGCATGGCACAAGATGGGCGAGGGCTGGTCGTGGGTCCAGCGCGACATGGCTTCCAGCGAGGAGGCCGCACGCGAGGGCTGGGAGCAGGTCAAGCGCGATCTCGCGGCGGAGACATACCGGCTCTATGTGCTGGACGAATTCGCGTATCCGATGCACTGGGGCTGGGTGGACCCCGACGAGGTGGTGTCGGTGCTGCGGGACCGGCCCGGGACGCAGCACGTCGTCATCACGGGGCGTAACGCACCGGCGCAGTTGGTGGACTTCGCCGACCTGGTCACCGACATGTCCAAGGTCAAGCATCCGATGGACACCGGTCAGAAGGGCCAGCGAGGCATCGAGTGGTGAGTGTCCCGCGTCTGGTGATCGCGGCGCCCGCCTCGGGCAGCGGGAAGACGACGGTCACCGCGGGGCTCATGGCCGCCTTCGCGGAGCGCGGTCTGGACGTGTCCCCGCACAAGGTCGGCCCGGACTACATCGACCCTGGCTATCACGCGCTCGCGATCTCCTCGGCCGCCTCCTCGGCCGGGCGGTCCCGGGCCGGGGGCGCGCGCCCGGGCCGGAATCTGGACGCCTATCTGTGCGGTCCGCAGCGGATCGCCCCGCTGTTCCTGCACGGGGCGGCGGGCTGCGATCTGGCCCTGGTCGAAGGGGTGATGGGCCTCTTCGACGGGGCGGCCGGACAGGGCGAGCTGGCCTCGACGGCGCATGTGGCCAAGCTGCTGCGGGCACCGGTGGTGCTGGTGGTGGACGCGTCGTCGCAATCGCGGTCGGTGGCCGCGCTGGTGCATGGCTTCGCCTCCTGGGACCCCGAGGTGCGGGTCGCGGGGGTGATCCTCAACAAGGTCGGTTCGGACCGTCACGAGGCGATGCTGCGCGAGGCGCTGGAGGGGTGCGGAGTGCCGGTGTTCGGCGCGCTGCGCCGGATGCGGGAGGTGCGGGCACCGAGCCGCCATCTGGGTCTGGTGCCGGTGGCCGAGCGCCAAGCGGAGGCGGTGGATTCGGCGGCCGCGCTGGCAGCGCGGGTGCGGGAGGGCTGCGATCTCGAGGGGCTGCTGGCGCTGGCGCGCGGCGCACCGCCCCTGTCCGAGCCGGTCTGGGATCCGGAGGAGGAGATACGTCGGGCGGTGGAGGCCGCCCCCGGTGCCGGGGGCCGGGGAGACCGCGCGGCGCGGCCGGTGGTCGCCGTGGCGGGCGGGGCCGCGTTCACCTTCTCGTACGCGGAGCACACCGAGCTGCTCACGGCGGCCGGGGCGCGGGTCGTTCCCTTCGATCCGCTGCGGGACGAGCGCCTCCCGGAAGGCACCGGCGGTCTGGTGATCGGCGGCGGGTTCCCGGAGGTGTACGCCCCCGAGCTGTCCGCGAACAAGCCGCTGCGGGCAGCCGTTGCCGAGCTCGCCGCGTCCGGCGCGCCCATCGCCGCCGAATGTGCCGGACTGCTGTATCTGGCGCGCTCGCTGGACGGGGAGCCGATGTGCGGGGTGCTGGCCGCCGAGGCACGGATGTCGGAACGTCTGACGCTGGGCTACCGTGAGGCCGTGGCCATCTCCGACACCGCACTCGCCGCTGCGGGGACGCGGGTGCGCGGCCATGAGTTCCACCGCACGACCATCGTGCCCGGAGCGGGGGCGGAGCCCGCCTGGGGGCTCGTCCACCCGGAGCGTCGTACCGAAGGGTTCGCACAGGGAAATGTGCATGCCTCCTATCTGCATGTGCACTGGGCCTCGGTCCCAGGCGCGGCGGCCCGGTTCGCCGACAGATGTGTGTCCCCTGCCGGTTGAGCCGAGGCGGTGAGCTGACGTGGAGGTCATCGGCCGGGGCACGGCGTGTCCCCTGCCCGGGGCACCGCTCGTCGTCGGGGTCGGGGCCAGCCGGGGTGTGTCCGTCGGCGAGGTGATCGGGCTGGTCGAGACGGTCCTGGCGGAGGCGGGCCTTTCGTCGAGCGGCGTGGCCGAGTTGGCGACCGTGGAGGCCAAGGCCGGGGAGACGGGACTGCTGACGGCGGCCGAGCGGCTGGGGGTGCCGCTGTGCGGATACCCGGCGGCGGCGCTGGCCGCGGTGGAGGTGCCGAACCCGTCCGCGGTGCCGCTCGCGGCCGTGGGCACGGCCGGGGTCGCCGAGGCGGCCGCGCTGCTGGCCGCCGGACCTGGCGGCGAACTGCTGGTCGCCAAGCGGAAGTCCGCGCCGCACGGTCGCCCCGGAATGGCCACCTGCGCCGTCGCTCGCCGCCCGGCCGCGGCCAAATCCGGGCAGGCCGGGCAGCGAAGACCTGCCGTCGACCGTCCCGACGCAGGTCAGTAACGTCTCGGGGCGGAACAGCCCGCCGCCCCCTGCTGACCGTGACACCCGCACCACCTGCACCAAGGAGACCTCGTGACGACCCCGCCCGCCCTGCTCCTCGCAGGCATCGGCACGCGAGACGAAGGGCATGCCACCGCCTTTCACGCATTCATAAGGGAGTTGGCCGCACGCCACCCGGATCTGCCCGTGGCGGGTGGCCTCACCGGACCGGGCAGCCACCCGCTGTCCGACGCGGTCACCCGGCTCGTCGGCGATGGGGTGAGCCGCTTCGCGGTCGTCCCGCTGACGCTGGTCCCGGCGGCTCCCCCGAGAGACGGCATCGCGGCCGCGCTGGCCCAGGAGGCGGAGCGGCATGCCGACGCCTCGTTCGCCTCCGCCCGGCCGCTCGGGCCGCACCGCACGCTGCTCAGCGTGCTGGAGCGGCGGCTCGACGAGGCGCTGGGCAACCGGCCCCGGCTGCCGTCGGACCGCGCGGAGACCACCGTGCTGCTGGTGGGCGACGGTTCGCCGCTCCCCGAGGCCAACGCCGAGGTGCACCGCGCCGCCCGGCTGCTGTGGGAGGGCCGTGGCTTCGCGGGCGTCGAGGTGGCCTTCTCCTCGCTCGCCGCACCGGATGTGGCCTCGGGCCTGGACCGCTGCGCCAAGCTGGGGGCCAGTCGGGTCGTGGTGCTGCCGTACTTCCTGTTCGCCGGTGACACCCTGGAGCGGGTGCGGCAGCAGGCGGAGGGCTGGGCGCTCGCCTACCCCGAGGTCGAGGTGGTCTCCGCCGATGTCATCGGCCCGGCAAAGGAGTTGGCGGACCTCGTCATGGAGCGCTATGAGGAGGTGGCCGACACGGCCGGGCGCGCCGGGTTCGGCGATGAGGCCCATGCGTTGGCGCATCCTGATACTCACGCCGATGTCCACTGATCCATCGGCGGGCCCGCCCACGAGCGGGTCCGCCGCCCCGGCCGCCGTTGGCGTCTCCGCCGGGTTCGATCTGCGGCATCACGGGGACGCGGAGGTGCGGGGTGCCGATGCCGGCCTGACGGACCTCGCGGTCAACGTCCGGGCCGGTACGCCACCGGACTGGCTCATGGCCCGAATCGCCGACTCCCTCGACGGGCTGGCCGCCTATCCGGACGGGCGGACGGCGCGGAAGGCCGTCGCCGCGCGCCATGGGCTTCCGGCCGGCCGGGTGCTGCTGACGGCGGGCGCCGCGGAGGCGTTCGTCCTGCTCGCCCGTGCCATCTCGGCTCAGCGGCCGGTGGTGGTGCATCCGCAGTTCACCGAACCGGAGGCGGCGCTGCGGGACGCGGGGCACACCGTGGAGCGCGTGATCCTCGAGGAGCGGAACGGCTTCCGGCTGGCCCCGGACGCGGTGCCGGAGGACGCCGATCTGGTGGTGATCGGCAACCCCACCAACCCCACATCCGTGCTGCACCCGGCCGATGCCCTGGCCGGTCTCGCCCGGCCGGGACGGACGCTGGTGGTGGACGAGGCGTTCATGGACGCCGTCCCGGGCGAGCGCGAGTCGCTGGCGGACCGCACCGATGTGCCCGGGCTCGTGGTGCTGCGCAGCCTCACCAAGACCTGGGGTCTGGCGGGGCTGCGGATCGGCTATGTGCTGGCGGAGCCGGACACCGTCACGGCGCTGGAGCGGGTCCAGCCGCTGTGGCCGGTGTCCAGCCCGGCCCTGACGGCGGCCGAGGCGTGCTGCGCCCCGTCCGCCCTCGCCGAGGCCGCGCGTGCCGCCGACCGTACGGCCGCCGACCGGGCCCATCTGTCCGATCGGCTGGCCGGGTTGGCGGAGGTGCGGGTGTGCGGCCCGGCGGCCGGACCCTTTCTGCTGATCCAGTTGCCGGGCGCGGTGGCGATCCGTACCCGGCTGCGCGAGCTGGGCTTCGCCGTCCGCCGCGGTGACACGTTCCCGGGCCTCGGCCCGGACTGGCTCCGGATCGCCGTCCGCGACCGCGCCACGACGGACCGCTTCGTCATCGCCCTGACGAAGGCCATCGCCGAATCGGCCGTCTGAGCGCGCTGCCACACCGCGCACCGCACTGCCTGATCACGCGCCAGACCGCGCACCGCCTGGAGCGGTGCGCGGTCACGCACGCTTGCCCGAGCCCGAGCCCGAGCCCGAGTCCGGGCGCGGGCCCAGCGCCCGCGCCCGATGCCGGGCCCCGGCCCAACGCCCGAGCCCGGGGGCCGATGTCGTAACCCTGCCCGGCACCCGCGGCCGGACCCGACGGCACGCCGTGGCCCGGCACCCGCGGCCCGGCCCCATGCCGCACCCCGGGCGCCCGCCCCAGGCCCGGCACCCGAACCGTTGGGCACGGCACGGGCACCGGACCCAACGGGCCAGGCCAGGTCAAGCGTCAGACGTCAGACGTCAAGCGTCAGACGTCAGCCCTCAGACGTCAGCCGGCGTCGCCGCCGGCGCCGGCGCGCCGGCGGCGGGCCAGGACGACGGCCCCGCCGCCCACGGCGAGCAGCAGGGCGCCGCCGCCCACCAGATACGGCGTGGCCGAGCTGCCACCGGTCTCGGCCAGGTGCTCCGGCTTCGGCTCGGGCGTGGTCTGCGGGCCCACGCTCGGGCTGGGCTGGACCGCCGCGGCGACGGGCGCCTCGCAGGTCGCCCGGGCGAGGGTGACCTGACCCTCGACCTCGGACACGTTCAGCTTGAGCGGGTTCACGGAGACCTTCAGGTTGAGGGCCGTGGCCGCCGCCGTGCGCGAGGTGGTGGCCGTCCGCGACAGATCGAGCCGGACCTGGCCGAGCGTCGGCACATCGACCGTGGTGGTGCCGCTCGTGCTCAGAGTGACCTTCCTGCCGAGCACGCTGACGCTGCCGAGCAGGTTGGACTGGGCGGTCGGCCGCTTCCCGGCGGCACACACCGCCTTCGAGGTCACCTGCTCGACCGAGATCAGCGGCACCCCGGCCAGACCCGGGACGTGGACCTTGGCGTTGACGAGGTTGGAGTACCCCTCGGCGCGCTGCTTGTCCGCGGCGGCCCGGGCGGTGGCCACATCGGCCCGCAGCACACTGAACGGCCGGCCCCCGTCCACGCCGTCCAGAGTCGCGGTGAGCGCCGTCTTGCTGGCCGTCGCGGGTGCGTGCACCTCGTTCAGCACCACCGAGAGCGGAGCCGTGACGGTCTTGTTGAGCAGGGAGACATCGAGATCGGTGCGGAGCACGACCGCACCCGCCTTACCGGTGGTCGCACCGGTGTCGGCCTGCGCGGTCGCCGCGGGCAGCAGGCCCAGGACGGAGACCGCGGCAGCGGCAGTGGCGGCCGACAGGCGGCGGGTGGGCATGCCGAAGTAGGTGTTACTGGAACAGGACACGTGAGTTTGACCCCCACAGGAGACATGGAGCCGCCGGCGCCTGCCGCGGGGGACTCCACGGGCGCCGACGGCCTCGACCACGCCATATTTGCGCACTGAGGGTAAACAGGCAGACACATGATGTCCGTTCATCCCAAAGGGTGTGGTTCGCCGCCGCGTTCGAGCCGCGTTCCCTTCAGGAGCCCCCTCAGGCCCCCCTGCCCCACCCGTTCACGCACCCAGCCAGCCCGCGCCCGCGACCAATCAGCGCGCGCCCCGTGCCCGGTCAGCCCGTCCCCGCGCCCCGTCAGCCGACCACGCGGCCTCGCAGCACCACCCGCCGCGGCGTCGTCAGCACCCGCACATCGGCGCGCGGATCCGCGTCATAGACGACGAGATCGGCGGAGGCCCCCTCGGTGAGTCCCGGCCGTCCGAGCCAGGACCGCGCGCCCCAGGTCGCCGCCGAGAGCGCGTCCCGCGCCGGGATGCCCGCCTTCACCAGCTCGGCCACCTCCTGCCCGACCAGCCCATGGGCCAGGCCACCGCCCGCGTCGGTGCCGGTGTAGATCGGGATGCCCGCGTCGTAGGCCGCCCGCACCGTCTCGTACCGGCGCGCGTGCAGCCGCCGCATATGCTCGGCCCAGCGCGGGAACCTCACCTCGCCACCCAGCGCCAGCCGGGGGAAAGTGGCGATGTTGACCAGGGTCGGGACGATCGCCACGCCCCGCTCGGCGAACAGCGGGATGGTCTCCTCGGTGAGCCCGGTGGCGTGCTCGATGCAGTCGATCCCCGCCTCGACCAGCGGCGCGAGGCTCTCCTCGGCGAAACAGTGCGCCGTGACCCGCGCGCCCAGCCGGTGCGCCTCGGCGATGGCCGCCTCGACCGCGCCACTCGGCCAGCAGGCGCCCAGGTCGCCGGTCTCCCGGTCGATCCAGTCGCCGACCAGCTTCACCCAGCCATCGCCGCGCCGCGCCTCCGCGGCCACATAGGCGACCAGGTCCTCCGGCTCGATCTCATGCGCGTAGTTGCGGATGTACCGCTTGGTGCGGGCGATATGGCGGCCGGCCCGGATGATGCGGGGCAGATCCTCGCGGTCGTCGATCCAACGGGTGTCGGCCGGCGATCCGGCGTCCCGCAGCAGCAGCGCCCCGGCGTCGCGGTCGGTCAGCGCCTGTTTCTCGCTCGTCGAATCGTCCACCGCCCCATGGGCGTCGAGTCCGACATGGCAGTGGGCGTCGACGAGGCCGGGCAGCACCCAGCCCTCGACCAGCCGGATGTCCCTGGCCCCGGCCGGCCGCTCGAACGTGATCCTGCCGTCGACCACCCACAGCTCGTCCCGGACGTCCCCGGCAGCGTCGCCGGCGTCCGGTCCGACCAGGACCCGGCCCTTGATGTGGAGCACCGCGCTATCCCTCATGCAACGCACTGTACGAGACCGGGGCAGGGCGTTGACCGGCCAATTCCCAGGAGCTGGAACGGCGCCACTCGAACAACATGCGCAGCGCTGCTACGCTCACGCAACCCACCGGAGGAGCGGCAGTGAGGAGGTCCTCGTGAACGCTCCCGCCGATGACGCGGCCGCCGCGGGCAGCGCGCGAGCGCCCGGCACACCGGAGGACCCCGACGGCTTATCGGCCGACGACGCCCGGCCCCGCCCGCACACCGCCGCACAGACCGGCCCACAGGCCCAGGCCAACGCACAGACCGGCCCACAGGCCCAGGCCGACCCGCACACCGCCGACCCACAGGCCGAATTCCGGGACTTCTTCGAGCGGCACCACGCCGAACTGGCCCGCCTCGCCCATCTGTTGCTCGGCAGCTCCGACGGGGCGGACGACCTGGCGGCCGACGCGCTGGTGGCGGTCTGGCACCAGTGGGACCGGGTGCGGGCCGCCGACCACCCGGCCGCGTACGCCCGGGGCGTCGTCGCCAATCTGGCCCGCTCCCGGATCCGCAGTCTGGTGCGCGAGCGGCGGCGGGTGGCGCTCTTCTCCTCGCAGCGCTCCGACCATGTGGACGATCCGGACGTCTCCGCCGTGGTGGATGTACAGGCCGCGCTGGTCCGGCTGCCGTTCCGCAAGCGCGCATGCGTCGTGCTGCGGCACGCCTTCGACCTCTCCGAGCGGGAGACGGCCCGTACGCTCGGCATTTCGGTGGGCACGGTCAAGAGCCAGACCTCCCGCGGAATCGCCGAGCTGGAGCGGCTGCTCGGCCCTCCGGACGGCGAGGGCGAGCTGCCCGGGGCGACGGAGGCCGAGCAGACGGTACGAACGCTCCGCTCTGGGAACACGGGCCAGACGGGCCACACTGGGCCCGCTCGCCACTCGGGTCACATGGGCCACGCCGGGCATGCAGGAGGGGGCAGTTGATGATCGAGCATCGCGAGCGCTCCGAGGGCCGCGATGTCGTCGCCGAGCTGCGTACGGCCGCCGCCTCCCATGAGCCGGACCGGATCCGGATGCTGGCCCGGGTCACGGCGGGCATGGCGGCCGACGGCCGGAGCCGGGGCGCACGGACGAGCCCGCGCCGGACCTGGGCGCCGCGGCTGGTGGGCCCGGTCGCCGGGCTGGCCGCGGCGGTCGCGGCGACGGGGATCGCGGTGGTGGCCACGGACGGTGCCGAGCGGCCGCAGACGGTGCGCACCTCGAGCGAGCCTGCCGCGCCTCCGGCGGGCGCGGGCGTGGAGAGGCGACCCGGCGAGGAGCCGGGCGCCGGATCGCAGAGCGATGCTGAGCGGCACACGCCGAGCGCCTATCCCACCGCGGCCGGTCCAAACCATCTCGCCGAGCCGACTGTTCGGTCCAAGGGCGCCATCAACGCCCATTCCAATCCGTACTGGGCGCAGAGTGACATCACGCTCACCATCGGTAGGCCGCTGACCTCGCTGACGGTGGAGCTACGGGTCGCGGACACCGGGGATGTGCTGTCCACCGGGTCCTGGAGCTCGCTGCCGACCGGCGATGTGACCACCGCCACCCGCGTCGAGGACGGTGTGCTGGTCTACCGCTGGACGCTCCGGAAGGGCGCCACCGTGCCCGCGGGCCGGCATGTCTTCGCGGGGCAGTACAACCACGCCGAGGGGGACCGGGACGCCGGCCGGGACGCGTACTCGGCCTCGGGGAACGGCGCCTCCGGGGCCTTCGCGGTGCGGGGCGACTTCCCTCGGTTCACCGTGGGGGATTGAATTCATGGCAGCGTGGCCAGAAATTCTTCGCGTTTTTCCGCTACTGCTTCCACATTCGTCTGCCCGCCATTGCGATTCCTAAACAAAAAATTTTCCACGGGTTCCTGGTCCCGTAATTCAAGACGGTCATCGGCCGGTTACATATATGTGACGGACCCCACACGCGATCCGCTTCGCCCGAGTAACTCCCCTACAAATTACCGCGTTTCGGCCAACGGCCGCGCGCACGCGCGCTCCCGCGTGATAACACATCGACCCCCCTCCACGTAACCCCCCACCGCGATGCATTTTCTGATTCTGCTGGGTAAATTGAATTTGCATGACCGCCGCACAAGCAGACCTAGTCCGTAGCGAATTGGATTTGCCGGAGGGCCTCACCCTCGACACACCGCGCGTCGAGGATGGAGCCGCGATCTGGCGAATCGCCCGCGACTCCAAAACCCTGGACCTCAACTCCTCCTACAGCTACCTCCTGTGGTGCCGCGACTTCGCCGCCACATCCGTAGTGGCGCGCGACGCCGACGGCGGACCGGTCGGCTTCATCACCGGCTACGTCCGTCCCGAGCGCCCCGAGACCCTCGTCGTCTGGCAGGTCGCCGTCGACCACGCCTGGCGTGGCCGCAAACTGGCCGCCACCCTGCTGGACGGGCTGGTCGCCCGGGTCGCCACGGCGGGCGTCCGCGGCATCGAGACGACGATCACCCCTGACAACACCGCCTCGAACCGGCTGTTCACCTCGTTCGCCGAACGGCATGAAGCGCCGCTCGAGCGTGAGGTGCTCTTCCACGGCGGTCTCTTCCCCGACGGTGGGCACGAGCCCGAGGTCCTCTACCGCATCGGTCCGCTCGGCCCGCTCGGACCGCGCGCGGACCGGACCTGATCTCCCCTGATCACACCCCGACCCTGATCACACCCTGATCACCCCGATCCTCCCCCTCACCCCCCTCACACCCCTCTCCCAGGAGAACGCTGTGACCATCACCCCGCCCGCCCTGAGCGTCTTCGAGGCCCTGGAGTCGGAGGTGCGCAGCTACTGCCGTGGCTGGCCCGCCGTCTTCGACCGTGCGCAGGGCAGCCACATGTTCGACGAGGACGGCCACACCTACCTCGACTTCTTCGCCGGAGCCGGGTCGCTCAACTACGGCCACAACAACCCGGTACTGAAACGGGCGCTGATCGACTACATCGAGCGTGACGGCGTCACTCACGGCCTGGACATGTCCACCACGGCCAAGCGCGCGTTCCTCGAGTCGTTCCAGAACAACATCCTGCGCCCGCGCGATCTGCCCTACAAGGTCATGTTCCCGGGCCCGACCGGCACCAACGCCGTCGAGGCCGCGCTGAAGCTGGCCCGTAAGGTCAAGGGCCGCGAGTCCATCGTCTCCTTCACCAACGCCTTCCACGGCATGTCGCTGGGCTCGCTGGCCGTGACCGGCAACGCCTTCAAGCGCGCCGGCGCCGGCATCCCGCTGGTCCACGGCACCCCGATGCCGTTCGACAACTACTTCGACGGCACGGTCGAGGACTTCCTGTGGTTCGAGCGGCTGCTGGAGGACCAGGGTTCCGGACTCAACAAGCCCGCCGCCGTGATCGTCGAGACCGTGCAGGGCGAGGGCGGTATCAACGTGGCCCGGCCCGAGTGGCTGCGCGCCCTGGCCGAGCTGTGCGAGCGCCAGGACATGCTGCTGATCGTCGACGACATCCAGATGGGCTGCGGCCGCACCGGCGCCTTCTTCTCCTTCGAGGAGTCGGGCATCACCCCGGACATCGTGACCGTCTCGAAGTCCATCAGCGGCTACGGCATGCCGATGTCGCTCGCGCTCTTCAAGCCCGAGCTGGACGTCTGGGAGCCCGGCGAGCACAACGGCACCTTCCGCGGCAACAACCCCGCGTTCGTCACCGCCGCCGCCACCCTGGACACCTACTGGGCGGACGGCCAGATGGAGAAGCAGACCCTCGCCCGCGGCGAGCAGGTCGAGCAGGCCCTGCGCGCCATCTGCGAGGAGCAGTCCGGCACCCACTTCCGCGGCCGTGGCCTGGTCTGGGGCATCGAGTTCGAGGACAAGCCGCGCGCCTCGGCGGTCTGCAAGCGCGCCTTCGAACTCGGCCTGCTGGTCGAGACCTCCGGCCCCGAGAGCGAGGTCGTCAAGCTGCTGCCCGCGCTGACCATCTCCCCCGAAGACCTGGACGAGGGGCTGCGGACCCTTGCCCGCGCGGTCCGCGAGACCGCATGACCCTCCCGTACCGCAGAGAAGAGAAAGGCAAGAACTCACCGTGATCGTCCGATCCTTCAAGGACATCGAGGACACCGAGAGGCACATCAAGTCCAAGTCCGGCACCTGGGAGAGCAAGCGCATCGTGCTCGCCCGGGAGGGCGTCGGCTTCTCGCTCCACGAGACCATCCTCTACGCGGGCACCGAGACGTCGATGTGGTACGCCAACCACATCGAGGCGGTGCTGTGCGTCGAGGGTGAGGCCGAGCTCACCAACGACGAGACCGGTGAGAAGCACTGGATCACGCCCGGCACCATGTACCTGCTGAACGGGCATGAGAAGCACACGATGCGCCCCAAAACGGACTTCCGGTGCGTCTGTGTATTCAACCCGCCGATCACGGGACGGGAGGACCATGATGAGAACGGCGTATACCCGCTGATCACCGAGACCGAGGAGGCATGATCCGATGACCGCGGTCACTGACCTGTACCCGACCCGTGGGGCCATGGAGGTCGCTACGCCGCGCGTGGACCCCGTGGTGTGGTCCGAGCCCGGCGCCCCCGGGCCGCTGCAACCGTCCGAGCTGAGCGATTTCGATCGCGACGGCTTCCTGGCAATTGACGAGCTGATCACTCCGGACGAGGTCGCGGTCTACCGCGCCGAGCTGGACCGGCTGGTCGCCGACCCGGACGTGCGCGCCGACGAACGCTCGATCATCGAGCCGAAGTCGCAGGACGTACGGTCGGTGTTCGAGGTGCACCGGATCAGCGAGGTCTTCGCGAACCTGGTGCGCGACCCGCGTGTGGTGGGCCGCGCACGTCAGATCCTCGGCTCGGACGTCTACGTCCACCAGAGCCGGATCAACGTCAAACCGGGTTTCGGCGCCTCGGGCTTCTACTGGCACTCGGACTTCG
Source organism: Streptomyces melanosporofaciens (assembly GCF_900105695.1). Classification (NCBI taxonomy): domain Bacteria; kingdom Bacillati; phylum Actinomycetota; class Actinomycetes; order Kitasatosporales; family Streptomycetaceae; genus Streptomyces; species Streptomyces melanosporofaciens. Next base: position 847,979 of record NZ_FNST01000002.1, read on the forward strand.
AGACCTGGCACGCCGAGGACGGACTGCCGAACATGCGGACCGTGTCGGTCTCGATCGCGCTGACCGAGAACTACGACACCAACGGCGGCCTCATGATCATGCCGGGGTCGCACCGTACGTTCCTCGGCTGCTCGGGCGAGACACCGAAGGACAACTACAAGAAGTCGCTGCAGATGCAGGACGCGGGCACCCCGTCCGACGAGGCGCTCACCGGTTTCGCCGACAAGCACGGCATCAAGCTGTTCACCGGCAAGGCCGGTTCGGCGACGTGGTTCGACTGCAACTGCATGCACGGCTCGGGCGACAACATCACGCCCTACTCGCGCAGCAACGTCTTCATCGTGTTCAACAGCGTGGAGAACACTGCGGTGGAGCCGTTCGCGGCACCGGTCCCCCGGCCGGATTTCATCGGGGCCAGGGACTTCACGCCCGTACGGTGATCACCGCCGTGCGCTGAGCTGACGTCCGTGATCTGAGGGAAGCCGGGGTGCCCCGGCTTCCCTCAGATTTTTCATGGCTCCGGTCCGGCCCCGTGCCGGCCCCGGTCCGGCCCCGGTATCAGCGGGACAGCTCCTCCAGCAGCCGGTCCACATCGGCCGCCGTGTTGTACAGGTGGAAGGAGGCGCGGAGGTAGCCGGCCCGCGCCGAGACATGCACATCCGCCTCCGCCAGCCGGGACGCGGCGTCCCCCAGCCCCGGTACGGAGACGATGGCCGAGCCGGGGGCGGCGACGGGCTGGTGGCCGAGCCCGATGACCCCGGCCCGGAAGCGGTCGGCGAGCGCGCGGTCGTGGGCGGCGATGGCCTCGGTGCCCAGCTCCTCGATCAGCGCGAGGGAGTGCCGCGCCGCCACGTAGGAGTACACGCTCGGGCTCTCGTCGAAGCGGCGGGCGGAGTGGGCGAGTTCCGCCACCGGTCCGTAGCAGTTGTCCCAGGGCTTCTCGCCCGCGACCCAGCCCGCGAAGACGGGGGTGAGCTCGCCGAGGTCCTCGGGGACGGTCAGGAAGGCGGCCCCGCGCGGGCACATCAGCCACTTGTAGGCCACGCAGACGGTGTAGTCGGCCTCGTCGGCGTTGACCGGGAACCAGCCGGCCGCCTGGCTGGTGTCCACCAGGGTGCGGGCCCCGTGGGTCCGGGCCGCCTCCGCGATGGCGTCGAGATCGGCGATCCGCCCGTCCGCGGACTGGACGGCGCTCACGGCCACCAGCGCCGTACCGGGCCGTACCGCCTCCGCGATCTCCTCCAGCGGCACGATGCGCAGCTTGAGGTCGCCGCGGACGGCGAAGGGGTTGACCAGGGAGCTGAAGTCGCCGTCGGCGACGATGACTTCGGCTCCGGGCGGCAGCGAGGTGGCGATCATCCCCGCGTAGACGGCGACCGAGCTGCCGGCCGCGACCCGCCGCGCCGGTACGCCGACGAGCCGGGCGTAGACGGCCCGGCTCTCCTCGACCGCCTCGAAGGCCACGTCGACGATGGGCCGTCCGGCGGCCGAGCCGTCCAGGACCGCCTTCACGGCGGCCACGGAACGTGCGGGGATCAGACCGCTGGACGCGGTGGTGAGATACGTCGTGTGTGGCGCGAATTCGGCGCCTGCCAGGCTCTCCATGTCCATCCACTATGGAACCGGCTCACCCCGGCGTCCATCGCGTTTCCCTGTCGGATGCCTTCAAGGGAACCTAATGGATCCCCGCTGACCTGCGGCGATTCCCATGCCTGGCGCGGCGCCCGGGTGAAAGCACCGGCGGATCGGCCGAAAAAGACCCTCGGGGCCGCAGGTGGCCGCGGGCATGCCGACACGGCCGCCGGAACCGCGGGTCAGATCCGCGGGTCCGGCGGCCGCGCCGGGTCGGTCCGGGCTTCAGCGGTGCTGCTCCCGGAGGGCCTTGGGGGGGTCAGCCGCGCTGCTCCCGGACGCCGTTGATCCGCCGGGGCAGCTCCAGCGGGTTCTCGTCCCGCAGCTCCGGCGGCAGCAGGGCGGCCGGGGTGTCCTGGTAGGCGACCGGCCGCAGCCAGCGCTCGATGGCGGTGCCGCCGACCGAGGTGGAGGTGGAGGTGGTGGCCGGGTAGGGGCCGCCGTGGTGCTGGGCCGGGGCGACGGCGACACCGGTCGGCCAGCCGTTGACCAGGACCCGTCCGGCCAGCGGGGTGAGCTCGGCGATCAGCGCACCGGCCCGGCCCTCGGTGCCCTCGCCCTCGGCGGCGGAGATCTGGACGGTGGCGGTGAGGTTGCCCGGGAGCCGGCCGAGCACCGCGCTGATCTCCTCGTCGTTCTCGTAGCGCGCCACGACGGTCACCGGGCCGAAGCACTCCTCCAGCAGCACATCGTGCGGGCCGTCCTCGGCGAGCCGCCGCGCCGGGACGGTCAGGAAGCCCGCGCTGACCGTGTGCTCACCGCCGGAGCCGGGGGTGACCGGGGCCTCCACGTCCGCCAGTTCGGCGCGCTCCTTGACCCCGGCGACGAAGTTGTCCCGCATCCGGTGGTCGAGCAGGACGCCCGCGTCGGTGTTGCTGACCGCCTCGGTGAGGGACTTCACCAGGCCGTCGCCCGCCGGTCCTGCCGGGGCCAGCACAAAGCCGGGCTTGGTGCAGAACTGGCCCACGCCCAGCGTCATGGAGCCCGCGAGCCCCGCGCCGATCTGGTCGCCGCGCTCGGCGGCCGCGGCCTCGGTGACCACGACCGGGTTGAGGCTGCCCAGCTCGCCGTGGAAGGGGATCGGCACCGGCCGGGAGGCCGCCGCGTCGTGCAGGGCGCGGCCGCCGCGGACCGATCCGGTGAAGCCGGCGGCGGCGATCAGCGGATGCTTGACCAGCTCGATACCCGCGTCGAAGCCGTGCACCACCGCGATCACCTCGGCGGGCACGCCGACCCGCTCGGCGGCCCGGCGCAGCGCGGAGGCGGCCACCTCGGAGGTGGCGGGGTGGTCGGGGTGGGCCTTGACGACGACCGGGCAGCCCGCGGCGAGGGCGCTCGCGGTGTCGCCGCCGGGCACGGAGAAGGCGAGCGGGAAGTTGCTGGCGGCGTAGACGGCGACGACACCGAGCGGCAGCTTGTAGCGGCGCAGATCCGGCCAGGGCGGGGTCTGGGTGGCGTCGGCGTGGTCGATGCGGACGTCGAGGAAGGCGCCCTCGTCCACGATGGTCGCGAAGGCCCGCAGCTGGTAGGTGGTGCGCGCGAGTTCGCCGGTGAGCCGGGCGGGGCCGAGCGCGGTCTCCGCGTCGGCGGCCTCGACCAGCTGGTCACGGGCCTCGTCGAGGAGATCGGCGGCGGTGCGCAGCAGGGCGGCGCGCACCGTACGGTCGGCCAGGGAGCCGCGGGCGGCGTGGGCCGCGCGCACCACGCGGTCGACCTCTTCCGCCGTGGCTTCGACCGCTACCTGCTCCCGCTGCTTTCCGGTTCGGGGGTCGACGCTCCACACTGGTGCTGACACCGCGGATTCCTCCTGCTGTGGTGTTACCGCTGCTTGCGTCCCACACATCGACGGTGTTCGATATGCTGAACGCTGTCCCGGGTGATGAATTTCCCCTCGGGACTCTATGGCTGGTCGAACAGAGGGGTCAAGGCGATGTCAGCTGCCGAGACGGGCGGGGCCCAGGTCAAATCGGCTGTCCGCACGGTCGAACTGCTGGAGTTCTTCGCCGGGCGGCCCGGAATGCACAGCCTCGCCGCGGTCCAGGAGGCCGTGGGCTATCCCAAGTCGAGCCTCTACATGCTGCTGCGCACCCTGGTGGAGCTCGGCTGGGTGGAGACGGACGCCACCGGCACCCGCTACGGCATCGGGGTGCGCGCCCTGCTCGTCGGCACCTCCTACATCGACGGCGACGAGGTCGTGGCCGCCGCCCGCCCCACCCTGGACCGGCTCTCGGACGACACCACCGAGACCATCCACCTCGCCCGCCTCGACGGCACCAACGTCGTCTATCTCGCCACCCGGCAGTCGCAGCACTATCTGCGCCCCTTCACCCGCGTCGGCCGCCGGCTGCCCGCCCACTCCACCTCACTGGGCAAGGCGCTGCTGGCCACGTACTCCGACGAGCAGGTGCGCAAGCTGCTGCCGGAGACGCTGGGCCAGCTCACCGAGCACACCATCACCGACCGCGAGAAGCTGATCGAGGAGCTGCACCTGATCCGGGAGCAGGGGTACGCGGTGGACCGCGAGGAGAACACCCTGGGCCTGCGCTGCTTCGGCATCGCCATCCCGTACCGCACCCCCTCGCGCGACGCCATCAGCTGCTCGGTGCCGGTGGCCCGGCTCACCCCCACCCATGAACAGATGATCAAGGACGCCCTGTTCGACGCCCGGGACCGGCTCACCCTCGCGACGCGCCGTCTTTGACCCATGGGAGGACGGTCCCTCCGCCGCGCGGCGGAGGCGGATCGTCGGGCAGGGTGAGGCGCGGCGCCCGCCGCGCCGCGAGGCTGGTCCCCGTGACCCACACCCTTTCCGGCCACCGGACGCGTTCCGCACCCGCCCGCTCCCCCGGTGACTCCGCCGGGCGTCCGGTGCGACTCGCCCTGCCGCTGAGTCCGGCCTGCGCCGACTCCGCGGCGCTCGCCTGCGGGGGCGGCCGGCTCCTGCTGACCGGGCTGACCGGGCTGACCGGGCTGACCGCCCAGAACGCCGCCAAGGAGCCGACCGCGCTGATGAATCTGACCTACGCTGTGCAGATGACCGTCGGATTGCTCGTCCTCACGGCCGGCGGGCGCTTCTTGCGCGAGCGCGGCTCCGCCGGGGGCGCGGCAGCGTACCGAGCTTCGTGACCGGGGCGTGGTGGCGGCGGGCGGTCCGTGCGGTGGCCGGCCGCCGGGCCCAGCTGCGCTGGGTCCATCTGGTGCTCGGCGGCGCCCTGTTGATGCCGTATTACCTGCTGACCGGCGTCGTCTTCTCGATGCTCCTCCAGGACGCCGTGCCCTTCACCTCCCTGCTGTGGCAGCTTGGCACCTTCGCCACCGCCCTGCCGCTGGCCGTGCCGACCGCGCTGCTCCCGCTCGTACGGCCCCTGGAGGCCACCGCCGCGCGCTCGCTGTGCGGGCTTCCGGAGTCCGCCGAGCTCGCGACCGGGCCCGCCGGGTCGTGGGACGCGCGCGCCCGCACCTTGCTCTGGTACGGGCTGCATCTGGCCATCGGCGGGCTGGTCAGCGGGCTCACCCTGTCCCTGCTGCCCGCCTCGGCACTGCTGGTCGCCCTGCCGTTCACCGACGGTTCGTACGCCGACGAGGGCTGGCCGCACGCCTTCGCCTCGGCCCCCCACGCGCTGGCGCCCTTGGCCGGGGTGCTGCTGCTGGGCGTGATCATGGGGATCGCCGCGGCCGCCGGGGCGCTGCTGGCCCGCTGTGCGCCCGAGCTGCTCGGCCCGGCCCCCGCCGAGCGGCTCGCCGCCGCCGAGCAGCGGGCCACCCGGCTGGCCGCCCGCAACCGGCTCGCCCGCGAGCTGCACGACTCGGTCGGCCATGCGCTGAGCGCGGTGACCCTCCAGGCGAGCGCGGCCCGTAAGGTCCTCGACACCGATCCGGACTTCGCCCGGGAGGCGCTGGCGGCCATCGAGGAGACCACCCGGGACGCGGTCGGCGAACTCGACAGCGTGCTCGGCCTGTTACGCGAAGGGGAGGACCGTCCGGCCCCCGCCCCCTCCCCCACCCTCATGGATCTGGACGGGCTGCTGGCCCGCACCCGGGCCGCGGGCGTCGCCGTCGAGCTGACGGCCCCGGGCTCGTTGGACCGGCTGCCGCCCGTCGTCTCCCGCGAGGCGTACCGCATCGTCCAGGAGGGGCTCAGCAACGCGCTGCGCCACGCGGGCCGGGTGCCGGTGCGGCTCCGGATCGCCGAGGACCCGAAGAAGGTGGAGATCACGATGGAGAACCCGGTGAACGGAGCCGCCCGGGCACGGCCCACCGGCGGCGGCCGTGGGCTGCGCGGCATCGCCGAGCGGGCCACCCTGCTGCGCGGCACCTGTGCGTGGGACACCGTGGACGGCGTATGGCGGCTGACGGTCCGGCTCCCGCTGGAGGCGTCCCGATGAGCACCCCGCCGTCCCCGGTGAACGCCCCGCCGTCCCCACTGCGCATCGTGCTCGTCGACGACGAGCGGATGGTGCGCACCGCGCTGCGCGCGATCCTCTCCAGCGAACCGGACCTTCAGGTCGTCGGCGAGGCCGGAAGCGGCGCCGAGGCCGTATCGGTGGTCCGTGAACTGCGCCCGGACGTGGTGCTGATGGACGTTCGGATGCCCGATGTCGACGGCATCCGCGCCACCGAGCGGATCCTGAGCACCATGGCGGACCCGCCGCGCGTCATCGTGGTGACGACGTTCGAGAACGACAGCTATGTGTACGACGCGCTGCGCGCCGGGGCCAGCGGCTTTCTGCTCAAGCGGGCCCGTGCGGAGGATCTGGTGCAGGCGGTGCGGCTGGTGGCACGCAGCGATTCGCTGCTGTTCCCGGCCGCGGTGCGGGCGCTGGCCGCCGAGCACGCCGCCGCCCGGGGCCCGGACCGTGAGGCGAGCGCGCGGGCGCTGAGTGAGCGGCTCTCCGAGCGGGAGGCCGTGGTGCTGCGGCTGATGACCGACGGGCTGTCCAACTCCGAGATCGCGACCCGGATGGCGGTGGGACCGGCCACGGTCAAGACGCATGTGGGGGCGGTGCTCACCAAGTTGGGGGTGCGGGACCGCACCCAGGCGGTGATCGCCGCGTACGAGAGCGGTTTCGTCACGCCGGGCTGACATCCGGTGGCCGGGGTGGTCTGCTGTGACGGGTCGGCCGAATGGGCGGATGGGCGGGAGGAGCAGGCGCATGGAGTACGCACGGCTGGGCGCGTCGGGCATCAAGGTGTCGCGGATCTGCCTGGGCATGATGAGCTACGGCAGCCCCGAACACCGGCCCTGGCAGCTGGACATCGACGACGCACGGCCGATCGTGCGGCGCGCGGTCGAGGAGGGGGTGACCTTCTTCGACACCGCCGACATGTACGCGATGGGCCGGAGCGAGGAGATCACCGGCGAGCTGCTGCGGGAGCTCTTCCCCAGCCGCGACGACTACGTCCTCGCCACGAAGGTCTACTCCCCGATGGGAGAGGGCCCCAACGACCGCGGGCTGTCCCGTAAGCACATCCTGGCGGGCATCGACGCCTCGCTGCGGCGGCTGGGCACCGACCATGTGGATCTCTACCAGATCCATCGCTTCGACCCCGGAACACCCATCGAGGAGACGATGGAGGCGCTCCACGATGTGGTGCGGGCCGGAAAGGCCCGGTACCTCGGCGCCTCCTCCATGTACGCCTGGCAGTTCGCCAAGGCCCAGCACACGGCCGAGGCGCACGGCTGGACCCGGTTCGTGTCCATGCAGAACCACTACAACCTGCTCTACCGGGAGGAGGAGCGGGAGATGAACCCGCTCTGCCTGGACCAGGGCGTCGGCGTCATCCCCTGGAGCCCGCTGGCCCGCGGGCTGCTGGCGGGCACCCGCGACCGGAACCGCACCGGGACCACCGTCCGGGCGGGCAACGATCCGCTGGTGGAGAAGTGGTACGCGGACGCGGAGTTCTCCATAGTGGACGCCACCCGCGAGATCGCCGAGAAGCGCGAGGTGTCCCCCGCGCGGGTGGCGCTGGCGTGGCTGCTCGACAGGCCCGCGGTCACCGCGCCGATCGTCGGGGCCACGAAGATCGGCCATCTGGAGGACGCGGTCGCGGCGGTCGGGCTGAGGCTCGACGAGGCGGAGGTGGCCCGCCTGGAGGCCCCCTACCGCCCGCGCCCCATCATGGGCCATAGCTGACGGGACGGGACGGCTCCCGGGGGAGCCCCGGATCTCCCAAGGATTCAGTTCATCGTCGAGCCGACCTCGGTGCGGTCCATGACGACGAGGAAGCTGGTGACCGGAAGGGAGCCGTCCTGCCGCCGGGGGCCGAGGGCCGTGGTGGGGTCGGTGGTGACCAGCGGCGGGGTGGCCGGGCCGCCCGGCGTCCAGCTGTTGTCCCGGGAGACGGCGAGGCGTCCGGTGTCGGCGCTGCCGCGGCCGTTGGAGACCGCGAGGTTGCGGGTCAGGAGGGCGCGGGAGCCGGCGAAGGAGTAGCCCTTGCCCCAGTTGTCGAAGGCGGTGGTGCGCTGGAGTCGGAGGGCTCCGGTGTTGCCGCCCGCCTCGAAGCCGCTCTTGGTGTTGGCCCAGGCGGCGGAGGTCCGTACGACATGGGCGGGCGAGGGGGCACCGGGGCGCTCGGCGCCGAGCTGGAAGCCGCTGCCGTCGCCCTTGAAGTAGGGGATGTGCCAGCGGTTCCGGCCGTTTCCGAAGGCCCAGGAGTGCTCGATGGTGACGGGGCTCGCCCACATCCACAGGTCGAGGCCGTCGTCGCTGTTGCGGAACAGCCGGGATCCGGTGACCACGTTGCCGCGGCCGGAGCCGTGGGTGAGGGCCATGCCGTCGGCTCTCTGGCCGCCGGTGGCGTCGTCGTGGTTGCCGTAGGAGTCCAGGTTCCGGATGACGTTGCCGTTGGTGTCATCGCCGCGGAGGGTGAGTCCGGTGTCGCCGTTGCCGTGGGTGCTGAGGTTCTGGAAGACGTTTTTCGCACAGGAGGTGCAGACCAGGCCGCCGCCCGGGGCGTTGCGCAGCTCGATCCCGGAGACCGTCCAGTAGTCGGCGCTGAGGGAGACCAGGGAGGAGCCCTCACCCAGTCGGGAGCCGTCGAGCCGGACCTTCTCCCCCCGGTAGGGCCGGAGTCGGACGCGCTCGCGAGGGGTGCCGCTGACGGAGCTGCGCAGCGTCCTGGCGGGGTAGTACGTGCCGCCGCGGACCTCGATGGTGGTGCCCGCCTTGGCGGCCGATATCGCCTTTTCGAGGCTTCGGAAGGGGGACTTGAGAGTGCCGCTGTCGCCGTCGCTGCCGTTGGTGGCCACGTACACCGTGGTGGGCACGGCGCTCGCGCCCTCGGGCGAAGCCGTCAGATACACCCCGGCCACGGCCGACGCCACGATCACGGCGCTGCCGAGCGGCAGCGTGCGGTCCTTACGGCGGCGGTGGCGGCCCCGCTTGCGCCTCAGCCTCATGGCAACTCCTGTTCCGCGTCGAGAGAACGGGCCGGAGGATCCGGACCGGCCCGTCCCATGTCGTAGTTGCCGCCGGTCCAGATTAGGTTGCCGGACACCCGAGGATTCTTAGATTACGAAATTTCGATCGCCTCGCGATAGCTTGCGACAAGACTTGATCGTTTTGTGGCCGAGGATGTTCGGAAGCGGAAGGTCCTGTTGGTCTGTTGCCTCATGGGCGGTAGACCTTGCCCGGTTCCGGGGCGGCCGGGGCCATCAGCTGGGAGACCGTCACCACCGTATAGCCGTCCTTCTTCAGCTTCGCCAGGATCCCCGGCACCGCCGGCACCGTGCCCTTGTAGATGTCGTGCAGCAGGATGACCCCGTCGCGGTCCGTCTGCTCCAGCACCCGCTTCTCGATCAGCGCGGAGTCGTTCGTCTGGTAGTCCTTCGCCGTCACGCTCCACAGCACCTGCGCCACGCCCAGCTCCCGGCAGATCTTGGAGACCCGCTCGTCGGTACGCCCCTGCGGCGGCCGCATCAGCAGCGGCGTACGGCCGGTGAGCTTCTTGACGGCGCTCTGGACCCGGTTGATCTCCGAGCGGACCCCGTCGTCGTCGGTCTTGGTCAGGATCTTGTGCGACCAGGTGTGGTTGGCCAGCTCATGCCCCTCGTCCGCGATACGGCGCACCAGGTCGGGGTGTTTGTCGATGTGCTTCTTGCCGAGCATGAAGAAGGTCGCGTGGACCTTCTCGCGCTTGAGGATCCTCAGCAGCCGGGGCGTGTTCTCGCTGGGGCCCGCGTCGAAGGTGAGGGCGACGCATTTGGCGCGGGAGCAGTCGACCGAGCCGTTCGTCCCGTCGCCCTTCTTCAGCACGTCCGGCTTCGAGGCGGCCGGTGTCGCGTGCCCGGCGTCCTTCAGCGCGTGCTCCCGCGCGCTGCGCGGTGAGGTGGTGTCGTAGGACGCGCCGCAGGCGGTGAGGCCCAGCGTCAGACAGACGGCACTCACGAGCAGCCCGGATATTCGACCTTTTCGCCCCATTGATATCCCCGAAGTCCTTTTGTTGCCAGTAGTGGTCGCAATGCCGCCAACAGGCATACAAATAGGTACCGTTGGCGGCATAAACTGCGAGCACTATACACCTCAGGTATACATGGGGTTCATAGAGGCCCACGGGCCCGAGGGCCCGTGGAGCGACGTGGTGATCGAGCGCGGCTAGCCCTGGTGCTTCTTCCAGTCCGCCTGTGCCGCGTTGAGCTCGTCCGCGACCTTGTCGCAGAACGCCTTGGCGGTCATCTTGCCGAGCAGCACCTTCTGGAAGCCGGGCTCGTTGTCGGCCTTGCTGATGTTGTTCCAGTCCGGGAGGTAGTACGGCAGCTGGACGACCTTGGTCCGCGGATCGTTGAGCGACTCCAGCGCGGCCTTGGTCGGCGGGGCCTCGGCGATCCAGTCGTCGTCCGCGGCGCCGACGTTGGCGGGGATCGCGCCGACGTCCTCGTTCCAAAGGCTGTTCATCTCCGGGGAGGCCGCGAACGCGATGAACTTCCAGGCCGCCGCCTTGTGCTTGCTCGCCTTGAACAGCCCGAGGCCGTCGACCGGGTTGGAGACGATGGTGCGCGGCGCCCCGGCCCGGGAGGGCGGCAGCGGTATGCCCGCGATCTTCTCCTTCCCGAGCAGCCGTACGTGGTCGACATAGCTGCCGAGGTTGTGCTGCAGCATCCCGATGTCGCCCTGGTCGAACTGGGCGACCATCTTGGCGAAGTCGTTGTTGAGGTCCGCGGCGGGCGTGACCTTCTTGAAGAGGGCGATGTACTTCTCGAGCGCCGCGACGTTCCTGGGGTCGTTGAGGGTGGTCTTGTCGCCGTCCCAGAAGGACGCGATGCCGGACTGGGCGTACATCATGTCCAGCGCCTGGGCGATCGAGCCCGCGCCGCCGCGCAGGGTGAAGCCGAACTTGTTCCCGCCCTTGTCGGTCAGCTCGTCGGCGGCCTGGTAGAACCTCTCCCAGCTGTCCGGCGCCGGCAGCTTCGCCGCCTCGAAGAGGTCGGTGCGGTACCAGAGGGTGCCCTGGTTGGCGGAGGTCGGGACGGAGTACAGCTCCTGGTCCTCCCCGCCGGCCGCGCGGACGCTCTCGACCATGTTCTTGATCAGCTTGCCCTTGAGGGCGCTGTCGTCGATGCGGTCGGTCACGGGGTCGAGGGCGCCCTGGGCGACCAGATTGGCCAGATACGCGGTGCCCACGCCGCCGACGTCGGGCAGGCTGTCGCCGCCGCTCTGGATGGCGGTGTCGTACTTCGACTGCACATTGGTGATCGGGATCGGGACGTACTTGACCGTGATGTCGGGGTACTTGTCCTCGAACTTGGCGATGATCCGCTTCCAGACCTTGGTGCGGGGGCCGCCGTTGTTGTCCCAGAAGGTGATGGTGCCCTTGCCGGAGCCCTCCTCGCCGGTGGTCGAGCCGTCGTCGCCGCAGGCGGTGGCGGTCAGGGCGAGCAAGGCCGCCAGGGCAGTCGCGGTGTGGGGTGCTCTGCGGGTGCGTGGGGTCATGGTGTGGGTCCGTCTCCTCGTGGGTTCCCTCGCGGTTGCTGGTCTTGAGGTCGCGCCATCGTGGCCGGGGGCCGTGGCCGTGTGCGGGCCGGTTGTGCCCACCCGTTTCGCCCCGCAGGACGATTGCCCACAACCCTGCTCATACGGCCGCTCCTCTGTCGGAGAGTTGGGCCGCTCGGCGGGCCGCGGTTTCGGGGGTCAGGCGGCCGTCGGTTATCGCGGTGACGATGCGTCGGGTGACCGTGTCGGCGGGGGCGATGGGCAGCGGGCGGTCCGAGGCGAGGGCCGAGCCGATGCCCGGGTGTTCCCCGGTGCCCACCCACCACGGGTCGGCCCGGGTGTCGCCGGTCGCGCCGGCGAAGACCAGCGTCCACTCGTCGGTGGCCAGTGCCAGCCAGTCCGCGGGCCGTCCGTGCACCGCCGCCGCGCCCTCGCCCTCGGCGTTGAAGACCTGCGCGGGCTCGGGGCGCCGCGGGACGCGCCAAAAGAAGCCGCCTCCGTGGCCCGCCCCGCCGAGGGCGAGCTCCTGGCCCGTCACATTGGTGAGGGCGGAGGTGAAGTCCAGCGCCCAGCACGCCGTTCCCAGGGACCGTACGGCCACCGTGCGCCGCTCCAGCAGCAGTTGCCGCCCCCCGGCCGCCCATGACAGCTCCTCCACGAAGCCGTCGGGGTCGCGCAGCAGCCAGCTCAGATGGCGCTGGCTCCCCTGGCGGTCCAGGCTCCCCCGGCCGCCCCGGAAGTCGTGTCCCGCCACCTCCGGGATGGCCATGGACACCCCCAGGTGGGCCGGATCCTCGGCGGGCCGCAGCCCGGTGACGGTGACGCCGCCGAGGGTGCGCACGGGGTGCAGATACGGGCGCGGGGCGACCGTGCCGGGCAGTTGGGGGCGGTGCGCGTACGACCCGACGACCCGGTGCTCATGGCGCAGCACGGTGCAGGGGGGACGGCGACTGAGGGAGGGGGTCAGCGGGTTCGAGGGGGTCAGGGGTGTCATGGGTGCGGGACCTCCGCGGGGCGTGCGGCCCAGGGGGCGCGCAGTTCCGAGTACAGGGCGAGGCGCTCGGCGCCGGCGGTGACCAGTCGGTCGATGCCGGTCACCACGCGCCGCTTGGCGGCTCGCGCGGTGACGCCCGCACCGGGCTCGGTGCGCCAGGCGTCGGCGGGCAGCGGGACCGGTGCGGGGGCGGTGCGGACCGCCTCGACGACGCGCATGAACGCGCCGGTGCGGTCCGGTGGGGCGAGCAGTTCGGTGCCGTCGCGCAGATGGGCGACGAGGTTGTCCAGCAGATTGGTGCGCGCGTGGTCGGTGGTCTCGGGCGGCGCTCCGTCGCGTTCGACGCGGACCCGGTCCAGCTTGTACCAGAAGGTGATCCGGCCCCGGTCGCCGTGGACGACGACATACGGCTCACCGGGCTCCTCCGCGCACAGGGTGACGGCGGCCGCGACGGTGGTGCCGCGGCTGGTGCGGATCCGTACGCAGGAGGTGTCGTCGGACTCGATGGCGTTGGCCCGGTACAGCTCCAGCTCGATACCGGCCACGTCCTCGGCCCGGTCGGCGCCGCCGAGGTGCAGGGCGGTGGCGACGGCGTGGGCGAGGGGGTTGGTGAGGACGCCGTCGACGACGTCGCGGCCGTCGAGGGTGCGGTGTCCGGCCCAGGGGGCACGGGCGTAGTAGTCCTCGTCGCGGGCCCACGCCCCGGCCGCGCCGATGCCGCGGACCGCCCCTATGCGGCCCTCGGCGATGAGGTTCCGGATGGCGGGCAGGGCGTGGGAGCCGTGCGACTGGAAGCCGATCTGGCAGGCGGTTCCGTAGGCCCGCAGTCCTTCGCTCAGTCGGGCGAATTCGGCGTACGAGGGTGTGGGCGGCTTCTCCAGCAGAAGGTGCGCACCGCGTTCGGCGGCGGCGAGGGCGAGGTCGGCGTGGGTGTGGATCGGGGTGCAGATGACGGCGATCCGGGCGCCGGTCCGGGCCACGAGTCCGGCCAGGTCGGCGGACTGCTCGGGCTCGCCGAGCCCGTCCCCCAGCTCCTTACGGGTCAGCGGCCGAAGTTCGCACACCCCGGCGAGCCGGACCGTCCCCTCGGCGGCCAGTCGGCGGATGTTGTCCAGATGCCGGCGCCCATGCCCTCGGGCGCCCGCGAGGACGACGGGTATCGGTTCCTCGGCCGGGGCTTCCGCTCGTCCCCGGGGGTGCGCCATGCCCATGCTCGGACCTCCTTGTCCGCGTACGTTGTGCCGCCGCATACGTTGTGCCGCCGACCGTTTCGGTCAGCCCTTGACCGCCCCCGCGCTGAAGCCGGTGATCAGCCATTTCTGGATGAAGGCGAAGACGATGACGACGGGCACCGCGGCGATCACCCCGCCCGCCGCGAGCGCGCCCAGGTCGACGCTGTCCGCGCCGATGAGGGTGTTGAGGCCGACCGGGATGGTCTGTTTGTCCTGGGAGCTGAGGAACATCAGCGCGAACAGGAAGTGGTTCCAGCTGTGGACGAAGGCGAAGGAGCCGACCGCGATCAGCCCGGGGCGCAGCAGCGGCAGCACCACCGCGCAGAAGGCCCGGAAGCGGCCGCAGCCGTCGACCCATGCCTGTTCCTCGAGCGACACCGGCACGTTCTTGATGAAGCCGCTGATGAGGATGATCGACAGGGGGAGCTGGAAGACCGTCTCCGCGATGACCACGCTCCCCAGCGAGTTGATCATCTGCAGGTTCTTGAAGATCTCGAAGAGCGGCACCAGCATCAGCGCGCCCGGGATGAACTGCGAGGCCAGCAGCGCCAGCATGAAGCCCTTTTTGATCCGGAAGTCGAAGCGCGCGAGGGCGTAGCCGCCGGCCAGCGCGACCGCCGTCGTCATCACCAGCGAGGCGACGCCGACGATCATGCTGTTCTGGAAGAAGATCCCGAAGCTGCGCTCGTTCCACACCTTCTGGAAGTGCTCACCGGTGATCGGCCAGGGCACCAGCGCGGTCGAGCCCGCGGGGCGCAGCGCGAACAGCAGCATCCAGTAGAAGGGAACGAGGGTGAACAGCAGATACAGGCACAGCGGCAGATAGATCTGCCAGCGCGGTACGCCCCGGTCGAGCCCGCGCCGGCGCCTCCCGCGGGCGGCGGGCGGCGGGGTGGCCGCGGGCGCGGGCCGGGTGCCCTGTTCGGCGAGTGCGGCGGTCACTTGGTCTCGCCTCCGAACTTGCTCAGGCGCAGATAGAGGATCGAGCAGAAGAGGAGGATCACGAAGGCGACGGTGGTCAGCGCGGAGGCGTAGCCGAAGTCATGGCCGTTGATCCCGGTGTTGGCGACGTACAGCGGAAGGGTGGTGGTCTGCCCGGCCGGTCCGCCGCCGGTGAGGGTGTAGAGCAGATCGACGTTGTTGAACTCCCATACGCCGCGCAGCAGCGTGGAGAGGATGATCGCGTCCTTCAGATGCGGCAGGGTGATGTGGAAGAACCGCCGCGCCCGGCCCGCGCCGTCGACCGAGGCCGCCTCGTAGAGGTCCTGGGGGATGGACTGGAGGTCGGCGAGGATGAGGATCGCGAAGAACGGGACGCCGCGCCAGAGTTCGGCGACGACGGCGGCCCAGAAGACGGTGCCGGTGTCGGAGAGCACCGAGGTGCCGTAGCCGCCGATCCCGGCGTCCGCGAGATAGCGGCTGATGCCGGTCGAGGGGTTGTAGAGCAGCATCCAGATGGTGGTGGTCAGCACCCCGGACACGGCCCAGGGCGAGAAGACCAGGGCGCGGGCGAGGCCTCGGCCGAGGAAGGTCTGGTGGACCAGCAGGGCGAGCGCGAGGCCGAGCAGGAGCTGCAGCAGCACCTCGGTGACGACCCATTTGCCGCTGAAGACGAGCGTGTCCCAGAACTGCGGGTCGTCGGTGAGGATCCGGGTGAAGTTGTCGAAGCCCGCGTAGCCGTTCCGCCAGGGCTTGGTGACGTTGTAGTTCCGCAGGCTGTAGTAGAGGACGCTGAGCATCGGATAGGCGATGAAGCCCAGCATCAGCAGCCCGGCGGGGGCGATCAGCAGATACGGGAGGCGGCGGGCCGGTCCTCCGGTACGGCGCCGGGTGACCCGGGGCGGTTTCGCCACGGCGTCGGCCATGACTGCTTCTCCGTTCTCGGAGTCAACGGGGTACGGGCCGGTGAAGCGCTTCCGTGAAGCGCTTACCGAATGTCGTTCGGTATCTCGTACAAAAAAATGTGGCGCCGAAGAGAGGCGTCAGCCCGCGTAGGGTTCGGGCACCGCCCCGGGGCGGGCCAGGAAGCGGAAGTCGCAGCCGGTGTCGGCCTGGGTCATCTGCTCCTGGTAGAGCGCGCCGTAGCCGCGCTCGAAGCGGGGCGGCGGGGCAATCCACCCCGCCCTGCGCCGCGCCAGCTCGGCGTCGTCCACCTCCAGCCGCAGCACCCGCGCCGCCACGTCGAGAGTGATCTGATCGCCGTCGCGGACGAGCGCGAGCGGGCCGCCGACATACGACTCGGGCGCGATGTGCAGCACACAGGCCCCGTAACTGGTGCCGCTCATCCGGGCGTCGGAGATCCGCACCATGTCCCGCACCCCCTGCTCGAGCAGATGGCCGGGGATCGGCAGCATCCCGTACTCGGGCATTCCGGGGCCGCCGAGCGGACCGGCGTTGCGCAGCACCAGCACACTGTCCTCGGTGATGCCGAGGGCGGGGTCGTTGATGGTGGCCTGCATCGTCCTGTAGTCGTCGAAGACCACGGCGGGGCCGGTGTGCTGGAGCAGCCGGGGCTCGGCCGCGATGTGCTTGATGACCGCGCCGTCGGGGCACAGATTGCCGCGCAGCACCGCCACCCCGCCCTCCTCGGCCAGCGGGTTGTCGCGGGGCCGGATCACCTCGGGGTTGTGCACCATGGCGCCGTCGAGCTGTTCGCGCAGCGTGGGGTGGGCGACGGTGGGGCGGTCCAGGTGCAGAACGTCCGTCAGCCGGGAGAGGAAGCCCGGGAGCCCGCCGGCGAAGTGGAAGTCCTCCATCAGATACCGGCCGCCGGGCCGCAGATCGGCCAGTACGGGGACGGTACGGGCGATGCGGTCGAAGTCGTCGAGGGTGAGCCGCACCCCGGACCGGCCCGCCATGGCGATCAGATGGATCACCGCGTTGGTGGAGCCGCCGAGGGCGAGCACGGTCGCGACCGCGTCCTCGTATGCCTCCCGGGTGAGGATCTCCGAGAGCCTGAGGTCCTGCCGGACCAGCTCGACCACGCGTAATCCGGAGGCGGCGGCCATCCGGTCGTGCCCGGAGTCCACGGCCGGGATGGACGAGGCGCCGGGCACGGTCACGCCCAGCGCCTCGGCGGCGGCCGTCAGCGTGGAGGCGGTGCCCATCGTCATGCAGTGGCCGGGCGAACGGGCCAGCCCCTGCTCCAGCTCGGACAGCTCGCAGTCGCCGATCAGCCCGGCCCGCTTGTCGTCCCAGTACTTCCACATGTCGGTGCCCGAGCCCAGCACCTCATTGCGCCAGTGCCCCGGCAGCATCGGCCCGGCCGGGACGAAGACGGCCGGAAGGTCCGCGCTGGCCGCGCCCATCAGCAGCGCCGGGGTGGACTTGTCGCAGCCGCCCAGCAGCACGGCGCCGTCGACCGGATAGGAGCGGCAGAGCTCCTCGGTCTCCATGGCGAGGAGGTTGCGGTAGAGCATCGGGGTGGGCTTCTGGAACGTCTCGGAGAGCGTGGAGACCGGGAACTCCAGGGGGAAGCCGCCCGCCTGCCAGACCCCGCGCTTGACCGCCTGGGCACGGTCGCGCAGGTGCACATGGCAGGGGTTGATATCGCTCCAGGTGTTGAGGATCGCGATGACCGGCTTGCCCAGGTGCTCCTCGGGGAGATAGCCGAGCTGGCGGGTGCGGGCCCGGTGGCTGAAGGAGCGCAGGCCCTCGGCGCCGTACCACTGGTGGCTGCGCAGCTCCTCGGGGCGCTTGCGCGGTCTCGGCGAAGCGCTCGTACCGGCCCTTCGCAGGGTGCTCATATCGACCACCCCTCGACGATCGCGGCGACTTCCGCGCGTCTCGGCTCGGGCAGCGGCTTGCTCGGGGCGCGCACATCGCGGCGGCACAGACCCATCGCGGCCAGCGCTTCCTTGACGACCGTGACGTTGTTGGCGGACTGCCGCTCGGCTCTGAGGTCCTCGAACCGCCGGATCTGTTCCCACACCTTCATCGCGCCCGGATAGTCCCCCGCGCGCAGCGCTCCCAACATGTTGAGCGAGACGTTGGGGGCCACATTGACCAGGCCCGAGGTGAAGCCGGTGGCGCCGACCGCCCAGTAGGCGGGCGCGTACAGCTCGGCGAGCCCGGCCACCCAGACGAACCGGTCCAGCCCGGCATCGCGCGCCACGGCGGCGAAGCGGGTGGCGTCGTGGACCGCGTACTTGACCCCGATGACCTGGGGGCACTCCTCGCCGAGCCGGGCAATGGCCGCGCCCTCGATCAGCGGATTGCGCAGATACGGCACCACGCCCAGCTCGGGGACGGCCTCGGCGATGGTGCGGTGGTAGTCGATCCAGCCGTCCTGGGCGACGTAGGGATGCACCGGCTGATGGACCATCACCATCTCGGCCCCGGCCGAGCGGGCGTGGCGGGCGGCCTCGACGGCGGTGGCCGCGTCATGGCCGACGCCGACGAGGACGGCGGCCCGCCCGGCGGCCTCCTCGACGGTCAACTCGGTGACCATCCGCCGCTCTTCGAGGGTGAGGGCGTAGAACTCCCCGGTGTTGCCGTTCGGGGTGACGGCCTTGACCCCGCCGTCGAGGAGCCGGCGCAGCAGGGCGCGGTAGGCGGCGCGGTCCACGGCGCCGTCGGCGTCGTACGGAGTCACCGGGATCGCCACGACATCCGCGAGCGCCGTCCTCAGCGGTGAGTAGTCCATACGAACCCTTTCTCTCGATGTTCGGCATCGGGCGGGCTGTTCGGATGGTGCTGGGGTCGGCGACTGGGGCCGCCGGGCGCTACCCCCGGTCCGGGGACTCCCCGCCGGGGGACTCCCCGTTCGGAGAATCCCGGTCCGGGGACTCCCCGTCCGGAGAATCCCGGCCGGGGAAGGCGCGCCGGACGAAGGAGGCGATGTGGTCGTGCAGGGCGCGGGCCGCCCCGTCGGCGTCGCCGTCGAGCGCGCGGGCCAGGATCTCCCGGTGCTCGAGCGCCTCCTGCTCCCAGGAGGGCACCGCCTGCCAGGCGACGGCGGACACCAGCGCGGCCTGGTCCCGGAGTTCGTCGAGCATCCGGGTCAGCAGGGGGTTGCCGCAGGGCAGATAGAGCGCCCGGTGGAAGTCGCGGTTGGCCAGCGACCGCCCGGCCGGATCGTCGGCCGCGTCCGACCGCTCCAGCGCGGCCCCGGCGGTCTCCAGCCCGGCCCGCGCGGCGACGGTCCGGCGCAGCGCCTCGGGCTCCAGGAGCAGCCGCACATCGTAGACGGCGTGCGCCATCGCGGTGTCCACGGTCCTGACGGTGGCCCCCTTGTACTCGCTCATCACCACGAGCCCCCGCCCCGCGAGAGTCTTGAGCGCCTCCCTCACGGGCGTCTTGGAGACCCCGAACTGCGCGGCCAACTCGGCCTCCACCAGCGCCTGCCCGGGGCGCAGCCGCCCCGTGAGGATCGCGTGCTTGACCGCCTCCTGCACGTACTGGGTGCGGGAGGGGATCGGGCTCGGGGCGATGTCCATGGCTGCTCTCAGATCTCACATAGCGCGTCTCATATATGACGTATGAAGTACGACGCGATGAAGTTAGGGCGGCCCCAGGGGTTCGTCAACGGTTGCGGCAAAAATTCGCACACGGCGGGCAATCGCCCGCACACGCCCCGCGACTCGCCGCCGATGCCGCTAGCGTGGCCCGGATGAGGGTGGGTTCCGCGACGACGCGGCTGATCGTGCTGCGCGGCAACTCCGCGTCCGGCAAGTCCTCCGTCGCCGCCGAGCTGCGCGCCCGTTACGGACGCGGCCTCGCGCTGGTGGGCCAGGACAATCTGCGCCGGGTCGTACTGCGGGAGCGGGACACCCCGGACGCGGCGAACATCGGCCTCATCGGCACCGTGGCCCGCTATGCCCTCGACCACGGCTTCCACGTCGTCGTCGAGGGCATCCTCTGCGCCGCGCACTACGGCCCGATGCTGGACGCCCTGCGCCGCGACCACCTGGGCCGCACCCACGGCTACTACCTCGACGTCCCGTTCGCCGAGACGCTGCGGCGGCACGCCACGAAGCCGCAGGCGGACCAGTACGGCGAGCCGGAGATGCGCGGCTGGTACCGGCCGCTGGACCTGCTGCCGGGCGGGGCCGAGACGGTGATCCCGGCGACGAGCGCGCTGGATCAGACGGTGGAACGGGTGCTGCGGGACGTGGGGTGGGCGGCGGCGCCCGAGACCGACGGCGCCGAGGCCCAAGAACCGCCGTCTGCCGCCCCTACGCCCGCTCGGGCGCCTCGGCTTCCGCCGGGTGGGGGTGGGCGGTGAGGGCTTCGGGGAGGGCGGGCTCGCGCAGGGTGCGCAGGAGGAGCCAGCCGAGGGCGGGGAGGGCGATCAGGGGGGCGAGGGCGGTGCGCAGGGTCGTGGCGTCGGCGAGGGCGCCGATGAGAGGGCTCGCGAGGCCGCCGACGCTGACGGTGAGCCCCAGGGTGACGCCGCTCGCGGTGCCCACGCGGCGGGGCAGATAGTCCTGGCCGAGCGTGATGTGCAGGGAGAAGGGCACGTACAGCCCGGCCGAGGCGAGCGCCACACAGAGGTAGAGCGCCGGGCCGGAGACGAGGACGACGCCCGCGACGGCGAGCACGGTCAGGGCGTACGACCACTGGACGACCGGGATACGGCCGTAACGGGCGGCGAGTCCGCCTCCGGCCACCGTGCCCGCCGCGCCGCCGAGGTAGAGCACGAACAGGGCGGCCGTCCCTGCCAGTTCGCCTCCGCCGACGCGCTCGCGCACATACAGCGAGATGAACGCGCTCAGTCCGACGAAGACGATCGAGCGGCACATGATGGCCCCGGACAACCGGAGGAAGGAGGACCAGTCGTCCCTGCCCTCTCCCCCACGGCCGGCCCGCGCGGCCCCGGTCGCCGCGCCGGGGGCCCTGAGCGCCCGTAGCGTGGCCGCGCACAGGGCGGCACCGGCGACGGCGGGGACGGCCAGCAGCGGGGAGGCGCGCAGACCGCCGGTGGCGATGACGGCGGCGACCGCGAGCGGCGCGGCGGCGAAGCCGATGTTGCCGCCGAGGGAGAACCAGCTCATCGCGGTATGGCTGCCCCGGCTGGCGAGCCGGGCCACCCGGGCGGCCTCGGGGTGGTACGCGGCGACGCCGATCCCGGAGACGGCGACCACCACCAGGGTCAGCGCATAGGAGCCGGTGATCCCGCTCAGCGCCACGCCCGCCCCGCCCACCAGCGTGCTCACCGGCAGCAGCCACGGCATGGCCCACCGGTCGGTGAGCGCCCCGAACAACGGCTGCACCACGGACGACAGCAGCGAGGCCGCCAGCACGACACCGGAGGCGGCGGCGTAGCTGTAGGCCCGCTCGGAGACGAAGAACGGCACCAGCGCGGCCACCGCTCCCTGGTAGATGTCCACGCAGGCGTGGCCCAGGGACATCAGCGCGATGGCTCTGCGGTGTGAGGTGGTCCGTTGCGTCGACACCCCTCGATCGTGGCGATGCCACCGGGTGTCGCGCTTCCGATAATCCGCCGACCCGTCCCGGAAACCCGCCACATGGGCGGGCCCCGGGCCGGGCCTCAGGGCTCAGCCCAGTTCAATGCTCGGTTCAGGGCAGCTCGGGCCCGGGCTCAGCCCTGGCTCAGCTCAGCTCGGCAAGCGCCGTGCGGACGGCCGCGAGGTCCTGGTCCGAGGCCAGACCCGCGTGATACAGACGGAGTTCGTCGGCGCCCAGCTCCACCGCGTGGGCCGCGTCCTCGGCCAACGTCGCCGGGCTGCCGCCCATCCCCGCCACCACCGTGAAGTTGGCGGCGAGCACGGTCCGTTCGGTCCGGTGCGGGACGAACGGCGGCAGGACCGCGGAGCGCGCTGCCTCGCCGCCTGTGCAAGGCAGCACGACTCCGTCGGCCTGGGCCAGCACATCGGCCGGGTCCACGCCGACGTTGGCGCCGAGCCGGTGCGGGGCCGGGTCGGCGTGCAGCAGAACCCGGAAGTCCGCTTCCGCCGCGCTCCTTACGGCGGCCACGGCCTCACCCCGCAGACTGCCGGCGATCCGGTTGCGCCAGGTCGCGAAGACGGCGGCGTGGTCGGCGCCGAGCAGCTTCTCGACCTCGGCCCACTCCCCCGCGCGGTCACCGCCGTCCGCGGTCGTCTCGCCCGCCCACACCGGCCGCAGGGCGCGCACGACCGCCTGGCGCAGCTCCTCGGCGTCGGCCCCGAGTTCCGCATAGCCCGCGCCGCAGCTCTCGCAGAAGCACAGCGACATCAGATACTGGCCGGCGCCGCCCAGCGGCACCCCACCGATCTTGTCGTGGGCATGCAGATGGGCCAGCCCGTACCAGCCGCAGGACTCCAGCTCGGTGCCGCGGGTGCCCGGCCGTACGGCCGCCTCGGCGGCCAGGTCCACCAGATAGGCGCGCACCTCGGGGCGGGCGATGCACGGCGCCCACGGGTAGCGGTCGCCATAGGCGTTGCGCACGCAGATCCGCGGATGCTCCTCGCCCAGCCGGGTGTTGTGCGCGAGCACCACCCAGGCGTGGACCTCGAGACCGGCGTCGGCCAGGGCGGCTGCCGCCTCGCCGTACGGGTCGTCGCCCGGCACCCACGACTGCTCGTACGGGCGCAGCTCGCGCCCCTGCCAGCGCTCGGCGTCCGGCGGGTAGAGCACGGCCGCGTGGCGGGCGGTGACGATGCGGTGGTCGGGGTGACGCGGGGTCAGGGCCCGGGTGGAGTGGTAGGCGGAGGCCAGCGTCACCTGCTGGACGCCGAGATCGGCGATGCGGCGCGCGGCGTCCGGGTCTCCGACGACGTCCCAGGGGTAGACGAAGGCGGAGGCCCTCACCGCGCCTCCCCGTCCCCGACCAGCGCCATGCCCCGCTCGATCAGATCGGCCAGTTCCTTGACGTGGGCGGGGCTGGGCTCGCTCAGCGGCGGGCGCACCTCGCCCACGTCCAGCCCGCGCAACCGGACGCCTGCCTTGACCAGCGACACCGCATAGCCGCGGCCCTGGTTGCGGAGCTCGACCAGCGGCCGGTAGAAGCCGTCGAGCAGCTTGTTGACGGTCTCGTCGTCGCCCGTCATGAGCGCCTTGTGGAAGGCGAGGGCGAGCTCGGGAACGAAGCAGAAGACGGCGGAGGAGTAGAGCGTCACGCCGATGCCGCGGTAGGCGAGGCCGGTCAGCTCGGCCGTCGGCAGCCCGTTGAAGTAGCGGAAGTCCTCGTCGGGGGCGCCCGCCCGCACCGCGCTGACGATGCGCTGCATCAGGTCGAGGTCGCCGAGGCCGTCCTTGAGGCCGATGACGCCGGGTACCTTGGCGAGCCGGGCCACGGACTCCGGGGCCAGGACGGCGTTGTCCCGCTGATAGACGATGATGTCGAGGTCGGTCGCGCCGGCGAGGGCGCTGTAGTGGCGGATCAGCCCCTCCTGATCGGCCACGACCAGATACGGCGGCATGGCGAGCAGCCCATCCGCACCGGCCCGCTCGGCCAGCTTGGCGTACTGGATCGCCAGCGCGGTCCCGTACCCGGCGCCCGCGACCACCGGGACCCGCCCGGCGGACTCCTCCACGGCGGCCACGACGCAGTCGTGGAACTCCTCGGGCGTCAGGGCGTGGAACTCGCCCGTGCCGCAGCACGCGAAGACGGCGCCCGCCCCCGCTTCGATCCCGGCGCGGACATGCGCGCGGTAGATCTCCAGGTCCAGGGCACCATCGGGACCGTAGGCGGTCACGGGGAAGAACAGCAGTCCGTCAAGGCGCTCGGCGAGTGAAGCTGAGGTCACGGGCTTCTCCCTGTCGTGTACACCGACCCGCCGTCACCCACCGACGCAGTGTGCACGTTTCTGATCGTCATCTACATTCGTGAACACGCTCACCGTAAGGCAGCCATCGGTCACCGGTCAAGGGCGCCAACGGGGTGACACCCCTCACCCGGCGATGAATTCCACGGCACCGCGCCACCCTTGACGGCTCCTGCGGCGATCCTTACGGTGGCCATGAATCTGAATCGCATACATGAATAAAAACCACATATAAAAACCCCATATGTGATTCCCCCCATGGAGGAGATCCGCCCATGCCCGCTCCCCGCACCGTCCTCCTCACCGGCGCCGCAGGCGGCATGGGCACATTGATGCGCGAGCTGCTGCCGCCGTACGGATACCAGCTACGGCTCCTCGACCAGCTCCCCATCGAGGGCGAGCCGGACGCGATCACCGCGGATCTGTCCGACCGGGACGCCCTGCGCGAGGCCGCGCGGGGCGTCGACGCGATCATCCATCTCGCGGGCATCTCCCTGGAAGCCCCATTCGAGAAGATCCTGCGGGCCAATATCGAGGGCACGTACAACCTGTACGAGGCGGCTCGCGAGGCGGGCGTCCGCCGCGTCGTCTTCGCCTCCAGCAACCACGCCGTGGGCTTCACCCCGCGTCCGGTCGGGGACGACCCGCTCATCCCGCTCGACACCCCGCGCCGCCCCGACACCTTCTACGGGGTGTCGAAGTCGTTCGGCGAGGACCTGGCCTCGTTCTACTGGGACAAGTACGACATCGAGACGGTCGCCATCCGCATCGGCTCCTGCTTCCCCGAGCCGACGACGGTCCGCATGCTGTCGATCTGGATGAGCCCGGCGGACGGCGCCCGGCTGCTCCACGCCGCCCTTACGGCGGAGAACGTGGGCTACACCGCGGTCTACGGCAGCTCGGCCAACACCCGCCTGTGGTGGGACCTCTCCTCGGCCCGCGCCCTGGGATACGAGCCCCAGGACGACTCCGAGCCGTACGCCGCGAAGCTGATCGCCGAACAGGGCGAGCTGGAGCCGGGCAACCCCGACCATGAGAACCTCGGCGGCGCGTTCTGCACCAACCCGCCCATCTGGCCCCGCTGACACCGCCCGGCGGCCCCGGACCCTAACTCAACGTCACCTCACCCGGCTCAGCTGACGGGTGAGGTGCCCGCCTGTCCGCCGGACAGGTGGAGTGCGGTGATGCCGGTAAGGACAAGATCGACCCCGGCGAGGAACTGCTCGCGGTCGTCGTGCTCGCGCATCTGCTCCGCGACGGCCCGGGTGAACGGATAGTCGTCGGGATCGAGCTCCTGCCATGCCCTCGACGCTGCGTCGAGGAACTCGCCGCGGTCCACGTCGGGCCCCAGACCGCGGCCGTTCGCGGCGTTCTGGCCGGCCGCGCCGAGGATGTAGTGCACCAAAGCGGAGGCCGCCGTGAACTGGCTGCTCTCGGTCCCGCCCAGCGCACGGACCTGCCGGCCGATGCTTTCGAAGATCCGCGGCGTCACCGACCCCCAGGGGCTGCGGGAGAGCTGTGCGGTGAGCTGTGCGGCGAGCCACGGGTGTTCGTCGATCGCGTCGAACAGGCCGAGCGCGACAGCGCGGATCTTCTCCCGCGGCGAGTCCGCGGGCTCGGCGGACTCCGCGGGCTCGGCGGACTCCGCGGGCTCGATGGCCAGAGCGGCGGCCACGACCGCGTCGGTCACGGCGTCGAGCAGCTCGCTCTTGTTCGCCACATGCCAATAGATCGCCCCGGGCCCGGTGGCGAGGCGCTCGGTCAGCGCCCGGAACGTCAGCCCGCCCTCACCGGCCGCGTCGAGCAGCTCGACGGCGGCCTCGACGATGCGCTCCCGGGAGAGCGCCTCTGTGCGCCGCTGTGACCGGCGCGTCCGCGTTGCCATGCCGCGATTTTGACATGCCTGGAGCGTTGTTCCAATATTGGAACGCCATACCAGCCTGGAACGGCGTACCAGAGAGGTCTGCCCAGGGACACCCGCACCGGGCGGAGGCGGCCTCGATCCCGAAGGAGCCACGATGCGCACTCCCGTCACGATCATCGGCGCCGGACTCGGCGGCCTCACCCTGGCCCGCGTCCTGCATGTCCACGGCATCCCGGCCACCGTCTACGAGGCGGAGCCCTCACCGATGGCTCGCGCCCAGGGCGGGATGCTCGACATCCACGACTACAACGGTCAACTGGCCCTGCGGGCGGCCGGTCTGATGGACGAGTTCCGCGGCATCGTCCTGGAGGGCCGCCAGGCCATGCGGGTCCTCGACCGGGACGGGACCGTCCTGCTCGACAAGGCCGACGACGGCACGGGCGGACGCCCCGAGGTACAGCGCGGCGAACTCCGGCAGATCCTGCTCGACTCCCTCCCGGCCGGGACCGTCCGGTGGGGCCACAAGGTCAGCGGCACCCGCGCCCTCGGCGAGGGCCGCCATGAGGTGACCTTCGCCGACGGCAGCACCGTCGCCACCAGCCTGCTGGTCGGCGCGGACGGCGCGTGGTCGCGGGTCCGGCCGCTGCTCTCCGACGCCACACCCGCATACGTCGGCCGGTCGTTCGTCGAGACCTACCTGTTCGGCGCCGACACCCGGCATCCGGCCGCCGCGAAGGCGGTCGGCGGCGGGTCGATGTTCGCGATCGAACCGAGCGGGAACGGCAAGTGGATCGGGGCTCACCGGGAGAGCGGCGAGACCCTTCACACCTACCTGGTGCTGCCCATGCCGCTGGACTGGTTCGCCGCCATCGACTTCACCGACCCCACCGTGGCCACCGCACGGATAGCGCGGGAGTTGGACGGCTGGGCACCGGAACTCACCGCGCTGATCACCGACAGCGACACCGCGCCGGTCCTGCGCCCCCACCACACATTGCCGGTCGGGCACCGCTGGGACCGGGTGCCGGGGGTGACCCTGGTCGGCGACGCCGCCCACCTCGCGGCCCCCAACGGCGAAGGCGCCAACCTGGCCATGCAGGACGGCGCCGAACTCGGCACGGCCCTCGCCGCGCACCCCGACGACATCGAGGCCGCGCTCACCGCATACGAGCAGGCGATGTTCCCCCGCAGCGCCGGGGAGGCCACCGAAGCCGACCGCCTCCACGACCTCATGTCCGGCGAGAACGCACCCCATACCCTCCTCGCCATGCTGACCGAAGGCGAACCGACCCCCTGAGCCACCGGCGCGAGACGGCGCCGCTCAGTCCCTTCGCTCAGCTCAGCCCGTCGCCTCCGCCCACTCCCCCACCGTCGTCACCTCGGCCTGCGACGGGAACACCTTCTCGATGAGCAGCCGGTGGATCTCCGGGTCCGGGTCGTAGCAGGCGTCGGACAGCACCGTGAGCCGGAAGTCGAGGTCGGCGGCCTGCCGCAGCGTGGACAGGACGACGCCGCCGGTCGCGACGCCGGTCAGGACGAGGTGGGTGATGTCGCCGGACCGCAGCACCACATCCAGGTCGCTGCCGGCGAACGCGCTGACCCGCCGTTTGGTGACCACGACCTCGCCCGGCCGGGGCGTGACACCGTCGTGGATGACGATCTTGGGGTCGTCCTCGGTGTAGAGACCAGGCGGCAGGGTGGTGAACACCTTGTTGCGGGCCGACGCCTCGGGACGGCCGGACCGGAAGCCGATGACGACGTACACGACAGGGATTCCGGCACTACGGGCGGCGTCGATCGCCCGGCTCACGCGCGGCACGTAGTCGGGGTCCTGGACCCGGGCCACGATGCCCTCTTGGACGTCCATCACGAGCAGAGCGGTGTTGTTCACGTTCATCAAGCCTTTCGCTGCTGCGGTTGTCGAGCGGAGGAGGAAGCGCCGGAGGAAGAAGCGTCGGCTCCGATACGGCCGAGCGAGCGGTCCACGGCCGTCAGCGCCAGGAACAGGCCGGTGACGGCGAGCATGAACCAGGCCAGGCCGTGCAGCCCGCCGGTGTCGGCGCGGGCGCCGAAGAAGGCGCCGTTGGCGCTGGAGGCGACCATCGCGCCGAGGTAGAGGAAGGTACGGAGCAGCCCCGCCGAGGAGCCCATGCGCTCCGGATCGGCCTGGTGGTACACCGCGTTCTGCAGCGCGAGGTTGATCAGCCCCTGCGGTACGCCGAAGACGAGCGCGACGGTGATCAGCAGCCCCACCGCGCTGTGCGGCTGGAGCAGAAGCAGCAGCGAGCAGCCGGCGATCTGCCCCACGGCGCCCACGAGCAGCTTGCCGCGCACGGCGGTGCGGCGGCCGGTGAGGGTGGACACCGCGATCCCGGTGAGGAACATCGGCAGTTGGGCGAGGCCTGCCTGCGAGGCCGTCAGTCCCCGGCCGTCCTGGAGCCACTGGGTGTAGCCGTACAGGAAGACGTACGAGACGACGGAGACGAGGAGGGCGCGGGCATAGGTGAGCAGCAGGGGTGCGTTGCCGCCGAACACCCGCAGATCGATGAACGGCTCCGCCCCCCGCAGTTCCCGCACCGCGAACCCGGCCGCCGCCACCACCATCAGCACGGGCAGATACCAGCGGTCGGCCCGGGGCTCCATCAGGAAGAGCAGCAGCGAGACGAGCATCGCGGCGAACAGCGCCATCCCCGGCAGGTCCAGCCGGATCTCCTTCGCCGCGCGCGCCTCCCGGGGCGCCTTGGGCAGCCGCCGGGCGCCGAGGAGCAGACCGGCCACCGCGAGGGGGATGTTGACGGCGAACGTGCTGCGCCAGCCGCCCAGCCCGATCAGTACTCCGCCCAGGGGTGGTCCGATGACCGCGACGGTCTGGCTCGCGACCGCGAGCGTGGCGAGGATTCCGGCGGGGCTGTCCTGGCCGGTCCGCCGGGCCTCGCTGCGGATCAGGGACATCGCCGCCGGATAGCCCGCGCAGGTGCCGAACCCGAGCACCACCCGCGAGACGATCAGCGCCCCCATGTTCGGGGCCAGCAGACCGATCAGCCCGGCGATCCCGGTCAGCGTGGCCCCGGCGAGGAAGAGACGGCGCGGCCCGAAGAGATCGATCAGCCGGCCCACGACCGGCTGGCCTATCGCGGTGGCCAGATAGAGCGCCGAGACCAGCCAGGCCGTCTGCGACGGCGGCGCCCCGAACGCGGCGCCGATCGGCACCAACGACACGGAGATGATGGAGGAGTTGACCGGGTTCAGGATCGAACCCAGCATCATCGGCGCGAGGAGCTTACGGTCGAAGGCGCCCCGCGCGGCGGTTTCGGTCTTGCGTCGGGTGAGCCGCTCGATCATGCGCGGCTGAGCTGGTCCAGCAGGGCCAGCGCCTCGAGGATGGTCTTCCGTTCCGCTTCCGTATAGCCGCTCTCCAGGGCCTGGGCGAGCCATTCCTCGCCCGCCCGCCGCTTGTCGTCCAGGTACGCGCTGCCGGTGTCGCTCGTCGAGACCAGTTGCCGCCGCCCGTCATGGGGATCGGGGCGCCGCTGGATCAGCCCGCGCTCCTCCAGCACGGCGAGCGTGGCCGCCATCGACTGCGGCCGTACCCGCTCGGCCGCCGCCAGGGCGCTGGTCGAGGCGGGGCCCTCCTTGCTGAGCCTGCTGAGCACGGACGTCTGCGAGGGGGTGAGCCCCTCGTTGTCGTACGTCTCCCTGAACCGCCGCCGCAGTCGGCCAATCACCACACGGATCTCATGCGCGGCGCGCACGGCGGACGCGGACATGCCGCCAGGGGTCTCTGCCATGCCCGTCACGGTAATTTCTTCAGTCCAGCCTGTCCAGTTTGAACTGGACAGGCTGGGCTGTGTAATTCGACTGTGCCATTACCTGGCCCGCTCCAGCGCCCGCAGGGCCAGCCGCCGCGCGATGCCGACCGCGTCCGCGACCACCGACAGTCCGTTCAGCACCGTGGCGCCCTCGTGGAGCAGCAGCAGTTCGTCCGCCAGCTCGTCGGGGGCCGTCACGCCCGCCTCCTCGCAGAGCTGCCGCAGATATCCGCGCAGCCATCGCTTCTGGTCGGCGATCACCTGCCGGGCCGGGTGCCCGGCGTCCGGCAGTTCGGCCGCCGCGTTCACGAAACCGCAGCCGCGGGGGTTCTCACGGGCCACCCACAGCGCGAGCGCGTCGAACGTGGCCAGGGCGCGGTCCGCCGGGGGCGACTTCTCGACCTCGGCGGTGAGCCATGCCCGCCACCGCTCATCGCGCTCCCGCAGATACGCGGCGACCAGGGCCTCCTTGGAGCCGAAGCGGTCGTACAGCGTCTTCTTGGTGACGCCGGAGCGCTTGGCGATCAGATCCACACCGACCGCGTTGATCCCCTGCCCGTAGAACAGCTCGGCCGCGGTGTCGAGGATGCGGCGCGCGGCGGGGGTGAGCACTCCCGTGGGCGCTTCCATGCCGTGATCACCTCCGGGTCGGGGTTGACGTGTATACCGATCTGTTTAGTCTAGTGGATGAGGGACTAAACAGATCGGTATACCCGGAGCAGACCCCAGATCCAGACCTCAGACCCCGGACCCCAACCAGAGCGAGGACATCCCATGCCCGTCAGCGCCGCCGTCACCTCCATCGGCCTCGTCGTGATGTGGAGTTCCGGCTTCATCGGAGCCGAGCTCGGCACCCGGGAGGCCCCCGCCGACACCCTGCTGATGTGGCGCTTCCTCGCCGCGGCGGCGATCTTGGGGGGCGCCTGGGCGCTGTTCAGGCGCCGCCGACTGCGCCCACGCGCCCTGGCCGAGCAGGCGGCGATCGGCGCGCTCTCGCAGGGCGGCTATCTCGGCGGGATCGTCTGGGCGGTCGGGCTCGGCGTGCCGTCCGGCACCGCCGCGCTGATCGCCGCGTTGCAGCCGCTCGCGGCGGGCGCGCTGGCCGGGCGGCTGCTCGGGGAGACGGTCAGCCCGCGCCAGTGGGCTGGGCTGGCCATCGGGCTCGGCGGGGTCGCGCTCGTCGTCCAGGGCGATCTGTCGGCGGGTCCGGCCGCCGCGCCGGCCTGGGCGTACGGGCTGCCCTTCGCCGCCATGGCGGCGCTGCTGGCCGCGAGCTTCCTCGAACGCAGGGCGCGGGCGCCGCTCGCCCCCGTGGACGCCATACCGCTTCACTGCCTCATCAGTGCCGTGCTGTTCACCGGGGTCGCCCTCGCCGGGGGCCATGCCGCGCCCCCGGCGGGCGGGGGCTTCTGGGCCGCGGTGGTCTGGACGGTGCTGCTCTCCACGGTCGGCGGCTACGGCTTCTACTGGTTGAGCCTGCGCCGCAACGGCGTCACCGGCACCAGCGCGCTGATCTACCTCACGCCCCCGACCACGCTGGTGTGGGCCTACGCGATGTTCGGGGACGCCCCCGGATGGACCGCCCTCGCGGGCATGGCGGTGTGCGTGATCGGCGTGACGGCCGCCACCGTGCGCCGCAGCCCGGATCGGTCAGCGCAGCTCGCGGAGGATCCAGTCCGTGATCGAGCGGTGTCGCGGGTCCCAGCCGAGTAGGTCGCGGGCGCGGCGCGCCCGTACGCGGCTGTTGGAGCCCAGGGCGTGCCGGGCGAACTGAGGGTCCCAGACGTTGTCCGGCGCGTCGGGGTCCCAGGGGCGGGGGCCGGGCAGGCCGAGGGAGCGGGCGACGGCCTCGGCGATCGCGCCGAACGACTCCTCTCCGTTCTCCACGAAGTAGAAGGCGCCCGGGGGTGTCTTCTCCAGCGCGAGGAGGTAGAGGTCGGCGACGTCGTCGACATGGACGGTGGACCAGATGTTGCGGCCGGGGCCGACCTGGCGGACCACTCCACCGGCGCGGGCCTGCCGCACCAGTGCGGCGATCAGGACGCTGTCCCGGCCCGGGCCCCGCCCCTGTCCGTAGATCAGGCTGTCGCACAGCACCGCCGACCGCACCTCCCGCTCGGCCGCGCCGAGCACCAGGCGGTCGTTGGCGACCCGGGCCGCCCGGACGGGGTGGTCGGGCTCCCAGGCCGATCCCGGGTCCAGGAGGCCCTCGTCGTGAACCGCCTCCGACGCCTCGCCCTCCGTGCCGATGCCGACCGTGCTGGAGCCGCTGGTGTGGATCAGCGCCTTGCCCGATCCGGCCAGGGCGGCGATGAGCGTCTCCACGGCCGCGCGGTGGTCGCTGTCGGCCGCGTTGACCACGGCGTCGGCGCGGCGGGCCCGCGCCGCGAGGAGGTCCGCGTCGTCGAGCGAACCCACCACCGGCTCGATGCCCAGCCGGGCGAGCTGCCCGGCCTTGGCCTGATCGCGGGTCAGCCCACTGACGTGGTGGCCTGCCCGGAGCAGGCGGACGGCGACGGTGCCGCCGATGTAGCCGCTCGCGCCGGTGACGAAGACATGCATGGGTGGGTGCCTTTCTGACCGGTCGGCCTCCCTGAGGGGTCGGCCGCCCTGACGGGATCAGTCCGCAGAATCGATCGGCACCCGACGGATCCCCAACGGGTTTTGCCGGGGCGGCAAAGGCCGTCAGCAGCACTGCCAGGTGCACATGGCCTTCTCGAAGCGGCCCGCGGCGAGGTCGTCGGGGCGGATCAGCCAGTACAGCGCGCCGCAGTCGCCCCACATCATGTCCGCGTCCTCGTCGGAGTCGAACTGCGCGAGGAGCACCCAGCGCCCCGCCTCCTCGTCCAGCCGTGGGTCCTCCCACGACACATCCCGTCCGCCCAGCGCGCCATGGGCCACCACGACCTCCACCGCGCCCTGAACGGCCTGGGCATGGCCGCCGATCTGATGGGCCACGCCGCTCTGGTGGTCCCATATCGCCCTCTCGAACGCGTCCGGAAACGCGTCCTCGCCGCACGCGGCGGTCAGCGCGGGCAGATCGAAGTCGGGGGCGCTCGGGGCCATACGGACGGTCAGCGGCAGCTCCGGGTAGGGGGTGAGACCGGCCGGTGCGGGCCGTACGGGCGCGTCGGCGGACGCGGGCGGGAGGTGGAGCACGCGGGCACCGGCCCAGGTGTCCGGGTCGGCGGTGTCGACCAGCGCGTCGTCGTCCTCGTCGCCGTAGTAGAAGAAGGCCAGGCGGCCGTCGGCGGGCAGCGGTATGTCCAGCTCCCCGCCAGGCAGTGCGGCGCAGTCCAGTTCCGCGACGAAACCCAACGGCCCGTGCCCCTCCCACACCGGCCAGTCCGTGCCCTCGGGCAGCCGGGGCAGCCCACCGAGCCGGCCGACGACCGGATCGGCCGCCCCGGCCGGGCGGAGGTGGGCGGCCGGGCGCAGCAGCCCGGTCCAGCGGGCGGCGAGGTCGGCGGGCAGGTGGGTGCGGGCCAGGGTGTGCAGCGCGTCGGGCTCGGTCCTCATGCGGACCATGATGGCGGGGGCCACCGACAGCCGGACCGGGGCGACTGGGACAGGGCGACCGGGGCCCGAGCACGTCGGGGGGTACGGCCCGGCCACGTCGAGGCAGCTCACGGGCGACCTCAGGCCGAGCCCCGCGGGGCGAGTCTTGACGGAAGTCAGACGCAGGTCAAGGAACCGTAAAGCGGGGACGTTCGTTACCCCGGGCATGACCGCTATGACACCCGGCTCGAACCTCCCCCTCTCCGTCGCGCGCGTGGCGGTTGACGTCACCGCTCCGGTGCGGCTCGACGTATCGGGCCTGCTGCTCACCGCCAACGGCAAGGTGCGCTCCGACGACGACTTCGTCTTCTACAACCAGCCCGCAGGACCCGGGGTGACCCATCGCGCCGGTGCGGCGGGCGCGGGCGACACCATCACCGTGGACACCGCCGCCGTCCCCGCCGACATCGAGAAGATCGTGGTGACCGCGAGTCTGGACGCGCCCGGGGCGACGTTCGCGGGCACCGAGCCGACCGCCACCGTGCGCGGCGCCGACGACGGCGCGGTGATCGCCTCCTTCACCCCGCCGCAGCTGGGCAGCGAGACCGCGCTGGTGATCGTGGAGGTCTACCGGCGCAATGGGGCGTGGAAGGTGCGCGCGGTCGGGCAGGGGTATGCCAACGGCCTGGCGGGCATCGCCACCGACTTCGGGGTGTCGGTCGAGGAGCCCGCCGCCCCCGCCGCCCAGGCGCCGGCCCCGCCGAGCGGCCCGCCCGCCGGTTTCCAGCCCCCGCCGCCTATGCCGGCCGCCCCGCCGGCCGCCGCCCCTGCCGCGCCGCCCGCCGCCGCACCGGCCCCGGCCAGCGGGAAGATCAACCTGGACAAGGGCCGCGTCAGCCTGCAGAAGAACCAGACGGTGTCGCTGGTCAAGGGCGGCCGTCCGTTGCTCAGCTCAGTGAAGATGGGCCTGGGCTGGGAGCCCGCCTTCCGCGGCAAGGACATCGACCTGGACGCGTCCGTGATCGCCTTCGGTGTCGACCGCAAGAAGATCGACGCCTGCTTCTTCGGCAAGCTGGCCATCCTCAACGGCGCCATTCAGCACTCCGGCGACAACCTCACCGGTGAGGGCGGAGGCGACGACGAGTCCATCACCGTCCACCTCGGCGGCCTCCCGCCCGAGGTCACCGGCCTGGTCTTCACGGTCAACTCCTTCTCCGGCCAGAAGTTCACCGATGTGGCCAAGGCGTACTGCCGCCTGCTCGACGCCCAGTCCGGCGAGGAGCTGGTCCGCTTCGACCTCACCCACGCCGAGCCGCGCACGGGTGTGATGATGGCGAAGCTGATCAAGCAGTTCTCGGGCGAGTGGGAGATGACCGCGATGGGTGAGTACGTGGACTCACGCACCGTGCGCGGCATGGCCAAGCCCGCCGGGAAGGCCCTCTGACACCCGGCCGGGACCGGAGCCGGGGACAGAGACGGGGTCGAGGTCGCCCGACAGCCCGGCCACGCGGGCCAGGCGCCGGTACGAATCCAGCAGGGCCTCGCGGTCGTAGGTGCTCGTGGTGACCAGCACCTCGTCGGCGTCGCTGCGCTCGATCAGCTCGTCGAGCGCGGCGGCGACCTCGTCCTCCGTGCCGTACAACTGGCCGCGCAGGCCCCGCTCGTAGAAGCCGCGCTCCTTCTCGGTCATCTCCCGGGCCTCGATCTCCGCAGCCGGGGCCAGCGGCGGGAAGACGCCGTGGGTGCGGGAGTAGGCCATCGCCCATGCCTCGGGGAGCAGCAGCCTGCGGGCCTCCTCCGCCGTGCCGGCGACCGCGACATTGCCCGAGACGACGACATACGGGGCGGAGGACCACGCCGAGGGGCGGAAGCCCGCGCGGTAGCGGTCGATCGCGCGCAGCATCTCGTCCCGGCCCCGCAGATCGCCGATCACCAGGGACAGCCCGGCCCGCGCCGCCACATCCGCGCCCGCGCCGGTGGCCAGGACGAAGACGGGCGGCCGCAGCCCCTCCGCCGGGTGGGCGTGCACCTGGGGGTAGGCGCCTTGCTCGCCGGTGAACCAGCCGAGCAGCTCGTCCAGTTGGGCGCCGAAGTCCTGCGCGGCGTCCTTCTCGGTGCCCAGGGCGCGGCGGATACCGTCGGTGAAGCCGACGGAGCGGCCCAGGCCCATGTCGATCCGGCCCGGGAAGAGGGATTCGAGCACCCCGAACTGCTCCGCGACGACCAGCGGGCGGTGGTTCGGCAGCATCACCCCGCCCGTGCCCACCCGGATGCGGACCGTCGCCGCCGCGACGGCGGACGCCAGCACCGTGGGCGCCGAACCGGCGACGCCGGGCACGCTGTGGTGCTCGGAGACCCAGAAGCGGTGATAGCCCAGGGCCTCGGCCTGCTGGGCGAACCGTACGGTGTCGCGCAGCGCCTGCGACCGCTCCCGGCCCTGGCGGGTGCGGGAGCGGTCCAGGATGGAGAAGGGGGTGGTGCGCAGGCGTGAGGTCACCCCCACGTCAACGCATCCCCCGGCCGGGAGGATTCCCCCCGGCCCTCTCGTCACTTCGGCCCATCGTCACTTCGGCCCGATCGACCTGCGTCAGCGCTGGCGGCGCCAGGGGCCGGTGATCGCGAGCATGATGCCCGGCACCTGGATGTTGGCGTAGAGCGTCGATCCGTCGGGCGAGAAGACCACGCCGGTGAACTCGCTGAACTCCGGCTCCTCCGCGGTGCCGATGTTCAGGTCGTTGCGCGCGATCGGGTACGTCCGGCCGTCCTCGGTGGCGCCGAAGAGGTGCTGGATGCCCTCGCCGTCCTCGGCGATGACCAGACCGCCGTACGGCGAGACGGTGATGTTGTCCGGCCCGTCGAAGGCGCCGTCCTTCGACGGGTCGGGGTTGACGCCGAGCAGCACCTTGAGGGTGAGGGTGCGGCGCTTGGGGTCGTAGAACCAGACCTGGCCGTCGTGCTGGACCGGGCTCTCCTCACGGGCGAACGAGGAGACGATGTACGCGCCGCCATCGGCCCACCACATGCCCTCGAGCTTGCGCGCCCGGGTGATCTCACCGTCCTTGAACTGCTTGCGCACCGACACGGTCTTCGCGTCGCGGTCCGGCACCGTCTCCCAGTCCACGCCGTAGACCGTGCCGGTCTTGGTGGCGCGGGACAGGTCGTCCACGAAGTTGCCGCCCGAGTCGTAGCACTTGGGGGCCTGGAGCACGCCCGCGTCGTCCTTGAGCCGGTCGAGCTTGCCGCGGCCGTGCTCGAAGCCGTGCGGCGGCACCCAGCGGTAGAGGAGGCCATTCGGGCCGGAGGCGTCCTCGGTGAGGTAGAGGTGGCCGCGCCCCGGGTCCACGACGACGGCCTCGTGGGCGTACCGGCCCAGGGCCTTGATCGGCTTCGGGTCGCGGTTGGCCTTCCGGTCGTGCGGGTCGACCTCGAAGACGTAGCCGTGGTCCTTGGTCATGCCGTTCTGGCCGGCCTTGTCCTCGGTCTCCTCGCAGGTCAGCCAGGTGCCCCAGGGGGTGCGTCCACCGGCGCAGTTGGTGGCGGTGCCCGCGATGCCGACCCACTCGGTGACATGGTCTCCGTGCTTGGAGACCTCGACGACGGTGCAGCCGCCGGAGGCCGCCGGGTCGTAGACCAGCCCCTCGATCAGCGGGACCGGGTGCGGCCAGTCGCTGCGGGGACCGGCCAGCTCGTGATTGTTGACCAGCAGCGTCGCACCGCGCGAACCCTCGAAGGTGGCGGTGCCGTCGTGGTTGGACGGGGTGGACTCGCCGGACTCCAGCTTTGTCTCACCGGTGCGAGTGATGATCTTGTAGCGGAACCCCTTGGGCAGCGCCAGGATGCCCTTGGGATCCTCGACGAGCGGACCGTAGCCGAGCGACGCGCCGCCGTGCCCATGGTGGCCCGCAACGCCCGCGGCGCCCGCGTCGGTCGCCTCAGCGGCGAGCGCGCCGGGGGCGGTGGCGAGCACCCCCGCGCTTCCGACCAGGGCAACCCCGGCCCCGGTGTACGCGGAACGCTTCGCGAAGTCTCTTCGGCTGAGCGACATGTCTTCTCCTGAACGCAGGATGGTGGCCTCCGACTGCGGCCATACGTTCCCGCCCCAGGCCGAACATCAGTTGAACGGAGCGCGACATCAAGGGACGAATGACCGCCGACCCCCTATACGGAGCGTAGGCCGATACGGCTCTGGTCAGCGCGCAACCTTCCGGCCGCGCGGCGGGGGCGGGCCCCTCGCGGGCCCGGCGCCGCGCGCGTGGCCTCCGGCGCGGCGGAGGGGGCGTGCCGCCCGGCGGCACGCCCGCCCAGCGGGCGGAGGCCCGCACCGGGCCGCGACACACAAGCGCCGCCCGGCCCCGGGACGGGGCCAGCCCCCCCTGCGCCCACGCCCACGCCAGGGGGTACCCGGCGGATCTTTCCCCTCCCCGCCCCTTCCCGATACCAGGGGGCTCCGCCCCTGGACCCCGGGGGCCGCGGCGGAACCGCATAGCGATGCCGCGGGAAAGCGCAGAGACGCCAGCCGCCCCCGACCGCACCCGTCACCAGGGCTCCACCCCCGAACCCCGGGGTTCGGGGTCCGGGGTCCGGCACAGAGCGCCACCACGCGACGGAGCCGCACATCGGTGCCACGAGAAGGCGCGGGCACGGGCACAGCCTGCCCGACCGCGCCCCTCACCAGGGCTTCGCCCCGGGACCTCGGGGTCTGGGGCGGAGCCCCGGTTTCGGGAAGGGGCGGGGAGGGGAACAGCCCGCCGCAGGCGGCAAGATCCGGCGCCTGCGGCCACGGTGAAGCCCCCGCGTGGCTATGCCCTTGAGCGGGCCTTGAAGGCCGCCTTGCGGGCCTCCTTGGCGGCCTGCTTGTCCGGGTGCAGCCGGCCCATCGCCTCCAGGACTTCCGCGGTCGCCGGGTGGTCCACCCGCCACGCCGAGTCGAAGAAGCTCCCGGACTGGTCGACCAGGCCGCGCACCAGGTCCCGCAGCTCCGCCGAGTCGCCCTCGGTGGCGAGCTGGGCCGCGAGGGTGTCCACGGTCAGCCAGAAGACCATCGCCTCCGACGGCTCCGGGACGCCCGCCACCCCGTGCTCGGCCAGCCAGACCCGGGCCAGCCCGCCCAGGTGGCGGTCGTCGAGCACCTCGCGCAGGGCGGGCTCGGCCTCGGTACCGACCAGCGAGAGCGTCTGCTGGCAGGTGAGGCGGCGCAGCGGTGCGCCCTCGTCGTCGCCGCGGGCGGCGGCGAGCAGCTCGCGGGCGGCCTCCTCGGGCGTATGGCGGGCCAGCCACTGCTCGGCCTCGGCCTGCGCGGCGGGCTCGGGATGGCCGGGGAGCGCGTCGAGCAGGATGTCGGCGCCCTTGTCGGCCAGGTCGCCGACGGCCGGGGCGTCGATGCCCGCCTCGATCATCCGGGCCCGTACGGCGTAGATGCCGAGCGGGGTGAGTCGCACCATGCCGTAGCGGGAGACGTCCTCGTCCTCCAGCTCCTCGGCGGTCTCGGGCTCCTGGATCCGGCCCTCGCCGTCGACCTCCTGGATCAGCGCCTCGTCCACCGGCTGGTAGTCGATGAGACCGGTCGGGGCGAGCAGCCGGAACTGGTCGTCCAGCCGCACCATCGCCTCGGAGACCTCTTCGAGGATGTCGTCGGTGGGCTCGTCCATGTCCTCGGGGACGATCATGGAGGCGGCCAGCGCGGGCAGCGGTACGGAGGCCGCGGCGGCCTCCTCGTCCAGGGCGGTCAGCAGATAGAGGTTGCCCAGCACCCCGTCGAGGAACTCGGCCTCCTCCTCCGGGTTCCAGTCGATCGCGTCGAGGTCGAGCTCACCGCCCTCGCTGATCTGGGCGGCGATGTCGCCCAGGTCGGGGGCGGCGGCGTCGGCCAGCACCGTCTCGAAGCCGTCGAGCCAGATGTCCAGGATGTCGCGGGGGCCGCCCTCGGTGATCAGGCGCAGCTCCTCGCCGCTGATCGCGAGGGCGGAGAACTCGTCCCCGAGCGGCGCCGCGCCGTCCGCGCCGTCGCCGTCACCCTTACCGTCGCCGTCGCCATCAGAGCCCGCGGCCGCCGCGGCGGCCGACGCCTCCTCGGACTCGTCGATCTCGACCAGCCCGGTGTCGACGGCGAGCTGCCACGCCTGCGCCGTGTGCTCGGGCCCGTCCTCGTCCCCCGACAGCCCCAGCAGCTCGATCGCCGCCCGCAGCTCGCTCTCCGGCAGCACCCCGCCCGACGCCACCGGCTTCCCCGGCTCGGCCCAGCGGGCGAGCCGGACCGCGCGGGCGAGGAGCGGCGCGGCGAGTGCGTCCCGCGCGAGTTCCGCGTCGGTGCGAAGCCGCACGGGCGGCATGGTGGGGCGCTCTTCTGGCATGGGCGGACGTCACTCCTCGGGGCGCGGAAGTCGCGGGGCTGTGGGGCTATGGGGCTGTGGGGGCTGTGGAGCTATGAGGCTATGGGTCTCAGGACCCCGCTGTGGAGCCATGGGGGTACGGGTATGCGGGTGTACGGGCACGGGCGCCACGGCACGGCCCGGACCCCAGCGTAGACGGAACGGGACGGCACTTTCGTCCCGATGTGGTCCCGCGCCCGATCCCGCCCCCGATCCCGCACCGCGGCAGGCGGTGAATTCGGCCGGCGGGCTGCGGGAACCGGCCGGGGCGAGGGGGCGGGCGGCGCCCCCTCGTTCATGCTCCCGCCCCGCTCCCGCCATCCGCACGCCACCCGTCCTGTCTTGACAACTTCCGCGCCCAGGAAAGAGATTGACGCGCGTAGAGGCGATTTCCTCGCCGTTCACTCCTTTCCGGAGGCCACCACCATGTCCCTTCGCGCACCGCGCGGACCCGTCGCCGTCACCGCCGTCGCCGCCTCCGCCCTCGCGGCCGGGCTGCTCGTCGTGCCCTCGTCGGCCTCCGCCGCCGAGATCCGCATCCATGACATCCAGGGCAGCACCCGGATATCCCCGCTCGCCGGACAGCAGGTGACCCAGGTCCCCGGCACGGTCACGGCGATACGTGCCTTCGGCTCGTCGCGCGGCTTCTGGATCCAGGACGCCGAGCCCGACCGGGACGCGGCCACCAGCGAGGCGATCTTCGTCTTCACCGGATCGACCACGCCCTCGGTCGCCGTGGGCCACTCGGTGCTGGTCTCCGGGACGGTGTCCGAGTACTACCCGGGCGGCAAGGACGCCGGTCTGCAGTCGCTCACCGAGATCTCCAAGGCCACCTGGACGGTCCGGTCCTCCGGCAATGCGCTGCCCGCCGCGTACCGGCTCAACCCCTCCACCATCCCCGACCGCTACACCCCGGACGCGGGCGGCGACTCCATCGAGGGGCTGACGCTGCGGCCGCGCTCGTACGCCCTGGACCGCTACGAGTCGCTTGAAGGCATGCGGGTCTCGGTCGAGAACGCCCCCGTGGTCGGCGCGACCAACACCTACAAGGAGCTGTGGGTCACCGCCGAGCCCCGCCACCGGCGGACCGCGCGCGGCGGCGCCCTCTACGGCTCGTACCGCGACCCCAACGCGGGCCGGGTGAAGGTGGTCTCCCTCCTCCCTTACGCCGAGCACCCCTTCCCCGTCGCGGATGTCGGCGACGCGCTGACCGGCACCACGGCCGGGCCGCTGGACTACGACAACTTCGGCGGCTACACGCTCGCGGCCACCACGATGGGCGAGCCGGCCGACCACGGCCCGAAGCGGGAAAGCACCCGCGAGCAGAAGGCGGACGAACTCTCCATCGCCACCTACAACGTGGAGAACCTCTCCCCCAAGACCGCCCAGTCGAAGT
Source organism: Streptomyces melanosporofaciens (assembly GCF_900105695.1). Lineage (NCBI taxonomy): Bacteria > Bacillati > Actinomycetota > Actinomycetes > Kitasatosporales > Streptomycetaceae > Streptomyces > Streptomyces melanosporofaciens. The sequence continues at coordinate 888,411 of NZ_FNST01000002.1, forward strand.
TCGACCGGCTGGCCACCGGGCTGGTGGAGCACCTCGCCTCGCCGGACATCGTCGCGCTGGAGGAGGTCCAGGACGACAACGGCGCCACGAACGACTCGGTGGTGGGGGCCGACGCCACGCTGACCAAGCTCACCGACGCGATCAAGGCGGCGGGCGGCCCCTCGTACGAGTGGCGCCAGATCGACCCGGTTGACGACCAGGACGGCGGCGAGCCGGGCGGCAACATCCGCGTGGCGTTCCTCTACAACCCGGAGCGGGTCTCCTTCACCGACATCCCCGGCGGCGACTCCACCACCCCGGTGACGGTCGAGAAGAAGGGCGGCAAGGCCACGCTGTCGGCCTCCCCCGGCCGTATCGACCCGGCGAACGGCGTCTGGAAGGCCAGCCGCAAGCCGCTGGTCGGGCAGTTCTCCTTCCGCGGCCGCCCGGTGTTCGTGGTCGCGAACCACTTCAACTCCAAGGGCGGCGACCAGGGTCTGGACAGCCGCTTCCAGCCCCCGGCCCGCTCCTCGGAGACCCAGCGCACCGGACAGGCCACGGCGGTCAACACCTTCGTCAAGGCGCTGCTGAACGCCGACCCGAAGGCGGCGGTGGTGGTCGCGGGCGACCTCAACGACTACCAGTTCTCGCCCGCGCTGGCCGACCTCACCAACGGCGGTGTGCTCACCGACCTGGTGACCCGGCTGCCGAGGGACGAGCGCTACGGCTATGTCTACAACGGCAATTCGCAGGTGCTGGACCACATCCTGACCAGCCGCGCGCTGCGCCGTGCCGACTACGACATCGTGCACATCAACGCCGAGTTCGCGGACCAGTCCAGCGACCACGACCCGCAGGTGGTGCGGGTGCGCCCCTGAGAAAACCCTTCCGGGGGCGCGGGGGGCTCTTGCCTCCCGCACCCCCGGGTACTACCGGCAGGTGGCGCCGCTGTTGTGGGTAATCGTTCCTCCCCCAGCTACCGCTGGAGGTGCCCCCTGGCGGAACGGGTGGGCACAACACCACCCACCGGCCCGCACTCGACAACGAAACACAGGGGGGCGAACCCCGGCCAACTCAGTTGTGGCTGTGCAGCGCCTCGTTCAGCCCACCCCAGGAACCGGTGCGGGGCAGCGCCTCGACCGCGCCGGTGATGGAGTTGCGGCGGAAGAGGAGGTTGTCGGCGCCGGAGAGCTCCAGGGCCTTGGCGATCTTGCCGTCCGGAAGGGTGACGCGGGTGCCCGCCGTCACATACAGCCCCGCCTCGACGATGCAGTCGTCGCCGAGCGGAATGCCCAGGCCCGCCTCGGCGCCGAGCAGGCAGCGCTCGCCGATGGTGATCGTCTGCTTGCCGCCGCCGGAGAGGGTGCCCATGATCGAGGCGCCGCCGCCGATGTCGGAGCCGTCGCCGACCACGACGCCCGCGCTGATCCGGCCCTCGACCATGGAGGTGCCCAGCGTGCCGGCGTTGAAGTTGACGAAGCCCTCGTGCATGACCGTGGTCCCGGGGGCGAGGTGGGCGCCGAGGCGGACCCGGTCGGCGTCGCCGATGCGGACGCCGGCGGGGACGACGTAGTCGGTCATCCGGGGGAACTTGTCGACACTGGTCACCGAGAGGTACAGCCCCTCGGCGCGGGCGGCAAGTCGGGCCCGCTCCACCCGGTCGGCGGCGACGGGGCCGAGCGAGGTCCAGGCGACGTTGGCGAGCAGGCCGAACTGGCCGTCCAGGCTCAGGCCGTGCGGCTTGACCAGCCGGTGGCTGAGCAGATGCAGCCGCAGATAGACGTCGTGCGCGTCCAGCGGCTTCTCGTCCAGCGAGGCGATGACCGTGCGGACGGCGACGACCTCGACGCCGCGCCGGGGATCCGGCCCGACCGCCTTGAGGGCGGTCTCGCCCAGCAGCTGCGCGGTCCGCTCGGCGTCGAGCCGCTCGGTCCCGGCCGGGCCGGGCTCGGCGGCCAGCTCGGGGGCCGGGAACCAGGTGTCCAGAACGGTGCCGTCCTCGGTGAGGGTGGCGAGACCGGCGGCGACGGCGCCGGTGGGGGCGGTGGTGGATGCATCGGTCATGGTCAGAACGCTAACCGGAGGCGGGGCCGGGAGGCGAACCGGTCTCAGCGGGCGAGCCCGGGCGGCCGGTCGTCCGCGGACTCAACCGGCGGGCGGCCCGTTGTCGCCGTCCACGCCCATGATCCGCGCCAGCGCCGCGCTCGTGCCCTCCCGGTCGTACGGGCGGTCCGCCAGCAGCACCTGCAGGGTCAGCCCGTCGATCAGAGCCACCACGGCGCGCGCCGTGGTCGCGTCGGGCACCAGTCGCGTCAGCATCCGGGCCATCTCGTCCAGGCACTCGGCGGCGAGCGGACGCAGCCTCTCATGGCGCAACGCGGCGAAGTACAGCTCGTACTCCAGCTCCATCCGCGCCCGGTCGCCCGTGAGCTGATCCTCCAGCCACCGGGCCAGCTCGTCCGCCGGCGGTGCGGCCGGATCGACGCCCTCCACCCAGCTCTCCACCTCCGCCAGCCACTCCGCGTTGATCTGGCGGAGCGCCGCGATCAGCAGGTCGTCGAGGGTCGCGAAATGGTAGGTCGTCGAGCCCAGCGGCACATCGGCCGCGGCGGCCACGGCCCGGTGGCCGAGCCCCCCGATGCCGCTCTCGCGGACCACGGCGGCCGCGGCGTCGATGATCCGCTGCCGCCGCTCGGGGTCGTAGCGGCGGCCCATCAGTGGGCGCCGTTCAGATTGAGCACCACCACTCCGGCGATGACCAGCAGCACGCCGAGCACCTTGGCGGCGGTCATCGCCTCCCCAGGAAGAGCATGCCGATCGCGGCGATGACGGCGGTCCCGGCCCCGGCCCATATGGCGTAGGCGGTGCTGACGGAGATGGTCTTGAGCGTGTGCGCGAGCAGCACGAAGGACAGCAGATAGCCCGCGCCGGTGGCCAGCGAGGGCCAGAGCCTGCTGAAGCCTTCGCTGTACTTCATGGAGGTGGTCGCCAGGATCTCGGCCAGGATGGCCCCGGAGAGCGTCACATATCCCATGCGTACAAGTGTACACAACGATGCGTACGGGCGTACGCAACGATCCACGCCATACGAAACGGCCCCCGCGCCGAAGCACGGGGGCCGCTCACACAAGCCCAGGAGGCGAGAGGTCAGACGTTGAAGCCGAGGGCGCGCAGCTGCTCACGTCCATCGTCGGTGATCTTGTCCGGGCCCCACGGCGGCATCCAGACCCAGTTGATCCGGAGCTCGTTGACGATACCGTCGGTCGCGGACTTGGCCTGGTCCTCGATGACGTCGGTCAGCGGACACGCCGCCGAGGTCAGCGTCATGTCGATCGTCGCGATGTTCGCGTCGTCGATGTGAATGCCGTAGATCAGCCCGAGGTTGACCACGTCGATGCCCAGCTCGGGGTCCACGACGTCGTACAGGGCCTCGCGGACCTCTTCCTCGCTGGCGGGCTTGGTGGTGGTCACGTTGTCACTCATGCGGTCTTCCCTCCGGCGGTCTCACCCAGTGCCTGTGCCGTGGCGTCCTTCCATGCCATCCAGCTCAGCAGGGCGCATTTCACACGGGCCGGGTACTTGGAGACACCGGCGAACGCGATCGCGTCCTCCAGCACCTCCTCCATGGCGTCGTCCGGCTCGGCCTTGCCCTTGGACTGCATCAGGTGCAGGAAGGTCTCCTGGATCCTGCGGGCCTCGGCCAGCTCCTTGCCCACCAGCAGCTCATTGAGCACGGAGGCGCTGGCCTGGCTGATGGAACAGCCCTGGCCCTCGTAGCTCACGTCCTCGATGGTCTCGCCGTCAAGCCGCACCCGGAGCGTGATCTCGTCACCGCAGGTGGGATTGACATGGTGTACCTCTGCGTCGCCGTCCCTCAGGCCCCTTCCATGGGGGTTCTTGTAGTGGTCCAGGATCACGTCCTGGTACATCGAATCCAGCTTCACGCGGCACGCCCCTACCCGAAGAAGTTCCGTACGTGCTCCAGGCCCTCCACCAAGGCGTCGACCTCGGCCGGAGTGGAGTACAGATAGAACGACGCTCGGGTGGTCGCCGGAATTCCATAGCGCAGGCATACGGGGCGGGCGCAGTGGTGGCCGACCCGGACCGCGATTCCCTGCTCGTCGAGCACCTGGCCCACGTCGTGGGGGTGGATGTCGCCGAGCGTGAAGGAGATCGTGGCGCCGCGCTCCTCGGCCGTGGTGGGGCCGATGATGCGCAGGTCCGGCACCTCCAGGAGCCTGCCGACCGCATAGTGCGTGAGGGCGTGCTCATGGCGGGTGATGTTGTCCATGCCGATCGAGGTGAGGTAGTCCACGGCCGCGCCGAGGCCGACGGCCTGGGCGATCGGGGGCGTACCGGCCTCGAACTTGTGCGGCGCCGGGGCGTAGGTGGACGAATGCATCGAGACGGTCTCGATCATCTCGCCGCCGCCGAGGAACGGAGGCAGGTCCTCCAGCAGCTCCTGGCGGCCCCACAGCACACCGATACCGGTCGGGCCGCACATCTTGTGGCCGGTGAAGGCCACGAAGTCGGCCTGGAGCGCCTGCACGTCCAGCAGCATGTGCGGGGCGGCCTGGGAGGCGTCGATCACCACGAGGGCGCCGACGTCCTGGGCGCGGCGGACGATCGCCTCGACCGGGTTGACCGTGCCGAGGATGTTGGAGACCAGCACGAACGAGACGACCTTGGTCTTCTCGGTGATGACCTGCTCTATCTCCGACAGGTCGAGCCGGCCGTCCTCGGTGAGGCCGAACCACTTCAGCTTCGCGCCGGTGCGCTGCGAGAGCAGCTGCCACGGAACGATGTTGGAGTGGTGCTCCATCTCGGTGATGACGATCTCGGTTTCCTGGTCCACCCGGTAGGGCTCGTCGGCCCAGCCGAGCATGTTGGCGACCAGGTTCAGCGACTCCGAGGCGTTCTTGGTGAAGATCACCTCGTCGCGGCTGGGAGCGTTGATGAAGGCGGCGACCTTGTCGCGGGCGCCCTCGTACAGCTCCGTGGCCTCCTCGGCGAGCATATGGACGCCGCGGTGCACATTGGCGTTGGAGCGCTCGTAGTAGTCGTTGAGCACGTCCAGCACCTGGCGCGGCTTCTGCGACGTCGCCGCGTTGTCCAGGTAGACGAGCTTCTTGCCGTCGTGGACGACACGGTCCAGGATCGGGAAGTCCTTGCGGATCGCCTCGGTGTCGAGGAGGCCCGGCAGCTGTGTCACTCGGATGCGCCTCCCTTCACGTACGCCTCGTAGCCCTCTTCTTCCAGCTTGTCGGCGAGCTCCGGGCCGCCGGACTCGGCGATCCGGCCCGCCGCGAAGACGTGGACGTGATCGGGCTTGATGTACCGCAGGATGCGGGTGTAGTGGGTGATCAGCAGGGTGCCGACCTGGCCCGCCTCACGGACCCGGTTGACGCCCTCGGAGACCACCCGCAGTGCGTCGACGTCGAGGCCGGAGTCGGTCTCGTCGAGGATCGCGATGGCCGGCTTCAGCAGCTCCAGCTGGAGGATCTCGTGGCGCTTCTTCTCACCGCCGGAGAAGCCCTCGTTCACATTCCGCTCGGCGAAGGACGGGTCGATGTTGAGGCGCTCCATGGCCTCCTTGACCTCCTTCACCCAGGTGCGCAGCTTGGGCGCCTCGCCGCGGATCGCGGTCGCGGAGGTGCGCAGGAAGTTGGAGACGGAGACGCCGGGCACCTCGACCGGGTACTGCATGGCGAGGAAGACACCGGCGCGGGCGCGCTCGTCGACGGACATCGCGAGCACGTCCTCGCCGTCCAGCGTCACGGTGCCGCCGGTGATCGTGTACTTCGGGTGCCCGGCGAGCGAGTAGGCGAGGGTGGACTTGCCGGAGCCGTTGGGGCCCATGATGGCGTGCGTCTCGCCCTGCTTCACGGTCAGGTCGACACCGCGCAGGATCTCGCGGGGGCCGCCCTCGGCGTCGACGGAAACGTGCAGGTCGTGGATCTCAAGCGTGGCCATGGGTGCCTCAGGACTCCTGGGTGACGGAGACGAGCACATCGTCCCCTTCGATCTTTACGGGGTATACGGGGACCGGGCGCGTCGCGGGGAGGCCGGACGGCTTGCCGGTGCGCAGGTCGAAGCTGGAGCCGTGCAGCCAGCACTCGATCTGGCAGTCCTCCACCTCGCCCTCGGACAGCGAGACGTTCGCATGCGAGCAGATGTCGTTGACCGCGAACACTTCGCCCTCGGTGCGCACCAGTGCCACGGGCACGCCCTCGAGCTCGACCCGCTTGGGGGTGTCGTCCTCGAGTTCGTCCAGCGCACAGGCGCGTACGAAGGTGTTGGTCATCCTACGGACGCCTCCAGCTCGGCCTCGATCTTGGCGATGAGCCGCTCCTCCAGGTCGGGGATCCCGATCTGCTGGACGAGCTCGGCGAAGAAGCCGCGGACGACCAGACGGCGGGCCTCGTCGGCCGGGATGCCGCGCGCCATCAGGTAGAAGAGCTGCTCGTCCTCGAAGCGGCCGGTCGCGCTCGCGTGACCGGCGCCGACGATCTCACCGGTCTCGATCTCCAGGTTCGGCACCGAGTCGACCCGGGCGCCGTCGGTGAGGACCAGGTTCCGGTTGAGCTCGTAGGTGTCGGTGCCCTCCGCGGCGGCCCGGATCAGCACATCGCCGATCCACACCGCGTGCGCCTCGGCGCCCTGCAGCGCGCCCTTGTAGGCCACGTTGCTCCGGCAGTGCGGGGTGTCGTGGTCGATGAAGAGCCGGTGCTCCTGGTGCTGGCCGTTGTCGGTGAAGTACACGCCGTACAGCTCGGCCTCACCGCCCGGGGCGCCGTAGACGACGCGCGGGTGGAGCCGCACCAGATCGCCGCCGAAGGTGACGACCACGGACTTGAAGGTGGCGTCCCGGCCGACCAGCGCGGTGTGCTGACCGGCGTGAACCGCGGTGTCGTCCCAGTCCTGGATCGAGACCACGGTGAGCTTGGCGCCGTCGCCGATCAGGTACTCCACATTGGCGGCGAGGGTGGCGTCACCGGTGTGGTCGATGACCACGACCGCCTCGGCGAAGGCGCCGACCTCGACCACCTGGTGGCCGAAGGCGGTGCCGCCCTCGCCGTGCACGGCGATCCGCACCGGCTCGGTGAGCACCGTCTCCTTGGGCACCGAGACGACCGACGCCTTCTCGAAGGAGCTGTACGCCTGGGCCGCCACCCGGTCCACCGGCTTGCCGGCCTTCCCCAGGCGTGCGTCGTCACGGCCCACGGTCTCGACCGTGACGCCCTCGGGGGCGGTCACCTCGACCTTGACGCCGCCGTCGGCGACAGCCGTGCCGTCATGGAGACCGCGCAGCCGCTCCAGGGGGGTGAACCGCCAGTCCTCCTCGCGGCCATGGGGCACCGGGAAGTCGGCCACGTCGTACGACGCGGGCGCGCTCACCCGGGCATCGGTGGGCTGGCCCACCTGGATGACGCCGTCCGTGGTGGATCCGGCCGGGATGGTTTCAGCCATGGCTGTCGTACTGCTCTCTTTCTGCCTGATGGGCCTGAACGGGATGCCCGGGCGGAGGACGGTGCCCCCGCCGGGGCCGGAAGGGGGTGGCGTCAGCCGACCGCGCCCTCCATCTGCAGCTCGATCAGCCGGTTGAGCTCCAGCGCGTACTCCATGGGCAGCTCGCGCGCGATCGGCTCGACGAAGCCGCGCACGATCATCGCCATGGCCTCGTCCTCGGACAGACCGCGGCTCATCAGGTAGAAGAGCTGGTCGTCGCTGACCTTGGAGACGGTCGCCTCATGGCCCATGGACACGTCGTCCTCGCGGACGTCCACATACGGGTAGGTGTCCGAGCGGGAGATCGTGTCGACGAGCAGGGCGTCACAGAGCACATTGGACTTGGAGCCCTCGGCGCCCTCGCCGATCTCGATCAGACCGCGGTAGGAGGTGCGGCCGCCGCCGCGCGCCACCGACTTGGAGACGATGTTCGACGAGGTGCGGGGGGCCATGTGGACCATCTTGGCGCCCGCGTCCTGGTGCTGGCCCTCGCCCGCGAAGGCGATGGACAGGGTCTCGCCCTTGGCGTGCTCACCCATCAGGTAGACGGCGGGGTACTTCATGGTCACCTTGGAGCCGATGTTGCCGTCGACCCACTCCATGGTCGCGCCCTCGTAGGCCACGGCGCGCTTGGTGACCAGGTTGTAGACGTTGTTCGACCAGTTCTGGATGGTCGTGTAGCGGCAGCGGGCGCCCTTCTTGACGATGATCTCGACGACCGCGGAGTGCAGCGAGTCCGACTTGTAGATCGGCGCGGTGCAGCCCTCGACGTAGTGGACGTAGGCGTCCTCGTCGACGATGATCAGCGTCCGCTCGAACTGGCCCATGTTCTCGGTGTTGATCCGGAAGTACGCCTGCAGCGGGATCTCCACGTGCACGCCCTTCGGCACGTAGATGAACGAGCCGCCGGACCAGACCGCCGTGTTCAGCGAGGCGAACTTGTTGTCGCCCGCCGGGATCACGGTGCCGAAGTACTCCTGGAACAGCTCGGGGTGCTCCTTGAGCGCCGTGTCGGTGTCCAGGAAGATGACGCCCTGCTCCTCCAGGTCCTCACGGATCTGGTGGTAGACGACCTCGGACTCGTACTGGGCCGCGACACCCGCGACGAGGCGCTGCTTCTCGGCCTCCGGGATGCCCAGCTTGTCGTACGTGTTCTTGATGTCCTCGGGCAGGTCGTCCCACGAGGCGGCCTGCTGCTCGGTGGAGCGGACGAAGTACTTGATGTTGTCGAAGTCGATGCCCGACAGGTCCGAGCCCCAGGTGGGCATGGGCTTCTTGCCGAAGAGCTTCAGGCCCTTGAGGCGGAGCTTGAGCATCCACTCCGGCTCGGACTTCTTCCCCGAGATGTCGCGTACGACCTCCTCGGAGAGGCCGCGCTTGGCCGAGGCGCCGGCCACGTCGGAGTCGGCCCAGCCGTACTCGTAGTTGCCCAGGCCTTCAAGCTCGGGGTGAGCGGTCTCCGTGGGGAGAGTCATTCGGGGTTCCTCCCGGCCGTGCTGGCAGATGCGGTGGTGGTCTTGGTGGTGCTGGTGTCGGTCTTCTCGACCTTGCCGGTCTTCGGAATGAACGTCGTGCACACTCCGTCGCCATGGGCGATGGTGGCCAGACGCTGCACATGAGTTCCGAGCAGCTGGGAGAAGACCTCGGTCTCCGCCTCACACAGCTGCGGATATCGCTCGGCTGCGTGGGCGACCGGGCAGTGGTGCTGGCAGAGCTGTTCGCCGACCGGCGCGCTGCGCGCCGTAGCAGCGTACCCGTCCGCGGAGAGCGCGTCGGCGAGGGCTTCGGTGCGGCGGCCGGGGGCGGCGGCCTCGACGGTGCCGCGGTATCCCTCCGCCTGGGCGGCGAGCCTGGCGCGGGCGAACGCGGCGACCGCGGCGCGGCCCGCCTCGCCGCCTCCGGCGCTCTGCTCGATCCAGTGCAGGGCGTCGACGGCGAGCTTGTCGTAAGCCTGGTCGAAGGCGTCGCGGCCGCAGTCGGTGAGCGCGAAGACCTTGGCCGGGCGGCCGCGCCCCCGCGCCCCGTACACCCTCTTCTCTCGGGGCTCGACGACGCCGTCGGCGACGAGGGTGTCCAGGTGGCGACGGACGGCCGCCTGGGTCAGCTCCAGCCGCAGGGCGAGCTCCGCCGCGGTGGAGGGGCCATGGTCGAGGATGGAGCGCGCGACCCGGTTGCGGGTGCCGTGCTGCTCTTCCGGCGCGGATGCGGGCGCGCCGGACCGCGCGGCCAGTTCGGCCGCGCGTTCGTTCGGAGCCTCGCTCGCGTATTTCACAACGCCATTGTTGCGTAATTCCCCGGCGCGGCACAAGCGGGGAGATCCGCAGGTCCGGTGGGGTACGTCACTTAGGTGTACCTAAGTCCGAGAGGGTCCGCGCCCCGGTTTCACCTGCGGCGACGCCTTCGCGGCCGGGCGGCGGGCACCGCGGCTTCCGGCCCTGCCGCCCACGGAGGCCCCGGCGATTCGTAGACTGCCGGACATGCGTGAAGAGCCCGCGGTCGACATCGTCGGCCTGGTCAAGCGGTACGGCCCGAAGACCGCGGTCGACGGGCTCGACCTGTCCGTGGACCGGGGCGCCGTGACCGCCGTTCTCGGCCCCAACGGAGCCGGTAAGACCACCACCGTCGAGACCTGCGAGGGATACCGCCGTCCCGACGCCGGCACGGTCCGGATATTCGGGCTCGACCCGGTCGCGGACGCCCCCGCACTGCGCCCCCGGGTCGGGGTGATGCTGCAATCCGGGGGCGTTTATTCCGGCGCGCGCGCAGAAGAGATGCTCCGCCATACCGCCTCCCTGCACGCGCATCCGGTCGACGTCGACCTGCTGATCGACCGGCTCGGCCTCGCCTCCTGCGGCCGGACCACCTACCGGCGGCTCTCCGGCGGCCAGCAGCAGCGGCTCGCGCTCGCCATGGCCGTCGTCGGCCGCCCCGAGCTGGTCTTCCTCGACGAGCCGACCGCCGGACTCGACCCACAGGCCCGCCGCGCCACCTGGGACCTCATCCGCGATCTGCGGGACGACGGGGTCACCGTCATGCTGACCACCCACTACATGGACGAGGCCGAGCAGCTCGCCGACGATGTGGCGATCATCGACGGCGGCAAGGTGATCGCCCGGGGCAGCCCCGAGGAGCTGTGCCGGGGCGGCGCCGAGAACACCCTGCGCTTCGGCGGCCGCCCCGCACTCGACCTGGCCTCGCTCCTCAAGGCGCTGCCCGCCGACTCCACGGCCGCCGAGCTGACCCCCGGCTCGTACCGCGTCACCGGCAAGGTCAACCCCCAGATGCTGGCCACCGTCACCTCCTGGTGCGCGCAGAACGGTGTGCTGCCGGACCGGATCTCGGTCGAGCGGCACACCCTCGAGGACGTCTTCCTGGAGCTCACCGGTAAGGAGCTGCGAGCGTGACCGCCACGGGCACTTTTCTCCCCAAGCCGGGGGCGGCCCCGCTGATGAGGATGATCCGGGCGCAGGCCGCGCTGGAGACCCGGATGCTGCTGCGCAACGGCGAGCAGCTGCTGCTGACCGTCGTCATCCCGTCCCTGCTGCTGGTGCTCTTCAGCACCGTCGACATCGTCGACACGGGCGCCGACGGCAGCACGGTGGACTTCCTGACGCCCGGTGTGCTGGCGCTTGCCGTGCTGTCCACGGCCTTCACCGGACAGGCCATCGCCACCGGCTTCGAGCGGCGCTACGGTGTGCTCAAGCGGCTCGCCGTCTCACCGCTGCCGCGGTGGGGGCTGATGACCGCCAAGACCCTCGCGGTGCTGGTCACCGAGGTCCTGCAGATCGTGCTGCTGACCGCGATCGCGCTGGCGCTGGGCTGGTCACCGCACGGTGACCCGCTCTCGGTGGCACTGCTGCTGATCCTCGGCACCGCGGCGTTCTCCGGCCTCGGGCTGCTGATGGCGGGCACCCTCAAGGCCGAGGCGACCCTGGCCGCCGCCAACCTGGTCTTCCTGCTGCTGCTCGTGGCCGGCGGGGTGATCGTGTCGCTGGACAAGTTCCCGGGCGCGGTGCGCGGCGCGCTGGAGCTGCTGCCGATCTCGGCGCTCTCGGGCGGGCTGCGGGACGTCCTCCAGGACGGGGGCGGGATGCCGTGGCGGGATCTGGGGATCCTGGCGGTCTGGGCGGTGCTGGGGCTGGGCGCGGCGGCGCGCTTCTTCCGCTGGGAGTAGCTTTCGCCGGGAGCAGCTCCCGCTGGGAGCAGTCCGAACACCTCTGCGAGCTGCGGCTTTACCGAAGCACTACCCCTCGTGAAAAGCTGCACAAGCGGCGGCCTACGATGTTCCCGTGCCGAATTCGCTGAATCCGTTCGAGCTGATCGCCCGACGCTGGCAGCCCTCCGCGCGCTTCGTGGAGCGGGCCGCGCTGGCCACCGTGGTGATGGCCGTGGTCATCGTCGTGACCGGTGGCGCGGTCCGGCTCACCCAGTCCGGGCTGGGCTGTGACACCTGGCCCAAGTGCACCTCCGGCAGCCTGACGCCGACCTCCGACATGGGCATCCACGGCGCCATCGAGTTCGGCAACCGCATGCTGACGTACGTCCTGTGCGCCGTCATCGGACTCCTGATCATCGCCGCCCGCGCGCGTACGCCCGTGCGCACCTCGCTGACCCGGCTCGGCTGGGCCCAGTTCTGGATCGTCATGGGCAACGCCGTGGTCGGCGGCATCACGGTGCTCACCGGGCTCAACCCGTACATCGTCAGCTCGCACTTCCTGCTCTCCTCCACACTGCTCACGGTCGCCGTGGCGACCTGGTGGCGGGCGCGCGAGGGCGACGCCGAGCCGCGCGATCTCGTGGCCGTGCCGGTGCGCCAGCTCACCCGGTTGCTGATCGCCGCCACCGGCGCGCTCATCGTGATCGGCACCGTGGTCACCGGCGCCGGTCCGCACGCCGGTGACGCCCGTAAGGTGCACCGCATCCCGCTGAACTGGCAGGAGATCACCCAGCTCCACGTGGACTTCGTCTACATCGTGCTGGGCCTCACCGTCGCCCTGTGGTTCACGCTGCGGGCCGTGAAGGCCCCGGCCGCCCAGCGCCGTACGGTCCTGGAGCTCCTCGTCATCCTGCTCCTGCAGGGCGTGGTCGGGTACGTGCAGTACTTCACCCATCTGCCCGAGGTCGTCGTCGGCATCCATATGCTCGGCTCCTGCCTGGTGTGGATCGCGGTGCTGCGGGTGCTGCTCGCCCAGCGCGAGCGCGCCGCGCTTCCGGCGGCCGTCCCCGCCCCCACCGGCGACCACGAGACCGTTCAGCCCGAGCCGGCCGCGTCCAGCCGGTAGACGCGGCGCGCGGTCCCGGCCGCGACCAGCCCGGCGATCCGCTGGGCCTCGGCCCGGGTGCAGATCTCCTCGCCGACCCACTCGTCCGCCAGCCGGGCCATGGCCTGGCCAAAGAGCCGGGCCGCGGTCACATACAGCTCGGGCAGCCCCCGTGCGCCCGTCGAGAAGAGCAGCTTGCCGAACGGCGCCTCGCCCAGGGTCTCCCCGGGCCGCGGCCCGGCGTCCGCGTAGACATGCGGGAAGGCCGCGGCGAGCTGGGCCGCCCGCCGGTGGTGCGGCCGGTCGGGCAGCAACACCAGATCGGTGCCGAAGCCCGCCGTGGCGCGCAGGAAGCCGACGAGCGACTGCGGATCGGCGCAGTGCAGCTGCACCGGTAGGCCGGTCGCGACGGCGCTCCACAGCAGATGCTGGGCGAGCGCGGGGTCGGGAGCGCGGTCCCGCGCCGGGCGTACGGTGAGCGCGAGCCAGCGGGCGGCGGCGCGCCGGACCTCGCGCGGATCGGGCGGCAGCTCGTCGCAGAAGGCGATCCCCATGGCGAAGGCGGTCGCGTGCTGGGCCGCCGCGTACAGCGCCTCGGCGGTGTTGCCGATGAAGGCGTCGACCGTGCCGGAGGTGTCGGCGACCTGCTCGGCCAGCGGCTCCAGGCGGACCACCTCATGGACCGCGCCGTCGGCCGTCGCGGCCAGTTCCTCGGCGGTGCTGAGGTCGTCCCGGGCGCCGGACTCCAGCAGGAAGGTGCCGATACCGGCGCCGCGCAGCAGCAGCCGCGCGGCGCGGTAGGCGCCCAGCTCACGGCGGCGGGCGAGATAGCTGACGGGTGCGCAGTGGGGCTCCATGCCCAGCAGCGGGGGGCACCAGCGGCGCACGGCCAGACCGGTCCAGCTGTCGAAGAAGGTGGTGCCTGCCGGGGCCGCGCCCGACCCGGCGGCGGCCGCCAGATGGGTTTCGAACGAGCCGACGCCGAGCTCGCCGTCGACCGTGCCGTGGCTGTGCTGGTCGACCAGCGGGGGCAGCGTGATCGGTCCCGCCACCGGGCCCGGCCCGTCCCGGGGGACCGGGCCGGTCGGCGGGCCCAGGGTGTTCGGGGAGTCCGTCGCCTCGTGCATCGCCGCCGCCTCTCGCCCTCCGGCATCGACGGGCTTAACGGACGGAAGGGGCGCGAGGTGTCGCCGGACCCGTTCTCAGGCGTTCTACGAGGCGGGTGCCGGAGGGTTGCCGGGTCCGCCGAGCTGGATGCCCGCCATGCGCGCCCACTCGTACGGACCGGTGCGGACCTTCGCGGCGAGCTCGCCGTCGAAGGCGTCCTGGAGGGTCAGCCCGGCGATCTCGGCCGCGCGCCGCGCGCTCTCCTGGGAGGGGGCGACGAGAACGCCCCATTCGCCATCCGCGCCGACGAGGGCGATCCGGACGGAGCCGCGCCCGATGTGGGCGATCTGCCCCTCGGCGCTGCCGCCGTGGCCGGTGGCGAAGGCCGTGATCTGGCGGGCGAGCCGCTCGGCCCGCTTCTCGTCCTTCGAGGGCTTGGGCGGCTTGGAGGGCTTCGAAGGCTTGGGCGGCTCGGACGCCGCTTCCGGCGCGGAGGCCTGCGCGGCCGGCTCGCCGCCCTCGGAAGGCTTGGGCGGCGTGGACGGCTCGGACGCTGCGGTCGGCGCGGAGGGCTGGGCGGCCGACTCGCCGCTCTCCGTCGGTTCCGGCTGGGTGGTGTCTGCCATACAGCCGATGCTACCCGCCGGTAATCACCGCAGGAAAGGGTCCACGGCCACGGCGACGAACAGCAGCGACACATAGGTGATCGACCAGTGGAACAGCCGCATCTCCTTGAGCTTCGCGCCCGTGATCTCGGCCTTGGCCCGCCCCTGGAGCGCATGCGCCTCCATGAGCCAGAACCCGCCGAGCACCGTCGCGACCACCGGGTAGAACCAGCCGGTGTAGCCCAGCGGCCACAGCAGCAGGGAGACGCCGACCATGGCCCAGCTGTAGAGGACGATCTGCTTGGCGACCACCTTGTTGCCCGCGACGACGGGCAGCATCGGCACGCCCACCCGCTCGTAGTCGTCCTTGACCTTCATCGACAGCGGCCAGTAGTGCGGCGGCGTCCAGAAGAACATCACGAGGAAGAGGATGACGGCGGCCCAGGAGACCTCGTTGGTCACCGAGGACCAGCCGATGAAGACGGGCATACAGCCGGCGATGCCGCCCCACACGATGTTCTGCGAGGTGCGCCGCTTGAGCCACATCGTGTAGACGACGACGTAGAAGACCAGCGCACCGAGCGACAGCATCGCGGACAGCGGGTTGACCAGCGCCCAGAACCAGGCCGTCGACCCCGCGGCGAGCGCGAAGGCGAAGACGAGGCATTCGCGCGGCGAGACCATGCCGGTCACGAGCGGGCGCTGCGCGGTGCGCTCCATCAGCGCGTCGATGTCCCGGTCGTAATACATGTTGAAGGCGGCCGCGCCACCGGCCGACAGATAGCCGCCGACACAGGTCGCGACCACCAGCCACAGATCCGGGACGCCCTGGGCGGCCAGGAACATGACCGGCACGGTCGTCATCAGCAGCAGTTCGATGACGCGCGGCTTGGTCAGCGCCACGAACGCCATGACACGGGCCCCGAACGGCCGGTGACCGGAGCTCGTTTCGCTCGTCTCGAGCACCCCCGCAGGACGGGATTCGACGGCCGTCACGCACACCCCTGGTGGAAGCAAGAACCAGCAAGCACCGGACATGAAGAGCCGGTAAAGACTTGCGCGTACCACGCCACTCTAGACGTAGCGGATACGCCGCCCGCCGCCGGGGTCCCTCGTGTTGAAGGGGCACCGCAAGGCGCCCGCAAGGCGGCCACGCCCGGCGGGCGACGGGCCGGGCACGGCTCGGAACGGCCCCTTCCGTAGGGCCCGGGACGCCATCCCGACGGACCCCGGAGGGAATGCGGCCACCTCGGAATTCGTTCCTTATCCCGTTGAGTGGAACTCGAAAAGATGACCGTTGTTCCAGGGGTAGGCTCGACATCGCCGGTGCACATACGGTCACCGGATTTCGACATTGTGGAGAGGAGCCCTGACTCAGGGTGAGCACCAAGCCGACTACCACAGACCTCGAGTGGACCGATCTGGACCGGCAGGCCGTCGACACGGCCCGGGTCCTGGCCATGGACTCCGTACAGAAGGTCGGTAACGGCCACCCTGGCACGGCCATGAGCCTCGCACCCGCCGCGTACCTGCTCTTCCAGAAGCTGATGCGGCACGACCCCTCCGACGCGAACTGGACGGGCCGCGACCGCTTCGTGCTGTCTCCGGGGCACACCAGCCTGACCCTCTACGTCCAGCTGTACCTGGCGGGCTTCGGGCTGGAGCTCGATGATCTGCGGTCGTTCCGCACCTGGGGCAGCAAGACCCCGGGCCACCCGGAGCACGGCCACACCACCGGTGTCGAGACCACCACCGGCCCCCTGGGCCAGGGCATCGCCAACGCGGTGGGCATGGCGATGGCCGCCCGCTACGAGCGTGGCCTGTTCGACCCGGAGGCGCCCGAGGGCGCCTCTCCGTTCGACCACACCATCTGGGCGATCGTCTCCGACGGCGACCTGGAGGAGGGCATCTCCGCCGAGGCGTCCTCGCTGGCCGGTCACCAGAAGCTGGGCAACATCGTCGCCCTCTACGACGACAACCACATCTCGATCGAGGGCGACACCGCGACCGCGCTCTCCGAGGACGTGCTGAAGCGCTACGAGGCGTACGGCTGGCACGTCCAGCGCATCGAGCAGGCCGAGAGCGGCGACTTCGACATCCACGCGCTGTACGCGGCGCTCAAGGCGGCGCAGGCCGAGACCGAGCGCCCCTCGATCATCGCGGCCCGCACGATCATCGCCTGGCCCGCCCCGAACGCGCAGAACACCGAGGCGTCGCACGGCTCGGCGCTGGGCGCCGACGAGGTCGCCGCCACCAAGCGCGTCCTGGGCTTCGACCCCGAGCAGCACTTCGCGGTCGCCACGGACGTCATCAACCACACCCGCGCCCTGGTCGACCGCGGCCGCGAGGCGCACGCCGCCTGGGACAAGAAGGTCCAGGAGTGGCGGAACGCCAACCCCGAGCGGGCCGCCCTGTTCGACCGGATCACCGCGGGCGAGCTGCCCGAGGGCTGGGAGTCCGTGCTGCCGGTCTTCGAGCCGGGCAAGGACGTCGCCACCCGTAAGGCGTCCGGCCAGGTGCTCAAGGCGCTCGGCGGGGTGCTGCCCGAGCTGTGGGGCGGCTCCGCCGACCTCGCGGGCTCGAACAACACCACGATCGACGCGTCCTCGTCCTTCCTCCCGAAGGGCAACCCGCTGCCGGAGGCCGACCCGTACGGCCGCACCGTGCACTTCGGCATCCGCGAGCACGCCATGGGCTCGACCATGAACGGCATCGCGCTGCACGGCAACACCCGTGTCTACGGCGGCACCTTCCTGGTCTTCTCCGACTACATGCGCCCGGCCGTCCGGCTCGCCGCGCTGATGAAGCTGCCGGTCACCTACGTGTGGACGCACGACTCCATCGGGCTCGGCGAGGACGGCCCGACCCACCAGCCGGTGGAGCACCTCTCGGTGCTGCGCGCCATCCCGGGCCTGAACGTGGTCCGCCCGGCCGACGCCAACGAGACGGCCATCGCCTGGCGCGAGATCACCCGCCGCCACAGCGAAAACCCGGCTCCGCACGGCCTCGCGCTGACCCGGCAGAACGTGCCGACCTACGAGCCCAGTGAGGACGCCGCCAAGGGCGGTTACGTCCTCTTCGAGGCCGAGGGCGGCGAGCCGCAGGTCATCCTCATCGGCACCGGCTCGGAGGTGCAGCTCGCCGTGGAGGCGCGTGAGCAGCTCCAGGCCGCCGGGATTCCGACCCGCGTCGTGTCAATGCCCTCGGTCGAGTGGTTCGAGGAGCAGGACAGGGGGTACCGGGAGACAGTGCTGCCGCCGTCCGTCACGGCCCGCGTGGCCGTCGAGGCGGGTATCGGCCTGACCTGGCACCGCTACGTCGGCGATGCCGGCCGCATCGTCTCGCTGGAGCACTTCGGCGCCTCCGCCGATTACAAGGTGCTCTTCCGGGAGTTCGGCCTCACCGCCGAGGCCGTGGTCACCGCCGCCCGCGAATCCCTCGACGCCGCAGGGCGCTGACACCCCGCAGACGACTTAGTAGCGACGAGTAGGAGAACACACCCCATGACAGACGCACTCAAGCGGCTGGCCGACGAAGGCGTCGCGATCTGGCTCGACGACCTCTCCCGCAAGAGGATCACCTCCGGCAACCTGGCCGAGCTGATCGACCAGCAGCATGTCGTAGGCGTCACCACCAACCCGTCGATCTTCCAGAAGGCGATCTCCGGCGGTGAGGGCTACCAGCAGCAGGTGGCCGACCTCGCGGTCCGCAAGCTCACCGTCGAGGAAGCCGTCCGCATGATCACCACGGCGGACGTCCGCGACGCGGCCGACATCCTCCGGCCGGTCTACGACGCGACGGGCGGCCAGGACGGCCGGGTCTCCATCGAGGTCGACCCGCGCCTGGCCCACAACACGGCCGCCACCATCGCCGAGGCCAAGCAGCTGGCCTGGCTGGTGGACCGGCCCAACACCTTCATCAAGATCCCGGCGACCGAGGCGGGGCTGCCCGCGATCACCGAGGTGATCGGCCTGGGCATCAGCGTCAATGTCACGCTGATCTTCTCCCTGGAGCGGTACCGCGCGGTCATGGACGCCTTCCTGGCCGGTCTGGAGAAGGCCAAGGCCGCGGGCCTGGACCTGCAGAAGATCCACTCGGTGGCGTCCTTCTTCGTCTCCCGCGTGGACACCGAGATCGACAAGCGCATCGACAAGCTCGGCACCGATGAGGCCAAGGCGCTGCGCGGCAAGGCCGCCGTCGCCAACGCCCGCCTCGCGTACCAGGCGTACGAGGAGGTCTTCAGCTCCGACCGCTGGGCCGCCCTGGACCGGGCGAACGCCAACAAGCAGCGTCCGCTGTGGGCCTCGACCGGCGTCAAGGACCCGGCGTACAAGGACACCATGTACGTCGTGGACCTGGTCGCCCCCGGCACCGTCAACACCATGCCGGAGGCCACCTTGGAGGCGGTCGCCGACCACGGCGAGATCAGCGGCGACACCGTGCGCGGCACCTACGAGCAGGCCAAGGCCGACATCGACGCGCTGGCCGGCATCGGGATCTCCTACGACGACGTCGTCCAGGTCCTGGAGGACGAGGGCGTCGAGAAGTTCGAGTCCTCCTGGAACGACCTGCTGAAGTCCACCGAGGCGGAGCTCAAGCGCCTCGCACCCTCGGAGGCGTGAAACCGTGACCAGCAGCAATCCGCTGCGTGACCCACGAGACCGACGGCTCCCGCGCATCGCGGGGCCGTCCGGCCTCGTGATCTTCGGCGTCACGGGCGATCTGTCCCGTAAGAAGCTGATGCCCGCCATCTACGACCTGGCCAACCGCGGGCTGCTGCCGCCGGGCTTCTCGCTGGTCGGCTTCGCCCGCCGCGACTGGGAGGACGAGGACTTCTCCCAGGTCGTGCACGACGCGGTCAAGGAGTACGCGCGGACCCCGTTCCGCGAGGAGGTCTGGCAGCAGCTGGCCGAGGGGTTCCGCTTCGTACCCGGCGCGTTCTCCGACGACGAGGCGTTCACGACCCTGCGGGCGACCATAGAGGAGCTCGACAAGGCGCGCGGCACGGGCGGAAACTTCGCCTTCTATCTGTCGGTCCCGCCGAAGTTCTTCCCCACCGTCGTCCAGCAGCTCAAGAAGCACGGGCTGTCGCAGGGCCAGGGCGACTCCTGGCGGCGCGCGGTCATCGAGAAGCCCTTCGGCCACGACCTGAAGAGCGCCCAGGAGCTCAACCAGGTCGTCCACGAGGTCTTCCGGCCCGGTGATGTCTTCCGGATCGACCACTACCTGGGCAAGGAAACGGTCCAGAACATCATGGCGCTGCGCTTCGCCAACACGATGTTCGAGCCGATCTGGAACCGGTCGTACGTCGACCATGTGCAGATCACCATGGCCGAGGACATCGGCATCGGCGGGCGCGCGGGCTACTACGACGGCATCGGCGCGGCCCGTGACGTCATCCAGAACCACCTGCTGCAGCTCCTCGCGCTGACCGCCATGGAGGAGCCCGCCTCCTTCGAGGCCTCCTCCCTGGTCACCGAGAAGCTCAAGGCGCTGCGGGCGGTCAAGCTGCCCAAGGAGCTGGGCAAGCACACGGTCCGCGGGCAGTACGCCCCCGGCTGGCAGGGCGGCCAGGAGGTGCACGGCTATCTCGAGGAGGAGGGCATCGACCCCCACTCGAAGACCGACACCTACGCCGCGATCAAGCTGGAGATCGACAACCGCCGCTGGGCGGGTGTCCCCTTCTACTTGCGCGCCGGCAAGCGGCTGGGGCGGCGGGTCACCGAGATCGCGGTGGTCTTCCAGCGCGCCCCGCACTCCCCCTTCGACGCCACCGACACCCAGGAGCTCGGGCAGAACGCCCTGGTCATCCGGGTGCAGCCGGACGAGGGCGTCACCATCCGGTTCGGCTCCAAGGTGCCCGGCACCTCCATGGAGATCCGGGACGTGACGATGGACTTCCAGTACGGCGAGTCCTTCACCGAGTCCAGCCCCGAGGCGTACGAGCGGCTGCTGCTCGATGTCCTGCTGGGCGAGGCGAACCTCTTCCCCCGCCATGAGGAGGTCGAGCAGTCCTGGCGGATCCTCGACCCGATCGAGGAGTACTGGGAGAAGCACGGCAAGCCCGAGCAGTACACGTCCGGGACCTGGGGGCCGAAAGCCGCGGACGAGATGCTCGCACGAGACGGACGGAGCTGGCGGCGGCCATGAACATCGATCTCACGGACACCACGTCCAGCCGGATCAACTCCGCTCTGATCCAGGCGCGCCGGTCCACCGGCACGCCGGCCGTGGGCATGGTGCTGACCCTCGTCATCGTCACCGACGAGGGCAATCACTACGACGCGCTGCGGGCGGCGAGCGAGGCGTCCAAGGAACACCCCTCGCGCATCCTGGTCGTCATCAAGCGTCCGGGCCGGTCGCCGCGCGACCGCAAGATGGCCCGGATGGACGCCGAGGTGCGGGTCGGCGGCGAGACCGGTACCGGCGAGACGGTGCTGCTGCGGCTGCACGGCGAACTCGCCAACCACGCCTACTCGGTGGTCCTGCCCCTGCTGCTGCCGGACGCCCCGGTGGTGGTGTGGTGGCCGGAGGACGCCCCGGAGCACCCCAGCGAGGACCTGCTCGGACAGCTGGCCCAGCGCCGGATCACCGACGCCCAGGCCACCGAGGACCCGGTCGCGGCCCTCGGGCTGCGGGCCGCGACCTACACTCCGGGCGACACCGATCTGGCCTGGACCCGGATCACCCCGTGGCGCAGCGTCCTGGCCGCCGCGCTGGACCAGCGGCACTCCCCGATCACCTCCGCGATCGTCGAGGGCGAGGCGTACAACCCGAGCAGCGAGCTGCTCGCGCTGTGGCTCGCCGAGCGGCTGGGGGTGCCGGTGAACCGGCAGGTCTCGGAGGGCCCCGGGCTCACCGCGGTGCGGCTGGAGACGGCCGACGGCGTGATCTGCCTGGACCGGGCGAACGGCTCGCTGGCCGAGCTGGCGATGCCGGGCCAGCCCGACCGGCATGTGGCGCTGCAGCGGCGTGAGGTCTCGGAGCTGATCGCCGAGGAGCTGCGCCGGCTGGACCCCGACGAGATCTACGCGTCGTCGGTGAAGTTCGGCGTGAACAAGCTGGGCAAGGGCGGCGTGGGCACGCTGGAGCGGGACGCCAAGACCGCCCCGGCGACTCAGGTGGCGCCGGGGCCGGACCGGCCGCCGCTGCCGACCCGGGACCCGGAGGGGCCGCCGGAGCACGCCCCCGGCTCGCCGAAGAACCCGCCGCAGGCACCGGCACAGCCGCCGGCTCCCAAGCCTCACCCCCCGGCGAAGGCCCAGGAGCGGAAGGCGGACGGGAAGGCGGACAAGTGACGGCACCCCAGGTGGTCGTCCACCGCGACAAGGAGCTGATGGCCCAGGCCGCGGCGGCCCGGCTGATCACGAAGATCGTGGACGCCCAGGCCGCCCGTGGCTCCGCCTCGGTCGTCCTGACCGGCGGGCGCAACGGCAACGGCCTGCTGGCCGCGCTCGCCGCCTCCCCGGCGCGCGACGCGATCGACTGGTCGCGGCTGGACCTGTGGTGGGGCGATGAGCGATTCCTGCCGGAGGGCCACTCCGACCGCAATGTCACCCAGGCCCGCGAGGCGCTGCTGGACACGGTGGACCTGGACCCGGCGCGGGTGCACCCGATGCCCGCGTCCGACGGGGCGAACGGCGGCGACGTGGATGCGGCTGCCGAGGCGTACGCCGCCGAGCTGGCCCGGGCCGCGCGGCCGGAGAACCACGGCGCGGTGCCGTCGTTCGACGTGCTGCTGCTGGGCGTCGGCCCGGACACCCATGTGGCCTCGCTCTTCCCCGAGCTGCCCGCCGTCCGGGAGACCGAGCGGATGGTGGTCGGGGTGCGTGGCGCGCCCAAACCGCCGCCCGTACGGACCTCGCTGACCCTGCCCGCGATTCGCGCGGCACGGGAGGTGTGGCTGCTGGCGGCCGGTGAGGACAAGGCGAGGGCGGTCACGATAGCCCTGTCGGGTGCCGGGGAGCTGCAGGCTCCGGCGGCGGGTGCGTACGGCCGCGGCCGTACGCTGTGGCTGCTGGACCGGGCCGCGGCGGCGGGGCTGCCGCGCGAGCTGTATCCCCCGGCGTCACCGTAATCCCTGCTCGTATCGCACACGATCCCCCGCGCGCCTCTGGTGCCCGGGGGATCGTCGCGTTTTCCCTGCTGTCCGTGCTCTTCCGTGCCTCGGGGCCTCAGCGGCCGCGCAGCGAGCGGTAGGTGGCGACCAGATGCTCGGTGGAGGTGTCCAGACCCGGCACCTCGGCGCCCTCGGTCAGGGCGGGCTCGACGCGCTTGGCGAGCACCTTGCCCAGCTCCACTCCCCACTGGTCGAAGGAGTCGATGTTCCAGACGGCGCCCTGGACGAAGACCTTGTGCTCATAGAGGGCGACCAGCTGGCCCAGCACCGACGGGGTCAGCTCGGAGGCGAGGATGGTGGTGGTGGGGCGGTTGCCCGCGAAGGTCTTGTGCGGCACCAGCTCCTCGGCCACTCCCTCGGCGGCGACCTCCTCGGAGGTCTTGCCGAAGGCCAGCGCCTGGCCCTGGGCGAAGAGGTTGGCCATCAGCAGGTCGTGGTGGGACTCCAGCCCGGGCGGCATGCCCTTCATCGGCCGGGCGAAGCCGATCAGATCGGCCGGGACCAGCTTGGTGCCCTGGTGGAGCAGCTGGTAGTAGGCGTGCTGGCCATTGGTGCCGGGGGTGCCCCAGACGATGGGGCCGGTCTGCCAGCCGACGCGGTTGCCGTCCCGGTCCACGGACTTGCCGTTGGACTCCATGTCCAGCTGCTGCAGATAATCGGTGAACTTCGACAGATAGTGGCTGTACGGCAGGACGGCATGCGCCTGGGCGTCATGGAAATTGTCGTACCAGATGCCCAATAGGCCCATCAGCAGGGGGACGTTCTCCTCCGGCGGGGCGGTGGCGAAGTGCTCGTCGACCAGATGGAAGCCGGCCAGCATCTCGCGGAAGCAGTCCGGGCCGATGGCGACCATCAGGGAAAGGCCGATGGCCGAGTCATAGGAATAGCGCCCGCCGACCCAGTCCCAGAAGCCGAACATGTTGTCGGTGTCGATGCCGAACTCGGCGACCTTCTCGGCATTGGTCGACACCGCCACGAAGTGCTTGGCGACGGCCTCCTCACCGGCCCGCAGCCCGGTCAGCAGCCAGTCGCGGGCGGAGAGGGCATTGGTGATGGTCTCGATGGTGGTGAAGGTCTTGGAGGCGACGATGAACAGCGTCTCGGCCGGGTCCAGGTCGCGCACCGCCTCATGCATATCCGCGCCGTCCACGTTGGAGACGAACCGGAATGTCATCGAGCGGTCGGAATAGGCGCGCAGCGCCTCGTACGCCATCTTCGGGCCCAGATCGGAGCCGCCGATGCCGACGTTGACGACGTTCTTGATCCGCTTGCCGGTGTGGCCGGTCCAGTCGCCGGACCTGACGCGGTCGGCGAAGACGGCCATCTTGGCGAGCACGGCGTGCACTTCGCCGACGACGTCCTCGCCGCCCAGCTTGATCTCCGCGGAGCGCGGTGCGCGCAGCGCGATATGCAGTACCGCGCGATCCTCGGTGGTATTGATCCGCTGGCCGCGGAACATGGCGTCCCGCAGCTCGGCCACCTTGGTGGCCCGCGCCAGCTCGCGCAGCAGCCGCAGAGTCTCGTCGGTCACCAGGTGCTTGGAGTAGTCGACGTGGAGATCGCCGACCTGAAGGGTGAGGCGGCGCCCGCGCTCCGGGTCGCCCTCGAACAGGTCGCGCAGATGCGCATCGCCCAGATCCTTGCGGTGTGCGGCCAGCGCATGCCACTCCGGCAGCTGGTCCAGCCTGGTGCGGCCTTCCATGGTCATCTCGGACATCAGCCCACTTCTCGTCGGTGCCTGGCCCCCGTGGCCACCAACCTAATTGATGACGGGCCGCATTCCCGGAACGAGGGCCGCCACCCCGCAGACGAAGAGCGCCGCGGCCCCCAGCGCGGGGGTGTTGAGCCCCCACGCCTCGGCCATCACCCCGCCCAGCAGCGCGCCGAGCGGGGCGCCCGCGATCGACAGGGTGCGGAAGGCTGAACTCACCCGCCCCAGCGCCCCGTCGGGGCTGCTCTGCTGCATCATCGTCACCTCGGTCACGTTCCAGACGATCCCCGCGAAGCCGAAGAGGCCCATGGCGGCGACCGCGACCGGCAGGCTCCGTATCGCCCCGAGGACGACCAGGGCGCCGATCTGCGCGGTGCCGCACACCACCAGGGCCCGGGCACGCCCCAGCTTCTCGGTGAGCCGGGCGGCCACCAGCCCCCCGATCACACTCCCGATCCCGTACACGGTGATGACGGCCGCATAGCCGGTGTTCCCCGCGCCCAGCCAGCCGGTGATGTGCAGCACCAGGGTGGCGATGAGCGCGCCGATGCCGATATTGCACAGTGTGGTGGAGGCGCACAGCGCCCGCAGCGTCCGGTCCCGCCACAGGACGGAAAGGCCCTCGGCGATATCGCGCCGCAGCGATCCGCCCGGCAGGCGCGGGGCCCGCTGAGGGGGCGTCACCCCCAGCGAGGCGACCAGCACGGCGGCGGCGAGATAGGTGACCGCGTCCGCCGCGAACGGCATCGCGGCGCCGAGACCCAGCAGCACCGGCACCAGCGGGGCGCCCACGAACCGGCCCATGACCTCCTGCCCGGTCATCAGCCGGGCGTTGGCCCTGCTCAGCGCCTCCTGCCCGACCACCGAGGGCAGCAGCGCCGTGGCGGCGTTGTCGAACAGGGTCTGCAGCGTGGTCAGGGCGAAGGCGAGGGCGAGCAGCAACCCGATGGTGGCCTGGTCCAGCCAGACCGCGACGGCGAACCCCGCCATCAGGACGGCCCGGGCGCCGTCCACCGCCCACATCGCCCGCCGCTGTTCCACCCGGTCCGCGATCGCCCCGCCGATCAGCCCGAACAGCAGCCAGGGCAGAAAGCCGCAGGCGGTCACGAGCGAGACCAGCACCGGCGAATCGGTCAGCGAGACGGCCAGCAGCGGCAGCGCCGCACCCCGCAGGGCGTCCCCGAACCGGGAGACGACCGCGGCCGCCCACAGTCGCCCGAACCCCCCGCGCCAGGCGGGCACCGCCGGCTTTCCGGCGCCCAGCTCACCGGCGTCCACCGCGGCCATGGCATCCCCCTTCGCATCCGCCCCGCCCGGCGGGACGGCTCCGACGGCTCCCCCCGGCGATTGAGCACCCCATGACCGTAGCCCGCACCACTGACAACGGCCCGGCCGCGCACCCCTCACAGGAGGTGCCCGGCCGGGCCGTCGTACCGCGTGCTGTGTCTAGATCTCGCCCCGGAGCTTGGCGAGTGCCTCGGCGAGGATCGCCTCGCCGTCGGCGTCGCTGCGCCGCTCCCGTACGTACGCCAGATGCGTCTTGTACGGCTCGGTGCGCGGCGGGTCCGGCGGGTTGTCCCGGTCCTTGCCGGCCGGGAAGCCGCAGCGGGGGCAGTCCCACGTGTCAGGGATCTGCGCATCGCTGGCGAAGCTCGGCACGGTCTCATGTCCGTTCGAGCACCAGAAGGAGATGCGCAGGCGCGGTGCCGATTCGCCTCGCTCGGCCTCTCCCATCGGCCCCGCTCCGACCCGGCTTCCACGGATCGCGTTGCCACTTGCCACGGTCGTAACTCCCTGCGTGATGGTGCCGCGAAGCCTCGATTGGCAG
Organism: Streptomyces melanosporofaciens; assembly: GCF_900105695.1. Taxonomy (NCBI): domain Bacteria; kingdom Bacillati; phylum Actinomycetota; class Actinomycetes; order Kitasatosporales; family Streptomycetaceae; genus Streptomyces; species Streptomyces melanosporofaciens. The sequence goes on from NZ_FNST01000002.1 coordinate 914,530, forward strand.
CTTCGCCGCCCGGCGCCCCAGTCTACGTAAGGCCCAACGCGCGTCCAGTGAGAGGAGTTACACCCGTCCCCGAGGACGCCATGCCATCATAGGCCGCATATGGGCCCCGCTGACGACGGTACGTCAGTTATCGGGCGTCGGCCGGGCCCTGAGCGGGCCCCGCCGGAGCCTCAGTCGAGCTTCATCAGCAGCCCGAGCACGACGATGCAGACGAACCACAACAGCCCGACCACCACGGTGATGCGGTCCAGGTTGCGCTCGGCGACCGAGGAGCCGCCCACCGAGGACTGCATGCCGCCACCGAACATGTCGGACAGGCCGCCGCCCTTCCCCTTGTGCATGAGCACCAACATCATCAGCAGCAGGCTGAAGATGATGAGGGCGATCGAAAACCCCATGATCACAGCTGGACCAACCTTCTCGGGCTTGTACGGACGTCGGGGGCCGGACGGTGCGATTCCCACCGCCTCGACCCCCGACAGGGTACGACGACGCGCGCGCTAGGGCCTACTCACTGGTCGCGGAAACGAACGATCTTGACGAATTCGTCCGCGTCCAGCGCCGCACCGCCGATCAGGGCACCGTCCACATCCGGCTGGGCCATGATCGCGGCGACGTTCCCGGACTTCACCGAGCCGCCGTACTGGATCCGGACCTTGTCGGCGACCTCCTGGCCGTAGAGCTCGGCCAGCCGGCCGCGGATGGCCCCGCAGACCTCCTGGGCGTCCTCGGGGGTCGCGACCTCACCGGTGCCGATCGCCCAGACCGGCTCATAGGCGATCACGATGGTCTCGGCCTGCTCGGCGGGGATGTCCTTGAGACCGCCGTCCACCTGCGCGAGGGTGTGGGCGACCTGGTTGCCCGCCTTGCGGACCTCGAGGCCCTCGCCGACGCACAGGATCGGCGTGAGGTCATGACGGAAGGCCGCCTTGACCTTGGCGTTGCACAGCTCGTCGGACTCGCCGTGGTACTGGCGCCGCTCCGAGTGCCCGACGACGGCGAAGGCGCACTTGAGCTTGGACAGCATCGGGCCGGAGATCTCGCCGGTGTAGGCACCGGAGTCCTGCGCGGAGATGTCCTGGGCGCCGTACTTGATCTTCAACTTGTCGCCATCGACCAGGGTCTGCACCGACCGCAGATCGGTGAAGGGCGGCAGCACCGCGACCTCCACGGCCTCGTAGTCCTTGTCGGCGAGTGCGAAGGCGAGCTTCTGGACGTGGGCGATGGCCTCGAGGTGGTTGAGGTTCATCTTCCAGTTGCCCGCCATCAGCGGCGTACGGTCACTCACAGTGTTCAGTCCTCCAGTGCGGCGAGGCCGGGGAGCGTCTTGCCCTCGAGGTATTCGAGGCTTGCTCCACCGCCGGTCGAGATGTGGCCGAAAGCGTTCTCGTCGAAGCCCAGGATGCGCACGGCCGCGGCGGAGTCGCCGCCGCCGACCATGGTGAAGGCCGGGCTGTCCAGGAGCGCCTGGGCCACGGCCCGGGTGCCCTCGGCGAAGTCGGGGTGCTCGAAGACGCCCATCGGGCCGTTCCAGAAGACGGTGGCCGCGTCGGCCAGCTTCGAGGCGTACAGCTTGCGGGTCTCCGGGCCGATGTCCAGCCCCTGAAGATCGGCCGGAATCGCGTCCGCGGCGATGACCTGCGGGTTCGCGGGGGCCTTGGTCTTCAGGTCCGGGAATTGGGACGCGGCCGTGACATCGACGGGGAGCACGAACTCCACACCGCGCTCCTTGGCCCGGCGCAGATAGTCCTGGACCGCCGGGACCTGGTCCTCCTGCAGCAGCGAGCCGCCGACCTCATGGCCCTGGGCCTTGAGGAAGGTGTAGGCCATGCCGCCGCCGATCAGGATGCGGTCGGCCTTCTCCAGCAGGTGGTCGATGACGCCGAGCTTGTCGGAGACCTTGGCACCGCCGAGGACGACCGCATAGGGCCGCTTGACGTCCTCGGTGAGCTTCTTCAGCACCGAGAGCTCGGCGGCGATCAGCTCGCCCGCGGCGTGCGGCAGCCGGGCCGGGAGGTCGTACACGGAGGCGTGCTTACGGTGGACCGCGCCGAAGCCGTCGCCCACATAGAGGTCGGCGAGGGCGGCGAGCCGGTCGGCGAAGGCGCCGCGCTCGGCGTCGTCCTTACTGGTCTCACCGGCGTTGAAGCGCAGGTTCTCCAGCAGCGCGACCTCGCCGTCGCCGAGCGCCGCCACGGTCGCCTGAGCGCTCTCGTCCACGGTGTCGGTCGCGAAGGCGACCTGCTTGCCGAGGAGTTCGCCGAGCCGCCGGGCGACCGGGGCGAGCGAGTACTGGGGGTCCGGGGCGCCCTTGGGGCGGCCCAGGTGCGAGGCGACGATCACCTTGGCGCCCCGGTCCAGGAGCTTGTTGATCGTCGGGACGGCGGCGCGGATCCGGCCGTCGTCGGTGATCGTCTCGCCGTCGAGCGGGACATTCAGATCGACGCGGACGAAGACCCGCTGCCCGGCGACCTGAAGATCGTCAATCGTCTTCACAGGGATGACTCCTTGATCATGGATCGGGGCCCGCTACGACGCCGTCGTAGCGGGCCCCATTCCTAGCTCATCGGGACGGCGGTCAGAGCCGCTCGCCGACGAAGACGGTCAGGTCGACGAGGCGGTTGGAGTAGCCCCACTCGTTGTCGTACCAGCCGACGACCTTGACCTGCTTGCCCTGGACCATGGTCAGGGAGGAGTCGAAGGTGCAGGACGCGGGCCAGTTGACGATGTCCGAGGAGACGATCGGGTCCTCGGTGTACTCCAGGATGCCCTTGAGCTGACCCTCGGCGGCCTTCTGGAAGGCGGTGTTGATCTCGTCCTTGGTGACCTCGCGGTCGAGCTCCAGGACGAGGTCGGTGACCGAGCCGGTCGGGACCGGGACGCGCATCGCGATGCCGTCCAGCTTGCCCTTGAGCTGCGGCAGGACCAGCGCGGTGGCCTTGGCGGCACCGGTGGAGGTCGGAATGATGTTCTCCGCCGCCGCGCGGGCGCGACGCAGGTCCTTGTGCGGGAAGTCCAGGATGCGCTGGTCGTTGGTGTACGCGTGGACCGTCGTCATCATGCCCTTGACGATGCCGAAGTTCTCGTCGAGGACCTTGGCCATCGGCGCCACACAGTTGGTGGTGCAGGAGGCGTTGGAGATGACGTGCTGGTTCGCCGGGTCGTACTTGTCGTTGTTGACGCCCATCACGATCGTGATGTCCTCGTCCTTGGCGGGCGCGGAGATCAGGACCTTCTTGGCGCCGGCTGCGAGGTGCTTGGCGGCGTCCTCGCGCTTGGTGAAGATGCCGGTGGACTCCACCACGATGTCGGCGCCGAGCTCGCCCCACGGAAGGGCCGCCGGGTCGCGCTCGGCCATCGTCTTGAAGGTCTGGTTGCCCACCGTGATGGTGTCCTCAGTGTGGCTGACCTCGTGCTTCAGCCGGCCGAGGATGGTGTCGTACTTCAGCAGGTGCACCAGGGTGGCGTTATCGGTCAGGTCGTTGACACCGACGATCTCGATGTCCGCGCCCTGCTCAAGGAGCGCGCGGAAGTAGTTGCGACCGATGCGGCCAAAGCCGTTGATGCCTACGCGGATCGTCACGAACCGATCTCCTCGTTGGTGTGCCGGTCTGGACGCCGGCGAACGTATATGGGATGTCCCCGACCGCCTCCGACCCTACCGCTATCACGGGACGTACGTGACATTGGCATCGGCGGCCCATGACCACCGGAAAGTGGTACGGACCGCCGATTCAGTCACGATTTGTCACGCGCTGTCAACGACGCAGCGCACGTAGCGCGTCGGCCACCAGCCGGGCCCTCTGGGCGGCGTCCGGGACATGCTCCAGGCCGAAGCCCAGCAGCACGGTGTCCCGGGTGGTGACGCCCGCGACGGTGTGGAAGAGCTCCCGGGAGCGGGACCAGTCCCCCGAGTTCGCCGGGCTGCCCTCCGGCGCCCCCGAGACCGTCCAGGGGCCGAGCGCGGTCTCGAAGCCCTCGGAGTCCTTGGCGGTGCCGCCGACGGTGAACTCGGTGCCGTCCACGAAGGCGCCCCGGCCGCCGGTGCCCGGGTCGGTGACGTACGAGAGGGCCAGCTCGACCTTCTTGCCCGCGTAGCCGCTCAGGTCCACGGAGACCGGCCGCCACCCCTCGGAGGAGCCGGTCAGGCTGTTCCAGGCTCCGGTGCTGCCCTGCGCGCTGCAGCCGTCGTCGCCGGGGGTCAGGTAGTGCTTCAGGAACGGGTGCAGATTGAGCAGGAAGCCCGCCTCGCACTCGGTGGGCACCTCGGTGGAGGAACCGCCGTTCGCGTCGGGGAGGGTGGTCCAGTCGTCCTGGCCCGCGGTGTGCGCCTCGATGACCACATGGTCGTAGCCGGGCTCGGTGTCATAGCTGAGTTGGAAGCCCAGGGCCGGTTTGTCGGCGGCGGCCACACCGGTCAGGTCGACCGTACGGGACAGCCGCATCCAGGAGTTGTCACGGTGGCCCGCGGCCGCCATCCAGTCACCCTCATAGGGCTGGTACGGGGTGCGCGTGCCCGGGTACTCCCCCGCGCCCGCGCTGTGGAACTGGGGGAAGTCCTTCGGCGGCAGCACATCGGAGGTGACCGTGTAGGCGCCCGCGGCGTCCAGGGGGTTGCCGGGGGCGTCGCCGAGGTTCGCGCCGGTGCCCGCGAGCGCGCCGGCGCCCTGGAAGGCGGTGGGCGACTTCAGGGTGAGCCGGCTGTCGGCGCCCAGGTAGTACTGGCTGAAGTCGTCGGTGTCCGCCGGTCCCACCTCGGAGCTGCCGCCCGCCCGTTCACCGGTGGTGATCAGCTTGCCGCCCTCGTTGAGGAAGTCGCGCACCGCGAGCAGGGTCGGACCGCCGGGCCGTTCGGCGCCGGTGTACCAGAGCACGGTCTTGAAGTGGCTCAGCACTCCGAGCGCGGACGGCGCCCCCTGGGCGGCCACGTCCCAGACGGCGGCCTTACGGCCGTTGTCGGCCAGCGCCCCGGTGTACGCGGCGGTGTGCCGGGCCGGGGAGCTGCCGCCCTCCTCGGCGATCACCAGCGTGTCGGCGCGGGGCCGCTTGGCCACGGTGTAGGTGAACGGCTCGCCGACGGTCCGCTTGCCGCTCTTCGTACGGCCGGTGAACCAGACCTTGACCTGCTGCCCGGGGTCCGCGCCCTTGACGGCGGCGCGGTACTGGTCGAAGAGGACGTTGTCCTCGCCGCCGTAGGTCTCGCCGCCCTTCCACGCCTTCAGCGAGGCGGTGCGGGTGCGGCCGCCGTCCACGCGGTAGTTGAGCTTCTTGTCGCGAACACTCTTGCGGACGGTGACGGCGACGGCCTGGTCGCCGCCGCGGGCGTAGGACGTGGTGAAGGTGTCCGGGGTGAAGTCGGGCGCGGTCAGGCCGACGGACGAGGCCGGCCGGTCGGGGTGTTCGGCGGTCTCGGCGACGGAGAGCGCGAAGGGGATGTTCTTGGTGAACTCCTGCGCGATCAGTTTCTCGTCGTCGGGGAAGGTGAAGACGGACGCGCAGTCACGCGGCTGCCAGGCGTCGTTCGGGTCGACGCCGGAGGCGGTCTGACATGTCGACATCTCCGGGGTGAACATCATCATCCCGTTGACGTTCGCCGCATGGCCGTCGGCCTCGCCGTTGGTGGTGTACAGCTCGGAGGAGACCTGCGGGTGGTAGCCGGGGATCGCGGAGTGCTCCGGGGTGCCGGCCAGGGACTTGTAGAGGACGTCGTCGGGGGTCGGGGTGGCGACCTGCCAGCCGACGCCGTAGAGCAGCAGTTCGGCGGCCGAGTGGTAGTTGATGCCGTAGGTGAAGCCGACGCGCTTCTCGAAGGCGTCCAGCGCCTTGGTCTCCGGCTCGGAGCCCGGGGCGGGGCCGCGGTAGGTCTCGTCGGCCGGATCGGCGGACGAACCCTCGTTGTCGTAGCCCCACTTGTAGGCGAAGTTGCGGTTGAGGTCGACGCCGTCGCCCGCGGTGATCTTGCCGTCGCCGTTGTTGTCGCGCAGGTTCTTGCGCCACTGGCGGTTGTCCGGGCTCTGATGCGTGTAGTCGTAGCCGTCCGGGTTGGCGGACAGGACGAACCACAGTTCGGTACGGTCCACGATCCGGGTGACGCGGTCGTCCTTGCCGTAGTTGTCGAGGTAGTAGTGCATCAGCCGGCGGGTCATCTCCGGCGTGATCCACTCACGGGCGTGCTGATTGGACATGTACAGCACCGACGGCTTGCTGCCGTCGCGGGTCTTCCCGGCGCCCTTGCTCAGCTTGAGGGCGAGGATGTCCTTGCCGCGGCCGGTCTTGCCGATGCTGACGACCTTGGTGAGGCCGGGGTGGGCCCGGCCGGTCTCGACGATCTCCTGCTGGAGCCCGCCCTCGCCGCTGTAGGGGCGGAAGACGCCGTCGCCCGCGGCCTTCAGGCGGTTGCCGGTCCAGGCGGAGATCTTCTTCTCGGTGAGCCGCACGCCCTTGCCGCGCAGTGCGGCGGCCTGCTTCCCGGTGAGGTAGAGCTCGACCGGGCCGGTGCCCTTCTCGGGCACCTGCCGCCCCAGTTCGGTGCCGTCCGCTCCGGCGCGCAGCAGCAGCGGAATCTGACCCTTGGTGACCTGGGCGGTCCATACGGACAGCCCGTCGCCGGCGGGGTTCGCCGGCCGTTGTGCGGGGGCCGCGGGTGTCGCGGCCAGTCCCCCCAGGAGCAACGCGGCCAGTGCCACCACCGCGCCGCTCGATCTCACCGTGCGTCTGAGCTTCATCAGCCCCCCTGGCTGTCGTGTGAAGACCCGCGGGTGCGCAGGCGCACCAGACTTGTCAGGACACATGGTCATGTCAACAGCGGCGCGCGGAACCGGTGCGAACACCACCCTGGGGACGCAGACGCCCCCGGATCGCTCGTTGTGATCCGGGGGCGCGGGGTGCGGCTTCGGTGCCGCTCAGGGGGAGGCCGCTCTTGGGGCGCTCGTTCTGCGGGCGGTCGCTCTTGGGGGCAGCCGCTCTCGCGGAGGTCGCTCTCGGGGCGGTCAGCCGACCATGCCCTCGGCCATCTCCTCGGTGAGGCTGGACTCGGTGCCGGGGATGCCCAGGTCCTGGGCGCGCTTGTCGGCCATGGCCAGCAGCCGGCGGATACGGCCCGCGACGGCGTCCTTGGTCAGCGGCGGGTCGGCGAGGGCGCCCAGCTCCTCCAGGGACGCCTGCTTGTGCTCCATGCGCAGCCGGCCGGCCGCGGCGAGGTGCTCGGGCACCTCGTCGGCCAGGATCTCCAGGGCGCGCTGCACCCGGGCCCCGGCGGCGACGGCGGCGCGGGCAGAGCGGCGCAGATTGGCGTCGTCGAAGTTGGCGAGGCGGTTGGCGGTCGCCCGCACCTCGCGCCGCATCCGCCGCTCCTCCCAGGCGAGGACCGACTCATGTGCCCCCAGCCGCGTCAACAGCGCGCCGATGGCGTCACCGTCCCGGACGACCACCCGGTCCACCCCGCGCACCTCGCGCGCCTTGGCGGCGATCTGCAGCCGGCGGGCGGCGCCGACCAGCGCGAGCGCGGCCTCCGGGCCGGGGCAGGTCACCTCCAAGGAGGACGAGCGGCCGGGCTCGGTGAGCGAGCCATGGGCGAGGAAGGCCCCGCGCCAGGCGGCCTCGGCGTCGCAGGTGGCGCCGGAGACGACCTGCGGCGGCAGTCCGCGGATCGGCCGGCCGCGGCCGTCGACCAGGCCGGTCTGCCGTGCCAGCTGGTCACCGCCCGCCACCACCCGCACCACGTACCTGCTGCCGCGGCGCAGCCCGCCGGGGGCCATCACCACCAGGTCCGAGGAGTGGCCGAAGATCTCCAGGATGTCCTTGCGCACCCTGCGGGCCGCGATCCCGGTGTCCAGCTCCGCCTCGATCACGATGCGCCCGCTCACCAGGTGCAGCCCGCCCGCGAACCGCAGGATCGCCGAGACCTCCGCTTTCCGGCAGCAGGTCCGGGTGACGGGGAGCCGGGAGATTTCGTCCTTCACCGCTGCCGTCATCGCCATGGGCCGATCCTTCCATGCATCCGAAAAATACGGTCGTACGCGGCCGCCAGAAGCTCCGGGTCGTGCTTCGGGGCACCGTCGGTCGCGGCCACCGGCGCCAGCTCGACCGTGCCGCCCAGCCGCTTGGCCGCGTCGCACAGACTGCTCTGGTCGGGGACGGCGGCCTCATCGGCCAGCACCACGTCGAAGGCGAGTTTAGGGGCGTGTCGGGCCAAAACCTCCAAATGACGCTGCGGGGAGAAGCCATCGGTTTCTCCCGGCTGAGGGGCGAGGTTCAGTGAGAGCACCCGCCGGGCCTTGGTCTCGGTGAGGGCCTGGAGCAGATCGGGGACCAGCAGATGCGGGATCACGGAGGAGAACCAGGAGCCGGGCCCCAGCACCACCCAGTCGGCGTCCATGACCGCCTCGACCGCCTCGGGGACGGCCGGCGGATCGTGCGGCACCAGATGGACCGACTGCACCTCGCCGCGGGTCAGCGCCACGGTGGCCTGCCCGGCGACGGTGGAGACCTCGTCCGGGCGCGCCGGGTCATGGCCCCGGACATACGCCTGGAGCTCCAGGGGGACGGCCGACATGGGCAGCACCCGGCCATGGGCGCCCAGCAGCTTGCCGACCAGGTCGAGCGCCTTCACATGGTCGCCCAGCTGCTCCCACAGGGCGACGATCAGCACATTGCCGACCGCGTGGCCGTGCAGCTCGCCCTCGCTGATGAAGCGGTGCTGGATGACCCGCGCCCAGGTCTGGCCCCAGTCGTCGTCGCCGCACAGCGCGGCCAGGGCCTTGCGCAGATCGCCTGGCGGCAGCACGCCCAGCTCGTCGCGGAGCCGTCCGCTGGAGCCTCCGTCGTCGGCCACGGTGACGACGGCGGTGAGGTCGCCGGTGATCCGGCGCAGTGCGGCGAGCGACGCGGACAGGCCCATGCCGCCGCCGAGTGCGACGACCTTGGGCTGCGCGCTCCGGCTGGTCCGTGTTCCGACCAGCCGTCGCAGCCGCTTGGTACGAATGGTCACTCGCGCCCCATGTCCCGGTGGACGATGACGGTCTCCACTCCCTCGGCGGCCAGCCGCGGGGCGAGCCGCTCGGACATCGCCACACTGCGGTGCTTGCCGCCGGTGCAGCCGATGGCGATGGTCACATAGCGCTTGCCCTCGCGGCGGTAGCCCGCGGCGATGAGCTGGAGCAGCTCCGCGTAGCGGTCGAGGAACTCCTTGGCGCCGGGCTGGTTGAAGACATAGCTGGAGACCTCCTCGTTGAGCCCGGTGAAGGGGCGCAGCTCGGGGACCCAGTGCGGATTGGGCAGGAAGCGGCAGTCCACCACCAGATCGGCGTCGACCGGCAACCCGTACTTGTAGCCGAACGACATCACGGTGGCCCGCAGCTCGGGCTCCTCCTCGCCCGCGAACTGGGCGTCCATCTTGGCACGCAGCTCATGCACGTTGAGGCTGGAGGTGTCGATCACCAGGTCGGCGTCGCCGCGCAGCTCGCGCAGCAGATCGCGCTCGGCGGCGATGCCGTCCACGATCCGGCCGTCGCCCTGGAGCGGGTGCGGGCGGCGCACGGACTCGAAGCGGCGCACCAGGGCCTCGTCGGACGCCTCCAGGAACAGCACGCGCCGCTTGACGCTCTTGGCGGCGAGGTCGGCGAGGGACTCGCGGAGGTTGTCGAAGAAGCGGCGGCCGCGGACGTCCACCACCACGGCGATCCGGGCCACATTGCCCTGGGAGCGGGCGCCCAGGTCGACCATGGTGGGGATCAGCGCGGGCGGCAGGTTGTCCACGACGAACCAGCCGAGGTCCTCCAGACATTTGGCGGCGGTGCTGCGGCCCGCGCCCGACATTCCAGAGATGATCACCAGCTCGGGGATGGCCGCCGCCTCGGCGGGCTCGCCCGACGTGCCCGTATTCACCTGCGCTCCGTCTCCATGGTTCTCGTGCTCGGTCATGGTCTGGTCCCCCCGTTCGACGAGGACGCCGCACCGGCTGCCTCGTCCTCAATGATCTCTCCTGTGGCGGTGTTCACGGCGGGCGCGGCCGGGGCGGACCCGGCGAGCGCCGCGGCGACCGTCTCGGCCGTCTTACGGCCGACGCCCGGCACCTCGCAGATCTGCTCGACCGTGGCGGCGCGCAGCCGCTTGACCGAGCCGAAGTGCTTCAGCAGGGCCTGCTTACGGCTGTCACCGAGACCCGGAACGGTGTCCAGCGGCCCGGCCTTCATCGACTTGGCGCGCTTGCTGCGCTGGTAGGTGATGGCGAAGCGGTGGGCCTCGTCGCGGACCCGCTGGAGGAGGTAGAGCCCCTCGCTGCTGCGGGGCAGCACCACCGGGTCCTCCTCGTCCGGCAGCCACACCTCCTCGAGCCGCTTGGCGAGGCCGCAGACGGCGACATCGTCGACGCCGAGCTCGTCCAGGGCCCGCTGAGCGGCGGCCACCTGGGGCTTTCCACCGTCGACCACGACGAGCTGGGGCGGGTAGGCGAACCGCTTCGGCCTGCCCTCCTCGTCGATCGGGCCGGAGGGCCCCTCGGAGGGGCTGTCGGAGGGGCTGTCGAGGGCCTGCCCGGCGGGACCGCCGAGCCCGTGCCCGGCGGGTGCGGTGATGCCGGTGGTCCCTGTGTCCTCGGTGGCCCCGGCGGGCTCCTGGGCCCCGGCGACTCCCGGAGTCACGGTGGCCTCCGGACCCCCACCGGCCCCGGTGCCCTGCTCCTCCCACTCCCCCGTCTTCTGCTTCTCCAGCAGATAGCGCCGGAAGCGGCGGCTGACGACCTCATGCATGGAGCGGACATCGTCCTGCCCGGCGAAGCTCTTGATCTGGAAGCGGCGGTACTCACTCTTACGGGGGAGCCCGTCCTCGAAAACGACCATGGAGGCCACCACGTCATCTCCCTGCAGATGGGAGATGTCGAAGCACTCGACCCGCAGCGGGGCGGTGTCCAGCCCCAGGGCCTCGGCGATCTCCTCCAGCGCCCGGGAGCGCGTGGTGAGGTCGGAGGCGCGCTTGGTCTTGTGCAGCGCGAGCGCCTGCTGGGCGTTGCGCTGGACGGTCTGCATCAGGTCCTTCTTGTCGCCGCGCTGCGGGATGCGCAGATCGACCAGGGAGCCCCGGCGCTCGGTGAGCCACTGGGTGACCGGCTCGGCCGGGTCCGGCACGGCGGGCACCAGGACCTCCTTGGGGACGGCGTCGCCGCGCTCCTCCCCGTAGAGCTGCTGCAGGGCGTGCTCGACCAGCCCGGCGGTGTCGACGGCCTCGACCTTGTCGGTCACCCAGCCGCGCTGCCCGCGCACCCGGCCGCCGCGCACATGGAAGATCTGGACGGCGGCCTCCAGCTCGTCCTCGGCGACCGCTATCAGATCGGCGTCGGTGGCGTCGGCGAGAACCACCGCGTTCTTCTCCATGGCGCGCTTGAGCGCCCCTATGTCGTCGCGGAGCCGGGCCGCCTTCTCGTACTCCATGTCCTCGGCGGCCTCGTGCATCCGCTGCTCCAGGCGGCGCAGATAGGTGCCGGTGCGGCCGGCCATGAAGTCGCAGAACTCCTCGGCGAGTTCGCGGTGCTCCTCGGCGGTGACACGGCCGACACAGGGGGCCGAGCATTTGCCGATATAGCCGAGCAGACAGGGGCGGCCGATCTGGGCGGAGCGCTTGAACACCCCGGCGGAGCAGGTCCGGACGGGGAACACGCGCAGCATCAGGTCGACGGTCTCGCGGATGGCCCAGGCGTGGCCGTAAGGGCCGAAGTAACGCACGCCCTTCTTCTTGGCGCCGCGCATCACCTGGACCCGGGGGAACTCCTCGTTCAGGGTCACGGCGAGGGAGGGGTAGCTCTTGTCGTCGCGGTATTTGACGTTGAACCGGGGGTCGAACTCCTTGATCCAGGAGTACTCGAGCTGCAGGGCCTCGACCTCGGTGGAGACCACGGTCCACTCCACGGCGGCGGCCGTGGTGACCATGGTCCGGGTGCGCGGGTGGAGGTTCGCCAGGTCCTGGAAGTACGACGAGAGCCGCGGGCGCAGGCTCTTCGCCTTTCCTACGTAGATCACCCGGCCGTGCTCATCACGGAACTTGTAGACCCCCGGCGACTCGGGGATCTGTCCCGGCTTGGGGCGGTAGCTGCTCGGGTCGGCCATGGTCACCACCCTACTTGCGGGGAGTGACACATCCGGGCCCTTGGGAGGTGGTCGGCCGAGGTCCAGTGGATTTGGGGATTCCGCGGCCGCTCGGGCGCGCGCCGGGCGCCCGTTCAGGCGTCGGGGCCCGCCCGGGCGTCCGGCTTCGCTCTGGCGTCGGGACCCGTCCAGGCGTCCCGCTCCGCTCAGGCGTCGGGGCCCGCCACGAGCCGTCCGCTCTTGGCGGTGACCGGGACCGACGGCAGCGGCTTCTCCGCGGGCCCCTGGAGGACCTTGCCGGTCCGGGCGTCGAACTGGCTGCCGTGGCAGGGGCAGTTGATCTTGCCGTCCTCGACGCTGTCGACAACGCATCCGGCGTGGGTGCACACCGCGCTGAACGCCGTGAACTCGCCCTTGGCGGGCTGGGCGACCACCACCCGCTGCTCGCGGTAGATCTTGGCGCCGCCGACCGGGACGGCACCGGCCGAGCCGAGCTCGACGGGGGCGGTGGGCGTCGAGGACGCCTTCTGGCCCGAACCGTCCGGGGAGCAGGCCGCCGCCCCGAACCCGGCGGCTCCGGCCAGCGCGGCGCAGCACAGCACGGTTCGGCGGGAGGCGGGCTGGCTGGACATATACGGCTCCTGGAGGTGTGAAGGCCCTCCGACCATACCGGCACAGATCCCTCCGCTCGCCGCCGCCTCCCGGGAAGGACGTAAGCGCTTGCGCAAACGTTTACGTCGGACTGCGGATGCGATACGTTACGTGCCCCCAGGGGCCGGTGGCCCCGATGAATCCGGTGGCCCCAGGAATCCGGTGCCCCGACAACCCGACGACCCTCGACGCGGAGGACCGCAGCGGATGGCAACCATGGTCGACGTCGCCCGGCGTGCCGGGGTGTCCGTGGCCACCGTCTCGCATGTGCTCAACGAGACCCGGCCGGTCCGTCCGGACACCCGTAAGGCCGTGCTGGACGCCATCGACGACCTCGGGTACATCCCCAATACGCTGGCGCGCTCCCTGGTGACCGCGCGCACCCGCTCGATCGGTCTGGCCGTCTCGGCGATCAGCAATCCGTACTTCACCGAGATCCTCCAGGGCGTCGAGTCCAGCGCCCTGGAGCACGGGTACGGGCTGCTGATCGCCGATCCGCATGACGATCCCGAGCATGAGCGCAAGGCCGTCCGGCTGCTCCATGAGCGGCGGGTGGACGGCGTGATCGTCGCCCCGTCGGCCGAGCCCGCCGGACTGCTGGAGTATCTGGCCCGCCGTAAGGTCCCCGCCGTCTTCCTCGACCGGCTGGCGGGCGACGCCCATGATCAGGTGTGCGCCGAGAACACCCGCCCCGTCGAACAGCTGGTCCAGCACCTCGCCGGCCTCGGCCACACCCGTATCGGACTGGTCGCGGGGCTGCCGGGGCTGAGCACCACCACCGAGCGGATCGCGGGCTACCGGGCCGGGCTGGAGCGGCACGGGCTGCCGTTCCGCCCCGGGTTGCTGGCCGAGGGCCACTCCGAGGCACGGGGCGCGGAGGACGCCGTGCACCGGCTGCTGACCTCCCCCGAGCCGCCCACCGCGATCGTCACCGCGAACAACGCGATGACCATCGGTGCGCTGCGCGCCCTGCGGACGGCGGGCCGGAGCGTGCCGGACGATCTCGCGCTGGTCTGCTTCGACGACTTCTCCTGGGCGGATGTCTTCTCCCCCGGGCTCACCGCGATCTCCCAGCCCAGCCGGGAGGTCGGCGCCACCGCCGTCCGGCTGCTGCTCGACCGGCTGGAGAACCCGGGGCGGCCGCCGCGCACCGTCCGGCTGCCCTGCGCCTTCGTCCACCGCACCTCCTGCGGCTGTGTGGCCGAAGCCCCCGACCGACCGCTCGACCGCCCGCTCCCCGGAACCCCCGGACTCGCCGGAAAGGACCCCGTCTCGTGATCGTCGTCGCCGGAGAAGCCCTGATCGACCTCGTGCCCGAGCGCACGTCGAGCGCCGCGGCGGGCGATCGGCTGCCCGCGCTGCGTCCGGCGCGCGGCGGCGGCCCCTACAACACCGCGCTGGCACTGGGGCGGCTCGGCTCGCCCACCGCGTTCTGCTCGCGGGTCTCCACGGACGGCTTCGGGGAGGCGCTGCTGGAGGGGTTGCGGAAGGACGGCGTGGACACCGCGCTGGTGCAGCGCGGCCAGGAGCCCACGACCCTCGCCGTCGCCTCCATCGGGGCCGATGGCTCGGCCGGATACGGCTTCTATGTGCAGGGCACCGCGGATCGGCTCTTCACCCTGCCGCCGTCCCTTCCCGAGGGGGTGAGCGCGCTGTCGCTGGGCACCTGCTCGCTGGTGCTGGAGCCGGGCGCGAGCGCGTATGAGGAGCTGCTGCGGCGCGAGGCCGCGCGCGGTGTCTTCACCACGCTGGACCCCAATATCCGCACCGGTCTGATCCCCGACGCCGACGCCTACCGGGCCCGCTTCCAGGGCTGGCTGCCCCATGTCGGCCTGCTGAAGCTGTCCATAGAGGACGCGCGGTGGCTGGCCGACTCGGAGGACGCGGAGGATGTCGAGACGGCCGTGGGCGAGTGGCTGGCGGCGGGCCCGGCGGCCGTGGTGCTCACCCATGGCGGCCAGGGGCTGAGCGTACGGCGCCAGGACGGCTCGGTGCTCTCGGTGCCGGGCGAGCGGGTGGACATCGTGGACACCATCGGGGCGGGCGACACCGTGAACGCCGCGCTGCTGCACCGGCTGGCGGGCCACCAGGCGCTGTCGGCTCCCGCGCTGGCCAAGCTGGACGAGGCGGCCTGGCGGGATGTGCTGGGGTTCGCCGCCCGCGCCGCCGCGATCACCTGCTCCCGCGCGGGCGCGGAGCCGCCCTACGCCTCCGAGCTGGCCTGACCCCCTCCGGGGCATGCGTACGCCACGCCGCGCCCGGTCGATCCGGGCGCGGCGTGGCGTATGGCAAGCGCGGGCGCGGGGCCGGGGCTACTTCGCGGCCGTCCGCTTGGAGGCGGCCGTGGTCTTGGCCGCCGCCTTCTTGGCCACGGTCTTCTTCGCCGCGGTCTTCTTGGCCGCCGTGCTCTTGGCGGCGGCCTTCTTGACGGGCGCCTTCTTGGCGGCCGTGCCGCCATTGCGCGCGGCGGGCACCGTCGCGTCGCTCACCCAGTCGCCCAGCATGTCGCGCAGGAACTTCCCGGTGTGGCTGGCCGGGACCGAGGCCACTTCCTCCGGGGTGCCCTCGGCGATCACCAGACCGCCGCCGCTGCCGCCCTCGGGGCCCATGTCCACGACCCAGTCGGCCGTCTTGATCACATCGAGGTTGTGCTCGATGACGATCACGGTGTTGCCCTTGTCGACCAGACCGGAGAGCACGCTGATCAGCTTGCTGATGTCCTCGAAGTGCAGACCGGTGGTCGGCTCGTCCAGGACGTACACCGTGCGGCCGGTGGAGCGCTTCTGCAGCTCGCTCGCCAGCTTGACGCGCTGGGCCTCACCGCCGGACAGGGTCGGCGCGGGCTGCCCGAGCCGGACATAGCCCAGCCCGACCTCGTTGAGCGTGCGCAGATGGCGGGCGATGGTGGGCACCGCCTCGAAGAAGTCCAGGGCCTCCTCGATGGGCATGTCCAGCACCTCGGCGATGGACTTGCCCTTGTAGTGCACCTCCAGGGTTTCCCGGTTGTAGCGCGCGCCGTGGCAGACCTCGCACGGCACATACACATCCGGCAGGAAGTTCATCTCGATCTTGATGGTGCCGTCACCGGAGCAGTTCTCGCAGCGGCCGCCCTTGACGTTGAAGGAGAACCGCCCGGGCTGGTACCCGCGGACCTTGGCCTCCATCGTCTCCGCGAACAGCTTGCGCACATGGTCGAAGACGCCGGTGTACGTCGCCGGGTTGGACCGCGGGGTGCGGCCGATGGGCGACTGGTCGACATGGACCACCTTGTCGACGAGATCGTCGCCGGCGACCCGGGTGTGCCGCCCCGGAACCGCCCGCGCGCCGTTCAGCTCGCGGGCCAGATGGGTGTAGAGGATGTCGTTGACCAGCGTGGACTTACCCGATCCGGAGACACCGGTGACGGCGGTGAGCACCCCCAGCGGGAAGGACACGTCGATGTCCTGGAGGTTGTTCTCCCGGGCGCCGTGGACCGTCAGATGCCGCTTGGGGTCCACGGCCCGGCGCGCCGACGGCAGCGGGATGGCCCTCTTACCGGACAGATAGTGGCCGGTCACCGAGTCCTCGTTGACCAGCAGCTCGCTCAGCGGTCCGCTGTGCACCACCTTGCCGCCGTGCTCGCCCGCGCCCGGGCCGATGTCCACCACCCAGTCCGAGGTCTTGATGGTGTCCTCGTCGTGCTCCACGACGATCAGGGTGTTGCCGAGGTCGCGCAGCCGCACCAGCGTCTCGATCAGCCGGTGGTTGTCGCGCTGGTGCAGGCCGATGGACGGCTCGTCCAGCACGTAGAGCACACCGACCAGACCGGAGCCGATCTGGGTGGCCAGCCGGATGCGCTGGGCCTCGCCGCCGGAGAGGGTGCCCGCGGCGCGGTTGAGCGAGAGATAGTCCAGGCCGACGTCGACCAGGAACCTCAGCCGCTCGTTGACCTCCTTGAGGACGCGCTCGGCGATGGTCTTCTCGCGCGGGCTCAGCTCCATGGCGCGCAGGAACTCGGCGCATTCGCTGATCGACATCGCCGAGACATCCGCGATGGACTTGTCCTGCACGGTGACCGCGAGAACGATCGGCTTGAGGCGGGTGCCCTCACAGGTGGGGCAGGGCACCTCGCGCATATAGCCCTCGAACCGCTCCCGGCTGGCGTCGCTCTCCGCCTCCGAGTGGCGCCGCTTCACATAGGGCACCGCGCCCTCGAAGGCCGTGGTGTACGCCCGCTGGCGGCCGTAGCGATTGCGGTAGCGGACCTCGATCTGGGTCCGGTGGCCGTTGAGCAGCGCCTTCTTGGCACGCTGCGGCAGCCCGGCCCAGGGGATGTCCGTACGGAAGCCGAGCGCATCGGCGAGCGCGCCGACCAGCCGCCCGAAGTAGTCCTTGGTGTGGCCGTGGGACCAGGGGTGGATGGCGCCCTCGTCGAGCGACTTCTCCTCGTCCGGGATGATCAGCTCGGGGTCGACCTCCATCCGGGTGCCGATGCCGGTGCAGTCCGGGCAGGCGCCGAAGGGCGAGTTGAAGGAGAAGGTGCGCGGCTCCAGCTCCTCGAAGGACAGGTCGTCGTACGGGCAGTACAGATGCTCGGAGAACATCCGCTCCCGCTGCGGGTCGTCCTCGTCGAGGTCGACGAAGTCGAGGATCACCATGCCGCCGGAGAGGCCGAGCGCGGTCTCCACCGAGTCGGTCAGCCGGCGCTTGGCGCTGTCCTTGACGGTGAGGCGGTCGATGACCACCTCGATGGTGTGCTTCTCCTGCTTCTTCAGCTTCGGCGGGTCGGACAGCTGGATCGTGGCGCCGTCCACCCGGGCGCGGCTGTAGCCCTTGGTCTGGAGATCGGAGAAGAGGTCGACGAACTCCCCCTTGCGCTCGCGCACCAGCGGGGAGAGCACCTGGAAGCGGCTGCCCTCGGGAAGCTCCAGCACCCGGTCCACGATCGCCTGCGGAGACTGGCGGGCGATCGGACGGCCGCACTCGGGGCAGTGCGGCTTGCCGATGCGGGCGAACAGCAGCCGGAGGTAGTCATAGACCTCGGTGATGGTGCCGACCGTCGAGCGCGGATTCCGCGAGGTCGACTTCTGGTCGATCGACACCGCGGGGGACAGACCCTCGATGAAGTCCACATCGGGCTTGTCCATCTGCCCCAGGAACTGGCGGGCGTAGGAGGAGAGCGACTCGACGTAGCGGCGCTGCCCCTCGGCGAAGATCGTGTCGAACGCGAGGGACGACTTGCCCGACCCGGACAGCCCGGTGAAGACGATGAGCGAGTCGCGAGGAAGGTCGAGTGAGACGTTCTTGAGGTTGTGCTCGCGAGCGCCACGAACGATGAGACGGTCGGCCACGCCGGTCGGCACCTTTCTTGAGAGAGACGGGGTGCGCCGAGCCCGCTCGCCGGGGCGGCCCTGCCGGACGGAGCAGAGGCGGAGCGGAGCGAAACCCCCAACCCAGGGTATGGGGGCACGACGACGATGTCTTAAGGATGCAGCACACCGAGCCTATAGCACGCACATTCGATTTGCGGGCGACGGGAGCCGACTTCACCCGATCGTGTGGTGCGGACTACGGTCGGGTCATGACCGACTACGTCAGGGACGCCCTCGCCGTACAGGAGGCGACGGACCGGCTGCTGACCGCCGTCGCCGCTCTCGACGACGCGTCCCTCGTGAGCCCCTCGGAGCTCCCCGGCTGGACCCGCGGCCATGTCCTGGCCCACCTGGCCCGCAACGCGGACGCCCTGGTGAACCTGCTCACCTGGGCCCGGACCGGCCAGGAGACCCCGATGTACGCCGACGCGCAGACGCGCGACGCCGAGATCCTGCGCGACGCCGCCCGGCCGCTCGCCGTCCACCTGGACGACCTGCGTGCCAGCGCGACCCGCTTCGACGCGGCGGTCACCGCACTGCCCCCGGAGCGCCTGCCGTACGAGGTGGCCCTGCGCGGCGGGGTCCGGGAGTCGGCGGCCGGGCTGCCACTGCGCCGCCTCGCCGAGGTCGAGCTGCATCATGTCGATCTCGGTATCGGCTACGCCGTGGCGGATCTGCCCGCCCCCTTCGTCGAGAGCCAGCTCTCCGTGCTCATCCGTACAAGGTTCGCCGGGCGCCCGGATATTCCCCCGCTGCGGCTGGCCACCGGGCCCGGTGAAGGGGACGTCCGGCACACCGGCCGCCCCGCCGCCCCCGGGGAGTCCCCGGTCACCGTCACCGGCTCCCCCGCCGCCCTGCTGGGCTGGCTCACCGGCCGTACGGACGGCACCGGCCTCTCCTGCCCGAACGGCCCCTTGCCCGTCCTCCCCGCACTAGGCTGAGGCCATGACCTACAGCGGAGTAGTGACGGTCGGTGGACCGGCGGACGTGCACGAACTGCCCGATCTGATGATCTCGAAGGTCGCGGTCGGCCCCATGAACAACAACGCGTACCTGCTGCGCTGCCGGGCCACCGACGAGCAGCTCCTGATCGACGCCGCCGCCGAGCCGCACACCCTGCTCTCCCTGATCGGCGAGAGCGGCATCGCCTCCGTCGTCACCACCCACCGCCACCAGGACCACTGGAGCGCGCTGCGCGAGGTGGTGGACGCCACCGGCGCCCGCACCTACGCGGGCCAGTACGACGCCGAGGGCATCCCGGTGCCGACCGATGTGCCGGTCGCGGACGGCGACACGGTGCGGGTCGGCCGGGTCGAGCTGACCGCGCGCCATCTGGTCGGCCACACGCCCGGCAGCATCGCCCTGGTGTACAACGACCCGCACGGCCATGCGCATGTGTTCACCGGCGACTGCCTCTTCCCGGGCGGCGTGGGCAACACATGGAAGGACTCCAAGGCGTTCGAGAGTCTGATCAACGACGTCGAGACCAAGCTCTTCGATCAGCTTTCGGACGAGACCTGGGTCTACCCCGGCCACGGCGACGACACCACGCTCGGCGCCGAGCGCCCGCACCTCGGGGAGTGGCGCGAGCGCGGCTGGTAGCGGCGCCGGCGGTACGCGCGGCTCGTAGCGGCGCGCACACCGCCCCAGAGCGCCGCGCACCTCCGTACGCCCCGTGACCCCCGGCGGGCCATGGCGGTTGTCGCGTCATGCACCATGACCGCTCCCCGTCCATGGCCCGCCTCGCCGCCGCGTCCCTGGCCGGCACCGCGATCGAGTTCTACGACTTCTTCGTCTACGGCACGGCCGCCGCGCTGGTCCTCGGCCCGCTGTTCTTCCCCACCTTCTCGCCGCTGGCCGGCACCCTCGCGGCCTTCGGCACCTTCGCCGTCGGCTTCGTCTCCCGGCCCCTGGGCTCGATGCTCTTCGGGCCCATCGGCGACCGCCACGGGCGCCGGCCGGTGCTCATCGCCTCCCTGCTGCTCACCGGCGTCGCGACCGTGGCCGTGGGCTTCGTCCCGACCTACGACTCGATCGGCATCGCCGCCCCCGTCCTGCTGCTCGTGCTGCGGTTTGCGCAGGGGCTGGGGCTCGGCGGTGAATGGGGCGGTGCGGTGCTGCTGACCGCCGAGCACGCGCCCGCGGAGCGGCGCGGGCTGTGGTCGGGCTTTCCGCAAGTCGGCCCGGCCATCGGCTTTCTGCTGGCCAACGGCACGATGCTGGCCCTGTCGGCCACGCTGAGCGATGCCGAGTTCCGGTCCTGGGGGTGGCGGGTGCCGTTCTGGGGCGCGGGGCTGCTGGCGGGCGCCGGGCTGCTGCTGCGGGCCCAGCTCACCGAGTCCCCGCGGTTCCAGGAGCTGGCCGAGCACGGCGAACGGGCCACCGCGCCGCTGGCCGAGGTGGTGCGCGGCCACTGGCGGCTGGTCCTGCTGACCGCGGGCGGGCTCGCGGTGGGCTATGCCGTCTTCTACGCGGTCACCACCTGGTCCCTGGCGTACGGCACGGAGCGGCTCGGCGTCGCCCGCACCACCCTGCTGGGCTGCATCATGGCGGCCGTGGCGGTCATGGGCGCCCTGACACCGCTGGCGGCCCATCTCGGCGACCGCTTCGGGCGGCGGCCGCTGTGCCTGGTGGGCTGCGTGGCCACCGTGGTGTGGATGTTTCCGCTGGTCGCGCTGTTGTGCACCGGTGAGCCGCCGCTGATGTTCCTCGGCTTCCTGGGCGCGCTGCTCGCCTTCATCACCATGTTCGCCGTGACCTCGGCCTATCTGCCCGAGCTGTTCGAGGCGCGGGTGCGCTGCACGGGAGCGGCGCTCGGCTACAACCTGGCGGGCGTCCTGGGCGGGGCGCTCACGCCGATCGTCGCGACGGCGATGTCCCACGGGGACGGCCCGCCCTGGGGCGTCGCCGCGTACCTGGCCGCCGCCGCACTGCTGAGTCTGGGCTGCTTCGTCCTGCTGCCGGAGACACGGCCGACGGCCGACCGTCCGGATGGTGGACGATCGGCCGTACGGCCTCTGGAGGCCGGGGAGGCGGCTGTGTGAGCCGTCTCCCGGATCCGGGACGCGGACAGTCGCCGCGCGCCTTCTGACGCTGTCGGGCGTGTCAGGGCGGTGACGCCGCGGAAGACACCGTCAGACGTCGACGCTGTCCTTGTCCCGGGCCCGGTCCTCCCCGCTCCCCGCCTCCGCCAGGGCCTGTTTCCTCGAGGCGTAGAGACTGGTGACCGTCGTGACGGCGAGCACCGCGCAGATGACGCCGAGCGAGACGGGGATGCTGATCTCCGGGACATGCACCCCGGCCTCGTGCAGCGCGTGCAGCACCAGCTTGACGCCGATGAAGCCGAGGATGATCGACAGTCCGTACGAGAGGTGGACCAGCTTCTTGAGCAGGCCACCGATGAGGAAGTACAGCTGGCGCAGGCCCATCAGCGCGAAGGCGTTGGCGGTGAAGACGATGTACGGGTCCTGGGTGAGGCCGAAGATCGCGGGTATCGAGTCCAGCGCGAAGAGGACGTCCGTGGTGCCGATCGCCAGCATGACGATCAGCATCGGGGTCATCAGCCGCTTGCCGTTCTCCATGATGAACAGCTTGGTGCCGTGGTACTGGTCGGTGGACGGGAACCGCTTCTCGACCGCCTTGAGCAGCCGGTTCTCCTCGAACTCCTCTTCCTCCTC
The DNA here is from genome assembly GCF_900105695.1 of Streptomyces melanosporofaciens. Classification (NCBI taxonomy): domain Bacteria; kingdom Bacillati; phylum Actinomycetota; class Actinomycetes; order Kitasatosporales; family Streptomycetaceae; genus Streptomyces; species Streptomyces melanosporofaciens. The sequence goes on from NZ_FNST01000002.1 coordinate 936,286, forward strand.
ACCGGCCCGCGCCTCCTGGACGAGCTTCCACGCCGTCCAGATGAGGAAGGCGCCGAAGATGAAGAAGACCCAGGAGAAGGTCGAGACGATCGCGGCGCCGGCGGCGATGAAGACCGCACGCAGCACGAGGGCGATGAGCACGCCCACCATGAGCACACGCTGCTGGTAGATCGTCGGCACGGCGAACTTCGCCATGATCAGGACGAAGACGAAGAGGTTGTCGACACTCAGCGACTTCTCGGTGATGAAGCCCGCGAAGAACTCGCCGGAGGGCTGGCCGCCCGCGAAGACCAGCAGCCCGAGCCCGAAGAGCGCGGCGAGCGCGACCCAGACGGCGGTCCAGATCCCGGCCTCCTTGATGGAGACCTCATGCGGTTTGCGGCCGCCTATGAAGAAGTCGGCGGCGATGAGGGCGCAGAGACCGACGATGGTCAGCCCCCACATGGTCACGGAAACGTCCACAGTTCCTCCGGCATTCGTACGGCAATCTCAGCGTCGTCGCTGCCGGAGGTCTCTTCCGCCCGTGGACCGCGCCACGGACCGGCGCCCCGGGATTCCGTCCGGCCTCCTGGGGCCGGACGAATCCGTGGTGACGGGAACACCGCTACAGGAGTACTCCCCTCCGCGTACACGAGGGTACAGGAATTCCCATGGAAGAGTAAAGAGATGGATAAAAGTGCAGGTCAGTTGCCATATGACGGGCGGGCCCTAGCAGCCTTCAGAGCCTTCGCGGCCCGCCCTGCCTCCCCCAGCACCTGATCCAGCACCCGGCTGCTCCGCGGCACCATCGACGGCTCGTACGTCCACGCATGGCCCACCCAGGGGTCGGCGAGGTGGTCGTCGGCGACCGGGGTGAGCCGCAGCAGCGACCGCCACAGCGGGTCCAGCACCGGGCCGTAGGCCCGCGCGTCCTCACGGTCAGCGACCATCATCAGATGCACGCCCACGGCGGGCCCCTCGTCCGCCAGATAGCGCAGCTGGGTGACAGCCCGGTCGTCGAAACCGTGCGGGAAGTCATGGACGATCAGCAGCTGCTCGGCGGTGTCCAGATCGGGCGGCAGCGCGTCCGTGGCACCGCTGCGGACCGCCATCTGCACCAGGTCCACCCGCCGGGTCAGGGCGGCCAGCACCGAGGAGACCCCCTGGGCTCCGGCCGCCGGCGGCTCGGCCAGCGCGCCCGACCCCACCAGCGGGGCGAACGAGCCCGCGGCCGAACCCGCCGGGTCGATCACCTGCACCGCGATCTCCCCCGCCGGATAGACGGCCAGCAGCCGCGCGGCGATGGCGACCGCCGCGTCCGCGGCCAGCCTGCGCAGCTCACCGGAGTCGGCCGGCCCCTCGTCGAACCCGCCCGAACGCCCCGCGTCGATCCACAGCCCCCGCTCCAGCGGCAGCCGCACCAGCATGGGGATGCGCAGGTCGGTGCGCTCCGGGAGGTGCAGATCGCCCACGCGCAGGGCCATCGGGATCTCCATCGGCACCTGGTACGCCTGCCACACCGGGCTGTCCCAGCGGGCGTAGGCGGGCGGCAGCGCGGGCTCCACCACCTCGGCCTCGGCGGTGAGCTGCGCCAGATCGCGGTCGAGGGCGGCGCGGGCCTGCTCGACGAGGTCGGCGTGCTTGGCGCGCGCGTCGGCGCGGGCGGAGTCGGCGGCCGGGCCCACCCGGGTGCGCGGGTCGGAGAGCACCCGGTCCAGCTCCTGCTCCATCCGGGACTCGGCGAAGTCCACGGCGCTGCGGTAGGCCGCGGTCGTCCGGGCCAGGTCCTCGAACATCCCCCAGACCTGGTTGTAGAGGCGCTCGTCCATGGTCCAGCCGGAGGCGTCTCCCGCGACCGGCCGGGCGGGCTGTCCGGGTGCGGCGGGCGGCGCGGGGGTGGGCGGCGCGGCCGTACGGCGGGCCGGGTGCTCGTAGTTGACCGGCCCTCCGGTGGCGGGCGCGCCCTGCGGCTGCTGCGGCGGGGTCTGCGGCTGGGCGGGGGCCGGGTCGGCGCCTACCGGAGCCGGGTCGGCGCCGCCGCCCGCGGCGGACGTGCGCACCCGGCCGTCGCCCTCGGAGCGTGGCGGGGGCTGGGCGACGGAGCGTGCCATGCCCCGCGCCACCGCCTCGTTGATCCGGGCCGCGAGGTCGGTGGCCTCGGCCAGTCCCTGGTCGTGGAGCATGGCGGCCAGCCCGCCCGCGTACCCCTGGCCGACGGCGCGCACCTTCCAGGCGCCCTGCCTGCGGTAGAGCTCCAGGGCGGTCACCGCGGACTCCGAGTCCAGATCGGTGATGGTGTAGCCGGCGATCTCGGTGCCGTCGAGGCCGGTGACGGCGACGAACGGCGCGGCCATGACGCCGAACCGGGCCGGGCCGCCGACGCCGACCGGCAGCGCGAGCAGCACGGTGACCCGGTGGATGTGGTCGGGCATCGCGTCGAGGTCGACAGCGAGCCGGTGGTCGGCCGCCGCCTGTTTGGGCACCTCTATCCCGGCCAGCTGGGGCGAGGCGGGGTGCGCGACCCATTCGGCGCCGTGCACCGTGCCCCGCTCATCGCCGAGGGTCGCCCCGGCCACGATCGGATTGCCCGCAGAGATCCGGATCTCCAAACGGGTCTGGGGCAGGGGGTGGTTCTGCCCTCGGACCAGCTCGGCCGTCATGGCTGCGTCCCCTCGTTGTATTCCGCTGATGCCGTATGGGTGCGGGTGAGCGCGTCGGCCCGGCGAGCTGTGCTCCACCGGGCCGACGCGCTCATCCGGGCGGTTCGCCTCCGGGCGGATCCGCTGATCGACGTGTCCGCCACTCGTCCGAGCGGCGGTGACAGCCGTTTTACAGATGCGGCACGATGTGCGGCATCAGGTCCTGGAAGGTGCGGCCGTTGGCCGGCTCGCCGACCGCCTTCATCTGCCAGGCGCCGCCCGCGCGCTGGACCGTGGCCATGATCTGGGCGGTGTACTGCCCGCCGCCGGTGAGGGTGTAGCGGGCGAGCTCCTGCCCGTTGGTCTCGTCCACCAGCCGGCAGAACGCATTCTGTACCTCGGCGAAGGTCTGGCCGGTGAAGGAGTTCACCGTGAAGACGATCTGGTCGATGTGGACGGGCACCCGCTGCAGATCGACCAGGATCGCCTCGTCGTCGCCGCCCTGCCCGGCACCGCCCACGAGATTGTCACCGGTGTGGCGGACCGAACCGTCGTCGCTGACCAGGTGGCGGAAGAAGACGACATCGGTCGGCTGCTTGTCGGCGAAGAGGACGGCCGACGCATCGAGGTCGATCTCCCTCGTACGGGAGCCGAACAGTCCGCGGCGGGGCGCCGCCTGCCAGCCCAGCCCCATCCGCACCGCGGTCAGGGCGCCCCCGTCGGCCTTCTGCAGGCTGATGGCCTGTCCCTTGGACATGTTGACCGTCACGCGCTGTCCCTACTCTCGTCTCTCGATTCCCCGTGGCCGCCGCGGGTGTGCGGCCGTGGCCGCGCCGTATGCACGGCCCTCCGAAACCCTATGCACTGCCGCCAGGGCTCCGGCCGGACGAGCGGGCTTTTGTGTCGGTCTTGCAACACAGCGAAGGTGCGGGCGCCCCGGCGAGACCCCGGGGCGCCCGGCCGTCAGGAGACTCCCGCCTCCCTCATCTGCCGCAGCTCCTTCTTCAACTCCGACACCTCGTCGCGCAGTCGCGCCGCCACCTCGAACTGGAGCTCCGCCGCCGCGGCCCGCATGCGGTCGGTCATCTCCTCGATCTGCTCGGCGAGCTCGGCCGCGGGCCGGTCGGTCAGCACCTCTTCCTTGGCCTTGCCCTTGGCGGCCTTGCCGCCCTTGGCCGCCTTACCGCCGGCCGCCGGCACGGGGGTCTTCGCGTCCTTGCCGTCCTTCAGCTTGCGGTAGCCGGTGCCGAGCAGCTGCTCGGTGTCGACGTCCTCGCGGGCGATCTGGGCCACGATGTCGTTGATCTTCTTGCGCAGCGGCTGCGGATCGATCTTGTTCGCCTTGTTGTATGCGATCTGCTTCTCGCGGCGGCGGTTGGTCTCGTCGATGGCCTTCTCCATCGCCGGGGTGACCTTGTCGGCGTACATATGCACCTGGCCCGACACGTTACGAGCGGCACGGCCGATGGTCTGGATCAGCGAGGTGCCCGAGCGCAGGAAGCCCTCCTTGTCGGCGTCGAGGATGGCGACCAGGGAGACCTCCGGAAGGTCGAGACCCTCCCGCAGCAGGTTGATGCCGACCAGCACGTCGAACTCACCGGCGCGCAGCTCGCGCAGCAGCTCGACCCGGCGCAGGGTGTCCACATCGCTGTGCAGATAGCGCACCTGGATGCCGAGCTCGAGCATGTAGTCGGTCAGGTCCTCGGCCATCTTCTTGGTGAGGGTGGTGACCAGGACGCGCTCGTCCTTTTCGGTGCGGGTGCGGATCTCATGGATGAGATCGTCGATCTGGCCCTCGGTCGGCTTGACGACGACCTCGGGGTCGATCAGGCCGGTCGGGCGGATGATCTGCTCCACGAAGCCATCGCCCCGGGAGAGCTCGAACGGGCCCGGGGTCGCGGAGAGATAGACCGTCTGGCCGACGCGCTTCAGGAACTCCTCCCACTTCAGCGGGCGGTTGTCGAGCGCGGAGGGCAGCCGGAAGCCGTGCTCGATCAGGGTCCGCTTACGGGAGGCGTCGCCCTCGTACATCGCGCCGATCTGCGGCACCGTGACATGCGACTCGTCGATGACCAGGAGGAAGTCCTCCGGGAAGTAGTCCAGCAGGGTGTGCGGCGGGGAGCCGGTCTCACGGCCGTCGATGTGCAGCGAGTAGTTCTCGATGCCCGAGCAGGTGCCGATCTGGCGCATCATCTCGATGTCGTAGGTGGTGCGCATCCGCAGCCGCTGGGCCTCCAGCAGCTTGCCCTGCTTCTCCAGCCGGGTCAGGGTCTCCGTGAGCTCGGCCTCGATCCCGGCGATGGCCTTCTCCATGCGCTCGGGCCCGGCCACATAGTGGCTGGCCGGGAAGACATACAGCTCCCGGTCCTCGCTGATCACCTCACCGGTGAGCGGGTGGAGCGTGGAGAGCGCCTCGATCTCGTCGCCGAACATCTCGATGCGGACCGCGAGCTCCTCGTAGACCGGGAAGATCTCGATGGTGTCGCCACGGACCCGGAAGGTGCCCCGGGTGAACGCCATGTCATTGCGGGCGTACTGAATGTCGACAAAGCGACGCAGCAGCTGATCGCGGTCGATCTCCTCGCCGACCTTCAGCGGCACCATGCGGTCCACGTACTCCTGCGGCGTACCGAGGCCGTAGATGCAGGAGACGGATGCCACCACGACCACGTCACGCCGGGTGAGCAGCGAATTCGTAGCCGAGTGGCGCAGCCGCTCCACCTCCTCGTTGATCGAGGAGTCCTTCTCGATATAGGTGTCCGACTGCGGGACGTACGCCTCGGGCTGGTAGTAGTCGTAGTACGAGACGAAGTACTCGACCGCGTTGTTCGGCAGCAGCTCGCGGAACTCATTGGCGAGCTGGGCGGCCAGCGTCTTGTTCGGAGCCATGACCAGCGTGGGCCGCTGGAGCTTCTCGATCATCCAGGCGGTGGTCGCCGACTTACCGGTGCCGGTCGCGCCGAGCAGCACGACATCCTTCTCACCAGCGCGGACGCGCCGATCGAGGTCGGCGATGGCGGTGGGCTGGTCACCGCTGGGCTGATAGGAGCTGACGACCTCGAAGGGCGCCACCTTGCGTTCGAGCTGAGTTACGGGCCGCATGAGACCAACCGTACGACTCGCCACTGACAACGGCGGGGCGTTCCCGTGTGCGGCCCGCCCCCGGCCCTCCGGCCGGATTCAGACGATCATGCGCATGATGTCGCCCGTGGCACGAATTTTCCGTCCATCCGATACCTATCCTCAGCTACCGCGCATCTGGGACCCTCTGCCCGTCCATGAGTCGGACAAGAGTCAGACGACGCGAGGAGTCCGTATGCAGATCCGCCCGGCCGCCGCGTTAACCGGCGCGCTCATCGGGATGTCAGCGCTCTTCCTCCCCACGGCCACGGCGACCGCCCAGCCCGTCGGCCAGACGCACCACCACACGGTCACCGTGGCCCATCGCGGTGCCTCCGCCTACGCCCCCGAGAACACCCTGGCCGCCGTCGACGCCGCCGACGACCTGGGCATCGACTGGGTCGAGAACGACGTCCAGCGCACCAGGGACGGCGAGCTGATCGTGATGCACGACACCACGCTGAGCCGGACCACCGACGTCGAGCAGGTGTTCCCGGACCGGGCGCCCTGGAACATCTCCGACTTCACCCTCGACGAGATCGAGAAGCTGGACGCCGGAAGCTGGTTCGGCACCGAGTTCCAAGGCGAGACGGTGCCGACCCTGGAGGAGTACATGGACCGGGTTTCGGACAATCACCAAAAGCTCCTGATGGAGCTCAAGGCTCCTGAGCGCTATCCCGGGATCGAACGCCAGACGCTGCGGGAGCTGCGCAGAGAGGGCTGGCTGGACCATCGGCACAAGCGCCGGCTGATCATCCAGAGCTTCAGCGCCGACTCCGTGCGGACGGTCCACGAGCTGCGGCCGGACGTCAAGACCGGCTTCCTCGGCACCCCGGCCGTCGCCGACCTGCCGGAGTACGCCGAGTTCTCCGACCAGATCAACCCCAGCTACACCACCATCGACGCCGGCTATGTGGCCGCGGTGCGGTCGGTGGACGGGGCGCACGGCAAGCCGCTGGAGGTCTACACCTGGACCGTGAACGACGGCCCGTCGGCGGTCTCGGTCGCGGGCATGGGTGTGAACGGCATCATCACCAACAAGCCCGATGTGGTCCGGGACGCCCTCGACGACGCCTCGTGACCCACGGCTCCTGAACGAGGCGCCCCGCCGGCCGACCGGCGGGGCGCTGTCGGTGGTGGGTTCTACGCTGAGGGCGTGACGATCGCGGAGCGGCAGACACAGCGGGACCCGCACGAGGGGCCCGAGCGGCGGGACGCGCGCGCCTGGGCCTGGGCGGTCCCGGCCACGCCCATCGGCCCGCTGCTGCTCGCGGCCACGGACGAGGGGCTGGTCCAGGTGGTCTTCCACGCGGCGGAGAAGACGGCGGCCGAGGCCGTCGCCAGGCTCACCCGCCGCCTGGGCACCGAGCCCACGCCCGTGCCCTCCCCGGCCTCCGGCACCGCGGCCGCCCCGGCGGCGCCTCGCTGCGCCGAGCATCTCGCCGAGGCGATCCGGCAGGTGGAGAGCTATTTCGCCGAGGACACCAAGGCCTTCACCCTCTCCCTGGACTGGTCCCTGACCACCGGCTTCAACCGCCGGGTGCTGCGCGAGCTGGCCGCCCATGTTCCCTACGGCACGGTCGTCGGCTATCAGGACCTCGCCGACCGGGTGGGCGAGCCGGGCGCGGCCCGCGCCGTCGGCGTGGCCATGGGGAGCAATCCGCTGCCGGTCGTGGTGCCCTGCCACCGAGTGGTCGAGAGCGGCGGGGGCATCGGCGGCTTCGGCGGCGGGCTGGAGACCAAGCGCTCCCTGCTCGCACTGGAAGGCGTTCTTCCGCAACCGCTCTTCTGAATCGTTCTTCCCGGCCGGGACGGAAATATCTTGTTCCGGAATTCCTCGGCTGTCTTGTGGCGCTTGCCTATCACCCCTATCTTAGGAGCGCCCATCGCCCTGGCATTCCGTCACCTGCCGGACATGGGGCTCTCATTGCGTTCGGCCGTACGAACCGTACCGCGCGATAACGCTCTTCCCCGCTCTTCTGCTCTTCTGCTCTTCAGCTCTTCAGCTCTTGCGCTCTTCCTCGTGCCATCGATCTTCCGCTCCACCCGCTCCTGCGGTTCCCCCTGCCCTACCCGCACGCCCTGTTCTTCCCGCTCCTCGGAAATTCACCGCTCAACTACGTCCCCACAAGTGATCGAATTGGAGAGCCATGTCCGGTGTTCTGCTCGCGGGCGGCGCGGCCGCGGCGCTATTCGCCTCGGCCCTTTCCACCCAAGGTGTTTCCTCGGCTCCTGACGCGCCGCCGGAAAAGATCCAGATAAGCGTCAAGACGGTGAACGGCTCGGGCTGCCCCAAGGGCACCACCGCCGTGGCCACCGCCGCCGACAACTCGGCCTTCACCGTGACCTACAGCGACTACCTCGCCCAGGTGGGCCCCGACGCGGATCCGACCGACATCCGTAAGAACTGCCAGCTCAGCCTGGGCGTGCATGTGCCACAGGGATTCACGTACGCCATCGCCCAGGTCGACTACCGGGGTTATGGCTACCTCGAAAAGGGCGCCAAGGGCACCGAGAAGGCGAGCTACTACTTCCAGGGCTCGGCGGACACCGCGTCACGGACCCATGATTTCAGCGGTCCGTACAACGACAACTGGCAGACCACCGACAGCACCGACTACAGCGCCCTGGTGTGGGCCCCCTGCGGCCAGGACCGCAACTTCAACGTCAACACCGAGCTGCGGGTCAGCGCCGGCACCTCCTCCTCGGGCAGCACCAGCTTCATGGCCATGGACTCGACCGACGGCGGCGTCAGCACCATTTACCACCTCGCCTGGAAGGAATGCCCCTCCGCCGTCCAGTAGCACGGTAAATCCACCATCGAATGGAGAATCATGCCCGGTGTTCTGTACGCAGGCGGCGTGGTCGCGGCGTTATTCGCCTCGACGCTCACTTCCCAGGCATATGCGCAACCCCCGTTCGACACCGTGCCACCCGACAAGATCGTGATCACGGTCGCCACCGTGAATGGATCGGGCTGCCCGGCGGGCACCGCGGCGATCGCCGTCTCCCCCGACAACACCGCCTTCACCGTGACCTACAGCGAGTATCTCGCCCAGGTGGGCAAGGGAGCCAAGCCGACGGACTTCAGGAAGAACTGTCAGCTCAGTCTGGTCACGCATGTACCACAGGGCTTCTCCTACGCCATCGCCAGTGTCGACTACCGTGGCTTCGCCCATCTGGAAAAGGGCGCGTCCGCCACGCAGAAAGCCTCGTACTACTTCCAGGGGCAGTCGCAGACCTCGTCCAACACGCATGAGTTCGCCGGTTCCTACGACGACAACTGGCAGGTCACCGACACGGCCGATATCGCGACCGTGGTGTGGTCGCCCTGCGGTGAACTCCGCAACTTCAACATCAACACCGAGTTGCGGGCCAACGCCGGAACGTCCGACACCAAGGAAACGACCAGCTTCATCGCGATGGACTCGACCGACGGCGATGTGAGCACCACCTATCACTTCGCCTGGAAGGAATGTCCGCCGGACAAGAAGTGACCTTCCGCGCACCACTCCGGACATGATGTCCTGCGCACCGCCCCGAGACGTACCCGGTTACGGCTCGGGGCGGTGCCAGGCCGGATGCCGGGGGTCGTCCATCCGCACCACCACATCCGCCGCCTCGCCGGGCCCCACCTCGTCCTCGTAGCGCGCGAAGGCCGGCAGGGTCCAGTGGTCGTCCTCCTGCGTGCGGCGGGCGAGGGCGGCCGGGGACAGCCGAAGATGCACCGACAGATCGAACGGGAACCAGTGCCCCAGCAGCAGCGCGCCGTGCAGCAGCAGCACCCCGCCCCGCGGAAGTTCGGCGTACGGGCTGCGCGTGGCCCGGTCGGTCACCGGATCCCACAGGTCGGGCAGCACCCGCCCGGTGCCGCCCGCCCCCGGGTCCAGCGGATCGAAGACCTCGCGCCACAGGGCACCGGTGTCCAGCCAGCGGTCGTAGTACGCATCGGGGTCCCGCTTCCCGTACTCGTAGCGCAGCGAGGCGGGCCGCCAGAACCCCGCCGACCCGACCACCAGCACCGGACGCCCCCGGATCCGCAGCGCCTCCGACAGATCCCGCGCCAGCTCGGCGGTGGGCGCCGCCGGAGCCCCGTCGACGGCCACTCTCAGCCAGGGGCCGCCGTCCGCCGCCGTCAGCCCGGCGATGCGGTCGGCGGTCGCGTCGGTCAGCCGTTCCCAGGTGATCGCTTCGAGCCGCACGCCCCCCATCATGCCGTGGGCTCCCCGGCCCGGGCCGCGGGGGCCCGGCTCCGCGGCCCGGGGAGCGGTACTCTCCGGCCATGGCATTTCAGATAGCGCTGCTGCGTGGCATCAATGTGGGCGGGAACAGGAAGTTCCCCATGGCCCGGCAGCGTGAGCTGATGGCCGAGCTGGGCTTCAGGGGCGTCACCGTGCATCTCCAGACCGGCAATATCGTCTTCGCCGACCCCGGCACCCCGCCCGAGCGAACGGCCCGCACCCTCGAGGACGGCTTCGCCGCCGACCTCGGCTTTCCCGTGCCCGTCATGGTCCGTACGCGCGATGAGCTGGCCGCGGCGATCGAGGCCAACCCCTATCCGGAGGCCGCGGCCGAGCCCAAGACCCTGCATGTGGTCTTCCTGACGGACATGCCCACGGACACGGCCGCGCTGGACGCGCTGGATCCGGCCGCCTACGCCCCGGACGAATTCCGCCTCATCGGCCGCGAGATCTTCCTGCGCTGCCCGGACGGGATCGGCCGCTCCAAGCTGGCGGCGAAGGTCACCAACGCCCGGCTCGGCGTGCCGGCCACCGCCCGCAACTGGAACACGGTCACCAAGCTGCTGGCGCTGGCCGACGCCTGAGACGTCTCCTCGACGGTCGAGCCCCCCGAGAGGCACGCCCCTCGATCCCGAGACGCGTCCCCGGTGTGAGGCTTTCTCAGCTCCAGCCGTACCGCTGCCGCAGCCGCATCACGACCAGGTCGAAGCGCGGCCGGTCGAGTGCGCACGCCTCGCGCCGCATCCCGTCCGGGTGCACCCGCAGCACCCGGTCCAGATCGACCCAGGAGTCCCGCCCGGCCCGGTCCCAGGGCCCGGAGCCGATCGGCACCCACTCGCGGTCGGCGTCATGCCGCTTGCTCGACAGCTGCACGGCGAGCAGTGTCCCGCCCCGCTCCCGCGCGACCACCAGCACCGGCCGGTCCTTGCCGCGGCCGTCGTTCTCCTCGTACGGCACCCATGTCCAGACGATCTCCCCGGGGTCCGGGTCCCCGTCCGGATCGGGTGCGTACTCCGTCCGTACCCGCCCGACCTGGCGCGGATGAGCCTCGACGGTGGCGGCGGGACCGGTGCTTCCGGGAAGCGCCGCGCCGTCCTGCGTCCCCTGCGTTCCGTTGAATGGCCTGATCACGCGCGACACGTTAACCCGTACGCGGCGGCCGATGACATGGCGGCCCCCTCCGCGTGGAAGGGGCATGTACGTGCCTGATGTTCCCGACCCGGTGGCAGAGCTCGTCAAACGGCGCCACGATCCGGTCGTCGTCCAGACAGTGCGTTCCACGGCGGCCGCGACCATCGCGTACGTCGTCGCCCTCGAGCTCAGCAAGGAGCCCGCCCCGCTCACCGCCCCGCTGACCGCCCTCCTCGTCGTCCAGGTCACCCTCTACGCGACCCTCACCCGGAGCCTGCGCAGGGTCGAGGCCGTGATCGTGGGCGTCCTGATCGCCGTCGCCTTCAGCGTGCTGGTCGGGCTGACCTGGTGGAGTCTGTGCCTGATCATCCTCGCCGCCCAGACCGCCGGCTATCTCACGCGGGTGGGCGACTGGGTCCAGGAGGTGGCGATCAGCGCCATGCTGGTCCTCGGCGTGACGCAGGTGACCACCTACGCCTGGGACCGGGTGCTGGAGACCCTCATCGGGGCCGGTGTCGGGATGGCCTTCAACTTCTTCCTCGCCCCTCCGGTGTGGGTCGAGACGGCCGGCAAGTCGATCGAGGACCTGGCCCGCCGGATGCGCCAGCTCATGCTGCACATCGGTCAGGAACTGGGCAGCCAGATGGCCGTCGACCGCGCCGCCGCCCGTCTCTACGAGGCCCGGCGGCTCGACCACGACATCACCCAGGTCGACGCCGCACTCCGCCAGGCGGAGGACAGCGTGCGGCTCAACCCCCGCGTCAAGGAGGGCCTCCTCTACCGGGTGGTGCTCCGCACCGGTCTGGACACGCTGGAGATCTGCACCGTCATCCTGCGCGTGATGACCCGGACCCTGACCGACCTCGCCAAGGCGCGGACGGAGGAGCCGCTCTTCCCCCCGGAGGTGGCGGAGGCCCTCAAGGACCTCTTCGTCCATCTCGCCGCCGCCGTCGAGAGCTTCGCCGTCCTGGTCACCACGCAGGTCAGCGCCAATGCCGAAGAGGCCGAATCCCGCCTCTCCAGCGAGCTCGTGAAGGCCCACGCCAGCCGCGACCGCGGCGCCGATCTCCTGCTGCGCCGCGTCCAGGAGCACCCTCGCCAGTGGCAGCTCCACGGTGCCCTGCTCGCGGAGATCGACCGCATCCTCGACGAACTCGACATGGAGCAGCGCTCCAAGCGCCTCATGGAAGAGCTCGACCGCAGCACCCGCGAGAAGCGCGAGCGCTTTCTCTTCCTCCACAAGATCCAGCGCCGGATCCGGCGCTGGATCCGGCGCGACCGTAAGGACGGCTCCACGGCCGGCTGAGCGGGGTCCGGGGGCCTCGCACCCCGGCTCCCGGGCGCGGTCAGCTGAGCGGGTAGCGGTCGCGCGGGAAGACCACGTCGTCGTAGGGCTCGTACAGCTCCACGGAACGGTGGAACTCGGAGGCGAAGTCGTCGGCGAGTTCGGCGATCGTGCCGCGGCCCTCGGTCAGGGCCAGCCAGGACGGGGGAAGGCGGAGGTCGCCGTGGTGGGCGCCGAGGAGGTTGCCGCAGATCGAGCCGGTCGAGTCGCTGTCCCCCGAGTGGTTGACGGAGAGCAGAAGGGCCGCCTGGACGGGGGTGCGCGGGGGCGCCGGATCGTAGCTGATCTTGCCGCCGGGGCCGTAGAGGATCTGCTGGGCGGGGGTACGGGCCAGGGCGCTGTAGACCGCGATGGCCAGCGCCTCCTCGGCGACCCAGCCGCCGCCGAGGGATTCGGCCTTCTCGGCGGTCGGATCGCCCTCGGCCGCCAGGTCGACCGCCTTACGGAGGGCGGCGGTGGTCTCCTCGTGGCGGGGGTAGCGGGCGAGGAGTTCCAGGGCGCGCAGGGTCGCGCCTTCGAGGGACTCGCCGTCCAGCAGGCACGCGATCATGGCGGCCAGGGCGCCGGCCGCGTAGGAGCCCGTCGGATGGCCATGGGTGATCGTGGCGCAGCGGGCGGCGAGTTCGAAGCAGTCGCGGGGGTCGAGCCCGGTGAGGCCGAACGGCGCCGAGCGCATCACGGTGCCGCAGCCCTTGGAGCCGGGGTTCACCGGGCCGGGGGTGCCGTCCAGGGGCGCCCGCGGGGCGGGGACATGCTGCGCGGTGAGGCCGGAGAGGCAGGCGTTGCCGGGGGCGCGGCGGGCGTACAGCCAGGGCTGGGTGCGCAGCCAGCCGGAGCGGACCAGGTCGCCGGTGCCCTCGGCGGGCGGCGGCCCGGGGTGGTTCTGGGTGTCCAGCCAGCGCAGATAGGCATGGCGGACGACGGCGGTCTCGGACCCTTCGATGCCCTTGGACGAGGATCTGGCGTGGGCCCGTATCAGGCCCTCCGCCGTGAAGAGCGTCATCTGGGTGTCATCGGTGACCCGGCCCACGACTCCGCTGCCGTCCGGGACGAGGGTGGTGATGCCCGTGCCGCCATAGGTCTCGCGGATCGACCGCAGGGAGAGGAACTCGATCGGATTGCCGAGGGCGTCCCCGATCGCCCCGCCCAGCAGGCAGCCGCGGATACGGGCCCGCTTGGCGGCCGATTCGTCCCATGACTGGCGGATCACTGGCAGCTCCTCATCGTCCTGGTCCCATGCCGTCCCCTGTGGATGCTCACGACATGGTCTCAGGTATCGGGGGGCGCCCCCGGCGGTAGATTCGAGGGGAGCAAAGCGGGTGAAAGCGGAAGAAAGCTGCCGAAAACGGGAGAGAAGATGCCCATGCCGACGCGGCTGATCCGAACGGGTGACGAACCGGTACATGCGCGCAGCCCGCTGCGGATGCGGCTGGGGCTGGCCACGTGGGGGCTGCTCTGGACGCTCGGCGGCGCGGTGGCCTTCGCGGTCGTGGGCCGGCCGGGATGGGCGGCCGCGTGTGGGGCGCTCGCCGTCGTCACTCTGGTCGATCTGGTCCTGGTGATCCGGCACATCCGGCAGGGGCCGCACTATCAGCCCGGCCCGGATGTGCCGCCGTACGCACCGCTCGGCGAGCGCAGGCGCGGCCGCGGGAGGCGCCGGGCCCCGTAAGGCGTGCACGGCATGGCCGCCGTAAGGCATGGCCGCCGTAAGGCATGCACGGCGCTCCGGGGGGGTGACGGGATATCGACGGCCGGGAGCCCCGCATTCCGGGAGATACTGGCGAGTACCTGCTGGGTACCTGCCGCGACAGGGGGCCGTCATGGGGGTGCTGGCGATCGGCATCGCGCTCTGTGCGCTCGGGCTGATGCTCTCCGGAACCGGAGAGCCGTACGAGCGGCGGGAGCCGCGCCCGGGCCGGGAGGCCGACCCGTACGACCTCGTCCGGCAGCGCGGCGTGGCGCTGGGGCTCGGCGGGGTGGTGCTGCTGGGCGCGGTGGTCCTCGGCGGGTTCGCCCTCTGGCGCTGACCGGGGGCCGCTTGGCGATGACCTGGGGCGGACCGCCTGGCGCGGGCCGGGGGCGGGCCGCCCACAGCGGCCCGGCATGGGCCGCCGGGTACGCGGGCGACAGTTCGCCCGGGCCTGCCGCGGGCCGAAACCGGCGGAGGGGGCGGAGTCCGGGCCCGGCAATCGCCGCGGCCCGGCCCACGCCCCGCCTGTCCGGTCCTTCAGTCCCCCCGCTCGCCGAACCGGGCCGCTTCGACGAAATCCGGGCGCGGATCGAGCGCCGCGGCCAGCCGGAAGTGGCGAGTGGCCTCGGCCGAGCGGTTGGCCCGCTCCAGGGTGCGGGCCAGCGCGAAGTGGGCGAACGCGTTGTCCGGCTCGCGCTCGATGACGAGCTGGAACTCCAGCTCCGCCGAGCGCAGCTGCGCCGCGAGGAAGAACGCGCGCGCCCGCAGCAGCCGGGCCGCCGTGTTCTCGGGGTGGGCACTGATGACGGAGTCGAGCAGCTTTACGGCGCCCCGTGGATCTCGGGCGGCGAGCAGTTGCTCCGCGGCGCGGTAGTCGATGACATGGGTCTCGGGCGTGGGCTCGGGCACAGCCGTTTCCTTCCCCGGGTACGTGCTCGGTGATGAGGCGGTGGATCGGGTGAGGGGATGGGATGAACCGTCACGGATGATCGTTCGCTACGAGCAGCACAACAATCACCCCGCACGCCGCATTCCCCGCCACGGGTGCGCGCACGCTCCGCGCCGCGCCCCGGCTCAGCCCCGCACGCTCCGCGCCACGCCCCCGCTCAACCCTCCGCGCGGGCCGCCCGCGCCACCAGATCCGCCCAGACCTTGGTGACCTGCGGCTCCAGCGCCTCGATCGGGCCATTGTTGTCGATCACGACATCGGCGATCGCCAGCCGGTCGGCGCGGGTGGCCTGCGCCGCCATCCGGGCCCGCGCCTCGTCCTCGGCCATGCCGCGCAGCCGTACCAGCCGGTCGAGCTGGGTCTCGGGCGTGGCGTCCACGACCATGACCAGGTCGTAGAGCGGGGCCAGCTTGTTCTCGGCCAGGAGCGGGACGTCGTGCACCACGACGGCGTCGGGGGCGGCCGCCGCCTGAAGCTCCGCGGAGCGGTCCCGGACCAGCGGATGGATGATCGCGTTCAGCGCGCTCAGCCGCTCCGGATCGTTGAAGACGATCGCGCCGAGCCTGGGCCGGTCGAGATGGCCGTCGGCGGTCAGCACCTCGGGGCCGAATTCGGTGACGACGGCGGTCAGTCCCGGCGTTCCCGGCTCAACCACCTCGCGAGCGATCCGATCCGAGTCGATCAGCACCGCTCCCAGTGAGGTCAGGATCCGTGAGACCTCGCTCTTGCCCGCGCCGATTCCGCCCGTGAGCCCCAGCTTCAGCATGGGGCCCACGCTATACGGCGCACCGGCGGGGTCCTCGCTCAGGCTCCACCCTCGCCCTCCCGCTCGGCCAGGAACCGCTCGAACTCCGCGGCCAGTTCGTCCGCCGAGGGCAGCTCGGCCGGCTCCGCGACCAGATTGCCGCGGCTCTCGGCCCCGGCCACCGCGTCGTACTGGTGCTCAAGGCCCCGTACGAGCGCGACCAGCTCCTCGTCCCCCTCCGAGATCTGCCGCTCGATCTCCTCCTGCGTCTTGAGGGCGTCGTTGCGCAGGGCGTGCGTGGGCCCCGGCAGGACCAGGCCGGTGGCCGCGGTGATGGCCTCCAGCGCGGTGAGGGCCGCGTCCGGATAGGCCGACCGGGCCAGATAGTGCGGCACATGCGCGGCGACGCCGAGCACATCGCGGCCCGCCTCGGCGAGCCGGTACTCGATCAGGGATTCGGCGCTGCCGGGCACTTGGGCCTCGTCGAAGAAGCCGCGATGACCCGGTGTCAGGTCGGTGCGGTTTCCATGCGGGGTGATGCCGACCGGCCGGGTGTGCGGAACGCCCATCGGGATGCCGTGGAAGTTCACCGCGAGCCGTACGTTCAGGCGCTCGACCATCTGCCGCACGGCGGCCGCGAACCGCTCCCACTCCACGTCCGGCTCCGGCCCGGCGAGCAGCAGGAACGGGGCCGCGGTCGCGTCGCGCACCAGATACAGCTCGAGCTTCGGGGTCTCGTACGCGGTCCAGCGGTCGCGCTGGAAGGTGAGCAGGGGGCGCCGGGCGCGGTAGTCGACCAGCCGGTCATGGTCGAAGCGCGCGACGACCTTGCGTGGCAGGCCGTCGAGCAGCCGCTCGACGATCTGGTCCCCCGTCTCGCCGGCGTCGATATAGCCGTCGAAGTGGTACAGCAGCACCAGCCCGGCCGAGTCCCGCGAGGCTATCGCGTCGACCTCCGCCAGCCCGCTCGGTTCCCATGCGTACAACTCCTGCGGATCTTGCACTGTGACCGCTCCTCCTTGTGTCCGTTCCGAAGAACACCGAACAAGGGCGGGGGAATTCCCCGGGCGGTATCCGCGCTGGCCCGACGGCCGTGAACCGCGGTGCGAAGGAACCCACTTGGGCTAACGGAAGCGGCCCGAACTCGACGTCGGCGCATGTCGCGGGATTGACGCGCATATGCGGCACGCCTATCTTCGCCAGCCGTCAGCGGTTCATCATGTCATCCGGCGTTCACTGACCAGAACCCAGCGTGTTCACCTCTGGCCACGGCACAGGAAGGCAGCCTCCTATGCACTCCCCCGGCCGCACTCCCACCCGGCTACGCACCATTGTCACCGCCTCCGCCGCCGGGCTGGTCGCCGCCGGTGGGCTGATCGCGGCCGGCACGACCGCGCGGGAGGCTCCCGCCGCCACCGCCGTGCCCATCTCCGTGAGCGACGCGGACGGGCTCAGGGAGGCCCTCGCCGGGGCCCGGCCGGGCGATACGATCCGGCTCGCCGACGGCCGGTATCGCGGCAGCTTCGAGATCACCGCCTCCGGCACCGCCGGCTCGCGGATCACCCTCACCGGCTCGCCGAAGGCGGTCCTCACCGCGAGCGGCGGCTATGGGCTGCGGCTGAACGGCGCCTCGTACTGGACCGTCAGGGGGATCACGGTCCGCGGCGGCCGGGAGGGCATCAGGATCGACGCCGCCCGGAGCGTGACCGTGGACTCCGTTTCGGTCAGTGTGCGGCGACCCGGGCATGCGTAAGGCCCGCTCCCCAGGGGGAGCGGGCCTTACCCATTCAGCTGGTGCCGACTAGCGGCCGGTGATCAGCTCTGGCCGCCGGCCAGCTTCTCGCGAAGCGCGGCCAGCGCCTCGTCCGAGGCCAGGGCGCCGGAGTTGTCGGCCGACTCCGAGGAGTACGAACCGCCGCCACCGGACGCCTGCCCGCCGGGCGCCGGAGCGGCACCGCTGCCCGCCTCGGCAGCGGCCTGCTCGTCGGCCTCGCGGGACTTGATGACCTGCGCCTGGTGCTGCTCGAACCGCTGCTGCGCCTCGGCGTACTGGGTCTCCCACGCCTCCCGCTGGGTCTCGAAGCCCTCGAGCCAGTCGTTGGTCTCGGGGTCGAAGCCCTCGGGGTAGATGTAGTTGCCCTGGTCGTCGTAGGACGCGGCCATGCCGTACAGGGTCGGGTCGAACTCGACCACGGACGGGTCGGCACCGAACGCCTCGTTGGCCTGCTTCAGCGAGAGGCTGATGCGGCGGCGCTCGAGGTCGATGTCGATGACCTTGACGAAGATCTCGTCGTTGACCTGGACGACCTGCTCCGGGATCTCCACGTGGCGCTCGGCCAGCTCGGAGATGTGGACCAGACCCTCGATGCCCTCGTCCACGCGGACGAACGCACCGAACGGAACGAGCTTGGTGACCTTACCCGGGACGACCTGGCCAATCTGGTGGGTCCGGGCGAACTGCTGCCACGGGTCTTCCTGGGTCGCCTTGAGCGACAGGGAGACGCGCTCGCGGTCCATGTCGACGTCCAGGACCTCGACCGTGACCTCCTGGCCGACCTCGACAACCTCGGAGGGGTGGTCGATGTGCTTCCAGGACAGCTCCGAGACGTGGACGAGACCGTCGACGCCGCCGAGGTCCACGAACGCACCGAAGTTGACGATGGAGGAAACGACTCCGGAGCGCACCTGACCCTTCTGGAGGGTGGTGAGGAAGGTCTGGCGGACCTCGCTCTGGGTCTGCTCCAGCCAGGCGCGGCGGGACAGGACCACGTTGTTGCGGTTCTTGTCGAGCTCGATGATCTTCGCCTCGAGCTCCTTGCCCACGTAGGGCTGGAGGTCGCGAACGCGGCGCATCTCCACCAGGGAGGCGGGAAGGAAGCCACGGAGGCCGATGTCGAGGATGAGACCACCCTTGACGACCTCGATGACGGTACCGGTGACGATCCCGTCCTCTTCCTTGATCTTCTCGATCGTGCCCCAAGCGCGCTCGTACTGCGCACGCTTCTTCGAGAGGATCAGTCGGCCTTCCTTGTCCTCCTTCTGGAGGACCAGGGCCTCGATCTCATCGCCGACGGCGACGACCTCATTGGGGTCGACGTCGTGCTTGATCGACAGTTCGCGGGAGGGGATGACGCCTTCGGTCTTGTAACCAATGTCGAGCAGGACCTCGTCCCGGTCGACCTTCACGATGACGCCGTCGACGATGTCGCCGTCGTTGAAGTACTTGATCGTCTCGTCGATCGCGGCGAGGAAGGCTTCCTCGGAACCGATGTCGTTTACCGCCACCTGCGGGGTGGTGCGGGTTGCCTCGGTGCTGCTCGTCATGTGGAAAAGGGCTCCGGTACGGACATGAAGTCGTAGGTACTGCTACGCCGGGGGCCCTTATCGCACTGCCGAAGCCGGACAGCCTAGGAGGCACCGAATCTTTCCGATTTCGAATGATCGAAAAGCCCATGTACCTCGACAACCGAGGGGACATACAACAGATGCGAGTGCGGCCTGCTCGGTCCGAGGCGCACAGGCCCGCAGCGCAACTTGTAGCATACGGGGGCAGCCGGGCATGGTCAATGCACGAAGAGCACACGTGGGGATTAACTCCCCGAACCCGGCAAATTGCATGGTCCGTACTGCGACGCGGTCTTCACCGTGCCCCGCAGCCACAGGTCGATACAGAGAGTACGACGACACGCGCGATGCTCCAAGAACACGAGCCCAGCACCCCTGCGGAGGCGGCCGAGCCGACGGCCACCCGCCGGATCGCCGACGAGGCGGAGAGCAGCCGGGCCAGCCGGGGATGGTGGGACCGCAACGCGGACGAGTACCAGGAGGAGCACGGCGCCTTCCTGGGCGACGACCGGTTCCTATGGGGCCCGGAGGGGCTGGACGAGGCGGAGGCCGGGCTGCTGGGCCCGGTGGCGGCGCTCAAGGGGCGCGATGTGCTGGAGGTGGGCGCGGGCGCCGCACAGTGCGCCCGCTGGCTGGCCGCCCAGGGGGCGCGGCCGGTGGCGCTGGACCTCTCCCACCGGCAGCTGCGGCACGCGCGGCGGATCGACACGGAGGCCGCCGCCGGGGGCGGCGACGGGGCGGGCGAGCGGGCCGGGGTCGCGCTGGTGCAGGCCGATGCCACGGCCCTGCCCTTCCGGGACGGCTCGTTCGACCTGGCGTGCTCGGCGTACGGGGCGGTGCCGTTCGTGGCCGAGCCGGTGCGGGTGATGCGCGAGGTGCGCCGGGTGCTGCGGCCGGGCGGGCGGTGGGTCTTCTCGGTGACGCATCCGATCCGCTGGGCGTTCCCCGACGAACCGGGGCCCGAGGGGCTGTCGGTCGCCGGCTCCTACTTCGACCGCACGCCCTATGTGGAGCAGGACGAGTCGGGCCGGGCCGTCTACGTGGAGCACCACCGGACGCTGGGCGACCGGGTGCGGGACGTGGTGGCCGGGGGCTTCCGGCTGGTCGACCTGATCGAGCCGGAGTGGCCCGCGTGGAACCACCAGGAGTGGGGCGGCTGGTCCCCCCTGCGGGGGAACCTCATCCCGGGCACGGCGATCTTCGTATGCGAGCGGGACTGAGCGGGATCGGGGCAGAGGCGTTGACCACTCCTGGGGACCCGCGCGCCGAGGCCCTCGACCGCCTTCCCGTACGCGAGGCCGTGCCCGCGCTGCTGCGCGCGCTCGACGACCGCGGGGTCGCCGTGCTGTGCGCGCCCCCGGGGACCGGTAAGACGACGCTGGTGCCACTGGTGCTCGCCGGGCTGGTGGGCGGCGGACCGGTGCGGCGGGTGCTGGTCGCCGAGCCGCGGCGGATCGCGGCACGGGCCGCCGCGCGGCGGATGGCGTGGCTGCTGGGCGAGCAGCCGGGCGGGAAGGTCGGCTTCACCGTGCGCGGGGAGCGGCAGGCCGGCCGCGGGACCGTGGTCGAGGTGGTCACCACCGGCGTGCTGCTGCAACGGCTGCAACGCGACCAAGAACTGGCCGGCGTCGATGTGGTCGTGCTCGACGAATGCCATGAGCGCCATCTGGACGCGGACACGGCCGCCGCCTTCCTGCTGGACGTCCGGGCCGCCCTGCGCCCCGGCCTCCGGCTGATCGCCGCCTCGGCGACCACGGACGCGGAGGGCTGGGCGCGGCTGCTCGGCGACGGCGGGACGGACGGCGGGGAAGGGGCGACGGACGGCGGGGGCGGCCCTGAGGGACCCGCGCCGGTCGTCTCGGCACCGGGTGTGTCCCATCCGGTGGAAGTGGTGTGGGCGCCGCCCGAGCGCCCCGTACGGCCGCCGCACGGGATGCGGGTGGACCCCGCCCTACTGGACCATGTCGCGGCCGTGGTGCGGCGGGCGCTGCGCGAACGGGAGGGCGATGTGCTGTGCTTCCTGCCGGGCGTGGGCGAGATCACCCGGGTGGCCGGGAAGCTGGGCGGGCTCGCCGAGGCGGAGGTCCTGCAGGTGCACGGGCGGGCGCCGGCCGCCGTACAGGAGGCGGTGCTGGCCGGTGCGGACGGCGGACGGCGGCGGGTGGTGCTGGCCACCTCGGTCGCCGAATCGAGCCTGACCGTGCCGGGCGTGCGGATCGTCGTGGACTGCGGGCTGGCGCGTGAGCCCCGGATGGACCACGCACGCGGGCTGAGCGCGCTGACGACCGTAAGGGCGTCACGGGCGGCCGCGCGGCAGCGCGCGGGCCGTGCGGGGCGCGAGGCGCCCGGGGCGGTCTACCGCTGCTGGCCGGAGGCGGAGGACGCCCGGCTGCCGCGTTTCCCGTCCCCGGAGATCGCCGGCGCGGACCTTACGGCCTTCGCGCTGCAGACGGCGTGCTGGGGCGATCCGGACGCCTCGGGGCTGGCCCTGCTCGATCCGCCGCCCACCGGGGCGATGACGGCCGCCCGCGAGACGCTGACCGCGATCGGCGCCGTGGACGCCGCCGGACGGGCCACCGAGCGCGGCACCCGGATGGCCCGCCTCGGCCTCCACCCCCGCCTCGCGCGGGCGCTCATCGACGGCGCGAAGGAGGTCGGCGCACGCCGGGCCGCCGAGGTGGTGGCCCTGCTGAGCGAGGAGCCCCCGAGGGAATACGGCGACGACCTCGCCGCCGCCTGGCGCACCGCCCGCCACGGCGGGGACCCCTACGCCGCCCGCTGGCGCCAGGAGGCCCGGCGACTCGAACAGGCCCTCACCGGCACGGGCGACGCGCGGCCCGACGGCGCACGTGGCACACAGCGGGCGGCGCGCGGCGATGACGCCGTGGCCGGACTGCTGGCCGCGCTGGCGTTCCCGGAGCGGGTGGCCCGGCGGCGCGGCGAGCGGGCGTACCTCATGGCCGCCGGGACGGGCGCGGAACTGGGCGAGGGCTCGCGGCTGGGCGGGTCGCCGTGGCTCGCGGTGGCCGTCGCGGACCGGCCGGTGACCGCCGCGTCGGCGCGGGTGCGGCTCGCGGCCGTGACCGACGAGGAGACCGCCCGGGCGGCGGCCGCGGCCCTGGCCTCGGAGGGTGCGGAGGTCCGCTGGGCCGACGGGGACGTCGTGGCGCGCCGGGTGGCCCGGCTCGGCGCGATCGAGCTGGTGTCCCGGCCGCTGGCCAAGCCCGATCCGGAGTTGGTGCGGCAGGCGCTGCTGGAGGGGCTGCGCCGCGAGGGGACGGGGCTGCTGCGCTGGTCGCCGCAGGCCACGGCGGTCCGGCAGCGGATGGCCTTTCTCCACCGGGAGCTGGGCGGGGCCTGGCCGGATGTCTGCGACGCGGCGCTGCTGGACCGCGCGGACGACTGGCTCGGGGTGGAGCTGGCGCGGGCTCGCGGGCGGGCCGATCTGGGGCGGGTGGACGCGGGAGCCGCGCTGGCCCGGCTGATGCCGTGGGCCACGGGCGAGGCCGCGCGGTTCGAGGAGCTGGCGCCGGAGCGGATCGAGGTGCCGAGCGGCTCGCGGGTGCGGGTGGACTACGGCGCCGACCGGCCCGTGCTGGCGGTGAAGCTGCAGGAGCTGTTCGGCTGGCAGGAGGCGCCCCGGATCGCGGGCGGGCGGGTGCCGCTGCTGGTGCATCTGCTGTCCCCGGCGGGGCGTCCGGCCGCGGTCACCGCCGATCTGGCGTCGTTCTGGAAGGACGGCTACCGCTCGGTGCGGGCCGAGTTGCGCGGCCGGTACCCCAAGCATCCGTGGCCGGAGGATCCGTCGACGGCCGAGCCGACCCGGCGGACCAACACCCGCCGCTGAGCCGCCCGGCCGATAAGCCCCGCCGCCGCTGAGCCCGCCCAGCGCCCGTCACTGAACCCCGCGGCCGCTGAGCCCGCCAACCGCCCGCCCGCTCAGCCCACGGCCGACGGGGCCGCTCAGCGGGCCGCGTCGGGCATCAGCGGGCCGCATCGGGCATCAGCAGGCCGCGTCGGACATCAGTCGGCCCAGTCGCGCAGCCGACGCGCGGTCTCGCCGAGCCGGAATCCGCTGATCTCCCGTATCTCGCGGACGAGTTTGACCATGCCGCCCGGCGGCGGCGTGATCGGCTCTCCCGACTCCTCCATGTACATCCGCGCGCAAGCCGCGCCGATCGTGGCGTTGTAGTCGGAGAACGGCTCGAGGATCAGTGAGGTGTGCAGAAAGGTCGCGGCGCGGGCGGCGGCCTCCTCGTAATAGGGCTCGCCCGAGAACCGCTCATAGCGGTGGCGTTCGGTCATGCAGTGCAGCGCGCCCCAGTCCCGGACCGGGGTGTTCACCGGGGAGACCTCGACCTGGACGTTCAGTACCCAACCGGCGTCGACATACAAGATCACCGCATGCCGTGCGGGAACTCCCGCTCGAACTCGGGCTTGTACTCCAGGGCGAACTTCACGGCGCCCTCGACGAAACGCTGCTTCTGACGCCGCCGGACCACGTCCTCGGTCAGTATGTCGTGCGCCAGGCGCTTGATCGCGACGCCCTTCTCCCTCGCCTCGGCACGCAGCTCGGCCAGCTCCTGCTCGGTGAACTCAATCGTGATGCCAGGCATGGGCGGCATGCTAGCCACGCTCCCGCCCTGATCACTACCGGCTTGGCCACCACGAGCGAATCGCGGGGACGCGGGTTGACGCGGCGATTGACACGGCGATTGACGGGACGGCCGCGCCGCTCAGCACTCCAGCCTCAGGGCGAACTGCTCCCCCGTCGGGAACGGTTCGTCCACGGGATGCGGCCCGACCCATATGAGCGCCTGCTCGAAGGTCATATACGAGCCGTTGTCGACGCACTGGCCGACCACCACCGCATTGCCGCCGCAGCGCCACGCGGCGTAGTTCCACGGGTGGTCGCCCTTCTCGTCCCGCACGACGGTCTCCGGCTCGCCCAGCCGCTCGCCGAAGGCGTCCACGGCGGCGCGCCACCGGTCGTCGAAGACGGAGCGGTCGGCGTCGCGGTGGAAGACCCATGCGGGGTCCTCGGAGTGGTACTCGGCGAGCCAGTCGACATTGCCGCTGAGCCCGTCGGCCTGCAACTCCGCGTCGAAGTCGTCCGGCTCGTAGTAGTAGCAGAACGGGATCAGGCATTCGGTGTCCGCGTCATCGGGCCCGCCGAACCACTCCGGGCGGACATGGTGCCCGGTATTGGTGGCGTGGGAGGACGTGTGGGAGCGGTCGGGCACCCAGCCGAAGCGCTCGGCGGCGGCCGCCGTGGCGCCCGGCGTCCATTCCAGGCGCGCCAATTCGACGATGTGGCCGACGAGTTCGGGCCCGGGGACGCAGCTGTTCACTGGCATGGTCATACGCTATGGCCCGCCACTGACATCGGGGTCGGCGCCGCCGGGGCCGAGGGCGGGCGCGCCGCGCGCCCGCGGGCCTCCAACAACAGGGCGAGCGCGAGCAGGGCCAGGCCGAGGATCAGAAAGCCCCGCGGCAGATAGGCCGTGAGCAGCAGGACCAGCTGACGCTGGGACTTCACCATGTCGACCGTGTGCCGGATGTAGTCCTCGCGCATCTTCACATGGCCGGAGAAGACGGTCACGCGGTCGCGGTCGCCCAGCAGTGTGCCGCCGCGCAGCTCCTCCTTGTGGATCTCCTGCCCGTTGACCGGGGCGCCGGTGGTGGGCTCGACCCAGAACATCCGCTTGGTGCTGTACCAGCGGGAGGTGCCGGCCTTGCGGACGGTCTCGGGGGTGACGCCCTCGACCGGCATGGTCTTGGGCAGCACCACCTTGGTCCAGGGGATGGTCTGTTCGAAGTAGTAGACCTTCAGGCCGCGGAAGGTCTGGGTGCCCTTGTAGTGGATGGGGGCGGAGGTGCGGGTCTGGGCGTCGAAGTAACGGTAGTCGCGCTTCTCGGTGAGGAACGGCCATTTGAACTCGATGCCGTCGCGGCGCACCGCGTCCCCGTCGACATGTTCCCCGCCCGCGTGCACCGGGTCCTGGGAGTGGGCGTCGAAGACATAGCGTTCGGGGATCTTGGAGACCATCTTGCCGTCGGGCCCGGCCACATAGGACAGGGCGTCCCAGACGACGACATCGCGCCCGGCCGCCTTCCCGGCCTTCTCGGCGGCGGGCACATTGCCGCGCAGGGTCTGCACGATGCTGACCTTGGAGACCTTGCGGGGCTGCATGGTGCCGTAGTCGAGCAGGGTGGCCGGACTGGCCTCCAGGACCGCCGTCTGGTACTCGCTGGGCGGGATCTTGGCCAGCCGGGGATAGGCGTACCAGCGCAGCAGCGGCGCGAGGGCGGCGAAGAAGACGGCGAAGGCCAGCAGCACCAGGCTTGCTCTGCGGCGCATGGCGGATGTCCCTCCCTCAGGGGTGCTTGGGGACGGTGGTGAGCAGGGGTTCCGGGGAGGTCTCACCGCTGGGGGCGCCGATGGCCGTCATCGTGAGGACGATGGCGAGGGCGGCGGCGAGTCCGATCGCGGCGGCGGCGAGGGCGCGCATACGGGCCTCCTCGTGGTCCGGTACGAGGCGCTGCCTGACGGTTCGTCAGGGATGGGGCACCGTAGCAACGGGGGCCGCAGATGAGAACACGAAGGCGCGAAAGCGTTCGCGCCGCCCCTGGCCCGGTGGGGGCTCAGGGGCGGCGCGAGGAACCGCGTGATCCGCGGCGGTGTTCGGCTGCCGGGCGGCTTACGAGGCGGGGGCCTCGGCCTGGGTGACCGTCAGCTCGATGTCCAGGACGGCGCCGCCTTCGGCGGTGAGGCGGAGCAGGAAGGTGCCCGCGTGGTCATCGGTGAGGATCTTCGGCAGGGTGAGCTGCCCTTGGGCGTTGGTCTTCAGGGCGGTCAGGGTGCGCACCGGCTTGCCCTTGTCGTCCAGGAAGTAGGGCCCCTCGTCGCCCGGCTCGGGGTCCTTCGCCGAGGTGATCATGGTGGCGGTCACCGGCACATCCGCCGTGGCCTTGCCCTTGCTGGTGGCCGCGACGGTGAGCGCGTCGGCGAAGGAGGCGCCGGTCCGGGCAGTGAGCTCCTTGTCGCCGAGGCGGGCCAGCGCATCGGCCTGCGGTACGGGACGGGCCTTGACGGTCGCGGCGAACTCGACCGGGGCGGCCTCCCGCCCCACGGCGGTGGCGCGCACGGTGAAGGTGCCGGTCTTCTCGCCCGCGAGCAGCTTCGGCGCGGTGGCGGTGCCGTCGATGCCGGTCAGCATGGTGGCGGACTTGACGAGGCCGAGGAAGCGCGCGTCGGTCTCGCCGAGGATCTCGTACCTCACCCGCGCACCGGCCACCGGCTTGCCCGCGGCGTCCACGGCCTTGACGCGCGGCGACTGGGCGAACCCGGTGCCCGCGATGGCGGACAGCTCCTTCGCGCCGACCGTGGTGAGCTTGCTGGTGCCGCTCGGGGTGGACGGCGGAGTGGTCGGGGGCTTGGGGGTCGGGGTCCCGGTGCCGGGGGTCCCGCCGTGCTCGCCGGCCGGAGGGGTCGGGGTGGAGGTGTCGGGCTCGTCGTCGGGCTTGGGGAGGGTGTGGGCGTTCTCCGGGCCCTTCCCGTTGTCCTTGCCGTTTCCGCCGCCCTTGCCCGAGTCCTTGCCCTTGTCGCCCGAGCCCGAGCCGCCGGAGCCGTCCCCGGAGGGCAGCACGCCGGTGCCGTCGGGGACCTCGTGGGTGCCGCGCTTGTAGTACTCGAACCACGACAGGACGGTGTTCAGATACTCCTGCGAGTGGTTGTAGCCGAGGATCGCGCGGTCCAGATCGGCCTTGACGGACAGATCGCGGCCGTCCGCGCAGAGGTAGTTGCCCGCGGCGAGGGCGGCGTCATAGACGTTGTTGGGGTCCTTCTCGCCGTCACCATTGCCGTCCCGCCCCCAGTTGGCCCAGGTGGACGGGATGAACTGCATGGGGCCGACCGCGCGGTCATGCGTACTGTCACCGTCGTAGGCACCGCCGTCGGTGTCCTTGATCAGGGCGAAGCCGTCGCCGTTGAGGACCGGGCCGAGGATGGGCGAGACGGTGGTGCCGTCGGCCTCCACATTGCCGCCGCGGGCTTGGCCGGACTCGACCTTGCCGATCGCGGCGAGCAGCTGCCAGGGCAGGTTGCAGCCGGGGTTGGACTCCCTCAGGGCCGCTTCCGCCTTCTTGTAGGCGTCCAGCACGCTCGCCGGTATGCCCGCCTCGGGCTTGGTGTTGCCCCTCCCGGGGAGCCCGGGCAGATCGATCGAGGAGCCCGGCTTGTCCGGGGTGACCAGCGGTGGCAGATCGGTGTGGTACGACGAACCACCGTCAATGGGGGTGTCGTCGGGCGCCGGTGCCTCCCCCGCCCGCTGCTCCCGGTGCCGGTCGCCCTGGTCGGAGTCGGCGAACCCGGGTGCCTGGGAGGCGGTGAGGGCGGCCATCGCGGCCGCCGCCACCGCCGTCGTGGCGGCCCCCTTGCGCAGTCGTCGGCCGATTAGCGGTGCCATCCGTGTGTCCCTCCCGTCGAACACAGTGCGCTCCCCCGGCGCGTCAACTCTGGTGACACTACGACAACTTATGGCCCGCAGCTACCGGTGCAAACACCGCATCAGTGGAACCCTCAGTGAGCCGCCGATTCCCAGTCCGACCCGGATCCTACCGATACGTCCAGCGGAGCGCTCAGGCTGAAGGCGCCCGTCATCTCCCGGCGGACCAGCTCCTCGACCCGCTCCCGCTCACCGGACGCGATCTCCAGCACGATTTCGTCGTGGACCTGCAACAGCATCCGCGACGAGAGTTTCTCCCCCGTCAACGCCGCGTCCACCTTGAGCATCGCGATCTTCACGATATCGGCGGCGGTGCCCTGGATCGGGGCGTTGAGCGCCATCCGCTCGGCCATCTCACGGCGCTGGCGGTTGTCGCTGGTGAGGTCCGGGAGATAGCGGCGGCGGCCGAGCATGGTCTCCGTATAGCCGGTGGCGCGCGCCTCCTCGACGACCCGCTGCAGATAGTCGCGCACCCCGCCGAACCGCTCGAAGAAGTTCTCCATCAGCTTGCGGGCCTCATCGGGGGTGATGCCCAGCTGCTGGGAGAGGCCGAACGCCGAAAGGCCATACGCCAGCCCGTAGGACATGGCCTTGATCTTGCGGCGCATCTCCGGGTCGACCGCCGACTTGTCGACGGAGAAGACCTGGGAGGCGACCGTGGTGTGGAGGTCCTCACCGGAGGTGAACGCCTCGATCAGGCCCTCGTCCTCGGAGAGATGGGCCATCACGCGCAGCTCGATCTGGCTGTAGTCGGCGGTCATCAGCGATTCGAAGCCGTCACCGACGACGAAGCCGCGCCGGATCGCCCGGCCCTCGTCCGTGCGCACCGGGATGTTCTGCAGATTGGGGTCGGTGGAGGAGAGCCGGCCGGTGGCCGCCACGGTCTGGTTGAAGGTGGTGTGGATGCGGCCGCCG
Source organism: Streptomyces melanosporofaciens (assembly GCF_900105695.1). Lineage (NCBI taxonomy): Bacteria > Bacillati > Actinomycetota > Actinomycetes > Kitasatosporales > Streptomycetaceae > Streptomyces > Streptomyces melanosporofaciens. Next base: position 964,892 of record NZ_FNST01000002.1, read on the forward strand.
GGGGCGATGGTCTTGATCAGGCCCTCGACAGTGGAGCGCAGCCGCGCCTGCTCCCGGTGGCGCAGCATGATCACCGGGAGCTCGTGGTCGGTCTGCGCGGCCAGCCACGCCAGCGCGTCGGCGTCCGTGGTGTATCCGGTCTTGGTCTTCTTGGTCTTGGGCAGGCCCAGCTCGCCGAAGAGCACCTCCTGGAGCTGCTTGGGCGAGCCGAGGTTGAACTCATGGCCCACCGCGGCGTGCGCCTCCTGCACGGCGTGCTGCACGGCGGCCGCGAACTGCTGCTCCATGCGCTCCAGCCAGCCGCGGTCGGCGGCGATGCCCGACCGCTCCATCCGGGCCAGCAGCTCGGAGACGGGCAGCTCCATGTCGTGCAGCAGCCCGGCGGCGCCCACGTCCTTCAGCCGGCCGGCGAACGCCTCGCCCAGGTCCAGGATCGTCCGCGCCTTGATCATCAGGGCGTCCCGCTCGGCCTCGTCATCGGCGCCGAAGGCCAGCTGTCCGCTGTCCGCGGCCACCGCCGGGGACAGCTCACGGCCCAGGTACTCCACCGACAGGGCGTCCAGCTCGAAGGAGCGGCGGCCGGGCTTGACCAGATAGGCCGCCAGCGCGGTGTCCATGGTGACGCCCGCGACGGACCAGCCGTGCTCGGCGAAGACCCGCATGATCCCCTTGGCGTTGTGCAGCACCTTGGGGCGGTCGGGGTCCGCGATCCACTCGGCGAACGCCCGCTCATCGGCCTCGTCCAGCTGCGAGGGGTCGAAGAACGCGGCGGGGCCGGAGCCGGTGGCCAGCGCGATCTCACTGACGCTGCCGCTGCCCAGCGCCCAGGTGTCGACCGTGGCCAGGCCCAGCGGGGCGTCACGGTGGCTCTCCAGCCAGGGGGCGAGCTCGCCCGCGCCCAGCACCACGCCGTCGACCGCGATTCCCGGCTCCGCGGCCGCGGGCTCGTCCGCCGCCGCGCCCGGGTCGACGGCCATGATCCGGTCGCGGAAGTTCTGGTGGCGGAACTCCAGCGCGTCCAGGATCACCGAGAGCGCCTCCCGGTCGTACGGAGCGCGCCCCAGCCCCTCGGGTCCTGCGGTCAGCTCCACATCCCGCACCAGCTCGGTCAGCTGGCGGTTGAGCTTGACGGACTCCAGGTGGTCGCGGAGCTTCTCGCCGACCTTCCCCTTGACCTCGTCGACCCGCTCCACCAGCTCCTTGAACGAGCCGAACTGATTGATCCACTTCGCCGCGGTCTTCTCGCCGACGCCCGGGATGCCGGGGAGGTTGTCCGACGGGTCGCCGCGCAGGGCCGCGAAGTCGGGGTACTGGGCCGGGGTGAGGCCGTACTTCTCATGCACCTTCCCGGGGGTGAACCGGGTCAGCTCGGAGACGCCCTTGGTGGGGTAGAGCACCGTGACATGGTCGGTGACCAGCTGGAACGAATCCCGGTCGCCGGTGACGATCAGCACGTCGAAGCCCTGCTCCTCGGCCTGGGTGGCGAGGGTGGCGATCACGTCGTCGGCCTCGAAGCCGTCCACCGCGAAGCGCGTGATGTTCATGGCGTCGAGCAGCTCGCCGATCAGCTCGACCTGGCCCTTGAACTCGTCGGGGGACTTGGAGCGGTTCGCCTTGTACTCCGTGAACTGCTCGGAGCGCCAGGTCTTGCGCGAGACGTCGAACGCCACGGCGAGGTGCGTGGGCTGCTCATCACGGAGCGTGTTCGCCAGCATCGAGGTGAAGCCGTAGATCGCGTTGGTGGTCTGGCCGGTGGTCGTGCTGAAGTTCTCCGCCGGCAGCGCGAAGAACGCCCGGTATGCCAGGGAATGCCCGTCCAGCAGGAGCAGGCGGGGACGGTCCTCCCCCGTGCGGTCGGGCGCGGGCGCTGCGGTCTTCTTCGATGCTTTCTCTGCCACGCCCCCGATCCTGCCACGGCCCACCGACAATGCCTCCCGCCCCGGCCACCGGACCGGCCCGCCCCCGGCCACCGGACCGGACCGGGCGCGAGATCGGACCGGGCGCGAGATCGGACCGGGCGCGAGATCGGACCGGGCGCGAGATCGGACCGGGCGCGAGATCGGACCGGGCGCGAGATCGGACCGGGCCGCGTACAAGATCGGAGCAGACGGCACACAGATCGTGCCCCCGCACCGCCGGACCGGGCCGCCGCCTCGGCTGTCGTAGGCCCGTGACAGGATTTGAGGCACAGGTCCACGCACAGGTCCCGCAACGTTCGAGCCCAAGGGGAGCGACGATGGCAGCCAAGCCGCCCGCAGGCGATCCGATCCAGGACGCGCCCGAGGTCACACCCCCGCAACATGCCGCCGCCGGGCTCCCGGCCGTGGGGCATTCGCTGCGCATCGCCCAGCAGCAGATGGGGGTGCGCCGCACCGCGCTCACCCTCCTGCGCGTCAACCAGAAGAACGGCTTCGACTGCCCCGGCTGCGCCTGGCCCGAGCCGGACAAGCGCCATGCGGCCGAGTTCTGTGAGAACGGGGCGAAGGCCGTCGCCGAGGAGGCCACCCTTCGCCGGGTCACCCCCGACTTCTTCGCCGCCCACCCGGTGGCCGACCTCGCCACCCGCAGCGGCTACTGGCTCGGCCAGCAGGGCCGGCTCACCCAGCCCATGTATCTGGACGAGGGCGCCGAGCGGTACGAGCCGGTCTCCTGGGACCGGGCCTTCGACATCATCGGCGACGAGCTGACCGCGCTCGACTCCCCCGACGAGGCGGTCTTCTACACCTCGGGCCGCACCAGCAACGAGGCGGCCTTCCTCTACCAGCTCTTCGCCCGCGAATTCGGCACCAACAACCTGCCCGACTGCTCCAACATGTGCCATGAGTCCTCCGGCTCGGCACTCACCGAGACTCTCGGCGTCGGTAAGGGCAGCGTGCTGCTCGAGGACCTCTACCAGGCCGACCTGATCATCGTGGCCGGGCAGAACCCCGGCACCAACCACCCGCGCATGCTCTCCGCCCTGGAGAAGGCGAAGGCCGGCGGCGCGAAGATCATCTCCATCAACCCGCTGCCCGAGGCCGGGCTGGAGCGGTTCAAGAACCCGCAGAACGCACGCGGCATCGCCGGCGGCGGCACCGCGCTCACCGACCTCTTCCTGCAGATCCGGCTCGGCGGCGACCAGGCCCTCTTCCGTCTCCTCAACAAGCTCATCCTGGAAGCGTCCGACAGCGCCTCCGGCGCGGGGGAGGGAGCCATCGACGAGGAGTTCATCGGCGAGCACACCCATGGCTTCGAGGAGTTCGCCAAGGCCGCCCGGGACGCCGACTGGGACGAGACGCTGCGCGCCACCGGCCTCGACCGCGCCGACGTCGACCGCGCGCTGCGCATGGTCCTCGACTCCCAGCGCACCATCGTGTGCTGGGCGATGGGCCTGACCCAGCACAAGCACTCGGTGCCCACCATCCGGGAGGTCGTCAACTTCCTGCTGCTGCGCGGCAATGTCGGCCGCCCCGGCGCCGGGGTCTGCCCGGTGCGCGGCCACAGCAATGTGCAGGGCGACCGCACCATGGGCATCTTCGAGCGCCCCGCCCCGGCCTTCCTCGACGCCCTGGAGCGCGAGTTCGGCTTCGCCCCACCCCGTGAGCACGGCTTCGACGTCGTGCGGGCCATCCGCGCCCTGCGCGACGGCCAGGCGAAGGTCTTCTTCGCCATGGGCGGCAACTTCGTGGCGGCCTCCCCCGACACCGAGGTCACCGAGGGCGCGATGCGCGCCGCGCGGCTGACCGTCCATGTCTCCACCAAGCTCAACCGCTCCCATGTGGTCACCGGGGCGCGGGCGCTGATCCTGCCCACCCTCGGCCGTACCGAGGCCGATCTGCAGGGCGGCGGCCCGCAGTTCGTCACCGTCGAGGACTCCATGGGCATGGTGCACGCCTCCCGTGGGCGCCTGGAGCCCGCGAGCTCCCATCTGCTCTCCGAACCGGCCATCGTCTGCCGGCTGGCCCGCCGGGTGCTCGGCCCCGAAAGCCGCACCCCCTGGGAGGAGTTCGAGAAGGACTACGCGCGGATCCGCGACCGCATCGCCGCCGTCATCCCCGGCTTCGAGGACTTCAACGCCCGGGTGAGCGACCCCTCCGGTTTCGCCCTGCCGCACGCCCCGCGCGACAGCCGCAGCTTCCCCACCACCACCGGTAAGGCCAACTTCACCGCGGCCCCCGTCGAGTACCCCACGGCGCCCGAGGGCCGGCTGCTGCTGCAGACCCTCCGCTCCCACGACCAGTACAACACCACCATCTACGGCCTGGACGACCGCTACCGCGGCATCAAGAACGGCCGCCGGGTGGTGCTGGTGCACCCCGAGGACGCCCAGGAGCTCGGGTTTGCCGACGGGAGCTACGCCGACCTGGTCAGCGAGTGGACGGACGGCACCGAGCGGCGCGCCACCGGCTTCCGCGTGATCCACTACCCGACCGCGCGCGGCTGCGCCGCCTCGTACTACCCGGAGACCAACGTCCTGGTCCCGCTGGACGCCACCGCCGACACCAGCAACACCCCGGCGAGCAAGTCCGTGGTGGTCCGCCTGGAACAGACACCCCCGGCCTAAGCGTTTGCTCAGTCACCTGGTAAGAAGGTGGCCACCACAAGCAAACGAACGGAGCCGGTCCGATGGGCGAGCAGACCAGCGTGAAGTTCCCGCAGGAGGTCATCGACGAGTACGCGGCGCTCGGCGTGGACCTTCCCGCGCTGTTCTCCGCCGGGCACCTGGGCACCCGCATGGGCGTGCAGATCCTGGAAGCCTCCGCGGACCGCGTCGTGGCCACCATGCCCGTCGAGGGCAACACCCAGCCGTACGGACTGCTGCACGGCGGGGCCTCCGCCGTGCTGGCCGAAACTCTCGGCTCGGTCGGCTCGATGCTCCACGGCGGCAGCGGGCGGATCGCGGTCGGCGTCGACCTCAACTGCACCCACCACCGCGGAGTGCGCTCCGGCCTGGTCACCGGTGTCGCCACCCCCGTCCACCGGGGCCGCTCCACCGCCACCTACGAGATCGTCATCAGCGATGAGCAGGGCCGGCGGGTGTGCACCGCACGCCTCACCTGCCTGCTGCGCGAGGTCGACGAGGCCGGCCAGGCCAAGACGGTCGCCGAGGTCACCGAGGCCAAGGAGCGCGGCGAAGCGTGACGCCCGGGGGGCCGGACGCCCTCGGGCGCCATCCGGTGCCCCACTTCCGGCCCCGGGCAGCATCCAGTGCCCCGGGGCGTCCAACCCCGGCCAGTCCGGCCCTCGCGGTAACAGCCGGTCCGGCCCCAGCGGTAACAGCCTGCGTCATCGCCGTTGTCCCCCCGGGAGGCCGGGTCTAGCGTGACTCCCCATGGGGGCAACGACCCGGACGGGTCCCTGGCCCGCCACCGCCTGTGGCTGCGCTCTCGCACTCGCCGTGACACTGACCGGATGCGGCGGATCCGGTTCCGGCGGCTCCGACGGCTCTCGCGGCTCGGGCGACAGCTCCCCGTCCGCATCCGGCCCCGGCCCCAACAGCCCCGCGCCACAGGCGCCTTCGCCCGTACGGCTGTGCACCGATCTCATCTCCTACTGGGCCGAACAGGACCTTGCGGGCAGCCGCTGGGCCGGGCTCGACTGGGAGCAGAAGGGGCTCTCCAACCAGCAGTACGAGATCTACGACGACATCGTCCACGCCGCGCGCGCCGAGCGGCGGCGGCATGGCACCCCGGCCGCCAAAGCGCTGATCAAACGCCTGGCCGAGCGCCGCTGCGCGGCCGCGGACGGCGCCACCCACAGCTCCGGGAACTGGCGCCCGCCGATCTGAGCCGCGCCCGTCCGGCACCCCGCCACCGCACCGGACCGACGTCGACAGTCGTAACACTCCGTAACACTAACGCAATATAAGATCGCATTTTCGCCACCCGCGACGCCCCTGAACTCGATCTTTCCCCGCTCGTCCGCACACGGCCGTTCGCGCATCGTTCACCAGTCCCCCGCACTCCTTAGCGGAACTGCAGCTTCTCAGGATCCGGACCTAATGGTTGGATCAGATTCGCCCCATTCGTCCCTTACGTTCCGCTACACGGACATCCCGGGGTGACGCGCGTCATAACAAGACAGTCACATCATCGTCTGGACCTCTGCCACCGGTCGCGCCCCGCGCTTAGAGTCACAGCCAGTCACGGCCCCGTGGGGTGTACGCCGCACCCGCACGGCCATTCCAGGTTCATCCGGCGAGGACACGGCACCCCATGAACCCGGGGTGCCGGGCCAGCGAAAGGATTCCTCGTGCGACACCGTTCCTTGCTCATCATCACGACCGCGATCACCGCGGGCGCCCTCACGCTCAGCGCCTGCGGGTCGCGCGACGACAAAGACGACAGTGGCGGCAAGGACAGCAAGACGACCGTGGTCATCGGTGTCGACGCCCCGCTCACGGGCTCGCTGTCCGCCCTCGGCCAGGGCATCAAGAACTCCGTCGACCTCGCGGCCAAGGTGGCCAACAAGAACAACGAGGTCGACGGGGTCACCTTCAAGGTCAAGTCCTTCGACGACCAGGCCGTGCCCTCCTCCGGCAAGGCGAACGCGACCTCGATGGTCGACGACGAGGACATCCTCGGCGCGGTCGGGCCGCTCAACTCGGGCGTCGCCCAGTCCATGCAGGGCGTCTTCGACCGGGCCGACCTCGCCCAGGTCTCCCCCGCCAACACCAACCCGGCCCTCAGCCAGGGTGACGACTGGGCCTCGGGCAAGAAATCGCGCCCGTTCAAGACCTACTTCCGCACCGCGACCACCGACATCATCCAGGGCCGCTTCGCCGCGCAGTACTACTACAAGGACGCGAAGAAGCGGAAGGTCTTCGTCATCGACGACAAGCAGGCGTACGGCAACGGCCTCGCCACCATCTTCGCCGAGGAGTTCAAGCGCCTCGGCGGCAAGGTCGTCGGCCGGGACCACCTGACCGTCAAGGAGACCGACTTCTCCGGCATCTCCAGCAAGGTCAAGTCCACCGGCGCCGACTCCGTCTACTTCGGCGGCCAGTACCCCGAGGGCGGACTGCTGTCCGACCAGGTCAAGCAGGCCGGCGCGCAGGTCCCGATCATGGGCGGCGACGGCATCTACGACCCCGCCTTCATCAAGGCGTCGGGCACCAGCAACGACGGCGACCTCGCCACCTCCGTCGGCTACCCGGTCGAGCAGCTCGACTCCGCCAAGACCTTCGTGAAGAACTACGGGGACCAGCACTACAAGGACCCGTACGCGGCCTACGGCGGCTACTCCTACGACGCCGGCTGGGCCATCATCCAGGCCGTCAAGGCCGTCGTCGAGGACAACGACGGCAAGCTCCCGGACGACGCCCGCGCCAAGATCACCGAGGCGCTCGGCAAGGTCTCCTTCGACGGCGTCACCGGCAAGGTCTCCTTCGACCAGTACGGCGACACCACCAACAAGCAGCTCACCGTCTACAAGGTCACCAAGGGCGCCTGGAAGTCCGTGAAGAGCGAGACCTTCAAGGACTGACCCCGGCGGCGATCCGCACACCCACGAAACGAATCCGCGCGAGGGCGTACACCATCGCCCTCGCGCGGCGTCATATCCGACACGCTCATCGGAGGCCCTGCGGTGCACGAACTGCCGCAAACGCTGGTCAACGGCCTGACCCTTGGCGCCCTCTACGGCTTGATCGCCATCGGGTACACCATGGTCTACGGCATCGTCCAGCTCATCAACTTCGCCCACGGCGAGATCTTCATGATCGGGGGCTTCGGGGCCCTCACCATCTACATCTGGCTGCCCAGCGGCACCGCGCTCTCCCTCGCCCTGCCCCTCATGCTGATCGGCGGCGTCATCGCCTCGGTCGCCATCGCCACCGCGGCGGAACGCTTCGCCTACCGGCCCCTGCGCGGCGGACCCCGGCTCGCCCCCCTGATCACCGCGATCGGTCTGTCCATCGCGCTGCAGCAGGCCGTCTGGGCCTTCTACCCCGACGCCAAGAAGCCCCGCAGCTTCCCGCAGTTCGAAGGCTCCTCGTTCGAGATCTTCAGCGATCTCCACATCCAGCGCGGCGACGCCTTCCTCCTCATAGCCGCCCCGGTGTGCATGCTCGCCCTCGGGCTGTTCGTCTCCAAGAGCCGCGCCGGCCGCGCCATGCAGGCCACCGCACAGGACCCCGACACCGCCAAGCTCATGGGCATCAACACCGACCGCATCATCGTGATGGCCTTCGCCATCGGCGGTGCGTTCGCCGCCGTCGCCGCCCTCTCCCACGGGCTCAAGTACGGCCAGATCAACTTCGAGATGGGCTTCATCGCCGGCCTCAAGGCGTTCACCGCCGCCGTGCTCGGCGGCATCGGCAACATCTACGGCGCCATGCTCGGCGGCGTCGTCCTCGGCATCGTCGAGGCCCTGGCCATCAAGTACATCCAGGACATCCCCGGGATGGACCAACTCGGCGGCGGCGCCTGGAAGGACGTATGGGCCTTCACCCTGCTCATCGTCGTCCTGCTGGTCAGGCCACAGGGCCTGCTCGGCGAACGCGTCGCGGACCGGGCGTGAGGGAGTGAACCGATGACCACCGACAAGACCCAGCCCACCCCCGTGAACGAGGCCGAGGCCGGCGCCACCGCGCCGCGCACCACCCTGCTCCGCGCCCTCACCGCGGCCGGCGGCGCCGCCGCCGTCGTCTCCACCTTCCTCGCCTGGACCTGGACCGCCGAATTCCCCGGCGACCTGACCGTCTACGGCTACCCGGGCGGACTCCAGCTCCTCACCCTCGTCCTCGGCATCGCCACCGCCGTCTTCGCGCTGGCCGCCCTCGACCTGAAGGGCCTGCGCTGGCTCACCCCCAGCGGCTCCACCCAAGCGCTGCGGATGCTGGCCCTCGGCACCTTCGCCGTCACCTGGTTCACCGTCATCTCCATCGCCGTGGACCTGGACGGCCTGGTCAACCTCGAACCCGGCGGCTGGATCGCCGCGGTGGTGACCGCCGCCCCCGTGGCCACCACCTTCCTGCTCCCGGACGACACCCGCCCCCTGTGCCGCCCCAAGGAGCTGCCCTCCTGGGCCGACATCCTGATCATCGCGGGCGTCTTCGCCCTCGGCCTCTACGTGGTCAACTACGGCATCCAGACCGACGCCGACCACCCCGAGCCGTTCATCGGCTACCTCATCGCCGTCGCGTTCGCCGCCGTCGCCCTGGTCAAGGCCGGGCTCGTCAGCCGGATCAGCGAGCTCACCAGCGCCTACCGCTCCACCACCCTGGTCGCGGCGCTGATCACCGCGATCGTCTTCCCCTTCTTCCAGGACAAGTCCAGCTTCACCGAACTCGGCGTCAACATCGCGATCTTCGCGACCGTCGCCCTCGGCCTGAACATCGTCGTCGGCCTCGCCGGCCTCCTCGACCTCGGATACGTCGCCTTCCTCGGCGTCGGCGCCTACACCGCCGCCCTGGTCTCCGGATCCACCGCCTCGACCATCGACGTCAGGTTCCCCTTCTGGGCCGCCGTGATCACCGGCGGTGTGGTCTCCCTGATCTTCGGCGTGGTCATCGGCGCCCCCACCCTGCGGCTGCGCGGCGACTACCTCGCCATCGTCACCCTCGGCTTCGGAGAGATCTTCCGTCTCGCCATGCTGAACCTCGACGGCACCTCAGGCCCCTCCGTCACCAACGGCCCCGACGGCATCCCCAACATCCCGCCGTTGGAGATCTTCGGGTTCAACTTCAACGACGACCACAACATCGCCGGCCTCAGCCTCGACTCCAACGGCAACTACTACCTGCTGATGCTGCTGGTCACCATCGTCGTCGTGCTGATCTTCAGCCGCGCGGGCAACTCCCGCATCGGCCGCGCCTGGGTCGCCATCCGCGAGGACGAGACCGCCGCCACCGCCATGGGCATCAACGGATTCCGGGTCAAGCTCGTCGCCTTCGCGCTCGGCGCCACCCTCGCCGGAGTCGCCGGCGCCGTCTGGGCCCACTTCCAGTCCACCGTCGTGCCCGAGCAGTACGTCTTCGCCGGCCCCGTCCCGCCCAACTCCACCTTCCTGGTCGCCGCCGTCATCCTCGGCGGCATGGGCACCATCGGCGGCCCCCTGCTCGGCGCCACCCTGCTCTACCTGATCCCCAAGAAGCTGGAATTCCTCCAGGACTACCAGCTCCTCGCCTTCGGTATCGCGCTCATCCTGCTGATGCGCTTCCGCCCCGAAGGGATCGTCCCCAACCGGCGGCAGCAGCTCGAATACCACGAGACCGGCCAGCTCGACGTCCCCGGCGCGACCGGACTCAAGGACGGTGCCGTCGGCGTCACCAAGGCGGAGGCATGACACAGATGACCACCACCACGACCTCCCCCGTGCTCACCGCCACCGGCGTCACCATGCGCTTCGGCGGACTCACGGCCGTACAGTCCGTCGACCTCAACGTCCACCCCGGCGAGATCGTCGGCCTCATCGGCCCCAACGGCGCGGGCAAGACCACCTTCTTCAACTGCCTCACCGGCCTCTACGTCCCCACCCAGGGCAGCGTCGCCTACCAGGGCACCGTCCTGCCGCCCAAGCCCCACCTCGTCACCCAGGCCGGCATCGCCCGCACCTTCCAGAACATCCGGCTCTTCGCCAACATGACGGTCCTCGAAAACGTCCTCGTCGGCCGCCACACCCGCACCAAGGAGGGCCTGTGGTCGGCCCTCCTGCGCGGCCCCGGCTTCAAACGCGCCGAGGCCGCCTCCAAGGCCCGCGCCATGGAACTCCTGGAGTTCACCGGCCTCGCCGACAAGGCCGACCACCTCTCCCGCAACCTCCCCTACGGCGAACAGCGCAAGCTGGAGATCGCACGCGCCCTCGCCAGCGACCCCGGACTGCTGCTCCTCGACGAGCCCACCGCCGGAATGAACCCCCAGGAGACCCGCGCCACCGAGGAACTGGTCTTCGCCATCCGCGACCTGGGCACCGCCGTACTCGTCATCGAGCACGACATGCGCTTCATCTTCAACCTCTGCGACCGGGTCGCCGTGCTCGTCCAGGGCCAGAAGCTCGTCGAGGGCACCTCCGAGGTCGTCCAGAGCGATGAGCGCGTCATCGCCGCCTACCTCGGCACCCCCTTCGAAGGCGCACCCGGCGCGGAGGAGGCCGCCGAGGTCGAGGCCGCGGAGGCCGGAGCCACCACCGGCGCCACGACCGGCGCCCCGCAGGACGAGACCCAGCGGGGCACCACAGCACGTACGGAGGACGGACAGTGACCGCACTGCTCGAGGTCGAGGACCTGCGGGTCGCCTACGGCAAGATCGAGGCCGTCAAGGGCATCTCGTTCAGCGTCGAGGCCGGCCAGGTCGTCACCCTCATCGGTACCAACGGCGCGGGCAAGACCACCACGCTGCGCACCCTGTCCGGCCTGCTCGAACCCCTCGGCGGGGAGATCCGCTTCGACGGCCAGCCGCTGAAGGGCGTCCCCGCGCACAAGATCGTCGCCCTGGGGCTGGCCCACTCGCCCGAGGGCCGCCATATCTTCCCGCGGCTGTCGATCGCCGAGAACCTCCAGCTCGGAGCGTTTCTCCGGAAGGACGCGGACGGCATAGCCGCCGACATCCGCCACGCGTACGAGCTCTTCCCCATCCTCGGCGAACGCCGCGCCCAGGCGGCCGGCACCCTCTCCGGCGGTGAGCAGCAGATGCTCGCGATGGGGCGGGCGCTGATGTCCCGCCCCAAGCTGCTGATGCTCGACGAGCCCTCGATGGGCCTCTCGCCGATCATGATGCAGAAGATCATGCACACCATCGCCGAGCTCAAGTCCCAGGGCACGACGATCCTGCTGGTCGAACAGAACGCCCAGGCGGCCCTGTCGCTGGCCGATCAGGGCCATGTGATGGAGATCGGCAAGATCGTGCTGTCGGGGACGGGGGATGCGCTGCTGCACGACGAGTCGGTGCGGAAGGCGTACCTCGGCGAGGACTGACGGCTGGCTGAAACGGTAAGGGGCCCGTACGCCGACGCGGCGATACGGGCCCCTTACGCTCATCCCCTACTGCTCCTTGGCCTTCTTCTCCGCCGCGTCCTCGATAACGGCCTCGGCCACCTGCTGCATCGACAGCCGGCGGTCCATCGAGGTCTTCTGGATCCAGCGGAAGGCGGCGGGCTCGGTCAGCCCGTACTGCGTCTGCAGAATGCTCTTGGCCCGGTCGACCAGCTTGCGGGTCTCCAGCCGCTGGGAGAGGTCGGCGACCTCCTGCTCCAGGGTCTTCAGCTCGGTGAAGCGGGAGACGGCCATCTCGATGGCCGGGACCACATCGCTCTTGCTGAACGGCTTCACGAGATACGCCATCGCCCCGGCGTCCCGGGCCCGCTCGACCAGCTCACGCTGGGAGAAGGCGGTCAGCATCAGGACGGGGGCGATACGGTCGGCCGCGATCCGCTCGGCGGCGGAGATGCCGTCGAGAACCGGCATCTTCACATCGAGGATGACGAGGTCGGGGCGGTGCTCCTGGGCAAGCGCGACAGCCGTCTCACCATCGCCCGCCTCGCCGACGACGGAGTACCCCTCCTCCTCGAGCATCTCCTTCAGGTCGAGGCGGATGAGCGCCTCGTCCTCGGCGATGACGACGCGGGTTGTCAGCGGTGGGACGTGCGACTGCTCGTCGACGGGCTCGGTGGCGCTCACGGGGCTCCTCGTTCCTGGCAGGTACTGCACCTCGAGCCTACCTGCGAGACGAGATCGACTCGCACACGGTAAGCTGTGCGCGCTGCAACTCCTCGCCGGGTTGGTGGAATGGTATACACGGAGGTCTCAAACACCTCTGCCCGAGAGGGCTTGCGGGTTCGAATCCCGCACCCGGTACTCAAGCGGACGCTCACATTCGCGTGGTAGAGCCCGAATTCGCCGCATCCTCATCCCCACAGGTGCGACGCTCGACACATGAACGATTACAGTCCGTCGATTCGACACGACGCTGTGATGCTGATGCGACAGGGCGTCGCCAATCGTGACGTGGCCGAGCTTCTCGGAATCCCACGGGGCACCGTTGGCTGGTGGCGGTATCAGGACCGAAAGCAGCGGGGCGAGCTCTTCGTGCAGCCCACAGACTGCCCCCAATGCACTGACCGGGCATTCGACCACCGGTCGTATGCGTACCTTCTGGGCCTCTATCTCGGCGACGGCCATATCGTCTCCAAGCCCAAACAGCACCATCTGTCCATCTTCTGCGCCGACGCCTGGCCCGGTCTGATCGACGAGGCGGAGACCGCCATGCGCAAGGTGATGCCCAAGCCCAGCGTGCAGCGGCGGCAGAAGAACGGATGCGCCGAAGTGAAGTCGTACACGAAGCACTGGACGTGCATGTTCCCGCAACATGGGCCGGGAAAGAAGCATGACCGCGTCATAGCCCTGGAGCCCTGGCAACAGTCGATCGTGGACGCACACCCATGGGAATTCATCCGCGGGTTATTCCACTCCGACGGCTGCCGCGTCACCAACTGGACCACGCGCATCGTCGCCGGGAAGCCGAAGCGCTACGAATACCCTCGGTACCTCTTCACCAACAAGTCCGACGACATCCGCAAGCTCTGCTCCGACACCCTCACCAAGGTCGGCGTCGAGTGGACCACACTCGCGCGCGGGAGCGATCCGTTCAACATCTCCGTCGCCCGCCGTGCCTCCGTCGCCCTCATGGACAGGCACGTCGGGCCGAAGTACTGAGCCCAGCACTTCGGCCCCGGGGAGCGAGGGTCGGCTACCTCAGGTCGTCCGCGCCGATGTGGTGGACGCGCACGAGGTTGGTGGAGCCGGAGACGCCGGGCGGGGAGCCGGCGGTGATGATGACGAGGTCGCCCTTGCGGCAGCGGCCGAGGCGCAGCAGTTCCTCGTCGACCTGGGCCACCATCTCGTCCGTGGAGTTGACCATCGGGCCGAGGAAGGTTTCGACGCCCCAGGTCAGATTGAGCTGGGAGCGGGTGCCCGGTTCGGGGGTGAAGGCCAGGAGGGGGATCGGGGAGCGGTAGCGGGAGAGGCGGCGGACGGTGTCGCCGGACTGGGTGAAGGCGACGAGGAACTTCGCGCCGAGGAAGTCGCCCATCTCGGCCGCCGCGCGGGCCACAGCGCCGCCCTGGGTGCGGGGCTTGTTGCGCTCGGTGAGCGGGGGGAGGCCCTTGGCGAGGATGTCCTCCTCGGCGGCCTCGACGATGCGTCCCATCGTCTTGACCGTGACGATCGGGTATTTGCCGACGCTGGTCTCGCCGGAGAGCATCACCGCGTCGGTGCCGTCGATGATCGCGTTGGCGACGTCGGATGCCTCCGCGCGGGTGGGGCGGGAGTTCTCGATCATCGAGTCGAGCATCTGGGTCGCGACGATCACCGGCTTGGCGTTCCGCTTGGCCAGCTTGATCGCGCGCTTCTGGACCATCGGCACCTGCTCCAGCGGCATCTCCACGCCGAGGTCGCCGCGGGCGACCATGATGCCGTCGAAGGCGTCGACGATGCTCTCGAGGTTCTCGACCGCCTGCGGCTTCTCGATCTTGGCGATGACGGGGAGCCGGCGGTCCTCCTCGTCCATCACCCGGTGGACGTCCACGACGTCGTTGCCGTTGCGGACGAAGGAGAGGGCGATGACGTCGGCGCCGGTGCGCAGTGCCCAGCGCAGGTCCTCGATGTCCTTCTTGGACAGCGCGGGGACGGAGACGGCCACGCCGGGGAGGTTGAGCCCCTTGTGGTCGGAGATCATGCCGCCCTCGATGCAGATGGTGTGCACCCGGGGTCCGTCGATGTCGACGACCTCGAGGGTGACCCGGCCGTCGTCGACGAGGATGCGCTCACCCTTGCTGACGTCGCCGGCCAGCCCCTCGTAGGTGGTGCCACAGCGGAACCGGTCGCCCTCGATGGGCTCGACGGTGATCGTGAACTCGTCTCCGCGTTCAAGGAGTACGGGTCCTTCACGGAAGCGGCCGAGCCGAATCTTCGGACCTTGAAGGTCGGCGAGGATGCCGACGCTGCGGCCGGTTTCCAGCGAGGCTTTGCGCACTCGCCGATAACGCTCCTCGTGCTCGGCATAGGTGCCGTGGCTGAGGTTGAAGCGGGCCACATCCATTCCGGCTTCGATGAGTGCCTTGATCTGCTCGTACGAGTCGGTGGCGGGTCCCAAAGTACAGACGATTTTTGCTCGGCGCATGGTGCCGAGCCTATGACTTACCGGCGAGTAAAGAGCCGAGAACTTCACACTCCTCCATGGCCTTTGGATGGCGGGCTATTGACAACTAATGAAACGTGCAGCGGGGTGCTCCGATGAGCGTTCCGGAGGATGGTTTCACGACTCGGAAGAGGGGCCCTCAGAGCTCGGGAGGGGTGATCGTGAAGCGCGCGTTGACATGCGCATACACCGTCTGGCGCTGCGGTTCGAGGTCGAGCGCGGCGACGGCGTCCCGGTCGGCGGGGCCGCCGAAGGCGGACCGGCCGCGCGTGGCGGCGGCCACGGGCTGGAAGGGGCCCTGCTCCGCCTCGAGGTCGGCGAGCTCGGTGAGCGCGACCAGCCGGGAGCCGAGCGCTCCGGCGTATTCGCGGGCCCGCTGCACGGCCTCCCGCACCGCCTGCTGCCGGGCCCGGCCGTGGGCGGGTGAGTCGGGGCGCAGCCCCCACCAGGGGCCGTCGACGCGGGTGAGCTCGAGGTCGGCGAGGCGGGTGGTGAGCTCGCCGAGGGCGGTGAAGTCGGTGAGGGTCGCGGTGAGGTGCACCCGGCCGTGGTAGGCCCGTACGCGCTCATGGCGGCTCTTGGGGTTGATCTCGGGGGTGACCGAGAAGGCTCCGGTCTCCAGCTTCTCGACGGCTTCGCCGTAGGGCTTCACCAGCGCGAGGACCTGGTTGTTGCGCCGGGTGAGGTCGTCGAGCGCGGTGCGCCGGTCGGCGCCGCGGGCGCTGACGGCGATGGTGAGCCGGGCGATCTCGGGGTCGACCTCCAGCGTCGCCTCGCCGCGGACGGCGACATGCGGGGTGTCGGGGGTGCCGTAGGGCACGGGGGCGGCGGGTACGGGGGCGGCGGGCTGCGGCGGCTGGGTGGGGTGGGCCGGCTGGTCCATGGCGGCTCCTGGTCGGGTGCACGAGGGGTGGTGTCCGGAGCGTACGACGCCCGGGCCCGCGGCGGGGTGGGACGACCCGGCCGTGGATTTCCGGCCTGACCACCTCTCAAGGGGCGCCGGGGGCAACCTGATCGCAATCTGCCGGGGGTGGTGCGGGGTGGTGCGGCTGGGCCAGAATCTACGCGCGTTGTGCTCATTTCGCAGGTATCTCAGAGGAGATCAGCCATGCCGCTCAACCGTCGGAAGTTCCTGGGCCGCACCGCGGCGACCAGTGCGGGGGCCGCCCTCGCCTCGGCCGCGGCCGCCGTCCCGGCCGAGGCACGGGGTCACGGGCGCCCCCGGCGGCGGTACGCCTTCACCGTGATGGGCACCACCGATCTGCACGGCAACGTCTTCAACTGGGACTACTTCACCGATGCCGAGTTCGACGACACGGCGCACAACGATGTGGGCCTGGCGAAGATCTCCACGCTGGTCGATCAGGTCCGTAAGGAGAAGGGGCGCCGCAATACGCTGCTGATCGACGCGGGCGACACCATCCAGGGCACCCAGCTGTCGTACTACTACGCCAGGGTCGACCCGATCACCGGGGAAGGCGGCCCGGTGCATCCCATGGCGCAGGCGATGAACGCGATCGGCTATGACGCGGCGGCGCTGGGCAACCATGAGTTCAACTACGGCATCCCGGTGCTGCGGAAGTTCGAGGAGCAGTGTGAGTTTCCGCTGCTGGGGGCGAACGCGCTGGACGCGAAGACGCTGCGGCCCGCCTTCGCGCCGTACTGGATGACGCGGCTGCGCACCCCGTGCGGGCGGGATGTGAAGGTGGCGGTGCTGGGGCTGACCAATCCGGGCATCGCGATCTGGGACAAGGTCAATGTGCAGGGGAAGATGACCTTCCCGGGTCTGGAGGAGCAGGCCGCGAAGTGGGTGCCGCGGCTGCGCTCGATGGGCGCGGACGTGGTGATCGTCTCGGCGCATTCGGGGACCAGCGGCACCTCCAGTTACGGCGACCAGGTGCCGTATGTGGAGAACGCGGCGGCGCTGGTGGCCGAGAAGGTCGCGGGGATCGACGCGATTCTGGTGGGCCACGCGCATGTGGAGATCCCGGAGTCACGGGTGGTCAACAAGGAGACCGGGCGCGAGGTCGTGTTGTCGGAGCCGCTCAAGTGGGGTCAGCGGCTCACCCTCTTCGACTTCGAGCTGGAGTGGGAGCGGGGCCGCTGGCAGGTGGCGTCGGTGTCGGCGAAGGTGCTGAATTCCCATACGGCCGAGGAGGACCCGCGGATCGTGGGGCTGCTCGGTGATGAGCACAAGAAGGTCGTCGGCTATGTGAACCAGACCATCGGCACCTGCTCGGCGGCGATGACGGCTACCGAGGCGCCGTACAAGGATGTGCCGATCCTCGACTTCATCAACCATGTGCAGTCGGAGACGGTGAAGGCGGCGCTGGCGGGGACGGAGTACGCGGCGCTGCCGGTGCTCTCGCAGGCGTCCTGCTTCTCCCGTACGGCGGCGATTCCGGCCGGGGAGGTCACGATCCGGCAGGTGGCGGGGTTGTATCCGTTCGAGAACACCCTGGAGGCGCGGGTGCTGACGGGCGCCCAGCTCAAGGAGTATCTGGAGTTCTCGGCGCGGTACTACGTACAGACTCCGGCGGGCGGCGATGTGGATCCGGCGAAGCTGACGAACGCCGACAACACGCCCGACTACAACTACGACGCGGTCGGCGGCCTGACGTACGAGATCGACATCGCGAAGGCGCCGGGCTCGCGGATCGCGGGGCTCGGCTTCGACGGCAAGCCGATCGACGAGAAGGCGCAGTTCGTGCTGGCGGTCAACAACTACCGGGCGAGCGGGGGCGGCAACTTCCCGCATGTGGCCTCCGCGAAGCAGGTGTGGGCCAATTCGGAGGAGATCCGGAACACGATCATCGCCTGGGTGCAGGCGGAGAAGTCGATCGAGGTGTCGCGGTTCGCGTCGGTGGACTGGAAGCTGACCCGGGACGGCGTTCCGGTGTTCTAGTCCGGTCCGGAGTTCCGGGCCGGGCACAGGTTTCGGGGCACGGGATGCGGGCCCCTGCGTGGTCAGGTGCGCGTAGGGGCGAGGGGGGTGCGCTGGTCGGGGAGGTGCGGGCCGCCGATGACGGTGCCGCACCGCCCCGACGGCTGGAGGCCGAAGGCGGTGAACGCGGTGCGGGACGGCAGCCGATAGGCGGGTTCCGCGAGCAGCGAGTTGAGGATGACGGCGGAGCGCCAGGCGGCGAGGCCGAGGTCGGGGGTGCCGACGCCATGGGTGTGGCGCTCGGCGTTCTGGACGTACACCGAGCCCTTGATCAGGGGGTCGAGGACGAGGCGATGGTCGGCGTCGACGCGGGGGCGCTCGGAGGCGTCCCGGCGGACGTAGGGGTCGAGGGCGGCGAGCAGGGTGTCGACGCGGCGCTCGCGGTAGCCGGTGGCGAGGACGACGGCCTCGGTGGTGTGGCGGGCGCGGGTGCCCTGCTCGGTGTGTTCCAGGTGGAGTTCGAGGCGGGCGGCGGCGATACGGCCGGCGGTGCGGACGGTGACGCCGGGGGTGAGGACGACGCCGGGCCAGCTGTCGGCGTGGAGGGCGCGGCGGTAGAGCTCGTGGTGGATGGCGTCGAGGGTCTCGTGGGCGATGCCCTTGTAGAGCTGCCACTGGCGGGGCAGTAGCTGGTCGCGGACGGGCTCGGGGAGGGTGTGGAAGTAGCGGGTGTAGTCGGGGCTGAACTGCTCCAGGCCGAGTTTGCTGTATTCCATCGGCGCGAAGGCGGGGGTGCGGGCCATCCAGTGGAGCCCTTCTGCGCCCAGCGGCCGGTTGCGCAGCAGGTCGAGGAAGACCTCGGCGCCGGATTGGCCGGAGCCGACGACGGTGACGTGGCCGGTGGCCAGGAGCCGCTCGCGGTGTTCGAGGTAGTCGCAGGAGTGGAGGACGGGGACGTTGGGGGCGTCGGCGAGGGGGCGCAGGGGTTCGGGGACGTACGGTTCGGTGCCGACGCCGAGGACGATGTTGCGGGCGTAGGCGCGGCCGAGGGCCCTGCCGTCCTCGTCGGCCCCGGTGGGGCGGGGCGCGTGGGCGTCGTCGCCCGGGCCGCCGAGCCGGGTGAAGTCGATTTCGAACAGCTCGTATTCGTGGTCCCAGCGGACGGCGTCGACGCGGTGGTCGAAGTGGAGTCCGGGGAGCTGTTCGCTGACCCAGCGGCAGTAGGCGTCGTATTCGGCGCGCTCGATGTGGAAGCGCTCGGCGACGTAGAAGGGGAAGAGCCGCTCATGGGCCTTGAGGTACTGGAGGAAGGTCCAGGGGCTGCCGGGGTCGGCGAGGGTGACCAGGTCGGCGAGGAAGGGGACTTGGATGGTGGCGCCGTCGATGAGCAGGCCGGGGTGCCAGTGGAAGGCGGGCCGCTGTTCGTAGAAGGCGGTGCGCAGGGCGGGGACGCCGTGGGCGAGGGCGGCGAGGGAGAGGTTGAACGGGCCGATGCCGATACCGGCCAGGTCCAGGGGCCGGTCGGCGGCGGTGGCGGGATCGGCGGCGGGGGTGGGGGGTTGTTCGGTGCTCATGGGGTGGTGTGGCCTTCCACGAGTTCGAGCAGCCCGCGCAGATCGTCGGGCTGGGTGTGCGGGTTGAGAACGGTGGCCTTGAGCCACAGCCCCTCGGGGGTGGCGGCGCGGCCGAGGACGGCCGTGCCGTGGTGGAGGAGGCGGCGGCGCAGCGCGGCGACGGCGGCGGGCGGTGCCCCGGTGGGGCGGAAGAGGACGGTGCTGATGATGGGGCGGGCGTAGAGCTCGAGGCCGGGGCGGGCCTCGATGAGGTCGGCGAGCTGCTGGGCGGCCGTGCAGACGTGGTCGACGAGGTCGCCGAGGCCGCGTCGGCCGAGCGCCCGCAGGGTGACGGCGATCTTGAAGATGTCGGGACGGCGGGTGGTGCGGAAGGAGCGGCCGAGCAGGTCGGGCAGCCCCGCTTCGGTGTCGTCGTCGGCGTTGAGGTACTCGGCGTGGTGGGCCAGGGGGGCGAGGGCGGCGCTGTCGGGGACGGCGAGGAGGCCCGCGGCGACCGGCTGCCAGCCGAGTTTGTGCAGGTCGAGGGCGACGGTGGGGGCGCGGTCGAGCCCGTGGAGCCGTTTGTGGAGGGTGTCGCTGAAGAGGAGGGGTGCGCCGTAGGCGGCGTCGATGTGGAGGGTGGCGGCGTGGTGGTCGCAGACGTCGGCGATCTCGGGGAGCGGGTCGATGGCCCCGGTGTCGGTGGTGCCGGCGGTGGCGACGACGAGGGTGGGGGCGTCGGCATCGGGCAGCCGGTCCAGGGCGGTGTGGAGGGCGGCCGGGTCGAGGACGCCGGTGGGGGTGGGGAGGGGGTGGGGCGCGGGAAGCCCGAGGAACCAGGCGGCGCGGTGGATGCTGTGGTGGGCGTTGCCGCCGCAGATGATCCGCAGGGGGCTGCCGATGCCGCCCGCGGCTTCGCGGGCGAGGAGCAGCGCGAGCTGGTTGGACTCGGTGCCGCCGGTGGTGACGAGCGCGTCGGGGGCGGGGCCGTCGGGGTGGACGAGCTCGGCCAGGGCGCGGCAGGTCAGCGCCTCCAGTGCGCAGGCGGCGGGGGCCTGGTCCCAGGAGTCGAGGGAGGGGTTGAGCGCGGACACCGCGAGGTCCGCGGCGGTGGCCACGGCGAGCGGCGGGCAGTGCAGATGGGCGGTGCAGCGCGGGTCCGCGGGGTCGGCCGCGCCATGGGTGAGGGCGCGGACGAGGGTGCGCAGCGCGTGGTGGGGCCCCTCCCCCTCGTCGGGGATGAGGGGCCGGGCCGCACCGCGTATCCGCCGGTCCACCGCGGCCGGTCCCCCGGCCGGGAGTGGCCCGCCGCGGTCGGCGGCCCCGTGGGCGAGGGCGTCGAGGACGGTGTCGACCATCGGGCGGAGCACGCCCG
The DNA here is from genome assembly GCF_900105695.1 of Streptomyces melanosporofaciens. Lineage (NCBI taxonomy): Bacteria > Bacillati > Actinomycetota > Actinomycetes > Kitasatosporales > Streptomycetaceae > Streptomyces > Streptomyces melanosporofaciens. The sequence continues at coordinate 985,817 of NZ_FNST01000002.1, forward strand.
GTCCGCCATGGCCCCCGGCGAGGAGGTGGGCGGTTCCGGATGCGGGCACGGGCATGGGTGTGCCCCTAGGGGGTGTCTGGGAGTCGGGCAGGTGGAAGCGGTCGGGCGGCGGTCAGGGTTGCCCAAACTACTTCGCCGCCCGCGGTCCGGTCCGGGGTCGGCGGGAAGTGCACCCGTACGTGGTACGGCCCGGTCACACGGATTGATTCGCCCGCCCGGTTACTCGATATGCCCGGTGCCGGGGTCCACCTGGCCGAGGAACTCCCGCGCGGAGTCCTCCAGTTGCTGTGTGCTGAGGGAGTCGGCTCCATGGACACGGGTGGTGAAGCCGTATCCGGGGTTCGGCCCGGTCAGCCAGGTGAAGTCGTAGGTCCCGGGCTCGTCGGGACGCTCGGCGACGTCGAACCTCTCCCCGTCGACGGTCAACGTCCGCTCAAGAGTTTCTCGGTCCATGCCCGTCAGTCTGCCCCGTGTCCGAACGGAGGGGCTGTGGTTCAGCGGCTCCCGTGCTTTCACGATCGGCTCAGCCAGGGCCCACCGCCCGAAGGAACACCCGGACCCGCCCGACCCGGACCCGCCCGACGCCTGTGATCAGAATCCACACGGTGGATCGAGGCTGAGTAGTCGGTTTCCGCGGCCGGAATTCGGACGTCGTACGGGGTCGATTCCTGATGTTCTACCCGAACGCCATACCGCTGCCGCCGCGACACAAGAAAACGGCGGATTCGCTGGGATGCCGGCAGGGCTCCTGGTCGTCTCGATGGTGATCTCATTCATCAGCGTGGCCGATCGGGAGCTCTGTTGCTACGTCGGCGCAAGCGCACTCCTGGGCTGCCGGCCTCCGAGCAGCGTGTGCAGCCCGGTCACCGCGTGCGCGGCAGCCAGAGGGATCGGCCCGGCCGCCGGGTTCTGCGCCATCAGCCGGAGCGGGGTGCCGGCCCGCAACACCTGCCAACGGAAGAACCCGCCGCGTGAGGGTCATCGAGGAGCCCGGAACCGGCGGTCGTAAGCGTTCACCATCCGTACGGCCGAGTGCCTGGCAAGGTCGCCGACCTACTCCGCACCGCCGAACGGAGCCCGCCACCGCCCTCCCGGCGCCGACAACTGGACCCTGATCGTTCTCACCGACAGCCGCCGTACCGATGTTCCCCGAGGCCGCTGTCTCCCGGTGTCGCGAACAGGTACGTGACGTATGGGGTTGCACCTTCCGTAGCGGCATGTGGTCCGGTGGACTTACGTCCCGGTCCCCTGAGGAAAGGTCCCTGCTCATGCATTCGTCCTTCATGCCACCCCGCCAGGTCAAGATCGGTGACGCGGCGGCCTTCGCCGGCAGCACGCCACGGGCGATTCGCCATTACCACGCGATCGGCCTGCTCCCCGAGCCTGAGCGGGGCGGCGATGACCGCCGCCGCTACGGGTACGAGGACATGATCCGCCTGCTGTGGATTCGCAAGATGGCCGACGCCGGGATCGCCCTGGAGGACATCCGTGACGCCTTTACCGCCGGCATGGCTTCCTCCGGTGCGGACAGCGGAGACGGTATCGCGGGCATCCTGGAGCGGTTGGAGGAAACCCTCGCCGAGCAGGAGGCGGAAGCGCGGCGGCAACGGACCGCCGTGCAGCGGATGCGCACCGAAGGCAGCCGGATGGGCCTGCTCTCCGACTTCGTCACCGAACGCCTCAAGAGCCTGCCCGAGGGCTCCCTGCGTCAGGCGGACCTGGACAGTCTGCTGGTCACTGAGCGGATCTTCGGCCCGCTCGGCGCGGCCGTCCAGGCCACCCGCTTCGTCGTCCTGGCCACGCATCCCACTTTGCGGGCGGATTCCGACCGCATCGATGACGCCGAGGAGGCACTCGATGACAGCGTCGCCGTCGATGATCCACGGGTGGCTCAAGTGGCCGTCGAGCGGCACGCCTTCGAATGCGCCCTGCAGGCCGTCATCGAGGAGTCCGGCCTGGGCAAGGACGACGATGCCCTCTTCGACGCCTGGGACACTTTGCACCCTGCTACCGCCGATGACGGCGAGGACGAGGCCGACCTCAGCTCTGGCAGGCGGGAGGCTGACTCCATGAGCGTGTTCGAAGCCATCGGCAAGATGCCCTATGACTTCTCCCCAGCCCGCCTGCGCTGTATGGAACTGGCCGAAGAGCTATCCGCCCAAGACTCACCCGCTACCTGAAACACGGCCTGGCCAGGAGGGTTTGAAGGGGTCTTGATCACGCCGCGAGGGCTGGTGTGTCCGAGGTGAGCACGCGCATCAGTTCTTGGCTCGTCGGGAGGACTCCGGCCATCTTTGGCGCGACGCTCCAGGCCGCTTCGAGCGATGCGAGGGCGCCGTCCCGGTCGCCCAGCGCGAGCTGTGATCGGCTGATGTTCCTCTGCAGGGCCCGACGCGGGTGGCCGGAAGCGTGAGGCCGGCTCGGATCAGGTCAGCCGCCGTGTCGAGGGCCAGCGGTGCCGGGCCGCAAGCCAGTAGACCACCGCGCAGGTGTCGGCGACGCGGGTCCAGGCGTCGGGTGACTGGGTGGCGTGCGCGTGGTTGGTCATGCCGGCCAGCACGCCCGGGAGCCTCCGCAACACCGCCGACAGCTCGGTCCGGTAGCGGTGCTCGTTCACGGCGAGTTGCCGTACCCGCAAGGCACGCTCGTCGAGGACGCCGAGACCGGACGCACGGGCGAGCTACAAGGCGTAGTCGAGGAGCACCTCAAGGGGACCGGAAAGCTGTTCGGCCGAACGGCGTGCATGAGGCCGAAGGGGGTGGCCTCGATCGGGGGGGGAACGGCCGGGGCGCGCTCTGGGCGAACAGCGCGCCGTCCGGCTCCCGTTCAGGCGGCGATGGCGAACGGGAGCCGGAACGGTGGTGTCCCTCCGGGCGCGGGGCGGGGGCGGTTATTCGCTCTGCTTCTCTCGTACACGCAGGGCGCGGCGCAGATCGTCGAGTTGGTCGGCGAGGCGGCGGCGCAGGGCGGGGAGGGCGTCGGGGTTGGCGAGGCATTCCTCGCCCTGTCGCAGGGTTTCGGCGTCCACGGTGCTCGGGAAGCCGAAGCGGGCGACGGTGTCGGCGATGGCGGGGCCGCGGCGGGTGCCCAGGGTGACGGCGGCCGGGAAGTAGCGCGGCACGTAGTCGGCCAGGACGTCGTGGTGCTCGGGCTGCCAGAAGCCGGCGAGGGTCGCGGTGACCAGGTAGTTGGAGAGTTCGGTTCCCTCATCCCTTTCAGGGCCGAAGAGGGTCTGCCACGCGGCCTCCTTGGCGGCGGCGTCGGGCAGGGCGGCCCGGCAGCGGGCGGCGCCCTCCTGGCCGGTGGCGCTGGAGTCGCGGGCGAGTTCGGCGTCGATGTGGGCGGGGCCGACGGCGCCGAGGACGGCGAGCCGGCCGAGGGTCTGCCAGCGCAGCTCGGGGTCGAGGGCGGGGCCGCCGGGGACGCTGTCGCCGTCGAGCCAGTCGGTGAGCTCGGCTGGGTCGGTGGCGCTGCCGATGAACGTGCGCACGGCGGCGAGCCGCAGCCCGGCGCCGGTGCCGTCCTCGGTGCGGCGCAGCAGATCGCGGCAGGTGGCGCGGATGGCGGCCAGGGCGGCGGGGCGCCCGTCGGCGGGGAGGTAACGGTCGGCGATCTGGGTGCGGGCGAAGGCGAGGACGCCCTGGACGATCGCTATGTCGGTCTCGTGCGGCAGATGGGCGCGGGCGGCCTCGAGGAAGTCGGCGGGCGGGAGGTCGCCGTCGCGCACCATGTCGCGGGCGGCGTTCCAGACCACGGCGCGGCTGACGGCGTCGGGGAGGCCGGACAGGGCGCGGTGGACGGCCTTCCAGGAGCCGGGGTCGAGCCGGATCTTGGTGTAGGTGAGGTCGCCGTCGTTGAGCAGCAGCAGATCGGGGCGGGGCCCGGTGAAGGAGAGGCTGAGGCCGGGCTCGGCGCCGTCGAGCTCGGCCTCGACGCGTTCGCGCAGGACCAGCTGGTGCGGGGCGGCGGGCGCGTGGTCGTACAGGCCGATGGCGATGCGGTGCGGGCGCCTGGTGGGGGCGTCGCCGTCCGGGCCGCCGCCCTGGTGGCGGACCTCGGCGCTCCACCGGTCGCCGTTGGCGGTGACGACGGGGGCGAGGGTGTCGACACCGGTGGTGCGCAGCCAGCGGTCGGCCCAGGCGTGGACGTCGCGGCCGGAGGAGCGGGCGAGGGAGTCGATGAAGTCGGCGAGGGTGGCGTTGCCGAAGCGGTGCCGGGTGAAGTGGTCGTTGATGCCGTCGAGGAACGTTTTCTCGCCGAGCCAGGTGACGAGCTGGCGCAGCGCGGAGGCGCCCTTGGCGTAGGAGATGCCGTCGAAGTTGAGCCGGGCGGCGGCGGTGTCGGGGACCAGCTCGGGCGCGGGGGCGACCGGGTGGGTGGAGGGGCGCTGGTCGGCGTCGTAGCCCCAGTTCTTGCGGCGGACGCCGAAGTCGGCCCAGGTGTCGGTGTAGCGGGTGGTCTCGGTGAGGATCTGGTAGCCCATGTACTCCGCGAAGGACTCGTTCAGCCAGATGTCGTCCCACCACTTCATGGTGACGAGGTCGCCGAACCACATATGGGCCATCTCATGGGCGATGACCATGGCGCGGGTCTGACGCTCGGCGTCGGTGACGGCGGAGCGGAAGACGAATTCGTCGCGGAAGGTGACCAGGCCCGGGTTCTCCATGGCGCCGCTGTTGAATTCGGGGACGAACGCCTGGTCGTAGGAGTCGAAGGGGTACGGCTCCTCGAAGATCTCGTGGTAGCGGTCGAAGCAGCGCCGGGTGATGTCGAAGAGCTCGTCGGCGTCGGCCTCGAGGTAGGGCGCGAGGGAGCGTCGGACGTGCAGCCCGAAGGGCAGCCCGGCGTGCTCGGTGCGCACCGAGTGGTACGGGCCGGCGGCCAGGGCCATCAGATAGGTGCTGATGGGCGGGGTGGGCGCGAGCTGCCAGCGACCCTCCTCGGGGGCACCGACGCGGGTGGCGATGCCGTTGCCGAGCACGGTCCACTGGGGCGGGGCGGTGACGCGCACGTCGAAGACGGCCTTGAGGTCGGGCTGGTCGAAGGCGGCGAAGACGTCGTTCGCGTCCGCCATGCAGCACATCGTGTAGAGGTACGTCTCGCCGTCGGCGGGGTCGGTGAAGCGGTGCATGCCCTCGCCGGTGTGGGAGTAGCGCATGTCCGTCTCGACGCGCAGCTCGTGCTCGCCCTCGGTGAGGCCGGTGAGCGGAAGCCGGCCGTCCGCGAGCGCCTCGGCGGTGTCGCCGGTGAGGTCGAGCTCGCGGCCGTCGAGTACGGCACGGTGGACCGCGGCCGGCGCGAGCTCGGCGAAGGTGTCCGCGCCCGCCTGGCGCGCGCTGAAGCGGATGGTCGTGGTGGAGCCGAAGAGCTCCTCCCCGCGAGTGAGGTCGAGGTCGATGGTGTAGCGGTGGACCTCGATCAGGCGGGCTCGGATCTGCGCTTCCTCGCGCGTCAGTACGGACATGGGGACATGCTGCCCTACGTGCGGCGGGCCGCACACGGGTGGGAAGTGGTTGCCCGGGGCGAACGGCCGTACGGGCGCACCACCGGAGTGCGCCCTCGGGCCCGGGGTCAGGAGCGGGCGATGGTCTCGTGGTGCCGGATGACCTCGGCAATGATGAAGTTGAGCAGCTTCTCGGCGAAGCCGGGGTCGAGCTTGGCGCTCTCGGCGAGCTGCCGCAGCCGGGTGATCTGGCGCGCCTCACGAGCCGGGTCGGCCGGGGGGAGCCGGTGGGCGGCCTTGAGGTGGCCGACCTGCTGGGTGCATTTGAAGCGCTCGGCGAGCATATGGACCACGGCCGCGTCGATGTTGTCGATGCTGTCACGCAACCTGGTCAGCTCGTCGAGGACGGACGGGTCGATCCCCTCGGGGTCTCCCGGCGTCGCCGGCTGCCCGGCGGTGTGGTCGCTCATGCTGTGCGTCATGCCTCCCGAGACTACTTTTTCTCGGGGCTCGGTTCCTCTCCGGGGCGGTCGCGGCCTACGCTCCCGGGCGCTACGGCCTGCGCTCCGAGCCGCTTCGGCCTGCGCCTGCCGCCGCCGGGAGGCGGCCCGAGCCCCCGCGGCGCCCTGTGCCCGGGCCGGTCGCGGCCCCGGCCCCCGGACCGCCCCGACCCCTGTGGGGGGTTTGGGAACCGGCCCTCGAGGGGCCGGAAGGGGGCGGGGCGGTCATGGTGGAGGGCCGCTCCCGAGGCGGTGTCTCCACCGTGGAGGAGTCGCCTGGGCGGGGGGAGGTTCCACTTCCGGGCCGACTTTCCCGCGGCTTGTACCGGGCGGAGCCGCTCCGGTCCGAGCAGTTCCGGGCAGGGCCGTTCCGGGCTAGGGTCCGCAGCATGATCGCGACGCTTCAGTGCACCGTCATCGACTGTCCCGACCCCGCCGCGCTCGCCGCCTTCTACGGACGGATCCTGGGCTGGCGGGTGGACGACAGCGATCCCGAGTGGGCGAACCTGACCGCCGAGGACGGCCGACGGCTGGCCTTCCAGCTCGCGCCGGACCATCAGCCGCCGCGCTGGCCGGACCCGGCCTATCCGCAGCAGATCCATCTGGACTTCGACGTGGACACGATCGAGGACGCGGAGCGGGCACAGCAGGAGCTGATCGAGCTCGGGGCGACGTTCCTGCACGACAGCGGCGGGGAGCGGTCGGGGTTCCGGGTCTTCAACGATCCGGCCGGGCACCCGTTCTGCATCTGCTACGGGCAGAGCGGACAGAGCTGAGGGCACAGACACGGCTCAGAGAACCGGCAGAACCACAGAGCCGACCGGGGCCGGCCCGATGGCCGGACCCCGGTCAGCTCTTGGCGGAGGCGAGGCTGAGGAGGCGTCAGCCGCCGAGCTCGCTCGCGGCCGCCTTGATGTCCTTGGCGAAGGTGCTCACCTCGGTGTAGACGCCGGGCTTGCCGGGCCGCGCGCAGCCCTCGCCCCAGCTGACGATGCCGACCTGGATCCACTGGCCGCTGTCGTCCTTGCGGAACATCGGGCCACCGGAGTCGCCCTGGCAGGTGTCCACACCGCCCTGGGCCATCCGGCCGGCGCAGATCTCCTCGCCGGGCACGAGCTCGTCGTACGCGGAGTTGCAGGTGGCGTCGTCGACGAACGGCACGGTGGCCTTGAGCAGGTAGCGCTGCTGGCCGCCGCCCTCGACGGCCGCGCCCCAGCCGGCGACGGTGAAGTCGCCCTTGTTGTACGCCGTGGTGTCGGCGATCTTCAAGGTGGGCTGGTTGATCGGCTTGGCGAGCTTGATGAGCGCCCAGTCCTTGCCGGTGCCGTTGTAGCCGGGGGCCTGGAGCACCTCGGTGGACTTGACCTTGATGGCGCTCGAGCTCTGGAGGTCGACGACGCCCCCGGTGGCGGTGATGGAGGTGTTGGCGCCGCTGCCGTCCACACAGTGGGCGGCGGTGAGCACGATGTCCTGGGTGTAGAGAGCGCCGCCACAGCCCATGGACAGCCGGACCATGAAGGGGAATTCGCCCTGGGCGGCGCGGGTGCCGCCGACGACGGAGGGGCTCGGCTCGGGACCGGTGGGCGCGGCGGTGGCACTGCCGGGGGTGAGGCTGAAGGCGGCGAGGGCGACCGCGCCGGCGGCCGAGGCTCTCTTGAGGTGCTTCAGGGTCTTCCGCAACGGACTGTCCTTTCGTGGGGGGTTCGGTGCGCATGTCAGGCTCATGCCAAGCAAAAAATCCGGAAACCTCTCCGAAAGCCCGTGGATGAGCCGGTAAAACGCCCTGTGATTATGTGGAGCGGGTGAACGGGGTGACAAGGGTCGGTTTTCAGCCAGCGCGGCCTACCCGCCGCCCCGCCGAACGACCGTAAGGTTGAGATGAGACAGGGCGCACGGCTGGCGACGGGCACGGGGTGACGGCGTGGCGGCACCGGGCAGCGACATCGAGCACGGCTATCCCCACCTGGACACCGTCCGGGCCTCGATCACCGCGCTCTACCACCGGCTGTCCCGCGACACGGTGGACACCTTCGGGCTCAGCGTGCTCCCCGGCGATGTGGCCTTCTCCGACCAGGACGACCTCTACCTGGGCGTTCAGCGGGTGGCCGGGGTGATGGTGCAGCATCTGCGGCTGCCCGACGCCCGGATGATCGTGAGCTTCCGGGAGATGCGGCATGCGGGGAACGTGGAGCTCGCCGCGGGCCCGGAGTACTTCATCGAGCTCAACTCCCGCTTCAAGACCCACCGTCGGGACATCGGCGCGGCCCTCGCCCATGAGGTCACTCATGTGTATCTGCACCGCCTCGACCTGTCGTTCCCCGGCACACGCGACAACGAAATCCTCACCGACACCACCGCCGCCTATCTCGGCACGGGCTGGTTGCTGCTCGACGCCTACCGCCAGGACTCGCTTTCCAGCCAGAAACTGGGCTATCTGACGCCGGAGGAGTTCGGCTACGTACTGGCCAAGCGGGCGCTGCTCTTCGATGAGGACCCCTCCCCCTGGTTCACCTCTCCGCAAGGCTACGAGGCATACGCGAAGGGGCTGGAGCTGGCGCGCCACGACCAGGCCCGGCCGCCGCTCGCCGCCGCCGGCTGGACCGGCCGCCGCCGCTACGCCAAGGACCGCCGGTCGGCCCAGTCCGGCGACCCCTCCCCCACCGGAGGCGACTACGCCTTCGACAGCGGCCCCCCGCTGAGCGTCTCCTTCCCCTGCCCGACCTGCCGTCAGCGCATCCGGGTCCCGGTGCGCGGCCGGGTGCGGGCCCGCTGCGGGCTGTGCCGCACGGTGCTGGAGTGCGACACCTGACGGGACGCTTGATGGGACGCTTGACGCGACAGGTGACGGGACATGTGACGCGGCACCTCACGCCACATCCGACGCGGCGCCGGTCCGGTCCGTGGCCGTGCGGGCTTGGAGTGCGCTCGACGTCGTACGCTCGCCTGCATGAGCCCCTCCATCGCCACCAACACCCGTGTCGGCCTCGACGAACTGCTGGAGTTCGTACGCCCGCGCCACCGTGCGCTGCTGATGACCCGCCGGGCGGACGGCTCCCCTCAGGCGTCCCCGCTGACCTGCGGAGTCGACGACTCCGGCCGTATCGTCATGTCCACCTACCCCGAGCGCGCCAAGGTGCGCAACGTCAAGCGCGAAGCGGCCGTGAGCCTCGTCGTGCTGTCCGACGAATGGAACGGCCCCTGGGTGCAGATCGACGGCACCGCCGAGGTGGTCGACACCCCGGAGTCCGTCGAGCCGCTGGTCGAGTACTACCGCAATATCGCGGGCGAGCACCCGGACTGGGACGAGTACCGCGAGGCCATGCGCAAGCAGGGCAAGTCGCTGATCCGGGTCACCCCCGAGCGCTGGGGCCCGATCGCCACGGGCGGCTTCCCGGCCCGGCTGGTCGAGAACGAGGCGTGAGCACGCCCCGCGGGGCGTGAGCACACCCCGCGAGACGTAAAGCACGTCCCGCGCGGCGCGAGCGCTCACCCGCCCTACGAGCCCCGAGCGCTCAGCATCGCCCCGCGCGCCCGTAGAGCACGATCCGCATCCCGGTGACGTCTCTGACGGCGCATCGGTGGAAGTGCTCCGCGAGCACCTCCCGTTTCACCCGTTCCTGAGGGGTGTCGTCCAGCGGCCGGCCGGGCGGGTCGTTCACGGTGACGATCCGCCCGGCCGTCAGCATCCGGGCCCGGATCCCCGGCGCGGGCAGCTCGATGCCGTGCAGCGTGCCCGAGGGGATCGCGTGCCGGGCCAGCGCCAGCTCCCGCAGGCCCCGGAAGTCCTCCGGGCCGGACATGATCGGCTCCCGGCGCCGCGCGGGCAGGAAGAGCACCCCGTCGCCGGGCCGTCCCAGCTCCCGTACGGCGCGCGCGGCCGCGAGGGTGTCGTCGAGCCGGCTCTGCGGGGTCCGCAGTGGGAGCGAGTACGGCAGCAGGGCCGCCACGGCGGCCACCGCCAGTCCCCCGGCCAGCGCCCGGGGGACGGCGACAGTGCGCGACAGCGCGTCCAGCCGGGCGCCGATCAGCAGCGCGAGACCGACGTAGGCATAGAGCACATAGCGGTCGACGTAGAGCGGATGGAGATACGACACCGCCATCAGCGCGGCCGGTGGCAGGATCAGCAGCGCCAGGGCGAGGTCGCGCAGCGGGACGGGGCCCCGGGCGGGCAGTGGTCCCCGGGCGCAGCCGAGGCCGGTCAGGGCGAGCGCGCCGAAGCCGAGCAGCTCGGGCGGGCCCGGCGCGGAGATCCAGCCGACCAGCGCCGCCTGTTGCTGACTGACGATCACCAGCGGTGCCAGCACCACGGCCACCGCGGACGCCGCCTGCCCCCACGCCCAGCCGGACCGCGCCCCCACCCGGGCCCGGTACAGCGCGACGCCGTGCGCGGCGACGGCCAGGATCGCGAACTCGTGCAGCAGACAGGCCAGCGAGGCGACGGCGGCGTATCCGGCCCAGGTGCGCTTGCGGGGCCTGGCCACGGCGCTCAGCAGCAGATGCGTGGCCGCCACGACGGCCGCGCTGACCAGGGCGTACGATCGCCCTTCCTGTGCGTACCGCTGCACCGCCGGGGCCAGTGGGAAGACCAGCCCGGCGACGAGTCCGGCGCGGGGTCCGGCGAGCCGGTGGCCGAGCAGCCCGACCCCGGCCGCGGTGGCGGCCATGGCCAGCACGGAGGGGAGCCGCAGGGCGAGCAGTCCGCCGTCCCAGAGGGCGAAGACGGCGTGCATCAGCAGGTAGTAGAGGCCGTGCGCCACGTCCGCGTTGCCGAGGAGATGGCCGATCTCGCCGACGCTACGGTGCGCGATCTGGTACGTCGTCGACTCGTCCCGCCACATGCTGTTCTCCCGGCGGATCCCCCACAGCCCGAGCGCCAGCGCCAGCCCGGCCGGGGCGAGCGCGACGACGGCCGGGCCGGGACGGCGGCGCACCCGGGGCGCCGGGTGGACGCGTGGGGCGCCCCGGGCGGTGTCGAGGGCGGGCGAGATGGCCATGGGAAAGGGGACTCCGATCGGAGCGGCAGGGTGAGGAGCCGCGGAAGGGTGATGTGTCGCGGACTGTGCGGAGCCGTGGAAGGTGCGGAGCCGTGGAAGGTGCGGAGCCGTGGAAGGGGGCGCCGGTCAGGCCCCTCTGCGCCCGATCCACCACACGCAGAACGCGGCGAGCGCGACGGCCACGGCCAGGCAGATCCCGGCCTGCATCCACTGCATGGGCCAGAAGTGGCCGATGGGGTGGTAGTCCTCGTACTCCTCGGCCAGGTGGCGGCGGTCGAGGCAGCGGAAGATGGCCGGCCACCCGCCGAGCCCCTTGCAGACCGACCCGTCGACCCTGGCACCGGTCCCGTCGAGATATCCCGAGCCGACGTACCACCCTCCGAACGGCGCCTCCGCGTGGACATGGACGCCCGCCGTCACGGTGAGCCGGGGCAGCAGATGCGGGCGCAGCTGCTGGAGGCCGTACACGACGCCGGCGGTGACGGCGAGGGTGCAGGCCATGGCGGGCAGCGTCCGCCGGAGCACCAGGCCGAAGGCCGTGCCGAGCAAGAGGGACAGCAGGGACAGCGCCACGAAGGCCGGACCCATCACGTCGAAGGGCAGGGTGTCGCCCCAGTGGACGTCCGGGAAGGTGCCGCGCACCGGCCACCACCACCAGGTGAACAGCCCGGCCAGCAGGGTGGTGGCGGCCAGGGTGGCGACGACGGGGAGGGCGAGCGTGGCGATGAGCCAGCGCACCCTGCCGACCGACTGGGTCCAGACGAGCGCGGCGGTGCCGCTCTCGAATTCGCGCGCGATCAGCGGTGCGCCGACGAAGGCCCCGATGACGGCCGGGATCGCGAGCATCAGCCGTGCGGTGTCGAGCAGCGCCACACGGTAGGTCTCCAGCCGGACGAACGCCTCGGACAGCCTGTCCGAGGACTCCAGGGGCGCCCCGTTGCAGTCGCGCCACAGCCGGCAGTCGGCGACGTCCCGGTCGTGGATCAGGGCGGCCATGCCGGTGCGCTGGTACACGAGATATCCGGCGAGGGCGAGGATCAGCACGCCGCTCGTCGCCAGGACGGTCCGCTGGCGGCGCCAGGCCGGCCAGAGCGGACCGCGCGGGCTCAGCGGGGAGCCGGTGTGCCGCGGCCTCGGCGGGGAGCCGGTGCGCGGCGGGCCCGGGCGCTGGGCGGTTCCGGTCTTCATGCCGCCTCCTTCACCGCGGGCCGCCGCCGGATCCACCACACGCAGAACGCGGCGAGCGCGACGGCCGCGGCCAGGCAGATCCCGGCCTGCATCCACTGCATCGGCCAGTAGTGGCCGGCCGGGTGCAGCTCCTCGTACTGCCTCTCGGTGGCGCCGAACCGCGCGAGGCAGCGGTTCCAGCCGTCCTGGCCGATGGCGGACGAGCAGCGGTCCGAGGGGATCTTCGCCCCGGAGCGGGCCAGATAGCCGTCGCCGATACCGCGCCAGGAGGTGAAGAAGACCTCTATGGGGGTGTGCGCGAAGTCGCCACTGGCGTCGGAGACGATCGTCCGCGGGGTCATCAGATGGGGGCGCAGGGCGGCGAGCCCGTACTGGACACCGGCGGTGGCCCCCAAGGTGACGGCCATGGCGGGGACGGTGCGCCGCAGCAGCAGCCCGGCCGCCGCGCCGAGGAAGAAGGCCAGCGGGGCGAGGGCGACGGCCGCCGGGCCGGTCGCGTCGAACGGCACGTCGGTGCCCCAGGCGATGTCCTGGAACTGGGTCCGGGCCGCCCGCCACCACCAGGTGTAGAGGGCCGCGAGGACCGCGGTGCCGGCCGTGACGGCGAGCAGGGGCAGGGCGAGCTTGGCGATGAGCCAGCGGGTGCGGCCGACGGACTGGGTCCACACCAACTGGTGGGTGCCCATCTCCAGTTCCCGGGCGAACAGGGGCGCGCCGATGAAGACGCCGATCAGCGCGGGCAGCGCGATGAGCAGCCGTCCGGTATGGAGCAGCGGCGTGCGGTAGGTGTCGGTGAGGTGGCGGAGCGCGTCGATCGTGGGGTCGGATCCCCGCTCCAGATGGGTGCGCCTGCCGTGGCAGAACCGCTTCCAGTCCGCGCAGTCCTGGATGTCGTGCGCCCGTAGATAGCCGACCATCCCGGCGCGCTGCCAGACGATGTACGCGGCGATCGCCGCGACGGCGGCGAGGCCCGCCCAGAGGGCGGCCCGGTGCTGCCGCGCCACCAGCCACACCAGCCCTCGGGCGCGGGGCCGGGCGCCGGAGGCGCCGAGCCGTATGCCGATCGAGCTCACGTCCCCACCTCCGTATCGGGTGTCCGCGTGCCGTCCGCGAGCAGCGGCGGGGCGTCGGGAGCGCGCAGATAGCCGAGCAGGACCTCTTCGAGGGAGGGTTCGGTGATGATCCAGCCGTCCCCGCTCGGGGTGTCCTTGGGCCGTATCAGCGCGGTGAGCTGACGGCCCGTCGTGCGGGTCTCGACCACGATGTGGCGGGCGAGCGCGGCCGGTGTTCCGCCGCCGGTCTCGCTCGGGCCGGTGACGAGGCGGTGGGCGGCCTGGATCTCGTCCGCCTCGCCCGCCAGGCGGATCCGGCCGCCGCCCATCAGCAGCAGGTAGTCGCAGACTCCGTCGAGTTCGGCGAGCACATGGGTGGAGATGACCACACCGGTGCCGCGCTCGGCGGCCTCGGCCATCAGCACGCCCATCATCCGGTGGCGGCGCAGCGGGTCCTGATCGGACATCGGCTCGTCCAGCAGGAGCAGATCGGCGCGCTTGCCGAGGGCGAGGGCGAGGGCCACACAGGTGCGCTGGCCGCCGGAGAGCGAGCCGACGCGGGCGGACAGCGGCACCTCGGCCTCCTCCACCACCCGTTCGGCGGCCTTCTGGTCCCAGCGGGGGTTGAGCTCCCGGCCCAGGCGCAGGGTGTCGGCGACGGAGAAGCGCGGGTAGAGCGGCTTGTCCTGGGCGACGAAGGCGACGCGCTCGCGGGCGGCGGGCGCGGAGGGCTCCTGGCCGAAGACCCGCAGCGTGCCGGTGGTCGGGGTCAGCAGTCCGGCGGCGAGGGACAGCAGGGTGCTCTTGCCGGAGCCGTTGGGGCCCACCAGTGCGCAGATCCGCCCGGCGGGCAGGTGGAAGGCGACGTCTCTCAGGGCCCAGCCGCGCCGGTACGTCTTGCCCAGCCCGGACGCCTGCAGCGCGCCGGCCGCGTCGATCTCGTCGGTCACCGGTTCTCACCGTCTTCCTCGTGGCCACGCTCGCTGAGGGTGGCGGTCTCGCCAAAGCGCTCTTCGAGGACCGAGGCGACCAGCGCCGTCACGTCCTCGCGGTCGAGCCCGGCGGCGCGGGCCCGGTCGGTCCAGTCGGCGAGTTCCGCGCGCAGCGGCGAGTCCGCGGCGGCGCCGGGCCGGGCCAGCGACCGGCGGACGAAGGTGCCCAGGCCCGGCCGGGGTTCGACCAGGCCCTCGCGCTCCAGCTCGCGGTATGCCTTCAGGACGGTGTTGGGGTTGATGGCGGTGGCCGCGACGACCTCCTTGGCCGTGGGCAGCCGGTCCCCGGGCTGCAGCAGTCCGAGGCGGAGCGCCTGTTTGGTCTGCTGGACGATCTGCAGATAGGTGGCGATGCCGCTGCGCCGGTCGATGCGGTACTCGACCATCCGTCCACCACCCTTTCACTAATCAGTTAGTGGAATGATGGTGGAGCGCGCCCGAGGCAATGTCAACTCCTGAGCCCACGTCGACCCGTGAGCGAAGGTCGACCACTGAGCGAAGGTCGACCGCAAACGCCACGCGGCGCCTGCCCCCTGGTCGGGTAGGGGGAAGGCGCCGCGCGGCCGGTCCGTACGCCGTTGTACGGGCGGAGATCCGGGAAGACCGGAGCCCGGGTCAGACCATGAGGGCCCGGTCGGTGGGGCGGATCGGGGCGGGCAGTTCGCTGGCCCCGGCCAGATAGCGGTCCACCCCGCGCGCCGCGGAGCGGCCCTCGGCGATGGCCCAGACGATCAGCGACTGGCCGCGGCCCGCGTCACCGGCCACGAAGACGCCCGGCACATTGGTGGCGAAGTCGGCGTCGCGGGCGATGTTGCCGCGCTCGTCCAGCTCCAGGCCGAACTGCTCGACCAGGCCGTTCTTCTGGTCGGTGCCGGTGAAGCCCATGGCGAGGGTGACCAGCTGGGCCGGGATCTTCCGCTCGGTGCCCGGCTTCTGCTCCAGCTTGCCGTCCTTGAACTCCACCTCGATCAGGTGCAGCCACTGGACGTTGCCGTCCTCGTCGCCCTCGAAGTGGGTGGTGGAGACGGAGTAGATCCGCTCACCGCCCTCCTCGTGCGCCGAGGTGACCTTGTAGAGCATCGGGAAGGTCGGCCAGGGCTGGTTGGCGTTCCGGTCGTCGCCGGGCTTGGGCATGATCTCCAGCTGGGTGACGGAGGCGGCGCCCTGGCGGTGGGCGGTGCCGACGCAGTCCGCGCCGGTGTCGCCGCCGCCGATGACCACGACGTGCTTGCCCTCGGCGGTGATGGGGGCGGTGGTGAGGTCGCCCTCCTGCACCTTGTTGGCGAGCGGCAGGTACTCCATCGCGAAGTGGATGCCGTTCAGCTCCCGGCCGGGGGCCGGCAGGTCGCGCGAGGTGGTGGCACCGGCCGCGATGACCACGGCGTCGTACCGCTTGCGCAGCTTGGCGGCGTCGATGTCGCGGCCGATCTCGGTCTCGGTGCGGAACTTGGTGCCCTCCGCGCGCATCTGCTCGATACGGCGGTTGATGTGCCGCTTCTCCATCTTGAACTCGGGGATGCCGTAGCGCAGCAGCCCGCCGATGCGGTCGGCCCGCTCATAGACGGCGACCGTGTGGCCGGCCCGGGTGAGCTGCTGGGCGGCGGCCAGACCCGCGGGGCCCGAGCCGATGACGGCGACGGTCTTGCCGCTGAGCCGCTCGGGCGGCTGCGGGGTGACATCGCCCGCGTCCCACGCCTTGTCGATGATGGTGACCTCGACGTTCTTGATGGTCACCGCGGGCTGGTTGATGCCGAGCACACAGGCCGACTCGCACGGGGCCGGGCACAGCCGCCCGGTGAACTCCGGGAAGTTGTTGGTCGCGTGCAGCCGCTCGCTGGCCTCGCGCCAGTCCTGCCGGTAGGCGTAGTCGTTCCACTCGGGGATGAGGTTTCCCAGCGGACAGCCGTTGTGACAGAACGGGATGCCGCAGTCCATGCACCGTCCGGCCTGCTTGCTGATGATCGGCAGCAGCGAACCGGGGACGTAGACCTCGTTCCAGTCCTTGACGCGCTCGTCCACCGGACGGGTCTTGGCGACCTCGCGGCCAGTGGTCAGGAAGCCCTTGGGGTCAGCCATTGATCGCCGCCTCCATCATCTTCTCGGTGGTCTCGGACTCGGAGAGTCCGGCACGCTCGGCGGCGTCCTTGGCGGCGAGCACGGCCTGGTACGTAGCGGGGATGATCTTGCTGAAGCGGGTGAGGGCGGTCTCCCAGTCGTCGAGCAGCGCACTCGCGACGGTGGAGCCGGTCTCCTCGTGGTGGCGGCGCACCGCGTCGTGCAGCCACTGCTTGTCGGTGTCGTCCAGCGCGCCGAGGGCGCCCCGCAGATCGACGTTGACGTTGTCCGGGTCGAGGTCGATCACATACGCGATGCCGCCGGACATACCGGCCGCGAAGTTACGGCCGGTGGGCCCGAGGACGAGCGCGTGGCCGCCGGTCATGTACTCACAGCCGTGGTCGCCCACGCCCTCGGAGACGACGGTGGCGCCGGAGTTACGGACGCAGAACCGCTCGCCGACCCGGCCGCGCAGGAACATCTCACCGCCGGTCGCGCCGTACGCGAGGGTGTTGCCCGCGATGGTGGAGTACTCGGCGAGGTGGTCCGCGCCCCGGTCCGGGCGGACGACGATCCGGCCGCCGGAGAGGCCCTTGCCCACGTAGTCGTTGGCATCGCCTTCGAGCCGCAGGGTGACGCCCCTGGGCACGAACGCGCCGAAGGACTGGCCGGCCGAGCCGGTGAAGGTGATGTCGATGGTGTCGTCGGGCAGGCCCGCGCCACCGAACGTCCGGGTCACCTCATGGCCGAGCATGGTGCCGACGGTCCGGTTGATGTTGCGGATCGCGACCTGGGCGCGGACCGGCTGGGCGGCTTCGGCGCTCTCGGCGTTCAGCGCGTCGGCGGCCAGCTTGATCAGCTGGTTGTCGAGCGCCTTGGCCAGGCCGTGGTCCTGCGCGATCGCCTGGTGACGGACGGCGCCCTCGGGCAGCTCGGGCACGTACAGCAGCGGGGCGAGGTCCAGGCCCTGCGCCTTCCAGTGCTGGACGGCGCGGGCGGTGTCCAGCAGCTCGGCGTGGCCGATGGCCTCGTCCAGGGTGCGGAAGCCCAGCTCGGCGAGGAGCTCGCGGACCTCCTCGGCGATGAACTCGAAGAAGTTCACCACGAACTCGGCCTTGCCGCTGTAGCGCTCGCGCAGCACCGGGTTCTGGGTGGCGATGCCGACCGGGCAGGTGTCCAGGTGGCAGACGCGCATCATGACGCAGCCGGAGACCACCAGCGGCGCGGTGGCGAAGCCGAACTCCTCGGCACCGAGCAGCGCGGCGATGACCACGTCACGGCCGGTCTTCAGCTGGCCGTCGGTCTGCACCACGATGCGGTCGCGCAACCCGTTGAGCAGCAGCGTCTGCTGGGTCTCGGCGAGGCCGAGCTCCCAGGGGCCGCCCGCGTGCTTGAGCGAGGTGAGCGGCGAGGCGCCGGTGCCGCCGTCGTGGCCGGAGATCAGCACCACATCGGCGTGGGCCTTGGAGACGCCCGCGGCCACCGTGCCGACGCCGACCTCGGAGACCAGCTTGACGTGGATCCGGGCCTGCGGGTTGGCGTTCTTCAGGTCGTGGATCAGCTGGGCGAGATCCTCGATCGAGTAGATGTCGTGGTGCGGCGGCGGGGAGATCAGGCCGACGCCCGGGGTGGAGTGCCGGGTCTTGGCGACCCAGGGGTAGACCTTGTGGCCGGGCAGCTGGCCGCCCTCGCCGGGCTTGGCGCCCTGCGCCATCTTGATCTGGATGTCATCGGAGTTGACCAGGTATTCGCTGGTCACGCCGAAGCGGCCGGAGGCCACCTGCTTGATCGACGAGCGCCGGGCGGGGTCGTGCAGCCGGTCGGAGTCCTCGCCACCCTCACCGGTGTTGGACTTGCCGCCCAGCTGGTTCATGGCGATGGCGAGGGTCTCGTGCGCCTCCTGGGAGATGGAGCCGTACGACATGGCGCCGGTGGAGAACCGCTTGACGATCTCGCTGACCGACTCGACCTCGTCGATCGGGATCGAGGGGCGCTCGCCCTTGAAGGAGAACAGACCGCGCAGCGTCATCAGCCGCTCGGACTGCTCGTTCACCCGCTCGGTGTACTTCTTGAAGATGTCGTAGCGGCGCGACCGGGTGGAGTGCTGCAGCCGGAAGATCGTCTCGGGGTCGAAGAGGTGCGGCTCGCCCTCGCGGCGCCACTGGTACTCGCCGCCGATCTCCAGCGTGCGGTGGGCGGAGGGGACTCCGGAGGCGGGGTACGCCTTGGCGTGGCGGGCGGCGACCTCCTTGGCGACGACGTCCAGGCCGGCGCCACCGATCTTGGTGGCGGTGCCGTGGAAGTAGGTGTCCACGAAGGACTCGTCCAGGCCGACGGCCTCGAAGACCTGCGCCCCCCGGTAGGAGGCCACGGTCGAGATGCCCATCTTGGACATGACCTTCAGGACGCCCTTGCCGAGCGCCTTGATGAGGTTCTTGATCGCGGTCTCGGCCTCGACACCGGGCAGGAACGTCCCGGCCCGGACCAGGTCCTCGACCGACTCCATGGCCAGATACGGGTTGACGGCCGCGGCGCCGTAGCCGATCAGCAGGGCGACATGGTGCACCTCGCGGACGTCACCCGCCTCGACCAGCAGCCCCACCTGGGTGCGCTGCTTGGTGCCGATGAGGTGGTGGTGGACCGCGGAGGTGAGCAGCAGGGAGGGGATCGGGGCGTGCTCGGCGTCCGAATGGCGGTCGGAGA
Source organism: Streptomyces melanosporofaciens (assembly GCF_900105695.1). Classification (NCBI taxonomy): domain Bacteria; kingdom Bacillati; phylum Actinomycetota; class Actinomycetes; order Kitasatosporales; family Streptomycetaceae; genus Streptomyces; species Streptomyces melanosporofaciens. The sequence goes on from NZ_FNST01000002.1 coordinate 1,004,744, forward strand.
GCACGATCAGCCGGGCGCCGTCCTCGATGGCGCGGTCGGCCTCGGCGCAGATCTCGTCCAGCCGGGCGGCGAGCGCCTGACCGCCGCCACCGACCCGGTACAGGCCCGAGAGGTTCGCCGCCTTGAGGCCCGGCATGTCCCCGTCGGCGTTGATGTGGATGAGCTTGGCCAGCTCATCGTTGTCGATCACCGGGAAGGGCAGGGTGACGCTGCGGCAGGAGGCCGCGGTCGGCTCCAGCAGATTGCCCTGCGGGCCCAGCGAGGAGATCAGCGAGGTGACCAGCTCCTCGCGGATCGCGTCCAGCGGCGGGTTGGTGACCTGCGCGAAGAGCTGGGTGAAGTAGTCGAACAGCAGCCGCGGCCGCTCGGAGAGGGCGGCGATCGGCGAGTCGGTGCCCATCGAGCCGATCGGCTCGGCGCCGGCCTTGGCCATCGGCGCGAGCAGGACGCGCAGCTCCTCCTCGGTGTAGCCGAAGGTCTGCTGGCGGCGGGCGACCGAGGCGTGGGTGTGCACGATGTGCTCACGCTCGGGAAGGTCGGCCAGGTCGATCAGACCGGCCTCGAGCCACTCGCCGTACGGCTGCTCGGCGGCCAGCTCGGCCTTGATCTCGTCGTCCTCGATGATGCGGTGCTCGGCGGTGTCGACCAGGAACATCCGGCCCGGCTGCAGCCGGCCCTTGCGGACCACCCTGGCCGGGTCGATGTCCAGGACGCCGACCTCGGAGGAGAGCACGACCAGGCCCTCGTCGGTGACCCAGTAGCGCCCGGGCCGCAGACCGTTGCGGTCCAGCACGGCGCCGACCTGGGTGCCGTCGGTGAAGGTGACACAGGCCGGACCGTCCCAGGGCTCCATCATCGTGGAGTGGTACTGGTAGAAGGCGCGCCGGGCCGGGTCCATGGAGGGGTGGTTCTCCCACGCCTCGGGGACCATCATCAGCACCGAGTGCGGCAGCGAGCGGCCGCCGAGGTGGAGCAGCTCCAGGACCTCGTCGAAGGTCGCCGAGTCGGAGGCGTCGGGGGTGCAGAGGGGGAAGATCCGCTCCAGCCCCTTCTCCCCGAACAGGTCGCTGACCAGCTGGGACTCCCGGGCGCGCATCCAGTTGCGGTTGCCCTGGACGGTGTTGATCTCACCGTTGTGGGCGACGAAGCGGTACGGGTGGGCCAGCGGCCAGCTCGGGAAGGTGTTGGTGGAGAACCGGGAGTGGACCAGCGCGACGGCGGTGGCGAAGCGGCGGTCGGAGAGGTCCGGGAAGAACGGCTCCAGCTGGCCGGTGGTCAGCATGCCCTTGTAGACCAGGGTGCGGGCGGACAGCGAGGGGAAGTAGACCCCCGCCTCGCGCTCGGCGCGCTTGCGCAGCACGAACGCCGTGCGGTCCAGGACCACGCCGGTGCTGGTGCCGTCGGCGACGAAGAGCTGGCGGAAGGAGGGCATGGTGGCACGGGCCCCGTTGCCCAGCAGCTCGGGGGCGACGGGCACCTCGCGCCAGCCGAGGACGGTCAGGCCCTCCTCGGCGGCGAGCCGCTCGATGTGCTCCGCGGCGGCGGCGCTCTCGGTCTCGCCCTCCGGGAGGAACGCAGTACCCACCGCGTAGGCACCGGCCTCGGGCAGCTCGAAGCCGGTCACACTGGCCCGCAGGAAGGCGTCCGGAACCTGGACGAGGATGCCCGCGCCATCGCCCGAATCGGGCTCGGAACCAGTGGCGCCGCGGTGCTCGAGGTTCCTCAGCACGGTGAGAGCCTGTTCCACGAGCTCATGGCTGGCCTCGCCGGTGAGGGTCGCCACGAAGCCGACGCCACAGGCGTCGTGCTCATTGCGCGGGTCGTACATCCCCTGGCGGGCGGGGTGGGATGCGGAACGCATCGGCTCTCCCGTCGTCGTCATGGCATTTTGCGTGTGCCGAGGGACGACGTTGGCCCTCCGCGAGAATTTCGTGCAGGTTACATGATGGGTCGAATCTCGGGAAGCGGAAATTCCGTTCCATCATGCGGACACCCCAGGGGTGGGGTGATATCAGGCAATACGGGCATTAGTGGATGGGGCGACCGACGTCGCCATAGCGCGGACCGGGCGACTCTGCCCAAGCGCTTTCGGCTTATGCCCGCCCGCAAAAGGATCGAAACCGAGGAGTAACGGCGTAGTTATGCGGCTCACCGTATGCCTGTCATCCTACGGCCGTTCCGAACAAAGTGCCCAGGGCATAGGTCACACCCGCCGCCGCACCGCCCAGCGCCAGCTGCCGCAGCCCGCTGTACCACCAGGAACGGGCGGTCACCCGCGCCACCGCCGCACCGCAGCCGAACAGCCCGATCAGCGCCAGCACCACGGCCGGCCACAGCGCCGTGGCGCCCAGCAGATACGGCAGCACCGGCAGCAGCGCGCCCAGCGCGAAGGAGCCGAACGAGGACACCGCCGCGACCAGCGGTGAGGGCAGATCGTCCGGGTCCACGCCCAGCTCCTCGCGGGCGTGTATCTCCAGCGCCTGCTCGGGGTCGCGGGAGAGCTGCTCGGCCACCTCACGGGCCAGCGCCGGCTCCACACCGCGCGACACATAGAGTGCCGCCAGCTCCTCCAGCTCGTCCACGGGGTGCTTGCGCAGCTCGCGCCGCTCCACCTCCAGCTCGGCCTGGACCAGCTCGCGCTGGGAGGCGACGGAGGTGTACTCACCGGCGGCCATGGAGAAGGCACCGGCCGCGAGGCCCGCCAGACCGGTGATCACGATGGTCTGCCGGTCCACGGCGCCACCGGCCACACCGGTCATCAGCGCGAGGTTGGAGACCAGTCCGTCCATGGCTCCGAAGACGGCGGGGCGCAGCCAGCCGCCGGTCACATCACGGTGGGTGTGGTTGTCGCGGTGGGCGATGTGCGGGGGCTCGGCGGTATCGGTGACGGACATATGAAGATGTGCTCCCTTCGAGAAGGGTGTGGCGATGCGGCCTCACCCCAACGGTTCGAAGGTACGCACGAGTTACCCCGCTCCGCCAGCAAGGAAGGCCGAACTTACCTCGCTGACCTGCGGAAACGTAAAGAGGCCGCCGTACCCCGAGGGGTCCGGCGGCCTGTGGGACGCGACGCGGCGCGCGTCAGAGTTTCTTGGAGGACTCCGCCTCGGCGGCCACCGCACCGGCTTCGTCCGCGCCACCGCTCCCGGCCGGAGCGCCGTCGCCCGCCTCGGTGGTGGTGGCCGGGGCCGGTCCGGCGCCGCTCGCGTCCGCGCCGTCCTCGACCGCGGCGGGCTCGACGACCTCCTCGCGGCCGGGGGACTTCTTCGCGGAGATCACCAGATAGGCCACCGCGGCCAGGAAGACCACGACGGACGTCCAGTTGTTGAGCCGCAGCCCGAGCACATGGTGGGCGTCGTCCACCCGGAGGTACTCGATCCAGAAGCGGCCCACGGTGTACGACGCGACGTAGAGGGCAAACGCACGGCCATGCCCCAGCTTGAAGCGGCGGTCCGCCCAGATCACCAGGAGGGCCACGCCGATGCACCACAGCGACTCGTACAGGAAGGTCGGGTGGTAGGTGCCGGCCACCCGGCCCGCGTCGGCGTCGCCGTCGATCTTCAGCGCCCACGGCAGGGTGGTCTCCTTGCCGTACAGCTCCTGGTTGAACCAGTTGCCCCAGCGGCCGATCGCCTGGGCGAAGGCGATGCCGGGCGCGATGGCGTCCGCGTAGGCCGGGAGCGGGATGCCCCGGCGGCGGCAGCCGATCCAGGCGCCCAGCGCGCCCAGCGCGATGGCCCCCAGATCCCCAGGCCGCCCTGCCAGATCTTGAACGCGTCCACCCAGTCACGGCCGTCGGTGAAGTACAGCTCGTAATCGGTGATGACGTGGTAGAGGCGGCCTCCGACCAGGCCGAAGGGCACCGCCCAGACGGCGATGTCGGCAACGGTGCCGACGCGGCCGCCCCGGGCGACCCAGCGCCGCCCGCCGAGCCAGACCGCGACGAAGACGCCGATGATGATGCAGAAGGCATAGCCGCGCAGCGGGACCGGACCGAGATAGATCACGCCGGACGACGGGCTGGGGATGTAAGCGAGGAGGTCCATGACAGGACCGACGCTACCGTGCCGGGCGGGAGATGCGGCAACCCACCCGGCAACGGCTGCGTAACAAGGATCAGTCCCGGGCCGCCGCGAGGACCATGCGCTTGAGCTTGTTGGGGCTCAGCGGCTTGTCGGGGTCGCCGTACACGGACTTCCCGCCCAGCAGCACCGTCGGCGTGGAGGCATAGCCGGAGTGGGCGAAGACATCGTTGGACTTGCGCACCCAGGCGTCGTGCCGGCCCTCCTCGACACACTTCCGGAAGGCGGGGGTGACCAGCCCGGGGACCTGGTCCGCGAGCTTGATCAGCCGGGCGTTCTTCGCGTAGCTGTCCCGGGTCTCCGCGGGCTGATGGCGGTAGAGCACATCGTGGTACGCCCGGAACTTCCCGGCGTCCTGGTCCTGGGCGCAGGCCGCCGCGTTCGCGGCGCGGACCGAACCGGTGCCGCCGAGGTTTCCGTCGATGATCGTCACCAGGTGGTACTCGACCTTCATCCGGCCCTGGTCCTGCAGCTCATGGACGGTCTTGCGGAAGACGTCCTCGAACTGCTTGCACCCGGGACAGCGGAAGTCCTCGTACACCGTCAGGGTCACCGGGGCCGGCTTCCCGGCCTTGTCCGCCTGCCCGGCCTTCCCCGCCTTGCCCACCGTCCCCGAGGGGATCACCAGGCGCCCCTTGCCGACCGCTCCGCGCGGTGGCACCACGGAGCTGCCCGACTTGCCCGAGTCGTCTTCGGTCCTGGAGGCGACCATGCCGACCCCCACGGCCCCGGCGAGGACGGCCACCACCGCCCCCAGGACGCCCAGCGTCCGCTTCCGCTTCGCGCGCGACCGCTCCCGCTCGCGCTGTTCCCTCAGGCGCTCTCGGGCGCCGCGCTTTCCCTCACGGTTTCTCTGACTCACGCCCTCGCCAACGAGGCGGAGGAGCACCGCTGAGCTCCTCCGCCCCGTTCTTCCCTCTAACGAGCGACCCTCCAACGGGCGAGTCGCTAGCGGGCGGCGCGCACGCCTTCCGCCAGCTCACCCGCGAGCTCGCGCAGCCCCGCCAAACCGGCCTCGGTGTCGCCCTCGGCGTCCAGCAGCCGCTTGACGAAGGCCGAGCCGACGATGACCCCGTCGGCGAACGCCGCGACCTCGGTGGCCTGGGTGGCGTTGGAGACGCCGAGCCCCACGCAGACCGGGAGCGTGGTGGTGCCGCGGGTGCGCTCCACCAGCTCGCGCGCCTCCTGGCCCACCGATTCCCTCGTTCCGGTGACGCCCATCAGGGACGCCGCGTAGACGAAACCGCTGCCCGCCGCCGTGATCTTCGCCAGCCGCTCATCACGGCTGCTGGGCGCGACCACGAACACGGTCGCCAGACCGTGCTGCTCGGCGGCCTTGCGCCAGATCTCCGACTCCTGGACCGGCAGATCGGGCAGGATGCAGCCCGCGCCGCCCACCTCGGCGAGATCGGCGGCGAACCGCTCGACCCCGTACCGGTCCACCGGGTTCCAGTACGTCATGCACAGGATCGGGGCGCCTGTCCGGGCGTGCACCTCCCCCACCGTGCGGATCACATCGCGGATCTTGACCCCGCCGCGCAGCGCGATGTCGTCGGCGGTCTGGATCACGGGCCCGTCGAGGACCGGATCGCTGTGCGGCAGCCCGACCTCGACAATGTCGCAGCCGCCCTCGATCATGGCGGTCATCGCGTCCACCCCGCCGTCGACGGAGGGGAAACCGGCGGGCAGATAGCCGACGAGCGCGGCGCGCCCCTCGTCCTTGGCGGCCGTCAGGACGGATCCCAGCAGCTCCAGATTCCCGGCCATCACTTCGCTCCCTGGTCGCTCTGCTGGTCGTAGAGCCCGAAGTACCGAGCCGCCGTGTCCATGTCCTTGTCGCCGCGCCCGGAGAGGTTGACCAGCACCAGGCCGTCGCTCCCCAGCTCACGGCCGAGGTCCAGGGCGCCCGCCAGCGCGTGGGCGCTCTCGATCGCCGGGATGATGCCCTCGGTCTCCGAGAGCAGCCGCAGCGCCCGCATCGCCCCGTCGTCGGTGACCGCCCGGTACTCGGCGCGGCCGATGTCCTTCAGATACGCGTGCTCCGGCCCGACGCCGGGGTAGTCGAGACCGGCCGAGATCGAGTACGGCTCGGTGATCTGGCCGTCCTCGTCCTGGAGCACGAACGACCGGGAGCCGTGCAGGATCCCGGGCTCGCCCTGGCTCAGCGTGGCCGCGTGCTCCCCGGTCTCCACACCGTGTCCGGCGGGCTCGAAGCCGACGATGCGCACGCTCTCGTCCGGCAGGAAGGCGTGGAAGAGCCCGATCGCGTTGGATCCGCCGCCCACGCAGGCCGCGACCGCGTCCGGCAGCCGTCCGGTCCGCTCCAGGATCTGCCGTCGCGCCTCCACGCCGATCACCCGGTGGAAGTCGCGCACCAGCGCCGGGAAGGGATGCGGGCCGGCCACCGTGCCGAAGAGGTAGTGGGTGCGGTCCACATTGGCGACCCAGTCCCGGAACGCCTCGTTGATGGCGTCCTTCAGGGTGCGGCTGCCGGAGGTCACGGAGATGACCTCGGCGCCCAGCATCCGCATCCGCGCCACATTGAGCGCCTGCCGCTGGGTGTCGATCTCGCCCATGTAGATCGTGCATTCGAGCCCGAACAGCGCACACGCGGTGGCGGTGGCCACGCCGTGCTGACCGGCACCGGTCTCGGCGATGACGCGGGACTTGCCCATGCGCTTGGTGAGCAGGGCCTGCCCCAGCACATTGTTGATCTTGTGGGAGCCGGTGTGGTTGAGGTCCTCCCGCTTGAGGAAGACCCGGGCGCCCCCGGCGTGCTCGGCGAACCGCTGCACCTCGGTCAGCGCACTGGGCCGGCCGGTGTAGTTGACCAGCAGATCCTCGAGCTCGGCCGCGAAGGCGGGGTCCGTCTTGGCCTTCTCGTACTCGGCCGCGACCTCGTCGACGGCGGCGACGAGCGCCTCGGGGATGAACTTGCCGCCGAAGGCGCCGAAATAGCCCTCGGCGCTGGGCACTCGACCCTCCGGGTCGGGGATGAAGAAATCAGAGGACATGGGTGGTACTCCTCGATCGGGGCAGCGCCCCGCGACGGATGTGATGGGTGGAAGAGCCAGGGCCCGCCGGGCGGAACGCCCCGGATACGGCCCACGGCTACGGCCTGCAGCGCACTCTCAGCGCGTTGCCGTCCGACGCCATCGCCGCCCGTTGATCTGCCCCGGCTCACATCCGATGTGGTAGCGCACGCGCCGCCCCCGCACCCGCCTCGCGGGCGCGCGGCAGCCCCGGGGCCGACAGCCCCGGGCCAGGCGCGCGTACGTCTCCATGGTCCGCCGGTCCCGTCCCGTCAGTCCCGGCCGTGGCGCAGCGCCGGGTGGGCGCCCGCCGCCACCAGATCGGCCACCGCGGCCTTGGGGTCGCGCCCGGTCACCAGGGACTCGCCGACCAGCACCGCGTCCGCGCCGTCGTTCGCGTAGGCGATCAGGTCGTGCGGACCGCGCACCCCCGACTCCGCGATCTTGACGATGTGGTCCGGGATCTCCGGGGCGACGCGTGCGAAGGTCGAGCGGTCCACCTGGAGGGTCTTGAGGTCGCGCGCGTTGACGCCGATGACCCGGGCCCCGGCGTCGACCGCCCGGACGACCTCGTCCTCGTCGTGCACCTCGACCAGCGGCGTCAGCCCGATCGACACGGCCCGCTCGATGAGCGAGACCAGCGCCTCCTGCTCCAGCGCGGAGACGATCAGCAGGATGACGTCGGCGCCGTACGCCCGGGCCTCCCACAGCTGGTAGGAGGTGACGATGAAGTCCTTACGGAGCACCGGAATGTCGACCTTGGCCCTTACGGCTTCCAGGTCGGCGAGCGAACCGCCGAAGCGCCGCTGCTCGGTCAGCACGCTGATGACGGACGCGCCGCCCGCCTCGTAGTCGGCGGCGAGCCCCGCGGGGTCGGCGATCGCGGCGAGCGCGCCCTTGGACGGGCTGGACCGCTTGACCTCGCAGATCACCTTGACGCTGTCACCCTTGAGCGCCGCGACACCGTCCTTCGCCGGCCGGGCCTTGGCCGCCCGCTCCTTGAGCTCGTCGAGGGTGACGCGCGCCTGCCGCTCCGTGAGGTCGGCACGGACTCCGTCGATGATCTCGTCGAGCACACTCATCGAGCGGGCCCCCTTCCGTGACGGGGATGAAGCTGGCTTTGAATCCGCCGGGTGTGGCGGCATGCCGCCTCACCTGGCACTGCGATGGTAGCCGCCAGGAGACCGAGGTCTCGCATCCGGTTGACGCGGACGGCCCCCACATGCACATGGACAACAGCGGTCACGGCGTCAGTAGTCCCCCGAACGGGAAATTCCGGATGATGGTGAAAACCAGGGCCACCGCGCCGAGCGCCCCCGCCTGCCACGGCCGCGCCGCCGGGAAGCGTCCGCGCACACACCACACCGCCCAGCAGACGGCGAAGAGCGCGTAACAGCCGACGGCGAGGGCGTTGTCACGCAGCGCGGCCTCCAGATCGCCGTGGGCCAGGGCGTGGGCGCCGCGCAGCCCGCCGCAGCCGGGGCAGTACAGCCCGGTGAACCGCAGCAGCGGGCAGACGGGGTAGTGACCGGGGTCCCGGGGGTCGACGGCGCCGACGTAGCCGAAGGCGGCGAGAACGCCCGCGAGAACCCCGAAAGGTCCCACGAGACGCCGCGCCACGGGGGCCGGGGCGGCCGGCGGTGGTTCACTCACACCGCCAAGTCTCCCCCGGGATCAACGAAGGCGCAGCTCAGGGCCGGTGCGCCGGCCTCCGTACGGCTCAGTGCCGAGCGCGGTGGAGGCGGGCGCGGCCCCGGGCCGCGCCCGGGCTCACTGCTGGGTCTGTGCCTGCGCCTGCGCCGTGGGCTGCGGCTGCGGGAGCGAGTGCTGCGCCTTGGGCAGGCCCAGCCCGGCCGCGCGCATCGCCGCGCCGACGACACCGCCGAGGACGATGATCACCATGCCGACCCAGAAGCCGAGCGGGTTGGCCGCCACGGTGAACGCGCCGGCGACGCAGAAGCCGATGAAGGCGATGGTGACACCGGTCCAGGCGGCCGGGGTGTGTCCGTGGTTGTGACCCGCCATGAATTCTCCTCGTAGCTGTACTGCGCCTGGTCCGGGCGCTCGGGGGCGAACGCTCCCAGGCCATTGTCCCCGACGCGCGAAATGCCCTTGAGCGGGGGTGGACATTGCGGTCCGAGACCGGACGGGGGCGCGAAGAAGCTGCTAGGGCCGGTCGTCCGGATCAGACCCTAGGCGCCCCGCTCGGCGTCCTGCCGGGCCGGGGCCTGGGTCGGGTCCTCGCCCCGGTCCAGGGCCTTCCACAGCTCCTCGGGGCGGTCCGGGTCGGGGGCGGAGCCGCCGCGCCGGGTGCGCGCCCGGCCCGCGGTGCCCGCGGTGCCCGCGCGCTCGTACCGACCGGACATGGCCGGCCAGTGGCGGCCGTAGCCCAGGGCGAGCACGCCCGCGAGCAGCAGCAGCACGCCGCCGGCCGCGGCGACCCACGGCCAGGGGGTGTACGCCACGTCGTGGATGGGGCTGTGGGTCAGACCGCTCACCTTGGACGCCTTCTCCTCCAGCGCCGCCTTGTCGGTCGCGCCGAGGGCCGAGCTGACCACGATGCCCGCGCCGCTGAGGGCGAGCAGCGCCGAGACGGCGCCACGGCCGAGGCGGCGCACGGCGAAGATCGCGACCAGCGCGGCGAGGCCGACGATCGCCAGCGCACCGGGCAGCCCGGTGATGTCATCGCCGTTGGCACTCTGCGGGAGAGAGCCCTGGGCGACGGAGGCGGTGCCCTCGGCCCACTTGCGGCTGGTGGCCAGCAGGACGAGGGCGGCACCGAGCGCACCGGCGAGCAGGGCGATGGCAAGGCTGCTTCGGCGGCCGCGCGCGGCGGGGGCGGAGGGCTCGTTCTCGGCCCTTGGCTGGGGTACGGCTGCTGCAGTCACGCCTACCACTATCCCCCACCCGGGTACGGGACCGTCCTCGGGTGGGGGATATGGGAACTACCGGGAACTACCGCCCCAGCCGGCCCGCCGCATGCACCGCCCGCAGCACCGCCGCCGCCTTGTTGCGGCACTCCGCGTCCTCGGCGGCCGGCTCGGAGTCGGCGACGATCCCCGCGCCCGCCTGGACGTAGGCCGTGCCCTCGCGCAGCAGCGCGGTGCGGATGGCGATCGCGGTGTCGGAGTCGCCCGCGAAGTCGAGATAGCCGACACAGCCGCCGTAGAGCCCGCGGCGGCTCGGCTCCAGCTCCTCGATGATCTGCAGCGCCCGCGGCTTGGGGGCGCCGGAAAGGGTGCCCGCGGGGAAGCAGGCGGTGAGCACGTCGAAGGCCGTACGGCCCTCGGCGAGGCTGCCGGTGACCGTCGAGACGATGTGCATGACATGGCTGTAGCGCTCGACCGACATGAAGTCGACGACCTCCACGCTGCCGGGCTCGCAGACCCGCCCGAGGTCATTGCGCCCGAGGTCGACGAGCATCAGATGCTCGGCCCGCTCCTTGGGGTCGGCCAGCAGCTCCTCGGCGAGGGCCGCGTCCTCCTGCGGGGTGGCCCCCCGGTGACGGGTGCCGGCGATGGGGTGCAGCATCGCCCGGCCGTCCTCGACCTTGACCAGGGCCTCCGGGCTGGAGCCCACCACATCGAAGCCCTCGAACCGGAAGAGGTACATATAGGGGCTCGGGTTGGTGGCGCGCAGCACCCGGTAGACGTCCAGGGCGCTGGCCGAGCACGGCGTCTCGAACCGCTGCGAGGGGACGACCTGGAACGCCTCGCCCGCGCGGATGCGCTCCTTGATGTCGTCCACGGCCGCCATGAAGTCCTCGCCGCCCCACAGCGCGGTGTACTCGGGCAGCTCGGACTCGGGCAGCGCGGTGGGGTCGGTCGGCACGGGGCGCACCAGGTCGGCGGCCATCGCGTCGAGCCGGGCCACGGCGTCCGCGTACGCCTCGTCCACGCCCGTGTCGAGGTCGTTGTGGTTGATCGCGTTGGCGATCAGCAGCACGGTGCCGTCCCAGTGGTCCAGCACCGCCAGGTCCGAGGTGAGCAGCATGGTCAGCTCGGGCAGGCGCAGATCGTCCCGCCCGTGCTCGCCGACCTTCTCCAGGCGGCGGACGATGTCGTAGCCGAGGTAGCCGACCATGCCGCCGGTGAACGGCGGCAGCTGGATCAGACCCCCGAGGTCGCGGGGGTGTGCAGGGTCTCGACGGTGGCGCGCAGCGCCTGCAGGGGGTCGCCCTCGGTGGGGACGCCGACCGGCGGGGTGCCCAGCCAGTGGGTGCGGCCGTCGCGTTCGGTGAGGGTGGCGGAGCTGCGGACGCCGATGAAGGAGTAGCGGGACCAGGAGCGGCCGTTCTCGGCGGATTCGAGGAGGAAGGTGCCGGGGCGCTCGGCGGCCAGCTTGCGGTAGAGGCCCACGGGGGTGTCGCCGTCCGCGAGCAGCTTGCGGCTGACGGGGATGACGCGGCGATCGGCCGCCAGCTTGCGGAAGGTCTCGAGATCCATCATGACAACGTCCTGGGTCAAGGGCTGGGGAGCCCGGCGGGCGGGTGCGGTGATGGGGCGGGTGCGGTGCCGGCCGGTCCGGCGGCCGGTCCGGCGGCCGGTCCGGCGGCCGGTCTGCCGGCCGGTCTACGGACCGAGCGGGAGGTCGTCGGCGTCGAAGCAGGTGCGGTCGCCGGTGTGGCAGGCGGCGCCGACCTGGTCGACCTTGACGAGGATGGTGTCGGCGTCGCAGTCGAGGGCGACGGACTTGACCCGCTGGACATGGCCGGAGGTGTCGCCCTTGACCCAGTACTCCTGGCGGCTGCGGCTCCAGTAGGTGCAGCGGCCGGTGGTCAGGGTGCGGTGCAGCGCCTCGTCGTCCATCCAGCCGAGCATCAGCACCTCACCGGTGTCGTACTGCTGGGCGATGGCGGGCAGCAGCCCGTCGGCGCCGCGCTTGAGGCGGGCGGCGAGGGCCGGGTCGAGGGCGGAGGGGCGGTCGGAGCCGGTCATGCGACCATTCTGCACGCCCGGAGGGGGGTCTTTGCGAATGATCTGAGCCGGGCCGGTGTCCCGGGCCCGATGGTCGGGTTGTCGGTGGAATGGGGCATGCTTCGGGCATGACGTTTCCGCCGCCGTCGAATGACCCCAACCGGCCTGGAAACGGCGGGGGGTTCGGTCCACCGCCGCAGCCGCAGCAGCAACCACCGTCTCAGCCCCCGCAGCCTCCGCAGGCTCCGCAGCAGCCGCAGGCTCCGCAGCAGGGCTTCGGGCCGCCGCCCGCGGCGGACCAGCCCGCGCAGCCGGGCGGGCCCGGGCCGCAGGCCCAGCCCGGTCCGTACGCCCAGCCGGGGCCGCCCGGGCAGCCGAGCGGCGGCTTCGGCCCGCCCGCCCCACCGGCCCTGCTGCCCGGCGGGCCGCCCCCGGGCGCGCTGCCGCCGGGGGCCATACCCCCGGGCGCGCTCCTGCCGCCTCCCCCGCCGACCGGCCCCGGCGGTTCCAAGGTCGCGGCGATCGTCATCGCGGCGGTGGTGGCCGTGGCGGTGGTCGTCGGCGCGATCGTCATCGGGACGAAGGACGACGGGGACAAGAAGACCTCGGCCGACGCCGGCCCGTCCGCCTCCGCCTCGGACCGCCCCCTCTCCTCGCCCTCGGGCGGCGGGGCGTCCGCCGCCCCGCCGGGCTCGGAGGACCCCGGCCAGGGAGCGCCGCTGGGCGGCGGAAGCGATGCCCCCGACGCGGATCCGGACGCCTCGGATTCGGCGGCCCCGGACGCGTCGGAGTCCGGCGAGCCCGGTGACAAGGTGCCGTATGTGGTGCTCGACCCCGGCCAGTGCTTCGACCACCCGGCGATGGACAGCAGCGTCACCAAGGTCGAGAAGCGCTCCTGCCACGGCCCGCACGACGGCGAGGTGATCGCCAACGAGAAGCTGAGCGGCGACTTCTCCTCCGAGAAGGCGATTCAGACCAAGGCGCTGTCGCTGTGCGGTACGGACGCCAAGAAGCGGCTCAAGACCATCCCCAACGACGGCCGGATGTATTACTACTACGCGCTGTATCCCGCGCTGGGCACCTACTCCATCCAGGGCGAGGACCAGGTCTCCTGCGCGCTCACGCTGAGCGCCGCACGCGACGGCAAGAAGCTGAGCAAGCCCCTGCCGGGATAGGCCCCGGGCGGGGCGCGCGGCGGCGCTTCTCATGGCAGCGGGCGGGCCCCGGTCGTAGGGTGGACGCATGTCCACTCACGCGAAGCGCGAACGCCTGCTCCTCGCCGACCTCTTGGACGGCGCGGGCCCCGGGGCCCCGACGCTGTGCGAGGGCTGGAACACCCGCGATCTGGCGGCCCATCTGGTGGTCCGCGAGCGCCGCCCCGACGCGGCCGCCGGGGTGCTGGTCAAGCCGCTGGCCGCGCGGCTGGCCCGGGTCCAGGAGGAGTTCGCGGCGAAGCCGTACGAAGAACTGCTCCAGCTCTTCCGCACCGGTCCGCCGCGGATGTCGCCGTTCGCGCTGAAGCAGGTGGACGAGGCGGCCAACAGCTTCGAGTTCTACGTCCACGCCGAGGATGTGCGCCGCGCCCGCCCCGAGTGGACACCGCGCGAGCTGGACCCGGTCTTCGCCGACACGCTGTGGTCCCGTATCGAGCGCGGCGCCCGGATCTTCGGCCGCCGCTCCCCCGTCGGCCTGGTGCTGCGGCGTCCGGACGGCCGTACGGCGGTGGCCCACCGCGGCGTCCCGGTCGTCACGGTCACCGGCGAACCGGGCGAGCTGGCGCTCTTCCTCAGCGGCCGCCAGGAGGCCGCCCGGGTCGAGCTGGAGGGCGACAAGGAGGCCATGGCCGCGGCGCGTGAGGCCAAGCTGGGCATCTGAGCCCGTGGCGCATCCCCGCCGCCATGCGGGCATGCGGGGACGCGCCGGGATCCCTAACAGGTCTCGCGGACGTAATCCTCACCGTCGTCGGTCGAGACGTCCTCGTCCCGCAGGACGATGCTGAGCCGGTCGCCCCAGCCCTCGCACGCCTCGGCGAAGCCCTCCTCGCCGTACTCGACGACCACCACATGGTCGTCGTAGGCCTTGGCGAACTCACCGCACTCGTCGTACTGGCCGCACTCCTCGACCACCGCGAAGTCCAGCCCGGCCGCCTTACGGTCGGCGAGGAGCTCCGCGGTGTTCTTCTGCGCGATGGCCAGCCCCTGGGCGTGCGCGTGCTCCGACAGCAGGGCCATGAACTCCTTGGCGTGAGTGGTGGTCAGCAGCTTCTGGGAGCGCTCGTAGCTGTCGTAGTTGTCGGGCTCGACGGCGTCGAAGCCGTCCTCGGCGCAGCCGTCGATCCAGCCGTTGACCTTCTCCGCCACGCGCTCGCGCTTCTTGGCGGTGCTGATGTCGAGCAGCGGTTCCTTCCAGTGGGTGTCGATGACGAGATCGCCGTCGCTGTCCCGTAGCAGCAGGTCGTCGGGCCACTGGTCGCGCTCGCCCGGCTGGACCTGGAAGGCGTTGACGTAGCAGATGTTGTACAGCCCGGCCGCCGGGGAGTCCGCGCGGTCGCGGCTGACGATGTCGACGCCCTTCGGCGGGGTGTACTCCCCGCCGATCTGGTAGTCGAAGCCGCCGTGGGCGGGCGGCAGCGCCACCTCGGACGCGTTGGCCCCCGAGGACATGGACACGGCCACGACGGCGGCCGCGGCGGACGCGGCCGTCGCCACCGACGCGAGGACCCAGCGGCGACGAAGGCGGGCGGCATGGCTGGCCGGCATGAAAGCTCCAACACTCGCGGGTATCGGCCCCGCCTCGGATGGCATCCGCCGTCCTGGCGACTGAGTCCGGGCTCGGGACCGGAACCGGACCCCCTACCGGCTGGGCGTACCTCTTGGGCGGCACGGGGGCGGTACACCCGTGCGGCTGTTGTGATCAAAGCGGCCCCCGGCAGCGGCGTCAAGTCGACAGTCCCCGGGACCGGACCGCTGCCGCGGCCGTCATCCGACCACCACGACGCCCACCTCCCACGGCAGTCCGCGCCCCCGCGCGGGCCCCTACTGGGCGCTCGCGACCGGGCGCACCACGATCTCGTTGACGTCGATCTCGGCCGGCTGGCTGATGGCGTACGCGATGGCATCGGCGATCGCGGAGGCGGGGAGGGCCACCGAGCGGTAGGTCTTCATGGCCTCACGGGCCGCCGGATCGGAGATGGAGTCGGCGAGTTCGGACTCGGTCACGCCCGGGGAGACCAGGCTGACCCGGATGTCACCGGCCGATTCCTGGCGCAGCCCCTCCGAGATGGCGCGTACGGCGAACTTGGTGGCGCAGTACACCGCGGCCGTGGGCGACACCTCGTACGCGCCGACCGAGGCGATGTTCACGACATGCCCACCGCCCTGCTCCTTCATCACCGGCAGCGCCGCGGCGATGCCGTACAGCACACCGCGCACATTCACATCGAGCATCCGGTCCCATTCGTCGACCTTCAGCGCCTCGATCGGCGACAGGGGCATCACCCCGGCGTTGTTGACCATCACATCCACCCGCCCGAACCGCTCCCGGGCGGCCGCCACAAAGGCCCGCATGTCCCCGGCCACGGTGACATCCAGCCGCTGGTACGCCGCGCTGCCGCCCTCGGCGGTGATCTGCCCGGCCAGCTCCCCCAGCCGCTCGGTCCGCCGCGCCCCCAGATACACCCGGTGCCCCTCGGCGGCGAGCCGACGCGCGGTCGCCTCACCGATCCCACTGCTGGCCCCGGTGATGAGCACGACCTTGCCCGTCTCGGTGATGGCGTTCATGGCGATATCCCTTTCGCTCCTGATCCCGTTCTGCCCTGCCCCACCGAGTCTGGGCAGGTCAGCGGCCCTGTACCAGGACGCGCTCCTCCTGGGTGCGGCACACCCTGCCAGCGCAGACGCTGCCGTGCGGCCTACGGACGGAGAGGGTCGGCTCCCGCTCGGATTCGGCACCTGGAAGATCCGTCCTGTGCGCCATCGCACCCTCCCCACGGAAACCGGACACCTAGGGTGGCTCCAGAGAAGATCGGAGGGTCCGACGTTCTCGGGATCGGAAGTACATCCTCGAATACGAGTTCGACGCCTGAGCGCGTGGGAGAGCCCATGGACGACTGCGTTTTCTGCCACATCGTGGAAGGGGTCGAGCCCGCGCGCATCGTCCATTCCGATCGGGAAACGGTCGCCTTCCTCCCGCTCACCCCGGCCGTTGCAGGCCATGTCCTGGTCGTCCCACGGCAGCATGTGCGGGATGCCTGGGAGCTGGACGAGCCGACGAGTTTCGCGCTCACGCGTGCCGTACGGCAGGTCATGCACGCGGTGCGGACCGCGTTCGAGCCCGAAGGGATGAACATCATCACCTCGGTCGGCTCCGTGGCGACGCAGAGCGTCATGCACGTACACGTGCACATCGTTCCACGCAACGAGAACGATCGCATGGGCCGCATCTGGCCGCCGCCGCAGAGTTCGGCACCCGAACGCCTGGACCAACTGGCCGAGCGCCTGCGCGTTGTTCTGCGGAGTTCAGCCGAGAACGACGGCGAGCAGCACGGCGAGGTGCGCGACCCCGATCCCGCCGTAGAAGAGCGAGAGAGTGACTGAGAAGGTGGCCTGCCACCACCGCACCTGCCCCGCGTAGGGGTGCGGATTCATGGAGAAGAGCTCCACCTCGGCACCTGGCTTCCGCGCCTGATCGTAGAGCTTGCGGAACAGCCGCTCCTGCCACAGGAAGTAGCCGTCGAGAAACCAGAACGCCGCCAGGGGAACGAAGGCCGTCGCGGCCACCGACAAGCGCGATCCTTCGGCGGCGAATGCCAGCAGCCCGGCGGCCAGCGTCAGGCACCAGCCCTTGACCAGGAAGGCATTGTTGCCGAGCCGGGTGATGACGGCCTGGATGAACTCCAGGTGCTTGACCTGGTCCTGGCTGAGCGTCGGCCGGCTGCCGAGTATCCCTGTCGGTTCCGCTTCGCTTGTCATCCGACGAGAGTGTAATTCCTCGCCGATAGGCATACTGGAGGACCGTTGGCCTGGTGCAGGGGGGTACATGGAGACGGTGTCGGGCGCTCCGGAGAAGGTCGATTTCTTCATCAGCTACGCCGGAGTGGAGCGGGCCTGGGCCGAATGGGTCGCCTGGCACCTCCAGCAGCACGGCTTCAGCGTGGAGTTCGATCACTGGCACTGGCAGGCGGGGGACAACACCACGCTGCGCATGAGTGACGCACTGGCCCGCGCCGACCGTTTCCTCGCGTTGCTGTCACGGTCGTACTTCGAGCGCCCCCGGTACACCCGGGACGAGTGGACCGCCGCGTTCGACGACCGTGAGCGGGGGACGGGCGGTTTCATCCCCTTGCATGTGGCCGAGCTGGCGAAGAGCGAGATCCCCGATCTGCTCCGCCCGATCAAGGCCGGCATCTTGTACGGGAAGAGTGAGCAGGAGGCGCTCACGGAGCTGCTGAGCGCCGTCGGTCAGCCCGCCGGGCCGCAGGGTAAGCCCGGCTTCCCCGGTTCGGCGGCCACGCTCGGAGACCGGGACGAAGCGGCCCCCGGTTACCCGCGTCCACGCCCAAGGCATCGAACGTCCCGCCACGGCTTCCCCTGTTCACCGGCCGGGACAAGGTACTCGACCGCATCCGTACGACCTTTCAGTCCCGGTCCCCCGTCCAGGCGTTGCACGGCATGGGCGGCGTGGGCAAGACACAGACCGCGGCCGAGTACTGCCATCGCTTCGCCTCGCAGTACGACACGGTGTGGTGGCTGGATGCCGAGCAGACCGTCACGCTCGACAGCCAGCTCGCGGACCTGGCTCATGCACTCAAGACGGTGCCCGCCACCATGCCGGTCGCGGACGCCGCCCAGAGCGCCCGCCAGTATCTGCGCACAAGCGGTCGATGGCTGCTGGTCTTCGACAACGCGGAGGACCCCGACACCTTCAGGAGCCTCCTCCCCGAGGGCGGCGGTCATGTGCTGATCACCTCGCGCGACCCGGGCTGGCACAGTGCCGCCACTCCCATGGACATCGGCCTCTTCGCGCGCGCCGAGTCCCGGTCCCTGCTGGCCGCGTATGTGCCCAAGCTCCCGCAGACCGAGGCCGATCGGCTCGCCGAGGCTCTTGGGGATCTCCCACTCGCCCTCGCCCAGGCCGGTGGCCTCATCGCCACCTCCGGCTTCTCCGTGGATACCTACCTCAAGGACCTCACTGCCACCAGCCGCCTCCTCGACCGCAGTGCCCCGATCACCTACCGGCACAAGACACTCGGCGCGGCGGTACGGCTCTCCTCGGCCCACCTCGCCCGCACCGATCCCGTGGCATCGGAGCTCCTCCGGATCTGTGCCTTTCTCGCCCCCGAGCCCATCCCTCTTGACACATGGCTCACCAAAGCGGGGGTCGAACTGCCGCCGTCGTTGAACGGCCTGGTCGGAGACCCGGTAGCGGTCGCCGACTCCATTGCCGCGATGGCCAGGCTTGGGCTGGTGCGGCCCCAACACGACGGGCTGACGATCCACCGCCTCACCGCCGCGGTCCTCAGGGACCGTACGGATGCGAACGCGACCGGCGCCGCCCATGAAGGCGCACATGAACACGCCAAGGACCTAGTGATCAGCGTGAGGCCCGATGACGAGGGGAGAGACCCAGCCACCTGGCAGGAGTGGGCCGGCCTTTTGCCGCATGTGATGACGCTGAGCGAGACCTGGACGCAAGATGACAACATGCGTGAGCTGTCGCTCGATGCCACGCAGTATCTGCTGATGCGAGGGACGACCTCCGCGGCACACGATGCTGCGCGCGCACTGCACCAGCGGTGGTCAGCCGAATTTCCCCCGGATCACCCGCATTTGCTGACCGCCGAAACTCTTCTCACCGACAGTCTGAACATCCTGGGTCGGTACCGTCAGGCACTCGCGGTGATCGAGAACGTGGTGGAACTCAGCCGCAACGCGCTGGGTGACGACCACGAGACAACGCTCGCCGCCAACACAGCACTCGCCACCGCATTCACCAACCTGGGTCAGTACCACGAGGCCCAAGTGATCGAGGAAGACGTCCTGCGGCGACGTCGAAGCACTCTGGGCGAAGATCATCGCGACACACTCACCTCAGGCAACAACCTCGCCGTCACCCTCGATACGCTCGGCGATCACCACGCCTCACGAGCACTCAAGGACGACGTGCTCAAGCGTCAACGCAGAGTCTTGGGAGAAAACCACCCCGACACGCTGATCAGCGCCACCAACCTCGCCGTCACTCTGATGGATCTCGGCGAGTTCGTGCAGGCGCGTGCGCTGCTCGAGGGCACCGTCGACCGCAGTCGCAAAACCCTCGGCGACAACCACCCCAATACCCTCAACGCGGCCAGCGGCCTGGCCGCTTCGTTGAAGGATCTGGGTCACCACCACAAAGCGCAGACGCTCAGAGAGGACGTCCTCACCCGGCGACGCAAGGTCCTGGGCGAGGATCACCCCCACACTCTGGACTCCTACCGGGACCTCGCATCCAGTCTGACCTACCTCGGTCACCATGCACGCGCTCGCTCAATTCTCGATGACACGCTCAACCGAAGCCGCGCCATGCTCGGCGACACGCATCCCGACACTCTTACTGTCGCTCATAACCTTGCAACGGTCCTGATGCGCGTCAACCAGCACGTCCAAGCTCGCGCGCTGCTCCAGAGCACGCTCGACAAACACCGCGCGACCCTGGGCCCGGAGCACCCGAACACACTCACCACCGCTGCCAATCTGGCCTCCGTACTGAGCCATCTCGGGCGGCGCAAAGAAGCGCGCGTGCTTCTGCAGAACAGCCTCGAGGGATTTCGCAGAACACTCGGCGAAGAGCATCCCAAGACCAAAGCCGTCGCCGAGCAACTCGCCGGATACAAGAAGGTCTTCGGGAGACGCAAGAAAAAGATCCGCCGCCCGTAGACACGACAGGGAGCACACAGCCGATGGGTCGACAGCACTCCTACCGCGCCACCGTCCGGTGGACCGGCAATACCGGTTCGGGGACGACTGGTTACCGGGGCTACGAGCGGTCGCACGACATTCTCGGGGACGGCAAGCCGACCCTGCGGGGCAGCGCCGATCCGGCGTTTCTGGGGGATCCGGGGTGCTGGAATCCGGAGGAGTTCCTGCTGGTCTCGCTCTCGCAGTGCCACATGCTGACGTACCTGTCCGTATGCGCCCGGGACGGGGTGAGGATCACGGCGTACGAGGACGTGGCCACCGGGGTCATGGAGGAGGCGGCCGGGCACAGTGGGCGCTTTACCGAGGTGGTGCTCAATCCGGTGGTCACCGTCGCGGACGCGGCGATGGTGGAGCGGGCGCGTTCGGCGCACCATGACGCCCATCAGGCGTGCTTCATCGCCAATTCGGTCAACTTTCCCGTCCGTCACGAGCCGACCGTCCGGGTCGGCTGAGCCGGGTTCGGCCGAGCTCAGGCCGCCGTCGGCGTGGGGTAGTCCGTGTAGCCGGTCTCGCCGCCCACGTACATCAGACAGGCGTCCCGGAGGGGGTTGAGCGGGCCGCCGGTTCGCAGGCGGGTCACCAGGTCGGGATCGGCCAGGAAGGTGCGGCCGAGGGCGATCAGGTCGGCTCCGGCGGTCAGCAGCCGCTCGGCCTGGCGCATGCCGCCGTCGGCGGGGGCGCCGTCGCCGGGCAGTGACGGGTTGGCGATCAGCGTGGCGGGCCAGGCGGTGCGCAGTTCCCGGAAGAGGGGGTGGTCCGCTTCGGCGCGGACGAGGTGGAGGTAGGTGAGGCCGGTGTCCGCCAGTTCCTTGATGAGGGCGGGGTAGGGGGTCTCGGTGTCGCCCTCCTCGATGCCGTTGACGGTGGATCCGGGGGAGATCCGCAGGCCCACCCGCTCGGGGCCGATCGCGTCGGCGACGGCGTGGACCACCTCGGCCACGAACCGGACGCGCCCCGCCATCGAGCCGCCGTAGGCGTCGGTGCGGCGGTTGGTGTTCCGGGCCAGGAACTGGTGGAGGAGGTAGCCGTTGGCGAGCGTGCACCTCCACTCCGGCGAAGCTGTCCGGGTGGCCGACCCGGCCGCCGTGCTGCAGTTGGAGGATCATCCGGCCGCCCGCCGCGTGCACCGCATCGGTCACCCGCCGCCATCCGGCCGCCTGCGCCGCGCCGTGGATCGCGGCGATGTCGGGGTAGGTCTGCCCCACCGCGTTGGGCGTGGCGGCCTCGGCGACGCCCCTGGACTGACGTCCCGGCCCGGCAGACGAGGTGAGCATGCGGATCGGCCAACTGGCTCGGCGCACCGGCGTGAGCGAGCGCTCGCTGCGCTATGACGAGAAACAGGGGCTGATGACGGCCGAGCGTACGCCGGGCGGTATCCCGCGATGTCCTGGACGAGGTGATCGCGACGGCATCGGAGACCGGCGAGCCGCCCGCTCCGTAGGGGGTGTGGCGCAGGTCACGGGAACTACCTCCGCCGTGCGGAGAGGCACGGGTGTGAGGTGTAAACAACATGAGCGATGACCTGCGAGCGCGGGTACGAGCGGGTGACCGCGAGGCGTTCGCAGAGCTCTACGCAGCGTACGCGCGTGCGGTCTACAACCATGCCTACCGGCTGACCGGCGACTGGTCGGTGGCCGAAGAGGTGATGGGGGACACGTTCCTCGACGCCTGGCGTACCCGAGCGCAACTGGAGCCGGGCGACGGCACGCTGAAACCGTGGCTGCTGGGCGTGGCGACGAACAAGGCCCGCAACGCCAACCGCGGTATCGGCCGGCGCCTGGCCTTCCTGGCCCGTCGCCCCGCGCCCGCCCCGGTGGCGGACTTCGCCGACGAGACCGCCGGGCGGATCGACGACGCCCGCCGGCTCGCCGCCGTGCGCACGGTGTACGGCCGGCTGCGGCGCGGCGAGCAGGAGGTGCTGGCGCTGTGCGTGTGGTCCGGGCTGGATTACGCGCAGGCCGCCCAGGCGCTGGGGATCCCGGTGGGCACCGTGCGTTCGCGGCTGTCCCGGGCCCGCGCCCGGCTGCGCAAGCTCGCCGATCAGCGGCTCGCGGAAGAAAAGACGGAACCGCCACGCCGTCGCGGAGAGGTACAGCGTGAGGCCGCGTTCGCGGCCCTGCCCTATCAGGAGTTTCAGGAGGAACCCCGATGAACGCCGCTGGCTCCGGGCCCGACCGGGCCGAGCACGAGGAAGCGGAGCGCGAGGAACTGGCCCGGCTGCTTCCCGCCCCGGCCGAGCGGGACGTTCCTTCCGAGCCCTACCTCCACCACAAGGACCGTTTGATGCAGCACATCGATGACGACCAGAACCGCACCCCCGCCCCCGCCCGGAAGGCCAGGCCGCGGCTGCTGCGCCCCGCGCTGGTGATGCCCGCCGCGGCCCTGGCGCTGGCCGGGGCGCTGGCCGTCACCTTCACCGGGGGCGGAGGGTCCGGCGACAGCGCCGCCCAGCCCCGCGAGACCGCCACCGTCCTGCTCGACCGGATCGCGGGGACCGCGGCGAAGTCGGACGTCCGGCCGGTGCGCCAGGATCAGTTCGCCTACGTCAAGAGCGTCGGGGCCGGGGCCGAGATGAAGGAGAACGGCGCCTCCGAGCTGGACCCGCGGAGCAGGCGCGAGGTCTGGAAGTCGCAGCAGGTGAAGCGGATCAACAAGACCGGCGAGATTCACGATGACGAGGGCTACTCCCCTATGTACGAACTGGGAGGGTCTCCGGCGGGCATCGACCGCCCCACGTACCAGTGGCTGGCGTCCCTGCCGACCGACCCGGACGTCCTGCTCGAGGAGCTGTACCGGATGACCGAGGCGGAGGACGGCCAGGAGAAGGCGCAGGCCGTCTTCGAGCAGATCGGTCGGTTGCTGGGCGATGTGATGCCGCCGGAGAACGCCGCCGCGCTGTACAAGGCCGTCGCGAAGATCCCCGGGGTGACGCGGCAGGAGGACGCGGTGGACGCGGCGGGCCGCCACGGGTTCGGCATCGCCCGCGTCGACAAGCGGACGTGGGTCGCGAACGTGTGGATCTTCGACCGGGACAGCCTCGCCTACCTCGGTGAGCGCGAATACCGGACGAAGGACTTCGCGGCGGGCAAGAAGGGCGACGTCCTGTCGGAGTACGCCCTGCTGGAACACGGGATCGTCGACCACTACCGCGAGCGGCCGCAGGGCGACGGCACCACGAAGTGACGCCCGTGACGTCCTGAAAGCCGACGCGGCGGGGGTCACCGTACGGTGGCCCCCGCCGCGGGCGTGGATCCCTCAGCGGACCGGGTGCCCCGCGTCCCGCAGCGCGCCCTTGACCTGGCCGATCCGCAGATCGCCGAAGTGGAAGACGGACGCCGCCAGCACCGCGTCCGCGCCCGCGGCGACCGCCGGCGGGAAGTCGGCGAGCTTCCCGGCGCCGCCGCTGGCGATGACCGGGATGGTCACATGCTTGCGGACGGCCTCGATCATGGCCGTGTCATAGCCGTCCTTGGTGCCGTCCGCGTCCATGGAGTTCAGCAGGATCTCCCCGGCGCCCAGCTCGGCCGCGCGGTGGGCCCATTCGACGGCGTCGATGCCGGTGCCGCGGCGGCCGCCATGCGTGGTGACCTCGTAGCCGGAGGAGGTCACCGTCCCTTCGGGACAGCGCCGGGCGTCGACCGAGAGGACGAGCACCTGGCTGCCGAAGCGCTGGGAGATCTCGCGGATGAGCTCGGGGCGGGCGATGGCGGCGGTGTTGACGCCGACCTTGTCCGCCCCGGCGCGCAGCAGCTTGTCGACGTCCTCCGGGGTGCGGACGCCCCCGCCGACCGTCAGCGGGATGAAGACCTGCTCAGCGGTGCGGCGGACCACGTCATAGGTGGTCTCGCGGTCGCCGGAGGAGGCGGTGATGTCGAGGAAGGTCAGCTCGTCCGCGCCCTCCTCGCCGTAGACCTTGGCCATCTCGACCGGGTCGCCCGCGTCGCGCAGATTCTGGAAGTTGACGCCCTTGACGACCCGGCCGTTGTCCACGTCCAGGCAGGGGATGACTCGGACCGCCAGGGTCATGACTGTCGTGCTCCTCGGAATGCTTCCAGTTCGACTTCCACCAGGACGCGCGAGTCGACGAAACCGGACACCACGACCAGCGTCGCGGCCGGGCGCACGGCGTCGAAGAGCTCCTTATGGGCGCGGCCCACTTCGTCCACGTCACGGGCGTGGGTGAGATACATACGGGTGCGGACCACCGATTCGACGCCCAGGTCGAACTTCTTCAGCGCGTCCAGCGCATGGCGGAAGGCGGCGAGCGTCTGCTCGTACGGATCACCCTCGCCCTCCAGTACGCCGCGCTCCGCCAGCGGCATCGTCCCGGCGACGAGCACCAGGTCACCGACCTCGACAGCCCGGGCGAACCCGATGGTCTCCTCCCAGGGGCTTTCGGTCTGGACCCGCCGCGCGGACTCGGGTGAGGTCATACGGATACCGCCTCCAACGCCTCTTCCAAGGTGAACGCCTTGGCGTAGAGTGCCTTGCCCACGATGGCGCCCTCGACACCTTCCGGTACCAGAGTCGCAAGGGCACGCAGGTCGTCAAGCGAGGAAACGCCGCCGGAGGCGACGACGGGCTTTTCGGTCGCGGCGCAGACATTGCGCAGCAGTTCCAGGTTGGGGCCCTGGAGGGTGCCGTCCTTGGCGATGTCGGTGACGACGTAGCGGGCGCAGCCCTCGGAGTCGAGGCGGGCCAGCGTCTCGTACAGATCGCCGCCGTCCCGGGTCCAGCCGCGGCCGCGCAGCGTGGTGCCGCGCACATCGAGGCCCACCGCGATGAGGTCGCCATGCTCGGCGATGACCTTGGCGACCCACTCCGGGGACTCCAGGGCGGCCGTGCCGAGGTTCACCCGGGCGCAGCCGGTGGCCAGGGCGGCGGACAGCGAGGCGTCATCACGGATGCCGCCGGACAGCTCGACCCTGAGGTTCATGGCGCGGGCCACCTCGGCGATCTGCTCGCGGTTGTCCCCGGTGCCGAAGGCGGCGTCGAGGTCCACCAGGTGCAGCCATTCGGCGCCCGCCCGCTGCCAGGCCAGGGCGGCCTCCATCGGGTCGCCGTACGACGTCTCGGAGCCGGACTCGCCATGGACGAGGCGGACGGCCTGGCCGTCGCGGACATCGACGGCGGGGAGGAGTTCGAGGCGGTTCGAGCGCATTGCGGACAACCTTCGGTGAGAGCGTGAGGGCGGTGCGGGCGGTGCGAGTGGATGCGGACCGGGGCCGGCGCGGGCCGGTCAGAGCGTGTCGAGCCAGTTGCGGAGCAGCCGCGCTCCGGCGTCACCCGACTTCTCGGGGTGGAACTGGGTGGCCCACAGCGGGCCGTTCTCCACGGCGGCGACGAACGGCTCGCCATGGGTGGCCCAGCCGACCTTGGGGGAGGGCATATGGGGGTTGGTGACCTCGAGCTCCCAGGTGCGGACCGCGTAGGAGTGGACGAAGTAGTACCGCTCGTCCTCGTCCAGGCCCGCGAAGAGCTGTGAGCCCTCGGGCGCCTTGACCGTGTTCCAGCCCATGTGGGGGACGACGGGGGCGCGCAGCGGCTCGACCGTGCCGGGCCATTCGTCCAGGCCCTCGGCCTCGACACCGTGCTCGATACCGCGCCCGAAGAGGATCTGCATGCCGACACAGATGCCCATGACCGGGCGGCCGCCGGACAGCCGGCGCCCCACGATCCAGTCGCCGCGCGCCTCGCGCAGCCCCTTCATGCAGGCGGCGAAGGCGCCGACACCGGGGACGAGGAGGCCGTCGGCGGCCATGGCCTTGTCGTAGTCGCGGGTGATCTCCACCCGCGCGCCGACATGGGCGAGGGCCCGCTCGGCGGAGCGTACGTTGCCGAATCCGTAGTCGAAGACGACGACGTTCTTCGCGGTCGTGCTGTTCGTCAGGTCGCTCAATTCCATACCTCAAGCCGCAGGATCCCGGCGAGCAGCGCCATCGTGGCACCGATCCCGAGCAGCGTGACGATGCTCTTGGAGATGCCCTGCTTGACGAAGGAGATGACCCCGCCGAGCAGAAACAGCCCGACGAGGATGAACACGGTCGACAAGCCGTTCAAGACGCTACCTCGTTCGCTTCTCCGCCCGCGCGGCGAAAGCGCGGGTCGCGGGCCATCTGCGCCCCGGCGGCCGCGCGCGCGACGCTCACCGCTACCTCGTTCGCTTCTCCGCCCGCGCGGCGAAAGCGCGGGTCGCGGGTCATCTGCGCCCCGGCGGCCGCGCGCGCGACGCTCACAGGGCCCCCTTCGTCGAGGGGAGGATCCCGGCGGCGCGGGGGTCGCGCTCGCTGGCGTAGCGCAGGGCCCGCGCCAGGGCCTTGAACTGGCACTCCACGATGTGGTGCGCGTTGCGCCCGTAGGGGACGTGGACATGCAGGGCGATCTGCGCCTGGGCCACGAAGGACTCCAGGATGTGCCGGGTCATCGTGGTGTCATAGGTGCCGATCATCGGCGCGATGTTCTCCGGCTCGGTGTGCACCAGGTACGGGCGGCCGGAGAGGTCGACCGTCACCTGGGCCAGCGACTCGTCCAGCGGCACCGTGCAGTTGCCGAACCGGTAGATGCCCACCTTGTCGCCGAGCGCCTGCTTGAAGGCGGCGCCGAGCGCGAGGGCGGTGTCCTCGATGGTGTGGTGGGTGTCGATGTGCAGGTCGCCCTCGGTCTTGACCGTGAGGTCGAAGAGGCCGTGGCGGCCGAGCTGGTCGAGCATGTGGTCGTAGAAGCCGACACCTGTTGATACTGCCACATCGCCCTTACCGTCGAGATCGATCTCGACGACGACCGAGGTCTCCTTGGTCGTGCGCTCCACACGTCCCACGCGGGTCATGCGTTCTTCTCCTTCATCAGCTCGCGTACCGCGTCCAGGAACGCGTCGTTCTCGGCCGGTGTGCCCGCGGTGACCCGCAGCCGGCCCGGTACGCCGTTGTCACGGACCAGGACGCCCCGGTCCAGCAGGCCCTGCCACGCCGTGTGGGCGTCCTCGAAGCGGCCGAACTGGACGAAGTTGGCGTCGGAGTCGGTCACCTCGCAGCCGAGGGTGCGCAGCTCGCGCACCAGCCGGTCGCGCTCGGCCTTCAGCGCCTCGACGTACCCCAGCAGCGTATCGGTGTGCTCCAGGGCGGCCAGCGCGGTGGCCTGGGTGACGGCGGACAGGTGGTACGGCAGGCGGACGAGCTGGACGGCGTCGACGACCGCCGGATCGGCGGCGAGATAGCCGAGCCGCAGCCCGGCCGCGCCGAACGCCTTGGACATGGTGCGCGAGAGCACCAGCCGCGGCCGCCCCTCGATCAGCGGCAGCAGCGAGGGGCGGTGGCTGAACTCCCCGTACGCCTCGTCCACGACGACCAGCGCCCCGGCGGCCTCCGCCCTGGCGGCCTGCGCCGCCTCGTAGAGCGCCAGCACCGTCTCGGCCGCGACGGCGGTGCCCGTCGGATTGTTCGGCGAGGTGATGAAGACGACATCGGGGCGGTGCTCGGCGATGGCCTTACGGGCGGCATCGACATCGATGGTGAAATCGGCGTTCCGCGGACCGGAAATCCAGCCGGTGCCGGTGCCGCGCGAGATCAGCGCGTGCATTGAATACGAGGGCTCGAAGCCGATCGCGGTGCGCCCCGGCCCGCCGAAGGTCTGCAGCAGCTGCTGCAGCACCTCATTGGACCCGTTGGCCGCCCAGACCTGCGCGACGCCGACCTCGAGACCGGCCGTACGGCTGAGATAGCGGGCCAGCTCGGTACGGAGCTCGACCGCGTCCCGGTCCGGGTAGCGGTTGAGGTTACGGGCCGCCTCGGTGACCCGCTCGGCGATGCGGGCGACCAGCGGCTCGGGCAGCGGATAGGGGTTCTCGTTGGTGTTCAGCCGTACGGGCACCTCGAGCTGCGGGGCGCCGTACGGGGATTTGCCACGGAGCTCGTCCCGGATCGGGAGATCGTCAATGCCGGTCACTTGCTCGGTGGCACCTTCCAGTCGAACCTTGCCTTCACCGCGGCGCCGTGGGCGGGCAGATCCTCCGCCTCGGCCAGCGTCACCACATGGCCGGCGATCTCGGCCAGCGCCTGTCGGCTGTAGTCCACCACATGGATGCCGCGCAGGAACGACTGCACGGACAGCCCCGAGGAGTGGCAGGCGCAGCCGCCGGTGGGCAGCACATGGTTGGAGCCCGCCGCGTAGTCGCCGAGCGACACCGGCGCGTACGCCCCGACGAAGATCGCTCCGGCGTTGCGCACCCGTGCCGCGACGGCCGCCGCGTCCTCGGTCTGGATCTCCAGGTGCTCGGCCGCGTACGCGTCCACGACGGCCAGGCCCTGCTCCAGACCGTCGACCAGCACGATGCCGGACTGCCGCCCGGACAGCGCCGGACGGATCCGGTCCTCGACGTGCTTGGTGGCCTCCAGCTGGACGTCCAGCTCCTTCTCGACCGCGGCGGCCAGCTCCTCGGAGTCGGTGACCAGCACGGAGGCGGCCAGCGGGTCGTGCTCGGCCTGGCTGATCAGGTCCGCGGCGACATGCACCGGGTCGGCGGTGGCGTCGGCGAGGATGGCGATCTCGGTCGGCCCGGCCTCGGCGTCGATGCCGATCCGGCCCTTGAGCAGCCGCTTGGCAGCGGCCACGAAGATATTGCCCGGCCCGGTCACCATCGCGACCGGGCGGCAGTCCTCGGTGCCGTAGGCGAACATGGCGACGGCCTGGGCGCCGCCCGCCGCGTAGACCTCGTCCACGCCCAGCAGCGCGCACGCCGCGAGGATCGTGGGGTGCGGCAGCCCGCCGAACTCCGCCTGCGGCGGGGAGGCGACGGCCATCGAGCCGACCCCGGCCTCCTGCGCGGGCACCACGTTCATCACCACGGAGGAGGGGTAGACCGAGCGCCCGCCCGGTACGTACAGCCCGACGCGCTCGACCGGCACCCAGCGCTCGGTCACCGTGCCGCCCGGCACCACCTGGGTGGTGTGGTCGGTGCGCCGCTGGTCGCGGTGGACCAGCCGGGCCCGCCGGATGGACTCCTCCAGGGCGGCGCGCACGGCCGGGTCCAGCTCCGCGAGGGCGCGCTCCAGCGCCTCCGCGGGGACCCGCACCCGCTCTATGGCGACGCCGTCGAACCGATGGGCGTAGTCGATCAGTGCAGCGGTACCACGATGGCGCACGTCCTCGCAGATGGGCCGCACCTTCTCCAGGGCGGCCTCGACGTCGAGCTCGGCACGGGGCAGCAGGTCGCGGTCGATCCCGCCTTCCGGGAAGGCGGCACCGCGCAGATCGATACGGGAGATCACGCGATCAATTGTCTCAGACCCGCCACGACGCCCCTCCCCCCGTATCAGTCAGTGATACGGACGCCCTAAGTTGACCCTGACCGTTGGCGTTCAACCGGTTACTCAGCGGGAATGTGCTCCGTACGGGGACACGGAGAATCAGGAGGGGACACGGCTGTGACCGAGCCGCACGATGGCGACCCACCCCCGGGCCTCGATCTGACCACCGCCGAATGGGGCATGTGGCAGGCGTTCCGCAATGGCAGTACCCATGATCTGCGCACCTCGCACCCCCAGCGGAACGACCCCTCCGGCCCGTACGCCTGGGGTCCGGAGCGCAGTGTCCGCGCGCGTGTCGTGGCCCTCCTGCTGCTGGACGGACCGCCCGCGCAGCCGGGCCGGGTCGCCGCGCTCAAGCTCAACGGGGTGCACATCACCGGCACGCTCGACCTGGCCGGCGGAAACATCGAGCCCTATGTGGAGCTGAAGAACTGCCGCTTCGAGCGGGAGGTGCTGCTTCCCGAGGCGCAGTTCACCACTCTGCGCCTGGTGGGGTGCGCCCTTCCCCGGCTGGAGGCGGCCCGGCTGCGCACCGAGGGCGATCTGCATCTGCCGCGGTGTGTGGTCGAACACGGGATCCGGCTCACCGACGCCCATATCGGCACGGATTTACTGCTCAACCAGCTCATCGTGCGCCGCGACCGCCGGGGCATGTCGATCAGCGCCGACGGGCTCACCGTCGCCCAGGACTTCCAGGCCGACATGATCGAGTCCTATGGCGAGCTGAGCCTGCGCGGGGCGCAGATCGGGGTGTCGCTCAGCCTGCGCGGCAGCCGGCTGCGCAACCCTTACGGCCGCCGCGCGCTCAACGCGCCGCAGCTCACCGTGGAGCGCAGCCTCTATCTCACCGCGGGCGGGGTGAGCACGTACTCCAGCGGCTCCACCCCGCCGTACGGCACCGCCTCCACCCCCACCCGGGGCACCCGGATCCAGCGCTTCGAATGCGAGGGCGGAATCCGGCTGGACGACGGGCGGATCGGCGACGCCATCGACTTCGACCAGGCCCGCTTCATCATGGAGAACGACCAGGAGCTGTCGCTGCGCCGGGTCCAGACGCCCGAGCTGCGCTTCCTCGGGGAGCGGCCGCAGCGCGGACGGGTGATCCTCTCCGGCGCCCGGGTGGTCAATCTTGTCGACAAGTCGGTGAGCTGGCCGGGGCCGGGCGGGCTGACCATGGCCGGGTTCAGCTATGAGTGCCTGATTCCGCGCGGCCACTTCCCGCTGGCCCGGCGGCTGGAGTGGGTGGCCGCGGCGACCCCCGAGTACGCGCCCGAGCCGTACGAGATGCTGGCCAACACCATGCGAGCCAGCGGCGAGGACGCCGACGCGCGCGAGGTGCAGCTCGCCAAGCAGCGCCGCCGCCGGGAGACGCTGCCCGTCGCCGGGAAGGTGTGGGGCTATCTCCAGGACTGGACGGTGGCCTACGGCTACCGCCCGGGCCGGGCCGCGGTGTGGATGGCGGTGCTGTGGGCGGTCGGCTCGGTGTTCTTCGCCCACAACCGGCCGGAGGCGCTGAAGCCGGATGAATCCCCGAACTGGAACGCCTCGCTGTACACGCTCGATCTGCTGATCCCGGTCATCGATCTGGGCATGGACGGCTACTGGAGACCGGACGGCGCCGTCCAATGGGCGTCCATCGTGATGATCCTTCTGGGCTGGGTGTTGGCCACCGCGGTAGCCGCCGGCGCGTCCCGGCTGCTGCGGCGCCAGTGACCGGCTGCCGCGGGCCAGTGAAAGGAAACGCGCGGGGCCATTAGGCTTACGCCCCGTGACCTCCGCGCGCCTTCCGCTCTTCCCGCTGAACACGGTGCTGTTCCCGGGGCTCGTCATGCCCCTGAACGTCTTCGAGCAGCGGTACCGCTCCCTGATGCGCGATTTGTCGGCGCTTCCCGAGGACGCGCCGCGCCGGTTCGGGGTGATCGCGATCCGGGACGGCCATGAGGTCGCCCCGAGCGCGGTCGGCCTCCCGGACTCCGTCACGCGGCCGGACCCCGGCCCCACGGCCGGGTTCGGACCGGATCCCGCCAAGTCCTTCTACGCCGTGGGGTGCGTGGCGGACGCGGCCACCATCCGGGAGCAGGAGGACGGCACCTTCGAGGTGCTGGCCACCGGTACCACCCGCTTCGAACTGGTCTCCGTGGACTCCTCCGGCCCCTATCTGACGGCCGAGGTCAAGGAGCTGGAGGAGGAGCAGGGAGAGGGGGCCGGGGCGCTGGCCTCGGGGGTGGTACGGGCCTTCCGCATGTACCAGAAGCGGCTCGCGGGCGCCCGTGAGCGGACCCTGGCGAACGAGCAGGACCTGCCGGGCGAACCGTCCGTGCTCTCCTACCTGGTGGCTGCCGCGGCCGTGCTCGACACGCCCGCGAAGCAGCGGCTGCTGCAGGCGCCGGACACCGCGAGCCGGCTGGCCGACGAGCTGAAACTCCTTCGCGCCGAGAGCGCCGTGATCGGTAAGCTCCCGTCGCTCCCGGCCGTCGATCTGACCCGCGGTCCCACCAGCCCCAACTGACGCGGACGAATATGCCCAAGAAGACCAAGAAGACCTCGGCGGGCACCCCCGCCACGACCGCCCTCACCGCGGCGGGCACGGATTTCACCCTGCACTCCTACGAGCACGACCCGGCGGCCCCCTCCTACGGCGAGGAGGCCGCCCAGGCGCTCGGCGTCGAACCGGGCCGGGTCTTCAAGACCCTTGTCGCGAGCGTCGATGACCGCCTTACGGTCGCCATCGTGCCCGTCTCGGCCACGCTCGACCTCAAGGCGCTCGCCTCTGCGGTGGGCGGCAAGCGCGCCACGATGGCCGATCCCGCGGCGGCCGAGCGCACCACGGGCTATGTGCGGGGCGGGATCTCCCCGCTCGGTCAGCGCAAGCGCCTTCCCACGGCCCTGGACGAGTCGGCCACCGGCTACGAGACGATCTGTGTCTCGGCCGGCCGCCGGGGGCTGGAGGTCGAGCTGTCGCCGGGGGACCTGGCGTCGCTGACGGACGCGGTACTGGCGCCGATCGCCCGCGTATAGCGCTCACAGTGCTCTTGCGGGGCCCCTGGCGCCCGGCTCATGCCGCCGGGGGCACCGCCCCGGACCCCCGGTCCTCAAGCGCCGGACGGGCTGATATTCAGCCCGTCCGGCGCTTGAGGACCCGCCCAAGGGCGTCCAGGGGCAAGGGCGGGGAGGGGAACAGCCCTCCACAGGCGTCACGAACCGCCGGACACCCCTAGCCGCTTCGAGGCGGGCCGAACGCCCTAGCGCGCTTCCGGGCTCGCCACCGGCGGCAGGGCCGGCTCCGGGTCGCGGGGGCCGAACAGCCCCGTCAGCGCCAGGTGGATCACCATCGCCGCCACCGACCACGCCAGCAGCGCCCCCTTCGCGCCCAACTTGAGCGGGCCGTCGAAGGTGACGCCCTTACCGGCCTCCTTGGCGTGCGCCACGACGTCCGAGGTGGGCCCCAGCCAGAGCCCCAGCCGCCAGGCGATCACCGAGGCGAGCACCCCGCCGATCGCCAGGCCGATGACCAGCGCGATACCGCCGTGGCGGAAGAGCAGAAAGACGATGAGGGCCGAGACGGCCCCGAAGGCGAGCCCGAGCAGCGTGAACACACCGTCCGCGCCGATCGCGTCCTCCCCTTCCGAGTTCTTCAGATAGACGGCGGTGCCGTCCGAGACCAGGGGAACCTTCGGCGCCAACCACAGCCACAGCAGGCCCAGAAGCACCCCGGAGACCGCCACCGTGATGGCGACCACCGACGCCTGCACCAGTTCGGCGCGCAACTCGGGCCCCGGCTCGGAGTACTCCGAGTGCCCCGCGTCCTCCGGATGCCCGGAAGGGGGCTCGGGGTGCTGCGGGTAGCCGGAGGGATTCGGCACGGAGGAGTCCCCGGCAGGCTGCCCGTGGGCCGGGGGGCGGCCCTCGGCGGGATCCTCGTGCGGCGGAGGCGGATCATGTGGCGTCAACGGTGCGGTCACCCCGTCATCGTGCCAGGCGGACGGCGTACTTCGGTCGGCGGGACGTTCGCTGCGGCGCGTCACCGCACGGCCGCCCGCCGATAGGCCCAGGTCGCGGCGGCGAGGGACACCACGGCCACCCCGGCGCACACCCCGAGGTCGGCGCAGACCACCCACCAGTCGGGCTGCCCGTCGAAGGTCCGGGCCAGGGCCTCCACACCGTACGTCGACGGCAGCAGATCGCGCGCGTACGACACCACCTGCGGCATCCGGTCCGCGGGCAGCACCCCCAGCAGCAGCGCCGCGGACATCCCCAACTGCCCGCACAGAGTGGCGAGTTCCTGACGCGGGGCGAGCAGTCCCAGTACGGCGCCGAGTCCGGCGAGGGCGGCGCCGGAGAGGGGGATCACGGCGAGGAGGATCCACAGATGCGTCATGGGCAGCTGGAAGAGCACACTGCCCATGACCGCGGTGACGATGGTTCCGGGCACGGTGAAGGAGGCGTAGGCGGCGGCCGCCCCGAGCACCACGGCCGAGGGTGGCACCGGCAGGGTCGCGTAGTGGTCGAGCCCGCCGCTGGCCCGCAGCTGGCCGAAGTACTGGGCGAGCAGGTTGAGCGCCACGAAGGCGACGACCAGCACGCTCGACCCGGCCACCACCGACCGCGCCTCGCTCCCGCCGTCCACCACCCCGCGCATCAGGATCATGATCCCGATGGACTGGAAGGTCGCCACGAAGAGCAGCGGTATCCGGGCCACCCGGGCCCGGGAGAGCTGGGCGCGGTAGACCGCGGCGAGCGCGGGGAAGAGCCGCGCCCCCGCCGCCAGCGGCGCGGGGATGTCCCCGGCCTCACCGGACGCCCCCGACGTACCGGAGGCACCGGGCGAGACACCGGGCGCACTGGGCAGCCCAGCGGAAGCACCGGGCACACCAGGCACACCAGTGGTCCCGGACACACCGGACACGGCGGGCATGACACTCACGTTGTGCGGCTCCTCTTCGCCTCTACGGCTCTTACGGTCACGGTCACCGACGTGTTCACCGGCTCGCCCCGGCGGTCACGCCTTCACCAGCCCCTCCGCGCCTTCCGCACGGCCACCCAGGGCGATGTACACATCCTCCAGGCTCGGCGTGGCAAGGGTGAAATCGTCCAGCGCCGCGAAGGCGGGGCCACCGGT
Organism: Streptomyces melanosporofaciens; assembly: GCF_900105695.1. Lineage (NCBI taxonomy): Bacteria > Bacillati > Actinomycetota > Actinomycetes > Kitasatosporales > Streptomycetaceae > Streptomyces > Streptomyces melanosporofaciens. Next base: position 1,039,150 of record NZ_FNST01000002.1, read on the forward strand.
CACGGTGGCGATGGCGGCGCGCGCCTCGTCCGGCGGGAGCCGGAGCGTCCAGCGCCGCCCGGAGACGCCGTCGGCGGCCCGGGCCGCCTCGGCGGCCTTCCGCAGGGCGGCGACCTCGGGCACGTCCAGCGGCGGCTCGGTGCGCCACACCAGCTCCAGCCGCACCTCGTCGGCGACCAGCGCCTTCAGCCCGGCGGGCGTGTCGCAGGCGATGACCTTGCCGCGGTCCAGCACGGCGACCCGGTCCAGAACCGTTTCCGCCTCGATCACATTGTGGGTGACCAGCACCACAGTCACGCCCCGCTCGGCCCGCCGTCGGTCCACGGCCGCCCATACGGCGCGCCGGGCGACGGGGTCCATTCCGCTGGTGGGCTCGTCCAGCACGAGCAGCGGCCGCTCCCCCACCAGCGCGGCGGCGACGCAGGCCAGCCGCCGCTGGCCACCGGAGAGCTTCTTCAGCGGCCGCCCGGCGATCTCCCCGAGGCCCAGTTCCTCGATCACCGCGTCCCGCTCGGCACGGGCCGCGCGGGCCTCCAGCCCGCGCAGCCGCGCGGTGGTCTCGGCGGCGAGGGCGACGGTCAGCTCGTCCAGCGCGGTCGAGTCCTGGCCGAGGTAGCACAGCAGCCGGGCGGCGCGCTCGGGGTGGCGTACGAGATCGTGGCCGAGCACCCGCACGCTGCCCTCGTCGGGCCGCAGCAGGCCGGTGAGCTGCCGAACGAGGGTGGATTTGCCGGCGCCGTTGGGCCCGAGCAGCCCGAAGACCTCGCCGCGCACCACACCGAGGTCGATGCCGTCGCTGGCCCGGACGGCGGGCGTGGCGGGGGCGCCGCGGCGGCCGCGCGCCGCGGGATAGGTCTTGACCAGGCCGCGCACGGTGCACACCACATCGCCGCTCGTCGCCTGTTTCGCGCCCGTCCTCACGAGCTATGAGGGTACGCGCCCAAACACCCGCTCCCGTCCTCGGGGCCCTCGGGGACGGATCGGAGGATCACAGGACGAGCAGGCTCGGCGACGCGGTCGTGTCGGTGCCACCGGGGGTCGTGACGAGGACGGAGTACGCCCCGGGGAGCACCACGGGCACGACGGCGAGGATTTGGGTCGGGAGAGGTTCACAAGGTGGCGGGGTCTGGGTGAGCCCGTCGCCGAGGACCACCGCGGTGGCGTCGAGCAGACAGGTGCCGCCGATCGTGACGTTCTGGCCGGAAAGCTGCGCCGCCGGGGTGACGGAGTCGGCGTTGGGGGCGTCGTAGAAGGTGTACGCCCAGCCGCTCCCCATGGGGACGCTGGTTCCGCCGAGGGAGGTGACGGTGACGTCCACCGTGTCGGTGCAGCCCGCGATGGGGGTGGTGTGTTGCCTCAATCGACCGCAACCGGGTGGCAATCGGCTTTCAGGTACGGCTTGCCGAGGGCCCGGCGCGGCCATCGGAACGTCCCCGCCGTCGACCGACAGCCGGCTCACCGTCACCACGCCCGCCGAGCCCCCTTGACCACGGGGCCAGGGCGTGTCCGGCGGGCTGCTCCCGTCCCGTGACCAGGTGCGCAGCCCGCCGCCGGCGTCAAGATCCGCCGGATATCCCCTAGCCGCCCGTCTGGGCGTGCTCCGCGGCCGAGCGGAGGTCGATTTCGCGCCAGAAGCCCGCCCGGATCGCATAGCGGTCGTGCTCGTCGATCTGGTCGTCCTTGTGGGCCAGCAGCCCGAAGCGGGCCGCGTAGCGCAGCAGTTCACCGTCGATGCGGTGCGGGATGCGGGGGTACTCCGTGGAGATCTGGCGCAACGGCCCCGGATCCCCGAGCCGGTCGGTCCAGCGGCGGGCGAAGACCTGGCCGACCTCGAACGGGTCGCCGCTGACGGCCGTGATGTCCTCCTCGCGGTCGGCCCAGCGCTGCTCGGCGCTGGTGAGCTGGGCCAGCATGGGGAGGTTGGCGGTCTCCGGCGGCTCCCCCACGGCGCCGGGGCCCCGGTCGATCCAGCCCTTGTCGGAGGACCAGCGCAGGGTGGCGCCGGCGGCCTGCTGCCGCTCCGTCTGGCCGCCGGAAGCGGCCGGGCCGCGACCCAGGTCGGCGAGGTCCTTGGGGGTGGGCACCCCCTTGCCGGCGCCCGCCGCCGCGCCGTCCGCGCCCGCTTCGGGGGCCGGGGCCGCGGGACGGCCGGGGGCGGCGGCCGGGTCGGTCACGTCGGCGCCGGGCCGGGCGGCGCCGTTACGGCCACCGGGCGCCTCCGCCGTGCCGGGCGACCCGGTCGCGGCCGCGGCGGCAGCGGCGGCCGTCTCCGGCAGCGGGGCGGAGAGAATGGCCGCGATCTCCGGGCGCGGCTCGGAGACGGGCGCACAGGGCCCGGGAAGCTCCTTGGCGTGCACCGCCCTGGTGATCCAGGCGCGGTCGAGGACGCGCCGCTCATCGGCCTCGGCGACGAGGTCCTCGGACTGGTTGTAGTCGCCGTCGGCGGCCTGGACCGCCCAGAGGTGGACGGCGACGCCGTGCTCCTTGGCCGACATCAGCCCGGGCAGCAGGTCCCCGTCGCCGGTGACGAGGACGATGTCGGCGCAGGCCCGGTTGCGGGCGAGCTCGGTGAGCTCGGCGTGCATGGCGGCGTCCACGCCCTTCTGGGCCCAGCGGCCGTCACTGCGGGTGAGCGCGCCCAGCCGTACGGTCACCCGGGGCATCACGCGCAGCCGCCGGTGCTCGGGCTGGGGCACACGGTCGGGGGCGCCGTCGAACCAGTAGATGCGCAGCAGCGGGCACTCGGTCTCGGCCTCGGCCCGCTCCCGCAAGCCCTGGATGAGGGTCGCGTGGTCGACGGAGATACGCGATCGGGCGGGCTCCCCGGCCAGCAGGCTCGCGGCGGCGCCCAGCAGATATCCGGCGTCCACCAGGACGACGCAGCGGTCCACGTTCCACCCTCTTTCCTGACGGTCCAGTCCTCGGTCGCCCCCCGCGCACAGCCGTGCCCCGGATGTGGTTTTCGGCTTTCCTTCGAGTCTGCCCGACCGTGCGGGGGTTATCAGTCCGAACTGGATCACCGGCGTGGCGGATACGGCTTACCCGCCAATACCCTCCTTCTCACTCACCGTAATTGCCCGAAATGCACGGGTCACCGCGGCATGTCACTGTTTCTTCCCGAAGGGCTTCTCCCGGCAGGGCCCTTCGCCAGGGGGCTGATCCCAACCGGAGGAACACCACCATGGGCAAGAACAAGAACCGCGATCGCAAGCAGCAGCAGGAACAGCGTCAGGAGCGCGGCACGGCCGACCGCAGCGCCGAGCAGCAGCCGTCGATGGAGGGGCAGTCGCAGGCGATGCGGCCGGAGGGCAGCCCCTCGACGGCTCGTAAGGGCCGGCAGAAGAGCTTCGGCCACAACTGACGCACCGCGCACCGGCGCTGGGCCACCGCGGTGGCAGGCCGCGTGACCGTGGGCCCCAGGGGCGCGCCCGATGCGGGCGCGCCCCTGGGGCGCTCTCGCCGACGTCAAGGACGCCGGGCGGTCAGCCGGCCAGGCAGGACGCCCCCAACAGCACCTTGAGGTCGCCGAAGAGCGCCGGGTCGGCGGTGACGCGGTGCCGGTCGAGCCGCAGCACGGTGGTCTTCCGCGCCCCCTGGAGCTTGATCCGCACCTCGGTGGCGCCGCGGTGGTGGGTGAGCACCTCGCCCAGCTTCTCGACCAGCGGCGGGGTGACCTTGACCGTGGGAATGGTGATCGTCACGGGCGCGTTGGCCGATGCCTCGGACAGATCGGGGACCATCAGCTCCATGGCGACCAGCCGGGGCACGTCCTCGCGCTTGTCGAGGCGGCCCTTGACGAAGACGACCGCGTCCTCGACGAGCTGGGTGGAGACCAGCTGATAGGTGGCCGGGAAGAACATGCACTCGATGGAGCCGGCCAGGTCCTCCACGGTGGCGATGGCCCAGGCGTTGCCCTGTTTGGTCATCTTGCGCTGCAGACCGGAGATGATGCCGCCGATGGTGACGATCGCGCCGTCCGCGTGCTCACCTCCGGTGAGCGCGGAGATCGCGGCATCCGCCTTCTCGTTCAGCACATGCTCGATGCCGAACAGCGGATGGTCGGAGACATACAGGCCCAGCATCTCCCGCTCCTGGGCCAGCAGATAGGTCTTCTCCCATTCGACGTCCGAGAACTCGACGTCGAGGCCGAAGCCCGGCCCCTCGCCGTCCCCGCCGTCACCGGCCATGCCGCCGAAGAGGTCGAACTGCCCCTCGGCCTCCTTGCGCTTGACCGCGACCACATTGTCGATCAGCGCCTCGTAGTGCGCCGTGAGCCCCTTACGGGTGTGGCCCATCTCGTCGAAGGCGCCCGCCTTGATCAGCGATTCCGTGGTGCGCTTGTTGCACACCACCGCCTCGACCTTGTCCAGGTAGTCCGGGAACGAGGCGTACTTCCCCTTGGCCTTACGGCCGCGGATGATCGCTTCCACCACGTTCTGACCGACGTTCCGGACCGCCGTGAGACCGAAGAGGATCACATCATCACCCTGAGCGGTGAAGTTGGCCTCGGACTCATTGACGTTCGGCGGCAGCACCTTGATGCCCATGCGACGGCACTCGTTCAGATAGACCGCCGACTTGTCCTTGTCGTCCCGCACCGAGGTGAGCAGCGCCGCCATGTACTCGGCGGGGTAGTTGGCCTTGAGGTACGCGGTCCAGTAGGTGACCAGGCCGTACGCGGAGGAGTGCGCCTTGTTGAACGCGTATCCGGCGAACGGGACCAGGACGTCCCACACCGCCTGGATGGCCTCGTCGGAATACCCCTTGTCCCGGGCGCCCTTCTGGAAGGGCACGAACTCCTTGTCCAGGACCTCCTGCTTCTTCTTGCCCATCGCACGGCGGAGCAGGTCGGCCTGGCCGAGCGAATAGCCGGCGAGCACCTGGGCGGCCTTCTGCACCTGCTCCTGGTACACGATGAGGCCGTAGGTGATGCCCAGGACCTCCTTGAGCGGCTCCTCCAGCTCGGGGTGGATCGGGGTGATCTCCTGCTGCCCGTTCTTCCGCAGCGCGTAGTTGATATGCGAGTTCATGCCCATCGGGCCCGGCCGGTAGAGAGCCGAGACGGCGGAAATGTCCTCGAAGTTGTCGGGCTTCATCATGCGCAGCAGGGAGCGCATGGGGCCGCCGTCGAACTGGAAGACGCCGAGGGTGTCACCGCGGCAGAGCAGTTCGAAGGTCTTGGGGTCGTCCAGGGACAGATCGAGCAGCTTCAGGTCGATGCCCTTGTTGGCGCGCACCATCTTGACGGCGTCGTCCATGATGGTGAGGTTGCGCAGGCCCAGGAAGTCCATCTTCAGCAGGCCGAGCGACTCACAGGTGGGGTAGTCCCACTGGGTCACGACCTGGCCGTCGTTCTTCGGCGAGAAGACCGGGACATGGTCGGTCACCGTCTCGCTCGACATGATCACGCCGGCGGCGTGCACACCCATCTGGCGCACCAGGCCCTCGATACCGCGCGCGGTGTCGATGACCTTCTTCACATCCGGCTCGTTCTCATACATCCCGCGCACCTCGCCCGCCTCGCTGTAGCGGGGGTGCTTCTCATCGGTGATGCCGGAGAGCGGGATGCCCTTGCCGAGGACGTCGGCGGGCATGGCCTTGGTGATGCGGTCGCCCATCGCGTACGGATAGCCGAGCACCCGGGCCGAGTCCTTGATGGCGTTCTTGGCCTTGATGGTGCCGTAGGTGCCGATCTGGGCGACCTTGTCGTGGCCGTATTTCTCGGTGACGTACCGGATGACCTCACCGCGCCGACGCTCGTCGAAGTCGATGTCGACATCGGGCATGGACACCCGCTCGGGGTTGAGGAACCGCTCGAAGATCAGCCCGTGCTCGACCGGGTCGAGGTCGGTGATGCCCATGGCGTACGAGACGATCGAACCGGCCGCGGAGCCTCGGCCGGGGCCGACCGCGATGCCGTTGTTCTTGGCCCACATGATGAAGTCGGCGACCACGAGGAAGTAGCCCGGGAACCCCATCTGGATGATGACGTCCATCTCGTACTCGGCGAGCTTCTGACGGTCCTCGGGGACGCCGCCGGGGAAGCGGCGGGCCATCCCCTTCTTGACCTCCTCCTGGAACCAGGTGACCTCGGTGTACCCCTCGGGGACGTCGAACCGCGGCATCAGGTCGCGCTTCTCGAACCAGCCGGTGGCGTCGATCTGCTCGGCGACCAGCAGGGTGTTGGCGCACCCCTGCTGCCAGGCGTCGGAGGAGTCGATGGCGTACATCTCCTCCGTGGACTTCAGGTAATAGCCGGTGCCGTCGAAGCGGAAGCGGTCCGGGTCGGAGAGGTTCTTGCCGGTCTGGACGCACAGCAGCGCGTCATGGGCCGTCGCCTCGCGGGAGTACGTGTAGTGCGAGTCATTGGTGACCAGCGGCGGGATGTCCAGCTTCTTGCCGATCTCCAGCAGCCCGTCCCGGACCCGGCGCTCGATCTCGATGCCGTGGTCCATCAGCTCCAGGAAATACCGGTCCTTGCCGAAGATGTCCTGGTACTCGGAGGCGGCCTTGAGGGCCTCGTCGAACTGGCCGAGCCGCAGCCGGGTCTGCAGCTCGCCCGAGGGGCAGCCGGTGGAGGCGATCAGGCCCTCGGACCACTGGGCGATGGTCTCCTTGTCCATCCGCGGCCACTTGACGAAATAGCCCTCCATATAGGCGTCGGAGGAGAGCCGGAAGAGGTTGTGCAGACCGGTCTTGTTCGACGCCCAGATGGTCTTGTGGGTGTAACCACCGGAACCGGAGACGTCATCGCGCTTCTGATGCGGCTGGCCCCACTGGACACGCCGCTTGTAGCGCCGCGACTCGGGCGCCACATACGCCTCGATCCCGATGATCGGCGTGATCCCGGCGCCCGTCGCCTGCTGGTAGAAGTCGTACGCACCGTGGAGGTTGCCATGGTCGGTCATGGCGATGTGGGTCATGCCCATCTCGTTGCACGCGTTGAACATGTCCTTGAGCCGCGCCGCACCGTCCAGCAGCGAGTACTGGGTATGGACATGCAGGTGCGTGAAGGGCGGCTTGGTCACGGTGGAAGACCTCCGGCGAACAATCGATGACGGCAGGGCGAGACAGCTCCGAAGGTTACCCCTCCGCACTGACACGAGCCGGGCACTCGCGAGTAGCCTCAGGCGTTGATCCCGACGGGTCATCCGGTCTTCCCGCGCACCCGGCGCGACGGAACATACCCTGTCGTATCTGCCACACCGATCACATCCCTCATGCCCCAGGAGGCGTTCCGCGATGTCGAACCAGCAGACCCAGGCGGAACAGCGCGGCGAGCACATCCTCGCCGTATTCGACACCGCCTTCGGCGAGCTGCTCGCCGCCGACCCGGCCGCCTTCCGCGTCAAGTTCCGGAAGATGGCCGCCTCGGCGTTCGCGTTCTACCGCGGCACCGCCTGCCTGTTCTATTCCGATGTGGAGCGGGAGCGCGCCGGCGGGCCGTACGTGGACGACCGCACCAGCCGGGTGTGGATCCACGGTGACCTCCACGCCGAGAACTTCGGCACCTACATGGACGCCAACGGCCGGCTGATCTTCAATGTGAACGACTTCGACGAGGCGTACGTCGGCCCCTTCACCTGGGACCTGAAGCGCTTCGCCGCCTCCGTGGCGCTCATCGGCTACACCAAGGCGCTCAGCGACGAGAAGATCACCGAGCTGGTGCGGACCTACGCGGGCGCCTACCGCGAGCGCATCCACGCCCTGGCCACCGGCGCCAAGAACGACGAGGTGCCGCCCTTCACCCTGGAGACCGCCGAGGGTCCGCTGCTGGACGCGCTGCGTGACGCCCGCTCGCTGACCCGCTTCGGGCTGCTGGACTCGATGACCGAGATCCGCGACTTCGAGCGCCGCTTCACGGCCGGCGGCGGGTCCATCGAGCTGGACGCGGCCACCCGCTACAAGGTCCTGGCCGCCTTCGACGGCTATCTGGAGACCCTCCCCGAGTCCAGTCTCTCGCGCCCGGACTCCTACCGCGTCAAGGACGTCGTGGGCCGCCGGGGCATCGGCATCGGCAGCGCCGGGCTCCCCTCGTACAACATCCTTCTGGAGGGCAACAGCGACGCCCTGGAGAACGATGTGGTGATCTACATGAAGCAGGGGCAGACCCCGGCGGTCTCCCGGCACATCACCGACGAGCAGGTGCGGGCGTACTTCCACCACGAGGGCCACCGCACGGTGATCTCCCAGCGCGCGCTGCAGGCCCACGCCGACCCGTGGCTGGGCTGGACCGAGCTGGACGGGTCGGGGCAGCTGGTCGCCGAGGTGTCGCCGTACGCGGTGGACCTCGACTGGTCCGACATCGACGACCCGGCCGAGATCGCGGCGGTCGTGGCCGACCTGGGACGGGCCACGGCCACCATGCACGCGGCCGCCGACGACCAGAGCGGCCACTCGCTGGTGCCGTTCTCCACCGAGCGCGCCATCGACGCGGTGATCGCCGCCGACGAGGACGGCTTCGCCGGCCTCCTGGTGGACTTCGCGCACTCGTACGGTGCCCGCGCCCGGGCCGACCACCAGATCTTCGTGGACCTCTTCCGCAACGGCCGCATCCCCGGGCTCTGATCGTCACGCCGGGCTCTGATCGCCACCCCGGCCCCTGATCGTCCCCCGGCCATGGCCGCCGTCTGCTCGCCCCCTTATGGTTACCGGTCATGTGGCCTGGACAGCAGCCGCCGGGGGGCGAGCAAAACCCGCAGCAGAATCCGTACCAGCAGCCGGAGCACCCGCAGCCGGGTCATCCGCCGCCTCCACCCCAGCCCCCGGGCTTCCCGCCCGCTCCCCCGCCGCCCGGCCCGGGCGGCGGGGGATGGGGTGGCGCTCCCGCCCCGGCGGACCCGCAGCGCAAGGCCGGGCTCACGGCCGTGGTGGCGGTGACGGTGGCCGCCGCGGTGGTCGCGGGCGTTCTCCTGATCACGGATGACGGCAAGGGCTCCCGGGGCGGCTCGTCGGACGATGTCGTCCAGGGCCCGCCGGGAGCGCCGGGCCCGGACGGCTCCGGTGGCTCACAGGGCCCGGGAAACCTCGTCACGCCCGCCCACAGCTCCGGTCCCGGCGGCACCACCGTGGTGATCGGCGAGGCCGATGCCGGGCACACCCTCGACGTCTACGAGGACCTGCGCTGCCCGCCGTGCGCCTCCTTCGACCAGGCGGTCGGGCCGACCATCGCCAAGGACATCAAAGCCGGCAAGTACAAGGTTTCGTTCCACTTCGCCGCCATCCTCGACAAGAGCATGGGCGGCAACGGCTCCGCGAACGCCCTGAGCGCCCTCGGGGCGGCGCTGGACGTGAGCACCGACGCCTTCCTCGACTACAAGGCCGCCCTGATGTCGCCGAAGAACCACCCCGAGGAGAGCAAGGACTCCTACGCCGACGACAACCAGCTGCTGACCGTCTCCCAGGAGGTGTACGCGCTCAAGACGAACGCCTCCTTCCGGGAGGCTCTGCGCGAGGGCACCTACGACCCCTGGGCGAAGAAGATGATCGCCGACTTCGACGCCTCCGGGGTGAACAGCACCCCGGCCGTCAAGCTCGACGGCTCCCAGCTGACCGGAAGCAGCGGCTCCACCCCGCTGACCGCGGCAGAGTTCACGGAAGCGGTGAACAAGCAGCTCAAGGGCGGTTAGCCGGCCGCCGGGGCCGATTCTTCACATGGTCCCTACAGCCGTTCATGGCAGAATTCGAAGTCATGGACGGCACCGGACCGCAGCTGAGGGCAGTGCGCGCGGCGCTCTTCACCGCGCTGTGCGTCATGCTGTCCTCGGCTTCGCATGTCCTGCTGTCGGCGGCCCCGCTGCCGCTGGGCACCGTCGCCGCGCTCTCGGTGGCCGTCTTCGCCGTCGCCTATGCCCTCGCGAGGCGGGAGCGGGGCTTTTGGTCCATAGCGGCCCTGCTGATCCCGCTGGAGCTGGCCGCCGACACGATCTTCACCACCGGCCAGCAGGCGTGTTACGGCCAGTCCGGCGGCCCCGTGGCGGGATCCCTGCGCTCCATGGGGGTCACCGTGCTGTGCGGCAGCGATCTCGGCAGTCCGCTGCCCGGGGTCTCGCAGCACGGCGTCGGCACCCCACTGGCGGCCGCGGTGAGCTCCGCCACCCCCTGGCTGCTGCTCGCCGCGCACGTCGCGGTGGGTCTGCTCGCCTCGGCCTGGCTGCGGCGCGGCGAGGCCGCCCTGAGCCGTCTGCTGGCCTCCCTGGCCGCCTTCGCCTTCCGGCCGCTGCTGCTGGCCGTCGCGGCCCACGCCGCGACCCTGCGGCCCCGTCGTCGCCCGGCCCCGCGATCCGTACGGCCGGTGCGCCCGGCGCCGGCGCTCCCTCTCCTCGTGCACTCCGTGGTGCGTCGCGGACCGCCCTGCTCGGCCACTGCCTGAGCACAGCGATCCACACCCCCGTACGCATCACTGACGACGCACACCCACGGAGATCGATCCATCATGAGCAACCGCAACAACCAGCAGAACAAGCAGGCCGCGCGCGAGCGGCTGCGCGCCGAGCGTGAGCGCCAGGCCAAGAGGGACCGGACGCGGCGCCAGCTGTTCGTCGGCGGCGCGGTCGTCGCGGTCCTCGCGATAGCCGGCGGCATCGGCTACGCCGTCACCAACATGGACTCGTCGGACGACGCCAACCAGAAGTGGCGGGCGGCGGCCGAGAAGAAGTCGTTCGCGAAGCCCGCCAACACCACCGGCTCCCAGGGCACGACGGTCGTCATCGGCGACAAGAAGGCCAAGAACACCCTGCACGTCTACGAGGACATGCGCTGCCCGGTCTGCGCCCAGTTCGAGAAGTTCACCGGCCCGACCGTGCTCAAGGACATCAAGGACGGCACCTACAAGGCGCAGTTCACCATGGGCACCTTCCTCGACGACAACAAGCAGATGCCCGGCGCCGGCTCGAAGAACGCGCTGAGCGCGCTCGGCGCGGCCCTCAACGTCAGCCCGCAGGCGTTCCTGGACTACAAGGAGGCGCTGTACGCGCCGAAGAACCACCCGCAGGAGACCGATGACGCCTTCGCGAACGACCAGAAGCTGATCGACGTCGCCCAGCAGGTCAAGGAGCTGAAGGGCAACACGGCCTTCGAGAAGGCCGTGAAGAACGGCACCTACGACCGGTGGGCGCTGGCCATGTCCAAGTCGTTCAACGACACCAAGGACGTCGACGCCACCCCGGCCTTCAAGATGAATGGGAAGAAGCTGCAGGTGGGCGAGAACCCGCCGATGACCCCGGACCAGTTCACCCCGCTCGTCGAGCAGAACCTCGAGAAGTAGCGTCCGGCCCCTCCCGGCCGAGTCGGCGGGCGTGCCCCTGGGGCGCGCCCGCCGACGGCGTTGTGGCCCGGCGGCGGTGGCGGTGACCGGGCGACGAGCGCGCCGGTGACCTGGCGGCGACGGGTGGGCGAACATCCCCCAAGCCCCTGTCCCCGCACACTACTTGTCAGTAATGTCCTCGGCCGTGACCGACCTCCACATCTCGCGCCGCAGCGCCGTCACGGCCGCGGCGGCTGCCGCCGCCCTGCTGCCCCTCGTCCCCGGACCCGCCGCCCACGCCGGCTCCGGGCCCGCCTTTCTGCACGGCATCGCCTCGGGTGACCCGCTGCCCGACGGGATCCTGCTGTGGACCCGTATCACGCCCGCCCCCGACGCCGTTCCCGGTTCGGGGCTCGGCCCGGCCATCGAGGTGACCTGGGAGGTCGCCGAGGACCGGGACTTCCGCTCGGTCGTCGCCCGCGGCACCGTCAAGGCCGCCGCCGGCACCGACCACACCGTCAAGGCCGATGTGCGTGGGCTGCGCCCCGCCACCGACTACTTCTACCGCTTCGGTGTGGACGGCGGCGTCCGCTCCCCCGTCGGGCGCACCCGCACCACCCCCGCGCACGACGCCGCGGCCGACGGGGTCCGCTTCGGCGTGGTCTCCTGCGCCAACTGGGAGGCGGGCTGGTTCTCCCCGTACCGCCATCTGGCCGCCCGTACCGACCTGGACGCGGTGCTCCATCTCGGCGACTACATCTACGAGTACAAGAGCGGCGAATACCCGGAGGCGAAGGACGTCGTCCGCCCGCACGCCCCCACCCATGAGATCGTCACGCTCGCCGACTACCGCGTCCGGCACGGGAACTACAAGACCGACCCCGACGCCCAGGCACTGCACGCCGCGCTCCCCGTGATCGCGATATGGGACGACCACGAGTTCGCCAACGACGCCTGGTCCGGCGGGGCGGAGAACCACACCCCCGGCACCGAGGGGGCGTGGGCCCAGCGGGTGGCCGCCGCCGAGCAGGCGTACTTCGAGTGGATGCCGGTGCGCCCCTCCACTCAGGGCACCTCCTACCGGCGGCTGCGCTACGGCACCCTCGCCGATCTCCATCTGCTCGATCTGCGCTCGTTCCGCTCCCAGCAGGCGGCCACCGGCAGCGGCGACGTGGACGACCCGGAGCGCACCCTGACCGGCCGCGCCCAGCTCGACTGGCTGAAGTCGGGCCTGACCGCCTCGGACACCACCTGGCGGCTGGTGGGCAACTCGGTGATGATCTCACCGGTCGCCTTCGGGGCCCTCCCCGCCGAGCTGCTGGGCCCCCTCGCCGAGCTGCTGGGGCTGCCCAAGGGCGGCCTGGCCATCAACACCGACCAATGGGACGGCTATACGGACGACCGGCGCGAGCTGCTCGCCCACCTCACCGACCACGCGATCGGCAACACGGTCTTCCTCACCGGTGACATCCATATGGCGTGGGCCAACGACGTACCGGTGAAGGCCGCCACCTATCCGCTCTCCCGGTCGGCCGCGACCGAGTTCGTGGTCACCTCGGTGACCTCGGACAACCTCGACGATCTGCTCCATGTGGCACCGCAGACGGTGTCCTTGGCCGCGGCCGCCGCGATCCGGGCCGCCAACCGCCATGTGAAGTGGGTGGACATGGACTCGCACGGCTACGGCGTGCTCGATGTCACACCCCAGCGGGCCCAGATGGACTACTACACCATCTCCGACAAGACCGATCGCAACGCCACGACCGCATGGGCGCGGTCGTACCGCACCCAGGCGGGCAGCCAGCGGGTCGAGCGCGCCGACGCACCCGTGCGCTGACGCACCGGTTCACCGACGGTTCACGGGCTCGGACGGTGCACGGGCTCAGAGGTCGGCCAGGAAGCCGAGCGCCACCCGCCAGGTGGCCTCGGCGGCCTCCTTGTCGTAGTCCGGGAGCTCGGGGTCGGTGAAGATGTGGCCGGCCCCGGCGTAGCGGAAGACCTCCACATCGGCGCCGGCCCGCCGCATCCGCAGATACCAGGCATTGAGCCAGTCGTGTGGCTCGAACGGGTCGGGGTCGGCCACATGGAGCTGCACCGGCAGCTCATCGACCGTGGTGTCGTCGGCGATGTCCGAAGTGCCGTGCAGCAGAAGCAGTCCGCGCGCCTTGTCGTCGGCCAGCGCAAGGTTCTGCGCCAGGGCGCCGCCGAGCGAGAAACCGGCGTAGACCAGCCCGCGGTCCGAGTACGGCGCGGCGGCGGTGATGGCCCGTTTCAGTAGCTCGTCGCGGCCGATCCGCTCCTTGATCACCATGCCGTCCTCGACGGTTTCGGCGGTCTGCCCCTCGTACAGGTCCGGCACGACCACCTCATGCCCGGCCGCGCGCAGTCGATCGGCCACCTCCTGTACGGCGGGCCGCAGCCCGTACGCGGAGTGGAACAGAACAATCGTCGAGGTATCGGCCACCGCTGTCACTTTCCTTTCCGTGGATCGCCCCCTCCCATCGTGCCAGTCCCGGTCTGAGGACACCGGATCCGGGGAAGGCGGGACAGGACACCCGGAGTCTCCCTGAGGGAAGGATGAGGTAGGTGTCCATGGAGGACGTGCTGCGTCCGCTCGTCGTCATCGGCGGCTCACTGGCCATCACGCTGTTCATCGGCTGGGCCGTCGACTGGCTGCTGCGGAGGGTCGATGCCCGGCACCCCGAGACCCCCTTGTGGGGCCATCTGCGGCGCTGCCGGCTTCCGCTGCAGGTGACCGTGTGCACGGCGCTGCTGAGCGGTTCGTACGACAAGACGCGGGCGAGGGTTGTCCAGGAGCATGAGTCGGCGATCGGCAGGCTGCTCGCGCTGGTGCTGATCGCGGCGACGGCGTGGCTCGTGGTACGGGTCTCGTCGGCCGTCGTGGAGTCCTCCTACTTCCGCTACGCCTCCAGCGCGCACGACGCCGCGCGGGTGCGCCGGGTGCGCACCCAGGTGACGCTGATCCAGCGGGTGGTGGCCGCGATCGTCGGCGTGGTGGCGGTCTCCGCCATGCTGCTGACCTTCCCGGCGATGCGCACGGTCGGCACCTCCATGCTGGCCTCCGCCGGGATCCTCGGTGTGGTCGCCGGTGTCGCCGCCCAGTCCACGCTGGGGAACCTCTTCGCGGGGCTGCAGATCGCCTTCGGCGACATGGTGCGGATCGGCGACACGGTGGTCGTCGACGGCGAGTGGGGCACGGTCGAGGAGATCACGCTGACCTTCCTGTCCGTACGGACCTGGGACGAGCGCCGGATCACCATGCCGGTGTCGTACTTCACCAACAAGCCGTTCGAGAACTGGTCGCGGGGCGGCACCCAGAAGGTGGCCACCGTCCTCTTCCACCTCGACCACACGGCGCCGATCGAGGAGATGCGGGAGCGGCTGCGCGAGATCGTGCAGAAGTCCCCGGCCTGGGACGGCCGGGACTGGAACCTGGTGGTGACGGACACCACCCCGAGCACCATCGTGGTGCGGGCGCTCATCACGGCGCGGGACCCGGACGACGCCTGGACCGTGCGCTGCGAGGTCCGCGAGAAGATCATCACGTGGCTGCGGGACGCCCATCCCCACGCTCTGCCGCGCATCGCCACCGCCCCGGCGGCCCAGCCCCCGCCGGCCCGGCCGGAACGCGAGCGGGGCCATGAGTTCCACGACCGCCACAGCGGTCACGACCGACTCGCCCGCTTCGAGGACGGGCTCCGTAAGGACACCCCGCGCACCCGGTGAGGGCGGCGGGGCGTCGGCAAGCCGCTACAACGGCCGTCGCATCGCGCGGTGCGGGATGCCGCTGCCCTCGTCGAACTCGGGGCCGAACGCCTCGTAGCCCAGCCGCTGGTAGAAGCCGAGCGCATGGGTCTGGGCCTCCAGATAGACCTCGGCCAGACCGCGCCGGTGGGCCTCCGCCTCGACAGCCCGGACCAGGTCGGCCCCCAGCCCCGTGCCCCGCGCCGCCTTGGCCACCGCGAGGCGGCCGAGCACGGCGGTGGTGGCGCCGTCGACACCGGCGTGGCCGTACTTCTTGTCCGCGGCGGCGCCGTGCAGAAAGCGCACGGTGCCCACCGGGCGGCCCTGACCGTCGGTGGCCAGGAGGTGGACGGCGTGCGCGTCGTACGCGTCCATCTCCTCCTCCTCGGGGATCCGCTGCTCCACCACGAAGACCTCCCGGCGGACCGCGAAGCAGCCGGACAGGTCCCCGTCGGTCATGACCTCGATCACGCGCTCTCGGCCCTCACGATGTCCAGCGCCCCGCGCAGATCGTCCGGGTAGGCGCTCTCGAACTCGACCCACTGGCCGTGCGCGGGGTGCTCGAAGCCGAGCCGCATGGCGTGCAGCCACTGCCGGGTCAGCTTCAGCCGCTTGGCGAGCGTCGGGTCCGCGCCGTAGGTGAGGTCGCCGACGCAGGGGTGGCGGTGGGCCGCCATATGCACCCGGATCTGGTGGGTGCGGCCGGTCTCCAGCTTGATGTCCAGCAGGCTCGCGGCCCGGAACGCCTCGATGAGGTCGTAGTGGGTGACGCTCGGCTTGCCGTCCGCCGTCACCGCCCACTTGTAGTCGTGCTGCGGATGGCGCCCGATCGGGGCGTCGATGGTGCCGCTCAGCGGGTCCGGATGGCCCTGGACCAGCGCGTGGTAGCGCTTGTCCACGGTGCGCTCGCGGAAGGCCTGCTTGAGGACGGAGTACGCGAGCTCGGACTTGGCGACGACCATGAGCCCGGAGGTGCCGACGTCCAGCCGGTGCACGATCCCCTGGCGCTCGGCGGCGCCCGAGGTGGAGACGCGGAAGCCGGCGGCCGCGAGCCCGCCGATCACGGTGGGGCCGGTCCAGCCGGGGCTGGGGTGGGCGGCGACGCCGACCGGCTTGGAGACGACCACGATGTCCTCGTCGTCGTGCACGATCTCCATGCCCTCGACGGGCTCGGCGACGACCCGCACCGGCGGCGCGGCCTGCGGCATCTCGACCTCGAGCCAGGCACCCCCGGAGACCCGGTCGGACTTCCCGGCGACGCTGCCGTCGAGCTGCACCTTTCCGGCGGCGGCCAGCTCGGCCGCCTTGGTCCGGGAGAAGCCGAACATGCGGGCGATAGCGGCGTCGACGCGCTCGCCCTCCAGACCGTCCGGTACGGGCAGGGTGCGGATCTCGGGAATCGTACTCACCCGACGAGTATGCCGGACCGCAAGCACCGGTTCGTACGCCCGTCGGATACCGACCGCCGGGAGCCGGTCAGTCCTTGTGGACCGTGCCGTCCGGGTCCAGCCCGCGGAAGGAGAGGATCACGATCAGGAAGCCGCCGCAGACGATGGCCGAGTCGGCGAGGTTGAAGACCGCGAAGTGGGAGGGGGCGATGAAGTCCACGACCGCCCCCTGGAAGTCCCCGGGCGCCCGGAAGATCCGGTCGGTGAGATTGCCGAACGCCCCGCCGAGCAGCAGACCGAGCGCGATGGCCCAGGGCAGACTGTGGAGCTTGCGGGCCAGCCGCGCGATCACCACGATGACGCCGACCGCGATCACCGTGAACACGATGGTCATGGCCTCGCCGAAGCCGAAGGCCGCCCCCCGGTTGCGGATCACCTCGAACTGCAGCCAGGTGCCGATCACCTCGACCGGAGCGTGGTGCTCCAGCTTCGCGACCACGGCCAGCTTGCTGACCAGATCGATCACATAGGCCAGCGCCGCGACCGTAAGGAGCACGCCGACGCGCCGCTTCCCCCTGCCCGCCGCGGCCTCATCGGCTCCGGCAGCGCTGGTCCCGGCACCCTCCTCTGCCTTCCCCGCATCCGGCGTACCGATGGCCTGCTCCGCCTCTGTCACGTGAGTCCCTCAACTCGTCCGGGCCAGTCTCCCCCTGTGAGGGACGAGGGTACGGCACATGCGTACGGGCGTCAGCGCCGCTCCTGGCGCTGCTTGCACTCGACGCACAGCGTGGCCCTGGGGAACGCCTGCATCCGGGCCTTGCCGATCGCATTGCCGCAGTTCTCGCACAGCCCGTAGGTGCCGGTATCCAGCCGATCCAGGGCCCGCTCGGTCTGCAGCAGCATCTCGCGGGCGTTTCCGGCCAGGGCCATCTCGTGCTCGCGGGTGATGTTCTTGGTGCCGGTGTCGGCCTGGTCGTCACCGGCACCGTCGCCGGAGTCGCGCATCAGCCCGGTGATCGCCTGCTCGGAGGCGAGGATCTCGGTGCGCAGCCGGCCGGCCTCGGTCAGCAGCCCGGCGCGCGCCTCGTCCACCTCCTCGGCGGACCAGGGGTCCTCGCCCGGGCGGACCGCGAGCTCGCTGGGGTCGACCGGCGCGCCCGCCGCACGGGCCTTGGGCAAGGGGGGTGCCGTCGTCGTGGCCTTCTTGTCGGTCGGCGCACCACCCGGAGTCTTCTTCGCAACCACTTTCCTGGCTCCCGTCTTCTTCGCGGGCACCGCCTTGTCGGCGGGCGCGGCCTTCCTGGCCGTGGTCTTACCGGCCGTGGCCCCGGCCACGGTCTCCCCGGCCACGCCCTCCTCGGTGGGCGCGACCGTCTTGGCGGATGCGTGCTTCCTGGTGGGCGTCTCCGAGTTCTTCCCCGGGGCGCTCTTCTTGGCCGCCTTGGCGGCGCCTTGCGCGGCGGCTCCGGCGGGGGCCGCGGTCTTGTTGTTGACGGCCTTCTTGCCCGAGGCGCTCTTCTTGCCGGGCGCGGCCTTCGTCGCCTTCGCCGTGCTCTTCTGCACGGCGGTCTTTCTCGCCACCATGGCCGCGGCCCCTTCACATATTGTGATCTTGCGCGCGAATCGTTCCGGAACGATAAATCGACTCCGGGCGGGCGGCAACGGGGCACGCCGCCCGATTCGCCCGGCTTGCCCGTACGACAACCCGGTCCCCACCTTTGTGCCCCACTCCGCGTCCGGTAATCCGTCCGGAATCCGGCACCCACCGGTGACCCAGCGTGACGACCGCGGCCACGACACCCGGCGTATCGCCATTCGGGTCAATCCCCGGAGCCGGCCGTCCCCCACTCGGCGCAGTGCGGTATTCGGTCGGCCCCGGTCCCCCCGGCCCCGTACACTGGGGCGCAGCGAGAGGCGTGGATGGGGACGAGTAGCGTCGTAGGCGGCCCAGAGCGACCCGGGGACGGTGTGAGCCCGGGGGCGAGCGCGATGTGAAGGATCACCCCGGAGCCGCCGGAAGAACGCCCGCACTGGGTCAGTAGAACCGGCATCGCGATCCCAATGAGGGGGCCGGGAGCCGACCAGCTACCGGTCAAGGAGGGTGGTACCGCGGGAGCGCACGGCTCTCGTCCCTCCGACGGAAACGGAAGAGCACGTGTCCGCCGGAGGAAGAAGAGCCCCGATGACGCCGCAGTACCGCCAGGTGCCCGCCCAGGTCGACCTGCCCGCCCTCGAGCACGCCGTGCTCGACTTCTGGCGGGAGAACAAGATCTTCTCCCGTAGCCTCGAGCAGTCCGAGGGACGGCCCGAGTGGGTCTTCTACGAGGGCCCCCCGACCGCGAACGGCATGCCGGGCGCCCACCACATCGAGGCCCGCGTCTTCAAGGACGTCTTCCCGCGCTTCCGCACCATGCGCGGCTACCACGTCGACCGTAAGGCGGGCTGGGACTGCCACGGCCTGCCGGTCGAGCTGGCGGTCGAGAAGGAGCTGGGCTTCAACGGCAAGAAGGACATCGAGGCGTACGGCATCGCCGAGTTCAACGCCAAGTGCCGGGAGTCCGTCACCCGGCACACCGACGCCTTCGCCGAGCTCACCACGCGGATGGGCTTCTGGACCGACCTCGACGGCGCGTACTGGACCATGAACCCCGGCTATATCGAATCGGTGTGGTGGTCCCTGAAGGAGATCTTCAACAAGGGGCTGCTGGTCCAGGACCACCGGGTCGCCCCCTGGTGCCCGCGCTGCGGCACCGGGCTCTCCGACCACGAGCTGGCCCAGGGCTATGAGACGGTCGTCGACCCCTCGGTCTTCGTCCGCTTCCCGCTGACCTCGGGCCCGCTGGCGGGCGAGGCGGCGCTGCTGGTGTGGACGACCACGCCGTGGACCCTGGTCTCCAACACCGCCGTGGCCGCGCATCCGGAGGTGCGCTATGTGGTCGCCACCGACGGCGAGGAGAAGCTGGTCGTCGCCGAGCCGCTGGTCGGGCAGGCGCTGGGCGAGGGCTGGGCCGTCATCGGGGAGTCCTTCACCGGGGCCGAGATGGAGCGCTGGACCTATCGGCGCCCCTTCGAGCTGGTGGAGATCCCCGACGCGCACTACGTCGTCAACGCCGAGTATGTGACGACCGAGGACGGCACCGGTCTGGTCCACCAGTCCCCCGCCTTCGGCGAGGACGACCTGCTGACCTGCCGTGCCTACGGTCTGCCGGTGGTCAACCCGGTCCGGCCCGACGGCACCTTCGAAGAGGGTCTGGACCTGATCGGCGGCCAGTTCTTCAAGAAGGCCGACGAGGCGCTCACGGCGGACCTCAAGGAGCGCGGGCTGCTGTTCCGGCATGTGCCGTACGAGCACAGCTACCCGCACTGCTGGCGCTGCCACACCGCGCTGCTCTACTACGCCCAGCCGTCCTGGTACATCCGCACCACCGCGATCAAGGACGCGCTGCTGCGGGAGAACGAGAAGACCAACTGGTATCCCGAGTCGGTCAAGACCGGTCGCTATGGCGACTGGCTCAATAACAACATCGACTGGGCGCTGTCGCGCAACCGCTACTGGGGCACCCCGCTGCCCATCTGGCGCTGCGCCGAGTCCCATCTCACCTGCGTCGGCTCCCTCGCCGAGCTCTCCGAGCTGACCGGCACCGACCAGAGCGGTCTGGACCCGCACCGGCCGTACATCGACGACATCACCTTCACCTGCACCGCCGACGGCTGCTCGCTGACGGCCGAGCGGGTGCCCGAGGTCATCGACGCCTGGTACGACTCGGGCTCGATGCCGTTCGCGCAGTACGGCTACCCGTACCGGAACAAGGAGCTCTTCGAGAGCCGCTACCCCGCGCAGTTCATCTCCGAGGCCATCGACCAGACCCGCGGCTGGTTCTACACGCTGATGGCGGTCGGCACGCTCGTCTTCGACAAGTCCTCGTACGAGAACGTGGTCTGCCTCGGTCACATCCTGGCCGAGGACGGCCGCAAGATGTCCAAGCACCTGGGCAACATCCTTCAGCCGATCCCGCTGATGGATCAGCACGGCGCGGACGCGGTGCGCTGGTTCATGGCCGCGGGCGGCTCGCCGTGGGCGGCCCGGCGGGTGGGCCACGGCACCATCCAGGAGGTCGTGCGCAAGACGCTGCTCACCTACTGGAACACGGTCGCCTTCCAGGCGCTGTACGCCCGCACCTCGGGCTGGGCGCCGTCCGCGGCCGACCCGGCCCCGGCCGAGCGGCCGCTGCTGGACCGCTGGCTGCTGGGCGAACTGGGCACGCTCACCGAGCAGGTCACCGAGTCCCTGGAGGCGTACGACACCCAGCGCGCCGGAAAGCTGCTGTCGGCCTTCGTCGACGATCTGTCCAACTGGTACGTGCGCCGCTCCCGCCGCCGCTTCTGGCAGGGCGACGCCGCCGCGCTGCGCACCCTGCACGATGTCATCGAGACGGTCACCCGGCTGATGGCGCCCCTGGTGCCCTTCATCACCGAGCGGGTCTGGCAGGACCTGGTCGTCCCGGTGGTCCCGGAGGCCCCCGCCTCCGTGCACCTGACCACCTGGCCGGAGCCGGACCGGTCGATGATCGACCCGGCCCTCTCGGCCCAGATGGCGCTGGTGCGGCGCCTGGTGGAGCTGGGGCGCGCGACCCGCGCGGAGTCCGGTGTGAAGACGCGCCAGCCGCTCTCGCGCGCGCTGGTCGCCGCGGCCGGCTTCGAAACCCTCGGCGCCGAACTGCGCGCCCAGATCGAGGAGGAGCTGAACGTCTCCTCGCTCGCGTCGCTGAGCGAGGTCGGCGGCTCGCTGGTCGACACGACCGCGAAGGCCAACTTCCGGGCCCTGGGCAAGCGATTCGGCAAGGGCACCCAGCCGGTCGCCAAGGCGATCGCGGAGGCGGAGGCGGCCGCGCTGTCGGTCGCGCTGCGCGAGGGGAACGCGTCGGTCGTGGTGGACGGCGAGACGGTGGCCCTCTCCCCCGACGAGGTCATCATCACCGAGACCCCGCGCGAGGGCTGGTCGGTCGCCTCCGACGCGGGCGCCACGGTCGCCCTCGACCTGGAGATCACCCCGGAGCTGCGCCGCGCGGGTCTCGCGCGTGACGCGATCCGGCTGATCCAGGAGGCCCGTAAGAACAGCGGGCTGGACGTGGCCGACCGGATCGCGCTGCGGTGGGAGACGGCGGACGAGGAACTGCGGCAGGCGCTCACGGATCACGCGGGGCTGATCGCGGATGAGGTCCTCGCGACCGACTTCGCCACGGGCGAGGCCGACGCCGCGTACGGCACCCCCTTCGAGGACGCCCCCCTGGGCCTGACCTTCCGCCTCCGCAAGGCGTAAGGCTCGGGCGGGGGTTGTGTTCCCCTACCCGCCCCTTCCCGTAACCGGGGCTCCGCCCCGGACCCCGGTCCTCAATCGCCGGACGGGCTGAAGATCAGCCCGTCCGGCGATTGAGGACACGCCCGAAGGGCGTCCGGGGTCAGGGGCGAAGCCCCTGGTTCGGGAAGGGGCGGGTAGGGGAAAGCCCCCCAGCACCTCATCCGCACAGCAAAGGGCCGGGCCCCAGGAGTCTGCTCCTGGGGCCCGGCCCTTGTGATTGCCGAACGCTCCGCGCTAGACGGCCCGCGTCAGTTGTCGTCCTCGTCGATGAGGAAGCCCCGCATCGGGCTGGGCGCCTGCTGCATCGGCTGCGGACTCTGCGGCCGCACCGGTGCCATCGGCTGGGTCATCGCGGGAGACATCTGCTGCTGCCCACCGTAGGACGGCGCTCCGCCGTTCTGGTTGTGGCCGCCCATGGTCTGGTTGCCACCCATGGTGTGGCCGCCCATCGAGCCGGCGCCGGCCGAGGCCATGGAGCCGCTCATCGACGGGGACGGCGGCAGCGAGGCGGTCGCCGGGGTACGCGGCGGGGCGAGCGAGTCGTCGGCCTGGTTCTCCAGCTGGCGCAGCTGGCTCTCCAGGTACGACTTCAGCCGCGTGCGGTACTCGCGCTCGAAGCCGCGCAGGTCCTCGACCTTGCGCTCGAGCGTGGCACGAGCGGACTCCAAGGAGCCCATCGCGACACGGTGCTTCTCCTGCGCGTCCCGCTCCAGCGCGTCGGCCTTGGCGCGGGCATCCCGCTCCAGGCCCTCGGCGCGGCTACGGGCCTCGCCGACGATCTTGTTGGCCTCGGAACGGGCCTCCGCGATCGCCTGGTCGGCGGTCTGCTGCGCGAGCGAGAGCACGCGCGCGGCGCTGTCGCCGCCCGGGCCCTGGCCCGGCTGGGGCAGCTGCGGGCCACCGGGGCCGCCAGGACCACCGGGACCGCCCATCGGGCCACCCATGGGACCGCCGGGACCCATGGGGCCGTTCTGCCCCATCGGACCGTTCTGGCCCATCGGACCGTTCTGGCCCATGGGGCCGGGTCCGCCCTGCTGCATCGGGCCAGGCCCGCCCTGCTGCATCGGACCGGGTCCGCCCTGCTGCATCGGTCCGGGGCCGTTCTGGCCCATCGGACCCGCCGGCAGCTGCGGGGCTCCGCCCGGGAGTTGGGGCGGACCACCCATCTGCTGCTGGCCGGGCGGCACCGGCTGCGGTCCGGATATGGCGGCGGGCACAGGTGCGCCGGGCCTCTCCTGCTGTTCGGGAGGCTTGCGCATACCTTGTTGCTGACTCTGGGCGGCGGCACGGGTCGCCGCGGCCAGCTTGGCACGCAGGTCCTCGTTCTCCCGTAGCAGCCGGGTCAGTTCGGCTTCGACCTCGTCGAGGAAGGCATCGACCTCGTCCTCGTCATAGCCTTCTCGGAGGCGGACGGTCGTGAACTGCTTGTTCCGCACGTCCTCGGGGGTCAACGGCATCTCTACTTCACCTCAACGTAGTCGTCGGCAATCGGCAAGACCGTATCGTTCACACCCTGCTCGCAAAATTGCTCACGACGGTGATCAGGATCCAGACGATGATCATCAGCACGAAGAAGGACAGGTCGAGCGCCACACCCCCGAGACGCAGCGGCGGAATGAACCGCCGCAGCAGCTTGAGTGGCGGATCGGTGACAGTGTAGGTGGCCTCGAGGATGACCACCATCGCCCTACCGGGTTGCCACGAGCGCGCGAACTGGAAGACATAGTCCATCACGAGCCTGAAGATCAGCACGATCAGGTAGCAGTAGAGCGCGATGTAGATCACCTGTAGTGCGATGCCCATCCCGCGCGTCCCTCTCCCCTGGTTCGTACTCGGCCTTTCGGCCTCGGATGACTCGGTGTTGCCGGTTTGCCGTTTTTGCGTCTCAGCTCTGGTTGAAGAACCCGCCCTCTGCGATACGGGCCTTGTCCTCCGCCGTGACATCGACGTTAGCAGGAGACAACAGGAACACCTTCTGCGTCACCCGCTCAATGCTCCCATGGAGACCGAACACCAGACCGGCGGCAAAGTCGACAAGTCGCTTCGCATCCGTGTCGTCCATCTCCGTCAGATTCATGATCACGGGAGTGCCCTCACGGAAGTGTTCCCCGATAGTACGGGCCTCGTTGTAGGTCCGGGGGTGCAGTGTGGTGATGCGGTACGGCTCCCGCTCGGACACAACCTTGGGCATGATCACTGGCGCGTTCTTCTCCAAGTTCTGACGTTCAGGTGTGATGGACGCCACGGGGGCAATTCGCGCGGGTCGCCCGGTTTCCACCGCAAGAGGAGCCGGTTCACGTTGTGCGGGAGGGTGGACGACTCGCACAGATTCGCCCCTTTCCGGCCGCGGTTCGGTCTCCACTACCTGATGCCGCCGACGGTCCCGCTCCCGTTCGGGCTCCGGCTCGGGCTCGAAGTCGTCGTCGGGGTCGAATCCCCGGCCGTCGTACCCATCGTCCTCCACGAGGCCGAGGTAGACCGCCATCTTGCGCATCGCGCCGGCCATTCTCTGCGTCCTCCGCTCTGTGGTGGATCGGCTCCGCCACCGGATGCCATGGATCCACGTGGCCAGCCCGTCTTTTGACGGGAATGACCATATTTTCTGCTGTGGTCCGACTTCTTCGCGACGTTACCGGAGGCTGGGTCGGACTCCGAGTACCGCAGTGCCGACGCGCACATGTGTCGCTCCCGCCGCCACGGCTTCCTCGAGGTCCGAGCTCATCCCCGCCGAGACCATGTTCGCAGCAGGATGAGCCACGCGCAGGCGGGATGAGATTTCCATCAGCCGGTCGAACGCCGCCCGCGGCCGCCCCTCGTAGGGGCCCGTCAGCGGGGCGACGGTCATCAGTCCGTCGAGTCGGAGTCCTTCGGCCTCGGCGACGGACTCCGCGAGCAGTTCCACTCCGCCCGGTCCCACGCCCCCGCGCGCTCCCCGTTCATCGGAGTCCGCGTCGAGCGCGACCTGAATCAGGACGCCCATCTCCCGCGCGGCCCCCACAGCCGCACGGGAGAGCGCGTCGACCAATCGCTTACGATCGACAGATTGCACCACATCGGCATAACTGGATACGGAACGCACCTTATTGGTCTGCAATTGCCCGACAAAGTGCCAGATCAACGGCAGATCCGCGCATTCCGCGGCTTTGGGGGCGGCTTCCTGATCGCGGTTCTCGGCGACATGCCGTACGCCGAGTTCCGCGAGCAAACGGACATCGCTCGCCGGATAGGTCTTGGTGACCACGATCAGGGTCACCTCTTCGCGCTTGCGACCGGCCTCGGCACAGGCGGCAGAGATACGTTCCGTCACCCGGGCCAGATTCGCGGCCAGTTCCGTCTTGCGATCCGTCACAGCTCAGCCGCCCAACCAGACGTAGCTCGCGAGCCGCCCCGTGGTGTGCTCGCGCCGGTACGAGAAGTGGTCCGCCGACTCCAGGGTGCAGATGTGAGATTGTCCATCCTTCTCGTCCAACCGCACACCGGCACGGGCCAGTTGGGCCCGCACACCGGCCGCCACATCCACCGCCGGGGTACCCCACCTGGTCTCTGCCCACGCCTCCGGCACCGTCTGCGCGACATCGGCGCGCATCTCCGCGGGAACCTCGTAGCAGCGGCCGCAGACCGCGGGGCCGGTGCGGGCGACGATCCGGGCGGTCTCGGCGCCCTGTTCGGTCATCGCCCTGACCACCGCCGGGACCACTCCGGCGACCAGTCCCGGCCGGCCCGCGTGGGCGGCGCCGACGACCCCGGCCACCGGATCGGCCAGCAGTACCGGGGTGCAGTCGGCGGTGAGGACGGCCAGGGCGAGCCCCGGACGCCGCGTCACCACCGCGTCCACCGCCGGAATCTCATCGTCCGACCACGGTCCGTCGACCACCGCGACGTCCCGGCCGTGCACCTGGTTCATCCATACGACGGCCGCCGGGTCCAGGCCCACCGCCTTGGCGGCCAGTTCGCGGTTGGTCCGTACGGCCTGGGGGTCGTCGCCGACCGCCCCGCCGAGATTGAGCTCGTCATACGGAGCGGCGCTCACCCCGCCCCACCGATCGGTGAAGGCGAAGTGCGCGCCGCTCGCGTCGTGCTGTTGCGCTATCACGTCTGATTCACTTCAAAGTCGCCGTCGAGCCATGCCGGACGGCTCACTTCAGGAAGTCCGGGACGTCCAGCTCCTCGGCCTGGCTCTCCGGGTACGGACGGGCCGGCGGGACCTGGGGGTGCGGGCTGGGCACCGGGGGCGGCGGCACCTCGGCGACCGGAGCCGGGTCCGCCGGGGCGGACTCCTCCTCGCGCGGGGTGACGCTGCCGAGCCCGCCGAAGGACGGGCGGCTGTTGTCCTGGCCGGACGGGCGGCTCGAGGAGCTGCCCGATCCCTCCTCGCGGCTGCCGCTGTAGGAACCCAGCACCTTGTCGCGGTTCTTGGCGGGCGGCTGACCGCCGTCGAAGCCGGCCGCGATCACGGTGACCCGGACCTCGTCGCCGAGCGCGTCGTCGATCACCGCGCCGAAGATGATGTTGGCCTCGGGGTGGGCGGCCTCGCTCACCAGCTGGGCGGCCTCGTTGATCTCGAACAGACCGAGGTCGGAACCGCCGGAGATGGAGAGCAGCACGCCCCGGGCGCCGTCGATGGACGCCTCCAGCAGCGGCGAGGAGATCGCCATCTCGGCCGCGGCCACCGCGCGGTCGTCACCGCGGGCCGAGCCGATGCCCATGAGCGCCGATCCGGCCTCGGACATCACGGACTTGACGTCCGCGAAGTCGAGGTTGATCAGACCCGGGGTGGTGATCAGATCGGTGATGCCCTGAACACCCGACAGCAGCACCTGGTCGGCCGACTTGAACGCGTCGAGCACGCTCACCTGGCGGTCCGAAATGGACAGCAGCCGGTCGTTCGGGATCACGATGAGGGTATCGACCTCGTCCCGCAGACCCGCGATGCCGTCCTCGGCCTGATTGGCGCGGCGGCGGCCCTCGAAGGTGAACGGGCGGGTGACCACACCGATCGTCAGGGCGCCCAGCGAACGCGCGATATTGGCGACCACCGGCGCACCGCCGGTGCCCGTGCCACCGCCCTCGCCCGCGGTCACGAAGACCATGTCGGCCCCCTTGAGGACCTCCTCGATCTCCTCACGGTGGTCCTCGGCGGCCTTACGGCCGACATCCGGGTTGGCGCCGGCTCCAAGGCCCCGGGTGAGCTCACGGCCGACGTCGAGTTTGACGTCCGCGTCACTCATCAGCAGGGCCTGCGCATCGGTGTTGATCGCGATGAACTCGACGCCCTTGAGCCCGACCTCGATCATCCGGTTGATGGCATTCACGCCACCGCCGCCGATGCCGACGACCTTGATGACTGCGAGGTAGTTCTGCGGTGCTGCCACGTCGAAGGCCTCTCGCCTCGAGTTACGTGTCGCCACCCCGCCGTTGCCGCGGTGCGCCGACTGATGCCGAATGGGACGGTTCCGATTGCCGACCCCAACCCTAACGCTGAAGTTTAGGGTTACCAGTGCCTCTGTTTCCCGGACTCTTCGGAACAGGACACTAAGTCGACAAGTGGCGCGCGTTCAATGAACACGCCGAACCTCCCGCTTTTCTTTTCACCCTATGTGATCACCCAGTGGGCTAGCCAACCAGGGTGCTGGCCTGCCGCTATCAGGTCAACTGCGAGACACCGCGGGGGCGCTCGGCGCACTGACGTCGAAGTGGTCCGCATCCGGCTGCGCTTTCATCAGTGCGGTGAGCGTCTTCGCCTTCACCTCGCCTCGCTCTCCGCTCCCCCAGGTGATGGTACGGCCTCCGGTCAGCTCCAGGGTGATCGAATCGTACGAGCGGACCCGGAGGGAACGGGTGTCCTGGCGGACCTTCTCGGGGAGTTGGGTGACCACCCGGACCGCCTCGCGGCGCAGTCCGGCGGGGCCGAAATGGCGCGAACTCGGCGACCGGTCCGGCTCCATTTCCAGCACCGGAACCCCCTTCGGACGCTTGCTCACGGTGGAGAACCGGACTCCCGCGGCGTCCACTTCATGGAACTTCCCGCCCTCTTCGACAATGGCTTCGGGCCTGCGTTCCGTCACTACCAGACTGATGGTGTGCGGCCATGACCGGGATACGTCCACTTTTGCAATCCGCGGCAGCCGCTCGCGCAACCGGTGTTCGATCGCGGCCGTGTCCACCGCGACCATCGGGGTGTTCAGCGGAACGTCGGCGGCGGAGCGCACCTCCTCGGCGGTGAGGACGCCGGCGCCGGCGACCCGCACCCGCTCGGCCCGCAGCCAGCTCGAGCCGTACAGCAGCCAGACCGCTCCGGCGCCGAGCAGGGTCACCGCCACCGCCATCACCACCAGGGGGCGGCGGCCGGGCAGCCGGAACCTGCGGCGCGCCCGGAGGAAGCGTGGGGGCGGGCCGGACGGAGTCGTCCCTCGTGCGCCGCGCTCGGCGGTCGACGGTCCGGCCACGCTCCCTGCCTTCTCACGCCTGGCGGCGTGCGCTGATCGCCTCGTACACCATGCCGACCAGCAGCTCGTCGGCGTCCCTGCGGCCGAACTCGGCGGCCCGCCGGGACATCTCGTACAGCCGGTGCGGGTCGCCGAGCACCGGGAGCACATTGCCCTGCACCCACTCGGGGCTCAGCTCGGCGTCGTCGACCAGCAGTCCGCCGCCCTCCTTGACCAGCGGCTGGGCGTTGAGCCGCTGTTCGCCGTTGCCGATCGGCAGGGGGACGTAGGCGGCCGGGAGCCCGACGGCGGACAGTTCGGCGACGGTCATCGCGCCCGCGCGGCAGAGCATCATGTCGGCCGCGGCATACGCGAGGTCCATCCGGTCCAGGTACGATACCGGGATGTACGGCGGCATTCCGGGCATGTTGTCCACATGCGGCAATTCGTTTTTCGGACCGACCGCGTGCAGCACCTGGATCCCGGCGCGCTGCAGGAACGGCGCCACCGCCTGGACCACCTCGTTGAGCCGGCGCGCGCCCTGCGAACCGCCGGAGACCAGTAGCGTCGGCAGATTCTGGTCGAGCCCGAAGGCCGCGCGGGCCTCGGGGCGGACCGCCGCCCGGTCGAGGGTGGCGATGGAGCGGCGCAGCGGGATGCCCACATAGCGGGCGTTGCGGAGCTTGCTGTCGGGGGTGGAGACCGCCACGTACTTGGCGTAGCGCGAGCCGATCTTGTTGGCGAGCCCGGGGCGGGCGTTGGCCTCGTGGACGACGATCGGCACTCCGAGCCGCTTGGCCGCCAGATAGCCGGGCAGGGCCACATAGCCGCCGAAGCCGACGACGCAGTCGGCCTTGGTGCGCTCCAGGATCTGCTCGGCGGCCTTGATGGTGCCGCGCAGCCGCCCGGGGACGGTGATCAGCTCAGGGGTGGGCTTACGCGGCAGCGGTACGGCCGGGATGAGCCCGAGTTCATAACCACGCTCCGGTACGAGCCGGGTCTCGAGCCCACGCTCCGTTCCGAGCGCCGTGATCCCCACGGTCGGGTCCTGCCTGCGCAGGGCGTCCGCGAGGGCGAGCGCTGGCTCGATGTGGCCGGCGGTCCCCCCACCGGCGAGTACGACATGCACCGAAATTCACCGCTCTCCGGACGGCCGCCTCTTGACGGGCCGTCGCATCGTCTTCCGTCTCACCCGAGCCAGCTTCTTCCGCAAAGCAGGCTGCCGCATGGCCAGCGCCGCTCGCGCACCGGGCTCAGCCCGTGCGAAGGCGATCAGCAGGCCGACGGCGAACATGGTCGGCAGCAGGGCGGACCCTCCGTAGGAGAACAGCGGGAGCGGAACACCGGCGATCGGCAGCAGACCGAGCACCGCACCGATATTGACCACGGCCTGAGCCGTGATCCAGGTGGTCACGCCTCCCGCGGCGTACCTCACGAAGGGGTCCTCCGTGCGTCCGGCCACGCGGATACCCGCATAGCCTAGAGCCGCGAAGAGAACGAGAACCGACAGCGTCCCCGCCAGGCCGAGTTCCTCCCCGGTAATGGCGAAGATGAAGTCGGTATGCGGTTCGGGTAGTTCGCCCCATTTCTCCATACTCGCCCCGAGTCCGGATCCGAACCAGCCGCCGTTGGCGAGCGCGTAGATCCCGTGGACGGCCTGCCAGCACTGATCGTGGGCACCGGGCTCGGTGGCGCCGATACAGGCGAGCCGGGACATCCGGTTGGCGCTGGTCTTGATCAGCAGCATGCCGATGGCCCCGGCGAAGGCGAGGACGCCCACGAAGAGCCGGGTGGGGGCGCCGGCCAGCCAAAGCAGGCCGAAAAGGATCGCCGTGAGAATGATCGCGGTGCCCATGTCCCCGCCCAGCATGATCAGGCCGAGCAGCATCCCGGTCGCGGGCACCAGCGGGACCAGCAGGTGCTTCCACTGGGCCAGCAGCCGCTTGTCCTGTTTGCGGGCGAGAAGATCGGCGCCCCACAGGACGAGCGCCAGCTTGCCGAACTCACTGGGCTGGAGCAGGAACGGGCCGCCGAAGGAGATCCAGTTCTGATTGCCGTTGACCGCGATGCCCATGCCCGGGACCTGCACCAGACACATCAGGAAGACCGAGACCGCGAGCAGCGGATAGGCGAAGGCGCGGTGCAGTTTGATGGGCATCCGCACGGCGAGCAGCATCAGCGCGCCGCCGAGCACCGCGGCGAAAAGCTGTTTGCGGAAGAAGTACGACGGTGAGAGCCCGGACTGCAGCGCCTTGATCTGGGAGGCGGAGTAGACCATCACCAGACCGAGCACCAGGATCAGCAGCGAGCCGCCGAGCAGCAGGTAGTACGCGGTCAGCGGCCGGTCCCAGGCCCTCCGGAGGCGCTGCTGCAGCCCGCGCAGCGCGTCCAAGGCGTTTCCCCTCGACGGGCGGCGCGGAGGGCGGGAGGCGCCCGCTGTGGCGCGCGGGCGGGCCGGAGACGGCGCCCTGCCCTTCGCCCGTACGGCCTCCCGTAGCCGGGGGGCGCCGCCCGAGCGCGGCGCGGGGCGGCCGGTGCCGGGGCGGGCCGGCCGGGAGCGCGGGGCGGCGGGCTGGTCAGGCGTCATGGTCTTATCCCCTCCGGTTTCCCCGCGCGGGCGGTCCTCGCCGGGGGACCGGCGGGCTACTGATCGTCCGGCACCCGGCCGGAGGCCAGGTCCTGAACCGCCGCGGCGAAGGCGTCGCCCCGCTTGTTGTAGTTGATGAACATGTCCATCGAGGCACAGGCCGGGGCCATCAGGACGGTATCGCCCGGCCGGGCGAGCCGCGCCGCTTCGCGCACAGCCGCCGCCATCGCCCCAGTGTCGGTCCGGTCGAGGTCCACGACCGGGACATCTGCTGCGTGTCGCGCGAGCGCTTCGCGGATCAGGGCGCGGTCGGCGCCGATCAGCACGACGCCGCGCAGCCGCTTGGCCGCCGTAAGGACGAGCTCGTCGAAGGTGGCCCCCTTGGCGAGGCCGCCCGCGATCCACACGATGTGCTCGTAGGCGCCCAACGACGCCTCCGCGGCATGGGTGTTGGTCGCCTTGGAGTCGTCGATATAGGCCACACCGTCGACGTCGGCCACATGCTCCACCCGGTGCGGATCCGGCCGGAAGGCGCGCAGGCCGTCCCGTACGGCCTTCGGCGGGACGCCGAAGGAGCGGGCCAGGGCCGCCGCCGCGAGGGCGTTGGCGATGTTGTGCGGGGCCGGCGGGTTCACATCGGAGACCTCGGCGAGCTCCTGCGCCTGCTTCTGCCGGTCCGCCACGAAGGCCCGGTCGACGAGGATGTTCTCCACGACGCCGAGCTGGGAGGGGCCGGGGGTGTTGAGGGTGAAGCCGATCGCCCGGCAGCCCTCCTCGACATCGGCCGCGCGCACCAGGTCCTCGGTGGCGGGGTCGGCCACGTTGTAGACGCAGGCCACCTGGTTGCCCTCGTAGATCCGGCCCTTGTCGGCCGCGTACGCCGCCATGGAGCCGTGCCAGTCGAGGTGGTCCGGGGCGAGGTTGAGCACCGCCCCCGAGTGGGCGCGCAGCGAGGGCGCCCAGTGCAGCTGGTAGCTGGAGAGCTCGACGGCGAGCACGTCGTACGGCTCGTCGCCCAGCACGATGTCCAGGAGCGAGACCCCGATGTTGCCGACCGCGGCGGTGCGCAGCCCGGCCGCCTCCAGGATGGCGGCCAGCATCCTTACGGTGGTCGTCTTGCCGTTGGTGCCGGTCACCGCGAGCCACGGCGGGGCGTCCTCCCCGCGCAGCCGCCACGCCAGCTCCACATCGCCCCAGATGGGCACGTTCGCCTCGGCGGCGGCCAGGAAGAGCGGGCTGGTGGGCTTCCACCCGGGGGTGGTCACGATCAGCTCGGTGGACTCGGGGAGCGTCTCCCCGTCGCCGAGGCGGACCGTGATGCCCAGCGGCTCCAGTTCGGCCGCCTGGGCGCGCTGCGCTTCGCCGTCGCTGCCGTTGACCACGGTCACCGAGGCCCCGAGGCCCCGCAGCGCACGCGCCGCGGGGACCCCGGAGACGCCGAGTCCGGCGACGGTGACCTGCCGTCCGGCGAGGTCGGACACGTCGAGGGCGCCGGCGTCGGATGTCACGAGGCTCGCCACCCCGCGTAGAAGAGGCCGAGGCCGACGATCACGCACATGCCCTGGATGATCCAGAACCGGACCACCACAAGGACTTCGCTCCACCCCTTGAGTTCGAAGTGGTGCTGGAGTGGCGCCATCCGGAAGACCCGTCGCCCGGTCGTCCGGAAGGAGCCGACCTGGATGACCACGGACATGGTGATCAGAACGAACAGGCCGCCGAGGAGGGCCAGCAGCAGCTCCGTACGGGAGCAGATGGCGAGGCCCGCGAGCGCGCCGCCGAGCGCGAGCGAACCGGTGTCGCCCATGAAGATCTTGGCGGGTGAGGTGTTCCACCACAGGAAGCCGAAGCACGCGCCCATGAGGGCGGAGGCGACGACGGCCAGATCGAGCGGATCGCGGACCTCGAAACAGGACGCCGGGTTGGTGAGCGTCTCCGCGTTGGCGCAGGACTCCTGGTACTGCCAGACGCCGATGAAGGTGTAGGCGCCGAAGACCATCACGGAGGCGCCGGTGGCCAGACCGTCGAGACCGTCGGTGAGGTTCACGCCGTTCGACATCGCGAGGATCATGAACAGCGCCCAGATCGCGAAGATCACCGGGCCGAAGGACCAGCCGAAGTCCTGGACGAAGGAGAGCCGGTCGGAGGCGGGGGTCTGCTGGCGCGCGTCGGCGAAGTTCAGCGCGAGGATCGCGAAGGCGATACCGACGATCAGCTGACCGGCCATCTTGGCCTTGGCCCGCAGGCCCAGGCTGCGCTGCTTGACGATCTTGATGTAGTCGTCGAGGAAGCCGACCAGGCCCATGCCGGCGAACAGGAAGAGCACCAGCACGCCCGAGAAGGTCGGCTGGCTGCCCGTGATCACCTTCGTCAGGGCGTAGGCGATCAGTGTGGCCAGGATGAAGGAGATACCGCCCATCGTGGGCGTGCCCTTCTTGCTGCCGTGCGTCCGCGGACCATCGTCCCGGATGTACTGGCCATAGCCCTTGCGGGCCAGCAGCTTGATCAGCAGCGGTGTGCCGATCAGGGTCAGAAAGAGCCCGATGGCTCCCGAGAAGAGGATCTGCCTCATGCCCATCGGCCGGAGACCTCACCCTCACCGTCGAGCAATGCCTGCGCAAGCCGCTCCAGGCCGACCGACCTGGATGCCTTCACCAACACGACGTCCCCCGGTCGCAGCTCGCTGCGCAGCAGATCGACCGCTGCCCGCACGTCGGACACGTGCACCGACTCCTCACCCCACGAACCCTCGTTCTTGGCGCCCATGTCCAGCCAGGCGGCCTCCTGGCCGCCGACCGCCACGAGCTTGCTGACGTTGAGCCGGACGGCCAGCCGCCCGACCGCGTCGTGCTCGGCCAGTGACTCCTCGCCCAGCTCGGCCATCGGGCCGAGCACCGCCCACGTACGACGCCCCGGTGTGGCAGCGCCCATGGCGACCAGCGCGCGCAGCGCTGCTCGCATGGACTCGGGGTTCGCGTTGTAGGCGTCGTTGACGACCGTCACGCCGTCCGAGCGCTCGGTGACCTCCATCCGCCAGCGGGAGAGCTGCCCCGCCTCGGAGAGCGCCACGGCGATCTCGTCGACGGACATGCCCAACTCATGGGCGACGGCGGCCGCGGCGAGCGCGTTCGACACGTGGTGCTCACCGTACAGGCGCATGGTCACTTCGCTGCACCCGGTAGGGGTGTGAAGCGTGAAGGCGGGGCGGCCGCCGTCGGCGAGCCGGACATTCCCGGCACGCACATCGGCGTTCTCGGCCTCGCCGAACAGAACGGTACGGGCCTTGGTGCGCGATGCCATGGCGCGCACCAGGGGGTCGTCGGCGTTGAGCAGCGCCACCCCGCCCTCCTCGGCGGGGGGCAGGGCCTCCACGAGCTCGCCCTTGGCCTCGGCGATCTGCTCCCGGCCGCCGAACTCTCCGATATGGGCGGTGCCGACGTTGAGCACGAGTCCGATACGGGGCGGGGTGAGGGTGGCCAGATACCGGATGTGGCCCTTGCCGCGGGCACCCATCTCCAGCACCAGGTGCAGGGTGGCCTCGTCGGCGCTCATCGCGGTGAGCGGCAGGCCGATCTCGTTGTTGAGCGAGCCCGGCGTCCATACGGTGGGGCCGCGGCGCTGGAGGAGCTGGGCGATGAGGTCCTTGGTGCTGGTCTTGCCCGCGGAGCCGGTGAGCGCGACCACGGTGGTGTCCAGGCGCTCCACGACGGCACGCGCGAGCGCTCCCATGGCGGCGATGACATCGGGCACGACGATCGCCGGTACGGGGGCGTCCGCGGTGCCGACGGGGCGCGCGGCCAGGACCGCCGTGGCGCCGGCCTCGATCGCTTTTCGGGCGAAGTCGTGGCCGTCCACGCGCTCCCCGGGAAGCGCGGCGAAGAGGCTGCCGGGCCGCACCTCACGGGAGTCGATCACCACAGGGCCCGTGACCTTCAGGTCCGGGTCCGGTATGTCGTGCGGCTGTCCACCGACTAGGCCGGCGATCTCGGTGAGGGACAGTGCGATCACTGATCACCTCCGGCCGTGCGGGAGAGCTGCCTTGAGGGGCTGGTGCGCGCATGGCGGTCTGTCATCCCTGGTCGTCTTGGTGATTGTCCCGGTGTTGTGAGTTCGCCTCGGGGCGCGTGGCATCGCGCCTGTGGGCTCGCTCACTGAGCTCGATGGCTTCGCGGAGTACCTGGCGGTCGTCGAAGGCACGGATCACGCCGGCGATGTCCTGGCCCAGTTCATGGCCCTTGCCGGCCACGATGACGGTGTCACCCGGCTCGGCGCGGGCGACGGCGGCCGCGATGGCGTTGGCCCGGTCCTCCTCGACCAGCACATCACCGCGCTCGTGAGCGGGCACCTCGGCGGCGCCCGCGAGCATGGCGGCGAGGATCGCGAGCGGGTCCTCGGAGCGCGGGTTGTCGGAGGTGAGGACGGCCGTGTCGGAGTACCGGGCCACCGCGGCGCCCATGGGGCCGCGCTTGAGCCGGTCGCGGTCCCCGCCGCAGCCGAGGACGGCGTGCAGCTTGCCGTCGGTCACCTTGCGGAGGGCACGCAGCACCGACTCCACGGCGTCGGTCTTGTGGGCGTAGTCGACGACCGCGAGGTAGGGCTGGCCCACGTCGACCCGCTCCAGCCGGCCCGGTACGCCGGGGACGGCGGCGATGCCGTCGGCGGCCGTCTGCGGGTCGATCCCGGCGACCGCGAGGGCGACGACGGCGGCGAGCGCGTTGGCCACGTTGAAGGGGCCCGGGAGGGGCGCGGCGGCCCGTACGGACTCACCGTTCGGGCCGACGGCGGTGAAGGTCGAGCCGAGCGGGCCGACCTCGACATCCGCGGCGCGCCAGTGGGCGTCGGGGTGGCCCTCGGCGGAGAAGGTGGTGACGGGTACCTCGGACTGCTCGATCAGCCGCCGGCCGTACTCGTCGTCGTAGTTGATCACTCCGGCGCGGCTGCGGGCCTTGGTGAACAGCTGGGCCTTGGCCTGGAAGTAGTCCTCCATGCCGGAGTGGAACTCCATGTGCTCCGGGCTGAGGTTGTTGAAGACCGCGACGTCGAAGACGCAGCCGTCGACGCGGCCGAGGACCAGGGCGTGGCTGGAGACCTCCATGACGACCGAGTGGACGTCGCGCTCCCGCATCACCGCGAACAGGGCCTGCAGATCGGTGGCCTCGGGGGTGGTGCGCTCGGACTTGATGCGCTCGTCGCCGATCCGCGTCTCCACGGTGCCGATGAGACCCGTAAGGCCGCCGTCGTGCTTCGCGGCGGCCTTGAGGCCGCCCTCGATGAGATACGCGGTCGTGGTCTTGCCGGAGGTGCCGGTGATGCCGATCTGCAGCAGCTCCGCACCCGGCTCGCCGTAGATCGTGGCGGCCAGCGCGCCCATCCGGCCGCGCGGGTTGTCCACCGCCAGGACCGGCAGCCCGGCGGCGGCGGCGCGCTCGGCGCCGGCCGGGTCGGTCAGCACCGCGACCGCGCCGAGGTCGGCGGCCTGGGCGGCGAAGTCCGCGCCGTGGAGACGGGCGCCGGCCAGCGCGGCGTACACATCGCCGGGGCGTACGGCTCGCGAGTCATGGGTGATCCCGGTGACCGCGGCCCCCTCCGAGGCTTCGGGGGCATCGATGCCCAGCTGATCCGCCAGCTCCGCCAGCGGGATCGGGCGGACCTGGAGAGGGCGGGGCGCTCCCGGGTATTCCACAGAAACGTCCTTCTGAGGGGTTTGGGACTGATCAGCGTGGGGCACGGCGGTGAGCGTACCCGGGACACCCGCTCCCCCGCGAAATGAGGCGGCGAAGCGGGGCCGTACCGGACCGTGGTTCCCGGGGTCCGGCGTGATCGTCGTCACTGCTGGGCTCGCTCACTGGCCCGGGTTGTAGCTCACGGGGAGCCGTTTGGGCTGCTTCCCGGACGGCGGGACCTGCAGGGCCTTGAGGCCGAACTCCATGACCTTCTTGTAGACCGGCCCGCAGACCTGACCGCCGAAGTAGCTGCCCTTCGTCGGGTTCTGAACGGCACAGTAGACGGTCAGCCGCGGTTTGTCGGCCGGGGCGAAGCCGGCGAAGGACGCGGTGTAGCCGCGGTAGCGGCCGGTCTTGGGGTCCACCCGGTTGGAGGTGCCGGTCTTGCCCGCGACAAGATAGCCGGGGATCTTCGCCTTTGCGCCGGTGCCCTGCTGGTCGTCGACGACCGACTCGAGCATCTCGGCGAGCGTCTTCGCGGTCTCCTTACTGACGACACGGGTCTTCTCGGGGCGGGCGCGGCCGTGTAGTCGCCGCCGGGCCCCTTGGTGCCGCGGACGAGGGTGGGCGCGATGCGCTCGCCGCCGTTGGCGATGGTGGAGTACACGGAGGCCGCCTGGACGGCGTTGAGCGACAGTCCCTGGCCGAAGGGGATGGTGTACTGCTGCGAGGCGCTCCAGTCCTGCGGCCGGGCCAGGATGCCCGGGGTCTCGCCGGGGAAGCCGAGCCCGCTGGGCCGGCCGATCCCGAACTTCCGCAGGTAGGAGTAGAGGATCTGGTTCTTCTGCTTCTTGGTCTTCCCCAGCTGCTCGGTGGCGAGGATCGTGCCGATGTTGCTGGACTTGGCGAGCACGCCGTTGAGCGTGAGGTACCAGGTGGGGTGGTCGATGTCGTCGGCGAAGGCCCGGTCGGCGCGCGGCAGCCGGTTGGGGACCACCACATGGGTGTCCCAGCGGGCCACGCCCTCCTGGAGGACGGCGGCCATGGACATGAGCTTGCTGACGCTGCCGGGCTCGTAGGCGTCGGAGACCGCGGCGTTGCCCAGGTCGTCGGCGTCCGTCGTGGTGATGTCGCCGGGGTCGAAGCCGGGCGCGTTGGCCATCGCCAGGAGCTGTCCGGTGCGGGTGTCCTGGACGATGACATAGCCGCGGTCGGCCCCGGACTTGCGGACCTGGTCGGCGATGGCGCTCTGGGCGGCCCACTGGATGTCCCGGTCGATGGTCAGCTCGTAGTCGCTGCCGGGGACCGCGGGCTGCTCCTTGAGGTCCCCGGTGGGCACTTGGTGGCCACCGGACTGGGCGTAGACGCGCTTGCCGTCCTTGCCCGCGAGCTTCTTGTCGAGCTGCTGCTCGAGCCCGGCGGCGCCGCGGCCGTCGGCGCCCACGAATCCCAGTATCCCGGCGGCGAGGTCCCCGTTCGGATAGACCCGCTTGCTGTGCGCCTCACGGTTGACCCCGGCCAGGACGTTGGTGCCCTTGCCCTTGGTCGCCGCGTCGTCCAGGGCGCTCTTCAGGTCCTTGATCTGGTTCCAGACCTGCGGGGACTGCTGCCGGGCGAGCACCACGTACTGCGACTTGGGGTTGTCGGTGAGCTTCTTCTCCAGGTCCGCCTCCTCCTTGCCGAGGATCGGCGCGAGGAGGGCCGCGGCCTGGCGCGGCGCGTCACGGGTCTTGGCCGTCTTGGGCGTCAGCAGGTCGGGGGCGGCGGTGATGTCGTACGCGTCCACCGTGGTCGCCAGGTCGACGCCGTTGCGGTCGGTGATGGAGCCGCGCTCTGCGGACAGCTTCACCGGGATGTAGCGGTTGACGTTGGCCTTGGCCGCGTAGGCGTCGGCGTCGACGGCCTGCACCTGCAGCAGCCGTACGACGAAGACCAGCATGACGAGGGTGAGGCCGAGGCTGATCAGCCGCAGCCGGGGGCGCGGGCTGCCCAGCCGCAGCGGCTGGGCAGCGCCCGGGCGCGGGCGCTGGGCCGGACGGCCGGACGATCCTCCCTGGCGCTCGCCGGGGCGCCGCGCCGCGTCCTGGCGCGGGCGGCGGTCGCCGCGCGGACCGGGCGGGCCGGGCACGCCGCGGCGGCGGGGATCCTGGGGCGCGCTCACGCGACGGCCGCCCTCGGCTCGGCGGCCGCCCACCGCGCGCGGGCGGTGCTCCGCGCGGGCGGGCCGGGCTGGGCGCGGGCTGGGGATCGCGTCACCGTGTCACCTACTGAGGGGCCGGGGTGGACTGCGCGGAGGCGGAGGAGGTCGCGGAGAGGGCGGTGGGCAGCCCCCACGGGGTCACGGAGGCCGTGCCCGTGCCCGCCCCGGACGGGGTGGCGGTCGGCGGCGCGAGGGCGGACGGGGTGGGCGACGCCTCGGACGGCGTGGGGTCGAGCGCGGACGGCAGCACCGGGCCGGGGGCGCCGAGCACCGAGGGCTGCCCCGAGGCGGGGGCGGGCACTCCGCTGACCGAGCCGTCCGGGTTGAGGAAGGCGGGGCTGCCACCGGGCACCATCCCCAGCTCCCGGGCGCGCCGCTCCAGTTCGGCGGGGGCGGAGAGCTGGTCGACGTCCTGCTGGAGCGCCTGGCGCTCGTCGGTGAGCTCCTCGGTCTGCTTCTCGAGCCTGCTGAGCTCGAACGACCCCTGGTTGAGGGAGGAGTTCAACAGCAGCAGGGCGATCAGGCCGGAGCCGAGCAGGACCACGACGAGCAGCACGAAGGGCGTGCGCCTGGCCGTGGTGGCCCCCGGCACCGGCCGGCCTTTCGGCCCCGTCCCCCGCACGCTCATGGACCGACCTCTTCCCGGATGCGCTCCGCCCCCCGGAACCGGGCCGGGGCGGCCCGCCGGTTCTCGGCGATCTCCTCCTCGGTGGGCAGCTCCGCGCCGCGGGTGAGCAGCTTCAGCCGGGGCTGGTACTGCTCGGGGACGACCGGCAGCCCGGGGGGCGCCGTATTGCGGGCACCGGCCGCGAACACCTGCTTGACCAGGCGGTCTTCCAGCGAGTGATACGAGAGCACGGCGATCCGCCCGCCGACCGCGAGCGTCCCCACGGCCGCCGGAATGGCCTGCTCCAGGACCGCGAGCTCGCCGTTGACCTCGATCCGCAGCGCCTGGAAGGTGCGCTTGGCCGGATTGCCGCCGGTGCGCTTGGCGGCCTGCGGCAGCGCCGCGCGGATCAGCTCGACGAGCCGGGCGCTGTTGGTGAACGGCTCCTTGGCGCGCTCGCGCACCACCGCGTCCACGATCTTCTTGGCGAACTTCTCCTCGCCGTACGCCCGCAGGATGCGCACCAGCTCGCCCGGCGGATAGGTGTTGAGCACCTCCGCCGCGCTGACGCCGGTGGTCTGGTCCATCCGCATGTCCAGCGGGGCGTCCTGGGCGTAGGCGAAACCGCGCTCGGCCTCGTCCAGCTGCATGGAGGACACGCCGAGGTCGAAGAGGATCCCCTGGACGCGCGGGACGCCGAGCCGGTCGAGGACCTCGGGCAGCTCGTCGTAGACCGCGTGGACCAGCGTGGCCCGGTCGCCGTACGGGGCGAGCCGCTCACCGGCGAGTCGCAGCGCGGACGGGTCGCGGTCCAGCGCGATGAGCCGGGCCTGGGGGAAGTCGCGCAACAGCGCCTCGCTGTGGCCGCCGAGGCCCAGGGTGCAGTCGACCACGACCGCGCCGGGCTGGGCGAGAGCGGGGGCCAGCATGTCCAGGCAGCGCTGGAGCATGACGGGAACATGGAGAGCGTTGCTGCTCATTGCGCTGCTGGTGCGCCCTTCTGAGGATCGGGCGAGGATGGTACGCACCTCCGGGTCCCCGCCCGCTCTGAAGGGGAAGTGGCCTACTGGCGCCGGGGAAGTGACGTCAGGCGACCGGAGCGGGAGGAGGCCGAGGGGTACGTACGCACCGCGCTCACGCGAAATTCCGGGATCCGAGGGGAGCGTCACGCCTCCCACTTCGCGCCACTTTAGTCCACTCGTCCCTTCGGTCAACCAACCGGCCAGCGCGTCCCGCCCCGGGGGTGGCATCACCTCCCCCAAGCACCACACCGAGGGGTACAGGGGGCTGTGGGTTGCCTCACATCACCCGCTCGGCCCACCCCGTTGCCCTCGTTTGCCCTACCTAAAGAGAAGACAAAAATCCCTGGTGAGAGGTAGCGTCGTCATCATGTCGATATCAGCGCCGCAGCCGAATCCGTCCACCGACCGCGACGCCCGTAGGGGAGACACGGTCACCGACCGCCTTGTGGAGGCCAACCGCAAGTACGCCGAGAAGTTCACCGACCCCGGAATGGACGCGCGGCCCGTGCAGCGCGTCGCCGTCGTCGCGTGCATGGACGCCCGACTGGACCTGCATGAGGCGCTCGGCCTCGAGCTGGGCGACTGCCACACCATCCGCAACGCCGGCGGTGTGGTCACCGACGACATCATCCGGTCCCTGACCATCAGCCAGCGCGCGCTCGGGACCCGCAGCGTCGTGCTCATCCACCACACCGGCTGCGGGCTGCTGAACCTCACCGAGGACTTCCGGCATGAGCTGGAGGAGGAGGTGGGCCAGCGTCCGTCGTGGGCGGTCGAGGCGTTCAAGGACCTCGACGCCGACGTCCGCCAGTCGATGCAGCGGGTGCGCACCTCGCCGTTCCTGGTGCACACCGACGACGTCCGCGGCTTCGTCTTCGATGTGACGACGGGTCTGCTGCGGGAGGTCACGCCGCGTACCTGAGGGATGCTGAGGTTGCTGAAGGGATTCAGTACCCGAATTCGTACAAGCGTGACAAATAACCCCGGGTTATCCACAGCCGAGTGACGCGAGGCCGCGGAGACCGCAAGAATGCATAGGTGACATCGTCCCCCGCAACCACGCGGGGGACCGATGTCAGCGTTTGCGGTGGGCCGGTCCGTTCCGAGGGCAACGGCCCTGAGAACGGGCCGAGGAGGGCCGGGTGACGACCTATGACGAGCGAGCGAGCCTCAGCGATCTGACCACCACAGCGGAGCGGATCCGCCGGTCGGTGGAGGGTGTGATC
Organism: Streptomyces melanosporofaciens; assembly: GCF_900105695.1. Lineage (NCBI taxonomy): Bacteria > Bacillati > Actinomycetota > Actinomycetes > Kitasatosporales > Streptomycetaceae > Streptomyces > Streptomyces melanosporofaciens. The sequence continues at coordinate 1,080,637 of NZ_FNST01000002.1, forward strand.
GAGGGCAAGCCCGAGGTCGTACGGCTTTCGCTGACCGTGCTGCTCGCCGAGGGGCATCTGCTGATCGAGGACGTCCCGGGCGTGGGCAAGACCATGCTGGCCAAGGCGCTCGCGCGGTCCATCGACTGCTCCGTGCGGCGGATCCAGTTCACCCCGGACCTGCTGCCGTCCGACATCACCGGCGTGAGCATCTTCGACCAGCAGCGCAAGGAGTTCGAGTTCAAGCCGGGCGCCATCTTCGCCCAGATCGTGATCGGCGACGAGATCAACCGCGCCTCGCCCAAGACCCAGTCCGCGCTGCTGGAGTCGATGGAGGAGCGCCAGGTCACCATCGACGGGGAGAGCTACGAGCTGCCCAACCCCTTCATGGTGGTGGCCACGCAGAACCCGGTCGAGATGGAGGGCACCTATCCGCTGCCCGAGGCGCAGCGCGACCGCTTCATGGCCCGTGTCTCCATCGGATACCCCAGCCCGCAGGCCGAGCTGCAGATGCTGGACGTGCACGGCGGCGTCTCCCCGCTGGACGACCTGCAGCCCGTCGCGCACGCCCATGAGATCGTCAAGCTGGTCGAGGCGGTGCGCTCGGTGCATGTCGCCGAGGCCGTCCGGCGTTACGCGGTGGACCTGGTGGCCGCCACCCGCAGCCACCCCGATCTGCGGCTGGGCGCCTCGCCCCGGGCCACGCTGCATCTACTGCGGGCCGCCAAGGCATCGGCCGCGCTGGCCGGGCGGGAGTTCGCGCTGCCGGACGATGTGCAGTCCCTCGCCGTGGCGGTGCTGGCGCACCGGCTGCTGCCCACCGCGCAGGCCCAGCTGAACCGGCGCACCGCGGAGCAGGTCGTCACGGACATCGTGCAGCGCACCCCGGTGCCCACCTCCGGCTCGCGCGGCGCGGGTGGCGGAATGCCCCCGATGCCGCCCATGCCCCCGGCCGACTTCGGCCGGCAGCAGCCGGGCGCGCGGAGGCTGTGATGGCCGCAGGGGGGACGGACATGGGCCCCGAGGGCCCCGGCACCGGCGAGGACTCGGGCGGGCTGCGGGCCGCCCTCGCCGGGCTGACCACCCGCGGCCGTTCCTTCCTGGCCGCCGGGGTGGCCGCCGCGGTGTGCAGCTATGTCCTGGGCCAGGCGGATCTGCTGCGGGTCGGGCTGCTGCTGGCCGCGCTGCCGCTGGTCTGCGTGGCCGTGGTCTACCGCACCCGGTACCGGGTGGCGGGCAGCAGACGGCTCGCGCCCGCGCGGGTGCCGGCGGGCTCCGAGGCCCGGGTGCATCTGCGGATGGACAATGTCTCGCGGCTGCCCACCGGGCTGCTGATGCTCCAGGACCGGGTGCCCTATGTGCTGGGGCCGCGCCCCCGGTTCGTGCTGGACCGGGTGGAGCCGGGCGGCCGCCGCGAGGTGTCCTACCGGGTCCGCTCGGATCTGCGCGGCCGCTATCCGCTGGGCCCGCTGCAGCTGCGGCTGAGCGATCCGTTCGGGATGTGCGAGCTGACCCGCGCCTTCAGCGCCTACGACACGCTCACGGTGGTGCCCCGGGTCGAGCCGCTGCCCCCGGTGCGCCTGAGCGGCGAGGCCGCGGGGTACGGGGACGGGCGGCACCGCTCGCTGGCTCTGGCCGGTGAGGACGATGTCATCCCGCGCGGCTATCGCATAGGTGACGATCTGCGCCGGGTGCACTGGCGATCCACCGCGCGCTACGGGGAGCTCATGGTCCGCCGGGAGGAGCAGCCGCAGCGGGCCCACTGCACGGTGCTGCTGGACACCCGGCGTACGGCGCACTACGGCTCCGGGCCCGACTCGGCCTTCGAATGGGCGGTCTCCGGGGCGGCCTCGGCCGCGGTCCATCTGCTGGAGCGGGGCTATGCGGTCCGGCTGCTGACCGACTCCGGAAGCTCGGTGCCGGGCCCGGACGGCGGAGGCGGCTTCACCGGCTCCACCCATGACTCGGCGGAGACGGCCGGGCTGATGCTGGACACCCTCGCCGTGGTGGACCACTCCGACGGCGGAGGGCTCTCGCCCGCCTTCGAGGTGCTGCGGGGCGGCGGTGAGGGGCTGCTGGTGGCCTTCCTGGGCGATCTGGATGAGGAGCAGGCGGCGACGGCCGCCCGGATGCGGCACCGCACCACGGCCGCGGTGGCGTTCGTGCTGGACGGCGCGGCCTGGTCGCGCGGGGCGGAGTTCGGGGGCACACGGGAGCTGGAGGAGCGGCTGCGGCAGCTCCGCGAGGCGGGGTGGACGGCGCTGCCGGTCGGCCCGGGGGCCTCGCTGGCACAGCTGTGGCGGCAGGCCGACACCCAGGGCGCCACCCGGGCGGACGCCGGAGGTCCCACGATCGGCGGCATGACAGGGAGCTGGGCATGAGTGGGAGCGTTCGGCTCGCGATATGCGCTGCGCTGGCCACGGTGGCGGCGGCCTGTGCGCTGCTGCCGCTGGTGGACCCGGCGAGCTGGCTGTTGCAGGCCACCCTGTTGCTGGCGGTCCAGAGCGGGACGGGCGTGGCGGCCCGCCGGGTGCCGCTGGCCCGCCCGCTGACGGTGGCCACGCAGGCCGTGGTGACGCTGCTGCTGCTCACCCTGGTCTTCGCGCACGAGCAGGCGCTGGGCGGGGTGCTGCCGAGCCCGCAGGCCTTTCACGAGTTCGCGGTGCTGCTGCGCGACGGCGCCGACGACGTGGGGCAGTACGCGATCCCCGCGCCGCTCACCGATGGCATCCGGCTGATGCTGGTGGCCGGGGTGCTGGTGATCGGCCTGGTGGTCGACGCGCTCGCGGTGACCTACCGCAGCGCGGCCCCCGCCGGGCTGCCGCTGCTCGCGCTGTACTCGGTCGCGGCCGGCCTGTCCGACGCCGGGAGCGACTGGCTGTGGTTCCTGCTGGCGGCGGCCGGCTATCTGCTGCTGCTCCTGGCCGAGGGCCGGGACCGGCTCTCCCAGTGGGGCCGGGTGTTCAGCGGCGGCGCCCCGCGTCCGGGGGGTATGCCGCCCTCGGGCCTGGCCGGGGCCGGAGGCGCCCCGGCGCTCGCCCCGGTCCGCACCGGCCGCAGGATCGGTGTGCTGGCGCTCGGCATCGCGCTGGTGGTGCCCGCGGCGCTGCCGTCCCTGGACGGCGGACTGCTGGACCGGCAGGGCAGCGGCGGCGGGTCGGGCAGCGGCGGCGGCACGATCTCGGCGGTCAATCCGCTGGTGTCGCTGCAGGACAGCCTGAACCAGCCGGAGAACAAGGAGGTGCTGCGCTACCGCACCTCCTCGCAGACCACGCAGGATCTGTATCTGCGGATCGTGGCGCTGGACCGGTTCGACGGCACCTCGTGGAAGTCGTCCGAGCGGCATGTCACCGATGTGCCCGGGCAGCTTCCGTCGCCCGCCGGGCTCGGCCCCTCGGTCCGGGTCTCCTCGATCGACACCTCGATCTCGGCCGCCGACTGGTACGCACAGAACTGGCTGCCCCTCCCCTACCCCGCGTCCAGGGTCGAGATCGACGGGCGCTGGCGCTATGAGCCGGAGGGCCGCACGCTGGTCGGCGACCGCGGCCAGACCACCCGGGGCGCGCGCTACCGGGTCACCAGCCTGCTGGTGGAGCCGACGGCCGAGCAGCTGGCGGCCGCGCCCGCACCGCCCTCGCGGCTGCGCAAGGAGTACACCGAGGTGCCGGACTCGCTGCCGTCCGTGGTGGCCAGTACGGCGCGGGAGGTGACCGCCGGCGCGTCCAACGCGTACGAGAAGGCGGTCAAGCTCCAGGACTGGTTCGCGGTGAACGGAGGCTTCCGTTACGACACCGAGGTGCAGTCCGGCAGCGGCTCGGCCGCCATCGTCCGGTTCCTGAAGCAGAAGGAGGGCTTCTGCGTCCACTTCTCCTTCTCGATGGCGGCGATGGCCCGGACGCTGGGCATTCCGGCGCGGGTGGCGGTCGGGTTCACCCCCGGCACCGCCCAGGCGGACGGCTCGGTGTCGGTGGGCCTGAAGGACGCGCACGCCTGGCCCGAGCTGTACTTCGAGGGCGTGGGCTGGACCCGTTTCGAGCCCACCCCGAGCCGTGGCACCCAGCCCGACTACACGATGGAGCAGACGCCCTCGGGCAGCCCGTCCGACGAGCCGACGACCGAGCCCAGCACGACCTCCGAGCCGACGGCCGCCCCGACCGCCTCCGACAGCTGCTCCCTGGAGATGAAGAAGCTGGGCACCTGTGGAGGTGCCGCGGCCCAGCAGCCGGACAACGGCGCCTCGGGCGGGGGCTGGTCGGCGACCAAGGTCACCAGCTGGAGTTCGCTGGCGGTGCTGCTGGCCGTGGTGCCGCTGCTGCCCATGCTGTGGCGGCGGCGGATACGGACCCGCAGACTGGACGGCTCGGGCGGGCGCACCGAGCAGGACGCCGCCGACCGGGTCCTCGCCGCATGGCGTGAACTCACCGATTCGGCCTGGGACTTCGGCGTGCTGCCGGACGACTCGCTGACCTCGCGCAGAGCGGTGGCCCGCATGGTGCGGATCGCCGACCTCGACGACGATTCGGCCCGGGCGGCACAGCGGGTGGCCGAGGCGGTCGAGCAGGTGCTGTACGCACCGCGGCCGCGCCCGTTCGCGGGCGTCGCGGACGACGTCCGGCAGGTGCTGGCCGGGTTCCAGGCCAAGGTGGGGCGGCGGGAGCGGCTGCGGGCGCTGCTGGCCCCGCGGTCCGCGGCTCAGCTGGTGTGGGCGTGGGGACAGCGCTGGTCCGCGCTGGTCCAGCGGTGGGGAGCCCCCCGCTGGGCCCGCTGGGCCTCCCAGCTCCGGCCCCCGCGCGGCCAGGGGAGCTGACCTCCAGGCGGCCCGACCTCCGGGCGGCCCTGAGCCCTTGCGGCTGAGCCCCTGCGGCGTGTGCGGGGGGCTCAGGCCGCTCGGGCACGCCACGGGGCTCAGGGCCGCCCAGGCTCGCTCCAGGGCCCTGCGGGGCGGCCGGGGCCAGGCGCCAGGGTCCGGGACCCTATTGCGGGGCTGGGAGCGGGTTGCAGGCCCAGGACACGGTTGCGGGCCCAGGACACGGTTGCTGGGCTGGGACACGGCTTAAGGGCTACGGCCCGGAAGGGCTATCGCACGGTTGAGGGGCGGTCGCCAGTCGGCGACCGCCCCTCAACCGCTCATCCAAGAATTATTCTCAGTGGCCCTGCTCATCGCGGCGACGCTGCCACCGCTCCTCGATACGCGCCATCATCGAACGGCGCTGACGGCCCTGACGGCGGGGAGCCGCCCCGCCGCCGCCCTGCGCCTCACCGGGTTTGGGAGCCTTGCGCCAGCCGGTCACCGCGAGCACCGCACATCCCAGCATGATCAGGAAGCCCACCACGCTGATCCAGATCTGGGGAACGATCACTCCGACCATGAGGAGTGCGATGCCCACCAGAAAACCCGCGACCGCCTGGTAGACCCGTCGCCGGGTGTACGTGCGCAGGCCGCTTCCCTCAAGCGCTGTCGCGAACTTGGGATCTTCGGCGTACAACGCTCGCTCCATTTGCTCGAGCATGCGCTGCTCGTGCTCCGAGAGCGGCACGGAGTCCTCCTACTCGTCGGTCGCGGGGGGCGACCGGGTGCGACCCTTTCAGGATAGGCAGGGAATCGCCCCCGTGAAACCCGCCCCTCAACGCCAATTCGCCCACCCCGACGGGCGTGGCGAAAGTTGACGCTGAGACGTCCATTCCCCTCCCGCCGATTGGCCATGCCGGACGGTGTACCCCGATCATACGGGGCCTGGCGTCCAATCGGGTCTCCTGTGGCCGACTCCACCTGCGCCGCCCGTCGTCCGGTGGGGCAGGAGGAGCCGCTCAGTCGCGCTCGGCGAGAACGTGCAGCTGAGTGGCGACGGAGCGGAAGGCGGGCAGCCCGGCGGCGGCCTCCTCCAGCTGCAACAGGGCGTCCAGCGCCCCGGGCTCGGTGTCCACGAGCACTCCGGGGACCAGATCGGCGAAAACCCGCACCCCGTGCACCGCGGCGATCTCCAGACCGGCCGCCTCCACCAGCTCGGAGAGCTGGTCGGCGGTGAAGCGGCGCGGCATCGGGTCTCCGGAGCCCCAGCGGCCCTCGGGGTCAGTAAGCGCTTGCCGGGCCTCGGTGAAGTGACCGGCCAGAGCACGGGCCAGCACGGCACCGCCCAGGCCCGCCGCGAGCACGCTGAGGGTCCCGGCCGGGCGCAGGGCCGCCGCCGCGTTCCGCAGGCCCTCGGCGGGGTCGTCCACGTACTCCAGCACGCCATGGCAGAGCACCACGTCGTAACCGCCCCGCTCGACCACGTCGAAGAGCCCGTGGGCATCCCCCTGGACTCCGCGCACCCGGTCGGCCACCCCGGCCTCGGCGGCCCGCCGCTCCAGCGCGAACAGGGCGTTCGGGCTCGGGTCGACCACGGTGACGCGGTGGCCGAGGCCGGCCACGGGGACGGCGAAATTGCCGCTGCCGCCGCCGGTGTCCAGGACGTCCAGCGCACCGTGCACGGCCCCGCCCTCGGCGGCCTCCCGGCCCGTGGCCTTGGCCCGCCGTTCCAGGGCGTCTTTCAGGACCTCCCAGACCACGGCGGTACGGAGGGACGCACGGGGGCGCTGCGGGTCTGACACGGCGGGTGGCTCCTCGGCGCGGTGCCGCCACCGCCCCGAGGCGGTGACGACGGCTTACTGACGTCGGCGGTCCCAGCCTATTGCCTCCGTGGGGCGGGGTGCGCCGAGGCGGCCGCCCCCACCGGCCCCCGGTGGATACCGGACGGACAGCGGCCGGCGCCCGAGCGGTGCCCGGCGGACAGCGGCCGGGGCCCGAGCGGAGAGCGGCCTGCGCCCAGGCCGATGCCGCACGGCGCCCCAGCGGACACCGGCCCGCGCCGGGCCGGTCACCGGGCCACCTCTCACGCTCCCGACTCTCACGCTCCCGGCAGGCCCGGCTCGTCGCCCGGTGGGGCCTGGTGGGGCAGGGTGGGCTGCAGCATCAGCATGCGCTCCACCAGCCGCAGGAACATCGCGGTGGCACGCAGCAGATCGTCCGCGTCCCGCCGGCTCGCGGCGCCCTGTATCCCCGCCTCGGCGCGGGCCCGGCGCTCGGCGCCGGAGGCGAACAGCGCGCTCCACTCGGCCAGTTCGGGAGCGACCTCCGGCAGGACCTCCCAGGCGCTGCGGATCCGGGCGCGGCGGCGCGCGGTGGACTCGGGGCGGCCGCGCACGGCGAGCACGGCGGCGGCCGTGCGCAGGGCGGCCAGATGTGCGGTCGCAAAGCGCTCGTTGGCGGTCTCGAGCGCGGCGGCCTCCTCCAGACCCTGATGGGCCTGGGTGAGCAGACCGGCGGCGGCGGGCGGGGCGGACGCGCGGCGCAGCACGGGGTGGACATCGGTAGCGGGACCGGTCAACGAGGGGGCAGGGGCGGCGGCACGGTGCCGGCGCGCTGCGGCGGTACTGGCCATGACGAACCTCCTGTCGTCGCGTGGCGGCCGGTCGTGTGGTAAAGCGACCGCCGTATGGGGCCATCGTGGGGCACACCACTGACAATCGGCCCTGACCAGCGCGAACGACCCCGACGCCCCGCCTGCGCCCGCCATACTCCATACTGTTTTTGCACTGACCAGTCAGTTCAAAAATCAAGGAAGTGATGTGCGTGGGGGGAACCCCAGAAGCGGAGACCGGGGCGGCGGTGACGGCCGAGGGGCTCGGCGTCAGGGGGTCGCACGGCTGGGCGTTCCGCGGTGCCGACATCGCCGCCGACTCCGGTGCGCTGATCGCGATCGAGGGCCCGTCCGGCTCGGGCCGCACCTCCCTGCTGCTGACGCTCACCGGCCGGATGCGCCCCACCGAGGGACACGGCGCGGTCGGGGGCTTCCGGATTCCCCAACAGATGGCGCGCATACGCCGGATCGGCGCACTCGCGCACGTACCGGGCGTCACCGAGCTCGATCCGGTGCTCACGGTCGCCGAGCATCTGCGGGAGCGGTCCCTGCTGCGGCGCCGGTTCACCGACTCCCCGCGCGGGCTGCTGCGCCCGCGCCGTGAGCGGGCCGCCGCGTCCCGGGCCGGGGTCGAGGCGGCCCTCTCGGCCGCCGGGCTGGACCTCGACACGCTGCCCAAGGGGCCGCGTACGGCCGTACGGGACCTGGAACGGCTGGAGGCGCTGCGGCTGTCGATCGCGCTCGCGCTCATCGCCCGGCCGCGGCTGCTGGCCGTCGACGACGCCGACATGAAGCTCTCGGACGCCGAACGCGAGTGCGCCTGGGCGCTGCTGCGGGAGATCGCGGAGGGCGGCACCACGGTCCTCGCGGTGTGCAGCCAGGCCCCGGCCGACGCGGTCGTGGTCCGGACCGCGCGGAAGAGACCGGCCGAAAAGAGCCAGAAGGGCCAGAAGGCCGACGCGGACGCCTCCGCCACTCCCACCGCCCACGAGGCCGGACACGAGGCCGGACACGACGAGAACGAGAAGGGGGCGGCGGATGCGCTCGCCGAAACTCGCCGCGCTTGAGCTGAAGCGGTTCGGGAGGGGGAAGCTGCCGCGGGCAGCGCTGGCCGCCCTGCTCCTGCTGCCGCTGCTCTACGGCGCGCTGTACCTGTGGTCCTTCTGGGACCCGTACGGCAAGCTGGACAAGATCCCGGTCGCCCTCGTCAACTCGGACACCGGCGCCACCGTGAAGGGCGACCGCCTCACGGCGGGCGACGACATCAGCGGCAAGCTGCTCGACAGCAAGACCTTCGACTGGCACCGCACCAGCGCCGCCGAGGCCCGTAAGGGCGTCGCGAACGGCACGTACTACCTGTCGCTGACCGTGCCCTCGGACTTCAGCCGGCAGATCGCCACCAGCTCCGGCAATTCCCCGGAGACCGGCGCCCTCAAAGTGCGCACCAACGACGCCAACAACTACATCGTCGGCCAGATCTCCCGCTCGGTCTTCTCCGAAGTGCGCGCCGCGGCCTCCACCAAGGCGTCCCGCGGCTTCTACGACAACATCTTCATCTCCTTCGCCGATATCCACGGCGAGACGGAGAAGGCCGCCAAGAGCGCCGACAAGCTCGGTAAGGGCATCGGCAAGGCCAAGAAGGGCGCGGACGACCTCGCCGAGGGCCTGGCCAAGGCCAAGAAGGGCAGCCGCGATCTGAAGTCCGGGCTCGGCACGCTCTACAAGGGCTCCGGGACGCTCAAGGCCGGCGCGGGCGGCGTCGCCGACGGCACCCAGTCGCTGTCCGACAAGGTCAACGACGTGGCGGCCAAGGTGCGTCCGTTCCTCAGGGAACACGGCAAGGAGATCGGGGACGTCTCCCAACTGGTCGCCGACGCCTCCCGGAAGGCGTCCGACAGCCTCGACACCCTGCCCGAGACGACCGCCACGGCGGCCACCAAGGCCCGTAAGGCGTCCGACGACCTCGCCGCCGACTACCGGACCCGGTGCGAGGGGGCGGTGCCCGCGGACCCGGACTGTCCCGCGCTCAAGAAGTCGGTGGCGGCGGCCGACATTGCCGCCGATGTGGCCGAGGACGTCAACAAGCTGGTGCAGGACCACACCACCCAACTCGACGCCCTCGGCGGTCATCTGGACGATCTGCACGACCAGGCACTCTGGCTCGCGCGGAACGCCCCGCACCTGGGCACCGACCTCGACACCGCCGTACGGAAGGTCAACGCCCTCAACTCCGGGGCGCAGAAGGTCGCCAAGGGCGCCGGAACCCTGCACACCGGGCTGAGCACCGCCAAGACCGGCGCCTCCGACCTCGACAGCGGCGTCGGTAAGGCGCGCGGCGGCGCGGACACCCTGGGCGGCGGGATGTTCCGGCTCGTCGACGGCTCGGGCAAGCTCTCCGGCGGACTGCACGACGGCGCCGACAAGATCCCCGACTACGGCAAGCAGGACCGGGACGCCCGGACCGAGGTGATGGCGGACCCGGTGCGGCTGGTCAACCAGGCGCTGCACAAGGCGCCCAACTACGGCACCGGTTTCGCCCCGTACTTCATCCCGCTCTCCCTGTGGGTCGGCGCGATGGTGGCCTACATGCTGATCCAGCCGCTGAACAAGCGCGCGCTCGCGGTGGGTGCCTCCTCCTGGCGGATCGCGTTCGCGGGCTGGCTGCCGGTCGCCGCGATCGGTGTGTTCCAGACACTGGCCCTGATGGCGGTGTTGCACTGGGCGATCGGCCTGCAGATGGCGCGGGCCGCGGGCACCCTCGGCTTCCTGATGCTGGTGACGGCCTGTTTCGCGGCGATCGTGCAGTGGCTGAACGCCCGCTTCGGACCGGCCGGCCGGATCCTGGTGCTGGCCCTGCTGATGCTCCAGCTGACCTCGGCGGGCGGCACCTATCCGGTGCAGACCAGTCCGCGCTTCTTCAACGCCATCCACCCCTTCCTGCCCATGACGTACGTGGTGGACGGGCTGCGCCGGCTCATCACCGGCGGTGGGCTCGGCCCGGTCTGGCTGGCCTGTGGGGTGCTCCTGGGATTCGGCGTGGCGGCCCTGGCGCTCACCGCGTGGTCGGCGCGGCGCCGACAGGTGTGGTCGGTGGACCGGCTGCATCCGGAGCTGAGCCTGTGAGCGGCATAACATCAACAACGGGCAGAATCGGCGCCATGGACAGCAGCAGCACGCGCCGCCAGGCCACACGCCAGAAACTCTTCGAGGCAGCGGTGACCCTCATCGCGGAACAGGGCTTTTCCTCCACCACCGTGGACGAGATCGCCGAGCGGGCCGGGGTGGCCAAGGGCACGGTCTACTACAACTTCGCCAGTAAGACCGTGCTCTTCGAGGAGCTGCTGCAGCACGGCATCGAGCTGCTGACCGCGTCCCTCCAGAGCGCCGCCGACGAGAACGCCGAGCGCGGCGGCAGCCATGTGGACGCGCTGGACGCCATGGTCCGGGCCGGGCTGGACTTCATCTCCCGCTATCCGTCGCTGACCCAGCTGTACGTGGCCGAGCTGTGGCGCACCAACCGCGCCTGGCAGTCCACCTTGATGATGGTCCGGCAGCGGGCCATAGCGGTGATCGAGGCCGAGCTGCGGGCCGGGGTGGCCGCACACGAGTTCAGCGGGGAGATCGACATCCCGCTGACGGCGTCGGCGCTGTTCGGGATGGTGCTGGTGGCCGCCCTGGACTGGCAGTCCTATCAGCCGGAGCGGTCGCTGGAGGATGTGCACGCGGCGCTGTCGCGGCTGCTGCAGGGCCGCGTCGGCAGGACCGTGGCCTCCGGATAGCCGGCCGCGCCTGCGGATGGCCCGGTGTGGCGGGCGGATCGGCCCCCCGGGCACACGTAGAAGGCGCTGTTCCGGCAGATCGACTTTCGTCGAGCTGACCGGAACAGCGCCTCCCCCCGTAACTCCCCCGTACTTCCCCCGTTGGAGGCTCCTGGTCCGGAGACTCCCGGTGACTCCCACCTTTCGTCCGGGCCGCCGCGCCGTTCCGCCGCCCCGTGCCGGCGGTCCGGCGCGCGGCCCTTCCGTATGCACCACTCTCTCGTCCGAGCAGGTGGTGGCCCATCCGCGCGACTACTCATCTCCCCGGCTGAGTACGCGTACTCAGGTCTGCGCACTCGTCCCCAGGCGCGGTGGCCCGGCTGTCGGTGGGGGCGGATAAAGTCGCGGTCATGGCACGGATTGTGGTGATCGGCTCCGGGATGGGCGCCATGGCGGCGGCCGCCCGGCTGGCCGTGGCGGGCCACCGGGTGGTGGTGTACGAGCGCGGACGGACCCATGGCGGCGGGGTCGGCCGCTTCGCGCGGGACGGATTCCGCTTCGACACCGGCCCGGGGCTGCTGCACCTGCCCGCCGTCTACCGGGATCTGTTCGTGAAGACCGGCAAGCAGACCCTGGAGCAGAGCGTCGAGCTCATCCAGGTCGACCCGGCGAGCCGCCATCTCTTCGCCGACGGCACGGATGTCCGGCTGCCCAATGCCTCACGGGCCGGGGTGCTCCAGGCGCTGGACGGCGCCTTCGGCGCGGGCGCGGGCGAGCGCTGGAGCGATCTGGTCAACCGGGCGCGCGAGGTGTGGGACGCCACCCGCAGGCCGCTTCTGGAGGAGCCGCTGCGCGCCGACTGGCGGGTCCTGGGCCGCGATCCCTATCCGGCCGCCCCCGTGCGGCGCGGGCGGCTCGGTGGCCTGTTCGGCCGGGGCGGTGCCGACGGCCCGCCCACGCTCGCCGGGGTGGCGCGCCGTGAGCTGAAGGATCCGCGAGCCGTGGCCCTCCTGGAGAGCCATGCGCCGGCGCACGGCCTCGACCCGCGCTCCGCCCCCGCCGCGGCCACCGTGCTGCCCTACATCGAGCAGACGTTCGGCACTTGGTATGTGCGCGGGGGCATGCGGGCGCTGGCCGATGCCCTCCATGAGCGCTGCCGTCAGCGGAAGGTCGAGTTCCACTTCGACGCCGAGGTCACCGGCATCGTGGAGAAGGACGGCCGCGCGGCGGGTGTGGAGCTGGCCGACGGCACCGTCGCGGAGGCCGACGCGGTGGTCTCGGGCATCGACCCCGCCCTGCTGCCCCCGCTGCTCGGCGGGCAGGCGCCCTGGCGGAAGGGGGACGTGCGGCCGGAGCCCGCCGCGGGCGGCGGCACGCCGGGGCGGCTGACCGTCTTTCTGGCGCTGCGCGGCGCCCGACCCGAGGACACCGCACACCGCACCGTGGTCCACGCCCCGGACCGGGAGGCGGAGTTGGTCGCCGTCTTCGGTGACGGAAGCGGGCTCCGCGAGCCCTGCCCCCACCCCACGGTCACCGTGCTGCGCCCGGACGACCCCACGGTGCGCCCGGACGAGGAGCACGAGGCCGTCACCCTTACCGCCGTCGTCGCCCCGCACGGCCCGGTGGACTGGACGGACGGCGCGGCGGCGGAGCGGGACGCCCAGCGGCTGATCACGGCCGCCGAGGCCGCGATACCGGGGCTGCGGGACCGGATGCTGTGGCATGAGGTCCGCACACCCGCCGACACCGGGGCGGAGACGGGTGCCAGGGGCGGTGCCGTGCCGGGCCCGGTGCTCGCCGGGGCGGACGGCGCGTTTCTGCGGCCCGCCAATGTCACCCGGCTCCCGGGCCTGTATCTGGCGGGCGGCTGGGCCCATCCGGGCGGCGGGCTCGCCCACGCCGGGATGTCGGGCGCGCTGGTGGCCGGGCTGATCGTCGAGGGCGAGGACTGGCGCGGCTCCCAGTAGAGCGGTCCCAGGAAACACGCGAGCCCGCTCCCAGGAAACACGCGAGCCCGCTCCCGGGGAGCGGGCTCATCCGGCAGCGGTGCTCAGCAGCGCTGCCGACGCAGAAGCGCTGTCGATTTCAGTAGCGGTACTGCTCGTCGAAGCCCTGGGGGTAGCCCTGCCCCTGGGCCTGGCCCTGTTGCTGCTGCTGGTACGGATACGCCTGCTGGTCCGGCGCGGGCGCGGCGTCGCCTTCGCGCTGCTGCGGCACCCAGGGCCCGCCGGACTGCGTCACGTCGTACGCCGGGTCCGGCGAGGGGTAGGAGGCGTCGGCCGCCCAGTGGTCGCCGCCGTAGGCCCCGCCGCCGTACGGATCCTGCTGGCCGTAGGCCGCGTACTGGTCGGCGTACTGCTGCTGGCCGTAACCCTGCTGGTCGTAAGCCTGCTGCTCATAGGGCTGGGCCTGGGGCTGGGCGCCGCCGTACGGGTCCTGGCCGTAGGCCGCGTACGCCTCGTTCCCGTAGCCGTACTGCCCGCCCTGGGCCATCTGGTCCGCGTAGACGTCCTGGCCGTAGTTCTGGCCCTGCCCCTGGCTGTGGTCCTGCTGCGAGCCGTAGCCGCCGTACGTCTCGTACGCGCTGTAGCCACCGGCCGCCTCGTCGCTGTACGCGCCAGCGGCCGGGGTGAAGGCGGACGGCTCCTCGTAGACGCCGTACTCACCGGTGTCGTCGGGCAGCGGCTGCGGCTGGTATGTGGGCGGCTCCGGCTGCGCCGCCGGGACCGCCTCCAGGTCGGACACCTCGAGGATCGGCTCCTTGTCCGCGTCGTCCGGCCGGGGGGCGCGCTCCTCGCGGCCGAGCAGCCCGGGCAGCCCGCCGCTCAGCGCCCAGCCCGCGGCGAAGCCGCGCCGGAAGGAGAGCGTCACATACGTCTGGCCTATGGCGAAGGCGATCGCCCCCACCCCGATCACCGGAACCGAGGGGATCAGCACGCCGACGACCACGCCCAGAAAGCCGACGAAGGCCAGCAGCCGCCAGCGCAGCCGCGCCTTGTACTGCAGGAGGACCTCCCCCAGCAGCCACAGCGCGACGACGCCGAAAGCGATGTAGAGGACCGTCCAGCCCATGCCCGCCCCTCTCAATGCGGCCGCCCGTCGGCTGCCGTCATCAGGATCAGGACCGCTGATGCAGTCCCAGATTCTCGTAGATTTCCAGCGTCGCCGGGGAGTGGTTCAGGGTGATGAAGTGCAGCCCGGGGATCTCCTCGGCCATCAACCGCGCGCACACCTCTGTGGCGTAGTCGATTCCGATCGAGCGTACAGCCGCCGGGTCGTCTTTCACCGCCAGGATCCGTTCGGCCAGTTCGGGCGGGAACGCGGCATTGCTGAGCTGCGCGAAACGCTCGATCTGCTTGACGTTCGTGACGGGCATGATCTCAGGGATGATCGGTGTCGTACAGCCCGCCGCGGCGACCCGGTCGCGCAGCCGCAGATAGTCCTCGGGGTAGAAGAACATCTGCGTGATGGCGAAGTCGGCGCCCGCTCGGCACTTGTCGATGAAGTGACGGATGTCGGTGTCCCAGTCCGTCGAGCGGGGGTGCATCTCGGGGAACGCGGCCACGCCGACGCAGAAGTCGCCGGACTCCTTGATCAGCCGGACCAGCTCGACGGCGTAGTTGAGGCCGTCCGGGTGCCGGACCCACTCCCCCGTGGGGTCGCCCGGCGGGTCGCCGCGCAGGGCCAGCATGTTCCGGATCCCGGCATCGGCGTACTGCCCGATGATGTTGCGCAGGTCGGCCCGGGAGTGGTTGACGGCGGTCAGATGGGCGACGGGGGTGAGCGTGGTGTCCGTGGCGATGCGCTCGGTGACGCGCACGGTGCCCTCACGCGAGGAACCGCCGGCTCCGTAGGTCACGGAGACGAAGGTGGGCGAGACGGCTTCCAGCCTGCGGATGGCGTTCCACAGCGTCTGCTCGCCCTTCGCCGTCTTGGGGGCGAAGAATTCGAAGGAATACGACTGCTCGCCCGATGCGAGCAGATCGCGCACGGTCCGCGCGCGATCGGTCCTGGTGGAAGCGGTGCCTAGGGCCATACGAGCAGGCTATCCACCCGGCTCCGCTACGCCCACCCGACCCCGGAGATTTGGGGGTTTTGCCAGCTTTCTGTCCGCAGTGCGGACAGTTCGGTGCGCTCTCGACCGGCGGACGGGCCGGGCGGGATGAAAACCGGGTGAAAGCCAGGTGAAGAGCCGGGGCCGGGCGCCGGTCAGGCCGCGCGCACCCGCTTGGCCAGTTCCGCCGTCGCCGCCGCCGGGTCGTCCGCGGCGGTGATGGCCCGGACCACGACGATGCGGCGGGCGCCCGCCTCCAGGACCTGATCCAGGTTGGACGCGTCGATTCCGCCGATGGCGAACCACGGCCGCTCGGTGCCGAGCGCCGCGGCGTGGCGCACCAGGGGCAGCCCGGGGGCGTGGCGGCCCGGCTTGGTGGGGGTGGGCCAGCAGGGGCCGGTGCAGAAGTAGTCCACCCCGGGCTGGACGGCCGCCGCGTCCACCTCCGCCTCCGCATGGGTGGAGCGCCCGATCAGCACGTCCGCGCCGAGGATCGCGCGCGCCGCGGGCACCGGCAGATCGCCCTGGCCCAGATGGAGCACATCCGAGCCGATGGCATGTGCGACATCGGCGCGGTCGTTGACGGCGAGCAGCTTTCCGTGGCGGCGGCAGGCGTCCGCGAAGACCTGGAGGTGCTCCAGCTCCTCGGCCGCCTCCGTCTCCTTCTCCCGGAGCTGGACGATGTCCACCCCCGCCGCCAGGACGGCGTCCAGGAACTCCGGCAGGTCGCCCTGGCGCTTCCGTGCGTCGGTGCACAGATAGAGGCGGGCGTCGGCCAGCTGCTCATGAGCGGTGGCGGTGGTGGACATGGTTCGGTACCCCCGGAGGGTCGGCGGCGTACGGGCCGTGCGCGGAGCCCGGCCCGTACGCCGTGTACGACAACGTACGACTAGGTGCGATGACATGCGACTACGTGCCGCTGCGCGCGACAAGGACGACATAAGCGCGGGAGCGACCAGCCCTGTACACGCCCCGTACGAGCTGAGGACGAGCCCCGTACGGAAGGCAGCGGAAGGCTGGAGGGGAGCGGCGTCAGACGGCGAGCGCCTGCGCGCGCCGCTTCACTTCCGTACCGCGATTCTCGCCCAGGGCCCGTGCCGGGGTGCCGGGCAGGCTCGGGTCGGGGGTGAAGAGCCACTCCAGCATCTCTTCGTCGCTGAAGCCGTCGTCCTTCAACAGCGTCAAGGTGCCCACGAGGCCCTTGACGACCTTTCCGTCGACGATGAACTCCTCGGGCACCTGAAGCACCCTGTTCTCGCCACGGCGCACCGCGATCAGCTGGCCCTCCTTGACCAGCTGCCGGACGCGCGTCACCTCGACACCGAGTCGTTCGGCGACGTCGGGGAGGGTGAGCCAGGCGGGGACGAGAGCATCGATCTTTGCGTCAATCTCGGTCACGGAACAAGCCTGCCATCTGGGACTGACAGTGGGTAGCCGGGCGCCCGCCGCGCGGGCCGCTTCAGCCCGCCCCGGACGCCTCGGACGCCCCGCCGACTGACCGGCCGGCCGGTCAGCAGACGGCCGACTTCAGCGGCACCGACGGGTCCTCGGCCCGTGTCCGGTCCAGCCGGGCGCCGCGCTCGATCAGCTTGCGCCCCTGGGCCAGATCGCGCGGACGGCCGACGGCCAGCAGGGCGACCAGGGCGCCCTCGCGCAGCCAGCACACCGACCAGGCGGCACCGGCAGGATCGCCGCGCCAGACCAGTTCGTCGGCCTGCGAATGGTGCCCGGCGTACTGCACGAAGCGCCCGAACTGCTCGGACCAGAAGTACGGCACCGGGTCGTAGACCGCGCCGGGGAAGTGGGCGGCCGTCCGGCTCCCCACCACATTGGCGGCCACGGTGCGCGGCCCCTGCAGCGCGTTGTCCCAGTGGTGCACCAGCAGCCGCGTGCCGTAGCGGGCGGACGGGAAGGAGGCGCAGTCGCCGACCGCGTAGACGTCCGGCGCCGAGGCGCGCAGCCGGTCGTCGGCGGCGACGGAGCGGTCCTCGGCCAGCTCCACGCCCGAGCCCGCCAGCCAGTCCGTGGCCGGCCTGGCCCCGATCCCGACGACCACCGCGCCCGCCCGCAGCCGGGTGCCGTCGCCGAGCACCAGCCCGCTCTCGTCCACGGCGGCCACCCGGGCGCCGGTCACCAGCCGGGCGCCATAGTCCTCGTACCAGGCCGCCATGGGGGCCGCGACCTCGGCCGGGAGGGCGCCCGCCAGCGGCCGGTCCGCGGCCTCGACGACGGTCACGGCGCAGCCCGCCTCGCGCGCCGCCGTGGCGAACTCCGCGCCGATCCAGCCCGCCCCCACGACCGCGATCTCGCGCTGCCGGGCGAGCACCGGGCGCAGCCTCACGGCGTCGTCCAGGGTGCGCAGCAGATGGACGCCGGGCACGTCCTCGCTGCCCGGCAGCGGGACCGGCTCGGCGCCGGTGGCGATCACCAGGACGTCGTACGGGAGCTGTCCGGTCGCGGTCTCGACGAGCCGCTTGTCCGTGCGGAGCCCGGTGACCTGGACGCCGAGCCGCAGCGCGATGCCGAGCCCGGCGAAGTCCACGTCGAGCGTCGATCCCTCGGCCTTGCCGAGCAGCACGGCCTTGGACAGCGGCGGCCGGTCGTAGGGCTGGTGGGTCTCCGCGCCCAGCAGGACGATCTCGCCTGTCCAGCCCTGTTCGCGCAGCGCGACGGCGGTCTGCACCCCCGCCATGCCCGCTCCGACGATCACCACCCGCTGTTCGCCGCCACCGCTCGAGGACGGCTTCGTCGTCGTCTCATCGCTCACACGATCACTGTATTGCGGCTGGTGGGGCGGACCGCAGAGGGCGAGGGGAGATCTCGGGCACAGAGGGGAGGGGCGGCGGATGGGGGCGGGTCTGTGGGCGCCTTCGGCGGGTGGTCCCCACGGCGGGTAGTCCTCCACCCCGCCCCTTCCCGAACGAAGGGGCTCCGCCCGCCCCCGCCGGGGCTCCGCCCCGGGCCCCGCTCCTCAAACGCCGGAGGGGCTGGATCAACGCCGGAGGGGCTGGATCGCGGCGGGTGGCTGGGCTTTCGGGGGGTTCGGGGCTCGTACTAGGGTGGCGGGACAGAGCACTCGCGGGAGCCCGGACGTACCGGGCTGAGAGGGAGGCTGAAACGGCCTCCGACCGTACGAACCTGATCCGGGTCATGCCGGCGAAGGGAGGGGCAGCGTGTCCACGCACGCACCAGGTCACGACGACCGACCACACACCTCAGGGCTTGACGGCCGACCATCCGTGGGCGGACCGCCCGACGGGCGCTACGACGCCCTCGTCATCGGGGGCGGCATCATCGGGCTGGTCACGGCCTGGCGCGCGGCTCAGCGGGGGCTGCGCACCGCCCTCGCCGACCCGGCGCCCGGCGGCGGAGCCGCCTGGGTCGCGGCCGGGATGCTGGCCGCCGTCACCGAGCTTCATTACGGCGAGCAGACCCTGCTCGGGCTCAACATGGCCTCCGCGCGCCGCTATCCGGACTTCGTGGCCGAGCTGGAGGAGGCGAGCGGCCAGGACGTGGGGCACCGCGTGTGCGGCACGCTCGCCGTGGCGTTCGACGCCGACGACCGCGCCCATCTGCGCGAGCTCCACACGTTCCAGCAGGGGCTCGGGCTGGAGTCCGAGTGGCTGACCGGGCGTGAATGCCGCCGCCTGGAACCGATGCTCGCGCCGGGCGTACACGGCGGGCTGCGGGTCTCCGGCGACAACCAGGTCGACCCGCGGCGGCTGACCGCGGCGCTGCTCACCGCATGCGAGCGGGCCGGGGTCACCTTCCACCGCGCCCACGCGGAGCGGCTGCTGCTGGACGGCGACCGCGCCACCGGGGTCGAGCTGACCGGGGGCACGCGCCTGGCCGCCGAGCGGACCGTACTGGCCGCCGGCAGCCTCAGCGGACGGCTCGCGGGCGTCCCCGACGACGTCCTGCCGCCCGTACGCCCCGTCAAGGGGCAGGTGCTGCGGCTGTCGGTGCCCGAGCGGTACGCGCCGTTCCTCTCCCGGACCGTACGGGCCGTGGTGC
This sequence comes from Streptomyces melanosporofaciens, assembly GCF_900105695.1. Lineage (NCBI taxonomy): Bacteria > Bacillati > Actinomycetota > Actinomycetes > Kitasatosporales > Streptomycetaceae > Streptomyces > Streptomyces melanosporofaciens. The sequence goes on from NZ_FNST01000002.1 coordinate 1,099,842, forward strand.
GCGGCGGGCCGGTCTACCTGGTGCCGCGTGAGAACGGCGAGCTGGTCATCGGCGCGACCAGCGAGGAGCTGGGCTGGGACACCACGGTCACCGCGGGCGGGGTGTACGAACTGCTGCGGGACGCCCATGAGGTGGTGCCCGGCATCACCGAACTGCCGCTGGTGGAGACGTGTGCCGGGCTGCGCCCCGGTTCCCCCGACAACGCACCGATGCTCGGCCCGACCGCGCTGCCGGGGCTGCTGCTGGCCACCGGCCACCACCGCAACGGCGTCCTGCTCACCCCGATCACCGGCGATGTCATGGCCGAGGCACTGACGAGAGGAGAACTCCCGCCGGAGGCCCGGCCGTTCACCCCGCGGCGCTTCGCGGCCCCCGCAGCCACCTCCTCCCCAGCACAGGAGCAGCACCCATGACCGTCTCCGTCAACGGCGAACCCCGCGAGGTCCCGGACGGGACCACCCTCGACCGGGTTGTCGCGACCCTCACCCAGGCGCCCTCCGGCGTCGCCGCCGCCGTCAACGAGACGGTCGTCCCCCGCACCCAATGGCCCGCGACCCCGCTCGGCGACGGTGATCGCGTCGAGGTCCTCACCGCGGTCCAAGGAGGCTGATCCACCCATGGCTCCCACCACGACCACCACACCCGTCACCACCGCCACGACCACACCGAACGCCCCGGGCCCGGCGCCCCTCGCCGCCCCCGACCCGCTCACCATCGCCGGGACCGACTTCGGCTCCCGTCTGATCATGGGCACCGGCGGCGCTCCCAGCCTGGACATCCTGGAGCGCTCGCTGCTGGCCTCCGGCACCGAGTTGACGACCGTCGCGATGCGGCGGCTCGACCCCACGGTGCAGGGGTCGGTGCTCTCCGTGCTCAACCGGCACGGCATCCGCCCGCTCCCCAACACCGCCGGGTGTTTCACCGCCGGTGAGGCCGTGCTCACCGCCCGCCTCGCCCGGGAGGCCCTGGGCACGGACTGGGTCAAGCTGGAGGTGGTCGCCGACGAGCGCACCCTGCTCCCCGATCCGATCGAGCTGATGGACGCCGCCGAGATCCTGGTCGACGACGGGTTCACGGTCCTCCCGTACACCAATGACGACCCGATCCTGGCCCGGAAGCTGGAGGACGTCGGCTGCGCCGCGATCATGCCGCTCGGCTCCCCGATCGGCTCCGGTCTCGGCATCCGCAATCCGCACAACTTCCAGCTGATCACCGAGCGTGCCACCGTGCCGGTGATCCTGGACGCGGGCGCGGGGACGGCGTCGGACGCCGCGCTGGCCATGGAACTGGGGTGCGCGGCGGTGATGCTCGCCTCGGCTGTCACCCGGGCCCAGGAGCCGGAGCTGATGGCGCGGGCGATGCGGCACGCGGTGGAGGCGGGCCGGCTGGCCCACCGGGCGGGCCGGATCCCGCGCCGCCACTTCGCCGAGGCATCGAGCCCGGCCGAGGGCCTGGCGGCCCTGGACCCCGAGCGCCCGGCGTTCGGCTAGCCGTTGTCCGAGCCGAGCCCGGCGTCCGGCCAGGCCCTGTCAGGGCACGACATCCGGCCAGCCCCGCGTCCGAGCCCGGCCCGCGGCCGGGCCCCGCCCGGACCCGACGTCCGGCCTGAGGGCGTCTTCGGCGGGTAGTCCCCCGCCCCGCCCCTTCCCGAAACGAAGGGGCTCCGCCCCCTCGACCCCCGTCGGGGCTCCGCCCCGGACCCCGATCCTCAAACGCCGGAGGGACTGGATTGCGGAAGCGCCGGAGGTACTGGATTGACGGCCCGGCCCGGCCCTCTACCGTGGATTGAGGGAGCAGCGCACAGCCGGAGGTGGTCGCCGTGACCGTGACCGTGGCCGACCGGATCGAGCGCGAGGTGTACGTACCGGCGCCGATCGACCGGGTGTGGCGGGTGCTGACGACACCCGAGCACATCCGCGTCTGGTACGCCCCCGGCGGCTGCGAGATCGATCCGCACCCCGGTGGGAGGCTCCGGTTCCGGTGGGACGAATACGGAGAGTTCCACGGTCAGGTCGAGCGGGCGGTCCCCGACACGCTCTTCCGCTTCCGGCTGGCCCTGGAACCCGATCACGCGCCCTCGGACCCCGGGGAGGCGACCCTGGTGGAGTTCGCGCTCTCCCCCGAGGGGCACGGCACCCGGCTGCGGCTGGCGGAGAGCGGTATCCGCGCCCTGTCCGTCCCCGACGACGCCAAGGCCAAGCACGCCGAATACGCCACGCTGTCCTGGACCTCAGCGCTCGAGGAGTTGGCCGCGATCGCCGCCGCGTCGCACAACTGACCCGCCGGTGTCACCGTTCCGCTGCAGTACCCGCCCCACCTGGGGCGGCCGGTCATGGCTCAGATCGATGCCTCGTAGACTTCCCCCGTGGATACGACCCTCCAGGACCCCCTCGTCGGGCAGGAGCTCGACGGCCGCTACCGCGTTGAGGCGCGGATCGCCGTTGGCGGAATGGCGACGGTCTACCGGGCCGTCGACACCCGGCTGGACCGTGTGCTCGCCCTGAAGGTGATGCACCAGAGCCTCGCCTCCGACGCCGCCTTCGTCGACCGCTTCATCCGTGAGGCGAAGTCCGTCGCGAGACTCGCGCACGCCAATGTGGTCGCCGTCTACGACCAGGGAGCAGACGGCGGCCATGTCTATCTGGCCATGGAGTACGTCGCGGGCTGCACTCTGCGCGATGTGCTCCGCGGGCGCGGGGCGCTGCATCCGCGCGCCGCGCTGGACATCCTGGAGCCGGTGCTGGCCGCGCTCGGGGCGGCCCACCGCGCCGGTTTCGTCCACCGCGACATGAAGCCCGAGAACGTGCTGATCGGGGACGACGGCCGGGTCAAGGTCGCCGACTTCGGCCTGGTCCGGGCGGTGGACACCAACACCAGCGCCTCCCCCGGCACCGTCCTCGGCACCGTGTCGTATCTCGCGCCCGAGCAGATCGAGCACGGCACGGCCGACCCCCGCGCCGATGTCTACGCCTGCGGTGTGGTGCTGTACGAGATGCTGACCGGCTCCAAGCCGCACGGCGGCAGCACCCCCGCGCAGGTCCTCTACCAGCATCTGAACGAGGACGTCCCGCCGCCGTCCGCCCTCGCGCCCGGGGTCGCCCCCGACCTGGACGCGCTGGTCGCCACAGCCACCGCCCGCGCGGCCGAGGGGCGCCCCGCCGACGCCGTCGCGCTGCTGGGCGCGGCCCGCGCGGTGCGGGCCGCGCTGACCGACGACCAGCTGGACGCGGTGCCCCCGCAGGCCAGGGAGGACACCTCGGCCGGTGCCGAGAACCGTACGACGGTGCTTCCGCGCCCGGCGGCGTCCGTCGACGACGAGCAGGAGCTGCTCAACCACACCAGCCGTCTGGAGCTGCCGCCGGAACCGCCCCGCCGGCAGGGGCATGGCCGACGCGGCCGGGGCGGGATGTCGCGCCGCGGGATCGTGACGATCGTCGCCGCGGTGGTGCTGGCGGTCGCCCTCGCCGCCGGTGTCTGGTACATCAGTGCCGGCCAGTTCACCGAGGTCCCGCCGGTGCTGCGAAAGACCCAGGCGGAGGCCGAGAAGAAGCTGCACGGCGCCGGGCTCGATGTGAAGGTCGTCAACGAGTTCAGCGATGTCATCCCCAAGGGCAAGGTCATCGGCTCCAAGCCGGGCCCGGGCGAGCGCGTGCGCGACACCGGCACCGTGACCATCCGGGTCTCCCAGGGGCCGCCGCGGGCCGAGGTGCCCAATGTGGTGGGCATGCCGCTGGCCGAGGCCAAGCGGAAGATCGCGGACCAGGGGCTGACGATCGGCAAGGTCATCCGCCGCTTCAGCAGTGAGACGGCCCAGGACTCGGTCCTCTCCACCAGCCCGGTCTCCGGCTCCGTGCGCCGCCCCGAGACGCCGGTGTCGATCGTGGTCAGCAAGGGCCAGCCGATCGACATCCCGGACGTGGTGGGCGATTCGGTCGACGAGGCCCGGTCCGAGCTGGAGGACGAGGGCTTCAAGGTGAAGATCGCCGAGCAGCAGGTGTTCTCGGAGGAGGACAAGGGCTCGGTCGCCGAGCAGTCCCCCTCGGGAGAGGGCGACGAAGAGGGCGCCAAGGGCGACACGGTCACGCTGACCGTCTCCAAGGGCGTGCAGATGATCGAGGTGCCGGATGTCACGGGTATGACGGCCGACGACGCCAAGGCGCAGCTCGAGGGGGCCGGCTTCAAGGTGGACGTCGAGAAGGCGCTGCTGTTCCCCGGGGACAAGGTGCAGGACCAGTCGGTGGACGGCGGGGACGAGGCGCCCAAGGGGAGCACGATCACCATCAAGCTCAAGGGCGGCGTGTTCTAGGGCCCCTGCTTCTGGGGCTCCCTGCTTCTGGGCTCCCTGCTTCTGGGGCTCCCTGCTTCCAGGGCCTCTGCCCAGCGGCCTCGCGGCTGCCGGACGGTGAGCGCGATCCGCGATCCGCGCTCCGTCCGGCAGCGGCCCCTGGCTCCAGGCGGTCAGCCGAAGCTGACCCGTTCCAGCCAGAAGTCGAGCAGCTTCTCGTCGCCCAGGATCTCGACGCCCGCGCTCCGGGCCGGGCGCCGCTTGTAGATGATCAGCAACAGGTCGGTCAGCGGCCCGCGCACCGCGACCGCGGCCTTCTCATGCGCCCGCCGCCAGATGATCGCGTCGCCGGTGAGGTCGACCACCCACTCCGCCGCCACCTCCGGTGCGGTGTCGGTGGCGTGGAAGTGGAGGGTGCGGCCCGGGCCGAGCAGCTCGCGCATCCAGGGGTGGACCTCGAAGTGCATCGGCAGCGAGCCGAGCGCCATCCACTCGTCGATCCCGTCCAGGGCGACCTCCTGGTCGAGGGTGTACTCCGCGCCGAGGGCCAGCGCCGCGTCGGCCCGGTGGAGCGCCGTCTCATGGGTGAAGCGGCGGGCGTAGAAGTCCGCGCGCCCTCCGGCGACCTGTCCGAAGTCCGGCGCCGGGGTCCACAGCTCCGCGTCGGGCCCCGCCTCGCGCAGCGTTTCGGCCAGCAGCTCGGCGCCCTCGACCAGCCAGGGGGCGACCTCGGCGGCGTCCTCCTCCGCGTACCGCGACGCATCGCGGAAATGCTGGTCGGGCAGCGCGCCCGTGGCCCGGGTCCGCACCATCTCCTCGGCCCACCGATGGGTCCCGCCGAGATGACGCAGCAGCTGCCCGACGTTCCAGCCCGGGCAGGTGGGCACGGGGCGCGTCAGATCCGCGCCCTCGATCGCGCCCCGCAACAGCTGGGTCTGCGCGACGATCTCGGAGCAGCGACGGTCAAAGCTCAGCAGAGTCATGCACGTCACACTAGAGGCGCCCGCCGACAGTTGGGACAGGCCCGATCACGCGGGCCCTGCGCACCTGGGAACCTTGAACTGTGAGTACGCATCGGATCCGCAATCCCATCGGTGGCCATGTCCGGGTGGCCGGTGGCCTCGCCACCGTCGGTCTGGCGCACGCCGCCGACATCGGCGCCGAGACCGTCCAGGTCTTCGTCGCCAATCCGCGCGGCTGGGCCACCCCGGCCGGTACGCCCGCCCAGGACGAGGCGTTCCGCGCCGCCTGCGCGAAGCGGTCCATACCGGCGTACGTCCACGCCCCCTACTTGATCAACTTCGGTTCGCACACCGAGGCCACGGCCGACCGGTCCGTGGAGTCCCTGCGCCATTCGCTCCGGCGCGGCCGGGAGATCGGTGCGCTCGGCGTCGTCGTCCACACCGGCTCGGCGACCGGGGGACGCGCGCGGGCCACCGCGATCGCACAGGTGCGGGAGCGGATGCTGCCGCTGCTGGACGAGCTGACCCGGGACGACGACCCCTGGCTGCTGCTGGAGCCGACCGCCGGGCAGGGCACCTCGCTGTGCGCGCTTGTGGAGGATCTGGGCCCGTACGTCGAGGCGCTCGACCGGCATCCCCGGCTCGGTGTCTGCCTGGACACCTGCCATGTGTTCGCGGCGGGCCATGACCTCGCAGCGCCGGGCGGTATGAAGCAGACCCTGGACGAGCTGGTGGCCGTCGCCGGCGAGGGGCGGCTCAAGCTGATCCACGCCAATGACTCCAAGGACGTGGTCGGCGCCCACAAGGACCGGCACGCCAACATCGGCGCCGGGCATATCGGGGCGGAGCCGTTCCGCGAGCTGTTCGGCCACCCCGCGACGGACGGGGTGCCGCTGGTGGTCGAGACGCCGGGTGGACCGGACGGTACGGCGGGGCATGCGGCGGATGTGGCCCGGCTGAAGGAGTTGCGCGCCGGGGCGGCCTGAGAAAAGTCCAGCCCATGGAGGAATACCCCTGGGGGGTATAGCGTTGAACGAGATCGACCGATCACCGATCATCGCTGGGGGTATGGACATGCGGCAGCATGAGCACACGCGGAGCGGGCCTTACGAGCACCATGGAGACCATGAGCACCGTAAGGGCGCGACGAGTTGGTCGATGGCCGCCCAGGCCACTCTGCACTGCCTCACCGGCTGTGCCATCGGCGAGATCGCGGGCATGGCCATCGGCACGGCCCTGGCCTGGCACAACGTCCCGACCATGATCCTGGCGATCGTGCTCGCCTTCGTCTTCGGCTACTCGCTGACCATGCGGAGCGTGCTGCGGGCGGGGCTCGATGTGCGCAGTGCGCTGCGGGTGGCCCTGGCGGCCGACACCGTCTCGATCACGATCATGGAGCTGGCCGACAACGGAACGATCGCCCTCTTCCCCGGCGCGATGGACGCGACGCTGTCGGACGCTCTCTTCTGGCTCAGCCTGGCTCTGTCGTTCGTGGTGGCGTTCCTGCTCACCACGCCGGTCAACAAGTGGATGATCACGCGGGGCAAGGGGCATGCGGTGGTCCACCAGTACCACTGACCGCGAAACGCGGCGGCGGCCCGAACTAGAACTCCGGGCCGTCGCCCGGTTCCTCCTGGTAGGTGTAGCGCTGCTCCGCCCAAGGGTCGCCTACGTTGTGATAGCCGCGCTCCTCCCAGAAGCCGCGGCGGTCGGCGGTCATGTACTCCACGCCGCGCACCCATTTCGGGCCCTTCCAGGCATAGAGATGGGGCACCACCAGCCGCACCGGAAAACCGTGCTCGGCGGTGAGCAGCTCCCCGTCCTTGTGCGTCGCGAAAATCGTGGTCTCCGCCATGAAGTCCGTCAGGCGCAGATTCGAGCTGAAGCCGTATTCCGCCCACACCATCACGTGGGTGACATCGGGCGCCGGCGGCGCCAGCTCCACGATCTCCAGCGCGGAAACCCCGCCCCATTCGGCGCCGAGCATGCTGAATTTGGTGACGCAGTGCAGATCGGCCACGACCGTCGAGTACGCCAGAGCCGAAAACTCTTCATGCGTCCAGCAGTGTTTATCGCCGTCCGCCGTGGCGCCGAAGACCCGGAACTCCCATCGCTCCGGCCTGAACTTCGGGACCGGCCCATAGTGCGTAACCGGCCAACCGCGCTGCAGTCGCTGCCCAGGGGGCAGCTTCGCGAGCTCCCCCTCGCGGCTTTCCGACTGACCCATGGGCTCCATGGTCTCAGACCGCCGGGGGTGGTCGTGACCAGGGCATCAGAGACGGGCACAACTCGTACTAAGCGTGCACTTACTGGACGCCCAACAGGCGCGGTGACACGATGCGCGGAACCTGCCGTTCCCGATCGGATTGGAAGGAGCCCCTCCGATGCAGGGTGACCCCGAGGTCCTCGAGTTCCTCAACGAGCAGCTGACCGGCGAGCTGACCGCGATCAATCAGTACTTTCTGCACTCCAAGATGCAGGACCACTTTGGCTGGACTCGGCTTGCCAAATACACCCGGTCGGAGTCTTTCGATGAGATGAAGCATGCGGAGCTTCTCACCGACCGGATCCTCCTCCTGGATGGCCTGCCCAATTACCAGCGGCTCTTCCATGTCCGGGTGGGCCAGACGGCGACCGAGATGTTCCAGGCCGACCGGCAGGTGGAGGTCGAGGCGATCGACCGCCTCAAGCGGGGCATCGAGCTGATGCGGTCCAAGAACGACATCACCTCGGCCAATCTCTTCGAGTACATCCTCGCCGACGAGGAACTCCACATCGACTATCTCGACACGCAGCTCGAGCTGATCGAGAAGCTCGGTGAGGCCCTCTACATCGCCCAGCAGATCGAGCAGCCCAGCGATGACCACGGCGGGGGCAACTACTCCGGGAACGGTCACCCCGGCCACTGAGCCCGGAGCGACGCCGGGAGCGACCGGGCCGGGCCGCCGGTCAGGCCGCCTCGGGCCGCCGCCGGTCAGGCCGCCTCGGCCGCCGTCGGCGCCGGGACGGAAGCGGCTGCGACGGCCGTCGCCGCGCTCGCCGTCGCCGCGGCCGTCGTCAGGACGACCGGGTCCAGCGCCTCGCGCCGGGGGCATGCACCGCGACCCAGCAGCGCCTGGATCTTCCGCACGCACGATCCGCAGTCCGTGCCCGCCTTGCAGGCACCGGCGATCTGGCGCGGGGTGCACGCGCCCGTTTCGGCGTGCTGACGCACCTGCTGCTCGGTGATGCCGAAGCATGAGCAGACGTACACGGGCTCTCTCCAGCGATGACGTTGATCAGTGAGGTAACCCTTACCTTACCTGCAGCATCGGAGCCCCACAACGGACAAGGGGCGCGGATCGTTGTGATCCGCGCCCCACCTGCGTCTTTATGATCTCTACCGGATGACCCTCACTGGTCCCGGTACATCTCCGCCACCAGGAACGCCAGGTCCAGCGACTGGCTGCGGTTGAGCCGCGGGTCGCACGCCGTCTCGTAGCGCTGGTGCAGATCGTCGACGAAGATCTCGTCGCCGCCGCCCACGCACTCCGTGACATCGTCGCCGGTCAGCTCCACGTGGATGCCGCCCGGATGGGTGCCGAGCTCCTTGTGGACCTCGAAGAAGCCCTTGACCTCGTCCAGCACATCGTCGAAGCGGCGGGTCTTGTGCCCGGAGGCCGCCTCGAAGGTGTTGCCGTGCATCGGGTCGCAGACCCAGACGACCTGCGCACCGGAGGCGGTCACCTTCTCCACCAGGTTGGGCAGCTTGTCGCGGACCTTGTCCGCGCCCATCCGGGTGATGAAGGTCAGCCGGCCCGGCTCGCGGTCCGGGTCGATCCGCTCGATCAGCGACAGCGCCTCTTCCGGCGTGGTCGTCGGTCCCAGCTTCACGCCCACCGGGTTGCGGACCTTCGAGGCGAACTCGATATGCGCCCCGTCCAGCTGCCGGGTGCGCTCACCGATCCAGACCATGTGCCCGGACACGTCGTACAGCTCACCGGTGCGCGAGTCGGTGCGGGTCAGCGCCGTCTCGTAGTCCAGGACCAGCGCCTCGTGCGAGGAGAAGAACTCGACGGTCTTGAACTCCTCCGGGTCCACCCCGCAGGCGTTCATGAAGGACAGCGCCCGGTCGATCTCGCGCGCCAGCGCCTCGTAGCGCTGACCCGACGGCGACGACTTCACGAAGTCCTGGTTCCAGGCGTGCACCTGGCGCAGGTCGGCGTAGCCGCCGGTGGTGAAGGCACGCACCAGGTTCAGCGTCGAGGCCGACGCCTGGTACATCCGCTTCAGCCGCTGCGGATCCGGGATCCGCGCCTCGGGGGTGAACTCGAATCCATTGACGGAGTCGCCACGGTATGTGGGCAGGGTCACCCCGTCGCGGGTCTCGGTCGGCTTCGAGCGCGGCTTGCTGTACTGCCCGGCGATCCGGCCCACCTTCACCACCGGGACGGATCCGGCGTAGGTCAGCACGGCGCCCATCTGCAGGAGCGTCTTCAGCTTGTTACGGATCTGGTCGGCGCCCACACCGTCGAATGCCTCGGCGCAGTCCCCGCCCTGCAGCAGAAACGCCTCGCCCCGCGCCACGGCCCCCAGGCGGTGCCGCAGCGCGTCGCACTCGCCCGCGAAGACGAGCGGCGGATAGGACTCAAGCTCAGCGATCACATCGCGCAGAGCCGCTCGGTCCGGCCAGTCAGGCTGCTGCGCCGCGGGAAGAGACTGCCAGGTGTGGCCACCGGCGTGGGATTCAGCGTTCACGGTCACCCGCACAAGGTTACGGGGTCTCCACCGCCGCCCAGCCCGGTGCCCACAGGGTGAGACATCTTCCACCACGCCATGGACGCTCCCGCCCCCTCTTCTCACCGCATTCGAAAAACTTCGGCTCGGCTGATCCCGCCTCCTGGCGGCTCCACTTCTCCTTGACCGGAATCCACCATGACAAGCTCGCGATCACGGCGCCCTTGACGGTGGACATCGACCTCACCGCCATCGGCGGGCGCTCCAGCCGACCCCGCGCCCCGCCCCTGAGGTAAAGTCCACTGCGTGTTCGCGCGACTGACCATGACCTGGTGGTGGACCGCTCATCCGGCGGCCCACTGAATCGCGCACTCCCAAGATCTCGCGAAGGCCGCCCGAGGGGCGGCCTTCGGCGTTTCCGCGGGTCGTTCCTCATTCCGGAAGGAACCATCCGCCATGCACCACACCGCCGAGGCCGTCGTCGCCCGGCTGCTCGCCGACGACGCGCCGCCCTTCGCCCTGCTGCACCGACGCACCCCGGGCCGGGCACCCGACACCGTCGAGGTGCTGCTCGGCCCGGTCGGCGAGGTGGAGCGGCTGACCGACATCCCGCTGCCGACCGGCGCGCCGAAGGACGGCGCGCCGGTGGCGGACGCCCTCGCGCTGGTGCCCTTCCGGCAGATCCGCGAGCGGGGGTTCGCGGTGCGCGACGACGGCACGCCGCTGGCCGTGCTGCGCCCGCGGGAGAGCTACGAGCTGCCGCTCGCCGAGGCGCTGGAGGCGCTGCCCGCGCACCGGGTGCGGGTCGAGGACGGGGCGTTCGACGTGGACGACGACGCGTACGCGTCCATCGTGAGCCGGGTCCTCGAGGACGAGATCGGCACCGGCGAGGGCGCCAACTTCGTCATCCGGCGGACGTTCCGGGGCGAGATCCCGGGCTTCTGCCGCGGCGACGCGCTCGCGCTCTTCCGGCGGCTGCTGGCCGGTGAGCGGGGCGCCTACTGGACGTATGTGGTGCGGCTGGCGGACGGGCGGACGCTGGTGGGGGCCAGCCCCGAGGTGCATGTGCGGATGACGGGAGGGAGGGGCGAGCGCGAAGCGCTCTCGGTTGACGGTGGTGGTGGGCGACGGGCGGGCACGGTCGTGATGAACCCGATCAGCGGGACGTACCGCTACCCCGAGAGCGGGGCGAGCGCGGAGGGGCTGCTGGAGTTCCTGCACGACCGTAAGGAGGTGGAGGAGCTGTCCATGGTCGTGGACGAGGAGCTGAAGATGATGTGCACCGTCGGCGACATGGGCGGGACGGTGATCGGGCCCCGGCTCAGGGAGATGGCACATCTCGCGCACACCGAGTACGAGCTGCGCGGCCGCTCCTCGCTCGACGTCCGGGAGGTGCTCCGCGAGACGATGTTCGCCGCGACGGTCACCGGTTCTCCGGTGCAGAACGCCTGCCGGGTGATCGAGCGCCATGAGCCCCTCGGGCCGGACGGCGCCGGACGCGGCTACTACGCCGGGGCGCTCGCGCTGATCGGGCGGGACGGCGGCGGCGCCCAGACCCTCGACTCGCCGATCCTGATCCGCACCGCCGACATCGACCCCGGGGGATCGCTGAAGGTGGCGGTCGGCGCCACGCTCGTCCGCCACTCCGACCCGCGCGGCGAAGTGGCCGAGACGCATGCCAAGGCGGCCGGGGTGCTGACCGCGCTGGGCGTGCGGCCGGCGCCCGTACGGCCGGAGGGGCAGGGCTCGCGGCCGCGGCTGGCGGACGATCCGCGGGTACGGGCGGCGCTGGACGCGCGGCGGGCGGACCTGGCGCCGTTCTGGCTGCGGATGCAGCAGACCCCGTCGTCGGCGGACGAGCCCGTGGCCGGAGGGCTGTCCGGGCATGCTCTGGTGATCGACGCCGAGGACACGTTCACCGCGATGCTCGCGCATCTGCTGCGCACCTCGGGGCTGACCGTGACCGTGCGGCGGTACGACGAGCCGGGGGTGCGGGAGGCGGCGCTGGCGCATCAGGGGCCCGTGGTACTCGGCCCGGGGCCGGGCGACCCCGGCGATGCGGCCGACCCCAAGATGCGGTTCCTGCGGGCGCTGACCGCCGAGCTGGTGGCCGGGCACCGGCACGGGCTGCTGGGGGTGTGCCTGGGGAACGAGCTGATCGCGGCCGAGCTGGGGCTGGAAATCGTGCGCAAGGACGTGCCGTTCCAGGGCGCGCAGGAGCGGATCGACTTCTTCGGGCGCGAGGAGACCGTCGGCTTCTACAACACCTTCACCGCGCGCTGCGACGAGGCGGCGGAGACGGAGCTGGCGATGCACCGCGTGGAGCTGAGCCGGGACCCGGTGACCGGCGACGTGCACGCGCTGCGCGGACCGGGCTTCGCCGGTGTGCAGTTCCACCCGGAGTCGGTGCTGTCCCGGGACGGGGCGGCGCTGGTGGCGGAGCTGCTGGCGGGCGTGCTGGTCTGAAGGACCCACCGGCCCGCAGGGCGGCGTGAGGGCGGCATGACGTGACGGCGGCATGACGATGGGCCGGGTGCGGTGAACGCGCCCGGCCCATCGCCGTACTGCACCCAGACGGCCTCAGCCGAAGAAGACCTCGGCCTCGGCGTAGAGCGAGGGATCGACGGTCTTGAGCCGTGCGGTCGCCTCGGCGAGCGGAACCCGGACGATGTCGGTGCCGCGCAGCGCCACCATCTTCCCGAAGTCCTCGTCCCGCACCGCGTCGATGGCGTGCAGCCCGAAGCGGGTGGCCAGCCAGCGGTCGAAGGCACTGGGCGTGCCCCCGCGCTGGACATGGCCGAGGACGGTGGTGCGGGCCTCCTTGCCGGTGCGCTTCTCGATCTCCTTGGCCAGCCACTCGCCGACCCCGGAGAGCCGGACATGGCCGAAGGAGTCCGTCGAGTCGTCCTTGAGGACCGCGTCGCCGTCCCTGGGCATCGCGCCCTCGGCGATGACCACGATCGGGGCGTAGCGGATCTTGAATCGGGACTCGACCCAGGAACAGACCTGGTCGACGTCGAAGCGCTGCTCGGGGAGAAGGATGACATTGGCGCCGCCGGCCAGCCCCGAGTGCAGGGCGATCCACCCGGCATGACGGCCCATCACCTCGACGACGAGCACGCGCATATGCGATTCGGCGGTGGTGTGGAGCCGGTCGATGGCTTCGGTGGCGATGTTGACGGCGGTGTCGAAGCCGAAGGTGTAGTCGGTGGCGGACAGGTCGTTGTCGATGGTCTTGGGGACGCCGACACAGCAGATCCCGTAGTCGCCGGAGAGCCGGGCGGCGACGCCGAGGGTGTCCTCGCCGCCGATCGCGATCAGCGCGTCGACCTCCTGCTTGACCAGGGTCTCCTTGACCCGCCGGATGCCGTCCTCGCTCTTGAGGGGGTTGGTGCGGGAGGAGCCGAGGATGGTGCCGCCGCGCGGCAGGATGCCGCGCACCGCGCGGATGTCGAGGGGAACGGTGTCGTTCTCGAGAGGGCCTCGCCAGCCGTCCCGGAAGCCGATGAAGTCATAGCCGTATTCCTGTACGCCCTTGCGCACGACGGCGCGGATGACCGCGTTGAGCCCGGGGCAGTCACCGCCGCCGGTCAGCACTCCGACCCGCATCGTTTCTTCCCTTCTCCCATGGAATCCCGTGATTGGGCCCGGTACGGAGAGCCACGCTAACGGTGATCCAGGTCACACGGGATGGGGCGTCAGTCGATTCCCGCGCGGATCAAGGGAGTTGGTTTTGAACTTCACCCGTACGAGGGGTGAAGCGGTGTCAGGGCCTCGGCCGGACGGCCTCAGGCGTCGTCCAGACCGCGCTCGATGGCGTAGCGGACCAGCTCCACGCGGTTGTGCAGCTGGAGTTTGCCGAGGGTGTTCTGGACGTGGTTCTGCACCGTGCGGTGCGAGATGACCAGCCGCTCGGCGATCTGCTTGTACGACAGCCCCTTGGCCACCAGCCGCAGCACCTCCGTCTCGCGCTCGGTGAGCTGGGGGACGGCGGGCTGGTCGGCGGCGGTGGGGGCGGGTTCGCCCGCGAGCCGCCGGTACTCGCCGAGCACCAGGCCCGCGAGGCCGGGGGTGAACACCGGGTCGCCGGCCGCCGTGCGGCGCACCGCGTCCAGCAGCTCCTCGGTGCTGGCCGACTTCAGCAGATAGCCGGTGGCCCCGGACTTGACCGCCTCCAGGACGTCCCCGTGCTCACCGCTCGCGGAGAGCACCAGCACCCGCAGCTCGGGGCGGTCGGCGAGGACTTCCTTGCACACCTCGACCCCCGGCAGCCCGGGCAGGTTGAGGTCGAGCACCAGGACGTCGGGCCCGGCCGCCTTGGCCCGGCGGACCGCCTGCGGTCCGTCCCCGGCCGTGGCCACCACGTCGAACCCGGCCTCGGCCAGGTCCCGGGCCACCGCGTCGCGCCACATCGGATGGTCGTCGACCACCATCACCGTCATCGGGCGGCCGTCGTGCTGAGCGGTCATCGTGCCGCTTCCCCCTTTGCCTTCGCCTTCTTCGCAGGCGCCTTCGGAACCGTCAACTCCACTTCGGTGCCCTGCCCCGGCGCCGAGATCCACGCGGCGGCGCCGCCGAGGTCGCGCAGCCGCCCCCGGATCGACAGGGCCACCCCCAGGCGGCCCTCCGCCTCCGCGTCCGCCAGCCGCCCCTCGGGGATGCCGGGGCCGTCGTCCCGTACGGTCACCATCACCGCGTCCGGCTCGTCCTCCAGCAGGATCCAGGCGTGGGCGTCCTCCCCGGCGTGGACCCGTACGTTGTCCAGGGCGGCGCCCACGGCGGCGGCCAACTCCCCGGCGACGCCCGCCGGGAGGAGCACCGGGGCGCCCGGTTCGGAGAACGTCACCCGGGAGCCCGCGTGCGGCGCCAGCAGGGCCCGCAGATCGCACGGGCCGCCGTCGGAGCGCTCGGGGTCGGGCGGACAGGGCGGGACCAATGGGTCCGCCTCGTCCGGGAGGCCGCCCGGGTCGGGGGCGGCGTCCGCCCCACGCGGCGGGGTCACCAGACCGGTGGAGACCAGGGTGCGCAGCGCGATCTCCTGCTCCCCCGCCATCCGGCCCAGTTCGGCCGCCTCACCGCCGATCGCGGCGCCGCGCCGCTGCACCATGGCGAGCACCTGGAGGACGCTGTCGTGGATGTCGCGGGCCAGCCGCTCCCGCTCCCGGGTCGCCGCCTCGATGCGCAGCGCCCGCGCGAGGGTGCGCTCACTGGCCCGGGCCACCTCGACGACGTAGCCGATGGCCACGCTCGCCACCCACACCAGCATCAGCATGTGGACGGTGTCCTGGGCGAAGCCGCCGCGCTCGATCACATTGGCGGCGCAGACCACGGTGGAGGCCGAGGCGCCCCAGCGCCAGCCGCCCTTGATCGCGAAGCCGAGGACCGCGCCCATCGTCCATATCGAGGGGAGGGTGGGCGTGCCCTGGACGATCCGGTCATGGGTGTCCACGAGCGGAGTGAGCAGAATGCCGGTCACCGCGATGCCGAGGTCGCCGACGAGGAACTGCCGGGTGCAGCGCTCGGCCGAGGAGACCATCCGGAAGGTGAGCGCCGTCCACAGCGTGAGCACCGCCAGATAGACGACGGCGCCGAGCGGGTGGTCGTACTCGTCGAAGGAGTAGACGCACAGGCCGAGCGCGTAGAGCAGGGTGAGCACCCGGTAGGCGGTCAGCGCCTGCCACAGCGGCTGCTCGACGGACATCCGCACCACGCGCTCGCCCCCGGCGCGCTCACCTCTGGACCGCTCCGTCAACGTCCCCCACCCCCCGGTGCGGCGCGGCTAGGCGCCGGACTTGTGTTTGTCCTTCTCCTTCTCGGCCGCCTTACGGGCCGCCTCGGCATCCGCGATCTGCCGCTTGGCGGCGGTCGCGTAGACGTCCACGTACTCCTGGCCGGAGAGCTTCATGATCTCGTACATGACCTCGTCGGTCACCGAGCGCAGGATGAAGCGGTCGCCGTCCATGCCGTGGTAGCGGCTGAAGTCCAGCGGCTTGCCGATCCGGATACCGGGCCGCATCAGCTTGGGCATGACCTTGCCGGGGGGCTGGATCTTCTCGGTGTCGATCATCGCCACGGGGAGCACCGGCGCGCCGGTCGCGAGCGCGACCCGGGCCAGGCCGCCCGGCTTGCCCCGGTAGAGCCGTCCGTCGGGCGAGCGGGTGCCCTCGGGGTAGATGCCGAAGAGCTCACCCCGCTTGATCACGTCGATGCCCGCCTTGATGGCGGCCTCGCCGGCGCCGCGCGAACCCGAGCGGTCCACCGGGAGTTGGCCGACGCCCTTGAAGAAGGCCGCCGTCAGCCGCCCCTTGACCCCGGGGGTGGTGAAGTACTCCTGCTTGGCGATGAAGGTGACCTTCCGGTCGAGCATCGCGGGCAGGAAGAAGGAGTCGGAGAAGGAGAGGTGGTTGCTCGCGAGGATGGCCGGCCCCTCGGCGGGGACGTTCTCCAACCCCTCGACCCAGGGCCGGAAGGTGAGCTTCAACGCGCCACCCACCGACAGCTTCATAGCGCCGTAGAACAACCGGGACCTCCTGTATCCGACGAGGAGACCTTAACCTGCCTACCCCGTATGCGGCGCGCCGCGTACGCTGAGGACCTCGATACCCGCTTCCCCAGTGAACGGAGATCCGTGGTGCCGCTCCTGCCCGGAGCCGAGCCGTTCCGCCATGACGGCGGAGAGATCGGCGTCCTCGTCTGTCACGGCTTCACCGGTTCCCCGCAGTCCGTGCGGCCCTGGGCCGACCATCTCGCGGCCCGTGGTCTGACCGTCTCGCTGCCGCTGCTTCCCGGCCATGGCACCCGCTGGCAGGACCTCGCCGTCACCGGCTGGCAGGACTGGTACGCGGAGGTGGACCGCGAGCTGCGGTCGCTGATCCGGGCCTGCGAGCGGGTGTTCGTCTGCGGTCTGTCGATGGGCGGGGCGCTCGCGCTGCGGCTGGCCGCCCAGCACGGCGCGGAGATCAGCGGCCTGGCCCTGGTGAATCCGGCCAACCGCATCCACGATCCGCTGGCCGTGGCCCTTCCGGTGCTGCGTCATCTGGTGCCCTCGGTGAAGGGCATTGTGAGCGATATCGCCAAGCCGGGGGCGCGGGAGTCGGGCTACGACCGGATGCCGCTGCACGCCGTGCACTCGATGCGCCGCTTCTACCGGGTGGTCGACGCCGAACTGCCGCAGGTGACCCAGCCGCTGCTGGTGATGCACAGCCCCCAGGACCATGTGGTGCCGCCGGCCGACTCCGAGCGCATCCTGAGTCAGGTGTCCTCGCGGGACGTCACCGAGCGGCTGCTGGAGCGCAGCTTCCACGTGGCGACCCTGGACCATGACGCCGAGTTCATCTTCGAGGAGACGGACACGTTCATCACCCGGCTGACGGCGGGTATGGGTGAGGACACCGACACCCGGACCGACCTCGGGAAGGGAAGCGGGAAGGAGGGGGCGGCGGCCAGTGGCTGAGCGCGACTCGAATGAGAACGAGGCGGACGCGCGGCGCGATGACGACGCCGCCTTCGCCGCCATCGTCGCCGCGTACGGGGAGGAGCCGCACGACCCTCCGGGCGCCGAGCGATGGCCTGCTGCCGAGAACCTCGACGAGGAGCGGGAGCGGGACCAGGACCACACGTCCGCGGCGGACGGCGACACCGGCACCGACCCCGACACCGACCGCGAAGGGCCCGGTGACGGCGAGGCCATCGGCGGGGCGGCGACGGCCGGGCTGACCAAGACCGACAAGACCGGCAAGCCGGTGGGCGGCTTCATCGTCTACGCCCCGGGCGTGGGCCCCCGCGACTGGGAGCCCGAGGAGCCGTCCGAGGACGACTTCGACGAGACCGACGAGGGCCATTTCGTCCCGCCCGAGCCGCCTCCGCTCCCCGAGTCCGACACCACCTCCCGCTTCGCCTGGCTGGGCGTGCTGGGCGGGCCGCTGCTGCTGCTCGGTGTGGTGCTGTTCCAGGTGGAGATGGTCTGGTGGATCGCGACGCTGGGCGTCGGGGGCTTCCTGGGCGGCTTCGTCACGCTGGTGATGCGGATGAAGGACGACGACGAGGAAGAGGACGAGGACCCGGGGCGCGGCGCCGTCGTCTGACCCCGGGACTGCCGTCGTCTGACCCCGGGGCTCCGGAGCCGGGTGTCCCGGCTCCGGCTCCGCCCGGGGGCGATCGGCCTCAGCCCCGCCCGGGGGCGATCGGCCTCAGACCGGGGCGACGCGGGGCAGCCGGAGCGCGGCCAGCACCGGAAGGTGGTCCGTGGCCGCCAGGAGGTCCGCGTCGGTGACGCCGGGCAGCCCGGTCGGGACCCCACAGCCGATGATCTCGACGCCCTCCGAGGCGAAGACGGCGTCGATGCGCTGATGCGGGTTCTTGGGGTTCGAGGTGGCCTCGCTCCCCCAGGGCTCGGTGGCCCAGCCGTCCCGCAGCTGGCCCGCGATCCGGCGGAAGGCGAGGCCCTCCGGCCGGTCGTTGATGTCTCCGGCCGCGATGGCGTACGGGACGTCGAGCGCGGCCAGGTGGTCCAGCAGCAGCCCGGCCTGCTCGTAGCGCTCGGCCTCCGCGAGGCTCAGATGGCAGCTGACCACGCCGAGCCGGACGCCGTCGGGGCCCTTTGAGGAGCCGTCGCCGCTCTCCCGGGCGCCGGTGTCGCGGTGGCCGCCGCCGAAGCGCAGCACGGCGGTCGCGAAACCGCGCCGGTGCAGCCCGGGCACGCGGGGCAGCAGGGTGTCCTCGGCGTGCTCCACATGGGCGCGCAGCGAGGTGAGGATCATCGGGCCGGCGGCGGTGGCCCCGCCCGTGGTGTAGACGAGGCCGGTCTCCCGGGCCAGCCAGGCGGCGGCCTTGCGCCAGCGGAAGAAGCGCGGCGCCTCCTGGACGCAGACGACATCGGGGGTGCAGGCCCGGATCACCCGGGCCAGCGCCTCGCGGTCGTCCCGCATCGAGCGGATGTTGTAGCTGAGCACCCGCACCACGGCCGCGTCCGGGTCGGTGGTGGATCCGGGCAGGTCCGCGAGCGGCACGATGACGGTTCCCCCCTCGCCGCTCAGCCCTGGCGGGCCAGGTCGGCGGCGCCGACGAGCCCGGCCTTGCCGCCGAGCTGGGCGGCGAGCACCTGGGCGTGCGGACGCCACTGATTGCCGACCAGCCAGCGCCGGAAGGACTTGCGGATCGGCTCCAGGACCAGATCGCCCTCGTCGGAGACCCCGCCGCCGACGATGAACGCCGAGGGGTCGAAGAGCGAGGCGAGGTCGGCCAGCCCGGCTCCGGCCCAGCGGGCCAGCTCGCGGAAGGAGTCGATGGCCACCGGGTCGCCCTGACGGGCGGCGTCGCTGATGTGCTTGCCCTCGATACCCTCGGCGGTGCCGTCGCCCAGGCCGAGGAGGACCGTGGCGTTCTCCGGGGTGGCGGCGGCGCGCTGCCTGGCGTAGCGGACCAGCGCACGGCCGGAGGCGTACTGCTCCCAGCAGCCCTGGCTGCCGCAGCCGCACAGCAGACCGTCGGGGACGACCCTTATGTGGCCGAACTCGGCCGCGACGCCGAAGCGGCCGCGGTGCAGCTTGCCGCCGATGATGATGCCGCCACCGAGGCCGGTGCCGAGCGTGATGCACACGACGTCGTCATGGCCGACCCCGGCGCCGAAGCGGTATTCGCCCCAGGCGGCCGCGTTGGCGTCGTTCTCCACCACGACGGGCAGGCCGACGCGCTGCTCGACCTTGTCCTTGAGCGCCTCGTGCCGCCAGTTGATGTTGGGCGCGAAGAGCACGGTGGCGCGCTTGTCGTCCACATATCCGGCCGCGCCGATACCGACGGCCTCGATCTCGTGCCCCTCGCTGACGATGCGCACCGCGTCCGCGATGGCGTCGACGACTCCCTCGGGAGTCTGCGGGGTCGAAACCTGGCTCGTCTCGAGAATCGAGCCCTCTTCGTCGACCACGCCGGCCGCGATCTTCGTACCGCCGATGTCGACGCCGATGGTGAGTCCCATGAGTCCCTCAGTTATTTGGTCGAACCCCGCCGAGGCTAACGGTACCGGAGGTGGCGCTCAGTCGAGGTCGATGTGTTCACTACTCGAACTCTTCGATTCATCACCGCGATCTTTGGTGCTGCCCTCGGCGCCCTGGGTCCAGCGCCGCTCCTGGCCGGTCACGGCGGCGCGATAGGCCGCGAGCAGCTCGGACCCGGCGCTGGCGAGGTGTTCGAAAACATCTGGATTGCGCTCTATGACCGGTTCCGCGGCGGCCTTCGCCTGTTCGATCAATTGTTGTACGGCCCCCTGAACCGCCGTTCCGGCGAGCGGCGCCTGGAGCCCGGCGACCTTGTCGGCGAGCGCGTCGGCCAGCTTGAGGAACTCCTCGGCGACACTCCCCGGCTCCTCGGCGGTCTGCCGGGCCCGCCGCCTGGCCCGCTCGGCGGCGAGGTCCTCCGCACACGCCTGCTCCCAGGCGTCGGGGTCCAGCTCGGTGACCGGTACATCGGTGAGCGGGGGCTCTGCGGGGCGCTCGGTGGCATCGCTCATGGCGAACTCCTGCGGCGGGGATGCTGGCTGCCCGGTGACGTTCATCCGGGCTTATGACCGACGTTACCCGAAGGAGGGGGGCGGGGTCAGAGCCCGGGACCGGCCAGGACCGGAGCCGGGGACCGGCCGGAGCCGGGGACCCGGACCGGCCGGAGCCGGGGACCCGGACCGGCCGGAGCCGGAGCCGGGGTCAGAGCCGCTTCGGCCACAGGTCGGGATCGGGGGTGAAGCGCACCTGAAGCCATCCGTCGCGCAGCCCGGCGGCGGAGACGGTGCAGCGGCGCAGGGCGGACGGCAGCGGCAGCACCCGGTGGAACGGGCCGACGGTGACGATCAGTTCGTCGCCCCGGCGCACCAGCCCGAGCCCGTCGCGGTCGGCGCCGGGCAGCGGCAGCCGCCACAACAGCACCCCGTCGTCGGCCAGCCGGTCCTCGACGGTCCAGGGGTCGGGGGCGGGCCGGTCGGGCCGCGCCCCGGGGCCCCGACGGCCCCGGCGAGCGCGGCGAGCCCGGCCGGGGCGCGCTGGGCGTCCCCACCGTCCACACCGTCCACACCGCCCTCGCCGGGCCGCGGCTCCGCGCCCCGCGGATCGCCTACGCCGTGCGGATCGCGGCCCAGATGCGGCAGCTCACGGACCGGGACGGCGGGCGCCCACTGCTCGTACAGCTCCTTGAGCGCGGCCTGCTGCTGCCCGGAGAGCGCGGCGAGCCACGGGTCGGAGGTCCCGGTCGGCAGCAGCCGGTTCGCGATCACCGCCTCCACCCGGCAGCCGTGCAGCGCGAGGCCGGCGCGGGCGGTGCGCAGCGCCCGGTCGGCGAGCGGCCCGGGCTCCACGACCAGCCGTACCGTCGTGGCCTCGGACTCGATCACCCCCTGGACGGCGGCCAGTTCCCGCTCCCAGCGCTCGGCCGTCTCGTACAGCTTCTGCGCGGGCATCGGCACCCCCGCGAGCTGGGCGAGCATCGGCCGCAGCGCACGGGCCGCCTGCCGCTCGGCGGGCAGCAGCCGCCGAAGATAGCGCCGGAGCTGCTCGGGCAGCGCGAGCAGCGCGACGGTGTCCGGAGCGGGCGGCATGTCGACGACGAGGACGTCCCAGCCGGTGCCGGGCGGGGCGGTCTGGGCGGCACGCAGGGCGCGCAGCAGCGCGATGGACTCCACCCCGGGGAGGGCGGTCAGCTCCTCGCCGTCCAGCGGGGTCGCGCCGAGCAGGTCGAGCAGGCCGTGACCGCGGTCCTGCAAGGCGGTGAGCTCACCGCGGAACCACTCGTCCGTGATGATCCGCGCGACCCACAGCCCCGGGGCGAGCTCGACGGGGACGGACCACGGCAGCCGGTCCGCCGGCCGCCCGGGGGCGGAGCGCAGCGCGCGGATGCCGAGCAGCGCCTCGGGAGTGCCGTCCGGGTCGGCGGTGAGCAGCAGCGTCCGCTGCCCCTCACGGGCGGCGGCGAGGGCGGTCGCGGCGGCCACGGTGGTGCGGCCCGCGCCGCCGGTACCGGTGACGAGGACCGTACGCATGAAGGGAGCCTCCGGCAGGGTGATGCGTCAGATGCGCGGCGCGGGTTGAATGGTCCGCCCGGCCGGAGCGTACCCCGCGCCGCGGACCACCCCGGGCACCGTCGGGCCGGGGTGGTCCGCCCGGTTCAGGCGCTCTCGACGCGCTTCTTCAGGCCCGCCAGCGCGCGGTCGATGATGACCTTCTCGGCCTTGCGCTTGATCATGCCCAGCATGGGGATCTTGACGTCAACCGTGAGCTGGTAGGTCACCTCGGTGCTCTTGCCGCCGTCGAGCGCCGACAGCCGGTAGGAGCCGTCAAGGGTGCGCAGCATCTGGGACTTGACCAGGGACCAGTTGACCTGGTCGTCTCCGGTCCAGCTGTACTGGAGGGTGTAGTCGTCCTTGATCGCCCCGGCGTCGAGCAGCATCCGCACCTGCTCGGCGCGCCCCCGCTCGTCCTTGGTGAGGATGTCGGCCTCCTTCACCTCACCGGACCACTCCGGGTAACGGTCGAAGTCGGCGATCACCTCCATCACGTCGGCCGGGGCCGCCTCGATCGTGATGCTCGAGCTGGTGTGTTCCGCCATCGCCGTGGCTCCTCCGTACCGGTCCGCCGCATGAGCTCTCTGCCGCTGAAGGCTACCGCGCGCGCGTCACCACTCCAGGGTCCAGGGGGTGCCGGAGGAGGCGAAGTGTCCGACATTGACGCACTCGGTGGCGCCGATCCGCATACGGCGGACGAGCGGCTGATGGACATGGCCGAAGAGGGAGTACTTGGGACGGACGGTGTGGATCGCCTCCAGCAGGGCGGCGCTGCCGCGCTCGAAGCGGCGGGCGACGGTGTCGTAGCAGAGGTCGGGCACATCCGGCGGGATGTGGGTGCAGAGCACGTCCACCTCGCCGAGCGCCGCGATCTTCGCCGCGTAGGTCTCGTCGTCGATCTCGTAGGGGGTGCGCATCGGGGTGCGCAGCCCGCCGCCCACGAAACCGAAGACCAGCCCGCCGATCTCGGCGCGCTCACCGTCGAGGACGGTGGTACCGGCCTGGGCGTACTCCGGCCACAGTGACGGCATGTCGACATTTCCGTAGGTGGCGTACGTCGGAGTGGGGAACGCGGCGAAGAGCGCGGCGTACTGGCGGCGGATCGCGGACTCTATAGCCGTGCGGCGGTCGATCCCCGCCCACAGCCGGTCGCCGAACACCCGGGCCTCCTCGAAGCGGCGGGCGGTGCGCAGCTCGACGAGGCGGTCGGCGTTCTCGACCCCGAAGAGGTCGGGGAAGATGCCACGGGAGTGATCGGCGTAGTCGAGGAAGAGCACGAGGTCGCCGAGGCATATCAGGGCGTCCGCCCCGTCACCGGCCTTCTCCAGGTCCTCACTGTTGCCATGCACGTCACTCACCACGTGGACTCGCATGCATGTCACCCTAAGACGTATGGGCCCGTGCCCGTAAGGTGTTCTGCCTGCAGCGACCCGCGTCCACCTGCGGTTCCTCAGCGGCCGCGACGTCCGTCGACTAGTCTGCGGACAGCATGAAGGCGGTGTGTGACGCATCAAACATCTGGGCAGGAACCCCTATCCCGGAAGCGTACCGATGGGTAACGTCCGGGCCGTCCACCACCCCCCATGCCCTGTAGCGGCGCCGGCGCCCCATGAGGAGCAGCAGTCTTGCGCGAGTTCAGCCTTCCGGCCCTGTACGAGGTCCCGGCCGACGGCAATCTGACGGATCTCATCCGCCGCAATGCCGCACAGCATCCCGATGTCGCCGTGGTCGGCCGCAAGGTCGACGGCCAATGGGAGGACGTGACCGCGACCGCGTTCCTGGCCGAAGTGCGGGCCGCCGCCAAGGGCCTGATCGCGGCCGGGGTCGAGCCGGGCGACCGGGTCGGCCTGATGTCGCGGACCCGCTACGAATGGACACTGCTGGACTTCGCCATCTGGAGCGCCGGCGGGGTCACCGTGCCGGTGTACGAGACGAGTTCACCGGAGCAGATCCAGTGGATCCTCAGCGATTCGGGCGCGGTGGCCGCGCTGGTCGAGACCGGGATCCACGAGGCCGCCGTCGAGGCCGTACGGGACAGCCTGCCCACCCTGAAGCACCTCTGGCGGATCGAGGGCGATGCCATCGATACGCTGCGGAAGCTGGGCGCGGACGTGCCCGAGGAGAAGGTGGACGAGCGCTCCTCGATCGCCAACGCCGACTCCCCCGCCACCATCGTCTACACCTCGGGCACCACGGGCCGCCCCAAGGGCTGTGTGCTCTCGCACCGCAGCTTCTTCGCCGAATGCGGCAACGCGGTGGCGCGGCTCAAGCCGATCTTCAACACCGGTGAGTCCTCGGTGCTGCTGTTCCTCCCCGAGGCCCATGTCTTCGGGCGGCTGGTGGAGATCGCGGCGGTGCTGGCGCCGATCAAGCTCGGCCATGTGCCGGATGTGAAGTCCCTGACCGACGAACTCGCCGCGTTCCGGCCCACCTTGGTGCTGGGCGTGCCGCGCGTCTTCGAGAAGGTCTACAACTCGGCGCGGGCGAAGGCCCAGTCCGAGGGCAAGGGCAAGATCTTCGACAAAGCGGCCGACACCGCCATCGAGTACAGCAAGGCGCTGGACGCCCCGGGCGGGCCGTCCTTCGGGCTCCGGTTCAAGCACAAGGTCTTCGACCGGCTGGTCTACAGCAAGCTGCGGGCCGTGCTGGGCGGCCGGGCCACCCACGCCATCTCCGGCGGTGCGCCGCTGGGCGCGCGGCTGGGCCACTTCTACCGGGGCATCGGCTTCACGGTGCTGGAGGGGTACGGCCTGACGGAGTCCTGCGCGGCGACCACCTTCAACCCCTGGGATCGGCAGAAGATCGGCTCGGTCGGGCAGCCGATGCCGGGCACGGTGGTGCGCATCGCCGACGACGGCGAGGTGCTGCTCCACGGTGAGCACCTCTTCACCGAGTACTGGAACAACGAGACGGCCACCGCGGACGCGCTGTCGGACGGCTGGTTCCACACCGGGGACGTGGGCACGCTCGACGAGGACGGCTACCTCACCATCACCGGCCGCAAGAAGGAGATCATCGTCACCGCGGGCGGCAAGAACGTCGCCCCGGCGGTGATCGAGGACCGGATCCGCGCCCATGCCCTGGTCGCCGAGTGCATGGTCGTCGGCGACGGCCGTCCCTTCGTGGGCGCGCTGGTCACGGTGGACGAGGAGTTCCTGCCCCGCTGGGCGGCCGAACACGGCAAGCCCGAGGGTGTGACCGTGGCCGAGCTGCGCGAGGACCCGGATCTGCTGGCCGAGATCCAGCAGGCGGTGGAGGACGGCAACGCGGCGGTGTCCAAGGCGGAGTCGGTGCGCAAGTTCCGCGTCCTGGCGACGCAGTTCACCGAGGACTCCGGGCATGTGACGCCCTCGCTGAAGCTGAAGCGGAACGTGGTGGCGAAGGACTTCGCGTCCGAGATCGAGGCCATCTACCGCGGCTGACGACGGCGAGGCCCGGGGGCGCTCCCCCGGGCCCGGACCGTCACAGCGGCGACGTCAGGGACCGCCACGGCGCGACGCCGGGGGCCACCACTCCCCGGTGCCGGGGACCGTCACAGCAGCGACTTCAGGCGGTCGGCCAGCAGATCCCAGCGCCAGCGCTCCTCC
This sequence comes from Streptomyces melanosporofaciens, assembly GCF_900105695.1. Taxonomy (NCBI): domain Bacteria; kingdom Bacillati; phylum Actinomycetota; class Actinomycetes; order Kitasatosporales; family Streptomycetaceae; genus Streptomyces; species Streptomyces melanosporofaciens. The sequence continues at coordinate 1,125,432 of NZ_FNST01000002.1, forward strand.
ACCCAGGCGCGGCCCCGCTCGCCCATGCGGCGGCGCAGCTCGGCGTCCTCCAGCAGGGCCACGACGCGCTCGGCGCTCTGCTCGGCGGAGTCGCCCCGGACGACCCACCCGGTCTCCCCGTCCAGCACCGCGTCCGGCGCCCCGCCCGAGTCCCCGGCGACGACCGGCAGCCCGGTCGCGGACGCCTCCAGATAGACGATGCCGAGGCCCTCGACGTCCAGCCCGCCGCGGCGGGTGCGGCAGGGCATGGCGAAGACGTCACCCGCGCCGTAGTGGGCGGGCAGTTCCTCCCAGGGCACGGGGCCGGTGAACCGTACGGAGTCGGCCACCCCCTCGGTCTCCGCGAGCCGGCTCAGATCCTTCGCGTACGGCCCGCCGCCGACGATCAGCAGCACCGCGTCCGGCACCCGCTTCAGGATCCGCGGCATGGCCCGGATCAGCGTGTCCTGCCCCTTGCGCGGCACCAGCCGGGAGACGCACACCACGACGGGCCGCTCGGCGAGGCCCAGCCGGGCCCGGATCTCGTCGCCGCCCGAGCCGGGGTGGAAGGTCTTCTCGTCCACCCCGGGCGGCAGTTGCGCCATCCGGGCGGCGTCCCGGGGGTCGAGCGCGGCGGCGATACGGGAGCGGGTGTACTCACCCAGATAGGTGAGGGTGTCCGTGGACCCGCCGATCCGCCGCAGCAGCCGCCGTGCGGCGGGAAGCTGCGCCCAGGCCGCCTCGTGGCCGTGCGTCGTGGCCACCAGCCGCCGCGCCCCCGCCGCGCGCAGCGCCGGGGCCATCAGCCCGAGCGGCGCGGCGGCGCCGAACCACACCGAGGTGCAGCCGTGCTCCCGCAGCAGCGCGGTCGCGCGGCGGGTGACCCGCGGAGTGGGCAGCAGCATGGTGGTCCGGTCGCGGATGACCTGGTACGGCTGCTCGGCGTCGAAGCGGGCGGTGGCCTCGGCGCCCTCCTGGCCGCGCTTCCACGTGGAGGCGTAGACGACGATCCGGTCCGGGTCGAGGCGCAGCGCGATGTTGTGCAGAAACGCCTGGATGCCGCCGGGGCGGGGCGGAAAGTCGTTGGTCACGAGCAGGGTCTTGTCCATCGTGGCCGACAGTACCGGGTGCCGCGGCGGGCCCGCTCCGGCCCACCCGGGCGCGGGGACCAGGGGCGGCGCTCAGCCCAGCTCGGTCGCCACGTACTTCCGCCACAGCACCGTGAACTCCGTCAGGCTCACCCCCAGCACCTTCCGCAGCGCCGACTCCACCGCCCCCGAGCGCTTCGATGCCCGGCCCACCGTGCGGTAGAAGTCGACCAGCTTCTTCTCGCCCCACCGGTCCGCGATCAGGCGGCAGGCGAGCCAGCCCTGTTCATAGGCGCGGGAGAGGCGGTCGGGGTCGCTGCCGAAGCGGAAGTCGTCGTCGCGCGGCAGCGAGGTGGGCAGCTGCCCGGCGACGACGGCGTCGGTGAGTTCGGGGGCGACCTGGCGGGGGGTGCGGCCGGGGGTGCGGTAGCCCACCCAGTCGGCGAAGCCCTCGGAGAGCCAGAGCGGGGTGGCGGCGCTGGTGGCGGTCCGGGTGGCGACATGGGCCGTCTCATGGGTGATCACGACGCGCCGCCCGAAGTCGCCGAGGACCTGGTACGCCTCGGGGTTGACGATCACCCGGTCGGCGGGCGCCTCGTCACCGGTCCCGCCGACCTCGCCCGTGGTGACGGCGGCGATCCCCCGGTAGCCGTCCGCGGAGGCGCCGAGCAGGGCCGCCATCCGGTCCAGGGAGTCGGGGACCTCGACCACCACGCGTCCGGCCCACTCATGGGGCCAGACCCGGCCGAGGGCTGGCACCGCCCGGTCCGCGATACCGGCGACCGCGCGCAGCACCCGCCGCTCCTGGCCGACGCCCAGGACGAGGCTGTGGGCGCCGCGGACGACGTCGACCGTGCCCTGGTCCCAGAGCTGTTCCGTACCGCGCTTGCCGTCCACCACGCCGTTGTCGGAGGCGACGTACCACCGCCCGCCGCGCCGGGCGAGGGTCAGGTACTGGGCGGAGACGACCGGCGCGGTGTCGTATCCCGTCAGCCGGTACCGGAGTTCGACCTGTGCGGCGAGGCTTCGGCCGCCGACCGGGGCGGGGGTGAAACCGCCGGTGCGCACCAGCCGGTAGGTCCAGGAGCGCAGCGGTACGGCGGACATCTGCCGGAACACCCGCCGCTGCTCGGCCACATAGCGGGCGGAGCCGCGGTCCACGGTGGCGAGGAAGGCGTCCGCGTCCCGCTCCCGGACCGCGGCGGCCCGCTGGTCCAGCAGGCGCTGCACGGCCCGGCCGTCGCGCCCCTCGGGGTCGTCGGGCGCGGGGGCGGGGGCGCAGCCGCCCAGCGCGGTCAGGGTGAACGTGCCCACCAGCGGCAGGCACAGCAGCGCCCGCCATCCGCCCGATCTCCACCGACCCGCCACGTCTTAGATCGTACGAGCCCGCGCGCCGGCTTCAGACACGAGTGATGGAAGAGATCGGCAACATGTCCACGGGGTCGTAGCGGACCCGTGCCCCGGGGTAGGGGGCGTGGATCACCTGTCCGTTGCCCGCGTACATCGCGACATGGCTGGCGTCGGAGCGGTAGACCACCAGATCGCCGGGGCGGGCCTGGGACAGCGGCACCGGCTGCCCGGCGTGCGCCTGGTCCTGTGAGGTGCGCGGAATGGCCACCCCGGCGTGGGCGTAGGCCCATTGGGTCAGCCCGGAGCAGTCGAAGGCGGTGGGACCGGCGTGGCCCCAGGCGTACGGCAGCCCGAGGGCCGCCCGTGCCGCGCCGAACGCCGCGGCGGCCCGCCCGGAAAACGGCGCGGCATGCCGCCCGCCGATGCGGCCGCCGGGGAGCTCGCCGGGGCCGGTTCCGGGGCCGGAGGAGAGGGTGCCCGGTGGCAGGCCGGCGAGGGCGCCGGGCTCGCGTCCGCCCGCCCGCGAGGCGCGGTGGGCGTAGCGCTCCCGCTCCCCGGGCGGCAGCGCGTTCACCAGCCGCCGCGCGGTGGCCAACCGGTGCTGGACCGCCCGCTTGTGGCGGGCCACGGCCCGGCGGCTGTGCTCCAGCTTCACCAGCTTGGCCGCGGCCTCCGCGCGCTCCTGCCGCAGCGTGCGCTGGGCGCTCTGGACCACCCGTAGCTGTGCGGCCTGACGGCTGGTGATCCGCTCCAGGGTGGCGGCCCGGTCGAGGTACTGGGCCGGGTCGCCGGAGAGGAGCAGGGCCAGGCCCGGGTCGATCCCGCCGGTGCGGTACTGCCCGCCCGCGAGGGCGCCGAGCGCCACCCGCATCCGGTTGACCCGCCCCTGGCCGCGGGCGACCCGGTCCTGGATCCGGTCGACCTCGCGGCGCAGGGCCTGGGTGCGCGTCTGCGCCGTGTTGTAGCGCTCGGTGGCCCGCTCCGCCTGGGCGTAGAGCGTGGCGATGCGGTCGCCGGCGGACCGGGCGGCCGGACGGCCCGCCGGGTCATCCGGTTCGGCACCGGCCGCCACGGCGGACAGCGCGGCGGCGGAGGCCACCGCGGCCGCCGAGGCGGCGGTCCAGACGGCGGCCCGGCCGGACCCGGGTTTCGCGACGCGACGACAGGACGCCATGGGTAGCCGCACTCCCTTCCGCAGTGTCGGGCTGAGAACTGCGGGCAGACAGTAGCCGTGGGGCTACCCACGGTCCAACGGCCGTGGTGTGCGGAGAAACTGACGCCCCGCCGAGTGACGCAGGTCACCGGCGGGGCGGGGGATCAGCGAGGGCGCTGGAGGTTCGCCCTAAAGGATGGCTCTTGGGGCGGTTTGAGACCCGTTTTCCAGTTCCTGATCAGACCTTCCGGATCAGACCCGGACGCCGAACTGGAACGGCATGTTGTCCATCGACTCGTAGCGCACACCGGCACCGGGCTTGGGCGCGTGCAGCACCTGGCCGTTGCCCGCGTAGAGACCTATGTGGTGCAGGTCGCCGTAGAAGAGCACCAGGTCGCCCGGCTTGAGCTCACCGCGGCCGATGCGGCTGCCGGCGTTCGCCTGGTCCTGGGAGATGCGCGGCAGCTGCACCCCGGCCTGCTGGTAGGCCCAGCCGGTGAGTCCGGAGCAGTCGAAGGAGGACGGACCGGTCGCGCCCCAGACGTACGGGAGGCCGATCTTCGTCTTGGCGGCGGCGAGCGCGGCGGCGGCACGCCCCGACTCCGGCACCTCGTTGCCCAGGTCGACCCGGCTGCTGGAGCGGTTGGCGCGCTCCGCGTCCTGGGCCGCCATCTGGGCGCGCTCCTTGGCGGTCAGGGTGTTGAGGAGGTTCCGGGCCTTGGACAGCTTGCCCTGGATCTCGTCCTTCTTCTTGCCGAGCGCCTTACGGGTGTCCGCCAGGTCCTGCAGCTTGGTGGACGCCTCCTCGCGCTGCTGCTTGAGGGTGCGCTGCTTGTCGGCGATCTTCCGCAGGGACTCGGCCTGCTTGCCGCTCAGCTGGCTGAGGGTGGACGCCTTCTCGAGGTAGGTGTCCGGGTCGGAGGAGAGGAGCAGCTGCACCGAGGGGTCGATGCCGCCGGAGCGGTACTGGGCGGTGGCCATCGAACCCAGGCCGTTGCGCAGCTTGTTCAGGTCCTCCTGACCGCGCGCCACCTTGTCCTGCAGATCGCCGACCTGCTTCTCCAGCTTCTCCTGCTTCTCCTTGGCGCCGTTGTACTTCTCGGTCGCCTGCTCCGCCTCTTCGTAGAGCTTGTCGACCTGCTCCTTGACGTCCTTCTTGTCCTGCTTCGGAGCGGCCTGGGCGGCCTGGGAAGTGAGAGCGACGGCGGCTGCCGCGGTCGCGGTAAGGACGGTTACCCGAGTGCGGCTCGGCTGCTTGGGTCGACGGTGGGACGCCACGAAGGCGAGCTCCTTCTTCCTCCAGCCGCCTACCGGGAGTTGGTGGGGTGGTGAGCCCCGGCTCCGCGACAGGGCGCGGACTCGGCGGTACCTCCGCTGTCACCCCGGATGGGTGATCAACCGCGCGAAGGTTCGAGCCGACCTTAGTGACCCCGCCGTGATCCGTTCAAATCCCAACGGCAAAAAAGTCGCCCCGGAAGCGCATCTTTTACGAATGTCACACGGGCAGTGATGGTCGATCGACGCTCCGCTGACAACAGAAGTGGTGCGAGGTCGACCTCTGAAGAGAGTTCGGGCGCTCAGCCACAGAAAAGCGGAAACCGGGGATACGGGAATAACGGAGATACGGGCTACGACGCCTCAGGTACGGGCAAGTCGCTTCAGCAGCAACGCGGATGCCACGGGGCGCGCTCCGGCGCGCGCCACTCCGTCGGCCACCTCGCGGTCGGTGGACACCACCACCACCGGCCGGCCGGGCGGCTCCGCCCGCACGATCTGCCGGATCAACTCGTCCGCCGTCACCCCGGGCTTGCTGAACAGCACCCGCACCCCGCGCGGCGGCGCGAGCAGCACCGGCGCGGCCAGCTCGGCCCCGTCGAAGACACAGGTCATCTCCGCGCCCGTCTGGGCCGCGAGCACCGCGAGGCCGCCCAGCAGCCGCAGCCGCTGCTTCTCCAACGGCATCGTGGGATAGCCGGTCTTGGTGACGTTGTAGCCGTCCACCACCAGATGCGCCTGCGGCAGCGCGAGCAGCTGGTCCAGCAGGGCCGGGTCCATCTCCGACAGCGCCCTGGTCGCTATGTCCTTCGGCGTCATCTTCCCCGGCTCCACGGCGTCCACCGTGTCCGCCGGGCGCATCGACGCGGGCGGCAGGGCCAGTTCGCGCCGCAGCCCCTGCGCCGCGTCCAGCACCGTGTCCAGCAGCAGCCGCAGCCGCATGTCCTCCACGCTGCGCCCCTCGCGCACCGCCCGCCGGCTGGCCTCCAGCGCCGACTCCGCCTCCGCGAGCCGGGCCCGCAGCCGCCGCGCCTCGCTGTCCGCGGTGGCCTGACGGGCCGCCGCCTCCGCCCGTACGGCCTCCAGCTCCGCCTCGGCCTTGCGCAGCGCGGCCGCGCCCCGCCGCACATCGCTCTGCGCGCTGCGCAGCTTGCGCTGCAGCCCGTCGTTCTCCTTACGGGCGGCCTCCAGTTCGGTGCGCGTCCGCTCCGTCTCATGCCGGGTGGCCGCCTTGGCCTCGGCGAGTTCGTCCCGCAGCCGCTGCAGCTCGCGCGCCGCCTCCTCGCCGGCCCGCTCGGCGGAGGCCCGCTGGGCCTCCTCGCCCGCCGCCTCGACCAGCTTGACCCAGCCCACCGGCCGCAGCACATACGCCACCGCCGCCACATCCACCGGATCGGCCGCGGCGGGCGGCGATCCGCCCTCGATGGCCTCGGCCAGCTCCCGCTGGGTCTCCCGCAGCCGTCCCGCGATCCGCTGCCGGAAGACGGGGTCGCTCTCCACCGCGGCGGCCATCGCGTTGCCCGCGAACTTGGCGCGGCGGGTCGGGGTGAAACGGGCGTACTGCCGCAACTGGGTGGGCAGCTCGGTGACCGTCAGCCCGCCGAAGGCGTCGGCGACCAGCGCCACCACCCGCCGCCGCACCCCTTCCGGCAGCGGGCGGTCCAGCGCCTCGGTGACGCCCTCGGCGTCACCGGCCGCCCCGGGGTCGCCGGTCCGCTCCACCACCTGTCATCGCTCCGTTCTCAGGCGCTCAGGCCGGTGCTCGGACGGTCCACGAGTTCTACCTGGTCGACCGCGTTGCACCAGCGACAGCGCACTGACTCAATGGTCTCACTGAGCACCTCGCGTTCCTCGACACTGGGTTCCCCGGCCAAGTCGAGATGCACATACTCCACGGCTCTGGTCGAGCGGGTCACATCGAACCGGGTGAGGTTGCCGCACAGTGTGCAACGCCAGCGGGTCCGGTCGGTCGGCAGGGGCACGGCCATGATTGCGGGTCCTCGCTTCTCGGCTCGTCGGCGGCGTCCTGTAACCCTACGGCCTGAGCCTTGCCCCGCGCCGGGCCCGTCCCGTCCGCGTCCCGGCGGGAGCGCGGCGAGGCGCTCTGTGGAGGTTGCGCCCGGTACGGAATGATCTGACCATGATCGAGACGTCGTCGGGGCGCGACCGCCCCTGGATGGCGGGGCCCGGCCGCCCGTGGGTGACATACGGCCTGATCGTCAGCTGCTGCCTGCTCTTCGTCATCGGACCGGCCTCGGGACTCAACCCCGGCTATGGCACGGGCGGGCGGCTGGTGGAGGCCCAGTCCACGTACTTCGAGCGCTGGGGCGTGGTGCCCAGCGCCCTGTGGAGCGGCTCCCCCGATCAGCCGCTCGCCCCGCTGACCGCACTGTTCGTGCACGGAAACTGGCTGCATCTGCTCGGCAACATGCTGTTTCTCTACGTCTTCGGGGCGATGACCGAGGAGCGGATGGGGCGAGTCCAGTTCGCCGTCTTCTACCTCGTCACGGGCTATCTGGCGCTGCTCGGCTACGCCGCCGCGCACGCCGACTCCGCCCAGACCCTGGTGGGCGCCTCCGGGTCCATTTCCGGAGTACTCGGCGCCTTCTTGTGGCTGTTTCCTCGAGCCAGGGTGACCAGTCTCTTTCCGTTTCTGTTCTTTCTGCCGCTGCGCTTTCCGGCCTGGGCGGTGCTGATCTTCTGGGTGGCCCTCCAGTGGCTGGCCGCCCGGCAGGCCGACGACCGCCCAGGCGTCGCCTATCTCGCCCATCTCGTGGGCTTCACGCTCGGCTTTCTCTACGCGTGGGGGCGGTTCGGGAGGACGACTAGAGTGGGCGGCGCAGCCAGGGCGAGTGAGGGAGAAAGCCAGCCGTGATCACTTCGATCGTGCTCATCAAGACCAGCGTGGACCGGATTCCGGAGACCGCCGAGAAAATCGCCGCGCTGGAGAACGTGAGCGAGGTCTACTCGGTCACCGGCGCACACGATCTGATCGCGATGGTGCGGGTGACCCGGCACGACGACCTCGCGGACATCATCACCGGCCAGATCAGCAAGCTGCCGGGGGTGGCCTCGACCGAGACGCACATCGCCTTCCGGACGTACTCGCAGCACGACCTCGAGGCGGCGTTCGCGATCGGCCTGGACGGCTAGCGCCGCCCCCTCCCAGCGCCCCGGGGGCTCAGCCGCGGTCCGGGACGCAGCGGCCGCCCTCGGTGCGGTAGCTCCACCGGGCCCCCTCGCGCACCAGCTCCTTCACGGCTCCGACGAACCGCTCGACATGCTCGTCCGGGGTGCCCGCCCCGAAGCTGACCCGGATCGCGTTCAGCGAGCGCTCCCCCGGCCCGGCCTCGGGCGCACCGCATTCGCCCGGCTCGTCGGGCTCACTGTCCAGCAAGGTGCGGACCAGCGGATGCGCGCAGAAGAGCCCGTCCCGTACGCCGATGCCGTACTCGGCGGAGAGCGCCGCCGCGAAGTGGGAGCTGTTCCAGCCCTCCACCACGAACGACAGCACGCCGACCCGGGGGGCGTCGTCGCCGAAGAGCGAGAGCACCCGCACCTCGGGCACCTCGGCCAGCCCCGTCCGCACCTTCTCGATCAGCTGCCGCTCACGGGCGACCAGGCCCTCGAAACCGGCCTCGGCAAGCGCCCTGCACGCCGACGCGATCGCGTAGACGCCGATGACGTTCGGGGAGCCCGCCTCGTGCCGGGCGGCGGTGGTGTGCCACTCGACGTCGACCCCGCCGTCGTCCCTGCGCGTCACCTTACGGCTGGCGCCACCGCCCGCCAGATACGGCCGGGCCTCCCGCAGCCAGTCCGCCCGGCCGGCCAGCACACCGGCGCCGAAGGGCGCGTACAGCTTGTGCCCGGAGAAGGCCACCCAGTCGACGTCCGCCTCCGCGATGTCCACGGGGTGGTGCGGGGCAAGCTGCGCGGCGTCCAGGACGATACGGGCGCCGTGTGCGTGCGCGGCCGCGGCCAGCTCCCGCACCGGCCACAGCTCACCGGTCACATTGGACGCGCCGGTCACGCAGACCAGCGCCGGGCCCTCGGCACGGCCCGCGAGCGCCTTCTCCAGCGTCTCCACCGCCTGCCGCGAGGAGCGCGGGGCGCTGAGGTAGCGAACGGTGACGTCCTCCCGCTGCTCCCAGGGCAGCAGCGAGGCGTGGTGCTCGGTCTCGAAGACGAAGACCTCGGTGCCCCGCGGCGCCACGGCGGCCAGGAGGTTGAGCGAATCGGTGGTGGAGCGGGTGAAGACGACCTGGTCGTCCTCGCGGCAGCCGAGGAAGGCGGCGACGTCCTTACGGCTGTTCTCGAAGAGGTCGGTGGACAGCTGCGAGAGGTAGCCCGCCCCGCGGTGCACGCTGCCGTAGTAGGGCGCGTAGGCGGCGATGTCGTCCCAGACCCGCCGCAGCGCGGGGGCGCTGGCGGCGTAGTCGAGCGCCGCGTAGGTCACCTCGCCCCCGGTGACCAGGGGCACCAGGACATCGCTGCCCAGCACGGGCAGCGGCTCACAGGCGGCGACGGAGGAGTCGGCGCAGGCGGCGGAAGCGGCGGCGACGGAGGCGGTGGCAGAAGGGCGCGCGGACATGGCGAAGTCTCCCGGGAGAGTCGAGGCGTGGGAATGCGTGACGCGCACAAGGACGGCGGTGAGCCCGCCGTCAGGGCGCGGAAAGTCGCTCTCCGCACGGCACCACCGCGCGGAGCACAGAAGGGGAAAACGGGCCGCTCGGCCCTAGCGCATTCGCTGCATCACGGAAGAACTCCCTCGACCACCAGGACCCCTAGTGAGAGGGGTCCGCGCTTGCCGCCGGCCTCGCTGCCTGGCGGCCTGGTCATCACCCGGGGCACCCCGCCACGGACGGAGGGTTGCCGGACAGCGGGCCGGGGCCGTAGTCGCTGTCACTCGTGACCTGGGCAGGAGTATGCCATGCCGTACGGCGGCGCCCATACCCTGTCCGCATCCCGGACAGGGCACGGACAGAACATGGGCGCCGTAAGGGCGACGCCTAGGCGTGGGTGGCCCGCACCCACCGCTCCAGGACGTCGCGCGCCGCGCCCGAGTCGATCGACTCGGCGGCCCGTGCGACACCCGCCGCGATCCGCTCCGCCAGGGGCTTGTCCCCCGGCTCCGGCTCGAGCGCCACCAGCGCCGCCGCCGAGTTCAGCAGCACCGCGTCCCGGACCGGTCCCCGCTCGCCCGCCAGCAGCCGGCGGGCCACATCGGCGTTGTACGAGGCGTCCGCGCCGCGCAGGGCCTCCACGGGGGCTCGCTCGATGCCCACGTCCCGCGGGTCGAGGGTCTCCTGGCGCACGGCGCCGCCCCGGACCTCCCACACCTGGGAGGTGGTGGTCACGGTCAGCTCGTCCAGCCCGTCGTCACCGCGGACGACCAGCGCGGTGGAGCCCCGCTCGGCCAGCACCCCGGCGATGATGGGCGCCATCCGGGCGTCGGCGACCCCGGTCGCCTGGCACTTCACCCGCGCCGGATTGGTCAGCGGGCCGAGCAGGTTGAACGGGGTGGCGACGCCCAGCTCGCGGCGGGCCGAGGCGACATGCCGCAGCGACGGGTGGAACTTCACCGCGAAGCAGAAGGTGATCCCCGCCTCCTCGGCGACCTCGACCACCCGCTCCGGGGTGATGTCCAGGTTGACGCCGAGCTTCTCCAGCACATCGGAGGCGCCGCTGGCGGAGGACGAGGCGCGGTTGCCGTGCTTGACGACCCGCGCGCCGGTCCCGGCGACGACCAGCGCGGACATGGTGGAGATATTGACGGTTTTGGCGCGGTCGCCGCCGGTGCCGACGATGTCCACGGTCTCCCCGGGCACCTCGATCACCTTGGCGTGGTCGTACATGGCCCGCACGAGACCGGCCACCTCGGAGACCGTCTCGCCCTTGGAGCGCAGCGCGATCGCGAAACCGGCGATCTGGGCGTCGGTGGCCTCGCCCCGCATGATCCGGTCCATGGCCCAGGCGGTGTCGTCGGCATCGAGGTCCCGGCCGGCGATCAGCGAGGTCAGTACGTCCGGCCAGGTGCGGGCCGTCGCGGTGCTGTCGCCTCCGGCGGGGGTCACAACGTCCATGGTCCGCTCCTGGATCCGTGGGGGTGGGCAGGGAAGGGGCCGCGCACGTCAGCGGCCCGCCGCCAGCCTATCGGCAGCACGACCAGGGCCCCGGCCGGACCGTGTGGTCCGGGCCGGGGCCCTGGTCTGTGGCGTCAGCTGACGTGCGAGAGCGGTACGGCGGAGATCAGTGGTGGCCGTGGCCGCTGGTGATCTCGTGGTACTCCTCGCGGGTCGGCTTCGGAATGACGTTGTCCTCGCCGTAGTAGCCCTTGGAGAGCTTCGAACGGATCCGCTGCGCGGGCGTCACCTTCCGCTTGACCCCGTTCTCGTCGGTCTCGGGGCCGATCTCGTAGGGCTCGGGCTGCTCGTGCTGGGTCAGCACGTGCAGTTGCTCCTGCGCGAGCGGCTCGTGGACCTCGACGAACTCACCGTGCGGCAGCCGCTTGATGATGCCGGTCTCACGACCGTGCAGCACCTTGTCGCGGTCGCGCCGCTGGAGGCCGAGGCAGATCCGCTTGGTGGCGATGAACGCCAGGACCGGGCCGACGAAGAAGCCGATCCGCACGAACCACGTGATCGAGTTGATCGACAGGTGGAAGTGAGTGGCCCACAGGTCGTTACCGCCACCGATCAGCATCACGAAGTACGCGGTCAGCCAGGCGACACCGAAGGCCGTACGGGTCGGGGCGTTGCGCGGGCGGTCCAGGATGTGGTGCTCACGCTTGTCGCCGGTGATCCAGGACTCGATGAACGGGTAGAGCCCGATCGCGAAGAGGACCAGCGGGAAGAGCACGATCGGGATGAACACGCCCAGGACGAGCGTGTGGCCCCAGGCGGTGATCTCCCAGCCGGGCATCACACGGACCAGACCCTCGGCGAAGCCCATGTACCAGTCGGGCTGGGCGCCGGTGGACACCTGGTCGGGCCGGTAGGGGCCGATGGTCCAGATGGGGTTGATGGTCGCGACCGCGGACAGGACCGCGATCACACCGAAGACCAGGAAGAAGAAGCCGCCCGCCTTGGCCATGTAGACCGGCAGCAGAGGCATGCCGACGACGTTCTTCTCGGTCTTTCCGGCCCCGGGGTACTGCGTGTGCTTGTGGTAGAAGACCAGGATCAGGTGCGCCACCAGCAGGCCGAGCATGATGCCCGGCAGCAGCAGGACATGGACCGGGTAGAGCCTCGCGATGAGGTCCGTACCGGGGAACTCGCCGCCGAAGACGAACATCGAGATGTAGGTGCCGACCACCGGGATCGACAGGAACACACCCTCGATGAACCGCAGACCGGTGCCGGAGAGCAGGTCGTCGGGGAGCGAGTAGCCGGTGAAGCCGGTCAGCATGCCGAGGAAGAACAGCAGGAAGCCGAAGAGCCAGTTGATCTCACGCGGCTTGCGGAACGCACCGGTGAAGAACACGCGCATCATGTGCGTGAACATGCCGGCGAGGAAGACCAGCGCGGCCCAGTGGTGGATCTGCCGGATCAGCAGACCGCCGCGCACCTCGAAGCTGATGTCGAGGGTCGACTGGAACGCCTCGGACATCCGCACGCCCTGCATCGGGACGTACGGGCCCTCGTAGACGACCTCGGACATGCTGGGGTGGAAGAACAGCGTCAGGTACACACCCGTGAGGATGATGACGATGAAGCTGTAGAGGCAGACCTCGCCCAGCATGAAGGACCAGTGGTCCGGGAAGATCTTGCGCATATTGGCCTTGGCCAGGCTGTAGACGCCCAGCCGGCCATCGGCCCAGTCGGCGACGCGCTCGCCCGCGGGCGCTTTGCCGCGGCGCTGCGCACCGCTGTCGCTTGTAGTACTCATCCGCGCTCCCAGTAAGCAGGACCGACGGGCTCCGGGAAGTCGCCCATGGCTTCGAGGTACCCCTGGTCGTTGGCCCTGATCCGCAGCTGCGGCAGCGCGTGACCGGCCGGACCGAAGATCACTCGGCCACCGTCGGAGAGGTCGAAGGTCGACTGGTGGCAGGGGCACAGGACGTGGTGCGTCTGCTGCTCATAGAGGTTGATCGGGCAGCCGACGTGGGTGCAGATCTTGGAGAACGCGACGATGCCCTCGTGCGACCAGTCCAGCTCGCGCTTGTCCTTGATGTTCTCCGGCTGCAGCCGGACCAGCATCAGGGCCGCCTTGGCGATCTCCGTCTGGAAGTCGTGCTGCTCCTCGCTCATGCCCTCGGGCATGGCGAAGGTGAGCGAACCGACGGAGATGTCCTCGGGGCGCAGCGGCTGCATGGTGTTGTAGTTCATCAGCCGCTTGCCCTTGGCCCACTTGGTGTGCCGCAGCTTGGTGCCCGGCAGCGGACCGAGGTCCCGCAGCAGCACGACGCCGGAGAGCGGCACCAGCGCGAGCGCGCCGAAGAGGGTGTTGCGGGCCAGCTTGCGCCGGCCGAAGCCGGACTCCTTGGCACCGGCCCGGAAGTCGTCGAGGACCTTCGACTTCACCTCGGGGCTGGCCTCGATGGGGTGCCGCTCGTCGGCGATCTCCTCATCGGACATCAGGGTGCGGGCCCAGTGGACCGCGCCCGCGCCGATGGTGAAGAGCGCGATGCCGAGCGTCACACCGAGCGCGAAGTTGAGCGCGCTGATGTGCCCGATCGGGAAGACGTAGATGTACTTGTCGACCGGGAGCGCCACGTACGCGGCGATGAACGCGATCGTGGCCACCATCGAGACCGTGAAGAGCAGGGCGACGGTGCGCTCGGAGCGCCGCGCGGCCCGCTCGTCGATGTCCTGCACACGGTGCTCGTGCGGGGGCAGCCCCGGGTCGGCGAACGGGTCCTCGGCCAGCCTTACGGCGCTCTCGGCCCCTCGCTCTTCCGGCAGCTTGTCTTCTGCTTCTGAAATCTCGTGGCTACTCATGACTTCTTGGCCTTTGCGGTCCGGGCGGCGACCCAGATGGTGAGGACGATCATCGCGCCCATACCGAAGACCCAGCCGAACAGACCCTCGCTCACCGGGCCGAGCCCGCCGAGTTCGAGGCCACCGGGGGTCTTGCTCTTGTCGCTGTTGACCGTGTCGAGGTACGCGATGATGTCCTGCTTGTTCTTCTCCGGCATCACGGTGTCGGGGAAGGAGGGCATGTTCTGCGGGCCGGTCTGCATGGCCTCGTAGAGATGCTTGGCGCTGACCCCGTCGAGAGCCGGCGCGAACTTGCCGTTGGTGAGGGCACCACCCTTGCCGGCGAAGTTGTGGCACTGCGCGCAGTTCGTACGGAAGAGCTCCCCGCCCTTCGCCACGTCCGCGCCGTCCGGGCTGTACTGGCTCTTGGTGGGCGTCACCGGACCCGCACCGAGCGAGGAGATGTAGGCGGCGAGCTGCTCGATATCGGCGTCCGAGTAGATCTTCTTCTTCTTCGGCACCTGAGCGCCCGGCTGCTGCGCGGGCATACGGCCGGTGCCGACCTGGAAGTCCACGGCGGCGGAGCCGACGCCGACCAGGCTCGGGCCGTCAGAGGTCCCCTGACCGCCCGTGCCATGGCAGCTGGCGCAGCCGACGGCATAGAGCTTCTTGCCCTCCTCGATGGCGAGGGACTGGGCGGAGCTGTCGTCGGCCTTCGCCTCGCTCGGCGAAAACGCGGCGTACAGCCCCCAGTGACCGCCAGCGCGAAGAGTAGGACGACGAGCGCAGCCAGCGGATGGCGCCGTCGTGCGGAGAGCTTTTTCACGGATTACCCCGGTGTCAGGATCTTCTGCGTCGATGCTGTTAAGGACGTGGTTCCGGTGCGGTGACCGGCTTACTTGATCATGTAGATCGTGGCGAAGAGGCCGATCCAGACGACATCGACGAAGTGCCAGTAGTAGGACACGACGATGGCCGCCGTCGCCTGCTGGTGGGTGAACCTCTTGGCCGCGTACGTCCTGCCCAGGACAAACAGGAAGGCGATCAGGCCGCCCGTCACATGCATGCCGTGGAAGCCGGTGGTCAGGTAGAACACCGAGCCGTACGGGTCGGAGGAGAGCGAGAGCCCATCCTTCTTGACCAGCTCGGTGTATTCGAAGATCTGACCGCCGATGAAGATCGCGCCCATGATGAAGGTGATCACGAACCAGGTGCGCAGCTTCTTCACGTCGCCGCGCTCGGCGGCGAAGACGCCGAGCTGGCAGGTGAGGGAGGAGAGCACCAGGATCGTGGTGTTCGTCGCGGAGAACGGGAAGTTCAGCGCGGACGCCATTTCCTTCCAGTGCTCGGCTCCGGTCACCGATCGCAGGGTGAAGTACATCGCGAAGAGGGCCGCGAAGAACATCAGCTCGGAACTCAGCCAGATGATGGTTCCGACGCTGGTGAGGTTCGGCCGGTTGACCGACGGGTGCGCGTGCCCGGTTTCTACTGCTGTTGCTGTCGCCACGACCGACATTATGTCGGTCGCTTATCCAGCGCTCACTCCCGGGGGTCCCGTTCGGAGTGTCAAGGACCGTGGCGAGGGCATCGACCCTGCTCGTCGGGGTTGTTCCGGACAGTCCCCCGAAGGAGGGAGAGATCCGTACGCCCCCTCCTCCGGACGGCTGTACGGGAGTAGCATCCGCCACAGGAGCCCGGCAGATCACTTACTTCGCCCGGAGGTCATGATGCGGCCGATCGCAACGGTGCTGGTCTACAGCGATGACGCGAGCACCCGCGAACAGGTGCGCCTCGCGGCCGGCCGGCGGCCCGCCGCCGATGTGCCACCGGTGGAATTTCTGGAGTGCGCCACCCTCCCGGCCGTTCTCACGGCGCTGGAGGAGGGCGGCATCGACGTCTGTGTGCTGGACGGTGAGACGGCGCCCGCGGGCGGGATGGGCGTCTGCCGGCAGATCAAGGACGAGATCTTCCAGTGCCCGCCGGTGCTGCTGCTCATCGGCCGCCCGCAGGACGCCTGGCTGGCCACCTGGAGCCGCGCGGAGGCCGCGGTCACGCATCCGGTGGACCCGGTGGCCCTGGCGGACGCGCTGGCCGGGCTGCTCCGCAGGCGGCTCTCCGTGGGCGCCTGACCTCACCGTCCGCACCCCTGCTCAGACCTGGGGACGGAGCCGGGCGGAGTCGGCGGGCGTGGTGTCGGACTGGCCGCCGGAGACGGCGCTGCCCTTGCGCCAGTCCGCCCAGGCCATGTTCCAGTCGCCGTAGCCGTTGCTGAACGCCGCCATGTCCTCTCCGTTGCTGTTCACGACCTGGACGATGTCGCCCAGGCGCACGGTGTTGAAGAACCACTCGGCGTTCGCCGTGCTCATGCCCGTACAGCCATGGCTGACGTTGGCGTAGCCCTGCGAACCGGTGGACCAGGGCGCGGCGTGGACATATTCGCCGCTCTTGGTCACCCGGGCGGCCCAGTAGACCATCAGGTCGTAGGAGCCGGCGCCGAGCCCGATGCTGGCACCCGTCATCCGTACGGCGGATTCCTTGGCCAGCACCACCTTGATGCCGTTCCGGGTATCGAATCCGGGCATACCGGTGGTGATCGGGATGGTCCGGATGGGCACCCCGTTCCGCTTCACCGTCATCTGGTGGGTGCCGGAGTCGGTGAGGGCCTCCAGGCGGTCGCCGGTGGTCAGCCGCAGCGACTTGGCGTCGCCGCCGTAGAGCCCGCCGCCGATCCTGATGCCCTTGAGGTTGGAGTGGGCCGTGATGGTGGCGTGGGCGGGCCAGTACTCCTGCGGGCGGTAGTGCAGGTTACGGCTGTCCACCCAGTGCCAGACGCCCTCCACCGCGGGCCGTGAGTCCACCTTCAGGGCGCGCTCGATCACGGCGCGGGCCGAGGGGTCCTTGACGGGCCGGCTCAGCTTGGCCGTGATGGGCTGCCCCACCCCGTACTCCCCCGCCTTGGGGCCGAAGGTGACCTTCAGCAGCCGGCGGGCGGAGCTGGTGGAGAAGTCGACCGTACGGCGGCCAGGAGCGCCGTTGGAGTCCTCTGTGGACACCTTCAGCGTGTAGTGGGCGCCGGCGGCCAGCGGCACCGTGCTGCGCCAGTGCTTGCCGTCCTCGGCCAGTTCGCCCCGGACGTAGCGGCCCGCGGCGTCGATGGCCGTGACATCCGTGATCCGGCTGTCGTCGCCCTTGGCGGTCACTTCTAGCGGCTTGTCCGGATCGGCCTTACGGCCGTCGCCGTCACCGCTGAACGAGATCTGGTCGGCGGCGTCGTACGGCTTGGCGGACAGGGGGTCGGGAGATCCCGCGCATCCGCTCACACCCGCTATCAGCGGCGCCACCAGCAGGGCGCAGGTCAGCACCGCCCGGCTTCGGAGTGATCGAGGTGTGTGGCTCATGGGCTCAACGTAAGAACGGCGTCCGTGAACGGCGCGCGGAGTGAGGCAGCGGGGTGAACCGGCGGGGCCACCCGGGCCACAACAGCCCGGCGCCCGGCCGGCAACGCCGAGCGGGGCCCGGACACCTGGGGAGGTGTCCGGGCCCCGCTCGTTTCGCCGGTCGCGTCGGCCGACTGGCCGGTTACTGGTTGGCGTTCTCGCCGCGGTAGTACTCGAAGACCCAGCCGAAGAGACCGATCATGATGATCGGGGCCGAGAAGAAGAGCAGCCACCAGCCGAAGATCACGCCCAGGAAGGCCAGGGCGCCACCGACGGCCAGGGAGAGCGGCTGCCAGCTGTGCGGGGAGAAGAATCCCAGCTCGCCGGCGTCGTCCGCGACATCCGCGTCCTTGTTGTCCTGCGCACCGACATCCACCCGGCGCGCCGTGAAGGCCAGGTAGTAGCCGATCATGATGCTCAGCCCGAAGGCCAGGAAGAGCGCGGTGGTACCGGCCGGCTCCTTCGACCACACGCCATAGACGATCGCCATGACGAGGATGAAGACGGCCAGCCAGATGAACATCCGGCCTTGGACCTTCACTTGCCGGCCTCCTTACCACCCGCGAGGGCCTTGTCCTCGTCGGGCGCACCGTGGTTCTGGAGCTGGTCGAGCGCCGCGATCTCCGGGTGGTGCAGGTCGAACGCCGGGGATTCGGAGCGGATCCGCGGCAGGGTGAGGAAGTTGTGCCGCGGGGGCGGGCAGGAGGTCGCCCACTCCAGCGAACGTCCGTAGCCCCAGGGGTCGTCGACCTCGACCTTCTTGCCGTACTTGGCGGTCTTCCAGACGTTGTAGAGGAACGGCAGGATCGACAGGCCCAGCAGGAAGGAGCTGATGGTCGAGATGGTGTTCAGCGTGGTGATGCCGTCGGCCGCCAGGTAGTCGGCGTACCGGCGGGGCATGCCCTCGGCCCCCAGCCAGTGCTGCACCAGGAACGTGCCGTGGAAGCCCACGAACAGCGTCCAGAAGGTGATCTTGCCGAGCCGCTCGTCGAGCATCTTGCCGGTGAACTTGGGCCACCAGAAGTGGAATCCGGCGAACATCGCGAAGACCACGGTGCCGAAGACCACGTAGTGGAAGTGCGCCACCACGAAGTACGAGTCGGAGACGTGGAAGTCCATCGGCGGCGACGCCAGGATCACACCGGTCAGACCACCGAAGGTGAAGGTGATCAGGAAGCCGATCGCCCAGAGCATCGGGGTCTCGAAGCTCAGCGACCCCTTCCACATCGTGCCGATCCAGTTGAAGAACTTGATACCGGTCGGGACGGCGATCAGGAACGTCATGAACGAGAAGAACGGCAACAACACTCCGCCGGTGACATACATGTGGTGGGCCCACACCGTCACCGAGAGACCGGCGATCGAAATCGTCGCGGCGATCAGGGAGATGTAACCGAACATCGGCTTCCGGGAGAAGACCGGAATGACCTCGGAAATGATGCCGAAGAACGGCAACGCGATGATGTACACCTCTGGATGGCCGAAGAACCAGAAGAGGTGTTGCCAGAGCAACGCTCCGCCATTGGCCGCGTCGAAGACATGTGCCCCGAATTTTCGGTCCGCCTCCAGGGCGAACAGCGCGGCGGCCAGCACCGGGAAGGCGAGCAGCACCAGCACCGCGGTCAGCAGCACGTTCCAGGTGAAGATCGGCATGCGGAACATCGTCATGCCGGGAGCGCGCATGCAGATGATCGTGGTGATGAAGTTGACCGCACCGAGGATCGTGCCGAAGCCGGAGAGGGCCAGACCCATGATCCACATGTCCGCGCCCACACCCGGTGAACGGACCGCGTCCGACAGCGGGGAGTAGGCGAACCAGCCGAAGTCGGCCGCGCCCTGCGGGGTCAGGAACCCGCCCACCGCGATCAGCGAGCCGAAGAGGTACAGCCAGTACGCGAACATGTTCAGCCGCGGGAACGCCACATCGGGCGCACCGATCTGCAGCGGCATGATCCAGTTCGTGAAGCCCGCGAACAGCGGGGTGGCGAACATCAGCAGCATGATCGTGCCATGCATGGTGAACGCCTGGTTGAACTGCTCATTCGACATGATCTGCGTGCCCGGACGGGCCAGCTCGGCGCGCATGAAGAGCGCCATCAGGCCGCCGATGCAGAAGAACGCGAACGACGTGACGAGGTAGAGCGTGCCGATCGTCTTGTGGTCCGTGGTGGTCAGCCACTTGACGACGACATTGCCCGGCTGCTTCCGACGCACCGGAATCTCCCGCTCTTGCGAAGCGGTCGTACCGGCACCCTGGGGTTCGTTGAGGATGCTCACTGGATCTTGGTCTCCGCGTTCTTGGCGGCGTCCGTCTGCTCAATGCCCGCCGGGATGTAGCCGGTCTGGCCCTTCTTCGCCAGGTCCTTGAGGTGCTGCTGGTAACGCTCCGGCGACACGACCTTGACGTTGAAGAGCATCCGGGAGTGGTCGACGCCGCACAGCTCGGCGCACTTGCCCATGAAGGTGCCCTCGCGGTTCGGGGTGACCTCGAAACGGTTGGTGTGACCCGGGATGACGTCCATCTTCATCAGGAAGGGGACCACCCAGAACGAGTGGATGACATCGCGGGACGTCAGGATGAACTGGACCGACTCGCCCTTGGGCAGCCACAGGGTCGGACCCGGGTTGCCGGTCTGCGGGTTCCGCTCACCGGGGGTGCCGGCCTCGTAGACGCCCTCGGCGCCCTTGGGGACGGCGTTGAGCATGCGCTGGGGGATCGAGGAGATCTCCTTGGCTTCCTGCTTCGGACTGGCGGTGCTCCCGTCCACGTTCTCCATGTAGTTGAAGCCCCAGCTCCACTGATAGCCCACCACGTTGACCACGTGGTCGGGCTTCTTGGAGGTCTTGAGGAGCGCGTTCTCATCGCGTGCGGTGAAGTAGAACAACACCGAGACGATGATGATCGGGACCACGGTGTACAGCGCCTCGATCGGCATGTTGTACCGGGTCTGCGCGGGAACCTCGATCTTGGTCCTGCTGCGACGGTGGAAGATGACCGCCCAGATGATCAGGCCCCAGACCAGGACGCCCGTGGCGAGCGCTGCCGCCCACGAGCCCTGCCACAGGGAGAGGATCCGCGGCGCCTCCTCCGTGACGGGGGTAGGCATTCCGAGGCGGGGGAAGTCCTTTGATGTGCAACCGGTGGCGGTCGCCAGGACCAAGCCCGCGGCCAGCGCCTGCAGCAGCTTCCGCCGCACCGGGCGCCGCGACGAGCGGTCGGAGCCGTTGGGACTCACGTAGCGCCTTCCCGAGAGTCTCGCCCGCGCGGTCGGCCGCGGCCGTCTTCTGGTCGGTCGCCGGCCCAGTGCGGGCAGGGGTTTGGATGTTTATGCGGACCAAACCCTACTGGACGCCATTTGGGGTCGCGCGGGGAGGGTGCCCAACGCGCCGGGGCGCTCCACGAAGGGGTGGAATCCCGGGCTCCGGCCGCGATTTCCGGTGCGGCGTCACCTCGAACTCCGGCCCTGGTTGCGGGCCCGGCTGCGGTCCCGGCCGCCGCCGGGTGTGACCCGTGCTCGGGACCCGGTGCGGGCCCGGCTACGGTCCCGGCTGCCGCCGGGTGTGACCCGTGCTCGGGGCCCGGTGCGGGCCCGGCTACGGTCCCGGCCGCCGCCGGGTGTGACCCGTGCTCGGGACCCGGTGCGGGCCCGGCTGCGGCCGGGTGTGGCCCCTGTTCCGGGCCCGGCTTCGGCGCAGGTGCGGCCTCGGCTCCGGGCCCGCTCCGAACCCTCGCGGGCGGCGCCCGTCCGTTTGCCGGTCTCGCCGACTAGCGTTTCGTATGTGCCCTACTTCGACATGGCCTCGTCCGCTCCCCTGCACCCCGTCGCCCGGCAGGCGCTCCTCGCCGCACTCGACGAGGGGTGGGCCGACCCCTCCCGCCTCTACCGGGAGGGACGGCGGGCCCGGCTGCTGCTGGACGCCGCGCGGGAGGCGGCGGCCGAGGCCGTCGGGTGCCGCCCGGACGAGCTCGTCTTCACTCCTTCGGGGACACGCGCGGTGTACGACGGTATCGCGGGGGCGCTCGCGGGCCGCCGACGCGCCGGCCGCCGTCTGGTCGTCTCCGCCGTGGAGCACTCCTCGGTGCTGCACACGGCGGCCGCGCACGAGGCGGACGGCGGCACGGTCACCGAGGTCCCGGTGGACCGTACGGGACGGGTCGCGCCGGGTGCGTACGCGGCGGCCCTGCGGGAGGCCCCGGACGGGGTGGCGCTGGCCTGCCTGCAGTCCGCCAACCATGAGGTCGGCACCCTGCAGCCGGTGGCCGAGGCGGCCGAGGAGTGCGCGGCGGCGGGCGTACCGCTACTGGTGGACGCGGCGCAGTCGCTCGGCTGGGGCCCCGTGGAGGGCAATTGGTCACTCTTGACGGCAAGCGCCCACAAATGGGGCGGCCCTGCGGGGGTGGGGCTGCTCGCGGTGCGCAAGGGGGTGCGCTTCCGTACGGTCCCGCCCAACGACGAGCGGGAGTCGGGCCGCTCCCCCGGGTTCGAGAACCTCCCCGCCCTCGTCGCCGCCGCCGCCTCGCTGCGGGCCGTCCGGGCGGAGGCCGCCGCGGAGGCGGAGCGGCTGCGGGGGCTGGTGGACCGGATCCGGGCGCGGGTGCCGGAGCTGGTGCCGGACGTCGAGGTGGTCGGCGATCCGGAGCGGCGGCTGCCGCATCTGGTGACCTTCTCCTGTCTCTATGTCGACGGAGAGGCGCTGCTCCATGAGCTGGACCGCGCGGAGTTCTCGGTCTCGTCCGGCTCCTCCTGCACCTCGTCCACGCTGACCCCGAGCCATGTGCTGCGGGCCATGGAGGTGCTGTCCGAGGGCAATGTCCGGGTCTCGCTTCCGCGCGGTACGGCCGAGGCGGAGGTGGAGCGGTTCCTGGAGGTCCTGCCGGGGGTGGTGGCGCAGGTGCGGGAGCGCCTGGGCGCGCCGAAGCCTGCCGAGGCCACCGTCGCCCCGGACCCCGTACCCGAGCCCGAGGTCGCGCTGGTCGTCGACTCGCTCGGCAAGCGCTGCCCGATCCCGGTGATCGAGCTGGCCAAGGTGATCGGCCAGGTGCCGGTGGGCGGTGTGGTGGTGGTGCTGTCCGACGACGAGGCGGCCCGGCTGGACATCCCGGCCTGGTGCGAGATGCGGGGCCAGACCTACGAGGGCGAGCGGACGGCCGACCGGGGCGTGGCCTACCGGGTGCGCCGCCGCGCCTAGGGTCGACAGACCCTGGAGACCGGCGGAGCGGCAGAGGCTCCGACGGGGCGAGGCTCCGACGGGGCCCACGAGGCCACGGCGAATCCGCAGGAACCGCGGCGGGGCCCAGGGAGCGACAGCCCCCTGGGCGCCCGGCGGGGTTCAGGGGAGGTGGGGCGCGATCTCGCCCGCCGCCTCATGGCCGTACGCCTTGGCGAAGCGCTCCATGAAGTGGCCCCGGCGCAGCTCGTACTCCTGGGTGCCGACCGTCTCGATGACCAGCGTCGCCAGCATGCAGCCCACCTGGGCGGCGCGCTCCAGCGAGAGGTTCCAGGACAGACCGGAGAGGAAGCCCGCCCGGAAGGCGTCGCCGACGCCGGTCGGGTCGGCCTTCCGGTCCTCCTCCGGGCAGCCGACGACGACGGGCTCCTCGCCCTCGCGGTCGATGCGCACGCCCTGCGCGCCCAGCGTGGTGACCCGGGTGCCGACCTTGGCGAGGATCTGCTCCGCGGTCCAGCCGGTCTTGGTCTCGATCAGCGCGGCCTCGTACTCATTGGTGAAGAGGTACTCCGCCCCGCCGATCAGCAGCCGGATGTCCTCCCCGTCCATGCGGGCGAGCTGCTGGGAGGGGTCGGCGGCGAAGGGGATGCCGCGCGAGCGGCACTCCTCGGTGTGCCGGACCATGGCCTCCGGGTCGTCCGCGCTGATCAGCACGAGGTCGAGACCGCCGGCGCGCTCCGCGACCGGCTGCAGCTCGATCTGACGGGCCTCGCTCATGGCGCCGGTGTAGAAGGACGCGATCTGGTTGTGATCGGCGTCGGTGGTGCAGACGAAGCGCGCGGTGTGCTTGACCTCGGAGATCCGGACGGACGCGGTGTCCACACCGTGCCGGTCCAGCCAGGCGCGGTAGTCGGCGAAGTCCTCACCGGCCGCGCCGACCAGGATCGGGCTCAGGCCGAGCACGCCCATGCCGAAACAGATGTTGGGGCCGACCCCTCCACGGCGGACGTCGAGCGTGTCCACCAGGAAGGAGAGGGAGACCGTATGCAGCTGATCGGCGACCAGCTGATCGGCGAAGCGGCCGGGGAAGGACATCAGATGGTCGGTGGCGATGGAGCCGGTAACGGCAATACGCACGGAGTCGCTCCTGCGGGGCGGAGAGATCGGACGCTTCACGCTATCTGCTCAGCCCGGTCCATACGAACGGAAGAAACTACCCAATAGTAGGGCTTTCTTCACCGACACCCGCTGAATACGGTGCGTGGACGGGGGTACGCGTCGGCGACCCCCATGGACCAGGAGGCATCATGCCCCAGCACCTCAGCCCCGCCCTTCCCGCCACCGGAGCCATCGAGCCCGAGCATCTGGAGGAGCTGCGCGGCGACGGTGCCCGGATGGCGCCGCACTGGGCGGTCACCGTATCGCCTCCCGCCAGGCATGTTTCACCGGTCGCCGCCTCCCGCATCCGGGGGATCAGCGTGCCCGCGGCATCGGCCGATCTGCTGGCCGGCATGTCGGACTACGGCGACTGAAGGAACCGGGCGCGCCCCGGCTCCGTCTCATCGGCATCTCCTCGCGAGGGATGGGACCGTAGAACGTGAGCGGAGCCAAAGGAGCGAAACGGTGAGCACCGAGGACACCGACACCCCGCAGACCCCCGACGACACTCCCCGACCGCGCCGGCGCTCGCCGCTGGCCGTCGTATCGGTGGCGGCCGCGGTGCTGGTCGCCGGAGGTGGCGGCGCCTACTGGGCCTCCACCGCGGCGGACGGCGGCACCCGGGGTCCGGGTGCGGCGGGCGAGGACGGAGCGCCCAAGCCCCTCGCACTGGACGCCTACGCCTCTCCGGGCGGCGAGCGAGGAGGGAACGAGGGCATCGCGCCCGGTGAGCCCGATCCACACGGCGGCCGCTACGTCGTCACGGGCAAGCTGCCGGACGGGCCCAAGGAGGCCCCGGTCTACCTGACCGACCCGAAGGTCACCAAGGCCGATGTGGCGCGGCTGGCGAAGGCGCTGGACGTCTCCGGCAGCCCGCGCGCCGACCACGGGTACTGGAAGGTCGGCGGCGCCCCGGACGCGAGCGGCCCGACGCTGCGGGTGAGCCAGAACGGACCGGGCAGCTGGTCGTACTCGCGCTATGGGTCGCCGGGCGGTACGTCCTGCGTCCACCCGGACGGGAAACCTGACGGGAAGCCGGACACGAAGAAGGCCGGGCGGACCGACCAGGGCGATGGCACGGACCAGGCCGACAAGAGCTGCCCGACCTACCGCGACGGCGACAAGCGCGGCGACAACGGCGCCGCCGAGGGCCGCGAGGCGGCCGTGTCCGAGGAGAAGGCCCAGCGCGCCGCCGAGCCGGTGCTCGAGGCGCTCGGGCTGTCGGACGCGAAGCTGGACGCGAGTGGCCTCTACGGCGCCGTGCGGATGGTGAACGCCGATCCGAAGGTGGGTGATCTGCCCACCTACGGCTGGGGGACCAACCTGCAGGTCGGCGCCGACGGCCAGTTGGTCGGCGGCAGCGGCACGCTGGCGAAGCCCAAGGAGGACGACACCTATCCGGTGCTCAGCGCGGAACAGGCGCTGGAGCGGCTCAACTCGACGTCGGCCAAGGGCGATGGCCCGTCGGGCAAGGTGGACGTGCGCAAGGTGACGTTCGGCCTCGCCTCGCACATGGTGGACGGTCGGCGGGCGCTGGTGCCGTCGTGGATCTTCGAGACCAAGCCGACCGGGACCAACCGGGTGGCGGTCACCCTCCCCTACCCCGCGGTGAAGCCGGAGTTCATCAAGAAGGCCGGGGAGCCGGGCCACTCCCCCTCGACCCGGCCGGGCAAGGGGAACCGGACCTCCAAGCCGGATGACATCACCTCGTACCGCGTGGACGGCAAGACCCTGACGCTGCGCTTCTGGGGCGGTGTCTGCAACACCTACTCGGTCTCCGCGAAGGAGACCTCCAAGCAGGTGACGCTGGAGCTCAAGAGCAAGCCGACCCATCCGGGGCGGGCCTGCATCCTCATCGCCAAGCAGCTGGACCGGAAGGTGACGCTGAAGGAGCCGCTGGACGGCCGGAAGGTCGTGGACGGGTCCACCGGTGAGACGGTGCCGCTGCGGAAGTGAGCGGACCGCGAGAGCCGCGGCAGGACATGCGGAAGGGGGCGGGCCCGATGGGCCCGCCCCCTTCCGTTTCGCTGTTTTCCGCCGCGCCGGGGGCTCAGCTGAAGGAGTCGCCGCAGGCGCAGGAACCCGTGGCGTTCGGGTTGTCGATGGTGAAGCCCTGCTTCTCGATGGTGTCGACGAAGTCGATCGAGGCACCGCCCAGGTACGGGGCGCTCATGCGGTCGGTCACGACCTTGACGCCGCCGAAGTCCTTGACGACGTCGCCGTCGAGCGAGCGCTCGTCGAAGAAGAGCTGGTAGCGCAGGCCGGAGCAGCCGCCGGGCTGGACGGCGACGCGCAGCGCGAGGTCGTCGCGGCCCTCCTGCTCCAGCAGGCTCTTGACCTTCGACGCGGCGGCGTCGGACAGGATGATGCCCTCGCTCGCGGTGGTCTCGTCCTGAACGGTCATCTGCTTCTCTCCCGGGTCGTACGGACTACTTGCCGTCGGAGCCAACCAACGGCGTCCCGGATTCATTCCGGGCCCAGCGCTTATCTCCCGCTGTCCTTCATGCTCGCATACGGGCGGACGCACCGGAATGCGTCACATCGACACAATGCCTCTCGTCAAAGTGACGTGAAGCGGCTATGATAGATAGCGTCATTCTGACGATTAGGGTTCCCAGCGAAGAAAGAAGGGTGCGTGACGTGACCACCGCCCAGCCCCTCGATGTGCAGCCGACCCCGCTCGCTCTGCTGCTTCTCGGCCGGGAGGCCGACCCCCGCAGCGAGCGCGGCGTGGAGTGCCCGGGAGACCTTCCGGCGCCCTCCGACCCGGACCTGGTGGCACGCGCCCGCGCGGCCAAGGAGAAGCTCGGGGACAAGGTCTTCGTCCTCGGTCACCACTACCAGCGCGACGAGGTCATCGAGTTCGCTGATGTCACCGGTGACTCCTTCAAGCTGGCCCGGGACGCGGCCGCGCGGCCGGACGCCGAGTACATCGTCTTCTGCGGTGTGCACTTCATGGCCGAGTCCGCCGACATCCTCACCACCGAGGCCCAGCAGGTCGTCCTCCCCGATCTGGCGGCCGGCTGCTCGATGGCCGACATGGCCACGGCCGAGCAGGTCGCCGAGTGCTGGGAGGTGCTGACCGAGGCGGGCGTCGCGGAGGCGACGGTGCCCGTCTCGTACATGAACTCCTCGGCCGACATCAAGGCGTTCACCGGCAAGCACGGCGGCACGATCTGCACCTCGTCCAACGCCGAGCGGGCGCTGGAGTGGGCGTTTCAGCAGGGCCAGAAGGTGCTGTTCCTGCCCGACCAGCACCTCGGGCGCAATACGGCGGTCCGCGACATGGGCATGTCGCTGGAGGACTGCGTCGTCTACAACCCGCACAAGCCGAACGGCGGGCTCACCCCCGAGGAGCTGCGGGCCGCGACGATGATCCTGTGGCGCGGCCACTGCTCGGTGCACGGCCGCTTCTCGCTGGACTCGGTCAACGATGTGCGCGAGCGGATACCGGGTGTGAACGTGCTGGTGCACCCCGAGTGCAAGCACGAGGTCGTGGCGGCGGCCGACTACGTGGGCTCGACCGAGTACATCATCAAGGCCCTGGAGGCCGCCCCCGCCGGTTCGAAGTGGGCGATCGGCACCGAGCTGAATCTCGTACGGCGCCTGGCCAATCGTTTCGCCGACCAGGGCAAGGAGATCGTCTTCCTCGACAAGACGGTCTGCTTCTGCTCGACCATGAACCGGATCGATCTGCCGCATCTGGTCTGGGCGCTGGAGTCGCTGGTGGCCGGCAAGGTGGTCAACCGCATCCAGGTCGACCAGGAGACGGAGCACTTCGCCAAGCTGGCCCTGGAGCGGATGCTGGCGCTGCCGTAGGCAGCGTTGTTCGGCGATGGGGGGGCGGGGGGCGGAGCGGGGGCGGGGCGCACGATCGTGGCGCCTGCGGCGGGCTGCTTTCCCCTCCCCGCCCCTTCCCACAACTGGGGCTCCGCCCCAGACCCCGGAGTCTGGGGCGGAGCCCCGGTTTCGGGGTCTGGGGCAGAGCCCGGTCCGGGGCCTGGGGCAGAGCCCGGTCCGGGGCCTGGGGCAGAGCCCGGTCCGGGGCCGGGAGGCAGAGCCCCTGCCCGGGGCCTGAGGCAGAGCCCCTGTCCGGGGCCTGAGGCAGACCCCCGTCCGAGGTCCGGACCAGACTCCCGTCCGGGGCAGGGGGCAGACCCCCGTCCGGGATCCGGGCCAGAGCCTCGGACCGGGACCTGGGGCGGAGCCCCGTCCGAGGTCCGGGCCAGACACCGGTCCGGAGCCCAGGGCAGACCCCCTGTCCGGAGCCCGGGCCAGACCCCCGTCCGAGGCCCAGGCCAGAGCCCCGTCCGGAGCCCAGGGCAGACCCCCTGTCCGGAGCCCGGGCCAGACCCCCGTCCGGAGCCCAGGCCAGACCCCCGTCCGGAGCCCAGGCCAGACCCCCGTCCGGAGCCCAGGCCAGACCCCCGTCCGGAGCCCAGGCCAGACCCCCGTCCGGAGCCCAGGCCAGACCCCCGTCCGGAGCCCAGGCCAGGCCCCGAGCCCCGGTCTGGGGCAGCCCCCGGACCGGGGCCTGGGGCGGAGCCCCGGTTTCGGGAAGGGGCGGGGAGGGGAAAGGCTCGCCGGGCGGGCGCTAGGCGCCCGCGCGGACCAGACCCGTCTCGTAGGCGATCACCACGAGCTGGGCGCGATCGCGGGCGCCCAGCTTGGCCATCGCGCGGTTGACATGCGTCTTGACCGTGAGCGGGCTGACCTCCAGCCGGGCGGCGATCTCGTCGTTGGACAGCCCGCCCCCGACCTGGACCAGGACCTCGCGCTCGCGGACGGTGAGGGCATCCAGCCGTGAGGCGTCATAGGCGCCCTCGTCGCCGCTCCCGTCGCCCTGGGCCAGGAAGCGGGCGATCAGCCCCTTGGTCGCGGCCGGGGACAGCAGCGCCTCGCCGGCGGCCGCGATGCGGATCGCCGCGAGCAGCTCATCGGGTTCCGCGCCCTTGCCGAGGAAGCCGCTGGCCCCCGCCCGCAGCGAGTCCACCACGTACTCGTCGACCTCGAAGGTCGTCAGCATGACCACCCGGACGTCCGCGAGCTGCGGATCCTCGGTGATCATGCGGGTCGCGGCCAGCCCGTCCGTACCGGGCATCCGGATGTCCATCAGGACGACGTCGGCGCCCCGGGCACG
Source organism: Streptomyces melanosporofaciens (assembly GCF_900105695.1). Lineage (NCBI taxonomy): Bacteria > Bacillati > Actinomycetota > Actinomycetes > Kitasatosporales > Streptomycetaceae > Streptomyces > Streptomyces melanosporofaciens. The sequence continues at coordinate 1,154,099 of NZ_FNST01000002.1, forward strand.
GGCGATCTCCACCGCCTGCGCGCCGTCGGACGCCTCCCCCACCACCTCCATGTCCGCCTCGGAGTCCACCAGAACGCGGAACGCACTGCGCAGCAGCGCCTGATCGTCCGCGAGCAGCACCTTGATCGTCATCGGTCCCCTCCCCTACGCGGCTGCAGAGGAAGTCTCACCCGCACCCGGAAACCGCCCTCGGGCAGGGGTGCCGCCTCGCAGCCGCCGCGCAGCGCGGTCACCCGCTCGCGCATACCCAGCAGACCGTGTCCGCCGCCGCCGGTCTCCTCCCCGGGCGCCGGGGGCTCCCCCTCCGGCCCCTCCGGCCGCGTCCCCGCCCCGTCGTCCTCGACCGTGACCTCCAGGGCGCTCCCGGCAGCGCCCCCGACACGGGCGATGCGGACCTCGGCCGTGGCGCCGGGCCCGGCGTGCTTGTGCACATTGGTCAGCGCCTCCTGGACGACCCGGTAGGCCGTGAGGTCCACCGAGCCCGGCAGCGGGCCCAGCGTCTCCGGCGGCTCCGCCCGGACCCGGACCCGCATCCCGGCGCGTACGAAGCCGTCCACGAGCTGGTCCAGGACGGCGAGGCCGGGGGCCGGTTCGGTGGGGGCGGCGGGGTCGCCGTACTGCCGCAGCAGGCCGACCGTGGCGCGCAGCTCGTCCAGCGCCGAGCGGCTCGCCTGCCGTACGTGGGCGAGCGCCTCCTTGGCCTGGTCCGGGCGGTTGTCCATGACATGGGAGGCGACCCCGGCCTGGACGTTGACCAGGGCGATGTGATGGGCCACGACATCGTGCAGCTCACGGGCGATCCGCAGCCGCTCCTCGGCGACCCGGCGGCGCGCCTCCTCCTCACGGGTGCGCTCGGCGCGGACCGCCCGCTCCTCGATGGCGGCGATATACGCGCGCCGGCTGCGCACCGCGTCACCGGTGGCCGCGGCCAGCCCGGCCCAGGCGAACAGGCCCCAGTTCTCCTGCGAGTACCAGGGGTTGAGTGCGAAGAGCATCCCGGCCCCGGTGAGCAGCCCGGCCGTGGCGGCGCCGAGCCGCCAGGTGGTGGGCCGGTCGGTGCGGGTCGCGGCGGTGTAGAGCGCCACCACGACCCCGAACACGATCGAGGTGCGCGGCGGGCCCACGTCATTGGTGACGATCTCGACGAGGGTGAGGGCGACGGTGAAGGCGAGCACCCCGCGGGGCAGATCGCGGCGGAAGATCAGCGAGCCGGCGACGAGCACGGCCAGCAGCACGAACAGGGGGCCCAGCGACTGGTGGCGCATGCGCGGACCGGCCACGGCGCCGATCAGGATCAGCGCGAGGACCCCGATCGCCACCAGGGTGTCCAGGGCGCGGGGGTGGGCACACAGCCAGCGGTGCGGACGGGCCAGACCCGGCCCGACGGCGAGGGGAGTCACGGAATCCAACGGTAAGGGCCGCCGCGGGCCGCCCGGCTTCCTGGGCGGCCCGTACCCGGCCGGTGAGGGGAGGCACGACCTGTGCTGGAGTGTGGTCCGGGGTGCGCCGCACTAGCCCGGAATGAGGCCGTCGTCCTTGAGCATCGCCTTGACTTCCTCGAGGGTCGCCTCCGCCGCGGGGAGGATCAGCTCGGATGGCTGGAGCGCGTCGTCGGGCAGGGGCTCACCGGCCGAGCGCACCGCGTCCAGCAGCGCGCCCAGGGTCTTCCGGAAGCCTTCGTGGTCGCCGCCCTCGATCTCGGCGAGCAGCTCGTCGTCCAGCCTGTTCAGTCCGGGCAGATGGCTTTCGGCCACCCGCACCTGGCCCTCCCCCATGATCCGTACGATCATGACGACCTCCTTGGAGACCTCGCCCAGGCGGGGCGCGGGCTACTGCTTGTCGAACTTGTGCGGGGTCTGGGACTGCTGGGCCTCGTCCGTCTTGCCGCCCTCGATCGCCTGCTGCGGGCTGCCGCCGGCCAGCTCGGCCTTCATCCGCTGCAGCTCCAGCTCCACGTCCGTACCGCCGGAGATCCGGTCGAGCTCGGCCGCGATGTCGTCCTTGGCCATGCCGGACTGGTCGTCCAGGGCGCCGGAGGCCAGCAGCTCGTCGATCGCGCCCGCGCGGGCCTGAAGCTGCGCCGTCTTGTCCTCGGCGCGCTGGATCGCCATGCCGACGTCGCCCATCTCCTCGGAGATGCCGGAGAACGCCTCGCCGATACGGGTCTGCGCCTGGGCCGCGGTATAGGTGGCCTTGATGGTCTCCTTGCGCGTGCGGAAGGCGTCGACCTTGGCCTGCAGCCGCTGGGCGGCCAGGGTCAGCTTCTCCTCCTCGCCCTGCAGCGTCTGGTGCTGGGTCTCCAGGTCGGTGACCTGCTGCTGCAGCGCGGCGCGGCGGGAGAGCGCCTCGCGGGCCAGATCCTCCCGGCCGAGCGCGAGCGCCTTGCGCCCCTGGTCCTCCAGCTTGGTGGACTGGCCCTGCAACTGGTTGAGCTGCAGCTCCAGGCGCTTGCGCGAGGTGGCCACGTCGGCCACGCCACGCCGCACCTTCTGGAGCAGCTCAAGCTGTTTCTGGTACGAGTAGTCGAGGGTCTCGCGCGGGTCCTCGGCCCGGTCCAGGGCCTTGTTGGCCTTCGCGCGGAAGAGCATCCCCATACGCTTCATGACACCGCTCATGGGCCTCGCGCGCCCCCTTCTGACGGACGTGTGACTCCGGCACTCCAACAGACCCAGCCTACGGGGCCTGCTTCCATTACCGCACTGTTCGAGCCCGCTCGCGCTCCTCCTGCAGGACGATCAGAGGGCGGGAGCCTCCGGCGCAAGGAGGAGTGTGTCCCCTGTGTCCCGATACGGCGGGACGCCGTTGCCCGATCGTTCCCCCAGAGGCTGGGGCGCACACTCCGCAACCCGTACCCTTGGCCCTGTGTTCCGAAGCCGTTCCAAGGATGAGCAGGCCGCTACCACCAAGGTGACCGCGGACCAGCCGCAGCAGACCCGTGACCCGCAGGCGCCCAAGGGCCGCCCCACTCCCAAGCGGAGCGAGGCCCAGACGCAGCGCCGCAGCCTGGCGAAGACGCCGGCCAACCGTAAGGACGCCTCCAAGCGTGCCCGCGAGGCCCGCCGCGCCGATCTGGCCAAGCAGCGCGAGGCGCTGGCCGGGGGCGACGAGCGGTATCTGCCGGCCCGCGACAAGGGTCCGGTGCGGCGCTTCGCCCGCGACTTCGTGGACTCGCGGTTCTCCGTCGCCGAGTACTTCCTGCCGCTCGCGGTGGTCATCCTGATCCTGAGCATGATCCAGGCAGGCGCCATGCAGAGCTATGTGCTGCTGCTGTGGATGGTGGTCATCGTCCTGATCGTGATCAACTCCATCTTCTTCGGCTTCCAGCTCAAGCGGCAGCTGCGCCAGCGCTTCCCGGACGAGAATCTGCGCGGCGCGGTGGCGTACGCCCTGATGCGCACCCTCCAGATGCGCCGACTGCGGCTGCCCAAGCCGCAGGTCAAGCGCGGAGAGCGGCCCTGAGCGGCAGACCCTCCGGCTTCACCGGCGGGGCGCCCGGCTGGCTGAGCCACCTCGGGGGCCTGCGGAACACCGTCCGGCAGGCGCTGGTCGCCCGCCAGCTCGATGAGCAGATCACCGCCCGCTTCCCGGTGGGACAGCGGCTGCGGATGCTCGACGTGGGCGTCGGCCAGGGCACCCAGGCCCTGCGGCTGGCCCGCGCGGGCCATGAGGTCACCGGGCTGGAGTCCGACCCCGCCATGCTGGAGGCGGCCCGCACCGCGCTCGCCGACGAGCCCGAGGGCATCCGGCGACGCGTACGGCTCCTCGAGGGCGACGGCCGGGAGACCGGGGCACACTTCCTGCCGGGCGCCTTCGATGTGGTGCTGTGCCACGGGGTGCTGATGTACGTGCCCGAACCGGATCCGCTGCTCGCCGGGCTGGCCCGGGTGCTGGCCCCCGGCGGTCTGCTCTCCCTGCTGGTGCGCAACGGTGACGCGCTGGCGATGCGGCCGGGGCTGGCCGGGGACTGGGACACGGCGCTGACCGCCTTCGACTCCCCCTCGTACACCAACCGGATCGGGCTGCCGGTGCGCGCCGACCGGCGCGAGGAGCTGACCGAGACCCTGACCGCGATCGGCGCGCCGCTGCACGCCTGGTACGGCGTGCGGGTCTTCACCGACCTCGCCCCGGACGACGCCGAGCCGCCCGGCTCCCCGGAGTGGGAGCGGCTGCTGACCGCCGAGGAGCGGGCCGGCCGCACCGATCCGTACCGCGCGGTGGCGGCGCTGCTGCATCTGTGCGGGGTGCGGGGCTGATCCGGCGACGGGGTGGCGGTGGGCACCGCCACCCCGCGCGGGTCCTGCTGTTCGGCGTGTCCGCGCGCGCTGTCTACTCGCCGCGCAGGCTCATCGGACCGTAGATCTTCGTACCGTCCTCGAAGAGCGTCACCTGCTCCGCGCCGCCTTCGAGGAGCGCCCGCCACTCCTCACCGATCCACGACTCCGCGTCCCCCTGGGTCGGGAACTCCTCCGGCTGCACCGCGGGCTTCGTCTCCGCCCCGTCGGACTTCTCGAACCGCCATGTCCAAGCCATTCCAGCCTCCTCCATCCCGCCGGCCCACAGGTGATACCCGCCGGTCCACAGGTGATGTCTGCCCGCAGCCTAGGTGACTGATCACTCCGTACGGGGTGGCCCCGCGCGACCCATGGGATCGGACGCGAGACGATCGGGGCGTGGAACTCACTCTTCTGGGCACCGGAGCCCCCGACGGGCTGCCGCGCCACGGCTGTCCCTGCGCCTCCTGTGCCGCCGCCGTCGGCGAGGAGGCGCGGGCCGCCACCTCGCTGCTGATCGACGGCGCGCTGCTGATCGACCTCACCCCGGGGGCCGCCTTCGCCGCCGCGCGGGCCGGCCACTCGCTGGCCGGCGTCCGGCAGGTGCTGCTCTCCCATCCGCACGCGGGCCCGGCCGTCGAGTTCCCGGCCGGCCTGCCGGCGCCGGGGCGGGTGCCGGACGGCCGCACGCTGTCCCTGATCAGCGGCCACCGGGTGCGGGCGATCGCGCTGGACTCCCCCGGTACCGGCTACGAGGTCACCGGCCCCGACAGCTCCCGGCTGCTCTACCTCCCGCCGCGCGCCGCCGCCGCGGGCCTCGCCGACCCGGCCGAGCCGTACGACATGGTGCTGCTCGATGTGCTGGACCGCCCCGGCGCCCTGGCCGCCCTGCGCGCCTCGGGCGCCGTGGGCGCCACCACCGACGTCCTGGCCGTCCATCTCGACCACACCATCCCACCCGGCCGGGAGCTGCACCGCCGTCTGGCCACGGCGGGCGCGCGGGCGGTGCCGGACGGGCGGACGCTGATCGTCGGCGAGTACTCCGCGGTACCGGATCTGCCGCGCCGCACGCTGGTGCTGGGCGGCGCCCGGTCCGGCAAGTCCCTGGAGGCGGAGCGGCGGCTGGCCGCCTTCCCCGACGTCCTGTACGTCGCCACGGGCGGCACCCGCGCAGGCGACCCCGATTGGGCCGCCCGCGTCGCCGCCCACCGCGAGCGCCGCCCCGGCTCCTGGCGCACCGCCGAGACCTGCGATCTGAGACCGCTGCTCGCCGAGGACGGCCCACCGCTGCTCATCGACTGCCTGGCGCTGTGGCTCACCGACGCGATGGACTCCGTGAACGCCTGGGACGACGAGAAGTGGGCGAACGGCGGTGAACGCGCCCTGCGCGAGCGGGTGTCCGCCCTCGTCGCCGGGGTCCGCGCCACCAGCCGTACGGTGGTCGCGGTGAGCAACGAGGTCGGCTCCGGCGTCGTCCCCGCGACCGCCTCCGGCCGCCGCTTCCGCGATGAACTGGGCCGGTTGAACGCGATGTTCGCCGAGGAGTGCGAGCAGGTGCTGCTGGTGGTGGCCGGGCAGGCCCTGCCCCTCCGGGGCTGAACGCGGGGAGCCGCCCGGCCCGGATTCAGGGCCGCTGGGACTTCTGCGGTGCAGTCGCAGCGCGGCGGGGACGCGAGGGCGACGGTGAGCCAGGGGAAGCCCGGCAGGGCGTGCGCGCCCTTGGCGTCGACGAGCGGCGCCTCGGCGGAGGCGTCGTCCGCGGTGCCGTCGAACTCGACGACCTGGGTCAGTCCGCCCTGCTGGAGCAACCGGCTCAGGTCGAGCGCGTTGATGTGGCAGCTCCACGCCAGCTCGATCACGACCCCGCCGGGCACCCCGCCGTCGTCACCGGGAACGCCGGAGCCGGTGGCCGGGCAGCCGGTCGGCAGCAGCCCGGTGGCCCAGGCTCCGGCCCGCTCCGGGGACACCAAACACGCGCCGCAGCGGGCTGGGCACCGATGCCCAGCACAAGGAAGAGCAGTGCGGGACAGAGCCCGACCACCGTCCGCATGTTCTTCATAAGGTGGGGCACTAAGGGGCATCCACCACTTTTCAGCCAAGATCGGCGGACTTCAAGCACTGGCCCACAAGAGTTCGGCCCCGAAGCGTCGCCCGGCCATCGGCATTCCTGTGACCTCGATCATCCCGATGCGCCTTCGCCCGGTAGGGTTTCGCCCGTGAGCGGCCTGAATCTCGATGACTTCGTCGACCTGATCGAACGCCCCGACGGGGGCATCCGGCGTGACGCCGAGGAGCGCCGCGAGCGGCTCGCATTGCCGCCGGGCGCGCTCGGGCGGCTGGACGAACTGGGCGAATGGCTCGCCGCCGCGCAGCAGCGGGTGCCGGTCAAGCCCGTCGAGCGGCCCCGCGCCATCCTCTTCGCGGGCGACCACGGCATCTCCGAGCTCGGTGTCTCCGCCCGTCCCGCCGGGAGCGCCCACCGCCTGGTCCGCGCCGTACTCGACGGCGAGAGCCCGGCCGCCATCCTCGCCGCCCGCCTCGGCGCGTCCGTCCGGGTCATCGACATGGCGCTGGACTGCGACCCCGAGGAGCTCCCGGAGGAGGTCACCCGCCACCGCGTACGCCGCGGCTCCGGCCGGCTCGACGTCGAGGACGCGCTCACCCTCAACGAGGCCGAGCAAGCCTTCCGCACCGGGATGGCCATCGCCGACGAGGAGGCGGACTCCGGCACCGACCTCCTCGTCCTCGGTGACCTCAGCGTCGGCGGCACGACCGCGGCGGCCACGCTGATCGCCGCGCTGTGCGGTACGGACGCGTCCGTGGTCACCGGCCGCGGTGGGGCCGCCATCGACGACCTCGCCTGGATGCGGAAGTGCGCCGCGATCCGCGACGGGCTGCGGCGGGCCCGCCCGGTGCTCGGCGATCAGCTCCAACTGCTGGCCACGGTCGGCGGTGCCGACCTCGCCGCGATCACCGGCTTCCTGCTGCAGAGCGCCGTGCGCCGCACCCCCGTGATCCTCGACGGCGTCGTCTCGGCGGCCTGCGCGCTGGTCGCCCAGCGGGTGGCGTTCCGCGCCCCCGACTGGTGGCTGGCCGGCCAGGCCAGCGGCGAACCCGGCCAGGAGAAGGCCCTCGACCGCATCGCCCTCACGCCGCTGCTCGACCACGGCGTCACGGTCGGGGAGGGCACGGGGGCGTTGCTCGCGTTGCCGCTGGTGCAGGCGGCGGCGGCGCTGCACGCGGAGCTTCCGGAGCGCTCGGAAAGCTCTGAGGGCTCGGGGCCCTCGGAGCACCCGGCGGACGCCGAGGACCCGGAGGCCCCGGACACCCCTCAGGACAACGGCTAGGGCCCGTCCGGCGGATCTTTCCCCACCCCGCCCCTTCCCGCAGCATCGATACGCGGCTCCGCCCCCGGACCCCGCTCCTCAAACGCCGGAGGGGCAGGGGAACAGCCCGCCGCAGGCGGCACGAACCGTCCGGCATCCCCTATGTTCACGGCCCTACCCGAAGGTCAGGACCACCAGGGCCACCGTGGCGGCCGTCTCCGCGAGCGCGCCGAAGACATCGCCGGTCACCCCGCCGAGCCGCCGGCGGCAGTGGTGCAGGAGGAGTTCGGCGGCCGCCAGCGCGGCCGGCGCGGCGAAGGCGTGCCGGACGACGGCGTACGGGCCGAAGGGGATGGCCGCCACCGCGCAGCCGACCACCACCACCGCCCCCACCACACCGGCGGAACGCCACGGCACCGTGCCCGCGACCGCCGCGCCCAACCCCTCCGGCCGCGCCGCCGGAACGCCCACGCGAGCCGCGAGCGTCAGGGCGCAGCGCGCGGCGACACCGGCCACGGCCGCCCCGACCGCGCCGTGCGCCCAGCTCTGGCCGTAGAGCTGGGCCAGGGCCGCCACTTGGCCGAGCAGGACGAACAGCAGCGCCATCACGCCGAACGGCCCGATGTCCGACCGCTTCATGATGCTCAGCGCGTCCTCGGCCGGTTTGCCGCTGCCCAGCCCGTCCGCGGTGTCGGCGAGCCCGTCGAGATGGAGGCCACGGGTCAGTACGGCGGGTATCGCGGTGGTGGCCACGGCCGCCAACAGCGCCCCACCGCCCAGGAACAGCAACACCCCACCCACCGCGGCCGCACACAGCCCCACGGTCAGCCCGGCCAACGGCGCGCACAACATCCCCGCGTGCGCCGCCTCCCGGTCCCAGCGCGTGCCCCGTACGGGCAGCACCGTGAGCGTGCCGAAGGCGAAGCGGATTCCGTCGGCCCAGGGGGCACGTGGCGCGTGTGCGGGCGGCGGATCGTAGGCGGGCCGCGGCGGATGCTCCGACCGGTCAGGGTGCTCCGACTCCTCGGAGGGTCCGGAGTTCTCCGCGCTCTCGGGCCCGGCCTCGGGTTCGGCCTCGGGTTCGCCCTCCGGCGGGCGTGCGGACGGCGGCGATTGCGACTGCGGCGGCTCCGGCGTGGTGTCCATCGCGCGGAAGGCTATCCCGGCCACCTCCATCCGGTAAGCCCGAGGGCACACCCCTGTTGAGGCCGAGCCGCAGGGTGTCGACTGATGCGCCCCGGAGGCGAACCGAGACGGAAAAAGACAGCAGGCATACGATGCGGAGGGGCGCGGCCTACAACCCATATCGGCCGACGAACTATCGGAAGAGGGACCCGACCACTGTGACTGCTCTGACTCTCAGCACCTCGTCCGCCGCGGCACTGCGCGCGGACGCCGTCGTCGTCGGCGTGGCGAAGGGGGCCAAGGGCCCCGTCGTCGCCGCCGGCGCCGAGGCCGTGGACAAGGCGTTCGGCGGAAAGCTGGCCGCCGTTCTGGAGACGCTCGGCGCGACCGGCGCCGAGGGCGAGGTGACCAAGCTGCCCGCCGCGTCCGGCCTCAAGGCCCCGGTCGTGCTGGCGGTCGGGCTGGGCGACGTCCCGGCCAAGGACGACGGCTATGACGCCGAGACGCTGCGCCGGGCCGCGGGGACGGCCTCCCGCGCGCTGTCCGGTTCGAAGAAGGGCGCGTTCGCGCTGCCGATCGAGGACGTGGCGAGCGCCGCCGCCGTCGCCGAGGGCGCGCTGCTCGGGGCGTACACATACGACAAGAGCAACGGCAACGGCGGCAACGCCAAGGACGGTAAGAGCGCCAAGACCGTCAAGAACGTCAAGGACGCAGACAAGAAGAACAACGGCCCGCTCGCCGAGGTCGCCCTGGTCGGCGGCAAGCCGCGCGACAAGGCGTACAAGGCGGCCGCCGAGCGCGCCACCGCCCTGGTCGAGGAGATCAACCGCGCCCGCGACCTGATCAACACCCCGTCCAACCTCCTCAACCCGGCCGACTTCGCGGCCGAGGCGGTCGCGGCCGCCAAGGAGCACGGCCTCAAGACCGAGGTGCTGGACGAGAAGGCGCTCAAGAAGGGCGGGTACGGCGGCATCCTCGGCGTGGGCCAGGGTTCGGAGGCCCCGCCGCGGCTGGTGCGGATCGCGTACGCCCACCCCAAGGCGGAGAAGACGCTCGCCCTGGTCGGCAAGGGCATCACCTACGACTCGGGCGGCATCTCCCTCAAGCCGGCAGGTCACAACGAGACGATGAAGTGCGACATGAGCGGTGCCGCCGCCGTGTTCGCCACCGTCGTCGCGGCCGCCAGGCTGGGCCTGCGGGTCAACCTCACGGGCTGGCTGGCGCTGGCCGAGAACATGCCGTCTGGTTCGGCCACCCGCCCCGGCGATGTGCTGTCGATGTACGGCGGCAAGACCGTCGAGGTGCTCAACACCGACGCCGAGGGCCGGCTGGTGCTCGCCGACGCGATCACCCGCGCCGGTGAGGAGAAGCCGGACGCGATCGTGGACGTGGCGACGCTGACCGGTGCGATGGTGCTCGCGCTGGGCAACCGCACGTTCGGGATCATGACGAACGACGAGGCGTTCCGCACCTCGCTGCACGAGATCGCGGAGGAGGCCGGTGAGCAGTCCTGGCCGATGCCGCTGCCCACCCACCTGCGCAAGGGCATCGACTCCCCGGTCGCCGATCTCGCGAACATGGGCGAGCGCATGGGTGGCGGTCTGGTGGCCGGCATCTTCCTGAAGGAGTTCGTGGCGGACGGGATCACCTGGGGCCACCTGGACATCGCGGGTCCGGCCTTCAACGAGGCCGGTCCGTTCGGCTACACCCCCAAGGGCGGCACGGGCGCCGCGGTCCGCACCCTGGTGCGGCTGGCCGAGCGCGCCGCGGACGGCGATCTCGGCTGAGCCGAGCGCAACACGACGGCACGACGCGGCGGCGCGACGTAGCACCGCGACTCAGCGGCGCGACGTACCACCGCAGCACCGCACCGCAACGCAGCGGCGCCCAGCGACAACGCATCGCGACCGCCGGCCCATAGGGCCGAAAGTCCCGTCGATTTCGCCCTCAACGAAATCGACGGGGCTCCGCGTTCCGGATACGCAGGAGTAACCCCTGAACTGGGGTCTGGAGATTTCTCACACAGCGGCCCCGCGTCCCGTCTCCTCCCAACAAGTGCGAAGATGTTGTCCCGGCAGGACAGGGCCCCCGACACCAGGGCCGCCGACGTAAGAAGCGGCCGAACACACGCCGCCGCCCGGCCGACCAAGGCCGGCCCCGGCGCACCATGCATGGAGGACGTGACGTGGCGAACGACGCCAGCACCGTTTTCGACCTAGTGATCCTCGGAGGCGGTAGCGGCGGTTACGCCGCTGCCCTGCGCGCGGCGCAGCTGGGTCTGGACGTCGCCCTGATCGAGAAGGACAAGCTGGGCGGCACCTGTCTGCACCGTGGCTGCATCCCCACCAAGGCTCTGCTGCACGCCGGTGAGCTCGCCGACCAGGCCCGCGAGGGCTCGGAATTCGGCGTGAAGACCACCTTCGAAGGCATCGACATCGAGGGTGTGCACAAGTACAAGGACGGCGTGGTCTCGGGCCTGTACAAGGGTCTGCAGGGCCTGATCGCCTCCCGCAAGGTCACCTATGTGACGGGTGAGGGCCGGCTGTCCTCCCCGACCTCTGTCGATGTGAACGGCGAGCGTTACACCGGCCGCCACATCCTGCTGGCCACCGGTTCGGTGCCCAAGTCCCTTCCCGGCCTGGAGATCGACGGCAACCGCGTCATCTCCTCCGATCACGCCCTGGTGCTGGACCGCGTGCCGAAGTCCGCGGTCGTGCTGGGCGGCGGCGTCATCGGCGTCGAGTTCGCCTCCGCGTGGAAGTCCTTCGGGGCCGACATCACCATCGTCGAGGCGCTTCCCCACCTCGTCCCGGTCGAGGACGAGAGCAGCTCCAAGCTGCTGGAGCGCGCCTTCCGCAAGCGCGGCATCAACTTCTCCCTCGGCTCCCGCTTCTCCGGCGTCGAGTACACCGCCGACGGCGTCAAGGTCTCGCTGGAGAACGGCAAGACTTTCGAGGCCGAGCTGCTGCTGGTGGCCGTCGGCCGGGGCCCGGTCTCGCAGGGCCTGGGCTACGAGGAGGCCGGGGTCGCCATGGACCGCGGCTATGTCCTCGTCGACGAGTACATGCGGACCAACGTGCCGACCATCTCCGCCGTCGGTGACCTGGTCCCCACCCTCCAGCTCGCCCACGTCGGCTTCGCCGAGGGCATGCTGGTGGCCGAGCGGCTGGCGGGCCAGAACCCCGTTCCGATCGACTACGACGGCGTGCCGCGGGTGACCTACTGCCACCCCGAGGTCGCCTCCGTCGGCATCACCGAGGCCAAGGCCAAGGAGCTGTACGGTGCGGACAAGGTCGTCGCCCTGAAGTACAACCTCGCGGGCAACGGCAAGAGCAAGATCCTCAAGACCGCGGGCGAGATCAAGCTCGTGCAGGTAAGGGACGGTGCCGTCGTCGGCGTCCACATGGTCGGTGACCGGATGGGCGAGCAGGTCGGCGAGGCTCAGCTGATCTACAACTGGGAGGCGCTGCCCGCCGAGGTCGCGCAGCTCGTCCACGCCCACCCCACGCAGAACGAGGCGCTCGGCGAGGCCCACCTGGCCCTGGCCGGCAAGCCGCTGCACTCCCACGACTGATCATCCCGAGCGCGAACCATCCGCAAAGATCGTTAAGGAGCAACCGAACACCATGGCGGTTTCCGTAACCCTGCCGGCGCTCGGCGAGAGCGTGACCGAGGGCACCGTCACCCGCTGGCTCAAGGCCGAAGGTGAGCGCGTCGAGGCCGACGAGCCCCTGCTCGAGGTGTCGACCGACAAGGTCGACACCGAGATCCCGGCCCCTTCGGCCGGTGTGCTGACGTCCATCAAGGTGGCCGAGGACGAGACGGTCGAGGTCGGCGCCGAGCTGGCCGTTATCGACGACGGCGGCGCGGCTCCGGCCGAGGCCCCCGCCCCCGCGGCCGAGCCCGCTCCGGCGGCTCAGCCCGAGCCCGCCCCGGCGCCCGCCGCCGAGGCCCCTGCCCCCGCACCCGCCCCTGCCGCCGCCGCTCCGGCCGGTGGCGCCGAGGGCACCGATGTGGTCCTGCCCGCGCTGGGCGAGTCGGTGACCGAGGGCACCGTGACCCGCTGGCTCAAGGAGGTCGGCGAGTCCGTCGAGGCCGATGAGCCGCTGCTCGAGGTCTCGACCGACAAGGTCGACACCGAGATCCCGGCCCCGGTCGCGGGCACTCTGCTGGAGATCCTGGTCGGCGAGGACGAGACCGCCGAGGTCGGCGCCAAGCTGGCCGTGATCGGTACGGCCAGTCAGGGTGCCGCCGCTCCGGCCGCCGCGCCCGCCCCGGCCGCCCCGGCCCCCGAGCCGGTCCAGGAGGCCCCGGCGCCCGCCCCGGCCCCGCAGGCCCCGAGCGCCCCCGCGCCGCAGGCCGTCACCCCGGAGCCGGTCGCTCCCGAGCCGACCCCGGCCGCTCCGGCGCCCGCCCCGGCTCCGGCCGCGGCCCCGGCCACCCCCGCTCCCGCGGCCCCCGAGGCCGAGGGCGCCTACGTCACCCCGCTGGTGCGCAAGCTGGCCGCCGAGAACAACGTGGACCTGTCCACCGTCAAGGGCACCGGCGTCGGCGGTCGCGTCCGCAAGCAGGACGTCATCGCCGCCGCGGAGGCCGCCAAGGCCGCCGCCCAGGCCCAGGCCGCCCCGGCCGCCGCCGCGCCGAAGGCCGCCCCGCAGGCGGCGTCCCCGCTGCGTGGCCAGACCATCAAGATGCCGCGGATGCGCAAGGTCATCGGCGACAACATGATGAAGGCCCTGCACGAGCAGGCGCAGCTCACCAGCGTGGTCGAGGTGGATGTCACCAAGGTCATGCGGCTGCGCGCGCAGGCCAAGGACGCGTTCGCCCAGCGCGAGGGCGTCAAGCTCTCGCCGATGCCGTTCTTCGTGAAGGCCGCCGTCCAGGCGCTGAAGGCCCACCCGGCCGTCAACGCCCGGATCAACGACGACGGCACCATCACGTACTTCGACGTGGAGAACGTCGGCATCGCGGTGGACGCCGAGAAGGGCCTGATGACCCCGGTCATCAAGAACGCGGGCGACCTCAACATCGCCGGTATCGCCAAGAAGACGGCGGAGCTGGCGGGCAAGGTCCGCTCCAACAAGATCACCCCGGACGAGGTGTCCGGCGCCACCTTCACGATCAGCAACACCGGCTCGCGCGGTGCGCTGTTCGACACGATCATCGTGCCCCCGAACCAGGTCGCCATCCTGGGCATCGGCGCGACCGTCAAGCGCCCGGTGGTCATCGACCACCCGGAGCTGGGCGAGACCATCGCGGTGCGCAACATGACGTACGTGGCGCTCTCCTACGACCACCGTCTGGTGGACGGTGCCGACGCGGCCCGCTACCTGACGGCCGTCAAGGAGATCCTGGAGACCGGTGAGTTCGAGGTGGACCTCGGTCTCTGAGCCCTCCGAGGATCCCTCCGAGGCAGTGCCGCGCCCCGCACGGGCTTTCCGTGCGGGGCGCGGTTTTCGTTACCGCAGTGCCGGGATAATGGCTACTGTTCACCGCTGGTTCTAAGGAGTCCCCCATGGCCGCGCCCGTCGTCCACTCGCTGCGCGAGCAGATCCGCGAGCACATCGTGGAGGGCATCGTCAGTGGCCGCTGGAAGCCGGGCGAGCGGATCGTGGAGCGCAGGATCGCCACGGAGCTGGAGGTCAGCCAGACGCCCGTACGGGAGGCGCTGCGGGAGCTGGAGTCGCTGCGGCTGATCGAGTCGGTCCCCAACAAGGGCGTCCGGGTCCGGAATCTGACCGCCTCCGACCTGGAGGAGATCTATCCGGTACGGGCCGGGCTGGAGCAGATCGCGGCGGAGCTGGCCGCGCCCGTGCTGGCCGAGGACACCTCCGCCCTGGAGCCCGAGGTGCGGGGGCTGTACGAGGCGGACCATAAGGCCGACGCGGAGGCGCAGGTGCGGCACACCGTGGCGTTCCACCGGGAGCTGGTGCGGGCGTCGGGCAACAGCGTGCTGCTGCACACCTGGGAGTCGCTGGGCATCGAGATCTGGACGACGCTGTCGATCCGCTGGCTGGGCACCGTCCAGGAGTCGTACGCCGAGGAGCACCAGGCGGTGGTGGACGCCTTCAAGCGGCGGGACCCCAGGGTCGGCGAACTGGTCAAGGAACATGTCCTCGGCTGTGCACCGCGTGCCTAGTTTCGCGGCACGGAATGCCAATTTCGCCTTACGGAGCACTTTTTCCTTGGCAGAGCTTTGATCGATCATCGATCAGACTTACAGTCGGTTTCATGACCGATCTCGCACGCACGCGGCCGAGTGCGCTCGACCAGCTTCCCGACCGTGACCCCGAGGAGACCGCCGAATGGGGCGCCTCCCTGGACGCCGTCGCGCAGGCGGCCGGGTCACACCGCGCCTCGTATCTCATGCGCCGCACCCTGGAGCGCGCCGAGAGCACCGGGCTGGCCCTGCCGCCCCTGCTGGAGTCGGACTACGTCAACACCATCCCGACCGCCGCCGAGCCCGCGTTCCCGGGCGACGAGGCCATGGAGAGCCGCATCACCGCCTGGAACCGGTGGAACGCGGCGGCGATGGTCACCCGCGGCAGCCGTGACGGCCTCGGCGGTCACATCGCCACCTTCGCCTCCGCCGCCTGGCTCTACGAGACGGGCTTCCAGCACTTCTTCCGCGGCAAGGAAGCGGACGGCAGTGGTGACCAGCTCTACATCCAGGGCCACGCCTCCCCCGGCATCTACGCCCGCGCCTTCCTCGACGGGCGGCTGACCGAGCACCACCTGGACCACTTCCGCCGCGAAGCGGGCGGTGAGGGTCTGCCGTCCTATCCGCATCCGCGGCGGATGCCGTGGCTGTGGGAGTTCCCCACCGTCTCGATGGGCATCGGCCCGATCTCCGCGATCTACCAGGCCCGCTTCAACCGCTATCTGGCGGCGCGCGGCATCAAGGACACCGCCAACTCCCACGTCTGGGCCTTCCTGGGCGACGGCGAGATGGACGAGCCGGAGTCGACGGCCGCCCTGGCGCTGGCCGGGCGCGAGGGCCTGGACAACCTCACCTTCGTCATCAACTGCAATCTGCAGCGGCTCGACGGCCCGGTGCGCGCCAATTTCAAGATCGTGCAGGAGCTGGAGGCCCAGTTCCGCGCGGCGGGCTGGAACGTGGTCAAGTCGCTGTGGGGCTCCGCCTGGGACGAGCTGTTCGCACTGGACACCTCGGGTGCGCTGGTCCGCCGGCTGCGCGAGGTCCCGGACGGTCAGTTCCAGACGTACGCGACCCGTGACGCGGCCTACATCCGCGAGCACTTCTTCGGCGCCGAGCCGGAGCTGGCCCGGCTGGCCCAGCAGTTCACGGACGCCAAGCTCACCGAGTGTTTCCACACCTCGCGCGCGGGCCACGAGCCGCGCAAGGTGTACGCGGCCTACCGCGCGGCCATGGAGCACAAGGGCGCCCCGACCGTGGTGCTCGCCCAGACCGTCAAGGGCTGGACGCTGGGCCCCGGCTTCGAGTCGCGCAACGCCAACCACCAGATGAAGAAGCTGACCGGCAAGGAGTTCCGCGCCATGCGGGACCTCCTCGAACTCCCTATCCCGGACAGCAAGCTGGACGACAGCCTCGTCCCCTACGTCCACCCCGGCCCCGACTCCCCCGAGGTCCGCTACCTCCAGGAGCGCCGCGCGGCCCTCGGCGGCCCCGCCCCGGCCCGCAAGGTCCACGCGGTGGCCCTGCCCGAGCCGTCCGCGAAGCCGTTCGAGGCGCTCGCCAAGGGCTCCGGCAGCCAGGAGATCGCCACCACCATGGCCTTCGTCCGGCTGGTCAAGGACCTGATGCGGGACAAGGAGACCGGCCGGCGCTGGGTGCCGATCGTGCCGGACGAGGCGCGGACCTTCGGCATGGAGTCGCTCTTCCCCACCGCCGGGATCTACTCCCCGCTCGGCCAGACCTACGACCCGGTCGACCGCGATCAGCTCCTGTACTACAAGGAAGCGCAGAACGGTCAGATCCTCAACGAGGGGATCACCGAGGCCGGTTCGATGGCCGACTTCACCGCCGCCGCGACGTCGTACGCGACCCACGGCGAGCCGATGATCCCCTTCTACATCTTCTACTCGATGTTCGGCTGGCAGCGCACCGCCGACCAGATGTGGGCGCTCGCCGACCAGCTCGGCCGCGGCTTCCTCATCGGCGCCACCGCCGGCCGTACGACGATGACCGGCGAGGGCCTGCAGCACGCCGACGGCCACTCCCCGCTGATCGCCTCCACCAACCCGGCGGCGCTCGCCTACGACCCGGCGTTCGCGTACGAGATCGGCGTGATCGTGCGGGAGGGTCTGCGGCGGATGTACGGCCCCGAGGCCGAGGACGTCTTCTACTACCTGACCGTCTACAACGAGACCAAGGTCCAGCCTCCTATCCCTGCGGGCGACGGCGTCGAGGAGGGCATCCTCAAGGGCCTGTACCGCTACCAGGAGGCCACGGCCCCGGCCGAGGACTCCCGCCGCATCCAGCTCCTCGCCTCCGGCACCGCCATCCACTGGGCGCTGGAGGCCCAGAAACTCCTCGCCGACGACTGGGGCGTGGCCGCCGACGTGTGGTCCGCCACCTCCTGGAGCGAGCTGCGCCGTGACGCCCTGTCCTGTGACGCGGCGCAGCTCAGTGGCGAAGACCGGGTCCCGTACGTCACCCGTGCCCTGGCAGGCGCACCGGGCCCGGTCCTCGCCGTCAGCGACTGGATGCGTGCGGTCCCCGACCAGATCAGCCAGTGGGTCGAGCAGGACTGGTACTCGCTGGGCACGGACGGCTTCGGCCTCTCCGACACCCGCGAGGCCGCCCGCCGCCACTTCGGCGTGGACGCTCCGGCCATCGTGGTGGCCGCGCTGTCCCGGCTGGCCCGGCAGGGCGTCGTACGGACCACCGCGCCCAAGGAGGCCGCGGAGCGGTACGGCATCTGACGGCGCCGCCACCCCGGTCACGGGGGCGGTGACCTGCGGCGGGCTGCTCCCCTCCCCGCCCCTTCCCAAAACTGGGGCTCCGCCCCCAGCCCCCCAGCCGGACAACTCGGAAGTGCGCGGACGCCCGCCCGGGCAGCCGCCGATCCAGCCCCTCCGGCGTTTGAGGAGCGGGGTCCACGGGCGGAGCCCCGGCGGGGCCGGGTCCGGGCCCCGGTTTCGGGAAGGGGCGGGTGGGGGAAGACCCGCCGGACACCCCATAGCCCGCTCCGCCTCCGAGCCGCCGCTCGCCCGAGAGCACGGCATCATGAGTTCGTGCGTGCTGCCCGGCTCATCAAGATGGTGCTTCTGCTCCAGGCTCGGCCCTCGATCACGGGGGCCGAGCTGGCGCGGGAGCTGGAGGTCTCGGAGCGCACCGTGACCCGGGACGCCGCCGCGCTCTCCGAGGCGGGGATCCCGGTCTACGCGGACCGGGGCCGGGCCGGGGGCTACCGGCTCATCGGCGGCTACCGCACCCGGCTGACCGGCCTCGGGCGGACCGAGGCCGAGGCGCTGTTCCTGTCCGGCGTCCCCTCCGCGCTGCGCGAGATGGGGCTCGCGGACGCCGCCTCCGCCGCCCGGCTGAAGGTGTCCGCCGCGCTGCTCCCGGAGCTGCGGGACGCCTCGCACACGGTGGCCCAGCGGTTCCATCTCGACGCCCCGGGCTGGTGGCGGGAGCCGGAGGCACCGGAGCTGCTGCCGAGGATCGCCGACGCGGTCTGGGACGATCTGCGGATCACCGTGCGCTACCGGCGCCGGGACGCGGAGGTCCGGCGGGAGCTCGAACCGTACGGGCTCGTGCTCAAGGCGGGCGTCTGGTACCTCGCGGCCCGCGCGGAGGGCGGCTTCCGGGTGTACCGGGTGGATCGCTTCACGGCCGTCGAACCGGACGGCACCCACTTCACCCGGGACGAGGACTTCGACCTGCCCGGCTTCTGGGGAGAGCGGGCCGATCAGTTCGCCCGCTCGATCCTGCGGGAGAAGGCCGTCGTACGGCTGACCCCGGCCGGTGCCCGGGCGCTGCCGCATGTCACGGACCGGACGGCGGCCGAGGAGGCCGTACGCGAGGCCGGGGAGCCCGACGGGCAGGGGCGGCTCACCGTCACCCTGCCCGTCGAGTCGTACGAGGTCGCCCTCGCCCAGCTGCTCGGGCTCGGCCCGGAGGCGGAGGTGCTGGGGCCGCCGGAGCTGCGGGCGCTCTTCGCCGAGGCGGCGCGCCGCACGGCGGAGTTGTACCGGTGACCGCCGGGCCCGACCCCGACCCCGACCCCGGCCCCGGCCCCGGCCCCGGCAAGGCTCCACGCTCTATCGGTAGTCGGCGGCCGTGCCCGCCTTGCCTCCGAAGACGACGTCCCGGAAGTAGCCGAGGGCATCCGGCCGCGAGCCGTCCCGATCGGTGAAGCCGTAGACCTTGGCCAGCTCCCCGCTGAAGACGGACTTCCCGGTCCAGCGCGCCCGGTGTGGGTCGGCGGCGAGCGCGGCGACCGCCCGTCCGACGAAGTACGGCGACTCGGCGATGGCGAAGTGCGGCTCCTTCTCCACCGCGTCGCGCCAGTTCTCCTCCGTCACCCCGAAGTGGTCCAGCATCTGCTCGGAGCGCAGAAAGCCCGGCGAGACGCTCACCGCCGTGCCGTCGAACTCCTTCAGCTCCTCCGCCAGCCCGAAGGCCGTGCGGATCGGGGCGTTCTTGGCGAGGTCGTAGAAGAGGTTCTCGCGGTAGGTCTTGTTGAACTCCTCGTTGCCGTCGGTCACCTCGACCACCAGCCCGCCCGGGTGCCGGATCAGCAGCGGCAGCGCGTAGTAGCTGGTGATGAGGTGGGTCTCGACGCCGAGCCGGAGCATCCGCAGCCCGCCCGCGAGATTCGTCTCCCAGCTCTTCTTGCCGAACTCGATCAGCGCCTCACCGCCCCATACGTCGTTGACCAGGACGTCCAGCCGGCCCTGCTCGCGGTCGATCCGCTCCACCAGCGCCCGGACCTGCTCGGGCTCCAGATGGTCGGTCGGCACCGCGATGCCCGTGCCGCCCGCGGCCGTGATCAGCTCCGCCGTCTCCTCGATGGTCTCCGTGGCCCGCCCCACCTCGCTGACGCTCTCCCGTGTGGTGCGGCCCGTCGCGTAGACGGTGGCCCCGGCCGCCCCCAGTTCGACGGCCATCGCCCGGCCCGCGCCGCGCGTCGCCCCCGCGACGAGCGCGACCCTGCCCGCCAGTGCGCCCTGTGTACTCACGTCCATACGTCCTCTCGGTGCGGATGCCCCTGTGGGTGACCTGGGTCAACCCCGGGTTGATCCGGGTCGACCCACGTCGACCTTGGCAGGGAAATCCGACACCTGCTGTCGGGTATGACGAGGCGGCCGCATCCGGCGCGTTCCGCGTGCGGGGGTGCGCCGGAGGGCCGATCCTGGTCCCGTGATGATGGACGAGGTCCCGTGATGATGGACGAAACGGAGTTCTGGGGGCTGGTCGACAGCGCTCGGGAGGTCGCGGACGGCGACCCCGAGGACCAGTCCGACCTGCTCGTCGACCAGCTGTCACAACTCGACCCCGACGCGGTGCTGGACTTCGCCCGGCACTTCGAGGCCCGCTCCAACCGGGCGTACCGCTGGGATGTGTGGGGCGCCGCCTGGGTGCTGCTCGGCGGGGTCAGCGACGACGCCTTCGAGGCGTTCCGCTTCTGGCTGATCGGCCAGGGCCGGGAGATCTTCGAGGGCGCGCTGCACGATCCGGACGCGCTCGCCGAGCTGCTCGAGGACTTCGATGAGCAGGTGGACGGCGACTGCGAGGACCTGGGGTACGCGGCGGACGAGGCGTACGAGCGGCTGACCGGGGCGCCCCTGCCGGAGCTGGGGATCTCCCCCGCGCCCCGGGAACCGATCGGGGAGCCCCTGGACTTCGAGAACGAGGCGGTGCTGGCGGCGCGGTATCCCCGGCTGTGGGAGCGCTTCAGGGGCTGATCCTCACCAGCGCCTCCCCAGCACCTCAGCGGTCCAGTGAGCATCCCATCAGCACATCGTCCACGTACTCCCCCGCCAGCAGGAACTCCCCCGGCAGCACTCCTTCCACCGCGAACCCCTCCGACGCGTACAGCCGCCGCGCCGGGGTGTTGTGGCCCAGCACCCGCAGCGTGATGCGGGTCGCGCCCTGCCGCCGCGCCTCCTCCTGCGCGGCGCCGAGCAACGCCCGCGCCACGCCCTTGCCCCGCGCCTGCTCGTCCACCGCGAGCCCCTGGATCTGGCGGACATGCGCGTTGCAGGCCAGCGGGGTCGACGGCACGAGCCGTATATAGCCGACGGGGCATCCGCCGAGCTCGGCCACGAGGATGTGCTCGACGCGGTTGTGCTGGGTGAAGAAGGGGTCGTACGGCGGCTGCGGCTTCGGCTGTACGGAATGCAGCACCGACCAGGTGCGGCGGTCCAGCTCGGCCAGCGCCGTCTCGTCGTCGAGCACGGCGGGCCGGATGATCAGCTCGGGCCGCTGGGACGCCTGGGCGCGGCCGGAGGCCTGAGGCAAGCCGGAAGGCTGGGGCAGACCGGAAGACTGGGGCGGGCCGGACCCCTGAGGCAAGCCGGAAGGCCGAGGCGGGCCGGAGGGCTGGGACATGCGAGTCACTGTGCCACGCCCGCCTGTTGTCCGACATCCCTCCCGTGATCGAGGGCAGGATGGGGGCCATGCGTATCGCGGTCACCGGCTCCTCAGGGCTCATCGGCACGGCACTCGTCCGCTCGCTGCACGAGGACGGCCACCAGGTGGTGCGCCTGGTGCGGCGTCCGCCGCGTGCGCAGGACGAGGTGGAGTGGGACCCGAAGCGGGAGTGGGTGGACACCAAGGGGCTGATGGGCTGTGAGGCCGTGGTCCATCTCGCGGGCGCGGGCGTCGGCGACCGGCGCTGGACCGACGCGTACAAGAAGGAGATCCGGGACAGCCGGGTGCTGGGCACCGCCGCCCTCGCCGAGGCGATCGCCTCGCTGGACACCCCGCCACGGGTGCTGGTGAGCGGAAGCGCGGTCGGGTTCTACGGTGACACCGGGGAGCGCGCGGTCGACGAGAGTGCGCCCCCCGGCCACGGTTTTCTTCCGGATCTCTGCCAGGACTGGGAGGCGGCGGCGGCCGCGGCGCAGGAGGCGGGCGTCCGTACGGTCTTCACCCGGACCGGGCTGGTGATCTCCTCCGAGGGCGGGGCGTGGGGGCGGCTCTTCCCGTTGTTCAAGCTGGGCCTCGGCGGGCGGATGGGCAGCGGTCGGCAGTACTGGAGCTTTATCTCGCTGCGGGACCATGTCGCCGCGCTGCGCCACATCCTCGACACGCCCGAGCTCACCGGCCCGGTCAACCTCACCGCGCCGGCGCCGGTCACCAACCGCGAGATCACGGCGGCCATGGGCCGCGTGCTGCGCCGCCCCACGCTCCTCACGGTCCCCGCCCCCGCGCTGCGGATCGCCCTGGGCGAGATGTCCGGCGACGTCCTCGGCAGCGTCCGGGCCATCCCCCGCCGCCTTCTGGACTCCGGCTTCACCTTCACCCACCCGCATGTGGACGAGGCCATCAAGGCGGCGCTGCCGTAGGAGGGTTGGCGCCCCCTTGGCGCCCCTCGCACTCCCCCGGTCGCGCATCACTCGATGACGTGTGCGACCGGTGTGCGCCCGTGCCCGGTCGATGCGCGTCTGGCATCGACCGTTTTTGTCCGTACTGTCAAGACCGTCTCGCGAGCCGTCACGCGGGACCCACGTATCCGGGCCGCCGGCCGGGGCAGCAGCCCCTGTGACGGACGCACCGACCTCGGGGAGGACACGTGCTCAAGCGCGCGCACCGCACGGATGTCGTCATCGTCGGCGCCGGGCTCGCGGGGCTGGCCGCAGCTCATCGGCTGACCGACGCGGGAGTGGCGGTCACGGTACTCGAGGCCGCGCCCCACGTGGGCGGACGGATGACGACCGACAGCGTCGACGGCTTCCGGCTGGACCGTACCGGTCACCTGATGAACACCTCCTTCCCGGAGCTGCGGCGCACTCCGGGGCTCGGCGCCCTCGCCCTGCGCCCCTTCGCCCAGGGGGTGCTGGTCCACAACGAGGGGCGTACGCACCGGGTGGACACCCCCCGGAGCATGAGGGGCGCATTCACCTCGGCACGCGCCCTCGCCAACGCCGCCCGCGCGCCGCTCGGCAGCGGGCTCGACCAGGCCCGACTCGGTGCCGCGCTCGGCAGGCTCGCCGCCCTGCCCGCGGACCGCCTGCTCGCCCGCCCCGACCGGCCGGTCTCCGAGACCCTGGGGGGGCGGGGCCTACCTGCTCGTACGGTCGAGGGAGTGCTGCGTCCGCTGCTCGTCTCGCTGCTGAGCGACCCGGACCTCACCACCTCCAGCCGCTGCGCCGACCTCGCGCTGCGCGGCTACGCACGCGGCCGCCTCTGCCTTCCGGCGGGCGGCGCGTCCACCGTCCCCGAGCTGCTCGCGGCCGCGCTGCCGCCGGGGACGGTCCGTACGGGCGTCCGGGCCGTATCGGCCTCCACCACCGCCGTCGCCACCGCCGAACACGGCGAGATCGGCTGCCGTGCGGTGCTGGTGGCCACCGGTGCGCATGACGCGGCCGAACTCCTGCCCGGGCTGCGGGTACCGGCCTTCCACCCGGTGACCGTGATGCACCACACCGCCGACCGGCCGCCGCTGCGCGAGCCCGCGCTGATACTCGCCACGGGCGGCCGGGGCCCGGTCGCCCACACCATGGTGGCCAGCGAGGTCGACCCCTCCCGCACCCCGCCCGGCCGGGTGCTGATCACCTCCACGGTGCTGGGCGCCTCCGCCGCCCTGCCCGCCACCGAGCTCGACGGGGCCGTCAGGGCCCAACTGGCGGCGGTGTACGGCACGTCGACGGCGGGCTGGGAACTGCTGGCCACGCACCACGACCCGTACGCGGTCCCGGCCATGCCCGCCCCACACGACCCGCGCCGCCCGGTGCGGCTGCTGTCGGGCCTGTACGTCTGCGGCGACCACCGGGACTCCAGCACGGTGCAAGGCGCCCTGGCCTCCGGCCGCCGGGCGGCCCGAGCGGTCCTCAGCGACTTCGGCGCCCCACCGGACGCCGGCTCCGACACGAACGCCCGCAACGCGGGCACCGGCCCCCTCCCCGCGGCGGCGGCCTGAGCGGCGGCATGCGCGTCGTGATGACCAGGAAGTACCCGAGGCAGATGGCGAGCAACGGCACCCGCCGCACGGCGGCCGCCACGGGCGGAGCCGAGGATTCCGAGGTGCGGTGCGTGGAGCGGTACGTCCTCATGCCTCCGCCCTCGCCCCTGATCCCTTCGGCCCAGACCGAAGCATGGCGCGCCCAGGCGCGCGCGGAACGGGGGCCGCGCACCGCATCGGACGACGTCCGGTCCCGCCCGAGCGCGTGCGCATGCGCACGCCGCAGCACACGGCCTGCGGCCGGAGGCTCGTACGGCGAGGCGGCCTCCAGCCCGAAGCGCGCAGCAGCGCGAGGCCGTGCTACGGGCCGTGTCGCCGAGCTTCGCGCGGGCGCCCGCCCACGCTTCGTCCGTCGCCGAAGCGACCCCGACCTAGGCTGGACGCATGGCCACCACCACGGATGCCCGTGACGCCGACATCGCCCGCGCGGCCGCCGCGATCGCCGACCCGTCTCGCGCCCGCGTTCTGCAAGCGCTGTTGGAGGGCCGTGCCCTGCCCGCGAGCGTGCTGGCCACCGAGGCCGGGGTCAGCGCCTCCACGGTGAGCGGGCATCTGGCCAAGCTGCTGGAGGCCGGGGTGGTGCGGGTCGAGCCGCACGGGCGGCACCGCTACTACCGGTTGACCGGCCCCGCCGTCGGCGAGGCCCTAGAGGCGCTGGCCCGGATCGCCCCGCCGCTGCCGGTCACCTCGCTGCGCCAGAGCACCCACGCACACGCCCTGCGCCGGGCGCGTACCTGCTACGACCATGTCGCGGGCGCCCTCGGAGTGGCCCTGATGGCGGCGCTGCTGGAACGCGGGGTCCTGGAAGGCGGCGACGGACGCTTCCACCTCGAGGCGACGGAGAGCGACCGGCTCTCCGCCCCGGGCAACGACACCACCTACCGGCTGACGGACCCGGGGCGCGCGGAGCTGGCGGCGTTCGGCGTGGACGCGGACGGGCTCCCCGCGCGCCGCCCGCTGATCCGCTACTGCGTGGACTGGACCGAACAGCGCCACCATCTGGCCGGGGCGCTGGGGGCCGCCCTGACGGACCGGCTGTTCGCGCTGGACTGGATCCGCCATGGCAGCCGCCGCCGCGTGATCCACCTGACCGACGGGGGCCGCACCGGCCTGGAGCGCACCTTCGGCATCGTCGTGGACGCCTGACCCACCCGGTGCCCTGACCACGCCCAACCCGGGCGCACCCGGCCCGGGGCACACGTCGGGGACGTGACCCCGTACGCCCCGGGCGCCCGTCCTGGGCCCCTCTGGCCCGTCCGCCCCGAGCAGCGTCCTGGGCGCCTGAACACACTCCGCCCCGCGCCCCGCACCCCTCCCGCCCCTACCCCAGCGCCGCCACCCGTTCCCGGTAGCCCCGGGCCGGGGCCGCGTCTCGGTAGGGCTCCAGGCGGCGTTCGAAGTCCCGTACGTACTCCACCGCCCGCACCGACCGCATCTCCGAAGCCTGCTGGGCCGCCTCCGCCGCCAGCTGGCACGCCTGTTCCAGCTCGCCGAGGCCCAGTCGCGCGCTCGCCAGCACCACCCGGCAGAACAGCCGGCTGCGCGCGAAACCGGCGCCGTGGAGCTGCAGGGAGCGCTCCGCGTGCTGGGCGGCGGCCCGGTACTGCTGCAGATCGCGGTGGCAGTGGCCGAACTCGTCGGCAAGCTGCGCCTCGTCGAAGAGCCGCGCCCAGTACGGCACCTCGTCCCCCGGCCGGGCCGCCTCCAGCGCCCGCTCGGCACGGGCGAGCGAGGCGGTGCACGCGCGCACCTCGCCCAGGACACCATGGCCGCGCGCCTCGATCGCGTGCAGCAGCGACTGCAGCACCGGCGGGGCGCCGCCGCCGACCCCCTGCTGGGCCACCCGGGCCAGCTGCACGGCCTCCCGCCCATGGCCGAGATAGACGGCCTGGCGGCTCATCGTCACCAGCACATAGCTGCCGTACGTGCGGTCCCCGGCCGCCTGCGCCAGCCGTAGCGCCTGGACGAAGTAGCGCTGCGCCAGACCGTGGGCGGCGATGTCGAACGAGGTCCATCCGGCCAGCCGGGTCAGATCGGCGACCGCGCCGAACAGCCGCCGCCCGGTCGCCTCGTTGTACGAGCCGCGCAGCATCGGCTCGCCCTCGTGCTCGAGATAGCGCACCAGGGCCTGGCGGGCGTGGCCGCCGCCGTACGTCTGGTCGAGCGCCGCGAACAGCTCGCCGACCGAGCGCAGGGCCGCGATGTCGCCGGAGGTCACCCGGTAGCCCGGTGCGCGCCGGTCGCGGTCGTGCCGGCGCTGGCGGGGCAGCGGCGCCCGCCCCTGGGCGCCGTGAGCACCATGAGCGCCGTGGGCGACGTGGGCGCCCTGCGCGCCCTGAGGGCCGTGCGCGCCCTGGATGGCCGTACGCCCCGGTGCCACCCCGGCCGCCCCGGCCGGGCCCCCAGCCCGGCCGCCCTGCGCGGGCAGCCGCCCGGCCGCGGCCCCGGCCCCGGTACCGGCCCCCGCCCCGGGCCCCGTCCCGGCTCCCACGGCCGCCCCCGCCGGGACGCCGCCCGCCGGTGGCTCACCGCGCGCCACCCGGTCGTCGGGCCGCCCGATCAGCCAGTCACGGCTCGGGACGACCAGTCCCGCCGGGGTGAACGCGATCTTCCGCAGCTCCGCATGGCTTCCGGAGTCCTTCCGCCACAGCCCGCTGACGATGTCCACCGCCTCCTGCGGGGTGGCGGCGAACTCCAGCCCCGCGTAGACGGGCGCACAGGCGTCCAGGCCCAGGTCCTGGGCGGTCAGCCGACGCCCTAACCGCCGGGTGAACACCTCGGCGATCAGCGCCGGGGTGGTGCCGCGTGGCTGTTGTCCGCGCAGCCACCGCGTCACCGATGTCTTGTCGTACCGCAAGTCCAGACCGTGCTCCAGCCCGAGCTGGTCCACCCGCCGGGCGAGCCCAGCGTTGGAGAAGCCAGCCTCGGCGATGAGCGCGGCGAGCTGACGATTGGGAATGCGCTGTGGGGGTCGTTCCGTCATCAGCTTGCCGGTCTCCCTGATCGCTCTGTGGAACGGCGCGAATGTAACTGCCGCTAGAGGGCTGATCGCGGCCGTCGGGCGGCATTCATCCGATCGTGTGAGAACGGGCCGGGTGAGGACGTAAGGGGACACGGTCGTACAGTGGCGGGGGCGCCGCCGCGAGGCTCCGCCCCCAATCGCACGTGGGCCGAGAAGGAGCTTGCCGTGACCGCCGTGACCACTGCTTCGCCGGGGTCGGTCCCCGGTTCACCGGCACTGCGCTACGTCCACCTGGGCTTCGGCGCGGACGCCGTGGACTACGAGGAGGCGTGGCAGGAGCAGCGCCGGGTGCACGCCGCCCGCTTCGCGGACGAGATCCCCGACACCTGCCTCATGCTGGAGCACCCCCCGGTCTACACGGCGGGTCGGCGCACGGCCGACAGCGAGCGCCCCCTGGACGGCACCCCGGTGGTGGACGTGGACCGCGGCGGCAAGATCACCTGGCATGGCCCGGGTCAGCTCGTCGGCTATCCGATCCTCAAGCTGCCGCGCCCGGTGGACGTCATCGCGCATGTCCGCCGCCTGGAGGAGGCGCTGCTGCGCACCTGCGCGGAGTTCGGCGTGGAGACGACCCGGGTGGAGGGCCGCAGCGGGGTGTGGGTGCTGGGCGACCCGGTGGACCAGCGCGCCGCGCTCGGCGGGCTGAAGCTGGACTTCGACCCGCGGCTGGAGGACGAGGAGTTCGACGCGCGGCTGAACGGGCCGGAGTACGCCCCGTCCAACGCCGGGCAGCGCCGTGAGGACCGCAAGCTGGCCGCCATCGGGGTGCGGATCGCCAAGGGCGTGACGATGCACGGCTTCTCGCTCAACTGCAATCCGGACAACACCTGGTTCGACCGGATCGTGCCGTGCGGTATCCGGGACGCGGGTGTGACCTCGCTCTCGGAGGAGTTGGGCCGGGATGTGCCGATCTCCGAGGTGCTGCCGGTCGTCGAGCGGCATCTGCGGGACGTCCTGGAGTCCTCCGTCCCGCTGCCGCGGGCGATCTGACCCTCCCGGGCCGGGGCCCACCCGCCGGGCCCCACCGTCGGGGCCCACCGGCCCGGCCCTTCCGGGTCCGGCGCTCCGGAAGTGCGCCCCTTCCCGGTCCGGCGCCCCGGCATCGCGGCCCTTCCGGGTCCGGCCCGTCCGGGAATGCGCCCTCGCCCCTATCGGTTGCCCTGGACGTAAATGCGTACGAACCACGGGCGTACTCTGGTGACCGCCGACGATTCGAAAGCCCGCCGGCAAACTCGCCACGCCGAGCCGCCAAGCAGAGCCAAGCAAAGAGGAGTGCCGGACGTGTCCGCAGTCGCACCCGACGGACGCAAGATGCTGCGCCTGGAGGTCCGGAACAGCCAGACCCCCATCGAGCGCAAGCCCGAGTGGATCAAGACCCGGGCGAAAATGGGCCCCGAGTACACCGAACTGCACGGCCTGGTGAAGCGCGAGGGCCTGCACACCGTGTGCCAGGAGGCGGGCTGTCCGAACATCTATGAGTGCTGGGAGGACCGCGAGGCGACGTTCCTCATCGGCGGCGACCAGTGCACCCGGCGCTGCGACTTCTGCCAGATCGACACCGGCAAGCCGCAGGAGCTGGACCGCGACGAGCCGCGCCGGGTGGCCGAATCCGTACGCACGATGGAGCTGAAGTACGCGACCATCACCGGTGTGGCCCGTGACGACCTGGAGGACGGCGGCGCGTGGCTCTACGCGGAGACCGTCCGCCAGATCCACTCCCTGATGCCGGACACCGGTGTGGAGCTGCTGATCCCGGACTTCAACGCGGTCCCCGAGCAGCTCGCCGAGGTCTTCTCGTCCCGCCCCGAGGTGCTCGCGCACAACGTCGAGACGGTGCCGCGGATCTTCAAGCGCATCCGTCCCGGCTTCCGCTACGAGCGCTCGCTCGAGGTGATCACCAAGGCGCGCGAGGCGGGCCTGGTCACCAAGTCCAACCTGATCCTGGGCATGGGCGAGGAGCGCGAGGAGATCAGCCAGGCGCTGCAGGACCTCTACGACGCGGGCTGTGAGCTGATCACCATCACCCAGTACCTGCGGCCGTCCGCCCGGCACCATCCGGTGGAGCGCTGGGTCAAGCCCCAGGAGTTCGTGGAGCTCCAGGAGGAGGCCGAGGAGATCGGCTACGCGGGCGTCATGTCCGGCCCGCTGGTCCGCTCCTCGTACCGGGCCGGCCGTCTGTACCAGCAGGCCATCGAGCGGCGCAATGTCGCCGCGGCCTCCCCGGCGGTCTGAGTCACCCTCCGTCACGGACCGTGCTCCGATCGGCCGGGTGAGCAACACGCTGTGTGATTGCGAGCACACACATATCCGAAGGCTTTGAGAACGCCGCAGGTCAGGGGCGGGATACGGGCCGCAGCAGGGCTTCATCGGTGTTTGACCGGCCAGTCACGCACTGGTAACACCATTGGGTAACGATTGAGCCACGCACTGCTTATACGTTGTGCGTAGCGATCATCCGCCGCTTCCGAGGGGTATCCATGCCGGCTGCGCCCGTACGCCCGTCCGTCACCGACGCGCTCCTCGTCCTGGAGGGTCTGCTGCTGCGGGGCGGGCAGCGCACCGCCCGCCGCAACGCCTGGACGGCCGTGCTCGAGGACCGCCGTCGGGCCAAGGACCGGGACGAGGCCGAACACGTGCTGGAGGCCGTGTCCACCAGTACCTCCCAGGCCACGTAAACTTCGCTGTATGGCGAGGAAGGAAACATCCGAGAACCCCGGGCGGCTGAAGCAGATCGCCCTGACCTACAAGATGACCAAACGGGTCGACCCGAAGGTCACTCTTGTCGTCGCCGGCGTGGGGATTGTCACCTTCGGTGTCCTTCTCGCGATCGGCTTCCTGATCGGCCACCCGATCTTCGCTGGCATCCTGGGCTTCGTCCTGGCGTTCCTCGCGATGGCGATCATTTTCGGCCGCCGGGCCGAGCGGGCCGCCTTCGGACAGATGGAGGGCCAGCCGGGCGCGGCAGCCGCGGTGCTGGAGAACGTGGGCCGCGGCTGGTCGGTGACCCCCGCGGTGGCCATGAACCGGAACCAGGACGTCATCCACCGCGCGGTGGGCAAGGCGGGCGTCGTGCTGGTCGCCGAGGGCAACCCGAACCGGCTCAAGGGCATGCTGGCCGCCGAGAAGAAGAAGATGGCGCGCATCGTCGCGGAGGTACCGGTCCACGATGTGATCGTGGGCTCCGGCGAGGGCCAGGTCGAGATCAAGAAGCTCCGCACCACGCTGCTGAAGCTTCCGCGGGTGCTGCCGGGCGCACAGGTCACGGTGGTCAACGACCGCCTGCGCGCACTGGGCGACCTGATGAGCAACATGCCGATCCCGAAGGGTCCGATGCCCAAGGGGATGCGGATGCCGAAGGGGCGCTGAGCGCTTCCCCGCACCGAAACGGATACGAAACGGCGGCCCGGACGTCCGGGCCGCCGTTTCGTACGTAACGCCGTTGTACGCAATCCGTACGGGTGTGATGCCGGGGCTCAGACCCTGATCTGCACCGCGCGGGAGAGCCGGTCGTGCAGGCCGCGGGTGTCGCGGTCCCAGACCACCGCCGGAATGACCAGCACCACCAGCACGCTGCGCAACACGGCCTTCGGCAGGCTCAGCCGCACCCCGCCCTCGCCGATGACCCGAAGCTTCAGCAGCAACTTGCCGGGGGTGGCGCCGACGGTGCCCACCGTGACCAGGCTCAGCACCAGGAAGACCAGCAGCGCCCAGTTCCCGGCGGCCTGGGCGTCGCGGCCGGACAGCAGGGCGTAGGAGACCAGCAGGCACAGGGCCCAGTCGATGAAAAGCGCCCCGAAACGGCGGCCCAGCGGCGCTATGGCGCCCGGTCCGCTCTCGGGGAGCCCGAGCCCCTGGCCCCGGTAGCCGAAGTCGACGCCCATGTCCTCGGCTGCCGCGCGGGGCCCGGAAAGCCACGATCCGATTGCTTGCCTCTTGTCCACCCGTCTACGTTACTGCGACCGCATACGTTCTCCGGGCCTGGCCCCCGCCCGCCGGCCCCGGGCAGGCCGTCCGGTGCCTTTTCCGAGGCCACGAGGTCCCCGTAACCCCCTCGGGCCGGTTAACCTGGGTGAAACAAATGGGTCATGCCCGGGAAATCCCGTCTGCCTATGGTCGGCGACAGCGCGCCACCGCACATGGACCGCGCGACCGGACAAATCCCCGTCCCACCGCGGCCGGGCTAGGAGGAGTTGGATGTTCCAGAACGCCGACGACGCTCGGAAGTACATCTCGGACGAGGACGTCAAGTTCGTCGACGTCCGCTTCTGCGACCTTCCCGGCGTCATGCAGCACTTCACCGTACCGGCGGAGGCGTTCGACCCGAACGAGGAGCTGGCCTTCGACGGCTCGTCGATCCGCGGCTTCCAGGCCATCCACGAGTCGGACATGGCCCTGCGCGCGGACCTCTCCACGGCGCGTGTCGACCCGTTCCGCCGGGACAAGACCCTCAACATCAACTTCTTCATCCACGACCCGATCACGGGTGAGCAGTACAGCCGCGACCCGCGGAACATCGCCCGGAAGGCCGAGGCGTACCTCGCCTCCACCGGCATCGCGGACACCGCGTACTTCGGCCCGGAGGCCGAGTTCTACGTCTTCGACAGCGTGCGCTTCGAGACCAAGGCGAACGAGGCCTTCTACCACATCGACTCCGAGGCGGGCGCCTGGAACACCGGCGCGCTTCAGGACAACCGTGGCTACAAGGTCCGCTACAAGGGCGGCTACTTCCCGACCCCGCCGGTCGACCACTTCGCCGACCTGCGCGCCGAGATCAGCCTCGAGCTGAACAAGGCCGGCCTCCAGGTCGAGCGCCAGCACCACGAGGTGGGCACCGCCGGCCAGGCCGAGATCAACTACAAGTTCAACACGCTGCTGGCCGCGGCCGACGACCTGATGCTGTTCAAGTACATCGTCAAGAACGTGGCGTGGCAGAACGGCAAGACCGCGACCTTCATGCCGAAGCCGATCTTCGGTGACAACGGCTCGGGCATGCACGTCCACCAGTCGCTGTGGCAGGGCGGCTCCCCGCTCTTCTACGACGAGCAGGGCTACGCGGGCCTGTCGGACACCGCCCGCTACTACATCGGCGGCATCCTCCGGCACGCCCCGTCGCTGCTGGCCTTCACCAACCCGACTGTGAACTCCTACCACCGCCTGGTCCCGGGCTTCGAGGCGCCGGTCAACCTGGTGTACTCGCAGCGCAACCGCTCCGCCGCGATGCGTATCCCGATCACCGGCTCCAACCCGAAGGCCAAGCGCGTCGAGTTCCGCGCCCCGGACTCCTCCGGCAACCCGTACCTGGCCTTCTCCGCCCTGCTCCTCGCGGGTCTGGACGGCATCAAGAACAAGATCGAGCCGGCCGAGCCGATCGACAAGGACCTCTACGAGCTCGCCCCCGAGGAGCACGCGGGCGTCCCGCAGGTCCCGACCTCCCTCCCGGCCGTCCTCGACTCCCTCGAGGCCGACCACGAGTTCCTCCTCCAGGGCGGGGTCTTCACCTCCGACCTGATCGAGACCTGGATCGACTACAAGCGCACCAACGAGATCGCGCCGCTGCAGCTGCGTCCGCACCCGCACGAGTTCGAGCTCTACTTCGACGTGTGATCCGTACCGGCTCCGGCCGGGCCCCCGCCGCC
Source organism: Streptomyces melanosporofaciens (assembly GCF_900105695.1). NCBI lineage: Bacteria > Bacillati > Actinomycetota > Actinomycetes > Kitasatosporales > Streptomycetaceae > Streptomyces > Streptomyces melanosporofaciens. Next base: position 1,186,595 of record NZ_FNST01000002.1, read on the forward strand.
GCCCCGATGGGCGGGGCGGGGGCTCGGCGTTTGTGCGGAGGGGTCACGCGGCGGCGTTGACCGTCTGGGTGTCGGTGCCGGAGGACGGCAGGAAGCCGGTGTCGCCGTTGTAGAGGGCGACCACGGGGTGGGTGCCGACGCCCAGGGTGTTGAGGGACAGCGTGACGACGCCCCCCGACAGCGGCTGGACGAACGCCCCGCCGCCGGGAGCACCGATGATGAAGGTGACCGTCCCGGTCGGGACACCCGTGCCGGGCGCGACCGGGGTGACGGTGGCGGTGAACGTCACCGTGGCGCCCTGTGTCGACGGGTCCGGCGCCGAGGACACCGTGGTGGTGGTCGCCGACTGGACGACGAGGATGACGTTGGCGCCGGTGGACGGGGAGAAGTTGGCGTCACCGTTGTAGTTGGCGAGGACGGCGTGGGCGCCGACGCTCAGGCTGGGGACGGTGACCGAGGTGGTCCCGCCCGACAGCGTCCCGGTCACGGTGGGACCACCGGTGACGACGAAGGTGACGTCGCCGGTGGGAGTTCCCACGCCGAGCGGGATGACGGTGGCGGTGAGCGTGACCGACTGTCCGGACGACGCGGGTTGGGGTGAGACCGTGACCAGGGTGATCGTGGGCGTAGCCATGGTGGCCCTCCAAGTGGTGTGGGGTGGTGGGCCGTTGCTCGCCACGCATGCGGGAACACGGCGCGGCGGTGCATCGGAGGCAAGGGGGTGCGCACTTACGGCGATTCCCGCGGGGAGATCCCCGCGTCACCGTCCCCCGGCAGATGTGGAACCCACCGGTCTGTAGCACCAGTAGGCGCGCGACTCGCCGCCACCGCCATAGAGTTGCCGCCTAATTACCCCGGATAGCGCAGCGCTCGACGGCCTTCGCCGCGCACACCATCCGCCTCGTGCGGCGCGCGTTCCGTGTGGTCGGGGCACCGCGTACGCACCGCGCACATGCGTGTGCCGGGGGCCTGCCGCGGGCGCGGAGGGCCGGGGTCAGCCACCGCCGAAGTCGCCCCCGAAGCCACCGCCATCTCCGAAGCCACCGCCGTCGCCGAAACCACCGCCGAAGTCGCCGCCCCCGGCGTCACCGTCGCCTCCGCCGTCGCCGAAACCACCGCCGAAGTCGCCGGTGTCGTAGCCGGGGTCGAGGGACCCGCCCAGCAGCGTGCCGATCAGCAGCCCGGGCAGCAGCATCGAGCCGTATCCGCCGAAGTACCCGCTGGCCCAGGGCCCGTAGGCCGGACCGGCCTCCCAGTACGGGCGTCGCCGGTCGCCGCCGACCGGGACGGTGCGGGAGTCCGGATCGAGGCCGTCGTCGATGCGGGTGGCGTCCGCGGCGCAGGCGGGCACGGAGCGCCGGCTGCCGCCCGAGGGCGCCCACTGGACGTCCCGGACCGAGGGGCCGTGGCGCGGGTCGAAGAAGCACGGCGGGCGGCGCTCGGGCAGCGGCCCACCCTCGCGGCGGGCATCGAGCACCGCCAGCGCGAAGCGGCCCTCCTCCAGCGCCTCGGTCACCGGTCGTACGTCCGCGGGGCGCCGGGCCGCGGCCGACTTGGCCTTCGCCTCCTCGTAGGCGTCCAGGGCGCGGCCGTAGTCGTCCGCCATCTCGGGGGTGGACGCCGGGTCGGCCGGGTCGAAGCCGGTCCGGCCGAGCTTCTCGCCGTACGCGGTGATGTCCTCCTCGACCGCGCCGCGCACCTGCTCCAGCTCGGCCCGCTCACGCTCGCGGCGCTGCTTGCGGGTGCGCCGCAGCATGTAGAGACCGCCTCCGCCGACGGCGGCCAGAATGATCAGCACCACCACCGTGTCCCCCACCGACATTCCGGTGGAGTCCCGCGCGCCCTGGTCGCCGCCGGTTCCCTGGCCGCCCCGGTCGTGGGTCGCCTTGGCCGCGTCGGTCACGAAGCCGTCCAGCACCGCCGCGAGGTCGCGCGGGTGCTGCCGCAGGTTCTGCTCCGCCAGCGCCTGCGAGGTGCGTCCCGGCAGCACCGAGGTGTCGGAGGCCGCGCCGAAGGAGGAGCCGAGCGCCACCGCGTAGATGCCGGGACGGTCGACGGCGGCCCGCAGCCGCCCGAAGACTCGCTCGCCCCCGTACGCGGGATTGTCCGGCAGGACGGCGACGTAGACGGGCACGCCCGCGTCGCGGATATGTGCCACCAGGCGGCGCGCCTGTCCGGCGCTCAGTGCGTCGGAGGCGCCGGGATCGACGTATACGGGGCTGTTCCGCAGCGCCTTGCCGATCTTGTTGACATCCGTTTCGGCACGGGCGCCCCCGGCGGTGAGCAACACCGCCGTCAGAGCGACGAGGACGGCCAGCAGCAGCGTGCCCCATCGCGGCGTCTTGATGGACACACCTCGCATTTACCCGCATAAGGCTCAGCTATGCGTGGATCCGATTTTTCTGCGCGGGCCGACGTCCGATGTGCGTGGCTGGACCCCGCCACTGCCCCCTTTCGGCGGTGGCGGGGCCCAGTGCTGTGGGATCAGCTCGTGGTGGTGGTCACTGTGCCGCTGTCCGGCTCCGTGACGACCTGGATGTACTCGGAGACGCCGGAGGCGCCGAAATTGGCGTCCCCCTCGTAGACGGCTTCGACCTCCCAGTCGCCTGCCGGCAGCGCCACCTCGAAGAAGGCGAATCCATTGGTGTCCAGGGTGGGATTGCTGGTGATCGTGTCCACACCGTTGCTGAGGGTGAAGCTGACCGGGCCCGTCGGAGTGCCGTCGCCGGGCGGGATGGCTTCCACGAAGGCGACGAAGTCGACGAGGGCGCCCGCCTCGGACGGGTTGGGGTTGGAGCTGATCGAGGTCCTGGAGTTCGCGAAGCTCACCACCTGCGTGAGCGGCGCCGACGTCGACGGGGCGAAGTTGGTGTCACCGTTGTAGGTGGCGGTCACGGTGTGCGACCCGGTGCCCGGGCCGCTGGTGGTGAACGTCGCCGTGCCGCCCACCAGCGGTTGGGTGGATGTGATCCCGTCGGGGTCGGTGATCGTGAAGGTGACCGTTCCGGTCGGGGTGCCGGTCGCGGGCGGGTTCGGGGTGACCGTGGCGGTGTACGTGACCGGCTGCCCGAAGACGGACGGATTCACGGAGGACGTCAGCGTGGTGGTCGTCGCCGCGGGCCCGGGGTTCACGGTGTGGGTGTCGATGCCGGTGGACGGCAGGAAGTCCGTACTGCCGCTGTAGATGACCACCACGGCATGGGTGCCGACACCCAGGGTGCCGAGGCTGAGCGTGGCCATGCCGCCGGACAGCGGCTGGGTGAACGTACCGCCGCCGCTGCCGCCGATGATGAAGGTGACCGTGCCGGCCGGGGTCCCGGCGCCGGGCGCGACCGGGGTGACCGTGGCGGTGAACGTCACCGACTGCCCCAGCGTCGAGGGATCCGGGGCCGAGGTCACCGTGGTCGTCGTCGACGCCGGGATCACCAGGGCGGCCGTGGTGCCGGTGGACGCGGTGAAGTTGGCTTCGCCGTTGTAGGTGGCGGTGACGATATGAGTGCCGCCGCTCAGACCGCTCGCGGTGACCGAGGCGGTCCCGCCCGACAGCGTCCCGGTCAGGGGCGGGCCACCGCTGACCACGAAGGTGACGGTGCCCGTGGGGGTTCCGGCGCCGAGCGGTATGACCGTGGCGGTGAGCGTGACCGACTGCCCCAAGACGGCGGGGTTGGGTGATGCCGTGACCAGGGTGACAGTGGGTGAAGCCATGACGGGCCCTCCAAAGGGGGTGGAATGGTGGGCCGTTACTCGCCACGCACGACTGCGAGCGCGCGGGGCGGCGCATCGGAGGCTAGGGGGTGCACACTCACGGCGATCCATACGGGGAGATCCCCCGCGTCGCCGTCCCCCGGCAGATGGGAAACCCACCGGTCTGTAGCACCAGTAGGCGCGCGACACACCGCCAACGCCAGAGATCCACCCCGAATTACCCCATACAGCCCAGCGCCCGGCGGCTCCCCCGGCGCACCACCCACCCCGCGCACGGCGCGCGTCCCATCTCCCCGACTTCCCGCGCACGCGGGGCGCCGGAGCCTGCGAAACGGGGCTATACGGTGGCGGGACAGAGTCGGCGGTCCGACCCAGGGAGCCCGAAATGGCCAACAGTCCGGCAGGCGTCGTCGAAGCGGCGTTTCAGTACTACATGGCGCAGGACCGCGACGCGGCCTTCCCCCTCTACGCCGATGACTTCACCTTCACCAGTCCGCAGGACGATCACATCGACAAGGCAGCGTTCTTCGAGCGGTGTTTCCCGACTGCCGGCCGGCTGAAGGAGCAGCGGTTGCTGCACATCACCCCCGCGGACGACGAACTCGTCTTCGCCTATTACCAGTACGAGCTCACGACGGGCGAGAAGCACCACAACGTCGAGGCGATCACCGTTAGGGACGGACTCATCCGGGAGGTGCAGGTCTTCTTCGGCGGCAAGGTCTGACCAGCCGTCCCGTCTGCTGGTACTCGGCGCGGAAGCGGCGCATCGGGTCGATCCGCCGCCGGGCGACGGAGGAGTCCGTGCGCGGCTAGTCCGTGCGGCCGGTCGCGGCGACGGTGACGCCGAGGCCGATCATGGAGAGTCCGCCGACGCCGCCGACCAGGGCGAGGCGTCGTGGGGAGCGGGCGAACCAGGTGCGGGCGGTGGCCGCGGCCAGGCCCCAGACGCTGTCGGAGACCAGCGCGATGGCGTTGAAGATCAGGCCGAGGAGCAGCATCTGAAGGGTGACATGCCCCTGGTCGCGGTCGGCGAACTGGGGCAGTACGGCGGCGAAGAACACCATCGTCTTGGGGTTGGCCACACCGACCGCGAACCCCTCCCATAGCGTGCGCAGGCCCCCGTGGGCGGGACCGTCGCCGGTGAAGGCGGCCTGCAGCGAGCGGCGCTGTCGTACCGCCTTGACGCCCAGATGGACCAGATACGCGGCGCCCACCAGCTTCAGCGCGGTGAAGACGACGGCCGAGCGCTCCACCACGGATCCGACGCCCAGCGCCACGGCCATGACCAGCACATACGCCCCGAGCGTATTGCCGATGACCGTGGTCAGCGCCGCGCGGCGACCCTGGGACAGTGCCCGGCCGACCACGAAGAGCACGCTGGGGCCGGGGATCACGATCAGCAGAAGAGACATGGCCGCGAAGGCGAGCAGCCGGTCGATGGACACCATGGGGCGCATCGAAGCACGCGAACGGGGCGCGGCTCCAGCCGTTTTTCCGGTCGTCCGAGGTCGGCTGGGGTCGTCTGAGGCCGCGTGTGGTGAGCGGCCCGCCTGAGGTCAGGGGGCCCGCTGACGATCGGTGGACCTCGCCGTAAACCACGGGCGTCCGGGTCTCGGTCTGCGGCAATCTGAGGCATACCGAACGGAAAGCACACCCTCAGGGGGATTTGTGACGTCCCGAACCACGGAGCAGGCGGAACAACCACCGGAACAGCCATCGAGGCAACCGTCGAAGCAGAAGCAACCGTCGGAACAGAAGCAACCGTCGGAACAGCTGTCGGAACAACCGCCGGAACAACCGGCCGAGCGGCCCAGCGAGGAGTTACGGTTCCGGCCGCCCGCGCTGACCGCCTTGGAGAAGAACCCCATCACCACCCGGGCCATGGCCCGCAGACTGCCCCAACTGGTCCGCCGGTCCATGGCGTTGGCCTGGAAAGTGGACCGGACGGCCGTGGTGGCGCTGCTGGTGTGCCAGGCACTGTCGGGCTTCTTCGAGGCGTTCGGGCTGCTGGCCACCACGGGCACGATCACGGCGCTCATCTCCTCCGGCCACATCACCGACCGGCTCCGGGACGCGCTGCCCTCGATCGCGGTGCTGGCGGGGGCGGCCGGGCTGCGGGCGCTGCTGGGGATCGCGGTCAACAACATCTCCAGCCGGCTGTCCCCGCGTATCTCCCGGGAGGCCGAGACGCAGATGCTGGACGCGGCGATCAACGCCGAGCTGGCGGCGTACGACAACCCCGGGTTCAACGACAAGTGGGACGCCGCGGACCGGGGCGCCGAGGTGGCGCAGGATCTGATCACCGAGTCGCAGCAGCTCATGGCGTGTCTCTCGTCGCTGGTCGCGGCGGCGGGCGTGGTCACCGTGCTCCATCCGGCGCTGCTGCCGCTGTTGCTGCTCACCGCGCTGCCGCAGGGGATCGCGGGGATGAAGGCGGCCCGGGTGCACTACGAGACCAGTCGTGCGATGGGCGCCGACCGGCGCACGCTCGGGCTGCTGCGCTGGTACATGGTGGACAAGGACATCGCCGATCAGCTCCGTTCCGGCACTATGGCGGAGTTTCTGCTGAAGCGGTACCGGGCCATCGGGGCGCGGGTGGACGCGGCCACCGACACGGCGGTCCACCGGGGCGCGCGGTACGCGGTGCTGGGGGCGGTGGCGGGAGGGCTGGCGTCCGGGCTGGTCTGGGTGTCGCTGGCGCTGCTGCTGGGCGCGGGGCAGATGTCGGTGGCGTCGGCGGGTACGGCGGTGTTCGCGCTGCGGACGGTGGGCGCCTCGCTGCAGGGGATGGTCGGCTACGGGACCCGGCTGTTCCGTACGGGGCTGTATCTGGACGACTGGGCGGAGTTCATCGAGGAGGCGGGCGGGCACCGGATGCGGCGCGGCGCCCGGGTCCCGGCGGCGCCGCGGGCGATCAGGGCGGAGGGGCTGACGTACGCCTATCCGGAGTCCGACGCCCCGGCCCTGGACGATGTCACGCTCGAGGTGCGGCGGGGCGAGGTGCTCGCGCTGGTCGGGGAGAACGGCTCGGGCAAGACCACCCTGAGCAAGCTGCTGACCGGGCTCTATCTGCCCACCAGGGGCACGGTGACCTGGGACGGCGTGGACGTGGCGGAGCTGGATCCGCAGGCGATGTGGCGGCATACGGCGGTCGTGCCGCAGGACTACGCGCACTGGCCGCTGTCCGCCCGCGACAACATCACCCTGGGCCAGCCGCACGGCGGGGACGAGGCGGTCCGGGAGGCGGCGGTCCACTCCGGGGCGCATGAGGTGGTGGACGGGCTGCGCAGCGGGCTGGACACCCTGCTCGCCCGGCAGTGGTGGGGCGGGGTGGAGCTGTCCGGCGGGCAGTGGCAGCGCATCGCGCTGGCCCGCGCGTTCCACCGGCCCGCCGGGCTGCTGGTGATGGACGAGCCCACCAGCGCGCTGGACGCCCGTGCCGAGCACCGGATCTTCGCGGGGCTGCGGCGGATGGCGGAGGACCGCGCCGTCGTCCTGGTCACGCACCGGCTGGCGAACGTCGCCGTGGCGGACCGGATCGTCGTGCTGGAGCGGGGGCGGGTGATCCAGCAGGGCACGTTCGCGGAGCTGACGGCGTGCCGCGGGCTGTTCCGGGAGTTGTGGGAGCTGCAGAACGACCGGGGGGTGCCGGCGCCACGCGGGGAGACGCCCTGAACGCAGGCGCCGCGCGGGGCCCCCTTGGCCCTGGCCCTGGTCCTGGTCCTGGTCAGGGGCTCGGGAACCAGCCGGTTTCGGCGGCGCGGACGCGGGAGGCGGCTATTTCGGCGTAGGCCCGGTCACGGCCCTCCCAGTGGGAGCCCTCGACGGACTTGCCGGGCTCGAGGTCCTTGTAGACCTCGAAGAAGTGGGTGATCTCCCGCCGGTCGAATTCGGGGACGTCCTCGATGTCCTGGACGCCGACATAGCGCGGGTCATGGGCCGGGACGCAGAGGATCTTCTCGTCCGGGCCCTGCTCGTCGCGCATGCAGTACATGCCGATGGCGCGGCAGAGGATGACACAGCCGGGGAAGGTCGGCTCGGCGACGGTGACGAGGGCGTCCAGCGGATCGCCGTCCCGGCCGAGGGTGAGGTCGACGAAGCCGTAGTCGGCCGGGTACTTCGTCGAGGTGAAGAGCATCCGGTCCAGCCGGATCCGGCCGGTGTCATGGTCCATCTCGTACTTGTTGCGGGACCCCTCCGGGATCTCCACGACCACATCGAACTCACCGTGCTCCATCGCGGCCTCCGGTCACCCGTGCGCTCCGCTGTCCTTCCAGTGTGCGCCCGGCCCGCAGGGCGGGCAGCTCGGACCCGGGCACCTCAGCCACCTCGCACAAGGGCGTCGATCTCGGCCTCGAAGAGAACCGAGGGGTCGAAGCCCATGCCCGTGAACTGCCCTTGCACATCAAGGCTGATCACGCCGTGGAGCCGGGTCCAGGTGCGCAGCGCACGGCCCTTCAGCTCGCCGCCGGGCTCCTCCCCCGCCACCCAGGGGCCCGCGCCCTCCAGATGGCGCGCCAGCGCGGCCTCGAGCTCGGTGAGGGGCTGCCCGCCGCTCATGGCGGCGCCACTCCCCCCGGCACCACCGGCACCGGCACCGTCACCGCCGACGGTGGCGCAGGCGTCGACGATGGTCCGCATCAGCCCGGCCGCGATCTCGGTGGTCTCCGGCGGCGCGTGGTAACCGGGCACCGGAGTGCCGTAGATGAGCAGATAGCGGTCGGGCTGCCGCTTCGCCCAGTCGCGCAGGGCGAGGGCCAGTGCGCGGAAGCGGTCGGCGGGGGTGGCGTCGGCGACGGCCCGGGCGAGGGTTTCGGCCAGATCGCGGTAGGTGTCCGTGATCAGCTCGGTCAGCAGCTCGTCCCGGCTCGCGAAATAGCGGTAGAGCGCGGGGCCGGTCATGCCCATCGCCTTCGCGATCGCGTTCACCGAGATGCCGGCCGTGCCCGACTCGGAGAGCTGGGCCAGGGCCACGGCCTTGGCCTCCTCCCGGGTCTGTTTGCGGTAGCGCTCTCGCCGTGCTGTCGCCATGGACGGGCCTCTCGTACGGGTCATCGATGTCGGACTTGACACCTCGAGAGTAACAGGTTCATTGTTTGGTTAGAAGTTCTCACAACAACGAGAACTCCTCACAGGAAAGCGAGATCCGCCATGATCACCGAAGTCGTCCTGCCGGGCCAGGTGGAGCCGGAGGGGCTCCAGCTCCGCACCCGTCCGCTGCCCGAGCCCGGTCCCGGTCAGGCGCTGGTGGCCGTCGAGGCGTCGGGAGTCTCCTTCGCCGAGCAGCAGATGCGCCGCGGGAAGTACTACGACCAGCCGCCGTTCCCCTTCGTGCCCGGCTACGACCTGGTCGGCACGGTGGTCTCGACCGGCCCCGGAGTGGATCCGGCTCTGCGGGGGCGCCGGTTCGCGGCGCTCACGAAGATCGGCGGCTGGGCCAGCCACGCCCTCGTCGGCGCGGGAGATCTGGTGGAGGTCCCCGAGGGGGTGGACCCGGCGGAGGCCGAGACGGTGGTGGTCAACGGGATCACGGCCTGGCAGATGCTCCACCGCGTGGCCAAGGTGCGCCCCGGGATGACCGTGCTGGTGCACGGGGCCAATGGCGGAGTGGGCACCACCCTGGTCCAGCTCGCCCGCCATGCGGGCGTCAAGGTCATCGGCACCGCCTCGCCCCGCCATCACGACGCGGTGCGCGCGCTCGGCGCCACCCCGCTCGACTACCGCGACCCGGATCTGCCCGGCCGGGTGCGCGCGCTGGCGCCGGGCGGGGTCGGTGCGGTCTTCGACCACATCGGCGGCGAGGGCATCGTCGACTCCTACCGGCTGCTCGCCCGCGGCGGCACGCTGGTCTCCTACGGCACGGCCGCCACCCGGGACATCCCCGGATCGTCCCGGGCCCCGGTGCTCAAGCTGCTCGCCCGGCTGGCCCTGTGGAATCTGCTGCCGAACGGGCGGGGGGCGCACTTCTACAACCTCTGGGCCGGACGGCGGCGCCTGGCCGCCTACCAGGCGCGGATCCGCGCCGATCTGGGGCAGGTGCTGGCGCTGCTGGCGAGCGGCGAGTTCACCGCAGTGGTGGCGGCGCGGATTCCGCTCTCCGATGCCGCGGAGGCGATGCGGCTGGCCGAGTCCGGCACCGTCACCGGAAAGGTGGTCCTGGTCGCGGACCAGAGCGCCCGCCCGGACGGCGAAGAGGAGGGCGTGCGATGAGCGCCGAGCCCTTCGGCGGATCCATGGCTCCTGGATCCCCGACCCGGCCGCCGGTCCGTGATAATTTTCGTATACGACTTGTATGCGAAGCAGCATGGGGGCCCAGTGCCAGCGCAGTCCGGACGAGAAAAGGCGTACGCGTTCCTCAAGGAAACCGTGCTGACCGATCCCGACATGCAGGGCCGGTTCCTCACCGAGCAGGAGATCGCCGACCGGATCGGCATCTCCCGGACCCCGATCCGTGAGGCCCTGCTCCTGCTGGCGGCCGAGGACCTGGTCCAGCTGGTCCCCAAGCGGGGTGCGCATATCGCACCGCTCTCCGGCCGGGAGATCACCGAGCTGATGGAGCTGCGCGGGATCGTCGAGCGCTACGCCGCCGAGCACACCATCGAGGCGGGCACCGTGCCGGTGGCGAAGCTGATCGAGCTGCTGGACCGGCAGCGCGAGCTGATGGGGCCGGACCAGGCCAAGGAGTTCATCGCCATCGACCACCTCTTCCACGCGACCATGGTCGCCGCGGTGGGCAATGAACTCCTCAACCGGCACTACGACGGACTGCGCAGCCGCCAGATCCGGGCCGGAGTGGTCGCCCTGTACAACCAGACCGGCCGCCAGGAGGAGGTGCTCGGCGAGCACCGGGCGATCCTGGACGCGGTGGCCTCCGGGGACAGGGAGGCGGCCCGCACGGCGATCAGCGCCCATCTGGAGTCGACGCTGAAGGTGCTGCTCACCGGGTGAGTCAGCGCCCGGCGGCTGGACGGGGGTGAGTCACCACCCGGCACCCGGACGGCCGAGTCACCGCCCGGCGCCCGGGACCGGTAAGTCAGCGCTCGGCGGCCGCCTCCGGATAGGTGATCACCAGCATGGTGACGCCCTCCTCGGAGACCCAGGGGCCATGCGGCATCCCCGGGGGCCGGCAGGCGTAGAAACCGCGCGAGAAGGTCCTCCCCAGGGTCAGATCACGCATGCTGCCCTCGAGGAGATAGACCTCCTCCCAGCCGTCGTGGCGGGCGACCCCGGACGGGGAGGTGTCCGTCCCCGGCTCCCAGCGCACCAGGGCGGTGGTGTGGGAGCCGCTCCCGTCCGCGGCCAGGATCTGTTCGCTGACCCCCGCGCCCGCGCCCGGCGGCCGCTGCCATGGCCCGGCGGGCAGATGGAACTCGAGCTCCGGTTTGACCCCTTCGGCCTCGCGGGCGCCGCTCATGGGTTGACGCCCAGCCTGCGGTTGGCCAGGACGGACACCGTGCGGCGCACCGCGGTGACCTCCTCGGTGTCCACGTCCCCCACCAGCAGCCCCGGCCCCGCGTCCAGCCGCTCGCGTACGGTGCCGTCGGGGCCGATCAGGGCGCTGTGGCCGATACCGGTGGGGGCGGAGCCCGTGGCCGTCACACCGGACGCCGCCGGATCGGCCTGGCCCACGGCCGCCAGCCATACGGTGGCGTCGAGCGCCCGCGCCCGGGTCAGCAGCTCCCACTGCTCGCGCTTGCCGGGGCCCGCGCCCCAGGAGGCGGGCAGCACGGAGAGCACCACGCCCGCGTCGGCGTGGGCCCGGAAGAGCTCGGGGAACCGTACGTCGTAGCAGGTGGCCAGGCCGATCCGGACGCCGTCGAGATCGAAGGTCACCACCTCGGAGCCCGGGGCCACGGTCTTGGACTCGGCGAAGCCGAAGGCGTCATAGAGATGGATCTTGTCGTAGGAGGTCTCCACCCCCTGGCCGGTGGCCAGCAGGGTGTTGGTCACCCGGCCGTCGGGCGCCGGGGTGAACATCCCGGCCACGACCACCAGCCCGGCGTCCTTCGCGATCTGCCGGACCTCGGTGGCCCAGGGCCCGTCCAGCGGTTCGGCGATCGGGCCGAGCCGGGTGCCGAAGCAGGCCATGGCCGCCTCCGGGAAGACGACCAGACGCGCCCCGGCCTCCGCCGCCCGCTGTGTCTCCTGGCGCAGAAGGGCGAGGTTCGAGGCCGGGTCCGGGCCCGTGGTGAGCTGGCTCAGTGCGATGCGGAGGGGCATGGCGGGTGCTGCCTCATTTCCTGGTCGGGAGGGTCGGAGTGTAGGCGGGGTACCGGGGTACGCGGTCCCGTCCCGCGTAGGTGATCCCCTCCCGCCCCTTCCCCGGCACGGCTCGCTTTACAGCTCCGCGGAGCCGGGAGCCGGGAGCCAGGTGCGGGGCCGGGACAGGTCGGGACGGGGACGGAAGGGGTCAGGACACGGTGGTGGAGGTGGGGTGGCCGACGGGGAGCGGCTCCGGCTCCTCCTCCTGCGCGGAGGAGGGGTCCCGGCCCAGCCAGAGACCCGCCACCGTGACCGCGGCGGTGACCGCGATGTAGATGGCCAGCGGCACCCAGGCGTGATAGACCCCGAGCAGCGTGGTGAAGAGCAGTGGCGCGACCGCGCCGCCGATGATCCCGGCGAGGGTGTAGGCGAGCGAGGAGCCGGTGTAGCGCAGCCGCGGGGAGAACTGCTCGGCGACGAAGGCCGCCTGCGGCCCGTACATCAGCGAGTGGATCATCAGCGCGCCGACGACCCCGAGGGTGAGCAGCGCCCAACTGCCGTCCGCGACCAACGGGAAGAACAGGAACGGCCAGACACCGGCGGCGACGGCGGCGCCCCCGTACAGCCACCGCCGGTTGACGCGGTCCGAAAGCGCCCCGGCCAGCGGGATGAGCACGATCTGCAGCGAGGAGCCGATCAGCACGGCGGTGAGCGCCGAGCCGCGTGACATGTCGAGTTCCTCGGTGGCGTAGGTGAGCACGAAGACGGTGAACATCGCGTACAGCACATCGGGGGCGACCCGGCAGAGGATCGCGGCGATCAGCGCCCTCGGCTGGGTGGTGAACACCTCGCGCACCGGCGCCTCCGGGCGGTCCTGCGCGGCCTCCATCGCCTTGAAGACCGGGGTTTCCTCCAGCTTGGCGCGGACCCACAGGCCGAATCCCACCAGGGCGCCGGAGAGCAGGAACGCCACCCGCCAGCCCCAGCTGATGAACTGGTCCTCCGTCAGCATCGCGCCCAGCGCGGCCAGGACGCCGTTGGCCAGCAGATTGCCCGCCGGAGGGCCGACCTGCGCGGCGGAGGCGTAGAAGCCGCGTCGCCGCGGATCGCCGAACTCGCTGGACAGCAGCACCGCACCGCCCCACTCACCACCGACGCCGACGCCCTGCGCGAAGCGCAGCAGCACCAGCGCGGCCGGGGCCGCGACACCGACCGTGGCATAGGTGGGCAGCAGCCCGATCAGCAGCGTGGCGCTGCCGATGAGCACGAGCGTCGCGATGAGCACCTTCTTGCGGCCGATGACATCGCCGAGCCGGCCGAAGACGAAGCCGCCCAGCGGCCGGGACACATAGCCGACGGCGTAGGTGGAGAACGCCAGCAGGGTGCCGGTGAAGGGGTCCTTGGAGGGGAAGAAGAGGTCGCCGAAGACCAGGGCCGCGGCGGCGGAGTAGACGGCGAAGTCGTACCACTCCAGGGCGGTGCCGGTGAGGCTGGCGACGAAGGCGCGGCGGACCCCGGACCGGTCGGCCCGGGGCGGTGCGCTCGATGCGGTGGGCTGCATGTTCCGTCCTCGAGGTGGTGCGTGAGGCTTACGTGATGGTACGTGGCGTTTGCGCGGTGGTGCGATGAGATGGTCGGGGTGTGCGTGGGTCGACCTTCCGGCATACTTGTTGTATACCAAGCGTATGCGCAACCCCTCCGGGGGAAGTTAACCGCTTCGAAATCGCGAAAAGCGCGGTCAGCGCAGCGCGCGCACAACCGCACAACCGCGGAAGCACCACCGCGGAAACAGCACATCGCCCCACCGTGCCTTGGAGAGCCCAGCCCATGACGACGAAGCCCACACAGCCCGCCCGGTCCTCGCTCACCTTCGAACTGCCCGATGGCTCCCTCCACCACGTGGAGGTCGTCCAGGTGCTCAACGCGGGCTACGCGGGACGCAGCCAGGACGATGTGGCCGCCCATGTCGCCGAGCTCGCCGAGCTGGGCGTGCCCGCGCCCTCCGTGACGCCCGCCCTCTACCCCGTCTCCCCCTATCTCGCCCAGCAGACCGGCCAGGTCAGCGTCCAGCACGACCGCACCTCGGGCGAGGCCGAGTGGGCGCTGGTCGTGGCCGCGGACGGGGAGCTGCTGCTGACGGCCGCCTGCGACCACACCGACCGGGCGCTGGAGGTGCACGGCGTGGCCTGGAGCAAGAACGCGGCCCCCGATGTGCTGGCCACCCGCGCCTGGCGACTGTCCGATGTGGCCTCCCGCCTGGACGATCTGACGCTCCGCGCCTGGGTCACTCACGACGGTGAGGAGACCGAGGTGCAGAGCGGCACCCTGGCCGAGCTGCTGCCGCCCTCCTACTGGGTCGAGGTGCTGCGCGAACGCGGTGACCTGGTGCCCGGCACCGTGCTGATCTCCGGCACCATCCCGATGGCCGAGGGCGTGGACCAGTTCGCCGGGCGCTGGCGGGTGGAGCTGGGCGACCCGGCCACCGGCCGGACCATCGACTGCTCCTACGACGTGGTCCCGCTGCCCGAGCCGATCGGCTGAGACCGGCCCGCCCACCGACACCGGGCGCCCGCCCACCGGCACCAGGCGCGCCCACACCGGCACCGGCGCCGCGCGAAGAGGGCACCGGCAACGCGCGAAGGCCGTCCACCGCACGACCCCCGAGAGGCGTGCGGTGAACGGCCTTCGCCGATGCGCAGACGGTGCGGTGATTCAGCGTCCGGTCAGGTGGTCTCCCTGTCCTTCCGCATCACCATGCCGGCTGCGACCAGGCCGAACAGGCAGGTGATGGCACCCACGACGACATTGTTCGCGATCACTCCGGCATCGGCACCCCGGGCGACGACCCAGGGGGAGATGATCATCCATACACCGATCGCGGACATGGCCCAGCACAGGCTGTACATCCTCCTCGGCGCCGTGGTGAGGCCGATGCCCAGCAGGGCGATCGTGATGCCGAGGACGAGGTTGTTGACCATGAGGTTGGGGTTGGTGCCCGAGAAGTGCACCACCCAGGGAGAGATGGCGAAGTACAAACCGGCGAGAAGTACCGGCCCGTCGAGGAAGACAACATCCCGAGCGTCCATCATGCGGGCGTAGCGCTCCCGCATCTCGGACACGTCGGGGTGGCCCCTAAGATCACCTTTCGCGCGTGAGACGTCGGCCATTCGACTCGCCTCCTTCGATCCATGCAAGTCCGACCGCGCAGTGCGGTAAAACACCGCACCCCCATTGTGCGCCTCACCCCGGTATATAGGTAGATGTCGGATTCGCATTAAATGACCTATAGTTGTCGGTCGCCGTACGCCATGCGCACGGGAGGCAGGGGGAGCGTCAGGCCGGATGGACCGCCTCATGCTTCTCGTAGCAGTCACGGTCGAGATCGCGGATGTCGACGGTGGTCTGCACGGTCAGCCCCGGCACGGGCGACACATGGGCGCGAGCCACCTCCAGCACGGCGGCGGACAGCTCCCGCTTCGTCCCGGTGTCCCGCCCGGACAGGATGGACACCTCGATATGGATCATGGCGAGGTCCGGGGCGCCGTCCGCGAGATGGGCCTCCTCTATCCGCCGGAAGCGGGTCTTGCAGCCCGCCACCGCCGTGTCGACGGTCTTGGCGACCACCGGGTGCAGGGCCGCACCGAAGCCGGGGCGGTCGAACGCGTCGGTCAGGGTGTCGGAGTACTCGACGACGATATGCGGCATGGGCTTGCGCTCCTCAAGGGGTACGCGGCGGCCGGTTGCGCTGCCGCGTGGGGCCTCTTACGCCCGCATCGTCGCACCTCTCCCCGCTCCACCGCCGAGCGCCCCGAGCCCGCCATCCGCTTGAGTCTCAGCCCCGTATCCGCTTCAGTTCCAGCCCCGTATCCGCTTCAGCCCTGACCCCGGTATCTGCTTCAATAGCCCCATGGCCAGCCTCCATGACATCGCGACGGGTCGTTACGACCTCGAGCCGTTCTGGCCGTCCCGGCAGGCGCACCACTTCGACCGCGAGTGTTGCCGCGCATCCGATGCGCGGGCCCGCTCGCTCGGCCGCTGACCTCTCCGCCCGGCCGCCCAGCCCGCGCGCACGACGTCCACTGACGCCTTCTCGCGCGAAAGAGCTGACCTCATGACGAACCTCCGTAGCCTGTCGTCCGCCTCCGCTCCCGCCGCCCCGGCCGCACCGTCCACGGCATCCGCACCGTCCGCCCCGGCCAACCGCCAGCGGCTGCGAGCCGTCGCACCGGACGAGGTGCCGCCGGTCGCCGATCTGCTGCACCCCGGCGCCACCTGGCTGCCCGCTCCCCCGCACACCCTGCCCACGCTCCCCGGCCACCCGCCGATGGTCGGCTATCTGGTGCTGGTCCCGGCCGACCGGCAGCGGCCCGAGGCGGCGGGGCCGCCCCCGGAGGGAATACCGGCCGTGACGGGCGAGAGGGGTGACGAGCTCATCCGGATCGACTCCGACCATCGGACCGCCGAGGTCGCGGGGCGACCGCTGGAGCTGACCTATCTCGAGTTCGAGCTGCTGAGCCATCTCGTCGCCCATCCGCACCGGGTGCACTCCCGCGATCAGCTCGTGACCACGGTGTGGGGGTACGGCCATGTCGGCGACGGCCGGACCGTCGATGTCCATGTGGCCCGGCTGCGCCGCAAGATGGGCCCCGAGCACCGGGGGACGATCGTGACGGTGCGGCGGGTGGGGTACAAGTACGTGCCCACCGTCTGACCGCATCCCCGAACCCATGACGCCCGCCGTGCCGCACAGGCCAGGAGCCTGTCCGGCACGGCGGGCGCGTACCCGGATGCGGACCCCTGCTCAGCGGCCCGCCCCCACCAGCGGCGGCCGCGGCCGCTCCACCGGCTCCTCGCCGTGGTCGAGGTTCGGCAGCCACCGCAGGGCGCGCGGCAGATACCAGTTGCGCTCCCCCAGCAGCGCCATCACCGATGGCAGCAGCACCATCCGCACCAGCGTGGCGTCCACCAGCACCGCGACCGCGAGCCCGACGCCCATCTGCTGCATGTCCTGCATCCGCAGCAGCGCGAAGACCGCGAACACGGCGACCATGATGGTGGCCGCCCCGGTGACGGAGCCGGCCGTCGTCCGGATGCCCTCGCGGATCGCGTCCCGGGTGGCGAAGCCCCGTTCATGGGCCTCCCGGATCCGCGAGACCACGAAGACGTGGTAGTCCATCGACAGTCCGAAGAGGATGACGAGGACGAACAGCGGCATCCACGACTCGATCGCCCCGGCCGGCTCCATCCCCAGCAGCTCGGCGCCCCAGCCGTGCTGGAAGACGGCGGTCATCGTGCCGTACGCGGCGCCCACCGACAGCAGGTTGAGCAGGATCGAGACGAGGGCGATCGGCAACGACCGGAAGCAGAGCAGCATCAGAACGAACGTCACGGCGGCGATGAAGAGGAAGACCGGTGCGATGTCGGTCTTCAACTGGTCGTTGAAGTCGCGGCTCCCGGCGAGCTCACCGGTCACATACGCCTGGTCGGCGACCGGCCCGAGGATCTTCGGGACCAGCTCGTCCCGGAGGGTGTCCAGGGCGCGCCGGGAGGTGGCGTCCTGACCGTTCCCGGCCAGCGGCACCTCGATCCGGGCCACCCCCTGCGTACGGTGCGCCTCGACGTCGACCGTCCTGCCGAACCGCCCGGACGCGGCGAGTTCCTTCTTGAAGTCCGCCACGGCCGTCTCGAAGCGGGGCGAGGCGATCTCGTCGGAGCGCAGCACCACCTCGGCCGGGGCGGGGCCGCCGGGGAAGGAGCTGGTGATCTCCCGGTAGGCCACGGTGATCGGGGCGTCGGAGCCGAACTGCTTGTCCATGCCGAGCTGTTCGGTCTTCATCCCGAGGGCGGGCGCGGACAGCACCAGCAGCAGCGCGCCCGATACGACGGCGAACAGCTTCGGCTTGGCCAGGACGGGCCGCATCAGCCTGACGGTGACGCCACCGCTGGTGTGCACGCCCTTCTTCCGGCGGCGGTTGAGCAGCGGCACCCGCCCGGCGTCGATCCGGTCGCCCAGCCAGGACAGCATCGCGGGCAATACGGTCACCGAGCCGAGCATGGCCATCAGGACGACCAGGATGGTGGCGACCGCGAAGCCGTGGAACAGCAGCAGCCCGGACAGGAACATCCCGGACATCGCCAGCATGACCGTGACCCCGGAGATCAGCACCGCCCGGCCGCTGGTGGCGGCCGCGATCCGCAGCGCGGTCCCGGCGTCCCGGCCCGCGGCCCGCTCATCGCGCTCCCGCCGCAGATAGAACAGCGAGTAGTCGACGCCGACGGCCAGGCCCACCAGGAACATGACCGAGGTGGTGGAGTCGAACATGGGCAGCTTGTGGCTGACCAGGGCGAGCAGTCCGAAGGTGCCGACGCAGGCGGTCACCGCGAGCAGTACCGGCAGCAGCGCGGCGACCAGCGCCCCGAAGACCACCAGCAGAATGCCCAGCGCCAGCGGTACGGCGGTCAGCTCGGCCTTCTTGAAGTCATTGGTGAGCATGTCGTCGAGCCGGTGCTGGGCGGTGGCGTCGCCGAACTCGTAGACCACGATGCCCCGATGGGCCGACTCGGTCTTCTTCACCGCCTCGACGACCGGCTCCACCCGCTTCCCGGCGGTGTCCGGGTCGCCCTTCATCTCAAAGCTGATCAGGGCCTCCCGTCCGCTCTCCGAGCGCACGGGGGGCTGGATGCGTACCGCCTCGCCCGTCCGCTCCAGTCGCGCCGTAAGGTCGCGGGCCGCGTCCTTCCAGCCGTCCGGGCGGTCGCCGCGCAGCATCACCATCTCCCCGGCCGGGGTCTGGAGGCCCGCGTCCTCCAGGATCTTCTCCGCACGTGCGGAATCGCCCGTACCGTTCTCGGAATTGGTCATCTGCCGGGAGCCTGACATTCCGCCGACCACGGCGACGACCACGACGAACAGCAGCCATCCGATGATCGCGGTCTTACGGTGGCGAATGCTCCACCCACCCAGCCGCACGGCCAGGCCCTTCCTCGTTGCGCTCATGGCGTCTCTCCCCGTGAGGTACGGACGGAACAGGTCATGCCACGACGCTAGAAAACCGCAGGTCCGCGCCCCAGCCGGGCAGCCACCCAGCCGCCGAGCCATAAGGCGAGGTGGGGAGGTGGCGCCAGGTACACCCCCGGACGGTGCCCGGCCCCCGTGTCCGGGCGGCAGGGCGCTGACACACTGAGACGGCCCGACGACACGGGCATGAAGATCCGACCAGCGAGGGGGACTCAGGATGAACGGACGCAGAGCGCTGACGGCCTGCGCACGGGGGTTCGCCGTCTCCTGGCTCGCGCTGGTGTCGATCGCCCTGTCCGTGCTGACGATCGTGTCGATCTCCTTCATCCCGCTGGGCCTGGGGGTCTTCACCACCCCTCCCCTGATCAAGGCGGCGCGCGCACACGCCAACCGGCGCCGGCTCCTGGCCGCCACATGGTCCGGCGTCACCATCCGGGCGCCGTACCGGCCGCTGCCCGCCGATCGGCGCGCCGGGGTCACCGGGCAGGTGGAGCTGTGCACCTTCCTGCTGAAGGACCCGGCCACCTGGCGCGATCTGCTGTGGCTGCAGGTCGACATGACGGCCGGGTACGTCACCTCGCTGCTGGCCTTCGTGTTCGTGCCGTACGGGATCGAGGGGTTCGTCCTGGCCGCCGGGGTGTGGAAGCCGATCGTGGAGGCGGGCGGCACCTACTGGTACGCGTTCCTCCCCATCGACTCGCTGGGGACGGCCCTGCTGGCCGTCCCGCTCGGCGTCGGCTTCATGGCGCTCGGGGCGACCGTCTCCCCCCTCGTGCTGCGCGGCCACTTCCTGCTGGCGCGCGCCTTCCTGGATCCGACCCCGCAGATGTCGCTCGAGCAGCGGGTGCAGCGGCTCACCGAGACCCGGCATGACGCCGTGGACACCTCCGCCGCCGAACTGCGCCGCATCGAGCGCGATCTGCACGACGGCGCCCAGGCCCGGCTCGTCGCCATGGGCATGAGCCTGGGCACCGTGGAGGCCCTGATCGAGAAGGACCCGGCCAAGGCCAAGGAGCTGCTCGCGGCGGCCCGTACGAACTCCGCCGAGGCCCTGGCCGAGCTGCGCGACCTGGTCCGCGGCATCCATCCGCCGGTCCTGGCCGAGCGCGGCCTGGGGGACGCGGTGCGCGCCCTGGCGCTGCGGATGGCGGTGCCCGTGGAAGTGGACGTGGAGCTGGCGGGCCGGGCCGATGAACCGGTCGAGTCGGCCGCCTACTTCGCGGTCAGCGAGGTGCTGACCAACGCGGCGAAGCACGCGGGCGCCTCGCGGATGTGGCTGGACATCCACCACGCGGAGGGCATGCTGCGCATCACCGTGACCGACGACGGCCACGGCGGCGCCCAGATCACCCCGGACGGCGGGCTGAGCGGGGTCGAGCGGCGGCTGGGCACCTTCGACGGGGTCCTCGCGGTCAGCAGCCCGGGCGGCGGGCCGACCATGGTGACGATGGAGATCCCCTGCGCCCTCTCGGCGCCCGACGCCGCCCGATGACCCACCGCCGGGGAAAATCCGGCGGCGGGACGCGCCACGCCGGTGTCAGCGTGCCGATGCCGGCCGCGGGACTCCGGTGCGACTTCCGGAACCCCCCGCCATGCGCATCTGCGGCTCGACGGCGATCTCGGCCCGTTCCTCTTCGAGCCGGTCGGCCGCCGGAGCGACCGGGCCCGGATCCGCGACGGCGCGGTGGGCTCGCCGGCCGAGCTGCGGGCGGAGGCCGCCCGGCATCAGCGGGACTGGGCGGAGTTCCACGACCACACCATGGCGGGCGGGCTGCTCGACGAGTCGTACTCCCGGCGCGGCCGTCTGCAGCTCGCCTCCCGTGTGGAGCACGCGGGCTTCGGCGCGCTGCTGCGCCAGGACATACGCGACCACTACCGCGCGGCGGCGCGCGGGACGGCGGCTGGGTCCACCGCGCCGCGCGCGCTCAGTCGGTGATGTACCAGCTCAGTCAGTGATGTACCAGTCGTCCTTCATGTACTCCAGGGTGCTGGTCCCGATCTCGTTTTCGGAGAAGGTGACGGAGGCCTTGACCGCCGCGGCCGGGATGTCGAACTTGTCGGGGCCTCGTACGACGACCTTCTGCGGATCGACCGTCGCGGTCTGCAGAGCCTTCTTCTGTGTAGGCGAGATCATCTGGAACGTGACGAGGAACGTGGACGTGCACGGACCGAACCCCTGGTCCTCCGCCTGCTTCGCCGCGGGCCCGGCCACCTCGCAGACCGTCTTGATGTCCTCCCGGCCCACGGCGTGCAGATACTCCTCGTACCGCCGGAGCGCCCCTTCCTTCGTCCTGGGCGCGGCCTGGTCCGTGGGCTGTTCCGTGGGCTGTTCCGTGGGCTGGTCCGTGGGCTGTTCCGTGGGCTGTTCCGTGGGCTGGTCCTTGGGCGGATCCGTCGGCGGCTTGTCGGCGGGCCCGCAACTGTCGTTGGTGAAGACGCCCGACAGCAGACGCCCCGGGCGCGGCCCCATCGGCCCGTTGAAGCCGCTCACATGCTGCTGCGACCCCCACCACCCGGCGTACCCCCACCAGGGCTCGCGGTTGACAGGGCGGGCGTGCTCCCAAGTGCGCCACTCGGCGCCGCCCTTCGAGGGCCGATCGAGCGTGCCGTTCACCCACTGGTTCTTATCGGTCGGATAGGAGCCGTGTGAACCACGCGCCGAGTACACCGTCGGATGCCCGTCCCGCGGATCCAGTTCCGACCACTTCACGCTGCACGTATCCTTGCCGTGCTTCGCGAACGTCACCGCCTCCGGCTTGCCGTCGCGCAGCTGGACCGCGACGCGCTCCCAGTCGCCCTCGTGCCGGTTGCCCGGGGTCAGGCTGTTGTAGGCGTAGAAGAACCAGTAGACGTACGCCGCGCGCTTCGGGTCGGTCTTGTGGTTGTGGTACTCCCAGTAGACCGGCGCGTCAGTGCCCTCGCCCTTCCGCACCTCCTTCGGCGGGTCGAGATAGAAACCGCCGTCGGCCTCGGTCGAGGTGTGCCACTTATCCCCGTGTCCGGGGCAGGACACCGGCTTGGACGACGACTTCCCCGGCTGCACCTCCGCGTGCTTGTAGGAATTGTCCTTATTCCCCAACCGCCGCGGGTCGATCGGATCGGCCACCGGCCCCTCGTCTCGGCAGAAGCCCTCGTGGTCGAAGCGCAGCACGGACCGCCCGATGAACCGCGTCGCGTCCATCGGCAACAGTGACTCCCCCTTGGCCAGCCGCACCAACGGCGCGAACCGCGCGGCCTCGGCCGCGGACCCCTTCGAAGGCTCCGCCCCCGTCCACTCCTTCTCCTTCTCCGGCCCGCACGCCACCAGCGCCGCCGAAAGCGACACCGCCACGCCCACCATCACCCGTCTCCGACCCAGCACCGGCTCCCCCTTCGTTCGCCCGCCACCAGCCGGCAGCACGTCAAGGGACATTACGCGGAATCCGGCAGAACGGTTCCCCGGGCCGCTGATCCCCTCCCGCTCACCGCACAGCGGTACATTCGTCGGATTCGGTCACGTCCCCCACCCCAGGGGCCCGAAGAAGTCATGGAGCCGCCGTGCGTGTTGTGGTCGCCGAGGATCTGTTCCTGCTGCGGGACGGGCTGGTCCGCATGCTGGAGGCGTACGACTTCGAGGTCGTGGCGGCCGTGGAGAGCGGGCCCGAGCTGAGCAAGGCGCTGGCGGAGCTGGAGCCGGATGTCGCGGTGGTGGACGTACGGCTGCCGCCGTCGTTCAGCGATGAGGGCCTGCAGTGCGCACTGCAGGCCAGGCGGGCGCGGCCGGGGTTGCCGGTGCTGGTGCTCTCCCAGCATGTGGAGCAGCTGTACGCGCGGGAGCTGCTCGCGGACGGCAGCGGGGCATCGGGTATCTGCTCAAGGACCGGGTCTTCGACGCCGACCAGTTCATCGACGCGGTGCGGCGGGTGGCCGCGGGGGCACGGCGATGGATCCGCAGGTGATCTCGCAACTGCTGGACCGGCGCGCCCAGGACAAGCCACTGGGGCGGCTGACGCCGCGGGAGCTGGAGGTGATGGAGCTGATGGCGGAGGGGCGGTCGAATACGGCGATCGCGGCGCAGCTCTTCGTCACCGAGCGGGCGGTGGCCAAGCACACCTCCAATATCTTCGGAAAGCTCGGTCTGCCGCCCTCGGACGACAACAACCGCCGGGTGCTGGCGGTGCTGGCCTACCTCGACCGGGGCTGACGGTCCATGCCCCCGGGGACCGGCACCTCCCCGTGCGCCCCATTGCTCCCACCCCATAACGCTGGTTAAGTGCCTTCTCCATACGACGCATTGGCCGTTGTCCGATGGGGGGCGCATGAGCGACCTGAGCAGACGCACGCTGATCGGAACCGCCGGAGCACTCGGGGCCGGGGCCACGCTGGCCAGCATCCCCGCGGTGGCCGATGAGCCGCACGACACACAGGACACCGCCGTGACCGCATTCGACACCGCTCCCGCACGGGCCGCCCTCCGCCGGCTGTTGCCGGCCCACGCCGAGCAGTTCCGGCTGGTGGCGCTGGCGAAGCGGGGCGATGAGGAAACGTTCGAGGTCGACGGGTCCGCGGGGCGGGTGACGGTCTCCGGCACCAGCCCGGCGGTGCTGCTCACGGGCGTGCACTGGTATCTCAAGTACACCTGCCACGCACAGCTCACCTGGTCCGGCGATCAGCTCAACCTGCCGAAGAAGCTGCCCGCGCCCGCCCGGCGCCTCACGCACTCGACCGCGCTGCCGCACCGCTTCGCGTTCAACGACACCCATGACGGCTACACCGCGCCGTTCGCCGACTGGGACCGCTGGGAGCACCTGATCGACGTCGCGGCCCTGCACGGCTGCAACGAACTGCTGGTCACCGCCGGTCAGGAGGGCGTCTACCACCGGCTGCTCCAGGAGTTCGGCTACACCGAGACCGAGGCGCGCACCTGGCTTCCCGCCCCCTCCCACCAGCCGTGGTGGCTGCTGCAGAACATGAGCGAATACGGCGGCCCGGTCTCCACCGCGCTCCTGGACAAGCGCACCGAGCTGGGGCGGCGGATCGCCGGCCGGCTGCGGGAGCTGGGCATGCGGCCCGTGTTCCCCGGCTACTTCGGCACCGTCCCCGACGGCTTCGCGGACCGCAACCCGGAGGCCCGTACGGTGCCGCAGGGCGACTGGAACGGGCTCAGGCGGCCCGACTGGCTCGATCCGCGCACCGAGTCGTTCCGGAAGGTGGCCGCGGCCTTCTACCGCCATCAGCGCGAACTGTTCGGCGAGGCCGAGCTGTTCAAGATGGATCTGCTGCACGAGGGCGGCGACCCCGGCGACGTCCCGGTGCCCGACGCCGCCCGCGCCGTGGAGACCGCGCTGCGGACCGCCCGCCCCGGCGCCATCTGGGTGATCCTCGGCTGGCAGGGAAACCCCCGCCGCGATCTGCTGGACGCCGTCGACCACGACCGGATGCTCGTGGTGGACGGCCTGTCGGACCTGGACACCGTCACCGACCGGGAGAAGGACTGGGGTGGGGTGCCGTACGCGTTCGGCACCATCCCCAACTTCGGCGGCCGCACCACGATCGGCGCCAAGACCCATATGTGGACGAAGCGGTTCACCGTCTGGCGCGACAAGCCGGGCAGCAAGCTGGTGGGCACCGCCTATATGCCGGAGGCTGCCGAGCGGGATCCGGCCGCGTTCGAGCTGTTCAGCGAGTTGGCGTGGCGGCAGGAGGCGGTGGACCGGGCCGAGTGGTTCCGCTCGTACGCCGAGGTGCGCTACGGCGGGCGGGACGCAAAGGCCCAGGAGGCGTTCGCCGCGCTGCGCGACACCGCGTACGAGATCAGCAGCAAGGACGGCCGCCCGCATGACTCGGTCTTCGCCGCCCGCCCCTCCCTGACCGCCCGTTCGGGCACCAACTACGCGACCCACACCCCCGCCTTCGACCCGGCCGGCTTCGATGTGGCCTTCGCGGCGCTGCTGGGCGTACGCGCCGGGCTGCGCGACAGCGACGCCTACCGCCATGACCTCACCGACATCGCGCGGCAGGCTCTCGCCAACCGCTCCTGGCAGCTCATCCCCCAACTCCAGGACGCCTACGACCGTAAGGACCGCACGGCCTTCCGGACGCTGGCCCGGCTGTGGCTCAAGCTGATGCGGCTCAGCGACGACATGACCGGCGCCCACCGGCGGTTCCTGCTGGGCCCGTGGCTCGAGGACGCCAAGCGGATGGCGTCGGGCGAGGAGGAGTCGGCCCAGCTGGAACGGGCCGCGCGCACCCTCATCACCACCTGGGCGGACCGCGCCACGGCGGACGGCGGCAAGCTGGCCAACTACGCCAACCGCGACTGGAGCGGCCTCATCGCCGACTTCCACCTCCCCCAGTGGCAGTCCTATCTGGACGCGCTGGAGGACGCGCTGGCGGAGAACCGGCCCCCGCGCTCCTTCGACTGGTTCGCCGTCGAGGAGCCGTGGACCCGGGAGCGCACGAGCTATCCGGTGCGGCCGACGGCGGACGCCCACCGCACCGCCCAGCGGGTGTACGACGCGCTGGCCAAGGCCCCGTACCAGGGCACGCTGACCGTCACCGCCGAGCCCGCCGCCCTGCCGCCCGGCGGCACCGCGTCCCTCACCGCCGCCCTGCGCAACGTCAACGGGCTGCGCCCCACCGGCCGCGTCGACTTCGACCTCACGGTGACCGGTCTCGACCCGGATCCGGACGGGCCGACCCGGCTGCCCGGCGTCCCCGCGGGCGGCACGGGCGAGGTCCGCTGGCGCGCGACCGCGCCCGACGAGCCGCTGGAGCATCCGCTCAAGCCGCTGCCGTACGAGCTGGGCGTCACCTACGGGCCACGGGGCGAGGACCGGGTGCGGGCCGTGCGCACCGGGACGCTGTGGATCGCCGGACCGCTGGCGGACGGCTTGCGGACGGTCACCAACAGCGCTGCGGCCTTCGGTCAGCTGGACGAGCGGTTCGCGATCGACGGCGCGGGCCAGGACCTGTGGAAGGGCACCGCCGAATTCGGCTCCGTATACCGCGAGGACGTCCTTACGGTGGGCACGGCCATCACCGTCAAGGTGACCGCCCAGGCGGCCACCGGGCCCTGGGCGCGGGCCGGGATCATCGTCCGCAACGACCTCGCCGCGGCGGGCTCCCCCGGCTTTGTGAACCTCTCCGTCACCCCGGCCAACGGAGTCGTCCTGTCCTACGACTCGGGCGGCGACGGCACGCTGGACACCTACCAGCGGATCACCGGTGTCAAGGCCCCCGTCCTGCTGCGGCTGACCCGCACCGCGGCCACCTCCTACACCGGCGAGCTGTCCACCGACGACGGCGCGAGCTGGCGCACGGTGGCCACCGTGACGGCGCCGGGCGCGACGGCCGCGCAGGACGCCGGGATCTTCATGACGGCGGCGAACGGGGGCACGGGGGCCCGGGGGACGGTCGAGTTCAGCGGCTGGAAGACCGGTACGCCGTAGCGGGTCGGCGTCTGTGGCGGGGCTTCGCCCCAGACCCCGGGACGCAGGGGCGAAGCCCCTGCCAATCCAGCCCCTCCGGCGTTTGAGGAGCGGGGTCCGGGGCGGAGCCCCGGCGGGGGTCCAGGGGCGGAGCCCCTGGTAGTGGGAAGGGGCGGGGAGGGGAAAGCATCGATATGCGGCTCCGCCGCGTGGTCCACCGGGCACCCCGTAGGTGACCAACCCGGCCCGCCACTCGTTCACGAACCGTGGACCAGCACCAGGCGACAGTCGCCCCCGACGACGAAACCACCGGCCTGATCGACGTCGAGCAGGCCGAGGCCGCCCTCGTCGAGCACTACCCGCGGCTGGTGCGGCTCGCGTATCTCATCCTGCCGCCGGGCATCGGGCGCACCCGCCGGGTGCTCGCGGCGCATGCCCTCGCCCAGCGCGCACTGCCCCGCAATCGCGGATACGGCACGGGCCCGGACCCGCACCCCGATGTCGAACTGCCCTGGCAGCGCGGCACGAAGGGCCCGGGGGCCGACACCGGCTATGCCTATGTGCGGCTGCGGGTGCTGCGCCTGGCGCTGCGTGCCGCCCGGCCGCGGCGGTGGTGGCAGCGGCCCCCGGCGCTGCCGCAGGTGTTCGGGCTGCGGCTGTTCCCGCGCTCCGGCGGGGCCGATGAACTCGCCTTGGAGCGTGCGCTGTCGGAGCTGTCCGGGGCCGGTCGCGCCGCATACGTCCTGCGGGAGCTGGAGCGGCTCGGCGAGCACGAGGCACGCACCCTGCTGCGCGCCGCCGGGGTCGCCGACGCGCGGGCCGCGCTGGACGAGGCGGATGCGGTGCCGGAGCAGGCCGGCAGCCGGGACGGATCGCTGCTGGAGTCCCCGGAGTTCGACCCGTGTTCGCTCCAGGCGCGGCCCACCGATCTGATGCGCCGCCGTCAGCATGTGCGGGCGGTGCTGGTGGCCGTAGTGGCGCTGGTGGTGTGCGGGACGCTGCTGGGCGTGCCGGGGCGGGGCTGGGGGCCGACCGGTGCGGCCGCGCCCTCGTACGCCCGTAATCCGTCCTCCGAACGGGCCCTGGACCCCGCACGGTTGACGCGGGCGGCGCCCGCCGCCTGGCGCACCGCGTCCCGCGCCGGGTTCTCCTCCTGGCCCGCGCGCGGCGACCGCGTCCGGGACACCGCGCTGCTGCGCCGCGCGCTGGCCGTCTGGGCGCGGCCGGGCCGCTCCGTGCGGGTGTCGGCCACCCTGGGCACGCAGTCCGGGCCGCCTTCGGGGCCGCCGCAGCTGCTGTTCGCGGGCGAGGTGGACCAGGCCACGGTGGTGCTGCTGTACGACGGGCTGCGGGTGGCGCGGTACGCGGAGGCGGGCGAGGGCGGTGCGGCCGCGCTGGACTTCGCCCGGCTGGACGCGGCGGACGCGGCCACCTCGACCGCGCTGGTCCTCAGCCGCACGGACGGCAACGTCCGCTACCTGACCGCCCCTTGGGTGCGCCATGCCTGGGTACGGGATCTGCTCCACCCGAACGGGGCGCCGCGTCCGCTGCACCGCACCGGGCACGGGGTGACCGACCCGGTGCGCACCGTTCCGCAGCTACGGCCCTGCCGTGGCTGGCCCGCGCTGCAGTTCGGCTCCCGACTCGTGGCCGACCTGGGCGAACTGGCCCCGGCCCGGCTCACCTACGGCACCCCCGGCGCCGGTGCGCGCGATGTGGCGGGCCGTGCGGCCCGTGCGAGCTGGGCCAGGACCGGCTGCCGGCTGGCGATGATGCGCGGGCGGGGGGTGCGCTCGGTCAACTCCTGGCGGTTCGCCGCCCAGGCCCTGCCGGAGGCGGGCGGCCACGCCGCCTGGCTGTGCACCCGCGCCGACACCTGGCGGGACACGGGCAGCAAGGTCCTGGCCCAGTTCCAGCCGTGGGACACCCGCCGCGGCGCGGCGGGGGCGGTCGTCTCCAGCGCCGACAACTCCCCCGCCTGCGGCCCGCGCGAGCCGCGGGTGCTGGCGGGGGTGCTGTGGAAGGCGCGCTCCGGCCAGTGGTACCTGCTGGCCGCCGGAAGCCGTCAGGTCACCGGGATCGTCGCCACCGGCGGCGTCCGGGGCCGCTCCTCCGGCCGCGGCCTGACCCTCCCGCGAAGGCGGGTGCCCGCGCCGACCTGAAGGCCCGGCTGGCGGACGGTGGCCGGCTGAGCCCGTTGCGCTAGGGGGTGTGCGGCGGGTCTTGCCGCCCGCGGCGGCCAAGGGCTTCGCCCCTGGGCCCCGAGGTCCGGGGGCGGAACCCCTGCCAATCCAGCCCCTCCGGCGTTTTGAGGAGCGGGGTCCGGGGGCGGAGCCCCGGCGGGGCCCAGGGGCGGAGCCCCTGGTAGCGGGTAGGGGCGGGGAGGGGAAAGCATCGATCTGCGGCTCCGCCTCGGGCTCGTGGCCCCCCGGGCCCCTGCCTAGCCCCCGGCCGCGTAGACGGCCACCGTACGGCCGGGCACCGTGAAGGTGCCGGTCGCGCGCTCGTACCGGGACGTCTTCACCGTGGCGTCGGCGCCGTGCGCCTGGACCGGGTGGAGGGCGTACGGGCTCCCGGCCAGAGCGGGGACAGTCTGCGACTGCCGGGACGGGGTCGCGTTGAAGACCACGACGAGCCCGCCGAGCCGCATGGTGATGACGCCCGGCGTCTCCCCGGCCCCCGACAGCGGGAAGGACAGCGCCTTCTGCACCCCCTCCGCCGTGCCCTGGCTGAACGCCTTCTCCGTGGTGCGAATCCGCAGCAGATCCCGGTAGGCCGCCGAGGCCCCCGTGATCTCGGGACAGCCGGGGCGCACCGCGACATTGGTCAACAGAGGTTTGGCGTAGGGCCACTTGGGCTCGTTGTCCGCCGCCGGGGGCAGTCCCCGCCCGAAGCCGTTGCCGGACGCACAGTCCCAATGGATGGCGTTGAACCAGTCCCCGCTGTCGAAGGAGTTGCGGTCCAGGGACTTCGAGCGCAGCAGGTCGGTGCCGGCCTGGCTGAGCGCCGGGCCCTGGGAGAGGGTGGCGGTGGCCAGGGCCAGCACCTGCGCCCGGGCCCGGTCGGCGGCCGAGGTGGCGGCGGGCAGCTTGTAGGCGAGCGCGTCGTAGAGGGTCTCGTTGTCATGGGCGTCGGCGTAGGCGAGCGCGTCACCGGGGGCGGCGGCGTAGCCGGCCGGGGAGCCGTTGTAGTCGACCTCGGAGCCCTTGACCTTGCGTCCGCCGGTGTCGGTGAAGGTGTAGTCGGCGAGGTTGCCGGAGAGCCCGACCTTGATCAGGTCCTGGGCGTGCAGCAGCCGGGCCCGCTGCTCGTCCGGGCTCCCGCCCGCGGGCGACCCGTTGGGGTCGGTGAAGAGCCCGGAGGCGAAGCCCTGGACGCGGGGATCCTCGTCGAACGGCCCGCCGCCGCGCACCGCGTCCCGCGCCCGGTCGCTGAAGGTGGCGATGCCGGTGCCGGCCATATTGCGCTGGGTGGCCTGGACGAAGCGGGCGTCGTCGGCCACCTCGCCGAAGTTCCAGCCCTCGCCGTAGAGGATGATCGACTTGCCGTCCACCCCGTCCTTGGCGGGGGTGAGGGCGTCGAGGGCCTTGCGTACGGCCAGGATGTTGGCCTTGGGGTGGTGGCCCATGAGGTCGAAGCGGAAGCCGTCGACCTTGTACTGCCTGGCCCAGGTGACGATCGAGTCCACCACCAGCTTGCCCATCATCGCGTGCTCGGGCGCGGTGCCGGGGCAGCAGGTGGAGGTGGCCAGGCTGCCGTCGTCCAGCAGCCGCTGGTAGTAGCCGGGCACGATCCGGTCGAGCACCGACTTCTCGCCCTGTCCGGCGGCCACGGTGTGGTTGTAGACCACGTCCATGACGGTGCGCAGCCCGGCGTGGGCCAGGCCCCGCACCATCTGCCGGAACTCGCGGGTGCGGGCCGGGCCGTCCGGGTCGCCGGCGTAGGACCCCTCCGGCACGGTGTAGTGCAGCGGGTCGTAGCCCCAGTTGAAGCCGTCCTTCGCGGCCGTCTCGGCCACGCATTTCTGCTGCCGGTCGGAGTCGGCGGGCAGGGCGGCCAGCTGGCAGCCGGGCCGGGCCTGGTCGGACCGCCGCTCCGGGACGGTGCCGAAGTCGAAGGCGGGCAGCAGATGGACGTACGAGGTGCCGGACCGGGCCAGCCGCCCGAGGTGCCGCATCCCGTCCGAGTCGCGGTCGGTGAAGGCGAGGTACTGGCCGGGGTGGGCGCTGGTGCGGTCCGCGATGGAGAAGTCGCGGATCTGCAGCTCCTGGATGCGGGCGTCGCGCAGCGGGACGGCCTTGGGCTTCTTCAGCGATGCCCAGCCGTCGGGGGCGAGCCGGGGATCGGCCAGGTCGGTGACCAGGCTGCGGGCGGAGTCGGCGGTCAGGGCGGTCGAGTAGGGGTCGGTGACCTCGTTGGTGACGATCTTGCCGACGCTCGGCGCCCAGACCTCCACCCGGTAGCGGTAGGGCTTGTCCCGCCAGTCGGGGCGGCCGGTCACGCTCCACACCCCGCTGCCGGGGTCCCGCCGCATGGCGACGGTGCGCCCGTCGAGGTCGAGCGACACGGACCGGGCGGTCGGCGCCCATACCGAGAGGGTGGGGCGGGCCCCGTGGAAGACCGGGCCGAGGCGGGCCGAGCGCGCCCGGTCCGCGTAGAGGTCGTCCAGGACGCCGGGGATCTGTACCCCGGTGCGGTGCAGTACGTGGTCGTGGTCGTCGGCCGCGCGCTGGACGGCGGCGAGGGGCCCGCGCAGCGCGGTGGCGGCCTTGTCGCGGTCGCGCGGGTCGAGGCGATAGGCGGGGCGGCCGGCCAGGTGGGGGTAGGCGGCCTTCTGGGCGTCGGTCAGGGCGGCCGGGGTCAGCGGCAGGGTGCCGCCGTCGGCGTAGCTCAGCTCCTCGACGGTCTCGGCGGTGTGCTCGGCCTGCCAGACGACGGTGGCGCGGTCGATCCACTGCGCCTCGGCGGGCGCCGCCTTTGCGGTGGCGGGCGCCGCGGCCCGGGCGGTCTGCGATACGGCGGGCACGGCCGCCGCGCCCAGGGCCAGAGTGGCGAGCGCGGCGGCCGTGCGGAAGAGGGTGGCTCTCGGGGGCTTCACGGGGCTGGTGACTCCTTGAGTGGCTGGTGGGCGAGGTGGGTCAGCCGCAGTTACGGGCGCCCACATGCAGTGCCACCGCCGTATTGGCGCCCAGCGTGGCGGTGAACTTCCCCGCGGAGTCGACGGTCACGGCCTTGCCGCTCTGCACATCGCAGTAGCCGCCGGCCGGGAGCGAGGTCTGGAAGGTCTGGGTGAGGGAGCCGCTTTCGTGGTTGATGGCCACGTACGCCTTGTCCCCGCGTCCGAAGGCGATGGCGTTGTTGCCGTTGTCCCACCAGTTGGTCACCGAGGCGCCCCGGGCCGTGTTGCGGAGGGCGACCATGCTCATGATCTCGGGCCACTTGTGCTGGCACTTCCAGCCGTCCTGGTAGCAGGCGCCCACCGAGCCGCCGTTCGGCGGGCCCGCGTCGTTGTCGCTGAACTCGTAGCCGGAGTGGACGTCCGGGGAGCCGTAGGGCCAGGCCAGCATGAAGACGTTGGCGAGGGTGTAGTCGGCGCCGTTCTTGTAGGTGAGGGTGGAGCCGTTGCGCTCGGTGTCCCAGTTGTCGACGAAGACACCGGACTGGCCGCTCGCCATATAGCCCCAGCCCTCGCCGAAGTTCTTCAGATACGCCAGCTTCTCGCCCTGGAACACCCGCTTGAGGTCACGGCCGTAGCGGAACTCCTGCACATCGCCGTTGCGCAGATACTCCGTCGGGGAGACCGCCTCGCCCTCGCCGTAGATGACCTCCTGCTTCCAGTAGACGCCGGGGTCGCTCAACTGGCCCTTGATGGCGGCCAGGTCCTCGGTCGGGATGTGCTTGGCGCCGTCGACGCGGAAGCCGTCCACGCCGAGCGAGAGCAGGTCGTTCAGGTACTGCGCTATCCGGGTGCGGACGTAACTCTCACCGGTGTCCAGGTCGGCCAGGCCCACCAGCTCGCAGTGCTGCACATTCCAGCGGTCCTGGTAGTTGCTGATCTGCGAGGTGCAGTCGTCCATGTCCTGGGCCTGGTAGATCCCGGGATAGGTGTACTTGGTGTACGAGGAGCCGCCGGTGCCGGTGCCGGATCCGGCGGACATGTGGTTGATGACGGCGTCGGCGACCACCTTGACGCCCGCCGAATGACAGGTGTCGATCATGTTCTTGAAGGCGGTGCGGTCGCCGAGCCGCCCGGCGATCTCGTAGCTGACGGGCTGGTAGGAGGTCCACCACTGGCCGCCCTGGATGTGCTCGGTGGCGGGCGACACCTCGACATAGCCGTATCCGCCGGGGCCGAGGGTGCTGGTGCACTCCTTGGCGACGGAGTCGTAGCGCCACTCGAAGAGTTCGGCGGTGACGTCCTTGGTGCCGGGCGGTGTCGCCTGGGCCGTCTGCGGGGGCAGCGCGAAAAGGGCCACCGAGCCCGCCGCGAGGGCGAGTGCGGTGGCAAGGGGAATGCGGTTGCCGGCCATCGTTCCTCCGTGGGGGGGAAGAGCTGGGGGTGACGATTGAGCCTCATGCGGCAACGCGCCATGCCCGTAAGGCCAGTTGAAGGTTCTTGCTGCAAGACGTCAGTCCTGTAGCGGTGACCGGACCGTACTCGCGCGTTCTCCTCGTTGCAAGACCTTTCGCAAGCTATTGCGGCGGTGTTAGGTTCAACCCCGTTCTCCGGTCCGGCCGGTCGGGGGCCCGGTCAAGGGCCCCACGCGCCCGGCCGGCCGGACCGGTTCGACGACCGTGGATCAGTCGCGGTCCTCGACGGCCATTTCCCCGAGGAGGGACCAGTCCTCCTGCGGGACGTTCATGTTGACGATCCGCGGGGTCGCGGCGAGATGCGGCGGCAGGGTCCGCTGCGCGGCCTTGAAATGCGCCGAGTTGACGTGGGCCGCACCGGCCTCCTCATCGCGGAACGCCTCGACCAGGACGTACTCGTCCGGATCCTCGACACTGCGGGACCAGTCGAACCACAGACAGCCCGGCTCGGCGCGGGTGTCCCGGGTGAAATCGGCGGCGATCTCGGGCCACCGGTCCGCATGCTCGGGCAGGACGCGGAACTTCGCGGTGATGAAGATCATTGGGGATTCCTCACGTGGTGTCAGGTCGGCCGGTCCATGGGCATGGACCGGCGGTGTTGCGGGGTCGGCGGTGTTCCGGGGTCGGCGGTCAGGGGACGAGAATGGCGCGCCCGCGGATCCGTCCGGCGTCGAGGTCGTCCAGGGCGTCCTGGAACCGGTCCAGCGGGTAGGTGGTGGTGTGCAGGCGCACGCGGCCCTGCGCGGCGAGCACCATCAGCTCGCACAGATCGGTGTAGGAGCCGACGAGATTGCCGATGAAGTTGATTTCGGCGGAGATGATGTCGATCGTCGGCACATCGATGTTCTCGCCGTACCCCACCACGTGGTAGTCGCCCGCACGGCGCAGCATGCGCACACCGTCCCGGGTGGCACCGCCCTCACCGACGAAGTCGACGACTGTCTCGGCGCCCTGCCCGCCCGTCAGCTCGAGCACCTCCTCGACCTGGCCGCCGTTCGCCACGATCCCGTGGTCGGCGCCGATGGAGACGGCCAGTTCGACCGCGTCGGGGTTGCGGTCGACCACGATGAGCTCGGCGGCCGTGAGGGCTTTGAGCACCTGTACGCCGATGTGTCCCAGCCCGCCCGCCCCGATGATCACGCACCTGGTCCCGGGGCGCAGCCGTCCGGCGGCCTTGGCCGCCGCGTGGTAGGCGGTGAGCCCCGCGTCGGCGAGCGCCGCGACGTCGGAGGGTTCGAGGGAGTCGTCGATCTTCACGACGCTGCGGGCGGAGGTCTTCAGATACTCGGCGTAGCCACCGGCGGTGTCGATGCCGGGGAAGAGGCTCTGCTCGCAGTGGACGTCGTCGCCGGTCCGGCACGCGGGGCACAGCCCGCAGGTGATCAGCGGATGCACGATGACCTTGTCGCCCTCGGCGACGTTGGTGACCGCGCTGCCCACCGCATCGACCCAGCCGGCGTTCTCGTGCCCGATGGTGTACGGCAGGCTCACCCCGGACTTGTCCGCCCACTGGCCCTCGAGGATATGGAGGTCGGTGCGGCACACGCCCGCGCCGCCGATCTTGACGATCACGTCGTACGGGCCGGTGACCTCGGGTTCCGGCACATCGGCCATCCGTGGGTGCTGGCCGTAGCCCACGACCTGGACTGCCCTCATGAAGCGTTCTC
Organism: Streptomyces melanosporofaciens; assembly: GCF_900105695.1. Taxonomy (NCBI): domain Bacteria; kingdom Bacillati; phylum Actinomycetota; class Actinomycetes; order Kitasatosporales; family Streptomycetaceae; genus Streptomyces; species Streptomyces melanosporofaciens. The sequence goes on from NZ_FNST01000002.1 coordinate 1,221,187, forward strand.
CTTCCTCGGGAAGAGGTAGCGCGCGGGGAGACTGATCGGCCCCGTCCGAAGAGCCACGCTAGGCAGCGTCTACCCACGTCAGCGAGGTACCGGATGTCTCATTTCGAGACGCCCGCCGTCGAGGGGTGGCCCGGCGGGGAGTACCTTGGCCACGCTCGCCGTGTCCCCTGGAGGTCGAAGTGGACAGCCGCCGCCTGGCCCCGCGCCTGCTCGCATCGTGGCAGCGCAGCGAGCGTTACGGCCTCTCGCCGGAGGAGATGCGGCCGGTGTTCACCGGTTCGGTCGACACCGCCTCCCTGCTCTACGAATGCGGCCATGAGGCGCTGCGGGGCCTGCGCGGGACGCTCGCCAACGAGGCGGTCAGCATGATGATCGCGGACAGCGACGGCCTGGTGCTGAGCCGGGTGTGCGACGACGCCTCGATCAACCGGTCCCTCGACCGGGTCCATCTGGCGCCCGGTTTCTCCTTCGCCGAACGGGACGTGGGCACCAACGGGCTCGGCCTCGCCCTGGCCGACCGCGCTCCCTCGCTGGTGAGGGCGGACGAGCACTACTGCGCCGGTCTGCGGGGATACACCTGTGCCGCGGCACCGGTGCTCGACCCGGTCACCGGCGCGGTCGCCGGCAGCGTCAACCTCACCACCTGGTCCGATGCGTCATCGGGGCTGTTGCTGGCCCTGGCGCAGGCCACCGCCGGGAACACCACGGCGCTGATGCTGGCCCGGGGCACCGGACGGAAGGACCGGGCACTCCCGCCGCCGGGCCGGGTGTCCCGGGTGTACGCCGACCGGTACGACCAGCCCGACGACGCCCACCGGCCGCTCTCCCCCGGCTGGACGGACGCCCTCGCGACGGCGCGTACGGCCCTGGCCCGCGGGCGGGTGGTCGCGGTGGTCGGTGAGCCGGGCGCGGGGAAGACCGCGCTGGTCTCCGCCGCCCGTCGGCAGATGGGAGCACGGGAGCGCCTGCTCAGCGCCCGTCCGCCCGCTCCCGGCGAGGTCGATGCCTGGCTGCGGCTGTGGACTCCCGAGCTGGAGAAGGACAGCACCTGCGTCGTCGTCTCCGGGGTGGACCGGCTGCCGGCCTGGGCCGCCACCGAGCTGGCCGGGCTGTTCGGCCGGGTGCGCCGGACGGGCGGGGACGGCTCCGGGCGTCCGCAGCCGTTCGCCGTCACGGCCCAGCGGTACGCCGCGATCCCGGACGCGCTGAGCCCCCTGATCGACACGGTGGTCGAGGTGCCGGCGCTGCGCCTGCGGCCCGACGACATCCTGCCCCTGGCCCGCCACTTCGCCCATCGGTACCGCGGCCGCGCGGTGACCTTCACACCTGCCGCGACCCGCGCGCTGACCTCCTACGACTGGCCCGAGAACGTCAGGCAGCTGCGCCGGGTGGTGCGGGAGGCGGCGGCCAGGACGGATGTGATCGACACCCGGCATCTCCCGGCCGAGATGTTCACCCGCTCGGGCGGCCATCTGACCCGGCTGCAACTGCTCGAACGCGACGAGATCGTGCGCTGTCTGACCGAGCCGGGCACGACGGTGGCACGGGCCGCGGCCAAACTGGGCATGGGCCGCGCCACCGTCTACCGCAAGATGGCCCGCTACGGCATCCAGGTGCCGGGCGGGCGGAGCGGTACCGGGTCCTGAACGGCAGGCGGCGCCTGGGCCGTGGAGCCGCGGACGACCAGGTCCGGCTGGAAGACGAACTCCGTGTGCTGCACCGGGTTTCCGGCCATCTCCTCCAGCAGCGCCCCCACCGCCGCCGTCGCCATCGACTGCACCGGCTGCCGGACGGTGGTCAGCGGCGGATCGGTGAAGGCGATCAGCGGGGAGTCGTCGAAGCCGACCACCGACACCTCGTGCGGCACCCGCAACCCCCGCCGGGCCGCCTCCCGGATCACCCCGAGCGCCATCAGATCGCTGCCGCACACGATGCCCGTACAGCCCCGGTCCAGCAGCGTGGCCGCCGCCACCTGCCCGCCCTCGACGCTGAAGAGCGTATGCCGCACCAACTCCCCCGCCTCGTCGGGCGATCGGCCGAGCAGCTCGGTGCTCGCCGCGAGGAACCCCTCGACCTTGCGCTGCGCAGGGACGTAGCGGGCGGGCCCCACCGCGAGGCCGATCCGGTGGTGGCCGAGCGCGGACAGATGGCGGACGGCCATCCGCGCCGCCGCCCGGTCATCGGGTGAGACGAAGGTGGCCTGGATGTGCTCGTTGTAGCCGTTGATCAGCACGAACGGCACCTTGCGCCCGGCCAGCCGGGCGTAGCGGGCGGGGTCGGCCGTGGTGTCGGCGTGCAGTCCGGACATGAAGACGATGCCCGCCACATCGCGCTCCTCCAACTGCTCCACCAGTTCGTCCTCGGTGGCGCCGCCCGGCATCTGGGTGCACAGGATCGGGGTGTAGCCATGGCCGGCCAGCACCTGCTCGATGATCTGCGCGAAGGCGGGGAAGACCGGGTTGGTCAGCTCCGGGATCACCAGGCCGACCAGCCCGGCGCTGCGCCGCCGCAGCCGCACCGGCCGTTCGTAGCCGAGGACGTCGAGGGCGGCGAGCACCCGCTGCCGGGTGGTGTCCGCCACCCCCGCCTTGCCGTTGAGCACCCGGCTGACGGTGGCCTCGCTGACCTTGGCCTGTGCGGCGATATCGGCGAGCCGCGGCCCCGCCGCGGGTGGGCTCGTCACGACTTGGTCGCTCCGGCCGTGAGCCCGGCGACGAGATGGCGCTGGGCCCAGGAGAACACCAGCGCCGCCGGGATGGCGATCATCACGGCCGCGGCCGTCATGGAGCCCCAGTCGGAGGTGTACTGGTTGACGAAGGTCTGCAGCCCGGCGGCGAGCGTGAGGTTGTCCTCGCCCGTCATGAAGGCGGAGGCGTAGGCGACCTCGGCCCAGGCGGTGATGAAGGTGTAGAACGCGGTCACCGCGAGCCCCGGCTTGGCCAGCGGGACGACCAGCCGCCAGAAGGTCCCGAACGGGTTGAGGCCGTCGACCCGGCCCGATTCGTCGATCTCCACCGGGATGGTGTCGAAGAAGCCCTTCATCATCCAGGCGCAGAACGGCACGGCCACGGTGAGGTAGGTGACGATCAGCGAGATCGGCTGGTTGAGCCAGCCCAGCGTCGACATGATGTTGTACAGCGGCACGATGAGGATGGCCACCGGGAACATCTGGGTGATCAGCAGCAGCCACATCAGCGGGCGCATCCCGGGGAAGCGGAAGCGGCTGACGGCGTAGCCGGTGGTGGCCGCGACGAAGACGCCCAGGATCGTGGTGATGACCACGATGAACAGCGAGTTGCCGAACCAGGTCAGGAACTCGGTGTCGCCCAGGACATGTCGATAGTTCCCCAGTGTCGGGTCCTTCACCACATCGGTGCTGAACGCCTCGCTCTTGGGCTTGAACGAGGTCACCACCAGCCACAGCGGCGGGAAAACCGCGACGGCGGAGGCGATGACGAGCGTCGTGTGCAGCCCGACGGAGGCGAGCGGGCCGCGTCGTCGGTCGCGCATGGCTACCACACCTCTCCCTGCTTGCGGAGCGAACGGCGGTAGACCACCGCGAAGAGCATCAGGATGAGCAGGATCAGCACACCCCAGGCCGAGGCGCCGGCGAAGTCGCGCGGGCTGTTGACGAAGGAGAGCCGGTAGGCGTACGTCACCAGGATCTCGGTGGCGTCGCCTGGTCCGCCGCGGGTCAGCAGGAAGATCACCGGGAACATGTTGAACGTCCAGATGGTGGACAGCAGGATCACGGTGGAGCTGACCGAGCGCAGCCCGGGCAGGGTGATGTGGCGGAACCGCTGCCGGGGGCTCGCCCCGTCCATCTCGGCGGCCTCGTACAGCTCACCGGGGATGGACTGCAATCCGCCGAGCAGCGCGACCAGCATGAACGGCACCCCGAGCCAGATGTTCACGGCGATCACCGACGCCTTGGCCATGGTGGGGTCGTTGAGCCAGGGCACCGCGTCGATCCCGCCGCCGTCCAGCACCTTGTTGAGGATGCCGTTCTTCTCGTTGTAGAGCAGCCGCCAGGCGAAGACGGAGACGAAGGCGGGGACGGCCCAGGGCAGGATCAGCAGCGACCGGTAGAGGGTGCGCCCGGCGAACCGCCGGTTGAGCAGCACGGCCAGGCCCAGGCCGATCGAGAAGGTGAGCGCCACACAGCAGACGGTCCAGGTGACGGTCCAGCCGAGCCGGTCCCAGAAGACCTGGTCCTCCAGGATGGCCTTGAAGTTGTCGAGGCCGACGTTCTTGTAGGTGGCGGGGATGTGGTTGATCCCGATGGTGCGCTCGACGTTGGCCTCGTTGGCGTCGGTCAGCGACAGATACAGGCCGCGGCCCAGCGGATAGCCGATGATCAGTCCGATGACGATCACGACGGGCGCGACCATCGCCCAGGCGTACCAGTGGCGGGCCAGCGCGTTGCGGATCCGGCCCTGCGGGGGAGTTCCGGCCTTACGGACCCGGCCGCGGGCGCCTTTCGCGCCCGCGGCCGGGTCCAGCGGCCGGCTGGTGTCGACAGCCATCGTCGCCGGACCTACTTCCAGTCGCCCTTGAGGAGCTTGCGGTACGCGTCACCGGCCGACTTCGCGGCCTTCTCGGGGGAGGTCTTGCCGGTGAGGACGTTCGGGAACTGCACCAGGATCGCCTGGAAGAGGCTGTTGCCCTCGGGGATCCAGGGGCGCTCGACGGCCTTGTCGACGGCGGCCTTGAAGAACTTCACATTGGGGTTCGCGGCCACCGACTTGTTGGAGTAGACGGAGGTGCGGGTGGGCAGCAGCGAGAGCTTCTCGGTGGTCTTGGCCTGGACCTCGGCCGAGCTCATGTACTGGGCGAAGGCGTAGGAGGCGTCCAGGTTCTTCGACCCGGCGTAGACGGTGAGGTTCTGGCCGCCCTGCGGGGCGCCCTGGCCCTTGCTGCCGGCCGGGACGGGGACCACTCCGAGGTTGGACTTGTCCTTGAACGCCTTGCCCGCGAGGGTGTCCTCGATCGCCCACGGCCCGTTGATCGTCATCGCGACGTCGCCGTTCTTGATGGCGTTCTGCATGTTGTCCCAGCCGTCGGTGGCGTCGGTCTCCGCCGCCTTGGAGATGACCAGATCCCGGGCGGTCGCGAACGCCTTGATGCCGGGCTCGTCGTCGATGGTGACCTTCTTGGCGCCGGTGTCGAGGAGGTCGCCGCCCTCGCCGTAGATGAAGGGCAGGTACCAGTAGGCGTCGTCGCCGCGCAGATACAGACCGGTCCTGCCGGTCTTCTCCTTGATCTTCTTGGCGGCGGCCTTGAGCTCGGTCCAGTCCTTGGGCGGCTGGACGCCGGCGTCCTTGAGCATCTTCTTGTTGTAGAAGAGGCCGAGGGTGTCGATGACCTGCGGTACGGCGTAGGTCTTGCCCTTGAACTTGGCGCCGGCCAGGGCCTTGGGCAGATAGTCGGACTGGTCCGCGAGGGCGGGGGTGCCGTCCAGCGGGGCGAGATAGCCGATGTTGGCGAGGTCCTGGGTCCAGGCGACCTCGGTGCGCAGCACATCGGGCGCGCCGGAGCCGCCGGAGCCCGCGGCGTTCTTGAACTTGGCCAACGCCTCGCCGAAGGGCACATTGACGTAGTTGACCTTGACGTCGGGGTGCTTCTTCTCAAAGCCGAGGGCGAGCTCCTTGTAGGTGCCCTTCTCCGCCTCGTTCGAGGTATCCCAGTAGGTCACGGTGCCGGAGAGCTTGCCGCCGGACTTCTTGTCGCCGCCGCTGCCGCCGTCGTCACCGCCGCATGCCGTCGCCGCGAGCGCCATGGCCGCGACGAGTGCGGTGGCCGCTATGCCACGTCGCATCTGAACTCCTCCAAAGCCGGCCGCTCCGTCGCGGCCCCGGGTTGCGGAGGAACGTAACAGGGCCGCAAGCCAGCCGAAAGAGCTTGCGGCAAATTTCTGCAAGGCGCCCGGCATCGTTACGTCCACGTGTCCCCGCGGTAGCCGCTCCGCTCCCGTTCGGGCGCTTGACATGCGCCCACAGCACGACCGGAGCCCCCGCCAAGGGCACCAGCGCGCCCTGCAAGCTCTTCCGCAAGGCATTGCAGAGCTGTTACGTTCGCGCCATGACCCAGGAGCTCACGACCTCCCTTCCCACCGAGCCGGTGCGACCGTCAAAGGGCCCCGGATGGTGGCGCGACGCCGTCATCTACCAGGTGTACGTGCGGTCCTTCGCCGACAGCGACGGCGACGGGATCGGCGATCTGCGCGGGGTGCGGGAGCGGCTGCCGCACCTCGCCGGGCTGGGTGTGGACGCCGTCTGGCTGACCCCCTTCTACGCCTCCCCGCAGGCCGACGGCGGCTACGACGTGGCCGACTACCGCACCGTGGACCCGCTCTTCGGCACCCTCGGCGACGCCGACGACCTGGTGCGCACCGCCCATGAGCTGGGGCTGAAGGTGATCGTGGACGTCGTCCCGAACCACAGCTCGGACCAGCACCCATGGTTCCGCGAGGCGCTCGCCGACCGGCCCGGCGGCGCGGCCCGCACCCGGTACCACTTCCGCGGCGGCCGCGGCACCCACGGCGAACTGCCGCCGAACGACTGGGAGTCGGTCTTCGGCGGCCCCGCCTGGACCCGTACCACCGATCCGGACGGCACCCCCGGCGAGTGGTATCTGCACCTGTTCGCCCCCGAGCAGCCCGACCTCAACTGGGACTCCCCGAGGTGCGTGCCGAATTCGACTCGGTGCTGCGCTTCTGGCTGGACCTGGGCGTGGACGGCTTCCGGATCGATGTCGCCCACGGCATGGTCAAGGCCGCCGGGCTGCCCGACATCGGCCGTACCGAACAGGCCAAGCTGATCGGCTCCCAGGTGCTGCCGTTCTTCGACCAGGACGGGGTGCACGAGATCCACCGCTCCTGGCGCCGGCTGCTGGACTCCTACCCCGGTGACCGGATCGGCGTCGCCGAGGCATGGGCGCCCACCTCCGAGCGGCTGGCCCTCTACGTACGCCCCGACGAGCTGCACCAGGCGTTCAACTTCCAGTTCCTCAAGTGCCCGTGGGACGCGGCCGCGATGCGCGAGGTGATCGACGAGTCGCTGGCCGCGACCCGCTCCGTCGGCGCCCCCACCACCTGGGTGCTCTCCAACCACGATGTGGTCCGGCACACCACCCGTTACTCCGACGGCGGCCCGGAGCGGGGGCTCGCCCGCGCCCGTGCCGCGGCCCTGCTCACCCTCGCGCTGCCCGGCTCGTCCTATCTCTACCAGGGCGAGGAGCTGGGCCTTCCCGAGGTGACCGATCTGCCGGACGAGCTGCGCCAGGACCCGGCCTTCTTCCGCACCTCCCCCGACGGGGAGGACGGCCAGAACGGTCAGGACGGCTTCCGCGACGGCTGCCGGGTGCCCCTGCCCTGGACCCGCTCCGGCGAGAGCTACGGCTTCGGCCCCGGCGGCAGCTGGCTGCCCCAGCCGGACGACTGGGCCGGGCTGTCCGTCGAGGCGCAGACCGGCGACCCGGGCTCCACGCTGGAGCTCTACCGCGGCGCGCTCGCGCTGCGCCGTGAGCTGCCGGGTCTGGGGGACGGGCCGATGAGCTGGCTGGAGGCCCCGGCGGGGGTGCTCGCGCTGTCCCGGCCGGGCCTGGTGTGCACGCTCAACACGCTCGGGGAAGAGGTCGAACTGCCGGTCCCGGGGCGTGCGCTGCTGTCGTCGGCGCCGCTTTCGTACGGGGCCGGAACCGTACGCATTCCGCCTGATTCGTGCGCGTGGTGGGCAATCTGACACGCGACCGGTACAGTCCCACTCCATGACCGCACGGCTTGCTGACATCGCAGCCCAGGCGGGGGTCAGCGAAGCCACCGTCAGCCGCGTCCTCAACGGCAGGCCGGGGGTGGCCGCGGCCACCCGCGAGTCCGTCCTCGCCGCTCTGGACGTCCTCGGCTATGAGCGGCCCGTGCGGTTGCGGCAGCGCAGCGCCGGGCTGGTGGGACTGATCACCCCCGAGCTGGAGAACCCGATCTTCCCCGCGCTCGCCCAGGTCATCGGGCAGGCGCTCACCCGGCAGGGCTACACCCCGGTGCTGGCCACCCAGACCCCCGGCGGCTCGACGGAGGACGAGCTGACCGAGATGCTGGTGGACCGGGGCGTGGCCGGGATCATCTTCGTCTCGGGGCTGCACGCGGACACCTCGGCCGATATGCAGCGCTATGACCAGCTGCGCGGCCAGGGTGTTCCGTTCGTGCTGGTGGACGGCTTCTCGCCGAAGGTGCGGGCGCCGTTCATCTCCCCCGACGACCGGGCGGCGATGGGGCTGGCGGTCACCCATCTGGTCTCGCTCGGGCACACCCGGATCGGTCTCGCGCTCGGGCCGAAGCGGTTCGTTCCCGTACTGCGCAAGATCGAAGGCTTCCAGCAGGCGATGCGGGACCGGCTGGGGCTCTCCCCGGAGGAGTCCGAGGAGCTGATCCAGCATTCGCTGTACACCCTGGAGGGCGGCCAGGCGGCGGCGACCGCGCTGATCGAGCGGGGCTGTACGGCGGTGGTGTGCGCGAGCGACATGATGGCGCTGGGCGCCATCCGGGCGGCCCGGCAGCGGGGTCTGGGGGTCCCTCAGAACATCTCGGTGGTCGGCTTCGACGACTCCCCGCTGATCGCCTTCACCGATCCGCCGCTGACCACGATCCGTAAGCCGGTGCAGTCGATGGGGCAGGCGGCGGTGCGGGCGCTGCTGGAGGAGATCGGCGGTACTCCGGCCCCGCCCAGCGAGTTCGTCTTCCTTCCCGAACTGGTGGTGCGCGGCTCGACGGCGTCGGCCCACGGGGTGGAGGCGCGGAGCCGGGCGGCCGGGGGCGCGGCCTAGGCCTCTACCGGGGGACGTAGGTGCATATACGCCCTATAGAGGACCCCCGGACCAGGACATAAGCAATCAAGACCCGATGCCGCGGATGATCTGCGGGTGGACGTCGTCTGGCAGACTGTTGCCCTATGGGTGGAGCGACTATCAGGACGACGGCGGGCCGAATGGCCACCCCGGCACCTCTCGCGGACACCGATGCGGCACGGGCGCCGCACCACACCCTGATGGACCGGTTGCGTACGCCCAGAAGGCCCCGGCTCTGGTTCGAGATCGTCCTCATCGCCGTCAGTTACTGGACTTATTCGCTGATTCGCAACGCCGTCCCGGAGCAGCGGCCGGAGGCGCTGCGCAACGCGGGCTGGATCTGGGAGTGGGAGCACCGGCTCGGCATGGCCTTCGAACGGGGCGTCAACCACGCGATCGACTCGGTCAGCTGGCTGATCGTGGGCATGAACTACTACTACGCGACGCTCCACTTCATCGTGACGCTCGGCGTACTGGTGTGGCTCTACCACTGGCATCCGGGCCGTTACGCCGCCACCCGGCTGGCGCTCTTCGCGACCACGGGCGTGGCCCTGCTCGGCTACTACTTCTTTCCACTGGCCCCGCCCCGGCTGATGAGCGGCGGCCATTTCATCGACACCGTGGTGGCGCACAACACCTGGGGCTCGATGGCCTCGGGAAACCTCGCCGATATGTCGAACCAGTACGCGGCGATGCCCTCGATGCACATCGGCTGGTCGCTGTGGTGCGGTCTGACCATCGCCACGCTGGCCCGTCCGGTGTGGGTGAAGGTGCTGGGGCTGCTCTACCCCTCGGCCACGCTGTTGGTGATCGTCGCCACCGCCAACCACTTCTGGATGGACGCGGTCGGCGGGGTCGTCTGTCTCTCTTTCGGATTCGTGCTGTCGTGCGCCTGGTACGGCTCGCTGCCGTACCGGCTGCCGAAGCAGGTGGCCGTGATCTGCACGGCTTGATCGTCCCCGGCGGAGCCGCCATTCTCTGTTCCGCATGTCCGACATGAGTTCAGGGGCTCCATGTGTCGCGCCGATCGACGCGGAATGAGCACGATGAGCGTGACGAAAGGGACCACCGGCCACCGTGCACACCGCCGACACCGCCGACGCTTCCGCATCCACCTCCGCATCCGCCACCGCGGCTGTCGCCGCTCCGGGCGTGCTGCTCCCCCGGCCCCGTACCGCCGGGCGGCCGCGCTTCCCGCTGGTGGCCACCGACCTCGACGGCACCCTGCTGCGCAAGGATCTGACGGTCTCGCCCCGCACCCGTGAGGCGCTCGCCCTCGTCCGGGCCGCCGGGGCGCGGCATCTGGTGGTCACCGGGCGCCCGGCCGCGTCCTGCCGGGAGTTCCTGGTCGCGATCGGCTACCGGGGGCTCGCGGTGTGCGGACAGGGCGCGCAGTTGTACGACGCCTCCGCGGACCGGCTGCTGGTCTCGGCGTCGCTGGACCGGGAGCTGGCCCGGTCGGTGGTGGAGCACACGGAGGAGGCGCTGGGCGCGGGGCCGCTGGAGCTCGCCGTGGTGACGGCGGCGCCCGAGAACCGCTTCGTCGTCACCGCCCGCTTCACCGACCGGAGGCGCCCGGAGTGGGGGCTGGCCGAGCGGGAGGAGCTGTGGGGGGCGCCGATCGAGAAGGTGCTGATGCGCCATCGGACGGTGGCGGACGGGCTGGTCGCCGCGGCCGCGGAGCGGGTGGGCGCGGGCGAGGTGGCGGTGACCCACTCCGAGAAGGGCATGATCGAGGTGCTCCCGGCCGGCACGGACAAGGGGGTGGGGCTGCAACTGGCCGCCGACCGCATGGGGTTCACCCCCGCGGAGACGATCGCGTTCGGCGACATGCCCAATGACCTTCCGCTGCTGGGCTGGGCCGGGTACGGGGTCGCGATGGGCAACGCGCATCCGGATCTGATGGCGATAGCCGATGAGGTGGCGCCGTCCCATGAAGAGGACGGGGTCGCGGTGGTGCTTGAACGGCTGTTCGCCCACCCTTGAGCGGCTCTCGCACCGCACTCGCGACCCGCTGGAGCCGCCCGCCCCGCCCTTGACTGGGCATATAGAACTAAACAAAATATCCAAGGTGCGAGCTGAACCACGAGCCGAAGCCCACTACGTCGACGAGCGCTCCGGAGCCACGTACTCCATCGACGACCCCCGCTGGTGCGGTGACGACGGGGCTCCCCTCACCGTCTCCGCACTGCCCGGCATCACCCGCGAGCAGGTGGACACCGGGGCCCGGTCACTCTGGCGCTACCGAGCGGCCCTCCCGGTGCGCATCGACGCCCCGGTGTCACTGGGTGAAGGGTGCACCCCGCTGGTCGAGAAGGGCTGGGGGGAGGATCGGATTCTGTTCAAGCTGGAGTGGTTCAGCCCCACCGGCAGCTTCAAGGACCGCGGCACCAGCGTGATGATCTCGCTCCTCGCCCAGCGCGGCGTACCGGAGGTCATCGAGGACAGCTCCGGCAACGGCGGCGCCTCCGTCTCGGCGTACTGCGCCGCGGCCGGCATCCGGGCCAGGATCCTCGCCCCCGCCACCACCTCCCCCGCGAAGATCCTCCAGAGCCGGGCGTACGGCGCCGAGGTCGAGCTGGTGCCCGGCGACCGGGACGCCACCGCGGCGGAGGCGCTGCGCCAGTCGGCCCATACGTACTACGCCAGCCACAACTGGCACCCCTTCTTCCTCCAGGGCACCAAGACCCTGGCGTACGAGCTGTGGGAGGACCTGGGCTTCACCGCACCGGACGCCGTGGTGACCGTGGCGGGCGCGGGCAGCACCGTGCTCGGCTGCGACCTCGGCTTCTCCGAGCTGCTCGCCGCGGGCCAGATCGCCCGCCGCCCCCGGCTGCTGGTGGCCCAGCCCGCCCACTGCGCACCGTTCCACGCCGCGTTCCGCGCGGGCACCGAGACCCCGGTGCCGTTCGACCACGCCCCGACCATCGCCGAGGGCACGGCGATCCGGGAGCCCGTCCGCTTCCCCGAGGTGCTGCGCGCCATCCGCCGCTCGGACGGCGACATGGCGGCCATCCCGGAGGACGCGATCGCCGCGGCGGTCCGCCGGCTGGCCGCGATGGGGCTGTACGCGGAGCCGACCAGCGCGACGGCGGCCGCGGCGATCGAGGTCTTCCGGGCCCGGGGCGCGATCCGCCCCGGCGAGACCACGGTGGTGCTGCTGACCGGGTCGGGCCTGAAGGCGGCGCCCACGATGACGGAGCTCTTCGGATGACCGAGGAGAGCGTTCAGGAGACGACGGGAACACCCGAGGACGAGCTGCTGCTCCGCGAGACCGAGAAGATCGTGGTCGCCATCGGCCGGATGTTCCCCGGGCTGTGCGAGGTGGTCCTCCACGATCTGCGCAACCCCGACCAGTCCATCCGCGCCATCGAGAGCAATCTCTCCGGCCGCGAGGTGGGCCAGCCCACCACCGAGCTGGGCCTGGCCCGGATCCAGGACCCCGGCTTCCCCGACATCGTCCAGAACTACGCCAACCGCTTCCCGGACGGCCGCCCGGCGAAAAGCACCTCGATCGGCATCAAGAACGGCGCGGGCCAGTACGTCGCCGCCATCTGCCTCAACTTGGACGTCTCGCTCTTCGGGAGCGTCGCCCGCAGCCTCAACAACCTGGTCAGGACCGATGAGCAGCAACAGCCGCTCACCGAGACCCTCCGCGCCCGCACCGCCGCCGAGCTGCGCACCGTCATCGAGGAATTCGCCGCCGCCCGCGGCCAGACCCCGCGCAGCCTGGGCACCCCCGCCAAGAAGGAACTCGTCCGCACCCTCAAGACCAGCGGCTACCTCCAGGTGAAGCACTCCGTCCAGGTGGTCACCGAACTGCTGGGCGTCTCACGGGCCACGGTCTACAACTACCTGCGCTCGCCCTGACGCCGGAGACCGCCCCTGATGACCCCGCCGATCCACCGCATCGACGTCCCCGACGTCTTCGCCGCGTCGTTCGGCGACCACGACGCCGCCGGACGCGCCTGGCTCGCCGCGCTGCCCCGGCTGGCCGCGGACCTCCTCGACCGCTGGGACCTGTGCCCGGCCGGACCCACCACCCATGGCATGGCCTCGCTCGTCCTCCCGGTGACCGGCGCGGACGGAACCCCCGCGGTCCTGAAGCTCCAGCAGGTCAGGGAGGAGACCGAGGGCGCCCCGCTGAGCCTGCGGACCTGCTCCTGGCCCGCCTGACCTCGGTACCCGCCCCTGGTGCCCTACGCCGACTGTCCGACGTCGCCACCACCATGGTCGAGCGGACGCCCGACGCCGTACCGGCCCTCCGCGACCCGGCAGAACAGCGGCTGGTCCGCGTCTGCGCCTCCGCCGTGGCCGAACTCCTCGACGAACCCGGAGACCGGCTGCTGTACTGGGACCTCCACCACGACAACATCCTCGCCGGTGAACGCGAGCCCTGGCTGGCCATCGACCCGGAACCGGCCCAGGTCACCCTCGCCACGGCCCTGCCGGCCCATCGCTAGCCACTCTGCCCTCGGCAGACTTCCGCGCGGGCATGCCGCGCACCGCGCCACCATGGCGGGATGGCCAACGACATCTCCGTGCGCCGCCTCGACCTCGGCTACTTCATCCGCCCAGCCTCGGAAACGGGCGGGCCGGAACCACGGGTCGAACCGGTGCTCGCCTATCTGGTGCGGCACGAGCGGGGGCTGATTCTCTTCGACACCGGCATCGGCGCCGCCGACCCCGAGACCGAGGCGCACTACCGCCCGCGTCGCCACGCCCTGCCGGACGCGCTGGCGGCTGCCGGGGGCGCCCTCGCGGACGTCTCACTCGTCGTGAACTGCCACCTCCACTTCGACCACTGCGGTGGCAATCCCCTGCTGGCCGACGCGCCGATCCTGGTCCAGGACGTGGAGCTGGCCACCGCGCGCGGGGGCGACTATACGTTCGACGAGCTACTGGACTTCCCCGGCGCCACGTATGAGGAACTCACCGGGGAGGCCGAGATCTGGCCGGGTGTCCATGTCGTCCCGACCCCCGGCCACACCGACGGCCATCAGTCACTGGTCATCCGCCAGCCCGACGGCACCGTGATCCTCGCCGGTCAGGCCCATGACTTCGCCTCCGAGTTCACCTCGGACCACCTGGCCCGCAGGGCCGCCCGCGACGGCATGGCGCAGCCCCTTCCCCCGTACCGCACCTGGCTGGACCGCTTCATCGACTTCGACCCCCGCCGCGTGCTTTTCGCCCACGACTGCGCGGTCTGGGAGCCGCCGGGCGACTGACGGTCTCGTCTCGCGCCTTCGGCGCCTTTGAGCATGGGTCGGGGGTGGGGGCGCGGGCGGCGTCGCCGGGCGCCGGGCCGTGAGTGGCGGGCCGGTGGCGGCTCCTGTGCACAGGGTTTGTGCCGATGCCGGACCGCCGGGGGGCAGGGGTACCCCACCAATGGCGCCGAAGGCGCGAGACGAGACCCGCACCGCACCACCGGGCCTGACCTCCGAAGCCGTCACCAACGCCGTCAACGCCTGCCGGACCAGCGGGTGCTCGGCACCTGTCACCCTCTACGCCGAGTGGGGACCGTACGGCACGCTGCGCGTTCTCGTGAGCGACGACGCTTCCGGCCCTCCCCGCCCAGCGCAGCCTTGCCCGGGACACGGCCGACGCCGGGAGCGGCCGAGGGCTGCTCATCATCGGCGGCTCCGCCACCGACTGGGGCGTCTGCCACCACGGACCGGGTCCCGGGAAGGCGATGTGGTTCCAGGTCGACGGGGTCAGTTCATAAGCGGGCCAGTTGCCCTGGCGCGGGTGCCATACGAGAGGGCTCGGAGCCCGTCTCTCTCACTTCCGGGCAACGGGACGGGTGCGCGACACCCGCGGAGCTACCGTGACTCGACAACTCCCCTGTTCCTCGGCACCTGGAGGTTTGTGTGCGGTACAAAGGACCGCTCCCGAAGCGCGTCACCGGCCGGTTCAATGCCTGGATGGTCGGCCTGCGGTCCTCTCCGCGGTGGGGGCGGTGGGTGAGTGGGCGGCTGACGGTGGTGACGTATACGGGGCGGCGGTCGGGGCGCAGTTTCAGTACGCCGGTCGCCTATGAGCGCACCGCCGATGTCGTCACGATCCGCGTCGCCATGCCCGAACGGAAGCTGTGGTGGCGGAACTTCACCGGTGAGGGCGGGCCGCTGGCGCTGGAGCTGGACGGGGGCGAGCGGGCCGGGCACGGGGTCGCTCGGGTCGATGGGAAGGGGCGCGTCACCATCACGGTGCGGCTCGGCGAGCCGCCTGTGCCGAACGGCCGCTGACGCCTACGGAATTGCCATGGACCCTTCACGCCGCGTGCTGAGCCGCTGAGTAGGATCGACGGCCACACGGGGGAAGGGCATCAATGAAACAGTTGTTGGGCGGCGCACGCCGCCGGGCGGCTCTGGTCGGCGGCGCCGTCGTGGTGCTGGTGGCGGCCGGGGTCGGGACCTGGGCCACGGACACCTGGCCGTTCGATGGGAAAGACAGCTACTGCTGGGGCGCCTGGAAAGAGGACAGCGGACCGGAGTTCCTGAGCGGCGAGGCCCTCGACGAGGACAACGCGAGCCGTACGTCCAAGGAGACCGCGCCGACGCCGCGGCGGCCGCGCGGGCGGTGCACCGTGGCGCTCCACTCCGAGCGCTACAGCAGCGATGGCGACAAGGTCACGGAGGAGACCGAGGTCACGGTCGTCTACGGCCCCGCGCCCGAGGACGCCGCGCGGCGCATGGAGTGGATCGGCGGATATCTCGGCGACCGGGCGATGCCGCTGCCCGACCGGCTGCCGGGCGCCACCGACGGCGCTCATGCGCTGCTGGTGCTGCCCACGGGGTGCGACACCCGCGACGGGCGGCCGACCGCGGTGACGCTCGACTCGACGGCGCGGTCGGTCTACCCCGACTCCACGATGTCGGCCAGTGCGGGGCTCGGCGGCTCCCAGTCCGTGGCCCGGCTGCTCGTGACGGTCGCCAACCGGGCGATGGAGAAGGCGGGTTGCGCCCCGGCCAAGCCGCTCGATGCCGTATCGCCGATGCCCACCCTGCCCGAGGAGGAGGAGTCCTTCTTCACCCGCGCCTGCCGGATCAGGGGCCTGGAGTTCGGCGAGAAGGAGGCCCGCGACCTGGAGTATCAGGTCGGCGCGGTCACCCGGGATCTCCAGTCCTGTTCGGTACGGACGGAGCACGGCGAAGGCCGGTACTTCGACGCCCTGATGGTCGCCGAGCCGCGGCTCTCCGCGCTGTTCGACGGGGCCACGGGCAGCAAGGCGCCGGCGCGCGGCTGGCGCGGTACGGGGGTCTTCGCCGACGACTACAAGGTCGTACGGGCCGACTGCGCGGGGCGCCCGCTCACCGTGCTGATGCTCGCCCCGTCGCTGCACGAGACGACTCCGTACTTCGCCGCCTTCGCCGACGCCGTGGCGCGACGCGTCGGTTGCGCGCCCGTCGCACCTGGGAGTTCCAGCCGATGAACGACTCCGAGAACAACGAGAACGACGAAAGCAACGAAGCCAACGAGAGCGGCACCCACGTGCCGCTGCACGAGCGGCGCCGCCCCGTGTGGCACTGGCAGCGCGTGGCCCGCTCCCGGCCCCGGCTGGGCGTGATCATGGCCGTGGTCGGAGCCGTCGTGGGAGCGCTGCTCGGCGGCGCGGGGGTGGCCTGGCGGGCCGAGGCGGGTCCGTTCGCGGACGACCGGGCCTGCTGGGGAGCGTTCGGTCAGGACGATGTGGCGGCGCTGTTCGGCGGCAAGAGGGACATCAAGACCTCCGAGGTGCCCATCTCCACCGATCGCATCGGCACCGAGGGCCCCTCGGGCGAATGCCGTCTGACGTCGCCGCGCGGGCGGCGGATCACGGTCGAGACGCACCGGCTGGACTCCGGGTTCGGCGGCGCGGGCGACCGGTGGGCCGATGAGTTCCTGTCCGCGCGGCTCACCCCGCTGGGCGACGGGCTGCTGGGCATGGCCTCGGACACCCGGGCCTGGCTCGCGGTGCCCGACGGCTGTATCGGCCGGCCGAGCGGGCTGGACGTCAACGGCGGCCCCACCGTGATCGACATGGAGACCGGCTGGACCGTCTACGACGACGAGGTGGACACCGAGGCCCGCGACGCGCTCGCCCGCGCCGTGGTCAAGCTGGTCAACCACTACATGGCCGACAAGGGATGCACGGGCGAGATCGCCGACCCGGTCCGCCGGATGTCCGGGCCACCGCGGGCCCTGGACGAGAAGAAGGACGCGATGTGCGACGTCAAGGGGCTGCGGCTCCCGGCCGCGTTCTACCACGGAGCGAGGGGCGGCACCGTACTGACCCAGGGCGACGGCCCGGTGCGCACCTGCGACCGCGATGTGCTCTTCGGCCACCCCCAGCTGCGGCTGATGACCATCGAGGACCCCCGGCTGGCGATGCTCTACGACGGACTGTCCCGGGACGGCGCCAAGGACCGGGTGAGCGCCGGTGAGCAGGACGGACACGGTTTCGTCCGCGACGACATGGGGCTGTTCCAGGCCGAGTGCCAGACCGGTCAGGTCACCTTCCTGGTCCGGGCGGAGAACGGCGACCACCCCGGGGACATCCGTACGATCCTCCCCCGCTACGTGGCCGCGGAGGCCGACCGGATCGGCTGCGGCCCGCTGCGCGTCACCCTGCCCGCGGACGGCTAGGGGTGCCCGGCGGATCTTGACGCCTGCGGCGGGCTGCTCCGGGAGCTCCGCCCCGGACCCCCTGTACGCCCTTCGGGCATGTCCTCAATCGCCGGACGGGCTGGTTTCAGCCCGTCCGGCGATTGAGGACCGGGGTCCGGGGCGGAGCCCCGGTCAGGGCCCGGCTGTGCCCGGTCGGCGCCGATCCTCGGTCAGCTCTCGTAGTCGTAGAAGAGCCGCTCCACCACCGCCCGCGCCCGGCGGGTGATACGGCGGTAGTCGTCCAGCATCTCGCCGACGTGGCCGGGGCCGTAGCCCAGGTAGCGGCCCACCGCGGCCAGTTCGCGGACGTCCGTGGGGAAGGTGTCGCCCGCGCGGCCGCGGACCAGCATGACGGCGTTGCGGACGCGGCTGGCGAGGACCCATGCCTCGTCCAGGGTCTGGGCGTCCTCGGTGGAGATCAGCTCGGCGGCGTGGGCGGCGGCCAGGGCCTCGCGGGTGCGGGTGGTGCGCAGGCCCGGCTCGGCCCAGCCGTGGCGCATCTGGAGGAGCTGGACGGTCCACTCGACATCGCTGAGACCGCCCCGGCCCAGCTTGGCGTGGGTGGTGGGGTCGGCCCCGCGCGGCAGCCGCTCGGACTCCATCCGGGCCTTGAGCCGCCGGATCTCGCGGATCGCGTCCTCGCCCAGCCCCTCGGCCGGATACCGCAGCGGATCGATCAACTCGATGAACCGCCGGCCAAGCCCGGGGTCGCCGGCCACCGGCTCGGCGCGCAGCAGCGCCTGGCTCTCCCACACCAGCGACCAGCGGCGGTAGTAGGCGGCGTACGAGCCCAGCGTGCGCACCAGCGGCCCGGACTTGCCCTCGGGGCGCAGATCGGCGTCGATGAGCAGGGGCGGGTCGGCGGTGGGGAGCTGGAGCAGCCGGCGCATCTCGTTGGCCACGGCGAAGGCGGCGCGGGCGGCCTCCTGTTCGTCGGCCCCCTCGCGCGGCTCATGGACGAAGAGCACATCCGCGTCGGAGCCGTAGCTGAGCTCATGGCCGCCGAAGCGGCCCAGGCCGATGACGGCGAAGCGGGTGGGCAGCTCATCGCCCCAGGTGTCGCGGACGGCGGCGCGCAGGGCGCCGGCGAGGGTCGCGGCGTTCAGATCGGAGAGGGCGTCGCCGACCATGTCGATCAGCGCCGCGGCGTCCACGGGCGGTTCGGCGGCGGGGCCGGCGGGCCGGGCCGGCATATGGGGTTCGGATTCCCGCAGGGCGCTGGGGACCTCGGGGGCCCTGGCCGGCGAGGGGGCGGGCGCCGTCACCGTCGGTCCCGTGGCCCGGCCCGGCGTCCGCTCCTCCGACAGCGGCCAGCTCACCGTCGGGCGCACCTCGCCGTTGGCCAGCCGGGCGCTTTCGATGACGTCCGCGGCCGCCGTACGGAACATCTCGCGCCGCCGCACCCCGCGCGCCACCGCGACCGCCTGCTCGGCGCCGTCGGCGCGGCCGACGGCGGCCAGCACCTCCTGCTCCAGATGGGCCCGGCCGCGCGGGCGCAGCCCCTCCGGGTCGCCGAGCAGGGCGACCGCCTCGGGGGCGCGCAGCAGCAGATCGGGGGCGAGCCGCCCGGCAGAGAGCACCCGGGCCAGGTTCTCGGCGGCGGCGCCCTCGTCGCGCAGCAGCCGCAGGTACCAGGGCGTCTTGCCGAGCGCGTCCGAGACCTTGCGGAAGCCCAGCAGCCCGGCATCCGGGTCGGCGGAATCGGCGAACCAGCCCAGCAGCACCGGCAGCAACGTCCGCTGAATCGCCGCTTTTCGGGTCACACCGGAGGCCAGCGCCTCCAGATGGCGGAGCGCACCGGCCGGGTCCGCGTATCCCAGGGCGGTGAGGCGCTGACCGGCCGCCTTGGGGCTGAGCCTAATCTCGCCGGGCTGGAGCTGGGCGACGGCGTCCAGCAGCGGCCGGTAGAAGAGCTTCTCGTGCAGCCGCCGCACTTCGCGGGCGTGCCGCCGCCAGGCGGTGCCCAGTTCGGTCACCGGCTCGGTGCGGAACCCCAGCGACCGGCCGAGGCGGCGCTGATCGGCCTCGCCCTCGGGCATCAGATGGGTGCGGCGCAGCCGGTAGAGCTGGAGGCGGTGCTCCATGGTGCGCAGAAAGCGGTACGCGGCGTCCAGCGCGGCGGCGTCGGTGCGCCCCACGTAGCCGCCCGCGGCCAGGGCCGCGAGCGCGTCCAGCGTCGTACCGCTGCGCAGCGACTCATCCGACCGCCCGTGCACCAACTGCAGGAGCTGGACGGCGAACTCGACGTCGCGCAGCCCCCCGGGGCCCAGCTTGAGCTCGCGGTCGACCTCGGAGACGGGGATGTTCTCGACCACCCGGCGGCGCATCTGCTGCACATCGGGGATGAAGTTCTCGCGCTCGACGGCCTGCCAGACCATCGGCGCCAGGGCGTCCACATACGCCTGGCCGAGCCCGGCGTCGCCCGCCATCGGCCGGGCCTTCAGCAGCGCCTGGAACTCCCAGGTCTTGGCCCAGCGCTGGTAGTACGCCAGATGGCTGGAGAGGGTCCGCACCAGCGGGCCGTTGCGCCCCTCGGGGCGGAGGTTGGCGTCCACGGGCCAGATGGTGCCCTCGACGGTGACATCGGAGCAGACCCGCATCAGCCGGGAGGCGAGCCGGGTGGCGGCCCGCACCGCCTCGTCCTCCTGGACCCCCTCGACCGCCTCCGCCACGAAGATCACGTCCACATCGGAGACGTAATTGAGCTCGCGGCCGCCGCATTTGCCCATGCCGATCACGGCCAGCTTGCAGGCGGCGGCGTCCTGCGGCTCCTCCTCGGCCGCGATCTCCAGCGCGGCCCGCAGCGTCGCGGTCGCCAGGTCGGCGAGTTCCGCGGCCGTCTGGGTGATGTCGATGGTGCCGCACACATCGCGGGCCGCGATGGCCAGCAGCGCCCGGCGGTAGGCGGCGCGCAACGCGTCGGGCCGGGGCAGCCCCGCCCCGGGCGCGCCCCAGACCCCCTCGGCCAGGGCCCGCTCGAACTCGGGGGTGGCCGGATGCAGATCGGCCGACTCATAGGTCACCAGGGCGTGCCAGTCCCCCGGATGGCGGGCGAGGTGGTCACCCAGCGCCTCGGAGGCGCCGAGCACCCCGAGCAGCCGGTCGCGCAGCGGCTTGGCGGTGACGAGGGTGTCCAGCAGCGCCTGCCGCGAACCGGCCCGCTGCCCGCCGTTCGGCTCCCCCGCCTCCCCCTCGTCCTCCGGCAGCGCCTCGACGAGCCGTACGAGCCCGAGCAGCGCCAGATCCGGGTCGGCGGTCGCGCCGAGCGCCTCCAGCAGCACCGAATCGCTGCGCACCGAGGCCAGCTCGGGCGCGTCCAGCAGCCGCTGGGCGACCGAGGCGTCGGTGAAACCGTGCCGCAGCAGCCGGGTGACATTGCTGCTCCTGCGTCCCTGTGGTACGGACATCCGCCGCCTCCCGTCCCTGGTCGACTCCGCGCCGCTCGACCACCCGCAACCGATGATCAAAGGCGCCGCTGACGAGCCTAAGCGACCCCGAGGGCGAAGCGGCAGGTCCGGGCGGGGTCAGGCCGACGAGGGTGGGGCGCGCCCGCGCCCCACCCTCGCCCGTCCGCTACAGCACCGGCAGCATCTTCCGCAGCTCGAACGGGGTCACCTCGGAGCGGTACTCCTCCCACTCCTGCTTCTTGTTGCGCAGGAAGAAGTCGAAGACATGCTCCCCGAGCGTCTCCGCGACCAGTTCGCTGCGCTCCATCAGGTCGATCGCCTCGCCCAGGTTCTGTGGCAGCGGCTCGATGCCGAGCGAGCGGCGCTCGGCGTCGGAGAGGGCCCAGACGTCGTCGTCGGCGCCGGCCGGGAGTTCATAGCCGCCCTCGATGCCCTTGAGCCCGGCCGCGAGCAGCACCGCGTAGGCCAGGTAGGGGTTGGCGCCGGTGTCCAGGGAGCGGACCTCGATGCGGGTGGAGCCGGTCTTGCCGGGCTTGTAGAGGGGGACGCGGACGAGGGCGGAGCGGTTGTTGTGGCCCCAGCAGATGTAGGAGGGGGCCTCGCCGCCCGCGCCGGCGGTGCGCTTGGAGCCGCCCCAGATGCGCTTGTAGGAGTTGACCCACTGGTTGGTCACGGCGGAGATCTCCCCGGCGTGGCGGAGCAGCCCCGCGATGAAGGAGCGGCCCACCTTGGAGAGCTGGAACTCGGAGCCGGACTCGTAGAAGGCGTTGCGGTCGCCCTCGAAGAGGGAGAGGTGGGTGTGCATGCCCGAGCCGGGGAATTCGGAGAACGGCTTGGGCATGAACGTGGCCTGTACGCCCTGCTCCAGCGCGACCTGCTTCATGACCAGGCGGAAGGTCATGATGTTGTCGGCGGTGGAGAGCGCGTCGGCGTAGCGCAGATCGATCTCCTGCTGGCCGGGGGCGCCCTCGTGGTGGGAGAACTCGACCGAGATGCCCATCGATTCGAGCATGGTGATCGCCTGGCGGCGGAAGTCCATGCCGATGTTCTGCGGGGTGTGGTCGAAGTAGCCGGAGGAGTCGGCGGGCACCGGGCGGGTGCCGTCCACCGGCTTCTGGTTGAGCAGGAAGAACTCGATCTCGGGGTGGGTGTAGAAGGTGAACCCGAGGTCGGAGGTCTTGGCGAGGATGCGCTTGAGGACGAAGCGGGGGTCGGCGAAGGACGGTGAGCCGTCCGGCATCAGGATGTCGCAGAACATCCGGGCGGTCCCGGGGGCCTCGGCGCGCCAGGGCAGGATCTGGAACGTCCCGGGGTCCGGCTTGGCGATCATGTCGGATTCGTAGACGCGGGCGAAGCCCTCGATCGCGGAGCCGTCGAAGCCGATGCCTTCGTCGAAGGCGCCCTCGAGTTCGGCCGGCGCGACGGCCACGGACTTCAGGAAGCCGAGCACATCGGTGAACCAGAGCCGCACGAACCGGATGTCGCGCTCTTCGAGCGTGCGGAGCACGAACTCCTGCTGCTTATCCATGGTCCCCTATCCTTGCAGGTCAAACGGCTCTTTTCGCGGGCGCGGGGCACCTTCCGCAGCCCAGTATCACGCGGTGGGATTACACGGAGGTTTCGTCCGGACTCTCCGGTCTCCCCTCAGCCTCACCACGATGTGTGCATCGTACTTTCACCCGGCCGGTCCCGGCCCCGGACGTTCCGTGCCCACCGTGGCGCCTGCGGGAGCTCCATACCCCTTGGGGGTAGGGTGCCGACTATCACGATGATCAAACGGTCAGATGATGATCTGAACGGTCAAATGGAGGCGGCGGTGCACCAAGGCCCTGTCCGGTGGATCTTCGCGCCCGTGACATCAGCGACTGACGCCGGCCCGCGGAAATCCGCCGGGCAGGGCCTGAGCCCCTCACCCCACAGCCGACCGCTGATGCGTCGCATAGAGCGGCGCGTCGGCCGCCCGCCCTTTCGGCGGGGCGGCGGACGCGCCACCCCTCACGCATCCGGCACACATCAGCATTGGGGTACTGACTCATGCACGAAAAGACTCGCCGTGCCATGCTCGGCACGGGCATCGCCGCCGCGGGCAGCGGTCTGCTCGCGGCCTGTGGCTCCCCCGGCCCCCACCCCCGGGCCGCGGGCCACGACGGTATGGACAGCAACGCGATGGGCGCCCCCGCCCGGGCCGGCGCGCCCGCGGAGGGCGCCCCGGCGGAGTACATCTCCCCCCACGGCCCGGAGGTCGCCGCGACCGAGCAGCGGCGGGGCCCCGGCCCGGTGCGGACGTTCCGGCTCACCGCCACCGCGACCACCCTGGACATCGGCGCCCGCAAGGTGGCGTCCTGGGCGTACGAGGACCAGGTGCCGGGCCAGGAGATCCGGGTGACCGCGGGCGACACGATCGCCCTCACCCTCGCCAACAACCTGCCGCAGCCCACCACCCTGCACTGGCACGGCATCCGGCTGCGCAACGACATGGACGGCGTCCCGGGGGTGACCCAGCGCCCGGTCAAGACCGGCGCCGCCTTCGACTACCGCTTCACCGCGTTCTACCCGGGCACCTACTGGGTCCATCCGCACTCGGGCGTCCAGCTCGACCGGGGGCTGTACGCCCCGCTGATCGTGGAGGATCCCAAGGAGCCGCTGAAGTACGACAAGGAGTGGGTCGTCGTCCTCGACGACTGGCTCGACGGAGTGGGCGGCCGCACCCCGGACACGGAGCTCGAGCGGCTGGGCGGCGGCAAGGGCGGCCACTCCATGGGGGACGAGGGCGAACGAGCCGCCGAGGGCGCGGCCAAAGGCACGGCCGCGGGCGCCGCGAAGCGCGCCGCGGCCCGGCCCGCGGCGCCGAAGAAGGCCGCACCCGCCGCGCCCATGGAGAGCGAGCTGCTGGGCGGCCACGCGGGCGATGTCACCTACCCCTACTACCTGGTCAACGGGCGCAGCCCGGAGTCCCCGCAGGTCTTCCGCGCCAAGCGCGGGGACCGGATCCGCATCCGCCTCATCAACGCGGGCGGCGACACCGCCTTCCGCGTCGCCCTCGGCGGCCACCGGATGACCGTCACCCACACCGACGGCTACCCCGTCGTACCGGCCAAGACGGACGCGCTGCTGCTGGGCATGGGCGAGCGCTACGACGTGCTGGTGACCGTCAAGGACGGGATCTTCCCGCTCGCCGTCCTCGCCGAGGGCAAGGGGCGCTCCGCGATGGCGGTGCTGCGCACCCGCGGCAAGAGCCCGGTGAAGTTCCCACGCCCCAAGGAGCTGGACGGCGAGCTGCTCACCGCGGACCGGCTGAAGGCGGCGGAGGACGTACGCCTGACGCCCAAGGAGCCCGACCGCATCATCCGGATGCGGCTCACCGGCTCGATGCGGCGCTACGACTGGGCGATCAACGGCCGCCCGTACGACCCCGCGCAGCGCTATCCGGTGCGGGCCGGTGAGCGGGTGCGGATCTCCTTCATCAACGGCACCGACATGTGGCATCCGATGCATCTGCACGGCCACACCTTCGGGCTGCCGGACGGTGGCCCCCGTAAGGACACCACGATCCTGCGGCCGCACCACAAGGTGAACGTGGATCTCGACGCCGACAATCCGGGGCTGTGGATGGTCCACTGCCACAACGTCTACCACTCGGAGTCCGGGATGATGACCATCCTCGGCTACCAGAAGTAGCCGCAGCGTCCGGGACGGCCCGGCCCCCGGAGGCGAAGGGGCCGGGCGGAATCCGCCCGGGCGCGGCGGGCCGCATGAGAAGACTGCCGGCGTGAGAAGACTGCCGGCGTGAGAAGGCCGGCGGTGCGCGAGAAGGCCGCATGCGTGAGAAGGCAGACACCCCCGGCTATCGCGTCAGACAGACGATTACACTGGGCGCGTGCCTCAACTTCGCCTCGCTCTGAACCAGATCGACTCGACCGTCGGAGACCTC
Source organism: Streptomyces melanosporofaciens (assembly GCF_900105695.1). Classification (NCBI taxonomy): domain Bacteria; kingdom Bacillati; phylum Actinomycetota; class Actinomycetes; order Kitasatosporales; family Streptomycetaceae; genus Streptomyces; species Streptomyces melanosporofaciens. The sequence continues at coordinate 1,246,012 of NZ_FNST01000002.1, forward strand.
GACGGCAATACCGAGTCGATACTCCACTGGACCCGGCACTCCGCCGAGCAGGGCGCCCATCTGGTGGCGTTCCCCGAGATGGTGCTGACCGGCTACCCCGTCGAGGACCTGGCGCTGCGCTCGTCCTTCGTCGAGGCGTCGCGTGCGGCCCTGCACGCGCTCGCCGAGCGGCTCAACGCCGAGGGGCTGGGCGAGCTGCCGGTGGTCGTCGGCTATCTCGACCGCAGCGAGCGCGCCCGGCGCTACGGCCAGCCGGCCGGCTCACCGCAGAACGCGGGCGCCGTGCTGCACCGCGGCACGGTCGCCCTGACCTTCGCCAAGCACCATCTGCCGAACTACGGCGTCTTCGACGAGTTCCGCTACTTCGTGCCCGGCGACACCCTGCCCATGGTGCGCGTCCACGGCATCGACGTCGCGCTCGCCATCTGCGAGGACCTGTGGCAGGACGGCGGCCGGGTGCCGGCGAGCTGTTCGGCGGGGCCGGGCTGCTGCTGTCGATCAACGCCTCGCCGTATGAGCGGGAGAAGGACGACACCCGGCTGGACCTGGTGCGCAAGCGGGCCCAGGAGGCGGGCTGCACCACCGCGTATCTGGCGATGATCGGCGGCCAGGACGAGCTGGTCTTCGACGGCGACTCGATCGTCGTGGACCGGGACGGCGAAGTCATCGCGCGCGCCCCGCAGTTCGCCGAGGGCTGTGTGCTGCTCGACCTCGAGCTGCCCGCCGCCGACCCGGACTCCGTCCCAGAGGGGGTCGTGGACGACGGGCTGCGCATCGACCATGTCACCCTCTCCGCCGACCCGCTGCCCCGCTACGAGCCGGAGCTCGCGGGCGGCGAGGCCGAGCGGCTCGGCGACGACGAGGAGGTCTACACGGCGCTGGTCGTGGGGCTGCGGGCGTATGCGGCGAAGAACGGCTTCCGCAGTGTGCTGATCGGGCTCTCCGGCGGGATCGACTCCGCGCTGGTGGCCGCCATCGCCTGTGACGCGGTCGGCGCGCAGAACGTGTACGGCGTCGCGATGCCCTCGCGCTACTCCTCCGAACACTCCGTCGACGACGCCACCGAGCTGGCGCGGCGCACCGGGCTCAACTTCCGCACGGTCCCGATCGCCCCGATGTTCGACGCCTATATGGGCTCCCTGCAGCTCACCGGGCTGGCCGAGGAGAACCTGCAGTCGCGGCTGCGCGGCACGATGCTGATGGCGATCTCCAACCAGGAGGGCCATATCGTCCTCGCCCCGGGCAACAAGTCCGAGCTGGCCTGCGGCTACTCCACGCTCTACGGGGACTCGGTCGGCGCGTACGGCCCGATCAAGGACGTCTACAAGACGTCCATCTTCCGTCTGGCGAAATGGCGTAACCGCGCGGCGGAAGAGCGGGGCCAGACCCCGCCCATCCCAGAGAACTCGATCACCAAGCCGCCGAGCGCCGAGCTGCGCCCCGGCCAGGTCGACACCGACTCGCTCCCCGACTACGAGATCCTCGACCGGATCCTGGAGCTGTACGTCGACCGCGACCAGGGGCGTCAGGACATCGTGGCGGCGGGGTACGACGACCCGCTGGTGACCCGGATCCTGCGGCTCGTGGACACCGCCGAGTACAAGCGCCGACAGTACCCGCCGGGCACGAAGATCTCCGCGAAGGGCTTCGGCAAGGACCGCCGGCTGCCCATCACCAACCGCTGGCGCGAGCGCACCTGAGCCGGTGGGCGGGGCCCTGTGGGCTTGGGCCTGGTCGTACGGCGCCATGGGCTACACCTGCTTGTACTGGGCTGTGGGCTGCGCCTGGTCGTACTGGACGTCCAGGAACGTCCTGATCAGCCCCAGCCACTCATCCGGCGCCTCCACGAACGGCAGGTGGCCGGACTCCAACTCCGCGAAGCGCGCACCGGGGATCGCGTCCGCGACCTGGCGGTGGTGGTACGGGGTCGCCATCGCGTCCAGGGTCGTGGAGATCACCAGGGTGGGCACCCGGATCAGGCCCAGGTCCTCGCGGACGTCGACCCGGCCGACCAGTTCGACCTGGTCGATCGCACCGGGCGGTACGGAGGCGCGGGCACCCTCGATCATCATGGCGAGCCGCTCGGGCGTCATCCGGTCCAGATAGGGCGCGCCCGCGCCGATGAGCGCCGCCCAGCGGGCGGCCGCCACCTGGTCGTCCGAGCGCAGATGGCGCAGCCAGTCCTCGACCAGGAGCCGCATCCGGGCGCTGGGGTGGGCGAAGGTCGCGGTCAGGACCAGGGCGGTGACCCGCTCCGGATGGCGGGTGGCGGCACGCAGGGCGACCGGGCCGCCGAGCGAGTATCCGGCGATGGCGAAGGTGTCCAGCCCCTGCTCGACGGCGGCGGCCACCAGCTGGTCGGCGAGGGTGTCCAGCTCCAGCGGCCCGCTCGCGCGCGGGGTCCGGCCGGAGCCGGGGTAGTCGGGGCCGACGACGCGGTAGCGCTCGGCGAGGCCGTCCAGGATGGGGCCGTAGTTTCCGTCGATGGAGCCGGTGCCGCCGTGGGCGAGCAGCAGTCCGGGGCCGGTGCCCCGGACGATGCGGGCCAGGGGTGAGGTGCTGGTCATCGGGTGGTGCCCTTCGTCTCGCGGCTGATGACCGGGACGCTAAAGCCTCACATCGGTGTCAAAGTCAAGCGAGACGGGATCCGGGGCGGAGCGCTTAGGGGTGCGCGACGGATCGTGACGCCTGCGGCGGGCTGCTCCCCTCCCCGCCCCTTCCCGAAACCGGGGCTCCGCCCCAGCCCCCGTTACCAGGGGCCGGCCCCAGGTAACGGGAAGGGGCGCGGAGCTAATGCAGCCCCTCCGGCGCTTGAGGAGCGGGGCCCCGGGGCGGGGCCCCGGCTGGGGTCTGGGGCGGGGCCCCGGCTGGGGTCTGGGGCCGAGCCCCGCCGAAATCTGGGGCCGCCGCCGGGGGCCGGGCCCCGGGCGTGGGCCTGGGCGGAGCCCCGGGCGGGTGCCGGAGTGGGCCCGGGGGAGAAGCCCCTGCCACGCGGCGGAACCAATCAGCCCCTCCGGCGCTTGAGGAGCGGAGCCCCGGCCGGCGTCTGGGGCGGAGCCCCCGCTGGGGTCTGAGGCCGGGCCCCGGGGGGCCTGGGCAGCCCCCCGGGCGGGGGCCGGAGCCGGGCCCCCGGAGGGATCTCCTGCCACGCGGCAAAGCCAATCAACCCCTCCGGCGCTTGAGGAGCGGGGTCTGGGGCGGAGCCCCGGGCGGGGGTCAGGGGCGGAGCCCCGGTGGGGGCCGGGGGCGGGCCCCGGTTTCGGGAAGGGGCGGGGAGGGGACAGACCCCGCCGGACCCCCGTAGCTCAGCGCACCTCGGACATGTGCGGCATCGACTCGCTGCTCGCGACAACCCGCGAGCCACCCACCGGAGCCCGATCGGTCCGCCCCGCGATCAGCGCGATCGCGAGACCGATCACCGCGAGCACCGCGCCGACCAGCGTCGGGGAGGTCCAGCCCCAGCCCGCCGCGATGGCGACGCCGCCCAGCCACGCGCCACCGGCGTTGGCCAGGTTGAACGCGGAGTGGTTGGAGGCGGAGGCCAGCGTCGGGGCGTGCTGTGCCTTGTTCATCACCAGCATCTGCAGCGGGGTGGTCGTCATGAAGCCGACCGCGCCCAGCACCACGACCGACACCAGCGCCGCCCACTTCACATGCACCGTGAAGTCGAAGGCCACGAGCGTGACCGCGAGCGCCGCCAGCGAGCCGTAGAGCGTCGGCCGCAGCGCCCGGTCGGTCAGCGGACCGGCGATCAGGGCGCCCAGCGTCATGCCGATGCCGAACAGCGCCAGCACCAGGGTGACCGTCGACTCACCGAACCCGGTGACCTCGGTCATCATCGAGGCGAGGTAGCTGTAGACGGCGAAGACGCCGGCGAAGCCGAAGACGGCGGTGAGCAGTCCCAGGATGACCTGCCGGTCGCGCAGCGCGCCGAGTTCCTGGCGCAGGCCGCCGTGCTGCTCATGGGAGACCTGCGGGACGAGTCGGGCGAGCGCGGCCATGGCGACCACGCCGATCGCGGAGACCACCAGGAAGGTCGCGCGCCAGCCGAGGTTCTGGCCGAGCAGCGTGGCCACGGGGACGCCGACAATATTGGCGATGGTCAGCCCGAGGAACATGGTGGCGACCGCGCGGGCCCGCCGGTCCTCGGACACCAGCCGCGAGGCGACCACCGCGCCGACGCCGAAGAACGCGCCGTGCGGCAGCCCGGCGAGCACCCGGCCCGCGATCAGCAGCCCGAAGTTGGGGGCGAGGGCGGAGGCGAGGTTGCCCACCGTGAAGAGCGCCATGAGCAACACGAGCATCCGCTTGCGCGGGATCCGGGAACCGAGGGCGGTCAGCAGCGGAGCGCCCACCACGACCCCGATGGCATAGGCGGAGACGAGGTATCCGGCGGTGGGCACCGAGGTGTCCAGATCGCCGGCGACATTGGGCAGCAAGCCCATCATCACGAACTCGGTAGTACCAATGCCGAAGGCGCTCACAGCAAGGGCGAGCAGGGCCAGGGGCATGAGAGACCTTTCAAACGAAGGAGAAACGTGCAGAGGATGCGTATGTTCTCTAGCTGAACAAAGTCTCTCACGCCGGATGTTCCCGAGGAGATCCCCCAGATGAACAGGACGTAAGATCTCGCCGGATGGGCCGTGAGCTGGGTCACCCCCGCCCGGCTCCACCCCGCCGGGGTTCATCCGACGGGGCTCACCCGCCGGGGTCCGTCCGACGGGGCTCACCCGCCGGGGCTCATCACCCGCCGGGCCTCATCCGCGCCGCGGCTCAGTAGTCGACCGACGCCGCCAGCGGAAGGTGATCGCTGCCGGTCTTGGGCAGCGCCCACGCCGCGACCGGATCCACGCCCCGCACCATGATCTGGTCGATCCGCGCCATCGGGAACGAGGCGGGCCAGCTGAAGCCGAAGCCGTCGCCCGCCGCGCCCTGGGCGGACCGCATCTGCGCGGTGACGGGGGCCAGCGCCCGGTCGTTCATGGTGCCGTTCAGATCGCCGAGCAGGATCACCTTGCGGAGCCGTTCCCGGGAGATGGCCTGGCCCAGCGCCTCGGCGCTGGCGTCGCGCTGCCCTGCGGTGAAGCCCGCGTTGAACTTCACCCGTACCGAGGGCAGATGGGCCACATAGACACCCACCTCACCGCGCGGTGTGGCGACCGTCGTGCGCAGCGCCCGCGTCCAGCCCAGCTTGATGTCCACCGGCTTGGTGCCGGACAGCGGGTACTTGCTCCACAGCCCCACCGTGCCCTGCACGGTGTGGTAACGGTAAGTCCCCGCCAAGGCCCGCTCGTACGTGGGCACGGCATCGCCCGTCAGCTCCTCCAGCGCCACCACATCGGCGCCCGATCCGGCCACGTCCTCGGCGGTACCCGTCGGATCGGCGTTCTCCGCGTTGACGTTGTGGGTGACGACGGTCAGCTCGCCGCCGCTGCCGGACTTGTCGGAGAACATCAGCCCGCCGAAGAGGTTCAGCCAGACGGCGACGGGCAGCACCAGCGCGAGCACGGCGCTCGCCGACCGCCGCACCAGGCCGAGTACCAGCAGCACCGGAAGGGCCAGGCCCAGCCACGGCAGGAAGGTCTCCAGCAGGGAGCCGAGGTTGCCCACCCGGTTGGGGATGTCGGCGTGGAAGATCATGACCAGGGCGAGCAGGATCGCGATCGCCGCCAGCACCAGTCCGCGCCGCCAGATGCCGCGATCGTCCCGGAACCGGTCGAGCAGGCGGCCGATCCGGGAACCCGATCGCCCGGGCGCGTCCCCGAGCTGTCGCGTCTCCTGCGTGTACGCCTGCGTCATTCGTCGTCCCTCACTGCCTCAACTGCCGCGCCTTGGCTACGACCCTAGGTGATGACCAGGGCTTTTCCGGACGCCCCCGGGGGCGTCTCCCGTCCGAGGACGTCGGGTCGGCGGCCGGGAGTTCCACGTCCCGGCGCGGGAGAGGGTGTTGTGACACAACAGGCACAAACCGCTCAGCGGCGTGGGGAGACCCCTTCCAGGACCGTGTCGACGATCCGCTCGGCCAGCCCGTCGGGGAGTTCCTTCCACTCGTGGAGCATGGCGCGGGCGAGCATCGGGCCGGTGAAGAGGTCGGCGAGCAGCTCCAGATCCACATCGGCGCGGATCTCACCGCTCTCCCGCCCCCGCCGCAGCACGGCGCGCAGGGTCGCGCGGCGGGCCGCTATGACGTTCTCGTCGTAGGCCCGCCACAGCTCCTTGTGTGCGTGCATCTGGGTGATGACGCTGCGCAGCAGGGCGGAGTGGCGCTTGGCGAGCCCGCGGCGGCGCATGAACTCCAGGACGGTGACGAGGTCGTCGCGCACCGAGACCCCGGCCGGCTCGGGGCTGGGCTCCTCCAGGGAGCGCAGCACATCGAGCATCAGCGCGTCCTTACCGGGCCAGCGGCGGTAGACGGTGGCCTTGCCGACGCCCGCCTCGCGGGCGATCCCCTCGATCGACAGCCCGCCGACCGAGGCGCCCTCCTCCAGCAGCCGCAGCGCGGCCTCGATGATCGCGGCGTCGGCGGCGGGGCTGCGGGGGCGGCCGCGGAGTCTGGGCGCGGAGCTCTCCGGTGCGGTCATCGGTCGGCCGACGCCTCCTTCCGCGGATGCGGCCGCCCGCTGTCGGGAGCCTCGTCGGAGGCGCCCTTGCCGGGCAGGAAGGCGAGGACCACCAGCGCGCCGAAGAGGGCGACGCCCGCCGAGCCGAGGGCGGTGACATGCATGGCGTGGACGAAGGCGTCCTGCGCGGGGCCCACCAGCTCCTGGCCCCTGGGCCCCAGCTTCTCGGCGACCCCCAGAGTGGCCTCGACGGACTCGCCCGCCGAGTGCCGTACGGAGTCGGGGAGTCCGGGCACGGCGGCCAGGGCGTCGCGGATGCCCTCGCGGTAGGTGGAGGAGAGCACCGAGCCGAGCACAGCGACCCCGAGCGCGCCGCCGACCTGCCGGAAGGTGTTGTTGAGCGCCGAGCCGGAGCCGGCCTTCTGGCGCGGCAGCGCCTGCATGATCGCGGTGGTCACCGGCGGCATGATATGCGCCATTCCGGCGCCCTGGGCGAAGAACAGCACCTCCAGCACGACGATCGGGGTGTCCACGCCCAGCAGCAGGAATCCCGACATGGTGGCGGCCACCAGCAGCATGCCGCCGGTGCACACCGCGCGGGCGCCGAACCGCTCGACGACCAGCCGGGCGCGCGGGGCGAAGATCAGCTGCGCCACGGCCAGCGGCAGGATCAGCAGCCCGGATTCGAGCGCGCTGTAGCCGCGCACGCTCTGGGTGTAGAAGACCATGAAGAAGGTCACGCCCATGAGGGCGAAGAAGACCAGGGCGACGGCGCCGATGGCGGCGGAGAAGGCCGGGTTGCGGAAGTAGCGGATATCGATGGCCGGGTGGTGGCTGCGCTTCTCGTGCAGCACGAACAGGACCAGGACGGCGAGCCCGGCGGCGATGGAGCCCAGCACCTGGGCGTCGGTGAAGTCGGCGAGCTGGCCGCCCTTGATGATGCCGTAGACGAGCAGCACGAGCCCGACGACGGACAGCAGCACGCCCGGTGGGTCGACCCGGCCGGGCGCGGGATCCCTGGAGTCGGGGACGAGCAGCACCATCGCGATCAGTCCGACGATCACGATCGGCACATTGACGAAGAAGACCGAGCCCCACCAGAAGTGCTCCAGCAGCAGTCCGCCGGTGATCGGGCCGATGGCGATGGCCAGCCCCACCGCGGCGACCCAGATGCCGATCGCCTTGGCCTGTTCCTCGCGTTCGAAAACATTGACCAGGATGGCGAGGGTCGCGGGCATCACGAAGGCGGCGCCAAGACCCATGAGCGCCCGGAAGCCGATGAGTTCACCGGGCGAACCGGAGAAGGCGGCGAGCACCGAGCCCGCGCCGAACACCACCATCCCGCCGAGCAGGACCTTCTTACGGCCGATCCGGTCACCGAGGATGCCCGCGGTGAACAGCAGCCCGGCGAAGACCAGCGTGTAGGAGTTGATCGCCCACTCGAGCTGGCTCTGGGTGGCCCCGAGCCCGGTGGGCTTGGGCGAGGCGATGGTCTTCATCGCCACGTTGAGTATCGAGTTGTCGAGGACGACCACCAGGACGCTGAACATCAGGACGACGAGGATCGCCCAGCGTCTGCGGTAGATCGCCTCGGGGACGCCGGACCCGTCCGGGGCGCCCTGGGTGCTGGATGGGGAGGCCATGCAGCCCAGGCTAGGTCCAATACGATACGGGACCGTATCGTATTGGCAGATCTTTGCGAGGCTTTTGGCCGACGGCCCGGAGGAGGACCCCGCGAAAAGGTGCTCAAGGCCACCGCCCGGGGGATCCGGGCCCACTTTCGCCCCGGCAGGAGCCGTGCCAGCATGGGGTTGGTCCGGGGACGCCGTCAGGGCGCCTCGAGATGATGAACAGGAGCCGTAGCGATGACGCACGTCAGTCCTGCGCAGAAGCAGTCCGAGAAGGCCCTCTACGGGGGCACGAGCTCCCGCCGCATCACCGTCCGTGACATCGCGGCCGCCAAGGGGCGCGCCGAGAAGTGGCCGATGCTCACCGCCTACGACGCGATGACCGCGTCCGTCTTCGACCAGGCGGGCATCCCGGTGCTGCTGGTCGGCGACTCGATGGGCAACTGCCACCTGGGCTATGAGTCCACCGTCCCCGTCACCATGGACGAGATCGCGCTGCTGTCCGCCGCCGTGGTACGCGGCACCCGGCGCGCCCTCGTCGTCGGCGATCTGCCCTTCGGCTCGTACCAGGAGGGCCCGGTCCAGGCGCTGCGCAACGCCACCCGCCTGGTCAAGGAGGCGGGCGTGGGCGCCGTGAAGCTGGAGGGCGGGGAGCGCTCGGCCCATCAGATCGAGCTGCTGGTCCAGTCCGGCATCCCGGTCATGGCGCATGTGGGCCTGACCCCGCAGTCCGTCAACGCCTACGGCGGCTATCCGGTCCAGGGGCGCGGCGAGGAGGCGGCCCAGCAGTTGCTGCGGGACGCCAAGGCGGTGCAGGACGCGGGCGCCTTCGCGGTCGTCCTGGAGCTGGTCCCGGCCGAGCTGGCCGCCGAGGTGACCCGCTCGCTGCACATCCCCACCATCGGCATCGGCGCCGGGTCCGCGTGCGACGCCCAGGTCCTGGTGTGGACGGACATGGCGGGCATGACCGATGGCCGGGTGCCGCGCTTCGTCAAGCAGTACGCACAGCTGCGCCAGGGCCTGGGCGACGCGGCACGGGCCTTCGCGGAGGACGTCGTCGGCGGGGCCTACCCGGCCGAGGAGCACTCCTTCCACTAAGCAGGTCGGAAGAGGTCCGCTACGGTTCGATGGCGCCCCGAAGGGGCGCGGGGAACTGCGCGACCAGCCACGACGGCGCAGCAGACGGCCGACGACGCATCACGGCACTTCCAGCGGAGCGCTTAGGCACCACGAGCCACCGCGGTACAACGACAGCCCGCCGATCTTCCCCGTCGGCGGGCTGTCTGCCGCTTGTCGGCGGTCTGTCGGCGGCGGCTGTCATCCTGGGCGGCATGACGCGGGAACAGAGGATCAGGGACGGCAACGCCGTCGAAGTTCGGGGGCTGGTCAAGCACTTCGGTGACACCAAGGCCGTCGACGGAGTGGATCTGGACGTGCCGGAGGGCACCGTCCTGGGTGTGCTGGGCCCCAATGGCGCCGGTAAGACGACACTTGTCCGCTGTCTGTCCACGCTGCTGTTGCCGGACGCCGGCACCGCGGTGGTGGCCGGGTACGACGTGGTGCGCCAGCCCCGGCAGCTGCGCCGCACCATCGGGCTGACCGGGCAGTACGCCTCGGTCGACGAGAAGCTCCCCGGCTGGGAGAACCTCTACATGATCGGGCGGCTGCTCGATCTCTCCCGCAAGGAGGCCCGGGCGCGGGCGGACACCCTGCTCGAGCGGTTCTCGCTCACCGAGGCCGGCAAGCGGCGCGTGTTCTCCTACTCCGGCGGTATGCGCCGCCGGCTCGACCTGGCCGCGTCCATGATCGGCCGGCCCTCGGTGCTCTATCTGGACGAGCCGACGACCGGTCTGGACCCGCACTCGCGTAACGAGGTGTGGGACGAGGTCAGGCGGATGGTCGCCGACGGGGCCACCGTGCTGCTGACCACCCAGTACATGGAGGAGGCCGAGCAGCTCGCCGACAATCTGACGGTGGTCGACCGGGGCAGGGTCATCGCCGAGGGCCGGGTGCACGAGCTCAAGGCCAAGGTCGGCGGCCGCACCCTGCAGATCCGCCCGTCCGACCCCGGCGAGGTGCACCGCATGGTCGGCGCCATCACCCAGGCGGGGCTCGACGGCATCGGAGGCGCGACCGCCGACGTGGAGGAGGGCCAGGTCAGTGTGCCCATCGCCAGCGACGAGCAGCTGACCGCCCTGATCGGTCTGCTCAGTGAGCGCGGTTTCGCGATCTCCGGGATCGACACCCATATGCCCAGCCTGGACGAGGTCTTCCTGGCCATCACCGGCCGGAAGGCGTCCACACCGCAGGACAACAAGACGCTGGAAGAGGTCGCCGCGTGAGTACGGCCACGATGACCGCGCCCGTACGGGGAAAGAACGACGGCCGGATCGGCGCCCGCGCCAATCTGCGCCACATCGGCGCGCTGGTGCGGCGCAACACCCTGCAGATCAGGTACCAGCCGTTCGCGATGTTCGACGCCCTGGCGATGCCGATCGTCTTCGCGCTGCTGTTCACCTATGTCTTCGGCGGCGCGATGACGGGCGGCAACCGCTCCGAGTACGTCAACTACTTCATCCCCGGTCTGATGGCGATGGGCGGGCTCAACATCGCGATGTCGATCGGCAGCGGCGTCAACGACGACTTCAACAAGGGCGTCATGGACCGCTTCCGCACGCTGCCGATCGCCCGCTCCTCGGTGCTGATCGCCAAGCTGGTCGTGGAGTGCGGCCGGATGCTGCTGTCCACCCTCGTCCTGCTGATCATGGGCTTCATCATGGGCTTCGAGCTCGAGACCGGGCCGCTGGAGCTGTTGGCCGCGGTGGCGCTGGCCGTGCTCTTCGGATCCTCGCTGACCTGGATCTTCATGCTGCTGGGCATGTCGCTGCCCACCCCGCAGGCGGTCAGCGGCATGGGCTTCCTGGTGATCATGCCCCTGCAGTTCGGCTCGTCCATCTTCGCCCCGACCGCCACCATGCCGGACTGGCTGCGGTCCTTCACCGAGTACAACCCGCTGTCCCGGCTCGCGGACGCCGCACGGGCGCTGACCAGCGGCCATGGCGCGATAGCCGAGCCGGTGACGGTGACCCTGAGCTGGACGGTGGCCATCACGGTGCTCGTGGCGCCGCTCGCGGTGCGCAAGTTCCGCAACAAGACCACCTGACGGTCCACGGTCTCGAGCCACCGACCGGGCGCACCCTACGGGGGGCGCCCGGCCGGCCATCGTGTCCTCACTCCCCGTGCTTCCCGGATCCGCTCACCGGCCCGCTCGGACCAGCACGACGGCCTCGTCCAGGGTGAGGCCGCCGCCCTCGGCATGGGCCCGCTGGTACGCGGCGTCCCCGAGCTCGGCCCGCACCGCGGCCTCGGTCCGCTCCCGGCGCGCCCGCTCACTGGCGGAGACCCGGTACTGCTGGGGCTTGCGCAGCGCGTCGTACGCCCCCAGCAGCCGCGCCGCCCGGGCCCGCTCCGCCCCGCCGAGGCCGCCCAGCGCCTCGGCGGCGGTCAGCAGATGGGTCACCGGGATGAACGGCGCGACCATCTCCGTCATCCGGCCGGTGGTCTTCGCCAGCGCACCGCGCACGGTCGTCAGGGCGTCGCCCGGCCGTCCCTCCAGCAGCTCCAGCCAGGCCAGCATCCCCTCCACCATGCCCTCGAACATCCGCAGCGCCCGGTGCTCGAACTCCCCGTGCAAGGTGGACAGAAGGGTCCGCGCCTCCGCGAGGCGGCCCGTGGTGCCGTAGCGCTGCGCCAGATGGATCCGGGCGTACGACAGCGCCTCGGCGCCCGCATGCTGCCCCTGCTCGACCACCTCGCGCAGCATCCGCTCGCCCTCGGCGGCCTTCTCCTCGTCGCCGAACTCCACGAACAGCCCGGCCAGCCGGGACCGCAGGAACGTCACCTGGTCATGGGCCCCGAGCTCCTGGGCGCAGCGGATCGCCGCGCGGTAGTCCGCGGCCGCGGCCGCACCCTCGCCGCGCTTCTCCCAGGTCTCGCCGCGGCCGGCCAGCGCCTCCGCCTCGCCCCATACGTCACCGAGCCTGCGGAAGATCGCCAGGCTTTCGTCGGCGTCGCGGGTGGTCGCGTCCTGCTGCTCGCCGCTGCGATCCCGGTAGAACTTGGCCCGCAGCTGGAGGGTGAACGCCAGCTCCCATGCGTAGTCCAGCTCCCGGCAGGTGCGCACCGCCTCGTCGGCCATCTCCCGCAGCAGGACGAAGTCCCCCTTGAGGATCACCGCGAAGAACCACAGGATGCCCGGGAGACGGCAGGTCTGGGGCAGCCCCGGCCGGTAGGCCGAGACAATGCCCTCCAGCTCGCGCTGGTTGTCGTCGCCCACCATGGCCTGGAGGTCGCCGTCGATGTTGGCCAGCGCGTACAGCCGCACTCCGCGCCGCGCCTCCGCCAGCAGCTCGGGCTCCATCGGCGGCGGGGCGGCCGTGCAGCTGACGTACAGCGGCGGTGCGGGGGCCACGGGCGATGCGAAGGGGCTCGGCCCGAGGTCGGCCGCGGCGGTCGCCCAATGGCGCGCCTCGCCGCGGTGGCCGCGCAGATGCCAGAACCAGCCGAGCGAGAGCACCAGGCACAGCGCCTCCTGCTCGTCGCGGGCGGCCACCGCCCGGCGCAGCGCGGTGCGCAGATTCTCGTGCTCCGTCTCCAGCCGGACCAGCCAGTGGCGCTGTGCGGGGCCGCGCAGCAGCGGATCGGCGGTACGGGCCACCTCCCGGTAGGCGACCAGATGGCGCTGTTCGACCGCGGCCCGCTCGCCGGACTCGTCCAGCCGCTCCGCCGCGTACTCGGCGACGGTCTCCAGCAGCCGGTACCGCATCTCCCCGTCCGTCCCGGGCTCCGGTCCGGGCGCGGTGACGACCAACGATTTATCGACAAGGGAGCCGAGCAGCGCGGCCACGTCCCGGGGCCCCACGGCACCGTCACGCCCGGCGCGCTGTTCGTGTTCCGCGTGCTCCGCGTCTTCTTCGGGGTATCCGCGCATCACCTCGGCCGCGTCCGCGCACACCGCCTCCGCCTCGGTCAGACCGCAGCCTCCGGCGAAGACGGACAGCCGGGCGAGCACGGTGCGTTCGGGGGCGTCGAGCAGGTCCCAGGACCAGTCGACGACGGCTCGCAGGGTCTGCTGGCGGGGCAGCGCCGTACGGCTGCCGCTGGTCAGGAGGCGGAAGCGGTCGTCGAGGCGGTCGGCGAGCTGCCGTGGGGTGAGCAGCCGCAGCCGCGCCGCGGCCAGTTCGATCGCCAGGGGCAGTCCGTCGAGGCGCCGGCAGATCTCGGCGCACGCGGCCGGATCGTCCTCGGTACGGAAACCGGGCCGGGCCGCCGCGCCCCGGTCCTGGAGCAGCCGCAGCGCGACGGGGTCGGGCAGCGGCTCCACGGGACGCACCAACTCGCCCGGGACGGCGAGGGGTTCGCGGCTGGTGGCCAGGATGGTGACCCCGGGGCACTGGGCGAGCAGGGACTCGGCGAGGTGGGCCGCGGCCGCGACGAGGTGTTCGCAGTTGTCGAGCACGATCAGCATCCGGCGCGGGGCACAGTGCTCGATGAGCCGGGCGCGCGGATCGCGCACGGCTGGGTCGGTCGCGGCGCGCAGCCCTTCGGGCGAGGTGCCGAGGAGGACCGTCTCGCGCCCCCCGACCGCGCTGAGCACCGTCTCCGGAACGGTCTCGGGGTCGTCGACGGGCGCGAGCTCGGCCAGCCACACCCCGTCCGGCCAGTCGGGCGCGAACGATTCGGCGGCCTCCTGCGACAGCCGCGTCTTCCCGGCGCCGCCGGGCCCGAGGAGGGTGATCAGCCGGTGGCCGGACAGATCGCCGCGCAGCGTCGCCAGATCGGCCTCGCGGCCGACGAAGCTGGTCAGCCGGGCCCGCAGATTGCCACCGCCGCCGCGGGCGGGGGCGGGGGCCGGGCGGGGCGGTAGGGGGGAGCTCTCATCGGCCGCCGCCAGCAGCTCGGCGTACAGCCCCCGCAGCTCCGGCCCCGGATCGGCGCCCAGCCGCTCGGCGATCTCCGTACGGATCACCTCGTACGCGGCCAGCGCCTCCGCCACCCGGCCCACGTCCCGCAGCGCCCGGATGCGCAGCGCGTGCAGCGGCTCGTCCAGCGGATGGCCGTCGCAGAGCCCGGTGAGCGCGGGGAGGGCCTGGGCGGGGCGGCCGAGGGCGAGGTCGGCGGCGAGCCGGGCGCGCCGCGCGTCCAGCCGTCGCGCCTCGGCGCGGGCGGCGGGCGCGGTGGCGTCGGGCAGATCGCTGAGCGCCGGCCCGCGCCACAGCGCGAGGGCGGCGTCGAGCAGATCGACGGCCTTGGCCGGATCGCCGTCGGCCAAGGCATGGGCGCCCTCGCCCGCGAGCCGTTCGAAACGGTGCAGATCGACGTCGTCGGGGTCGGCACTCAGCCGGTACCCGCCCGGAACGGACTCCACCGCGTCCTTGCCGAGCGCCCGCCGCAGCCGCCCGACCAGCGCCTGCAGCGCGCCGTGCCCGTCGGCGGGCGGATCGGTGACCCAGATCTCCCCGATCAGCGCCCCGGTGGTCCGCGCCTGCCCGGGCGCCAGCGCGAGCGCCGCCAGCAGCGCACGCAGCCGCGCCCCGCCGACGTCCACGGGGGTGCCGTCGTCGTGGCGGGCCTGGGTGGTGCCGAGGATGCCGTAGCGCACGGCCCCATTCTGATGGATGCCCGCCTCCCGGCCGACCGCGCCTGCCCCGGCCGTTCTCCCACTGACCCCGGCCCGGCCATTCTCCCGTTCCCCTGGCCCGGCCGGTCCCCTGTTTATCCTGCTCCGGCCGCTGCCCTGTCTACCCTGGCTCGGAACTACGCGCCCCCTGTTCGACGTTTCCCCCTCAGCGCTCACCAGCCCGTATGGAGACCCCACTCGATGACCACCGCCATCAGCCGCCGCGAGCGGCGCATCAGCCCCGTCTTCCTCGGACTGTTCGCGATCATGGTCGTGTCCGCGTGGGCCGTATGGACGGAGTACTCCGCCAGCCCCGGCTTCGCCGTCTTCCTGTTCGTCGTCTCCGGCTGGGTCGTCTCCCTGTGCCTGCATGAGTACGCCCATGCGCGCACCGCGCTGCACGGCGGGGATCTGTCGATCGGCGCGAAGGGCTATCTGACCCTCAACCCGCTGAAGTACACGCATGTGGCGCTGAGCATCGTGCTGCCCGTGGTCTTCGTGATCATGGGCGGGATCGGGCTGCCGGGCGGAGCGGTGTTCATCGAGCGGCACCGGATCCAGGGCCGCTGGAAGCACAGTCTGATCTCGGCCGCGGGCCCGCTGACGAACGTGCTGTTCGCGGCCGCGCTGACCGCCCCGTTCTGGCTCGACGCCACGGACCAGGTGCCGGAGCTCTTCCGCTTCGCCCTCGCCTTCCTGGCATTGCTGCAGGTCACGGCCGCGATCTTGAACTTCCTGCCGGTGCCGGGCCTGGACGGGTACGGGGTGATCGAGCCCTGGCTGTCGCACCGCATCCGACGCCAGGTCGAGCCGTACGCGCCGTTCGGGCTGCTCGCGGTCTTCGGGATCCTGTGGATACCCGAGGTCAACGAGGCGTTCTTCGGCGCCATCGACGCGGTGATGCGGGCCCTGGGCGTATCGGAATGGGACACCTACTGGGGTCAGGAGTTCTTCCGCTTCTGGCAGGGCGAGCCCGATATCCCGCGCCTCGACTACTAAGCGGATCGGCGGAAGTCGGCTGCGGTTCGGTGGCGCCCCGAAGGGGCGCGGGGAACTGCGCGACCAGCCACGACACAGCCGCGGATGAACGACCGCACCTCGCGGCACTTCCCGCGGAGCGCTTAGGCCCTGCCCGGTGGCCTCAGCTCGTGGCGCCCGTGCTCTCCCGGTCGGCCGCGCGGTCGGCCCGGGCCTTGCGGACGTAGTACCAGGCCATGTTGGACGAGATACCGGCGATCAGGATCCAGATGATCCCGAGCCAGCTCCCCCGCGCGAAGGACACGACGGCCGCGGCGATCGCGAGGACGCAGACGGCCAGGGTGCAAAGGGCGAGGCGGGGCATGGGGTCGGCTCCTGTCGGCGGATGTGGCACTCCCCGACATTGTCCCCCATGCACCGCCGCGGGGGCGGGGCGCCCCGGATGTGCCGGTCGGGCGGCGGCGCCCTCAGACGTCGGTGACGCGCAGGCCCGCATGGGCCTTGTAGCGGCGGTTGACCGAGATCAGATTGGCCACCAGGGACTCCACCTGGTGGGCATTGCGCAGCCGGCCCGCGAAGACGCCGCGCATACCGGGGATGCGGGCCGCGAGCGCCTGGACCAGGTCGGTGTCGGCGCGCGACTCGCCCAGGACCATCACATCGGTGTCGATCTGCTCGACCTCGGGGTCCTGCAGCAGTACGGCCGACAGGTGGTGGAAGGCGGCGGTGACCCGGGAGTCCGGCAGCAGGGCGGCGGCCTGCTCGGCGGCGCTGCCCTCCTCCGGCGTCAGGGCGTACGCGCCCTTCTTGTCGAAGCCCAGCGGGTTGACGCAGTCGATGACCAGCTTGCCGCTGAGCTCCTCGCGCAGCGAGTCCAGCGTCTTGGCGTGGCCGTCCCACGGGACCGCGACGATGACGATGTCGCTGCGGCGCGAGCACTCGGCGTTGTCCGCTCCCTCGATGCCGAGCTCCGCGCCGCCCAGCTCCCGCGCCGCGGTCCGCGCGCGCTCGGCGGCGCGCGAGCCGATGATCACCTTCTGGCCGGACCTGGCCAGCCGGTAGGCGAGGCCGCGGCCCTGGTCGCCGGTGCCGCCCAGGACGCCGACGGTCAGGCCGGACACATCGGGGAGGTCCCAGGGGTCCTTGGCGGGGGCCTTCTTCGCCGGGGCGTCGGACGCGGAGTTCGGGGCATCAGGAGTAGTCATGACAGTGATCCTGTCACGCACCGCGGCCACCTTCATGGTGACGTCTCTTACGCTTTGACACTCCCCTCCGTCAGCCCTGTGCGCCAGTACCGCTGGAGTACGCCCATCAGCACCATCAGCGGCAGGACGGACAGGAACGCCCCGCCGACCGTGTACTGGTACAGCTCCGGCTGCCGGTCCGCGTACCCCTGCCAGGACGTCAGGCCGAGCTGGATCGGGTAGAGATCGGAGTCGGAGAGCATGACCAGCGGCAGAAAGAAGTTGTTCCAGATGTGCACGAACTGGAACAGGAAGACGGTGACCAGTGCCGGGGTCATCAGCCGCAGCCCCAGCGTGGAGAAGATCCGGGCCTCCCCCGCGCCGTCGATCCGCGCCGCTTCCAGGAGGGAGTCCGGGACGGCGGCGGCCGCGTAGATCCGGCACAGATAGACCCCGAAGGGGCTGACGATGCTGGGGATCAGCACGGCCCAGTAGGTGTTGGCCAGGCCGATCTCGCTGAAGAGGAGGTAGAGCGGGAGGGCGAGCGCCGTGCCCGGGATCAGCACTCCGGCCAGGATGACGTTGAAGATGCCCTCCCGGCCGGGGAAGCGGAACTTGGCCAGGGCGTAGCCGGCGGCGGCCGACAGCAGGGTGGCGGCGAGCGCGCCGACGCCCGCGTACATCAGGCTGTTGGCGAACCACCGGACGTAGATGCCGTCGTCGTAGGTGAGCACCCGGTGCAGATAGTCGAGCGGGTGCGGGTCGTGGAACCAGAAGCCGAAGGTGCCGAAGAGATCGCTGCTGGACTTGGTGGAGGAGACGACGAGCCAGTAGACCGGGGTCAGGAAGTAGAGGGCGGCGACGGTGAGCAGCGAGACGGTGATGATCCGGTGCCGCAAGGGGGGTTCCGTCCCCTCCCGGCCCCTCGCCGCGCGGCGGCCCGCACCGGGCCGGTCATCGGGCGGGACCGCCTCGGGCCGCCCCTTCCCGGGTGCGGCCTCGTCCGCGGGCTCGCTCGCGACCGCGCCCGCCAGGTCGTTCGCCTCGTTCATCCGTTGTCGCCGTCCTTCCCCCGTCGGCCCACGAGTCTCAGGAATCCGAAGGACAGCACGCAGGCGACGAGGGCGAGCAGAACCGCCTCGGCCGCCGCGATGTGCTGGTTGTTGCTGGTGAACGCCTCGTTGTAGGCGGCCAGGTTGGGGGTGTAGCCGGAGTCGATGGAGTTGCTCAGCGGTTTGAGCACCTTGGGCTCGGCGAAGAGCTGCAGGGTGCCGATGAGGCTGAAGACGGTGGTGAGCACGAGCGCGGGCCGGATCAGGGGGAGTTTGATGTGCCGGGCGACCTGCCAGGCATTGGCCCCGTCGATCCGCGCCGCCTCGTACAGCTCTCCGGGTACGGCCTTGAGCTGGGCGATCAGCACCAGCATGTTGTAGCCGGTGAACTGCCAGGTGACGATGTTGGCGATGGACCACAGGACCGCTCCGCGGCCCAGGAAGTCCACGTCCCAGCCCATCGAATCGGCCATCTCCACCAGCGGGCTGATCCCGGGGACGTAGAGGAAGCCCCACAGGATCGACGCGATCACCCCGGGCACGCCGTACGGCAGGAAGAAGGCGGTCCGGAAGAAGCCGACCCAGCGCGCGGAGGCCGCGTCCAGCAGCAGCGCGAGCGCGGTGGCGAAGGCGATCATCAACGGGATCTGGACGGCGCCGAAGAGCAGCACCCGGCCGAAGCCCGCCGTGAACCGGTCGTCCTCCAGGGCGTGGGCGTAGTTGGACAGGCCCGCCCACACCTGCTTGGTCTCCCCGCCGAGGCCGAGCGGTCCGGTGCGCTCGACCTTCAGCAGGCTCTCGTAGAGGGCGTAGGCGATGGGGGCGATGAAGCACAGCAGGAAGAGCGCGAGGAAGGGCAGCAGAAACCCGGACGCCGCCCGGGCGCTGCGTGCCTCGGTCCGGGTGAAGCGGCGGGGGGCTTTGCTCACCCGCCTCACCCGGCCTTCACCTTGAGGCCCTTTTCCTTGAGGTCGGCGATCGTCTCGCCCTGCACCTTCTTCAGCACGGAACGGAAGTCGGACCCGTCCCCGATGGCGGCGGTGAAGGCGTCGCCGAGCCGCTGGTAGAGGGTGTCCGTGGCGGGGCCCCACTTCCAGCTGGTGTCCACGCCCTTGCTCGCCTCGTCGAAGACCTTGCTGTACGCCTGGCCGCCGAAGAAGTCCTTGTGCACATCGAGCTGGGAGGTGGTGTACCCCTGCTTGGCGCCGGGGGTGCCATAGCCGTTCTCGATCAGGAGCTTGATCGACTCGGGGTCGGTGTTGAGCCAGATCGCGAAGGCCAGGGCGTCCTTGGGGTACTTGGTCTTGGCGAAGACCGCGGTGGTGGAGCCGCCCCAGTTGGCGTAGGAGGCGTCGCCCTTCTTCCACTGCGGCATGGGCACCACGCGCCACTTGCCCGCGGTCTTGGGTGCGTTGCCGACCAGCAGGGCGTCGCCCCAGCTCGCACCGAGCCAGGAGGCGATGGAGCCGGTCTGGACGTCCTTGTACCAGGCGTTCTGCCGGTCCGGAATGGTCTTGATGAGCTTCCGCCGGGCCAGGTCGTACCAGTAGTCGGCGACCTTACGGGTGGGCTCGTCGTCGATGGAGACGGTCCAGGTGTCGCCCTCGGTGCCGAACCAGCGTGCCCCGGCCTGCCAGGCCAGCCCCGCGAAGCGGTTGCCGTTGGTGGCCGAGAAGGTCTCGATCCAGGCGCCCTTCTTACGGATCGCGGTGGCAGCCGCCTCGTACTCGTCCCAGGTGGTGGGCGGTTCTATGCCCCACTTGTCGAACAGGTCCTGACGGATGAACAGGCCCATCGGACCGGACGCCTGCGGTACGGCGTAGACGGCCTTGCCGAAGACGGACTGCTGCCACTGCCAGCCGATGAACATGTCCTTGTGCTCGGCGACCCCGTACTTGGTCAGATCCAGCAGCCCGTTGTCGACGAGGAAGCTGGGCACGACCGGGTATTCGATCTGGCCGAGGTCCGGCGGATTGCCCGCCTTGATGGCGGCGTGCATCTTGGCGTACTGGGCGCCGTCGACGGCCGAGACCTTCTCGACCTTGACCCGCACCTCGGGGTTCTTGCTGTTCCACAGGGCGACCGGCTTGTCGATGCCCGGCACCCAGGACCAGAAGGTCAGGGTGATCTTCTCGCCCTTCTTGCGGTCCTTGGGTTCCCCGCCCCCGTCGTCGTCCGAGCCGCAGCCCGCGAGGGCGAACCCGGCCGCCGCGGCGGCCGCGCCGCCGAGGACGGCGCGGCGCGGCGCGCCGGTCATCCAGGTGTTCCGTATGGCCATCCGCGTGTCCCGTCGTGTCGGAGTGTCGCTCGTACCGGTCGGGGTGTCGTTCATCGGGAACCTCCGAGGAAACCCCCGCTTTCAGGCGGGGGAGGGATCGGGCTCCTGCGGAGCAGGGCAGGGGGAGCCGAATCGCCGCTGGGGCGATGCGGCGTCCGCCACTGACAACCCGTCAGGGAGTTACTAGCCGATGTGCTAGTTTGTGAGTCGTGACCACTCACGTGAAGCGGGCGTATCGGTACCGCTTCTATCCGACCGATGCGCAGGCAGCGGAGCTGTCGCGCACGTTCGGATGCGTGCGGAAGGTCTACAACATGGCACTCGCCGCCCGTACCGAGGCGTGGACGTTGCGTCAGGAGCGGGTCAACTACAACGCCACATCGGCGATGCTGACGGGGTGGAAGAAGACCGAGGAACTGGCCTTCCTCAACGATGTGTCCTCGGTTCCGCTCCAGCAGGCCCTGCGCCACCTCCAGGCCGCGTTCACCGCGTTCTTCGCCCAGCGGTCGAAGTACCCACGGTTCAAGTCGCGCAAGAGGTCCCGCAAGTCCGCCGAGTACACCTCCAGCGCGTTCCGCTTCCGGGACGGGAAGCTGACGCTGGCGAAAATGGCCCAGCCGCTGGACATCGTCTGGTCGCGTCCGCTGCCGGAAGGCGCCCTCCCGTCCACGGTGACCATCTCCCAGGACGCGGCCGGGCGCTGGTTCGTCTCCCTCCTCGTCGAGGACCCCGTCCTCCGGCCGCTGCCCGCCAGCGGCTCGGCGGTCGGAATCGACGCCGGGCTCGACCACCTGCTCACCCTGTCCACGGGTGAGAAGATCACCAACCCCAGACACGAGCGGCGCGACCGCGCCCGCCTCGCCCGTGCCCAGCGCAACCTCGCCCGCAAGGCCAAGGGCGACGGCACCAACCGGGCCAAGGCGCGCCGCAAGGTCGCCAGGGGCTACGCCCGCATCGCCGACCGTCGCCGTGACCATCTGCACAAGCTCACCACTCGACTCGTGCGTGAAAACCAAACGCTCGTGATCGAGGACCTCACCGTCCGGAACATGCTCAGCAACGGCAAGCTGTCCCGGGCAATCTCGGATGCGGCATGGTCGCAGTTCCGGAGCATGCTGGAGTACAAGGCCGCCTGGTACGGCCGCGAAGTGATCGCGGTCGACCGCTGGTTCCCCTCCTCCAAGCTGTGCTCCGCATGCGGCACGCTGCGAGGCAAGATGCCGCTCAGCGTCCGCACCTGGACATGCGCCTGCGGCACGACCCACGACCGGGACGTGAACGCGGCGCAGAACCTTCTGGCCGCCGGACTGGCGGTGTCGGCCTGTGGAGCCGGTGTAAGACCTCAACGGGAGTCCTCCCGGACGGGGCAGTCGGTGATGAAACAGGAAGCCTTACGGCGCGAGCCGTAGGAATCCCTCTCGTTCACGAGGGGGTGGAAGTCAAACCAGCTCCTCCATCGGAATGCGCCGGAATGTGATGGTCGAGTAGGCGCTGAAGTCGCCGGTCTCGTAGAGCAGTCCGACCGTGGCGTCGTCGAGTCGGACCAGATCGGAGTAGGCGGCGGGCAGGCCGTTCACGGTGTGCGTGGGCCGCCAGGTGACACCGCCGTCATGGCTGGTGCGGACGGTCATCAGCGCCCGGTAGGCGGGGTCGGCGGGGCCGGAGAAGAGCAGCGCGTCCGGCTCGCCGAGGTGCAGCACACTGCCCTCGACCACGGGGGCGACCAGACCGGCCTGCGGCCGGAAGGGGAGGTCCAGGGTGGCGCCGCCGTCGCCGGAGTGGGCGTCGGCGCGGGTGCCGGGCGCGGTCGCGTCGGTGCGGGTGTTGAAGTAGACGCGGCCGTCGGGGAGTTGGGCGGCGGTGGTCTCGTTGACGTTGACGTAGCCGTCGGGGTTGTCGTCCACGTACCCGATCCGCCAGGTCGCGCCGTCGTCGTCGCTGAGCAGATCGTGTCCGCCGTTGTACCGCCCCTCGGTGCCGTCGTCGCCGGGGACGGTCGGGGGCAGCGAGTGGTTGGCCGCGACGACGATCCGGCCCGCGTGGGCGCCGTACCGCAGCCGGAGGGCGTGGCCGGGGGTGGTGGCGTACCACCGCCATGCGGGCCGCTTGGTGCTCGCGGTGATCTCGCGGGACCCGCTCCAGCTCGCGCCGTCGTCATCGCTGTACGTCAGCCACACCCGCCGCCCGTCGGCCGCGCTCACCTCGCCGCGCCGGATCCGGTCCTCGGTGGCGGAGGCGGCGCTGCGGACGTGCACCAGCAGGACGCGGACGCCGCGCGGACCACCGTCGAGGACGACGGGGGCCGGATTGCCCGCCGTGCCATCGCCGTTGCGGGCGACGAGCTGTAAGGCGCCCCAGGTCCGGCCGCCGTCGGCCGACCGCTTGAGCACGAGGTCGATGCGGCCGTAGTCGGCGGAGGAGTCCACCCGGCCCTCGGCGAAGGCGAGGAGCGTTCCGGCGCGGGTCAGCACCACTGCCGGGATCCGGTAGCTCGCATAGCCCTCGGTGCCCGCCCGGAACGGAACGGACACCTCGTATGAGCGTGCCGCCCCCGTGCCGACTGTCATCAGACCTCCCGATGCCCCGTCGCAATCGAGTGCCGAGTCAGATAAATGGGACGTAGGACGTCCCTTGTGTGCGGCGACCTTAGGGTTTGCCTTACAGAGCGTCAAGAGACGGCACATGAACAGTTGGAGACGCGGCACGAGCACACGCGAACGACGGACACGGACCCGGTCAGCGGCATGCCTCTCGCAGATGTCCCGAACGTCCCGAACGAGTGAGCCGGGCCCGAATCGGGCCCGCGGGGGCGCGGCCCGCGGCAGGATGCGGATGCCATGGACGCCGTAAGGGTTGCACTGCTGCGCGAGGTCCTCGCCGGAACCGAATGGCTCCAGGCCACCCGCCGCTTCGCGGGCTCGCTACGGGCCTCGGTCGGACCGCGCGAGGGCGGACTCCTGCTGGTCGGCAGCGAGAGATACGAACCGTGGCATCTGGCCGCGCATCTCGACGACGAGGCGGCCTGGTCCGGACTGCCCGAGCTGTCCCCCACCCTCGTCCGCCACCGGGTACCGGAGGGCGCCGCCGTGCCCGCGCATCTGGCGGTCGGGCTGGGGCGGCTGGAGCGGGCGGGCCGCGGTGAGACCCTGCTGGTGGTCGCGCCGGGCGAGCCCGGGGCCGGGCTGCTGGAGCGGGTGAACGACGCCCGCCGGGGCGGGGCGACCGTGCTCGCCCTCGACGGCGGCGACACCGGGCTGCACGCCCTGGCCCATGACGCGCTGTCCGCCCCCGAGGGCGGCGAGCTCGACCTCGACACCCTCCAGCACCTGGTCAGCGCGGCCGCCGGGGAGAACAGCCTGCCCCGCCCCGGCCGCCGCCGCCGCTTCCAGGACCGGCTGGCCAGGCTGGCCGAACACTTGGCGGCGCCGCCGCCGACCCATTGGTGACGGCGCCCGACGGGCCGTAACGAAGACGGCGCCCGACGGACCGCCGTAAGGGCGGCGCCCCACAGACCGTAAGGGCTGCGCGCCCCGGGCCGTACCGGCGACCGCGCCCCACCGGCCCTACCGATCACCGCACCTCACCGATCGCAGGGCCCTGCCGGTCGCCGAGCCGCCCGGGCCACACCGGCCGCCTAGCCCCACACGGCCGCACCGGCGACCGCGCCCCGGGCCGCACCAGTGACCACGCCTCACCGGCCCTGCCGGTCACCGCACCCCACCGGCCGTAATTCGGTTGCCCGGTGCCGGGGTCCCGCCGGACGATGTCGCCTCGTGACCCTGACCGACCAGGACGACCCTCCGGCGCCCCGCGCGCCGCGGCGGATTCGTGCGCTGCTGCCCGATCTCGCCCCCTGGCACTCCTCCCGCGACTTCCGGCTGCTGTGGACCGCGGGGCTGGTGACCGCCTTCGGCAGCTTCCTGACGATGGTGGCGTTGCCGCTGCAGATCAAGGAGTTGACGGGGTCCGCCGCCGCGGTCGGCGCGATCGGGGCGGTCGAGCTGGTGCCGCTGATCGCCTTCGGGCTGTACGGCGGTGCGCTGGCCGACTCCGTCGACCGGCGGCGGCTGATCCTGCTCACCGAGGCCGGGCTCGGGCTGCTCGCCGCGCTGCTGCTGGTCAACAGCCTGCTGCCGGATCCCATGCTGTGGCCGCTGTATGTCGTGGCCGCGCTGACCAGTGCGCTGACCGGGCTGCAGCGCCCCGCCATCGACGCGGTGGTGGCCCGGATCGTCCCGCACGACCAGCTCACCGCGGCCGCCGCGCTCAACGCGCTGCGCTGGCAGCTCTCCGCGATCGCGGGGCCCTCGCTCGCCGGGGTCGTCGTGGCGTACGCCGGGCTGCCGCTCGCCTATGGCCTCGATCTGCTGACCTTCGCCGCCTCCGGGCTGCTGGCCCTCCGGCTGACCTCCGCCCCGCCCGCGCACGACGCCGAGCCGCCGTCGCTGCGCGCGATCGGCGAGGGCGCGCGCTACGCCTGGCGGCGGAAGGAGCTGCTGGGCACGTACGCCGTGGACATGGCCGCCATGTTCTTCGCCTTCCCGAACGCGATCTTCCCCTTCCTCGCGGACGATCTGGACGCGCCCTGGGCGCTGGGCCTGATGTACGCGGCGGGTTCGATCGGCTCGGTGGTGGTCAGCGCGACCAGCGGCTGGACGTCCCGGGTGCACCGCCACGGCCGGATGGTGGTCGCGGGAGCGGCCGTCTGGGGCCTGGCCATGGCGGCGGCCGGATGGCTGTCCAACGTCTGGCTGGTGCTGCTGTGCCTGGCAGTGGCGGGCGGCGGGGACATGGTCAGCGGACTGTTCCGCGCCACGCTGTGGAACCAGACGATTCCCGAGAAGCTGCGCGGCCGGCTGGCCGGTATCGAGCTGCTCTCCTACGCCACCGGCCCCCAACTGGGCCAGGTCCGGGCCGGATCCATGGCCGGCTGGGTGGGCGTACGGGCCTCGGTGTGGTCCGGCGGGCTGGCCTGTGTGGCCTCGGTCGGCCTCCTGGCGCTGGCGCTGCCCCGGCTGATGAGCTACGACGCCCGGACGGACGAACACGCCCGCCAAGCGCGCGAGGCGCGCGAGCTCCGCCCCGCCACCGGCTGATCGCCGTGCGTCGTGCGCACGGCGCCCGGCGCATGGAAAAGCCTCGGCACCCGGGATAGCTCACGGCACCCGGGAAGCCTCAGCCCGCCGCCGGTGGCTCGCGCTCTCGCGCGGTCTCCATCGCGCGGGCGGCCTCCTCCGGGGGGCGTACGGGCCGAGGCAGTGGGCGGCCCGGCACTGGGGGCCGGGCCGCTGATCCCCCGGCGCCCCGCACCCGGGGAAGCTCTCCGCGCCCCGGCAGGGGCCCGAGCACCCGGGGAAGCTCACCACACCCAGTGCGTCTCAGCGCGCCGCCGGGGGCTCGTCGTCCCGCCAGCGGGGGTCGTTCTGCCACTCCTCATTGCGCTCGCGCGCGGTCTCCATCGCGTGGGCGGCCTCCGCCGGGGAGGCGTACGGCCCGAGGCGGTCGGCGGCGCGGCACTCCGGGCCCTCTTCGACCTTCTGGTGCCGGATGCAGTAGTACCACTCACCGGGCTTGCCGGCGGTTCCCCTCTTGAACAGCACCATCCCGGCCTCCGGCCTCCGCTCGTTCCCCAGTGGCCCGAAGGGCCCTTGCGGCCATGCTGCCCCATGCGCCGCCGATACACTCGCTGATATGTCTGGCCAGTCGCTTCTCGTCCCGGGGACGCTCTCCCCCACCCGTCCCGTCCCCGCCTCGATCCCGCGCCCGGAGTATGTCGGTAAGGCGGGCCCGACGCCTTATGACGGGCCCGAGGTCCAGGACGCCGAGACGATCGAGCGCATGCGGATCGCGGGGCGTATCGCCGCACGGGCGATGGAGGAGGCCGCCAAGCTGATCGCGCCGGGGGTCACCACGGACGAGCTGGACCGGGTGGCCCATGAGTACATGTGCGACCACGGGGCGTACCCCTCGACGCTGGGCTACCGCGGCTTCCCCAAGTCGCTGTGCAGCTCGGTCAACGAGGTCATCTGCCACGGCATCCCGGACACCACCGTCCTCCAGGACGGCGACATCGTGAACCTCGACGTCACCGCCTTCATCGGCGGGGTGCACGGGGACAACAACGCCACGTATCTGTGCGGTGAGGTGGACGAGGAGTCGCGGCTGCTGGTCGAGCGCACCCGGGAGTCCCTCAACCGCGCGATCAAGGCCGTCAAGCCGGGCCGGCGGATCAACATCATCGGCCGGGTCATCGAGTCGTACGCCAAGCGCTTCGACTACGGCGTGGTCCGCGACTTCACGGGCCACGGGATCAACTCCTCGTTCCACTCCGGCCTGATCGTGCCGCACTACGACAGCCCGCACCACACCACCGAGATCAAGCCGGGAATGACCTTCACCATCGAGCCGATGCTGACGCTCGGCACCTATGAGTACGACATGTGGGAGGACGGCTGGACCGTGGTCACCAAGGACCGCAAGCGGACGGCGCAGTTCGAGCACACACTGGTGGTGACGGACACCGGGGCGGAGATCCTCACCCTGCCCTAGCGGCCGGGCCGGTTCACCGAATGTCCTGTACCGGGGGCCGATTCTTCGGCGGCCGTTTTACCGACAGCTTGTCGGGAAGGCTATTGACGTAGGCAGCGGTCTCTACTTAGGTAAGGCTAACCTACACACCCCGGCCCCCGGAGGTCCACCGTGGAGTTCTCCGCCCTGATCCGCACCGCCTCGCGGGAAGCCCACACGGACGTCGGGAGCTCGTCGTTCATGACCGATCTGCTCGGCGGGCGCCTGGGCGTGGCGGCCTACCGCCGCTACTCCGAGCAGCTGTGGTTCGTCTACCGCGCCCTGGAGTCCCCGGCCGACGCGCTCGCGGCGGACCCCGTGGCGGGCCCGTTCCTCCGGCCGGAGCTGGCCCGCATGGCCGAGCTGGAGCGCGATCTGGCCTATCTCGGCGGCCCGGACTGGCGCACCGGCCTGACCGCGCTGCCCGCCACGACGGCGTACGCGGCGCGGGTGGCGGAGTGCGCCCGTGACTGGCCGGCGGGCTATATCGCCCACCACTACACCCGCTATATGGGCGATCTCTCCGGCGGCCAGTACGTGCGGGACACGGCGGAGAAGACCTGGGGCTTCGACCGCAAAGGCGACGGGGTGCGGTTCTACGTCTTCGAGTCGATCGGCAACCCCGCCGCCTTCAAGCGGGAGTACCGCGCGCTGCTGGACGCGCTGCCGGTGGACGATCTGGAGAAGCAGCGTGTCGTGGAGGAGTGCAAGCGCGCGTACGCGCTGAACGCGGGGATCTTCCAGGAGCTGGCCGAGGAGTTCCGGCTCAGCGCCTGAGACACCGTACGCGGCTCAGCGCCCTGCTGAAGGCCCACCACCAACCTTCCCTGTTCTGGGCCTACTTCAGGGGAAGCTCGGCGAGCATGACGGCGTAGACCGGGGAGTCCGGGAAGGGCTGGCGCTCCCCCACCTTGCGGAAGCCCCAGGACTCGTACAGGGCCTGGACTCGGGAGTGCTCAGGGTCCACAAGCAGCACTACGAGGTCCTCGTCCCGCTTTTCCATCAGCGTGCGGGTCAGCCGCTCGGCCACTCCCTTCTTGCGCCACTTCGGGATGACGGCGAGCTCGGAGTACGAGAAGGTCAGGTCCTTCGCGAGCGCCGGGTCAAGGTGCTCGCGCCACCACTCGCGACCCGGAACGGCCGGGGCGCCGTAGGCGAAGCCCACTGCCTTGTCGCCGTCGAACGCGATCACGCAGGAGAACTCCGGGTGGCCGCCCCAGTGGTCCACGAACCAAGGGAAGCGCTGGTTGAACGGGTCGTCCATCTCATCCGCATACGCGTCGGCGTGCACGTCGATCAGCGCCTGGCGGATCTGTGGGAGATCCGCGTTGGTGAAATGGCGGACGTCCAGACCTGTGGCACTCAAGCTCGGCTCCATTCGGATCGGTAGCGGTCTCCCCACTCGCGGGCGACGCCTGCGTCCGGGGCAAGAATGATCAAGTCGCGGTAGTAGTCGCCGAGGAGTGAGCGCAGGCGGCCGGGCAGCGGGTCCCCGACCATCAGGTCGAAGACCGTGGAGGCGGTCGCGCAGGCCTGATCGATGTCGCGCTGGTGCAGCTGGGTCAGGGCGAGCCGGGCGGTGGCCAGGGCACGGTTGCGGCGGAACTGCTCCGGGATACTGGCCAGCGCCTTGTGCGAGGCAGCCTCAGCCTCCGCGGGTTCGCCGATCTTGTCCCGGACGATGGCCGTGAGGGCTAACAGCTCGCCAGGCCCGTAGAAGGCGGTCCAGATCGGCCGGGGGTCATCCAGAGACGCCTTGCCCAGTACCTCCCAGGCGCACCCGAGGGAGCGGATGGCGGGCTGCCGCTCGCCCAAATTGGAGTGGGCGAGCGCTGTCCGGGCGTGGGCCAGTGAGGCGTAGAACGGGTCCCGCCGGGCGATGGCCGTTGCCAGGGCCGCGTGGCCGGAGTCGACGGCCTCGGCGTACGCACCACGATGGTGGGCGAGGATGGAGTACAAGTTCCAAGCATCCAGCTCGGCGACGGAGTCCTTCGCCATCCCGGCCAGATAGAGCGTCCGGTCCAGCAGACTCCGGGCCCGGTCGGTCCGCTTGGCGTCGATGGCGGACCAAGCGGCCATAGACATGTAGTCGGCGGCCACGCTGAACAGCCGCTGGCGGATGCGCTGACAGGCGCCCAGCTTCTGCTTCTCCAGCGTCTCCGCCGCCCCGGCAAGGGCTGTGCGCTGTAATTCGTCATGACCTCCCCGCGCGGCATCCAGGGCCACTAGTGCGTCCACACCGGCACGGAGCCGAATCACGTCCGAGGTGCCTACGGAGTGCTGTGCTACGAGAGGAACGGCGACCGCGGCCGTCGTACCTGTGGTGGCGGTCAGGAAATTCCTGCGCCTCACGGGATCCTCCGGTTCTGTGGCGGGGCATCTTGGGGCCGGTGGGACGAATCCCAGTTCTTCGGCCGTACATCCGAATACTGCCCCTAAGGCTGCCCGCTGCCGAGAGTGCGGCCAACGGGTCTTTCCGGTCAGCCAGTTGCGGACCGTCCGGTCGCTGACCGTGCCTTCGTAGCCGTCGCGGTGCAGATGAGTGTTCACCGCGTCCGCCAACCCGGCCTGGGTGAGCCCGCTCTCGCGCATGGCGCTGATGAGGTTTTCGTTCCCCTCCACACACCCACCGTAGCCATGCGAGCCCCCTCCGTGAGGGGAGTCGGCCGAGAATTTCCGGTGGGGCGGCTTGCACACCCGATGGGTATTACCTCCCCTCGCGCGGCGAGCCGTCGTTCACTCGGACAAGGCCGCTCACTTCGCACCCACTGAGGTCCTGATGTCCGTGACCGCTACACCTCGCCCCACCGGGCACCCCGGATACTCCCAGATCATGCGCCGCGTACCGGAGAGCGCGGAAGCCGCCCGCAAGCTGGTACGGACCGCACTGGCCGCCTGGGGCCAGGAGGACCTGATCGAGGACGCCGCCCTGGTGATCACCGAACTGGTCTCCAACGCCGTGGACCACGCCCGCCTGGGGTCGATCCGCGTCGTCGTCACCCGGCCGTCCGAGAAGTTGGCCCGCCTCGGCGTGGTGGACCGGTCCCGAAATATCCCCTACCTGCGGACGGACTCCCATAGCGACAACACCCGAGGCCGGGGGCTCTTATTGGTCGACGCCCTGACGGACCGGTGGGGGACGGACCGATACCGCTGGGGCAAGCAGGTTTGGAGCGAGCTGAAGTGCGGTTGATCATCCGCAGCGTCAACTGCCCGCAGCACGGCCGCCGGCGTGCCCCCAACGCGGCGTTCCGGACCAGGCCGCAGGAGCGCTACTGATGGCGGGCGGCGAGCGGACCGAGGTCGCCCTGGACGCCGAGGAGGCGTGGCGGGCGGCCATCGAGCACGCCGCGGGCTGCCCTGCCTGCCGGACGCCCGGCGCCGTATGCGAGACCGGCGAGCAACTCCTCAGCGCCTACGAGGAGGCAGCACGGCTGGCCCGGGCAGCGGAGGGCATATGAGGCGGCGCCGTCGGCGGTCGACCGCCCGCGGGCCGGGCTGCCCGCCTTCCCCGCCCGGATGGGCCTGATGCTCAGCGTGGCCCCCTCACTACTGCTGCTCGCGATCCGGCTCTGCCGCGCGAGCATCCCCGCCCCATAAGCCGGGTGGGTCGCTGGCGGTCCGGGCCCCCGTACCGGACGACGGCCCCAGCGGCCCGCCCTCCAAGCCCCCCGCGGCAGGCCCAGCCCGGACGCAGCCGCCGCAGGCCGAGGACGAGACGGCCGTGGCGGACGCGATGGCCCGGCCGAGGTCACGGAGTTCGCCGCCCGGCCCTTCGCCGCGCTCTTTGGCGGCGAGCGGGCCCGGGTCGCGCTCGCCCGCGTCCTCGCCCAGCGCACCCCGCTGCTGCTGCTCGACGAGCCGACCGCCGCCCTCGATCTGCCCCACCAGGAGCTGGTCCTGAGGGTGTGCCGGGAGCGGGCCGCCGTGGCGGACGCGGTGGTGGTGGTTCCTGCACGATCTGTCGCCGGCCGCCGCGTACGCGGACCGGACCGCCGTGCTGCACGACGGCCGGATCGCGGCGGAGGGCGCGCCCTCGGAGGTCTTCGACGCCGCGCTGCTGTCGCGGGTCCACCGGCAGCCGGTGGAGGTGATCCCCCATCCCCGCACCGGGGAGCGGATCGTGCTGCCGCCGCGCGACGGGGCCGGCGGGGCGGCGTCCCGCGCCGCCGGAGGAGCCGCGCCCATGAGAGGCGTACGTCACGTTCTCGCCCCTCCGAACCGGATCAAATCAGCCACCTTGGCCAAACATTTGCCATCCATAGGTCACTCCTTGACCTTGCACAGGATCCACACAGGCAAGGCTCAGTTAAGTTAGGGCAGCCTTATCCGGCCGTCCTTCGTCCGCCCTGCCCTGATTCCGTCTGGAGCCCGTATGCGAGCCGCTCGCACCTCCGTTGCCGCCGCGATATCGGCGCTGGCGACGATCACCGCCGTCGCCGGCTGCGCCCAGAAGTCCGACGCCAAGGACTCGGACGCCGTCCAGGTCACCGCCTCCGACGATGCGTGCGAGGTCTCCAAGACCTCCTTCCCCGCCGGGCATGTGAAGCTCGCGGTGGAGAACAAGGGATCCAAGGTGACCGAGGTGTACGTCTACGCCCCGGGCGACCGGATCGTCACCGAGCGGGAGAACATCGGGCCCGGCACCTCCGCCTCGATCAGCGCCGAAATCAAGACCGGTTCGTACGAGATCGCCTGCAAGCCCGGGATGAAGGGCCACGGCATCCGCCAGAAGGTGTCCGCCACCGGCAAGGGCGCGGTGGCGGGGCGCGATCCGCGGCTGGACAAGGCGGTGGCCGCGTACCGCGCCTACGCCCAGCAGCAGGCCGACGAGACCCTGCCCGTGGCCCAGAAGTTCGCCGACGCGGTCAAGAAGGACGACCTCGAGGGCGCCAAGAAGCTCTACGCCCCCTCGCGCATCGGCTGGGAGCGCACCGAGCCGGTCGCCGAGTCCTTCGGCGACATCGACCCCAAGGTCGATGTGCGCGAGGACGGTCTGGGGAAGGGCCAGAAGTGGACCGGCTGGCACCGGCTGGAGAAGTCGCTGTGGCAGACCAAGAAGGTCACCGCGGCCGACCACGCCCTCGCCGACCAGCTCATCAAGGACCTGAAGGACTGGCAGAAGCGCGTCGGCACCGCCGACATCACCCCCACCGGTATGGCCAACGGCGCCAAGGAGCTGCTGGACGAGGTGCAGACCGGCAAGGTCACCGGTGAGGAGGAGCGCTACAGCCACACCGACCTGGTGGACTTCGAGGCCAATGTCGAGGGCGCCGAGACCTCGTACAAGCTGCTCAAGCCGGTGGCTTCGAAGAACGACCCGGAGCTGGCCAAGGACCTCGACAAGCAGTTCGCGGCCGTCGGGAAGCTGCTGGACAAGTACCGCGAGGGCGAGGGCTTCGTGTCGTACGACACCGTCACTCAGGCCAAGCGCAAGGAGCTGTCCGACGCGGTCAACGCGCTGGCCGAGCCGCTGTCCCGGCTCGCCGCCGCCGTCGTCACCAAGTGAGGGAGCCGGGCATGACCGACGAGGCGGGCACCGCACCCTCGCGCCGGGCGCTGATCGGCTGGGGAGGCGCCGGGCTCGCGCTCGGCGCCGCGGCAGCCGGTGGCGCGGCGGCCGCGCTGGGCGGCGGTGCGGACGACACCGAAACGGTCGCCGACAGCGGCGCCGCCGTGCCCTTCTACGGGGCGCACCAGGCGGGGATCGCCACGGCCGTGCAGGACCGGCTGCACTTCGCGGCGTTCGACATCACCACGGACGACCGCGCCGAGCTGATCGCGCTGCTGAAGGAGTGGACGAAGGCGGCGGCCCGGATGACCCAGGGGCATGCGGTCGGCGGCGGCGCGGTGAGCGACCTGGCGGAGGCACCGCCGGACGACACCGGCGAGGCGCTCGGCCTCAAGGCGTCCCGGCTCACCCTCACCATCGGCTTCGGGCCCACGCTCTTCAAGAACAAGAAGGGCGAGGACCGCTTCGGCATCGCCGACCGCCGCCCCGAGGCGCTGATCGACCTGCCCGCCTTCCCCGGCGACAACCTCGACGCGGCCCGCAGCGACGGCGATCTGTGTGTGCAGGCGTGCGCGGACGACCCGCAGGTGGCCGTGCACGCCATCCGCAACCTGGCCCGGATCGGCATGGGCAAGGTGGCCATCCGCTGGTCGCAGCTGGGCTTCGGCAAGACGTCCTCGACCACGCCGGACGCCCAGACACCGCGCAACATGATGGGCTTCAAGGACGGCACCCGGAACATCGCGGGCACCGACACCGCCGCCCTGGACAAGCATGTGTGGGTGAGCGGGAAGGCGGGCCCGGCGTGGCTGGCCGGCGGTTCGTATCTGGTGGCGCGCCGCATCCGGATGCATATCGAGACCTGGGACCGCACCTCCCTCAAGGAGCAGGAGGACGTCTTCGGCCGGGACAAGGGCGAGGGCGCGCCGCAGGGCAGGCAGCATGAGCGCGACGAGCCGAATCTGAAGGCGATGCTGCCCACCGCGCATGTCCGCCTCGCGCATCCGGACTCCAACGGCGGGGCGCGGATCCTGCGCCGCGGCTACTCCTTCACCGATGGCACGGACGGTCTGGGGCGGCTGGACGCGGGGCTGTTCTTCCTCGCCTACCAGCACGACGTACGGGACGGGTTCGTACCGGTGCAGCGAGCGCTGGCCCGCACGGACGCGCTCAACGAGTACATCCAGCACGTGGGTTCGGCGCTCTTCGCGGTCCCGCCGGGCGTCCGGGACGCGGACGACTGGTGGGGCAGGGCGCTGTTCTCCTGACGGGCTCCCCCACGTTCGCCTGACGGACTCCCCCAGAAACCCACCGGATCCCTCGACAAGGAAGGCGAACCCCGTGTTCGGCAATTACCTGATCGGTCTGCGCGAAGGGCTCGAAGCCAGTCTGGTGGTGTGCATCCTGGTCGCCTATCTGGTCAAGACCGGGCGCCGGGACGCGCTGCGCCCGGTGTGGCTCGGAATCGCCGTCGCGGTTGGCTTGAGCATGTCCTTCGGCGCGGCGCTGGAGTTCGGCTCGCAGGAGCTGACCT
This sequence comes from Streptomyces melanosporofaciens, assembly GCF_900105695.1. Lineage (NCBI taxonomy): Bacteria > Bacillati > Actinomycetota > Actinomycetes > Kitasatosporales > Streptomycetaceae > Streptomyces > Streptomyces melanosporofaciens. Next base: position 1,279,984 of record NZ_FNST01000002.1, read on the forward strand.
TCGAGGCGCAGGAGGCGCTGGGCGGCTCGCTGTCGATCCTGTCGGTGGGCCTGGTGACCTGGATGGTGTTCTGGATGCGGCGCACCGCCCGCCATCTGAGGTCCGAGCTGCACAGCAAGCTGGACGCGGCGCTCGCGGTGGGCACCGGGGCGCTGGTGGCCACGGCCTTCCTGGCGGTGGGCCGGGAGGGCCTGGAGACCGCGCTGTTCGTGTGGACGGCGGTGCGGGCGAGCAACGACGGTACGGCGGATCCGCTGATCGGCGTGGTCCTGGGCCTGGTCACCGCGGTGGTGCTGGGCTGGCTGTTCTACCGGGGCGCGCTCCGGATCAACCTGGCGAAGTTCTTCACCTGGACGGGCGCGATGCTGGTCGTGGTGGCCGCGGGGGTGCTCGCGTACGGCTTCCACGATTTGCAGGAGGCCGACTGGCTGCCCGGGCTGCACTCGCTGGCCTTCGACATCAGCTCCACCATCGCGCCGGACTCCTGGTACGGCACGCTGCTCAAGGGCGTCTTCAACTTCCAGCCGGACCCGACCTGGCTTCAGGTGTGGATGTGGGCGCTCTATCTGGTCCCCACGCTCGCGCTGTTCCTGCGTCCCGGTAGGGTGTCGCCGTCCACAGCAGCCCCCAGGAATCGGGAGCCGGAGCCCCATGACACGCAGGCCGTCCCGCCGGCAGTTGACAGTTCCGACCGCAGCGGTGGTACTGACGCTGGGGATGACGCTGACGGGGTGCATGACGGTCCACGGCGAGCGGGAGAACATTCCGTCGGTGGACAAGGCTGAGGCGCCCAAGGCGCTCGAGCAGTTCACCGACGCGTACAACAAGGCGTACCGCGAGCTGGATCCGGCGGTGGCGAGCCAGGTGGAGACGGGCCCGCTGGAGGCCATCACCACCGCCGACCTCAAGGCCCAGCACGCGAGCTCCCCGAACGGCAACCCCAAGTACCCGGCGCTGGAGCTGTCCGACGTCACCTACCGCATCCCCAAGCAGGTGGGCTGGCCGAAGTTCTTCGTCGCGGACACCGACAGCAACCGCGACGACAACCGCTGGCTGTTCGTCTTCACCCGCGGCGGTGCCGACGAGCCCTGGAAGGCCGCCTACCTGTCGATCCTCAGCCAGGACGAGGTGCCGGACTTCGCGACCGACAAGGACGGCTGGGCCAAGCCGGTCCCGGCCAAGGGGCCGACCCCGAAGCTGGCGACCCGGCCGGACAAGCTGAGCGCGGAGTACACCGACTACCTGATGACGGGCGAGGGCTCGGTCTTCGCCGACGGCCAGTCGACCTCGGGGCTGCGGGACACCCGGAAGAAGTTCCTGCGCACCCCGAAGTTCTGGACGGAGTACATCGACACCCCGGCGCAGGGCGCGCAGGACGCCCCGGTGGGGCTGCGCACCTCGGACGGCGGGGCGATCGTGTTCTTCTCCTCACACCACCGGCAGAAGCAGACGATGGCGAAGGGGTTCCGGCCCAACCCGGATCCGCAGATCAAGGCGCTGATGACGGGCGAGGCGAAGAGGGCGGTGACGCTGACGAGGGTTTCGGAGTCGGCGGTGCGGGTCCCCGCGAAGGATGCGGCGGACCCGAAGGTGGTCTTCCTCAACCGCCTGGAGGGCGTCACCGCGGCAAAGGGCGAGTAGAGACAAGTGTGGGCAATCGTTCCTCCCCCAGCTACCGCTGGGAGGTGCCCCCCGCGGAACTGATGGGCACACCCCACCCACCGGCCCGGACCCGACAACGAGCCCTGAAGCGCCCTACCGCCCTATGGGCCAAGCAGCCGCCTGATCCTGGTCCTCGCCCGCGAAGCGGGCACACGCATCCGTCAGCGTCTCCAGCAACGTCAACGGATCCGGCAGCGGCCGCTCCGGCCCCAGCAGCCACCCCACATGCCCATCCCCCGGCAACCGAGCGGGCGGCATCAGCACATAGCTGCCCCGGCAATGCCACCGCAGCCCCGGATGCTCGTCCATCGTCTCCGGGTGGCAGTCCAGCTCACAGGGCCACCACTCGTCCTCGTCGTCCGGCGTGCCCCGGGTGGCGGTGAAGAACAGCGTCCGCCCCTGCTGGAGATCGCCGCTGCTCGTGGCCACGGGCCCGACCTCGACCTCGGCCGCGCCCAGCCGCTCCAGGGCCAGCCGCCCGGCGTCCGCGGGTACGTCGAGCACATCGTGGACGATGCCGGTGGCGGTGATGAAGTTGGCCCGCGGATCGGCGCGCAGCCACTGCGCGACCTTGTCCGGGTCGGTGGTCGCCTGGGTCTGCCAGGCGAACGAGACGGGGTGGCGGCCCGGGGTGGGACAGCCGATGCGGTCACAGGAACAGCCGTAACCGGAGGGGTGGGCGGCCGGCGCGAGCGGGAATCCCGCCGCCGCGGCGGCCATGAGCAGGTCCTCGCGGACGCCACCGGCGTCCGCTCCCGTGTCGTGGTCGCCGCCCGCTCCGCTCCTCGGCCGACGCAGCCACTGGGAGAACCTGCCCTTGCGTTCCATCTACCGCCTCGCTTCACCGCCGGTACCGGCGGTACGGCCGGTACCCGATCAATGCTGCCACCATCCTGCTCCGGAAGTGGCCGGTGTCCGCATCCGGGGTGGGTGAGACCACCTCGACCGGGTGTCGATATCAGGGCATCCGCGACATCTCGCCTCTAGCGTTCCATGTATGATCAGCAGGCATTTTCTGACCGCCGTCGTGGTGCTCGGCCTGTCCATACCGGCGGCCGTCGCGGCCCACCCCGCCGCTCGTCCGTCCGTACGACGCCTCATACCCCCGGCCGGCGAACCGGCGCGGCTCCAGCCCGCGCTCACGGCACCGTCGGCCGGCAAGCCCGCCGTCGTCTACACCGCACACCGCGGCGGCGCCCTGGAAGTGCCCGAGAACAGCATGTCCGGGCTGGCCAGTGCCTTCAGCCGGCATGACGTCCAGGTCCTCGACTTCGACACCCGCATGCTGGGCGACGGCACGCTCGTGGTGATGCACGACGCGACGCTGGACCGCACCACCGACCGGACCGGGCCCGTACGGGCTCTGACCGCCGCCCAGTGGCGGGGCGTCCGGCTGCGCCCCGACCCCGCCCTGCGCGGCACCTGGCGGCCCGAGCGGCCGCCCACCGTCGCCGAGGCGCTGGACCGGTTCGGCGGCCGGATCACCTTGATGGTGGAGGCCAAGGACCCCGAGAGCCTGCCGCGGCTGGCGCGGATGATCCGCGACCGGGGTCTGATCGACTCCGTCTACGTCAACAGCAACCGCCCCGAGGTGGCCCGCGAGGCCCACCGGAAGGGGCTGATGACCCAGCTGTGGCGGTCCGCCCGGCAGATGCGCACCGACACCCCGCGCGACTGGCGTGGCGTCGTCGATCTGCTGGACGTCGACTACCGGGCGCGCGAGCAGGATGTGCGGCGGGCCGTCGCCTCCGGGATACCGCGGGTGTGGGCGCACACCGTGGACACCCCGGCGCAGCGGGACCGGATGCTGCGGCTGGGGTGCGACGGCATCATCACGGACGCACCGGCCCTGCTGGTCTCCACGCCCGTACGAACGCCGCGGGCGCCCAGCGGAAGGTGAGCGCCGGCCGACGGCGGCGGGTGAGCGGGGCCTACCAGTGGCCGGGCCCGGGCAGTGAGGGTGGCCCTGGGGACGGTGGACCGCGCGAGAGGCACCCGGCTCAGGAGGCGAGGGGCCCCTCCTGGGCAACGGCCCCCGCGAGAGGCCCCGGCCCTGGGCGGCGGGGGTGGTCCGACCCCTGCCCGCCCCCACCCGAGCGGCAGGGGTGGCCCCTTCCCGCCGGTAGAATCCGCCGAATGCACGCCCCCGACGCCACCCGCACCGACGAGACGCCGCAGACCGCGCTCGCCGGTCTGCTCGACGGTCTGCCGCCCCGCCAGGCGGCCCAGGCGGTCGACCGGCTGATCGGCCACTACCGGGGCGCACCCCGACCGACGCGCCCGTGCTGCGCGACCGCTCCGACGTCGCCGCCTACGCCGCGTACCGGATGCCCGCGACCTTCGAGGCCGTGCGCGCCGCCCTCGCCGCCTTCCGCGCCCGCACGCCCGCATGGGCCCCGGCCACGCATATCGACATCGGCGGCGGTACGGGCGCGGCGAGCTGGGCGGTGGCCGCCACCTGGCCGCGCGACGGGCACACCACCACCGTCCTGGACTGGGCGGAGCCCGCGCTGGCCCTCGGCCGCGAGCTGGCCGGGCAGGCGCCCTCCGAGGCGCTGCGCACCGCCCGCTGGGAGCGCCGGGCCATACGGGACGGGCTCGCACTGCCGGACGGGACCGACCTGGTCACCGTCAGCTATGTGCTGGGCGAGCTGACCGAGGCCGACCGGCGGGCCGTGGTGACCGAGGCGGCGCGCGCGGCCCAGGCCGTGGTGCTGATCGAACCGGGCACCCCGGACGGCTATCTGCGGATCCGCGAGGCGCGGGACCGGCTGCTGGCAGCCGGGCTGCGCATCGTCGCCCCTGCCCGCACGGCGCGGCCTGCCCGATCGAGCCCGGCACCGACTGGTGCCACTTCGCCGCCCGGGTCCGCCGCTCCTCCCTCCACCGGCAGGTCAAGGGCGGTTCGCTGCCGTACGAGGACGAGAAGTTCAGCTATGTCGCGGCCGTACGGTTCGACGCCACGCCCGCCGACGCGCGGGTGGTGCGCCGCCCGCAGATCCGCAAGGGCCAGGTACTGCTGGACCTGTGCGCCCCGAGGAGGGGCTGGGCCGCACCACGGTGACCAAGCGTCAGGGCCCGCTGTACCGGGCCGCCCGCGATGTGTCCTGGGGCGATGTCTGGCCACCGGAGGAGTCCAGCCCCTCCGGCGTTTGAGGAGCCGCGGGGAGCCAATCAAGCCCCTCCGGCCGTTTGAGGAGCGGGGTCCGGGGCGGAGCCCCGGCGGGGTGAGGGGCGGAGCCCCCTCTTTCGGGAAGGGGCGGGGAGGGGACAGATCCGCCGGACACCCCGTAAGACGCCGCACGGCCCGTGAACCCCTGGACCCCGTGAACCCCAGGAACCCGTGAACCCCTGGAACCCGTAAACCCCAGCGACCCAGCGCCCCCTCACCCCACCGCCCGCGCCAGCGCCGTCCCCGCCGCCGCCCGGGGCCCACTGTCCCCAGGGCGGCGCCGCGGATGCACGGTCGTGGCGAGCAGCACCAGATAGACCCCGCGGGCCCGGTCCACGACCAGGCTCGTCCCGGTGAACCCGGTGTGCCCCGCGGCGCCCCGCCCCGCCAACTCGCCCATGAACCACGGCTGGTCGACCTCGAAGCCCAGTCCCGGCGCGGTCAGCATCAGCTCGGTGGACTCCGGCGACAGTACGGGCCCGCCACCGGCCAGCAGCGCCCGGCACAGCACCGCCAGGTCCCCGGCGGTCGAGAAGAGCCCGGCGTGGCCCGCGACCCCGCCCAGCGCCCACGCGTTCTCGTCGTGCACCACGCCCCGCAGCATCCCCCGGTCGACCTTGCCCCAGGGTTGCCGCTGGTCCTCGGTGGCCGCGATCCGGGGCAGCCAGGAGGCGGGAGGGTTGAAGCGGGTGGCGGCCATGCCCAGCGGGCCGGTAACCGTCTCCTGCACGAGCCGGTCCAGCGGCCGCCCCGCGGTCCGCTCCAGCACCCGCTGCAGCAGCAGGAAGTTGAGGTCGGAGTAGCGGCGGGCGGTGCCGGGCGGGGTGACCGGCGGTTCGGCCGCGAGCCGGGCCAGCCGACGCTCCACGCCGTCCTCCTCGTACAGCGGCAGTTCGGGAATCAGCCCCGAGGTGTGGGTGAGCAGCTGCCGCACGGTGATGCCGTGCTCGGCGGCGGCCGTGCACTCCGGGGCGTACGCGGCGACCCGCCCGTCCAGCGCGATCAGCCCGCGCTCGGCGGCCCGCAGCGCCACGATCGTGGTGCACAGCTTGGTGAGCGAGGCGAGGTCGAAGAGGGTGTCGCGGCGCACCGGCACCCACCGCTCGCGCGGCAGCTCCACGCCCCGGTCGGCCCGTTCGTCGTACGCCGCGTAGCGCACCGCCCAGCCGAAGGACTCCTCGGCCAGCGGGCCCGACGCGGTCCCGGCGGCCAGTGCCACCCCCGAACACCAAGGGCGCTCCCCTTCGGGAAGCGCCCTGACGATCTCCAGCAACCGGGTCAGACCACGGTCACGCGTCGATTGGTACGTCGCTGCCACGGACGGCAGAGTCCCACGAAGCAGGCGATGGCCGCGAGCGCGCAGACGAGCTGGACGACAGCCATCGGCACCGCCGTGGTCTCCCCCGCGATCCCCACCAGCGGGGAGGCGACGGCGCCGAGCAGGAAGGTGGAGGTGCCCAGCAGCGCGGAGGCGGAACCGGCGGCGTGCGGGGTGCGGTTCAGGGCCTGGGCGTTGGTGTTCGGCATGGCCAGGCCCATCGCGGACATCAGCACGAACAGGCACCCCGCCACCGGGACGAGACCGGCCTTCCCGAAGACCCCGGAGGCCAGCACGAGCAGCGCGGCCGCCGCGACGGTGATCACGACCAGTCCGACCATCAGCACCTTGTCCATGCTGACCCGGCCGACCAGCACCCGGCCGTTGAGCTGACCGGTGGCGATCAGGCCGATCGAGTTCAGCCCGAAGAGCAGGCTGAAGGTCTGCGGTGAGGCGCCGTAGATCTCCTGGACGATGAAGGACGACCCGGCGACATAGGCGAAGAGCGCCGCGAAGGCGAAGCTGCCCGCGAGCATGTAGCCGGTGAAGACGCGGTCGGCGAGCAGCCCGCGCATGGTGCGCAGGGTCTGGCCGAGCCCTCCGTCCTGGCGCCGCTCGGGCGGCAGCGTCTCCCCCAGCCACCGCCAGACCACCAGGGTGAGCAGGGTGCCGATCACGGTGAGCACCGCGAAGACCCCGCGCCAGTCGGTGAAGCGCAGGATCTGGCCGCCGATGAGCGGGGCCACGATGGGCGCCACGCCCGAGATCAGCATCAGGGTGGAGAAGAAGCGGGCCATCGCGATGCCGTCGTAGAGGTCCCGGACCACGGCGCGGGCGATGACGATTCCGGCCGCGCCCGCGAGCCCCTGGAGCAGCCGGAAGCCGATGAGGAGCCCGGCGGTGGGGGCGAAGGCGCAGATGGCGGTGGCGATGACGTAGATCACCATGCCGATGAGCAGCGGACGGCGGCGCCCCCACCGGTCGCTCATCGGTCCGACGGCGAGCTGGCCGAGCGCCATGCCCATCAGACAGGCGGTGAGGGTGAGCTGGGCGGTGGCGGCCGAGCTGTGGAACCCGTCGGTGACCTCCGGCAGGGCCGGGAGGTACATGTCCATGGACAGCGGCGGGAGTGCGGTGAGCCCGCCGAGGATCAGGGTGACGAGGAGGCTCGTACGGCGCTGCGCGGTGAGCCCGGGGAGGGCGGCAGCGGAGGTGCGGGAGGCGGCGGAGGTGTCGGGGGACAAGGTTCCGGGACGGTCGGCCCGGGTGGGAGCGGCGGCCGGTTGGCCGGGCTGCTGCATGCGTACCTTCCATGAGTCGTTGATGCGTCTCTATGCTCTCAGCAATCCGAATCGGGTCGAACTCCTGTGGGCAGGGGGAACGGGGTCCAGATGGCCGGGACAAGCGGGTCAAGGGCCGTGCGGTGGGGGATTCTGGCGACCGGTGGGATCGCCGCCTCGTTCACCACGGATCTGCTGGAGATGGCGGACGCGCAGGTCATCGCGGTCGGCTCGCGCCGGCCGGAGTCGGCCAAGCGATTCGCGGAGCGGTTCGGGATATCCCGCGCCTACGGCGGCTGGGCGGAGCTGGCCGCCGATGACGACATCGATGTGATCTATGTCGCCACCCCGCACTCGGCCCATCGGGAGGCGGCCGGACTGTGTCTGGAGGCGGGGCGGGCGGTGCTGTGCGAGAAGCCGTTCACGCTCAATGTCCGCCAGGCCGAGGAGCTGGTGGACCTGGCCCGGGCCCGAGGCCGCTTCCTGATGGAGGCGATGTGGACGTACTGCGATCCGGTCGTCCGCCGGATGACCGAGCTGGTCCACGACGGTGCGATCGGCGAGGTCCGGGCGGTCCACGCGGACTTCGGGCTGCCCGGCCCGATCGACCCGGACCACCGGCTGCGCGATCCGGCGCTGGGCGGCGGCGCCCTGCTGGACCTCGGCGTCTATCCGGTGTCCTTCGCGCAGTTGCTGCTCGGCGAGCCGGACGAGATACGGGCGGTGGGTCAGCTCTCCCCCGAGGGCGTGGATGTGAACACGGGCCTGGCGCTGGGCTGGGACAGCGGGGCGGTGGCGCTGCTCTCCTGCTCGATCACCGCCGATACGCCGATGACGGCGGCGGTGACGGGCAGCGCGGGACGGATCGAGTTCCCGCGCGGCTTCTTCCACCCCGAGCGCTTCGTACTGCACCGGCCCGGCCGGGATCCGGAGGAGATCACGGCGGTGGACGGGCTGCGCTCCTACCAGTGGGAGGCGGCGGAGGTGATGCGCTGCCTGCGCGCGGGCGAGACGGAGTCCCCGCTGGTGCCGCTGGACGGCACGCTGGCGGTGATGCGGACCCTGGACGCGGCGCGGGAGCGGCTCGGAGTGCGGTATCCGGGCGAGGACGAGGGCCTGGTGTGACGAGGTGTGAACCGGGCGGGCCCGGCGCTTGGGGTGCGCGCCGGGCCCGCCCGTTCGTCAGACCTGTTTGAGGCCGGGGTTCCCGGCCTCGCTGACGAATGACGCCGCCGTGGTGAGCGGCGCGCCCGGGGTGGTGACCGCGGAGACGGTCTTGTAGTCGGCCCGTGCCCGCTCCTCGTCCAGCGAGACCGTCACATAGCCGCGCCGGCCGTTGTAGAACTTCATATGCGGGTTGGCGGCCATGTAGGTGGCCCAGTTGGCGGGCTTGTCGGCGCCGTCCTTGCCGCTGCTGACGGAGGTGCCGACGAACTCCACGCCCAGGGTCCGGGACCCCGGGTCGTCGAAGTCCTTCTTGATGTCGAAGGCGTAGTGCACATGGACATCGCCGGTGAGCACCACGAAGTTCTCCAGACCCGCCTGCTCGACACCGGCCAGGATCCGCTCGCGGGAGGCGGGGTAGCCGTCCCAGGAGTCCATGGAGAGCTGGGAGCGCGCGGCCGTGGTGTTCTTCCGCTGGGAGAAGGTGACCTGCTGCGGCAGTACGTTCCAGGTGGCGCTGGAGCTCTGGAAGCCGCTCAGCAGCCAGCGCTCCTGGGCGCTGCCGGTGAGGGTGCGCGCGGGGTCCTCGGACTCCGGGCCGGGGTACTGCCAGCCGTCGCCGTACGCCTGGTTGGAGCGGTACTGCCGGGTGTCGAGGATGTCGAACTGGGCCAGCTTGCCGTAGTGGAAGCGGCGGTAGAGCCGCATGTCGGCGCCGTCCGGCTGCTGCGGCATCCGCAGCGGCATGTTCTCCCAGTACGCCCGGTAGGCGGCGGCGCGGCGGACCAGGAACTCGTCCGAGGGGCCGCCGTTCTCGTCGATGTCGTCCGCGTAGTTGTTCTCGGTCTCGTGGTCGTCCCAGGTGACGAACCAGGGGAAGGCGGCGTGGGCGGCCTGGAGGTCCTCGTCGGACTTGTAGAGCGCGTAGCGCAGCCGGTAGTCCTCGAGGGTCATCGTCTCGGTGTTGAACACCGCGGGGAGGGTGCGGTCGGTGTACTTCCGGGCACCGCCGACGGAGTCGACCGCGTACTCGTACTGGTAGTCGCCCACGTGGAAGACGGCGTCCAGGTCCTCGTCCGCCAGGTGGCGGTAGGCGGTGAAGTAGCCGTCGTGGTACGCCTGGCAGGAGACCAGGCCGAAGCGCACGTCCCGGACCTTGGCGCCCACGGCGGGGGTGGTGCGGGTGCGGCCCACCGGGCTGGTCCAGTTCCCGGCCCGGAAGCGGTACCAGTAGACGCGGTCCGGCTCGAGCCCGCCCGCGTCCACGTGCACCGTGTAGTTGAACTCGGCGTGCGCGGAGGTGGTCCCCGTGCGGGCGACGCGCTGGAACTTCTCGTCGCGCGCGATCTCCCAGCCGACCTTGACGGTGCCCTCTTCGGGCAGCCCGTTGCCGGGCTCGTACGGGCGGGGCGCCAGCCTGGTCCACAGCACGACCGCGCCGGGCAGCGGGTCGCCGGAGGCCACGCCGAGCGTGAAGGGGTTGTCGGCGAGCGCGCGCGGAGACACCTGCGCGGCGTGGGCGCTGGGCAGGTTGGTGGTGAACGCGAGCGCGGCGGCGGCTCCGGTGACGGTGAGGAAGCGGCGGCGTCCCAGACGTGCGGCCGCGGCTCGTATGGCCTGCTGGTGCGAGTCGTGTGCCATGTGCTCTCCCCTGGCTCGTGGCGTCAGAGGAATTGCAGTGTCGGGGGACGGCCGCCCGCTTGCGTGCACACGACATCGATATGACCGCTGGGTGAGGTCCGTTGCCGGAAGGGACCATTGCGGCGAATCGACGTGACCGCACGGCGAACTGAGGTGGCGTACGCTGCGGCGCCATGAGCGACGGTCGTGTGTCGGTGGTGTCGAAAGTGGCGGTGGTGACAGGCGCGGGCTCCGGGGTCGGCCGGGCGGTGGCGCTCGAACTCCTGGAGTCGGGCTGGTCGGTGGTGCTGGCGGGGCGCCGCGAGGAGGCCCTGGCCGAGACGGCGCGGCTGGCCGGTGGCGGCCCGCCGGCCCCCGTGGTGCCGACGGATGTGACCGGGCCGGAGCGGGTGGAGGCGCTCTTCGCTGGGGTGCGGGAGCGGTTCGGACGGCTCGATCTGCTGTTCAACAACGCGGGGAGCTTCGGCCCGCGCGGTGTGGCTCTGGCGGACCTGGCGTACGAGGACTGGCGGTCGGTCGTGGACACCAATCTGACGGGCGCGTTCCTGTGCGCCCAGGCGGCTTTCCGGCTGATGCGGGATCAGGAGCCACAGGGTGGACGGATCATCAACAACGGCTCCATATCGGCGCACGCGCCCAGGCCGGACAGCGTGGCGTACACCGCCACCAAGCACGCCATCACGGGGCTCACCAAGTCGCTGTCGCTGGACGGGCGCCGGTACCGCATCGCCTGCGGGCAGATCGACATCGGCAACGCGGCGACCGAGATGACCGAGCGGATGTCCGCCGGTGTACCGCAGGCGAACGGGGAGGTGGCGGTCGAGCCCGTGATGGACGTCGCGGACGTGGCGCGCACGGTGCGGCATATGGCGTCGCTGCCGCTGGAGGCCAACGTGCAGTTCGCGACGGTCATGGCGACGGCGATGCCGTACATCGGCCGGGGCTGACGGATGAGGGTTCGTCACCCGTCCTAGATAACCTTCCAATTGTGGAGATAATGTGAGGATGCGGGCAATTCACTCCATCGGCACAGCGGCTTCGACGCCACGGCCGACGCACCCGCTCACCCACCCCCGGACCGCCCCCTCTCCCACCCCCGGACTGTTCGAGGCCCGCTCCATATGGCAGGGTCGTTTCCCACCGCGCCACACCCTTCACCACCGCCCCACGACCGCCATCCGAACGAAGAGAGACCGCCGTGCGTTCTCTGCCGCTCACCTTGGTCGCCCGTCTGCTGCCCGTCGCCGTCCTCGCCGCCGCGGGGGTGGCCATGACGACGTCGGACGACTCGGACGCGGGCGCCACCCCGGCGGGCCCCTCCCCGCAGACCTCGGCCCCGGCCACCGGCGCCGCCGCGCCGCGCTTCGCCAAGCCGCCCGCGGAGGCGTGCACCACCCTCCCGGAGTCGATGATCAAGGACCTGGTGCCGGGCGCCAAGGCGGCCGGGAACGAGCTGAAGTCCAGCGACCTGGGCCGCCGCACCGGCTGCTCCTGGCACGCCCTGGACGACTTCGACTACCGCTGGCTGGACATCGCCTACGACGTCAAGAGCACCCCCGGGAAGAAGAGCGGGAGCGAGGGCGGCAGCGCGGTGCCCGGCCTCGGCGACGACGCGACGGTGACCGAGAAGACCACCGAGGACGACGACCAGGGCATACGCGAGGCGGTGGTGACGGTCCACCAGGACAACGCCACGGTCACCGTGACCTACAACGGCGGCGACTTCGAGAGCCATAAGGCCGCCGACGGCGATGCGATCCGTAAGGGCGCCATCAGCGCGGCCAAGAAGGCCCTCTCCGCGCTCGACGGCTGATCGTTCCGCTCAGTCCTTTTGCTCCGCCTTTTCGTCCTGCCTTTCGTCCTGCCTTTTCGTTCTGCTCGCTCTTTGAGGCCGGCCGCTCGGTCCTTGATGAACATCAGCCGTACGGAAGTGTCCTTCCGGGTGAACGGATACGATCGCGGGCATCGCACCCGAGCTCTGGAGTCCCACCGTGTCCGCCGCCCCCGAACCCCGCCTGGGTATCGCCGTCCTGACCATGGGCAACCGGCCCCGAGAGGTGGCCGCCCTGCTGGAGTCGGTCGCGAAGCAGGATGTGCCCCCGGCCCGCATCGTGGTCGTCGGCAACGGCTCCCCGCTCCCGGAGTTCCCCGCCGAGGTGACCGCGGTCGAGCTGGAGGAGAACCTCGGCGTCTCGGGCGGCCGTAATGTCGCCTGGCGGCGGCTGCGCGACTTCGGCGACGTGGACGTCGTCATCGACCTCGACGACGACGGGCTGCTGGTGGACGCCGACGTCTTCCGCAGGGTGCGCGATCTGTACGCCGAGGACCCGCGCCTGGGCATCGTGAGCTTCCGCATCGCCGACGAGACGGGTGAGACCCAGCGCCGCCACGTACCCCGGCTGCGCGCCTCCGATCCGATGCGCGGCGGCGAGGTGACCACCTTCCTCGGCGGCGGCCACGCCCTGTCGGTGGCGATGCTGGAGCAGATCGGCGGCTGGCCGGACGCGTTCTTCTTCACCCATGAGGAGACCGACCTCGCCTGGCGGGCACTGGACGCGCGCTGGAAGGTCGTCTACGCCCCCGAGCTGCTGCTCCAGCACCCCCGGACCTCCCCGGCCCGGCACGCCGTCTACCACCGGATGACCGCCCGCAACCGGGTCTGGCTGGCCCGCCGCCACCTGCCGCTGCCGCTGGTCCCGCTCTACCTCGGCACCTGGACGCTGCTCACGCTCGCCCGCACCCGCTCCCTGACGGGGCTGCGGGCCTGGGCGGGCGGCTTCCTGGAGGGCCTGCGCACCTCCTGCGGCCGCCGCCGCCCGATGCGCTGGCGCACGGTGTGGCGCATGGCCAAACTGGGCCGCCCGCCCGTGATCTGACGGGGTGACGGGCTGAAGGACTGACGGGCTGAAGGACTGACGGCCCGGTGGCGTGACCGGCGGCCCTACGGGGCCAGACCGAGGGCGGGGAAGACCGACGCTTCGAGGAACCGCGTCAGATAGTCGCGGTCCGCGAACCGGCCCTCCAGCAGATGGCGGACCCGCATCGCGCCGATGAGCTGGGTGGGGACGAACTCGACGGCCGGATTGTCCGCGGCCACCTCGCCGCGCTCCACGCCCCGGCGGACCATCGCCTGGATCGTCTTCACCTCGTGCTCGATCAGCGCGGCGCGCAGCGCCTGGAGCAGATCGGGGTCCTGCAGCGCGGCGTGCCCGACGGCGTACACCAGCGCCGTGTCACCGCCGCACACCTCCCCCGCCTCCCCCACCGCCGCCGCGACCGCACGCAGATCGCCCGCGAGGGAGCCGGTGTCGATGCCCTCCAGCGCGAAGGGGCGCTTGCACGAGCGCAGCGCGGCGACGACGAGCTGGGGCTTGCTGCACCACTGCCGGTAGAGGGTGGACCGGCTGGCGCGGGTGCGGGCGGCGACTGCCTCGATGGTGAGGGCCTCGTAGCCGCCCTCCTGGAGCAGATCGAGGACCGCCTGGTAGAACTCCTGCTCCCGCTCGGGGCTGATCTTTGAACGGCGCTGCGGCGCGGCCGTCTCCGGGCCTTGCGTCGCCATCGGCTCTCCTCCTCGGTCACCGGACTCCGACCCCCGACCACGCAGTGTACCGACACATCCGCGTACCGATACACCCATGTACCGATACAGCTCCGAACCGGTACACTCTCGTATCGATACGTTTGTGTGCCGATGGCGCCAGACAGATGGGCGCCCAGAGGAAGGCACGGTGGATGAACCCGACCGTCATAGCCGTCGCGCTCGCGCTCGCCTCGGCCGTCGCCTACGCGACCGCCGCGGTGGCCCAGGAGCGGCTGGCCGCCGGCGGGCGGCCCGGCCGCATGCCGGGACTGCTGCTGCGCGGCGCCTGGTGGGGCGCCGTCGGCCTCAACTCCACCGGTGCCCTGCTGCATGTCGCCGCGCTGCGGTACGGACCGCTCACCCTGGTCCAGCCGCTCGGCGCGCTGACCCTGGTCGCGGCCGTCCCGCTGGGCGCGCGGCTCGCGGGCCGGCGCGTGGCCCGGAACGAGTGGCGGGGCGTGGCGCTCGCACTGCTCGGCCTCGGCGCCCTGCTGCCGGTCACCGCCGGGGAGACCCCGCGCGACACGCTCAGCCTGCCGCAGGCGGTCGGGCTCGCGGGCGTCGTCCTGGTGTTCATCGCGCTGTGCGTCGGGCCGGGCCGCAGGGGGCGCGGGACATCGGGCCGGGGTCTGCGGCACGCCACCGCGTCCGGGGTCGCCTCCGGCGTCGCCTCGGCGCTCACCCAGACCCTCACGGTCGCGCTCGCCGACTCCCGCGTCCCCGGGGCGGCCCTGGTGTCCTGGCGAGCCGTGATCGTGGCCGTGCTGGTCGCGGTCTTCGCGGTGAGCGGTCTGCTGCTCGCCCAGAGCGCCTACGGCAGCGGCCTCGGCGCACCGCTTGCCACCCTGACCCTCGCCAACCCGGTGGCGGCCGCCGCCATCGGGATCGCCCTGCTGGACGAGCGCTTCCGGGGCGGCCCGGCGGGCTGGGCCCTGGCCGCCGCGGGCGCCGCGGCGGCCGCCCGCGGCGTGGTCCTGCTCTCCCGGGCACCCCAGGCGGGCGCGGACATGCGCGGCGACGCCGTGGCCGTACGGGAGGCCGCCGCGACCGTACGGCGGGCCACCGCACGCGACGCAGCCGTACGCGAGACAGCCGTACCCGAGAGCCGCGCACCCGATGAGGCCGTGCGCGAGCCCGCCACCGTCCCCCGGGAACCCGTGCGGGAACTGCTGCGGGACCCCGTGCGCGAGTCGGCGCGGGAGCGGGTGCCCACGCCCCCGTGATCGTCCGGGCGTACGGCGGCCCGCCGCCGTATGGTGGACCGCATGGTGGACGCGAGCGTGTCGACCTCGGCCGAGGCTGCTGAGCAGTCGCTGGACGAGCTGCTCCGGGCGTCCCACGAGGCTTCACCCGCGGAGCTCCCAGAGGCCCTGGAGCGCTATACCCAGGCCATGCACATGGGCCGTGCGGTCGTGTACCTGATCGACATCCAGCAGCGGCTGCTGATATCACTCGAAGACGACACACCGCCCCTGGACCTCGACGACTCCCTGGCCGGATTCGCCTATCGGACCAGCACCGTGCGGGTCAAGGAGGACGACGAGGGCGGCCTGGACGTCTGGCTGCCGCTGATGAACGGCGCGGAGCGGCTGGGGGTGCTGAAGCTGCGGATGGACTCCCTGGACGGGATCACGCTCTGGCGCTGCCGGACGCTGGCCTCGCTCCTCTCCCTGGTCATCACGTCCAAGCGCACCTCCATCGACACCATCGCACGGCGCACCCGGACCCGGTCCATGGAGCTGCCCACGGAGATGGTGCGGGCCTTCCTGCCGCCACGTTCGATCGGCACCGGCCGGGTGATCTCGACGGCCGTTCTGGAGCCCGCGTACGAGCTGGGCGGCGATGCCTTCGACCACTCGTTCACCGAGGACGTGCTGCACGCCACGATCCTCGACGCCATGGGCCACGATCTGGCGTCCGGGCTGACCACGTCCGTGGCGATGGCGGGCAGCCGCAACGCCCGGCGCACCGGTGCCGACCTGGCGGAGCTGGTCACCACCGTGGACGAGGCCCTGGCCAAATGGCTCCCGGACCAGTTCTGCACGGGCGTCTTCCTCCGGCTGCACATGCCGAGCGGGGCGCTGCGCTGGTCCAACTGCGGCCATCCCACCCCGCTGGTCATCCGCCACCGGCGGCTGCTGGACAAGGAGCTGGAGCGCGCCTCCGAACCGCCGCTGGGGCTGCCCCCGCGGCTGTCGGCGGCGCCCCGCCGGATCCATGAGACGACCCTGGAGCCCGGCGACCGGATTCTGCTGTACACCGACGGGGTGGTGGAGTCGCGCGACGAGGGAGGCGAGCAGTTCGGCCTGGAGCGCTTCGCCGACCACATCATCCGCTCGACGGCCGCCGGGGAGAACGCCCCCGAGGTGCTCCGGCTGCTCATCCACGCCATCCTCGGCCACGGGCACAGCCAACTCAGCGACGACGCCACGATTTTGATGATCGAGTGGCGACCGCCGGATCCCTGAGCCGTCGGGACGATGTTCGATGACGCCCCCCGACCCCGCCGCCCGCCGCGTCCGGCCGAACCCCCCGCCCGGGGCCCCCGACCTGGCCACGGCCACCGTCGACGACCACGGCGTGGTGACCGGGTGGAGCGAGGGCGCGCGGCGGCTGCTGGGTTATCGCGCCGAGGACGTCGTAGGGCGGGCGGCGGGCGAGCTGCGCGCCGAGAAGACCGCCGGGGACAAGGCGGGCGGCGCCGGGCCGTGCCCGGCGGAGGAGCCCCGGTGGAGCGGACGGGTCGCGCTGTGCCACCGGGACGGCCACCGGGTGGAGGTCGAGCTGCTGGCCCAGCGCGGCCCGGTGGGCGACGGAACCGCGGGCTGGCTGCTGGTCTGCGCCGCGCCCCGGGAGCCGCTCCCCCAGGAACCGCTGCCCCGGGAGTCGTCCTCCCAGGAGCCGGGCGCGCCGGCGGACCGCGCGTTCGCCCAGTGCCCGTGCGTCCTGGCGCTTTTCGACACCGACCTGCGGCTGGCGCGGGCCAACGCCGATATGCAGGCCGCCACCGCCCGCAGCGAGGACCAGATGCGCGGGCTGCGGCTGACGGAGCTGGTGGGCCGCGGGGAGAGCGAGCGGGTCGAGCGGGCCATGCGGGAGGTGCTGGAGAGCGGCGAACGGTTCGAACTGGAGACGCATCTGCAGGGGTCGGGCGGGAGCCATGAGCACGCCTGGTCGGTCTCCCTGGCCCCGCTGGCGGGCCGGACCGGCGGGCGGTGCGGCGTGTGCTTCGCGGCCCGCGACACCACCGCCGAGCAGGAGGCCCGGCAGCGGCTGCTGCTGCTCAGCGAGGCGGGGGCCCGGCTGGGCAGCACCCTGGACCTGGACCGGATCGCCCTGGAGCTGGTCGAGGCGGCGGTCCCCCGGTTCGCCGACTTCGCCAGTGTCGATCTGCTCACCTTCCTCCACCGGGGCGACGAGCCCCCGGCGGGACCGCTGCGCGGGCCCATCACCCTGCGGCGCGCGGCCCACCGGTCCGTCGTCGAGGGCGCCCCGGAGGCGCTGGTCGGCGTGGGCGAGCTGGCCACGCATCCCCAGCACTCCCCCACGGCGGCGTGCCTGATCGAGGGCCGGGCCGCGCGGCACCAGGTGACCGAGCCCCTGCAGGCGCACTGGGAGGCCAAGGACCCCGGCCGGGCCGCCCGGATCCGCGAGCACGGAGCGCATTCGGTGATCGTGGCGCCGATGCGCGCCCGCGGGGTCACCCTCGGTACGGCCCTCTTCGCCCGCCACCGCACATCGGCGCCCTTCACCGAGGACGACACGATGCTGGCCGAGGAGCTCACCGCACGGGCGGCCGTCTGTGTCGACAACGCCCGCCGCTATCTGCGGGAACGCATGACGGCCGAGACCCTGCAGCGCAGCCTGCTGCCGCAGGAGTTGCCCGAGCTGACGGCGCTGGAGATCGCCTCGCGCTATCTGCCCGCGGGTGCCTGGGCCGGGGTGGGCGGCGACTGGTTCGACGCGATTCCGCTGTCCGGCGCCCGCGCCGCCGTGGTGGTCGGCGATGTGGTGGGCCGTGGCGTCGAGGCGGCCGCCACGATGGGGCGGCTGCGCTCGGCCGTGCGCATCCTGGCCGATATCGATCTGCCGCCCGGCGAGCTGCTGACCCATCTCGACGACCTGGTCACCCGGCTGTCCTCGGACCAGCACCCCGAGAGCTTCGGGCCGTTCGGCGCCACCTGTGTGTACGCGGTCTACGACCCGGTCTCCCGCCACTGCGCCATCGCCGCGGCGGGCCATCCCGCACCGCTGGTGGCCGGCCCGGAGGGCACCGCAGAGCCGCTCGATCTGCCCACCGGTCCGCCGCTGGGGCTGGGCGGGCTGCCCTTCGAGGTCATGGAGACGGACCTGCCCGAGGGCAGTCTGCTGGCCCTGTACACCAACGGCCTGATCGACGGCCGCGAGCGCGAGATCGGCGAGGGGCTGGAGACGCTGCGCGAGGTCCTGAGCCGGCCCGCCCCGTCCCTGGAGGCGCTCTGCGACAACGTCCTGCGGGCCCTGCTCCCGGCCCGTCCCGAGGATGACGTGGCCCTGGTCCTCGCCCGAACCCGGGCTCTGCCCGCCGACCGGGTCACCACCTGGGACATCCCCCCGGACGCGGCCGCCGTCGCCGAGGCCCGCCGGAACACCACCGGGCAACTGATCGCCTGGGGTCTCGAGGAGACGCTCTTCACCACCGAGCTGATCGTCAGCGAACTGGTCACCAACGCGATCCGCTACGGCCGTCCGCCCATCCGGCTGCGGCTGATCCGCGACCGCGGCCTCATCTGCGAGGTCTCCGACGCCAACAGCACCGCACCCCATCTGCGGCGGGCCCGGGTCTTCGACGAGGGCGGCCGCGGTCTGATGCTGGTCGCCCAGATGGCGACGCGCTGGGGCACCCGGCAGGGCGCGGACGGCAAGACGATCTGGGTCGAGCAGGACCTCGCCCCGGACTGACCACCGATGCCCTGTCCCGTGGGTGCACTCGGGGCGCCGATATTCGACCTCCGGGCGCTGGACCAGCCGCGGTCTGATTTGTCACTCTTTGTTCTAGAGGTCTGCTCACCGATCCCGCGGCCGACCGGGCGCTGAGTGCGGCCCGTGGCCGCCCCGGAAGGAGTTGCCATGGCCAAGGCAGTCGCCATCGACCTGGGCACCACCAACTCGGTGATCGCCGTGTGGGAGGGCGGTGAGTCCTCGGTCGTTCCGAACTCCGAGGGAAGCCGCACCACACCGTCGGTGGCGGCCTTCACCGACACCGAACCGGGCGAGACATGGCGGTGGCGCTACGCCCACGAGGCCATGGCCTGATGTGATGACGGACGAGAACCGGCCCCGGGGCGCCGCACCGGAGGAAGCCGTACCGGACGACGTGCAGGAGCAAGCCGTACCGGACGAGACCCCGGATATCTACGGCGCGTATCCGCGGCTGACGGACGAGCAGACCGCCTACCTCTCCGGGCACGGCACCCGCCGGTCCGTGGTGCCCGGTCAGGTGCTCATCCGCGACGGCGTCCCGCCCCCGGACTTCTTCGTCGTCCTCAGCGGCTCGGTCGCGATCACCGAGCACCACGGCACCCCGGACGAGCGGCTGCTGAGGGTGCACGGCCCGGGGCGCTTCCTCGGCGAACTGGGCCTGCTCCAGGGGCAGGTGGCCTTCTACACCGCCCACGCCCGGGAGGCCGGGGAGGTGCTGGCCCTCCCGGTGGACCGGCTGCGGGCGCTGATGGCCCGTGACCCCTGCCTCGGCAACCTCGTCCTCCGCGCCTATCTGGGCCGCCGCGCCCAGCTGGTCGGGGGCGGCGTCGGCTTCCGCATCCTCGGCTCGCGCTACTCGCCCGACACCCGGCGGCTGCGCGAGTTCGCGGCCCGCAACCGGCTGCCGCACCGCTGGATCGATCTGGAGGCGGACCAGGAGGCCGAGGCGCTGCTGCGCCGCGTCGCGGTCAGCCCGGAGGACACCCCCATCGTCATCTGGCGTGAGCACCAGGTGCTGCGCAACCCCGGCAACGCCGAACTGGCCCAGCTCATCGGCCTCTCCCCGCCGATGGCCCCCCACAGCCACTGCGATCTGCTGGTCGTCGGCTCCGGCCCGGCCGGGATCGCCGCCGCCGTCTACGGCTCCTCCGACGGGCTGACCACCACGGTCGTGGACACGGTGGCCCCCGGCGGCCAGGCGGGCACCACGTCCCTGATCGAGAACTACTTCGGCTTCCCGGCCGGGATCCCCGGCTCGGAACTGGCCGAGCGGGGCATGCTCCAGGCGCGCAAGTTCGGGACGCAGGTACGGATCCCGGCCGAGGCGACCTCCCTCGAACCGGGCCACGGCCACTACCGCGTCACCTTCGCCGACGGCAGCGAAACGCTGTGCCGTACCGTCGTGCTGGCCACCGGCGCCCATTACCGCCGACTCGACGTCCCCGGGATGGAGCGGCTGGAGCGCACGAGCGTCTACTACGCGGCCACCGTCTACGAGGCGCGGCAGTGCGGCGCGGCCCCCGTCGCCGTGGTCGGCGGCGGCAACTCCGCGGGCCAGGCGGTGCTCTTCCTCGCCGCATGGGTGCCCCGGGTGCATCTGCTGATCAGGGGCTCGTATCTGGGCGCCCGGATGTCCCGCTATCTGGTCGACCAGATCGAGCGCCATCCGCGGGTGAGCGTGCTGCTGGACAGCGAGCTGCGCGAGGTGCGCGGCGAGGACGCGCTGCGGACGATCGTGGTGGAGCACTGCCGCACCGGCGAGCGCCGCACCCTGGACGCCTGCGCCCTGTTCGTCTTCATCGGGGCCAAGCCGTGCACCGACTGGCTCACCGGTGTCCTGGCCCTGGACGACCGGGGTTTCGTGCTCACCGGCGCCGAGGCCGAGGCCCGGGCGGGCCACGTCGTCCGGGAGGGCCCCGGCCGCGGCTGTCTGAGCCTGGAGACCACGCTGCCGGGGGTCTTCGCCGCCGGTGATGTGCGCAGCGGCTCGGTCAAGCGGGTGGCCTCGGCGGCCGGCGAGGGGGCGATGGCCATCCACCACGTCCATGACCGTCTCGCCCGCACCGCCGCCCCTGCCCACCCGAGCGGCGCCCCTCCACCCCCTCCAACCCCTCCAGGCCCTTCAGCCCCGTTCGGCCGGTCCGCCGCGCCGGGCGGTGATCCGCATGTGTCCGCTTCCCCTGCGCAGCCGCGACATCCGCGCAGCCGCTCCACCTGACCCCCGACCGGAGGACGAACACCATGGTTGCCACAGGCTTTGCCTCCTTCGACACGACGGTCGACAAGACCAACCGGCTCCTCAAGGAGATCGAGGACGCGTACGGCTGGCCCAAGGAGCGCCGCAAACAGTCCTACGCCGCCCTGCGCGCGGTCCTGCACCAGCTCCGGGACCGGCTGACGGTGGACGAGGCGGTCCAGTTCGGCGCACAGCTCCCGATGCTGGTGCGCGGCATCTACTACGAGGGGTGGCGGCCGGCGGAGACGCCCGTGAAGATGCACAGCGAGGAGTTCTACCAGCGGATCCGGCACGACTTTCCGTACTCGATCCAGGGCGATATCGAACAGCTCGTGCACACCGTCCTGGAGACCCTGCAGCGCCATATCAGCGAGGGCGAGTGGGACGATCTGCGGGGCCGGATGCCCGCCGATCTGGTCACCGTCATCCCGGCCTAGCGTGAACCACCTGGTGGTACTACCTGGTGGTACTGTCGCACCGTTAGATGGTTTTGCGTGTGGTGCGGCGAGGAGGGCGGGCGATGGGGACGGCAGCCGGAGAGGGCGGCGAGGGAGTACGGAGTGTACTGCGCGCGCTGGATCTGCTCGCCCTGTTCGACGAGTCCCACCGCTCCCGCAGCGTACGGGAGTTGACCGACGCCACCGGACTGGCCAAGTCCACCGTGGTCCGTCTGGTGGCCACCCTTGAGCAGCGCGGGCTGCTGTGGAGCCGGGGGGACGGCCGGCTCACCCCCGGTGCGGGCCTGCTGCGCTGGGCGGCACTCGCACAGGACGCCTGGCGGCTGCCCCCGGAGGCGGTGGAGTGCCTGCGCGTCCTGTCCGTACGGTCCGGCGGCGAGTCCTCGCGGATCTACATCCGCCAGGGGGCCTCCCGGGTGTGCGTGGCCCAGCACGAGGGCACCCAGCAGCTCCGCCATGTGGTGCGCATCGGCGAGGAGATGCCGCTGTGGGCCGGTGCCTCCGGGCATGTCCTGCTCATCGGCGGCTCGGCCCGGACCCTGAGCCGGGTGGCCTCGGCGGCCGGGCGCGACCCCGGCTTCACGTCCGTCCTGGCCGAACGGGCGCGCCTGGCCGCGCAGCGGGGCTGGGCGGTCAGCCACGGCGAGCGCGAGGACGGGGTGTCCGCCGTGGCCGCCCCCGTCACCGACGCGGCCGGTCAGGTCGTCGCCGCGGTGGGCCTCGGCGGCCCCACCAGCCGCTTCACCGAGGAGCGCGTCGAGTCGTTCCGCCCGGCGCTGACCGAGGCCGCGAGGCGGCTGTCGGAGCTGCGGTTCCTCGGCGAGAGCGGCTGACGCTCACGCGCCGCCCTCCGCGCTGTCCGCGCGCCCCGCGCTTCCCTCGCTCTCCTCACACTTCTCCCTCTCCGGCCGGATGAGGTCCCGGGGGGCCGGGCCCTCGTAGGAGGGCAACAGCCGCCGGGGAATGGGGCCCTTGATCCTGGCCCCACCGGACTTCTCCTCCCAGGCGTGGGAGAGGATGCCCACGCTGCGGGAGAGCACGAACAGCCCGCGTCCGAGCTCGGGCGGAAAGCCGAGTTCGCTGTAGACGATGGCGGTGGCGCCGTCGATGTTCATCGGCACGGGACGGCTGCGGCCCTCCGCCAGCGCCCGCTCCAGGGCCGTCCCGGCGCGCAGCGCCCAGCCCGGCGCCTCGCCGTCCGCCACCGCCGCGCCCACCAGGTCGAGCAGGGGGCCGCGGCGCGGGTCGTACGGATGGAACCGGTGGCCGAATCCGGGGACATGGGAACCCGTGGCACGGTATTCCGCCACCAGGTTCTTCGCGGCGTCGTCGACGTCCGCCCCCTCGGCCACGGCTTGCTCCAGTTCGGTCAGCACCCGCATGCACTGCTGACCGGCCCCGCCGTGGACGTCCCCCAGGAGGTTCACCCCGGTGGCCACCGCGTTGTTCAGGCCCAGGCCGCAGGTGGCGGCCATCCGGGCGGCGGCGATCGACGGGGCCTGGGGCCCGTGGTCGACGGCGGCGACGAGTGCGGCCTCCAGCAACCGGCCCTGGGTCCTGGTGGGCACCTCGCCGCGCAGCATCAGCCAGATGGTCTCGGCGAAGGACATCTGGCCGATCAACTGCTCGACCGGGTAGCCGCGCAGCAGGATCTCGCCCGGCCGGACGCGGCTGACGGCGGTGGACCACCAGTCGGTGACCTCGCGCGGATCCATGACGTCCCGCGGAGGCGTGACGTCCTGCGGAGGCGTGACGTCCTGCGGAGCCGTCGCGGCCTCGTCATCTCCCGACCGGCGGGTCATATCGCACCACGCTCCTTCATCGCGTCGATCTCCTGGGCGCTGTAGCCGAGTTCGGCCAGGACCTGTTCGGTGTGCTGCCCCAGCAGCGGTGGCGGGGCGGTGGCGGCGGCCGGTTCGCCGTCGACCCGGAACGGGCTGCCCAGGACGCGCAGCTCGCGCTCGCGCCCGTCCGGGAAGGGCAGCGTGCGGACGAAGTCCCGTTCCGCGAGCTGCTCCAGGCCCAGCGCGTCGGGTACGGACAGCACCCGCGCGGCCGGCACCCCGGCGTCGGCGAGGATCTCCTCCCACTCCCCGGCGGTCCGCTCGGCCAGCCCCTTCTCGATCTCGGCCCGCAGCTCCTCGCGGTGGGCCTTGCGGTCCGCGGGATGCGCGAACCGCTCGTCCGCCAGCAGCTCCGCCCGGCCGATGAGCCGGCACAGGGTGGCGAACTGCTGCTGGCGGTTGGCCGCGATGTTGAGGTATCCGTCCGCGGTGCGGAACGTCCCCGACGGTGCGGCGGTGAAGTTCTCGTTGCCCATGGGCCGCGGCGGGCGGCCTGTGATCAGATAGTTGGAGGTCACCCAGCCCATCGCGGTGAGCGCGGCCTCCAGCATGGAGACGTCCAGATACGCGCCGCTCCCGGTGCGCTCCCGGCGCACCAGCGCCGCCGCCACGGCGAAGGCGGCGGCCATGCCGCCCAGGGTGTCGGCGACCGGGAAGCCGGCGCGCAGCGGGCTGACCTCGGGGGTGCCGGTCACGCTCATCATGCCGGAGAGGCCCTGCACGATCTGGTCGTAGGCGGGCCGGGCGCGCAGCGGTCCGGTCTGGCCGAAGCCGGAGACGGCGCAGTAGACCAGCCGCGGGTTCTCCCGCATGAGGACTTCCCGGCCGACACCCAGGCGGTCCATCACCCCGGGGCGGAAGTTCTCGAGGAGGACGTCGGACTCCCGCACCGCGCGCAGCAGGGCCTCGCGCCCCTTCTCCTCCTTGAGGTTCAGGGTCAGCGAACGCTTGCCGGCGTTCTGGGCGAGGAACGACGCGCCCAGCAGATCCTCGCCGAGCTGCCGGTCGGCGCCCAGTTGGCGCGCCAGGTCCCCGGCCCCCGGCATCTCGACCTTGAGGACGTCGGCGCCGTGCAGGGCGAGCTGATATCCGGCGAAGGGCCCGGCGAGGACATTGGTCAGATCCAGGACCCGGACGCCGTCGAGCAGGGGCGGTGGGGCGGTGGGGGCGGGCGTGCTCAACGGCTGACCTCCAGTGCGAATCAGGGTGTGACCCCTTGCCACGGGGTGGGTGCCTCCATAACATCACCGAACCACCAAGCGGCACAAGCGAACCACACAGTGGTACTCGATCACGGTGACAAGGGAGTCCCCCATGACGCATACCGGCAGTTCCGCCACCAGAAGGCCGGTCTTCCAGCCCAAAGTCGCCCTCGCCGCCGTCTTCGGCACCACGGTGGAGTGGTACGACTTCGCCCTCTACGGAACCGCGGCCGCCCTGGTCTTCAACAAGGTCTACTTCCCGGACAGCGATCCACTGGTCGGCACGGTCCTCGCCTACGGCACGTTCGCCATCGGCTTCCTCGCCCGGCCCCTGGGCGGCGCCTACTTCGGGGAGCGGGGCGACACCCAGGGCCGTAAGGGCGTCCTGGTGGCCACCCTGCTGATGATGGGGCTCGCCACCACGGCCATCGGACTGCTGCCGACCCATGCGCAGATCGGTGTCGCCGCGCCGGTGCTCCTGACCCTGCTCCGCTTCGTCCAGGGCTTCGCCGCGGGCGGCGAGAAGACCGGAGCGCTGATCATCCTCTTCGAGAACGCACCGCCCAAGTGGCGCGGTCTGCTCACCTCACTGCCCGCGATCGGCACCGGCACCGGCACCCTGCTGTCCACCGGCGCCTTCGCGCTCACCACCGGGCTGCTGTCCGAGGACGCCTTCCTCGACTGGGGCTGGCGGATTCCCTTCCTGCTCAGCGCGGGGCTGACCTTCTTCGGCCTCTGGGTGCGCCGCTCGCTGCCGGAGACCGCCGAGTTCCAGCAGGTCCAGCAGGTGCGGCAGGCGCGTCCCGCCGCCGCGACGGCGCCGCGCCCGCTGCGGCAGCGGATCGCCGAGAGCCGATGCGTGGCCGCCTGGCGCCGCTACCCCAAGGAGATGCTCATCGTGATCGGCGCGGGCGCCGCCGAGAACGCGGGCTACTACGTCTTCGGCACCTTCTCGGTCACCTATGCCGAGGATCGCGGGCTGTCGACCAGCGCACTCCTCAGCGGCATCTCGCTGGTCGCGGCCGTGAAGCTGGTGACGGTGCCGGCCTTCGGCGCGCTCTCCGACCGCATCGGCCGCCGCCCGGTCTCGATCGGCGGAGCCCTGGTGCTGCTGGCCGCCGCCTGGCCGTTCTTCACGGTGATCGACAGCGGTCACACCTGGGGCATCTGGCTTGCGCTCTTCATCACCCTGGGCATCGGTCAGTCCGCCGTCCTCGGCTCCCAGCCCGCCTTCTTCGCCGAACTCTTCGACACCACGGTCCGGTTCAGCGCGGTCGGCATCGCCAACAACATCGGCACCGTGCTCACCGGCGGTCTCGCCCCCATGCTCGCGTCCGCCCTGCTGCTCTGGTTCGACCACAGCGTCACGGGCGTAGTCGTCTTCATCGCCCTGATGAGCGCGCTCACCGTGGTCACGGTGGCGCTGGCACGGGAGACGCGCGGGGCCGCCGAACCGTCCGAGGAGACGGCCGCGCGGAAGCAGGACGTCCGGACGGCACCGTGACGCCGTGGGGCGCCGCCGGTTCAGGCGCTGCCGCTGTCGGGTCAGGCGTTGGGTCAGGCGCTGCCGAGGCACGCGCCGCCGGTCAGCCGTCGCCGTAGTCCCCGAGGAACGTCCGCAGGTGGCGCAGCGTCTCGTCCGGTGCCTCCTCGGGCAGGTAGTGGTCGCACGGCAGCGCCTGCCCGCGCACATCGTCCGCGTAACCGCGCCAGACCTCCGGTACGTCGTAGTGGTGGCCGACGAAGCCGTGCGCGCCCCACAGGGCCAGCAGCGGTGCGGTGACCCGGCGGCCCGCGGCGGCGTCCGCGTCGTCGTGGACCAGGTCGATGGAGGCGGCGGCGCGGTAGTCCTCGCAGCTCGCGTGGATGGCCGCGGGGTCCGAGAAGCAGCGGATGTACTCGGCCTGGGCCGCCTCGTCGAACGGGGTTCCGCCACCGTGGCGGGCCCCCATCCGGGTACGGATCCAGAACGCGGGGTCCTGGCCGATGAGGTGCTCCGGAATGCCGTTCCGCGCCGCCAGGAAGAACCAGTGGTAGTACCCGAGCCCGAAGTCCTTGTCGGCGTGCTGGAAGACGTACCGCGTGGGCACGATGTCGAGCACCGCGAGCGCGGAGACCGCCGCCGGATGGTCGAGGGCCAGCCGGTGCCCGACCCGGCCGCCCCGGTCGTGGCCGACGACCGCGAAGCGGTCGAAGCCCAGCTCCCGCATCACCAGCAGCTGGTCGCGCGCCATGGCCCGCTTGGAATAGGTGGTGTGCTCGGCGTCGGACACGGGCTTGTGGCTGTCGCCGTAGCCGCGCAGATCGGTGAGGACCACGCGGTGGGTGGCCGCGAGCGCCGGGGCGATGTGGTGCCAGATCATCTGGGTCTGCGGATAGCCGTGCAGGAGCAGGACGGGCGGCCCGTCCCCGGCCGTGCGTACGTTGATTCCCACGCCCTCGACGTCAAGGGTGCGGCGGTCGAAGTCGCCCAGCAGCTGATCGCTCATGGTCCGATCCCAGCAGCCGCCGCGGTGCGCGTCCAAGACCCGTTGACGACAATCCTTATAGGCGCCACCTATGGACGTGTGAGGGTGGCGAGTCTGTGAAGGCGGCGAGCCTGTGAGGGTGGCGGGCGGACCCATGAGGGCGGCGAGGCGCGGGGAGGCGGCGCGGTGGATGTGCGGCAGCTGGAGTACTTCCTGGCCGTGGTGGACCACGGCGGATTCAACCGGGCGGCCTCCGCGCTGTATCTGTCCCAGCCCTCCCTCTCCCAGGCCATCCGCGCCCTGGAGCGCGACCTGGGCAGCGACCTCTTCCACCGCATCGGCCGCCGGGCGGTCCTCACCGACGCGGGCACGGCACTGATCGCCCCGGCGCGGGAAGCGGTGCGCAGCCTGCAGCTCGCGCGGGCCAGTGTGGAGTCGGTGCACGGGCTGCGCGGGGGCAGGGTGGACATCGCGGCGCCGCCCTCACAGGCCGTCGAGCCGCTGACGGGGCTGATCGACCGCTTCACCCGGGCCCATCCCTCGGTGTCCGTGCGGGTACAGGCCGCGTTCACCCCGCGCGATGTGACGGAGATGGTGCGCACCGGCGTGTGCGAGCTGGGGCTGCTGGCCTCCCCCGAGGCCGAGCCGCAGGGCGATGTGCGCACGTACCCCCTGCTCGAACAGCGCTTCGTCCTGCTGACACCCCCGGACGGGCCGTTCCGCCCCGGAGTGCCCGTACGCCATGAGCAATTGGCCGGACATCGGCTGATCGTGGGCCAGAAGGGCACCGGGATGCGCCGTTTCGTCGACGACCTCCGGGCCGAGGGCGTCGCGCTGACCGTCGTGGTCGAGACCGAGCACCGGGTGGCGATCCTGCCGCTGGTCCTGCGGGGCGTCGGCCTGGCCGTGGTCGCGGACGCCTGGCGCGGCCTCGCCGAGCGGGCGGGGGCGCTGGTCCTGGACCTCGAGCCGAGCACCGGCCTGCATATCGCCCTGGTCAGCCGGCGGGCCCCGCTGACGCCGGCGGCGGAGGCGTTCGTCAGCACCGCCACGGGGCAGTAGGAACGGCCACGGCGCGTTCATAAGGCTCGCCTATAAGGCACATGGGATCTGCGTCTTGGACGCGGTGGGCGCTCCCCTGCTGCAATCCCCTCCATGACGAACCGCCGCACGACCACCCACCGCATCGCCCTGATCCCCGGCGACGGCATCGGCAACGAGGTCATCCCGGCCGCCCGCCGCGTCCTGGACGCCGTGGCCGCCCGGCACGGCCTCGGCTTCAGCTACGAGACGTTCGACTGGTCCTGCGAGCGCTATGTCAACCAGGGCGCGATGATGCCCGACGACGGTCTGGAGCGACTGCGCGGCCATGACGCGATCCTGCTCGGCGCGGTCGGCTACCCCGGCGTCCCCGATCATGTCTCGCTGTGGGGTCTGCTGATCCCCATCCGCCGGGGCTTCCAGCAGTACGTCAATCTGCGCCCCATCCGCGTCTTCGAGGGCGTGCCCAGCCCGCTGCGCGAGGCGGGGCCCGGCGATGTGGACCTCGTCGTCGTCCGGGAGAACGTCGAGGGCGAGTACGGCGAGATCGGCGGCCGCCTCGGACGGGGGCTTCCGGAGGAAATGGCCGTCCAGGAGGCGGTGTTCACCCGTAAGGGCGTGACCCGCGTGCTGGACTACGCCTTCTCGCTCGCCGAGCGGCGCGGCGGCCACCTCACCTCGGCCACCAAGTCCAACGGCATCATCCACACCATGCCGTTCTGGGACGAGCTGGTGGCCGAACGCGCCGCCGCGTACCCGGAGGTGGCCTGGGGCCAGGAGCACATCGACGCCCTCGCCGCCAAGTTCGTCCTCGACCCGCGGCGCTTCGACGTCGTCGTGGCCTCCAACCTCTTCGGCGACATCCTCAGCGACCTGGCCGCCGCGGTGGCCGGCAGCATCGGCATCGCCCCCGCGGCCAACCTCAACCCCGAACGCGACTTCCCGTCCATGTTCGAACCCGTCCACGGCTCCGCCCCCGACATCGCCGGCCGTGGTATCGCCAATCCGCTCGGCGCGATCTGGTCCGCCGCCATGATGCTCGACCACCTCGGCCACCCCGAGGCGGCCACCCGCATCACCGACGCCATCGCGACCGTCCTGGCGAAGACCGCCGTCCGCACCCCGGACCTGGGCGGCACGGCCACCACCGAGGAATTCACCGACGCCCTGCTCGACCTGGTCTGACCCGCCTGGAGTGGGGTTGTCCCCAGGGCGATCCGGGTGGCTGGCCGGATCGCTCCCGGGCCCGGCGGCCTCTAGCGTGGCCATTCGGTCGCGTGGGGGCTCGGAGGGGGACATCGGATGAACGTGATCAAGCGCAGGCGGGTACGGGGTGGGTTCCTCACGCTGGCGGTGGCGATGGGGGTCGCGGCGGTGGCACCGGCCGATACGCCATGGCGGAACACCGCCGCCACGGCCACCGCGGCCGAATCCGGGGTGTCCGAATCCACCGCGGCGGAGCCCACCGCGGCCGAATCCACCATGATGGGGTCCACCACCGCCACGTCCACCAACGCCGCCGACCACACCCGGCTGCGCGCACTCCTGCGGCGGCTGACCACGGTCGACGGCGCGCCCGGAGCGCTCGTGGAGGTGCGGAACCGCCACGGCGGCGGCTCCGTGCTGACCAGCGGCGTCGCGGACGTGAAGAGCCATGCGCCGGTGCGCCGTGACAGCAGGTTCCGGATCGGCAGCGTGACCAAGCCGTTCGCGGCGACGGTCGTGCTCCAACTGGTGGGCGAGCGTCGCGTCGTCCTCGACGCGCCGGTGGAGCGCTATCTGCCCGGTGTCGTCCGCGGCCACGGGAACGACGGGCGGCGGATCACCGTCCGCCAGTTGCTCCAGCACACCAGCGGCGTGCCCGACTACCTCGCCCATCTCACCCCGCAGGAGATCCTCGAGGATCCGCTCGCCCACCACGACATCCGCGACCTCGTGAACATCGCGCTCGCCCATCCCCCGACCTTCAAGCCCGGCACCGGCTGGCGTTACTCCAACACGGGCTATCTGCTCGCCGGGATGCTCATCGAGAAGGTGACCGGCCACCCGTACGGCGAGGAGATCCACCGGCGCATCATCGCGCCGCTCGGCCTGCGCGAGACGTACGTACCGGGCGACGCCCCGTCGATCCCCGGCCCGCACCCGCGCGGGTATGCGCGGCCGGGCGAGGACGCGCCGCTCATGGACGTCACCGAGATCAACCCCACGGTCGCGGGCCCGAGCGGCAGCATGATCTCCAGCGGCACCGACCTCAACCGGTTCCTGGACGCCCTCGTGGGCGGCAGGCTGCTGGGCCCGGCCCAGCTACGGCAGATGATGAACACCCGCCAGACCGGCAACCCGGACGGCCGGGCGTACGGCCTCGGCCTGGAGAGCAGGCCCCTGCCCTGCGGGGGCCTCTCCTGGGGGCACACCGGCGATGCGCTCGGATACGAGACGATGGGCGGCGCCACGGTCGAGGGCAGGCAGGCGACGGTCATGGTGAACCTCGACCCGGGCGGCTCGGACGCACAGGACGACGACATGAAGGCCGCCGTCCGGGCGGCGCTGTGCGGGGGCCGGTAGCTCGGCACGCGGTACCGGCATGCCCCCGCCCCACGGACGACGGGGCTCCCCGTGCCCGGGCGCGGTGGCGCCACGGCTCGGGGAGCCCCGTCGGTGTCACTCGGCAGAGCGCCTCAGATCAGGGTGATCAGGACTGGGGCCGGCTGCCGTGGTTGGCTCCGTTCTTACGACGGGCCTTCTTCTTGCGACGTCGCTTCGACGACATGTCGCCTCCTCTCCAACGATGCTTTCGCCCTATATGTACCGAGCAGATCGGTATCTCAAGCGGTGATCACGCGGGCGCGTACCCAGCCCCGCCCCTCGCTACGTCACCCGCTTCCGTGAAGCACCTCACGTCACCGCCCCGCCTTGCCATCCCGAGGTGGGCGGGGCCACTGTGGAAGGGCCTGCTCCGTTGAGAGGAGGGCAAGGTAGGACCCCATGGACAGACCGGGTGCGCTCGGCCAGCCGGCCCCCGACATGATCGGCGAGCCTCTCGACACGTCAGCCGCCATCGTCCTCACGGACCCCGGCGGCCGCGTGACGGCGTGGAGCACGGGAGCTCGACGGCTGCTGGGGTATGCCCCCGCGGAGATCATCGGCAGCCTCGCGGCCGATCTGTTCGTCCCTCCCTCGGGCTTCCCGGCAGCGAAGCAGGTGGAGCAGGGCAGGCCGCAGGAGCAGACAAAGCACACCGCCGTCGTCCGCCATCGCGACGGCCACCGGCTGACCGCGGAGGTGCTGACCGCCCCGCTGATCGAAGGCGATTCAGGGGCCGGGGCCCTGCTGTTGTTCACACCGGACGCGTCCCAGGCCACCCACGGTGACGACCGCCTCATGCGGTGGCTCTTCACCCAGTCACCCGTCGGACTGGTGATTTACGGCCGCGACCGCGAACTGCTGCGAGCGAACGACGAGATAGAGCGAAAGATCGAGCACCAGGAGGACGACGTACGCGGGCTGCGCCCGTCCGAGATCCTGGAAGGCCCCGGGCTCGAAGGGCGAATCGACCAGGTGGTGGCCACCGGGGAATGCGACTCCCTGGAGTGCTACGTCAAGGTCCCCGGCGAGGCCCGGGCGCACGCCTGGGTCATGGATCTCTTTCCCCTCAAGGACGACACGGGGTATGTGCAGGCGGTGGCCGTGGCGGTCTTCGACTACTCACAGCAGTACGGCTCCCGGGAACGGCTGGCGCTGCTCGACGAGGCCAGGACCCGCATCGGCACAAGCCTGGACGTGACGGGCACCGCTCATGAACTGGCCGAGGTCGCCGTGCCCCGCTTCGCCGACTCGATCACCGTCGAACTGCTGGACAGCGTCTTCCGCGGCGATCAGCCCCCGCCGCTCGCTCCGGGCGGAGTGACGCTGCGCCGGGCAGCACATGTATCGGGGCCGGTCGACCTGACCGAGACCGTGAGCGGTCCGGGGGAGAGCCCGGGAGAGAGTCCGCGGGACGGCCCGGGTCCGGCTCCGGGGGAAACCCACTTCCACACCGAGCCCTCACCGCCGGCCCGGTGTCTGTTGACGTCGCAGGCAGTCGTGCATCAGGCGACCGACCCGGAGATCGCCGTCTGGCTCGCCGCCGACCCGGTCCAAGCCGAGCAGGCGCGGCGGCACGGCCTGCACTCGCTGATCGCCGCTCCCCTCAGGGCGCGCGGCAAGGACCTGGGAGTGGTTCTCCTCGTCCGCCACACGGCGTCCCGGGAGCCCTTCACCGAGGACGACCTGTTCGTCACGGAGAACCTGGTCGCCAGGGCCGCCATCTGCATGGACAACGCCCGTCGTTACGCCCGCGAACGCGGCATCGCCCTGGCCCTGCAGCGAAGTCTGCTGACCTACCGCCCGGAGGCACAGCACGCGGTCGATGTCGCCAGCCGCTATCTGCCGTCCGAGGGCGGTGCGGGGGTGGGAGGCGACTGGTTCGACGTGATCCCGCTGCCTTGTGCGCGGGTCGGGCTGGTCGTGGGCGATGTGGTCGGACACGGCATCAACGCCTCCGCCGCCATGGGGCGGCTGCGCACCGCGGTACGCACGCTGGCCGACATCGACATGCCCCCGGACGAACTCCTCACCCACCTCGATGACATCGTCACCCACGCCACCCCCGAAGGCGACGCGGACTCCGGCGAGATCGCCGCCGACCTGGGCGCCACCTGCCTCTACGCCATCTACGACCCCGTCTCCCGACACCTCACCCTCGCCACGGCCGGCCACCCGGCCCCCGCCCTCGTCTCCCCCGACGGCACCGTCCAGTCCATCGACCTGCCGACCGGCCCCCCACTGGGCCTGGGAAGCCTGCCCTTCGAGGCGACGGAGCTGGAGATACCCGAGGGCACTTCGCTGGTGCTCTTCACCGACGGTCTGCTCGGAGCGCGGGACCGCGACGTCGACGAAGGACTGGAAACACTGCGCCACACCCTGGAACACCCCACCGCGGCGCCAACTCCCGCCGCCACACCCCCACCAGAAGCCCTGTGCGACTCCATCCTCGAAGCCATGCTCCCCGCACCCGGGGACCGCGCCCAAGCGGACGACATCGCCCTGGTCATCGCCCGCACCCGCGCCCTGGACGAAAACCACGTCGCCCAATGGGACCTGACCCGCGACCCCGCCATCGTCGCCGAAGCCCGCGAGCACGCCTCCCAACAGCTCACCACCTGGGGCGTGGACGACGCCGTCTTCACCACCGAACTCGTGGTGAGCGAACTCGTCACCAACGCCATCCGCCACGCCACCGCCCCCATCCAACTACGCCTCATCAGACAGTCCCACAGCCTGATCTGCGAAGTCTCCGACGGCAGCACCACCACCCCCCACCTACGCCGCGCCCGCCTCTTCGACGAAGGCGGCCGCGGCCTGCTCCTCGTAGCCCAACTAACCCCCCGCTGGGGCACCCGCCACCACCCCGAGGGCAAAACCATCTGGGCCGAACAAACCCTCTCCCCGACGCCCTGACCCGGCCGAGCAGCCCAGCCGGGCACTGACGCCCGCCCCCACCGAGCACCGGTGCGACCATTCCCGCGCGCGGGGAGCAGTTTTGGACTCCAAGGAGTCGCCGGTCGCGATCAGGACCATCCCCGCAGGCGCGGGGAGCAGGCCGTGGACCGCCTGGCGGCCACTCGATGCAGCCCCCTTCCGGCGACAGACCACCCCTGCAGGCCGGGCCCACTCAGCCGTACCGAGCAACGTAACATCGCCGGTCATTCTTTCGAGGAGTGCAACTTCCCATCAACGAAGAGGAATTTCGCCCTAGACTTGATCCTCAGCTGCTCCGCATATCCATCTCAGCGAATGGATCAAATACGCATGGCTCAGACCACTCAACGAGGCGGCAACGTCCCCCGTATCAAAAGCCCCACAGCTCCCCACATCTCACCGACATTACGGCTCGCCGAAATGCCAACCGACGACCTCGATGACGATGCGATCGTCAAGGGAGTCAAGTTTGACAGTACGCACTTCGTTGGCCTTGAAGTAGAGGCAGCCGAAGCCGAGGGCTGTGCCTTCGAGAGCATGCGCTTCACCGGAACGAGCCTTCGCAGGAGCCAATTCACCGACTGCGCCTTCAACACCTGCGACTTTGCGCAAGTAGCCGCTCACGACGTGTCGCTCATCCGCTGTACAGTTGACGGGAGCCGGATGACGGGCTCGTCATGGAGCCATGGAATCTTCCGTGACGTGCGTTTCGAGGGGTGCGTCAGCACACCCGCGATGTACCGGCATACCAAGCTCTACAGCGTCACTTTCTCTGACTGCCGGATGCAAGGGGCAGACTTCCAGTCGTCACAGTTGCGCAACGTATTGTTCGAAGGCTGCGACTTGACCGGGACCCAGTGGGCGAACTGCCAGCTCGGTTCCGTGCTGTTCAAGAACTGCACTCTCATCGACGTTGGTGGAGCAGCAAGCCTCAAGGGCGCCACTGTGTCGGGCCCAGGGTCGCTGGAATTGGCCCTGAGCCTGGCACGAGAGGCGGGCATTCAGTTCGAGTAGCCGACTCGAGCGGCGACTGGTCCGTATCCCGCGAATTCAGGGCTGGAGATACTTCGAGCGACATGCTCGAAGTTCAGCGGCTCATCTTCAGCCCATGCACTCATCTCGTCAAGCAGCAGCCGCCCATAGGGCGTGAAGTGCTCACGCTGCCGCTTGATGTCCTCGCACGCCCCCCGGAGCGAGTCCGTGTATCTCGTGATCAGGGTGTCGACTCCCCGGAGATGTTGCAGGTACATCAGGGGGATCGCGACCGCGGCCGCATGGAATGCGGCGTGCAGGGGACGCTTCTTCCCGATCTTCACGGCGGACAGTGCTCGATACTGGTCCTTTTCCAGCTCGGCGGGCGGCAGCGTGAACATGCCGTAGACCATATCCATCACGAAGAGGCCCGTATGCAGACCCTCATGCACGAGGCATTCGGCGTATTCGGGAACGCCCCAGTCGCCGGGGCTCATGACCACCAGCCCCGGCAAGGTGTTGGTACTCCCTCCGCCGTCTGAGCCAGAATTGACGATCACCACGTCCGTCACGAGCAGGTCGACCATCCGTCCCAGGTCCGGACTGAGTTCCCGGATATGCCAAACGGCCTGGCGAACCATCGCGTCCCAGTGTTCCCGCGTCGCCTCGTCGCTGTGGGAGGCGGGAGCGAAGATATGCTCGAAGATTCCTTCCGCTTCACAGTGCCTCGCCCACGGACCGTCCTCGTAGGAGAGGGAAATCCCCTCCCCCTCGGCGGCTAAGGGCCTGAGACCCGAGACGGCGCGGCGGTAGGCGGGGCCGAGGGCGGGGGCACCCTTGGGGCACTGCCCGGTACGGGCATGAGCGAGCCGGGCCACGGTTTCACAGAGATGTCCCAAGTTGAGGAAGTGCACGGTCTTTCCTTTCTGATGGGCATGCGCCCGGAACTGAGGCTTCAGCTCCGGGCACACTCAGGGCGTCAGGGGTGGCTGGGGTAGGACTACGCGTCGTTTTCCGTCCAGCCGCCCATCATCTGAACGTGGGTTCCCTGCTGAGACTGCTCGACTCGCTGCCGGATGCCGTCCGAAAAGCTCGGCGGGTCACCCTGGATCGCCGTCACGATGCCAGAAAGTACGTCGATCGGCATACCCGCGACGCTCGGCGGCGGGGTCATGGCTGTGCTCATCATGCCTCCTTCTCTTGTCTTTCCTGAATACCGCCGGAATGTCAGTACGACATCCGGAGCCTTTGCATTACTCGTCCACCGGGCCGGGGTAGCCGGCAACAGGCCCGGGCTTCCGCCCACGCACATTCAGCAGCACACACAGGCCGGACCCAAACGGTCATGGATTTCCTGTCCCGATTAACAGGTCTCCAGGTTATCCCGCTGGACCCCCAGCCCGGCTGGGACGGTGAATCTACAGATGACAACTTTTCCGGCTGCTGTCGGGACTGCCACCCATTGATCCGTGTACTCCGCGACAACCACCAAGCCGCGACCTGATGTCTTTGTGATGTCAGGGTCCTGGATCGTCGGCATCTCGCGAGACGTGTCGCCGACCACGACCCACAGTTCGCCGCGAGAGTGGCGTAAGAGGAGCTCACCCTCCCCGCCGCCGGCATGCCTATGCACGTTGGACAGCAGTTCTGTGACCACGAGGCACACCCCATAGGTCATCGACGTCAAGCCCCACCGCTCCATCTGCTGGGAGACGTCACGGCGAACGGCACCGAACCCGCTCGGCTGCGCATCAGTGCTGATGCGCAGCACACGGGGCTCCCCCAGGTCTATCAGCGCGTCGCGCCGGGGAGTGCGGGCGGCGGTCTCCGAGAAGCGGACGACGGCGGCGCGCCCGTCTTGCGCACCGCAGCCAGACGCCGTTCGCCTCACCTGAGGGATCTCCATGTATGACTCCTCGTCACTCCTCGCGGTCTCACGTGAAGACGAACGTAGAGCGGGGTAAGGCCAAGCCCCAAGAAGATTGCGTGAGTTTGCAGCAAGCTGATTGACGTGTCCGAATGGGCTCACGACCATCGTCATGTCGCGCAAATCTGCGCAAGGCAGCGGACGGGAGAGCGGCGATGAAGTTACGGTTTCTCGGTAAGAACTCGACCCCCGGAGACAGCCCCACCCTGTATGCCAGCGACCGGGACAGCTACGTCGTCCAAGGTTGGAAGGTGTACGCCAACGACTTGCTCATGCGGCTCGATGTGCCGCAAGGACAGACGGTCATCGAGGTGCCACACGAGTTGTTCGAACACCTGACGAAGGACGGGCACGCGACCGGCAAGATCAAGAGCTTCACCACCCCGATCATGCTCATCACCGAACAGGGCACATGCATCCTGCAGGGCCCGGAAATGCACGACCCCGAAGCCCTGAGCCAGATGCGCATGCCCGACTATGAGACATGCATCGAGGTCCCCAAGTCCTCGATCACGGCCCTACTGGAGGAAAACAGTGGACCTGATCACCCCGGCCCAGCGTGACAAGCTGTTCGACACCTTTGAACGCGACGCTTTTCACCTGGAGCTGAGGGACGACTACGGATCTCCCATCGAGGACACGCCGTACGCCCGATGGCAGAGGGGCGAGCCGGATGACTACGCGTGGCTCACCCCCTGGATGACCCTCATGAAGCGCATCACGGGGGAAGGGAAGACCGTCCGACGGGTCCGCGTCGTCAGTGAGCCCCACTCGCAATATGTGGGCTGGGAGCACTCGTTGACCCATCTCAACATCGAGGCCGGCGAGGATATCCGCTGGTTGCCTCGGCACCAGGTGCCCGAAGGCATCACCTTCCCCATGCGGGGGAACGACTGGTGGCTGTACGACGACCGGCTTCTGGCTGCCGGTCACTTCGATTCCGAGGGCCGCGTACTGGGGTCTGAGGTCATAGACGACCCCGACATCGTGGCGGAGTGCGTCCGACTACGCGAACTCCTCTGGTCCGTGGCCACCCCACACTCCGAGTACAAGTCCTGACCCACCCGTGAGCAAGCAAGTAGAAGAGGCGTTGCAAGCGCTAGGTGCCCGGTTGCGCGGTTTCCGCAAGGATGCTGGATTCGCGAGCGGCCGGGCGTTCGCGCGTGCCACCACGTGGCAGGAGTCGAAGGTCTCCCGCATCGAGAATGGCAAGCAGCGCCCCACCGAAGAAGACATCCGTTTGTGGTGCGAGACGACGGGCCAGGGCGACCACGTTGGCGATCTCATCGCAACCGTCCGCCACGTCGACGAGCTATGGCTGGAGTGGCGCCGAGTACTGCAAACCGGCGCGGAAAAGCGACAGAAGCAGGGGCTTCAGGTCTACGCCAAGACCAAGGTCTTCCGTATCTGGCACCCCACGGTCGTGTGGGGGACCCTTCAGACGGCGGAGTACGCGGCGGAGATCTTCAACCAGGTGGTCGACTACTACGAGATCCCCGACGACGCCGAAGCTGCCACGGCCAAGCGGCTTGAACGTCAGCAGTACCTCTACCAGGGCGACCGCATCTTCAATGTGCTGCTCGGCGAACAGGCGCTGTATACCAACTTCGGAGGCCCAGAGGTGATGAAGGGACAGCTCGATCGCCTCTTGGCAGTGATGCGACTCCCCCGCCTCAGCCTGGGCATCCTCCCGAGGTCCGCACCTTCCTCCATATGGCCCGGCAACTCGTTCTCGATGTTCGATGACAAGCTCGTTCTGGTCGAGACCTACTCAGCGGAGTTCTCCGTCTCCCAACCCCGAGAGATCGAGTTGTACGCCAAGGCATTCGCCCTTCTGCGGCAGTCAGCGGTCTACGGAACCACTGTCCGAGACATGATCCTCACTGCGATTCAGCACTACGACCGGATGCCCACCGACTAGGAGTAGACGACCATGGCAACGAAGCCACAGTGGCGAACCAGTTCCTACACAAAGTCAGATACCTGCGTCGAAGTAGCCGACAACACCCCCGGCGTGGTGCTGGTCCGAGACTCCAACCACCGGGACGGTGGCTGCCTGACGCTACGACCAGCCATTTGGTCGTCCTTTGTGGACTTCGTCAAGGCGGGAGCGGTCTTACACTAACCGAGTGGCGGAGGATCCGGCCTGGGCACCCAGAAAGCGGAGAGTCGTCAGTGCCCCGGTAGCCGACACGCCCGGCCGGGGCGTATGCCCAGGTCAGGTGGGTGGTTGGCGGACGAGTCGGCCTGTACGCCGGGTTCTGTCTCCCGTGGGTCTTGCGGCCCATGGGGAGGCGGCCATCCATCTAGGACCGGCGTTGCCGCCGGTCTCGTGCGGTCTACCCGCGGACTCGGGCGGGCAGCCCTCGATCGTCCGCGCAGAGCCGCCGGGTGGCGGCTCCTCTTGACCTTGCTCCAGGTGGGGTTTACCGAGCCATCCGAGTCACCTCGGACGCTGGTGGTCTCTTACACCACCGTTTCACCCTTACCGGGGGCCGAAGCCCTCGGCGGTCTGTTTTCTGTGGCACTGTCCCGCGGGTCACCCCGGGTGGGCGTTACCCACCACCTTGCCGTGTGGAGCCCGGACGTTCCTCGGCGGGATCCGAAGGACCCCGACGCGACCGCCCGGCCGGCTCGTCCGCCGTGATGACCATGATACCTGGAGGGGCAGCCCGGACGGTTCAGACGAAGTCGTTCGTCTCCAGCCCGAAGGAGAACGGCTCGGGCAGGTCGATCCGCTTGCCGAAGGGGACCGTGACGTGCTGCCGGTAGTCGGCGGCCTCCGGGTCGCTGAAGAGCGTCACATCGCTCTTCTCCCGGTCGACGAGCAGATAGAGGGGGATCCCCCCGCGTGCGTAGCCATGGCGCTTCGCCGTACGGTCCCGGTCCGGCTTGGTCGAGGTGACCTCGGCGACCATCGCCATGCCCTCGCACGGCATCCAGGACTCGGCACTGCGGAGAAGCTGCAGCTCGGTGGGGGCGAAGGTGGCGTCTGGAATCACATGGTTCCGCACGCACAGGCCGCCGCGCGGAACGGTGAGACCCCTGCTGCCGGAGAAGTCCATGTCCGTGGCGGACATCCTGATCACCTGCTTCACGACCACATTGATGTGATGCTCGTGGTAGCCGTCCGGCGGCGGTGTCACGAGGATTTCCCCCTCGATCAGCTCGGCCCGGAAGCCTTCCGGCGTCTCCAGGGCCAAGAAACCCTCCAGCAGGACGTGGTCGAGATCCTGCGTGAGTGGTTCGTGTGCCATGGCGCTCATGCCACCCTCTCCCCTGTCTCTCCGCCACCATAGGTACCCAGGGGTCTGATACCTGGCGAGGAGGCTCTTCCTCAGTCGATCGTGGCACAGAAGACCACAGGCCGGGGCGGACACGTCGTTGGTCTGGCCGCGTTGGCGGGAGGTCGTAGGCTGCGGGCGGGGCGGGCGTGGTTCTTCGGGTCCGCCCCGCGCCCCGCCGCCAACGAACCGTTCGAGGAGATCCGCCGTGCTCGTCCTGCTGCCGCCGTCCGAGGGAAAGGCCACGGGAGGCTCCCGCTCCCCGCTGGACCTGGGAGCGCTGTCGCTGCCCGAACTGGGCGAGGCACGGGCAGAGGTCCTGGACGAGCTGGTGTCGCTGTGCTCGGGCGACGAGACGAAGGCCGCCGAGGTGCTGGGGCTGAGCGAGGGGCTGCGCGGCGAGATCGCGAAGAACGCGGCGCTGCGGGAGGCCGGGACCCGGCCCGCGGGCGAGATCTACACCGGAGTGCTGTACGACGCGCTCGGCCTGGCCACTCTGCCCACCGCCGCCCGGCGCCGGGCGGGCCGGTCGCTGCTGGTGTTCTCCGGGCTCTGGGGCGCGGTGCGGATCGGCGACCGCATCCCCTCCTACCGCTGCTCGATGGGGGTGAAGCTGCCGGGGCTCGGCGCGCTGGGCACGTACTGGCGGAACCGGACCCCGATGGCCGAGGTGATCCCGCAGGCCGCCGGGCGCGGGCTGGTGCTGGACCTCAGGTCGGCGGCGTACGCGGCGGCGTGGAAGCCCAAGGGGGCGCTCGCCGAGCGTACGGCGACGGTGCGGGTGCTCCAGTCGAAGATCGTGAACGGGGTCGAGAAGCGGTCCGTCGTCAGCCACTTCAACAAGGCGACGAAGGGCCGGATGGTGCGGGACCTGCTGACCGCCGAGGCCATGCCGAGCGGGCCCGGTGAGCTGGTGGAGGCGCTGCGGGGGCTCGGGTACGTGGTGGAGGCCGCACCGCCCAAGCGGGCGGGGCAGGCGTGGGGGCTGGACGTGGTGGTGACCGAGCTGTAGGGACTGGGAGCCGCCGCACCGGTGGCGTTGCGAGCTGTAGCGCCGGGGAGCCGGGTAGGCGTTGTGAGCTGTGGCGTCCGGGGGCCGCCCCGGCGGCGTGGGTGTTGCGGCATGCGCAACCGCCATTGCGCAGTGCGCGCACCATGGGCAGGATGGGCACCGTGACTAGCACCGCGCCCTCCCCCGGTTCCCCGGCGTCCTCGCTGCTCGACCTCGCCCCCGTGATCCCCGTGGTCATCGTCCAGGACGTGGCCCAGGCGGTCCCGCTGGCCCGTGCGCTGGTGGCGGGCGGGCTGCCGGTGATCGAGGTGACCTTCCGGACGCCCGCCGCCGCGGATGCGATCCGGGCGATCGCCGAGGAGGTTCCGGACGCG
This sequence comes from Streptomyces melanosporofaciens, assembly GCF_900105695.1. Lineage (NCBI taxonomy): Bacteria > Bacillati > Actinomycetota > Actinomycetes > Kitasatosporales > Streptomycetaceae > Streptomyces > Streptomyces melanosporofaciens. The sequence goes on from NZ_FNST01000002.1 coordinate 1,321,104, forward strand.
GTCGTCGGCGCCGGGACCGTCCTGAGCCCGGAGCAGGTGGAGACGGCCGTCGCCGCCGGGTCGCGCTTCCTGGTCACGCCCGGCTGGACCGACCGGCTGCTGGGCGCGCTGGACGCGTCCGGTCTGCCGTATCTGCCGGGTGTCTCGACCACCTCGGAGGTCGTGGCGCTGCTGGAGCGCGGGGTCGAGGAGATGAAGTTCTTCCCGGCGGAGGCGGCCGGGGGCACGCCGTATCTCAAGGCGCTCGCCTCACCGCTCCCCCAGGCCCGCTTCTGCCCGACCGGCGGCGTCAACGCCGCGATCGCCCCCCGGTATCTGGCCCTCCCCAACGTCGGCTGCGTGGGCGGCACCTGGATGCTGCCCGCAGACGCGCTGGATGCGGGCGACTGGGAGCGCGTCGAGTCCCTGGCCCGGGAGGCCGCGGCACTGCGGGGGTGACCTCCCGGGGTGCCCCCGAAGGTGACAGCCGCTGCGGCAGGCGCTCCCTACCGCAGATGCGCCGTCTCGTTCAGCAGCCTCAACGACGCGTTCCCGTCCGCGTAGTACGCCACCGCCGACAGCGACGCCGCCGAGAGCTCCATGCGGAACAGGGTCTCCGGCGGGGCGCCCAGGGCCAGCCGGACCAGGGTTTTGATCGGTGTGACATGGGTGACCAGCAGCACCGTACGGCCCGTGTAACGGGCGATCAGCTTGTCGCGGGAGAGCGCGACCCTGCGCGTGACCGCCGCGAAGCTCTCGCCGCCGCCGGTCGGGGCCACCTTGCTGGAGGCCAGCCATGCCTCCAGGTCGTCCGGGTGGCGCTCCTTGACCTCCGCGAAGGTCAGGCCCTCCCAGGCGCCGAAGTCCGTCTCCCGCAGCCCCTCCTCGACGCGGACGTCCAGGCCCAGGCGCCGGGCCACCGCGTCGGCGGTCTCCCGGCAGCGCCGCAGCGGTGAGGTGACGATGGCCTGGATGGTGCCGCGTGCGGCGAGCGCCGCGGCCACCCGCTCGGCCTGGTGGCGGCCCACATCGGAGAGTCCGGGGTCGGTGCCACCGCTGCCGGAGAAGCGCTTCTCGGGGGTGAGCGGGGTCTCGCCATGCCGGAGCAGGACGAACGTGGCGGGGGTGCCCAGATCCGCGGAGCCCCAGCCCACCGCCGGGGCGCCGGTGGCGGCGGGCTCGGCGAGGGCGTCGTCGGCGGGGGCCGCGGCTTCCGGCGCGCCCGCCGCCAGCGTGCCGCCGGGCGGCACCTTCGGCCGCCACTGCTCGCCCCGCTTGCCCGCGTCCATCGCCTCGTTGGCGAGCCGGTCCGCGTGCTTGTTCTTCTCGCGCGGGATCCACTCGTACGCCAACTGGCCGGGCGGCATGATCGCCTTGGCCTCGGCGGCGAGCGGCCGCATATCGGGGTGCTTGATCTTCCAGCGGCCGGACATCTGCTCGATGACGAGCTTGGAGTCCATCCGCACCCGGACTTCGGCCTCCGGGTCCAGGGCGTACGCCGCCCGCAACCCGGCGATCAGGCCCTTGTACTCGGCGACGTTGTTGGTCGCCGTACCGAGGTACTCGGCCACCTCGGCGAGCGGCTCACCGGTCTCCGCGTCGAGCACGACCGCGCCGTAGCCGGCCGGCCCCGGGTTGCCCCGGGACCCGCCGTCCGCCTCGACGACGAAGCGCCGCGCCATCGCCCTACAGCCCCGACTCGGGCGTACGGATCAGGATCCGGCGGCAGTTCTCGCACCGCAGCACCGTGTCGGGGGCCGCCGAGCGCACCTCGTTGAGCTCGGTGATGGCGAGCTCCTGGCGGCAGCCGTCACAGCTTCGCTGGTAGAGCCGGGCCGCGCCGACACCGCCCTGCTGCTCGCGCAGCTTGTCGTAGAGCTTCAGCAGATCGGCGGGGATGGTCCCGGCGATCACCTCGCGCTCCTTGGTGGCGGTCGCGATCTCGGCGTCGATCCCCTCGGCCGCCGCGTCCCGGCGCGTCTGGGCGTCGCCGATCTTGGACTGGAGGGACTCCACCCGCTCGGTCAGCTCGGCGATCCGCTCCTGGACGGACTCCCGGCGCTCCATGACCTCCAGGACGACGTCCTCCAGGTTGCCCTGGCGCTTGGCGAGGGAGGCGATCTCGTGCTGGAGGTTCTCCAGATCCTTCGGCGAGGTGACGGCACCGGAGTCCAGGCGCTTCTGGTCGCGGGCGGCGCGCTGGCGCACCTGGTCCACGTCCTGCTCCGCCTTGGTCTGCTCGCGGGCGGTGTCGCTCTCCTCGGTCTGCGCGGCGATGAGCAGGTCGCGGAGCTGGGTGTGATCGGCGTTCAGCGTCTCGATCTCGGCGTGCTCGGGCAGCGTCCTGCGCTTGTGCGCGAGTTGCGACAGCCGGACGTCGAGCGCCTGGACGTCGAGGAGGCGGATCTGATCGGCGGGCGCGGCATTCAGCGTGGGGCTCCAGGGGAGTCGAGTGGAACGGAAAACGAGGTCAGGGAAGTCACGGAGTCGAGTGGCGGAAACTGAAAGAGCGGGCGTTCGAGCGGAGCGAGGTCAAGCGGAGAAGGACGGAGCGGCCGCGCGGACGGCGGGGGCCGTGGCGTGGGCCGTCCAGGGGTCGGTGACGATACGGGAGACATGCGTACGCAGGCCCCAGCCGTGCCGGTCGGAGATCTCGTCAAGCTGGGCCGCGGCCTGTTCGGTCCAGGGCCATTCGGTGGCCCAGTGCGCGGCGTCCACCAGAGCGAGATCGCTGTGCTCCCGCGCCTCCGAGGAGGGGTGGTGGCGCAGATCGGCGGTGAGGAACGCGTCGACCCCGGCCGCGCGCACCGCGTCGAAGAGGCTGTCGCCGGAGCCGCCGCTGACGGCGACCCGGCGGATCGTACGGTCCGGGTCGCCCGCCGCGCGGATGCCCTGCGCGGTGGCGGGCAGTCGGGCGGCGGCGCGCTCGGTGAACTCCCGCAGCGTCTCGGGGCGGTCGAGTTCGCAGACCCGGCCCAGTCCGCGGCGGCCCTCGGGGTCGGTGGCGTCGGGCACCAGCGGGCCGACGATCCGCAGGTCGAGCGCGCCGGCGAGGGCGTCGGAGACGCCGGGGTCGGCGGTGTCGGCGTTGGTGTGCGCCACGTGGAGGGCGATGTCGCTCCTGATCAGCGTGTGCACCACCCGGCCCTTGAAGGTGGAGGCGGCGACCGTGGTCGTCCCCCGCAGATAGAGCGGATGGTGAGTGATCAGCAGGTCGGCGCCGAGGTCCACCGCCTCGTCGGCCACCTCCTGGACCGGGTCGACGGCGAACAGCACGCGGGTGACCTCGGCCGCGGGGTCACCGCACACCGTGCCGACGGCGTCCCACTGCTCCGCCCGCTCGGGCGGCCAGAGGGCGTCGAGTGCGGCGATGACGTCGTTGAGTGCGGGCACGGGGCAAGGCTACCTCCCGGATCAGGGCTGAGCCCTGCCCCGGCCTTCACTCAGCGCGACGACGGTCGCGGTGGAGCCGTGCGCGTATCAGTCTCGGTGGAGCCGTGCGCGCATCAATGGACGAGGTAGCCGCGGAGGTCGTCGAGGACCCGGTCGGCGGCGGTGACGCCGAGGCCCAGGTACCAGGTCTCCTCGTCGACGTTCTTGGCCCGGCCGTCCTTGACCGCCTTCAGCTTCTTCCACAGCGGGTTGGACTGCGCCTGGTCGCGCTTGGTGGCCTTGGGGTCGCCGTAGACCCCGGTGAAGATCCAGTCGGCGTCGGCGTCGTCGATGCGCTCCGGGCCGATCTCGGCGGCGAGGTCGTTGATCTGCTGGTTCTTCGGGCGCGGCAGGCCGACGTCCTCGAGGATGGTGCCGATGAAGGACGCCTTGGCGTAGAGCCGGGTGGCCTGCGGCATGAAGCGGAGCATGGTGATGGTCGGCTTGTCGGGGCCGATGTCCTCGCCGAGCTTCTTCGCCTTCTGCTCGTACGCGCCCAGGGCCCGCTTGGCGTCGGCGGTCCGGTCCAGGGCCGCGGCGTTGAGGAGGTAGTTCTCCTTCCAGGTGAAGCCGGGGCGGATGGCGAAGACGGTCGGGGCGATCTGCTTCAGCTCGTCGTAGAGCGGCTCGGCGCGCAGCTTGCTGCCGAGGATCAGATCGGGGTGGAGGGCGTTGATGGCCTCGAGGTTGAGGTTGTTGATGGTGCCGACGTTCTTCGGGTTCCCGGCGTCCTTCTTGAGGTAGTCGGGTATCGCCTGGTCGCCCTCGGAGGGGGCGTAGCCGACCGGCTTGAGCCCCAGCGAGACGACGTTGTCGAGCTCGCCGACGTCGAGCACCACGACCCGCTTCGGCTTGCTCTTGAGCTCGGTCTTGCCCATCGCGTGGGTGATGGTGCGGGGGAACGCGCCGGGCTCGGCGTCCGTGCCCATCTTCGCGGTCAGCTCGGCCGCCGTGCCGAAGTCCTTGCCGCCCTGGGCGACGGACTTGCCGCCCCCGCCGTTGCGCTTGGCGCCGTCCCCGTCGTCCGACGATCCACAGGCGGCGAGGGACAGCGCCCCGGCCAGGGCGAGGGCGAGAGCGGCACTGCCGCGGACGCGCAGGGACATGACGGAACTCCTGGGATGGCAGGGGCGCGCCGGTCTCACGAGCGCGCCAGACGCACTTAGGTGTGCCTTACTTTAATCACAAACCATCCTCCCGTCGCTTACAGCACATTCACCCCCGACCTCTCAGGCGAATCGGGCAAGAGCCACACTTACGGGTGGAGCGCACCCATTACGGCCTTCGGCAGGGAGTACGAAAACTACGTTCTGTGGCCGGAGGTGACTGACCGATGACTGCCTGTGCCTTCGACACCGCCCTCACCGGGGGCGTCGGTGACCGGCCACGAGGGGGTTTCACCATCGCCTCGGACCGCTCGTACGGCGCGCGGCTCGCGCTCAGCGACGAGGCGTGCTGCTGGTACCCCGAGCGCTGGACGCTGGACGGCCCGGAGCCCTACGCCGTGCCGCTGCCCGCCGCCCAGCCCGAGGAGCCGGACAGCGAGCTGCTGCCCCTGGCCGACGGGCAGGTGCTCATCCACCGCCGGGTGGCCGGGCACCACGCCTTCTCGCTGCTCTACCCGGCCGGTCCCGGCACCGGCGAGCGCTCGCTCGGCGGCATCGACCGCGCCGAGGTCTCGCTGCTGCCGCCCGCACCCGGCGGCCTGTGCGCGTTCGCGCTGGGGCGCGGGCCACGGTCCACCTCCATCTGGCTGGTGGCCGGGGGCGGCGTCCTCGTCCCCCAGCATCTGGCCGAGGTGCCCGGCCGCTGTACGGGCGGCAGTTGGCTGGACCGTACGGGCCGGCTGCTGGCGCTCGACCGCGAACTCGACGGCCGGACCAAGACCGTGGTGGTCGATCTGCGGCGCGGCGGTGAGACCAGCCCGCTGCTGCAGATCACCGAGCGCAGCGACGACCGGCTGCTGCTCGCCGACCCCGACAGCGGTCTGCTGCTCGTACGGTCCGACGCGCCCGGGGAGGAGCGGCTGGGGTGGGGGGTGCTGGGCAGCACCCGGCCGGTGCGGTTCCCGGACTGTCTGCGGCCCGCGGGGTGGTCGGAGGCCACGCCGTTCGCGGTGCAGCCGGGGCAGGTGCTGACGCCGGAGGCGTGCGCGGTGGCCTTTCGCGTCGACGGACGGGGCGCGGCCGGACGGCCGTGGGTGGGCGTATGGCGCCCGGCCGAGCGGCGGCTCCGCGAGTTCCCGGCACCGGAGGGCTGGCTTCCGGGCGCGGGTCTGTGGACCCGGGACGGCGAGCTGCGGCTGCCGTACGCGACCCCGCAGGTGCCTTGTGGGCTGGCGCGGGTGCGGCCGTCGGGGGTGCCGGGGGCGGCGGCGACGAGGCTGTCGGGGGGTTCCTGGGTACCGGCGGCGGCGACGGGTAGGGCGGGGGCGGCGCGGGTGGCGGACGTTCCGGAGGGGGCGGGTGGGCCGAGTGGGGCTTCGGGCGGGGTCTCGGGCGGGGTCTCGGGCGGGGTGGGCGTGGTGGGTGCCGCGGGCGGTGCCGCGGGCGGGGTGGGTGCCGCGGGCGGGGTGGGTGCCGGGCTCGGTGCCTCGGGCGGCGCCTTGAGCGCCCCGCGCGCGGGGGAACCGTCCGGGGCGCCGGAGCTGTCCGGGACGCCTGAATCGCCGTGGCCGCCGGACAGCGCGACGGGGCCGTGGCGCCGGGACGAGTCAACGGGAGCGTGGCGATCGGACGAGTCGACGGGATCGTGGCGGCCGGACGAGGTGATGGCGGCGCGGCGATCGGACGGCACGACGGGATCGTGGCCACGGGACAACGCGGCGGGATCGTGGCGGCCGGACGAGGCGACGGGGGCGCGGCGGATCGCGCGGGTGACACGGGTGGTGGCCGAGCCCTCCAACCGGGTGGCCGAGCCCTCCAACCGGGTGGCCGCGGGGCCCCCGCATCCGGCCCCGGACCCGGCCGGGGCGCGGGACGTGCAGACGCCGCGGGCGACGTCCCCCGCAGCCGAGATCGCGACCCGGATCACACCGTGGACCCGGATCGGCGGCCCCGGCAGCGCGGACCCCGCGCGAGTGCCTGGGCTGACACCGCTGCGGCCACCTGGACCGGCAGCGGAGCTGAGACGGTTGCGAACAGCCGGGCCGGCGCCTGACCTGAGACCCTCGCGAACGGCCGGACTGACACCGTCGCGGACACCCGAGCCGATGCCAGTGCCGGTCCCGATGCCGGTGCGGGAGCGGTCGCCGATGCCGGTGCGGATGCCGGAGCCCGAGGGCGGATCGGGTGTCGAGCCCTGGGGCGGGACCGGCTCATGGGCCGGGGTCGAGCAGGAGATGGGGCCCGAGCCGGACGCCGATCCCGGCTCCGGTACCAGCCCCGCCCTGCGGCCCGTACCGCTGCAGCAGGCACCGCTCGCCCGGCCCCCGCAGCCCCGGCCACCCCGCTGGGTCCGGGATCACCGCCGTGGTTAGACTCGGTCGGGGGCTGCGCGTCCCCGCGTTCCGTCACGCGCGGGGCGCCCCGGGCGATGCGCATGGAAGGGCGTGCGCCATCGTGGTCAGCCCCCTTCGCACAGTACAAAGCGATCTGACGGGGTGACGTACCCACCATGTCCGAAACCCACATCGACACGACCCAGGCGCGCCCGCGGGACGCCGCCGCGGCCCAGGCCGATGGCTCTCAGGGCAAGCACCGGGGGCAGGCAGCGTCCGAGGAGTCCCAGGCACCGGCCAACGGCCGCCACCGACGTCCGAGCGAGAACGCCGCCTGAGATGCCCAGGATCTGAGATTTTCAGGATCCGAGAGTCCCAGGATCGTCGTGAGAACCTCAGGCTCGTCCTGACATAGGGCAGCCAGGCCCCGGGGAGCGTCTCCGATCGCGGGACGGGCTGGATTTCCCGCGGAAGTCCAGCCCGTCCGGCGATCGTGGGGCGCCCCCCGGCCCGGCCCCCAGGACCCCGACCCGGGCCCCCGGCCTGACCCCCGGGGCCCCACCTCGGCCCCCGGCCTGACCCCCCGGGGACCCACCCGGGCCCCCTCCCCGGCCCCACTCCCCCCTCACCCCCGCTTGAGGCCCAGCACCTCCACCGCCGCGAAACTCTCCCCGCCCCGCTCCGCGAAGTACGGCGTCAGCACCGCGTCCAGCTCCTCGAAGCCGAAGGCGTCCCCCTTGGCGTCCAGCTTCGCCGCCACCTTCGGCCGCTCCAGGATCGCCACCATGCCGCCGTGCACCACGAACACCTGGCCGTTCACCTTCGCGGCGCCCGGTGAGGCGAGATAGCCGACCAGCGGGGCCGCGTGTTCGGGGGCGAGGGCGTCGAGCCGGCCGTCCTCCGGAAGCTCGAAGTCCGCGAAGACGTCCTCGGTCATCCGGGTGCGGGCGCGCGGGCAGATGACGTTGGCCGTCACCCCGTACTTGGCGAGCGCCATCGCCGTGGAGGTGGTCAGCCCGACGATGCCGCCCTTCGCCGCCGCGTAGTTCGGCTGGCCCGGCGAACCGGCGAGGAACGCCTCCGAGGAGGTGTTGATGACCCGGCCGTGGACCGGGCCGCCCTCCGCCGCCTTGGACCGCTCGCGCCAGTGCGCGGCGGCGAAGCGGATGGTGTTGAAGTGGCCCTTGAGATGGACCCGGATCACCGAGTCCCACTCGTTCTCACTCATCGAGAAGACCATCCGGTCGCGCAGGATGCCCGCGTTGTTGACCAGGATGTCCAGTGCGCCGTAGGTGTCGATCGCGAGCTGGACCAGCTCGCCCGCCTGCGCGAAGTCGCCGACATCGCCCGCATGGGCCGTGGCCCGGCCACCGGCCGCGCGGATCTCCTCGGCGACCTGCTCGGCGGGGCCGGCCGATGCCTCGCCCGAGCCGTCGCGTCCGCCCTGCCCGTAGTCGTTGACGACGACATTGGCACCCAGCCGGGCCAGTTCCAGGGCCTCGGCGCGGCCGAGCCCGCGCCCGGCGCCGGTGACGATCGCGGTCTTCCCGGCCAGCGGGCTCCCGGTCAGCGGGCTCCCGGTCAGTGGGCTCCCCTCCAGGGGGCCCGTCAGATCTCGATGCATGTGCGCAGTGCCTCCCCGCTCCGCATCTGGCCGATCGCCTCGTTGATCTCGCCGAGCCGCACCCGGTGGGTGATCAGCCCTTCGAGGTCGATCCGGCCCGCCCGCCACAGGTCGATGGTGCGCCGGTAGGAGCGGAGCACATCGCCGCCGCCGTAGAGCGAGGGCAGGATCCGCTTCTCGTCGAAGAACAGCTCGAACATGTTGAACTGCAGGAAGTCGTCCAGCGCCCCGGCCCCGACCACGCACAGCGTGCCGCCGCGCCGGGTGATCTCGTAGGCCCGGCGGGCGGTGGCGGAGCGGCCCACGACCTCGAAGACGTAGTCGAAGCCCTCGCCCGCCGTGACGCTGTTCTTGGCGGTGTCGAGGCCGTCCGGCGCCACCGCCTCGGTGGCCCCGAAGCGCAGCGCGGCCTCGCGCCGCGACTCCACCGGGTCGACGGCGACGATCTGCGCGGCGCCCGACGCCCTGGCCCCCTGGATGACGCTGATGCCCACCCCGCCGCAGCCGATGACCGCGACCGACGAACCGGCCTCCATCCGGGCGGTGTTGAAGACCGCCCCGAGCCCGGTGGTCACCCCGCAGCCGACGAGGGCCGCGATGTCGTACGGGACGTCGTCGGGGATCGGCACGGCACAGGCCGCGGGGAGGACGATCTCCTCGGCGAAGGTGCCGGTCCCGGACATGCCGAAGAGCTCCTGCGAAGTGCCGCCGGAGCGGCGGAAGTTGGGGGTTCCGGCGTTCATGAACCCGGTCAGGCACAGCTCGGTCTGACCGCGTTGACAGGCCGGACAGTCGCCGCAGGCGGGCAGCCAGCACACCAGCACCCGGTCCCCGGCGCTCAGCCCGGTCACCCCGTCGCCCACGTCGAGGACCTCGCCCGCGCCCTCGTGGCCGGGGACGAACGGCGCGGGCTGTGGCAGCACCCCGGCCATCGCGGAGAGGTCGGAGTGGCACAGCCCGGTGGCCCTCAGCCGCAGCCGGACCTTCCCGGGGCCGAAGCCCACCGCCTCGATGTCGTCGAGGACTTCGAGCTTGTCCTGTCCCGTCTCATGCAGTACGGCCGCGCGCACGACGCCTCCTTGGGGATCACACTGGGATCACGCTGGTTCAAGCCGGATCGAGCCCGCTCACTCCGGATCGAGCCCGTTCACGCCGGATCGCACGTGGTCGACGATGGTGTCGGTGAGGACCGGCGCGTCGTCCCGCTCGACGGCGCTCGCCGTCACGTGGACGCGCCCCTCGTCCCGCCACATCCGCACGCGCAGGGTCTCGCCCGGGTAGACCACCCCGGCGAAGCGGGTGGTGTACGAGCGCACCCGGGCGACATCCCCGTCCAGCGCCGTGTCCACGACTGCCTTGAGCACCATCCCGTACGAGCACAGCCCGTGCAGGATGGGCCTCTCGAACCCCGCGACCTCGGCGAACGCGGGATCGGCGTGGAGCGGGTTCCAGTCCCCGGAGAGCCGGTAGAGCAGCGCCTGGTCCTCGCGGATGGCCCGCTCCACGGTGTGGTCCGGCTCCCGGGCGGGCGGCTCCAGACGGTCGGAGGGGCCGCGCTCACCGCCGAAGCCGCCCTCGCCCCGGGCGAAGATCCGGGTGTCGCAGGTCCACAGCGGGCCGTCCGCGTCGGCGACGTCGGAGCGCAGCACGATGACGGCCGCCTTGCCCTTGTCGTAGACGGCGGCGACCTTCGAGGTCTGGGTGGCCTCCCCGCTGACCGGGATCGGCCGGTGCAGTTCGACGGTCTGGCCGCCGTGCAGCACGGCGGCGAGGTCGACGTCGATCCCGGGGGCGCTCATGCCCCCGGCGACGGCCATGCCGCCGCCCGCGACGGTGGCGAAGCTGGGGAGCACATGGAGCCTGCTCTCCAGCGTGTACCGGAGCTCCTCGGGGTCGGTGGCGGGGATTCCGGCGCCGATGCCCAGGTGGTAGAGCTGGATGTCCTTGTGCCCCCAGGTGAGAGCGGTGCTGCGGGGTTCGGCCGAGATGGCCTTGGCGGCATCGATGGGCATAGGGCGACAGCACTCCTTGGTCCGCTCGCTCGGCCACGGTCCGAAGACCCCGGCCCGCCCGTCCGCACCGTCGGCCGTGCCGGGGTCGTCGCTGGTCGGCCGGGTCGCGTCGCTCGCATGGATATGTAGAACGCGTTCTAGCCGATGGCACCCTGTATAGCCCAATCGCTCCCCAGGGGGAAGAGTGCTGACGGCCCATCAGGTGGACGTTCAGACCGCCATCGGATGACCTTCAAAGACCGCTGCCCGGGGTGACGAAGGCCCCAGGACAAATGTCACGGCCATCCCCCGACATCCGCATCTGCCCAGCTCATAAGGGCATCCGTAAGGTCGGACGCATGTATGCCACCGCCGCGCACATCGAGCGCCTCAAGCCGCCGGGCCGCCGCGCCTTTCTGCCCTGGCTCTTCATGCTCTCGGGGGATGTGCAGGCGCTCTTCAAGGGGAAGACCCCTCTGCCCTGGCTCGGCGGCGCGGGGGCGGCGGCCTTCGTCGCGCTCTACGTGACCACCATCTACACCAGCCTGGACGAACGCCGCCGCCACACCCGGGCCCCGCTGCTGGCGCTCGCCGGGCTGGCGGCCGTCACCTACGCGCTGGGCATCGGCTACGCCGGGGACTGGCTGCTGTGCTTCCCGCTGCTGTCGCTGGCCTCCGGGATCGTGCTGCGCGGGGGAAAGCGGCCGCTGGGACCGGTCATCCTCGCCCTGTCCGGCTCCGCCGGGATCATCGCCGGGTTCCGCGGCGGCGCCTCGGACTCGCTCACGGTCTCGTACGGGACGATCCTGTCCGGCCTGGTGACGGCGGCCATCCTGTCGCTCTTCGAGACCGTCGCCCAGCTCCGCGCCACCCGCCAGGAGCTGGCCCGTACGGCGGTGGAGAAGGAACGGCTGCGGTTCTCCCGCGATCTGCACGATCTGCTGGGCCACACCATGTCGGTCGTCGTGGTCAAGGCCGAGGCGGTGCGCCGGCTCGCCCCGAAGAACCTGGAGGCCGCGCTGGGGCAGGCCGCGGACATCGAGGCGGTCGGACGGCAGGCGCTCACCGAGATCCGCGAGGCCGTCACCGGCTACCGCGAGGGCAGCCTGGCCACCGAGCTGGACCGGGCCCGCTCAGCACTGGACGCCGCCGGTATCGAGGCCGCCGTCCGCCGCTCCGGACCGCCGCTGGCCCCGCAGACCGAGGCGCTGCTGGGGTGGGTGGTCCGCGAGGGCGTCACCAATGTGGTGCGGCACAGTGGGGCGGCCCGCTGCGAGATCGAGGTCCGCGGCGGTATGGACCGGATACGGCTGGAGATCACGGACGACGGGGGCGGCGTAGGCTCCCGTGCCACCGGTACGGGCGCGACGAGCACGGCGGGCGGCGAAGCGGCAGAGGGCGCCATCGGCGGTACGGGCCTCAAGGGCCTGGCCGAACGGCTGTCCGCGGCGGGCGGCTCGCTGGAGTCCGGCCCCGGCGCGCGCCGCGGCTTCCGGCTCGTGGCCGAACTGCCGGTGGATACGGAGGATCCGATGGAGCCCGAGGTCAAGGAGGCCCGGACGGCGTGAACGACGCGGACGGTGTGAGCGACACGCAGGGCGTGAACGACGCGAACGACGCGAAGGGCGTGATCAAGCTCCTGCTGGCCGAGGACCAGGGGATGATGCGGGGCGCACTCGCCCTGCTGCTCGGGCTGGAGGAGGACTTCGAGATCGTCGCACAGCTCGGGAACGGCGACGAGATCGTGCCACGGGCCCTGGAGACCCGGCCCGATGTGGCCCTGCTCGACATCGAACTCCCCGGCCGCAGCGGTCTGGACGCCGCCGCCGCGCTGCGCGAGGCGCTTCCGGAGTGCCAGGTGCTGATCCTCACCACCTTCGGCCGCCCCGGCTATCTGCGCCGCGCGATGGAGGCGGGCGCGGCCGGCTTCCTGGTCAAGGACGGCCCGGTCGAGGAGCTGGCGGTGGCGATCCGCCGGGTCCTGGCCGGTGAGCGCGTCATCGATCCGGGCCTGGCCGCCGCCGCCCTCAGCGCGGGCCCCAACCCGCTGACCCAGCGCGAACGCGATGTGCTCTCGGCGGCGGTGGACGGGGCGACGGTCGCGGACATCGCGGCCAAGGTCCACCTGTCCCCCGCCACCGTGCGCAACTACCTCTCCTCGGCCATCGGCAAGACCCAGACCCGCAACCGCATGGAAGCCGTCCGCGCCGCCCGCCAGAATGGCTGGCTGTGAGCGTGCGGACACGATTCCTACTCCTTTGATAATCTCGCCCCATGGACGAGATGCCGTACAGCGTCGGAGAGGGACCGGCCACCAGGGTGAGCCTCTCCCTCCCGGAGGGCACGGCCGAGGCGATTCGCCGACGGGTCGGCAAGCGGGAGTTCTCCGCGTTCATCACCGAGGCGGTGGAGCGGGAACTGCGCGGTCAGATCCTCGATGAGTACCTGGCCGACTACGAGCGCCGCAAAGGGCCGGTTTCCGAGGACGAGCAGGAGCGGGCACGACGGGTCTTCGACGAGGTGTTCGCCGAGGAGGGCCAGTGGCCCGCCGCAAGCTGAGCCACGAGGGCACCCTCGTCCTCGACTGCGAGGGCCTCTCAAAGCTGGTGAACGATCACGAGCCTGCGGTCGCTCTGGTCGCGGAAGCCCGCAAGCGCGGCATGGAAGTGGTGATCAGCGCGCTGACCATCATCGAAGCCGCGCACCGCCGGACCGACAAACCGCGGCTGGCCTGGGTCCTGTCGGGCACACGGATCGTGCCCGTCGGCGACGAGGACGCGAAGCGCGCCTCCGCGCTGCTGATCGCCGCCGGGCTGCACGGACACGAGTACGCCATCGATGCCGCGGTCGCCGAGATGGCACTGCGCCGGCGTCGCCCCGTCGTCATGCTCACCTCGGACCTCGATGACATGACGAAGCTCTGCGGGGAGAAGGTCCGTCTCGTCGCGGTGTAGCGGACCCGCGCGACCGGCACCGACCCCTCCCCGGCCCGCCGGGGACGTCGTACGGGAGGATGGGCCGGTGACTCAGTCTGCTGCCGCCGCCGCTTCCGTGGTTCCCGATCGCACCGTGCTCGACGCCTTCGAAGGGGCGAAGGGGTTCATGCCGCTGGACGAGGGGCTGGCCCTGCACGCGGCCGCGGCCGACGTCGCCGGTCGGCTCGGGCTGCCGCTGCTCGAAGTCGGTACGTACTGCGGGCGCTCCACCATCCTGCTGGCCGACGCCGCTCGCGCGGCGGGGACGGTCGTCGTGACCGTGGACCATCACCGGGGCTCGGAGGAGCAGCAGCCGGGGTGGGAGTACCACGACCCGGAGGTGGTCGACCCGGAGGTGGGGCGGATGGACACGCTGCCCACCTTCCGGCGCACCCTCCACCGGGCGGGGCTGGAGGACCATGTCATCGCCGTGGTCGGGCGGTCGCCGCGGGTCGCGGCGGTGTGGGGGCGGCCGGTGGGGCTGGTGTTCATCGACGGCGGGCACACCGACGAGCATGCGAGCGCCGACTACGAGGGCTGGGCACCGCATCTCGCGGCGGACGGACTGCTGGTGATCCACGACGTCTTCCCGGACCCGGCCGACGGCGGCCAGGCGCCGTACCGGATCTACCGGCGCGCGCTCGACTCCGGCGCGTTCGCCGAGGTCTCCGCGACCCGCTCGCTGCGCGTACTGCGCCGCACCGCGACCGCCCCGGCCGCCTGAGCCGCGTACCCGGCCGTAGCGCGATACCGGGCAACGGCGCAGCGGCGGCACGACTACCATCGCCCGCGTGTCCAACGGCAGCTTTCCTCCTGAGCCCGGTCGCCGCGGCGGCACCCTCGCCATCGTTCTGGCGGCGCTGATACCCGCCTGCTTCGCCGGCTGGCTGCTGTGGAGTTCGGTAGGAGATGCGAAGGACGACGGCGCGGACGGGGTGGGCGCGCCCACGACCTCCTCGACGTCCTCCCCCTCGCCCCCGTCGTCCGGTGCGCCCGCCGCGCCCTCGCCGCCGACGCCGTCCGGAAACGCGTCGGGAAAGCAGTCCGGGTCCGGAAAGCCCCTCGCGGGCAAGGTCGTGGTCCTCGACCCCGGCCACAATCCGAACAACCGCGACCACCCCTCGCAGATCGCCCGGCTCGTGGACATCGGCACCGACGAGAAGGAGTGCGACACCACCGGCACGGCCACCAACTCCGGCTATGCCGAGGCGTCCTTCACCCTCGATGTGGCGCGCCGCGCCCGCACCCTGCTCGAAGCGCGCGGCGCCACGGTGCGGTTCACCCAGGACGGCGACCGGCCGTACGGGCCGTGTGTGGACGAGCGTGCGGAGATCGGGAACAAGGCCCACGCCGACGCCGTGGTCTCCGTGCACGCGGACGGCGCGGCCGCCGGGGAGCGCGGCTTCCATGTGATCCTGCCCAAGTCCGTCCGGGGCGGCGGCGCGGACACCTCCGCCATCACCGCTCCCTCCCGCCGGCTCGGCGAGCGGCTGCGCAGCCGGTTCGCCAAGGCCACCGGCAGCGAGCCCGCGCGGTACATCGCCGACGGCAGCGGGCTGGACGTCCGGGGCGATCTGGGCGGGCTCAACCTCTCCACCGTCCCCAAGGTGTTCATCGAGTGCGGCAATATGCGCGACTCCCAGGACGCCGCCGAACTGACCGACAAGGCCTGGCGCGAGCGCGCGGCGGACGGTGTCGCACAGGGCATTACGGACTTCTTGAACGAGTAGCGCTCCCACAACCGAACGGGAGGTCACGAGCGGGATACCGATGGGCCACCCCCGGTCTCCGCAGGCAGATTCACCCGTACGATGGGGCCCACCCCCGACGCCTTCGCGCCACGCGCCTGGCGGCAGCGCTACGTTAAGACGAAACCGACAAAGGACCTCACGTTGAACATCCGCTCGCTCACTCGAGGCGACGGCGTGGTGATCGGAGCAGCGGTGCTGCTGTTCATCGCCTCCTTCCTCGACTTCTACACCATCGACTGCGGTGGCAGCAGCTTCTGCAAGGACGCCGGTGAGAACGGATGGAAGTCCGACTTCTTCCCCGTACTGCCGTCGATCTTCCTTGCCGGTGTGATCGCCGCGGTGCTCATCGTCTCCGCTCGTTTCCAGCCCGCGGGCCGCAACCTCTTCGGGCTCTCGCTCGACCAGTGGGGCACGGCGCTCGCGGTCTTCGCGGCCTGGAGCTCGCTGTGGACGATCATCGGTGGCCCGGAGGGGGTCGACAAGGGCGTCGGACAGATCCTCGGCCTGATCGGCACGCTGGCGATGGCGGCGGTCGCGCTGCTCACCCAGCGCGTCCCGGCCCTGAAGGCCCCGCTGTTGAACGCCTCCGGTCCGGCCCCGGCTCCGTACGGTGCCCAGGGCCCGCAGCCGGGGTACGGCTACCCGGGTGGTGCCCAGCCCGGCGCCCCCGCGCCGTACGGCGCCCAGCCCGGTCAGCCCCAGCCCGGTCAGCCCCAGCCGGGGCAGCCGCAGCCCGGCCAGTCCTTCGGCGGCCAGCCGGCCCCGGCCCCGGCGCCCTCGGGCGGCGGGGACTTCGCCCCGTTCTGGTTCGCGGTGCCGGTGGCCCGCCCGCTGTACGCCGAGGACGGTTCGTCGAGCACCATCGCCGAACTGGCCCCCGGCACCTGGTACCTCGCGGTGGAGCAGCGCGGTCAGGCGCTGGTCGCCCAGACGCAGGACGGCCGTCGCGGCGTGCTGCAGGACACCACGGGGATCCAGCGCGGCTGAGCCGAGCCGAGCCGCGCGTTCCATGACGCGCCCCCGCGCGCGTCGCGCATGACCGCCAACGGCCCCTCGCCCGTAACGCTCGGGCGAGGGGCCGTTGCCATGTGCGCCCCCGGCCCGTACAGTCCGGCCGGTGCGGCTGACCTGCCGTCAGTCGCCTCTCCACCCTGTCCGGCGGAACGAGGGGGCTTCCATGCGGCTCGGTCTGGCGCTCGGCTACTGGGGCCGTGGCCCCGACCCCCGTCATCTGGAACTCGCCCAGGAGGCGGAGCGGCTGGGCTACCACTCGGTGTGGACCGCCGAGTCCTGGGGCTCGGACGCCTTCACCCCGCTCACCTGGCTCGCCGCGCACACCTCCCGGATCGCGCTCGGCACGGCGGTCGCCCAGATGGCCGCCCGCACCCCCACCGCCACCGCGATGCAGGCGCTCACCCTGGACCATCTCTCCGGCGGCCGGATGATGCTGGGGCTGGGGTTGTCCGGGCCGCAGGTGGTCGAGGGCTGGTACGGACGCCCGTTCCCCAAGAGTCCGCTGACGGCGACCCGTGAGTATGTCGAGGTCATCCGGCAGGTGCTGGGCCGTGCGGCGCCGGTGCGGCTCGACGGGCGCTACCACCCGCATCCGTACGCCGGTCCGGACGCCACCGGTCTCGGCAAGCCGCTGAAGCCCATCGTCCATCCGCTCCGCGCCGATCTGCCGGTGCTGCTCGGGGCGGAGGGGCCCAAGAACATCGCCCAGACCGTGCGCATCGCCGACGGCTGGCTGCCGCTGTACTGGTCGCCGTCGCGGACGGAGCTCTATCAGGAGACGCTGGCCGACGCGCGGGACGGCTTCATGGTGGCGCCGATGACACAGGTGCGGGTGTGCACCGATGTGGCGGAGGGGCTGAAGCCGGTGAAGGCGATGCTCGGCTTCTACATCGGCGGGATGGGCCACGCGGCCCGCAATTTCCACGCCGACCTGATGGCCCGTTTCGGCTACGAGGCCGAGGCGCGCCGGGTGCAGGAGCTGTTCCTGGCGGGCCGGCGCGCGGAGGCGATCGACGCGGTGCCGGACGCGTTCGCCGATGAGATCTCGCTGGTCGGGCCGCGTGAGCGGATCGCGGAGCGGCTGGAGTTGTGGCGCAAGGGCCCGATCACGGATCTGCTGGCGCTGGCGCCGGATCCGCAGACCTTGCGGGTGCTGGCGGAGCTGGCGGGCTGAGCGCGTCGTACGGGTGTGCGGCCGCATCCTAGTTTGGCTCTGCGGAGGCGGGCAACACGTGAGGCATGTCACGAAGTTATCGCCACGGAAGCAACCAGGCGGCGACCGTCGTGGCGGTCGTCGCGGACGTCATGGCCGTCATCCTCGGCCTCTGGATTCTGTTCGCCCTGCTCGACGCGAACCGCGCCAACGACCTCGTCACGGTGGTCCATGACGCGGCGAGCTGGCTCGCGAGCTGGTCCCATGACCTGTTCACCATGGACACGGACTGGCTCCGGACCGTCCTCAACTACGGCCTGCCGGCCGTGGTGTACCTCTTCATCGGCCACGCCATCGCGGGGCGGCTGCGGCGCGGCTAGGCACGCCTGCGGCGGGCCCATTCCCCTACCCGCCCCTCCCCGAAACTGGAGCTCCGCCCCAGACCCCATGGGGCGCAGCCGCATATCGACACAGCCCCGCGCCCCTCGGGGCGCGCACCAGGCCACGGCCTACGGGTGTCCGGCGGAGCCGAGCCCCCGGGGTCCGGGGCGGAGCCACACCACGCGGCGGAGCCGCATATCGGTGCTGTGGAAAGGGGCGGGGAGGGGAACAAGCCCGCCGTCGGCGGCACGATCAGCCGGACGCACCCTAGCCACAGCAGTCCGAGTCCAGCCCCCGCGGCAGCCCCTCGCCGCCGAAGACGGCCGTGGTCGCCTCGTCGCCGCCCAGGGCCGCCACGGCGAGCAGCAGCGACCCGGCCGTCCAGGTGGTGCGCTCCTCCGGCCAGACCGCGTCGTCCTCGAAGACGTAGCCCGTCCAGTACATCCCGTCCTCGGCCCGCAGCGGCCGCTGGATCCAGCGCAGGATGTCCACCGCGTGGTCGGACTCCCCCATCGCCCAGAGCGCGAGCGCCAGTTCGCAGCTCTCGCCGCCGGTGATCCAGGGGTTGGGCGAGACACAGCGCACCCCGAGCCCCGGGACCACGAAGCGGTCCCAGCCCTCCTCGATGCGCTCCTTGGCGGCGGCGCCGGTGAGGGCGCCGCCGAGGACCGGGTAGTACCAGTCCATCGAGTAGCGGCGCTTGTCGAGGAACCGCTCGGGGTGGTGCCGTATGGCGTGGCCGAGCAGCCCCGCCGACAGCTCCCAGTCGGGCTGGGGCTCCTCGCGGTGCTCCGCGATGGCCAGGGCGCAGCGCAGCGCCTGGTAGACGGAGGAGGAGCCGGTCAGCAGGGCGTCGGAGTCGATGGTGCCGTCGGCGCCGCGCCGCCAGCCGATCTGGCCGCCGCTCTGCTGCATCCCGAGGACGAACTCGACGGCGGCGAAGACGGTGGGCCAGATCCCGTCGAGGAAGGCGTCGTCGCCGGTGGAGAGGTAGTGGTGCCAGGCGCCGACCGCGACGTAGGCGCAGAAGTTGCTCTCCCGGCCGCGGTCGGTGGGGTCGGCGGCGGCCACGCCGTCCGGGGTGTCGGGGTAGGCCGCGTACCAGGAGCCGTCGGGGTTCTGGTGCCGGACCAGCCAGCGGTAGGCGGCCGTGGCGCGCTCGTGCTCGCCCGCCGTGTCCAGCGCCATCGCGGCCTCGATGTGGTCCCAGGGGTCGAGGTGGTGGCCGCGGAACCACGGTATGGCACCGTCCGGGTGCTGGACGGCGGCGATGGACTCGACCGTGCTCAGCACCTGCTCGGGGCTGAGCACGCCGGGCAGCGCGAGCCGTTCGGTGCGGGGGCCGGGGCGCGGTCCGAGCGCCGTCACGCCTGGTCCTCACGCGGGGTGTGGGGCTTGGTCGCGTAGGCCACGAAGCTCTTGCCGACGATCGGGTTCAGCGCGCGCTCGGCGACCCGGGTGGCCAGCGGCTTCTTCATGATGTCCCATACCAGCAGCTTGTGGTACGCGCGCACCGGCAGCGGCGCCTTGTCACCGTCCTTGTCGACACCGAAGGCGCACTTGAGCCACCAGTACGGGCTGTGCAGGGCATGTGCGTGATGGGTGCCGTACGGCCGCAGCCCGGCCTCGCGCATCTTCCCCAGCAGTTCGTCGGCGCGGTAGATGCGGATATGACCGCCCTCGACCTCGTGGTAGGCGTCCGACAGCGCCCAGCAGACCTTCTCGGGGCCGTAGCGCGGCACGGTGACGGCAATCCGGCCGCCGGGCCTGAGCACCCGCACCATCTCGGCGAGCACACCCTTGTCGTCGGGTATGTGCTCCATCACCTCGGAGATGATGACCACGTCGAAGCTGTCGTCGGGGAAGGGCAGGGCGAGGGCGTCGCCCTCCATGGCGGTGGCCGTGGCGCCCGCCGGGGCCTCACCGGCCTCCTTCATGGCGGCGAACCACTTGGCGACCTCGCGTATCTCCTCGCCGTTCTGGTCGAGCGCGACGACCTGGGCGCCGCGCCGGTAGCACTCGAAGGCGTGTCGGCCGGCGCCGCAGCCGAGGTCGAGGACGCGATCGCCGGGGGCGAGGGGGAAGCGGGAGAAATCGACGGTCAGCACGGGGGTCTGCTTTCGTCCGGCGGGTTCGTGGGGCGGGAGGGGGCAGGGGGCGGGGCTCAGCGGCGGGCGGCCGGCGCGGATACGCCGATGGCCCGGCGATACTGCTCGACGGTGCCGCGGGCGGCCTGTTCCCAGGTGAAGCGGCGCAGCACCCGTTCACGGCCCGCGACGCCCAGCCGTCGTCGGAGGTCGGCGTCGCCCAGCAGCCGGATCAGGGCCGCGGCGAGCGCGTCGGCGTCGCCGGGCGGTACGGCCAGGCAGGTCTCGCCGTCGGGTCCGGCGACCTCGGGGATCGCTCCGCCGGTGGTGGCGACCAGCGGGGTGCCGGTGGCCATGGCCTCGGCGGCGGGCAGCGAGAACCCCTCGTACAGCGAGGGCACACAGGCGATCTGGGCGCCGCGCACCAGGTCCACCAGTTCGGCGTCGCTGATGCCCTTGACGAACTCGACGGCGTCCTCGAGTCCATGGCGCGCCATGGCGGTGGCCACCGGTCCCTCCTGCGGCCGCTTGCCGACGACGACCAGATGGGCCTCGGGGTTCTCGGCGCGGACCTTGGCGAGCGCCTCGATCAGATACACCAGACCCTTGAGCGGCACATCCGCGCTCGATGTGGTGACGATGCGCCCGGGGGTCACAGGGACGGTGGGGTCGGGCGAGAAGAGCCCGGTGTCCGCGCCGATGTGCACCACATGGATCCGGTCCGGCCGCACCCCGAGGTCCTCGACGATCTCCCGGCGGGAGGAGCCGGAGACGGTGAGCACCGAGGGCAGCCGCCGGGCCACCCGCTTCTGCATCCGGGTGAAGCCGTACCAGCGGCGCACGGAGAACCGGCGCTTCCAGCCGTCGGCGGCGTCCAGCTCCAGCTGCCGGTCGACGGTGATCGGGTGGTGGATGGTGGTGACCAGCGGGAAGCCGAGCCGGTCCAGGCCCAGCAGCCCGTATCCCAGGGTCTGGTTGTCGTGGACGACGTCGAACTGGCCGAGGCGCGCGGCGAGATGGCGGCGGGCGCGCAGGCTGAAGGTGAGCGGCTCGGGGAAGCCGCCGGTCCACATGGTGGAGACCTCCAGGGCGTCGACCCAGTCCCGGTACTCCTCGCGCCGGGGCGTACGGAACGGGTCGGGCTGGCGGTAGAGGTCGAGGCTGGGCAGCTCGGTGAGGGTGACGCCCTCCTCGGCGTCCAGCACCGGATACGGCTGGGCGCCGATGACCTCGACGGTGTGGCCGAGCCGGGCGAGCTCCCGGGAGAGATGGCGCACATAGACGCCCTGGCCCCCGCAGAATGGATTCCCCTTGTAGCTGAGCAGGGCGATGCGCAGCGGCCGTTCGTCGGTGGCGGTGGGGGGCGCTGCTCGAAGCGGGTCGGACCCGGTCTCCTGCGCGGCCTCTGCGGTCACTCGCGCCCCCTCCTTGGTGCAGTTCAGCGGGAGCGTATCCGCTTCCGTTTATCTAGAACAAGTTTCACTAGCGCATCCCCTGAGGAGTCACGAAGATACCTGCCCCACATGGCCGCTCCAGGGCCGGGGCGGGTGATCCCTACCACTCGGTAGCCAGGGCACCGGGAAGAAGTTGACGACGGGCGTGTGCACCGGGCGGGCCGCCCGCCGACCCGGTCGCGAGCGCCACATGAGCGCCGCGCGGCGACAACCCGCCCCAGCTGCCGCGACAGCAACCTGCCTCAACTGCGCGGACACGGGCGCTTCGGGGAGGACCCGCGCTAGCCTAGAACGAGTTCCAGTGACTCGCAGGCCCCGGGCCCGCCCTGCCATCATGCACGACGTCCGCTTGCCGCCGACCGCACACGCAACACATCGAAGTGGGACACATGACCGCAGAAGTCAAGCCAGCCGCCCTGCAGCTGACCGAGCGACAGGAGGCGCGCCGTCGGCGCATCCTGCACGCCAGCGCCCGGTTGGCCAGCCGAGGCGGCTTCGACGCGGTCCAGATGCGCGAGGTCGCGGAGAACTCCGGGGTGGCGCTCGGCACCCTCTACCGCTACTTCCCCTCCAAGGTCCATCTGCTGGTCGCGACGATGCAGGACCAGCTGCAGCATATGCACGAGACGTTGCGCAAGAGGCCGCCGACCGAGGAGGAGCCGGCCGCCCGGGTCGCCCAGACCCTGATGCGCGCCTTTCGCGCCCTGCAGCGCGAACCCCATCTGGCCGACGCGATGGTGCGCGCCCTCACCTTCGCCGACCGGTCGGTCAGCCCGGAGGTGGACACGGTCTCCCGGCTCACCACCGCGATCATCCTGGACGCCATGGGCCTGGACGACTCCCCGACGCCCGAGCAGCTCTCGGCGGTCCGCGTCATCGAGCACACCTGGCATTCGGCGCTGATCACCTGGCTCTCGGGGCGCGCCTCGATCGCCCAGGTCAAGATCGACATCGAGACCGTCTGCCGACTGATCGACCTCACGGCGCCCGCCCCGGCCCGGTAACCGGGCGTACCGCACATCAGGCGCGGGCGTACCGCATACCAAGGTCGGGCGTACCGCACATCAGGGGCGCATGGGCCAATTCTTGCGCCCCTTCGAGCTTCCGGACATGGTTTGTGCGCCCTTGCGCCCCCTCTTGGCTCAAATTCCGCGTTCACGCCCTGCCCAATCCCGGTATTCATGAACGGCGCGCGACAGAGCGACAACGGCGCGCGACGAGAGAACGCATCGTGGGGGGTGGAGAAGTTCGTGATCAGGTTACTTCTGGTACACGAGTCAGGGCTGCTGAGAACGGCCCTGGCCTCGGTCATAGGGGCCGAACCAGACATCGAGGCGGCCGCGTGTGCCTGGCGTGACGCGCGTAGCAGAGCCCGTTCCATGGAGCCACAGGTGTGCGTGGTGGACACGGACTGCCCGACGGCCGACAAGGCGGCGCGCAAGGGCGAATGGGGGAAGTTCGTGGCATCCGCCTCTGGGGAGGGCGGGGACTGCGGACTTCTGGTGCTGGTCAACTCGGAGCGGCCGGGCCCACTGCGCCGCGCCCATGAGGCCCGGGCACTGGGGTACGTCGACAAGGACGCCCCACCGCAGCGGCTGATCGAGGCCATCCGGCGGGTGGCACGGAAGGAGCCCTATGTCGATGACGCGCTGGGCTACGGCTTCCTCCAGGCGACCAAGATCCCGCTGACCGAGCGCGAGCTGGGCGTGCTGTCCCTGGCCGCCGACGGCGCCTCCATCTCGGAGATCGCCCGTACGCTCCATCTGTCCACCGGGACGATCCGCAACTACCTGGCCGCGATCACCCGGAAGACCGGGGCGCGCAACCGCGTGGACGCCATACGGATATCCCAGTGCGAGGGCTGGGTCTGACCTCTGCCGACCGCGGCTGGGGGAGCCGCTACTCGTCAGGGGGAAAGACCTGTTCACCGGTGTCCGACAGGCGCAGGGCGATGGCCTCGACCGGGCAGCCCTCGGCCGCCGCGAGCACCGCCTCGGAAGCATCGGCCTCCGTCTCGACGGGATGCGACTGCCGCGCCCCGTCGAGCCGGAAGCCGCCCGGCGCGGTGCTCACGCACATCCCCGAGCCGATGCACACGCCCCGGTCCACCTCGATCCGCCAGCGGTCTCCCATCAGTCCGTCTCCCCGTCCCAGCCCTGGGGCAGGTGGATCATCTTGTGCTCCAGATACGCGGAGAACCCCTCCGGGCCGAACTCCCGGCCCAGACCGGAGTTCTTGTAGCCGCCGAACGGCCCGAGCATGTCGAGGCTGAAGGTGTTGACCGAGTAGGTGCCGGTGCGGATGCGCCGCGCGAAGTCGATGCCGTGCCCGACGTCCGCCGTCCAGACGGAGCCGGACAGCCCGTAGTCGGAGTCATTGGCGATCCGGGCCGCCTCCTCCTCGTCCCCGTACGGCAGCAGACAGATCACCGGGCCGAAGATCTCCTCACGGGCGATCCGCATGCCGTTGCCGACATCGCCGAAGAGCGTGGGCTCCACGTACCAGCCGGTGTCCAGGGCCTCCGGACGGCCGCCGCCCGTCAGCACCTTGGCGCCCTCCCGCTGCCCCAGCGCGATGTAGTCCAGCGACCGTTTCTGCTGCCGCCGCGCCACCAGCGGCCCGACCTGGGTGGCCGGATCCAGCGGGTCGCCGACGACCAGGGCGGAGGCGGCGGCCGCGAACCGCTCGGCGATCTCGTCGTAGTGGCTGCGCGGGGCGAGGATCCGGGTCTGGGCCACACACGCCTGGCCGTTGTTCATCCAGGCGTTGGGCACGATCCCGGCGACGGCCGCCTCCAGATCCGCGTCCGGCAGGATCACCGCGGCCGACTTGCCGCCCAACTCCAGTGTGACCCGGGTGAGATGGCGCGAGGCGACCTCCATCACCCGCTTGCCGGCCGCGACCGACCCGGTGAACGACACTTTGTCCACGCCCGGATGGCCGACCAGATACTCGCTGACCTCGCGGTCGGCCGGAAGGATCGACAGCACCCCCTCGGGCAGCCCCGCCTCGGCCGCGATCTCCGCCAGGAGGTAGGAGTCCAGCGGTGTCTCGGGGGACGGTTTGAGGATCACCGAGCATCCCGCGAGCAGCGCGGGCGCCAGTTTCGCGGCCGCCACGAACTGCGGCACGTTCCACGGCACCACGGCCGCGACCACCCCGACCGGCTCCCGGCGCACCAGCAGCGGGCCGAGCACCCCGGCCCGCCGCTCCTCGTAGCCGAAGTCGCGGGCCACGGTGATGGCCGCGTCCCACACCATCATCGCGCCGAGCGCCTGGGCGAGGACGCTCCAGGAGTACGGGGAGCCGTTCTGCGCGCTGATGACCCGGGCGATCTCCTCATGGCGTACGGCGATGGCGTCCTTGATCCGGGTGACCACCGCGATCCGCTCGGCCATGTCCGTCCGGGGCCAGGGGCCCTCGTCGAACGCCGTCCGCGCCACCGCGACCGCCCGGTCCACGTCGCCGCGCGCGGCGTGCGGCACCCGGCCGATGACCTCCTCGGTATGGGGCGAGACGACCTCGATGGTGTCCTCGCCCGCCGGGTCGGTCAGCGTGCCGCCGATGAAGAGCTGCCCGTGCTCGATGAGATCGCCCATCGTTTGCCTCCGGCCGATGACTGAGGGGTACGTCCGGCTGTCCCACGCCCGGGGCCGCCGACAGCAGGCCCGCACTCGGAGCCGCCACCAGCCCACCCGATCGCGGACCGCCAATAGCCCGCCCGATCGCGGACCGCCACTGGCCCGCCCGATCCGGGGCCGACGGCTCGCCCGAACCCGGGGCCGCCAATATCTGACGCTGCATCAGAACTGATACCAGTTCCAGCTATAGTGAGCAATGCTTGTGTCGAGGAGAGGGGGAGCCGATGGCGCAGGTGACGCGGGTGACCGAGCACGGCGGCGGAGTGTGGAGCATCCCGGTCCCGATCCCCGACAATCCACTCGGGCACACCCTGGTCCACCTTCTCGACACCGACCGCGGCCCGGTCCTGATCGACACCGGCTGGGACGACCCCACGGCCTGGGACACCCTCACCGCCGGGCTCGCCGCCTGCGGCACCTCCGTGGCCGATGTCCACGGCGTCCTCGTCACCCATCACCACCCCGACCACCACGGGCTGTCCGGCCAGGTGCGGGAGGCGTCCGGGGCGTGGATCGCGATGCACGCCGCCGACGCCCAGGTCGTCCGGCGCACCCGCGAGGCCGAGCCCTCCCGCTGGCTCATCTACCTGGAGGAGAAGCTCAGCGCCGCCGGGGCGCCCGAGGAGCATCTGGCCCCGCTGCGCGCCGGTCGCGCGGCCGGCCGCGCGGGCCTTCCGGGGCAGCGGCCCGCCCTCCCCGACCGCGAGATCGTCCCCGGTGAACTCCTCGATCTGCCCGGCCGCCGACTGCGCGCCGTCTGGACCCCCGGCCACACCCCCGGCCATGTCTGCCTCCACCTCGAAGAGGCCCACCCGGCGGCCGGCGAGGGCATGCCCGGCCATGGCCGCCTGTTCTCCGGTGACCATCTGCTGCCCGAGATCACCCCCCATATCGGGCTCTACGAGGACCCCGACGACACGACCGTCATCGACCCCCTCGGCGACTATCTCGACTCCCTCGAACGCGTCGCCGCCCTCGCCCCGGCCGAGGTGCTCCCGGCCCATCAGTACGCCTTCACCGACGCCCCGGCGCGGGTGCGCGCGCTGCTGAGCCACCACGAGGAGCGGCTGGCCGGGCTGCTGACCCTGCTCACCACCCCGCTCACCCCGTGGCAGCTCGCCGAATCCATGGAGTGGAACCGCCCCTGGGAGCAGATCCCCTACGGCTCCCGCAACATCGCGGTCTCGGAGGCGGAGGCGCATCTGCGCCGGCTGGTGAAGCTGGGCAGGGCCGAAGCGGTGCCGGGCAGCAACCCCGTGATGTACCAGGCGATGTGAGTGACGGATGGGGGGTGCGGGTCGCCCTGACCGGAAGCTAGCCTTACCCGCTCCGGCGCACTCACCCCCGTATCAGCAGGAGCATGCGTGACGAGCCCCACCCGCGATTCCGCCCCCACCCCAGGCCCGGATTCCGCCCCCACACCGGGTCCGGATTCCGCCCCGGCACCCGATCCGGCGGCCGGTTCGACACCGCCCCCGGGCTGCCCCGCGCACTCCGGTCAGGCCCCGGCCGGGGAACGGCTGGAGTCGCTGCACGGCCCCGAGTTCGCCGCCGACCCGGCCGCCACCTACGCGCGGCTGCGGGAACACGGGCACATCGCGCCCGTGGAGCTGTCGCCCGGCGTCCCCGTCTCGCTCGTCACCAGCTATCAGACCGCGCTGGACATCCTGCGCAGCCCCGAGTCGTTCTCCAAGGACGCGCGCCACTGGCAGGCTCTCGCCGACGGCACCATCCCCCTGGACAACCCCGTGGTGCCGATGATGATGTACCGGCCGAACGCGCTGTGCAGCGACGGTGAGGCACATCACCGGCTGCGCGCGGCGATCTCCGACACCCTCGACCGGCTGGACATCCACGCACTGCGCCGCTACGTGGAGCGCAGCGCCGACTTCCTCATCGACCTCTTCGGCCCCAAGGGCGAGGCCGATCTGCTCAAGGAGTACTCCGCCCGGCTCCCGCTGCTCGTCTTCAACCAGCTCTTCGGCTGTCCGCCCGAGTTGAGCGACAAGCTCGTCAGGTCGCTCTCGGCGCTCTTCGACATCACCGAGGACTCCGAGCAGGCCAATGTGCTCCTCGCGGAGACCCTCTTCGAGCTCATCGCCCTCAAGCGGGCCACTCCGGGTCCGGACATGACGTCCTGGCTGATCGCCCACCCCTCCGAGCTGACCGACGAGGAGCTGGTCCACCAGATCGTCGTCCTCGTCGGCGCGGGCACCCAGCCCCAGCAGAACCTGATCTGCAACGGGCTGTTGCTCCTGCTGTCCGACGAACGGTTCGCGGGAGCCCTCGCGGGCGGCACCATGCTGATCGAGGACGCGCTCAACGAGGTGCTGTGGAAGGACCCGCCGCTGGCGAACTTCTGCATCCACTATCCGCGCCACGATGTGAGCGTCGACGGACACCGGCTGCCCAAGGGCGAGCCCGTCGTCATCAGCCTGGCGGCCGCCAACAACGACCCGTATCTGCTGTCGAACCGGCGCGGCAACCGGGCGCATCTGGCCTGGAGCGCGGGCCCGCACACCTGCCCCGCGAAGGACCCGGCCCAGGTCATCGCCGCCGTCGCCATCGAGAAGCTCCTCGACCGGCTCCCCGACCTCGAACTGGCGGTACCCGCCGAGGAGTTGGAGTGGCGGCCCGGCCCGTTCCACCGGGCCCTGGCCGCGCTGCCGGTGCGCTACCCGCGGACGGCCGCCAAGTCCGATGAGGCGCTGGCCGAGATGGTCGCCGCGGCGACGGCGACGGGCGCGGGAGCGGTCGGCAGCACGCCGCCGGTCGCCGGGGAGACCTCGTCGCACGACGGTCCCGCCGAGACCGAGCCGTCGGCGGACGACACGGATTCCACCGCTACGGCGTCCACGTCCGCGGCCTCGGAGTCCGGCTCCGAGCACGAGGCCCGTCGCCGCTGGTGGAAGTCCCTGGCCCAGTGGTGGCGCCGCGGGTAGTAGCGCAGAGCGCGCTGTCCCCGGCCCCCGCGTTATCGGATTGCCGGGTGGTGTACGGGCGCGTAGCGTCGCGGCGCATGACCGCGACGCTGCGCACCGCGCGCCTGCTGCTCGAGCCGTACCGGCCCGAGGACGAGGACGCCTTCGTGGCGCTGTTCCAGGACCGGCGGGTGTCCCGCTGGATGGGGGACGGGACGCCCGCTTCGGAGGCGGAGGACCGGGCGCTGTTCGGGCGGATCTTCACCAAGGTATACGCCCGGCGGCTGTTCGACGTCTGGGCCGTCCGCGAGGACGGCCGGTACGTCGGCCACGCCGAGATCAAGCCGACCGAGATCACCGGCGGCCACGAGATCGTCTACGCGCTGGCGCCGGAGGCGTGGGGGCGCGGTCTGGGGACGGAGCTGGCCGAGGCGGTCGTCGGCCACGGCTTCGGCGCGCTCGGCCTGAGCGCGGTGCACGCCACGGTCACGGCGGCCAACGACGCGTCGCTGGCCCTGCTCGCCCGGCTCGGCTTCGCGCACCGCCGCGACATCGAGGAGGACGACGGCACCACGACGCGGTGCCTCACTCTCGTCCGGGGCGACCGGCGTCCATGGGCGGCATCGGCGAGTGGCGTCCGTGGGGGGCTGAGGGCGAGGGAGGGCGGCTGAGGTCGTCCGATAAGTCGGCGGATAAGCTGTCCGTAAACTTCATACGCGTCCGATCGGGGGAAGCCGGTGCGATTCCGGCGCTGACCCGCAACCGTGAACGCGCCCCACGGGGCGTACGAGCCGGAACACCCGGGCGGGCGCGACGACGCAGGCTCCCGCCGCCGGAGGACCGGTGGCGGCACCGTCGAGGTATGCGGAGCTGAGCCGGGTGCCAGACGTGTCGCGGAGCGTTCCGCGCGCGGATGGACGGCCGTGCGCGGCTGCGTGCGCCCGTCCACCGACCGAGAGGCACCACAGCCATGAACATTCGCCACAGCGTGGCGGCTCTTTCCCTGTGCGCCGCCCTGTGCGCCGCCCTGGGTGCGGCCGCCGCGCCTGCCGCTGTCGCCGATGACAGCCCGGCCGGGCGTTCCAAGGGGCTCTACGGCGCCAAGGACCCGAAGTTCGACGGTGTGTGGCGGCAGTCGCTGACGCTGCTCGCCCAGGACGCGGTGGGCGTCACCCCGGCGAAGTCGGCCATCGACTGGCTGGCCGGGCAGGGGTGCGCGGACGGCGGTTTCGCGGCGTATCGCGCGGACACCTCGAAGGCGTGCGACCCGAAGAAGGGCGAGTTCACCGATGCGACGGCGGCGGCGATCCAGGCACTGGCCGCGGTGGGCGGCCGCGCCGACACCGTGGAGAAAGGCATCGGCTGGCTGAAGCGCCACCAGAACGACGACGGCGGCTGGGGCATGAACCCGGGCGGGCCGAGCGACGCCAACTCCACCTCGGCGGCGATCGGCGCCTTCGCCGCCACGGGTCAGGACCCGGCGAAGCTGAACTCCAAGGGCGGCAAGAGCCCGTACGACGCGCTGCTCGGACTGCAGCTCGGCTGCTCGGCGAAGGCGGAGGAGCGCGGGGCGTTCGCGTACACCGCGGACAAGGGCAAGCCCGTCGCCAATGAGCTGGCCACCGCGAGCGCCGCGCTGGCCGCCCAGGGCAAGGGCTTCGTCTTCGAGACGGTCGGCAAGGACGGCGGCGCGGCCCCGGAGCCGCTGCGCTGCGCGGGCGGTAAGGGCGGCGAGGGCGGGGCCGACGAGGCAGACGGAGCCGGTACGCCGAAGGACGCCGCCGAGGCCGCGCTGGCCCATCTGTCCCGCGTCATGTCCGCCACCGATATGCATCTGAAGTCCGCGATGCCCGGCGCCAAGGACCAGCCCGACTTCGGCGGCACCGCCGACGCGGTGGTGGCACTCGCCGCAGGCGAGCACAGTGCGACCGCGGGCAAGCCGCTGCAGTGGCTGCAGGGCAAGGACAGCGGTGCGATGGCCTGGGCCAAGGGCGACCCGGGCGCGCTCGCCAAGCTGATCCTCGCGGCCCACGCGGCCGGCGCCGACCCGCGCGACTTCGGCGGCGTCGACCTCGTACAGCAGCTCAACGCCACCGGCCCGAAGCCCGAGGCGGCGGCCCCGGGCGCGGAGTCGGACGGCAAGAGCGAGGCGAGCGAGAAGAAGAGCGACGACGGCGGGGTCGGCGGCGTCTGGTGGACCGTCGGAGTCTGCGCGGTCGCGGGTATGGGCATCGGCTTCCTGATCAGCGGCCGAAAGAGGCGGCAGCTTTGACCCTGCGCACGGATGTGAAGTCGACCCCGCACACGGAGACGGCCTCGGCGCCGCGCAGCCGCGCCGCCCGGCTGCTGTTGTCCCTCGCCGCCGCGCTGCTGCCCGTTCTCGTCCTGTTCGCGATGTTCGGCGCCGCCCCCGCGCAGGCTGCCGACGGGTATCGCTACTGGTCGTTCTGGCAGCGGGGCGGGGACGGCGGAGGCTGGACCTATGCCGTCCAGGGGCCCTCGTCGACGCGGCCCGGCGATGGGGATGTGATCGGTTTCCGCTTCGCGGTCAGCGAGGACTCCGACGACGCCACCCGGCCGCGCGGCACGGCCGGTTTCACCGCCGTCTGTGCCGACACCCCGGCCAAGGACGGCACCAAACGGGTCGCGGTGGTCCTCGACTTCGGCACGGCCGCCGACGCGCCCGACCACCGGACGCCGCCCGCGCCCCGTACGAAGTGCGCACAGGTCGGCGAGGACGCGACCGCCGGGGAAGCGCTCGCCGCGGTCGCGAAGCCGCTGCGCTACAACTCCGCCGCGCTGCTCTGCGCCATCGCCGGATATCCGGAGTCGGGCTGCGGTGACAAGGTGGCCACGTCCGGAAACGCCCACGCCGCCCCCAAGGGCGACGGCGGCGAGGCGAGCGACGACAGCGCCTCCAGTGGCCCCTCCGCCGGACTGATCGGTGGGCTCGCCGCCGTCGTCCTGCTCGGCGCCGCGGCGGTGTGGCAGGCGCGCCGCCGTCGCGTATGAGCGCGCGGATGACCACCATGCCGTCACCGCGCGCCACTCCTGACGCCACCGCCCCGCGCCGCAACCGCACCGGGTTCCGCACCCGCCCGCGAGCCGGTGCCCCGCGCAGCGGAAGCGCGCTGCACGCGGGGGCCTGGTGGCTGTGGGCGCTCGGGCTGGCCACGGCCGCGTCCCGGACCACCAACCCGCTGCTGCTGGGGCTGCTCATCGCGGTCGCGGGCTATGTGGTGGCCGTACGCCGCACGGACGCCCCGTGGGCCCGCTCGTACACCGCGTTCCTCAAGCTGGGCCTTGTGGTGCTGGCCATCCGGCTGTTCTTCGCGGTCTTCTTCGGCTCGCCGATCCCCGGGACCCGGGTGCTCTTCACGCTCCCCGAAGTCCCGCTGCCCCACTGGGCGCAGGGGGTGCGGATCGGCGGCCGGGTGTCGGCCGAGGGGCTGGTGTTCGCGCTGTACGACGGGCTCCGACTGGCCACCCTGCTGATCTGCGTCGGCGCCGCGAACGCGCTGGCCAGCCCGGCGCGGCTGCTCAAGTCGCTGCCCGGCGCGCTCTACGAGGCCGGGGTGGCGGTCGTGGTGGCGATGACCTTCGCACCGCATCTGGTGGCGGACGTCCGGCGGCTGCGCTCCGCCCGCCGGTTGCGCGGCCGCCCCGACCGTGGGGTGAAGGCGCTGCTGCAGGTCGGACTGCCGGTGCTGGAGGGCGCGTTGGAACGGTCGGTCGCCCTGGCGGCGGCGATGGACGCGCGCGGCTACGGCCGCACGGCCCACGTCCCGCCCGCCGTCGCCCGTACCACCACCGCACTGACGCTGGGCGGGCTGCTCGGCGTCTGCTGCGGTACGTACGGCCTGCTCGCGGCCGAGGGCGCGGGCTACGGTCTGCCACTGCTGCTCGCGGGCCTCGCCGCCGCGCTCGGCGGACTGTGGCTGGGCGGCCGCCGCTCGGTACGCAGCCGCTACCGCCCGGACCGCTGGGGCGTCCGGGCGTGGCTGGTGGCGGGGTCGGGTGCGGCGGTCGCGGCGCTGATGATCCGCGCCGCCTCGTACGCCCCCGGGGCCCTCCAGCCGGCCGTCGTCCCGCTCACCACCCCGACGCTGCCGCTGTGGCCCGCGGCGGGGGTACTGCTGGGCCTGCTCCCGGCCTTCGCCTCCCCGGCACCGACCCGGACTCCGGCCCACGAACCGGCTACGCCGGACAAGGCCCCCGACAGCCACCCCACCCCCACCGCACACATCCCGCCCGGCGAGCGAGAGGGCGAGCGAGCCGGGGCCGGGCCCGAGGAGGCCACGCAGTGATTCGGTTCGAGCAGGTGTCGGTCCACTACGTCGGGGCGGCGCGGCCCGCACTCGCGGGGGTGGACCTGACCGTCCCCGAGGGCGAGCTGTGTCTGCTGGTCGGTCCGTCCGGGGCCGGCAAGTCGACACTGCTGGGTGCCGTCTCCGGTCTCGTACCGCATTTCACCGGTGGCACCCTGCGCGGCCGCGTCACCGTCGCGGGCCGGGACACCCGTATCCACAAGCCGCGTGAACTGGCCGACGTCGTCGGCACCGTGGGGCAGGACCCGCTCGCGCACTTCGTCACCGACACCGTCGAGGACGAGCTGGCCTACGGCATGGAGTCCCTCGGCATCGCGCCGGACACCATGCGCCGCCGGGTCGAGGAGACGCTGGACCTGCTGGGCCTCGCCGAGTTGCGGGACCGTCCCATCGCCACGCTCTCCGGCGGGCAGCGGCAGCGCGTGGCGATCGGCTCGGTGCTCACCACCCACCCCCGCGTCCTGGTCCTCGACGAACCGACCTCCGCGCTCGACCCGGCAGCGGCCGAGGAGGTGCTGGCCGTGTTGCAGCGGCTCGTGCACGACCTGGGCACCACCGTGCTGATGGCCGAGCACCGCCTGGAGCGGGTGGTGCAGTACGCGGACCAGATGATCCTGCTGCCCTCCCCCGGCGCCGCCCCGCTGACCGGCGCACCGGCCGAGCTGCTGCCGGTGTCGCCCGTCCAGCCGCCCGTGGTGGCGCTGGGCGGCCTCGCGGGGTGGCCGGCGCCGATGCCGCTGTCCGTACGGGACGCGCGCCGCAAGGCAGGGCCGCTGCGGGAGCGGCTGGCGTCGCTCACCCCGCGGGCGGTGGCCGATCCGCCGCCGGGCGAGCCGATAGGCGAGGTGGCGCGGCTGTCCGTGCGCCACGGCCGGGTCGAGGCGCTGCGCGGGGTGGACCTGTCGGTGCGGCCGGGCGAGACCGTGGCGCTGATGGGACGCAACGGGGCGGGCAAGTCCACGCTTCTGGCCAGTCTGGTCGGGCTGCATGAACCGGCCTCGGGGTCGGTGCGGGTCGGCCCGGGCCGGGTCGTACCGCATCGCATCCGCCCCGCCGAACTGCTGCGCCAAGTCGGCCTCGTACCGCAGGAGCCACGCGATCTGCTCTACGCGGACACGGTCGCCGCCGAATGCGCGGCGGCCGACCAGGACGCGGGCGCGGCGCCCGGCACCTGCCGCGAGCTCGTCGGCCGGCTGCTGCCGGAGGTGGCGGACACCGCCCATCCGCGCGATCTGTCGGAGGGACAGCGGCTGGCGCTGGCCCTGTCCGTCATCCTCACCGCCCGTCCGCCGCTGCTGCTGCTCGACGAGCCGACGCGCGGCCTCGACTACGCGGCGAAGGCCCGGCTGGTGGAGATGGTGCGCGGGCTGGCCGCGGACGGCCATGCGATCGTGCTGGCCACCCACGATGTGGAGCTTGCGGCCGAACTCGCCCATCGCGTCGTCATCCTGGCCGAGGGCGAGGTGGTCGCGGACGGGCCCACGGCGGAGGTGGTGGTGTCCTCCCCCGCGTTCGCCCCGCAGGTGGCCAAGGTGCTGGCGCCGCTGCCGTGGCTGACGGTGCCACAGGTGCGCGAGGCGCTGGAGGGAACACCGTGAGCGGGCGGCGGCATCTGGGCAGCGAGCCGCGCCGCGCCGGAGCGCACGACGCGGAGCCGACGGTGGCATACGGCACGGAGCCGACGGCGGCGAACGTGCCGACGGCGGCGAACGGCACCGAGCCGACCGCGGCATACGGCGCCCAACCGACCACGGCGTACGACACGAGGCCGACCGCGGCGTACGGCACGAAACCGACCCCGGCCTCCAGCGGCCGCATCCGGGCCGTACGCCTCGGCCCGCGCTCGGTGGCGGCGCTCGCCCTCGTCTCCGCGATCGGTGTCGTCGCCTTCGGCTGGCCGCTGTTCGCACCGGGCGACTCCGGGATCACCACCCACGCCGCCGACGCGCCCTGGCTGTTCGCCGCGCTCCTTCCGCTGCTGCTGGCCGTGGTCGTGGCGACCATCGCGGACTCCGGTCTGGACGCCAAGGCCATCGCGATGCTCGGGGTCCTGGCGGCGGCAGGCGCCGCCCTGCGGCCGCTGGGCGCGGGGACGGCCGGGATCGAGCCGATGTTCTTTTTGATGGTGCTGTCGGGGCGAGTGCTGGGCCCCGGTTTCGGCTTCGTCCTCGGCGCCGTGTCGATGTTCGCGTCCGCGCTGCTCACCGGTGGCGTGGGGCCGTGGATGCCGTTCCAGATGCTGGCCATGGGCTGGGTGGCGATGGGTGCGGGGCTGCTGCCCGGCGCCGCCCGGCTGCGCGGCCGGGCGGAGTCGCTGCTGCTCGCCGGGTACGGGGCGGTGGCGTCCGTGGCCTACGGGACGGCCATGAACCTACAGGGCTGGACCCTGATGCAGGGCATGGCCTCGGGGATCTCCTACGTCCCCGGCGATCCGCTCGGCGAGAACCTCGCCCGCTTCGTGGCGTACTGCCTGGCCACCTCGCTGGGCTGGGATCTGCCGCGCGCCGTGGTCACGATGGTGCTCACCCTCACCCTCGGCGGCGCCATCCTCAAGGCGCTGCGCCGAGCGACCCGCCGCGCGGCCTTCGAAGCCCCGGCCACCTTCGAGGCCGCGGACGGACGCCGGGCGGACGGCCGGAGTCCGTCCGCGGACACGGACACGGACACGGACGCGGACACGGACGGAGCTTCCTACAGCCGCTGAATAATCGTCCCCGTAGCCAACGCCCCACCCGCGCACATCGTGATCAGCGCGAATTCCTTGTCCGCGCGCTCCAGTTCATGCAGCGCCGTCGTGATCAGGCGCGCCCCCGTGGCCCCCACCGGATGCCCCAGCGCGATCGCGCCGCCGTTCACGTTCACCTTCTCCAGGTCCTGTCCGAAGACCCGCGCCCAGGACAGCACCACCGAGGCGAACGCCTCGTTGATCTCGACCAGATCGATGTCCTTCAGCGTCATCCCGGCCTTGCCCAGCACCGCCTTCGTCGCGTCGATCGGCCCGTCCAGATGGAAGTGCGGATCGGTGCCGACCAGGGCCTGGGCCACGATGCGGGCGCGTGGGCGCAGCTTCAGTGCCCGGGCCATCCGCTTGGAGGCCCACAGCACCGCGCACGCGCCGTCGGAGATCTGGGAGGAGTTGCCCGCGGTGTGCACGGCGGTCGGCATGATGGCCTTGAGCCCGCTGAGCGCCTCCATGCTGGTGTCGCGCAGCCCCTCGTCCCGGTCGACGGCCCGCCACATGCCCTCTCCGGCGCTCTGTTCCTCCTCGGTCGTGGGCACCTGCACCGCGAAGGTCTCGCGTTTGAACCGCTCCTCCGCCCAGGCCCGCGCCGCCCGTTCCTGGGAGATCAGCCCGAGGGCGTCCACGTTCTCCCGGGTCAGGCCGCGGTGGCGGGCGATCCGCTCGGCGGCCTGGAACTGATTGGGCAGATCCACGTTCCACTCCTCCGGGAACGGTTTGCCCGGGCCGTGTTTGGAGCCGCTGCCCAGCGGCACCCGCGACATGGCCTCGACCCCGCAGCCGATGCCGATGTCGATGACACCGGTGGCGATCATGTTGGCCACCATATGGTTGGCTTGCTGCGACGAGCCGCACTGACAGTCCACCGTCGTCGCCGCGGTCTCGTACGGCAGGCCCATCGTCAGCCAGGCGGTGCGCGCGGGGTTCATCGACTGCTCCCCCGCATGGGTGACCGTGCCGCCGACGATCTGCTCGACGCAGTCGGGCTGAATAGCGGTACGGGCGAGGAGTTCGCGGTAGGTCTCGCCGAGCAGATAGGCGGGGTGGAGGTTGGCGAGCGCGCCTCCGCGCTTGCCAATGGGAGTGCGTACGGCTTCGACGATGACGGGTTCCGCGGCCATGGCTGTCTCGTCCTCTCATCGCATCCGCGGGGCTCCCGGCAGCGCCCGCGCCAGAACTAGTACGCGTTCTAGTTCTTCAGCTCAGTCTGCTGAGGCCCGGCCCGGCGGCGCAAGGGTTGTGCAGGGGTTGAGCGGACCTGGAGCGGCACCAATCCCCCGAAACAATGGCCGCGTTCTCTCTTGCGACTTGTAGAACCCGTTACTACGTTGCGGACACTTCTGATAGGCCGTCAGATCTCCCGTCAGATCTCTGGAGTGGCCATGTCCTGTCCAGCGCTCCCCGAAGGCTTTGACCTCACCGACCCCGACCTCCATCAGCACCGCGTGCCACTCCCGGAGCTCGCCCGGCTGCGGCAGACCGCCCCGGTGTGCTGGATCCCCCAGCCCCACGGCATCGCCGGCTTCGGCGACGACGGCTACTGGGCCGTCACCCGCCACGCCGATGTCAAGGAGGTCTCCACCCGGCCGGAGATCTTCTCCTCCCACGCCAACACCGCGATCATCCGCTTCAACGAGCACATCCAGCGGGACCAGATCGACGTCCAGAAGCTGATCATGCTCAATATGGACCCGCCCGAGCACACCCGGGTCCGCCAGATCGTCCAGCGCGGCTTCACCCCGCGCGCCATCCGCGCCCTCGAGGACGCCCTGCGCGACCGCGCGCAACGCATCGTGGCAGGTGCCCGGGAGAGCGGCAGCGGGGACTTCGTCACCGATGTCGCCTGCGAACTGCCGCTGCAGGCGATCGCCGAGCTGATCGGCGTCCCCCAGCAGGACCGGTCCAAGATCTTCGACTGGTCCAACAAGATGGTCGCGTACGACGATCCGGAACTGGCCATCACCGAGGAGATCGGCGCCGAGTCGGCCATGGAGCTGATCTCGTACGCCATGAACCTCGCCGCCGACCGCAAGGCGTGCCCGGCCAAGGACATCGTCAGCCGGCTGGTGGCCGCCGAGGACGAGGGCAATCTGGGCTCGGACGAGTTCGGCTTCTTCGTCCTGCTGCTCGCCGTCGCCGGCAACGAGACCACCCGCAACGCCATCAGCCACGGCATGCACGCCTTCCTCACCCACCCCGACCAGTGGGAGCTGTTCAAGGCCGAGCGCCCGGCCACCGCCGCCGACGAGATCGTGCGCTGGGCCACCCCCGTGATGTCCTTCCAGCGCACCACCACCCAGGACACCGAGCTGGGCGGACAGCGCATCGAGGCGGGCGCGCGGGTCGGGGTCTTCTACTCCTCCGCCAACAACGACCCCGAGGTCTTCGACCGCCCCGAGGACTTCGACATCACCCGCGACCCCAACCCCCATCTGGGCTTCGGCGGTGGCGGACCGCACTTCTGCCTCGGCAAGAGCCTGGCGGAGCTGGAGATCCGGCTGATCTTCCAGGCCATCGCGGACGCCCTCCCGGACATCCGGCTCGCGGGCGAGCCCCGGCGGCTGCGCTCGGCCTGGCTGAACGGGATCAAGGAGCTGAGGGTGACCTACGCGTAAGCTGTTCGTGGTGCGCCAGGAGTCCCACAACCTCCCGGACGCGGGCACACTGACCGCCATGAGCGAGATGTACGGTCCGCACGGCGCGGCGGGCGATCGGCGAAGACTTTTCGACTTCATAGCCCTCACCGCCCGCCTTCGTGACATCGAGCGCGCCAACAACGCCACCCCGGAGCGCAAGGAAAGCGTCGCGGAGCACTCCTGGCATCTGGCGATGGTGAGCTGGATACTGCACGGCGAGTTCGACCGCGAGGCCGGGCAGCGGCTCGACCTCACCAAGATGCTCAAGCTGTGCCTGATGCACGACCTCGTCGAGATGGACGCGGTGGAGCGGGGCGCCGGGGGCGGTGAGCCCGCGCGCTTCGCCTCGCTCCCCGCGCCGCTCGGCACCGAACTGCTGGCGCTGTGGCGGGAGTACGAGGAGGGCCGTACGCCCGAGGCGTGTCTGGTGCGCGGGGTGGACCGGCTCAACCCCACCCTGATGCGCTGTCTGACCGGCCAGGGCTGGGGCGATATGGCCACCGACAGCCACGCTCCCGTGGACGCCGAGGCGCTGGACGGGCTGCATCTGCCACGGGTCGCCGTGAGCGAGACGCTGTGCGCGCTGTACGAGGAGATCAGGAACGCCTCGGTGGAGGGCGGGCTGCTGCCGCCCTGAGCCCTACCGGGGCAAAAGCCACCCGTGAGCTCCGCCGCCCCACCGGACGCCCCGGAACGCCGCTACGTGAACGGCAACGCCGCTACTTGAACGGCACGTTGACGCACGCCACCCGGGCTCCGGCCTGGCCGGCCTTGCCCTGCGTGGTGCCCGTCGCATGCTTGTGGATCACCACCGAACGGGCCCCCTCGGACCTGAACTGCCACTTCTGCCAGGACTTGGCATAGCCCTTACCGGCTCCGTTGGTGGTGACATCCAGCCAGACCTCGTTGTGCGGGTTGGCGTACTTCGGGTTGGTCGAGGGCTGCCGGGGATCCTCCTTGTTCTGGTAGTGCGGCCCCGAGGAGTCGGGCTTGGTGCCACACGGCTTCGTATGGACATGGATCCCGTAGTGGTGGTGGGGTGTGAGGCCGCGCACGCTGAGGAACACGAACGTGCCCTTGTGCATCATGCGGTGGCCTCGGCCTTCCCCGCCCTCACGGTGCTTCATGCCCTTGCCGCCCACGCGCAGCTCGGCGATGAACACCGTGGCCGACGTCGGCACCAGCGACTTGTCGTAGGTCACCGCACCGGCCTTCTCCGCCTGCGACGCGGGCTGGAACTTGTCGTGGACGAAGACGAAGGGGTGCGGCGGCGCGGCGGCCGCGGGGGTCGCTATGGCCATCGAAGCGCCCATCGCGACCGCCGCGGTGACTGCCTTCACCAGGGACATCGTTGATCCCTCCTCGGTCGGGGTCCCCGCTCCCCGTCTCGATTCCCGGATCCCCCCCGTTTAACGCGCTTGTCCGGCTTTCCGTCCCCTTCTCACCACGCTAGACCCGCTGGTCATGGCGCTCAACGCGAGCCTGTCCCCCTTTCGGGGGCTCGTCCGCGGCGTCGGACCGATCCTTCCCGGCGGACTCGGCGTCGACCGGCTCGGCGTCGTCGTGCCCACCGCTGCGCTGCCGCACCAGCCCCGGCACCAGCCCCCTGGCCCGGGCCATCGCGGCGCCCATCGCCGCCGACAGCGGTGGTGCCTCCTCGCGCGGGCGCTTGCCCACACCGAGCAGCACGTACTGCAGCCCGAACCCGGCCGAGACGATGGCCGCGCCGCCGATCGCGTCCAGCACATAGTGGTTGGCGGTGCCCACGATGACCGCCGTCGTCAGCAGCGGGTACAGGATGCCGAGCACCTTCGCCCACATGTACGGCGCCACGATCGCGATGACCACCCCGCACCACAGCGACCACCCCACGTGCAGCGAGGGCATGGCGGCGTACTGGTTGGACAGCTTGGTGAGGGCGCCGAAGTCCGGGTTGTTCAGATCCTGCGGGCCGTGCGCGGTGTCCACGTACCCGAGCCCCATCAGCCGCGGCGGGGCCAGCGGGTAGAGCCAGAAGCCGACCAGGGCGAGCATCGTGGCGAAGGCCAGCGGCGTACGGGCCCAGCGGTAGGTCGCCGGGCGGCGCAGATACAGCCAGGCCAGCAGGGACAGCGGGATCAGGAAGTGGAAGGTGCTGTAGTACCAGTTCATGAAGTGCTTGAGCCATGAGGTGTCCGCCACGATGGCGTTGAACCAGTGCTCGATGTCGATGTGCAGCCAGCTCTCGAGGGTGAGCACCTGGTCTCCGTGGCCCTCGGCCACGCTGCGCTCGTCCGGGGCGTGGGCGCGGATCCAGGAGTAGGCGAAGTAGCCGACGCGGATCAGCATCAGCTCGAGCATCAGGTTCGGGCGGGACAGCGGCCGCTTGAGGAAGCGCAGCAGCGGCACCCAGGCGTAGCGGCTCTTGGCCGGGTCGGCGACCGGCGTCGGCTCGGGGTCGTCCCAGCGCGGCGAGGTGCGGGAGTGGAACGGCACCACACAGGCGGCGGCGAGCGCGGCGAGAAGCGGCGCATTGTAGCCGATATGGCCGAGGATCTCGATGTCGGGCAGCAGCGCGGTGCGGCTGAGCGACATCGCCAGCACCACCAGAACCGGCCACACCAGCCGGTCGGAGCCGCGCCGCCCCACCCGGCCGACCACGGCCAGCAGGATCCAGAGCTGCTGATGCTGCCAGGAGGTGGGCGAGACCGCGAGCGCGACGCTGCCGGTGATGGCGGCGGCGAGCAGTAGCTGCCCGTCATTCGCGTAGTGCACCGCGCGCCGCAGGCCGATCACCGCGACGGCGACCGCGAGCACGGCCAGCAGCGCCAGCTCGACCGGGCCCTGGAGACCGATGCGCAGCAGCAGCCCGTGCAGCGACTGGTTGGCCAGGCTGTCGGCGGGCGCGCCGAGCCCGGCGCCGCCGATGTGGTGGCCCCAGTACGTCCAGGAGTCGTGCGGCATGGCTGCCCAGGCGAGCGCGGTGCACACGGCGAACGTGGCGCCCGCCAGCGCCGCGGCCCGGCGCCGGCCGATGAGCCACAGCACGACGGCGAACAGCAGCAGCGCGGGCTGCAGCGCCGCGGCGACCCCGATGAGCACACCGGCCTGCCGTCCGGAGGTTCTGGGCAGCACGGTGAGGACGACCAGCAGCACCGGGATGATGCTGGTCTGGCCGAGGGTGAAGGTGTTGCGCACCGGAAGGGAGAGCACCAGCAGGCTGATGGCCAGCGGTGCGGCGATCAGCGAGGTGCGGCGGGAGACCGGGCCGGGCAGCGCCCGGGCCACGACCAGTCCGAGGATCACGACCAGCACCAGGGTGCCGAAGGTCCAGGCGACGCCGAGGCTCTGCTCGGCGGCCCGGGTCAGGGGCTTGAGGACGAGCCCGGAGAACGGGGTGCCGGTGAAGGAGTCCCCGTCGTACAGCGACCCCCTGACATGCAGCACACCCTCTTCGCCGATCCAGGTCTCCAGGTCGGTCAGCCGCTCGTCGGGGGGCAGCCGCAGCACCGCCGCCGCCTGACGAACCGCCAGCACGCCGGCCAGGAGCCACAGGGCCGCGAGCCCCATTCTGGTCCGTGACGTCCGCGCCCCGACGGCACCGGGGCCCGACCCCGTGTCCGGGGTTCTCCCCAGTCCGCTCCGCTCCACGTTCGCCACGCCCTGCCGCTCCCCCACTCGCCCTTTTCACCTGTCCTGGATGTTTGGAGACCCTACTGAGCCCACTACTCAGACGCCGAACACTCCCACTTCACCTGACTGTCGTCCGAGGTTGTCCGAAAGATGTCAGGCTTTGGCAGGGTGCTTTCGCTCCGCGTGAGTCCGTACGGTCCGGCCCAATTTCACCAGGGCTGCGGGGTGCGCCGCGAATCGGGACCCGCCGCGCGCTGAAATGTTCCCGGCGTCACTCCGAAACACCGCACGAACCACCGGTGGAAATGGCTCTGGTCGGCGAACCCCGCCTGGGCCGCGGCCTCGGCGGCGCTACGGCCCGCCACCAGCAGCCCGCGCGCCCGGCGCAGCCGAAGCTGCCGCTGGAAGTCGCTCGGCGCCATTCCGTACGCGGCGCGGAACGCCCGGTAGAGCGCGAAGCGGCTGCACCCGGCGGCCTCCGCGAGCCGCGCCGCCGGGATCTCCTCCAGGTACGCCTCCTCCAGCAGCGCCCGGGCCCGCCGCGCGGCCCGCGCCTGCTCACCGCTCCCGCCCGACAGCTCCCGGGCGCGCAGCGGCCCGGTGGCCCCGCGCCGCACCAACGCCCCGACGGCCGCCGTCAGCCGCTCGTCCCGCACCAGCGGACCGGCGCCGCCGACCAGGGCGGTGTGCAGCCGCAGCAGGGCGGGGACCAGCACGGGATCGGAGACCACCGGCCGGTCGAACAGCGGCAACGCCGCCCGGTCGGCCGCGCTGTCGGCCACATCGGCGAGCACATTCCGCATCACATCGGGACCCATATGGACGATGCGGTACTTGTAGCCGAGTTCGGCGGCCGCCTCCCCGTCATGCGGATCGTCGGGGTTGAAGACCATCACCATCCCCGCCCCGCTGGTGCGCAGCGCACCCCGGCACCGGAAGCGCTGGGCGCCGATCTCGGTGACGGCGAAGGAGTAGGCGTCATGGCTGTGGGGATGGAAGCGATGGCTGAAGAAGTGGGCGTGCATGGCCTCCACGGCCCGGTCGGGATCACGCCAGTACCGGGCCCAGTCCTCAGGCCCCCGCTCCCCTTCTCCTACCGCACCCACGCCCCCATTGTGCCGCCGCGGTTCGCGCACCAGCGTTCAAGACCGCGGGCCGGGATCGTGGCGAGACTGCCGTCCATGCGTTTCGACACCAAGATCGCCGTCATCGTCCGCGCCGACCTCGCCGACTGGCAGAAGCTGAACGTGACCGCGTTCCTCTCCAGCGGCCTGGCACACGCCACGGACGAGATCGTCGGCAAGCCGTACGAGGACGCCTCGGGCAATGTCTACCTCCCGATGTTCCGCGAACCGGTCCTCGTCTACGCCGCCGACGCCCCCGCCCTCACCCGCACCCACGCCCGCGCCCTCTCCCGCGACCTGCCGACGGCCCTCTACACGGAGGAGCTCTTCGGCACCAACAACGAGGACGACAACCGCGCGGTGGTCCGCGCCATCGACGCCGACGCGCTGAACCTGGTGGGCCTCGCCCTCCACGGGCCGCGCAGCCAGGTGGACAAGGTGACCAAGGGCCTGAAGCTGCACGGCTGAGGGTGAGGCACCGCAGGGGCGCGGCATCGGCTACGGCAAGATGGGGCCATGAGCGTAGTCAAGATCAATGTGCTGACCGTGCCGG
The DNA here is from genome assembly GCF_900105695.1 of Streptomyces melanosporofaciens. NCBI lineage: Bacteria > Bacillati > Actinomycetota > Actinomycetes > Kitasatosporales > Streptomycetaceae > Streptomyces > Streptomyces melanosporofaciens. The sequence continues at coordinate 1,363,939 of NZ_FNST01000002.1, forward strand.
AGGAACAGCGCGAGGTGCTGGAGAAGCGCTTCGCGTCGCGCGCCGGGGCCGTGGAGGGCTCCGACGGTTTCGAGTGGTTCGAGCTGCTGCGTCCGGTCGAGGGGACCGACCAGTACCTCGTCTATACGCGCTGGCGCAGCGAGGAGGACTTCCAGGCGTGGATGGAGGGCCCCATGAAGGCGGCCCACCAGCGCGGCGGCGAGGACGCCCCGCAGCAGAAGCCCGCCGCCTCCGGCTCCACCCTGTGGTCCTTCGAGGTCGTCCAGCAGGCCGCGCCCAAACAAGGCTGAACCGGGCCCCTGACGAACCGTCGCCGGTCCCCGGGCCCAGGCCCGGGGGCTACGGTTACGCGCTGCGCCCGTCAAGGGGGCTGTGCACTCGCCTGCCCGCTGGCCGCGCGGCCCGGAAGCGACTCATGCGCCACGCTCGGGGAGCCGGATTCCGCGGAGTACACCCTCACTGCCGACCGAGGACACGTCCGAGTGAGTGAGCGGCGTGGTGTGACAACCGAGCGTGGTCAGACGGGCTGGCCCATGGGCCGGATGGTCAGGGTGTTGAGGTCGACGCCCGCCGGCTGGTCGAGGGCGAAGCAGATGGCCTCGGCGATGGGCTGGGGAGGCAGGGCGAAGGGGGGAACGCCGGCGCCTTGCCAGAAGGGTGTGTCGATCATGCCGGGGTTGACAAGAGTGACACCGATGCCGCGGGTCGTGGCGTGCAGGCGCAGGTTCTCGGCGAGTCCGGTGGTAGCCCACTTGGTGGCCGAGTAGAGATTGGCGGGAGAGTTCTTCAGCCCGGCGACGCTGCCGATGAGCACCAGCCGTCCGCCAGTGGCCTCAAGGTGGGGCAGGGTGGCATGGGCCAGCAGGGCGGGGCCGAGGACGTTGGTGAGGATCATGGGCGACCACAGTGTCGGGTCGCCGGCCCCGATGGAGTCACCGGACATGAATCCGGCGTTGGCCACCGCCGCGTCAAGGGCACCGAAATGCTCCACGGTGCGGGTCACGACCGACTCGGTGGCCTGCCAGTCCGCCGCGTCCGCGACAAGACCCAGCAGCCGGTCGGGGTGGCCGGCCTCGTCGAGGAAAGTCTTCAGTTTGCTCTCGTTGCGGCCGGTGACCGCCACACGGTGGCCGCGGTCGAGGAGCAACCGCGCGGTGTGGGCGCCGATACCGCTGGTCGCGCCGGTGATCAGTACGGTCTTGCTGGCCATGGTCATGCTCCTGAGGAGTGGGTGGGGGACGGCGGACGGCGGCCCGCGATGAAGGAGTGCCGTTCAAGTCCGCCGACCCCATGAAACCGGCGCCGTCAGAGGCGGGGAAGGTCGCGTTTATGGGGGGTATAAGCACAACCTCTCTATCGGCCGGACCATGGGTACGCTGGGCGAATGGAACCTCCGTCCGAAAACCACACCGGTGATCCCACCGACAACCGTTCGGAGATCCGCGACTTCCTCATCAGCCGACGCGCCAAGCTCGCCCCGGAGCGGGTCGGACTGCCCACCAGCCGACGCCGCCGGGTTCCGGGACTACGGCGCGAGGAGGTCGCGGCCCTCGCCGGCGTGAGCACCGAGTGGTACACACGGCTGGAGAAGGGCCACATCGGCGGTGTCTCCGAGGACGTGCTGGAAGCGGTCGCCCAGGCATTGCTCCTCGACGAGGACGAGCGCACCTACCTGCTCGATCTGGCCAGAGCGGCCCGTCCCACCCGCCGCAGGTCGCACCGCCGCAAAGACGTCAAGATCCCGTCCCCCGTCCAATGGATGGTGGACTCCATGACCATGGCTCCCGCCTTCGTACGCAGCGGCCGTTTGGACATCATCGCGAGCAACGCGCTCTGCAGGGCCCTGTACTCACCGATGTTCGACAGCGACACCACCGGCGACCGGGGCTGCGCCAATTTCCCCCGTTACTTCTTCCTCGACCCCGGCTCCTCCGACTTCTTCGTCGACTGGGAGGAAGGCGCGAGGGCCACGGTCGCAGTGCTCCGCGCCGAAGCCGGACGTGAACCTCACGACCGGGCCCTGCGCGAGCTCGTTGGCGAATTGTCCACGCTGAGCCCCGACTTCCGCACCATGTGGGCCAGTCACGACGTCCGAATCCGTCACGAAGGCGTCAAGCGGCTGAACCATCCCGAGGTCGGCCGTCTGGAGATGACCTTCCGCTCCCTGAACCTGCCCCTGCCTCAACGGGCCGTCCACGACCTGATCATCTACACGGCCGAGCCCGGCACCGCCTCGGAAGACCGCCTCAAACTCCTCGCCAGTTGGACAGCACCGCAGACCTCACCCACGGAACCAATCCGCCCGCCCCGCTGACCTCACGAGCCGGTCTCAGTCCAGCCGTTGGATGCTCGCCGTCGGCGCGATCCTGGCTGTAGGACTGATCGCCTTGGCCGTCGTCGACGCGGCATTCCGGGCGACCAGCCTGGCCCTGCTGCTCGCGGCGGTCGCGTTCCTCGTCACGGGGGCCATCAAGGTCACCGTCTCCTCACGCGGCGTCACGGTGGCCTCAGCTCTCGCCCCCTTCCTGCGGCAGAACATCACGATGGACCGGATCGAGCGTGCCACTGCGCGCTGGACCCGCCCCATGGAGATCGGCGGCTGGGGCTACCGGTGGAAGCCGGGCGTGCGGGCGGTCTCGCTCCGGAAGGGCGACGCGCTCTGGCTTGAACTCACCAGCGGACCCGCTTCGTCATCACGATCGATGACGCGCAAACGGCGGCGGAACTGGTGAACCGATACCTTCCCCGCAGGCCCTGAGGGCCATTGACCCCGCTGCGCGCCCCTGAGGCAACGACCCGGCTCAACCGGACGGCGTGACCGCGGACCACACACCGAACCACTGCTCGGCGCCGTACTCCTCGAACCGCTCCACCTCGGTGAACCCCAGCTTCGCCGCGAGGCGCATCGAGCGGTCGTTGGCGGACTGGGTGCAGAGCACCACCGGCTCCCCGGGAAGCGCGCCGGCGAACCAGCCGAGCGTCGCAGCGCACCCCTCGGCGGCGTACCCGCACCCCCACGCCTCCGGCAGGAACACATAACCGAGTTCGGCCTCCCCGGCATCCGGACGGATGTGCCCCGGACGCTCCGCATCGCGCCGATCGAGCGTGATCATGCCGATCATCGCCCCGTCGAGATCGACCACGACCAGGCCAGGACGCCGCCCGGGCACCTCAGGCACCGCGGCTTCGAGCTCCTCACGCGATCGAGGGCCACCCAGATAGGTGCGCACCTCCGGCGACGCGAACAGCTCGATGAACGCCGCCCGGTCCCGGGCCTCGGACTCCCGGAGCACGAGCCGTTCGGTCCCTATCGGGGCAGGTGGCCAGGCGACGGATCCGAGTCCAGTCATGGCGGGCAACCTATCGCACGCCCGTGAGCGGGATCGATCCGGAAGAGAAGGCCTGACGCGGCGGCTTCACCGTGGCCGGCGGCCGGTCACTTGCGCCGATACGCATCGGGCGCACTCGCACGGCGGCCACGCCGACGTCTCCAGCGGCATCAGGGGCTCGGTGGACCTGACCACGCGGGTCGGCCCGTAGGTCTTCCCGCTGTCCCGCGACACTCGCAGCGTCATCATCGTGCGGCCCAAGACAACCGCGAACGTGTGGTCGCGGTTGGTGACCGCTTGGTGACTACGCGGTGACAGCCGTACTCTGGCCACCATGAACTGCGGGGAGTTCAGCCAACGAGTCCGCGACCTGCTCCGTGACCGGGACATGAGTGTTCGGGCGGTCGCCCGCCACCTGAACTACGACCACGCCTATCTGTCCCGCGTGCTCTGCGGGAAACAGCAGCCGTCGACGCAACTCGTCACGGCGCTGGACAACCTGTTCAAGACGAACGGGGAACTCGCCGAAATCGCGGTACGAGTAGCACCGCCGACCGTTCCACCGGAAGCTGCTGAATCACCGGCCATCACTGATCGGATACTCAGGCTCAACGAGGCACGCGGAACCGACTTCGCACAGGCCATCCGGGAGACTTCCCATCTACTGGTCGTCCTGGACAACGAACTCAGCGGAGTATCCATCGCCGAGCCCGCAGGCCGCGCGTTCAAGGTCGTACATCGGCGGCTCGGAGCCGGAGACTACGATCCCCGATACGAGCGCGATATTCAGTCGGCGGCCGCCGAACTCGCCGAAATAACCGGCTGGGCTCTTTTTGACGCGGAAAGAGACGGCGCCGCCCGGCGCTTCAACCAAGAGGCGCTGTTCCTCGCGAATCTCTCGGGAGACCGCTCCATCGCACTGCTGACGCTGCAGAACATGGCGATGCACAGTGAATGGCGCGGACGGAACCAGGAGGCGCTGTCCATCGCCCGGTCGGTGCTCAACCGTAGACGGCTGTCCCCGCGCGTCGAGGCGATGTTCCGTATGCGTGAAGCGAAGGGACTGGTCGGCACGGGACGTACGTCGGATGCCATCGAGTCGCTTCAACGCGCCCGCTCGCTCATCGAGGACGGTAACGACGTTGGCGAACCGGACTGGTCATGGTGGTTGACCGACAGGGAAATTGACGGCCACTGGGGTCACACACTTCAGATCGCCGGTGACGTGCAGAAAGCCATCGAGCGGCTACTGCAATCCGCACAACCGGGGCGTGGCGTCGCGACCGGCTACGCAAGCATGTCATCCGCACGGCTCGCACAGTGCCTGCTGGACGTCAGTGCCTGGCGCGACGCGGAAGACGTCGTCAGCTCCCTGATCACCGCCGCACCCGGCATCTCCTCGGGGCGGACCCTCCGCCTCATCGGTCACGTCGCCAAGCAGCGCGAAAGGCTGAACGGTGCACCGCAAAGCCTCACCGATACTCTTGAGCACCTGGGAGAAAAGCTCGATGAGGATCCCTTCACCCTGTAGTGCCGACACCCCCAGCCACGTTCACCGATGGGCGGCCAGCACTGCCGCGAGGCCCTCTTGTAGGTCCTTGACGAAATACTCGGGAACCTCCAGCGACGGGAAGTGCCCCCCGATGTCGGCCGACCTCCATCGGACGATCTGCCGGTACCGCTCCTGTGCCCAGGGGCGCGGGCACTTCTCGATATCGTGGGGATACACAATGATGGCCGACGGGACGTCGACGCGAAGTTCGGGGTCGAGCGAGAGGTGGCTCTCGTAGTAAATGCGGGCCGACGATGCGCCGGTCCGCGTCAGCCAATACAGGGTGACGTTGTCAAGAAGCCTGTCCAGGGAAATCGTCTCGAACGGGCTGTCTTCGGTATCCGTCCACGCGGCGAACTTGTCGAGGATCCAGGCGAGCAGCCCGACCGGTGAGTCGACGAGCGAGTAACCGATGGTCTGCGGTCGGGTCGCCTGCTGCTTCGCGAACGCCGCGCGGGGGCCATCCCAGAAATCACGCGTTTCCTCGGTCCACTTGCGCTCGGCCGCCGTCAGCCCGTCCGTGGTCAACCCCGGCGGTGCCTGCGCGGTCGTTGTGTGGATGCCGAGAACGTGCTGCGGGAACCTGCCGCCGAGGACCGTGGTGATCGGACCTCCCCAGTCGCCGCCGTGGGCTGCGAACTTGCTGTAGCCGAGCCTTCCCATCAGTTCCACCCATGCGGCCGCGATCTTTTCGAGTCCCCACCCGGTGGTGGCCGGCTTGTCGCTGTAACCAAAGCCCGGCAACGACGGGACCACGACGTGGAACGCCGGCGCGTCCGCATCTTTCGGATTTGCCAGCTCGTCCACTACGTCGATGAACTCGGCGATGCTGCCCGGCCAGCCGTGCGTCATGATCAGAGGAGTGGCATCCGCGCGCGCGGAGCGGCGGTGCAGGAAGTGGATTCCCAGACCATCAATGGTCGTGCGGAACTGGCCGATCCGGTTGAGGCACTCCTCGAACGCCCGCCAGTTGTACCCGGTGCGCCAGTAGTCCACGACATCGACGAGGTCGGCGAGCGGAACGCCCTGGTCCCATCGGCGAGGGTCCGGCGCGGCGCGATGGACCGTCTCGACCTCCGGTAGCCGCGCCGCGGCCAATCGCGCGCGTAGATCGTCGAGGTCGGCGTCAGTGGCGTGGGCTTCAAAGGCTTGTACGTCGCTGGTCGGACGGGGCATGAGCTCTCCTGGCCATCGTGGAACCGGCTAAGCCGGTTCTAGCAGTCCTCCGAACCACACGGCAACCCCCTAAGGTGGTTCCATGCGTGCTCGGTTCCCTGACTTCCGCCTCGGTAGCGTGCTGGCGACCAGCTTCACGGGGACTCTCTCGGAGCGTCATGGCGACGCCGTGGAGCGCATTCCCACGCCGCACCGACTCGTCGACTGGCTGACGGTGAACGGCCTCGCCGTGGACTCCTGCACCACTGCCCAGCTCGACCTCGCCCGGGAACTGAGGGAGTCGATTCACGCCGCCGCGACAGCGGCCGCGAACCAGGAAGATCTCCCGGCGTCCGCTGTCCACGTCATCAATGACCGCAGCGCTCAGGGTCGGGCCGCGGCGATCCTGACGCCCGAGGGCAAGCGGCAATGGCGGCTCAGCTCGGCTTCCTGCGTGGAAGATGCCCTCGGCGTGATCGCCGCCGACGCGATCAGCATCATCGCGGGCGAACGAGACGGAAAATTGGCCTTGTGCGCATCACCAACCTGCCAAGCCGCCTTCTTCGACACCAGCCAAAGTCGCAGCCGCAAATGGTGTGACATGAACACGTGCGGGAATCGTCAGAAGAAAGCGCGCTTCCATGCCAACCAGCGCAAAAAGCCCAGATCGGCGGAGTGATCCGGGGCGTCGGGCGGCACCGATGGTGCGGACTCTCGCCGCGGCCGGCACGACGCCGTGCGCGCCGCGGCGCCACGGTGGGATCAGGGCGCCGCGTCCTGGGCGGCCGGGGTGAGTGTGGTGACGAATTCGTCCAGCCGCCGACGGCTGATGATCCTCTGCTGGTCGACCAAGCCCTCGCCGACCCACTCACACCAGCTCGGGCTGCGGCTCCGGTTGCAGCGCCGGTGCGGTCTTCGGCTCCCACAGCCTGGTGGTCCGTACGTAGCCGTGGATCACTGAGCCCATCGCCAGCAGGAGAAGGGGGCCGAACAGCCACGGATGTCTGGCCATCTCCATCGGCAGATAGCGGTAGGAGACCAGGAGCGCGGCGAAGACCGCCGTGCCATGAGCGACCAGCTGGATCCCGGACCGGTCCCAGCCACGCGCGAGCGCGCGCAGCGCGGTCTCGATCGTGAGGGCGAACACCACGCCCGCGATGAGGTCCACGCCGTAGTGGTAGCCGAATCCCAGCGTCGCGCCGAGCGTCGCGATCAGCCAGAACGTGCCGGCGAAGCGCAGCAGACGTGGGCCCTGGCGGGAGTGAATGAAGATCGCGGTGGCCCACGCCGTGTGCAGGCTGGGCATGCAGTTGCGTGGCGTGATCTCGTCGAAGGGCATCGGGTGCGGGACGCTGATGGGCGGCGGCGTGTGCGGCCACAGGTTGGCCAGCGCCCAGTGCTCGCCGCCGGTGCCGAAGGCGCCCGCGCCGTAGGCGAAGATCGGTCCGACCACCGGGAAGATCATGTAGATGGCCGGCCCGAGGAGGCCGATGGCCAGAAAGGTACGCACCAGATGGTGGCCCGGGAAGCGGCGCTCGACCGCCACGTTGCGCAGTTGATACACCGAGACGATGACCGCGGCCACCGGAAGCTGAATGTAGACGTAGTCGAGAACATGGGCGCCGATCGGGCCCATGGCGTCGACGATCCGGCCTGCCAGCCACGACGGGTTGCCCAGCGCGTGATCGGCGGTCGCCAGGTAGGGATCGAGCACCGTCGGTCGGGACTTCGCCGTGATGAGCAGCCAGGTGTCGCCGGTCTTACGGCCGGCCACCAGCAGCAGCCCCAGTCCGACACCCTTCAGCAGCAGGGCACGTTCCCGGCCGGTACGGCGCGTGAGGGCGATGACCACACAGCCCAGCATCGCCCACAACGCGCCATTGCCGAAGGGGTGCCCTTCGGTCACCTTCGCGTCGGCCACCCACCGCACCAGGAAGATGACGAGGTCGATGCCGATCGCGGCACCTGCCGCGATGAACCGCTCCCGCCAGGTGAGCACCACCATCATCAGGCCCATACCGGCGTACAACAGAAAGCCCGATTTGGGGGCAAATACAATCTCTTGCGCCTGATTGGTCATCGGCCCCGGCAGGCCGTAGCGGCGCGCGGTGATCTCCAGCGCGACGAAGAATCCGAGGGCCACCACACCCGCCGCGGCGTACAGCATCGCCCGTGGTCGACGCCACGTGGTGAACGCAGCCATGCGGCTTATTCGGGAAATCACCCGCGATGCTATAGATATCAATGCTTTGGCCGATTTGCTAGATGTTGGGTATGGGTCGCCCTTCGTACCGGATAGCGCCGATTTCCGGCGATGGGCGGACGATGGGGGTTCTCGTCGTGGGGTCCGATCATGTTAACGGAGCGCTGCGGGCGGGTGCCGTCGCGGCACCGCAGCGCCGTGGCCCCCAGCCGGTCGCGAGGCTTCCCCGGGGTCGGCGGGCACCTCCGTGCGCCGACCCCACCCGCCTTTTTTTCAAAATTGCCTGAAACAAGTTCTCGTCCATGAGGCGGCGTTCGGCCCGAGGGTAGGGTCAATCCACCGACCCGGAAACACATTCGGACAGAACGAAAGAACGTGCGCAAATGATGGCATCCCCCACTGCCACCGAGAGCGAAACCAAACGATCGACCACCGTGCGCGCCGGAGAGGCGAGCGGTGACCGCATACGTTTGAGTGTCTACGACATGCTCATCGGGCTGGTCTACACCCCACGTACCTTTTTCTACCGCGAGACGCTCGACGGCGAAGCGCTGCGCGCCTCCCTCAGCAGAACACTGCTCAACTTCCCGATGGTTTCAGGCCGCATGAAGAAGGATCCCGACGGCCGCCTCAGCGTGCTCTGCGACGACGCCGGTGTGCGCTTCATCGAGACACACGCGGCCGAGCCCATGCCGGATCATGGGCCTCATCACACGGCGAAAAAGGGCATCAATCGCTATCTGAGTCAGGTCAACCCGCTCCAGGTGGTCGACGGCGACACACCGCTTTTCACGGTGAAGCTCACCCATATGAAAGGCGGCGGCTCGGTTCTGGGTGTCAACATGAACCACGCCGTGGCCGACGGATCCGCCTATATGCGGTTCATGGAGAGCTGGTCGAAGGAGCATCGAGGGCTCGGTTACCCCGCGCCCGGCCATGACCGCGGCCTCATCGACGCCCTCGCGGCGCCGGTCGCGGGTGACGCCCGGCCGGACAACGACCACTTCACGGTCACCAAGCGCGGCCGGAAGTCCGTTTATGTGGCCCGCATCCTGCTGAGCAGCATCGCCAAGGTGACGACGATGGTGACCACCCGCTTCACCGCCGCCGAACTGGCCACCATGAAGGACGCCGCGATGGCCGACCTCGCGGGCACGGAGCGGTGGGTGTCGACCAATGACGCGCTGACCGCCCATCTCTGGAAAGTCCTCGGCGCATTGCGAGACCGCCCCGACACGAGCATGGAAAAGCTGGGCCTCCTCGCCGACTTCCGTGCTTTCGGCGGCGGGGCCGTACCGGACGGCTACTGGGGCAACACCGTCACCAACACCCGGCCCGGGATGCCCGCGGCCGAACTGCGCTCCCGCCCTCTCGGCGAGGTCGCCATGGCGGTCCGCGCGGGCTATGCCGAGAACACGGAGGAGAAAATCCGCCAGGAAACGGCATTCCTCTGTGCCGAATACGAGGCGGGACGCCTCAAGCGCATCCTGCCCACCATGACGCTCGACAAGTTCGAGAACACCATCGTGATCAACAACTGGTCGAAGCTCCCCTTCTACAGCCTCGACTTCGGAGCGGGCACGCCCTTCTGGTACGACGTCCCGGCGCTTCCCACTCCCTGGACGGTACTCATAGCGCCGACTCCGGCGGACGAGCCCGGTGGCCGCGATGTGCATATGGCAGTGCCCCGCGCATTGGTCCAGACCCTTCAGGAACAGGCTTGGACCGACCGGTTCCACTGTTACGCGGATTCCGGCGAGGCCTCCGCGCTGACTTTCGGATCGCCCAAAGCCGGAGGGTGAGGAAACCGAAAGCGGAGACAGCGGAAGACCCTGGGCCGTGGGGGCCGGCGCCCCCACGGCCCGTATGAGCCGCCCCCTGCCGGCCCTGTCCCCCTGTCCGGATCCCATCGGTCGCGGTCAGGGCCCCGTGCCCCGGAACGGTCGGTTCACGTAGTGTCATGGCGTGTACGGGAGTGTCAGCGAAAAACCAGCGCCCGCCCGTGGCAACGGGCAGCACATCCTGGTCGTCGACGATGAGTCGCGAATCGCCGAGCTGCTCTCGACCACCCTTGAGCTGGCCGGTTACCGGGTCGGCACCGCGGCCACCGGCGGAGAGGCGCTCGATCGGGTCGGGCGGGAGCGGCCCGACCTGGTGATCCTCGATGTGATGCTGCCTGACCTGGACGGCTTCACGGTGTGCCGCCGCCTGGTCGCGGCCGACGAGAACCATCCGCCGGTGCTCTTCCTCACCGCCCGCGACTCGCTGGACTCGCTGGTCACCGGCCTCGGCATCGGCGGGAACGACTACGTGACCAAGCCGTTCCGGATCGCCGAGGTGCTGGCCCGGGTGCAGGCTCTGCTGCGCACCCGCAACCGGCGGCGGGAGGAGCCCTCGCCGCGCTACGCGGATCTGCTGCTGGACGAGACGACCCGTCAGGCGCGGCGCGGTCGGCGGGCGCTGGAGCTGACTCCGGCCGAGTTCCGGCTGCTGCGCTATCTGCTGGTCAACGCCGGTCAGGTGCTGTCCAAGGAGCAGATCGGCGAGCATCTGTGGGTGGCGGACCACCGGCGGTACGGGGACAACGCCATCGAGAAGCTGGTCTCCCGGCTCCGCCACAAGGTCGACGAGACCGGGCCCGCCCTGATCCACACCCGCCGCGGCTTCGGCTACTGGCTCGGCCGGCTCGCCTCCCCATGAGCATGAACGAGCGGTCGTATGGATAAGGACTGCGGGGACGGCCGGCGCCATGGCGAGGAGGCGTACGAGCGCCAGCAGCGGCTGGAGGTCCTGCTGCACGAGCTGCGCACCTCCCTGACCACCATCCGCGGCTGGGCCGAACTCCCGCTGCAGGGGCTCAGCGACGACCCCGAGCTGATGGTGCGCGCCCTGCGCCGGATCCAGGACGAGGCCGACCATATGCACCAGGCGGTCCAGCAGGTGTTTCCGCGCGCGGACACCTCCTGGGTACGGCCGCTGGACGCGGAGCCGGTGGATCTGCGGGACGTGGCCGACGAGGCGGTGGCGGATCTGGGGCTGCTCGACCCCGAACGCCCCATCGCCCGCGAGAACTCCGGCCGGCCGACCCTCGTCGCCGACAACCGCATGCTGCGGCACGCCATCCGCAATCTGCTGGGCAACGCGCTGCGGCACACCCCCGCCGGATCCCCGGTGACCGTGGCGGTGCGCGGCCCGGTGGCCGGGTCCGGTGGGCGGCCGCAGGTCGAGCTGTCGGTCAGCGACCAGGGGCCGGGCATGAGCCCGCACGACATCGCCCGGCTCACCTCCCCCCGCTCCGAGGACCGCCGCATCGAGCTGGGCGGCGGCCTCGGTCTCTCCATCGTGCGGCGGGTGGTCGAACGGCACGGCGGCGAGGTGAGCGTGCACAGCGCACCGGACCGCGGCACCACGGTCACCGTGGCCTTCCCCACAGTCAGCGTTTCGTCAGGTAACTGACCGGAGGGCGTCAGGTCGAGCGGGTTCGCTGGCATCGTCCCCGTAACGCGAAAGGTTCACGTCCCCCCTGACGCGAAGGTGCACGCTCCGCTCCCATCGGAATCCCCCACCCGAGGAGAGACATGACCGAGACGCTGGCAGAGACCACGGCCGAGGCGGAAGAGCCGCTTCCGGAGTTCCCGATGCCGCGGGCGAACGGCTGCCCCTTCGCCCCGCCCCCGACCGCACGGGCGCTGCACACCGAACGGCCCGTCACGCGGGTGCGGCTGTGGGACGGCAGCGCCCCCTGGCTGGTGACCCGGTACGCCGACCAGCGCGCCCTGCTCGGCGACCCGCGGGTCAGCTCCGAGGCCACCCGGCCCGGCTTTCCGCATGTGAGCGCCGGCTTCCGCGAGAACGCCGGTCGGCGGCGCTCCTTCATCACCATGGACGACCCCGAACACGCCCGGATCCGCCGGATGGTCACCGCACCGTTCGCCATCAAGCGGGTCGAGGCGATGCGGCCCGAAATCCAGCAGATCACCGACGATCTGATCGACTCCATGCTGGCCGGGCCGACCCCGGTCGACCTGGTGCGCGCGTTGGCGCTGCCGCTGCCGTCGCTGGTGATCTGCCGGCTGCTCGGAGTGCCGTACGAGGACCACGACTTCTTCCAGCGCAACAGCTCGCTCCTGATCAACCGTAACTCCACGACCGAGGAGGTGGTCGGCGCCAACGAGGCGCTGACCGACTATCTGGACGAGCTGGTCAGCGCCAAACTCGCCAACCCCGCCGACGACATGCTCTCCGAGCTGGCCGCCCGGGTCACGGCCGGGGAGCTGACCCAGCGCGAGGCCGCCAATATGGGTGTGCTGCTGCTGATCGCCGGCCATGAGACCACCGCCAACATGATCGCCCTCGGCACCGTCGCCCTGCTGGAGAACCCCGACCAGCTCGCCGTCCTGCGGGAGACCGACGACCCGAAGGCGGTCGCCAGGGCCGTCGAGGAACTGCTGCGCTATCTGACCATCGTGCACAACGGCCGGCGCCGGGTCGCGCGGGAGGACATCGAGATCGGCGGCGAGACCATCCGCGCCGGGGACGGGATCATCGTCTACACCGGCACCGGCAACTGGGACGCGGAGGTCTTCCCCGAGCCCGAGCGGCTGGACATCGGCCGCGACGCCCGCCGCCACATGGCGTTCGGCTTCGGCGTCCACCAGTGCCTGGGCCAGCCGCTGGCCCGGGTGGAGCTGCAGGTGGTCTACGGCACGCTCTACCGCCGTATCCCCACACTGCGGCTGGCGACCGGAGTGGATCAACTACCGTTCAAGGACGACGGTTTGGTCTACGGCGTCTACGAACTACCCGTCACCTGGGCGTCTTGAGCAGCGGAGGCAAGGGAGTCACCATGCGTGTGGAAGTCGATGTTCCCAAGTGTGTGGCGTCGGGTCAGTGCGTGATGATCGCACCCGATGTGTTCGACCAGCGGGAGGAGGACGGCATCGTGATCCTGCTGGACGAGCAGCCCGCGTCCGAACTCCACGCCGACGTGCGGGAGTCCGCGGTGGTCTGCCCGGCGGCGGCGATACGGGTGGTCGAGAAGTGAAGCACGTGGTGGTGGTCGGTGGATCCGCCGCCGGTCTGGCGGCGGCGGAGACGCTGCGCCGGGAGGGGTACGAGGGCACGATCACGCTCATCGGCGATGAGCCGTACCACCCGTACGACCGGCCACCGCTGTCCAAACAGATCCTCGGCGGGCAATGGGAGCCCGACCGGGTGCCGCTGCGCGCGCCCGCCGACCTGGACGCGCTCGGCCTCGATCTGCGCCTCGGGGTCGCCGCGACCGGCCTCGACCTCGCGAGCCGTACGGTCGCGCTGGCCGACGGGGAGCGGGTGCCGTACGAGGGCCTGGTCATCGCCACCGGTGTCCGCCCGCGCCGGCTGCCCGGCGACGGGAACGGCGACGCGGAGGGCGACGGCGGGGGGCGCGCGCATGTGCTGCGCACCCTGGACGATGCCCTGGCCCTGCGGGACCGGCTGGGCCCGGGGCGGCGGCTGGCGGTGGTCGGCGCCGGGTTCCTCGGCGCCGAGGCGGCCGCCGTCGCCCGGGGGCTCGGCACGGAGGTGACGCTGCTGGAACCGGCACCGGTGCCGCTGGCCCCGGCGGTCGGCGAGCGGGTCGGCCGGGTGCTCGCCCAGGCCCACCACGACCACGGCGTCGATCTGCGCACCGGCGTCATGGTGGCCGAGGTGGCCGACGGCGGGGTGCGGCTGGCGGACGGCACGCTCGTCGAGGCCGATGAGGTGCTGGTCGCGATCGGCTCGGTGCCCAACACCGGCTGGCTGGAGGGCAGTGGGCTCACCCTGGGCGACGGCCTGGAGTGCGACGAGTACAGCGCCGCCGCGCCGGATGTGTACGGCGCGGGGGATGTGGCCCGCTGGCACAACCCGCTGTTCGGCACGGCGATGCGGATCGAGCACCGGACCAACGCCACCGAGCAGGGCATGGCGGTGGCCCGCAACCTCCTCCGCCCGGACGAGCGGCGGCCGTTCGCGCCGGTGCCGTACTTCTGGTCGGACCAGTACGACCTCCGGATCCAGGCCCATGGCCATCTGCGCGGCCATGAGGAGGTGGCGATCGTGGAGGGCGCCCTGGAGGAGCGGAAGTTCCTGGCCGTCTACCGCTCCGGGGACCGGGTGGCCGGTGTGCTGGCCGTCGGGATGCCGCCGAAGGCGATCCGCACGTGGCGGCAGGCGGTCGCGACGCGGGCCGCGTGGCGGGACGCGGTGGGGGAGCTGGTGCCGGAGGGGGCGTAACCGGTTCGGCGGCTGCAGGCCGTGGCCCGGCCCCGGAAATTGCCGGGCGGGCCGCGCCGGGCCTTGCTACGGTCATCGGCATGAAGCGCGCTGCCATCGCTGCCCTCGTCGCCATGACGACGACGCCGGAGAGTGTCCCGGCGCGCTGATCGATGTTCTGATCCGAAGCCCCGGGGCGAGTGCCCCGGGGCTTCGCCGTGCGGTCACTCGCCCGATTTCCACCGGCGTTCGCCACGCCACCGAGGAGACCGCGATGTCCGACCACCGCAAGCTGGGCCGTGAGCTGGGCCTGTTCGACACCGACCCGCTGATCGGCGCGGGGCTGCCGTACTGGCTGCCCGACGGCGCGACCGTACGGCACACCCTGGAGGAGTACATCCGCGACGCCGAGCGGCGGGCGGGCTACCGGCATGTGTACTCGCCGGTGCTCGGCAAACGGGAGCTGTACGAACTGTCGGGGCACTGGTCGCACTACAGCGACGACATGTTTCCCCCGATGGAACTGGGCGCGGAGCCAGGTGCGGAGCAGGTCGTCCTGCGTCCGAGCCTGTGCCCCCACCATGCGGTCATCTACCGCTCCCGCGGCCACAGCTACCGCGAACTGCCGCTGCGGATGGCCGAGTTGGGCGGCATGTACCGCTCGGAGCTGTCGGGGGTGCTCGGCGGGCTGACCCGGGTCCGGTCCATCCAGCTCAACGACGCCCATATCTTCTGCACCCTGGACCAGGTCGCCGACGAGGCGGCGGGCGCCCTGGAGATGATCCGCCGGGCGTACGAGGCGCTCGGCATCACCCCGGCCCGCTATCGGCTCTCCCTCCCGGGCCCCGGCGGCAAGTACGTCGCCGCCCCCGAGATGTGGCGCCGCTCGACCGCCCTGCTGACCGACGTCCTGGACCGCTCCGGTCTGCCGTACGAGGCGGTGGAGGGCGAGGCCGCGTTCTACGGCCCCAAGATCGATGTGCAGGTCGCCGACGGGGCCGGCCGGGAGTCCACCCTGTCCACCGTCCAGGTCGACTTCCACCAGCCCGAGCAGTTCGATCTGCGCTACATCGGGCCGGACGGCGCCCGGCACCGTCCGGTCATGGTCCACCGCAGCATCATCGGCAGCGTGGAACGGGCCGTGGCCCATCTCATCGAGGAGCACGGCGGGGCCTTCCCCGCCTGGCTCGCCCCCACTCAGCTGGTGGTGCTGCCGATCTCCGAGGCCGAACTGCCGCCCGCCGAGGCACTCGTCCGGCGGTGCGTGGACCTCGGGCTGCGCGCGGAGCTCGCCGGACCGGAGCGCGGCAGCCTGGGCGCCCGGATCCGGGAGGCCCGCCTCGTGCCCTACCAGGCCGTCGTGGGCGCCAGGGAGGCCGACGACGGCCGGGTGGCCCTGCGGCTGCGGGACGGCCGCAGGCTGGACCCGCTACCGTCCGACGAGGCGCTGGCCCGTGTCGGCGCGCTGGTGGCGGCGCACAGCACCGAGCTGTGGGATGCGGTGTAGAGGGTGTCCGACGGATCGTGGCGCCTGCGGCGGGCTGTTCCCCTCCCCGCCCCTTCCCGAAACTGGGGCTCCGCCCCAGCCCCCACCGGGGCTTCGTCCCCAGACCCCGGGGGTCCGCGGCCGAAGCCCCTGCGCTGTGGCGAAGCCGCATAGTGATGCTGCGGCGTTACCCGTCCCAGCCCCTCCGGCGATTGAGGAGCGGGGTCCGGGGCGGAGCCCCGCCGGGGTCCGGGGCGGGAGCTCCCGTTTCGGGAAAGGGCGGGGTGGGGGCCGATCAGCCGCCCAAAGACTCCCGCAGGGCGGCGACGAGGCGGGTGGCGCGGGCGTCGCCATGGCCGATCATGCGGTTGGCCACATAGGCGAAGCCCACGCCGAACTCGTCGTCCCCGAAGGCGAATTGACCGCCCGCGCCGTCGTTGCCGAAGCTGCGCTCCCCCAGCATCGGCCGGAAGGACGGCGAGTCGAGCAGAAAGCCCGAGCCCCAGCGCGCTCCCATGTCGAAGCCCAGCCATCCCTTGCCGGACGAGATCTCACGGACCGCGTCCGTCACGGTCTCGGGGCTGAGCAGCCGCCGATGGCCCTCGATACCGGTCACGGCCGCCGCGTACAGCCCGGCGAGCCCGCTCGCCGACGCGGTGGCGCCCGCGCCGGGCAGCTCCATGCCGAGCAGCTCCGGGTCGTTCCATCCGTGCGGCTCCTCCAGGCCGGGGAAGGCCAGCGCGCCGTTCATGGTCACGATGCGGGTCAGCAGATGCTCGGGGCCCGGCATCCCGGGCCGCCCCTCGGCCTCGACCAGCCGGGCCCGCCCGCCCCTCTCCGCCGTCGGCAGCCCGATCCAGGCCCGCAGCCCCAGCGGATCCGCCACGGCCCGGCGGAAGTACGCGCCGGGGGTGTGGCCCGTAATCCGCCGGATGACCTCACCGATGAGGAAGCCGAAGACATGGCCGTGGTACTCGTACGACATGTCCGGCTCCCACAGCGGGGTCTGCCCCTCGATGGCGCGGATCACCGGCGCCCAGTCGGCGATCTCCTCGAACGTCAGCACCCGGTCGAGCACGGGGACCCCCGCCCGGTGCCCGAGGACCATCCGGCAGGTGATGGCCTCCTTGCCGTACCGGTCGAACTCCGGCCAGTACCGGCTCACCGGGGCATCGAGGTCCAGCCGCCCCTCCTGGGCGAGGAGGTGGGCGCAGACGCTCACGATGCCCTTGGCGCACGAGAACACCGGCACGACGGTGTCCCGCTCCCACGCCCGCCCGCTCCCCTGGTCCGCGACCCCGCCCCACAGCTCCACGACCTTGCGGCCACCGGCGAAGACGGTGACGGCCGCCCCGAGTTCGGGAAACTCCTCGAAGTTCCGCGCGAACACCTCGGCGACGCCACCGAACCCCTCATCGGCCCACCCGCTGTACCGCTCCATCGTGCCCCGCCCCTTCACGGCCCCTGGCCGGCCCTGTCCGAACCTGCCCGGCCCTGCCTGAACCTGCCTGCTCACAACCGCGCCACGGTAGGCCGTGACCCGTCCCCCGTACGACCGATTTACGACCCGGTCGGCGGCGTGAGGTGTTTGTAGAAGAAGCTGCAGTCCTCCAGGGAGCCGTCCGGGTCGGCGGCATAGGCCGGGACGATGCCGTAGCGGGTCCAGCCCTCGGCGCCGTAGACCCGCTCGGCGGGGCTGCCGGTGCGGGTGTCCAGGAGCAGGAGGGTGACCCCGGCGGCGGTGGCGGCGGCTTCGGCGGTGGCCAGGAGGGCGCGGGCGATGCCCTGGCCCCGGGCCTCGCGATGGACGATCAGTTTGAGGATCTCGGCCCGGTGACGGCCGTTGGGCTTCCGGGAGAAGGCCAGGCCGACGGTGCCGGTGATGCCGCCGGTGTCGTGGCAGACCCAGACGGCCAGGCTGCCGTCGGCCACCGCCGGGGTCTGCGTCTGCCACCAGCTCGCGGCGGTCTCCTGGTCGAAGGGGGCCAGGAAACCCATGGAGGCACCGTCGTCGACGGCGTCGACCAGGAGCTCGGCCAGGCCCTTGACGGTGTCGGGGAAGTCGGCGGCGGTCAGGCGGTCGATGCGGTGTGGTGCGGGCACGGGTGCTTCATCTTTCCAGGGGGTGGGGGTGGGGGTCTCGCGGTGCCGCGGTGCCGCTACGGCAGGACGACCATCAGCGCGTAGCGCACCGGATCGGGGCCCACACAGCGGAATCGCGAGCTTCCCCACAGCCGGAACCGCAGACAGTCCCCCGCCCCGAGCTCGTACGCCTGGCCGTTGGCCGTGATCTCCACCGCGCCCTCCAGAACCCAGATGTGCTGCTCGACGCCCGGGACCGGTGGTCCGTCGTACGCGATGTCCGCGCCCGGGCGCAGCGTGCCCTCGACCACCTCGCCGCGCAGCCCCGCATGCGGCGGGGACACCGAGCGGCGGGCGAATCCCGAGGTCTCGTCCCGCCACACCGGCTGCGCGGCGGCGCGCACCACCTGGGGCGGCTCCGCCTCCACCTCGGCCAGCAGTCGCGACATCGTGCGCTCGTAGGCCGTGCACAACGTGTTGAGCAGGGCGGCGGTCGGGCTGATCTCGCCGCGTTCAAGACGGGACAGCGTCGAACGGCTGATGCCCGTCCGGCGCGCCAACTCGTCCAGCGACCAGCCTCGTTCCACGCGCAAGTCGCCGAGGCGGGTGGCCAGACGGGCCTCCAGCGGTTCGACGATCTCCGGATCTCTCATATGCGAGAAGATATCCCAGAAATGAGAGATGGCCACCACCCGGAGGGAATCCGGGCGGTGACCAAGGGGTGACCCTGATGGTTTTCGCCGGTGTTGACAGCGTTTGACATTGTTTGGAGGTGCTGGACGGTGCTGGGCGGTCAGATGCTGATGAGGCGCTCCAGCACATTGCGGTAGCCCCGCATCGCCAGGCGCAGCTCTTCCGTCTCCGAGATGACCGCGTCATTCTCATGCCAGGCGGCACGGAGCGTGCCGCGGCGTTCGGCCAGGAGATCGGCGAGCCGGGTGGCCACGTCCCCGAGCAGGGCATCGGCCTCCTCGACGGCGCCGCGTGGGGAGTCGACGAAGCCGCTGACCGCGTACCGCAGCCGCTGGGCCAGCATGTCGTGCTCGCTGGTCGGCAGCACGGGGAAGCTGGGGCCGTCCGGGGTGTTCGGCTGCTCGGCGGACGACCCGGACGGTCCGGACCCCCCGGACGGCTGCCGCGTCGTCGGCTTCGTTCCGTTCGACGGCTGCGAACCGTTGGACGGCTGCGATCCGTTCGACGGCCGCGTACCGTTCGTCGGCATCGGCGAGTGCCAGGACGTCATCGGATCCGCCGCTTCCCTGTTGTCCCTGTTGCCCACCCCCTGGGACAGCGGCGCCACGTCATGCTTCTCCAGTCCATGGCGCCGCCGGCCGTCGTGCTCCGCCGGGTCGATCGGATCCGTCACCACGCGCCGCCCTTCCTGGTGTGGCCGAACCGCGTATGGCCCGTCCCGGCCCTGGTTCCGGATCCGGTACCGGTCCCGGGCAGCCACCGGCGGAGTCCGCTTCCGCTCCGCCGCTCGCCGTAGGGCTGGTGTGCGGTTTCGGGGCGGGTCGTGGCGCCGTGGTGCGGGGGCCTGACCAGGTCCTCGAAGAACGGCCGGGCGTGCACGATGGCCTCGCGCAGCTCCTCGGTGTCCGCGCGCCCCTCGCGGGCGAGGCCGGACGTGTCATGGATCTGCCGGTAGCCCTGAACGTGCTCGGCGTGGTGCACGGACAGCGCCGCGACCTGCTCCTCGTAACGGTCCGACGGATAGCCGCGGTCGTGGGCGAGGCGGGCCAGCAGCCGATCGGCGCTGGTCACCGCGCGCTCCGGAGACTCGATGAACATCTCCTGCACGGCCGCCCACTCGGCCACGTACCGCTCGCGCAGCTCACCGGGCAGGGGCAGGGTCCTCAAGTCGCCGTACAGCCGCAGTCGTTCGTCCAGCTCCCGCTGCGCCGCCTTGGAGTCGCCCGCGTGCTGGGCGACGTTCAGTTCGTACTCGGGCCCGAAGCGGCGTCGCAGAGCGCGTTCCCTACGGCCGGCGCCGGCACGGACGACGCGGATGATGAGCGCGGCCGCGAGGACGACCGCGACGACAACCACGATGCTGATGACAGCAGTTGACATGGTCTGCTTCTGCCTTCCCGCTCGCTTCCCCCTCCGCGTTCGGGGGCTCCTCTCTTCGGGTAGCCCGGTCTTCGGCCCTCAAACTGCGGTGCGTGAGGCGGGCGCTGGGTGCCAGGATGCCGACCATGACGAGTACGCCACGTGCCCAGGACGGTTCACGCGCCTGGGCCTCCCCCGCGATGGAGCCGACGAGTGGCTGGACGATCGCCGCGCGGCACGTCGACGATCCGGCCTCGGCCCTGCTGCTGCGCGAGTATCTCGTCGATGTCGCGGACCGCTACTACCAGCTTCACGAGGAACGGGACTCGACCCCGGAGGAGATCGAGCAGGCGCTCGCGGAGATGCCCAGCGACGATCTCGCCCCGCCGCAGGGGGTCTTCCTGCTGGCACATCACGACGGCGAACTCGCCGGTTGTGCGGGGGTGCGGCTGATGGACGGGCGTACGGCGGGGCTCAAGCGTGCGGCGGAGCTCAAGCGGGTGTACGTACGGCCCGCCAAGCGGGGGTTGGGCGGCGGCGCCGCGCTGCTCGCGGCCGTCGAGACGGCGGCCGGCGAACTGGGCGCCGAGCGGATCGCGCTCGACACCCGGCTCGACCTGGTCGAGGCTCGCGCGCTGTACGCCCGGCACGGGTACCGGGAGGTGCCGCCCTTCACGAAGGGGCCGTACGCCGAGGTCTGGATGGCCAAGGAGCTGGGCTGAGGCCCCGACGCCCCCGCGGTCAGGGCGTGCGCGGCGGCGGTGGGCGGCGGTGGTCGGGGCCGGGCGTTCCGTCTCTCGGCTGTTCCGCGTCGCAGCCGCACAGCTCATGCGTCAGCTCGTCCACCAGCTCGCTCAGGTCGGTCGGGCGGCCGGGTGCCCACCAGTCGCCCAGGAGTTCCGCGAGGGATGCCTCGCGGGCCCGGTAGAGCCTGATCGCGACCTCGCGGCCCTCATCCGTCAGGATCAGGTCCAGTCCGTAGCGGCGGCCCAGGCCCCGCTCCTCGATCTGCCGGGCCGCCTCGGTGATGACCCGCAGCGGTACGGGCGAGCGCTCGGCGAGCATCGCGGGTTCGACCGAGCCGTAGTGCTGGATGCGCAGCAGCATCCAGCTCGCGGCCGGTCCGAGGTCGAGGCCGGCGCGTCGGGTGATGTCGACGTAGATCTTCCGGCGGCCCTCCCGGCTGCCGAGCAGGGACAGGGCCCGGGCGCACTCGTCGCGCGAGGAGCGCTGGACGGGGTTGCTGGCCAGTATTTCGCTGCCGTCGGGCGCGGTGACGCTGCCGCGCAGCGGCTCCTCCCGGAGGTACCAGGCGAGGAGGAAGGCGAGCAGCACGACCGGCACCGCGTACAGGAAGACGTCGGTGATGGAGACGGCGAACGCGTGCCGCACCGCCGCCCGGTCCACCGGGGGCAGCCGGCCGAGGCTGCGGGGGTCGGAGGTGAGGGCGCCGGGGGTGATACCGGGGGGCAGGCGTCGTCCGGCGAGGGCGTCGGCGATATGGGGGCCGAGGTTGTTGGCGAAGATCGTGCCGAAGACGGAGACGCCGAACGAGGCGCCGATCGAGCGGAAGAACGTCGCGCCGGAGGTGGCGACGCCCAGGTCCCGATAGCTGACGGAGTTCTGCACGATCAGCACCAGCACCTGGATGACCAGGCCGAGACCGCAGCCGAAGACGAAGAAGTACGCGCTCATCTCCGCCACCCCGCTGGACTCCCGTAGCTGGTGCAGGAGCAGCAGGCCGATGGCGGTGATCGCGGTGCCCAGGACCGGGAAGACCTTGTAGCGGCCGGTGCGGCTGACCAGATGGCCGGAGACGGTGGAGGACAGGAGCGTGCCGAGGACCAGGGGCAGCAGGTGGAGGCCGGACGTGGTCGGGGAGACGCCCTGCACGATCTGGAGGAAGGTCGGCAGATAGGTCATGCTGCCGAACATCGCGAAGCCGACGATGAAGCCTATGACCGCGCAGAGCGTGAAGGTGCGGCTGCGGAAGAGGGTGAGCGGCAGCACCGGCTCGGCCGCGCGGAACTCCACCCGTACGAAGGCCGCCAGCAGCGCCATACCGGCCACCGCGAGCCCGATGATCTGCCAGGACCCCCAGCCGAAGGTGACCCCGCCGAGGGAGGTCATCAGCACCAGCGCGGCGGCGACCGCGGCGATCAGGAAGGTGCCGAGGTAGTCGATGGTGTGCGAGGTGCGGCGCACCGGGATCTGCAGCACGGAGGCGACGACGAGGAGGGCGACGATGCCGACGGGCAGGTTGATGTAGAAGACCCAGCGCCAGCTCAGATGGTCGACGAACACCCCGCCCAGCAGCGGCCCCAGCACACTGGCGGCGCTGAAGACGGCACCGAAGAGGCCCTGGTAGCGGCCGCGGTCACGGGGCGGGACGATATCGCCGACGATCGCCATCGACAGGACCATGAGGCCGCCGCCGCCCAGCCCCTGCAGCGCGCGGAAGACGATGAGTTCCGCCATGTTCCCGGCGATCCCGCACAGCGCGGAGCCGATCAGGAAGATGACGATCGCGGTCTGGAAGAGCCTCTTGCGGCCGTACTGGTCGCCGAGCTTGCCCCACAGCGGGGTGGCCGCGGTCGAGGCGAGCAGATACGCGGTGACGACCCAGGACAGATGCTCCAGGCCGCCGAGATCGCTGACGATCGTGGGCAGCGCGGTGGAGACGATCGTCTGATCGAGCGCGGCGAGCAGCATGCCGAGCAGCAGGGCGCCGATGGCCACCAGGACCGTGCGCCGCGGCCGGCCCTCTCGCGGGCCGGGAGCCACGGCGTCGGGGGCTCCTGGCGCCGGAGCCGGGCTGCCGCCGTCCCGAGCCATGGCGACTCCTCCTCGCTCCTCCGTTCCCTCTTCATCCTCACCCCATCCTCACCTTTATGCCCTGTTACGGCCCGCCGTGCCGGTCCGCACGGCGGGCGAACACCTGCGCGGAAGGGGATCGGATGCGCATAATCGCTGCGAACTCCAGGGAGGGAAAGTTCCGTGACGGCAGAGTCCTGCCCGCACTGCTTCGCACCGGCGCGCGCCAACGGCCGCCCGGGCTGTACGTGTGCCGAACGCGCCGCCGCGTCCACCGCGGCGGCAGGCGAGACCGACGACCAGACCCAGCCGCAGCCGCAGCCGCAGCCGTATGTGACGCTCTCGGAGGAGCGCCCGGGCGGGCCCGATCCGCGTGATCTGCGTCTCTTCGAGGAGGCGGAGAGAAACAAGGCGGAGAAGGAGGAGGCGGAGCAGGGGGACATCGACGAGACGCGGGTGATCGACCGCGTCGAGGAGAGACCCGGCGGGGGCGAGGCGGACGGCGACGTCCTCGCCGACGGAGGCGCACCGGGAGAGGAGCCCGGCCCCGCCCGGCACCGTAAGAGCAAGCGCAAGGTCGTGGCGGCCGTGCTCGCGGGGGCGGCGGCCGTGGCCGTGGCCGGTTCGCTGGCGGTCGGCACCGGTCTGCTCGGCGGTGACCACAAGGAGGACGGCGGCGGCGGCGCGAGCGACCGCACGCTGGCCGACAGCACCGCCAGCGCCCCGGTCGAGGAGGAGCCGCCGGCCGCGGAGGGCAGCCCGTCGTCCGGCACCCCGTCGTCGAGTGCCACGCCGCGCCCGTCCGCGTCCGGCTCGGCGAGCGCGAGCGCGTCCCCGAGCGAGACGGGCCCCTCGGCCACCGCCCGCCCCTCGGCATCGGGCTCCGCGACCGGCTCGGCGACGAAGCCCGGGCCGACCGCCTCCGGCGGTCCGACCTCCGCCCCGTCCGATCCCCCTGGACCCACCGGCCCGCCGGCGCTGCGCGAGGGCGACAGCGGGCCGGAGGTGGCCGAGCTGCAGAAGCGGCTGTCCCAGCTACTGCTGTACATCGGCGCGGCGGACGGGGACTACGACGCCGGGGTGCGGAGGGTGGTCTCCAGCTACCAGGACCAGCACGACATCACGGGCGACCCGGATGGTGTCTACGGCGAGAACACCCGCCGCGACCTCGAATCCAGAACCAGAGAGCCATAGAGACGAGCCGTGGGGGCACCCCCCCTGGCGCATACGGGCCACGCTTTGTATCGTGAAGGAACAAAGTGGTTCCGCCCGCTTCCCCTGACCGGCGGGCGGAGCCGCTTGTGTTCTTACCGCGCTCGCGCCCAGGAGTCCCGATGTCGCTCACCGCCCGCGCGCTCCTCCTCGACATGGACGGCACCCTGGTCAACTCCGACGCCGTCGTCGAGCGCTGCTGGCGGCGGTGGGCGGCCGAGCAGGGGCTGGACGCGGAGAGCGTGCTCCAGATCGTCCACGGGCGGCAGGGCCACGCGACGATGGCGGTACTCCTCCCCGACCGGCCGGTCGAGCAGAACCTGGCCGACAACCAGCGGATGCTGGAGTGGGAGACCACGGATCTCGACGGCGTCGTGCCGGTGCCCGGCGCGCCCGCCTTCATGGCCTCGCTGGCCGGCCTTCCGCACGCCTTGGTGACCTCCGCCGACAAGGGACTCGCCGGCGCGCGGATGGGCGCCGCCGGGCTCACGATGCCGGAGGTGCGGGTCACCGCGGAGTGCGTCGGCGCGAGCAAGCCGGACCCGGAGGGCTTCCTCAAGGGCGCGGCCGAGCTGGGCTTCACCCCCGCCGACTGTGTCGTCTTCGAGGACTCGGAGGTCGGCATCGCGGCGGGCCGGGCGGCCGGGATGCGGGTCGTCGGCGTCGGACCGCGCGCCGCGGCGCACGCCCCGGACGCCCATGTGCGGGACCTGGAGCAGGTGCGGGTCGAGGCGCTGCCCGACGGCACGCTGCGGCTGCACATCTCCGGCTGAGTGCCGCTCCGGCTGAGTGCCGGGATGCTCACTCCCCTGGACGTCTCGGGCCCCTTGCCGCCTGCTCCGCGGGCGTCTTGGGCCGAGCGCCGGGACTCACGCCCCGGCGTCTCGGGCTGAGCACCACGCCACGCCCTCGGCTTCTCGGGCTCAGCGCCGCGCCGCCCCGCGCGGCCCGGGCACCCCGGGAGCCACGCCCCGGACAGCCTGGCGGCCCCGGGGCGCCCGGGCGCGCCAGTCGCGGGCCCGGGCGCGTTGCCCGCTCAGCTCGCGATGGCCTCGTACAGGCTGAATCCGCCCAGCGCCAGCATCACCAGCGCCGCGATCTTGGTGATCAGCCGGAGCGGTACGTACCGCATCAGGGTGCGGCCGCCCACGATGCCCAGCCCCGCGACGGCCCACAGCGCCAGCACCGCGCCCACGCCCACCGACAGCGGGTCGTCGTAGCGGGCGGCGAGGTTGGCGGTCATGATCTGGGTCAGATCGCCGAACTCGGCGACCAGGATCAGCATGAAGCCCGCGCCGGACACCTTCCAGAAGCTCTGGTCGGCGGGCTTGCGGACCTCCTCCTCCCCGTCGTCCTTCTTGAAGAGCAGCATCGCCGCTCCCGCGAGGAAGAGCACCCCCACGATCGCCTGCAGCAGCCGGTGCGGCAGCAGGGTGAGGACACTGCCCGCCGCGATGGCGAGCCCGACGTGAAGGGCGAAGGCCGCGGCCACGCCGACGAAGACGTACGAGGCGCGGTAGCGGGTGCCGAGCATCAGCCCGGCCAGGGCGGTCTTGTCGGGAAGTTCGGCGAGGAAGACGACGCCGAAGACCACGGCGGCGACGGTGATGCTGAACACGGAATGGATACCTCGTAGATCGGGCCGCGCCCAAGGGCCCCGGGAAGGGATCGCTTCGGCACGGCAGCGTCGGACACTGCGGCCGAAGGTCTCGCTGGCGCACGGCCTCCGCGTCACGCGGTGGATCCGTACGCTCCGGGCGCCGGCCCGCACCTCGAGGGGCGGGCAGTATGTCGACGGTCCGGCGAGGAGCTACTCCCCTTCTGCTGACGACAAGGATACGGGAAACCTCCGGCGCGCCCCCGCCCGGGCCACCGGCTCCCGGCCCCACCGCGTCCGCCGCGATCAGCTCCGTGATCAGCACGAACGGCCGCCCCGCGCCTGGCGACACGGATGACGCGCCGCCCGGCGGCCTCCCACCGAAGCCGCCGGGAAGTGTGACCAGCCCCACAGTCCGGGGCCGCCGGCGGACGATCTCTCGCGAGGCGCCCGGTCCGGCAGCCCGACGCGAGTGCCGCCCCCACGCCTCGCCGCGGCGCGCGCCGCAGTGCTCGGGCGCGCGCCGCGATGCCGACACGGCCGACGGCGGCCGACAGCGGCCGACCGCGGCCGGACAGCGGCCGGACAGCGGCCGACGGCGGCCGACAGCAAAGCGGCAAGCACCCACCCCGCCCGCCGCGTTGACCGGCGGCACACGCCCACCGCCGCGCGGGCGGGCGCGCACACCACGCGGCCACGGCGCGGCCAACGCGCGGCGCGCGACCGCCGCGCCGGATCGCATGCGTGGCCCCAACCGCGTCCCGGAACCCCTTGCGTTGACATGACCGCGTCGTCACTCTGTTACCTGGCGCCCGCCCCACGGAAACCCGGCGTCGCAAGCATGGCCGGGCACCAGCGGCCAACGCCCCCCCACCCTCAAGGGAGTTCGCATGTCAGACATGCACCGTCATCCCACTCGCCGTCGCGTCTACGCGCGTCGCGCCTCCGTCTTCGGCGGGTTCGTCGCCCTGCTGGGCACGATTGTCATGAGCGGGCCCACCGCCCAGGCTTCCCCGCCCACCCCGCCGAGCGCCGCCACCGCCCGCACCCAGCTCGCCTCGCTGACCGTCAAGACCGAGGGCACCACCGACGGTTACAGCCGCGACAAGTTCCCGCACTGGATCACCCAGAGCGGCTCCTGCGACACCCGCGAGGAGGTCCTCAAGCGCGACGGCACCAATGTGCAGACCGACTCGAGCTGCAAGGCCACCAGCGGCTCCTGGTACTCCGAGTACGACGGCGAGACCTGGACCGCCTCCGGCGACGTGGACATCGACCACATGGTCCCGCTCGCCGAGGCGTGGAAGTCCGGCGCCAACAGCTGGACCACCGCCCAGCGCCAGGCCTTCGCCAACGACCTGACGCACTCCCAGCTCATCGCCGTGACGGACAACGTCAACCAGTCCAAGAGCGACCAGGACCCCGGCGAGTGGCTGCCGCCCCGGACCGCCTACCACTGCATGTACGCCCGCATGTGGGTCTCGGTGAAGTACACATACAAGCTCAGCCTCGACTCGGCCGAGAAGTCCGCGCTCAGCGGCATCCTCAACGGCTGCTGAGACGGCATCCCGACCGGCACACCGCCGGGTGGAACCGCCGCACCTCCTCCGTCGTTCCGTACCGTACGCATGACGAGCACATCGGAGAACGACGGAGGAGGTCCGGATGGCCGGGCTGCGCCTGGGACCACTACTGCGCCAGGTCGACTGGGAGACCGGCACCGGCGCGACCGTCTGGGTCGAGGCCGACCGGGCCTGTGAGGCCGAGGTGCGGTGCGCCGACGGCGCGGGCGGCACCGCCCGCACCTGGCAGATCGCCGGCCACCACTACGCCCTGATCCCGGTCACCGGGCTGCGGCCGGGCGCGGAGACCGCCTACCGGGTGCTGCTCGGCGGTGAGCAGGTCTGGCCGCTGCCCGACTCCCCCTTCCCCGACAGCACCATCCGCACCCCCGCCCCGGGGACGGACGCGCCCGTACGCGTGGCCTTCGGCTCCTGCCGGTGGGCCGCGCCGCCGTCCGACGCCTCGCACGACCCCGTCGGGCCCGACGCACTGGACACCCTCGCGCAGGCGCTGGCCGGCGCCCCCGAGCGCCCGCGCCCCGATGTGCTGGTGCTGCTGGGCGACCAGGTGTACGCGGACGAGACCTCCGCCGAGACCCGCCGCTGGCTGGCCACCCGCCGCGATCTGAGCGAGCCGCCGGGCGAGCAGGTCGCGGACTACGAGGAGTACACCCGCCTCTACTACGAGTCCTGGCTGGATCCCGAGGTGCGCTGGTTGCTCTCCACCGTCCCGAGCTGCATGATCTTCGACGACCACGATGTCATCGACGACTGGAACACCAGCGAGGCGTGGCAGCGCCGGATGCGCGCCACCCCGTGGTGGCGGGAGCGGATACTGAGCGGCCTGATGTCCTACTGGGTCCATCAGCACCTGGGCAACCTCTCCCCCACCGAACTGGCCGCCGACCCGCTCTACGCGCAGGTGCGCACGGCCGAGGACGGCACCGAGGCGCTGCGGGAGTTCGCCACCCGCGCCGACGCCGATCCGTCGTACACCCGCTGGAGCTACCGCCGCGACTTCGGCCGCACCCGGCTGCTGATGGTCGACACGCGCGCGGCGCGGGTGCTGGAGGAGGGCCGGCGGGCGATGCTGAGCGAGAAGGAGTTCGCCTGGGTGCGCGAACAGGCCATGGACGGCGCGGGCGGTGTGCCCGGCCACCCCGGCCAGGAACGGCCCGGGGCCCCCGGTCAGGAACAGCCCGGGGCCTTCGGCGGCTATGACCATCTGCTGCTCGGCACCTCGCTGCCCTGGCTGCTGCCGCATTTCGTGCATGACGTGGAGGCGTGGAACGCCTCGGTCTGCGGCGGCAGACGCGGTGGGCGCTGGGCGCGGATCGCCGAGGACCTGCGGCAGCGCGGCGATCTGGAGCACTGGGCGGCGTTCCCCGAGTCCTTCGACGCGCTCACCGACACCATCGCCGCAGTGGGCGGCGCGCCGGGGGCACCGGCCACGATCAGTGTGCTCTCCGGCGATGTGCACCACGCCTATGTCGCCGCGCCGGACTGGTCGCGGTGGTCGTCCCGGCCGCCCCGCAGCCAGGTGCGGCAGTTGACCTGCTCGCCGGTCCACAACAGCATCTACGCCTCGATACGGCTCGGCTTCCGCTTCGGCTGGAGCGCGGCCGGCCGCGCCCTGGGCCGGCTCTTCCGGCGCCATGGGCGGGTGCCCGGCTCCCGCCTGACGTGGCACAAGACGGGCGGGCCCTGGTTCGGCAACCAGCTCATGACGCTGACCCTCCAGGGCCGCGGCGCCCATCTGCGGCTGGACCAGGCGCGGTCGGACGCCTCGGGCGGCGCGGCCCGGCTGGTGACGGCCCTGGAGACGGACTGGGCCGGGTAGTCGGTCCCTTGGGTACCGTTCCGTGCCGTACGTCACGTGATACAGCCCACAACGGAGCGGTACGTTCCGGAGACCAGGTCGATTCGTGTGGAGCGAGCGGCATGATGGGCGCGCATCCTGCGTCACATCTGCACCGGGAGACACGACCTTGGCCGGAGACCCTCACGCGATAGCCGTCGTCGGCGCCGGGCCGCGCGGCACCAGCGTGCTGGAGCGCCTGTGCGCCTCGGCCCCGGAACTGGCGCCCGGCACGCCGCTGACGGTGCACCTGGTGGACCCTTCGCCGCCCGGTGCGGGACGGGTGTGGCGCACCGCCCAGCCGGCCGAGTTGCTGATGAACACCGTGGCCTCGCAGGTGACCTTGTTCACCGACGCCAGCGTCGAATGCGGCGGACCGGTGCGGCCCGGGCCGAGCCTGTACGAATGGGTCGCGGCGCACGGTCTTGCGCCCGGTCTCGGCCCGGACGACTATCCGAGCCGCGCGCTCTACGGCCGCTATCTGGAGTGGGTGTTCGGCGAGGTGGTGCGGGGCGCGCCGAAGACCGTGACCGTCCGGACGCACCGGGCCCGCGCCGTACGGCTGGAGGAACGGGCCGACGGCGAGCAGGTGCTGACGCTGGACGACGGGAGCCGCGTGGAGGGGCTGCGCGCGGTCGTCCTGGCGCAGGGCCATCTGCCGGCGGCCACCGACGCCACGGAGCGGCGGTACGCGGCCCACGCGGAGCGGCACGGGCTGCGCTACTACCCGCCCGCCAACCCCGCCGATGTCGACTTGTCGCCCATCGCGCCGGGCGAACCGGTGCTGCTGCGCGGTCTCGGCCTCAACTTCTTCGACCATATGGCGCTGCTGACGGCGGGCCGGGGCGGCACGTTCGCACCGCATCCGCGCGGCGGTCTGGTCTACCGGCCCTCGGGGCGCGAGCCACGGCTGTACGCGGGGTCGCGGCGCGGCATCCCGTACCACGCGCGGGGCGACAACGGGAAGGGTCCGTGCGGCCGGCACACCCCGCTGCTGCTGACCCCCGATGTGCTCGGCCACTTCCGCAAGCGCGCGGACTCCGGCGATCCACCGGACTTCCTCGCCGAGATATGGCCACTGGTCGCCAAGGAGGCCGAGACGGTCTACTACGAGGCGCTGCTGGCCCTCCGCGCACCCGATACCCGCGCCCCGGCGGCCCCGGAAGCCTCCGGGACCGAGCCCGGCTCCCCCGCCCCGTTCACCTCACCACGCTTCAGGAGTCACTTTTTGGCCACCGAGCACTGCAGCCCCGAAGAGGCCGCCGTGCTCAGGGCGTACGGCATACCGGACGCGGAGCGCTGGTCGTGGGACGCGGTCTCCCAGCCGTATCGCGGACGCCACTTCACGGGGCGTGACGAGTTCCGGCGGTGGCTGCTGACCTACGCCCACCGGGATGTGGCGCACGCCCGGCTGGGCAATGTCGAGGGCCCGGTCAAGGCGGCCCTCGACGTGCTGCGCGACCTCCGCAACGAGGTGCGGCAGATCGTCGACCACGGCGGGCTGACGGGGGCGTCCCGCCGGGCCCATCTGGACCGCTGGTACACCCCGCTGAACGCCTTTCTCTCGATCGGCCCGCCGCGCCGCCGGATCGAGGAGATGGCCGCGCTGATCGAGGCGGGCGTCCTGGAGGTCCTCGGCCCACGGCTCGAAGTGACCTTGGAAAGCCCGGACACCGGGGCCGAAGGCGCTGGTTTCGCCGCACGGTCGGCCGAGGTGCCGGGCCCGCCGGTGGTGGCCACGACCCTGATCGAAGCACGGCTGCCGGAGCCGGATGTGCGCCGGACCGCCGATGAGTTGCTGATCCATCTGCTGGAGACCGGGCAGGGCCGCCCGCATCGCGTGGAGGGTTACGAGACCGGCGGGCTCGATGTCACCACCGCCCCGTACCGGCTGGTGGACGCCCATGGCCGCCCGCATCCGCGGCGGTTCGCCATCGGGGTGCCGACCGAGGGGGTCCACTGGGTGACGGCCGCGGGCGCGCGGCCGGGCGTGAACTCCGTCACCCTCTGCGACACGGACGCGGTAGCACGTGCGGCGCTGCGCGTGGCGCAGACGGGAGACACCCTGCAGGAAGGTGTCCCGATGTGCGCGGCGGGGCTCTGAAGAGCGGCTTTTCGGGTGCCTTGAAGGGGGCTCCGGGGCACCGACATTGGCAGGAACTTGAACTTGCAACAAAAGGTGAGGGGAACCTAACCTGGCGTTCCGCTGTTCCCTGTCCCCAGGAGCAAGGAGCTCCCCTCCCATGCCTTCTTCCCCCACCCCCCGCACCCTCGGCGAGGCGCTCGATGGCGCCAGGCCGTACGTTCTCTCCCTCTTCCGCATCGTCGTCGGACTGCTCTTCTTCTGCCACGGCGCCTCGTCGCTGCTCGGCTGGTTCGGCGGCATGATGGGCACCGGCAAGACCGTCGAGGCCGGCACCTGGCCGGGCTGGTACGCGGCGGTGATCCAGCTCGTCGGCGGCGCCCTCGTGATGCTCGGCGTCGGCAGCCGCACCGCGGCGTTCATCTCCTCGGGCTCGATGGCCTACGCGTACTTCCATGAGCACCAGCCCGAGAAGCTGTGGCCCATCCAGAACGGCGGCGAGGCCGCCGCGATGTTCTGCTGGGCACTGCTGCTGCTCGTCTTCACCGGCCCCGGCCCCTGGGCGCTGGACCGGATATTCGGCTCGGCCCGCGGGAACGAGGCGGCGCCCGAAACGCAACGCGAGCCATCGACTGTCGGATAGGCGTCACTTCTCCGCATTCGACCGACATCCAGCACCACCTGACCGATCACGCCATGCAGGGTCGAACGCCCTGCATGGCGTGATTCGAACAACCTCATGACGCCCCTTACCGTTATCCTCGTCAGTCACAGGCGTACGCTGTATGGCTGTTACAGGCTGACGCCTGCCGCTTCCCGGCGACATGCGCAGCGGGGGGACCGGGATCGGGAGTAGAACGTTGTTGGAACATCTGGGGTCGCTGACCAACACCCCATGGATCTATGCGGTGATCGGGGCGTCCGTCCTGCTCGATGTCTTCCTGCCCGTCCTGCCCAGCGGAGTTCTGGTCATCACCGCCGCCACCGCGGCCGCCGGCACCACCGTTGACGCCGTCGGCGTGGTGCGCCAGGCCGGCGCCGCCGACTTCCCCGCCATGTTCGGGCTGATGCTGTGCGCCGCGACCGCCTCCGTCCTCGGCGACATGGTGGCCTACCGGCTGGCCTGGCGCGGCAGCGACCGGCTCGACCGCGCCATCGCCCGCTCCCGCCGACTCACCTCCGCACAGGAGAAGTTGGGCACCGCGCTGGTGCGCGGCGGCGGTCCGCTCGTGGTGATAGCCCGCTTCGCGCCCGCGGGACGCTCGGTCGTCAGCCTGAGCGCGGGCGCGGCCCACCGGAGGGTGAAGGAATTCCTGCCGTGGTCCGCGGTGGCCGGGCTCGCCTGGGCTGCGTACAGCGTGGCCCTCGGCTATATCGGCGGCCAGTGGCTCGGCGCCACCTGGCTGGGCACGGCGGTCTCGGTGCTCGCGCTCTTCGCGGCGGGCTCCGGCGCGGCGTATGTGATGAAGCGTCCGGGCGCGGAGACGGCCGGACCGCTCCCCGCGGCACCCGCCGGGCAGCCCCTGCCCCCGGTCCACCAGGCGCGATAGGGCCGTGTCGGCGACCGATTACGGATCGGCCCGCGAGACCCGCTACCGTCCCTGCATGCGTACCCCTTCCGTACCGCCTCCGGCATGCTGACCCGCGCCGCCGGGCTGGTCGCGGCGTTCGTCGCCGGGCTCGCACTGGTCGTCGCCGCGGTGCTCGTCGTACGGCATCTCACCGCGCCCTCGGAACCGGAGCTTCCGGTGGTACCCGAGGCCCGGCGCCCCATCGTGGAGTCGGCGGTGCGCGCCTGCACCCCGCTGAGCGTGCCGCTGCTGGCCGCCCAGATCGACGCGGAGAGCGGCTGGCGTCCGGACGCGGACTCCGGGCACGCCCAGGGGATTTCGCAGTTCGCCCCGGTCACCTGGAAGGAATGGGGCCAGGACGGCGACGGCGACGGCAAGGCCAATGTCTGGGAGCCCCGCGACGCCATCCCCTCGCAGGCCCGCTACATGTGCCATCTGTACGAGGTGGTCAAGGTGGTCCCGGGCAGCAAGACCACGCTCGGGGCGACCCGGCTCGCGCTCGCGGCGTACAACGCGGGGCCGAACGCGGTGCTTCGGGCCCGCGGCATCCCGAAGATCCTCGAGACGCAGGACTACGTCGACAAGATCTTGAAGGATCTGCTGCCCAAGTACCGGGAGAGCGAGGAGAAGTACCAGCGGAGCGAGGCGAAGCACACCAGCAGTGCCTCCGCCTCGCCGTCCGGCTCGTCTTCCACCTCGCCCTCCACCGATCCGTCCGCGACCGCCCCCGGCGCCTCACCGTCGGCTACGCGTCGGCCGTGATGAAGTCCTCCACCGCCCGCACGAGTTCCTGTGGAGTCTCATCGGCGGGGTAGTGCCCGGCATACTCCAGCTCCACCAGCTCGGCGTTGACGTACCAGCGCAGCCAGGTCTGCCGCATCACCTCCGCCGTGAGCGCCGGATCGTGGGCGCCGACCACGATCCGGACCGGCACCTGGGCGCCGGCTATGTCCTCGTGGAAGTCCTCCAGCGCCCACGAATCCAGCCAGGCGCGGAGCGCCTTGGGCTCGCTGTGCTCCAGTGAGTGGCGCACCATCAGGTCCAGCCAGGCGGCCGGGTGGCGGCCACCGGTGGTGAGGTCGATGATGGTCCGCCGGTTCTCCGGGTGGTCGGCGGCGGCCGCGAACAGCTGCCACTGCTCGCCCTCCATCGGCACTCCGCTGGCCGGCACCGGCGCGACCCCGACCAGCCGGCGGACCCGCTGCGGGGCGGCCGCCAGGACGCGCTGGACGACGGCCCCGCCCATCGAGTGGCCGACGAGCGAGAACCGCTCCCAGCCGAGGTGATCGGCGAGCGCGAGCAGATCCTTCCCGGCCTCGCCGGTGGTGTACGCGCCGGGGATGTCGCGCGCCTCGCCGTAGCCGCGCAGATCGGGCAGAACATAGGTGAACCCGCGCCGGTCGACATGCGGCAGCATCGCGGCGTACGCGGCACGGTCCGAGAACCAGCCGTGCACCGCCATCACATGGTGCGGCCCGTCGCCGACGGTCTCATACGGTGGAACGAGGGGTGGAACGATCGGTCCCATGGCACCTCCGGTCCCAGTCGAATACGGGCGACGCGGCGCGTGCCCGTGGGGCTCAACGGTGACGTCTCCCGCAGAGGTGGGCAAGCCCGATGCGCATATGCGTGCCCGCGATACGACCCGTGGAGGGGCCGTATCGCGGGCATATGGTCGTCCGTGGGGCGGGGGGTTCTAGGGGTAGTTCACGAGATTCGCCACATTATTGCCGGAATTGGACGGCCCGCCCGTGTTGTTGATGACGTGGCTGATGGTGCCGGTGCCGCCGAGGGACACGGTGACCATGTGGTGGAAGCGGACACCCGGGGTGTCGGGGACCTCGAAGGCGCGGGCCGCGACGACACCGGGATTGACGTTGAAGTAGCAGTAGCTGCCCAGCCCCCACGCCTCATGGCTGGTGACGTTCGGCCCCACCTTGTAGGCGGCGTAGCCCTGGGTGTTCCCGTTCATCCAGGCGCTCTGGTCGGGCGGGTCGTAGGGCATTTCGTTCTGGTAGAAGTAGGTCCGGCCGCCGTTGCCGTTCCAGATCGTCTGGTACTGCTGATAGTGCTCGACGAACAGGCCGTACATGGTGACGTCGGCACCGTTCACGATCAGGCCGTTGGCGGCGGTGTTGGTGTTCCAGCCGACGCCGTCACCGTGGTCGGCCCGCCAGATCCACAGATGGTCGCCGATCACATTCGAGCTGTTGACCACCAGGCTCTTGGACGCCTTGCCGACCCCGGCCCCGCCGACCCGGAAGAACACATCGTGCAGGGACGTCGGATTGGCCGCGTGCTTGCCGCTCGCACCGCTCGGCCCCACCTCCATCAGGGAGGCGGAATTCACCGTACCGGCGTCGAACAGCAGCCCCGCCACCTTGACCCCGTCGACATCGGCGACCGTCATCGCGGTCACACCGTTGTCGGGGACGAGGGTGGCGAGCCCGAGGCCGAGGACGACCGTGTCGGGCCGGGTCACCTTCAGGGTCTCGCCGAGGTGGTAGACGCCCGGGGTGAACAGCAGATGCTTGCCCTGGGCGAGCGCGGCGTTGATGGCCGACGCGGAGACCCCCGGCTTGGCGATGAAGAACTGGTCGATGGGCAGCGACGAACCCGCCGGAGCGCCACCGGCCCACGTGGTGCCCTGGGAATTCGACCGCAGCGAGGGCACGAAGACCTTGTAGGCGCCCGCCTGGTCGACGTAGAGGAAGGGCTTCTCGCGGACGGTCGGGGTCTGGTTCACCACTGTGTAGGGCGGGTTGGGGAAGTTCCCCGAGGGCGCGTTGAGGGCCCCGACGAACACCATGTTCCAGTTGGATCCGGACCAGCTTCCCCACTGGGTGTTCCGCGAGAGCCACTGCTGCTGCGATCCGGAGCGCACCTGGCCGTCGATCTTCGTATCGGCCATGAACCCGCCGCTCGACCAGCCCCCGTCATCGAGCTGCAGCGAACCGCGGACATGCATCCGGCGGTACGGCGCGGCCTGGGACACCGCCCATCGGTCGGTGCCCGAGGAAGGGGTGACCGACAGATTCTCCGCACCGCGCCAGAAGTTCTGGGTCGCGTTCCCCTGGAACCAGTCGGCCTCGGCGTGCACCGCGCCGTTGATGGTCACATCGTCCGGCGACATCCCCAGGCCCAGCACCTGCGTATAGAAGCCCACATTGACGTCGGCGCTGTACGTGCCCGGCTTGAAGAGCACCGCATAACGGTTGGAGCCGAACTGGCTCCGCTCCTGCTGCTGGAAGATGGAGTTCAGACGGCCCTGAATGGTCGACGCGGGCATCGTCGGATCGAAGACGGCGACGTTCGGGCCGAGGTCGGGTCCGTCGCCCGGCTGCTCGGGCGCGGCGGCCACCTGGAAGGACTGGGCGGCGCTGCCGTTGCAGGTGTACTGGGTGAGCTGCACCCCGTCCTGAGTGGAGGCACTGGGCACATCGAGGCATTTGCCGCTGTGCCGGTTGACGAAGTGATACGCCCCGCCGCCCTCGTCCACGGCGCGCCACTGCTGATTGTCGCCGCCGCCGTAGGTCCACAGCTGGACGGGGGCGCCGTCGGCCGTGGACACATCCGTCACGTCCCACGCCTGGGCGGCGTCGTTGCGGTTGTCGACGCGGACATAGCCGTCGCCCGTGTCCTCGAACTTCCAGAGCTGGGCGGCGGAGTTGTTGCAGGCGTACTGCTGAACGGCGGTGCCGTTCACCGTCGCCGCGCCCCGCGCGTCCACGCACTTGCCGCTGCCCTTGTTGACGGCGGTGGCCCAGCCCGTCGGCAGGGCCTCGGCCTCGGCACTCGCCCCGGGCGCCGTCGCCAGCGTGCCGCACACCGCGGTGAGCAGCGCGAAGACTGCCAGCAGGGCTGCTCTCGGGGATCTGGAGGATCCGGCGGATCTTGGGGGTCTGGAGCGTCTCGCGCATCGTGCCGGTTCTCGCATCACGGAAGCCTCTCCTCATGGGGTGGGGAAGAGCGCCCCGGTGCGGTCACAGGGCGGTCGCGGCGCGTTCCAACGAGTCCTCGTCACCGGCTGGTTGGTTGGTCCGTACCGCGGTTTTGAGGACGGTATGACCATGGGATTCCGGTGTCAATACGAGCCTTAAGTCAAGCCATGAAATTGTGTGGGGTGGAGTGTGTGGGGCGAGGCTGTGCCGCGTTGCGGGAGCGTCTGTACTGCGTACGGGCGAGGCTGTGGTGCGTATGGGCGAGCCCGCCCCGGTGGCCGCGTGTCAGCCGCGCCGGCCGAGGGCGCGCGTAGTGGGATGGCCGCTGTGGCGCGCGATACGGGGATCCGGCGGAACAACGGTTTCCGGCGCAACGGTGCCACGGCGCTGCGGCTCGTGGCCGTCGCCGCCCTCTACTACGCGGGCGCCTGGATCGGGCTGCTGCAGGAGCTGGTGCGCGATCAGGTGACCCCGCTGTGGCCGCCGACCGGAATCGCCCTGGCCTGTCTGCTGACGCTCGGCCCCATGGCCTGGCCGGGCATCGCCCTCGGCGCCGTCGCGGTCAACGCCCCCATCGGCCCGTCGCCCCTGGCGGTCCTCGCGATCGTCGTGGGCAACACCCTGGCCCCGCTCTGCTCATATCTGCTGCTGCGGCGGGTGGGCTTCCGGCCCGCCCTGGACCGGCTGCGGGACGCGCTGGTCCTGGTCTTCCTCGGCGCCCTGGCCGGCATGCTGATCAGCGCCACGGTGGGGGCCACCGCGCTCATCGTGTCGGGCGCGCTCCCGGTGGGTGACTTCTGGACCGCCTGGTCGGTGTGGTGGACGGGCGACGCGATGGGGGTGCTGGTGATCACCCCCCTGCTGCTGGTGCTCCACCGCCTGCTCCACCGCGTCCGGCTGCCCCGTGGCGTCAGCCCGTACCGCCTGCTGGAGGCGGCGGTCCTGCTGCTGGGCACGGCGGCCGTCACCCTGGTCGCCACGCGGACGGAGGTCAGCCTGCTCTTCCTCGTCTTCCCCTTCCTGATCTGGGCCGCCCTGCGCTTCCGACTCGCGGGCGCCGCCCCGTGCTCGCTCATCGTCTCGGTCCTCGCGATCGCCGCGACGGCGGAGGGCACCGGTCCGTTCTCCCACCATGCGCTGCCGGCCCGGATGGTCACCCTCCAGGCGTTCAACGGCTCGACGGCCCTGACGGCCCTGCTGCTGTCGGCGATCACCACCGAACGGAACGCCACCCGCCGCCAGATCGAACACGTCTGCGCCCAACTGGCCGAAGTCGTCTTCCGCCTCGCCCCGGACGAGCCCCGCCCACCCGAAGGGGACCGGAAGTCCACGGACCGGCGGTAGGAGGCTGTCCGAGGCGCCGCCGGGAAGAGGCACTGGGAGCCGGGAGCCGGGAGCCGGGCAGCTGGAAGCGGGCACCGGCCACCTGGAACCGCCACCCCGCACCGGCCGTCCCTTCCAGCGACTCTCGACGGACAGGGACCATGACCGCGACCCACGCCACCCGCTATCTCTATCTGACCCGCCACGGCGAGGCCACGCCGGACGAAGGCGGGCTCACCCCCACCGGCCGCCGCCAGGCCGCGCTGCTCGGCCAGCGGCTCCGAAACGTTCCGCTGTCGGCGATCCACCACGGCCCGCTGCCCCGCGCGGCCGAGACCGCCCGGCTGATCGGTGACCGGCTCGACGGCGTACCCGCCCATGTCTGCGAACCGGCCGGGGACTATGTGCCGTACACGCCCCACCGAGACGAACTACCCGCCGATTCGGCCGACTTCCTGCTCGACTTCGTCCACGGTTTTCCAGCCGATGAGCGCGCCGGCGGCCCACTGCTGGCCCGTATCGCCGAGGAGTGCTTCACCGGCCCCGTGGAGGGTCCCGAGGACCGCCATGAGCTGGTCGTCACCCATAACTTCCTCATCGGCTGGCTGGTCCGAGCCGCGCTCGACGCTGCGAAGTGGCGCTGGCTCGGCCTCAACCAGTGCAACGCGGCGCTGACGGTCATCCGCTATCCCCCGCCCGGCCGACCGCCCTCGGTGCTCTTCTCCAACGACATGGCGCATCTGCCCGCGCCACTGCGCTGGACCGGCTACCCGCCGGAGCTGCGTATCACTTCCTGACCGGAGGAACCGGCCCCCGGCCTTCCGCCGGGGGCCGGGCCCGCGCTGTTGGGCCCGGCTCCCGCCGTGTCCGAGTACGCAAGCAGCCCAGCAAGCGTGAATAAGGACAGCCATACGGTAGAGCCGGGCACTGACAACGGGGGCGCGGCGAACCGAGGAAGGCACTCGAACGCTTGAGCGGTTCGCCAAGGGCAGAGCGCCGCCCCCTTCCCGTCGGGCGCGACGCTCCTACCCTGAGGGGGTGAGCAGCCACGCGTCGAACCGAGCCCGCGTCATTCCCCTGCGTCCGGCCACCGCGGACCCGGCGCCCCAGGCGGGAGCCGCCGAAGCCGAAGGAGCCCCCGCGGCGGGCCCCGCCGTTCCGGCCGCCCCGGCTGTCCCGGGCGGCCCGATCCGGCGGGAGCAGCCGGGCCTGGAGCCGGTGAAGGAGCCCCTGCTGCGGGATCTCGTCGGAGGCGTGCTGCGGCGCGAGCGCCTCGCCCAGCAGCGCACGCTCAAGGACGTGGCCGAGGCGGCCCGGATCTCGATGCCGTACCTCTCCGAACTCGAACGGGGCCGCAAGGAGGCGTCGTCCGAGGTCCTCGCGGCCGCCGCCCGCGCACTCGGCCTCAGCCTGGCCGACCTCCTCGCCATGGCCCAGGGCGAGCTGATCCGACTCGTCTCCGGCCCGCGGCGGCGGCGCGACGGCTCGGTGGTGTCGGTCGCGTCCCTCACGTCCGTCGCCTCTGCAGGCTCCGTCACGTCGGCCACCTCCGTCACCGACCGCGGGTCCCGGCACGCGGGCCGGCAGGGCGAGGTACGGCTCGCCGCCTGAGACACCGCCGCCCGACGCCCCGCTCCCGAGACACCGGCTGTCCGCCCCTCAGAAACCCCGGCCCGCCCGCCGGCTCAGCACCTCGTCGGCGAGCCCGTACGCCACCGCCTCCTGCGCCGTGAAGACCTTGTCGCGGTCCATGTCGGCGCGGAGCGTGGCGGCGTCATGGGGCGTATGGCGGGCGAGCACCTCCTCGACCTGCGAGCGGATCCGGAGCATCTCCTTGGCCTGCAGGCTGAGGTCCGAGACCGTGCCCTGCTGACCGCCGCTCACCGGCTGCCCCAGCAGCACCCGGGCGTGCTCCAGCACGAACCGCCGCCCGGGGTCTCCCCCGGCCAGCAGCACCGCCGCGGTCGAGGCCGCCTGCCCTACGCAGAACGTCGAGATGGGCGCGGACACGAACGTCATCGTGTCGTAGATCGCCATCAGCGAGGTGAAGGAGCCGCCCGGTGAGTTGATGTAGATCGCGATCTCCTGCTCCGAGCTCGACGATTCGAGGTGGAGCAGCTGCGCGATGACGACGTTGGCCACGCCGTCGTCGATCTCCGTGCCGAGGAAGATGATCCGCTCGGACAGCAGCCGGCTGTAGATGTCGTACGCGCGCTCCCCCTGCGTGGTGCGCTCGACGACCGTCGGAATCGTGTACTGCCCCATGTCAGATCCCCATCCTGCGTCGCGCACCGGCCGGCCGTACGTCCGCGAGGGACTCCAGGACCCGGTCGACCATTCCGTATTCCTTCGCCTGCTCCGCCGTGAACCACCGGTCGCGGTCGCCGTCGCGCGAAATGGTCTCCACGCTCTGTCCGGTGTGTTCCGCCGTGATCCGCTCGATGGACCGCTTCATGAATTCCAGGTTCTCGGCCTGAATCGCGATATCGGCCGTGCTCCCCCCGATACCGGCGGACGGCTGATGCATCATGATGCGGGAATTCGGCAGGGCGTAGCGCTTTCCCGACGCTCCGACGGTGAGCAGAAACTGCCCCATGCTCGCGGCGAATCCCATGGTGAGCGTGGACACGTCGTTCGGAATCAGCCGCATCGTGTCGTAGATCGCCAGCCCCGCCGTCACCGAACCGCCCGGACTGTTGATGTAGAGGCTGATGTCCGACCGCGGATCCTCGGCCGACAGCAGCAGCATCTGCGCGCAGACCCGGTTCGCGGACACCTCGTCCACCTGCGTCCCGAGAAAGACGATGCGCTGGGTCAGCAGCTGCGAGGCAAGGTGATCGTCGAACCGCGTGGGTGCCGTGTCCCCCTCCGCGGCTCGCGGAATCGATCCCGGCTCCCAGCCGGTGGCGAATGCTCCGAATGTTCCCATCGGACCTCCCTGTGAGTGCCGCCTGTGCGTACCGCGACGCTCACCGCCGCGGGTCCTTTCACCATCGACCCAATTCGCTTGTGCGGTAAGGAATCTCGGCCCGCAGCAGATTCGCCCACGGCAGACCCGTCCCGGCGGCCCATAAGGCGGTCTTGCGGGGGGTCTCGCCATTCCCGAGACTGCCGGGAAACGAGCCGACAGGGGGCGGGCGCGATGGCCGTGCGACGACGAGGGCAACGGTTACGGCAACGGCGCCGTAAAGCGGCGTTACGGCGGGCGAAGGCACGGCCGCACCGCACGGCCTGGAGCGGCGGCGCGGTGACACTCCTCGCGCTGGCCCTGGTCTGGAAGACGGTGTGGCCGTACGTCGTCGGGGTGGTCCTCGTGGGGCTGCTCGGCGGCGTCGGCTGGTGGTTGCGGCGTACGCATCTGCGCACCGTGGCGGAACACCGCGCCTGGCAGACCGAGGAGGAGAACGCGGCACGCGAGCGGTCCATGGCCGAGGTCGACGCCATGACCTGGCAGCGGTTCGAACGGTACGTCGCCGAGCTGTGCCGCCGGGACGGCTGCACCCAGGTCGTCGTCTCCGGGAAGTCGGGTGACCTGGGCGCCGACGTCGTCGGCCGGATGCCGGACGGGCGCCGGCTGGTGATCCAGTGCAAGCACTACGCGCCCCATCGCACCGTGCCGAGCGGCGATATGCAGAAGTTCCTCGGCACCGCGAAGGCCGAACACGCCGCGGACGTGGCGGTGTTCGTCGCCACCTGCGACTTCACCCGGGAGGCGGAGCGGCTCGCGGTGAAGCACGAGATCGTCGCCATGCACCGCAACCTCCTCGGCGCCTGGGTGCGGGGCTCCACCCTGGAGTCGCTGATCCCCCTCAACGGGGCGGGCAACGGCCGTCGCCCACGAGACCTCGGGGGCGGCCGGGGCACAGCCGCCCGCCCCGCGGCGGCCCCGCGACCACCGGGCCCACCGGACCAACCCGGCGCAGGCCACAACCGCCCCCGATAAGCTCCCGGCCCAGCCGACCGACGGCGATCCCCGCCTCCCGTGGCATCACCGCCCCGCCGGGAAGGCCGCGCGCCGGCCGCAGCCGACCGTGACCAGTGCGATGAGCGCGAGCACGATCATCCCGGCGGGGAGGACCGATGCGCCGATGCCGTCGACGACGACTGCGCCGAGCGCGCCACCCGCGAAGATCGCCAGGTTGAAGGACGTCGTGAGCAGGGCGTTCGCCACATCGCCGTTCTCGCCCGCGGCTTCCCCCATGGCCGTCTGCAGGTGCGTCGCCGCGCCGCCGAAGGCGATGCCCCACAGGACGATCGCGAGGAGGACGAGCACCAGGACCCCCTGGCCGAGGACGAACGTCGCGCCGGAGACGATGAACAGACTCACGCTCACCAGGGTGAGCCGGCGCAGCGCGTGGTCGATGAAGACGCCGGTGATCCAGATCCCCGCGAGTGCGGCGACTCCGAAGACGACGAGTGCGATGTCGGGTCGCAGTGCGAGATGCGTCTGTCGCAGATAGGGGGCGATGTAGGTGTAGAGGAGGTTGTGCGCGAGCATCCAGACGAAGACGACAACGAGGATGGTCGACACGCCCGGAATGCCCAGCACCTGCGCGAGTGGCACCCGCGTCCGCGCCCGCTGCCCCGCGACGTCGGGCACGAGGAACCACGCGAAGACCATGACGACGGCGGTCAGCAGGGACATCGCGACGAAGGCCCATCGCCATCCGGCCGCCGAACCGAGCCAGGCACCCAGCGGCGTCCCGACGGAGAGCGCGACCGGGGTCCCGGTCATGGCGATGGCGAGGGCGCGTCCCGCGTGCTCCGGCGCGGCGATGCGCCGCGCGTATCCCGCGAGCATGCCCCACAGCAGACCGGAGAAGGCTCCCGCGACGAAGCGGGCGCCGAGGGCCACCGGGAGCGAGGACGACAGGGTGGTGACGGTGTTGGCGACCAGGAATCCGAGCAGCCCGGCCAGGAGGAGCGGCTTCCGCCGGGCCCCGCGGGTCAGCATGATCGCGGGTATCGCCGCGAGCACCGTACCGATCGCGTAGGCGCTCACGAGCTGCCCGGCTCCGCCCTCCGAGACGCCGAGTCCACCGGCGAGTTGCGGGAGCAGCCCGGCCGGCAGCGTCTCGGTCATGATCACGATGAAACCGGTGCACGCCATCACGACCAGCGCCGGAACGGGAAGCGGCTCGCGTGATCGCGTGAGAGCCGCGGCAGGGAACGTCGAGGTCATCGGGGACTCCTCCCATATTTACGGATCGATCGATCCGATATTGACGAGCGGTGGCTGCATCCGTCAAACTGGATCAGTCATTCCGAAAATGGAGGAGGTCTGCCGTGTCACCCGTCGGCCGTCCCCGCGCCTTCGACCCCGAGTCCGTTCTGGAAGCCGCGATGCTGCTGTTCTGGGAGCAGGGCTACGAAGCGACCTCGCTCGCGCAACTGCGCGAGGCCACGGGCCTGTCCTCGGCCAGTCTGTACGGCGCCTTCGGCTCGAAGGACGGATTGTTCGAAAGGGCCGTGGAGCACTACATCTCAGGCCCGGGCAGCATCACCGACGTCGCCGCCGACGCGGCCCTGAGCCCTCGGGAGGCCATCGCCCGCCTCCTCCACGGCTCGATCGACATGCAGACCGACCCCTCCCACCCCCGCGGATGCCTCATCGCCCTCTCGGGCACGCTCGGCGCACCGGAGACGGGCGAGACGGCGCGAAGGGTCGTGGCCGCCCGCCGGGCGGTGGACCGAGCCCGCGTCAGAGCATGCGTCGTACGCGGCATCGCCGCCGGAGACCTCGCCGAGGACACCGACGTGGACGGCACCACGTCGATGATCCACGGCTTCCTGCTCGGCGTCTCGACGCAGGTACGCGACGGCGTCCCGGCCCGGCACCTGCACACCGCGGCCGACACGCTACTGGCCAACTGGCCCGCACCACGCGGCGATTGACGCTCCCGGAACGGCACCCACGGCGAGGCGCCATGCCCGTCAGGTCATCCTCGGCGACGGCCCATCGCCACGCCTTCGCTCGGGCATCGGGGCGAACCGATCCCGTCCGGGCCGGGACGTCCCCCCGGTCCATGATTCCCATCCCGGTCACGGTACGGCGGGGCAGGCGTATCAGGACCTCATACGGGCAGTCTTGTGCGCGACCCGTGACACACACAGCATCACGGGCCTACCGTCACAAGCAGGTTCGACCCATGCCGAGCGCGAGCCCCCTCTCCCCAGGTGTGGCCTCTCGCTGCGATCGAGCCCGCTCGCGCCCCCGCGCCAACCCCCGGGGGCGCTGGCATGTGCCCGCACGGTCACGCCCCGGCGTCAGGGTTCCGCACGAAGCTGTGCGGCCTCCTGGCGCAGCGCCTCCACGGTGGCCGCCACCTCGGGAGAGCGGTCGCGGGCCGTGACGGCGACCATCGCCCGGCCGAGCCAGGCGGGGTCCTCGACTCGGACGGTACGGACGCCGGCGGGGATCGCGGCGGCGGCCACTTCGGGGAGTACGGCGATGCCGAGACCGG
The DNA here is from genome assembly GCF_900105695.1 of Streptomyces melanosporofaciens. NCBI lineage: Bacteria > Bacillati > Actinomycetota > Actinomycetes > Kitasatosporales > Streptomycetaceae > Streptomyces > Streptomyces melanosporofaciens. The sequence continues at coordinate 1,408,457 of NZ_FNST01000002.1, forward strand.
TGGCGACCAGGCCGAGACGGGTGGGCCATTCGCGGGCGGCATAGGCGATCCGCGGGCGGTCGAGGGTGGGCCAGGCGCCGAACTGAGGGTCGTCGCGGAGGCCCTTGCCGACGATCCAGGGCTCGTCCCTCAGCTCGGTCACCGGGATGGTTCCACGACCGGCGAACCGGTGATTCGCGGGGACGGCGAGCAGCAGACCGCCGTCCAGGAGCAGATCGCGGCGCAGCCCCTCGAACGCGTAGGCGGGCAGATCCGCTCCCACGCCGATCACCGCGACATCGATGCGGTGGGCGCGGAGTTGGCGAAGCTGGGTGGGCGAGGACGCCTCGCCGAACTCGACGATCAGCGCCGGATGGTCGTTGCGCAGCCGGGCCAGTGTCCTGGGGACGAGCACGGCGGCGGCCGAGGGGAAGGCCGCGACGGAGACGCGTCCGGTGACGTGGTCCGTCAGCCCGGCGAGGTCCGCGCCGACGGCGTCGATCTCGCTGAGGACCGTCGCGGCCCGGCGGGCGAGCACCATACCCGCAGGTGAGGGGGTCACCCCGCGGGCGCCGCGGACGAACAGCGGTGCGCCCGCGGCGGCTTCCATCGCCGCCACCTGACGGGACACCGCCGACTGGGTGTATCCGAGTGCGTCGGCCGCGGCGGTGAACGATCCGGTGTCGACGACGGCCCGGACGACGCGGAGACCGGTGAGGGACAGCTCGGCCATGCCACCACCCTGACACATTCCGAGACCGCATGTCTCCCATGCCAGACCCTCGCTGGTGGAATGCCTTGACCCGCCGCACGCTGGAGGAGCAACGACAGGCAGACCATCACAGGGAGCACTCATCATCATGGCGAAGACGTGGTTCATCACGGGCAGCTCGAGGGGGTTCGGCCGCGAGTGGGCGGACGCCGCGCTGGAACGCGGCGAGCACGTCGCGGCGACGGCCCGGGATATCAGCCATCTGACCCCTCTGGTCGAGCGGTACGGGAAGGCGGTGCTGCCGCTGCGACTCGACGTCACCGACCGTGCCGCGGTGCATGCGGCGGTGCAGCGGGCCCATGCGCATTTCGGTTCGCTGGACATCGCCGTCAACAACGCCGGCTATGGGCATTTCGGCATGGTCGAGGAGCTGACCGAGGACGAACTCCGGGCCCAGATGGAGACCAACTTCCTGGGCGCGGTGTGGGTCACGCAGGCCGTGCTGCCCTTCATGCGGTCGCAGCGATCGGGACGGATCCTGCAGGTGACCAGCGAGGGCGGCGTACGGGCCTTCCCCGGTATCGGCGCGTACCACGCCTCCAAATGGGCCCTTGAGGGATTGTCGGAGTCCCTGGCACAGGAAGTGGCGGCCTTCGGCATCCATATCACCAACGTCGAGCCCGGCCCCTATGCCACCGACTGGCTGGAGCGCGGGGCACGGCACAGCGAGCGGCACCCGGACTACGCCGAAGTCCACACGGCCACCGCGGTGGATTTCGAGGTCGGCGACCCGCGCGCGACCCGCGACGCGATTCTCCGGATCGTCGACGCGGAGCGGCCCCCGTTGAGGATCTTCCTCGGCAAGTCCTTCACCGATGTCGCCGATCTCTACGAGGAGCGCCTGACGACGTGGCGGGAGTGGCAGCCGGTCTCCCTGGCGGCGTTCGGTTGAGGGGCACGGCCGGGGCCCGCCGAGCGCCGTTCTCGACGCGCCCCCGACCGCACAGCTCGCTACGCTTGAGGTGGGGTCGGCAACGGACATGAGGCCGGCCATCACTCCGGGGAGTGGTCCCCATGGCAGCCGGTGGCAGCTACGGCGCAGCCCTCACCGACCTCGGCGAGAGGCTGGTCGGCGACGTGATCACGCCGGGCGACGCGGACTATGACGAGGCCCGCAAGATCTTCAACACGATGATCGACCGGCGCCCGGCCGCCATCGCGCAATGCGAGACCGCACCAGACGTCGCCCACGCGATCCGCTTCGCCCGCGACCACGTCCTGCCGCTCGCGGTGCGCGGCGGCGGACACAGCGTGGCCGGGATGTCCCTCGTGGACGGCGGTCTCGTCATCGACCTGCGCAGGATGGACGCGGTGACGGTCGACCCCGGCGCCCGTACGGCCACGGTCGGTGGTGGCGCGATCATGAGCGGGCTCGACCGGGCGACGCAGCCGTACGGCCTGGCGACGACCGGAGGCCGGGTGTCCACCACCGGGGTCGGCGGCTTCGTGCTGGGCGGTGGCGCGGGCTTTCTGGACCGCGCCTTCGGTCTGGCCTGCGACAACCTCCTGTCCGTGGACCTGGTGACGGCGCAGGGCGATCAGTTGCACGTGGACGAGAAGGAGCACCCGGAGCTGTTCTGGGCCCTGCACGGCGGTGGCGGCAACTTCGGCGTGGCCACCGCCTTCACCCTCCGGCTCCATCCGCTCACCACCATGACGGCGATGCTGCTGCTGTGGCGCCCCGAAGCGGGCCCGGCCGTGGCGCGCGCCTACCGCGACTTCTTCGAGTCCGCGCCGGGTCAGGTCGGCGGAGGGCTGCTCTATCTCACCGGCCCGCCCGAGGAGTTCGTTCCCGACGACATGGTCGACACCCTCGTCTGCGCGGTGCTCCTCACCTACACCGGCCACGAGGAGCGGGCCCGCGCCATCACCGCTCCCCTGCTGCGGCTCGGCCACGACGCGGAAATGATCACCGAACTGCCCTACGCGGACCTGCAGTGCATGCTCGACGACCCGCCCGGCTACCGGAACTACTGGTCCGCCGAATACCTCGACTCCTTCCCCGACCAGGCGGTGGACCGCTTCTGCGCGCGCGCCTCCGACATGGTCGTCCCCTCCCCCTCCCAGCACGTGCTGTTCCCCCAGGGCGCGGCGGTGACCGAGGGACCCTCCGACTATCCGCTGCCCTGGCGCGGGGCGGCCTGGATCGTGCACCCCTTCGGGCTGTGGGACGACCCGGCCGACGACGCCCGCGTCCGGCAATGGGCCCATGACACCCGCGCCGACGTCCGGCCGTGGTCCCGCGGCGCGGTCTACCTCAACTTCATCGGCCGGGAGGGCCGGGACCGGGTCATCGAGGGATTCGGCGCCGAGAACTACCACCGCCTGGCCGGGGTGAAGGCCCTGTACGACCCGGACAACGTCTTCCGGCTCAACCACAACATCGAGCCCCGCATCGAGCCCCGCCCGGCGGGGCGGTGATGCCGGACGGGCCGGCATCTCGTCCGCTCCCGCCACGGCGGGCCGCGTCAGGAGAGCCAGTCGGTGTAGCGGGTGGGGGCGAGGTGGGCGCTTTTGTCGGTGAGGACGTCGCCCTTGACGGCGGCGAACATGCCGGCGGTGGGGTCGGTGACGACGGTGCGGTCGTCGCCCTTGTGGGACAGGGTGATCCGGCCCAGCTCGTCCAGGGAGAAGACCTCGGGACCCCCGATGTTGTGAACGCCACGCACGGGGGCGCCCGCGGCGACCTCCGCCACCGCGGCGGCCACGTCCTTGGCGGCGATCGGCTGGATCGGCGTGGCGGGCAGCCGGACGGTCTCGGCGTCGGCGGTCCAGGACATGGCGGCGTCCATGAACTCCATGAACTGCGTCGCCCGGACGATCGAGTACGGGATCGGCCCGGCCGCGAGGATCTCCTCCTGGAGCACCTTGGCCCGGTAGTAGTCCAGCTCCGGCACCTGGTCCACGCCGACGATCGAGAGGATGACGAAGTGGCCGACGCCGCCCCGCTGGGCCGCGGCCAGCAGGTTGTCCATCGAGGTCCGGAAGAAGGCCGGGGAGGCTTCGTCGAAGGTCGGCGAGTTGGTCAGGTTGACGACGACATCGGCTCCCGCCACCGCCTCGTCCAGCCCCTGGCCGGTGATGACGTCGACTCCGGTGGACTGCGAGTGCGGCACCGCCTCGTGCCCGGCGGCGTTCAGATTCTTGACGACCTGCGATCCGATCAGCCCGGTACCGCCGATGACTGCGAACTTCATGACATGCCCTTCGTCGGGATTACGTCTGAAATACGGCATATGGATACCCACGCGAGCGGGACATCCACCAAACTCGGACACATCTTGTCCGAGAAAATACGCGGACACAAGTTGTCCGAGTAGGAGGGCTGATTACAGTGGTCCCGTGAAGATGTCCGGCGGAGTCGAGTGGGCCCTGCACTGCTGCGTCGTGCTCACGTCCGTGGAGGAGCCCGTCCCCGCGACCAAGCTGGCGGAGTTCCACGACGTCTCGGCCAGCTACCTGGCCAAACAGCTACAGGCGCTCTCCCGGGCCGGGCTTGTGCGCTCGGTCCAGGGCAAGGCGGGCGGCTACGTACTCACCCGGGAACCCGCCTCGATCACGCTGCTCGACGTGGTCGAAGCGATCGACGGCCCCGCAGCGGCGTTCACCTGCACGGAGATCCGCCAGCGGGGCCCGATGGCCACCCCGGCCGAGATGTGCACCACACCGTGCCCGATCGCCCGCGCGATGTCCGGGGCGGACGCGGCCTGGCGAGAAGCGCTGCGCGCCGTCTCGATCGCCGATCTGGCGCAGGACGTCGCCGAGACCTCGGGCCCGTCGGCGATGACGCGCGTCAGTGCGTGGCTGACGGCGCCGCAAGGCTGAAGCGTGGCCGACCACACCACAAGCCTCCGGGCCGCACCGCGCCCCTGAGAGCCGCACCGCGACTCCGAGGACCGCAGCGCGACCCTGACGGCCCCGGGGCCTCCGAGAACCCTCAGTCGCCGTCGATGAAGCTGACCGTCTCGTCGAGCGGCGCCCGTCCCGTACGGCTATAACTTTCCGTGACGTCCTCGTACCCGATCGACATGCCGCAGAAGAGCATGAGTTCGTCCGGGGGCGAAACGATCTCCGCGACGGACTTGCGGAACTTCGCCCATGCCATCTGCGGGCAACTGTGCAGCCCCTCGGCGCGGAGCAGCAGCATGACGGTCTGCAGATACATGCCGACGTCGGACCACTGGGCCGGGCCCAGGTCGCGGTCGATGTAGCAGAACAGGGCCGCGGGCGCGCCAAAACACTGCCAGTTCGCGGAAGCGGCCCGCTGGCGCGCCTCCACGTCCTCGCGCGGAATGCCGAGTGCCCCGTAGCGCTGCTCGCCGAAGGCGGATCGGCGATCGCTGTACGGAGACTTCAAGTCGGGCGGGTACTGCACGTACTCCGCCTCGTCGAAGGGCTCGCCCGCGGCCAGACGCTCGCCGGCCCGCTTTTTGAGCTCGGCGAGCGGCGCGCCGGTCAGCACATAGACGTTCCACGGCTGAATGTTCGATCCGGACGGCGCCCAAGCCGCTGCGGACAGCACCCGCTCCAGCACCTCTCTCGGGACAGGCTGGTCGGTAAACCCGCGCACTGCCCGTCGACTCGTGACCGCCTCGTAGACGTCCAAGATCGCCTATCTCCCATCTGCTCATACGACGCGACGCGCCCATCTCAGCTACACTCACGACAGTATCATTCAATACTATCTCGTGTTTAACTATCGGCGAGCGCCAATGCTCAGCCCTGCCCCGGGCTCCCCGCCTCGGGCGTCACTCTTGGAGAAAGTTCATGGTCACGCTGCTGCACATCGACTCGTCCGTGCTTCCGGGCGAGGCGTCCTCGTCCCGTTCGGTCACGGCCGCCTTCCGCAAGGCATGGGAGGAGCAGCACCCGGAGGGCACGGTGATCTACCGCGACCTCGCCGCCAACCCCGTCCCGTACATGACCGCCGCCGCCTGGTCCGCCGGTTACACCGCCCCGGCCGAGCGCACCCCGGAGCAGTCCACGGCGTTCGCCGTGCGCGAGACGCTCATGGAGGAGCTGGAGCAGGCGGACGCGGTCCTGATCGCCGCCCCCATGCACAACTTCTCGATCCCCTCGACCCTCAAGGCGTGGCTCGACAACGTGCTCCTGCTCGGCCGCACCGCGGGCGAGTCCCCCTCCGCCGAGGGCACGCCGACCGTCGTCGTCGCCAGCCGCGGCGGCTCCTACGCACCGGGCACCCCGCGCGAGGGCTTCGACTTCGTGCAGAACTACCTGGAGGCGGTCCTCAAGCGCACCCTGGGCCTGGACCTCGACTTCATCGTCCCGGAGCTCACCATGGCCCCCCGCAACCCGGCCATGTCCGAGCTGATCCCCCTCTACGAGGCATCCCGCGAGCGCGCCTTCGAGGACGCGACCGCCAAGGCCATGGAGCTCGCGAAGCGCCTCGCCGCGTAGCCCGTGCCGGACGACGGACGCCGTGTGACGCCGAGCCCCAGGAGGTCACACGGCGTTCTCGTCCCCCACGCAAGGACGCAGGGGCGCCGGCCGCACCCCTCGGGCACCCACAAACCGGCCTCGGCGAAACGCACCCACCCGGCGGGCAGCCGTCGCGCGGACGCGCCTACGCCTGACCCTCCGCGGGATAGGCGAACCGGTTCAGCAGATCCGTCAGCTGCTCAGGCTCGCCGGGCCCCAGCTCGGCGACCAGCCGCTCGGCCAGCGGCTCCGCCGCCACATGGGCCGCGTCGAAAAGCTCGACCCCCTGAGGCGTGATCTCCACCGCCCGCACCCGCCGATCCCCCGGCACGGCCTTCCGCACGACCAGCCCCTTACGCTCCAGGTCGTCCACGACCCGCATGATCCCCGCCTTGTCCGACCCCGTCGCCGCCGCCAGGTCCCGCTGCACCGTCGGCCCGCAGTCGACCAGCACGATCAGCACGGCGAAATGCCGCAACTCAATGCCGAGCGGCCGAAGCGCCTCCGTCATCACCCCAGCCGCCCTCCAGTGCGCCCGGCGCAGCAGCAACCCGAGCGCGAAGGGCGAGGCATCCCCGGGGCGACCGGTCGCGCGCGAGGCGGTGGGCTGGGGAGAAACTTCGGCGGTCATGAGGCCACATTACAGCCATTCATCCGTTCGATACGGTTTCACTTGAAACCAAATCCGGCGACCGGGCTTTCGCGCCCGCTACGGCTTCTCGCCCAGCACAGCGCGGAGCCAGTCGAGAGATCCCTCATTCAGGAGTTCGTCAGCGAGGCGCTTTCCGGCCTCCGTCACCAACCGGCCGCGGCTGTTGTCGACCCATCGCTGAGTGTTTTCGTATCCCTGGGACAGGTATTCGAGTCCCTGCAGCAGGCATTCAATCTTGTCCGCGTCCCGAGCGCATACCGCCTCGGGCCACTCGTCAGCCACCGTCAACCCCTCTGTCTGGGCAGGTGCTGCTCAGCGCTGCGGGCGGGCGATCAGCCGGACGTACCGCGCCACGTCCACCCCGCCGGAGTTCTGCCGTGGTGCGACGCGACTCGTTCTCACGGCTGATCTCCAGTGGTTCCATGGCGGTGGCGCAGGCCGCGTCCGGGGCACGGTCGGCGGCGTGCGCGCCGGCGAGCCGGGCCAGATGGAGGCCCCGCTCGCGCTGGTATATGGCCGACGGGCGGTCGAGGGTTTGCCGGTAGGTGGTCACCGCGTCCGTCGGCTTGCCCAGCCGGAGGCAGCACGTTGCCCGCTGGGCGTGGACGTGCGCACGGTTGCGGTAGCCGCCAAGCTGTTCGAGCGCGCGGAGGGCCGGCAGTTCGCCTCCGATGAGGGCATGCCCATGTGCATCCGGCCCCATAGACCGGGTGGGCCGCTGGGCTCCGGACCCCCACCGGAGCGCGCCACCAGCGGTCCACCAGCGGTCCACCTCAATGCCCTATTCGGTCTCGAGGAGCCTCAGCAGCATCCGACGCAGTTCGGACTGATCCCGTTCGTCGAGCCGCGCCATCATCGTCGAGAACTCCGAGGCAAGAGCTTCGAGTGCCTTGGCGCGCACGCGCTGCCCCTCGGGAGTGGTCATGAGGCGATGGCGGCGCAAGTCGCTCTCGTCGATCTCTCTGCGCACCAGCCCGCTGTCGACGAGGTTCCGCAAGTACGTCGTGACGCTCGCCTTCGGAAGCATCAGCTTCCGTGTGAGCTCCGCTGGGTACTTACACGCGTCCACCTCGTCGAGAACGAAGAACTCCTTCGTCTCCAGCCCCAGTTCTTCGAGCTGGGGGGCGGCAGCGTTCATGACCCTGGTCAGAAGTCGTTGGTTCAACTTCCACAGCTCAGCAGCGTCATCCGCCGGCATGGGACTCCTTGAGATATGGTACGACCTTGAGCTAGTTCGGTTTGGAACTAGCTGGATACCGAACAGCTCCGAAGGATTCTACGCGGAAGGCGCTGACCCCTCGTGCCACAGCACATCTCCATCCCTCGCGGCGCCCTCGACCTCGCCGCCGATCTCTACCTCCCGGAGGGATTCGACGCCGCAGAACCCCAGGCCGCGGTCGTGCTCGCCACGCCAGGAAGCAGCGTCAAGGAGCAGATCGGCGCGAACTACGCGTCCCGACTCGCCAAGAACGGCTTCGCCGCCCTCACCTTCGACCCCGCCCATCAAGGACAAAGCGGTGGACAGCCCCGTGACCTCGAAGATCCCTATGGTCGCGGCGAAGACATCTCCTACGCGATCGACGAACTGAGCACCATCCCCGGCATCGATCCACAGCGGATCGGCGCGCTCGGCATCTGCGCTGGTGGCGGCTACGCCGTGCACACCGCTCGCACCGATCACCGCATCAAGGCGATCGCCACGGTCGTCGCCGGCAACATGGGCGAGTCCTGGCGCGGGCCCGGCTTCTCTCCCAACGGCCCCGCCGCGACACTCGATGACCTTGCCGCGGCGCGGACGCGGGAGGTCATCAAGCATGACCTCGAGCGGGTCAACTGGTTGCCGGACACCCTCGAGGACGCGGCGGCGGCCGGATTCACCGACATCGACACCACTCAGGCGATCACGTACTACCGCACGCCGAGAGGCGGCAACGAGCACTCGACCAACCGCCGCCTTCGCCGCAGCGACGCGCTGCTCCTCGGCTACGACGCCTTCCACCTCGTCGACCAGCTGCTCACCCAACCGCTCCAGGTGATCGTCGCAGGGCGCCGGGGGAACACCGGCCAGTACGAGGCGGGCATGAAACTGTGGAAGCTGGCCCCCAACCCCATCGATCTGCTCATCGTCGAAGGCGCCGGACACTACGAGATGTACGACGAGCCCCGATACGTCGACCAGGCAATTGAACGGCTGACAGCCTTCTACGGCGAGTATCTGTAGCCGTTGGCTTGGGGTCACCCCTCCTACCAGGCGTTGCCCGTCCTACCAGGCGTTGTCCGTGCCGAGGAACAGCTCGGCGATCCGCCACTCGCCCCCGGCGCGTTCGAGCCCGAAGGTGTAGAAACCGGTCGCGACCACGCCCGCGCTCCCGCCCCCGCTCCCGCCCCCGCTCCCGCCCGCGTTCGACGTGAGCATGAGGTAGGCGTGCACCAGCGCCGTGTCGGCGTTCGCGCCATGGAAGGCCACGTTGACCAGGTTGTGCCGCCGCTGGTCGGTCTCCGCGTCCATCGCGTCCCGTACGAACGCGAGGATCGCCTCGCGTCCGACGACGGGCCCGAGGTCGCTCTCGCCGGCGATCTTGAACGCCCACGTGGCGTCCTCGGCCAGGACGGCGCCCAGTGCCTCCAGGTCCTGCTGGTCCAGGGCGAAGGCGTAGCGCGCCAGCGTCTGGTGGACGGCGAGCTGCTCGGCCGGGTCGAGGGCCACCTCCCCCGGGCGGATCGCGGCGAGGTGGGCGCTTCCCCAGCCGGGGGCGGCCTTCGCGCTCATGCGACCGTCAGGACGATCTTGCCCTGGAGGTGCCCCTGGGCAGCTCGCTCGTGCGCCGCCCGGGCGTCCGCGAGCGGGAAGGTGCTGTCGATCGCCACGCGGATCGCGCCGTCCGCGAGCAGGCGCCCGAGCTCGGCGAGCTGCGCGCCGTTCGAGCGGACCTGGGCGGCCGTGACCGTGACACCCTGCTTCGCGTTCTCCTCGTCGTCGAACTCGCCGAAGTACACCGGGTAGAGGGACCCGCCGCGCTTGACGGTGCGCAGGAAGCGCCGGCTGTCGGGGCCCCCGACGGTGTCCAGGACGAGATCGACGTCACGGGCGACGTCCTCGGGCCGCTCCTTGGTGTAGTCGATGAAGTCGTCGGCGCCGAGCTCGCGCAGGAACCGCTCGTGGGCGCCGGAGGCCACGGCGATGACACGGGCCCCCTTCCACTTGGCGAGCTGGAGGGCGAGGTGCCCCACGCCACCGGCGGCGCCGTTGACGAGCACCGTCTTCTCGCTGTCGAGTGCCATCGGGCGGTGCTGGGCGGCCTGGAACGGCGAGGGGTGGTCGTGCCCGAGCTCGATCAAGAACTGCCATGCGGTCAGACCCGACATGGCCAGGGCGGCGGCCTGCACATGGTCGACGCCGGCCGGCTTGCGGGCGAAGTCGGACGCCGGCGCGGTGACGTACTCGGCGTAGGCCCCGGCCTGGAGCGCGGTGGGGAAGCGCAGCAGGCCGAACACCTCGTCTCCGGCCGCGAAGGCAGCGACGTCGGCGGCGACATCGGCGGCGACGGCTTCCACGACGCCCGAGACGTCGGTCCCCGGAATCAGGGGGAGATCCATCGGGGGCTTCAGCTCGGCCGGTACGTTCGGCATCCCCTCGCGGGCGTACCAGTCCGGAGGGTTGATGCCGACCGCGTGCACGCGGACGAGCACCTCGCCGGGCCCCGGTTCGGGAACGGGCACCTCCTCGTGACGCAGCACCTGGGGGCCGCCGAACTCATGCAGCCGGATCGCCTTCATGGTCTGTGTGGGCACAGCTCTCTCCTGCATCTCCCCGCGGGGTAAACTAAGTGAACCACGGATCCGTTTTTCCGGACCGCCGATCCGAATATACGGGTCAGTGATCCGGATATTCAAGGGAGGGCAGATGAGGGCGGATGCCCGGGCCAACCACGACCGTCTGCTGGCCGTCGCCGGCGCCGTCATCACCGAGCACGGCGTCGACGCGTCGATGCGCGATATCGCTCGCCGGGCAGAGGTCGGGCTGGCGACGCTACTGCGTCACTTCCCGACCCGGGAGGCGCTGCTCGAAGCCCTGCTCCGGACGAGCTTCGACGAGCTGACGGAACGGGCGGCCGAGGTCGAGACCACGAGCTCGCCCCAGGACGCGGTGATGTTGTGGCTGCGCGACTTCGTCGCGTGCACGAAGAACTACCGCGGGGTGGTGACGGCGATGGTGAAGGCGATCGAGGACCCCGAGTCCGCGCTCCACACCTCCTGCGTCACCATGCGCGGGGCCGGCACCCGGCTCCTCACCCGTGCCCAGGCCGCGGGCGTGGCACGGACCGACATCGACGGTGCCGACCTCTTCGCCCTGGCCTCGTCGCTGGCCTGGCTCGGCGACCAGCCCGGGCTCGAGGCGCGCGCCGAGCACCTCTTCGGGGTGGTGGTGAGCGCGATCCTCACGGATCGAGCGGCGGTGTGACGCCGGAGGACGGACACCGTGGCCGCGCCCTGCTGCGGTGTCTTGAACGCCTCGGGGTGGAGCAGGTTGCCGTCCTCGTCGATCCAGCCCCGCTGGACCACGACGGCGCCGTGGAGGTCAGGCGGATCGGGGCACGATGCTCACCGCGCGGTAGTCGTACCCGTCCTGTTTGAAGCCGGGGGCTTCCCACTCGAGGTCTACCTGCTGTCCGGGGCTGAGGGTGCGGAAGCCGGTCGCCTGGATGTCGGAGAAGTGGCCGAAGCAGCCGCCCGGAGTCTCGGGCGAGTCGAGCACGCCCCAGCCTTCCTCATCGCTCCACTCACGGACCGTCGCAGTCACCATGGGGGAACCCTACGGGTTCTGCTCGGGCCCGAGGCGGCCCCGGCCGGCGCTGGTTTCGGTCACCCCCGCAATGCGTCGACCGCGGTGTCGATGGCGGCCAGGGCCACCGTCCTGTCGAGACCTGCCCTCGATACGAGCGAGAGCCCTTGGACGATGTACAGCAGTAGCTGGGCCTGGGCCTCGGGCTGGGCGCTGTCAGTAACTTCTCCGGTGGCCTGTGCGCGGCGGAGTGCGTCGGTGACGATGTCGGTGAACCGGCGATATGAGCGGGTGACGATTTCCGTGGCTTCACTGTCGTGGGGTACGAGTTCGGCGGTGGTGTTGCCGACCAGACAGCCGTGCGGTACGCCCACGTCGGAGATCAGTTCGTCCAGGCGTGCTGGGTGGGTCAGGATCTCGCGAAGCGCCGGCAGAAGTGGGGCGGTGTCGAGCGCGGTGATCAGGTGCCGCTCGTACACATCCCAGTAGAGCCTGACGGCATCGAGGTAGAAGCGGCGCTTGTCCCCGAACGTTCCGTAGAGGCTGCCGCGCTCGACGGCCAGCGCGTCGACCAGGTCCTGGATCGATGTCGCCCCGTATCCCCGGGACCAGAACAGCTCAAGTGCGCGCGCCAGCGTCTGGTCCTTGTCGAACTCGCGGGGGCGTCCGGTTCGTGCCACCTGGCCGAGACTACAACTTCTTGACAGGGCGTTCAAGAAGTCATAGCTTCGCCATCACATGACTTCTGGAACGGCCACATAGAAGTCGGTGGATTCTCAATGAGGTCGGCTGCCGGCCGAATGGTGCCTGCCTCGTGCTGACGGGGACAGCCCGTCAGCGTTGTCAATCTCGCGCCTCGGCGCCACGTGAGGAGAATCAGTTCATGGGTCGTCTTGAGGGAAAGCACGCACTGATCACAGGGGGGACGAGCGGCATTGGCCTTGAGACGGCCCGTGAGTTCCTCGCCGAGGGAGCGTCTGTCGCGATCACCGGTCGCTCGCAGGAACGATTGGAGGAGGCTGCCCGACAATTGGAGGGTCCGCTGTTGCCCATCGTCAGCGACGCCGGCGACGTACCCGGCCAAGCGGCGCTCGCATCGCGGCTGCAGGCGGAATGGCCAAAGCTCGACATCCTGATGAGCAACGCCGCCGACATCACCCATCTCCCGATCGAGGAATGGACCGAGGAGGCATTCGACAGGCTCCTCGCAACCAACCTCAAATCGCCGTTCTTCCTGATCAGGGATCTGTTGCCGCTCTTCTCGCAGCAATCCTCGATCATCGTCGTCGGTTCGGTGTCCGCTTTCATCGGACACGAGAATGCAACGGTCTACGGGGCGGCCAAGGCGGGCCTGCTGTCCTATACTCGCGGGCTGACCCATGAGTTGAAAGATCGGGGTATCCGTGTCAACGGACTGAGCCCGGGGCCGACTGTCACCAATGCGTTCAAGCCGCTTGGTTCCGAGCGCCAAGCCGCCATCTACGAGGAACTTCGGCGGACCGTCCCCCTCCATCGCCTAGGGACCGCCACCGAGATGGCGAAGGCGGCCGTCTATCTCGCCTCGGACGAGTCCGCCTACACCGCCGGCACCGTGCTGCGCGTCGATGGCGGCATCGGGGAGCTTGCCTACTAGGCACCAGGCCGTGCCGTGATTGTGACAGGCCGTCTACGGAACTGGCCGGGACGGCGCATGGGCGTCAGGAATTCATGGCCGCTCGGTCGGACTCGCTGCGCGGGACACAGAATTCATTGCCTTCGGGATCAGCGAGGATTGCCCAGCCCGAACCATCGGGATTCCGGTGGTCGGCGCCAGAGGTGGCACCGAGGCCCAGCAGCCGGTCCACCTCCTTCTGTACTACCGAGACCACGTGCGCGAGCTTCCCTGATCTCCACGCCGGACGCCACCGAGTTGCGTGCTCGTCGCACGGTCATTCCTCCGCGTCGCGGACCAGGAGTGCGATCTGTACCCGGTTCTCGGCCGCCAGCTTGGCGAACAGACTGCTGGCGTGGGCCTTGACGGTCGCGACGCTGATATGCAGCCGCTGGGCGATCTCCGGGTTGCCCAGTCCGTCCGCGATGGCCCGAGCGGTTTCGCGTTCGCGTTCGGTCAGTGTGGACAGCTGTTTCCGCGCGGCTTCGCGGGATGAGTGGCGAGCGTGGGCGGACCGCGGGCCGGTGGCCGCGGCGATCACTCGTGCCGTGGCCGCCGGGGACAGCACGGGGTTGCCGTCCGCGACGGTCCGCACCGCGTCGAGGATCTGCGGCGGCTGGGTGTCCTTGAGGACGAACCCGAGTGCTCCGGCGCGCAGGGCGCCGAGCACGAGGTCGTCGGAGTCGAAGGTGGTCAGCATGAGCACCCGCGGCGGCTCCGGCCGGGTGAGGAGTTCCCTGGTCGTGCTGAGACCGTCACGGCCGGGCATCCGCACGTCCATCAGCACGACGTCCGGCCGCTGCTCGTCCACCACGGCGATCGCGGCGTTCCCGTCGGCCGCCTCCGCGACGACGGTCAGGTCCGGTTCGCCGTCGATGACGAGCCGCAGCGCCATGCGCACCAGCTGTTCGTCGTCGACGATGACGACACGCACCGGCTCCCGCTCGCTGTCCACTCAGGTTCTCTTTTCGTGGGTGGGGTGTGGCCAAGGTAGTTGTGCGGTGAGGAGATATCCGTTGTCGGGTGTGCGGTGATGGTTGAGTTTTCCACCGGCGAGGTCGATGCGTTCGGTGAGGCCGAGCAGGCCGAATCCCGATGCCGGTGGCTGTGCGGTGGCCCTGGTGGCCGCGGAGTTGTGCACGCCGACGTTGAGCGTGTCGCCCGCCGTTCCTTCGAGGGCGATGCGTACGGATGCGCCGGGGGCGTGTTTCGCGGCGTTGGTCAGGCCTTCTTGGACGATCCGGTAGCAGGTTCGTCCGACGACGTCGGACGGAACCCCCGCCACGGTGGTGGTGAACGTGACGTCCAGTCCCGATGCGCGGGCGTCGGCCACCAGGTCGGGGATTCCGTCGAGGGAGGGTTGCGGCGGTTCCGGGCGGCCCGGGTCGGCCCGGAGCACACCGAGGACGTCCCGTAGTTCTTCCAGTGCTTGGTGGGAGCCGTCGGCGATGCCGCGGACCAGCACACGGTTCTCCTCGGCGGTGAGGTCGCCGCGGTGGTCCAGCACTCCGGCCTGCATGGCGACCAGGGAGATCCGGTGCGCGAGCACATCGTGCATCTCGCGGGCGATCCGGTTCCGTTCCAGGGCACGTGCCTGCGCCGCCCGTGCGCTCTGCTCCCGTTCCGCGCTCTCCGCCCGGTCCCGCAACGACCGCACTTCGACACGGCGCGCGCCGATGGCCATGCCCACGGCCACCGCGATGCCCGCGATCAGCGCCGGGAAGGCGAGTTCGAGCCACCATGAGTCGGACGTGCGCTGGACCGGGTAGAGCCCGCCGGAGAACTGTGACGCGGTCACGAAGGCCAGCCCGACGACCCCGCTCTCCACCGGACGGCGACGAGTGGAGATCGAGATCAGCGCCAGAAACGCGGCGCCGGAGGCAAGGGCCGACGCGGTCGAGGCGATCACGACCGTCAGGGCGACGGCGAGCGGGAACCGCCGCCGCCACACCAGCGCCGTCAGGCAGCCGAGAGCCACCAGCGGGTCACCGATGAGGAACCACGAGCCCGTTTCGCCCGCCTGCGCCCGCAGCAGCGCACCCATGGAGAGCCAGATCGGTATGCCCGCTGCCGCTGCCGCCGCCAGCCGCCAGGTCTGCTGCCACCATCCGAGTCGTGGCGCGACGTCCGTGTTCACCTGGTCATTATCGCGAGACCGTACGGCCGGCGAATCCGACCAGGGGTGGGGTGCGCCCTCGACCAGAGTCGAATCAGCACCTCGCCTGTGGTCGCAGACGGTTCGAGCCGCCGGGCCGATGTGCCGGCCGCGCCGCACGAACAGACTCGTTCACGTGCCGAGACAACCGGACACGAGACGGAGAGACGCGATGCGCAAGGGTGGCTATGTGGCCCTTGAGGCGGTCGGGTTGGTGATCACAGCCCTGGCCGCCCAAACGGCGATCCGCGGTTTGCTCGACCGGGACTCCGAGGTGCTGTGGTCCATCCTCGACTGGGTCCCTGGGGGCCTTACCGGCCGGCTCATCCTCCTCGGATGCATCGCGCTCGTCGGAATGGTGGCCGGTGGCTGGGCACACACCCGCCAGAGACCGAACACCGGGCGGGCCGGTGATTCCGCGGGAAGCCGCGACCAAGGCACGACCTGACGCCATCCGGGACCGCAGACGCGCACCTATGGCATGTGCGCCGACGCGCCCCGCCGGGGGAGAGGGCTCGCCGTCCACGCGCTCAGCCCGGCCGCCCCCGACCTCCACACCCTCGCCCGTTCCGACGCCCCCGTGCGCCCCCTTCAGGAGAACATCAAATGCGCAGAAAAACCTTGTCCCTCGCACTCGCCGCCACCACGGTGGGGGCGACCGCGGTGGCGCTGACCGTGATTCCGGAAGTGTCGGTGGCGACGCCGGACACGGCGGCGGCGACGCCGGAGACCGTGCGATGGGGCCCGTGCTCGGACGAGAAGGCCGAGTCACCCCGTAAGGCCGCTTCACCGCGTCTGGAGTGCTCGACACTCGACGTCCCGCTGGACTACCGCAACCCCGACGGCCGCCAGATCGAGATCGCGATCTCCCGGCTGGCGAGCGAGAAGCCCTCGCAGCGCCGCGGCGTGCTGCTGACCAATCCGGGCGGCCCCGGCATCACAGGACTCGGCTACCCGTTCGCTCTCGCCACCTCGAAGCTGCCGCAGAAGGTGCTGGACTCCTACGACGTGATCGGCTTCGACCCGCGCGGCGTCGGCCGCAGCACCCCGGTGACCTGCGACCTGACCCAGGCACAGCGGAACCGCGGCAACGTCCCGCCGTACGCGCACACCGCGGCCGATGTCGCGCGGGAGGCGAAGAACGCGCGGACCGTCGCCAAGCAGTGCGCCACCTCGAAGACGGCATCGATGCTGCCGCACACCACCACCGCGAACACCGCGCGCGACATGGACCGTATCCGGGCGGCGCTGGGCGAGCCGAAGCTCTCGTACCTCGGCGCCTCCTACGGCACCTACCTCGGTGCGGTGTACACGACGATGTTCCCGGGGCACAGCGACCGGATCGTGCTCGACAGCAACCTCGGCCCCGGCGGTTACGACGTCACGGCCATGCGGTTGTTCGCGCGTGGGCTGGAGGACCGCTTCCCGGACTTCGCGGCGTTCGTTGCCGCGCACCCCGAATACGGCCTGGGCACCACTCCGGAGCAGGTGACCGCGAAATTCTTCGACCTCGCGAAGCGGTTGGAGGCGAAACCGGTCCGGGGTATCGACGGGACGTTGTTCCGCGGGATCACCTTTGACCGCCTCTACAGCGATACGTCCATGCCCTCGGTGGCCGAGATGTGGCAGGCCCTCGACAAGGACCGGCCGCTGCCGCCCGACACCCCGCCGTCGATGGACAACATGGAGAACTTCATGGCCGCCCGTCTTTATGTGATCTGCGGTGATTCGCGCTGGCCGCGGACGGTCCGGGAGTATCAGCGGAACGCCGCGGTCGACCGGGTGAAGTACCCGATGCTGGGCGGGGGCGCGGCCAGCATCGGGCCGTGCGCGTTCTGGCCGGACAAGCGGGTCGAGCCGCCGGTGAAGATCGGTGACAGGGGCCCGTCGAACGTGCTGATGGTGCAGAACGAGCGCGACCCGGGGACACCGCTGGCCGGCGCCCAGAAGCTGCGGCGGGCGTTCGGGAAGCGGGCCACGATGGTGACGGCCGACCAGGGCGGGCACGGTGTCTATCCGTTCGCCCCCAACACGTGCGCGAACAACGCGGTGACGGCATTCCTGACCACCGGACAGCGCCCGGCGCAGGACCTCGCCTGCGCGGCGGAGCCGAGCAAGTAACGGGAGTCGAGGCATGTTCAAGGACTTGCGGCATCGTCGGGCTGTCCAGCGGGTCAAGCCCGGCGACGGGCGGGCGCTGAAGCGTTTTCGCTGGTGGCAGATGCTGTCCCGGGCACTGTTCTACCTCCGGTTGATGAACGACGACGGCCGGCAGACGGTCTACGCCGTCGACATCAGGCATCAGAATCAGTCGTCCGGCAAGGTCATCGCCCATCTGTACCTCGATGGCAGGCATCACGCCGAGTCCAAAGTCCCTGCCGTCTTCCCCGTCCGGGGCGGCACCGTCGAAGTAAGGGCGAGCACCTTCGGACTCAAGCGCTGCCATTACGTCACCGCCGAAAGGACCGAGCACCAGCTCATCCCGGACCCGCACTCCGCCGAAGGCCGCCGCGCCCGTTTCGACCGATCGCACCCCGCACTGAGCCGCTGGATCGGCTTCCTCTCGGTCATCGTGCTCGCCATCGGCCTGGTGCTGCTGATCCTCCAGCTCACCGAACAGGTCACCCGGGCCCCGGAGGGCGTCGCCCAGTACGTCGGCACCTTCACCTCGCCCATCCATCTACCGGCCTGGGGCAACACCGTGGTCGGGCTCTGCACCGTGGCGGCCAGCACGGAGCGGGCGCTGCGGCTGCGTTACCACTGGCTGCTCGACGGCGGGGCGGGATGAGGCGATGAGCAGGTGGGCAGCTGACCACGTGGCCGGCCGGCCGTCAGCCTCCTCTTCGTCCACTTGGGGCCGCTGACCGCGGGCCGGGCCAGCGGCCTTTGCGCGCCCTGAGTCAGCGCAGGGCCTCGATGGCCTTCAGGCTCAGGGCCCGCGCCTCGGCCCCGTACACGGCCATGCCGCGCAACTGCTCGAACACCTTCGGATACAGGGTGATCTCGGAAGGCTGGATGATGTTGACCTCCGCCGAGACGAACTCCACCGACACGAGGGTGTCGTCATACACATGGAACGTCTCGCCTGGCCGGGTGTCTCTTCGACCCGGTCACCTCGTCCTGGGCGCGGATCACCATGACCGGGGTCATGACCGCCCGGCTCGACCACGGCGGACCCCGTGATCTGTGGGCCGAGCGGGAACCGCTGCTCACCCAGTGGCGGGACGCCGGGCGGCCGGGCCACGAGCGCTACGGCCTGACGGTCTCCCGGAAGGCGTGCACACGCTGCGGCTGGACGAGCCGGATGGTGTGGGCCGGCGGCTGCCGGACTGGGCCGACCGGACATATCCCGGACCCGGTGGCCCAGGGATGTGGCAGCTATGTGGCATCCAGGCAGCGAACGGCCCCCCGTCCCGCATGGGTTGGGGGGCCGATTCAGGCTCTCACCTGCGATCAATCACTGTGGGCGCAGACGGGTTCGAACCGCCGACATCTGCCTTGTAAGGGCAGCGCTCTACCGCTGAGCTATGCGCCCTGGGGGAGCTGTCAGCCTACAGGGTCCCCGGGGTGGTGCCGCAATCGTGAAGGCGGCCCGGGGAGGGGCCCATATCTGGGGTTCGGGCGAGAGAAGTCCGCAGATCGCGAACCGAACCGAGCGCTGTGTTCGTCAGTGTCGGGTGGGAGAATGACATTCGGACCTGGGCGATCCATCGGGAGCGGGTAGTGGCGGCGACATCTGCAGGGTCTGCGCGTCCATCGCGGGAGTCTGCGCGTCCGGGAGCCCGTGTGCGTCGCTCGCGCCGTCCCTCCGTGCTCGGGTTGATGTTGCTGCCGGTGCCGTTGTTGGCGGTGGTGGGGGCGCTTTCGTTCGCTGGTGGGAGCGGGGGGCGGCGGTGGTTCGGGGGGCGGGGGGAGAGTCAGCGGGCCGAGGCGCAGGCGGCCAAGGACGCCGCGGCGGCGGCGTTCTATGAGCTGGACACGGCGCAGCGGGATCTGCGGATCTCCATCGAGACGATCACCGCCGTGGACGATTCGCCCGCCGCGCGCCGGACGGTGGCCGACTTCTCGGCGCTGGGGCAGCGGATCGACCAGGTCAGCCGGGACTACATCACGGCGGTGGACGCGCATGATCTGGATCGGGACGATCTGGACGCGGCGACGGCCTCCCGGGCGCGCGCCGATCTGACCAGCGCGAAGGACGCGCTGGAGCGCACCAAGGCGGATCTGGACCGGTTCGCGCAGGGGCTGGGGGCGCTGCTGGAGCAGGCCGAGACGCGGCTGGCGCGGCTGGCGCCGGCGGTGGAGCGGGCGCGGCAGGCGTTGCTCGCGGCGAGTAACGCGCTGGACGCGGTGCGTGCGTCGGGGCTGCGGGCGGATGATCTGGCGGCCCGGCTGGCGGCGCTGTCGCCCGAGTTGACCAAGCTCAACCAGGGGGCCGGGCAGCACGGTGTGCAGGAGACCCTGCGGCGCGCCGATGATGTGCTGCGCGGGGCGGAGGCGGTGCGCGGGGAGGCCGAGCGGCTGCCGGAGCGGGCGGCGGAGATCGACAAGCGGCTGGTGTCGCTGCGCACCCGTGCGCAGGCGATCACCACGCGGACCGCCGGGGTCGAGCCCATCCTCAGCGAGCTGCGCCGCCGCTACACCGCGGCCTGCTGGCAGGATCTGCAGCAGGTCCCCGCGCAGGCGGCGCGGGATGTGGCGCAGGCCGAGGAGAAGCTCAAGGAGGCGCAGACGGCGCGCGAGGAGCAGCGCTGGCCGGACGCCACCGCGCTGCTGGCCACCGTGCGGGCGCTGCTGAACAGTACGGACGAGGCCGTCTCGGCGGCCGGGGACCGGCTGCGGCGGCTGGACGAGGTGTCGTTCGACCAGCAGAAGGAGATCGAGCGCACCCGGTTCGCGATCCGCGACGCCCAGCGGCTGGCCATGGCCGGGCGCTCCACGCCCGATCCGCGCCACGCGCGCCCGCTGGACGACGCCGTGGAGCGCCTGGAGCGGGCCATCACGGGGCTGGAGGGGCGGCATCCGGACTGGTGGCACTTCCTCTCCGAGACCGAGGCCGTACGGCAGACCGCCGCCCGGGTCGTCCAGGGGATTCGGGAGGAGCGGGGCAGCGGGCACTGAGCCCGCGTGCCAGGGGCCCTGTCGTTCGGGGGGCTGACCTGCGGTGCGGTGGTTATGCTCCTGCCATGCCTCGCTACGAGTACCGCTGCCGCGCCTGCGGCACCACCTTCGAGCTGAACCGGCCGATGGCCGAGTCCTCCGCTCCCGCGTCCTGCCCGGACGGGCACGGCGACACGGTGAAGCTGCTGTCCACCGTGGCCGTCACCGGCGCCTCGTCCTCCTCCGCCTCCTCGGCGCGGCCCCCGTCCGGCGGCGGTGGCGGTGGCGGCTGCTGTGGGGGCGGCTGCTGCGGCTGAGGGGTGCGCCGGTGTTGAGCTGAGGGTCAGCCGGTGTTGAGCTGCGGTTGAGCCGACGGGGACGGGGGCGGATGCTGGGAGGTACGTACCCGTGCCGCGCCTCCGTACGTACGCCACGCACCCGGATGTGCGCGCGTACGTCGTGTACGCGACGGTGGCGTGGCGTCCGCGGGTACCGCCTCGACCGCGCGGAGCGCGAAGCCGAGGTGCGGCGCCAGCAGAAGGAGGCTGGAGATGGCAATGGGCCGCCCCTCCCCCATCGGTCCTCACCCCGCCGGAACCGCACGGCACTTCCCGGAGCGGATCGGCGCGCACACCTCGCTCGATGAGCATCTACCGGTCGATCACCGGCTCAGCAAGTTCTATCGCGTCGGCGCCGGGCTCATGGGGCTGGTGCTCGTCGCCTTCGGCATCCTGGGCCTGATCGACCAGGTCGGCTTCTTCGACATCGGCGGTGACACGGTCGCCGGGCTGAACACCAACGGCGCGCTGAGCGTGCTCTCCATCGTCATCGGGCTGCTGCTGTTCGTCGGCATGGTCATCGGCGGCAACTTCGCCTCGACGCTCAATATGGTGCTCGGGATCCTCTTCCTGCTGAGCGGCTTCATCAATCTGGCGGTACTGGAGACCACGTTCAACTTCCTGGCGTTCCGGATGCAGAACGTGCTGTTCAGCTTTGTGGTGGGGCTGCTGCTGATGTGGTTCGGCATGTACGGACGGGTCAGCGGCGGGCTGCCGCATGACAATCCGTACTGGGTGACCCGCCACCCGGAGCAGGCCGAACGCGAGGCCGTCCACGCCCGGGACCTGATCGCCGCGCGCGGGCGCGCCGCCGAACAGACCGGTACGACCGCCCCGCCCGGCACCCCGCTCACCCCTGGAGCCCCGGGCGGGCCCGTTACGGCCGGTGCGGGGGCAGAGGGAGGCCGTGAGTCCGCCGAGCGACGCGGTGCATCCGGTGAGCGACACGAGTCCGCCGAGCGCCGTGGGGCCGCCGAGGAGTCGGGTGAACGGCGCGGTCAGCCGCCCGGTAAGTGGGGCAAGCTGGATCAGCCCGGCGGTGCCGAGCCCACTGCCAAGCCCGACAAGCCCGGGAGCCGCCGCTGGACCCGGTTCCTGCGGCGCCCCCGCTCTCGGTGACGCGGTCGGCCAGGCCCTCGTAACGCGGTCGGTCCGGCCGCCTCAGCCCAGCCGACGCGCGAGCGTCAGGCCGTCGGCGACGGTGAGCATGACCGCCTCCATCCGGACGTCCGCCGCCACATGATCGTTGAACGCCTGGATCGCGGCGCCCGCGGTCGACGGCGTCGAGGCCGTGACGGCCCCGTGGTAGAACACGTTGTCCGCGACGATCAGACCGCCGGGGTTCATCCGCGGGACCAGCTCCTCCCAGTACGGGATGTAGTTCTCCTTGTCCGCGTCGAGATAGGCGAGATCGATATGGGGCTCGGCGGGCATCGCGCGCAGGGTGTCCAGCGCGGGCGCGATCCGCAGGTCGATACGGGCCTCGACACCGGCCTTGGCCCAAGCCTTTCGCCCGTACGCCGTCCACTCCTCCGACACATCGCAGGCGATCAGCCTGCCGTCGGCGGGCAGCGCCTGGGCCATGGCCAGCGCGGAGAAGCCGGTGAAGGTGCCGACCTCGACGATATGGCGCGCGCCGACCAGCCGGACCAGGAAGGCCAGCAGCGGGGCCTGCTCCTCGGCCGACTGCATCCCGGCCTGCTGGGGGAGGCTGCGGTGGGTGACCTCGACGAGCTCGCGCAGCACGGGGTCGAGCGGCGGATTGTGCCGCAGGACGTAGTCGTACAGCTCGGCCGTGATCGGTGTGCTCTTGCTCTCGGCCATCGCGGCCCCCTTCGGTCTGCTCGGCTTCCCGGGCGATGTCGCACATGCCGACTGTGGTGACGTGGTGACTGTAACCCGACGTCACGACAGCGCGAGAGATTCCGAAGGGGGCCCTGGACGGGTGGGGGGACGGATCAGTCCCGGCCGCGGGAGACGGCGCGGATGACCTGGCTGCGGGCGCGCGCCCAGGTGACGGAGGAGCGTTCGCCCAGGGCGCGGACGATGGCCTCGCCCGCCGCGACGCCCGTCTCCTCGACCACGGTCACCTGGGGTGCCGTCCAGCCGACGTCGGCCAGTTCGCCATGGCCGGGGCGCCAGGCGCGGTCGGCCGCGAGCAGCAGATCGGTGTCGAGCAGCGAATCGCCCGCGGCGAGCACCTCGTCCGCTCCGGTGCGGTTCCTGATCTCGGCGACGGCCGCGCTTTTGGTGAGCGGCTTGGGCACGGCGTAGATCTTGCGGCCCTGTAGGGAGACCGTCCAGCCGCGCGGCTCGGCCCACTGTGTGAGCTCCTTGACGTACTCCTGGGGCAGCAGCTCCCGTTCGACCACGAGATAGGCGAAGAGCTCCTCGGCCACCCGCTCCTTGAGCAGCCAGGCGGGGTCGGCGGTGGCGCTGAGGTGGGCGCGCACCTCCTCCAGGGGGGCGCAGGCGTCGCCGAGGGCGGTACGGACCCGCTGGTTCCAGTCGGCGTCCGGCTCGCCGTTCACCAGCAGCTGGCCGCCGTTGGCGCAGATCGCGAAGCGGGAGGCGGGGCCGGGGAGGCGGATGCGGCGGTACTGCTCGACGGTGCGGGTGGTCGTGGGGACGAAGACGGAGGTGCGGACCAGCTCGGCGAGCAGCCCGGCGGCGGTCTCGGTCATGTACGACAGCGGTCGGCCCTCGTACGTCTCGACGCACAGCAGCCGCGGGGCCTCGGCGTCCGGCATGTCGAGGCCGAGCGCGGCCGCGGAGTAGATCAGGGTGCGGTCGAGATCGCTTGCCACCAGGACGCTCATCGTGCGGCCACCGTTCTTTCGTCTCTGTTGGCGATGCCCGCCGTGTTCGCCTCGTGTTCCGTGCCTGTGGTGTCTGCTGTGTCTGGTGTGCCTGCTGTGTCTGGTGTGCCTGCTGCGGTCACTGCTTTTCCGTCGGCCCCGGTGGCGCCCCGGGTGTAGCGCGGGTGGATCAGCCCGACGCAGGTGTACGGAAGCCCGTCGATCTCCTCGACCGGCACTCCGCGCTGCTCGGCGAGCAGCCGCACATGGTCCAGGTCGGCGCCCGCGCCGCGCTGGGCGAGGATCTTCCACGGGACGCGCCGCAACAGCACCCGGGTGGTCTCGCCGACGCCCGGCTTCACGAGGTTGACGTCGTGGATGCCGTACTCCTGGCTGATCCGCTCGACCGCGGCCCACCCCTCCCAGGTGGGGGTGCGGTCGGTGGCCGCGAGCTGCCTGGCGTCGGCCATGGCGGCCTCGGCGACCTCCGCGAAGCGGCCCGAGACGGTGTCCAGGAAGTATCCGGAGACATCGGAGTCGGCGAGTTCGCGGTAGTACTTCGCGCCGTGGAAGTCGTTCGGGCCGACCAGGTCGGCGCGGAGCACGGTGCGCGATATCAGCCCGGAGACGGTCGAGTTGAGGCATGCGGAGGGCACGAGGAAGTCGTCCCGGGTGCCGTAGGTGTCCACACAGCGGCCGGGGTCGGCGAGGACCGCGATCCGCGGGTCGAAGTCCGGGTACGGGGCGAGGGCGTCCGACAGCTCGCGGGTGATGGCGCCCTTACCGGTCCAGCCGTCGACGAAGACGACGTCGGACGGGTCGTGGTGGTCCGCCAGCCAGCGCAGCGCGGCGGTGTCGATACCGCGGCCGCGCACGATGGAGACCGCGTAGTGCGGGAGGTCGAGCCCATGGGCGTGCTGCGCCCAGCGGCGCATCAGCACCCCGACGGGGGTGCCGGCGCGGGCGAGCGAGACGAGGACGGGGCGCGGGGAGCGCTCGGCGAGCACGGTCTCGGTGACCGCGCCGACGGCACGGGCGATCCGGGCGGCGGAGGCGTCGAGGGCGGCCCGGAAGAGCTCCTGGTAGCGCGCGTTCGGCTGGTACTCCACGGGCAGCGACTCGGCGTAGTGCGCGCCCCCGCTCTGGATCGCCTCCTCCCGCTCCTCGGTGGGCGCTTCGAGGGTGACGTGGGAGAAGTCCTGGAGCAGCCAGCCGACCTCTTCGGGCGCGTAGGACGAGAAGTCCGGTCCGCGCAGGGGCTCGTACGACGGTTGGTGCATGGGCGGAGCCTGTCGTTCGGGGACGGTGCGGGGGGTGGGTGGGGTCTGGGGGCGGTACGCCGGGACGACGGCCAGGACCAGCCGGTCCGTATGCGCGCTCAGCGCGGCGAGCAGCCCGCCGGGGGCGTGCAGCGCGGGCGTGTCGGCGGTCGAGTCGACGACGGCGACGACGGCGTCGAAGCGGCGGTGCGGATCGGCACCGGGCGCCACGTTGTAGGCGTAGCGCGGCCCGGGGCCGTCGGCGGGCTCGTCGTGCGCGGGGAAGGTCAGCCGGGTGCGGATGGCGTACCCGGGGTCGTCGACGGCGAGCACGGGTGAGCGGGTGGTCGTCGAATACCGCACCTCGACGCCGTCGAGGACGTCGTCGAGCGCCTTCGCGATGCGAAGCGGCGCGTACATCAGCTCCTCGAACCCGAGGACGAGGACGCGGCGGGAGGCGGGGCGGGGCGGCCGGGGCCGGTCGGCGGTGGCGCCGGCGCCACCGCCGACCGGCCCGGCCGGGATGGCCGAGGCGGGCGCGGTCCGGCGCGGGGCCGTGGCGGGGTTGTCGGCGGCCGCGGAGGGGTTGTCAGCGGGCGCGGCGGCGTTGTCGGCGGGCGCGGCGGCGTTGTCAGCGGGTGCGGAGGGGTTGCCGGCGGGTGCGGCGGCGTTGTCAGCGGGTGCGTCCGGCGCGGTGTGGCCTCCGGGGGACGTGGGGGCGCCGTCGGCGGGCGGGGTCGAGTGGTCCCCGGCGGGCGGGGCCGGGTCGTCCGGCGCTTGCGCCAGCGCGTTCGCGAGGCGGGTGGCCATGGTGGGGAGTGCCGCTTCCAGGCGGGCGCGGTGGGCGGGGGTGAAGCCGTGGCGGCCGCCGTCCGGGAGCCCTTCGGGCCAGCCGAGGTCCACGCGGGCCACGGCCGGGCCCGCGTCGGGGGTGGCGCCTGCCGGGGGGGCCGTGGGCACGGCGCCTGCCGGGGGTGTCGTGGGGGCGGGCACGCCCTCGTGGTCCGGGGCGGTCGCCGCCTCGTGTGCGGCCACCAGCTTCGCGCCGCGCTCCAGGACGTCGTCCGGCAGGTGCACCGTTCCGGCCGCGGCGGCGACCAGGTCGACGCGGGCGCCGAGGTCGGCCGCGAAGGCGTCCAGGCGGGCGCGGTCCTCCGGCGAGCGCACGTCCACCAGCGCGACCACCACATAGTGGTCGCGGGGGAAGCGGCGGTGGAGGGCGGCGATGGTGTTCAGGACCGTACGGCCCGTGGAGAACTCGTCGTCCACGAGGACCAGGGGGCCCGTCGAGGCCAGGAGCCCCGGGTCCTCGGGGAGCAGCAGATGGGACGTGGCGTGGCTGTGCTCCTCCTCGAAACCGCCCACCGTGGCGACGTCCGGGACCGGGCGGCGGGTGGAGTGGAGGTACGGGGCGAGGGCGAGCCCGTCGGCGACGCAGTGGCCGAGCCCGGTGGCGGTCTCCGCGTACCCGAGCACCACCGCGCGCGCCGCCGCCTCGTCGCCCAGCAGCTCCCGCACCCGGCGGCCGAGCCGCACGCCCGCGTCGTGGACGATGGCGGGGCGCTGCGGGACATGCTTGCCGAGCACGTTGGAGACCAGCAGATGCGCCCGCTTGGGGTTGCGCCGCAGGGCGAGCCCCAACAGCTCACGCAGCTCGGCGCCGCCGTCGCCGCCCCGGCCGCTGTCGTTCCGGCCGCTGACGCCGTTCCCGCTGGTGACGCCGTTCCCGCTGGTGACTCTGTCGCCGCTCTGACTGCTGACGCCGCCCCGGCCGCCGTCACCCTCGCCGCCCCGGCACTCCTCGCCGCCCCGGCGCACCTCGCCGTCCCGGCCGCCGTCCAGCCGTACTCCCAGCCGGTCCGCGACCCACTGTCCCGACCACACGTTGCCCACGCTCACGCCGCCCTGCGCCTCGTTTCCATCGTCGCTCGTCCGGGGTCCGTCCCGGGCCCGGTTCGCTCTACGTCCGCAGGCTGGCCGCCAGCAGTTCCACGAAGCTCACATCCTCCCGGGCGACCCCGAAGACCTCCGCGCGCCGCAGGGTCCGCTCGGCCCACGCCCGGTGCGGCTTCACCTCGTTCATTTTGTTGGTGTACGAGGAACGCAGCACCCCGCCCCCGCAGCGCTGGGGCTCCAGGATGTCCACCGCGTCGCTGAACTCCTCGTGGCTGACGACGGACAGCGCGTGCACGGGGGCCACATGGGTGGGGTGGATGCAGGTCTTGCCCTGCAGACCGTTGGCCCGGTCCAGTTCGATCTCGCGCAGCAGCCCGTCCATGTGGTGCTCGATCAGCGCGGTGCGCAGGGATTCGGCGCGGCCGCTGCTGAAGGGGCTGATCCGCAGTTGTGGTTTGAACATCCGCTCATGGGGTTTGAAGTACTCCCACACCGGCCCGGTTATCGTGAAGCCCGTGCCGTCGGCCCGGCCCAGCATGTTCACCACGTCCGCGATCACGGACGCGACCAGCTGGACGTCGTAGGCGGTCATGTCCGGCGCCCTGCGCAGCCCGTACGCCGAGCACAGATCGGTGACCCCGAGGCGCAGCGCCAGCACCCGCTCGCGGTACTTGTCGACAATCCGGCTGATGCCGCTCAGGGTGTCGGTGCGCGTCTCGCGGTGCATCAGCTCGGGCGATTCGAGGACCGGCATCGCAAACAGCCGCCGTCCGCCCAATGCCTCGGTCACCTGGGCGTTTTCGGCCGACATCAGCGCCTCGAGGAAGGCCCGGCCGCGCTCCTCGGTGAACTTCGGCAGTACGAATCCGGACAGCAGCCGCACCCCCGCGCCGAGCCGAGTGACGAGATCGACGATCTGCTCGGGGGTGCGGACCCGGATGAAGAGCAGCGGCAGCGGGGTGCCGGGGCCGAGCCCGGACAGCTCCGCGAACTGCCGTATGAGGTTCTCCTCCGCCCCCGGCACCTCGGCGTCGTCGATGGAGTCCTCCAGGCACAGCACCATGGACACCACGCCGCGACCTGCCTGTTTGACGATGTCCTCGGCGAGCCTGGGCCGGGTCGCCGGGCAGTACAGGGTCGCGCCGAGCGCGACGGCCAGCGTCCGGGCGGGCGAGTCCACGCCGAATTCAACGGGCTCGCGATGAAAGACGCTCGCCCGCACCTCAGCCGGCAGATGTTCGAAATGCCGCATCTAACTCCCCGTACTGCCGGTACGCCGCCTCGGCCACGCTGACCCGCGGTTGGCCGATAATCGTACGTGCGGCCCTGGGTCAAAAGTTCCCCAAGGGCGTGAAAATCACGTAACCCATGTGCGTCCGCATGGTGTCCGGCATACCCGCCCTGCCGCCCTGTACCACCTCCCCGCCGCCACCCGCCCCGCACCCTGCGTTGTCCCAGCACCCCCTGGGAAGGCAGGATTGCCGCCATGACGCAGGCGATGCTGAAGGGATCGAACATCCCGCTGGAGGCCACGGCCATACGCGCGGTGTTGCGCTGGACCCCCGGCACGGACGTACCCGACGTGGACGCCTCGGCGCTGCTGCTGGACGCGGACGACCGGGTGCGCGCGGACGAGGACTTCGTCTTCTACAACCAGCCGAACCACCCCTCGGGTCTGGTCCGGCATCTCCCCAAGAAGCCGAACCAGGGCGCGCTGACGGACACCATCGAGGCCGAGTTCACCGGGCTGGAGCCGGCGGTGCGCCGGGTGGTGCTCGCCGCGTCCGCCGACGGCGGCACCTTCGGACAGGTGAGGGATCTGAGCCTGCTGCTCTACGACGCCTCGTCCGGTGCGCCGCGCGAGGCGGACGCCGAGCCGATCGCGATCTTCGCGGTGCTGCCGGAGACCGGTAAGGAGGCCGCGCTGATCTGCGGTGAGCTCTACCGGCGCGGCGACACCTGGAAGTTCCGGGCCCTGGGACAGGGCTATGAGACGGGGCTGGTCGGGCTGGCCACGCAGTACGGGATCTCGGTGGAGGACGGCGAGGCCGCGGGCGGCCCGGACGGCGACGGAGCCGCGGCCCCGGCCAGGCCGGAAGGCGGCGCCGCTCCGGAGCCCCCGGCCACCCCCGCCCCCGAGCCCCTGACCGCCGGCGCTCCGGAGCCCCTGGCCGCCCCCGAGCCGCTGGTCGCTCCCGAACCACCCGCCACCGCGGCGCCCCCGGCCGCCGCCACTCACGCGCCCCCGGCGGGCCCCGGCACGCCGCCCCCGTCGTCGTCCGAAGCGCCGACCCGGCCCCACTCCCCGGCCCCGGCGTACGGCTATCCGCACGCGGCGTCGCCCGACCCCTGGGATCCGCACCGCACCCAGCCCATGCAGCCCCCCACGGCGCACGGCGACAGCGGCTTCGGCTATGTGCCGCCGCAGGCCCCGCCCCAGCCGCCGCAGGCCCCGGCCGCGGGGTATCCGCAGCCGCCCGGCCGGCCCCCGGCACAGCCCGGCTACGGCTATCCGCCCCAGCAGCAGACGTACGGCTATCCGCAGCCGCCCGCGTACGGCTATCCGCAGCAGGTGCAGCCGACGGGGCCGGTGGCGCCGCCCCCGCTGCCGATCCCCGTCCAGGTGCCGGACCCGCATTTCGTCCTGCCGCCGCAGGGGCCGCAGTTCCAGAACAGATAGCTCCGGAACGGACGGATGGGGGCGGGGCCGCGGGACGGGCGGGTCACACCGTGACCCGGCCGCACCACGGGCAGCCGGTCACACCTTCGACTTGTAGCCCCGGCCCCACTGGAGGCCCCATCCGTACAGCCGGTCCAGCTCCGCCTGGAAACCGTAGACGTACTTCACCTCGCGGCGGACCATCATCTCGCCCTTGACGTTCTCGATCAGCACGACGGCGCAGGAGCGGGCCTGCGGGGCCCGCTCGTCGAGCGCGATCTCCACCCGCGGCCCATTGCTCGGATAGAGCGTGACCAGGCCGTGGGTGCGGTCGAAGGCAGGGGTGCCGTCGTAGATGTAGACGAAGACGAGCAGTCGCTTGATGTCGTCCTTGTGGTCCATGTTGACGTAGACCGTCTCGCCCGATCCGGAGCCGAACCGGTCGTCCCCGCTGAGCTTGACGTACGGCGCCTCGTTGAGATTGCCGAAGAATTCCCCGAGCGGCTGCACCACGCCCTTGGTGCCGCTCTTCAGCTCGTACATCACCGCGAGGTCGAGGTCGACATTGACCATCGCGGGCCCCTGGGCCTGCACCGGCTCGGGCTTGAACATCCGCAGGGGGTGGCGCAGCGAGCCGCGCCCCGCCCTGCTGTTGAAGTCCGAGGTGCGCATCTGCCAGGAGAGATTGATCCGCAGATTGCCGCTGGCGGCTCCCTGCTTGGTCAGCGAGATCGTCGATTGCCGCTTGGTCAGCTCGACCACACCGGACGCGTCGCCGCTCTCGAACTCACGCCACGCGGACCGTCCCCAGTTGCTCCAGAACGCCATGGTGCGCACCCCCACCCTTCGTGGCTCCGCTGCCTCAAAGCCGATCAACTGCCGCGGGGCGGCCGGGAGGTCGGAAGACCTCGGCCGCCCCGCTCAGAGCGTTCCTCAAACACCGCCGCGTCACACTCCCGGAGGTCGGTCTCCGGGAGTGACTTCGGTCGGACTCAGACTCCGGAGGTGACTTCCGTCTTGGTCTCCGAGCCCTCGCCCTCGGCCGCCAGCCGGCGATTGCGCACCACCGAGGACCAGTACGAGGCGGCGATCAGCACCACGCCCACCAGGCCGGTGATGACCTCGTTGATCTCGTACTTGATCGTGACCAGCAGGATGACGGCGAGCGCGCCGATCGCGTAGTGCGCGCCGTGCTCCAGGTAGACGTAGTCGTCCAGGGTGCCCCTGCGGACCAGGTAGACGGTCAGCGACCGGATGTACATGGCGCCGATGCCCAGACCCAGCGCCATCTCGAAGATGTCGTTGGTGACCGCGAAGGCGCCGATGACCCCGTCGAAGGAGAACGACGCGTCGATGACCTCGAGGTAGAGGAACAGGAAGAACGCGGCCTTGCCGGCGAGGCCGGCCACGGAGGCACCGCTGGAGCCACGCCCGCCGCTGCCGTTGAGCTGGGCGTTCGCGGCGCTCTTGGTCTCCTCGCCGTCCTCGTCAGCGCCCTTGGCCTCGTCGGCCTCGTCGTCGTCTTCCTCCTCCTCTTCGAGCTTGTCCTCGAAGTAGCTGGAGATGCCGCCGACGATCAAGTAGGTGACCAGACCGGCGACACCGGCCAACAGGACGGTGGAACTCTTGTCACCACCGCCGTGGGCCACGTCCGTGGCCACGGTGGTGGCGGAGATCAGCAGCACGACCAGGGCGACGACGACCGAGAACGTGTCCAGCCTGCCCAGCTTGGCGAGCGGCTTCTCCAGCCACCCCAGCCACCTGATGTCCCGGTCCTCGAAGATGAAGTCGAGGAAGATCATCAGCAGGAAGATCCCACCGAAGGCCGCGATCGCCGGATGCGCCGCCGTGACCAGGTGCTCGTACTTGTCCTTGTCGTTGATCGCGAGATCGACGGCCTCGACGGGACTCAGCTTCGCCGTGATGGCGACGATGATCACCGGGAAGACCAGACGCATACCGAAGACGGCGATCAGAATGCCGACCGTCAGGAAGATCTTCTGCCAGAAGGCGTTCATCTTGCGGAGAATGCCCGCATTGATGACCGCATTGTCGAATGAGAGCGAGATCTCCAGGATCGAGAGGATCCCGACGATCGCGAGCCCCTTCCACCCCCAGAGGACGCCGGCCAGGGCCAGACCGATCACCGTGATGGCGAACGACCAACCAAAGGTTTTGAGGAGCACTTCCTACCCAATCCTTCGTCGTAAGGTCTCCCCCGCGCGTTATTACGCGGCTTTACGAAACGTTGACTCCGAAGTCTAGAGCGATGCCGCGCAGACCCGACGCGTACCCCTGCCCCACGGCCCTGAACTTCCACTCGCCCCCATAGCGATAAACCTCGCCAAAGATCATCGCGGTCTCGCCGGAGGCGTCCTCGGAGAGGTCGTAGCGGGCCAGCTCCTGGCCGTCCGCCTGGTTCACCACCCGGATGAAGGCGTTGCTGACCTGCCCGAACGTCTGGCGCCTGGTATCGGCGTCATGGATCGAGACCGGGAAGACAATCTTGTCGACCTCGGCCGGGACCTTGACCAGATCGATCAGCAGGGACTCGTCGTCGCCCTCGCCCTCCCCGGTGAGGTTGTCGCCGGTGTGCTCGACGGAGCCCTCGGGGCTCTTGAGGTTGTTGTAGAAGATGAAGTACTCATCGCCGAGCACCCGCCCCGACTGGCACAGCAGCGCGCTGGCGTCGAGGTCGAACGGCGCTCCGGTGGTGGAGCGCGCGTCCCAGCCCAGGCCGATGAGCACGTGTGTGAGATTCGGAGCGGCTTTGGAGAGGGAGACATTGCCCCCCTTGGCGAGTGTGACGCCCATGATGCTGATTCCTCCCCGGGGTGGTGCGTGGGTGATGCGCGTCCGGCGCCGCACCCCTGCCTCTGGGGCGCGGGGGTGCGGCGCCGGATGGCCTCGCGCGCAGGCCGCATGCGGCCTCGTACGGGCCCCTGAACAGCCTTGGACGGCCGGTGACGGCCCTCGAACGGCTCGCTCAGACGTTGACGCCGAAGTCCTGCGCGATGCCGCGCAGGCCCGAGGCGTACCCCTGGCCGATGGCGCGGAACTTCCACTCCGCCCCGTTCCGGTACAGCTCGCCGAAGACCATGGCGGTCTCGGTCGAGGCGTCCTCGGAGAGGTCATAGCGGGCCAGCTCATTGCCGTCGGCCTGGTTCACCACACGGATGAAGGCGTTGCGGACCTGGCCGAAGCTCTGCTGCCGGGTCTCGGCGTCGTAGATCGACACCGGGAAGACGATCTTGGCGACATCGGCGGGGACGCCCGCCAGGTTCACCTTGATCTGCTCGTCGTCGCCCTCGCCCTCACCGGTGATGTTGTCACCGGTGTGCTCCACGGAGCCGTCGGGGCTCTTGAGGTTGTTGAAGAAGACGAAGTTCTGGTCGTTGCCGACCTTGCCCTCGGCGTTGGTCAGCAGGGCGCTGGCGTCGAGGTCGAAGTCCGTGCCCGTGGTGGTGCGGGCGTCCCAGCCCAGACCCACGACGACCGCGGTCAGGTTCGGGGCTTCCTTGGTCAGCGAGACATTGCCGCCCTTGCTGAGGCTGACTCCCACGAGTCCTCCCAAAAAGGTTCGTCAGGAGCACTGTGTGCCCCTTCATCAAAGGTTTCCCATCAGGATCAACGCGTCGATCCTAGTGAGCGGTTCCCCGCTCCTACAGGGTTTCGAGGGCCTTGACGTAGTCGTTCAGGTCCCGGGCGTCGGGCAGACCGTTGACGATCGTCCAGCGCACCACGCCCTCCTTGTCGATCACAAAGGTGCCGCGCACCGCGCAGCCCTTGTCCTCGTCGAAGACGCCGTAGGCGCGGCTGGCCTCGCCGTGCGGCCAGAAGTCCGACAGCAGCGGGTACTCCAGCCCCTCCTGCTCGGCGAAGACCCGCAGGCTGAACGGCGAGTCATTGGAGACCGCCAGCAGCTGGACCTCGTCGTTGACGAACGTCGGCAGCTCGTCACGGAGCGCGCACAGCTCGCCGGTGCAGACGCCGGTGAAGGCGAACGGGTAGAAGAGCAGCACGACGTTCTTCTCGCCCCGGAAGTCGGAGAGCCTGACCGACTCGCCGTGCTGGTTCTTCAGCTGAAAGTCGGGGGCCTTCGCACCGACCTCTATCGCCATGGGGGATATCCCTTCGCTCACGTTCGAAAGATCACGTTCGAATGATCATGTGGTGCGCGTCCACCCTACGTGCAGAGCCCCCCTCCGAAAGGGAACGGAGGGGGGCTCTGAGGTGTGGATCCGCCAGCCTCAGCGCTTGCCGCTACGAGCGGCCTTCGGCGTGACCAGACGGCTGCCCGTCCAGTCCTTGCCCGCGTTGAAGCTCTTGGTCTGGGACAGGCCTGCGGTGGTCGCGGCCTCATTGATGTCGCTCGGCTCGACATAGCCGTCACGGCCGGTCTTGGGCGTCAGCAGCCAGACCGGTGCGCCGTCGTCGATCATCTGGATGGCGTCCACCAGCGCGTCCGTCAGATCGCCGTCGTCCTCTCGGAACCACAGCACAACGGCATCGGCCACATCGTCGTACTCCTCGTCGACGAGCTCCTGGCCGGTGATCTCCTCGATGGACTCGCGGAGCTCCTGGTCGACATCGTCGTCGTAGCCGATCTCCTGGACCACCTGTTCGGGCTGAAAACCCAGCCTCGCGGCAGGGTTGGTCCGCTCCTCCGCGTGGTCCGCGGTCGCGCTCACGGATTGCCTCCTGTCATCTTGCATTCACTCTTCGAGTCTGTGGGGCCCCGCGCGCGTACGCGAGGGCTTGGGCGTAGTCCACACGGGCCGGGCGGATCGCGCAAGTACCCGGCCAGCGATCCCGCCCAAACGTTGACGTGTCGCCGCAACTCCCATCATGGAGGAACGACACGCAACGGCGCGCGGCCGACCGTATTGCCCGAAGATGTCCGGCTTACGTGTGTGTCTAGCCACCTTACGCCGCCCCGGCGCCGAACGGCCGTACGCAGACGACCCCGGTCGTGGGCGTAAGGTTGCGATTCGGCCGTCGCACGCCGAACGGCCGCCGGAGCGCCCGTCTCACCTGGTGATGGTTACCACTCGGTAGAGGTGACGTATCCCGTACCCGAGGTACACGATGGACAACGGCGCTACAGCAGCAGAGCACGAATCCATGTGCGTGCACAGCACGACCGAAAAGCGAAGGAATAGCGTGGCTTCCGGATCCGATCGCAACCCGATCATCATTGGCGGCCTTCCCAGCCAGGTCCCGGACTTCGATCCCGAAGAGACCCAGGAATGGCTCGACTCGCTCGACGCAGCCGTCGATGAGCGAGGCCGGGAACGTGCCCGCTACCTGATGCTTCGCCTGATCGAGCGCGCCCGCGAGAAGCGTGTCGCCGTGCCCGAGATGCGCAGCACGGACTACGTCAACACCATCGCCACCAAGAGCGAGCCGTTCTTCCCCGGCAACGAGGAGATCGAGCGCAAGGTCCTCAACGCGACCCGCTGGAACGCGGCGGTGATGGTCTCCCGGGCGCAGCGTCCGGGGATCGGGGTCGGTGGCCACATCGCCACCTTCGCCTCGTCCGCCTCGCTGTACGACGTGGGCTTCAACCACTTCTTCCGGGGCAAGGACCACGACAGTGGCGACCAGATCTTCTTCCAGGGCCATGCCTCCCCCGGCATCTACGCCCGGGCCTTCCTGCTGGACCGCCTGACCGAGGACCATCTGGACGGGTTCCGTCAGGAGAAGTCCAAGCTCGGTCACGCGCTGTCCAGCTATCCCCACCCGCGGTCGATGCCGGACTTCTGGGAGTTCCCCACGGTCTCCATGGGCCTGGGTCCGCTCGGCGCGATCTTCCAGGCGCGGATGAACCGCTATATGGAGGCACGCGGCGTCGCCGACACCTCCAACTCCCACGTCTGGGCGTTCCTGGGCGACGGCGAGATGGACGAGCCGGAGTCGCTCGGTCAGCTCTCCCTGGCCGCGCGTGAGGGCCTGGACAACCTGACCTTCGTGGTCAACTGCAACCTGCAGCGGCTCGACGGCCCGGTGCGCGGCAACGGCAAGATCATCCAGGAGCTGGAGTCGCAGTTCCGCGGCGCCGGCTGGAATGTGATCAAGCTGGTGTGGGACCGCACCTGGGACCCGCTGCTGGCGCAGGACCGGGACGGGATCCTGGTCAACAAGCTGAACACCACGCCGGACGGTCAGTTCCAGACGTACGCGACCGAGACCGGTGGCTACATCCGCGACCACTTCTTCGGCGAGGACCAGCGGCTGCGCAAGATGGTCGAGGGCATGACCGACGACCAGATCCTGCACCTGGGCCGCGGCGGCCACGACCACAAGAAGATCTACGCGGCGTACGCGGCGGCCAAGGCCCACAAGGGCCAGCCGACGGTGATCCTCGCGCAGACCGTCAAGGGCTGGACGCTCGGCCCGAACTTCGAGGGCCGCAACGCGACCCACCAGATGAAGAAGCTGACGGTCGACGACCTCAAGCGCTTCCGTGACCGGCTGCACCTGCCGATCCCGGACCGGGAGCTGGAGTCCGGCCTGCCGCCGTACTACCACCCGGGCCGGGACTCGGAGGAGATCCAGTACATGCACGACCGCCGCAAGGCGCTGGGCGGCTACGCGCCGACCCGTGTCGTGCGCGCCAAGCCGCTGCAGCTGCCGGGCGACAAGACCTACGCCGCGCTCAAGAAGGGCACCGGCCAGCAGTCGATCGCCACCACCATGGCATTCGTGCGGCTGCTGAAGGATCTGATGCGGGACAAGGAGATCGGCAAGCGGTTCGTGCCGATCGCGCCCGACGAGTACCGCACCTTCGGCATGGACTCGCTCTTCCCCTCGGCGAAGATCTACTCCCCGCTGGGCCAGACGTATGAGTCGGTCGACCGTGAGCTGCTGCTGGCCTACAAGGAGTCGGCGACCGGGCAGATGCTGCACGACGGCATCTCCGAGGCGGGCTGTACGGCCTCGCTGATCGCGGCGGGCTCCGCGTACGCCACGCATGGCGAGCCGCTGATCCCGGTCTACGTCTTCTACTCGATGTTCGGCTTCCAGCGCACCGGTGACCAGTTCTGGCAGATGGCCGACCAGCTGGCGCGCGGCTTCGTCCTGGGCGCGACCGCCGGTCGTACGACCCTGACCGGTGAGGGTCTGCAGCACGCGGACGGCCACTCCCAGCTGCTGGCCTCGACCAACCCCGCGGTCGTCGCGTACGACCCGGCGTACGGCTTCGAGATCGCCCATATCGTCCAGGACGGTCTGCGCCGGATGTACGGCGAGAACAGTGAGGACGTCTTCTACTACCTCACCGTCTACAACGAGCCGATCCAGCACCCGGCCGAGCCGGAGAACGTGGACCGCGAGGGCATCCTCAAGGGCCTCTACCGCTACCGGCAGGGCGAGAAGGGCGCCATCCCGGCGCAGATCCTCGCCTCCGGTGTCGCGGTGCCGTGGGCCATCGAGGCCCAGCGCATCCTGGCCGAGGACTGGAACGTCAAGGCGGACGTCTGGTCGGCCACCTCCTGGAACGAGTTGCGCCGCGATGCCGTCGAGGCGGAGGAGCACAACCTGCTCCACCCGGAGGAGGAGCAGCGCGTTCCGTACGTCACCCGGAAGCTGGCGGACGCGGAGGGCCCGAAGGTGGCCGTCTCCGACTGGATGCGTGCGGTTCCCGACCAGATCGCGCGCTGGGTGCCCGGCACGTACCAGTCCCTGGGCGCGGACGGCTTCGGCTTCGCCGACACGCGCGGCGCGGCCCGGCGCTTCTTCCACATCGACGCCGAGTCGATCGTGCTCGGTGTCCTGACGGAACTGGCCCGCGACGGCAAGATCGACCGCTCCGCCCTGAAGCAGGCGATCGACCGCTACCAGCTCCTGGACGTAGCCGCAGCCGACCCGGGCGCGGCGGGCGGCGACGCGTAGCCGTCTACGACGGCGCGGAGCCGTGACGCGGTAGCCGTCTGCGACGGCAGTGACCCCCGACGCGCAAGCCGTCTGCGACGGCAGTGACCCCCGACGCGGGGGCGGACTGGATCCCCGGCCCGCCCCCGCGTTTTCGTGTGCCCCGGCGCCCCTGTCCGCCATGGGCTCCGCCCCGGGCGGAGCCCATGGCGGACAGGGGGTGGGGTGCGGGGGCGGCACCCCCGCACCCCACCCGGGTCAGGGGCTCCGCCCCCTGGGGCCGGGGTGTGGGGCGGAGCCCCTGACCCGGGCCCGAGCGCCGGACCTGGCACTTCGGCCGGACCCCGGGAGCGGCGGCCGCACCGCAGTGGCCGCCCCACGGGCGGCGGTGGGGCCACCCACCGCCCCCCGCACGGCACGTGACCGCGTACCCAAACGGCACCCGGGGTCCAGGGGCCGAAGCCCCTGGTTCGGGAAAGGGCGGCTAGGGAAACACCCAGACCCCGGACCGACCACGGTCGTCCGACCGGCATCAGGCCAAACCCCGGAGCGGCAAGACCGCACCCGATCGCCGCCACCCCACCGAACGGCGGCCGGAGACCACCACCCCCCGCACGGCGCATGACCGCGTACCCAAACGGCACCCGGGGTCCAGAGGCGGAGACCCTGGTTCGGGAAAGGGCGGCTAGGGAAACACCCAGACCCCGGACCGACCACGGTCGTCCGACCGGCATCAGGCCAAACCCCGGAGCGGCAAGACCGCACCCGATCGCCGCCGCCCCACCGAACGGCGGCCGGAGACCACCCACCGCCCCCCGCACGGCGCATGACCCCGTACCCGAAGGGCACCCGGGGTCCAGAGGCGGAGACCCTGGTTCGGGAAGGGGCGGGTAGGGGAACAGCCCGCCGGGCGGCCCGCGTCCGTCTGGCCGGCATCAGGCGAAGGTGACCGCGGGATCCGGTGTGGGCCCCTGCCCGGTCAGCGTTCCCAGATTTTGAAGGCCCGTACCTGGTACGGGGTTTCGGGGGCCCAGGACCCCGTGGGGTACGTGCGGAATTCGGCCGTCTCCGCGCACTCGGCGCTCTGATACGCCGTCACCGGACGGCCCGTCCGGTTCGCCAGCGAGGCCGCCGTCGTGCCGGACGGCAGGGGGACACAGCTTTCGATGTCGACGCCGGCCAGTTCATGGGTCTGGCGCGCCCCCGTGAAGCCGCCGCTCCGCCACAGGCAGAGCTGACCGGCGGCGCAGTTCCCCAAGCGCGGTGGCGCTGCGGCGGCCCGGGCCGTGGCGGCCGTCGCGGCCGGGGCGAGGGTGGCGGCGAGAGTGGCGGTGAGGGCCAGAGCCGAGACCGCGGCGGCCGTAGTGATCTTGCGCATGTCGTTTTCGCTCCCCGTGTGGAAACCGTGGAAAGAACAGAACGGGAGCCAGCGTGTCCGCCGGCTCCCGTTCGCCACCATGGGGTCGATCGAGGTCCACCCTGATAGGGGGTTGACCGCGAGGGGTCAGATGTGGACGCTCCCGCCGGCCGCCTCCGCGTTCTCACCGCGCTTGGTGAAGCCCGCGACCAGCGCCGCGACCACCGAGACGATGGCCGCCACGGTGAAGGCGAGGCCCATCCCTGACACGAAGGTGTCATGCGCGACGGCCGTGATCTTCCCCGCGATCTCCGGCGGAGTGCTCTTGGTGACCGGGGCGATGCCGACCTCGACGGCGTCCGACGCCTTGGACTCCGCGCCCTTGGGCATCGGCGGCAGCCCGGCGTCGGCCCACTTCTGCGGCAGCGTGTTGTCCACCCTGCCCGCCATGACCGCGCCCAGGACGGCCGTGCCGAGGCTGCCGCCGACCTGCATCGCGGCCTGCTGGAGGCCGCCGGCGACACCGGCGTGCTGGATCGGGGCGTTGCCGACGATGACCTCGGTGGCGCCGACCATCACCGGGCCGAGGCCCAGACCCAGCAGGGCGAACCAGATGGACATCTCGAGGCCGCCGCTGTCCACGTCCAGCCGGGAGAGGCCGAACATCGAGACGGCGGTGATCACCATGGAGGTCACCAGCGGCATCCGCGGCCCGAACTTGGTGATCAGCGCACCGGCCAGCGGCGAGGCGACGATCATCATCGCGGTGAGCGGCAGCAGCCGCAGCCCGCTGTCGACGGGGCTCAGCCCGTGCACGTTCTGCAGATAGAAGGTGACGAAGAACAGCCCGCCCATGAAGCCGAAGGCCATCAGCACCATCAGCACGGTGCCCGCGCTCAGCGCCACCGAACGGAACATGCTGAGCGGCAGCAGCGGCTCCCGCGTCCGGCTCTCCCAGAAGACGAAGACGACGAAGCAGACCACCGACAGGCCCAGGAAGAGCAGCGTGCGCTGGTCGGTCCAGTGCCAGTCGGCGGCGTTGATCAGCGCCCAGATGAGGCAGAACATCGCACCGGACAGCAGCACGATGCCGGGGAGGTCGAAGGAGCGCGGGGCCTTCTCGGCGCGGTGGTCGACCAGCAGCAGGAGCCCCAGAACCAGGGCCAGCACGCCGACGGGCGCGTTGATGAAGAAGACCGACTGCCAGTTGACGTGCTCGACGAGCAGTCCGCCGACGATGGGGCCGGCGGCGGTGGAGGCGCCGATCACCGCGCCCCAGATGCCGATCGCCATGTTGAGCTTCTCGGCGGGGAAGGTGGCGCGCAGCAGTCCGAGCGCCGCGGGCATCAGCAGCGCGCCGCACAGGCCCTGCAGCACCCGGAACACCACGACGAGCGAGACCTCGCCGGAGAAGCCGATGGCGGCCGAGGAGATGGCGAAGCCGATGACGCCGATCAGGAAGGTCTGGCGGTGGCCGAAGCGGTCACCCAGCTTGCCCGCCGTGATCAGCGCGACGGCGAGGGCCAGCAGATAGCCGTTGGTGATCCACTGCACATCGGCGAGCGAGGCGCCGAGGTCCTTCTGGATGGCCGGGTTGGCGATCGCGACGATCGTGCCGTCGAGGGCGACCATCGTCACGCCGAGGGCGACGGTGAGGAGCGTCAGCCATGGATGACCCCGAAGCCCCTTCGGGGGATCGGTTATGGGAGGTTCCGGCGCCGAATCGGCGACGGTGGTCGAAGAGGTCATGTCCGGAGGCTAATGTCAGCCTCTGACAATTGACAAACCGATTCATCCGCCGGTAACTGACGTTTGCGTCACAGGTATCCTGAGCAGCCGCAACGCGGCCCCGAGCCGAAAGAAAGCGAGCCGATAGGTGACAACGGACGAGGCAGTGGCGGCCCCGAAGACGCCACCACCGCCCGGGCTGCGCGAGCGCAAGAAGCAGCGGACGCGGAACGCCCTGGTGCGCTCCGCGCTGGAGTTGTTCACCCGTCAGGGATACGAGCACACGACGGTCGACGAGATCGCCGAGGCGGTCGAGGTCTCCCAGCGCACCTTCTTCCGGTACTTCGCCAACAAGGAGGAGGTCGCCTTCGCCAGCCAGGAGTCGGCCGAATGCCACTTCTTCGCCGCCCTGTGCGGGCGCCCCGCGGACGAGGCGCCGCTGGCCGCGCTGCGCGGCGCGGTGCTCGACGCCTGGGGCAGCATCGGGGACGCGATCGAGCAGATGGTGCCGCCCGAGCTCCATATGCGGATGTACCGGGTGATCGAGTCGACGCCGAGCCTGCTGGCCGTACATCTGCGCCGCACCGCCGAGATGGAGGAGCGGCTGGCGAGCGAGATCGCCCGCCGCGAGGGGCTGGACATCGACGCCGACCCGCGGCCGCGGCTGGTGGTCGCGATGTTCAGCGGAGTGATCCGGGTGTCCGGGAAGCTGTGGGGCGAGGGCGACGAGGACAGCATGGTCACGTTGCGAGACCTCACCGCGTTCCA
Source organism: Streptomyces melanosporofaciens (assembly GCF_900105695.1). NCBI lineage: Bacteria > Bacillati > Actinomycetota > Actinomycetes > Kitasatosporales > Streptomycetaceae > Streptomyces > Streptomyces melanosporofaciens. Next base: position 1,449,663 of record NZ_FNST01000002.1, read on the forward strand.
TCTTGATTACGTGGGCCCCACCCTCGCCGAACAATGGGATAAATAGCACCAATTCCGACATAGCTCCCAAGAATTCCCGCCGTCAAACGTGAGATGAATCACGGCATTTGGCACCTGGCACCACGCTTCTCCTAGGGTGTGCCGCGGTGACTTCCTTCTCGGAGCTCGGCTCCCCCTCCCCCGGTTCCACCGCTTGGCGCGCCCTGCTCGCGCTGGCGGTGGTGTTCGTTCTCCTCGCCACCACCGGGTGGACGGCCGTACGGAGCCACAAAGGAGCCCCGGACGCGCTCTCCGCGTCGATCAGCGCCTGGCGCAACGGATCGCTCGGCGGCCGCGCGCTGCCCGATCCGTACGGCTCGCCGCGCGCCCTCGGCCGCTGGTTCGACTCGCTCACCAAAGCCCAGACGAACCGCCTGGTGCGGCGCTATCCGCTGGCCGTGGGCAATCTCAACGGCGCGCCGGTGGCCCTGCGGTTCCGGGCCAACCGCGTCGCCCTGACCCAGGCGCGCAGCGATGAGCGCAAGCGGATGCACGACCCCCAGCTCACCCCGATGGGCCGCTCCGACGCGACCCGCCGGATGGACCGCTACGAGGACCTGCTGGGCGCCGGGCGGCAGATCCTCTCCTTCGATCCGTCGGGCGGCGGACGGGCCGCCGAGGTCTTCGGCGACCTCGCCCACGCCAACCGGGTCTCGATCGTGGTGCCGGGTGTGGACACCGACATCCTGACCTTCCAGAAGTCCGGGCGCCCGTACACCGCCACGGTCGGGATGGCCCACGCGCTCTACGAGAACGAGCGGGCCGACGCCCCGGACACCAAGACCGCCGTCATCGCCTGGGCCGACTACACCTCCCCGGCCGGGATCGGCATGGACGCGGCCACCGGCAAGCTGGCCGCCCAGGGCGCGGTGCGGCTGCGCGCGCTGGTCGACGCGCTGCCCGCGCTCTCCCGGGTCTCGCTGATGTGCCACAGCTACGGCTCGGTGGTGTGCGGGGTCGCCGCCCGCGATCTGCCGCCCAAGGTCACCGATATCGCGGTGGCCGGCAGCCCGGGGATGCGCGCCGACCACGTCTCCGACCTGGGCACCAGCGCCCGGGTGTGGGCGATGCGGGACTCCGGCGACTGGATCGGGGACATTCCGCATCTGGAGGTCGGCGGGCTCGGCCATGGCGCGGACCCGGTCTCCTCGGGCTTCGGCGCCCGGCTGCTGTCCGCGGACGGGGCGGATGGACACGCCGGATACTTCGAACCGGGCACGACCAGCCTGGACAACTTCGCGCGGGTGGGGATCGGTGCTGTCCAGTCCGTGAGCTGCGGCGACGGCGACGACTGCACCGCGGGGCTACGCTGACGGCCGGCGCAAACACCGGAAACTCTAGTGACGCGCGTAGCCTCAAAGGGGGACGGGCGGGCCACCGCCGCATACGATGAGCCGCATGGGTGATGTGCTGGCCGGTTTTCAGACCGTCTGGGAGTTCGACACCGACTCCATGCTCATCCGCTTCGAACGGGGGATCCGCACGCCGAAGCTGCTCCAGGCGCTCGGCGAACGCCGCATCCCCTTCGAGGCGCTGTCCGGAGTGGAGCTCGCTGTCGGCAAACGGGGAACGGTGGTGCTGCGCGCCGTGCCCAGACCAGGCGCCGACCCCCTGATGGACGCCGCGGACGGCCAGCTCAAGGAGGCGTACGACCCGTACCGCCTGGTGCTGCCGGCCGAGCGGGAGACGCTCGCGGACTACTACGCGGAGCGGATACGCGAGTCCCTCTGCCCGGACGCGGACGTCCCCGCCGAGGCGCATCTGGTGACCGTGCCCCCGGCGCCGCTGTCCTTCAAGGCGTACGACGGCAAGGCGTCCTTCGACGGCAAGGCGATCTCCTTCCGATGGTTCTGGACCGGCGCCTCCTCGGAGAAGTGGAAGGTCGGGGACCAGCACTTCCGGATCGACGAGCTGACCGGTGTGGAGTGGCGGTCCCCGGAGAGCCGGGGCTCGGCGGGCACCGCCACCAAGGAGGGCTCCGCCAAAGGTGCGTCGGCCAAAGGCGGTGCCGCCAAGGACGGCACGGCCAGGAACGGCACCGGCAAAGCCGCCCCCAAGGGCGGCGGCCACGGCTATCTGCGGCTGCTGCGGCGCTCCGCCGAGGACGAGCCCCTCGGCCGCCCCGACCAGGACCCGGCGGCCGTCGTGTTCGGGATGGGCTACGGCCTCGTCCACCAGTCGCTGCCGTTCGCCGCGGCCGTCCTGGAGGCGATACGGGCCTCCTCCCCGGTGCCGTGCCCCGAGGGCGCCCCGTCCTCGAACCGGGCCGGGGCCCCGCGCCGCGACCCAGCGGACATCGCCGAGCGCATCCGTCATCTGGGCGAGCTGCACACGGCCGGACTGCTGACCGACGACGAGTTCAGCGCGAAGAAGGCCGAGCTGCTGGCGGAGCTGTAAGTGTCCGGTCCCTCCTCCGCACCGGCCGGCGCGGCCGCCGGCCCGGGGTCCACCGCCGCCTCCTCCACCGCGCACGAGAGCCTGCCCAAGGCCGCCCGGCGGCAGGCGGGCGCCCTCGCCCGGGCCCTGGTCACCCCCAGCTATCCGGCGACCCCGCTGTTCGCCCAGTCGCCCCGGCGCTGGCTGCGCCGGGTGCCGTACGGCGTGGCGATGATCCTCACCACGATCCTGGTCCCCACCTCCGCCCAGGTCCTCTCAGGCGACTACGGGGTGGGCGGCGGCGTGGCCACGCTGATCGGCATCGTCCAGAGCACCCCGCTGCTGCTGTCCGTCACCCGTCCGCTGCAGGCGTGGTGGATCGTCTTCCTCGCCGACATCGTCTGCGCCCTCGTGGTGCTCGGCACCGCCGACCACCTGGAGAACCGGGTGTGGCCCTGGCTGCCGGGCCCCATCATCGGCTATCTCTTCCTGCTGCTCGCCCTCGCGCTGCGCGAACCGCGCCGCACCCTGGTGGCGGTGTGGCTGGTCACCGGCACCGCCGGACTCTCGCTCGGCATGGGCTTCCCGGACAAGAGCAACGGCAGCAATGTGGTGCTGTTCGTGCTCAGCGGAGTGGTGCTGCTGGTCGCCGGGGCGCTGCGGGAGCGCGGCGACGCCCAGCGGCGGCTGGCCGAGCAGGAGACGATCAGCGAGGCCGAACGGGCCCATCGCACCCTGCTGGAGGAGCGCACCCGGATCGCCCGCGAGCTGCACGATGTGGTCGCCCACCATATGTCCGTGATCACCGTGCAGGCCGACAGCGCCCCGTACCGGATCGGTGGTCTGCCGTCCGAGGCGGAGCGGGAGTTCTCCACCATCGCCGCCACCGCCCGGGAGTCCCTCGCCGAAATGCGGCGGCTGCTGGGCGTGTTGCGCAGCGAGGAGACCCGCGGTGAGCGGGCGCCGCAGCCGGGGCTGCGGCAGGTGCCGCAACTGGTCGAGGCGACGGTACGGGCCGGCATACCGACCACGCTGACCATCGCGGACGAGGTGGCCGAGCTCGAACCGCTGCCGCAGGCCGTGGGGTTGTCGGCGTACCGCATCGTGCAGGAGGCGCTGGCCAATGTGGTGCGGCACGCCCCGGGCGCCGCCACCCGGGTGGCCGTCTCGGCGGCCGAGGACCGCTCGGCGCTGACCCTGCTGGTGGTCAACGGCCCGCCGGTCAGCGCGCCCACCAAGCCCCTGGAGACCAGCGGCACCGGCCATGGCCTCGTCGGCATGGTCGAGCGCGTACGGCTCGTCGGCGGCATGCTCGACACCGGCCCGCTCCCCGACGGCGGCTTCCGCGTCGCGGCCCGGCTCCCCCTGTTGGACCTCGAAGAGACGGACCCGTCATGACCATCAAGGTGATCATCGTCGACGACCAGGCGATGGTGCGGGCCGGGTTCGCCGCCCTGCTCGCCGCGCAGAGCGATATCGACGTCGTCGGCGAGGCGCCCGACGGGCGGGAGGGCGTGGCGGTCAGCCGTCGCACCCACCCCGATGTGGTGCTGATGGACGTCCGGATGCCCGAGATGGACGGGCTCGAGGCGGCGCGGCAGCTCCTGGACCCGCCGCGCGGGGTCATCCACCGGCCCAAGGTCCTGATGCTCACCACCTTCGATGTGGACGACTACGTCTACGAGGCGCTGCGCGCCGGGGCCAGCGGCTTTCTGCTCAAGGACGCCCCACCGGCCGATCTGATCTCCGCGGTCCGGGTGGTGGCGGCGGGCGAGGCGCTGCTCGCCCCGTCCGTCACCCGCCGGCTGATCGCCGACTTCGCCCGCCAGCGCCCCGCCCCGCGCCGCGACGGCCCGGCCGCGCGGCGCAGCGGGCTGACGCCGCGTGAGACCGAGGTGCTGGAGCTGATCGCGCGGGGCCTGTCCAACCAGGAGATCGCCGAGTCGCTGGTGCTCGCGGAGCAGACGGTGAAGACGCATATCGGCCGGGTGCTGGCCAAGCTGGGGCTCCGCGACCGCGCCCAGGCGGTGATCTTCGCCTATGAATCGGGCCTGGTGACGCCGGGCCAGTGACCCGGGCCGGGCCGCGACCCCCTACTGGGGTATGACATCCCACTTGGCACCGGGGGGTGACGTACCGCCACCCGACGGCTCCCTACCTTTCCCTCCGTCACCGACGGAAGAGGGAAGCCCCGGCCATGTCCCAGACGCTACGCACCAGGCACTACGCGCGACGCCTGATCACCGCGGCGCTCACCATCACCGTCATGGCGGGGACGGCCGGCTGGACCGTGGCCCACGAGGAGCAGGCCATCACCGGGCCGCCGCCCGGCACCGCCGCATGGCTGTCGGACCATGCGCTGAGCGGGGCCGGGCGCGAGCTGCCCGATCCGGCCGCCACCTCGCCCGCCGAGATCGCCCGGTTCTTCGGTCGGCTCACCGACGTCCAGCGCAAGGCGCTGGTCATCCGGCATCCCCAGGTGGTGGGCAATCTGGACGGCGCACCGCTGAGCCTGCGGTACGAGGCCAACTCCCGGGCGATCCGGGCCGCCTGGCACAAGGAGCGGAAGGCCGACCCCGAGAGCCCGCTCGCCGAGCGGTACGCGGCGCTGCTCGCGCCCGGCCGCCAGATCCTCGCCTTCGATCCGCGTGGCCGCGGCCAAGTGGCCGAGGTGTACGGGGACTTGGCGACGGCGCGGCGCACGGCCGTGATCGTGCCCGGGTCGGACATCGACCTGGACGCCTTCGACCGTACGGGCGATCCGTACGGTGCCCCGGCCGGGATGGCGCGGTCGCTGCGGGCGCAGATGGCCAAGGATGCGCCCACCACCCCGACCGCCGTCATCGCCTGGGTCGGCTACACGACCCCGGTCGGGGTGGGCCCGGACGCCGCCACCAGCCGGCTGGCCAAGGCGGGCGCGCCCCGCCTTGACCGGTTTCTCGCGGGGCTCGCCGTGACCACCGCGGCGACCGCCGACGCCCCGCCCGCCGTCTTCTGCCACAGCTACGGCTCGGTGGTCTGCGGTCTTGCCGCCTCCGCGATGGACCGCGCCCGCGTCTTGGACCTGGTGGTGCTGGGCAGCCCGGGGATGCGCGCGGACAGCGCCGGGGCCCTGCGGACCGGGGCCCGGGTCTGGGCGGCGCGGGACCGCACCGACTGGATCCGGCGGGTCACCGGCTATGACTTCCTGGGCCTGGGCCACGGCGACGACCCGACCGATCCGTCCTTCGGCGCCCGGGTGGTCTCCTCCGAGAGCGCCCGGGGCCACACCGGCTACTTCGCGCCGGGAACCGACTCGCTGCGCAACTTCTCGCGGATCGCGCTCGGGGACTTCGACGCCGTGCGATGCGCCGAGGAGGACGGCGGCAGTCCGGGCACGGGGCCGGACTGCCGCCAAGGTCTCGTCTGACCGCGACCACCACACACGGACCGCGCTCTGTGTGTGCCTCTTCGCACACCGGACCGCCCGGGCGAGGCGACGGGCGCGACCCGCTGGGCCCGGTGTGGCCGCCGCGGTGGGCGTGCCCGCCTGCGCGGGGGTGCCGCTGCGGGAGGCCGCAGCGCGGATGCGCGTTTCGTGGACGCTTTGGCCGCCGATGAGCGCTGCTGGAGCGAGGTCGGCTCGTCCGACGCGACCGCCGTGGCCTGCGCGATCTGGAGACGGTGGCCGCCGCCGCGTGCTGCGACCCGCCGCCATGGTCGTCACGCGGTGTGTGACGACCATGGCCGCGACGCGCCGCCGCCGAACCCGCGCCGCTGAGCCGAGCGCGGCTACTCGCGGCCCGCGCTCGTCAGACTCATATCGGCGTAGCGGGCGCCCGCCACCTGTCCCGCGATCGGCTCCAGCGCGGCCAGCTCGTCCGCGCTCAGCTCGATCCGGGTCGCGCCGGTGTTCTGCTCGATCCGGGCGCGGGTGCGGGTGCCGGGGATCGGCACCACGGCGAGCCCGTGCACCTGGGCCTGCTGCTGCACCCAGGCCAGCGCGATCTGGGCGAGCGTGGCCCCGCGCGCCTCGGCGATCTTGCGGATCGGCTCCAGCAGCGCGGCGTTGACGGCCGCGTTGTCGCCGGTGAAGCGGGGCTGCAGGCGGCGGGAGTCGCCCTCGCTCAGCTCCTGCTCGGCCTGGACGAAGGAGCCGGTGAGGAAGCCGCGGCCGAGCGGCGAGAACGGGACGAGGGCGACGCCCAGCTCGGCGGCGGTGGCCGCGACGCTGTTCGCTCCGCCGCCCTCCACATCGCGGGTGAACAGCGACCACTCCGACTGCACCGCCGCGATCGGATGCACCGCGTGCGCCGCGCGCAGCTCCTTGGCCGTGACCTCGCTCAGCCCGAGGTGCTTGACCTTCCCCTCGGCCACCAGCTCGGCCATGGCGCCGACGCTCTCCTCCAGCGGCACCTCGGGGTTGCGCCGGTGCATGTAGTACAGGTCGACATGGTCGACCGCCAGCCGCCGCAGACTGCCCTCGATGGCCTGGCGGATGTACGGGCGGTCGTTGTGGACCCGCATGTTGCCGAACGGATCGCTCTCGTCGCGCTCGATGGCGAACTTGGTGGCCAGGGTGATTCGGTCGCGGTGGGCCCGGACGAAGGGGGAGATGAACTCCTCGTTCCGCCCGAAGCCGTAGACATCGGCGGTGTCGAAAAGCGTGACGCCCAGCTCCAGGGCCCGCTCCAGCGTGGCCCGCGCCTCCGCCTCGTCATGGGTCGGTCCGTAGCCCCAGCTCATGCCCATGCAGCCCAGGCCCTGGACGCCGACCTCCGGTCCGCCGGCCCCCAGGCCGACGGTCGCGATGGTCTCATTGGTGCTGTTACTCATACGGGGTCAAACCTCTCCGACGCCCGTCGGGCGTCAGCGTAGATATCGATCTTGTAGTCGAGGACTTCGAGCGTGCTCTGGAGCTCGGCGATCCGCTCCCGCACATTCGCGCGGTGCGTGGTCAGCAGCTCCTCGCGCTCGGCGAAGGTGTGCTCGCCCTCGCGCACCAGCTCGGCGTAGCGGACCATGTCCGCGACCGGCATCCCGGTCAGCCGCAGCTTGCCGACGAGGTCGAGCCAGTCCAGGTCGCGATGGGTGAAGCGACGCTGGCCGGTGTGCGTACGGTCCACATGCGGCATCAGCCCGATCCGCTCGTACCAGCGCAGCGTGTGCGCCGTCAGCCCGGTATGGGCGACCACCTCACTGATCGTGTAGCCGTCCCGCCCGCTGGGCCGGGGGCGCCCGCCCCTCCCCGCGCAGGCGCGGACCTTCACCGGGGCGCTCTCCATCAGGGTCATGCCGATTCACCTCTCGCAGGTCGCCGATCCGCACACCTCATCGACGTCTTCAACGCTATGGACTTGGAGTGCACTCCAAGCAAGCGAAGATTTGGCGGAACCTTGGGTGCCGTGAGTCCGCGCGGCGCCCGCCACTAGGCTCTGGGACATGGAGAGCCTGCGGATGATCGAGAACTGGCCGGTTCCGACGGCGGCGGCCGCCGTCGTACGCGCGGACGGCACCCTGGCCGGATCGTACGGCCCGACCGGTCATCGCTTCCCCCTCGCCTCGGTCACCAAGCCGCTCGCCGCCTACGCCGCGCTGCTCGCCGTCGAGGAGGGTGCGGTGGAGCTGGACGAACCGGCCGGGCCGGAGGGCTCCACGGTGCGCCATCTGCTGGCGCACACCTCCGGGCTCGCCTTCGACGAGCACCGCTCGGTCGCCGCGCCGGGCAACCGCCGGCTCTACTCCAACGCCGGGTTCGAGGTGCTGGGCGATCACATCGCCAAGGCCACGGACATTCCGTTCCCGGAGTATCTGCGCCAGGCGGTGCTGGAGCCGCTCGGCATGACCGGCACCGAGCTGGCCGGCTCGCCCGCCAAGGACGGCGTCTCCACCGTGGACGACCTGGTGCGCTTCGCGGCGGAGCTGCAGGCCCCGCGGCTGCTGGCGGCCGAGACGCTGGCCGAGGCCACCTCCGTGGTCCACCCGGGTCTCACCGGTGTGCTGCCCGGCTACGGCCATCAGCGGCCCAACGACTGGGGGCTCGGCTTCGAGATACGCGACGGCAAGTCGCCGCACTGGACCGGCGCCTCCTCCTCACCCCGCACCTTCGGACATTTCGGCCAGTCCGGGACGTTCCTATGGGTCGACCCGGACGCCCGCGCCGCCTGCGTCACCCTGACGGACCGGGCCTTCGGCCCCTGGGCCGTCGAGGTCTGGCCGGCACTCACCGACGCGATCCTGGCCGAGCTGAACGCATAGACCTCTCAGCCATACCCCCCTCAGCCGTAGACCGGCTCCGCGCGCATTTCCCAGATCAGCAGCTCGGCGGGGCCCTCGGCGCGCGCCTCCAGCCCCTCCGCGCCCGAGATCCGGGCCGCGTCGCCGGGCCCGAGGGTCTCCCCCTCGATCCGCGCCGCGCCGCGCACCGCATGGGCGTACACCCACGGCGCGTCCGGCAGCGCGGTGCGCTCGCCGTCCACCAGCCGCCGCACATGCAGCACCGCCTCGGTGCGCTCCAGCGCGTACGGGGTGCCGTCGGCGATGCCGCGCACCACCTCGTACCCGGGGTCCTTCGCGGCGCCCGGGCCCGGCACCAGCCACATCTGGACGAAGGTGAGGGGTTCCGCACCCGCGTTGCGCTCGGTGTGACGCACTCCGCTCCCGGCGCTGAGCCGCTGCACATCGCCGGGGCGCACCACGGTCCGCGCGCCGGTGGAGTCCTCGTGAGTGAGCTCACCCTCGACGACCCAGGTGACGATCTCCATATCGCGGTGCGGATGCTCGGCGAAGCCCGCACCGGGGGCGAGCCACTCCTCGTTGCAGGCGACGAGGGATCCGAACCGTACGTTGCCGGGGTCGTAGTACCCAGAGAAGGAAAAGGCGTGGCGCGTCTCGATGCCCGCGCCCTCCCCACCCGGATACCGTGCACCGGACCGCTGTATCCACATCACCCGGTCCACGGTAGTGCGCCCCGACCCGTCCGCCCCCGGCCCCGCCCCTACCCCCGCGTAGCCTCCCGCCCCCAGCGCTCACCACCCGATAAGGCAGTCTTGTCCTCGTGCCTGAACCAGCCTCGAACACCCCGCATCCGCACAGTGCCACCCTGCGCCGCCTGGAGAAGTCCTCCGGGAAGCTCGCCGCCAACGCCATCGCGCGCATGGACGAGCAGCTGCCGTGGTACCGCGCGATGCCGCCCGAGAACCGCTCCTGGATCGGGCTGGTGGCACAGGCGGGCATCGCGGCCTTCACCGAATGGTTTCGCCACCCCGAGGCGCCCCAGGCGATCAGCACCGATGTGTTCGGCACCGCCCCGCGCGAGCTGACCCGGGCGATCACCCTGCGGCAGACCGTGGAGATGGTCCGCACGACCATCGAGGTCATGGAGTCGGCGATCGACGACGTGGCGGCCCCGGGCGATGAGTCGGTGCTGCGCGAGGCGCTGCTGGTGTACGCGCGGGAGATCGCCTTCGCCACCGCCCAGGTCTACGCGCAGGCCGCCGAGGCGCGCGGCGCCTGGGACGCCCGGCTGGAGTCGCTGGTGGTCAACGCGGTGCTGTCCGGGGAGGCGGACGAGGGCGCGCTGTCCCGCGCCGCGGCGCTCGGCTGGAACTCCCCCGAGCATGTGTGCGTGGTGCTGGGCACCGCCCCCGACGGGGACAGCGAGCTGACGGTCGAGGCGATCCGGCGGGCCGCCCGCCACGCCAAGCTGCAGGTCCTCACCGGGGTGCTGGGCGACCGGCTGGTGGTGGTCGCGGGCGGCTCGGACAATCCGCTGCAGGCGGCGAAGGCGCTGATCGGGCCGTACGCCCCGGGTCCGGTGGTGGCCGGTCCGGTGGTCTCCGACCTGCTGGCCGCGACCCGCTCGGCGGGGGCGGCGGCGGCCGGGCTGAAGGCGTGCACCGCCTGGCCGGACGCACCCCGTCCGGTGCTCGCCGACGATCTGCTGCCCGAGCGCGCGATGGCCGGGGACCCCGCTGCCCGTGTGCAGTTGGTGGAGGAGATCTACAGACCGCTGGAGGAAGCCGGTTCGGCACTGCTCGAGACACTGAGTGTGTACCTCGAACAGGCGAGCAGTCTGGAGGGGGCGGCCCGGATGCTCTTCGTTCACCCGAACACCGTCCGCTACCGGCTACGACGTGTGACGGACGTCACCGGATGGTCACCTTCCGACGTCAGGTCGGCGTTTACTCTGCGCATAGCCCTGATCCTGGGCCGTCTCGCCGACGCGAACATATTGCCCTGACCGTTTGTTGGACCTCCACAATTCCCCTGACGGTTCTTCGTCCTTGTCCTCACGGGCGAGTCGGACCGTCCACAAGAGAGAGTGTGAGAGTGCTCGTACTCGTCGCTCCCGGCCAGGGCGCTCAAAAGCCCGGCTTCCTCACCCCCTGGCTCGACCTGCCCGGCGTCACCGAACGTCTGACGTGGTGGTCGGCCGTGTCCGGGCTGGACCTCATCCACTACGGCACCAAGGCCGACGAGGAGGAGATCCGCGACACCGCGGTGGCCCAGCCGCTGCTGGTGGCCGCCGGTCTGGTCTCCGCCCACGCGCTGTTCGGCGAGGGCATCGAGGACGCGACCGGTCTCGCCGGGCTGCCGAGCCGTATCGGCGCGGTCGCGGGCCACAGCGTCGGCGAGATCACCGCGGCCGTGGCCGCCGGTGTGCTCAACCACGAGGCGGCCATGGTGCTGGTCCGCCGACGCGGGCTCGCCATGGCGGAGGCCGCGAGCCGCACCGAGACCGGAATGGCCGCCATACTGGGTGGTGAGCAGGACGATGTCGTCGCCCACCTCGACAAGCACGGACTGACCCCGGCGAACGTGAACGGCGCCGGCCAGATCGTGGCCGCGGGCACCGCCGAGCAGCTTGCGGCGCTGGCCGAGGACAAGCCCGAGGGGGTGCGCCGCGTCGTACCGCTCAAGGTGGCCGGCGCGTTCCACACCGATCACATGGCCCCGGCGGTCGCCGCCCTCGAGGCCCTGGTCGCGGGCGTTCCGGTGGCCGATCCGCGCACCGCTTACGTCTCCAACCGTGACGGCGGGGTCGTGACGTCCGGGGCCGGGGTGATCGAGCGAATGGTCGCCCAGGTGTCCAACCCGGTGCGCTGGGACCGGTGCATGGAGACCTTCCAGGAGCTGGGCGTCACCGCGCTGATCGAGGTGGCCCCGGGCGGCACGCTCACCGGCATCGCCAAGCGTGCGCTGCCGGGCGTCACCAACCTGGCGCTGAAGACTCCGGACGATCTCGACGCGGCCCGTGCGCTGATCGCGGAGCACGCCATTCCCGCCGTCGCCACACCGGCCGAAGAGGAGCTCCGAGAAGCATGACCGCGAAGATCAAGCCCAGTAAGGGCGCCCCGTACGCGCGCATTCTCGGCGTCGGTGGCTACCGTCCGACCCGGGTGGTGCCGAACGAGGAGATCCTCAAGCACATCGACTCCTCCGACGAGTGGATCCGCTCCCGCTCGGGCATCGCCACCCGGCACTGGGCCGGTCCGGATGAGACGGTCGCCGCCATGTCCGTGGAGGCGGGCGGCAAGGCCATCGCCGACGCCGGCCTGAGCCCGGAACAGATCGGCGCCGTGATCGTCTCGACGGTCTCGCACTTCAAGCAGACCCCGGCGATCGCGACCGAGATCGCGCATCTGCTGGGCGCCGGCAAGCCGGCCGCCTTCGACATCTCGGCGGGCTGTGCCGGCTTCGGCTACGGGCTGACCCTCGCCAAGGGCATGATCACCGACGGCACCGCGGAGCATGTGCTGGTCATCGGGGTCGAGCGGCTTTCGGACCTGACCGACCTGGAGGACCGCGCGACGGCCTTCCTGTTCGGCGACGGCGCCGGCGCCGTGGTGGTCGGCCCCTCCAAGGAGCCCGCGATCGGCCCCACCGTCTGGGGCTCGGAGGGTGACAAGTCCGACACCATCACCCAGACGCTGCCCTGGGACGTCTACCGCGACCAGGACGCCGCCGAGGTGCGCTACCCGGCGCTGCGCCAGGAGGGCCAGGCGGTCTTCCGCTGGGCCGTCTACGAGATGGCGAAGGTCGCCCAGCAGGCTCTGGACGAGGCCGGGGTCGCCCCGGAGGACCTCGACGCGTTCATCCCCCACCAGGCCAATATGCGGATCATCGACTCGATGATCAAAACCCTCAAGCTGCCGGAGCATGTCACGGTCGCCCGTGATGTGGAGACCACCGGCAACACCTCGGCCGCCTCCATTCCGCTCGCCATGGAGCGGCTGTTGGCGACGGGGCAGGCGAAGAGCGGCGACACCGCGCTCGTCATCGGATTCGGAGCGGGTCTCGTCTACGCAGCGACGGTCGTTACCCTCCCTTAGGCTCCATAGTCCATATCCACGCAGCTCGGCAGAAGTCGGACGCTGCGCCACCACCGCAACACACCGAAGAAGGAGCGCCGCAATGGCCGCCACTCAGGAAGAGATCCTCGAGGGTCTCGCCGAGATCGTCAACGAGATCGCCGGTATCCCGACCGAGGACGTCCTGCTGGACAAGTCCTTCACCGACGACCTGGACGTCGACTCGCTGTCCATGGTCGAGGTGGTCGTCGCCGCCGAGGAGCGCTTCGACGTGAAGATCCCGGACGACGACGTCAAGAACCTCAAGACCGTCGGCGACGCCGTCGACTACATCCTCAAGCACCAGGGCTGAGCCCGTATCAAGACCGGTCGTCGCCACCCATGCGGTGGCGGGTCCAGCACCTTCTACACGTGGAGTAGGAATTCCTGTGAACTCGACCAATCGCACCGTGGTCGTCACCGGTGTTGGTGCCACGACGCCGCTGGGTGGCGACGCCTCAACGACCTGGGGGGCCCTGCTGGCCGGCCGGTCCGGCGTCAACCTCCTGGAGGAGGAATGGGCGGCCGAGTTGCCGGTCCGCATCGCCGCGAAGATCGCGGTGGAGCCGGGCACCGTCATCCCTCGCCCGCAGGCCCGCAAGCTCGACCGATCGGCGCAGTTCGCCCTGATCGCGGCCCGTGAGGCATGGGCGGACGCGGGCTTCACCGCCAAGGCGGGCGAGGACCCGTCGGTCGACCCCGACCGGCTCGGCGCGGTCGTGGCTTCCGGCATCGGCGGGGTGACCACCCTGCTCGACCAGTACGACGTGCTGCGCGAGAAGGGCGTCCGTAAGGTCTCCCCGCACACCGTGCCGATGCTGATGCCCAACAGCCCGGCGGCGAACGTCAGCATCGACCTCAACGCCCGCGCGGGCGCACACACCCCGGTGAGCGCGTGCGCGTCCGGCGCCGAGGCCATCGGCTACGCCATCGAGATGATCCGCACCGGCCGCGCCGATGTGGTCGTCGCGGGCGGCACCGAGGCGGCCATCCACCCACTGCCCATGGTCGCCTTCGGCAACATGATGGCGATGTCCAAGAACAACGACGACCCGCAGGGCGCCTCGCGTCCGTTCGACGTCGACCGCAACGGCTTCGTGATGGGCGAGGGCTCGGGCGCCATCGTCCTGGAGTCGGCGGAGCACGCCGCCGCGCGCGGCGCCCGGGTGTACGCGCAGGCCATCGGCCAGGGCATCTCGGCCGACGCCCACCACATCACCCAGCCGGAGCCGTCCGGCAACGGCATCGGGAACGCGCTGCAGAACCTGGTGGAGAACACCGGCATCAACGGTGCCGAGGTCGCGCACGTCAACGCGCACGCGACCTCGACCCCGCAGGGCGACCTGGCGGAGATCAAGGCACTGCGCAAGGTGTTCGGCGACGACGTGGACCATATGGCGGTCTCCGCGACCAAGTCCATGACGGGCCATCTGCTCGGTGGCGCGGGCGGTGTGGAGACGGTGGCCAGCGTGCTAGCGCTGTACCACCGGCTGGCCCCGCCGACGATCAACATCGGCTCGCTGGACCCGGAGGCGGACGCGGACGTCGTGACCGGCGAGGCGCGGGCGCTCCCGGCCGACGGCCCGATCGTCGCGCTGAACGACTCGTTCGGCTTCGGCGGCCACAATGTGGTGCTGGCCTTCCGCACGGTCTGACGCGCGGACAGCCTGATGACCTGACGGCTTGATGGCTCTGTGACGCGCTGATACACGGATGTGGCCCGCCTCCGGCTCCGGCCGGGGGCGGGCCGTTCGTGTGTCAGGGGGCCTCGCCGTCGAAGCTGGCGAAGTACGAGGCCACCATGTCCTCGTCGCCGTGGCCCGCCTCGATGGCGCGGCGGAACCGCTCCTGGCCCGCGGCCGCCAGGTCCAGCCGCACTCCGGCGCGCTCCCCGGCCTCCACGATCAGCCGGGCGTCCTTCTCGGCCGTCTTGGTCGCGAAGCTGGGCTCGAGGTCGCCCCGGAAGAGCTGGCCCGACTTGGCCCGCATATAGCCGTTGTCCAGCGGTCCGCCCTCCACCCCGGCCAGGAAGCCCTGGAAGTCCACGCCCAGCCCCTTGGCGAGGGCGGCCGCCTCCGCGGTGGCGTGGGTGATGTTCAGGACCCAGCTGTTGAGCACCAGCTTGAGCCGGGTGGCGGCGGCGCCCTCCGCGCTGTCGCCGACCCACACCGTACGGCTGCCGATGGCGTCGAAGACCGGCCAGACGACCGGGCGGACGGGGTGGGGGCCGGCGGCCAGCACCAGAAGCTGTCCGCTCTCCGCGGGCTGCTTGGTGCCGAGGACGGGCGAGTCGATGAGGGCGAGGTCCTTCTCCTGGGCGAACGCGGCGAGCGATTCCATCGCCTCCAGCCCCGCCGTGGTGGCCTGCGCCCATACGGCCCCGGGGCGCAGCGCGGGGGCGGCCTGCCGCATCGTCTCGAGGGCCGCGGCGCCGTCGTAGAGGATCGTCAGGACGACATCGGCGCCGTCCACGGCCTCGGCCGGGGTGTCGGTGACGCGTACGCCGTCCTGGCCGAGCGGCTCGGCCTTGGACCGGGTGCGGTTCCACGCACGGACGTCGAGCCCGGAGCGGGCGAGGTTGCGGGCCATGCCGGAGCCCATGATGCCGGTGCCGAGGACCGCGACGGACGTTGCCGGGAGTTGTTCGGTCATGCCGCCACGCTAAGACCTGAAGCGTGCTCCAGGACAAAGGGGTGGCGGCGCGTCAGGCACTCGGACCAGCGCGTCAGGCGCTCAGACGACCTGGTGCAGCCAGCGGACGGGGGCGCCCTCACCCGCGTAGCGGAACGGCTCCAGTTCGTCGTCCCAGGGCTTGCCGAGCAGTTTGGCGATCTCCGCCTCGAGGTCGCTCTCGCCGCGGACGGAGCGGGCGAGGGCGGCGCGCAGCCGGTCCTCGGGGATCAGGATGTCGCCGTGCATTCCGGTGACGGCGTGGAAGATGCCCAGTTCGGGGGTGGAGCTGTAGCGCTCGCCCTCGGCGGTGGCGCAGGGCTCGGCGGTCACCTCGAAGCGCAGCAGATGCCAGCCGCGCAGGGCGGACGCCATTTTGGAGGCCGTGCCGACCTCACCCTGCCAGGAGAACTCGGCACGCCAGGTGCCGTTCGCCGCGGGTTGCTTGATCCAGTCGAGGGTGACACGCACGCCGAGGACGCCCGCGATGGCCCATTCGACGTGCGGGCACAGCGCGCGCGGAGCGGAGTGCACATACAGAACTCCACGTGTCGTCACCGGGGCCTCCTGTGCGGTTCGAGGTGCGCCTTCCCCAGCGGCCTCGCGCCCGTACCGGTCCCGCCCGGGACATCGGATCACATTCTGCCCTAGTGATCACTCCCACACCAGTCTCGACGTCACCTTCAGTGAAATTTATCGTGCAGAATTCTCTAGAAAGTGGACAGGATGTGACGGGGCGTAATGTGCTGGTACCGCATAGCGCGCCTGGTCGCCGGGACGACGCTCATCAGGCACAAGAAAAACGTACCGTGCGATCCAGCCGGAGGAGTGACGTACCGTCGGTCCGGATAGATATCACCCAACAGCCGGAGGGGGAACAGCCATGCGGGTCAGCGCGACACGCCGGAAGCATGCGGCGGCCGCTTCCTCGACCACGCGTACGGTCGTGCGCCCGACCCCGCGCACCACGTCGCGCACCGGCCGCCGCGCGGCCGGGCGCACCGCCGGACGCACCGGCCTGGTGCTGTTCACCACCGCCGCCGTGCTGAGCTCGGCGGGCTGCTTCGGCAGCTCGGACGACCCCTCCCGGCACGGTCCGACCCGCGCCGGGAAGACCCCCGGCGCCAAGCGGACGATCGTCTGGAACACCCGGCCGAGCTCGATCGCCTCCCTGGGCGACTCCATCACCCGCGGCTTCGACGCCTGTTCGGTGCTCTCCGACTGCCCCGAGGTGTCCTGGTCCACCGGCACCGATGTGCAGAGCCTCGCCCAGCGGCTGCTGCCCGCCACCACCGCCCGCTCGGGCACCCACAGCTGGAACTTCGCCAAGACCGGCGCGGTCGTGGCCGACCTCCCCGGCCAGATCGAGGCGGCCGCGGCCCGCAAGCCGAAGCTGATCACCGTGATGATCGGCGCCAATGACGCCTGCCGGGACTCGGTCGACGAGATGACCTCCACCGAGCAGTTCCGCTCCACCTTCACCTCGGCGCTCACCCGGCTCCGCCGTGACCTGCCGAAGACCCAGGTGTATGTGGCCAGCGTGCCGGATCTGAAGCGGCTGTGGTCGGAGGGGCGGAAGAACGTCTTCGGCAGGCAGATCTGGAAGCTGGGCATCTGCCCGTCGATGCTGAAGGACTCCGAGCACCTGGACGCCGCCTCCAACGACCGCCGCCAGCGGGTGGCGGACCGGGTGACGGAGTACAACAAGGTGCTGAAGGACGTCTGTGGGCGCGATGTGCTGTGCCGGTACGACCCGGCGGTGCACGAATACCGCTTCACCACGTCCGAGCTGAGCAAGTGGGACTGGTTCCACCCCAGCAAGGCAGGCCAGGCGCAGCTGGCCGACATGGCCTACCGCCGCATTACCGCTTCCGCGCCCTGACCCCTGGCCCGCGCCCGGCTGCCGGCCAAGGGCCGGCAGCCGGGCGCGGGACGCGGTCACCCCTCCCTTGATGCGGTTATGCGGCTCCGCCGCACGCCAGGGGCTTCGCCCCTGGCCCCCGGGACCTGAGTGCAGCCCCGGCCCCCCGGGTCTGGGCGCAGCCCCCACCCCCCGGGTCTTCGGCAGAGCCCCGCCCCCCCGGAGTCTGGGCTGCAGCCCCGGCCCCCAGGGGCCTGAGGTGCAGCCCCGGCCCCCCGGGGTCTAGGGCAGAGCCCCGGCCCCCGGGTCTGGGGCGCGGCCCCCACCCTCCCGAGTCTGGGGCGCAGCCCCCGCCCCTCCCGGGGGTCTTCGGCAGAGCCCCGCCCCCCGGAGTCTGGGCTGCAACCCGGCCCCCAGGGGCCTGAGGTGCAGCCCCGGCCCCCCGGGGTCTAGGGCAGAGCCCCGCCCCCCCGAGTCTGGGGCGCAGCCCCCGCACCCCCCGGGGTCTACGGCAGAGCCCCGCCCCCCGGAGTCTGGGCTGCAACCCGGCCCCCAGGGGCCTGAGGTGCAGCCCCGGCCCCCCGGGGTCTAGGGCAGAGCCCCGCCCCCCGAGTCTGGGGCGCAGCCCCCGCACCCCCCGGGGTCTACGGCAGAGCCCCGCCCCCCGGAGTCTGGGCTGCAACCCGGCCCCCAGGGGCCTGAGGTGCAGCCCCGGCCCCCGGGGTCTAGGGCAGAGCCCCAGGTTCGGGAAGGGGCGGGGAGGGGAACAGCCCGCCGCAGGCGTCGCGATTCGTCGGCCACCCTCTGACCGGCGGACGCGAGCGGCCTCGCCGCCCGCCCGACGGCGTAGCTCAGGCTGTCGGCTGCACGGGCACCGGGGCCGACAGGCGGCGGTCGGCGACGCTGCGGCCCGCCTCTGCCGCGTAGGTGCCGGGGATCAGGCGCCAGGCGCCCACCGTCTCGTCCCAGATCTCCGCCGCCCGGCGGGGCAGGGGGAGGGACACCTCCGCCGTCTCCCCCGGGCCCGCCGTGACCGAGGCGAACCCCGCGAGGCGCCGCACCGGCCGCTCCTCGCCGTCGTCCTCGGGCACGGTGAGGTAGAGCTGCACGACCTCACGCCCCGCCCGGGGCCCGGTGTTGCGGACCCGCACGGTCACCGTTCCCAGCGCGCCGTCGGCGGGCTCCCCGGCGGGCTCCGCTGGAGTCTTCGCGGGGGTCTCCGCTGGAGTCTTCGCGGGGGTGAAGTCCAGCGCCTCATACACCCAGTCCGTGTAGCCGAGGCCATGCCCGAACCAGTACGCCGGAGCGATCCCCTCCCGCCGCTCCCACGCGCGGTAGCCGATGAACACGCCCTCGTCGTAGACCAGTCGACCCTCGCTCGGTGTCACCGCGCTGACCGGGGCGTCCTCGAGCCGCTCGGGCCAGGTCGTGGGCAGCCGTCCGCCGGGCTCCTCCGCGCCCAGCAGGACATCGGCGAGCGCGGCGCCCGCCTCCTGGCCCGGGAACCAGCTCAGCAGTACCGCGGCGACCTCCTCCCGCCAGGCCATCTCGACGGGGGAGCCCGCGTTGACCACCACCACGGTGGGGGTGCCGGTGGCGGCGACCCGCCGCACGAGCTCGTCCTGACGGCCCGGCAGCTTCAGATGCGCGCGGTCGAATCCCTCGCTCTCGACCCGCTCGGTGGTGGCGACCACCACCACGGCCACCTCGGCCGCCGAGGCCGCGGCGACGGCCTCCCGGAGCAGCTCCTCGGCGTCCCGCTCCGGGGCCCGGTGCAGCAGGCTGAAGCAGACGGCGTCGAGAAGGGCCTCCTCGGGACGGGCCACCTCGCAGGTGAGGCTGACCTCCACCGGCTCGCCCGCCGTGAGCTCCACCTGGCCCCGAGGCACCGGCGAGCCCATGAACGCCTCGAAGGGGTCGCCGACGTCCGGCGGGAGCTGCTCCCCCTCGAAGAGCACCGTGCCGTCCACGACCAGCCGGAGGCCGCCCAGCCCCCGGGTGCCGAAGGAGTGCGCACCGCTCTCGCGCGGGGTGAAGGTGCCGACGGTCTCGACGGTGTGCAGCTCCTCGTAGCGCACGCCCTCGGGGAAGTCGCTGATCCACTGCACCTGTCCACTGGCCAGCCGGGACTCCCCCAGCACCCGACCGTCGGCGGCCCGGACCACGGCGCGCAGCGCGAACCCCTGGGCGGCGGGGGTGAGTTCGTCGGTGGGGTCGGCACCCACCGCGTAGCTGAACCGCACCTCCGGCGGCAGGGCGGCGCGCAGTCCGTCGAGCGGTGAGACCACATGGTCGGGGAAGACCACCGCCGAGCCGCCGCCCAGCACCCGGGCGTCGCGCGCCGCGGCCCCGATCAGGGCCAGCGACCGCACCCCGCCGGGGGCGCCGGCGTCGAGGGGCAGCACCGCGCCGCGGCCGCCCGCGCCCTCGTTGCGCAGCAGCACGAAGGAGCGCCGGGCGATCTCGCGGGCCAGCGCCTCTCCGTCGATCGGGCCGGGCCGGTCGACGGGGGCGACGGCCGGGGCCGCGCCGTCCAGCACGCCGACCCGGGCGGCCAGGGTGAGCAGCCGCCGCACCGCCTCGTCCAGCTCCGCCTCGGCCACCCGGCCGTCGCGCACCGCGGTGGCCAGCGCCTCGCCGTAGACGGTCCGCGGGCCGGGCATCGCGACATCCAGCCCGCCCTTGAGCCCCCGCACGGTGTCGCGGGCCGCCAGCCAGTCGGAGACGATGAAGCCGTCGAAGCCCCACTCCTCGCGCAGCACCCCCTGCTGCAGCTCGCGGTGCTCGGTCATGGTCGAGCCGTTGACCCCGTTGTAGGCGGCCATGATGCCCCAAGGGCGCGCGTTTTTGACGATGGCTTCGAAGGGGGCGAGATACAGCTCGCGCAGCGCCCGCGCACCGATCTCGTTGTCGACGGTGAAGCGCTCGGTCTCCGCGTCGTTGGCCACGAAGTGCTTGACGGTGGTGCCCACTCCGCCGTCCTGCACACCCGTCACATAGCCGGTGCCGATCTCGCCGGTGAGATACGGATCCTCGCTGTACGCCTCGAAGTGGCGCCCGCCCAGCGGGGAGCGGTGCAGATTGACCGTGGGCGCGAGCAGCACATGGACGCCCTTGCGCCGCGCCTCCTGCGCGAGCAGCCGGCCCGCCCGCCGGGCCAGCTCCGGGTCCCAGGTGGCGGCGAGCGCGGTGGGGCTGGGCAGGGCGATGGAGGGGTCGTCGGCGGTCCAGTGGACACCGCGGACGCCGATCGGGCCGTCCGACATCACCAGCGAGCCCAGCTTGATCGCCGGAACGGCGGGCAGGCTCCACATGTCCTGCCCGGACAACAGCCGCGCCTTGGTGTCCAGATCCAGCAGGCCGAGGGCCTTCTCCACGGCCTCGGCCGTGCCCTCGTCGTCGATCGCGTCCGCCATCGCTCGCCCCTCCCGGTGCGGGTCCTGTCCGGTCCTCGTCCGGGGCCATCCTGGACCCGAGTACCTGTCAGCAGGTAGGTACCGTTATCGACTCGTTATCAAACATGCTCTACGGTACGAGCATGGACAAGGCGATGGAGCGCGGTACGCGACGCGGTGCGGAACGGCGGGCGGAGATCGTCCGGTCCGCGCTCGAAGTGATCGCCGAGCGCGGCTACCGGGGCGCGACCCTGGGGCGGTCGCCGAGCGGGTGGGGCTCACCCAACAGGGGCTGCTCCACTACTTCCCCACCAAGGACTCCCTGCTCATCGCCGTGCTCAAGGAGCGCGACCAGTGGGACACCGGCTCCGCGCGGCGCGACGGCGGGGACGTATGGCCGCTGGACCTGCTCACCTCGCTGGTGGAGTACAACGCGATGCGACCCGGCATCGTCCAGACCTTCTCCGCGCTCCTCGGCGAGAGCGTCACCGACGAGCACCCCGCGCGCGGCTTCTTCACCGAGCGCTATGAGAAGGTGCGCGCCGACATGGCGGCCACCCTGCGCGGCGAGTTCGGCGACCGGCTCCCCGGCGGGCTCACCCCCGAGGCCGCAGCCCCGCTGGTGGTGGCGGTGATGGACGGACTGCAGTTCCAGTGGCTGCACGACCGGGACGCGGTGGACATGCCCGCCCTCTTCCGGGCCTTCGTCTCCCTGCTGGGACAGGGAGACGAAGAGGCCGAGGGGTGACGCGGCGATGCGGACGCCGCGCGCGGGCCGTCCCGTGACGGCGGCTCAGCCGTGATCCGCCACCAGCCTGACGTCCTGCTCGACCCCGACCGCGTTCCTCGGCAGCGGCACGAAGGCGGCGTCGGCGGCCGCGGAGGCATCGGCGGTGTCGAACCTCAGCAGCGTGCCCTCGGCCCGCGCCGAGCCCGGCTCATACGCCCCCACGTCCACCGCGTCGATCACCCAGCGGTGCCGCTGTCCGTCGCAGACCGCGCTGTGGCCGCCGAGGCCGTGTCGCTCCCGGCCCTGGGTGAGGGTGACGAGGACGCTGGCCCGCGGATTCTCCGCCCCTTCCCGGACACACCGGTAGCTGCCGTACAGCGTGACGGACCCGTCCGGAGTGACGTCCCCGGTGCGGTCGATGACCAGATCGTCGGTCCAGGGCAGGGGCAGAAGCGGCCGGTCGAACCGCTCTCCCCGGGTGGCCGGGCCCGAGTCCGGGCGCAGCTCCGGGCGGTCGGGCCCGGCGGGCGCGGCATGGGCGGCCGGAGCCGCCATGAGGAGAACGGTGAGGGCGCCGAGGGCGCGACGGTTGCGCATGGACGTACATACCTCCTGGGGCGGGGAGCGGATGCCCGCCACGGACTCCGTCGCGTCCTCCCGAGCGGAGTCGCCGGACGGATGCCCGTGAGCGGGTGCTCATTTCCCCGTACAGCTACCGGGCCCTCGAATCCGTCCGGGGGAACCTCACCCCCGGGCGGCGTGTCCGGCACCGCCCAACGGGTGGCCACCGGGCGCCCGGTTGACCCGGCGGCGCCCTTACGGTGCTCGCTAAGCGCCCTTACCGTGCTCGTGAAGTGCGGCTTACGGTGCTCGCGCGGCGCCCGAGCCGTCCTCGCGCAGCGCCCTTACCGTCCCCGCTCAGCGCCCTTACGGTGCTCGTTCCTCCGGGGCCGCCTCCTCGAATCTCCCCGCCGACGCGGCCACTTGGCGCGCCGCCGCCGGATCGCCCCGCAGCCCCGGGGCCAGGGCCAGCGTGACGACGACGGAGACCGCCGCCATCGTGGCCATCGCCACGGCCGGTGAAGTGGGCTGGGCCAGTGCGCCCGCGAGGGCGGCGGACACGCCCTGCATGGTGAGCATGCCGGAGGAGTGCAGCCCCAGGGCCTGGCCGCTCATCGCGTCCGGGGTCAGGGCCATCAGCCGCTGCTGGAGCGGCAGCGTGGCCGAGAAGCCGATCGAGGCGAGGGCGACGGCGGCCAGCGCGAGGGGCAGCGGCGGATGCAGGGCGAAGACCAGATACGGCGCGGCGAGCAGCAGCCGCAGGGGCGCCGCGAGCCGCTCCCGCCGGTGCGGTGGCAGCAGCCGTCCGGTGAGCAGGTCCCCCAGCAGCATGCCGAGGGAGCCGACGGCGAAGAGCAGTCCGGCATGCCGGGGCGCGTAGGGCACGAAGAGGGATTCACAGCCGACGATCAGCCCGTTGGGCACCCAGAGCGCGTAATAGACGTGGCGGCGCGGCGCGGAGGACCACAACCGTGCGTTGACCCGCCAGGTCTCGGTGACCGAGGGCCGCCCGCCGGCCCGGGCCGGACGCCCGCTCAGGCCGAACCGGGCGGCGGCCGCGGCCACCAGATACAGCGCGGCGGCGGTGAGCAGGGTGCCGCGTGCCGAGAGGGTGGTCACGAGGAGGCCACCGGCCGCGTAGCCGCCGATCTGCATGGTGCCGCCCGACATGTTGATCACCGAACGGCCCAGCAGATAGCCCTCCTTGGGCAGGATCTCGGTGAGCAGTCCATAGCGGACGGCGCCGCCGAGGGCGGCCGCGGCGCCCATCCCGAACACGAGGGCGAAGACCGCCGCCACGGGCAGCCCGGGGAGGGCCAACGCGGCGGTCCCCAGGGCGAAGAGCACCGCCAGCCCGGACAGCGCGGCGCGCGGCGGCAGCCGGTCGGCCGCCGACAGCAGCGCCAGCGCGCCCGCCACTTGGGCGAGCGAGGGGCCGAACATGCTGAGCGCCGAGAGCAGCGGTGAGCCGGTCGCCGCGTAGACCAGGGTGCCGAGGGCGAGCCCGCTCGCCGTCGAGGCGGCCACCTGTGTGGCGGAGATCAGGAACAGCGGGGTGAACTCCGGGGTCCGGAACACTTCCGAAAAGGTGCGCATGGCCTTCAGGCTCGGGAGTCTCCGCGCAGTGGCGTTAATGTTTCGCGCGAACGCGAAACCACGCGAAACGATGCGGTGGCGGCGGGGGTGACCGGATGGGGCTGTGGCTGGTCGACGCGGATACGCTCGCGCGCAGCCGGTTCGTCCGCTCCGCCCTGGCCGAGACCACCGCGGCCCTGGTCACCCTGGAGCGGGCGAGCGCCGCGCACCCGGGCGAGCGGGCCTGGCTCGACGCCCATCTGCCCGCCTACCGGGCGCGGCTGGCCGACGACCCGGTCACCGCGCTGCTCGTCCGGGCCGCGCTGGGCCGGACCTGGCTCGCGGACTTCCTCACCCAGACGCCGGGCGAGGGCGAGCCGTCCCTCGAGGAGGAGCTGGCCCGGATGCGCGCGACGCCCCCCGCCGCCGCGCGCCGCGATCTCGCGGTCTCCCTCGGCCGCTCCCCGCTCCCGGCCGCGCTGTGCCGCGACGATCTGCCGGGGCGGCTCGCGGATCTGCTGGAGTGGGTGTGGACGGAGGCCGTACGGCCCTCCTGGCCGCGCCGCCGCCGGATCATCGAGGCCGATGTGGTGGCGCGCACCGGCCAGGTGAGCCAGGGCGGCTGGGCGGCGACGCTGGACGACCTGCGGCCGGGGATGCGGTGGCTGGGCGGCAGCCGGCTGCAGATCAACGCCCACGACAACCCGCCCCGCGCGGTCCACGGCGCCCAGTTGCTCCTCGTCCCCGTCACGCCCACCACCGGATGGGTCTCCTGGGACGCGCCGCACCGCTACGCCGTGATCTACCCCTGCGCCGGCGCCCTGACCGCCCCCGGCCCTCCCCGGCCCCGACTCCCTGGCCCGCCTCCTCGGCCCGGGCCGCGCGAGCGTCCTGGTCCTGCTCGACACCCCGAAGAGCACCACCCACCTGGTGGCCCTGACCGGCCAGACCCTGGGCTCGGTCGGCCGCCATCTGCGTGTCCTGCGCGAGGCCCGCCTGGTGCGGCGGCGACGGGCGGGACGGTCGGTTCTGTACGACCGGACGACGGCGGGCGAGGTGCTGGTCGAGGCCCAGCGAACCGCCTAGTCCTCGCACCAGCACAGCAACGAACATCCCCGGACCCATGTTGTCCAGTGAGATGATCGGTCATGATGGTTCTTGATCGGTCATGATGGTTCGTCACGTTCGAATGTCATTCGACGCACAACCATTGACACCCCTGACGGGGGCTGACTACGGTCACGCCAAGATTTCGAACGTGTGACGAAATATCGAACACCGCGAAGGGTCGATTGCTGTGCGCATCACCGGTATCAGTACGCATGTCGTCGGCACCCCCTGGCGCAATCTCACCTATGTGCAGGTCCATACGGACGAGGGGATCACCGGCGTCGGCGAGACCCGCATGCTCGGGCGAACCGATGCGCTGCTGGGCTATCTGCGCGAGGCCGAGCTCAACCACCTCGCCGGGTCGGACCCGTTCGCGGTGGAGGACCTGGTCCGGCGGATGAAGTACGGCGACTACGGCCGGGCGGGCGAGATCGTGATGTCCGGGATCGCCTGCGTGGAGATGGCCTGCTGGGACATCAAGGGCAAGGCGCTCGGGGTGCCCGTCTGGCAGCTGCTCGGCGGGAAGGTGACGGACCGGGTCAAGGCGTACGCCAACGGCTGGTACACCGTCGAGCGCACCCCCGAGGCGTTCCACAAGGCGGCCTCCACAGTGGTCGAGCGCGGCTACCGGGCGCTGAAGCTGGACCCCTTCGGCACCGGCCACTTCGAGCTGGACCACGCGGAGACCCTGCATTCGATCTCCCTCGTGGAGGCCGTACGGGACGCGATCGGGCCGGAGGCCGAGCTGCTGGTGGAGATGCACGGGCGGTTCAGCCCGGCGACCGCCGTCCGCATCGCCGGGGAGCTGGAGCGGTTCCATCCGTCATGGCTGGAGGAGCCGGTGCCGCCGGAGAACCTCAAGGCGCTGGCGAAGGTCGCGGAGAAGACGCGCCTGCCGATCGCGACAGGTGAGCGCATCCACGACCGCATCGAGTTCCGCGAACTGTTCGAGTCGCAGGCCGCCGACATCATCCAGCCCGACGTCGGCCACATCGGCGGCATCGGCGAGGCGCGCAAGCTGGCCGCCACGGCCGAGACGCACTACGTCCTGATCGCGCCGCACAATGTGGGCGGCTCGGTGCTGACCGCCGCGTCGCTGCAGCTCGCCGGCTGCACCCCGAACTTCAAGATCCTGGAGCACTTCAACGACTTCGCCGACGCGGAGATCAAGAAGGTGGTCAAGGGCGCCCCGCAGGTCGTGGACGGCTACTTCCAGCTCTCCCACGAGCCCGGTCTCGGCGTGGAGCTGGACACCGACGCGGCGGCCGAATTCCCCCAGCAGCAGGCCCGCTTCGACCTGTGGGCCGAGGGCTGGGAGAAGCGGAATCCCTCCGGGGGGCGAGGCGAATGAGCGCCGTGGAACGTCACGCCGTCGTCGAGATACGGCCGCCCGTCGCCGGGGCCGCCCGGCTTCGCCCAGTCGGCACGCGCCTCGCTCAGGGGCCGAAGGGCCGACGTCCGAACGGGCTGGAGACGCACGGTGCCGAGGGGAGCCGATGCATATGAGCGGCACGGAAGACGTCCTGGTACTCGACAAGCCCGGCAGCCACCGGCTGGAGAGCCGGGCGATCGCCGAACCCGGCCCCGGTGACGCGCGGGTGCGCGTCCACGCCTCCGGGATCTGCGGCAGCGACCGCGAGCTGTACCAGGGCAACCGGCCCGAGGGGTACGTCCGCTATCCCGTCACCCCCGGCCATGAGTGGTCCGGGACGGTCGAGGCGGTCGGCGCGGGCGTCCCGGAGGCGCTCGTCGGCCGTAAGGTCGTCGGCGAGGGGTTCCGCAACTGCCAGGTGTGCGACCGCTGCCACGCCGGGGACACCACCTTGTGCACGGCCGGGTACGAGGAGACCGGCTTCACCCGGCCCGGGGCGATGGCCGACACCCTGACCCTGCCGGCCCGGCTGCTGCACCCGCTGTCCGACGACGCCGATCTGGGCGCGGCCGCCCTGCTGGAGCCCGCCGCCTGTATCGCCGCCGCCGCGCTCAAGGCCCGGGCCCAGCCGGGTGAGCGGGTCGCGGTGGTCGGCACCGGCACGCTCGGCATGATCGCCGTACAGTTCCTCGCCGCCGTCTCCCCCGCGCGGCTGCTGGTGGTGGGCACCCGCCCGGACCGGGAGCAACTGTCGCTGGACTTCGGCGCCACCGACTTCCGCACCCGGGACCAGCTCTCCGACCAGCTCTCGGGCTACGACGTGGTCATCGAGACCGCCGGATCGGCCTCCGCCGCCCGTAGCTCCGCCTCGCTCCTGCGCCGGGGCGGCCGGCTGGTGCTCACCGGCATCCCGGCGGCGGGCGCCGACGGGCTGGACCCCACCGATCTGGTCGTCCGCCAGATCGAGGTGCAGACCGTCTTCGGCGCCCCGCCCGCCGCCTGGTCGCACGCCGTACGGGTCTTCGACGCGGGGCTGCTGACCCTGCGGCCGCTGATCACCCATGAGCTGCCGCTCACCGACTTCGCCTCGGCGATCGAGCTGGTCGGCAGCGGCGATCCGGCCGTCGGCAAGGTGCTGCTGCGTCCGCAGGGCCTCGACTAGCAGGGGCCTCGACCAGCACATGTGGCACGCCTCCCGCACCCGTCTCCCGTCATCCCACCAGCCTCCCGGACCGTCTCTAGTCATCCACCCAGCCCCACCCGGACAACGATGTCCCGGGCAGCACCAGCCGGACGCCGAACCACCGGCCATCACTCCACAGGGAGCACCGTGACCGCCGCCTCACCCACCACTCCCGGCCCCCGCCGCCCCGCCGACGCGGCCCTCGCCTCGCTCGGCCACGCCACGCCCGCCCCCGACCCCGCCGACGCCTCCGCGCACACCTTCCCCGACGGCGGCACCTGGCGCACCGAGATCCCATCCGTCGAGGGTCCGGAGGCGCTGGCCACCGTGTTCAAGGAGGCCGGGCGGCTCGATGTGCCGATCCACCGGATCAGCCAGGGCAGCGGCGTCTGGATGCTCACCGATGCCGAGATCACCGAGATGGTGGAGTCCTGCGCCGAGCGGAACGCCGAGCTGTGCCTGTTCACCGGCCCCCGCGGCACCTGGGACATCGGCGCCGCCACCCGCTCCGACTCCGGCGGCGGGGGCCTGCGCGCCCGTGGCCATGACGCGGTGGCCGGATGTGTGGAGGACGCGCTGCGCGCCGTCTCGCTGGGCGTGAAGTGCCTGCTGGTCGCCGACGAGGGGGTGCTGTGGCTGCTGAACCGGCTGCGGGAGCGCGGTGAGCTGCCCGCGGACACCACCTTCAAGCTGTCCGCGCTGGTCGGCCCGGTCAACCCGGCCTCGTTCGCGGTGTACGAGCAGCTCGGGGCCGACTCCATCAACATCCCCTCGGACCTCACACTGGAGCACCTCACCGAGATCCGCCGGGTCTCCCGCGCCCCGATGGACTTCTATGTCGAGGCCCCGGACGACCTCGGCGGCTATGTGCGGATGTATGACGCGGCGGAGCTGATCCGGCGCGGTGCCCCCATCTATCTGAAGTTCGGGCTCAGCAGATCCCCGGGGATCTACCCGTACGGCGCCCAGCTGCGCGACGTGGCGCTGGGCAGCGCCCGTGAGCGGGTGCGCCGCGGGCGGCTCGTGCTCGACCTGCTGGGCCGGCTGGGCGCGGACGGCGGGATGTCCCCGCTCGGCTCCCGGCTGCCGGGTCCGCTGCGGCGTTTCACCGCCGACGCGGACCTCCCCAATTCCTGACGCAATGACGCCCCAGGGAAGGACCCCAACACCATGCGCACGGTAAGAGGAGCACGAGCCGCGGCGATAGGCGCCGGCCTCCTCGCGCTCTCGCTGACCGCCACGGCCTGTGGCCAGGAGGCAGTCGGCGGCAGCCGGTACAAGCCCAAGGAAAAGGGAGGCACGATCGGCATCGCGATGCCGACGAAGTCCTCCGAGCGGTGGATCACCGACGGCCGCAATGTGGCCAAGCAGTTCCAGGCGGCGGGCTACAAGACGGACTTGCAGTTCGGCGAGGACGACGTCCGCACCCAGGTGGCCCAGCTCGAAAACATGATCACCAAGGGCCACCGGCTGCTGGTGATCGCGCCGATCAACGGCGGGGCGCTCAACGATGTCCTGAAGCAGGCCCATGAGGCCAATATCCCGGTGATCTCCTACGACCGGCTGCTGCTGGGCACGCCGAACGTCGACTACTACGCGACCTTCGACAACGAGAAGGTCGGCAGGCTCCAGGGCCAGTACATCGTCAACAAGCTGGGGCTGGCCAAGGGCCGGAAGGGCCCGTTCTCCATCGAGCTGTTCGCCGGCTCGTCGGACGACAACAACACCCGGTACTTCTACAACGGCGCGATGAGCGTGCTCAAGCCGTACATGGACAAGGGTGAGCTGATCGTCCGCTCCAAGCAGACGAGCCTCAACCAGCTCTACACCGAGAAGTGGAGCGGAAGCGCGGCGCAGGACCGCATGGAGGACCTGCTCAACAAGTCGTACAGCACCGAGGACGTCGACGCCGTCCTCTCGCCGTACGACGGCATGTCCATCGGCATCCTCTCGGCGCTCAAGAGCGCCGGCTACGGCACGAAGGCCAAGCCGTTCCCGGTGGTGACCGGGCAGGACGCCGAGCTCGCCTCCGTGAAGTCCATCATCCGGGGCCAGCAGACGCAGACCATCTACAAGGACCTGCGCAAGCTGGCGAAGGCGACCGTGCAGATAGCCAAGGCGGAGCTGACCGGCGGCAAGGCCCCGATCAACGACACCAAGTCGTACGACAACGGCAAGAAGGTCGTGCCGACCTATCTGCTCAATCCGGTCAGCATCGACAAGTCCAACACCCAGGTGCTGGTGGACCAGGGTTACTACACCGCGTCGCAGCTCAAGTAGGGCGGATCCGGGCTATGAGCACCATTCTCGAACTGCGCTCCATCACCAAGACCTTCCCTGGTGTCAAGGCGCTCTCCGATGTCAACCTCCAGGTACGCCAGGGCGAGATCCATGCCCTGTGCGGGGAGAACGGCGCCGGCAAGTCCACCCTGATGAAGGTGGTCAGCGGCGTCCATCCGCACGGCAGCTACGACGGCGAGATCCTCTTCGAGGGCCGGCCGTGCGCGTTCAAGGACATCCGCGCGAGCGAACAGCGCGGCATCGTCATCATCCATCAGGAACTGGCCCTGATCCCCTACCTGTCCATCGCCGAGAACATCTTCCTCGGCAATGAGCACGCCAGGCACGGTCTCATCTCCTGGAACGAGACCCTGAAGCACGCCACCGCGCTGCTGAAGCGGGTGGGTCTGACGGATTCCCCGCAGACCCGGATCGCCGACATCGGCGTGGGCAAGCAGCAGCTCGTGGAGATCGCCAAGGCGCTCTCCAAGGAGGTGAAGCTACTCATCCTCGACGAGCCGACCGCGGCGCTGAACGACGAGGACAGCGGCAAACTCCTGGATCTGCTGCTGGAGTTCAGGGCCCAGGGCATCTCCTCGATCATCATCTCCCACAAGCTGAACGAGATCCGCAAGGTCGCCGACTCCGTCACCATCCTGCGCGACGGCCAGACCATCGAGACCCTGTCGGTCCGGGAGACTCCGGAGTCCGAACCGGAGGTCTCCGAGGACCGCATCATCCGCGGCATGGTCGGCCGCGACCTCGACCACCGCTTCCCCGACCGCACCCCGTACGAGGGCGAGGACGCCTCCGAGGTGGCCCTGGCCGTCGAGGACTGGACCGTCCACCACCCCATCGACCAGCAGCGCAAGGTTGTGGACGGGGTGTCGCTGAATGTCCGGCGCGGGGAGATCGTGGGCATCGCCGGGCTGATGGGCGCGGGCCGCACCGAGCTGGCGATGAGCGTGTTCGGCCGGACCTACGGCCGCTACGCGGGCGGCCGGGTCTTCCGCGACGGCCAGGAGGTCCGCACCCGTACCGTGCCGGAGGCCATCGACCACGGCATCGCGTACGTCACCGAGGACCGCAAGCACTACGGGCTGAACCTCGAGGACACCATCAGCCGCAACGTCTCGCTCTCCTCGCTCGGCAAGGTGGCCCGCCACGGTCTGGTCAACGAGCACGAGGAGTCCAAGGTCGCCGAGCGGTTCCGCAAGACGATGAACATCAAGGCACCCACGGTCTTCGAGCGGGTCGGCCGGCTCAGCGGCGGCAACCAGCAGAAGGTCGTGCTCAGTAAGTGGATCTTCGCAGGTCCGGAGGTGCTGATCCTCGACGAGCCGACCCGCGGCATCGACGTCGGGGCCAAGTACGAGATCTACACGGTCATCAACGATCTGGCGGCCCAGGGCAAGGCCGTCATCTTCATCTCCTCCGAGCTGGGCGAGCTGCTGGGGATGTGCGACCGGATCTACACGATGGCGGCCGGGCGGCTGACCGGGGAGGTTCCCCGGGACGAGGCGAGCCAGGAAGTCCTGATGCGCCATATGACAAGGGACAGAGGAGACGAAGGATGAGCACGGCCACCCAGAAGACCGAGAGCCCGGCCCCACCGCCGGCCGACGGCTCGCCCAGCGTCGGGGCGTTGCTGCTCCAGGGCCTGCGGTCCAATATGCGGCAGTACGGAATGCTGGTCGCGCTCGCCCTGATCATCGTCATCTTCCAGATCTGGTCCGACGACATCCTGCTGCGGCCCGGCAACGTCACCAGCCTGGTGCAGCAGAATGGCTACATCCTCATCCTCGCGATCGGCATGATGATCGTGATCATCGCGGGGCACATCGACCTGTCGGTCGGATCGCTCGTCGCCTTCGTCGGCGCGGCCGCCGGCGCGATGATGATCAAACACGATATGCCGTGGGGCCTCGCGGTCGTCCTCTGTCTGCTGCTCGGCGCGGTGGCCGGGGCCTGGCAGGGGTTCTGGATCGCCTACATAGGCATTCCGTCCTTCATCGTCACCCTGGCCGGAATGCTGGCCTTCCGCGGCGGCACCCAGATCCTGCTGGACGGCCAGTCCCTGTCGCCGTTCCCCGACGGCTTCGAGAAACTGAGCACCGGCTTCATCCCGGAGATGGGCCCGTACACGCAGTACCACAACCCCACCATGGTGATCGGCCTCATCGTCTGCGCCGCCGCCGTCTGGCAGGAGTGGCGGGGCAGGCAGCAGCGGGCGGCCTATGAGCTGGACGTGGCGCCGATCGGGCTGTTCTTCGTCAAGTGCGCCGCGATCGTCGCCGCCGTGATGGCCTTCACCATGACGCTGTCCAGCTGGCACGGCGCGCCGTACGGGCTGCTGATCCTCGCCGGTCTCTTCGTGATCTTCAGCTTCGTGATGCGCAACACCGTCATCGGGCGCCATGTGTACGCCCTCGGCGGCAACCAGCCGGCGGCCAAGCTGTCGGGCGTCCGGGACAAGCGCGTCACCTTCATGGTGTTCGTCAACATGGGCATCCTGTCCGCCCTCGCCGGTCTGGTCTTCGCCGCCCGGCTGGGCTCCGCCACCCCCAGCGCGGGCCTCAACTTCGAGCTCGAGGCCATCGCCGCCGCGTTCATCGGCGGCGCCTCGGCCAGCGGCGGTGTGGGCACCGTACTCGGCGCGATCATCGGTGGTCTGGTACTCGGCGTGCTCAACAACGGCATGTCGCTGGTCGGCATCGGCACCGACTACCAGCAGGTGATCAAGGGTCTGGTGCTGCTGGCCGCGGTCGGCTTCGATGTCTGGAACAAGCGCAAGGTCGGGTCGTAACCCATCAGCTGTCCCTCATGGATCTAGCCTTATGGAGCCGCATATGACCACGAGCAGACGCACGGTGATCACGGCTGCGGCGGCGGCCGGACTGGCGGCTTCGGCCGCCACGACCGGCACCGCCCACGCGAAGAGCGGAGGAGACTCCGCGGGCAGCGGGGGAGACTCCGCGGGCAAGGGAGGCGCGGTGAAGGAACACTTCGGCACGCTCGCGGACGGCACGGACGTCGACCGCTGGACGATCGAGAACGGCCGCACCCGGCTGCGCGTGCTCAGCTACGGCGGCATCGTCCAGAGCCTGGAGATCCCCGACCGCCACGGCCGCCGCGCCAATGTGTCGCTCGGCTTCGACGACCTGGACTCCTACGTCGCCAACAGCCCGTACTTCGGCGCCCTCATCGGCCGCTACGGCAACCGCATCGCCCGCGGCACCTTCACGCTGGACGGCAAGAAGTACCAGCTCCCGATCAACGACGGGCCGAACAGCCTGCACGGCGGCGACAAGGGCTTCGACAAGCACGTCTGGTCCGTGGAGGCGTTCCGCAAGGGCGCGGACGTGGGGCTCACCCTGCGCCGGGTCAGCCCCGATGGCGAGATGGGCTACCCCGGCACGCTGACCGTGCGGGTGGACTACACCCTCACGGCGGGGGGCGACTTCCGTATCGACTACGAGGCCACGACCGACAAGGCCACGGTCGTGAACCTCACCAACCACACGTACTACAACCTGGCCGGGGAGGGCAGCGGCTCCATCTACCACCACCGGCTGGAGATCGACGCCGCCCGCTACACCCCGGTCGACAAGACCCTCATCCCCACCGGCGAACTCGCCAGGGTGGCCGGGACCCCGTTCGACTTCCGCCGCGCCAAGGAGATCGGCCGGGACATCCGGGAGGCGCACCAGCAGGTGCTGTACGGGCAGGGGATCGACCACAACTTCGTGCTGGACAAGGGCATCACCAGCCGTCCCGAGCACTTCCTGACGGTGACCGAGCCGGAGTCCGGCCGGGTGATGAAGATCGCCACTACCGAGCCCGGGGTGCAGTTCTACACCGGCAACTTCCTGACCGGCACGTTCGCGGGCACGTCGGGGAAGATCTACCGGCAGGGTGACGCCTTCGCCCTGGAGACCCAGCACTTCCCGGACTCGCCGAACCAGCCGTCGTTCCCGTCGACGGTGCTGCGGCCGGGGCAGACGTACCGGTCGACGACCGTGCACTCGTTCTCGACGCGCTGAGCGGCTCCGCCGCGCACGGCCCTGTAGCTCAACGGTTCCCCTCCCGTACCGTGCTCACGAGCACGGTACGGGAGGGGTTGTCGTTTCCCCCCGGCCCCCGGCCTCCGTCATCCGGCCCGCGTCATCCGTCACTCCTCATCCGAGAGGACCCCGCATGAGACCGATTCGCCCCCGGCTCGCCCTGCTCGGCGCCGCCCTGTTCGCCGCCACTGCCCTGGCCCTCGCCACCCCGGCGACGGCCGCGGCCGACACCACCGCCGCTCCCACCGTGGAGGAGCAACGGCTCGACGAGGCCATGCCGCAGGAGATCCTGCGGCGCAGCGGGTTCGACGACGCGGCGCCGAACTTCGCCCGCGCACTGGCGGACGTAGGGTCCCCTGCCGAGGCCGAGCGAGTGATCGCACACGAAGGCGGGCATCTGTGGCAGCGGGCGGTGGACCGGGTACAGGGCCGGGGCCCCGCGGGTGGCGACCTCAGCAGGGACGACGACCGGCCGCTGTACTGGGCGCGGCTCGGCATGACCCGCGCGCTCGGCCAGTGGCAGCCGGGCTTCCCGCTCCCCGAGGCCCGCCGCGCCGCGCTGCTCACCACGCTGGAGCGCACCTCACGCGGAGAGGACTCGCTCGACCTCCCCGCCGGTAGACACATCAAGCGCATCGTGGTCACCGGCTTCGACCCGTTCCAGCTCGACGACGACGTACGCCGCTCCAACCCGTCGGGCGCGGCGGCGCTCGCCCTGGACGGGACGACGATCCATACGGACAACGGCCCGGCCCGCGTCGAGACGGCCGTCTTCCCCGTCCGCTGGACGGACTTCGCGGACGGCACGGTCGAGCGGACCCTGCTGCCCGCCTTCCAGTCGGGCCCCCGCCGGGTGGATGCGTATCTGACGGTGAGCCAGGGCCGGGTGGGCCGCTTCGACGTCGAGCGCACCAACGGCGCCTGGCGGGGCGGCTACCCCGACAACGCCAACCTCTCCCGGACCGAGACCGTGCCCATCCCGGCCGATGTGCCGACCCCGCGCCCCCAGCCCCAGTGGACGACCACCACCCTCCCCTACGACAAGATCGTCACAGCGAACACCGGCCCCACCCCCGTCTACGACCACACCGAGGTCACCGAGATCCCGGCGGGCGCCACGACCCCGGTGGTCCGGCCGAACGGCCCGACGCCCGGCTCGACGGCCCGCGCGGGCGGTGGCGGCGACTACCTCTCCAACGAGATCGCCTACCGCGCCACCCTGCTGCGCGACGCGGTCGGCCTGAAGGCCCCGGGCGGCCATCTCCACACCCCGGTCCTCCAGTTCGGCCCCGACAACACCGACCCCGCCACGGGCCAGATCACCGACCCCGACTTCGTCCACAACCGCGAAGCCATCACCGCCCAGGTCCGCTCAATCCTCACCGTCGTCGCGGCCACGACCCGGTGAGGCCCTGAACGCGAGGCTGTTACCCAGGGGTCGCTTCGGAGGCCAGGAGGGTGAGGAGGCCGGGGAAGCGGGTGTTCAGGTCGGTGCGGCGGAGGGTCACGCCCTTGCGGTTGCCGTAGTCGGTGGTGCGGATGAGGCCGGAGTCGGACAGCACCTTGAAGTGGTGGGTCATCGTGGACTTGCTGACCGGGGCCCGGAACGAGGAGCAGGAGCGCTCGATGTCTTCGGGTGCGGTCACGAGTTCCGTGACGATGCGGCGCCGGTGGGGGTCGGCGAGTGCGGAGAGGACGGCGCCCAGGTCCAGTTGGGCGACCGCCGGGCCGTCGGATTCTCTTGTCATGCGCGACCGCCCCCATGTACGACTTGCATCGTACTTTTATGCGTGATCCACTGCCATGTACGAGAGACATCGTACTTGAACGGTGGAAGGAAGGCCCATGTCTGAGCAGGCACACGCCACAGTGGCCGTCACGGGCGTCACCGGGGCGCTGGGCAGTCGGATCGCGGCCAGGCTCGCCGAGCGCGGCGTTCCGCAACTCCTCGTGGGGCGCGACCCCAGCCGCATCCCCGAGCTGCCGGGGGCCCAGCGGCGTGGTCCGGCCGAGTATGCCGACACGGCCGCGATGCGCACCGCGCTCACGGGGGCGTCGACGCTCGTACTGATCTCGGGGCACCCCACGGGACGGCGGCTGGAGGAGCACGCGAGCGCGGTCGAGGCCGGGATGGCGGTCGGGGTGGAGCGGGTGCTGTATGTGTCCCTCCTCGGGGCGGCGCCCACGGCCACCTATCGCAACGCACGCGACCACTGGCTGACCGAGCAGTTCCTGGCGGGCGCCGGGGTCCGGCACACGGTGTTCAGGGCGGGCTTCTACGCGTCGACGCCGGCCGCACTCGCCGACGACGAACTCGTGGTGAGCGGGCCCGGCGGAGATGGCCGGGCCGCCTTTGTCACCCACGACGACATCGCCGATGTGATCACGGCCGTCGCCCTCGACGAGGGGCCCCGCTCCGAGCACGACGGGGCGACGCTGGAGGTCACCGGGCCCGAGGCGCTCACTCTTGAGGAAATGGTCGCCCGGATCGCCTCGACCACCGGGCGGCCCTACCGCTATGTCCCCGAGACCGTGGAGGAAGCGTTCGCGCGGCGGTGGCGGCTGGGCGTCAGCGGGGTGCAGATCGAGAGCTGGATCTCGTGGTACCAGGCCATCGCGAGCGGCGAACTGTCCGCGGTGACCGATGTCGTCCCGCGGATCACCGGCTCCTCCGCGACCCCGGTCGAACGGGCCGACTGGTGGCCCACCCCCAAGACGGCCTGGTAGCCAACTGCGCCGCAGGTCGTTACGGAGCGCCGTTGAAGGCGCCCGCCGGGCCCGCCGCCGTCTCGCCCTGCGGCGCCGCGTCCTCGTTCTCGCCCGTCAGATCGCGGACCAGCAGGGTCGCGCCCGCGACGGCGCCCGGCATCAGGAAGACCGCGACCAGGGGGACGAGGAAGAGGAGGGACAGGGGGACGCCGAAGCCGAGGGCGAGCAGGCGGCGGGAGTGCAGCATGCGGCGGCGCTCCTTCAGCAGGATCCCGCGGCGCAGCAGGGCGATCGAGGTCAGCTCCTCGGTGAGGAAGAAGCCGGTCACGCAGAAGGCCAGCGCGGGGATCACGGTCTGGCCGACGGCCGGGATGAAGCCGAGCGCGAAGAAGAGCACGCTCCAGAGGGTGACGCGGAGGAGCAGGGCGATGGCCTCGCGCAGCCCTATCCACAGCTCCGCCCGGATCGACAGGCCGGAGTCGGGGACCGCGCCGCCCTCGGAGCGGTCGACCTGCTCGGAGAGCGACTCGTAGAAGGGCTGGCCGACCAGGAGCGTGACCGCCGTGAAGGTGAGGACGGCGAGGAAGAGGCAGCCGGCGGCGAAGAGGATCGTGAGCGCGCCGCGGAAGATGCCGAGCCAGGGCGAGGACCAGTCGTCGGCGAAGGGCGTGGCCCATGCGATGACGTCATCGGTCCAGAAGAAGAGGGCGACGAGGGCCGCCGCGTAGCCGACGAGAGTGATCAGGGCGGGAATCATCCCGAACCCCCACCATCTCCCGTGCCGGGCCGCCCAGCGCTGCCCCTTCATCAGATAACCGAAGCCGTTCACAAGATCACGCATGGGCCGAAGCCTACTGGCCTAACGTGGCGCGAAGAGGACGCCGAGTTTATCGATCTCGTCACCGGCGCGGCCGGTGAAGCCCACGATCCGCCGGCCCGCGGGGGCGGTGTAGGTGGCGGCGTCCGACGTGGGGGATCCGGCCGTCAGCGTACGGCCCGTATCGGTGGTGAACGCCGCCGAGAAGACGCGGGTGCGGCCGTCCTTCCGGCCCCGGGTGAGGGTCACGGAGGTGAGGTGTTCGGCGGGGCCGAGGGTGAGGGAGACCGGGGTGCCGCCCGTGCCGCCGTGGGCGAGGGTCGCCCCGCCGTCCATGGCCAGGGACACCGCGTCCAGCCGGGAGCCGCCGCGCAGG
This sequence comes from Streptomyces melanosporofaciens, assembly GCF_900105695.1. NCBI lineage: Bacteria > Bacillati > Actinomycetota > Actinomycetes > Kitasatosporales > Streptomycetaceae > Streptomyces > Streptomyces melanosporofaciens. Next base: position 1,487,112 of record NZ_FNST01000002.1, read on the forward strand.
GTGAGGGTGCGGGGCGCGGGCGGTGCGGCGGACAGGTCGTCGGCGTCGTTGAAGGCCGTGCCGTGCGGGCCGCCGAACTGATCACTGGCGCGCAGGGCGCCGGAGGTGTGCCAGGACAGGTCCACGGTGTGCGGATAGTGGTCGGACAGCGGCTTGCCGTCGGCGTCGAGGAACGAGGTGTGCTCGTTGTGGTAGCGGGTGGCGGCGAGCGAGAGCAGCGGACCGGAGCGATAGAGGACCTTGTCCACGACCTCGCAGGTGTCGGTGACGTTCTCGGGGTCGCAGACCAGGGCATCGGAACCGGCGGGCGGCGCCGAGCCGCCACGGACGAGGTCCACCCACGCGTCGGTGAGGCCGTTGCGGGTGGCCAGGTCGCGGATGTTGTCGGCGGCGCGGGTGTAGCGGGTGTTGGTGTCGCCCATGACGAGCACCGCGTTGCCGGCGGAGTTGGCGGTGATGTAGTCGGAGAGCTGGGTGATGTTGGCGCGGCGCGCGGCGAGGTCGGCGTCCGTCGTCCCCGCGTTGGTGTGCACGTTGTACAGGTCGAGATACGCGCCCTCGGCCGGCCGCACCCGGGCAAGGGTGAAGCCCTTCGGGGTGAGGCAGTCGGTGCCGTTGCACCTCTTCCACTTCACCCGCTCGAAGTCGTCGTACGGCAGGTCGGAGAGGGTGTTGAGGCCATCGCCGAAACCGGCGCCACCGCTGGTGGGGGTGCGGTACGGATGGTCGTCACCGGCGTAGAGCGCGGCGTGGTAGTTGAAGTCCTCCTGGACGCCCACGATGTCGTACGCGCCGAGTCGGGGCGATATCAGCGGGGTGTTCTTGGCGGGGTGGCCGGAGGACAGGCCCTCGGGGAGCCCGGCCACGTTGTAGGTGAGCACATTGAACGTGCCCGAGGCGGCGCGGGGCACCTTGGTGTCCGAGGTGGCCCGGGGCACCTTGGTGTCCGAGGTGGCCCGGGGCACCTTGGTGTCCGCTGCCGCGGGCGTGGCGCCGGATGTGGTCGCACAGAGCGTGAGCGCCGCCGCGGCCGCGACGGCTAAGCGTCCGATGATTCTCAAGGAGACGTCCTCTCGGCTGATGACCGGTGATGAGGGGCTGTTGGGCGTGCGGTGTTCGACTGGTGTTCAACCGCGTTCCTTACCTTCGCGCTCATGGCCCCCGGACATCACCACCCTCATGATGAACACGCGGTGCACAGCCTTCCTCCGGCTCTCGACCTGTCCGTACGGGACGAGGAGCTGACCCCCGACCAGCTCTCCCGGCGCTCGATGCTGCGCCGCGCGGGGCTGCTGGGCGCGGGGCTCGGTGCCGTGAGCGTGCTGGACGGCGGCGCCGCGCGCGCCGTCGCGGCGACCCGCGCGGCGCCCGGCTCCCGGCAGCACGGCGGCGGCTATCTGTGGCTGGCCGGGGACCATCACATCCACACCCAGTACAGCAACGACGGCAAGTACCGGGTCATCGACCAGGTGCGACAGGGCGCCCGGCACGGCCTGGACTGGATGGTGATCACCGACCACGGGAACGTCACCCACGCCCGGATCGGGGTCGAGAAGGTCAACCCCGACATCCGCGAGGCACGCGAGACCCACCGGGACGCGCTGGTCTTCCAGGGGCTGGAGTGGAACATCCCCGGCGCCGAGCACGGCACGGTCTTCGTCCACCCCGGCCGTGACGAGGTGGCGGTGCTCAAGGAGTTCGAGACCTCCTTCGACGGGTCGGTCAAGAACGCCGGCGACTCCACCCCGCAGAACGAGGCCCTGGCCATCGCCGGTCTCGACTTCCTCTCCGACGCGGTGCGGCGGCGGCGCGTCAAGGCCGCGCTGATGCTCGCCAACCACCCCGCCCGCAAGGGCCTCGACTCCCCGCACGAGATCCGCGGCTGGCGGGACGCCCAGCCGCACATCGCCGTCGGCATGGAGGGCGCGCCGGGCCACCAGGCCGGCGGGATCCCGGCCTCCGCACACGGTCCGGGCGGTGCGCGCGGGCTGTACGAAAACGCCCCCGGCCCCCAGTCCTTCGCCGCGTACCCGGCCGAGTCGTACCGCACCTGGGGCGGCTTCGACTGGATGACGGCCACGGTGGGCGGGCTGTGGGACAGCCTGCTCGCCGAGGGCAAGCCGTGGTGGATCACCGCCAACTCCGACTCCCACAACGTCTACGCCGACACCGCGATGCGCGGCCCCGGCAGCGACTACGAGACCAACGGGCGGCAGGACGACCCGGTGTACCGGGGCGGGCTCGACCTGGAGGAGAACGACTACTGGCCGGGCCAGTACAGCCGCACCCATGTGGGCGCCGAGGACTTCTCGTACGCCGCCGTCATGGACGGCATCCGGGCGGGCCGGGTCTGGGTGGACCACGGCGGCCTGATCAGCGGCCTCGACGCACGGCTCAGCGGCGGCGAACGGGACGCCGAACGCGGCAGCGGCGGCCGGGGCCGCTCGGTCACCCTCGGCGGCACGTTGCACGTGGAGCGAGGCGCCCGGGTGCGGCTCGAAGTGGACATCGCGCCGGCGAACGGCGCCAACTGGGCCGGCTTCGTGCCCACGTTGGCGCGGGTGGACGTCGTTCAGGGCGAGGTCACGGGGGCGGTGGGCGACCGCGACACGTTCGCGGCGCCGCGCACCCGGGTGGTCAAGTCGTTCGAGATCAGCCGCACATCGGGGTCGGTGCGGCTCTCCTACGACCTCGGTGCCGTGGACCGTCCGCTGTACGTACGGCTGCGCGGGACCGACGGCAACCGGACGGCGGTGGGCGCGCGGGGCGCGGCGGTGGATCCGCACGGCCCGGCGATGGATGTGCCGGGCGATGCGGATCCCTGGCGCGATCTGTGGTTCTACGCCAACCCGATGTGGGTGCTGCCCTCCTGACGACGGGGCCGGGTGCGTCCGTCCTGACGAGGGGGCCGACCGCATCCGCGTCTCAGAGCTTGCCCGCGCCCGCCTGGGCGGTGACGCTCGCCACGACGGAGGACGCCGGTTCCGCCGTGTACGCGTACGGCGGGGTGGTGAAGCCGCCGGTCTGGGACACCTCCGTGGCCGCCCCGCCCAGGTCGTTGCCGCGCAGCACCGCATAGCCGTCGATGTCGCTGTCCCGGCTGGTGGTCACGGCCACCTCGGTGTCGCGGAAGACGTTGTTCTCCACCAGCGTCTGCGCGCCCATCCGGGAGTGCACACCGGTTTCCGTGCCCTGGACGTAGTTGTCGTAGAAGTGGCCGGTGCCGAAGCGCAGGCTGGGGATGCGGGAGTAGACGTTGGTGAACCAGTTGTGGTGGTACGTCACCTTGAGGTGGCCGGTGTCCTCGCTCGCGTTGTTGTCGCTGTGGCCGACCAGGCTGCCCTTGAAATGGTCGGCGAATCTGTTCCAGGAGACGGTGATGTTGTCGGAGCCGTGGCTGATGTCCAGCAGACCGTCGTAGTAGTCCTTGTCGTGGTCGCGGTCGGCCGAGAGGGTGTTGTGGTCGATCCACACCCTCGTGGACTTCTGCACGGTGATGGCGTCGGACGGCTTCCGGGGCCTGCTGAGGTTGAGATTGCGGACGATGACGTTGGTCGCCTCCTTCAGCCGCAGTCCGCCGCCGGTGAAGCCGGAGCCCGAACCCACACCCAGCACGGTGGTGTTGGAGCCGATGTCCACCTGGCCGGTGAGGGAGAACAGCCCGGAGACCTTGACCACCTTGGCCTTGTCGCCGGTGACGGCCGCCTTGAAGGCGTCCAGGGAGGTCACGGTGGTGGCGGTGGCGTTTCCCCCGCCCGTGGTGCCGGCGCCGAAGCCGATGGGGGCGGTCTCGGCAGTGGGGTGGGCGGCCGTGGCGGAGCCTGCGGCGGCAGTGCTGCGTGTGCTCTCGGAGCGTGCGGAGTCGGTCGAGTCCGTGTCATGGGCGGAGACCGTGGAAAGGCCACCGAGGGCGAGCGCCGCGGCAACGCCCGCGCCGACCGCCGTCAGCCGGCGCCGGTTGCGGGCGGTGACGGGAGTGCTCAAGGCGCTGGTGACACCGGTGGCACCGGTGACGCCGGCGATGTCGTCCGTGATGCCGTGGTCGTGCGTCGAGCGCATAGGGGGAGTCCTCTCATTCGGAGGATCTCCACACGGGAGGGGTAATCGCTTGCGGGATAAGCGCGAATGAGCGGGCAAGCACGCTGATCGCAAAGGCCGGTGGAGATCGCCAAAGGTGCGGCTCTGACGGGTGCGGGGCCCTGACGCCGGGCGGTGCGGTCAGGACCGCCCCGGCGGACAGCAGCCATCCCGGAAGAAGCTAGTAAGCGCTTGTGGCACTGTCAACACCCCCTTGCGGCAAGGGAGTTGGCCGTAAAGGAGAGTTGACGGGTACGGACTTTGCCGAATCCACAGGCGTCCCACAGACACCGCCGCTACCTTTCCATGCCCATGACAGACTTATCCTCCGCCCCCATGGGGCGTCGACGCGTCCTGGTCGCCGGAAGCGCGGCCGCCGCGGCCATCGGAATAGGCGCGGGCACGGCCGCCGCCCGCCCCGAGACGGCCTCCACGGCCACCAGAAGCACTGGCGTTGCAGCGGCCCGCGACGCCACCGCCATCTGCACGCTCACCAAGGAGCTCACCGAGGGCCCGTACTACCTCGACCACGCCCTCGTCCGCTCCGACGTCGCCGAGGACAAGAAGGGAGTCCCGCTCCAGCTCACCCTCACCGTCGTGGACACCGCCACCTGCGCACCGCTCAACAAGGCGCTGGTGGAGATCTGGTACTGCGACGCGCTCGGCGAGTACTCCGGCTTCGTCGGCAACAACGGCCACCAGGAGCCGGACAACGGCACGTTCCTGCGCGGTGCCGTGCTCACCGTCGCCGACGGGGTGGCCAACCTCACCGGCATCTATCCCGGCTGGTACCGCGGCCGCTGCATCCATGTCCACCTCAAGGTGCACACGGACGTCACGCTCACCCCGGACGGCTCGTTCACCGGCGGCAACGAGATCCACACCGGGCAGCTCTTCTTCGACGAGAAGATCACCGAGGCGGTGGCCAAGCTCTCCCCGTACTCCAGCAACACCGTCCCCCGCACTCCCCTGTCCGCCGACGGCATCTACGGCAACGGCGGCACCGCCGCCGGGCTGCTCGCCGTGACGGCGCTGGGCAGCACCCCGTCCGCCGGTTACCGCGGCACGCTCACGGTCGGCGTCGACCCGGACGCCTGACCCGCACGCAGGAGCTAACCGAGCCGAGTTCCAGGCCCAGAGAGGCGCTCGACTGGGCAAGCACGGCCGAGCGCCTCTCACGTTCCACATGATCACTCACGCCGGTGGGGAACGGGAAAAACCCAGTGGTGCGGTTGGCCTCCCCATGCTGAAGTGAGCCGGATGAACCCTGAAGAAGTACTTGCCTTGTTCGACCGCCAGCTTCGGCGCGACGCGCGGGCCGACGGGCGCGGAACCCGTGTCGAGCGGGACGGCAACGTCGTACGGCAGGTCGGCACGGATCACGACTGGAACGGCATCCTCTGGTCGGACCTCGACCAGAGCACGGCGGATGCGGCGATCAGAGCCCAGACGCGGTACTTCGCCACGCTCGGGCGCGAGTTCGAATGGAAGGCATACGCCCACGACCGACCCGGTGACCTCGGGAGGCGGCTGAAGTCGGCCGGGTTCACGCCCGAGCCGCAGGAGGCAGTGATGGTCGCGCCGGTCCGGGACCTGCCCACCGACGCCGCACTGCCCGAAGGCGTCCACCTGCGTCCGGTGACCGACCCCGCCGGAGTGGACCTCATGGCGGACGTCCACGAGCAGGCCTTCGGCACCAGCAGCGCTCACCTGCGGCAGCGACTGCTCGCCCAGCTCGCCCAGAATTCCGAAACCATCAGCATGGTCGTCGCGATGGCCGGCGACCTGCCCGTGTGCGCGGCGCGGACGGAACTGAACCCAGGCACCGACTTCGCCGGTCTTTGGGGCGGCGGCACCGTGGCTGCCTGGCGCGGCCGGGGCATCTACCGGGCTCTGGTCGCCCACCGCGCCCGGACCGCCGCCGACCTCGGCTACCGCTACCTTCAAGTCGATGCCACCGACCAGAGCCGCCCCATCCTGCAGCGACTCGGGTTCACCGTGCTGAGCACCACGACTCCCTACGTCTACGATCCCCACCGCGAGGCGTAACCCGAGGACGCGGCTGCCGGACAGACAAGAAGTCACCCACGTCGTCCATGGCAAGGCGCTCCGTGGCAAGGCACTCAGGGCAAGGCGCTCAGGGCAAGGCGCTCAGGCCAGGCGGATAACGTTCCAGGACATCGGCTCGAGCGTGGTGCGCAGGGCGCCGTCCGCGAGCGCCGTGTCCTCGCCGGGGTGCGGGGTGACGCGCTCGGGGTCCGTGAGGGTGTTACGGGCCTCGGGGTCGGCGTCGGCGAGGACGGTGTGCTCGACCACGCGGGTCACCGGCAGCGCGTGCAGGGCGATCTCCAGCGGGAGGGGGCGGTGCTGGTCGCGGTTGACCGCGAAGACCGTCACCGCGCCGGTGGACTCGTCGAGGACGGCGGTGGCGTGCAGCAGCGGGACCTCGCCGTAGCCGGCCGTCTCGTACGTCGGGCTGTCGACGTTGACCTGCAGCACCCTCCCCCGCCCATGGGCCGATGCCTGCGCGAAGGGGTAGAAGGTGGTCTGCCGCCAGGCCGGGCCGCCGGGTTCCGTCATGATCGGGGCGATGACGTTGACCAGCTGGGCGAGGCAGGCGACGGTGACGCGGTCGGCGTGGCGGAGCAGGGCGATCAGCAGCGAGCCGACCACGACGGCGTCGGTGACGGAGTAGTTGTCCTCCAGGAGGCGCGGGGCCTCCTCCCAGTTGAGCGGCTCGGCGCGGTGATAGTGGGTCTGGTACCAGACGTTCCACTCGTCGAAGGACAGGTTGATCTTCTTCTTCGACTTCAGCCGCGCGCCGATGTGATCGCAGGTGGCGACGACGTTCTCGATGAAGGACTCCATGTCCACGGCCGAGGCGAGGAAGGAGTCACGGTCGCCGTCGCGCTCCTCGTAGTAGGCGTGCAGGGAGATGTGGTCGACCAGGTCGTACGTCTCCTGCAGGACCGTCGCCTCCCAGGTGGCGAACGTCGGCATCGACTGGTTGGAACTGCCGCAGGCCACCAGCTCCACGTCCGGGTCGATCTGCCGCATCGCACGGGCGGTCTCGGCGGCGAGCCGTCCGTACTCCTCGGCGGTCTTGTGCCCGGTCTGCCAGGGGCCGTCCATCTCATTGCCCAGACACCACAGCCGGATGCCGTGGGGATCCTTGTCGCCGTGGCCGATCCGGAGGTCGGCGAGGGCGGTGCCGGATGGGTGGTTCGCGTACTCCTGCAGCTCAAGGGCGTCCGCGACACCACGTGTGCCGAGGTTGAGCGCCATCATGGGCTCGCCGTCGACCTTGCGGACGAAGTCGATGTACTCCGAGAGACCGAACCGATTGGTCTCGGTGGAACGCCACGCGAGATCGAGCCGGCGCGGCCGCTCCTCGACCGGCCCGACGCCGTCCTCCCACTTGTAGCCGGAGACGAAGTTGCCACCGGGATACCGGATGACGCTGACGCCCAGCTCGCGGATCAGCGCGAGGACATCGGTCCGCAGCCCGGCTTCATCGGCGGCCGGGTGGCCGGGCTCATGGATGCCGGTGTAGACGCAACGGCCGAGGTGCTCGACGAACGAGCCGAAGAGGCGGGGGTTGACCTCGCCGACGGCGAAGGCGGGGTCGAGGGTGAACCGGGCGGAGGCGGCGGCGGAGGCGGAAGGGGAAGGGGTCTGCGGCATGGCGGCCCATCTCTTCGGGTGCCGCGACTACGCGACGTCGCGGTTTCGCGGCTATTCGGCATTTCGACCAGCGCTCGTTTCTTCGAACGCGACCGTAAGATCTCGCCGCCACGTGCGTCAATGGTGGGACGGGGTGCGTTGTTTGGGGTGCGCGGCTCGGTGGGGTGCGGGTTTCGTCTCGCGCCTTCGGCGCGATTGAGCAGCGGCGGCGGGGGTGCCGGGGCGCGGGACACATCGCCGGCCGACGGGCCGGTGGGCGCGCCGCCCGGTGGCGGCTGCCCATGTCCATCGCGCCGAAGGCGCGAGACGGCGCCGCACACACCCACACCGCTCATCCACACCGCCCGGCCGCGCCGCCCGGTCGAAACACGACTCACTCCGGGCGCATCCCCGTGCTGGACAGCCTCAGCCGCAGCTCCCGCTCCTGGTCGCCCGCCACCGCACCCTGCTCGCGGACCTCGAAGGCGCGGGCCAGGACGTCCGCCACCTGTTGCACCTGGCGGGGGCCGCCCTGGAGGTCGGCGGTGACGGGTGCCGTCAGGGAGGCGGGGCGGGGCTCTTCGCGGGGGTCCGCCACCTCGAAGACGGAGGTCCACACCGTGGGCCGCCCCTCCCCCGCGTCCTGCGGAAGGTTCGTGGTCGCCTCGTCGGACTCGTAGCACGTACGCAGCACACCGAACACGGCCTCGGCGTCGTAGCGCGAGATTCCGCTCACCGCCACCAGCACCTGCGAGGCGGACCGAGGCTGTTCCGGACCGGCCATCGTGGACATGGGGGCCACCTTTCCGTTCGGTCTCTTCCGGCTCTTCCGGTTCTTACGGTTCCGGCGAACGCCGGATCTCTTCGGGTACCCACCGCCCCCGGACACATCACCTCATGAGCGCTCCCCGGCCCCTTGACCCATCCGACCGCCGCCGTCGGAGCCGGGAAGGGAAGTTTTCGTGATCACATCGGTCCGCACAGCCCTCGCCGCCGCACCGGTCCCGCTGACCACGTCGCCCGCCACCGCGGAACAACCCGGCGGCGACGGCACCGTGGATTTCGGACAGCGCCTCCAGCCCATCGACGGCTTCGGCTTCTCCCAGGCGTTCCAGCGCGCCGATGTGATGCATGGCGCGCAGGGCCTGACGCCGCAGCATCAGCGAGAGGTGCTGGATCTGCTGCTGGCGGGAGGGAGGCGCGGGGCGCGGTCTACCGGACGGATGACACCCATGCGCTCAGCCGGGTCGGGCCCGCGCGGGTGCGCGACGGACGGCTGGCGGTCGAGCTGCCGGGGCGTTCGCTGACGACGGTGGTGTTGCGGTAGCCGACCCGCCGACGCCCCCTGCCAACGGGTGGCAGGGGGCGTCGGATCCGTGGCCCGGGTCCTCGCCGGGTCCTCGGTTCGTCAGTCCTCGAACGCGACGATCATCTTGCCGGTGTTCTCCCCACGGAGCATGCCGAGGAAGGCGTCGGCCGCGTTCTCCACACCCTTGATGACGGTCTCGCGGTAGTGCAGCTTGCCCTCGCGGATCCAGCCGCCGACCTCCTCGAAGAACTGCCCCTGCAGCGCCTGGTGGTCCCCGACCAGCATGCCCTGCATCCGCAGCCGCTTGCCGATGACCATCGCGAGGTTGCGCGGGGCGGCGGGCGGCTCGGTGACGTTGTACTGCGAGATCATGCCGCAGACGGTGATCCGGCCGTGCACCTTGAGGCGGCCGATGGCGGCCTCGAGGTGCTCGCCTCCGACGTTGTCGAAGTAGACGTCGATCCCGTCGGGCGCGGCCTCCTTGAGCTGCTCGGCGACCGGGCCCTTCTTGTAGTTGAAGGCCGCGTCGAAGCCGTACTCGTCGAGCAGCACCCGGACCTTCTCGTCCGAACCGGCGCTGCCGATCACCCGGGAGGCGCCCTTGAGCTTGGCGATCTGGCCGACCTCGCTGCCGACCGCGCCCGCCGCACCCGAGACGAAGACCGCGTCGCCCTCCTTGAAGGACGCGACCTCCAGCAGCCCCGCGTACGCGGTGAGGCCGGGCATGCCGAGCACGCCGAGGTAGGCGGGGAGGGGGGCGACCTCGGGGTCGACCTTGACGGCGCTCTTGGCGCTCACCGTCGCGTACTCACGCCAGCCGCCGAAGTGCAGGACGTGGTCGCCGACGGAGAGCCCCTCCGCGTTGGAGGCGATGACCTTGCCGACCGCGCCGCCTTCCATCGGCTGGTCGAGCTGGAACGGCGGCGTGTACGACTTCACGTCGTTCATGCGCCCGCGCATATACGGGTCCACCGACATGTAGAGATTGCGGACCAGCGCCTGCCCGGGGCCCGGCTCGGAGATCGGGGCCTCGCGCAGCGCGAAGTCCTCCGGCTTCGGCCACCCCTGGGGGCGGGCGACCAGGTGCCATTCACGGCCGGTGGTGGGGATGACGGACATGGAAGGTGCCTCTCATACGTTTCAGCAGATGAAACAATCATGCTGCTGGATATTTCATGCTGTCAAGTAAATGAGTACTCTGGTTGCCATGACGTCCCGCATCGACCCGCTGACCCTCGAGGTCGTCGAGCTCATCGGCACCATCGTGGCCCGTTACCACGAGGAATACGAGGAGGCCGCGGCCAAGCACTCCCTGACCGGGGCACAGGCCCGGGTGCTGGGCCTGCTGTCCGGCGGCCCGACGCCGATGCGCCGGCTCGCCCAGCAGCTGAAGTGCGAGCCGTCGAACGTCACCGGGATCGTCGACCGCCTGGAGTCGCGCGGCTTCGCCGAGCGCCGCCTCGACCCGGCCGACCGGCGGGTCAAGCTGGCCGCCGCCACCGAGGCGGGCCGGGAGACCGCCGCACGGCTCAGGGGCTCGCTCGACTTCGCGCGCGAACCGCTGGCGGAGCTCTCGGACGAGGAGCGTACGGTGCTGCGCGATCTGCTCAAGCGGATGCTGGGCGTCGCGCCGTAGCGAAGGCGGAGCCGTTGCGCGTCGGGATGCCCGGCTAGGTGCACCACCACAGGAAGCGATTGCAGGTATCCGAGGGCGATGGGGTCGGCGTCGGTGCGACGGTCGCCGGGGCGGTGGGCCCCGGATGCGACGGCGTGGTGGGCCCCTGGGTCGTACCGGGGCCGCCCGGGGCCGAGGAGGTGGCGTCCGACGGGTCCCCGTCCGGATCGGACGAGGTGTCGTCCTTGTCGTCCTTGGACTTCCCGTCGTCCTTGCCCTTGTCCTTGGACGCGTCCTTGTCCTCGCCCTGGCCGCTGTCCGACGCCGAAGGGAGCTCGCTCGGGCCGGACGTGTCCTGGGTGACCGGGTCGTCGGAGTCCGACACCCCGCCGCTGCGGTCGGCCACCGGCTCCTGCCGGCTGGGCGACGGGGAGGACTCCCGCCAGTGCCCCTCGGTGGCCAGCTCGGCCACGAACACCGCGGCCAGCACCGGGCCGAGCACCGCCGCCATGATCGTCACCCGGCGGCCACGCCCCCGGCGGGCCCGACGGGCGCGGCTGCCGATGAGGCGGGGCTTGGGCTTGCGGCGCGAGGCCCGGGTGGCGCCGGAGGCGGGGGACGCCTGCGCCGCACGGCGGTCGGCTCTCCGCTGCGCACGGGGCGCGGGCGTGTCGGCCCCGCCCTCGTGTGCCGTGTCCGATGTGGCGGAGGGCAGGCCGAGATCCTCAGCGGGCGTCCCGCAACCGGGGCAGGAGACGGCACCGTTGAGATGGCGGCGGCAGGGAGAGCAGTAATCCATTTCGCCGGGCAGGTTATGTGACCAACGGGTAGGTCAGCAGGACGCGGGGTGTGAGGATCCTGTGCAAAGACCGTACGAAAGCCCTCGTCAGGCCGTGTCCCGACAGCCCTTGGCGTCCGCCCGGCCCCGCTCAGCCGGCGAAGGCGGGCTGCGCCAGACCCTGCCCCGCACCCTCGATGACCAGCAGCGACCCGGCGAGCGGCGGCGCAAAGGCGCCGAGTCCGGCCCGTGCGGAGGTCAGATACAGGTCGGTGAGGTCCGCACCGCCGAAGGCACACGCGGTGGGGCGCGGGAAGGGAAGCTCCACCACCCGATCGAGTGTCCCGTCGGGGGCGTAGCGACGGATCGCGGCGCCGTCCCACAGGGCGACCCACACCGCGCCGTCGGCGTCCACACACAGCCCGTCCGGGAAGCCGGCGCCCTTCTCGACCTCGGCGAACGGCCTCCGGCCGGCGACCACCGGACCATCGGCGTCGTCCACGTCGAAGACATCGATACGCCGGGTGGGGGTGTCGATGTAGTACATGAGGCGGCCGTCGGGGCTCCAGCCGATGCCGTTGCTGACCGTCACCTCCGGCAGGAACTCCGCAGGGGAGCCGTCGGCCCCGATCCGGGAGAGCGTGCCGCCGCCGGCCGTCTCGTCGTAGCGCATGGTGCCCGCCCAGAGCGCGCCGTCCGGCGCCACCGCGGCGTCGTTGCCACGGCGGCCGGGGACGGCCTCGCGCAGCAGCCAGTCGAAGCCGCCGTCGGCGCCGTACACCCCGATGCCGTCGCGGAGGTTGACCACCAGACCGCCGCCCGCGCGGGGCTTGGCCGCGCCGACATGCTGCTCGGTGGCCAGGGTGGTGCGGCGGCCGGTGGCGGGGTCGTAGGTGTGGACGCGGGAGGAGAGGATGTCCACCCAGATCAGCCGCCGGGCGGCGGCGTCCCAGGTGGGTCCCTCACCGAGCACGGCGTTCGCGCGCACCGCGATCTCGAGCGATGGCCGTGTGCTCATATGTCCCGCCTCCGATGTCCCAGCCGCACCGACAGCTCTCCCGCGCCCTTGGCCGCCAGCTCCTCCAGCTCGGCCTGGCGCTCCTCGCTCCAGCGGATCGTCGGCACCGAGATCGACAGCGCCGCGACCACCTTGCCCGTGGAGTCCCGTACGGGCGCCGCCACGCAGCTCACATCCGGATTGGACTCCCGCTGCTCGACCGCGATGCCGCGCTCGCGCACGGTGAGCAGATGGCGGCGCAGTTCGACGGTGGAGGTGATGCTGTTGTCCGTCATCGCGGGCAGCGGCTGCTCGTCGGACAGCCGCGCGTCCAGGGCGTCGTCGGTCAGGGAGGCGAGCAGCATCTTGCCGACCGAGGTGCAGTGGGCGGGCAGCTTGCGGCCGGCGGCGGAGACCATGCGGACGGCGTGGGTGGAGTCGACCTTGGCGATATAGATGACGTCCATGCCCTCGAGAATCGCGACATGCACGGTCTCGTCGCAGGTCTCCGCGACGCTCCGGGCCACCTGCCGGCCCTCGGCGGCCAGGTCGAGCTGCTCGGCGTAGCGGCTGCCGAGCTGATACGGCCGCACTCCGAGCCGATAGCGGCCGGGCTGGTCGGGTACCTGGACCAGATAGGAACGGGCGGCCAGAGTAGTCACCAGCTCATGGACGGTCGTACGGGGCAGGCCGAGCCGACGGGTGATCTCGGGTGCGGAGAGGGTGCCGTCTCCGTCCAGGAAGAGCTCGAGTATGTCCAGAGCCCGTGTCACCGCGGGCACCAGGCGTCCCATAGTGCTCGCCCTCCCCTTCTGGTCAGATGGCAAGCGTTCGAGATTCCGGCCGGTGGCCGGTATCGCGAACACAGGTTATGCGGAGCGGACTTCCCCGGCAATGGTCCGGCAAAGTAGGAGCCATGGATTCCGCGCCCGGCTCGTTCCTCCAGCCCGACTCATTTCCCACCCCCTTCCCCTTCGTCCTCGTACTGCTGCGGCGGATGGCCGACCATCAGCCGGGGCTGGTCGAGGACGCACTGCGCGAGCTGGGGTTCGGGCGTGCGGTGATGCGCGAGGCCAACCGCCGCTGGCAGGCCATGCAGCGCTCGCCACGGCGGCGCTCGGCGGTCGCCCGCTACCGCTCCGTGCTGGGCCCGCCCGAGTCCACCTCCACCCGCCGGATCGGCGATCTGACGAGCGAGGCGCTGAGCTGGTCCCTGCCGCTGTGGCCGGATCTGCGGTTCGAGGTGCTCACCGCGCCGAACGGGGCGGTGTGGAACGACTGGCTGGTGCGCGCTCCGGGCGCGCCCGGGCCGCGGCTGCGGACGGCCGCCGACCTCGTGCCCTGGTCCTGCACGGTGGACGAGGTGGCGCGCGCCTTCGCGCCCGCGCGGCCCATGGAGGGCTCGGCGCCCACCCGCTGGCGGCTGGCCTTCGACGCACCGGAGGCGGACAACGGCGAACTCCGCCACTATGTGGCGGAGTTCACCTGGGGACTGCTGCAGCGTGTGGAGAACGTCAGGCCAGCTTCGCCGACAGCGTGATCTCCGTACCGGCGAGCGCCTGGCTCACCGGGCAGTTCTTCTTGGCGTCCTCGGCCGCCGCGGTGAACGCGGCCTCGTCCAGGCCCTCCACCGTGCCCTCGACGGTGAGGTGGATGCCGGTGATGCCGGTGCCGGGCTGGAAGGTGACGTCGGCCTGGGTGGTCAGCTGGGTGGGCGGGTTGCCCGCCTGGGTGAGGCCGTGCGAGAGCGCCATCGAGAAGCAGCTGGAGTGGGCCGCCGCGATCAGCTCCTCGGGGCTGGTCTTGCCGTTGGCCTGCTCGGCGCGGGACGGCCAGGAGACCTGCTGCTCGCCGATGCCGGAGGAGTCGAAGGTGACGGTCCCCTGTCCCTGGGCCAGATTGCCCTGCCAGACGGTGTGCGCGGTACGCGTCGTAGCCATGCTCGCTGTTCCCTGCTTCCTGTCGGACGTGCGGTATGCGAATACGGTCGGAGGTGATCACCCGGCGGGGATGCCACCGCTTCCGGTCGCCTCCTGCCCGGAGATCGACTCCGAGCCTACGTTCCAGGCGACCACGGCCGGGCGACCATGCTCAGTTCCGAGTCGACTCACGGTCGCGGTGTCCAGCCGGAAGAGCGCGCCGGCGGACGGGGGCAGGCCCAGCCGGCGGGCGGTGAGCACCCGCAGTACGTGGGCGTGCGCCACCAGCACCACATCGGCGCCGTCCTCCGCCGCCAGCTCGGCGGCGATCCGGTCGAGCACCCGGTCCACCCGGGCCCCGATCCGCTCGGGCGACTCCCCGGGGTGGTCGGGGCCGCCCGGCGGGACGCCGTCGGTCCACAGGTTCCAGTCGGGGCGGGTGCGGTGGATCTCGGTGGTGGTGATGCCCTCGTAGCCGCCGTAGTCCCATTCGCGCAGCTCGGGCTCGACGGTGAGGTCCTCGAGCCCGGCGAGCCGGGCGGTGCGCATGGCCCGCGCCAGCGGGCTGACCAGGGTCAGCCCCACCTTCCGCGCGGCGAGCGGCGAGCGCAGGGCGCGGGCCTGCTCCTCACCGCGCGGTGTCAGGGGCACATCGGTCCAGCTGGTGTGCTTGCGCGACCGGCTCCACTCGGTTTCGCCGTGCCGGATCAGCACCAACTCAGCCACGGTTGCCGGATGCCTTCTCCTCGTCGATGGCCCGCTTCTCGTTCGACGCGGCGGCGATGGAGGCCCGCACGCTGTCCATGTCGAGGTCGCGGGCCTGGCCGATGATGTCCTCCAGGGCCGGCTCGGGGAGGGCGCCGGGCTGGGCGAACACCGCGATGTTCTCCCGCACGATCATCAGTGTGGGGATGGACTGGACGTCGAAGGCGGCGGCCAGCTCGGGCTGCGCCTCGGTGTCGACCTTGGCGAACAGCAGATCCTGATGGCGCTCGGCGGCCTTCTCGTAGATGGGCGCGAACATCCGGCACGGCCCGCACCAGGAGGCCCAGAAGTCGATCAGGACGAATTCGCTACCGGACACGATCTCGTCGAAGTTGTCCTTGGTGAGCTCGACGGTGCTAGTGCTCATGCCTGCGTTACCCGCTTCCTACGTCGGCAGATGCCACATGCACCGTAACCCCGCCACCGCCCGCGGTTATTCCGGGGCCGTGGCGCCCTTACGGCCGCTCCGCCGGTCAGGCCGTCCGGAAGCGTATGCCCAGGTCGGCAGGGGTGAAACGGCGTACGTCCCGGGTGGACAGCCCGCGGTCGGTCCCCCGGAAGACCCAGAAGCCCCCCGCCCTGCCGTGGCCGTAGCCGGGCGCGGCGGCGATCAGCTCGTCGTGTCCGTCCCCGTCGACGTCGAGCAGCGGGGGCTGGGGGGCGAAGGCGTCGAAGCCGTACGGAGTGTGCCGGCCGGGCACCCCCGGGGTGTCCAGGTCCAGGGTCTGCTCCCCGCCGCCCCCTTGTGCGCGCTCGCGGCCGGGTCGTACTCGCCACCGTGCCCGCGCCGTGCACCGGGCAGCAGGGTGAGCCGGCCGTTGCCGTAGTTCTTCTCCGGGGTGGCCACCACCAGGTCGGGGCGGCCGTCGCCGGTGATGTCGCCGACGGCCGGGGAGCCGCCGAAGCCATCGCCGCGCCGTGCGTCGCCGGGCAGGCCCGGCCCCGACGGATCGACCGTGAGATCCGAACGCCCCCGGCCCAGACCGGACCTGGCACCGTGGACGACGGTCAGCCGCCCGGCGCCGGAGTGCCGCCCGGGACCGAGGGTCCCCTGACCGGGCGCGAGCAGATCGTCGATCCCGTCGTGGTCGGCGTCCCCGGCCGCGGGCTCGCGCGGGCCGTCCTCCGTGCCGAGGGCGTGGGCCAGGCGCGCCTCGGGCCGCTTGTCCCGCACCAGGCCCTTGGGGCCGCCGCGGTAGTGGGCTACGGGGGTGTCGAGGGGGGCGGTGTCATCGGGCTCGGGCTGGTCGGGCTGGTCGGGCCGTTCCGGCTGCGCGAGGTCGTAGCGGTAGGTCAGCACCACATCGGTGCGACGGTCGCCGTCGAAGTCCCCGGCGGTGGCGGTGGCGGGCGCCGCGCGGCGGGCCCGCCCGGTGGGGAGTGGGGTGGTACGGGCGGGGTCCGCCGTGGTGCCGAACGGCCCGTACAGCACCCGGACCGCACCCCGGCCGTCGGCACCCCGGCCGTCGGCCGCCGAGGCCAGCAGGTCGGCCGCGCCGTCCCCGTCGAAGTCCCCCACGGCCAGCGCCAGAAATCCGGCCGCGCCACCCCGGAGCGGGCGCGGCGCGGCCAGCCCGCGGGAGCCGCCGCGCAACATCACCGTCTCCCCCGTCCGCTCGCCCCGCGGCGAACTCCCGTGCCGGAAGCGCGCCGTCACCAGGTCGGTGAAGCCGTCGCGGTCGAGATCGGTGCGCAGCAGGGGCCCGACGTAGTCGTCCTCGGCGCCGTCGACGACGAGGCGGCGCCGCGGGTCGGGGCCGTGCGCCGAGCCGTAGACCACCGCCAGCCGGGCGGGCAGCGGCCCCCGGGAGGCGCTGGTCGGGCGGATGGCGGTGGCGAAGTCGTCGTAACCGTCGCCGTCGAAGTCCCCGAGCGAGGCACCGGCCGTCCCCTTCGTGGCCCCCTCGACCGGCTTCGGGCCCCCGTGGCCGCCCTCGCTGCACCCGGCGAGCAGCAGCACGGACACGGTCACGGCGGCGCCGGGAACGGACGAACGCACGTTGGCACCTCGCGAGGCGGATCGAGCGGTCACGGACAACGGTCGGGGACGAACGGACGGCGGTCAGGGACAAGGGGCACGGACAACGGGCACGGCTACGGACACGGCTACGGAGACGAACGCGGATGCGAACGAAGGCTTCATCGCTCAAGGACTCCAGGAAGCACGATCGGGTTGCCTCGCGGACGTCCCCGCCGAAGCCCCCGCCGACGCCCCCGCGGAATGCGCGCGACACCGGGCACCGAGGTTGCGATCATGGCGAGAAAACTTCTCCGGACGAGGAAGGGCGATGCCCGATGCCGGCCATACCCGCCGACCCGACCGTGCTGCACCCGATGCCCGAGCAGCCGCGGGTGGTGCTGCTGAAGCCGCTGATCACCTCGCCGCTGATCGAGGTCGGGGAGTTCTCGTACTACGACGACCCGGATGACCCCACCGCGTTCGAGACCCGCAATGTGCTGTACCACTACGGGCCCGAGCGGCTGGTCATCGGGAAGTTCTGCGCGCTGGGCGAAGGGGTGCGGTTCATCATGAACGGCGCCAACCACCGTATGGACGGCCCCTCCACCTTCCCCTTCCCCATCATGGGCGGCTCGTGGGCCGACCACTTCGACCTGATCACCGGCCTGCCGGGCCGGGGCGACACCGTGGTGGGCCATGACGTCTGGTTCGGATACCGGACGATGGTGATGCCCGGGGTCCGCATCGGCCACGGGGCGGTCATCGCCTCCGGTTCCGTGGTGGTGGACGACGTCCCCGACTACGGCATTGTCGGCGGCAATCCGGCCAAGCTCATCCGCCGCCGCTACGACGACGCGGACATCGCCCGGCTGCTGGCCCTGGCCTGGTGGGACTGGCCGATCGAGCACCTCACCGCCCATATCCGCACGATCATGTCCGGAAGCGTGGACGAGCTGGAGGCGGCGGCTCCGCGCTGAGCCCTGTCCGGCGGACGGCAGAGGGGGCCTGCTCCACGGTCGCGGCCGTACAGCGCAGACCGTGGAGCAGGCCCCCTTCTCTCAGCGCTCGAGACTCATGTACAGCCGGGTGCCCCGGGGCTGGTAGCCGACGCGTTCGTAGACGCGGCGGGAGCCCTCACCCGAGTACTCCAGCCATACCGACTGGGCTCCTCGGGCGAACATCGTCTCGGTCAGCGCGGCGGTGACCGCGGCGGCGATGCCCCGGCCGCGGAAGGCGGGCCGGGTGCCCACGCCCGCCAGTTCCGCGGTGCCCACGGCGGGTGCCGAGCAGGTGGCCCCGCCGGCGCAGCCCCCGTCGGGTGCCCGGACGAACCGGACCGCGCCCCCGTCCTCCTGGATACGGCGCAGCCGGGCCGCCCCCTCCGGAGAAGAGGCGAACTCACCGGCGAACGCCTCGGACAGCGCGGCGTCGATCGCCCGGTAGTCCTCGTCCGTGGACGGGACGGCGACCGGGACCGCCACGGGGCCGGCCTCCGCGTCCCGAGAAAGGGAAAGGGTGAGCCTGTCCGGGGTGCACACCAGATACGCGTGCACCGCCTCCACGGTGAATCCCGCCTCCCGCAGCGCGGGCTCCACGTCGGGCGCGGCATCCGGCGCGAACTCGAGCCGGGGCTTGAGATCGCGTACCCGGAACGCCTCGATCAGCTCCCTGACGTCCCGGGCGGTGGGCCGGGTGCCGGGGAGCGGGGTCGCGTAGTTGATGTACGGGCTGGTGGTGCCGGGATCGAACCCCGCCACAAAGCCCCCGGCTTCGACCAGCACGGGGCGGCGGCGGAGGTTGGCTACGGCAAAGCTCTGGACGTCGGTGCCCATGGTGATGTGACCTCACGAAGAAGCGCGGCGGAAGGCGCCGCGAAAGGAATGGCGTGCGGATACGTGGGGCCGCCGTGAGGAGACGCGTGTGGCACCGATCGTTCAGTGCCGACGGCGGCCGCTGGGGGACGCCGAGTCCATGGGCTTCAGTCCTTTGACAGGTAGCAGGCAGGAGAAATCGCCATCGGCGAACCTATCCCACGGCGTGGCCGAGTGACAGTTCGTTTTTTGGGGTGCGGCGCTAGCGGCGGCCCGCGCCCGGCCTTTTCTCCGTTCAGAGGATTGACGCGGACACACCACGACCTTACCTTCTCGACAGGTCTCGTCGTTCACAAAGAAACATCGTCTTCATGTATGTGGACGCGCGGCTACTCCCACCCCCCACGGGAAGGCATTCCCATGCGCATCCGTACGCTGCTCGCCTCGCTGGCGACCGTGACCGCCGTCATCGGTGGCCTGGCCCTCGCGATGCCCGCCGGCGCCACCACCGCGGCCGCTCCCTTCGCCGACCCGTCGAAGGCGCCGGGCGGCAACTTCGACCTGTCGGTGTGGCAACTCCAGGAACCGGTCGGCTCCCCCGGCAAGCCGACGACCATCCCCTCGTCCCGCCTTCAGGGCTCGAACGGATTCCAGGACGACTACTTCTACACCGACAAGCGCGACGGGGCGATGACGTTCTGGGCGCCGGAGAAGGGCGTCACCACGCCGAACTCCAACTACGCCCGCTCCGAACTGCGCGAGATGAACCGCAACGGCGGCGCCGCGGACTGGTCGCTGAGCGGCTCCCACAAGCTGCAGGCGACGCTGCGCGTGGTGTCGGTGACGAAGAACGTCTGCGTCGGGCAGATCCACCTCGGCTCGGGCGGATCCTCCACAAAGCCGCTGGTGGAGCTGTACTACCGCGCCAACGGCGACATCGTCCTCGGAACGGAGAACTCGCCCGAGGGCGGCCAGACGCTGCACAACGTGGGCCATGTGTCGGTCGGCAAGACCTGGAACTACACGATCGGCGTCTCCGGCGGCGACACGATCGACCTGACGGTCAACGGCAGCACGACGCACTACGACATCCCGTCGTCCTTCTTCCAGTACAAGCAGTACTTCAAGGCCGGCTCCTACAACCAGTCGTCCTCCGACAGCACCACGAACGGAGCGCGCGTCGGCTTCTACGGCCTGACCGTCTCCCACAGCTGAGCACCTGAGACCCGGCGGCCGAGGGGCCGCCGGGTCGTCGGCGTCAGCCGCCCGGGAAACGAGCCACCCAGCGCCGTTGCCAAGGGGTCTCGACGGCCCGGTGGTGATGGTGCGCGCGCGTCCAGTCCACAGCGTCCGCGGGCGCCACCCCCGCCATGATGGCCAGGCAGGCGATGACGGTCCCGGTGCGCCCGACGCCGCCTCCGCAGGCGACTTCGACGGGCGTGCCCGCCAGTGCCCGCTGGTGCAGCGCGCGGATCTGCCGCACGGCCAGGTCACGGTCACGCGGCAGCAGGAAATCGGGCCATTCGATCCACGCCCGCTCCCACGCCAGCCCCCCGTCAAGCCGCCGGCGCAGCCGGGTGGACCCCAGATAGAGACCGAAGCCGGGCAGCGGCCCGTCCGGTCGTGGGTGGCGCAGCCCCCGGCCACGGACCCAGGAGCCATCCGGCAGCCGAAGGGCACCCGGCAGTGGTGCGTCACTCATCGGTCCTCCCCCGCTTCCGGCCCGAATACTCAGATCTCTCGAAGTGTCGAAGTACAGCCGCCTTTCGGCAGCGTAGTCCGTGCGGGCGCATATCCGCCTCCCCCGCGGTTACCCAGATGGGACGAGCGGGGCGTGAGCAGAGTGCGGTTCGGTGTGCTCGGTTCCACTCTCCGCTGGGAAGAAAGGGCCACGCCCATGACGACTCCCGGCACTTTGCCCTCACCTGAGCAAGGGCTCGTTCTCACCCATTTCCTGACCGTGCGCGACATCGTGAGATCGAGACGGTTCTACGCCGACATCTTCGGCGGTGAGGTCGTACTGGAGGAGAACCCGGCCATCGTGCAGGTGGCCAACAGCTGGATCATCATGAACCCCGGAGGTGGGCCCACCCCGGACAAGCCCGAGGTGACGCTTGTGCCGCCGGAGGGCGGTAACACCGTGTCCAGTTTCCTGAACGTCCGGGTCGCCGATATCGCCGCCTTCTACGCCGACGCCGTGGCCAAAGGAGCGGAGTTCCTCACGGAGCCCCTCGACCGCAAGGCCGAGCTGCGCTGCTATCTGCGCGACCCCGATGGCTACCTCATCGAGGTCGGCCAGGCCACCGGCATGCTCCGCGGGGTGTTCGCCGACCGTTGACCCACGGCCCCTCTTTAGGCAGGTGAATCATGGGTACCCGAAGAGGAAAGACCAATACGTTCGCCGCACTCGTCGCGGCGCTGGTGACTGTCCTGGTGGTCTCCCTCAGCACGAGTCCTGGAGCATGGGGCGAGAGTCGCGGCCATGGCACCGCGACGGCGCAAGCGCCGTCGCCTTACCCGCAGGCGAAACCGCCCCCCGGCTTTCAGTCCAAGTACGCGGAGGTAAACGGCTTCCGCATGCACTACCTACGAGGCGGCAAAGGCTCACCGGTCGTGCTGATCCACGGATTCCCCCAGTCCTGGGCCGAGTGGCGGGACCAGATGGGACCGCTCGCCAAGCACCACACCGTGATCGCCGTCGACCTCCGCGGCGCCGGCAACTCCGAAGTCACCAAGAGCGGCTACCAGAAGGCGCAGATGGCCCGGGACGTGCATGCGCTGCTGAAGCGGCTGAAGCTGAACGACGGCGTCCAGGTCGTCGGGCACGACGTCGGTCTGTGGGTCAGCTACGCCTACGCGGCCCAGTGGCCGTCGGAGGTTCGCCGCATGGCCGTGATGGAGGCTCCCATCCCGGACGACAGCCTGTACCGCTTCCCGGCTCTGTCGGCCAACCCGGAGACCCCGTCGATGTGGCACTTCGGCCTGTTCCAGTTGCCTCTCGCCGAGCAGCTCATCTCCGGTCACGAGCGCGTCTTCGTCCGCGGCTTCATCGGGGAGCTGCTGGAGAACAAGTCCGCATTCACACCGTCCGACTACGACTTCTACGCCCATTACCTGAAGGAGCCGGGCCGCACGTTGGCCTGGATGCGCATGTACCGCCAGCTCCGCGAGGACGTCCAGCAGAACAAGAAGTTCCTGGCCGAAGGCAGACTGAGGATGCCCATTCTGGCGATCGGCGGCCAGGCATCGTTCGGTGGCAAGATCGCCGACCAATGGCGTGACTACGCCGTGAAAGTCCACGGCCGGGTGGTGAAGGGTTCAGGTCACTGGGTGACCGAGGAGAAGCCGCGGGAAGTGACGGCCATGCTGCAGTCCTTCTTGCGGAAGTAGGACAGTCCGCTGTGGATCACGCACGCGGCCCCCTTGGCCCGCTGGACCTGAGACGTCAGCAGTTCCTTGTCCGCCCACTGCCGCAGTCGGGGATGAGGAGGGAGTCAGTCGGATTGACAACCGCGGCCACGCCGCCGCCGAATCGCACTGGGCAATTCTCCGTCTCGGCCCGCAGCAGAGGTTTCCCCGCGCACTGCGGCGCGCTGCGGGACCAACGGTCCGATGTTGATGTACGGGCCGTCGCCAAGCACGGTTTCGGGGCCCGCGCCCCCGACCACATATGAGGGCGTGGGTGCGCGCATACCTTCGGCATGGTGGGTACTCAGGCGCAAGCCGTTGCTGGATCCCCCGGGGGAAGGCGATGGCCAGGCTCCTCCGGTCCAGGATGCGGGCCGGTCGAGCCGTTTCCTCGGCGGTCAGTCGTCGAGTCCGCCGCTCTCGCGGATCTGCCGGGCGACGGCCCACAGCTTGATGTTGAGCACGCTCGCTGCCAAGGCCATCCTGGAGACCGCCAAGGGCATGGTGGTGCGGCACGCGAGCGTCTCGATCGAGGAGGCTGCCCGCCACCTGCGCGTGTACACGGAGCGGCACCGCAGCCGCCTGACCGACACCGCCCGGGCCCCCACCCACGGCACTCTGGACCTGACGGCCGTCTCGACGCCCTCGGGCCAGGAACTCAGCCCTCATCTGCTCGACTACGCAACGACCAAGGGCGCCAATCGGGACCTTCGCCCAGGACCTCGCGGGGAACCTGGCGGAGCGCGGCATCCGTGTGAACGCCGTGGCCCCTGGCCCCGTGTGGACACCTCTGATCCCCGCCACCTTGCCCGACACCTCGACGTTCGGCGAGCAAAGCCCTCTTCGGCGCCCGGCCCAGCCCGCCGAGATGGCGCCCGCGTATGTCTTCCTTGCCTCACAGCAGGCCAGCTATGTCACCGCCGAGGTTCTCAACGCCACTGGCGGTACACCCCTGGCCTAGCATCGTCCGCCCTGGCACGGTCGTTCCTTCGCTCGGCGTTTACCGGCCGCACGGACGCGACGGCCCCTCGCGCACGACGTCGCGGGCCGACTTGTCCCGCCGCAGCCCCTGGTAGCGGGGGTGGCGCAGGCGCCCGTCGCGGGTCCACTCGGTGAAGGCGATCTCGGCGACCAGTTCGGGCCGAACCCAGTGGGTCCCGGGACCGGTGCCCGGGTTGCCATCAGCGAAGGGGCAGGTGGACGAGCGCAGGCCCTGCAGCTCCCGGGCGAGCGCCTGGAGGGTCTTGGTGTCGAAGCCGGTGCCGACCTTGCCCGCGTAGCGGAGGTCGCCGGCGCTGTAGTAGCCGAGGAGGAGGGCACCGAGATCCGAGCGGGTGCCCTGCGGATCGGTCCATCCGCCGATCACCAGCTCCTGGCCCTGCTCGCACTTGAACTTGAGCCAGTCGGAGGACCGGCCGTGCGTGTACGGGGCGTCCGCGCGCTTGGCGATCAGCCCTTCCCAGCCGTGCTCGCAGGCGTAACGGTAGTAGGTCTCTCCCGCGGTGTTGCGGTGCGCGGTCAGGCGCAGCGGGTCGCGCCAGGTGAGCAGGGAGCGCAGCAGGGCCTTACGGCGGCGCAGTGGCAGCCCGGTGACGTCGGCCCCGGCGATGGACTGGACGTCGAAGAGGTAGTAGTACACATCCACGCCGCTCCGCCTGGCCTGGTCCGGGGAGGCGAGGTGGATGCGTGGCTGGAGGCGGGCGAAGCTGGTGCGGCCCCGGTCGAAGGCGACGACCTCGCCGTCCAGGACGCAGTCGGGTAGCGACTGGGCACCGAGGGCGTCGACGACTTCGGGGTAGGCGGAGGCGGCGGAGCGGCCATTGCGGCTGAGCAGCTCGACGCGGCCCTCCTCGCAGCGGGCGAGACAGCGCTCACCGTCGAGCTTGCGCTCGTAGAGCCAGTGCTCGTCGGAGAACCGCTCGTGCGTGAGGGTCGCGAGCATCGGCTCCAAGTCGCGGCCGTGCGTGACGGGCCCGAGCCGGTGCCGCTCCTCATCCGACAGGCCCCGCAGTGGATCACTCACGTGAGCTGTTCCCCTTCCACTGCCGGCCCGGTTCCGCCCCGCCCGGCTCCGGAGCGTTTCACCGGCCACATTTCTTGCGGCGGGTGTGGCGTGCTGGTCAGTCGCTCGACAGTGCCTCGAGCAGATCCCCGGCTTCAGGGTGCGGCAGGGCTCGGGCGACGTCGGCCACGGCGACCATGCCGACCAGGTCGTGCCCGTCGATGACCGGCAGCCGCCGTACCTTGTGATGGCTCATGGTCGTGAAGATCTCCTCGGCGTCATCGTCGGCGCCGATGGTCACGGCCTCTCCCTGAGCCAGCTCACCGACCTTCGTCCGAGCGGGGTCCTTCCCCTGACCGAGGACCTTCACCACGATGTCGCGGTCGGTCACCACGCCCTTGAGCCGGTTGTCGGCGCCGCAGATCGGCAGCGCACCGACGTGCAGATCGGTGAGCTTGTGCGCCGCGTCCAGGACACTGTCCTCGGCGCTGGCACAGTCGGCCCCCGGCGTCATGATGTCTCGTGCGATGGTCATCGATGTCCCTCCTCACGGTGAGACGTCCCCACCCCGCTCCCGGCGACGCGGGGACGTCACTTTGCGGATCAGCGGCCGAGTGCCCGGACCAGCCCCTCCTCATGCATGCTGGAGCCGCCCGCAGGGCCCCGTGTCGCACCACGGGTAGCTCGCGCTGCGGCCGCACCGCCCTCACCACGCTCGTTCGGCACGGATCACCACCAGCTCTTCCTTCTCCCCGCCCGGCTCGATCAGCCCGCGAGCCTCCAGCCACGCGGCCTGCTCGCGCAGCACCGGCCCGAACGGGATGAGGCGGCGGCCGGTTACGGCCGCCCGCAGGCCCGCTCGTCCCAACCGCTCCACGGTCTTCTCGACGCCGCACAGCGCGGAGTGGACCAGAAGGAGCGCACCCCCGGGGCGCAGGAGCGGCGGCGCGTCCCGGCAGATCTGGTCGAGCAGCGCCCGGCCGTCGACACCGGCGTTCCACGCCACGGCGCGGCCCCGACGGGCAGCCGGGGAGGGGACGTAGGGGGGATTGGCGACAATGAGATCGAAGCGGCGGTCGGCCACCGAAGTCAAAAGATCGCCGCGCATCACGTGGATACGCAGCCCCTCCAGCCGGGAGCGGAGCCACACGGTGGCCACGGCCAAGGGCGAGATGTCGACGGCGGTCACCTGCCCCGCGCCTGACCGGGCGGCGGCGATGGCCAGGGCACCGCTTCCGGTCCCGATGTCCAGGACGACGGTGCCCTCGGTGATGTTCTCCCGGTCCAGCGCCTCGGTCAGCAGCCACGTGTCATGCTGCGGCGCGTACACCCCCGGAGGGGTCATCAGCATCATCCGCCACGATTACCCGAAGACGGCGCCATGGCACACGTCCCGCGGCCCGCAGCGGGATAGGTGGCCCGCTTGATTCTCCGTGCCGGGGGTTACCCGGTCAGCAACCGGCCAACACCGCCACGGACCGGGCGCCACCACTGGCCTTCCGAGCCCGGAGGAGAAGCGCATGACCGAGACCATCAAGGAACAGACCCTCGGGCAGCTGGGCGGGAAAGGCAGTGTCCTGGCGCGGCAGCGGCGCGACCATGCTGAGCTCGACCGGCTGATGGATCACTACGCCCTCGCGGGGGGCGACGAGCGGGAGCGTGTGCTGAAGGAGATCGTCCAGCTTGTCTTCAGCCACGCCTTCGCCGAGGAGACCGTGCTGTGGCCGGTGGTCAGGCGCGGTGTGGCGGACGGAACAGAACTCACCTTCCGCGTGGAGGAGGAACACCAGGAGATCAACGACCTGATCGCCGAGGTCGAACGCCTCTCCCCTGGCGATCCCGTGCGTGAGGAGAAGATCGAGCGCGCCTTCAGCCTGATCCGTCAGGACATCCGCGACGAAGAGGACCTGCTGCTGCCCCGGCTACAGGAGGCGATGAACGCGGCCCGGCTGCGCCGGCTCGGAGCGCTCTGGGAAGCCGCACGTCTGACCGCCCCCACCCACCCGCACCCCGTCATCCCGCGGCGCCCTCCGGGCAACGCCGTCCTGGGCGTGCCACTGAGCGGATACGACAGGTCGCGCGACCTGCTCGGTGGCCCCATCGGTCAGGGTGTCAGGAAGCTGCTGCGCTGGGCCGCGGGACTGCTGCTCGCGGCCTTCACCGCGGCCCGACGGCTGCGCGAGAGGTCATGAGAACGGGGTGTTCCCCTCGCCGTCCGCGCGTTTCCGCAGGCGATGGGCGGGGACCCGCCCTCTGTGGTGGCGTATGGATCGGAGCAGCGGGTTCGGCTTCCCGCGCTGCGGGCCGGCTGGCTGACGCAAACGTTCGTGCACTGGCCCTTCCGTCCGGATCAGGTTCGGACTCTGGTGCCTGAGGGGCTGGTCGTGGAGACGTACGAGGGCGTGGCATGGGTGAGTCTCACGCCCTTTGTCATGGCGCACGTGCGTCCCCCTGTCATACCCGCGGCGGTGCCGGGGGTCCCGACGTTCGCGGAGACCAATCTGCGGACCTACGTCCGGCGTCCGGGCGGGCGGGACGGGCTCTGGTTCCTGTCCATCGAGGTGGCCTGCCCACTGATGGTGGGGGCTCGCGCCGTCGGCGCACCGTACAACCCGGGCAGACTGAGTGTCTCCCGGAAGGGGAATGCCATCTCCTACGTCGGCTCCCGGTGGGGCGGTACGCCGTCGTACCATCTGGCCGTCCGCCCCGGCGAGCCGATGATGCCGGCCGATCGGGACGTATGGCTGACCTCGCGCTGGCGGGCGTACACGCGTCGGCTCGGCGCGCTGTGGGAGACGCCTGTCGAGCACGAGCCCTGGCCGTTGTCCGACGCCACGGTTGACGTGCTCGACGAGACGCTGACCAGCGCGGCGGGCCTTCCCCCTCCCCTCGCCGAGCCCGTGGTGCACTTCTCGCAAGGCGTCAGCCATGTGCGTCTCGGCGTCCCCCGGCCCGTCGGGCCGTTGGCGACCCCGGGGGATACCACCTGAGGGCCCTCGCCTGCCGTCATCGTCCGAGACATGCGGCGGGAGCGCATCTACACCTTCGACACGGTGCGCATCGTCCCGTTCCGCGTGAGCGCCGGGCGGCGCCGGGGCGGGGGCGCCATGAGGGTCCCCTTCCTGACAGGGCTCGCGTCCGCTGCCCAGTACCCCCGCCCCGGCCCCCGCGGCCAGCCCGCCGACCGCGGCATCCGGATGAGCCGCCCGGCAACCGAGTGGAGCCCGCCCCGGTCGGTGGCGCAGGGCGCCGACCCCGGGTACCCGTCGAGGCATGATCAAGCGCGCGCTGTGGCAGGGACTGATCGCCGGCACCGCTGGAGGTCTCGTGATGACACTCGGTGAGAAGATCGAGCAGGCCCTCACCCAACGGCCCGACTCGCACGTGCCCGCCCGGGTCCTCCAGCGCCTGACCGGCCTGCCCGAAGACCCCGAAAAGCAACCCGTGCCGGTGAACTGGGCCATGCACTTCGGCCAGGCCGCTGTGCTCGGCGTGCTGCGTTCCGTCATGGCCCACGTCGGGCTGCGCGGCCCGGTGGCCTCGGCGAAGTTCATGGTCGTGCGCCTCACCAACGACCAGATCCTCGAAAACGCCACCGGCGTCGGCGCCCCGCCCGCCACCTGGCCCCGCGAGGAACTGATCGTGGACGTGCTGCACAAGGCCGTCTACGCCTTCGCCACCGGCGCCATCGCCGACGCCCTCGCCGCACGAGGCGGCCCCGGGCCCGGACAACGCCACGCCGCCCTCCGCCCCGGCCGCCACATCGGCGTCGGCCCCCTGCCCCGCAAGGACGCCTACGGCCGCTGACCCAGCCCCCGGGAGCGGGTCATGGGCGAGCCGACGCTCGGGCGCCCAGCCCGTTCGCACGGCTCGCGGCGTGTGCCGTATGCCAAGTGGCCGCTCGCCCGGCTCATGGGTGTGCCCGTCGTGGTCAGCGCGATGCGTGGTGACCCCTCCGACGCGGCCACCGCCTCGCCTATGACCCGAGCGTGTGCGGCCGGGACCAGAGCGAAGCCCGACCACCGCCGTGCGCGTCCCGTGACCCCGCACGACTCCCACCGCGAGAAAGCGGCATGTCTCGTGCTCGCCTGCCTGCATCACTGGCCGGAGGCTGGGCACACGAGGGCGAGCCCAGGGGGAGTCTTCCGAAGGAGCACCGTCGTGATCAAGAAGCTGCACGATATGGGCCTGCGCAGCGAGCACGTCTACACCGCCGCTGTAGCCTCCATCGCCCTTTCCGTCGGCACCTGGGCCGCTTCCCTCCGAGTCGAGCCCGGCGCCGGAATGGACCGTGCCGACCGGTGGGGCATCTTCGTCGGCGAATGGGCTCCCACGCTCTTCGGCCTCGGCCTGGCCCTCTCTCACTACGAGCAGGACGAAGGCTCTCTCATGGGCAAGGTACACACCGACGGCGAGCGGCAACGCCAGATGACGGGCAGCGCCTAGCACCGCGCCCCCGCATGAGCTGAGGAAGGCGACGCCCGGCTTCGGCTTCCTCAGCGTCGCGGACTGCTTCTTGGTGGGTTCCATGACAGGAGGGACCGCATCGGCCGGTCCGCCCTTGCGGACACGAGACCATCTACGGCAAAAAGGACGCGACTATGCGTACCTGCACATCGCGCAAGAATTCCTCCGACGGAAACGACTCGCTCGCCGTGGCACACGGCACGTTCAACGTCGTGGGCGGCTTGTGGCCGCTTCTGCACCTGCGCAGCTTCGAGTGGGTTTTCGGGCCGAAGACGGATCGGTGGCTGCAGCAGGCAGTCGGCGGCCTGCTGGTCTCCAACGGGGTATCCCAGCTCGTCGGGGCCACCTCGGCCGAGGGACGTACCGTGGCGCGGCGCGTCGGGCTCACGACAGCCCTGACACTGCTGGCCATCGACCTCGTCTACGTGCCCAAGGGGCGCATACGCCCTACCTACCTTCTCGACGCCGCGATGGAGGCGGGCTGGATCACCGCCTGGCTCCATACTCCCTGCCAGAGCCCGGCTGGTAAGGCCCGGACCGGCAGTGGGCGAACCGCGGCCCCGCGGCGCTGGCGACTGCGCGACCATACGGGAGCCCGCCGGTAGGCGGAAGGAAGCTGTGTGCGGCCGATACGTCTCTACCCGGGCCTGATGGCACCGGTCACAGAGCTGCACCACGCGCAACTGCTCGAGCGCCTGAACAGTGACCCCGTGGCCGCCGACTGACCACGAGGGTGGACACGCCTCAGCCGTCCTCGCCCATGGCCTTGCGGACGGTGTCGCGGGTCCGGTCGATCATGGCCGCTACCGATCGGCTATGCCGGGGAGTCATGGCCCGCCGCCCTCATCGTCCTCCCCATGGCTCTCGGACTGGGCATCGGTGTTGGGCGTGAGAGCGTCACCTGCTTCGCCGTGGCCGCGGTCCTCTTCGCCGGTCACATCTGTTTCGGCTTCGGTGATCTCACTCTCGATCTCTTCAGCCGCCGTTCGGGGGCCCTTCTTCTGGCCGCTCACGGAAACCTCCTTCTCTCGTTGACGTTCCGGCGGCGCCCGAAGCGCCCGCCGGGAGGGCGTGAAGACCAACCGGTCAGTCGGTGGAGAGGGCCGCGCTGAGGTCACCCGCCTCCGGATCCGGCAGCCCTCCCATCACCGCAGCTCAGCGGGCACCTCTTCGCATTTCGTCGTCCATGGACCACCTGTCGCGCGGTGGATCCAGGCTGAGTGCCCCCTTGGCAACACGCACAAACCGTCGGCCACGGCGACTCCCTCCGGTCCCGGCGGGCTCACGCAGCGGTCACGAGGAAAAGTCCGCCATCGGGATCGCGCAGCGTTGCCTGGCGGCCGGCGGACAGATCGGTCGGTGCTGTGGCGACGGTGCCTCCGGCAGCGCGCGCCGCCGCCACGGCGGCGTCCACATCGGATACGCGGAAGTGGACGTACCACCGCGGCCGGAGTTGGGGGTCGGGCGCCGCCTCGACGGCCCCACCGCGGAGCGAGGCGACCTTGCACTCCGCCTCGTACACGATCACCTCGTCGTGCTCGTAGCCGACGGAGCACAGACCGCCCTCCGAAGCCCAGCCGAAAACCTCACCGTAGAACAGGGCGGCCGCCAACGCGTCGCGGGTCCGCAACTCCAGCCAGGCCGGCGCCCTGCCCCGGCCGACCGACCAGCCGGGCGGCGTCGCTCCCTCCCAGAACCCGAAGACGGCACCGTCACGGTCGGCGGCCAGCGCGGCACGTCCGATCCCCAAGGACAGCGGACCGACCGCAACGGTGCCTCCGCGCTCGTGGATCCGTGCCGCGATCGCGCCTGCGTCATCGACCGCGAAGAACGGTGTCCAGGAGTGCGCGGCCTGGAGACTGGCCGCCAGCTCTCCAACCCCGGCCACCGGTGATCCATCACTGAGCGCGGTACGGAATTCTTCCCCCAGCGGGGTAGGGCGCCAGACCCACCCCAACGCCGCGCTGTAGAAAGCCTGTGCCTGATGAAGCCTTCGTGCGGCGAGGCTGACCCAGCACGGAGATCCGTGTCGCCCTTGGCCGACCTGCGTCATGGAAGCTCTCTTCCTGTGTTCTGTGTGCCCCGGCCGGCACACGGGCCGGTCGCTCCACCGGGTCAGATGTCCTGCCCGCTCGCCGGCTCTCCCTCGGTCTCGGCCCGATGTCCGGCGGCCCAGTACCCCCGTGCGCCTCTTTCACCCCCCGCAGGTGCCACGCGGTCGGACGGCATGAGAATCCGGGCAGCGGTCCCCACTACAGGCTGGTTATGGGGTGGGAATCGAGGGGAACCCGGGCCGACACCGCAGACACCACAAGCACCATAGGCAGAGAAGGGCTGTGATGGCAGTGGGGCACGGCGGAGACGTCATCAATGAACTGACCACCGACCACCGCGAGGTCGACGCACTTTTCGAAGAAATCCAGGCCGCCACTCCGGGAAATTCCGAGCGAAAGCGACTGCTGGACCAGCTCACCATCGAGCTGGTGCGGCATTCAGTCGCCGAGGAACAGTACCTCTACCCCGCCATCCGTCGTCGCTTGGCAGGAGGCGACGCGATCGCCGACAAGGAGATCGCCGATCATTCCCGGGTCGAGCAGTTGTTGAAGGACTTGGAGGAGCGCGGGGCGGACGCCGCTGACTTCGACGTGCTTGTCACCAAGCTGAAGACAGAGGTCACGAGCCACGTCCGGGATGAGGAGCAGAACCTCTTCGTCCAGCTGCGGCAGGCGTGCGATGCGGATGAGCTGCACGAGCTGGGAGAAAAGATCCGGCACGCGAAGAAGACCGCCCCCACCCGGCCGCACCCCAGCGCCCCGGACACCCCGCCGAGCAACAAGATTCTCGCACCCGGTACGGGCCTGGTGGACCGAGCCCGCGACTTCGTCACCGGACGCGGCAAATAACGGAGACGCTCGTCGCGTAACCGGCCGTTGAGCGCCGGAACCACGTCCATGTACGGGGCCATACGGAAAGAGAGGCGGGACAATGCCCGCAGGATCCAGCTCCGAGCGTGAACGGCAGTACGAACACGTCAAGGAAGGGGCGGAGAGGCGCGGTACGTCGACCGGCCGTGCCAAGGAAATCGCCTCCCGGACGGTGAACAAGGAACGCGCTCGTTCAGGAGAGGCGAAGTCCGCGAGCAAGACGTCGACGCGGGACCGGAAGTCCGCGCCGCAGCGCGGCGGCGAGCGTTCCCACAGCGGCCCCAAGGGCCCGACCCGCGACCAGCTCTACAACGAGGCCAAGCAGCGTGGCATCGCGGGCCGCTCGCACATGACCAAGCAACAGCTGGCCAAGGCGCTCGGCCGCTGCCCACCGGGCCGCCCCCAGCTGGGGCGGTGCCGCGGGCTCAAATCCCACCGCTCAAATCCCACCGCTCCCGCTCGTACGCCCCTCTGCCCTTGCGGAAACGCGGGACAGAGGGGCGTTTCGCGTGTGGACACGTCCCAGTACGTGAGCGTCAAGTCCTGAGGCTGCTTGCCCCGACATGCCCGGGTGAACAGCTCCACCTGGTCAGGAGTGAGGACCAGGGTGCGTCGTGACTTCTTCGTCTTGGGCCCCGGGCCCCGGTACCTGCCGCCCTCGGCTCGACGCTTCCACGCACGTTGTGCGCGGAGCGTGGGCCGCTTGCCCGTAAAAGACCGAACCCTTCACCCTTGACCCAGCCGGGCGGCCATGGCTGTCCGTGACCGTCCATCAGATCGCGGAAGCGTTCGCCGCCGCGTCGTCAAAGCTCTCGCGCTCCCACTTACCGTCGCGGGTGCCGCCGACACGCCAGACGACCCCGTAGGAGATAGGAGATGGTCCCGGCCCTGCTCGTGTGAGTCTTGATGTGCGCCATGAGAAGCAGCGCAAAGGCGCCGTGTGAGGCAACCGTGAGGCGTCGGGGTTCGACCAGACGGCCAAACCCCGACGTATCTGGAGGTCAGGAGGATTTTCCCGAGGTGGGGCGGGTGGGACTCGAACCCACGGCCGACGGATTATGAGTCCTTTACGGATCTTCCGATCCGTCCCCGCTCTTGCCTCGATCTTCCTATAATCGCAGGTCAGGGGCACTTTGCTGTTCTGGCTCCGCCTGGACCTTCCTGATCCTTCCGGGTCCTTCCGTCCCCTGCGTGTCCCCTGGCGGTTCCCCGAGAGTCCTCCCGAGGGAGTCGCTGGGGATGCCTGCCTGAATCGACGCAGGCTGAGCGGTGGGGAAGTCGAGGTCTCGAACTCGCACGCAACGTGCCTTACCGGCGAAGCGGGTTCAAACCCTCTATGCCCGGGAGTGGAGCCTCACGGCCCCTTGCAGGTCAGCCGCTGTTTCCGAGCGTAGCGCGGGTTCCTCCGTTCACTCTGCCTTCGTGCACCCGAGTTCGGAGAGCGGCAGTACTTCGGCAATCGCCGTCACAGGGACAGTCGCCTTGGGAGGCTGTATGGCCAGGTCGTAGTAGCCGCCGCCAGGTGCTGCGCCGGGCTGTGCTGCTTCTCGATTCCCGTGCGGATGGTGCGTATGGGCCCTCCATTGTCGAACCAGCCTTCCGGGTACAGACGTGTGGCGTGAGTGATCCAGCGTCGGCCTCTCCCACCCGCGACTCCAGCCAGGCTGGGCAACCCATGTCCGCCACAGAAGGCGGTGAGGCGGAGCCAGGTTGCCGGTGGCCTGTACGCAGCGAGACGCGCTCAATGCCCTGCGTTCTTTGGGCATTCACCTTCCACCTAGACTCGCAGATCACAAAAAGATAACAATACGGAGCCTCTAGATGAGGTTTAGGCGCAGGATTTGCGGTGATATGCGCAATTCAAGCGCGGCTTTGAGGTGCTTCACACAGAGAAGTCACCACTCCCAGTCAAGGTGATTGAACTAGCCTTTAGGTAGGGGGTGAGCGATGGCCACGGATGAGCTGACGGCAGGCGTCGATGTGACGCGCCGCGAGCTGCACGCGCGATTCGGCGGCACCCCCCAGGGCGGGATCTCACCGTCGACCCGGTCACCAATGGTCATGGTCTTCGTCGCCGAGAGCCCTGGGTCGGAAGGTTTCACGGGGTGGGGGCAAGACGGGATCTTCCACTTCATGGGCGCGGGCATGCATGGTGACCAGGAGATGACACGCGGCAACTTGGCACTGTTGCGCCATCAGGAGCAGGGTCGTGCGGTCCACGTGTTCCAGCGGCTTCAAAAGTCGAGCGCTGAAGGGGCTCCGCTCCACCGCCACTTGGGCCGCTTCGAGGTTGATTCTCAACAGCCGTACTACATTGCGGACGCTCCAGACGCGAGCGGCAGCATGCGAACCGTTATCGTCTTTCGGCTGCGTCCGGTCGGAACCACTGCCCCTGGCGGACCCCGACTGCCGGTCACCCCGGCCAGTGAAACGCGCATCGCCAACGCAGCACCTGAACCACTCGTTGTGGCCGACCGCCGAAGGAGTCAGGAAACCGGAGCAGATGTCATCACTCGCCTGACCGCGGCCTATGCCAGTCACCTGCGCGGCCTCGGGCACGACATCTCCGCTGCGGAAGTAAAGGTGAAGGACGAAACCACCGTTCTCCGGGTCGACCTTCTGGACGCAACTGACAACAGGATCATCGAGGTGAAGCACAACGCCACCCGCCTGGTCGTCCGGGCAGCGATCGGGGCCCTGCTGGATTACCGCCGCTTCTTCAACCCGACCCCCACCCCCACACTGCTCCTGCCGTCGGCGCCGAGGGAGGACCTGCTCGACCTGTGCGCGTCTCTGTGCATCGAGGTCGTATGGCCGAACCCTGAAGGAGGCTTCGTATCGACTCATGACTGACGGCTGAGGCAACAGGCGCACAGGAATGCACCGTCGCCTCAGCCGTCGCTGGTTACCACAGGGGTCCTAGTCGCTGTGAGTAACCGCGCCCTTGTCCAGCAACGAACAGGAGCTACTCCAGTATGTGCGAAAACACCGCCACGACCGAAGTCAGCCACGGACACGACCCGACCGCAGCCCGGATTTACGGTCTCGCGTTGGTGGCCGGAGTCCTGCTGATCCTCTTCGGAGACACCAGTCCCGTCGAGGCCTCGGGGTTCGTTTCCCCGTTCTTGGTCATGTTCGAACAGCGACGATAGCTCGGCGGCGACGGCTGCCCCGCCCAGGGCGGCCGTCGCCCGCATCGGCCGGCTGCGGGCACTCCCTGCGTCGGGAACGAGGCCCAGGCAGCGACGGAGACGGCCTGGGAGAATTCAGCCGCGGCTTCACCTGCTTCACGGCCTACGACACATCTCGGCGCCCCTGTCGCTCCTCGCCAGGAACGACATCACGGTTGCACAAGAGCGCCTCGGCCACTTCTCACGTCAGATCACCTCGGACACGTAATACCAGCGTTTTGCCCAAGCTGATGCACGCCGAGGCTGAGGCCACTCAGTCAGTGGTCCTGCGCGACGTGCCGTCCGAGCGATGACAGCGACTGGAGTCACACGGGAAGTGCGTGGTCTATCGGCGCCCGGCTCCGGCACAACGCCAAGTGGGATGCGGACGACGTGGACCTGAGTTCGACGGTCGAGCCCGGCGGTACACCGTCCCACGGCGCTCCGGACGGAGGGCGACACGCCACTGCTTGACCAGCATCCCGAATTTGTCCTGACGATGCGGGCCCCGAGGGTTTCAAAGTAGCGGCTGACGGAGTGCAACCGGCGCAGAGGCGTCCCGGTCCCTGTGCCCGAGACCAGCAGGTCAGTTGCGGCCAAAGTCGCGGCTGACGCGTCTTGAAGGCTCAGGCCTTCCTCAAACCACAGCCGCACCGCAAGTCTTGCTCCGACAATACAGCCAGGTCACCACTACACCCTGAGGGCGTCGATGATTTTGGACGGCTTGTTCGCAAGCATTGACTCGCGTGTCGAGGTACCCCTGGTCTCGCTCGCGCTCAAGGTCGTCTCCGCGACCGTTCTCGTGGCGATTGTTGTGGAGTTCGCTAGGTTTTCGGCGATCTACTTCTGGAGCTCGACACGTGTGCGCGTGGAACGCCGAGCGCGGGTCAGTGGACTGCTCAAGTCGGCGCGGAAGGTCGGCGCGGATCAAAGATTCCCCGGCTGGAGAGAAGCGGTACCGATGTCGCGACTTGACGTTGCGTCCCATAACCCCGTCCGCGCCTATCATCTCGCCAGGACGCGGCGTCTGGTGCGCCAGGTACCTGCACGCAGATTCAGCGCCATGGCCGCTAGGAGGTCGCGGGTCGCATCGCTTGCCGAGTATCCGATGCGAGCGGCAAGGGCGCTGTGCAATCGGCCGCTCGTCGTCTTGTTTGCGGCATTCCTCGTCTACGAGCATGAACGCCCGGGTCTGCTCCTGAGTGATCTCGGGTCCGCACTCGGCAATCTCCCGCAAGTCGCCGAGCAGAGGACCTGGATTCCCGTCCTGGTCCTCGTAATCGGCCTCGTGGCCGCTACCCGCTCCAGCCCGCTGGTCGACCGGGTCAGGGCCAGGGACGAGGCGGCGAAGGACACGAACCGCCTGCTGACAGAGCTCCTGGCCTATCTGTCCGAGCTCCAGGTAGCCGTGTCCGCGTGTAATGAGAGGCTCTCATCGTACCGCACAAGCTATTTCGACGAGGTCTGCAGGTCGAATCTGACAGGAATCCGGTGGAACCCACCTAGAGGTCTTGAGAAAGAACACCTCATCTGGCCAACAATCCTGGACAAAGAGTTGGCCACCGCGGAGTTCGAGCGGTCGGAGGCTGCTCTTGACGCCACGCATGAGCATCTGAAATCCATACGCGACAAGGGACTTTCATCCGTTGCGTTCAGGATTCTCGCCCCTGTGTCGGCTTCTCTCAGGACATGCGGATTCCACCTCCCCCTCTATTTCGTGGACAAGGACGTCACCTCGGCCACAGCAATTTCCCCTCTGGGCTTTGGGTGGCTGATGCGACGCGCGGAAACCATCCAGAGACCCGTGATGCAGCTCCTCGAAAACCAGGAGGTCTGCCGGGCCGATGCCCTGCTCGTCGAGGAGTCCTACCGACTCGACGACCTCATTCTCAAACGCCATATAAACGAGTTGGAGCTCCGCCGGCTCTGTACGTTTCTGCGCAAGAGGATCCACGGGACCACTCTCACGAGGCTGTTGGGTGGCGCGGGCGCCAAGTAGCCACCTCCACCGAGCGCGCCCGACCCTGCCCACTGGTCGCGTCCGGGGACGTGGTCGGCAGAGACGTGGGTGGAGGCGGCGTCTGCCCACATATCGGGGTGCCATACCGATAAGTAAGGCGCCGCCCTCTTCGCCCGATGATGAAGCCTGTACAGTAGTAACATGTACTACATGGAGACTACCGCCCGCGAGTTCAATCAGAAGTCCTCGCAGATCCTCGCTGCTGCAGCACGGGGCGAGACCGTCGTCGTTACCAAGAACGGCGTCGCCGTCGCGCGCGTCGTCCCGATCACCGACGAGGACATCCCCCCGTACCCCACAGATCCCATGGGACCCATCGACCTGCCGGAGCTCGACCTTCCCGACCTCACCAACGATGAGATCGACGACGTGCTCAGGGGGATGGGTTCGTGAGCCTGATCGCCATCGCCGACACCAACGCCCTCTACCGCCTGCTCGACCCGAAACTCACCGGGCACGAGGAGCACAAGGAGGCACTGGCAGCGATCAGTCACCTCATCGTCTCCCCCATGGTTCTGGCCGAACTGGACTACCTGATCACGGCAAGAGGCGGGCCCCTCAAGGCCCTGACCGCGGCCCGGTTCATCGAACGCAACATGGCCACCCGCCGGTTCGAAGTACCCCCTGTCGCCGAGCACCTGAGCGCCGCGATCGCTGTCGCCGAAGGGTACGCAGACGCCGACGGCGGGAAGGGCATTGGATTGACCGATGCAATGAACGTGGCCCTGGCTGCCTCGTACCGAACCGACGCCGTGTTCACCACGGACCGCCATTTCCGCATGGTCCGACCCCTGACCGGCCACGAGGCCTTCCGACTCTTGCCCGACGACCTGTAAATGCTAGGGCTCACGTCGCCGCGAAGCATGTCGAGATACCTTGCCGAGCTCAGAAAGACCTGACGGGTAAGCCTCTCAGGTGGTTCCACTCGATGCGCTCCCTGCCTCCGCGCCGGAACCGGACGACGCCGGGGCCACCCCCAACAGTGTGACTGCAACATCCGCAAGATCGATATCGCCGCCGACGAGCATCGCCTCCAGCGAGTCCGGTGTGGCTAGTAGTGCGTCGTCCGGCCGATCCCGGCCAATGCCACCCTGGCCGCCACACTCACCGCGATCGCCGATCCACTGCCGACGGCTGCTCTGAGAGAACCGTCCAGGTTCACCGTCCGAGAAAAGTGACCAGGACCTCGATTCGGTAGCTGAGACCCACTGTCGATCCCGACCGGGGCACTGTCCGCCGGACGCCGCCCGTCAACCACCTTTCAGCAACCATTCGCGATCACATCACAGGACGAACAGGGCAGAGGCATCATTCTGGACACCTGTGTCCCCTGCATATCCCCTGGATCTTGATCTGAACGCATGAGCGGGGGTCGCCACCCTAGAGCGGCGACCCCGTCCCAACGTTTCCGCAGGTAGAAACGGCTCTGCGCCGGAGAGGCGTGGTGGGGCGGGTGGGACTCGAACCCACGGCCGACGGATTATGAGTCCGCTGCTCTAACCGGCTGAGCTACCGCCCCGTAACGGCGCGTCGTACACATCTGCGCGCGCCGTCTGCCGCAGCATAGCCGCTCATACGATCTGCTGCTTCGAAGGGCCGGTGATGGGAGCCCCCCTGGCTTCGATCATGGCGTAGATCACGTCTGCAGGGGCCCGGAGATCACGTCTGTAGGGGCCCGGACATGAAAAAGGACCCCTCAAGGGGTCCTCCTCACTGCTCCCCCGACTGGACTCGAACCAGTAACCCTCCGGTTAACAGCCGAATGCTCTGCCAATTGAGCTACAGGGGACCGAGCTCCCCCGACTGGACTCGAACCAGTAACCTGCCGGTTAACAGCCGGCTGCTCTGCCAATTGAGCTACAGGGGATTGCTCCGTGTGCCGCGACCGTGACCCCGCCCGGGGCTTCCGGACGGCGTGCGCTCGCTGCGACACATACATTAGCGCAAGCAGGGGGGTGCTCCGCCAATCGGTTCGCCGCGTCCGCCCTCGGGCGATCCGCGGCCGATCCAGGGATGATCTTCTAGGTGATCGTGGGTGATCTGCGGCGCGGGCGGGTAGGCGCGCAGCACGACCCCGGGGTCCGGACGTGAAGGACAGCGAGAAGGGCAGGTCGATGCGCTACCGGCTGACGTTCATCACTGGGATGGCTGTGGGTTACGTGCTGGGCACGCGAGCGGGCCATGAGCGGTACGAGCAGTTGCGCGCCTGTGCGCAGAAGTTCGCGCGGAATCCGGCCGTCCGCAATACCGCCGAATCGGCCGCGCAAGGAGGCCGACTGGCCGCCGTGCGCGCGCTGGACAAGGTCCGGCCGCTGCGCGAGAAGATCGGGCAGCGCGATGCCCGCGCGGTGGGCGAGGACGACTGGGGCACCAGCAACACCTAGCCACGGCGGTGGCATGATCTGATCCATGGGGATAGTCGCCGGGTTGGACAGTTCGTCCGAGAGCACACGAATCGTCGTCTGTGACACCGATACGGGTGCCGTGATCAAACAGGGGTACGCCCCGCACCCGGTCGGCGGCAGCGGCGATGTGGATCCACAGGCGTGGCTGATGTCCCTCGGCGAGGCCGCCGAGGGCGGGCTGCTCGAAGGGGTCCAGGCCATCGGCGTCTCGGCGCAGCAGCACGGGCTGCTGGCACTGGACGCGGGCGGGGTGCTGGTGCGCCCCGCGCTGATGGGCAACGACAAGCGCGCCCAGTCCGCGGCCGCCGACCTCGCCGAGGCGCTCGGCGGCCGCACCGCGTGGGCCCAGGCGGTCGGCGCCGTGCCGACCGCCTCGCAGCCGGTGGCCAAGCTGCGCTGGCTGGCGCGGAGCGAGCCGGACTCGGCGCACCGCGTGGCCGAGCTGATGCAGCCGCACGACTGGCTGGTGTGGCAGCTCCTGGGGCGGCCGGTGCGGCGTACGACCGACCGCGGCACGGCCTCCAGCAGCGGCTACTGGTCGGCGGCGAACGGATCCTGGCGCCCCGACCTGGTCCAGCTGGCCCTCGGTCACCAGGTGCGGCTGCCGGAGGTCATCGGCCCTGCCGACGCCGCCGGGCACACCCCCGAGGGGCTGCTGATCTCCGCCGGTACGGGCGAGACCATGGCCGCCGCCTTCGGGCTCGGGGTCGGGATCGGCGACGCGGTGATCTCCCTGGGCGCCTCCGGCTCGGTCTTCTCCATCCACCACGAGGCGCTGGCCGATCCGACCGGCACGATCCTCTCGTACGCGGACGCCACCGGGATGCATCTGCCGGTGGTGCATACGCTCAACGCGGTACGGACGCTGCGCGGTACGGCGGAGCTGCTCGGTACGGATCTCGACGGGCTCTCCGCCCTCGCGATGAAGTCCACCCCGGGGTCGTACGGGCTGGTGCTGCTGCCCTATTTGGAGGGTGAGCGGACCCCGCATCTGCCGCATACGGCCGGCACGCTGACCGGGCTGCGGCGCGAGTCGATGAAGCCCGAACATCTGGCGCGGGCCTCGTTCGAGGGGATGCTGTGCGGGCTCGCGGACGCGCTGGACGTGCTGCGCGGGCGCGGCGTCCAGGTGCGGCGCGTCTTCCTGCTCGGGCCCGCGGCCGATCTGCAGGCCGTCCGCGCGATCGCGCCCGCGCTGCTGGGGGTGCAGGTCGTGGTGCCCCAGCCCGCCGACTACGCCGCCCTGGGCGCGGCCCGCCAGGCCGCGTGGGCGCTGGGCGTCTCGCACGGCACCCAGTCGCCGCATGAGCCGCCGCGCTGGCCGGCCGCGGCGAGCCAGGTCTTCGAGCCGGGCGAGGAACTGCCCGTGGGGCAGGCGGTGCGGCAGCAGTACGTGGCGGTACGGGAACAGACCCACCCCGGGGCCTTCGAACCCGGAGCCTTCGAGCCCGGGACCGTCGAGCCGGGGGCCCGGGAGACCGTGGGGCATGCGGCGGGCGGCGGGTACGAGGCCGGGGGGTTCGAGCCCGGTGGGTACGAGCCCGGGGGTGGCCATGATCATGGGGCGCCCGGAGGGTACGGCGCCATGTGAGGCCCCGGGGTCTCGGGACGCCATCGAGGCCCTTGGGGTTTCAGGACGGGTGTGAGCGCCCCTGAGGTCTGAGGTCCCTCGGGTTTCGGCCAGGTGTGAGCCCTGGGCTTCGGCAGGGCGGGGCTCGGTCCGGCCCGCCCGGGGGCGGGGTCGGTGCCGCTAGTCCAGATAGCCGCGGAGCTGATCGGCGAAGGCGTGGTCGCGGAGCTTGTTGAGCGTCTTCGACTCGATCTGACGGATCCGCTCCCGCGTCACCCCGAAGATCCGGCCGATCTCCTCCAGCGTGCGGGGGCGGCCGTCGGCCAGTCCGTACCGGAGCTGCACCACCTTGCGTTCGCGCTCTCCGAGCGTCGACAGCACGGCCTCCAGGTGCTCGCGGAGCAGCAGGAAGGCCGCGGACTCCACGGGTGAGGCCGCGTCGCCGTCCTCGATGAGGTCGCCGAGGGCCACATCGTCCTCCTCGCCCACCGGGGCGTGGAGCGAGACCGGCTCCTGGGCCAGCCGCAGCACCTCGCTCACCCGCTCCGGGAGGAGGTCGAGATGGGCGGCGACCTCCTCGGGGGTGGGTTCGTAGCCGCGCTCCTGGAGCATCCGGCGCTGGACCCGGACCACCCGGTTGATCAGCTCGACGACATGCACCGGGACCCGGATCGTCCGGGCCTGGTCGGCCAGGGCGCGGGACATGGCCTGTCGGATCCACCAGGTGGCGTACGTCGAGAACTTGTACCCACGGGCGTAGTCGAACTTCTCGACCGCGCGGATCAGGCCGAGGTTGCCCTCCTGGACCAGGTCGAGCATGGTCAGGCCGCGGCCGATATAGCGCTTGGCGACGGAGACGACGAGGCGGAGGTTGGCCTCGATCAGCCGGCGCTTGGCCATCCGGCCCAGGACCACCAACCGATCGAGGTCCACGGCGAGTTGGGAGTCGAGGTCGGGGGTGTTGCCGAGCTTCTCCTCGGCGAAGAGACCCGCCTCGACCCGGCGGGCCAGCTCGACCTCCTCGACCGCGGAGAGCAGCGGTATCCGCCCGATCTCGCGGAGGTACTGGCGGAAGAGGTCGGCGGAGGGGCCGCTGGTGTCGGCGCGAGCGGGCGGCTCGATCGGCTCGACGGGCTCTACGGCGGTATCGACGCTCTCGACGGGCTCGACCGGCTCGATGGGCTCGACCGGCTCGACGGATTCCGCTTCGGGGGAGCCGTCGGGGCCGGAGTCGTGGTCGGGGCCGGAGTCGGCAGCCAGGTCGGCCAGGGCGTCCGGTGCGGCGTCCTGGTCGCTCTCCGGTGCACCCTCCGGGGCGAGGTCCGCCGGGTCCTCGGGCACGACCGGCGCTACCGGTGCGGCGCCGGGCGGGCGGGCGGACACGGGGTGCGGCGAGGCCGCGAGGGCCGCGTCGGTGAGGGTCTGGGTCTGCACGGGGGCGACCTCCAGGGTGATCGCTGCTGAGGGGGCAGAACGATCGGGCACGGCACGGCGGCCGCGCCGCCGTCCGTCCCGTACATCATGAGCGGACCTGCGGGGGATTCCGGCCCTACCTGACCAACACCGCCGCGCTCCGAGGACTCAGGCACCGCACCCCAGTGTGGAGTACGACACAGGCCCGCCACGAGGGGCGTGCGGGCACTTTTTGCTCAGCGGCCCGTGACCGTACGACTACCCGGCGGCTACAGCGCCCCCTCCGGCCCGCCCGCCGAGGCATGAACGGGCTGGCCGGAACCCATCCATCGGCCCCCTACCGCCCTTACCGCCGTCGCTACCCGCACCGCCCGCTCGGCCTACAGCGCCGCCGCGCCCCGGTCCCGGAGGGACTGGCCGTACTGCTGCAGCACCCACAGCTCGTTCTGCACGGCGGCGAGGTGGGCGGGGTCCGCGTGCTGCCCCAGGCGCTGGAGGGCGCCCCGCACCTCGCTCACGCGCTGATTCACGGCTGCCAGCCGCACCGCCACCAGCTGCACGCC
This sequence comes from Streptomyces melanosporofaciens, assembly GCF_900105695.1. Lineage (NCBI taxonomy): Bacteria > Bacillati > Actinomycetota > Actinomycetes > Kitasatosporales > Streptomycetaceae > Streptomyces > Streptomyces melanosporofaciens. Next base: position 1,529,948 of record NZ_FNST01000002.1, read on the forward strand.
CGCGTACACCTCGTCCGGGTCGCGGCGGGTGTGCGGCGGCTCGACGGCGAGCTCGGTGACCATCGCCCGGACCGTGTCGTCGGGCGCCGCCTCGCGGACCCGGGCGAGATAGTCGGCGTCGGCGGCGGCCGTACCGCCCGCGTCCTCGATGGTGCGGCGCACCGCCGCGTACGGCGGGGCGGTGAACTCGTCGATGCCGTAGGCGTCGAAGGCCGGGGAGACCAGGTCCGGATGCTGAAGCGCCAGCTTGAGCAGCTCGCGCTCGACACGGTGGGCGGGGCTGCGCAGATTCAGCGCCGGACCGCGTTGTGCCTGCGGCGCACCAGGGTCAGGGCTCGCGTTGCCGGACCCGCGGCCTCCATTCTGCGGATGAGGACCGGAGCCGCGGGACGGCTGCGGCGCACCGCTGCCTGCTGACGAGCTACGAGCCAAGCCCTTCAGCAGCTCACTGCGCCCCCCCTGTCCCCGTTCGTGCGCCCAGCGGGCAAGCTGAGCCACCCGCTCGACGACGAACTGGTTGTCGGTCACGTAGCCGAGTAGCCCCGAGAGCATCACGGCGTACTTGTGGCGGATGGAGAGGTCTTTGATATGCGCCACGATCGGAGCAGCATCCCGCAGTGCCGCCGCCTGGCCTTCGGGCGACTCACAGTCGTGCTGCTCAACCAGCGAGCGGATAGCGAACTCGAACAGCGGCGTGCTCTGCTCCACAAGTTGCCGTACCCCCTCGTCACCGTGGGCGAGCCGGAGCTCGCAGGGGTCCATCCCCCCGGGACTGACCGCGATGGACGTGCTTGCCGCGAATTTCTGGTCGTCCTCGAAGGCTCGTAGAGCAGCGCGCTGTCCGGCGGCATCCCCGTCGAAGGTGAAGATCACCTTCGCCCGAGAGTTATCCATCAGCAGCCGTCGGAGGATCTTGATGTGGTCGCCGCCGAAGGCGGTGCCGCAGGTGGCGATGGCGGTGGTGACCCCCGCGAGATGGCAGGCCATGACGTCCGTATAGCCCTCGACCACCACCGCCCGGCCGGCCTTGGCGATGTCCTTCTTGGCGAGGTCGATGCCGTAGAGGACCTGGGACTTGCGGTAGAGCGGGGTCTCGGGCGTGTTGAGGTACTTCGGGCCGTTGTCGTCGTCGCGCAGCTTCCGGGCGCCGAAGCCGACGACCTCGCCGGAGATGTCCCGGATCGGCCACATCAGCCGGCCCCGGAAGCGGTCGATGGGGCCGCGCCGGCCCTCCTGGACGAGCCCGGAGAGGATCAGCTCCTTGTCGGTGAAACCGCGGCCGCGCAGATAGCGGACGAGGTGGTCCCAGCCGGCCGGGCTGTAGCCGACGCCGAAGTGCTGCGCGGCGGCCTGGTCGAAGCCGCGCTCGGCCAGGAAGGTGCGGCCGATCTCCGCCTCGGGGCGCTCCAGCTGCTCGACATAGAACTGCGCGGCCGCCTTATGGGCCTCGACCAGCCGGGTGCGCTCGCCCTGCTGGCGGCCGGGGGTGTAGCCGCCCTCCTCGTAGCGCAGGGTGATACCGGCCTGGGAGGCCAGCCGCTCGATCGTCTCGGCGAAGGAGAGGTGGTCGATCTTCATGACGAAGTCGACGGTGTCGCCGCCCGCCTGGCAGCCGAAGCAGTAGTAGAGCCCCTTGCTGGGGCTGACCTGGAAGGACGGGGACTTCTCGTCATGGAAGGGGCACAGGCCCTTGAGATTGCCACCCCCCGCGTTGCGCAGCTGGAGGTATTCGGACACGACGGCGTCGATCGGGACCGCAGCCCGCACCGCTTTCACGTCGTCATCGTTGATCCTGCCTGCCACGCCCGAATTCTACGGCCGGGGTCCGACATGGCTGTCCGTCGCCTGCCGTACCCCGGCGGGAACGTGCCCGAGGGCCTAGGGGAGCAGCGAGGTCAGCGGGACCGACGGGTCGGCCAGGACCGCCGGGTCGAGCTGGTCGCCGCCGCGGATGAGCCGTTGGATCGATTCGGTGACGTCCCAGACGTTGACGTTCATCCCCGCGAGGAGCCGGCCGTCGTTCAGCCAGAAGGCGATGAACTGCCGCTTGCCGACGTCGCCGCGCACCAGCACCTGGTCGTACGAGCCGGGCGGGGCGTAGCCGGAGTACTCCAGGCCGACGTCGTACTGGTCGGAGAAGAAGTACGGCACCCGGTCGTACGCGACGTCCTGGCCGAGCATGGCGCGGGCCGCCGCCGGGCCGCCGTTCAGGGCGTTGGCCCAGTGCTCGACGCGCAGCCGGGCGCTCGGCGGCAGTGCGGCCCGTACGGGGGTGCCCTCGAGGAAGCCGAGCGGGGCGGAGGCGACGTCGCCCGCCGCGAAGATGTCCGGGTCGCTGGTGCGCAGCGCGGTGTCGACCGCGATGCCGCCGCCCGCCGCGCGGTCCACCACCTCCAGGCCCGCGGCCTCGGCGAGGGCGGTGCGCGGGGCAGCGCCGATGGCGGCCAGGACGCTGTGGGCGGGATGCTCCTCGCCGTCGTCGGTGAGGGCGGCCAGCACCATGCCGTCCTGGCCGGTGATCTCGGTAAGGCGGGCACCGAAGCGGAAGCGGACGCCGTGGTCGCCGTGGAGGTCGGCGAAGAGGGCGCCCAGCTCGGGGCCGAGGACGGGGTGGAGCGGGGTGGGCTCGGGCTCGACGATGGTCACCTCGGCGCCGTAGCCACGCGCGGCGGCCGCGACTTCGAGGCCGATCCAGCCCGCGCCCGCGATGACCAACTGGCCGTTGTCCCGGCCGAGGGTGGTGAGGACGCCCTTGAGTCGCTCGGCGTGGGCGAGCCGGCGCAGATGGTGGACCCCGGCCAGATCGGTGCCGGGGATGTCGAGGCGGCGCGGCTCGGCGCCGGTGGCCAGCAGCAGCCGGTCGTAGTGGACCCGGGTGCCGTCGCCCAGGGTCACGGCCTTGGCGGCGCGGTCCAGGTGGACGGCGGGCAGGCCGAGGTGGAGCTCGATATCGGCCTGGGCGTACCAGGCGGGCTCATGGACGAAGACGCTGTCGCGCTCCTGGCTGCCGGTGAGGAAGCCCTTGGACAGCGGGGGCCGCTCATAGGGGTGGTCGCGCTCGTCACCGATGAGGATCACCCGCCCGGTGAAGCCCTCCGCTCGCAGGGTTTCCGCGGCTTTCGCCCCGGCCAGCCCCCCTCCGACGATGACGAATGTCTGGTGTGCGTCGACCACTTGTGTCCTCCTCGCTGCCGAGCAGTGCCGAGCAGTGCCTCTATGAGTGCCTTACCCCGGTCGCGTCAGGTCGTGCTCTCCGAAAGCGGTGCACATGCCGCGCCCATGGCTGTGCCAGAGGCTGTGCCGAATATCCGTGCCCGAAACCTGTGCCGAAAGCTGTGCGGCGCCCTGTTCCGAAAGCTGTGTCACAGGGGAGCCTCCCGCACCGCGCGTGCGTCCGGAAGGGCCCGTACGCCGGACGTGTGCACGCAAGCCGGATCCGGCGGCGGCGGTTCACGCGGTGAGCCGGGCGTGGAGCCACCGGGCCGAGGTGTCGGTCAGGGAGGCGATCTGGTCGACGATCGCCCGCAGCCGGCCCCGGTCGTCCCCGGCCGCGTCGAAAAGCGCGCGGAACTGGGGGTCCAGGCCGACGGGGGCGCGGGCGATCAGGGCATCGCCCAGCTCGGCGATGACGACGCGCTGATCGGCCCGGACCAGCTCCTGGTCGGCGCGCTGGATGACATACCGGTCGGCGACCGCCTTGAGGACCGCGCACTCCAGGCGGGCGGCGCGGGGGACGACCAGCTCGGCGTGGTAGCGGGTGAAGCGGCCCGTGCCGTACGCCGCGCGGGTGGCGCCCTCGGCGGCCAGGCAGAAGCGGCCGATGAGCTGGCTGGTGGCGTCCTTGAGGCGGGCCTGGGCGACGGACGAGCCGTCGTAGCGGTGCGGCCACCACTCCTGGCCCAGCAGCCGGTCCAGCGCCTCGGCCAGCTCCCCGGGCTCGGCCCCCGGGGCGTAGCGGTCGGCGGCGACGGCGAAGACCTCGCGGCGCTCGGGCTCGGCGAGCAGGCTCGCGGGGTCGAGATGGCCCGCGTGCAGCCCGTCCTCGACGTCGTGCACCGAGTAGGCGACATCGTCGGCCCAGTCCATGACCTGGGCCTCGAAGGTCGTACGGCCGTCGGGGGCGCCCTGCCGGTACCACGCGAAGATCGGGAGGTCGTCCTCGTAGACCCCGAACTTCGGGGAGCGGGGGCTGTACGGATGGCCTCCACGCGGCCAGGGGTACTTGGTGGCGGCGTCCAGCGCGGCGCGGGTGAGGTTGAGGCCCACGCTCACCGGCTCACCGGCCTCCGGGCCGGGGACGAACCGCTTCGGTTCGAGCCGGGCCAGCAGCCGCAGCGACTGCGCGTTTCCCTCGAAGCCGCCGCAGGGCTCGGCGATCCCGTTGAGCACCCGCTCGCCGTTGTGGCCGAACGGCGGATGGCCGAGGTCATGGGCGAGGCAGGCCGTCTCCACCAGATCCGGGTCGCAGCCGAGGGCGGCCCCCAGCTCACGGCCCACCTGGGCGCATTCCAGCGAGTGGGTGAGCCGGGTACGGGGCGTGGCGTCGTAGGCCAGGGCGCGCCCGGCCGGTCCGGGGTCGGCGGCCGGTGCGGCGGGCACCACCTGGGTCTTCCCGGCCAGTCTGCGCAGCGCGGCGGAGTGCAGCACCCGCGCCCGGTCCCGCTGGAAGGCGGTCCGGCCCGGCCGCTTGTCGGGCTCGGGCGCCCAGCGCTCGAGGTCCGCCGGGGCATAGCCGGGGACGTGGCCGGTGTCGGCCTCGGGGGCACCGGTCGGAGGGGCCGGATCCGGTTCAGGTGGTGCGCTGCGACTCATACACCGACGGTAGCCGCCGGGGGTGACAAGGGCGCAGAGGCGATGGCCTGTTCGTAACGGCGCACTACGAGGCGCGCCACCGCCGGATGGGCGCCGAGCGGGGCGGCCGCGACCCGGGGGGTGGCGCTCAGCTCCTGAACGGCGTTCGCGCACTGGGTGGCGAAGCGGCCGGGTGCGGTGAAGTAGGAGGCGACGGCGACCCGGTCATGGCCGAGGGCGGTCAGGGCCCGTACGGCCTCGGGCACGGTGGGCCCGGAGCCGGAGGCGTAGCCGGGCAGGACGGGCATACCGCCGAGCCGGGCGCTGAGCAGAGCGGCGGTCCGGGCCACGTCGACGGCCGCGTCCGGGTCTCGGGAGCCCGCCGCGGCCAGGACGACGCCCGCCCGGTGCGGAGCCGCGACGCCCGCGGCGCCGGTCCCGTGCGGAGCCCCGTCGCCGGTCCCGTACGGAGCCCCCGCGCGGCGGGCTGCCTCCGCCAGCCGGGCGTGCAGCGCCTCGGCGAGCAGGGGGTCCGGGCCGAGCGGGGCGGCGATCCGGGCGGCCAGGTGGGGCGCGGCGGCGACGGCGTCCGGGATGTCCTGTTTGGTGTGGTAGCCGCGGCTCAGGAGCAGCGGGACGAGCACGGCCTCACCGCGCAGCGCGGCCAGCGTGTCGGCCAGCAGCGGCTGGTTGAGCTCGATATGGCCGAGGCGTACGGGCAGCCCGGGGCGGAGCGCGCGGACGCGGTCCAGGAGCGCGGTCACGGTGCGCAGCGCCTCGGGGTCCCGGCTGCCGTGGGCGACGGCGACGAGCGTCGGCGGCCGGTCACGGCCACCCTGGCGAACGCCCTCATGGCTGCCACGGCGGTTGCCGTGGCCCAGCCGGTCGAGCTGGGTGGTGAGCTGTGCGGTGAACCGGGTCATGAGCCGCTGGGCACTGTCGAGGTCCGTCGTGCTGTCGGGGCCAGGAGAACCGGAGTGGGGCGTCATGGCCAGAGCCTGGCAGCGGCAGATTGCACCGCCGTTGCGCGGCCGTGACGGGTGGTTGCGCCGATATCACCGGCCGCCGGACCCCGTGCTGAGGTCCGCTTCCCCCAGGCGTAATCCGGGGCGACGCGGGCCGTAACACGGGCGTAGCACCCTCCTTGGCATGGCGCACGTTCCCGGGGAGCACTCCCCCGCCCCCGACCCCGCCCCCGTCGACACGCACTGCCCTTACTGTTCGCTGCAGTGCGGGATGACGCTGCGCCCGGTGCCAACGGACGGGGGGACGGGCGGCGTCGAGGTCATCGAGCGCACCGCCTTCCCCGTCAACCGCGGCGCGCTCTGCGGTAAGGGCCGCACCGCGCCCGCTGTGCTCTCCTCCCGGGTGCGTCTGACCGAGCCGCTGGTCCGCCGCCCTGACTCCGGTCGGCTCGAACCGGCCACCTGGGAGGAGGCCCTCGACCGGATCGCCGAAGGCCTCGAGGCCACCGGCCGGGCGCACGGCCGCGACGCCGTGGGGGTCTTCGGCGGCGGCGGGCTGACGAACGAGAAGGCGTACGCGCTGGGGAAGTTCGCCCGGGTGGTGCTCGGCACCTCGCAGATCGACTACAACGGCCGGTTCTGCATGTCCTCGGCCGCCGCCGCCCATCAGCGGGCCTTCGGGCTGGACCGCGGGCTGCCGTTCCCGCTGGCGGACGTGGCCCGCACCGGATGCGTCGTCCTGGTCGGCTCGAACCTGGCCGAGACCATGCCGCCCGCGCTGCGCTATCTGACCGAGCTGAAGGAGGCGGGCGGCCGGCTGATCGTGGTCGATCCCCGGCGCACCCGTACGGCGGAGCAGGCGGATCTGCATCTGACGCCGCGGCCCGGTACCGATCTCGCGCTGGCGCTGGGGCTGCTGCACCTGGTGGTCGCGGAGGGCCGGGTGGACGAGGAGTTCGTCGAACGGCGCACCAGCGGCTGGCCCGAGGCGCGGGCCGCCGCGATGGCCCACTGGCCGGAGCTGGTGGAGCGGATCACGGGCGTCCCCGTCCCTGCCCTCCGTAAGGCGGTCGCGATGTTCTGCGACGCCGAGAACTCGATGGTGCTGACGGCCCGGGGCCCCGAGCAGCAGTCCAAGGGCACGGACACCGTCGGCGCGTGGATCAACCTGTGCCTGGCCACCGGCCGCGCGGGCCGCCCGCTGTCCGGCTACGGCTGCCTGACCGGCCAGGGCAACGGCCAGGGCGGCCGCGAACACGGCCAGAAGGCCGACCAGCTGCCCGGCTACCGCAAGCTGACCGACCCGGCCGCGCGCGCCCATGTGGCGGCCGTATGGGGCGTGGAGCCCGACGCCCTCCCCGGACCGGGGCGCAGCGCCTACGAACTCCTGGACGCGCTCGGCCGGGACGTCCGGGCGCTGCTGCTGATGGGCTCCAATCCGCTGGTCTCCGCCCCGCGTGCGGCCCATGTGGAGTCCCGGCTGCGGTCGCTGGACTTCCTGGCGGTCGCCGACGTCGTGCTCTCGGAGACCGCCGCGCTCGCCGATGTGGTCCTGCCGGTGGCGCAGTGGGCCGAGGAGACCGGGACCATGACCAACCTGGAGGGCCGGGTCATCCTCCGCCGGGCGGCCCTCACCCCGCCGCCGGGCGTGCGCACGGATCTGTCGGTGCTGAGCGGGCTCGCGGCCCGGCTCGGCTGGGAGAAGGGGTTCCCGGCCGACGCGGAGGAGGTCTTCGAGGAGCTGCGGCGGGCCTCGGCCGGGGGACCGGCGGACTACTCGGGCATCACGTACCGGAGGATCGCGGAGGAGGACGGGGTGTTCTGGCCCTGTCCGGAGCGCGCGGAGGAGAGCGGCTTCGAGGGGGTGGCGGGTGCCGACTCGGAGAACGCAGAGGCCGAGCGGCCCGGTCCGCATCCCGGTACGCCGCGGCTGTTCCTCGACCGGTTCGCCACCGACGACGGGCGGGCCCGCTTCGCCCCCGTCAGCCATCGCCCGGCAGCCGAGGAGCCGGACGCCGCGTATCCGGTGCTGCTGACGACGGGCCGGGTGCTGGCCCAGTACCAGTCGGGCGCCCAGACCCGGCGGGTCGCCGAGCTCAACGAGGCCGCGCCCGGCCCCTACGTCCAGCTCCATCCGCTGCTCGCCGAACGGCTGGGGGCGGCCGAGGGCGTGCCGATCGCGGTGGTCTCCCGGCGTGGCCGCGCCGTGGCCCCGGCCCGCATCAGCCGGGACATCCGGCCGGACACGGTGTTCATGCCGTTCCACTGGGCGGGGCCGGGGCGGGCCAATACGGTGACGAATCCGGCGCTGGATCCGGTGTCGCGGATGCCGGAGTTCAAGGTGTGCGCGGTGCGGCTGGAGCTGGCCGAGGGCTGATGGCTGATCGCCCCACGGCTCAGCGGGTCCAGCCCTCGACCTCCTTCAGGTATGCCGCCCGGGTCTCCTCGTCCAGGAAGGCGGCCTCGAAGGAGTTGCGGGCCAGGGTGCGCAGGGTGGTCTCGTCGAGGCCGAGCGCGTCCCGTACGGCGGTGAAGTTGTCGGCCACGTAGCCGCCGAAGTAGGCGGGGTCGTCGGAGTTGACCGTCACCAGCAGACCGGCGTCCAGCATCGCGGGCAGCGGATGGTCCTCCAGGCGGTCCACGACGCGCAGCCGGACGTTCGACAGGGGGCAGACGGTCAGCGGGGTCCGGTCCGCGACCAGCCGGGCCACCAGCGCCTCGTCCTCCAGACAGCGCACCCCGTGGTCGACGCGGTCCACGCCGAGGATGTCCAGCGCCTCCCACACATACGCGGGCGGCCCCTCCTCCCCCGCGTGCGCGACGCACTTCAGCCCGGCCTCCCGCGCGAGCGCGTACACCTCGCGGAACTTCGACGGCGGATTCCCGACCTCCGCCGAGTCCAGGCCGACGGCGGCGATCCGGTCCAGGTGGGGGCGGGCCGCCTCGAACGTCTCCAGGGCCGACTCGGCGCTCTCGTCGCGCAGGAAGCACATGATCAGGCGCGTGGTGATGCCGTACGTCCCCGGCGCCGCGTCCAGCGCACGGCAGATCCCGCGGATGACGGCATCGATCTCGACGCCACGCGCGGTGTGCGCCTGCGGGTCGAAGAAGATCTCGGCATGGCGCACACCCTGCTCACGGGCGCGGGCGAGATAGGCGTGGGTGAGGTCGGCGAAGTCGTCCTCGGTGCGCAGCACCGTCATCAGCGCGTAGTAGAGGTTCAGGAAGTCCTGCAGATCGCTGAAGGAGTACGCGGCCCGCAGCTCCTCCTGGGTGGCGTACGGCAGCTCGACCCCGTTGCGCTCGGCGAGCGCGAAGGCCAGATCGGGCTCCAGCGTGCCCTCGATGTGGAGATGGAGCTCTGCGGTGGGGATCGGGCGCATGGAGGGGATCACCTGCTGGTCCTCGGCGGTGCGGAATGACTGGTCAAGGCTATGCGGGAGCGGATGCATCACCCTTGTGGGGGTAATGCGAACGGAAGACGGATACTGCCGGGGACCCGTCGCTACGGTGAGCGAGACAGTACGCTCCGTAGCAGATGGAGGACACGGTGACCGCGATATTGGAGCGGCCAATGACCACAGAGACACCGGACGCTGAGGAGCCCCGAAAGGGGTTCGAGGTACTGCTCCGGACCACAGAGGAACTGGATACACCGGACGGCTTCAAGGCCGAGCTCATCAGGGGGAAGATCGTCGTGTCGCCGTGGTCGAGGCTGCCATACCTGTGGCCCATGCGGGAGCTTCGGCTGCGGTTGGAGCCCCATGCGCCCAAGGGGCACATCGCGGAGACATCGCCTTTCCTCTTCACCTTCCCCTCCGCTGAGCGGGCGTTCGGGCCGGATCTGTTCATCGCGGACGGCAAGGCATTCCGGGGCGTCGAGGGACGGCATGCCGATAGCGAGGCGCTGTCCCTCGTCGCCGAGTTCACATCCGTCTCCACCCGGGATGTCGACTGGCAGGAGAAGCTCGAGGTCTACGGTCGCCATGTGCCGATCTACCTCGTGGTCGACATGCAGGCCGAGGAGATCACGGCCTTCTGGGACCCGTCGGACCGCGGCTACCACGCACGGATGACCGTCCCGTTCGGCAAGCCGCTGCCCATCCCCGCGCCGTTCGACTTTGAGCTCGACACGAACATCTTCCTAGAGACCGAGGAGCCGGAAGAGGAGAAAACCACCGAGTAACCGACGCAACCGCCACCCCCTCTCCCGCGTCCCACAGCGCGACCGGATCGGTGATGCGAAGAGGGGGAGCGCATGCTGGGGTGGGCGCGGAGGCGGTTGCCGCGGACGCGGCGGGGGTGGCGGCGGCTGGTGCAGGGGGGCGTCCTCATCTGCGTACTGGCCCTGCTCCCGGCGACCTGGCTGCGACTGAGCACGGACGACCGGATCCATACGGTCGCCGATGTGCCCTCGGCCCCGGTGGGCATGGTCTTCGGGGCGGGGCTGTGGAACGGGGAGCCGTCGCCGTATCTGGCGCACCGGCTGGACGCCGCCGTACGGCTCTACCAGGACGGCAGGGTACGTGCGCTGCTCGTCACCGGGGACAACAGCCGCCATGGCTACGACGAACCGGACGCGATGCGCGCGTATCTCGTCAAGCGCGGGGTGCCGGACCGGCGGATCGTGAGCGACTTCGCGGGCTTCGACACCTGGGACTCCTGCAGCCGGGCCCGGCGGGTCTTCGGGGTGCACAAGGCGGTGCTGGTGAGCCAGGGGTTCCATGTGCGGCGGGCGCTTGCGCTGTGCGGGGCGGCCGGGATCGACGCGTACGGGGTCGCGGTCGACGAGCCGCACGATGTGACCTGGTACTTCGGTGGGACGCGGGAGGTCGTGGCGGCGGGCAAAGCGGCCCTGGACGCGGCGTTCGAGCCGGATCCGCACTTTCTGGGGCCACGGGAGCGGGGGATCGAGCGGGCGCTGGCGGGGCGGAGGCCCTCCGGCTCCCGCTGAGCCGTCGCCTCCTCAGCCCTCGCCCCCCCTCAGCCCTCGCCCCCTCAGCCCTCGCCCCCGGCCACGAGTCGCCGTCAGCCGATCGTGGTCTCCGACACCACCCACGCCAGATAGTCCTCGCTGCCGTTCACGATGGGCATCGCGATGACCTCGGGCGTCTCGTAGTCGTGCGCCTCGCGGATATGGGCCTCCAGCTCGTCGTAGCGCGCGGCGGTGGTCTTGAACAGCACCTGCCACTCGGCCGCCGTCTCGACCTCCCCCTCCCACCGGTATACGGATGTCACGGGCTGGCTGATCTGCGCACAGGCCGCCAACCGGGCCTCGATCGCCCCGCGGGCCAGCGCCTCGGCCTTCTCGGGGGTGTCGGCGGTGGTCAGTACGGTCAGGTAGTCGGCCACTGCTGCGGTACCTCTCTCCACGGCGCGGTCGTACGGCGCGGCTGCTAACTGGCGCCCACCACGCTAGCCGGTGAGGATTGAGGGAACCCGCCAACGATCAGACCGGACCGATCGAGGGGCACTCATGGATGACCTCACCACGCTCGCGCGCCACCATCTGGACCAGGCCAAGGCCGATCCGCACGGGCGCAGCGCACATCTGTTCCTGCACGACGGCCCGCTGCGGCAGAGCGTGATCGCCATGGTCTCCGGCTGCGAGCTCGATGAGCACAACGCTCCTCCGGCGGCCAGTCTCCAGGTGCTGCACGGGCATGTACGGCTGACCGGCGGCGGCGACCGGATGGATCTCATCGCGGGCCAGGTGCAGGAGATCCCGCATGAGCGGCACGGGTTGCGGGCGTTGGAGGACTCGGTGGTGCTGCTGACCGCCGTGACCGCCACACAGGGCTGCCCCACCCCGTACGAGGACGCGGCCACCGCCTGACGGCTACCTAGTCGCCGCCCCCGCCACCGCCGCCGCCGCCGCAGGAGTGGTGGCCTCCGCCGTGACCACCGCTGTGGTCGCCACCGTAGCCGCCGCCATGGCTTCCGCCGCGGTCGTCGCCCCACGAGTGTGTCTCGTAGAAGGACGCGTGGTCGGGGTAGCCGGGGTCGTAGGCGATGAGGGTGTGCCGCTCCCAGTAGGCCGGATCGCCGTTCGGGATGGGGATCGCCGCGCTGACGGCCTTGCGCCGCGCCGGCTCCGGGACGACGACGGGGCCGTGGAAGACGTACGAGGGGAGCGCCCCCTCCCGCACGGCCGCCTCCACCCGGCGCCGGCCCGTGCGGGTGGGGCGGCCCCGGAGACGGGTGAGCAGACCGCCGGAGGCGAGCCGATCCCGGATCGCCTCCAGCTCGGGTCCGCCGAGCAGCGTGGGGACCACATGGTCCACCGGCTTCGAGCGGGGGCACAGCGCGATGAGCGCGCGCTCGACCGGGTGCCCGGCCTCCCCCGCCGCCTTGGCGTGTATCCGGGAGCGCCGGAGGGTGATCACATCCCGCTCCTGAAGCGCTATCAGGAGGGTCTGGATCACCCACCGCCGCCCGCCCACCAGATAGGCGATGTCATAGAGGTCCAGCGCCTGGTCCGCCGGCTCCTGTGGCCCCGCCGAGGCGGGGCGTCTGGATATGGCCCACATCGGAATGCCCCCGTCCATCCACGTCCATCCGAGTCCATCCGTACTACTCACTTACCGTCAGTTTTGTCCCTCTGAACGGTGATGAACCCGGATCGACGCGGTTTCAGAGCATGATTTGAGCTTTCACGCTCTGCCCGGACGGGGTGGTTGTTCTCCATGAGGAGTGAGAGAGGGGGTGTCAATCGGCATGGAGACCGTGAAGCAGGCCGGTCGACTGACCCGCCTCGATGAGGTGGCCGTCCGGATCGCGCGGATAGCAGCGCAGTTCCGAACCGCGGTCGAGGGGCTCGGTGAGGAAAGAGACCGATCACCCCCGGCATGTGTGACACCTGCCGGACCGCCCCACCACGCAGTGCCCTACGAGGGGGACCGCGGCAGGGCCGTTGGCGTCGTGACGGACACCTCGGCAGACGCGCCGGTGCCGGTGGCCGTCAATGCCGCGATCGAGAAGGTGTACGCGGTGGCCGGACGCAGATTGCCGATCACCCGCAGCATCCCCTTGGCCCGGGGCTGGGCCACCAGGACATCGCGCCCCGTCACCGTGATGGCGCGGCCGTCGGAGACGGTGATGCGGTAGCCGATGACCGGAGTGTCGCCGGTGGTCTTGGGCGGGGTCCAGGAGAGCCTGGCGGCCGTAACCTCCGCGTTGGCCTTCACGCCGGTGGAGGCGGCGGGCAGGGCGCCGGGGCCGCCGGCGGTGGGCGTGACGGGGGCGGCGGCCGGCGACCTCTCGCTCTGCCCCACCCGGTTCCGGGCCGTGACGGTCACCGTGTACGGCGTGCCGTTGGTGAGCCCGTCGACCACCGCGTACGCGGTGCGCTTGAAGCGCGCCGCCGGGACGGTGGTGGAGACGGTGTGGGTGCCGTCGGTGGCGGTGACGGTGTACGAGGTGACCGGGGACCCGCCATCGACGTACGACGGGTTCCAGGTGACGTACGCCGAGCCGTCCGCCGCGAAGTCGCCCACGCGGGTGGGTGCTTCGGGCACCGAGCGGGCGGCGAACGTGCGGTCGAGCAGCCCTCGGTAGCGGGGTTCGAGACCGGCCGCGGCCACGATGTCGGCCGGGGCCTTCGAGGGGTCGGCCAGGATGTGGTTGCCGCTGGTCACCACGCCCTTGTCAGTGCCGTCGCGGTCGCCCTGCTCCCAGTAGTTGCCGACGATGCGGGTCGGGTCGTTGTTGCCGAGGTTGTCGCGGTAGTCGACGTGTGCGCTGAGGACGTTGGCCTGGGCGCCGTAGAGGACGTTGCCCTCGACCGTGACATAGGTGCAGCCGTTATCGGTGTAGACGGTCCGGCCCAGCCCCCACCCGTCGTGGATGACATTGCCGGTGATCTTCTCGCCGTTGTCGAGGGAACTGCCGGTGAGGCCCTGGGTGTAGACGCCCGCGCCGTCGTCGAGGGCCTGCATGTAGTCGTAGATGAGGTTGCTGGCGACCGAGTTGTCGTGCGACACATTGGCGGTGGCCGGTTTGCCGATCTTGTCGGGCCAGCCGCCCCAGCCCATGGAGATCCCCGAGTAGCCGACATGGTCGATCTGATTGTGGGCGATGGTGTTGTGCTGGGTGTAGCCGTTGAGGATGGCGACACCGCCGTGGTACTCGCGGGGCAGCGCGTAGAGGTGGTTGTTGGTCACCGACACCTTGCGGGTGAGGTCGGCGTCGCTGCCGGGCCGGGGGGCGTCGACCCCACCGATCTCCATGCCGTTGCCGGAGATGTCGGTGAAGACGTTGCCGCGCACGGCGGTGTTCTGCGTTCCGGTGCCGAGTTCGAGTCCGGCCGCGCCGAGGTGGACGAAGGCGTTGTCGGAGAACTCCAGGTCGCGGCCGTGGCTGATGGCCACGTTGCCGGGCATCCTGGTCCAGGACGCGTACGGGCAGCTGCCGCCCGGGGTGTACTCGCACAGCCCCTGGGTCTTCCAGCCCTCCGCCCCGGTCACCGTGTAGCCCGCCTGCACCTCGGAGAAGCCCTCGGGCGAGGAGGGGGTGAGCCAGGTGGCGTACGAGAACTGGATGCCTCGCAGGGCGATGTCGTGCAGCGGCGCGCTTCCGGTGCCCCGCCCGTCGACCAGCTTCTCCAGGACCGGCGCCTCCACCTCCGCGGTGCGCGGGTTCTCCCCGGCGCGCGGGCGGTAGTAGACGGTGCGGGTGTGCCGGTCGAGGTACCACTCTCCGGGCTGGTCGAGGACCTCGAAGGCGTTCTCGACATAGCCGGGCAGTGCGTCACTGGTGAGCTTGGCGGGGCCGACCATGTTGATGCTGCGGCCGGGGATGTCGGGGAACTCCACGCGCTTGGTGGAGTTGTCCCAGCACGGCTGGGCCATGGTGACGGTGGTGCCGCTCATCGAGCCGATCGGACAGCGCGGTTCGGTCCAGGGGCCGAGTCCATACTGCTGGATGTTCCACAGCGCCTCACCGCTGGGGTAGACGAACTCGATGTCCGACGGGTTGCGCCAGCGGGCGAGGGTGTCGGCGGACGCGGTGTAGCCGGTGGCGGTGGACTTGAGCGTCACCGGTATCGGCCCGCGCGCCCGCTGGGCGCGGACGCCGTTCACATACAGCTGCCGGGTGTTGTCCAGCCCGGCGGGCGCGGGCGCCGACCACAGCCCGGACCTGCCCTTGACCGGCTTCCAGCGCTGGACGGCCCGGCCACCGCTGAACACGGTGCCCTTGCTGCCCTGCCAGATGACGCGGTGCCCCTTGCCCCCGGAGTCACGGGAGTCGAGGACGAGCGGGCGGGCGAGGCGGTACGTACCCGGCGCGAGGTGCACCGTGAGGTCGGCGGTGAGGCGGTCGGTGCGCTGCCGTACGAGGTCGCGGGCGCGCTCGGGGGTGCGGACGGGGGCGGTGCGGGTGCCGGGCGCGCGGTCGTCGCCGTTCGGCGCGACATACACATCGGGGGCGGGGCGCGGCGCCCGCGCGACGGCGTCGGCGGTGCCGCCGAAGGCGGCGCCGAGGGTGGCGAGGACGGCCGCGACGGCGGCGAATCCGGGGGCCTTGCGGGCGGTCCGGGTGCGTGAGCGTACGTACTCCGACATGTCCCTCCCTGCGGAACCTTGCTGGAACCTGTTGGAACCCTGCTGGAACTCGTGGAGTGGCCCCGGGAAAGGTAGGATCTATAAGAGGAAGACGTCAATATAGACGGCAGAATCCGCCTGACTTCGCCTCTGTGGCATCAATTCATTGGATCTATCGACTCGGTGTCTGCCTTATGAGCGCGGCGGGAGCACCGGCCACCGCCGACGCTCCCGCCACGCTCATGAGCCCAACGGCGCGTCAGGACACCGTGTCGTACAGGACGGCGAACCGGCCGCGGGCCTCGCCGTCCTCCGACAGCCGCCAGCCCGCGCTGACATGGCCCCGGACCCCGGCCGTCTCCGCACCGGACTCCGGACGCAGAACGCGCGTCACCTGGAGGGCGACCCCGTCGCCCAGCAGCAGCCGGGTGCCGTCCGGCCCGTTGGCGACGGCCGACGCCTCGGCGGCCCCGGCCGGGACCTCGTACCCGGCCACGGTCACCTCGGCGGTGACGGAGGGGTCGGGGGTGTCGGACACGCTCTGCGCCTGTGGTTCGGCGCGGCCCTGGAGGAGCGCGAGCAACTGGCCCACGAGCACCGGGTCGTGGGACCCGTCGTAGATCCACCGCTGCCCCAGCACCCCGTGCTCGGTCGTGCCGATGAGGGCCTGCTCGGCTCCGTCGAGCGGCGCCGCGCGGTAGGTCATCGGTACGTGGTACCAGGCGGGCCGATCACCGGCGTCGTCCCGCACCACCATGAACTCGATGCCCACCTCGCCCTCCGGGTCGTCGAGCCGGAAGCCACCGACCCGCGACAGCTCGGGCGCCCGCTGCGCGGCGGCGTACCACGGCTGCCCCGGCAGCCAGGCCGTGAGCAGTTCCACCTTGGTCGGACTCATCGTGGTCTTGTGAATGATCGACATGACGGGAGAACGCCTCGCCCCGGCGTGTGCTTCCCACAGAACGCGCGAGGACCCGGCGCGCCGTGCGCGCCGGGCCGCCGGCCGATCCCCCACGGGCCGGCCGGTGGTTCAGGAGCGGGTCGCCCCGACCGCCGCGCTCGTCGCGTCCGCGGACCGGTCGTCGGCGCGGTGCCCCTTCTTGATCACCACGATCTCGCAGGTCTTGGACGGCTTACCGGGCTTGCTCGGCTTGCTCGGCTCACTGGGCAGGGTCGGCTTGCCCGGCTTGGTCGGCGTCGTGGGGCGGGCGGGGACGGCGGAGTCGTCGTCCTCGGTCCCGGCCTTGCCCTTGATGATGACGACCGTGCACACCTTGCCGGGCTTGCCCGGGAAGGCGGGGATGGTGGGGATGGCGCAGACGTCGCCGTGCCCGCGGGCACCGTCCTTCGGCGCCACGGTGACCTTCTTGCCGTCGGCCTTGACCCCCGCGGTGGCCTTGCCCACCTCGGTCAGCTCGACCGACGTGGCGGGCTTCGCGGGCTTGGCGGGCTTGGTGGGCTTGGCGGGCTTCGCGCCGTGCACCACCCGGCAGGTGACCGGGTTGCTGAGCTTCGACTTCGCCTTGGCGGCGGAGGCCGACGCCGAGGAGGAGGACGAGGCCGAGGACGAAGCCGAGGCGGGGACCGCGGCACCCAGCGCCAGGGCACCGGCCGCCATGGCGAGCACGACACCGCGCCGCTTCGCGGACGTGGCACGAGGCAGGAAGTGGGACATGGGCACAGCTCTCCTTCGTTCGGGGAGTGGAACTGGCTGCCGAAGGACCCTTGATCCGTCGGCGCACCCACCGTGGCGCACCGATGCTGAGTCCTCGCTGAACCTCCTGAGGCCCCGCTGAAACCGGTGCCGGTTCAGCGGGGCCTCAGCTTGCCCATGCCATCCTGACCGCGTGCGCATACTGGTGGTGGAAGACGACGCCCGGCTCCGCGAACTGCTCACCGAGGGCCTGGAGCAGGAGGGTTTCACCATCGAGACGGCGGCGGACGGGCTCAGCGGCCTGGCACTCGCCCGCTCCGGCGGATACGCGGCGATCGTGCTGGATGTGATGCTCCCCGGATGCTCCGGCTATCAGCTCTGCTCGCGGCTGCGCGAGAAGGGCGACTGGACGCCGATCCTGATGCTCACCGCCAAGGACGGCGAGTACGACGAGGCCGATGGGCTCGACGTGGGCGCGGACGACTATCTGACCAAGCCGTTCTCCTTCGTCGTCCTGATCGCACGGGTGCGGGCCCTGGTACGGCGCGGCGGGCTGGACCGGCCCGATGTGCTGGAGCTGGGCGATCTGCGGCTGGAGCCCGCCGCGTTGGCCTGTGCCCGGGGGAAGGAAGAGGTCACGCTCACGGCCAAGGAGTTCGCCGTGCTGGAGTACCTCGCCCGGCGCGCGGGCCAGGTGGTCTCCAAGTCCGAGATCGTGCAGAGCGTGTGGGACACCGCGTACGACGGCGGGGCCAATCTCGTCGAGGTCTATATCCGGAGCCTGCGCCGGAAGATCGATGTGCCGTACGGACGGCAGTCGATCCGCACGATACGGGGCGCGGGCTATCTGCTGGCCCGCGACGGAGGGTGAGACGGTGGGGCACATCAGCGCGGACGCCGGAAAGGACGTCCGGCAGGACGTCGGGCACACGGCTGACAGTGACGACCCTGGGCACACGGGCCGCCGCCCGCACCTGACGTCCGGGTTGAGCGTGCGCGCCAAGGCCGTGCTGGCGGCCGCCGGGACCGTGGCCTTCGCGATCGGGCTGTGCATGCTGGCACTGGTGCTGGCCCTGCAGCACAACCTCCGCGCCAGCGCCGACCTGGACGCCAGGAACGCCGCGGCGGCGATCAAGGGCCAACTGGCGCTGACCCACCCCGCGCCGCAGCGGGCGCTCATCGTCGCCCCCGGCGCGGTGACGATCAAGGACGTCTCCGGCCGGACGGTCACCCCCACCATGCCGACCGAGGCCGGCTCGCAGCAGACGGAGGCCACCCCGCAGGACTCGGCCGGTTCCACGATGCTTCCGGCCGAGCCCGGCAAGCCCATCCAGGCCGGGCAGCCGTACAGCGTGAAGGTGAGCCCCTCGACCACCGCCGTCGACAACGCCACCGGTCTGCTGCTGCGCCAGGCCGCCCCGCGGCCGCCGGGCTGGTGCTGTTCGTGGCGGGGCTCACCTGGCTGCTCGTGGGGCGTGCGCTGCGCCCGGTCGCCGCGATGCGGCAGGAGTTCACCGAGATCACCGAGCGCGATCTGCATCGCCGGGTGCCGGTGCCCCGGGCGCGGGACGAGATCCACCGGCTGGCCCGGACCATGAACGCCACGCTGGACCGGCTGCACCGGGCCATGACCCGGCAGCGGCAGTTCGTGGCCGACGCCTCGCATGAGCTGCGCAGCCCCATCGCGGCCGTACGCGCCCAGCTCGAACTGGTCCTGACCCGCCCGTCGCGCACCGACTGGCCGGCCGCCGTGCACAAGGCGCTGCGGGACACCGACCGGCTGCAGGCCGTCGCCTCCGATCTGCTGCTGCTCGCCCGGCTCGACGCGCAGGAGGCGCCGCGCACCGCGGCGGTGGATCTCGGCGCGCTGGCGGCCGAGGAGGTGCGGCGCCACCCGGGCGCGCTCACGTTGGCCGGGGAGCAGGAGCGGGCGGCCGTGGTGACCGGCAGCCAGGTGCAGCTCTCCCGGCTGCTCACCAACCTCGCCGACAACGCCCGCCGGCACACCCGCACCACCGTCTCGATCACCGTGGCGGTCCGCGGCGGCCTGGTCGAACTGGCCGTGGACGACGACGGTCCGGGCATCCCCGAAGCCGACCGCGAGCGCGTTTTCGAGCGGTTCACCCGGCTGGATGACGCCCGGGCCCGCCAGGACGGCGGCACCGGTCTCGGGCTCGCCATCGCCAATGACATCGCTCACGCCCACGGTGGCACCCTTACGGTGCTCACCAGCCCGCGGGGCGGGGCTCGCCTGCTGTTGTGTCTGCCGCGGACGGGCGTCGCGCAACCCTGACCCCGGTGCGGACGCGGCGTCTCCCTCGTGAGAGTTTGGCAACTACCGGACCAGACTGATCAGTTGGTCAGTAGTATCTGCCCTTTCCTGGCCGTGTCCCAGATGGAGGTGTCAAAGGTGCTGTCGGGGACGGAGGCCGTCGTCGTGGCCGCGTCCGCGGTGCTGGTACTGGTGCTGTCGCTGTGCCTCACCTGGGTGGTCAGACTCCGTCGCGCGCTGGCTGACGCGCGTGGCGCGACCGAGCGAGAACGAGCCGTTTCCGAACGGGAACGAGCCAATACCGCGCGCGAGCGTGCGCTGGCGGCCGAGCGCGGCGAAGAGGTCGCGCGGCTGGCCGCCGTACAGAGCGACCTGGACGAGGCGGCGCGCCGGGAGCGGAGGCTGCGCGACTCCGTGCAGGCGTCGTTCGAGTCCGTGGCCCGCAATATGCACGCCATGTCGATGGTGCAGCAGCAGGTCCTCGACGGTCTCGAGCAGCATGTCGAGGACGCGCGGCTGATGGGCGAGGTGATGAAGGCGGACCACGCGGCCGCCCAGATGACCCGTAAGGCCCAGACGCTGCTGGTGATGTGCGGCATCTGGCCCGCGCGGCGGGAGACCCGGCCGGTGTCGCTCTTCGACTGTGTGCGGGGCGCGCAGTCGCGCATCGTGGAGTTCGGCCGGGTGGACGTCCACGGCGGGCAGACCCTCTACGCGGTGGCACCCGCCGTGGAGGGCCTGATGCACGCGGTGGCCGAACTCCTGGAGAACGCCACGGTCTTCTCCCCCTCCCGCACCCAGGTCGCGGTCGCCGTCCGGGAGGTCGCGGCGGGCGCGGTCATCGAGATCGACGACGCCGGGCTCGGCATGCCGCCGGACGTCCTGGAAAAGGCCGTGGGACAGCTGCGGGACGGTCTGGACCTGGCTCAGCTGGGCGCCGTGCCGCGGCTGGGGCTCGCCTGTGTCGGGCGCTGGTCGCGGGAGCTGGGCTTCGGGGTGGAGCTGTCGACGGCGTCGGCGTACGGCGGGACGCGGGTGGTGGTCTTCGTACCGCACCGGCTGCTGACCGAGCCGACGAGCGCGGTCCGGGCCGCGGACCAAAGGCCGGTGGTCGTGGAGCCCGTGACCGTCGGCACGGTGAGCCACGACGCGGGCGGCACCGGCCTCGGCCCGGCCGCCGCCGACCCGGCCGGGGGCGGCTCGCTCAACGGCCTGTCCGCGGACGACGCCCCCGACTCCCCCGAGGCCCCCGCGCCGCTCGGCACCGGGCTGCCCCGGCGCCGCAACCGCCGCCGCCCGGCCTCCGGGACCGCCCCGGCCGACACGGCCGATATGGCCACCGCATCCGGCGCCCCCGCCCGCGCCGCGCCCACCCCGCACACCAGCGCCTCCTGGACGCCGGAGGCCGCCCGCGCCTCCATCACCAGCGTCGTCTCCGGCACCCGCCGCGGGCGGGTGGAGGCGGAGGCGGAGGACGCGGCCGTACCGCTGACGGAGGAAAAGAGTCCGGACCGAGAAGACCGAGACCGAGAAGGAGGCCGGTAGTGGCCGGAACCATATCCAAGTTGCCCGATGTGGGATGGATGCTGCGTCCGCTGACGGGGATCCCCGGGGTGCGGCATGCCGTCGTCGTCTCGGAGGACGGTCTGCGCATGGGCCACGACTCCGCCGAGGGGCTGTCCGGCGAGGTGTCCCGGCTCGGTGTGGACGAGGCCGAGTCGCTGGCCGCCGCCTGTGCCGCGCTGACGGTGACCAGCCAGTCCACCGTCTCGCTGCTGTTCGGCGACGAGGCGGGGGTGCGGCAGCTCATGATCGAATCCGACAGCGGGTTCGTGCTGTTCACCTCGGCAGGTCAGGGCGCCTCGCTGGGGGTGGCCACCGACACCGAGACGGATGTCGGCCTGGTGGCCCAGCAGATGCAATTACTGGTCGCGAAGATCGGTGCCCATCTGAGCAGTCAGCCGCGGGACCCGATGGGCCGCCCGGCGTCATGAGCTCGCCCGGCGAGGAACGCACGACGGCCGCGGTGCGCCCCTATGTGATCACACGGGGGCGCGCCGGTTCCTCACGGGATGCTCTGCCGCTGGAAACGCTCGTCATGGCGTCCGGGAGCGCGCTGCCGCCGCATCTGCAGCCCGAGTACCGGCGGATCGCCGACCACTGCCAGGGGCTGCTGTCGGTGGCGGAGGTCGCCGCTCATCTCGGTCAGCCGCCGGCCGTGGTGCAGGTGCTGCTCGCGGACCTCATCGACTGGGGGCACATCGTGGCGCGTCCGCCGATCCGGGTGGTCAAGCGAAAACGTGCCGATTTGGACTTGCTGAGGAAGGTGCTCGATGGGCTTGAGAGCAAGCTCTGAGATCTCGATGGCCGGTACGGACGGCACAACGCAGACGGACCCCACGGCCCGCCAGGGCGACGCGGACCGCACGACCCGCACAGACCACACCAACGAGACAGGCGATACGGACGAGACGGGCGATACGGACGACATGGACGACATGGACGACACCCCCGTCATGTACGTGCAGTCCAGCGTGGCCGGGGCCGCCAAGATCCTGGTGGTCGGCCCGATGGGCGTCGGCAAGACCACGCTGATCGGCACGGTGTCGGAGATCAAGCCGCTCTCCACCGAGGCGACGATGAGCCAGGCCGGGGCTCGGCTCGACACCAAGGTGCGGCCGTCGAAGACCACGACCACCGTCGCGCTGGACTTCGGGCGGATCACCCTCGGCGGCGAGCTGGTGCTGTATCTCTTCGGCACCCCCGGCCAGCAGCGGTTCCTCCCCGCCTGGAAGGACCTGGCGCGCGGCGCGCTGGGCGCGCTCGCGCTGGTCGACACCCGCGATCTGGAGGCGTCCTTCGACGCCATCGGGCATCTGGAGGACCTGGATGTGCCGTTCTCCGTCGCGGTCAACGCCTTTCCGGACAGCAAGCCGCACAGCGAGGACGATCTGCGCTCCGCGCTCGATCTGCTCCCGCACACCCCGCTGGTGATCTGTGACGCCCGGGAGCACCAGTCCTCGGTCAAGGCGCTGATCTCGCTCGTCTCGCATCTGATCGAGACACTCACGGAGGCGTCATGACCGCCCCGGCCCCCGCCCGGGTGCCGCTGTACGGAGCCGCGCTCGACGGTCCGCTGACCGACCTGTACGAGCGGATGCGGCGCGACCACGGTCCGGTGGTCCCGGTGGAGATCGCGCCCCGGGTCGAGGCATGGCTGGTCATCGGCCACCGCGAGCTGCTCCATCTCACCCGCGACGAGCAGTACTTCTCCCATGACCCGCGCCGCTGGAGCCCGCTGCGCGAGGGCCGGGTGGCCGCCGACTCCCCGCTGATGCCGCTGGTGGGCTGGCGCCCGGCGCTGCTGTTCGCCGACGGCGCGGCGCACCGCCGGATGCGCTCGGCGGTGGCCGACGCGCTGGGGCGGGTCAACGGCCATGAGCTGATCCGTACGGTGCGGGCCACCGCGGAGCGGCTGGTCGCCGGGTTCGCCGACCGGCACGCGGCGGATCTGGTGGAGAGCTACGCGCGTCTCCTGCCGCTGCAGGTCGTCACCGAACTGCTGGGGCTCGACGAGGAGAACGGGGCGCGGCTGGTCGAGACGCTCACCACGATCGTCGCCCCGACCGTGGCCGCCACCGGCGCCAACAAGCGGATGGGCCAGATCCTGCTGGAGCTGATCGCCGGGAAGAAGCGGCGGCCGGGCGCGGATCTGACGTCCTGGCTGCTGGAGCACCCCGTCGGGCTCAGCGACGAGGAGGTGCTGCACAACCTCGTGGTGATCATCGTCGCGGGGAACAACACCACGGTGAACTGGATCGCCTCCACGATCCAGATCCTGCTCACCGACCCCGCGTTCCGCTCCTCGCTGACCCACGGCCATCTCACCGTGGACGACGCCCTGGACCTGGTGCTGTGGCGCCAGCCGCCCACCCAGAACTTCCCCGGCCGCTACGCCACCCGCGATCTGCGCTTCGGCGGCCAGGACATCCGCGCCGGGGACATGCTCATCCTGGGCCTCGCAGGCGCCAACGCCGATCCGGAGGTGCTGCCCGAGGACGGGCGGCCGGTGGTCGGCAACCGCTCCTACCTCGCCTTCGGCGCGGGCCCGCACACCTGCCCGGCCCGGGACCCGGCCCGGCTGATCACCCGTACCGCCGTGGACACCCTGCGCCACCGGCTGCCCGATATGGAGATCGCGGTGCCGGAGGAGCAGCTTCCGTGGATCACCTCGCCGTGGTCCAAGGGGCTGGCCAAGCTGCCGGTGCGGTTCTCGGCGCCGCAACTCGCCGCCGACGCCACGACTCCTTCGACCTCGCACTCCCCGGCTCCGACCCCCGCCTCCCCGGCCCCCGACTCCCCCGCAGGAGACCGCAGATGACCGATGGCCGATGCCCCGTGTCGCACGCCGACCTCGCACCGCACCGTCTGGACCCCACCGGGGCACGCCAGCACGCGGTCAACGACGAGCTGCGCGCCCGCGGGGCCGCGGTCCCGGTCCTGCTGCCCGGTGACGTACCGGGGTACGCCATCACCCGGCACGAGGAGCTGAAGGACTTCGTCACCCATCCCGACGTGGCCAAGAACGCCTGCCACTTCGCCGCCCTGCAGCGGGACGAGCTCCCGCCCGGCTGGCCGATGCGGACCTTCGCCACCGTCCGGGGCATGATCACCGCGGACGGCGAGGACCACAAGCGGCTGCGGTCCCTGGTGACCCGGGCGTTCACCCCGCGCCGGGTGGAGGCGCTGCACCCGGTGGTCCATGAGCTGACCGGCACGCTGCTGGACCGGCTGGCCGGGGCCGCCGCCGCGGATCCGGACGGGGTGGCCGACCTGCGCCGCCACTTCGCGCTGCCGCTGCCGATGAGCGTGATCTGCCGGCTCCTGGGCGTCGACGACCAGTACCAGGACCGGCTGCACGAGCTGTCCAACGAGATCGTCTCCACCCACACCGCCCCGGAGCGGGTCCCGGACGCCAACCGCGAGATGGTCGCGATCCTCGGCCAGGTGGCGGCGGCCCGGGCGAAGGACCCCGGCGACGATCTGACCAGCGCGCTGATCGCGGCCCGGGAGGAGGACGGGGACCGGCTCGCCGAGGAGGAGCTGATCGGCACGCTGATGCTGACGATCATCGCCGGCCACGAGACCACGCTCAACCTGATCACCAACGCGGTACGGGCGCTGTGCAACCACCGCGACCAGTTGGATCTTGTTCGCAACGGTGCCGCGACCTGGGGCGATGTGGTCGAGGAGACGCTGCGGTACGACGGCCCGGTGAGCTACTTCCCGTTCCGCTACCCCACCAGGGACCTCCCGGTCGGGGACGCGGTCATCCCCAAGGGCGCGCCCGTGCTCGTCTCGTACACCGCCGCCGGGCGCGACGAGCGGGCGTACGGCCCGGACGCGGGCCGCTTCGACGTCACCCGGGGCGCCCGCCATCTGTCCTTCGGCCACGGCGCCCACTTCTGCCTGGGCGCCCCGCTGGCCCGGATGGAGGCCGTGATCGCCCTCGAGGCGCTCTTCACCCGCTTCCCCGACCTCGATCTGGCCGTCCCGGACGAGGAGCTGGTCCCGCACCCCAGCTTCGTCGGCAACAGCCCACAGCGGCTCCCCATCCGGCTCGGGGCGGCTCACAGCGCCTGAGCCGGTGCGCTGAGGGCAGCGTTGCCTCCGGGAAACGGCGGGGATGCGGCCGGGTAACAGGCAGCCCGCACGCTTCCTGGCATGGAGTCGAACAGGGAGCGGAGCCCGCAGCGGCGGCGGGTGGTGATCGTCGGCGGCGGGATGGCGGGCACGAGGCTGGCGCAGCAGCTCGTCGCGGCTGGGGGCGAGGGCTCCCTCAACGTCACGGTCATCGGCGAGGAGCCGCACCCCGCGTACAACCGGGTGCTGCTCGCCGAGGTCCTCGCCGGGCGGTACGCCCCGGAGGTCATCGCCCTCCCCGTCCCCGCCGCCGGGGCCGGGGTGCGGCGGCTCAGCGGGGTGCGGGTGGTCCGCGTCGACCGCCCCACGGCGGAGGTGCTGTGCGACGACGGCCGCCGCGTGCCGTACGACGCGCTGGTGCTGGCCACCGGCTCCAACCCGGTGCTGCCGCCGCTGCGCGGCCTGTTCGGGCCGGACGGCCGCGACGACCTCCACGCCCTCCCGGACGGCGTCCACGCCTTCCGCACCATGGACGACTGCCTGGCCCTCGGCGCGGCCGTACGGCCCGGGACGCGGGCCGTCGTCATCGGCGGCGGACTCCTCGGCGTCTCCGCCGCCCGCGCGCTGGCCCAGCGCGGTGCCCAGGTGGTCCTGGCCCACCAGGGCGAACACCTGATGGAACGCCAGCTGGACCCGGGCGCGTCACGGCTGCTGCGACGGCATATGACGGCGCTGGGCGTGGAGGTCCACACCGAGTGCCGGGCCCGGGGCCTGCGCACCGACGGGCGGGCAGCGCGGGCAGTCCGCGCCGTCGAACTGGCCGACGGATACGCCCTGGCGGCCGATCTGGTCGTGCTCGCGTGCGGAGTCCGGCCACGGGTCGGGCTGGCGCGGGCGGCGGGGCTGGAGGTGGCACGCGGCATCGTCGTCGACGACGAGCTGCGGACGAGCGACCCGCGAGTCTTCGCGATCGGCGACTGCGCGGAGCACGACGGCGTCGTGTACGGCTTGGCGGGCGCGGCGCAGGAACAGGCGGACGTCCTGGCGCGCCTACTCTCCCCCAGGACAGGCCGGGTTGTGGGCAGTCGTCCCGCGGAGGGGGCACCTCCCAGCGGTAGCTGGGGGAGGGACGGGTGGGCACAACCCGGCCACCGGGCCGCACCCGGCAGCGAAACCTCGGCCCGCTACAGGGGCACCCGTGCCCTCACCCGCCTGACGCTCACCTCAACGTCCGGCCCCCTCGACCTCGCTGCCTTCGGCAACCCCACCCCCGCCCCCGGCGACGACGTCATCCACCTCACCGACGCCACCCGCGACACGTACCGCAAAGTCGTGGTCCGCGGCGACCGTCTCCTCGGCGGCATCCTTCTCGGCGATCTCGGCACCGTCGGCGCGCTCGCCCGTGCCTGGGAGGGCGACGAGCCGCTCCCGGCCACCCCCCTGCTCCACCTGCTGACCAACGATGGAGGCTCCTGACGATGAGCGCACCGATCACCACGAGCGCACCGATGACGACGACGATGGCGAGCGCGCCGAAGACCGAGCCCGCCGCCGCCCCCACCATCGTGCTGGTCGGCCACGGCATGGTCGGCCAGCGGTTCCTCGAAGCGCTCGTCGAACGGAACGTCACCGAGACGCCCGCCCGCATCGTCGTGTTCTGCGAGGAGCCCCGGCCCGCCTACGACCGCGTCCAGTTGACCTCGTACTTCTCCGGCCGCACCCCCGACGAACTCTCCCTCGTCGAGGACGGTTTCATGGCCCGGCACGGCATCGAGCTGCATCTCGGCGATCCGGCTGAGTCCATCGACCGCGCCGCCCGCACCGTGACCGCCCGCTCCGGGCTGACCGTGGCGTACGACACGCTCGTGCTGGCCACCGGCTCGTATCCGTTCGTCCCGCCCGTGCCCGGCAAGGACAGCGACGGCTGCTTCGTCTACCGCACCGTCGAGGATCTGCTCGCGATCGAGGAGTACGCCGAGCACCGCACCACCGGCGTCGTCGTGGGCGGGGGGCTGCTGGGCCTGGAGGCGGCGGGGGCGCTGAAGGGGCTCGGGCTGGCCACGCACATCGTGGAGTTCAACCCGCGGCTGATGGCCATCCAGGTGGACGAGGGCGGTGGCGCGGCGCTGCGCCGCACCGTCGAGGACATGGGCCTGATCGTGCACACCGGCGTCGGCGGCAAGGAGATCGCGGCGGACGACAACGGCGCGGTCACCTCCATGGCGCTGTCCGACGGTTCGTCCATCGACACCGACCTCGTCATCTTCTCGGCGGGCGTACGTCCCCGCGATCAGCTGGCCCGCGACTGCGGTCTGGAGGTCGGCGAGCGCGGCGGGATCGTGGTGGACGAGCGGTGCCGCACCAGCGATCCGGCGGTGTACGCGATCGGCGAATGTGCGCTGGCCGCCGACGGCCGGGTGTACGGGCTGGTCGCGCCCGGCTATGAGATGGCCGAGGTCGCGGCCGGCACCATCGCCGCGCAAGCCACCACCCAAGCCACCGCCCAAGCCACCAAGCGCTTCAGCGGTGCCGACACCTCCACCAAGCTCAAGCTCCTCGGCGTCGACGTCGCCAGCTTCGGCGATGCCCACGGCACCGCCGACGGCTGCCTTGACGTCGTCTACTCCGACTCCCGCACGGGCGTCTACAAGAAGCTCGTGGTCGGCGCCGACGGCGCCCTCCTCGGTGGGGTGCTGGTCGGCGACGCCGACGCGTACGGCATGCTGCGCCCGCTCACCGGCTCGGTGCCGCCCGTCGCCCCCGAACAGCTCGTGCTCCCGGCGGGGCTTGGCGCGCCCGCCGCCCTCGGGCCGTCGGCGTTGCCGGACGAGGCGGTCGTCTGCAACTGCCACAACGTCACCAAGGGCGCGATCCGCTCGGCCGTCACCGACCACCACTGCACCACCGTCCCGGAGGTGAAGAAGTGCACCAAGGCGGGTACCGGCTGCGGAAGTTGCGTCAAGGCGCTCACCTCGCTCGTCAACGACGAGCTGGAGGCGAGCGGTGTCAGCGTCGACAAGGGGCTGTGCGGCTGCTTCGCGTACACCCGCGCCGAGCTGTACGAGATCGTCCGCACCCTGCGCATCACCACCTACGCCCAGCTCCTGGACAGCCACGGCCGGGCCGAGGCCCGGCAGGGCGACGGCTGTGAGGTGTGCAAGCCCGCCGTCGGCTCGATCATCGCCTCACTGGCTCCGACCCTGGGCGCGAGCGGCTACGTCCTGGACGGCGAGCAGGCCGCGCTGCAGGACACCAACGACCACTTCCTGGCCAATCTGCAGCGCAACGGGTCGTATTCGATCGTGCCCCGGATCCCCGGCGGGGAGATCACCCCGGAGAAGCTGATCGTGATCGGCGAGGTGGCCCGGGACTTCGGGCTCTATACGAAGATCACCGGCGGTCAGCGGATCGACCTCTTCGGCGCCCGGGTGGACCAGCTCCCGCTGATCTGGGCGCGGCTGGTGGACGCCGGATTCGAGTCGGGCCACGCGTACGGCAAGGCGCTGCGCACCGTGAAGTCGTGTGTGGGACAGACCTGGTGCCGCTACGGCGTGCAGGACTCGGTCCGGATGGCCATCGACCTGGAGCTGCGCTACCGGGGGCTGCGCTCACCGCACAAGCTGAAGTCGGCCGTCTCGGGGTGTGCCCGCGAATGCGCCGAGGCGCGCGGCAAGGACTTCGGCGTGATCGCCACCTCCACCGGCTGGAACCTCTACGTGGGCGGCAACGGCGGAGCCGATCCGCGCCACGCCGATCTGCTCGCCCAGGACCTGGACGACGAGGAGCTGATCCGGCTCATCGACCGCTTCCTGATGTTCTACATCCGCACCGCGGACCGCCTGGAGCGCACCTCGGCCTGGCTGGAGCGGATCGAGGGCGGCCTGGACCATGTGCGCGATGTGGTGGTCGAGGACTCGCTGGGGCTCTGCGCCGAGCTGGAGGCGATGATGGCCGACCACGTCACCGGCTACCGCGACGAATGGGCCGAGACCCTGGGCGATCCGGAACGGCTGCGGCGCTTCGTCTCCTTCGTCAACGCGCCCGACGCGCCGGACCCGACGGTGAAGTTCGTGCCCGAACGCGACCAGGTCAAGCCGGACCTGACCATCCTGTCCGGCCCCACCCTCCCCGTCCGTACTCTCGAAGGGACTGCCAGCCGATGACCATGGCACCCGAGCGGACCGCCGTCCGCGTGGAACTCCTCGTCGACCAGCGGTGGTTCGCCGTCTGCGAGCTGACCGACCTCACCCCCGGGCGCGGCGTGGCCGCCCTACTGCCGGACGGCACCCAGGTGGCGATCTTTCTGGACCGATCGGGACGCACGTACGCGATCGCCAACCGCGACCCGTTCACCGGGGCGTACGTCCTCTCCCGGGGCTTGCTGGGCTCGGCGGGCGGCCGGCCGTTCGTCGCCTCCCCGCTGCTGAAGCAGCGCTTCGACCTGGAGACGGGACGATGCCTGGACGACGAGACGGTCGCCGTCCAGGCGTATGTCACGCGCACGGGGGACGCGGCGGCGCGCGTCGCGTGAGGCGGCGGCGCACGCCCCGCGAAGGGTCAGCCCACGTCGCGGGAGACCACCACCCCGCACATCACCGGGTCGCTCTGGCAGCCCGCCGTCCCCGCGGCGAACACTCCGTTCGTCCCGGGGACCGCGGCGATGCCGGACACCGTGGACATCTCGCTGTGCTCGGTGACGTCGGCGGGCAGCTCCTCGGTCGCCCATTTTGTGCCGGTCCAGCGGGACAGCACGGAGTGGCGGCCGCCGGCGGACCAGCCGGCGATCCACAGCTTCCCGGCGCCGTCCGCGCCGGCGGCGTTGGCCTCGTCGACGGGCAGCGCGGGCAGCGACTGCCAGCGGCTCCCGGTCCACTGGGTGGCCATGGTGGCCTCGGGCACCTCCGCGTCGTTGGTCTTGCCGACCACGTAGACCGAACCGCGGCCGGTGGCCACGGCGTGGTTGGCGACCCAGCCGGTCGGGTGCTCGGCCGGGGTCGGCACCTCGCGGACCGTCCAGCCGCGGCCGTTCCAGTGGTAGAGCAGCGGGTCGGACACATCGCCGGTCACGGCCTCGGCGGTGACCCACACATCGTCAGGACGGGTGCCGGTGATGTCCCACGGCCGCACCTCACCGCCGCCGGGGGCGGCGGGAAGTGACACCTCCTGCCACCCGGAGCCGGTCCAGCGCTCCAGGCGGGACGTGGAAGCGCCGCTGTCCCGGTCCCAGTCGAAGCTCGTCAGCCAGGCCGACTTCTCGCCGAACGCGGCGATGTCGCCGACGAAGCTCATCCACCCCTCCTGGGGCGTGGCGTGGGCGGTGTCGGCCCACTTCGCGCCGTCCCAGTGCCGCACCACGACCGATGAGGTGGTCTCGCCGGACTGGACGCCGGCCGCCCAGACGTCGTCGGGTGCGGCGGCGCTGACCTTCTCGAGCTGCCCGGGCTTGTCTCCGGTCCCGGCGTCGGGCACGTCCGTCCAGGTGGTGCCGTTCCAGTGCTTGATCGCGGGGGTGGGCCCGTCGGCGCCGTCGGTCTTGCGGCCCACCGCCCAGGCGTCCTTGGCGCCGGTCGCGGCGACGTCCCAGAACTCCGTGGAGACGGTCTCGCTCAGCGGCGTCCGCAGCGTCCACGGGGTGGCGGCGCGGGCCGCCGGGCCGGACGTGCCGCCGGTCGCGGCGTTCGCGGCGTTCTCGGTGTTCGCAGGGGCGGCGTTCGCCGGGGCGGCGAGGGCGCCGAAGGTACCGAGGGTGCCGAGTGCGACCGCGCACACCGTGACGGCGTTGCGCAGCCAGATCCCGCGGGTTCCGGGCCGTCCTGTGGTTCTGTCCATGACCTTCCTTCTGCTCGGGTGGGGCTCTCAGAAGGAAATGGCCGCCGCCCGGCCGTTCTTACAGCCCGCCCCGGCCGGTCATTCCGAAGTTTCCGGGGCTTCCGGGGCCTTCAGCTGCCGGTCGGTCCACTCCGACCTGACGGTGGCGGAGTAGTTGACCACCGTGCCCGAGGTGAGTCCCGCCTCGGCGGCCTTCGCGTCCGGCTCGGTCAGCACCTCCTGCTCGGACAGCAGGGCTCCGGTCGACGGGTCCACGATCAGCTCGGACCGTCCGGTCCCGTAGCCGGGCCGGTCGGACGCGGGCAGGGCGAAGCCGACCCCTTCGCGGCCCAGCGGATCGGTCACCTCGCCGAGCGCGCGGATGCCCGGCAGCCCCGCGATGACGCGGTACGCGGCGGCCCGTACCTCGGCCTTCACCGGCAGGCCGATCAGCCCGGCCGCCTGCCGCCACATCCACTCGGTGCGGCCGCGGACCTCCCTCCCGCCGTCCTCCCGGTACAGGTCCGCCAGCACCTCCTTCAGCTTCGCGCTGTCGCCCGGGAGTTTCCGTAGGTCCTCGTACGTCACATTGCGCGCGCCGAGGGCGGCGATCCGATCGCCCGAGTTGATGCGGTCCACCATCGGCCGCTTCCCGGCCCCGGTCTCGATCCGCAGACCGAGCCTGCCGCCGCCCCGTCCGGTGTCGGCCAGCGTCAGGTCCTTCGGCGAGCCGGCGGCCCGCCAGCGCGCCGCATCGCGCTCGCCGCGGGGCTTGGTGGTGGCGTCGAGCCCCATGACGTTGAGGCTTTCCGTGCCGGGCCGTACCCCGAAGGACCGCTGCTGCTTCTCGGAGGAGGACACCGCGAAGGTCTCCCCGGACGCGTCGACGACGCCGATCCAGCCCGACCGCGTGGTCACCTGCCAGTAGGTGCCCTCGTCCGCCGCCGTCCCGTCCAGCCGGTCGGCGACATGTTGCAGCGCCAGACGGCCGTCGGCGGGGATGTGCCGGGCGCCGTCCGCCGTGGGGCCGGGGCCGGCGGACGTCCGGGAGCCCTCGGCGTCCGAGCCGCCCCGGGGCAGGGTGGCGACGAGCACCCCGGCGGCGGCCGCCGTCGCCGCGACGGGCAGCGCCCAGCGCCAGGTGAACATCCGCGGGGACCGGCGGAGTTCCGGCGCCTCGGCCCGGCCGGCCAGGATGGTCTCCAGGTCACGGCGGGAGCGGGCGGAACCGGCCAGGTGGCTCGGATCGAGCTCCGGGGGCCGCGCGTCCGCCAGGGTCTTCATCACATCGTGCCGCTTGCGTGCCATCTCAGGTCTCCTTCACTGTCACGTTCGCGCGCGGGGCGCGAGGGCGAGGGTCAAGGTCGGGGACGGGGACCGGGTCGGGGCCGGGGCCGGGGCCGGGATCGGGTTCAGGGGAGGGTCCGAGCGCGTCCACGGCCCGCTCCAGCCGCCGTCTGGCCCGGTGCAGCCGCACCGCGAACGTGGCGCTGGAACAGCCGAGGACGCGCGCGGCCTGTCTCGGGCCGAGCCCGTGCCAGGCGACCAGCGTCAACAGCTCGCGGTCGGCTGCGGACAGCCCCGCCAGCGCCTGCAGCGCCACCGCGCGCTCGGTCACCCCCGCGGCCACGTCCTCGACCTGGGCGCCGGAGGTGATGATGCGCTGGGCCTCCTGGGCGGCCAGGTCGTACTGCCTGCCGTCGCGGCGCCGCAGCTCGCGGGTCAGATTGCGGGCCACGCCGAGCAGCCACGGCAACGGCGGCGTGGGGATGTCCCGCATCCGCCGCCAGGCGACCGTGAAGGTCTCGCTGGTGATGTCCTCACCGACCTGCCGACCCACCAGGCTGGCCGCGTAGGCCAGCACACGGGGGTGGCACTCCTCGTAAAGGTCCCGAAAGCGTTGGGCGTCGGTCACGCCGTCTCCTCATCTCGGCTCTCTCACCATGCAGTGGTCGAGGGCCGCGCTTTCTTACACCCGGGGAGAGGAAAGTTTGGGCGGCGAGGTGGCTACACGCTGGAGCGGGGTCTCCGGCCACGTGTGCGGGGGGCTCAGCCGGTCGTACGGGGCCACCGGCCGAGCAGACGACGGCGCCCAGCCAGCCGAGCGGCGCCAACGGCCAAGCGTGAAGCCGTCCGGCGCGGTGGCGTGACGGCGGCGGAGGCCGGCCCCACGGCGCTGCGTAAGCTCAGGAGCTTATGGGGACGTCCCTCTCTCGTCTCTTCACGTCCGATCCGGTTTTCCGGAAGACTTCTGCAAGGTTCCGAGGGTGCGCCCCGGAAAGTGAGAGGCGGGGGTGGCTCCCGTCAAGCGAGGAGGCGGAATGGCTACGGAGAGCAGGGGCACCGAGGGCGGCGCCCGGCCCAAGGTGACGATCACGGCCATCGCGCAGGAGGCCGGGGTGTCGGTGCCCACGGTCTCCCGGGTGGTCAACGGCCGTTCGGATGTCTCGCCCGAGACCCGGGCCCGGGTCGAGGACCTGTTGCGGGTCCACGGCTACCGCCGCCGCCAGCGCGTGCCCGGCGACCGCGCCGCCCTGATGGACCTGGTCTTCAACGACCTGGACAGCCCCTGGGCGGTGGAGATCATCCGCGGCGTGGAGGAGGTCGCCCACCAGGACGGCGTGGGCACGGTGGTCTCGGCGATCCACGGTCGCGCGGGCTCGGCCCGGCAGTGGCTGAAGAACCTGCGGGCCCGCGCATCGGACGGGGTGATCCTGGTGACGTCCGTGCTGGAGCCGGTGGTCCACGAGGAGCTGCGGCGGCTGAACGTGCCGATCGTGGTCGTCGACCCGGCCGGCTCCCCGGCGCTGGACGCGCCCACCGTGGGGGCGACCAACTGGGCGGGCGGCATGGCCGCCACCGAACATCTGCTGAGCCTCGGCCACCGCCGGATCGGCCTGATCGCCGGTCCGCCGCGGCTGCTGTGCAGCCGTGCCCGGCTGGACGGCCACCGCGCGGCGCTGGAGGCGGCGGGCGTGCCGTTCGATCCGGCGCTGGTGGTGCAGGGCGACTTCTACCACGAGTCCGGTTTCCACGGTTGCGATCAGCTCATGGACGCCGGCGCCCCGCCGACCGCCGTGTTCGCCTCCAGCGACCAGATGGCTCTGGGCGCGATCGAGGCTCTGCGGCGCCGGGGGCTGCGGGTTCCGGAGGATGTGAGCATTGTCGGCTTCGACGACTTGCCCGAGGTGCGGTGGTCGGCGCCGCCGTTGACGACGGTACGTCAACCACTGGCGGATATGGGGAAGTTGGCTGCGCGCACGGTGTTGCGGCAGGCGCGGGGGAGGAGATCGAGTCGCCGAGGGTGGAGTTGGCTACGCAGTTGGTTGTCCGCTCCAGCACGGCCCCGCCCGCCGCCGCGGGCTGATTCCCCACCCCGCCCCTTCCCGAACCGGGGACTGCGCCCCCGGACCCCGCCGGGGCTCCGCCCCGGACCCCGGTCCTCAAGCTCCCCCAGCTACCGCTGGGAGGTGCCCCCTGACGGGCTGGAAAATCCAGCCCGTCCGGCGATTCACGACACGCCCGAAGGGCGTTCGGGAGTTCAGCCACCGGCCGGGCGGGCGTGGCCGTGCTGCTGGCCGGGACGAGGGGGCTTGCCCCCTCTTCGAGGAGGGGCGGGGCGGGGAACAAACCCGCCCGCGGCCAGAACCCTTGACACCGCATCAGCACCCCCATACCTTCCACGCAACCGCTTCCGAGAATTATCGGGCTACTTCCGGAAGGCACACGATGCGCATACCTCGGTCAAGGTCAAGGTCCACCCTTCGTGCGTCCACCCTCCGCGCGTCCACCCTCGCCGCAGCCCTGCTGCTGGCCGGGACGGCGCTCGCCGGCTGCGGGAGCGGCGGGCCCGGGGGTTCGGATGACGGCTCCTTCGACGTCTGGGTCTACCAGGACGCCTCGACCAAGGTGCAGCGCGAGGTCATCAAGCGGTTCAACAAGACCTCCGACATCAAGGCGAAGCTCACCCAGGTGCCCGGCGAGGGCTACTCGGACAAGATGCGCACCTCCATGGGCACGCCCAACGCACCGGATGTCTTCTTCAACTGGGGCGGCGGCAGCATCAGCGACTTCGTCAAGAAGGACATGCTGCTCGACCTCGACCCGGCCATGGCCAAGGACCCGGAGCTGAAGAAGGCGTTCATCCCCACGATCCTCGACGCGGGCGCGGTCGACGGGAAGCACTACGGCATCCCCATGCGCGGGATGCAGCCGGTGATCCTCTTCTACAACAAGGACGTCTTCGAGGACGCCGGGGCGAAGCCCCCGAAGTCCTGGGGCGATCTGCTGAAGCTCATCGACACCTTCAAGGGCAAGGGCGTCACCCCGTTCGCACTGGCCGGCACCGATCCCTGGACCGAGCTGATGTGGGTGGAGTACCTGGTGGACCGCTACGGCGGGGCCGGGGTCTTCCAGAAGATCCAGAGCCAGTCCATGGCGGCGTGGGACGACCCGGCGGTGCTCAAGGCCGCGCAGACGATCAAGGACCTGGTGGACCGGGGCGCGTTCGGCAAGAACTACAAGTCGGTCAACTACACCGCCGACGGGGCCTCCACGCTCTTCGCCAAGGGCAAGGCGGCCATGCATCTGATGGGCAGTTGGGAGTACGCCAACCAGAAGGCCAACCAGCCGGCGTTCGCCAAGTCGGGGCTGGGCTGGACCACCTTCCCGGCGGTCCCCGGCGGCAGCGGTGACCCCAAGAGCGTCGTCGGCAATCCGACCAACTACTGGTCGATCAACGCCAAGGTCAAGGGCGACAAGCAGAAGGCCGCGCTCGCATTCGTGAAGTTCGCGGCCCAGCAGGAGTACTCCGGCGACCTCATCGCCAACGGGGACGTGCCCGCCACGTCCGACGCCACCTCCCTGCTCGGGAAGCACGAGAACCCCGACTACGCGCGGTTCCAGTACGACATGGTCAAGCAGGCCCCCGACTTCACGCTCTCCTGGGACCAGGCGCTCCCCGCCAAGTACACCCCGCCGCTGCACACCGCCGTGCAGAAGCTGTTCAACGGGCAGCTCAGCCCGGCCGGGTTCGTCGACGCCCTGAAGGGCATGTGATGGCGGACGCCGCGACGCGCGAGCGGCGCCGGAGCGTCGGCCGGCCGGGGGTCGGCCGGCCCGGCGTCGTCTGGGCGCTGCCCGGGGCGCTGTTCTTCGTCTTCTTCGCGGTGGCGCCGATGATCCTGGTCGGCGCCCTCGCCTTCACCGACTGGGACGGCATCGGCACCCCGAGCTGGACCGGGATGAGCAATTGGTCCCGGCTGCGGGACGACCCGGAAACCCATCAGGCCATCTGGCTCAGCCTGGTGCTGACCGTGTTGACCTGGTTCTTCCAGACCCCGCTCGCCCTGCTGCTGGGCGTATGGGCGGCCGGGCGGCAGCGCAACCGGGCCGTGCTGTCGGCGATCTTCTTCCTGCCGCTGCTGGGCTCCTCCGTCGCGCTCGCGCTGGTCTGGAAGTCGCTGCTGGACCCCAACTTCGGCCTGATCGCCGACATCGGGCCCGCCCTGGGCTTCGCGGACGGCGATCTGCTCGGCAGCTCCAAGGGCGCCTTCGGGGCGATCCTCTTCGTCACCGCCTGGCAGTTCATCCCGCTGCACACACTGATCTACCAGGGCGGCGCCCGGGCCATCCCACGCTCGCTCTACGACGCGGCGGCGATCGACGGCGCCGGCACCGTACGGCAGTTCTTCTCGATCACCCTGCCCCAACTGCGCAACACCATCGTCACCTCCTCGGTGATCATGGTGGTGGGCGCGCTGACCTTCTTCGACACCGTCCTGATCCTCACCAAGGGCGGGCCGGGCACGGACACCACGATCGTGCCGTATCTGATGTACAAGAACGGCTTCCAGGCGTTCGACCTCGGCTACGCCAGCGCGGTCGCCACCATCCTCGTCGTCGTCGCCACTACCGTCTCGCTGCTGCTGGTGCGGCTCACCGGCTTCGCCGCGATGCGCAGCACCCGGGAGGGGATGTGACCGACGTCCTGCCCGGCCCCCCGAACCGCTCGCCGAACCACCCCCCGGACGGCGTCCGTACGCCGAACAAGACCCCGGCGGCCCCTGGCCCCCGCTTCCGCCGCCGGGGTCTGCCCCGCCGCCCGCGCCTTCTCGGGCGCGGCTCCCGGACCCCCAACTACCCCGCCGGGCTCGGCTCCCTGATCTGGCTCGGCATCGTCGGACTGCCGCTGTACGTCCTGGTGGCCGCCACCTTCCAGACCCGCGACGGCTATATCGACGACGGTCCGCTGGCCCTCCCCGACCATCCCACGCTCGCCAACTACCGGCGGGTGCTGCGCTCCGACTTCCTCACCTACCTCCTCAACACCGCCCTGGTCACGGCCGTATGCGCGGCGATCGTGATCACGCTGTCGGTGACCGTCGGCTACACCATCGTGCGCGCCCGGAGCCGCGCCTCCCGCCGGATCTTCCAGATCTTCCTGCTGGGGCTGGCGATCCCCTCCCAGGCGGTGGTGATCCCGGTCTATCTGGTCATCACCAAGCTCCATCTGTACGACACCCTGCTCGCGGTGATCCTGCCGACGGCCGCCTTCTCCCTCCCGGTCAGCGTGCTGATCCTGGTCGGCACGATGCGCGACATCGACGAGGAGCTGTACGAGTCGATGGCGCTGGACGGGGCGAGCCCGACCCGGGTGCTGCTCCAGCTCGTGGTGCCGCTGTCGCGGTCCGGGATCTCCACGGTCGGGGTGATGTCGGCCCTGCACGCCTGGAACGGCTTCCTCTTCCCGCTGCTGCTCACCCAGTCCAAGAGCAACCGGCTGCTGACCCTGGGGCTGTACGACTACGTGGGCGAGTTCCGGGTGGACACCCCGGCGCTGCTCACCGCCGTGGTGCTCTCCATCCTCCCGATCTTCCTCGTCTATCTCTTCGCCCGCCGCCAGCTCATCAACGGACTGATGGGCATGGGCGGCAAATAGGCCGACCCCGGCGCGCGCACAAGCCGCCTCCGGCGGCAGGCAAGCCGTTCCCCCACCTCGACAAGGAGCTTCATGCCTCAGCCCTGGCAGGACACCTCCCTCTCCGCCGAGGACCGCGCGGCGGCCCTGCTCTCCTCGATGACGCTGGAGGAGAAGCTCGCCCAACTCGCCGGCGTATGGCCGGGATCCGAGGCCGAGGAGGGTGAGGACGTCGCCCCGCTCCAGCACGAGGTGTCCGAGGCCGTGGACCTCGACGGCCTCCTCCCCCATGGCGTCGGCCAGCTCACCCGCCCCTTCGGCACCACCCCCGTCGAACCGGCCGAGGGTGCCGCCGCGCTGGCCCGCCTCCAGACCCGGATCGCCGCCGGGAACCGCTTCGGGATCCCCGCGCTGGCCCATGAGGAGTGTCTGACCGGCTTCTTCGCCTGGCGCGCCACCGTCTTCCCCACCCCGCTCGCCTGGGGCGCCTCCTTCGACCCGGCGCTGGTGGGGCGGGCCGCCGAGCTGATCGGCGGTTCGCTGCGATCGGCCGGTATTCACCAGGGGCTGGCCCCGGTGCTGGACGTGGTGCGGGACGCGCGCTGGGGCCGTACGGAGGAGTCCATCGGCGAGGACCCCTATCTGGTCGCGACCATCGGCACCGCGTATGTCCGCGGCCTGGAGTCCGCCGGGATCGTCGCCACCCTCAAGCATTTCGCGGGCTACTCCGCCTCCCGGGGCGGCCGCAACCACGCACCGGTCTCCATCGGCCCGCGCGAACTCGCCGACGTCATCCTGCCGCCCTTCGAGCTGGCGGTGCGGGACGGGGGCGCGCGGTCGGTCATGCACTCCTACAACGACATCGACGGGGTGCCCTCGGCCGCCAACCCCTGGCTGCTGACCGAACTGCTCCGCGACACCTGGGGCTTCACCGGCACGGTCGTCGCCGACTACTTCGGGGTGTCCTTCCTGGAGCTGGCCCACCGGGTCGCCGCCACCCGGGGCGACGCGGCCGGGCTCGCTCTGGCGGCGGGGGTGGATGTGGAGCTGCCCGCGGTGCGCTGCTTCGGCACCCCGCTGCGGAACGCGGTGCGGGCCGGGGAGGTGGACGAGGCGCTGGTCGACCGGGCGGCGCTGCGGGTGCTGCGGCAGAAGTGCGAGCTGGGGCTGCTGGACGCGGACTGGTCACCGATGCCGTCGGCGCCGGCGGAGCCCGCCGAGGCCGCGGAATCAGTGGAATCCGCAGGACGCGTCGGCCTCGACCTCGATCCGCCCGGG
The DNA here is from genome assembly GCF_900105695.1 of Streptomyces melanosporofaciens. Taxonomy (NCBI): domain Bacteria; kingdom Bacillati; phylum Actinomycetota; class Actinomycetes; order Kitasatosporales; family Streptomycetaceae; genus Streptomyces; species Streptomyces melanosporofaciens. The sequence goes on from NZ_FNST01000002.1 coordinate 1,568,820, forward strand.
ATGCGGGCCGTGGCGCGCGAGCTGGCCGAGGAGTCGGTGGTGTTGCTCGCCGACGACGGCGATGTGCTGCCGCTCGCGCCGGACGCCCGGATCGCGGTGGTCGGCCCGCTCGCCGACGACCCGGCCGCCATGCTCGGCTGCTACACCTTCCCCCGCCATGTGGGGGTGGAACACCCCGAACTGCCCCTGGGCATCGAGGTGCCGACGCTGCTCGCCGCGCTCCGCGCCGAGCTGCCCGGTGCGCGGATCACCCACGCCGAGGGGTGCGCCGCGCCCGGCCCGGACGGGTCCACCGGGGATCCGGGGGCGGCGACCTCGGCCGGTGCGGCGGCGCTCACCGCCGAGAGCCGGTTGGCGCAGGCGGCCAGGACCGCGGCGGACGCGGATGTGTGTGTCGCGGTGCTGGGCGACCGCTCGGGCCTCTTCGGCCGGGGCACCTCGGGCGAGGGCTGCGACGCCGCCGACCTCGAACTCCCCGGCGACCAGGGGGCGTTGCTGGACACCCTGGTGGCCACCGGCACCCCGGTGGTGCTGGTGCTGTTCACCGGGCGGCCGTACGCTCTCGGCCGCTGGTCGAGGCTGCTGGCCGCCACCGTGCAGGCGTTCTTCCCCGGTGAGGAGGGCGGCCCGGCCGTGGCCGGGGTGCTGAGCGGCCGCGTCAACCCCTCGGGCCGGCTGCCGGTGAGCGTCCCGTACGCGTCCGGCGGCCAGCCCTGGACGTACGCACAGCCGCCGCTCGGGCTGCGGGGCGACTCCAGCTCGATCGACCCGACCCCGCTGTTCCCGTTCGGCCACGGGCTGTCCTACACCTCGTTCGCCTGGGAGCGCCCGGAGGCCGACGCGGCCGAGGTGCCGACCGACGGGGAGACCTCGGTCCGGCTGACCGTGCGCAACACGGGTGACCGGGCCGGGACGGAGGTCGTGCAGCTCTATCTCCACGACCCGGTGGCCCGGATCGCCCGGCCGGTGTCCCGGCTGATCGGCTACGCACGGGTGCCGCTGCGGCCGGGCGAGTCGGCCGAGGTCCACTTCACCTTCCACGCCGACCTCGCCTCGTATCCGCTGCGGGCCGATGGCACGAGGGTGGTGGAACCGGGCGCACTGGAGCTGCGGCTGGCCTCCTCCAGCGCCGACTCCGGCGTACGGCATACGGTCCCGCTGACGTTGACCGGGCCCGAGCGCACGGTGGACCACCGGCGGCGGATGGTGTGCGAGACACGGGTGAAGTAGCAGCGGGGCGGGGCCGGTTCAGACCGGCCCCTCACCCTTCTCCACCAGCGCCCAGGCGTGGGCGAACAGCTCGGGCAGGGTGCGGGTGGGCAGCGGAAGGGGGTTCTCCAGCCGCCGGTTGCAGGAGCGCCGCACCCCGATCAGCTCCGCCTTCCACGCCTCCATGGGCTGGTACGGCGCCGTCTGGTGCCGGGCGGTCTTCCACCCGTTCCAGGTGCGGATGTTCCGGTCGGTCGGCGCGGGCAGGGCCAGCAGCTGGAGGTAGAGCGCCGCCTCGGTCTCGTCGAGGCCGAGGGTGTCGAAAGACCCGCTCCCGGCTGGTCGTCCGCCGCGCGGCGGCGGGCCGCGATCACCCTTCGCGAGGGCACCCGCCTCGAGAAGCGCACTGCCTGACCAGGGCGAGGGCGGGCGCGGCGGCCTCTCGCCGCGCCCGCCCTCGCCCTCCGCGGGCCGGATGGGATCGGCCGCCGAGCACGATCCCGATCCACACGCCTCGCACCTTCACCACTCCACCCTTAGGCTGTCGCCGGACACAGGGGGCTACCGGCGCGTAGGGCACACCGCGAAGGAGCGCGTGATGAAGGGCTGGACCGCGAGCGACATCCCCGATCAGACCGGCCGCACCGCCGTGGTGACCGGCGCCAACAGCGGCCTCGGCTTCGTCACCGCCCGGGAGTTGGCACGGCGCGGCGCACAGGTGGTGCTCGCCTGCCGCAGCGAGGCGCGCGGGGCCGAGGCCGCGCAGCGGATCCGGGCGCAGGCGCCGGGCGCGTATGTCCGGGTCGCGCCGCTGGACCTCGCGGACCTGACGTCCGTACGCGCCTTCGCGGCCGAGCACCCGGGCGACCGGCTCGACCTTCTCATCAACAACGCGGGCGTGATGGCCCTCCCGCGCCGCAGCACCGCCGACGGCTTCGAGATGCAGTTCGGCGTCAACCACCTGGGACACTTCGCGCTGACCGGGCTGCTGCTGCCGAAGCTGCTGGAGGCGGGCCCGGGGGCGCGGGTGGTCAGCGTGTCGAGCTTTATGCACATGCTGGGGACGGTCGACCCGCGCGACCTGAACATGGAGCGCGGATACCGCCGTTGGACCGCCTACTCCCGCTCCAAGTCCGCCAATCTCCTCTTCATCCACGAGCTGTCCCGCCGCCTGCGCGCGACGAACGCCCGCCTGGTGGCGGCCGCCGCACACCCCGGCTACGCCTCGACCAACCTCCAGACCGCCGCCCCGACGATGGAGGGCCGCCGGGCGACCAAGCGCTTCATGGAAATCGGCAACCGCTACTTCGCCCAGTCCCCGGGCCAAGGCGCCCTCCCCACCCTGTACGCGGCCACCGCCCCGGACGTCCACCAGGACGACTTCTTCGGCCCCCCACTCCAGGGCATCTGGCACGGCTCCCCCGTGCGCTCGGCCCGCGCCAAGTGGACACGCAGCGACACGGCGGCCCGGGGGCTGTGGGCCGCGTCCGAGCGGCTGACAGGGGTGCGGTACGAAGCGCTCGCGCACTGACGCACGGCGGCGGCTGCGGACAGCCGATCTCGCCGACGCCCAGGGTCTGATCGGTCAGGCACGGCGGACGGTCGGCTGGTGAGCCGTCACGGCCCCGGCGGATCGAGTAATGTGGCCGTCGCCCGTACGCACCGAGGAGGTGAGACCCATCAACGCCAGTTCAGGCTGGGTGCTCGCCCTTGACGGCCGAGTGGTCGCCGCGACGTACGCGGCATAGCTGACCGCCGGGAGCGCCCTGAGACCTCCCGAAAGGCTTTCCAGGCTCCCATGTCGGCTTCATCAGCATCACCTTCGCTCATCACCTTCCCCGCCGTCGTCTCCAGGCTCCGCGCCGCCGGGTGCGTGTTCGCCGAGGACGAGGCGCGGTTGATCCTCGCCACGGCTCGTACCCCGGCCGGGCTCCTCGCCATGGTGGAGCGGCGCGCCGCCGGGCTGCCGCTGGAGCATGTGCTCGGCTGGGCGGAGTTCCGGGGGCTCCGGATATCCGTCGACGCCGGGGTCTTCGTGCCGCGCCGGCGCACCGAGTTCCTGGTCGATCAGGCCGTGGCGCCGGCCCGGCCCGGGGCCGTGGTGGTCGATCTGTGCTGCGGTTCGGGCGCGCTGGGCGCCGCGCTGGCCTCATCCCTCGGCGAGGTGGAGCTGCACGCGGCCGATATCGACCCCGTCGCGGTGGCCTGCGCGCGGCGCAACGTCGAGCCCGTGGGCGGCACGGTGTACGAGGGCGATCTCTACGAGCCGCTGCCCGCCGGGCTGCGCGGCCGGGTGGACGTCCTGCTGGCCAACGTCCCGTATGTGCCGACCGAGGAGGTCGGGCTGCTGCCGCCGGAGGCCCGGGTGCACGAGGCACGGCTGGCGCTGGACGGTGGCGTGGACGGGCTCGATGTCCTGCGCCGGGTGACCGCCGAGGCGGGCCGATGGCTGGCCCCGGGCGGCTCACTGCTGTTCGAGACGAGCGGGCGACAGGCGGCCTCGGCCCTCGCCGTCGCCGCTGATGACGGGCTGGAGACGCGGCTGGCCGAGTGCGAGGAGCGGGAGGCGACGGTGGTGATCGGGACGAGGCCGTCGGCGCCTCAGGGGATGCCCGACGCACCTTGACGCCTGAGGCGGGGAGCCAACCCCAGCCCCTCCGACGTTTGAGGAGCGGGGCCCAGGGGCGGAGCCCCGGCGGGGGTCTGGGGCGGAGCCCCGGCGGGGGTCTGGGGCGGAGCCCCGGCGGGGGTCTGGGGCGGAGCCCCGGCTTCGGGAGGGGGTGGGGAGGGGAGGCCGGACACAGCATAGGGGCCCATGCGCACGGCGTGGACAGGGGCCGCTCGGATCCCCTTGGGGGTCGCTCAGGTCGTGGCGGGCGAGGTGCGCGGCCGGAGCGGCACCCGGGCCATCGGCGCCCAAGGGCGCCTTACGCGCGCAGCTCCTCCGCCGCGTCCGTGACCCGGGCGATCAGCCGCAGCAGCGTCTCGCGCTCCGTCTCGTCCAGCGGGGACAGGAAGACCCGGTTCATCCGGGCCGTCCGCGTGACCAGCTTCTGGTGGACCCTGGCCCCCTCCTCCGTCAGGCGCAGGACATTGCGGCGGCCGTCGTCCGGGTCGCGGACCCGCTCCAGGAGGCCGCGGCGGGCCAGGCGGGCGACCAGGTCGGCGATGGTGGAGCGGTCGAGGTGGACGTGTTCGCTCAACGTCCGCTGGTCGATCTCCGGCCTCTCCGTCAGCGCGTTGACCACCGCGAACTGCGGCGAGGTGATCTCCTCGGAGACCATCGCGCCCCACAGCAGGGAGTGCGCCTGCTGGAAGCGGCGGGCCAGATGCCCGGGGTGCGTGTTCAGATCCACCGCGCCACCCATGCCGTGCCCTCCCGGCCTTCCCACTACGCCATTAGTCCGTGCACTGAGCGATTCTGCCCTGTGGAAGACCCCATGTCGAGAGGCCGACATTCGACCTAGACTCTCTTGACGAGCGCACCAGCCGATGGCAGCGTGCGGAACCGGCACCACATTAGTCAGCACACTGAGTATCTGAGCACCCTGACCGCGGACTGAAGCGGAGTGACGATGGCCGACATCCGAAGCCTGCAGGACGCCGTGGCGGACCTCGTCCACGATGGGGACACCCTCGCGATGGAGGGCTTCACCCACCTGATCCCGTACGCCGCCGCGCACGAGGTCATCCGCCAGGGCATCACCGACCTGACCCTCGTCCGGATGACTCCGGACGTCATCTACGACCAGCTCATCGGCGCCGGACTCGTCCGCAAGCTGGTGTTCTCCTGGGGTGGCAACCCCGGCGTCGGCTCGCTGCACCGCCTCCGCGACGCCGTCGAGAACGGCTGGCCGCGGCCGCTGGAGCTGGACGAGCACAGCCACGCGGGCATGGCGAACCGCTATGTGGCGGGCGCCTCCAAGCTGCCGTTCGCCGTGTTGCGCGGCTATCGCGGAAGCGACATCCCGACCCGTACGGACACCGTCTCCACCGTCGTCTGCCCCTTCACCGGGGAGGAGCTGGCCGCCGTCGCGGCGCTCAACCCCGACGTCACCGTCATCCACGCCCAGCAGGCCGACCGCGCCGGCAATGTGCAGCTCTGGGGGCTGACCGGGGTGCAGAAGGAGGCGGTGCTCGCGGCGGACCGGGTGCTGGTGACCGTGGAGGAGATCGTCGAGGAGCTGACGCCACGCCCCGGCGGGATCGTCCTGCCGACCTGGGTGATCGACGCGGTCTCGGTCGTCCCCGGCGGTGCCCACCCCTCCTACGCCGCCGGCTATTCGACCCGCGACAACGCCTTCTACCAGGCATGGGATCCGATCGCCCGCGACCGCGAGGCGTTCACCGAGTGGATCGACGGACACGTGCGCACCACCGAGGGAGCTCTCACCTCATGACCTCGACCCCCGCCGGCACGCCCGGGTTCACCAGCGACGAGCTGATGGAGGTCAACGCCGCCCGCGCGCTCGCCGACGCCACCACCTGCTTCGTCGGCATCGGTCTCCCCAGCACCGCCGCCAACCTCGCCCGTGCCACCGTCAACCCCGGCCTCGTCCTCGTCTACGAATCCGGCACCATCGGCTCCAAGCCCACCCGGCTCCCGCTGTCCATCGGCGACGGTGAACTCGCCGACACCGCCGACGCGGTGATCTCGGTGCCGGAGATGTTCAACTACTGGCTGCAGGGCGGCCGGATCGACGTCGGCTTCCTCGGCGCCGCCCAGGTCGACCGCTACGCCAACATCAACACCACCGTCGTCGACCGCGGCCCGGACAAGCCCGAGGGTCGCCTCCCCGGCGCGGGCGGCGCCCCCGAGATCGCCTCCAACTGCGGCAAGGTGCTGATGGTGCTGCGCCACTCCACGCGCAACTTCGTGCAGAGGCTGGACTTCGTGACGACCCTGGGCCACGGCAGCGGCCCCGGCGACCGTAAGAAGCTCGGCATGCCGGGCGCCGGCCCCGTCGCCGTGATCACCGACCTCGGAGTGCTCCGGCCCGACCCGGCCACCGCCGAGCTGGTGCTCACCGAACTGCATCCGGGCGTCACCCCGGAGCAGGTGCGGGCCGCCACCGGCTGGGAGCTGACCGTCGCCGACACCGTGGGCACCACCGAGCCGCCCACCCCCGATGAGCTGGCGGCGCTGCGCGCCCTCAAGGCCGCCGGGAAGCCCGCAGCAGCCGGGAAGCCAGCAGCCGCCGGGAAGCCCGGGAAGGAGACCCGATGACCCCCGCTCCCCTGCGTGACGTCTATATCGTCGACGCCGTCCGCACCCCCGTCGGCAAATACGGCGGCGCGCTGGCCGGAGTGCGCCCCGACGATCTGGCCGCCCATGTGGTGCGCGGCCTGCTCGCCCGCACCCCCGACCTCGACCCGGCACGCATCGACGACGTCTACTTCGGCAACGCCAACGGCGCGGGCGAGGACAACCGCGATGTCGCCCGTATGGCCGTGCTGCTGGCCGGGCTGCCCGTCACCGTCCCCGGCGCGACCGTCAACCGGCTCTGCGCCTCGGGCCTGGAAGCCGTGCTGCAGGCCGCCCGCGCGATCGCGGTCGGCGACGCGCATATCGCCCTCGCGGGCGGGGTGGAGTCGATGAGCCGCGCCCCCTGGGTGCTGCCCAAGCCCGAGCGCGCCTTCCCCGCCGGGCATCAGCAGATGTACTCCACGACCCTCGGCTGGCGGATGACCAACCCGGATATGCCGCCGGAGTGGACCGTCGCCCTCGGCGAGGGCGCCGAGCTGATCGCCGACAAGCACGGCATCACCCGCGAGGCGCAGGACGCGTTCGCGTTCGGCAGCCATGAGAAGGCGGCGCGGGCGTGGCAGGACGGGGCGTACGACGCCGAGGTGCTGCCGTATCCGGACACCGAGCTCGTCCGCGACGAGTCCATCCGCGACACCACCTCGACCGAGGCCCTGGCCAAGCTCAAGCCCGCCTTCCGCAAGCCCGACGGCACCGTCACCGCGGGCAACTCCTCGCCCCTCAACGACGGCGCGTCCGCGCTGCTCCTCGTCGACGAGGAGGGGCTGAAGGCCACCGGGCGCGAGCCCCTGGCCCGGATCGGCGCCTCCGCCGTCACCGGTATCGAGCCGCAGTACTTCGGGCTCGGCCCGGTCGAGGCCGTACGCCGCGCCCTGGCCAAGGCGGGCCGCTCCTTCGCCGATCTGGTCACGCTCGAACTCAACGAGGCGTTCGCCGCGCAGGTGCTTGGCTGCCTCGCCGAATGGTCCGCCGAGGACCCCGGCTTCGACCCCGCGATCGTCAACCCGCGCGGCGGCGCCATCGCCATCGGCCACCCGCTCGGCGCCTCCGGGGCCCGGCTCACCGGGGCCGTCGCCCATCAGCTCGCCGCCCGCGGCTCGGGAACGGGCCTGGCCACCTTGTGCATCGGCGTCGGACAGGGCCTGGCCCTCGTCCTGGAGAGGTAATCCCGGAACGGCACGGCACGGCCGGCAATGGCTGGAACGGCTGAAAGGTAAGGCTGACGGCAGACATGGCTCTCACCCAGTCCGACATCGACCGCGAACTCGCCCACATACGGGAGTCGTACGACACGGCGCGCGCCGCAGGGGCTCCCGCCGCCGACCATCCACCGCGCGACTTCCCCCCGTACCGCAGCAGTGTGCTGCGCCACCCCGAACAGCCGCTGGTCGCGGTCCACGGCGACCCGGAGACCGTGGAGCTGCACACCCCCGTCTTCGGCCACACCGACATCACCGCGATCGACAACGACCTCACGGCACAGCACCGGGGCGAACCGCTCGGCGAGCGCATCACCGTCTCCGGACGGCTCCTGGACAGCCGGGGCCGCCCCGTCCGGGGACAGCTCATCGAGCTGTGGCAGGCCAACGCGTCGGGCCGCTACGCCCATCTGCGCGACCAGCACCCCGCGCCGCTCGACCCCAACTTCACCGGTGTGGGGCGGACGCTGACCGGCGACGACGGTTCCTACCGCTTCACCACCATCAAGCCGGGCGCCTATCCGTGGCGCAACCACGAGAACGCGTGGCGCCCCGCGCATCTGCACTTCTCCGTCTTCGGCTCGGCGTTCACCCAGCGCCTGGTCACCCAGATGTACTTCCCCGGCGATCCGCTGTTCGGCTACGACCCGATCCTGCAGTCGGTGACGGACCCGTCGGCGCGGGAGCGGCTGGTCGCGGCGTACGACCACGCGCTGTCACAGCCGGAATGGTCGCTGGGCTACCGCTGGGACATCGTGCTGGACGGGCCGTCCGCCACCTGGATCGAGGAGGGCCGCTGATGGCCGAGAGGCTCGTACCCGAGCAGGGGCTCGCGCCCGCACCCGCGCAGAAGCTCGCTCCGACCCCGTCCCACACCGTGGGCCCCTTCTACGGCTACGCCCTGCCCTTCCCCGACGGCGGCGAGATGGCCCCCGCGGGCCACCCCGGCGCCCTCACGCTCCACGGCCACGTCTACGACGGCGAGGGAGCGCCCGTCCCGGACGCGCTGATCGAGCTGTGGCAGGCGGGCCCGGACGGCTCGCTCAAGGGCGCGGGCGGGTCCATGCGGCGCGACCCGGTGACCGGCGGCTTCCTCGGGCGCAACGGCGTGGACTTCACCGGTTTCGGCCGGATCGCCACCGACGCGGACGGCCACTGGGCGGCCCGTACGCTGCCTCCGGGCGGCCCGGCCGCGCCCGCCGCCCCGTACATCAGCGTGTGCGTCCACGCCCGGGGGCTGCTGCACCATCTCTTCACCCGGGTGTACTTCCCCGGGAACGCGGAGGCCAACGCCGCCGACCCGCTGCTCGCCTCGCTGGATCCGGCGCGCCGCGAGACGCTGGTGGCGACGGCGGGGTCCCCGCCGGGGACGTATCGCTTCGACATCCGCTTGCAGGGCGAAGGGGAGACGGTCTTCCTTGAGTTCCGGTAGTTCTCGTCCTTCGGACGGCCACGACGTGGGGCTGCTGTCCCCGGTGCGGGCCGGGTCGGCGGTGGAGGCCGCCACGGGCGACACCGCGTTTGTGCAGGCCATGCTGGACGCGGAGGCCGCGCTGGCGCGGGTGGTGGCACCGGCCGGGGCGGCGGAGGCGGTGGCGGGCGCGGCCCGCGTCGAGCTGTACGACGTACGCGATCTGGCGCTGCGCGCCCGCTCCGGGGGCAACCCGGTCATTCCGCTGGTCGCCGATCTCACGGCGGCGGTGGCCCATACGGACGGCGAGGCCGCGCCGTATGTCCACCGGGGCGCGACCAGCCAGGACATCGTGGACACGGCCATGATGCTGGTGGCCTCGCGTGCGCTGCCGCTGATCGTGGCCGATCTGGACCGTACGGCGGCGGAGCTGGCCCGGCTCGCCGCCGCGCATCGCGACACCCCGATGCCCGGCCGCACTCTCACCCAGCACGCCGTGCCCACCACCTTCGGGCTGAAGGCGGCGGGCTGGCGGGCGCTCGTCCTGGACGCCCGTGACCGGCTCGCGGCGTTGCGGCCGCCCGCCCAACTGGGCGGCGCGGCAGGCACGTTGGCCGCCTTCGAGGAGGGGGCCGGGCTGCTGGCGCGGTTCGCCGAGGCGACCGGGCTGGCCGAGCCCGCTCTGCCGTGGCACACCCTGCGCACCCCCGTCGCCGACCTGGGCTCGGCGCTCGCCTTCACCGTGGGGGCGCTGGGGAAGGTGGCGGCGGATGTGCTGGTGCTCTCGCGGACGGAGATCGGCGAGGTGGCCGAGGGGGCGGGTGGCGGATCGTCCGCGATGCCACATAAGTCGAACCCCGTGCGCGCCACGCTGATGGCCGCCGCCGCCCGTCAGGCCCCGGGGCTCGCCGCGACCCTGCTGGGCGCGCTGGCCGCGGAGGACGAACGGCCGGGCGGCGCCTGGCACGCCGAGTGGCAGCCGCTACGGGAGCTGTTGCGGCTCGCGGGGGGCTCCGCCCGGGACGCGGTGGAGCTGACGTCCGGTCTGAAGGTGTTTCCCGACCGGATGACCGAACATCTGCGGCTGACGGGCGGCTTGATCGTGAGTGAGCGGATCGCGACGGAGCTGGCGGAGGTGGTCGGCCGCGCCCGTGCGAAGGAACTGCTGACGGAGGCGTCGCGGCGGGTCGCGGAGGGGGGTGGAGAGTTGGCGGAGGCGCTGGCGGGTGCGCTGCCGGCGGACCGGCTGCGTGAGCTGATGGACCCGGGCACGTATGTGGGTGCGGCAGCGGCGCTGGTCGACCGGGCGCTGGGGCGCGATGCGTAACGCCCCCGGGCGGCAAGTCCCCCACCCCGCCCCTTCCCGGAACTGGGGCCTGCGCCCCAGCCCCCACTCCGGGCTGCCCGCAACCTGGGTGCACATCCAGCCCCTCCGGCGATTGAGGAGCGGGGGTTCGGGGCGGAGCCCCCGAAGCGGGGGCTGGGGGCGCAGCCCACGGTTTCGGGAAGGGGCGGGGCGGCGGAGAACAGCCCGCCGCAACCGCCCACGCACCCGCACCCGCACCCGCACCCGCACCCGCACCCGCACCCGCACCCGCACAACACCCGCCCACCCACCGGAGCACCCCGTGACCGACACCCGTCCGCACCACGACCTCACCGGCCCCGCCCCCGCCCCACCCCTCATCCTCGGCCCCTCCATCGGCACCTCCCTCGCCGTCTGGGAGCCCCAGCTCCCCGCGCTCGCCCGTGAACACCGCGTCCTGCGCTGGGATCTGCCCGGCCACGGCCGCTCCCCCGCCGCGCTGCTGCCCTCCGACGGCTCGGCCGATGGCTCGGCCACCATCGACCAGCTCGCCGACCTCGTCCTCCGTCTCGCCGACGATCAGGGGTGGGAGCGGTTCGCGTACGCGGGCATCTCGATCGGGGGCGCGGTCGGGCTGTACCTCGCCGCCCACCACCCCGACCGGGTCGGCTGCCTCGCCGTCGTCTGCTCCTCGGCCCGTTTCGGGGACCCCGCCGTCTGGCGTGAGCGGGCCGCGCTGGTGCGGGCCGAGGGGACGGAGGCGATGGTGGCGAGCCGCCCGGGCACGTGGTTCTCGCACCGCTTCGCCCAATCCCCCGTCGGCTCCGCGCTGATCGAGGATCTGCGCGCCACGGACCGTGCGGGCTACGCCGCCTGCTGCGACGTTCTCGCCGCGTACGACATGACGGCCGACCTGGAGCGGATCACGGCGCCCACCCTCGTCGTGGCCGGTCGCGACGACCCCGCGACCCCGCCCGCACACGCCCGCCGGATCGCGGACGCGGTACCCGGCGCGAGTCTGCTGGAGATCGCCGGGGCGGCCCATCTGGCGGGGGTCGAGCGCCCGGAGGCGGTCACGGCCGCGCTGCTCGCCCACCTCTCCAGCGCGGCGCCACCGCAACCCGTTGACGACACCCCCCGCCACGCCGCCGGGATGGCGGTGCGCCGGGCCGTCCTCGGGGACGCGCATGTGGATCGTGCGGTGGCCCGGACGACCCCGTTCACCGCCCGCTTCCAGGACTTCATCACCCGCTACGCATGGGGCGAGATCTGGACCGGCGACGGTCTGGACCGGCGCACCCGGAGCTGTATCACCCTCACCGCACTGATCGCCCACGGCCATGACGCCGAGCTGGCCATGCACATCCGGGCCGCGCTCACCAACGGCCTGACCCGGGAGGAGATCGGCGAGGTGCTGCTGCAGTCCGCGATCTACTGCGGTGTCCCGGCGGCCAACTCGGCCTTCGCCACCGCCCAGCGCGTCTTCGACGAGATCGACGCCGACTCCGACTCCGACGACTAGCACGCCGCGACCTGCCCCACCCCCACGTCGACTCAGCGTCACATTCCGGTACCGAAAAGTGACATCCCCCGGCAATACCTCTGTCGTAATCCGCCTCCATCGTTGATCGTTGGGTCGTACGGAGACCGGGAACGGAGACCGGGAGACGAGGGGGCGCACGCCAATGTCCATGAGCCGCCGAAGGCTGCTGGGTGCGGGCGGAGGGCTGGCCCTGACGGGGGCGCTTGCCTCCGCCTGTGGGTCGAACACCGGGCGGGACGGCGACGACCACGCCGGCCAGCCCGTGATCGAGCAGTGGTACCACCAGTACGGCGAGCCCGGCACCGAACAGGCCGTCAGGCGCTACGCCGACGCGTTCGACCAGGCCAACGTCCAGGTGCAGTGGCGGCCGGGCGCCTACGACCAGCAGACCGCAGCCGCGCTGCTCACGAAGTCCGGCCCGGATGTCTTCGAGGTCAACGGCCCGACGCTGGACCAGATCCAGGGCGGTCAGGTGGTCGACCTCACCGATCTCCTGAGCGAGGCCAAGGACGACTTCAACCCGGCCGTGCTCGCCCCGAAGACGTATCAGGGCAAGATCTGGGCCATTCCGCAGGTCATCGACACCCAGTTGCTCTACTACCGCAAGAGCATGCTGGAGGACGCCGGGGTGGAGCCGCCGCGCTCCCTCGACGCGCTGATCGACGCGGCGAAGAAGCTCACCACCGGGGACGTCAAGGGGCTCTTTCTGGGCAATGACGGCGGCCCCGGCGTCCTCGGCGGCACCCCGCTCAACGCCGCCGGGCTCACGCTGGTCACCGAGGGCGGCAAGGTCGGCTTCGACGACCCGGCCGCCGCCCGGACGCTCGGCAAGCTGCGTCAGCTCTACGCCGAGAAGTCGCTGCTGCTCGGGGCGCCCTCCGACTGGTCGGACCCGGCCGCGTTCACCCAGGGGCTCACCGCCATGCAGTGGTCCGGGCTATGGGCACTGCCGCAGGTGAAGAAGGCGCTGGGGGACGACTTCGGGGTGCTGCCGTTCCCCCAGGACGGGGCGCACGGCGCGCCCGCGGTGCCGGTCGGCGCGTACGGGGCGGCGGTCAGCGCCCGGTCCCGGCACAAGGCGGTGGCGAAGGCGTATGTGAAGTGGCTGTGGGTGGAGCGGACCGACTACCAGGAGGACTTCGCCCTCCGCTACGGCTTCCACATCCCCGCCCGGATCTCGCTGGCCACGAAGGCGGCCAAGCTGCGGCAGGGCGCGGCCGGTGAGGCGGTGCGCTACGCCACCGACCACGGCCATGCCGAGCCGCTGCTGTGGACCTCGGCGAGCAGGACGGCCTACCAGGACGCGCTCAGCCGGATCATCAAGGGCGGCGCCGACCCGGACGGCGAGCTGCGGTCGGTGGTCCGCAAGGCCGAGGCCGAGCTGCGGCGCGTGCAGAAGAAGAACTGATGCGGGGGCCGCTGACCACCACACCGACACGCAAGCTGCTGGGCCCGCAGAACCGCCATCTGTGGTTCTGGATATTCGTCGGCCCCTTCGTCCTGGGGCTGACCCTCTTCACCTATGTCCCGCTCGCCTGGAGCGTGTATCTCAGCTTCTTCGACGCCCACAACACCGTCTCGCCCACGGACTTCGTCGGCTTCGACAACTACACGGCGATGCTGGGCGACGACGCGTTCACCGGCAGCCTGGTGACCTTCCTGGTCTTCACGGCGTTCATCGTCCCGGCGACCTATGTGCTCTCGCTGGCGCTCGCGCTGATGGTCAACCGGCTGCGCTGGGCGCAGGCGTTCTTCCGGTCGGTGTTCTTCCTGCCGGTGGCGTGCTCGTATGTGGTGGCGGCGCTGATCTGGAAGATGTCGATCTTCAACGGGGTGCGCTTCGGACTGGCCAACACCGTGCTGGACTGGTTCGGCGCCGATCAGATCGCCTGGCTGTCGACCACAGAGCCGCCCTGGTACTGGCTGGTCATCGTGACCGTACGGCTGTGGCTGCAGGCGGGGTTCTACATGGTGCTGTTCCTGGCCGGGCTGCAGCGCATCTCGCCTCGGCTCTACGAGGCGGCGGCCGTGGACGGGGCGCGGCCGGGGTGGCAGGTGTTCCGGTACATCACCTTTCCGCAGCTGCGGGCGACCTCGGTCGCGGTGGTACTGCTGCTGGTGATCAACGCGTTCCAGGCGTTCGACGAGTTCTACAACCTGCTGTCGGACTCGCGCGGCTACCCGCCGTACGCCCGTCCGCCGCTGGTCTACCTCTACTACACGGCGCTGGGCCAGGGGCAGAACCTGGGCCTGGGCAGTGCGGGCGCGGTGATCCTGGCGCTGATCATCGCCGTGGTGACGGTGGTGCAGGCCCGCTGGTTCGGCCTGGGCCGGAAGGAGGACTGATGCGAATCCGTGAGAACACGCGCGATGTCCGGGACGCCCTCGTCGGCGTGGGGCGCGCCGTGCGGCTGGTGCTGCTGCTCGCGCTCGCGCTGCTCTTCCTGATCCCCTTCTATCTCCTGGTGCGCAACGGTCTGTCGAGCGAGGCGGACATCACCTCGCCGGAGTGGCGGTTCTTCCCGAGCGAGCTGCACTGGTCCAACATCCGGGAGTTGTTCGACGACCCCAATGTGCCGATGGCGCACGCGCTGCTCAACTCCTCGCTGATCGCGGTCCTCACCACCGTGGGCACCCTGCTGCTGGCCTCGCTCGCCGGATACGGCCTGGCCCGCATCCCGTACGCCTACGCCAATGTGGTCTTCTACTGGATCCTGGGCACCTTGATGGTCCCGGCGGCGGTCACCTTCGTGCCCAGCTTTGTGCTGGTCAGCTCGCTCGGCTGGGTGTCCACCCTGCGCGGTCTGGTGGTGCCGACGCTGTTCAGCGCGGTCGCGGCGTTCATCTTCCGCCAGTACTTCCTCGGGTTTCCCCGGGAGCTGGAGGACGCGGCGCGGGTGGACGGGCTCGGCTACTGGCGTACGTACTGGCGGGTCGTGGTGCCGAACTCCCGGCCGGTCTTCGCGGCGGTCGGCACGATCGTCTTCATCGGCGCCTGGAACTCCTTCCTGTGGCCGCTGGTCATCGGCCAGGACCGGGACGCGTGGACGGTGCAGGTGGCGCTGTCGACGTTCACCACCGCCCAGACCGTCAACATCCATGAGCTGTTCGTGGCGGCGGCGGTGTCGATCGTGCCGCTGCTGGTGGTCTTCCTCGTGCTCCAGCGGCATATCGTCGCGGGCGTCGAGCGCAGCGGTATCGACGACTGAGGCGGCTCATCCGGCGGCCGGGCCGCCGTCCGGGGCCGGGCCGTACCGCCGCAGCCAGACCTCGGTCTGGGACAGATGCGAGGTGGCGGCCGCGGCGGCGGCCGCCGGATCGCGGGCGGCCACGGCGTTGATCAGCGCCTCATGGCCGAGGTCGCTGGCCAGCCGGATGGTCTCTGCCTCGGGGGCGCCGTAGATGCTGTAGTGACTGCCCCGCGCGCGCAGCACATCGGCGAGGGCGGCCAGCGCCTCATTGCCACTGGCCTGGCACAGGGTGGCGTGGAACTCCCGGTCCAGCGCATGCCGTTCCGCCTCGTCCTCGGAGGTGGCCAGCCGCTTCTGCACCTCGCGCAGCCGGGCGAGCACCTGCTCGTCGGCCCGGGCTGCGGCCAGCGCGGCGGCCTGGGCCTCCAGGGGGCGGCGGACGTCGAACAGCTCCAGCAGCCCATCGAGCGGCAGGACGTCCACGGTGGCGGCGAACCCGGCCAGCATCTGCCCGGGGCGCAGCGCCGATACGAAGGTGCCGGCGCCGTGGCGGGACTCCAGCATCCCGAGGGCGGCCAGCGAGCGTACGGCCTCGCGCAGCGAGCCGCGCGAGACGCCGAGCCGCGCGCAGAGCTCGGGCTCGGCGGGGAGCTGCCGGCCGGGCGCCAGCTCACCCTTGGCGATCATGGCGCGCAGCCCGTCCGCCGCCTCATCGGTCGCGGCCATCCGGCCACCCCTTCCTGCCCACCCGTTCCTGGCCGCCCGAACTCAAGTCATTAGATGACTCCATGCTATCGGCCGGCTTCGTTACGCCCATTTTACGTCAAGGGCCTGTTCAGACCGGCGTGATCCCTCTACGGTTCCCGGGAGCTCGATGAAGTCATCGGACAACTCGGCGAACCACTCACGCACCTCCCTCAGTGAACCAGGAAGGGACCCATGACCGCCGCCCCGTCGCACTGGACGCTCGATCCCTCGGTCGTCCATCTCAACCACGGCTCGTTCGGCGCCGTGCCGCGCACCGTTCAGGACGCCCAGCGGGCGCTGCGCGAGGAGATGGAGACCAACCCGGACGCGTGGTTCCGCGAGCTGCCCGAGCGGGTGGGCCGGGCGCGGGCCGCCGTGGCGCGGTTTCTGCGGGTACCGGCGGAGCACACCGCTCTCGTGGCCAACGCCAGCGCCGGAGTGAGCACCGTACTGGGCTCCCTGGCGCTGCCGCCCGGCGCCGAGGTGCTGCTGACCGACCACACCTACGGCGCGGTGGCGATGGGCACCGCACGGGCCGCCGAGCGGGCCGGGGCCCGGGTGCGGACGCTGCGCATCCCGCTGGAGGCGACCGCCGAGGAGATCGCGGCCCTCGTCGAGGGGGCGCTGAGCGAGACCACCGCCCTGGTGGTCGTCGACCAGATCACCTCGCCCACCGCCCGGCTCTTCCCCGTGGCGGAGATCGCCCGGCTCGCCCACGCCGTCGGGGCGAAGGTCCTGGTCGACGGCGCACACGCGCCCGGCATGCTGGCCGATCCGGTCGGCCTGGCCGGGGCGGCCGACTTCTGGGTCGGCAATCTGCACAAGTGGTGCTGTGCGCCGCGCGGTACGGCGGCGCTGGTCGCGCGCGGCCCCGACGCCCAGGACCTGTGGCCGCTCACCGACTCCTGGGGCACCCCGGACCCGTTCCCGCAACGCTTCGACGTCCAGGGCACCTTGGACCTCACCGCCTGGCTCGCGGCGCCGCGCTCGCTGGAGTTCATCGAGGAGACGTACGGCTGGGACGCCGCTCGCGAGCGGATGTCCAAGCTGGCCGAGGTGGCCCAGGGGCTGCTGGCCGACGCCCTGGGCGCGGACCTGACCGCCGTCGGGGGCAGTGAGGCCCCGGCGATGCGGCTGGTCCCGCTGCCCGCCGGGCTCGCCGCCGACCACGAGGCCTCCCATGTGCTGCAGCGCGCGATCGCGGCCGATACCGGCTGCGAGACCGCGATCACCTCCTGGGACGGGCGGGGCTTTCTACGGCTCTCGGCCCATCTCTACAACACCGTCTCCGACTACGAGCGACTGGCCGAGCGCCTCCCCGAGGTGCTCAGGGCGTAGTCGTCCCGCTCACGGCGTAGGCGTCCTGCTCGGGACGTAACCGTCCCGCTCAGGGCGTCGTCGTCCGCCGCGCGCAAGGGCCCAGCGAAGGAGTGACCACCGCCATGCGCAACAAATCCATCGAAGCCACCATCGAGGACGCCGCGAGCCCCGAAACGCGGCTGGCCCGCGCCCTGGGCCCGCTGCAGCTCACCCTCATGGGCATCGGCGTCACCATCGGCGCGGGCATCTTCGTGCTCACCGGCACCGCGGCCGCGAACTACGCCGGGCCCAGCATCGCGATCTCCTACACCATCGGTGCGGTGGCCACGGCCCTGGTGGCGCTGTGCTACATGGAGTTCGCCAGCACCGTCCCGGTGGCGGGCAGCGCCTACACCTTCGCCTATGTCTCGCTCGGGGAGCTGGTGGCCTGGCTCATCGGCTGGGACCTCATCCTCGACATGACGATGGGCGCGGGCGCGGTGGCCAGTGGCTGGTCGCAGTACGTCACCGACTTCCTGGCGACCTTCGATATCCACCTCCCGGCCTCCGTCTCCGGCCCGGACGCCGCCGTCAACATCCCGGCCGTGCTGGTCATCCTGGTGCTCACCGCCATCCTGGCCTCCGGGGTGCGCACCACCTCCCGGATCAACACGGCGATGACGATGGTCAAGCTCGTGGCCATCGTCATCTTCCTCGCGATCGGGGTGACGCATATCGACGCGGCCAACTGGTCGCCGTTCATCCCGGCGTCCCAACCGGTGGGCGGCGACGGCGACATGTGGGAGCAGCCGCTGCTGGGCTGGGCCGGTCTCGGCGCGGACGCCACGTTCGGCATGGCCGGGATCCTGACCGGTGGCGCGATCATCTTCGGCGCGTACTCCGGCTTCGACATCATGGCCAGCAACGCCGAGGAGGCCAAGCGCCCGCAGCGCACCCTGCCCATCGCACTGCTGTCCACCGTCGCCGTCTGCGCCGTGCTCTACGTCGCCGTCGCCCTGACCGTGACCGGGATGCAGCACTACTCCAAGCTGGACAACGCCGCCCCCATCACCGGCGCGCTGAAGGCGGCGGGCGCGGACTGGGCGGTGCGGATCGTGGGCATCGGCGCGATCTGCGGGCTGACCACGGTCGTGATGATCATGCTGCTGGGGCAGAGCCGGGTGTTCCTCGCGATGAGCCGCGACCGGCTGCTGCCCGAGTGGTTCTCCCACGTCCACCCGGTCACCCGCAGCCCGCGCCGGATCACCTGGACCCTCGGGCTGCTGGTCGCGTTCATGACGGCGGTGCTGCCCATCGGGGACCTCGCCGAGCTGGGCAACATCGGCATGCTGACCTCCTTCATCGTCGTCTGCGTCGGCGTGGTCTACCTGCGCCGCTCCCGCCCCGACCTGCGGCGCGGCTTCCGCACCCCGTGGGTGCCGGTCGTCCCCGCCGTCGCGGTGCTGCTGTGCCTGCTGCTGGTGGGCAATCTGCCCCTGATCACCTGGGCCCGGTTCCTGGGCTGGATGGCGGCCGGACTGCTGATCTACCTGTGCTGGGGCCGTCGGCACAGCAAGGTGGCCACGGGCGAACTCGCCACTGGGGCCACACCGGGGACGGCGGAGGACCACGCCATGGCCGAGGGCCGAAAGACCTAGCCGCGGCGGACGCTGAGGGCGACGACGGAGACGAGGAACCAGAAGGCACCGAAGGCCGAGTATCCCGCGACGGTGGACAGGCCGCTCGTCGCCGAGGCGGACATGGCGGCGGTGGCGGCACCGGCGAGGACGGACTGTCCGCCGCTGATGACCATGGGCCACTGGGCGCCGACGGTGCGCCGGCGCCGGATCGCCACGACGAGCTGGATCGCTCCGGAAAGCAGGGCCCAGATGCCGAACACGAGAAGGGCCGTCCCGACGGTGGAGAAGACGGCGATGACCATTCCGGCGGTGGTGGCGAGGCCGACGGCCATGTTGATCGTACTGACGCGGTTCGTGGCGCCGGTGGCGGCCATCCGCCGCTCGAGGAGCGTGGCGATCACGTCCCACAGGGGGTAGACGACGAGCAGCACGGCCGCGATCACTGTGGGCCTGTCCTTCGACACGAGCGAGGCGGAGGTCGCGAGGACGAGTGCCACCCAGACCAGGGAGAAGGCGATTCGGATCAGGTAGAGCGAGCGGAGCCCGGAGAGCGCCGTCGTGGTCGTGGTCGTGGCCGGAGTTACGGTGGTGTGAGTCATCGGGTGTCCCGTTGTGATCGTGATGATGTGAGACGGTCGCCTCGATGAGGAGTCTCAGCGGTCTCGGCAGGCGCGATGTACTTCGATCGAAGTAGTTCTGCGATCCGCTTCGATCGAATGAGTTCCGCCGTCTCCACCGGCGGAATCAGGTTCGCCGTCTACATCATTCGAAGTACACCGCCGCGGCAGACGTGAACGAGAATCGGGGCATGGTCAAGGCGCAGAACAGTCCGGACGGGCCCGCGGCACCGCTGTGGGTCCGCCGCCCCGAGGCGCTGCACCGAGCCGCCTATGCGGTGGCCGCGCTGGTGTTCACCGGTCAGATCGTGGCAGTGGTCCTGAGGGGCTCGGACGGGCCGACGGCCCTCTCGGTCCTCCTCGCCGGTGGCGGTGTCGCCCTCTCCTGGTGGCAGCCGTGGGCAGGACTGGTCGTGACGAGCGCGGCGTCCTTCGCCGTCACAGCGGTGGGCCACGACCCCCTGTCGGTGTGGATGATGGCCGTGCTCGTGCTGTTCTCGGTCACGCTCAGGGGAAAGCAGCCGCTGGCCGGGACCGGCATCGTGGCGGCGTTCTTCCTGGGGGCCTTCATGACCTTGGGAGGATTTCGGGGCGGCGCGATCGTGGGAGCCGCCGCCCTCTTCTCGGCCATAGCGGGAGGTGCGACAGGGGCCGCGCTCCGCATCCATCGGGACCACTGGTGGATCTTGGAGGAGCGGGCCGAGAGCGCCATCGCCACCCGCGAGATCGAAGCCACCCGACGAGTGACCGAAGAACGACTCCGCATCGCCCGAGACCTCCACGACGTCATCGGCCACCAAGTGGCGATGCTGAGCCTGCACCTCGGTGCCGCGGAAATCGGGCTGCCCGAGGACGCCGAATCGTCCCGGCAGGCCCTCGTCTCGGCCAGGTCCAGCGCTCGCACCGTCGTCGTCGAGACGCAGCGGATCCTCGCGCTCCTGCGCGTCGGGGACGACAGCTCCGACGGCGAGGCGCTCCGGCCGACTCCGTCGCTGAGCGGCCTGGAAGGGCTGATCGCCTCTTTCGAGAGCATCGGCCTCGACGTCCAGCCCTCCATCGACATCCCCGCCGGTTTCGTGGAGCCCAGCGTCGGCGTGACGGTCTACCGGGTCGTTCAGGAAGCACTGACCAATGCCTACCGGCATGGGGAGGGGACGGCAACGGTGGAGGTGCGCGAGCGCGAGGGCAGGATCTGCGTCACCGTGGAGAACCGTGTCGCCCATTCACTCCGCGGCTCGGGCTCCGGCTCGGCCTCCGGCTCCGGCTCCGGCTCCGGCTCCGGCAGCGGCTCCGGCTCCGGCAGCGGACTCGGACTCATCGGGATGCGCGAGCGCGTCGAGTCCTCCAGCGGACGGCTGACGATCGACAGTGACGACGGACGATTCCGGGTCCACGCGGAGTTCAGCCCCCTGGGAGCCGTCGTCTCATGACGCGCATTCTGATCGTCGACGACCAGGACGACATGAGGGCCGGCATCCGAACGATGCTGGCGCTCGATCCGAGTCTGGTGGTCGCGGGTGATCTCTCCGATGGACTCCAGGTCCTCCCCTTCCTCCGGGACCACCCCGTCGACCTGGTCTTGATGGACATCCGGATGCCCGGCATCGACGGTGTCGAAGCCACCCGCCGGATCCGCAAGGAGCACCCGCCCGAAGAGCTGCGGGTGATCGTGCTGACCACTTTCGACCAGGACGACATCGTTCTCGCCGCCCTTCGCGCGGGCGCCAACGGCTTCCTGAGCAAGACCGTCAGCCCTGCCGAACTCGTCGCCGGAATCAGTGAGGTCGTCCGCGGTGGCGGTGCGCTGTCGGCCGCCGCGACGGCCGCGCTCATCGGTCATATGACCGACAGCCCGCCCCCGGTGATCGACCGGGAACTGCTGCGACGCTTCGACGCTCTGACCCCCAGGGAGCGGGACGTGGTCGTTCTCGTCGCAAGCGGTCTCGGCAACGACGAGATCGCGGCCCAGATGTCCGTGTCGCCGTTCACCGTGAAGACGCATGCGGTGCGGGCCATGACGAAGGTCGGCGCACGCGATCGGGCGCAACTCGTCTCGTTCACCTTCCGGGCCGGCCTGTACCCCTGAGCCCACCGAGCGGAACCCACGGTACGGCCGGGCCGAAACGCCTCATCCGCGCCCGGACGGCCCCCGCCCGCTCGCGGCGACCGGCGGGAGCTGCGCCGGTGAGCCGAAGACGCGCTCTCCGGGCGCCCCGCCGCGCAGCAGCGCCGCGCCCAGCGGCGTCAGCGTGTGCAGGACGGCGCTGCCCTGGCGCAGGGTGTGCACCAGGCCCGCCTCGCGCAGCACACTGGCGTGCTGACTGGCCGAGGCCAGCGATACGCCGACCCGGCGGGCGAGTTCACTGGTCGTACAGCCGCCGCCGACCTCCAGCAGCACCGCCGAACGGGTCTGCCCGACCAGCTTGCCGAGCGTCCGGGCGGGCCCGACCCCGGACGCGGATGCCGCCCCGGCCCCGGCCCCGGGCGCGAGGGCGGGCCGCTGCCCCGGACGGAGCGGAAGGCCGCACGGGGCGTGTTCGACGGGGTAGACCAGTACGGGCGTCAGATCCGGGTTCCGGAACGTCACCGGCGTCCCCCGGCAGAAGAACGACGGCAGCAGCAGCAACCCCCGCCCGCGCAGCCGCAGATCGCGGTCCACCGGATAGTCGACCTCCAGCACGGGCGCCCGCCACCGCATCGTCGCCGGCAGCGAGGCCAGCAACCCATCGGCGCCCCCGTCCAGCAGGGCCCGGCCCCGGGCCACCCGGTCGGCCTCGATCCGGGCCTGTATATGCGGCCAGTAGGGCGCGACGGCGGCCTGGTGGTAAGCGCGTAACGTGCCGATCAGCCGGTCCAGCGGCTTTCGTTCACCCTCTCCCAGATCCCGTATCCACCCCGGAAGCGCCCGGGCCGCCGGCAGCCCGGCGAGCTCCGCGTTCAGTCGCTCCCCCGGGGTGGCGCGCAGCGCGGACATCGCGGCGTCGCAACCGATTACCCCTTCGGCGGGGGTTAGGAAGTCCGGGAAATAGCCGCGCGAGGGAATGAGCGGCGCGAGCAGCCGCGCTTCGCCGTTGAGTCGGTTTCGCGCCTCCGAACGCCATTTCCCGTATACGGACTCCGCCCGGTTCTCCCGCAGGCGATGGAAACTTAAAACGGTTTCCCAGAGCGCGTCCGGTCGGACCGCCATCCGCAGCCGGGCCAGATCGAGTTCACTGAAATGAACACGGAGCACCAGACCCCCACACGTGACATTACGACCGCCCCCCGATCACCGATGAGTATGCACGCTGGCACGGTCAGTCACCACGCCCTTTTGGCCAGATGTGAAACGGGGAGCAGCGCGGGCGCCGGAAGAGGAAAACTGTTCCCCAGGAAAACCGGGGGCCGCCGGTAAACACTCCCAGGGGCCGTCCGGAATTCAACAGGCGGTGCTCAGAGCCAGTTTGCTCGTTCCCGTGGGGGGTGACGAGTACGTTACGGCGACTGGGCACTTGTGTTGCCGCACGTAGCCGATGCGCGCGGCAACAGCTCCCGTGGGGGGAGTGAGAGGGGGCGGCACCTCCGCACAGGTGCCGCCCCCTTTAAGTTCCGCGCTCGCGCTGACGCCGCGCCGTACGGGACGCTGCGCTCTGCGGGGACGCTGGTGACGGGCGGCCCCCGCCCGCGCCGTCTCCGTCGCGTCAAGGAGGCGCGACGGCCCTCACCGAAATGGGGGCCGATCGGCGATACCGGCGGAGCGGGTCGCGGGTACCGTTCTGAGTGTCGAGGCCAGAACGGAGTTCACCATGCCGCAGAGCATCGAGGAACACACCGGCGCACGCATCGCTCGCACCCGCCGCGAACGCGGCCTGACCCAGCAAGGCCTGGCCATGCGCGCCAACGTCTCGAAGTCCCTGCTGTCGAAGGTCGAGTGCGGCCAGCGTCCCGCCTCGCCCTCACTCATCGCGGCCTGCGCACGCGCGCTCAGCGTGACCACCTCGGACCTCCTCGGCCAGCCGTACACCCAGGAGCTTCGGCGCGAGCGGCTCGACGAGGTCATACAGCCCATCCGGGTCAGCATGGAGAACTGGGACATCCCCCTCGACTGGCAGGTCCCGGCCCGCCCGGTCGCGCTCATCCGCGCCGACATGGAGAAGGTCCTGGTGCAGCGGCGGCAGGCCGAGTACCTGCCCATGGCCGTCGACCTCCCAGCGCTCATCGACGAATGCGTGCAGGCCATACACACCACCAGCGGCGAGCAGCGGCGGCAGGCCCATGAATGCTTGGCCTGGGCGTTCCGGTGCGTCTTCACGCTGGCCTGGTCCTTCGGCTACGTGGACCTGGCCACCGTCGCCCTGCAACGGCTGGACTGGGCGGCGCCACGCGCCGACGAACCGGGCCTTGCCGCCATGTACGGGTACCTGCGCGCGCAGACCACCCTCTCGTCCAGCCGATACGACCTGGGCATGCGCATCGTGGACAGCACCCTCCGGGACCTGGAGGGTCAAGATTCACGGAGTGCGGAGGGTCTCGCCGCGATGGCTGGTGTCCTCCAGCTCCGGGCGGCCGTGATCGCCGGCCGCATGAAGGACGCCGACCAGGTCGAGGCCCGCGTAACCGAAGCCCGCGAACTGGCGGAACAGACCGGCGAGACCGCGGCCTACGGCGTGGGCTGGGGTCTGACGAACGTCGGGGTCCATGCCATCGCCATCGCCTGCGACCTGGAGGAGTACGACCAGGCGGTCCAACTGGCGGACGACGTACGGTTCCCCAAGCGCTGGGACCGGTCCCGGGCAGGGCATCACTGGCTGGACCTGAGCAGGGCCAACGTATGGACCGGCGATTCGGCGCAGGCACTCGGCTGCCTGCAGAAGGCGCGCCGGACGGCACCGCAGCAGACGCGCTACCACCCCACGACCCGCGAGGCGGTCATCGCCCTGCGGTCACGTGAGCGGTCGCGCGGCAGCGAGCTTGCCGAGTTCGCCGACTGGATCGGCCTGTAGCGCGGACAATCGCCGCCACGTTGCACAGTTCAGTGCAACGTGACGCCCGCTAGCTCGGCACGATGTGACGGTCAGAACACAGACCGTGCACGGAGCCGACCATGACGACGCCCAGAACCCTGCCGTGGACACCGCCGAACACCGAGGACATCGAGCCGTTACCGGTGGGCAGATGGTGGGACGCCGTCTCCGCGCCCACCGCCGCCGCGGACCGCGCACTGGAGCTGCTCCGGCGGGACTCGGGCGCGGTGATCCAGGACGACACCTACGGCAAGTCCTACTGGCTGATCGGCACCGGCACCGCCCGAAGCTGGTGCCTGCGCCAGATCCGCGTCCTCACCGAACTCGCCGACGAAAGCACCCTCCTGGGCGTACCGCCCGCCACATGGGGGCCCGAGCACCAAACGTACTGGCGGATCCCGCTCGGCCGCGACCGGTATCTCACCGACCCCGACCACCTGGCCCCCGCCCTGCGCCAGGCCATCACCGACGTACTCGGCCCCGTCCCAGAAGGCCGCCAACTCTGCTACCGCTGCCAGTTACCCACCGACGAACCGGTCCCGGTAACCATGGAACACAGCGGCAGCGTCGCCGGCGCGACCATCTACGCCTGCCCCACCCACGCCCGGGACTGCCCACGCGACGCGGTAACCCAAGCCGCCGCCATGCGCCGAGCCCTCGACCAGGGCAGAACCCGATGACAGCCGCCGGGCAGACCACCAACCCGTTCTCCGACGAACCCTGGCGCGCCGCCATCGAACACGCCGCAGGCTGCCCGGCCTGCCGCACACCCGGCGCCGAATGCCAAACCGGCGAGCGACTGCTACACGCCTACGAGACAGCCACGCGACAAGCCCGGTCAGCAGAAGCCATGTGAACCACCGCCAACAGGCAAAAGAGGGGGCGGCACCTCCGCACAAGGTGCCGCCCCCTTTGCGATCCGGAGCCGCTGCCGGGGATGAGGGTGGGTGTTTCCCGGCGCCGGCTCCGGTGGCCTTATCGGCTGATGGCTCTACCGGCCGTTCGCCGCCGCTCGGCCGGCCTCCAGGCGGGCCACGGGGATGCGGAACGGGGAGCAGGAGACGTAGTCCAGGCCCACCTCGTGGAAGAAGTGGACGGACTCGGGGTCGCCGCCGTGCTCGCCGCAGACGCCCAGCTTGAGGTCGGGGCGGGTGGCGCGGCCGGCCTGGGCGGCGTCGCGGACGAGGGCGCCGACGCCGTCCTTGTCGATGGTCTCGAACGGGCTGACGCCGAAGATGCCCTTCTCCAGGTAGGCGGTGAAGAAGCTGGCCTCGACGTCGTCGCGGGAGAAGCCCCAGACCGTCTGGGTCAGGTCGTTGGTGCCGAAGGAGAAGAAGTCGGCGGACTCGGCGATCTGGGCGGCGGTCAGCGCGGCGCGCGGCAGCTCGATCATGGTGCCGAGGGTGAGCTTGAGGTCGACGCCGCGGGCCTGCTCGACCTCGGCGATGACCCGCTCGGCCTCCTCGCGGACGATCTCCAGCTCCTGGACCGTGCCGACCAGCGGAATCATGATCTCGGCCCGCGGGTCGGCCTTGGCGTTGGAGCGCTCGGCGGCGGCCTCGGCGATGGCCCGTACCTGCATGGCGAACAGGCCGGGGATGACCAGGCCGAGCCGTACGCCGCGCAGGCCCAGCATCGGGTTCTGCTCGTGGAGCCGGTGCACGGCCTGCAGCAGCCGCAGGTCGTTCTCGTTGTGGTCCTTGCGGGACTCGGCGAGCGCGACGCGCACCGACAGCTCGGTGATGTCGGGCAGGAACTCGTGCAGCGGCGGGTCGAGCAGCCGGACGGTGACGGGCAGCCCGTCCATCGCCTCGAAGAGCTCCACGAAGTCGTCCCGCTGCAGGGGCAGCAGCCCGGCGAGCGCCGTGTCCCGCTCCTCGTCGGTGTGGGCGAGGATCAGCCGCTCGACCATCTCGCGCCGCTCGCCGAGGAACATGTGCTCGGTGCGGCACAGCCCGATGCCCTGGGCGCCGAACCGCCGGGCGCGGGCGGCGTCCTCGGCGTTGTCCGCGTTGGCCCGTACGCGCAGCCGGCGCACCCGGTCCGCGTACGCCATGATCCGGTGCACCGCGCCGACCAGCTCGTCCGCGTCGTCGGCGCCCGCGTGCATGCGGCCCTCGAAGTACTCCACGACCGGCGAGGGCACCACCGGGACCTCGCCGAGGTAGACCTTGCCGGAGGAGCCGTCGATCGAGACGACGTCGCCCTCCTCGATGACGATGCCGTCCTTGCCGTCCCGGCCGGGCACCGTCATCCGGCGCCGCTTGGTGTCGACTTCGAGCTCCTCGGCGCCGCACACACAGGTCTTGCCCATGCCGCGGGCGACGACGGCGGCGTGTGAGGTCTTGCCGCCCCGCGAGGTCAGGATGCCCTCCGCGGCGATCATGCCGTCGAGGTCGTCGGGGTTGGTCTCCCGGCGGATCAGGATGACCTTCTCGCCCGAGCGCGACCACTTGACGGCGGTGTACGAGTCGAAGACGGCCTTGCCGACGGCGGCGCCCGGGGACGCGGCGATGCCCCGCCCGATCTTCTGGACGGTGTCGCCGGAGGCCACCTCGTCGTCGAAGCGCGGGAACATCAGCTGGGCGAGCTGCGCCCCGGTGACCCGGCGCAGCGCCTCGGCCTCGTCGATCAGCCCCTGGTCGACGAGCTGGGTGGCGATGCGGAAGGCGGCCCCGGCGGTGCGCTTGCCGACCCGGGTCTGCAGCATCCACAGCTTGCCGCGCTCGATGGTGAACTCGATGTCGCACAAGTCCTTGTAGTGCGTTTCGAGGGTTTCCATGATCTGCATGAGCTGGTCGTAGGACTGCTGGTCGATCCGCTCGAGGTCGGCCAGCGGGACGGTGTTGCGGATGCCCGCGACCACGTCCTCGCCCTGGGCGTTCTGCAGGTAGTCGCCGTAGACGCCCTGGTGGCCGCTGGCCGGGTCGCGGGTGAAGGCGACACCGGTGCCCGAGTCGGGGCCGAGGTTGCCGAAGACCATGGAGCAGATGTTGACCGCGGTGCCGAGGTCGTGGGGAATGCGCTCCTGGCGGCGGTAGAGCTTGGCGCGGTCGCCGTTCCAGGAGTCGAACACGGCCCGTACGGCGAGGTCCATCTGCTCGCGCGGCTCCTGCGGGAAGCCCCGGCCGGTCTCCTTGGCGACGATGTTCTTGAACTCGCCGACCAGCTTCTTCAGGTCCGCGGCGTCGAGGTCCACGTCCACGGTGACGCCCTTGGCCTGCTTGGCGTCCTCGATGGCCTCCTCGAAGAGGTCGCCGTCCACGCCGAGCACGGTTTTGCCGAACATCTGGATGAGGCGCCGGTAGGAGTCCCAGGCGAACCGGTCGTCACCCGCCTGCGCGGCGAGCCCGGCCACGGACTGGTCCGAGAGGCCGATGTTGAGGACGGTGTCCATCATGCCGGGCATCGAGAACTTGGCACCGGAGCGTACGGATACGAGGAGGGGGTCGTCCGCCTGGCCGAGTTTCTTGCCCATCTTCGCTTCGAGGGCGTCGAGGTGCGCACTCACCTCGTCGCGCAGGGCCGCGGGTTCCTCACCGCTGTCGAGGTAGACCTTGCATGCCTCGGTGGTGATGGTGAAGCCCGGTGGCACGGGGAGACCGAGATTCGTCATCTCGGCGAGATTGGCTCCCTTACCGCCGAGCAGGTCTTTGAGATCCTTGTTGCCCTCGGTGAAGTCGTAAACGAACTTCTGCTGATCTTGTGTTTCCGGCACGGGACTCGATCTCCTCGGCTCGGCTGCCCTGACGGCGGGGAGCGTACCCAGATCAAAGGCCCCTGAGCAGGTCCACTCCACCGTCATACGGCCGTAACCACCCGCCTGCCACGTGTTCGAAAGTGCGGCGCCCGATCGAGGCTCGCTTGAAGTGCCTTCAAGCCTCGAACACACACCCACCCTCCGCCCGTGACGGACGCTTGGAATTTCACTATACGTAACCGTTGGTTCGAGGTGTCGAACATCAAGTGGGTGGCACTGAGTGCCACGCATTGGAGAGGTGAGCACAGCGGGGGACCGCCGGATCACCCCTCGATCACTGCTCATATGAGCGATGCCCCGATCAGAGTGGCGAGAATCACGCCTTGTCAGAGCCCATTGTCTCGCCTTTTGGATACAACGAGAGGGGTGCTGCTCAAACGAGCGACACGCCGAGAGGGGTGGCCGAGCCCCCAGCCAGCGCACGGCCCCCGCCGACCGAACTGGCGAGCGGTGCCGGGCGCGTGCTGAGGGCCGGCAGAGCGATCGGATCGCGCCATATTTCGCCACGGCGCGCCCGGCGGGAACGGGAAGCCCCGCTCACCGCCCGAACGGGGGCGGCGGCCAAATCCCCCGTCAGGACGCCTGACCGTTCCCATCAGGACGTCTGATCGTCCTCCGACCCCCGCAGCCCGGCCAGGGCCTCGCGGGTCTTCACGGTGCAGTTGTGCTCCTCGCCCAGGACGCGCTCGGCGATCTCCAGCACGGTCCGCCACTCGGCCTCGGCCTCGTCGAGGCGGCCGAGGCCCTTGAGCGTGGTGCCGAGGTTGAAGCGGGTCCACAGGGTGTTGGCACGCTCCGGTCCCAGGACGCGCTGCCGGGCCGTGAGCGTTTCCCGGATCTCCGTCTCGGCCTCCGCGAACCGGCCCATCTTGTTGAGCACATTGCCCAGGCTGTGCCGGGCGGCCAGGGTGTTCCTGGCCTCGGCTCCCATGGACCGCGTGCGCCCCTCGACCACCCGGCGGTACAAGGATTCCGACTCCTCATAGCGCTTCTGGTCACGCAGCAGAGCGGCCAGTTGGACCAGGGTCAGCAGGGCACTCGGGTCGTCCGGCCCCAGCACCCGGGCCTCCCCCTCCATGGTCAGGCGGTACTCCTGCTCGGCCTCCTCCACGCGTCCCAGGTACGACAGGACCCCTGCGCGGCTGTAGCGCTCCACCAGCGTCGCCTGCGCGTCCGGTCCCAGGATGCGGATCCGGTCCTGGAGCACCTGGGTGTGGGCCTCCAGCGCCTCCTCGTGCCGCCCGGCCATCCCCATGCTGACCGCCAGATGGTGCCGGGTGGCGAGGGCGCTGGGATGCTCGCCCCCAGCACGGCGGTCTGCCGTTCCAGCAGGTCGCGGTAGACCGCCTGCGCCTCGTCGTGCCGCCCCCGATCGTCCAGGACCAGCGCTCGTATCCGCAGGGCGGTGAACGACTCCTGGTGCCGCTCCCCGACGGAGGCGAACGTCTCCGCCACCAGCGCGTCGGCCTCGGACTCCGCCTCGGCGTACCGCCGCAGGCTGCGCAGGCGGTCGACGCGGTTGCGGCGCGCCCGGCGCACCCGCCAGTGGGTGGGGCTCAGGGCCGCGGACGTCCTGTCGACCAGGTCGTGCCACAGCGACTCCGCCTCTTCGTGGCGCTGCCTGAGGTTCAGGATGTCGCCGAGCGTGAAGAGCGCCGTCAGCAGAGCCGGGTCCACCTCCGACTCCGCTTCCGCGGCGCAGTCCTCGGCCGCCGCCCGCATCTCGGCCTCCGCCTCGTCGAGCCGGTTCTGCCGCCGTAGCGCGGTGGTCAGCCAGGCGCGTGCGTTGACGGTCTCGTGGTTCGTGGGCCCGTGCAGTTCCCGCGCCATGGCCAGCGAGACCCGGAGTTCCTCCTCGGCCTCCTCCACCCGCCCGAGGTCCAGCAGCAGACGCCCGCGCCTGAAGTGCTTGGCCTCGACATTCGACCGGGAGTCGTCGTCCCGCCGCTCCCACGCCTCGATCAGCGTGCGGCACTCCTCCTCCGCCGCGTCCGCGCGCCCGGCGTCGCTCAGCAGGTCGACCAGGTAGCCGCGGGCGAAGAGCGTGTAGGCGTCCTCCGCGCCGTGCACCCTCCCCGAGATCGCGACCACCGCACGCAGCTCGCGCTCCGCCTCGTCGTGCTCCCCGAGCTTGTTCAGGGTGATCGCCAGATGCCCACGGAGGTTGCGGGATTCGAGGTCGTCCCGGGACCGGAGCCCCTCGATCTGCTCCCGCGCCATCTCCCGCAGTTCGGCCACGTGCTCCGCCCATCCGGCGTCGACGAGCTGCTCGGCCAGGTCGGGCAGGGTCCGCACCCCCCGCCAGCCGGTTTCTTCGTTGCGCTCGTCGGCTTCGGCCAGCATCTTGTCGACGTAGTCACGCACCGACTTCGGCAGCCCGTCATCCTCCGCGATCCGCCGCACCACCGCCATCACCGCCGGCTGGACCTGCTCGGATGTGTAGGAGCGGGGCGGGAAGGCAGTGGCCGGTGGCACCGGCTGCCGTTCGGGCACCTGAGGCGGCGGCGCCGGATCGTCCGAGTCCTCCTCCAGCAGTCCAAGCCGCGACAGCAGCTCCGGGGACGCCGCCGCGAACGGGCGGGCCTCCTCGGCGACGCGGGAGTCCCCGTGGTCGCCGGAGAGCCGGGCGCGGAAGTCGGGGCCGCTGCCCTGGCGGTGCAGCAGGAACTCGGTGACCTGCGCCGCCGTCTCCAGCGCGTCCGACGTCCTGACCGCGTCCAGCAGCAGATCCGCGACCCCCGGATGGAACTCGTACTCCTCCGCGCCGCCCTCCCGCCTCCGCAGCAGCCCGCCCAGGAACACCTCGGCCAGCTGCGCCGGATGGAACCGCTCCCCGCGGTCCGCGCCCGCCTGGTGGATCAGCCGCATCACCGGCAGCGTCAGCGGATGGACGGTGGCCAGCGCCCCGGCCAGGCGCTGGGCCTCGGGCGAGGCTGCGCCCCGGAAGCGGCGCAGCCGCTCCTCGGCCGTCGGCTCGGGGACATGGGCCGTGGCCCGCGCGGCCACCGGCTTCTCCGCGCCGTCGAGCAGCATGACCGGCAGTGGCGCGCCGCTGCCGCCCGTACCGGTGAGCGCCGCCCAGGTGCCCAGCTCGCCCTCGGCCAGCTCCAGCACGGGCACGGGTGTCTTGCCGTCGTACGACACCAGGCCGCGCGGCAGCACCGGATGGCGCACGGACAGCGCGCGGCCCGGGCTGCCCTCGCGGCCGCCGGCGTCGACCAGCAGCCGCTGGGTGGGCATTCCGCGCTCCGGCCACATCCGCGCGGGCAGCGGCTGGAGGACCGCCACCGGCGAGTGGCGGGCCCAGCGGCGCAGCAGCCGCGGAATCGCGCCGCTGCGCCACCCCGGGCCCACCCCGTCGGAGAGGACCAGCATCACGGTGCGGCCGGAGGTGTCGGTGAGCTGGCGCGCGGTGCGGCGCGGGGCGCCGGGGGCGTACGGGCGGGCCCTGAGCACCGGTGCGGCGTCCTGGGCGCTGTCCAGGCCGTAGGTCCGTACGGAGCGGAAGGCGCCCTGCCGCTCCAGCAGTCCGCGCACCTCGGCGGCGAGCTGCTGCCACAGGACCATCGACGGGCCGTCGTCCACGATGAGCGCGACGCTCAGCCAGCGCTCCGGGCGGGGGCGCAGCACCACGTCCGGCAGACCGGTTTCGGCGATCCACTCGGCGGTGGCGGTCTCATCCACGCAGAAGGACGTGCGGGACGGCACGCTCCGCCGCAGCGGCCGCAGCGCGCGGGAGAGCCCGCGCGCCGCGGGAAGCGCCCGGACGCCCCGGACGCCGATGGCGCGCGCCGGGCGGGCCGCGGCGGGGCGCACGGCGCCGGGGGCGTAAAGCCCGGCGGGGGCGAGGGCGCCGGGCTCGGGTTCGCCTTCGGTGGGTGGCCCGGCGGGCTGCCGCTGGTCGCCCTTCCCGTCGTCCTCCCGGTCGGCCGCGCCGGAGGCGGGACCGGTGGACCCCGGGGACGGCGTGGGTTCCCCCTCCGCACTCCGCGCCGGGGACGTGGTCGCGGCGAACCACAGGACGTCGCGCAGCTCCTCCTCGGAGAGCTCGACGCCCGCGTCCTCCAGCAGGGCGCACAGCCGCTCGATCATTACGCGTCGACTTCGTTCAGTGAGCGGAACAGCTTGTCGAGGACGTCCTGGTCGACCCGCACCCCGGAGGACCGCAGCCGGACCGCGTTGAGGAGCTGATCGGTGGCCAGCTCCCGCTCGTTGCGCCGGGACACGAAGTCGGCGATCAGCTCCTGGGCCCGGGCGCCGATCTCCTCGCCCAGATGCATGGTGACGATTCTCTGGAGCTGCCGCTCATCGGGCTGCTTGAGGTCGAGCCGGACGCAGCGGCGCAGAAACGCCGGGGGGAACTCCCGCTCGCCGTTGCTGGTGATGACGACGACGGGGAAGACGCGGCAGCTGACCCAGCCGCCGGGGATACCGACCTTCTTCCGGGACCCGGAGATCTGCACCTGGATCGCCTTGTCCTCCCCCAGGCGGGCCAGCTCCGGAATCTCGAACTCACCCTCCTCGAAGACCGTAAGGAGGTCATTGGGCAGGTCCACATCGCCCTTGTCGAGCTCGTCCACGAGCAGAACCCGTGGCTTGTCCACCGGGAGGAGCGCGGTGCCGAGTGGGCCGAGCCGCAGATAGTCGCCGATGTCCGGTTCGGATGCGGCGGTCTCGTCGGCGCGCCGCTTGAGGGAGGCTTCACGCAGTCGGCCCACCGCGTCGTACGAGTAGAGGCCCTCGGTGAGCGTGGAGCGGCTGTTGACCGGCCAGTGCAGCACCTCGCCCAGCTTGAGCTCGCGGGCGATGGCGTGGGCCAGGGTCGACTTTCCGGTGCCGGGGCGGCCGGTGACCAGCAGCGGGCGGTGCAGATGCAGCGCCATGTTGACGACGTCGCGGTCCTCGTCGGAGATCAGATACGGCAGCGGCCGCTCCTCGTCCCGGCGCCGCGCATCCTCGCCGAAACGCCGCCACGGCGGGGCGGTGGGCCAGGTCTCCACCGCATGGGGCTCGGTGTCGCCACCCTGGAAGAGCCTCCAGTCCTGTGCCATCTTCTTCGTCTCTCCTCAGGGTGCGGACAGGTCGAGTTGGTCGGGGAGCGGGCGGTGCGGATCGTCCCACAGCAGCGCCATATGGCGGCCGTGGTGGCTCTCGTCGGCCTCGCTCGCCGACCGGAGTTTGCGCAGATGCTGGGGCAGGGACCGCAGCCGTTCGGTGCCGAGCAGGGCCGTCAACTCGGCCCGTGCGGCGGCGGCCTCCGCCTCGCCATGCCATATGAGGACGGGCACTCCGTCGAACAGGCAGGCGTTGAAAACGTCCGACCGGGCCCGTAAGGGGGTGGTCAGCACCACGCCCGGCGCGTCCTCCTGTCCCTGGAGGACGCCGTGAACCTGCTTGAAGGTGTCCAGGTGATCGGGCAGCCACTCCAGATCCTCGGTCCCCGCCGAGTCGACCTTCTCCCACCGCCGCTTCCAGACGTGCCGCTGGTTGTCCCGGAGTTCGGTGCAGCGCACCACGACGGGGTAGTCCGTGCCGAGCGAGCGCTCCAGGGGCCCCTCGGCGTCGAGCTGCCAGCGGTGCACGGCCAGTTCGAGGTCGGTGGGGTCCACAAAGAACTCCACGAGGGTGTCACGCGTGCGGGCATGTCTGCTCAGGAGGTCATCGATGCCGCGTTGTATTTCCTCCAGGGAGGCGGGGGTGTCCACCTTGGCCAGGGAGTGGACGTCCTCGCCGCGCCGCGTCCACACCTCGTACGCACGCCGCTGTCCGGGGCCATGGGAAGGGTGGAGCCGGATCTGGATGCTCCCCCAGCTATCGCTGGGAGGTGCCCCCCGGTCCTGGGCGAGACCGGCGGCCTTGACGCTCTCGGCGTACTCCTTCGCCTCGCCGCGCCGCTCCTTCAGCTGGCCCTTCAGTCCCAGCCGTTCGGCGCACCGCAGCGACCAGGCGCGCAGATCGGCCGCGACCGCCCCGTCCTCGACGGCCGCGAAGCGCTCCACGACCCTGAGCAGTTGGGGAAGCTGGTCCGGTTTGGGAAGCACCTCCTCGAGCGCATCGGCGAGCAGGGCCGGATCGTGGAACGACAGATCGACGAGGCCGAACAGTGCGCGGGCCTCCTCGGCGACGTCGTACCGGCCCCGCTCGTCCAGCCGCCCCAGCAGCGCGACCAGTTCCGTGTACTCGGCGCGGGTCAGCCACTGACCCTGCAGGACATGACAGGCCTTGCGGATCTCGGTGCGGACCGGGGCGTGGGCGCTCAGCTCGGCGAGGAGGGTGATGGTGCCGTGCGGGTTCTCCAGCGCCCAGTCGACCAGTTCCTCGGCCGAGGGAGGCGTCGTGGCGGGCTCGGCGGTGGTGAACTGCTCGCACAGCCGGACGGCGACGTCCGCCGCGCGACCGGGCTCCGACCCCAGCAGCGCGCCGACCGCGTGGATCAGCTTGCCGCGCTCCCGCCGCTGCCGCTCGTCCAACGGCGGTGGGGGCGGGCCGAGCGGGATGCCCTCACCGTCCCCGTCTCCCCTGCTGATGTGTACGGTCGGGAACTGCGTCAGGCCCTCAACCTCGCCCAGCCGCGTGAACTCGTCCCGGACTCCCTGCCATACGCGGTCGAGGTCCGGCGCCGCGCCGCCGATGGAGTCCGCCTGGAGCTGCCGTAACAGCACGGAGCTGAAGAGACCGGCGCCTTGCTGATTCTTGGACACCGCCCCGGGCCGGCAGGCGCGCATCCAGTAGATGTCGCGGGCACGGTTGATCTCCGGCTTCGTGGTGAGCTCGTCCGGTTTGGCGACCATCGTGTGGGTGCGGAGGGGAAGGGCCTGCCAGCAGGCGTCGATGACCACGGTGACCCGGCCCACACCGCGCTTCGGCAGATGCTCGGTGCGCAGCAGCGACATCAGGTTCAGCGCGTCGAGACCCCGCATGTCCCGGTCCCGCGTCTCCGGATACAGCAGGCTCCAGCGGCCTCCCGGGGCCTGCACACCGTGCCCCGCCCAGTAGATCCACAGCCAGTCCCCGTCGAGGGACCGCAGCTCGTCCATGAAGACCTCACGGATGGTGGGGCCGTCCGCCGGACGGTAGCCGGGCTCCACCGCTTCCACAGCGGCCTTGTTCTCTTCCGTGGGCGAGGCCAGCAGGCGGATGTTCTCCGGCGGCACGCCCAGCCCGGTCAGCCACGCGCGCATCCCGAGCGCGTCGTTCACCGGGCCGTCGAGGGTCCAGCTGTCGCTGCCCCGGTACTGCTCGACGGCCACGATCACCGCGTGGGTGCGGCTCCAGTCGTGCTCCTCCGCTGTCACTTCGGCAGCTCCGGGGCCAGCAGTTCGTACAGCCGCTGGTGGGCGAAGTACGAGGTGTGGGCGCGCGGGAAGGGCTGGCGAGTGTTGACGCGCAGATCGGTGACCCGGTCGGGGAAGACCTTCTCCCCGACGAAACCGAGCAGATCCTGCTCGTCGTAGACGTTGATCCAGCGGGGGAAGCCGCCGGGCAGCGGCTCGCCGCGGCGCAGCGCGGTGAGCGCGTCCAGCTCGTAGAGGAACGGCGCCTGCGAGCCGACCGTCACCAGCAGGTCCACCCCGGCGGGCGGATCGGGCTCGGCGAGCAGATCGACACAGGCGATACCGCCGAGGCTGTGGGCGAGCAGCACCACCGGGCCGCCCCCTGCCGCGATCGCATCGCGCACCGCCTCCCGGATCGCGGCCCGCACCCCGGCGCCGCGCACCTGGTAGCGGAGGATGTCGCCACTGGCCGGGACGGACTTCTTGGTGATGCCGCCACGGAACGTGTGGGCCAGCGAAGACAGCGGCGAGAGAGAGGAGTTGAGCGCCCGTACGGCTACGGTCTTCGCGGCGCCGACGACGAATCCTCCCCGGTCGGTGCCGCCGAGCTGATCAGTGAGCGCGCCGACGACGGTGTCCCGGTCGGCACCGTCCACCGCGAGCGGCTCATCGTCGCCGTACGGTCCCTCGGCCCGCTGGACGGCCAGGGCGTACACGGCCCGGGCCACGATCGCCTCGATGCCGTCGACGGGCGAGGCGCCGCCCAGGCCGTCGGAGATCTCGTCGGCCACGCGGTCGGCGGCCTCGTCGAGATGCGGCGCGAGATCCGCGATGAGGTGCGCCAAGCTCTCACCGTTCGTCGCGGTGTCGGCCGCCACCGGCTCCAGCGTCAGCCCGCGCACCTTGTCGGCGACGGCCTCCCAGGGGTCGACGCGGCCTGGCGCGAAGCCCGTCTCCTCGCCGTCGTCGTGCGCCGCCTCCGTGAACTCCCGCAGCTCGGCGAGCGGATCCACCTCCAGCAGCGCCCATACGGCCAGCGGATCGTCCTCGTCCAGCAGCTCATCACCGCCGGCGCCGCGGCTCTTGGCCCGCACCGGGATCGACACCCCGCCGAGCCCCAGCGACGCTCCATGGTGCTCGCCCCAGAGGCAGCGGACGACCCGGATATCGGCTCTCACCCGCCCCAGGCCGCTCACGACCCGCGCGAAGCTCTTCTCGTACGACTTGGCCCGGACCCCCGTGCCGTGGACGAAGACGACGCTTGTCACCGATCCCCCCAGATCGTCCAGATCCCACCGCGACCACGAGCCCATCACTTTATCCCGTGATGCCCCCGTGTGACCCCGGGACTGCTGTGCTGCTGTTTGACGGGGTTCAGCCGCCGGAGGTGTCCAGCTCCGCGTCCGCGCCGATCCCCGCGCAGTCGTACGGGTCGTCCAGCCAGCCGTCGGGCAGCACCACGCGGTTGCGGCCCGAGGTGCGGCCGCGCGGGCCGTCGGCGCCGGTGGGCCACTCCTGGTCCAGGTCCAGCTCGGCCAGCAGGGCGTCCAGCTCGGCGAGGGACGAGGTGATCGCCAGCCGCTTGCGCATCTCCGAGCCGACCGAGAAGCCCTTGGTGTACCAGGCGACATGCTTACGGAAGTCGATCACGCCGCGCTCCTCGTCCTCCAGCCACTCGGCGAGCAGCTCGGCGTGGCGGCGCATCACGGCCGCGACCTCCTTGAGCGTCGGCCGCGCGTAGCCGGGCGCCTCGGAGCCGGACACCGGCGCCTCGGAGCCGTCCACCGCCCCCTCCCGGCCGGGCTCGAACGCGGCCACCAGGTCGCCGAAGAGCCAGGGCCGCCCGAGACAGCCGCGCCCCACGACCACGCCGTCACAGCCCGTCTGGCGCATCATCCGGACCGCGTCGTCGGCGGACCAGATGTCGCCGTTGCCCAGCACCGGGATCTCCGGGACGGCCTCCTTCAGGCGGGCGATCGCGTCCCAGTCGGCGGTGCCGCCGTAGTGCTGGGCCGCGGTGCGGCCGTGCAGGGCGATCGCGGTCACGCCCTCCTCGACCGCGATCCGGCCCGCGTCGAGAAAGGTGATGTGGTCGTCGTCGATGCCCTTGCGCATCTTCATGGTGACCGGCAGCGGGCCCGCGGCGGTCACGGCCTCGCGCAGGATCGAGCGCAGCAGATGCCGCTTGTACGGAAGCGCAGAGCCGCCGCCCTTACGGGTCACCTTGGGCACCGGACAGCCGAAGTTGAGGTCGATATGGTCGGCGAGATCCTCGTCCACGATCATCTGGACGGCCTTGCCCACGGTCATCGGGTCCACCCCGTAGAGCTGGATGGAGCGCGGCTTCTCGCTGCCGTCGAAGTGGATCAGCCGCATCGTCTTGGCGTCCCGCTCCACCAGCGCCCGGGTGGTGATCATCTCGCTGACGAACAGCCCCCTACCCCCGAGAACTCCCGGCACAGAGTGCGGAACGGAGCGTTGGTGATCCCGGCCATCGGTGCGAGCACGACCGGCGGCTGGACCATATGCGGTCCGATCCGCAGCCGCGCCCGCGGCTGATGCGGAGTCTGCGGCGGCTGCGGCGTCTGCGTCATGGGGTCAGCTTCCTTGTGCGTACTACGGTGGAGAGGACGGGCCGATCTCTTATTCTCCCGCACCCGCCACGGGGACCGACAGGGGCGGTTATGACCGCCGCACCGGCGATATCGATGTAGCGTTCAACCATGCGTGAGCTCAGCCATCGGCGGCGCATGCTCGTGCTGGCGATTTGCTGCATGAGCCTGCTGCTCGTCAGCCTCGACAACACCGTCCTCAACGTCGCCCTGCCCTCGATCCGAAGCGATCTGCACGCCTCCGTCTCCGGGATGCAGTGGACGATCGACGCGTACACCCTGGTCCTCGCCGCGCTTTTGATGCTCTCGGGGTCGACGGCCGACCGGGTGGGACGCAAGCGCACCTTCCAGACCGGCCTGGTGATCTTCACCCTCGGGTCGGGGCTGTGCAGCCTCGCGCCCAACCTGGAGACGCTGGTCATCTTCCGCATGGTGCAGGCGATCGGCGGTTCGATGCTGAACCCCGTCGCCATGTCGATCATCACCAACGTCTTCACCGAGCCCAGGGAACGGGCCCGCGCCATCGGAGTCTGGGGCGGGGTCGTCGGCATCAGCATGGCCGCCGGGCCGATCGTGGGCGGCGTACTGGTGGAGTCCGTCGGCTGGCGCTCAATTTTCTGGATAAACCTTCCGGTCGGGATCGCGGCGCTGCTCCTCACCGCCCGCTACGTACCGGAGTCGCGTGCCCCCAAGCCGCGCCGGGCCGACCCCGTCGGCCAGCTACTGGTCGTCGCGGTGCTGGGCACCATCACGTACGCGATCATCGAGGCGCCGGACCGCGGCTGGGACTCGCCGCTGATCGTGACCTTCGCGGCCATCGCCGCCGTGGGGCTCCTCGCGCTGATCCGCTACGAGCTGCGGCGTGAGGAACCGCTGATCGATGTGCGGTTCTTCCACAGCGCGCCATTCAGCGGGGCGACGGTGGTCGCGGTGTGCGCCTTCGCGGCGCTCGGCGGCTATCTCTTCATGAACACGCTCTATCTGCAGGACGTGCGAGGGCTCGACGCGCTCCACGCCGGACTGTGGATGCTGCCCATGGCGTTCATGTGCTTCGTCTGCGCGCCGCTGTCCGGGCGGCTGGTGGGCGCCCGCGGGCCCCGGCCGTCGATGCTGGTGGCAGGGGTGGCCATAACGGCCAGCGGGGTGATGTTCGCCGTCTTCGACGTCCAGACGACCGATCTCGGACTCCTGATCGGCTATGCGATGTTCGGCCTCGGCTTCGGCATGGTCAACGCGCCCATCACGAATACGGCGGTCTCCGGGATGCCCCGCTCCCAGGCCGGGGTCGCCGCGGCCGTGGCCTCCACCAGCCGCCAGGTGGGCCAGTCGCTCGGCGTCGCGGTCATCGGCGCGGTGCTGGCGGCGGGCGCCGCGTCGGCGGCGGCGGGCCAGATGGGGCACGCCGCCTCGCCCGCGGCCGCTGCCGCGTTCGTGGACGCCGCCCGACCGGCCTGGTGGATCATCGCCGGATGCGGTGCCGTCATCCTGCTGCTGGGGATGGTGACCACGGGCCGCTGGGCCGAGAAGACGACCCGGCGCGCGGCCGCGCTGCTCGAGGAGAGCGCGCCTGCGGGACGGGCATCGGCGAACGCGAAGGCGTAGTTGGCGCGAGGGGGGCGGGCGTCCGGCGCACGGTGCCGCCTGCGGCGGGCTGTTCCCCTCCCCGCCCCTTCCCGCGGCATCGCTATGCGGCTCCGCCGCGTGGTGGCGCTCCGCGCCAGCCCCCGGGCCGGACGCCCCGGAGGGGTCCAGGGGCGGGCCCCGGAGAACGGGCCCCAGAGGCCGAGCCCCGGGCAACGGGGTCCAGGGGCGGAGCGAACGGGGTTTAGGGGCCGAGCCCCCGAAAACGGGGGTCCAGGAGCCGAGCCCCCGAAAACGGGGTCCAGGGGCGGAGCCCCTGGTTACGGGAAGGGGCGGGGAGGGGAAAGATCCGCAGCACGGCGGGCCCGAGGCCCGGCGAGTCAGACTGCCGCCGGGGCGGCCTCCGCCGTAGACCCGGGGTCCGCTCCCGCCCCGGCCCCCTCCGCGAGCGCCAGCGCATGCAGCCGCTCCAGGCGCTCATGCGTCTCCGCGTCCGCCGGGGTGTAGGTGAGCAGCTTGGGGCCCTGCCTCGGGCCGGTCCACAGGCTCGTGGAGGCCAGCCGGAGGATGCCGACCTGCGACTGGCGGTAGACCTTGATCTTGTCGCCGGGCCGGACCACCTCATGCCGCGCCCAGATCTCCCGGAACTCCGCCGAGGCGTCCTCCAGCCGCTTCACCATCGCCTTCCAGGCGGGCTCGGCGACATGCTCGGCCATGACGGCGCGGAACTTGGCCGCCATGAGCCGGATCGTCTCGTCCCGGTCCACCAGGCTCGAACGCCACTCGTCATGGGTGAAGGCCAGCCACAGGCAGTTGCGGTCCTCCGGCGGCACCTTGTCGAGGTCGCACATCATCAGCCGGTAGGTGCGGTTGTAGGCGAGCAGGTCGAAGCGGCTGTTCTGGACGCAGGCGGGGAACGGCTCCAACTGCTCCAGCATGCGCCGCAGCGACTGCGGAACGCCCGTGCACTCGCTCGCCGGGCTCGGATCGACGGTCCCGGCGAGCGCGAAGAGATGGGCCCGCTCGCTGCGGTCCAGGATCAGCGCACGGGCGATGGCGTCGAGGACCTGCGCCGAGACATGGATGTCGCGGCCCTGCTCCAGCCACGTGTACCAGGTCACGCCGACGGTCGAGAGCTGTGCGACCTCCTCGCGGCGCAGACCGGGGGTGCGCCGACGGCGGCCCCGGGGCAGCCCCACCTGCTCAGGGGTGATCCGCTCCCGCCGGCTCCGCAAGAACGCGGCCAGCTCGCCCCGTCGTATCTCGGCCCCCGCACTCCTGCTCCCGGCCGTGGCACCGGGCGTGGCACCGGCCGTGGCTTCCTGCACCATCGTGGTCATGGCTCCAGGGTGCCTGAAGGGCTCAGCCGGTTGCCAGGTACTTCTTGTACCAGGATAAAGACACTCTGGTACCAGCTTGAGCAACCCAGGATCTTCGTAAGCGTGACCGAAACGCAGATTTCCACGATACGAACGAGAAACGCCGCCCCGGACGCAGCGAAGACGACCGGGAAGACCACCGGCACGAAGACCGCAGGCACGAAGACCACCGGCGGAAAGACCACCGGGCGGACGACCCACACCTCCTCCGGCCCCGCGCTGAGCCCCCTCGGGCTGTTCACCGTGCTGCTGGGCGCGGCGCTGCCGCTGATCGACTTCTTCATCGTCAACGTGGCCCTGCCCACCATGGACCACGACCTCCACGCCGGTCCGGCCGTACTGGAGCTCGTCGTCGCCGGATACGGCGTGGCGTACGCGGTGCTGCTGGTCCTCGGCGGCCGGCTGGGCGACACCTTCGGACGGCGCAGGCTCTTCCTCGCCGGGATGGCGGCCTTCGGGCTGACCTCGCTTGCCTGCGGGCTCGCGCCGGACGCCTGGAGCCTGGTGGGCGCCCGGGTGGCGCAGGGCGCCTCGGCCGCGCTGATGCTGCCCCAGGTGCTGGCCACGATCCACTCCTCGACCAGCGGGACGCACCGCGCCCGCGCGCTCAGCATGTACGGCGCGACGGCCGGTCTGTCCATGGTCGCGGGGCAGATCCTGGGCGGTGTGCTGGTGGCCGCCGACATCGCGGGCACCGGGTGGCGCGCGGTCTTCCTGGTCAATGTGCCGGTCGCGGTGATCGGCCTGATCCTCGCGGTCCGTACGGTCCCCGAGACCCGTTCGAACCGGCCCGCACCGGTGGACGTGCCGGGCACCGTGCTGCTCGCGCTGTCGCTGATCACGCTGATGGTCCCGCTGACCGAGGGGCGGGCCGCGGGCTGGCCGCTGTGGACCTGGCTGGCGCTGGGCGCGTTCCCGTTCGTGGCCGTCGCGTTCTACGTCGTGGAGCGGCGCGCCGACCGGGCCGGACGCACACCGCTGCTGCCGCCGAGCCTGTTCGCGCTGAACGGGCTGCGGCGCGGGCTGCCGATGGTGGTGCCGTTCTCGATCGGCTTCGGTGGCTTCATGTTCGTCATCGCGGTCGCACTGCAGCAGGGGCTGCGGTACGGGCCGGTCGAGGCCGGACTGGCGCTGGCGCCGATGGCCACGACGTTCTTCGTGGCCTCGCTGATGGGTCCGCGCCTGGTGGGCCGGTACGGCAGCCGTGTGGTGACCGCGGGCGGGCTGATCCAGGCCGTGGGCATCGCGATGCTGATGGTGGCCGTATGGCGCGACTGGCAGGGTCTGTCGCTGGCCGGGCTGCTGCCGGGGGTCGCATTGGCCGGGTTCGGGCAGGGGCTGCAGCTTCCGGTGCTGATCCGGATCGTGCTGGCCGATGTGCCGAACGAGCGGGCCGGGGTCGGGAGCGGCGTGATGGTCACCACCCAGCAGTCCGCGCTGGCGCTGGGCGTGGCGACGCTCGGCACGCTCTTCCTGTCCCTGGAGCCGTCGATGGGCATGGGTGACGCGCTGGTCATCACGCTCGCGGCCCAGCTCGCGGCGATCGCCCTGACCCTGCTGCTGAGCCTGCGCCTGCCGCGCGCGGTGGCATAGGGGGCGCAGGGAGGGGACGATGACTGGTAGGCGATGACAGATATTGAAATCTGTCATCGCACATGCCACGCTTTCCTTGGGAACACCCCCACCTCGCTATCCCAAGGAGCACCCCCCGTGCAGAAACGTCAGCTCGGCACCGCCGGTCCCCAGGTCTCCGCGATCGGCCTCGGCTGTATGGGCATGTCC
Organism: Streptomyces melanosporofaciens; assembly: GCF_900105695.1. NCBI lineage: Bacteria > Bacillati > Actinomycetota > Actinomycetes > Kitasatosporales > Streptomycetaceae > Streptomyces > Streptomyces melanosporofaciens. The sequence goes on from NZ_FNST01000002.1 coordinate 1,611,639, forward strand.
CCCGGATACGGCGCCCACGTCGACCGCGCCGAGTCCATCGCCACCCTCCACGCCGCGCTCGACGCCGGGATCACCCTGCTCGACACCGGCGACTTCTACGGCATGGGCCACAACGAACTGCTCGTCAACGAGGCCCTGCGCACCGCCCCCGCCGCCCACCGCGAACGCGCCCTGACCAGCGTGAAGTTCGGCGCCCTGCGCGGCCCGGACGGCGCCTGGCTGGGCCATGACGGCCGTCCCGCCGCCGTCAAGAACTTCCTCGCGTACTCGCTCCAGCGGCTGGGCACCGACCACATCGACATCTACCGGATCGCCCGCCTCGACCCGGCCGTCCCGATCGAGGAGACGGTCGGGGCGATCGCCGAGGCCGTACAGGCGGGCCACGTACGGCATATCGGCCTCTCGGAGGTGGGCCCCGAGACCATCCGGCGGGCCGCCGCCGTCGCCCCGATCTCGGATCTGCAGATCGAGTACTCGCTGCTCGAGCGCGGCATCGAGGACGAGATCCTGCCCGTCTGCCGTGAGCTGGGCATCGGGATCACTCCGTACGGGGTGCTCTCGCGCGGCCTGATCAGCGGCCACTGGAGCCGCGAGCGCACCACCGACGCACAGGACTTCCGCAGCGTGGCCCCGCGGTTCCGGGCCGAGAACCTCGACCGCAACCTGGACCTCGTGGAAGCCCTCCGCAAGATCGCCGACGGCAAGGGCGTCAGCGTCGCCCAGATCGCCATCGCCTGGGTGCTGGCGCAGGGCCTCCGGCACGCCACCGCCATCGTCCCGCTCATCGGATCCCGCCGCCGCGACCAGCTGACCGAGGCCCTGGGGGCGCTTGACGTTACGCTCGACGCCGACGATATGGCCGCCGTCGAGGAGGCCGTGCCGGCGAACGCCGCCGCGGGCACCCGCTACCCGGAGGCCCAGATGGCCACCCTCGACAGCGAGAAGAAGTAAGGGACCCGATGCCGCCGTCCGAGACCCCCCTGACGCCCGCCCGCATCCTCGAAGCCACCGAGGACGTGCTGCGCCGCTACGGCCCCGCGAAGGCCACGGTGGTGGACGTGGCCCGGGCGCTGGGGGTCAGCCACGGCAGCGTCTACCGCCACTTCCGCTCGAAGACGGCACTGCGCGAGGCGGTCACCGCGCGGTGGCTCGACCAGGAGCACGACACCCTGTCCCGCATAGCCCGCGGCAAGACCCCCGCGACCGAGCGGCTGGAGAACTGGCTGCTCACCCTGTTCGCCGCCAAGCGCCGTAAGGCGGGCGTCGATCCGGAGCTCTTCGCCACGTACCTGGCGCTGGCCTCCGAGAACAGCGAGACCGTGGCACGCCATGTCGAGACGATGCTCGACCAGCTCACCACGATCGTCGAAAATGGCATCGCCAGTGGCGAGTTCACCATGCGGGACGCCCGCGCCACGGCCCGCGCGCTCTGGGACGCGACGACGCGATTCCACGACCCCGTCTACGCGCCCCGGTGGTCGGACCCGGACATGGACCCGGCCTTCGCGGCCGTCTGCGAACTCCTCGTCGACGGCCTGCGAGCCCGCTAGACCGCCGGGGGCACAGGGCCGCCGGTCACCCCTGGCAGGTCATCCCTGAGAGGCGGCCCACCACAGAATGACCGCGGCCGCCGCGAAACAGGCCAGCATGATCAGGAGGACCTGCCGCCGCGCCGCCGCGTCGGCGGTCATTCGGGGCGAGCCGAGGGCTCCGTGCGCCTGGGCAAGGTGGTCGAGTCCCTTGTGGCGGGCGCCGCCGGAGGTGATCCGCTCCTGCCAGTCGCAGTGCTCGCAGCCGAGCAGCCGCCGTTGCCCCGGACCGTAGCCGTAGCTCACCTCGAAGACCGTGCCGTCCTCGCGGGTGGCGGTGATGTGATGTGTCACGCCTCGCACGATTGGTGAACCCCCCGTTCTGCCGAGCCGACGGGCCCCGGTGCCACGGACATGGCGTCCGCGGCGCCGGAGCCCGTCGTCGGGTATGTATCCGGTGCCCGTGGTCCGGGCGCGATGGCCCGGGCCAGGTCAGCAGCCGATCAGGCGGCCGCCGAGGTAGGACTGGATCTGGTCGAGGGAGACCCGCTCCTGCTTCATCGTGTCGCGCTCACGCACGGTCACGGCGTTGTCGTCGAGGGTGTCGAAGTCCACGGTGACGCAGAAGGGCGTGCCGATCTCGTCCTGGCGACGGTAGCGGCGGCCGATCGCGCCCGCGTCGTCGAACTCGATGTTCCAGTGCTTGCGCAGGTCCGCCGCGAGCCCCTTGGCCTTCGGCGAGAGCTGCGGGTTGCGGGACAGCGGCAGCACCGCGACCTTGACCGGCGCCAGGCGCGGGTCGAGCCGCATCACGGTGCGCTTCTCCATCTTGCCCTTGGCGTTGGGCGCCTCGTCCTCGACGTACGCGTCGAGCATGAAGGCCAGCATCGCGCGGCCCACGCCCGCCGCCGGCTCGATGACGTAGGGGGTCCAGCGCTCGCCGGCCTCCTGGTCGAAGTACGACAGGTCCTGGCCGGAGGCGGCCGAGTGCGCCTTCAGGTCGAAGTCGGTGCGGTTGGCCAGGCCCTCCAGCTCGCCCCACTCCGAGCCGCCGAAGCTGAAGCGGTACTCGATGTCAGCGGTGCGCTTGGAGTAGTGGGAGAGCTTCTCCTTCGGGTGCTCGTACCACCGGATGTTCGCCTCCTGGAGACCGAGGTCCCGGTACCAGTTCCAGCGCTGCTCCATCCAGTACTCGTGCCACGTCTCGTCCTCGCCCGGCTTGACGAAGAACTCCATCTCCATCTGCTCGAATTCACGCGTACGGAAGATGAAGTTTCCCGGCGTGATCTCGTTGCGGAACGACTTGCCGACCTGGGCGATACCGAACGGCGGCTTCCGGCGCGAGGTCTGCTGGACGGCGAGGAAGTTGGTGAAGATGCCCTGGGCGGTCTCGGGGCGCAGATACGCGATCGAGCCGGAGTCCTGGGTCGGGCCGAGGTGGGTGGCGAGCAGCCCGGAGAACTGCTTGGGCTCGGTGAAGCTGCCCTTGTTGCCGCAGTGCGGGCAGTTCACGTCGGCCAGGCCGTTCTCGGGGAGGCGGCCGTGCTTGGCCTCGTACGCCTCCTCCAGGTGGTCCGCGCGGAACCGCTTGTGACAGGAGGTGCACTCGGTGAGCGGGTCCGTGAAGGTGGCGACGTGGCCGGACGCCTCCCACACCTCACGGGCCAGGATCACGGACGAGTCGAGTCCGACGACGTCGTCACGAGAGGTGACCATCGAACGCCACCACTGCCGCTTGATGTTCTCCTTCAGCTCCACACCGAGCGGTCCGTAGTCCCAGGCGGCTCGCTGGCCGCCGTAGATTTCGCTGCACGGGTAGACGAAGCCACGGCGCTTGCTGAGGCTGACGATGGTGTCGATCTTGTCGGCGGCCACGGTGCTCTCTTCATTGATGACGACATTGACGACGAAGCGAATGCTTCAGGTTACCGGCGGCGGCACCCCCCGGATCAAATCGGTAGTCGAAGCGATCAACAAGAGGACAGTTGTTGACAATCGTTTCCATCTTTGTTGAAAATGAGAGTCATGAACATACGTCGCCTCAGGCCCATAACCGCCCTCGTCGGAGCCGCCGCGCTGGGTCTGACCACCCTCACAGCCTGCTCCTCCAACAGCGGAGACGGAAGGACGGACGGCAAGCTGGATGTGGTGGCGTCGTTCTATCCCCTGCAGTTCCTCGCCCAGCGGATCGGCGGGGACGCCATCCATGTGTCCTCCCTGACCAAGCCCGGCGTCGAACCGCACGATCTGGAGATCAGCCCCCGGCAGACCGCCGACCTCAGCGAGGCCGGTCTGGTGGTCTATCTCAAGGGGCTCCAGCCCTCCGTCGACCGGGCCATCGGACAGGCCGAGCCGAGGCACGTGGCCGACGCCGCCGCGTACACCACGCTGGAGGACCACGGCACCGATGTCGAGGGCGACCACGACCACGGGGGCGAAGGCGATCACGGGGGCGAAGGCGACCACGGGGCCGAAGGCGATCACGGGGGCGAGGGCGATCACGGGGGCGAGGGCGAGGAAGGGCACGAGGGCCACGCCCACTCCGGCGACGCCGCCGCCGACCCCCACATCTGGCTGGACCCGGTGCGCTACGCCCAGGTCGCCAAGGGCGTCGGCAAGGCGCTGGAGAAGGCCGACCCCGATCACGCCACGACGTACAAGAAGAACACCACCGCCCTGGTCAAGGAGCTGACCACGCTCGATCAGGACTTCCGGAGCGGTTTGAAGGACCGTTCTTCGGACACCTTCATCACGACCCACGCCGCCTTCGGCTACCTCGCCGAGCGCTACGGCCTGCGGCAGGAGGCGATCTCGGGGCTCGACCCCGAGTCCGAGCCCAGCCCGGCCCGGATCAAGGGGCTGCACAGCGTCGCCAAGAAGGAGAAGGTCAACACCGTCTTCTTCGAAACCCTCGTGAGCGACCGAACGGCGAAGACGCTGGCGGGCGATCTCCATCTGCGGACCGATGTGCTCGATCCCATCGAGGGCATCGGCGACAAGTCCAAGGGTGACGACTACATCCAGGTCATGCGATCCAATCTGAAGGCCCTGCAGAAGGCGCTGGGCACCAAGTGACGGACCACCCCACGGAGGTCGAGGAAACGATGGCGACCGAGGAACCCATGGAAGCCGAGGAGCCGGACATAGCCCCGACCGCGCCCCCGCACCCGGGACCGGCCACGGGCGCACCCACGCATCCGGCACCGGCCACCCATCCGGCTCCCACCGCGGACCCCATATCCCTGCGCGGCGCCACCGCCACCCTCGGTGGCCGCCCCGTGCTGCGCGGCATCGATCTGACCGTCCGCCGCGGCGAGGTCGTGGCGCTGCTCGGCGCCAACGGCTCGGGCAAGTCCACCGCCGTACGGTCCATCGTCGGCCAGGTGCCGCTCAGCGGCGGTGAGCTGGCCCTCTTCGGCACGCCCCGCCGCCGCTTCCGCGACTGGGCCCGGATCGGTTACGTACCGCAGCGCACCACCGCCGCCAGCGGTGTCCCCGCGACCGTGCGCGAGGTCGTCTCGGCGGGCCGGCTGGCGCGCCGCCGGTTCGGCCCGCCGCGCAAGGCGGACCGGGCGGCCGTTCAGCGGGCCCTGGAGCTCGTCGGCATGGCCGACCGCGCCCGGGACCCGGTGAGCGCCCTCTCCGGCGGTCAGCACCAGCGCGTGCTGATAGCCCGCGCCCTCGCGGGCGAACCGGAACTGCTGATCATGGACGAGCCGATGGCCGGGGTGGACCTCGCCAGCCAGGAGATCCTCGCGGGCACCCTCCGCGAGCAGGTCGCCACCGGCGCCACGGTCCTCCTCGTCCTCCATGAGCTCGGCCCACTGGAGCCGCTGATCGACCGCGCGGTGGTGCTGCGCGACGGCTGTGTGGTCCACGACGGACCGCCGCCCAAGGCCGTGGGCCAGCACGCGCTGCCCGGCCATGACCACGTCCATCCCCATGCGGCGCCCGACGCCGAACCGATCCGGACAGGGTTGCTGACCTGAGATGCTCGAGATCCTCGACTACGCCTTCATGCAGCGGGCCCTGCTCGCCGCAGTCCTGGTGGGCATCACCGCGCCCGCCGTCGGCATCTACCTCGTCCAGCGCCGCCAGGCGATCATGGGCGACGGGATCGGCCATGTCGCCCTTACCGGCGTCGCCCTCGGCTTCCTGACCGGCGCCAACCCCGTGTGGACCGCCGTCGCCGTCTCCGCCCTCGGCGCGATCGTCATGGAGCTGATCCGCTGGTACGGCAAGACCCGTGGCGATCTCGCGCTCGCGATGCTCTTCTACGGCGGGATGGCGGGCGGTGTGCTGCTGATCAACCTCTCGCCGACCGGCTCCAACGCCAACCTCACCACCTATCTCTTCGGCTCGATCACCACGGTCTCCCCCGAGGACGTCGTCGCGATCTCCCTCCTCGCCGCCTTCGTCGTCCTGATCACCTTGGGGCTGCGCCGCCAGTTGTTCGCGGTGTGCCAGGACGAGGAGTTCGCCCGGGTGACCGGCCTCCCGGTGCGCACGCTCAACCTGCTGCTGGCCATCACCGCGGCCGTCACGGTCACCGTCGCCATGCGCGTCGTCGGCCTGCTCCTGGTCAGCGCCCTGATGGTGGTCCCGGTCGCCGCCGCCCAGCAGGCCACCCGGGGCTTCGCGATGACGCTCGCGCTGGCGATCACCATCGGTGTCGTGGTGACCCTGTCCGGCACGGTCTTCTCCTTCTACAAGAACGTCCCGCCCGGCGCGAGCATCGTCGTCCTCGCCATCGGCGTCTTCGCCGCGATCACGGCGCTGGCCGCGCCCCTGGCGAAAAGACGCGCTCGACGGGTGGCCGCGGTCGGGGAAGGGTGCACGGTGAGGGACGATGTACTCGTATAACGACTCTCGTACAACGACTACCGACGATGTACTCGTATAGTCCACGCACTCGCACGCTCGACCACCCTGTCTGTCGCTCTCGTCCGTCACCCGAGCGATAACTGGCACAATGGCCGGGCAGAAGACGCAGTGGGCGCGGAGAGAGCCCCGAGAGCGACGGAGCATGTGAGGTTGAGGAGGCAGCTGTGGTGACCGCGGGTCCCCCAGTACGCGGCCGGTCCACCAGGCAGCGCGCCGCGGTGGCGGCAGCGCTGGACGAGGTGGACGAGTTCCGCAGTGCGCAAGAGCTCCACGACATGCTCAAGCACCGCGGCGACTCGGTGGGCCTGACCACCGTCTACCGCACCCTCCAGTCCCTCGCCGACGCCGGCGAGGTCGACGTCCTCCGCACCACCGAGGGCGAGGCGGTCTACCGCCGCTGCAACAGCGAGGAGCACCACCACCACCTGGTCTGCCGCGCCTGCGGCAAGGCGGTGGAGGTGGAGGGCCCCGCCGTCGAGAAGTGGGCCGACGCGATCGCCGCCGAGCACGGCTTCGTGGACGTGGCCCACACGATCGAGATCTTCGGCACCTGCGGCGATTGCGCGGCGGTGAAGGCTGCGCGGGATTGATCTCCGTCGGGGTTGTGGGTACGGTGCCTGACGTGACGAGCCCTGAATCAGACAGAGCGGAGCCGCCGGTCGTTCGGCGGCGAGCAGTTGTCTGAACCGCTGACCTGAGTTTTGGGTCGATCTCGCTTCCAGCGACCGGACACGACTCCGTGTGTCTGGTCCCGTTCCGGGCTCGCCGTATCCATGGCGTCGTCATGACGTATTCATGGCTCGTCATGGCGTAGTCCGACATCCAGCACGCGGCTGTTCTTGCCCGCATCCGCTCTTCGCTGGAGTCGACCTCTTGCCTGTTTTCCTTTACGTCCTCGCGCTCGCTGTCTTCGCGCAAGGAACGTCCGAGTTCATGCTGTCCGGTCTCGTACCGGGCATTGCCCAAGACCTCTCCGTGTCGGTGGGAGCCGCGGCGAGCCTGACGTCCGCGTACGCGATCGGGATGATCGTCGGCGCCCCGGTGATGGCCGCGCTGAGCGCGCGGTGGCCACGGCGGATGGCGCTGGCGGGGTTTCTGACGGCGTTCGTGGTCGTGCATGTGATCGGCGCGGTGACGACGGACTTCGCCGTGCTCTTCGGTACTCGGATCGTCGCCGCCATCGTCAATGCCGGTTTCCTGGCGGTCGCGATGTCCGTCGCGACGGCTCTCGTCCCGGCGGCGCAGCACGCCAGGGCCACCGCCGTTCTGCTGTCCGGGGTCACCCTGTCGTGCGTCGCGGGTGTTCCCGCGGGGGCATTGCTCGGGGAGTGGTGGGGCTGGCGCTCCGCGTTCTGGGCCGTGGCGGCCCTGTGCCTGCCCGCGCTGGCTCTGGTCTTCCGTCGGGCGCCCGCCGACGCGACTGGTCGGGAGGACGTGTCGATCAGGCGGGAAGCGCGTGTGGTGGCGTCGCGCCCGGTGCAGTGGGCCATGGTCCTGGCGGCGGTCGTCAACGGGGCGACGTTCGCGACCTTCGCCTACCTTGCCGTCATCGCCACGGACATCACCCACCTCCCCGACGCCGCCGTCCCCGCCCTTCTCGCCGCCTTCGGGGTGGGTGCGTTCGTCGGGGTGACCACGGCCGGCCGTAGGGCCGACGGCGAGTTCGGGAGGGGCCTGCTCCTGGCCGTCTGTGCTTTGCCGGTCGGCTGGGCAGTATTGGCCGCGGCCGGCCCCTACGCGGCTCCGCTCTTCATCGTGACGATCCTCCAGGGCGGCCTGTCGTTCGGCATCGGCTCGGCCCTCGTCACCCGCGTCATGCGTACGGCCTCCCAGGCTCCTTCGCTGGGCGGCTCGTTCGCCACGGTCGCGCTGAACGCGGGTGCCTTCTTGGGCCCGTTGGTCGCGGGCGTCGTGACGGAGACGACGGGCGACTACCGGGGCGCGGTGTGGGTCAGCGCCGCGCTGGCCGCGATGGCGGTGGGTGCTGTTGCCGCTTCGCGGGGATGGGGTGCCGGCGTGGGGGTCGAGGAAGCCGGATAGTGACGTCGATCCGCGCTGCGGGAGCTGGACTTTCGCACTCCCCCGTTGAGCGCTTGTCGTACAAAACCCTCAGGCTAGGGCGGCGACCATCACGGACCGTTCAATATGGCCCCTACAGCGAGTGAAGGATGCTGACGCGCCGCCGATGGTTCTCGGGTGGGGAGCTGTCCGAGGTGGGGCCGTGATCTAGCCGGGCCGGCCGTGCCCGGTCAGGGACGTAACGAGTGCTGCGGCGATGTCGCGAAGCCGGTCGGGTTCGTGGTGTGCGCGTTCCATGACCGCCAGGCCCCGGGTCGTGGTGACCACGAGGCGGGCCGCGGAACGGAGATCGACCGCGAGGTCGTCATCGTCGATCGCGGCCAGCCCGTTGTGGACGGTGTCTTCGAGGTCGTCGAGGAACGTGCGCACCACGGTTTCGACCTGCGGTATCTCCGAGCTGGCTTCGATCACCGTCCGGGTGGACAGGCAGCCTCGGGAGGGCGTTCCCGCCGTGATCGACCGGATGCAGTGGTCGAAGAAGGCCAGCAGTGCCGAGTGCCGGTCGTCCTGGCCCAGCGCCTGGGCCGCGCCGACGAGGAATGCCCGGGTGTGGTCGCCGAACACCCGCAGGAAGATCTGTTCCTTGCCACCGTAGGCGTGGTAGAGCGAGCCGCGCTGAACGCCGGTGCCGACGGCCAGGTGCAGCATCGTGGTCGCGCGGTACCCGCGGACGGCGAACACCTCCAGGGCGCGGCCGAGCGTCGCCTGTTCGTCGAATTGGCGTACCCCGGCCACCTGACTCCCTCTGCCGCCCCGCCCCGGCCGATCGCCGATCGACCGGCAGCGGAACCTGCGGTCTTTGACAGCGATGTCCAACATAGCTGTGCCGGTGCCGCACTGTCGAAGCCGCCGGGATGGGAAGTCTCCCGGCGGTGGGCGAAGGCGCCCTTTCTCTCCGGGGGCGGTGTCCGGCGACGGTGTCAGGCGGCGGCCGACTGCCCGGTCAGACGCTGGAACAGTTCCCAGGAGGCACGCTCCACCCAGTTGTGCACCAGCTTGCCATCCGAGCGCACCTCCCAGACGGCTGTCCCGGTGAAGGAGATCGGCTGCTGGTCGGGTTCGGTGCCCATGATGCCGTTGTTCTTGCCGTGCACCACCCAGCGCGAGGCGACCCGGCTCCCGTCGTGGTTCTGGAAGGTCTCGACGGCCTCCAGCCTCAAGTCGTTGACTGTGTCCAGGAAAGCCCGGACCCACGCCTTGAAGTTCTCCCGCCCCTCGATGCTCTTACCAGCATTGGTGATCACGAAGTCCTCGACCACGAAGTCGTCAATCTTCTCCGGGGCGCGGCCGTTCCACACTTCCTCCCAGAACGCCTCCACGATCTCAACGGAACTCGCATACGCCATCGGGACACCACCTACTCGATTCAATGTTTGACACCAGTGTCAAACATAGTAGCGGCACTCCCGGCGACGATCGACTCCACTCCCCTGATCTCAACCGCGGTGTCGCCCGACCCGAGGCGCACGTCAGCGGCGGGTGAGGTGGGTGAGGGTGACGCCGTTGGGGAAGGCCGTGCGCTCGGCGACATCGAAGACGGTGGGGTCGAAGGCCCCGTCGAAGACCGGGACTCCGGCACCCGCGACGACCGGGTAGTTCTTGATCACCAGCTCGTCGACCTCGGGCAGGAGGGCACCCGCCAGCTTGCCGCCGCCGCAGAGCCACACGTCCAGCTCCGTGTCCTCCTCCCGCTTGAGCTCGCCTACGAGGGCGAGCGGGTCGCCCGGGACGACGGTGACGGCCGGGTCGATATCGGGCTCGAGGGTGCTGGACACCACGTACTGACGCAGATGCGCGTACGGACTGCCGACACCCGCGTCCAGGGCGGGGCGGTAGGAGCCGAGGCCCATGACGACGGTGTCGAAGTGGCGGTTGGGCGCGTCGACCAGGCCGACCGCGGCACGGTAGGCGGTCGGGACCGTCTCGGGAAACAGTGTGTTGGTCCAGGCCGAGTAGGCGGCGGACTGCCGTTCGTCGCCGCCGGGGAAGAAGTCGTACTCGCCGCCGGGGCCCGCGATGCGGCCATCGAGCGTGACGGCGACGTAGTACACGAGCTTTCGCATCGGTGGTGGCTCCATCCGTAGTACTCTGACTGAAGTGGTGTGAACGTAGTACTACAGATGGAGTGGTGTCAATGGTGCGACGGAACGACGAGCGGCGCGCCGCACTCGTCGACGCGGCGATCGAGGTGTTGGCCAGGGACGGCGCACGCGGCCTGACCTTCCGGGCGGTGGACACCGAGGCCACCGTCCCCGCCGGTACGGCATCCAACTACTTCGCCAACCGCGACGATCTGCTCACCCAGGCCGGCGCCCGTGTCTATGAGCGGCTCCAGCCCGACGAGGCCACGATCGCCCGCCAGCGGGCGGCAGGCCGCGACCGGGAAACCTACGTGGAGCTGATGCGTGAACTCGTCGGCCGCGTCGCCTCGTTCCGCACCGGCTATCTGGCACTGCTGGAGCTCCGTCTCGAGGCCACCCGCCGCCCCGCGCTGCGTACGGTCCTCACCGAGCGGGTGCGGGCCGACGTCGATGCCAACGTCGCCTACCACGAGGCGTCGGGGCTCCCCGGTGACGCCATGGCCGTCAAGCTGCTGATACTGGCTCTGAACTGGCTGATCGTCGAGCAGCTCACTTTGCCGGACGTCTTCACGGAGGCGGAGCGTGACCGGCTGGTGGCGGCCGCGGTGGAACGCATCGTGGCGGCGGAGTAGGCGGGGCGGCGGGGCAGGCGGGCCCCACCCATCCCACCCGGGCCCCGCTCATCCCACCTGCGCGCCCGCCCGCTCAGGTTCTGTGCGGGGTCTGTTGCGGACGGTGCGACCTCACCGTGCGCACAACCGGGCCATTGCCGACTGGCTCTCCTCGTCCGCGGGACGGAAGATCACCAACCGCTGCTCCGGATCTTCAAGCGGTATCAGCACTTCGAAATCCACCGCGATCACACCGACGTCAGGATGCCGCATCACCTTGTGCCCGCGGCCGTTGACCTTGATGTCCCGCTCGGCCCACAAGCGCGCGAATTCCTCGTCACGAGCGATGAATTCGGCAATGCGGTCGGTCAACGCCCGATCCTCCGGATGCGTGGCCCACGCGGCGCGCAGATGGGCGATCCCCTCCCGCACGACACGTTCCCGGTCGACGTAGAACTCGCGTATTTCCGGATGCATCAGGCACAGCCACATCGCATTGCGCTGCGCCGGAGACAGGGTGTCGAAATCCAGGAGCACCCTGGTCATTTCGTGGTTCCAGGCCAGGATGTCGTAGCGGTGGTTCATCAGCATGGCCGGCAGCGGCGACAGGTCGGCGACCAGCCCGGCCAGCGGCGGCGCCGCGGTGGTGGCGGGCTGGTCGGCGTCGCGGGGGCGCTGCTGGGTCAGGTTGAAGAGGTAGGCGCGTTCGACGGGGGCCAGGCGCAGCGCCCGGGCCAGCGCCTCCACCACGTCCGCCGAGGGCCGCAGCCCGCGCCCCTGTTCCAGCCGCACGATGTAGTCGACGCTGACCCCGGCCAGCTCGGCGACCTCTTCGCGGCGCAGCCCCGGGGTCCGCCGGGCCTGCCGACGCGGCGGCAGACCGAGATCGCGCGGGTCCAGCCGTTCGCGCCGGGCCCGCAGGAACGCGGCCAGCTCCTGTGTGGTGTCCACGGTGGGGGTCGTCATATTCGTTCCAACAGCCAGGGTAGGACTGGCCTTCCCAGGAACCTCTTTCCCTTACCTCCGGTTCGCGGCGGTCACAGGCTGGTGCTCGACAACCGATCACGAGCACAGGAGGACACCATGTCGCTCACCCTCGACACCTACCGGCTGCTGGGCCGCTCCGGGCTGCGGGTCTCACCGCTGGCACTGGGCGCGGCGACCTTCGGCACCGAGTCGGGCTGGGGAGCCGAGCGGGACGAGGCGCGCAAGCTGTTCGACCTCTACGTCGAACGAGGCGGCAATCTCATCGACACCGCCAACACCTACAGCAATGGCACTTCCGAGCGCATGCTGGGTGAATTCACCCGCGACAACCGCGAAAGCCTGGTGCTCGCGACGAAATACACGACGCTGCGCCGGCCCGGCGACCCGAATTCCGCGGGCAGTCACCGCAAGAGCCTGTTCACCTCGGTAGAAGCGAGTCTGCGACAGCTCAATACGGACTACATCGATCTGCTCTACCTGCACGTCTGGGATTTCTCGACACCGGTCGAGGAGATCCTGCGCGGCATGGACGATCTGGTCCGGCAGGGCAAGGTCTTGTACGTGGCGATCTGCAACGCCCCGGCCTGGCAGGTTTCGCGCATGCAGACGATCGCCGACCTGCGCGACTGGTCGCCACTGGTCGCGCTGCAGATCGAATACAACCTGATCGAGCGCACCGGGGAGCGTGACCTGATCCCCATGGCACGCGAGATGGGGCTGGGCGTGCTCCCGTATTCACCCCTGGCCGGCGGAGTGCTCACCGGCAAGTACAGCCGCGACGACCTGACCGCGGCGAACGCCGCATCCGAGGACGGCACCCGCAAGAGCTTCAACCTCGCCCTGGGCACGCTCACCGAGCGTAACCTCGCCATCGCCGATGTCGTGAAGGAGGTCGCCACGGAGCTGGGCGTCACACCCGCCCAGGTCGGACTGGCCTGGACCCTGCGGAACCCGGCCGTGACGGCACCGGTCATCGGCGCCCGCACCCCCGCACAGCTGGAGGACAACCTGGGCGCCCTGTCGGTCGACCTCACCGCCGCCCACCTGGCCCGCCTCGACGAGGCCAGTGCGATAGGACTCGGCTTCCCGCACGACATGCTCGCCAGTGACCACATCCGCAACGTGACCGCAGGTGACCTGAAGCTCGAATCCCGCCGCTGATACCTGGGCGCTTACGCGGACGGCGAGTCGTCCTTCCGCTGCTCCTCGTTCGGGATCGCCCCACCGAAGCGGCGGTCCCGCGAGGCGTACTCCAGGCACGCCCGCCACAGATCGCGGCGGTCGAAGTCGGGCCACAGCACGTCCTGGTACACCATCTCGGCGTACGCGCTCTGCCAGATCAGGTAGTTGGACGTCCGCTGCTCGCCCGACGGGCGCAGGAAGAGATCCACATCCGGCATGTCCGGGTAGTAGAGGTACTTCGCGAACGTCTTCTCGTTCACCTTCGACGGATCGAGCCGACCCGACCGGACGTCCTCCGCCAGCGCCTTCGCCGCGTCCGCGATCTCCGCCCGACCGCCGTAGTTCATGCAGAAGTACATGGTCATGGCGTCGTTGTCCTTGGTCTGCTCCTGAGCGACCTGGAGCTCCTGCGCCACCGACTTCCACAGCTTCGGCATCCGGCCCGCCCAGCGGATCCGTACGCCCATCGCGTCCATCTCGTCGCGGCGGCGGCGGATGACATCGCGGTTGAAGTTCATCAGGAAGCGCACCTCGTCGGGCGAGCGCTTCCAGTTCTCGGTCGAGAAGGCGTAGAGGGAGAGGTTCTTGACGCCCATCTCGAGGCAGCCCTTGAGCACGTCCAGCACGACGCCCTCGCCGACCTTGTGCCCCTCGGTGCGCGGCAGCCCGCGCTCCTTGGCCCAGCGGCCGTTGCCGTCCATCACGCACGCCACGTGGGTCGGCACCAGCTCGCCGGGGATCTTCGGCGGCCGGGCGCCGGACGGGTGCGGCTCCGGGGTCCGGTACTCGCGCCGCTGTCGGCCCAGAAACCCGCGTCCTGCCATGCCTGCCACGTCTCCCTCAGCTCTTGCTCTCTGTGCTACTGCCTGTGCTGCTACTTCTCTACGTACCGCAGCGACCGAAGCCCCCGCTCCAGGTGCCAGCTCAAATACGCCGCCACGAGCCCGCTGCCCTCCCGGGCGTGCCGCAGCTCACACGCGTCCGCCGTCTCCCAGTCCCCCGTCAGCAGCGCGCCCAGCAGCGTCAGCGACTCCGCCGAGGGTACGACGCTTCCGGGCACCCGGCACTCGCCGCAGATGACCCCGCCCGCACCGACCGAGAAGAACCGGTTCGGACCGGGCATCCCGCACTTGGCGCAGTCGTTGAAACTCGGTGCGTAACCGTTGACCGCGAGGGAGCGGAGCAGAAACGCGTCCAGCACGAGATGCGGCTCGTGCTCCCCGGCGGCCAGGGTGCGCAGGGCGCCGACGAGGAGCAGATACTGCTGTACGGCGGGCTCGCCCTCGTGGTCGGTGAACCGCTCGGCCGTCTCCAGCATGGCCGTACCGGCGGTGTAGCGAGCGTAATCGGTGACGATCGACCCACCGTACGGCGCGATCGTCTCACTCTGCGTGCACAGCGGCAGCCCGCGCCCGATCAGCTCACCACCGCCGCGCGAGAAGAACTGCACGTCAACGTGGCTGAACGGTTCGAGCCGCGCCCCGAACTTCGACTTCGTACGCCGCACCCCCCGCGCCACGGCGCGGACGCGGCCGTTGTTGCGGGTGAGCAGGCTGATGATCCGGTCCGCCTCACCCAGCTTCTGGGTGCGCAGCACGATGCCGTCGTCGCGGAACAGACTCATGGCGCCCATTGTCCCCTAGCGGGACAGCTGATCGAACCGCCCCGCCTTCACGGCCCGGGTCATCGCCCGGAGGGCGGCGGGGGTGGTGGCGATCACGGTCTGGGGTTCGTCGCTCTCGCGCAGGAGGACGGTGTCCGGGGTTCGAGCCAGCTCGACGCAGTTGTGCTCGGCGTCCTCCCCGAGTACGAGGACTTGCGCCAGTACATGTCAGGGCATCTCCGTCGGGTCAAAGTTGCTGCGCTATCTCATGAACGAAGCCGACCGTGTCCTCTGGCGTGAGCGCCAGGGCTTCCATTTGGTCCAAGATACGGCCGTAGCGCTCCAGGTGAGCCTCCGAGTCGAGGAAGGCCGAACCCGAGGGCGTATCGGCCTGGACGGTGTCCAGCCGCCGGACGGGTCCGGACACATAGAGCATGCTGATGCCCGGGTTGGAAAACCCGCCAGCCGAGAACGGGACCACTTGCACGGTCAGGTTGCCCCGCTCCGATGACTCGATCAGATGCTCCAACTGCCCTCGCATCACCTTCGGACCGCCGAACCTCATCCTCAGCACGGCCTCATGGATGAAGAAGGTGCAGTGCGGCGGATCATCACGGTCCAGCACATCCCGGCGCCTCAGTCGATACGAAACGCTCGCCCGCAACTGCGCCGCGGTGGGACTGGACGTGGCCGTGGCGAACACAGCTTTCGCGTAGTCCTCCGTCTGAAGCAGGCCCGGCACATGCATGATCTGCGCTGAACGCATGGCAACCGCGTGGTGCTCGAGTTCGGCCAGATCGAGTGCGCTCGCGGGTGTCCTGCCTCGGTAGTCCTCCCACCAGCCCCGGCCGCGCTCCTCGTTCATGGCCACGAGGGCGTCGACGTAGGCCCGATCCATGCAGGAGTAGATGGTCGCGAGCGTCCTGATCCGCTCCTCACTCACCCCGAACCGCGCGGCCTCGATGTTGCTGATCCGGGTCCGGTTCACACCGAGGTGCTCACCGGCCTCCGCCACGCTCATCCCGGCTCGCTCGCGCATCTTGCGCAGCTCTGTTCCGATGCGCCGCTGCCTCGCGGTCGTGGCGACCCTCTGCCCCATACGGACTCCTCCCTACGCACCCGGGCGACCCTGTCACTCTTTCAGATAAAAACTGGTTCCACTATGGGAGTGGAACTAGTTACCCGGCATGCTCTATGGTCCTCATCACAGCGTGAGGAATCAACTACGCACCGCGTTGGGAGCACCAACATGCCCGAAGCCGCCGAACCCCCGTACGCATACCGTCTCAGCGCCCCCAACTCCCCCAAGAGCCCCAGGGTCTGCCGGGATGCCATCGCCGCCCTCCTCCAGGCCAACGACCTGCACGACCTCGCGGACACGGCGAAACTCCTGGTCTCCGAGGCCGTGACGAACGTCAACCGGCACACGAACACCCAGCTCATCCACATCGACACCCTCGTCCGCGACCGCATCGCGACGATCGCCGTACGCGACGGCTCCCCGGACCGCCACCCGTACCCCCGCGACGCGGCACCCGACGAGGAGGGCGGCCGGGGGCTGTTCCTGATGCAGGAGCTGGCCTACGCATGGGGAGTGACCTGGGAATACGGGCTGCGCCCCACCAGCAAGCACATCTGGTTCGAGCTGCGCGACCCGGTGAACGAATGAGGGGTGGCCGGAGAGGACTCCTCCGGCCACCCCTACATCACCTCAAGGGCTACGTTCGTCCGCGTGATCCGCGATGTCACAACTATGTGCTGGGTGCGATCTGGGGCGGTCACAACCTGGCGGTGGGGCGGCAGTTGGCGGCCGCGCGGCCATCTCCCTTACGCACACTGGTTCTACCGAGCAGGTCAGCACGGGCACAACGGACGACGAGTGGGGGGAACGCGCCATGGCGGACGGTTGCCGGGACTGTGAGACGTGTACGAGGTCGTGGCTGGGGCGGCTGCTCCAGAACGCGGCGGTGGGGCTGATGCATGTGGTGACGATCGGCATCAGCTACCTGGTCAAGAAGGGGTTCAGGCGGCACTGCCCGCAGTGCACGCACCTGCTGTCGCGGCACTCGCGCAGGGCGGACGGTTCATTCCGGGACTGAGCACTCCTCACGGCGTGAAGGCCGGCTGCCCGAGGGGGCTCTTAAGGCCACATCAAGCGCCCGCCGGGCCCGGGGTGGTTGCGCTGATCATGCCGGTCAGGCGGTGCAGCTGCGCGGCCAGGGCGCGGCGCTCCTGCGGGGTGAACTGCGACAGCGCCTCGTACTGGCGCGCCCGTAGCTCGGTTTGCATCGCCGTGAGGCGTTCGGCGCCTTCTTCGGTGAGGCGGACGAGGACCTGGCGCTCGTCCTGCGGGGAGCGACGGCGCGTGATCACGCCCTTGGCCTCCAGTTGCTGGAGCATGCGGGTCGCGGTGGGCACGCTGACCTCGGCGCCGGCCGCGAGGCGGCCGACCGGCAGGCCCTCCCCCTCGGCGTCCTGCGCCAGGGGGTCGAGCAGGGCCACCTGCGACATGGACAGGCCGACCGCGGACTGGCCGACGGTGGCGGCCCGCGAGCGCCGCATGGCGTAGAAGAGCCGGTCGGCGGCCTGGGCCAGGTCTTCCACGCCCGCTTCGGGGGCGGGGTCGGGCACGGGACCGGGCCCTGGTTCGCCCGCCTCTTGGTTGCCTGCCTCTCGCATGATTGTTAGCTTACTAAATAAGATTGGTTAGCAAGCTAAGTACTAGGAGGCTCATCACCATGACCTTCCCCGCCCGTATCGACGTCCACCAGCACATCGTCCCGCCCCTCTGGGCCGAGACCCTCGCCGCGCACGGCCTCGACTCCGGCGGCTGGGCCATCCCCGCCTGGAGCCCGACCGGCGCCCTCGCGATGATGGACCAGCAGGGCATCGCCACCGGCGTGCTGTCGGTCACTTCCCCCGGCATCCACCTGGGCAGCGACGCACAGGCGCGCGACCTCGCCCGCGCGGTCAACGAGTACGGCGCCGAGGTCGTCAGGGACCACCCCGGCCGCTTCGGCCACTTCGCCAGCGTCCCGCTGCCCGACGTCGACGCCGCCCTGACCGAGACCGCCCACGCGCTGGACACCCTGGGTGCCGACGGCGTCGTCCTGATGTCCAACGCCCAGGGCCGCTACCTCGGCGACCCCGACTTCGAACCGCTGTGGGCCGAAATCGACCGCCGCGGCGCCACGGTCTTCGTCCACCCCGCCCAGCCGCCGATGCCGCTGCTGCCCGGCACCCCCGCCCCGCTCGCCGACTACGTCTTCGACACCACGCGCACCGCCCTCAACCTGGTGCTGAACGGCGTCATGGGCCGCTACCCGAACATGCGGGTGATCCTCTCCCACGGCGGCGGCTTCCTGCCCTACGCCGCGTACCGCTTCTCCGGCCTGACCTCCACCGTCGTCGACCGTGAGCGCAACGCCGAGGACATCCTGCGCGACCTGAAGCGGTTCTACTTCGACACCGCACTGTCGGCCAGCCCCAGTGCCCTGCCCGCGCTGCTGGCCTTCGCCGAGCCCGGTCACGTCCTCTACGGCAGCGACTGGCCCTTCGCGCCCCAGGACGCCGGCACCTACTACAACCACTACCTGGAGACCTACCCCGACTACGCCGCCGGCCAGGCCGAGGCCATCGACCGCGGCAACGCCGAGGCGCTCTTCCCCCGTCTCGTCCGCTGACCCGCCGCCTCACCGCCTCGCCGCCTCGCCACCGGGAGGGAGACGCAGGTCACATCCGGTCCTGTCACATCTGCCCGAGCCGCTCCGTCAGGGAGGTGTCAGCACGGCAACGGCATAGGAGAGCCCATCATGGATGCTCGCTTGAACCTCTTCGGCAACCCGCTCCTCGGCACGGTCCTGAAGCACCTCAACTCCGCGGGCAAGGCGGTCACGGAATCGGCGCTGCCGACCGCGACGCAGGAGCTGGTGAAGCTCCGTGCCAGCCAGATCAACGGCTGCGGCTTCTGCACCGACATGCACACCAAGGAGGCCGCGAAGGCCGGGGAGACCTCGACGCGCCTCCACCTGGTCGCGGTCTGGCGGGAGGCCACGGTGTTCACCGATGCCGAGCGCGCCGCCCTGGAGCTGGCGGAGCAGGGCACCCGCATCGCCGACGCGGCCGGGGGTGTCACGGACGAGGCGTGGGCGAACGCGGCCAAGCACTACGACGAGGAACAGCTCGCCGCCCTGGTGGCCATCATCGCCATCATCAACACGTACAACCGCCTGAACGTCATCGTCCAGCAGCCCGCCGGGGACTACCAGCCCGGCCAGTTCGGCTGAGACCCGGCCCGGCGTCCGCCCGGCGTCCGCCGTTGAAGACCCTCAAGGGCGGTCGAGCCGGAGGCGCTCGGCCTTCGGCAGCCCCGCGACCACCAGGTCGTAGGAGTCCTCGATGAGCTCCCGGACCAGCCGGTCCGGGAGGTCGCCGTCGACCGTCACCGTGTTCCAGTGGCGCTTGTTCATATGCCACCCCGGGATGATCAGCCCCGGATGCCCCTCACGGAGCCGGCCCGCGTCCGCCGGGTCGCACTTCAGGTTCACCGTGAGGGGACGCGCGTCCAGCGTCGTCAGGGCGAAGATCTTGCCGAGCACCTTGAAGGTCGAGACCTCCGGGTGGCGGGAGAACGGGGACTCCTCCACCACCGCGTTGAAGGAGAGGCAGAAGGACCGCAGTTGTTCGGGGGTCACTCCGGATTCTCCTCGTACTCGACGTACTCGGCCGAAAAGGCTCAAGGGGTGCGACAACGAACCCACCGTAGCCCAGCCCTCCGACAGCCGACTGGCGAGAATCCGTGGAGGCTCGGCAGAAACGCTCGTGGTCGATGTCACGGCCTGTGCACAACCTGCCGCGTCGACGAGGTGCTGCTCGATCGCGCCAAGCTCGACTTCCTCACGCACCATGGCCGTACGGCCTCGTACCTCACCTCGGTCTGCACCGGCTCGCTCGCGCTCGCCGCGGCGGGCCTGCTCGACGGGTACCGGGCCGCGACCCACTGGGCCACGCGGGAGCAGCTGGCGCGGTTCGGCGTCGAGGTGTCGAGCGAGCGCGTGTGCATCGACGAATCCATCGCCCGCACCGTCTCGCGGGCATTGGAGCAGCGCGCGGCGCAGAACCCGTGACGGACTCACCTCGACGCGCTCTGCCGTCGTCGCCGACCGGCAGCGCGGGCCGGGCCCCGAGTTGCGGCCCCCCACGCGTGGGGTGACGGTGGACATAAGGGGGGACACGGGGCGTGGGAGAACGTGGGGGCTGAAGAAGACGCACAGGACCGCGCCGGTACACGGGAGCACCGGACCGTCGTCCTTGGGGCCTGGCTTTCCGCGCAGTGGCGCGTGTCCGCGTTTCGGGGGACGCACTGACCGCGACCGCGCACACGAGCGGAGAAGGCAATGACGAACGGACCTGGGCCCGCGGGGCCCATGGGCAGGGGCCCGAACGGGGAGCGGCCGCAGCGGGCCGGTACGCCGCTGGGGACGCAGCCGACGGAGTACACCGGGCGGTATGTGGTCCTGCTCGATCAGCAGGAACCCGAGCGCGGGATGGAGGCGCTGCGCTCGTCCGTCGGGATCGCGTCCGTGGAACGCGTCCGCGGGGCGGAACCCGGGGCGGCGGAGCTGCTGGCGCGGCCCGATGTGTCGGTGGTCTTCGACGAGCTCGGCGTCGCCGTCGTCGATGTGCAGCCCGACCAGCGCCATGCGCTGGTCACCACGGCGGAGGCGGAGCCGACGATCATCGCGACGGAGCCGGAGCGCGTGGTGTACGCGTCGGTGATCACGGAGCCGCACCACACGCTGACCGGCTTCTTCCCGACGTACCGCAGCGACGAGGACGAGGTGACCCGGCACACCCGGGCCGAGCTCGCCACCTCGCTGGGACCGGCGTGGGACGAGCAGAACACCACCTGGGGGCTCCAGGGGATCCGCGCCAACTGGTCGCATCTGACCGGCAGCGGGGTGAAGGTCGCCGTGCTCGACACCGGTGTGGACACCGACCATCCGGATCTGACCGAATGCGTCGAGGCGACGGCCTCCTTCGTGCCCGGGGCGAGTGTCGAGGACGGCCATGGTCACGGCACCCACTGCGTCGGCACGGTGGCCGGTCCGGCCAAGCCCGGGCACGCGCCGCGGTACGGCGTGGCCGGTGAGGCCGGGGTGCTGGTGGGCAAGGTGCTCAGCGACCAGGGCGTGGGCTCCGACGGCCAGATCCTGGCGGGGATGGCCTGGGCGGTCTCCCAGGGCGCCCGGGTGATCTCCATGTCGCTCGGGGCTCCGGTGGAGCCGGGGGAGCTGTTCCCGCAGACGTACGAGAACGTGGCGCGGCGCGCGCTGCGGCTCGGCACCGTGATCGTGGCCGCGGCGGGGAACGAGAGCCGGCGGCCCGGCTTCGTGGCGCCGGTGGGGCGGCCCGCCAACTGCCCGTCCGTCCTGGCGGTGGCGGCGCTCGGCAAGGACCTGGGGACCGCGTTCTTCTCCTGCGGCGCCATCAACGGCGAGGGCGGGGAGATCAATATCGCGGCGCCCGGGGTCGACATCTTCTCGGCCGCGCCCGGCGGGACGTACCAGACGATGAGCGGCACGAGTATGGCGGCGCCGCATGCCGCCGGTGTCGTCACGCTGCTGGCTCAGGCGCATCCGGAGGCCTCGGCGGCCGACCTCGGCACCCGTCTGCGGTCCGGGGCCCATCCGCTGGCGCAACCGGCCACGGACGTCGGCTCGGGTCTGCTCCAGGCCCCGTGAGCGGGGACGCGATGGGGCAGGCGGCGCGGTCCGGGCCGGTCGGGGTCATCCTCTCGGTCGACCCGGACCGGTTCGCCCAGGTCGTGGAGGCCGCGCGGCGGATCGGGCTGACGGTCACCGGGGAGCAGCAGATCCTCGGGTCGCTGTCCGGGACCATCGCCGAGGACCGGATCCCGGTTCTGGAGGCGGTGGACGGCGTCGAGGCGGTGGACCGGGAACAGATCGTCCGGCTGCCGCCGCCCGACGCGCCGATCCAGTGAGCTCCGGCTCGCGGCCTGGGGCTCGGCGGTCCGGGGCACGGGGTCCGGGATTCGGGGTCCGGGTCCGGGGTCCGGGGTCCGGGGTCCGGGTCCCGGGGTCAGCGTTTTGGGCTGCGGGCTCAGACGTGGTTGAACGGCTCGGCGTACGCGAAGGCCCCCTTGAGGGTGGGCTGATAGGCGGTCAGGGTCCGGACCTGGAAGTAGTCGCCCCAGGCCGGGTCCGGGGCCGTGATGCCGTAATCGGTTGACGGGCGGAAGCCGAACCGGCCGTAATAGGCGGGGCTGCCCAGCAGGGCCACCAGTGATTCACCGAAGGCGTCCGCGGCGCCCAGCACCGCGTGGACGAGCGCCTGGCCGACGCCGCGGCGCTGATGGGCGGGGTGCACGCTGAGCGGGCCGAGACCGAGGGCGAGGGCCAGGTCGGCGCCGACATGGCCGCGGGTGCAGACGACATGTCCGATCACCTCGTCCCGGTCGCCGGTGGCGACGAACGACAGCGCGGGCAACCAGCCGTCGCTGATCCGGAGTTCGTCCAGCAGCGTGGCCTCGACCGGGACCGGGGTGTCCGTGGTGCCCATGGTGTCCGAGGTATCCGGCTTCGCGAACGCGGCCGAGGTGACGGCCCTGATGGCGTCGATGTCGGAGCGGGTCTCTCGTCGGATCAACATCGGGTCAGGATGCGTCCCAACGCGGTGCGGGAGCAAACCAATTGTGCGCCGTCGCGCGGGACGGGCCCCGGGGTCAGCCCTTCGCGGCGCGGGCGGTGAGGGCCCGTTCGACCTGGATGTACGTCACGTCGTGGTCGGCCAGGACATGCGCGGCGACACCGGGGCGGGCGGTGAGGGCGAGCAGCAGATGCTCATCGCCGATGTACTTGTCGCCGCGGGCGAGGGCGATCCGCAGCGAGCGCTCCAGCACCGACTTGGCCTCCCGGGAGAACGGGCGGCGCAGGGGGCGCCTGCCGCGGCGGGGAGCGCGTGCGGAGGCGGATCCGGGAGCGGATTCGGACGTGGCTCCAGGGGTCGGTCCGGCCGTGGCGAGGGCCCCCACGCCATGGGCCTCCTCCACCCGCGCCACGATCTCGTCCACATCGATGCCGAGCCCGGCCAGCGCCTCCGCATCGGCGCCGGTGATGCCCCCGCGCCGGCGGACCTCGGCCAGGGCCCGCTCGATCGAGGCGCGGCGGCCGTGCGCGCCGAGGGCGGCGAGAACCTCGGCGGCGGGGCTGCCCTTACGGTCGCCGCGGGTACGGGTGCGGTCCTTACGGCCGCCGCTCGCCTCCGTATGGCTGCCGCCGTCCTCCGTACCGCTGCCGCCCGTACGGTCGCCGTCCGTTCGGTCCAGGAGCGCGAGCAGCAGCTCGGCCTCGCCGACCGTGTCGGCCCCGGCGTCCTCCGCGTGGCGGACGGCGCCGCGTACGACCTGGCGGGCACTGGTGGTGAACCTCTCGAACATCAACGCCTCCCGTGCTTCTTGTGGACCGCCTGCCTGCTGACGCCCAGTTCGGCGGCGATCTCCTGCCACGACCAGCCCTGGGCACGGGCGCTGCGCACCTGGACGGCCTCCAGTTGCTCCAGCAGCCGGCGCAGCGCGGCGACGGCACGCAGTCCGACCCGGGGGTCCCGGTCGCCCGCGCGCTCGGCGAGATCCGTTGCTTCGGTCATGGTGTCAATGTAGGTTGACGCCTCGCTGCCGTCAACATGGGTTGACGAATGGGGCCGTAATTGGTTCGACGCGGCGGCCGTACGTCCGGCAGCCTCCCGTCATGGACCCCCATTACTGGCCCCTGTACGGGCTTCGCCTTCGTACGCCACGCCTGGAACTGCGGCTTCCCGACATCCCCCTGCTCGACGGACTCGCCGCGGTCGCGGCGGACGGGGTGCACGACCCGGCCGAGATGCCCTTCAGCATCCCCTGGACCGACGCGCCCCCGGAGGAGCGCGGACGCGGCACCTTCCAGCATGTGCTGGGCACGATCGCCGAGTGGCGGCCGGAGAAGTGGGCGCTGAGCCTCGCGGTGCTGCACGAGGGCGCGGTGATCGGGCGACAGGACCTCTTCGCGACCGAATTCGCGGTCACGCGGGAAGCCGAGACGGGCTCCTGGCTGGGCGCGGCCCATCAGGGCAAGGGCCTGGGCACGGAGATGCGGGCGGCGGTGGCGCACCTGGCCTTCGAGGGGCTGGGCGCGCTGTCGCTGACCTCGGGCGCGATGGTGGAGAACGGCCGCTCGATGGGGGTCTCCCGGCGGCTCGGCTACCGCCCCGACGGGCTGTCCGTGGTCGCCGTAAGGGGCGAGGCACGCACCATTCAGCGGCTGCGGCTGGACCGCGCGGCCTGGGAGGAACACCGCACCACCCCGGTCGAGATGGCCGGACTGGAGCCGTGCCGGCCGCTGTTCGGCGCCCCGTGATGGGCGCCCTGACGCGAGAGTACGCCGCATCGCCCGCTCTACGGTGGTTTGAGGGGGCCGGTGCGGCTCATGGAGGTGGCGTCCATGGCGGGCACGTCAGGTAGCCGCGCCCTCGTGCGGGCAGCCGCGTTCGCACAGCGCTGGTTACCCTCCCTTCCGTGGTCAAACCTCATATATCGAAGCCTCTGGCCAAGGGGCGCGCCTCGCTCGGGCGTCTGCGCAAGGCGTTCCTGCGCCGCTGGCGCCATCCGCGGCTGAAATGGCCCAAGCGGATCGTGGCCGCCTTCGTCGGCTGCCTGGTGCTGGCCGTACTCGCCGCCGGGATCTCGCTGCGGCTGCTGTACGCGGGCGATCCCGGGCCCGGTACACAGACCCGGGGCCGGGACGCCGTATGGATCGGACACGCGTGGGTGGACGGCCGCAAGGGCGAGGCCGAACTCCAAGGGCTGGTGCGGCGGGTGCGCGGCACCGGGATCCGCGATCTGTACGTCCACGCGGGCCCGTTGGAGCATGACGGCAGCCTGCCCCGAGGGCGCTACCCGAAAGCGGGGTGGCTGCTGAAGGCGGTCCATCACGAACTGCCCGGCGTCCGCGTCCAGGCGTGGCTCGGCGACGTGCTGGACACCGAGAGCCCGACCGGGCTCAGCCTCGCCGACGGCGACAACCACACGCGGATCGTGGCCTCGGCGCGGCAGGTGCTGGACGCGGGGTTCGACGGCGTCCACTTCGACCTGGAGCCGCTGCACTCCGAGGACCGCACCTACCTCGCGCTCCTCGACGCGCTGCACGCCCTCACCCGTCCCCGCCACGTCCCGCTGTCGGTCGCGGCCCACCAGATCGACCCGCTGCCCGCCCTGCACTCGGTCGCGGGGTTCCTCACCGGCCACCCCAAGTGGTGGTCGCAGTCGTACTTCGGGCAGGTGGCACGGCGGGTCGACCAGATCGCGGTGATGTCGTACGACACCTCGATGCCGCTGGAGAGCCTCTACGGCGGCTATGTGGCCCAGCAGACGGAACTCGCGCTCGAGGTCACCCCGCCGACCACGGATCTGCTGATGGGCCTCCCCGGCTACCACACCGACAACTTCGGCCGTCACGCCTGGGCGGAGACCGTCCCGGCGGCGGTGCGCGGCGCCCGCCTCGGCCTCGGCCGCGAGGACCGGCGGCGTGCGCGCTTCGGGATGGCGCTGTACGTGGACTACGCGGCGACGGACGACGACTGGGCGGCGTACCGGGACGGCTGGGGTCGGCGCGAGGCGGACTGACAGGGCTCTGGGCGGGGCGTCGGCGTCCGGCTCGGGGCGCCCGGTCAGGAGCGGGACGGGGTGACCAGGCCGGATTCGTAGGCCGCGATGACCAGTTGGGCGCGGTCGCGGGCGCCCAGCTTGCCCATGATGCGGCTGACATGGGTCTTGGTGGTGAGCGGTGAGAGGCCGAGGGTCTGGGCGGCCTCGGCGTTGTTGAGGCCGCGGGCGACGAGGGCGAGCACCTGGCGCTCGCGCTCGGAGAGCGCGGCCAGAGCGGCGGGGGCCGGGGCGCCGGGCGGCGGGGCGTCCGGGAGCCGCAGGACGCGGGCGATGAGGCGGGCGGTGGGGCCGGGCGAGAGCAGGGACTCCCCCGCCGCCACCGTCCGTATGGCGTCCAGGAGTTCGGCGGGCCGGGTGTCCTTCACCAGGAAGCCGGACGCGCCCGCGCGCAGCGCCTCGACGATGTGCTCATCGGTGTCGTAGGTCGTCAGGACGAGGACCCGGACACCGGCGAGGTCCTCGTCGGCGGCGATGCGGCGCGTCGCCTCGATACCGTCGAGGTCGGGCATCCGGATGTCCATGACCACGAGGTCGGCGCGGGCGGCGCGGGCCAGTTCGACGGCCTCACGGCCGGTGCCCGCCTGCCCGACCACGTCCATGTCGCGGGCCGAGGAGACCAGCATGGCGAAGGCGGAACGGACCAGCCTCTGGTCGTCGGCGAGCAGCACCCTGATCGGCGCGGCGGTGCCGGACGCAGGGTCCGGTGGGGTAGTTCGCGAGGCGGGATCCGGCGAGGTGGCCCCGGGGGCGGGCTCCACGGGGGCAGTATCTGACGTCGGCTCCGCTGGGCTGGTCCCCGGTGCCGGGTCCGGTGCGGTCGTCATGCGGTGGCCTCCCTGGGCGCTGCGGCGGTCTGTGCGGTGCCCGTACGGCCGCCGGGCGGGCCGCCCCGGCCCCACGGCAGCGCGGCCCTGATCGCGAAGCCCGGGCCGTCCTCGCGCGGTCCGGCGGTCAGGCTGCCCGCGACGCTGCGGGCCCGCTCGCGCATGCCGACGATGCCATAGCCCGGTTCGGCGGGCGCGGTAAGGGGCTCACCGTCGCCGTCGGGGCCGTCGTCCACGGCGGCGACGCACAGCTCCCCCTCGTCCCGTACGAGCGTGATCCGCACCCGTGTGCCGGGTGCGTGGCGTACGGCGTTGGTCAGGGCCTCCTGCACGATCCGGTACGCGGCGGCGCCCACGGCGGGCGACAGTTCGGCCGCCTCCACGCCGACCGTAAGGTCCACGCGTACGCCCGCCGCCTCCGCCGCCGCGGCCAGGTCGGAGAGCCCGGCGAGCCCCGGCAGCGGGCCGATGTCCTCCTCGTCCGCGTGGCCGGTCTCGCCGTCCGCGCCACCGCGGAGCACCTGGAGGGTGGCCCGCAGCTCGGCGCGGGCGTCCCGGCAGGTGTCGGCCATCGCGTCGAGCGCCTTGGCCATCGCCTCGCGGTCCAGCCGCTCGGGGTCGGCGATCAGGACATGCGCCGCGACGGAGGTCTGGACGCCGATGAGGGTGATGCTGTGCGCGAGCAGATCATGCAGATCGCGCGCGATGCGCAGCCGTTCCTCGGCGACCCGCCGGGCCGCCTCCTCCTCACGCGTCCGCTCGGCGCGTTCGGCCCGCTCCAGGATCGCGGCGATGTACTTACGGTGGATGCGGACCGCCTCGCCGATCACCACGACCGACAGCACCCAGCCGGAGCTGCGCAGCATGTTGGCGCCGGCCTGCACGTTGCTGCCCAGGGTCATCATCGTCACCATGCCCGCGAGCAGGATGCCGACCGTGAGGAAGGACCGCAGCGGCGGGCCGATCACGGCCAGGGTGTAGACGGCGAGGAGCCCGGCCGGGACGACCGCGATATGGACGTTGTCCATGGCGTGGTACGGCCCGACCATGAGCACCACGGCCGCGGTGACCACCATCGGGCTGTGCCGCCGCCCCACGAGCGCCACGGCGCTGACGGTGAGCAGTGCCCAGCCGAACGCGTCGGGGCGATGGCCGTTCCGGTCGAGGTTGAGCAGGGCCAGCGTGATCTGCAGGACCAGCACCGCACCGGCGATCCCGGCGTCCACCCGCCGCCGCCTGCGGGCCTCGTCCCGGGTCTCTGCGGGGCGGGGGCCGCTGTGCAGGGCGCGCAGCACGGAGGCGAGCGCGCGGTGGGCGGTGAAGTGCGCCGTGGAGCGCGCGGCGGGGTGCGCCGGTGGGGTGGTCGCGGCCTGGGTCGCGGAAGGTGCGGGCACGGGCTCCATCCTCGGGGATCCGCCTCGGGCCGATCCATAGGGCGGTACGAACGGGGCGGTATGAACAGGCGGTACGCAGCGGGCGGTGCGAAGGGGATTCCGGACCGGCCGTCCCCTGTGCGGCCGGTCCGGGCTCAGGGACGGCCTCAGCCGCCGCGTACGGCCGGTTCGGGACGGCCCTCGGGGCCAAAGGGCCCGCCCTGGCCTCCCGACGCCGAGGAGCCCGACGAAGGCGACGAGGAGGGCGGGGCGGGCGTACGGCGGAAAAGGGCACCCGGCCACCACACCCACCGCTTCAGCAGCAGGCTCGCCGACGTCACCAGATACGTCCGCACGAGGAAGGTGTCGAGCAGCACGCCGACCGCCACCACGAACCCCATCTCGACCAGCATCACCATCGGCAGCGTGGCCAGCACCGCGAAGGTCGCCGCCAGCACCAGACCGGCCGAGGCGATCACCCCGCCCGTCGTGCGCAGCGCGGTCACGGCCGCGTCCGGGACGTCCGCCCCGCGCAGCGACTCCTCCCGCATCCGGTGCATCAGGAAGATGCCGTAGTCGACACCGAGGGCGACCAGGAAGACGAAGGAGAGCAGCGGGAGCCCGGGGTCCACTCCGGCGAAGCCGAAGACCGGGTCGAAGACGAGCCCGCCGACTCCCATCGCGGCGCCCCATACGGCGACCACGGCGACGACCAGGACCAGCGGCGCCACGAGGCTGCGCAGCAGGGCCGCGAGGATCAGCAGCACGGCGATCAGCACCAGCGGGATGACCAGCATCCGGTCGCGGGCGTTGGTGTCCTTCAGATCGAGCTGCTGGGCGCTGGGCCCGCCGACCACCGCGTCGGCGTCCTCGACCCGTACGAGACCGGAGCGCAGGGCGTGCAGGGTGGCGGTCTCCCCCGCCGACTGCGGGGCGCCGTGGGGGAAGACGTCGATCTCCGTCCAGCCGCCGCCGCTGCGTCCGCGGTCCGCCCGCGCGACCCCCTCCGTGTCACGCGCCCGCCGCAGCACCTCGTCCGCCCCCGTGGTGCGCGTCATCACGCTGATGGGCTGGCTGCTGCTGTCCGGATAGGCGTGGGCGAGGGTCCGGGTCGCGGCCACCGACTCGGGCTTGTCGGTGAAGGTGTCGTCCTGCTTGAGGTCGCCGGGCAGATTGAGCACGCCGATGGCGAGAGCGCCCAGCAGCGCGGCACCGCCGAGCAGGACGGCTCCGGGCCGATGGCGGGCCGAGGCGCCCATGGCCTCGAAGAACCCGCGCCGGGTCGCCCGCGGTTCACTGCCGTAGGCCGGGATCAGCGGCCAGAACACCCGCCGCCCCAGCAACACGAGCACCGCGGGCAGCAGCGTCATCATGGCCGCCAGCGCGCAGACGACCCCGACCGCGCCGACCGGGCCCAGTCCGCTGCTGCTGTTGAGGTCGGCGGCGAGCAGGCACAGCAGCCCGGCGGCGACGGTGCCGCTGGAGGCGAGCACGGCCGGACCGCAGCCGCGCAGGGCCTCGCGCATCGCGTCGTACGGGGCGCGGTGGCGGCGGAGCTCCTCGCGGTAGCGGGAGACGATCAGCAGGGCGTAGTCGGTGCCCGCGCCGAAGACCAGCACCGTCATGATCGAGGAGCTCATGCTGGTGACGACGAGGTCGAAGCCCTGGACGAGGCCGTAGACGATCGCCATCGCGGCCATGGCGGCGACCCCGACCACCCCCAGCGGAACCAGCCACAGCAGGGGGCTGCGATAGGTGATGATCAGCAGCAGGGCGACCACCCCGGCGGTGGCGAACATCAGCGTGCCGTCGGTGGAGGCGAAGACCTCCTGCGAATCGGCGCTGAGCGCCCCGGGACCGCCGACCT
Organism: Streptomyces melanosporofaciens; assembly: GCF_900105695.1. Classification (NCBI taxonomy): domain Bacteria; kingdom Bacillati; phylum Actinomycetota; class Actinomycetes; order Kitasatosporales; family Streptomycetaceae; genus Streptomyces; species Streptomyces melanosporofaciens. The sequence goes on from NZ_FNST01000002.1 coordinate 1,641,379, forward strand.
GGACGCTCAGGCCCTCGGGGTGGGAGGCGAGCTCGGCGCGGACGTCCTTGACGGCGTCGGCCCGCTCCTTCTCGTCCGTCACGCCGGTGAGCGCCATGGGGTACATCACGGTCGTGCCGTCCTTGGACGGTACGGCGCGCGGCGCCTGCCCACCGACGATGTCGTGGCGCCCCGCGACCTCGGCGACCTTCTCGCCGGCCGCCTTACGGTCGGCGTCGGTCAGCCCGCCGTCACGGTGGTAGACGAGGACGAGGTCGATGGTGTCGCCACCGGGCAGCCGCTCCTGGAGCCGGGCCACCTGGGTGGAGTCGGCGCCCGCCGGGAGGTAGTCGACGGCCGTGTCCCGCTTGACGCCCTCGAGCTTGCCCGCGAAGGGGACGGCGACGAGGAGCAGCAGCACCCAGCCCGCGATCAGCGCCCAGGGCAGTGAGCGGTGTCGCTTGCCGCCGGGCCCGGAGGGCGGCCCGGCCGCGGAGCGCGGTGCCGCGTCCGATTGATGGGGATCGCTCGGGATCCCTGACGATGTCGTCTGCATGCCCCCAGGCTTCCGGCGCGGGGGCGCCGATACGTCGCGCCGGCGACGGAGATGGCGGCTACTGCGCCGGGGGCGGGACGGGGCCGATTACTCCCGGGGGAGTACGGAGGCGAACCGGAATTTCCGTTTCAGAGCGCCACCCTTGTGGCTTCAGAACGCCGCCCTTGTCGCGGCCAGCAGCCGGGCCGTGTCGTCCGGGCAGATCATCAGGGCCCGGCCGACGGTTTCCAGGACCGCGCGCTCGGCCGGGCGGTACGGCCCGTCGGCCACGGCGATCCGGGCGCCCTGGAGGAGGATGGCCTCCCGGCCGGTGGGGGCCAGATGCGGGGCCAGCGGCTCCAGGGCCTCATGCAGCTCGATGGCCAGCGCCGTACCGCACGGGTCCAGGCCGTCGCGCTCGCCGCACGCGCCCGGGAGCCGCCCGGTGTCGGCGGCGAGCGCCTCGATGAGCGCGAGCAGCTGCTCCTCGCTGCAGTCGGCGAACCCGGCTGCGCGCACCGCGCCGACCGCGACCTGCCGGACCGCCGTCGCCTCGGTGCCGCCCGCGGCGAGGACCGCGAGGGCCACGGTGTGCACCGCGTCGCGGAGCATCGCGGAGAAGCGGATGGTCGTGGGGTGGTCGAGCACCTCGGTGCCGTAGCGGCTGCCGCAGGCCGCGCATTCCACGATGGGCGCGACCGGTCCGCGTGGCAGCACGGGCAAGCCGAGCACCACGATGCGACGGCGGCCGGTACGGCGGCGGAAGTTGCGGTCACCTCCGCATTCGGGGCAGAAGAACTCACCATCGCCGACAGTCCGCCACAGAGTGCGCACGCCTACCACACACAGGTCCCGGTCACGGCGGGCTCGCCGGTGCACCACGTCACACCTCCATAACGCTTCGGCCACGTTGCCGCGTTGACGTGATGCTAGCCACATCCATGATGTGACGTCAGTACCCCGAACGGAGACAACAGGCCAAACCCGAGGCCCCGCCCACCTCGCATGGTGAACGGGGCCCGTGTGGGTGACAAGGTCAACGGGGTGATGAGCCCGTCGGATCCGTCGGTCGAGAGATCATCTACGCGCCGAAAAAATTACCGGCGCGCCCGGTTCACCGCGGAGACGACCGCCTTGAGCGAGGCCCGCACGATGTTGGCGTCGATCCCGACACCCCACAGCACCTGCCCGTCGATCGCGCATTCGATGTACGCGGCGGCCTGGGACGCGGCGCCCTCGCTCAGCGTGTGCTCGGAGTAGTCCAGCAGCCGTACGTCCACATCGATCGAGGCCAGGGCGTCGAAGAAGGCCGCCAGCGGGCCGTTGCCGGTGCCGGTCAGCACCGTCTCGGCACCGTCCACGACCGTCTCGACGGTGAGCGCGTCGGTGCCCTCGCTGGTGGTGGACGTCTGCGCGCTGCGCAGCGCGATCCGGCCCCACCGGTTGTCCTCGGTCGGCAGGTACTCGTCCTGGAAGGCCGCCCAGATCTGGCCCGGGGTGACCTCGCCGCCCTCGGCATCGGTCTTGGCCTGAATCGTCTTGGAGAACTCGATCTGCATCCTGCGCGGCAGGTCCAGGTTGTGGTCGTTCTTCAGGACATAGGCGATGCCGCCCTTGCCGGACTGCGAATTCACCCGGATCACGGCCTCGTAGGAGCGGCCGACGTCCTTGGGGTCGATGGGCAGGTACGGGACCGCCCACTCGATCTCGTCCACCGTCTTGCCCTGCTCGGCGGCGCTCGCCTCCAGCGCCTCGAATCCCTTCTTGATGGCGTCCTGGTGGGAGCCGGAGAAGGAGGTGTAGACCAGATCGCCCGCGTAGGGGTGGCGCGGGTGGATCTCCATCTGGTTGCAGTACTCGGCGGTGCGACGGATCTCGTCGATCTGCGAGAAGTCGATCTGCGGGTCGACACCCTGGGAGAACAGGTTCATGCCCAGCGTCACCAGGTCGACATTGCCGGTGCGCTCGCCCTGCCCGAACAGACAGCCCTCGATCCGGTCCGCCCCGGCCATGATCGCCAGCTCGGCGGCGGCGACGGCGGTGCCGCGGTCGTTGTGCGGATGCACCGACAGGCAGATGTGCTCGCGCCGGGACAGCCGGCGCGACATCCACTCGAAGCGGTCCGCGTGGGTGGAGGGGGTCGAGCGCTCGACGGTGGCCGGCAGATTGAGGATGATCTCGCGGCCCTCTTCGGGCTGCCAGACGTCCATGACGCCCTCGCAGACCTCCAGCGCGAAGTCCAGCTCGGTGTCGGTGAAGATCTCCGGGCTGTACTGGTAGCCGAAGACCGTCTCATCGCCGAGGATCTTGTCGGCGTACTCCACCACCAGCCGGGTGCCGTCCACCGCGATCTGCTTGACCTGCTCCCGGGTGCCGCGGAAGACGACGCGGCGGAAGGTGGGCGCGGTGGCGTTGTACAGATGCACGGTGGCCCTGTGCGCCCCGCGCAGCGAATCCACGGTGCGCTCGATCAGCTCCTCGCGCGCCTGGGTGAGGACGGAGATCGTCACGTCCTCCGGGATCGCGCCCTCCTCGATGATCGACCGTACGAAGTCGAAGTCGGTCTGACCGGAGGAGGGGAAGCCGACCTCGATCTCCTTGTAGCCCATGCGCACCAGCAGGTCGAACATCTCGCGCTTGCGGGCCGGGGACATCGGGTCGATCAGCGCCTGGTTGCCGTCCCGCAGATCGGTGGACAGCCAGCGCGGGGCGACGGTGATGCGGTTGTCCGGCCAGGTGCGGTCCGGGATGTCGACGGCCTCGTACGGGCCGTACTTGTGGATCGGCATACCGGAGGGGCGCTGGGTGACGGTCGCGGCCGTGAGGGGCGTCGGACGGCCGACGGCGCTGCCGGAGGTCGCGGAATGGCCGGGCGTATCGGAGTGAGTCGTCATGGTGCGCGGGGCTCCTTGGGTAATCCGCTGTCCACAGGACCAATCCGCTGTCGCGGAGATCCTGGGGCGGCCGACAGGGCGTGATCACTGCAACGCCGAACTCCGCGGGGAGGGGGTCGGCCTTCGACTACAGGCCCTCGCCGCGGCAGCTAAGAAGAAGCAGCCCGAAACGCATGATGCGGAGCAGCCTAACCGAGACACGTCCACGCGGCGGAACCCGTATCACCATGCGGACGGAAACATGGTCTGCGGAGGAATACACATCTTCCACTCGATTTCAGCAATCATGACCGCAAGGCGTGACACGCACCCCACGTGGTGCGACATTGCCAGCCATGGACGCCAACGCCAATGCCCCCGCGCGGGCCCGCAGTCACCGCCGTGACACCTTCTGCACGATCGTGCCGCCGCATGTCCTCGACAAGCTGTCCCATGCCGAGGACGCCTCGCTGGCCGGTCTCGCCCGCCGCACCCTGGAGCACGACGCCCTGCAGCGCACCCGCCGCCGGATCACCACCGTGCGCGGGGTCCCCGCCGCGCGGGCCGCCGCGCCCTCCGACAAGCCCGAGCGCACCATCTACGACGCCCACCGCAAGACCTCGCTGCCGGGGAAGAAGGTGCGCGGCGAGGGCGACCAGGCGAGCGGGGACGACTCGGTGAACCGCGCCTACGACGGGCTCGGCGCGACCTTCGAGCTCTTCCTCAAGGCGTACGGCAGGCGCTCGATCGACGACTCCGGCCTGCCGCTGAACGCGAGCGTCCACTACAGCGAGGACTACAACAACGCCTTCTGGGACGGCGAGCAGATGGTCTTCGGCGACGGGGACGGCGAGGTCTTCCTGGACTTCACCATCCCGGTCGACGTCATGGCCCATGAGCTCACCCACGGGGTCACGCAGTACACCGCCAACCTCGAGTACTTCGGCCAGTCCGGGGCGCTCAACGAGTCGATGTCCGACGTCTTCGGCTCACTGGTCAAGCAGCATGTGCTCGGCCACAGCGCCGAGGAGGCCGACTGGCTGATCGGCGCGGGGCTGCTGACGGACCGGGTCACCGGGGTGGCCCTGCGCTCGATGAAGGCCCCGGGCACGGCCTACGACGACGATGTGCTGGGCAAGGACCCGCAGCCGGGCACGATGGACGACTACGTCCGCACCTCACGCGACAACGGCGGCGTCCACATCAACTCCGGCATCCCCAACCACGCCTTCTACCTGGCCGCCACCGCCCTGGGCGGCAACGCCTGGGAGCGCGCCGGGCAGATCTGGTTCGACGTGCTGACCGGCGGCGATCTGGCCTCCGACGCGGAGTTCGCCGACTTCGCCCACCTTACGGTCGCCGCGGCGCACGCCCGCTACGGCGAGGGCGAGGAGCAGACGGCGGTGCAGGAGGCATGGGCCGGGGTGGGCATCACCGATCTGCGGGCCCGCGTGGGCGCGCGGTAGAGCACGCCATCGGGTAGTGATGGAGTCATGCGCATCTCCGTCACCCGCACCGGCGGTTTCGCCGGAATCGAGCGCCGGGCCGAGCTGGACACCACCGGCCGGCCCGACGCCACGCATCTGGACGCCCTGGCCCATCAGGCCGTCGAGACCGGCCACATCACGGCCGCCCGCGGCGTCCCCGACGGGTTCCAGTACGAGATCACCGTCGACGGCCGCACCGTCCACGCCGCGGACCCCCATCTGAGCGACGCCCAGCGGGAACTGATCCGCACGGTGCTGAAGGAAGGCGCGTAGGGACGCTCAACGGGGGCTCAGGACTCCCGTTTCCACAGCGGCGTGGGCCCGGCTCAGAACCCCAGCTTCCGCAGCTGCTTCGGGTCGCGCTGCCAATCCTTGGCCACCTTGACATGAAGGTCGAGGAAGACCGGCGTACCGAGCAGCGCCTCGAACCCCCTCCCTCTGCCGCCCTCGCACCGCTCGGCCCCAGGGGGCCTCCCGGGCCACGCACGGCCGCGCCGGCCTCCGACCGGCGTGGCTTCCACAGCGGCGTGGGCCCGGCTCAGAACCCCAGCTTCCGCAGCTGCTTCGGGTCGCGCTGCCAATCCTTGGCCACCTTGACATGAAGGTCGAGGAAGACCGGCGTACCGAGCAGCGCCTCGATGTGCTTGCGGGACTTGGTGCCGACCTCCTTGAGGCGGCGTCCCTTGGGGCCGATGATGATGCCCTTCTGGCTGGGCCGCTCGATGTAGAGGTTGGCGTGGATGTCGAGGAGCGGCCGGTCCGCGGGGCGGTCCTCGCGGGGCAGCATCTCCTCCACGACCACCGCGATGGAGTGCGGCAGTTCGTCCCGTACGCCCTCCAGCGCGGCCTCCCGGATCAGCTCGGCGACCATGACCTGCTCGGGCTCATCGGTGAGGTCGCCCTCGGGGTAGAGCGCCGGGCCCTCGGGCAGCAGCGGGACCAGCAGATCCGCCAGCAGGCCCACCTGCTTGTCGCCCACGGCCGACACCGGGACGATCTCGGCCCATTCGATGCCCAGCTCCGTGCCGAGCCGGTCGATGGCGATCAGTTGCTCGGCCAGCTGCTTGGACTCGACCAGGTCGGTCTTGGTGACGATCGCGACCTTGGGGGTCTTCTTGATCCCGGCGAGTTCGGTGGCGATGTAACGGTCGCCGGGGCCGAGCTTCTGGTCGGCGGGCAGGCAGAAGCCGATGACGTCGACCTCGGCCCAGGTCGTGCGCACGACATCGTTGAGCCGCTCGCCGAGCAGGGTGCGCGGCTTGTGCAGACCGGGGGTGTCGACGAGCACGAGCTGGGCCTCGGGGCGGTGCACGATGCCGCGGACGGTGTGGCGGGTGGTCTGCGGGCGGTTCGAGGTGATCGCGACCTTCGTCCCCACCAGCGCGTTGGTCAGGGTCGACTTGCCCGCGTTGGGGCGGCCGACGAAGCAGGCGAAGCCCGAGCGGTGCGGGGTCTCCCGCTGCTCGGTCGGGGACGGGGAGGTACCGGCAGTCATGGACCCCATTCTCCCCGATGCCCCGGCCCGCTCGGACCAGTCGTCCCGGGCCTCTTACGGCCGGTGGTCCCGGCGGCGTGCGACCGGCCGTCCCGGCCTCGTACGACCCGTCATCCCGCGCCCCGTACAACCAGCCGTCCCGGCCCCGTACGACCGCCGGTGGCCGATGGGTCGGTCAGGCCGGCAGCGTGGCCCGCAGGGTGCCGTCAAGGCCCGCCAGCAGCACCGGCGTCCCGGCCCCGCCGAGGTCCCGGACGGCCGCACGGTCCTCGTCGGACGCGCTCTCCGCCTCGGTCACCACGGCCGCGGCCTCCAGGGACGTGGCACCGCTCGCCACGGCCATGGCGACGGCGGTCCGCAGGGCGCTCAGTTTCAGCGAGTCGAGGGCCACGGTCCCGGCGACATACGTACGGCCCGTCTCATCGCGGACGGCGGCGCCCTCCGCCACGGAGTTACGGGCCCGCGCGGAGCGGGCCAGCGTGATGATCTTGCGGTCTTCGGGGTCCAGCTGCGCTGCTTCGCTCATGCGGATGAGCATATGCGGGGCGTTGACCGGCGGTGACGCCGGTGGGCACACGGCGGCCCGCGCCGGGCCGCGGTGCGGCGGCCCGGCGCGGGCGATACGCGGTTGTGCGGTTGTGCGGTTGTGCTCAGCTCCTTACGGCAGGATCGGCGTCGGCTGGAAGGTCAGCGAGGCCGAACCGGACGACGGGCTCAAACCCGGTGCGCCCGCGAAGGAGGCGGTGTACGTCGAGGCGGTGATCACCGTCGGCGGGACGGCGACGTTGCTGAGCGTCGCCGTGCCGCTGGCGTTGGTGACCGCGCTGCCCAGCGCGATCGGGCCCAGTACGGAGTCGGCGACGAAGGTGAGGGTCTGGCCGGGGATCGGGTTGTTCGACGCGTCCCTCAGTGTCGCGCTCAGGGTCGGGATGACGAACGTGCCGTTGATCCGCAGCCGGATGGTGGCCGGGGTGGCGGTCACGGTGGTCCCGGTCGGCGCCGCGACCACGTTCTGGGTGATCGTCGGTGAGTTGGAACCGGCGAAGCAGGTGTCGCCGCCGTAGGTGGCGGTGACCGTGTGCGCCCCGGTGGTGAGGCTGTTGGTGCTGACGGTGGCCTGTCCCGCGCCGTTGAGCGTGCCGGTGAGGGTGGGCCCGCCGCTGATCACGAAGGTGACGGTCCCGGTCGGGGTGCCCGTCGCCGGCGGCACCGCGGTCACGGTGGCGGTGAACGTCACGTTCTGGCCGGGGGCGGACGGGTTCGGCGAGGAGGTGAGCGTGGTCGTGGTGGTCGCCTGGCCGACGGTGACGGAGCCGGAGGCCGAGGAGCCCGCCACGCCCGTGTCGCCCGCGTACGAAGCCGTCACCGCGTGGGTGCCCACCGGAATGGCACTGGTCGTCACACACGCCTGGCCACTGGCGTTCAGCGTCCCGGTCAGGGTCGGACCACCCGCGATCGTGAACGTCACCGTCCCGGTCGGAGTACAGGTGCCGGGCGATGTCGTGGTCACCTGCGCGCACAGGGTCACCGGCTGGCCGCACACCGGAGAGACGGGCGTGATGGTCAATGCGGTCGTGGACGCGGCCTGGCCGACGGTGATGGATCCGGAGACCGAGGAGCCCGCGACTCCCGTGTTGCCCGCGTAGGTGGCCGTCACCGCGTGGGTGCCGACCGGAATGGCGCTGGTCGTCACACACGCCTGACCGGTCGCGTCGAGCGTTCCGGTCAGGGTCGGACCACCCGCGATCGTGAACGTCACCGTCCCGGTCGGCGTGCACGTGCCGGGCGGCGTCGTGGTCACCTGCGCGCACAGGGTCACCGGCTGGCCGCACACCGGAGAGCCGGGCAGGAAGCTCAGCGTCGTGGTGGAGACGCCCTGGTTGACCGTGACGGACCCGGAGGCGGACGAGCCCGCCACGCCGGTGTCGCCGGAGTAGGTGGCCGTCACCGCGTGGGTGCCCACCGGAATGGCACTGGTCGTCACACACGCCTGGCCACTGGCGTTCAGCGTCCCGGTCAGGGTCGGACCACCCGCGATCGTGAACGTCACCGTCCCCGTCGGAGTACACGTGCCGGGCGGCGTCGTAGTCACCTGCGCACACAAGGTCACCAGCTCGCCGCACGACGGAGAGACGGGCGTGATGGTCAAAGCGGTCGTGGACGCGGCCTGCCCGACGGTGACGGACCCGGACCCCGACGAACCCGCCACGCCCGCGTCGCCCGCGTACGAAGCCGTCACCGCGTGCGTGCCCACCGGAATGGCATTGGTCGTCACACACGCCTGACCGGCCGCGTCGAGCGTCCCGGTCAGGGTCGGACCACCCGCGATCGTGAACGTCACCGTCCCCGTCGGAGTACACGTGCCGGGCGGCGTCGTAGTCACCTGCGCACACAAGGTCACCAGCTCGCCGCACACCGGTGCGGCCGGTGACACCGTGACCGTTGTGGTCGACGCTCCCTGACCGACCGTGACCGAGCCGGTGTCGGTCGAGCCCGCGACATCCCCGTTGCCGTTGTAGGTGGCCGTCACGGTGTGTGTCCCCACCGGGATGTTCGCGTTTGTCACGCACACCTGGCCACTCGCGTCGAGCGCGCCGACGACGAACGGAACACCGTCGACGGCGAACGTCACCGTGCCCGTCGGGGTACAGGTGCCGGGTGGCGTCGTGGTGACCTGGGCGCACAGGGTCACCTCCTCACCGCAGACCGGCGCGGCCGGGGACACGGTGAGGGTCGTGGTCGAGTCGGCCGGGTTGACGGTGAGCGGCGTCAAGGTCGAGTTGGACGGGGCGAAGTTGGTGTCGCCGTTGTAGAACGCGGCGACCTGGTGCGTGCCCACGCTCAGGGCGGGGACGGTGACGGAGGCGTTCCCCGACGCGTCGAGGGTCCCGGTCACCGTGGGCCCGTCCGCGCTGATGATGAAGGTGACCGTACCGGTGGGGGTGCCGTTGCCCGGGGGCACCGCCGCCACATTGGCGGTCAGCGTCACGGTCTCGCCGCAGACGGGCGCGGGCGGGACGAAGGTGACGGTGGTGGTGGTCGCCGCCTGGTTGATCTGCTGGATGGTCGTGCCGGACGAATTGTCGCTCGGGTCGGTGGAGTTGACGAAGGTCGCCGTGACCAGGTGGGAGCCGACGGCGACGAGGGACGAGTCGGTCACGCTGGCCGTGCCGGAGTCGGGCCCGGTGGGGGTGAGCGGCACGGGGCCGATGGTCGGGCCACCGGCGATGGTGAAGGTCACGTCTCCGAACGGAGGAGTCCCGGCGGTGATGCCGGTGACGGTGGCGGTGTAGGTGACGGATTGACCGAAGACGGAGGGATTCGGCGTGGAGGTCACCGTGGTGGTGGACATGGAAGCGGCCGCCCTTTCCTGAGCTCAGGGGGATGAGCCGCCCGGCTCCGCGCGGCGCGTGCCACGCGGAGCCATGGCCTCTGCGCGGGGGTGCCCATACGGCCGACCTGTCTACGTCAGGCGAGACAAGTCGGCTGTCCCCCGACAGAGGTATGGGCGACCCACCAGTCGGTATCTGCAAGTAAGCGGGTGCCTACGCCAGATGGGCCAGGGAGCGGACGGCTATTCCACTCGTATGGCGCAGCGCGGCCCGCGCGTTGCCGATGCGCTGGCGCGACGGCCCGCTGTCGCGCAGACGGTGCCGCGCCCCGGCGCGTGCCGCGGGAGCGCGGCGCGGCGGGCTGCGCGGCATGACGGCGCGGCTCCGGTTTCGCGGCATGACGGCGCGGCCCCGCCCACGGGGTGTGGACGGGGCCGTATCACGGGCGCGTGAGGGCTGTCGCCGGGCTACTCCGGCTCGGCCGCGGCGGTCTCGCGGACCGGCTCGACCAGCACCGTGACAATGCGGTTGCGGCGGCCCGCCGGGGACTCGGCGGTCAGCCGCAGCGCCTTGAGCGCGGGGTCGATGCCGCCCTCGGGGACGTCGACCTGGGCCGCGGCGCCCGCGATCGGCACCCGGCCCAGCGCCTTGGCGAGCAGCCCGCCCACCGTCTCGACGTCCTCGTCCTCCAGATCCGTGCCGTACAGCTCGCCCAGGTCGCCGAGGGCGAGCCGGGCGGTCACCCGGTGGGTGCCGTCGCCGAGGTCCTCGATAGGCGGCAGCTCGCGGTCGTACTCATCGGTGATCTCGCCGACGATCTCCTCGAGGATGTCCTCGATGGTGACGATGCCGGCCGTGCCGCCGTATTCGTCGATCACGACGGCGACATGGTTGCGCTCCTGCTGCATCTCGCGCAGCAGATCGCCCGCGTTCTTGGTGTCCGGGACGAAGGTGGCGGGCCGCATCGCGGTGGAGACCAGCTCGGTCTCGGCCTCGCGGTTGATATGCGTCTTACGGACAAGATCCTTGAGGTAGACGACTCCGACGATGTCGTCCTCGTTCTCCCCGGTGACCGGGATCCGGGAGAAGCCGGAGCGCAGCGCGAGGGTGAGGGCCTGCCGGATGGTCTTGAAGCGCTCGATGACCACGAGGTCGGTGCGCGGCACCATCACCTCGCGCACCAGGGTGTCGCCGAGCTCGAAGACGGAGTGGACCATGCGCCGCTCCTCGTCCTCGATCAGCGACTCCTGCTCGGCGAGGTCCACCAGGGCGCGCAGCTCGGCCTCGGAGGCGAACGGGCCCTTACGGAAGCCCTTGCCGGGCGTGAGCGCGTTACCGAGGAGGATCAGCAGCGGCGGGATGGGGCCCATGACCCGGGCCAGCGGGATCAGCACATAGGCGGCGACGGTCGCGGTGTTGAGCGGATGCTGGGCGCCGATGGTGCGCGGGGAGACGCCGACGGCCACATACGACACCAGGACCATCACGCCGATCGCGACGGTCAGCGCCTTCCAGGTCTCGTCGAACTCGCGCAGACTCGCGAACGTGACGACCGCGCCCGCCGCGACCTCGCAGGCGACCCTGACCAGCAGCGCCACATTGAGATAGCGGGTGGGGTCCTCGGCGACGAGCATCAGCTTGGCGCTGCCGCGCCGCCCGGAGCGCACGGCCTCCTCGGCCCGGAACCGGGTGGTGCGGGCGAGACCGGCCTCCGCGCAGGCCGCCAGCCAGGCCACCACGACCAGCAGGACGGTCGCGGTGACGAGCTGAGCGCTCATCGGACGGTGGGGGCCGGGGAGGGGCCGGTCACGCCCTGCTCCGCGCGCCAGCCGTCGATGATGGCGGCCTGCAGGCCGAACATCTCGGCGCGCTCGTCCGCCTCCTCATGGTCATAGCCGAGGAGGTGGAGGACGCCGTGGACGGTGAGCAGCTGCAGCTCCTCGTCCATGGAGTGCCCGGTCGGCGCCTCCTCCCCCTGCTTCTTGGCCACTTCGGGGCAGAGCACGATGTCCCCGAGGAGGCCCTGCGGGGGCTCCTCGTCGTCCTTGGCCGGCGGGCGCAGCTCGTCCATCGGGAAGGACATGACATCGGTCGGCCCCGGCAGGTCCATCCACTGGATGTGCAGCTGCTCCATGGCGTCGGCGTCGACGACGATCACCGAGAGCTCGGAGAGCGGGTGGATACGCATCCGGGCCAGCGCGTAGCGGGCGACGTCGAGCACAGCCCGCTCGTCGATATCGGTACCGGACTCATTGTTGACGTCGATCGCCATGGGGGTTTGTGATTACTTTCCGTTGCGACTGTCGTACTGGTCGTATGCGTCGACGATACGGCCGACCAGCTTGTGACGGACCACGTCGGTGCTGGTGAGCATGGAGAAGTGCACGTCCTCGACGCCGTCCAGGATCTCCCGCACCTGGCGCAGACCGCTCTTGGTCCCGCCGGGGAGGTCGATCTGGGTGATGTCGCCCGTGATCACTATCTTGGAGTCGAAGCCGAGCCGGGTGAGGAACATCTTCATCTGCTCGGGGTTCGTGTTCTGGGCCTCGTCGAGGATGATGAACGCGTCATTGAGCGTCCGGCCGCGCATATACGCCAGCGGCGCGACCTCGATCGTGCCCGCGGCCATCAGGCGCGGGATGGAGTCGGGGTCGAGCATGTCGTGCAGCGCGTCGTAGAGCGGCCGCAGATACGGGTCGATCTTCTCGTAGAGGGTGCCGGGCAGGAAGCCGAGCCGCTCCCCCGCCTCGACCGCCGGCCGGGTGAGGATGATCCGGGTGACCTGCTTGGACTGCAGCGCCTGGACCGCCTTGGCCATGGCCAGATAGGTCTTGCCGGTGCCCGCCGGGCCGATGCCGAAGACGACCGTGTGCTTGTCGATGGCATCGACATAGCGCTTCTGGTTGAGCGTCTTGGGACGGATGGTGCGGCCACGGTTGGAGAGGATGTTCTGGGTGAGCACCTCGGCAGGAGTTTCCTGTCCTCCGCCCTCTCCATTTTCGGCCGCGCGCAACATGGAGATCGAGCGCTCCACCGCATCCTCCGTCATCGGTTGACCGGTGCGGAGCACCAGCATCATCTCATCGAACAGACGCTGGACCAGGGCGACTTCCTTCGGATCCCCGGTGGCGCTGACTTGGTTGCCCCGTACGTGGATATCGGTCGCCGGGAACGCGTTCTCGATCACACGCAGCAACGCGTCACCGGATCCCAGGACCATGACCATGGGGTGCTTGTTCGGGACCGTGAACTGCGCATGCGCCTGCGGTGCTGTGGTTGGTTGCGTCATGGGCCGGCTCTCTGGCCTGCTTCTACCTCCTGGCACAAGGGTTCTCGCCGCTCGACAACCTTGGCTACAAGGGTACGACGGAGCACCGACAAGACCCGAGCCCTTTTACTCCTCATCCACTCATCACCTCACCCACCTGGGGCTCCCACGCCCCGGCCGCTCCAGGGCCCGGGGCCTCGGTCGGGGCTCCGGCGCTACGCCTGGCGGAAACCGATCGTCGGAACGGCCCGGCGCAGCGGCCAGGGGCGGGCGGCGGCCGGGAGCAGACGGTCGAGGAAGGCGTAGCGGCGCAGCGCGCGGCCGGGCTGGTCGTCGTAGGAGCGGGCGTGCTGCCACCAGGCGGCGATCTCGACCCAGCCGGGCGCGGACAGCGAGCCGCCGAACTCCTGCACCGACAGCGCGGCGGTCAGCCCGGCGAAGGCCAGCCGGTCGGCGAGCGGCCAGTCGGCGAGCGTGCCGGTGACGAACCCGGCGACGAACACGTCCCCGGCGCCGGTCGGGTCCAGGGCCTCCACGGAGATCGCGGGCACCTCGGCGGTCTCGCCGGTGCGGCCGTCGACCGCGTACGCCCCCTCGGAGCCGAGCGTGACGACGGCGAGCGGGACCAGGTCGGCGAGGGCCCGGGCGGCGGCGCGCGGGCAGTCGGTGCGGGTGTAGCGCATCGCCTCCTCGGCATTGGGCAGGAACGCCTCGCAGTGCTCCAGCTCGGCGAGGTCGGCCGGATCCCAGCGGCCGGTGTCGTCCCAGCCGACGTCCGCGAAGACCCTGCTGCCACGGCGGGCGGCCTCGGCGACCCACTCCTGGCCGCGGCCGGGCACCAGGGAGGCCACGGCGGCGCGGGCCGGGGGCGGGCAGCTCGGCGCGGGCTCCTCGGGCGGCGGGGCCTCATGGCCGTGGGAGACCATGGTCCGCTCGCCCTCGTAGGCCATCGAGACGGTCACCGGGGAGTGCCAGCCGGGGATCGTGCGGGAGAGCGAGAGATCGATGCCCTCGCCGCGGTCCAGGGCGTCCTGGCAGTAGTCCCCGTAGTGGTCGTCGCCGAAGGCGGCGGCGAGCGAGGTGCGCAGGCCGAGCCGGGCCAGGGCGGTGGCCATATTGGCGACGCCGCCGGGGCTCGACCCCATGCCGCGGGCCCAGGACTCGGTGCCGCGGACGGGGGCGGTGTCCAGACCGGTGAAGATGATGTCGAGGAAGACGGTGCCGGTGAGATAGACGTCGCACGCCGGGTCACCGGGCCGGCGAACGGCCTCGAGCGGGTCGAGCAGGGGGTAACCCGCTGTGAGCTTGTCGCCGTTGTGTGTCGTCACCGCGCTCTCCCAGGTCTGACCGGTCCGCCTCCGTCGTCGGATGCGGGTGCGGACAGTGTGCACGATGGGACGGACAACGGGCCGGGGACCGGCAGGCGTCACCCTCTCGGGGCGTCCGCCGTCTCCACGAGCCGCGGCGCGGGAATCACCGTCCCCGCGGGGCCCGTACGCCCCGCCCCGGCGCCCTCAGCGCCGTTTGGGCAGCGCCACCGTCATCAGGTCCTCGGCGACCGTGAGCTCCCCCTCGAACCCCGCGGCCCGCGCCTGGCGCTCGAAGTCGGACGGATCGCCGTAGCGCTGCGAGAAGTGCGTCAGCACCAGATGCCGCACCCCCGCCCCGGCCGCGACCCGGGCCGCCTGCCCGGCGGTCAGATGCCCGTACTCGACGGCCAGCGCCTCCTCCTCGTCCAGGAAGGTCGACTCGATGACCAGCAGATCGCACCCCTGCGCCAGCTCGGAGACGCCGTCGCACAGCCGGGTGTCCATGATGAACGCGAAGCGCTGCCCCCGGCGCACCTCGCTGACCTCTTCGAGCGTGACCGTACGCCCCTCGATCTCCAGCGCCCGCTCCCGCTGCAGCCGGCCGATGTCCGGGCCGCGGACGCCGAGCGCGGCGAGCCGCCCGGGCAGCATCCTGCGCCCGTCCGGTTCGATCAGGCGATAGCCGTAGGACTCGACGGGGTGCGAGAGCCGGGCCGCCTCCAGGGTGTACGCGGGGGTGCGGGCCAGCACCGCGCCGTCACCGGCGACCGGCTCTTCGGTGAGCGCCACCGTCTCGCGGTAGGCGGTCGCGTACCGCAGCCGCTCGAAGAACCGCTGTCCGCTCGCCGGGTAGTGGGCGGTCACCCGGTGCGGCACCCGGTCGAGGTTGATCCGCTGGATCACCCCGGCCAGGCCCAGCGAGTGATCCCCGTGGAAGTGCGTGACGCAGATCCGGTTGATGTCATGGGCGGCGACCCCGGCCCGCAGCATCTGGCGCTGGGTGCCCTCGCCGGGGTCGAACAGCAGGCCGTCACCGTCCCAGCGCAGCAGATAGCCGTTGTGGTTGCGGTGCCGGGTCGGCACCTGGCTGGCGGTGCCGAGGACGATCAGTTCCCGTGCGGACAAGGGTTATCCGGGGGGCCAGTTGAGCCCGCGGCCGCCCAGGACGTGGGCATGGGCGTGGAAGACGGTCTGGCCGGCGCCGGAGCCGGTGTTGAACACCACGCGGTAGCCCGTCTCGACGAGCTTCTCATCGACGGCGACCGCGCCCGCCCCGCCCAGCACATCCGCGGCGACCTGCGGTTCGGCCGCCGCGAGGGAGGCCGCGTCCGGGTAGTGCACCTTGGGGATCACCAGGATGTGCGTGGGTGCCTGGGGGTTTATGTCGCGGAAGGCGACGGTGGTGTCCGTCTCGCGGACGACGGTGGCCGGCACCTCCCCCGAGACAATCTTGCAGAACAGGCAGTCGGCCTGCGGTTCTCCCGCCACCGGTGGCTCCTTACGGATCGTCGGCACATACGGTCCGGATGGTACCGGGAGCCCCTGCCGGCGGGAGAGATCGCGGCCTATTGGCCCTGACCGCCGCCCTCGGTACCGCCCTTGCCTGCGCCGTCCCCGGTGCCGGCCTGACCGGCGCCGCCCTCGATGGTCGGCTGGTCCCAGGGGTGGCTGCGGGTCGGCTGCGGGGCCTCGGTGCCCGGGCGGTCCCACGGGTGACTCCGGGTCGGCTGGGGGGCCTCGGTGGTCCGGTGGTCCCACGGGTGACTACGCGTCGGCTGCGGGCTCTTGGTGCTCGGGCGGTCCCACGAATGACTGAAGGTCGGCCGGGGGCTGTCGGCGTCCGGGCCGCCGCCCTGGCACTCCCCGATCACCTGCGCCTCGAAGACCTTCCGGCCGTCCACCTCGCCGGTCACATCGCCCCGGACGCAGTGGTCCGCCCGTACGTAGGTCACCCGGCCCTTGATCCTGATGTCCTTGTCGCTGTCGGTCCTGCCGTGGCAGTCCACGCGCGCGTCGGTCTCCCCGGACCGCTCGCTCCGCGAGGGCGAAGCACCGGCCGTATGGCCGTTCTTGAACTCGGCGTTACAGCTCATCCAGCGCACGCCGACACCGCCCCGCTCCAGCGCCTCCGTGACGACCTGGTCCGTGGTGATCGCGACCGTCACCGAGCTGACGCCGCCGCCCGTCGGCTCACACGCCGTCACCGCGACCGCCGCGCCGACCGCCACGACGGACAAGAGCGCCCGTCCCCGTCGTGCCTGACTCAATACCCCCATAGGGGATAGGTTCCCATCGGCCGTCGCGTATCGGAAGGCCGTCCTCGGCCAGGTACGGGGGCACAGAAGCGCGAAGAGTCCCCAGAGGGTCTACTCATCCCAGAGGGCCTCAGACGGGCCCTCTCATCCCCAGCGGCCGGTGCGGCCGAGCAGCAGCGCGGCGGCCGCCGTTCCGGCCGTGGAGGTGCGCAGCACGCTCGGGCCCAGCCGGTACGGCCGCGCGCCCGCCTCGGCGAAGGCCGCCAACTCCTCGGGGGACACGCCCCCTTCGGGCCCGACGACCAGCACGATCTCGCCACTCGCAGGCAGTTGGGCCGTCGCGAGGGGTTCGGCTCCCTCCTCGTGGAGCACGGCCGCGAACGCGGCTTCGGCGAGAAGCCGGGCCACCTGCTTGGTCGTCATCGCGTCAGCGACCTCGGGGAAGGTCAGCCGACGGGACTGCTTGCCCGCCTCGCGCGCGGTCGACCGCCACTTGCCGAGCGCCTTGAGGCCGCGCTCGCCCTTCCACTGGGTGATGCAGCGGGACGCCGACCACGGAACGACCGCGTCCACACCGGTCTCCGTCATGGTCTCCACCGCCAGCTCGCCCCGGTCGCCCTTGGGCAGCGCCTGGACGACGGTGATCCTCGGGTCCGGGGCCGGCTCCCGGCGCACCTCGTCCACCGCGATCTGCAGCCGGTCCTTGCCCTCGACGGCCGCCACGGTGCCCTGGACGCCCCTGCCGTGGCCGTCCGTCAGCACCACGGTCTCACCGACCCGCAGCCGCCTTACGGACACCGCGTGGCGCCCCTCCGGGCCCTCCAGCCGGACCCGGCCCCCCGCGGCCGCACCCGCCAGGGAGTCGGCCACGAACACCGGGGCGGTCACGACACCGCACCCCGCTGGGCCTGAAGGCCCAACTCGGACCGCGTGGCGTCGAGTTCCACCGCGAGCGTCTCCACCAGCCGGGCGGCGGGCAGCTCGCGCGCCAGCCGGTGCCCCTGTCCGGCCCACAGCGCCATCCCCTGCGGATCGCCCGCCTTGGCGGCCGCCTTACGGAGGCCGGACGTCATGTGGTGCAGCTGGGGGTAGGCCGCGGGCGCATGCGGGCCGTGCTCGCGCATGAAGCGGTTGACCAGGCCCCGGGCCGGGCGGCCGGAGAAAGCGCGGGTCAGCTCGGTCCGGCCGAACAGCGGATCCGTCATCGCCTGCTTGTGCAGGGCGTTCGCCCCGGACTCGGGGCACACCAGGAACGCGGTCCCCAGCTGGGCCGCGGCCGCGCCCGCGGCCAGCGCCGAGGCGATCTGCGAACCACGCATTATCCCGCCCGCCGCGATGATCGGGATCTGGACGTACTCACGGACCAGCGTGATCAGCGACAGCAGACCGAGTCCGGCGCCCATTCCGTCGACGGCCGGGTCATTGCTGTACGTGCCCTGGTGGCCGCCGGCCTCCACGCCCTGCACACAGACGGCGTCGGCGCCCGCCCACTGGGCGGTCTGCGCCTCGACGGGCGAGGTCACGGTCACGATCGTGCGGGTACCGGCCTGGGCGAAGGCGTCGAGGACGGCACGGGTCGGGCAGCCGAAGGTGAACGAGACGACCGGAACCGGGTTGTCGAGGAGCACGGCGAGCTTGGCGTCGTACGCGTCGTCCGTACCCGCGTCCGGGTCGCCCAGCGGAGTCTCGTACCAGGCCGCCTCGCCCGTGAGGCGCGCCCGGTAGGCCCCGACGGCTGCCGTGTCGGCGTTGGACGGCTGCGGCATGAACAGATTGACACCGAAGTGCCGTCCGGTCAGCCCTCGGAGCTGTTTGATCTCCTCATACATCGCTTCCGGCGTCTTGTAGCCGGCAGCGAGGAAACCGAGGCCACCGGCCTCGGAGACAGTGGCGGCGAGCTGCGGGCAGGAGGCTCCACCCGCCATCGGCGCCTGCACGATCGGGTACCGGTAAAGATCGGTCAGCGCGGAGGACATGGCCACATCGTGCCATGCCCTCCACACGGGCTCACCACCGGATCACCGCCCGTTGAACGCGTCCTTCAGCCGCGAGAACAGCCCTTGCTGTCCAGGCTTGAATTCGCCGACCGGGCGCTCCTCGCCGCGCAGCTTGGACAGCCGCCGCAGCAGCTCCTCCTGCTCCGGGTCGAGCTTGGTCGGGGTGGTCACCTCGACATGCACGATCAGGTCGCCACGGCCGCCGCCCCGCAGATGGGTGACGCCGCGCTGGTGCAGCGGGATCGACTGGCCGGACTGGGTACCGGGCCGGATGTCGACCTCCTCCAGGCCGTCCAGCGTCTCCAGTGGCACCTTGGTGCCCAGCGACGCCGCCGTCATCGGGATGGTCACCGTGCAGTGCATATCGTCGCCGCGCCGCTGGAAGACCGGGTGCGGGACCTCGTGGATCTCCACATACAGGTCGCCCGCCGGGCCGCCGCCCGGTCCGACCTCGCCCTCACCGGCCAGCTGGATCCTGGTGCCGTTGTCCACACCGGCGGGGATCTTCACGGTCAGGGTGCGCCGCGAGCGGATCCGGCCGTCGCCCGCGCACTCCGGGCACGGGGTCGGCACCACGGTGCCGAAGCCCTGGCACTGCGGGCACGGCCGCGAGGTCATGACCTGGCCCAGGAAGGACCGCGTCACCTGGGAGACCTCACCGCGGCCACGGCACATGTCACAGGTCTGCGCCGAGGTGCCCGGCGCCGCGCCCTCGCCGCTGCACGTGGTGCAGACGACCGCGGTGTCGACCTGGATGTCCTTGGTGGTCCCGAACGCGGCCTCGCTGAGCTCCACGTCCAGACGGATCATCGCGTCCTGACCGCGCCGGGTCCTGGAGCGCGGACCGCGCTGCGAGGCGGTGCCGAAGAACGCGTCCATGATGTCGGAGAAGTTGCCGAAGCCTCCGCCGAAGCCTCCGGCGCCACCGCCGCCGGCCCCGGACATCGGGTCCCCGCCCAGGTCGTAGACCTGCTTCTTCTGTGGGTCCGACAAGACCTCGTAAGCGGCGTTGATCTCCTTGAACCGCTCCTGGGTCTTCGGATCCGGGTTCACATCCGGATGCAGCTCGCGCGCGAGCCGACGGAATGCCTTCTTGATCTGGTCCTGCGAGGCATCACGCGGCACGCCCAGGACTGCGTAGTAGTCCGTCGCCACTTACGACTCCGCCAGGATCTGTCCGACGTAACGTGCCACTGCGCGTACCGCTCCCATCGTTCCGGGGTAGTCCATGCGGGTCGGTCCGACCACGCCGAGTTTGGCGACCGCCTCGTCGCCGGAACCGTAGCCGACCGCGACGACCGAGGTGGCGTTGAGCCCCTCGTGAGCATTCTCATGCCCGATCCGCACGGTCATACCCGAGTCCTTGGCCTCGCCCAGCAACTTGAGGAGGACGACATGCTCCTCGAGTGCCTCCAGGACGGGCCGGATCGTCAGGGGAAAATCATGCACGAAACGCGTGAGGTTCGCGGTGCCGCCGATCATCAGCCGCTCCTCGGTCTCCTCCACCAGCGTCTCGAGCAAGGTCGACAACACGATCGAGACGGTCCCCCGGTCCTCCTGTTCGAAGGACTCCGGAAGATCCTGCACCAACTGCGGCACATCCGCGAAACGCCGACCCACGACCCGGCTGTTGAGCCGGGCGCGCAGATCGGCCAGCGAGTCCTCGGTGATCGGACTGGGGCAGTCCACCATGCGCTGCTCCACCCGGCCGGTGTCCGTGATCAGCACCAGCATCACCCGGGCCGTGGCCAGCGGCAGCAGCTCCACATGGCGCACCGTCGAGCGGGTCAGCGACGGATACTGCACCACCGCCACCTGCCGGGTCAGCTGCGCCAGCAGCCGGACCGTGCGGCCCACCACGTCATCGAGGTCGACCGCGCCGTCCAGGAAGTTCTGAATGGCCCGCCGCTCCGGGCTGGACAGCGGCTTCACTCCCGCCAGCTTGTCCACGAAGAGGCGATAGCCCTTGTCGGTGGGGATCCGCCCGGCGCTCGTATGCGGCTGGGCGATGAACCCCTCGTCCTCCAGAGCGGCCATGTCGTTACGCACCGTGGCCGGCGAGACCCCCAGCCGGTGCCGCTCGGTGAGCGCCTTGGAGCCGACCGGCTCCTCCGTCCCCACATAGTCCTGGACAATGGCACGCAGCACCTCGAGTCTGCGTTCGCTGAGCACCCCGCGCACCTCCAGTCCAGCGGTCTCATCAGGTCGTCCGCCCTGGCACTCACCGGGCACGAGTGCCAGAACCCCTCCGCCAGTGTACGGCGGGGTGCGGTGGCATGGGCAAGAGCCGCCGTCGGCAGCAACTCTCCCCCATCCCCGTTGAGCTAGCGTCGCGGTATGGAGACGTGTTGGGAAGAGGCAGGCTGGGAGCGGCTCGCGCCCGGTGTGGCCCGCCGTCGGCTGCCGGAGTGGGACGAGACGGTCGGCGTGGTCGTCGGCCGGACCGACATCCTCGTCGTGGACACCGGCGCGACCCTGCGCGCCGGGGCCGAGCTGCGCGCCCTGATCACCCGGCTGACCGGCCGCCGCCCCACCCGGATCGCGCTCACCCATCCGCACTTCGACCACGTCCTGGGCTCGGCCGCCTTCGCGGGCTGCGAGGTGTACGGGGCCACGGGCATGGACGAGCTGCTGCGCCGGGAGCGGGAGACGCTGCGCGAGGACGCGATCCGCCACGGGGTGGACCGGAACGCCGCCACCGAGGCCGTGGACCATCTGGTCGGCCCGCACCACCTGGTCTCCGGGGAGCTCACCCTGGACCTGGGTGACCGGCAGGTGCTGCTGGCCAATGTGGGGCCCGGCCACACCGCCCATGACCTGGCCGTTCTGGTGCCCGGCCGGCCCGAGGTGGTCTTCTGCGGCGATCTGGTGGAGGAGTCCGGCACGCCGCAGGCCGGACCGGACGCGATCCCCGGCCGCTGGCCCGCCGCCCTCGACCGGCTGCTCGCCCTCGGCGGCCCGGACGCGCGGTACGTCCCGGGGCACGGCTCGGTCGTGAGCGCCGGGTTCGTCCGGGCCCAACGTGACGAATTGGCGGCCCGCTTCGGCGTGTCCCTCTAGGCGTCTCCCCAGCCGCCCGACTAGGCGCCCTACTAGGCGTCCACCTAGTTGTCCGCACTACAGGAGCGGGCGGTCGTCGCGCGCTATCGTCATCCGGATGCGACAGTACGACCCGGACCTGACCCCGCCCTGGAAGCGGCAGCGGCCCGCCCCTGAGGTCCCCGCCGAACCGGACCTCGTCGTGGAGGAGGTCACCACCGGCTTCTGCGGCGCCGTGATCCGCTGCGAGAAGACCGCCCAGGGCCCCACGGTCACTCTGGAGGACCGCTTCGGCAAACATCGCGTCTTCCCCATGGAGCCGCGCGGTTTTCTGCTCGAGGGGCGTGTCGTCACCCTCGTACGCCCGCGCGCGGCGGCCCCCAGCGCGCCCCAGCGCACGGCCTCGGGGTCGATCGCCGTTCCGGGAGCGCGCGCGAGGGTCGCCCGTGCGGGGCGCGTCTATGTCGAGGGGCGCCACGACGCGGAGCTGGTGGAGCGGGTCTGGGGCGACGATCTGCGCATCGAGGGCGTCGTCGTGGAGTACCTGGAGGGCGTCGACGACCTGCCCGCCATCGTGGATGGCTTCTCCCCCGGCCCGGACGCCCGGCTCGGCGTCCTCGTCGACCATCTGGTGACGGGTTCGAAGGAGTCCCGTATCGCCGGGCAGGTCACCGGCGAGCATGTGCTGGTCCTCGGCCACCCCTATATCGACATCTGGGAGGCCGTGAAGCCGTCCTCCGTCGGCATCCCGGCCTGGCCGACGGTGCCGCACGGCCAGGACTGGAAGAAGGGCGTCTGCCGCGCCCTGGGCTGGCCGGAGAACACCGGGGCCGCCTGGCAGCGGATCCTGTCCTCGGTCCACTCCTACAAGGACCTCCGGCCGGAGCTCCTGGGGCGGGTGGAGGAGTTGATCGACTTCGTGACGGCCCCGCAGGGCTGACGGCTCCCGTCTCAGTCCACCAGGTCGCGCACCACCGCGTCCGCCAGCAGCCGCCCACGCAGCGTGAGCACGGCCCGCCCCCGTCCGTACGGCCCCGGATCCAGCAGCCCGTCCTCCAGCGCCCGGGCCGCGGCCGCCGCCCCGGCCGGGCGCAGCAGCTCCAGCGGGCAGCCCTCGACCAGCCGCAGCTCCAGCAGGATGCGCTCCACCCGGCGCTCCTCGGCGGTCAGCAGCTCCCGGCCCGCGCCGGGCGACCTGCCCTCGCCCAGGGCCTGCGCGTACGCCCCGGGGTGCTTCACGTTCCACCACCGCACGCCGCCCACATGGCTGTGCGCGCCGGGGCCGGCGCCCCACCAGTCGGCGCCGCGCCAGTACAGCTCGTTGTGCCGGCAGCGCCCGGCGGGCGAGGTGGCCCAGTTGGAGACCTCGTACCAGGCGAACCCGGCGGCCGACAGGATCTCCTCGGCGATCA
Organism: Streptomyces melanosporofaciens; assembly: GCF_900105695.1. Taxonomy (NCBI): domain Bacteria; kingdom Bacillati; phylum Actinomycetota; class Actinomycetes; order Kitasatosporales; family Streptomycetaceae; genus Streptomyces; species Streptomyces melanosporofaciens. The sequence goes on from NZ_FNST01000002.1 coordinate 1,664,361, forward strand.
GATAGCGGTCCGCGTGCACATCGTCGTCGGTCATCGGGACCTCGCCGCGCCGGATCCGCCGCGCCAGCTGGGTGCCCTCCTCCACGATCAGCGCATACGCCGACACATGGTCGGGCCCCGCCCCGAGCGCCGCCTCCAGGGAGGCCCGCCAGTCCGCGTCGCTCTCCCCCGGCGTCCCGTAGATCAGGTCCAGGTTCACATGGTCGAACCCGGCCGCCCGGGCCTCGGCCACGCACGCCTCCGGCCGCCCGGGGGTATGCGTACGGTCCAGCACCTTCAGGACGTGCTGCCGGGCGCTCTGCATCCCGAAGGAGATCCGGTTGAACCCCGCCTCCCGCAGCTCCGCGAGATAGCGCGGATCGACCGACTCCGGATTCGCCTCGGTCGTGACCTCGACCCCCTCGGCCAGCCCGAACTCCTCCCGGATCGCGCCGAGCATCCGCCCGAGGTCCGCCGCCGCGAGCAGGGTCGGGGTCCCGCCGCCGACGAAGACGGTCTCCACGGGCCGTGGGTCGTCGCCCAGCACCTTCCGCGCCAGCCGCACCTCCTCGACGACCTGCTCGGCGTAGTTGTCCCGCGAGGCGAGCACACCGCCGGAGCCGCGCAGCTCACTGGCGGTGTAGGTGTTGAAGTCGCAGTAGCCGCAGCGGGTGGCGCAGTACGGCACATGCAGATAGAACCCCAGCGGCCGCCGCTCCGCCTCCGCCAAAGCGGTCGCGGGCAGTGCGCCGTCCTCGGGCATGGGCTCACCATCTGGCAGTACGGAAGGCATGCCCCCATTGTCCGTCACGGCCCGCGTCGCCCGGGACCACGAGGTGCGGCGAGGTGCGGGCCCCGGAGCCCTGGGCCCCGCCCGGGCCCGTCCGGCGGAACGTCGCCGGAACGGGGCCTCGCCGGATGGGGCCTAAGCGCTCCGCGGGAAGTGCCGCGAGGTGCGGTCGTTCATCCGCGGCTGTGTCGTGGCCGGTCCCACGCGGCAGAGCCGCGTATCGACACAGCCCCGCGCCCCTTCGGGGCGCACCCGAACCGCACCGGACTTCATCGAGGCCGCTCAGACCACCTTCAGGACCAGCATCGCCAGGTCGTCGTCCGGCGGCTCCGCCGCGAACTCGTCCACCGCCTGCCGCACCCGCTCCGCGACCTCCCGCGCGCTCAGCCCCGCGCACAGCGCGAACGCCGCCGCCAGGCCGTCCTCGTCGTCGAACTGCCGGTCGCCGGATCGGTGCTCCGTCACCCCGTCCGTCACACAGAGCAGCGTTTCCCCGGGCGCCAGATCGAACGATTCACTCTCGTACGTCACATCGTCCACAACGCCCAGCAGTATCTGCGGCGCCGCCACGGTCCGCACCCCGCCTTCGGGCCGCAGCACCAGCGGCAGCGGATGCCCCGCGCTGGCCAGCGTGCAGCGCACCCCTTCGCCCTCGCCCAGCGGCTCCAGCTCCCCGTACAGCAGCGACAGGAACCGCGCGACCCCGCCGCCCGCCGGGAGCCCCGTGCCGACCAGGCCGCCGTCCATCAGCTCCACGACCCCGGCGGGGCCTCCCACGGCCTCCACACCGGCCGCCACGGCCTCCGCGGCGCCCTCGACCGCCTGTTCCACCGCCTCCTCGCCCAGAAGCTGGTTGAGCCGGTCCAGGACCTCTCCCACGCCGTATCCCTCGCGGGCGAGCAGCCGCAGCCAGGGCCGGACGAGGCCGGTCACCACGGCCGCCTCCGGGCCGTTGCCGCAGACGTCGCCCAGGACGAAGCACCAGCGGCCGTCACCGGCCGGGAAGACGTCGTAGAAGTCGCCCCCGGCCGAGATGTCGCCGGTCGGCTCGTACACGACCGCCGACTCGACGCCGGGGATCCGCGGGATGACGGACGGCAGCAGACCGCGCTGCAGCACCCGGCTGATGGTCGCCTGCCGGGTGTAGCGGCGGGCGGAGGCGAGGGCCAGGGCGACGCGGCGGGCGAAGTCCTCGACCAGGCCGACCGCTTCGTCCGGCATCCGCACCAGCCCGGCCCGCCCGAGCAGCAGCGTGCCGAGGGCGCGGCCGCCCGCGACCAGCCGGCAGGCGAGGGCCGCGCCGCCGGGCCCGTACGCGGCGGGGTCGGCCGGCCAGGGCCACTCCACGGCGCTGCCGCGGACGGCGGCGGGCACCTGGGGCGGCTCCTTCTCCAGCACCCGCCGCAGGCCCTCGATGCGCCCCTCGCTGGCGTGCCAGACCCGGGCCAGGCGCGGCGGGCCGCTCGTGGAGTCGAGCCAGATCGCGCACCAGTCGGCGAGCCGGGGCACCAGCAGCTGTCCGGCCAGCGAGGTCACCATGTCCTCGTCGAACTGCCCGGCCAGCAGGTCGGACGCCTCGGCGAGGAAGGAGAGCGCGCCGCGCTGGATCCAGTCGGGGTCCACGCGGACGGGGGCGCGGCCCGGCGCGGGCGCGACGATCTCGACGGCCTCCTTACGGCCTTCACAGACGACTCCCGCACCCTCGGGGGCGGGGCCCAGGCCCTCGCGGACGGTCCCCGCGCCGAACCCGCCCTCGGGCGCGGCCACGGTGTCGGCCGCCGGGTCCATGGTGGCCGCGGCGTCCATGAAGGCCGAGCCCATGGCACCGGTCCCCGCGGCGGCCGCGCTCGTGGGCGCCACCGCCATCTGGAACCACACCGACTTGGTCGCCCGCCGGTAGGTCGTCCCCCAGGACTCGGCGATCTCGGCCACCAGCCGCAGCCCGTGGCCACCGGCGTACTCCGGCCGCTCGTCCGGATCCGGCGGATCGCCGCGCACCACCCGGGTGGGATGGTGATCGGTCACCTCCACCACCAGGGACGGCGGTTCGCCCTCGCGGTCGGAGACATCGAGCGCACAGCTCACCTCGACGGCGGTGCCGGCGTGCACCACCGCGTTGGTGACCAGCTCGCTCACCAGCAGTATGGCCTCGTCCGCGACCCGGTCGGTGACCCGGTCGGCGGCCGGGACCTCGAGCGCGGCCCAGTCGGCGAGGGCGGCACGGACGAACCGGCGGGCGGCCGAGGCCGCGAGCGGAGTACCGGGCAGGCTGACGCGTGCCGAGGCACTGGTACGAACGGGGCCTACCCCACCCCCGACCGGTAGAACAACCCCACCGCCCTCAACCGACCCACCAGAAGTGGCAGAAGATGACGTCCCCACTGTGCGGCTCCTGAAGAAGCTCCGTCATAACGCCGTATCCGTAACCGTATCCGGCACGGACAGAGTGACAGACGGACCGCCCTCATATGCACCGGGTTACGCAAGTGAACCGCGATAAGGGGAAAATTCATGTGTCCGGCGGGCCGGTCAACCTGAAATCCGGTGCGGGGTCGTATCCTTGGCCGTTAAACCTCCCGCGTGCCCGCGTACATGTCCTCGATCAGAGCCTTGTACTCACGCTCGACCACCGGCCGCTTCAGCTTCAGACTGGGCGTCAACTCCCCGTGTTCCACGTCGAGATCGCGCGGCAGCAGCCGGAACTTCTTGATCGTCTGCCAGCGCTGCAGCCCCTCGTTGAGCCGGAGCACATAGCTCTCGATCAGCTTCTGTGTCTCATCGGTGGCCACGACCTCCGCGTAGGACTTGCCCCCGAGGCCGTGCTCGGCCGCCCACTTCATGATCGTCGGCTCGTCGAGGGCGATCAGCGCGGTGCAGTAGTTGCGGTCGGCGCCGTGCACCAGGATGTTGGAGACGAACGGGCACACCGCCTTGAACTGGCCCTCGACCTCCGCCGGGGCGACGTACTTGCCGCCCGAGGTCTTGATCAGGTCCTTCTTGCGGTCGGTGATCCGCAGATAGCCGTCGGGGGACAGCTCGCCGATGTCCCCGGTGTGGAACCAGCCGTCGGACTCCAGCACCTGCTCGGTCAGCTCCGGCAGCCCGTGGTAGCCCTGCATGATGCCGGGTCCGCGCAGCAGCACCTCGCCGTCGTCGGCGAACCGCACCTCCAGGCCGGGGAACGCCTTGCCGACCGTGCCCGTGCGGTAGTCCGCCGGGTTGAGGAAGCTGGCGGCGCTGGACTCGGTCAGGCCGTAGCCCTCCAGGATGTTGATCCCGGCGCCCGCGAAGAAGTAGCCGATGTCCGGGGCGAGCGCCGCGGAGCCGGACACCGCGGCCCGCAGCCGGCCGCCGAACGCCTCGCGCAGCTTGCCGTAGACCAGCTTGTCGGCCACCGCGTGCTGGGCCTTGAGACCGAAGGGCACGGAGGCGGTGCCGGTGCGGCGGAAGGTGTCCTGCGAGGTCTTGGCGTACTCCCGGGAGACCTCGACCGCCCACTGGAAGATCTTGTACTTGGCGCCGCCGCCCTCGCGCGCCCGCTGGGCCACCCCGTTGTAGACCTTCTCGAAGATCCGCGGCACGGCGCACATATAGGTCGGCCGGACCACCGGCAGATTGTCGATGATCTTGTCGACCCGGCCGTCCACCGCCGTGGTGTGACCGACGTAGATCTGCCCCGCCGTCAGTACCTTGCCGAAGACATGCGCGAGCGGCAGCCACAGGTACTGCACATCGTCGGGGAAGAGCAGGCCGTCCTGGGTGCCGATCACAATGGCCATGTACGACCACGAGTCATGCGCCAGCCGTACGCCCTTGGGACGCCCGGTGGTACCGGAGGTGTAGATGAGCGTCGCCAGCTGATCGCCGCGCAGGGCGTCCATCCGCTCCCGTACGGCCCCCGGCTCGCGCTCCAGACGGGCCGCGCCCCGCTTCTCCAGCTCGGCGAGCGAGAGCACCCAGCCCTCGGGGTCGTCCTCGGCGGGGACCGCGTCCCCGGCCTCGATCACCACCACATGGGCCAGCTCGGGGAGTTCATCGCGCTGCGCCCGCACCTTGGCGAGCTGCGTCGCGTCCTCGGCGATCAGCACCCGGCTGCCGGAGTCGGAGAGGATGAAGGAGGTCTCGTCGGCGTTGGTGGTCGGGTAGACCGTGGTGGTGGCCGCGCCCGCGCACAGCACGCCCAGGTCGGCCAGGATCCACTCGACGCGGGTCGAGGAGGCCAGCGCCACCCGCTCCTCGGGGCGGATGCCCAGTTCGATCAGCCCGGCGGCGATGGCGAAGACCCGATCGGCGCTTTCCCGCCAGGTCAGCGGCCGCCAGTCATCGGGGCCGGTACCCGAGGCGGGAGGCACCGGATAGCGGTACGCCTCCCCGTCCGGTGTCGCCTCGACGCGCTGGAGGAAGTGCGTCGCCAAAGACGGCGGCCGGTTCTCGAGCAAGATCTGTGTGTCGGTCACGGCATCCTCCGGGGCCCGCCTCATTGCTTGGTGACTCGCGAGTAACCTTCGAGTGGTGATCAGAGTAGGGGCCGAATCCTTACCGCGTAAGGGGGTCCGCGTCACGTTGTTCTCACGAGATGCCCAAGAGGATCCCCCGCACACAGCAGGCCCGGCGCAACCATCACGCCGGGCCCGCTGACCACACTCGCTCCGTGGGCTCCGCCCTCGCCCTCGCCAGGGCTCCGCGCCCGCCCGGGGCGGCTGCTACTTCTTCGCCTTGGCGTCCTTACCGTCGGAGTCGGAGGACAGCACCGCGATGAAGGCCTCCTGCGGGACCTCCACGTTGCCGACCATCTTCATCCGCTTCTTGCCTTCCTTCTGCTTCTCCAGCAGCTTCCGCTTACGGGAGATGTCACCGCCGTAGCACTTGGCGAGGACGTCCTTACGGATGGCACGGACCGTCTCACGGGCGATGACCCGGGAGCCGATGGCCGCCTGGATGGGCACCTCGAAGTTCTGCCGCGGGATGAGCTCGCGCAGCTTGGCGACCAGCCGGACGCCGTACGCGTACGCCTTGTCCTTGTGGGTGATCGCCGAGAAGGCGTCCACCTTGTCGCCGTGCAGCAGGATGTCGACCTTGACCAGGTCCGAGGTCTGCTCACCGGTGGGCTCGTAGTCGAGCGAGGCATAGCCGCGGGTCTTGGACTTCAGCTGGTCGAAGAAGTCGAAGACGACCTCGGCCAGCGGCAGGGTGTAGCGGATCTCGACCCGGTCCTCGGAGAGGTAGTCCATGCCGAGCAGCACCCCGCGGCGGTTCTGGCACAGCTCCATGATCGCGCCGATGAACTCGCTCGGGGCGAGGATCGTGCCCCGGACGACCGGCTCGTGCACCGTGTCGATCTTGCCCACGGGGAACTCACTGGGGTTGGTCACCGTGTGCTCGCTGCCGTCCTCCATCTCCACCCGGTAGACCACATTGGGTGCGGTGGCGATCAGGTCGAGATTGAATTCGCGCTCCAGGCGCTCACGGATGACCTCCAGGTGCAGCAGCCCGAGGAAGCCGACGCGGAAGCCGAAGCCGAGAGCGGCCGAGGTCTCCGGTTCGTAGACCAGCGCGGCATCGTTGAGCTGCAGCTTGTCCAGGGCCTCACGCAGCTCCGGATAGTCGGAGCCGTCCAGCGGATACAGCCCCGAGAACACCATCGGCTTCGGGTCCTTGTAACCGCCCAGAGCCTCCTGCGCACCGCGGGTGACCTGGGTGATCGTGTCACCGACCTTGGACTGGCGGACATCCTTCACACCGGTGATCAGATAACCCACCTCGCCCACGGACAGCCCGTCGGCGGGGGTCATCTCCGGGGAGTTGGTGCCGATCTCCAGCAGCTCATGGGCGGCGCCGGTGGACATCATCTTGATCCGCTCGCGCTTGCTGAGCGTGCCGTCGACGACCTTCACGTAGGTCACCACGCCCCGGTAGGCGTCATAGACGGAGTCGAAGATCATCGCGCGGGCGGGGGCGTCATAGACGCCCACCGGGGACGGAACGAGCTCGACGACCCGGTCCAGCAGCTCGGCCACGCCCTCGCCGGTCTTCGCGGAGACCCTGAGCACGTCGGAGGTGTCGCAGCCGATCAGATGAGCCAGCTCGGCGGCGTACTTCTCGGGCTGGGCGGCGGGCAGATCGATCTTGTTGAGGACCGGGATGATCGTGAGGTCGTTCTCCATCGCCAGATAGAGGTTGGCGAGGGTCTGCGCCTCGATCCCCTGGGCCGCGTCGACCAGCAGGATGCAGCCCTCACAGGCGGCGAGGGAGCGCGAGACCTCATAGGTGAAGTCCACATGGCCGGGGGTGTCGATCATGTTGAGGATATGGGTGGCCGGCTCGCCGCCCTCGTCCTTCGTCGGCGCCCAGGGCAGCCGGACCGCCTGGGACTTGATCGTGATGCCGCGCTCGCGCTCGATGTCCATGCGGTCGAGGTACTGCGAGCGCATCTGCCGCTGATCAACCACACCGGTCAGCTGGAGCATGCGGTCGGCGAGCGTCGACTTGCCGTGGTCGATGTGCGCGATGATGCAGAAGTTACGGATCAGAGCCGGATCGGTACGGCTAGGCTCCGGCACATTGGTAGGGGTCGCGGGCACGCAGGGTCCTGTGTCTAGGCGGGACTCGGTGTTATCGGTATGGGTCAGTCCCGTCCATGGTCCCATGAATGGCGACCTCTTCCGGGTTTGGGACGCCATGGACCCTGCTGGTAACCTGGCCGACTGTGTCTCGTGCCCCTCGCTGACGGACATCTCCATGGACTCTCATGGACACCTCCGCGGGCACGGACGCACACCGAAGCAAGCGAAACCCAACGAACCTGCGAAGGCTTTCTACGTGGCGAACATCAAGTCCCAGATCAAGCGGAACAAGACGAACGAGAAGGCGCGCCTGCGCAACAAGGCGGTCAAGTCCGAGCTGAAGACCGCCATCCGCCGCACCCGTGAGGCCGTGGCCGCCGGTGACGCCGAGAAGGCCACCGAAGCCGCCCGCGCCGCCGCGCGCAAGCTCGACAAGGCCGTCAGCAAGGGTGTTCTGCACAAGAACAACGCCGCCAACAAGAAGTCGGCGATCGCCCAGCAGGTCGCCGGCCTCAAGGGCTGACACCCTCCGGCTGATCTCGAAGGCTGACCCTTCCGGGGCATACCGCCCCACCCCGCCGCCGGTTTGGGCACAGCGGTCCCTCTCACCCGCTCCGACCGGCAGCCGAGAGCTTGTTCAGCTCTCTCAGCGGCACCGCGCCGCACGCGGCCTGCGTTCGCCACGCGGGTGCGGCGCACTCGATCGACACGAAGGCCCCGCCCTGTCCTTTCCCCAAGGACAGGGCGGGGCTTTCGCGGTTAATTCGGGTATGTTCACGTCATGTCGACACCGGGGGAAACACCCAATCCGTACGGCCCGCCGCAGCCGCCCCAACCCCCCCAGCCACCTCAGCAGAGCCCACCGCAGAGCCCTCCGCAGGGGCCGCCGCAGAGCCCGCCGCCCGGCCCGTACGGTCAGGTGCCGCCTCAGCCCCAGACGCCGCAGCACCATCCGTACGCGTACGCCCAGCCGACGATGCCGTCCATCCCCCTGGGCGGCGGGTACGGACCGATGGGCATGCCACCCGGGGCGCCGCCCACCGGCCCCGGAGGCGGCAAGGGCTGGCTGTGGGGGCTGGGCGGGGCCGTCGTCGCCTCGGCGGTCTGGGCCGGGGTGCTGTTCGCCACCGGAGGGTTCGAGGACGAGACGAAGGCTGATCTCGCGGGCTACCGCTATCGGACCAATCTGTGCACCCCGACGGATACCCAGCCCTTCGAGGACGCCGGGTACGAGCAGAAGGACGAGAGCGGGTCGTCGTCGACATCGACGTCGAACCCGCAGCACAGCAGCTCCGAGAACGCCGCGCTGGACTCGATGACCTGCAATATCGACTTCGAGCCGAGCGGCTCGAGCAGCAGCGACTACTCCTCGGTCTGGCTCTACACCACGGCGTCGCTGCACAAGAAGACCAACCCCGGGCCGGAGTTCGAGGCCCAGTACCGGTCGTACGAGGACCAGAAGACGTCCACGTACAGCTACGAGGTGAGCCCGGTCAGCGGGCTGGGCGACGAAGCGTATGTGGTGAAGCAGAACAACAGCAGCAGCTCCAACACCGGCGCCTATGTGATCCTCGCCGTGCGGGACGGCTGGATGACCTATCAGTCGACCTGGTCGCAGTATGTGTCGTCCTCGTCCAGCGGCTCGGCCAAGACGCCCGAGGAAGCCACCGAGCTGCTCAAGAAGAGCGCCGAGTCGACGCTGGAGAAGATGAAGGAGTAGCTCGCGGGGCCGATCCGGGGCCGCGGCTTGGATCGGATGCGTCCTGTACGCGGCAACTCGGCCAGGGCCTGCGGCTGCGGATTGCCCGTGGCCCCCCTGGGCCAGGGCCTACGGCTGACCTCGGCCCGCCCGGGCGGCGCGGACGATCGTGACGACCGCCTTCTCCAGGGCGTACGCCGGATCGTCTCCGCCGCCCTTGACCCCCGCGTCGGCCTCGGCGACGGCACGCAGCGCGACCGCCACTCCATCCGCCGACCAGCCACGCATCTGCTGCCGCACCCGGTCTATCTTCCAGGGCGGCATGCCCAGCTCGCGGGCGAGATCGCCGGGGCGGGCGTTACGCGGCGCGGAGGCCAGCTTGCCGATCGCGCGGACGCCCTGGGCCAGGGCACTGGTGATCAGCACCGGCGGCACCCCGGTGGAGACGGCCCAGCGCAGTGCCTCCAGTGCCTCGGCCGCACGGCCCTCGACGGCGCGGTCGGCGACGGTGAAACTGGATGCCTCGGCGCGGCCGGTGTAGTAGCGGGCGACGATGGCCTCGTCGATCGTGCCCTCGACATCGGCCACGAGCTGGGAGACCGCGCTGGCCAGCTCGCGCAGATCGCTCCCGATGGCGTCGACCAGGGCCTGGCATGCCTCGGGGGTGGCGGACCGGCCGGTGGCGCGGAACTCCGAGCGCACGAACGCCAGTCGGTCGGCGGGCTTGGTCATCTTCGGGCAGGCGACCTCGCGCGCCCCGGCCTTACGGGCGGCGTCGAGCAGCCCCTTGCCCTTGGCCGCGCCCGCGTGCAGCAGCACCAGCGTGATCTCCTCGGCGGGGGCGCCGAGATAGCCCTTCACGTCCTTGATCGTGTCAGCCGACAGATCCTGTGCGTTCCGCACCACGACCACCTTGCGCTCGGCGAAGAGCGAGGGGCTGGTGAGCTCGGCGAGGGTGCCGGGCTGGAGCGCGTCGGGCGTCAGGTCGCGCACATCGGTGTCGGGGTCGGCCGCGCGGGCAGCCGCCACCACCTGCTGCACGGCGCGGTCGAGCAGCAGCTCCTCCTGGCCCACGGCGAGTGTCACGGGGGCGAGCGGATCGTCGGTCGTCGTCTTCCTGGCCATCGCGGTCCAGCATCCCACGGACCACCGACAGCCCCGCCGCGTGCCGCCGTCCGGATGTCCGACAATGTTCCGGTGATCGATGAAGGACTGACCGGCGCCCGGCACATCCTGGTGCTGCCCGACCGCGACGCCGCGGAGGAGGTGGCCGAGGCGCTGCCGGAGCGCTTCGGCATTGCCCAGGAGCCCCAGCTGGTGCGGGACGCGCTGGCGGGCGAGGACGACGCCGAGGACGCCCAGTGGCTGGTGGTGATCGAGGACCCGGCCCAGGGCCTGGACCCGGCGGCGCTGGACGCGTTCGCGGACGAGTACGAGGGCTGGCTGGAGGCCGAATAGCCTGGCGCCCGGCCAGGGGCATGGCTCATCGTGGTCACTGAAAAGGGCCACTGTGGGTGGTCACTGAAGGTGGTCGCTGAAGAGGGGGTTCCAAGGATGAGTGGGACAGTGACGGCAGTCAGCAGCAACGGCGAGTACTCGTTCACCAAGCCGAACCGGGACGGCATCACACTGCTCGCCGGTCTCGGTGTCGAGGGCGACGTACACGCCGGTGTGACGGTCAAGCACCGCTCACGCGTCGCACAGGACCCCACCCAGCCGAACCTGCGCCAAGTCCACCTCATCCATGAAGAGCTCTTCGCCGACGTCGGTGCGGAGGGATTCACAGTCGTGCCCGGTGACCTCGGCGAGAACATCACCACCCGTGGCATCGATCTGCTCGGCCTGCCGGTCGGCACGCTGTTGCGCATCGGCGATGACGCGGTGCTGGAGGTGACCGGCCTCCGCAATCCCTGCCTGCAGATCGACAACTTTCGGAACGGTCTTCTGAAGCAGGTCGTCGGCCGCGATGAGGCCGGGAACATCGTGCGCAAGGCCGGAATCATGAGCATCGTGAAGGAGGGCGGCACGGTGCGCCCGGGCGACACGATCACGGCAGAGCTCCCCACCGGCCCCCACCGCCCCTTGGACCGGGTCTGACGGCTTCCCGGCGGGGCAGAATCGCCCTGGGCTCTCTTCCGGAGGCGCTCAAATTCCCGTGCGCGCCATCGGGCCGGGTCCCACACTGCGGGCATGGATGAAAACGCCGACCCCGCGGCCGTCACGCCCGCACAGCGGTCGAGTGAGTTGCTGGGGTATCCGCCCGATGCGCGGCTGCTGATCGTCAACTGCGATGACTTCGGCATGTATCCAGCGATCAACGCCGCGGTGATCGAGTCGATCGAAGAGGGCATCGCCAGTTCATGCAGTCTGATGGTCCCGTGCCCCGCGGCGGCGCAGGCCATGGAACTGCTCAGCCGACGGCCGCGGATCCCGTTCGGAATCCATCTCACCCTGGTGTGCGAGATGCCCGACCACCGATGGGCGCCGATCGCCGCGAGAGAACGCGTTCCCTCGCTGCTGGACTCCGAGGGTGAACTGTTCCCGCCGACGCCCGCCGGACGCGCGGCCCTGCTCGGCCGGGCCCGGCTCGAGGAGATCGAGTTCGAGTTCCGCGCCCAGATCGATGCCGTCGCCGACGCCGGGCTCGCGCCGACTCATCTGGACTTCCACTGCCTGGCCGATGGCGGCCGCGACGACATCCTCGATCTGACGGTAGGGCTGGCCGCGGAGTACGGCCTCGCGGTCCGGGTCTGGCTCGAACCCGCGCGCCGGACAATGCGGCACCGCGGGCTGCCGGTCACCGACAACGACTTCCTGGACAGCTTCTCGCTCGCCATCGAAGGAAAGGCCGCCCGATACGTCCGGATGCTGCGCGACCTGCCCGCCGGGCTCAATGAATGGGCGGTGCACCCGAGTGTGGGAGACAAGGAGTCACAGGCCCGCGACGATGGCTGGCGCGTGCGCCGGACGGACTATGAGTTCCTGATATCGCCGCGGGCCCGTGAAGTTCTCCGACAGGAGGACATCACCGTGATCGACTACCGGACGATCCAGCAGGTCTGGGGCACAACTGTGCGGCCCGAGAGGACCGCCGCGGACTTCACTCGGCGTGTGCCAGGGCCTTGACGAGCTCTTGTGCGAGAGGGCCCGAGGAAGCCGGATTCTGCCCGGTGAAGAGATTGCGGTCCACGACCGTATAGGGCTCCCAGGCGGGACCCCGCGAATACTGGGTGGGCAGCGTCTTCAGCTCGTCCTCCAGCAGCCACTTGGCTTTGTCGGCGAGACCGACGCCGGCCTCCTCCTCGTTGCAGAAACCCGTCAGACGGTAGTCGGCGAAGGGGGTGTCGCCGTTCGCGTCACGGGTGGCGAGGATAGCGGCGGGGGCGTGGCAGACAATGCCGAGCGGATTGCCCGAAGCGAGTGCCTTCCGCAGCAGTGCCGCGGAGTCGGGGTCGACCGAGAGGTCTTGCATCGGGCCGTGGCCGCCGGGGTAATAGACCGCGTCATAGTCCTCGAGGCGCACTTCCGTGAGCGAGATGGGATGCCTCAGCTCATCCGCCGACTCGATGACGGCCTCCTCGTTGAGGGAATTCTCCTCGCCGCCCGCCATGCGGGCTTCCAGACTCATCGTGTCGACAACGGGAACGACCCCATTCGGAGTTGCCACGGTGACTTCGTGTCCGGCGCCGGTGAATACGCTGTAGGGCGCCACGAACTCCTCGGCCCAGTATCCGGTGGGGTGTCGGTGTCCGTCCTTCAGGGTCCAATAGCTCGCGCCGGTCAGCACGCACAGGATCTTGGCCATGGGACGCTCCTCTGAATCCGTTGCCCTGGAAAGGGCCCGCGTCCGGGATTGCACATATGCAGCAAGTCTGAGCGGGCATGCTGGGGGGCTGCAACTCGGGGCCGAGATGCCCCCATGCGATGGCGATCAGGAGCTTCGCCAGACCACACCGCGCTGCTCGTACTCCATGATGGACTCGACGCTGATGGCGATAGATGCCCCGCACTCCCGGGTGATCATCCATAGCGCCAGATCGATTCCGCTGGTGACCCCGCCCGCGGTCACCAGGTTCCCATCGTCGACGACCCGCGCGTCGATCACCTTGCCTCCCTGGGCGGCCAGATCGGCCTTGGCGAGGTGGTGTGTCGTGCACGGGCGGCCTTTGGTCAAGCCTGCCGCGGACAGCACCATGACTCCTGTGCAGACACCGGCGACGATGACTCCGGCCTGCTGTGCCCGCACGAGGTCCCGCAGCACATCCGGATCGTTGATCAGCCGGTCGCCGCCGCCCGGCACGATCAGAAGATCGGCGTCGGTGGGATCCCATGCGGCCGGCACCGTGACTCCGGTGCCGAAGAAGCATGTCACCTCGCCAGGAGCCGAGGGCCGCACCAGGGTCGTTCGTATCTGGCCGCCCGCCGACTCGGCATGCCCGAGAACGTCACGCGGCCCGATGAAGTCCTGCTCCTCCACCCCGTCGTACAGGAGGATCTGAACGCGTAGAGGCATCGGCTTCGTCTCCTTGGACGGTGGAGCGGGGGCCCATATCGCTCTTCGGGAGCGCCGGCCTGCCCTACTAGTCGGGTGCGCCGGTGGAAAAGTTCCCGTCCGGCCATCCCCCGCTACGAAGGCGGTAGTTGGCACAGAGGGGTCGCGGCTCGCCGACGCGGGCACCAAGCGGCCGTGACCGGCCCGACAGTGCCTAAGCTCTCGCCGTGAACGACACGACACCTGGCATAGACGTCAGACCAGGCAGCCTGGCCGACGCTCCGGCCATTCTGGACATGCTCGACTCCGCGGTGGCCTGGATGAACGCTCGGGGCAACACCGAGCAGTGGGGTACGACGCCGTATTCGCAAAAGACGGGCGGGGTGGCGCGGGTCCAGCGGTACACGACCGAGAACGCCCCGTACATCGCGGAGTTGGACGGAACGCCTGTCGGGGCCATGGTGCTGGACTCCGGACCCAGCCCGCAGGTGCCGATCGCACCGGCCGGGGAACCCGAGCGGTACGTCCGGCTGCTGGTCTCCGACCGACAGCGCGCCGGCCTGGGCATCGGGGCGGCACTGCTGGCCCATGCCGTCGAGGAGACCCGGCGGGCCGGGGTGGGGCTGCTGCGGGTCGACTGCTGGGCGGGCGGTGGGGGCGAACTGGTCGCGTTCTACGAGCGCAACGGCTTCACCACCACCGACCGTTTCCTGTCCGGGTCCTGGCCCGGACAGGTGCTGGCCCGGCGGGTCGACTGACGGCGCGGGCAGGGCGGAGCGAGGCAGGGCGCCACAGTGGCATCACGTGGTGCCACTGGAGGCGCAAGGGCGGCCTCGGCTCGATGTGGCACCGCATTGACGCAGTTTGACACCAGCGCGTTTACGCAGGCCAGAGCCGCCCGATGAACCCCAACCCACGGCCACCTCCCTGACGACCTTGCGTATGGCGCCATTGTGGTGCCACTATGGCGTTATGGACCTCACGCCGTATGTCGACAACCTCCGCCGCGAACTCGCGGTGGCCGCCGAAGCGGGCGGCGAAGAAGCCCGCGAGCTGGCCGACCGGCTCACCGCTCCCCTGGAGTCGGCGACCCGGCTGACGATGCTCAATGTGCTCTCCGCCGCGATGGACGAGATCACCCGTGAACTCGCCCCCGGCTCGGTCGACGTACGGCTGCGCGGGCTCGACCCCGACTTCGTGGTGACGCGGCCGGCGGGCGACGAGGCGTACGAGGGCATGAGCGGACCCGCCGAGCCGCTCAAGGCACCGGCCCCGGCACCCGCCGACGGCGACGACGGCGGCACCGCCCGCGTCAATCTGCGGCTGCCCGCCCACCTCAAGGCGCGCGCCGAGGAGGCCGCGAACCGCGAGGGCCTGTCGGTCAACGCGTGGCTGGTACGAGCCGTGTCGGCCGCGGTCGACGGCGGCGCCCCGTCACGGACGACGGAGCAGCCCCGCACCACCCGCACCGTCGGGCAGAGCTTCACGGGCTGGGTGCGCTGACCGCGCCCCGCCTACCCCACTTCGCCTACGCCACTCCGCCCACCCCACTTCTCCCACACCACGTCCCACCAGCGGGGACGCCACGAAGACCCAAGAGGACGGGACAGCCATGCCTTCTTTCGACGCTCCCTTCGACACTCCCGGACCGATCTCGGTCACCGCCCATGTGGAAGCCGGGTCCATCCGGTTCATCGCCGCCGACCGGCTCGACACCCTCGTCGATGTGCGGCCCCGCGACCCGAAGAAGGACCAGGACGTACGGGCGGCCGAACAGTCCGACGTGCGGTACGCGAGTGGCCTGTTGACCATCAGGACACCCAAGCAGCGCTATCTCATCGGGCGCACCGGCACCGTCGATGTGACGGTCGAACTGCCCACCGGCTCGCAAGTGGAGATGACCGGCGCCTGGGCCCAGGTGCACGGCGAGGGGCGGCTCGGCGAGGTCCGGGTGAAGACCTCGTCGGGCGATGTCCGCCTCGACACCACCGGGCCGCTGCACCTGATCGCGTCCCACGGCACCATCACCGTGGACCGCGTCGAGGGGCCCGCCGAGATCACCACCAGCTCCGGCAGCCTGCGCGTCGGTGCCATTGATGGCGCGGCCGTCCTGAAGAACTCCCACGGCACCACGACCGTCGGCGACGCCCTGGGCGATCTGCGGGTGAGCGGCGCCAACGGCGACATCTTCATCGAGCACGCCGAGGGCTCGGTCACCGCCACCACCGCCCACGGCGCCGTGCGCCTCGATGAGGTCGCGCGCGGCACCGTCCAGTTGGAGACCTCCTACGGCGCCATCGATGTCGGCATCCGCGAGGGCACGGCCGCCTGGCTCGACGTCAGCTCGAGCGCCGGCCAGGTGATCAACGCGCTCACCGCGTCCGAGAGCCCGGACACGTCCGAGGACACCGCCGAGGTCAGGGCGCGTACCCGCTTCGGCAACATCAACATCCGCCGCGCCCGGGCCTGACCCGCCCGCTCTCCAGACAACCAAGATCACTTCACCGCTCACCGCGCCTTCGAAGGGGAGGGCCCCATGCATTCATCTGTCATGCTCACGTCCAGGCAGGGCAGCGGCCAGCAGCCGCCCGCCGCCGTCTCCACCGCCGATCTGCGCAAGTCGTACGGCGACAAGACCGTCCTCGACGGCATCGATCTGCGCATCCCGTCCGGCTCCGTGTTCGCGCTGCTCGGGCCGAACGGCGCCGGAAAGACCACCACCGTGCAGATCCTGTCCACACTGATCGCGGCCGACGGCGGCCAGGCCCAGGTCGCGGGCCACGACGTCGCCACCTCACCGGAGGGGGTGCGCGCCACGATCGGCGTCACCGGGCAGTTCGCCGCACTCGACGACCTGCTCACCGCCGAGGAGAACGTGCTCCTCATGACCGATCTGCTGCGCCTGGGCAAGCGCGAAGGACGCAGGCGGGCCAAGGAACTGCTGGCGCGGTTCGACATCGCGGACGTCGCGCACAAGCGCGCCGCCTTCTTCTCCGGCGGTATGCGGCGCCGGCTCGACCTCGCCATGACACTGGTCGGCGACCCGCAGGTGATCTTCCTCGACGAGCCGACGACCGGGCTGGACCCGCGCAGCCGCCGCACCATGTGGGAGACCGTGCGCTCGCTGGTCGCCGACGGCGTCACCGTCTTCCTCACCACCCAATACCTGGAAGAGGCCGACCAACTGGCGGACCGGATCGCCGTGCTCGACGGCGGCCGGATCGTCGCCGAGGGCACCGCCGACGAACTCAAGGCGCAGATTCCCGGCAGCCATGTACGCCTGCGGTTCACCGACCCCGACGAGTACGAGCGCGCGGCCGCCGCCTTCCCCGAGGCGGCCCGGGACGATGAGCAGCTCGCCCTGCGCGTCGCGGGCGATGGCGATCTCGACGCGCTGCGCGCCCTGTTCGACCGGCTCGACGCCGCAGGTATCCGCGCCGCCGACTTCTCCGTGCACACCCCCGACCTCGACGACGTGTTCCTCGCCCTGACCGGCGACGGCAGCACCAACACCGCGCTCCACGCGAAGGAGACCCTGCGATGAGCACGCTCACCTACGTCGTGCACGACTCGATGACGATGCTGCGGCGCAATATCAAGCACGCGCTGCGCTATCCGGGCGTCTCGCTGGGCGCCTCCATGATGCCCATCATGATGCTGCTGCTGTTCGTGTACGCCTTCGGCGACTCGATCGGCTCCGGCATGGGCGGCGGCCGCAACGCGTATCTGAACTATCTGACGCCCGGCATCATCATCATGGGGGTGGCCGCCGGCTCGATGTCGACCTCGGTCGCGGTCTGCACCGATATGACCGAGGGCATCATCAACCGCTTCCGCACCATGAACATCACGCGCTCGTCGTTCATGACGGGCCATGTCGTCGGCAGCGTCCTCACCACGATGGTGAGCCTCGTCCTGGTGGTGGGCGTCGCCCTCGCCATCGGCTTCCGGCCGGACGCCAACCCGCTGGAGTGGCTGGCCGCCACCGGCCTCCTCACGGCCCTCGCGTTCGCCGTGACATGGCTGTCGTGCGCGCTCGGCCTGATCTCCAAGACGGTGGAGTCCGCGAGCAACAAGCCGCTGCTGGTCCAGTTCCTGCCGTTCCTGGGCTCCGCGTTCGTACCGGCCGAGTCGATGTCCCCGGGCCTGCGCTGGTTCGCCGAGTACCAGCCGTTCACACCGATGACCGAGACACTGCGCGGTCTGCTCTCCGGCTCGGAGATCGGCAACGACGGCTGGATCTCGCTCGCCTGGTGCGCCGGGATCGCCCTGGTCGGCTACGTCTGGTCGCGCTCGCTCTTCAACAGCAACACCAAGCGCTGAGCACCGGAACACACCCGGGCCGGGTGCCCACTCATCGACGGGGAGTGGGCACCCCGCCCGGGTGTGTCCGCGCTCAGGGCCCATCGTGGCCTCCGAGCACCGCGCGCAGCCCCGGGTCTCGTATCACCGCGATCGGGCCGTCGGTGTCGGTCCGCAACACGGCGGCTCCCTGGGCGCGCAGAGAGGCGATGGTGCGGGGCGACGGATGGCCGTAGGGGTTGTCGGCGCCGCAGGAGATCAGGGCGAGGCGGGGTCTGAGGCGTCGGAGCAGCTGCGGGTCCTGGTAGGCGGAGCCGTGGTGGGCCACCTTGAGGACATCGACCTGGGGGAGGGTGGGGTGCGCCGTCCGCAGGGCCTGCTGGGCCGGGGGCTCCAAGTCGCCGAGGAGGAGCAGAGTCAGGCCCGCCGTGCGGACGAGGAGGGTGACGCTCGCGTCGTTCGGCCCCTCGGCCCCGGCCGGGGCGGGCGGCGGCGCGGGCCACAGGACCTCCCAGGACAGCGGGCCGAAGCGCCGCCGCTCCCCCGGCACCGCCGCGACGACCGGGACATGCGCCGAACGGGCCCTGCGCCGTACGAACTCGGCCTGGCCGGGTGGCTCTTCCAGACCGGTCGTCTCGATGGCGCCGACCGCGCGCCCGCGTAACGCACCGGTCAGCCCGGCCACATGGTCGGCGTGGAAGTGGGTCAGGACCAGCAGCGGAATCCGGACGACGCCCAGCGAACGCAGACAGCGGTCGACGGCCCGCGGCTCGGGCCCGGTGTCCACGACGACGGCCGTACCGGGCCCCGCGGCCAAGACGAGGGCGTCGCCCTGTCCGACATCGCACGCCACCATTCGCCAGCCCGGCGGTGGCCAGCCGGTGATGATCCGGGCCAGGGGCGCCGGGCGTATGACGGCCAGCAGCACCAGCAGGGCGCACACGGCACACAGCAGGCGGTGCTGCAACAGTCGGCGGCCGACGAGGACCACGGCCAGGGTGACGACGGCCAGCAGCAGCGCGCCGGTCCAGCCGTCCGGCCAGTCCGCCTCGGCCCCGGGCAGCGCCGCACCGGTGCGGGCCACCTGGGCGATCCACCCGGCGGGCCAGCCCGCCGGCCAGGCGATCCACGCGGCGACCGGCGGCGCGACGGCGGCCACCGCGAGCGCGGCGAACCCGAGGACGGTGGCCGGGGCGACCGCCACCTCGGCGATGAGATTGCAGGGAATCGCCACCAGGCTCACCCGCGCGGCCATCGCCACCACGACCGGGGCGCAGACCGCCTGGGCCGCAGCGGCCGCCGCCAGCGCCTCGGCGAGCCGGGGCGGTACGCCACGGCGCCGCAGGGCCGCGCTCCATCCCGGCGCGATGGTGAGCAGGGCGCCGGTGGCCAGCGCGGAGAGCAGGAAGCCGTAGCTCCTGGCCAGCCAGGGGTCGTAGAGCACCAGCGCGAGCACGGCGGCGCCCAGGGCCGGGAGCAGGGAGCGGCGACGGCCGGTGCCGAGGGCGAGCAGCGTGATCAGCCCGCAGGCGGCGGCCCGCAGCACACTGGGATCGGGTCTGCAGACGATGACGAAGGCGAGCGTGAGTCCGCCGCCGAGGAGGGCGGTGGTCCGCAGCCGGATGCCGAGCGCGCCCGCGAGACCGCGCCGCTCGGCCCGCCCGGCCAGCTGCGGCGGACCGGTGAGCAGGGCGAGCACCAGCGTCAGATTGCTGCCGGAGACGGCCATGAGATGGAGCATGTCCGTGGCCCGGAACGCCTCGTCCAGCTCGGGCGGCACCCGTGAGGTGTCCCCCACGACCAGCGCCGGAAGCAACGCCCGCGCGTCCGGGGAGAGTCCGTCGCTCGCGGTGCGCAGCCCGGCGCGCAGCCGCCCGGCCAGCCGCTGGACCGTGCTGGGCCGGCCCGTGACCCGCGGGGGCCCACCACCGTTCACACGCACCACGGCCGCTATGCGGTCCCCGTCACGCAGCGGCGGCACCAGGCGGCCGTGGACACGCAGACGGGTGGACGGCAACAGCCCGAGCCAGGCCGTCCGCTCCTTACCGGTCCTCGGGTGGACCGTCGCCAGGAGGGGTGCGCGGGTGGTGGTCGTGGTGCCGTCGGGGCCGGTCACCCGGTGGGCCTCGGCCTCCAGGACCACGGACGCGGGCGCGAGCGCCGCCCCCCGCACACGTGGCCGGGTGAGCCGTGGATCCCCCGTGATCGTCACCTCGGCGGTGGCCTCGGCGTACTCCCGGGCCAGCGCGGGCACCGGGCCGCGGCGTACGTCCGCCCCGTGCAGCCCGGCGACCGCCCCCGCGGCGGCCCCGCACAACAGCACGGCCGCCACCGCCCCCGCCGTACGGCGCCCACGCCACGCGCCGGTACGGGACGGCGAAGTGGCTTGCCGCCGCGGCACGGTGTGACTTCCGCCGGTGCCCGGACGGCCGTGAGTCCCGGGTACGGCATTGGGCGCGGCACCGGGCGACCGGCCGGCCGTCCGCGGCGGCGCCTTCCGTTCCCGCTGCCGAGGCTGGGCGCCACGCGGCTGCGACGGGGTGGGGTCGAGCGCCTGTCGGACGTCCGGGAGCGGCACCGGCGAGGGCACACCCGGGCAGCGCCTGGGACGGGGTGCGCCGCGCCGTCGTCCACCCGATGCCGGATCTCGCCGGCGAGCCCCGATGAGCAGGGCGGCCGCCACAAGGGAGGCAACCGTGCAGGCGAGGGCCACCATATGGGTCGGTGCGTCCAGGGCCAGAGCCGCGGCCGCCCAGGCCGCCAAGGCCGGGGGCACGAGGCGGAGGTCGGGTGGGCCCTCCTGGTGTGGCTGTGACGCACCGCGCGGGGACGCGGCCGCCGTATGGACCGGGGCGCGGGTCCGCGGGGGCCTCGCGACCGTCACGGCCGGACCAGTGGACGCAGATCGGCGAACCGGCGCTCGCCGATGCCGTTCACCTCGCGGAGTTCATCGATGGAGCGGAAACCTCCGTGCTGGGTGCGGTAGTCGAGGATGTGCCGGGCCAGGACGGGGCCGACTCCCGGGAGGGTGTCGAGCTGTTCGGCGGTCGCGGAGTTGAGGCTGACCGAGCCACCGGGCACCCCGGGACCGGCCGGTGCGTTCGGGCCGTTGGGTGCGTTCGGTGCGCCAGCGGCCGGACCTGCGGCCGCACCCGGGGCGGGTGGTCCGCCCTCGGGGGCGCCGACGACGATCTGCTCCCCGTCCACCAGCGGCCGGGCCCGGTTCAGCCCGCTCAGGTCGGCACCCGGCCGTACTCCACCCGCCGCTTCGAGGGCGTCGGCGACCCGCGCCCCGGGCGGCAGCTTCCGCAGCCCCGGACGGCGGACCTTGCCGGTCACATCCACCACGACCGTGCGACCGCCGCCGGATGGGGTGAGCCGTCCCCTGGGCATCGGACCGGGTTCCGAGGGCGCGGCGCGCGGGGGCTCCGGATCCGGCGCGCGCACGGTCTGAGGACGGCCGGTCCAGAAGTGATAGGCCGCGAAGGCCACCGCGGCGAGCAGGGCGACCGCCAGGGCGGCGACCGTTCTCAGCTCCATACCGCAGCGCAGCTGAAGCCACACCGGCAGCCGCTCGCGCAGGGCGAGCCTTACCCGGTCACGGCGACGCAGCGGACCGTCCCCGGGCTCGTCTTCGAACGCCTCCTCGAACGGCCCCTTGCGCGCGTCCCGAGACGGCTCCTCGGGCTCGTCCCCGAGGGGCCCCTCGTTCCTTACCTCCCTGCTCCGCACCTCCTCCGCCTCCGCGGCCGACGCTTCCCTGGCCGGGAGCTCCTTGTACCGGGCCTTCGCCACGCCTCTCGGCCCATCCCGGCTGCCCAGGCTGATCGACCCGGCCGCGATCGGGCGCGCCGACGGTGCGGAGAAGATCGCCGCCACGCGGCTGGCGCGTGCGGGGGTGATGGGCTGGGTCTGGCGGTGGGTGCTGCGGTGGTGGCCCCCGGCCCGGGACGAACCGGCGCCGGACGGCGGGCGGGGGCGGCGGCCGGCCCCGGCGTCGCGATGACGGCCGCGCCCCGGACCCGTGGTTACTGTGCGTGATCGTGTCCTCATGCACCCGACGGTAGGCACAAGCGGCCGATCGCGCCGATCCACCTCAATTCCCGGGGATAACCCCGAGGTTGTGGATAACTCCGCCACCCCGCCGAGTGAGGAGCGTGCCCGAAGTACCGGCCACCCTCCGCTACCGCGGAGAGACCACCGCTCCCAGCAGCCCCGGCCCGGTGTGGGCCCCGATCACCGCACCCACCTCGCTCACATAGAGCTCCGCCAGCCCCGGCACCCGGTCCCGCAGCCGCTCCGCGAGCGCCGCCGCCCGTTCGCCCGCCGCCAGGTGCTGCACCGCGATGTCCACCGGGCTCCGGCCGGCCCGTTCCACCACGATCTCCTCGAGCCGGGCGATGGCCTTCGAAGCCGTGCGGACCTTCTCCCGCAGCTCGATCCGCCCCTCGTCGAGCTGGAGCAGCGGTTTGACCGCGAGCGCCGAGCCGAGCAGGGCCTGGGCCGCGCCGATGCGGCCGCCGCGCCGCAGATAGTCGAGGGTGTCGACGTAGAAGTAGGCGGCGGTGCCGTCGGCCCGTTTCTCCGCCGCCGCCACGGCCTCGTCCAGCGTGCCGCCGCCCTCCGCCGTCTCGGCCGCCGCCAGCGCGCAGAAGCCCAGCGCCATCGCGACCATTCCGCTGTCCACCACCCGCACCGGAACGGCCGCGTCCTGCGCCGCGAGCGACGCCGCGTCGTAGGTGCCGGAGAATTCGGCCGACAGATGCAGGGAGACGATCCCCGTCGCGCCCTCCTCGGCGGCGGCCCGGTAGGCGGCCGCGAACATCTCCGGACTGGGCCGGGACGTCGTCACCGACTTCCGCTTCTGCAACGCCTGCGCGAGGGACCGGGCCGAGATCTCGGTGCCTTCTTCCAGGGCCCGGTCTCCGAGCACGACCGTCAGCGGCACCGCGGTGATGCGATGCCGCTCCATCGCATCCTGCGGCAAGTAAGCCGTTGAATCGGTCACGATCGCGACATGGCGGGACATGACTGGGAGGTTAGCGGGGGATGGAGCCCGCCGACAGCGCGACCCCAGCGGATGATCAATTGCCTTACCCATCATGCCCTGTTCAGATGCGGCCAGTTTCTGTTCTCGGACCGGGTTCCGGGGTCTCGAGCCGCGGCGTGGGATACCAGGCCGGATGATGGGAATCAGGCCGTGTTCTCGGGACGGCGGGACTGCTGCCAGGGCTTCTGCCACGCCTGGGGCTCCGTCTGCGGCCTCGCCCCGAGCGACGGCCGCGGCGGCTCCGGCTCCCGCCCCGCCTCGGGCCCCGATCGCGCCCCCGCCTCAGGCCGAGACCCCGCCTCAGGCCGAGCCCCTGTCTCAGGCCGCGTCCCCGCCTCAGGCGGCGGCCACGACCCCGCATCCGTCCGCGGCTCCTCCGGCTCCACCGCCGTCCAGTGCCGCAGCGCCCCGGCCTCCATCTCGATCTCGCGGTTCAGCGAGTCCAGGTCGTCGTGCGCGAACCGCTGCGTCCGCTCCTGCACCGCCCAGCGCAGCGAGTCGGCGGAGTGGGTGATCCGCTCCGTACGCTGCCGCAGATCGGGCAGCAGGGCGGCGAGGCGGGACTTGTCGGGCTCCTGCTCCAGCCGCTTCAGATCCGCCTCCAGATCCAGCGCATGGGCGCTCAGCCGCTGGAACAGGACCAACGACTCCGACAGCGACTGGTCTTGCGGGGCGGCCGCCTGCAGTGCCTGGCTGGTGGCGCGCATCGAGCCGCGCAGGGAGAGCCGGAGCTGGGCGAGCTCACCGGCCGCCCCCGGCTGCGCGAACTGCCGGGCCCGGAGTCTGGTCTCCTCCACTGTGCGGCGGGCCTGGTGCACCGTGCGGTCGATACCGCGCTTGGCCGCTCTGACCGCGCGAACGGCCGCATAGACCCCCGCCAGCATGATCAGGACGAAAAGCAGCAACAGGATCCAGATGGCTTCCATGTGCGCTCCTTGGGGCGGCGGTCACGGCACGGTGGCGGTCGTCCTCTCAGCGTAAACGCGCCGGGCGGGCCAGAGGTTCCTGACGAACCCCCAACCCGCCCACATGCGGCACTCCGCGGATGGGACGGCCCTTACCGCGCGGCCCGCCCCCGCCCCGCATCACGCCGGAACGATGTTGACCAGCTTCGGCGCCCGCACGATGACCTTACGGATGCCCGCGCCGTTCAGCGCCGCCACGACCGCCGGGTCACCCAGCGCCAGCGCCTCCAGCTCCTCGTCCGAGACCGAGGGCGCGACCTCCAGCCGGGCCTTGACCTTGCCCTTGACCTGGACCACACAGGTGACGGTCTCGTCCACGACATACGCCGGGTCGGCGACCGGGAAGGGCTCGTGGACGACGGAGGCGGAGTGACCCAGCCTGCGCCACAGCTCCTCGGCGACATGCGGGGCCAGCGGCGAGATCAGCAGCACCAGCCCCTCGGCCACCGACCTGGGCACCTCGCGCACCTTGGTGACGTGGTTGTTCAGCTCGGTGATCTTGGCGATGGCGGTGTTGAAGCGCAGGCCCTCCATGTCCTGCCGGACGCCGTCGATCGCCTTGTGCAGGGCGCGCAGCGTGGCCTCGTCGGGCTCGGTGTCGACGACGGTGACCTCACCGGTGCCCTCGTCGACGACATTGCGCCACAGCCGCTGCAGCAGCCGGTACTGGCCGACCACGGCGCGGGTGTCCCAGGGCCGCGAGACATCCAGCGGGCCCATGGCCATCTCGTACAGCCGCAGGGTGTCGGCCCCGTACTCGGCGCAGATCTCGTCGGGCGTGACGGCGTTCTTCAGGGACTTGCCCATCTTGCCCAGCAGCCGGGTGACCTGCTCGCCCTGGTACCAGTAGGCCTTGTCCCGCTCCTCGACCTCGGCGGCCGGGACGGCGATACCGCGGCTGTCCCGGTAGACATACGCCTGGATCATGCCCTGGTTGTACAGCTTGTGGAACGGCTCGACCGAGGAGACGTGACCCAGGTCGAACAGCACCTTGGACCAGAACCGGGCGTACAGCAGATGCAGCACCGCATGCTCGGCGCCGCCGACGTACAGGTCGACACCGCCGTGCGGCTGACCCTCGCGCGGCCCCATCCAGTAGCGCTCGGTCTCGGGGTCGACCAGCCGCTCGCTGTTGTGCGGGTCCAGGTAGCGCAGCTCGTACCAGCAGGATCCGGCCCAGTTGGGCATGGTGTTGGTCTCGCGGCGGAACGGCCGCGGCCCGCGCCCGTCGCCCAGGTCCAGCACCACATTGACCCACTCCTCGTTCCGGGACAGCGGGGTCTCCGGGGAGGTGTCGGAGTCGTCCGGGTCGAAGGTGCGCGGCGAGTAGTCCTCGACCTCGGGCAGCTTCAGGGGCAGCATCGACTCGGGCAGGGCGTGGGCCACACCCTCCTCGTCGTAGACGATCGGGAACGGCTCGCCCCAGTAGCGCTGCCGGCTGAACAGCCAGTCGCGCAGCCGGAAGTTGACGGTGCCCTCGCCGATGGCGCGGGACTCCAGCCATTCGGTGATGCGCGCCTTGGCCTCGACGACGCCCAGCCCGTCCAGCGATACGGACTCCCCCGTCGAGTTGACGATCTTCGCGTCGTACGAGGCGAAGGCGTCGTCCCAGGTGGACGGGTCCGTGCCGCGGTCGTCGGACGGCTCGACGACGCAGCGCATGGGCAGCTCGAAGGCGCGGGCGAAGGCGAAGTCACGGCTGTCGTGCGCCGGAACGGCCATGATCGCGCCGGTGCCGTAGCCCATCAGGACGTAGTCGGCGATGAAGACCGGCACCCGCTCGCCGCTGACCGGGTTGGTGGCGTACGCACCGGTGAAGACGCCGGTCTTCTCCTTGACCTCGGCCTGCCGCTCGACGTCGGACTTGGCCGCGGCCTGCTTGCGGTAGGCGTCGATGGCCTGGGCCGGGGTGGTGTGGCCGCCGGTCCAGGCGTCGCGGGTGCCCTCGGGCCAGGCGTCCGGGACGATCTCGTCCACCAGGCCGTGCTCGGGCGCCAGGACCATATAGGTGGCGCCGAACAGGGTGTCCTGGCGGGTGGTGAAGATCGTGATCTTGGCGTCGGCGTGGTCGGTCACCGGGAAGTCGACCCGGGCGCCCTCGCTGCGGCCGATCCAGTTGCGCTGCTGCAGCTTGATGGCCTCGGGCCAGTCCAGCTCGTCCAGGTCGTCCAGCAGCCGGTCGGCGTAGGCGGTGATGCGCATGTTCCACTGGCGCAGCTTGGCCTTGAAGACCGGGAAGTTGCCGCGCTCGGAGCGGCCGTCCGCGGTGACCTCCTCGTTGGCCAGCACGGTGCCCAGGCCGGGGCACCAGTTGACGGGCGCGTCCGAGGCGTAGGCCAGACGGTATGCGCCCAGGATGTCGGCGCGCTCGGATTCGGTCAGCTCGGCCCAGGGGCGGCCGTCGGGGGTCGGGCGCTCAGCCGAGGCGAACTGCTGGACCAGGGTGTCGATGGGGCGCGCGGTCTTCGCCTCCGGGTCGTACCAGGAGTTGAAGATCTGCAGGAAGATCCACTGGGTCCAGCGGTAGTAGTCCGGGTCGATCGTCGCGAAGGAGCGGCGCTGGTCGTGACCCAGGCCCAGACGGCGCAGCTGCCGCCGCATGTTCTCGATGTTGGCCTCGGTGCTGACCCGCGGGTGGGTGCCGGTCTGCACCGCGTACTGCTCGGCGGGCAGGCCGAAGGCGTCGAAGCCCAGGGTGTGCAGGACGTTGTGACCCGTCATGCGGTGGTAGCGGGCGAACACATCGGTGGCGATGTAGCCCAGCGGATGGCCCACGTGCAGCCCCGCACCCGAGGGGTAAGGGAACATGTCCATGACGAACTTCTTGGGCCGGGCGACGGCCTCGGCGTCGCCTGCCAGATCCCCGCCCGGGTTGGGCGCCTCATACGTGCCGTGCGCGTCCCAGAAGTCCTGCCAGCGGGCTTCGATGTCGGCGGCCAAGGCGGCCGTGTAGCGGTGCGGCGCGGCCACCTCGGCCGCGGCATTGGTCTCGCTCATGGTCCTCAAAGCTCCATCGGTCGTCTCTGCCTGCGGCAACGCAGCGGATCCCTCACGCTTCCGAAACAAAAAGACCCCTCACACAGGAGGGGACGCCGCGCTGATACCGACCGGGGCTGTTCTCGGTCGGTACTGGTCAGCGCGGCCCGCTAAGCAGAAGGCGTACGGCACGCATGGAGCCAGGTTACCGCAGGGCACTGACGGCCCGCACGGAGGTGACCCCCGTCACGCACGACGAAAAGCGGGCCGTCCGCATTCGGACGACCCGCCTCCTTGATGTGGAGCTAAGGAGAATTGAACTCCTGACCTCCTGCATGCCATGCAGGCGCTCTACCAACTGAGCTATAGCCCCAGGTCTTGCTCCGCCCGGTTTCCCTGGCGGCGACGCCTACATTACACGGACGCCCCGGCCTTCCGCCAAATCGATTACCCGGGGGCCGGAGCAGAGCCCCGTTACGCCGTCGCGAACGAATAGAAACGCTTCAGCGTGCAGTGCTCGTCGAGGAGGCGACCATAGATCGGCTCCCCTTCGAGCTCGCGGTAGGTCTCGATGGGATCGCCCCTGATGATCAGCGCCCGCGCGCACTCCGCACACCAATACTGGTAGTCGGAGTTGAGCGGCTCCATGTCGCGGACGATCGGTGTGCCGGTGCCGCACCAGTCGCACTTCCGGCTGTGGGCTCCCATCTCACTCAGCTCCAGCTATGGCCACAGGCCGTACACACGTAGGAAACACCACCGTTGTCACCGAGGACCTGGGCCACATGCGCGGAGCCGCAGGACGGGCACACGATGCCCGCTCGTGTCCTGCGGGACGGGTCCTCGATCGCATCGAGGATGCTGGTCCGCATCCCACCTGCCCTCCCCATCGGACGTGTCGGCCCCATCCCCCTCCGGCCGTCCGATTCTGCCACGGGACGACGCGCAGGTCAGCGGAGATTCCCCACTCGTCTCACCAGACTCATCAGTACTCCGCACAGCGCGGCCCCGGCCAAGGCGACGCAGGTCACCCACAGGGCGTCCGCGGAGACACCCGCACTGGGCACCGTACCCTCCGTCGCGCCCAGGAACACGGCCCCGAAGACCGCGACGCCGGTGAGCAGGCCGAGTTGAGCCGCTGTCACCAGAACCCCGCTGGCGTCCGCCGCGTCCTGCTGCCTTACGGTCGCCAACGTCCGCGTGAGCAGGGGGCTGTAGGCGAACGAGAGCCCCGCGCCGGAGACCGTAAGGGCGACGAGGAGCCAGGGGCCGCCGTCCGTTCCCCCGCGCAGTACCAGACCGGTCCCGGCGAACGAGGCTGCCGCCAGCAGGAATCCGCCCGGTACGGCCACGGCCTGCCAGCGCGCGGGCAGCCGCTGCCAGTTGAGGCCGACGACGCCGAACGCGACCGCCGTGGGGACGAACGTCAGCCCCGCCCGCAGCGGGCTGTAGCCGAGCCCGCCCTGCACATGCAGGGTCATGGCGAACAGGAAACCCGCGTTGGCCGCCATCCCCAGCGCGATACGGATCACCGCGAGCGGCATCCCCGGCGCCCGCACCACCCGCGGGGAGATCAGCGGCGCACCGCCGCGCCGGGCCAGCCGTGTCTCGTACGCGGCGAAGAGCGCCACGAGGACCGCGCTCATACCTAGAGCGATCCAGCCCCACAGCGGCCAGCCCCGCTCCTGCCCGAGCACCAGCGGCACCGTGAACAGCAGCACGGCCGCCGCGAGCAGCACCAGACCGGGCAGGTCCAGGCCGCTCCGGCGAACGGCTGAGCCCTCCGCGCGGTGGCGCGGCGGATCGGCGGGGCGCGGCGGATCGGCGGGTTCGTGCAGCAGCCGCGGCCCGAGGATCAGCAGCAACAGCCCGATCGGCACGTTCACCAGGAAGACCGGGCGCCAGCCGGAGCCGAGGAAATCGGCCTCGACCAGCGCCCCGCCCACGATCTGCCCGCCGGCCGCGCCGGAGGCCAGCACCGCGGCGTACGCGCCCAGCGCCCGCGCCCGTGAACCGCCTGTGAACGTCCGCTGGATCAGGCTCAGCACCTGCGGCAGCATCAGCGCGGCGCCCGCGCCCTGGACGAACCGGAAGGCGATGAGCTGCCCGGTGGTGGCGGCCAGCCCGCAGGCGAGCGAGGCGCCGGTGAAGACCGCGAGCCCGGTCAGGAACATCCGCCGGTGGCCGAGCAGGGCGCCCAGCCGCGCGCCGGTGATCAGCAGCACGGCGTAGGAGATGGTGTAGCCCGCGATGACGAGCTGCAGCCCGGCGCCGGAGGCGTGCCTCTACCACCTGGCCGAGGTGCCGTATGTGCCCAGCCGGGAGGGCGAGCCACGGACGGTGGGCCCGGAGGTGCGGGGCATCATCGAGGCGCTCGACCCGCTCCCCGCGGTGGTCTACAACGCCCGCTACGACGTCCTGACGGCCAACGCCGCGTACGGCGGCCTCTTCCCGGCCATGCTGCTCTCCCCCGCCTCCGAGCGGAACGCCCTGTGGCAGCTGTTCGTGGCCCACCGCTGCTGTGCGCCCTATGTGAACCTCGATGAGGAGCTGCCGCTCCTGGTGGCCACGCTGCGCGGCGGCTACGGACGCCATGTGGGCGAGCCCGCGTGGGAGCACTTCATCGCCCGGCTGCTGGAAGCCAGCGACGACTTCGCCCGGCTGTGGCGGAGCGGGGACGTCGCGCCGCCGGGCTCCCGGATCAAGGTGGTGCGGCATGCCTCGGTCGGCGAGATCCGGCTGACCTCGACCTCGATGCTGGTCAGTGGGGCGCCGGAGACCCGGGTCGTGGTCTACACCCCCTGCGACGAGGAGAGCCGCGACCATGTCCGGCGGGTGCGCACCCTCCACGACCCGCTGATCGGCTGCCCGGTGCACGCCAAGCCGCTGTCCGTGATGCGGGCGGAACAAGCCGCGGCCAAGGAGACGGTCCCGGCGGCGGTGCGAGCCCCGGCAGTGGAGACGGTCCCGGCGGCGGAGCGAGCCGCCGGAAGCGGCGTAGAAAGCAGCGATCCCGCCTCCCTGTGAGGGAGACGGGATCGTGAATCTGTGGAGCTAAGGAGAATTGAACTCCTGACCTCCTGCATGCCATGCAGGCGCTCTACCAACTGAGCTATAGCCCCGCTCTTCTCGGCGCCGGAGCGCTTCGAACGAGAAGGAGCATAGCCGGTGACCTGCCGGAAAAGGAAATCCGCTCAGTCGTCGTCGCCGAGCACCGGCTCGGGCAGCGATCCGGCGTTGTGCTCCAGCAGCCGCCAGCCCCGGGCGCCCTCGCCCAGAACGGACCAGCAGCAGTTGGACAGGCCGCCCAGCGCCTCCCAGGTCCGGGGCTCCAGGCCGAGCAGCCGGCCGATGGTGGTGCGGATCGTGCCGCCGTGGCTGACCACCACGAGCGTGCCGCCGTCCGGCAGCTTGTCGGCGCCCTCCAGCACCACCGGCGCCGCCCGGTCGGCGACCTCGGTCTCCAGCTCACCGCCACCGCGCCGGACCGGCTCGCCGCGCTTCCACGCCGCGTACTGCTCGCCGAAGCTCTCGATGATCTCCTCGTGGGTCAGCCCCTGCCACGCGCCCGCGTAGGTCTCCCGCAGCCCCGCGTCATGCGTGACCGAAAGCCCCGTGACGGCGGACAGCTCGGCGGCCGTGGCCGCCACCCGCTTCAGATCGGAAGCGATGATCGCGTCCGGCTTCAGGGCGGCCAGCAGCCGGGCCGCCCGGTGCGCCTGCGCGACCCCGGTGTCGGTGAGCTCGATGTCCAAAGAGCCCTGGAAACGCCGCTCTATGTTCCAGGCGGTCTGGCCGTGGCGCCACAGGACGATGCGGCGGCCACGGCCATCGTGCGTGCCGTTCAGCTCAGCTCACCGCCCACGCCGCCGTCCACGGCCTGCGCCTGCGCGTACTCCTGCCCCTTGCCGCGGGTGGCCTCGGCGTCGGCCGGGAGCTCCAGCTGCGGGCAGTCCTTCCAGAGCCGCTCCAGGGCGTAGAACACCCGCTCCTCGCTGTGCTGGACATGCACCACGATGTCCACGTAGTCCAGCAACACCCAGCGGGCCTCACGGTCGCCCTCGCGGCGCACCGGCTTGGCGCCCAGATCCTTGTTCAGCCGCTCCTCGATCTCGTCGACGATCGACTTGACCTGGCGGTCGTTGGGGGCCGAGGCCAGCAGGAAGGCGTCGGTGATGGAGAGCACGTCGCTGACGTCGTACGCGATGATGTCGTGCGCGAGCTTGTCGGCGGCCGCCTGTGCGGCGGCGTTGATGAGCTCGAGGGAGCGGTCCGTGGCGGTCACAGGCAAAGCTTTCGGTCGGTGGTACCTCGAAGGTCTGGCTTCCCCCAGGATCTCACGCCCCACCGTCACGCCGGATGGCCGTTCCTCGGCCGCCCGGCGTGCCCGGGGAGAACGCCGGGAGTACCCCGGGGGAACGCCCGGGGCGCCCGGGGGAACGGGGCGCCCGGGCGGCACGGCTCAGCCCGTGGCGTCGTAGTCCGCGCCGAGGAGGACCGTGATGTCCGCGTTGGCCGCGCCCTTGCCCTTGCGCACCGCCGTCTCCGGCAGCCCGAGCGTCTTGGCGACCTCCTTGGCCTGGCCCGCCTGTGCGGCGTCCGCGTAGGTCACCCGCGAGGCCGACTGCGGCGTACCGCCGCCCTCGGTGGCCGTGACGACCGTAAAGCCGCCGTTGACCAGCGCGACCCGCGCGGCACCCGACCCGTCCTTGGGGCCTCCGGCGTTGGTCACGCTGACCCGGGGCGCGGTGTTCTTGTCGGTGTTCTTGACCGTGCCGCCCAGGATGTCCTTGACCACATGGTCGGTCGCCTGGCTGCTGAGCGTCCCGTCCGACTGGACCGGCAGCATGGCGGTGTCGTACGCCCCGCTCTTGGCCTGCCCGGCCAGCCTCGCCAGCGACGCGCCGAGCTGCTGCTCGGACAGCGACGGGTCGGGGATCTGGGCCAGCGACTCCACGGTGCTGGTGGCGCCCTTCGCATCGCTGGAGACCTTCTTCAGCGCCGCGTGCATGACCTGCCCGAACCGCGCGAGCTGCTTGGACTGTGCCTCGCCGGACGCCCGGTAGGTGGCGTACGCCACGGCCGCCTGGCCACTCAGGATCTGGTCCTTGCCCCGCTTGACCAGGGGATCCTCGCCCTTCTGGGGGCTGGGGACGGTCGCGTCGGTGTCGAGGGTGATCCCGCCGACCAGCTCCACGAGGTTCTCCAGATACGGAGTGTCCAGCCGCCAGGTGCCCTGGATCTTCGAGCCCAGCAGGGTGCTCAGGGAGTCCCGGGTGGAGTCGGAGCCCTCGTCGGTCACCGACTTGCCGAGCGTGGTGGAGGAGCCGTCCTCGGTGGAGACGGACAGCGAGTTCGGCAGCAGGACGGTGGTGCCCTTCTTGGTGGTCTCGTTGTCCACCAGCAGGGCCGTGGAGGTGCCGCCGCCCTTGGTCTCGCGCAGATGGACGACGATCACATCGCGCTTCTGCGGGCCGCCCGCGGCCGCCTGGTCCTCGGCGCTGTCGGACAGCCCCGGGAGCTTGCCCGCGTACCAGAGGTAGCCGACACCGCCCGCCGCGGCGATGACCAGGACCACGACCAGCGCGATGACGCGGTTGCGGCCCTTACGGCGGCGCTCGTCACGGCGCTCGGAGCGGGTCTCGGCGAACTTCAGCCAGTCGATGACGTCGTCGGATTCCTCGTCCTCCTCCTCGACGAAGGAGAACTGCTCGGTGTGGTACTCCTCCTGATCGGAATCCGCGGGGCCCCCGGGCCCCCGGGGTCCCCCAGGCCGCTTCGGCTGCGCGGACCGGGGCTCCTCGGCCGGAGGCGCCTCGGGTCCGCCGCGCAGCTGCTCCGGGCTCAGCTCCTCGTAGGGGTTCGCCTCGCGCTGCGGGGGGACGGCGGCCG
The DNA here is from genome assembly GCF_900105695.1 of Streptomyces melanosporofaciens. Taxonomy (NCBI): domain Bacteria; kingdom Bacillati; phylum Actinomycetota; class Actinomycetes; order Kitasatosporales; family Streptomycetaceae; genus Streptomyces; species Streptomyces melanosporofaciens. The sequence continues at coordinate 1,697,069 of NZ_FNST01000002.1, forward strand.
GGGCGGCGGCCGGTGGATAGCCATAGCCGTAGCCCTGTTGTTGTGGCTGTTGTTGTTGTGGCTGTTGTTGTTGCTGTTGCTGTTGCTGGTGGTACTGCGGCTGCTGTTGGTACTGCTGTTGCTGTGGCTGTTGCTGAGCGTATGGGTCGTAACTCTGCGTCTGGGTGTGCTGCTGCTGAGGCTGCTGGGGCTGGTGATGCTGCGGCTGGGCGTAGGGGTCGTAGCCGTACCCGTCCTGCTGTTGTTGCTCCCCGTACTGTTGCTGCGGCTGTTGCTGGGCGTACGGGTCGTAACTCTGCTGCTGTGCCGCCTGCGGCTGGTAGACGGGACGCCCGTAGGCGTCATAGCCGTAGATCTGCGGCTCCTGGCCATACGGGTCCTGTGCGTACGGGTCGTACGGATCCTGCCGGTCGTTCACCGGTACCCCTTCAGCAGTCGTGCCGGTACAGCTCGCGCTTGTCGATGTAGCGCACCACGCCGTCCGGCACCAGGTACCAGACGGGGTCGCCATGAGCGACCCGCGCCCGGCAGTCCGATGACGAGATCGCCAGTGCCGGAACCTCCACCAGCGACACCCCGCCCTCCGGCAGCCCCGGGTCGGCCAGTATGTGCCCCGGTCTGGTCACCCCGATGAAGTGGGCCAATGAGAAGAGCTCTTCGGCGTCACGCCAGGTGAGGATCTGGGCGAGTGCGTCGGCCCCGGTGATGAAGAACAGATCCGCGTCACCGTTGAGCGCGCGTAGTTCTCGGAGCGTGTCGGTGGTGTAGGTGGGCCCGCCGCGATCGATGTCGATACGGCTGACCGAGAACTGCGGATTCGACGCGGTCGCGATGACCGTCATCAGATAGCGGTCCTCGGCCGGGGAGACCTTTTTGTGGCTCTTCTGCCAGGGCTGACCGGTGGGCACGAACACCACCTCATCGAGGTGGAACTGCGAGGCCACCTCGCTCGCCGCGACCAGGTGACCGTGGTGGATCGGGTCGAACGTCCCGCCCATCACGCCTAGTCGCCGCTTGCCGGACCCTTTCTGCTCTTCCATGCGTGCAGACCCTACTGGGCCCGGCCCGGAGCCGGGGCCCATAGGGGCAATCGCCCAGCTCAGCGGTCCCGGTTGAAGCGCGTGGTGATCCACAGCAGCAGGAAGAGGATCACCAGGGCCGCACCGCCGGTCATGAAGGGGCTGATGGTCGGGTGGGTGTCGGTGTGCTCACCGCCCTCGGCCGCGAGCGTGGTCAGGGCAGCATGTGCGGTGCTGATAGCGATCATCGCAGGCAGTACCTATCCGGGTCTAGGCGACACAACACGTCGGCCACATCGTATGCGAGGCGGTTTTCGGTCCTGCTGTCCGTCCTGCCGGTATCCGCTCAGTCCTGCTTGTAACCGCGCAGCAGGAACCAGGCGAGCAGGGCGGCGCCCACCACGCCGACCACGATGACGATGCGCAGCAGCGCTCCCGGGCCGTCGTTGCTGTGGGAGGTGGCGGCGAGGGCTTCGGTGAGGCCAGTCATATCGGGCATGTCTCCACGCTAACCCTCGGACCGTCAGGGCCTAGGCTGGGGGCCGCCGGACGAGGGGCCCGGACCGGGCGTCCCGTCGAGCGGGCAATCGACCGAGGGGGCCAGATGAGCGACACTCATGAAACCGGCGGCGGAAGCGGGACGGGAGACGCCCGGGAGCATGTGCCCAGCCGGGAGCGGCGGCGGTTCCCCGGGATCTCCTCACGGGCGTACGAACATCCGGCGGACCGCTCCGCGCTGGTCGCGCTGCGCAAGCTGACCGGCTTCGACACGGTCTTCAAGGCGATGAGCGGCCTGCTGCCCGAGCGGAGTCTGCGGCTGCTCTACCTGTCGGATTCGGTGCGGGTCGGCGACCGGCAGTTCGCCCACCTCCACGACATGCTGCGGGACGCCTGCTACATCCTGGACCTGGAGCGGGTCCCGGCCATGTACGTCACCCAGAACCCGCAGCCGACCGCGATGTGCATCGGCATGGACGCGCCGATCATCGTGATCTCCACCGGTCTGGTCGAGCTGCTCGACGAGGAGGAGATGCGGGCGGTCATCGGCCATGAGGTGGGCCATGCGCTGTCGGGGCACTCGGTCTACCGGACGATGCTGCTGTTCCTCACCAGCCTCGCGATGAAGGTCGCCTGGATCCCCCTCGGCAATGTGGCGGTGCTGGCGCTGGTGACGGCGCTGCGGGAGTGGTTCCGCAAGTCGGAGCTGTCGGCGGACCGGGCGGGGCTGCTGGTCGGGCAGGATCTGCGGGCCTCGATGCGCGGGCTGATGAAGCTCGCGGGCGGCCACCACCTCCATGAGATGAACGTGGACGCCTTCCTGGAGCAGGCGGAGGAGTACGAGTCGAGCGGCGATCTGCGGGACTCCGTCCTCAAGATCATGAACATGCTGCCGCGCAGCCACCCGTTCACCACCGTGCGCGCCGCCGAGCTCAAGAAGTGGGCCGCGACCCGCGACTACCAGCGGCTCATGGACGGCCACTACCCGCGTCGCGACGAGGACGGGGACGCCTCGGTCAGCGACTCGATCCGGGAGTCCGCGACCCACTACGCGGAGTCGGTGCGCAACAGCAAGGATCCGCTGTTCGCCTTCGTCAGGGACGTGGCGGGCGGCGCCGGGGACCTGGGCAGCAAGCTGCGCGACCGGTTCACCGGCGGCGGGGGCAAGCAGGGTGGGGAGACCCCCGAGGAGGGCGCCACACCCCGGGACGAGCGCCAGGACGGGACGGAGCGGGCTCAGGACCAGCGGCCCGGGGACGGACCGGACCAGCGGCCGGGGAACGAGCGCCCGGGGGACGACGACGGGCCCGGGGACACCCCGCCGCAGCGCTGAGACCGGCCGAGGCGGCCCCTGGAGGCCCTCAGGACTGCCAGAGGGCCCAGGACCGCCCGAGGCCCTCAGGACTGCCCGTCGAGGGCGGGCTGGGTTCCGGGGGCCATGACGCCGCACAGCGAGACCGTGGTGCGGCCGGTGGTGTACGGGTCGGTGCCCGTGGGGGCGTCGCCCTTGGCGGTCTGGCCGGCGAGCATCGGCCGCAGATAGCCGGAGGCGTTCGCGGCACAGGCCTGCGGGCCCGCCAGTACGGTGCTCTGCACCAGTTCCAGATGGTGGTCGCGCAGATCGTTCCGGTCGAAGCGGAACCGCGCCTCGCGACGCACCGTGAACAGCGAGGCATGGTCCGGTCCGCGCTCATGGGCCTGCTCGACCGCGTAGACGAAGACGTGGTCGGCGGCGACCTCCAGGGTCGCGGGGCTGCGCTCGACGACCGTAAGGGTGCCGCGGACCCGCACCGGGGTGTCGGCCAGGGTCACCTCGGCCGGGTTGAAGCGGGTCAGCCAGCCGGTGGCCGCATGCCGTCCGTCGTCGACCGGATGGGCGAAGCTCTGGTCGAACTGGGTCTGCTGGGCCGGGTCCAGCAGCAGCCTTACGGCCCGCACCGGGCCACCGGTGAGCACACCCGGGTCGATGGCGGACTTGACCAGGTACTCCTTGGCGGTGGTGAGCGCCGTCATCACCTGGCTCTCGGAGAAGCTCTGGGTGCGGCGGGCCCCGGGCACCGTGACCCCTTCGGCGCCGGTGCGGAACTCGGCGGCCGGGCTGCTGCGGAACAGCCGGTCCGGCGGCCCTCCGGGCACCTCACCGCGCGGTGCGAGCGGCACCACGCTGCTGTGCAGCGGCTCCACGGTCTGCGGCTGCGGCGTCTGGTACGGATGGCGCACGCCCATGTAGACGGCCGCGGCGAAGGCGATGGCGATCAGCAGGACGAGCGCGACGGCCTGGCGCGACGCCCCGGCCCTGGCCCAGGCGTGCCGGCTGCGCACCGCCCGCGCGTGCTCGCCCATGCGCTCCTGGGCGGAGAATTCCTGGAGCCGGGCAGCACGGACGAACGACTCGTCGAATACGACGGAGCGGTACTCGTCCTCACCACCTCCCGGGACGCCCTCGGGTGTCCCCTCGGGAGGGTCTCCACGCCCGGTCATATCTCAAGAGTAGGTCGCCAGGGGCGGCGGTAAACGCGGTGCTACTCCACAACTTGGGAGGCGAGGGGGGAGGAAACGCCCCATAGGCCACGACGTGTTAAGCGCTCCGCGGGAAGTGCCGCGAGGTGCGGTCGTTCATCCGCGGCTGTGTCGTGGCCGGTCCCACGCGGCGGAGCCGCATATCGACACAGCCGCGGCGGAGCCGCATATCGACACAGCCCCGCGCCCCTTCGGGGCGCACCCGGACCGCACCGGACTTCATCGATGCCGCTCAGCGATGTGCGAGGTCGTCACCGCGCAGGCGGTACGGCGGAGGCGGGCGAGCCCTTGGACGCGGTCGGCTCCGGGGCGGGCGACTCCGACCCCGAGGGCTCCAGGCGCGGCTGCCCGCTGGGCGAGCCGTCGACACCGCTGGTGGCGGGCGGTGGAGCGGGCTCCTGTCGGTTGCCCGAGGCGCCCCGGTAGACGGCCGTGAAGGCCAGGGCGACCACGCCGATGCCCATCAGGATGGCCAGCAGCCAGGCCACCGGGCGGTGCCAGCGGGCATGACCGCGATAAGGACGCCCCGCGCTGCCGTACCGCCCATAGGGGCCATAGGCGTCGTCCGCGTCCCGCCCGGGGCCGAAGCGCCCGTCGGGGTCGTCCACGCCGTAGAACTCGGCCTCCTGGCCGTAGCCGTCCTCGAAGAGCTCGTCCTCGGGAGGCACACCGGCCCTGCGGCGCCGGGACGCCTCGGCCTCGGCACGGGCCTCGGCGGCGGCCAGCATCCGCTCGATGGCGGTGGGCTCGTGAATCGGGGCCGACCGCACGAAGTCCTCGTCGAAGACCACGGCGGCGAACTCGTCGTTCGTCTCGCCGTGGCTGCGCTCGTCGGGCTCATCGCCGTCCGGGAACGGCTTGCCCCCCACGTCGTCCGGCACCCATTCAGAGTAGACCGGACGGGTCATTTTGGGCAGGGTGAAATGGTATTCGGGGGAAGATCCACCCCAGCGCCGCCGGGAATCGGGCACCCCCCGAACGGGTGAGTCAGCGGGTGTGGCCGTCGCCGGTGACGATGTACTTCGTCGATGTCAGCTCGGGCAGCGCCATGGGTCCCCGGGCGTGCAGCTTCTGGGTGGAGATGCCGATCTCGGCGCCGAAGCCGAACTGCCCGCCGTCGGTGAACCGCGTGGAGGCGTTCACGGCGACCGTGGTGGAGTCCACCAGCTGGGTGAAGCGGCGGGCAGCCTGCTGGGAGGAGGTGACGATGGCCTCGGTGTGCCCGGAGGACCACAGGCGGATGTGGCTCACCGCGGCCTCCAGGGAGTCCACGACGCCCGCCGCGATGTCGTACGAGAGGTACTCGGTCTCCCAGTCCTCGATCACCGCCGGGACCACCGTGGCCTTGGAGCCCTCCGCGAGCGCCATGACGCGCTCGTCCGCGTGGACCGTGACCCCGGCCTCGGCCAGCGCCTCCAGGGCGCGGGGCAGGAACCGGGGGGCGATGTCCTGGTGCACCAGCAGCGTCTCCGCCGCGTTGCACACGCTCGGCCGCTGGGCCTTGGAGTTCACCAGGATCTCGACCGCCATGTCGAGGTCGGCGTCGGCGTCCACGTACACATGGCAGTTGCCGGTGCCGGTCTCGATGACCGGAACAGTGGACTCCTCGACGACCGTACGGATGAGGGACGCGCCGCCGCGCGGGATCAGCACATCCACCAGGCCGCGGGCGCGCATCAGCTCGCGCACCGACTCCCGGCTCTCGCCCGGCACGAGCTGCACCGCGTCCGCGGGCAGCCCCGCCCCGCCCACGGCGTCGCGCAGGACCTTCACCAGCGCGGCGTTGGAGTGGGACGCCGACGAGGAGCCACGCAGCAGCACCGCGTTGCCCGACTTCAGGCACAGCGCCGCGGCGTCCACCGTCACGTTCGGCCGGGCCTCGTAGATGATCCCGACGACGCCGAGCGGCACGCGCACCTGGCGCAGGTCGATCCCGTTGGGCAGCGTGGAGCCGCGCACCACCTCGCCGACCGGGTCGGGCAGCGCGATCACATCGCGGACATCGGAGGCGATGGCCCGCACCCGCTCGGGGGTGAGGGTCAGCCGGTCCACGATGGCATCGCTGGTGCCGGCCTCGCGGGCCCGCTCCTCATCGGCCGCGTTGGCCTCGACGATCTCCTTGGTGCGCACCTCCAGCGCGTCGGCCATCGCCAGCAGCGCGTCGTCCTTGACGGCGCGCGGCAGTGGCGCGAGATCGGCGGCCGCGGCCCGGGACCGGTAGGCGGCCTGGAGGACCGGGGACTTCGGCCAGGGGTCGGTGAGCGGCGACGTGGGTGCGCTGGTCATGCACGAAGCGTACTGAGCCGACGGGCGGAAGCCGCGCGCTATTCCGCAGTTCGAGATGACATTCTCATATCCCGGCACCGCACATCCGTTCTCAGAACGGATGCACGCCCACCGGGGAGGCCGGCGGCGGCCCGTACCCCTCCGCGACCCGCTGGTGGTACGTATCACGGTCGATGACCTCGAGCCCCACGATCTCCCAGGGCGGCAGATTGGCCGAGGCCCGGTGCTCGCCCCACAGCCGCAGCGCGACCGCCGCGGCGTCATGCAGATCACGGGCCTCTTCCCAGTAGCGGATCTCGGCGTGATCGACCGCATAGCGGCTGGTCAGCAGGAACGGATGGTCATGGGCCAGCTGCTCCAGAGCCCTGCGGACCTCCCGCAGCGGCGCCTCGCTCCCCGAGACGCTGAGGGTGATGTACCACAGCCGGGACGCCTCGCCGCGCTCGGCGGCGTGCGCCATGGCGTCGCCGGTCGCGGCGTCGCCCGCTCCGACACTGGTCAGGGTGCGCTCCGCCGCCCCTCTGGGCGACGCCCCCGGGCGCCCTCGTCTCACCGGCGGCCTCCTGTAACTCGCTGCTCCGCTCACGCGCGGGCGGAGCACTCGTGACGGTGCCATGGCCGCGGCGTTCCGCTCGCTCTCCGCCGCGTCTCCCACAGCCGGCGCGCTGCCCCGCGCGACCCCGTTGAACAAAGTTGACCAGCCCTCGCCCGCCCGCGGGGCGCTTTTGAGGTTTTTCGGAGGTGGGTGTTTTTTGCGGGCTCGGTTCTCCCCCGGCTACCGCCGGGAGGTGCCCCGCCGGGGCGCTCGGGCCGCCGCAGCGGCTCAGTCCAGGACGACGAGGTCGTCGCGGTGGACCACCTCGCGCTCGTAGGCCGGGCCGAGCTCCCGGGCCAGGTCCCTGGTCGAGCGGCCGATGAGCTGGGGAATCTCCTTGGCGTCGAAGTTCACCAGCCCACGGGCCACGGGGCGGCCCCGGGTGTCCCGCAGCTCGACCGGGTCACCGGCGGTGAATTCGCCCTCCACGGCCGCGATCCCGGCCGGCAGCAGCGAGGTGCGCCGCTCCACGACGGCCCGTACGGCGCCGTCGTCCAGGGTCAGGGCGCCACGCGGCGCGGAGGCGTGGGCCAGCCACAGCAGCCGGTTCGCGGAGCGGCGGCCGGTGCGGTGGAAGAACGTGCCCGTATGGCGGCCGAGCAGGGCGTCACCGGCCCGGCTGGCGGAGGTGAGCACCACCGGGACCCCGGCCGCGGTGGCGATCCGGGCCGCCTCGACCTTGGTGACCATGCCACCGGTGCCCACCCCGGAGCGGCCCGCGCTGCCGATGGAGACACCGTCCAGGTCCTCGGGCCCCCGGACCTCGTCGATCCGGGAGGCGCCGGGGGTCCTGGGGTCACCGTCGTACAGGCCGTCCACATCGGAGAGCAGCACCAGCAGATCCGCCCGTACGAGATGGGCGACCAGGGCCGCGAGCCGGTCGTTGTCGCCGAACCGGATCTCGTCCGTGGCCACCGTGTCGTTCTCGTTGACGATCGGCAGCGCGCCCATGGCCAGCAGCTGGTCCAGGGTGCGGGTGGCGTTGCGGTAGTGGGCACGGCGGCTGGTGTCGTCCGTGGTGAGCAGCACCTGGCCGACCCGGCGCCCGTAGCGCGCGAAGGAGGCGGTGTAGCGGGCCACCAGGAGCCCCTGTCCGACGCTGGCGGCCGCCTGCTGGCGGGCGAGGTCGCGGGGGCGCCGGTCCAGGCCCAGCGGCGCCAGTCCGGCGGCGATGGCGCCGGAGGAGACCAGCACTATCTCCTTGCCGTTCGCGCCGCCCTTACTGTCGCCGCCCTTACCGTCGCCGTCCCTGCCGCCGTCGCCCTTACCGTCGCCGTCGAGCACCTTGGCGAGCACGTCGACCAGCGCGTCCACGCGGTCCGCGTCCAGGCCCCCCGCCGCGGTGGTGAGGGAGGACGAACCGACCTTGACCACGATCCTCCGGGCGGCGGCCACCTCGTCCCGTACGGCCGACCCGTCCTGCTCCGCCACGCCGCTCCCCTGCTCGTCCCCGGCTCACCACACGTCCCGAAGAAACGCATGCCCTACACACTCATCATGACAAGTGGGCAATCTACGACAGACGAGGCCCGGCCCGCCTCGGCATTTCAGCCCCCGGACACCATCCGCGCACACCGCCTCACACCGCCTCACACACCGGCGCGAGCACCCCGCGGGCTCCCTCGGGTGACCATTGACACCGATTGCGACCGGTTGGCACCGGCGCGGATTGTCACCGGGCGGGGCGTCGGCATACGGTCAGGGGTCCCCCCATCAGTCCCTCGCCCTCCTGCCAGGAGCCCACCCCGTGCCCTCTGCCGGAATCGCCCCACGCCGGGTCGTACAGCTGACGGCGCTGCTCGCGATGCTCGTGTTCTTTGCCACACAGCTCGTCGGCGCCGTGCTTCCGAACGTACCGCTTTTCATCGCCGCCTCGGCGTGCGGTCTCGCGCTCGATCTCTTCCTTCAGCACAAGCAGCCCGGTCTGCTGTCGCTGCTGGGCAAGATCCGCCTTGACGTCACGGTGCGCCAGCTGTTCCGCGACATGCTCATCATGGTCGGGCTGCTGCGCATCGAGGGCATCAATCCCCTGCATGAGCAGGCGCCCCTGACCGTGGGACTGCTGCTGTTCTACCTGGTGCACTTCGCCTGCCAGGCGGCGGCCATCCTGGTCCGCCGGAGCCGGCAGCTGCCGTTCGTCACGCGCAACATCGACGCGTCCGCGCTGCGCCTGAGCGAGGCCCCGCCGCGGCTGTTCGCCCGTCAGCACGGGCGCCGTCTGCTCCGTCTGGCCGCGCCGGTCACCGCCGGTCTGCTGGTCACCGCCGGCACCAAGGACGCCGTCTGGGGCGGTGCCGGTCTGGTGATCGGCCTGCTGATCGGCATCGGTGGCACGGCGCACCTCGCCACCTGGCTGCTGCCGCGCAAGCGCGTGGCGAACGAGGCCGCCGCCCTGCGGTGGCTCGACAAGTGGCTGGCCGACTACCAGCCGACCGTGGGCATGTACTTCTCCGGCGGCAACTCCTCGGCGTACCAGGCGAACATGTGGCTCTCCACGCTCGCCGCGCTCGACGGCAAGCCGATCATCGTGCTCCGTGAGCGGTTCATGGTGCAGAAGATCGACGCGACGGACGTGCCGGTCGTCTGCCTCCCCAAGGTGGCCCATCTGATGCGTCTGGAGCACTCGACGCTCAAGGTGCTGCTGCACCCGGCCAACTCCGGCAAGACCTCGCAGGTGCTGCGCATCCCCTCGATCAAGCACGCCTTCATCAACCACGGCGAGAGCGACAAGCTCTCCAGCTGCAACCCGTACGCCAAGGCGTACGACGAGGTGTGGGTCGCGGGTCCGGCGGCGCGCGAGCGCTACCAGCTCGCCGACATCGGCGTCGAGGACAAGGACGTCGTGGAGGTCGGCCGGCCGCAGCTGGCCCCCATCCGCCCCTACGCGGGCGTGCCCACCGGCGCCCTCGGCGGAGCCGGTACGGAACACTTCACCACCGTGCTGTACGCGCCCACCTGGGAGGGCTGGGACGGCAACCCCGGCAACACCTCGGTGATCCTGGCCGGTGAGAACATCGTCCGCGAGCTGCTCACCGACCCCAAGGTGCGCCTGCTGTACAAGCCGCACCCGATGACCGGCTCGGTGGACCCGCGCGCGGGCCGCGCCAACGACCGCATCCGGGCGATGATCGCCGAGGCGAACACCAAGCGCGGCGGCGACCGTCCCGGCCCGGAGGCCGCCGCCGAGCTGGCCCGGTGCGCCGATGAGCTCAACCGCCTCACCAGCACCGCCTTCCGCCCCAGCGCGGACGAGATCGAGCGCATGAAGCTCCAGGGAGCCCCGGACGGCGGCCGCGCGGCGGCCGTCACCGCGGCCACGACCGCCTGGGAGAGCGCCTATTGGGCCTCGCTGCCGGTCTGGGAGCACCAGATCGTCACCGGCCCGCGTCCGGCGATCTTCACCTGCTTCAACCAGGCCGACGTGCTGATCAGCGATGTCTCCAGCGTGGTCTCGGACTACCTGACGAGCGAGAAGCCGTACGCGGTGGCGAACACCAGCGGGATGACGGAGGAGGAGTTCCGGGCGGGCTTCCCGACGGTGCGCGCCGCCACGATCCTCACCCCGGAGGCCGAGGGCATGGCCGGGCTGCTGGAAGCCGTCCGCGACCCCGAGAAGGACACCCTCGCGGCCGCCCGCTCCGAGCTGAAGGTGCACCTGCTCGGCCCGTCCGACCCGCCGTCGCTGGTGCGCTTCAACCAGGCCACGCAGGCGCTGTGCGACAAGGCCGACGAGCGCCGGGCCCGGATGGCCACCCGGCTGTCCGACGAGATCCCCTCGCAGCGTGAGGCCCGTGACGCGGCGGAGGAGATGGAGCTGGAGTCCGGCTCGCCGGAGCCGGAGGAGACCGCGACGGTCTGAGACCGGCCGTACGCGCGGCGGCTGAGCGCGACCGCCGAGAGCCACGACGAAGGGCCCGGGAGATCCCTCCCGGGCCCTTCGTCGTACCACCTGCCGGGCGGCGCGGAGACGCCCGCTCAGAGCCCTTGAGGGGCCAAGGGGCGGCTACGCACCCCTCAGCCCCTCAGAACGCTTGGCGCCCACCCCGACGCGGCCCGCCCGCCCCTCAGAACGGCTTGAACGCGTCGTACTCCTGGTCCGCCTCGTCCCGCTCCACATCCCGCTCACGCCGCCGCTGAGCAGCCGGACGCGGCGCGTCGAAGCGGTGATCCTCACCGCGGCGGCCCAGCATCTCGGCGCCGGTCGCCAGGCTCGGCTCCCAGTCGAAGACGACCGCGTCGTCCGCGGGGCCGATGACGACCTCGTCGCCCGAGTGGGCGCCCGCCTTCACCAGCTCGTCCTCGACGCCGAGGCGGGCCAAGCGGTCGGCGAGGTAGCCGACGGCCTCGTCGTTGGCGAAGTCGGTCTGGCGGACCCAGCGTTCGGGCTTCTCGCCCAGCACGCGGTAGAAGCCCTCCTCGGCGACGACCGAGAAGCCCGCGTCGTCCACGGCCTTGGGCCGGATGACGATCCGGGTCGCCTCCTCCTGCGGCTTGGCCGCCCGCGCCTCCGCGACGATCTGCGCCAGGGCGAAGGACAGCTCCTTGAGGCCGAGATGGGCGACCGCCGAGACCTCGAGGACCTGGTAGCCGCGGGCCTCCAGATCGGGCCGGATGATGTCGGCGAGGTCCTGGCCGTCGGGGATGTCGACCTTGTTGAGCACGACGACCCGCGGCCGGTCGTCCAGACCGCCGTACTGGGCCAGCTCCGCCTCGATGACATCGAGGTCGGTCAGCGGATCGCGCTCGGACTCCAGGGCCGCGGTGTCCAGCACATGCACCAGCACCGAGCAGCGCTCGACATGGCGCAGGAACTCCAGGCCCAGGCCCTTGCCCTGGCTGGCGCCGGGGATCAGGCCGGGGACGTCCGCGATGGTGTAGACGGTCGAACCGGCCGTGACCACACCGAGGTTGGGCACCAGCGTGGTGAACGGATAGTCGGCGATCTTCGGCTTGGCCGCCGAAAGCACCGAGATCAGCGACGACTTGCCCGCGCTCGGGTAGCCGACGAGGGCCACGTCCGCGACGGTCTTGAGCTCGAGGACGACGTCCCCGGAGTGACCCGGCTCACCCAGCAGCGCGAAGCCGGGGGCCTTACGGCGGGCCGAGGCGAGCGCGGCGTTGCCGAGGCCACCGCGGCCGCCCTGGGCGGCGATGTAGGTGGTGCCCTGCCCGATCAGATCGGCCAGCACATTGCCCTGCTTGTCGAGGACGACGGTGCCGTCCGGGACCGGCAGGATCAGGTCGGTGCCGTCCTTACCGGAGCGGTTCCCGCCCTCGCCGGGCTTGCCGTTGGTGGCCTTGCGGTGGGGGCTGTGGTGGTAGTCGAGGAGCGTGGTGACGGACTGGTCCACGACCAGGATCACATCGCCGCCACGGCCGCCGTTGCCCCCGTCCGGCCCCCCGAGCGGTTTGAACTTCTCGCGGTGCACGGAGGCGCAGCCGTGGCCCCCGTTACCCGCGGCGACGTGCAGTTCGACGCGGTCCACGAAGGTGGTCATGACGGGTGCCTCCAGTTAATGCGGATTCAGGGGTGTTCTGATGTGCCTCACGCTCGTAACGCGCCGAGGGCGGACCCGCTTCCCGTCACGGGAAGAGCGGTCCGCCCTCGGAAAGGCTGTGCGATATCGCCCGGGCTGATTACTCAGCGACGGGGACGATGTTCACGACCTTGCGGCCCCGGCTGGTGCCGAACTGCACCGCACCGGCGGCCAGCGCGAACAGCGTGTCATCGCCGCCGCGGCCGACACCCGTGCCCGGGTGGAAGTGCGTGCCGCGCTGGCGGACCAGGATCTCGCCCGCGTTGACGGTCTGGCCGCCGAAGCGCTTGACGCCGAGCCGCTGGGCGTTGGAGTCGCGACCGTTCCGAGTGGACGATGCGCCCTTCTTGTGTGCCATCTCTCCTCAGTCCCTTACTTCGCAGCCGAGTCGATGCCGGTGATCTTCAGCGCGGTGTGCAGCTGGCGGTGGCCGATCCGCTTCCGGTAACCGGTCTTGTTCTTGTACTTCAGGATGTCGATCTTCTCACCCTTGTGGTGATCAACGACCTCGGCGTGAACCCTCACGCCGGCCAGCACCCACGGGTCGCTGGTGACGGCGTCGCCGTCGACAACGAGCAGAGTCGAGAGCTCGACGGTGTCGCCGACCTTGTTGTTGGCCAGACGGTCGACCTCGATGACATCGCCCACGGCCACCTTCTGCTGGCGGCCGCCGGTGCGCACGATTGCGTACACGCGGTTCTCACTCTCTCGCTAGAAATCAGGACCTCTGATGCCAGCCGCCCAACACGGCCCACGGGGGGTCGTGACAACCGAGGGATTCATGCGATTCACCATCGGCCGAACGGCCTCTTCCGGCGAAGCGGAAGGGATGTGCTCAGGGGTTTGGCGTATAGACGCCGAAGATTAAGGCTACCAGAGCCCGGAGGGGCACCCTGCCACGTGGCAGGGTGCCCCCCGGTCGGCCGGACGGCCGGGTCAGTCGTCGGCGGCGGCCGAGACCGACTGCGGAGTCTGCTGCTCCGCCGCCGCGGTCTTCTTCGTCGCCGTCTTCTTGGCGGTCGTCTTCTTCGCCGTGGTCTTCTTGGCCGCCGTCTTCTTCGCCGCCGTCTTCTTCTCGGCGGTCTTCTTGGCCGCCGTCTTCTTGGCGGGGGCCTTCTTGGCGGCCGCCTTACGGGCGGTCTTCTTCGCCGGCGCCTCGGACTCGGCCTCGCCCTCGGGCGCCACCTCCGCCTTCGGCTCGGTCTCCGACTCCGTCGAAGACGCGCTCACGACCACCACGGCCGCCTCCTCGGAGCCCGTCGGCGAGCCCGCGGGGGCGGTCACCTTACGGGTCACCCGACGGCGCGTACGCGGCGCGGGAACGGCCTCCAGCGGGGCCACGGACTCCGGCTCCTCGGTGGGAGCGGGGGCCTCGGCGACCGCCTCCGGCTCCGCCTTGGGCGCCTCCTTCGGCTCGTCGGCCACGACGACCACCGAGCCCTCCGGCTCCTTGGCGGCCTTCGGGGCACCCGCCGGAGCGGACGCCTTACGGGTGGCACGGCGGCGCGTACGCCCACGGGTCGCGGCGGCCTCGGCCTCCGCGGCGCTGCTGTACAGCTCTTCGTCGGCCGCGAAGACCGGCTCCGGCTCCGGCTTCGGCTGGGTGGCCTCCGCCGCGATCTCGGCCGCCGCCTCGGTGACGTCCTCGGGCTCGGCCTCCGCCACGGCGGCCTGCTCCTGCTCGGCCGGCTGCTGGGCGGCACCGGCCGACTTCTTCTTCTTGCGCTTGCCGCCACCGCCGCCGGCGGCCGACGCCTGGTCCATGTGGACGATCACGCCGCGGCCGTTGCAGTGCACACAGGACTCGGAGAAGGACTCCAGCAGCCCCTGGCCGACCCGCTTACGGGTCATCTGGACCAGGCCGAGCGAGGTGACCTCCGCCACCTGGTGCTTCGTACGGTCCCGGCCCAGGCACTCCAGCAGCCTGCGCAGCACCAGATCGCGGTTGGACTCCAGCACCATGTCGATGAAGTCGATCACGATGATGCCGCCGAGGTCGCGCAGCCGAAGCTGGCGCACGATCTCCTCGGCCGCCTCCAGGTTGTTCCTGGTGACCGTCTCCTCCAGGTTGCCGCCCTGGCCGGTGAACTTGCCGGTGTTGACGTCGATGACGACCATCGCCTCGGTCCGGTCGATCACCAGCGAGCCGCCGCTGGGCAGCCAGACCTTGCGATCCAGCGCCTTCATGAGCTGCTCGTCGATCCGGTAGGTGGCGAAGACGTCGACGTCCGAGGTCCACTTCTGGAGCCGGTCGGCGAGGTCGGGCGCCACATGCGAGACATAGCCGTGGATGGTCTCCCAGGCGTCGTCACCGCTGACGATGACCTTGGAGAAGTCCTCGTTGAAGATGTCGCGGACGACCCGGACGGTCATGTCGGGCTCGCCGTAGAGCAGCGACGGGGCGTTGCCGCTCTTCGACTTCTTCTTGATCTCTTCCCACTGCGCCTGCAGCCGGGCGACGTCGCGGGACAGCTCCTCCTCGCTCGCCCCCTCGGCGGCGGTGCGGACGATCACTCCCGCGTCCTCGGGGACGATCTTCTTGAGGATCTGCTTCAGCCGCGCCCGCTCGGTGTCGGGCAGCTTGCGGCTGATGCCGGTCATCGAGCCCTCGGGCACATAGACCAGATACCGGCCCGGGAGGGAGACCTGGCTGGTCAGCCGGGCGCCCTTGTGGCCGATCGGGTCCTTGGTGACCTGCACCAGGACGGACTGGCCGGACTTCAGGGCGGTCTCGATGCGGCGCGGCCCGTTGGAGAGCCCCAGCGCCTCGAAGTTCACCTCGCCCGCGTACAGCACGGCGTTGCGGCCCTTGCCGATGTCGACGAAGGCGGCCTCCATCGACGGCAGCACGTTCTGGACCTTGCCCAGGTAGACGTTGCCGACGTAGCTGGTTGCCTGCTCCTTGTTCACGAAGTGCTCGACGAGGACGTTGTCCTCCAGCACGCCGATCTGGGTACGGTCGCCGTTCTGCCGGACGACCATGACCCGCTCGACCGCCTCCCGGCGGGCCAGGAACTCGGCCTCGGTGATGATCGGAACGCGGCGGCGGCCCTGCTCACGGCCCTCGCGACGGCGCTGCTTCTTGGCCTCGAGACGCGTCGATCCCTTGATCGACTGCACCTCGTCGGCGCCGGACTCGGACTCCTTGCCGCGTCGCTCGCGGGGCTCCCGGGGCTCGCGGACCTTGACGACCGTACGCTCCGGGTCGTCACCGCCCGCCTCCGCCTCGACCGCGTCACCGCTGCGACGGCGGCGCCGACGGCGACGACGGCTGCTGGTGCTGCCGGAGCCGCCGTGCTCACCGGCCTCGGCGTCCGCCTCGTCCCGGCCCTCGCCCTGCTCCTCGGCGCTCTCGCCCTCGGCGGACGACTCGTCCTCGTACCGCTCGGTCTCGGCCTCGGAGCGCCCCTCGGCGCCCTCGCCCTCGGCGGCCTCGCCCCGGCGGCGACGCCGTCCACCACGGCGGCGGCGACGAGCCGGACGGTCGCCCTGCTCCTCATCGCCGTGCTCGCCCTCGGGCTGACCGGACTCGGCCTCGGCGGCCTCGGGCTCCTCGGCCTCCGGCTGCTCCTCGGCGGGCTCACCACCACGGCGGCGGCGCCGACGGCGGCCGGTGGCCACCTCGGGCTCGACGACCTCGGGGGTCTCCTCGGCCGTCGGCTGCTCCTCTTCCTCCTCCTCGGGCTCCTCCAGCGCGGCGGCGGCCTCGGCGGCGGCGCTCTCCGGCGTCTGGAAGACCGGCTCGGTGAAGACCGGCGCCTGGAACACGGCCGTCGGCGGGCGGACCGCCCGGCGACGCGAACGGGGCGCGGGCTCCGACTCGGCCTCGGCGGCCGGGGCCTCGGCCTCGGCGGTCTGCGGCTCCGGAGCGCTGCCCGGCTCCTCGGCGGTGGTGCCTCGGGTGGCGCGGCGGCGGGTGCGGCCGCGCGGCGCCTCCTCGGCCTGCGTACCGGCGGACTCCTCGGCGCTCTCGCCCCGCTGCTCGGCGGCGGGCTCCTCGGCGGCCTCGGCCTCCGCGGGCGCTCCGGCGGGGGCGGTGGCCTTACGGCTCGCACGGCGACGGGTACGGGCGGGCGCCGGGGGCACGGTCTCCGCCTCGGCCTCGGCCTCCGCGGCCTCATCGGGCTCCGTCGGCTCCACGGCCTCCGCCTCCGCGGGCGCACCCGCCGGAGCGGTCGCCTTACGGCTCGCACGACGACGCGCACGGGTGCGCGGCGCCTCGTCGGCCGGGACCTCATCGGCCGGGGCGTCGGCTGCGACTGCGGCTGGGGCCGTGGCCTCGTCACCACTGCCACCAGCGGCCGCCGCAGACGACGCGTCCGCGTCGGCGGCCTCCGCCTGCGGCGGGCCCGCGGGGGCCGTGGCCTTACGGCTCGCACGACGGCGCGTACGGGCAGGGGCCGCGGGCGCGGTCTCCGCCTCGGCCTCCGGAGCCGCTGCCGGCTCCTCGGCCCGCTCGGGCTCGATGGCCTGGTCCGGCGCCGCGGCCTCCGCGGGCGCACCCGCCGGAGCGGTCGCCTTACGGGTCGCACGGCGGCGCGTACGAGCGGGCGGAGCGGCCTCGGGGGCGGCCTCCGCCACGGGCTCGGCGGCGGCCTGGGTCTCCTCGCCGCCACGGCCGGCATCGGCCGTCACCACGGTCT
Organism: Streptomyces melanosporofaciens; assembly: GCF_900105695.1. Taxonomy (NCBI): domain Bacteria; kingdom Bacillati; phylum Actinomycetota; class Actinomycetes; order Kitasatosporales; family Streptomycetaceae; genus Streptomyces; species Streptomyces melanosporofaciens. The sequence goes on from NZ_FNST01000002.1 coordinate 1,714,167, forward strand.
CCGCGGCCTCCGGCGAACCCGCCGGAGCCGTCGCCTTGCGCGCCACCCGACGCCGCGTACGGGCGGGCGGAGCGGCGGATTCGGTGTCGGACCCGGATGCGGATCCACTCGCGGTGACCACGGCGGCGCCGGCGGCGACGGGCTCGGAAGCGGCCTCGGACGCGGCGACGGCAACGATCTGATCGGCCGGTATGGCCGGCGATGAGGGCGTGGTGACCTCGGCGCCGCTCACTCCGCCGACCGGCGGGCCGGCCGGGCGGGAGGCCGCACGGCGGCGGCGCGGCGGCAGGGTGTCGCTGGGCGTGCTCTCGATGGGATCCCCGGGCGCCGCGGCACGCGGCGCGGGCGGCCCAAGGGGCTGGACAGGTTGGGTCGGCTCAATTGGTTCGAGCATGCGGGCGTTTCTCCCGTCACGCTCCCGGGCGCCGCGCCTGCCTCCGGCCGGCAACCCGCGCACTGTGCGCGTGTGCCGCCGCCCGGGGCGCGGTCGCCGCACGGGAGCTGTCGTCTCGCTCACCGGGACCGAATGTGTCGGGACCGGCGAAAGTCTCCTGGTCAGTGCGCCAGCCGCACCCGGGTGGCTCCCAAGTGCATCGGCGGCGCATCGACGGCGGCCCTACGCGGAACCTCCCGGCGCCATCGCGGCGGTCAGCTCGGCGGCCGTGGTTGGGGCGGCCTGAACTGCCTCGCGATCGGGCGCGAGCGGGTCGGTCACCGTGCCGGACTCCTCATCGAGCAGCCCCTGCGCCAGCCTGGTCACCGCTGCGGGGACCGGCGGCGCCAGGTCGGCCGTAGCGCGGAGACCGGACAGGACGTCGTCGGGTCGCACGGCAGGTGTCAGATGCCGTACCACCAGCCGCAGTATCGCACAGCCAGCGTCTCCGGGCCTATCGGCCCGAGGCGGAAGCACCTCCAGCCGGGCCACCGCCGCACGGGCGTCGAAGGTTCGCAACCCGTTTTTCGTCCGGCGCTCCACCTCGACCGTGTCGGCCTCGAGGAAGGCGGCGGCGGCCCGCTCGGCGTCCGCCCGGGCGACCTGGTCGATCCGGATCTCCCATACGGACGCCTGCAGCCGGTCGGCGAGCCCCGAGGTGCGGGCCTCCACGGACTCGATCACATCGAGCCCCGCGGGCAGCGACTCGTTGAGCAGCGCCCGGAGTTTCTCGGGGTCGCGCGCCTCGGTCAGCTGGATCTCCAGGTACTCCGCCTCGCTGCCGGTGCCGGTGGGTGCGGCATTGGCGTAGGACACCTTCGGATGCGGGGTGAAGCCCGCCGAGTAGGCCATCGGCACCTCGGCGCGGCGCAGCGCCCGCTCAAAGGCGCGCTGGAAGTCGCGGTGGCTGGTGAACCGGAGGCGGCCGCGCTTGGTGTAACGCAAACGGATGCGCTGCACCGCGGGAGCGGGCGGGGGGCCTTCGGGCTGTCGCTTGCCCAGGGGACTGTCTCCTTGTACTTCCTTGCGGTCGAGCACCAGGGCCGCAAGGCCCCGGTCTCTTCCAGCCTACTTTGTGGGCCCCCCGGTGACGGAGGGCCGCCGGACGGCTACTTCACCGACAGCGGCAGCAGCTTCCGGCCGGTGGGGCCGATCTGGATCTCGGTCTGCATCTGCGGGCAGACGCCGCAGTCGAAGCAGGGGGTCCAGCGGCAGTCCTCGACCTCGGTCTCGTCGAGCGAGTCCTGCCAGTCCTCCCACAGCCAGTCCTTGTCGAGGCCCGAGTCGAGGTGGTCCCAGGGCAGGACCTCCTCGTAGGTGCGCTCGCGCGTGGTGTACCAGTCGAGGTCGAGGCCGAACTGGGGCAGGGCCCGCTCGGCGCACTCCATCCACCGGTCGTACGAGAAGTGCTCACGCCAGCCGTCGAAGCGGCCGCCGTCCTCGTAGACGGCGCGGATGACCGCGCCCACCCGGCGGTCGCCGCGCGAGAGCAGACCCTCGACGATGCCGGGCTTGCCGTCGTGGTAGCGGAAGCCGATCGAGCGGCCGTACTTCTTGTCGCCGCGGATCTTCTCGCGCAGCTTCTCCAGCCGGGCGTCGGTCTCCTCGGCGCTCAGCTGCGGGGCCCACTGAAACGGGGTGTGCGGCTTGGGGACGAAACCGCCGATCGAGACGGTGCAGCGGATGTCGTTCTTGCCGGACACCTCGCGGCCCTTGGCGATGACCTTGGTCGCCATGTCGGCGATCTGCAGCACGTCGTCGTCGGTCTCGGTAGGCAGACCGCACATGAAGTACAGCTTCACCTGGCGCCAGCCGTTGCCGTACGCGGTGGCCACCGTACGGATGAGGTCCTCTTCCGAGACCATCTTGTTGATGACCTTACGGATGCGCTCACTGCCGCCCTCGGGGGCGAAGGTGAGGCCCGAGCGGCGCCCGTTGCGGGTCAGCTCGTTGGCGAGGTCGATGTTGAAGGCGTCCACCCGGGTCGACGGGAGGGACAGGCCGATCTTGTCCTCCTCGTACCGGTCGGCGAGGCCCTTGGCGATGTCGCCGATCTCGGTGTGGTCGGCGGAGGAGAGCGACAGCAGGCCGACCTCCTCGAAACCGGTGGCCTTCAGCCCCTTGTCGACCATCTCGCCGATGCCGGTGATCGACCGCTCGCGCACCGGGCGGGTGATCATGCCCGCCTGGCAGAAGCGGCAGCCCCGGGTGCAGCCGCGGAAGATCTCCACCGACATCCGCTCATGGACGGTCTCGGCCAGCGGCACCAGCGGCTGCTTCGGGTAGGGCCACTCGTCGAGGTCCATGACGGTGTGCTTGGACACCCGCCACGGCACGCCCGAGCGGTTCGGCACGACGCGCGCGATCCGCCCGTCGGCCAGGTACTCCACGTCGTAGAACTTCGGGACGTAGACGCTGCCGGTGCGGGCGAGACGGAAGAGCAGCTCGTCGCGGCCGCCCGGGCGGCCCTCGGCCTTCCAGTCGCGGAGGATCGCGGTCATGTCGAGCACGGCCTGCTCACCGTCGCCGATCACCGCGCAGTCGATGAAGTCGGCGATCGGCTCCGGGTTGAACGCGGCGTGGCCGCCCGCGACCACGACGGGGTGGTCCTCGGTGCGGTCCCGGGCGTCCAGCGGGATGCCCGCGAGGTCGAGCGCGGTGAGCAGGTTGGTGTACCCCAGCTCGGTGGAGAAGGAGACGCCGAGGAAGTCGAACGCGGACACCGGGCGGTGCGAATCCACGGTGAACTGCGGCACCTTGTGCTCGCGCATCAGCTCCTCGAGGTCCGGCCACACGCTGTAGGTGCGCTCGGCGAGCACACCCTCGCGCTCGTTGAGGACCTCGTAAAGGATCATGACGCCCTGGTTGGGGAGACCGACCTCGTAGGCGTCCGGGTACATGAGCGACCAGCGGACGTCGCAGCTCTCCCACGGCTTGACAGTGGAATTGAGCTCGCCACCTACGTACTGGATAGGCTTCTGCACATGCGGCAGCAGGGCCTCGAGCTGTGGGAAGACCGACTCGACAGACATCGCGGACTTTCGTGAGCTGACAGGGGTGACCCTCTAGCGTACCTGCCGCGTCGGACTCCCTCGCCACGGCTCTACGCCTCCAGGGCCGCCCGGTGCTTCTTACGGGAGACATCGGCCCACAGACCGGGCAGCTCGCGCTCGCGGGCGGCGGCCCGCGCCTCCTCCCTGCCGTACAGCAGGCCGAAGGTGAAGTCGCTCTCCCCCGCGCCGTGGGCCTGGGTGGCCAGCGCGCGCAGCGCCTCGCGCACGACGACGCTGTCCTGGTGGTCGCCGAGCACGTCCTGTACGGCCTGCATGCGGCGGGCGAACTTCTTGGCGGACTTGCCGAGCGCGGGCCGGGCCGTCTCGGCGGCGTAGCGGACGCGCTTGGCGGCCTTACGGGCCTGATGGACCGCGACGTCGCGGTCCGGCCCCGGGGGCGTCTCCAGGGCGGTGGTCATACGGGTGGCGAGCCGCTCATAGTCGCGCAGCACGGCCTTGACGACCACCGGCGCGGCCGGCTTCGCGGCGGCGGGGCGCAGCGGCGGATCGGCCGCCAGGGCGTCGAGGGTGTCCAGGAGCGTGAGATAGCGCTCGCTGTCCAGCGCGCCCAGGACGGCCGCGCGGGCGGACTCGCGCCGTCCCTGCGACCAGTGGTGCAGCCGGGCCGGCACCGGGCCGAGCCGGAGGTCGTCCGGCAGCTCGTCGAGACGGCCTTCGAGGTGCTCGGTGAGCACCTCACGGTCGCGCTCCAGGCCGAGCTCACCGGCCAGCCACTTCAGCTCGTCGCCGATCGGATCGGTCACCGTACGGTCCAGGACCTTGCGGTAGGAGCGGAAGGCGCTGCGCAGCCGGCGGGTGGCGACCCGCATCCGGTGCACCGCGTCCGGCAGGTCCCTGCGCACGGCGGGGTCGAGCCGCACCATGGCGTCGATCTGACGGCGTACATAGTCCAGGACGACGTCGTCGGCGCCGAGCGGCCGCCGGACCGCCGACGGCGCGGCCTCCTCGACCTGACGGGCGCTCTTCGCGGGCTTCCCGGGCTTGGCGGACCGGCCGGGCCCGCCTCCGCCGGTCTCGACCGCGACCGCGACCTTCTCCGTCTCGGCCAGGGCCTTGGCGAGCTTGGAGGGGGTGTCGGCGCGGTGCAGACCGCCGTCGCGCAGCCGCCCCTCCACCGCGTCGAGCAGCCGCTGATCGTGGCCCCGGCCCTCGGCGAGCTCGACCTCGACCTCGGTCCACCGCACCGGCTCGCTCTCCTCCGGCGCCAGCCGCCGGGCCGTCACGCGGTCGACCGCCACCTCGGCGAGCACGGTGCCGTCGGCGTCCACCAGATCCTTACGGTCCCGCTCGGTGTGCAGATGGGCGAGCGGGCGCAGCGGAGCGTGGCGGACCCGCGACCGCAGCAGCGCGACCATCTCGGCGGGCACCTCGGTGCCGAGCGGCGCCTGCAGCTCCTCCCGGGTGTCCTGGCCGACGGGCAGCTTCAGATGCCAGCCCTCGTCGGCGCCGCCGGTGCGGTGGCGCAGGGTGATGCCGTCGGCCAGCAGCCGTCGCCCGGGGGTGTCGTAGTAGGTGGCCTCGAGGGTCGCGACACCGCGGCTCACCACGGTCGCGACCGGACCCGCCCCGGTCAGTTCGGGAAGACCCGGCAGGTCGGGTCGCCCGGACGGACCGGCTTCTTCGGCGGTGGCCTCGTACTTGCGTTCAATCTCCTGCTTCGTGTCCACCATGTGATGTCACGTACCCGAACTCGGGCCAATCAGCCCTAAGCGGAGACGGGCCTCTGCACTCGGATGGACTGCAGCAGCCCGATCGCGATCCATACGGCGAACATCGAGGTTCCGCCGTAGGAGACGAACGGCAGCGGCAGACCGGCCACCGGCATGATGCCCAGCGTCATCCCGATGTTCTCGAACGACTGGAAGGCGAACCAGGCGATGATCCCGGCCGCGACCACGGTCCCGTACAGCTCCGTGGTGTCGCGCGCGATCCGGCAGGCGCGCCACAGCACGACCCCCAGCAGCACGATGATCAGGCCCGCGCCGAGGAAGCCGAGCTCCTCCCCCGCGACCGTGAAGACGAAGTCGGTCTGCTGCTCGGGGACGAACTGACCGGTGGTCTGGGTGCCGTGGAAGAGCCCCTTACCGGTGAGACCGCCCGAGCCGATCGCGATCCGCGCCTGGTTGGTGTTGTAGCCGACCCCGGCCGGGTCGAGCGCGGGGTTGGCGAACGCGGCGAAGCGGTCGATCTGGTACTGGTCGAGGACGTGCAACTGCCAGATGAGCAGTGCGCCGAGCACGGCCGTGAGGATCAGCCCCGCGATCCAGCGGTTGGACGCGCCGGAGGCGAGCAGCACGGCGAGCACGATCACCGCCATGACCATCACCGAGCCGAGGTCCGGCATCAGCAGCACGATCGCGATGGGCAGTGCGGCCAGCCCGAGCGACTGGACCACGGTGCGGTGGTCGGGGTTGAGCCGGTCACCCGCGTCCACGCGCGCGGACAGCAGCATCGCCATGCCCAGAATGATCGTGATCTTGGCGAACTCGCCCGGCTGCAGGGAGAATCCGCCGCCGACCACGATCCATGCGTGCGCCCCGTTGATCGTTGAGCCCAGCGGGGTGAGCACGGCGAGGACGAGGACGACGGACAGGCCGTAGAGGACCGGGACCGCGCCGCGCAGGGTGCGATGGCCCAGCCAGACGGTGCCGATGGCGAGCAGCAGCCCGATGCCGGTGTTGAGGGCGTGCCGGACCAGGAAGTAGTACGGATCGCCCTGGTTGAGCTCGGTGCGGTTGCGGGTGGCGGAGTAGACGAGCGCCGCACCGATCGTGGACAGGGCCAGCGCGGTGAGCAGCAGCACCCAGTCGAGGCGGCGCACGATGGAGTCGCGCGCCATGAGCTTGCTCCAGGCGCCGCGCTCAGGGGTGAAGCGGCGTACGGAGTAGCCGTGCGTGGACGCGCTCATGAATCCGCTCCCCGCCGCCGCTCCCTCGAAGCCGCCTCGAACCGCTTGCCCAGGGGCTGGGGCTCGATGGAGCCGTCCGAGGAGATCTTCGGCAGGTTGGCCTGCGGCTGGGGCAGCAGCGCCTTCTTCTTGTCGATGCCGCCCTTGGCGTCGACCCCGTACAGCGCGTTGTAGATCTTGCGCACCGCGGGGCCGGAGGCCCCGGAGCCGGTACCGCCCTGGGAGATCGTCATGACGATCGAGTAGTCCTTGGTGTACGTCGCGAACCACGAGGTGGTCTGCTTGCCGTAGACCTCCGCGGTACCGGTCTTGGCGTGCATCGGGATCTTGTCCTGCGGCCAGCCCTGGAACCGCCAGGCGGCGGTGCCCCGGGTGGCGACGCCCGCGAGCGCGCTGTCGATCTTGTCGCGGGTCTGGCCCTTCATCGGCAGCTTGCCGTGCGACTCCGGCTTGATCTCCCGGACGTCCTTGCCGTCGGGGCTGACGATCGCCTTGCCGACGGTCGGGTTGTAGAGCGTTCCGCCGTTGCTGATGGCCGAGTAGATGGTGGCCATCTGGATCGGGGTGACGAGGGTGTCGCCCTGGCCGATGGAGTAGTTCACGGAGTCACCGGCGCGCATCTTCATGCCCTCGAGGCAGTTCTCGTAGGCGATCCGCTGGCCGTAGTTCCCGTCCTTCTTACCGGTCTTGCACCAGGCGTCCTTGTTGGCCTTCCAGTAGTCCTTCTTCCACTGGCGGTCCGGGACCCGGCCGGTGACCTCGTTGGGGAGGTCGATGCCGGTCTCCTTACCGAGGCCGAACTGGTGGGCGGTCCGGTAGAACCAGTCCCCCGGCTTCTTCTTGGGCTTGTTGCCGCCGTCCTTCTTCCACTGCTCGTAGGCCAGGTGGTAGAAGACGGTGTCGCAGGAGACCTCCAGCGCGCGGCCGAGGCTGATCCCGCCGTAGTTCTCGGACTCGAAGTTCTTGAAGACCTGGCTGCCGATGTTGAACGAGCTGGTGCAGGGATACGGCCCGTTGAAGGAGTACCCGGCGTTGATCGCGGCGGTCGTCGGGATGACCTTGAAGATCGAGCCGGGGGCCGCCTGGCCCTGGATCGCCCGGTTGAGCAGCGGGTAGTTGGACTTCTTGCCGGTGAGCTGCTTGTAGTCCTTGCCGGAGATGCCGCCGACCCAGGCGTTGGGGTCGTACGTCGGGTTGGACGCCATGGCCACCACCCGGCCGGTCTTGGCCTCCATGACCACGACCGCGCCGGAGTCCGCCTTGTAGTTGGTGCCGGTGTTCCGGTCGTGCTGCTTGCGGGCGTCCCGCATCGCCTGCTCCAGCTCCTTCTCCGCGACCGATTGGACGCGCGAGTCGATGCTGGTGACGACGTTGTCGCCGGGACGGGCCCGCTGGCTCTCCCGCTGACCGATGACACGGCCGAGGTTGTCGACCTCGTAGCGGGTCACCCCGGCCTTGCCGCGCAGCTCGCTGTCGTACTGGCGCTCGAGGCCGTTGCTGCCGACCTGGTCCGAGCGGAGCAGCGGCGACTTGGTGTGCTCGGCCTCCTTCACCTGCTCATCGGTGACCGGGGAGAGATAGCCGAGCACCTGGGCGGCGTTGGAGCCGGCCGGAGCGGCGTAGCGGCGCACGGCGGTGGGCTCGGCGCTGATCCCGGGGAAGTCCTCTTCGCGCTCGCGGATCTGCAGCGCCTGCTTGGCGCTGGCCTCGTCCGTGATCGGGATGGGCTGGTACGGGGAGCCGTTCCAGCACGGCTGCGGGGTCTTGGCGTCGCACAGCCGGACCTTGTCCATGACGTCCTTGGGCTTCATGCCCAGGACGTCGGCCAGACGGGTGAGAGCGGCCTTGCCGTCGTCCGGCATCTTCATCAACTCGGTGCGGCTGGCGGAGACGACCAGACGGGTCTCGTTGTCGGCGAGCGGCACCCCGCGGGCGTCCAGTATGGAGCCGCGCACGGCGGGGTGGACGACCTGCTGGACGTGGTTGTTGGCGGCTTCGGCGGTGTACTCGTCGCCGTTGCGGATCTGCAGGTACCACAGGCGCCCGCCGAGGGTCAGCAGCAGCGAGAAGACCAGGATCTGGAGGCCGACGAGCCGGATGGTGACCCGGGGGGTCCGTCCGGTCTCGGGGATATTACTCATGGCATCCCCTGAGGGCGGTGGTGGGCGACGAGAGGACGAACGGAGACGACAGAGGGGAGGGCGGCGGGCGACGGGAGGGCTGTGCTCACAGGCGCTTGACCCCCTTGATGCGTGCCGTCCTGTTCTTCCCGGTGCGGGCCAGCAGCCCGCCGCGCTGGCTGCCGATCCGGGCCGCCCGGCCCGGGCGCCTGAGCCGGCTCATCCGGCCGACCCGGCCGGTGCTGACGCCGCCCGCCGCGCTGATCCAGCGGGACGTGCTCTCACCGCCGCCGCCCGCGCTGTCGGCCATCGGATCGTTCTCACTCCGTCTGGCGAGCCCCATGATCAGCGGCACCGTGAAGGGTGCCAGCAGCAGGTCGTAGAGGGCCGCGGTGAACAGCAGCTTGCCCAGGCCCACCTGACGGGCCGCGTCGTCGCCCACCAGGATGCCGACCCCCGCGTACAGCAGCGTGGCGCCGATGGCCGCCGCCACGACCACCAGCATCGGCCCGGTGGCCGACCTGAGCTGGCCGGACTCCGGCTTGGCGAGCCCCGCCAGATAGCCGATGACGCAGAGCACCAGGGCATAGCGCCCGGCGGCGTGGTCGGCGGGCGGGGCGAGGTCGGCGAGCAGGCCCGCGGCGAAGCCGATGAGCGCACCGCCGGTGTGGCCGTAGACGAGCGCGAGACCGAGCACGACGAGAAGCAGCAGGTCCGGGACGGCGCCGGGCAGTTGGAGCCGGGCCAGCACACAGATCTGGACGACGAGGGCGAAGACCACCAGGCAGGTCGACAGGACGATCCGGTTGAGGTGCAGCATCGGTCAGCTCCTGTTGGCGGCCGGGCTCGTGGCGGTGGCGGAGGGGTTGGCCGTGACGGTGACCGTGGGCGTCGGCTTGGGCTTCGCGGGCTTGGGCGGCAGCACGGTGTCACGCGGGTTGCCGCGCGGCGGCTGGACGACGACCCCGACGATGTCCAGCTTGCTGAACCGCACGTACGGGCGCACTTGAAGCGTTCGGGTGAGATCCCCTCCGGTGGGGTCGACGCGCACGACCTTGCCGACCGGGACTCCGGGGACGAACGGCTTGTCCGCCTGGGAGCCGAAGGTGACCATCCGGTCGCCCTGCTTGATCCGGGCCTTGCCGTTGAGGAGCTGCACGTGGAGCGAGCGGTCGCCGCGCCCGGTGGCGAAGCCGAGCTCGCCCGACCCCTCCATACGGGTGCCGACGGTGAAGTCCGGGTCGATGGCGAGCAGCACGGTCGCCGTCGAGGAGCCGACGGTGGTGACCCGGCCGACCAGCCCGTCGCCGTTGATGACGGTCATGTCGCGGCGGATGCCGTCGTTGCTGCCGATGTCGAGGGTGACGGTCCAGGAGAAGCCCTGGGCGGCGCCGATGCCGATGACCTGGGCGCCCTTGATGCCGTATTGGCCGGCGCCCGCGGTCTTGAGCAGCTTGTCGAGCTCGGCCGAGCGGGCGCGGTTCCGGGAGTCGTTGCCGAGCTTTTGCTTGAGTTTGGTGTTCTCTTCCTCCAGGCGGCGGACCCGGTCGTGCCGGTCGCCCGATTCCCGTACGGCCGCGACGGCGTTGCCGACCGGGTCGACGGCGGACGCGACGCCGTCCTCCACGGGCCCGAAGACGGAAGCGGCGGCCTGACGTGCGCCATCGAGGGGTGAGTCCTCGCCGCCGCGGATATCCACCGTGATCAGCGCGAACGCGATGGCGACCAGCAGCACCAGGAGCAGCCGGCTCTCTCGTGTGTCCCTCACGTGCGGCGACGTGCCTTCCTCGTCGAAGTCGGACCGGTGCCGGTGCCGGAGATGTGGTGACCGGCCGGTCCTGGGGAGCCTTATGCCTGTATATCAGCGTTCCGCCGCACGGGCAGCCAACCACCCGCACGGCCGGTTCGCCGGATTGTCATCTGCGGGGCTGGGCGTCCAGCACCTGCTGGAGCGCCTCGAACTCCTCCACGCACTTGCCGGATCCGAGCGCGACGGAGTCCAGCGGGTCCTCGGCGATATGGATCGGCATCCCGGTCTCCTGGCGCAGCCGCTCATCCAGGCCGCGCAGCAGCGCACCGCCGCCGGTGAGCACGATGCCGCGGTCCATGACGTCGCCGGAGAGCTCCGGGGGGCACTTGTCGAGGGTGGTCTTGACGGCGTCGACGATCGAGTTGACCGGCTCCTCCATGGCCTTGCGGACCTCGGCGGCCGAGATCACGACGGTCTTGGGGAGGCCGCTGACGAGGTCACGGCCGCGGATCTCGGTGTGCTCCTCCTCGTCGCTCTCGGAGGCGGAGCCGATGGTGATCTTGATGTTCTCGGCGGTGCGCTCGCCGAGCAGCAGGCTGTACTCCTTCTTGATGTGCTGGATGATCGCGTTGTCCAGCTCATCGCCCGCCACCCGGATGGACTGCGCGGTGACGATGCCGCCCAGCGAGATGACGGCGACCTCGGTGGTGCCACCGCCGATGTCCACGACCATGTTGCCGGTGGCCTCGTGGACCGGAAGGCCGGAACCGATGGCCGCGGCCATGGGCTCCTCGATGATGTGCACCTGGCGGGCGCCCGCCTGGGTGGACGCCTCGATGACGGCACGGCGCTCGACTCCGGTGATACCGGACGGCACACAGACGACCACACGGGGCCGGGCGAGATAGCGGCGCTTATGAATTTTCAGGATGAAGTACCGCAACATCCGCTCGGTGATCTCGAAGTCGGCGATAACGCCGTCCTTGAGCGGACGCACAGCGACGATGTTGCCAGGGGTGCGGCCGATCATCTTCTTCGCCTCGGCGCCCACGGCGAGAATTCCGCCCGTGTTGGTGTTGATGGCGACGACGGATGGCTCGTTGAGGACGATCCCGCGGCCCCTGACGTACACCAGCGTGTTGGCGGTCCCGAGGTCGACAGCCATGTCACGGCCGATGAACGACATGTTGTTCCCCATGAGGATACGTCAGGCCTTCCCTGCTGGAGCGATTGCTTGCTAGAGGTCGGCAGGATGGGTGTGCGCTGCGAGGCGCGGAAGCTTCATCGTAGTCACGCCCGCTCGAACACGCTGCGGGGGTCCTCCGCCATTGTCAGCAGAACACGACCCCGCCTCCTCTAATGGTGACGTCGTGTCGCGGAGATGCGTTCCCCCGATCGGCTCGCATATGCCGAAGGGCGGCCGGGTAATTCGGCCGCCCCCAGGTCAGCAGGGGTGTGGCAAGCTGATGATCAAACTGATGGCCGATCAGTACCGATCGGATCGGGATCAGGCGAGCCCGGGAAAGAAAATCTTGATTTCCCGTTCGGCGGACTCCTCCGAGTCCGAGGCATGGATCAGATTTTCCCGAACGATGGTGCCGAAATCGCCACGGATGGACCCGGGCGCGGCGGCGATCGGGTCAGTCGGCCCGGCCAGCGCCCGGACGCCCTCGATGACCCGCTCGCCCTCGACGACCAGCGCCACGGCCGGAGCGGAGGCCATGAACTCCATCAGCGGCTCGTAGAAGGGCTTGCCGACATGCTCGGCGTAGTGCTGCTCCAGGACCTCACGGTCCAGCTGACGCAGCTCGAGGGCGCTGATCGTCCAGCCCGCCTTCTTCTCGATCCGCCCCAGAATCTCGCCCACCAGACCGCGTCGGACGGCGTCGGGCTTGAGAAGGACGAGCGTGCGCTGGCTCACGGTGCGGGCTCCTTTGGGAAATGGCGTGCGGGTGGCGCTGTGAGGCAGAGGCTACATGGGTGAACGAGGGCCACGTCACGCAGTGTCAGGCGAGGCGGCCGCGGCCGCGGCGAACCGCGCCTTCGCCTCGTCGACCTTACGGCCGAAGTGGACCGAGGCCCACCACAGCGCGGCGAAGACCACCCCGAGGACGAACATCGTGGTCACCACGAAGCCGCTCAGCACCAGGCCGATCTGCAGGGCCCAGCCGATCTGCACCGCGCCCGGACGGCTCAGCATCCCGCACAGCACCACACACAGCGCCATGGCGATCCCGCTGACCGTCCAGACGGTGCCCATCGACAGCCCGGACGTCTTCATCGCGACCAGCCCGGCGAAGCCGATCACAAAGAACTCACCGATGAGGGTGGAAGCGCACAGCGTTCGCATATCAGCCCCTTCCCAGAAGCAGCCGGGCCTCGCCGACCGTGATCACCGACCCGGTCACCAGCACACCCGCTCCGGCGTATTCGCCCTCTTCCTCCGCCAGGGTGATGGCTTCCTCCAGGGCGTCGTCCAGCCGCGGCTCGACCTGGACCCGGTCGGAGCCGAAGACCTCGACGGCGATCGCGGCCAGCTCATCCGGGTCCATCGAGCGATGGCTGGAATTGCGGGTCACCACGACCTCGGCGAAGATCGGCTCGAAGGCTTCCAGCAGACCGCGCACATCCTTGTCGGCGCTCGCCCCGACCACGCCGACCAGCCGGCTGAAGTCGAAGGACTCGGTGACCGCCTCGGCCGCCGCACGGGCGCCGGCGGGGTTGTGTGCGGCGTCCAGCACCACGGTGGGGCTGCGGCGCACGACCTCCATCCGGCCCGGCGAGGTCACGGAGGCGAAGGCGGAGCGGATCGTGTCGATATCGAGCGTGCGGGCGTGCTGGGAGCCGACGCCGAAGAACGCCTCGACCGCGGCCAGCGCCATCGCCGCGTTGTGCGCCTGGTGGGCGCCGTGCAGCGGGAGGAAGACATCGGGGTACTCCCCACCGAGGCCGCGCAGGGTCAGCAGCTGACCGCCGACCGCCACCTCCCGGGAGAGCACACCGAACTCCATGCCCTCGCGGGCGACCGTGGCGTCCACCTCGACGGCGCGCTTGAGCACCACGGAGGCGGCCTCCACCGGCTGCTGCGCGAGCACCACGGTGGCGTCCTGCTTCACTATGCCGGCCTTCTCCGTGGCGATCTGCTCAGGAGTGGTGCCGAGCCGGTCGGTGTGGTCCAGCGAGATCGGCATGATCACCGCGACGCCCGCGTCGACCACATTGGTGGCGTCCCACGAGCCGCCCATGCCGACCTCGACCACCGCGATGTCCACGGGCGCGTCCGCGAAGGCCGCGTACGCCATCCCGGTGAGCACCTCGAAGAAGGACAGCCGGTGCTCCTGCTGGGCGTCGACCATCTCGATGTACGGCTGGATGTCCTGGTACGTCTCGATGAACCGCTCGGCGGAGATCGGCGCCCCGTCCAGGCTGATCCGCTCGGTGATCGACTGGACATGAGGGCTGGTGTAGCGGCCGGTGCGCAGCTCGAAGGCGCCGAGCAGCGACTCGACCATACGGGCGGTGCTGGTCTTGCCGTTCGTGCCGGTGATGTGGATCGAGGGATAGGCCCGCTGCGGCGAGCCGAGGATGTCCATCAGCGACTCGATGCGCACCAGCGACGGGTCCAGCTTGGTCTCCGGCCAGCGCTTGGCCAGCTCGCCCTCCACCTCGCGCAGGGCGCGGTCCACCTCCGGGTCGGCCGGGCGGGAGGGAATGCCGTCCCCCTGCGGTGGCCCGGACTGCGCACGCAGCGTCCGGCTACCGGCCTCGATCACCGCCAGATCGGGGTCGCGGTCGGTCTCGGCTTCGACGATCTCTTCGAACTCGTCGGACTCGTTCTGGGGGCGCTCCTCGCTCACGCCGACCAGTCTACGAGGCAGGGGTGACAAGCCGGGCCAGCGCCATCCCCGGGGTCACGACCCGGTATCGGCCAATGCGGCCTTCATCATCGACTTCGCGATCGGCCCCGCGAGACCGCCACCAGAAATGTCTGCGCGGGCCGCGTCGCTGTCCTCGACCACCACCGCGACCGCGACCTTGTGGCCGTTGCCGGCGTCCGCGTAGCTGATGAACCACGCGTAGGGATTGGCGCTGTTGTTCTCACCGTGCTGGGCGGTGCCGGTCTTGCCGCCCACCGTCACCCCGGGGATCTTCGCGTTGGTCCCGGTGCCCTCGTCCACGACCGTCCCCATCGCGGACTGCAGCTCGGACGCGGTGTGCTTGGACATCGCCTCGCCGTAGGTCTTGCCCTGGTTACGGTCCAGGGCGGAGGCGCTGCCGTCCGTGGTGCGGTCGACCTCGTACGGCGTCATCAGCTTGCCGTCGTTCGCGATGGCCGAGGAGACCATCGCCATCTGCAGCGGAGTGGCCGTCACATCGAACTGGCCCATACCGCTCAGGGCCGTCTGCGAATCGTTCATCCCGCTCGGGTACAGGCTCTTCGCGGCGCGCACCGGGATGTCCAGCTTGGAGTCGTCGAAGCCCAGCTTCTCGGCCTGCGCCGCCACCTTGGACTGGCCCAGGTCCACGGCCATCTTCGCGAAGACCGTGTTGCACGAGTACTCCAGGGCGGTGCGTATCGTCGCGTTCTCACAGGGCGCCGACCTGTTCTCGTTGTGCATATCGGTGACCGTGCCCGGCAGCCGGTACGGATCCGGGCTCTTGGTCGGCTCGTCCACCGATGAGTACAGCCCGTTCTCCAGCGCCGCGGCGGCGACCAGGACCTTGAAGGTCGAGCCCGGCGGGTACGTCTGGCGCAGCGCGCGGTTCAGCATCGGCTGCTTCTCGTCCTTCTGCAGCGCGAGCCACGCCTTCTGGTCCTTGGTGGAGGAGCCCGCGAAGCTGCCGGGGTCGTACGAGGGCGTGCTGGCCAGGCCCAGGACGGCGCCGGTCGTGGGGTCGAGCGCCACGGCCGCGCCGGTCTTGTTGCCCAGGCCCTCATAGGCGGCCTTCTGTACGGCCGGATTGATCGTGGTGATCACATCGCCGGGCTTGGACCGCTCCCGCGTCACCGCCTCGAGCGGGTTCTTCAGCCGGCTGTCGGAGCCGTCGAGGACCTGCCGGTCCAGGGCCTCCAGCTGAGTGCTGCCGTAGGACTGGGAGGCATAGCCGGTGACCGGGGCCCAGAGCTTGCCGTCGGTGTAGGTGCGCTTGTACTTCAGGTCGCCGTCGGTGGAGGCCGAGCCGGTGATCGGCTTGCCGCCGGCCAGGATGTCGCCCAGCGGGCCGGCGTACTGGGAGATGGCCACACGGCTGTTGTGCGAGTTGTCCCGGAGACTGTCGCCTCTCGCCAGCTGCACATAGGTGGCCCAGGCGAGCAGGGACAGCACGAGCAGAAGCGAGAAGATGGAGGCCCTTCGCAGCGGCTTGTTCATGGAGGGTGGAGCTCCTTCCGGGACGTACTGCCGGAGAACTCCCGGAAGGGAGTGTTTGGTTCCCGGTGGGGCTTTGCTGTGCGGCGTCTGTGCGGCGTTTGTGCGGCTTCTCCGGGCATCTGTGGCACATCGCACACAGCAAAGCGCCCCCGCCGGAATCCGGCGGGGGGCGCCTCATGCGATCAGTGCCGACCGGCTTTCGGTCGGCCCTCGGTCAACCCTTGTCAGCCCTTGGGGAGGGCCGCCAACTGGGCGGTGATCCGCGCGATATCGGCCTCGGCGGTCGCCTGCCGAGTGCGGATCTTCTCCACGACATGGTCGGGGGCCTTGGCCAGGAAGCCCTCGTTGGACAGCTTCGCGGTCGTCTGCGCCTTGTCCTTCTCGGCCGCGGCCAGGTCCTTGGCCAGCCGCTTGCGCTCGGCCTCGACGTCGATCGCACCGGAGAGGTCCAGCGCCACCGTCGCGCCCGCGACCGGCAGCGAGGCGGTGGCCGTGAAGTCCTCACCGGCCGGCTGGAGGCGCAGCAACGAACGCATGGCGTCCTCGTGGGCGGCGAGCGAGGTGCCGGACAGCTCCAGCCGCGCCGGGACCCGCTGACCGGGCTGAAGGCCCTGGTCGGCGCGGAACCGGCGGACCTCGGTGACCACCTGCTGGAGGTTCTCGATCTCCCGCTCGGCCGCCTCGTCCCGGAAGCCGCTGTCGCCGGGCCAGTCCGCGATGACGACGGACTCCTGGCCGGTCAGCGAGGTCCACAGCTTCTCGGTGACGAACGGGACCACCGGGTGCAGCAGCCGCAGCGTGACGTCCAGGACCTCGCCGAGGACGCGCCGCGCGGCGTCGGCCTCCGCACCGCCCTTGGCGAAGGTGGTCTTGGACAGCTCGACGTACCAGTCGAAGACCTCGTCCCACGCGAAGTGGTAGAGGACGTCGGAGAGCTTGGCGAACTGGTAGTCCTCGTAGTGCGCGTCGACCTCGGCGACGACCTCGTTCAGCCGGGACAGGATCCAGCGGTCGGTGGCGGACAGCCGCTCGGGGGCGGGCAGTTCGCCCTCGACCGTCGCGCCGTTCATCAGCGCGAAGCGGGTCGCGTTCCAGATCTTGTTGGCGAAGTTGCGGGACGCCTGGACCCAGTCCTCGCCGATCGGGACGTCGACGCCGGGGTTGGCGCCCCGGGCCAGGGTGAAGCGGACCGCGTCCGAGCCATAAGTGTCCATCCAGTCCAGCGGGTTGACCGCGTTGCCAAAGGACTTGGACATCTTCTTGCCGAACTGGTCACGGACCATGCCGTGCAGCGCGATGGTGTGGAACGGCGGGGTGCCGTCCATCGCGTACAGGCCGAACATCATCATCCGGGCGACCCAGAAGAAGAGGATGTCGTAGCCGGTGACCAGGACCGAGTTCGGATAGAACTTCGCCATGCTCTCGGTCTGCTCGGGCCAGCCGAGCGTGGAGAACGGCCACAGGCCGGACGAGAACCACGTGTCCAGGACATCGCTGTCCTGGTGCCAGCCCTCGCCGCTCGGCGGCTCCTCGTTCGGTCCGACGCAGACGACCTCGCCGTTCGGCCCGTACCAGACCGGGATCCGGTGACCCCACCAGAGCTGGCGCGAGATGCACCAGTCGTGGAGGTTGTCGACCCAGTCGAAGTAGCGCTTCGACATGTCCTCCGGGTGGATCTTCACCCGGCCGTCGCGGACCGCGTCGCCCGCGGCCTTGGCCAGCGGGCCGACCTTGACCCACCACTGCATGGACAGCCGCGGCTCGATGGTCGTCTTACAGCGCGAGCAGTGGCCCACGGAGTGGGTGTACGGGCGCTTCTCGGCGACGATCCGGCCCTCGGCGCGCAGCGCGCCGACGACGGCGCTGCGCGCCTCCAGCCGGTCCAGGCCCTGGAAGGGGCCGTGGGCGGTGATGACCGCGTGCTCGTCCATGACGGTCAGGTTCGGCAGGCCGTGCCGCTGCCCGATCTCGAAGTCGTTCGGGTCGTGGGCCGGGGTGACCTTGACCGCGCCGGTGCCGAACTCGGGGTCGACATGCTCGTCGGCGACGATCGGGATCCGGCGGCCGGTGAGCGGCAGTTCGATCTCGGTGCCGACCAGATGGCGGTAGCGCTCGTCGTCGGGGTGGACGGCGACCGCGGTGTCGCCCAGCATCGTCTCGGCGCGGGTGGTCGCCACGATGATGGACGCGCCCGCCCGTCGCCCGCCACCACCCTCAACCGAGGCGCTACGCGCCGCCCCTTCTTCCAGATCGCCGTACCGGATCGAGACGAGCTCGCCGTCATCGTCGTCGTACTCCACCTCGATGTCCGAGATGGCCGTAAGGCAGCGCGGGCACCAGTTGATGATGCGCTCGGCGCGGTAGATCAGCTCGTCCTCGTAGAGCCGCTTGAAGATCGTCTGGACGGCCTTGGAGAGCCCCTCGTCCATGGTGAAGCGCTCGCGGTTCCAGGCGACGCCGTCGCCCAGGCGCCGCATCTGGCCGGAGATCTGTCCGCCGGACTCGCCCTTCCACTGCCAGACGCGCTCGACGAACGCCTCGCGGCCCAGGTCGTGGCGGGAGACGCCCTCCTTGGCCAGCTCGCGCTCGACGACGTTCTGCGTGGCGATACCGGCGTGGTCCATACCGGGCTGCCAGAGCGTCTCAAAGCCCTGCATTCGCTTGCGCCGGGTGAGCGCATCGATGATCGTGTGCTCGAAGGCATGGCCGAGGTGGAGCGAGCCGGTCACATTGGGGGGCGGGATGACGATGGTGTAGGGCTCTTTGTCGCTCTTCGCGTCCGCCTCGAAGTAACCGCGCTCTACCCAGCGCTCGTACAGCGGCCCCTCTACATCGGCCGGCGCGTACTGGGTCGGCAGTTCGGGGTGGCTGTTCGGCCCGCTCGTGGGGCGCTGCGAAGAGTTCTCGGTCACCTCCGCAGTCTAAAGGGCCACGGCCTTCCGTTACGAACCCGTTGTGGCCCCGGGGCCAAGGCGCCCTGAGGCGTCGGGAAGGATGTTTGGAACTGTCATGCGCATAAGGAGAGGCACATGAGCCATCAGCAGCCGCCGCCGCAGCCCGGCCCCTACGGGGGCCAGCCAGGGGCGTACGGCGCCGGCCAGCCGCCGGTGCCCAATCCGTATGCGCAGACACCGGGCTACGGCCAACCGCCGCAGGGGGGCTACGGTCAGCCGAACCCCTACGGCGGGTCCGGCGGCTATGGACATCCTCAGCCCGCGAATCCTTACGGGCAGCCGCCTCAGCCTCCCCAGCCGCAGCAGCCGGGCCCCGTGCCCCAGCAGGGCCCGGGCTACTACGGCGGGCCCCAGGCGCCGCCGTCCCAGGGACCGGCGGCCGGTGGCCGCGGCAAGGGCCGCACGGTGGGTCTCGCGGTCGGTGCGGTGGTGGTCGTGGGGGCGCTGGGGGCGGGGGCGTTCATGCTGTTCGGCGGCGGCAGCGGCGGTCCGTACAAGCTGACCACGCCCAAGACCGTGGCCGCGGACTACGAGCGCCAGGGCTCGGGCACGGACGACAGCGATCTGTCCGCGGCGGGCCGGAAGGACCTCCAGCAGGTGCCGGTCGTCAAGGACCCGCATCTGGTGGCGGCCGACTACCAGAGCTCCGGCAAGGAGATGCTGAAGTTCACCGGCGTCTGGGGCGATGTGACCGACCCGGCGCGGGGCGCGGACCTCGCACTGGCGGTCATCGTCAAGACGCTGCAGGACAACGGCACAGCGCAGGCCAAGGGCAGCCCCCAGACGTTCTCCCCGGACGGCTTCGACGGGGACGTCCTGAAGTGCCAGTCCATGAAGTTCACCTCGGATCAGGGATCCATGGAGGCCCCCGCGTGCGTCTGGGGCGACAAGGACACCCTGGGCGTCACAGTCATGGCGGACCCGGCAGCCGCGGTGCTCGGCGGTGGTATGTCCCTTGAGGACGCCGCCGGCCTCACGGCCAAGGTGCGCGAGGACGCGCGCGTCGAGATCGACGGCTAGCCCGCGACCGGCGAACAGCAACACAACAGCGGTTTCACCAACGAGGGATACAGATGAGCTACAACCAGCCGGGCCCCTACGGCCAGCAGCCCGGGCAGCCGGGTCCCTACGGACAGGGTGGTGCGTCCGGCCAGCCCGGCTACGGCTACCCGCAGCAGCCGGGTCCCTACGGACAGCCGCCGCAGCCGCCGCAGCCGGGCTACGGCTACCCCGGGCAGCCGCAGGGGCAGCCGGGCCCCTACGGACAGCCCCCGAACCCGTACGGCCAGCAGCAGCAGCCGTACGGCCAGCCGGGCATGCCGGGCCCGTACCAGCCGGACCCGGGCCAGGGCGGCGGCAAGAAGAAGGGCCTGTGGCTCGCGATCGGCGCGGTGGTCGTGGTGGCCGCGGTCGTCGGCGGCGTCCTGATGGTCCAGGGCGGGGACGACAACGGCGGCGGTGGCGGCGGTAAGGTCGCCGACGACGGCAAGCGGTACAAGCTCACCACCCCCCAGACGGTGGCCGGCGACTACACCAAGGAGTCCTCCGGCTCCGGCGGCGGTCTCACCTCCTCGGACGCGGACGACTTCGAGAAGTTCGGCGTCAGCAACCCCGAGCCGGTGAGCGCGGAGTACAAGTCCGGCGAGGGCATGAGCGTGAAGAAGCTCCAGCTCAACGGGGTCTGGGGCGAGGTGAAGGACCCGGAGTCGGTTGTCGACGGCGGCTTTGCGAAGATCGCTCAGGAGGCCGAGAAGGACTCCTCGACCAGCAGCGGGATGAAGGCCGAGCTCGTGGGCAGCCCGGAGTCGGTGTCGCCCAGCGGCTTCGAGAACGCCGTGATGAAGTGCCAGAACACCAAGTTCACCCCGGGCGAGGGCTCCAGCTCCAGCGGCATACCCAGCAAGGGGTTCACGATCCCGATCTGCATGTGGGGTGACAACAGCACGGTGGGCTATGTGGTCGTCTCCGACGCGGCCGCGGCGCTGTCCGGCAACGGCATGTCGCTCGACGAGGCCGGTGAGGTCACCGCGAAGGTCCGCAACGACGCGCGCGTGGAGATCAAGTAGCCGAGCGGGCCGCCCAGTTCACAGGCCACAGCCGACCCGGAGGGGGACCCCCACAGCCATGAGCCACAACCAGCCACCGCCGCCGGGGCCCTACGGCGGCGGACCCAGCCCGTACGGGGGCGCTCAGCCCAATCCGTACGGCGGAGGGCAGCAGCAGCCCGCGGGGCCCAACCCGTACGCGCAGCCGCAGGGTTACGGCTATCCGCAAGCGCAGCCCCCGCAGGGCTACGGCTACCCGCAGCAGGCAGGTCCCTACGGCCAGCCGCCCTACCCCGCGCCGCCCGCGGCCGGCGGGGGCGGCAACCGCACCAAGATCATCGCGGTGACGGTGGCCGGGCTCGTGGTGGTGGGCGCGATCGTCACCGGCGCCGTGGTGCTGTCCGGCGGCGACGACGGCCCGAAGTCGATGAAGCTGGTCACCCCCAAGACGCTCGACGACGGCACCTACACGCTGGACAAGGGCACGGACGACCTCGACAACGAGGGCACCAGCGTGCAGGGCAGCATGCCCGAGGGCGCGACCTCGGTCCTGGCCCAGTACAAGCGGTCGGACGACGACAACTCGGGGCTCGCCTTCTCCGGGATGTACGGCGAGATCAGGGACCCGGAGGCGGTCCGGGACGAAATGTTCAAGGGCTTCGCGGGCGGCGACGGCTCCCCCACGGTGGAGGAGAAGCGCAAGCGGTTCCAGCCGGAGGGCGGCGACGGCCCCTCGGTGGAGTGCGAGGTGGTCAAGCTCTACGACCGGATCTACGCCCCGGCCTGTGTCTGGGCGGAGGAGACGGACGCGGCGATGGTGCTCGACGTCAACGCGGAGAACACCTCGGCATCGGACGCCGACATGGAGTCCTTCGCCAAGGTGACCGCGGGCATCTACCAGGACACCCGCAAGCCCGCCTGAACCGCCCGCAAGACGCCCACAGGGCGCGTACGACACGAAGAGGGCCCCGGGAGACCGGGGCCCTCTTCGCATGCTCTCTGCGGGGCGGCTACGCGTGCGGGGCGGCGGCTACGCGCTCTTCTCGTGCCGCTCGCCCGGCTCGGTGCCCCGGGTACGGGGCACCAGCGTGGGATTCACATTGGAGTGCACGACGTCCTCCGTGATGACGACGCGGGCCACGTCCTTGCGGGACGGCACCTCGTACATCGCCGACATCAGCACTTCCTCGATGATGGCGCGCAGGCCCCGGGCCCCGGTGCCGCGCAGGATCGCCTGGTCGGCGATGGCCTCCAGGGCAGGGCGGTCGAAGTCCAGCTCCACACCGTCGAGTTCGAACAGCCGCTGGTACTGCTTCACCAGCGCGTTCCGCGGCTCGACGAGGATCTGCAGCAGCGCCTCACGGTCGAGGTTGTGGACCGAGGTGATGACCGGGAGACGGCCGATGAATTCCGGGATCATCCCGAACTTCACCAGGTCCTCGGGCATGACCTCCTGGAACTGGTCGCTCGCCTCGATCTCGCGCTTGGAGCGGATCGTGGCGCCGAACCCGATGCCCTTGGCACCCGCCCGCGACTCGATGATCTTCTCCAGACCGGCGAAGGCACCGCCCACGATGAACAGCACATTCGTGGTGTCGATCTGGATGAACTCCTGGTGCGGATGTTTCCGGCCGCCCTGCGGCGGCACCGACGCCGTGGTCCCTTCCAGGATCTTCAGCAGCGCCTGCTGAACGCCCTCGCCGGACACATCGCGGGTGATCGAGGGGTTCTCGCTCTTGCGGGCCACCTTGTCGATCTCGTCGATGTAGATGATGCCCGTCTCGGCCTTCTTGACGTCGTAGTCGGCGGCCTGGATCAGCTTGAGGAGGATGTTCTCCACGTCCTCGCCGACATAGCCCGCCTCGGTGAGCGCGGTGGCGTCGGCGATGGCGAAGGGGACGTTGAGCATCCGGGCGAGGGTCTGCGCGAGCAGGGTCTTGCCGGAGCCGGTGGGGCCGAGCAGCAGAATGTTGGACTTCGCCAACTCGATGCCGTCGTCCCGGCTGTGGCCGCCGTTCTCGCCCGCCTGGACCCGCTTGTAGTGGTTGTAGACGGCGACCGAGAGGGCCTTCTTGGCGGCCTCCTGGCCGACCACATAGCCCTCGAGGAATTCATAGATCTCGCGCGGCTTGGGGAGTTCCTCCCAGCGCACTTCGGAGGTCTCGGCGAGCTCCTCCTCGATGATCTCGTTGCAGAGATCGATGCATTCATCGCAGATGTACACACCCGGGCCCGCGATGAGCTTCTTCACCTGCTTCTGGCTCTTCCCGCAGAACGAGCACTTGAGCAGGTCGCCGCCGTCACCGATGCGTGCCACGAGGTGCTTCCCCTTCGCCTTGGATCCGCTTTGCTGCGCGGAACCGGGTGCTTGCGCTGCGCTTTCTGCTTCTTTTCCCGTGGGCCGGGGCCCCCAGCCCTCTACGACGGTACCTTGCCGGGCCCCCGGTTCGGGCCCCCCTTGGACCTACTCGGTCCAAGGGAGGTGTCGCCACCGAAGATTCAGCCGAGACCGACCGACGTCTTGCGGGTGGAAACGATCTGGTCGACAAGACCGTACGACAGGGACTCCTCGGCCGTGAGGATCTTGTCCCGCTCGATATCGTCGCGGATCTTCTCGATGGGCGTGGTGGAGTGCTTGGCCAGCATCTCCTCGAGCTGCGAGCGCATCCGCAGGATCTCGTTGGCCGCGATCTCCAGGTCGGAGACCTGACCACGCCCGGTCTCACTGTACGGCTGGTGGATCAGGATGCGGGCATTGGGCAGGGCCATCCGCTTGCCCGGCGTACCGGCGGCGAGCAGCACGGCCGCGGCGGACGCCGCCTGGCCCATGCAGACCGTCTGAATGTCGGGCTTGACGAACTGCATCGTGTCGTAAATGGCGGTCAGCGCGGTGAACGAGCCGCCGGGCGAGTTGATGTAGACCGAAATGTCACGGTCCGGGTCCATCGACTCCAGGCACAGCAGCTGCGCCATGACGTCGTTGGCCGAGGCGTCGTCGATCTGGACGCCCAGGAAGATCACGCGCTCCTCGAAGAGCTTCGCGTACGGGTCGTACTCGCGGATGCCCTGGGAGGTGCGCTCGACGAAACGCGGAACGACATAGCGGGATTCGGCCATCGGGCCCGTGTACAGGCCGCTGCCGGGGAAGTTGCTCATCTGGGTCTTCACCATCCTGTGGCGATCTGGGGGCTGGAGGTCGGCTACGGGACGGCGGGACTCAGGCCCCGGTGCCGCCCCCGCCCGGAACGCTGGAGGCGGACGTCATGACGTCGTCGACCAGGCCGTACTCCTTGGCCTCCTGGGCGGAGAACCAGCGGTCGCGGTCGGAGTCACGGACGATCTGCTCAACCGTCTGGCCGGTGTGGAAGGAGGTCAGCTCGGCCATGCGCTTCTTGGTGTGCAGCAGCCGCTCGGCGTGAATCTTGATGTCCGAGGCGGAACCCGCCAGACCCGCGGAGGGCTGGTGGATCAGGATCTCGGCATTGGGCAGCGCGAAACGCTTGCCCGGGGTGCCCGCGCTCAGCAGGAACTGGCCCATCGAGGCGGCGAGGCCCATGGCGATGGTGACCACGTCGTTCTGGATGTACTGCATGGTGTCGTAGATCGCCATGCCGGCCGAGATCGAGCCGCCCGGAGAGTTGATGTAGAGGTAAATGTCCTTGTCCGGATCGGCGGCGAGCAGGAGCAGCTGAGCCGTGATCTTGTTGGCGATGTCGTCGTCGACCGGCTGGCCGAGGAAGATGATCCGCTCGCCGAGCAGCCGGTTGTAGACCTGGTCGCCGAGGCCACCGACGGTCGGCTCGCCGGCGGCGGAAGGCATCGTATTCGTCACGTATCCACCTGCTCGTCTCTGACGGCTGACTGGCCGTCTCAGCGTCTTCTTCTGGGGTGCGGGGGTGTGGCCGCCGGTGCGGCCCCGGCGGGCTTGCGAGACTCCCCTGCCCTCGTATCTACGGACCCTAACGCGCTGGTCGGCGGGCGCCATCCCGCATCAGTAACTGTTCGCTCTGAGCGCATGTTCCGGCACCGGACCGGCATCGCGGAACACGAACGGGCCCGGACGCGTGCAGACGTTCGGGCCCGTTCGTTACGGGCTGTGGAGCGGACCGGGATCAGCTCTCGGCCTTGTCCTGCTTCTCCTGGGACTCCGCGGGCTCCTCGGCGGCCTCGGTCGCGGCCTCGGCCTCGGCGGGCGCCTCGACGGCCTCGGAGGTGGCCTCGACCGTCTCGCCGGTCTCGTCCTCCTCGTCGTCCAGGTCGACGGTCTCGCCCTTGTCGTCGACGACCTTGGCGGCCTCGACCACCACGGCCAGCGCCTTGCCGCGGGCGACCTCGCCGACGAGCATCGGCACCTGGCCGCCCTCGACGACGGCCTGGGCGAACTGGTCCGGGCTCATGCCGGAGGACTGCGCACGGCGCATGAGGTGCTCGGTGAGCTCCTCCTGGCCGACGGACAGCTGCTCCTTGTTGACCAGCTCGTCGAGGACGAACTGGGTGCGGATGCCCTTCTCGGCCTGCTCCTTGAGCTCGGCGTCGAACTCCTCGGCGGTCTTGTCCTGCATCTGCAGGTACGACTCGAGGTTCAGGCCCATCTGCCCGAGCTGGTGGTGCTCGAGGTTGTGCTTACGGGTGTTGATCTCTTCCTCGAGGAGCTTCTCGGGGATCGGCACCTCGACCAGCTCCAGCAGGGCGTCCAGCACCTTCTCCTGGGCCTGGGTGGCCTGCTCGAACTTCTTCGACCGCTCCAGGCGCTTACGGCTGTCCGCGCGCAGCTCCTCGAGGGTGTCGAACTCGCTGGCCAGCTGGGCGAAGTCGTCGTCGAGCTCCGGCAGCTCACGGGCCTTGACCTCGGAGACCTTGACCGAGACCTCGGCCTCCTTGCCCTGGGCGGAGCCGCCCTTGAGCTCGGAGGTGAAGGTGGCCTCGCCACCCGCCTCCAGGCCGGTCACGGCCTCGTCGATGCCGTCCAGCAGCTCGCCCGAGCCGATGGTGTAGGTGACGCCGGTGGCGACACCGTCCTCCAGGACCTCGTCCTCGACCTTGGCCTCCAGGTCGATCACGACGATGTCGCCCTCGGCGGCGGCGCGCTCCACCGGGCTGGTGGTGGCGAACCGCTCGCGCAGCTGCTCGACGGACTTGTCGAGGTCCTCGTCCGAGACCTCCACGGCGTCGACGGTGACCTCGATACCGGAGTAGTCCGGGATCTCGATCGTCGGGCGGATGTCGACCTCGGCGGTGAAGGTCAGGAGCTCGTTGTCCTTGAGCTCGGTGATGTCCACCTCGGGCTGGCCGAGCGGGTTCAGCTCACCCTCGTTGACCGCGTCGGTGTAGAACTTCGGGAGCGCCTCGTTGACGGCCTCTTCCAGCACGGCGCCACGACCGAACCGCTGGTCGATGATGCGGGCCGGGATCTTGCCCTTACGGAACCCAGGCACCGTGACCTGCTGGTTGATCTTCTTGTACGCCGCGTCGAGGCTGGGCTTGAGCTCCTCGAAGGGCACCTCGACAGTGAGCCGAACCCGGGTCGGGTTCAGGTTCTCCACGGCGCTCTTCACGGTTCGGTCTCCTTGGGGGCTGACGTGTGGTGTTCAGCTGCGGTGCGCTGTCGCGTCGCAGCGGATTCGCGTCCGGTTAAAAAGACACAGACACGCAGCTTGCATAGTAACCGCAAGCATGACGGGCCCCACAACGCGATCTTGACGCCTGTGGATGGTCGGGGTGGCCGGATTCGAACCGACGACCTTCCGCTCCCAAAGCGGACGCGCTACCAAGCTGCGCCACACCCCGTCGGTGCGACACGTAGGGTACATGCCCGCGGACCCCCCGGCTGCCGGTTATTCGACTGGTGGGCAAGGGTGTGCGGGGAACGGTGGAGAACCGCTACCATGCATCTCGTGCCGCGATCCGGGTGATCATGCCTGGGCGGAGGTGTCCGGGTGACCGGTGCATCCGTGTACGCGGCGTGTGCGGGCGTAGCTCAATGGTAGAGCCCCAGTCTTCCAAACTGGCTACGCGGGTTCGATTCCCGTCGCCCGCTCCACTGCTTTCGGCCCGGCCCGGGGAACTCCCCGGAGCCGGGCCGTTTGCTTGTGCGCACACGTACGTACGCCCGGGCATCCGCTCCCCCGTGACGCGGGGCGCGGATGCCTCAGGGGTTGAGCCAGGGCGGCGTCAGGGATTGATGTCGGCAATCGCCTCGGCGGCCGAGTCGAGGAACTTCTGGATGTCCGGCGCGACGTTGGACGAGGCGAGCAGGAAGCCGAAGAGGATCGCGACGAGGGCAGGGCCCCACTTGACCCGGCCATTCCGGATCATTATCACCAGGATGATGCCCACCAGCAGCACCAATGACAGGGAAATGGCCACAACATCCCACCCTCAGTCGCACACGTCTCACAGGCCCCGGAAGCACGCGACCCCGCACACCCCCGCAGCCACCATCGTGCCATCAACTCCCGCCGCTCAGCAGTGGGATGGAGCGATATACGGTCACCTGTGCACACGCCACCCACCCCTCCGGTACCCATCCGGTAAGCGCTCATTCAAAGGGCCCCGGGTGATGCTTCCCACAACTCCGCGCGGCGCCCGGCCGATTAATTCCGACCGCCCCGGATGATCTCGGACGGAAATTCGGAATTCGTCCGGTGACCACTCGACGGGGTGACAAAACATCAATGAATCAGACATTCCGCCAGAGCCTCCTGCGGGGCATATGCCCCAATTAAGTAGGATGAAAGTGGCCAGAACGGACAGTCTTGGCCGAGATATCGAATGATCGCATCGCTTTGTCGACTCCTCGCCGACTTCCCGAGGTCGGCTATCAGTCGCGATGCGAAGACCATGAACGGAAAGCAAACAGAACGAGGTTTTACGCAATACAGGTTTGAGCGCTATCGTGCCTTAGATGTTTCACGCTGCCATGACTCCCCCACGCGCAGTGAGGTCCCGGGTGGTCTCCCCCAGTTCCTGGTGGGAGGGCCTGTGACCAACTCCCTGCGCCCGCACGGTTATCAGCGGACCCCCCTCCCCCAGGAGGCGGCGCCCACTCCCCCTACGCCGCGGGCCGAAGAACCCGGGCAGCAGGCGTCCACTCCGCCCGCCCCCAGCGCCCCCGCCGGACGAAAGCCCAAACAGCGGGACGCGTTCTTCGACAACGCGAAGTACCTCGCGATCGTGCTGGTCGCGATGGCCCACTCCTGGGAGCCTCTGACCGACGCCAGCCGCACCGCGGAAGCGCTGTACATGGTCGTGTACACCTTCCACATGCCGGCCTTCATCCTGATCTCCGGCTACTTCTCGCGCAGCTTCGACATGCGGCCGGACCGGCTCAAGCGGCTGGTCACCGGCGTAGCGGTGCCCTACGTGATCTTCGAGGTCGCGTACACGCTGTTCAAGCGCTGGGCGGACGACGACCCGACGTACGACTTCAGCCTGCTCGACCCCTGGTACCTCACCTGGTTCCTGATCGCGCTGTTCGTATGGCGGCTGTCCACTCCGCTGTGGAAGCTGGTGCGCTGGCCGATCCCGCTCTCGCTCGCGATCGCCACTCTCGCGGCGGTCTCGCCCGACATCGGCGACGACCTGGACATGCAGCGACTGCTGCAGTTCCTGCCGTTCTTCGTCCTCGGCCTGTGCATGAAGCCCGAGCACTTCCAGATGATCCGCCGCCGCTCCGTGCGGATCGCGTCCGTGCCGATCTTCGCGTGCGCCCTCGTCTTCGCCTACTGGGCGGCGCCGCGGATGACCTCGGTGTGGTTCTACCACCGCGACAGCGTCCAGGAGCTGGGCGCGCCGCCGTGGACCGGCCCGGTGATGACGCTCGCCCTCTTCGGCTGCTCGGTCGTGCTGGTGAGCTGCTTCTTCGCCTGGGTGCCGCGGCGGCACATGTGGTTCACGGTGCTGGGCGCCGGAACGCTGTACGGCTACCTGCTGCACGGCTTCCTCGCCAAGGGCTCCCGCTTCTGGGGCTGGTTCGACAACCACGAGTGGCTGCACAAGCCGCTGGGGGAGATCGCGGTCACGGTCATCGCCGCCTCCGTGGTCACCGTGCTGTGCACGCCTCCCGTCCAGCGCGCCTTCCGCTTCGCCATGGAGCCGAAGATGGCCTGGGCCTTCCGTAAGGATCCCGCCGAACAGGCCCGCAGCCGTACGGCGACGTCGGCCTAGCGCGCCGACGGCCACGACGCGAAGGGCTGGACCGCGGACCCCACGGGCCAGCCCTTTCACGGCTTCGGAGGCGGTCCGGCCCTTTCACGGCTTCGGCGTGGTGCGGCGCAGCGCCGCACGGGCCGGGAGGGCCGTCGCCGCGAGGCCGAGCACCACGGCGGCGCCCGCGAAGCCCGCATAGGTGAGCGGCGGCACGTACGGGTCCTCGCCGGTCAGACCGCGCATCATCGGCACCAGCGTGGCCAGGGCGATCGCCGTGCCCAGGGCGATGCCCGCCGTGGCCACCAGCAGCGCCTCCCAGCGCACCATCCCGAGCACCTGCCGCCGGGTGGTGCCGATCAGCCGCAGGGTGCCCAGTTCGCGGCGGCGGTCCAGCACCGTCATCACCAGGGTGTTGACGGCGGCGACGGCTGCGAAGCCGCCGAGGACGGCCGCCATGACGGTGTTGGCCCAGGCGTTCAGTTTCCGGTCCTCGTCCTGGGCCGCCGCGTAGCCGTCCCGGTCGGTGACCTGCTCGCCGAGTCGGCCGAGCGCCGCCGCGACGGCCTCACGGTCGGCCCCTTCGGCGTCCCGCACCAGCACATCGCTGTCGAACGACGACGTCACATGGCCGGCCAGCGCCGTACGGGGCAGGGTGAGCTCGGCGATGCCCAGTCCGCGCCCGTAGATCGCGACCACGGTGGGCGAGATCCTCGTACCGTCCGGAAGGTGGAGGGCGAGCCGGTGGCCGATCCGGGCGTGGGCCGCCTTCGCCAGGAGCGCGTCGACCGCCACCCGGCCCGGCCCCAGGGCGTCCAGGCGCCCCTTACGGACGTCCAGGTCCTGTACGGCCGCCAGGTCGCGGCCGCTCCCCGAGACGCCCTGTGTCGACGCGGTCCGCAGCCAGCGGCCGTCGCCCGAGCCCACCGGGACCAGCGCCCCGGTGCGCAGCAGCCCCACCGACGCGGCCACGCCCCGTACCGAACCGGCGCGGGCCGCGGTACCGGAGGGGAGCCCGGCAGGGGCGGAGATCACGTGGTCGGCGACGATGCCCGCCCGCCGCTGGTGGTCGCCCGCGTGGTCCTCGCTGGTGTGCATGAACACGAGCGTCGAGGAGAAGGCCATGGCCAGCACGATCGGGGTGATCGCCGAGGCCAGGCGGCGGGCGTTGGCCCGGCTGTTGACCGAGGCCAGATGGGCCGACGCCGGTCCGGCGCGCAGCGGCAGACCGATCAACCAGGCGCACAGCCGGGCGATGACCGGGCCGAGCAGGGCCACGGCGAGCATGAACAGCATCACGACCCCGAGGGCGGCGTTGGCCGCGTCGTCGCCGGAGGCGGAGGCGGCGACGCCGGTCATGACGATGCCGCCGGCGAGGGCCGCGGCGCCGAGGACCGTACGGATCACACCGGGCCGCAGCCGTTCGACGGCCGCCTCGCCCAGCGCCCGCCCCGGCGGGATCCGCGCCGGGCGGCGGGCGGCCATCAGGCCCGCCAGAAGCGAGGTGAGAAGGCCGGCGCCGACTGCGGTGACCAGCGGGATCCAGGAGACGGAGAGCTCCACGGGCCCCGGAATGGCGCCCTTCTCCTTGAGCTGTCCGAACCACCAGTGGGCGAGCGCGTACCCGGGCAGCAGGCCGGCCGCGCCCGCGAGCGGGGCGACCAGCAGCACCTCGGCCGCGACGGAACGGCGGATCTGGCGCGGGGTCGCGCCGATCGCCCGCAGCAGGGCCACCTCGCGGCCGCGCTGGCCGACGGAGAGGGCGACGGTGCCCGCAGTGGTGAAGACGGCGACGGCGGTGGCGATGCCACCGAAGGAGCCGCCGAGCCCCATGAGCGTCTCCCTGGCGTTCGCGAGCGCGGGCTCCTCGATGGCGCCGCGGCCGCCGCCGGTGTGCACGCGCGGGGAGTGCGCCGCGCCCTTCACGGCCCGCTCCAGATGGGCGGCCAGCCGGTCGGGGGTGGTGCCGGGGCGGGGGCGGACGAGGACGGCGTCCACGGTGGTGAGATGGCCGCTCAGCGCCCGGGCCCGGTGGTCGGTGAACCACGCCGTAAGGCCGTCGCCGTCGGCGCCGCCCGCCTTACGGGTCACACCGGAGACCCGGAACGTGTGGCGGCCGTCCGGGGCCGACACCGTGATCCGGCCGCCGACGCCGGTACCCGCCGCACGGGCGGCCCCGGGGCTGAGGACCGCCTCGCCGTCCCGGGGCGCCGCGCCCGAGGCGAGCGCCACCCCCGTGAACGGCGCCGCGCCCCAGCCATGGCCGGTGAGCGCCCCATGGGCGGTGCGGAGCGGGAAGGTCACATCCGGGGCCGCGGCCGCGGCCCCGGGAGTGCGGGCGGCGGTGGCCACCAGAGAGGCGTCGAGCCGGGCACGGTCGGGGACCTGCTCGGATTCGTCCGAGCGGCCGTCGCCGTGGCCGATGACGTAGTGCACCCGCTGGTCGGCGGCGATCACCACCGGGGCGCCCGCATAGCGCTGCGGCGGTACGGAGGCCCGGATCCCGGTCTCCAGCAGGATGCCGCACGCGGACACGATCGCCGCGGCCACGGCCAGGGCGATGAAGGTGCCCGCGAAGGCGGACGGCTTGAAACGGACGGCGGCCCGGGCCAGTCCGTTGGTGAGCGGCCTCACCGGGCCCCCTCCGCGGCCCAGGCCGTGGCGGGAGCCGGAGTGCGGGCGGTGAGGCGGGTCATCCGCTCGGCGATCTCGTGGGCCGGGGCGCGGAGGAGCCGGTCGGCGATCGCGCCGTCGGCGAGGAAGAGCACGCGGTCGGCGTAGCTCGCGGCGACCGGGTCGTGCGTGACCATCACGACGGTCGCGCCCAGCGCGTCCACGGCCTGCCGCAGGAGGGTGAGCACCTCGGCGGCGGTGTTGGTGTCCAGGGCGCCGGTCGGCTCGTCGGCGAAGACGACATCGGGGCGGGTGACCAGGGCGCGGGCGATGGCCACCCGCTGCTGCTGGCCGCCGGAGAGCTCACCGGGCCGCCGCCTGGTCTGCTCACCCAGCCCGACCTGGGCGAGCACCTCACGGGCCCGGCGGCGGTCGGGGCGGGTGCCCGCGAGCCGCATCGGGAGCAGCACGTTCTGCTCGACGGTCAGGGAGGGGAGGAGGTTGAAGGACTGGAAGACGAACCCGAGGCGGGCCCGGCGCAGCGCGGTGAGCTTGTTCTCACTCATTCCGGTGATTTCGGTGCCACCGAGCCGCACGGACCCGGCGGTCGGCCGGTCGAGTCCGGCGGCGCACTGCAGGAACGTCGACTTGCCGCAGCCCGAGGGGCCCATGACGGCGGTGAAGCTGCCGCGCGGAAGGGCGAGGTCGATGCCGCGCAGGGCGTGGACGGCGGTGCGGCCACGGCCGTAGCGGCGCTGGATGCCGTGGAGTTCGATGGCATGGGCGTCGTGGTGCGGCGCCGGTGCCGCCGTCTCTCGCCGCTTGCGCAGCCGCATGGTGGTGACCCTTCCGAGGAGTTCGCCCGATTCCCCTCGAACGTACGGATCGCGGCCCGTTGGCAGCCATGACGGCGACCGGCGTATCCGGGGTGGGGTTAACCCCCGCCGTAAGGCGCCACCGGACAGTCAGCGGAAAGGTGCGGCTACTCGCGGCAGATCAGCAGCAGGGCCCGGTCGTCGTTGACGTCCTTCGCGACCGTCTCGATCAGATGCCAGGCCGCGCCGTGGAAGCCGGAGCCCACGTAGCGGTCCGCCTCACCCGTAAGGCGGTCGATGCCTTCGCTGATGTCCCGGTCGGCGGTCTCGACGAGGCCGTCGGTGAAGAGCATCAGGACGTCGCCGGGGCGCAGTGTGCCCTTGGTGGGGTCGAACTGGGCGCCGTCGTAGACGCCCAGCAGCGGGCCGTCGGCGGACTTCTCCTCCCACTTGCCGGTGCCCGCGCTCAGCTGGAGCGCGGGCAGATGTCCGGCGGAGAAGAGCTCGAAGTCGCCGCTGTCGAGGTCGAGGACGAGATGGATGGAGGTCGCGAAGCCCTCGTCCCAGTCCTGGCGCAGGAGATAGCCGTTGGCCGCCGGGAGGAAGCCGTGCGGGGGCAGGGAGCCGAGGAGGCCGCCGAAGGCGCCGGAGAGCAGCAGGGCGCGCGAGGCGGCGTCCATGCCCTTGCCGGAGACATCGGTGAGGACGACCTCGAGAGTGCGGCCGCCGCCGGTGCGGGCGGCGACGACGAAGTCACCGGAGAAGGACTGCCCGCCGGCCGGGCGCAGCGCCATCTCGCGGTGCCAGCCGCGCGGCAGACCGGGCAGCTTGCTCTGGACGCGGATGCGCTCGCGCAGGTCGAAGAGCATGGTGCCGCCGCGCCGCCAGGGCACCCCGACGCGGCTGCGGAACTGGGCGATCAGCAGGCCGAAGAAGCCGACGGCGGCGACGACCAGGATGGTGCCGGGGGTGACCCGGGAGGAGGCGTCCTCCTCGGTGTACGGGCCGAGCACGGCGGACTCCACGATCAGGGCCGTGGCGGCCGCCGCGTAGAGGGCGAGCAGACTGGCGGGGCGCAGCAGCAGCCCGCCCGCGACGATGGGCAGGACGAGGGCGGACGGGGAGCACCAGTCGGGCTGGGCGATGGTGCCTCCGGCGATGGCGGGGATGCCGAGGAGCAGCGCCGTCAGGGCGAGTCGGTCGGAGCCCTCGCCGCGGAAATAGTCCACTCCGGCTTTGCGCACGCCTGTGCGAGCCCGGTGCAGAGCTCTGCGCATCCGGGCCCACGGAGTGTCCAAGCCGCCAGTCATTGCATCGGGACCCTACCCACCCGTTCGGACGCGCGTCGATTCGTGGCGCGTTGAACCACCCAGCCAGGGGGGCAATAGTAAGCGAAATTCGTTCGCGTGTACGGGAAACGG
Organism: Streptomyces melanosporofaciens; assembly: GCF_900105695.1. Classification (NCBI taxonomy): domain Bacteria; kingdom Bacillati; phylum Actinomycetota; class Actinomycetes; order Kitasatosporales; family Streptomycetaceae; genus Streptomyces; species Streptomyces melanosporofaciens. The sequence continues at coordinate 1,747,817 of NZ_FNST01000002.1, forward strand.
CTGCTAGGGATGGGAATATGAGGACTGAGCTACGCGTGCTCGACCCATCGATTTGGGATGATTGGTACGGAAAACTGGTACTCGCATTCGGAGGAGTTCCCGAAGCGCCGGAGGAATCCGCGCTCTGGAGGGAGTTGACCGAATGCGAGCGCTCGATCGGCGCGTGGGACGGCGCCGACATCGTCGGCACGGCCGGGCTGTTCAGCTTCCGGCTGTCGGTTCCCGGTGGCGCGATCGTCCCCGCGGCCGGCGTCACCATGGTGAGCGTGCAGGCCACGCACCGGCGGCGCGGGGTGCTGCGGTCCATGATGCGGCGGCAGTTGGACGACATACGTGCGGCGGGCGATGAGCCGCTGGCCGTTCTGACCGCATCGGAACCGGACATCTACGGACGGTTCGGGTACGGCGCCGCCACGCAGAACGCCTACGCCGAGATCGACACCACCCGGGTGCGGCTGACCGTTCCCGAGGGCACCGACGACGTGCGGCTGCGCACGGTGCCCCCGGAGTCCGCCGTCGAGGCGTGCGAGGCGGTCTACGCCCGGCGGGTGTCCGCGCGGCCGGGCATGCTGGAGCGGCGCCCCGGCTGGGAGCGGCTGCCGCTGCTGGACCCGCCCGGCGATCGCGAGGGGGCGTCCCCGCTGCGCTGTGTGCTGGCCGAGTCGGGCGGCGAGGTCACCGGCTATGCGCGCTTCGCGGTCAAGCCCGACTGGGATCTGGCCGGGCCCAAGGGCACGGTCGTCCTGCGCGATCTGGAGGCCCTGGACCCGGCGTCCTACGCGGCGCTGTGGCGCCTTCTCTTCGAAACCGACCTGACCTCGGTGATCCGGACCGGCTCCCGCCCGGTCGACGATCCGTGGCAGCACCTGGTCTCGGACATCCGGCGGTGTGCCGTAAGGCTGCGCGACTCGCTGTACGTCCGCCCGGTGGACGTGGGGGCCGCGCTCGAGAGGCGGACGTACACGACCCCGGTGGACGCCGTCCTGGAGGTCACGGACCCCTTCTGCCCGTGGAACGAGGGGCGCTGGCGGCTGAGCGGCGACACCAAGGGCGCCTCCTGCGAGCGCACGCAGGACGCCCCCGACCTCCGGCTGGGCGTACGGGAGCTGGGGGCGGCGTATCTCGGCGGGGTTTCGCTGACCGCGCTGGCGGGTGCGGGACGCGTCCAGGAGACCCGCCAGGGCGCCCTTACGGAGGCCGCGACGGCCTTCGCCGCTCCGGTCGCCCCATGGTTGCCCCACGGCTTCTGACAGCTTCGTGGCGGCGGATACGGCCCTGAGGGCGAGCGGCCCGGCGGCCGTCTCAAGGGCGCAGCCCTACGGCCGCCGCCTTACGGGCGCTGTCTTACGGCCGCTGCCCTAGGGGCCACTGTCTTACGGCCGCCGCCTTACGGCCGCTGGCAGTCGGGGCACCAGAAGAGGTTGCGGGCGGAGAGATCGGCGGTGCGGATCTCGCCACCACAGACATGGCAGGGCTGTCCGGCGCGCCGGTAGACATAGACCTCACCGCCGTGGTCGTCCACGCGCGGCGGGCGGCCCATCGCCTCGGGGGTGTGCTCGGGGCGGACCGTGTCGATCCGGTTGTTTCGCACCCCCTCGCGCATCAGCGCCACCAGGTCGGCCCAGATCGCGTCCCATTCGGCGCGGGTCAGCGCACGGCCGGGCCGGTAGGGGTCGATGCCGTGCCGGAAGAGCACCTCGGCGCGGTAGACGTTCCCGACGCCGGAGATCACCTTCTGGTCCATGAGCAGCCCGGCCACGCTCACCCGGCTGCGGGAGATCCGGGCCCAGGCCCGCTCGCCGTCGTCCGCCGGGCGCAGCGGATCGGGGCCCAGCCGGTCGTGGATCGCCTGCTTCTCCCCGTCGGTGATCAGCGCACAGGCGGTGGGGCCGCGCAGATCCGCGTAGCCCTCGGGGTTCGCCAGCCGCAGCCGGACCGTGTCGGTGGCGGGCGGCGCGGGGGCCGGGCCGAAGGCGTACGTACCGAAGAGCCCGAGGTGGACGTGGACCCAGCCGGTGGCCGCGAAGTCCAGGAAGAGGTGCTTGCCGTGGGCCTCGGCGTGGTGCAGCGGCTGGCCGTCGATCAGCCCGGCGCCGTCGGCGAACTTCCCCTGCGGGCTGGTGGCCCGGACGGGCCGGCCGCCGAAGGTTGTGAGGTGGTCGGCGGCCAGCCGGTGGATCGTGTGCCCTTCGGGCATCAGTCGCCTTGCGGGTGGTGGGCCGGGATGGGCGGCAGCTCGCCGGTGGTCTCGTAGGCGCTGAGCATCTCGATACGACGGGTGTGCCGCTCCTCGCCCGAGTACGGGGTGTTCAGGAAGATCTCGACGAACTTGGTCGCCTCTTCCCGCGTGTGCATCCGGGCGCCGACGCTGATCACGTTGGCGTTGTTGTGCTCACGACCGAGGGCCGCGGTCTGCTCGCTCCAGGCAAGTGCCGCGCGCACCCCCTTGACCTTGTTCGCCGCGATCTGCTCACCATTGCCGGATCCGCCGATCACGATGCCGAGGCTCTCCGGGTCGGCCGCGGTCCGCTCCGCGGCGCGCAGGCAGAACGGCGGGTAGTCGTCCTGCGCGTCATAGACGTGCGGGCCGCAGTCGACGGGCTCGTGGCCGGCGGCGTTGAGCCACTCCACGAGGTGGTTCTTGAATTCGAAACCGGCATGATCCGAGCCGAGGTACACGCGCATATTCCGAGTGTGTCATGGCCGTGTGACCCCCGCCGCCCCGGGTAGGCGTCGCATAAAACTCTGTAGCGCCAAGGAACCTCATGAAAACCTCAAGTAACAATCTGGAATCAAAGGTTCAACTGGCGGACCTCCTGAGATTCACTGGCGTCGCTCGTAACGCGAGAGCAAAGGAATCCAGCACATGAGCGCACAACCTGCGACCACGCCGGAGCAGCAGGCTCCCGGCGATCCGGGCTCGCCCGACGGCCTGAAGGCGGGGCTCAAGAACCGCCATCTGTCGATGATCGCGATCGGCGGGGTGATCGGCGCCGGTCTGTTCGTCGGCTCCAGCGCGGGTATCGCGAAGGCCGGTCCCGGCATTCTTGTCTCGTATGCGCTGGTCGGCCTCATGGTCGTCTTCGTCATGCGGATGCTCGGCGAGATGTCCGCCGCCAATCCCACCTCCGGCTCCTTCTCCGCCTACGCCGACCGGGCGCTCGGCCGCTGGGCCGGTTTCTCCATCGGCTGGCTCTACTGGTTCTTCTGGGTCGTGGTGCTGGCGGTCGAGGCCACCGCCGGCGCCAAGATCCTGGAGGGCTGGTGGCCGGCGGTCCCGCAGTGGGGCTGGGCGCTGATCGTCATGGTGGTGCTCACCGCGACCAACCTGGTCTCGGTCGGCTCCTACGGTGAGTTCGAGTTCTGGTTCGCCGGGATCAAGGTCGTGGCGATCGCCGCGTTCATCGTGGTCGGCGGGCTCGCGGTCTTCGGGGTGCTGCCGCATTCGGACAACGAGGGCGCGGGCCTGTCCCACCTCACCGATCACGGCGGCTTCCTGCCGAACGGGCCGGGTGCCATCCTCACCGGTGTGCTGCTGGTGGTCTTCTCCTTCATGGGCAGCGAGATCGTCACCCTCGCGGCCGGTGAGTCCGAGGACCCGCAGCGGGCGGTCACCAAGGCCACCAACAGCGTGATCTGGCGTATCGCGGTCTTCTACCTGGGCTCGATCTTCGTCGTGGTCACGCTGCTGCCCTGGGACGCCAAGGCGATCGCCGACGACGGCAGCTATGTCGCGGCGCTGGACTCGATCGGCATTCCGCACGCCGGCGACATCATGAACGTGATCGTGCTGACCGCCGTGCTCTCGTGTCTGAACTCCGGCCTCTACACGGCCTCCCGCATGGCCTTCTCGCTCGGCCAGCGCGGCGACGCCCCGGCCGCCTTCGCCCGCACCAACTCCCGCGGCGTACCGGCGGCCGCGATCCTCGGCTCGGTCGTCTTCGGCTTCGTCGCGGTCTGGTTCAACTACCAGTGGCCGGACACGGTCTTCACCTTCCTGCTGAACTCCTCGGGTGCGGTCGCGCTCTTCGTCTGGCTGGTGATCTGCTTCAGCCAGCTGCGGATGCGCGGGATCATCCTGCGCGAGAACCCCGAGAAGCTGATCGTCCGGATGTGGCTGTTCCCGTATCTGACCTGGGCGACGATCGCGATGATCTCGTTCGTCCTGGTCTATATGCTCACCGACAAGGACGGGCGCGAGCAGGTGATCCTCTCCGCGCTGGTGGCCGCGCTCGTGGTGGCCTTCGCCCTGGCCCGGGACCGCCTCGCCGCCGGCCGCGCCGTCGACCCGGCCGCACCCTCCGATGCCTCGGCCAAGGAGACGGCGGCCCCGTAGAGGCACGCTCTGCTGAATTCCCCTGTGCCCCTGGGCGGCGGTATACCGGCCGCCGCCCGGGGGCACAGCCGTGTCCGGGGACTGGGGCCGGTGGGCTGTGTCCGGGGGCCGCGTACGGGGGCTGTCTCGGGCGCTGCCGTACGGGAGCTGTGCCGGGCTCAGACGACGCGCGGAAGGACCCGCTCCGCGAAGGCCCGGACCGCGTCCAGCACGCCCATGCCCCGGTGCCCGACACCGGGCACGATGTCGAGGGTGACGTCGATGCCCAGCGCGGTGTAGTTGTCCCGCAGCGCGGTGATGCGCTCCACGCGGGTGCGGCCGACGGCGTCGGCGCCGTCCATCCAGTTGGAGTCACCGGGGTTGTTGATCTCCCAGGTCTCGGTGTCCTCCGCCCCGACCGCCATGTGCACGGGCACCTTACGGATCTCCTCCAGCCGCAGCGGCACCCCGAAGCGCTCCTCGAACCCCGCCGTGCCCAGCCACCACTCGCGGTCGGGATCGATCAGCGTGACCCGGCCGGGCGCGCCGATGGACACTCCGCAGAGCCGCTCCGGGTGCAGATACAGGAAGCGGTGCGCGAACTGCCCGCCGCCCGAGAAGCCCTGCAGCAGAAAGCGCTCGGTGTCGATGTGGAACCGCTCCCCCGCCTCGGCCACCATCGCCAGCAGCTCCTCGTCGTAGCGGATGCCGCGGTACTCGATGAACTTGAAGTTGTGCAGATCCTCCGGGTCCCCGATGCCCGCCGGGAACAAGGGGGTGAGCACGACACAGCCGTGCCGCTCGGAGAACTCGGCCATCGCGTCCCGGTACTGGGCCGCGGTGCGCGCGGTGCCGTGCTGGATCACCATCAGCGGCAGCGGGGTGTCGGTGGTCTCGTGCACCGACGGGATGTGCAGGCCGAACGAGAACCGCTGGTCGTGCCGGGAGGCGAACCAGGTGGTGGAGCCGGTGCGGTAGAACGCCTTGGTGGTCTTGACGCGGGGGGTGGTCACGTATCGCTTCCTTCTGCCGTGGCGGGTGCCGCCACGATCCGGGGCGGCCCGCACACCGCTCAAGATGATTGCCTCCTGAGCGTCAATACCTTCGGCCTCAGCGGCGCCGGCTCTCAGCGGTGCAGCGCGGAGAGCAGATCGACGCCGAGGTTGCGCACCGCCGCCTCGTCGAGCTGGTAGTGCACCCGCGCCCCCTCCCGGTGGGTGTGCACCATTCCGGCCTCCCGCAGCTTGCGCAGATGCCGCGACATCTGCGGGGGCGTCATCTCGAACTGGGTGGCCAGTTCCGTCGTCGTCATCGACTGCCGCAGCAGCGCCCGGCACATCCGGATGCGCAGCGGCTCGTCCAGCGCCCGCAGCCCGCGCATCACCACGTCCAGGGCGGTCGGCTCGGCGCCCGCCGCGTCGCGCACCGGGTACTGCACCACGACCGGGTAGCCGGGGTAGTGCTTGATCGCGAGATGCGGGTTGATGTGCAGTGACGGCACCAGCAGACAGGGGCTGTCGGCGAGGCTGGCCCGCGCGTTGTAGAGCTTGTCGAAGACCACCCGGGGCGGGTCCTGCTCCATGCGGGCGGTGGGGAATCCGGCCAGCACCGCCGCCCCGTAGCGGGACTGCTCATGGCCGCGGATCCGGGCGTCGGCCTCCAGAGTGGCGCGCAGCCGCGTCCACTCCGCCTCGAAGACCTCCTCGGCGACGGCGGACAGAAAGGCGACCAGGCCGTCCCGGAACCCGGCCGGATCGGCCAGCAGCCGCAGCCCCAGGTCGAACCGGCGCTCGGAGAGCTGCCGCAGCCGGGCCAGGAAGCGCTCCGGCGAGCGGCCGCCGCGTCGGGGCCCGGAGCCCGGGCCATGGCCGTTCTTGCCGACGAGCGCCTGCTCGGTCATGGTCGTGAAGGTCTCCACGTCCAGCCGCGCCACCTCCGCCAGCTCCTCCTCCAGGTCGCGCTCCGGGCCCGGGGTGAGGGGCAGCAGATAACGGGCGCGGAAGGCTCCCCACAGCGGCGCCCACAGCCCGGCCCGCTCCAACAGCCGTTCGTCCGCGCCGTGCAGGACCGCTCCCACCCAGCGCCGGCTGGCCGGATGGTGGCGCGGTCCGTCCAGCGCGTGCAGACAGGCGCACAGTTCGGCGAGCGGGGACAGGCGGGTGCTGATGCGGTGCTCCGGGGCGGGCCCCAGCTCGATCACGACGGGCATCCGGGCAGCGTCGGCCATTGATGCCTTCCAGTCAATCGTCTTGTGGGGGCCGCGGGCGGAGGCGCAAGCTCCAGCCCACTTCGCCTTCCCCTCCCTCGCCTGGAGCGTCCCCATGCCTCCTCTCCTCAGGAACGGCCCGCGTCTGGCAGTGGTGGTCGCCCTCGTGGCCACGGTGAGCAGTGCGTGCACCATCGGTTCGCTGGACGACTCGGGCGCCGTCGCCGACTACCCCTCCCGCGGGCTGTCGATCCTCGCTCCCGGGAGCGTCGGCGGCGGCTGGGACGCGCGGGCGCGCGGCATCGGTTCGGCGCTCACCACCTGCAAGACCATCGACGAGGACGTCACGGTCACCAACGCCCCGGGCGCGGGCGGCACCATCGGGCTCGCCCGGATGGCGGGGCGGGGCGGCGATCCGTACCAGCTGATGACCATGGACACGGTGACCATGATCGGCGGCGCCATCCAGAACCACTCCCCCGTGGAGCTGTCCGAGCTCACTCCCGTGGCGGGGCTCACGGTGAGCACGAGCGCGATCGTGGTGCCGGCCCGTTCCTCCTTCCGCGATCTGCGCTCGGTGCTGGCGGCCATGCGGAAGGACCCCAAGCGGACGTCCTGGGTGGGCGGTTCGCTGGGCGGCCCGGACCACATCACGGTGGCCGCCCTCGCCAAGGCCGCGGGAGTCTCGGCGCGCAAGGTCACCTATGTGCCCACCGGTGGCGGCGGGGAGGTGCTCAACCTGCTGCTGAGCGGGGCCTCGAAGGTCGGCCTGTCCACGCTGACGGAGGTCCGTCCGCAGATCGAGGCCGGGAAGCTGCGGGTCCTCGCGGTCAGCGGCGACAAGGCCCCCGAGGGCATCGACGCCCCCACTCTCTCCGCACTCGGCTACGGCGACGAGAGCGTGGTGAGCGTCGGCGGGGTCATGGCCCCGCCCGGGCTGAGCGACGACGAACAGCGGGCGATCGTGAAGGTGGTGGACCGGATGCGCCGGACTTCGTGCTGGAAGCGGGCGTTGCGGCAGAACGACTGGAAGAGCGTGTGGGTGCCGGGGAAGACGTACGGCGCCCTGATCGACAAGCAGCAGCGCCAGGTCGGCCAGGCGCTCACGTCCGTGGGGTTGGGCTCATGAGCGCGCGGGACGAGGCGGTGAGCACACCGGACGAGGCGGTGAGCACGCGAAACGATGTGGCGGCGGCCACGGGCGCGCCCGGCGCCGCGGCCCCGGCGGAGGGGCCGCTCTGGGGCCCGCGGGTGGCCGCGCTGCTCTTCCTCGCCGCGGGCCTGGCCGTGCTGGGCTGGGCGTTCGCCATCCCTGAGGGCGCCATCGACCAGGACGTGGGCCCCCGGGCGTTCCCCCTGCTGGTCGGCGTGGGGCTGTGCGTCGCGGCGTCGGTCGCCGTCGTGCAGGCGTTCCGCGGCAGCGACCCGGTGCTGGCCGAGCAGGCGCGCGAGGAGGCCCGGCTCACCGAGTGGCGCCCGGTGGCGGCCCTGCTCGCGCTGCTGGTCGGCTATCTGTTCGCGCTGGCCCCCTGCGGCTACTGGCAGTCGACCGCCGTGCTCTTCGCACTGGTCGCGCGGGTGCTCGGCAGCCGCCGGCTCCTCCGTGACGCCCTGATCGGCCTGGTGCTCGCCCTGGCCGTGTACTTCCTCTTCGACCGTCTGCTGGGCATCCATCTGCCGCCCGGCATCGTCCGATTGGCGTTCTGACCATGGATGTCCTCAACGACCTCATGGGCGGTTTCGGCAGCGCGTTCAGCCCCATGCATCTGCTGCTGGCGTTCGCGGGCTGCACACTCGGCTCGCTGGTCGGCGTGCTGCCCGGCCTGGGCCCGGCCACCACGGTGGCGCTGCTGCTCCCGCTCACCTTCGTCTTCGACCCCACCGGAGCGCTGGTGCTCTTCGCGGGCATCTACTACGGCGGGATGTACGGCGGTTCCACGACGGCCATCCTGCTGAACGTGCCCGGGGAGACGGCGTCGGTCCCCACGACCCTGGAGGGTCATCCGATGGCCCGCTCCGGGCGCGCCGGGGCCGCGCTCGCCACAGCCGCCATCGGCTCGTTCGTGGCGGGCACGATCTCCACCGTAGGGATCACCTTCGCGGGCCCGGCCATGGCGCAGATCGCCGAGAAGATCCAGCCCGCCGAGTACTTCGCCGTGATGATCCTCGCCTTCGCCACGGTCACCGCGGTCGTGGCCGACGCCCCGGCGCGCGGGCTGTGCAGCCTCTTCCTGGGCCTGGCCATCGGGCTCGTCGGCATCGACGGCCTCACCGGCCAGGCGCGCTACACCTTCGGGGTGCCGGAGCTGTACGACGGGATTCAGATCGTGGCCGTCGCCGTCGGGCTCTTCGCGATCGGGGAGGCGCTCCACACCGCGGCCCGGCTGCGGCGGGCGCCCGAGGAGCGGGTGCTCCCGGTGGGCGGCAAGATCGGGATGAGCCCCGAGGACTGGCGGCGGTCCTGGAAGCCGTGGCTGCGGGGTACGGCGATCGGCCTGCCGATCGGCGCCCTGCCCGCGGGCGGCGCGGAGATCCCCACGTTCCTGAGCTACAACGTGGAGAAGCGGCTGTCCCGGCACAAGAAGCAGTTCGGCAAGGGTGCCATCGAGGGGGTGGCGGGCCCCGAGGCCGCCAACAACGCCGCGTTCTCCGGGGTGTTGATGCCCCTGCTGACGCTGGGCATCCCCACCTCCGCGACGGCCGGGGTGCTGCTGATCGCGTTCCAGATGTACAACGTGCAGCCAGGGCCCCAGCTGTTCGAGACCCAGTCGGCGCTGGTCTGGACGCTGATCGCCAGCCTCTACATCGGCAATGTGATGCTGCTCGTGCTCAACCTGCCGCTGATCCCGCTGTGGGTGAAGCTCCTCCGGCTGCCGCGCCCGCTGCTCACCGCGGGCATCCTGGTCTTCGCCGCCCTGGGGGTGTACGCGCTGTCGCAGAACGCGGTCGACCTCGGCATCGCGGTGCTCTTCGGCGTCCTGGGCTTCGGCATGCGCCGCACCGGCTATCCCGTCGCCCCGCTGATCCTGGGCGCCGTGCTGGGCCCGATGGCGGAAACCCAGTTCCGGCGCGCGCTGGCCTTCAGCGAGGGCGACTGGACGATCTTCTTCACCCGCCCGCTCTCCGCGGCGATCCTGTGCCTGTCGCTGATCGCCCTGGTCGGCCCGATGGCGGCGCGGGCGTTCCGCCGGACGCGGGGACGCGAACCGGAGACGGCGGGCTGACCACCGCGGACCATCGCGAACCACCGGGGCCCCGCGCGAGCCGTCCGCGCGGGGCCCCGTGGTGTCGGGGGACAGTCTCCCCACGCACACCTCTTGTCACCGACCGGCCGGGTCACGGCCCAGGTCGCGGTCCCGGCCCAGGCGCCTGGCCGGGGCGCTGCTGTCCGTCCTGCTGACCTCCACGGGGGTGGGCGCCGTGGCGTACGCGGCGCCCTCGGCCGCGGCAGCCTCCGCTCCACAGATCGACGTCCCCGCCGCGCCCATGGGCTGGGCGTCGTGGAACAGCCTGGCCAGCCAGATCGACTACGACACGATCAAGGCCCAGGTGGACGCCCTGGTGTCCTCCGGCACGGCCGAGGCCGGGAACGAGTACGTCAACATCGACGAAGGGTGGTGGTGGGGCACCCGCGACAGCAAGGGCAACATCACCGTCGACACCCAGCAGTGGCCCGGCGGGATGAAGGCCATCGCCGACAGACGCCGTCGGCCACCGCGATGCTGTCCCACTTCGACCAGGGCCTGCACCCCACCGCCCAGCACACCGGGTATGACAACGACCCGGACATGCTCATGGTCGGCATGAGGGGATCCAACGCCACGCTCGACCGCACCCATATGAGCCTGTGGGCGATCTCCGGTGCCCCGCTGCTCGCCGGGAACGACCTCACCGCCATGACGCGGGAGACCGCCGCCAACCTCACCAACCCCGAGGTCATCGCCGTCGACCAGGACCCGCGCGGGCGCCTCCGTCCGTGACGTCTGGAAGCGCGCCCCGGTGGGCACCCATAGCGGCGGCTGCACCGCCACCGTCCCGCCCGGTCAGCTTGAGCGGCGGCCCGGACAGCATCACCGTCCAGGACCTCCCCGGCACCGACGGCGTCCGGATCACCGGCCGGAACCAGCGCTGAACTCTCACCCGAGGACACCGCTCCCACCCACGGCAGGGCCCCCGCGCGAGTCGACCGCGCGGGGGCCCCTTTTCCGACCTGCCCGGTGTTCGGTGAGAAGACGATCACGCAAGCAGGTGGTCTGGCGGGCGCTCCGGGTTACGGGGCCAGCAGCAGGTTGTGGGCGCGCTCCTTGGCGGCCGTGTAACGGCGCGCCACGTCCTGCCAGTTGACGACCTTCCACATGGCCTCGATGAAGTCCACCTTCTGGTTCTTGTACTGCAGATAGAAGGCGTGCTCCCAGGCGTCGAAGACCAGGATCGGCACCGAGCCCTGCCCCACGTTCCCCTGGTGGTCATAGACCTGCTCGACCACCAGCCGCCCGCTGACCGGCTCGTACGCCAGCACGCCCCAGCCCGAACCCTGGGTGGTGGCGGCGGCCTTGGACAGCTGGGCCTTGAAACCCGCGAAGGAGCCGAAGTGCTCGGCGATGGCGTCGGCCAGCTCCCCGACCCCGTCCCTCTCCAGCGGCTCGCCGCCGCCGTCACCGGTCATGTTGTGCCAGTAGATGCTGTGCAGGATGTGGCCGGACAGATGGAAGGCCAAGTTCTTCTCGAGCCCGTTGATCGAGCCCCACTGATCCTTGTCCCGCGCCTCCGCGAGCTGCTCCATCGTGTCGTTCGCGCCCTTGACGTACGCGGCGTGGTGCTTGTCGTGGTGCAGCTCGATGATCTCGGGGCTGATGACCGGGGCCAGCTCCGAGTAGTCGTACGGAAGTTCAGGAAGTGTGTAGATGGCCATGCGAAGCCCTTCGGACCGCGTTATTGCAATTAACTTGCAAGTACACGCTAGCAGCAAGAGCGCTTTCCGCCAGCCGGAATCGGATGCCTGGCCCCAAAGACGGAGGCGGGGCGGGCCCTCCGATCGAGGACCCGCCCCGCCTCCGTGCGCGGGATGGTGAGGGATCAGCTTCGCGCCGCCGCCGTCCGCTGCCGTGCGTAGCCGATGATCGCGAGGGCGATCGCCATCACGGCCGTGGCGTAGAGCTGGCTGCGGGTGTCGCTCTCGCGCAGCATCAGGACCAGCACGCCGACCGTCGCGGCCAGGGCGACCCAGGTCAGGTAGGGGAAGAGCCACATCTTCACCACGAGCTTCTCCGGGGCCTCGCGCTGCAGCCGGCTGCGCATGCGCAGCTGGGCAGCGGCGATGAAGCCCCAGACCACCAGTACCGCGGCGCCGACCATGTTGAGCAGCCACTTGAAGATGGTGTCCGGCCACCAGTAGCTGAGCAGCACCGCGACGAAGCCGAAGAAGGAGGAGGCGAGGACGGTGAGGCGGGGGACGCCGCCGGTGACGCGACCCAGGAAGGCGGGGCCCTCGCCGCGGGTGACCAGGGAGTAGGACATGCGGGAGGCGCCGTAGATGTTGGCGTTCATCGCGGAGAGCAGCGCGATCAGCACGATCACGTTCATGATGTCGCCGGCCGCGGGGATGTCGAGGTGGTTGAGGACGGCCACGTAGGGGCCCTCGGCGACCACCGACGTGTCGTTCCACGGGATCAGCGTGACCACGACCACCATCGAGCCGACGTAGAAGAGGGCGATGCGCCACATCGCGGTGCGCACCGCGCCCGCGACGCTCTTGACCGGGTTCTCGGACTCGGCCGCCGCGATGGTCACCGTCTCCAGTCCGCCGTAGGCGAAGACGGACGCCAGCAGACCGACGACCAGGCCGTTCACTCCGTTGGGGAGGAAGCCGCCGTCGCCGGTGAGATGCGAGCCGCCGGGGGCGTCGGTGCCCGGCAGGACACCGAGGATCGCGAGTACGCCGAGGACCAGGAAGATCGTGATCGCGGCGATCTTCAGCGCGGCGAACCAGAACTCGAACTCGCCGAAATTGCTGACCGCCGCGAGGTTCGTGCCGCAGAACATCGCCATGAAGAGGGCGACCCACATCCAGGAGTCGGTGCCCGGGAACCACTGGACCATGATCCCGGCCGCGCCGATCGCCTCGGCGGCGATGCCCACGCACAGCAGGATCCAGAACATCCAGCCGACCGTGAACCCCGCCCAGGGGCCGATCGCCCGCTCGGCGTGCACGGAGAACGAACCGGAGGCCGGGTTGGCCGCCGACATCTCGCCGAGCATCCGCATCACGAGCATCACCAGCAGCCCGGACAGCGCATAGGCCACCACGATCGACGGACCGGCGGCGGCGATTCCGGCGCCGGAGCCGACGAACAGCCCCGCGCCGATCACACCCCCGAGGGCGATCATGGACAGATGGCGCTGCTTGAGGCCGTGGGAGAGCGGTGGCGTGGCGGTCGCGCCCGCGCCGGTCGCCTCGGCGGTGCCGGATGGCCCGGAGGACGCGGATGTCCGGTTCATTCTTCTTCTCTGTCCCTTACGAGGCGAGCGGGGGGATGCAAAACGTCCCTAGTGTGAAGGCCGCGTCCTATCAGGACAACATCACGGCCAATCTTTTCTGGATATCGGACACCTGCGTCACGCTCCGTATCGAGTGTCTCTGCCAGAAGCCGCCAAGCCGATGCGTCCGGCTTTGTGGTCATCCGACGGTGTCCGCGGCCCACGGGTTGGGTTAGCGTCGCGGTATCCACCCTCTGACCTGGGAGCATCGCTGATGAGCACGGTTTCTGCCGCCGCCACACCCGGTACGGTCCTCGCGGACGCGGTCTTTCCCGCCCGGCGCGTCCTGGCCCGGGACACCGCGCTGGTCATCGGGGGCGCCGTGCTCACCGGTCTCGCCGCCCAGATCTCGGTGCCCGTCCCCGGCTCGCCGGTGCCGGTGACCGGCCAGACGTTCGCCGCCCTGCTGGTGGGCACCTCGCTGGGCGCCCGGCGCGGCTTCCTGTCGCTGGCGCTGTACACCCTGGTCGGCATGGCCGGTGTGCCGTGGTTCGCCGAGGGCAGCTCCGGCGCCGCCATGCCGTCGTTCGGCTATGTGCTGGGCATGCTGCTGGCGGCGACCGTGGTGGGCGCGCTGGCCCGGCGGGGCGGCGACCGCGGGGTGCTGCGCACCGCGGGCACCATGGCGGTCGGCTCGGCGGTCACCTACGCCGTGGGCGTCCCGTACCTGGCGCTGGCCACCCACATCTCCCTGGGCGAGGCGGTCGCGGCCGGGCTCACCCCGTTCCTGATCGGGGACGCGCTGAAGGCCGCGCTGGCGATGGGCGCGCTGCCGGCCGCCTGGAAGCTGGTGGGCCGCCGGGGCTGAGCCACCCGTACGCCCGGGCCCATCCCCCGGGCACGGCCACTCAGCCGCCTGTGCGTGAGCCCATGCATGGGCGGGCTCGGACGTGAAAGCGGCTGGCACGTGAAAGGGCCCCCGCGCGGTCGACTCGCGCGGGGGCCCTGCCGTGGCGGCGGCGCAGAGGGGGTCAGTCGAAGATCGGGCCGACCGTACGGGTCCGCTTGATCTCGTAGAAGCCGGGAATCGAGGCGACCAGCAGCGTGCCGTCCCACAGCTTGGCGGCGTCCTCGCCCTTGGGGGCGGGGGTGACCACCGGGCCGAAGAAGGCGACCTGCTCGCCGTCCGCGCCCGGAACGGCGATGACGGGGGTGCCCACGTCCTGGCCGACCATCTCGATGCCCTCCTTGTGGGAGGCGCGCAGCTCGGTGTCGTACGCGTCGGAGTCGGCGTAGTCGGCGAGCTCGGCGGGGAGACCGGCCTCCTCGAGGGCGGCCACGATCGTCTCGCGGTTCTTCTCCAGGCCCTGGTTGTGGAAGCGGGTGCCGAGGGCGGTGTAGAGCCGGCCGAGGACCTCGCTGCCGTGCTTCTGCTCGGCGGCGATGCAGACCCGGACCGGGCCCCAGGCCGTCGTCAGCAGCTCGCGGTACTCCTCGGGCAGCTCATCCATCTTGGGCTCGTTGAGCACGGCGAGGCTCATGACGTGCCAACGCACCTCGACCGGGCGCACCTTCTCCACCTCGAGCATCCAGCGCGAGGTCATCCAGGCCCAGGGACACAGCGGGTCGAACCAGAAATCAACAGGAGTCTTGGCAGTCTCGGTCACGGTTTCTCCTCGAGCGGGCGCGTCGTAGTCGCAAATGAATAGAGAGCTGGCTACCTCACCCAACGCGGGCGGGAGGGGAGCCCATTCCCCGATACCGGCTGTCGGTGCACCGTGACATGATTTCCGCTGTCCGATATCCGAGATGCGAGACATTGCCGAGGGAGCCGCTTCGTGCCCGGTGAGAACCTGACCCGTGACGAGGCCCGTGCGCGGGCGAAGCTGCTGGCCGTCGAGCGTTACGAGGTGGCGCTCGATCTGCGGTCCGCGGTCGGTGAGCACACCGGGTCCGGGCCGCGCACCTTCCGCTCCACGACCACGATCCGCTTCCGCTGCGCCGAGCCGGGCGCGGCGGCCTTCGCCGATCTGCTGGCGCCCTCGGTGACCTCGCTGCGGCTCAACGGGCGGGAGCTGGACCCGGCGGCGGTCTTCGACGGCTCCCGGATCGCGCTGGACGGCCTCGCCGCGGAGAACGAGCTGGTGGTGGACGCGCAGTGCGCCTACAGCCGGACCGGCGAGGGCCTGCACCGCTTCGTGGACCCGGAGGACGGCGAGGTCTACCTCTACACCCAGTACGAGCCGGCCGACGCCCGCCGGGTCTTCGCCAACTTCGAACAGCCGGATCTCAAGGGCCCGTTCACCTTCTCGGTGACCGCCCCGGAGGGCTGGACGGTGCTGAGCAACGGGACGGTGGACCGGGTGGAGCCGTCCGGTGCCGACGATGGCGCCACGACCAGCCACTTCGTCCCGACCCGGCCTATCTCGACATACATCACGGCCGTGCTCGCCGGTCCTTACCACCACGAGAGCGACCTCTACCGCCGCACGCTGCCGGACGGCTCGGAGCTGGAGATCCCGCTGGGCGCGCTGTGCCGTAAGGGGCTGGCCAAGCACTTCGACGCGGGCGACATCTTCACGGTCACCAAGCAGGGTCTGGACTTCTTCCACGACCACTTCGACTATCCGTACCCGTTCGGCAAGTACGACCAGGCGTTCGTGCCGGAGTACAACCTCGGCGCGATGGAGAACCCGGGCTGTGTGACCTTCCGGGAGGAGTTCGTCTTCCGCGGCAAGGTCACCCAGGCGTCGTACGAGAGCCGGGCCAACGTCATCCTGCACGAGATGGCGCATATGTGGTTCGGCGACCTGGTGACCATGGAGTGGTGGGACGACCTGTGGCTCAAGGAGTCGTTCGCCGACTTCATGGGGGCCTTCGCCCTGGTCGGGGCGACCCGCTTCACCGACGGCTGGATCACCTTCGCCAACCGCCGCAAGGCCTGGGCCTATCGCGCCGACCAGCTCCCGTCCACCCACCCGGTCACGGCCGACATCCGTGACCTGGAGGACGCCAAGCTCAACTTCGACGGGATCACCTACGCCAAGGGCGCGTCCGTGCTCAAGCAGCTGGTGGCCTACGTCGGGCAGGACGCCTTCCTGGAGGGCGCGCGGCGCTACTTCAAGCGGCACGCGTACGGCAACACCCGGCTGTCGGATCTGCTGTCGGTGCTCGGCGAGACCTCGGGGCGGGACATGGCCACCTGGTCGCGCGCCTGGCTGGAGACCGCGGGGGTCAACGCGTTCACCCCGCTGGCCACCTATGACGCCGAGGGGCACATCACCGAGCTGGCGGTGGAGCAGCAGGCCGCCGAGAGCCACCCGACGCTGCGGCCCCACCGCGTGGCGGTGGGGTTGTACCGCAAGGAGGCCCCGGCCGGTGAGCGCCCCGGGGCGCTGGTGCGCTACGCCCGCGCCGAGGTGGACGTCGACGGCCCCCGTACGGTCGTCCCCGAGCTGACCGGCGCCTCCCGGCCCGATCTGATCCTGGTCAACGACGACGACCTCACCTACTGCAAGATCCGCTTCGACGAGGGGTCGCTGGACACCCTGCGCCAGCACCTGGGTGAGCTGACCGACCCCCTCGCCCGCGCGCTGAGCTGGTCCGCGCTGTGGAACCTCACCCGTGACGCGCTGCTGCCCGCCCGCGACTATCTGGAGCTGGTGCGGCGGTTCGCCGGGGCCGAGAGCGACATCGGCGTGCTGCAGATGGTCCAGGCGTGGGCGCTGTCCGCCCTGCACCACTACTCGGCGCCGGGCGCGCGCGAGGCGGCCGGTGCCCAGCTGGCCGAGGTCGCGCTGAGCGAGCTGCGGCTGGCCGAGCCGGGCAGCGGGCATCAGCTGGCCTGGGCGCGGTTCTTCGCCCAGGTCGCCGTCGCCGACTCCGAGCTGCGGATGCTGAGCGGGCTGCTGGACGGCACGGCCCGGATCGACGGGCTGGATGTGGACCAGGAGCTGCGCTGGACGTTCCTGGCCGCGCTGGCCTCGAGCGGCCAGGCCGACGAGGCGCTGATCACCGCCGAGCTGGCACGCGACGACACCGCCTCCGGCAAGCGCCACCAGGTGCGGTGTCTGGCCGCCCGGCCCTCCGCCGCGGTCAAGGCCGAGGCATGGGACGCGGTGGTGGAGTCCGACCGGCTCTCCAACGCCCTGGTGGAGGCCACCATCTCCGGTTTCGACCAGCCGGGCCAGCGGGAGCTCCTGGCGCCGTACACACCGCGCTACTTCGAGGTGATCGAGCGGATCTGGCAGGAGCGGTCGATCGAGATCGGGATGGCGATCGTGCGCGGGCTCTTCCCGTCCGCCCAGGGGGACACCCGCGCCCTGGAGGCGGCCGACACCTGGCTGGACGGCCACCCGGACGCGGCGCCCGCGCTGCGCCGGCTGGTCCTGGAGGCGCGCGACGACCTCGCCCGCGCCCTGCGCGGGCAGGAATGCGACGAGCGGGCGGCCGCCTGAGGCATACGCCGCCCCGGACGCCCGGCGGCGCCCCCGGCTACCGCCGGGCGAGCGCCGCGCGGGCATCGGGGCGGGACCCCGCGCCGGGGCCTCGCGACCGGGCCGTGCGGCCGGACTCCGTAGCCGGGCCGCGCGGCCGGATGGCCGGGGGCCAGGGGCCGGGGTCCGGGCGCCGGGGGTCCGGGCGCCGGGGCGGGGAGCCTTTTCGGCATTCGAACTACCGTACTTTAGTGCGGGGTTGTCCGCTTTTGTCGACGACTCTGTAACAGGGGTTAGCCGGTGCGGCGGGGGCGGGAATGGCGGGGGCATGAGCCACAACACGCCGCTGTCCCCCCGCCCCCTCCACCACCTCTCGGACGTCCAGCGCCGGGTGTTGACGACCCGTCAGCTCCGCGAGCACGGTGTGACCGCGTCCGTCGCCGCGGAGCGCAGCCGGGCCGGCGGGCCCTGGCAGCAGATCCTGCCGGGCGTCCATCTGCTCCACCCCGGCCCGGCCACCAGCGAGGAGCGGCTGCTGGCCGCGCTGCTGTACACCGCGAGCCGCGGGCAGGGCGCCGACGGCTCCGCGCCGGGTGGCGGCGAGCCGCACGGCGAGGCGATGATCACCGGGCTTGCCGCGCTCGCCATGCACCACTTCTCCTCCGCTCCCCCGCTGGCCTCCCTCGACCGGATCGACGTCCTGGTGCCGCGCACCCGGCGGCTGCGCGCCACCGGCTTCGTCCGCTTCGTGCGGGCCGGCACCCTGCCCGGCCCCCAGTACGTCGCGGGGGTGCCCACCGCCCCGGTGGCCCGCGCCCTCGCCGACGCGGTCGCCCGGCTCACCGACGCCGTCCTGGTCCGCAGACTGCTCACCGAGTCCGTGCGCCACGGCCACTGCGAGGCCACGGCCGTCGTCGCGGAGCTGAACTCGGCCCGGCTGCTGTCCCGGCCGCATGTCGTGGACGCCGTGGACGCGCTGCTCGCCGAGGGCCGGGCGATCGCCGAGGGGCGGCTGTACGACATGATCCGCGGCAACCACCTGCCCGAGCCGCTGTGGAATGTGGAGCTGCGGCTGCCCGGCGGGCCCGCCCTCGGCGGGGTGGACGCCTACTGGCGTGAGCAGGCGGTGGCGGTGGAGATCGACACTCGGGCGCCCCGCCAGGACGAGGAGGTCTGGCGCGGCGGTTTCGGCCGCAAGCGCGAACACCTGGAGCGGCTCGGGATCACGGTGGTGCGCGTCACCCCGAAGAAGCTCCGGGAGGCCCCGGAGGAGCAGGCCGCGGTGGTCCGTACCGCCCTGATCGCGGCGGCCGACCGCGACCCGGCCTCCTATGTCGTGGTCCTGCCGCGCTGACGGCCCGATGTCCCGGCGCGGAGGCGGGGCATCGGGCGGGTCACACCCGGTGCGGGCGACTCAGGATCAGGCTCAGGCTCAGGACCAGGGATCCGGGCTCCGGGCTCCGGGCTCAGGGCTTGCGCAGCAGCAGCTCGGTGTTGCGGTCCGTCGCGTCACCGGCCAGCTTCTGGCTGGCGCCGGGCGCGTTGAAGGACAGCTCGCGGTAGAGCGCCGCGAGCCCGGTCTGGGACAGGTCCGAGAAGTCCGTGCGGTGCGGCGCGGCCGACTCGATGAGGGTGGTGAACAGGGAGATCGTGCCGTCGTGGTTGTCCACGACCTCGAATACCCGGGCCAGCTGGGGGAAGTCCACATGCGAGGCGGTGGTGATCTCCCAGAAGGTGCCGCGCGGGGTGATCTCGTTCTTGTGGCTGTGGCCGTTGATCCAGGCCAGCACCTTGGGGTGGCGCTGGAACAGGGCGACGACCTCGTCCCCGCCGTGGCGGGCCTCGCCCGGCCGGCCCGGGTCCCGGTTCATGTTGTCCAGGCTGCGGCTGTAGTGGTGGCTGAAGACGATGACGTAGTCGTCCTTGTGGGTCTTCAGGGTCCGCTCCAGCCACCGCAGTTGGGCGGTGCCGAGCGACCCGGTGTAGTGGCCGCCCGGGTCGGTGGTGTCCAGGCTGATGCCGATCACGTTCTGGGAGACCCGGAACGAGTAGTAGAGGGTGCCCTGCTCGAGGTTGTCCTTGGTGTAGCCGTGGCCGACCGGGCCGGGGCCGGTGGCCGCCGGGTCCAGGTGCGCGGCCAGGTACTCGGTCTGGGTGAAGGGCGCGCGGCGCTCGTCGGGGGTGACCGTGCGCATGTCCTTGGCGTGCGCGTCCAGCAGCGCCTTCATCTGGACGCCCTTGGGGTCGTCCCCGACGCGCGTGCCCTTGAAGAGCCGCTCGGCGTCATCGGCCGGGATGATCTCCAGCTTGCGCTTCCCGGTGGCGAAGTCCGCGTAGAAGTTGTGGCCGAGGGAGTAGACACCGCCCGCCAGATCGTCGTGGTTGCCGATGGTGGAGTACCACGGCAGCCGCAGCCCGGGGCTGTTGACGGTGCGCAGCGCGGCCTCGAGGAAGCCGTCGATGCGCGGGAAGCCGAGCTTCTTGTCGGCGTCGCGCAGCGCGTCCTCGGGGTGCCAGAACTCCTTGAGCCCGCTGTTCTGGACGCCCTCGTAGTGGCGCGGATCGCCGGTATTGGGGGTGATCCGGCCGCCGTTCATCGCGGCCAGGAACCAGTCCAGCTCGATCTTGGCGTTGTTGTCGGTGTTGTCGCCGGTGGTCATGACGAACGACAGCGGCGCCCCGGTGGCGGGTCCGCCGCGCAGCCCGTTGATCCGCTCGATGAGCGAGGCGACCCCGGCGATGGTCAGCGCCTCGTGCGGCCGCCACGCCCCGGCGCGCCCGCTGCGCAGGAACTCGTAGCGCATCGGGTGCTGGACGTCGGTCAGGTGCAGATCCGTGAGCTGGACGAACGAGACGAGCGCGGTGCGCCGGTCCTCGCGGCCGCCCTTGGCGCCGGTGATCTCGGTGCGGACCTCACGGGTCCAGGCGGGGCCGCCGGCCAGCCGCCGGTAGCCGGTGGCGCCCTGCGCGGCGGAGAACGACTCCAGCGTCGTACCGGCCGTCGAGGGTGCCGCCGGGGCCTGCACCACCCGGCGGCCCGCGGCGCGCGCGGTGGCGGGCTGCGTGGCGTCGGCCGAACCGCTGCCCGGCCCGAAGGCGAGCCCCAGACCGGCCGTGGCACCGGTGGCGGCGGTTGCGGCGAGGAAGGTACGCCGGTCGAGGTGAGCGACGGCAGCGGCGGCGGACCGTATGCGGGACATGCGCGATCTCCCCGAGTGGACACGCGGAAACGGGCGGACAGCGACGCTGCCCTCACCTCGGATCGTTGGCATCGGGAATGGCCTGGCGGTGAACGAGGCGGCAACGCCGGTCGCCGATCTCCACACGTGGATCTTGGCGGTAGCAAACGGTCATCGCGCCCTTGTGAACAGGAATTCTTTCGCTCACTCGGTGTTCATCCAGCCTGGGAACCGCCCCCGCCGTGGGATAAATCACGGGACGATAACGGACCCGCCTGAGACACTTGCCAGGAGGGTAGGCGCCTCGAACAGGCACAACCGAGGAAAAGGGCTGATATGAGGATCGGAATCGTCGGAGCGACCGGCCAGGTCGGCGGAGTGATGCGCAGGGTGCTCGCCGAGCGTGACTTCCCGGCCGAGCAGCTGCGGCTGTTCGCCTCCGCCCGCTCGGCCGGCCGTACGCTCCCGTGGCGCGGCACCGAGATCACCGTCGAGGACGCCGCCACGGCCGACTACTCCGGTCTGGACATCGTCCTGTTCTCCGCCGGCGGCGCCACGTCCAGGGCACTGGCCGAGAGGGTCGCCGCACAGGGCCCCGTCGTGATCGACAACTCCTCGGCCTGGCGGATGGACCCCCAGGTGCCCCTGGTCGTCGCCGAGGTCAATCCGCACGCCGCGGTGGACCGCCCCAAGGGCATCATCGCCAACCCGAACTGCACCACCATGGCCGCCATGCCCGTGCTGCGCCCGCTGCACGCCGAGGCCGGGCTCACCGCCCTGGTGGCCACCACCTACCAGGCCGTCTCCGGCTCCGGGCTGTCCGGCGTCGCCGAGCTCGACGGCCAGATCCGCAAGACCGCC
Source organism: Streptomyces melanosporofaciens (assembly GCF_900105695.1). NCBI lineage: Bacteria > Bacillati > Actinomycetota > Actinomycetes > Kitasatosporales > Streptomycetaceae > Streptomyces > Streptomyces melanosporofaciens. Next base: position 1,769,291 of record NZ_FNST01000002.1, read on the forward strand.
GACCGCGCGGCCGAGCTCACCCACGACGGCGCTGCGGTGGACTTCCCCGAGCCCGAGGTGTACGCCCGCCCGATCGCGTTCAATGTGTTCCCGCTGGCCGGGAAGATCGTCGACGACGGCCGGTTCGAGACCGACGAGGAGCAGAAGCTCCGCAACGAGAGCCGCAAGATCCTGGAGATCCCGGAGCTGAAGGTGTCCGGCACCTGTGTCCGGGTGCCGGTCTTCAGCGGCCACTCGCTCCAGGTGAACGCCCGCTTCGCGCGTCCGATCAGCGTGGAGCGCGCCGCCGAGCTGCTGGCCGCGGCCCCCGGCGTGGCGCTCTCGGAGATCCCCACCCCGCTCCAGGCCGCGGGCCAGGACCCCAGCTATGTGGGCCGGATCCGGGTGGACGAGACGGTCGAGCACGGTCTCGCGCTGTTCCTCTCCAACGACAACCTGCGCAAGGGCGCCGCGCTGAACGCGGTGCAGATCGCCGAGCTGGTGGCGGCCGACCTGAGCTGACGCCCACGCCTCGTCCGAGGGGGAGCGGCCGGCCGGCCGCTCCCCCTCGGTGTTCCTCCCGTTCAGTCGCCCTTTGGCCTACCGACGCCGACCGCCCGACGTGCGAGGATGGCCATCCGCCTGACGCATGGCGTACCGCACATGACGAACGGGAGTTGGCCGACGTGCCTGGCACCAACCTCACAAGGGAGGAAGCGCAGCAGCGGGCGCGCCTCCTCACGGTGGACGCGTACGAGATCGAACTGGACCTGAGCGGCGCCCAGGAGGGCGGTACCTACCGCTCCGTGACCACGGTGCGCTTCGACGCCGCCGAGTCGGGCGCGGAGTCGTTCATCGACCTGGTGGCGCCCACGGTGCACGACGTGGTGCTCAACGGCGACGCGCTCGACCCGAACGAGGTCTTCAAGGACTCGCGGATCGCGCTGCCGGGGCTGCTGGCCGGGCGCAATGAGCTGCGGGTGGTCGCGGACTGCGCGTACACCAACACCGGTGAGGGGCTGCATCGCTTTGTCGACCCGGTCGACCAGCAGGCGTACCTCTACACCCAGTTCGAGGTGCCCGACGCCCGCCGGGTGTACGCCAGCTTCGAGCAGCCCGATCTGAAGGGCACGTTCCAGTTCACCGTGACGGCGCCCGAGGGCTGGACGGTGATCTCGAACTCGCCGGCGCCGGAGCCGAAGGACAACGTCTGGCGGTTCGAGCCGACCCCGCGCCTGTCGACGTATGTCACCGCGCTGATCGCGGGCCCGTACCACAGCGTGCACAGCTCCTACCAGAAGGACGGCCGCTCGGTGCCGCTGGGCATCTACTGCCGTCCCTCGCTCGCGGAGTACCTCGACTCGGACGCCATCTTCGAGGTGACGCGGCAGGGCTTCGAGTGGTTCGAGGAGAAGTTCGACTACGCGTACCCGTTCGCCAAGTACGACCAGCTCTTCGTGCCGGAGTTCAACGCGGGCGCGATGGAGAACGCGGGCGCGGTGACCATCCGCGACCAGTACGTCTTCCGCTCCAAGGTCACCGACGCCGCGTACGAGGCGCGCGCCGAGACCATCCTCCACGAGCTGGCCCATATGTGGTTCGGCGATCTCGTCACCATGGAGTGGTGGAACGACCTGTGGCTGAACGAGTCGTTCGCCACCTACACCTCGATCGCCTGCCAGGCCCATGCGCCGGGCAGCAGGTGGCCGCGGTCCTGGACCTCCTTCGCCAACTCCATGAAGACGTGGGCCTACCGGCAGGACCAGCTGCCGTCCACCCACCCGATCATGGCCGAGATCAACGACCTGGACGACGTCCTGGTCAACTTCGACGGGATCACGTACGCCAAGGGCGCCTCGGTGCTCAAGCAGCTGGTCTCGTACGTCGGGATGGACGAGTTCTTCAGCGGCGTCCAGGCGTACTTCAAGCGCCACGCCTACAAGAACACCCGGCTGTCGGATCTGCTCGGCGCGCTGGAGGAGACCAGCGGGCGCGATCTGAAGACCTGGTCGAAGAAGTGGCTGGAGACGGCGGGCATCAATGTGCTGCGGCCGGAGATCGAGACGGACGCGAACGGCACCGTGACCTCCTTCGCGGTGCGGCAGGAGGCCCCCGCGCTGCCGCCGGGCGCCAAGGGCGAGCCCACCCTGCGGCCGCACCGCATCGCCATCGGGCTCTACAACCTGAACGCGACCGGCAAGCTGATCCGCTCCGAGCGCATCGAGCTGGACGTGGACGGTGAGCTGACCCAGGTGGAGCAGCTGATCGGCGCGAAGCGCTCCGCGGTGATCCTGCTCAACGACGACGACCTCACCTACGCGAAGGTGCGGCTGGACCCGGACTCGCTGGCCGTCGTCACCGAGCACCTCGGCGACTTCGCGGAGTCGCTGCCGCGCGCGCTGTGCTGGGCCTCGGCCTGGGACATGGTCCGTGACGGCGAGCTGGCCACCCGCGACTACCTGGCGCTGGTGCTCTCGGGCATCGCCAAGGAGTCCGACATCGGCGTCGTCCAGTCGCTGCACCGCCAGGTGAAGCTGGCCCTGGACCTGTACGCGGCGCCGGCCTGGCGCGAGACGGGCCTGGCCAAGTGGACCGAGGCCACGCTCGACCATCTGCGGGCGGCGGCGCCGGGCAGCGACCACCAGCTCGCCTGGGCGCGGGCCTTCACCGCGACCGCCCGTACGGACGCGCAGCTCGACCTGGTCGCCGGGCTGCTCGCGGGCACCGAGACGATCGAGGGCCTGGCCATCGACACCGAGCTGCGCTGGGCCCTGCTGGAGCGGCTCGCCGCCACGGGGCGGGCGGACGAGGCCGCCATCGCGGCGGAGCTGGAGCGCGACAAGACCTCCGCGGGCGAGCGCCACGCCGCGACGGCGCGGGCCGCGCGGCCGACGCCGCAGGCCAAGGCGGAGGCGTGGGCGTCGGTCGTGGAGAGCGACAAGCTCCCCAACGCGGTGCAGGAGGCGGTGATCGGCGGCTTCGTCCAGACCGATCAGCGGGAGCTGCTGGCGCCGTACACGGAGAAGTACTTCGCGGTGGCGAAGGACACGTGGAACAGCCGCAGCCATGAGATGGCGCAGCAGATCGTGGTGGGGCTCTACCCGGCGCTGCAGGTCTCCCAGGAAACCCTGGACGCGACGGACGCGTGGCTCGCGTCGGCCGAGCCCACGGCGGCGCTGAGGCGTCTGATGACGGAGTCCCGCGCGGGCATCGAGCGCGCGCTCCGAGCCCAGACCGCGGACGCCAACGCGGGCTGACCGGGTTGCGGCGCCGTGCGGGGCCCAGCGCCCCGCACGGAGCCGCCCCATTGTGGGCATTCGTCCCGCGGGGCGGGGCGGGTGGGCACAACCCGGCCACCGGGCCGCACCCGGTAGCGATGGCTCAGCCAGGGCCGAGCTGGGCCGCACTGGGTCGGCCCGTCGACAGCCAGGGTTTCGTTCCTGGGTGCGGACGATTGCCCACAAACGCGTCAGCGGGGATCGGGTATGGCCAGGCCGGCCATCGGGCCGTATTGACGCAGGAGATCCGGGTACGCCTCGGCGGCCACCCGAAGCCACCGCTCCGCCTCCTCCACCCGCCCCACCCCCCGCAGGGCCTGCGCAAGCCAGTACGGCGCCTCCTCGTGCTTCCCCTCGCACGCCACCCTGAGCAGCGGCTCGGCCTCACCATAGGCACCGCGCCGAACCATGCTGCGCCCCGCGAGAAACGCGGGCGGCACCAGACCGCTGCGCGCGGCGCGCACGTACCAGCGCTCCGCGTGCTGCGGGTCGCCGCCCCGCTCCTCCGACGTCCAGCCGAGCCACCACGCGGCCCGCCCGTGCCCGAGGTCGGCCGCCCGGCGGAACCAGATCTGCGCGGTGCGCCGGTCCCCGGCCTCGTCGTGGATGCGGCCGATGTCGTACGCCGCCCCGGCGTCGCCCTCCGCCGCCGCGGGCTCGTAGTACGGCACCATCCGCAGCCCCGTGGCGCCGCCCCCTTCGTACAGCATCCGGCCGAGGGCGAGCAGGGCACGCGGGGTGCCCGCCCTGCGGTACCACTCGGCGGCCTCCGGGAGCCGGTACAGCCGGTCGAGCGCGTCGGCGTACGCGCACCAGGCGTCCGGGCCGCCCTCCTCGGCGCGGGCCCGCAGCCCGGGCAGGCGTTCCTCCCACTCGGCGGTCGGCATCCGCTCGGGGTCGGCACGGATCGCGGCGATGTCCTCCAGCGCCCTGACGATCCGCTCCTCACCCTCGTCGAACGACCCCCGGTCCGAGCCCTCCGCATCCACGCCCTCGGCGCCCCCGCCAGCCTCGGCACCGTCGAGCCCCGTGGCCCGCAGCCATCGCTCCGCCTCGTCCAGCCGCCGCTGCCGTACGCACAGCACACCGAGGTTGAAGCAGGCCCATATGTGGCCGCCGTCCGCCTCATCCGCCGTGCGGTACCACTCCTCGGCGGTGCGCAGTTCGCCGTTCTCCTCGGCCCAGACGCCGAGGACGTACGCCGCGCCGTCGTAGCCCCGCTCATGGGCGCGTTCGACGAGGGCACGGGCCTCGTCCCAGCGGCTGTCGTCGCGGGCGATGAAGAGTGCCTGGTCCACCAGTGCCTTGGCGCTGCCGACCGCGGCCGCCCGGGCGTACAGCGCCTCGGCCTCCGCGACCATCCGCGGGTAGCGCGCGAACATCGCCTTGCGCTCCGGGTCCAGCAGGTCGCGCAGCGCCTCGTACGCCTCCTCGGGGTCGCCCTCGGCCTCGGCCCGGGCGAGGGCCTCGCGCCAGCCGTCCAGGTCCCGCAGCATGTTCTGGATGGCCCCGCGGGTGCGGGTGGCGATGTCGTCGCCCTGGGCGGACGCCTCGGCCAGCCGCTCCAGCGCGGTGTCCCATTCGCCACGGGCGGCCAGCAGCACGGCGCCGTTGGTCGTGCACTCGACGCTGCCGAGCGCGGCCCCGTGCTCGTACCACGTCTCGGCACCGGCCGTATCGCCGGCCTCGTGCAGCAGCCGGGCCAGACCGAACGCACAGCCGCCGTCGCGATCGGCGGCCGTGCGGTACCACCGCTCGGCCTCGGGGAACTCGCCGCGGTCCTTGTGACAGATCGCGAGCGTGCGCGAGGCATCCGCGTCCCCGGCGTCGGCGGCCCTGGCCCACCACGGCAGGGCCTCGTCCAAGCGGCCCTGGCCGGTGAGGAGTTCGGCGTAGGCCCGGTACGCCTCCGGCTTCCCGGCGGCCGCGGCGGCCCTCAACCGGGCCGCCTCGACTGCCGGATCCACCGCCGGGTCCGGCTCCTGATCCGCTCCCGGGTCCGCCTTCTGATCCGCCGCCAGCTGGTCCGCCATGGCGGGCATTTCACCGTGAGCCGTGCCGGACGTCCCCTGCGATGAATGTTCGACCATCACCCGATGGTGCCAGAGTGATCACGAACGTTCGGCACGGGCCCTGCGACGGGCCAGCAGCGCCTCGCGCCGCTCGTCGAACTTGGTGGCCTGATCGTCCAATCCACCCATGTAGAGCCCCAGTTCCTCCTGCGCCTTGAGCCCCTCCGGGCCGAGCCCGCCGATCTCCAGGACCTTCAGGAAGCGCAGCACGGGCTGCAGGACGTCGTCATGGTGGATGCGCAGGTTGTATATACCGCCAATGGCGATTTGGGCGGCGGCACGCTCGAAGCCGGGCATCCCATGACCCGGCATGCGGAAGTTGACCACCACATCGCGGACGGCGCCCATGGTCTGGTCGGGGGCCAGCTCGAACGCCTTCCCGAGCAGGTTCCGGTAAAAGATCATGTGCAGGTTCTCGTCGGTGGCGATACGCGCCAGCATCCGGTCGCAGACCGGGTCGCCGGAGTGATGGCCGGTGTTGCGGTGCGAAATGCGGGTGGCCAGCTCCTGGAAGGCGACATACGCCACCGTGTGCAGCATGCTGTGCTGGTTGTCCGACTCGAAGCCCTCGGACATGTGGGCCATGCGGAACCGCTCCAGCTCCACCGGGTCGACGGCGCGGCTGGTCAGCAGGTAGTCACGCATCACGATGCCGTGGCGACCCTCCTCCGCCGTCCAGCGGTGCACCCAGGTGCCCCAGGCGCCGTCCCGGCCGAAGAGGGTCGCGATCTCGTGGTGGTAGCTGGGGAGGTTGTCCTCGGTGAGGAGGTTGACCACGAGCGCGATCCGGCCGACGTCGCTGACCTTGGACTGGTCGGGCGCCCAGGCCTCACCGCCCATGACACCATCGAAGTTCCGGCCGTCGCTCCACGGGACGTACTCGTGCGGCATCCACTCCTTGGCGACCGCCAGATGCCGGTTGAGCTCGGTCTCGACCACCTCTTCAAGCGCGTACAGGAGCTGGGTGTCGCTCCATACGGCCTGACCATTGCGGTGGGTAGGGGCGAGTGTCACGGTGGCGCTCCAGGGGACGGGGGCGACGGGCTTTACCTACGGACCCGTAGGTTACGACACCGTAGGTTAAAGCGAAAATAAACGGCCCGGGGCCTGTGGATGGCACACGGTGAACTCGGCGTGACACGGTCGCACTTGGGATCCGGGGCGGCGCGATGCGGCTCGGCGCGGATGGCCTACTCGGTACAGGCGGACGGCCGGAAACGGCCCGAGCCATACGCGGCCGGGGACGGCCCGCGCCACCCGGCCCAAGACGGCGCCCCTCATACGACAAAGACGCGCCCCTCATACGACAAAAGCGCCCCGGCCGGATGGCCGGGGCGCTCCGCAGCGGCGTGCGCGCTTCGTCGATCAATCGCCTCAGTCGGTCTGCTTACGGGACTTCCTGTCTCCCGCCATCACCAGACCCGCGATCACCAGGAAGAGAATGATCGGAGCGGCGACATAAAGGCCCAGCGTCTCGGCGACGCTCAGGCCCGGACCCGGGTCGTCACCGTCGTCGCGGGTGAGCGCGAACGCGGGGGACGACATCAGCAGCATCGCCGTCGTCGCGGCGATGACTGCACCGGCGCGCACGGCGTTCTTTTTGACCTTGTTGCTCACGGACTCAAGTTATCCGATGCTCCTCGGCGCCGCGTGCCCGGGGTGGCCTTTACCACCGCGTTGAGATGGCCATGACCGCGGCCTCGGACGTCGGCTCAGCGGCGGCCCGCCGCGCCGAGGTGGACGGTGGGCGGCAGCAGCCGTGGCGCGGCGCGGGAGGCGAGGACCCGTACCCGCAGCCCATCGGCGGTGACGGGCGCGGCCAGCGGAAGGATGCGCCGGGCCCCGATGGTCGTCCCGGAGGCGATGTCCCGCCATGCCCCCGCCACGCGAGCCTGCACGGTGAACTGCTCCACCCGCTGTCCCCGGCGGATGTCCTCGCCGAGCCGTACCCGGTCGAAGGTCACCGGATGGCCGGTGGCCGGCCGCGCTCCGGTGCCGTATGTCGTCCTTACGGCTTTGCCGAAGGCCGTAAGGGAGGCGATGTCGGTGTCGTCGATCCGGCCGTTCTTCGCGGGCGGGACGTTGAGCAGCAGCGAGGCGTTGCGACCCACGCTGCGCTCGTACAGCGACATCAGTTGGCCGGGGGTCTTGGGCCGCTCCGCGGGGTCGTGGAACCAGCCGGGGCGGATCGAGACATCGGCCTCGGCCGGATACCACTGCAGATGGCGCACGCCCGGGGCGGTCAGCTTCGCGCGCGAGCCGATGTCGGCGTCGGTGGAGTCATTGGGCAGCCCGCCGCCCACGACCGTCCAGGGGTCGACGGCCGACGGGGTCACCGACCATTCCGTCTCCCGGGCGACGCCGTCCTCGTTGCCCACCCAGCGCACGCCCTGCGCGCCCTGGAAGACCACGGCATCCGGGGAGAGCGCGCGGATCAGCTCGAACCAGTTCCTGACGTCGTAGTTCTGGGTGACGCCCGCACCGCCCCAGGGGTTGGCGCCGTCCAGCCAGAACTCGTCGATGGGGCCGTACTGCGTCAGGATCTCGTAGATCTGGTTGAGGTAGTACGCGTCGTAGTCGTCGGCGGTGAAGCGGAAGGAGGGCAGCGCGCCGGAGGCGACCTTGTCCGCCCGGTCGTCGCCGGGGACGAGGGTGGGGATGGTGCGCTCGGTGGGCTTGCTGCCGTCGCCGTAGCGGCCCTGCCCGGCGGGCGCGCGGTCGCCGTCCTCCAGGGCCATGCGCTCGGGCAGCGACAGCTCCTCGCCGTTCTGCTGCTTCTCGCGGATCTTCTCGACCCACTGGGCGTGCCAGGCGTGCGGCAGCTCGGCCCCGTCGGCGGGCGAGAGATAGACGCCGACCTTGAGGCCCGCCTTACGGGCGGCCTTGACGTACGCGCCCAGCACATCGCCGTCGGGATTCCTGCCGCCGGGGCCGTTCGTCCACCACGGGCTGGCCTCGACGTCGTGATCCGTGTAGCGGCTCGGGTAGAGCACGAAGCCGTCGTGGTGCTTGGCGGTGAGCATGACCTGCTGGGCGCCGGCGGCCTTGTACGCCCGCATCCACTGGTCCATGTCGAGCTCGGGCGGGTCGAAGAGCTTCTCGTCCTCGGCCCCGGAGCCCCACTGGCGGCCGGTCATGGTGTTCATGCCGAAGTGGGTGAAGGCGGTGATCTCACGCTTCTGCCAGGCCCGCTGTCCGGGAGTGGGGACGGTGTGGACGGCTTTGTCGATGATGCGGGCGGGGGTGTCGCAGTCCTCGACGGTCTGCTGCGGGGCGGGGGTGACGGGCCCCTGGCATTCGGCGCGCGCGACGCCCTTGGCGGGGGCGGCCTGCGCGGTGGCGGCCTGCGCGGGGGCGGGAGGGGCGGCGGCGGCCGCGAGGGCGGCCAGGGCGAGGGCGCGGAGCGCGAGCAGCGCGCGCCGCCGTCCGCGTGGTCGGTGGGTGCCGGGCGTTCCACCCAGGGGTCGGGCCATGGTCCCCTCCAGCTCTCCGGTCGTCATTGATCGGATCTCTATGGCGGTGTCCATGACAGACTGCCAGAGGAGAAGTGTTCTGGGGAGACTGCGCAAAGCAGAGATCCAACCTATGGGCGGGTCGAGCAGGCCGGGGCATCAAAGTCCGGCGAGGCGGCCATGGGCGGAGTCGGCCTTACGGCGCGGATTGACGAGGGGCGAGCCGGGCCACCTCGGCCATCAGCGCGCGCAGCCGGGGCGAGGCGACCAGCTCCTCCAGGGACATCGGGCGCCCCTCGGCGTCGGCGATCGGCAGCCGCCAGTTGGGGTACTGATCCCAGGTGCCCGGCAGATTCTGCGGTCTGCGGTCCCCCACGGCGTCCGGCAGCCATACGCCCACCATCCTCGCCGGGGTGCGCAGCAGAAAGCGGTGGACCGCCTTGACCGCCCCCTCCTCGTCGCCCGGCCCCTCCGGCAGCAGCCCGAGCCGCCCCAGCAGCGCCAGCCACTCGGCGACCTCGACCGCGTCCGCCGCACGCTCCTCGGCGAAGGGGCGGGTCAGCAGGCCCAGCCGGTGCCGGAGTTCGACATGGTCGCCGGTGAACCGGGCGGCCGTGCTCGGCAGATCGTGGGTCGTCACGGTGGCCAGGCAGTCCGCGCGCCACTCCCCGGGAGACAGCGGCCGGGCCGCGCCCGCTCCGTTGTAATTCCGCTCGAACCACATCACCGACGTCCCCAGCACTCCGCGCCGCTCCAGCTCCTCCCGCACGCCAGGCTCGACCGTCCCCAGGTCCTCCCCTATGACGACCGTCCCGGCCCGGTGCGCCTCCAGGGCGAGCACGCCGAGCATCGCCTCCGCGTCGTAGCGGACGTAACAGCCCTCGGTCGGCTCCCGCCCCTCGGGGACCCACCACAGCCGGAAGAGGCCCATCACATGGTCGATACGGAGCGCGCCCGCGTGCCGTAAGAGGCCGCGCAGCAGATCGCGGTAGGGGGCGTAGCCGGTGGCGGCGAGGGCGTCCGGGCGCCATGGCGGCAGGCCCCAGTCCTGGCCCCGGGAGTTGAAGGCGTCCGGGGGCGCGCCGATCGACATGCCGGAGGCGAAGACGTCCTGGAGCGCCCAGGCGTCGGCGCCCGAGGGATGGACCCCGACCGCCAGATCGTGCACGAGGCCGATGCCCATGCCCGCGTCGAGCGCGGCGCGCTGGGCGGCGGCGAGCTGGGTGTCGGTGAGCCAGGCGAGCCAGCAGTGGAAGTCGGTGCGATCCAGGTGCTCGGTCCGGGCGCGGGCGGTGGCCGCCGAGCGCGGATCGGCCAGGCCGCCGGGCCAGGTGCGCCATTCGGGGCCGTAGGTCTCGGCCAGCGCGTACCACAGGGCGTGGTCCTCCAGGGCTTGGCCGCGCTCGGCGAGGAAGTCGCAGTAGGCGGCGCGGCGGCCGGGGCTGAGCGGGACCGTCCGCACCAGCTCCAGCGCCTCGCGCTTGAGGGCCCAGACGGCGTCCCGGTCGATGAGGGCGCCCTCGCGCAGGACGGACGTACGGAGGGCGGTGGCGGCCTCCAGGAGCTGATCGGCCCGCTCGCGGGCGGGGCCGCGCAGCTGGACGTATTCGGGCACGTCCTCGATCCGCAGATGGACCGGGTCGGGGAAGCGGCGCGAGGAGGGGCGGTAGGGCGAGGGGTCGGTGGGGGCACCCGGGGTGCCGGGCACGGCGGCGTGCAGCGGGTTGATCTGGACGAAGCCGGCGCCGAGGGCCCGCCCCGACCAGGCGGCCAGATCGGCCAGGTCGCCGAGGTCGCCCATGCCCCAGGAGCGTGCGGAGAGCAGCGAGTAGAGCTGCACCAGAAAGCCGTGGCTGCGGACCGGGGATAACGGCATCCGGTCGGGGGCCACGATGAGGGGGGTGGTGGCGCGGCGCCCGTCGGGGGCCTCGGCGAGCAGGGTATGGGCGCCGGGCGGCAGCGCGGTGAGCGCGGTAAGGAGGCCGTCGGCGGTGGCGCCCTCCGTAAGGACGCCACCCGTATGAACACTGTCTGTGCGGGGCTCCGCAAGGGGGCCATCGGCCCCACGGGTCCCCGCGGCCGCCCGCCCCCGCGTGGGCGGTGCGCCGTCTTCGGGGCGCACCCGCAGCGCCGTGCCCTCGGGCAGGCTCAGGCGTGGCGCCTTGCCGGGGCGCACCACCACGCAGGGGGGCAGCAGTTGGTCGCGCTGCCGGCGCTCATGCCGGTCCAGCGCTTCGCGTACCGATTCGGGGGTCGAGGCGTCTACGCCGAGCGCGGCCAGTACGGCGACGACTGTGTCCTCGGGCACCTGGACGGTGCGGCCCGGGGCGGGCTCGTAGGAGGTGGCGACACCGTGCAGCTCGGCGAGCCGCGCTCTGCCCATCAGTACTCCATCGGCTCGCAGCCCGCGCCCACGCCGGTGAGGGCGGCGGTCGGCTCACTTGTCAGGGGGCGTTCGGCGGCGAGCGGGGGCTCGCTGGTCAGGGGAACGTTGTCGGCGAGCGGGGGCTCGCTGGTGAGGGGCGCCTCCGTGGCACTTCCGGACCCGAAGCCGTCCAGGCCGCACAGTCCACAGTCGGGGTCGGAGACTCCGTCGAAGGGATCCGGTTCACTGGACGTCTCGGGTCCGGGTTTGGACAGGGCGGAAAGCAGAAGCTGAGCTGACGCGGCCACACGGACCTCCGTGGGGTTGTCGGCAGTGGGTCATCCCGAGCCCTACCCACTCCGGACGGGCGCAGACGTAAACGCCCCCCGTACGTGCTGTAGGTCACATCCCCTCTGGGCGGCGATTTCACGGCTGTAAGGGATCGGGAGCACAGAGTTTACGAACAGGACCGCCCTTCATCCGTCAGACTTGCGCCGGGCGCGCCGCGCCGGGCCCCGGTCCGCCCGATGCCTCGCGCACGCGGCAATGCCGACAGTTCGGTCGTCCGCGTTGACACCCTCACCGGCCTGGTGGTGGGCTCACGCCTATCGGCGCCATCTACGGGGACCGGCTATCTGGATCGAGGAGAGGCCCGTGCAGTTCGGGGGGAAGAGGCCCAGGGCCGCGGGGGCGACGGCCATGGCTGCCGCGGTCATCGGCGGGCTGCTCGGCGGCGCCCCAGCGGCCGCCGCCGCACCGGTGGACCACGGCTCGCCAGGCGCCTCCACACCGGAGCGCGACAGCAGCGACGGCATACCGCCCGTATGGCCGCGCCCTCAGTCGCTGCGGGCACACGGGCCCGAGCTGGCCCTGGGGGACGAGGCCACGCTCATAGCCGACGGCGACGCCGATCCGTACGCCCTGGACGCGCTGCGCGGCCTGCTGCACGACGCGGGGGTGCGCACCGTCAACGAAGCCACCCCCGGCGGCAAGGCCCCGACGCGCGGACTGGTGGTGCAGGTGGGCGGCCGGGGCGCGGCCGGCGCTCTGCGCGCCCTGCGCGCGCCCGAGCGCGGCGACCTCCCGTCCGGCGGCTATCTCCTGGCCACCGGCCCGGTGGAGGGGCGGCCCACGGTCGCGCTGTCCGGCGTCGGCCCCGACGGTCTCTTCCACGCCGTCCAGACCCTGCGCCAGCTGCTGGTCAAGCGGGAGGGCAAGGGCTCCGCCGTCGCCGGGGTGACCGTCCGCGACTGGCCCGGGACGGCCGTAAGGGGCACGACCGAGGGCTTCTACGGCTCCCCGTGGTCGCACCGCGACCGGCTGGCCCAGCTCGACTTCATGGGCCGCACCAAGCAGAACCGGTATCTCTACGCGCCCGGCGACGACCCTTACCGGCAGGCCCGCTGGCGCGACCCCTACCCCGCCGAGCGGCGCGAGGAGTTCCGCGAGCTGGCCACGCGCGCCCGGGCCAACCACGTCACCCTCGGCTGGGCGGTCTCCCCCGGCCAGGAGATGTGCTTCTCGTCCTCGAAGGACCTCAAGGCGCTGCTGCGCAAGGTCGACGCCATGTGGGCGCTCGGAGTGCGCTCCTTCCAGCTGCAGTTCCAGGACGTCAGCTACAGCGAGTGGCACTGCGGCGCCGACGCCGACACCTTCGGCTCCGGCCCGGAGGCCGCCGCCACCGCACAGGCCAAGGTGGCAGGCGCCCTCGCCCGCCATCTGGCCCGCCGCTACCCCGGCTCGGCCCCGCTGTCCCTGATGCCGACCGAGTACTTCCAGGAAGGCGACACCGAGTTCCGGCGCGCGCTGTCCGGTGCGCTCGACGACGGCGTGGACGTCGCCTGGACCGGGGTGGGGGTGGTGCCCAGGACCATCACCGGCGGTGAGCTGGCCGGTGCCCGGTCGGCGTTCGGCCACCGCCTGGTCACCATGGACAACTACCCGGTCAACGACTGGGCGCAGGACCGGATCTTCCTCGGCCCGTACACCGGCCGCGACCCGGCGGTGGCCACCCAGTCCGCGGCGCTGCTGGCCAACGCCATGGAGCAGCCGACCGCCTCCCGGATCCCGCTGTTCACCGCCGCCGACTTCGCCTGGAACCCGCGCGGCTACCGCCCCCAGGAGTCCTGGCAGGCGGCCATCGACGACCTCGCGGGCCCCGACACCAAGACCCGCGCCGCCCTGCGCGCCCTGGCCGGGAACGACGCCTCCTCGACGCTCGGCGGCGACGAGTCCGCGTATCTGCGCCCGCTCCTCGACGCGTTCTGGACGGCCCTGGCCGGTACGGACGTGGGGCGGCTGGAGCGGTCCGGGGACCGGCTGCGCGACGCCTTCCGGACCATGCGCGACGCCCCCGAGCGGCTGTCCCGCACACTGGGCGACGATGTGCGGCCCTGGCTCGACCAGCTCGGCCGGTACGGCGACGCGGGCGTCCGGGCCGTGGACATGCTCACCGCCCAGGCACGTGGTGACGGAGCGGCGGCCTGGAAGGCCCGGCTCGCGGTGGAGGCGCTGCGCGAGAAGATCGGGGACAGCCGGGTCACGGTCGGCAAGGGCGTCCTCGATCCCTTCCTCGCCAAGGCCCTGACGCGGGCGGACGCCTGGTCGGGCGTGGACCGGACCCCGAAGCAGGGGCTGCGGACCGGCAAGGACGACCACGCGGCGGCCGACGGTAAGGCGGCCACGGAGGTGACGTCCCCCGGCCGCCCGGTCACGGTGCGCTTCGGCCGCAGCCGTCCGCTCTCCGCCGTCTCCGCGCTCACCACCCGGGTCCAGGACCCCTCACCGGGCACCGTGGAGGCGCATGTCCCCGGTAAGGGCTGGCGCAGCCTCGGTGCGCTCTCGGGCAGCGGCTTCACCCAGGTCAGGGCGGCGGAGGGGGACAAGGACCTGCTGGCGGACGCGATCCGGCTGAGCTGGTCGGCCGGCACCACCCCACCCGCCGTGCACGAGATCACCCCCTGGTTCGGCGACACCCCGGACGCCGAGCTCACGCTGTCCCACAAGACGGCGGACGCGGAGATAGGCGGAGAGGCGGCCGTCGTCGAGGCCCAGTTGGTCTCCCACCGCCCCGGCGATGTGAACGGCGACCTTACGGTGAAGGCGCCGCACGGCATCACCGTCCGCGCCCCCGGCGGGGTGACGGCTCCGCGCGGCGGCGCGGTGACCGCCCGCTTGGAGATATCGGTGGCCCAGGGCACCAAGGCGGGCAGCTACTCCCTCCCGGTCGGCTTCGGGTCGGAGGAGCGCAGGCTGACCGTAAGGGCGCTCCCGAGCGCCGGCGGCCCGGACCTGGCCCGTGCGGAGGGCACGAAGGCGACCTCGTCCGGCGACGAGACCGCCGACCTCCCGGCGTCCGCCGCGATCGACGGCAAGGCGGACACCCGCTGGTCCTCCCCGCCCGAGGACGGCGCCTGGCTCCAGCTGGAGCTGGCCCGCCCGGCCCGGATCGGCCGCCTCGAGCTGAACTGGCAGGACGCCTACGCCTCCCGCTACCGCGTCCAGGTCTCCGGGGACGGCCGCACCTGGCGCGACGCGGCGACGGTCGCCCATGGGAAGGGCGGTCGGGAGTCGATCGGCATGGACGCCCCGGACACGCGTTTCATCCGCATCCAGGGCGTCGAGCGCGCCACCCGCTTCGGCTACTCCCTCTGGTCGGTCGCCGCCTACGCGGTCCAGAAGGATTAGGGCCCTCTCCGTCCCGGCTCCCGGTGCCCGACCGGGCACCGGGAGCTTCCGGCCCCTTGGTTCTTCCGGCCAGGGGCGAACCGAGCCGCAAAAAAATGGTGACCCGGGTCTCAGGCAGATTTGCCGTCGATCCGGGCCATGGCGTCTTCCGCGCCGTATGCCTGCAGGTATGGCAGCCAGCGCGGGTCCCTATGCCCCGTGCCGATGATCCGCCACGCGAGCCCCGAAGGCGGCGCGGGTTGATGGCGCAGCCGCCAGCCGATCTCGGCGACATGGCGGTCCGCTTTGACGTGATTGCAGCGACGGCACGCGGCGACCACGTTTTCCCAGGTGTGCTGCCCGCCACGGCTGCGCGGGATGACGTGATCGACGCTGGTTGCGACGCCACCGCAGTACGCGCATCGACCGCCGTCGCGGGCGAACAGCGCGCGGCGGGTGAGCGGGACGGGGCCGCGAAAGGGCACCCTCACAAAGCGCTTCAGCCGGACGACGCTGGGTGCGGGGATCGCGCGGGTAGCGCTGTGCATCAGGGCGCCTGAGTCCTCAAGGCTGATGGCCTTGTCGTTGAGGACGAGTACGAGCGCGCGGCGGAGCGGTACGACGCCGAGGGGCTCGTACGACGCGTTGAGGACCAGGACATGCGGCACGGGGGCCTCCTTGTACGCCGGCGGCGCGTGGCTCGCGCCGGGACGATCTCCCCCAGTTTCCCCTGAACCCTGGCCGGAACGCCACTATCACCGGGTTAACGGTTGAGAGGCATTTCCGCGTACCGCGCGTATACCGCCCGCGCGCGGTAGGGGCGGCGGCCGCTCGACCACCGTCCCGACAGCCTCACGGCGGCCTCGCTCACGGGTGCGCGGGCGGCGGGACACCACTGCGGAGTGGCAAGAATCACGGCCCCTCCCCCGCTGCCGCCGCCGCGCCCTCCCGGCCGGGGCAGAAGGTGGAATTGCGGCCTCCGGCCCCGCTCATACGCGCCCCCTGAGCACGCTCGCGCGCTCTCGAACACAGGAACGGCGCGTCTCGCGCCCGGCTACTGTGTGAGAGGTTCCGCGCGCGGGTGATCCGTGCGGGCATGTCGCATACGAAGGGTTTCTGCTGTGTTCTGGTCCGCTGCTCTGGCCGCAGACTCGACGCCTCGTCCCACGACTCTCGACGATGCGCATAGGAGCGCCACGAACGCCGCGGGCTGGGTGGAGGAGAACTGGTCCACCTGGCTCGGCATCGGCCTGCGCATAGCCCTGATCCTGATCATCGCCTTCGTGCTCCGATCCGTCATCCGGCGGGCGATCACCAAGCTGATAGAGCGGATGAACCGCACGGCCCAGGCCGTCGACGGCACCGCGCTCGGCGGGCTGCTGGTCAATGTGGAGCGACGGCGACAGCGTTCCGCGGCGATCGGCTCGGTGCTGCGCTCCGTCGCCTCGTTCATGATCATGGGCACCGCGGCGTTGATGATCCTCTCCGCGCTGCAGATCAATCTGGCGCCGCTGCTGGCCAGCGCCGGGGTCGCGGGTGTGGCGATCGGTTTCGGCGCCCGCAATCTGGTCACCGACTTCCTCTCCGGTGTCTTCATGATCCTCGAGGACCAGTACGGGGTCGGCGACACGGTCGACGCCGGGGTGGCCTCGGGCGAGGTGATCGAGGTCGGGCTGCGCGTCACCAAGCTGCGCGGGGACAACGGCGAGATCTGGTACGTGCGCAACGGCGAGGTCAAGCGGATCGGCAACCTCAGCCAGGGCTGGGCGACGGCCGCGCTCGACGTCCAGGTCCGGGCCGAGGAGGATCTGGACCACGTCCGCTCCGTGATCACGCAGGTCGGTGTGGACATGGCCAAGGACGAGCCGTGGAACGAGCGGCTGTGGGAGCCGATCGAGGTCCTGGGGCTCGACGCGGTCTATCTGGACTCGATGATCATCCGGGTGTCGGCGCGGACCATGCCCGGCAAGTCGCTCGGTGTCGAGCGGGAGCTGCGCTGGCGGATCAAGAAGGCGCTGAACGAGGCGGGCATTCAGCTCGTCGGCCGGCCCCTGGACCCGGAGCTGCAGACCGAGGGCGTCGATCCGTCGGCCACCACGGCGGCGCCGTCGGCGCTGGCCAACCCGGACTCGCCGCAGTCCACGGCGGCCAGCCCGCTCTCCGCCCCGGCCGGTCCGGCCGCCACCCCCTCCGCGACGGTGCCGCCGCCCACGCAGAAGTGAGCATGGCGCACACACAGAAGTAAGCGCGCGGCCCACGCGGAAATGAGCCCGGCGGACATGGCAGGGCTCCCGCCCCAGGGAGGGACGGGAGCCTCATGGCAACCGTAAGGAGCTCAGCCCCGGCTCAGCGGCGGTGGTGTCCGCCGAACGAGGTGAGGTAGCCGGCCGCGGGGGTGCCCACGCCGGTCACATCGTCGTAGCCCACGACCGCGTGCAGCGAGCTGTCCCGGCCGAGGCTGCGCAGCGAGGTCACCAGCCCGTCGGAGTCGTCGTGGCTGTTGACGTAGTCGACCCGGACCACGCCCAGTGAGGTACCCGCGCCCAGCGGGTGATCGGTCACATCGTGGTACGAGGCGGTGCCGTACCGGTCGTACAGCGACGGGTTGGCGAAGCCGATCGGCTGGCCGCCACGCGCCTGCTGGGCGAGCGCCTGGACACCGGCGATCACGGGCGCGGCCAGCGAGGTGCCGCCGATGCGGTACTCGCCGTACTGGAGCGATCCGTCCGGGAAGGTCTGCGTCTGGCCCACCAGGAAGCCGGTGTTGGGGTCGGCCACGGCCGCGACGTCCGGGGTCACCCGCTGCTTGGCCGTGCCGCCGCCTGCCAGGGCGAGCGAGTCCGGCACCACTCCGCGCTGGTAGAAGGGCTGGGCGACGGTCTTGCTGGTGCCGCCGCCGGCGCCGGAGGTATACGCGCCGGGCAGCGCGTCCCAGTTGGTGCCGTCGGCCGAGAGGGTGGCCTTGGTGGTGCCCCAGCCGGTCTCCCACTGGTACTTGTCGCCCTTGCCGACGGCCAGGGAGGTACCGCCGACCGCCGTCACCCACGCCGAGTTGGCCGGGGTGTCGACCTGCTTGGTGCCGGTGGACGCCACGTTGTCGCCGTTGTCACCGGAGGAGAAGTAGAAGCCGATGCCCTCGACCGCGCCCTGCTGGAAGACCTGGTCGTAGGCGGCGGCCACGTCCGGGGTCTCGTTGGCCTCCACATCGCCCCAGGAGTTGGAGACGATGTCGGCCAGCCGGTTGTCGACGACCTTGGCGAGCGAGTCGAGCAGATCGTCGTCGGTGCAGGAGGCTCCGCCGACGTAGACGATGTCGGCCGCGGGCGCCACTGCGTGTACCGCCTCGACGTCGAGGGTCTCCTCGCCGTACCAGCCGCCCGCGTCGCACTCCTCGGTGTACCGGTAGTCGGCCGGCAGCACCTGCGTCAGCTGGCCCTTGCGGTAGGCCGGGTCGCCGTTGCGCTGGGCGTACTTGGCGGCGTCCGCGGCGATGGTCGGCGAGGCGAAGGCATCGGTGATGGCGACGGTGACGCCCTTACCGGTGTGACGGCTCTTGGCGCCGTAGGCGGCGCGCAGCTGCTTGCCGGTGTACCCCTTGATCGCGTACGGCTGCTTGGCGCCGTACGCCGACGGCAGACTCCGGTTGGTCCGGGAGCCGTAGGAGGTGGAGAACGGTCCGGCGTTCTTGAAGACCGGCCCGGGAGGCGGGAGGGTCTCGTCGTGCTTGGCCCGCTTGGGCGCGTTGTCGAGGCCCACGACGGTCAGCACGGCGCCATGGAGCGAGGCGGGCACGGTGGCCGCGTTCGACGGCGCCCGGTAGACCTTGCCGCCCATGGTGTAGTTGTGCAGCTGGGTGCCGAACGCCCGCTCGACGGCGACGACTTCGCCGGTGACGGACAGATAGTGCTGGTTGGCGCCGGTGACGTCGAGCCCGGAGCCCTTCAACCAGGCGGTCACGGCGTCCTTCTGTTGCCGTGTCGCTCCGAAACGTGCCTGGGTCTGCCGGGCCGAGAGATACCTGCCGTAGTCCGGCGAGGACGGGTCGGACACGGCCTTCGCGTAGTCGGCCAGCCCCTTGGCGTCCCGTCCGGCGAGGTAGACGCGGGCGGTGACCTTATTGCCGTCATCGGTGGCGCCGCGGTCCGAACGCACCGTCGCCCAGGTGGGCTTGGTGCCGCTCAGGGTGTCACGGCCTTGCGGTGTGGAGTCGGCCTGGGCCGTGGGTATGCCCAGTGCCAGCGCACCGGCCACCAACGGCAGCGCCGCCGCCAGCCCCAAGGCCGTGCGCTGTCTGGAACGGGCCGCGCGCTTCCGGGAAGAAGAAGATCTCACCAAACCCCCTGCGATACGAGTAGTCGCATTCCGGTGGAGGCCGACGATCACAGCCACCCCACCGGAGGCCACTCTTACGGTGACTTGTCCATGCCAGGTACATGCGAGATCCATCTCTTCGCCAAGAACCCGCCAAGGAAAGCCCACCCATGACCCATTGACGCCACCCCGGTCCGCCCCCTAGCTTGCTGTTCATCAATAGGAAACTTTCTTAACAGAGTGAGGACGGGGGCAGCACATGGCCGCACCACCCGGCAGCAGCACGCAGGGCGGCACGCCCGGGACTCCCCGCGTCCTCCGCGCCATGAACGACCGCGCCGCGCTGGAGCTGCTGGCCGCGCACGGGCCGCTCACCCGGACCCGGCTCGGGGAGCTGACCGGGCTGTCCAAGCCCACCGCCTCCCAGCTGCTGACCCGCCTGGAGTCCGTCGGCCTGGTCCGCACGACCGGGAACGTCACCGGACGGCCGGGTCCCAACGCGCAGCTGTACGAGATCGATCCGGCCGCCGCCCATGTGGCCGCGCTCGCCGTCGACCAGGAGGGCATCACCGCCGCCGTCGCGGACATCACCGGCCAGGTGGCCGGTGAGCACCGGGTGACGGCCCCGGCGACCGACGAGAGCCTGACCAACCGGACCGGAGAGCTGGTCGCCGAGGCGGTGGACGGCGCGCTGGCCGCCGCCGGACTCGGCCGCGACGATCTGCACTCCACCGTGATCGGCACCCCCGGCGCGCTCGACCCGCGCACCGGGAAGCTGCGCTACGCCCCGCATCTGCCCGGCTGGCAGTCCCGTACCCTGCGCGACGAGCTGGCCGAGGTGCTGCACACCCCGATCGTCATCGAGAACGACGTCAACCTCGCCGCCATCGCCGAACAGCACCACGGCACCGCCCAGGACTTCGACGACTTCGCGCTGGTCTGGGCCGACGAAGGGGTCGGCGCGGCCATCGTGCTCGGCGGCACCCTGCTGCGCGGCGCCACCGGCGGGGCCGGCGAGATCGGCTATATGCCGCTGCCGGGCGCCCCGCTGGCCCGGGGCGGCCCGGACGCCGCCGCCCGGCCGGACGGGGGCGGGGGGTTCCAGATGCTGGTCGGCTCGCCCGCCGTCGTGGAGCTGGCCCGCGACCACGGGATCGACGCGCCCACGGCCACCAAGGCGCTCGCCGCCGCGCGGCGCACCCCCGGCGCGGGTGACGAGGTGCTGACCGAGCTGGCCCGCCGGCTGGCCACCGGGCTGGCCTCCGTCGTCGCCGTGGTCGACCCGGAGCTGGTCGTCCTTTCGGGTGAGGTCGCCCAGGCCGGTGGGGACCGCCTGCGTCAGCTGGTCGAGGTGGAGATGACCGGTCTCGCACTGCCCCGCCCGCAGTTGCGGATCAGTGAGCTCGAGGGGGATCCGATTCTCATCGGCGCGCTGCGGACGGCGGTCGCCGATGCCCGTCAGACCGTTTTCGACACCGCCCGATTCGACGCCTGATTCACCGCCCCACGCTCCCCGTATTTCCTCCTCCCCGTACTTCCTGGTTCATCATCCGGCGCCCGCACCGCCGCTTCCCCCTGCCGTCCCCCTGTACCGCAGTAAAGGAAGTTCCCCATGCCACGAAAACTGGCCGCTCTCGCGTCGGTGCTGAGCGCCGGCGCCCTCCTCCTGACGGGCTGCGCCAATCCCAGCACCGGCAGCGCCGAGGACGATCCGACCAAACCCGTCACGCTGAAGTTCTGGCACGGCTGGTCGGAGAAGAGCGAGGTCAAGGCGATCGATGCCAGCATCGCCCGGTTCGAGAAGCTCCACCCCAATATCAAGGTGAAGGCGACCGGGAACGTCACCGACGCCACCGTGAACCAGGCGCTGCGGGCCGGCGGAAGCGATGCCCCCGATGTGGTCTCCTCCTTCACCACCAACAACGTGGGGCAGTACTGCTCGTCCGGGATGTGGGTGGACCTCAATCCGTTCATGCAGAAGACCGGGCTGGACAAGACCAAGGTCTTCCCGAAAACACTGCTGGACTACACGAGTTACGAGGGCGACCAGTGCGCCCTCCCGCTGCTCGCCGACGCGTATGGCATGTACTACAACAAGGACGCCTTCGCGGAGGCGGGCATCAAGCGGCCGCCGCGCACCATGTCGGAGCTGCGGCGCGACGCCATCAAGCTGACCAAGCGCACCAAGAGCGGCGGCTATCAGCGGGTCGGGTTCATGCCCAATTTCCGGCTCTACCAGAACAGCCCGGACCGGCTCTTCGCCCAGTGGGGCCCGTCCTATTTCGGCAAGGACGGCAAGGCGCGGCTGGCGAAGGAGAAGGCGGCCAAGGAGTTCTACGCCACCACCCGGGAGCTGATCCGCGGCCAGGGCGGCTATGGCCCGCTGGAGACGTTCCGCACCTCCTTCGGCGATGAGATGTCGTCCCAGAACGCCTTTCTCACCGGAAAGCTCGCCATGCATATGGACGGCGAATGGCGCGGGCTCTTCATGAAGGGCGCGAAGTTCAAGTGGGACACCGCTCCGCTGCCGGTGCCCGACGACCGGCCCGAAACCTACGGCCGGGGCTATCTCACCGGCACCGTGGTCGGCATCGCGCACTCCAGCACCCATCAGAACGCCGCCTGGGAGCTGGTGAAGTTCCTGACCGCCGACACCGATCAGGTGGTCGCCTTCGCCAACGCCATTCACAATGTGCCGTCCACCAAGGCGGCACTCACCTCCCCGAAACTGGACTCGGATCCCACCTTCCGGGCCTTCCTCGATATCGCGCAGAACCGCTACAGCACCGCCCTGCCGCCGTCGATCAACGGCGGTCAGTACGTCACCTCGCTGCAGGACTTCTCCTACGGCGTCGAGGCGGGCAAGGTGCACGATCTGGACGCGGGGCTACGGAAACTCGATGACGAGATAGACGCCGACAATCTCCAGGCACAGAACTGACGGAGTGCGATATGGCCACTTTGACGAACGCCCCCGCGCTGCGCCGCAAAGCACGGCGAGAGCGGCTGCGCACCCTCGGTTTTCTCTCCCCCTGGCTGGTCGGCTTCACCGTCTTCTTCGGTTATCCGCTGATCGCCACCGTCTACTTCTCCTTCATGCACTACAACCAGATCGAGGCCCCGACCTTCGTGGGGCTGCGCAACTGGCGTTATGTGCTGGAGCAGATGCCGCTGTTCGGACCGGCGCTGTGGAATACGCTCTGGCTGGTCGTGGTCATGGTGGCGCTGCGGGTCGTCTTCGGCCTGGGCATCGGACTGCTGGTCACCAGGATCAAGTCCGGGGTGGGATTCTTCCGCACCGCCTTCTATCTGCCGTATCTCGCCCCTCCGGTGGCGGCCACCGTCGCCTTCGTCTTTCTGCTCAATCCCGGTACCGGCCCGGTGAACGACATCCTCGGGAATATCGGGATTCACGCGCCGAACTGGTTCAACGACCCGGCCTGGGCCAAGCCGTCCCTCGTGCTGCTCTCCCTGTGGGGCATCGGGGATCTCATGGTCATCTTCATGGCGGCCCTGCTGGATGTGCCCAAGGAGCAGTACGAGGCGGCCGAGCTCGACGGCGCCGGGGCGTTCCATAAGTTCCGCTATGTGACCTGGCCGTCGATCACCCCGATCGTGATGTTC
Organism: Streptomyces melanosporofaciens; assembly: GCF_900105695.1. Classification (NCBI taxonomy): domain Bacteria; kingdom Bacillati; phylum Actinomycetota; class Actinomycetes; order Kitasatosporales; family Streptomycetaceae; genus Streptomyces; species Streptomyces melanosporofaciens. The sequence continues at coordinate 1,792,038 of NZ_FNST01000002.1, forward strand.
GCGGTCGTGACGGGTGTCGTCCAGACCATGCAGTACTACACCCAGGCGCTGGTCGCCGGAAAGCTCGCCTCCGGGGTCAGCATCGGACCCGGATCGGTCATCCAGCCCGGCTATCCCGACCACTCCACGCTCACCGTGCCGCAGCTCGTCTACTCGCTCGGCTTCCAGAACTTCAACACCGGAGCCGCCTGCGTGCTCTCGCTCGTGCTGTTCGCGATCGCGATGGCCGTGACGACGCTGCTGATGCGCAAGCGTGCCGGACTGCTGTCGGCCGAGGACTGAGAGGACCGATCCGCCATGACCGCCACCACCGCCCTCTCGGCGCCGTCCGCGCCCACGCGCCCCGCCGCCGGCCGCTCCCCCGCCCCCGCCGCCCGCCGCCGCGCCGCGCTGCACTGGATCGCCGTGCACACGGTCGCCATCGCCGCCGCGCTCTTCTTCATCCTGCCCTTCGTCTTTGTCTTCCTTACCTCGGTGATGAGCGATGACCAGGCGCTGAGCGGCGATCTGTGGCCCACCGAATGGAACTGGTCGAATTACGCCGATGTCTTCAACACTCCGGGCTTTCTGGACTGGTGGCGCAATTCGCTGATGTACGCCGGGCTCGGCACCCTGTTCACGGTCTGTTCCTCCATTCCGGTGGCCTACGCCCTCGCCAAATTCCGCTTCCGCGGCCGCCGCACCGCCATGATCATGGTCATCTCCACGATGATGCTGCCGCCGCAGGTGATCGTGATCCCGATGTATCTGGTCTGGGCCCAGCAGCTCCATCTGTCGGGTTCGCTGTGGCCACTGATCATTCCGATGGCGTTCGGCGACGCGTACTCCATCTTTCTGCTGCGCCAGTTCCTGCTGACGATTCCCCGGGAGTACCTGGAATCGGCGAAGGTCGACGGCAGCGGTGAACTCGGCACGCTGCTGCGCATCGTGGTCCCGATGGCCAAGCCGGGGATCGCGGCCGTCGCGCTCTTCCAGTTCTTCTACTGCTGGAACGACTACTTCGGCCCGCAGATCTACGCTGCGCAGAATCCGGGCGCCTGGACGCTCAGTTACGGCCTGGAGAGCTTCAAGAGCGCGCACAGCGTCAACTGGAATCTGACGATGGCCGCGACCCTGCTCGTCATGGCCCCCGTCATCATCATCTTCTTCTTCGCTCAGAAAGCCTTCGTCGAAGGCGTCACACTGACAGGAGTCAAGGGTTGAAGCTCGCAGTCGTGGGGGCGGATCCACCTACACCCCCGAACTCATCGACGGATTCGCCCGGTTGCGGGACGCACTCCCGCTGGAGGAGCTCGTCCTGGTCGACCCGGCCGCCGACCGGCTGGAGCTGGTCGGCGGGCTGGCGCGCAGGATCTTCGCCAAGCAGGGCCACCCGGGCACCATCTCGTGGACCGACGACCTGGACGCGGGCGTGGACGGCGCGGACGCGGTCCTGCTGCAGCTGCGGGTCGGCGGCCAGGCGGCGCGGAATCAGGACGAGACCTGGCCGCTGGAGTGCGGCTGCGTCGGACAGGAGACCACCGGCGCGGGCGGGCTGGCCAAGGCACTGCGCACGGTCCCGGTGGTGCTGGACATCGCCGAGCGGGTGCGCCGCCGCAACCCCGACGCCCGGATCGTGGACTTCACCAACCCGGTCGGGATCGTGACCCGGGCGCTGCTCACCTCCGGGCACCGGGCGGTCGGCCTGTGCAATGTCGCCATCGGCTTCCAGCGGAAGTTCGCGAAGCTGCTGGGGGTCACCCCCGGCGAGGTGACGCTGGAGCATGTGGGCCTGAACCACCTCACCTGGGAGCGCGCGGTGCGCATCGGCGGCATCGACGGCGAGGATGTGCTGCCCAAGCTGCTCGCGGAGCACGGCGAGGCGATCGCCGAGGATCTGCGGATGCCGCGCACGCTGGTGGACCGGCTCGGCGTCGTCCCCTCGTACTATCTGCGCTACTTCTACCAGCACGACGCGGTGGTGAGGGAGCTGCGCAGCAAGCCGTCCCGGGCGGCGGAGGTCGCGGCGATCGAGCGGGAGCTGCTGGAGATGTACGGCGATCCGACGCTGGACGAGAAGCCCGAGCTGCTCGGCAAGCGCGGCGGGGCGTTCTACTCGGAGGCGGCGGTCGATCTCACCTCGTCCCTGCTGGGCGACACCGGTGAGGTGCGGATCGTCAATACGCTCAACAACGGCACCCTGCCCTTCCTGCCCGACGACGCGGTGATCGAGGTCCCGGCGGCCGTCAACGCACAGGGCGCGAAGCCACTGCCCGTGCGCCCCCTCGAGCCCCTGTTCGCCGGTCTGGTCGCCAATGTCACGGCGTACGAACACCTGGCGCTGGAGGCGGCGTTGAAGGGCGGCCGGGAGCGGGTCTTCCAGGCACTGCTGTCCCACCCCCTCATCGGCCAGATCGAATACGCCGAGAAGCTGACCGACGACCTCATCGCGCACAACCGGGAGCATCTGGCGTGGGCCTGACCCAGTCCGTATCGACCCCCTCTCCTTCCCCTTCGTCTTCTCCCTCCGCTTCCTCCGCCGCTGCGCCGGAGCGGTCGGTCCTGGCGATCGACGCGGGCAACAGCAAGACCGATGTCGCGCTCGTCGGCCCGGACGGCTCCGTCCTCGGGGCGGCCCGCGGCGGCGGCTTCCGGCCGCCCGTCGTGGGCGCCGAGACAGCGGTCGGCTCGCTCGTGCCCCTGGTGGAGGAGGCGGCGCGGCAGGCGGGCGGATCCGGTCCACCGCGCGTGGGGCATATCTCGGCATGCCTGGCCAACGCCGATCTGCCCAGCGAGGAGGAGGAGTTGACGGGCGTACTGGCCGATCGCGGCTGGGGCGCCACCGTCACGGTCGCCAACGACACCTTCGCGCTGCTGCGGGCCGGGGTCGCCGACGACGGCGAGCCGACCGGCGTCTCCGTGGTCTGTGGCGCGGGCATCAACTGCGCCGGGATCGGTCACGGCGGCCGGGTGGCCCGCTTCCCCGCCATCGGCCGGATCTCCGGCGACTGGGGCGGCGGGGGCTATCTGTCGGAGGAGGCGCTGTGGTGGGCGGCACGCGCGGAGGACGGCCGCGGCGAGCCGACCGAGCTGGCCCGCGCCCTGCCCGCGCAGTTCGGCCTGACCACCATGTACGAGCTGATCGAGGCGCTGCATCTGGGCCGGCTGGACGCGGCCCGGCGGCATGAGCTGACGCCGGTGCTCTTCGCGGTGGCCGACGCCGGCGACGAGATCGCCCGGGCGATCGTCGACCGCCAGGCGGAGGAGGTGGTGACCATGGCCACGGTCGCCCTCGGCCGCCTCGATCTGCTGGGTGAGGAGACACCGGTGGTGCTGGGCGGCGGGGTACTCGCGGCCCGCCATCCGCTGCTGGACGACCGGATCCGCGAACTGCTGGCGGAGCGCGCACCGAAGGCCGAGCCGCGGGTGGTCACCGCACCGCCGGTGCTGGGCGCCGCGCTGCTGGGCCTGGACCGCACCGGCGCGCCCGAGGCGGCGTACGCCCGGCTGCGCGCGCACTACGCCCCAGCTGATGGCGCGGAAAGTGGAACCGAAAGTCCGTCCGAAGCGTAATGAAAAGGGGAGGGAAGATCGCGATCCGAACAAGATCGAGGCTCGACCGGTGACCTCTCCTGGCGCCGCGGTCCATACTGCTGCGACACCGACCGCGACACCAACTACGGAATCCGGGCCAAGGGGGAGGTCTTGTGTCATACCCGCCGACCACCGGCAGAGCCGCGCCGCCACCCGCGCCCGCGGCCCCGCCGCGGACCGCGTGGCGTGAAGGGCTCGACCGGGCACGGGCGGCGGCGACGACCGAACCCGGCCGGCTGCGCGTCATCGGGGCGGTGCTGGCCGCGCTGGTGGTCGCGTTCGGCGCGGTCACGGCCTGGCAGGTCTCCGACCGGCAGACCGCGGCGGACGCCGTGGCCGAGCGCAGCCAGCCGCTGAGCGCCGACGCGGCGCAGATCTACCGCTCCCTGGCCGACGCGGACACCACGGCGACCCGCGGCTTCCTGGCGGGCGGCCAGGAGCCCGCCCAGGTCCGCAAGCGCTATGTGCAGGACATCGACACCGCCTCCAAGCTGCTGGTGAGCGCCGCCGCCAATACCGGGGGGTCGGCCTCCGCCCGCGAGGAGATACGGAAGATCAACCAGCTGCTGCCGGTCTACACCGGTCTGGTCGACTCCGCGCGCGCCAACAACCGCCAGGGGCTGCCGCTGGGCGGCGCCTATCTGCGCTATGCCAACGACACCATGCGCAGCCGGCTGCTGCCCGCCGCGGGCAGGCTCTATCAGGCCGAGACCGCCCGTCTCGGGGATGACTACGAGGACGCCGAGGCATGGCCGTGGGTGGCGATCGGCACCGGCCTGGTCGCCCTGGGTGCGCTGGGGTGGGCCCAGCGCCGCCACTACCGGCGGACGAACCGGGTGCTCAACCACGGCATGCTCGCCGCCACGGCCGCCTCCACGGTGGTGATGCTGTGGCTGGTGGTCGGCCATGCGGTCGCCAGCACCGAGCTCAGCGACTCCAACGACCACGGGGCGAAGTCCCTCCAGGTGCTCAACGAGGCGCGGATCGACTCCCTGCGGGCCCGCGCCGACGAGAATCTGACCCTGGTGGCGCGCGGCGCGGTCGTCGTCGACGAGGACGGCTCCAACAAGGGCAAGGACGCCTACGAGGTCAGCTACGGCTCACGGATGTCCGCGCTCGTGGGGAAGTCGTCCGGCGGCCGTCCCGCGGAGGGCAGCCTGCTGGACAAGGCGCGCGCCCTCGCGGACGACGACGCGGGCCGTGAGCCGCTGGAGAAGGCCGCCGACCGGGTCAAGGAGTGGCAGGTGCGGCACAAGGCCGCCCGCACCGCCGATGACGGGGGCGACTACAAGACGGCGCTGACCAAGGTCATCGGCGCCAAGGACAGCACCGGCGAGTCCTTCGACGCGGTGGACAGCAAGCTGGCCGAGGCCCTCTCCCACGAGCAGCGGGAGTTCCAGCAGGCCGCCGACGACGGACGCGGCGCGTTCACCGCCATGGCACTGGGCGCCGGGGTGCTGGCCGTGCTGGGAGCCGCGGGCGCGGTGCTGGGCATAGGCCGCAGACTGTCGGAGTACCGATGAGGACGATGGGGGGCGGAAGCATGCGATCGCTGCGATCGGCCGCCGCGGTGACGGTATGCGCCCTGGGCGTGGCCACGGCCATCGCGGTGCCGGCGATGATGGACGACGGCGGTGACGGCGACAGCAAGGGCGGTGCGCCGCGCCCGCAGACGATGCGGGCCGGCGCCGAGGCCGCGGCGGACAGCTGCCGCAATCCCGAGGCGAGCCTGCGCCCGTCCAGCGCCAGCGGCCCGGCCATCAAGCGGATCAAGAACCGTGAGGTCAACGGCCACAAGCTCAACAAGCTGATCGCCGGCGTCGACCAGAACAGCTACCGCTGGGGATACCGCGATCCGGCCACCGGTGACCTCACCGGGTTCGACATCGACCTGGTGCGCGCCATAGCCGAGGACATATTCGGCGATCCGGACGCGGTCATCTTCCGCACCATCCCCACCAGTCAGCGCATCAAGGCCCTGCAACAGGGCAAGGTGGACGTCGTGGTGCGCACCATGACCATCAACTGCGATCGGATCAAGGACGTCGCGTTCTCCACCGCGTACTTCCAGGCCGGGCAGCAGGTGCTGGTCGCCGACGACTCGTCCATCACCGGCTACAACAAGACCCTGCGCGGCAAGAAGGTCTGCACGGCACAGGGTTCCACCGCCGAGGCCGAGCTGGACAAGCCGGACACCGGGGCCGAGCAGCTGGGCGCGATCAAGGTCAAGCCCGTTCCCAACCAGCTGGATTGCCTGGTCAGGCTACAACTCGGCGAGGTGGACGCGGTGATCACCGACAATGCGCTGGCGGCCGGCCAGGCGGCCCAGGACCCCTCCGTCAAGCTGGTCGGCTCGCGATTCACCGATGAGCTCTACGGCGTGGCGATGAACAAGGACGACGACGACCTGGTACGCCGGGTCAACAAGGTTCTGGAGAACTACCGCCAGGGCGGTGCCGGCAGCCCCTGGATGCAGGCCTACCAGAAGTGGCTCGCCAAGGACTTCAGCACGGCACAGGAGAATCCGGCACCACCCGTCCCCGAATACAAGGACTAGCGCCGGACCCGGACACATCGGGCATGAGCAAGGATCACGGACCGGCAAGGATTAGCACCCGCCTCACACGCGTAGGGATGACGCTGCAGACGGATCACACAACGGTTACGGACATGGAGAGGTGATCGATGGGGGTCCCGGGACCCTTCCCCAGCTTCGCGGGGGCACCCGACGGCCCGGTCATGGGCCGTGAGGAGGTGGACCGCGCGCTGGCGAAGCTCGCCGCCGAACACGAGGCGATCGAGTCCTCGCTGCTCGCCCTCCAGGACCACGCGGGCAGAAGGCTTCTCGAGGGCGCCGAGCTCACGGGCATCACCAAGGACCGGTGGTCCACCACCGAGCAGGCCATCTCTCTCCTGTGGAGCTACTTCGACGCGTACTCCGAGGCCCTCACCCGCGCCCGTGAGCTGCGCTCCCGTCACCGCTGGCCGACGCAGGAAGAGCTGACCGAGCTCACCGAGCTGCTGTGCGGCACCGCGATCACCCTGCCCAGCAGCGCCACCCTCGGCGGCTCGCCCCTGCTCAGCGAGGAGTTGAGCCTGGACCGGCTGGTCGACCGGATGAACCGCTGGTACGCGGAGGCTCTTGGCGTCATCGTCAGCGCCGACGCCGTATGGTCCGCGCTGCCCGCCCGGATCGACATGCTCTCCGCCGAGCTGCACCGCACCCGTTCGCTCGCCCACTCGGTCGGAGTGCGCCCCGGTGAGCACCCCTCGGGGGACGATCTGGAGCAGATCACCGCCGAGCTGACCGCGCTGCGTGCCGAGGTGGTCTCCGACCCGCTGGCCTTCTGGAAACCGGCCGGCGGCAGCTCCGCGCCCGGCGGCGGCAGCCCCGACACCCAGCGCTATGACCGCTCCGCCCGCGCCCTGGAGGATGTGCGACGGGAGATCGAGGCGGTCCTGGATGTGCGGCAGGACGCCGAGCGGCGGCTGATGCGGCTGCGGGATGTGCTCTCCCGCGCCGATCGCACCCTGGCGGAGGCGCGCCAGGCGCGCGGTGAGGTGCTCGCGAAGATCGCGGCGTCGGAGGTTCCGGCCGTCAGCGGCCCGCCGACCGCGCTGCACGAGCAGCTGGTCGCCGCCGCCGACTACCGCAGGCGCTCCCAGTGGCACCGGCTCTCGCCACTGCTGGAGAGCCTGGAGCAGCGCGCCGACGACGAATTGCTGCGGGCCCGCGAGTCGTTAACCGCGGTCACCGCGCCGCTGGCGGTCCGCGCCGAGCTGCGCGGCCGTCTCGACGCGTACAAGGCGAAGGTCGCCCGCCATGGCATGGCGGAGGATTCGATGCTGGTTGAGCGGTATGACGTGGCCCGCCGGATGCTGTGGAGCGCTCCGTGTGATCTGCGGGCGGCCGAGCAGGCCGTGCTGCGCTATCAGCAGGCGGCGGCCGAGGCCCTGGTGCCACGCCAGACGGGCCCGGCCGACGAAGGTATCGAGGGAGGCACGAAATGACTGCGGCGGTCGCCGCCTGCCAGCGGCGTGACTGCGGCGGGTCCTACGAGGACGTGGGCGGAGGTGAGCTGTACTGCGATGTCTGCGGTATGGCCCCGGTCGTCTCACCGCAGGGGTTGGTGGCCTCACCGCCCACCGGGATCACCGGGCAGGGCGGACCGGTCGGGGGCTCCTCGTCGTCGGGCGGCGGATCCTCGTCGTCGGTCAGGGGCTCCTCCCTGCCGTCCGGCCGAGGCTCCTCCCCGTTGTCCGGCCGGGACTCCTCGTCCAGCGCCTCGAGCCGGTCGCGTTCGGCGCGCTCCTCCTCGTCCCGGCGCTCGGTGTCCGGGCGGCTGTCCCGCTCCATGTCCGGGCGGTCTTCGTCGCGTTCGGTCTCGGTGCGCAGCTCCCGCTCCTCCACCGCGGCCTCCTCGGGGCGGAACGCACTGGGCGCCGGTCTGGTCAGCGTCCCGGATGTGCCGCGTCCCGATCCGCGGACGGCGGTGCTCGCGGACCCCGAGGTCCCGGAGCGGAAGCGGTTCTGCAGCCGCGGGGACTGCGGTGCCCCGGTGGGCCGCGCCCGCGGCCAGCGGCCGGGCCGCACCGAGGGGTTCTGCACCAAATGCGGCCATCCGTACTCATTCGTACCGAAGTTGAACCCCGGTGACATCGTCCACGGCCAGTACGAGGTCGCGGGCTGTCTGGCGCACGGCGGGCTCGGCTGGATCTATCTGGCCATCGACCGCGCGGTGTCGGACCGCTGGGTGGTCCTCAAGGGTCTGCTCGACACGGGCGACGAGGAGGCCCTGGCGGCCGCCGTCTCCGAGCGCCGCTTCCTCGCCGAGATCGAGCACTCCAACATCGTCCGGATCTACAACTTCGTCGAGCATCTCGACCAGCGCACCGGCAGCCTCGACGGCTACATCGTCATGGAGTACGTGGGCGGCAAGTCCCTCAAGGACATCGCCAACGCCCTGCGCACCACCGACGGCCGGCGCAATCCGCTGCCCGTCGAGCAGGCGTGCGCCTACGGCATCGAGGCCCTGGAGGCGCTCGGCCATCTGCACAGCCGCAATCTGCTCTACTGCGACTTCAAGGTCGACAACGCCATTCAGCAGCAGGACCAGCTCAAGCTGATCGACATGGGCGCGGTCCGGCGGATGGACGACCACGACAGCCCCATCTACGGAACGGTCGGCTACCAGGCCCCCGAGATCGCCGAGACCGGCCCGTCGGTCGCCTCCGATCTCTACACGGTGGCGCGCACCCTGGCCGTGCTCACCTTCGACTTCCAGGGCTATACGAACGTCTTCGTGGACAGCCTGCCGGACCCCGAGCACATCGAGGTCTTCCGGCGCTATGAATCCTTCTACCGGCTGCTGGTGCGGGCCACCGACCCGGACCCGGGGCGCCGCTTCGCCTCCGCGCGGGAGATGGCCGACCAGCTCACCGGGGTGCTGCGGGAGGTCGTGGCGCTGCAGACCGGGCGGCCCCGGCCGGCCCTGTCCACCCTCTTCGGGCCCGAACCACGCGTCGTGGACACCGAGTTGTTCGCCGACGACGGCCAGGATCCGTCCCTGCTGGGCGCCCGGCCCCTCGGCCGGGGCGCCACCGCGCCCGTCCCCGCGCAGCGGCCGCCGGGCCCGCTGGCCCTGCCGCTGCCCGCCATCGCGACCCTGGAAGGCGGAGCCACCGCGCTGGCCCTCCCGGTGCCGCTGGTGGACCCCGACGACCCCAACGCCGGATTCCTGGCCGGCCTGCTGGCCGCCGACCCCGCCGAGGTGAGCGCCGCGCTGCGGACCGCGCCCGTCGACTCGGTCGAGCTGCGGCTGCGCCGGGTCCGCGCCCAGTTGGAGCTGAGCCAGGAGCATGACGCGGGCGTCGCACTCACCGGCCTGGAGGCCGCGTACAGCGACGACTGGCGGATCGTCTGGTACCGGGGGCTGCACGCGCTGGCCACCGGCGACCGTGAGACGGCCGCGCTCTCCTTCGACGCGGTCTACGACGCGTTCCCCGGTGAGCCCGCGCCGAAGCTGGCGCTCGGCGTCTGCGCCGAGGTCCTGGGCCAGTTGGACAACGCGGCGGAGTACTACCGCCTGGTGTGGGCCACCGACCCCAGCTTTGTGAGCGCCGCCTTCGGCCTCGCCCGGGTCCTGCTGTGCTCCGGGGACCGGACGGGCGCGGTGCGGGCCCTGGAGTCGGTCCCGGAGTCCTCGATCCACTACACGGCGGCGCGGGTCGCCGCCGTACGGGCCCGGCTGCGCCAGCGCGCCCCGTACGACGCCCTGCTGGGCGATCTGGCGGCCTCGGCCGCCCAGGTCGAGCGGCTGGGCGAGTTCGGGCTGGACGCGGTGCGGCGCGAGCGGCTGCGTACGGAGGTCCTGGGCAGTGCCCTCGATTGGGTACTGTCCGGCAGCAGCGGGGCGCCCCCGGGACACAACCGGCCGCCTCTGCTCGGCAGCAGCCTGGACGAGCGCGGGCTGCGCTTCGGATTGGAGCGCTCGTACCGGGTACTCGCCAGACTCGCGCAGCGAGGCGAGGAGAGGATCGAACTGGTGGAGCGGGCCAACCGTTTCCGCCCCAGGACGTGGGTGTGATCGATGTCGCAGATGCCGCAGCCAGCCCAGCTGTCAGCCTGCCCGACCTGTGATGAGCCGCCGCAGGCGGGGGACAGATACTGCGATCAGTGCGGTGCGGATCTGACGGCGGCGGCCGCGCCGGCGGCGCGGACGCCCGGCGACCGGCCGTTGCCTCCGCAGCTGAACGGCGCGGCGTGGTCCCCCCATCCGGAGCCGGAGCCGGACGACTACGAGCTGGCCGCTCCGGCCCCCGACGGGTACGAGCCGGCCGCCCCGGCCCCCGACGGGTACGGGCAGTCGGCCGATCCGCGGGCCACCGGGGCGCTCGGCGCGCCCGAGGCGGCGCCACCCACCGAGACCGGCACCCCCGCGGAGATCGACACGGGGGTCAACGCGAGTACGCACACCAGCGCGGCGACCAGCACGGGCAGCATGGCGGGCACCGGCACCGGGGCGGACCCCCGGCTGCCCGGCGGCGAGCACCGTCCCCGGTGCGCCGCGTGCCAGGAGGGCACCATCGACCAGGACGGATACTGCGAGCGCTGCGGACACGCCCAGGCACGGACACGCGACCATATGGAGAGCGAGTTGGAGGGCATCGCGGCGGCCAGCGACCGAGGGCTGCGGCATCACCGCAATGAGGACGCGTTCGCGGTGTCCGCCGCCGAGCTGCCCGACGGCTCACCGGTCATGGTCGCGGTGGTGTGCGACGGTGTCTCCTCGGCCACCCGCCCCGACGACGCCTCGGCCGCCGCGGCCCATGCGGCCGGTGAGGCGCTGCGGGCCTCGCTGCCGCGCGGCGCCCACCCCCAGCAGGCCATGAACGAGGCGATCGTCGCCGCCGCCGAGGCGGTCAACTCCCTGGCCATCGAGACCGGCGCGGCCGCCGCGCACCACGAGGGCCAGCGCCATCAGAACGCACCGGCGTGCACCATCGTCAGCGCCATCGTCACCAGCGACATCCTCACCATCGGCTGGGTCGGCGACAGCCGCGCCTACTGGGTCCCCGACGACCGTACGACCCCGCCCGCCCGGCTCACCGAGGACGACTCCTGGGCGGCCCAGATGGTGGCAGCCGGGCTGATGTCGGAGGCGGAGGCGTACGCGGACGAGCGCGCCCACGCCATCACCGGCTGGCTCGGGGCGGACGCCTATGAGCTGGAGCCCCACACCGCCTCCTACAAGCCGGACCGGCCGGGCGTCGTGGTGGTGTGCACCGACGGGCTGTGGAACTACGCGGAATCGGCGGAGCAGATGGCCCGCGCGGTGCCACCGGACGCCCGCTCCCGGCCGCTGAACAGCGCCCAGATCCTGGTCGGCCACGCCCTCGACGGCGGGGGCCACGACAACGTAACAGTGGCGGTCGTGCCGTTCCCCGCAGCTCCGGGCCGGGCAGGATCCGCCTGACGGTCGCCAAGGAGCGGATGATATGGCCCATTTCTCGACGTCCGACGCGCCGCGGTTCTCGGTCGAGGTCTATCAGAACGAGTACCTCCCCGAGGGAGGCCACGAGGTGAACGCGATCATCACCGTGACCTCGTCCGGAGGCGGGGCCGCGGGAGGCCCGCAGGTCCCCGCTCCCGCCGCCCCCGACGTGTACGACGGCGTCCCCGGTGCGTACGACGGCGTCCCGGGCGCGTACGACGGCGGGGGCGTCCCGGGCGGTGCCCCCGCCCGCGCGGCCGTGGTGATCATGGTGGACTGCTCCGGCTCGATGGACTATCCGCCGACGAAGATGCGCCACGCACGGGAGGCGACCGCCGCCGCCATCGACACGGTGCGCGACGGCGTCGCCTTCTCCGTGGTAGCGGGCACCCATAAAGCGGTCGAGGTCTTCCCGGGGAACGGGCAGCTGGCCATCGCCGATCCGCTCACCCGCGCCCAGGCCAAGGACGCACTGCGAAGCCTGAGTCCGGGCGGCGGCACCGCGATCGGCACCTGGCTGCTGCTGGCCGACCTGCTGCTCGGCTCCGCCGATGCCACAATCCGGCACGGCATTCTGCTCACCGACGGCCGGAACGAGCACGAGGAGCCGGCGCGGCTGCGGGCGGTGCTCGACGCCTGCGCGGGCCGCTTCACCTGCGACGCCCGCGGGGTGGGCACCGACTGGGAGGTCGAGGAGGTCACCGGGATCGCCTCCGCCCTGCTCGGCACGGCCGATATCGTCGCCGATCCCGCCGGGCTCTCCGCGGACTTCACGCGGATGATGGAGGCGGCGATGGGCAAGGAGATCGCCGACGTCAGCCTCCGGCTGTGGACTCCCAAGGGCGCCGAGGTGGCGTATGTGAAACAGGTCGCACCGACGGTCGAGGATCTGACCGCCCGCCGCGTCGAGGCCGGTCCGCGCGCGGGCGACTATCCCACCGGGTCCTGGGGCGATGAGTCCCGCGACTACCACCTGTGTGTGAGAGTTCCGGCGGCGGAGGTCGGCCAGGAGATGCTCGCGGCCAGGATTTCCCTGGTCCAGCCGCCGCCCGAGGGTGTCGGCAGCCCGCCGAGCCCACTGGCCCAAGGGCTGGTACGCGCGGTGTGGACGGCTGACCTGGCCGTCTCCACCGCGATGAATCCGCAGGTGGCGCACTATACGGGCCAAGCCGAACTGGCCCAGGTCATCCAACAGGGCATGAATGCCCGCAAGTCCGGCGATGCCGAACAAGCGACCGCGAAGCTGGGGCGTGCCGTACAGCTGGCGACCGCATCGGGGAACGAGGACACGGCGAAACTGCTTGCGAAGGTGGTGGACGTCCTCGATGTGGCGGCAGGTACTGTGCGACTGAAGGCGAAGGTCGCGGAGGCGGACGAGATGACACTCGAAACGCGCTCCACCAAGACAGTTCGCGTCAAGAAGTAGCACATAACCAGCACTCACGTAGCACTTCTCGGCAGAAACACCGAGAAAGCCACAAGAGGGGGATCCGACATGCCGACCTGTCCCAACGGCCACCACTCGGCGGCCGACGACTGGTGCGAGGTGTGTGGCCACCGGATGTCGGGGACACCCATGCCCTCCGGTGCCGTCTCGCCACCTCCGCCACAGCCCGCGCCGGGTGGCCACGGCGTGCCCGTGCCACCGGGCGGCTACGGGAGTCCGGGGCCGGGCGGCCCACCGCCACCCGGCGGCGCGGGGGGCTACGGCTATCCGGCGCAGCAGCAGGAGCTGTGCCCGCAGTGCCGTACGCCGCGTGAGGCGCAGGCTCCGTTCTGCGAGGAGTGCCGGTTCAACTTCCAGACGCATACGCCTTCTCCGTACGGTCCGCCGCAGGGCGGTTACGCGCCACCGCAGCAGCCGGGGCCCGGGGCACCGCATGTCCCGCACCCGGGGCAGGGCGGCGCCGGTCACTCCTCCGGTCCGGGATTCGGTGGCGACACCGACTGGACGCTTCCGCCGCCGCAGCAAGGGGGCACGCCCCCGCACGGCGCACCGCAGCAGGGTGCCCCGGGCCACGGCCAGGGCGCGCCCCCGGCCGCGCCACAGTACGGCTACGGCTATCCCCAGGCCCCCGCGCCCCCCGCCCAGCCGTACGGGAACGAGGGGTACGCCCCGCCCCAGCAGCAGGGTCCGGGCCACCAGCCGCCACAGCAGCAGCACCCCAGCGCCCCGCAGCACTCGACGCCGCCCGGCGCCGCCCAGTTCGGCCAGGGCGGGGCTCCGTCGTCGGCGCCCGGAAACTGGATAGCCGTCGTCGCCCCGGACCGTGAGTACTTCATGGCGATGATGAACCGCAGCGGCCCGGAGGCCGCCGGGCTGAACCTCCCGGCCTACTCCCCCGAGCAGCAACTGCCGCTCAACGGCGGCCAGATCACCATCGGCCGGCGCCGCCACAGCACCGGCGAGGCCCCCGACATCGACCTCGGGCGCCCGCCCGAGGACCCGGGCGTCTCGCATCAGCACGCGCTTCTCGTCCAGCAGCCCGACGGCGTCTGGGCGGTCGTCGACCAGGACTCGACGAACGGGACGACGATCAACGGCGGCGAGGAGCCGATCCAGCCGTTCGTGCCGGTCCCGCTCCGGGAAGGCGACCGCGTCCACGTCGGCGCCTGGACGACGATCACGGTGCGCCGGGGCTGAGGCCGGGACGGGCGGCGGGCGGGCCCGGAGGTCCGGGGCGGCGCCGCGCAGAGGGCCAGGGCCGGAGGGCCAGAGGGCTAGAAGGGCTGAAGCCCGGGCTGAAGGCCGCTGGGAGGGTCCAGCGGCCAGCCGTAGGCGCCCTCCGGGTCGTCCAGCCAGGCCCATTGGCGCTCGCCCCGCACCGTCACCCCGTAACGCTCCCGCCCCGGCCTGCCCTCGTGCTCCCACAGCGCGAGGGCCTCGACCGGCTCCATATGGCCCGCGGCCACGTTCAGCAGGAAGCGGAAGGAGTCGTCCAGCAGCGGCCGGGACGGCAGACCGTGCGTGGGCACCTGAGGCGGCGGGCCGCTGCCGCGCAGCGGAACGAAGTACGCGGGCATGGCCAGAAAATGCCCCTCCGCATGGCGAGCGTCGGCGACCCTCAAGGCGATCAGCCCGGTCGCGAGCGGCGTCAGAATCAGCGCGCCCGGCCGGCACTGGCCGATCCACGCGGACGGGATGGACGCCACGGCGCAGGTGGCGATGATCCGGTCGTAGGGAGCGTACAGCGGACAGCCGCGCGCCCCGTCGCCCGTGACGACCGCGGGACGGAATCCGGCGGCGGCCAGATGGTTACGGGCGGCTTCGGTGATCTCCGGGTCGAGATCGAGGGTCGTGACGTGGGTGTCGCCTAGCCGATGGGCCAGCAGCGCGGCGTTGTAGCCGGTGCCCGCGCCGATCTCCAGCACCCGGTCCCCGTCCCGCACCTGGAGCGCCTGGAGCATCCGTGCCATCAGCGACGGCTGGCTGCTGGAGGTGATCAGCTCACCGTCGCGCACCCGCGTGGCGAGCGGGGCGTCCGCGTACGCGCCGGCCAGCCAGCGGGCCCGCCGCAGCGGGTGGGGGTCGTCGCGCCACAGCCGGGTGTAGCCGACCGTCCCATGTGCCGCACCAGC
This sequence comes from Streptomyces melanosporofaciens, assembly GCF_900105695.1. Taxonomy (NCBI): domain Bacteria; kingdom Bacillati; phylum Actinomycetota; class Actinomycetes; order Kitasatosporales; family Streptomycetaceae; genus Streptomyces; species Streptomyces melanosporofaciens. Next base: position 1,807,184 of record NZ_FNST01000002.1, read on the forward strand.
CCTTGCCGCCCCTGCTGTCTCGCGGCCCGGCGCACCTGCCGAGCCCACACCTGCCGCGCCCGTGCCTGCCTCGCCTGCACCTGCCGCGCTCGTGCCTGCCTCGCCTGCCGTAGCCGCCGCGCCTGCCGTGCCTGGCGCACCCGCCGCGCCTGCCGTACTGGCCGTACCCGTCGTACGTGCCGCCGTGCCCGCCTCACCGGCCTCGTAGTAGTAGGGCACGAAGAGATGGCGCGGCACCTCCTCGAAGGCCGCCCGCCAGGCGGGGTCCGTGAGGCCGCCGCCCGCCACGATCTCCCGGACCAGCCCGGCCCGTACCGCCGCGGCCTCCTCGGCGCACACATCGGCCTCCCGACCCATACGCCTCCCCCGCGCCACACGCTCCACGGCGTCCGGCGCACTGCGTGTGCCACCGCCCGTGCTGCCCATGACTCCACTCTCCTGCGCCCGCCCTTCGGCCGCGACCCACGCCCCCTTTTCCAGCCGGGGGTGTCTGAGACCATGGAGGCGTGAAAGAGATTCCGCGAGGCACACTTCAGGAGCAGACCTTCTACGAGCAGGTCGGCGGCGAGCAGACCTTCCGGCGTCTGGTCCACCGCTTCTACCAGGGGGTCGCCGAGGACCCGCTGCTCCGGCCGATGTACCCCGAGGACGACCTGGGACCGGCCGAGGAACGGCTCGTACTCTTCCTGATGCAGTACTGGGGCGGCCCCCGCACCTACAGCGACAACCGCGGCCACCCGCGGCTGCGCATGCGCCACGCCCCCTTCACCGTGAACCGCGCCGCCCATGACGCCTGGCTGCGCCATATGCGCGACGCGGTCGACGAGCTGGAGCTGGCCCCGGAGCTCGAGGGCCAGCTGTGGCGCTACCTCACCTACGCCGCCGCCTCCATGATCAACACGGAGGGCTGACCGCCTGAGCCCGTAGGGCTGACCCGGCGGGCTCAGGCGGGCTCAGGCGGGTGTGACGGACAGGCCGGAGAGGCCCGACGTACGCACCGCGATCGAGCCGTACGGAGTGCGCAGCCGCAGCCAGCCGCCCGCGGCGAGCAACGCCAGCGGCTCGGCCGTGGGGCCGGGCGCGGCCGTGGCCACACCGCCCCCGGCACCGGTGGCGGAGGCGGCCGGCGCCGCCGCCCGGACCGGGCGCAGGAAGCCCAGCGACTGGGCGGCATGCACGGCGCGCAGCGGGAGCCCGGTGTCGCCGAGCGTGCGGGACCAGATCTCATGGCCGATGCGGTCGCGCTCGGCGCGCGTACGGCGCTCCTCGGGGAGTTCCGCGTCGCGGGCCCGGAACTCGGCGACGGCGGCGGCGACCGCCCCGTGCACCTCGTCCACACCCGGCAGGCCGCTCACCCGGCGCCAGCCGCCGCGCGGCGGCAGCACACCGGCCCACGGCGGACCGGTGACGGCCTGCGGCACGGTGACCACCAGGCCCCGGTCGCGGACCTCGGACCCGTCGGCGGTCCGCCCGGCCCGCGCCGTGTCCAGCGCGTCCCCGAGTTCACCCGCCGAGACCGTCGTATCCAGCGCGCCGGGTCCGCTCGCCGCCCCGGCCTCCCCGGCCGTCGTGGCGTCGGTGCCGATGATCGCCTCGAGCCGCGCCGTACGGATCGCGAGGACCTCGAAGGACGGCGGCCGGCCGAAGACGGCGAGCACACCGCCGCCCGCCTGCAGCCGCACCGCCGCCGCCCGGTCGTAGTGGATCAGCCGGGCCAGGAAGGCGGCGAGATCGGCCGCCTCCCCGGCGTCGGCGAAGTGGAGCTCCTGGTCGGCGGCCGTCATACGGCGACGGCCCCCTCCGACCGCTCGGCCCCGCCGGCGGGCTTCGCGGGCGCCTTACCGGCGCCCTTCTTCACCGGGTCCGGCTCCAGGTAATCGGTGAGGAACTTCTCCTCTTCCGGGGAGACCCGGCGCGGCCGGCCCTGGTCGAGGTCGTACGGCACGATGCGGGTGGCGGCACGCACATACAGTGCGTCCTCGTCCTTGATCTCGTAGCGCAGGGTGAGATACGCGGCCTTGATCTCCGTCACCCAGGTCTCGATCGTCACCGGGCTGTGCCGGTGGACGAGGGGCTTCAGATAGTCGATCTCATGCCGGGCCACGACCACGCCGCCGGTGAACGCGTCACTCCCGTTCCCCGGCGCCAGCCGCCACATGAAGTCGACCCGGGCCTCCTCCAGGTAGCGGAGGAAGGTCACGTTGTTGACGTGGCCGAACGCGTCCATGTCGGACCAGCGCAGGGGACAGGGGTAGATATGGCGTGCCATCCACTCAGCCCCGGGTGAGCTTCTTGTAGGTGGCGCGGTGCGGACGGGCCGCGTCCGGGCCGAGCCGCTCGACCTTGTTCTTCTCGTACGACTCGAAGTTGCCCTCGAACCAGAACCACTTGGACTCGCCCTCGTACGCCAGGATGTGCGTGGCGACGCGGTCGAGGAACCAGCGGTCGTGGGAGACGACCACGGCGCAGCCGGGGAAGTCGAGCAGCGCGTTCTCCAGCGAGGACAGGGTCTCGACGTCGAGGTCGTTGGTGGGCTCGTCGAGGAGCAGCAGGTTGCCGCCCTGCTTGAGGGTGAGCGCGAGGTTGAGGCGGTTGCGCTCACCGCCCGAGAGCACCCCGGCCGGCTTCTGCTGGTCCGGGCCCTTGAAGCCGAACGCGGAGACATAGGCGCGGGACGGCATCTCGACCTGGCCGACGTTGATGTAGTCGAGCTCGTCGGAGACGACCGCCCAGAGCGTCTTCTTGGGGTCGATGTTGGCGCGGCTCTGGTCGACGTAGGAGATCTTGACGGTCTCGCCGACCTTGATGCTGCCCGCGTCGGCGGTCTCCAGGCCCTGGATCATCTTGAAGAGCGTGGTCTTACCGGCACCGTTGGGGCCGATGATGCCGACGATGCCGTTGCGCGGGAGGGTGAAGGAGAGGTCGTCGATGAGGACCTTCTCGCCGAACGCCTTGGAGAGGTTCTCCACCTCGACCACGACACTGCCCAGGCGCGGGCCCGGCGGGATCTGGATCTCCTCGAAGTCCAGCTTCCGGGTCTTCTCGGCCTCGGCGGCCATCTCCTCGTAACGGGTCAGCCGGGCCCTGGACTTGGCCTGGCGGCCCTTGGCGTTGGAGCGGACCCAGTCCAGCTCCTCCTTGAGGCGCTTGGCGCGCTTGGCGTCCTTCTGTCCCTCGACCTTCAGCCGGGCCTGCTTCTTCTCCAGGTAGGTGGAGTAGTTGCCCTCGTAACCGATGGCGCGGCCGCGGTCGAGCTCCAGGATCCACTCGGCCACGTTGTCCAGGAAGTACCGGTCGTGGGTGATGGCCACGACGGTGCCCGCGTACTTGGCGAGGTGCTGCTCCAGCCAGTTGACGGACTCGGCGTCCAGGTGGTTGGTGGGCTCGTCCAGCAGCAGCAGGTCGGGGGCCTCGAGCAGCAGCTTGCAGAGGGCGACCCGGCGCTTCTCACCGCCGGAGAGGGTGGTGACCGGCCAGTCGCCGGGCGGGCAGCCGAGGGCGTCCATGGCCTGCTCGAGCTGGGCGTCCAGGTCCCAGGCGTTGGCGTGGTCCAGGTCCTCCTGGAGCTTGCCCATCTCCTCCAGCAGCTCGTCGCTGTAGTCGGTCGCCATCTGCTCGGCGATCTCGTTGAAGCGGTCCAGCTTGCCCTTGGTCACCGCCACGCCGTCCTGGACGTTCTCCAGCACGGTCTTGGACTCATCCAGCGGGGGCTCCTGGAGCAGGATGCCGACGCTGTAGCCGGGCGAGAGGAAAGCGTCACCATTGGACGGCTGCTCCAGGCCCGCCATGATCTTCAGCACCGTCGACTTACCGGCGCCGTTGGGGCCCACGACACCGATCTTCGCGCCGGGCAGAAAGCTCAGCGTGACGTCGTCGAGGATCACCTTGTCGCCGTGCGCCTTGCGCGTCTTGCGCATGGTGTAGATGAACTCAGCCAAGAGAAACCGTCCGGCAATCTGGTAGGTATCGAGGTGCGGCTCCGCCGCGGGGTCCGTATCCGTGGCAGCTCCACCGCATGAGGGTAGATACAGCCATCTTGCCGTACGCCGAGCCCGAGGCGGAAACCCGTTTGGTCCGGCGTGCGGCGTGACTCCGGCATCCGCGGCCCCGCGGCCCCGGCATCCGCCGCCACCGCGACGCGAAGGGCCGGAACCTCCGTGAGGCTCCGGCCCTCCATCACCGCGTTTTCGACGATCACCACACTCGGTGACCTTCGCTTCACTCAGCGATCACTGCTGCCCTGGCGTCGCCGCCCAGGCGTTTCACTGACCCGCGGGCGCCTTCTTCTTGCGGACGAAGAACACCGCGCCGCCACCGACGACGACCAGCGCCACGGCGATGCCGGCGATCATCGGGGTGTTGCTGCTGCTACCGGTCTCGGCCAGGTCGCCACCGGAGGTGTCACCGCCGGTGCTGCCACCGGCCGACGCGGCGCTCGGCTGCGAGGAGGGGGTGTCGCTGCCGCCACCGCTGCTGGCGGTCTTGCAGTCGAGAACGCCGGAGAAGGTCTTCTCGAAGCCGTTCGGACCGGTGATGCTGAACTTGTAGCTCTGGTCCTCCTTCACCGGGGCGGTGACGGTCTTCGACTGACCCGCCTCGACGGTGTACTTCTCGCCCAGCAGCTCGAAGGTGAACGCCTCGTCGCCCTTGTTGCTGGCGGTGATGTCCACGCCGCCCTTGGCGCAGTCCTTCTCGGCGGAGACCGCCGGGACCGCACCCTTCTTCGCCCAGTTCGCGGTGGCGGTGGCGGAGACGGTGCTCTCGCTGGACCCGGCCAGGATCTGGGTCTGGCTCTTGGTGGCGCTGGCGAACGCGCGGCCCACCGGAACCTTGGTGGCGGCCTGGGCGGTCAGCGTGGCGGAGCCGTCGGCCGCACCCTCCGGGACGTCGAAGTACACCTCGCCGCCGTCGGCGGCGCTGGTGAGGGTCTTGCCGCTCTTGTCGACGAGCTTGACTCCGCTGCCACCGGCCTCGGTGCCCGGGGTCAGGGTGACGCTGTCGGCGTTGGTGTGGACCTTGACCGGGCCGAGGCGCTCACCGGCCTTGCCGGAGACGGCCGGCGGGTCCAGGCTCAGCGATGCCTTGGGCTCCTCGATGTTCTGGGCGCTCTTCTCGAGGTAGTCGGCCAGCTTCTCGGCCTGCGGGTCGACCGCGTCGACCTTCGCATTGTCGGAGAAGCGCCAGATGGCGACCTGCGTACCCGCGGCGGCGGTCTTCTCGGTGAGGGCACCGGTGCCGGCCGTCTTCGCCAGCGCGCCGAGGTCGTTCACCTGCGGGTAGGAGTTCTGCAGAACCCAATTGATCTTGCCCGCGTTGGGGTTGTTCGCCAGCGACGTCTCGGCCCAGGACTTCTCCTCGTACTTGGCCTTGCTCTGCGTCGGGTTGTGCAGATCAATGCAGTACGTCTGGATGGAGCCGCCGTTGTCGACCGACATCTCGAAAAGGCCGGCGCCGACCTGCTGGTCCTTGCCGTTCTCGTGGATGACGGCCTTGTCGAACGTCTTGAGACCGCCCAGCGTGGCGGTGGCGCCACCCTGGCTCGGGGGCGCGTCATCGGCGGCGGCGGTGCCGGCGGTGAACAGCGCACCCGCCGCGACCAGTCCGGACGCCAACACGGCGGCCGCAAGGCGGGCAGCGCCCCGCCTCCTAACAGAAATCATGATTTCCCTCCGGGCGAGCACCAGTCAGTTGGTGCGCCTCGCCAGCGAACTCAAAACTCAGGAACCCCCGTTGGGCACGCACGGATCCTAGGGAGAAAAGCGGGGCATGTTCCCCGCCAATACCTAGACCCAACCGATCCGAATCGGAATCGTTATCAATCTTCAGATCCCATATGAGCTGGGTTTATCGACAAGTCTCCCGTGCTCGCGGCCGCTCACGGGGAGGTTGTCCCGGTCAGTGTGTTTAGAAGCGGTTTAGCCTGTGAAACCCGGCGAAAAGCGGATGTACCCCGCGTGAGGTCATGGCCGACGGCCATCGCGTCGATCTCCGCGGTGACCCAGCGCCTGGGCTGATTCGCGCCGCCGCCGGAATCCGCACCCGGGGCCGCGGGCGCGGCCGCGACTTCCCCTTCTCCCTGAAGCGGACGGTCCCTCTCCCGCTCTCGCTCCCGGTCCCATTCGCGCTCCCGCACCCGCAACGTCCCATGGACAACGAGGGGTTCACCGAGCGATACCGATCCGGCGACATTCGCGGCGAGCGTGCGCCACGTCCAGACCGTATAGAAACTCGTGTACGCGTCCGCCCACGCGTCCCGCCCCCGGTCCCACCGGCGCACCGTCACCGCCAGCCGGAACCGGGCCACCGCGACACCCGCCGCCGTCTCCCAGAAGTCCGGCCGCGTCGCGGCATTGCCCACCACGGTCACCCAGCTCTCATTCACCGGCTACTCCCCCATCGATTCCCGGCTCTGCCGTGCCGTTCGTGGACCATGCTGCCCGGGATCGCGAGGCCCCGCCGGGCCCTGTGCACGACCCCGCGGTTGTGGACAACTCGGTCACCCGACCGGGTGACCGCCTGTCACGCGCCGCCTGCCGCGATGACGTACTGGGCCCGTACCTCCCCGTACCGCGCCAGCTCCGCCTCCACCGGCTCCAGCACCCGCCTGGCCCCGCACTCGGCCGCCGCCTCCCGCAGTCGGCCCTCCACCGACCGGCCGTGGCGCCGGGCGGGCCCCCGCGCCGCCACCCGGGAGCCCCACGCCAGCGCCGGGCCGACCGCCGCGCCGCCCACCAGCAGCGCCGGCATCCACCACTGCGGCCCGCGGAACACCCCGGCGGTGGCTCCCAGCAGCCACAGCGCCCCCACCACTTGCAGCACCAGCAAGGTCACCTGAGCTGCCGCCACCATCGACCACCACACGGGCCGGATCAGCTGCCGGTCCACCGCCGCGGCCGCCACCGCCTCGTCGACCGCCTCCGCCAGCCCTCTGCCGCCCCACCCCGCCGCCTCCCGCACGGCCTGCGCCCATGGGCCGGGCAGCCCGGCCGTCGCCTGGTCCCCGAGCCTCCGTACGGCCTCCTCCACCGCGGGGCGCGCCGTGACCGCCTCCACCGCCACCGTGCGCGCCCGCGCGCCCGGGATCTCCATCCGCTCCGCGACTCCGGGGGTTCGCGAGGCCAGGGAGCCCCCCGAGGCGCGGGCCCTCCTCCCCCGCACCCGCCCCCACGGCGTTCCGCACCGCCACTCCGCGTCCCTCAGCCAGGCGCGCTCCGCCGCCTGTCCGGCCGCGGCCGCGCCCGCCGCCTCGGCCAGCCGGTCCTCGAACTCCGCCCGCGCCCGCTCGGTGAGCCCGACCGGCCCGTTGTCCGCCACATACTGCGGCCGCAGCCGCGTCATCGTGCCGTCCACGTCCGCCGACAGCCGGCGCTCGGCCGCCCCGCACTCGGCCGTGAGCCGCCCGAGCGTCTCCCGCAGCTCCCCGACGCCCTCGCCGGTCAGCGCGGACAGCGCGAGCACGGTCGCCCCCGGCTCCCCGTGCTCCCCGAGGGCGAGCCCGTCCTCGTCCAGCAGCCGCCGCAGATCGTCCAGCACCTGGTCCGCGGCCTCGCCCGGCAGCCGGTCCACCTGGTTGAGCACGACGAAGGTCACCTCTGCATAACCGGCGAGCGGCCGCAGATAGCGCTCATGGAGGACCGCGTCCGCGTACTTCTCGGGGTCCACCACCCACACCACCGCGTCGACGAGCCCCAGCAGCCGGTCCACCCGCTCCCGGTGGCCCGGGGCGGCCGAGTCGTGGTCGGGCAGGTCGAGGAGGACGAGACCGCGCAGCGCGGGGTCGTAGGGATAGCCCGGGTTGCGCCGGTCCATCGCCGGGATGCCGAGCCGGTCCAGCAGGCCGTCGGCGTGGTCGGTCCAGGCACAGGCGAGGGGCGTGGCGGTGGTCGGCCGTCGGATTCCGGCCTCGGAGAGGGGGGCTCCGGCGAGGGCGTTGAACAGTGTCGACTTACCGCTTCCGGTGGCCCCGGCGACGGCGACCACGGTGTGCCCGTAAGGATGCCGACCCCGCGCGTCCGCCTCGTCGAGCACCCGTGCGGCCCCGGCGAGCGTGTGCCCCTCGAGCCGGGACCGGGAGAGCCCGACCAGCTGGCGCAGGGCCTCGAGCCGGGGCCGCAGGGTGCCCGTGGCGAAGCTGCGGACGCCGGCCTGGTACACGGCGTAGGGAGGGCCGCCGAAGGACCGCCGGGCGGTCTCCTCCCCCGGGAAGTAGCCCGCCGTGGCGTGGGGAATGCCCGCCGTGGCCTCCTCCGACCTCCTCTCGTCCGCCGCGCGGGCCGGGCGGGCCCCGGTGCGTCCTCCGGTCCAGCGGTGCGCGCGCCGGGCGATCAGGCCGTCGTCCCAGGTGTGGCGGCCCCCCGCCGCCCGGTCTCCCCCGCCGCCCTCGTTGCCGCCATTGCCCTCCGTGGCCGTCACCGTCGGTCACCTCTCCTTCTGCAGTACGGACAGCGCGGCGATCAGCTCGACCTGGTGCTCCGGGGACATGTCCAGGGCGTCCAGCGGGGCCAGCCTGCCGTCGCGCTCCGCCCGCATGGCGCGTGCGACACAGCTGTCGAGCAGCCGTCCGCCGCGGTCGCCCAGGCGCAGCGCCGCATGCGCGCCCAAGGTCTCGGCGAGCTTCTCGCCCGCCTTACGGGCGCGGCGTCCGCCCAGCAGGGACGCGGCGAGCAGGGCGGCGATCTCCTCGGGCGCACAGCTGCCCCCGTATTCGGCGATCCGGGCCCGTGCCTCCTCCTCCGCCAGCTCCTCGGCACAGCGCCGCCAGTGCCGTACGGCCACCCCGATCCGCTCGGCGGCGCCGGGCGTGTCGCACGGAGCGAGCCCGGCCTGGGCGACCGGGTCCTGCCTGCCGGCCTCCGCGACCCGCTCGTCGGCGGTGGCGGCCGCGCCGCGCAGCAGGGTGGCCAGGGAGTCGGTGAGTGCCGTAAGGAGCTCATCGGGGGTGCTGTCATGCGGCAGGCCATGCCAGTGGGTGAGCGCACCGCCCGCGAGCGCCGCGCCCTGCGCGATCTCGCGCCGCACCCGCTCCACCGCTTCCCCGTACGCGCCCTCCACCTGCTGGACCAGCCGCACCGCGGCCGCGTGCTGTGCCGCCGCGGCCCCGGCCAGCGCGGGCATCCGGGAGCTCAGCGAGGCGAGCGTCCCGGCGGCCGTACGGGCGGCGGCGACGGTACGGGCGTACGGATCCTGTGCGTGCTGGGTGAGCCAGGACCGCAGGGCTGCGACGGCGGTGGCCGGCAGCAGCCCGCTGCCGCCGCCCGCGGACTCGGGGAGCTCGGGGATGGTGAAGCGCGGGATATCGCCGAGGCCGGCCGCCGTAAGGAGCGCGGCGTACTGCCGGGTGACCTCGGCGGCCACCTGGTGCGGCACCCGGTCCAGGACAGTGACGAGGGTGACGTCGTACTCCTTCGCGGTCCGCAGCAGATGCCAGGGGACGGCGTCGCCGTAGCGGGTGGCCGTGGTGACGAGCACCCAGATGTCGGCGGCGCAGATCAATTCCGCGGCCAGATCGCGATTCCGCGCGACCAGCGAGTCGATGTCGGGCGCGTCGAGCAGTGCGAGCCCCCGCGCCAGCCCCGGATCGGTCTCCACCCGCAGCGCCGCCGGCCCCTCCTGCGCCCGCCCCTCCTCGTCGTACGCGCTCTCCGCCCGCTCCCCCTGTGCCGGCACCCACACCCGGGTGAGCCGCGGCAGCACCCGCTGCCCGGCGAACCAGGGGTGGTCGTCGGGGTGGCACACCAGCACCGGCGTACGCGTCGTGGGCCGCAACACACCGGCCTCGGTGACCCGTCGGCCGACCAGCGAATTGACGAGGGTGGACTTGCCCGCCCCCGTCGATCCCCCGATTACCGCCAGCAGGGGCGCTTCGGGGGCGCGCAACCGGGGCACGAGGTAGTCGTCCAGTTGAGCGAGCAGCTCGGCTCGGCTGCGGCGAGCGCGGTCGGCGCCGGGAAGGGGGAGCGGAAACCGAGCGGCGTCGACACGGTCGCGCAGTGAGGTCAGCGCGTCGAGCAGCCGGGGCCGTACGTCCAAGATCGCCACGTGGTGAAGAATGCACGCTTTTGGTGCCTTTTTGAAGCGTATGGTCACTCGTGCGCGTCAAAGAGACCCACCCGGATCACTCTAAAAGGGGCATGAGGCGGACGTGACGACAGGGGCGCGGGCATAACGAGTGCACAACACCCGTTCCCTGAGGCGTGAAAAACGATGCAAGTTTCGGACCTGCCTGCGATTATCAGACCGCTTCACCGAACCTCCACAACGTGCCACGGAGGTGAAGCAACCGGGGCGAGGCGCAAGGAGCCCTATCCTTGTCCCGGCAAGGTCACGGTCCGTCGAGCCCGGCCACCCGCACCACGGCCGCCCCGGCGGCCCCGCAGGCACCGGGGGCTCAGCAGCTCCGCGACCACCACCGGCCCCCGTAGCTCAGTGGATAGAGCAGGCGCCTTCTAAGCGCTTGGCCGCAGGTTCGAGTCCTGCCGGGGGCGCACCGGACCCTCTTCTCTACGCACGTAGCGAAGGGGGTCTTCTTGCCGTTCGGAGCCGATTCCACCGGCCAGGGCGCCGCCCCGGGCGCGCCCGGCGGTCAGGGGCAGGCGTGGGCCCGGCTGCCCTACTCCATGCCTCGCTTGCCCGGCGCCCAGAAGGGCTTGGTGAGTACCGCGCGGCGGTCCCAGCCCGCCTCCCGGACGAGCACCTGGCGCACTCGCTGGACGGTGCGGGCCTCCCCGGCGACGTAGGCGATCCCGCCCGGTTCGGGGGCGAGGCGGCGTATCGCGTCCGGGAGTGAAGCGCTTCCCCTGGTCAGCCAGTTGAGGCGGTCCGAGTGGGGCAGCGGGAGGCGGTCCGCGGTCGTTTCCGTCTCCACGCAGCCGGAGACCCGTACCCCGGGCGGCAGTGCGGCCAGCATCGCGCCGAAGGGGACGGACGCCGTCTCCTCCCCGACGAAGACGTGGTGGGCGGCCTCGGGGCGGAGCGTGAACGACCCCTCGGGTTTGCCCAGCCGCACCCGCTCCCCGACCTGGACGCTCCTGCCCCAGCGCGCCCCCGGCCCGGCTTCGGCGTGGTCCAGTACGCACAACTCGATGGCGCCCGAGGGGTCGTAGCGCCACACGGAGTACGTACGGCGGGTCAGCCCGGAGCCGACCAGGACGCGCACCTGCTGCCCGGGGCGGACGTCGAGCCCGGCGAGGGTGTCGCCCTCGATGCGCAGCCGGCGCATACGGGCGGCTATGGGTTCGGCCTCGGTGACGGTGCCGCGGAGCATCAGCAGGTCCAGGACCGGGTCCAGCAGCGTGGGCATGGGAGGGCTCCTCGGGGAACTCAGGTGCGTGCGGGGGAAGTTGGGCAGCCATCGGCGACCGGACGCGATAGTACGTGTTTCCGGCCGAATGCGATAGTGCGTGAGTTGCCCCGGACCCGGACCCCGAGATCTCGCCGCCCCGGCTCCCGGGAGAGGGTCAGTCCTTGCGGTCCCCGGTGTCGCCGCCCGTTTCGGGGCCGCGCTCGCCGTCGGTGCGCCCCGCCCCGGAGAGGGGCGTCCTGTTGGACGTGGCCATCTCATGGAGGATGACCTCGGGGTGGTGGAGGTCGAAGGCCGGGGATTCGGAGCGGATCTTCGGCAGGGTGAGGAAGTTGTGCCGGGGCGGCGGGCATGAGGTGGCCCATTCCAGGGAGCGGCCCCACCCCCAGGGGTCGTCGACCTCGACCCGCTTTCCGTACTTCCCGGTTTTCCACACGTTGTAGATGAACGGCAGGGTGGACAGGCCCAGGAGGAAGGAGCCGATGGTGGAGACCGTGTTCAGCGTGGTGAAGCCGTCGGCGGCCAGATAGTCGGCATAGCGGCGCGGCATGCCGGTGGCGCCCAGCCAGTGGTGCACCAGAAAGGTCGTATGGAAGCCGACGAACAGGGTCCAGAAGTGGATCTTGCCGAGGCGCTCATCGAGCATCGTGCCGGTGAACTTGGGCCACCAGAAATAGAATCCGGCGAACATCGCGAAGACCACCGTGCCGAAGACCACGTAGTGGAAGTGGGCGACGACGAAGTAGCTGTCGTGGACCTCGAAATCCATCGGCGGCGAGGCGAGGATCACCCCGGTCAGCCCGCCGAAGAGGAAGGTGACCAGGAAGCCGATGGACCACAGCATCGGTGTCTCGAAGGAGAGGGAGCCACGCCACATGGTTCCGATCCAGTTGAAGAACTTCACCCCGGTCGGCACCGCGATGAGGAACGTCATAAAGGAGAAGAACGGCAGGAGCACCGCCCCGGTGGCGAACATATGGTGGGCCCATACCGTCGCGGAGAGGCCGGTGATGGCGATGGTGGCGCCCACCAGACCGATATAGCCGAAGACCACCTTGCGGGAGAACACCGGAATGATTTCGGTGATGATGCCGAAGAACGGCAGGGCGATGATGTAGACCTCGGGGTGGCCGAAGAACCAGAAGAGGTGCTGCCAGAGCACCGGTCCGCCGTTGGCCCCCTCGAAGACGACCGCGCCGAATTTACGGTCTGCCTCCAGCACCAGCAGGGCGGCCGCCAGGATGGGGAAGGCGAGCAGCACCAGGATCGAGGTGAAGAGGATGTTCCAGGTGAAGATGGGCAGCCGGAACATCGTCATTCCCGGGGCGCGCATGCACACGATGGTCGTGATGAAGTTGACGGCGCCCAGGATCGTCCCGAAGCCGGAGAGGGCGAGGCCCATCACCCACATGTCGCCGCCCACGCCCGGTGTGCGCGTCTTGCTGCTGAGCGGCGTATAGGCCGTCCAGCCGAAGTCGGCCGCACCGTTGGGGGTGAGCAGACCGCCGATCACGATCAGCCCGCCGAAGGCGAAGAGCCAGTACGAGAACATGTTCAGCCGGGGGAAGGCGACATCCGGGGCGCCGATCTGCAGCGGCATGATCTCGTTGGCGAATCCGGCGAAAACCGGTGTGGCGAAGAACAGCAGCATCAGCGTGCCATGCAGGGTGAAAGCCTGGTTGTACTGCTCCGGACTGACCAGTTGCAGTCCGGGCCGGGCGAGTTCGGCCCGCATGACCATCGCCAGAAGGCCGCCGATGAGAAAGAAACCGAACGCGGTCACCAGGTACAGGTGTCCGATTTTCTTATGGTCCGTGGTGGTGAGCCAGTCGACCACGATGCTGCCGAGTTTGGTGGTTTCGGCGGGAGCTTCAAATTCGGGCTTGGTTGTCGTCGCCATGTCCGTGTCCGCTCCTCGGCAGGATGCATGTGTGGGCGGCCGGCGGCACCGGCCAACGCATACGTTGTATTGATTCGCCCACCATTACCCGAAGCGGGACGGCGATTCGGACCCGACTCGCCGTAGAGGATTTATATGTGCCGCCCTTATGGCTGTGGCTTTGTCTGTGCCGTCTTTCCCGCCTCCAACTGGGACTTCGCCTCGCGCAGGGCGCGGCGTACCTCCTGGCGGGGGTCCTGACCGGCCAGCCTGCCCGGCAGGGCGATGGCGAGCCGCGAGGGCTGATCCTTCGTCCGCGCCGCCAGCTCGGTGCCGCAGTTCCCGGGCGCCGGGCGAATCCGGATCTCCAGCCGGTCTCCGTAGCGCTCCAGCGGCTCCGGCAGCGCTTCGGCCCGTACGTCCGTGGGCGGCCGGTTGACGGTGACCGTCTGCCATCGGCCGCCGTTCTGGGCGTCGGCCAGCCGGGCCATCCGCGACGGCCTGCGCCGCCATCGCCGGATCCCCGCGCTCACGACGATCGCCGCGGCGCTGAGCAGCGCCGATCTCACCCGTCGCACACGTGACATCGGTTCCTCCTGTCTTCCGGCATGAGGATGAGCAGGCGCCCCGCCTTCGGGCACAGGCCTCTGCGGACATACTCCGCTCTCCGCACGGCACCCGCCCGTCGTGGGCCGGGGACCCACCGCCGGTTACCCGTGGCCGGAGGACCCAATCAGATGGCTCCGCGCGCGCGGGCGTTGGTGGAAGCGGACCGTTTTCCCCGCCCGAATCCGGGTCACCCGGAAGGGTGGCGTCGGGTCCGGCCGGACGGATTCCGAAAAACGTTCGACCGGACGAGGGACCCACCGAAGGGCGCCTGAGCTGGGCCGTCGCGGACGCCGGCGGTCGGGGCCGCGCCATCCCTGGCCGGTTTTGCCAGCCCAGAAGGCATACATGGGAATCCCTTTACCATCCCATTCGTTCCACGCATGCCCCCCACGGAACAGAGAACGAACCCAGTGACAGTGAAGGAGTGGACGCCGCGATGGTGTTCAAACGAGTGCTCGGCTCGCTCGGGGTCGGTGGACCCGTCGTGGACACGGTCCTGGACCGGGAGCCGGTGCGCCCCGGTGGGGTGGTGCGGGGGCAGGTGCGGCTCCGGGGCGGCGGCCGGGCCTGCGATATCGAGCACCTCGCACTGGAGCTGGTCGCCCGGGTCGCGGCCGGGCACGGCGGCGAGGAGCGCGCGGGCGGCGTGGTCTTCGACCGCCTGCGGCTCAGCGGGGGGTTCCGGCTCGACACGAGAGAGCACAGAGACGTTCCGTTCACCCTTCACATACCGTGGGAAACCCCGCTCACCGAGCTCTCCGGACAGCCGCTGGGCGTCGTCCTGGGCATCCGGATCGAGCTCGCGTCGGCGGGCGCGAAGGACCACGGCGATCCGGAAGAGCTGATCGTGCACCCGCTGCCGGCTCAGGAAGCCGTGCTGGGGGCGCTGGGGCGGCTCGGCTTCGGCCTCATCGCCGCCGATCTGCGGCTCGGCCATAGCACCGGCACCGGGCAGACGCTCCCCTTCCACCAGGAGATCGAGCTCACTCCCGCCCCGCGGTACCTCCACGCCATGAACGAGATCGCGCTGACCCTTCTCACCGGCCCCGACGGCATGGAGGTCGTCCTGGAGGCCGACAAGCGCGGCCGGCCCTTCTCCGGCGCGTCCTCCCCCGGCAAGCGACTCCCCGGTGGCCCTGCCGCCTTGAGCCGCCACACCGTGAGCCATGAGGGCCTCGAGCGTCGCGACTGGACCGCCGAGGTCGACTCCTGGATCCAGGCGCTCATCGCGGCCCGCACCGCCCACACGCTCCGCGCCGGGGCGATCACCTCGGGCGTCACGGCCGGTACGGCGGCCGGGGCCGCGGGCGGCATGGTCGCGGCCGGGCTCGGCGACGCGTTAGGGAACTTAGAGGGCTTAGGAGGCTTAGACGGCTCAGACGACTTAGCGGGCTTGAAAGACTCAAAAGACCTGAGGGACTCGGGGCACGAGGAAGCGGACCAGGGCTGAGACGCGCGGAAGGGCCGCGGATCTCCCCGCGGCCCTTCCGGTGCACCAGCGGCGAACGGCTAGGAACGGCGCCCCACGGCATCGGGGTCGTCCACCGTCTCCCGCGGCTCCTCCGCCACGCGATCGCCTCCGTTCCCGACCCCGGCCTCACCCCCGCCCTCGACCGCCGTCGCCGTCGCCGGAGCGGGCTCACGGCGCGCCGCCAGCCGGGCCGTGACCCGCCGGGCGACGGGCTCCGTCCAGCGGGCGGTGAGCGGGCCGAGGACGACCAGGATCAGGACGTACGCCGTGGCCAGCGGGCCCAGCGAGGGCTCGATACCGGCGGTGACGGCGAGTCCCGCGATGACGATCGAGAACTCGCCCCGGGCCACCAACGTGCCACCCGCCCGCCAGCGGCCCCGTTTGGAGATCCCGGCCCGCCGCGCCGCCCAGTAGCCGGTGGCGATCTTCGTACTCGCGGTGAGGACGGCCAGCGTCATGGCGGGCAGCAACACTGGGGGGATGCTGGCCGGATCCGTGTGCAGACCGAAGAAGACGAAGAAGACGGCGGCGAACAGATCCCGCAGCGGGCTGAGCAGATGGTGGGTGCCCTCGGCGACCTCCCCGGACAGGGCAATGCCCACCAGGAACGCGCCGACGGCCGCCGACACCTGGAGCTGCTGGGCGATCCCCGCCACCAGCAGCGTCAGCCCGAGCACCACCAGCAGCAGCTTCTCGGGGTCGTCGCTGGAGACGAAACGGGAGATGTGCCGGCCGTAGCGGACGGCCAGGAAGAGCACCAGACCGGCCACGCCGAGGGCGATGGCCAGGGTGACGCTGCCCGCCGCCAGGCCCGCACCGGCCAGCAGAGCGGTGACGATCGGCAGATAGACGGCCATCGCCAGGTCTTCGAGGACCAGGATGCTCAGGATCACCGGGGTCTCGCGGTTGCCGAGCCGGCCCAGATCGCCGAGGACCTTGGCGATGACTCCGGAGGAGGAGATCCAGGTGACACCGGCCAGCACCACGGCGGCCACCGGCCCCCATCCCAGCAGCAGGGCCATGACGGCGCCGGGCAGCGCGTTGAGCACCGCGTCGACGAGCCCGGCCCGGTACTGGGTCTTGAGATTGCTGACCAGATCGCTGGCGGTGTACTCCAGGCCGAGCATCAGCAGCAGCAGGATGACGCCGATCTCGGCACCGGTCGCGACGAACTCCTCGCTGGTCCCCAGCGGCAGCAACCCGCCCTCGCCGAAGGCCAGTCCGGCCAGCAGATACAGCGGGATCGGGGAGAACTGAAACCGTCCGGCCAGCCGCCCCAGCAGCCCGAGGCCCAGGATGACCGCGCCGAACTCGATCAGAAAGACGGCAGACGAATGCATGGGCCTACACCCGCCCGAGTATCGCCGCGGCCGAGTCCACACCCTCGCGGGTACCGATCACGATCAGCTCGTCCCCACCGGCCAGCCGGAAGTCGGGAGTCGGCGAGGGGATCGCCTCCGCCCTGCGCAGCACGGCCACGATCGAGACGCCGGTCTCGGTCCGCATCCGCGTCTCGCCCAGCACCCGCCCGTTCCAGTACGACGTGGACACCAGCTCGATCCGCTCGGCCACCAGCCCCAGCTCGGTGGTGGACAGCAGATTCGGGCTGTGATGGCTCGGCATCAGGACCCCGACCAGCGCTTCCGCTTCCCCCGCGGTCAGCCTGGTGGACAGGGCACACTCATCGGGATCCTCCTTCCGGTACGCACTCAGCGTCCGGTCTCCGTCGCGGTGCGCGATGACCGACAGCAGCCGGTTCTCTCGCGTCGTCAGGTCGTAGCGAACCCCGATGCCGGGCAATGGCGTACTGCTCATCCGCGGAGCGCCCACAATCATCCCTCTCGTCGCTCGAGTCTCGTGCCACCCTAACGAATGGCAAAGAATTGGTAATGATGGCCGGTGAGTGAGGGCCCGATGGGACGATGCCGACCGCATAAGGGTGGGGTGGCCATCGACAGGCGAGGAGGATGGTGCCCGGAGGAGGATGGGGCCCATGATTGAGTGGAGGCGGCTCAGCACAGGCATCAGACCGGTTCCCGATCCGGTCGCCACTCCCGTCATCTGGGGCGGGGCCTTCCTCGGTGCGCTGGTGCTGGTGGTAACCCTGAACTTCCTCGGCGGCCATGGCCGCCCGATGTTCGCCCTGATCGGTCTCTCGCTGCTGGCCGCCCTGCTGGGGCTGTGCGCGCGTTTTGTCGCGGCGCCCGGTACGGCGGCGCTGTGCTGGCTGTTCCTCAACGGCTTCGCCATTCCGCCCGCGGGCCGGCTCTCCTGGGCGGGCGATCGCGACACCGGCTGGCTGGCCTGCCTGCTGGCGGCGGCCGTCGCGGGCACCGCGCTCGCCCGTATCGTCAACGCCCGGGCGGGATACCGCCGCATCTCCCCGCTCGGCCGCCGGCCGGGGCCGCCGGAGTGAGCGACGGCCGGTCCGACGACCGGCCCATGGTCGTAGGTCCCACGGCCGTGGGACGGCCCGGCGAAAGGCCGATGCTCCAGGGGCGGGACCGTCCCTAGGGTGTGGGGCGCTGCCCGGCGGTCACGGTGCCGTCGATGTGTTCCTCACGACGTAGGAGACGCCCATGCCCGCCGACGGTCAGAGCCATATCCGTATCGCCCGCCCCTCGCGTGACCTCGCGGCGGCGGAGCGCTTCTGGTGCGGTGGGCTCGGGTTGAGCGTGGTGTACCGGATCGAGGGCGGCGACCGGGCCGGGGAACACGATCTGCTGATGGTGGGCTGGCCGGACGCCTCCTGGCACCTGGAGCTCGTCCACGAGGCGGCCCACCCCGTCGAGCCCCGGCCGACCGAGGAGGACCTCCTGGTGATCTACCTCGACGAACCGGTCCCCGAGGACTTGGTGGCCCGCCTCATCGAGCACGGCGGCACCCGCGTGCTCTCCCCCAACCCTTACTGGAACGAATGGGGCGTCACCGTCGAGGACCCCGACGGCTACCGCCTGGTGCTGTGCCGACGGGACTGGTCGAATTCCTGACGGCGCCGAGGCAGCTCGCCCAGGTGCCGAGGCCGCTCGCCCGGGCGCCGGGGCCGCTCGCCGAGGTGCCGAGGCCGCTCGCCCGGGCGCCGGGGCCGCTCGCCGAGGTGCCGGGACCGCTCGCCGAGGTGCCGGGACCGCTCGCCGAGGTGCCGGGGCCACTTCGCCGAGGTGCCGGGGCCACTTCGCCAGGCGTCGGCGCCATGTAGCGGCGCGCCGGACCCTCGCCGCATGTCGCGACGCGCCGGACCCCTCGCGCTAGTGCGGCATCGTCAGGACCGCCACACCGTTGACGCGGTCGGCGGCGAGGTCGTCGAGGGCGGCGTCCGCCCGGTCGAAGGGGTAGGGGGTGACCGTGGCACTGATGCGGTCCTCGGCGGCCGCGGCGAGGAATTCGCGCCCGTCCTCGCGGGTGTTGGCGGTGACGCTGCGCATGGTGCGTTCGCGGAAGAGGTGGCGCTCGTAGTCGAGGGAGGGGATGTCCGAGAGGTAGATCCCGGCGATGCTCAGCGTGCCGCCGGCGTCCAGGGCCTCCAGGGCGACCGGGACCAGTTGGCCCACCGGGGCGAAGAGGATGGCGGCGTCGAGGGGCTCGGGCGGGCGGTCGTAGGAGTCGTTCGCGGAGGCGGCGCCGAGCTCCAGGGCGAGGGTCTGGGCGGCGGGTGAGCGGGTCAGGACGTGGACGACGGCGCCCTGGGCGATGGCGACCTGGGCGGTGAGGTGGGCGGAGCCGCCGAAGCCGTAGATGCCGAGCCGGCCGCCCGGCGGGAGATCGGCGCGGCGCAGGGCGCGGTAGCCGATGATGCCGGCGCACAGCAGCGGGGCGAGTTCCTCGTCGGTGTATCCGGAGGGCAGCTCATAGGCGTAGGCCGCCGGTACGGTGACGTACTCGGCGTAGCCGCCGTCCGCGTCCCAGCCGGTGTACTCCGAGGACGGGCACAGGTTCTCCTGGCCCCGGAGGCAGTAGCGGCAGCGGCCGCAGGTGCGCCGCAGCCAGGGGACGCCGAGCCGGATTCCGGGGCCGGGGCCGTGCGCCCGCGAACCCGCCGCGACGACCTCGCCGACGGCCTCGTGGCCGGGGACGACGGGGCTGCGGTGCGGGGGCAGGTCGCCGTCGCGGACATGCAGATCGGTGCGGCACACCCCGCAGGCTCGGACCCGGATCAGCAGTTCGTCCTCCACCGGCCGCGGCACCGGCAGCTCCACCTGCTCGATCCGGCCCGGGGCGGGGACCACCCATGCCCGCATGGTCGCCGGAAGGTCGGCGTTCGCGTCCGTCGTCACACCGTCAACGTAACGCCGTGGGGCCCGCGGCGACCGTAAGGCACGCGTTCAGACCATGCGGCGCCAAAAGAGAAGAGATACGGCCGGAAACTGCCAACCGAGTGCGGATGCGGTCAGGCCGAGGTGCCGTCCATCGCGGTGATCAGGCTCTTGGGCCGCATATCGGTCCAGTGCTCGTTGACGTAGTCCAGGCACGCCTGGCGGTCGTCCTCACCGTGGGCGACCGTCCAGCCCGCGGGGACCTCGGCGAAGGCCGGCCACAGGGAGTGCTGCCCCTCCTCGTTGACGAGCACGAAATAGCGGCCGTCGGGGTTCTCGAAGGGGTTGCTCATCGCGGTTCTCCTCGCTCGCGGTCGGCATCGACAGGCTTGACGGTACCGGCCGGAGTGGGCACCCGCCGAGGGGTCCCCGGGGCCCTGGGGAAAAGCCTGGGATACGGAAATGGCACCTTCCTGACGGAATTCCGTGTTCCGGCATGTCCCTCGCCTACGGTCCACCGCATGGTCGCGCCCGCCACAACCGAGCCCAAGGGCTCCATGGCCATGGAGCTCACCACCGGCGACCCCGCGCTCACGGCCCGTCTGGAACGCGGGATGGACGCCTCGGAGGAGCAGCTGCGCGCTCTCGCCACCGAGGCCCGGGACCCTTGTGTCGCGGAAGTCGCCGGACATCTCTTCGGTCCCGGCGGAAAGCGGCTGCGGCCGCTTCTGGCACTGGTCGGCGCGGAGTTCGGGGTACGCGATCCTTCCGCCGCCGTGCAGGCCGCCACCCTGGCCGAGCTGGTGCATGTCGCCTCGCTCTACCACGACGACGTCATGGACCAGGCCCGCACCCGGCGCGGAGTGCCCAGCGTCAACGCCCGCTGGGGCAACACCACCGCCGTGCTCGCGGGCAATTGGCTGCTGTCGAAAGCGGCCCAGCTCGCCGCGGAACTCGGCCCGGAAGCCATTCGATTGCAGTCCAAGGTCACCAATCGGCTGATCATGGGCCAGATACGGGAACTCGTCGGCCCCTCGGACGACGACGATCCGCTCTCCCACTACTTCACCGTGGTGGCGGGGAAGTCGGCCTCGCTCATCGCCATGGCGCTGCAGCTCGGGGCGGTCCGGACGGGCGCCCCGGAGCCTGTCGTCCAGGCGCTCGCCGAATACGGGGAACATCTGGGAATCGCCTTCCAGATATCCGACGACATCCTCGACATCACCTCCACCTCCGAGGTCTCCGGGAAGGAACAGGGCAAGGATCTCGCGATCGGCGTCGCCAGCCTCCCGGTGCTGCTGGCGCTGGCCGACGAGCGGCCGGAGGCGGGTGAGTTGCGCACCCTGCTGACCGCCGCCACCGCGGGCCCGGAGGGCACCGGGCTGCCGAGGGCCGTCGCGCTGCTGCACCGCTGCGGGGCGCTGGCGGAGGCGCGGACGGTGATGCACGCGCGGCTGCTGCGCGCCCGGACCGCGGTGAACGGGCTGCCGGACGGATCGGCGACGCGGGTTCTGCACGCGCTGTGCGACTTCGTGTCGCGCCGGGACCACTGACCGGCTCGCGTACGTCCGCGTCGTCCTCCCGGGTCCGTTTCTGCCGTCCTCCCTGGTCCGTTTCCGTCCCCTTCCCGGTCGGCCGGTGGCGGCGTCTTCCCGGTCGGCCGGTGGCGGCGTCTTCCCGATCGGCCGGTGGCGGCGTCACGACGTAGCCTGATCCCTATGGGCAGCTCACGGTCGGATGTGGTGGACGAGCCCCTCGACCCCGATACCGGCCCGACGACGCCCGCCCGGCACCACCCCTGGCGGGGGCAGGGCCCCGTGGTGGGCGTGGTGGCGGTGGGCGGCGCACTCGGGGCGACGGCACGCTACGGGGCGTCGCTGCTGTGGCCGACCCCGTCCAGCGCCTTCCCCTGGACGATCCTGCTGGTCAACGCCGTCGGCTGCGCGGTCATCGGCGTCTTCCTGGTGCTGATCACCGAAATGTGGACGGCTCACCGGCTGGTACGGCCCTTCTTCGGCACCGGTGTGCTCGGCGGCTTCACCACCTTCTCGACGTATGCCGTGGACTTCACCCGGCTGATCCAGGACGGCCGTTTCGCGATCGCCTTCGCCTATCTGGCGGGGACGCTCGTGGTGGCGATGGCGGCCGTATGGGCGGCCGTGGCGGCGACCCGCCACGTCCTGGGCGGGTACGGGCCCGGCGGGAGGGCGGCCCGGTGACCGGCGAGCCCGCGCTGCGGCTGACCGTCTTCATCGGCGAGAACGACACCTGGCATCGCCGGCCGCTGTCCGCCGAGATCGTGCACCGCGCCCATCGCGCGGGGCTCGCGGGTGCGAGCGTGTTCCGCGGCGTCGAGGGGTACGGCTCCTCGTCCCTGATCCACACCTCGCGGCTGCTGTCGCTCGGCGAGGATCTGCCCATGGCCATCGTGATGATCGATACGGAGGAGCGGGTGCGGTCCTTCCTGCCCGAGCTGGAGGAGATCGTGGGTGACGGCCTCGTGGTGGTCGACCCGGTCGAGATCGTGCACCCCCGGGGCCGGGCCCGGTGAACTGGCTGCTGGTGATCGCGGGCGGGATGGTCGGTGCCCCGCTGCGCTATCTGACCGACCGCGCGGTCCAGGCACGGCACGACTCGGTGTTCCCCTGGGGCACGTTCATGGTCAATGTGGGGGGCTGTCTGGTGCTGGGCCTGCTGACCGGTGCGGCGGCGGAGGGGGCGGCCTCTCAGCGGGTGCAACTGCTGCTGGGCACGGGGCTGTGCGGGGCGCTGACGACGTACTCGACGTTCTCGTACGAGACCCTGCGGCTGGCCGAGGAGGGCGCCCGGCTCTTCGCCGTGGCGAATGTGGTGCTGAGTGTGGTGGCCGGGGTGGGCGCCGCCTTCGCGGGTGCGGCACTGGCCCACGCGATCTGGGGCTGAGGCACGACCCTCGCGACGGCCTTACGGTTCGCACCGGCCCCGGCCCCGGCACATGCCTCGCAGCGGCCTTACGGTTCGCACCGGCCCTTACCGTCCACAAGCCCCACCCCCGCACAGCTACGGCAGCAGTCGCGTCGCGCTCGGCGGCAGGCCGAACTCCCCCGCGGCCGCCGTCCGCAGATGCTCCAGCATCACCCGGCGCAGTTCACGCGCGGCCCGGGGCGGCGCGACGTCCTTACGGTGGGCGACGGCGATGGTGCGCTGCATGTCGTGGCCCGCGAACGGCGTGATCCGCAGCCCGGACCGGGCCGCCACCATCCCCGGCAGTACGGCGATGCCGAGCCCGGCCCGTACGAAGCCCAGCACCGCGTCCATCTCGCCGCCCTCGACCGTGAAGGACGGCTCGAACCCGGCCGCCCGGCAGACCGCCGTGGTGAATTCGCGCAGGTCGTAGCCGCGCCGGAACATCACCATCGGGCGGTCCCGCAGATCCTCGACCAGGATCCGACGACGCCGGGTGGGGGGCGGGGCCGCGGGCGAGGAGGCCACCACCAGCTCCTCCCGCAGCAGCTCGGTGGCGGCGAGGGCGGAGGCCTGGCCGGGCAGCGGGGTGATGATCAGCGCGAGGTCCAGCTCGCCCGCGGAGAGCGTGCGGACCAGGTCCTGGGATCCGCCCTCGTCCACGATCAGCTCGATGCCCGGGAACTCGTCATGGAAGCGGCGCAGCACATCGGGGACGAAGCTGGCGCACAGGCTCGGCGTGGCCCCCAGCCGCACCCGGCCGCGCCGTAGCTGGGCGACCTCCTGGACCTCGCGGTGCGCGGTCTCGGCGTCGGCGAGGATCTGGCGGGCCAGCGGGAGCAGTGCCTCTCCCGCGTCGGTGAGGGCGATATTGCCGCGCGCCCGGTGGAAGAGATCGGCTCCCAGCTCCCGCTCCAGGGCGCGGATCTGCTGGGACAGCGAGGGCTGGGCGACATGCAGGAGCTCCGCGGCGCGGGTGAAGTGCCGGGTCTCCGCGACGGTGGCGAAATAACGCAGCTGATGCAACTGCACACCACGATGATAGGCACCGGCTATGGACCTCTCGCCACCGCGTGCCCAGGACATATGGGCCAGCACATATGGGCCGGGACACATGGGCCGGGACACATGGCCCACGACATGGGGGCCGGGACGAGGCAGCAGGGCGCCACCCGGCGACCGGCCTCGGGGTGGGCGGCCGTCGCCGAGTGACGACGCGCGCCCTACTGGTGGGCGGCCAGCGCCCGGGTGCCCGGGCTACAGGATTCGAGCAGCGGGGTGAGCTCCGCCTCGGGCAGCTTCCGCGCCGCGCCGGGCCGGCCGCCGTCGAGGTGGGCGACGGACGCGTCCAGCCAGGTGCGGTGCGGTTCCACCCCGATGAACTCGGCGAGCCGGATCAGTTCCTTCTCCGGCTCCTCCAGCAGCGTCTCGTACGACAGCGCGGTGCGCTGCTCCGCCGGGACGTCGTCCAGCTTCCGCAGTCCGTCGACGATCGTCTCGGACCACAGGGTGCCGAACGCGCTGAGCGGGATGGGACGCTCCATCACCAGCGCCGGGTCGTACCGGTCGCTCAGCAGCGGCGCCAGGTCGGGCGGGAGTTGGGCGGCGTGCTGGGGCGTCAGGTGCTGCGGGGTCTCCAGACCGAGGTGCATGGCCATCTCCCACAGCAACGGGATCATCCGGAAGCTGAAGTGGCGGCTCATGGAGACGGCGCAGTCGGGGCCCTCGCGGTAGAGGTGCACAAAGCACGCCTCGGGAAAGGCCCGGTGCATCTCCGGCACGCGGCCGATGGACAGGCCGGTCCGCTCGACGACGGCACCGGGGTTGCCGAACCGTGCGCCGAGGAAGGCGAAAAGGGCCGTCCAGTGATCTGCCGGACGGCGGGTGGGCCAGGAGGTGACCTCGGACTCCAACTCGTCGAAGAGCGCGTCGGGATCGTCGGTCAGATGGGGCAGCACCATGACGCTGATGGCCGGAATACCGGTGGTCTCCGCGTCGAACCGCCGCTTGGGCAGCTTGTGGTAGAGGAACTCGGGCGGGGTGGCGCCATTTTTGATCATGCTATTGGTGATCAGATTGGGCCGGGACAGAAATCCCCAGAACTCCGGACCGCTCAGCGGGGCCTCGTCCAGCATCTCCGTATCGGGAATGCTGGCGAACAATTCATTGATGCTGAGAACATCCGGATGAATATTGATGACCTGAGACAGAGCCGTCGAACCGCACCGACCGGTGCCGACGACAAATGTCAACTTCTGGTTGACCACGCGCACTTCCTCCCGTTTTCTCGGACAACTAGTCGTTTCCCTAGTAGCCGTTCCCATAGTGGTCCATGACACACCGCAGCCCATTCGGCGGCCGCGGCGATGCTAATGGACGCCCTGGGCGACGATGGCTACGACCATGGAACAGGGGAAACGCACACAACGGGATGCGAGGGGACGAACTCAAGGTTCAGTAGTTTCCGACACTTTTGCGCAACTTTCACATCCGACAAGGGTGTTACCTCCGGCAACCCCCCAGCCACCAGCGGCGAGGCGCGATCCGAGAGTCGACGCCCGGCTTCACAACTCGGTTACGGGGCCGAAACCATAATCGAACAGTTTCTCCCGTGACGAGACGGTCATCTTTTCGTACCAACAGCACTGCTAGAGTGCACATCCGCCCCATACCCCCGATCCTGGGCTGGCATGCCCAACCCGGCCGGGAGGGGCGGAAGAAGACGCGACATGACACAGAGCAGCCATGCCGCCGCACAGGGTGTCAACAACGGAAGGGACCTGAGGCACAACAGCGGCGCGGTATTTTCGACTCGGGGGACGATGCATTACCAGGTGCGCCATGCACGGTGATTCGCTTTCAAGACCCCTGCGCATACGTTAAATCGGGGAAGGTGTTTCGTACGTGTTGGTGGAGCGCGATCAGGAGATAGCCCGGCTCAATCGGCTCCTCTTCGAGGGCGCCCGCGAGGGAAGCCGGCTCGCCGTGATCAGCGGCGCCGTTACGTCGGGAAAGACCGCACTGCTGCACACCGTGGCGGACACGGCGGGTGGACGCGGCGTCCGGGTGCTGCCCGCGGTCGCCTCCGCCTCGGAGCAGAAGTTCCCGTATGCCGTGCTCGAGCAGATCTACCAGGGCATGCCGGCCCGTCTGCAGCACTCCAGGCCGCGGCCCGGCCTCGAGGCGCTCCGGAACCCGCACGGCCCCATCGAGGCCGAACTCCCGCTGCTCCAGGACTTCCACCGCACGCTCGACGAGCTGACCGGTGACGCCCCCCTGCTGATCGCCATCGACGACGTCCAGTTCGCGGACCTTCCGTCGCTGCGCTGCCTGGCGTACGGCATCCGCCGCTGCCGCTCGGAGGCGCTGTCCGTCGTGGTCAGCCGCGGGTCGCTGACCGGGCCCGCCGCCACGGCCCTGGACGAGCTGCTGCACGAGCCGAAGGTCTGCCATGTGCGGCTCGCCCCGCTCACCGTCACGGGCGTCTCCACGCTGCTGACCCAGGAGTTGGGCACCGAGGAGGCCGGGCGCCACGCCGCCGCGTACCACGAGATGACCGGCGGCAATCTGCTGCTGCTGCGCGGCCTCCTGGACGACCGGTTCTCCCGCCTCACCCGCGGCCCCCTCGACCCCGCGCCCGGGACGGACGCCCCGGTGGCCGGGGAGCTGTTCCGGCAGGCGGCGCTGTCCTGCGTATACCGCGGCGGCCCGGCCCACCGCCGGGTGGCCCACGGGGTCGCGCTGCTGGGTGACGCCACGTCCGTTCCCCTGCTGAGCAGGCTGATCGAGGTCGAGGAGCGGCTGGTCCGGCAGTCCGTCGG
This sequence comes from Streptomyces melanosporofaciens, assembly GCF_900105695.1. Lineage (NCBI taxonomy): Bacteria > Bacillati > Actinomycetota > Actinomycetes > Kitasatosporales > Streptomycetaceae > Streptomyces > Streptomyces melanosporofaciens. Next base: position 1,833,459 of record NZ_FNST01000002.1, read on the forward strand.
GCTGCTCACCGAGGTGGGCATCCTGCACGGCGGGCGCTTCCGCAGCGACGCGGTGCGCACCGTGCTTCAGGACGATCTGGAGCTGCACGAGCTCGGCCCGCTGCATCTGCGGGCCGCCCGGCTGCTGTACGAGGAGGGCGCCGACCCCATCGACGTGGCCCGCCATCTGCTCAGCCACGAGGCCCCCGGGCCGGTCGAGGAGTGGATCTCGCAGGCGCTGTGCGACGCGGCCGTGCACGCCATCGCCGCGGACCGCAGGGAACTCGCCATGAACTGCCTGCAGATGGCCGACCGGTACAGCACCGACGAGCGCGAGGCGCTGCAGCTCCAGGCGACGATGGTGCAGGCCATGTGGCCGTTCAACCCGCTGTCCCAGATGCGGCGGCTGCAGGCGCTGGCCGGTCCGGCCGGCAGCGGGCTGCTGCCCGCGCCGCAGACCATCCCGGTCGTCATCGGGCTGCTGGGGCTGGGGCGGATGGGCGAGGCGGCCGCCGCGCTGGAGCAGGTCAGCCGGGCCGCCGACGAGCACCCGGGCACCGACCTTGACACCGCGCTGCGCGCCATCCGGCTCGCGCTGTCCTCCACCTACCCCGACCACCCCGAACTGCGGCCCTTCCTGGACCAGGAGGAGTGCGACGGCCCGTGGGACATCGGCCCGCTGTCGCCCGGCCAGTCCCCGGAGTCGCCCCAACTGACGGCGTTCCGGGCACTGCGGACCGTGCTGAGCCGCGGTGTCGACGAGAGCGCCGTGCGGGCCGCGGAGCGGGTGCTGGAGACCGTCCGGCTCTCCGATCGGACGATGCTGACGGTGCACGCCGCGCTGCAGACGCTGGTGTACGCGGACCGCCACGCCACCGCCACGAGCTGGTGCGACCGGCTGATCGAGGAGACCTCGGAGCGCGGCGCCAAGGCGCTGCTGGCCTATTTCTGTGTGCTGCGGGCCCAGATCGCGCTGCGCGTCGGACGGCTGCGGGACACGGTCCGGTACGCGGAGCGGGCGCTGGAGGAGCTTCCGGCGCGCGGCTGGGGGGTCACCGTCGGCATGCCGCTCGGGATGCTGATCAACGCGCACACCGCGATGGGCAACCACGACGCGGCGGCCGAACTGCTCGCCCGCCCGGTGCCGGAGGAGATGTACCGGAACCGCTTCGGGCTGCACTACCTCTACGCACGGGCCCGGCATCAGCTGGCCACCGGCCGGCAGCACGCGGCCCTCACCGACTTCCGCGCCTGTGGCGAGAAGATGGCCGCCTGGGGCCTGGACTCGCCCGCCACCCTGACCTGGCGGCTGGGCGCCGCCGAGACCTGGCTGACCCTGGGCGGCCAGGAGCGGGCGGCGCGGCTGGCGGAGGAGCAGCTGGAGCTGGCCGGGGAGTCCTCGTCCCGCACCCGGGGCGCCGCGCTGCGGGTGCTGGCCGCCACCCGGCCGCTGAACGAGCGGATCGCGCTGCTGCAACAGGCGGTGGCGGTGCTCCAGGCGAGCGGCGGCTGGTACGAGATGGCGCGGGCGCTGGCGGATCTCGCGGAGGCGCACAAGCAGCTCGGCGATCTGGACACCAGCCGGCTGATGACCCGTCGGGCCCTGCGGCTCGCGGACAGCTGCGGCGCCGAGGAGCTGTCGCGTTCGCTGCAGCGCACTCCGGCCCGTTCGGCCCTGTCGGAAGCGACCCGTACCGGCGAGGATACGGCCGCCTTTTCCGAACTCTCCGACGCCGAGAGCCGGGTCGCAGCACTAGCAGCTTCCGGCTACACCAACCGGGAAATCGCCGCTAAGCTCTACATCACGATCTCCACGGTGGAACAACACTTGACCCGCGTCTACCGGAAGATCAACATCAGCCAGCGCCGAGAACTGCCCGCGAGCCTGGATTTCGATGTCGCTTACACCGCCTGATATCCCCGCGATGCCACTCGGCCCCAAGAGGTTGATGCCATGACGTGCGCTACCGCGTCCGCCACGACCATGCTCGTGCCGGATTTCCCCTATTCCTATGACAGGTGGCTGTCCCATCCTGCCGGTCTGGGCGCCCTGCCTGCCGCGGCACACGGGACCGAAGTCGCCGTCATCGGCGGCGGGATGTCCGGGTTGACAGCGGCCTATGAGCTTCTACGACTAGGGCTTTCCCCAGTTCTTTATGAAGCGGAGCAACTGGGCGGCCGGATGCGGTCCACGCCGTTCCCCGGGAATCCGGAATACAAGGCGGAGATGGGCGCGATGCGCTTTCCCGTCTCCGCCCGATCGCTGTTCCATTACATCGATCTGCTGGGCCTGTCCACTCGTCCTTTCCCTAATCCTTTGGCACCGGCCACCGCGAGCACGCTGATCGACCTGAACGGCGGTCAGGACCGGGCGCGCACCGCCGGTGAGCTCCCGGACGTCTACCAGGAGGTCGCCGACGCCTGGGACAAGGCGCTCCAGGAGCGGGCCGACCTGGCCACGCTGCGGGACGCCATCCAGCGGCGGGACGTCAGCACGCTGAAGACCATATGGAACTCGCTGGTCAGGGAGTTCGACGACCAGTCCTTCTACGGCTTCCTCGCCACCTCCTCCGCCTTCCAGTCGTTCCGCCACCGGGAGATCTTCGGCCAGGTGGGCTTCGGCACCGGCGGCTGGGACACCGACTTCCCCAACTCGGTGCTGGAGATCCTGCGGGTCGTGGTCACCGAGGCCGACGACAACCAGGTGGGCATAGTCGGCGGCTCCTCCCAGGTGCCGAACGGGCTGTGGGAGCACCAGCCCGAGACGCTCGCGCACTGGCCGCAGGGGACGTCGCTCGCGTCGCTGCACGGCGGCCGGCCCCGCCCCGCGGTCACCCGGCTGCGGCGGACCGCCGACGGCGTCCGGGTGACCGACGAGAGCGGCGAGGAGCGCGAGTTCCCCGCGGTGGTCTACAGCCCGCATGTGTGGACGCTGCTGAACCGGGTCGACTGCGATCCGTCGCTGCTGTCCACTCCGCTGTGGACGGCGGTGGAGCGCACCCACTACATGGGCGCGTCCAAGCTGTTCGTCCTGGTCGACCGGCCGTTCTGGCGGGACGCCGACCCGGCGACCGGCCACGACGTGATGAGCATGACGCTCACCGACCGGATGCCGCGCGGGGTCTATCTCTTCGACGACGGGCCCGACCGGCCCGGGGTCATGTGCCTGTCGTACACCTGGAACGACGACTCGCTGAAGGTCGCCACGCTCTCGGCCGAGGAGCGGCTGGAGACGCTGCTGACCAAGCTGGCCGCGATCTATCCGGATGTGGACATCCGGTCGCGCATCATCGCGGGGCCGCTCACCGTCACCTGGGAGACCGAGCCCCGTTTCATGGGGGCCTTCAAGAACAATCTGCCCGGCCACTACCGCTATCAGCGGCGGCTGTTCACCCAGTTCATGCAGGACGGGATGGATCCGGCGCAGCAGGGCTTCTTCCTGTGCGGGGACGATGTCTCCTGGACGGCCGGGTTCGCCGAGGGTGCGGTGACCACGGCGCTGAACGCGGTGTGGGGAGTCCTCCACCACCTCGGCGGCACCACGCATCCGGACAACCCGGGCCCCGGTGATCTCTTCAACACCTGCGCGCCGCTGGAGCTTCCGTACGACTGACGGCCATGGCCGTACACCTACGGACGGCCATGGCCGTACACCTGGCACACAGGGGGAGCCGACGCGCCCCGTCGGCTCCCCCTGTCACGTCTCAGCCCTGGGCCATCTGTTCGAGCCGGCGCTTGTCGGGCTTGCCGTTGCGGTTGAGCGGGAAGCTCTCCAGCACCTCGACCCGGTTGGGCTGTTCATAGACCGGGAGCACCTGGCACAGCCGCTCCCGCCAGTGCTTGGCGTCCCGCAGCTCGTCGTCCTCCACGAAGAAGACGAGCTGGGTGTCGCCGGCCCGGCGCTCGTCGGGGAGCGGCACGATCCGGGTGGAGATCTCGGCGAGGGCGGCCTTCCGCTCGATCAGCTCGGGGTGGAGCGTGTAGCCGGAGCGGTGCACCGCGAACTTCCGCCCCAGGACGAAGAGGTTGTCGTCGGCGTCGAGGTAGCCGAGGTCGCCGGTGGTCTGCCAGCCGGTGGGCACGGCGTCGATGGTGCCGTCCTCGGCGAGATGGCCCTCCAGCGCGTCCGGGGTGTCGACCTCGATCTCACCGGCCTCGCCGGGGGCGGCCGGGTGGCCGTCCTCGTCGACGACGCGCAGCTTGATGCCCTCCATGGCCCGGCCGCAGGAGACCGGGTTCTCCAGGGTGGCGAAGGCGATGTTGCCCAGCTCGGTGCTGCCGTAGCTGTCCAGCAACGGCAGGCCGAACTCGGCCACATAGCGCTCGGAGAGCGCTCCGTCGAGCGGCGCGGCGCCCGAGCAGAACATCCGGACGCCTTCCAACTGCGTCCGCAGCGACGGCTTCCGGCCGACCAGGTTGAGCATGGTGCGGTAGCTGGACGGAGTGGCGTCGATCACCGTGGCACCGGTCCGTCCGGCCATCTGCACGGCCCGGTCCAGGCGCTTGTACGGGGCGATCACCAACGAGCAGCGGGTGAGCCAGGCGATGAGCACCATGGACAGCCCGTACTGGTGGGCGAAGGGCAGCAGCGGCAGCAGCACGTCGTCCGGCCGGTGCCCGACCTGGGCGGCGTTGCGCTCCAGGTTGGTGAGGAACTTGGCGCCGGACTTGACGGCGCCCTTGGGCTCGCCGGTGGAGCCGGAGGTCCACATGATCAGGCCGTCGCGGCGGTCGGCCCAGGCGTCGAAGGACAGCTCCCGGGTGGTGAGCGGGCGCCCGGCGGCCGGGGCGATCAGTTCGTAGAGGTTCACCGTACGGATGTCGGCGTGGATCGGGGCGTCGTCGTCCACGAAGGCGATCGCGGCGCCGGTGCGCTCGGCGATCCGCCGGGTCTCGTCCGGGTGCTCCTGCTGGTCGATCAGCACGATGGAGGCTCCCACGTGCATGAGCGCGAACAGCACACTCACGTAGGCGGCGGAGTTGCCCGCCTTGAAGATGACGCGGTCGCCGTGGGTCACCCCGTGCTCGCGGATCACATCGGCGACGCGCAGCGCGTCCAGCTCGAAGTCGGCCAGGGTCTGCACCGAGTCGAGCGCGTAGATCTTCGCGGTCATCGAAACGTACTCTTTTCCTTTTCGCTCAGGAGTACGGGCAGCCCTGGGCGGGTCCCCCCTAGGCTCCCTGGTCTTCGAAGCCGGTCTCCCACTCGGCATCGACGGGGACGTGCGAGAGCAACTGGTCGTGCACCAGGTTGACGACCTCTCTCCGGCTCGAGTCGAGGTAGTAACGGGCGCCGGGAAACACCTCGAGGTCGAATCGTCCGCTCGTACGCCGCCGCCAGGCCCGTACGCCGCGCAGCGGGGTCTTGGGGTCGCCCTCACCGGCGAGGGCGACGATCCGGCAGCCGAGCTCCGGGGGCCCCAGGGACATGCCCCAGTGCGCGGTGCGGCCGGATACGAACAGGGTCAGCAGCGCCGTCCCGGTCTCCCGTTCCAGGCGCTCGGCGACGCGGTAGGCGAGGTCGGCGCCGGCCCGGTGGCCGAAGAAGGCCAGCGGGCGGTCCATCCACTCCCCCAGCGCACCGAAGATCCGGTCCGCGAGGTCGGCCGAATCGGTCAGCCGCTCATCGTCGTCGATGCCCACGTACAGCGGGTACTGGATCGCCAACACCTCGACGGTGGGCAGCAGAAGCTCGGACAGCGAGAGGTAGTACGCGGTGGAGTGGGCGGATTCCGGGAAACAGATCAGCCGGAAACTACTCGGAGTTTCCGTTTGCAATATCCGAATAAGGCCCACATCATCGGGCTTGATCTGGCTCAAGGAGTACATCCCCGCGATTGCACTGAGGGGCCGGGCACGAGTGCGATGGTGGGGCGCGTCGACCACGCTCGTCCGAGATGCTGACTCCGTGAGGCTATGAGCCCTTCTCCCGGGCCACAACCCCTAGTAACCGCTATTCGAGGTACGCGCTATATGCGGGTACCGCGCCATCCCGGCGTGGCCCGGGACACAGCGGGACACAGCAGGCGCCCCCTAAGGCCCCCTCACCCGTGCCACCACCCCCTAATCTGCAGGCAGTTAGGGGTCAGGAGTCAAGCCGTCGTGTTAAACAAGAGGAAAGTAATGTTCTCCTCAAGCCAATTAAATCGGTGCGACGACAGCGATGAACACAACACGTCCTATTGACTTCGCCGTCGTTGTCGACGGCTTGATCAAGAAGTATCCCGGCCGGCCCGTTCCGGCTGTCGACAATCTCAGCTTCACCGTCAGGCACGGCGAGGTCTTCGGCTTCCTCGGACCCAACGGAGCGGGCAAGACCACCACCATCGGCATCCTGACCACCCGGGTCGCACCCAGCGGCGGGCGTGCCTTCGTGCAGGGCGTCGATGTGGTGCGCAGGCCGGCGGTGGCCCGGCAGTCCTTCGCCATTGTGCCGCAGCGCAACAACCTGGACCGGTCCCTGACCATCCGTCAGAACCTGACCTTCCACGCCGGCTACCACGGTCTCCCCCGCTCGGAGCGCAACCGCCTGGCGGACGAGAGCCTGGAGTGGGTCGGCCTCGGCGACCACGCCAAGGCCCGGGCGGACCAGGTCTCCGGTGGTCAGGCACAGCGCGTGATGATCGCGCGGGCGCTGATGCACCGCCCCCGGGTGCTGTTCCTGGACGAGCCGGCCACCGGTCTGGACCCGCAGTCACAGATCTTCGTACGCGACCGGGTCGCCGAACTGAAGACCCGTGGCGTCACGGTGGTGATCACCACCCACGACATGGAGGAAGCCTCCAAGCTGTGTGACCGGATCGGCATCGTCGACCACGGCAAGCTGCTCGCCCTGGACACCCCCGAGGCACTGACCAGCCGGATGAGCAACACCGCGCTGACCGTCACGGTGCGCCCGCCGCACAGCGGGATGAACGGCGTGGTCCACATGGTGCAGGGCCTCGGGGTCGCCGAGCGGGTCGAGGTGCTCAGCGCCGAGGCCGAGATGGCCGCAGCCATGGGCGGGGCCGGGGCGATCGACGACGGCACCTTCCGGATGAAGGTCTACAGCAACGCGTCGTCCTCCGTACTTCTGCCCACGGTCATCAAGGCCCTGACCGACACCGGCTGCGAAATCAAGGACCTGAATGTGAGCAAGGCGAGCCTGGAAGACGTCTTTGTCGACCTGACGGGGAAGGAGATGCGATGAGCTCCTCCTCTCGACCCACGTCATCGACGGACGGGACCACGGGTGGCAAGGCCGCGGAGGAGAAGCCCGCGGCCGGCGCCGGGGCACCCGCGTCGCACCAGGGCGGCGCCGCCAGGGGCGGTGAGCACCGGCCCGCCGACCCCAGGACCCCCGCTGCCAGGCCGGACGGGAACGGCACCACCGACCCGCGGGCCGCGGAGTCGAAGTCCCCCGAGGACGACGGCTTCGAGGACACCAGGACCGTGCTCGTCCGGTCCAAGCCGTCGGCCCCGCGTCCGGGCGCCGAGGTGCAGAAGGCCACCCCGAACGCGCCGGTCAAGCACGAGGGCAAGGCGCCGGATGTCCGGCAGCCCGACCCCCGGCAGCAGCAGAGCCGGCCGCAGGAGCACCGGCACCACGAGGCGGGCGCGGGCACCACGCACCACGGCGACATCGGGGACACCCTGACGCTCGTCATCAAGCCCATTCCGGCCCCGTCGGCGTCCCAGGCCGCGCAGGACGCGAAGGCGGCGCTGAACGCCATCATCGCGGCGGCCGACGCCCGTTCGCCGCTCGTGGAGCCCGAGCCCCAGCCGCAGCCCGAATTCGAACTCGAACTGCCCGACGCCAAGCGCCGCAGCGGGCGCCACCGGCGCCGCGCCAACCGGTGGCGGACGTTCTTCTTCATCCTGTGGCGCGACATCTTCGTCACCGGCCGCGAGATGGGCCCCTTCCTGGGCCAGGTCATCGTGGAACCGTTCTTCATGCTGTTCGTCTTCGGCAAGGTGCTCGGCGAGATCGGCTTCACCCAGCCCGGCTTCCAGCAGGTGCTGCTGCCCGGTGTGGTGGCGCTCAACAGCTTCCTGGTCGCCCTGCAGAACACCGCACTGCCGCTGGCCATCGACTTCTCCTGGACCAAGGAGATCGAGGACCGATTGCTCGCACCCATCCCGGTCTCCCTGGTGGCGGTGGAGAAGGCGATCTTCGGCGCGATGCGCGGTCTGATCGGCTCTTTGGTCATGATCCCGATCGGTCTGGCGCTGCTGGACGACGTCTCCTGGCCGCTGGAGAAGATGCCGGTCACGCTGGGCATCCTGAGCCTGGGCGGACTGGTCGGCGGCTGCGTCGGCCTCACCCTGGGCACCCTGGCGCCCGCGCGCCACATCTCCATCGTCTTCGCCATGACGCTCACCCCGATCATGTTCACCGGGGCCACGCAGTTCCCGTGGCGGAGCCTGGAGACCGTCCGCTGGTTCCAGATCCTCTGCAGCTTCAACCCGTTGACCTACGTCACCGAGGCGATGCGCGGACTGCTGCTGGAACCAGGGCCCAAGGTGCCGGAATCGATCCCGCTGTGGATCTGCTTCTCCGCCATCGGAGCGGCGATCCTGCTCTTCGGGACCATCGGCATCCGGGGCTTCAACCGCCGGGCGCAGGACTGAGCGACGGCAGGATCGAGAGTAAGGCACCACACCATGACGGCATCCGAGCAGACGAAGACAGCCATCGTGTTCCCCGGTATGGGGCCCTCCGGCTTCTCCGAGGTGGGCAGGTTCCTCACGCTCGACCCGTTCGCCCGCAAGCGGCTCGCCGAGGCCGACGAGGCGCTGGGCTACTCGGTCTTCGACCGGCTCCGCGACTCCGAGGACGACTACTCCGAGGCCACCCAGATCGCCTTCCTGGTGAACTCGATGGCTTCGGCGGACCGCGCGGAGCAGGAACACGGACTGGTCCCCGACCTGTGCGTGGGCCCCAGCTTCGGGCAGAAGGCGGCCGCGGCGTACGTCAGTTCGCTGCCGTTCCCCGAGGTGGTACGGCTCACCGCGGAGCTGGCTCGCTGCGAGCACGCGTACTTCGCCGAGGAGCACCAGGACGCGGTCACCCACACCTTCGTCCGCACTCCGCAGGAGAAGCTGACGGAGATCCTCACCGAGCTCGGCGAGCGCGGTGAGTGGTACGACTACTCCGGCTATCTCGACGACGGCTTCTTCATGGTCTCGCTGCGCGAGAAGGAGCTGGAAGGTTTCAAGAAGGCGATCAGCCAGGCCGGCGGCTACTCCATGTACACCATGGTCCCGGCGGTGCACGCGCCCGCGTTCGCGGAGCTGCGGCGCCGGGCGGCCGAGGAGATCCTGCCGAAGTACGACATCCTCGACCCCAAGCTGCCCGTGGTCACCGACCAGGACGGCACCATCGTGACCTCGGCCGACGCGCTGCGCACGATGCTTCTGGACACCTTCGACCTGCCGATCCACTGGCCGAAGGTGGTGGACACGCTCAAGGGCGCCGGGGTGTCGAAGATGTACATCACCGGGCCGGACAACCTCTTCCACCGGCTGGACCGCACCAAGTCCAACTTCGAGGTGGTGACGGTGGGTCCCGGCAAGCGCTCGCGCCCCGCCCGTAAGCGCTGATCCCCCACCGCGCACCACGCATAAGGGCCGGGCCCCGCCCCCTCCGAGGAGGGGAGCGGGGCCCGGCCCTTTGGCGGTTCGGGCCCGTGTGGGGGTGCGGGCCCGAAACCCGTCAGTCCGCCAGCCAGTCGGCCACGGCCCGCGCCGTCGTCCCGGCGTGCTCTTCCATCATGGTGAAGTGGTTCCCCGGCACATCGAGCGCGGTGTGCGGGAGCTGCCAGTACGACCGCCAGTCGCCGTCGCGGGACCAGTCGAAGAGCCGCTCCCCGGCCCGGACCAGCAGCGTCGGCGTCTTGACCTCCTTGGGCCGCCACTGGCCGAACAGCCGGAAGTAGGCGCCCATGGCCAGCAGCCGGGTGTCGTCCACCGGCACCTGGTCGGCGCTGCGCTCGTCCATCCCGGCGCTCAGCCCGGGCTGGAGGGCCACGGCCGCGTCCCGGTCGTGCGAGTAGATGTCGAGCAGGACGACCGCGTCCGGGAAGACCCCGGTGCTCTCCAGCCGCGCGGCCACCTCATGGGCGAGCAGCCCGCCCGAGGAGTGGCCCAGCAGCACGAACGGCGCCCCGTCGGTCTCCCGCAGGACCGCCTCGGCCTGCGCCTCGATCACCGCCTCCGGGTTGGCCGGGAGCCGCTCCCCGGCGACGAAGCCGGGGTTGCCCAGCGCGAGGACGTCCCGGTGGCCGCGGAATCCGGCGGCGAACCGCGCGTACTGGTGCGGGCCGCCGATCGACAGGATCGAGGAGAAGCACACCAGCGCGGGCCCGGTCTCCCCGCGCGACAGCCGCACCAGCGCGGGCGCCTTGTCCAGCTCGGCGGCGCTCGCGAACGAGGGCCGGAACCGCGAGACGTCCATCAGCAGCCGGGTGAACTCCTCCTGCCTGCCGAGCTGTCCGGCCTCCCGCATCATCGCGCCGAACACGGCCGACGGCTCCGCGCCCGCCGCCTCCGCGCGCGCCGCGTCCGAGACCGCGCCGCCCTCGGCGGCCACCGAACCGGCGAGCTGCGCGAGCAGCTGCCGGGCGACCAGCTCGGGCGTCGGGTGGTCGAACAGCAGCGTCGGGGCCAGCCGCAGCCCACTCGCGGCGTTCAGCCGGTTGCGCAGCTCGACGGCGGTCAGCGAGTCGAAGCCCTGCTCCAGGAAACCACGCGTGGCCCCCACCGCCTCCGCGTCCGGGAAGCCGAGGACCGCGGCGGCCTGGCCGCGGACCAGGTCCAGCACGGCCTTCTCCCGCTCCGCCTCGGCCAGCCCGGCCAGCCGCCGCGCCAGCGAGGGGCCGCCCGCATCGGCCGCCCCGGCGGCGACGGCGCGCCGCCGGGCCGGAGCCCGGACCAGCCCGCGGAACACGGCGGGCAGCCCGCCCTCGGCGGCCTGCTCGCGCAGCGGCGCGGTGTCCAGGTGCAGCGGTACGAGCACCGCCTCACCGCCGACCGTGCACGCCGTGTCGAACAGCTCCAGACCGTCCCGCGAGGACAGCGGCGCCATCCCGGAGCGCTCCATACGGGCCACATCCGCGTCCGCCATACCACCGGTCATCGCACTGCGCTGCTCCCACAGGCCCCAGGCCAGCGAGAGCGCGGGCAGTCCGGCGGAGCGGCGCTGCGCGGCCAGGGCGTCCAGGAAGGTGTTGGCCGCCGCGTAGTTGGCCTGGCCCGGCGCGCCGAAGGTGCCTGCGGCGGACGAGAAGAGCACGAACGCGGAGAGGTCCAGATCGCGGGTCAGCTCGTGCAGGTTGTGCGCCGCGGCCACCTTCGGCCGGAAGACCGTGTCGATCCGGTCCGGGGTGAGCGTGGGCAGCAGCCCGTCGTCCAGCACACCGGCGGTGTGCACGACGGCGGTCAGCGGATGCTCCGCGTCCACCTCGGCCAGCAGCATCGACAGCGCCTCGCGGTCGGCCACATCACAGGCCGCGACGCTCACCCGGGCGCCCAGCGCGGTCAGTTCGTCGACCAGCTCGGGCATCCCCGGGGCGCGCTGTCCGCGGCGGCTGTTGAGCAGCAGATGCCGCACACCGCGCTCGGCGACCAGGTGGCGGGCGAGCTGTCCGCCGAGGACACCGGTGGCGCCGGTGATCAGGACCGTGCCGTCCGGGTCGAACTCCGGGAGTCCTTCCGACGCGCCGTCCTGGTTCTGCTCCTGGGCGGCGACCCGGGCCAGCCGGGGCGCGTGGAGGGCGCCCGCGCGGACGGCGAGCTGCGGTTCCCCGCCGGTCACGGCCGCCGTGAGCAGCTCGGCCGAGGTCTGGTCACCGTCCAGGTCGAGCAGCACGAATCGGTCCGGGTTCTCGGTCTGGGCGGTGCGGATCAGGCCCCATACGGCCGACCGCGGCAGGGCGTGCACCTCGGCGTCCGGGGACGTGGCGACCGCGCGCCGGGTGACGAACGCCAGCCGCGCCCCGGCCAGGCCCTCCTCCGCGAGCCATGACTGTGCGCTGTCCAGCGCGGCGTGGGTGGCCAGCCGGGCGCCCTCCGCCACATCGCCGCCCTCGGTGGGCCCGGTGTGCGGGAGGAGGACGACGTCCGGCCGGGGGCTGCCCGAGGCCACCACGGCCGCGAGCTCGGCCAGGTCGGGGAAGACGGCGCAGTCGGCACCGGCGGACTCCAGCGCGGCGACGAGCCCGAAGGCGTCCGTGCCGTGCGCGGCGTCCTGGCCGGCGCCGTTCGCCGTGTCCTGACCGGCGCCGTTCGCCACGTCCTGGCCGATCAGGGCCCAGCGGAGGGTCCCGGGGGCCGCCGAGGGCGCCGGCACCGGCGTCCACTCCAGCCGGAACAGCGAGTCGTGGTAGGTCACCTGGGCCGCGCGCAGCTGCTCCGGGGCGATACGCCGCAGCACCAGGGAGTCCACCGACGCGACCGCGCCGCCGTTCTCGTCCGCGACGGTCAGGGCCACCGTGTCCGGCCCGGCCGGGGCGATCCGTACGCGCAGCGCCGTGGCGCCCGCCGCGTGGAGGGTGACCCCGGTCCAGGAGAACGGCAGCCGGATCCCGTCGGCCTCACCGCCCAGGAAGTCGCCGAGCGCGACCCCGTGCAGCGCGGCGTCCAGCAGCGCCGGATGCAGTCCGAACAGCGCGGCGTCGGCGTGCTGCCGCTGCTCCAGGCGCAGCTCGGCGAAGACCTCCTCGCCGCGCCGCCAGGCGGCGTTGAGCCCCTGGAACGCCGGGCCGTAGCCGAAGCCGCCCGCCGCGAACCGCTCGTAGAGGTCGTCCACGTCGAGGGCGACGGCCTCGACGGGCGGCCATACGGACAGGTCGGCTCCGCCGTCCGTGGCGTCACCGGAGGCCAGGACACCGCTGGCGTGACGGATCCAGGGCCGGTCCGAGGCGTCGCCCCGGTCCGCGTCCGGCTCCGGGCGGGAGTAGACGTCCAGCGCCCGGCGACCGCTCGCGTCGGGCGTGCCGACGGTCAGCCGGAGCTGGATGCCGCCCCGGCCGGGCAGGATCAGCGGCGCCTCGAGGGTCAGCTCCTCCAGCAGATCGCAGCCGACCTGGTCACCGGCCCGGATCGCCAGTTCCACGAAGGCCGTCCCCGGCAGCAGCGCGGTGCCGGACACGGTGTGGTCGGCGAGCCAGGGGTGGGTCTGGAGGGAGAGCCGCCCGGTGAGCAGGAAGCCATCGGAGTCGGGCAGTTCGACGGCGGCGCCCAGCAGCGGATGCCCGGCGGCGCCAAGACCGGCGGAGGCCACATCGCCCACCGAGAGCGGGACCTCGATCCAGTAGCGCTCGTGCTGGAAGGCGTACGTGGGCAGCTCGACGCGCTCGGCGCCGGTCCCCTCGTACACCGCGTCCCAGTCGACGCTCACGCCGCGCGTCCACGCCTCGCCCAGCGAGGCCCAGAAGCGGTCCAGGCCGCCCTCGTCACGGCGCAACGACCCGATCGCGGCGGCCTCCCGGCCCGCGCTCTCGGCGGTCTCCTGCACGCCCATGGTCAGGACGGGGTGGGCGCTGGACTCGATGAAGGCTCCGAAGCCCTCGTCCAGCAGACGGCGCACCGCACCCTCCAGCTCGACGGTGCGGCGGAGGTTGGTGAACCAGTACTCGGCGTCCAGCTCGGAACCGTCGACCCACTCCCCCGTCACCGTCGACAGGAACGGCACCTCGGCCGTCTTGGGCTCTACGGGGGCCAGCAGTTCGAGGAGTTCCTCACGGAGCAACTCGACCTGGGCCGAGTGCGAGGCGTAGTCCACCGGCACCCGGCGGGCCCGCACCTCATCGGCCTCACACGCGGCGATGAGCTCGTCCAGCGCCTCCGGCTCACCCGAGACCACCGCCGACGAGGGGCCGTTGACGGCAGCGACGGAGATGCGCTCCTCGCCCCAGGCCGCGATCCGCTCCCGGACCTCCGCCACCGGCAATGCCACGGACACCATGCCGCCCTTGCCCGCCAGCACCCGGCCGATCGCCTGGCTGCGCAGCGCCACCACCCGGGCAGCGTCCCGCAGCGACAGGATTCCGGCCACGCACGCCGCGGCGATCTCACCCTGGGAGTGGCCGACCACGGCGGACGGCCGGACGCCCAGCGAACGCCACAGCTCGGCGAGGGAGACCATCACCGCGAACAGCACCGGCTGGACCACATCCACGCGCTCCAGCGAGGGCGCACCCTCGGCGCCGCGCAGCACCTCCACCAACGACCAGTCGGTGAACTCCGCCAGGGCGGCGGCGCATTCGTGGATCCGGGCCGCGAAGACCGGCGAGGCGTCCATCAGCCCCACCGCCATACCGGCCCACTGCGACCCCTGCCCGGGGAACACGAACGCCGTCTTGCCGGCCGTTCCGGTGCCCTGGACCAACTGGGCCACCGCCTCGCCCCGGGCGAGCGCCATCAGGGCGCGGACGAAGTCGTCGCGGTCCGTGCCGACCAGCACGGCGCGCTGGTCGTGGACGGCGCGGGTGGTGGCCAGGGAGTAGCCGACGTCGGCCGGGCGCAGGCCCGGGTCCGTGTCGAGGTGTGCCAGCAGCCGCTCGGCCTGGGCGCCCAGCGCCGCCTCGCTCCTGCCGGACAGGATCCAGGGCAGCACACCGGGCTCGGGCGCGGCGTCGGCGGCCCTGGGCCGCTCCGCCGGGGCCTGCTCGATGATGGTGTGCGCGTTGGTGCCGCTGATGCCGAACGAGGACACGGCGGCCCGGCGCGGACGGCCGGTCTCCGGCCACTCCATCTGCTCGGTGAGCAGCGACACCGCGCCCGCCGACCAGTCCACATGCGGCGACGGCTCGTCCACATGCAGGGTCCTGGGGAGCACGCCGTGCTCGATGGCCTTGACCATCTTGATGATTCCGGCGACACCGGCCGCGGCCTGAGTGTGGCCGAAGTTGGACTTCACCGAGCCGAGCCAGAGCGGCTCGTCCTCGGTCCGCTCCTGGCCGTAGGTGGCCAGCAGCGCCTGCGCCTCGATCGGATCGCCCAGCGTCGTACCGGTGCCGTGTGCCTCGACCACGTCCACCTCCGCGGCGGACAGCCGGGCGTTGGCCAGGGCCTGCCGGATCACCCGCTGCTGGGACGGGCCGTTGGGCGCGGTCAGGCCGTTGGAGGCGCCGTCCTGGTTGATGGCGCTTCCGCGCACGATCGCCAGCACCGGGTGGCCGTTCTTGCGGGCGTCCGACAGCCGCTCGACCAGCAGCATGCCCACGCCCTCGCCCCAGGCCGTACCGTCTGCGGCGGCGGCGAAGGGCTTGCAGCGGCCGTCGGTGGCGAGGCCGCGCTGCTTGCTGAAGGCCACGAAGGTGCCGGGGGTGGCCATCACGGTCACGCCGCCCGCGAGCGCGAGCGAGCATTCGCCGCTGCGCAGCGCCTGCACCGCCATGTGCAGGGTGACCAGCGACGACGAGCACGCCGTGTCGACGGTGACCGCCGGGCCCTCCAGACCGAAGGTGTACGACACCCGGCCCGAGGCGACACTGCCGGAGCTGGCCGTGCCCATGTAGCCCTCGAGGCCGTCGGGGGCGCGGTGCAGCAGGGTGCCGTAGTCGTTGTACATGACGCCGGTGTAGACACCGGTCCGGCTGCCGCGCACCGCCGCCGGGTCGATCCCGGCCCGCTCGAACGCCTCCCAGGTGGTCTCCAGCAGCAGCCGCTGCTGCGGGTCCATGGCGAGCGCCTCACGGGGCGAGATCCCGAAGAAGACGGGGTCGAAGTGGTGGGCGTCGTGCAGGAATCCGCCGTTGCGGGCGTAGCTGGTGCCCTGCTGGTCGGGGTCGTCGTCGTAGAGCGACTCGATGTCCCAGCCACGGTCGGTGGGCATGTCGGTGATGGCGTCCGCGCCCTCGACGACCAGCTTCCACAGGTCCTCGGGCGAGGTCACCCCGCCGGGGAACCGGCAGCTCATCGCCACGATGGCGATCGGCTCGTCGGCCCCTGCGATGGCGGTGGCGACGGGTGCGGCGGCGTCCTCCTGGCTGCCCTGGGCCTCGGCCCGCAGATACGCGGCGAGGGCGGCGGGGGTCGGGTAGTCGAAGATCAGCGTGGCGGGAAGCCGGACGCCGCTGACCGCGGTGAGACGGTTGCGCAGTTCGACGGCGGTGAGCGAGTCGAAGCCGACCTCGCTGAACGCGCGCTGGGGCTCGACCGCTTCGGGCCCGGCGTAGCCGAGCACGGCCGCCACCTGCGTACGGACCACGCCGAGGACGATCGCCTCGGCCTCGGCGTCGGACGCCCCGGCGAGCTGCTGGGCGAGCGCGCCGGACCGCGCCGCGGCGGCGGCCTGGGTCGCGCGGCGGGGCGGGACGCGGACCAGACCGCGGAAGAGCGGCGGCAGCATTCCGGCGCTCGCCTGCGCCCGGAGGGCGGCCAGGTCGAGCGGCATCGGCACGAGGAGGGCCTCGTCGGCGGTGTCCGCGAGGTCGAACAGCTCCCGGCCCTGGTCGGCCGTGATGGCGGCGACGCCACCGCGCCGCAGCCGGTCCAGCTCCGCCTCGTCCAGCTCTCCGGCCATGCCGCCGGACTCGGCCCACAGGCCCCAGGCGAGGGAGGTGGCGGGCAGGCCCTGCGCGGTGCGGTGCCGGGCGAGGGCGTCCAGGAAGGCGTTGGCCGCCGCGTAGTTGCCCTGGCCCGGGCCGCCGAAGACACCGGCGGCCGAGCTGAACAGGACGAACGCGGACAGGTCCGCGCCCTGGGTCAGCTCGTGGAGGTTCCACGCCGCGTCGACCTTCGGGCGCAGTACGTGGGCCATGCGCTCGGGCGTCAGCGAGGCGATCACGCCATCGTCCAGGACACCTGCCGTGTGGATGACGGCAGTGAGGGGGTGGGCGGTGGGGATGGACGCGATGACCTCCGCGAGGGCGGTGCGGTCGGCCGCGTCGCAGGCGACCCAGTGTGCTTCCGCGCCCAGCGCGGTGAGTTCCGCGGTGAGTTCGGATGCGCCCGGGGCCTGGTCCCCTCGGCGGCTGAGCAGGAGGAGGTGGCGGGCGCCGCGCTCGGTCACCACGTGCTTGGCGAACAGGGTGCCCAGGGTGCCGGTGGCGCCGGTGATCAGGACCGTGCCGTCGGGGTTCCAGGCGGGTGCCTGGTTCTCCGCCGCCGCTACGGCCCGTGCCAGGCGCGGGGCCCGGACCTCGCCGTCGCGCACCGCGACTTCCTGCTCGCCGGAAGCCACAGCGGTCGGCAGTGCGTCCAGCGAATCCGCGTGGCCGTCCACGTCCACGAGCAGGATTCGGCCCGGGTTCTCCGACTGGGCGGAGCGGATCAGGCCGCGGGCTGTGGCGTGGGCCAGGTCGGCGCCGGAGATGAGGACGACCAGGTGGGAGTCCGCGAAGCGGTCTTCGGCCAGGTAGGTCTGCAGGGTGGTGAGGGTTTGGGTGGTGGCTTCGTGTGCGGCTTGGGTGGGGCTTTCCCCTGTCCCGCCCCTTCCCGCAGCATCGATATGCGGCTCCGCCGCGTGGTGGGGCTCCGCCCCGAGGCCCGGGTCCTCAAGCGCCGGACGGGCTGGAGATGCCGCGCTCGGACGGGCTTGAGTCGGCAGCGACACCACGATGTACTCCGGGGCCTTCCCCGCCACCTCGGTCAGGGTGGTCAGGTCCGGGTAGGTCTCCAGGCCCAGGGGATTGGGGCCCACCGCCACCCAGCCGTCCGTGGATACCGGGCCGGACGGTGTCGGGATCGGCGTCCAGTCCACGCGAAACAGGGCGTCCGCCGCGTTGCCGCCGGGGCGGTCGGCGCTGAGCTGGTCCGGGGAGACCGTGCGCAGGGCGAGGCGTTCCACCTCGGCCACCGGGGCGCCGGTGACGTCGGCGAGTTGCAGGGACACCGTGCCGTTTCCTGCCGACGACAGGCGGACCCGTACGCTGTCCGCGCCCACCGAGTGGACGCGCACACCGGTCCAGGAGAAGGGCAGTCCGCCCTGGCCCGGGTTCTCGGTCAGGTCGCTGAGGCCGATGGTGTGCAGGACGGCGTCCAGCAGGGCCGGGTGCAGTCCGAAGAAGGCGGCGCCGGGTTCGGCGTCCTCGGGGAGGGCGACCTCGGCGTAGACCTCGCCGTCGCCCCGCCAGGCGGCCCGCAGCCCCTGGAAGACCGGGCCGTAGCCGAAGCCCGCCTCGGCCAGGCCGTCGTAGAGGCCGTCGGTCTCGATGCGCTCGGTGCCCGCGGGCGGCCAGGCGCTCAGGTCGAACGACGGGGCGGCGGACGCGCTCTGCGCGAGCACACCGGTGGCGTGGCGCAGCCACGGCTCGTCGTCTCCGGCCTCGTCGGGGCGGGAGTGGAGGGCGAGGGTGCGGCGGCCGGTGTCGTCCTGGGCGCCCACGGCGATCTGGAGTCGGACCCCGCCCCGTTCGGGCAGGATCAGCGGGGCCTCCAGGGTGAGTTCCTCGACCAGGTCGCAGCCGGCCTGCTCACCGGCGCGCACCGCCAGCTCCACGAACGCGGTGCCGGGCAGCAGCACCGCGCCCATGACGGCGTGGTCGGCCAGCCACGGGTGGGTGTCCAGCGCGAGCCGCCCGGTGAACAGGAAGCCCTCCGCGTCGGCCAGGGACACGGCCGTGCCGAGCAGCGGATGGTCGGCGGTGCCGAGGCCGAATGAGGAGACGTCGCCGTAGGCGGTGCCCGCGTCCAGCCAGTAGTGCTCGCGCTGGAAGGCGTAGGTGGGCAGTTCGACGCGCTCGGCGCCGGTCCCCGCGTAGTACGCCGCCCAGTCGGGAGCCGTGCCCCGGGTGTGCAGGGTGGCCAGCGCGGTGGTCAGGGTCTCGGCCTCGGAACGGTCCTTGCGCAGCGCGGCGGCGAACGCCACGTGCTCGGACTCGCCCACCAGGCACTCCTGGCCGAGCGCGGACAGCACCCCGTCCGGGCCGAGTTCGAGGTAGGTGGTGACGCCCTGCGCCTCCATCGCGCGCATGCCGTCCAGGAAGCGCACGGCCTCGCGGACGTGGCGGACCCAGAAGTCGGCGGTGGCGATCTCGGCGGCGGGCGCGATGGAGCCGGTCAGGTTGGAGACCACCGGGATCTTCGGGGCCTCGTACGTCAGGCTCTCCGCGACCTTGCGGAACGCCTCCAGCATCGGGTCCATCAGCGGCGAGTGGAAGGCGTGGCTGACGGTGAGCCGCTTGGTCTTACGGCCCTGCGCCTCGAAACCTTCCGCGATCTCCACGGCCGCGTCCTCGTCACCGGCGATGACGACCGACGTCGGGCCGTTGAGCGCGGCGATGGACACCCGCTCGGTCAGCAGCGGCGCCACCTCGTCCTCGGACGCCTGGACGGCGATCATCGCGCCGCCGCCCGGCAGCCGCTGCATCAACCGGCCCCGGGCCGCCACCAGCAGTGCGGCGGCGTCGAGCGAGAGCACCCCCGCGACATGCGCGGCGGCGATCTCGCCGATGGAGTGTCCGGAGACCACATCGGGCTTCAGGCCCCACGACTCGACGAGGCGGAACAGCGCCACCTCGATGGCGAACAGCGCGGGCTGGGTGAAGCCGGTCCGGTCCAGCGCGGCGGCGTCGTCGCCGAACAGCACGTCCTTCAGCGGCCGTTCGAGTCGCGGGTCGAGCGCGGCGCACACCGCGTCAAACGCCTCGGCGAACGCCGGGTACGTCTCATACAGCTCGCGCCCCATGCCGAGGCGCTGGCTGCCCTGGCCGGTGAAGAGGAACGCCAGCTTGCCCCGGGTCTCCACGCCCTGGACCACCCCGGCGGCGGGCTCACCGGAGGCGAGTGCGGCAAGGCGGTCGAGGAAGGTCGCGCGGTCACCGGCGATGACGGCGGCCCGGTTCTCCAGGGCGGCGCGGGTGGTGGCCAGGGAGTGGCCGAGGGACACCGGGTCCAGCTCGGGGCGTTCGGCCACATAGCTGTGGAGCCGGGCGGCCTGGGCGCGCAGGGCCTCCTCGCCCTTGGCGGAGACCAGCCACGGCAGCAGCGGGAGGTCGCGGGGCTCCGCCATCTCCTCGGCGGGAGCCTCGCCGGGGGCTCCTTCGGCCTCCTCGCCGTCGGTGGCCTCGTCCGCCACCGGCGCCTGCTCGATGATCAGGTGGGCGTTGGTGCCGCTGATGCCGAACGAGGACACGGCGGCCCGGCGCGGACGGCCGGTCTCCGGCCACGGCCGGCCCTCGGTCAGCAGCGAGACGGCCCCGGCCGACCAGTCGATGTGCGGCGACGGCTCGTCGATGTGCAGGGACCGCGGCACATAGCCGTGCTCGATGGCCTTGACCATCTTGATGATCCCGGCGACACCGGCGGCGGCCTGGGTGTGGCCGACGTTGGACTTGATGGAGCCCAGCAGCAGCGGCCGCTCCGGGCTCTTCTCCTTGCCGTAGGTGGCCAGCAGCGCCTGCGCCTCGATCGGGTCGCCGAGTGTCGTGCCGGTGCCGTGTGCCTCGACCACGTCGATCTGGTCGGCGGTCAGCCGGGCGCTGGCGAGCGCCTGCCGGATGACGCGCTGCTGGGACGGGCCGTTGGGCGCGGTCAGGCCGTTGGACGCACCGTCCTGGTTGATGGCCGAGCCACGGACGACGGCCAGCACCCGGTGGCCGTGTCTGCGGGCGTCCGACAGCCGCTCCACCAGCAGCATGCCCGCGCCCTCGGACCAGCCGGTGCCGTCCGCCGACGCCGCGAAGGACTTGCAGCGGCCGTCGAAGGACAGCCCCCGCTGACGGCTGAACTCGGTGAAGGTGCCGGGCGTCGACATCACGGTGACACCGCCCGCCAGCGCCAGCGAGCATTCGCCGTTGCGCAGCGCCTGCATGGCCAGATGCAGGGTCACCAGCGACGAGGAGCACGCGGTGTCGACGGTGAGCGCGGGGCCCTCCAGGCCGAAGGTGTACGCCACCCGCCCGGAGGCGATGCTGCTGGAGCCGCCGGTGCCGAGATAGCCCTCGACACCGGGCGGCACGGCGCGCAGCCGCGAGGCGTAGTCGTGGTACATGACGCCCGCGAAGACACCGGTACGGGTGCCGCGCACGGAGGTGGCGTCGATGCCCGCCCGCTCGAACACCTCCCAGGTGGTCTCCAGCAGCAGCCGCTGCTGGGGGTCCATCGCGAGCGCCTCGCGCGGATTGATGCCGAAGAACGCCGGGTCGAAGTAGTTGGCGTCGTGGAGGAAACCGCCCTCCCGGACATAGCTCGTACCCGCGCCGTCCGGATTGTCGTCGAAGAGCCGCCCGATGTCCCAGCCGCGGTCGGTGGGGAACTCGGAAATGCCGTCCCCGCCCTCGGACACCAGCCGCCACAGGTCCTCGGGCGACTCGACGCCGCCCGGGTAGCGGCAGCTCATGCCGACGATCGCGATGGGCTCCTGGTCCTCCGACTCCACCTCCTGCAGGCGGCGCCGGGTCTCATGCAGGTCGGCGGTCACCCGCTTGAGAAAGTAGCGGAGCTTTTCCTCATTCATACGTGCGTTTCCCTCTCGAGGAATCCGGAAGACCTTGTCACTTCACGCCGGCCACGGTCATTTCAGGAGATCCCGAATTCCTTGCCGATGAAGTCGAAGAGGTCGTCGTCCGTGGCGGACTCCAGCTCCTCGGCGACTCCGGCGCCGTCTTCCGGTCCTCGGTCGTCATTCCATTGCGCGAGCAGCGCCTGCAGTCGCGCGGTGATCCTGCTCCGGCCCTCGTCGTCCGGGGTGGCCCCGGACAGGGACTTCTCCAGCCCGTCGAGCTCCGCGAGCAGCGAGGTGACCGCCGTCGCGTCGTCCGGCAGGATCTCGCCGCGCAGGTACTCCACCAGTGCGTTCGGTGTGGGGTAGTCGAAGACCAGCGTCGCCGGGAGCCGGACTCCGGTGGTCGCGTTCAGGCGGTTGCGCAGCTCCACGGCGGTCAGCGAGTCGAAGCCGACCTCGCTGAACGAGCGGGCCGGGTCGACCGTCTCCGGACCCGGGTAGCCGAGCACGGCCGCCACCTGGGTGCACACCAGCTCCAGCAGCACCTCTTCCCGCTCGGGCTCGGAGAGCCCGCCGAGCCGCTCCCGCAGCGCCTCGGCACCGGCCGCGGCTGCCGCCGCGGACTCGGCAGCGCGGCGGGCGGGGGCCCGGACCAGACCGCGGAAGAGCGCGGGCAGCATGCCGCTTCCCGCCTGTGCCCTGAGGGCGGCCATCTCCAGCGGCAGCGGTACGAGGAGGGCCTCGTCCGAACCCCGCGCGGCGTCGAACAGCTCCAGGCCGCTCTCGGCCGTGAGCACGCCGACGCCTCCGCGGCGGATGCGGGCGATCTCCGCCTCGTCCAGCTCACCGCCCATGCCGCCGCCGGCCACGGACCACAGGCCCCAGGCGAGGGAGGTGGCGGGCAGGCCCTGCGCGGTGCGGTGCTGGGCGAGGGCGTCCAGGAAGGCGTTGGCCGCCGCGTAGTTGCCCTGGCCCGGGCCGCCGAAGACACCGGCGGCCGAGGAGAACAGGACGAACGCCGCCAGGTCCGCGCCCTGGGTCAGCTCGTGGAGGTTCCACGCCGCGTCGACCTTCGGGCGCAGTACGTGGGCCATGCGCTCGGGCGTCAGCGAGGCGATCACGCCGTCGTCCAGGACACCTGCCGTGTGGATGACGGCAGTGAGGGGGTGGGCGGTGGGGATGGACGCGATGACCTCCGCGAGGGCGGTGCGGTCGGCCGCGTCGCAGGCGACCCAGTGTGCTTCCGCGCCCAGCGCGGTGAGTTCCGCGGTGAGTTCGGATGCGCCCGGGGCCTGGTCGCCTCGGCGGCTGAGCAGGAGGAGGTGGCGTACGGCGTGGTTGGTGACCAGGTGCTTGGCGAACAGGGTGCCCAGGCTGCCGGTGGCGCCGGTGATCAGGACCGTGCCGTCGGGGTTCCAGGCGGGTGCCTGGTTCTCCGGTGCCACGGTGGCCCGTGCCAGGCGCGGGGCCCGGACGACGCCGTCGCGGATGGCGGTTTGCGGCTCGCCTGTGGCCAGGGCGGCGGCCACGGTCTTCTGGTTCGCCTCGCCTTGGCCGTCGGTGTCCACCAGGACGATGCGGTCCGGGTTTTCCGCTTGTGCGGAGCGGACGAGGCCCCAGGCGGCGGCTTGGGCCGGGTCGGGGGCGGACTCGTCCGTACCCGTACTCACGGCTCCCGTGGTCAGTAGCACCAGACGCGCGTCTGCGAAGCGGTCTTCGGTCAGCCACTTCTGAAGGAGGGCCAGGGTGTGGGTGGTGGCCTGGTGCGCCGTCTCGGCGGACGAGGAGCTTTCCCCCATCCCGCCCCTTCCCGAAATCTGGGGCTCCGCCCCAGGACCCTGGTCCTCAAGCGCCGGACGGGCTTGCGTCGCCGTAGACGCCTGAGATGCCGTGTGCGTTGCGGGCATCGACACCACTACGTACTCCGGCAGCTCTGCGCCGGAATCGAGTGCCTCTGCCAGCGCGGCCAGGTCCTCGTAGGCCGTGAGGCCCAACGTGTCGGGGCCCACTGCCGCCCAGCGGTCGGGGGTTGCCTCGGCGGACGGCGACGCCGTCACCGGCGCCCAGTCCAGGCGGAACAGGGAGTCGGACGCGCCGCCCGGGCGGGCCGCGCCCAACTGGTCCGGGGAGACCGTGCGCAGGGCCAGGCCCTCGACCGATGCCACCGGGGTGCCCGTCACGTCGGCGAGCTCCAGCGACACCGTGCCCGTGGCCGTACCGGCGAGGCGTACGCGTAGCGCCGCGGCGCCGACCGCGTGCAGGGAGACGCCGGTCCAGGAGAAGGGCAGGCGGCCCTGGCCGGTGCCCTCCTCGGTCGTCCGGAGGCCCAGCGCGTGCAGCGCGGCGTCCAGCAGTGCCGGGTGCAGGCCGAACGCGGCGGCGTCGGACGTACGGTCCTCCGGCAGCCGTACCTCGGCGAACACCTCGTCGTCGCGGCGCCAGGCGGCGGTCAGGCCCTGGAAGACCGGGCCGTAGTCGAAGCCCGATCCGGCCAGGCCCTCGTAGAGGCCCGTCACCTCGATCTTCTCGGCGTCGGCAGGCGGCCAGGCGGACAGGTCGAACGTCGGGGCCGTGGTCTCCGACTCCACCAGCGCGCCCGTGGCGTGGCGCAGCCACGGTTCGTCGGCCGGGGCGCCCTCGGTGCGGGAGTGCAGGGTCAGCGCGCGGCGGCCGGTGTCGTCGGGCGCGGCGAGCGCGAGCCGGAGCTGGACGGCGCCCTGGTCGGGCACGATCAGCGGGGCTTCCAGGGTGAGTTCGTCCAGGCGGTCGCAGCCCGCGTGGTCCCCGGCGCGCAGCGCCAGTTCCACGAACGCGGTGCCGGGCAGCAGGACCGTACCCATCACGGCGTGGTCGGCCAGCCAGGGCTGGGTCTGCAGGGAGAGCCGTCCGGTGAAGGCGATGCCGTCCGAGTCGGGCAGTTCCACGGCGGCGCCCAGCAGCGGGTGACCGGCCGCGTGCAGGCCGATCGCGGTGGCGTCGCCGCCGACCGGACCGGCGTTCAGCCAGAACGAGCGGCGCTGGAAGGCGTACGTCGGCAGGTCGACCTGATGCGGCCCGTACGGCGCGTACAGCGTGGTGAAGTCCACGGCGAAGCCCCGGACCTGGGCCGTGCCGACCGCCGTGAGCAGCGTCTCGGCCTCCGGCCGGCCGCCGCGCAGGGCGGTGGCGAAGGAGCCGCCGTCCTCGGTGACGCAGTCCTGCGCCATCGCGGTCAGCACCCCGTCGGGGCCGAGTTCCAGGTAGGTGGTGACGCCCTGGGCCTCCAGGGTGCGGACGCCGTCCAGGAAGCGGACCGCTTCGCGGACGTGGCGCACCCAGAAGTCGCCCGTCGTGATCTCCTCGGCGGCCACCACGCCACCGGTCAGATTCGACACGATCGGGATCTTCGGAGCCTGGTACGCCAGCCCCTGCGCCACCTCGCGGAAGGCGTCCAGCATGCCGTCCATATGGGGCGAGTGGAAGGCGTGGCTGACGGTGAGGCGCTTGGTCTTGCGGCCCTCCGCCTCGAAGGCCGCCGCGATCTCCAGCACCGCGTCCTCGTCGCCCGCGACCACGACCGAGGTCGGGCCGTTGACGGCCGCGATGCTCACCCGCTTGCCGAGCTGCGGGGTCACCTCGTCCTCGGACGCCTGAACGGCGATCATCGCGCCACCGGCCGGGAGCCGCTGCATCAACCGCCCACGCGCGGCCACCAGCTTCGCCGCGTCCGCCAGCGAGAGCACACCGGCCACATGCGCGGCGGCCAGTTCGCCAATCGAGTGGCCGGACAGGTAGTCCGGCTTCACGCCCCAGGTCTCGACCAGGCGGAACAGCGCCACCTCGACCGCGAACAGCGCGGGCTGGGTGAACCCGGTCTGGTCCAGCTCCTCGGCGTCGTCCCCGAACAGCACGTCACGAAGCGGCCGCTCCAGATGGGCGTCCAGCGCGTCGCAGACCGCGTCCAGTGCCTCCGCGAACGCCGGATAGGCGTCGTAGAGCTCACGGCCCATACCGAGCCGCTGGCTGCCCTGCCCGGTGAACAGGACGGCCAGCTTGCCGCCCTCGGCCACCGCGCCCTCGACCAGTCCGGTCGCGGTGCGGCCCTCGGCGAGGGCGTCGAGCCCGGCCAGGAAGCCGTCCCGGCCCGCGGCGACGAGCGTCGCCCGGTGCTCGAAGGACACCCGGGAGGTGGCCAGGGAGTGACCGATGTCGGCGAGGGACAGCTCGGGGTGGTCGGCCACATGGGCCCGGAGCCGGGCCCCCTGGGCGCGCAGCGCCTCGGGGGTCTTGGCGGACATCGCCCACGGCAGCGCGGACGGCTCCACGGACGGCTCGCCGGCCGGCAGCGCGGGCACCTCCGCCGGTTCGGGCTCCGGCATCTGCTCGATGATGGCGTGCGCGTTGGTGCCGCTCATGCCGAAGGACGAGATACCGGCCCGGCGCGGACGCCCGGTCTCCGGCCACTCCCGCGCCTCGCTCAGCAGCGAGACAGCACCCGACTCCCAGTCCACATGCGGCGACGGCTCATCGATGTGCAACGACTTCGGCAGAACGCCATGCCGCATCGCCAGCACCATCTTGATGATGCCCGCGACACCCGCGGCCGCCTGGGTGTGACCGAAGTTGGACTTGATCGAGCCCAGCCACAGCGGCTGGTCCTCCGTCTTCTCCTTGCCGTACGTGGCCAGCAGCGCCTGCGCCTCGATCGGGTCACCCAACGTCGTACCCGTGCCATGGGCCTCGACCGCGTCCACATCACGAGCCGACAGACCGGCGTTCGCCAGCGCCTGACGGATCACCCGCTGCTGGGAGGGACCGTTCGGCGCCGTCAGACCGTTGGACGCACCGTCCTGGTTGACCGCCGTGCCCCGCACGACCGCCAGCACCCGGTGACCGTTCTTCTTCGCGTCCGACAGCCGCTCCACCAGCAGCATGCCCACGCCTTCGCCCCAGGCCGTGCCGTCGGCGGCGGCGGCGAACGGCTTGCAGCGGCCGTTCCTGGCCAGTCCGCGCTGGCGGCTGAACTCGGTGAACACATCGGGGGTGGTGATGATGGTGACACCGCCCGCGAGCGCCATGGTGCACTCGCCGTTGCGCAGCGCCTGCGCCGCCAGATGCAGCGCCACCAGCGACGACGAGCACGCCGTGTCGACGGTGACGGCCGGGCCCTCGAAGCCGAAGGTGTACGACACCCGGCCGGAGGCGATGCTGCTGGAGCCGCCGGTGCCGAGGTAGCCCTCGACGCCCTCCGGGACGGTGTGCAGCCGCGACACATAGTCGTTGTGCATCTGGCCGACGAACACGCCGACCTGCTTGCCGCGCAGTGCGCCCGGGTCCAGTCCCGCCCGCTCGAAGGACTCCCAGGAGGTCTCCAGCAGCAGCCGCTGCTGGGGGTCCATGGCGAGCGCCTCGCGCGGGTTGATCCCGAAGAAGGCCGGGTCGAAGTGGTGGGCGTCGTAGTAGAAGCCGCCCTCGCGGGCGTACGAGGTGCCGGGCCGGTCCGGGTCCGGGTCGTAGAACGCGTCGAGGTCCCAGCCGCGGTCCTCCGGCAGCCGGGCGATACCGTCCCGGCCCTCGGCCAGCAGCTCCCACAGCTCCTCGGGGGTGCGCACATCCCCGGGGAAGCGGCAGCTCATGGCGATGATCGCGATCGGGTCGTCCTCGTCGGCCACGCCACCCGCCGGGCCTTCCGCCCGGGCGGGAACGGCCGCGGCCGCCTCGGAGCCGAGCAGCTCCTCCAGCAGATATCCGGCGAGCGCGGTCGGCGTCGGGTAGTCGAAGACCAGCGTGGCGGGCAGCCGCAGCCCGGCGGCGCCGCCGAGGCGGTTGCGGAACTCCACCGCGGTCAGCGAGTCGAAGCCGAGGTCCTTGAAGGCCCGGCTCGCCTCGACCGCGTCGGGCGAGTCATGCCCGAGCACCACGGCCACCTGGGCGCGCACCAGGTCGAGCAGGGTCTGCTCGCGCTCGGCCGCGTCCAGCCGGACCAGCCGCTCCACCAGCGAGGAGCCGTCCTGGGCCGCGCCGGATTCGGCGGTGCGGCGGGTCGTACCACCGCGCACCAGACCGCGCAGCAGCGGCGGCACCATCTCGATGGGCGCGCCGGTGAGCGGCGCCAGGTCGAGCTGCATGGGCACCAGGAAGGCGTCGCCCACCTCCTGGGCGGCGTCGAACAGCGCAAGGCCCTCGTCGGAGGACAGGCCGAGCACACCGGAGCGGGTCATCCGGGACTTGTCGGTGGCCTCCAGCTCACCGGTCATCCCACTGGCCTCGGCCCACAGGCCCCAGGCCAGCGAGGTGGCGGCCAGGCCCTGGGCCTGGCGGTGGCGGGCCAGCGCGTCCAGGAAGGAGTTGGCCGCCGCGTAGTTGGCCTGCCCGGGGCCGCCGAACGTACCGGCGGCGGAGGAGAACAGGACGAACGCGGCGAGGTCCTGGTCGCGGGTCAGCTCGTGCAGGTTCACGGCCGCGTCCACCTTGGGGCGCAGCACCTTCTCCAGCCGCTCCGGTGTCAGCGAGTCGATCACACCGTCGTCCAGCACACCGGCGGTGTGCACGACGGCGGTCAGCGGATGCCCGGCGGGGATGTCGGCCAGGACGGCGGCGAGCGCGTCCCGGTCGGCGGCGTCACAGGCGGCGATGGTGACCTCGGCGCCCAACTCACGCAGTTCGGTGGCCAGTTCGGTCGCACCCGCGGCCTGCTCACCGCGCCGGCTGGTGAGCACCAGACGGCGGGCGCCGCGCTCGGTCACCGCGTGCCGGGCGACCAGGCCGCCCAGGGTGCCGGTGCCACCGGTGATCAGCACCGTGCCGTCGGGGTTCCACGGGGCGGGCACGGTGAGCACGACCTTGCCGATGTGGCGGGCCTGGCTGAGGTAGCGGAAGGCGTCCGGGGCCTGCCGCAGATCCCATGCGGTGATCGGCAGCGCCCGCAGCGCGCCCCGCCGGAACAGCTCCAGCAGTTCGCACAGCATCTCCTGGATGCGGTCCAGGCCCGCCTCGGTCAGGTCGAACGCCTGGTAGGAGACGCCGGGGTAGGCGGCGGCGACCTCCTCCGGGAGCCGGACGTCGGTCTTGCCCATCTCGACGAACCGGCCGCCGCGCGGCAGCAGCCGCAGCGAGGCGTCCACGAACTCCCGGGCCAGCGAGTCCAGCACCACATCGACGCCGCGACCGCCGCTGGCCTCGCGGAACGTCTCCTCGAAGGCCAGGTCGCGGGAGGAGGCGATGCGGTCGTCGGCCAGCCCCAGCGAGCGCAGGGTGTCCCACTTGCCCTGGCTGGCGGTGGCGTAGACGTCCACACCCCAGTGGCGGGCCAGTTGCACGGCGGCCATGCCGACACCACCGGCGGCGGCGTGCACCAGCAGCGACTCGCCGCCCTGGAGGTCGGCCAGGTCGCGCAGCGCGTAGTAGGCCGTCATGAAGACGATCGGCACCGACGCGGCCTGGGCGAACGACCAGCCGTCGGGCATCGGCGCGATCATGCGGCGGTCCACGACCACCAGCGGCCCGAAGCCACCGGGCAGCATGCCCATCACGCGGTCGCCGGGCGCCAGATCGGTGACCCCCGGTCCGGTTTCGAGGACGACACCGGCGCCCTCGCTGCCCATCAGGCCCGCGTCGCCGGGGTACATGCCGAGCGCGTTGAGCACATCGCGGAAGTTCACACCGGCGGCCCGGACCGCGACCCGCACCTGTCCCGTCTCCAGCGGCGCGGCGGCCTCCGGGCTGGGCAGCAGGGTGAGGTTCTCCAGGGTGCCCTTGTCCTGGATGTCCAGGCGCCAGGCCGGCTCGCCGGGCGGCGGGACCATGGGCCCACTGGCGGCGGTGCGCGCCAGCCGGGGGGCGTGTACGGCGCCCCGGCGCAGCACGAACTGCGGCTCGCCGGAGGCGATCGCGGTGCCCAGCGCCTCGTAGGAGGCGTCGGTGCCGTCGAGGTCCACCAGCACCAGCCGGTCCGGGTTCTCCGACTGCGCCGAGCGCACCAGACCCCACGCGGGGGCATGGGACAGGTCGTGGGTGCCGGCGTCGCCCGCGGTGGCCACCGCGCCCCGGGTGACGAGCACGAGCTGGGACGCCGCGAAGCGGTCGTCGGCCAGCCACGCCCGTACGAGCGCCAGGGTCCGCTGGGTGGCGGTGTGGACGGCGGCGGTCACCTGGTCATCGGTGGCGCCGTGCGGGTCGAGGTAGGTCAGGACGTACGCGGGCGCGTCCCCGGCCGCGGCCAGCGCGTCCAGATCGGCGTGGACCGCGGCACCCGAGGTCAGCGCGGCGGGCGCGCCCTCGCCGAGCACCGTCCACGCCGCGGTGGCCGCGCCGTCCGTGGCCGGCGGCACGGTGGCCCAGTCCAGCCGGTACAGCGACTCGTGGTACGCGGCGGACCGGCCGTCCGCGAGCTGTCCGGCCGAGACGGGGCGCAGCGCGAGCTGCTCGACCGAGGCCACCGGGGCACCGGTGCCGTCGGCCAGCTCCAGCGCCACGCCGTCGGCCCCGGCCGGGGTCAGCCGGACCCGGAGCGCGTCGGCGCCGACCGCGTGCAGCGACACCCCGCTCCAGGAGAACGGCAGCCGCCCCTGCTCATCGCCGCCCGCACGGGCGAACGTGCTGTGCAGCGCGGCGTCCAGCAGCGCCGGGTGCAGCCCGAACGCGGTGGCCTCGGACTTCCGGTCCTCCGGCAGCCGCACCTCGGCGAACACCTCGTCGCCACGCAGCCAGGCCGCGCTCAGCCCCTGGAACATCGGCCCGTACGCGAAGCCGCCCTGCGCCAGGTGCTCGTAGAGCCCCTCGACCTCGACGGGCTCGGCGCCCGGCGGCGGCCATGCCGTCAGGTCGAACGAGGGCCGCGGGGCACCGGCCACCAGCACACCACTGGCATGGCGGATCCACGGCATCTCGGCGGGCGCGTCCTGCGCCCGCGAGTACAGCTCCAGCGTGCGGTGCCCGGCCTGCTGCGGGGCGCCGACGAGGATCTGGAGCTGGACCGCGCCACGCTCGGGCAGGACCAGCGGCGCCTCGATGGTCAGCTCGTCCAGCCGGTCGCAGCCCACCTGGTCACCGGCGCGGATGGCCAGCTCGACGAAGGCGGTGCCGGGCAGCAGGACGGTGCCCATCACGGCGTGGTCGGCCAGCCACGGGTGGCTTTCGAGGGAGAGCCTGCCCGTGAACAGGAAGCCGTCGGAGTCCGCCAGGGGCACGGCCGCGCCCAGCAGCGGATGGTCGGCCCGGTCCAGGCCCGCCGACTCCACGTCGCCGACGAAGCCCGCGGGGGAGGTCAGCCAGAAGCGTCGGTGCTGGAAGGCGTAGGTCGGCAGGTCGACGCGGTGGGCGCCGGTCCCGGCGAAGTACGCGGACCAGTCCGGCGTCACCCCGCGGACCTGCAGCGCGGCCAGGGCGGTGGCGACGGTCTCGGCCTCGGGGCGGCCGCCGCGCAGCGTGGCGGCGAAACCGGCCGCGTCGGCGTCGGCGAGGCAGTCCTGGCCCATGGCGGACAGCACACCGTCGGGGCCCAGTTCGAGATAGGTGGTGACGCCCTGGGCTTCCAACGTCCGGACGCCGTCGAGGAAGCGCACGGCCTCCCGGACGTGGCGCACCCAGAAGTCCGGGCTGGTGATCTCCTCGGCGGAGACCACGGTCCCGGTCAGGTTGGAGACGATCGGAATGCGCGGGGCCTCGTACGACAGGACCTCCGCAACCTCACGGAACGCCTCCAGCATCTCGTCCATGCGCGGCGAGTGGAACGCGTGGCTGACGGTGAGGCGCTTGGTCTTGCGGCCCCGCTCCTCGAAGGCCGACGCGATCTCCAGCGCCGCGTCCTCGTCGCCCGCGACCACGACCGAGGTCGGGCCGTTGAGGGCGGCGATGCTGACCCGCTCGGTGAGCAGCGGCAGCACCTCGTCCTCGGACGCCTGGACGGCGATCATCGCGCCACCGGCCGGAAGCGCCTGCATCAGGCGGCCACGGGCGGCCACCAGCTTCGCCGCGTCCGCCAGCGAGAGCACACCGGCCACATGGGCGGCGGCCAGCTCACCGATGGAGTGACCGGAGAGGAAGTCGGGCCGCAGGCCCCACGCCTCGGCCAGGTGGAACAGCGCCACCTCGATGGCGAACAGCGCGGGCTGGGTGAAGCCGGTCTGGTCCAGCTCCTCGGCGTCGTTCCCGAACATCACGGTCTTCAACGGCCGTTCGAGATACGCGTCCAGCGCGTCGCAGACCGCGTCCAGTGCCTCCGCGAACGCCGGATAGGCGTCGTAGAGCTCACGGCCCATGCCGAGCCGCTGGCTGCCCTGCCCGGTGAACAGGAACGCCACCTTGCCGTCCACCACCGAGCCCTGCACCAGCCCCGAGGCCGACTCGCCACGCGCCAGCGCCTCCAGGCCCGAGACCAGCGCCGCGCGGTCCTGGCCGACCACGACGGCACGGTGGTCCAGCGCGGCACGGGTGGTCGCGAGCGAGTACGCCAGGTCGGTGGGCGACAGCTCCGGCCGCAGCTCCAGGTCGGCGAGCAGCCGCTCGGCCTGCGCCCGCAGCGCCTCGGCGCTCTTGCCCGAAACCGGCCAGGGCAGCACGGAGGGCCGGGCGGCCGGAAGCGCGGACGCCTCGGCCGGTTCGGGCTCCGGCGCCTGCTCGATGATGGCGTGCGCGTTGGTGCCGCTGACGCCGAAGGAGGAGATACCGGCCCGGCGCGGACGCCCGGTCTCCGGCCACTCCCGCGCCTCGGTCAGCAGCGAGACCGCACCCGACTCCCAGTCCACATGCGGCGACGGCTCGTTGATGTGCAGCGACTGGGGCAGGACGCCGTGGTCCATCGCCTGCACCATCTTGATGATGCCCGCGACACCGGCGGCCGCCTGCGTGTGACCGAAGTTGGACTTGATCGAGCCCAGCCACAGCGGCTGGTCCTCGGTCTTCTCCTTGCCGTACGTGGCCAACAGCGCCTGCGCCTCGATCGGGTCGCCCAGCGTCGTGCCGGTGCCATGGGCCTCGACCGCGTCGACCTCGGACGCCGACAGCCGCGCGTTCGCCAGCGCCTGACGGATCACCCGCTGCTGGGACGGGCCGTTGGGCGCCGTCAGACCGTTGGACGCACCGTCCTGGTTGACCGCCGTGCCCCGCACGACCGCCAGCACCCGGTGACCGTTCTTCTTCGCGTCCGACAGCCGCTCCACCAGCAGCATGCCGACACCCTCGGCCCAGCCGGTGCCGTCCGCGTCGCCCGAGAAGGCCTTGCAGCGGCCGCTGGTCGACAGCCCGCCCTGGCGGCTGAAGTCGATGAACGTGTCCGGGGTGGACATGACGGTGACACCGCCCGCGAGGGCCATGGTGCACTCGCCGCTGCGCAGCGCCTGCGCCGCCAGGTGCAGCGCCACCAGCGACGACGAGCACGCCGTGTCGATGGTGACCGCGGGGCCTTCGAGACCGAAGGTGTACGCCACCCGGCCGGAGGCGACACTGCCCGCCGTGCCGGTGCCGAGGTAGCCCTCCAGGCCCTCCGGCAGGGCGGTCAGCCGGGAGAGGTAGTCGTGGTACATGACGCCCGCGAAGACGCCGGTCTTGCTGCCGCGCACGGTCGCCGGGTCGATCCCGGCCCGCTCGAACGCCTCCCAGGAGCTCTCCAGCAGCAGCCGCTGGTGCGGGTCCATGGCGAGGGCCTCACGCGGGTTGATCCCGAAGAAGTCGGGGTCGAACTCGCCCGCGTCGTAGAGGAATCCGCCCTCGATGGTGGCGCTGGTGCCGGTCTGCTCGGGGTCCTCGCCCAGCAGCCCGTCGAGCTGCCAGCCGCGGTCGGTCGGGAAGCCGGAGATGGCGTCCACCGAGCCGGTGACGAGCTGCCACAGCTCCTCGGGGCTGGTGACCCCGCCCGGGTAGCGGCAGCTCATGCCGACGATGGCGATGGGCTCGTCGTCGCCGACGGCCACGGTGGCGGCGGGGGCCGCCGCGGCCTCGTCGGCCTGGTCGCCGAGGATCTCGGTGCGCAGGAAACCGGCGAGCGAGGTGGGCGTCGGGTAGTCGAAGACAAGGGTGGCCGGGAGCCGTACGCCCGTGACGGCGCCGAGGCGGTTGCGCAGCTCGACGGCGGTGAGCGAGTCGAAGCCCAGCTCCTTGAACGCGCGCCCGGCGCCGACGGCCTCGGGGCCCGCGTAGCCGAGGACGGCGGCCACCTGACCGCAGACGATCTCCAGCAGCAGCCGGTCCCGCTCGGGAACGGACAGCCCCAGCAGCCGCTCCGCGAGCCCGCCGGGTGCCGCGCCGCCGCCCGACTCCACCACACGGCGGCCGGGGGCCCGCACCAGGCCGCGCAGCAGCGCGGGCACCATGTGGGCGTCGGCGTGGCGCAGCGGCGCCAGGTCCAGGTGCATGGGGACGAGCGTGGGGTCGCCCACGGCGAGAGCGGTGTCCAGGAGGGCCAGGCCCTCCTCGGAGGAGAGGGCGGCCACTCCGGCGCGGGTGATGCGCTGGATGTCGGTGTCGTCCAGGTCGCCGGTCATCCCGCTGCGCTCGGCCCACAGGCCCCAGGCGAGGGCGGTGGCGGGCAGCCCCTGGGCGCGGCGCCGGTGGGCGAGGCCGTCCAGGAAGGCGTTGGCGGCCGCGTAGTTGGCCTGGCCGGGGCCGCCGAGGGTGCCGGCGGCGGCGGAGAACAGCACGAACGCGGACAGGTCGAGGTCGCGGGTCAGCTCGTGCAGATTCCACGCGGCATCGACCTTGGGCGGCAGAACGCGGTCGACGCGCTCGGCGGTCAGCGAGCCGATCACACCGTCGTCCAGCACGCCCGCCGTGTGCACCACGGCGGTCAGCGGATGCTCGGCCGGGATGGCGGCCAGGGCCGCGGCCAGGGCGTCTCGGTCGGCCACGTCGCAGGCGGTGAGGGTGACGTCGGCGCCCGACGCGCGCAGCTCGGCGACGAGTTCGGCGGCGCCGTGGGCGTCGGCCCCGCGCCTGCTGAGCAGCAGGAGGTGGCGTACGCCGTGCTCGGTGACCAGATGGCGGGCGACGAGCCCGCCGAGGGTGCCGGTGGCGCCGGTGACCAGGGCGGTGCCCTCGGGGTCGAGCGCGGGCGCGGTCTGCTCGGGGTCGGAGGCGACCTTGGCCAGCCGCGGGACGACCACGGTCCCGGCGCGGACCGCAAGCTGCGATTCGCCGGTGGCCAGGGCGGGGGCGAACCCACGGTAGGACTCGTCGGTCCCAACGGCACTGTCCAAGTCCATCAGGACGAAGCGGTCCGGGTTCTCGGACTGCGCGGAGCGCAGCAGACCCCACAGCGGGGCGTGGACCAGGTCCTCGGTGTCCGCGTCGGCGGAGGTGGCGACGGCGCCGCGGGTGGCGATCACCAGCCGGGAGCCCTCGAAGCGGTCGTCGGCGAGCCAGCTTTGGACCAGCTCCAGCGCGCGGTGCAGGGCCTCGCGTACGGCTTCCTCGACGGGACGGTCGGTCTCGTCCGCGAAGAACGGGGCGACGACGGCCTGCGGCAGCGGGGTCCCGGCGTCCACGGCCTCGCCGAGCGCGGCCAGGTCGGCGTAGCCGGCGGCGGTGGGCAGGGCGGCGGCGAGCTCGGGGTGCTCGGCGCCGAGGACCGCCCACTGCCCGGCCACGACGGTGGTGGCGGCGGGCACCGGGGCGGGGGTCCACTCGACGCGGAACAGCGCCTCGTGGAAGGCGGCGCGCGCGGCGTGCACCTGGTCGGGCGAGACGGGGCGCAGCAGCAGCGAGTCGACGGAGGCGACGGGTGCGCCGCTCTCGTCGGTGACCAGCACGGCCACGGCGTCCTGCCCGGCGGGCGAGAGCCGGACGCGGAGCGTGGCGGCGCCGACGGCGTGGAGCCGGACGCCGCTCCAGGAGAAGGGGAGGCGGCCGTGTTCGGTGTCCTCCAGGAGGGAGCCGATGCCGACGGCGTGCAGGGCGGCGTCCAGCAGCGCGGGGTGCAGTCCGAACAGCTCGGCCTCGGCGCGGGCGCTCTCGGGCAGCCGCACCTCGGCGTACACCCGGTCCTCGTGCTGCCAGGCGCCCTGGAGGCCCTGGAAGACGGGGCCGTAGGCGAATCCGGTCTCGGCGAGCCAGTCGTAGAGGCCGTCCACGGGGACCTCGGTGGCACCGGCCGGCGGCCATACGGTGAGGTTCTCGGCATGGTCGGAGGGTGCGGTGGCGCCGGTGCCGAGCACACCGGTGGCGTGGCGGGTCCACTCGCCCTCGCCCCAGGTGCCGTCGGCGGCGTCCTCCAGGCGCGAGTGCAGGGTCAGCGAGCGGCGGCCGGTCTCGTCCGGGGCGCCCACGGACACCTGGAGCTGGACGCCGCCCTGCGGGGGCAGGACCAGCGGGGCTTCGAGGGTGAGCTCCTCCAGGACGTCCGCGCCGACGTGGTCACCGGCGCGGATGGCCAGCTCCACGAAGGCGGTGCCGGGCAGCAGCACGGTGTCCATGACGGCGTGGTCGGCCAGCCAGGGGTGGGTCTGGAGGGACAGCCGGCCGGTGAAGAGGAATCCGGCGGCGTCGGCGAGCGATACGGCGGCGCCGAGCAGCGGATGGTCGGCGGAGCCGAGTCCGGCGGCGGTGACGTCGCCGGTCCAGGGACCGGGCGGCTCGGGCCAGTACAGCTCGCGCTGGAAGGCGTAGGTGGGCAGTTCGACGCGGCGGGCGCCGGAGCCCTCGAAGACCGCGGCCCAGTCGACGGCCACGCCGTGGACGTGGGCGCGGGCGAGCGCACCGGCCAGGGCGGTGGCCTCGGGGCGGTCGCCGCGCAGCATGGGGACGAACACGGCGTCGTCGGAGGTGACGCAGTCCTGCGCCATGGCGGAGAGCACCCCGTCGGGGCCGAGCTCCACATAGGCGCCGACGTCGTACTCCTCGAGCCGGCGGATGCCGTCGGTGAAGCGGACCGCCTCGCGGACGTGCCGGACCCAGTAGTCGGGCGAGCAGATCTCGTCGGCGGAGACCGAGCCGCCGGTCAGGTTGGAGATGATGGGGATGACCGGCGGGGCGTAGGTCACCTGCCGGGCGATCTCGCGGAAGGGCTCCAGCATGCCGTCCATGCGGGGCGAGTGGAACGCGTGGCTGACGGTGAGCCGCTTGGTCTTACGGCCCCGCGCCTGGAACGACTCCGCGATGGCGACGGCCGTGTCCTCGTCCCCGGCGATGACGACCGAGGTGGGCCCGTTGAGCGCGGCGATGGAGACCCGCTCGGTGAGCAGCGGCGCCACCTCGTCCTCGGACGCCTGGATGGCGATCATCGCGCCACCGGCGGGCAGTTCCTCCATCAGCCGGCCACGGGCGGCCACCAGCTTCGCCGCGTCGGCGAGCGAGAGCACACCGGCCACATGCGCGGCGGCCAGTTCGCCGATGGAGTGGCCGACGAGGAAGTCGGGCTTCACACCCCAGGTTTCCAGCAGCCGGAACAGCGCCACTTCGAGGGCGAACAGCGCGGGCTGGGTGTAGCCGGTGCGGTCCAGCAGTCCGCTGTCGTCGCCGAACATCACCTCGCGCAGCGGCTGCCGGAGGTGCTGGTCGAGTTCGGCGCACACCTCGTCCAGGGCGCGGGCGAAGGCCGGGACGGCCGCGTACAGCTCACGGCCCATTCCGGTGCGCTGGCTGCCCTGGCCGGTGAAGAGGAACGCGACCTTGCCCTCGCCGACCTCGCCGCGCACGACGCCGCCCGCGGGGGCGTCCTCGGCGAGCTCGGCCAGTCCGCGCAGCAGGTCCTCGCGGCCGCCCTCGCCCGCGAGGACCACGGCGCGGTGGTCCAGTGCGGCGCGGGTGGTGGCCAGCGAGTGGGCCAGGTCGACCAGGCCGAGGCCGGGGGCGTCCCGCACATGGGCGGTGAGCCGCTCGGCCTGGGCGCGCAGGGCCGCCGCGCTCTGCGCGGACACCAGCACCGGCACGAGGCCGCCGACGCCGGTCCACTCCGAAGGCGTCGCGTCGCTGTCAGGGGCCTCGCGGTCCTCGGCGGGCGCCTGCTCGATGACGGTGTGCGCGTTCGTGCCGCTCACACCGAAGGAGGAGATGCCCGCGCGGCGCGGCTGGCCGGTCTCCGGCCACGGGGTGTTCTCGGTGAGCAGGGAGACGGCACCGGCCGTCCAGTCCACGTCCCGGGAGGGCGCGTCGACGTGCAGGGTCCTGGGCAGCACGCCGTGCTCGATGGCCTTGACCATCTTGATGATGCCCGCGACACCAGCCGCGGCCTGGGTGTGGCCGAAGTTGGACTTGATCGAGCCGAGCCACAGCGGGCGGCCCTCGGCCCGGTTCTGCCCGTACGTGGCGAGCAGGGCCTGCGCCTCGATGGGGTCGCCGAGGCTGGTGCCGGTGCCGTGTGCCTCGACGACGTCCACCTGGGCGGGGGTGAGCCGGGCGTCGGTGAGCGCCTGGCGGATGACACGCTGCTGGGACGGGCCGTTGGGCGCCGTCAGACCGTTGGACGCGCCGTCCTGGTTGATGGCGGAGCCCCGGACGATGGCGAGCACCGGGTGGCCGTTCTTGCGGGCGTCCGACAGCCGCTCGACGAGCAGCATGCCGACGCCCTCGCCCCAGCCGGTGCCGTCCGCGCCATCGGCGAACGCCTTGCAGCGGCCGTCGGGCGCCAGGCCCCGCTGGCGGCTGAAGTTGATGAACGCGCGCGGGCTGTTCATCACCGTGACACCACCGGTGAGCGCCATCGAGCACTCGCCGCCTCGCAGCGCCTGGATGGCCAGGTGCAGCGCCACCAGCGACGCCGAGCACGCGGTGTCGACGGTGAGCGCCGGGCCCTCCAGACCGAAGGTGTAGGAGATCCGGCCGGAGATGACGCTGGCCGCGTTGCCGGTGAGCAGATACTGCTCCACGCCCTGCGGCAGCGTGTGCATCAGCTCCGGGTAGTCCTGGCCGTTGGTGCCGACGAAGACACCGGCCTTGCTGCCGCGGAGCGTGGCCGGGTCGATCCCGGCCCGCTCGAACGCCTCCCAGGACGTCTCCAGCAGCAGCCGCTGCTGCGGGTCCATGCCGAGGGTCTCGCGCGGGCTGATCCCGAAGAACGCGGCGTCGAACTCGCCCGCGCCCTCCAGGAACCCGCCCTTGTCGGTGTAGCTGGTGCCCTGCTGGTCGGGATCGGCGTCGAAGAGCGCGTCGGTGTCCCAGCCACGGTCCGTGGGGAAGTCCGCGATGGCGTCGCCGCCCGCGGCCACGAGCTCCCACAGCTGCTCCGGAGACGTGACGCCTCCGGGGAACCGGCAGCTCATGCCGACGATCGCGATCGGCTCAGGCTCCTGCGACTCGACCTCGCGAAGACGCTGCCGCGTCTGGTGCAGATCGGCAGTTACCCGCTTGAGGTAGTCGAGGATCTTGTCCTGATCCGCCATTGGAGTCTCACCCATGCTTCTCGTCACAAACCTTGCGCCCGGGGACCTTCAGATCCTCAGATTCCGAGTTCTTTGTCGATGAAGGCGAAGACCTCGTCGGGCGTCGCCTCCTGCAACTTCTCCGTCACGGTCCCGCCCTCGCCGTCGGCCGCCCCGGCCTCGTCGGTACGGGGCTCCGCCCACTTCGCCGCGAGGTCCCGCAGCCGGGCCGCGATGTCGTCCCGTGCCTCGCTGTCGGGGTCGAGGACGGACAGCGCGGACTCCAGCGCGTCGAGCTCCGCGAGCCCGGGGGCGGCGGCCGTACCGCCGTCGCCCACGATCCGGCCGCACAGGAACTCGGCGAGGACCGCCGGGGTCGGGTAGTCGAAGACCAGCGTGGCAGGCAGTTTCTGCCCGGTGGCGGCGGTCAGCCGGTTGCGCAGCTCCAGCGCGATGAGCGAGTCGAAGCCGAGCTCCTTGAACGCCCGCCCGGCGCCGACCTCGTCGGTCGAGGGGTGGCCGAGCGCGGCGGCCGCGTTGGTGCGCACGACCTCCAGGACGACCACGGACTGTTCGGCCCGGGAGATCCCGGCCAGCCGCTTGCGCAGCGTGTCCGCCGGGGACCCGTCCGGGGCCGTGCCGGGCTCACCGGCCGTGGCGCCGGTCTCCCGCAGCCGCCGGACCTCCGGCAGTTCGCCGATGAGGGGGCTCGGGCGGACCGCCGTGTAGCCGTAGGCGAAGGGGTCCCACTGGATGTCGGCGACGGCCACGACCGTGTCGGCGTGGTCCAGGGCCCGCTGCAGCGCCGTGATGGCCGCGTGCGGCGCCATCGCCGGGACACCGCCCCGGTCCAGCCGCTCGCCGATGGCGCCGTCGGCGGCCAGACCCGTCTCGCCCCAACGGCCCCAGGCCACCGAGGTGGCGGGCAGGCCCTGGGCGCGGCGCTGTTCGGCCAGCGCGTCGAGATAGGCGTTGGCCGCCGCGTAGTTGCCCTGTCCGGCGTCGCCGAGGGTGCCCGCGATACCGGAGAACAGCACGAACGCGGACAGGTCCAGCTCGCGGGTCAGCTCGT
Source organism: Streptomyces melanosporofaciens (assembly GCF_900105695.1). NCBI lineage: Bacteria > Bacillati > Actinomycetota > Actinomycetes > Kitasatosporales > Streptomycetaceae > Streptomyces > Streptomyces melanosporofaciens. Next base: position 1,873,147 of record NZ_FNST01000002.1, read on the forward strand.
GCAGATGGCGCGCCGCGTCGGCCTTGGGGCCGAGGACGGTGGCGAACCGCTCCGGGGTGAGCGCGTCCAGGACACCGTCGTCCAGGACCCCCGCGGCGTGCATGACCGCGGTGAGCGGCTGGTCGGCCGGGATGGTGGCCAGCAGCGTCTCGACGGCCTTGCGGTCGGCCACATCACACGCGGCGACGGTGACCTTGGTGCCCAGCTCGGCCAGCTCGTCCCGCAGCTCGGCCGCGCCCGGCGCCTCCGGACCACGGCGGCTGGTGAGCACCAGATGCTCGGCACCGTTGCCGGCCAGCCAGCGCGCCACATGGGCACCCAGGGCGCCCGTACCGCCGGTGACCAGGGTCGTACCGGCCGGCTTCCACGTCCGTACGGCGGGCGCACCGGCCAGCGGGGCGTGCGCGAGCCGGCGGGCGAACACCCCGGCCGCGCGCACCGCGAGCTGGTCCTCGCCGTCGGTCCCGGCGAGCACTCCGGCGAGCCGGGCCAGCGCCCGCTCGTCGGGCGATCCGGGCAGGTCGACCAGACCGCCCCAGCGCTCCGGGTACTCCAGGGCCGCGGTCCGGCCCAGGCCCCAGACGAGCGCCTGCTCGGGGGAGTCCACGGTGTCCGTCTGCCCGACGGCGACCGCGCCCCGGGTGGCACACCACAGCGGCGCGTCCACCCCGGCGTCGCCCAGCGCCTGGATCAGTACGGCGGTGCCGATCAGCCCGGCGTTGACGCCGTCGGTGCCGGGCGCGGTGCCCTGGTCGAAGGCGAGCAGTGACAGCACACCCGAGACGGTCGCGGTGTCGGCCAGCTCCTCGCGCACCAGACGGGTCAGCGACGCGCGGTCCGACTCCACGGCGGTCGGGGTGATCTGCCGTACCTCGGCGCCGCGTTCGGTGAGCATCCGGACCGCGCCGAGCGTCCAGTCGTCGACGGCGGCCGACTCGGGCACGGCCAGCAGCCAGGTCCCGGACAGCCGCGGGGCTTGCGCCTCGGTCAGCGAGGTCCAGGTCACGCGGTAGCGCCAGCCGTCCACCGTGGACTGCTCACGGGCCTGCTTGCGCCAAGTGGCCAGGGCGGGCAGGACGGCGCCGAGCGAGGACCGCTCGGCCTCGTCCTCGAACGCGAGGGTGTCGGCCAGCGACGCCAGGTCCTCGCGCTCGACGGCCTCCCAGAAGCGGGCGTCGACGGCATCGGACGGCGTGCCCGACTCGTCGGCCGGGGCGTCGACCGCCTGCGGCCAGTAGCTCTGGTGCTGGAAGGCGTACGTGGGCAGCTCGACGCGCTCGGCGCCGGTCCCCTCGTACACCGCGTCCCAGTCCACGCCGACGCCACGCGTCCACGCCTCGCCGACGGAGATCCAGAAGCGGTCCAGACCACCCTCGTCACGGCGCAACGACCCGATCGCGGCAGCCTCCCGGCCCGCGTCCTCGGCGGTCTCCTGCACCCCCATCGTCAGCACCGGATGGGCGCTGGACTCGATGAACACCCCGAAGCCCTCGTCCAGCAGCCGCCGGACCGCGCCCTCCAGCTCCACCGTGCGACGGAGGTTGGTGAACCAGTACTCGGCGTCCAGCTCGGAACCCTCGACCCACTCCCCCGTCACCGTCGACAGGAACGGCACCTCGGCCGTCTTGGGCTCTACGGGCGCCAGCAGCTCCAGCAGCTCGTCACGGAGCAACTCGACCTGCGCGGAGTGCGAGGCGTAGTCCACCGGCACCCGGCGCGCCCGCACCTCATCGGCCTCACACGCGGCGACCAGCTCGTCCAGCGCGGTCGGCTCACCGGAGACGACCACCGAGGACGGACCGTTGACCGCCGCGACGGAGATGCGCTCCTCGCCCCACGCCGCGATCCGCTCACGCACGTCCGCCACCGGCAGCGCCACCGACACCATGCCGCCCTTGCCCGCCAGCACCCGGCCGATCGCCTGACTGCGCAGCGCCACCACCCGGGCAGCGTCCCGCAGCGACAGGGCTCCGGCCACACACGCGGCGGCGATCTCGCCCTGCGAGTGGCCGACCACGGCCGAGGGCCGCACACCCAGCGAACGCCACAGCTCCGCGAGCGAAACCATCACGGAGAACAACACCGGCTGAACAACGTCCACCCGCTCCAGTGACGGTGCGCCCTCCGCCTCGCGCAGCACATCCACCAACGACCAGTCGGTGAACTCTGCGAGCGCGGCGGCACACTCATCAATACGGGCAGCGAACACCGGTGAAGCATCCAACAGCTCCACGGCCATGCCTACCCATTGTGACCCCTGTCCTGGGAACACGAATGCGGCCTTGCCCCCGATTGAGGCCCCCTGCACCAGGTTGGGCAGGACCTGCCCCCTAGCGAGGGCGTCCAAACCGCCGGCGAATTCGTCCCGATCCGTGCCCACCAGCACCGCGCGCTGCTCGAAGGCGGCGCGGGTGGTGGCCAGCGAGTGGCCGATGTCCAGCGGGCGCAGGGCCGGGTCCGCGTCGAGATGGGCCAGCAGCTTGGCGGCCTGGGCGCGCAGCGCGGCCTCGCTCTTGCCGGACACCGTCCACGGCAGCGCGCCGGGCCGCCGGGTCGCCGGCTCGGTCTCGTCCGGCTCCTCGGCCGGGGCCTGCTCGATGATGGCGTGGGCGTTGGTGCCGCTGAAGCCGAACGAGGACACCGCGGCCCGGCGCGGACGGCCGGTCTCCGGCCACTCGCGCGCCTCGGTCAGCAGCTCGACCTCGCCCGCCGACCAGTCCACATGCGGAGTGGGCTCGACGATGTGCAGCGACTCCGGCAGGACGCCGTGGCGCAGCGCGAGCACGAGCTTCATCACACCCGCGACACCGGCCGCCGCCTGGGCGTGGCCGATGTTGGACTTGATGGAGCCGAGCAGCAGGGGCTGTCCTTCGGGCCGCTCCTGGCCGTAGGTGGCGAGCAGCGCCTGCGCCTCGATCGGGTCACCCAGCGTCGTACCGGTGCCGTGTGCCTCGACCACGTCCACCTCGGCGGCGGACAGCCGGGCGTTGGCCAGGGCCTGCCGGATGACGCGCTGCTGGGACGGGCCGTTGGGCGCCGTCAGACCGTTGGACGCACCGTCCTGGTTGATGGCCGAACCCCGCACCACCGCCAGCACCGGGTGGCCGTTCTTCCGCGCGTCCGACAGCCGCTCGACCAGCAGCATGCCCACGCCCTCGGCCGGGCTGAAGCCGTCCGCGTCCGAGGAGAACGCCTTGCTGCGGCCGTCGGAGGACAGTCCGCGCTGGCGGCTGAACTCGATGAAGGTGCCCGGGGTGGCCATCACGGTCACCCCGCCCGCGAGCGCGATCGTGCACTCGCCCTGGCGCAGCGACTGGACGGCCAGGTGCAGCGCCACCAGCGACGCCGAGCACGCGGTGTCGACGGTGACCGCCGGGCCCTCCAGACCGAAGGTGTACGAGAGGCGGCCGGAGACGACGCTCGCGGCGCTGCCGGTGGCCAGGTGGCCCTCGTAGCCCTCGGTGTTGTTGCGCATGACGATGGAGTAGTCGGAGCCATTGGTGCCGACGAAGACACCGGACGGGGTGCCGTGCAGCGTGGCCGGGTCGATGCCCGCCCGCTCGAACGCCTCCCAGGAGGTCTCCAGCAGCAGCCGCTGCTGCGGGTCCATCGCCATGGCCTCACGCGGCGAGATCCCGAAGAAGGTGGGGTCGAAGTCGGCGGCCCCGGTGAGGAATCCGCCCTCGCGGGTGTAGCTGGTGCCCTGCGCGTCCGGGTCCGGGTTGTAGAGGGACTCGATGTCCCAGCCGCGGTCGCCCGGGAACTCCGACAGCGCGTCGCCACCGGAGGTGAGCAACTGCCACAGCTCCTCGGGGGTGCGCACACCGCCCGGGAAGCGGCAGCTCATGGAGACGATGGCGATCGGCTCGTCGTCGGCGAGCGCCGCCGCGGTCGGCAGCGCGGCCACGGCCGCCTGCTGCCCGCCGGCGATCTCGGTGCGCAGATGGCGCGCGAGCACCGTGGGGGTGGGGTAGTCGAAGATCAGCGTCGGCGGCAGCTTCAGCCCACTGGCGGCGCCGAGCCGGTTGCGCAGCTCCACAGCCGTCAGCGAGTCGAAGCCCAGCTCCTTGAAGGCCCGGCCCGCCTCGACGTCGTCCGCGCCCGCATAGCCCAGGACGGCCGCGACGGCGGTGCGGACCAGCTCCAGCACCAGCCGCTCCTGCTCGGCGTCCGGCACCCCGGCGAGCTGCTGGGCCAGCGCCACCACGCCCGCGCCGTCCGCCTCGGCGTCCCCGGCCATGTCCTGGATGACGTCCCGCGCCTCGGGCAGGTCGTGCAGCAGCGGACGGGAGCGGCCGGAGGTGAAGGCGAGAACGAAGCGCTTCCACTCCATGTCGACGACGGTCAGCACCGACTCGTCGCGGTCCAGCGCGTGCTGGAGGGCGGTGACGGCCGACCGCGGCGCCATCTCGATGACGCCGTGGCGGCGCATCCGGTCGCCGACGCCGCCCTCGGCCATCCCGCCCTCGCCCCACGGGCCCCAGGCCAGCGAGGTGGCGGGCAGGCCCTGGGCGCGCCGGTGCTCGGCGAAGGCGTCGAGGAAGGCGTTGCCCGGCGCGTAGTTGCCCTGTCCGGGCGCGCCGAAGGTGGCCGCGAAGGACGAGAACAGCACGAACGCCGAGAGGTCCAGCTCCCGGGTGAGCTCGTGCAGATGGCGGGTGGCGTCGACCTTGACCTTCAGCACCCGGTCCACCTGGTCCGGGGTCAGGCCCTCGATCACCCCGTCGTCCAGCACGGCGGCCGTGTGGACGACGGCCGTCAGCGGATGCTCGGCGGGGATGTCCGCGAGCAGCGCCTCGACCTGGGCGCGGTCTGCCACATCGCATGCGGCGATGGTGACCTTCGCGCCGAGCTCGGTCAGTTCGGACCGCAGATCCGCCGCGCCCGGCGCCTCCAGACCACGGCGGCTGGTGAGCACCAGATGCTCGGCCCCGTTACTGGCCAGCCAGCGCGCCACATGGGCGCCCAGCGCGCCCGTACCGCCGGTGACCAGCGTCGTACCGGCCGGCTCCCAGGACCGTACGGCGGGCGTGGCGGCCAGCGGGGCGCGCACCAGACGGCGTACGAGCAGCCCGGTGGCGCGGATCGCGACCTGGTCCTCCTCCTCGGCCCCGGCGAGCACGGTCACCAGCCGGGCCAGCGCCTTCTCGTCGGGCGCCCCGGGCAGGTCGACCAGACCGCCCCAGCGCTCGCCGTGCTCCAGCGCGGCCACCCGGCCGAGCCCCCAGACCAGCGCCTGCTCGGGGGATTCGAGAGTGTCCGTAACGCCGACGGAGACCGCGCCACGGGTGGCGGACCACAGCGGCGCGCCGATCTCCGCGTCGCCCAGCGCCTGGACGAGCGCGAGCTGCGCCGCCACCCCGGCGGGAACAGAGGGGTGCCGGGGGTGCGGGTGGCCGTCGAGGGCCAGCAGCGACAACACTCCGGCGAACGGGATGCCGTCGGTTTCGGTGAGCGCGGCCCGCAGCCGCTCGATCAGCTCATTGCGGCCGTCGGCGTCGGTGTCCACGGCGATCCGCCGTACGTCGGCGCCGCGTTCGACGAGCACACCGGTCACGGCGTCGGTCCAGACGTCCTCGGTGGCCGGGGCGACGACGAGCCAGGCGCCGGACAGCCGCGCGGGCTGCCCTTCGGCGAGCGGCTTCCAGGTGACGCGGTAGCGCCAGCCGTCCACCGTGGACCGCTCACGGCTCTGCTTGCGCCAGGTGGCCAGGGCGGGCAGCAGCGCGCTGACCCGCTCGTCGCCGTCGACGTCCAGCTCGGCGGCGAGCGCCTGCCAGTCCTCGCGCTCCACGGCCTCCCAGAAGCGGGCCTCGACGGGGTCTGCGGCGGTGGCGGCAGCGGCGGGGGTGCCCGCCTCCAGCCAGTAGTGCTGGTGCTGGAAGGCGTACGTGGGCAGCTCGACGCGCTCCGCGCCCGTGCCGTCGAACACCGCGTCCCAGTCGACGGTGACGCCGCGTGTCCATGCCTCGCCCAGCGAGGCCCAGAAGCGGTCCAGGCCACCCTCGTCACGGCGCAACGACCCGATCGCGGCAGCCTCCCGGCCCGCGTCCTCGGCGGTCTCCTGCACGCCCATGGTCAGGACAGGGTGGGCGCTGGACTCGATGAAGGCTCCGAAGCCCTCGTCCAGCAGACGGCGCACCGCACCCTCCAGCTCGACGGTGCGACGGAGGTTGGTGAACCAGTACTCGGCGTCCAGCTCCGGACCCTCGACCCACTCCCCCGTCACCGTCGACAGGAACGGCACCTCGGCCGTCCTGGGCTCTACGGGCGCCAGCAGCTCCAGCAGCTCGTCACGGAGCAACTCGACCTGGGCCGAGTGCGAGGCGTAGTCCACCGGCACCCGGCGCGCCCGCACCTCATCGGCCTCACACGCGGCGACCAGCTCGTCCAGCGCCTCCGGCTCGCCCGAAACCACCGCCGACGAGGGGCCGTTGACGGCAGCGACAGAGATGCGCTCCTCGCCCCACGCCGCGATCCGCTCCCGGACCTCCGCCACCGGCAATGCCACGGACACCATGCCGCCCTTGCCCGCCAGCACCCGGCCGATCGCCTGGCTCCGCAACGCCACCACCCGCGCCGCGTCCCGCAGCGACAGAATCCCCGCCACACACGCGGCCGCGATCTCACCCTGGGAGTGGCCGACCACGGCCGCCGGGACGACACCCAGCGAACGCCACAGCTCCGCCAGCGAAACCATGACCGCGAACAGCACCGGCTGAACGACGTCCACCCGCTCCAGCGACGGCGCGCCCTCGGCGCCCCGCAGCACCTCCACCAACGACCAGTCGGTGAACTCCGCCAGCGCCGCGGCACACTCCTCGATCCGCGCGGCGAACACCGGCGAGGCGTCCATCAGCCCCACCGCCATACCGGCCCACTGCGACCCCTGCCCCGGGAACACGAACGCCGTCCGGCCGCCGACGACGGAGCCCTGGGCGACACCCGCCGCCATACCGCCCTCGGCCAGGGCCGTGAGCCCGGCCAGCAGCTCGGCGCGGTCGTGGCCGCGCACCACGGCGCGGTGGTCGAGCTGGGCCCGGGTGGTGGCCAGCGAGAGGCCCACGTCGGCCGGGCTCAGCCCGGGGTCGGCCTCGATATGGGCCAGCAGCCGCTGCGCCTGGGCGCGCAGCGCCGCCGCGCTCTTGCCCGACACCGCCCACGGCACCACGTCCAGCCGCTCGGACGACGGGGCCGGTCGCCCGGTGGCTTCCTCGGCCTCCTCTGCCTCCTCGGCGGGGGCCTGCTCCAGGATGGTGTGCGCGTTGGTGCCGCTGAAGCCGAAGGAGGACACGGCGGCCCGGCGCGGGTGGTCGGTCTCCGGCCAGGGGGTGGTCTCGGCGAGCAGCGACACCGCGCCCGCCGACCAGTCGACATGCGGGGTCGGCTCGTCGATGTGCAGGGTCCTGGGCAGGACGCCATGGCGAATCGCCATGACCATCTTGATGATGCCGGCGACACCGGCCGCCGCCTGGGTGTGCCCGATGTTGGACTTGATCGAGCCGAGCAGCAGCGGCTGGTCCTCGGTGTGCTCCTGGCCGTAGGTGGCCAGCAGCGCCTGCGCCTCGATCGGGTCGCCCAGGGTGGTACCCGTGCCGTGTGCCTCGACGGCATCGACATCGGCCGCGGAGAGGCGGCCGTTGGTGAGCGCCTGGTGGATGACGCGCTGCTGGGACGGGCCGTTGGGCGCGGTCAGGCCGTTGGAGGCACCGTCCTGGTTGATGGCGCTTCCGCGCACGATCGCCAGCACCGGATGGCCGTTCTTCCGCGCGTCCGACAGCCGCTCGACCAGCAGCATGCCCACGCCCTCGCCCCAGCCGGTGCCGTCCGCGGCGGCGGCGAAGGGCTTGCAGCGGCCGTCGGCGGCGAGTCCGCGCTGCCGGCTGAACTCGGTGAACGTCGAGGGGGTGGCCATCACCGTGACACCGCCCGCGAGCGCGAGGGAGCATTCGCCGCCTCGCAGCGCCTGGACGGCCATGTGCAGGGTGACCAGCGACGACGAACACGCCGTGTCGACGGTGACCGCCGGGCCCTCCAGACCGAAGGTGTACGACACCCGGCCGGAGGCGATGGAGCCGGAGCTGCCGGTGCCGAGGAAGCCTTCGACTCCCTCGGGCACGGAGTCGAGCCGCGAGGTGTAGTCGTGGTACATCACGCCCGCGAAGACGCCGGTCCGGCTGCCGCGCAGCCCGGTCGGGTCGACCCCGGCCCGCTCGAACGCCTCCCAGGAGGTCTCCAGCAGCAGCCGCTGCTGCGGGTCCATCGCCATGGCCTCGCGCGGCGAGATCCCGAAGAGCGTGGGGTCGAAGCCGCCCGCGTCGTAGAGGAATCCGCCCTCGTTCACATAGCTGGCGCCCGCCTGGTCGGGGTCGGCGTCATAGAGCGACTCGATGTCCCAGCCGCGGTCCGTGGGGAAGCCGGAGATCGCGTCCTCGCCGCCCAGGACGAGCCGCCACAGCTCCTCGGGGGTGCGGACACCGCCCGGGTAGCGGCAGCTCATCGCGACGATCGCGATCGGCTCCTGGTGCCGCTCCTCGACCTCGCGAAGCTGTCGGCGGGCCTGACGCAGGTCGGCGGTGGCCCGCTTGAGGTAATCCCGGAGCTTGTCCTCGTTATTCACCATTGCGTCGGCTCCTTGCGAAGAGGGAGGGGGTGCTCATGTGTTCAGAACGCTCCCGTTCAGGAGGAGCCGAGTTCGTCGTCGAGCAGGTCGAAGAGCTCATCGTCGGTCGCGGATTCGAGGTCGTGGTCGTCGGTGTCGCCGTCTCCGGTCGCTTCCTGGGCGTCGTTCCACTTCGCCAGGAGCGCCTGGAGGCGCATGGTGATCCTGGAGCGGGTGACGCTGTCGTCGGCGGCCACCGCCAGGGCGGCTTCCAGGCGGTCGAGTTCGCCGAACACCGACGGGCCGCCGCCGTCCCCGTGCGGGAGTTCCGCGCGCAGATGGTCGGTGAGGGCGTCAGGGGTCGGGTAGTCGAAGATCAGCGTGGCGGGCAGCCGGAGTCCGGTGGCCGCGCCGAGCCGGTTGCGGAGTTCGACGGCGGTGAGCGAGTCGAAGCCCAGCTCCTTGAAGGCCGCGCCGGGTTCGATCGCCGCCGCGCTGCCGTAGCCGAGCACGGTGGCCACCTGACCGCAGACCAGGTTGAGCAGGAAGCGGTCCCGTTCGGCCGCGGACATGCCCGCGAGCCGCTCGGCGAGGCCCGCCGCCTCGTCCGCCCCGCCGCCACCGGCAGCGGCCCGCCGTACGGGGGTGCGGATCAGCCCGCGCAGCAGCGGGGCGACCCCGCCCGTGGACTGGGCGCGCAGGGCGGCGATGTCCAGGGCGGCGGGGATCAGCACCGCGTGTCCGGCGAGGGCGGACACGTCGAACAGGGCCAGGCCCTCGGCGTTGCTCAGCGCGCCCATGCTGCCGCGGCTCATCCGCTGCCGGTCGGCGTCGGCGAGGGTCGCGGCCATGCCGCCGTCGTCCTCCCACAGGCCGAAGGCCAGGGAGGTGGCGGGCAGGCCCTGGGCGCGGCGGTGCTGGGCGAGGGCGTCCAGGAAGGTGTTGGCCGCCGCGTAGTTGCCCTGCCCCGGGTTGCCGAAGACACCGGCCGCCGAGGAGAACAGCACGAAGGCGGACAGGTCGAGGCCGCGGGTCAGCTCATGGAGGTTCCACGCCGCGTCCACCTTGGGCCGCAGCACCCGCTCGACACGTTCCGGGGTGAGGGATTCGATGATCCCGTCGTCCAGCACGCCCGCCGCGTGGATCACGGCGGTGAGGGGGTGGTCGGCGGGGATGTCCGCCAGGAGGCCGGCGAGCGCGTCCCGGTCGGCCGCGTCGCACGCCGCCCAGGTGACCCCGGCGCCCAACGCGCCCAGCTCGGCGGCCAGTTCGGCGGCACCCGCCGCCTCCGCGCCACGGCGGCTGGTCAGCAGCAGGTGGCGGGCGCCGCGCTCGGTCACCAGATGGCGGGCCAACTGCCCGCCCAGGGTGCCGGACGCGCCGGTGATCAGTACGGTGCCGTTCGGGTCGAGACCGGGCACGGCCGCCTCGTCCAGGGCCGCCACCCGAGCGAGGCGCGGTGCGTGGACGGTCCCGGCGCGGACGGCAAGCTGAGGCTCGTCCGTCCGCAACCCTGCGACCAGGGCGGGGAGCCAGCCGTTGGCGGTGCCGTCGGCCGGGTCGCCGTGGACATCGACGTCGCCTTGGACATCGACCAGGACGAAGCGGCCCGGGTGCTCGGCCTGCGCCGACCGCACCAGTCCCCAGGCGGCGGCGTGGGTCAGATCGTCCACGCCCTCGGCCCCTTCGCCCCCTTCGGCCCCGGTGTCGTCGCCGGTGGTCACGGCCACCGCGCCACGGGTGAGGAGGACCAGCCGGGAGTCGGCGAACCGCTCGTCCGCGATCCACTCCTGGACCAGCGCCAGCGTCCGCCGGACGACGGTGTGCGCGGCGCCCGCGGTGTCCCCGGGCGTGCCCAGGTCGGGCAGGCACGGCACGAGGACCACGTCGGGCGCGATCCCCTCGGCCTCCACCGCCTCGGCGAGCGCGGAGAGCCCCGCGTAGGTCTCGGCCTCGATACCGGTGTCCGCGTCCGTCAGCGCGGCCGTGATCTTCAGATCGCCGCCGGTGCCGTCCAGGACGGCCCACAGGGCGGTGTCCTCCGACCGCCGCGGCTCGGCGGGGGCGGGCAGCGCGGCCCAGTCGAGACGGAACAGCGCCTCGTGGTGTGCGGTACGGGCGGCCGCGAACTGCTCGGCGTCCAGCGGCCGCAGCGCGAGCGAGCCGACCGACACCACCGGAGCACCGGCCTCGTCGGTGATCTCCAGCGCCACCGCGCCCTGCCCGGCCGGGGAGACTCGCACCCGCAGCGCGGTCGCGCCGACCGCGTGCAGCCGTACGGCGTCCCACGAGAACGGCAGCCGGGCCTGCCCAGCCTCCTCGGCCGGGAAGAACCCACCGAGCGCCACCGTGTGCAGCGCGGCGTCCAGCAGCGCCGGGTGCAGCCCGTACGCACGGGCCTCGCCCTGCCGGTCCTCGTCGAGCGCCACCTCGGCGAACACCTCGTCCCCGCGCCGCCAGGCGGCCCGCAGCCCCTGGAACACCGGCCCGTAGGCGAGGCCGAGCGCGGCGAAGCCGTCGTACAGCCCGTCCACGTCGAGCGGTTCGAGGTCATCAGTGGTCCCGGTGGCGGCCGGGGGCCATTCCGCGGTGCCGGTGTTCACGGTGGCGGAGCCGGAGACCGTGAGCACACCGGAGGCGTGCCGGATCCACGGCTCGTCGGCGGCGTCCTCCAGCCGCGAGTAGACGGTCAGCGCGCGCCGCCCCTCGGGGCCGTCGGGCTCGTCCACGGCGACCCGAAGCTGCACTCCGCCGCGCTCCGGAAGGATCAGCGGCGCTTCGAGGGTCAGCTCGTCCAGCAGATCGCAGCCGACCTGGTCACCGGCGCGCACCGCCAGCTCGACCAGGGCCGTACCGGGCAGCATCACGGTGTCCATGACGGCGTGGTCGGCCAGCCAGGGGTGCGTACGGAGCGAGAGCCGGCCCGTGAAGAGGAAGCCCTCGGAATCGGGCAGATCCACCGCCGCGCCCAGCAGCGGGTGATCGGCCGCGCCGAGACCGGCCGAGACCACGTCGCCCACGGCTCCGGCGGGAGCCTCCAGCCAGTAGCGCTCGCGCTGGAAGGGATACGTCGGCAACTCGGTGCGCTGGGCGCCGGTCCCCGCGAAGAACGCCTCCCAGTCGACTGCCACGCCACGGACGTGCGCCCGGGCGATGGCGGCCGTCAGCGTCTCGGCCTCGGGGCGGTCCTTGCGCAGCACGGCGGCGAAGGCGGCGTCGGACTCGGGGTCGGTGACGCACTCCTGGGCCATGGCGGTGAGGACACCGTCGGGGCCGAGTTCGAGGTAGGTGGTGACGCCCTGGGCTTCGAGGGTGCGGACGCCGTCGAGGAAGCGGACGGCTTCGCGGACGTGGCGCACCCAGAAGTCGGCGGTCGTGATCTCCTCGGCGGGGACGACGGTCCCGGTGAGGTTGGAGACGATGGGGATGCGGGGGGCCTCGTACGTCAGGCCCTCGGCCACCGCACGGAAGGCGTCGAGCATCCCGTCCATGCGCGGGGAGTGGAACGCGTGGCTGACGGTGAGGCGCTTGGTCTTACGGCCCTGTGCCTCGAAGCCCGCCGCGATCTCCAGAGTCGCGTCCTCGTCGCCCGCGATGACGACGGAGGTCGGCCCGTTGAGGGCGGCGATGCTCACGCGGTCGGTGAGCTGCGGCAGTATCTCGTCCTCGGACGCCTGGATGGCGATCATCGCGCCACCGGCAGGCAGCTCCTGCATCAGGCGGCCACGCGCGGCCACCAGCTTCGCCGCGTCCGCGAGGGAGAGGACACCGGCCACATGGGCGGCGGCCAGCTCACCGATCGAATGCCCGGAGAGGAAGTCCGCCTTCAGACCCCACATCTCCACCAGCCGGAACAGCGCCACCTCGATCGCGAACAACGCAGGCTGAGTGAACCCGGTCTGATCCAGCGCCTCGGCGTCCTCCCCGAACAGCACCGTCTTCAACGGCCGTTCCAGATGCGCGTCCAGCGCATCGCAGACCACGTCGAACGCCTCGGCGAACGCCGGGTAGGCGTCGTACAGCTCACGGCCCATGCCGAGCCGCTGGCTGCCCTGCCCCGTGAACAGGAACGCCACCTTGCCGTCCGCCACCGCGCCTTCGGTGAACCCGGCCACCGACTCGCCACGTGCCAGCGCCTCCAAGCCCGAGGCCAGCCCGGCCCGGTCCCCGCCGACGACCACCGCGCGGTGGTCCAGCGCGGCCCGCGTGGTCGCGAGCGAGTACGCCAGGTCGGTCAGCGACAGCTCCGGCCGCCCCTCGACATCGGCGAGCAGCCGCTCGGCCTGGGCGCGCAGCGCGTCGGTGTTCTTGCCGGAGAGCACCCACGGCAGAACGGACGGCTGGGCGACCGGGGCGGTGGGAGCCTCCGCCGGTTCGGGCTCAGGGGCCTGCTCGATGATCGTGTGCGCGTTGGTCCCGCTGAAGCCGAACGAGGACACAGCCGCCCGCCGGGGACGACCCGACTCCGGCCACTCCACCGACTCCTGCAACAACGACACCGCACCCGCCGACCAGTCAATATGCGGCGACGGCTCCTGCGCGTGCAACGTACGCGGCAACACACCGTGCCGCATCGCCATCACGATCTTGATGATCCCCGCAACACCGGCAGCAGCCTGCGTGTGGCCCATGTTCGACTTGATCGAACCGAGCAGCAACGGCCGCTCCGCATCCCGCTCCTGGCCATACGTGGCCATCAGCGCCTGCGCCTCGATCGGATCACCAAGGCTGGTGCCCGTGCCATGCGCCTCGACCGCATCCACATCACCAGTCGACAGACCCGCATTCGCCAACGCCTGACGAATCACGCGCTGCTGCGACGGACCATTCGGCGCCGTCAAACCATTGGACGCACCGTCCTGGTTGATCGCGGAACCCCGCACCACCGCCAGCACCGGATGCCCGTTCTTCCGCGCGTCCGACAGCCGCTCCACCAGCAGCATGCCCGCACCCTCGGACCACCCCGTACCATCCGCATCCGCCGAGAACGCCTTGCACCGGCCATCCGCCGCAAGCCCACGCTGACGACTGAACTCCACAAACGGCGCCGGAGTCGCCATCACCGTCACACCACCCGCGAGCGCCAGCGAACACTCACCGTTCCGCAGCGCCTGAACCGCCAGATGCAACGCCACCAACGACGACGAACACGCCGTATCCACCGTAATCGTCGGCCCCTCAAGACCAAACGTGTACGCCAACCGCCCCGAAATCACACTCGCCGCATTGCCCGTACCGACGAATCCCTCCACGCCCTCCGGAAGCGCCGGCAGCGAGGAGGCGTAGTCGTGGTACATCACACCGGCGAAGACACCGGTCCTGCTGCCGCGCAGCGCGCCCGGGGCGATCCCGGCCCGCTCGAACGCCTCCCACGACGTCTCCAGCAGCAACCGCTGCTGCGGATCCATCGCGAGGGCCTCACGCGGCGAGATACCGAAGAAGCTCGGGTCGAAGTGGCCCGCCCGGTCGACGAAGCCGCCCTCGCGGGAGTACGAGGTGCCCGGGTGGTCGGGGTCCGGGTGGTAGAGCCCGTCCAGATCCCAGCCGCGGTCGGTCGGGAACTCGGAGATCGCGTCCCGGCCCTCCATGACCAGCCGCCACAGATCCTCCGGAGTCTCCACCCCACCCGGATAACGACAGCCCAACCCCACAATCGCGATCGGCTCATCATCCGCCGCCGCCACCACCACCGGCCCGGACACAGCAGCCGCCGCACCGACCACCTCAGTACGCAGGAACTCCGCCAACACCACCGGCGTCGGGTAGTCGAAGACCAGCGTCGCGGGCAGCCGCAGCTCACTCACCGCACCCAGCGCATTCCGCAACTCCACCGCCGTCAGCGAGTCAAAGCCCAGCTCACGGAAGGAGCGATGCGGTTCGACGGTGTCCAGCGAGTCATGGCCGAGTACGGCGGCGACCTGCGTACGGACCAGCTCCAGCAGGGCGTCGAGCTGCTCGGCCTCGCTCAGACCGGCGAGCCGCCGCGCCAGCGCACCCGACGCCGCCGCACCCTCCGCCGCACGCCGCGCCGGAACCCGCACCAGCCCCCGCAGCAGCGGCGCGACCGCACCGGCCGACGCCGCCTCGGCGCGCAGCACGGCCAGGTCCAGCCGGACGGGCACGAGCAGCGCCTCGTCCGTGCGGTACGCGGCGTCGAACAGCTCCAGACCCTCAGTCGCGGAGAGCGCGACCACGCCGCCCCGGCTCATCCGGGACACATCGGCGTCGTCCAAATCGCCGGTCATCCCGCTGGAGTCGGCCCACAGACCCCAGGCCAGCGAGGTGCCGGCCAGTCCGTGCGCCCGGCGGTGCTGGGCGAGGGCGTCCAGGTAGGCGTTGGCGGCGGCGTAGTTGCCCTGACCCGCATTGCCGAAGACACCAGCGGCGGACGAGAAGAGAACGAACGCCGACAAGTCCAGGTCGCGGGTCAGCTCATGCAGATTCCAGGCCGCGTCCACCTTCGGACGCAGCACCCGCTCCAACCGCTCCGGCGTCAGCGAACCGATCACACCGTCATCCAGCACACCCGCCGTGTGGACGACCGCCGTGAGCGGATGCTCGGCGGGGATGTCGGCGAGGGTCGCGGCGAGCGCGTCCCGGTCCGCCACATCACACGCCGCCCAGCGCACGCCGGCACCCAACTCGACAAGCTCAGCGCTGAGTTCGGCCGCACCCGGGGCCTGGTCGCCACGGCGGCTCACCAGCAGCAGACGCCGTACGCCACGCTCCACCACCAAGTGGCGGGCCAGCAGACCACCCAGCGTGCCACTCGCACCGGTCACCAGCACCGTGCCCTCGGCATCGACATCGAGCGGCTGCTCGGTGTCCACGGCGGCCCGCGCCAGACGCGGCGCGCGCAGCGCCCCGTTCCGTACGGCCACCTGCGGTTCGCCGGACCCCGGCGCACCCGCGACCGCCGACAGCGAACCGGCCGCACCGTCGACGTCGACCAGGACGAACCGGCCCGGGTTCTCCGACTGGGCCGAGCGCAGCAGACCCCATACGGCGGCACCCGCCAGGTCCGCCACCGGCTCAGCGGCCTCGGTGGCCACCGCGCCGGAGGTCACCACGACCAGACGCGCATCCGCGAACCGCTCATCGGCCAGCCACGCCTGGACCAGCTCCAACGCCCTGGCCGTGGCCCGGTGCACGGCGGCCGGACCGCCGTCACCGTCGGACGAGAAGTCGACGAGCACCTCATCGGCCACTGCCGTGCCCGACTCGATCGCCGCGCCCAGCGCGGCCAGATCCGGGTACGCGGCCACGTCCGGGCCGGAAAGGCCGCGCTCCAGCGCCTCGGAGCCGAGCACCACCCAGCCGCCGCCGACCCGCGCGTCCTTCTCGGCCGCGAACTCGGTCCACTCCAGGCGGAAGAGGGAATCCCCACGGCCACCGCGCGCACCGCCGATCTGCTCGGCCGACACCGGCCGCAGCACCAGCGAGTCCACCGACAGCACCGCACGCCCGGCACCATCGGCCACCGCCAGCGACACCGCGTCCGCACCGGCCGACGACAACCGCACCCGCAGCACCGAAGCACCCACCGCGTGCAGCGACACACCAGCCCACGCGAACGGCAGCCGCGCCCCGTCCTCACCCTCGACCAGACCACCAAGACCCACCGCATGCAGCGCGGAATCCAACAGCGCAGGATGCAGACCGAACAGCCCCGCGTCGGACTGCCCGTCCTCCGGCAGCTCCAGCTCGGCGTAGACCTCGCCATCGAGCCGCCACGCGGACGTCAGCCCCTGGAACACCGGGCCGTAAGCGAGCCCCAGGCCCGCCATGCCCTCGTAGAGACCGTCGAGCTCGACCGGCGTCGCACCGGCCGGCGGCCACGCGCTCAGGTCGAACGACGGCGTCGGGGCGCCCTCCACGAGCGCACCGGAGGCGTGGCGCAGCCACGGCTCATCGGCGGCCGCGTCCTCGAACCGCGAGTACACCTCGAACCCACGACGACCGGAGCCGTCCGACGCGCCGACGGACAGCTGAAGCTGGACGCCTCCCGCCTCGGGAAGCACCAGCGGCGCCTCCAGCGTCAACTCCTCGACCTGGTCACAACCCACCTGGTCACCGGCACGAACCGCCAGCTCCACAAAGGCCGTACCCGGCAGCAACACCGAACCCATCACGGCGTGGTCGAGCAGCCACGGATGCGTCTGCGCCGAGATCCGCCCGGTCAGCAGCAGCCCATCGCCGCCCGCGAGCGGTACAACGGCACCTACGAGCGGGTGGTCGGCGGCGGCCAGTCCGAGCCCCGCCGTGCCGCCGACGCCGTACGCCGACGCCTGGGGCCAGTACCGGCGACGCTGGAAGGCGTACGTCGGCAGGTCGGTCAGCTCGACCCGAGCGGCGCCCGTACCGGCGAAGACCGCCTCCCAGTCCACCGCCACACCACGGACATGCGCCCGCGCCACGGCGGCGTGGACCGCCCGCGCCTCGGGCCGCCCGGCCCGCAACATGGCGGCGAATCCGGCGGACTCGGGGTCGGTGACGCACTCCTGGGCCATGGCGGTGAGGACACCGTCGGGACCCAACTCAACGTAAGTGGTGACGCCCTGGGCTTCCATCGTCCGGACGCCGTCGAGGAAGCGGACGGCCTCGCGGACGTGGCGCACCCAGAAGTCGGCCGTCGTGATCTCCTCGGCGGACACCACGCCACCGGTCAGATTCGACACGATCGGAATGCGCGGAGCCTCGTACGACAGACCCTCGGCCACCGCACGGAACGCCTCCAGCATCCCGTCCATGCGCGGGGAGTGGAACGCGTGGCTCACGGTGAGCCGCTTGGTCTTCCGACCCTGCGCCTCGAAGCCCGCCGCGATCTCCAGAGTCGCGTCCTCATCACCCGCGACCACGACCGAGGTCGGGCCGTTGAGGGCGGCGATGCTCACGCGGTCGGTGAGCAGCGGCAGCACCTCGTCCTCGGACGCCTGGACGGCGATCATCGCGCCACCGGCAGGCAGCTCCTGCATCAGGCGGCCACGCGCGGCCACCAGCTTCGCCGCGTCCGCGAGGGAGAGGACACCGGCCACATGGGCGGCGGCCAGCTCACCGATCGAATGCCCGGAGAGGAAGTCCGCCTTCAGACCCCACATCTCCACCAGCCGGAACAGCGCCACCTCGATCGCGAACAACGCAGGCTGAGTGAACCCGGTCTGATCCAGCGCCTCGGCGTCCTCCCCGAACAGCACCGTCTTCAGCGGCCGTTCCAGATGCGCGTCCAGCGCATCGCAGACCACGTCCAGCGCCTCCGCGAACGCCGGACAGGCGTCGTAGAGCTCACGGCCCGTGCCGAGCCGCTGGCTGCCCTGCCCGGTGAACAGGAACGCCACCTTGCCGACGGCCGCGCCCGACCCCTGGATCACCTCCGCACCGGACTCGCCGCGTGCCAGGGCGTCCAGACCGCGCAGGAAACCCTCGCGGTCGTCGGCCACCAGCACCGCGCGGTGGTCCAGCGCGGCGCGCGTGGTCGCGAGCGAGTAGCCGAGGTCGGCCGGTGCGATCTCCGGCCGCTCGTCCAGGTAGGAACGGAGCCGCACGGCCTGCGCACGCAGGGCGTCGGCGGTCTTCGCCGACAGCGGCCACGACGTCACGCCAGGCGCGGTCGCCGCCTCGCCCGGGGCCTCGTCCTCGATGGCCGGGGCCTGCTCGATGATCGTGTGCGCGTTGGTCCCGCTGAAACCGAACGAGGACACAGCCGCCCGCCGCGGACGACCAACCTCCGGCCACTCCACCGACTCCTGCAACAACGACACCGCACCCGCCGACCAGTCAATATGCGGCGACGGCTCCTGCGCGTGCAACGTACGCGGCAACACACCGTGCCGCATCGCCATCACGATCTTGATGATCCCCGCAACACCGGCAGCAGCCTGCGTGTGGCCCATGTTCGACTTGATCGAACCGAGCAGCAACGGCCGCTCCGCATCCCGCTCCTGGCCATACGTGGCCATCAGCGCCTGCGCCTCGATCGGATCACCCAGCGACGTACCCGTGCCATGCGCCTCGACCGCATCCACATCACCAGTCGACAGACCCGCATTCGCCAACGCCTGACGAATCACCCGCTGCTGCGACGGACCATTCGGCGCCGTCAAACCATTGGACGCACCGTCCTGGTTGATCGCGGAACCCCGCACCACCGCCAGCACCGGATGCCCGTTCTTCCGCGCGTCCGACAGCCGCTCCACCAGCAGCATGCCCGCACCCTCGGACCACCCCGTACCATCCGCATCCGCCGAGAACGCCTTGCACCGACCATCCGCCGCAAGCCCACGCTGACGACTGAACTCCACAAACGGCGCCGGAGTCGCCATCACCGTCACACCACCGGCCAACGCCAGCGAACACTCACCGTTCCGCAGCGCCTGAACCGCCAGATGCAACGCCACCAACGACGACGAACACGCCGTATCCACCGTAATCGTCGGCCCCTCAAGACCAAACGTGTACGCCAACCGCCCCGAAATCACACTCGCCGCATTGCCCGTACCGAGGAAGCCTTCGACGCCCTCCGGCACCCGCTCCAGCAGCGAGGCGTAGTCGTGGTACATGACGCCCGCGAAGACACCGGTCCTGCTGCCGCGCAGCACACCGGGATCGATCCCGGCCCGCTCGAACGCCTCCCACGACGTCTCCAGCAGCAACCGCTGTTGCGGATCCATCGCGAGGGCCTCACGCGGCGAGATACCGAAGAAGCTCGGGTCGAAGTGGCCCGCCTCCTCCACGAAGCCGCCCTCACGGGCGTAGCTCGTACCGCTGTGGTCCGGGTCCTCGTGGTAAAGCGCCCCGAGGTCCCAGCCACGGTCGGTCGGGAACTCCGAGATCGCGTCCCGGCCCTCCATGACCAGCCGCCACAGATCCTCCGGAGTCTCCACCCCACCCGGATAACGACAGCCCAACCCCACAATCGCGATCGGCTCATCATCAGCGGCCGTCACCACCACCGGCCCGGACACAGCAGCCGCCGCACCGACCACCTCAGCGCGCAGGAACTCCGCCAACACCACCGGCGTCGGGTAGTCGAAGACCAGCGTCGCGGGCAGCCGCAGCTCACTCACCGCACCCAGCGCATTCCGCAACTCCACCGCCGTCAGCGAGTCAAAGCCCAGCTCACGGAAGGAGCGGTCGGGGTCAACCGTCTCCGGACCGGCGTATCCGAGCACCGTCGCGACGTTCGTACGGACCAGGTCCAGCAGCACATCGAGCTGCTCGGCCGCGTCCAGCCCGGCGAGCCGCCGCGCCAGCGCACCCGACGCCGCCGCACCCTCCGCCGCACGCCGCGCCGGAACCCGCACCAGCCCACGGAACAGCGGCGACAGCGCACCGCCGGACGCCTGCGCCCGGAGCGCGGCCATGTCCAGCGACATCGGCACCAGCAGCGCCTCGCCGAGACGGCCGGCGACGTCGAACAGCTCCAGACCCTCGGTGGCGGACAGCGCGAGGACACCGCCCCGGCTCATCCGGGACACATCCGCGTCGTCCAAGTCACCGGTCATCGCACTGGAGTCGGCCCACAGACCCCAGGCCAGCGAGGTGCCGGGCAGACCGCGCCCGGCACGGTGCTGGGCCAGGGCGTCCAGGAAGGCGTTGGCGGCGGCGTAGTTGCCCTGACCCGCATTGCCGAAGACACCAGCGGCGGACGAGAAGAGAACAAACGCCGACAGGTCCAGGTCGCGAGTCAGCTCATGCAGATTCCAGGCCGCGTCCACCTTCGGACGCAGCACCCGCTCCAACCGCTCCGACGTCAGCGAACCGACCACGCCGTCATCCAGCACACCGGCCGTATGCACCACGGCCGTCAGCGGATGCTCCGCCGGAATCGCCCCGAGCACCTCGGCCAACTGGTCACGATCGGCGACATCACACGCCGCCCACCGCACCTCGGCACCCAACTCGACCAGCGCAGACCGGAGTTCAGTCGCGCCCGGAGCCTGGTCGCCACGGCGGCTGACCAGCAGCAGACGCCGTACGCCACGCTCCACCACCAGGTGGCGGGCCAGCAGACCACCCAGCGTGCCACTCGCCCCGGTCACCAGGACCGTGCCCTCGGCGTCGAACTCCGGCGCGGCCTCCCCGGAACCCGAGCTCGCGGCGGCAGCCCGCGCCAGGCGCGGCACCCGCACCTCGCCCGCACGCAGCGCGAGCTGCGACTCCCCCGAGGCGAGCGCGGCGGACAGCGTACGGAACGACGCGTCCCGGCCGTCGAGGTCGACGAGCACAAGGCGTTCCGGGTTCTCCGACTGCGCCGAGCGCAGCAGACCCCACACCGCGGCCTGGGCCGGATCGTCCAGCGACTCCTCCGCGCCGACGGCCACGGCACCCGAGGTCAGCACGACCAGACGCGCCTCCGCGAACCGCTCATCGGCCAGCCACGCCTGGACCAGCTCCAGCGCCTCGGCGGTGGCCCGGTGTGCCGCACCCGCCACATCCTCGCCGCCCTCGGCGGACGGCGAGACGAACACCAGCTCAGGCGTTTCGCCACCCGCCGCGACCGCCTCGGTCAGGGCGGCCAGATCCGCGTACGTCGCGATCTCGGCGCCAACCGACCCGAGCCCGAGGTCGCCCGAACCGAGCGCCGCCCAGCGGGCCGTCGGCACGGGGGCGGAGGACACGGTCGCGGGCAGGCCGACCCACTCCAGGCGGAAGAGCGAGTCCTGACGACCGCCCCGCGCACCACCGATCTGCTCGGCCGACACCGGCCGCAGCACCAGCGAGTCCACCGACAGCACCGCACGCCCGGCACCATCGGCCACCGCCAGCGACACCGCGTCCGCACCGGCCGACGACAACCGCACCCGCAGTGCCAATGCACCCACCGCGTGCAGCGACACACCAGCCCACGCGAACGGCAGCCGCGCCCCGTCCTCACCCTCGACCAGACCACCAAGACCCACCGCATGCAGCGCGGAATCCAACAGCGCAGGATGCAGACCGAACGCATCCGCCTCGGCCCGCGCCTCCTCCGGCAGCTCCAGCTCGGCGTAGACCTCGCCACCGACTCGCCACGCGGACGTCAGCCCCTGGAACACCGGCCCGTAAGCGAGCCCCAGCCCCGCCATGGCCTCATACAGACCATCGAGCGCAATCGGCGTCGCACCCGCCGGCGGCCACACCTCCAGGTCGAACGACGGCTCCGAAGCGCCCTCCACCAGCACACCCGAGGCATGGCGCAGCCACGGCTCATCGGCGGCCGCGTCCTCGAACCGCGAGTACACCTCGAACCCACGACGACCGGAGCCGTCGGGCGCACCCACCGAGAGCTGAAGCTGAACGCCTCCCACCTCGGGAAGCACCAGCGGCGCCTCCAGCGTCAACTCCTCGACCTGGTCACAACCCACCTGGTCACCGGCACGAACCGCCAGCTCCACAAAGGCCGTACCCGGCAGCAGCACCGAACCCATCACGGCGTGGTCGGCCAGCCACGGATGCGTGTCGAGCCCCAGTCGGCCCGTGAGCAGCAGCCCTTCGCCACCGGCCAGCGGCACGGCGGCCCCGACCAGCGGATGGTCGACGGTCGCCAGCCCCAGCCCGGCCGTACCGCCCAGGGCAGCGGCCGGGAGCTCGGGCCAGTAGCGCGCGTACTGGAAGGCATACGTGGGCAGCTCGACCCGAGCCGCGCCCGTACCGGCGAAGACCGCGTCCCAGTCGACCGCCACACCACGGACATGCGCCCGGGCGACGGCGGTGGCCAGCGTCTTGGCCTCGGGGCGGTCCTTGCGCAGCACGGCGGCGAACGCGGCGTCCTCGCCGGTCACACACTGCTGGGCCATGGCGGTGAGCACACCGTCCGGCCCCAGCTCGACGAACGTGGAGACGCCCTGGGCTTCGAGGGTGCGGACACCGTCGAGGAAGCGCACGGCCTCGCGGACATGGCGCACCCAGAAGTCGGCCGTCGTGATCTCCTCGGCGGACACCACGCCACCGGTCAGATTCGACACGATCGGAATGCGCGGAGCCTCGTACGACAGACCCTCGGCCACCGCACGGAAGGCGTCCAGCATCCCGTCCATGCGAGGTGAGTGGAACGCGTGGCTGACCGTGAGCCGCTTGGTCTTCCGACCCTGTGCTTCGAAGCCCGCCGCAATCGCGACAGCCTCGTCCTCATCACCCGCGATGACGACCGACGTAGGCCCGTTCAGCGCGGCGATCGAGACGCGCTCGGTCAGCAGCGGCGCCACCTCGTCCTCCGACGCCTGCACCGCGATCATCGCGCCACCGGCCGGAAGCTCCTGCATCAACCGCCCACGCGCCGCCACCAACTTCGACGCATCCGCCAGCGACAACACACCCGCCACATGGGCGGCAGCCAGCTCACCGATCGAGTGGCCGGAGAGGAAGTCCGCCTTCAGACCCCACGCCTCGACCAGCCGGAACAGCGCCACCTCAACCGCGAACAAAGCGGGCTGAGTGAACCCCGTCTGATCCAACGCCTCGGCATCGTCCCCGAACAGGACGCCCTTCAGCGGCCGTTCAAGGTGCTGGTCCAGTTCGTCGCAGACCGCGTCCAGCGCCTCCGCGAACACCGGATAGGCGTCATACAGCTCACGCCCCATCCCCAGCCGCTGGCTCCCCTGCCCCGTGAACAGGAACGCCACCTTGCCACCGGCCACCGAACCCTGGACGAGCGCCGCAGCGCGACGTCCCTCGGCCAGTGCCCCCAGCGCCTTCAGCAGCCCATCCCGGTCCTCGGCCACCACCACCGCACGGTGGTCGAACGCCGAGCGGCCGGTCGCCAGCGAGTAGCCCAGGTCGACCGCGTCCAGCTCGGGCCGGTCCGTCGCATGGGCGACCAGCCGCTCGGCCTGGTCCCGCAGCGCAGCCGCACTCCGAGCCGACAGCACCCACGGCACCACGGCGGGCGGGGCAGCGGGAGCCGCCGGCGTCTCCGCCGCCTCCACCTCCGGCGCCTGCTCGATGATGGTGTGCACATTGGTGCCGCTGATGCCGAACGACGACACACCCGCGCGGCGCGGACGGCCGGTCTCCGGCCATTCCACCTGATCCGTCAGCAGCGCGACCGCGCCCGCCGACCAGTCCACATGCGGCGACGGCTCGTCCGCGTGCAGGGTCTTCGGAAGCACCCCGTGCCGCATGGCGAGGATCATCTTCATCACACCCGCGACACCGGCGGCGGCCTGGGTGTGGCCCATGTTGGACTTGATGGAGCCGAGCAGCAACGGCCGCTCCGCGTCCCGCTCCTGGCCGTACGTGGCGAGCAGGGCCTGGGCCTCGATCGGGTCGCCCAGGGTCGTGCCCGTACCGTGTGCCTCGACCGCGTCCACATCGCCGACCGACAGCCCGGCGGCGGCCAGCGCCTGCCGGATGACGCGCTGCTGGGACGGGCCGTTCGGCGCCGTCAGACCATTGGACGCACCATCCTGGTTCACCGCGCTGCCACGCACTACGGCCAGCACCGGGTGACCGTTCTTGCGCGCGTCCGACAGCCGCTCGACCAGCAGCATGCCCGCGCCCTCGGCCCAGCCCGTGCCGTCCGCGTCCGCCGAGAACGCCTTGCAGCGGCCGTCGGCGGACAGGCCGCCCTGGCGGCTGAAGCCGACGAATGTGCCGGGCGTCGCCATCACCGTGACGCCACCGGCCAGCGCCATCGTGCACTCGCCCGAGCGCAGCGCCTGCATCGCCCAGTGCAGCGCCACCAGCGACGACGAGCACGCCGTGTCGACGGTGACCGCCGGGCCCTCCAGGCCGAGGGCATAGGCGACGCGGCCGGAGGCGATGGAGCCCGTGCTGCCGGAGCCGATCGCGCCCTCGCCACCGCCGTCCGGGGCCTGCTCGACCAACGTGGCGTAGTCGTGGTACATGACGCCCGCGAAGACACCGGTCCGGCTGCCGCGCAGCGTGGCCGGGTCGATGCCCGCGCGCTCGAACGCCTCCCATGAGGTCTCCAGCAGCAGCCGCTGCTGCGGGTCCGTCGCCAGTGCCTCGCGGGGCGAGATCCCGAAGAAGGTGGGGTCGAAGTCGGCGGCGTCGTGGAGGAAACCGCCCTCGCGGGTGTACGAGGTGCCGGGGTGTTCCGGGTCCGGGTGGTAGAGCGCGTCCAGGTCCCAGCCACGGTCGACGGGGAAGCCGGAGATCGCGTCCTGGCCGGCCGACAGCAGCCGCCACAGGTCCTCGGGGGTGCGCACCCCGCCCGGGAAGCGGCAGCTCATCGCCACGATGGCGATCGGCTCGTCGTCGATCGCGCCCACGGCCTGGACGGGCAGGCCCGACTGGGCGCCGGTGCCCGCCAGTTCGTCCCGGAGGTGTTCGGCCAGGACGAGGGAGGTCGGGTAGTCGAAGACCAGGGTGGCGGGGAGCCGCATCCCGGTGACCGCGTTCAGGCGGTTGCGCAGTTCGACGGCGGTCAGCGAGTCGAAGCCCAGGTCGCGGAAGGCGCGGTCGGGGTCGACGGAGTCGGCGGTGCCATAGCCCAGGACGGCGGCGACCTGGGTACGGACCAGCTCCAGCAGCGTCTCGAGCTGCTCGGTGCCGTTCAGGCGGGCCAGCCGCTGCGCCAGGGCGCCCGTTCCGGCGGAGCCCTCCGCCGTACGCCGCGCCGGGACCCGCACCAGCCCGGACATCAGCGGGGCCACCACACCGGTGGACGCCGCCTCGGCCCGTGCCGCCGCCAGGTCCAGCCGCACCGGGACGAGCAGGGCCTCGCCGGCCCGTCCGGCCGCGTCGAACAGTTCCTTGCCCTCGTCGGTGGCGAGCGCGGCGACACCGCCCCGGCTCATCCGGGACACATCGGCCTGGTCCAGCTCACCGGACATACCACCGGATTCGGCGGCCCACAGGCCCCAGGCCAGGGACGTTCCGGGCAGGCCGAGCGCCGTACGGTGCTGGGCGAGGGCGTCCAGGTAGGCGTTGGCGGCGGCGTAGTTGCCCTGTCCGGCGGCGCCGAAGACACCGGCGGCGGACGAGAAGAGCACAAACGCGGACAGGTCGAGGTCGCGGGTCAGCTCGTGGAGGTTCCAGGCCGCGTCCACCTTCGGACGCAGCACCCGCTCCAACCGCTCCGGCGTCAGCGAACCGATCACACCGTCATCCAGCACACCCGCCGTGTGCACCACGGCCGTCAGCGGCTGATCGGCGGGGAGCGCGGCCAGGGTTTCGGCCAGCGCGCCACGGTCGGCGACATCACAGGCCGCCCAGCGCACCTCGGCGCCCAACTCGGCCAGTTCGGTGCTGAGTTCGACCGCGCCCGGAGCCTCGCCACCACGGCGGCTGACCAGCAACAGACGCCGTACGCCACGCTCGGCCACCAGGTGGCGGGCGAACAGAGCGCCCAGCGTGCCGCTCGCACCGGTCACCAGCACCGTGCCGTCGGCGTCGAACTCCGGCGCGTCGTCCCCGGAGCCCGAGCTCACGGCGGCGGCCCGCGCCAGGCGCGGCGCGCGCAGCGCCCCGTTCCGTACGGCCACCTGCGGTTCGCCCGACGCCAACGCGTCCGGCACCGCCCTCAGCGAATCGGCCGCGCCGTCGACGTCGACCAGGACGAACCGGCCCGGGTTCTCCGACTCGGCGGAGCGCACCAGGCCCCAAACGGCGGCATGGATCAGATCGGCCACCGGCTCGTCCGTACCGGCCGCCACGGCGCCCGAGGTCAGCAGGACCAGGCGCGAGTTCGTGAAGCGGTCGTCATTCAGCCACCGTTGCAGCAGGCCCAGCGCCTGGGCGGTGGCGCGGTGCACCGCGTCGGCGGGTGGGGAGCTTTCCCCTGCCCCGCCCCTTCCCGACATTCGAGGCTCCGCCCCAAGACCCCGGTCCTCAATCGCCGGACGGGCTTGAAGGGCGACCACCACGTCATCCGGCAGCGCCGCACCGGACTCGACCGCCGTGGCCAGCGCGTCCAGGTCGGCGTAGGTGTCGAACCGCTGCCCGGCCGACGCCAGGTCGAGCGCGTCCGACCCCAGCAGCGCCCAGCGTCCCGCCGGTCCCTGGGCGGACACCTCGACCCAGTCAAGTCGGAACAGCGACTCCTGACGGCCACCCCGTGCGCCCTGGATCTGCTCGACGGACACCGGCCGCAGCACCAGCGAATCCACCGACAACACCGCACGCCCGGCACCATCGGCCACCGCCAGCGACACCGCGTCCGCACCAGCGGCCGACAACCGCACCCGCAGCACCGAAGCACCCACCGCGTGCAGCGACACACCAGCCCACGCGAACGGCAGCCGCGCCCCGTCCTCACCCTCGATCAGACCACCCAGGCCGACCGCATGCAGCGCGGAATCCAGCAGCGCGGGATGCAGACCGAACGCGCCCGCCTCGGACCGCGTGTCCTCCGGCAGCTCCAGCTCCGCGTAGACCTCGTCCCCCAGCCGCCAGGCGGACGTCAGCCCCTGGAACACCGGGCCGTACGTCAGCCCCGCCTCGGCCAGCCCCTCGTACAGACCCTCGACGGGCAGCTCCGACGCCCCCGCCGGAGGCCACGCAGCCAGGTCGAACGACGCCGCGGGCGCGCCCGAGCCCAGCACGCCCGACGCATGGCGGGTCCAGGGCTCGTCGACCGCCGCGTCCTCGTGCCGCGAGTACACCGTCAGCGAGCGGCGTCCCGAAGTGTCGGGCGCACCCACCGAGAGCTGGAGCTGGACGCCGCCCACCTCGGGAAGCACCAGCGGCGCCTCCAGCGTCAGCTCCTCCAGCAGATCGCAACCGACCTGGTCACCGGCGCGGATCGCCAGTTCCACGAAGGCGGTGCCGGGCAGCAGCACCGAGCCCGCCACCGCGTGATCGGCCAGCCACGGATGGGTGTCCAGGGCGAGACGGCCGGTGTAGAGGAAACCGTCGGAGTCGGCGAGCGCCACCGCGGCACCCAGCAGCGGGTGGTCGGCCGCGCCGAGCCCGGCGGACACCATGTCGCCCGCCCAGTAGCCGGTGTCGAGCCAGTAGGTGTCGCGCTGGAAGGGGTAGAGCGGAAGGTCCGTACGGGCCGTGTCCGTCCCGGCGAACACCGCGGCCCAGTCCGGGGAGACACCGTGGACATGGGCCCCGGCGACGGCGGCGGCCAGGCTCCGGAGCTCCGGACGGCCGGAGCGCAGCGCGGACACAAGGGTGGCGTCGTCGCGGGTCAGGCAGTCCTGGGCCATCGCGGTGAGCACACCGTCCGGGCCCAGTTCCACGAACTTCGTGACGTTGCGCTCCTCCAGCGTCCGTACGCCGTCGAGGAAGCGGACGGCCTCGCGGACGTGGCGCACCCAGAAGTCGGGAGTCGTGATCTCCTCGGCGGACACCACGCCACCGGTCAGATTCGACACGATCGGGATCTTCGGGGCCTCGTAGGTCAGCCCCTGCGCCACCTGCCGGAACGCCTCCAGCATCCCGTCCATACGCGGCGAGTGGAAGGCGTGGCTGACCGTGAGCCGCTTGGTCTTCCTGCCCTGCGCCTCGAAGCCCTCCGCGATCTCCAGCGCCGCGTCCTCATCACCGGCGATGACCACCGACGTCGGGCCGTTGAGCGCGGCGATCGAGACACGCTCGGTGAGCAGCGGCGTGACCTCGTCCTCCGACGCCTGCACCGCGACCATCGCACCACCGGCAGGCAGCTCCTGCATCAAACGGCCACGCGCCGCCACCAGCTTCGCCGCGTCCGCCAGCGACAACACACCCGCCACATGCGCGGCGGCCAGCTCACCGATCGAATGCCCGGAGAGGAAGTCGGGCCGCAGCCCCCACGCCTCCACCAGCCGGAACAACGCCACCTCGACCGCGAACAACGCAGGCTGAGTGAAACCGGTCCGGTCGAGCGCCTCGGCATCGTCCCCGAACAGGACATCCTTCAAAGGCCGTTGAAGGTGCGGGTCCAGCTCCGCGCACACCGCGTCCAGCGCATCCGCGAACACCGGGTAGGCGTCGTACAGCTCACGCCCCATCCCCAGCCGCTGGCTGCCCTGCCCCGTGAACAGGAACGCCACCTTGCCGCCGGTGATCTTCCCTTCGACCAGCCCGGTCGCGGGCTCCTCGCGGGAGAGTGCGTCGAGGGCGCGTATCAGGCCCTCGCGGTCGTCGGCGACGATCGCCGCCCGGTGGTCGAAGGCGGCCCGGCCGATGGCCAGCGAGAAGCCGACGTCGGTGAGGCGCAGTTCGGGGTGGGCTTCGAGGTGGGCGCGCAGGTTCGCGGCCTGGGCGCGCAGCGCGGGGCGGCTCTTGGCCGCCACGGTCCACAGCGGCAGCGCGGCGGTGGCGCGGGCCTCGGCGGGGGCGCCGCCGTCGGCCGTCTTCGCGGTCTGCGGCTCCTCGGCGTCCGGCTCGGGCGCCTGCTCCAGGATGGTGTGCGCGTTGGTGCCGCTGATGCCGAACGAGGACACCGCGGCCCGGCGCGGCTGGTCGGTGTCGGGCCAGGCGCGCCCCTCGGTCAGCAGCGAGACGGCGCCGGCCGACCAGTCGACGTTGGGGGTGGGCTGGTCGACGTGCAGGGTCCGCGGAAGCGTCCCGTGGCGCATCGCCATGACCATCTTGATGATGCCCGCGACACCGGCGGCGGCCTGGGTGTGGCCGATGTTGGACTTGATGGAGCCCAGCCACAGCGGCTGGTCCTCGGTGTGGTTGCGCCCGTACGTGGCGAGCAGGGCCTGCGCCTCGATGGGGTCGCCCAGGGTGGTACCCGTGCCGTGGGCCTCGACCACGTCGATCTGCCCTGCGGAGAGCCGGGCGGAGGCCAGGGCCTGGCGGATGACGCGCTGCTGCGAGGGGCCGTTCGGCGCGGTCAGGCCGCTGCTGGCGCCGTCCTGGTTGATGGCGCTGCCGCGGACGAGGGCGAGCACCTGGTGGCCGTTGGCGCGGGCGTCGGAGAGCCGCTCCAGCAGGAGCATGCCGGCGCCTTCGCCCCAGCCGGTGCCGTCCGCGGCCGCCGCGAAGGACTTGCAGCGGCCGTCGGCGGCGAGGCCGCGCTGGCGGCTGAACTCGGTGAAGGTGCCGGGGGTGGACATCACCGTGACACCGCCGGCCAGGGCCAGCGAGCACTCCCGGCGGCGCAGCGCCTGCGCGGCGAAGTGCAGGGCGACCAGGGAGGAGGAGCAGGCCGTGTCGATGGTGACGGCCGGGCCCTCCAGGCCGAAGGTGTAGGCGACGCGGCCGGAGGCGATGGAGCCGGAGCTGCCGTTGCCGAGGAAGCCCTCGACGTCCTCGGGCGCGGAGAACAGCCGAGAGGCGTAGTCGTGGTACATCACGCCCGCGAACACACCGGTCTGGCTGCCCTGGAGCGAGGTCGGGTCGATGCCCGCGCGCTCGAACGCCTCCCAGGAGGTTTCCAGCAGCAGCCGCTGCTGCGGGTCCATGGCGAGGGCTTCGCGCGGCGAGATGCCGAAGAACGCGGGGTCGAAGTCGGCCGCGTCGTGCAGGAAGCCGCCCTCGTGGACGTACGGCTCCTGGCCGCTGTCCGGGTCCGGCTCGAAGAGGACGTCGGTGGCCCAGCCGCGGTTGGTGGGGTACGGCGTGGCCGCGTCACCGCCGCGGGCGACGAGCTCCCACAGCTCCTCGGGGGTGCTGACCCCGCCGGGGTAGCGGCAGCTCATCGCCACGATGGCGATCGGCTCCTGCTCACGCTCCTCGACCTCGCGCAGCCGCCGCCGCGCCTCGCGCAGGTCGGTGGTGGCCCGCTTGAGGTAGTCGAGGTACTTCTCTTCGTTCGCCGTCGCCATTACGCCGTCCCCGCGGTGCTGAGATGAGTCGATGAGCTCTTGTGGAGCTGGTCAGGAGAGCCCGAGCTCGTCGTCGAGGAGATCGAAGATCTCGTCTGCCGTAGCGGACTGGATTTCACGGTCTTCTGCGGTGCTGTCCGTAGCACTGTGCGTTTCATTCCACTTCGACAGGAGGTCGCGCAGGCGGGTGGTGATGCCGGGGCGCTCGATGTCGTCCGGGGCGATCGTGGCGAGGATCGCCTCGAGCTTGTCGAGCTCCGCGTGTACGGGCGGGTGTCCGGCCGCGCCGGCGGCGCCGTCCAAGCTCAGCTCCTCGCGCAGATACCCGGCGAGCGCGGTGGGCGTCGGGTAGTCGAAGATCAGCGTGACCGGCAGGCGCAGCCCGGCGGCGGCACCCAGTCGGTTGCGCAGATCCACGGCGGTGAGCGAGTCGAAGCCGAGGTCGAGGAAGCCGCGGCCGGCGTCCACGTCGTCCGGGGTGGCGTAGCCGAGGACGGCCGCCACATGGCTGCGGACGACCTCCAGCAGCTCCCGGTCGCGTTCGGTCTCCGAGAGCCCGGAGAGCCTTGTCGCGAGCGAGCCCGCGGCGGAGTCGGCCAGGGTCCCGGCACCGGTGGCACCGGTGTCGGCGGAGCGCCGTACGGGGGTGCGGACCAGGCCGCGCAGCAGCGGCGGCAGCAGCCCGGCGGCGGCCTGGCCGCGCAGCGCACCGGTGTCGATGCGGATCGGGACGAGGACGGCCTCGGACAGGGTGCCCGAGAGGTCGAACAGGGCCAGGCCCTCGTCCTGCGGGAGGGCCGCGAAGCCACCGCGCGAGATGCGGGTCACATCGGAGGCGTCGAGGCTTCCGGCCATGCCGTCGGCCGCCGCCCACAGGCCCCAGGCGAGCGAGCTCGCGGGCAGGCCCTGGGCGTGGCGGTGCTGGGCGAGTGCGTCCAGGAAGGTGTTGGCCGCGGCGTAGTTTCCCTGTCCCGAGCTGCCGAAGGCACCGGCGGCCGAGGAGAAGAGCACGAACGCGGCCAGGTCCAGCTCGCGGGTCAGCTCGTGGAGGTTCCACGCCGCGTCCACCTTGGGGCGCAGCACGGTGTCGATCCGCTCACCGGTCAGCGAGCTGATCACGCCGTCGTCCAGGACGCCCGCGGTGTGCACCACTGCGGTCAGCGGATGCTCTGCCGGGATCGCCGCGAGGGTGGCGGCCAGGGCGTCCCGGTCGGCGGTGTCGCAGGCCGCCCAGGTGACTTCGGCGCCCATCTCGCCCAGTTCGGCGGCGAGTTCGGCCGCGCCCGGTGCCTCGCCACCACGGCGGCTCACCAGCAGCAGACGCCGCACCCCGCGCTCGGCCACCAGGTGGCGGGCGAAGAGTCCGCCCAGGGCGCCGGTGGCGCCGCTCAGCAGCACGGTGCCCTCCGGGTCGCCGAGCCCAGTCGGCTCGGGGGTGTCCGGCCGGGCCGGGACCCGGGCGAGCCGGTAGGCGTGGCCGGTGCCGGAGCGCAGGGCGAGCTGCGGTTCGTCGGTGGCGAGCACCGACGGCAGGGCCCGCTGGGAGGCGTCGGTGCCGTCGAGGTCGACCAGGACGAAGCGGCCGGGGTTCTCCGACTGCGCGGACTTGACCAGGCCCCAGGCGGTGGTGTGGGCCAGGTCGGCGATGTCCTCGCCGGGGGCCGCCGCGACCGCGCCACGGGTGACGAGGACGAGGCGGGTGTCGGCGAACCGCTGGTCGGTCAGCCAGTTCTGGACCAGTTCCAGGGTGTTCCGGGCGACGGCCCGCGCGGTGTCGGGCAGGGCCGCCGCGCCGCCGGTGGCGGCGAGGGGTGCCACGACCACCTCGGGGGCGGAGGCGCCGCCGTCGAGCGCGGTGGCGAGTGCCGCTAGGTCCGCGTAGTCGTCCAGCCGCTCGCCCGCGACGGTGAAGCCGGTGGCCGTGGAGCCGGTGGCCGGGAAGCCGGTGGCGGCGCCGAGGGTCACCCAGCGCTCGCCGAGCGGGATGTCGGTGGCGGACGTCGTGAGGGCGGGCAGCGCTGTCCAGTCAGGACGGAACAGCGACTCGTGGTGTGCGGCGCGCGAGGCGTCGAGCTGCTCGGTCGACAGCGGCCGCAGCACCAGGCCGTCGATGGTGGCGACGGCGGCGCCGGTGCCGTCGGCGAGGTGCAGCGACACCCCGTCGGCGCCGGGCCGCAGCCGTACGCGCAGCGATGCGGCGCCCCCGGCGTACAGCCGTACGCCGGTCCAGGCGAACGGCAGCCGCGCCCCCTCGTTCTCCTCGCCCTCCGGGTCGAGGCCGAGGGTGTGCAGGGCGGCGTCCAGCAGCGCCGGATGCACCCCGTACGCGGCGGCCTCGGGCTCGAAGCCCTGGGGCAGCCGGATCTCGGCGAAGAGTTCGTCGCCGCGCCGCCAGGCGGTGTGCAGCCCCTGGAAGACCGGGCCGTAGCCGAGTCCGGCGGCGGCCGCGCCCTCGTAGAACTCCTCGGTGGCCAGGGCCGTCGCGTCGGCCGGGGGCCATACGCCCAGGTCCACCCGCTCGGCGTCGGTCGCCTGCTCGCCCGGGGCGAGGAAGCCGGTGGCGTGGCGGATCCACGGCTCGTCGGCGGGGACGTCCTCCCGGCGGGAGTGCAGGGTGAGCGAACGGCGTCCGGTCTCGTCGGCCGCCGCGAGCTCCAGCCGCAGCTGGACGGCGCCCTGTTCGGGCAGGACCAGCGGCGCCTGGAGGGTCAGCTCCTCGACCGTGTCGCAGCCCGCCTCATGGCCGGCCCGCAGCGCGAGTTCGACGAAGGCGGTGCCGGGCAGCAGCACGGTGTCCATGACGGCGTGGTCGGCCAGCCACGGATGGGTCAGCAGCGACAGCCGCCCGGTGAACACGAAGCCGCCGGTGTCGGGGAGTTCCACCGCCGCGCCCAGCAGCGGGTGGTCGGCGGTGCCGAGGCCCGCGGAGATCACGTCCTCGACGGAGATGCCCACGTCGAGCCAGTAGCGCTGGCGCTGGAAGGCGTAGGTGGGCAGCTCCACGCGGCGGGCGCCGCGCCCGGCGTAGACCGCCGCCCAGTCCGGGGCCGCGCCGCGGACATGGGCGTGGGCGAGGGCGGTGGCGAGCGCCTGGGCCTCGGAGCGGCCGCTGCGCAGGGTCGGGACGAACACGGCTTCGGTGCCGGCCTCCCCTTCGGTCCCTGTCCCGGTCCCGGTCCCGATCCCGGTCTCCGTCTCGGCGAGGCAGTCCTCGCCCATCGCGGAGAGCACCCCGTCCGGGCCGAGTTCCACGAAGGTGGTCACACCCTGGTCGCGCAGGGTGCGGACCCCGTCGGCGAAGCGCACGGACTCCCGGACATGACGCACCCAGAACTCCGGCAGGCGGATCTCGTCGGCGGAGACCACGGTGCCGGTGAGGCAGGACACCAGCGGGATCTTCGGGGCGTTGTAGGTCAGGCACGCGGCCAGCTTGCGGAAGTCCGCGAGCATCGGGTCCATATGTGGCGAGTGGAAGGCGTGGCTGACCGTGAGCCGCTTGGTCTTGCGACCCCGCGCCTGGAAGTCCGCCGCGATCTGCGTCGCCACGTCCTCGTCACCCGCGATGACCACGGAGTTCGGGCCGTTGAGGGCGGCGATGCTCACGCGGTCGGTGAGCAGCGGTGCCACCTCGTCCTCGGACGCCTGGAGAGCGATCATCGCGCCACCGGCCGGCAGCTCCTGCATCAGGCGGCCACGGGCCGCCACCAGCACGGAGGCGTCGGCGAGCGAGAACACACCGGCCACATGCGCGGCGGCCAGTTCACCGATGGAGTGGCCGGACACGTAGTCCGCCTTCAGACCCCACGCCTCGACCAGCCGGAACAGTGCCACCTCGATGGCGAACAGCGCGGGCTGGGTGAAGCCGGTCCGGTCCAGCGCCTCGGCGTCGTCGCCGAACAGCACCTCGCGCAGCGGCCGCTCCAGATGCCCGTCCAGATGCGCGCACACCTCGTCCAGCGCCTGTGCGAAGCGCGGGAACGTCCGGTACAGCTCGCGGCCCATGCCGAGCCGCTGGCTGCCCTGGCCGGTGAACAGGAACGCCACCTTGCCCTCGGTGGCGACACCGCGCAGCGCCTGCGCCGGGTGGTCACCGCGCGCCAGCGCGTCCAGCGCGCCCAGGGCGTCGTCGTGGCCCTCGGCGACCAGGGCGACGCGGTGTTCCAGCGCGGCGCGGGTGGTCGCGAGCGAGAAGCCCAGGTCGGTGAGGGTGGCCCGGGGTTCGGCGGCGATCCGCGACCGCAGCCGCCGCGCCTGCGCCCGCACACCGTCCTCGGTGCGGGCCGACAGCAGCACGGGCACGTACGGCAGGGCCTCGGGCTCGGCCACGGGCTCGCTCGCCTCGGGGGCGGGCGGCTGCTCGATGATGGCGTGGGCGTTGGTGCCGCTGATGCCGAACGAGGACACCGCGGCGCGGCGCGGACGGCCGGTCTCGGGCCACTCCACCTGCTCGGTGAGCAGCGACACCGCGCCCGCCGACCAGTCCACGTGCGGCGACGGCTCGTCCACATGCAGCGTCTGTGGCAGCACACCGTGCCGCATCGACAGCACCATCTTGATGATGCCGGCGACACCGGAGGCCGCCTGGGTGTGGCCCAGGTTGGACTTGACGGAGCCCAGCCACAGCGGCCGCTCCGCGTCCCGCTCCTGACCGTAGGTGGCCAGCAGCGCCTGCGCCTCGATCGGATCGCCCAGCGTCGTGCCCGTGCCGTGCGCCTCGACCACGTCCACCTCACCGGTCGTGAGGCGGGCGTTGGCCAGCGCCTGGCGGATGACGCGCTGCTGGGACGGGCCGTTGGGCGCCGTCAGACCGTTGGACGCACCGTCCTGGTTGACGGCGCTGCCGCGCACGATCGCCAGCACCTCATGGCCGTTGCGGCGGGCGTCCGACAGCCGCTCCAGCAGCAGCATGCCCGCGCCCTCGCCCCAGCCGGTGCCGTCGGCGGCGGCCGCGAAGGACTTGCAGCGGCCGTCCCTGGCCAGTCCGCGCTGGCGGCTGAAGTCGATGAACGTACCCGGGGTGAACATCACCGTGACACCACCGGCCAGCGCCAGCGAGCATTCACCCTGCCGCAGCGCCTGCGCCGCAAGGTGCAGCGCGACCAGCGACGACGAGCAGGCCGTGTCGACCGTGACGGCCGGGCCCTCCAGACCGAAGGTGTACGCCACCCGGCCGGACACCACACTGCTGGAGCTGCCGGTGCCGAGATAGCCCTCGACCTCGTTCGGGACGGCGTGCAGCCGGGACCCGTAGTCGTGGTACATGACGCCCGCGAACACACCGGTCCTGCTGCCGCGCACGGACAGCGGGTCGATACCGGCGCGCTCGAACGCCTCCCAGGAGGTCTCCAGCAGCAGCCGCTGCTGCGGGTCCATGGCGAGCGCCTCGCGCGGCGAGATCCCGAAGAACGCCGGGTCGAACTCGGCGGCGTCGTGCAGGAATCCGCCCTCGCGGGCGTAGGAGGTGCCCTGGGTCTCCGGGTCCGGGTCGTAGAGCGCCTCGAGGTCCCAGCCGCGGTTGTCGGGGAAGCGGGAGATGCCGTCCTCGCCCGCGGCGAGCAGCTGCCACAGCTCCTCGGGGGTGGTGACCCCGCCGGGGTAGCGGCAGCTCATCGCCACGATGGCGATCGGCTCGTCGTCGGTGGCGGCCATGACCGGCACCGGGGTGTGCACCGCCGGGGTCTGCGTGCCGACGAGCTCGGTGCGCAGATGGCGGGCCAGGACCTGCGGGTCCGGGTAGTCGAAGATGAGCGTGGCGGGCAGCCGCAGCCCGGTGACCGTGTTGAGCTGGTTGCGCAGCTCGACGGCGGTCAGGGAGTCGAAGCCCAGCTCCTTGAACGCCCGGCCCGAACCGATGGTCTCCGCACCGGCGTAGCCGAGCACGGTGGCCACCTGGCCGCGGACCAGGTCCAGCAGCAGCCGCTCCTGCTCGGGCTCGGACAGCCCGGTGAGCCGCCCGGCCAGACCGGTCTCGCCGCCCGCCGCGACCGCGTCCACCGCGCGCCGCGCCGGGACCCGCACCAGACCGCGGAACAGGGGCGAGACCGCGCCACTGGCGGCCAGGGTGCGCAGGGCCGCGATGTCCACCCGCATCGGCACCAGCGACGCCTCGCGGACGGTCAGCGCGGTGTCGAGCAGCGCGAGGCCCTCCGCCACCGGCAGCGGCGGCAGTCCTGCGCGCCGCATCCGGGTGATGTCGGCCTCGTCCAGGGTGCTGCCCATACCGGCCCCGGACCACAGGCCCCACGCCAGCGCGGTGGCCGGCAGGCCCTGCGCGGCGCGGTGCTGGGCGAGGGCGTCCAGGAAGGCGTTGGACGCGGCGTAATTGCCCTGGCCCGGGCCGCCGAACACGCCGGAGGAGGACGAGAACAGCACGAAGGCCGTCAGGTCGAGGTCGCGGGTGAGCTCGTGGAGGTTCCAGGCCGCGTCCACCTTCGGGCGCATGACGTGGTCGACGCGCTCGGGGGTGAGGGAGCCGATCACACCGTCGTCCAGCACACCGGCGGTGTGGACGACCGCCGTGAGCGGGTGTTCGGCGGGGACGGTGGCGAGGGTCGCGGCGAGCGCGTCCCGGTCCGCCACATCGCAGGCGGCCCAGCGCACGTCCGCGCCCAACTCAGCCAGTTCCGCGCCGAGTTCGGCCGCGCCCGGGGCCTGGTCACCACGGCGGCTCACCAGCAGGAGCTGCCGTACGCCACGCTCCGCCACCAGATGCCGGGCCACCAGACCGCCCAGCGAACCAGATGCACCGGTCACCAGCACCGTGCCCTCGGAGTCGAGACCCCGGGCGTCGTCGGCCTCCGGCGCCACGGCCACCCGCGCCAGCCGCGGCACGGACACCGCACCCGCGCGGATCGCCAGCTGCGGCTCGTCCGAGGCCAGGGCGGCGGGCAGGGCCCGCAGCGACTCGTCCCGGCCGTCGGTGTCCACCAGCACGAAACGGCCCGGGTTCTCCGACTGCGCCGAGCGCAGCAGACCCCACACGGCCGCACCGGCCAGATCCGCCACCGGCTCGTCGGCCTCGACGGCCACCGCGCCACGGGTCACCACGACCAGCGGGGCGTCCCCGAACCGCTCCTCCTCCAGCCACCGCTGGACGACGTCGAGCGCCACGGCGGCGGCGCGGTGCGCCGCACGGGCCACCCGCTCACCGGTCTCGGCGGACGGCGACACGACGACGTACTCGGGCGCGGGCGCCGTGCCCGCGGCGACCGCGTCGGCCAGCGTCGCGAGGTCCCCGTACGCCGTGGCCCCGAGCCCGAGCGGATCGGCGCCCAGCACCGCCCACCGGCCGTCGGCCGGCACATCGGCTCCGGCCGCGTCGGCGAGCCCGGACGGCGTCGTCCACTCCAGGTGGAACAGCGACTCGTGGTAGGCCGTGCGCGCGCTCCGCAGCTGCTCGGCCGAGACCGGGCGCAGCCCGAGCGTCTCGACGGCGGCGACCGGCGCACCGGTGGTGTCGGCGATCTC
The DNA here is from genome assembly GCF_900105695.1 of Streptomyces melanosporofaciens. Taxonomy (NCBI): domain Bacteria; kingdom Bacillati; phylum Actinomycetota; class Actinomycetes; order Kitasatosporales; family Streptomycetaceae; genus Streptomyces; species Streptomyces melanosporofaciens. The sequence goes on from NZ_FNST01000002.1 coordinate 1,910,863, forward strand.
CAGCCGGACGCCTTCGGCGCCCGCGGGGGCCAGCCGCACCCGCAGCGCCGAGGCGCCGCTCGCGTACAGCGACACACCGGTCCAGGCGAACGGCAGCCGCCCTTCCCCGCCCGTGTTGCCCAGACCGGCCAGGCCGATGGCGTGCAGGGCGGAGTCCAGCAGCGCCGGGTGCAGCCCGAACGCGGCGGCCTCCTCGGCCGTGTCCTCGTCCAGCACCACCTCGGCGAACACCTCGCCGCCGCGCTGCCACGCCCTGCGCAGCCCCTGGAACGCGGGGCCGTAGGCGAAACCGATGTCCAGCAGGCCCTCGTAGCGGCCGTCCAGCTCCACCTCGGCGGCGTCCGCCGGGGGCCACGCGCTCAGCTCGAACGACGCCTCCGGACGGCCGCCGGACGCCAGGACACCGGCGGCGTGCCGGGTCCACGGCTCCTCGGCGGGCAGGCTCTCCAGCCGGGAGTGCAGCGACAGCGGACGGCGGCCCGCCTCGTCGGCCGCGCCGACCGACAGCCGTAGCTGGACACCGCCCTGCGCGGGCAGCACCAGCGGCGCTTCGAGGGTCAGCTCTTCCAGGTAGTCACAGCCGACCTGGTCACCGGCGCGGATCGCCAGCTCCACGAACGCGGTGCCCGGCAGCAGCACGGTGTCCAGGATGGTGTGGCCCGCGAGCCACGGATGGGTCGAGAGCGCCAGCCGTCCGGTGAACAGCATCCCGTCCGCGTCCGGCAGTTCGGCGCTGGCGCCGAGCAGCGGATGCGCGGCCTCGCCCAGCCCGACCGCGGCCACATCGCCGAGGAACAGCGAGGAGACCTTCGGCCAGTAGCGCTGCCGCTGGAAGGGATACGTCGGAAACGCGGTCAGCTCGACCTGCGCGGCGCCCGTTCGGGCGTAGTACGCCGCCCAGTCCACCGCCGCCCCACGCACATGCGCCCGCGCGACGGCCGACAGCAGGGCCTCGGCCTCGGGGCGATCCTTGCGCAGCACGGCGGCGAACGCGGCGTCCTCGCCGGTCACACACTCCTGGGCCATGGCGGTGAGGACACCGTCGGGACCCAACTCGACGAAGGTCGTGACGCCTTGGGCTTCCAACGTCCGTACGCCATCGAGGAAGCGGACAGCTTCGCGGACGTGGCGCACCCAGAAGTCGGCCGTCGTGATCTCCTCGGCGGAGACGACGCCACCGGTGAGGTTGGAGACGATCGGGATCCGCGGGGCCTCGTACGACAGCCCCTCCGCCACCTCGCGGAACGCGTCCACCATGCCGTCCATACGCGGCGAGTGGAACGCATGGCTGACCGTGAGCCGCTTGGTCTTCCGACCCTGCGCCTCGAAACCCGCCGCAATCGCGACAGCCTCGTCCTCGTCACCCGCGATGACCACCGACGTCGGGCCGTTGAGCGCGGCAATCGACACCCGCTCGGTCAGCAGCGGCGCCACCTCGTCCTCGGACGCCTGGATGGCAATCATCGCGCCACCGGCCGGAAGCTCCTGCATCAACCGCCCACGCGCCGCCACCAGCTTCGCCGCATCGGCGAGCGACAGCACCCCCGCCACATGCGCGGCAGCAAGCTCACCAATCGAATGCCCGGAGAGGAGGTCCGGCTTCAGGCCCCACGCCTCGACCAGCCGGAACAGCGCCACCTCGACCGCGAACAGCGCGGGCTGGGTGAAGGCGGTCCGGTCCAGCGCCTCGGCGTCGTGGCCGAACAGCACCTCGCGCAGCGGCCGCTCCAGATGCGTGTCCAGGTGGGCACACACCTCGTCCAGCGCGTCCGCGAACGTCGGGAAGGTGTCGTAGAGCTCACGGCCCATGCCGAGCCGCTGGCTGCCCTGTCCGGTGAAGAGGAAGGCCAGCTTGCCACCGGCCATCGCGTCCTGAACGAGCCCGGCCGCCGTACGCCCCTCGGCGAGCGCCGCCAGGCCGGACAGCAGCCCGTCCCGGTCCACGGCGACGAGCGCCGCGCGCTCCTCGAAGGCGGTACGGCGGGTGGCGAGGGTGAACGCCACGTCGGTGAGGTCCAGTTCGGGGCGCTCGCCGAGGTGGGCCCGCAGCCGTACGGCCTGGTCGCGCAGGCCCTCGGGGGACTTGGCGGAGAGCACCCAGGCGGCCGGGACGCCGGACCGGGGCGCGACGGCGGGCGCCGGGTCCTCGGTCTCGTCCGCGTACGCGGGGGCCTGCTCGATGATGGTGTGCGCGTTGGTGCCGCTGATGCCGAACGAGGACACGGCGGCCCGGCGCGGACGGCCGGTCTCGGGCCACTCCCGCGCCTCGGTCAGCAGTGACACCGCGCCCGCCGACCAGTCCACGTGCGGGGTGGGCTCATCGACGTGGAGAGTCTGCGGCAGCATGCCGTGCTGGATGGCCAGCACCATCTTCATCACACCGGCGACACCGGCCGCGGCCTGCGTATGGCCGAAGTTGGACTTGATGGAGCCGAGCCACAGCGGCTGGTCGGCGTCGCGCTCCTGGCCGTACGTGGCCAGCAGCGCCTGCGCCTCGATCGGGTCGCCCAGCGTCGTACCGGTGCCGTGCGCCTCGACCGCGTCCACCTCGGACGCGGACAGCCCCGCACCCGCCAGCGCCTGCCGGATCACCCGCTGCTGCGAGGGACCGTTCGGCGCCGTCAGACCATTGGACGCACCGTCCTGGTTGATCGCGCTGCCACGGACGACCGCCAGCACCGGGTGGCCGTTCTTCCGGGCCTCGGACAGCCGCTCGACGAGCAGCATGCCCACGCCCTCGCCCCAACCGGTGCCATCCGCACCGGCGGCGAACGCCTTGATCCGGCCGTCCTCCGCCAGCCCACGCTGACGACTGAAGTCCACAAACGAACCCGGCGTCGACATCACCGTCACACCACCGGCCAGCGCCAACGAGCACTCACCCGCCCGCAACGCCTGAATCGCCCAGTGCAACGCCACCAACGACGACGAGCAGGCGGTATCCACCGTCACCGCAGGACCCTCAAGGCCCAGCGCGTAGGACACCCGGCCCGACATCACACTGGCCGCGTTACCCGTCCCCATGAAGCCTTCGGAGCCATCGGGGGCGGACAGGATGACGGGCAGATAGTCCTGGCCGTTGGTACCGGCGAACACGCCGACCTGCTGACCGCGCAGCGTCGTCGGGTCGATCCCGGCCCGCTCGAACGCCTCCCACGAGGTCTCCAGCAGCAGCCGCTGCTGCGGGTCCATGGCAAGCGCCTCGCGCGGCGAGATCCCGAAGAAGACGGGGTCGAACTCGGCGGCGTCGGCGAGGAATCCGCCCTCGCGGACGTAGCTGGTGTGCTCGCCCGTGCCCTCCGGGTCGTACAGCGTCTCCAGGTCCCAGCCACGGTCGGCCGGGAAACCCGTCACCGCGTCCTGCCCGGACGCCAGCAGCCGCCACAGCTCCTCGGGCGAGCGCACACCACCGGGGAAGCGGCAGCTCATGCCGACGATCGCGATGGGGTCGTCGTCCAGCGCCACGCCAACCGACGACGCACCGGTCACCGCCGGGCGCGAGCCGATGAGTTCGGCCTGCAGATGGTCGGCGAGGGCGATCGGGGTGGGGTAGTCGAAGATGATGGTGGCGGGCAGCTTCAGCCCGGTGAGGGTGGCCAGCAGGTTGCGGATCTCGACGGCGGTCAGCGAGTCGAAGCCGAGGTCGCGGAAGGCGCGGCTGGGCTCCACCGAGTCCGGTCCGGGGTGGCCGAGGACGACGGCCACCTGGGTGCGGACGAAGTCCAGGGCGATCTGGTCGCGTTCCTCGTCGGTGCCCGCGTCGGTCAGCCGCTGGGCCAGCGAGGTGGGCCGGCCGGGAATGGCGGGGCCGCCGGTGGCGGTGCGCGCGGCCTCGATCGCGCGGCGCGCCTCGGAGAGCTCGGCGAGCAGCGGGTTCGGGCGGTGGCCGGAGAGGCCGGGCGCGAAGCGGTCCCATTCGATGTCGACGACGAGGGAGAACGTCTCGTCCAGGTCGAGCGCGGCGCCCAGTGCGGCGGTCGCCGGTTCGGGGGCGAGGGCGGGCAGCCCGGACTGCCGGAGCCGCTCGGCCACCAGCTCGTCGGTGGCCATGCCGCCGTCGGCCCAGGCACCCCAGGCCATGGAGGTGGCGGGCAGGCCCTCGGCGCGGCGCTGTTCGGCGAGCGCGTCGAGGTAGGCGTTGGCGGCCACGTAGTTGGCCTGACCCGCGGCGCCGAAGGTGGCGGCCATGGAGGAGAAGAGCACGAAGGCGGACAGGTCGAGGCCGCGGGTGAGCTCGTGCAGATGGCGGGCGGCATCGGCCTTGGCGCGCAGCACATCGGCCATCCGCCGCGGGGTCTGAGCGTCGAGGACACCGTCGTCCAGCACTCCGGCGGCGTGCACGACCGTGGTCAGCGGAAGGTCCGCGGGGACGGTCGCCAGCAGCCCGGCGAGGGCGTCGCGGTCGGCGACGTCGCAGGCGGCGATGGTCACCTGGGCGCCGAGGGCGGTGAGTTCGTCGCGCAGCTCGGCGGCGCCGGGGGCGTCGGGGCCGCGGCGGCTGGTCAGCAGGATGTGCTGGGCGCCGTGGGCCACGAGCCAGCGGCCGACGTGGCCGCCGAGGGCGCCGGTGCCGCCGGTGATCAGCGCGGTGCCGTGGGTGGTCCAGCCGTCGCCGGTGGTCTCGTGGTGCGGTGCGCGGGCCAGCCGTCGGACGTGGATGCCCTGCGGGCGAATGGCGAGGTGGTCCTCGCCGCTGATGCCCTCGGGCCCGGCGAGGATGTCGGCGAGCCGCCCGAGGGCGCGGTCGTCGGCGGTCTCGGGCAGGTCGATCAGACCGCCCCAGCGCTCGGGGTGTTCGAGGGCCGCGGTGCGGCCCAGGCCCCAGATCTGGGCCTGGTCGGGGCTGCTGAGCCGGTCGGAGCGGCCGACGGAGACCGCGCCGCGGGTGGCGGCCCACAGCGGGGCGTCGACCTCGGCGTCACCGAGGGCCTGGACGAGGGTGAGGGTCCCCGCGAGCCCGGCGGTGAGGGAGGGGTGCCGGTCGTGCGGGCGCTCGTCCAGGCCGAGCAGGGAGAGCACACCGTCGATGTGCGGGGCCCCGCCGGTCTCCCGCGCCGGGTCCCGCGTCAGGGCCATGCGGATGCGCTCGGCGAGGGCGGTGCGGTCGGCGGTGGCGCCGTCGACCGCGATCTCGTGGACCGTGACGCCGCGCTCGGCCGGCAGCCGCAGCGACGCGGCTACCCAGGGGTCCTCCGCACGCCCCTCGGGGGTGACCACGAGCCAGGTGCCGGTGAGCGGCTTGGCCTGGGTCTGCGGCAGCGGTGTCCAGGTGATGCGGTAGCGCCAGCCGTCGACGGTGGTGTCGACGTGGCTGCGCCTGCGCCACGCGGACAGGACGGGCAGCACCTCGCTGAGGGGCTGGTCGCCGTCGAGGCCGAGGGTGTCGACCAGGGCGGCCAGGTCCTCGCTGTGCACGACCTCCCAGAACCGGGCGTCGGCCACGGCCGGGGCGGCGGCTTCGGCTTCGGCGGGGTCGGGGCCGTACGAGAAGGGGTTGGCGGGCCAGTAGCGCTGCCGCTGGAAGGCGTAGGTGGGCAGCTCGACGCGGCGGGCGCCGGTGCCCGCGTAGTACGTGGCCCAGTCCACGGGCACGCCGCGGACCTGGGCCTGGGCGAGCGCGTGGCCCAGGGTGCGGGCCTCGGGGCGGCCGGAGCGCAGGGCGGGCAGGAACGCGAACGTGCGGTTCCTGCCGCCGGTCACGCACTCCTGGGCCATGGCGGAGAGCACCCCGTCGGGGCCCAGTTCGACGAAGGTGGTCACGCCGTGGTCCTCGAGGCGGCGGACGCCGTCGAGGAACCGGACGGCCTCGCGGACGTGGCGGACCCAGAAGTCGGGCGTGGTGATCTCGTCGGCGGAGACGATGGCACCGGTGAGGTTGGAGACGATCGGGATCTTCGGAGCCTCGTAGGTCAGCCGCTCGGCGACCTGACGGAAGTTCTCCAGCATCCCGTCCATGTGCGGGGAGTGGAAGGCGTGGCTGACGGTGAGCCGCTTGGTCTTGCGGCCCCGCTCCTCGAAGGACGCCGCTATCTCCAGCGCCGCGTCCTCGTCACCGGCGATGACGACCGAGGTGGGCCCGTTGAGCGCGGCGATCGAGACCCGCTCGGTCAGCAGCGGCGTCACCTCGTCCTCCGACGCCTGCACCGCGATCATCGCGCCACCGGCGGGGAGTTGCTGCATCAGCTGGCTGCGCGCGGCCACCAGGGCGGAGGCGTGGGTGAGCGAGAGCACCCCGGCGACATGGGCGGCGGTGAGCTCACCGATGGAGTGGCCGGCGAGGAAGTCGGGGCGCAGCCCCCAGGATTCGACGAGGCGGAAGAGGGCCACCTCGACGGCGAACAGCGCGGGCTGGGTGAAGCCGGTCCGGTCGAGCGTGGCGGCGTCGTCGCCGAACAGCACGTCCTTCAGCGGCCGGTCGAGGAACCGGTCGAGCTGGGCGCAGACCGCGTCCAGCGCCTCGGCGAACACCGGGTAGGTCTCGTACAGCTCACGGCCCATGCCGAGCCGCTGGCTGCCCTGGCCGGTGAAGAGGAACGCGACCTTGCCCTCGGCGGCCAGCCCCTCGGCCAGCTCGGGGTGGTGGCGGCCTTCGGCGAGCGCGTCGAGGCCCGCGAGGAGTTCGTCGTGATCGGCCGCGAGGACCACGGCGCGGCGGTCGAGAGCGGCGCGGGTGACGGCCTGGGAGTAGCCGAGGTCGGCGAGGCGGTGGCCGGGGTTGGCGGTCAGATGGGTCCGCAGCCGGAGGGCCTGGGCGCGCAGCGCCTGCTCGTCCTTGCCGGAGAGCACGACCGGGACCAGGGGCACCTCGGCCCGCTCCGGCTCCGGTTCGCCGCTCTCGGCGGGGGCGGCGAGGGCCGGGGGCTCCTCGAGGATGGTGTGCACATTGGTGCCGCTCATGCCGAACGACGAGACGCCCGCGCGGCGCGGGGTCGCGCCCTCGGGGTCCTGGGGCCACTCGGTGGTGGCGGTGAGCAGTTCGACGTCCCCGGCCGTCCAGTCGACGTGCGGGGTGGGCTCGGTGAGGTGGAGGGTCTTGGGCAGCACACCGTGCCGCATCGCCATGACCATCTTGATGACGCCGCCGACACCGGCGCCCGCCTGGGCGTGGCCGATGTTGGACTTGATGGAGCCAATGAGCAGCGGTTTGCCCTCGGGTCGGTCCTGGCCGTAGGTGGCGAGCAGCGCCTGCGCCTCGATCGGGTCGCCGAGGGCGGTGCCGGTGCCATGGGCCTCGACGGCGTCGACCTGGTCGGGGCTGAGGCGGGCGTTGGCCAGCGCCTGGAGGATGACGCGCTGTTGCGAGGGGCCGTTGGGCGAGGTGAGGCCGTTGGACGCGCCGTCCTGGTTGACGGCGGAGCCGCGGACCACGGCGAGGACCGGGTGGCCCTTGCGCTGGGCGTCCGACAGCCGCTCGACGAGCAGCATGCCGACGCCCTCGCCCAGGCAGAAGCCGTCGGCCTCCGGGGCGAAGGGCTTGGAGCGGCCGTCGAGGGCCAGTCCGCGCATCTTGCTGTAGTCGACGAAGACGCCGGGCGCGCACATGAGAGTGGCGCCGCCGGCGAGCGCGAGCGAGCATTCGCCGTTGCGCAGCGCCTGGACGGCGAGGTGGAGCGCCACCAGCGAGGAGGAGCAGGCGGTGTCGACGGTGACGGCCGGGCCCTCGAAGCCGAAGGTGTAGGAAAGGCGGCCGGAGGCGACGCTCGCGGCGTTACCGGTACCGAAATAGCCCTCGAAGTTCTCGTTGGAACTGAGGATCGCGCCCAGGTAATCGTGATTGCTGGTGCCGACGAAGACGCCGATCTGCCGGCCGCGCACCGCGACCGGGTCGATTCCGGCCCGCTCGAACGCCTCCCAGGACGTCTCCAGCAGCATCCGCTGCTGCGGGTCCATGCCGAGCGCTTCTCGCGGGCTGATGCCGAACAGCGACGGGTCGAAATCGGCTATGCCGTCGACGAATCCACCCTCGTGCACATAGCTGGTGCCGGGGTGGTCCGGGTCCGGGTGGTACATCGTGTCGACATTCCACCCGCGGTCCAGCGGGAACTCGCTGACCGCGTCGACGCCCTCGCTGACGATGCGCCACAGGTCCTCGGGCGACTGAACGCCCCCGGGATAACGGCAGCCGATCCCCACGATCGCGATGGGGTCGTGGTTCTTCGCCTCGGCCTCTTGCAGGCGGAGGCGAGTCTGGTGCAGATCCGCCGTTACCAGCTTGAGGTAGTCCCGCAGCGTCTCTTCATTCGCCATTTACGCAATCCAATTACGGCAGACGGCATCGGAAATGCTCCACAGATCCTCAACAGGGGAGCCGGTAACCAACAACCAAATCAGTCGACTTCTCGCTGAGAGGCTATGTGCGAACTAACCCTCACAACAACCCCTAGATGCCCCCTACGACCCCCTGGAGACCCAGGGAGCGATAGGGGGCAACCGGTATTCGGCAACTCTATTGAAGGGTATGGAAAATCCTGGCCGACATCGAGAACGACGTCAATAGCAGAATTCCCGTCATGCCCTTCCGAGACCCTTGTTGATGAATGCGAAGAGCTCTTCGTCGCTGGCCGACTGGAGCTGTTCGGCGTCGACCGTGTCCTTCGCCGGTCGCTCCGGCGCCGCCGTGGTGGCGGGTTCGGCGGTGACCGCCGTGCCGTCCGACTCGTTCCACTTCGCCATCAGCGACTGCAGGCGCATGGTGATCCGGGCCCGGGTGATGTTGTCGGGCGCGGTGCCGGTGAGCGCGGTCTCCAGCTTGTCGAGTTCTTCGAGCACCGCGGTGCCGTCGGCCGCCTCGTCGGGCACGATCCCGGCCCGCAGATAGGCGGCCACGGCGGCCGGGGTCGGGTGGTCGAAGATCAGGCTCGGGGGCAGCTTCAGCCCGCTCGCGGCGCCGAGCCGGTTGCGGAGTTCGACAGCGGTCAGCGAGTCGAAGCCCAGCTCCTTGAAGGCCCGGCCCGCCTCGATCGCCTGGGCGCCGGAGTGGCCGAGCACGGCGGCCACCGCGCTGCGCACCAGATCCAGCAGCACCCGCTCCCGCTCGGTCTCCGGCAGCGCGGCGAGCTGTCCGGCCAGGGCCGCCCCGGCGGCCGCGCCGGCGGCCGCGCCGCCGCCGTCGGCCTCGGCGGTGGCCATCTCCTCCACGACCTCGCGGGCCTCGGGCAGGTCGTGCAGCAGCGGACGCGACCGGTCGGCGGTGAAGGCGAGGGTGAAGCGCCGCCAGTCCATGTCGATGACGGTCAGCGCGGTCTCGTCGCGGTCCAGCGCGTGCTGGAGGGTGGTGGTGGCCGGTTCCGGCGCCATCTCGTTGATGCCGTGGCGGCGCATCCGGTCGCCGACCGCGCCGTCCACCGTGGCGCCGTCGCCCCACGGGCCGAAGGTCAGCGTGGTGGCGGGCAGCCCGTCCGCGCGGCGCTGTTCGGCGAAGGAGTGCAGGAAGGCGTTGCCGGGCGCCTGGTTGCCCTGGCCGGGTGCGCCGAAGGTGGCGGAGAAGTGCGAGCACAGCACGAACGCGGTCAGGTCCAGGTCCCGGGTGAGCTCATGCAGATGGCGCGTGGCGTCCACCTTCAGCCGCAGCACCCGCTCGACCTGATCCGCGGTCAGCCCCTCGATCACCCCGTCCTCGATGACCGCGGCGGTGTGCACGACGGCGGTCAGCGGCTGGTCGGCCGGGATGGCCGCGAGGGTCTCGGCGAGCGCGACGCGGTCGGTCACATCGCAGGCGGCGAGGGTGACCTTGGCGCCGAGTTGGGTCAGCTCGGCCTCCAGCTCGACGGCCCCGGGGGCGTCCGGGCCCCTGAGGCTCGCCAGCACCAGGTGCTCGGCGCCGTTGCGGGCCAGCCACCGGGCGACCTGCCCGCCGAGCCGTCCCGTACCGCCGGTGACCAGCGTGGTGCCGGTCGGCTTCCAGGACCGTACGGCGGAGGTGTCGGCCAGCGGGGCGCGCACCAGGCGGGGCCCGAAGAGGCCGGTGGCGCGGATCGCGGCCTGGTCGTCGTCGCCGTCGGAGGCGAGGAGGCCCACCAGCCGGGTCAGGGCGCGCTCGTCGGGCGTGGCGGGCAGGTCGATCAGACCGCCCCAGCGCTCCAGGTGCTCCAGCGCGGCCACCCGGCCCAGACCCCAGACGAGCGCCTGCTCGGGGGCGGCCGGCCGGTCCGAAGCGCCGACGGAGACGGCGCCGCGGGTCAGGCACCACAGCGGGGCGCCGATTCCGGCGTCGCCGAGGGCCTGGATCAGCGCGAGCTGGGCGGCCGTTCCGGCGGGCAGCGAGGCGTGTTCGGGGTGCGCGCCCTCGGCCGGGGCCAGCAGCGAGACGACCCCGGCGAAGGAGCCGCCGTCGGCTTCGGCGAGCGCGGTGCGCAGCCGCTCGGCCAGTTCGTCCCGGCCGTCGGTGCCGGTGTCCACGGCGATCCGCCGTACGTCGGCGCCGCGTTCGGCGAGCACACCGGCCACGGCGTCGGTCCAGACGTCCTCGGCGGCCGGGGCGACGACGAGCCAGGCGCCGGACAGCCGCGCGGACCGCTCCTCGGCGAGCGGCTTCCAGGTCACCCGGTAGCGCCAGCCGTCCACCGTGGACCGCTCACGGGCCTGCTTGCGCCAGGTGGCCAGGGCGGGCAGGACGGCGCTCATGGGCTGATCGCCGTCGACGGTCAGCTCGGCGGCCAGCGTCTGCCAGTCCTCCGCCTCCACGGCGGCCCAGAACGTGGCCTCCACCGGGTCGTGCCCGGTCTCCCCGGTCGCCCGCGCGGGTGCGGCCTCGGGCCAGTAGCGCTGCTGCTGGAAGGCGTAGGTGGGCAGCTCGATACGGCGGGCGCCGGTGCCGGCGAACACGGCCTCCCAGTCGACGCTCACACCCCGCGACCACGCCTCGCCGACCGAGGCCCAGAAGCGGTCCTGGCCGCCCTCGTCACGGCGCAGCGACCCGATCGCGGCCGCGTCGACACCGGCGTCCTCGGCGGTCTCCTGCACACCCATCGTCAGCACCGGATGGGCGCTGGACTCGATGAACACCCCGAAGCCCTCGTCCAGCAGCCGCCGGACCGCGCCCTCCAGCTCAACGGTGCGACGGAGGTTGGTGAACCAGTACTCGGCGTCCAGCTCGGAACCCTCGGCCCACTCCCCCGTCACCGTGGACAGGAACGGCACCTGGGCGCTCTTCGGCTGTACGGGGGCCAGCAGCTCCAGGAGTTCCTCGCGGAGCAGCTCGACCTGGGCGGAGTGCGAGGCGTAGTCCACCGGCACCCGGCGGGCCCGCACCTCATCGGCCTCACACGCGGCGACCAGCTCGTCCAGCGCCGTCGGCTCGCCGGAGACGACCACCGAGGACGGCCCGTTGACCGCCGCGACGGAGATGCGCTCCTCGCCCCAGGGTTCGATGCGCTCACGCACGTCCGCCACCGGCAGCGCCACCGACACCATGCCGCCCTTGCCCGCCAGCACCCGGCCGATCGCCTGACTGCGCAGCGCCACCACCCGTGCCGCGTCCTTCAGGGAAAGGATCCCCGCCACATACGCGGCGGCGATCTCGCCCTGCGAGTGGCCGATCACCGCGGACGGGACGACACCCAGCGAGCGCCACAGCTCGGCGAGGGAGACCATCACCGCGAACAGCACCGGCTGGACCACATCCACCCGGTCCAGCGACGGCGCACCCTCCGCGCCGCGCAGCACATCCACCAGCGACCAGTCGGTGAACTCCGCGAGCGCCGCGGCACACTCCTCCATGTGGGCCGCGAAGACGGGCGAGGCGTCCATCAGCCCCACGCCCATCCGCACCCACTGGGACCCCTGCCCGGGGAAGACGAACGCCGTCTGCCCGGCGACCACCGTGCCCCGCTCCACACCGGCCGCCATACCGCCGTCGGCGAGCGCGTTCAGCCCGGCCATCAGCTCCTCGCGGTCCCGGCCCTGGACCACACCGCGGTGGTCCAGCGCGGAGCGGGTGGTGGCCAGCGACAGGCCGATGTCCACCGGGCGCAGCGCCGGTTCGTCGTGGAGCCGGTCCAGCAGCCGCCGCGCCTGGGCGCGCAGCGCCGCCTCGCTCTTGCCGGAGAGCACCCACGGCAGCACACCCGGCTGCTTGGACACCAGCTCGACCGGGCCCGGCTCCTCGGCGGGGGCCTGCTCGATGATGGTGTGCGCGTTGGTGCCGCTGAAGCCGAAGGAGGAGATGGCCGCACGGCGCGGGCGGCCGGTCTCGGGCCACGGCGTGGCCGACCTGACCAGCGCGACCTTCCCCGCCGCCCAGTCGATGTGCGGGGACGGCTCGGCGATGTGCAGCGACTCGGGCACCACCCCGTGCTCCATCGCCAGCACCATCTTCATCACCCCGGCGATGCCCGCGGCGCCCTGGGTGTGGCCGATGTTGGACTTCACCGATCCGAGCAGCAGGGGCAGTTCCTCGGGCCGGTCCTGGCCGTAGGTGGCCAGCAGCGCCTGCGCCTCGATCGGGTCGCCCAGCGAGGTGCCCGTGCCGTGGGCCTCGACGACGTCCACATCGCCGCCGGACAGTCGGGCGTTGGCCAGCGCCTGCTGGATGACGCGCCGCTGGGACGGGCCGTTGGGCGCGGTCAGACCGTTGGACGCACCGTCCTGGTTGACGGCGGAGCCGCGCACCACGGCCAGCACCTTGTGGCCCCGGCGACGGGCCTCCGAGAGCCGCTCCAGCAGCAGGACGCCCACACCCTCGGCCGGGCCGAAGCCGTCGGCGTCCGCCGAGAACGCCTTGCAGCGGCCGTCCCGCGACAGCCCGCGCTGGCGGCTGAACTCGATGAACAGACCCGGGGTGGACATCACATGGACGCCGCCCGCCAGGGCGAGCGAGCATTCGCCCAGCCGCAGCGACTGGACGGCCAGGTGCAGCGCCACCAGCGACGCGGAGCAGGCCGTGTCCACCGTGACGGCCGGGCCCTCGAGGCCGAAGACATAGGAGAGCCGGCCGGAGACGACGCTGCCGGCGTTGCCCGTGCCGAGGTGGCCGCCGAAGTCGTCCTCGGCGTCGAGCGCCACCGACAGATAGTCGGAGGCGTTCATGCCCGCGAAGACACCGGTCCGGCTGCCGCGCAGGGACGCCGGGTCGATCCCGGCCCGCTCGAACGCCTCCCAGGACGTCTCCAGCAACAGCCGCTGCTGCGGGTCCATCGCCATGGCCTCACGCGGCGAGATCCCGAAGAACGCCGCGTCGAACCGGGTTGCGTCGCCCAGGAACCCGCCCTCCCGGGTGTAGGTGGTGTCCGGGGTGTCCGGGTCCGGGTCGAACAGGTTCTGCAGGTCCCAGCCGCGGTCGGCCGGGAACTCCGTCTGCGCCTCGCCACCGGAGGCCATGAGCTCCCACAGCTCCTCGGGGGTGCGCACACCCCCGGGGAAGCGGCAGCTCATGCCCACGATGGCGATCGGCTCATGGGCCTGTTCGTCGACCTCCTGCAGCCGCCGGTGGGCGGCGGTGAGGTCGGTGGTGACCTTCTTCAGATATTCGCGGAGCTTGGCTTCGTTCGCAGTCGCCATGGACGTTCACCTATTCGCAATGCTCTGGTTCGTCGGGGGGTTCGGATGGGTGTGCTGCCGCGCTTCAGCCGTTGCCGAACCTCTTGTCGATGAAGTCGAAGAGGTCGTCGTCGCTGACCTCTTCGAACGCGTCCGCCTCGGCGTCCGCCCCGGCGTCGTCCGCGGTGCGACGCACGTCGTTCCACTTCGCGAGCAGCGTCTGGAGGCGCACCGCGATGTTCGCATGCGCGGCCTCGTCCTCCGTCACCGATGCCAGATCCTCCGGCGTCAGCGAGGACAGGCTGTTCTCCAGCCGCTCCAGTTCCTCCAGTACGGACACTCCGGGGCCGTCGGCCTCCGGCGCCACTTCCTGACGCAGATGCCGCGCGAGCGCCACCGGTGTCGGGTAGTCGTAGACCAGCGTGGCCGTCAGCCGCAGCCCGGTGGCCGCGTTCAGCCGGTTCCGCAGTTCCACGGCCGTCAGCGAGTCGAAGCCCAGATCCTTGAACGCCTGCTCGGCGCCCACCTGGTCCTTCGAGGCGTAGCCCAGCACGGCCGCCACCTGACGGCGGACCAGGTCCAGCACGGTCAGCTGCTGCTGGGCCTCCGACTGCCCGGCCAGCCGCTGGGCCAGCGTGCCGTCCCCGGTGTCCGCCACCGCCTCCGGGGCGGCGGGGCCGCCGGTCGCGGCGCGGCGCACGGGCGTGCGCACCAGACCGCGGTAGAGCGGCAGCAGCTCCCCGGTGGCGGCGGCGGCGCGCAGCGTCGCCATCTCCAGCCGTACGGGCACGAGTACCGCCTCGTCGGCCACGGCGTGGGCCGCGTCGAACAGGGCGAGCCCCTCCTCTGTGGACAGCGGCAGCACCCCGCCGCGCGCCGCCCGCTGCTGGTCGGCCTCGCCGAGCCGGCCGCCCATGCCCCGCTCCTCGGCCCACATGCCCCACACCAGGGACAGTGCGGTACGGCCGGTGGCGCGGCGGTATCCGGCGAGGGCGTCGAGGAAGACGTTCGCCGCCGCGTAGCCACCCTGGCCCGCGCCGCCCAGCGTGCCGGCCGCGGCCGAGAAGAGCACGAAGGCCGACAGGTCCAGCTCGCGGGTCAGCTCGTGCAGGTTGACCGCCGCGTCGACCTTGGGCCGCAGCGCCGTGTCCACCCGCTCGGGCGTCAGCATGTCGATGACACCGTCGTCGAGGACGCCCGCGGTATGCACCACGGCCGTCAGCGGACGGTCGGCCGGAATCGTGGCCAGCAGCCCGGCCAGCGCCTCCCGGTCGGCCGCGTCGCATGCGGCGACAGTGGCCTGTGCGCCCACCTCGGCCAGCTCCGCCACCAGTTCGGCCATGCCGTCGGCGGCGGGACCGCTGCGGCTGGTGAGCAGCAGATGGCGGGCGCCGTGCGCGGTGGCCAGATGGCGGGCGAACAGCCTGCCCAGACCGCCGGTGGCGCCGGTGATCAGCACCGTGCCGTCCGGGTCGATGGCCTTGCCGGTCGGGTCGATGGCCTTCTTCCCCGACGCCTCGGCGGCCGGGGCCGCCTCGACCCTGGCCAGACGGGGCGCGTACGCCGCCCCGGCGCGCAGCGCCAGCTCGGGCTCGCCCGAGTCCAGCGCCGCCGCGATCGCCGGGTACGACACCTCACCGTCCACGTCCAGCAGCACGAACTGGCCCGGGTTCTCCGTCTGCGCCGAGCGCAGCAGGCCCCACACCGGCGCGTGCACCAGGTCCGCCACCGCCGGGTCGGCGGCCGCGGCGACCGCGCCACGCGTGACCACGACCAGCCGGGCCGATCCGGGCCGGCCGCCGTTCAGCCACTCCTGGAGCAGGCCCAGGACACGGTGGGTGGCCGTGTGCACACCGGCGGCGAGGCCGCCCTCGGCGCCCGGCTCCGGCGGGAACGGCACCAGTACGGTGTCCGGCGCGGCCTCGCCCGCCTCGACCGCCGCGTTCAGCGAGACGAGGTCGTCGTGGACCGCGGCGCGGAACCCGGCCGTCTCCAGGGCCACGCTCAACTTGAGCTCATCGCCGCCGATGACGGCGAAGCCCGCCGACGCGGTCCGCGAAGGCGCCTGCGAGGACGCCGTCGAGGGCTCCTTCGAGGGTGCCGCCACCGGCGCCCAGTCGATGCGGAACAGCGACTCATGGCGGTCGGAGGCGGTCGCACCGGCGATCCGGTCCACCTCCAGCGCCCCGGTCTCCAGCGCGTCCACCGACGCGACGAGCGCACCCGTCTCATCGGCCGCCACCATCGACACCGCGCCGTCCTCGGTCAGCGCCAGCCGTACGCGCAGCGCCTCGGCGCCGACCGCGTACAGGCTCACCCCACGCCAGGAGCGCGCCACCGCGGCGCCGCCCGCGCCCAGCGCGAGCGGCTGCAGCGCACCGTCCAGCAGGGCCGGGTGCAGGGCGAAGCGGGCGGCCTCGGGCTGCCGCTCCGCCGCCACGCGGACCTCCGCGAACAGCTCCTCGCCACGCCGCCAGACGCGGCGCAGGCCCTGGAACGCGGGGCCGTGCAGCAGTCCGGCGCGCGCCATGCTCGCGTACAGCTCATCGGTGTCGACCGCTTCCGCGTCGGCGGGCGGCCACACGGACAGCGACTCAACGCCGCCACCCGCCGGGGTCATGCCCGCCACCGCCTCGCCCGAGGCGAGCACACCGGCGGCGTGCCGGGTCCACGGCCGGTCCGCCTCCGCGCGCTCGTCCCGCGCGTACACGCCCAGCGGGCGACGCCCGTCGGCGTCCGGCTCGCCGACCGACACCCGCAGCCGCACCCCGCCGCGCTCCGGCAGGATCAGCGGTTCGTCCAGGGTCAGCTCCGCCAGCAGCCCACAGCCCACATGGTCCCCGGCGCGCACCGCCAGCTCCACGAACGCGGAGCCGGGCAGCACGGCCGTGTCCGCGACCGTGTGGTCCGCCAGCCACGTGTGCGAGGCGAGCGACAGCCGCCCGGAGAACACATACGCGTCCGCGTCGGGCAACTCCACCGCCGCGCCCAGCAGCGGGTGATCGGCCGAACCGAGCCCCGCCGAGGCGACCTCGTCCAGGCTCAGCTGAGCGTCGACCCAGTAGCGGCTGCGCTGGAAGGCGTACGTCGGCAGCGCGACCTTCCGGGCCCCCGTACCGGCGAAGAACGCCTCCCAGTCCGGGGCCAGGCCGCGGACGTACAGCCGGGCCAGCGCGCCGGTCAGCGCCTCGGCCTCCGGCCTGCCCTTGCGCAGCGCGGGCAGCAGCTCGGCCGCGTCGGGCTCGGCCAGGCAGTCCTGCGCCATGGCGGTGAGGACACCGTCGGGGCCCAGCTCCACGAAGGTGGTCACGCCCCGGGCTTCGAGGGTGCGGACGCCGTCGAGGAAGCGCACGGCCTCCCGGACGTGGCGCACCCAGAAGCCGGGGCTGGTGATCTCCTCGGCGGAGACCGGCTCGCCCGTCAGGTTGGACACGATGGGGATGTGCGGGGCCTCGTAGGTCAGCCCCTCCGCGATCTCGCGGAACGCGTCCAACATGCCGTCCATGCGCGGGGAGTGGAACGCGTGGCTCACGGTGAGGCGCTTGGTCTTACGGCCCTGCGCCTCGAACGCCGCGGCGATCTGCAGCGCCTCGTCCTCATCACCCGCCACCACGACCGACGTCGGCCCGTTGAGCGCGGCGATCGACACCCGCTCGGTCAGCAGCGGCGCCACCTCGTCCTCGGACGCCTGGACGGCGATCATCGCGCCACCGGCAGGCAGCTCCTGCATCAGGCGGCCACGGGCCGCCACCAGCTTCGCCGCGTCGGCGAGCGAGAACACACCCGCCACATGGGCAGCCGCCAGCTCACCGATCGAGTGGCCGGACAGGAAGTCCGCCTTCAGGCCCCAGGTCTCCACCAGCCGGAACAGCGCCACCTCGATGGCGAACAGCGCGGGCTGGGTGAATCCGGTCCGGTCCAGTGCGGTGGCGTCGTCGCCGAACAGCACGTCCCTCAGCGGCCGCTCCAGATGCGCGTCCAAGTGGGCGCACACCTCGTCCAGCGCGTCCGCGAACACCGGGAAGGTGTCGTACAGCTCACGGCCCATGCCGAGCCGCTGGCTGCCCTGTCCGGTGAAGAGGAACGCCACCTTGCCACCGGACACCGAGCCCTCGACCAGGCCCGGCACCTCCAACTCGCCTCGCGCCAGCGCCGCGAGACCGGCCGGCAGCCCGTCCCCGCCGTCCGCGGTGAGCACGGCCCGGTGGTCCAGGGCGGCGCGGGTCGTGGCGAGCGAGTAGGCCACATCGGCGGCGGCCGGTGCGGTCGCGCCGCCGAGGTGGGCCAGGAGCCGTTCGGCCTGGCCGCGTACGGCGGCCGGGGACTTGGCCGACAGCACCCACGGCACCGTCGGCAGCTCCACCGCCGGAGCGACGGTGGGGCTCTCCTTCGGCTCCGGGGCCTGCTCCAGCAGGGTGTGCGCGTTGGTACCGCTGATGCCGAACGCGGAGACCGCGGCCCGGCGCGGACGGCCGGTCTCCGGCCACTCCCGCGCCTCGGTCAGCAGCTCCAGCTCACCGGCGGACCAGTCGACATGTGGGGTCGGCTCGTCCACGTGCAGGGTCGGCGGGAGCACACCGTGCCGCAGTGCCAGCACCATCTTCATCACCCCGGCGACGCCGGCCGCGGCCTGCGTGTGGCCGATGTTGGACTTGATGGAGCCGAGCAGCAGCGGCCGCTCGGGGTCCCGCTCCTGGCCGTACGTGGCCAGCAGCGCCTGCGCCTCGATCGGGTCGCCCAGCGTCGTACCGGTGCCGTGCGCCTCGACCGCGTCCACCTCGGACGCGGACAGCCCCGCACCGGCGAGCGCCTGCCGGATCACCCGCTGCTGCGAGGGACCGTTCGGCGCCGTCAGACCGTTGCTGGCTCCGTCCTGGTTGATCGCGGAGCCGCGGACGACGGCCAGCACCTCATGGCCATGGCGCTGGGCGTCCGACAGCCGCTCGACGAGCAGCATGCCCACGCCCTCGCCCCAACCGGTGCCGTCCGCACCGGCGGCGAACGCCTTGATCCGGCCGTCCTCCGCCAGCCCACGCTGACGACTGAAGTCCACAAACGAACCCGGCGTCGACATCACCGTCACACCACCGGCCAGCGCCAACGAGCACTCACCCGCCCGCAACGCCTGAATCGCCCAGTGCAACGCCACCAACGACGACGAGCAGGCGGTATCCACCGTCACCGCAGGACCCTCAAGGCCCAGCGCGTAGGACACCCGGCCCGACATCACACTGGCCGCGTTACCCGTCCCCATGAAGCCATCGCCGCCGTCCGGCGAGTGGAGCACGAGCGACATGTAGTCCTGGCCGTTGGTGCCCGCGAACACGCCGACCTGCTGACCGCGCAGCGTCGTCGGGTCGATCCCGGCCCGCTCGAACGCCTCCCACGAGGTCTCCAGCAACAACCGCTGCTGCGGGTCCATGGCAAGCGCCTCGCGCGGCGAGATCCCGAAGAACGAGGCGTCGAAGTCCCCGGCGTCCGCCAGGAATCCGCCCTCGCGGACATAGCTGGTGTTCTCGGTGGCGGAGTCCGGGTCGTACAGCGCCTCCAGGTCCCAGCCACGGTCGGCCGGGAAGCCCGTCACCGCGTCCTGCCCGGAGACCAGGAGCCGCCACAGCTCCTCCGGCGACCGCACACCACCCGGGAAGCGGCAGCTCATCCCGACGATCGCGATCGGATCGTCGGCGACGGCCACCGTCGTGGACGGCACACCGGCGACCGCCTCGGCCGCGCTCTCCTCGCCCCAAATCTCCGTA
This sequence comes from Streptomyces melanosporofaciens, assembly GCF_900105695.1. Classification (NCBI taxonomy): domain Bacteria; kingdom Bacillati; phylum Actinomycetota; class Actinomycetes; order Kitasatosporales; family Streptomycetaceae; genus Streptomyces; species Streptomyces melanosporofaciens. The sequence continues at coordinate 1,930,095 of NZ_FNST01000002.1, forward strand.
CGGAGGTGGGCGGCGAGCGCCGAGGACGACGGGTAGTCGTACACCAGCGTGGGCGGCAGCCGCAGCCCGGTCACGGTGTTCATGCGGTTGCGCAGCTCGACGGCGGTCAGCGAGTCGAAGCCCAGATCCCGGAACGCCCGGTCCGCCTCCACCGCCTCCGCGTCGGAGTGGCCCAGCACGTCGGCCACGGCCGAGCGCACCAGGTCCAGCAGCATCCGCTCGCGCTCGGCCGCCGGGACCCCCGCGAGCCGCTGGGCCGGCGAGGACTCGTCCGCGCCGCCACCGGCCGTACGGGCCGTCCGCCCGCCTTCGGCCTCCAGCGCGGTACGCACCTCGGGCAGCTCCAGCAGCAGCGGGCTCGGCCGGGAGGCGGTGAAGCCGGGGGCCAGCCGCTCCCAGTCGATGTCCGCGACCGTCACCGCGGTCTCGTCCAGGTCCAGCGCACGCTGCAGCGCGGCGATGGCCAGGTCCGCCCCCATCGGCGGCACACCGGCGCGGCGCATGCGCTGTTCCAGCGCGTCGTCCGCGGCCATCCCGCCCTCGGCCCACGGGCCCCAGGCCACCGAAGTGGCGGGCAGGCCCTCGGCCCGGCGGCGCTCGGCGAGCGCGTCCAGGAAGGCGTTCGCGGCGGCGTAGTTGGCCTGACCGGCGGCGCCGATCGAGCCCGCGAACGAGGAGAACAGGACGAAGGCCGTCAGGTCCAGGTCCCGCGTCAGCTCATGCAGAGTGGCCGCGGCCTCGGCCTTGGCCCGCAGGACGGAGGCGAAGCGCTCGGGGGTCAGCGACTCCAGAACGCCGTCGTCCAGCACCCCGGCCGCGTGCACCACCGCCGTCAGCGGCAGTTCGGCCGGAAGCCCCGCCACCAGTGCGGCCAGCGCCTCGCGGTCGGCGGCGTCGCAGGCCGCGACGGTCACCCGGGCGCCCGAGGCGGTGAGTTCGTCCCGCAGCTCGGCCGCGCCGGGGGCGTCGAGGCCACGGCGGCTGGTGAGCACCACATGTTCGGCGCCCTTGTCGATCAGCCAGCGGGCCACATGCGCGCCCAGCGCGCCCGTACCGCCGGTCACCAGGACCGAGCCCGCGCCCGGCCGCCAGTCGCGGCCACGCCCGGTGTTGGCGGACCGGGTCAGCCGGCGCCCGAAGACGCCGGAGGCGCGCACCGCCACCTGGTCCTCGCCCTGGCCACCGGCCAGCACACCCGCCAGCCGCGACAGCGCCCGGTCGTCCACCGTCTCCGGCAGATCGACGAGACCGCCCCATCGCTCGGCCAGTTCCAGGGCCGCGACCCGGCCCAGGCCCCAGACCCGGGCCTGCGACGGGTCCACCGGACCGTCCGCGCGGCCGGTCGAGACCGCGCCGCGCGTGGCGACCCACAGCGGCGCGTCCACGCCCAGATCGCCCAGCGCCTGCGCCAGGGCGGCCGTACGGACCAGCCCGTCGGCGCCCTCGGCGAGGGCCGGGAGGGCGAACACCCCGGCCGGCGGAGCGTCGGCGACCGCCTCGGCCAGCCGCTCGGCCATGCCCGTACGGTCCCCGGCGGCCAGCTCGACCCGCTGGACCTCGGCGCCGCGTGCGGACAGCGTCCGTACGACACCCTCGGCCAGTGCGCGGTCCGCCTCTCCAGCGGTGGTGACGACCAGCCAGCGGCCGGTCGGCGCCGCCTCGGCGCGAGCGGCCACCGGCTTCCAGGTCACCTGGTAGCGCCACGCGTCCACGGTGGACCGCTCGCCCTGGCGGCGCCGCCACGAGGACAGCACCGGCAGAACGGCACCCAGCGAGGTGAGCGCGTCGGCGTCCTCGGACTGGAGCGTCCCGGCCAGGGCCTCCAAGTCCTCGCGCTCGACGGCCTCCCAGAACCGCGCGTCCACCGAATCCATGGCCGCGACGGCCTCGCGGACCTCCTCCGGGTTCTCCACCCAGAAGCGCTGCCGCTGGAAGGCGTAGGTCGGCAGCTCGATGGCGCGGGCTCCCGTACCGGCGAAGAACGCCGACCAGTCCAGAGCCAGCCCCCGGGTGTGCAACGCGGCGAGGGCGGTGGTCATCGCCCCCGGCTCGTTACGACCCTTGCGAAGCGCCGATACGAAGGCGGCGGCATCGCCGGAGACGCACTCCTGGGCCATGGCGGTGAGGACACCGTCCGGGCCCAACTCGACGTAAGTGGTGACGCCCTGGGCCTCCATCGTCCGGACGCCGTCGAGGAAGCGGACCGCCTCGCGGACGTGGCGCACCCAGAAGTCGGGGCTGGTGATCTCCTCGGCGGAGACCACGGTCCCGGTCAGGTTGGACACGATCGGAATGCGCGGGGCCTCGTACGACAGACCCTGCGCCACCTCACGGAACGCGTCCAGCATCCCGTCCATGCGCGGCGAGTGGAACGCGTGGCTGACGGTGAGCCGCTTCGTCTTCCGACCCTGCGCCTCGAAGCCCGCCGCGATCTGCAGCGCCGCGTCCTCGTCACCCGCGATGACCACCGACGTCGGCCCGTTGAGCGCGGCCATCGACACACGGTCGGTGAGCAGCGGTGTGACCTCGTCCTCCGATGCCTGGATGGCAATCATCGCGCCACCAGCAGGCAGCTCCTGCATCAACCGCCCACGAGCCGCCACCAGCTTCGCCGCATCGGCGAGCGAGAGCACACCCGCCACATGCGCGGCGGCCAGCTCACCGATCGAATGCCCGGAGAGGAAGTCGGGCCGCAGCCCCCATGCCTCCACCAGCCGGAACAACGCCACCTCGACCGCGAACAGCGCGGGCTGGGTGAAACCGGTCCGGTCGAGCGTCTCCGCGTCCTCCCCGAACAGCACCGTCTGCAGCGGCCGTTCCAGATGCGCGTCCAGCTCCGCGCAGACCGCGTCCAGCGCCTCCGCGAACACCGGATAGGCGTCGTACAGCTCACGTCCCATCCCCAGCCGCTGACTCCCCTGTCCGGTGAACAGGAACGCCACCTTGCCGCCCCCGGCCACCGTCCCCTGGACCAGCCCCGCGGCCGACTCGCCGCGCGCCAGCGCCTCCAGGCCGGACAGCAGCCCGTCCCGGTCCTCGCCGACGACGACCGCGCGCCGCTCCAGCGCCGCCCGGCCCGTCGCCAGTGCGTAGCCGACGTCGGTGGTGTCCAGGTCGGGGTGGGTGCCGAGGTGGGCGAGGAGCCGTTCGGCCTGGCCGCGCAGGGCGGCCTCGGACTTGCCCGAGAGCACCCAGGGCACCGTCGGCAGCTCCGCCACCGGAGCGGTCGCGGGGATCTCCTCGGGGGCCGGGGGCTGCTCGATGATCGTGTGCGCGTTCGTGCCGCTCACGCCGAACGACGAGATGGCCGCCCGGCGCGGCCGGCCGAGCTCCGGCCACGGCCGGGCCTCGGTCAGCAGCTCAAGGTCGCCCGCCGACCAGTCCACATGCGGGGTGGGCTCGTCGATGTGCAGCGTCTGCGGAAGCACGCCGTGTCGCATCGCCATGATCATCTTGATGATGCCCGCGACGCCCGCGGCGGCCTGGGTGTGACCGATGTTGGACTTCAGCGAGCCGAGCCACAGCGGCTGCCCCTCCGGCCGGCCGCGGCCGTAGGTGGCGAGCAGGGCCTGGGCCTCGATCGGGTCGCCCAGCGTCGTGCCCGTGCCGTGCGCCTCCACCACGTCGACATCGGCGGTGGTGAGCCGGGCACTGGTCAGCGCGTCGCGGATGACGCGCTGCTGGGACGGGCCGTTGGGCGCCGTCAGACCGTTGGACGCGCCGTCCTGGTTGATGGCCGAGCCCCGCACGATCGCCAGGACGCGGTGTCCGTTGCGCCGCGCGTCCGACAGCCGCTCGACGAGCAGCATGCCCGCGCCCTCGGCCCAGCCGGTGCCGTCCGCCGACGCCGCGAAGGACTTGCAGCGGCCATCGGTGGACAGGCCCTGCTGGCGGCTGAAGTCGATGAACGTGTCCGGGGTGGCCATGACGGTCACACCACCGGCCAGCGCCAGCGAGCACTCGCCGTTGCGCAGCGCCTGTGCGGCCAGGTGCAGTGCCACCAGCGACGACGAGCACGCGGTGTCGATGGTGACGGCCGGGCCTTCGAGACCGAAGGTGTACGCCACCCGGCCCGAGGCGATGGAGCCCGCGCCGCCCGTACCGAGGTAGCCCTCGAGCCCCTCGGGGACGGCGGTCAGCCGCGTCAGATAGTCGTGGTACATGACGCCCGCGAAGACACCGGTCTTGCTGCCGCGCACGGCCGCAGGGTCGATGCCCGCGCGCTCGAACGCCTCCCACGACGTCTCCAGCAGCAACCGCTGCTGCGGATCCATCGCCATGGCCTCGCGCGGGTTGATCCCGAAGAAGTCCGGGTCGAAGTCGGCGGCGTCGTGCAGGAAGCCGCCCTCGCGGGTGTAGCTGGTGCCCACCTGGTCGGGGTCGTCGCTGTAGAGCGCGTCGAGGTCCCAGCCACGGTCGACGGGGAAGTCGGAGATGGCGTCGGTGGCGCCGATGACGAGCTGCCACAGCTCCTCGGGGTGGTGACCCCGCCCGGGTAGCGGCAGCTCATCCCGACGATGGCGATCGGCTCGTCCTCGGTGACGGCCGTCACCGGGACCGGGGTGTGCACCTCCGCCGACTCCTCGCCCACCAGCTCGGTCCGCAGATGGCGGGCCAGGACCTGCGGGTCCGGATAGTCGAAGATGAGCGTCGCGGGCAGCCGCAGCCCGGTGCCGGAGTTGAGCTGGTTGCGCAGCTCAACGGCGGTGAGCGAGTCGAAGCCCAGATCCTTGAACGCCCGCCCGGAGCCGATGGTCTCCGCACCCGCGTAGCCGAGTACGGTCGCCACCTGCGCCCGGACCAGGTCCAGCAGCAGCCGCTCCTGCTCGGGCTCGGACAGCCCGGCGAGGCGCCCGGCCAGGCCGGACTCGCCGCCCGCCGCGACCGCGTCCACCGCGCGCCGCGCCGGGACCCGCACCAGACCGCGCAGCAGCGGCGAGATGGCGGGCTGGTTGCGCAGCGCCGCGAGGTCCAGGCGCATCGGCACCAGCGACGCCTCGTCGACGGTCAGCGCCGCGTCGAAGAGCCGCAGGCCCTCCGCCACCGGCAGCGGCGGCACTCCGGCCCGCCGCATCCGGGTGATGTCGGCCTCGTCCAGGGTGTCGCCCATGCCGCCACCGGCCCACAGGCCCCACGCCAGCGCGGTGGCCGGCAGGCCCTGCGCGGCGCGGTGCTGGGCGAGGGCGTCCAGGAAGACGTTGGCGGCCGCGTAGTTGCCCTGGCCCGGGCCGCCGAAGACACCGGCGGCCGAGGAGAACAGGACGAACGCCGAGAGATCCTGGTCGCGGGTGAGCTCGTGGAGGTTCCAGGCCGCGTCCACCTTCGGGCGCATGACGTGGTCGACGCGCTCGGGGTGAGGGAGCCGATCACACCGTCGTCCAGCACACCGGCGGTGTGGACGACCGCCGTGAGCGGGTGTTCGGCGGGGATGGCGGCGAGGGTCGCGGCGAGCGCGTCCCGGTCCGCCACATCGCAGGCGGCCCAGCGCACGTCCGCGCCCAACTCGACCAGTTCCGCGCCGAGTTCGGCCGCGCCCGGGGCCTGGTCGCCACGGCGGCTCACCAGCAGGAGCTGCCGTACGCCACGCTCCGCCACCAGGTGGCGGGCGAACAGGCCGCCCAGCGAACCAGATGCACCGGTCACCAGCACCGTGCCGTCCGGGTTCCACTCCGGGGTCTCGCTCTCGGCCGTTGACGCGGCGCGGGCCAGGCGGGGGGTCTTGAGGACGCCTTGCCGTACTGCGACCTCGGGCTCGCCGCTTGCGACGGCTGTGGACAGTGAGGGCAGCGCGGCCCGCGTGTCGTCGAGGTCGATCAGGACGAGGCGATCCGGGTTCTCGGACTGCGCCGAACGCACCAGACCGCGGACGGCCGCGCCAGCCGGGTCCGTTACCGGCTCACCGGGCTCGGTGGCCACGGTGCCCGAGGTGAGCAGGACCAGGCGTGAGTCCGTGAAGCGGTCGTCGGCCAGCCAGGACTGGAGGAGGTGGAGGGCTCGGGTGGTGGCGTGGTGTGCGGCTTGCGAGAGGTTGTCCCCTACCCCGCCCCTTCCCGAAACTTGGGGCTCCGCCCCGAGGCCCCGGTCCTCAATCGCCGGACGGGCTTGATGCGTCAGGTCCACCACGACGTATTCCGGCGGCGCCGTTCCGGAATCGGCCAGCGCGGCCAGGTCCGGGTATGTGGGGAGGCCCAGGGTGTCCGTACCCAGTGCCGCCCAGCGGCCGTCGCTCGGAGCATCGACCATGTCAGCAGGTCCGGCCTTCGTCCACTCCACGCGGTACAGCGACTCGTGGTACGCCGTCCGCGCGCTCCGCAGCTGCTCGGCCGAGACCGGCCGCAACACCAGCGAGTCCACGACCGCGACCGGGGCGCCCGCGGCGTCCGCGATCTCCAGGCGGACGCCGTCGCCGCCCACGGCGGCCATCCGCACCCGCAGCGTGGCCGCGCCGCTCGCGTACAGCGACACCCCGGTCCAGGCGAACGGCAGCCGCCCCTCGGTCTCGGTGCCACCGAGCCCGGCCAGGCCGAGCGCGTGCAGCGCGGCGTCCAGCAGCGCCGGGTGCAGACCGAACGCGGCGGCCTCCTCGGCCGTGTCCTCGTCCAGCACCACCTCGGCGAACACCTCGCCACCGCGCCGCCATGCCCTGCGCAGCCCCTGGAACGCGGGGCCGTAGGCGAAACCGACGTCCCGCAGCTCGGCGTAACGGTCGCCGACCTCCACCTCGGCGGCGTCCGCCGGAGGCCATGCGGTCAGCTCGAACGACGCCTCCGGCGCACCGTCGGACGCCAGGACACCGGACGCATGCCGGGTCCACGGCTCCTCGGCCGACAGGTGTTCGGCGCGGGAGTGCAGCTCCAGCGGGCGCCGGCCGGTGCCATCGGCCGCGCCGACCCACAGCCGCAGCTGGACGCCGCCGTCCTCGGTCAGGACCAGCGGCGCTTCGAGGGTCAGCTCCTCCAGCACCTCGCAGCCGACCTGGTCACCGGCCCGGACCGCCAGCTCCACGAACGCGGTGCCCGGCAGCAGCACGGTGTCCATGATCGTGTGATCGGCCAGCCACGGGTGCGTGGACAGCGCCAGCCGTCCGGTGAACAACATCCCATCAGCGCTGGGCAGTTCGGCGCTGGCGCCGAGCAGCGGATGCTCGGCCTCGCCCAGCCCGACCGCGGCCACGTCACCGAGGAACAGCGAGGAGACCTTCGGCCAGTAGCGCTGCCGCTGGAAGGCGTACGTGGGCAGCTCGGCCAGTTCGTCCGGCGCCAGTCGGGTGGCGCCGGTCCCGGCGTAGAAGGCCGCCCAGTCCACGGCCACACCGCGCACATGCGCCCGCGCGACGGCCGTGGTCAGCGCCTCGGCCTCGGGACGGTCCTTGCGCAGCGCGGAGAGGAACGCGGCGTCCGACGCGGAGTCGGTCACACACTCCTGCGCCATCGCGGTCAGGACCCCGTCGGGGCCCAGCTCGATGAACGTGGTGACGTTGCGCGCTTCCAACGTCCGCACACCGTCGAGGAAGCGGACGGCCTCGCGGACGTGGCGCACCCAGAAGTCGGGGCTCGTGATCTCCTCGGCGGAGACGACGTTCCCGGTCAGGTTGGAGACGATGGGGATCCGCGGGGCCTCGTACGACAGCCTCTCGGCCACCTCACGGAACGCCTCCAGCATCCCGTCCATACGCGGCGAGTGGAACGCGTGGCTGACCGTGAGCCGCTTCGTCTTCCGACCCTGCGCCTCGAAACCATCGGCAATCGCGACAGCCTCGTCCTCATCACCCGCGACCACGACAGACGTCGGCCCATTGAGCGCGGCGATGCTGACCCGCTCGGTCAGCAGCGGCAGCACCTCGTCCTCCGACGCCTGCACCGCGATCATCGCGCCACCGGCAGGCAGCTCCTGCATCAACCGACCACGCGCCGCCACCAACTTCGCCGCGTCCGCGAGCGACAACACACCCGCCACATGCGCGGCCGCCAACTCACCAATCGAGTGACCCGACAGGAAGTCCGCACGCAGACCCCACGCCTCCACCAACCGGAACAACGCCACCTCAACCGCGAACAACGCAGGCTGAGTGAACCCCGTCTGATCCAGCGCCTCCGCGTCATCCCCGAACAGCACCGTCTTCAACGGCCGTTCCAGATGCGCGTCCAGCTCATCGCAGACCGCGTCCAGCGCCTCCGCGAACACCGAGTACGCGTAGTACAGCTCACGGCCCATGCCGAGCCGCTGGCTGCCCTGCCCCGTGAACAGGAACGCCACCCGGCCGCCGGCCACCGCACCCTGAACGAGCCCGGCCGCCGTACGCCCCTCGGCGAGCGCCGCCAGGCCGGACAGCAGCCCGTCCCGGTCCTCGGCGATCAGCGCCGCGCGCTCCTCGAAGGCCGAGCGGCCCACGGCGAGCGCGCGGCCGAGGTCGGCCGTCCGCAGCTCGGTCCGCTCGGTCAGGTGGCCGTGGAGCTGCTGGGCCTGTTCGCGCAGCCCCTCCGCCGTCCGGGCCGAGAGCAGCACCGGCAGGGCCGCCCCGCCCTCATCGGCGGGCTCAACGGTCTCAACAACGTCAGCCGCCGGGGCCTCTTCCACCACGGCGTGGGCATTGGTCCCGCTGAAGCCGAAGGAGGAGATGCCCGCGCGGCGCGGATGGCCGGTCTCCGGCCATTCCACCTGCTCCGTCAGCAGGCTGATGTCGCCCGCCGACCAGTCCACATGCGGGGTGGGCTCGTCCACGTGCAGCGTCCGCGGCAGCACCCCGTGCCGCATGGCGAGAACCATCTTCATCACACCGGCGACACCGGCCGCGGCCTGCGTGTGCCCGATGTTGGACTTGATGGAGCCGAGCAGCAGCGGCTGCCCCTCCGCCCGGTCCTGGCCGTACGTGGCGAGCAGCGCCTGCGCCTCGATCGGGTCGCCCAGCCGGGTGCCCGTGCCGTGCGCCTCGACCGCGTCCACCTCGGACGCCGAAAGACCCGCACCCGCCAGCGCCTGGCGGATGACGCGCTGCTGCGACGGCCCGTTCGGCGCCGTCAGACCATTGGACGCACCGTCCTGGTTGACCGCCGTGCCGCGCACCAGCGCGAGCACCGGGTGGCCGTTCTTCCGCGCGTCCGACAGTCGCTCGACGAGCAGCATGCCGACGCCCTCGCCCCAGCCGGTGCCGTCCGCACCGGCCGCGAACGCCTTGATCCGGCCGTCCTCGGCGAGCCCGCGCTGACGGCTGAAGTCCACGAACACACCGGGCGTCGACATCACGGTCACACCGCCCGCGAGCGCGATCGAGCACTCGCCGCCGCGCAGCGCCTGGATCGCCGAGTGGAGGGCGACCAGCGAGGAGGAGCAGGCGGTGTCGATGGTGACCGCCGGGCCTTCGAGACCGAAGGTGTAGGCGAGCCGGCCCGAGATCACGCTGGCCGCGTTGCCCGTGCCCATATGGCCTTCGAGGCCCTGCGAGTCGCCCAGCAGCAGGGAGAGATAATCCTGGCCATTGGTGCCGACGAAGACACCGGCGGTGGAGCCGCGCAGCGTCGCCGGGTCGATCCCGGCCCGCTCGAACGCCTCCCAGGAGGTCTCCAGCAGCAGCCGCTGCTGCGGGTCCATGGCCAGGGCCTCGCGCGGCGAGATCCCGAAGAACGCCGGGTCGAAGTCGGCCGCGTCGCTCAGGAAGCCGCCCTCGCGGGCGTATGAGGTGCCCTCGACATCCGGGTCCGGGTTGTAGAGCGTCCGGAGGTCCCAGCCGCGGTCGGCGGGCATGTCCACGATGGCGTCCGTGCCGGACACCAGCAGTTGCCACAGCTCCTCGGGGCTGCGGACACCGCCCGGGAAGCGGCAGCTCATCGCGACGATCGCGATCGGATCGTCGTCGGCCACGCCCGCCACCGGCGACGCGCCGCCCGTGACCGCCACCTGTCCGCCGAGCAGTTCGGCGAAGAGGTGGTCGGCGAGGGCGAGCGGCGTCGGGTAGTCGTAGATGAGGGTGGCGGGGAGCCTCAGATCGGTGGCGGCGTTGAGGCCGTTGCGCAGTTCGACGGCGGTGAGGGAGTCGAAGCCGATCTCACGGAAGGCCCGTTCGGCGCTGATGTCGGACACATCGGCGTGGCCGAGGACCTCCGCGACATGGGTCCGTACGAGATCCAGCAGCGCCCGGTGGCGCTCCGCCTCGGGCAGGCCGAGGAGCCGCCGCGCGAGCGCGGAGGCCGTCTCGACCGGCGCGGTCTCGCCGGTCGCGGTGGCGGCGCCGCGCGCGGCGGCCTGGCGCACCTCGGGCAGGTCGGCCAGCAGGGGGCTGGGGCGGCCCGCGGTGAAGCCCGGGGCGAACCGGTCCCAGTCGACATCCGCCACGGTCACGGCCGCGTCGCCCAGGTCGAGGGCGCGCTGCAGGGCGTCGATCGCGAGATCGGCGTCCATGGGCGGCATCCCGGCGCGGCGCATGCGCTGCTCCAGCGCCTCGTCGGCGGCCATACCGCCCGCGGCCCACGGGCCCCAGGCGATCGAGGTGGCGGGCAGGCCCTCGGCGCGCCGCCGCTGGGCGAGCGCGTCCAGGAAGGCGTTCGCGGCGGCGTAGTTGGCCTGGCCCGCGGCGCCGACGGTGCCGCTGGTCGAGGAGAACAGCACGAACGCGGACAGGTCCAGCTCGCGCGTCAGCTCGTCCAGGGCGAGCGCGGCGTCGGCCTTCGCACGCAGGACGGAGGCGAAGCGCTCGGGGGTCAGCGACTCCAGAATGCCGTCGTCCAGCACCCCGGCCGCGTGCACCACGGCCGTCAGCGGCAACTCGGCGGGGAGGTCGGCCAGCAGCCCGGCCAGGGCCTCCCGGTCGGCCACATCACAGGCGGCGACGGTGATCCGGGCGCCGGTGGCGGCGAGTTCATCGCGCAGCTCGGCAGCGCCCGGGGCGTCGAGGCCCCGGCGGCTGGTGAGCACCACGTGTTCGGCGCCCTTGTCGATCAGCCAACGGGCCACCTGGCCGCCCAGCGCGCCCGTACCGCCCGTCACCAGCACGGTGCCGCGAGCGCTCCAGCCCTCGGACCCCGCCATCTGCCGTGCGGTCGCCCGCGCCAGCCGACGGCCGAACACCCCGGAGGCGCGGACGGCGATCTGGTCCTCGTCCCCGGCCCCGGCGAGCACCACCGCGAGCCGCGACAGCACCCGGTCGGTCATGGTCTCGGGGAGGTCGACGAGACCGCCCCAGCGGTCGGGCAGCTCCAGCGCCGCCACCCGGCCAAGTCCCCACACCTGGGCGCGGGCCGGGTCCACCAGCTCGCCCTGACGCCCCGTCGAGACGGCGCCCCGGGTGGCACACCACAGCGGCGCGTCGATCGCGGCGTCGCCCATGGCCTGCACGAGGGCGGCCGTGGGCAGCAGGGCGTCGGTGTCCCCGGTGGCCAGCAGCGAGAGCACACCGGCCACGGCCCCGCCGTCGGCCGCCGTACGCAGCCGCTCGGCGATGCCCGCGCGGTCCTCGGCGGCCAGGTCGAGCCGCCGCACCTCGGCGCCCCGCTCGGTCAGCGTACGGACGACACCGTCCGTCCACGCGTCGGCGGCGGTGTCCTCGGCGGGGGCGGCGACGAGCCACACCCCGGACAGCCGGCCGGCCGAGCCCAGCGACAGTGGCTTCCACGCCACCTGGTAGCGCCAGCCGTCGACACCGGCGGCCGCCCGGCTCGCCACCGACTCCTCGGGCCAGTAGCGACGGTGCTGGAAGGCGTACGTCGGCAGGTCGACGCGGTGGGCGCCGGTCCCGGCGAAGTACGCGGCCCACTCCGGCGCCACGCCCCGCACATAGGCGCGGGCGAGGGCGGTGGTCAGCGCCTCGGCCTCGGGACGGTCCTTGCGCAGCGCGGAGACGAACGCGGCGTTGCCACCGGTCACACACTCCTGCGCCATCGCGGTGAGGACACCATCGGGGCCCAGCTCCACGAAGGTCGTGACGCCTTGGGCTTCCAACGTCCTTACGCCGTCGAGGAAGCGGACGGCCTCGCGGACGTGGCGCACCCAGAAGTCGGCCGTCGTGATCTCCTCGGCGGAGACGACGCCACCGGTGAGGTTGGAGACGATCGGGATCCGCGGGGCCTCGTACGACAGCCCCTCCGCCACCTCACGGAACGCTTCCAACATGCCGTCCATACGCGGCGAGTGGAACGCATGGCTCACCGTAAGCCGCTTCGTCTTCCGACCCTGCGCCTCGAAACCCGCCGCAATCGCGACAGCCTCGTCCTCGTCACCCGCGATGACCACCGACGTCGGGCCGTTGAGCGCGGCAATCGACACCCGCTCGGTCAGCAGCGGCGCCACCTCGTCCTCGGACGCCTGGATGGCAATCATCGCGCCACCGGCCGGAAGCTCCTGCATCAACCGCCCACGCGCCGCCACCAGCTTCGCCGCATCGGCGAGCGAGAGCACACCCGCCACATGCGCGGCAGCCAGCTCACCGATCGAGTGACCCGACAGATAGTCGGGCCGCAGCCCCCACGCCTCCACCAACCGGAACAACGCCACCTCGACCGCGAACAGCGCGGGCTGAGTGAAACCGGTCCGGTCCAGCGCCTCCGCGTCCTCCCCGAACAGCACCGTCTTCAGCGGCCGTTCCAGATGCGCGTCCAGCGCATCGCAGACCGCGTCCAGCGCCTCCGCGAACACCGGATACGTCTGGTAGAGCTCACGGCCCATCCCCAGCCGCTGACTCCCCTGTCCCGTGAACAGGAACGCCAGCTCACCCTCGGCGACCGCACCCTCGATCAGCCCCGGCGCGGACTCCCCCGCGCCAGTGCGTCGAGGCCGCGCAGCAGGTCGTCCCGGCCGTCCGCGACGAGCACCGCGCGGTGGTCGAGCGCGGCGCGGCCGGTGACCAAGGTGTGGGCGACGTCGGCCGGTGCGAGGTCGGAGTGCGCGGTCAGATGGGCGTGGAGCCGCTCGGCCTGGGCCCGCAGGGCGTCGGTGCCCTTGGCGGAGAGCGCGTACGGCAGCACATCGGAGCCGCCCCGCTCGGGCTCCTCCGCCACCGGTTCGGCCGTGATGGCCGGGGCCTGCTCGATGATGGTGTGGGCGTTGGTGCCGCTGATGCCGAACGAGGACACCGCGGCACGGCGCGCGCGGCCGGTCTCGGGCCACTCCTGCGCCTGCGTCAGCAGCGCGATGTCCCCGGCCGTCCAGTCGACGTGCGGCGACGGCTCGTCCACGTGCAGCGTCTGCGGCAGCACACCGTGCCGCATCGCCATCACCATCTTGATGATGCCCGCGACACCGGCCGCGGCCTGGGAGTGGCCGATGTTGGACTTGATGGAGCCGAGCCACAACGGCCGCCCCGCGTCCCGCTCCTGACCGTAGGTGGCCAGCAGCGCCTGCGCCTCGATCGGGTCGCCCAGCGTCGTACCGGTGCCGTGTGCCTCGACCACGTCCACATCGCCGCTGGTCAGCCCGGCGCTGGTCAGCGCCTTGCGGATGACGCGCTGCTGGGACGGGCCGTTCGGCGCCGTCAGACCGTTCGACGCACCGTCCTGGTTGACGGCCGAGCCGCGCACGACGGCCAGCACCTGGTGGCCGTGGCGCCGGGCGTCCGACAGCCGCTCCACGAGCAGCATGCCGACGCCCTCGCCCCAGCCGGTGCCGTCCGCACCGGCTGCGAACGCCTTGCAGCGGCCGTCGGCGGCCAGGCCGCCCTGGCGGCCGAACTCGGTGAAGTGGCCGGGCGTCGTCATCACGGTGACACCGCCCGCGAGCGCCATCGTGCACTCGCCCTGGCGCAGCGCCTGGATCGCCCAGTGCAGCGCCACCAGCGACGACGAACACGCCGTGTCGACGGTGACCGCCGGGCCCTCAAGACCGAGGGCGTAGGCGATACGGCCGGACATGACGCTGCCCGCGTTGCCCGTCATCACATGGCCCGCGACCTCCGCGCCGGCCTGCTCCAGGCCCGCGTCGTAGCCGCTGTAGGCCGCCCCCACGAACACGCCGACGGAGCGGCCACGCAGCGAGTCGGGGTCGATCCCGGCGCGCTCGAACACCTCCCACGACGTCTCCAGCAGCAGCCGCTGCTGCGGGTCCATCGCGAGGGCCTCACGCGGCGAGATGCCGAAGAACGAGGCGTCGAAGAGGTCCGCGTCGTGCAGGAAGCCACCGGCGCGGGCGTAATCGGACGGGGCCGCGTCGGCCTCGTCGCCGTCCGCCGCCCACTGGCTCTCCCAGTTGCGGTTGACGGGGAATCCGGTGATGGCGTCCGAGCCGGTGGCCACGAGCTGCCACAGGTCCTCGGGCGAGCGGACGTCGCCGGGGTAGCGGCAGCCCATCGCGACGATGGCGATCGGGTCGTCGGCGAGGGAGGCGGCGGTGGCGGGGAGCGCCTCCGCGTGCTCGGCCTCGGCCCCGTCGACGTCCGGGCCGATGAGTTCGGCGCGCAGATGGTCGGCGAGGACGGTGGGGTTCGGGTGGTCGAAGACGATCGTGGAGGGCAGCTTGAGCCCGGTGGCGGCGGAGAGCCGGTTGCGCAGTTCGACGGCGGTGAGCGAGTCGAAGCCCAGCTCCTTGAAGGCGCGGCGGGCCTCGATGGCGTCGGCGGAGGCGTGGCCGAGGGCCGTGGCCACATGGCCGCGGACGAGGTCGAGCAGCGTCCGGCGGCGCTCGTTCGGGGAGAGCGCGTGCAACCGCTGGGCCAGGGACGAACCGGCGGCCGGCGCGCCCGCGGCGGTGCGCCGGCCGGTCGTGCGGATCAGCCCGCGCAGCAGCGCCGGGACCGGGCCGGATCCGGCGGCGGAGCGCAGTGCCGCGAGGTCGAGCCGGGCCGGGATCAGCAGGGTCCGGCCGGTGCGGCGGGCGGCGTCGAAGAGCGCCATGCCCTCGTCGTCGGTGAGGGCGCCCATTCCGCTGCGGGCCAGCCGCAGCAGATCGGTCTCGGTCAGATCGCCGGTGATACCGCCGGACTGGGCCCACAGGCCCCACACCAGCGAGGTGGCGGGCAGGCCCGCCGCGTGGCGGTGGGCGGCGAGCGCGTCGAGGAAGACGTTGGCCGCGGCGTAGTTGGCCTGGCCCGCGCCGCCCAGCGTGCCCGCGATGGCGGAGAACAGCACGAACGCGGACAGGTCGAGGTCGCGCGTCAGCTCGTGCAGGTTCCAGGCCGCGTCCACCTTCGGACGCAGCACCCGCTCCAACTGCTCGGGCGTCAGGGCGGCGGCCGTGCCGTCGTCCAGCACACCGGCGGTGTGCACGACGGCCGTCAGCGGATGCTCGGCCGGAATGGCGGCCAGGGTCGCGGCGAGGGCGTCGCGGTCCGCGGTGTCACAGGCGGCGAGGGCGACCTCGGCGCCGCGCTCACGGAGTTCGGCGGCCAGCTCGGTGGCGCCGTCGGCGTCCGCGCCACGGCGGCTGGTCAGCAGCAGGTGGCGTACGCCGTGCTCGGCGACCAGGTGGCGGGCGAGCAGCCGGCCCAGGGCGCCGGTGCCGCCGGTGATGAGCACGGTGCCGTCGGCGTCGAACGCCGGGGCGGCCTGCGTGTCGTTGTCCGGCGCCGAGGCGCGGGCCAGCCGGGGCGCGAGGGCCCGGCCCGCGCGCAGGGCGAGCTCCGGCTCCCCGGTGGCCAGGGCGTCGGAGAGCGCGTCGGCGGAGGTGTCAGCGGTCTCATCAACGTCCACGAGGACGAAGCGGCCGGGGTTCTCGGTCTCGGCGGAGCGCACCAGACCCCACAGCGGCGCGTGCACCAGATCGGTGACGCCCTCCTCGGCATCGGCGGCCATCGCGCCCCGGGTGACCACCACCAGGCGCGCATCGGCGAACCGCTCGTCGGCCAGCCAGTCCCGCACCAGGGCCAGCGCACGCCGCGCCTCCCGGTGCGCGGCCTCGGCCACGTCCTCGTCCGGGCCGCCGGGTGCGGGCGCGAAGGACGCGAGGACCAGCTCCGGGGCGGCGATGTCGCCCGCCTCGACGGACGCGCCCAGCGCGGCCAGGTCGGGGGCGGAGGCGGCGGCCACTGCGGCCGGGACAAGACCGAACGGGTCCTCGCCCAGGGCGATACGGCGGGTGGCGGCATCCGGACCGGCGGAGGTGGCCTGCGGGGCCACCCAGTCGAGCCGGAACAGGCTCTGCCGCGCCACGTCCGCGTCGCCGGTGAGGTCGTCGGGGAGCGGACGGCAGCGCAGGGCGTCAACGGCGGCGACCGGCTCGCCCGTGGCGTCGGCGAGCGCCAGGGTCACGGTGTCGGTTCCGGCGGGAGCGATCCGTACGCGCAGCGCGGACGCGCCCTCGGCGTACAGCCGGACGCCCTGCCAGGCATCGGTCAGTTGGGCGCCCTCACGGCCGTGGAGTGCGTGCAGGGCGGCGTCCAGCAGCGCCGGGTGCACGGCGAACTCTTCGGCGCCGGGCTTGGCGTCGTCGTCCAGCCGGACCTCGGCGAAGAGTACGTCCCCGCGCCGCCAGGCGGCCGTGAGCCCCTGGAACCCCGGCCCGTGGCGCAGCCCGGCCTCGGTCAGCCGGGCGTAGAGCGCGTCGGGCTCGATCGCCTCGGCGGCGGTCGGCGGCCACTCGGCCAGGTCGAACGACGGGTTGGGGGCGCCGGAGGCGAGCGCACCGCTCGCGTTCCGCACCCACGCCGTGTCGGCGGCGGCGTCCTCCGGACGGGAGGAGACGGTGAACGGACGACGCCCGGCGTCGTCCGGCGCACCGGCGGTGACCTGCAGCCGGACGCCACCGCGTGCGGGCAGCACCAGCGGGGCGTGCAGGGTCAGCTCATCGAGCAGATCGCAACCGACCTGGTCACCGGCCCGGACGGCAAGCTCCACAAACGCCGAGCCCGGGACCACCACCGCATCCCGGACCGTGTGATCGGCCAGCCACGGATGGGTGTCGAGGCCGAGTCGTCCCGTGAAGACGAGCCCATCGGACTCCGCCAGCGGCACCGCCGCACCCAGCAGCGGGTGTCCGGCCAACTCCAGCCCGACGGCGGCCACATCACCCACGGACGCCGCACCCGGCTCCAGCCAGAACCGCTCGTGCTGGAAGGCATACGTCGGCAGGTCGACCCGAACCGCGCCGGTCCCGGCGAAGTACGCGGCCCAGTCCGGCGCCACGCCACGGACGTGGGCCCGGGCGACGGCCGTGGTCAGCGCCTCGGCCTCGGGACGGTCCTTGCGCAGCCCGGAGAGGAACGCGGCGTCCTCGCCGGTCGCGCAGTCCTGGGCCATGGCGGTGAGCACACCGTCGGGGCCCAGCTCGATGAAGGTGGAGACGTTCTGCGCCTCAAGCGTCCGTATGCCATCGAGGAAACGGACGGCCTCGCGGACGTGACGCACCCAGAAGTCGGCGGTCGTGATCTCCTCGGCGGAGACGACATTCCCGGTGAGGTTGGAGACGATGGGGATGCGCGGGGCCTCGTACGTCAGCCCCTCCGCCACCTCACGGAACGCGTCCAGCATCCCGTCCATGCGCGGGGAGTGGAAGGCGTGGCTGACCGTGAGCCGCTTGGTCTTACGGCCCCGCGCCTCGAAGCCCGCCGCAATCGCGACAGCCTCGTCCTCATCACCCGCGATCACCACGGAAGTGGGCCCGTTGAGCGCGGCGATCGACACCCGCTCGGTCAGCAGCGGCGCCACCTCGTCCTCGGACGCCTGCACCGCGATCATCGCGCCGCCGGCAGGCAGTTCCTGCATCAAACGGCCACGCGCCGCCACCAGCTTCGCCGCGTCCGCCAGCGACAACACACCCGCCACATGCGCGGCCGCCAGCTCACCGATCGAATGCCCCGACAGGAAGTCCGGCTTCAGACCCCACGCCTCAACGAGACGGAACAACGCCACCTCAACCGCGAACAACGCCGGCTGAGTGAACCCCGTCTGATCCAGCGCCTCGGCGTCATCCCCGAACAACACATCCCGCAGCGGCCGCTCCAGATGCGCGTCCAGCTCCGCGCACACCGCGTCCAGCGCCTCCGCGAACACCGGATACGCCTGGTAGAGCTCACGCCCCATCCCCAGCCGCTGACTCCCCTGCCCGGTGAACAGGAACGCCACCTTGCCACCGGCCACCGAGCCCTCGACCACACCCGGCGCACCACGGCCCTCGACCAGGGCACCCAGACCAGCGAGCAGCCCATCCCGGTCCTCGGCCACCACCACCGCACGGTGTTCAAAGGCGGACCGCCCGGTCGCCAGCGAGAACCCCACGTCCACCGGACGCAGCTCGCCACCCGCCTCCACATGCGCGACCAGCCGCTCGGCCTGGTCCCGCAGCGCGGCCGCGCCCCGCCCCGACAGCACCCACGGCACCACAGCCGGAACCACGACAGGAGCCGAAGCAGCCTCCGCCGCTTCGGCTTCCGGCGCCTGCTCGATGATGGTGTGGACGTTGGTCCCGCTCACACCGAACGACGAGACGCCCGCCCGGCGCGGCCGGCCGGTCTCGGGCCACGGCCGCGCCTCGGTCAGCAGGGACACCTCTCCCGCCGACCAGTCGACATGCGGGGTGGGCTCGTCCACGTGCAGCGTCCGCGGCAGCACCCCGTGCCGCATCGCCATGACCATCTTGATGATGCCGCCGATACCGGCGACGTTCTGGGTGTGGCCGATGTTCGACTTCAGCGAGCCGAGCCACAGCGGCCGCCCCTCCGGCCGCTCCTTGCCGTAGGTGGAGAGGAGGGCCTGTGCCTCGATGGGGTCGCCCAGCGTGGTGCCGGTGCCATGGGCCTCCACCGCGTCCACGTCGGCGGGGGTGAGACGGGCGTTCTCCAGGGCCTGCCGGATGACGCGCCGCTGCGAGGGCCCGTTCGGCGCGGTCAGGCCGTTGGAGGCGCCGTCCTGGTTCACGGCGCTGCCGCGCACCACCGCGAGCACCGGGTGACCGTTGCGCCGCGCGTCCGACAGCCGCTCGACCAGCAGCACCGCGACACCCTCGGACCAGCCGGTGCCGTCCGCCGAGGCGGCGAAGGACTTGCAGCGGCCGTCGGCGGAGAGTCCGCGCTGACGGCTGAACTCCACGAACACATCCGGGGAGGACAGCACGGTCGCGCCCGCCGCCAGCGCCAGCGAGCACTCGCTCTGCCGCAGCGCCTGGACCGCCAGGTGCAGTGCGACCGAGGAGGACGAGCAGGCGGTGTCGATGGTGGCCGCCGGGCCCTCGAGCCCGAAGGCGTAGGAGAGCCGCCCGGAGGCGACGCTGGAGGCGGTGCCGGTGAGCAGATGGCCCTCGACACCCTCCGGGAGGTCGTACTCCCCCGCCCCGTACGCCTGCGTGGACGCGCCGACGAACACGCCGGTGCGCGAGCCGCGCATGGTGTCCGGGTCGATCCCGGCCCGCTCGAACGCCTCCCAGGAGGTCTCCAGCAGCAGCCGCTGCTGCGGGTCCATGGCGAGCGCCTCACGCGGCGAGATGCCGAAGAAGCCCGGGTCGAACCGGCTCGCGTCGTACAGGAAGCCGCCCCCGCGGGCGTAGAACGTGCCCTCGCGCTCCGGGTCCGGGTCGTACAGCGACTCGATGTCCCAGCCGCGGTCGGTGGGGAAGCCGGAGATGGCGTCCTGGCCGTCCGCGACGAGCCGCCACAGCTCCTCGGGGCTGCCGACGCCGCCGGGGAACCGGCAGCTCATGCCGACGATCGCGATCGGTTCCCGGGACGCGTCGGTGAGCTGCTGGTTCTGCTTCCGCAGCCGCTCGGTTTCCTTCAGCGAGGCCCGCAGCGCATCAACGAGCTTTTCGTTGGGGGTTGTCATCGTGTACTCCGTGCTTGGGCCCGCGTCAGGAATCGTTGCCGTCGAGGCTGTCGAGGTCGAGCGCCATGTCGATGAGGTGCTGGACGTCCATCTCGTCGATGGACTCCGCCTCGTCCTCGACGCGGCTGGGATCGGAAGTGGCTGCTTGTGGATCGGCCAGCCGGAGCAGCGTGTCCAGCAGCCCCGCCTCCCGGATCCGGCCCATCGGGATGGTGGCCAGGGTGCGGCGCAGCTCGGCGTCCTGCGGATCGGTGTCCACATGGGCGGGGGCGTCGCCGGGGCCGTGGCCCGGTCCGTCCGGGATCAGCTCGGTCAGCAGATGCTCGGCGAGCGCGGCCGGTGTCGGATAGTCGTAGACCAGGCTGGCGGGCAGCTTGAGGCCGGTGGTCGCGCCGAGCCGGGTGCGCAGTTCGACCGCGGTGAGCGAGTCGAAGCCCAGCTCGCTGAAGGCGCGTCCGGCCCCGACCTCGTCGGCGGAGGCATGGCCGAGGGCGGTGGCCACATGGCTGCGGACCACCTCCAGCACCGCGTCCTTACGGTCGGCCACGGCCAGTCCGGCGAGCCGCTCGCGCAGCGCGGAGGCGCCGTCGGCCGCCGCCGGGTCCGCCGATCCGCCCTCGGCGCCGCCCCGCAGGGCCTTGGCGACCTGCGGCAGATCGTCGATCAGCGGGCGGGGGCGGGCGGCGGTGAAGGCCGGGGCGAAACGCTCCCAGTCGACATCGGCCACCGTCACGGCGGTCTCCTGGCGGGAGAGCACCCGCTGGAAGGCGACCATGTTCAGCTCCGGTGCCATCGGCGGCAGTCCACGGCGGCGCAACTGCTCCTCCGCGTCGCCCTCGGCGGCCATCCCGCCCTCCGCCCACGGGCCCCAGGCCACGGAGGTGGCGGTGAGACCGCGGGCCCGGCGCTGTTCGGCCAGCGCGTCGAGGAAGGCGTTTCCGGCCGCGTAAGCGCCCTGGCCACCGCTGCCCCACACCCCGGCGATCGAGGAGAACAGCACGAAGGCGTCCAGCTCGGCGGCCTCGCCGAAGAGGGCGTCGAGGTGGACCGCCCCGGTCGTCTTGGCCGCCACGATCCGGGCGAACTCGGGGAGTTCGGTGGCGGTGCCGGGCTCCTGGGAGATCCCGGCCGAGTGCACCACGGCGCGTACCGGGGTGCCGTTGGCCGCCAGCTTCTCCACGAGCGCGGCGAGCGCGTCGCGGTCGGCCACATCGCATGCCTCGACGGTCACGGCGGTGTCGGTGCCGGACAGTTCGGCCACGATCTCGGCCGCGCCCGGCGCGTCGGGGCCCCGGCGGCTGAGCAGCACCAGGCGCTCCGCGCCGTGGTGGGCCAGCCAGCGGGCGACATGCCGCCCCAGGGCGCCGGTGCCGCCGGTCACCAGCACGGTGCCGCGCGGTGTCCAGGGCTCGGCGGCGGCGGTGGCCGCGTCGCGCGGGGCCGGGACGAGGCGGCGTACGAAGACCCCGGTGGCGCGGATCGCCACTTGGTCCTCGTCGTCGGCCCCGGCGAGCACGGCCGCGAGCCGGCCCAGCGCCCGCTCGTCCACTGTCTCCGGCAGGTCGACCAGACCGCCCCAGCGCTCGGGCTGCTCCAGGGCGACGACCCGGCCGTAGCCCCAGACCTGGGCCTGGGTGGCGCTGTCCAGCCGGTCGGCGCCACCGGTCGCGACCGCGCCCCGGGTGACGCACCACAGCCGCGCCGGGGCGTCCTCGCCGCGCAGCGCCAGCGCCTCGGCCAGCGCACCGGTCAGCGCGAGGCCGACCGGCACCGCCGGATGCTCCGGGTGCGGGCGCTCGTCCAGCGCCAGCAGGGAGAGCACTCCGGCCACCGGGCCGTCGGCCGTCGCCTGGGCGAGGCGGTCGGCCACGGCCGCGGGGTCGGTGTCCGCGGCGTCCAGTTCGACGCTGACGATCCGCACCCCGCGCCGCGTCAGATCCTCGGCCACGGCGGTGATCCGCGGGTCGTCGGCGTGGTGCGCGGGGACGATGGTCAGCCAGGTGCCGGCCGGGGCCGGGGAGCCCGACGGGCCCTGCGGACGCGGCTTCCACACCACGTTGTAGAGGTGGCCATCGGCGGCGGACCGCTCGCGCTGGGCACGGCGCCACGTCGACAGGGCGGGCAGCACCGCGCTGAGCGGCTGGTCGCCCTCGACCCGCAGCTCGGTGGCGAGCGACTCCCAGTCCTCGCGCTCCACGGCCTCCCAGAACCGCGCGTCCACCGCGTCCACCGCGCCCTCGGCCGGGGACCCGGCCTCCAGGGCGAACTCCGGCCAGTAGCGGCGGCGCTGGAACGCGTAGGTCGGCAGGTCGACGCGCTGTGCGCCGGTCCCGGCGAAGTACCCGGACCAGTCCACCTCGGCGCCCCGGACATACGCCTGGGCGAGCGCGGTGGTGGCGGTCTCGGCCTCGGGACGGTCCTTGCGCAGCGCGGCGGCGAAGCCCGCCACCTCGGCGTCGCTGACGCACTCCTGGGCCATGGCGGTGAGCACGCCGTCGGGGCCCAGCTCCACGAAGGTGGTGACGCCCTGGGCTTCCAACGCCCGTACGCCGTCGAGGAAGCGGACCGCCTCGCGGACGTGGCGCACCCAGAAGTCGGGGCTGGTGATCTCCTCGGCGGAGACGATGGCGCCGGTGAGGTTGGAGACGATCGGGATGCGCGGGGCCTCGTACGACAGACCCTGCGCCACCTCACGGAACGCCTCCAGCATCCCGTCCATGCGCGGCGAGTGGAACGCGTGGCTGACGGTGAGCCGCTTCGTCTTACGACCCTGCGCCTCGAAGCCCGCCGCGATCTGCAGCACCGCGTCCTCGTCACCCGCGATGACCACCGACGTCGGCCCGTTGAGCGCGGCGATCGAGACGCGCTCGCCGAGCAGCGGCGTCACCTCGTCCTCCGACGCCTCGACGGCGATCATCGCGCCACCGGCGGGCAGCTCCTGCATCAACCGCCCACGAGCCGCCACCAACTTCGACGCATCCGCCAGCGACAACACACCCGCCACATGCGCGGCCGCCAGCTCACCGATCGAATGGCCCGACAGGAAGTCCGCCTTCAGCCCCCACGCCTCCACCAGCCGGAACAACGCCACCTCGATGGCGAACAGTGCGGGCTGGGTGAAACCGGTCCGGTCGAGCGCCTCGGCGTCGTCCCCGAACAGCACGTTCTTCAAGGGCCGTTCAAGATGGGCGTCCAGCTCCGCGCAGACCGCGTCCAGCGCCTCGGCGAACGCCGGATAGGCGTCGTACAGCTCACGCCCCATCCCCAGCCGCTGACTGCCCTGCCCGGTGAAGAGGAAGGCCAGCTTGCCACCGGTCACCGAGCCCTCGACGAGCCCCGTGGCGTCGCGCCCGTCGGCCAGCGCCGCGAGCTGCTCGCCGAGGAGGCCGCCGTCCCGGCCGAGCACCACGGCCCGGTGTTCCAGGGCGGCGCGGGAGGTGGCCAGCGAGTAGGCGAGGTCGAGCGGGCGCGGACCGTCGGCGCCGGTCTCCCCGAAGGCGTCCACGAAGGCGTCCACGGTGGGGCGCAGCCGTGCGGCCTGGGCCCGTAGCGCGTCCTCGGTACGGCCCGAGACGGGCCAGGCGAGGACGGGCAGGGACCGCTCCGGAGCGGTCGTGGCGACCGTGTCCATCGCCGGGGCCTGCTCGATGATCGCGTGCGAGTTGGTGCCGCTGAAGCCGAACGACGACACGCCCGCGCGGCGCGGACGGCCGGTCTCCGGCCAGGGCCGGGCCTCGGTCAGCAGCTCGATGTCGCCCGCCGACCAGTCGACGTGCGGGGTCGGTTCGCTGACGTGCAGGGTCCGCGGCAGCACACCGTGCCGCATCGCCATGACCATCTTCATGATGCCGGCGGCGCCCGCCACGGCCTGGGTGTGGCCGATGTTGGACTTCACCGAGCCCAGCCACAGCGGCCGGTCCTCGGGCCGGTCCTGACCGTAGGTGGCGAGCAGCGCCTGCGCCTCGATCGGGTCGCCCAGCGTCGTACCGGTGCCGTGGGCCTCCACGACGTCGATGTCGGTGGCCGACAGACCGGCGTTGGCGAGGGCCTGGCGGATGACGCGCTGCTGGGAGGGGCCGTTGGGCGCGGTCAGACCGTTCGACGCGCCGTCCTGGTTGATGGCGGTGGAGCGCAGGACGGCGAGCACCGGATGGCCGTTCTTGCGCGCGTCGGAGAGCCGCTCCACCAGGAAGAGGCCCACGCCTTCGGCCCAGTTGGTGCCGTCCGCGTCACCGGAGAACGCCTTGATCCGGCCGTCGGCGGCCAGTCCGCGCTGTCGGCTGAACTCCAGGAAGGCGCCCGGAGTCGACATGACCGTGACGGCGCCGGCCAGCGCCATCGAGCATTCGCCGTTGCGCAGCGCCTGCGCGGCCAGGTGCAGCGCCACCACCGACGACGAGCAGGCCGTGTCGATGGTGACCGCCGGGCCTTCGAGCCCGAAGGCGTAGGAGAGCCGCCCGGAGGCCACGCTGGAGGAGTTGCCGGTGCCGAGGTGGCCTTCGAGGCCCTGCGGCTCGTTCAGCCACAGCGTCAGATAGTCCTGGTCGTTGGAGCCGATGTAGACACCGGTACGGCTGCCGCGCAGGGACGCGGGGTCGACCCCGGCCCGCTCGAACGCCTCCCAGGTGGTCTCCAGCAGCAGCCGCTGCTGCGGGTCCATCGCGAGGGCCTCGCGCGGCGAGATGCCGAAGAACGAGGCGTCGAAGTCGGCCACGTCGTGCAGGAAGCCACCCTCGCGGGTGTAGCTGGTGCCCTCGAGGTCGGGGTCGTCGCTGTAGAGGGTGGCGAGGTCCCAGCCGCGGTCGGCGGGGAACGGGGTGATGGCGTCGTCACCGGCGACCAGGAGCTGCCACAGTTCCTCGGGCGACCGTACACCGCCGGGGAAACGGCAGCTCATCGCGACGATCGCGATCGGGTCGTCGCGGTCCACCGTGCTGATCACCCGGTCGGGGACGTTTCCGTCGGCCGTGTCCCCGACGATCTCCTCGCGGAGATGGCCCGCCAGGCTGGTCGAGGTGGGGTAGTCGAAGACGAGCGTGGGCGGCAGCCGCAGCCCGGTCGCCTCGCGCAGCAGATTGCGCAGTTCGACGGCGGTCAGGGAGTCGAAGCCCAGGTCCTTGAAGGCCCGGCCCTCCTCGACGGCCTGCGGGCCCGCATAGCCGAGGACGGCCGCCACCTGCGTACGGACCAGGTCCAGCAGCAGCCGGTCCTGTTCGGCCGCGCTCAGCCCGGCCAGCCGCTCCGCCAGCGCGGAACCGCCGCCCGCGGCCGCGTCCACCGCGCGGCGCACCGGGATCCGCATCAGCCCGCGCAGCAGTGGCGCGAGCGCGCCCGCCGCGGCCTGGGCGCGCAGCGCCACGGCGTCCACGCGCATCGGGACCGGCACCGCCTCGTCCGTGGTGAGCGCGGCGTCCAGGAGCGCCAGACCCTCCGCCGGGGACAGCGGCGGCAGTCCGGCGCGCCGCATCCGGCTGATGTCGGCCTCGTCCAGGCCACCGGCCATACCGGCGCCCGCCCAGGGGCCCCAGGCCAGCGAGACGGCCGGAAGGCTCTCGGCGCGGCGGTGTGCGGCGAGCGTGTCCAGGAAGGCGTTGGCGGCCGCGTAGTTGCCCTGGCCGGGGGTGCCGAAGACGCCCGAGGCGGAGGAGAACAGCACGAAGGCCGTCAGGTCCAGGTCGCGGGTCAGCTCGTGCAGGTTCCACGCCGCGTCCACCTTCGGGCGCATGACGTTTTCGACGCGCTCGGGGGTGAGGGAGCCGATCACACCGTCGTCCAGCACACCGGCGGTGTGCACCACCGCGGTCAGCGGATGCTCGGCGGGGATGACGGCGAGGGTCGCGGCGAGCGCGTCCCGGTCCGCCACATCGCACGCCGCCCACGCCACGTCGGCGCCCAACTCGGTGAGCTCGTCGGCGAGTTCGGCGGCACCCGGGGCCTGCTGCCCACGGCGGCTCACCAGCAGGAGGTGGCGTACGCCACGCTCGGCCACCAGATGCCGGGCCACCAGACCGCCCAGCGAACCGGAGGCGCCGGTGACCAGCACCGTGCCCTCGGAGTCGAAGGCAACCGCCGTCGTCTCCTCCGCGACCGGCACCCTGGCCAGCCGCGGGATGCGCGCGACGCCCGCACGGAGGGCGAGCTGCTCCTCGCCCGCCGCCAGCGCGGCCGGAAGCGCCGCGAGCGACGCGTCCTGGCCGTCGGTGTCCAGGAGGACGAAGCGGTCCGGGTTCTCGGCCTGCGCCGTGCGCAGCAGACCCCACACCGCGGACTGCGCCGGATCGCGCACCGGCTCGCCTTCGCCCAGGGTCAGGAACACCAGCCGCGAGGTGGCGAACCGCTCAT
This sequence comes from Streptomyces melanosporofaciens, assembly GCF_900105695.1. Taxonomy (NCBI): domain Bacteria; kingdom Bacillati; phylum Actinomycetota; class Actinomycetes; order Kitasatosporales; family Streptomycetaceae; genus Streptomyces; species Streptomyces melanosporofaciens. The sequence continues at coordinate 1,956,107 of NZ_FNST01000002.1, forward strand.
CGGCCAGCCATGCCTGGGCCAGGCCCAGCGCCTCGGCCGTGACCCGACGCACCGTGCCCGGCACCTCGTCGCCGCCTCCGGTGGACGGCGTCACGAACACGTACTCCGGTACGGCCGCCCCGGACGCCACGGCCTCGCCCAGCGCCGTGAGGTCCGCGTACGCACCGGCACCGGCGGCCGCGAGCCCGAGGGCGTCCGCGCCGAGCACCGCCCACCGGCTGCCGCCGGGCGCGCCGGCGCCCGCTCCGGCCGGGAGTTCGGTCCACTCCACGCGGAACAGCGACTCGTGGTACGCCGCCCGCGCGGCCCGCACCTGCTCCGCCGAGACGGCGCGCAGGACCAGCGAGTCCACGGCGGCGACCGGCGCACCGGCCGAGTCCGCGATCTCCAGCCGGACCCCGTCCGCGCCCCGCAGCACCAGCCGCACCCGCAGCGCCGAGGCGCCGCTCGCGTACAGCGACACACCGCTCCAGGCGAACGGCAGCCGCCCGCCCTGGCTCTCGCCGTCGCCCAGGCCGTCCATGCCGAGCGCGTGGAGAGCCGAGTCGAGCAGCGCCGGGTGCAGTCCGTACGCCTGCGCGTCGGAGGCGGCGGACTCGTCCAGCCGTACCTCCGCGAAGAGTTCGTCCCCGCGCCGCCAGGCGGCCGTGAGCCCCTGGAACACCGGGCCGTACCGCAGACCGCCGTCCGCGAGGGCCGCGTACAGCTCCTCGGTACGGGCCGCCTCGGCGTCCTGCGGCGGCCACGCGGTCAGCGCGAACGACGGCCGGGGCGCGCCCGAGGCGAGCACACCGTCGGCGTGCCGCGTCCACGGCTCCTCGGCCGGGGCGTCCTCCGCGCGGGACAGCACGGTCAGGGACCGCCGTCCGGCGCCGTCGGGCGCGCCCACCGTGAGCTGCAGCCGGACGCCACCGCGTGCGGGCAGCACCAGCGGGGCGTGCAGGGTCAGCTCGTCGAGCAGATCGCAGCCGACCTGGTCACCGGCGCGCACGGCAAGCTCCACGAACGCGGTGCCGGGCAGCACCACCGTGTCCCGCACCACATGGTCGGCCAGCCACGGATGGGTATCCACACCCAGCCGACCGGTGAACACCAGCCCATCGGTCTCCGCCAGCGGCACCGCCGCACCCAGCAGCGGGTGTCCGGCCAACTCCAGCCCCACGGAGGCCACATCACCGACGGACCCGGCGCCCGGCTCCAGCCAGAACCGCTCATGCTGGAAGGCATACGTCGGCAGATCCACCTGCTCCGCGCCCCGACCGGCGAAGAACCCGGCCCAGTCCACCGTCACACCGCGCACCTGCGCGCGTGCCACGGCCGTGGTCAGCGCCTCGGCCTCGGGACGGTCCTTGCGCAGCGCGGAGAGGAACGCGGCGTCCGACGCGGAGTCGGTCACACACTCCTGCGCCATCGCGGTGAGCACACCGTCCGGGCCCAGCTCGACGAACGTGGTGACACCCTTGGCCTCGAGGGTGCGGACACCGTCGAGGAAGCGGACGGCCTCGCGGACGTGGCGCACCCAGAAGTCAGCGGTCGTGATCTGGTCGGCGGACACCACGCCACCGGTCAGATTCGACACGATCGGGATCTTCGGAGCCTCGTACGACAGCCCCTGCGCCACCTGCCGGAACGCGTCCAACATGGCGTCCATGCGCGGCGAGTGGAACGCGTGGCTGACGGTGAGCCGCTTGGTCTTCCGACCCTGCGCCTCGAAGCCCGCCGCAATCGCGACAGCCTCGTCCTCATCACCCGCGATGACGACGGACGTCGGCCCGTTGAGCGCGGCGATGCTGACCCGCTCGGTCAGCAGCGGCAGCACCTCGTCCTCCGACGCCTGCACCGCGATCATCGCGCCACCGGCCGGAAGCTCCTGCATCAGACGGCCACGCGCGGCCACCAGCTTCGACGCGTCGGCGAGCGACAACACCCCCGCCACATGCGCGGCGGCCAGCTCACCGATCGAATGCCCCGACAGGTAGTCGGGCTTCAGACCCCACGCCTCGACGAGACGGAACAGCGCCACCTCGACCGCGAACAGCGCGGGCTGGGTGAAACCGGTCTGGTCGAGCGCCTCGGCATCGTCCCCGAACAGCACGTCCTTCAAAGGCCGCTCGAGATGCCGGTCCAGCTCGGCACACACCGCATCGAGCGCCTCGGCGAACACCGGATAGGCGTCATACAGCTCACGCCCCATCCCCAGCCGCTGACTCCCCTGCCCCGTGAACAGGAACGCCAGCTCACCCTCGGCAACCACGCCCTCGACCAGCCCCGGCGCGGACTCCCCCCGCGCCAGCGCTTCCAGCCCGGACAGCAGCCCGGCGCGGTCCTCGCCCACGACCACCGCGCGGCGCTCCAGCGCCGCCCGGCCGGTGGCCAGCGAGTAGGCCACATCGGTGGTGCCGAGGGCGGGTTCGCGGCCGAGGTGGGAGGCGAGGCGGCGGGCGTTGTCGCGCAGCGCGGCCGCGTTCCCGGCGGACAGGGGCCACGGCAGCACGGTGGCGGTGACCACCGGAGCCGGGGTGGCGTCCTCGTCCGTGGCCGACGGCTCCTCGGCCTCCGGCTCGGGGGCCTGCTCCAGGATGGTGTGGGCGTTGGTGCCGCTCACGCCGAAGGCCGAGACACCGGCCCGGCGCGGCCTGCCGGTCTCGTCCCAGGGACGGGCCTCGGTCAGCAGGGACACCTCGCCCGCCGACCAGTCGACGGTCGGGGACGGCTGGTCGACGTGGAGGGTCTTGGGCAGGATGCCATGGCGTATCGCCATGACCATCTTGATGACGCCCGCGACACCCGCCGCCGCCTGGGCGTGGCCCAGGTTGGACTTGAGCGAGCCCAGCCACAGCGGCCGGCCCTCGGGCCGCTCCTGGCCATAGGTGGCCAGCAGCGCCTGCGCCTCGATCGGGTCGCCCAGCGTCGTACCGGTGCCATGCGCCTCGACGACGTCGATCTCGGCGGCGGACAGCCGGGCGTTCTCCAGGGCCTGGCGGATGACGCGCCGCTGCGAGGGGCCGTTCGGCGCGGTCAGACCGTTGGACGCACCGTCCTGGTTCACCGCGCTGCCGCGCACCACGGCCAGCACCGGGTGGCCGTTCCTGCGCGCGTCCGAGAGCCGCTCGACCAGCAGCACGCCGACGCCCTCGGACCAGCCGGTGCCGTCCGCCGAGGCGGCGAAGGACTTGCAGCGGCCGTCGGGGGCGAGGCCGCGCTGGCGGCTGAACTCCACGAAGACGTCCGGGTTGGGCATCACCGTGACGCCGCCGACGAGGGCGAGCGAGCATTCGCGCTGCCGCAGCGCCTGGGCCGCCCAGTGCAGGGCGACCAGCGACGACGAGCACGCCGTGTCGATCGTGGCGGCCGGGCCCTCCAGCCCGAAGGTGTAGGCGATACGGCCGGAGAGCACACTGGTGGCGCCGCCGGTGAGCAGCAGCCCCTCCAGTTCCTCCGGCGCGCCCGAAACGTCCGAGCCATAGCCCATGGCCGAGGCGCCCACATAAACGCCGGTGCGGCTGCCCTTGACGGAGGTCGGGTCGATTCCCGCGCGCTCGAATACCTCCCAGGAGGTTTCCAGCAGCAGCCGCTGCTGCGGGTCCATCGCGAGCGCCTCGCGCGGCGAAATACCGAAGAACGCGGGGTCGAATTCGGCGGCGCCGTCGAGGAATCCGCCGCCGCTGTTGTAGAAGGTGCCCTTGCGGTCGGGATCCGGATCGGCCAGCCCCTCGATGTCCCAGCCGCGGTCGGCGGGGAATCCGGAAATGGCGTCACCGCCCTCCGCGACCAATTGCCACAGATCCTCGGGCGAACCGATGCCACCGGGGAACCGGCAGCTCATCGCGGTGATCGCGATCGGTTCCTGCGCGTCCGCCTCCACCTCGGTCAGGCGGCGACGGGCCCGGCGCAGCTCAGTGGTCATCCACTTCAGATTGTCGAGGAGCTTCTCTTCGTTCGCGCTAGCCACGGAAACGTCACCTCCTGAGGTCAGTTGAATTGAGGGCGGTCATCACGTCAGGACCTTCCGAATTCATTGTTGATGATGTCGAAGATGTCTTCGGCGGAGGCGGCGTCGAGGGCGAGTTCATCGTCCTCGCCGCCGTCGGCGCCCGCCGCGCTCTCGGTCTCGTTCCATGTCCGCAGCAGCGCTTCGAGTCGGGCCGTGACCCGTTCGCGTTCCGTCGCGTCGTCGGAGACGTGGGAAAGGGTGAATTCCAGCTTGTCGATTTCGGCGAGGGCCGGGAGTTCGGGTGTGGTGTCCTCGCCGAGCAGGTCGGCGCGCAGCACATCGGCGAGCGCGCCGGGCGTCGGGTGGTCGAAGACCAGGGTGGCGGTGAGCTGGAGCCCGGTGGCCGCGTTCAGCCGGTTGCGGAGTTCGACGGCGGTGAGGGAGTCGAAGCCCAGCTCCTTGAAGGCCCGGCCCGCCTGGACGGCCGTGGTGTCGTCGTGTCCGAGGACGGCGGCGACCTCCGTACGGACCAGGTCGAGCAGGACCTTGTCGGCCTCGGACCCGGTGAGCCCGGCCAGCCGCTGCCGCAGGGACTCCGCCGATGCCTCGGCCTTGCCGCCGTCCGCGCCCTCCGCCGGGTCCGGTGCCAGGGCGGCGCGGACCTCGGGCAGATCGGCGATGAGCGGGCGGGGGCGGGCCGCCGTGAAGGTGGGGGCGAAGCGGTCCCAGTCGACATCGGCCACCGTCACGGCGGTCTCGTTCCGGTCCAGCGCCTGCTGGAGGGCGGCGATGGCGGAGTGCGGGGCCATCACCGGCAGGCCGCGGCGGCGCAGGTGCTCGGCCGCCTCGTCGTCGGTGACCAGTCCGCCGTCCGCCCACGGGCCCCAGGCCACGGAGGTGGCGGTGAGACCGCGGGCCCGGCGCTGTTCGGCGAGTGCGTCGAGGAAGGCGTTTCCGGCCGCGTAGGCACCCTGGCCGCCACTGCCCCACACCGCGGCGATCGAGGAGAACAGCACGAAGGCGTCCAGCTCGGTGTCGCCGAGCAGGGCGTCCAGATGGGCCGCGCCCGCGACCTTGGCGGCCACCACATCGGCGACCTCGGCCGGGGTGGTCTGCGCGAGCGGTGCGAACTGCCCGGCGCCCGCCGCGTGTACGACGGCGGTGAGCGGGTGGACCGGGTGTTCGTCGCGAATCCGGGCCAGCAGCCCGGCGACCGCCTCCCGGTCGCTGACGTCGCAGGCGGCGACGGTCACCTCGGCGCCCTTCGCGATCAGTTCGGCCGCGAGTACGTCGGCGCCGGGGGCGTCGGGGCCCCGGCGGCTGGTGAGCACCAGATGCTCGGCGCCGTTCTCCGCCAGCCAGCGGGCCACATGGGCGCCCAGCGCGCCAGTGCCGCCGGTGACCAGGACCGTGCCACGCGGCCGCCAGGGCGCGCCGGTGGCCGGGGTGGACTCGGCGTGGGCGAGGCGGCGGGCCAGGATTCCGGCCGTACGGATCGCGAGCTGGTCCTCGTGGTGGTCGCCGTGTCCGCCGAGCACACCGGCCAGACGGTCGGCGGCCCGTTCGTCGAGCGTCGCGGGCAGGTCGATCAGACCGCCCCAGCGCTCCGGGTGCTCCAGTGCGACCACCCGGCCCAGGCCCCAGAGCTGCGCCTGTGCGGCGCTGCCGACCGGTTCCGAGGCGGCGGTGGAGACGGCGCCGGTGGTGGCGCACCACAGCGGGGCGTCCAGGCCCGCGTCCCCGAGCGCCTGCACCAGCACTCCGGTGCGCAGCAGCCCGGTGGCCACGGCGGGGTGGTCGGGGTGCGGGCGCTCGTCCAGCGCGAGCAGGGACAGCACCCCGTGCACGGGCTCGTCGGCCGCCGCCTTGCGGATCCGGTCGGCCAGCGCGTCCCGGTCGAGGTCACCGCCGTCGGCCGGGGTGATGTTGACGCGCCGGATGTCGGCGCCCCGGTCGGCCAGCGCGGCCACGACGCGCCGCACGGTCTCGGCGTGGCCCGCGGCCCCGGCCGGTTCGGCGACCAGCCAGACCCCGGGGGCGGCGGCGAGCCGCGGCTCCTCCAGCGGCTTCCAGGTGACGCGGTAGCGCCAGCCGTCGAGCGCGGACTGCTCGCGTTCGCGCCGCCGCCACGCGGACAGCGCCGGGAGCAGCGCGCTGAGCGGCTGGTCCACGTCGATGCCCACGGTGTCCGACAGCGAGGCGAGGTCGTCGCTCTCGACGGCCTCCCAGAACCGGGCGCCGGCCGTGTCGACGTCGACGGCCGTGGCCGCCGCGCCGGACGTGTGGCGCGGGGTGCCGTCGAGCCAGTAGCGCCGTCGCTGGAAGGCGTAGGTGGGCAGTTCGACGCGGTGGGCGCCGGTCCCGGCGAACAGCGCCTCCCAGTCCACGGCCGCGCCCCGCACATGCAGCGTGGCGAGGGCGCCGGTCAGCGTCTCCGTCTCGGGGCGCCCGGCGCGCAGCACGGGCACGAAGGCCACCTCTTCGGCGCCGTCGCCTCCGGCGGTGACGCACTCCTGCGCCATGGCGGACAGCACCCCGTCCGGGCCGAGTTCGACGTAGGTGGTGACGCCCTGGGCCTCCAAGGTGCGGACACCGTCGAGGAAGCGGACGGCGTGGCGGACATGGCGCACCCAGTAGTCCGCGGCCATGCCCAGCTCGTCGGCGACCGGCTGCCCGGTGACCGTGGAGACGATCGGGATGCGCGGCGCGCGGTACGTCAGCCCCTCGGCGACCTTGCGGAAGTCGGCGAGCATGCCGTCCATCAGCGGGGAGTGGAACGCGTGGCTCACGTTGAGCCGCTTGGTCTTGCGCCCCCGCTCCTCGAACGACGCCGCGATCTCCAGCGCCGCGTCCTCGTCGCCCGCGATGACCACCGAGGTAGGCCCGTTGAGCGCGGCGATGCCGACGCGCTCGGTCAGCAGCGGTTCGACCTCGTCCTCCGCCGCCTGCAGCGCGATCATCGCGCCACGGGCGGGCAGTTGCTGCATCAGCCGGCCGCGCGCGGCCACCAGCGTGGCGGCGTCCTCCAGCGACAGCACCCCGGCCACCTGCGCCGCGGCCAGTTCCCCGATGGAGTGCCCGGCCAGGACGTCCGGCCGCAGCCCGGCGGCCTCGGCCAGCCGGAACAGCGCCACCTCGATCGCGAACAGCGCGGGCTGGGTGAAACCGGTCCGGTCCAGCGCCTCCTTGTCGTCCCCGAACAGCACGTCGTACAGCGGTCGTTCGAGGTGCCGGTCCAGCTCGGCGCAGACCGCGTCCAGCGCCTCCGCGAAGACCGGGCTGGCCTCGTACAGCTCACGGCCCATGCCGAGCCGCTGGCTGCCCTGTCCGGTGAAGAGCACGGCCGTGCGGCCTTCGGCGGGCAGGCCCCGGATCAGCTGCGCGGCGGACTCGCCGCGCGCCAGGGCGGTGAGACCCGCGAGCAGCCGGTCCCGATCCGGGCCGAGGACCACCGCGCGGTGCTCCAGGGCGGACCTGGTGGTGGCCAGGGAGTACGCCACATCCACCGCGCCGAGCCCGGTGTCGGCTTCGACGTGGGCGCGCAGCCGCTCGGCCTGGGCCCGCAGCGCGTCCTCGCCCTTGGCCGACAGCGGCCAGGCCACCGCATCGGGCCGTACGAGGGGGCGCCGCGGTGTGCTCTCGACCGGCTCGTCGTGGACCGGGGCCTGCTCCAGAACCGTATGGGCGTTGGTGCCGCTGAAGCCGAACGAGGAGACGCCCGCGCGGCGCGGACGGCCGGTCTCCGGCCACTCCACCTGCTCGGTGAGCAGCGACACCGCGCCCGCCGACCAGTCCACATGCGGCGACGGATCGTCCACGTGCAGGGTGCGCGGCAGCACACCGTGGCGCATGGCCAGCACCATCTTGATGATGCCCGCGACACCGGCGGCGGCCTGGGTGTGGCCGATGTTGGACTTGATGGCGCCCAGCCACAGCGGCCGGTCCGCGTCCCGCTCCTGGCCGTAGGTGGCCAGCAGCGCCTGCGCCTCGATCGGGTCGCCGAGCCGGGTGCCGGTGCCATGGGCCTCGACCGCGTCCACCTCGGCGGGGGACAGGCCCGCACCGGCCAGCGCCTGGCGGATGACGCGCTGCTGGGCGGGGCCGTTGGGCGCGGTCAGACCGTTGGACGCGCCGTCCTGGTTGATGGCGCTTCCGCGCACGATGGCCAGCACCGGGTGGCCGTTCTTGCGCGCGTCCGACAGCCGCTCCACGAGCAGCATGCCGACGCCCTCGCCCCAGCCGGTGCCGTCCGCACCGGCCGCGAACGCCTTGCAGCGGCCGTCCGGAGCCAGCCCGCGCTGGCGGCTGAACTCGATGTACGCACCGGGGCTGGACATGACCGTCACACCGCCCGCGAGCGCGAGCGAGCACTCGCCCTGGCGCAGCGCCTGGATCGCCCAGTGCAGCGCCACCAGCGACGACGAGCACGCCGTGTCGACGGTGACCGCCGGGCCCTCAAGACCGAAGGTGTACGCGAGCCGTCCGGAGACCACGCTGGCCGCGTTGCCCGTGCCCAGGTAGCCCTCGACCTCCTCGGGGACGGTGTGCAGCGAGGCGTCGTAGTCCTGTCCGTTGGAGCCGACGAAGACACCGGCGGAGGTGCCGCGCAGCGTCGCCGGGTCGATGCCCGCGCGCTCGAACGCCTCCCACGAGGTCTCCAGCAGCAGCCGCTGCTGCGGGTCCATGGCCAGGGCCTCACGGGGCGAGATCCCGAAGAACGGGGCGTCGAAGTGGCCCGCGTCGTAGAGGAAACCGCCCTCGCGTGCGTAGAAGGTGCCCCGCCGGTCGGGGTCCGGGTCGTAGAGCGCGTCCAGGTCCCAGCCGCGGTCGGCCGGGAACTCGGCGATCGCGTCCCCGCCCGCGGTGAGCAGCTGCCACAGCTCCTCGGGGGTGCGGACCCCGCCCGGGAAGCGGCAGCTCATCGCCACGATCGCGATCGGGTCGTCATCGGCCGCCGCCGTCACGGCCGCAGGCTGCAACGCCCCGGCGGCGGTGGTGTCCGTCCCGATGAGCTCGCCGCGCAGATAGTCCGCGAGGGCGGCGGCCGTTGGGTAGTCGAAGACCAGGGTCGCGGGGAGCTGGACACCGCTGGCGGCACCGAGCCGGTTGCGCAGCTCGACGGCGGTCAACGAGTCGAAGCCCAGCTCACCGAAGGCCCGGTCGGCGGCGATGGACTCCGAGCCGTCGTGTCCGAGCACCGCGGCCACCTGCGTACGGACCAGGTCCAGCAGCAGCCGGTCCCGCTCCGCCTCGCCCAGCCCGGCCAGCCGGGCGGCGAGCGAGGAGCCGTCGGCCGCGGTCTCGGTGGCGGTGTCCTCCACCGCGCGGGTCTCCGGGAGCTCCGTGAGCAGGCGGCTGGGCCGGGCGGCGGTGAAGTCCGGTGCGAACCGGTCCCAGTCGATGTCCGCGACGGTGACCACGGTGTCATCGAGGTCGAGCGCCCGCTGGAGCGCGCCGATCGCCAACTCGCCGTCCATCGGCGGCAGTCCGCCCCGGCGCAGACGCTGCTCCAGCGCCCCGCCCGTGGCCATACCGCCCTCGGCCCACGGGCCCCAGGCGATCGAGGTGGCGGGCAGACCCTGGGCGCGCCGCCGCTCGGCCAGCGCGTCCAGATAGGCGTTGGCGGCGGCGTAGTTGCCCTGGCCCGCGGCGCCGAACGTGCCACTGATCGAGGAGAACAGCACGAAGGCCGACAGCTCCCGGTCGCGCGTCAGCTCGTCGAGATGGGCCGCGGCGGCCGCCTTGGCACGCAGGACGGAGGTGAAGCGCTCGGGGGTGAGCGAGTCCAGTACGCCGTCGTCCAGCACCCCCGCCGTGTGCACCACGGCGGTCAGCGGCAGCTCGGCGGGAAGATCGGCGAGGAGCCGCGCGAGCGCGTCCCGGTCGGCCACATCGCATGCGGCGACGGTCACCCGGGCGCCGGAGGCGGCGAGTTCGTCGCGCAGCTCTACGGCGCCGGGGGCGTCCAGGCCACGGCGGCTGGTGAGCACCACGTGCTCGGCTCCGCCCGCGACCAGCCAGCGGGCCACCTGCCCGCCCAGCGCGCCCGTACCGCCGGTGACCAGGGTCGTACCCGCGCCCGGCGTCCATGTGTCGCCCGAGGAGACGGTGGCGCGTACGAGCCGGCGTCCGAACACGCCCGACGCCCGCACCGCGACCTGGTCCTCGCCACCGACACCGGCCAGCACCTCGGCCAGCCGCCCCAGCGCACGCTCATCGGCGCTCTCCGGGAGGTCGACCAGACCGCCCCAGCGCTCGGGCAGCTCCAGCGCCGCCACCCGGCCCAGACCCCACAGTCGCGCCCCCTCCGGGCTGACCGCACCGTCCGAGCGGCCCACGGCCACCGCGCCCCGTGTGGCCACCCACAGCGGCGCGCCGATACCCGCGTCGCCCAGGGCCTGCGTGAGCGCGGCCGTCCGCAGCAGCGCGTCGCCGTCGGCGGAAGCCGGACCGTCCGCGGAAGCCGGACCGTCCGCGAGGGCCGGACAGTCCGCGAGGCCCAGCAGGGACAGCACGCCACCGGTTACCGGCTCGTCGCCGATGACTCCGGCCAGCCGTTCGACCACCGCGGCGCGGTCGTCGTCGGCGGCGGTCAGCTCGATGCGGCGTACGTCGGCACCGCGCTCGTTCAGCATCCGTACGGCACCCGCGACCCAGGCGTCCTTGGCCGCCTCGGCCGGTACCACCACGAGCCAACGGCCGCTCGGGGACGCGGCGGAGCGGTCGGTGACCGGCTTCCACGCCACCCGGTAGCGCCAGCCGTCCACCGTCGAACGCTCCGACTGCTGCCGCCGCCACGACGACAGCGAGGGCAGCAGGGCCTCCAGCGCGCCGTTGTCCTCGGTGCCGAGGTTCAGGGTCTCGGCGAGCGAGGCCAGGTCCGCGCGCTCGACGGCCTCCCAGAAGCGGGCGTCGACCGCGTCCTGAGCGGTGGCGTCGGGGGTGGCGGCGGAGGTCCGCACGTCCAGCCAGTAGCGCCGTCGCTGGAAGGCGTACGTCGGCAACTCCACGCGCCGCGCACCGGTTCCGGCGTAGAACGCCTCCCAGTCCAGGGCCACGCCCCGCACCTGCAGCGCCGCGAGGGCGGAGGTGACGGTCTCGGCCTCGGAACGGCCACCGCGCAGGGTGGCGACGAAGGCCGCCGCCGCGTCGCCCTCGGCGAGGCAGTCCTGGCCCATGGCGGACAGGACGCCGTCGGGGCCGAGTTCGAGGTAGGTGGTGACGCCCTGGGCTTCGAGGGTGCGGACGCCGTCGAAGAAGCGGACGGCCTCGCGCACGTGGCGCACCCAGAAGTCGGGGCTGGTGATCTCCTCGGTGGAGACGACGTTCCCGGTCAGGTTGGAGACGATCGGGATCCGCGGGGCCTCGTAGGTCAGCCCCTCCGCGACCTCGCGGAACGCGTCCAGCATCCCGTCCATACGCGGCGAGTGGAAGGCGTGGCTGACGGTGAGCCGCTTGGTCTTGCGGCCCTGTGCCTCGAAGGTCGCCGCGATCGAGACAGCCGCGTCCTCATCACCCGCGATGACCACGGAGGTCGGCCCGTTGAGCGCGGCGATCGAGACACGCTCGGTGAGCAGCGGCGTGACCTCGTCCTCCGACGCCTGCACCGCGACCATCGCACCACCGGCAGGCAGCTCCTGCATCAGACGGCCCCGCGCCGCCACCAGCTTCGCCGCGTCCGCGAGCGAGAGCACACCCGCCACATGCGCGGCCGCCAGCTCACCGATCGAATGCCCGGAGAGGAAGTCGGGCCGCAGCCCCCACGTCTCAACGAGACGGAACAGCGCCACCTCGACCGCGAACAGCGCGGGCTGAGTGAAACCGGTCCGGTCCAGAGTCGTGGTGTCGTCCCCGAACAGCACATCCCGCAGCGGTCGTTCCAGATGCGCGTCCAGGTGAGCACACACCTCGTCCAGCGCCTGCGCGAACACCGGATAGGCGTCGTACAGCTCACGCCCCATCCCCAGCCGCTGGCTGCCCTGCCCCGTGAACAGGAAGGCCAGCTTCCCGGCCACCGGCGAGCCCTGCACCAGGCCCGTGGCCGGTTCGCCGGAGGCCAGCGCCTCCAGGGCGCGCAGGAAACCCTCGCGGCCGTCGGCCACCAGCACCGCGCGGTCCTCGAAGGTGGTGCGCCCGGCGGCCAGGGTGTAGCCGATGGCGGCCAGGTCCACGTCCTCGCCAACGGAGTCGGCGGAACGCAGCCGGTCGCGCAGGTGGCGGGCCTGGTCGCGCAGCGCGTCCCGGCCCACGGCCGACAGCGGCCACGGCAGCACCGGCGGTACGGCGGCGGGCCGCGCCGCGCCGTCCTCGTGGTCCTCGGCGGCCGGCGGCTGCTCGATGATGGTGTGCGCGTTGGTGCCGCTGATGCCGAACGACGAGACACCGGCGCGGCGCGGACGGCCGGTCTCCGGCCACTCCCTCCGCTCGGTGAGCAGCGAGACCGCGCCGTCATCCCAGTCGACGTTGGTCGAGGGCGCGTCCACGTGGAGCGTCTGCGGCAACACACCGTGCCGCATCGCCAGCACCATCTTGATGATGCCCGCGACACCGGCCGCCGCCTGCGTATGACCGATGTTGGACTTGATGGAGCCCAGCCACAACGGCCGCTCCACGTCCCGCTCCTGCCCATACGTGGCGAGCAGCGCCTGCGCCTCGATCGGGTCACCCAGCGTCGTCCCCGTACCGTGCGCCTCGACCACGTCCACATCGCCCGCCGACAGCCCGGCGGCGGCCAGCGCCTGCCGGATGACGCGCTGCTGGGACGGGCCGTTGGGCGCCGTCAGACCGTTCGACGCACCGTCCTGGTTGATCGCGGAGCCCCGCACCACCGCAAGCACCGGGTGGCCGTTACGCCGCGCGTCCGAGAGCCGCTCCACGAGCAGCATGCCCGCGCCCTCGCCCCAGCCCGTGCCGTCCGCCGACGCCGCGAAGGACTTGCACCGGCCGTCCGTGGCCAGGCCGCGCTGACGGCTGAAGTCGATGAACGTCTCGGGGGTGGCCATGACCGCCACACCACCGGCCAGCGCCATGGTGCACTCGCCCGCGCGCAGCGCCTGGATCGCCCAGTGCAGCGCCACCAGCGACGACGAACACGCCGTGTCGACCGTGACCGCCGGGCCCTCAAGACCGAAGGTGTAGGCCACCCGGCCCGATGCGATGGAGCCCGCGTTGCCGGTGCCGATGTAGCCCTCGACACCGTCGGGGATGCCGTCGAGCCCGGTCACGTAGTCGTGGTACATGACGCCCGCGAACACACCGGTCTTGCTGCCCCGCACGGTCGCCGGGTCGATGCCCGCGCGCTCGAACGCCTCCCACGACGTCTCCAGCAGCAACCGCTGCTGCGGATCCATCGCGAGCGCCTCACGCGGCGAGATCCCGAAGAAGTCCGGGTCGAAGTCGGCCGCGTCGTGCAGGAAGCCGCCCTCGCGCGTGTAGGAGGTGCCCGCGTGGTCGGGGTCCGGGTGGTACAGACCGTCGAGGTCCCAGCCACGGTCCACGGGGAAGCCGGAGATGCCGTCGCCACCGGTGGCGACGAGCTCCCACAGCTCCTCCGGGGTGCGCACCCCGCCGGGGTAGCGGCAGCTCATGCCGACGATGACGATCGGATCGTCGTCGACCGCCGGAGCCGCGCCCGTCCGTACGGGGACGAGTGGCGCCGTGGTCTCCTCGGCGCCCAGCAGCTCTTCGCGCAGATGACCGGCCAGGGCGGCGGGGGTCGGGTAGTCGAAGACGAGCGTGGCCGGGAGCCGCAGCCCGGTGACGGTCTTGAGGTCGTTGCGGAGTTCGACGGCGGTGAGCGAGTCGAAGCCCAACTCCTTGAACGCCCGCCCGGCCTCGACCGCCTCCGGGCCCGCGTAACCGAGCACCGCGGCGACCCGTCCGCACACCAACTCCAGCAGCTCACGGTCCTGTTCGGGCCGGGCGAGCCCGGCCAGCCGCTGGGCGAGCGAGGAGCCGTCGGCGGTGGCGGCCGCGGTGGTGGCCCGCCGGGCCGGGGCCCGCACCAGGCCGCGGAACAGCGCCGGGACGGTGCCGGTCGCCGTGGCCTCGGTGCGCAGACCCGCGTAGTCGAGCCGCATCGGGAACAGCACGGCGCCGCCGTCGGCGCGGGCCGCGTCGAAGAGCGCGAGCCCCTCGTCGGCGGCGATCGGGGCGACCCCGCCACGCGCGATGCGCCGCAGGTCGACCTCGTCGAGACCGCTGCCCATGCCCGCACCGCCCCACAGGCCCCAGGCCAGCGCGGTGGCCGGGAGCCCCTGGGCCACGCGGTGCTGGGCGAGCGCCTCCAGGAAGGAGTTGGCGGCGGCGTAGCTCGCCTGTCCCGGCGCGCCGAACACGGCGGCGGCACCGGAGAACAGTACGAACGCGGACAGCTCGTGGCCGCGGGTCAGCTCGTGCAGGTTGAGCGCCGCGTCCACCTTGGGACGCAGCACCCGGGCCACCCGCTCGGGCGTCAGCGAGCCGAGGATGCCGTCGTCCAGGACGCCCGCCGTGTGCACCACGGCGGTCAGCGGATGCTCGGCCGGGATGGCGGCCAGGGTCGCGGTGAGCGCGTCGCGGTCGGCCACATCGCAGGCCGCCCAGGTCACGGTGGCACCGGCCGCCGTGAGGTCGGCGGCCAGCTCCTGGGCGCCGTCGGCGTCGGCGCCACGGCGGCTGACCAGCAGGAGTCGCCGTACGCCGTGGGCGGAGACGAGGTGGCGGGCGAAGAGGCCGCCGAGGGTTCCGGTGGCGCCGGTGATCAGTACGGTGCCGTTGGGGTCGTACGACGGGGCGGTGGCGGTATCCGCGTGGGTGTCAGCGGTGTTCTCGGTGACCGGCACCCGGGCCAGCCGGGGCGCGAACGCCACGCCCGCGCGCAGCGCCAGCTCCGCCTCGTCCACGCCGAGCGCGGCGGGCACCGTACGGTACGAGCCGTCCTCGCCGTCCACGTCCAGCAGCACCAGACGGCCGGGGTTCTCCGACTGCGCGGAGCGGAACAGACCGCGCACGGCGGCATACGGCAGATCCGCCACGCCCGCCCCCGGCTCGGTTTCCACCGCGCCCCGGGTCAACAGCACCAGACGCGAGGCGGTGAACCGCTCATCGGCCAGCCACTCCTGGAGCAGGGCGAGGGTGGTCTGCGTGGCCTCGTACACGGCCGCCGCGTCGGCGCCCTCACCGACATCAGCACCCGCCAGCAGGACGGTGTCGGGCGCGGGCGCCCCGGCGTCCACGGCCGCCCGCAGCACCGACAGATCGCGGTACCCGGCGAGTCGGATCCCGGGCCCGAACGCGCCCTCCAGTGCGGCCAGTTGACTGGCGTCGGCGTCGAGCACCGCCCAGTCGCCCGTGGCCGCGCCGGTCGCGGGCGCCGGAACCGCCGTCCAGTCCAGCCGGAACAGCGACTCGTGCAGCCCGCCGCGCGCCGCGCGGACCTGATCGGCGGAGGCGGCCCGCAGCGCCACGGACTCGACCGTGGCCACCGGACGGCCCGTACCGTCGGCCACCAGCAGCGAGACCGCGTTCGACGACCGCTCGGACAGCCGCACCCGGAGCGCACCGGCCCCGGCCGCGTGCAGTTGCACGCCGTTCCACGCGAACGGCAGCAGCACGCCCTCGGCCAGTGCCGCCTCGCGGTCGGCGCTGTCGAGGCCGATGACGTGCAGCGCGGCATCCAGCAGGGCCGGGTGCAGCCCGAACCGCCCGGCCTCGGCGCCCGACGTCAGCGGCGCGTCCTCGGGGAAGCCCACCTCGGCGTAGAGGTTCTCGCCGAGCCGCCAGGCGCCCTTGAGCCCCTGGAACACCGGCCCGTAGCCGAGCCCCGCCCCGGCCAGCTCCTCGTACAGCCCCTCGACCGCAATCGGCGTCGCACCCTGCGGCGGCCATACGGCCAGCTCATCGGCCTCGCCGGACTCGGCGATCCGGGCACCGGGTGCGAGCACACCGGTGGCGTGGCGCGTCCACGGCTCGGTCCCGAGCGCGTCCTGCCGACGCGAATGCAGGCTGAAGGAACGGCGGCCGGACTCATCCGGCCCGTCCACCACGAGCTGCACCCGCACCCCGGTGTGCTCGGGCAGCACGAGCGGGGCTTCCAGGGTCAGTTCGTCCAGCCGCTCGCAGCCGACCTGGGCGCCTGCGGCGCCGGCCAGCTCGACGAAGGCCGTACCGGGCAGCAGCACGGTGCCCATGACCGCGTGGTCGGCCAGCCAGGGATGCGTACGAGTGGAGAGCACCCCCGTGAGCAGGAGCCCATCGGCGTCGGCGAGCGCGACTGCGGCGCCGAGGAGCGGATGGTCGATGTCGCCCAGCCCGATCGACTCGGGGTCGCCCGCCGCGAGGGCGGCGGCGCTGGGCCAGTAGCGCCGGCGCTGGAAGGCGTAAGTGGGGAGCTCGGCCGGGTCCACGGCGGCGGCGCCCGCACCGGCGAAGACGGCCGTCCAGTCCGGCGTCACCCCACGGACATGCGCCCGCGCGACGGCCGAGAGCAGCGCCTCGGCCTCCGGGCGGTCCTTGCGCAGCACGGCGGCGAACGCGGTGTCCTCGCCGGTCACGCACTCCTGCGCCATCGCGGAGAGCACGCCGTCGGGGCCGAGTTCGACGAAGGTCGTCACACCCTGGGCTTCCAAGGTGCGGACGCCATCGAGGAAGCGGACGGCCTCGCGGACGTGGCGCACCCAGAAGTCGGCCGTCGTGATCTCTTCGGCGGAGACGATGGCGCCGGTGAGGTTGGAGACGATCGGGATCCGCGGGGCCTCGTACGACAGGCCCTCGGCGACCTCGCGGAACACCTCCAGCATCCCGTCCATACGGGGCGAGTGGAACGCGTGGCTGACGGTGAGGCGCTTGGTCTTGCGGCCCTGTGCCTCGAAGCCGGCGGCAATCGCGACAGCCTCGTCCTCGTCGCCCGCGATGACCACGGAGGTCGGCCCGTTGAGCGCGGCGATCGAGACGCGCTCGGTGAGCAGCGGTGTGACCTCGTCCTCGGGCGCCTGGACGGCGACCATCGCACCACCGGCAGGCAGCTCCTGCATCAAACGGCCACGCGCCGCCACCAGCTTCGCCGCGTCCGCGAGCGAGAGCACACCCGCCACATGCGCGGCCGCCAGCTCACCGATCGAATGCCCCGAGAGGAAGTCGGGCCGCAGCCCCCACGCCTCCACCAGCCGGAACAACGCCACCTCGACCGCGAACAACGCAGGCTGAGTGAACCCCGTCTGATCCAACGCCTCGGCGTCATCCCCGAACAGCACATCCCGCAGCGGCCGCTCCAGATACAGATCCAGATGCGCACACACCTCATCCAACGCATCCGCGAACACCGGATAGGCGTCATACAACTCACGGCCCATCCCCAGCCGCTGACTGCCCTGCCCCGTGAACAGGAACGCCACCTTGCCCTCGGCAACCGCCCCCTCGACCACACCCGAGGCAGACTCGCCCTGGGCCAGGGCGTCGAGCGACCGCAGCAGCTCGTCCCGGTCGCCGACGGTCAGCACCGCACGCCGCTCCAGGGCGGCGCGGCCGACGGCCAGGGCGTGGGCGACGTCGAGCGGCGCCGACTCCGGCCGCGCCGCGAGGTGGGTGTGCAGCCGCGCGGCCTGCTCCCGCAGCGCCTCGGCGTTCTTGGCGGACAGGACGAACGGCACGCGGCCATCGAGACCGTTCCGCTCGGGCATCTCGGCCGGGGCGGCCGGAAGAGCCGGGACCTGCTCCGGGGCCTGCTCGATGATGGTGTGCGCGTTGGTGCCGCTGATGCCGAACGAGGAGATACCCGCACGGCGCGGACGACCGACCTCCGGCCACTCCACCTGCTCGGTCAGCAGCGAAACCGCACCCGCCGACCAGTCCACATGCGGCGACGGCGCATCCACGTGCAGCGTCTGCGGCAACACACCGTGCCGCATCGCCAGCACCATCTTGATGATGCCCGCGACACCGGCCGCCGCCTGCGTATGACCGATGTTGGACTTGATGGAGCCCAGCCACAACGGCCGCTCCACGTCCCGCTGCTGCCCGTAGGTGGCGAGCAGCGCCTGCGCCTCGATCGGGTCACCCAGCGTCGTACCCGTACCGTGCGCCTCGACCACGTCCACATCGCCCGCCGACAGCCCGGCGCTGGTCAGCGCCTGCCGGATGACCCGCTGCTGGGACGGGCCATTGGGCGCCGTCAGACCGTTCGACGCACCGTCCTGGTTGATGGCGGAGCCCCGCACCACCGCCAAAACCGGGTGGCCGTTACGCCGCGCGTCCGACAGCCGCTCCACGAGCAGCATGCCCGCGCCCTCGCCCCAGCCGGTGCCATCGGCCCCGGCCGCGAACGCCTTGATCCGGCCGTCGGCGGCCAGACCGCGCTGACGGCTGAAGTCGATGAAGTTCTCGGGGGTGGACATCACCGTGACGCCGCCCGCGAGCGCCATCGTGCACTCGCCCTGCCGCAGCGCCTGCACCGCCAGATGCAGCGCCACCAGCGACGACGAGCAGGCCGTGTCGACCGTGACGGCCGGGCCCTCCAGACCGAAGGTGTACGCCACCCGGCCGGACACCACGCTCGCCGCGTTGCCCGTGCCCAGATGGCCCTCCAGGCCCTCGGGCGCCTGCATCAGCAGCGACAGATAGTCCTGGCCGTTGGTCCCGGCGAAGACACCGATCTGCTGACCGCGCAGCGCACCCGGGTCGATGCCCGCGCGCTCGAACGCCTCCCACGACGTCTCCAGCAGCAACCGCTGCTGCGGGTCCATGGCCAGGGCTTCACGCGGCGAAATGCCGAAGAACGAGGCGTCGAAGTCGGCGACGTCGTAGAGGAAACCGCCCTCGCGTGCGTACGACGTCCCCTGACGGTCCGGGTCCGGGTCGTACAGCCCCGCCAGATCCCAGCCACGATCGGAGGGGAAGTCCGCGATGGCGTCGCCACCGGCCGTCAGCAGCTCCCACAGTTCCTCGGGCGAGCGTACCCCACCCGGGAAACGGCAGCTCATCGCCACGATCGCGATCGGGTCGTCGGCCACCGCGACCGTCGGCGCGGCCACGCCACCGGTCACCGCGGCGTCCGCGCCCAGCAGCTCCGTGCGGAGGTGGTCGGCGAGGGCGGTGGCGTTCGGGTAGTCGTAGATGAGCGTGGCGGGCAGTCGAAGGGCGGTGGCCGCGTTCAGCCGGTTGCGGAGTTCGACGGCGGTGAGCGAGTCGAAGCCCAGCTCCTTGAAGGCGCGTCCGGCCTCGACCGCCTCGGCACCGCCGTGCCCCAGCACCGACGCGACCTGCGTCCGCACCAGCTCCAGCAGCGTCTGTGCCCGCTCGCTGTCCGTCAGGCCGGACAGCCGCTCCGCCAGGGTGCCGGTCCCGGCGGTGGCGGCCACGCGCGGCGCGCCCTCGGCGGCCGGCGCCGGACGTGCGGCCCGCACCTCGCCGAACAGCGCACTCGGCCGTACGGCGGTGAACTCGGCCAGGAACCGGTCCCAGTCGATGTCCGCGACCGTCACGGCGGTGTCATCGAGGTCCAGCGCCTGCCGCAGCGCGGTGAGCGCCGACTCGGGCGCCATGGGTGGCACTCCGTCACGGCGCATCCGCCGCTCCAGCGCCTCGTCGGCGGCCATGCCGCCCTCGGCCCACGGGCCCCAGGCGATCGAGGTGGCGGGCAAGCCCTGGGCACGCCGCAGCTCGGCCAGCGCGTCCAAGTAGGCGTTCGCCGCAGCGTAGTTGCCCTGTCCGGCGGCGCCCACCGATCCGGCGAACGAGGAGAAGAGGACGAACGCCGTAAGGTCCAGGTCGCGCGTCAGCTCATGGAGGTTCTGCGCGGAGGTGGCCTTGGCGCGCACCACGCGCTCCAGGCGCTCGGCGTCCAGCGTGTCCACAAGGCCGTCGTCCAGCACACCGGCCGCGTGCACGACGGCGGTCAGCGGGAACTCGGCCGGTATGGACGCCAGCAGCTCCGCGAGCGCGTCCCGGTCCGCCACATCGCAGGCGGCAACGGTGACCTGAGCGCCCGAAGCAGCCAGCTCGTTCCGCAGCTCCACCGCACCCGGGGCATCGAGCCCCCGGCGGCTGGTGAGCACCAGGTGCTCGGCGCCGTTCGCCACCAGCCAGCGGGCCAGCTGCGCACCCAGCGCACCCGTGCCGCCGGTCACCAGCACCGAACCCGAGGGCCGCCAGCCCTCGTCGTCCGACGTCCGGGTGCCGGAAGCCTCCGTCAGCCGGCGCCCGAAGACGCCCGAGCCACGCACCGCGACCTGATCCTCGCCACCGGCCCCGGCCAGCACACCCGCCAGCCGCCCGAGCGCACGCTCGTCGGCCGTCTCGGGAAGGTCGATCAGACCGCCCCACCGCTCCGGCAGCTCCAACGCCGCCACCCGGCCAAGCCCCCACACCAGGGCCTGGTGCGGGCTCACCACACCGTCCGAACGCCCCACCGACACCGCACCCCGCGTCGCCACCCACAGCGGCGCGCCCACACCCGCATCACCCAACGCCTGCACCAACGCAGCCGTCCGCACCAATCCCGACTCATCGTCGACCGCCGCCGGCAGGGAGAACACCCCCGCCACCGAACCGCCCCCGACCGCCGTACGCAGCTCATCCGCCATCCCGGCCCGGTCCGCCGCCGCCGACTCGACCACGCGCACATCCACACCACGCCCGGCCAGCATCCGCACCACACCCGTGGCCCACACGCCCCCCGCCTCACCGGCAGGCACCACGACCACCCAGCAGCCACCCAGCACCCCGGCCGCCGACCGCTCCGTCACCGGCTTCCACGCCACCCGGTAACGCCAGCCATCCACCGTCGAACGCACCGACTCCTGCCGCCGCCACGACGACAAAGCAGGCAGCACATCACCCAGCGACACCCCCGGATCCACCGCCAGCTCCGCCGCCAGCGCGGCCACATCCCCGCGCTCCACCACATCCCAGAACCGCCCGTCGACGGCACTGCCCGACGCGGCAGCCTCCGCCGTCGGGGCCTCCTCCCACCAGTACCGCGTGCGCTGGAAGGCGTACGTCGGCAGCTCGACCCGCCGGGCCCCGGTGCCCGCGAAGTAGCCACCCCAGTCCAGGGACTGGCCCCGGACGTGCAGCAGGGCGAGGGCGGCGGTCACCGACTCGGCCTCCGCGCGCCCCTTCCGCAGCGCGGGGGCGAACGCGGCCTTGTCGCCGGTCACACACTCCTGCGCCATCGCGGAGAGGACACCGTCGGGGCCGAGCTCGACGAACGTCGTCACACCCTCCGCTTCCAGCGTCCGCACACCATCGAGGAAGCGGACGGCCTCGCGGACATGACGCACCCAGAAGTCGGCGCTGGTGATCTCCTCGGCGGAGACGACGGAACCGGTGAGGTTGGAGACGATCGGGATCCGCGGGGCCTCGTACGACAGGCCCTCGGCGACCTCGCGGAACGCCTCCAGCATCCCGTCCATACGCGGCGAGTGGAACGCATGGCTGACCGTCAGCCGCTTCGTCTTCCGACCCTGCGCCTCGAACGACGCGGCAATCTCCAGCGCCGCGTCCTCGTCACCCGCGATCACGACCGATGTCGGCCCGTTGAGCGCGGCGATCGAGACACGCTCGCCGAGCAGCGGTGTGACCTCGTCCTCCGACGCCTCGACGGCGATCATCGCGCCACCGGCAGGCAGCTCCTGCATCAAACGGCCACGAGCCGCCACCAATTGCGCCGCGTCCGCGAGCGAGAGCACACCCGCCACATGCGCGGCGGCCAGCTCACCGATCGAATGCCCGGAGAGGAAGTCCGGCGTCAGACCCCACGCCTCGACCAACCGGAACAACGCCACCTCAACCGCGAACAGCGCGGGCTGAGTGAACCCCGTCTGATCCAGCGCCTCGGCGTCCTCCCCGAACAACACATCCCGCAGCGGCCGCTCCAAATACAGATCCAGATGCGCACACACCTCATCCAACGCATCCGCGAACACCGGATAGGCGTCATACAACTCACGGCCCATCCCCAGCCGCTGACTGCCCTGCCCCGTGAACAGGAACGCCACCTTGCCCTCGGCAACCGCCCCCTCGACCACACCCGAGGCAGACTCACCCCGAGCCACGGCGTCCAGGCCCGCGAGGAAGGTCTCGCGGTCGGTGGTGATGAGCGCCGCGCGCTGTTCCAGCGCGGTGCGGCTGGTGGCGAGCGAGAAGGCGAGGTCGGTCGGGCTCAGTTCGGGGTGGGTGCGGAGATGGGTGGCGAGCTGTGCGGCCTGGGCGTGCAGCGCCTGACCGTCCTTCGCCGACAGCAGCCACGGCAGCACGGGCAGTTCACGCGGCGCCGGCTCCACGACCGCAGCCGGAAGGGCCGGGACCGGGGCCTGCTCGATGATGGTGTGCGCGTTGGTGCCGCTGAGCCCGAAGGACGACACGCCCGCGCGGCGCGGGCGGTCGGTCTCCGGCCACTCCACCTGCTCGGTCAGCAGCGAAACCGCACCCGCCGACCAGTCCACATGCGGCGACGGCGCGTCCACGTGCAGCGTCTGCGGCAACACACCGTGCCGCATCGCCAGCACCATCTTGATGATGCCCGCGACACCGGCCGCCGCCTGCGTGTGACCGATGTTGGACTTGATGGAGCCGAGCCACAACGGCCGCTCCACGTCCCGCTGCTGCCCGTACGTGGCCAGCAGCGCCTGCGCCTCGATCGGATCGCCCAGCGTCGTACCCGTACCGTGCGCCTCGACCACGTCCACATCGCCCGCCGACAGCCCCGCACCGGCGAGCGCCTGCCGGATGACACGCTGCTGCGACGGACCGTTCGGCGCCGTCAGACCGTTCGACGCACCGTCCTGGTTGATCGCGCTGCCTCGCACGATCGCCAGCACCGGGTGGCCGTTCTTCTCCGCGTCCGACAGCCGCTCCACCAGCAGCATGCCGACGCCCTCGCCCCAGCCGGTGCCGTCCGCACCCGCCGCGAACGCCTTGATCCGGCCGTCCTCCGCCAGCCCACGCTGACGGCTGAAGTCCACGAACGCCTCCGGCGTGGACATCACCGTGACGCCACCGGCGAGCGCCATCGTGCACTCGCCGCCGCGCAGCGCCTGAACCGCCATGTGCAGGGCCACCAGCGACGACGAACACGCCGTGTCCACCGTCACCGCCGGGCCCTCAAGACCGAAGGTGTACGCCACCCGGCCGGACACCACGCTCGCCGCGTTGCCCGTGCCCAGATGACCCTCCAGGCCCTCGGGCGGGGTGGAGACGAGGGCGGCGTAGTCCTGTCCGTTGGTGCCCGCGAAGACACCGGTACGGCTGCCGCGCAACGTGGCCGGGTCGATGCCCGCGCGCTCGAACGCCTCCCACGACGTCTCCAGCAGCAACCGCTGCTGCGGGTCCATGGCCAGGGCTTCACGCGGCGAAATGCCGAAGAACGAGGCGTCGAAGTCCCCGGCGTCGTAGAGGAAACCACCCTCACGCGCGTACGAGGTCCCCTGACGCTCCGGGTCCGGGTCGTACAGCCCCGCCAGGTCCCAGCCACGATCGGACGGGAACTCCGCGATCGCGTCCCCACCCGCCGTCAGCAGCTCCCACAGTTCCTCGGGCGAGCGCACCCCACCCGGGAAACGGCAGCTCATCGCCACGATCGCGATCGGATCGTCGGCCACCGCGACCGCCGGCGCGGCCACATCGCCACCCGCAGCGGCGTCAGCGCCCACCAGCTCCGTCCGCAGATGGTCCGCGAGGGCTCCGGCGTTCGGGTAGTCGTAGATGAGCGTGGCGGCCAGCCGCAGGCCGGTCGCCGCGTTCAGCCGGTTGCGCAGCTCGATCGCGGCCAGCGAGTCGAAGCCCAGCTCCTTGAAGGCACGTCCGGCCTCGACCGCCTCGGCCCCACCGTGGCCCAGCACCGACGCGACCCGCGTCCGCACCAACTCCAGCAGCGCACGGTCCTGTTCGGCCTTCGGAAGGCCCCGCAGGCGCTCGCCGAGCGGGGTGGCGGAGTCGGCGTCGGTGACGACCTGCCCGGTGTCGGCGCCGGTCGCGGCGCGCGGCCCGGTCTCCGCCGCCGCCAGCTCGGCGATCAGCGGGCTCGGCCGTACGGCGGTGAGGGTGCGGGTGAAGTTCTCCCAGTCGATGTCCGCGACCGTCACGGTGGTGTCATCGAGGTCCAGCGCCTGCCGCAGCGCGGCGACGGCGGATTCGGGCGCCATCGGCGGCATGCCCTCGCGGCGCATCCGCCGCTCCATGGCGTCGTCACCGGCCATGCCGGAGTCGGCCCACGGGCCCCAGGCGATCGAGGTGGCGGGCAAGCCCTCGGCGCGCCGCAGCTCGGCCAGCGCGTCCAAGTAGGCGTTCGCCGCAGCGTAGTTGCCCTGTCCGGCGGCGCCCACCGACCCGGTGATCGAGGAGAAGAGCACAAACGCCGAAAGGTCCAGGTCGCGCGTCAGCTCGTCCAGATGGCGGGCGGCGTCGGCCTTCGCCCGGAGCACCGAGGCGAACCGCTCGGGCGTGAGCGAGTCCAGTACGCCGTCGTCGAGCACACCGGCCGCATGGACGACGGCGGTCAGCGGAAGCTCCTCGGGCAGCCCGGCCAGCAGCTCCGCGAGCGCGTCCCGGTCCGCCACATCACACGCGGCAACGGTCACCCGAGCGCCCGAAGCCGCCAGCTCATCCCGCAGCTCCACCGCACCCGGAGCCTCCAGCCCCCGGCGGCTGGTGAGCACCACATGCTCGGCACCGTTCGCCACCAGCCAGCGGGCGAGCTTCGCACCCAGCGCGCCCGTACCGCCCGTGACCAGCACCGACCCGGCACCCGGTGTCCACGAACCCTCGGAGGCCGACCCCGCCGCCGCCCGTACCAGCCGGCGCCCGAAGACACCCGAGCCACGCACCGCGACCTGGTCCTCGCCACCGGACCCGGCCAGCACACCCGCCAGCCGCCCCAGCACCCGCTCATCCACCGACTCCGGCAGATCGACCAGACCACCCCAGCGCTCCGGCAGCTCCAACGCCGCCACCCGGCCAAGCCCCCACACCAGCGCCTGGCCCGGACGCACCACACCATCCGAACGCCCCACCGACACCGCACCCCGCGTCGCCACCCACAACGGCGCCGCACCCACACCCGCACCACCCAACGCCTGCACCAGCGCAGCCGTCCGCAGCAGACCCGCCTCACCCGCACCCTCGCCCACCGCCAGAAGCGACACCACACCCGTCACCGAGGCGTCGCCCACCGCCACACGCAGCTCATCCGCCATCCCGGCCCGGTCCGCCGCCGCCGACTCGACCACGCGCACATCCACACCACGCCCGGCCAGCATCCGCACCACACCCGTGGCCCACACGCCCCCCGCCTCACCGGCAGGCACCACGACCACCCAGCAGCCACCCAGCACCCCAGCCGAAGACCGCTCCGTCACCGGCTTCCACGCCACCCGGTAACGCCAGCCATCCACCGTCGAACGCACCGACTCCTGCCGCCGCCACGACGACAAAGCAGGCAGCACATCACCCAGCGACACCCCCGGATCCACCGCCAGCTCCGCCGCCAGCGCGGCCACATCCCCGCGCTCCACCACATCCCAGAACCGTCCATCGACGGCACTGCCCGACGCGGCGGCCTCCGCCGATCCGGCCAGGGCCGGGGCCGGGGCGTTGAGCCAGTAGCGCTGGCGCTGGAAGGCGTAGGTGGGCAGGTCGATCGCGCGGGCGCCGGTGGTGGCGTACGGGGCGGCCCAGTCGGCCTTCTTGCCCCGGACGTACGCCAGCGCCACGGCCGCGGTCAGAGTTTCGGCCTCGGGGCGCCCGCCGCGCAGCGTGGCGGCGTAGGCGGTGCCGTCGGCGTCGGGCAGACAGTCCTGGGCCATGGCGGTGAGCACGGCGTCGGGGCCGAGCTCCAGGAAGGTGGTGGCGCCCTTGTCGGCCAGCGTCCGCACACCGTCCAGGAAGCGGACGGCCTCGCGGACATGGCGCACCCAGTACTCGGGCGAGCACAGCTCCTCGGCGGTGGCGACGCGCCCGGTGACGGTGGAGACCACGGGAATGCGCGGCGGTGCGTAGTCCAGCACCTGGGCGACGCGCCGGAATTCGGCGAGCATGCCGTCCATCAGCGGGGAGTGGAAGGCGTGACTGACGGTGAGCCGCTTGGTCTTGCGGCCCCGCTCCTCGAAGGACGCCGCGATCTCCAGCGCCGCCTCCTCCTCGCCCGAGACGACGACGGACTGGGGGCCGTTGACGGCGGCGATGCCGATCCGGTCCTCGCGTCCGGCGAGCAGCGGCAGCACCTCGTCCTCCGATGCCTGCACCGCGACCATCGCGCCACCGGCCGGAAGCTCCTGCATCAGTCGGCCGCGCGCGGCCACCAGCGCGGCGGCGTCCTCCAGGGACAGCACACCCGCCACATGGGCGGCGGCGAGTTCGCCGATGGAGTGTCCGGCGAGCAGTTCGGGGCGCAGTCCCCAGGACTCGACGAGGCGGTAGAGCGCGACCTCGACGGCGAACAGGGCGGGCTGGGTGTAGTCGGTGCGGTCCAGGAGGGCGGCCTCGGGGCTGCCCTCCTCGGCGAAGAGCACGTCGAGCAGCGGGTGTTCGAGCTGTTCCTCGAGGTACCAGCAGGCGTCGTCGAGGGCTTCGGCGAAGACGGGGTAGGCGTCGTAGAGCTCGCGGCCCATGTCGAGGCGCTGGCTGCCCTGTCCGGTGAAGAGCAGGGCGAGCTTTCCGGCGACGGGGGCGCCGCGGACGACGGCCGGCCCGTCGCCGTCCTCGGCGAGGGTGCGCAGGGCGGAGAGGAAGCCGTCGCGGTCACCGGCGAGGAGCACGGCGCGCTGTTCGAAGGTGGCGCGGGTGGTGGCCAGGGAGTGGCCGATGTCGGTGAGGGCGAGCCCGGGGTCGGCCTCCAGCAGCGCGTGCAGCCGCTCGGCCTGGCCGCGGAGGGCGTCGGTGGTCTTCGCGGACAGGGTCCAGGGCAGGACGGCGGGTTCCGCGGAGCCCTCGCCATCGGGGTCCTCGGCCTCGCTTCGCTCCTCGCCGTCGGCCGGGGGCTGCTCGATGATGGCGTGGGCGTTGGTGCCGCTCATGCCGAACGAGGAGACGGCCGCGCGGCGCGGGCGGTCGTTCTCCGGCCATGCCCGCGCCTCGGTCAACAACTCGATGTCACCGGCGGTCCAGTCGACGTGCGGGGTCGGCTCGTCGATGTGCAGGGTGCGCGGCAGGACGCCGTGGCGCATCGCCATGACCATCTTGATGATGCCGCCGACACCGGCCGCGGACTGGGTGTGGCCGATGTTGGACTTGAGCGAGCCCAGCCACAGCGGCCGGTCCGCCGGGCGCTCCTGGCCGTAGGTGGCGAGCAGCGCCTGGGCCTCGATGGGGTCGCCCAGCGTCGTACCGGTGCCGTGGGCCTCCACGACGTCCACCTCACCGGACGACAGTCCGGCGTTGGCGAGGGCCTGGCGGATGACGCGCTGCTGGGCGGGGCCGCTGGGGGCGGTGAGGCCGTTGCTGGCGCCGTCCTGGTTGATGGCGGTGCCGCGGACGACGGCGAGGACCCGGTGGCCGTTCTTCTGGGCGTCCGAGAGCCGTTCGACGAGCAGCATGCCGACACCCTCGCCCCAGGCGGTGCCGTCGGCGGCGGCGGCGAACGGCTTGCAGCGTCCGTCGGCGGCGAGGCCGCGCTGGCGGCTGAAGGCGATGAACGAGCCGGGGTTGGCCATGACGGCCGCGCCACCGGCGAGCGCCATGGTGCACTCGCCCGCGCGCAGCGCCTGGACGGCCAGGTGAAGCGCGACCAGGGAGGAGGAGCACGCGGTGTCGACGGTGACGGTGGGGCCTTCGAAGCCGAAGGTGTAGGCGATGCGGCCGGAGGCGACGCTGGCGGCGTTGCCGGTGACCAGATAGCCCTCGAAGCCCTGCTCGGCCTCGTGCAGCCGGGGGCCGTAATCCTGGGTCTCGGCGCCGACGAACACACCGGCCCGGCCGCCCCGGAGGGTCGCGGGGTCGATACCGGCGCGTTCGAAGACCTCCCAGGAGGTCTCCATCAGCAGCCGCTGCTGCGGGTCCATCGCGAGGGCCTCGCGCGGCGAAATGCCGAAGAACGCCGGATCGAACTCATCGGCGTCGTGCAGGAATCCGCCTTCGCGGGTATAGCTGCTGCCTGCCTTGTCCGGGTCGGGGTCGTAAAGCCCGGCGAGATCCCAGCCCCGGGTCACCGGGAATTCGGAGATGACGTCTTTTCCGCCCGCGACGATTTCCCACAGTTCTTCGGGAGAGCCGACCGAACCGGGGAATCGGCAGCTCATTCCGACAATGGCGATGGGCTCGTCGGCGGCGATCGGGCCCGTGGTGGCGTCGGCCGAGGACGCGTCGGGGCCGTCGTTCTCCCCCAGTAGTTCGGCGCGCACATGGCGGGCGAGGTCGGCGGGGGTGGGGTGGTCGAAGGCGAGGGTGACGGGCAGCCGCAGTCCGGTGGCGGCGGTCAGCCGGGCGTGCAGATCAACGGTGGCGAGGGAGTCGAAGCCCAGGTCGAGGAAGGGGCGCTCGGGGTCGAGGACATCCGGCGCCTTGTCCTTGAGGGCCTGCTCGACGATCTCGCCGACCCAGGCGGTGAGGGCCTCGGCGCGCTCGGCCTCGGGAATCCCGGCGAGCCGGTCCCGCCACGGGGACGTTCCCTGGGGGCTCGTGCCCCCCATTTCGGTGTGCTCGGGCGTGAAATCCACGGACTCACTCACCATCGCGCGCCCCATTACCCTCGCAGACATAACACCAAGACCGTACGTCAGCTTTACACAGGGCAGGGTGGCTAGAAACCCCTTCAAACCCCCTATGGACCCCTATCATCCCTTTGGGGTCCCGTATCCGAGGGGCATCGCGCAATGGCCACGCTTAATTCACCAGAGTGCATGAGAATTCCGGTGGCGACAAGGATCTCGAGCAAATAATGCGCCCAGTATTCAGTTTTTCGGAGGCGGAGGGGTTCAGAGGTGGAGGGGCGGCCTTTCGGTCCGCCCCTCCACCTCTCGGGGGATCGCCAGTTGGTCTTGGGGTGGTGTCAGCCGCGGTCGGGGGCTCTCTCGATGAACGGAGCGAGCAGCCCCGGTACCGCGGTCTCCGCGAGGGCGATTCCCTGGCCTTCGGTCAGGTCGTACACGTGGTAGACGCCTTCACCGGCGGCGGTGGTGGCGCCGAGGGTGATCAGCCCGACCCGGCGCTGGAACGGCGTCCGGGAGAACTTCCAGCCGATGATCGCCTCACGCTGATGGGCGACGGTGCGGCGGGCGAACGCCCCGGAGCACATCACCAGGAAGCGGCCGCGCAGGAGGTGGCCGAGGCTGTGGTAGGCGTTGAAGGCGAACGCCACCAGGACCGGCACCAGCACCACACCGGTGATCACGCCGGTGATGACGAGCCAGGAGCCGAGCCACAGGCCCAGGCCCACCGGGACGGCCGCGATCAGGACCGACCAGATCAGGGCGCGGTTGATCCGCCGCCGCAGGGCCTCCCTGGGGTGCGGGAGGAGGCCCTTGCGCTCGATCAGACCGGGGCCGGTCGGCAGCGCCTCGGCGGCGACCCGCAGGGCCTCGCCGCGCGGGGTGGGCGGGGTCAGGGCGCGGCGCCTGCGGTTGTCCTCCTGGTTGCCCAGGCCGCTGGCGACGGCGTTGAGTTTGGCGCCCTTGGCCCAGCGCAGCGGGATGGGCTCGACGAGTTCGAGGCCGCGCAGATGGCGTTCCTCGATGCTCACGGAGCGGGTGGCCAGCAGTCCGCGGCGGATGCGGAGGATTCCGCCGTCCTCGCGGCGCAGTTCGTAACCGGCCCAGTTCTCGATGAAGGTGGCGGTGGAGCCGATCATGCCGAGGACGACGATGAGGACGGCGGCCAGCAGGGCTCCGTACCAGAGCGGAATGGTGCCAAACCGGTTCTCGAGGTCCTTGATGATGCCGAGGTCGAGCGGGTTGACCTGGAGTTCGCTCAGGGTGCGGTAGGCACTGGCGGCGGCGATGAAGACACCGCCCACGCCCCAGAGGGTCAGCGGGCCGTAGCGCAGCCAGGACCAGTCCAGCCGGCTGAGCACCCCGTCGCTGTCCACCGGCCGGGCCTGACCGGCGTCGCGCAGGGCGATGATCCGGCTGCGCAGTTCCAGGGCCTCGGCCTTGGTGATGCCGTCGAGGGCGAGCCTGCGCGCGGCGGCGTCGCTCTGGTCCCCGCTGTCGATGCGCAGGGTGGTGAGGCCGAAGATCCGGTGGACCGGGTTGGCGGTGAGGTCGACACCGCGGATGCGGCCGATCGGGACCGAGCGCTCGCTGCGGAAGAGCAGACCGGTGTGGAGCTCGAAGCGGTCCTCGGTGAGCCGGTAGCGGGTGGTGAACAGCCGCATCAGCCCGATGCCGCTGATGACCAGGAAGGTCACGAACAGCGAGCCGAGGGTGATGATGACCTGGAGGTTGGTGTCGCCGCCGGTGACCGCGAGGCTGGCCAGGAACATGGCCACCGGTGCGGCCAGGATGGACAGGTTGACCAGGAGCAGCCGGCTGTTGAGCCGCCCCCAGTCCTCGCCGGCCGCGCGGGAGGGCGGCCGCACGCTGGTGTCCGACGTCATGTGGCGTCTCCCGGGACGGCCTGGGTGGACTTGGCCAGGTACTCGACCAGGTCCGACGCCATCTTCTGATCGATGCCCTTGATCTTCACCGCGCCCGCGGCGGAGGCCGTGGTCACGGTGACGCCGGAGAGCCCGAACATCTGCTGGATCGGGCCGCGCAGGGTGTCCACGGTCTGGACCCGGGAGAGCGGAACGACCCGCCACTGCTGCCAGAGCCAGCCGGAGGCCGCGTAGACCGCCTCGTTGGTGGCCTCCCAGCGGTGGACCCGGTAGCGCCAGGCCGGCATGACGGCCATGTAGAGCAGCCCGGGGACCAGCGAGATCAGCGTGGCCCACATGAAGAACTCACGCGTGGGGGGGATGGAGGCCCACAGGATCCCGAAGACGAGCGGCAGAGGCAGGGCGAAGACCGCGGACTGCACGGTCCACCAGCCGATCGCACGGCGGTCGACCCGGTGCCGAGGCGGTCGGAGCCTCAGGTTGTCATGGCGTTCCACTGCTTCACCCTGCTCTTGCGTCTGACGGGTGCCGGGGCGGGCCCGGCGGGGTTGGTGGACTATGAAATCAGGCGGTTCAGACCGACGCACCGGTGGTGGTCTGCTGCGGCAGCTGACCGCTCGCGATGTCCTGGCCCTTCAGCTTGCGCATCTTGGCCAGCAGCACGGCGGTTCGGGTCAGCACCATGGCCAGCGACATGAACACGAAGGCGTTGGCGTAGGTGTCCTGACCGCTGATCTTGTAGTCGATGGAGAACTTGACCAGGTCCATGGTGAACCAGTGCTCGGCGCCGTAGGCGAAGAGGATGCGTCCGCCGGAGAGGACGATCCACACCAGGGCGTAGCCGATGCCACCGATGGTGTAGAGGTCACCGGACGTGGCGTCCTTGTAGGCGGGCAGCAGCACTCCGGCGATCAGACCGCAGATGACACCGGTGCCGACGCCCACGAGCTGCAGGGAGAGGTCGTTGCCCTTGGTGGGGAAGGACTCGACGAAGATCGCGATGACGATGGCCACGGCGATGACCGAGCGCACCATCCGCATCGTGGTGATGCGGCGGCGGCCGATGTCGGTCGCCAGGATGATGATCAGGATCGTGCCACTGGCGATCAGTGCGGACATGAACTGGCTCATCTGTGGCATACGGGACGTTCTCCAAGCCAAAAAGGGTGATGTGCAGGCGGTGTGACGACGCTCCGTCCCACCTGGCTCAACGCTAGAAGCGGACCGGCCGCCGCGAGACGACTGAACGGTGGGTTCTGGCTGTCAACCGTCCGGTGGACACGGTGGACACGCGTGGTAGTACTGAGCCCGTGCGCAATCACTCTCCGGGGGAGGGCTCGCAGACCGGGGCGTACTACGGTCCCGAGTCCGGCACCCGCTGGTTCGGCCTGTGGGACGGCTTCTTCGCCGTCTCCTATCTCGTCACCGCGATCCTGCTCTTCCTCTCCAGTGGCTCCCAGGCCAGTCACTCCATCCCGATCGCCGCGCTGACGCTGTGCGTGCCGTGGTACGCGGCGGTCGGCCGGCCGCTGATGATCGAGGACACCTACGGCCCGCGGAACCTGGTGTTCGCGGCGGGTCTGGTGACGCTGTTCTGTATCACCACGGCGTTCAACCTCGTCGGCGCGTTCGCGCTGTTCGCCGTCATCCCGATGCTGATCATGAGCCTGCCGATGGTCTCGGCGGTGGTGCTGGCCATGGTGGCCAATCTCTGCCCCGTGCTGGTGGTGGCGTTCATCGGTGAGGACCTGGGGCTGAGCGTTCTGGGCGTCCTGCCCATCTCGCTGCTCAGCATCGCGCTGTCGATGCTGCTGGGGCTGTGGATCAAGCGGGTGGTGCGGCAGAGCAAGGGGCGCGGGCAGCTCATCGAGGAGTTGCAGCGCAGCCGGGAGCGGGTGGCGCGGCTCTCCCACGAGGCCGGGATCTCGGCCGAACGCGAGCGGCTGGCCCGGGAGATCCACGACACCCTGGCACAGGGCCTGACCAGCATCATCAGCCTGGTGCAGGCGGCCGAGTCGGAGGTGCGCGACGCCCCGGACCAGGCGGTGAACCATCTGTCGCTGGCCGGGCGGGTGGCCAAGGAGTCGCTCGCCGAGGCCCGTGACTTCGTGGCCGCCCTCACCCCGCCCGCGCTGCGCGGCGGTTCGCTCTCCCAGGCGGTGCGCCGGCAGGCCGAGGGGCTGATCGCCGAGACCGGCCTGGAGGTGCGGTGTTCGGTGATGGGCGAGGAGAAGCCGCTGCCGATGGCGGTGAGCGTGGTGCTGCTGCGTACGGTGCAGGAGGCCATCGCCAATGTGCGCAAACACGCCAAACAGGCCCGTACGGTGGATGTGATCGTGGTCTTCGACCAGGGCGGCGTCCGGCTGCTGGTCCGTGACGACGGCGAGGGTTTCACCCCGGACGGCACCCAGGAAGGCTACGGGCTGCGCGGGATGCAGGCCCGGGTGGAGGAGATCGACGGGGTGGCGTCCGTCACCAGCAGCCCCGGACGGGGCACCACCGTGGAGGTGAGCGTGCCGGTGACGGCGCTGACCGGGGAGGAGTCGCGTGGCTGAGGGTACGCCGGGCAATCCGATCAGGGTGCTGCTGGCCGATGACCATCCCGTGGTGCGGGAGGGGCTGAGCGCCATGCTGGAGTCCGCCGAGGGGATCACGGTGGTCGGGCAGGCCGGTTCCGGCGAGGAGGCGGTGGTCCAGGCGGTCGCGCTGCGGCCGGACATCACCCTGCTGGATCTGCGTATGGGCGGGATGGACGGGGTCGAGGCCACCGGGCAGATCCTGCGGCAGGTGCCGGGCTGCAAGGTGGTCATCGTGACCACGTACGAGGACGACTCCGACATCCTGCGCGCGGTGGAGGCGGGCGCCGCGGGCTATCTGCTGAAGGGCAGTTCACGCCAGGAGCTGATCGACGCGGTGCAGACCGCGGCACGTGGCGAGACGGTGCTCACCCCGTCCCTGGCGGGCAAGCTCTTCCGCTCCCGGACGGTCGAGCCGTCCCCGCTCTCCGGCCGTGAGCGCGAGGTGCTGCGGCTGGTCGGCCGGGGGCTGACCAACGCCGAGATCGGCGCCGAGCTGTTCGTCAGCGAGGCCACGGTCAAGACGCATCTGCTGCGCTCGTATCGGAAGCTCGGCGTCTCCGACCGCACGGCCGCGGTGATGAAGGCCATGGAGCACGGGTTGCTGAGCTAGCGCGGCCGTGGTTTACGACCGCGCCGGCCCGCTCTACACCGTCCCCGTCAGGCTGCTGTCCGAGAGCTTCGCGGGCAGGTCACGGCGGCGCTTGACGTTCAGCTTGCGGTAGATGCGGGTCAGGTGCTGCTCCACGGTGCTGACGGTGACGAACAGCTTGGAGGCGATCTCCCGGTTGGTGTTGCCGTGCGCGGCCAGCACCGCGATCCGCACCTCCGCCTCGGTCAGCGCCTCCACATCGCGCTGCTGCTCGGCGCCCTGGCCCGGCTGGGCGGCGGCCGCCGCGAACTCCCCGGCGTCCGCGTGGCGGGGCATCAGCTCACGGCACAGCGGATCGGCGCCGCAGGTCTTGGCCACATGCCACGCCTTGCGGACGAACACCCGGCCCCGGTTGAAGTCGCCCAGCGAGCGGTAGGCGCGGCCGAGTTCACCGAGGGCGATGGCGAGCTGGATGCGGTCGTCGCCGCCCTCCAGGATCTCGACGGCCTCCTTGAGCCGGGGCACCCGGCGCTTGAGCTCGTCGGTGCGGGCCAGGACGACCAGCAGGGCGCCGCGCAGCCGGGGGTCCTCCGGGCCCAGCCGCAGCTGCTCCTCGGCCAGCGCGCGGGCGCGCTTGGGGTCGCCGAGGGCCAGCCAGGTCTCGGCGGCGTCCACCCGCCAGGGGGTCAGCAGGGGCATGTCCATCCGCCAGGCGTCCATCAGCTCACCGGCGGCCGTGAAGTCGCCGAGCGCGGCGTGGTAGCGGCCGGTGGCCAGATGGCAGCGGCCCCTGGCCCGCAGGTAGAGCAGCCCGGGGAGGGTCTGGAAGAGCTCGTCGGGCAGCGGCTGTTCGAGCAGCGCCATGGCCTCGTCGTAGTGGCCCATGCCGGTCTCGGCCTGGATCAGGGTGGACAGCAGCAGCCCGATGCCCACGCCCCAGCCCTGGACCGAGATCCGTGACATCGCGCTGCGCGCCTGGTGCGCGGCGACCTGCAGATCGCCCTGGCGCAGCGCTATCTCGGCCCGTACGGCGGACAGCAGCGCCTGCCAGGTGGGGACGCGGCGGGCGGAGCATTCGCCCAGCAGCCGCTCGCACCAGGACAGGGCGAGGTCGAGCCGGCCCGCCAGGACCAGCGCCAGCAGCGCGACGACCAGCGGCTGGAGGGTGCTGTCGCTCAGGTGGTGGCGCTGCAGGACCCGCTCGGCCTCGATGACGGCCCGGTCGGCCTGGCCCTCGGTGAGCGCGGCGGACATGGTGGCGGCGGCGTGGGCGTAGGCCAGGTAGGCCATGTCGCGGGGGGCGCCGGTGGCCGCCGTGACACCGGTCCCGACGGTGGGGAGGCGGTCGCGCAGCGGGGGGCTGAGCATCGTCAGCCACTGGGCGGAGGCGGAGACGGCGGCGGTCATCGCGGGGTCGTCGTTGGTGCCGGCCGAGCGGGCCAGCGCGGCGACGGCGTCGGCCGCCGCGTCCAGCCGCCCGGACCAGACGAGGCAGGAGGTGATCGGGGCGACGTCGCGCGGCGCGAGCCGGCCCCGCTCGGCGTCCGCGAGGAGCTCCGGCAGATGGCTCTCGGCGGCGGCCGGACCGGTCCGCCAGGCGATGCTGACCAGCCGGGCCTTGAGCGCGGTGCGCTCGGGGCCGGGCCCGCAGGCGTGGTGGGCGTGTTCCAGGCAGCGGAGCGCGAACTCCAACTCCTCTTCCACCAGG
The DNA here is from genome assembly GCF_900105695.1 of Streptomyces melanosporofaciens. NCBI lineage: Bacteria > Bacillati > Actinomycetota > Actinomycetes > Kitasatosporales > Streptomycetaceae > Streptomyces > Streptomyces melanosporofaciens. Next base: position 1,991,420 of record NZ_FNST01000002.1, read on the forward strand.
GCGAATTCGGCGGCCTCGCGCAGGACGGGGACGGTCCAGCGCTCGGCGTCCTGCCGGGTGCAGACCAGTTGGCGGGCGACGTCGAGGGCGGAGGCGCCGTCGGCGTGCAGCAGCCGGGCGGCGCGGGCGTGCAGGGCGTCACGGGCGGTCGCGGGGGTCGCGTCGAGCACCGCGGTACGGGCCACTTCGTCGCGGAAGGCGTTGTGTTCCAGGATGGCGCACTGGTGCAGGTCCTGGACGGCCTGCTGGACCGTGTTGACGCTCAGGTCGAGGAGCTGGCCGAGCAGCCGCGGCGAGCGGGCGTCGCCGAGGACGGCGACCCCGCGGGCGACCTCCAGCACCTCGGGCTCGCCGCGGTGCAGACAGCCGAGGACGGCGTGGGCGAACGCCTCGCCGGGCGCGGGGCGCTGCTGGGCCTCTCCGTGCTCACCGACGGTCCGCCAGTCCTCCAGCAGGGCGCGCAGCAGCATCGGGTTGCCACCGGAGACGCGGTGGCACTCGGGGGCGAGGCGGGCGGCGACGGTGGCGGACAGGGAGCCGGACAGCGCCTCGGCGACGCCCGCTTCGGTGAGCATGTGCAGCCGCACGCGGACGCAGTTGGGCTGGCGGAGCAGTTCGGCGTGGAAGGTGAACTGTTCCTGACGAAGCCGAGGGGATTCGGTGAGGACGATGAGAACCTTCGCCTGACGCACCCGGCGGGCCAGGTGGAGCAGGAATTGCAGGGACTGATCGTCGCCGCAGTGCACATCGTCGACGAGGACGACAAGAGTGCGATCGTCGACCATCCGCAGCAGTACCGAGGAAATCTGGGACATCACGTGCATGCGTCCCGCGGCGGTGCTTTCCAGCCCGTTTCCGTCAAGCAGCGCGGTCACTTCGGATCGCACATCGGAGGGCATCGCGCCGTTGTCGAAAATCTTCCGGATAATCCCGAACGGGAGATCTCTCTCGGCTCTCGAACCGGTCGCTTCCAGGAGCAACGCACCGCTTTCGATGGCCTGTTCGGCAAAGGTGTTCAGCAGCGTGGTCTTCCCGCTGGCCACCGCGCCGCTGACCAGAGCCAGCCGACCTCTGCCCTGTGTCGCGCCGCGCAGCATTTCACGCAGGGCGGAGAGGTGGTTCTCCCATTCGAAGAGGTTCGCAGGCAAAGAATTCATCCCCCGATGAACGCCACCTGATACCCCCAACGGACCGCCGGGGGCAACAAGCGTGACGAGTGGTGTTTTCCAGTGCGTCGGCCAGGTTGCTGAAGCGCCCGGGTCAGGGTCTCGACCCCGAGAGCTTCTCCGCGACGAGACTCATAATCGGCTCTTGATGCCCGGCCAAGAAGAAGTGACCTCCCGGGAACACCCGGATGTCGAACGCGCCGGTGGTGTGCGACCGCCATGCCTCCGCCTCTTCGAGGCTGGTCCTGGGGTCGTTGTCGCCGGTCAGCACGGTGATCGGCGAGCGGACGGCGGCGCCGGGCGCGGAGCGGTAGGTCTCGATCGCCTTGTAGTCACCGCGGATCGCCGGCATCGCCATGCGCAGAATCTCCTCATTTCCGAGGACGCGCGAATCGGTGCCGCTCAGCAGCTTCATCTCGCGTACGACGCCGTCGTCATCGCGCCGGTGCACATTCTCATCGCGGTAACGGGACGGCGCCCGGCGCCCCGAGGCGAAGAGGGCGAGCGCGGAGAACTCCGCGTCGGCCTCCTCCAGTCGCCGGGTCACCTCGAACGCGAGAACGGCGCCCATGCTGTGCCCGAAGAAGACGACCGGGAGATCGAGCCACGGCTTCAACTCCGCGGCGATGGCGTCCGCGTACTCACCGATGTTCTCGATCAGCGGGTCCTGCCGCCGGTCCTGACGCCCCGGATACTGCACGCACAGGACATCCGCGGACGACGAAAGCGTTTGGGACATCGGGAAGAAGAACGACGCCGAACCACCGGCGTGCGGCAGACAGATCAGACGGGCGCGACTCTCGGGCGCCGGATGGAATCGTCGTATCCAGACGCTGTCGTCTCGCTGTGCACCCATGCGTAGGGAAGTTCTTTCACTCGTCAGGCAATCCGTGCGGGCAGACGGCAGAGCCTACCGGGCGTGCGTCCAGGGCACCTCGGCACAGCACTGCCCCTTCATGATTAACACGCCCATTGATGTAGGGGGCACCCCTAGTCTAGGGGGATTCTCCTTGACTGGGACCCCGGGGCGTGCGTGACTGTCGCCCACTCCTGGTGAGCGCCTCCGCCAGATCGTCCAGGGCGTGCACGAGTTGCTCGGCGTCGCGCAGCGCCACCCCCGGGCGGTCCCCCGCCTTCTGCCGCCACCGCTCCAGCGACTGGTGCACCGCCTCCCAGTTCAGCGGCCGCCGCTCCCGTACCGCCTCGACCGCCTTCGGCATCGCCTGCCGCAGTGCCTCGGCGAAGTCCCCGGCCCCTTCGGACGGCGCCGCGTCGCGTTCCGGCAGATGCGCTTCCAGCAGCATGACGACTCGTCCCATCGTGGACAGCGCCGTCTGCGCCGCCCGCGCCGCGCGCCGCGACAGTCCACGGTGGCGCACCGGTTCCCGGTGGGCCTGTGCCTCGCTCTGCTCCCAGGCCGCCCGCGCCGCGCGGGCGTCCAGCAGGGCGTCCCGCACCTGGCGGGGGCGGCGGTCGGCGGGGCGGGCGTAGGCGTCGAAGACGGCGGTGGCGAAGGAGCCGTTCGCGGCCAGCCAGTCCGCGAGCCGGTCCCGCAGCCGCGGTGTCTCCCAGGCGGGGAAGACCGCGTACGCCACCATCGCCAGCACCCCGCCGAGCAGGGTCAGCGCCACCCGCGCCTGCACGGTCTGCCCCCATGCCTCGCCCGCGATGCTGAGCAGGAAGACGACATACGCGCTCACGCACGCGGAGGTCACGATGAAACCGGTGCGCAGCAACAGGTACATCGCCAGGACGCACACCACGGCCAGCCCGGCGCTCAGATAGGAGCCGGGGTGGACCAGTGCCACCACCCCGCCGCCGACCAGCACACCCGCCAGGGTGCCCAGGAAGCGGGCGACGCCGCGGGAGTACGTCTGGGCGAAGTCCGGCCGCAGCACCATCGTGGAGGTCAGGGGGGCCCAGTAGGAGTGCCCCAGCGGCAGGGCCGTGCTCAGCAGATAGCCGCTGACGTCGACCGCGCACAGGCGCACCGCGTGGCGCAGCACCGGCGAGGACCAGCGGGCCTCCCGGCGGATGGCGCGCAGCGCCATGGCCACGGCGCCCGTGATACCGGGGCGGGGCCGGAAGCGGTGGACCGTGCGGCCTTCGGGGGACACTTCCTCCACCGGCTCATCGGACGCCTCCACCACGTCCGCCACCAGCGAGAAGAGCCGCAGCGCGGCACGGCGGGCGGCACCGCTCAGCTTCGGCCCGTCCTCCGGCATCCGCAGGACGGACATGGCCTCGGAGGGCACCCGCACCGATGTGCCGTGGCGGATGGCGTGGGCCACCGCGTCCAGCACGGTGCCCGTGGCGGCCAGCAGTTCCCGCACCCGGTCGCGCTCGGGCCCCTCCTCGGGGGCGCCGACCACCGGGTCGGCGAGCGAGGCGAGCACCGGGCGGATCCGCTCGGCCAGCAGCCGGTAGCCACGCAGCTGCCGAGGCCGCCGCCGGGCCTGACGCGGAGTGAGGGCGGCGGCGCTGCGGGCCTCCATCAGCGGCTTGGGGTCGAAGTGCGCCACCGGCTCGTAGCGCAGCTTGCGGGCGTAGTCCGCGACGGCGGCGAGCGCGTCCGCGAGGGCGTCGCGCTGCACGCCCCACGGGCGGACCGGAAAGAGCACGATCAGCGCGGCCTGCACCACGCCGCCGAGCCCGACCAGCAGGGCGTGCCCCAGGGCGCCCAGGGTCGAGGTCGGGAGGGTGACCGTGATCAGCATGACGGCCACCATCTGGGTCGAGACCAGCCCGGAGACCGGGCCAACCGCCCACGACATGCCCGTCATCAGCGTCCAGACGGCGAGCATGATGACGAAGGTGAAAGTGTGGGTGGCGGCCAGATAGCCGAAGAAGGTGCTCACCGCGAGACCGGTCGCGGCGGCCAGCGCCAGCCAGGGGCGGGGGCGCCAACTGCGCTGGAAGGTGGCGATCCCGGCGGAGAAGGCGCCGAAGGCCGCCGAGACGGCGAGCGTCGGCGAGCCGAGCCACAGCGCCATCCCGACGACGAGCGCGACCCCGCACGCACCGCGGAGCGCGACCAGCGGCTCCGTCCTCGTGCGCTCGATCGCAAGGCCGGTCCGAGCGGTCTCCTTCAACGCGTGCGACCAGGTCATACGGCGAGACTACGGGGTGGCCCCGGGAGAACTGAACCAACCGTTCCGGTCCCCGAGCGCCGCCTCCGGAGACCCCACCACATCCATACCGCCCCCTCACCTGCCGAGAGCCGGCCCTTCCGCAACGGGTCAATCTGCCGATGCGCCGCCGCGGCAAGTGCGGCGATGCCCCGAACGACATCGCCGAGGACCCCACGGCGGCCCAGGCGGACGGCTGGTCCTTCATCTTTGGACCACGACGAGCCGGGGTCTGGAAACGCGGCCCGGCTTCTGAGTACGTGTACTCACGAGCCGCCGTATTGTTCCCTCTAGCCTGGCAGCGGCTGATACGGGTCATGCGCGGCTCAAGCGTAACGGAGGGGGACAATGGGTTCGTTCGAGGAGGAGTGGGCGCGTCTCAAGGGCGCCGCTGCGGGCGGGCCCGGGATGCGGCTGGCGAGCGCCGGGGACGGCGGCGGCGAGGGGGGCGTGAAGTCCAGCAAGGCCGCGTGGACGGCGGCGGGCAGCGCCGTCGGGGGCCTTAGCAGCAACGCGAAGAAGGTGCTGACCTCCCTCGAAACCGGCCAGCACGGTCTGGCCACCGGCGGAGAGGTGGAGACCGCGGCGGCACAGTCCGAGATCTACCAGAGCTGGAAGACGTACCTGGACAAGCTGTCCGGGCGGTGCACCACGCTGCAGGGCAACCTGGAGCGGGCGGGCAAGGACCTGCTCCTCACCGACGAGAACGTCAAGAGCCTTTTCGTGGAGATGGGGAAGCAGTACCGCGACACCCCGGCCGTCGGCGGCGAGGGAAAGTGACCTGAGCCATGGACATCGAGGCGCTGAAGACGCTCAAGCTGCACGAGTTCGAGGAAGCGGCGACCGGCTACCGCTCGGTCAGCGACATGGCGAGCCAGGCAAAGGACGCGCTGGAGCAGCGGATCACCACCCAGATGCGGGAGGCGCTGAAGGGTGAGGCGGTCGATGCCGCGGTCGTCCAACTGCGCGAGGTGGCGAAGGACTTCCATTACGTGCAGGTCGAGTGCGGCCTGGTCGGCACAGCCCTGAACGCCTTCGCGGCGGACATGCGCCCGGCGCAGGACAAACTGAAGCGGGCGCTGTCGGAGGCGGCCGAGCACAAATTCACGGTGGACGCCGATGGCTCGGTGGCCTATCCGGCGGCCGGTGAGAACCCGGGCGGTTCCCCGCCGCAGCCCGGTTCGGCCAGCGGCAGCCTGTCCGAGCAGGTCCGGGCGATCCAGCGCCAGGCGGGCAACTTCGACCCGAACCCGAACTACGCGATAGCCCAGGGCATCGCCAACCGCATCGCGGAGGCCCTGAAGGAGGCCACAGACGCGGACCAGAAGTGGGCGCCGCAGCTGCGCAAGCTCAAGGCGGACGACGACCTGGTCGTGTCCGCCGGAGACTGGGCGGACGCGGGGAAGGACACGGAGGGCGTCCGCAGGGCGGGCAAGGACTATCTGGACTCCCTGCCGCAGCCCCCGAAGGAGGGCAGCCCAAAGGCCAACGCGGACTGGTGGAAGGGGCTCGACCCCGAACAGCGGGCGGCCTGGACCGCGCTCCAGCCGAACACCGTCGGCGGGCTCGATGGCCTGCCCGCCACGGCTCGGGACGAGGCCAACCGTATCGTCCTCGACGAGAAGCGGGGCCAGTACCAGACGGAGCTGAATGGGATCCCCAAGCCGCCCGCGAACGAGTGGACGTGGATCACCTCCGGGATGTACCCCTCCAAGGTCCACACCGACGAGTGGATGGAGTGGGAAAAGAAGTACGGCGACCAGTACCGGCACCTGGAGTCATCCCTCAAGGGCATGAACGCCATCCAGACCCGGTTCGACCAGACCGGCGAGGGCGGCTTGCCCGAGGCGTATCTGCTCGGCTTCAGTCCGGAGGGCAACGGACGGGCCATCGTGGCCAACGGCAACCCGGACACCGCTCGGCACCAGGCCGTGTACGTGCCCGGCACGACGTCGAACCTGAGCAGCATCGAGGGCAACGTCGACCGGATGACCGAGCTGTGGCGCCAGACACAGCAGGCGACACCGGATGCGTCTGTGTCGACCATCACCTGGCTCGGCTACGACGCCCCGCAGAGCATCGTCAAAGACGCCCCGTTCGAGCACTACGCCTATGACGGAGCGCCCGCTTACCGGAAGTTCATGGACGGTCTCGACGCCTCGTACAGTGGTTCCGGCGAGCCGCACCGCACGGCCATCGGGCACTCCTACGGCACCACCCTCATCGGAGCGGCGGCCCAGACAGGCGACCTCAACGCGGATGATGTGATCTTCGCCGGGAGCCCGGGGGTAAAGGTGGGTTCGGCCGATGAGATGGACGCTCCGAAGGGGCACGTGTGGAACGAGGAAGCAGACGGGGACAAAGTCCCGGACATCGGCCGCTGGGGTCACGGCGGCAGTCAGTGGAAGATGGGCGGCGGCGTATTCCTCATCCCCAGCGACGATGCCTTCGGCGCCCACCAGATGAACACGCACGCTGAGGGCAGTGGCCCCCAAGCGACCACGGGATCGGAAGGCCACAGTGAGTACTGGAACAAGGGCACGACCGCGCTGAAGAACCAAGCGCTGGTCGTGGTCGGCGAGTACGGCGACGTCACCGCTGCCCGGTAACGAATCCCATCCAGGCGTGCAAACACCCACCGGACCACCACCGACCTGCCGAACAACACCAAGGACTCGCATGCTCCGCGCACTGCTCCCCACCTCTCATCGGCGTCGCCCGGGCAGTGTCCTGTTCCCTCTCCTATTGACCGGCCTTCTTCTTAGTGGATGCGGCATGACCAACGACGACACCTCGGAATCTCCCGCCACCAACACCAGCGAGTCGGGCGACTCGACCTCGGGGATTCCCCACGCGGGCACGGCCAGTACCGACGAGGCGGTTGCCGCCGTGAAAGCGGTCTCCAGCCAGATCTACGACTTCATCGGGGTACCCGGCACAGCATCCCAACCCGGGCCCGGTGTCAAGGCGTGTTCCGGCAAGGATCCGGACAAGTACTTCCAGGTCTACCACCCGTGGAACTTCAAGCCCATGTCCGGCGCGGACAACGACGTCGCCATGAAGAACCTCAAGGAGAAACTCGGCACGGGCGATTGGGTGATCAAGAGCTCTTACCGCGACAACAGCGCGAACAAGAACGTCAATATCGTCGCCGACAACGACTCCAAGAAGATGAGTGTCTGGATCGTCGGGTACAGCAAGCGTGACACCCCGAGCATCGGCATCGAAGTCACCTCAGGCTGCTACCGAGTCCCTGAAGGAAAGACGATCGAGCACTCCTAGCCTGACGCCCCGGAGGAGGCTCGAATGGTGGTGCCTCAACTGTCCCTGGGACATGAGAACTTCCCCCGCGGCCCCCAGTGCGTGGCCCGCCCGGCCGGATTCTGGGTGAACGCGCCGCAGTACAGCACCGGCTCCGAGCCCCGGTCGGTGTGGTGCAGGATCACCAGCGGCTTGTCCCGGGGCACCGAGCGGCCCCGCCCGACGTCCAGATAGCCGCTGGCGCCCTGTTTCCGGATGCCGTTGTCGAGGCCGATCTGCACATTGGAGCGCTCCACGTTGTCCGTGCTGCGGAAGGCCCGATTGGCCGCCTCGGCCATCAACTGCATCGCGTCGTACGCCAGGGCGGCCCGCCCGTCGTCGCGCCACAGGTCATGGGCTCCGAAGTCCCTGGCGTAGTCGGCGTTGAACTTCTTGGCGATATCGCTCAGCCGCGGATGGCCCGCGGGCAGCACATGGACGGTGTGGTAGAGCCGCAGCCAGGGCCGGTCCGCGTACGCACCGGCGAGGGCGGCGGTGGTGAGGTCATTGCCGCCGAGCACCGTCAGCTTTCTGCCCTCGCACGCGGTGTTGTCCCCGAAGTCGTCGAGGAACGCGCTGAACTGGAGGGCGCGGGAGGCCCAGTAGACGACTGTCCGGGGGTTGGCGATGACCCGCTCGCACACCGCGTCGGCCAGTTCCCCGATGCTGTCCTTACGGGCTGCACCGTCCTGCCCCGGCCCCTGGGCGACACCGCCGGACCGGCCGCCGGGGGTGTACTCCAGGGTGAACGGCCGGGCGCCGAACCGCCCGGCGAACAGCGTCCCTATCTCGTCGCTGTACAGATCCCGGGGGTCCTTGACGACCACGGCGGCGCGGGCCGGGGAGCAGCTCCCGGTGCCGTCGTCCATGATGTTGCCCCGGCGGGCGAACTCGGCCTCGATCGCGGCCTCACGGCTGTCGGTGGGCGCCACCCTGCGGTAGTACCCGTCCACCTGCATCAGATCCGCCGTGGCCGTGGTGCCGATGACCGGGATCCGCGCACCGCCCAGGATCCGCACGGCCTCCTGGGTCTGCTTCAGGCTCTTGGAGAAGCCCACCACGCCGATGATCCCGGAGCGCTTCTTCCGGGCGTCCTCGGCGACCTGGCGGGCGATACGGGGCGCGTTGGCGAAGTCGTCCCCCGCGTTACGGCTGTCGATGCGCAGCCACACCTTCTGGGAGTCGTTGCGCGCCTCGTCGTTCAGCGCGCGCTGGGCCAGTGCGATACCGCGCAGCTCGGGCACGGCCGCGTTGTACCGCTGCCCCTGCGGGTCGGCGGCCACGTCCGAGCCGATGTGCACCACCGTACGGGCGGTGCCGTCGCCGTCCCCGACCTCGCGGTCCACCCGTGCGTTCTCCTCGCGGATCAACCGCCGGGCGTCCTCGTACTGCTTCCGGGGGGAGTCCGCGCTCAGCTCGGGCCGGCCCGCGACGACCTCGCTGGCCGCCCCGCCCAGACAGCCGCGGTCCGGCTCGTCCGTGACCCGGTCCAGCAGCCATACGCCCGGGGCGCTGAGCAGGGCCGCCACCACCGCCCCGGTCAGGGTCAGCTCGGCGGCCGGGCCAAGCCGGAAGGTGCGTGGCGAGACGGGGTCGAGGTCCAGCCCCTCCGAATCCGGTACGGGCGCGGGCAGCACGGCCCGCAGTGGCCGGGGCGCCCGCGACGGCATCCCGCTCGCGCCGCGCAGCCTGGCGGCCGCCCGGCCCAGCCCGCCGCTCTCCCCCGCGGCCGCCCCGCCCGCCGGGGACGCGGCCGCCCCGTCCGCCCGGGACACGCCCGCCGCGTCCACCGGGGAGACGGCCACCGCGCCCGCCGGGGAGACGGCCACCACCACGACCGCCGCGCACCGGGTGTCCCGGGCGGCCTCCGCGTACCGCTCCAGGAAGCGCTCCCCGGCCGCCGCACCGGCGGCGCCCTCCGGCAGCTCCAGCAGAAAGACACACCGGGTGCGCCGCCGGCGCCGCCAGGGCGAGATCCGGCCCGGCAGCGCCGCGCGCCGCAGATCCGCCAGCAGCGCGTGCAGCAGCAGCTCCTCCCACCGGCCGGCCGCCGCCTCCGGGTCGCGTCCGCGCTCGGCGCGCAGCAGCCGCGCGGCGTTCTCGAAGAAATCCTCGGCGGTGCGGCCATGGCTGATGCGCCGCCAGTCGGCGTACCAGCCGCGCCGGGTGGAGCGCAGCAGCAGGCGGGTGCGGCGCCGCCCCCACCACCAGCGCGGCAGGAGCTGGAAGAGGGGGCGCATCAGCAGCCGGCGCAGCTCCGCGATCCAGCCCGGGCCCGCCGTGCCGCCCTCGGCGCTTTCGCCGCCGAGCGTCCATAGCGCCCGCAGCAGCGGTCCGCGTGCGATCCGCCGGGCGTAGCAGTGGTCGCGCAGCGCGCGGCCATCCGGCTCGGGGGCCCTCGGGTCCAGCGCCTGCTCGACGATGTCCCGCGTCAGGAAGAAGTCGGTGAGCCGCAGGCGGCCGGTGCGGCGGGGCACATCGACGCACAGCTCGCGGCCGAGGTCGAGCGTCAGCGGCCGCCGCCCGGGGGCGTCGCGGATCTCATCGGGGCCGAGCGCCGCGTACGGCACCCGCTTGGCGCCGTCGGGATAGAGCATCCGGCGCAGCCCCCGCATCGCCTGATGGGCGTGGGCCACCGCCCGCTCGCCGTCGGCGAGCAGCAGCACGGGTGGCAGCAGATCGCGCCCCTTGGCCTTGCGGTCCCGAGGCACCACGGCGCCCTTGAGCGCCTCGATGAACTCCTCGGCCCCTTCTCCCTCCATGAACCCAGGCACGTCGCCACCCCCGTTTTCCCCCGTTTTCTCCGTGGGCCTGGGATCCCCGTCCCCCACGACGGCGAAACCCCCTGCCGGACCGGGTCCGGCAGGGGGGTGGGGAAACCACTCAAACGTGCGAATCACACGTCACATACGCCTCAGTGGTTCTCCGTATGGACCTCAGTGGTTCGTCACATACGCCTCAGTGGTTCTTCGGGAACCCGAGGTTGATGCCGACCTCCTCCGACGGCTCCGGCCAGCGGGTGGTGACGACCTTGCCGCGGGTGTAGAAGTGCACCCCGTCGTTGCCGTAGATGTGGTGGTCGCCGAAGAGCGAGTCCTTCCAGCCGCCGAAGGAGTGGTAGCCCACCGGCACCGGGATCGGCACATTGACGCCGACCATGCCCGCCTCCACCTCGAGCTGGAAGCGGCGGGCGGCGCCGCCGTCGCGGGTGAAGATGGCCGTGCCATTGCCCCAGTTGGAGCTGTTGATCAGCTCGATGGCCTCGTCGTAGGTCTCGGCGCGCACCACGCACAGCACCGGGCCGAAGATCTCGTCACGGTAGGCGTCGGCCGTCGGCGGGACCTTGTCCAGCAGCGAGACGCCGATGAAGAAGCCGTCAGCACATTCGGGGTGTCCCTCCACCGTGTACCCCGTGCCGTCCACGACCACCTCGGCGCCCTGGGCCGCGGCCCCGTGCACATAACCGGCGACCTTGTCGCGGTGCTCCTTGGTGATCAACGGGCCCATCTCGGAGGACGGGTCGTTCCCGGGGCCGATGCGCAGCTTGGCGGCCCGGTCGGCGATCCTCTTCACCAGGTCGTCGCCGATGTCGCCGACCGCGACGACGACGGAGACCGCCATGCAGCGCTCACCGGCCGAGCCGTAGGCCGCGTTGATGGCGTTGTCCGCGGCGAAGTCCAGGTCCGCGTCGGGCAGCACCAGCATGTGGTTCTTGGCGCCGCCGAGCGCCTGCACCCGCTTGCCGTGCTCGATGGCCTTGGACTGGATGTACTTGGCGATCGGCGTGGAGCCGACGAAGCTGACGGCCGCGATGTCCGGGTGCTCCAGCAGCCGGTCGACGGCCACCTTGTCGCCGTGGACGACGTTGAGCACCCCGTCCGGCAGCCCTGCCTCGGTGGCCAGCTCGGCCAGCCGGCGGGAGGCCGAGGGGTCCTTCTCGCTGGGCTTGAGGACGAAGGTGTTACCGCAGGCGATGGCCACCGGGAACATCCACATCGGCACCATCGCCGGGAAGTTGAACGGCGTGATGCCCGCGACCACCCCGAGCGGCTGGCGGATCGAGGACACATCGACCCCGGTGGAGACCTGGGTGGACAGCTCGCCCTTCAGCTTCTCGGCGATCCCGCAGGCCAGCTCCACGATCTCCAGACCACGGGCCACCTCGCCGAGCGCGTCCGAGTGGACCTTGCCGTGCTCGGCGGTGATCAACTCGGCGATCTCGTCGCGGTGGGCGTCCAGCAGCTCGCGGTACTTGTAGAGGATCGCGGTGCGCTTGGACAGGGACACGGTGCCCCAGGAGCGGAACGCCTCCTTGGCCGCGGCCACGGCCGCGTCGACCTCTTCCACGGAGGCCAGGGCGACCTGGGTGTCCTGAGCGCCGGTGGCGGGGTTGTAGACCGGGCCGTACGCGCCGGTCGCGCCCTCGACGGTCTTTCCGCCGATCCAGTGGTTGACGGTCTTCATGGGTGCGGAGCCTTTCTCTCGAACAACGTCAGAAACGTCAGAGGTGGCGGCGGCGTGCGGCGGCCTGCCGGTCGTAGTCCTCGCGGGCCTTCACGGCGGCCGGACGGGTCGCGGTCTGGGCGACAGGCACATCCCACCACGCCTGTGCCTCGGGTGCGCCGGACACTGTGTCGGCCGTTTCGGTCTCCACATAGACACATGTGGGCCGGTCCGAGGCGCGCGCCGCGGCCAGCGCCTCGCGCAGCTCGCCCACGCTCTCGGCACGCAGCACATCCATGCCCAGCGAGGCGGCGTTGGCGGCCAGATCGACCGGGAGCGGATCGCCGGTGTACTGCCCGTCGGCCGCCCGGTAGCGGTAGGCGGTGCCGAAACGCTCGGCGCCGGTGGTCTCCGAAAGACCGCCGATCGAGGCATAGCCGTGGTTCTGGAACAGCACGATGTTGATGTTGATGCCCTCCTGGACCGCGGTGACGATCTCGGTGGGCATCATCAGATACGTACCGTCGCCGACCAGCGCCCACACCGGGGTGCCGGGCGCCGCGAGCCGTACGCCGATGGCGCCGGGGATCTCGTAGCCCATGCAGGAGTAGCCGTATTCGAGGTGGTACTGGCGCGGGGAGCGGGCGCGCCACAGCTTGTGGAGGTCGCCCGGCAGCGAACCCGCCGCGTTGATCACCACGTCCTCGTCGCCGACGACCGCGTCCAGCGCGCCCAGCACCTGGGTCTGGGACGGGCGGGCGCTCTCGTCCCCGGCGGCGTACGCGGCGTCCACCCGACGCTCCCAGGCGGCCTTGCCGGTGCGGTACTCGGCCTCGTACGTCTCCTCCACCCGGTGGCCTGCCAGCTCGGCGGTGAGCGCTTCGAGCGCGGCGCGGGCGTCGGCGACCACGGTGGTGGCGCCCAGCTTGTGGGCGTCGAACGGCGTGATGTTGAGGTTGAGGAAGCGCACGGCCGCCTCCGCGAACAGGGTCGCGGAGGCGGTGGTGAAGTCGCTGTAGCGGGTGCCCACGCCGATGACCAGGTCGGCGGCGCGGGCGAGGTCGTCCGCGACGGCGGTGCCGGTGTGGCCGATCCCGCCGATGTCGGCGGGGTGGTCGTAGCGCAGCGAGCCCTTGCCCGCCTGGGTGGAGGCCACCGGGATGCCGGTCGCGTCGACAAGCGCGCGCAGGGCGTCCTCGGCCTCGCTGTGGTGGATCCCACCGCCCGCGACGATCAGCGGCCGGCGGGCGGCCCGGATCGTCCGCGCGGCGGCGGCCACCTCGGCCGCCTCGGGGGCGGGGCGGCGGACATGCCAGACCCGGTCGGCGAAGAACTCCTCGGGCCAGTCGAACGCCTCGGCCTGGACGTCCTGCGGCAGGGCCAGGGTGACGGCGCCCGTCTCGGCCGGGTCGGCCAGCACCCGCATGGCCTGCAGCGCGGCCGGGATCAGCGCCTCGGGGCGCATCACCCGGTCGAAGTAGCGGGAGACCGGGCGCAGCGCGTCGTTCACCGAGACGTCGCCCGCGTACGGGACTTCGAGCTGCTGCAGCACCGGGTCGGCGGTCCGGGTGGCGAAGGTGTCGCCGGGCAGCAGCAGCACCGGCAGCCGGTTGACGGTGGCGAGTGCCGCACCGGTGACGAGGTTGGTGGCGCCGGGGCCGATGGAGGTGGTGACGGCCTGGGCCGCGAGCCGGTTGTTCTGGCGGGCGTAGCCGACCGCGGCGTGCACCATCGCCTGCTCGTTACGGCCCTGGAGATACGGCATGGTGTCCGGCCCGGACTCCAGCAGCGCCTGGCCGAGCCCGGCCACATTGCCGTGGCCGAAGATGCCCCAGGTGGCGTTGATCAGGCGCTGCCGCCGCCCGTCGCGCTCGGTGTACTGGTGGGCGAGGAACTCCACCAGCGCCTGGGCGACGGTCAGGCGGCGCACTGCCGAAGCGGTCATCGTGGGCCTCCAGCGGGTGCGGAATCGGGTGCGGAATCGGGTGCTTGATAGAGGGGCAGCCGGGGGTCGACGGGCTGGTCCGGCCAGGTCGAGCGGATCCAGGCGTGGTCCGGGTGGTCGCAGATGAGCCAGGCGCGCTCCTCCTCCGGGCCCGCCATGACGTTGAGGTAGTACATGTCATGGCCGGGGGCGGCGATGGAGGGGCCGTGCCAGCCGTCGGGGATCAGCACGGTGTCCCCGGAGCGGACCTCGGCGAGGACGTCGGTGCCGCGACCGTGACCCGACGGGGAGACCCGCTGATAGCCGATGCCCTCGTTGCCGTGGGCCTCGGCGACCTCGAAGTAGTAGATCTCCTCCAGCTCGCTCTCCTCGCCGGGGCGGCACTGGTCGTGCTTGTGCGGCGGGTACGAGGACCAGTTGCCGCCCGGGGTGAGCACCTCGACGGCGATGAGCTTGTCGCATGCGAAGACGCCCGCCGCGCCGAAGTTGTTCACCTGGCGCGAGCAGTTGCCGCTGCCGCGCAGCTCGACGGGGACGGCGGAGGCCGGTCCGTAGCGCGCGGGCAGCCGCCGCTCGCAGCGGGCGCCGGTGAGCGCGAAGCGGCCGCCGGCCCCGCTGGCGATCTGGGCGTGGGAGTCGCGCGGCAGGTAGACGAAGTCGCTCACCCCGCTGAACACGCTCTCCCGGCCGTGCAGTTCGAAGGCCTCGCCCTCGGCGATCACGGTGCAGCCGCCGCTCAGCGGCAGCACGATCCACTCGCTGTCACCGGTGGCCAGGGAGTGCGAACCGCCGGGCGGCAGCTCGAGGACCCGCAGGCTGGAGTAGCCCCAGCCGGCCCGCTCGGGGGTGATGTCCACGGCGTAGGGGCCGTCGGCGGCCTTGCCGGCCTGCACATGGAAGCCGGGGAACGGATCAGTGGTGGTCATGGCGTGAAGTCTCTGCCTTCCGTAGCGTCACGTCTCGTAGCTCACGTTTCGTAGCGTCACAACAGGCCGACGGCGGTGTCCACGGCGGTCTCGACACTGCCCTCCGCCGGATAGAGCAGCGAGCGCCCGACGACCAGCCCCTGCACGGTGGGCAGACCCAGCGCCTTGCGCCACTTCTCGTACGCCTCCTCCTGGTCCTGCGGAGACTTGCCCACGTCGCCGCCGAGCAACACCGCCGGCAGGGTGCTCGTCTCCATCACCGCCGCCATCTCGTCGGCGTCGTCGGTGACCGGCACCTTCAGCCAGGTGTAGGCGGAGGTTCCGGCGAGGCCGGAGGCGATGGCTATGGACTTGGTGACGGCCTCGGCGCTCAGATCGTTGACGACCTTTCCGCCCGTGCGCCGGGAGATGAACGGCTCGACGAAGACGGGCAGCCGCCGCTCGGCCATCTCGTCGATGGCGCGGGCCGTGCTGACCATGGTGGTCAGCGAACCGGCGTCCTCGTAGTCGATGCGCAGCAGCAGCTTGCCGGCGTCGAAGCGCAGCCGGGTCAGGTCCTGGGGGCGGTGCCCGGTGAACCGGTCGTCGAGCTCGAACGAGGCCCCGGCGAGGCCGCCACGGTTCATCGAGCCCATGACGACCTTGCCCTCGAGGGCGCCGAGCAGCAGCAGGTCCTCGAGGATGTCGGCGGTGGCGAGCACCCCGTCGACCCCGGGACGGGACAGCGCCAGGCACAGCCGCTCCAGCAGATCGGCCCGGTTGGCCATGGCCAGCTTGTGGCCACCGACGGCGAGGGCGCCACGCGCCGGGTGATCGGCGGCCACGATCATCAGACGGCCGCTGTCACCGATCAGGGGGCGGCGGACCCGGCGCTCGGCCGCCTCGGCGATGGCCTCCGGGTGGCGGCTCCGCACCGTCACAAGGTCCGAAACGCTGATACTCAAGATTCTGCTCCTCCTTTTCGAGGCTCGGTTCGCCTCCGGGGCGCTCCAGCCTCCCCCGGCTACCGCTGGGAGGCGCCCCCGGCCGGTTCACGGGGACAGCCCGTAACGATGGGCGCTCAACGGCCTTACCGCTGGGCCCTGGGTCAGCCCCCACCCAGCAGGGCCTCGACCTCCGCTTCCGTGGGCATCGCGGAGGAGCAGGCGAGGCGGGACGCGACGATGGCGCCCGCCGCGTTGGCGTACCGCATGACGCGCTCCAGGGGCCACCCGGAGAGCAGCCCATGGCACAGGGCGCCGCCGAACGCGTCGCCCGCGCCGAGCCCGTTGACCACCTCGACCGGGACGGGCGGGACCTCCGCGGTGGTGCCGTCGCGGTGCACGGCGAGCACCCCGCGGGGGCCCTGTTTGACGATGGCGAGCTCCACGCCCGCGTCCAGCAGCGCCTGCGCACACGCCTTGGGCTCGCGCGCACCGGTGGCGATCTCGCATTCGTCCACGTTGCCGACGGCGACGGTCGCATGGCGCAGCGCCTCGGCGTAGAAGGGCCGGGCGGTGTCCGGGTCCGCCCAGAACATCGGCCGCCAGTCGAGGTCGAAGACGGTGGTGCCGCTCTTGGCGCGGGCGGCGAGCGCGGCGAGGGTGCTGGTGCGGCTGGGCTCCTCGCTGAGCCCGGTGCCGGTCATCCAGAAGATCCGGGTGGCGCGGATGGCGTCGAGGTTCAGCTCATCGGAGTGGATCTCCAGATCGGGTGCCTTGGGGCGGCGGTAGAAGTACAGCGGGAAGTCGTCGGGCGGGAAGATCTCGCAGAAGGTGACCGGGGTGGGGTACTGCTCGACGGGGGTGACGAAGCGGTCGTCCACCCCGAAGGCCCGCAGCTCCTGGTGGATGTAGTCGCCGAACGGATCCGCCCCGGTGCGGCTGATCACCGCGGAGCGGCGGCCGAAGCGGGCCGCGGAGACCGCGACATTGGTCGCCGAGCCGCCGAGAAACTTTCCGAACGATTCGACCTGCGGCAGTGGCACACCGGTCTGCAGCGGATACAGGTCCACTCCGATGCGGCCCATCGTGATCAGGTCGTACGGCTCACTCATGCCTGCCCCTTCGGGAAAGACGCAGCTCAGGGTCTGGTGCACAGAACTCCGGGAGGTCCCCCGGCCCTTCAGGTCTAGACGTGTCCCCCAGCCACTGTCAAGGCTTTGTCCTTACATACTGACGTCATCATTCGGTCCCGCATGGGACGTTATCGCGTCGTTACGTCTAGATGAAATGTTGTCATGACAAAGCCTTGACAGAGGACAGCCGCGGGGAGTTGGCTCCCGTTCTGCACGGCCGTGCCAACTCGACGGACCTGCCTTGAGAGGTGCTGGAACGGATGGACCTCAGACTCAATCGACACCGCAGAGCGGGCCTCGCCGCACTCGCCACCGCCGCCGTCCTCCTGGCCGCGGGCTGCAGCAGCCAGGGCGGCAAGAAGGCCCAGGAAGCCGATTCCGGCATCGCGGCCGGCAAGGCCGACACCCCCCGGCTGAGGATCGCGATGATCACTCACGCGGCCCCCGGCGACACCTTCTGGGACACCGTGCGCAAGGGCGCCAAGTCCGCGGCGGCCAAGGACAATGTCGACCTCGTCTACTCCAGCAACCCCAGCGGAGCCGACCAGGCCAACCTGATCCAGAACGCGATCAACCAGAAGGTCGACGGCATCGCCGTCACCCTCGCCAAGCCCGACGCCATGAAGGGCGCGATAGCCAAGGCGAAGAAGGCCGGAATCCCGGTCGTCGCCTTCAACGCCGGACTCGAGCAGTGGAAGAGCATGGGTCTGCTGGAGTACTTCGGCCAGGACGAGAACATCGCGGGCCAGGCATTCGGCAAACATCTCAACGAGATCGGCGCCAAGCACAACATCTGCGTGATCCAGGAACAGGGCCATGTCGCCCTCGAGGCCCGCTGCGCGGGTGTGAAGAAGACCTTCAAGGGCAAGACGGACACCCTCTACGTCAACGGCACCGACATGCCGTCCGTCAAGTCGACCATCGCCGCGAAGCTCAAGCAGGATGCGAGCATCGACTACGTCGTCACCCTGGGCGCCCCGTTCGCCCTGACCGCCGTCCAGTCCGCCAAGGACGCGGGCGGAAAGGCCAAGGTCGCCACCTTCGACCTCAACAAGGACCTCGTCTCCGCCGTCCAGAGCGGCGATGTCCAGTTCGCCGTCGACCAGCAGCCCTATCTCCAGGGCTATCTGTCCATCGACTCCCTGTGGCTCTTCAAGAACAACGGCAACTTCAGCGGCGGCGGGGAGAAGCCCGTGCTGACCGGGCCCGCGTTCGTCACCAAGGAGAACGTGGACACCATCGCCACGTTCGCCAAGAACGGAACGCGGTGACCCGGCCATGACCCATACCGCCACCCCGGCGGCCGCCACACCGCCCGCCTCCCCCGCGGCCCCGCCGAAGAGCCGCACCGCCGAGCGCTCGCTGGCCCGGCGGGCGCTGGCCCGCCCCGAGATCGGGGCGCTGGTCGCGGCCATCGGCGTCTATCTCTTCTTCTTCGTCGCCGCCCCCACCTTCCGCCAGGCCGACTCCTTCGCCACCGTCCTCTACCAGGCGTCCACCATGGGGATCATGGCGCTCGCCGTCTCCCTGCTGATGATCGGCGGCGAGTTCGACCTGTCGGCCGGGGTCGCGGTCACCTCCTCGGCGCTGACCGCGAGCATGCTCAGCTTCCAGCTCACCGCCAATGTCTGGGTGGGCGTGATCGTCGCCCTGCTGGTCTCGCTCGCCGTGGGGCTGATCAACGGACTGCTGCTGATCAAGACCGGGCTGCCCAGCTTCCTGGTCACCCTCGCCAGCTTCCTGATGCTGCAGGGCGCCAACCTGGCCATCACCAAGCTGCTGACCGACAATGTCGCCACCGACTCCATCACCGACATGGACGGCTTCGACCAGGCCAAGTCGCTCTTCGCCTCCGAGATCGGCGTCTTCGGCGTCGATGTGAAGATCACCGTGCTGTGGTGGCTGATCTTCGCCGCCATCGCCACCTGGGTGCTGCTGCGCACCAAGTTCGGCAACTGGATCTTCGCGGCCGGTGGTTCGAAGGAGAGCGCACGGGCCGTGGGCGTACCGGTGAACCTCACCAAGATCGCCCTCTTTATGACGGTGGGCTTCGCGGCCTGGTTCGTCGGCATGCATCTGCTCTTCGAGTACAACACCGTGCAGGCCGGCGAGGGCGTCGGCAACGAGTTCTACTACATCATCGCGGCCGTGATCGGCGGCTGCCTGCTCACCGGCGGCTATGGCTCGGCGATCGGCGCGGTCCTCGGCGCCTTCATCTTCGGCATGGTCAACCAGGGCATCGTCTACGCCAACTGGAACCCCGACTGGTTCAAGTTCTTCGTCGGCGTGATGCTGCTGCTCGCGACCCTCGTCAATCTGTGGGTGCGCCGTCAGGCCGCCAGGAGGTGACCGTCATGGCAACGAAGGACCCCAAGAACAGCCCCGCCGGCGCCGCACCGGCCGATGAGCCGGTGGTCCGGCTGCGCGGCGTGGGCAAGCTCTACGGAAACGTACGCGCCCTGGAGGGCATCGACCTGGCCGTCCGGCCGGGCCGGGTGACCTGTGTGCTCGGCGACAACGGAGCGGGAAAGTCCACCCTGATCAAAATCATCTCGGGGCTGCACCAGCACGACGAGGGCGAATACCTCGTCGACGGCGAGCCGGTGCGGCTGAACAACCCGCGCGACGCCCTGAACCTGGGCATCGCCACCGTCTACCAGGACCTGGCCACCGTGCCCCTGCTGCCGGTGTGGCGGAACTTCTTCCTCGGCTCCGAGCTGACCCGCGGCCCCTGGCCGGTGCGCCGGCTGGACATCGAGCGGATGAAGAAGATCACCGACGAGGAGCTGTCCGCCATGGGCATCCACCTCGACAACCTGGAACAGCCCATCGGCACCCTCTCCGGCGGCCAGCGGCAGTCCGTGGCCATCGCCCGGGCGGTCCACTTCGGCGCCCGGGTGCTGATCCTGGACGAGCCCACCGCGGCGCTCGGCGTCAAGCAGTCCGGTGTCGTGCTCAAGTACATCGCGGCGGCGCGCGAGCGCGGGCTCGGGGTCATCTTCATCACCCACAACCCGCACCACGCCTATATGGTCGGCGATCACTTCGCGGTGCTGAGACTCGGCGCCCTGGAACTGAACGCGGCGCGCGAGGACGTCAGCCTCGAAGAGCTCACCAACCATATGGCCGGCGGCGCCGAACTGGCCGCGCTCAAGCATGAGCTGGCCCAGGTCCGCGGGGTCGATGTGGATGAGCTGCCCGAGGAGGTGACCGCCCCTTCCGCCTGACCGGACACCTTCCCCCCTGACAGGACCCCATCCTCCGGATGTCTTTCTCCTGACAAGACGTCCGAATGTCCTGACGAACTCTTGACGGCCGCCCGCCCGGCCGGTGAAGCTGCCCAAAACAGTACGACGCGGGCACCCCAGCACACGAGGAGACCCTCTGCCATGACTGCCGACGCCTCCCCCGCACCCGCCCTGGACCGCATCCGGGTCGGCTCGGCCCCCGACTCCTGGGGGGTCTGGTTCCCCGACGACGACCAGCAGGTCCCCTGGCAGCGCTTCCTCGACGAGGTCACGCAGGCCGGCTACCAGTGGATCGAGCTGGGTCCGTACGGCTATCTGCCGACCGACCCGGCCCGGCTCACCGAGGAGACCGCCCGGCGCGGCCTCACCGTATCGGCGGGCACCATCTTCACCTCGCTGCACCGGGGCCCCGAGGTCTGGGACGCCACCTGGGAGCATGTCTCCCAGGTGGCCGAGCTGACCCGGGCGATGAACGCCAAGCACCTGGTGGTCATCCCCTCCTTCTGGCGGGACGACAAGACCGCCGAGCTGATCGAGCCCCCGACGCTCACCGCCGAGCAGTGGCGCCATCTGTCCACCGGGATGGAGCGGCTCGGCCGTGAGGTGCGGGAGCGCTTCGGGCTCGACATCGTCGTCCACCCGCATGCCGACACCCATATCGACACCGAGGAGAACGTGGCCCGCTTCCTGGACGCCACCGACTCCGACCTGGTCAACCTCTGCCTGGACACCGGCCACTACGCCTACTGCGGCGGCGACAGCGTCAAGCTGATCGAGACCTACGGCGAGCGCATCGGCTATCTCCACCTCAAGCAGGTCGACCCGGAGATCCTCGCCGATGTGGTCAAGAACGAGGTGCCGTTCGGCCCCGCCGTCCAGCGCGGCGTCATGTGCGAACCGCCGAACGGCGTTCCGGAGCTGGGACCGGTCCTGACCGCGGCCCAGAACCTGGATGTGGACCTGTTCGCCATCGTCGAGCAGGACATGTACCCCTGCCCGCCCGACCAGCCCTACCCCATCGCCGAGCGCACCCGGCGCTTCCTGCGCTCCTGCGGCGCCTGACCTCCCTTTCGCCCCCACGGGCCGCTTCGCCCCCACGGGCCGTCGAACCGTCCAGAGAGCAGAGAGAGAAGAGAGGTCAGCCAATGACGCAGCAGGGAACGCTCGGGGTCGCCGTCATCGGGACCGGCAAGATGGGCGCCGACCATGTCCGCCGCATCAACGAGGTGATCAGCGGCGCCCGGGTGGCCGCCGTGGTCGACATCGACGAGGCGCGGGCCAAGGCGGTCGCCGACACCGCCGACGGCTGTCAGGCGTTCACCGACCCGGCCGCCGCGATGGCCGCCCCCGGCGTGGACGCGGTGCTGATCGCCTCGCCGGGACCCGCGCACGAGGCCGCGCTGCTCAGCGCGTTCGAGCGCGATCTGCCGGTGCTGTGCGAGAAGCCGCTCACCCCGGACTCCGCGTCCGCGCTGCGGGTGCTGGAGGCCGAGCAGAAGCTGGGCCACCGCCGGGTCCAGGTGGGCTTCATGCGCCGCTACGACACCGAGTTCATGAAGCTCAAGGCGCTGCTGGCCGGTGGTGAGCTGGGCCGCCCGCTGCTGCTGCACTGCCGCCACCGCAACGCCTCGGTGCACTCGTACTTCACCAACGAGATGATGATCACCGACTCGGTGGTGCATGAGATGGACCAGTCGCGCTGGCTGCTGGAGCAGGAGATCGCCGCGGTCACCGTGCTCAAGCCGACCCCCAGCTCACTGTCCCCCGAGCCGCTCAGCGACCCCCAGCTGGTGGTCTTCGAGACCACCGGTGGTGCGATCGTCAATGTGGAGATCTTCGCCACCTGCGGCTTCGGCTACCAGGTCCAGGCGGAGGCGGTCTGCGAACGGGGCACCGCCCGCGTCGGCGACGCCCACGGCATGCTGGTCAACCGGCCCGGCACCTGGGGCGGGGAGATCGCCCCCGACTTCGTCGCCCGCTTCGAGGAGGCGTACGACCGGGAGGTGCAGGCGTGGGTCAACGCCACCCGGCGCGGCGAGGTCGAGGGCCCCAGCACCTGGGACGGCTATGCCGCGACCGCCGTCAGCGAGGCTGGGGTCCGGGCCCAGGCCACGGGTGAGCGCACGATCGTCGAGATGATCGAACGCCCCGCGTTCTACAGCTGACGCCTCACCAGCTCGCCCCCAGCGGACCCGGCCGTTTCCCCACGGCCGGTCCGCTGTGGCCATGGCAGAGGATCGATCGTCCGGTGCGTCACTCGTGCGTCACAGCCGTCACATCTCCACACGTCTACGTCACAGCTGCTCAACAGCCCCTGGCCGCCCGTCACTCAGCGTCGTTGACCCGGGCACAGGCTGATGGAGCGTGAGCAGGCGCGCCGCGGCTCCCCCGACGGCCCACTGGCCGTGGCCGCGACGACCTGCGGAAGGGCATAAGAGATGACCGACCGGAGGCTGTGGTCCTACAAGGAGATCGCCGCGCATATCGGTGTGCAGACCGACACCGTGCGGTCCTACCGCAAGCACGGCCTGCTGCCGCCCCCCGATCTGGTGGAGGGCGGCAAGCCGTACTGGTATGCGGACACCATCCGCTCCTGGGTGGCCCGCAGACCCGGCAACCGCCGCGCCCGGCGGGACGCCAAGGATTAGCGGCGCCGTGGTGCCGTATCCCCGTGATCCGTTAGCGGTGGCCCGTGCTCACCCGGTCCCGCGCCGGCTCCCCCTCTCCGGACAGCCCGTCCTCCTCACACTGGCCGTCCGCCTCGCTGCCACTGGCGGCATCTGTGCCGGTCCCGGCGTCCGTGCGGCTTCCGGCGGGAGCGGACTCCCCTCGCTCAGGCCGAACCGGGTGTGCAGTCGGCGCAGCGGGCCAGGGGCCCACCAGGTGGCCCGGCCGGTCAGCTTCATCACCGCCGGCACCAGCAGACCGCGCACCACCATCGCGTCCATCATCACGGCCAGGGCGATGCCCAGCCCCAGCATCTTGGTGTTGGTGACCCGCGAGGTGCCGATGCCCACCATCACCACGGCGAGGATCAGCGCCGCCGCCGTGATCAGGCCGCCGGTGCGCCGCAGTCCGAACTCGACCGCCGCCTGATGGTCTCCGGTTCGGTCGTACTCCTCCTTGATGCGGGAGAGCAGAAAGACTCCGTAGTCCATGGAGAGACCGAAGGCGACGCAGAACATCAGGACGGGCAGGGTGGTCTCGATATCGCCGGAGGTGGTGAAGGAGAGCGGACCGGACAGATGCCCCTCCTGGAAGACCCACACCACCGCGCCGAACATCGCGGTCAGACTGAGCGCGTTGAGCAGCACCGCCTGAATCGGTATCAGCACGCTGCCGGTGAGCAGGAAGACCAGCAGCAGGGTGACGGCGACGATGATGCCGGCGGCCCAGGGCAGCCGGTCGCCTATGGAGTCCTTGGTGTCCACCAGGACGGCGGCGGTGCCGGTGACCGAGGTGGTGAATGGCGACTCCTGGGCGCGGATCGTGCGCACCAGGTCCTGGCTGGCCGCGTCCACGGCCTCGCCCTTGGGCAGGACGGTGATGTCGGCCGAGCCACCGGCCAGACGCGCGGCCTCCGCCGGCCCCGGCTCGGCCACCCGCCGCCCGTCCGCGAACCGGCCCGCCGGGCCGTCCACCCGCAGCACCTGGGGGAGGGCCGAGACCTTGGCGCTGTAGTCGTTGAGGGCCTTGGTGCCGGTGCCGCCCTCGGCGAGGACCTCCACCGCGCCCCCGGGACCGCCGGGGAATCCCTCCCGGATGTGCTGCTGCACCACATGGGACTCGGCGCTCGACGGGAGCTGGCGGTCGTCCGCGGTGCCGAACTCCACCCTCAGGAACGGCAGTCCCAGCGCGACCAGACCGGCGACGGTGGCCAGTGCGAACAGCGGGGCGCGCCGCATCACCAGCCGGGCGAGCCGCGCCCAGCCCGCCCCGGGCTCACCCTTGCGGGCCGGGCGGCCGCGGCGCAGCAGCCGGGTGAGGTCCAGTGCGTTGACCCGGTCCCCCAGCAGGATGAGCGCCGCGGGCAGGACCACCAGGGCGGCGGTAGCGGCGATCAGCACCACCGCGATCCCCGCATAGGCGAAGGAGCGCAGGAAGTACTGCGGGAAGACGAGCATCGCGGCGAGCGAGGCGGCGACGGTCAGCGCCGAGAAGAGCACGGTGCGCCCGGCGGTGCGCAGCGTGGTCGCGACGGCGGGCAGCTTCTCCGCGCCCCGGGCCAGCTCCTCCCGGAAGCGGCGCACGATGAACAGGGCATAGTCGATGGCGAGTCCGAGGCCGAGCGCGGTGGTCAGGTTCTGCGCGAAGACCGAGACATCGGTGAACTCGGTGAGCCCGCGCAGCACGGCGTCGGTGCCGAGGATGGCGATGATGCCGACGCCGAGCGGAAGCAGTGCGGCCACGGCGCTGCCGAAGACCATGACGAGCAGCACCAGGGTGATGGGCAGGGCGATCATCTCGGCCCGCAGCAGATCTTCCTGGATGGTGGTCTGCAGCTCGTGGCGGACCGCGACCATCCCGCCGATGGACACCTCGACCGGGCCATGGGCGCCCCGGTAATGGGGCGCTATGCGCTCCAGCGTCTTGCCGGCGGCGGACTCGTCGCCCACGATCCGCGCGGCGATGATCGCCTCGCCCCGGTCACGGGCCCGCAGCGAGGGCGCGCCGGTGGCCCAGTACGAGGTGACGCCGGTGACCGCCTGCTCATGCGAGAGCTTCTTGGCGAGGGCCCGGGCCTCGGCGGCGACGGCCGGATCGTCCACGGTCCTGCCGCCGCTGTCGACGAGCAGGATCAGATTGGGCTGGGAGGCGGGGAAGCGCTTCTCCAGCGCCTTGGTGGCATACGAGGACTCGGCCGCCGGGTCCTCCCAGCCGCCGCTTCCCAGCCGATCGGCGACCCCGCTCCCGGCCACGACGGCCAGCGCCGTGAAGAGCAGAGCGATCAGAAGGGACAGCCGCGGCCGCGCGGTGACCAGGCGCGTCCACCCTCCGATCCGGTCCCCGGGTGGGCGGTTGACATCGGTCATGGCGCGGTGTCCCCTTCACCTGTGCCCCATGCCGCCACCCACACGTCCGTGGGCAGCATGGGTCGCTGATTACCATGGGTGGTAAACACGAGCGACCGCTCGCGTTTCTCAAGAATGCGAGCGGTTACTCGTGTTTGTCAATCGAACACGGAGAGCCGGGGAAAACAGGTGAGCGAGAGCAAGGCGGACCTGCGCGACGAAACGGCGAAGCCGCGCCGCAGACAAGCACGCGGTGAGCGCCGGATCCAGCAGCTGCTCGACGCCGCCGCCCATGTCTTCTGCCGCACCGGCTACACCTCGGCGAGCACCAACGCCATCGCCCGCGAGGCCGGAGTCTCCCCCGGCACGCTGTACCAGTTCTTCCCGAACAAGGAGGCCATCGCCGTCGAGCTCGGCGAGCGCCTCAACCGCCGGATGACGGAGACCCACGGGACGGTCCTCACACCGGAGAACGCGGGACTGCCCCTCGGCGAGCTGCTCGACACGGTCCTCGATCCGATGATCGAGTTCAATTGCGCGAATCCGGTCTTCCTGGCCCTGATCCAGTCCTCCGACGCGCCGGGCCAACTCCTCGAGGAACACGCCGAACTGCACGACTCGATCCAGGACCGCATCAGCGAGCTGATCGGCATCCGCAACCCCGACCTCTCCCCCGAGCGCCGCACCCACACCACCACCATGACGTTCGCCCTGTTCAAGGCCGGACTGACGCTGATCCTCGGCCATGAGGGCGCCGAACGGGAGGCGTACGTCGCGGAGTTGAAGACCGCCCTGTACGGCTATCTGGCCCCGGTACTCGGCACCGGGGCGGTCGGCGCCCGCCCCTGACCCCGCACCACGCCCTCTTCCCCCGGCCCCTCGTACGCCCCGGACCGGGGAGAAGTGCGCGCGGGCGCGGCACACCCGTCACAGGCCGGCGCACCACCGGCTTCCATCGATACCCCCTAGGGGTATAAAGTGGGGATCGTCAGGAGACGCTGAGGCATTCCGGTGCCTCCTGCGCACCGACCGTCACGCTCACCCCACACAGGAGAAACCCCATGAGCTCCGAGGCTGTCACCACCGTCTACCAGGTGACCGGTATGACCTGCGGCCACTGCGAAGGCGCCGTCGCCGAGGAGATCGGCACGCTCGACGGCGTCACCTCCGTCAAGGCCGTGGCGTCCACCGGGCAGGTCACCGTGATCTCGGCCGCCCCGCTGGACGACGAGACCGTCCGCGCCGCCGTGGACGAGGCGGGCTACGAGCTCACCGGCCGGGCGGCCTGAGCGAGCCCCCACCAAACCTCCGCCGGACCGTACCGCCCTGCTCATACAGTCGCCGTACGGCCCGGCCCTCCTCCCAGGAGACCAGACATGACCAGCACGGCACCCCCCGCCGGGGCCACCGCCGACACCACGGCGACGACCGGCGGGCCCTCGCAGGTCCAGCTCGCCATCGGCGGTATGACCTGTGCGTCCTGCGCCGCGCGCATCGAGAAGAAGCTCAACCGCCTCGACGGCGTCACCGCCACGGTGAACTTCGCCACCGAGAAGGCCAAGGTGTCCTACGGCGCGGGGATCGAGGTCGCCGACCTGATCGCCACCGTCGTCAAAACCGGGTACACCGCCGAGGAACCGCGCCCCGTCGTGCCCGAGCCCCGCACCCCCGAGGACACCGGCGCACCGGAGGCCGACCGGCGCGGCGAGGCCGGGCCGGACCCGCTGCGCCACCGCATGCTCGTCTCCCTCGCCCTGTCCCTGCCCGTCGTGGTGCTGGCGATGGTGCCGTCGCTGCAGTTCGACAACTGGCAGTGGCTCTCGCTCACCCTCGCCGCGCCGGTCGTCGTCTGGGGCGGCGCGCCCTTCCACAAGGCCGCCTGGACGGGCCTGCGGCACGGCGCGGCCACTATGGACACCCTGGTCTCCATCGGCACGCTGGCGGCCCTTGGCTGGTCCCTGTGGGCGCTGTTCTTCGGCGACGCGGGCATGCAGGGAATGCGCCACGGCTTCGACCTCACCGTCTCCCGGGCCGACGGGTCGTCCTCGATCTATCTGGAGGCGGCCGCCGGGGTGACCACCCTCATCCTGCTGGGCCGCTTCCTGGAGGCGAAGTCCAAGCGGCGGGCGGGTGCGGCGCTGCGCGCACTACTGGAGCTCGGCGCCAAGGACGTGGCCGTCCTGCGCGGGGGAAGCGAGGTGCGGATCCCCGTCGGCGAGCTGGCGGTCGGCGACCGCTTCGTGGTGCGCCCCGGCGAGAAGATCGCCACCGATGGCACGGTGGTCGAGGGCTCCTCCGCCGTGGACGTCTCGATGCTGACCGGCGAATCGGTGCCGGTGGACGTGGTGGCCGGCGACGCGGTGGCGGGCGCGACCGTCAACACGGCGGGCCGGATCGTGGTCGAGGCCACCCGCGTGGGCGCGGACACCCAGCTCTCCCGCATGGCCAAGCTGGTCGAGGACGCGCAGAACGGCAAGGCCGAGGTGCAGCGGCTCGCCGACCGGGTCTCGGGGATCTTTGTGCCGATCGTGCTGCTGATCGCCGTCGGCACCCTGCTGGGCTGGCTGCTCACCACCGGCGAGACGGCCGCCGCCTTCACCGCGGCCGTGGCCGTCCTGATCATCGCCTGCCCCTGCGCCCTGGGCCTGGCCACCCCGACCGCGCTCATGGTCGGCACGGGCCGCGGCGCCCAGCTGGGCATCCTGATCAAGGGGCCCGAGGTGCTGGAGTCGACCCGCCGGGTGGACACCGTCGTCCTGGACAAGACCGGCACGGTGACAGCCGGACAGATGCGGCTGCGCGGGGCCGTCACGGCGCCCGGCGTGGACGAGGTGGAGCTGCTGCGGCTCGCGGGCGCCCTGGAGCACGCCTCGGAGCACCCGATCGCGCGCGCCATCGCGGACGGCGCGGCCGAGCGGCTCGGCGACCTCCCGACGCCCGCGGACTTCCGGTCCGAGCCCGGCCTCGGCGTCCAGGGCACGGTGGACGGCCACGCGGTCCTGGTCGGCCGCGAGAAGCTGCTCGGCGCATGGGCCGTCGAACTGCCCGAGGACCTGGCGGCCGCCAAGGCGGCGGCCGAGTCGGAGGGGCAGACGGCGGTCGCCGTGGCCTGGGACGGTAAGGCGCGCGGCGTCCTCCTGGTGGCCGACGCCGTCAAGGAGACCAGCGCCGAGGCGGTCGCCCAGCTACGCGCCCTCGGCCTCACCCCGATGCTGCTGACCGGCGACAACAGGCTCGTCGCCGAGGCGGTGGCCCGCGAGGTCGGCATCGACGACGTCATCGCCGAGGTGCTGCCCCAGGACAAGGTGGACGTCGTGAAGCGGCTGCAGGGCGAGGGCCGTACGGTCGCCATGGTGGGCGACGGGGTCAACGACGCGGCCGCCCTCGCCACCGCGGACCTCGGGCTCGCGATGGGCACGGGCACGGACGCGGCCATCGAGTCCGGGGATCTGACACTGGTCCGGGGCGACCTGCGGGTGGCGGCGGACGCGATCCGGCTGGCGCGCCGGACGCTCGGCACCATCAAGGGCAACCTCTTCTGGGCCTTCGGCTACAACGTCGCCGCGCTCCCGCTCGCGGCGGCCGGACTGCTGAACCCTATGATCGCGGGAGCGGCCATGGCGTTCTCATCCGTGTTCGTGGTGACGAACAGTCTGCGACTGCGGACCTTCACAGCGTCCACATAGATTCACCAAGTCCCCATAAGCCGCACAACACCCATACGGCAGGGCCTCGATCTTCAAATCGAGGCTCTTGCCCTTTTATGGCGCATATGGCAAGAGACGCAGATCACAGACAACCCAACGTAACCATCGAGGGGGGTGGCGAGTCTAATGGGACGGTGGGGATTCGTCTTGGGGGACGCATCCCGCTACGCGTAGCCGGGACGACGTACTCGGGGAGCTTTGAGCGGCCCTCCCGTAGGTACGCGTCCCGGCGGATCGCGCACCATACGGCCCGCAAGGGCCCGTGGACACCCGGCCGGATCCCGTGGGGGGAATCCGCTCCGGGGCAAGGGAAGCGCCCCGCTCCGACCCGTGGGGGGATCGGAAGCGGGGCGCTTCTGGTTTTTTTGGGGCTCGGTTCGCCTCCGGGGCGCAAAAGCCTGTGTCGACGGTCGGCACACCCCGAGGCGCTACGGCGGCCAAGCACCGGATACCCGAAGGCGTCCCCGGACGCGAAGTGCCCCCGACCGGCCGGGCAGCCAGGACGGGGGCACCGGAGAAGCGAAGGTCAGCGCTCCTCGACCGGGACGAAGTCGCGCTCGACGACGCCCGTGTAGATCTGGCGCGGGCGGCCGATGCGGGAGCCCGGCTCCTTGATCATCTCGTGCCACTGGGCGATCCAGCCCGGCAGCCGGCCGAGCGCGAACAGCACGGTGAACATCTCGGTCGGGAAGCCCATCGCCCGGTAGATCAGACCGGTGTAGAAGTCCACGTTCGGGTAGAGCTTGCGCTCGACGAAGTAGTCGTCCGCGAGGGCGTGCTCCTCCAGCTTGAGCGCGATGTCGAGTAGCTCGTCGGACTTGCCGAGCGCGGAGAGGACATCGTGCGCCGCCGACTTGATGATCTTCGCCCGGGGGTCGAAGTTCTTGTAGACGCGGTGCCCGAAGCCCATGAGCTTCACGCCGTCTTCCTTGTTCTTCACCTTGCGGATGAAGGTGTCGACGTCGCCGCCCGAAGCCTGGATGCCCTCGAGCATCTCCAGCACGGACTGGTTGGCGCCGCCGTGCAGGGGGCCCCACAGCGCGTTGATGCCCGCCGAGATGGAGGCGAACATATTGGCCTGCGAGGAGCCGACCAGCCGGACCGTGGAGGTCGAACAGTTCTGCTCGTGGTCGGCGTGCAGAATCAGCAGCTTGTCGAGCGCGGAGACCACGGTCGGGTCGAGGTCGTACTCCTGCGCGGGGACCGAGAAGGTCATCCGGAGGAAGTTCTCGACATAGCCCAGGTCATTGCGCGGGTAGACAAAGGGGTGACCGACCGACTTCTTGTACGCATACGCGGCAATGGTCGGCAGCTTGGCCAGCAGCCGGATCGTCGAGAGGTTGCGCTGCTTCTCGTCGAACGGGTTGTGGCTGTCCTGGTAGAAGGTCGACAGCGCGCTGACCACGGAGGACAGCATCGCCATCGGGTGGGCGTCCCGCGGGAAACCGTCGTAGAACCGCTTGACGTCTTCATGCAGGAGCGTGTGGCGGGTGATCTCCCCACGGAAGGCCGCCAGTTCATCGACGGTCGGCAGCTCCCCGTTGATCAGCAGGAAGGCGGTCTCCAGGAAGGAGGCACGCTCCGCCAGCTGCTCGATGGGGTAGCCGCGGTATCGCAGGATGCCCTGCTCACCGTCCAGATAGGTGATCGCGGATTTGTACGCGGCGGTGTTGCCGTAACCGGAATCCAGGGTCACCAGACCGGTCTGGGCACGCAGCTTGCCGATATCGAAGCCCTTGTCGCCGACGGTGCTGTCGACCACCGGGTAGGTGTACTCGCCGTCCCCGTACCGCAGTACTACAGAGTTGTCGCTCACGTCATCCCTCACCGACGTCTGGTTCTCTTCTTCGAGGTGCCCTGACTCCCCCCACCTTCCCCTACTCGGGTAGAGAACGTGCACTCGGGGTCGGCTGAAGAGCCTTTTGGCGGCACTCAGTGCCGCCTTCACGGCCATCCTGCCCCGTTCGTCATCGTTCGGAAACCCTCTTGACACGCTCGACTGTCACATCACCGCCGAGTCGGTGATCCAGCGCGGTGCAGCGCCTCCCCGCCGAGACGGTGCGCACCGCTTGCCCCAGCGCGCGGCGCGAGCCGACCAGCACGACAAGGCGCTTGGCACGGGTCACCGCCGTGTACAGGAGGTTGCGCTGCAACATCATCCAGGCCCCGGTGGTCACCGGAATCACGACGGCCGGGTACTCACTGCCCTGTGACCGGTGGATGGTCACCGCATAGGCATGAGCCAGCTCGTCCAGCTCGTCGAAGTCGTACGGTACCTCCTCGTCCTCGTCCGTCCGCACGGTCAGCCGCTGCTCATCGGTGTCGAGTGAGGTGACGACGCCAACCGTGCCGTTGAAGACCCCGTTGGCCCCTTTCTCATAATTGTTACGGATCTGGGTCACCTTGTCGCCGACCCGGAAGACCCGGCCGCCGAAGCGGCGCTCCGCGAGGTCGGGGCGGGCCGGGGTGATGGCCTGCTGAAGCAGTCCGTTGAGCGTGCCCGCGCCCGCCGGGCCGCGGTGCATCGGGGCCAGAACCTGCACGTCACGGCGGGGGTCGAGGCCGAACTTGGCGGGGATGCGGCGGGCCGCGACATCGACCGTGAGCCGCCCGGCCTCCTCGGTGTCGTCCTCGACGAAGAGAAAGAAATCCGAGAGGCCCTGGGTGACCGGCGGCACCCCCTCGTTGATCCGGTGGGCGTTGGTGACCACACCGGACTGCTGGGCCTGGCGGAAGATCCGGGTCAGCCGCACCGCCGGGACGGGGCTGCCGGGGGCCAGCAGATCGCGCAGCACCTCCCCGGCGCCCACGCTGGGAAGCTGGTCCACATCCCCGACGAAGAGCAGATGGGCACCGGGCGGGACCGCCTTGACCAGCTTGTTGGCCAGCAGCAGATCGAGCATCGACGCCTCGTCGACCACCACCAGATCCGCGTCGAGCGGGCGGTCTCTGTCATATGCCGCGTCTCCGCCGGGCTTGAGCTCCAGCAGCCGGTGGACGGTGGACGCCTCGGCGCCGGTCAGCTCGGACAGTCGCTTGGCGGCCCGGCCGGTGGGCGCCGCCAGCACCACCTTCGCCTTCTTGGCGCGGGCCAGCTCCACCACGGACCGCACGGTGAAGGACTTGCCGCAGCCCGGCCCGCCGGTGAGCACCGCGACCTTCTCGGTCAGCGCGAGCCGCACCGCCTGGCTCTGCTCGGGCGCCAGATCGGCGCCGGTGCGGCTCGCCAGCCAGCTCAGCGCCTTGTCCCAGTCCACATTCCCGAAGGCGGGCAGCCGGTCCTGCTCGGTGCGCAGCAGCCGCAGCACCTGGCCGGCGAGGGAGATCTCGGCGCGGTGGAAGGGCACCAGATAGACCGCGGAGACCGGCTCGCCGTCCTCCGGCCCCGGGACCGGCTCGCGCACCACACCCTCGTCCTCGGCCGCGAGCTCCCCCAGGCAGTCGATGACCAGACCGGTGTCCACCTGGAGCAACTTCACGGCGTCCGCGATGAGTTGCTCCTCGGGGAGATAGCAGTGGCCTTGGTCGGCGGACTGGGACAGCGCGTACTGCAGACCGGCTTTCACCCGATCGGGGCTGTCATGGGGAATGCCGACCGACTGGGCGATCTTGTCGGCGGTGAGGAAGCCGATGCCCCAGACGTCGGACGCCAGCCGATACGGCTCGTTCTTCACGACCGAAATCGACGCGTCGCCGTACTTCTTGTAGATCCGCACCGCGATGGAGGTGGAGACGCCCACCCCCTGGAGGAAGACCATCACCTCCTTGATGGCCTTCTGCTCCTCCCAGGCGGCGGCGATCATCTTGGTGCGCTTGGGGCCGAGGCCGGGGACCTCGACCAGCCGCTTGGGCTCCTGCTCGATGACATCGAGGGTGTCGACGCCGAAGTGCTCGGTGATCCGGTCGGCGATCCGGGGGCCGATGCCCTTGATCAGCCCCGAGCCGAGATAGCGCCGGATGCCCTGGACGGTGGCGGGGAGGACGGTCTGGTAGTTCTCGACCGTGAACTGTTTGCCATATTGCGGATGGGAACCCCAGCGGCCCTCCATCCGCAGCGACTCGCCCGGCTGGGCTCCCAGCAGCGATCCGACCACGGTCAGTAGATCGCCGGAGCCTCGGCCGGTGTCGACCCGCGCGACCGTATAGCCGTTCTCCTCATTGGCGTAGGTGATCCGCTCCAGGACCCCTTCCACCACCGCGAGTTTGAGCATGCCCCGACCGTACCGCCGGGAGCCGACAGACGGTTCGGGCCTGTGGACAACGCCCGTGGGGAAGGAACGCGGGTGGGTGTCCGGTCGCGGAATATCACGATCCGGTTTCACCGGGGACCGACCCCTTGCCTCCTTCCATGTAATCGATTCCAATCACATGTAATCGATTCCACAAGGAGGTGGACGATGCCGGCCATCAAGGACGTGGCGCGGCGTGCCGGGGTCTCCGTCGCGACGGTCTCACGGGTGCTCAATGACCACCCCTCCGTTCGCCTGGACACCCGTGAACGGGTGCTCGCCGCGGTCGCCGACCTCGGCTATCGCCCCAACGCGGTGGCCCGCTCGCTGCGCACCGATCAGACCCGGACCCTGGGGCTGGTCATCAGCGATGTGCTGAATCCCTTCTTCACCGAGCTGGCCCGCTCGGTCGAGGACGCCGCCCGCGAGCTGGACTACAGCGTGATCATCGGCAACGCCGACGAGCGGCCCGAACTCCAGGACCACCATGTGCGCACCCTCATGGACCGCCGCATAGACGGCCTGCTGGTCAGCCCCACCGACGGCGGCTCCCCGATGATGCTGGCCGCCGCCCGCGCCGGCACCCCCATGGTCTTCGTCGACCGCTGGATCGAGGGCGAGGGCCTGGACGCGGTGCCGGTGATCCGCACCGACGGACGGGGCGCCATCCGCGATCTGGTGGACCATCTGTGCGCCCTGGGACACCGCCGGCTCGCGATCATCGCGGGCCCGGCGGCCACCACGACCGGCCGCGAACGGGTGGACGCCTTCCGCTCCGCGCTGCGCGAGTTCGGTCTGGCGCTGTCCGAGGACCACATCGGCCAGGGGGACTTCCAGGCGGACAGCGGCCGCCGGGTGACCGCCCGCTTCCTCGATCTGCCGCAGCCCCCGGACGCGATCTTCGCCGCGGACAACCTGATGGCGCTCGGCGCGATGGACGAGATCCGCGCGCGGGGGCTGCGGGTGCCGGACGACGTGGCGCTCGCCGCGTTCGACGACATCCCCTGGTTCGTCCACACCGATCCGCCGATCACCGCCGTCGCCCAGCCGACCGGAGCGCTCGGCCATGCCGCCGTACGCGCGCTGATCGACCTCGTCGAGGGGCGGCCCGCCGAATCGGTGACCCTGTCCGCCCGCCTGGTCACCCGCCGCTCGTGCGGCGAGCCCGAAGGGAGCAAGCCATGAGTGCCGAGTCCGAACGGTCCTCCCCCGGCGGGGCGGAGCTGCTGCGCATGGAGGGCGTCCGTAAGACCTTCCCCGGGGTGATCGCCCTGGACGGGGTGGACTTCGATCTGCGCCGGGGCGAAGTGCACGTCCTCCTGGGCGAGAACGGCGCGGGCAAGTCCACGCTGATCAAGATGCTCTCCGGCGCGCACCGCCCCGACGGGGGCCGGATCCTGGTCGACGGCGGCCCGGTGCGCATCAACAGCGCGCAGGACGCCGAGCGGCTCGGAATCGCCACCATCTACCAGGAGTTCAACCTCGTCCCGGACCTCACCGTGGCCGAGAACATCTTCCTGGGCCGCCAGCCGCGCCGCTTCGGCATGATCGACCGCAAGACCATGGACGAGCGCGCCGCCGAGCTGCTGGCCCGCGTCGGGGTGGACGTCGCGCCCCGGACCCGCGTCCGGGACCTCGGCATCGCCCGGCTGCAGATGGTGGAGATCGCCAAGGCGCTGAGCCTGGACGCCCGCGTCCTGATCATGGACGAGCCGACGGCCGTGCTCACCACCGAGGAGGTCGACAAGCTCTTCCGGATCGTGCGCACGCTGCGCGCGGACGGGGTGGGCGTCGTCTTCATCACCCATCACCTGGAGGAGATCGCCGCCCTGGGCGACCGCGTCACCGTGCTGCGCGACGGCCGCAGCGTCACCCAGGTCCCGGCCACCACCGAGCGGGACGAGCTGGTGCGGCTGATGGTGGGCCGCTCCATCGAACAGCAGTACCCACGGGAGCGCACGGACGCCGGTGACCCCCTGCTGAAGGTCCGGGGGCTCACCCGGAACGGCAGCTTCCAGGACATCGGCTTCGACGTGCGCGCCGGGGAGGTGGTGGGCCTGGCCGGGCTGGTCGGCGCGGGCCGTACGGAGGTCGTCCGGGCGCTCTTCGGCGCCGACCCGTACGACTCCGGCTCCGTCGAGGTGCTCGGCCGCCCGCTGGCCCGCCATGACGTGGTGGCCGCCATGCGGGCCGGGATCGGCCTCGTCCCCGAGGACCGTAAGGGCCAGGGCCTGGTCCTGGACGGCAGCGTCCAGGAGAACCTGGGCCTGGTCACGCTGCGCGCCGCCACCCGCGCCGGGCTGGTCGACCGGGCCGCCCAGCGGAGCGCGGCGGCCGGTGTCGCCGAGCGGCTGGCCGTCCGGATGGCCGGGCTCGACCAGCGGGTGCGCACCCTCTCCGGCGGCAACCAGCAGAAGGTCGTCATCGGCAAGTGGCTGCTCGCCGACAGCAAGGTGCTGATCCTCGACGAGCCGACCCGCGGTATCGACGTGGGCGCCAAGGTCGAGATCTACCAGCTCATCAATGAACTCACCGCGTCCGGCCACGCCGTTTTGATGATCTCCAGCGATCTGCCCGAGGTGCTGGGGATGAGCGACCGGGTCCTGGTCATGGCCCAGGGCCGGATCTCGGGCGAGCTGACCGCGCGGGAAGCGACCCAGGACGCCGTGATGGCCCTGGCAGTGAAGGACGTCAAGGGCGCCGACGAAGGAGTCGGCGGCAACGAAAAGGAGGGCTCCCGTGGCCACTGACACGCTTACGAAGGACCCCGGGGGCTCGGCGGTGCTGCGCCGCGTGCTGCTCGACAACGGCGCCCTGAGCGCCCTGGTGCTGCTGGTGGCGGCCATGTCGCTGCTCTCCGGCGACTTCCTCACCACCGGCAATCTCCTCAACGTCGGCGTCCAGGCGGCGGTCACCGCGATCCTCGCCTTCGGCGTCACCTTCGTCATCGTCGCCGCGGGGATCGACCTGTCGGTCGGCTCGGTGGCCGCGCTGTCCGCCACCGTGCTCGCCTGGTCGGCGACCTCACAGGGGCTGCCGGTGTGGATCGCCGTACTCCTGGCCGTCGCCACCGGTATCGCCTGCGGTCTGGTCAGCGGGGCGCTGGTCTCCTTCGGGAAGCTGCCGCCGTTCATCGCCACGCTGGCGATGCTGTCGATCGGCCGCGGCCTGGCCCTGGTGATCTCCCAGGGCAGCCCGATACCGATCCCCGACTCGATGTCCGGTCTCGGCGACACCATCGGCGGCTGGCTGCCCATCCCGGTGCTCGTGATGATCGGCATGGGGCTGATCACCGCGGGTGTGCTGGGCCGTACGTACGCGGGCCGCGCGATGTACGCGATCGGCGGCAACGAGGAGGCCGCCCGGCTCTCCGGAATCCGGGTGACCCGGCAGAAGCTGGTCATCTACGCGCTCTCCGGCGGCTTCGCGGCCGTCGCGGGCATCGTGCTCGCCTCCCGGCTGTCCTCCGCCCAGCCGCAGGCGGCCGTCGGCTACGAACTCGACGCGATCGCCGCGGTCGTCATCGGCGGCGCGAGCCTGTCCGGTGGTGTCGGTAAGGCGTCCGGCACGCTCATCGGCGCGCTGATCCTCGCGGTGCTGCGCAACGGGCTCAACCTGCTGGAGGTCTCCCCCTTCTGGCAGCAGGTCGTCATCGGTGTCGTCATCGCGCTCGCGGTGCTGCTGGACACGCTGCGCCGACGCGCCGGGGCCGGCCCGGGCGCGCCCGGGGCCGCGGCGGGCGGATCGTCCGGTGGCGGCCGTAAGAAGGCCGTCAACGCGGGCAAGTTCGCGCTGGCCGCCGTGGTCGTCGCCGCCATCGCCGTCGGCGCCTCCGTCTGGCGCTCCGGCTCCTCCGGGGGCGCGTCCACCAAGGTCGGCCTCTCGGTCTCCACGCTCAACAACCCCTTCTTCGTCCAGTTGAAGGCGGGCGCCCAGGAGGAGGCCAAGCGGGCC
Source organism: Streptomyces melanosporofaciens (assembly GCF_900105695.1). Taxonomy (NCBI): domain Bacteria; kingdom Bacillati; phylum Actinomycetota; class Actinomycetes; order Kitasatosporales; family Streptomycetaceae; genus Streptomyces; species Streptomyces melanosporofaciens. Next base: position 2,028,534 of record NZ_FNST01000002.1, read on the forward strand.
GGGGTCAGCCTCACGGTCACCGACGCCCAGAACGACGCCTCCCAGCAGGCCAATCAGATCCAGAACTTCACCAGCCAGAACATGAAGTCGATCATCATCAACCCGGTCGACTCCGATGCCGCGGGCCCCTCCGTCCGGGCCGCCGACAAGGCGGGCATCCCGGTGCTGGCCGCCGACCGTGGCGTCAACAAGGCGAAGATCGCGACCCTGGTGGCCTCGGACAACATCACGGGCGGCAAGCTGGCCGCCAAGACGCTCGCCGAGCGGCTCGGAAAGAAGGGCACGATCCTGGTGCTGCAGGGGACCCCCGGCACCTCCGCCTCGCGTGAGCGCGGTAAGGGCTTCGCGGAGGGCCTCAAGGCGTACCCGGACATCAAGGTCGTCGGCAAGCAGACCGCCGACTTCGACCGGGCCAAGGGGCTGGATGTGACCACCAATCTGCTCCAGGGCCACCCGGGCATCGACGGGATCTTCGCCGAGAACGACGAGATGGCGCTCGGTGCGGTCAAGGCGCTCGGCTCCAAGGCGGGCAAGTCCGTGGACGTCGTCGGCTTCGACGGCACCCCGGACGGGCTCAAGGCCGTCGAGAACGGCACCCTCGCCGCGACCGTCGCCCAGCAGCCCAAGGAATTGGGCCGGATGGTGGTGCAGAACGCCGTCAAGGCGGCCAAGGGGCAGAAGATCGACGGCACGGTGAAGGTGCCGGTGAAGGTCGTCACTGCGAAGTGACAAACGAAAGGAATTGGGCCGGATGGTGGTGCAGAACGCCGTCAAGGCGGCCAAGGGGCAGAAGATCGACGGCACGGTGAAGGTGCCGGTGAAGGTCGTCACTGCGAAGTGACAAACGAAAGGACGTGCGGATGCACGACTACGACCTGCTGGTCGTGGGGTCGGCCAACGCCGATCTGGTGATCGGAGTCGACCGCCGCCCCGGGGCCGGCGAGACCGTCCTCGGGTCCGACCTCGCGGTCCACCCGGGCGGCAAGGGGGCCAACCAGGCCGTCGCCGCCGCCCGGCTGGGGGCCCGGACGGCGCTGCTGGCCCGGGTCGGCGACGACGACTACGGCCGACTGCTGCTGGATTCGCAAGCGAAGGCCGGGGTCGACACCGTCGGCGTCCTCGTCGGCGGCGCGCCCACCGGGGTCGCGCTGATCACGGTGGACCCCTCGGGTGACAACAGCATCGTGGTCTCCCAGGGGGCCAACGCCCGGCTGACCCCCGAGGACGTCCGGGCCGCGGCGAGCCTGCTGGCCGCGGCGCGGGTGGTCTCGCTGCAGTTGGAGATCCCCCTGGAGACGGTCGCCGAGGTGGTCCGCGCGGCGGGCGCGGGCTTCGGTGGCCGCCCCGGGCCGCGGGTGGTGCTCAACCCCTCGCCGACCGCGCCGCTGCCCACCGATGTGCTGGCCGCCTGTGATCCGCTGGTGGTGAACGAGCACGAGGCGCGGTTCCTGCTGAGCGACGCCCCGGTGGGGTCCTCGGACGACCCCGAGGAGTGGGCCGACGCCCTGCTGTCGCGCGGTCCGCGCTCGGTCGTGGTGACCCTGGGCGCCGAGGGCGCGCTGGTCGCCGACGGCGACCGTACGGTGCTCGTGCCCAGCCCCGCGGTGACGGCCGTGGACACCACGGGCGCCGGGGACGCCTTCACCGGCGCGCTCGCCTGGCGCCTCGGCGTCGGCGACGACCTGCCGACCGCGGTGCGGTTCGCGGTGCGCGTGGGCGCGGCCGCGGTGACACGGGCCGGGGCGCAGGCGTCCTTCCCGAGCACCGAGGAGGTGGCGGCGCTGTGAAGCGATCCGGGATCCTCAACCGCCATCTGAGCGCGGGCATCGCCCTGTTGGGCCACACCGACACGGTGATGGTGTGTGACGCGGGCCTTCCGATACCGGACGGGCCGTTCGTGGTGGACCTCGCCTTCACGGCCGGGGTGCCGTCGTTCGAGCGGGTGCTCACCGGGCTGCTGGACGAGCTGGTGGTCGAAGCGGCCACGGCGGCGCGGGAGGTACGCGACCACAACCCCGGGGCGACCGCCCTGCTCGACCGCCTCTTCCCGGCTCCCGCGCTGGATCTGGTCCCGCACGAGGAGCTCAAGACGATGACGGCACGGGCGAGGCTGGTGGTGCGTACGGGGGAGGCGCGGCCGTACGCGAATGTGCTGCTGCGGTGCGGGGTGCCCTTCTGACGGGTGCGACGCGCGGTCGTCCCCGGGGCGCGGTGCGAGACGTTTCGAGGGGCCCGGCCTTGGCCGAGCCCCTCGTTTCCCCCTCCACGGGGCTTCCTCTCAATCCCCCCGGATCCTCCCCAGGAAGCCCGATGCCAGGTACGACCCACCAGGGGCGGGAACGGTTGCACGGTTTCCGGTAGTTATCGATCCGTTACGTGACGTCAGATCAGGGCAGGGCCGGACGTCGGCTCAGGGCACGGGGCGATCGGCTCCGGGAGGGGGAGCGTCGGCACCCGGAGCGCGGTCGCGGAATTTTTTCCGGGGCGCGACAACCTCGGGTGGGGCCGCACGTCTGGTGGGGTGAAGGCGGGTTCCGGAACGGGTCCTTCGCGCCCTCGGTACGCGCCTCCCCATCAGCGTTCGCTCAATCCTTTCGGGAGTCGTTCCGTATGCAGCACGACCGCGCCAAGAAGCCCAACCGCCGTCTGCGCCCCTGGATTCTGGGGTCGGCCGCCGGTATCGCCCTGATCGTGGGCGGGGGCATCGCCGCCCAGGCGGCCACCGGCGACCGCTCCGGCCCGGCCGAGCCGGCCCCGGCGGCAACCTCGAAGCCCGCGCCCACCAAGCCGCCCACCAGCAAGCCCGAGCCCACCAAGCCGGCGCCCACCCCGCCCTCCACCAGCGCACCGGAGCCCACCAAGCCCGCGCCGACCGAGCCGCCCACCAGCGCGCCCGAGCCCACCAAGCCCGCGCCCACCGAGCCGCCCACCAGCGCGCCCGAGCCCACCAAGCCCGCGCCCACCGAGCCGCCCACCAGCGCGCCCGAGCCCACCAAGCCCGCGCCCACCGAGCCCGCCCCCACCAAGGCCGGTCGCTAGCCGCAACCACGGATGGGGCGGGGCCGGTTCCGGAGCCGGCCCCGCCCCGCCGATGAGGTGAACGAGGACGATGCAGCTCACTCTTGTCCTGCCCTGGTGGACCCGGCTGCTCCGCCGCGCCCGGACGACCGCCTCGACGCCGCCGGTGGAGACGGGGCGCGCCGGGCGGCGGCTGCGGGCGCTGAGGCCGGTGGACGGCCGGGGCGACGGGGAGCCCGGCCCCACGCTGGCCGATCTGTACCAGGCCCGGCGGCTGGACATGATCCGGCTGGCGGTCTTCCTGGTGGACGACCTGCACACCGCCGAGGACGTCGTCCAGGACGCCTTCGCCGCCGTCTGCCGCCGACACGGCTCACGGCTGGACAGCCTCCAGGACGCGCACGCCTATCTGCACACCGCCGTGGTCAACGCCGCCCGCTCGGTGCTGCGCCGACGGCGTACGGCGCGCGCCTACACCCCGCCGTACCAGGGGCCGGGAGCGCCCGTGGACGAGCCGCTGCTGCTCGCCGAGGAACACCGGCAGGTCCTCGACGCGCTGGCCCGACTCACCGCGCGCCAGCGCGAGGTGCTGGTGCTGCGCTACTGGTCGGAGCTGACCGAGGCCCAGATAGCCGAAACCCTGGGCGTCTCCCGAGGCACCGTGAAGTCGACCGCGAGCCGTGCGCTCGTCACTCTGGAAAAGCTGCTGGAGGCGGCCCGATGAGCACTCCCCCACCCGTCGAGGACCGGTTGCGCGCCGCGCTCGACGCCCGTGCGCGGCTCATCGACGCCCATGAGCTGTCCCCGTACCGGCCGCCCACCGGCCCGGCCTGGGGCACCCGGCGGATCCGGCGGGTCGCGTCCGCCGTCGCCGTGGCGGCGGCAGCGGCGGCGGCCGTGGCCTTCCTGCTGCTGTCCGGCTCCCCGGAGGGCAACCGTCCGGCCCCACCCGCCCGCGACCCCCGCCCCTCGCCCCCGGCCACCTCGACCCCCTCGTCCACCACGGGGACTCCGACCCGGCCCTCCCCCACCTCACCGCCCGGACCCCCGACCTCGACCTCCGCCGCCGCCCAGGGCTGACACCGGCCCGCCTCGTACGCCCCCGCCAGCCGCGCTCCCGGTCAGTCCCGGGTAGCACCCTCCGGCCAGATCACCCGAGACCGGACACCGGTGCGCTCGGCGTAGGCCACGACATCGGCCGTGCCGCCGTACCCGCGAGCCGGCTGCCCGTCCCACACAGCGACCAGCTCGTCCACCAGACCTACCAGGATCTCGCTTCCGGCCATGTGCGCCTGGGAGTCCGACTCCGCCATGCCCGTGCGGTGGATGTCGGCGGCCTGCTGGATGAGAGTGGGATCGCTTCGGCCTCACGGTCTCGGACGAAGGGCATCGCCTCTGGTACGAGACGCCTCACGGCCTCTCGTGGCGGCTGCCTGCGTGAGTGAGGCGCGTAACCAGTGCACGAGGGGGCCCCTCCCGGCAGGAGGGGCCCTGGTGTTCTTGGATCCAGTCGTTACAGCACCAGCGCCCGATACCGGTCCGCGACCTCGGCCAGGACCTCCGCGCCGTCCCGGGCCCAGAGGTCCGGGTTGAAGATCTCCACCTCGATCGGGCCGGTGTAGCCCGTGGCGTCGACCTGTTCGCGGAACCAGCGGAAGTCGACCGAGCCGTCGCCGAGTTGGCCCCGGCCCAGGAGGACGCCCTCCGGGAGGGGCGTGATCCAGTCGGCGAGCTGGAAGGCGGCGATGCGGCCGCCCGCGCCCGCGCGGGCGATCTGGTCCGCCACGGTGTCGTCCCACCACAGGTGGTAGGTGTCCACGATCACGCCCACCTGGTCCGCCGGGAAGCGCTCGGCCAGGTCGAGGGCCTGGGCGAGGGTGGAGACCACACAGCGGTCGGAGGCGAACATGGGGTGCAGGGGCTCGATGGCCAGGCGGACGCCGTGGTCCGCGGCGTACGGGGCGAGCTCGCCCAGCGCGTCGGCGATGCGCTCGCGGGCGGCGAAGAGGTCGCGGCTGCCGGGCGGGAGGCCGCCGGAGACCAGGACCAGGGTGTCGGTGCCCAGGGTCGCGGCCTCGTCGATGGCCTTACGGTTGTCGGCGAGTGCCGCGGCGCGCGCCTCGGGCTCGATCGCGGTGAAGAAGCCGCCCCGGCACAGGCTGGTGACGGTCAGGCCCGCGTTCCGCACCAGCTCGGCGGCGGCCGCCACGCCGTACTTCTGGACCGGCTCGCGCCACAGGCCCACGCCCGTGACGCCCGCCTTGACGCAGCCCTCCGCCAGCTCGGGCAGCGACCACTGCTTGATCGTTTCCTGGTTGAGGCTCAGCCGGGACACAGCGCTCATCGGGCGACTCCGTACACGGACAGCAGGTCCTTCATCCGGGATTCCGCCAGCGCCGGGTCCGGGAACAGGCCGAGACCGTCCGCCAGTTCGTACGCCCGCGCCAGATGCGGCAGCGAACGGGCCGACTGCAGGCCGCCGACCATCGTGAAGTGCGACTGGTGGCCCGCCAGCCAGGCCAGCAGCACCACGCCCGTCTTGTAGTAGCGGGTCGGGGCCTGGAAGAGGTGACGGGAGAGCTCCACCGTCGGGTCCAGCAGGGCCCGGAAGGCGGTGGCGTCGCCGGTGTCCAGTCTGCGCACGGCCTCGGCCGCCAGCGGGCCCAGCGGGTCGAAGATGCCGAGCAGCGCGTGGCTGAAGCCCCGGTCGTCGCCCTCGATCAGCTCGGGGTAGTGGAAGTCGTCGCCCGTGTAGCAGCGCACCCCGTCCGGCAGTTTGCGCCGCAGGTCGATCTCGCGCTGGGCGTCCAGCAGGGAGACCTTGATGCCGTCGACCTTGTCGGGGTGGGCGGCGATCACGTCGAGGAAGGTACGGGTGGCGGCGTCCAGGTCGGTGCTGCCCCAGTAGCCCTCCAGGGCCGGGTCGAACATCGGGCCCAGCCAGTGCAGGATCACCGGTTCGGCCGACTGGCGCAGCAGATGGCCGTAGACCTCGAGATAGTCCTCGGGGCCCTTGGCCACCGCGCACAGGGCGCGCGAGGCCATCAGGACGGCCCGGGCGCCGGACTCCTCGCAGACGGCGAGCTGTTCCTCGTAGGCGGCCCGGACCTCGGACACGCCGTAGGGGTAGCCGATCTCGGTGGCGGAGAGCTGGTCGGTGCCGACGCCGCAGGCGATCCGGCCGCCGACCGCCTTCGCCTCGGCCGCCGAGCGGCGGATCAGCTCGGCGGCGCCCGCCCAGTCCAGGCCCATGCCGCGCTGGGCGGTGTCCATGGCCTCGGCCACGCCCAGCCCGTGCGACCACAGGTGGCGGCGGAAGGCCAGGGTGGCGTCCCAGTCGACGGCGGCCAGGCTGTCGGGGGTCACATCGGCGTACGGGTCGGCCACCACATGGGCGGCCGAGAAGACGACGCGGGAGGTGAAGGGGGACCCGGGGGTGAGCGACAGCGGCTCGGTGCGGGGTTCGTAGGGGCGGGTCGTGCCGCCCGGCGCGGGGAGGTGGACGGTCACAGGCTCAGCTCCGGTACGTCGAGCCGGCGGCCCTCGGCCGACGACTTCAGGCCCAGCTCGGCGAGCTGGACACCGCGCGCCCCGGCCAGCAGGTCCCAGCGCCAGGGCTCGTCGAGCGCGACATGGCGCAGGAAGAGCTCCCACTGCGCCTTGAAGCCGTTGTCGAACTCCTCGTTGTCCGGCACCTCCTGCCACTGCTCGCGGAAGGACTCGGTGGCGGGCAGATCGGGGTTCCATACCGGCTTGGGGGTGGCCGAGCGGTGCTGGGCGCGGCACTTGCGCAGCCCCGCGACGGCCGAGCCCTCGGTGCCGTCGACCTGGAACTCGACCAGCTCGTCGCGGTTGACCCGGACCGCCCAGGAGGAGTTGATCTGGGCGATGGCGCCGCCCTCGAGCTGGAAGACGCCGTAGGCCGCGTCGTCGGCGGTGGCCTCGTACGGCTTGCCCTGCTCGTCCCAGCGGGTCGGGATGTGGGTGGTGGCCTGCGCCTGGACGGTGCGCACGGCGCCGAACAGCTCGTGCAGCACGTACTCCCAGTGCGGGAACATGTCGACGACGATGCCGCCGCCGTCCTCGGACCGGTAGTTCCAGGAGGGCCGCTGGGCGCTCTGCCAGTCGCCCTCGAAGACCCAGTAGCCGAACTCCCCGCGCACGGAAAGGATTCTGCCGAAGAAGCCGCCGTCGATGAGGCGCTTGAGCTTCAGCAGCCCCGGCAGGAAGATCTTGTCCTGGACGACCCCGTGCTTGACGCCCGCCGCCTCGGCGAGCCGGGCCAGCTCCAGGGCGCCTTCCAGACCGGTGGCGGTCGGCTTCTCGGTGTAGATGTGCTTGCCCGCCGCGACGGCCTTCTTGATGGCCTCCTCGCGGGCGGCGGTGACCTGGGCGTCGAAGTAGATGTCGACGCGGTCGTCCGCGAGCACGGCGTCCAGGTCGGTCGAGACGTCCGCGACCGGGTCGAGGCCGTGGCGCTCGGCCATCTCCTTGAGCACGTGCTCCCGGCGGCCGACGAGCAGCGGCTCGGGCCACAGCACGGTGCCGTCGCCGAGGTCCAGGCCGCCCTGTTCGCGGATGGGGAGGAGAGAGCGGACGAGGTGCTGGCGGTAGCCCATCCGGCCGGTCACACCGTTCATGGCGATCCGCACTGTCTTGCGTGTCACGTGGGTTCTTCTCCTCACCGCGAGTAACAGTAAGCGCTTTCTAAATATGAACGCTAACCGCCCCGCCCCGCCCCTGTACAGAGCGAACACGGGGGCGAACGCGGGACGGTCAGCGCTTCAGCGCAGCGTCAGCCGGTAGCGCAGGGGCGAACGCCCGGTGATCAGGACCCGCTGTCCCGCCGGGGTCAGATCGCCGGCCATCCAGCTGTAGCGCTCGCCGGAGTCCACGACGGCGGGCTGGCGGGGGCCGCTGCCGTTGCCCGGTCCGAAGGTGATCACGTCATCGTCCGCCGTATAGGTCCCGTACCCCTTGACCAGCTGATACGTGTCCTTCTGGCCGGGCACGGGGTCGACCCCGGTCAGCTTCCCGCCGCCGCGGAAGCACAGTTCGAGGGCGAACGGGACCTCGGACTCACCGATCTCGACGTCCAGGTTCCAGCCGCCGTCGGCCTCCGCGATCCGCACCTCGGTGCGCAGGGTGCGCCACTCCTTGGGGCGGTGCGGAAAGTCCATCGCGGACCAGAACCGGCCGTCGTCCGTCAGCGGATACCGCCCGTCGGGGCGGCGGTGCTGGGGCGGCAGCGGCAGATGGTATCCGGCCCGCACCTCGGCCCACAGCCGCCAGCCGTCCGCCGTGCGTTCCACGTCCTCGGCCCGGAAGTGGCCGAGCGAGAAGAACTGCGGGGACAGCCGGAGCGAGTCCAGGATGGCCGCGCCCTTGCGCCACTTGAAGAACGTCGGGTTGGTGGACAGGCCCGAGGAGATCGCGTGGACGTCGGGGAAGTCGGTGCCACCGAAGACGGTGGTCCGGGTGTCCCCCTTCGCGATCCGCACCAGCCCGCAGTCCCGGTCGTGGAAGGTGAACTCCCCCGGCACCCCGGTGGCCTTGGGCAGCGGCGCGGCCAGCTCCGGATGGTCCAGCACCTCGGCCAGGAAGTCCCCGAGCGGGGTCTCGTCGAAGGTCTGGTCGGCCCCGCGCCGCTGGATGGTGGCGGCGACGGCCGCGAACCGCCCGTCCCGCTCCCGCGGCGCCAGCGCCCGGAACTGCAGCCAGTACTCGGACAGATGCTTGAGGGTCTTCTGGTCCTGACGGCGCGAATGCACCGTCTCCACCTCGCCGTTCGGCTCCATGAGGTGCATAGTGGCTTCCAGGTTCCGGCGCACATGGTCGTACAGCCGCGGGCGCTCGGTGAGCCGGGCGAGGGTCAGCAGCGACGGGTTGGTGACGATGGGCGCGTAGGTGGCGCTGCGCTCGCTGTACTGGCCGCTGTCGTACTGGTCGATGCCCTCGGCCAGCCAGGCGTCGATACGGCGGGTGAAGCGGGCGTCGGGCCAGAAGGAGTTGATCCGGGCCAGCGCGGCGCACACCTTCCAGCGGTGGTTGGGCGTGTGCACCCCGCCGGTGGACAGGCCCCTGCCCGCCTTGAGCAGGATCGTCTTCAAGCCGGCGCAAATCGCCCGGGTGCCGATGTGGCCGTCCGCGTCCAGCAGGCCGTACACCAAGCCCAGATCGACGATCGAGAAGGCGGTGTCCGGGGGCGAGTGGACCGCGCCCTGGTCGTAGAGCCCGTCGTCGAACTGGGCGGCGGCCAGCGCGTCCACGAGCCGGGTCATCGGCGCGAGCAGCGCGCCGTCGTGGTGGTGGGCGGCGTCGCCCCACACATGGACGGAGGCGAGCAGCCGCAGGCTGCGGGCGGCGGGGCGGGCCTGGCCGAGGTTGTCGAGCTGGTCGAGGACCGCGTCGAGCCCGTCCACGACCTCGGCCACCCGGGCGTCGGCCGCCTCGGTGAGCAGGGCCAGGAACGGCTTGTCGACCCGGCCCGCGGCCGAGGCGGCACCCGGAGCGCCGATGGCCGGCAGCGCGCCGGCGACGGCGGTCCCGGCGAGGAAGTGACGGCGGGGCAGGGGTGTCATCGGTGGTGCTCCGTGGCTCTCATAGATGGTGCTCCGTGGCTCTGGCGGCGATCGCGAGGGGGCCGGGGACGAGGAAGAGCAGCGGCGGATAGGCCCAGGCGCAGACGGCGGCGGTGGCGACGGCCAGCAGCAGCACGGCGCTCGCGCGGGGCCCGCGCACACTGGCGTACGCCGCCGAGCGCAGCGCGGCCCGCCAGTTCGTCGCCGACTCGGGGCGGGCGCAGGCCCGCAGATAGACGACGGCGAGCAGTCCGGCCACGGCGAGCAGCGCGGGCCGGAAGACCACCGCGCCCGGCAGCCCCGCGCCTGCCGCGAGCGCGTTGAACAGCAGCAGGACGCCACCGACCAGCAGCCCCGCCCCGGCCAGCAGATCGCCGGTGCGCAGCCGCCTCCGCAGCGCGCGGAGGTAGCCGCCCGCCGTGGTGGGCGCGTCCTGGCGCACCCGCCGGTCCAGGACGGCGCAGGCCGTGGACATGGCGGCGGGGGCGCTGATCAGCGGCAGCGAGGCGGCGGCCGTGGCCAGGCCCACCGCCAGGACGTCGGCGAAGAGGGCGAAGCGCGGGCCGAACAGCTCGCCGGGTTCACGTTTGGTGGCGGTGTCCATGGCCGGTCACCCCTTCAGTCCGGAGCTGGCCATGCCCTCGACCAGGAACCGCTGGAAGGCGAGGAAGAAGAGCACGATGGGCAGCAGCGCGAACACCGACATCGCGAACATCGGGCCGAAGGCCGACTGGCTGGAGGCGTCCACGAAGGACCGCAGGGCCAGGGTCAGGGTGAACTTCTCCGGCTCGAAGAGATAGATGAGCTGGGTGAAGAAGTCGTTCCAGGTCCAGATGAAGGTGAAGATCGCGGTGGTGATCAGCGCGGGCCGGGTCAGCGGCAGGATGACGCTGAAGAACGAGCGGAAGGGCCCGCACCCGTCGATCCGCGCCGCCTCCTCCAGCTCACGCGGCAGTCCGCGCATGAACTGCACGATGAGGAAGACGAAGAAGGCGTCGGTGGCCAGGAACTTCGGCAGGATCATCGGCCAGTAGGTGTTCACCATGCCGAGCTGGTTGAAGATGATGTACTGCGGAATGAGGATGGCGTGGTGCGGCAGCATGATCGTCGCGATCATGAACGCGAAGAGCGGACCGCGCATCCTGAACCGCAGCCGCGCGAAGGCGTACGCGGCGAGCGAGCAGCTGATGACGTTGCCGAGCACCGCACCGCACGCGATGAGCAGCGAGTTCCACAGCAGCCGTCCGACGCTGACCTCGTTCACCCCGTCCAGGGCGGTGGAGTAGTTGCTCCATTCGAAGTGGCTGGGCAGCAGCTTGAGGCTGGCGATGACCTCGTCGGCGGGCTTGAACGAGGTCGCCAGCAGCCAGGCCAGCGGATAGAGCATCACCAGCAGCACGGCGATCAGGCAGGCGTGCAGCGCGATCCGGCCCGCGGGCCGCCGCCGCGCCGCCGGGCCGGCCGGGGCGGTGGAGATCGGGGCGGTGGTCATCGGCCCCCCTCGTTGTTGTCGTTGGCGTAGAAGACCCAGGCCCGGGAGGTGCGGAAGAGCACCGCGGTGACGACCCCGATGGCCAGCAGCAGCGCCCAGGCCATGGCGGAGGCGTAGCCCATATGGGAGGCGGTGAAGCCGCGGTCGTAGAGGTAGAGCGTGTAGACCAGCGTGGAGTCGGCGGGTCCGCCCTTGCCCGCGCTGACCGCGAAGGCGGGGGTGAAGACCTGGAACGCCTGGATCATCTGGAGCACCAGGTTGAAGAAGAGCACCGGGGAGAGCATCGGGATGGTGATGGAGCGGAACTGCCGCCACCAGGAGGCCCCGTCGACCGCCGCCGCCTCGTACAGCTCCACGGGTATCTGCTGGAGCCCGGCCAGGAAGATCACCATGGGGGCGCCGAACTGCCAGATGGTCAGCAGCGCGACCGACAGGATGGCCCAGCCCGGCTTGTTGATCCAGCCGCCGATGTCGATGCCCATGCCGGAGAGCAGGTTGTCCACCGAGCCGCCGTCGTTGAAGATCGCCCGCCAGACCAGGGCGATGGACATCGACGCGCCGAGCAGCGAGGGCGCGTAGAACGCCGAGCGGTAGAAACCCTTGCCGCGCTTGACCGACTTCAGCGCGATGGCGACGGCGAGCGCCATGGCGAGCTGCAGCGGCACCGCGATCACGACATACGTCAGGGTCGTGATGACCGACCGCCAGTAGCGGGGGTCCTCGGTGAACATCTGCGTGTAGTTGCGGAAGCCGATCCACTGGGGCGCGTCGAACATGTCGTAGTCGGTGAACGACAGGTACAGGGACACGGCCATGGGCAGCAGGGTCAGCACGGCGGCGCCGAGCACCCATGGGGACAGGAACACCCAGGCGGCCCCCTGCCGCTCGCGCTTGGGCGCCCGCTTGCCGCCGGTGGCGGGGGGCGCGGCGTCCTGGGGGCGGGTCGCGGTCGCGGTCATTGCCTCAGCTCCGCCTTCGCCTCGGTGATGTAGTTCTCCGCCGCCTCGCGTGGCGACATGCGCTCGTAGCTGACCTGGTCGTAGTCGCGCGAGAAGGTGGACTGCAGGGAGGTGTCACCCTTGGGCGGCGCGGGCGGCGGGTCCTTCAGCCTGCCCTCGAACTGCTTCTGGTACGTGGAGATGACCTGGTCGAAGCCCTCCAGCTTGGGCAGCACGCCCTGCCGGATGGCGTCGTTGGCCGGGATGCCGCGGGAGGCGCCGAGGATGGCGCCCGCCTCCTTGTCGTTGAGCAGGAAGTCGATGAACTGGGCCGCCTGCTTGGGGTGTCCGGTCTTGGCCGAGGCGCCGAAGAACATCGACGGTTTGAAGTACTGCCCGGGGGTGCCGTCCTCGCCGACCGGGAACGGTGCCATCTTCAGCCCCTCGCCGACGATGGCCGCATAGCCGCTGACGGGGGCGTCCCAGTTGAAGTCGGCGACGGACTTCAGCCGGCCCAGCGGGGTGTTCTCCACCGTGCCGTCCATCTGGGTGGTCTGCTCGGCGGACGAGACCGCCCCCTCCTTGCGGAGCCCCGTGCACCACTCCCAGTAGCGGGTCAGATCGTCGGCGGTGAAGCCGAGCTTCTCGTCCTTGGTGTAGAGGGACTTGCCCTGGCCGCGCAGCCAGATCTCGAAGACGTCCTCGCTCTGGCCCGGGTCGGTGGAGCCGACCCGCCCCTTGGTCGCCGGGGACGCCGCCAGCTTGCGCATCGCGTCGGCCCAGTCGTTCCAGGTCCAGGTCAGGGTGGGTTCGGGGACGCCCGCCTTGCGCCACAGCGTGGCGTCGTACGCCATCGTCTCGGTGCCGCGGGCCACCGGGAGCGCGTACTGCTTGCCGTCCACCACCCCGGTGGCCAGCAGCCCCTTGTCGATCTCCGAGGTGCGCAGCTCGGGGTGTTTGCCGAGGTCCAGCAGGATGCCGGAGGTGGCGTACTGGTTGATCTGCCGGTAGTCGAGCTGCATCACATCGGGGGCGTCGCCGCCCGCCGCCTGCGTGGCCAGCTTCGCCTTGTAGGTGTCGAAGCCCGCGAAGGACGTGCTGATGTCGATGTCGGGGTGGCGCTTCTCGAAGAGCCCCACGGCCTCTTCGGTGCGGGCGGCCCGGTCGGGGTTTCCCCACCAGGTGAACCGCAGGCTGACCTTGCCGCCCGAGCCGCCGCCGCCATCGCCGCCGCAGCCCGTGAGGGTCCCTGCGAGCGTGAGCACGAGAGCCAGGGCGCAGGACGCCCTTGTCCTGTTTCCGCGCATACCGGAGCCGACCTCCCTCCTGAATTCCGTTGAGCGTATGAGCGTGGGTGGTGGTGCTCTACGGCGACTATTCGCCGTAGTACGGGAGCGTGACACCCGGCAGTTCGTACTCGTCCCGGCGGCCGCACATGCCGTAGCCGCCCCGGCGGCTGGGCCCGGTCGCGGTGACCCGCGCCTCGGCCAGATGCGAGGGGTCGCCCGCGGCGAGCGCGGTGAGCTGCTCACCGGTGCGCCGCGCGGCGGCGAGCGCCCCGTCCCGCCAGCGCGGCTCCCACTCCTTCACCTTGGGCGCGGCGATCCGCACCGCCGCCTCGTGGAAGGCGCGCAGCGGTCCCTCGTCGCCGCTCTCGGCGGCGGCCCGCAGCGTCAGATAGCCCTCGATCGCCAGGTCCCGGCGGCGCCGGGCGGCCGCGTCGGCCTCCGGCCCCTCCTTGGCGGGCAGCGCGGCGGCCGCCGCGTACCGCTCGGGGTCGGCCAGCACCTCGGGCGGGAAGGTGAAGACGGCGTCCCCGGCCTCCGGCAGCCCGCTGTTCTGCATCAGCACGGTCACCTTGAGGCCGCCGCCCTGCACCATCCGGTGCACGGTGCCGGGGGTGAACCACACCACCGCACCCGGCTCCAGCGGTGTCTCGGTGAAGCCGTCCTGGACGGTCAGGGTCTGCACGGCGCCGCGCCCGGCGGTGACCACATACGCCTCGGTGCAGGCCAGATGGAGATGGGGGCTGCCGCCGCACACCCCGTCGGCGGCCTCCCACTCGTACGCGCTGATGTGGGACATCCCCACACCACCCGGCAGCGGGGCGAACATCTCGCTCATCCGGCTCACCACCCGTGGTTCTCGAGGTAGCCCTCGGCGCGCGCCCGGTCCCAGGCGCCGTCGGCGACCACCACCCGGTAGCGGTAGCCGAAGGACTCCCCCGGGGGAAGCTCGAACTCCTCGAAGAACGCCCAGGAGGGGGCGACCGAGGGGATCGGCTCGGAGCGCACGAACCAGTGGGAGGCGTGGATGGATTCGGTGTTGTCGAGGTTTTCCGGCGCGTGCGCGAACAGCAGCGTGGAGTGCCCGTCCACGCCGTCGTGCTCACCGGTGAAGGCGACCCAGGGGGCCTCGGCGGCCGGGGTGCCCATCAGGTCCGAGGCGCCCTTCTCGCCCTCGCCGCCGCGCCCGTCCGGGCCGATCACGTCGCCGCCGGTGAAGTCGCGCGGGCCGCGCCAGTTGAGCCCGGTGTATCCGGCCATCTCCCGGCCGGCGGTGGTAGGGGAGCCGAAGTGCAGGGCCTCGCCGCGGATGTTGGTGAGGCGGATGGACCAGTCCAGGGCCCAGGTGCCCTCCTCCGGTTCCACCGAGTGGAGTTCGATGGTGCGCACCTCGCGCGCCCACTCCTGGCCGCCGCTGTGTTGTACAGAAGGGTTGGCGACCCAGGTGAGGTTCTCCACGAAGCGCAGCCGGTCGTCCGCGACCACGAACTCCTCGAAGCCGTCGTGGCGCATCGAGCCCACGCGCTCCTCGACATGCTGGTAGCCCTGCTCGGGGCCGAGGTAGGAGTTGCCGCCCCAGAAGTTCTGGCCGGACAGATGGCTGGAGGTCATCTGCAGGCCCTTGTGCCAGCGGTGGTCGCTGGGCCGGTAGCCGGAGACCGGGTTCCCGGCGAGGGTGCGCAGCGGGTGGGCGTAGGGCTTACGGGCCTCGAAGGCTTCCGGGTCGGGCCGGTAGACGTAGGCCATCAGCTCGACGCCGCCGGAGGCGACCGAGATCCGTGTCCCGTGGGTGTGGGTGACGGTGATGTGCTGGGTCATGGCGGCCTCAGCTCTCCTTGGTGGTGGCGGTCGCTGCCTTCGGCGCCCAAGCGGGGTGGTTGCCGTGCATGGCGTCGTAATACGGGTCCCCGGGCACGATCTCGCCCGCGCGCACGGGCTGCCCGGTGAAGGCCGCCTTGTAGAGCGCGGCGATGAACTCGAGGGTGCGGCGGGCGTCCTGGCCGCTGCCGGGCGGCCTTACGCCGTCGCGTATCGCGTCCAGCAGCCCGGTCAGCTGGGCCCCGTGCGAGCTGGGCAGATCGGCGGCCGGGGTGCGCCAGCGCCGCTGCCGGGCGGGCTCGTCGCGGAGGTGCGGGGCGGGGGTGTAGACCCAGTCGTCGTTGCGGTGGCCGTAGAGATGGGTCAGCTCGACGGTGGCGTCCGCGCAGTCGATACGGATCCGGCTGACCTCGTCGGGCGAGAGCACGCTGTTGACGACGGTGGCCATGGCGCCGTTCGCGAACCGCACCAGCGCGGTGGACACGTCCTCGCTCTCCACCTCGTGGACCAGCCGTCCGGCCATGCCGCGGATCTCGGTCCAGTCGCCGAGGAGATGGAGCAGCAGATCCATCTGGTGGATGCCGTGGCCCATCGAGGGGCCGCCGCCCTCGGTCTCCCAGCGGCCGCGCCACGGCACCGCGTAATAGGCGGTGTCGCGGTGCCAGGTGGTCTGGCAGTGGGCCACCAGCGGCTGCCCCAGGGCGCCCTCGGCCAGCAGCTCGCGGGCGTGGACGGCGCCCGAGCCGTAGCGGTGCTGGAAGACCACCGAGGCGTACGGGCCGCCCGCCTCCCGCTCGGCCGCGGCTATCTCGTCGTACTCCGCGAGCGTGAGGCACAGCGGCTTCTCGCACAGCACCCAGGCGCCGGCCTTCAGCGCGGCCACCGTCTGCTCGCGGTGCAGGGAGGGCGGGGTGCCGATGAGCACCAGATCGGGGCGTTCGGCCTCCAGCATGGCCGCCACGTCGGAGTAGCCGGTGACGGCGAAGGTGCCGCCTTCGGCCGCCGTGGCGCGGAAGGCGTCGAGTCGGTCGGCGGCCACGTCTACGGCGGCCACGAGGTCCACACGGTCGACGTGATCACGTAGTGCGGGCAGATGGCTGCCGGTGACGATTCCTCCGGTGCCGACCACTGCGGCACGGATACGGGCGGTGGCTGCTGCGGCCATGGGCTGAGGCTCCTCGCCGGGGGTAAGCGCTTGCTGCAGAGGACCCTAGGCATGGTCCGGATGACAGGACAAGACCCTGGACGGCAGAATCGCGCCGCTCATGGAGTGAGAGCATGGGGGCGCCAACCAGTGCGCGCGGTGTCCCAGAAGGTGACCATCGGGTGACCATCCAACGGAGGAAACATGGCAGTGACCCTGGCCGATGTGGCGGCACGGGCTCGGGTCTCGGCGGCCACCGTGTCGCGCGTCCTGAGTGGCAACTACCCCGTCGCGGAGTCGACCCGGACCCGGGTGCTGCGCGCGGTCGATGAGCTGGAATACGTGGTCAACGGCCCGGCAAGCGCTCTCGCCGCCGCCACCTCCGATCTGGTCGGGGTACTCGTCAACGACATCGCGGACCCCTTCTTCGGCATCATGGCGGGCGCCGTACAGGCCGAGATGGGCGCACCGGCGGGCGAACCGGGCCGCGGCGCCGAGAAGCTCGCGGTCATCTGCAACACCGGCGGTTCGCCCGAGCGCGAGCTGAACTACCTCACCCTGCTGCAGCGGCAGCGCGCCGCCGCCGTCGTGCTCACCGGCGGCGCGGTCGAGCACCCCGACCACGCCGCCGCCGTGGCCACCAAGGCGTCCCGGCTGGCCGCGTCCGGCACCCGGGTGGTGCTGTGCGGCCGCCCGCCGATCGCGGACGCGACCACCCTCACCTTCGACAACCGCGGCGGCGCCCGCCGCCTCACCGAACACCTGCTGACCCTCGGCCACCGCCGCATCGGCTATGTCGCGGGCCCCGCCGAGCGCACCACGACCCGCCACCGGCTGGAGGGCCACCGGGCGGCGCTCGGCGCCGCGCGAGTGAACAGTCTCGACGCCGACATGGAGCGGCTCACCGTGCACGGCCTGTACGACCGCGCCTCCGGCTATGACGCGACCCTCGAACTGCTGCGCCGGGACCGGGGGTTGACGGCCATAGTCGCCGCCAACGACACCATCGCGCTCGGCGTCTGCGCGGCCCTGCGCGACCAGGGCCTGCGGATCCCCGAGGACGTCTCGGTCGCGGGCTTCGACGACCTTCCCTTCAGCGCGGACGCGGTCCCCGCCCTCACCACGATGCGGCTGCCGCTGCACGAGGCGGGCGCCCGGGCCGGGCGCCTCGCCCTGGGCCGCGAGCCGCAGCCGCCGGGCGGGGTGGCGATGGTCCGCGCCGAACTGATGGCTCGCGCCTCGACGGCCCCGCCGCGCGGCTGAGCAATGCACTCCGTGCGGGGCGGGTCTCCTCCGTACGAAGCCGTCTATGCCCCGGTCCGCCGGCGGGGCGCGCGGATCAACGGGTGGTCGCCGTCCGGCGGGGCGGGGCGCCGAGCGGCGCGGGCCGTCTCGCACGAGGGGGCACAGACGTACAGCCGGTACGTCTCGGTGACGCTGCCGTAGTCCACCTCCACCGTGCAGATCGGCCGGTCCGCGTAGAGGCGTGCCGCGCACAGGGCGCAGTTCCAGCCCTGGAGCTGGCCGAAGACCCACTTCCGGCCCGGGGTCCGCAGTTCCGCTATCCGCTCCCGCTCGGTGCGCTCGTCCTCCGTCACCGGGTGTGCCCCCGTTCGCGGGCGCGGCGCATGGCGGCGGCCTCGGCGACCGGGTCGCGCCGGTGGGCCAGGGCGTGGGTCGGGCAGGCGTACACCGTGCGGCCGGGTCCGCTGCCGCCGTGCTGGACGTCCACGATGACGGGCTCTTCGGTGGGCAGCTCGCAGCGATAGCAGGTCTGGCGCCCCTGTGGGACCGGGCCGAGTTCGACGCGGTCGGCCTCGGCCAGCGCTCCCCACAGCTTCCAGGCGTCGGTCAGGTAGTGGTCGACCGAGAGCGGCACGCGCCAGTGGGTACCGGGCGGTGTGGTCCAGGAGTTGGGCGGCACACCGAGGTAGCTGCACTCGTCCGCCAGCTCGGTCAGGACCCGCACCTGCCGCAGATGCCAGCTCGTGGCGGAGCCCACCGCGACGAGCCAGTACAGGGTGCCGTACTTGTCCTGGATGACGGCGCCGTTCTCGTCGCCGAGGAGCTTTAAGGCGCGTTCCCCGACGGTCGGCGCGGCCCGTACGGCATCCCACCACTTGCCTGCGGGTAACGCCTGGACATCCACGGCGGGCGGCGGTGTCCACGGTAAGGCTCTGGTCGTCACATCGGGCTCCCCTGCTGATCTACGAGGGGCGGCGCCGGACAGGTTCCTGGCGGGAGCAAGGGGCGACGCCGCCGCGATGCGGATCACGCTAGGTGTGCGTGTGATCACAGCCCAGTGACGAAGTGCCGTAGTCCAGCCTCAGTTTTCGGCGGGACTACGGCACTTGTTCATGCTGCCGGGTCCACGCCCAGCCGCACCGCGAGCTTTCGCAGGTCTCGGTCGCGGCGGCGCTCGGTCTCCAGCAGTCCTCCCACGGTGGAGGCGGCGAGCATCTGATGCGTCAGCCACTCAGGATGCTCCTCGTCGAGGGTGAGCAGCACATCGCGGGCTCCCTCGTCGTCATGCGTCTGGTAGCGGGCGAATGCCAGATCCAGCCGATGCCTGGCGCGCGAGATCTTCCAGGGCAGCTCATCCACGTTGACCCCACTGGCTGTGGCCAAAGCCTTGTCCGGGTGACCGAGCGACACCTGAACGGTGGTGGCCTGCATGCCCACACTCGCCGGGCCGAAGGCGGTGCCTCGCACCCGTACCGCCCCGGACAGCGCGGCCGCCGCCTCCGCCTGCCTGAGGAAGGTGAGCGCGTCATCTTTTGTGCTGTCGGACTCATCGCGGTTCGCCCGTGCTGCCGAGACGGCACCGGACAGCAGCAGGATCCCGAACATCGCGAACTTCTCGGGGCTGCGGTCGGAGAACCGCGGCTCGATCTCAGCCGCCCTGCTGGTTGCGACCCGCTGGGCATCGCTCCATCGGCCTTGCCGCAGGAGCACAAGCGAAAGCGTCGAGACGGCGAGAGCGTGCCGCAGCTCGTCGCCGGCCCGCGCCGTGGCATGCATGGCTCGCTCCACCGCGGTGTAGGCCAGATCGGTCTGCCCCAACTGCGCGGCCACGTCGGCGACGATGATGTGCGCGGCAGCGGACATCGACCACACCGTGTCGTGGTCGGGGCCCCCCTCGGCCTCGCGGGTGGCCGCCTTCAGATCGGTCACGAGCCCGGGCAGCATGCCGACCAGATCGGTGAACTGTCCCCGCCGATAGTGCTTCTGGGCCTGCTCCATGACCGGGCGGAGGTCATCCGGGCCGGGCGCGTCGCTGTCCGCGCCGCACAGGTCCAGCCCCGGCAGATCGCTCGGGGCCTGGATGGCGGCCCGCAACGCGATGACTCCACCGTCGGGCGCGAGAGATTGCGTCATGGTGGGCTGGCCCAGCAGGCGGGCGAGCTCGATATCGAGTGCGCCCGCCAGCTTCTGATACGTGGCGATTCTCGCTCCCCGCTGGGTGCCCTGCTCCAACCTGCGGATGGTGTCGACGGACACGCCGGCACGGTCGGCGAGTTGCTCTTGCGTGAGGTCGCGAATGTCGCGAAGTCGGGCCAGTCGCTTACCAACGGACAGATCAGTCATGCGATACACCACCGCCAGAAGGTCTTTGGGCCACGGTACGCCCGGAGGGGGAGCCGTGGGAGCCCAGCAGGCATTGGGCACACGAAGGAGCGCTCGCCCGCCCCGCGGGCCGGGACGAACGCGAAGCGCGTCGGCGTTGCGGTCGCCGCCGACATCTCCCTCCCCCGGGAGGGGACCCCCTTCCCAAATACTTGATCTGGCGCAACTATGAGATCAAGCAAAATCGACACAGGGGTACGGAGGGGTGCCGGATGGGCCCGCGCGACAATCTCGATCTGGCCGTGGACGAGGTCCGCGACTTCAACCGGATGTACACCCGCCTGATCGGCGTCCTCGACTACCCCGGGCAGCTCAACACCCCGTACACGCTGAGCGAGGCCCGCATCCTCTACGAGCTGGCGCGGCGGGAGCGCACCCATGTCTCCGCCCTCAGGGAGCACCTCGGCGTCACCGCCGCGCATCTGAGCCGGACGCTCAGCCGGTTCGAGGAGCGGGGGCTGGTGACGCGCGAGCGCCACCACCGCGACGCCCGCTTCCAGGAGGTGCTGCTCACCGCCGAGGGCCGGGCGGCGGCCGACGATCTCGACCGGCGGTCGCGGGACGCGGTGACCAGGCTGCTGGCCAAGATCCCCCGGAACGAGCTGGGGCGGCTGCGCGAGGCGCTGGCAACCGCGCGGGGCGTATTCACCAACCCGGCGGAGCCGGAAGTGCGGCTGCGCGGGCTGGAGCCGGGCGACCTGGGCTGGATCGTGCAGCGCCACGGCGCCGTATACGCGCGGGAGTTCGGGTGGAACGCCGAGTTCGAGGCCCTGGTGGCGCGGATCGTCGGGGAGTTCGGCGCGGGCCATGACCCGGCCCGCGAGCGGGCGTGGATCGCGGAGCTCGACGGCCGTCCCGTCGGCTCGGTGATGTGCGTCCGGGACGAGCGGCCCGATACGGCCCGGCTGCGGCTGCTGCTCGTCGAACCGGAGGCGCGCGGGCGGCGGCTCGGCGAGTGGCTGGTCCGCACCTGTGTCGACTTCGCACGTGAGGCGGGCTACCGCGATCTCGTGCTGTGGACCAATGACGTCCTGACCTCCGCCCGCCGGATCTACGAGGGCGCCGGGTTCGAGCTGATCGCCGAAAAGCCGCACCGCGGCTATGGATCGCCCCTGGTCGGGCAGGACTGGCGGCTCGCGCTCCGGGGCTCGGCACACGACTGACGGCCTGCGGTCCGGGTGATACGCCGCACGCGACTCAGCGGACCTGGTGAAGTCGGCTGCGGTCCAGCAGCGCCGCCAAGGGGCGCGGGGCTGTGTCCATGTGCGGCTCCGCCGCGTGGGCGCGACCGGCCACGACGGCGCCGCGGACGAACGACGGCACATCACGGCACACCGGCGGAGCACTCTGTGACGCAGATCACCGCAACGCGGTCCGCGCGGTGGACAGGGGGGAGTGTGGAGACATCACTGCGCACTCGCGTGCGAGCCGGGGACCCGGATGCCTTCGGGCAGCTCTTCGACGAGTGCGCCTCGGTGGTCTACCGGCATGCCGTCCGGCTGACCGGCGACTGGGGCATGGCCGACGACATCGTGTCGCTCACCTTCCTGGAGGCGTGGCGGCTGCGCGAGCGGCTGCTTCCGGGGGACGACAGCCTCCGCCCGTGGCTGCTGGGGATCGCGACGAACGTCACGCGCAACACCACGCGGGCGGCGCGAAGACACCGGACCGCGCTCGCCAGACTCCCACCCCCGGACCCCGTTCCGGACTTCGCCGACGAGGTCACCCAGCGCCTGGCCGACACCGAGGAGCTGGCCGCCGCGCGGAAGGCGTTGCGCACGATGCGCCGTGGGGAGCGCGAGGTGTTCACGCTCTGCGTATGGGAGGGCCTGGACGCCGCGACGGTGGCCGAGGCCCTGGACGTGGCCACCGGCACCGTACGGGCCCGGCTCTCCCGCGCGAGAAAGCGCCTGCGCAAGCTCACCGAGCTCGAACTCCGCCGCGCAGGCGGCGAGGGCACGGATAACGACGGCGCGGACGGCTGCACCGGGCAGGACGCGGTGCAACGCGCGGCCATGGGCGGACAGATACCGGTCAGCCGCCATCGGGCGGCCCGGTCCACGCAGGAGAAGAAGCGATGAACACCAACCCGCGACGAGCCGATCAGCCGGTCGACCCCCAGGAGCTGGCCGAGTTGCTGCCCGCCCCGGGCCGTCCGGTGCTCCGGCAGGACCGCCACCGCGTCCTGAAGGAACATCTGATGGAGCAGATCAGCAGCGAGACCGTCTACGAGCTGTCGGGTACGCCGGACACCGCATCCGCGCCGCCCCCAACCCGGCGCCCCCGACGGCGCCTCGTCCTCATCGCGGCGCCGCTGGCGCTGGCCACCGCCGTGGTCGTGGGCGCGGTGGCGGTCGATGGCCTGCGGGACGGCGAAGGCGGCGCCACCGGCGTCGGCGGCGACCCCAGGGCCGAGCACCGGCAAGCCGTGCAGCTACTGGACCGGATCGCCGTGGCAGCGGCCGACCGCCCGGCGGTCAAGGCCCGCGACGACCAGTTCATCTACACCAGGTCCCAGGGACCCTCGTCCACGTGGGGCGGTCCCTCGAAGCTCGTACGGGACTCCAAGGGGAAGGTCACGGGCACCAAGACGTACGAGGGGAATGTCCGCAGTGAGGAGTGGCAGCCCGTGTCCGGCAAGCGGGACGGCCTCCGGCACCTCACCGGACTGTCCCCCAGCGGCGAACCCGTCCGCAACGAGACCGAGGACATCGCCATGTCGCCGGGAGTTCCGACCGTCCGGCAGCTCGAGGCCCTCCCCACCGACCCCGACGCGCTGCTGAAGAAACTCAAGAGCGACAGCGGGGTGGTGAAATCCCGGCTGACCGAGACGGTCTTCGAGAACGTCGGAGCCATCCTCGATCAGGCCACCCTGCTGCCCGAGTTCAATGCCGCGCTCTACCGTGCCGTGGCCAAGCTGCCGGACGTCCGCGTCGTGGAGAACGTCAAGGACGGCGCGGGCCGGTCCGGTATCGGCCTCACGTACACCCATCGCGAGAAGCGTTACCGGACCACGACCGAGTGCTGGGTCTTCGACGCGAAGACCCTGACCTACCTCGGAACGGATACGAGCGCGCTCCTGGACGTCGCCGTCACCGATGAAAAGGGCAAGGTGACACGGGTCGACGCACCCTGATCCGCCCGGAGCCGTTCCGAGCCGGCCTGGGCCGTCCCGAGCCGCCCGGAGCCGTTCCGAGCCGCCTGGAGCCGGCCGTCAAGGCGCCGAACGGCGTCCGCTCCGGCGGGCGCCTTCCCGGTCGCACAGATGACGAGGCGTCACCTCGACCGGAAATCCGCTCGCGCGGGCGGGTCCCGTACGGGGAGGATCGGCGCACACGCGGGCCCGTACAGCACGCGGGCATCGCACGGGGAACGTCCACACGACGCACCCGTGCGGCGCGTCGGAACGGCACAAGAGCAAAGGGTGTACCCCTGAGTACCCAGCAGGTCATCGAGTGGACCGAGGACGGCCGGACCCGGACCGCCCACTGGCGCTCCGAGAACGGCACGCCGCCGCCCCGGCGGATCGAGGTGGCGGACGACCGGATGCCCGCCGGCACCGCCCACCGCCGCGCCTGCGAGGGCACCGCGCTGCTGTGGCGCGGCGACTACCAGGGCGCCCGTCAGCTCCTGACGGCGATGGCGCGCCGGATCGACCGCGGACCGCGCCGGGCCAAGGAGCGGCGGGCCCCGGCGGCGTCACCGGCCGAGGTGTTCCACCGGCACCGCCAGGCCCGGTCCCGGCGGGCCCGGCTGCTGGGGATGGTGCTGGTGCCGCTGGACGCGGACTTCGGCATCCCGCTGCGCCGGGCGCCGGACGTACGGCAGGCGTGCGCCGAGGCGTACGGCCCGGCGGGCGGGCACCCGTCGGTGGCCTCGCTGCCGGAGTTACTCGGGCTGATCGGCGCGCATCAGTGGCGCCGTAAGGGCGTCAAGGTGCCGGCGCTGGGCGGGGACCGCATCCATCCGCACTACGGGGTCTTCTCGCCGGTGCGCGGCGAGTACGTCGATCTGGTGGCCGAGGCCCCGCTGCCCACGCAGGAGCTGGCCTTCGACATCGGCACCGGAACCGGCGTCCTGGCCGCCGTCCTGGCCCGGCGCGGCATCCAGCGGGTGGTGGCCACCGACCAGGACGCACGGGCGCTGGGATGCGCCCGCGAGAACGCGGCCCGCCTGGGCCTGTCCGAGCGGGTCGAGGTGGTCGAGGCCGACCTCTACCCGCCGGGCCGCGCCCCGCTGGTCGTCTGCAACCCGCCCTGGGTCCCGGCCCGGCCCTCCTCACCCCTCGAATACGCGGTCTACGACCCGTCCAGCCGTATGCTGCGCGGCTTCCTGAACGGGCTGGCCGGTCATCTGACCCCCGGCGGCGAGGGCTGGCTGATCCTCTCCGACCTCGCCGAACACCTCGGCCTGCGGCCACGCGCCGAACTCCTGACCGCCTTCGCCACGGCGGGCCTGACGGTCACGGCCCGCCTGGACATCCGCCCCGCCCACCCCCGCGCCCTCGACCCCACCGACCCCCTCCACACGGCCCGCGCGGCGGAGGTCACCTCGCTATGGCGGCTGACGGCGGGCTGAGCGAGCGCGGCAGCGAGCCTCAGTTCCCCACGCCGAGGCCGGACATGAACGCGGACGGGTAGCGGTCGCCGCGCGCCGCGCCCCGGGGCATCGCCTTCTCGATCTCGGCGAGGTCGTCGGCGGTGAGGGTCAGCTCCGTCGCGGGCAGCGCCTCGGCCAGCCGCTCGCGGGTGCGGGCGCCGACCAGCGGCACGATGTCCTCGCCCTGGGCGAAGACCCAGGCGATGGCAAGCTGGGCGACGGTGCACCCCTTCGCCTCGGCCACCCGGCGCAGCGCGTCCACGAGGGCGAGGTTGTGTGCCACGTTCTCGCTCGCGAACCGCGGGCTGAACGCGCGGGCGTCGCCGGGGCCGGCGGTGCGGTCGGCGGTCCAGTGACCGGAGATGAGGCCGCGGCCCAGGACGCCGTACGCGGTCAGTCCGATGCCGAGCTCACGGAGCGTGGGCAGGACGTCCGCCTCCACCGCGCGGGAGATCAGCGAGTACTCGATCTGCAGGTCGGCGACCGGATGCACGGCGTGCGCCCGGCGGATCGTCGCCGCGTCGACCTCCGAGAGGCCGAGGTGCCGTACGTACCCGGCGTCGATCATCTCCTTGATCGCGCCCACCGTCTCCTCGATCGGTACCGCAGGGTCCAGCCGGGCGGGACGGTAGATGTCGATGTGGTCGGTGCCCAGCCGGGTCAGCGAGTAGGCCAGGAAGTTCTTCACCGCCTCGGGACGGCCGTCATGCCCGGCGGCCCCGGGGCCGGGCCCCCGCAGCATGCCGAACTTGACGCTCAGCGTGTAGCTGTCGCGATCGCGGCCGCGCAGCGCCTCGGCGAGCAGCAGCTCGTTGTGGCCCATGGCGTAGAAGTCGGCGGTGTCGATCAGCGTGACGCCCGCCTCCAGTGCGGCATGCACGGTGGCGATGCTTTCCGTACGGTCGGCGACGCCGTACGCGCCCGACATGCTCATGCCGCCCAGCCCCACGGGGGAAACGGCCGGGCCGGTGCTGCCCAGGGTTCGCCTCTGCATCGCGTTCTCCTCGTCGTCGATCTGATGTGGATCTGTCACCCACCCTGCGCCCGCGCCGCGGCCCACGGGAGCGGAGCGTTCATCGTGGGAGAGCCGCTCCCTGGATGGTCCGCCCGCCGCGAGGGACCCTGGGGAGATGGAACGTGACCAGCTCGCCGACTTCCTGCGCCGTCGCCGCGAGGCGATCCGCCCGGCCGAGGTCGGCATCACCGACGGCCCCCGGCGCCGGACCAGCGGTCTGCGCCGGGAAGAGGTGGCCATGCTCGCGGGCATGTCGGTGGACTACGTCGTCCGCCTGGAGCAGGGCCGCAGCAGTCAGCCCTCACCGCAGCTCCTCGGCGCGCTGGCCCGGGCGCTGCGCCTCTCCGAGGACGAGCGCGACCACCTGTTCCACCTGGCAGGGCACCGGCCCCCGCCCGCGGACGGGGTGGCCGGCCTGGCGCGCGCCGGTCTGATCCGCATGCTCGACCTGCTCGGCGACAACCCGGCCCTGGTCCTGTCCGACCTGGGCGAGGTCCTCGCCCAGAACCGTGCGGCCGTCCTGCTGACCGGCGACCACACCGGCTTCTCCGGCGACCGGCGCTACATCGCCTACCGATGGTTCACCGACCCCGCCGAGCGCGCCGCCGCCCCGCCCGAGGAGCGGGAGCACCACTCCCGGCAGCTCGTGGCCGATCTGCGCGCGGCCGCCGGCCGCCGGTCCGGCGACCCCACGGTCACCGGACTCATCGACCGGTTGCGGGGCGCGAGCGCCGACTTCCGCCGGCTCTGGGCCGAGCACGAGGTGGCGGTCCGGCGCGCCGACCGCAAGACCCTGCTGCATCCGCGGGTGGGCCGCCTGGTGCTGGACTGCGAGACCCTGGTCACTCCCGACCAGGGCCAGCTCCTGCTGGTGCTCACCCCGGCGGACGCCGAGACCCGCGAGCGCCTGCAGCTCCTTCAGGTCCTCGGCATCGAGGAATTCCCCACGGGGTCGACGAACACGCCCATCCGGTGAAGCGGCCGCCCCACGGGACACCGGGCGCCCGCAGAACCGGGCGGTCGGCCACGACGTAACGGGCCGCCACGGCCTGGCCGACTACCGAGGCCGTCCGCGCCGCCCCTCACCCGCGCCCCGGGGCCCCCGCACACTCCTCGGACACCTGAGGCAGGCGTAGCCCGCACCCTGCCCGCTGAGCGGCCACGGCCCGCCGGGCCCGGCCGCCCGCACGCGGCACCGGGCGGGCGGGCCACGGCCTGCCCGCCCGCCAAGACACGCCGTGGGCGTGAGGTCAGGATTGACCCGACTCGTGCCCCTGCTTAGCGTCCCGGATGAAGGGCAGGAAGATCCCCACGTACCGCACGACCCCCATCAAGGGAGCCCGCATGAAGCTCGCCTTCTCCACTCTCGGCGTCCCCGGTATGCCCATGCCCGACGTCGCCCGGCTCGCCGCCGGGGCCGGGTACCACGGCGTGGAGCTGCGCGCCCACCCCGAGGAGCCGGTGCACCCGGGGATCGGGGCGGATGAACGCGCCCGGGTGGTGGCGGAGTTCCGGGACGCCGGGATCGAGATCCTCACCGTCGCCGGGTATGTGCGCGCCGCCCAGGCCGGGCCGGACGAGCCGGTGCTGGCCGGGCTGCGGGAGCTGCTGGAGCTCGCCCACGACCTGGGCGCCCGCCATGTCCGCGTCTTCCCCGGCGGCGGGGAGCAGAGCCCGGAGGAGGCCGACGCCACGGCTGCCCGGCGGCTCGCCGCGGCCGCGCCCCGCGCCGCCGACCTCGACGTACGGCTGCTGCTGGAGACCCACGACTCGCATCGGACGGGCGCGGACGCGGCCCGCGTCCTCGGGCTGGTGGGCCATGGCAGCGTCGGGGCGATCTGGGATGTGATGCACACCTGGCTGGGCGGTGAGGACCCGGCCACCAGCTATCCGGCGCTCTTCCCGCATCTGGGCTACGTCCAGGTCAAGGACATCGCCTCGGCCGACGACACCACCCCGCTGCCGCTGGGTGAGGGGGTGCTGCCGCTGACCGAGTGCGTGGAACTGCTCAGCCGCGAGGGCTGGGACGGCTGGCTGTGCTGGGAGTACGAGAAGCGGTGGTATCCGCAGGCGCGGGAGTTCCCGGAGCTGCTGGCCCCGGGCCGGGAGCACCTGCTACGTCTGCTGACCGACGCGGCCTGACCACGCCGGGGCCCCAGCAGAGCCCGGCTCAAGCCCGCCCGCCTCGGGGCCGTCCGGCTCAAGCCCGCCCGGCTCAAGCCCGCCCGGCTCAAGCCCGCCCGCCTCGGGGCCGTCCGGCTCGGGGCGGCGGTCCACCCCGGGCACCTCAGGTCCACGGCGCGCCCCGCGCCGGAGGCGCGGTGGGCGCGGGAGCGAGGTCAGGGCCACGCCGCCCACCAGCAGCGCCGCCGCCAGCCAGCGCGGTGCGCTGATCCCCTCCCCCAGCACCAGGGCCGCCGAGGACATCCCGAAGACCGGCACCAGCAGCGAGAAGGGGGCGACCGTCGAGGCGTCGTAGGTGCGCAGCAGAAAGCCCCAGACCCCGAAGCCGAACACGGTGGTGACCCAGGCGACGTAGACGATCGCGCCCACTCCGGCCCAGTCGAGCCTGCTCAGCGCGTCCAGGTCGGGCCCCGCGCCCTCGAACATCAGCGAGAGCCCGAGCAGCGGCAGTACGGGCACCACGCTCACCCACACCATGAAGTTCAGGGCGTCGGGCGGCGCCGCCTTGCGGGTGAGGACGTTGGAAACACCCCAGAAGGCGGCCGCCGCGACGACGAGGACGAAGCCGATGAGCGGCCCCGAGGTGCCCTCGTCCACGGCGGCCACCGCGATCCCGGCGAGGGCGACGGCCATGCCCAGCAGTCGCCGCCGACCGGGGCGTTCGCCGAGCACGACGGCCGCGAACAGCGCGGTGAACACCGCCTGGATCTGCAGCACCAGCGAGGAGAGCCCGGCGGGCATCCCCTCGTGCATCCCGATGAACAGCAGCCCGAACTTGGCCACCCCCAGGGCCAGCCCCACCCCCAGGATCCATCGCCAGGCGACCCTCGGCGGGCCGACCAGGAAGACGGCGGGCAGCGCGGCCACCAGGAATCGCAGGGCGCAGAAGAGCAGGGGCGGGAAGTGGTCGAGGCCCATCTCGATGACCACGAAGTTGACCCCCCACAGGGCCGTGACCAGCACGGCGAGGGCTATGTGCACAGGTCGCATGGGTCGAGGATCAGGGGCCGGGACCTGGTAGCACCAGCGCGGATGTCTTCATGCTTGGATGCAGTAACGGTTAAAGACGCAGTAACGGTTAAAGACGCGGGACCGGTCAACGACGCGGTACCAGCCAAAGGGGGGAGGGCCCATGCTGGATCTGGCCCGGCTGCGGGCGCTGCACGCGGTGTCCGTGCACGGCTCGGTCAGCGCCGCCGCGACCGCGCTCGGCTACACCCCGTCCGCCGTATCGCAGCAGATCGCCAAGTTGGAGCGGGAGACCCGGACCACCCTTCTGGAGCGGCAGGGCCGGGGCATCGCGCTGACCGACGCGGCGCGGCATCTGGCCGCCACCGCCCAGCAGTTGCTGGCCATCGTCGAGGAGGCCGAGACCACCCTGGAGGAGCGGCGCGGACAGCCGATGGGCCGGCTGGTGATCGGCGCCTTCGCCTCGGCGGCGCGCGGGCTGATGCCCGTGGTGCTGGCCGCGCTCGCGGCCGAACACCCCTCCCTGGACGCCCGGCTGCTCGAAGTGGATCCGCATCTGTCGGTGGACCTGGTGGCGCAGGGGGTCATCGACCTGGCGGTGGCCCATGACTGGGACATCGCCCCGCTGCCCGCCCCGGAGGGGCAGGAGCGGGCGGTCATCGGCGACGACCTGTGCGATCTGCTCGTCCCGGCCGGACATCCGCTGGCCGAGCGGGCCGCACGGCGGGCGCTGCGCCGCGAGGACCTGCCGGGGCAGCGGTGGATCTGCCAGCCGCCCGGGTCGGTGTGCCACGACTGGCTGGTCCGTACGCTGCGCGCCTCGGGCCATGATCCGGACCTGGCGTATCAGGCGGCCGAGAACCACACCCAGATCGCCCTGGTGGCGGCCGGTCTCGGCGTCGCCCTCATGCCCCGCCTGGGGCGCGGTCCGCTGCCGGACGGGGTGTTGGCGCTGCCCCTGGAGCCGGTCCCGGTGCGGCGGCTGTACGCCCTGTGGCGCACCGGCGCGGCCCGCCGCCCCGCCATCACCGAAACGGTACGGCTGCTGGGCGGCCTCTGGCCGCGGCGCACGGTCTGAGCACCGGCAGGGCACCGGCTCAACTGGCTGCCCGGCGCCGCCGCTTGGGGCGCGTACGTCCCACCTCGCCGATCCTCTCTCCGCACACCCGTTGCGGAACCGGTGCGAGCCGCGACGCGTCGAAGCGGTGTGCTGATGGGGAGTCTCCGCATGGCGGTAATCGGCCTCGCCGCTGACTGCGTCGCTGACCACCTCTCCGCCGCCCGCGGCCAGCAGCACCCCGCCGCCGACGCGACACCCCTCCCAGAGCGTCGGCGGCGCCCAAGGGGCACACCGCGGGCACCCAAGGGGCGCCCAGGGGGCCCGGTGCGCCCATAGGGCGACCGTTCAGACGGGCAGCTCCGCCTCGATCAGGTCCGCCGCGCGGTCCGGTCCGCCCTCGGCGGCCATCCGCGCCTTGAGCGCGGCACAGCGGGCCGCCACCTCGGGGTCGTCCACCAGGTCGAGCACGGCCTTGCGCAGCGCCGGCGCGGTGGCCTCCTCCTTGGGCAGATGGCGGCCGACGCCGAGCGCTTCGAGGGTGTCCGCGTTGCTGAACTGATCGACGGCCTGCGGTACGGCGACCATCGGCACCCCGCAGGCCAGCCCCTCCTGGGCGCCGCCCGCACCCGCGTGGGTGACGAAGGCGTCGGCCTTCCGCAGGATGCTCAACTGCGGTATCCAGCTGTGCACTTCGACATTGGCGGGGACCTCGCCGAGGTCGGCCGGATCGACGAACTCGCCGATCTGCAGCACCACATGCCACCCCGGCAGGTCTCCGAACGCCGCGACGCACGCGCGGTAGAAGCCGGGCTCCTTGGTCCAGGTCGAGCCGAGCGAGACCAGCAGGATCCGGTCGGTCTCGGCGGCCCGCTCCGGGCGGGGCCACTCCGCCGCCTCGCGGCGGGCGCTCTGGCAGCCGCCGACGAAGCTGTAGACGGATGGGTCGACGCGGTCGGCGTTGGGCTGGAGCAGCTCGGGGATGAGGGCGACACAGCGGCTGGGACGGCCGATGAGCCGGTCGGGGTCGGTGCCGGCCAGTCCGTTGTCCTCGAGCCAGGCGCGGTAGCGCGCGTAGTAGGCCCGGCCGCGCTCGGAGCACCGCAGCTGCGCGTACATCGGCTCGAAGACCTCTTCGCGGTACCCGTCCCAGGGCACGAAGCTGGGCGCCAGCTCGACGGCGGAGACGCCCCAGCGATGGGCGAGGACATGTGCCGGGTACGCCGTGACGTCGTACATCACCAGATCCGGCTCATCGCCCTCGTAGGCCGCCAGATGCTGCGGCAGCGCCTGCTCCGCCTCGGTGAGAAACGGCTCGATGTAGTCGATCAGATCGGATCCTCTGGCGCCCGGCACATTCTCACCGTGGAGGACCGAGGTGTAGGTCTTCGGCTCGGCGCCGGTCTCGGCGACCTTCTCGGCGAACGACTCGGGGATGGCGTAGGTCACCCGATGGCCGCGGGCCACCAGCTCGCGGATCATCTCCAGGCTCGGGTTGACGTGCCCGTGCGCCGCGATGCCGAACATGGCGATATGTGTGGGGGGCTTGGCACCCGTCGATGGGGTCATGAAAACGGAACCTAAGCGAGAACGGATGCCGCATACAAACAGTGCGCATACCCGATCGCTACATTAGCGCCGGTTTCGCACGAGCGCCAGATCCCCGTCTTTAACGAGTCTTTTCCTTGACGTTTCCGGGCCGTCGGAAAGTCCAACTCTCCTTGACCCGGCCGCGCTTTGTGTCCCAGCGTGTCCTGGACCACCTTCGGCCACCCCCTCCGAACGTCCCATGGAAGGAGTGCGGGTGCACACGACGACGTCTCGCCGCGCCCTGCTCACCGCCACCCTGGCCGCCGCCGCGGCCGGTGCCTGCAGTGCGCCGACGAACAGCTCCCCCGCGCCCGCGGCCCCCGCGCGCCGCACCACCGCCGGTTCCGGCAGCCCTTCCGCGACGCCCTCACGAGCCACCACGGAGCCCGGCCGGGACCAGGAGCGCGACCGCCGGCGGATCGACGAGCTCATCGGCCGGATGACGCTGGACCAGAAGATCGGCCAGCTCTTCGTGATGCGGGTGTACGGCCATTCGGCCACCCACCCCGATCCGGCCGATGTCGCGGCCAACCGCAAGGAGATCGGGGTCGACAACGCCGCCGAGCTGATCGCGAAGTATCACGTGGGCGGGGTGATGTACATCGGATGGGCGCACAACATCCGCGACCCCCACCAGGTCGCCGCGCTCTCGGGCGGCATCCAGAGGGCCGCGCTGGCCGCCTCCGTGCCCGTCCCCGTCCTGCTCTCCGTCGACCAGGAGTACGGCACCGTCGCCCGGGTCGGCGCGCCCGCCACGCTGTTCCCGGGCGCCATGGCGCTCGGCGCGGGCGGCAGCGCGGCCGACGCCCGTACGGCCGCCCGCACCGCGGGGGCGGAGCTGGCCGCGCTCGGCATCCGGCAGGACTACGCCCCGATCGCGGACGTCAACGTCAACCCCGCCAATCCGGTGATCGGCGTGCGCTCGTTCGGGGCCGATCCGAAGGCCGTGGCGCGGCTGGTGGCGGCTCAGGTGGAGGGCTATCAGAGCGCCGGGGTCGCGGCCACCGCCAAACACTTCCCCGGCCATGGCGACACCTCCGTGGACAGCCATGTCGGCCTGCCGCGGATCACCCACTCCCGCAAGGAGTGGGAGCGGCTGGACGCGCCGCCGTTCCGGGCCGCGATCGAGGCCGGGATCGACTCGATCATGACGGCGCATCTGCTGTTCCCCGCACTCGATCCGGCCGACGACCCCGCCACGCTCTCCCGACCCATCCTCACCGGTGTGCTCCGCGAGGAGCTGGGCTACGACGGGGTGGTGGTCACCGACTCGCTCGGCATGGCGGGGGTGCGGAAGAAGTACGGCGACGACCGGGTGCCGGTGCTCGCGCTCAAGGCGGGGGTGGACCAGCTGCTCAACCCGCCGAGCCTGTCCCGCGCCTTCGAGGGCGTGCGCAAGGCCGTCCGGGCGGGCGAGCTCGACGAGGACCGGATCGACCGCTCGCTGCGGCGCATCCTGGAACTCAAGGCGCGCCGGGGGCTGTTCGACGATCCGTACACCAGCGACCGCGCGGTCAACCGCACGGTGGGCACCCGGGAGCACCGGGCCACCGCCGACCGGATCGCCGAGCGCACCACCACCCTGATCACCAACCGGGGCGGGCTGCTGCCGCTGTCACCGAGCCGCCATCACGACCTGCTGGTGGTGGGGGTGGACGCCGCCGCGCCCTCGGGCACCGGCGGCCCGCCGACGGCCGTCCTGGCCCGCGCCCTGTCCGGCCTCGGCTTCGCGGCCAAGGCGCTGCCCACCGGCACGGGCGACTCGCCCGGCCCCTCGCCCGAGCGGATCGAGGCGGCGGTCGCGGCGGCGCGGGGGCGGGACGCGGTGATCGTGGCGACGTACGACATCGCCTCCGGATCCGCCCAGCGCACCCTGGTCGCACGGCTGGTGGCCACCGGGGTGCCGGTGGTGCATCTGGCGCTGCGCGATCCGTACGACATCGCGCGGCTGGGCGGACGCGGCACGGAGCCCGCCGCGTCGCTGGCCACGTACTGCTGGACGGACGTGGAGCTGCGCGCCGCCGCCCGGGTGATCGCGGGGCGGGTCACCCCGCGCGGCAGGCTGCCGGTCGCGGTGCGGCGCGCCGACGACCCGTCCCGGGTGCTGTACCCGATCGGGCACGGGCTGGGGTATTGAGCGCCGGTCAGAGTTTGCCCGCGACGAGGGTGTCCGCCGGGGCGGACACCCTCGTCGCCCACGAATGGGCCCGCTTACGGCCGCAAGGCCGGTTCGCGCTCGACCTCGCGACGGTCCAGCTTGGCGTCATGCCGGGCCAGCGGCTTGCTGGTCGGGCTGACGCCCGCCCACCGCTGCACCTCCGCCGTGGCCTCGGCCTTCTCCTCGCCCGTGAGCTGGGCGATGCTGGAGCCGTGGTTGCCGCCGGCGACCGTGTAGACGTGGGAGTCCTTGGCACCCTTGCCGACCCGGAAGCGCTCGGCGCCCCACGGGTCGTTCTGGCCGTAGACGAAGAGCATCCGCCGGGCGTCGTGCCGCACCCAGTTGTCGACGTCCCGCATCACGCCCGGCGTGAAGCGCATCGGGATGTCGCGCGGCACATAATTGCGCGGGGCGTAGATACCGGGGTAGCGCAGCAGCCCGTCCAGGTGCGGGGTCTCGAAGGTGGGCGAGCCGAGCTCGGTGCCCGCCTGGTAGTAGTACGGCGTGTAGGTCTCCAGGCCCTGGTCGGTGTAGGCGGAGAAGCCCGAGATCTCGTCGATGAAGCCGTACAGCTCGTCGGTCGACGCGGTCGGGGCGGGGACGTCCGCGCAGTCCTTCAGCAGGTGGTACTGCCAGAAGGCCCACACCAGGTCCAGGACCACGTTCTCGTACGCCTTGTCGGCGCTGCCGACGACGGTGAAGGTCTGCTTCTCGTCGTCCGCCCACTTCTGGTAGCGCTGCACGATCTCGTCGCGCCGCACCAGCGCCTCGCGCTGCACCGCGTTGAGCTTGGTGCGGCACTCGGCCGTGCCGACGCCCGCGAAGAAGCGGTCGTAGGAGGAATCCTCGTTGTTGGCCACGTCGTTGGGCGCGACATACGCGACGGTGCCGTCCATGTCGTGCGGATAGAAGCGGCGGTAGTAGGTGGCCGTCATACCGCCCTTGCTGCCGCCGGTGGCCAGCCACTTCTTGCCGTAGATGGGCTTCAGGGCCCGGTAGAGGCGGTGCTGGTCGCTCGCGGCCTGCCGGATGTCCAGCTTGGACCAGTCGGCGGGCTGAGGCCGGGAGGGAGTGAAGAAACGGTACTCCATGGACACCTGGTTGCCGTCCACGAGCTGCGTCGGCTCACTGCGGCGCGGTGCGGTGGTCACGTTGTAGCCCGAGGTGTAGAAGACCGTGGGCCGGTCGGTGGCCTTGTGCAGCAGGGTGAACCGCTGCTGGAAGGTGCCCTTGGAGGGATGCCGGTGGTCCACCGGCTGGGCGTAGGTGAAGACGAGGAAGCGATAGCCCTCGTAGGGCTGCTCCTCCACGAAACGCATCCCCGGAATCGCCAGGACGCGCTCCTTGATATCCGGCTGGGCGGGGGCGGCCGGCTCCGCGGACGCGCCTCCGGCGCCCGCACCGACCGCCCCCATCAGTATCGCGAGCGCCACCAGCCATCTGAGCATCTTGCGCATGCACCCTCCCCTTGTTGCCGTCATGACTCTTGTGGCCCGAGAATTCGCACAGGCCGCCGAGAACCTATCCGGGCACACACTCGGGTCGCCAGAGGTCGTCGGTGCTCCAACACGACGCCGGATACGGAGAGTTGTTACCGTCGCCCTCTTTCGTAGCGGGCTGTGATGGCTCATGCTGCCTGTATGGACCGAGACGAACGGCACGACCGGAGTGAACGGGCCGAGCGGCTGACGCGGTATCTGAACGAATTGCAGGAACGAATCGATCCCCGCTCGCTCGAGCTGCTGATGCGGCTGCTGCGCGAGTTGAGCACCTCACCGGCCGTCCGCGGGGGGACGTACGAGCTCGGTATGGGGCCGGAGGAGAAAGAGCTGTTCACCCCCGCTCTTCAGGCCGAGCTGCTGGTGCTGTTCGGCCTGCTCACGTCCCAGGACGAGCGGGTGGTGGTCGACCTCGGCGACAGCCCGCACGCCAAGGGCATGAAGGTGCTGGTGCCTCAGGAGCGGGCCGGGGACCCCGATTTCCTGCACCGCCACAAGCAGCGGGTGGCGGCCGAGGCGGAGCAGCGGGAGCAGGACCGGCGGGAGGTGGAGGCCATAGCGAGGGCCAGCGGCATGGAACCGTGATGTTACCGTACGTAACAGCGGGCGAACGCTGAGCGTCACCGCCGTACGGCGGATGACCCGTGCACACCGCCCCGCGACGCGGGCCCATCCGCCGCGCTGCCACGCGACGAAGGGCCCACGGCGGGCACCGGGTTGCTCAGACGACGGCAGGGGCCGTCTCGCCCATGAACGTGCGCCACAGCGCGGCGTACCGGCCGTCCCGCGCCACCAGCTCCTCATGAGTGCCGTCCTCGACGACCCGGCCATGGTCCAGGACCACCACCCGGTCCGCACGAGCGGCGGTGGTCAGCCGGTGCGCGACGACCAGCGTGGTGCGCCGTCCCGTCAGACGATCCGTGGCCTGGTTGACCAGCGCCTCGGTGGCCAGATCGAGCGCGGCCGTGGCCTCGTCGAGCAGCAGGATGTCCGGGTTCACCAGCTCGGCGCGCGCCAGTGCGATCAACTGCCGCTGCCCGGCGGAGAGATTGCGCCCGCGCTCGGAGACCTCGTGCAGATAGCCACCGTCGAGCGACGCCACCATGGCATGGGCGCCGACCGCCCGAGCGGCGGCCTCCACCTCCGCGTCGCTCGCCCCGGGCCGTCCGTAGGCGATGGCGTCGCGCACCGTCCCGGCGAAGAGATACGGCTCCTGCGGGACCACCCCGAGGTGGCCGCGGTAGCCGGTGAGGTCGAGCTCGCGCAGATCCACGCCGTCCACCCGCACGGCGCCCCCGGTCGGGTCGTAGAACCGGGCCACCAGCTTGACCAGCGTGGACTTACCGGCCCCGGTCTCCCCGACGAATGCCACGGTCTGCCCCGCGGGGATCGTGAGCGAGATACCCGCCAGCGCCTCCTCGTCGTCCCCGTACCGGAACCGCACATCGTCGAAGGCGATCTCGCCGCGCGTCGTGGGCACCTCGCGCGGGTCGTCGGCGACCGGTGTGGTGGTGGGCTCGCGCAGCAGCTCCTGGATGCGGCCCAGTGACACCGACGCCTGCTGATAGCCGTCGAAGACCTGGGAGAGCTGCTGGACGGGGGCGAAGAACAGGTCGATGTAGAGGAGATAGGCCACCAGCGCGCCCGCCGTCAGCGTGTGGTCCCCGACCCGCCCGGCGCCCACGATGAGCACCAGCGCGGAGGCCACGGACGACAGCAGCTGGACGAACGGGAAGTACACCGAGATCAGCCGCTGACCGCGCAGCCGCGCCTGGCGGTAGGCGTCGCTGCGTGCCGCGAACCGCTCCCGGCCGGACCGCTCGCGCCGGAACGCCTGCACGATCCGCAGCCCCGCCACGCTCTCCTGCAGATCCGCGTTGACCACGCTCACGCGCTCGCGGGCCAGTTCGTACGCCTTGACGCTGAGGCGCCGGAAGACGACGGTGCCGATGATGAGCGGCGGGAGGGTCAGGAAGACCACCAGCGCGAGGCCCACGTCGATGATCAGCAGCGCGACCAGGATGCCGAAGAAGGTCAGCAGGCTGACGACGGCGGTGACCAGGCCGGTCTGGAGGAACGTGGACAGCGCGTCGACGTCGGTGGTCATCCGCGTCATGATCTTGCCGCTCAGCTCGCGCTCGTAGTAGTCGAGGCCGAGCCGCTGCAGCTGCGCGAAGATCTTGACGCGCAGTGCGTAGAGCACCCGTTCACCGGTCCGCCCGGTCATCCGCGTCTCGCCGATCTGGGCGGCCCACTGCACGAGGACGACCAGGAGCGCGAGCCCGGAGGCGGCCCACACCGCCCCGAGCGCGAGCCGCTGGACACCCTGGTCGATGCCGTGCCGGATGAGCACGGGCAGCAGCAGACCGGCGACCGCGTCCACGGCGACGAGCAACAACGCGACCGCCAGCGGCGCCCCGAAGCCGCGCAGCAGCCGCCGCAGCCCGTACGTCTCCTCGGGGCGGGCGGCCTGCTCCTCGTCGATGTCGGGGGTGTCGGTGGCGGGCGGCAGGGCGGCGACCTTGGCGAGCAGCTCGGGGGTGGCGGGCATCCCGGACAGCGCCCCCGCGAACCCGGGCCCGGCCACGGCCGCGGCTCCCGCTCCCGCCGCCGTGTCGTCCTTACGGCCGTCACCATCGGGCCGCACCCATAGCTCCGGGGTCACCCCGCCGGGCCGGGGGCAGCCGTCGGCATGCTCGGGGTCGTCCCCGCCGCGCGGCCGGCCCCGCCCGTTACCACCGTCCGACCGCACCCACGGCTCGGTCGCCGCCCCGTCGCAAGCCGTCTCACCGACGGCATGCCCGGGATCGTCGCCACCACGCGCCTGTAGGCCCACCGTCAGGCACGGGCACTCCTCACGGCCATGCGCCGCGCCGTCGCCGTCCGCGGACGGCCCGCCGTCGATACCCGGCTCGGCCAACCCCGTCGCGGCGGACTCCCCGCCGAACGCCCCGGCGAGGCCCACCGCGTGCGCGGAGGCGTCGCCGCCGCGCGGCTCGGCATGGGCCGCGGCCGGGCCGTCGCCGCCCGGGGCGGCGACGGTCTCGGACCCGTCCGCCAGCAGCCGCCGGTACACCGCGCTCCGCGCCCTCAGCTCCTCATCCGTGCCCACGTCCACGACCCGGCCCCGGTCCAGGACCGCGATGCGGTCGGCGAGGGCGAGCGTGGAGGGGCGGTGGGCGATCAGCAGGGTCGTACGGCCCGCCATGACGCCCCGCAGCGCCTCGTGGATCTCGTGCTCGACCCGCGCGTCCACCGCCGAGGTGGCGTCGTCGAGGACGAGCAGCCGGGGGTCGGTGAGGATCGCGCGGGCCAGGGCCAGCCGCTGGCGCTGGCCGCCGGAGAGGGTCAGCCCCTGCTCGCCGACCTCGGTGTCATAGCCGTGCGGCAGCGCGGAGATGAAGCCGTCGGCCTGCGCGGCACGGGCGGCGGCCCGGATCCGCTCCTCGCTCGCGTCCGGCCGCCCGTAGGCGAGGTTGGCGCGCACGGTGTCGGAGAAGAGGAAGCTGTCCTCCGGCACCAGCCCGACCGCCCCGCGCAGCGAGTCGTACGTCAGCTCCCGCACATCGTGGCCGCCGATCCGCACCGCGCCCGACGACACGTCGTAGAAGCGCGGCAGCAGCATGGACAGCGTCGACTTGCCGCTTCCGGAGGCGCCCACGACGGCCAGGGTCTCGCCCGGCTCGATCCGCAGGGACACCTCGGAGAGCACCGGGCGCTCGGGGTCGTAGCCGAAGCTCACCCGGTCGAACTCGACCGTCGCCGGGGCGTCCTCGGGAAGCTCCCGGGCGCCGGGGCGCTCGTCGATGACCGGCTCGGTGTCGATGAGCTCGAAGACCCGCTCGACCCCGGCCCGCGCCTGCTGGCCGATGGTCAACAGCATCGTGAGCATCCGCACCGGGCCCACGAGCTGGGCGAGATACGTCGAGAAGGCCACGAAGGTGCCGAGGGTGATCTGGCCGCGGGTGGCCATCCAGCCGCCGAGCGCCAGCATGGCGACCTGACCGAGGGCGGGGACGGCCTGGAGGGCGGGGGTGTAGCGGGAGTTCAGCCGTACGGTCCGCAGCCGGGCGGCGAACAACCGGCGGCCGACCGCCCGCAGCTTGTCGGTCTCCTGCGCCTCCTGCCCGAACCCCTTGACCACCCGGACACCGGTCACGGCCCCGTCGACGACACCCGCGACGGCGGCCGCCTGCCCCTGGGCGTACCAGGTGGCGGGGAAGAGCCGGATGCGGCTGCGCGAGGCGAGGATCCACAGGGCGGGGGCGACGGCGAGGGCGACGACGGTGAGCAGCGGCGAGAGCGTCGCCATCACGACGAGCGAGACCAGGAAGAGGAGGATGTTGCCGATCATCATCGGCACCATGAAGAGCAGGCCCTGGATGAGCTGGAGGTCGCTGGTGGCCCGGCCGATGATCTGGCCGGTGGAGAGGGTGTCCTGCCGTCTGCCGTCGAAGCGGGCGATGGACGCGTACATCTCGGTGCGCAGGGCGTGCTGGACGTCCAGGGCGAGCCGTCCGCCGTAGAAGCGGCGGATATAGGTGAGGACGTACACCACGAGGGCGGCGACGATCAGCAGGGTGGCCCAGGGGGCGAGCGACCGGTCGTGCTGGACGATCACATCGTCGATGATCAGCTTCGGCACCAGCGGGACGAGCGCCATGACGGCCATTCCGGCGAGCGAGGCACCCAGGGCGAGCAGCACATCCTTGCGGTACAGCCAGCAGTAGCCGAACAGCCGCCTTACCCAGCCCTGCCCGACATCCGGCCCGCCCACATCTGACCCACTCTTACCCTTTTTGCCCGTTTCATCCGTTGCGTCCGCCGCTACGTCCGCCACCCGTTGACCTCCCGATCCGCACACGCTTCCGGAAGGCACCAACACACTGATGTGCGGATTTCATCCTTCGGCAACAATCGGACCGGGTCACACCCGGCCGGGCCGCCCCCTCGGCCCGCTCCGCCCCCAACCGGATACGCGTTCACGGAATCGCCCAAAAGCGGACTGTTCAATACCGGACCGTTCATCAAACACTTGGCAGGGCTGTCTAAGGTCGCGTCCACCGAAAAGCTCACCACCGTACGGCGAAAGGGTGATGATCGTGACGGGACTCCAGATCGACGACATCCCGCCCGCGGAGCGATTCGCGGCCTGGCGCGCCCTGTGCGAGCTGACGGCGATCCCGATGGAGCTCCGCAGCGACCATGAGCACGACTTCCGCGCGAGCGTACGGGGCGGGGTGAGCCTCGGCGAGGTGACGCTGACCTCCACCTCCGTACCGTCACTGCGCAACGAGCGGACGGCGGCCCATATCCGGCGCTCCGACCCGGAGCTCTACCATCTGCGGCTCACCCTGAGCGGCGAGAGCGATGTGCGCCACGGGGACGTCGAAGCCACGGTCGGCGCCCGGCAGCTCATGCTCACCTCGACCTCCACGCCGTATCTGGCGGTGTGCGAGCGTGGCCGGGTCGACGGGATGTCGATCACCCTCAGCCCTTCGCTGCTGCCGTTCCCGGCGGCCGAGCTCAACCGGCTGCTCGGGCAGCGGCTGTCCGGGCGGTCCGGCATCGGGGCCATGCTCGCCGACTTCCTCATCCGGCTGGCCGCCGAATCCGACCGCTACGGCCCGGCCGACGCACCGCGCCTCGGCACCGTCGCCGTCGATCTGCTCAACGCGCTGCTCGCGCATGAGCTGGACGCCGGTGCCGAGGCGCGCGCCGAGAACCGGCTCACCCCCGAGAGCCGTCGGCGCACCCTGCGGTTACGCATCGAGGAATTCGTCCGGCAGAACCTGCACAGCCCGGGGCTCACCCCGGCGTCGATCGCCGCGGCCCATCACATCTCGCTCCGGTACCTCTACCGCCTCTTCGAGGAGCAGGGGCACACGGTCTCCGCGTGGATCCGCGCCCAGCGCCTGGAACGCTGCCGCCGCGACCTCGCCGATCCCGCTCTGGGCGACACCCCCATCCATGCCATCGCCGCCCGCTGGGGTTTCAGCCACGCCGCGGACTTCAGCCGTGCCTTCCGCGGAGCCTATGGCGTCCCCCCTCGGGACTTCCGCCATACGGCGCTCTGGACGAACAGGTGAGCGGGGCTCCCCCCGTGGTAACCCTGCTCACCCGTCACTGATCAGCATGGGCCGAGCGGGGCCGGGATGTCATTGGCGTCCTGTGCACAGTGCCTTGATCCTCCATGCACGGACCGCACTGTCCCGCCCGCCAGGGCGTCACTTGGCCCGGGTCACCCGCAACTCCTCGATGCCCGCGCGCTTCTTGTCGTCCGCCGACCGCACGGTGACGCGCACGAAGCGGGCCGGGCCGGCCGTCCCCTCGTGCCAGTGGCGGCCGTCGAGCGAGGTCCGCACCTCATGGGAGACGGGCCCGGTGCGGGTCCACTCCGGGCTGACCTTCGCCAGTCGCACGGCGCGGCCGAGATCGGCCGTGAGCGTGCCCCGGTCCGCGTCGGGGACCCAGGCGGTGGCCGCGTTGCCGTCCACGGCGGCGCCCGCGTACATCCCGGGCTCCTCCGTGCTCGCCGTCGCCTTCCCGCAGCGCGCGACGTTGTCGGTCGGCTTGAGGTCGGGGCGGCGGGTCTTGAGCACCGCGGGCGTGCCCCGGCTCACGAGCTGCGCTCCGCCCCGCGGGGTCTCGATCCGCATCGGCGCGCCTTCGGTCAGCCTTACGGTCGTCTGGTGCGGGCCGATGGCCACGTCGTAGGTGCGGCCCCGCCAGCGCAGCCCCCGCAGGGTGACGCCGTCGTGGAGCTGCGGCGGCAGCATCGGGTCGAGCCGCACACCGTCCTCGCCCATCCGCATCCCGGTCAGCCCGTGGGTGAAGACCTGCAGAAAGCCGCCCTTACCGGTGAGGAAGTCATGCGCCGGGGAGCCGGACAGGGGGTCCTGCGCGCCCGCCTTCTCGCCCCGCGCCTCCGAGAACGTGTCGAAGGGGCCGCGCACGAACGGCTTGATGGAGCGCTGGAGGTAGGTGTACGTGGAGCAGCCGGGCTCGCCGATGGCGGCGGCGTCGATGGCGTGCACCGAGTCCGTCATGGCCGGGCCGTCCGGGTCGGTGCGGGCCGCGTAGTAGTCCAGGGTCTTGGCCGCCGACGTACCGGACATCGGCCACTCCAGCGGATACATCAGCAGCACGGTGTCCGCCTGCTTGATGGTCGAGCCCTTATAGCCGTCGTACTGCTGGAAAACCTGCTTCTTCTTGTCGTACGGAATCCGCAGCTTGTCCGCGATCCGGGTCCAGGAGGCGGGCGCCTCACGGCCGAGGACGCGGGCGGCGCGGGCGGCGTCGCGCAGGGCGGTGGCGGCTCCGGCGTTGGTGAAGACACCGTCGTCGACGCCATTGCTGTACTCGTCGGGACCGGCCACGTTCTTGATCGAGTAGCTGCCGTCGGTGTTGCGCGTGGCGCGTCCGGCCCAGAACTCGGCGATCCCCTCGAGCACC
The DNA here is from genome assembly GCF_900105695.1 of Streptomyces melanosporofaciens. NCBI lineage: Bacteria > Bacillati > Actinomycetota > Actinomycetes > Kitasatosporales > Streptomycetaceae > Streptomyces > Streptomyces melanosporofaciens. The sequence continues at coordinate 2,070,964 of NZ_FNST01000002.1, forward strand.
GGCCAGCCGCGTCCGCGCAGCCACCGGGTGTCACCCGTCGCCTCGTAGTACTGCCAGGCCGCCACGGCGATATCGCTCTGGAGGTGGTTCTGGGTGCGGCAGTGCGGCGGGTCCCAGCTGTGGCATTCGGTCCACAGCCCGCCCTTGCCCGCACTGGTCCAGGGGTAGAACAGGCCCGGGTAGCCCAGCTTGCGGGCGTTGGCGCGGGCGCCCGCGCGGGTCTTGTAGCGGTACTCCACCACCGACTTGGCGAGTTCGGGATGGGTGGCGAGCAGCCCGGGGTACATCCAGGTCTCGGCGTCCCAGAAGATCAGCCCGCCGTAGTTGTCGCTGCTCAGCCCGGTCGGCGAGATGCTGTTCCGGGAGCCGGCGCGGGTGGCCGACAGCAGTCCGTACTGCGTGGAGCGCACCCAGTCCTGAAGGTCGTTCCGGCCGCGCCCTGCCACCTCGATATCGGAGCGCCACAGCCGCCGCCAGGCGGCGCTGTGCGCGGCGAACAGCCCGTCCCAGCCCTGGTCCGCCGCGCGGCGGGAGGCGGCGCGGGCGTCGGCGCGCGGGGTGCGGGAGGTCAGCGCGGTGTCCACGCCCACGTACTTGGTGAACTCGTAGGAACGGCCCGGGCGGACGGGGAAGCGGAGGGCCTGGCGCGCGGACAGCTTCCGCGCCGCCTCCGACCCCTTCGACCCCTCCGGCCCCTCCGGCCCTTCCGCCCTCGCCTTGCCCGCCCGGACTCCCGGGCCCGGCCGCAGCGTGGAGGCCACGGCTCCGTCGGTCTTCGTGCCGTCCGTACGGAAGCCGACATCGACCGTGCCGTCCTTATGGGCGCCACCGCCGGTCCCGCTCATCCGCCGCGCGCCGCGTCCGTCGAGGAGGTCGGTGACGGTCGCGTCCCCGCCCCAGTGCGGGGTCATCCGCATCCTTACGGCGCCCACGTGCGCGTTGGCGCGGTCGGCGACGATGTCATAGGTGAGGTCGGTGGCGCGCCCGTCGGACGCGGTCCAGGTGAGCGAGGTCCGCACCAGCCCGCACCGCATGAAGACCGTCTGCCGGTAGTGGGAGATCCGCCCGGCGGGCGTCCGGGAGCCGAAGGTCTCCGAACCGGCGCCCCCGGTGGCCACGTTCAGCGTGGACCAGGTGGGGATGGCGGCGGCGACCTGCCGGTTCTCGGTGGTCTTCGCGTTGTGCGCGTAGAGGCCCGAGACGAAGGCGCCGTCGTAGCGGGGGGTGAACAGCGGCCAGCCGGTCTTGTCGCCCCCTCCGGAGTACCCGGTCCCCTGGGGCGGCACCCGCTGCCCGAGATAGCCGTTGCCCACATACGCGTGGGAGCTGTCCTGGGGATCGATACGGCCGGACGAGAGCGCCCAGCCGTCGGACGGCCCGCGCGTGCAGTCCCCGCCGGCGGGGGCGTCGGCCGCCGGGGCGGGGTCGGATTCGGGAGCGGCGGACGCCGGGGGCACGGCGGCGATCAGCCCGCAGACGAGCAGCGGGGCGAGCAGCCGGGCAGGCCGGGGCAGCCGGAGGGGGAGTACGTCATTGTTCTCCGTCGTGGTGGGCCGGTGACGGTCCCGGTGACGATAAAGAGGTGAACACGACAGGTCAATGGATGGCGTGATGCCTTCAATATGTGAACGCGAGTTCATATGAGAGAACAAGATCAATAGGCGTGGCGGGTGCGTCAGAACGAGGCGCGCCGGGCCCGTCAGAACGCGGACGGGCGCACCAGCCCCGTCTCATAGGCGAAGACCGCCGCCTGCGTCCGGTCGCGCAGCCCCAGCTTGAACAGGATCCGGCTCACATGGGTCTTCACGGTCTGCTCGGCCACCACCAGCCGTGCGGCGATCTCCGCGTTCGACAGCCCCTGGGCGATCAGGGTGAGCACCTCGGTCTCGCGCTCCGTCAGATCGCCCACCCGGTCCCGCAGGGGACCGCGCGGGGCGGCGGCGCTCACCCGGGAGAACTCGCCGATCAGGCGCTTGGTGATGTTCGGCGCCAGCAGCGCGTCCCCGGCCGCCACCACCCGTACCGCATGGGCCAGTTCATCCGCCGAGGCGTCCTTGAGCAGAAACCCGGACGCGCCCGCGCGCAGCGCCTCGTAGACGTACTCGTCGAGGTCGAAGGTGGTGAGGACCAGGATCTTGACGGTGGCCCCGGCGGGTTCGGTGAGCCGGCGGGTGGCCTCGATACCGCCGACTCCCGGCATCCGTATGTCCATCAGGACCACGTCCGGGGCCAGTTCGGCGACCTGGTCGATGGCGTCGGCCCCGTCCACGGCCTGGCCGACGACCTCGATGTCCGGTTCGGCGTTGAGGAGCACCGTGAAGCCCTGGCGGACCATCATCTGGTCGTCGGCGATCAGGACGCGGATGGTCGTCGTCATACGGGGTCCTCGGCGGTTTCGGTCGCGGCGGTGGACGGGTCGGGGTGGTGCGTGGGCAGCACGGCGGTCACCTCGTAACCGCCGTCCGGCGTCGGGCCGGTGGTCAGCTCACCCCCTAGCATCGCAGCGCGCTCCCGCATCCCGAGCAGCCCGTGTCCGGCGCCCGGCGAGGGCGGGGCGGGCCCGTCCGGTGTCGTGTTGACGATCCGGACGGTGAGCCCGCGCCGCTGGTACCCCAGCTCCACCCGCGCCTGGGCGCCCGGCGCGTGCCGCATCACATTGCTCAGTGCCTCCTGCACGATGCGGAACGCCGACAGCTCGACGCCCGGCGGCAGCGGCCGCCGCTCCCCCGTGACATCCGTAAGGATCGTGATTCCGGTCCCGCGCACCGTGCCCACCAGCTCGTCCAGCCGGTCCAGGGTGGGCTGCGGGGCGTGCCGGGCGCCGTCGGCCAGGGCGTCCTCGGAGCGCAGCACGCCCAGCACGCGGCGGAGTTCGGCCAGCGCCTCGACCGCGTTCTGGCGGATGCCCGCGAGGTTCTCCTTCAGGTCGTCGGAGGGGTTCTCGGCCAGATGCGGAGCGACCTGCGCCTGGATGGAGATCACCGACATGTGGTGGGCGACCACGTCGTGCAGCTCGCGGGCGATGCGGTTGCGCTCCTCCAGCAGGGTGCGCCGGGCCCGCTCCTCCGCGGTGAGCTCCTCCTGCTCGACCAGCCGCCGCCGCGCCACCCGGCGGCCGCGCAGCGCGGCGCCCACCACCACAGCGGTGGTGAAGGACACGAACGCCTCGTCCATGCCGTCCGCGTGGGGCCGGGTGGCGAGGGCCGCGATGACCGTCCCCACCAGCAGGGTCAGGACCAGCGCCTCGGCGGCGATCCGGGGGCGGACCCGCAGCGCGAGGAGGAGCAGCACGACGGTGTGCAGCGCGATCTGGCCGTAGTTCCAGGGGTAGAGCACGTACTCGGGGAGACGGCCGTCCCCCTCCAGCGCCGTCACCAACAGCATGGCGGTCGAGAGCCACCACGCCGGTATCGGACGGGTCAGCGCCACCTGGACGGCCAGCGCTTCGAGCACCACGAGACCGATCAAAGGCACCGGGTTTTGGGCCGTCCCCGGGCGGGCGGGCTCCTGGAACTGCGCCATGCTGAGCCAGGCCATGAGCACCGCGAACAACACCACATGGCCATGGGGCAGCCGGCCCAGCCAGCGCATCCGCGGCAGCGGGTCCCGCCGCATCGTCCACAGGTCCGCACGGAGGATGCCCGGCGCCGCGCGCAGTCCCTCGCCCAGCGTGCGCGGCAGGGCACGCGCCCCCTCCGCCAGCCGGTCCGTCATCCGCCCGCCCGTCATGCCCTTGACTTTAGACACTGGGCTTCTCCACATGCCGGGCCAACCGTCCCTCACGGACGACGCGGCTCCCACCGCGAACGCCGCCGCCACCACCGCGGACGACCCCGCCACCACCGCGGACGGCCCCTCCGCCGCCCTTGCGCGGCCGCCCCGCCTCGTACGTGTGGAACGCCGCCCAGCAGATCAGCAACGCCCCCGCGAACACCGGCAGCCAGCACAGCCGCGTCAGCACCCAGCCGAGGTCGTCGGGCACGGTGTGCAGCCCCGGCAGCGGCCCGTACAGCCGCAGTGTGGTCACGCTGACCGCCATCATCGCGGTCTGGTGCCACAGGAACACGGTCATCGCGGAGAGGTTGACCAGCGCCACCGCCGCCCACGCGGCGGGCCGCGCCAGCACCCGGCGCAGCGGGCCGCGCAGCAGCAGGGCCGCGCCGCACTGGGTGAGACCGAAGGTGACGGCCGCCAGGGTGGGCGGGTTGAGGTTGGAGACCGGGGCGCCGGGCACCCCGACCATCGCCGCCGGATAGCCGCCGAGCAGGACGAGCCCGGCGGTGACCGCCGCGCCCCCGATCAGCAGCACCCACCCGGCCGTCCGGCCGCGCAGCAGGCCCCGGCCCCAGGTGGCGCCCAGGCAGTACGGGACCAGCCAGCCCGCCGCCAGATTGATCCAGCCGAGCCAGGCCGGGCCGCCGAAGCCGAACCGGATCAGATCGACATGGAGCACGACGGCGAGCGGCCACAGCGGATGCAGCCGCGCCACCAGCGGGGTCGCGGCCGTGAGCACCGCGTAGACCAGCAGGAACCACAGCGGGGACAGGACGAGTTTGAGCAGCGTGTGCACGGTCAGCAGGCTCACCCCGGAGCCGAGCATCGCTGCCGCCGCCACGGCCCACACGGCGAGCACGGCGGCGACGGGCCGGAACAGCCGGGCCAGCCGGGCGCGCAGCCACCGCCCATAGCCGATGCCCCGGGCGCGGGCGCAGGCGTGGCTCTTGGCGCCCATCTGCCCGCCGACCAGGAAGAACACCGCGAGGGTCTGGAACGCCCAGGAGACGGGGGTGAGTTCGGGCTGGTACAGCAGCGGGCTGGCCGCGCGCAGGGTGCCGCTGTCGGCGACCAGGGCGGTCACCAGCCAGTGGCCGAGCACCACACCGAGGATGGCGAGGGCCCGCAGGGCGTCCACGGCGCGGTCGCGGTCGGGCGGGGTGGCGGCCTCGATCCGCCGGACGAGATCACGCAAACGGAAGGTGTCACGCGTACGAGCCGCGTCACGCGTACGAACCGTGCCACTCGTACGGAAGGTGTCACGCGTACGGAACCTCTCGCGCGTACGAATGGTGTCAGGTGTACGAACGGTGTCACGCATAGCGGCCCTCCACGATCCGGCCCATGCTCACCAGGGCGGCGGATCCGGGCTTGAGATAGTCGCTGTGCCCGACCTCCCCCGCGTCGAATTTCCGTGCGCCGAACCGCCCGGAGACGGGATCGGTCCCGAAGCCGACGGTCGTGCCCAGCAGCCGGATCCGCACATGCGGCACCCCGCCGATCCAGTCGTTCCCGCCCCGCCCGGCCCAGACGGTGGCCCGGGTGTGCAGCTGCCGGGCGTCGTCGAATCCCGTACCGGGGCTGCCGTACAGGACGATGTCCGCGGCCTCCAGCCCCCGCGCGGCCCGGGCGCAGACCACCGAACCGTAGGAGTGGCACAGCAGCGAGATCCGGGCCCGGGGCTTGGCCGCGTTCAACTCCCGTACGAATGCGGCCAGTCGGGGAGCCGCCCCGGCGGCCCGGCCCGTGGTCAGCACCTGGGGTGCCACAGTGCCCGGCGTCTTGTACCCGAGCCAGCCGACGACGGCGGTACGGCTGCCGAGTTGATGGCTCAGCGCGAGGGCCCCGGCCCGGAACCGGTCGTACGTCTCCAGGTTGGTGTCCGACCCGGGCACCAGCACGGCGACGCGCGTGGCCCGGCCCAGGTCCCCGTACACCTCGACGGCGCGGCCACCGTCCCGTCCGTCGAAGGACAGGAAGTGCCGCGACGGCTTCCGCATCTTCCGCAGTGCCCGCTCCCGCGCGTGGTCGCCGTGCCGGGCCGCCATCGCCTCGGCCGCCGCGATCCCCTCCCGGTTGACCGCGTACCGGTGGTCCAGCCCCTGGACGTTCACGGGCCCCAGCGCCACGGGTGCGGGCGCCGGCACCTCGCTCGGCCCTGCGGCCCCCATCAGGGGCACCACCACCGAGGTGGTGACGAGCGCCGCGAGCAGGGCGCGGCGAAGACGGGACGCCATGGCTTTCCTTCCGTACCGACGGCTGGTGTGAGTACGGAAGTTATGGAGTCGGCCGTGTGGTTGGCGTCCCACCGGGGAGTGCATCCGCGGGGTAGTCCCCAGGTACTACGGGTAGGGGGTCGGGCCGCTGCGGTGATCGCCCTCCGCGCCGCGACGGTGCCCGGGTCGACGGCCGATACCTACGTGGTGACGGCTGATGCGCGGCTACGGCCGATACGCGGTTGATGCACAGCCGAGCGGCCCCGGAGGCCCCGCTCCGCCGAAGGGGAGATCTCCTTCGCCCAAGGTGAGACCGGTGCGCCGACGCGGCGCACCGGTCTCACCGTAGGAGGTCACGATGTCCCCTGCCCCCACCCACCGGGCGCGCCGCCGCCGTGCCGTGCTGATGGCCATGGCGGCCTCGACGGCGGCCATGGCGACCGTCGCCGCCGGTCCGCCCGGCTGGGCCGGTGCCCCCGCGGGCGACCCGGCCTCCCCCGGCGCCCGGAGCGCCGGTGACCGGCTGCTGCCGTATCTGGGCAACGACGGGTACGACGTCCGCTCGTACGACGTCGGCTACACCTACCGGCCCGGCACCACGCTGATGGACTCCTCCGTACGGATCCGGGCCACCGCCACCCAGGCGCTGTCCCGGTTCAGCCTCGATGCGGCCGTGGACGAGATCAAGACGGTCACCGTCCAGGGCGAGCCGGCCCGATTCGCCGTGGACAAGGCGGGCGAGAAGCTGGACATCACGCCGCGGCAGCCGCTCGGCAAGGACCGGCGGTTCGACGTGAACATCGCCTACCGCGTCGACCGGAGCGACAACCGGACCCGGCCCGGCGACCCGGCCGGCCCCGCGCCGCGTCTGACCCCATGGGTGAACAAGAAGGACGGCTTCGTGGTGTTCGGCCAGCCGGACCGGGCGCATATGTTCTTCCCCGCCAACGACTACCCGACCGACAAGGCCCGGTTCACCTTCCGCGTCACCGCGCCGAAGGACCTCCAGGCCGTGGGCATCGGGACGCTGCGCTCACGGACGACGGCGGGCGACGAGGCCACCACCGTCTTCTCGACCCGCGACGAGATCTCCACCCAGGTCGTCCAGGTCGGTGTCGGGCACTACAAGGAGATCCGGGGCCGCGGCCCCCACGGGCTGCCGCTGCGCAGCTATGTCGACGCCGACGCGTACGAGGCGGCCAAGCCGCTGGTCGACCGCATCCCGGACCAGCTCTCCTGGTTCGAGAAGGAGCTCGGCCGGCCGTTCCCACTGGAGACCTACGGCGTGCTCGGGGTGCCCGAGGGCTATCTGGGAGTGGCCTTCGAATCGGCGACCCTGTCCACGTTCGCCGTCGAGAACCTCCAGGGACCGGCGGAGCAACTCGAACCGACCATGGTCCACGAGATGGTGCACCAGTACTTCGGGGACGCGCTCGCCGTCTCGAACTGGGACACCAACTGGATCAGCGAGGGCCACGCCGACTACTACCAGCTCCTCTACACCGTGGACCAGGGCTGGCGGGACCTGGACACCGTGCTGAAGGCGCGCTACGAGTTCGACCCCGAGAGCCGCGCCGCGAGCGGCCCCCCGAACCGGCCCAAGGAGGCCATCGACGCGCTGGTCGGCGGCAACAACGCGGGTGTGCTGATGCTCGCCGGGCTGCGCCACCAGGTCGGTGACGCCACCTTCCAGAAGATCGAGCGGACCTTCTTCGACCGGTACCGGGGCAGGAACGCCGACACCCGGGACTACATCGCGGTGGCGAACGAGATCAGCGGCCGCGACTTCACCGCGTACATCAACGGCTGGCTGTACGACGAGAAGACTCCGCCCATGGCGGGCCACCCGGACTGGGTGGCCCCGGAGCCGCCGAAGAGCTCGTGACACGGTCGCCGAAGAGCTCGTGACATAACGGCATGATGGGGGCTCCCCCCTTCGCACAGGTTGGTGAAAATGTCGCATACAGCCACCGGTGGCGGTGGTCCCCTGCCCGTCACGGTCCTCCTCGTGGAGGACGACGAGGTGATCCGCAGGTCGGTCGCGATGGCTCTGGAGCGCTACGGCTACCGCGTGTCCACGGCCGGTGACGGGCTGACCGGTCTCGAACTGTTCCGGGCGGGCGGGCATGATCTGTTGCTGCTGGACGTGATGCTGCCGGGGCTCGACGGCATCGGGCTGTGCCGCCGGATCCGGGAGACCAGCATGGATCCGATCCTGATGATGTCGGCGCGCGGCGACGATCTGGACGTCATATCCGGCCTGGAGGCGGGCGCCGACGACTACGTCGTCAAGCCGGTCGACACCGCGGTGCTGGTGGCCCGGATCCGGTCGCTGCTGCGGCGGGCGACGTATCCGCCCGCCACCTGTCCGCCGGTCGCGGCGTCAGCGGATCCGGCCGCCCCGGCGGCGGCCGGCTCCGCGGGTCCCCAGCCCGGCCCGCGCCACCACCACGGCGCCCGGCTCCGCTTCGGGGACCTGACCATCGACACGGGCGGCCTGGAGGTGTTCCTGGCCGGTGAGCCGATCGCGCTGGCACCCACCGAACTGCGGCTGCTGCTGGAGTTCGCCGCGCACCCCGGCATCGTCCTGGACCGGGAGACGCTGCTGCGCGACGTCTGGGACTACGACTGGGACGGCGACAGCCGGGTCGTCGACCTGTGTGTGCAGCGGCTGCGCAAGAAGATCGGCACCGGACGGATCGAGACGGTCCGCGGCTTCGGCTACAAGCTGAGGCGCTGACGTGGCTACGTCACCTGCCCTGCCTATCCGGCCACGCGCCCTGCTCAACTGGCCACGCGCCCTGCTCAACTGGCGCTCGCTGCGCTGGAAGATCGCCCTGCTGGTGGCCGCGGCCTGCTGCGGCATCGCGCTGACGGTCGGCCTTCTGGTGCACCACAGCACGTACGAACGGTCCATGAACGAGGGCGCCGGCAAGGCGTACACCGCCCTGGACACCGCCCTCGCCCCGGGCGGCGACAGCGGGTCCGACGCCCTCGTGCACACCCCCGGCGAGATGCCACCGAAGCTGGTGCGGATGGTCCGGGCCCGGGGGAACGCTGCCCTCTACGAGGAGAGCAACCCGTACCAGCCGCGGATGTGGGCCGGGCGGCGGCTGTCCGGTGGCCACCTGGCGGCGATCGCGATCGACATGACGCCCGACCAGCTCAGCCGCCGCGCCCTGGACCGGCATATGTGGAAGTACTCGCTGGCCGCGCTGGCCGTCATCGTGCCCCTGTCCGCCCTCGCCGCCGAACTCCCCAACCGGCGGCTGCGGCGGGTGGCGCGCACCGCACGGCGCATCGCCTCGGGCGACCTGGCCGCCAGGACCGAGGTGGGCGGCCGGGCGGGCGACGAGATCACCGAGATCTCGGCCACGGTGGACTCCATGGCCGACAGCCTGCGGGACCGGCTGCACAGCGAACAGCGCTTCACCGCCGATGTCGCGCACGAGTTGCGCACCCCGCTGATGGGCCTGGTCACCTCCACCGAGCTGCTCCCGGAGAGCGAAGCCACCGATCTGGTGCGGGACCGGGTCCGGGTGCTGCGCACCCTCGTCGAGGACCTGTTGGAGATCTCCCGTCTCGACGCCGGTGTGGAACGCGCCGATCTGCGCCCCGTCACCCTCCCCGACCTGGTCCGGGGCTCGCTGACCCGCACCGGCCTCGACGCGCGCCTCGCGGTCGGCGCCGCGCCCGTGGTGGTCGAGACGGACCCGCGCCGACTCGACCGGATCCTCGCCAACCTGCTCGGCAACGCCCACCGGCACGGCGCCGCGCCGGTCGAGGTCACGGTGGAGGGAACGACGGTCGTCGTCCGCGACCACGGCCCCGGTTTCCCCGACAGCCTCCTCGCGGAAGGGCCGCAGCGCTTCCGCACCGGCGCGGCGGAACGCGGCCGCGGTCATGGGCTCGGACTGACCGTGGCCTCCGGCCAGGCCCGGGTCATCGGCGCGTCGCTGCTCTTCTCGAACGCGACCGACGGCGGGGCCGTCGTCACGCTGCGGCTACCGCCGACGGACTGACGCGGCAGAGCCGATACCCGGCTCGATACACGACGGATGACCGACTGAGCGGTTCCGGATCCACGGCCACGGCCGTGCGGAGATCCGCCCCGGCCAAGGTGGTTGACGTGCGACCGCAGCACGTCAACCACCTTGGAGGTGCCTTGCGCATGTTCCCTGATCGCGTACGCCGCGTACTCCGCGCACCCGGCCCACATGCGGCGAGGCCGCCGCAGCCGATCGAGGCCGTACGACGGTGGTGGCCGACGACCACCTCCGGGACCCGGTGAGGCCACCATGGCAACACCCCTCGACGCCCCTTCCGCACACCAGGCCCCCACTCCCCCGGCCGAGCCCGACACGAACGCCGAGCCCGAGCCCGACGCGGGCGCCGCCCCCGATCCCGACGCGACTGCCCCGCCCGAGCCCGACACGCGTGCCGCCACCGCTCCCGGCGTCTGGCGTCGGGGACGCGCCATCGCCGGGATCGCGCTGGCGGCCGCGCTGGTGATGCTGGGCCACGGCGCCATCCCCAACCAGGTCGGCCATCTCGGCAGTCTCGTCGAGACCTTCCTGCCCTGGACGGGTCTGGCCGTGCCCCTTTTGCTGCTCTGCGCCCTCGTCCGCCGGTCCGCGACCGCCACCGTGGCGGTCGTTCTGCCCGCGCTCGTCTGGTGTTCGCTCTTCGGCGGGATGCTGCTCGACAAGCGGGCGGACGGCGGGGACCTGACCGTGGTGACCCACAACGTCGACGAGCACAACCCGCACCCCGCCCGCACCGCCCGCGCCCTCGCGGACTCCGGCGCCGATGTGCTGGCTCTTGAGGAACTGGGCGCCGCGACCGGGGAGTACGAGCGCACGCTGGCCGGCACGTACCCGTATCACACGGTGCGGGGCACGGTCGGGCTGTGGAGCAGATACCCCGTCGACGCGTCCCGGACGGTGGACATCGCGCCCTGGCCACGCGCCCTGCGCGCCGTCGTGCGGACGCCCAAGGGGCCGGTCACCGTCTTCGTCGCCCATCTGCTGTCGGTCCGGTTCAGCCCCGTTTCGGGGTTCACCGCCGCCGCTCGCGACGCCGCCGCGCACCGCCTCGGCGCCGCCCTGCGCGCCGAACCACGGAATCGCACCGTGCTCGTGGGTGATTTCAACGGCACGCTGGAGGACCGGGCGCTGTCCGCCATCACGTCGCCCCTGCGCTCGGCCCAGAGCGAGGCGGGCGCCGGGTTCGGTCTCACCTGGCCCGCGTCGTTCCCCGTGGCGAGGATCGACCACATACTCGTCCGCGGCGTGGACCCGCGCTCGTCCTGGACACTGCCCGCCACCGACAGCGATCACCTGCCGGTGGCGGCACGGCTGAAGCTGTGACCCGCCCCGGGACACCCTCACGGCGGGCCCTCACGGCGGGCCCAGGCGACTACCCCTGGGGTACGTAGAACTCCGTGGTCGCCCGCATCGTGGCGGCCGCGACCTTTGCCGACGCCCCCGAGGCTTCGTACGCCGCGCCCCAGGCCGCGCTGGAGCGGGTCATGAACTCCCGCGCCTCGTCCGAGGTCTGCCAGGCCTCCGGGTCCGCGGGCGTCTGTCCCACCAGATGCAGGGCGAGGCCGAGCAGTGCGCCGTCCCAGCCGACGCCGACCGCGCCGGGGCCGAACTGGTCCCACATCTCGGGCGGTACGACGGCGACATGCTCCAGCTCGAACACGGTCCGCTCCTCGCCCTCGGCGCTCAGCCGCACCTCGACCTCGCTGAAGCCGGGGTTCTCGCCGAACAGCCAGCTCACCGCGAGCAGCCGCGGGGGTTCGCAGCGCAGGATCTCGCCGCCCGCGTTGCCCTCCAGCCGGTAGTGGCCGCCGAGCTTCAGGTCGCCGCTCACCGGCAGGAACCAGCGGCTGATCCGCTGCGGGTCGGTGCACGCGTCCCATACGTCCTCGATCGCGGCGTCGTAGGTGCGCCGCAGCAGGACGGTACGGGCCTCGCCGTCGGGCACCTCACGGGTGCCGACCTCGCGGTGGACGTCGTTGATCTGGTCGACGATCTCGCTCATGACTTATGTGTCCTCACCGGTTCGACTGTCGCCGCCGCGCCCCTGATCGAGCCGCCGCTGCCGCTTGCCTCGCGCCAGTTCGGTCCCCAGCGCGTCCAGCCGCTGCTCCCAGAAGCCCCGGAACTGATCCAGCCACCGGTCGACCTCCCGCAGGGGCGCGGCCTCGACGGCGTATAACCGCCGTGTGCCCTCGGCCCGTACGGAGGCGAATCCGCCCTCCCGCAACACCCGCAGATGCTGTGACACGGCGGGCTGCGAGATGCCGAACTCGGACCGGATCACGGTGCTGACCTCGCCGGACGATTGCTCCCCCGCGGCCAGCAGCTCCAATATCCGGCGCCGAACGGGGTCTGAGAGGACATCGAGTGCGTGCACGCCAGGACTATGCCAGCCGCCGCTTATATAAGTCAACGCTTAAGTTCATTCATGGCCGCCATGGGCGGCCGATGATGTTGCCCACTCACGGAAGCGCAGGAGGTCAGCGCCTTCTCGACGCCCTTGCCGTGCCCGCGCCACGCCGGTGGGTGTCAGCCCTCCAGCGGCTTGCCCAGAAGGTCGGAGGCGGTCTCGAGGGGGTCGGCCGCCGCGACCGCGGGTGCCGGGTGACAGGTGAAGCCGAGGCGCGTCATCGCCCGGATCACCTCGCCCGCCGTGAAGTCGCGGCGGTCCTGGCGGGTGATCACGGCGCCGACCTGCTTGACCGGGTAGGCGCGGCGGCCGATCTGGACCGATGGGCCGGTGATCGGTTCCGGGCTGACGCCGCTCATCGCGTCCGTCACCTCGCGCGCGGTCAGGTCGAAGGCGAAATTGGCGATGATGCAGCGCATAGTGCCTCAACGGGGAGAGAAGGGAGCCGGGACGACCAGCGTGTCACACCTCGAAGCGGGATGGCACAGCCCGACGGCAAAAATCGCCCACGTGGTTCCCGCCGTTCCGAGGTGGCACGTGATAGGGTCCTTACTAGTTGCAGTTTTGGTACCCATGGACTTGTGTGCGCCTGACGATGTAGCGTCCGGCGCATTTTTTGTTTCCGCCGGTCATTTCCGGATGGGGTCATTTCGGCGACTCGGGACGCGCTTCCTGCGCGTTCCGGACCGATCCCAGGTAAAAGGAGAATGACTATGGCTACTGGCACCGTGAAGTGGTTCAACGCGGAAAAGGGCTTCGGCTTCATCGAGCAGGACGGCGGCGGCGCCGACGTCTTCGCCCACTACTCGAACATCGCCACCCAGGGCTTCCGCGAGCTGCAGGAAGGCCAGAAGGTGACCTTCGACGTCACGCAGGGCCAGAAGGGCCCGCAGGCCGAGAACATCGTTCCCGCCTGATAGCAGCGCCTGTCACGAGCCGGGGCCCGCACCTGAAGGGGTGCGGGCCCCGGCTCGTACGCATTTCCACAGACCACGCCCAGCCGAAAGGCACCGCGTTGACCCGATCCACCCGCTCGCACCGCCGCAAAAAACCCGTACCCTCCCGTTCCGCCGTCAGTGGGCGCCCCCGCTCATCCGGCGCAAGCGAATTCGCCCTGGCGCCCGGTTCCAGCCCGGTACTGCCCGCCGTCGCCTCCTTCGCCGAGCTCGACATGCCGGAGGAGCTGATCACGGAGCTGACCCAGCAGGGCGTCACCGTGCCGTTCCCCATTCAGGCGGCCACCCTCCCGAACGCGCTCGCCGGCCGGGACGTACTGGGCCGTGGCCGCACCGGCTCCGGCAAGACCCTCGCCTTCGGCCTCGCCCTGCTCGCCCGCACCGCCGGGCAGCGCGCGGAGCCCCGCAGCCCCCTCGCACTGGTGCTGGTCCCCACCCGGGAGCTGGCCCAGCAGGTCACCGAGGCGCTCACCCCCTATGCCCGGCGGCTGGGGCTGCGTGCGGCCACGGTGGTCGGCGGCATGTCGCTCAACCGCCAGGCCGATGCCCTGCGCAAGGGCGCGGAGGTGGTCATCGCGACCCCCGGGCGCCTCTACGACCTGATCGAACGCGGCGACTGCCGGCTGGACCAGGTGCGCACCACCGTCCTCGACGAGGCCGACCAGATGGCGGACATGGGCTTCCTGCCCCAGGTGACCCGGCTGCTGCGGCAGGTCCCCGCCGACGGCCAGCGCCTGCTGTTCTCCGCCACCCTCGACCATGACATCAGCAAGCTGACGCGTCAGTTCCTCGACGACCCGGCCGTGCACTCGGTCGATCCGTCCGCCGGTGCCGTCACCACGATGGAGCACCACGTCCTGCACATCGCGGACACCGACAAGCGCTCCGTCGTCACCCGGGTGGCCGCCCGGGACGGCCGCGTCCTCCTCTTCCTGGACACCAAGCGCGCCGTCGACCGGCTTACCCGGCATCTGCTGACCAGCGGCGTCCGGGCGGCCGCGCTGCACGGCGGCAAGTCCCAGCCGCAGCGCACCCGGACCCTGGACCAGTTCAGGTCCGGCCATGTCACCGCGCTGGTGGCCACGAACGTCGCGGCCCGGGGCATCCATGTGGACGATCTCGATCTCGTGGTCAATGTCGACCCGCCCGCGGACCACAAGGACTATCTGCACCGTGGCGGCCGCACCGCCCGCGCGGGCGGATCCGGCAGCGTCATCACGCTGGTCACCCCGGACCAGCGCCGGGAGATGGGCCGTCTCATGGCCGACGCGGGCATCACCCCGCAGACCGCCCAGGTCCACTCCGCCGACCCCGAACTCACCCGGATCACCGGCGCCCAGGAACCCTCCGGCGTGCCCGTGATCATCAGCGCGCCCCAGCCCCAACCGCAGCGTGCGCGCCGTCCCGGCGCCCCCCGCCGCTCCGCCCGGAGCCGTCGGCCCGGCCGTTAGGCCCGGTCCGATACGGGGGCCCAGGCGGCGGCGGTCCGGGCCGACATCCGGAATTTCGCCATGGTCGCATCACGCCCGACCGGCGGCGGATGTCCCCATTCCCCCGTCGGAGAGGCGACAATGGGCAACATGCCGATACCCAGCGCCGTGCCCAGCCGTGCCGAACTGATCGACCACCTCATCCGTACGCGCATCGCGGGCGATGTCGCCACTCCTCGTGAGAACAACCTCTCCCACTACCGCAAGCTCGCGAACGGCGACCGCCACTACTGGCTCGGCCTGGAGCTGGGCGACCGCTGGACCGATGAGCAGGACGTGCTGGCGGTCATGGCGGAGCGGTGCGGCGTGGTGGACGACCCGGAGTACCGCTCGGGGCAGGACACGATCGACCCTGAGCTGACGGTCGGCGCGCTGGACCGGATGGCCTCGGTGCTGCGGAAGGCGGCGGAGGCGAGCGAGCGGGTGCTGTTCGCCACCGGGCATCCGGGCGGGCTGCTGGAGGTCCACCGGGCCACGGCGGCGGCGCTGCGGGCCGCCGGCTGCGAGATCGTGGAGATCCCGGGCGGGCTGCAGGCGGACGAGGGGTACGTCTTCCAGTTCTGCGATGTGGCGATGCTGGAGCGGGGCGCCACGCTGTGGCACACCCACTCCCCCGCGCCCATGGCCGCGATCCTCGACGGGCTGGCCCACGAGGGGCGGCCGCTGCCCGATCTGGTGGTCGCCGACCACGGGTGGGCGGGCTGCGCGGGGCAGCGGGGCATCGACGCGGTCGGCTACGCGGACTGCAACGACCCGGCGCTCTTCCTCGGCGAGTCCGAGGGCACGCTGTCGGTGGTGGTCCCGCTGGACGACCATGTCACCAGCCCGCGGTTCTACGACCCGATGACGGCGTACCTGCTGGACGCGGCGGGGCTGTCGGCCCAGTTCTGACGGCGCCGGGCCGCCGCGGCAGACTCCCGGCGGGCCCTGGCTGCCCCCGCGGGCGCCCAGTAGCCCCGGGCCGTCCCCGCGGGTTACCGACGAGCCCGGGCGGCCCCGCCGCCCGCCGCGCTCACTTCTTCTTCGCGCGCGGTACCCGCATGACCCCCTCCTGGATCACGGAGACGGCCAGCCGCCCGTCGGCGGTGAAGATGCGGCCCTTGGCCAGCCCGCGCCCGCCGGACGCCGAGGGGCTCTCCTGGTCGTACAGCAGCCAGTCGTCCACCCGGAACGGCCGGTGGAACCACATGGCGTGATCCAGGCTGGCCCCGACGATGTCGCCGACCGCCCAGCCGCCGCGCCCATGGGCGAGCAGGATGGAGTCCAGCAGCGTCATATCGGACACATAGGTCGCCAGGCAGACGTGGAGCAGGGGGTGGTCGGCGACGCCGTCCAGTTTGCCGTTGGTCCGGAACCAAACCTGCGACTTGGGCTCGCGCGGCCGTCCGACGCTGCCGAAGGGCGGCTCGTCCACGTACCGCAGATCGATCGAGGCCCGCGCCTGGAGCATCCGCTGGGTCACCCCGGGGCCGAAGAGGTGCTCATAGCGCGGCAGCAGCTCATCGGCGGTGGGCAGGGTGAGCGGGTCCGGTACGTCCGGCATCGGCTCCTGGTGCTCGAGGCCGTCCTCGTAGAGCTGGAAGGAGGCCGAGAGATGGAAGATCGGCTGCCCGTGCTGGACGGCGACCACCCGGCGGGTGGTGAAGGAGTGGCCGTCCCGGATCCGGTCGACGGTGTAGACGATGGGCGCCCCGGGGTCGCCGGGGCGCAGGAAGTACGCGTGCAGCGAATGCGCCGAGCGGTCCTCGGGGACGGTGCGGCCCGCGGCGACCAGGGCCTGGGCGGCGACCTGACCGCCGAAGACCCGCGGTACGAGGGGGGCGGCGTCGCTGGTGCCACGGAAGATGTCCTCCTCGATCTGCTCGAGATCGAGCAGATCGAGAAGGCTCTGAAGTGCGTCATTCATGGTTCAAGCAGTCTTGCAGACCTGGATTGCGGTCCTGTTGCCGCCGCTCATGACGGGCGTCACAGCCCCATCGACTTGGCGACGATGGACCGCATGACCTCGCTGGTGCCGCCGTAGATCCGGTTGACGCGGGTGTCCGCGTACAGCCGGGCTATGGGGTACTCCATCATGTAGCCGTAACCGCCGTGGAGCTGCAGGCACTTGTCGATGACGACGGCGGCGCGCTCGGTGGTGAAGAGCTTGGCGGAGGCGGCGTCGGCGGCGGTCAGCTCATCGGCGTCATGCGCGTCCAGGGCCCGGTCCACGACCGCCTGCATCGCGTCCACCTCGGACTGGCAGTCGGCGAGCACGAACTTGGTGTTCTGGAACGACGCCACCGCCTGACCGAAGACGGTGCGGTCCCGGACGTACTCGGTGGCGAACCGGACGGCCGCCGCGGCCTGTGCGTACGCCCCGACGGCGATGCCCAGGCGCTCCTGCGGCAGATTGTGGGTGAGGTAGCCGAACGCCTTGCCCTCCTCGCCCAGCAGGTCCTCCACCGGCACCTTGACGTCGGTGAAGGAGAGCTCGGCGGTGTCGGAGGTCTTCAGGCCCAGCTTCTCCAGCTTGCGGCCGACCGCGTAGCCCTCGCTCTTGGTGTCGACCACGAGGATGGATATGCCGCCGCGGCGGTCCTCGGGGGTGGCCGGGGCGGTGCGGGCGCAGACCAGCACCCGGTCGGCCAGGACGCCGCCGGTGATGAAGGTCTTGGCGCCGTTGAGGACGTAGTGGGTGCCGTCCTCGGAGAGCTTGGCGGTGGTCTTCATGCCCGCCAGGTCGGAGCCGGTGCCGGGCTCGGTCATGGCGATGGCGGTCATCAGGTCGCCGGTGACGAAGGAGGGCAGCCAGCGCTGCTTCTGCTCCTCGTTGGCGTACTTGAGGAGGTACGGCAGGCACAGCGCGGTGTGGACGCTGCTGCCGCCGAAGCTGACCCCGGCGCGGGCGGTCTCCTCGGTGATGACGGCGTTGAACTTGAAGCTGGTCTCGCCCGCCCCGCCGTACTCCTCGGGCACCTCGATGCCGAAGACACCCAGCTCGCCGAGCTTCTTGTAGAAGTCGCGCGGGGCCTGACCGGCCTCCCGCCACTGGTCGTAGTACGGCACGACCTCGGCCGCGATGAAGTCGCGGATGGTCTCCCGGAACGCCTCGTGGTCCTCGTTGAACACCGTGCGGCGCATTGGCGCGGCCCTCCTTACGGCTGAGCCGTCGCCGCTGCGCGGACCGGCCGACCGCCGTCGTGATTCCTCAACTGATAGCTTGGCGACACTCACCTAAGCGCTTGCTCAGTGAAAGCTACCCGCGAGTTACCGAGGCTGTCCAGCCCCCTCCTACAGGGGCTCGGTTCGTCTTACGAGGCCCGGTTCGCATCCCCGTCCACACCGTGGGCGCCACCGAAGGCACCGAGGGCCAGGCGGTGCAGCAGGGCGGCGGTGGCCGCGCGCCCCGGGAGGGCGCCGGGGCGGCCGAGGTGGGGCGTGGAGTTGAGCAGCCCGAAGACGGCGTGGACACACGCGCGGGCCTCGGCCTCGGCGAGCCGGGGGTAGACCTCGCGCACCACCTCGACCCACAGCTCCACGTACTGCCGCTGGAGCGAGCGCACCAGCTTGCGGTCGGTGTCCCGCAGCCGGTCCAGCTCGCGGTCGTGGAGGATGATCAGCGGGCGGTCGTCGAGGGCGAAGTCGATATGGCCCTCGATCAGCGAGTCCAGCACCTCGGCCGGGGCGAGCCCGGCCCCCTCCCCCTCGGCGGCGCGCCGCTTGCCGCCCGTCAGCAGCCGGCCGCTGATGCCGACCAGCAGCTCGGCGAGCATCGCCTCCTTGCCGGGGAAGTGGCGGTAGAGACCGGGGCCGCTGATGCCGACCGCGGCGCCTATCTCATCGACGCCGACGCCATGGAAGCCGCGCTCGGCGAAGAGGCGGGCGGCCTCCCTGAGGATCTGCTCGCGGCGGGTCGGGGCGGCTGCTTGCGTGCTCATGAAATCGATTCTAGACAGCCGGGTTAGTGGTCGTTAACCTGGTGGTAACTAGTTAACGTTCACTAACGGTACCGAGCGAGGGGGCTCGCAGCCATGGAGCAGGCACCGGCGCTGCACAGCGGCGCCGACCCGGCGTCCGACGCCTGGAAGGCCAATGAGGCCGCGCACCGCGAGCTGGCCGCGCGGCTGCGCGAGAAGCTGGCCGTGGCGCGGCTGGGCGGCGGGGAGAGGGCGCGGGCGCGGCACACCGCGCGCGGCAAGCTGCTGCCGCGCGACCGGGTGGACACACTGCTGGATCCGGGCTCCCCGTTCCTGGAGCTGGCCCCGCTCGCCGCCGAGGGGATGTACGAGGGCCAGGCCCCGGCGGCGGGGGTGATCGCCGGGATCGGCCGGGTGTCCGGCCGTGAGGTGGTCGTGGTCGCCAATGACGCCACGGTCAAGGGCGGCACGTACTACCCGATGACGGTGAAGAAGCATCTGCGCGCCCAGGAGGTCGCGCTGGAGAACCACCTGCCGTGCGTCTATCTGGTCGACTCCGGCGGTGCCTTCCTCCCCATGCAGGACGAGGTCTTCCCGGACCGCGACCACTTCGGGCGGATCTTCTACAACCAGGCGCGGCTGTCCGGCTCCGGGATTCCGCAGGTCGCGGCGGTGATGGGGTCCTGCACGGCGGGCGGGGCGTATGTCCCGGCGATGAGTGACGAGGCCGTGATCGTGCGCGGGCAGGGCACGATCTTCCTGGGCGGGCCGCCGCTGGTGAAGGCGGCCACCGGCGAAGTCGTCTCGGCGGAGGAGCTGGGCGGCGGCGAGGTCCACTCCCGGGTCTCGGGCGTGACCGACCATCTGGCCGAGGACGACGCCCACGCGCTGCGGATCGTCCGCTCCATCGTCGCCACCCTGCCGCCGTCCGCGATGCGGCAGGGGTCGCCGCCGTGGGCGCTGGAGCCCTCCCAGGAGCCCGCGGTCGACCCGGCGGGGCTCTACGGGGCGGTTCCGGTCGACTCGCGCACGCCGTACGACGTGCGGGAGGTCATCGCGCGGCTGGTGGACGGCTCGCGGTTCGCCGAGTTCAAGGCCGAGTTCGGCACCACACTGGTCACGGGCTTCGCGCGGATCATGGGCCACCCGGTGGGCATCGTCGCCAACAACGGCATCCTGTTCTCCGAATCGGCCCAGAAGGGCGCCCATTTCATCGAGCTGTGCGACCAGCGCGGCATCCCCCTGGTCTTCCTGCAGAACATCTCGGGATTCATGGTGGGCCGCAGCTATGAGGCGGGCGGTATCGCCAAGCACGGCGCCAAGATGGTCACCGCCGTGGCCTGCACCCGCGTCCCCAAGCTGACGGTCGTGATCGGCGGTTCCTACGGCGCGGGCAACTACTCGATGTGCGGCCGCGCCTATTCGCCGCGCTTCCTGTGGATGTGGCCCAACGCCAAGATCTCGGTGATGGGCGGTGAGCAGGCCGCCTCCGTGCTCGCCACCGTCAAGCGCGACCAGATGGAGGCGCGCGGGGAGGAGTGGAGCGCCGAGGAGGAGGAGACGTTCCGGGCCCCGGTCCGCGAGCAGTACGAGGCGCAGGGAAACGCGTATTACGCCACCGCCCGGCTGTGGGACGACGGTGTGATCGACCCCCTGGAGACCCGCACGGTGCTCGGTCTCGCCCTGACCGCCTGCGCCAACGCACCGTTGCCCGGCCGTACGGCCACCGAGCCCGCGGCGCCCGGCTACGGCGTCTTCCGGATGTGAGGGGGATGCACCCGATGAGCCCGAAGAGCCCGATGAGCTCGGCGAGTGGTCCGCGTGCGGCGAGCCCGTCGCCCGCGATGTTCGACACCGTGCTGGTGGCCAACCGCGGTGAGATCGCCGTGCGCGTCATCCGCACCCTGCGGCGGCTGGGCGTGCGCTCGGTCGCCGTCTACAGCGACGCGGACGCCGACGCCCGCCATGTGCGCGAGGCGGACACCGCGGTGCGGATCGGCCCCGCCCCCGCCGCGGAGAGCTATCTGTCCATCGAGCGGCTGCTGGACGCCGCGGCGCGCACCGGCGCCCAGGCCGTCCACCCCGGCTACGGCTTCCTCGCGGAGAACGGGGCGTTCGCCCGCGCCTGCGCCGACGCGGGTCTGGCCTTCATCGGGCCGCCCGCCGGCGCCATCGAGCTGATGGGCGACAAGATCCGCGCCAAGGAGACCGTGCACACGGCCGGGGTGCCGGTGGTGCCGGGCTCCTCGGGCAGCGGGCTGACCGACGACCAGCTCACCGCCGCCGCCCGGGAGATCGGGATGCCGGTGCTGCTGAAGCCCTCGGCGGGCGGCGGCGGCAAGGGCATGCGGCTGGTCCGCGACGAGGCGCTGCTGGCCGACGAGATCGCGGCCGCCCGGCGCGAGGCGCGCGGGGCGTTCGGCGATGACACGCTGCTGGTGGAGCGCTGGATCGACCGGCCCCGGCATATCGAGATCCAGGTGCTGGCGGACGGCCAGGGGCACGCGGTCCACCTCGGGGAGCGCGAGTGCTCGCTGCAGCGCCGCCATCAGAAGATCATCGAGGAGGCGCCCAGCCCGCTGCTGGACGAGGCCACCCGGGCGCGGATGGGCGAGGCCGCGGTGGCGGCGGCGCGGTCGTGCGGCTATGTGGGCGCGGGCACGGTCGAGTTCATCGTGCCGGGCGACGATCCGTCCGCGTACTGCTTCATGGAGATGAACACCCGCCTCCAGGTGGAGCATCCGGTCACCGAGCTGACGGTGTCCGTCGGCGGGCAGGCCGGGCTGGACCTGGTGGAGTGGCAGTTGCGCGTCGCCGCGGGCGAACCGCTGCTGTTCGGGCAGGACGAGATCGGCTTCAGCGGCCATGCGGTGGAGGCCCGTATCTGCGCCGAGACCGCCCGCGCGGCGGCCGACGGCCGGGTGGACTTCCTGCCGTCCGCCGGCATGGTGCTGGCGCTGGACGAGCCGGAGGGCGAGGGGGTGCGGGTCGACTCCGGGCTCAGCGCGGGCACCGAGGTCGGCACGGTCTACGACCCGATGCTCGCCAAGGTCATCGCCCACGGCCCCGACCGCCCCACCGCCCTGCGCCGGCTGCGCGCCGCCCTCGGCTCCCTGACCGTCCTGGGCGTGGACACCAACACCGGCTTTCTGCGCCGTCTGGCCGCCCACCCCTCGGTCGCCTCCGGCGAGCTCGACACGGGCCTGGTCGACCGCGCGGCGGCCTCGCTGATCCCGCCGGCCATACCGGAGGAGGTCTACGCGGCGGCGGCCTTGCTGCGCCAGGCGGCGCTGGAGCCCGCCGCTCCGCGTGGCGGCGGATCCGTTGGGCGCCCGGAGCCCGGCGGCTCCGGCCTCGGCGGCCCGGCCCCGGACGTTTGGGTCGATCCGTTCTCGGTGCCGACCGGCTGGCGCCTCGGCGGCGCCCCCGCCTGGACGGTCCACCGCCTCCGCGTAGCGGGCCACCCCCGGTGACGGTCCGTGTGCGCGGCCGCGCCCACGACGCGGAGCTCCTCATCGAGCACCCCGACGGCACCTCGGCGGCAGCCGGGGCGACGGACCGGCCCGGCGGGCCCCAGGGCACGGGCCAAGGCGGCGCGGGGGCCCCCGCCACCGGCCGGACCGGGGAGCCGCGGGGGGCGGCCGCCGAGGCCGTCCGGCCCATGGGCGCCCCGGGCGAAGGTGGCGCGGATGTCCCGGCCACCCGGACCAGCCACGACGGCACCGTCACCGGCGCCAGTGTGCGCACCCCGAAAGCGGAAGCGGACGAGCAGGCTGCCGCCGCCCACCACGCGGCAGCTGACCGCCACCCCGGCGGGGCGCACGCGGCAGCGGACACGGCCCCGCGCGCGGCGGGCGCGGCGGGCGCGGCGGGCGCGGCGGGCGCGGCGGGCGCGGCGGGCGCGGCGGGCATGATCGCCGCGGCGGACCCACGCCAGGCCGCCGACGCGAGCGCGGGCACGCGGGCCCGGCTCATCGCCCTCGACGAGGGCACCGTGCTGCTGGACCTCGGCGGGGTCACCCACCGCTTCCGCCATGCCGCGCACGGCGCCAGCCACTGGCTGGGGCGGGACGGGGACACCTGGCGCGTGGTCGGGCACGACCCCGTGGAGGAGGCGCTGCGCGGAGGCGCCGCCGCCGCCCACGCCGGGGAGCTGACCGCGCCCATGCCCGGCACCGTCACCGTCGTGAAGGCGGCCGTCGGCGACGAGGTCACCGCGGGTCAGGGCCTGCTGGTGGTCGAGGCGATGAAGATGGAGCACCTCATCTCCGCCCCGCACGACGGCACCGTCACCGAGCTCGACGTGACCCCCGGCAGCACGGTCGCCATGGACCAGCTGCTGGCCGTCGTCACCCCGCACGAGAGCGAGGAGCGTGAGTGATGACCCTCCCCATGACCGTCCCCGCCCCCGGGCTGCCCGCCCGGGTCCGGATCCATGAGGTGGGCCCGCGGGACGGGCTGCAGAACGAGAAGGCGCTGGTCCCGGTGGCCATCAAGGCGGAGTTCATCCGGCGGCTCGCCGAAGCCGGTCTCACCACCATCGAGGCCACCAGCTTCGTCCATCCCAAGTGGGTGCCCCAACTGGCGGACGCCGAGGAGCTGATGCCGCTGATCGACGACGTGGCCGCCCGGCTCCCCGTGCTCGTGCCCAATGAGCGCGGTCTCGACCGCGCCCTCGCGCTGGGCGCACGCGAGATCGCCGTCTTCGCCAGCGCCACGGAGTCCTTCGCCAAGGCCAATCTCAACCGCACGGTGGACGGCGCGCTGGAGATGTTCGAGCCGGTCGTCGCCAAGGCCAAGGACGCGGGCGTGGCCGTGCGCGGCTATCTGTCGATGTGCTTCGGCGACCCGTGGGAGGAGCAGGTCCCGATCTCCCAGACCGTCTCGGTCAGCCGCCGCCTGCTGGACATGGGATGCGACGAGATCAGCCTCGGCGACACCATCGGCGTGGCCACCCCCGGCCATGTGCGGGAGCTGCTGGCCACGCTCAACGAGGCGGGCGTCGCCAACGACCGGCTGGCCGTGCACTTCCACGACACCTACGGCCAGGCACTCGCCAATACCCTCGCCGCGCTCCAGCACGGCGTGACCACCGTCGACGCCTCCGCCGGTGGCCTCGGCGGCTGCCCCTACGCCAAGAGCGCCACCGGCAATCTCGCCACCGAAGACCTCGTGTGGATGCTCGACGGCCTCGGCATCGAGACCGGGGTCGACATCGGCCGTCTCACCGCCACCAGCGTGTGGATGGCCCGGCATCTGGGCCGGCCCAGCCCGTCCCGCACCGTTCGCGCCCTCTCCCAGAAGGAGACCTGAGCCATGCCGATCGACCACCGACTCTCCCCCGAACACGAGGAACTGCGCCGCACCGTCGAGGCGTTCGCGCATGATGTGGTCGCTCCCAAGATCGGGGAGTACTGGGAGCACCATGAGTTCCCGTACGAGATCGTCCGCGAGATGGGCCGGATGGGCCTGTTCGGCCTGCCCTTCCCGGAGGAGTACGGCGGCATGGGCGGGGACTACTTCGCGCTCTGCCTGGCCCTGGAGGAGCTGGCCCGGGTGGACTCCTCGGTGGCGATCACCCTGGAGGCGGGCGTCTCGCTCGGCGCGATGCCGATCTTCCTCTACGGCACCGAGGAGCAGAAGCGCACCTGGCTGCCGGGGCTCTGCTCCGGGGAGACCCTGGGCGCGTTCGGCCTGACCGAGCCCGGCGGCGGCTCGGACGCGGGCGCCACCCGCACCACGGCCCGGCTGGACGAGGCCACCGGCGAGTGGGTGATCAACGGCACCAAGTGCTTCATCACCAACTCCGGTACGGACATCACCGCGCTGGTCACCGTCACCGCCGTCACCGGCCGCAAGGAGGACGGCCGCCCCGAGATCTCCTCGATCATCGTGCCGTCCGGCACCCCCGGCTTCACCGTGGCCGCCCCCTACTCCAAGGTGGGGTGGAACGCGTCGGACACCCGCGAGCTGTCCTTCGCCGACTGCCGGGTCCCGGCCGCGAATCTGCTGGGCGCCGAGGCCCGGGGCTACGCCCAGTTCCTGCGGATACTGGACGAGGGCCGGATCGCGATCTCCGCCCTGGCCACCGGCCTCGCCCAGGGCTGTGTGGACGAGTCGGTGGCGTACGCCAGGACCCGCGAGGCGTTCGGCCGGCCCATCGGCGCCAATCAGGCCATCCAGTTCAAGCTGGCCGATATGGAGATGCGTGCCCATATGGCCCGGGTCGCCTGGCGGGACGCGGCCTCCCGCCTCGTCCTCGGCGAGCCGTTCAAGAAGGAGGCGTCCATCGCGAAGCTCTACTCCTCCGAGATCGCGGTGGACAACGCCCGCGAGGCCACCCAGATCCACGGTGGCTACGGCTTTATGAACGAGTATCCGGTGGCCCGGATGTGGCGCGACTCCAAGATCCTGGAGATCGGCGAGGGCACCAGCGAGGTCCAGCGGACGTTGATCGCGCGGGAGCTCGGCTTCGCGAGCTGAGCCACCACGGAGTGGGTCCCGGGGGCAGCACCCCCGGGACCCAGCCCCAGCCCCGGCCCGGCATAGGCACCGGCACCGTCACCGGCATCACGGCCGTGCCGGGAGAGGCTCAGCTCGTGGGCCAGGGGATCTGCGGGGAGTGGTAATACGTGATGCCCATGGCGTCCCAGCGGGGGCCCTGCGCCGCCACCCGGACCCGGTAGCTCTCCCAGTCATGTGCGCTCGCGGGCGACCAGCCGAGCTCGGCGATGCCGGGGAGGCGGGGGAAGGCCATGTACTCGATGTGCGCGCTGGTCTCGAGGGTCTCCGACCACAGCGGCGCCTCGACACCGAGCACCGAGGACGCCGGGGCGTCCTTGATGTAGGTGCCCGGGTCCCAGTCGTAGGACTGCTTCGCCTCGACGTACCCGGCCCAGTTCTGCCCCAGCGGTGTGCTGGCGTCGTACTTCATGTCCAGATAGGACCGGTTGGCCGGTGAGAGGATCAGCTGGGTGCCCGCCTTGGCCGCGTCCGCGACCTCCTTCTCGCTCCCGTCCGTCCCCCAGTACTGGGCGATCGCGCCCTTCGCGGGGTGCGCACCGGTGAGCTGATGCCAGCCGATCGCCGTCTTGCCGTACTTGGCGACCACCGGCTGCACCCGGTCCATGAAGGCCACATAGTCCTCATGGCTGGTGGAGTGGGCCTCGTCCCCGCCGATGTGGAGGTAGGGGCCGGGGGTGAGCGCGGCGAGCTCGCGGATGACGTCGTCCACGAAGTCGTACGTCACGTCCTTCGGCACGCACAGCGAGCTGAAACCGACCTCGGTGCCGGTGTAGAGCGGCGGGGCGACGCCGTCGCAGTTGAGCTCGGCGTAGGAGGCGAGCGCCGCGTTGGTGTGGCCCGGCATGTCGATCTCGGGAACGACGGTCAGCTCACGGCTGGCCGCGTAGCTCACGATCTCGCGGTAGTCGTCCTTGGTGTAGTAGCCGCCGGGGCCGCCTCCGACCTGGGTGGAGCCGCCGTACGTGGCCAGCCGCGGCCAGGAGTCGAGCGCGATCCGCCACCCCTGGTCGTCCGAGAGGTGCAGATGGAGCCTGTTGATCTTGTAGAGGGCGAGCTGGTCGATATAGCGCTTGACCTGGTCCACGCCGAAGAAGTGCCGGGAGACATCGAGCATCGCGCCCCGCCAGGCATAGCGCGGCTCATCGGTGATGGTGCCGGCGGAGATCCGCCAGGGGCCCGCCTGCCGGTTGGTGCGCTCGATGGACGCGGGCAGCAGCTGCCGCAGCGTCTGGACGCCGTGGAACAGCCCCGCGGAGGCGCGCGCGGTGACGGTGATCCCGCGACCGGTCACCTCCAGCCGGTATCCCTCCGCGCCCAGCTTCGACACCGCGGCGGCCTTGGGCGTCAGCCGCAGCCGGATGCCCTCGCCGCCCGCCCGCGCGGTGACGGGCAGCCGATAGCCGGTGGCGGGGCGCAGCACCGTCGCGAGGTAGTCGGCCACCCGGCGTGCCGAGCGCGCCGAGCCGTCGGAGCCGGAGACCCGGATGGGGGTGTCGGGGTGGATCGCGTACGAGCCCGCCGCGGGCCGTACGGACGCGGGCGCGGGCACGACCCGGTCCAGGGGGGTCGGGGCGGCCGCGGCGTCCGGGGCGGAGGACGAGGGGGAAGCCGGAGCGGCGGAGGCGGAGGAGGCCGCGGTCCCCGCCCCGGCCACCACGGTCAGCAGGAGGGAACACAGAAGTCGGGCACGACGTCGTCTCACAGAGGGTCCCTTCAACGCAACGTGGCATCTTGGGTACCGCGACGCCCAGTTGCGGTCAAGGTGTAGACCAATGTGTCGCTGTGGGCCTGTCAGAATTCCCCGCATGGCGGAAATCACCCAGCGCGATGGCGCCTGGAGCTTTGACGGGGAAGCGATCCGGATCGTCCCGGGGCGGGACCGCAGCGTGCACGCCGTACGGCAGGCGCTCGGCGAACTGACCGTCCCCCTGGTGGCCTTGGCCGGTGTCGCCTACGAGCCGGGGCGCAAGTCGGGCCGGCTGCGGCTGCGGCTGCGCGAGGGGCGGACCCGCTGCTGCAGACCACCGGCGGCAAGCTGCCGGACGCCGCCGATCCGTATCAGCTCTCGGTGGAACCGGAGCGCAGGGATCTCGCCGAGTATCTGGTCGACGAGGTCCGCCAGGGCCTGGCCCTGGATCAGGTGCCGTCCGGCCCCTGCGACCACTATGTGCTGCACGGCCCCTCGGTGCCGGTCTCGGCCTCGGCGGGCGACGCCACGGCCTCGTTCGACGGTGAGCGGATCCGCTTGGACTGGAACTGGAAGACCGAGGAGTCGAAGAAGTCCGGCGGCCCCCGCACGATCCTCCTGCCGGACCTGGAGCTGGTGGAGTGGGTCCCGGCGGCCGGGCTGGAGAACGGCTACCTCCGCTTCGTCGTGGCGAAGGCCACGGCGACGGCCGCGCCCAAGTACGACCCGCATGCCGTGGTGCTGTACGGCTTCAAGAAGGATCCGCTGATGGCGCTGGTCGCGGCGGCCGTCGTCGCGCGGATGCCGCATCCGGGCGCCCCGGCGAAGGCGCTCCCCGCCCAGCCGCCCGCCCCGGAGCCGTCCGCGGACACCCCGCCCACCGGGGGCGACGAGGGTGACGTGGACCACGACGTCCTGCTGCGACGACTGCGCGAACTCGGCGATCTTCACCAGAGCGGGATCCTCACCGAGGCGGAGTTCACCACCGCCAAACAGGCCGTGCTCCGCCGCTTTTCCGGCGCCTGAGGCACGGCTTTCCCGTCATCGAGCCCGCTTTTTCCGTCACTGAGACCCACCCCTGCCCGATATCGGGCAGGAATGTTGCGAAACACTTCACCGCATCGCAGTATCAACGGATGCTCGACCGCCGAATGTCCCACGATGACCTGATCGACCACCTGGTCCGCAGTACGCCGCTCAGCCGCGGCGAGGCGGGCCGGGTGGTGCTGGACGTACTGGCGTACTTCGACGAGACGACGGAGGAGTTCGTCCGGCGCCGCCACCGCGAGCTGCAGTCCGGTGGGCTGACCAACGCGGACATCTTCGAGCGGATCACGGCCGAGCTGCCGTACCGCGCGGTGGCCCCGCCCGAACTCTCGCTGCGCCAGCTGCGCCGCATCGTCTACGGCTGACGGAGCCGGTCCACGGCATCGGACCACGACGCCGGTCCACGGCACCGGTCCACGATGGCGGCCGCCACCGCCGGACACGAGCACGAGCATGTACGAGCGATCAATGGGAGGGCCTGAACACCATGTGCGGAATCGTCGGATACATCGGCAAGCGCGATGTGGCACCGCTGCTGCTGGAGGGGCTGCAGCGGCTGGAGTACCGCGGCTATGACTCCGCGGGCATCGCGATCCAGGGCAAGCCCGCCAAGGGCGCCCAGAGCGCCGGGCTGAAGACCGCCAAGGCCAAGGGCCGGGTCCGCGAGCTGGAGGCCAGGCTTCCCAAGCGGTTCGCGGGCACCACCGGGATCGCCCACACCCGCTGGGCCACCCACGGCGCGCCCAATGACACCAACGCGCATCCGCATCTGGACGCGGACGGCAAGGTCGCCGTCGTCCACAACGGCATCATCGACAACGCCGCCGAGCTGCGCGCCAAGCTGGCCGCCGACGGCGTCGAGCTCGCCTCCGACACCGACTCCGAGGCGCTCGCCCATCTCATCGGCCGCTCCCAGGCGCCCACCCTGGAGGAGAAGGTCCGCCACGCGCTCTCGATGGTCGAGGGCACCTACGGCATCGCCGTGCTGCACGCCGACTTCCCGGACCGCATCGTCGTCGCCCGCAACGGCTCGCCGGTGGTGCTGGGCATCGGTGAGAAGGAGATGTTCGTCGCCTCCGACGTCGCCGCGCTGGTCAGCCACACCCGCCAGGTGGTCACCCTGGACGACGGCGAGATGGCCACCCTCAAGGCCGACGACTACCGCACCTACACCACCGAGGGCAGCCGCACCGCACCCTCCCCCACCACGGTGGAGTGGGAGGCCGAGTCGTACGACATGGGCGGCCACGACACCTATATGCACAAGGAGATCCACGAGCAGGTCGACGCCGTGGACCGGGTGCTGCGCGGCCGGATCGACGACCGCTTCTCCACCGTCCGGCTGGGCGGGCTCAACCTGGACGCCCGCGAGGCGCGCGGGGTGCGCCGGGTCAAGATCCTCGGCTGTGGTTCGGCGTACCACACGGGCCTGATCGGGGCCCAGCTCATCGAGGAGCTGGCCCGGATCCCGGCGGACGCGGAGCCCGCGAGCGAGTTCCGCTACCGCAACCCGGTCGTGGACCCGGACACCCTCTACATCGCGGTCAGCCAGTCCGGCGAGACCTACGACACGCTGGCGGCCGTCCAGGAGCTCAAGCGCAAGGGCGCCCGGGTGCTGGGCGTCGTCAACGTCGTGGGCAGCGCCATCGCCCGGGAGACCGACGGCGGGGTGTACGTCCACGCGGGCCCGGAGGTGTGTGTCGTCTCCACCAAGTGCTTCACCAACACCGCCGTCGCCTTCGCGCTGCTCGCCCTCCACCTGGGCCGGATCCGTGATCTCTCGGTCGCCGACGGCAAGCGGATCATCGCCGGGCTGCGCAAGCTGCCCGAGCAGATCGCCGAGGTGCTGAGCGGCGAGGAAGAGATCAAAGAGCTCGCCGCGGAATATGCGAACGCAAAGAGCATGATGTTCGTCGGGCGGGTCCGCGGCTACCCGGTGGCGCGCGAGGCGTCCCTGAAGCTGAAGGAGGTCTCCTACGTCCACGCCGAGGCGTACCCGGCCTCCGAGCTCAAGCACGGGCCGCTCGCGCTGATCGAGCCCGAGGTGCCGACCGTGGCGGTCCTGCCGGATGACGACCTGCTGGAGAAGAACCGCGCGACGCTGGAGGAGATCAAGGCCCGCAGCGGCCGGATCCTGGCCGTCGCCCACCGGGAGCAGGAGAAGGCGGACCACACGATCGTGGTACCCCGCAACGAGGTGGAGCTCGACCCGATCCTCATGGGCATCCCGCTCCAACTGCTCGCGTATCACACGGCGCTGGCGCTCGGCCGCGACATCGACAAGCCCCGCAACCTCGCCAAGTCGGTGACGGTCGAGTAGCCCCGCGCACCCACGCGACCTCGGCGAATCCTCCGCGACTCCCTGCGCGAACCCTTGGCGGTCCCCCGCGTGTGCCACCACGCACGCGGGGGCCGCCTCCCCTTCGCCGGCGTCGCCCTTTTGCGCCGACGGCTGGCCGACGCGCGGGAACCGTCACTTCCCGCGCGCCGGCACGATCGAACGTTTTGTACCCCTCACAAACGCACAATCCACCTCTACGCAC
Source organism: Streptomyces melanosporofaciens (assembly GCF_900105695.1). Classification (NCBI taxonomy): domain Bacteria; kingdom Bacillati; phylum Actinomycetota; class Actinomycetes; order Kitasatosporales; family Streptomycetaceae; genus Streptomyces; species Streptomyces melanosporofaciens. The sequence continues at coordinate 2,101,557 of NZ_FNST01000002.1, forward strand.
GGGTAGGTTTGTCCGTTGTCAAGATGAACTTGACGCCATCTCACCTGCGGTCAAGGGGAGTTGAGGGTGTCCGGTTCCCGGCGTCCGGGCCAAGCCATGCCGACGGCAGAGGTTTTGGGCTGAACAACCGCGCTTGACGAACGGGCGCCGGAGCCACGGCACGCCAGGGCACGGGGACTTGAAGGGACCTGGAGGGGCCGGGAAGGCCCGCAGAAGCCGCTCAGGGGCGCTCGGGGACCCGTGGAGCGCCTGGAGCGCCTGAGGCGCCAGGAGACACCCGGTGACACTCAGAAGATGCCCAGCGGACACCCAGGGGATGGCCCGCGGACGACAGAAGACGCCCAGGGATGCCCGGCGGACGTCAGGCGAGGCCAGGGGACACCCGGCCGGCGCTCAGGGGATGACGATGACGGGCCGCTGCGCCCGCCGTGCGAGCCGCCCCGCGACCGAGCCGAAGATCCGCCCCACCAGCCCGTGCGTGGAGCCCACCACAATGGCGTCGGCCGCGTACTCCCGGCCGACCTCCTCCAGCTCATGGCAGATGTCCCCGCCCCGCTCGACGAGGATCCAGGGCACCTCGGAGAGATGATCGGCGCAGGCCAACTCGAGCCCCAGCACCTCGGTGCGGTGATCGGGGACGTCGACGAAGACCGGCGGCTCACAGCCCGCCCACACCGTCGTCGGCAGCCGGTTGGCCACGTGGACGATGATCAGCCCTGAGCCTGAGCGCCGGGCCATGCCGATGGCGTAGGCGAGGGCGCGCTCGCTCGACGTGGAGCCGTCGAATCCGACCACGACACCGTGCTGGAACGCTGGATCGCAGGAATGACGTGTTTCTTCCGCCGCTTCGGGGGTCGCCATGTGATCGGCGACCCGCTTGCGGTCCGCGGGTTCGGGGATTTCGTGACCGGCCATCGGTGTCTCGGCGAAGGATGTCCTCGTGCGGAGGGATCGGCGGGGGCTCAGGTTGGGGGTTGTCGGGGGACTTGAGCTCCGCTGGAGCTCGGGGACGATCTCGAGGGGTCGAAATCCGTCCGGGATTCATCTTTCCAAGCCCTTACCCCCAAGGGTACGGCGGCATTCACCACCTGCCCAGAGGTAGCCACGGGAGCGGAGCCGCCCGAAGCGTTCCCCGGAGCATGCCGGAGGGCGGCCCGTAACGCAATGCCCCAAGTGGTCCCCGCCACGCCCGGTCCGCGGCCCGTCGCCAGGGCCGGCCGGACCGCCACGGCACGCCGCCCGGCCGCCCGGCAGTGACCTGGGGGCGGGCCGGGCGTTGTAGTAGCGGCAGCCGGTACGGCGGCCCCGGCCCGACCCGCTCACCTGCCCGGATCTCCGGCCCGCCGCCCCTCCCCACCCCCGCGCGGAGCGCCCTGCCGACATCTCGCCGGCCGCTCGAGAGGAGCCTTGCCCGTGTCCGTCGCCCGCGAGTACGACGCCCCCGGCGGCATCCCCGGCGACACGGCCGGGACACCCGGACGGCCCCATATTCCAAGCCCCGCTCGAGCCCCGGTCCAGCCCACCGCTAGCGACGCGGTGAGCGAGGTGATCCGCTGGGCGGCCTTCGGCTGCGCCGTGGTCCCCGTCGTCCTGCTCATGTGCGGATTACCCCTCGGCGGCGCCCTGGGGGCCGGTGCGGGCCTCGCCGCCGTGACCGCCGCCAGCCGCGCCCTGCTGCGCCATTCCGAACGCACCGCGGCCCGGCTGGACGCGGACGGCGCCAGTCCGCATCGGGGCCGCCACGGCCGTACGGGCATCGGCGCGCACCGGGGCGGCCGCCGCGTCTGAGGACGCGCGAAAGCCCCGGGGCCGGGAAAGCGGTCCGTAGCGCTCCGTACACTCAGCGCTGATGGAGCGCCGCTGGAGCGTCGCTCGAGCCCCGAGGATGTACGAGCCGGCCGTACGCCGGTCGCATGACGCATCCGTACGCATGCGCCCGCTTGTTTTGAGCCAACTTCGGGCCACACTTCTTCCCTTGGCAAACGCCGTGCTCAACACCCGTCCGGCCAGCGTGGAAAGGGGTCCGCGGGGCACGTACCCCCTACGGGAAGTGGGTGTCGGCACAAGGCGTACTTCACAGCGAGGGCTACGAGTGCAACGCTTCGTGATCGAATGCTTCGCGCCAAGTTCCCATGTCGACATAGTGGCGGGTGGTGAACTGGTCACGGCGACCACACGCGACACAGTAGATTCGATCTTGGCCATGACCGGCGGGGGAACCGTTCAGGACCGAGGGGAAACGTGCAGGACCGAGAGGACGCGACCACCGAGGGGGGCTTAGTGCCATGAGCCAGGACTCCACGACCGTACCGGAGACCTCGCGCAAGCTCTCCGGACGCCGGCGACGAGAAATCGTCGCGGTGCTGCTGTTCAGCGGCGGCCCCATCTTCGAAAGCTCCATCCCGCTCTCCGTCTTCGGTATCGACCGGCAGGACGCCGGAGTCCCTCGGTACCGATTGCTGGTGTGCGCGGGCGAAGATGTGCCACTGCGAACGACTGGCGGACTGGAACTGACCGCACCATACGGCCTGGAGGCACTCTCCCGGGCCGGCACCGTCGTCGTACCGGCCTGGCGGTCGATAACCCAGCCGCCACCGGCCGCCGCGCTCGACGCGCTGCGCCGCGCGCACGAGGAGGGCGCGCGGATCGTGGGCCTGTGCACCGGGGCCTTCGTACTGGCCGCCGCCGGGCTGCTGGACGGCCGCCCGGCGACCACCCACTGGATGTACGCGCCGACGCTCGCCAAACGCTATCCGTCGGTCCATGTGGACCCCCGCGAGCTCTTCGTCGACGACGGCGACGTACTGACCTCGGCGGGCACCGCCGCCGGGATCGATCTATGCCTGCACATCGTGCGCACCGACCACGGCGCGGACGCCGCCGGCGCCCTCGCCCGGCGCCTGGTCGTCCCGCCACGCCGCAGCGGAGGGCAGGAGCGCTATCTGGACAGGTCGTTACCAGAGGAGATCGGGGCGGATCCGCTCGCCGAGGTGGTGGCGTGGGCGCTCGAGCATCTGCATGAGCAGTTCGACGTCGAGGCCCTGGCGGCGCGCGCCTATATGAGCCGCAGAACCTTCGACCGCAGGTTCCGCTCGCTCACTGGGAGCGCTCCACTGCAGTGGCTGATCACCCAGCGGGTGCTGCAGGCGCAGCGGCTCCTGGAGACCTCCGACTACTCGGTCGACGAGGTCGCCGGCCGCTGCGGCTTCCGTTCGCCGGTCGCGCTGCGCGGGCACTTCCGGCGGCAGCTGGGGTCCTCCCCGGCCGCCTACCGGGCCGCGTACCGCGCCCGCAGGCCCCAGGGCGGGCCGGCGGATCGCACGGACCGCCCCGACCGCCTGGAGCGGCTGGAGCGGGCCGACCGGCCCGACCGCGCCGAGGTGATCGAACCCCGCTCGGGTGACCACTCCCTGCCGCTGCGGCGACAGGGCGCGCCCGGCGGTCCCACCGGTCACTCGGGGCATCCTCCGCACCACCATCACGCTCCGCATCCGGACCCTGGCAAACCGGAGTCGGACACCTACGCCCCACGCCTGCCCGAACAGGCCGCGGGCCGCGCTCCGGGCCGTCCGTCCCTGCCCGGCCAGCGGGAACGCCCCGTAGGGTGAGACGTATGAACGATCGCATGGTGTGGATCGACTGCGAGATGACCGGGCTCTCGCTGGCGAACGACGCGCTTATCGAGGTGGCCGCGCTGGTCACGGACTCCGAGCTGAACATCCAGGGCGAGGGAGTGGACATCGTTGTCCGGCCCCCCGCGGAAGCGCTGGTCACCATGCCCGAGGTGGTGCGCGAGATGCACACCACCTCCGGCCTGCTCGCCGAGCTCGAGGGCGGGACCACGCTCGAGGATGCCCAGGACCAGGTCCTGGCCTACATCCGCGAGCACGTCCCCGAGGCCGGCAAGGCCCCGCTGTGCGGAAACTCGGTCGGCACCGACCGGGGCTTCCTCCTCCGGGACATGCCGACGCTCGAGAGCTACCTCCACTACCGGATCGTCGACGTCTCCTCGATCAAGGAGCTGGCCCGCCGCTGGTATCCGCGGGCCTACTTCAACAGCCCCAAGAAGAACGGCAACCACCGCGCGCTCGCGGACATCCACGAGTCCATCGCCGAGCTGCGCTACTACCGTGAAGCGGTCTTCGTCCCCGCGCCCGGCCCGGACTCGGACACGGCGAAGACCATCGCGGCCAAGCACGTCCTGCCCGCCCGGCAGACCTGACCCGGGCCGGCCCGACCCGGTGCTCGCTCCCGACACCCCGAAAGCCGGGAGCGAGCACCCCTTCGGACCCTGTACACTTTTTCTCGGCCGGTGCGGAAAGCGCCGGTCATGGTGGGTATAGCTCAGCTGGTAGAGCACCTGGTTGTGGTCCAGGATGTCGCGGGTTCGAGTCCCGTTACTCACCCTTACAGATCAGCCGGTGACCTGCGGAAACGCGGCACCGGCTGATCTTTTGCGCCCGGAACCCGAACCCCAGCTCCAGCGGCAGGAGTTGCCAGGCTGTTCGCCGGCCCGGGCATGGATGGGGATCTTGGTGATGTCAGGGCGTAACGGGGAGGCTAGCGAGGTGCCGCGAGTACGTCGCGGAGCACGTTCGCGAGCGTGACGCGGGCCAGCTCGCGTCTCAGGGTCTCCTCGATGCCCTCATAGATGCCCTGCATCACCGGCTGGATGCCGTAACCCACCACGCATCCCTGGTCCGGGGTGGTGCGGTGCATCGCGAACAGCGGGCCGGGTTCCACTGCCTCGTACACGTCGAGCAGGGTCATCGACCCCAGCTCGCGCGCCAGCGACCAGCCCGCGCCCACGCCCCGCCGGGACTCCACGAGCCCGGCCCTGCGCAGCTCGCCGAGCAGCCGCCTGATCACCACGGGGTTGGTGTTCGCGCTGGTCGCGATCTGCTCGGAGGTGGCGACCTCATGGCCCCGGCTCTGGTAGAGACCGATCCAGGCCAACGCGTGGGCGGCGATGGTCAGCCTGCTGTTGGCGCTCATGGGCTCCTCCTCTCGGCCGCAACGCTTTATGTTACGACAGCACAGTCGTAACAGTTAAGGTTGCGACAGCCTGTCGTAACAATTAATGTTGCGACTGCCGGGAAGGGTCAATCCGGTCAATCAACGAGGTGAGAAGAATGAGCAAGCCACTCACGGGCAAGGTCGCCCTGGTCACCGGGGGGTCGCGCGGACTGGGAGCCGCGACCGTACGACTGCTGGCCGAGCAGGGCGCCGACGTCGCCTTCACCTATGTCAGCTCCGAGAAGCAGGCGCAGGCCGTCGTCGACGAGGTGCGCGGCAAGGGAGCCAAGGCCGTCGCCTTCAAGTCCGACCAGGCGGACACGAGTCGGGCGCCGACGCTGATCGACGACGTGGTCGCGCACTTCGGCGGCCTGGACATCCTCGTCAACAACGCGGCGATCTCCGTGGCCGGCATGGTGGACGACCCGGCCGCCGACACCGCCGCGCTGGACCGGATGCACGCCACCAACTACCTCGGCGTGATCGCCGTCATCCGGGCCGCCTCCCGAGTGCTGCGCGCGGGCGGCCGCATTGTCACGGTGAGTTCCGGACTGGGCTCCCGGGTCGGTGTCCCGGGAGCTGCCGACTACTCGGCGACCAAGGCAGGGATCGAGAGGTACACCATGGGGGTCGCACGGGACCTCGGGCCCCGGGACATCACGGCCAACGTCGTGGAGGCCGGACTGATGGAGGGCGGCATGGAAACGCCGGACCCCGAGACCCTCAAGGCCCTGGTCAGCTCGCTCTCCCTGCAACGCCTGGGGCACCCCGACGAAATCGCCGCGGCGATCGCCTTTCTCGCGAGCCCCGCCGCGTCGTACGTCACGGGCGCGGTGCTGGACGCCCACGGCGGCTACAACGCCTGAACCGGAACCCCTGCCGCGCGCCCCGAAGGACGTCGCGCCTTCGGTGCGCGCACCGCCGACGACCCGCGCTCCTGGCAGTGCTCGGGCGACCCGCCCCGTCGACACCGGCGGGGCGGCGACATGTCCCGCCGAATCCCTCCACACCAGCCCACACGCCCGATACAGTGCTCATCCCCCCCACACACGGCACATCAGCACGCACTCAGGGGGGAACCATGGGAACCATGCGCACTCGCGCCATAGCACTCACCGCCGCCATCCTCTGCCTGCCGCTCACCGCATGCGGCAACGAGGGCAGCAAGATCAGCACCAGCCCCAAGGTCCGGTCCTCCTCGCAGGCCGCAACCACCAGCGAGGCCGCAGACGCCGAGCGGACACCGGCCGCAACGGACGAACCCGAGCAGGCCCAAGACGCCCGCGTCGGCGACACCCTCACCCTCTCGGGCCAGAACGACGACGAACAGCTCGACGTCACCGTTGCCGACGAGACCGGCCAGTGGAAGATCGGCTAGCCCCAGTCACTACGTCCGTAAGCGCCCCCTCATCTCCGCGTAGGCGAGAGGGCGCTTCGGTGTGTCCGGCGTCAGCTCGGCAGCGGAAGCTCAGCGAGCATCACCGCGAAGAGCGGAGAGTCCGGGAAGGGCCGGCGCTCCCCCACCTTCCGGAAGCCCCAGGACTCGTACAGGACCTGGATCCGGGGGTGTTCGGTGTCCACGAGCAGGACCGCAAGGACCTCGTCCCGCCCTGCCATCAGCGTGCGGGTCAGCCGCTCGGCCAGTCCCTGCTTGCGCCACTCCGGGATCACGGCCAGCTCGGAGTACGAGAACGTCAAGTCCTTCTCCGGCGCCGGGTCGAGGTACTCGCGCCACCACTCACGGCCGGGGCTGGCCGGGGCTGGCCGGGGCTGGCCGGGGCTGGCCGGGGCTGGCCGGGGCTGGCCGGGGCTGGCCGGGGCTGGCCGGGGCTGGCCGGGGCTGGCCGGGGCTGGCCGGGGCTGGCCGGGGCTGGCCGGGGCACCGTACGCGACCCGCGGCGTGCGGGCGGGGCGGCCGGGGCGCTCTGGGATGCCGCCGCCCAGGGCTTCTCCTGGGGATCAGCGTGCGGACCGCAGGCAGATGCCTGCCAGGTGGCGCCCGGCCAGATCCACCACTGAAAGCACCCTAGTCACCGCCACTGCCACCATCACTGCTGGTCGGGGTCAGGCTGCGGCGCCGGTTCTTCTCGGAGCGCCTCAGCAGCCTCCCCGCGGCAAGCGTCACAGTCGCCACCACGCGGGCCCAGCGGGGACCGCCGCGTTCCGCCCACACCACACACGCGCATCCGCCGATGACAAGCACCAAGACGCCGAGCAGCACCAGAACAGTCATGTTCCCCGCCCTTGCATTCGTTCTTACGGTCCTCGCGATCGTCTCACCGGGGAGAGAGATGGCTGAGGTTGGGCCGGGCGGCGGGATGCGGGGAACCGTGGAGGTCCTCCGCGGCGTGGCACACGATGAAGGCGGTCGTCCCGTCAGAAACGAGGTGTCGCGTCCCGATGAAGCGCAAGACCAGAATCCTCCTGGCGGGCCTGGCCTCCGTGGGCGGCGCCGTCGTCGGCGCGGGCATGTTGCACAACCGGCGGCCCGATCGCAGGGAACGCCTTTATGCCACGGTCTACAGCGAGCCCGGCTACATGGGCCGCTACGAGAGGCTGACCTGGAACGGCGGCAAGCGCGAGGTCGTTCCGCTCAACCGGATAAAGCTGCCGCGCATCGGCTCGATCAGGCTGGAGCGGCTCGTCTACCGCTTCCAGCCCGATGTGCGGCTCCCGAACCCGTACTTCCTGTGGCACGCCCTCACCGAGCGCTCGGACCGCTCGGACCCCGAGGAGGGCATTGTCGGCTTCATCGCCATGTACCAGCTCGCCGGCATGTTCTCGATGGGCTTGTGGGAGCCGGTCCGCGAGTCCGCGGCGCGGTCGGGGGTGCGGCTCTGGGCCGGACGCCCCGCGCATGCCCCAGGGGGCCCTTCCGGTAAGGCGGCTTCCGGCGGCTCGCGCTGGCACGACGTCCTGGCCAACACACCCGACCTCGGCCCCTGGAGCACCCGCGCCCGCTACCTCGAACTCGGCTATCACGGCGGGAGCGGCGCCCGCCGCTGATTGGCCGTCTGCCTTAGCCGTCGCGGTGGATCAAGCGCTTTGCGGGACGCACCGGGTCTCGCCGTCGACCATGCCGTCGCCCGCGGCCATGAGGGCCTCCAGGTGGTCGCGGGCCTTGGCCAGGTCGGCGATCTGGGCGTTCATACGGTCGCGTTCGGAGGTCAGGCGGGCGAGCATGGCGGGGGTGGCGACGCCGGTGTGCATGCAGGGGACGAGTTCACGGATGGTCTTGCTGGACAGGCCCGCGGCGTAGAAGCACTGGATCATCAGGACGTGGGCGACCGCGGTGTCCGGGTAGTGGCGCTGGCCGCTGGGGCTGCGCTCCGAGGTGAGCAGGTGCTGCTCCTCGTAGTAGCGCAGCGCTCGCACACTGACGCCGGTCTGGGCGGCGAGTTCGCCGATACGCACCGTGACTCCTACCTCTGACATCAAGGGTCGTTTCAGCGTAATCGAGGGCGGGAGCGTCAGTGCGCCGTCGGGTTCGGGTTCCCGCCGCCCATGGACCCGTCGGGGTGCTTGCGCCGGGCCTCGTCCTCGACGAGCAGGGAGAGCAGCGAGGCCACGGGGAGTCCGGCCTCGGCCGGGTGGCGCAGGACCTTCCCGGGCTCGATGCGGTACGTGTTCGTGCGCCCCTCACGGGTGTGGGACAGATACCCGTCCTGCTCCAGGTCGGCGATGATCTTTTGGACGGCGCGCTCCGTCAGCCTGCAGTGCGCGGCGATGTCGCGGATCCGCACGTTCGGATCGTCGGCGATCGTGGCCAGCACGCGGGCGTGGTTGGTCAGGAACGTCCATCCAGTGTGCGATTCAGGCACTCCTCCCATGCGCTCATGATATTACCGAAGCGATGATGACGCATCCAGAAACATGAATTATGCTTCGGGTAATGCAAGTCGTGTGATGCCCGTGCGGCGACTTGAGGGGAGCCAGAGACAGATGCACGCCCGAGACGTCTCCACGCCCGAGCCCGGGCACCGCTCGCCGTACCGACCCGCGCACGACGCGGCGGTCGGGCCGACGCCGTCGCGCCCCGCGCCCACGCCCCTGCCCTCCCTCATCACCGACAGCTACCAGGAGGGGCCCCGGAAGGTTGTGGTGATCCGGGGGGAAGTGGACTACGAGACCGCGCCCGCCGTGTCCGCCGCCCTGCGCACAGCCCTCCGCGCCTCCGCCGAGGGCGTCGACGTGGACCTGAGAGCGGTGAGGTTCTGGGACTGCTCGGGCCTCAACGCACTGCTGAGGCTTCGCCGAGAGGCGCTCGCACACGGCAAGACGGTCACCGTCCGCTCCCCGAGTGGCGTGGTCAGGCGCGTCCTCAGCCTGACCGGCACAGCACCCCTGTTCCGGCCGCCGCACACCCGCCGTTGGGCCGTCGAGGGCCGCTCGGTCACCCCTCCATCTCGTCCTTGATGGCCTCGGCGATGCGGGTCAGCGCCTTGGTGAGGGTGTCCACGGCGGTGGCCTTGTCGATGCCCAGTCCGGTCAACAGGCCCGCGCCGTCCTCGTGTTCGAGGAGGGCGAGGAGGATGTGCTCGGTGCCGATGTAGTTGTGGCCCAGCCGCAGGGCCTCGCGGAAGGTGAGCTCCAGGACCTTGCGGGCGCCCGCGTCGTACGGGATGAGCTCGGGCACCTCCTCGGCGGCCGGCGGGAGGGCCTCGGTGGCCGCCTGGCGGACGGTGTCGAGCAGGACGCCCTGGGCGAGGATCGCCTTCGCGGCGAGGCTGTCCGGGTCGTGGAGGAGGCCCAGGACCAGGTGCTCGGGGCACACCTCGCCGTTGGAGGCCGCGCGGGCCTCGTTCGCCGCCGCCATCACGGTGTTCCGCGCCCGTGGGGTGTAGCGGCTGAAGCCCTGGTTGGGGTCGAGGTCCGACGGTTCGCCGGGCGCCTTGGGGACGAAGCGCTTCTGGGCCGCCTGCCGCGTCACCCCCATGCTCTTGCCGATGTCGGTCCAGGAGGCGCCGGAGCGGCGGGCCTGGTCCACGAAGTGGCCGATGAGGTGGTCGGCCACCTCATCGAGGTGTTCGGCGGCGATCACCGCGTCGGTGAGCTGCTCGAGAGCGTCGGTGTGGACCTTCTTGATGGCCTCGATCAGATCGTCGAGGCGTACGGGATGACTGAGTCCGACTGGTTTCGTCATGTGTCAACCATAGGTTGACACCCTAGGGAGCGTCAACGTTGGGTTGACAGTCAATCCACATCGCCGGAGCCCGCCCCGCGGGACGGCCTGGCCCGGTGCTCGTGGTGCGACCCGTGCGACCCGTGCGACCGGTGCGGGGGCCAGAACGACGTCCACGTGAACTTGTCGCCGCCCACCCACCGGACCACATCCGGATCGTCCAGATCGACATCGTCCAGGCCGACCTCCCGGGCGATCTCGATGACGTCCAGGACCGAGTGCGCCTTGCCCGCCAGCTCTCCGGCGATCTCGACCAGACGGTACGGGGGGTCGTTCTGCTGCACGCCGAGCACCACGATCGGAGGCCGGTGAATGCGCGGGGCCTGGGATTCGGTCATATGTCCCAGGCTGCTCCCCACGCCCTCTCACCGCACCTCGGAAACGCCGGACGCGTGAGCCCGCCGCCTCCACGCGGCACCGTGGCGGGGCCCCCGGCCCCGGGAGCCCCGCCGTCGCGCGATGGTGACTACTCGAAGAGGTCCGCGTACGACCCCATCGCCAGCGCGATGTCCGCCTGGGCCCAGAACCGGTGGTACGTGAAGCTGGGCACCGCGCCGCCCTTCAGATACGCCTCGACCTTCGACCAGGCCGGGTCGTTCTGGTAGAAGGAGCGGATCGACTGGAAGGTGGAGCCGGCGTCGATCTTGTCGCCGTTCGGCATGGTCCCCGTCCAGCCGCTGGGGACGTAGACCGGGTCGTCGAAGCGGTTGTAGTCGGCGCGGGACTCGGGGACCGCGATCCCGAGGGCGTCCTGGTAGTTGTTCCACATGCCGTCCAGCAGCGCCTTCGCGGTGTCCCTGGCCTGGGTGTCGCCGGACTTGGCGGCGTAGTAGGACAGGGTCTTGGCATACGCGGCCGCCACGCCCACGTCATTGGTGTAGTCGGCAACGGTGACGTGCAGGCTCGCGTTGGCGCCGGGGCTGGAGGCGTTCCAGGTGTCGGGCTGGCCGGACCACTGGAGGGTGGACGGGATCTGGTAGGTGCCGTTGGCGTTGACGGTGGTCTTGGACAGCGCCCACTTGACCCACTTGTCCAGGACCGTCTTCGCGGAGGCGTCACCGGTGCGGTTGTAGTACTCCGCGACCCGCTCCATGGACCACGCCTGGAAGCCGAACCACTGGTTGGACGGCGGGTCGTGGTAGACCGGCTTCTCGTCGTAGTACATCCCGTAGAAGGTGGACTTGCCCGACGGCGGCGTGGCGTAGCGGCCCTGCCAGCTGTTGGTGGCACCGCCCGCGATGGCGCCCTCGCTGGACTGCAGCCAGCGGTAGAACTCCAGCTGGCGCTTGAGGCTGGTGGACCAGTCGCCCGCGCCCGTCGCGGACTTGGGCTTGAGGTCGGCGTACGAGCTCAGGGCCCAGGCCGCCATCGGGTTCTGGTAGCCGCCGTGGGCGTGGCTGGAGCCGATGCGCCAGGACCAGCCCGCAGAGGTGTCGGTGGCGCCGCCCCAGGCGTAGTACCAGGACAGCAGGTAGTGGGAGCTGTTCTTGCCGCTCCCGGCCGCGCAGCCGGTCTCCCCGACGCAGTTGCCGACCTTCTTGAAGTACTTGTCGTACATCGCGTAGCGCAGGTAGTCGCCCATCTTGGCGGCCTTGGCGATGTTGCCGGAGATCTGGCCGCCCTTGCCCTGCGCCTTGGCCCACTCCGAGGCCCAGTAGGCGGCCTGGACGACCCGGGCGTCGGCGTCGGGGGCGTTGGTGAACTTCCACTGCTTGGCGTACGCGGCGTCGCCGGTGAACAGGTCCAGATAGCCGTTCTTCCCACCGTACTTGAAGCTGTCGCAGGTGGGCTGGGTCACGGTCTCCCAGACCGACTCCTGCGGGCCGCGCTGGAAGGTGTTGACATAGCTCGGGCCGGTGTCGCTCGGTCCGGCCTCGCACTTGCCGGGCGCGTTGCCGTAGCCATAGACGTTGTCGACGTCCTGGATCCAGTGCATGCCGTAGATGTCATCGGTGCCGTACGCGCTCTTCAGCTCGGCGGCGATGGGGTCGTTGCCGACCGGGACATTGCCGTTGAGCTGGGAGGGGTACTGGGAGGGCTGGTCCCATTCGGGCGCGTAGGTGGCCGGCTTGGAGGCGTCGTAGAAGCCGCCCGTGGGCTGGTCGGCGTGGGTGGGGATCATGTACTTCTCCATGATGTCCCACGCGTTGTTGAACTTGGACCAGTCGCCGGTGACCTTGCCGTACATCGCCTGCAGCCAGATCAGATAGCTGTACGCCTCGGAGGTCGTCTCATGGCCGTGGTCGGGGGCCTCGACGATCAGGGTCTCCACCGAGTGGTACGGAACGCCCTCGGGCGAGAAGTAGCCCGCCGAAGGTGCGGTGATCTTGTTGTAGAGGTCCAGGAAGCGGGCGTCGTAGACCTTCGCGGCGGCCAGCTGGGTGACGGTGACCTCGGCCTTGGTGTGGCCGGCGGCACTCGCGGTGAAGGTGGCGGCACCGGTGCCGCTGTTGGCGGCGGCCACGGTCACCTGCTGGGCGGTGTCCCAGGTGGCGGGGGTGAAGGTGAGCGTGGCGCCCGAGGAGATCGTCAGCCCGGTGTTGCCCGAGGTGCGGGCGACGGAGACGGTGACGTTCGCGGACGGCTTGGTGGACAGCTTGACGCCGAACGTCCCGGTTTTGCCCTGCTGCACCCCGAGCTGACCGGGGCTCGCCACCAGCGTGGGACCGGCCGCCACATGGATGCCGACGGGGGTGGACTCGGCGGAGGCGCCCTGGCTGTCGTACGCCTTGGCGTAGAGCGAGTAGTCGCCCGCCGGGACGTCCTTGTGGTCGAAGGCGTACGGGGAGGTGGTGTCGGTACCCAGGAGCTTGGTGTCGCTGTAGAACTCGACCTTGGTGATCGTCGCCCCGTCGGCCGCCGCGGCCGTGGCCGTCATCGGGACGGTGCCGCCGGAGGTGAAGACGGCGCCGGGGGACGGGCTGCTCAGCACCGCGATGGGCGGCTGATGGGCGCCCCGGCAGGCCACGCCGTTGACGGCGAAGGAGGCGGGGGCGGCGTTGGTGCCGCTGTAGGTGAACTGGGCGCCGGTGGTGACATTGCCCCCGGCCGCGATCTTCGCGTTGTGCCCGGCGTTGGTGACGGTGACGGTCTTGCCGGACTGCGACCAGCTTCCGTTCCAGCCGTTGCTCAGCTTCTGGTTGCCGGCGTAGTCGTAGGTCAGGGTCCAGCCGTCGATGGCGTCGGTGCCGGGGTTGGTGAGGGTGAGGTCGGCGGTGAAGCCGGAGCCCCAGTCGTTGGTCTTGTAGTCGACCCCGCACTGGACCGCCGCGGCGTGCGCGGGGGCGGCGCCGCCCGCCGCGGTCATGGCCACCGGGAGCGAGAGCGCGGCGGCCAGGGCGGTCACCAGCCGTCGCATGCGTCGTCGTGCCCCGAGCCGTGCCCCTGAGAGCCGTGCCCCTGAAAGTCGTGCGCCTGGAAGTGGGGTGCCTGATAAGGGCGAGCCACGCTGTACGCGCATCGGGGGACCTCCTCGCGGTTCGTGCGGGTGGTGGGGGAAAGTGCGAACCAGTGGGAGCGCTCCCAAGGTTCGTGTCAGCCTGATGAGGTGTCAAGTCTTTGAACAACACCACGTGCTCAGAGGTCTTCTACCGATAATTCCGTGAACGGGAGCTGTTGACATGAGCCCGTCGAGCGCTACCTTCACTTCAACCAGTGGGAGCGGTTCCAGCAGTCTGCGCCGTATCGAACGGCGCTTGGACCCCAAGGAGTCGCTCCATGCGAGCACCCCCGCGTCTTTACGCCTTGGTGGCCGCCGCGGTCTTATCCGTGGTGGGCACCGCCCTGGTGCCCACCGGCGCCACCGCCTCGGCGGCGAGCGCGTCGGCCACGACCACCGCGTCGGTCGCCCCGGCCGACGCGCCGTCGAAGCCGTCGAAGCCGTCGAAGGCGACAAAGCCGCTCCGCCCGAACGCCGCCGCACCGCCGAAGCTGCGCGCCTCGGGCAACAAGCTCGTCGACGAGAACGGCGCCACCCGGCGGCTGCTGGGCGTCAACCGCTCCGGCGGTGAGTTCATGTGCGTCCAGGGATACGGCATCTTCGACGGCCCCGTGGACGACGCCTCCGTCAAGGCCATCGCGGACTGGAAGGTCAACGCGGTCCGGATCCCGCTCAACGAGGAGTGCTGGCTGGGCCTTTCCCATATCGACCCGGCCTACGGAGGGGCCAACTACATCGCGGCGGTCAAGGCACTCGTCGCCCGGCTGGAGGCCCATGGCATCACCCCCATCGTCGAACTCCACTGGTCCCACGGCACCTACACCGGAGGGGACAGCCACTGCCCCGGCACCGCGTACGCCACCTGCCAGAAGCCGATGCCGAACGCGCAGTACACCCCGGCCTTCTGGACCTCGGTCGCCCAGACCTTCAAGAGCGACCGGGCCGTGGTCTTCGACCTGTTCAACGAGCCGTTCCCGGACCGCGCCACCTCCGATCTCACGGCGGCGTGGAAGTGCTGGCGCGACGGCGGGAGCTGCCCCGGAATCGACTTCCAGGTCGCCGGGATGCAGACCCTGCTGAACGCCGTGAGGACCGCGGGCGCCAAGAACCTGGTCCTGATCCCCGGGGTCGCCTACTCCAACGATCTGCGCCAGTGGCTGACGTACAAGCCGAACGACCCGGCGGGTAACCTCGCCGCCGCCTGGCACACCTACAACTTCAACACCTGCTCGAGCGAGAGCTGTTTCGACGAACAGCTCGCCCCGGTCATCGCCCAGGTCCCGTTCGTGGCGGGCGAGATCGGCGAGAACACCTGCTCCCACGGCTATATCGACCGGGTCATGGCCTGGCTGGACGCCAAGGGCGCCTCGTATCTGGGCTGGACCTGGAACACCTGGGACTGTTCCTCGGGCCCGTCTCTGATCAGCGATTACAACGGCACGCCGACCAACTTCGGCGTGGGACTCCGTGATCACCTGAAGGGAATGCAATGAGCCGCAGAATCCGAATGGCGGGCACTTTGCTCGCCGCCTCCGCGCTGACCATGGGGGCGCTGACCGGTGTGGCGTCCGCCCAGGTGGACAGCGGCAGGGCGGCCGCCGCGAAGGTCGACAACCCGTACGCGGGCGCCAAGGTGTATGTGAACCCCGACTGGTCGGCGAAGGCCGCCGCCGAGCCCGGCGGCAGCAAGGTCTCCAACCAGCCGACCGGCATCTGGCTGGACCGGATCGCCGCGATCAACGGCACGGGCGGGGCGATGGGGCTGCGCGCCCACCTCGACAAGGCGCTGCAGCAGTCGGGCGGCAGCCCGACCGTCGTCCAGTTAGTGGTCTACGACCTGCCCGGCCGTGACTGCTCCGCGCTGGCGTCCAACGGCGAGCTGGGCCCGACCGAGATCGACAAGTACAAGACGCAGTTCATCGACCCGATCGCGGCGATCCTCTCCGAGTCGAAGTACGCCAACTCCAATCTGCGGATCGTGACCACGATCGAGATCGACTCGCTGCCCAACCTGGTCACCAACACCGGCGGCAGCGCCACCGCGACCCCGCAGTGCGACACGATGAAGGCGAACGGCAACTATGTGAAGGGCGTCGGCTACGCCCTGAACAAGCTGGGCTCGATCGGCAACGTCTACAACTACGTGGACGCCGGTCACCACGGCTGGATCGGCTGGGACAGCAACTTCAACCCCACCGCCCAGGTGATCAAGCAGGCGGCGACGGCCGAGGGCAGCACGGTCGACAAGGTGGCCGGCATCATCGTCAACACGGCCAACTACAGCGCGCTGAAGGAGAACAACTTCACCGTCAACGACTCGGTCAACGGCACCACCGTGCGCCAGTCGAAGTGGGTGGACTGGAACCAGTACGTGGACGAGCTCTCCTTCGCCCAGGCGTTCCGCCAGGAGTTGGTCAACGTCGGCTTCCCGAGCAACATCGGCGCGCTGATCGACACCTCCCGCAACGGCTGGGGCGGCTCGGCCCGGCCCAGCGGCCCCGGCGCGAAGACGGACGTGGACACGTACATCAACGGCGGGCGCTACGACCGCCGGATCCACATCGGCAACTGGTGCAACCAGTCCGGCGCCGGACTCGGTGAGCGGCCCAAGGCGGCACCGGCGGCCGGGATCGACGCATACGTGTGGATGAAGCCCCCGGGCGAGTCGGACGGGGCGAGCTCCCAGATCCCGAACGACGAGGGCAAGGGCTTCGACCGGATGTGCGACCCGACGTACACCGGCAACCCGCGCAACGGCAACAACATGTCGGGTGCGCTGGGGAACGCTCCGCTGTCGGGCCACTGGTTCTCGGCCCAGTTCCAGGAGCTGCTGAAGAACGCCTACCCGGCGCTGTAATCGGCCCGTCCCCTGAAGGTGGGGCCGGTGATCGCGAAGACGCGACCACCGGCCCCACACGCTTTGCCCCTCAGGACGACTCCCGCCGCACCAGTTGGGTGGGAAGTACCATCTGCGGCCGCTTGGAGGTGCGGTCCGACAGCCCCTCGATCTCCTCCAGCAGCACCCGCACCATCGCCCGGCCCATCTCCTCCGTGGCCTGCCGGACGCTGGTGAGCGGAGGGTCCATATGGCGGGCGACGGCCGAGTCCTCGAAGCCGACCAGCGCCACATCGTCCGGGACGCGGCGCCCGCTCTCGCGCAGCACCTGCCGGGCGCCCGCGGCCATCACGTCCGAGGCGGCGAAGACCCCGTCCAGGTCCGGGCGCTGGTCGAGGAGTTGGCTCATGGCCCGGCGGCCGCCCTCCTCGGTGAAGTCCGCGGCGGCCACCAGCTCCGGTTCCACCTCCCGGCCGGCCGCCCGGATCGCGGCGCCGTAGCCCTCCAGGCGGCACTGCGCGACATACATGTCCAGCGGTCCGGTGATGGTGGCGACCGTCGAGCGGCCACGGCCGATGAGGTGTTCCACGGCGGACTGGGCGCCCCCGGTGTTGTCCGAGTCGACGTACGGGACCGATTCGTGCGCCGAGCGGCGGCCGCTGAGCACCGCGGGCATCTCGATCTGCTCCAGCAGGTCCGGCAGCGGGTCGTCCGCGTGCACGGAGACCAGCAGCACCCCGTCGACCCGGTGCGCGGAGAGGTAGTCCGCGAGCCGCTGCCGCTCCTTGGGGGTGCGGATGAGGGTCAGCAGCAGTTGCAGATCGGTGTCGGCGAGCTCGGCGCCGACGCCGCGGATGATGTCGGAGAAGTACGGTTCGGCGAAGAGCCGGGTCTCGGGCTCGGGGATGACCAGGGCGACGGCGTCGGCACGGTTGGCGGCGAGCGCGCGGGCCACCCGGTTGGGCACATAGCCGAGTTCGGCGACGGCCTGCTCGACGGCTGTCCGGGTGCGGTCGCTGACCCGCGGCGAACCGTTGATCACGCGGGAGACGGTGCCGCGGCCGACTCCGGCACGGGCCGCCACTTCCTCGAGGGTCGGCCGTCCCCGCCCCGCGCCATGCCGCCGCGTTCCTGCCATATCGCGCCTCCAGCCGTCCGTACCCAGCAGCTCCAACCCCCCAATGGGCGGCTGCGAAGTCATTCAACAGCAGTGTGGTTTCGGGAAGTTGTTTCGCGCGCTCCCTTGACACCCCAGCGGGGAGCCGCGACCCTTCAACACATCACAGCTGGGAGCGCTCCCACAGTACCTGAGCCATACACAACCCGCACGATGTCCACTCGGCTCGATGCATCTCAAAAACCCATGTATCGCTACGTATTGGCCGGAAGCCGTTGGGCGGGGCGCTAGGAGGACGGAATGCGCAGGAACACTGGTAGTCACCGCAGCAGAGCCGTGGTCCTCGCGGCCGTCGCCGCTTTAGGAGTCGGGCTGCTCAGCGGCTGCGCCGATGACGGCGACGACGGATCCGCCGGCTCGTCCGGCGGCGGGGACAGCAAGGGCAAGACGGTCGTGACCGTCGGCACGTACGGCGTCATGGGTTTCAAACAGGCCGGGCTCTATGACGAGTACACCAAGCTGCACCCGGATATCAAGATCGAAGAGAATGTGATCGACCCGGCCTCGAACTACTACCCGCAGCTGCTCACCCATCTCGGCTCGGGCAGCGGGCTCGCCGATATCCAGGCGGTCGAGGTGGGCAACATCAATGAGGTGACCACCACCCAGGCCGACAAGTTCGTTGATCTTTCGAAGGCGGACGGCGTCAAAAAAGAAAACTTCCTCGACTGGAAGTGGGCGCAGGCCACCGCCAAGGACGGAAAGACGATCGGCCTCGGCACGGACGTGGGCCCGATGGCGATCTGCTACCGCAAGGACCTCTTCCAGCAGGCCGGGCTCCCGGCCGACCGTGACGCGGTCTCCGAGCTCTGGGCGGGCGACTGGCAGAAGTACCTCGAAGCCGGCAAGGACTACGCGAAGAAGGCGCCGGGCGGAGCCGCGTTCCTGGACTCGGCCGGCGGACTGTTCAACGCGGCGGTCTCCGGCGGCTCGGAGGTCTACTACGACAAGAGCGGGAAGCCCATCTACAAGGACGGCCCGGCCGTCAAGAAGGCGTGGAAGCTGGCGACCGACGCGTCCGCGGCCAAACTCTCCGCAGGGCTCCAGGAGTTCACCAAGCCCTGGCAGCAGGCGCTCGCCAACGGCAAGTTCGCCACCGCCTCCTGCCCGGCCTGGATGCTCGGCCAGATCAAGGAGTACGCCGGGGACAAGTACAAGGGCAAATGGGACGTCGCCGCCGCCCCCAAGCCCGCCAACTGGGGCGGCTCCTTCCTCTCCGTGCCGCAGGCGGCGAAGAACAAGGACGAGGCGGTCAAGCTCGCCACCTGGCTGACCGCACCCGAGCAGCAGGCCAAGCTCTTCGAGAAGCAGGCGAGCTTCCCCAGCGCCCAGGCCGCGTACAGCCTTCCCCAGGTGGCCGACGCCAAGCTCCCGTACTTCAACAACGCGCCCATCGGCAAGATCTTCTCGCAGGCCGCGAAGGACAGTCCGACGCAGGTCCTGGGCCCGAAGGACGCCGTCATCAAGCAGAACTTCACCGATGTCGGCCTGCTCCAGGTGGAGCAGCAGGGCAAGTCCGCCGACGAAGGCTGGAAGGCCGCGATCAAGACGAACGACAACGCGCTGGACCAGTGACCCGGACATGACCGCACCTTCCGGTTTCACCCCTGATACGGCCGCGCCCCCCGCAGGGCAGGGGGGCGCGGCCCCGCGCGCCGCGACCGCGCCGGCGCCCGACCCGGCCGAGCAGCGGCGTCGCGACCGGCGCAGCCGCCGCTACCGCTGGGACGTGCGATGGAGCCCGTACGCCTTCGTCGCCCCCTTCTTCGTCTTCTTCGCCGCCTTCGGCCTCTTCCCCCTGCTCTACACCGGGTGGGCCTCGCTGCACCAAGTGGAGCTCACCAACCCCACCCATATGGAATGGGCGGGGTGGCACAACTTCTCCAGGCTGTGGGAGGACGAGTTCTTCTGGAAAGCGCTGCGGAACACCTTCACCATCGGGGTGATCTCCACCGTTCCCCAGCTGATGATGGCCCTCGGGATCGCGCATCTGCTCAACTACCGGCTGCGCGCCTCGATGTTCTTCCGGGTGGCGATCCTCACCCCGTACGCCACCTCCGTCGCTGCCGCCACGCTGGTGTTCGCGCTGCTCTTCGGGCATGACTACGGCATGGTCAACTGGTCTCTGGGGCTGGTCGGACTGGACGGCATCGACTGGCAGAACGGCACCTGGACCTCGCAGATCGCGGTCTCCACGATCGTCATCTGGCGGTGGACCGGTTACAACGCGCTGATCTACCTGGCCGCCATGCAGGCCGTGCCGAACGATCTGTACGAGTCGGCGGCGCTGGACGGGGCCTCGCGCTGGAAGCAGTTCCTGCATGTCACCGTCCCGTCGCTGCGGCCCACCATCCTCTTCACGGTCGTCGTCTCCACGATCGGGGCCACCCAGCTCTTCGGCGAGCCGCTGCTGTTCAACACCGCGGGGACGGCCACCGGCGGCGCCGATCACCAGTACCAGACGCTCGGCCTGTACATGTACGAGCAGGGCTGGGTGAACCTGCACCTCGGCCGGGCCTCCGCCATCGCCTGGACGATGTTCCTGATCCTGCTGCTGATCGCCGCGGCCAACGCGCTGTTCGCGCGACGGCTGCGAAAGAGCCAGTGAGGGAGACGAGGAGAACCATGAGCGCCACTGTCTCTTCCCGGCAGACACTCGATCCGGCAGCTCCCGCGCACACCACTCCGCGGGACGGAAAGGGCCGCAACCGGGCGGGCAGGCAACTGCACGGCGGCAAGATCACCTACGCCGTGCTGATCCTGTTCACCATCGGCTCGCTCTTCCCGCTGGTGTGGACCGCCATCGCCGCCTCCCGCACCAACACCCGGCTGGCCCAGACGCCCCCGCCCCTGTGGTTCGGCAGCAATCTCTTCAACAACCTGGACAAGGCGTGGAACGGCGCCAACATGGGCACCGCGCTGCTCAACACGACGGTGGTGGCGGGCACGGTCGCGGCGTCGACCGTGCTGTTCTCGACCGTCGCGGGCTTCGCCTTCGCCAAGCTGCGCTTCCGCTTCAAGAACATCCTGCTGATGCTCACCATCGGCACGATGATGGTGCCGCCCCAGCTCAGCGTGGTGCCGCTGTACATGATGGTGGCCAAGCTGGAGTGGACCGACCAGCTCCAGGCGGTCATCGTGCCGACCCTCGTCAGCGCCTTCGGGGTCTTCTTCATGCGGCAGTACCTCACCCAGGCGCTGCCGACCGAGCTGATCGAGGCCGCCCGGATGGACGGCGCGAGCAGCTTGCGGATCATCTGGCATGTCGTCTTCCCGGCGGCGCGCCCGGCGATGGCGGTGCTGGGAATGCTCACCTTCGTCCAATCGTGGAACGACTTCTTCTGGCCGTTCATCGCGCTCACGCAGAACGGCAACCCGACCATGCAGGTGGCATTGACGGGTCTGAGCCGGGGGTACACCCCGGATCAATCACTGATCATGGCGGGGGCGCTGCTGGGCACCCTGCCGCTGCTGATCGCCTTCGTCCTCTTCGGCAAGCAGATTGTGGGGGGCATCATGCAGGGCGCGGTCAAGGGCTGAGCGGCCCGCCACCACCACTCCGTCCTCCCTCCCCGTTACCCCCTCCCCACGACCTCGAATGGGAGCGCTTCCATGACCCTTACCTTCCCGCCCGGATTCCTGTGGGGCGCTGCCTCGGCCGCCTATCAGGTCGAGGGCGCCGCCCAGGAGGACGGCCGCACCCCGTCCATCTGGGACACCTTCAGCCACACCCCCGGCAAGGTGCTCGCCGGTGACACCGGTGATGTGGCCGTCGACCACTACCACCGCTTCCGCGAGGACGTCCGGCTGATGGCGGAGCTGAACCTGGCGGCGTACCGCTTCTCGGTGTCCTGGTCACGGGTGCAGCCCACCGGCCGGGGACCGGCCGTCCAGCGCGGGCTCGACTTCTACCGCTCGCTGGTGGACGAGCTGCTGGGCGCGGGCATCCAGCCGGTGCTCACCCTCTACCACTGGGACCTCCCCCAGGAGCTGGAGAACGCGGGCGGGTGGCCGGAGCGCGAGACCGCCGAGCGGTTCGCCGAGTACGCGGGCATCGTGGCGGGGGCGCTCGGCGACCGCGTCGAGTTCTGGACCACCCTCAACGAGCCGTGGTGCAGCGCCTTCCTGGGCTATGGCTCGGGGGTGCACGCCCCGGGCCGCACCGAGCGGCTGGCCCCGCTGCGCGCCGCCCACCATCTGAACCTCGCCCATGGCCTCGGCGCCCAGGCGCTGCGCGCCGCGCTCCCCGCCCGTGCCCAGATCGCCATCAGCATCAACCCGGCCGTGGTCCGGCCGCTCAGCGACAAGCCCGAGGACCTGGATGCATCGCGGCGTATCGACGCGCTGGCCAATCGCGTCTTCACCGGGCCGCTGCTGCGCGGGGCGTACCCCACCGACCTGATCAAGGACACCGCCTCGATCACCGACTGGTCGTTCGTCCGGGACGGCGATCTGGCCGTCATCAAGCACCCCCTCGACGCGCTGGGCATCAACTACTACACACCGTCATTGGTAGCAGCCGGCACCGACAACGAGGGCTCGCCCGCCCGCCACGACGGCCACGGCGCCAGCGCCCACTCCCCCTGGCCGGGCTCGGAGCAGGTGGCCTTCCACCAGACGCCGGGCGAGCGCACCGAGATGGGCTGGACGATCGACCCGACCGGACTGCACGACCTGCTGATGCGCTACACCCGCGAGGCGCCGGGCGTACCGCTGTACATCACCGAGAACGGCGCCGCGTTCGACGACAAGCCGGACGCGGAGGGCGCGGTCCACGACCCGCGGCGGATCGACTACCTCCGGGACCATCTGGCCGTCGCCCACCAGGCCATCGCGGACGGCGCCGATCTGCGCGGCTACTTCCTGTGGTCGCTGATGGACAACTTCGAATGGGCGTACGGCTACAGCAAGCGCTTCGGCGCGGTCTACATCGACTATCAGACGCAGGCCCGGGTGCCGAAGTCCAGCGCCCGCTGGTATGCCCAGGTGGCCCGCACCGGAGAGCTTCCGGCGTAAGGACCTGCGTCCGCGGCGCCGCCCGCTGGGGGGCGGGCGGCGCCGCGGATGGCAGTCGAGGCGGCGCACAGGGGCGCAACCGGGCCGGTGCGTTCTTCCTTCAAAGGGGTTACACCCTGATCCACCCGGCCGAAGAGCGCCGTCATCCCTTGAGAATGCCTGGTAAACCCATTGAGACATGAGAGCATTTCCGGAGCGCCGCCAGAGGTTCCGCGATGAGGGATCCGGCCGGCGCGCGCCCGCCGGAAAAGGCGAGGCCCTCGCCGACTGGTTCGACGGCCGGGTGGGCCTCTTCAAGATGGGCAAGGCCAATCTGCGCAAGGTCTTCCCCGACCACTGGTCTTTCCTGATCGGCGAGATCGCCCTCTACACCTTCATCATCATCATTCTGACCGGCGTCTATCTGACCCTGTTCTTCAAACCGGCGATGAACGAGGTGGTCTACGACGGCCGGTGGACGCCGCTGAACGGCATCCGCATGTCGCAGGCGTACGAGTCCACCCTGCACATCAGCTTCGATGTGCGCGGTGGACTGCTGATGCGACAGGTCCACCACTGGGCGGCGATCATCTTCATCGCCAGCATGCTCGCCCATATGATGCGGACGTTCTACAACGGCGTCTTCCGCAAACCCCGCGAGATCAACTGGCTCTCCGGCGCCGGTCTGCTGATTCTCGGAATGTTCGACGGCTTCATGGGCTATTCACTGCCCGACGATCTGCTGTCCGGCACCGGTCTGCGCTTCATGGAGGGCGCGATCCTGTCGATCCCGATCGTCGGCACCTATCTGTCGTTCTTCTTCTTCGACGGCCAATTCCCGGGGACCGCGATCGTGCCACGGCTGTTCACCGTGCACGTACTGCTGATTCCGGGCATCATGCTCGGGCTGCTGGCGCTCCATATGATCCTGCTCGTCTACCACAAGCACACGCATCTCCCGGGGCCCGGAAAGAAGAACATGAATATCGTGGGGCCGCCTCTCTGGCCGGTCTATGTGGCCAAGTCCGGCGGTTTCTTCTTCCTCGTTTTCGCCGTCACCACGCTGATGTCGGCCATCGCCCAGATCAACCCGGTGTGGGCCTATGGCCCCTATCGGCCCGACCAAGTGTCCACCGACGCCCAGCCCGACTGGTATATGGGCTATTCCGAGGGGCTGATCCGGCTGATGCCGGGCTGGGAGATCAATCTCTGGGGCCACACCCTGGTGCTCGGCGTGCTGATCCCCTTCCTGATCTTCCCCACGGTGCTGCTGGTGATCTGGCTCTATCCCTTCCTGGAGGCATGGATCACCGGCGACAGACGCGAGCACCATCTGAACCAGCGCCCGCGCAACGCCCCCACCCGCACCGCCTTCGGCAACGCCTGGGTCGCCCTCTACGGGGTCCTGCTGCTGGGTGGCGGCAACGACCTCATCGCCACCCACTTCGATCTGTCGATCAACGCGATCACCTGGGCCTGCCGCATCGGCTTCTTCGTGGTGCCCGTCGTGGTCTTCATCATCTCCAAACGGATCTGTCTCGGCCTCCAGCGCAAGGACCGGGAGCTGCTGCTGCACGGCCGCGAGACCGGCATCATCGAGCGGCTGCCGCACGGCGAGTTCGTCGAGGTGCACGAGCCGCTGTCACCGGCCGAGAAGTACACGATGACCGCGTACGAACAGTACGAGCCGCTGGAGCTGCCGCCGACGGTCGACGAGGCCGGAGTCGCCCGCAGGCTCTCCGTCATGGAGAGGCTGCGCGTCTCGCTGTCCCGGAGCTACTTCGGTATCAACGGCCAGATCGCCAAGCCCACGAGGGAGCAGGTGGCGGAGCACGAGGAGCATGAGGAGGCGGAGCGCGCCGAGGAGCCCCAGCGCCCCTAGGACGACGGAAACGGCGGGGCGCGGCGGGTGGGGGATTCCGTCCGCGCCCCGCCGTGTGGGGGGTGCCGTGGGGGGTGGTGGTGGGGCTTACGGGGCTGAGGGGCCCCGCGGCTCATGTGGCTGTCAGGCCCCGCGTCCTATGCGGCTGACGGGCGGTGTGGGGCCCGCCGGTGTCAGCCGACGTCAGCCGTTCAGCCGTTGTAGGCGCCGAACGCCTTGGTGAAGGCGAGCTCCTCCTGGTCGATCGAGCTGCAGGTCGGCGACGCGGTGTCCTGCGGGCTGGGGCACTGCTTGTCGCGGGTCGCGGACCACATCGACAGCCAGGCCAGCCCCTTGGACTTGGCGAACTCCACGACCTGGGAGGCGTCGTCGACCTTGAATATCTCGTTCTTGACGTCGTTGACGCCGATCATCGGGGTGACCGCGACGGCCTTCCACGCCTCGTCGTCGCTCAGTTCGAGGGCGCCCTTGATCTGGCCCTGGGTCGCCGTGGCGGCGTCGATGGCGTACTGGCCCATGTCGTCGTCGAAGGAGGCTCCGTAGTCCATCGCCATGATGTTGACGGCGGAGACCTTCACCCCGTTCTTCTTGGCGTCGGCGACGAGGTCGACACCGTCCTGGGTGAGGCCGGTCGGGAGCACCGGAAGGGTGAAGGAGACGTCCAGGTCGGGGTTGCTCTGCTGCAGCTTGGCGATGGCCTGGGCGCGGCGGGTGTTGGCCTCCTTGTTCGGAAGCGCGCTGCCCTCGATGTCGAAGTCGACCTTGGTGAGCTTGAGGGTGTCCACGACCTTGCCGTAGGCCGCGGCGAGCTCGTCCACCGATGTGCAGGCCAGGCCCAGCTCGGAGCCGGAGGCGCCGCCGAAGGAGACCCGGACGTCGCCGCCGGCCGCCCGCAGCTTCTCGGTCTGGTTGGCCACCTCGTTGTCGCCGACCTCGGTGACGCCGCCCCACTTGGGGGTACAGCCGCCACCGGAGGTGATGAAGGCGAGGTTGAACTGCTTGACGCCGGTCTTCTCGGCGGTGCCCACCATGTCGTAGGCGGGGTAGAGCGAGGTGTCGATGTACGGGGCGAAGCCGCCGCTCGCCGCCGCGGCGGCCTTCTCGGACGCGGCGGGCTTCTCGGAGACGGTGCCGGCGTTCGCCGCCCCGCTGAGCGCGAACGCCGTGCCGCCGGCCACGACGGCGGCGGCGGTCGCGCCGATCACCTTGGTGGTCCGGCTCGCCTTGCGACGGTGCGTGCTGCTCATCAGGTCCCTGCCTTCGCTGTGCGGGTGTGGGGGGTGATGGTGCGGGCGCCACGCTAGCGAGGGGAAGTCGGACAAACGGCAGGATCCGTGCACCGGCCATGGATCTTATGGCTGCCTTAAGGAACCCATGGGCGGCGATTAATGCTCCGCGGGCTCCTTGGGCCGGGTGCGGCCCCGGGTCTTCCGCTTACGGCCGCGCCGCCGCTGCCCCGGGTCCGCGGAGCCGACGCCGTTCAGCGAGAGCCACACCCGCACCTCGGTGCCGCCCAGCACCGACCGCCCGATCCGCAGATCGCCGCCCGTGGACTCCGCGACCCGGCGCACGATGTCCAGGCCGAGGCCGGTCGAGCCGGGGCCGCCGTCGCCGTGGCCGCGGCGGAGCGCCGCGGCCGGGTCGGCGATACCGGGGCCCGCGTCGGAGACCAGGATGATCACTGAGTTGCTGGCGTCCCCACCCTCGTGGACGTCGACCGCGAACGCCGTGCCCTCGGGCGTGTGCCGGAAGACATTGCCGAGCAGGGCGTCCAGCGCGGCGCCGAGTTCGGGGCGGGCGACCGGCACCCGTACGGTCCGGTCGACCCCGGCCAGCCGCACCGTACGGTCCTCGTCCTCGGCGAGCGCGGACCAGAACTCCATCCGGTCCCGGATCACCTCGGAGGCGTCACAGCCGGACGGGGTGTGCGTCTTGTGCTGGCGCGCGGTACGGATGATCTGGTCGACCTCGCGCTCCAACTGGGCGACGGCGGCGCGGGTCTGGTCGGCCGCCGGTCCCTCGCCCAGCGAGGCGGCGTTGAGACGCAGCACGGTGAGCGGCGTACGGAGCCGGTGGGAGAGGTCGGCGGCCAGCTCGCGCTCACCGGCCAGGAGCTGGACCACCTGGTCCGCCATGGAGTTGAACGCGGCGGCGGCCGCCCGGAGTTCGGCCGGGCCGTCCTCCGGCACGCGCACCCCGAGTTCGCCATGGCCCAGGTCGTGGGCGGCGTCGGCGAGCCGCCCGGCCGGACGCACCAGCCGGGTGCCGAGCCGGTCGGCGGTGGCGACCGCGCCGACGATCAGCGCCAGGCCCACCCCCGCCAGCACCAGCCAGGACGTCGTCACCCCGCTGGTGACCACCCCACGCGGGACAAACACCTCCACGACCGCGACCTGACCGCCGCTCAGCGCGGTCGGCTGGAGCAGTGCGTAGCCCCCGGGGGCGGCGGACACCGAGGCGCGGCCGAGCCGCCGCGCGGTGGCCAGCTCGCCCTTGGGCGCACGGCTCTTGCCGAGGTCGTAGCCGCTCCCCGGCTCGCCCGGCTCATCGGGGACATGCACCGCCATCCGGCCGTCCCCGCCCGCCTGGGTGCTGGCCACCGCGCGCTGCAGTCGCGACCGCTCGGTGGTGATGGCGAGCGCCGGGCCGATGGTGGCGGCCTGCCGCTCGGCGTCGGCGAACGCCCGGTCCCGGGCCAGTTCCTTGACGACGAGGCCGAGCGGTACGGCGAAGGCGACCACCACCATCGCGGTGACCGCCAGGCAGACCTTGACCAGGGCCCATCTCACGTGGGCTCCGCCGGGGGCTCCAGTTTGACGCCGACCCCGCGCAGCGTATGGAGATAGCGCGGCCGGGCGGCCGTCTCGCCCAGCTTGCGGCGCAGCCAGGACAGATGGACGTCTATCGTCTGGTCGTCCCCGTACGCCTGCCGCCAGACCTCGGCGAGGAGCTCCCGGCGCGGCACCACGACGCCGGGCCGCCCGGCCAGATAGGCCAGCAGATCGAACTCCCGCCGGGTCAGATCGAGCGTCACCCCGTCCAACTGGGCCTGGCGGCGCAGCGGATCGACGGCCAGCCCGCCGACCCGGAGCACCGCCGGGGGCGCCGCCGCACGGCCCGGTTCGCCCGCCCCGCCCCCGCGCACACGGCGCAGCACGGCGGTCATCCGGGCGGAGAGATGCGCCACGGAGAACGGCTTGACCAGGTAGTCGTCGGCGCCGTCGTTGAGCAGCCGGACGATCTCGCCCTCGTCGTCACGGGCGGTGGCCACGATGACCGGCACATCGGTGATGCCGCGCAGCATCTTGAGTGCCTCCGCCCCGTCCAGATCGGGCAGGCCGAGGTCCAGAATGACGACGTCGAATCCGATCTGTGCCACCTCGCGCAACGCCTCCAGGGCGGTGCCGACGCTGCGCACGGTATGGGACGCCTCGGTCAACTGCCGGATGAGGGCTGAGCGTACGAACTGGTCGTCCTCGACGACGAGCACACTTGCCATGAGCGGCACCGTACGCCATTCGGGTGAGGCAAGATGGGGAAGATGCGAAGAGGTCTGGTCCAATGTCTGGCGTGGGTCCTCGCGACCGGCGCCGCGGTCACGCTGTCGTGGTACGGCGTGCGGACCGTCCTGACCGGAACGGCCTACGATCCGCCGCGCGCACTGCCGATCGCGGACGGCTCCCGTTCGGCGAACGGGGCCTGGTCCTCCTCGACGCACCGGCCCAAACCGCCGTCGCCGTCCGCGACTTCACCCTCTTCGTCGTCCTCGCCTTCACGTCCGGGGGCGGACGCGGGATCCGATGGGGACAGGGACAAGGAGTCCGGTTCGGCCGGGCGCAGCCGGAAGCCGACGCAGGCGCCGCCCCGGAAGGAAACGGTGCGGCCGGAGGAGAGCGGAGAGGTGCGCAGCTATCCGGCCAAGGGCGGCCGGGCGGTCTTCGACATCCGGGCGGCATCGGCGGATCTGGTCTCGGCGACACCGGACGGCGGATGGCAGATGCAGGTGTGGAAGCAGACCGAGTGGATCCGGGTGGACTTCGTCTCCGGGGCCGACACCACCACGATCTTCTGCACGTGGCATGACGGCCCGCCGCAGGTCCGTATCGACGAGCACTGACGGGGGGCCGGCCGGCTGCCGGTCCGCTCGGCTCAGGTGAAGACGGCGGGTGGCGGGGCCGGGGAGGGGGCTGCGGTCGCGTCGGTGACCGGGGCCGCGCCACCGGTGAAGTCCGCGAGCCCGCGCCCGTGTTCGACCCGGGCGGGGTGCGGATCTCCGGCGGCCCGGCGGGTGAGCTCGGCCAGCGGCAGGTCGCGATCGGCGGCCAGCAGCACGGCGTTGCCGAAGCGGCGGCCGCGCAGCAGGGCGGGGTCGGCGGTCAGACACACCTGGGCGAACGCGGCACGGGCGGTGGCGATCTGGGGCTTCAGATAGGCCAGCGGCGGACCGTCGGCGAGATTCGCGGCGTACCACCCGTCCGGGCGCAGGGCACGCCGCACCTCGGCGAGGAACTCCACACTGGTGAGATGGGCGGGCGTACGGGCCCCGCTGAAGACATCCGCGACGATCAGATCCGCCCAGCCGTCGGGCACCTTGGCGAGCCCGGCCCGGGCGTCGGCGCCGCGCACCCGTATCCGGTCGCCGGGGTCCAGCGGCAGCTCACTGCGGACGAACTGGACGAGCGGGGCGTCGATCTCGATGATCTGCTGGGTGGAGCGGGGGCGGGTCGCCGCGATGTAGCGGGCGAGGGTGAAGGCGCCGCCGCCCAGATGGACCGCGTGCAGCGGGCGGCCGGGAGGGGCGACGAGATCGGCGAGATGGCCGAATCTGCGCTGGTACTCGAAGTCGAGATACCCGGGATCGTCGAGATCCACATGCGACTGCGGCTTGCCGTCGAGCAGCAGCGTCCAGCCGCGCGGCCGGTCCCGGTCCGGCACGAGCTCGGCGAGCCCCCCGTCGACGGATGCGGTGACCGGCTCGGGGCTGCGCCCTCGCGCCGCTCCGCGCCCGCGCGCGGCTCGCTTGTTCGTGCCTTTCGCCATGTGTCCCAGTATGCGGCGGACCACTGACAGCCGGTCGCCGGCCGGGAGGGGCGGATGGTCACCGCCTCACTGGCAGCGGTCACCCGGGGACTGGGTTCACTGGCAGCGGTCGACGGCCTCGATCGTGCGGGCCGCCTCGCCGAGCGCCGCCCGGAGCTCGGCGGGGTCGGTGGCGACCGTGTACGCCGCGTCGGGCGGCACCAGCCAGCCGGTGCCGATGCCGGGCGGCGCGTCGTCCCCGGCCGCTCCGGATTCGGTGGCTCCGGCTTCGGTGGCTCCGGCTTCGGTGTCCCCGTGGGCGGCGTCTCCGGACGGGATGTCCCCGGCTCGGGTCTCTGCGGATGGGGTGTCTCCGGCTTCGGCGGGTGCGCCGG
Source organism: Streptomyces melanosporofaciens (assembly GCF_900105695.1). NCBI lineage: Bacteria > Bacillati > Actinomycetota > Actinomycetes > Kitasatosporales > Streptomycetaceae > Streptomyces > Streptomyces melanosporofaciens. The sequence goes on from NZ_FNST01000002.1 coordinate 2,131,498, forward strand.
TGCCGGAGCCGATATTTATCCGGATTCCACGCCCGGATGTCTGGGTGCACGCCGAGCCCGGCAGATCCCAGCCGTCCGCCGTTCCGGGCGGTACCAGGAAGCCGAGGGTGTCGCAGGCGTTGTCATGCAGGACGGGACCGAGGCCGTCGCACGCACGGCGCAGGATGTCCACCGCCTCCAGCCCCTGGCGGGCGGGCACGGTGACGAGATCGCAGTCCTGGCGCTGGGGGTGCTGGGCAGTAGTCCGCGAGCGGCTGATGTCCACTCCGGCCTCCCTCTTCATCGGGTCGCACCCCATTCAACGCGCGGCGGTGTCAACGGCTACGGCCGAATGCCGCCGTAAAGGATGGCAGTTCATGGCAGATCATGGGCGGTATATAACGTTTGCCGGGAATCTCCGAGTGTCGGAGATCGCGCAGCCGGTACGGTTCTCCCCCGCCCACCTGGCATCACCAAGGGAGAGGCACAGCATGACGCCGCTTCCGGAGCCCTCGCCTCCACGGCCGAACACCGCGTTCCGCCGACTGCGCGGACAGCTCTCGCCCGCCGAGTTCGCGGCGTCCGTGCGCCGCGCGGCCCTCGAGATCGGCGAGCAGGTCTCCTGCGACGCCCGCTATATCGGCCGTGTCGAGTCGGGGGCGATCCGCTGCCCCAACTACGCGTACGAGCGGGTCTTCCGCCATATGTTCCCCGGCCGCACCCTTACGGATCTCGGCTTCGCCTCCCGTGAGTCGGTGCGCGGCCACCAGGCCCGCGGCCCCGCGGGCCCTCCCGTACCCGTACCCCTGTCGGTCCCCGTATCCGTTCCCGGCCCGCGCCCCGGGCCTCCCGGGCCCCAGGGCAGGGGGACCGTCGACATCTTCGAGGAGAGCGAACTGCTACGGCGCTCGTTCATGGCCGGTGGGGCGGCGGCCGCCGCCGTGGCCGCCGCGCCCCGGACCGGAACGCCGCCCCGGCGGGCGGGGCGACGGGTGGGGGAGGCCGAGGCCGCCGCCGTGGAGGAGGCCGTACGGCGGATCCGGTTACTGGACGACCGGCACGGCGCCGATCCCCTCTATGCGCACACCGCCAAGCCACTGAGCGCCGCCTACGCACTGCTCGACGCGGGCGGCTACAGCCGCTCGATCGCCGAGCGGCTCTTCGCGGGCGCCGGTGAACTGGCCATCTCGGTGGGCTGGCTGGCCCATGACTCCGAGCGGCTGTCCGATGCGCGGTCCCACTACGCCGAGGCCCTGGCCACCGCGCGGGTCTCCGGCGACGCCGCCCTGGAGACCCACGCGTTCTGCAACACCGCCTTCCTCGCCCGCGACGCCGGCCGCCCCCGCGAGGCCGTAAGGGCGGCGCAGGCGGCCCAGCGGGTCGCCGAGCGGCTCGCCTCGCCGCGACTGATGTCGCTGCTCGCGCTGCGCGAGGCCGGGGGACTCGCCTGGCTGCCTGACCGGGGCGGCTGTGAGCGGGCGCTGCTGCGCGCCCGGACGCAGTTCGGGCGCGGGCCCTGCGACGCCGACCCCGAGTGGATGAGCTTCTTCGGGGAGGCCGAACTGGAGGGGCTGGAGGCACAGTGCTGGTCGGCGCTCGGCGACTGGAAGCGCGCCGTGGAGCACGCCCGGCGCGCGGTCGCCCTCCAGAACCCGCACTTCACGCGCAATATCGCGCTGTTCACCACGGAGTTGGCGAGCGATCTGGTGGCCGGCGGCGCGCCGGACGCGGCCGCCGCCGCGGCCGGCCGGGCCCTGGGCCTGCTGGACCAGGTGAAGTCGTCGCGGATCCGCCGGATGCTCGACGACACGGCCCGGATACTGCGTCCTTACGGTCGCGATGAGGCGGTCGCGGACTTCCTCGACCGCCATGAGGCGGCCGTCACCCACCCTGAGGCGGCCGGCCGCGCCTGCCCGGTCTGACGCCGGTTCGGCTCTCAGTCGAGATGGCCGGTGTCGTTCCAGCGCTCGATGGCGGGTTCGCCGTAAGCCCAGCCGAGCACCGACAGGGACGTCGGATCGAGCCGGATCCGGGCGGCGAAGGAGGCGTCATGGCCGAGCCAACGGGCGCCCAGCGTCCGCAGGATGTGGCCGTGGGCGAAGACCAGCACATCGCGGTCGGCCGAGCGCGCCCACTCCACGACCTCGTCGGCCCGCGCCTCGACGGAGGCGATCGACTCGCCCTCGGGCACCCCGTCGCGCCAGATGAGCCAGTCGGGCCGGGTGGCCTTGATCTCGGCGGGGGTCATCCCCTCGTACGCGCCGTAGTCCCACTCCAGGAGCGCGTCCCACTCCCGCGCCCGGTCGCCGAAGCCCGCCAGCCCACAGGTCTCCTTCGCCCGGGACAGCGGGCTGGTGCACACCTCGGCGTCCGGAAGGCCCGCCCAGGGGCCGTGGTGCAGCCGCTCGCCGAGCAGCTTGGCGCCGCGCCGCCCCTCGTCCAGCAGCGGGATGTCCGTACGGCCGGTGTGCTTCCCGGAGAGCGACCACCGCGTCTGTCCGTGCCGGGCCAGGAGGATGCGTGGGGGCATGCGTACTGCCTTCCTTCACCGGTTTCGCACCGCTGCGCCGCCGTGCGCCATTACACGCCGCTGCCTGCGGTTTCATGCACTCTTCAGGACCGGCACATGGCCGATCGCCATCCCTCCATCATCGCGCATGTGATCGGCAGGCAACCTCCGGGTCACTCCTGGCGTCTTCCTGTCTGCGCGCGGGTCCGCCAGGGGTTCCGACAGTGGGCGCCGCTCGCGGACGGGGGCGGTGCGTTGGTCGCTTCGCCTACACCGTACGGTTGACCGCGCGCCTTTTCGTGGCCGCCTGAACTTTGGAGAGCGTCCGAATGCCCCATACGGTGCCCCGTGCCGGAGCAGCACAGGGCAGTCGGCCCCGTTGGTGGACCGAACTGCCGCTCATAGCGGTGGTGTACGCCGCCTACTCGGCCGGTCGGCTGCTGGCCCGCGGCGACGTGTCCACCGCCGTCGATCATGGTCTGGCGATCCTCCATTTCGAACAGCGTCTGAACATCGACTTCGAGTCGCCGCTGAACGATCTGTTCACGGCCCACGCGCTGATAGGCATACCGGCGGACTTCGCCTACGCCTCGCTGCACTACGTCCTGACCCCGCGATCCTGCTGTGGATGTGGAAGCGCCGTAAGGCGTCGGACTACCGCTTTCTGCGCACCTGGCTGCTCGTCTCCACGATCATCGGGCTCATCGGCTTCACGCTGCTGCCGACCTGCCCGCCGCGGCTTCTGGAGGCGGGCCACGGCTTCGTCGACACCATGGCGCAGTACCGCTCATACGGCTGGTGGGGCGGGGACGCCAGCGCACCGCGCGGACTGGGCGGGCTGACCAACCAGTACGCGGCGATGCCCAGCCTTCACGTGGGATGGGCGCTGTGGTGCGGGGTCGCCCTGTGGCGGCACGGACGCTCGACCTGGGCCAAGGTCGGCGCGGTCGGCTATCCGCTGGCGATCACCCTCGTGGTGATGGGCACCGCCAACCACTACTTCCTGGACGCGGTCGCCGGCGCCGCCGCCATGGCGCTCGGGGCGCTGCTGACGAGGCCCGCGCTGCGGCTCGCGGAGTCGCTGCGCAGCCGCCTGCGTCCGGCCCGCGAGACCGTCACCGCCTCCCGAAACGCGGGTGTGCCCGCGAATGTCGGTGACAAGTGCGAGACTTCGGCGCGTGAACGGGAACGGATCCCCCGACAGCAGGGCAGGGGCGCGGACAGGCAACGCACCGAGGGTGCCGCGGACGACGGCGGCCGGGGAGCCGGTGCCGGTACCAGCGGCCGGGGAGCCGGTGCCAGTGCCGGAGGCGGCCGGGGAGCCACTGCGGGCGGCTCGGCCCCCGCGGCAGGTGACGAGGCTGCGGCAGCGGCTCGCTGAGCTGCGCGGCCCGGCCACCGTTCCCCATCCGATGGACGCCCGCGCGCTGGCGGCGCTGGCCGCCAACCCGGGCTGCCGCCGCCGCGCGCTGCTGGACGGGGCCGGGGTCGACAAGGGCGCGCTGGCGTCGGCGCTGGGGGCTCCCGCGAACTTCGGGCAGTCGCAGTTCGCGCATCAGCGCGGCAACTCCTTCGAGGCCCGGGTCAAGGCGGACGGCGGCGCTGATCTGGTGCGGCTGCTGCACGAGCGGCTGCGTGACGGTTCGGAGGCGCCCGGTCCCGGCACCGTGGCGACCCCCGATCTGACCGCGCCCGGTCCGCAGGGCCGCACGGCCCGAACGGCGCTCGCGCTGCGCGAGGCCACCGAGGCGGGGCGCTGGGCGCTGCTGGACCATCCGATGGTGAGCCTGGACGTCGCGGGCTCGCCCGCCTTCCTGGAGCCGGACGCGGTCGTGGTCCACCCCGACGGGTCGTGGACGGTCGTGGAGATCAAGTCCTTCCCCATGGTGGACGGCTCCGCCGACCCGGCCAAGGTGGGCGCGGCCGCCCGCCAGTCGGCGGTCTACACCCTGGCGCTGGAGCGGGTGGCGTCGATGATCGGCCGGCCGCCGGAGGGCGGGGACGACACGGCGGCGCGGGAGGGCTCGGCGACTCCGGCAAAGGGCGCTTCCGTGTGGGCCCGGGTGCGCCATCATGTGCTGCTCGTCTGCCCCAAGGACTTCTCCAACCTGCCGACCGCCGAAATGGTCGATGTGCGCAAGCAGCTCGCGGTCACCCGGCGGCAGCTCGACCGGCTGACCCGGATCGAGGACATCGCCGCCGCCCTCCCCGAGGGCACCACCTTCGACCTGCGGCTCACCGACGACGGCCGGACCCCGACCCGGCCGGTCGAGGAGCTGACGGCCGCCGTCGAGGCGGTCGACGCGGCGTACGCCCCGGAGTGCCTGTCCACCTGCGAGCTGGCCGCCCACTGCCGGACGCGATCCCGCGCCGCGGGCCGGGTCGAGGCGCTGGGCCGTGGCGTCCGCGGCGAGCTGGGCGGGCTCACCACCATGGACGCCGTCCTTACGGCCGCCATGGGACGTCCCGCCGACGACACCCCCACCGGCGACCCCACCGTGGACGCCCTGCGCCGCGCGGCGGCCCTGCGCGCCGAGGCACTCGCGTCCCGGCCCGAGGCGGTGGCATGTCGCTGATCACCACCCTGGCCCGGATGGAGGCGGTCCGGGAGGGGCGGGCCCAGCCCCTGACCACCGTGCGCCACCGCCATCTGTCGGAGCGCCCGCTGGCGTTCGTCCCGCTCACCACCGCCGGTGAGGCGGGGGCGCCGCTGGGGGCGCTGGTGGGCACCGACCGGGAGGCGCCGCGGCTGCTGATCGTGGCCCAGCCGCGCGACCGCGATCTGCGGTTCGCGTTCCTCGCCGCGCTCGCGGAGGAGATCCAGCCGTACCTGGACTCGTACGCGGACCAGGTCGAGCTGGAGGAGCGCAAGGAGACCGATCCGGAGACCGGTAAGAAGGTCCCGGTCCAGGTCGAGCTGTGCGAGGACGCGCCGCAGCTGCTGGTGCCCAGCGCCGCGGGCGTGGCGTTCGTCCGGCTGCTGGGCCGGTCGATGCGGTTCCGGCGGACCGCCGAGCAGGACCCGGAGACGCCCTTCCCGGCGCCCGCGCGGGTGCCGCTGCTCGGCCGCTGGCTGACCCACTACGGGGAGCGGTCGCGGGTGCCCGGCTCATGTCTGCTGCTGTCGCTCACCGAGCTGCTGAGCCGTCACTGGGCGACCGGGCAGAGCAATCTGGAGGATCAGCACCTGGGCTCGCTGCTGGCCTGGATCGACCCCCCGGAGGGCCTGTCGGGGGCGGAGGCGGCGCTGCGGGCGGAGTCGGAGCGGGACGAGGACGGCCGGCTGCGCTGCCCACCCGCCGGTCCGGCCACCGACCCCGCCTTCGACAACAAGCTGCTGGCACCGGCGATGTCCCGCTATGACGCGGCGCGTGCCGAGACGTCCCAGGGCGTGGCCGGGGCGAGGCGCGGCTGCGGCTCGCCGAGGCGGAGCTGCGCGGGCTGATCGAGTCGCAGTTGCGGCCCACCTGGGACGCGCTGTGGCGCGGGGTGGATCTGCTGCGCTCCCTCCCGGAGGGCGCGCGGGTGGCGGACCGCTGGAAGCGGGACCGCTGGTCCTACACCGGCCACCGGGACCGGGTCCGGGCCGGGGAGCCGCCGCAGCCCAAGCGGGACGACGCGGTGACGGCGGCGCAGAAGCTCGCCGCGCGCGAGACCGCGCAGGCCCAGCTCGACGCCCATGAGGCGCTGGACGATCCGCTGGTCATGGCGGGGCGGCGGCTGGCCGGTGAGGCGTTCGCGGGCGAGGTGATCGATGTGGAGATGGCCTGGTCGGACACGAAGGTGCCCCGTCCGCGCCCGCTGGTCACGGTCCGCACCGAGGACCGTCCGCATCTGGCCGAGCGCGTCAAGCTGCACCGGGTCATGGCCGACGGCAGAGCGCAGAGCGGGGAGTTCGCCGGCTTCGCGGACACCGACGAGGCGGGTGGAGATGACGAGGTTGGCGGAGTCGGCGGCGCGGACGCTTCGGGCTCTCCGGAGGACCCGGCCCACGCGCTGGTGGTGCGGCTGACCGGCGGGATGGGCCGCGGCAAGCAGCCGGAGCCGGGCTCGGTGCCCGAGAAGGGCGACCGGGTGTGCTGGACGCTGTTCGAGCACGCCCCGCGCGGCGGCCCGGAGCTGCCCGACGCGGAGAGCACTCCGTGGACCCACGGCGGCCCGCCGGACGCCGCCGCGCCGGCCCAGGGCCCCGAGCCCGACCCGATGACCGAGGAGGACTATCTGTGATCGCCGCGGACCCGGCCGCCGGCGCGGCCCACGCCGGCCGCGCCCGAGCGGGCGAGCCGTTCGACGCCTCGGCCGCGGCGGCGCGCGCGACCGAGGCGATCCTGCGGGACACGCTGCACGGAGCGGACCGCGGCGTCGTCGTGGACTCCCCGCCCGGTGCGGGCAAGTCGACACTGGTGGTGCGGGCGGCGCGGGAGCTGGCGGCCGCCGGGCGGCCGCTGATGGTGGTCGCGCAGACCAACGCCCAGGTGGACGATCTGGTGGACCGGCTGGCCACGGCGGACCCCGAGCTTCCGGTGGGGCGGCTGCACAGCAGCGATCCGCATCCCTACGACCCGGTGCTCGACGGTCATGCGTCGGTCCGGGCCTCCGCGAAGATCGGCGACCTCGCCGGGCTCGACATCGTCGTCTCCACCGCCGCGAAGTGGGCGCACATCAAGAACGTCGAGCCGTGGCGGCACGCGATCGTGGACGAGGCGTACCAGATGCGTTCCGACGCGCTGCTGGCGGTCGCCGGGCTGTTCGAGCGGGCGCTGTTCGTGGGCGACCCGGGGCAGCTTGACCCGTTCAGCGTGGTGGGCGCCGACCAGTGGGCGGGGCTTTCGTACGACCCCTCGGCGAGCGCGGTCACCACCCTGCTCGCGCACAATCCGCGGCTTCCGCAGCACCGGCTGCCGGTGTCCTGGCGGCTGCCGGCCTCGGCCGCGCCGCTGGTCTCGGACGCGTTCTATCCGTACACCCCCTTCCGCAGCGGCACCGGCCACGGCGAGCGGCGGCTGAGCTTCGGGGTGGCCTCCGACGGCTCGGGGCCGGACCGGGTGCTGGACGAGGCTGCCGCGTCCGGCTGGGGCCTGCTGGAGCTGCCCGCCCGGCGCACCCCGCGCACCGACCCGGAGGCGGTGGCGGCCGTGGCCCAGGTGGTGCGGCGGCTGCTGGACCGGGGCGCGGTGGCGGTCAGCGAGCGGTCCGACGAACCGCTGCCGGTCGCGGCGGACCGGATCGCGGTGGGCACGGCCCACCGGGACCAGGCGGCGGCGGTCCGGGCGGCGCTGACGGGGCTCGGGGTCTCCGGCGTCACCGTCGACACCGCCAATCGACTCCAAGGGCGTGAGTTCGAGGTCACGGTCGTTCTGCACCCGCTGTCGGGGCGGCCGGACGCCACGGCCTTCCATCTGGAGACGGGGCGGCTGTGCGTGCTGACGTCGCGGCACCGGCAGGCATGCGTGGTGGTGTGCCGGGCGGGGGTGGCCGAGCTGCTGGACGAGCATCCGTCCACGGAGCCGGTGCAGCTCGGCGTGACGGTGAAGTTCCCGGACGGCTGGGAGGCCAACCACGCGGTGCTGGCGCATCTGGCCGAGCACCGCGTGACATGGCGGCCGTAAGGGGCGCGTTGGCGGCGGCCTTGGCTGGCGCATGGGCGCGTTGGGGGGCGCCTTGGCCTGGCGTAAGGGTCGTTTCGGCGCTGCCGTAAGGGCGAATCGGTGACCGCCGTAAGGTCGTCACGACGGGTCGGCGGCGGCTGTGAGGGCTTGTCGGCGCGGGTCGTGGCGGCGTGTCGATGGCGGCCGTAAGGGCTTGTGCGGCGATCGTGGCGGCGTGTCGATGGCGGCCGTAAGGGCGACGCGTCACCGGTGGCCGTACGGTGCGTCACCAGGGAGGACGGTCCGGCCATGGTTCAGGGGGCGGTGGGGTGGGGAGAGACCCCAGGTCGGCGGCGTACGGCGGGGGCGCCCTTGCCCTACGCGCGACAATGGAGACAACAGGACCACCGCGAACCGTAGGTGCCTCACGACCCAGGAGGAGAGATCACATGCCCGAGCCGGATTCGGCTCAAGGCCGGCACGGCTCCGCGCCCCGGCGGCTGAAACCAGCGCCCCTGCTCTTCGAACCGGCCGCCGCCGCCTCGGACGAGGCGCACTTCTTCGACCTGGAGTCGATCGAGGACCCGCGTGAGCTGCTGTCCCGCTCGACGGAGCTGGTGCTGGCGTTCCGCGCGGCGACGGACCGGGCCATGGAGTTCCAGGCGATGGCGGCCGCCCAGCTCGCCGACCCGAGGCGGTTCGATCGGCTGACCCCCGCCGTGATCGCCGAGCGTGCCGAGTGGACCGAGGACTACGCCAAGAAGATGGTCGAGTTCGGCCGTGAGCTGATGCGGAGCGGCGAGTTGCCGGACTGACGGCAGGCGTGAGCCTGGGGCATATGCGGGCGGAAGATACCCGATGCCAACACCCGATGTCCCGGCTTCGCCGCATCTCTCTACACCGTCATCGCCGACGGTAAAGGTGGAAACATGACCAGAACGCCGCAGGACGCACTTCACACGGCCGCCTACGTCACCCCGGCGGGCGCGGACTGGCTCGCCTCGGCCAGCGCCTCGCCGCGCGGTGTGCAGGCCCTGTGGGCCGGGGCCCCGACCGCCGCGGTGACGCTGCCGTGCGGTACGGCGTTCGACGTCATCAGCATGGACGCGCTCTTCGGCCGCCGGGTGGTGGGCCGGTTATGGACCGACGGCCCCGGCACCGGGCCGGTCGCGGCCCGGGGCGGCCGCGTCTTACTCTTCGCCACCCCGGGGACCGCCCAGCGGCTGCCGGCGCTGCTCGGCTGGGAGGAGTGGGGCGCGACCGCTCCCCCGCTGCTCTGTTACGGACGGGGCGACGCGGTGACCGTGCCGCCGCTGTTCCCGCCGGACCCCGATCAGCCGGAGGCGGCGCCCCTGGAGCACCAGGCCCGGGAGACCGGGACCCCGGAGACCGGCGCCCGCGAGTCCACCCCCGTGCCGTCGCCGCGCTGGCTGGTCGCGCCCGATGTCCGCAAGCCCTGGCTGCCCGGTCCCGAGGTGCTGCTGTGGGCCTGTGTGAGGGCGGCCCGCGCCGCCGGTTGTGATCTTGTCGGCACGGCTGTGACCAGCACACCCGCCGTTTTTCCGGGCTGAAAGTTATCGATTTTCACTCCGTGGCGTCCGGGTGCTAAGGTCTCCTACGTCAGCAGGCGCCGCTAGCTCAGTTGGTTAGAGCAGCTGACTCTTAATCAGCGGGTCCGGGGTTCGAGTCCCTGGCGGCGCACAGACAGCGAAAGGCCCCTCACTTCGGTGGGGGGCCTTTCGCGTGGCCTTCTCCCCAGGACGGGGCCCTCCGCGTACGACGGCCCTCACATCGCCGGGCCCGTGAGCCGGGTGACCGCCAGGACCGCCTTGTCCGGGCCGGGCATCGCCAGCGCCTCCCGCCGCAGGGCATGCGCCGCCGCCGCGTACGAGGGCTGCTCCAGCAGGGTGAACAGGTCCAGGGCCAGCCGGCCGCCCACCGCCCGCGCCCCGCGCCGGGTGCCGTCGAGGGCGTCGGCGGGCAGATACATCCCGGCGCCCGCCCGGGCCAGCCGCGCCCCGTTCAGCTGCTGCTCGAGGCGGGGCGCGACGACCAACTGCGGCACCCCGGCCGTGGCGGCGGCCAGCACCGCCGCGCCCCCGCCCTGGTGGAGCAGGGCCCGGCAGCCCGGCAGCACCCGGTGCAGCGGCCCGGCGGGCGGGCGGCCCTCGGCGGCGCTGCCGACCCGGACGACCTCCACGCCCCGCGCCTCGGCGGCCCACAGTGCGGCCCTTACGGCGTCCGGCGGACCACTGGCGTCGTCCCAGGCCGCGCACACCCGCACCGGCCCGGAGCGCCTGGGGCCGCCCGGCCCGCGCCGCCCGTTCGACGCGGCGGCCTGGCGCACGGGGTACGGCCCGGCGCGGCGGGCCTCGTAAGGCGACGGCGTCTCATGCGGCGACGGCCCGTCCTGCGGAACGAGGCGCACCGGCAGCCGCCGCGCCCGCGAGGGCAGCGCGAGGCTCGGCGGGCAGGGGTCGAGCCACAGGTCAGGCTCGCGTGCCGGGTCGGCGCCGTATCGCCGCATCAGCCGGGCGTAGCCGGGCAGCGGCGGGCCTTCGAGCCGCTGCCGGTCCAGCCGCAGCACGGCCGCGCTCCCCCACAGCTGGCCGATGGCGGGCACCCCCAGCGCCCCCGCGGCCACCGTGCCCGCATACGCGCTCGCGTCATGCACCACCAGCTCCGGCTGCCAGCAGCGGGCGAACGCCACCAGGCCCTGGGCCATCGCCTCGGCGATCCGCACCTGCCGATCGCCCAACGCGCGCAGCACGCCGTGCTGCTCCGGGGTGAGCGCGGCCGGCCGCACCGGCCAGTCCGTCGGCCAGATGCCGCGCGGGCGCCGCGTCGCCTCCGGCGCCCTGACCACCGCCATGGGCAGGGCACCGATCTGCACCGGCACCAGGCCGGTCCGGGCGACGGCCGCCGCGCATTCGGACGGCACCGCGACCCGCACTTGGTGCCCGGCCCCGAGCAGGGCGCGCGCCAGCGGCACCATGGGAACGAGATGGGCGCCGGAGGCCCAGGTCGTGAACAGGACGCGCACGGTTCCCCTCCCGCAGAGGTCGAGCCGGCCGGATCGCCCCGTCCGGCCGATGGACATGACACCGAGCCGCCCCCTCGCATCCCTCGCCGGGCTCAGCGGCACCTCGCGAGCGTCAGCGCTTCGCCGGTGATCGTGCCGTTGGCCGCCGAGCACAGGAAGAGGAGGGCGCGGGCGATGTCCTCGGGGGTGGTGGGCGGCCGGTCGGGCGAGGTGGACGGTCTGTCGGGCGGAGTAGGCGGCCGGCCGGGCGGGGTGGACGGCCGGCCGGGCGGGGTGGACGGCCGGCCGGGCGGGGTGGACGGCCGGTCGGACACAGTCGGCGGCCGGTCGGGCGGGGTCGGCCCGGGGCACACGGCGTTGATCAGCACTCCGTCGCCGCCCACTTCGCCCGCCAGACCGCGGACCAGACCGTGCAGCCCGGCCCGCGCCACCGCGTGGAACTCCCCGTCGGCCGCGCCGTCCGGTGCCTGCGCCGAGGCCACCAGCGCGATCCGGCCCCAGCCGCGCTTGCGCATCCCGGCGACGGCCCACTGGACGGTGCGGACCGCGGGCACGAAGCCGTCGGCGACAAGCGGACGCCAATGCTCCTCCGGTACGTCCTCGAACCGGGTGTGCGAATCGCGTCGCGCGCCCCGTCGCCGGGCGGCCGCCACCAGCACGTCGAGCCCGCCCCAGTGCTCCTCCACGGCGGCCACGACCCAGCGCGGCGACGCGGCGTCGTCCAGGGCGTACGGCACGGCGAAGGCCCTGCCGCCGTCCGGTCCGGACAGCTCGGCGGCCAGCGCCTCGGCGGCCTCGCGCTGGTGCCGGAAGGCGAGCGCCACCCGGGCGCCCTGCTCCGCGAAGGCGCGTGCGGCGGCCCGGCCGATGGCCCCGGTGGCCCCGGTGACCAGGACCGTGCGCCCCTCCAGGCCAAGGTCCAGCATGGGCGCTCCTCGCGGTCGTTCCCACTGAGAAGGACATGGTCGCCGCCGTGACTCGAGTCCGCCTCGACCCGCGCCCGAGGCTGCCCAGGGGACCGCTCGGCGGCTATCCGGCGTTTCGCTGGAAGGCGGAGCGGTAGCTGTGCGGGCTGGTGCCGACGACGCGCTTGAAGCGGTCCCGGAAGGAGGTGGGCGAACCGAAGCCGACCTGGCTGGCGATGCGCTCGACCGGGTGGGTGGTGGCCTCCAGCAGATACTGCGCCTGCCGGATCCGGGCGCGGTGCAGCCACTGCAGCGGGGTGGTGCCGGTGTGCTCCCGGAAGCGGCGGTTGAGGGTGCGGGTGCTCATGCCGATGTGGGCGGCGATCTCGTTGAGGGTGAGGTCCCGTCCGGCGTTGTCCTCCATCCACCTCAGCAGGGGTTCGAACAGCGATCCGCGCGGTACCGGCGGCTGGTCGTGGACGATGAACTGGGCCTGCCCGCCCTCCCGTTCCAGGGGCATCACGGACAGTCGCGCGGCGTCGGCGGCCACGGCGGAGCCATGGTCGCGCCGGATCATATGCAGACACAGATCGAGCCCGGCCGCGGCGCCCGCCGAGGTGAGGAACTGACCGTTGTCCACATAGAGCACATCCGGGTCGACCTGGATCTTCGGATGGAGCTCGGAAAGCAGCGCACCGGCGAGCCAGTGGGTGGTGGCGCGGAGTCCGTCGAGCAGCCCGGTGGCGGCGAGGACGAAGGCCCCGGAGCAGATCGAGGCGATACGGGTGCCCCGGTCGGCGGCGTTCCGCAGCGCGTCGATCACCTCGTCGGGAACCGGGAGCAGGGCGTCGCTGCGGCCGGGCACGACGATCGTGTCGGCCTCGGCGAGCGCCTCGAGCCCGTACGGGGCCTGGAGGGCGAACACCCCGGCGTCCACGCTGGGGGCGGGGCCGCAGACCCGGACCCGGTAGGGCTCCCGGCCGTCGGGCAGCCGGGTGCGGCTGAACACCTCGATCGGGGTGGCCAGATCAAAGGGGACCACCTGGTCCAGCGCCAGGATCACGACAGTGTGCATGGCCTCAACCTAGGCGGTGCGGCATACGGGGTCGAAGCCGGGGTGGCGAGAAGCCGGTGCAGAGGTTATTTCCAGCCATCCCGCTCCGGGGGTGTCATGCCCGGCCGCACACTCCGGCGTCGGCGATGCGGATCGACGGGTTGCCGTAGGCCATGCGCTGCAGGATCTTGCGGTAGAGCGGCGTACGACGCAGGGCCCGCGCGAGTCGGGGGCGCACCCGGGTGGTGAACGCGCCCTGCGAGAGGATCGCCCGGCTCTGCAGGGTCTGCATCCGCATCACCGCCGCGATATCGGGCCCGCGCCGCCGCTCGAACTCCGCCAGCCGCTCGGCGCTGGTGTCGCCCTCGGCCAGGGCGCGGGCCAGCAGGGGGTGCAGCACCACCGCGTCCTGCACCGCGAGGTTGATGCCCTGGGCGCCGATCGGGCTGTGGGTGTGGGCGGCGTCGCCGATCAGCACCAGCCCGTCGGCGACCCAGCGCTCGGCCCGTGCCGAGAAGACCTCGAGCGCGCCGAGGTCGGCCGGGGTGCGGAGCTGATCGCGGATCAGCGCGGCGTACCCCGGCACGGCACGCACCAGCCGCTCCTTGACATGGTCGAGGCCGAGGGCGGCGAGATGGCCGTAGCGCCGGTGCGGCAGGGTCCAGCCGATCTGGATCCGGTTCGGCCAGGAGCCGTGGACCAGCACCGGGCCGCCGCCGGTGCGGAACACCCGCACATCGCGGAGCGGCGGCTCTTCCCGGGGCGCGATGAGCGTGCACCACAGCACATCCTGGGCGAACGCGTCGGCGCGGCCCGCCCCGATGCCCGCCAGCCGCCGGATCCGCGAGAACCGGCCGTCCGCGCCGACGACGACCCGGGCCCGTACGGCACAGCGGCCCGGCGGTCCCTCGGCGATGACCCCGGCGATCCGCCGCTCCCGCCGCAGCAGCGCCCCGGCCCGCCGTCCGGGCAGATAGCGAAAGCCGGGCGAGCGGCGGCAGCGGGCGAGGAGCTCATCCAGCAGATGGGGGCGCGGAACGCTCAACAGGTGGTCGTACGGGGCCGCGAGCAGCCGGTAGTCGGCCTCCAGCAGTACTCGCTCGCCCTCGATCACCAGGAATCGGTCGTGCTCATGGGCGCCGCGGGCGCGGGCGCCGACGAGCACATCGAGCGCGTCCAGCAGCGCCATCGCGCCGGGTTGGAGGATTTCACCGCGGAACACGCGCTGATGTGCGCGGGCGCACTCCACCACGGTCACCCGGGCCCCCGACCGCAGCATCAGCAGTGCCAGCACCAGACCGGCCGGGCCGCCGCCGACGACGCACACATCGGTGTCGATCTCGCGCGTCATCGCGCCTCCTGCTGGTCGAGCTCCGGGGCATGGGCATCGGGCGCCTGTGACCTCCCCTGGACGCACTACGGCTCCGCTTGCCCGCGCGGGGGGATCGGGCAGCGGAGCCGTAGCAAGCCCGGCTGAAGGGCGGCGCCGGGCGTTCTTGGGGGGATGGTTCGCCGGACGGGGAGGGCTGGTCGGGGAACTTACGGGGCTCCGGTCGAGGGGCGGTGTCGGGACTGTGGGGCTATCGGCTGTGGGCTGTGGACTGTGGGCTGTTGGCCGTTGGTCTATGCGGCGAACAGGTCCAGCACCGGGCGGCGCCAGTGGCCGTCCAGGTCCAGATCGAGCGCAGGATCGGAGGCGAGCACCGCCTGCTGGAGCTTCTGCAGCCGCGGCGACGGCTCCAGCCCGAGGTCCTCGACCAGTCTGGCGCGCAGACCCTGGTAGACCTCCAGCGCCTGCCAGGGGCGGCCCGCGCGGTAGAGAGCGGCCATGCACTGGGCGTGCAGCCCCTCGTGCAGCGGATGACGAGCGGTCAGCTCGGTGAGCTCCGTGAGCAGCTCGGCATGGCGGCCCAGCCGCAGATCGGCCTCGATACGGCGCTCCAGGACGCCGAGCCGGCTCTCCTCCAGACGGGCCAGCTCGATCTCCAGGACCGGCCCGACCTTCACATCCACCAGCGCGGGGCCGCGCCAGACGGCCAGCGCCTCGCGCAGCAGCAGGGACGCCTGGACATCGTCGCCGGCGTCCAGCGCGTCCCGCCCCGCGGCCACCAGCCGGTCGTACTCATGGATGTCCACCGCGCCCGGCTGGGCCTCCAGCACATATCCGCCGTAGCGCGTGGCCAGGACGTCCTTGGAAGCCTGCGGGGCCTGCGGGCCATAGGCCGTGGCCAGCCTGCGGCGCAGCTGCAGGATGTAGGTCTGCAAAGTGGTCAGCGCGCTGCGCGGCATCTGCGTGCCCCAGATTTCCTCCATAAGAGTGGGCACCGGCAGCATCTGGTTGGCGTAGACGGAAAGCAGTGCAAGGATCTGGCGCGGCTTGCCCGCGCTGGGCACGATCGACTGACCGCACGCCTCGACGCTCAGCGGCCCCAACACCTTGATGTCCATGGTCGTGTACCTCCGTCAACGGTCCGTCAAGTGCCTCCTGGCCGCGCGGCCTGCCACCGAGGCATTTAAGAGCCTCGCTTGTGGGCGACCTGTGCGGCCAGTGCCGGAGTAACGAGCTCGATATGAGTTCCAGAGCGCCGCACCATGACAAATTCACACCCTGGCGATGAGAGAGTCCGCGATGACCGATACGCCCGTCCCACATGAGTCCACGAGCCCCGCCGTCCTGACTCATTCCGCCGAGAACACCGAGGTCACCCGGGTCACTGGGGTCACCGGGGTCGTCGAGATCACCGAGCGCGCCAGGATCCCCCAGCGCGCCGGGGCCGCCGGGACCGCCGCCGAGGCCGTTCAGCCGCCCACCGAGGACGACGACCTGGTCATCGAAGACCTCTCCGACGCCGCCTGGCCCCTCGGCACGCCCGCCATCTGCATCTGCACCGTCGGCGCCGAATGACCGGCCGATGACCGGCGAACTGGGCTTCACACCGCATCTGCGGGTCGAGCCGGTGCCGGGCGAGGCCGTGTATCTCGTCTCCGAGCACGGGGTCACGGCGCTGCACGGGCGGGCGATCGCCGCGCTTGCGCCGCTGCTCGACGGGTCGCGGGACCTCGCCCACATCCTCACCGAGGCCGCCGCGCCCGCCGGCGCCGCGGGGCCGCCCGGTGCGGTCCCGGCCGGGCAGGCCGAGCGCGTGATCGCCCGCCTCCGCGCGGCCGGGCTGGTCTCCGAGCGGGACCACGCCTGGACCCCCGAGGAGGCGTACTGGGAGCTGGCCGGGCTGCACACCGCGGGCGGCTCCGCCCCGCCCTCCGCACCCCCGCCGTCCCGCCCCGCCGTGGCCCCGCTGGTCCTCGGCTCGGCCGACCCGGGCGAGGTGGTCCGGGCGCTGCGCGCCGCGGGGCTGCGGATCGCGGACCTGAGGACCGTGGACGGGAAGGCGACGGACGGCGAGGCGGCGGATGGCGATCCGGCTTCCGGGGCCCCTAGCCCTCGGCGAGAAATATGTCAAATCACCCCCCGTCAACATGACGACGCAGAACTCACCCTTGTGGTGTGCGATGACTACCTCGATCCGCGGCTCGCCGCCGTGGACGCCGCCCACCGCGCCGCCGGCCGTCGCTGGCTCCCCGTCAAACCGGTGGGCACCCAGGCGTGGCTGGGCCCGTTCCTCGGCGCCCCCGACGACCCCTGCTGGGTCTGTCTGGCCGACCGGCTGTGGCGCGGACGGCAGGCCGAGGCTTATCTCCAACGCCGGCTCGGCCGGCCCGGACCGGTGCCGCGCCCACCCGCCTCCCTGCCCGCGAGCCGCGCCGCCGCGCTCCAGCTCGCCGCCCTGGAGGCCGCCAAGTGGCTGGCCGGGCACCGGCATCCGGGCCAGAGGGAGCTGCGCACCCTGGACAGCCTCACCGCCACCGTGGACCGCCATCCGCTCTCCCGCCGCCCGCAGTGCCCCGGCTGCGGCGATCCGGCGCTGGTCGCGGCCCGGATACGGGCACCCCTGGCGCTGCCGTCGCCACGGGATCCGCTGGCCGAGAGCGGCACCGACACCTCCCCGCGCCGGATCATGGAGCGCTACGGACATCTGGTGGACCCGGTCACCGGGCTGGTCACCGAGATCCGGCGCGATCCACGCGGCCCCGCCGTCCTCAACTGCTTCCACGCCCGCCACCCTTCGTACGCGGGAGCGGGTCCCCACGGCGGCCTGGACGCCGTAAGGGCGGGACTGCGGGCGGCCGCCCACGGTAAGGGCCGCACCGCCGAACAGGCGCGGGCGAGCGCGCTGTGCGAGGCCCTGGAGCACTACAGCGGCCATTTCCAGGGTGACGAGCCGCGGCAGCGCGCCCGCTACCGCGATCTGCACCCGGACGACACGGTGCACCCGGACACCGTCCAACTCTTCGACCCGCGCCAGTTCCGCGACCCCGCCCTCCCCGCGCGCCACCGGATCCACGATCCGTTCGACGAGGGCGCGGAGCTGGACTGGACCCCGGTGTGGTCACTCACCGCCGAGCGCCACCGGCTGCTGCCCACCGCGCTGCTGTACTACGGCGCCCCGCAGCCCCCGGGCCGCCATTGCTGCCGGGCGGACTCCAACGGCGCGGCGGCGGGCGGCACGCTGGCCGACGCCGTCGTACGGGGCTTCCTGGAGCTGGTGGAGCGGGACGCGGTCGCCCTGTGGTGGTACAACCGCACCCGGCAGCCCGCCGTGGCCCTCGACGCCTTCGACGACCCGTGGCTGGCCGAAGTGCGCACCGCCCACCGGGGGTTGCGGCGCGAGGTGTGGGCCCTGGACCTCGCCACGGACTTCGGCATCCCGGTGGTCGCCGCGCTCTCCCGGCGCCTCGACAAGCCCGCCGAGGACATCACCCTCGGCTTCGGCGCCCACTTCGACCGGCACACCGCGCTGTGCCACGCCTTCGCCGAGCTGAACCAGATGCTCCCGGCGGTGGTCGAGGCCCGCGCCGACGGCGGGGGCTACGGCACCGCCGAGCCCGAGGCGCTGCGCTGGTTCCGTACCGCGACCCTGGCCGACCACCCGTATCTGACGCCCGATCCGGCCGCCGTACCGCCCCCGGGGATATCCGGGCCCCCGGAGGGCGGCGCACTGGCCGCCGTAAGGGAGTTGGTGCGGCAGCGGGGGATGGAGTTGCTGGTGCTGGACCAGACCCGGCCGGATGTGGGGCTGCCGGTGGCCAAGGTGCTGGTGCCCGGAATGCGCCCGCACTGGGCCCGGTTCGCGCCCGGCCGGCTCTTCGACGTCCCGGTCGCGCTCGGACGGCTGCCGGGGCCCACGCCCTACGCGGATCTCAACCCGATTCCGTTTTTCCTGTGATCCCCCGTGATAACGCGTAACTCTGCGTACACCATGAGCCTTTCACGTGGCCTCTCCACCCCGAGTAAAGATCGGATACTCTCGGGCAAGCCGCCCAATCCGGCCCGACCATCCGGAGGACGAGTGCAGGGGAGCCTCTTGCCCGACGATGCCGGGAACCACTCACCGCGCCACCACGACAATCTGGCGCCGCGCCTGGCCGTCGTCATCACGGTCCTGGTACTGGTGGGCTACTTCGCCGTGGCCGTCACCTATGTGGTCGACGGCAATCGTTCGGGCAGGACGATCGACGCGGCGATGCTCGGGCTGGCGCTGCTGCCGATGACCATGCTGCTCTGCCTCCAGATGCTGCACTCCTTCCCCGGCCTCGCGCCCCGGCTCAGCGGCGCACGGCGCCGGACGCTGGCGCTCCAGGCGGTGCTGACCTTCGCCCCCTTCGCGGTCTTCAAGCACGCCTGGCTGGGCATGCCGGGCTTTCTGGCCGGCTCCTCGCTGCTGGTGCTGGCACCGGCGCTGGCGTGGCCCGCGTTCGCGGCCATCCTGCTGTGCACGGATGTGCTGCTGTTCCAGGTCGGCTTCGGCTGGGGCCAGGTCGCGTACACCTCGGTTTCCACCGCGCTGACCGGGCTGGTGGTCTTCGGGCTCTCACGGCTGTCCGGGCTGGTCGCCGAGGTGTCCCGGTCCCGGGCGGAGCTGGCCCGGCTGGCGGTCGCCCAGGAGCGGCTGCGGTTCTCCCGGGATGTGCACGATCTGCTCGGGTACAGCCTGTCCACGATCACCCTCAAATGCGAGCTGGTGCACCGGCTGGTGCCCCGCCAGAACTCCCGGGCCCAGCAGGAGCTTTCGGAGATCCTGCAGACCTCCCGTCAGGCCCTCGCCGACGTACGGGCGGTGGCCAGCGGTTACCGCAAGATGTCGCTGTCGGCGGAGTCGGCGACGGCCCGCTCGATGCTGGCCGCGGCGGGTATCAGCGCCACGTCCGAGATCGACTGCGGACCGCTGCCGGAGCTGGTGGACACGGTGCTGGCCAGCGTGTTGCGCGAGGGGCTGACCAATGTGCTGCGCCACAGCAAGGCCGACCACTGCGCGATCGAGGCGCGGCGCAGCGGGCGCCAGGTGTGGCTGACCCTCGTCAACGACGGGGTCGGACGGCCGTCCACGATCCTGCGCACCGACAGCACGGACGGCGGCAGCGGAATCGGCAACCTCCGGGTCCGGGTGGAGAACCTCGGCGGGCGGCTGCGCGCGGGCGTGCGGTCGGACGGCTGGTTCGAGTTACGGGCGGAGCTGGATGTGTCCGTGGACGCGCCGCCGCGGAGCGGCCGGGAGCGCGGCTCGAAGGACTCGAAGGACAAGGACTCGAAGGAGGAGTACGGCCCGGGGCCGACCGTGACGGCATGAGGGGCGTGACGGCGGGACGGGGGTGA
Organism: Streptomyces melanosporofaciens; assembly: GCF_900105695.1. Classification (NCBI taxonomy): domain Bacteria; kingdom Bacillati; phylum Actinomycetota; class Actinomycetes; order Kitasatosporales; family Streptomycetaceae; genus Streptomyces; species Streptomyces melanosporofaciens. The sequence continues at coordinate 2,151,288 of NZ_FNST01000002.1, forward strand.
GGGCCCGACGCGCTCTACAGCCAGCCCGCCTCGCGGGCGATCCGGATGGCGTCGACCCGGTTGCGGGCGTCCAGCTTGGTCACGGCGGACGTCAGATAGTTGCGCACCGTGCCCACCGACAGAAACAGCTTGGCCGCGATCTGCGCGGACTCCTCCCCCTTCGCGGCGAACCGCAGGACCTCCAGCTCACGCGGGGTCAACGGCTGCGGACCGTCGTCCAGCGCGGCCAGCGCCAACTGTGGATCGATCACCCGCTCACCCCGGGCGACGGCGCGGATGGCGTCGCTCAGCTTGTCCGGGCTGCTGTCCTTGAGCAGAAAGCCGGAGACATGGGCCGCCAGCGCCCGGCGCAGATTTCCGGGGCGGCCGAGGCTGGTGAGCATCATGGTGCGGCATTCGGGAACGGTGGTGCTCAACTCGGCCGCGGCGGTGAGCCCGTCCATACCCGGCAGATCGATATCGAGCACCGCGACATCCGGGCGCAGCTCACGGGCGCGCGGCAGGATATCGGCGCCGCTGGAGAATTCGGCCACCACCTCGATGTCCGGTTCGAACTCCAGCAGGGCGACCAGGGCCTTGCGCAACATATGCATGTCTTCCGCGATCAGCACCCTGACCATCCCGCCCCCTGCTTTCCCCGGCCCCGTCATCACCCCGCATGCCGATTATTCCCCCGCTCTCCCGGCCTTTCCATAGATTCGCGGGCAAATGCGCCCGTCGAACGCATATCTCGTTGCGCGAGCGCGACCGCGCGCCCCCTTGTCATGCCGCACCACCCCGGCACGGCTCACCGATCTCCGGCCCGAACTCCGCGTGCAGGGCGTGTACTTCACCCCGCGGATAGCGCTCGCGCAGCAGGGCGCGCCGCACCTTGGCGGTTCCCGCCCCGCGCACGGTGCCGGGGCGCACCAGCAGCAGCGCGCCGGTCATGACACCGAACTCCTCCGCGATCAGGGCACGGATCCGCGCCGCCAGCCGGGGCAGCCCGGTGCGCGCCCCGCCGACCGTACGGACGACCTCCTGGACGACCACAGCGCCCCCGCACCGGGCCCGGCGCAGAACACCCGGGCCCACCCCAGCGCCCGTGCGCAGCGCAGCAGTTCGCGCTCCGCGTCCTGTGGATGCAGGGTGTGGCCGTCCACCAGGAGGGCGTCACGGAGCCGGCGCCCGGTCAGCGGGTCCACGACGGCGAAGTCCGCACCCGGCACCGGTGCGCGCCCCGTGGCCGGCGCCACCGGGGCCCCTTCGGCCGGGACGTAGCCGGCCGCCAGGGTGCCCGGGCGCAGCCCCAGAGGCGCGCAGCGGTGGGGGAAGGCGGCCATGGTTCCGGCCGAGACCGGCTCCACGGCGTTCAGCGAGGTCCGCCAGCGGGAGAGGTCGAGCCCGGCCGGTGGCTCGTCGCCGAGGAGGGCGGCGCAGCGGGCGTGGAGGATGTCGGGCGCGACGGTTTCGGTGATGCCATGGCGGCTGATGGCCCGCAGCCAGCCGAGCGGATCGGTGCGGAACGGCTCCGCCGGAAGCGTCACGGCGGTGGCGCCCAGCCACAGCGGATGCCGCACCTGCCCGATCAGCCCGATGTGTGGCGGCGGGGCGGCCAGCCGCCGATCCGGGAGTGGCGGTCGGTGCCGAGCGTTCGCCGCAGCCCGGCCATGGCCGCCGTAAGGCTGCCATGGGTGAGCAGGGCGCCGCGTGGGGCGGTGACGGGCCCGGCGTCGTAGGCGAGCAGCGCGAGGCTGTCGGCGGTGGTGCGGACGGGTTGCCGGGGCGCGCCGGCGTACCCGTCGGGGCGGAGTCCGTCGACGGCGAGGCAGGTCAGACCGGCGCGGCCGACCCGGGAGAGCCTGCGGGAGGTCTCGGTGGCGTGGGCGGTCTCGGTGAGGACGAGGTCCACGGCGGCGTCATGGACGATCGAGGCGGTGCGCTCGGCATCGGTCCGGGAGGGCGCCCCGGCCATCGGCGCGGCTTCGTCAGCGGCCCGACCTGGTCGTCTGCGGGGCTTCGTCAGCGGCCCGACCGGTCGTAGGAGATCGGCGCTGCACCGTCATCACCGCGCCCGGCGGTTGACCCGGACGGTCCAGCCCCCGTCGGCGGCGCGGCCGGCCACCGTGATCCGTACGGAGTCCTCCTTGACCGACAGACTGTCGCCGACGCCGAGCGGGGCGTCGGCGAGTTCGGGGTAGACCGACTCGTTCCAGCAGGCGGAGGTGGCCGGATGGCCGTCCAGCACCTGGACGGGGCCGTCGCCCGACGCCTTGTCGTTGTGCACGCGGTAGACCAGCACGCCCTCGGTGCAGGTGCCCGCGTCGTTGCCGCGGCCGCCGCGCGCCTCGATGGCCAGTGCGGTGGTGGGTCCGGTGCGGACGACGACCAGCCGGGTGCGGGTGTCGGCGCCGGGCCTGCCCCGTCCCATGGGGGCGGCGAGGGGGTGGAGGGTGTATCGGCGCGGACCGAGGGCGCGGTCGCAGGCCACCTGGCGCGCGCCGAGCCAGCCCAGCTTCCACTTGTGCCAGCCGAACGGATCGGGTGCCATGCCGAACTGGCTTCCCATCAGGTCCCAGTCGCCGACATAGGTGTCCCATTCGGCGCTGGCGTCGGTGTCCTTCGGCCGGTGGTAGAGGTCGGGCAGGTCGAAGACATGGCCGGTCTCATGGGCCAGGACATTGCGGTCCGGCGGATGGTGTTCGAAAACAGTCACCAGGCGGCGCAGATCAACACCGTCGGCGCGCAGTGGCTTTTCGAAGTTGACCACTTTCGTCGCGTCGGCGTCCACACCTGGCGCATCGGGGTCGGCGACCAGATAGACGAGGTCATAGTGGCCGAAGTCGAGGTGCGGATCGGCGGACGCGATGGCGTCGCGCAGATACGCGGCGCGGCGCTTGGCGTTCCAGTCGCGCTGTATGGCGTACGCGGTGGAGCGCTGGGGCATGGTGAGCCAGCGCCGCAGTGGATGCACCCGCAGCGCGAACTTCCCGTAGGACGCCCGCTTGAAGAAGTCGGGGGTCGCGGGGACATGGTCGGCGGCCAGCCGGGCCGGAGTGACTCTGGGCTTGGCGTCCGGGAACGACAGGAAGACCATCGCCGCGTCCAATCGGCGCACCGGGCGCGGATAGCGGGAGTTCCAGGTGTCCAGGCCCTCCGAGTGGTGGGCGTCGGTACGTTCCAGGTCACAGGGGCCGCCGGGGCCGGCCGCGACAGCGGGGCCCGCCACCACGGTGGTCGCGATGAGCGCGCTCAACGAGGTCAGCAGGGCCCCGGTCCGACGCAACCGAGGCTGCCGGTGCACCCCCTCGGGTACCTGAGGACGCACCATGTCGACCTCCCGGGCGTAGTCCGAACACCCACTCCACCCTGAGGTGAATTGGCGGGGTACGCCCTGTTGGGATGGGCTGGTCGAGTGAAGAGGCCGCGATCCGGGTACGTAACAGACGGTCACAATCGGTCAGAGCGGCTGTTGGCCCGCGCAGAGTCGAACAGATACGACCAAACACATTGTCAAGGCGGCGGTGAGCGCGATGACGTCGATGAAACGCCCGGAGTACGAGCCCCTATGATCGGCACATGTCCAGCGGGGAATCCCCCTTCAGGCAGGAAATTACGGTCTGCCCGGCACCCGGTGTGAGACAACAAGATGCGTACGAACAACCTGGACACAACGAACGCCACGCGGGAGCGAGCGGTGAGCGGAATCCCTGACGGGCAGGGCCGCGCCCTGGGCGCGACGCTGCCGACGATCACAGAGCGTGATGCTGCCCCCAGCGTCCTCCCCGTTGCGGAGGACGCCGGCGCACCTCGCCCGGCCATCGACGCGCCGTCGGTCGCGGGCGCGCCCCCACCGCCGGAGGCGCCCTCGGCGCCAGGCGCGCCCCCGGGCGCCGGCCCGGCCCCGGGCCCCGCGCCCGGCGACTACCGCGCCGCCTTCAATGTGGCGCGCCTCGCCATGGCCGTCGTCGACCGCGAGGGCAGAGTGCGCGACGCCAACCCCGCGCTCGGCGCCCTGCTCGGCACCGATCCGGCCCTGCTGACCACCCGCAGCGCGGCGGATCTGGCCAATCTGCGCGAGGATCCGCGCACCTGGAAGGAGTACCGGGACGTGCTGGGCGGCCGTCTCGCGCGGCTGCGCCGCACCCGGCGCCTGCTGCGCGCCGACGGCCACGCCCTGTGGGCCGAGATCACCATCGAGCCCGCGCCGGACAGCTGCAGTCTGCTGCTGTCGATGGCCGACATCAGCGATCAGCGGGATCTCCAGGGGCGGCTGCGCCATCTGCAGATGCACGATCCGGTCACCCGGCTGCCCAACCGGAGCCTGTTCTTCGAGCGGATGACCTCGGCGCTGGAGGCGGCCACCTACGACCACGGGGGCACCGGCCGGATCGGGCTCTGCTATCTCGACCTGGACGGTTTCAAGGCGGTCAACGACACCCTCGGCCACCGGGTCGGCGACCGGCTGCTCGGCGCGGTCGCCCAGCGGCTCACCGAATGCGCCGCGCCCGGCGGCCATCTGGTGGCGCGGCTCGGCGGGGACGAGTTCGCCCTGCTGGTCCGCAACTCCACCGGCACCGAGCAGCTCTGCGACCTCGCCCGGACGCTGCTGGCCGCCCTGCAGGAACCGTTCGACGTGGGCGGGCAGCGGCTGTCGGTGTCGGCGAGCATCGGCGTGGTGGAGCGGCCCGCGGCCGGCACCCACACCACCTGGCTGATGCAGGCCGCGGACACCACGCTGTACTGGGCGAAGGAGGACGGCAAGGCGCGCTGGACGCTCTTCGACCCGGAGCGCAACGCCCATCGGATGACCCGGCAGGCGCTGTCCAGCACCCTGCGCCCGGCGGTCGAGCGGGACGAGTTCGTGCTCGACTACCAGCCGCTGGTGGGGCTGGGCGACGGGGTCGTCCGGGGGGTGGAGGCGCTGGTGCGCTGGGACCATCCGCAGTTCGGGCGGCTGTCGCCGAACCGGTTCATCCCGCTGGCCGAGGAGAACGGCGCGATCGTGCCGCTGGGCCGGTGGGTGCTGCGCACCGCCTGCCGCCAGGCCCGCGCCTGGCAGCTGGCCAATCCGACCCATCCGCTGGTGGTCAGCGTCAATGTGGCGGTCCGCCAGGTGTGGGACTCCGACCTGGTCGCCGATGTCGGCACGATCCTGGCGGAGACCGGGCTGCCGCCGCGTCTGCTGCAACTGGAGCTGACCGAGTCGGCGGTGATGGGGTCGACGGGGCGTCCACTGCAGGCGCTGCAGCGGCTCAGCGATATGGGGGTGCCCATCGCGATCGACGACTTCGGGACGGGCTACTCCAACCTCGCCTATCTCAGCCGGCTGCCGGTCTCCACGCTCAAGCTGGACGGCTCGTTCGTCCAGGGGTTCCGGGCGGAGGAGCATCCGAATCCGGCCGACGAGACCATCGTCGAGGCGCTGGTGCAGCTCGCGCACCGGCTGGGCCTGACCGTGACGGCCGAATGCGTGGAGAGCGCCGAGCAGGCGGAGCGGCTGAGGCGGATCGGCTGCGATACCGGACAGGGGTGGTTCTACTCCCGTCCGGTGCCGCCGGACCGCATACAGACGATGATCACCTGCCCGGCGTCCGGTTAGGGCTACGCCGGTCAGGGCTGGGCCGGTGAGGACTGGCTCGGTGGGGGCTACGCCTCCGTCTGCGCCGTCGGGAGATCGTAGGCGTCCGCGATCAGCTCGTACGAGCGCAGACGGGCGTCACGGCCGTGCGCATTGGCCGTGATCTTGATTTCGTCCACTCCGGTGCGCTTGATCAGCCCGTCGAGCCCCTCGCGGACCTGGTCCGGAGTGCCGTACTCGACGTTGGCGAGCCAGCTGTTGATGAAGTCGCGCTCGATCTCGTTGAACTCGTACGCCTCCGCCTCCTCGGGCGTCGGCACCAGACCGGGGCGTCCGGTGCGCAGCCGGATCATGGCCAGGGCGCCGGTGAGCACCTGCCGGTGGGCCTCCTTCTCGTCCTCGGCGGCGAAGGCCGAGACACCGATCGAGGCGTACGGCCGGTCCAGCGCGGCGGACGGCCGGAAGGTCTCGCGGTAGAGGTCGAGCGCGGGGACCGTGTTGGCCGCGGAGAAGTGATGGGCGAAGGAGAACGGCAGGCCGAGCATCCCGGCGAGCCGGGCGCTGAATCCGCTGGAGCCCAGCAGCCAGATCGAGGGCCGGTCGGCGGACTGGACCCCGCCGGGCACGGTGCCCTGCACCGGCCCCGGCACCGCGTGGATACGGGCGTAGCGGTGGCCGTCGGGGAAGTCGTCGTCGAGGAAGCGGGTCAGCTCGGCGAGCTGCTGGGGGAAGTCGTCGGCGCCCTCGCGCAGCCGTTCGGTGCGGCGCAGGGCGGCGGCCGTGGCCCCGTCGGTGCCGGGCGCGCGGCCGAGGCCGAGGTCCACCCGGCCGGGGGCGAGCGCCTCCAGGGTGCCGAACTGCTCGGCGATGACCAGCGGGGCGTGGTTGGGGAGCATCACCCCGCCCGAGCCCAGCCGGATCCGCTCAGTGTACGCGGCGAGGTGGGCGAGGATCACCGCCGGGGAGGTGCTGGCGACCCCGGGCATGGAGTGGTGCTCGGCGACCCAGAAGCGGTGGAAGCCCCGGCGCTCGGTGAGCCGGGCGAGCTCGGTGGTGGTCCGCAGCGCCTCGGCGGCCGTCACCCCGCTGCCGACGGTCGCGAGGTCCAGCACCGACAGGGGCACCGGTGCGCTGCCGAGGGCCCGGGCCCGGATGGGGTCGTGCTGGTCGTCTCGCCGGTCCTGCTCATCGGCCACGGTGGCCCGCCTCCCTGGTCGCACTGCGGTGCGCGTACGTCTGTCTCGGTACGCCTCTACGTCTACCGCGTGCATTCAACCGGAGAAAGGCTCCGCTTTATTCCCCGCCGCTGTTTCCCCTCTACGTCCCACCTCTGGTTCCCCGCCCCCGGTATACGGCCGGGTCCGCCGCCACCTGGGGAGGAGGTGTGGCGGCGGACCCGACGGCGGTGTGCCGTGCTCGCGCGGACGGGCCTAGCCCGCGGTCCGCACGGTGCGGCGGCGGTGGAGGGCCAGCGCCGTACCGGCGCCGCCGAGCACCAGCACACCCGCCGTGAGGCCGATGGGCAGGGCGACGGAGGCGCCCCGGTCATCGGCGAGACGCCGGGTGGTCAGCGCGTTGGCGGCCGCCGCGTTCACGATCGGGGCGTGGGCGGCCAGTGCTGAGGTCGTGTAGTGACCGGCCTTGTGCACCGACGCGACCGAACCGTCGGACTTCAGCAGCACCTGGGTGTTGTTGGGGTGGCGGAAGTCGAACAGCCCGGAGAGGGTGTTCGCCCGGCTGTCGAAGGAGGCGTCACCGATCCGGCCGGTGTGCCAGTTGTCCTCGATGAAGCGGGTGATCGACGTCTGCTCGGTCTGGGTGTGGTCGACCTTGTTGGCCTTGCTGAAGGGGGAGATCACCAGCAGCGGCTGCCGGGGGCCGGGGCCGCAGCGGTCCTGGTAGCCGGCGGCGGGCTCGGGGCCGGACTGGCAGGCGGGGCTGTCGGTGGCCTCGCCGTTGGAGCCGGCGGTCTTGTCCTTCGACCCGTTGAGCGGCTTGGCGTAGGCGTGGTCGTACCAGCCGTCGCTGTCGTCGTACGCGACGACGACCGCGGTGTCCTTCCACTGCGGCGACTTCTGGATCGCGTTGATCTGCTTGACCAGGAAGTGCTGCTCGTCGACCGGGTCGGAGTAGCCGGCGTGGCCGTCCTGGTACTGGGCGGCCTTCAGGAAGCTGACGGACGGCAGATGGCCCGTCTTGAGCGCCGCGTCGAAGTCGGTGAGGTCGTAGTTGTGGTTGGCCCGGCCGCTGTGCCCGATCTCCTGGACGTTCTTCGGCGGGAGGTGATGCGGGTTGGCCGTGGACTTGTAGTACTGGAACGGCGCGTGGTGCGGGCTGTAGTCCACCGACTCGGCGCCGCCGACGTTCTTATGGGTGGTGCCGGAGCACTTCGCGTAGTGGTCCTGCTCGCCGTCCCAGGCGGTGCTGGGCCGGAAGCCGCCCTGGAACCAGCCCCAGGTCACACCCTTGGCGTTGAGCAGATCGCCGAGGTTCCTGCCCTGCATGCGGGCCAGGGCGTTGGCGCTGGTGTGGTCCTTGTTGGAGCAGTCGTCGAAGGCCGGATCAGGGTCGTTGATCATCGTGCCGACGCCCTTGGCATCCGGCGAGGCCACCGCGTACGCGTCCGGCTTGTCGGTCTGCTTCGGATTCTCGGTGGAGGACTTGGGGTCGGTGGAGATCACGCCGTGGGTCTGGCCCGAGACCAGCTCCAGCGCTCCGGGGGTGGAGGGACCGTAGGCCGAGCTGAAGGAGCGGTCGCTCATCGCATAGTGCTGGGCGTAGTTCCACAGGCCGGTGACGGTGTTGCCGTCGTAGTAGTCCATCACCAGGCCGGGCTCGCCGAACAGCCCGGTGCACTTGCTGACCTCGGTGTTCTCCACGAACTTATCGGCCTTGCCGCCATTGGCCGCGTACTGCTCGGGTCCGTAGGAGTGGTTCTGGTCGCAGGTCATGGCCTGGTCACTGGCCAGCCGCTTGGGCTTGTAGAGATTGGGGTTTTTCTTCAGCAGCCCGGCGTGCGCCAGGGTGTCGATGTTCTTGGGCGTGTGCTTGGAGGGCGTGAACTTCGTGCCGTCCGTGTTCGCCGCCTTCGGGTACGTGCCGAAGTAGTGGTCGAACGAGATGTTCTCGTCGAAGATCACCACCACATGCTTCACCGGGGTCGCGGTGTCGCCGCCCTTCGTGGGTGCGGCCCATGCGGGGGCCACCCCGCCCACGGTCGCCAGGGCCGCGGCGCCGGCCAGGGCACCCCAGCGCGCGACCCGGCCACGCCGTCGGCCGCCTTCGGATCCTGCGGTGCCGCCCATCCCATGCCTCCACATGATTCGCGATTCACGCCTGCGCCTGATCCTGTGCCGCGGGCAGGACTCTCCGATGGAATCCATGGAGGCGGCCGAGTGAATAGAGGGTCAGAAGAATCCAAGGAACTCTTGAGGTGTTCTTGACCGGATGGTGGGGCGGTGTCAGGACAGAAGGGTCCGTCCCAGCCAGTCGGAGCGGTCCTTCACACCGGGGAGCGCGAAGAAATAGCCGCCGCCGAACGGGGTGATGTAGTCCACCAGCGGCTCCCCCGCCAGACGTTTCTGCACCGTTTCGAACTGGCGCGCGAGATCCTGCTGATAGCAGCAGAACAGCAGCCCCATGTCCAAGTTGCCGTTGGCGTCCATGCCCCGGTCGTAGTTGTAGGCACGGCGGAGTATGCGCTGGTCCTCGGTCCGGGCGGTGCGCGGATTGGCCATCCGGATATGGCTGTCCAGCGGAATGATGTCGCCCTTGGGGTCCTGTGCGTAGCGCGGGGTGTCGAACTCGTGCTGACCGTCCAGCGGGGCGCCCGAGTCCCGGTTGCGGCCGAACATGCGCTCCTGCTCGCTGATCGACACCCGGTCCCAGAACTCCACCAGCATCCGGATCAGCCGGACCACCTGATAGCTGCCGCCGGTCGTCCAGGCCGGCTCCGCGGAGTGGGCGCCCACCCACACCAGACGGTCCATCGCACGGGCGTCATCGGTGTCCGGATTGGCGGTGCCGTCCTTGAACCCCATGTGGTTGCGCGGGGTGCCGGACGGGCGCGGCGGGCTGACGAAGCCGTCGACGCGCCAGCGGATCTGCAGCGCGCCCCGGGTGTGCCGGGCGATGTCGCGCAGCGCGTGCAGCACCGCGTCCGTGCTGTCGGCGCACAGCTGGAGGCTCAGATCGCCATGGCACCAGTCGGGGTCGAGATCGTCGTCGGGGAAGGACCGCATCGCGGTCAGCCGCCGGGGCTTGCGGTCCCGCAGCCCGTACCGCTCGTCGAAGAGCGAGGCGCCCACGCCGACCGTCGCGGTCAGCCGGTCGGCGGCCACCTGAGAGCCCAGGGTGCCGGAGTCGGCGGGCGGCGCGGTGATCCCGACCGGGTCGGGGGTGCCTCCGGTGGTGAGGAAGCGGCACCGCTCGGTGAGCGTACGGAAGGCGTCGGCCAGCTCCTCGCGTCCCTCGGCCATGGCGTCGAAGGCGATGAGCGCGGTGGCCCGCTGGGGCGGGGTGAGGATGCCGGCCTGATGGGCGCCGTGGAAGGGAACGCGGGTGGGCCTCTTCCCCGGCTCCTCCTCCTTCGCGGCCGCCGTGCCCCCGGCCACGCCCGCCACCGCGCCGACCGTGCCCGCGGCCGCGCCCAGCAGAAAGCCCCTGCGCAGCACCTCGCTCACCGGGTCCTCCGCACATCCATCAGCGCCGCCACCTGCGCCAGCCGCTCCACCAGCGCGCCCGCGTCCGCGTTGAGCCGCTGGCGGTCGGTGCGGCTCAGCCGGTCCAGCGGGGTCCAGCGGTCCCCGTGGTGCGAGCGCTCCAAGGTCCGCTCGGTGCGGTCCAGATCGCTCTTCAGCTCGGGCAGCCACGGGGCACGGGGCTTCAGCAGCGGCTCCAGCCGGGTCAGCACGGCCCGGGTGCCGTCGAGGTTGGCCCGCGCGGTGGCCAGGTTGGTGCCGCTGCCGTAGTCGGTGCGGCCGGTCAGCTCGAACTGCACGGTGTTCTCCATGATTTCGTGCGCCCGCAGGCCCAGGTCGGCCGGGTCCATCCGCTCCTGCGGCCAGTCGTCCCGCAGCCCTCGGACGCCCCTGACGAGCCGGTCGGCGACCGGGCGCAGGGAGCTCGCGGACTGGCCGTGCCACAGGCCGTACTCGAGGCGGTGGAATCCGGTGAAGTCCGGGTCATGGACCCCGCCGGACAGCCCCGCCGTGGTGCCGTTGATGGCCCCGTCGGCATCGCCGAAGGCACCATAGGCGGCGCCCATCCGCTCGTACACCAGATGGGCGGGCAGCCAGGCCGCACGGGCCGTGGCCAGATCACCGCAGCGGATGGCCGAGCGCAGCGCGTCCGTGCGCCGCACCAGCTCGTCCATCCGGCCCGTCACCCACTTCTGGTAGGCGATGGTCGGCGGGATCAGATCCTGCTGGCCGACCGGAACCGCGGCCGGTCCACCGCCCCGCGCCGGTCCGGGGACGGTGACGGTGGGTCCGGTGACCGCGTCCACCTCCTCGGGCAGGCAGACGAAGGCGTAGGAGCCGCCGCCGAGCGTGACGCTCAGCGGTCTGCTGGTGCCGGGGCCCAGGCCCTCCACCTCTCCGTAGACGGCGCCGTTCGCCGGATCGGTGAGATAGACCTCGGCCGGTCTGCTGGAGGTGTTCCGCAGATCGAAGACCTGCTTGCCACGGGTGGGATCGGTCCAGCCACGGCCGCAGCCGCCCTCGGACACCTCGACGGAGGTGTGCCGAAGCCCGTCCGATGCCTTCGCGGGCGCGCTTCCGCTCGTGGAGGGGGTCGCACCAGGGCCGTCCGAGGAGTCCCCGCCGACCGCCAGCACGCCGATTCCGACGGCCGTGGCCACTGTCACCGCACCGGCGACCAGCAGATAACGTGCCGGCGGGACCGGGGAGAGATGTTGGCGACGCACGGCTGCATGCTAGGCGCAGTCCGATAAGCGGAATGCCCTGATGGCGAAAGAGCGACATGGAATTCCGCCGGGATTCAGCTCTCCGTCATCGGCCCCCCGGCCACCGTGCCGCGCCCCTGCGCGGCCGAACCAGCCGCCGCTATCCGCCGCTCGGGGCGAAGAGCGTGCCCAGCCGGTCATGGACCGGATCGCGGCCCAGCAGCCGCAGCCCTTCCCAGACCGTGACCTGGTTGGCCGTGAGCACCGGCTTGCCCAGCTCCGCCTCCAGATCCGGAATCCAGGCGGCGGTGTGCAGGGCGGTGTCCGGAAGGAGTACCGCCTGGGCCTCGGGGTGGTCCCCGGCGCGGGCCAGCTCCAGCACCTCTTCCCGGCCCCAGGTGCCGACCTCCGCGGCCGTGATGATCCCGCTGCCACGCATCGAGACCACCTCGGCGCCCGCCGCCTTCAAAAATGCCCTGAAGTAGTCGGCGACATCCTCCGGATAGGTGGCGGCAATGGCCACCCGCTCGGCGTCGAGCGCCTGAACCGCGTGGGCGAAGGCGAAGGAGGTGCTGGAGGCGGGCAATCCGGCCGTCTCGCCCAGCTCGCGCACCTGCTCATGCGCGCCCTCCCAGCCGAAGACGAAACTGGCGCTGGTGCAGGCCCAGACCACAGCCCGGGCCCCGCGCTCGGCGAGCTCGGCGACCCCGGCCGCGAGGCGGGCCGCGGAACCCATCTCCAGCAGGGCGTCCACCCGATGGGCGTCCTCCCCGATGTCGGTATGGACGAGGGGAAGCCGGACATCGCCGCTGTCGCCGCCGAGCATGCCTTCCAGGCGGGGGTATTCGTCCTCGGCGGAGTATCCGGGGTAGAGAAAGCCGACCGTGTCCGGGGCCGGGCGCGTCGAGTCCACCATGACTGCCTCCTTACTGGCGGCCCCCGCGAGCGCCGCCCCCTGCACTGCTCTTACTTCTCCTACACCGCGGAGGCCCGGCGGGTTCCCACCCGCCGGACAACTCCCCTCGCGCAGGTGACGGACCTGCCCTCCGCACCGGCGAGGGACCTGCCCGCCACACCGGCGACAGACCGGCCCCTCGGCCCGGCGACAGACCGGCCCGCCACACCGGCGACAGACCGGCCGTCACACCGGCGACGGGCCGGCCGTCACACCGGCGACGGGCCGCCCGAATCGTCGAGGTAGGGGCCCTCGCCGAGGCCGGTTCCGAAGCCCGGGTCGAGCCCGTCGGCCGGATCGCCGTCCAGCCCGGGCGACGCCGCCCCGGCCAGCGCCGCCTCCGGCTCGTCCACCGCGGCCTCGACCGCCTCCACGGCCTCGATCACCGATTCGACGACGGGGTCCGTCACCGGGAGCGGGCGGCGCATCGGCGACACCGACATCCCCGCCGGACCGGACCGGGCGAGCGGGTCCATCAGCGCCTGGTACGGCCCGACGGCCTCGGCGCCGATCGCCCGCAGCGCCGCCCACATGGTGACTTGGTTCGCGGACAGCACGGGCATCCGCAGCTCCGCCTCCAGCTGCGGAATCACGTCGTAGGTCGGCAGATTGGTGCAGCTGATGAAGAGCGCGTCGGTCGCCCCGACTACCGCCTGCCGGGCCATGTCGACCACGTCGCGGTACGGCACCTTCCAGATGTGCCGGGTCAGGCCGAGGTACGCCCGTCCGGTGACGGTCATCCCGCCCTCGGCGAGATACTCCTCGAGCGAGTCGGTGACCGACCGGGTGTACGGCGTCACCACCGCGATCCGCCGGGCGCCGATCTCCCGCAGCGCCTCCAGCAGCGCGCCCGAGGTGGTCAGCGACGGGATCTCACCCGCCTGGGACATGGCCGCGCACATCGCGCGCTCACCGGCCACACCGCCGACGAAGCTGCCCGAGGTGCAGGCGTACGCCACCACTTCCGGAGCGACGGCCGCCAGCGCCTGCACGGCGTCGTGCAAGGTCTCGTGCTCGCTCACGAGCCGGGCCAGGTCGAGGCTGACCTCGACGGGTACGAACGGGGTACGGGTGAGGTGCAGGGAGACCTCATCGGGTACCCAGCGCCATAGTTCACGATCGAGTGCGAAGTCGAACGGTGCCACCACACCCACGCCGCGCTGCGGCTGTGGGCCACCCAGAAAAGAGACGTCCAAAGCGAGCCCCAATACGGAACGGAGGGACTGGACCATTGGCCAGAGGTTGCGATGGAGAGAGACCGGCCTACTGCCGGGGACGCCGGGACAGATGCCGTTGTTGACGACGGTAGTTTCCGCTGCCTAGCGTGGTCAATCCTCAAACTGAGGCGCCTGCCCCCTCCTTCTTCAGGCAAACCCATCCACGTTTCGAAACGGTTTCCCGCCTATGTCCGAAAGCACAGTTGTCGTCTTCGGCGACCGGCCGCCGGTCCACCTGGACCGGGTGGCCGACCGGGCGAAGGTACTTGTCTGCGACGAGAATTCGCTCCCCCAGGCACTCCCTGCCGCGGATGTGCTCCTGGTCTGGGATTTCACCTCCGACGCGGTCCGCGACGCCTGGCCCGGTGAGGGCCCCCGGCCGGCCTGGGTCCATACCGCGAGCGCCGGGGTCGACCGGCTGCTCTGCCCCGAACTCGTCACGTCCGACACGGTGTTGACCAATGCCCGAGGGGTCTTCGAACAGCCGATCGCCGAGTATGTGGCCGGCCTGGTGATCTCCATGGCCAAGGACTTCCACGGCACCTGGGAGCTGCAGCGGCAGCGCCGCTGGCAGCACCGGGAGACGATGCGGCTGGCCGGTACGCGCGCCGTGGTCGTGGGCGCGGGCCCCATCGGCCGGGCGATCGACACCGCCCTGGCCTCGCTCGGCGTGGTGGTCGACCTGGTCGGCCGTACCGCGCGGCCGGGCGTGCGCGGCGGCGACGAGCTGCCCGAGCTGCTTCCCTCGGCCGACTGGGTGGTGTGCGCAGCGCCGCTCACCGACGCCACCCGCGGCATGTTCGACCGGACGATCTTCGACCGGATGAAGTCCACCGCCCGGTTCATCAACGTCGGCCGCGGCCCCCTGGTCGTCGAGAAGGACCTTACGGCGGCCCTGGTGGCCCGTCGGATCGGCGGCGCGGCCCTGGATGTCTTCGAACACGAGCCGCTGGCCTCGGACGATCCCCTGTGGGACGTGCCGGGGCTGTTCATCTCACCCCATATGAGCGGCGACACGGTCGGGTGGCGCGACCATCTGGCCGACCAGTTCCAGGACAACTACGAGCGCTGGTGCGCGGGCGAGCCACTGCTCAACATCGTCGACAAACGCCTCGGGTACGTACCGGTGGACTGATCGCAGGACCTGAACGGAGAGCCGGATGACGGACATTCACAACCTGACAGCCGTTCAACTCATCGAGCGCTATGCCTCCGGCGAGCTCTCCCCGGTCGAGGCGACCCGTGCCGTCCTCCACCGGATCGAGCAGATACAGCCGGAGGTGAACGCCTTCAGCCGGGTGGACGCCGAGGGCGCGCTGCGGCAGGCGGAGGAGTCCGCCGAGCGGTGGCGGCGCGGGGCCCCCGCGGGCCTGGTGGACGGCGTTCCGGTGTCGGTGAAGGACATCCTGCTGCTGCGTGGCGCGCCCACGCTGCGCGGTTCGCGGACCGTACGGCCCGAGGGCCAGGCGTGGGACGAGGACGCGCCCTCGGTGGCGCGGCTGCGCGAGCACGGCGCGGTGTTCGTGGGGAAGACGACGACCCCGGAGTTCGGCTGGAAGGGTGTCACCGACAGCCCGGTCTACGGGGTCACCGGCAATCCGTACGACCCTCAGCGGACCGCGGGCGGCTCCAGTGGCGGCAGCGCGGCCGCGGTCGCGCTGGGCGCGGGTCCGCTGAGCCTGGGGACGGACGGCGGGGGTTCGGTCCGTATCCCGGCGTCCTTCTGCGGCATCTTCGCGTTGAAACCCACCTATGGGCGGGTTCCGCTCTATCCGGCGAGCGCCTTCGGCACCCTGGCCCATGTGGGGCCGATGACCCGGGACGTGGCGGACGCGGCACTGCTGATGGATGTGATCTCCGGTCCGGACTGGCGCGACTGGTCCCAGCTGGCACCCTCCGGGGGAGGCTTCCAGGAGGCGCTCGCCCCCGGCGGGGGCGGGGTGGACGGGCTGCGGGTGGCCTACAGCCCCTCGCTCGGCGGTACGGCCGTGGTCGACCCGGAGGTGGCCGCGGCGGTGCGGCGGGCGGTGGATCTGCTGGCGGAGCTGGGCGCGGTGGTCGAGGAGATCGGCCCGGGGTTCGAGGATCCGGTGGAGGCGTTCCACACGCTGTGGTTCAGCGGCGCGGCCCGGGTGGTGCAGCCGCTGGGGGCGGAGGACTGGGAGCTGCTGGATCCGGGGCTGCGCGAGATCTGCGCCCAGGGGGCGTCGTACAGCGCGCTGGACTATCTGGCGGCCGTGGATGTGCGGATGGCCCTCGGCCATGCCATGGGACGGTTCCACTCCGCGTACGACCTGCTGGTCACCCCGACGCTGCCGATCACCGCGTTCGAGGCGGGGGTCGAGGTGCCCAAGGGCTCGGAGCACACTCGGTGGACGGGCTGGACGCCGTTCACCTACCCGTTCAACCTGACCCAGCAGCCCGCGGCGTCGGTGCCGTGCGGCCTCAGTGGCGCGGGCCTGCCGATCGGGGTGCAGCTCGTGGGCGCGCGCCACGCGGACGCCTTGGTGCTCCGGGCGGCGCATGCGCTGTTCGAGGCCGGGCTGGCGGACGCGGTGCGCCCCGCGGCGGCCTGAGGCGCCTGGCACGCGCGGCCGGGCCCGGGGCGGAGCCGCCCCGGGCCGGTCCGTGCGCTACGCCGAGCGGAAGCCGAGGGCCGCCGCCCGGCGAAAGCCGAAGCTCTCCGCCCGGCGGAAACCAACGGCCCCGCCCGGCGAAAGCCGAAGCTCTCCGCCCGGCGGAAGCCGAGGGCCCCGCCCGGCGGAAACCGAGGGCCTCCGCCCGGCGGAAACCGAGAGCTACGCCCGGCGGAAGCTGAGGGTCTCCCCCAGCGCCCCGGCGCGCCACAGGTCCTGGCAGGCGTCGGCCATCCGGTCCAGGCCGTCGACCACCGAGCCCCAGACGATCCCGGGCACCCAGCCCGCGTCGCCGTTGATCAGCAGGTTGTTCCGCTCGTAGAAGAGCGCCAGGTCGACGACCTGCCGCCGCCCCTGGTGCTTGGCGTCGGTCTCGTATCCGTACGACGTGGTCCCGAGCTGGGTGTCCGTGAAGGTGAAGTAACACAGGTCACCGGGGATCGGGGTGATCGTCGGGTTCTCCAGGGGCGGCTCCTCGGGCGCGAAGGGGGGCAGCAGCGCATAGATCTCATTGCGCGCGTACTTCGCGTGATATACGTCACCCCCCAGCGGTAGTGCGTTCCACACCGCCTCGCAGGTGATCGGCGCACGCTCGTCGAGGAGCTTGGCCGTGCAGCTCACCCCGCGCTTCTCGAGCGAGACCTCGATGAACCGGTCGGCTCGGTCAACCATCGACTTTCCTCCAGGTCGCTTCGGAACCAGTCCTGCCGTAGGGGGCCTACCCAGGCATCGGCTGTATCAAGGGCCGGAAACAGCCTGCATACATTTGCTGGAGTCGGGTAGCCGCGCGCCCATGGCTCCACCACGTGAGAAAGACACCGATAGCAGAGAAATAGCGAAAATGGGACCCAGCCGCCGCTCTCTTCTCGCCGGCGGCGCGGCCCTGGGTCTGCTGGGCGCGGCCGGCTGCAGCCGGGTGTCCGGCTCCGGCGCCGAGGACGGGGGCAATCTGCTGGAGCGACTGCGGTCGCAAGGCACGGTCCGACTGGGAATAGCGGGGGAGATCCCATTCGGCTATATCGACAAAAACGGTGAGTTCACCGGCGAGGCGCCGGAGATCGCGAAGGTCATCTTCAAGCGGCTGGGGGTGCCCAAGGTCCAGCCGGTGCCGACCGAGTTCGGCTCGCTCATCCCTGGCCTTCGCTCGCAGCAGTTCGACGTGGTGTCGGCGGGGATGTACATCAACCCGGACCGCTGCGCCCAGGTGATCTTCTCCGACCCCGACTACCGCATGCGTGACGCGTTCATCGTGCGCAAGGGAAACCCCAAGAACATCCACAACTACGAGGACATCGTCAAGCAGAAGGCCAAAATGGCCACCGGTACCGCATATGCCGAGATCGGCTACGCGGAGGCCGTCGGGATCAAGCAGAGCGACATGCTGATCCTCCCCGACCAGCTCGCCGGGCTGCTGGCCGTGGAACAGGGCCGGGCCGATGTCTTCGCGGGTACGACCGTGACCGTCCACAACGTGGTGAAGCAGCGGAACAGCCGGCGGGCCGAGGCCACCGAGCCGTTCCAGGCGTACGTCGACGGCAAACCGGACATCGGCGCCGGCGGCTTCGCCTTCCGGCCGGAGGAGACCAAGCTCCGGGACGCCTTCAATGTCGAGTTGCACAAGATGAAGAAGAGCGGCGAGCTGTTGCGCATCGTGCGGCCCTTCGGCTTCACCAAGGAAGAGATGACCGATCTGACCGCCAAGGAGCTGTGCTCATGACGGCCGGACTGTGGGAAAACTGGCTTCTTCCGGGCGTCTGGATCACCATCCAGCTCACCCTGTTCAGCGCGGTCTTCGCGGCCGCCGTGGCGTTCGGCATCGGGATCGCCCGCACCTCCCGGCTGTGGATCGTCCGCTTTCTGACCGGCTTCTATGTGGAGATCTTCCGCGGCACCTCGGCCCTGGTGCTGATGTTCTGGCTGTTCTTCGTGATGCCGCTGGCCTTCGGGTACCAACTGGTGTCGATGTGGGCGGCGGTGCTGGCGCTGGGCCTCACCTACGGGGCGTACGGCTCGGAGATCGTGCGCGGCGCGATCGCCTCGGTGGCCCCGGCGCAGCGTGAGGCGGCCATCGCGCTCAGCTTCACCCCCGCGCAGCGGATGCGCCGGGTGATCCTGCCGCAGGCGATCCCGGAGATGATCCCGCCCTTCAACAATCTGCTGATCGAGCTGCTGAAGGCGACCGCCCTGGTCTCCGCGGTGAGCGTCGCCGACATCACCTTCGCCGCCCAGCTCTCGCGGCTGGCGACCGGCGACAGCCTGGAGATCTACGCGATCATCCTGGTCCTCTACTTCGTGTTGGCCTTCGTCCTCACCCGGCTGATGCGGCTGCTGGAACGGCGCGCCAAGGCGGGCATCGGCCAGGCTCCGGTGAAGTCCGACAAGGGCCCGCTGGTCACCCGGAAGCTGTCCGCGCGCCAGGAGTCCGAGCAGTCGTCCAACATCATCACGGGAGGTGCCCAGTGACCTGGAACTGGGATGTGGCCAAGGACTTCCTCCCCGAGCTGGGCCGCGGACTGCTGATCACCCTGGAGGCGACCGCGCTGGGCTCGGTCCTGGCGTTCGCGCTCGGCCTGGTGTGGGCGATGGCCTTCCGCTCGCCGACCCGCTTCGTGCGCTGGCCGGTGGCGGCGGTCGTGGAGTTCATCCGCAACACCCCGCTGCTGGTGCAGCTCTTCTTCTTCTACTACGTGCTGCCGACCTGGGACATCAAGTTCTCGGCGCTCACCACCGGCGTGATCGCGCTCGGCCTGCACTACTCGACGTACACCGCCGAGGTCTACCGGGCCGGTATCGACGGTGTGCCCAAGGGGCAGTGGGAGGCGGCGACCGCGCTCAGCCTCTCCCGCGGCCGTACCTGGACCGCGGTGATCCTGCCGCAGGCCATCCGCCGGGTGGTGCCCGCCCTGGGCAACTACGTCATCGCGATGCTGAAGGACTCCCCGATGCTCGCGCTGATCGGCGTCGTCGACATGCTGCAGAAGGCGCGCGCCGAAGGCGCGTCGTCCTTCCAGTACATCGAGCCCTACACGATGGTCGGCATCGCCTTCATCGTCATCGCCTATCCGGCTTCCCTTCTGATGCGAGCCCTGGAGCGTCGTCTTGGCCACTGAAACCGACCACACGAATCCTGCCGTGGACGGCAGTGAACTGATCCGCTTCGACCAGGTGACCAAGCGCTTCGGCAGCAATACGGTCCTGGACAACCTCGACTTCTCGGTGTCCTCCGGCAAGCACGTCACCCTGATCGGCCCGTCGGGATCGGGCAAGACCACGATCCTGCGGCTGCTGATGACGCTGATCAAGCCGGACGAGGGCACGATCAAGGTCGACGGCGACTACCTCACCCATGAGGACAGAGGCGGCTCGCTGGTCCCGGCGGGCGAGAAGCACACCCGTGAGGTGCGCAAGAAGATCGGGATGGTCTTCCAGCAGTTCAACCTCTTCCCCAATATGCGGGTGCTGCGGAACATCACCGAGGCCCCGGTGCATGTGCTCGGCCTGAGCAAGGACGAGGCCGAGACCCGCGCCCGGGAGCTGCTCGACCTGGTCGGGCTGGGCGACAAGTGCGACGCGTACCCGACGCAGCTCTCCGGCGGGCAGCAGCAGCGGGTGGCGATCGCCCGGGCGCTGGCGATGCGGCCGCAGGTGATGCTGCTGGACGAGGTGACCTCGGCGCTGGACCCGGAGCTGGTGGCCGGGGTGCTGGATGTGCTGCGCGACATCGCTCATACGACGGACATCACCATGCTGTGCGTGACGCATGAGATGAACTTCGCCCGGGACATCTCCGACGATGTGCTGATGTTCGACGCGGGCCGGGTGATCGAGTCCGGGCCGCCGGAGAAGATCTTCACCGAGCCGGAGCACGAGCGGACGAGGGAGTTCCTGAGCGCGGTTCTCTAGATCATCCGCCCCCTGCCAGGTAGATCACCCGGCCCCTGTCGGCACTGCCCCCGCGACCCACCCGCGGGGGCATGCCTATGTCATATGCCGTGGATATACGCCCCTGCTGGCCGGGGTGCGGCACCTTGGCAATATCCTCAACAGCCGATCCGGATAAGCCCCTTGGCGGTTATCGTGATACAAAGCCACGCCAACCTGCGAGGGGGGAAATCGTGGCGCTCAGGCCCGAGCCGACCGCACCGTTCCACTCGGTGCAGCACGCCCTCCGGATCCTGGAGGTCGTCGCCAAACACTCGTCCGGCGTCAGCGACATCATGATCGCCCGGGAGACCCGGCTGCCGGCCCACCAGCTCGCCGATCTGCTGCTGATGCTGCGCCGTGAGGGCTATGTGGAGCAGATCGCCGACGGTGCCTATGTCGGCGGGATCTCCCTGGCCCTGCTGGGCTCCGCCGGCCCCGACCGCGGCCATGCCGTCCAGGACAAGCTCCAGCGCTCCCTCACCGCGTTGCGCGACTCGGTGGGCGCGGCGGTCTATCTCAGCCGCTATGTGGACGGCGAAATCAAGATCACGCAGTATGCGGACGGACCGCGGACGCCCAAGGTCAACGAGTGGGTGGACTTCCGCTCCGCCGCCCATGCGATGGCGCTCGGCAAATGCCTGCTCACCCAGCTCGACCACGACAGCCGTCGCGATCACCTCGCCCGCCACAAGACGGTGCGGCTCACCTCCCGGACCACCACCAACGAGAAGGTACTGTTCCGCAAGCTGGACAGCCAGCCCGCCACTGTGCCCGTGCTTGACCTGCAGGAATACGCGATCGGCACGGTTTGTGCGGCGGTTCCGGTCAGCGCCGGCCGCTCGGTGGGGTGTCTGGCCCTCTCCCTCCCCCTGGCCCATGCCCACCGGCTGCGCCAGGCCGCCGACGCCCTCAACCGTGAGGCGGCCCCGATGCTGCTCTCCCTCTCCATCTGAGCCCCGCTCCCGGCCCCAGCCGCCCCCGGAGGGAGCCCCGGCCGCTCGGAGGGCCCCGCCATGCCCCGCAGAGCGATGGTCAAAACCACCCTCCCGGACCAGGTAGTATTTACTTCGTCAGCAGGCGCCGCTAGCTCAGTTGGTTAGAGCAGCTGACTCTTAATCAGCGGGTCCGGGGTTCGAGTCCCTGGCGGCGCACAACTGATCAAGCGGATGGCCCGGGTGCTCAAGAGCCCCGGGCCATTCAGCGTGCCGCCCCGCCCCGCACCTCGAGCGAGTCCAGCAGCTCGCCCGTGGCTGCGGCGATCGCCTCGACGGCCTTGTCGAACGCCTCCGCGTTATGCGCGGCCGGCCGGCGGAAGCCGGAGATCTTGCGGACGTACTGCAGCGCCGCGGCGCGCATATCGTCCTCGGTGACCACTTCGGCGTACGGCGGGCGGAGTGTCTTGATGGATCTGCACATACTGACGACGGTACGCCGGGGATCCGACAACCCCTAGGCCGTGGGCGCGCCGCCCAGGACGAACGCGCGGATCAGGTCGGCCAGCGGCCCCGGCTGGTCCTCGGGGATCAGGGTGTAGCTGTCGGGGATCTCCACCAGGCTGCCGTGCGGAAGCAGACCGGCCAGGCGCAGTCCGTGCTCGGGGGGCATGACGCGGTCCTCGGACGCCCAGGCCACCAAGGCGGGGCGGTCGAAGGTGCGCAGCGCGTCGGCCCAGCGGAGCAGCTCGTCCACCGGTGGCACCCCGAGAACGTATTTCCGCAGGTCACGGCGGATCTCCGGGGAGGTCCACAGCGGCTGGAACCAGGCATCCATCACCTTCCGGTCCACCGGGCGCTTGGTCATCCACCCCCAGGTGATCGGAAGCCGCCGCAGGGGCTCCATCTTCAGCAGCTTGAAGGCGACGTTGAGCCCGCCCGGCAGCTTCGCGGCCATCACCAGATTCCGGCCGGGCAGCCCGGGCGGGAAGTTCTCGAACGCCTCGCAGGAGGTGATCACCAGGCGGCCGATGCGCTGGGCGCGGCCGTCGGCGATCAGCGCCTGGGCACCGCCCCAGTCGTTCATGGCCAGCGTGACGTCCGTAAGGTCGAGCCGTTCCAGGAACTCGGCGACCAGCCGGGCCACCCCGAGCACCGACAGATCCGCGTCGGGCCGCATCGCGCGGCGGTGTCCCCCCAGGGGGAGGGTGGGGACGACACAGCGGATGTCGGGGCCCAGCGCGGCAACCACATCGCGCCACAGCGAGCCGTTCATGGCGACCCCGTGCAACAGGACCGCGACGGGCCCCTCGCCTCCCGTGTCCTCGTACTCGACGGTGCCTGCCGAGAGTTCCACCTCGAGATGCGGCATGGCGCCGACTGTACCCGGGCCGCTCAGCCCAGGGGCAGACCGGCCACGGTCACCACCGGCCGCGCCGGGCCACCGGGCGCGGCCTCGTTCCGTACGGCGACCGCGGCGTGGTAGCCGGGCGGTGCCTCGATGTCGGCGAAGGCCCAGCCGCTGGGGCCGGACGGCGCGCCGGCGGGGGCCAGCCCCTCGGCGAGACCCACATGGTGGGCGCTGATCCCGCCCGGCAGCCCGGTGCCGATAACCTTGAGGTACGCCTCCTTACGGACCCAGCAGCCCAGGAACGCCTCCGCCCGCAGCTCCTCCGGAAGCGCGTCGATCGCCGCCCGCTCCTCCGGGTGCAGCTGCCCGATCAGCCCCGTCAGCCGGGTCCCGGTGCGCTCGGGGTCCCGCTCCTCGACATCGGCGCCCACGGGCACCCCGGCGACGGCGCACAGGGCGGCGTCCCCGGAGTGCGAGAGGGAGAAGTGCAGCGAGTCCTCGCCCGCCAGGGCCGGGCGGCCGTGCGGCTTGTCGCAGTCCGGCATTCCGCAGGTCTCCCGGACGAACGCGACCTCGGCCGGGGCGATGCCGAGATAGCCGCCGAGCAGCGTCCGCAGCCCCACATGGGAGGTCACATAGCGCTCGCGCAGCAGGTCGGTCCGCAGCCTCCCCGCGCGCTCGCGCTCCCGCTCGTCCAGCACGCCCTCCGCGACTGCGGTGGCAGCGGCGGCATAGGGCGGTATCCGCAGCAGCCATACGGCCACCTCACCGGGGCCGGGGCGGTCTCCGGGAGTGGGCAGGGCGCCGACCGGGGCCCATCGCCGGGGTTCTTGTGCGGGCTGAACCGGGCTGGTGAAGGACACTGTTCGCTTCCCCCGTGCTATCGGCCGATGATGCGCTCGCTGTGGACGTATTGACGGTACAGCGGCGCGCGCGGCGCGCCGTGGACCCCCCGCCGTCCGAACGCGCCTCCAAGGCCGGTTCCCGCGCCCCCAACGCCCTTGCCGCGCGGCGGCGTTGCCGATCACGGGCACCCGGTGACTTCGGCCACGTTCGCCTCCCGGCCGACGCGGTCACCTGCCCGTCCGCACTACGATCGCGCACGTCCGGGCACGAGCGGTGATAGGGGTTTGACGACCATGGCGACGGGATTCCTGGCCAAGGCGGCCTCGGCGGTGACCCTCCCGGTGGCACCGTTGTACGGCGCCTTCCTCTCGTACATGATCTACCACCCGCCCCGCAGGCCACATCACAAGAAGCCCGCCGACCTGGGGCTGACCAGCACGGATGTCAACGTTCCGCTGAACGGTCAGCAGGGGCGCGGACTGCATGTCTGGCTCATCCCCGGCGACACCGAGCGGGTCGTGGTCCTCGGACACGGCCTGGGGCTGAGCAAGTCCGCAAGCCTGGCGCAGGCGCGGCTGCTCAGCGAGGCCGGCTATACGGTCGCGATGTTCGACCACCGCAACCACGGTAAGAGCGTCGCGGACCGGGCGGGCTGGGGCATGAGCGACCGTCACACCGACGATGTGGTCGCCGTGGTGCGGCATATGCGGTCGATGGACGCGTACGCCACGGCGCGCATCGCGATCTACGGCTTCTCCATCTCGACCTTCCCCTCCTTCTACATGCTCAAGAGGGAGGACTGCCCGGTCGACGCGGTGATCTTCGACAGCGGTCCGGCGCTGGAGCTGGCCCCGCTGTTCCGGAACTTCGTCGCGGCCGGCGGTGTGCCCATCCCCGGCCCGCTGGGCACCGGACCCTCCCGCGCGGTCGTGGAGACGGTCGCCTCGTCGGCCGCCGTGGCGATGCTGCGGGTGCAGTGGCCGCCGCCGCTCGGCGGCGCGTACGAGCGCACCCCGATGCTCTTTCTGACCGGTGAGCTCGACACCATGATCCCCGCGTCCGGGGTGCGGGCGCTGGCCGAGCGCTATCCGCTGGCCGAGGTGCACACCCTGCCGGACACCGAGCATCTGCAGGGGATCAAGACCCAGCCGGAGACCTACGCGGAGACGGTCCTGGGCTTCCTGGAGCGGACGCTCAAGGACTGAGCTGCGGGCTGGTCTCAAGGACCGGCCCAAGGGCTGACCGTGACGGCGGGCTCCGCTCGGAGCCCGCCGTAAGGGTGTCATCGCGCCGGGTCAGTCCTTGATTTCGCAGATCACGGCGCCCGCGCTGACCGAGGCGCCGACGTTCGCGTTCAGGCTCTTGACGATGCCGCCGCGGTGGGCGTTGAGGGGCTGTTCCATCTTCATGGCCTCCAGGACGACGATGAGGTCGCCCTCGGCCACGGTGTCGCCCTCGCCCACGGCGACCTTGACGATGGTGCCCTGCATCGGGGAGGCCAGGGCGTCGCCGGAGGCGGCGGAGCCGGACTTCTTGACCGCCTTGCGCTTCGGCTTCTTGGTCCCCGCGACCTCCCCGGGCGACACCGCCAGGCCGAGGACCGCCGGAAGCGAGATCTCCAGCCGCTTGCCGCCGACCTCGACCACGACGGTCTCGCGGGCGGTGGGCTCGTCGACCTCGTCCATTCCGGTCGGAGCGAACGGGGCGATCGTGTTCGTGAACTCGGTCTCGATCCAGCGGGTGTGGATCGTGAACGGCTCGCTGGTGAACGCCGGGTCCACCACCACGGCCTGGTGGAACGGGATGGCGGTGGCCATGCCGTCGACCTGGAACTCGGCCAGGGCGCGGGCGGCGCGCTGGAGGGCCTGGGCGCGGGTGGCACCGGTGATGATCAGCTTGGCCAGCAGCGAGTCCCACGCCGGGCCGATGACGCTGCCGGACTCCACGCCCGCGTCCAGCCGGACACCGGGCCCGGCGGGCGGGACGAAGGAGGTCACGGTGCCGGGGGCGGGCAGGAAGTTGCGGCCCGGGTCCTCGCCGTTGATGCGGAACTCGAACGAGTGCCCCCGCATCGGCGGATCGTCGTACCCCAGCTTCTCCCCGTCCGCGATGCGGAACATCTCCCGCACCAGGTCGATGCCGGTGACCTCTTCGGTGACCGGGTGCTCCACCTGGAGTCGGGTGTTGACCTCGAGGAAGGAGATGGTGCCGTCGTTGCCCACGAGGAACTCGACGGTGCCGGCGCCCACGTAGCCGGCTTCCTTGAGGATGGCCTTGGAGGCGGCGTAGAGCTGGTCGTTCTGCTCCTGGGTCAGGAATGGGGCCGGGGCCTCTTCGACCAGCTTCTGGTGGCGGCGCTGGAGGGAGCAGTCACGGGTGGAGACGACCACGACGTTGCCGTGGGTGTCGGCCAGGCACTGAGTCTCCACATGGCGGGGCTTGTCCAGGTAGCGCTCGACGAAGCACTCCCCACGCCCGAACGCCGCGACGGCCTCGCGCACGGCGGAGTCGTAGAGCTCGGGGACTTCTTCCATGGTGCGGGCGACCTTCAGGCCGCGGCCGCCGCCGCCGAAGGCGGCCTTGATGGCGATCGGCAGGCCGTGCTGCTCGGCGAAGGCCACGACCTCGTCCGCGCCGGAGACCGGGTCGGGGGTGCCGGCGACCAGCGGGGCGCCGGCGCGCTGGGCGATGTGGCGGGCGGCGACCTTGTCGCCCAGGTCGCGGATGGCGTGCGGCGGAGGGCCGATCCAGGTCAGGCCCGCGTCCAGGACGGCCTGGGCGAACTCGGCGTTCTCGGAGAGGAATCCGTAGCCGGGGTGGACGGCGTCGGCGCCGGATTCGGCGGCCGCGGCCAGGACCTTGGCCTGGTCGAGATAGCTGGCCGCCGGGGTGTCACCGCCCAGCGCATAGGCTTCATCGGCCGCGCGCACATGACATGCGTCCCGGTCCGGATCGGCGTAGACGGCTACGCTCGCGATCCCGGCATCCCGGCAGGCACGGGCAACACGGACAGCGATCTCGCCACGGTTGGCGATGAGCACCTTCTGCATGCTCTCTCTTTCCTCTTCCGAAAAGTTCCGTCCCGGGAGGGACGGTCAAGGTTGCTACCCCAGGGCCCGCTCGAGGAAATCCAGCACCACGCTCGCGTAGCCTTCAGGATCGGTCTCCAGCCCGAGCAGATGCTCGGCTCCCGGCAGGACGTGCGTCTCGGCCTGTGCATAGCGCTCGGCCAGCGCGTCCACCGAGGAAGGCGGCACGATCGCATCGTGCTCGCCCGACATGAACAACAGGGGGATCTTGGCGAACTTGCCCGTCGCGGGCGGGGGCCACTGGGCCCGGAGCATGGCCGGGCCCACCGCGCACAGCGTCCGCGCCACCACCGAACGGGCCGGCTCGCCCTTCAGCACAGCGGGCAGCGGCAGCGCCTCCGCCTCCAGGAACTTGCGCAGCAGCGGCGGGACGTCGTGCCCCGGCCCGCTGTCGCATACCAGCGCGTCAAGTTCGAATCCGTCGTGCGTCAGCGCCCACATGGACGAGAAGCACGAGAACGAGAAGCCGTAGAAGGCTATCCGCGCCGTGCCGTACCCCCGCTGGTCGCGCAGATGGGACACCACGGCGGTGACATCGCTCGCGAACCGGTCGCCCAGCCCGAACAGCGCCCGGTCGTCGCTGCTGGCCCCGTGGTTGCGGTGGTCGAACAGACAGACGGTGTACCCGGCGTCGTGCAGGAACTTCGCATGGCGCAGGCTGTGGTCCTTCGCCGTGGCCATGCTGTGCCCGAGCACCACCACCTTCTCGGAGGACGCCGGGCACAGCCAGGTGTCCAGGTGCTTCCGCGCCGCGAAGGGCACCTTCAGCTCCGTACAGGGCAGCCCGTGGTCCCGTGGGTGCTCCCGCTGTTCCCGGCGCCGCGGATGGAAGGCCAGATACGCCAGCGAGGCCCCGTACAGCGGGGCGATCGGCAGGGCCGCGGCCGAGAGGGCGCGGGCTCCCAGGGAGGGGGAGCGCGCCGACGTCTGGCGTGGCTCGGGCATCTGCGTCCTCCAGGAGGGGGAGTGTCCGTCGGCGGTCAGGGCGTTCTCGTCTCGGTCGCGGCGGGCGGTGGACGGGCGGTCGGACGGGCGACAACGTGTGAACGAGCGGGCGGGCGAAGAGTCAGCCACAGCCTCCGGCATGGCCCGGATCGGCCGACCGGGCGGCGGCGAAGTCGGTGTCCGACGGCACGGCGGCGGGCGTGTCCCGGGCACGGGGGCCGGACCGGTCACCGGAGCCCGGGCGCGGCCCGGAGCCGGAGCGGACCGCGTCGACGAAGGCCGGCAGCCGGTCCACGCCCCAGAACTTGTCATAGCCGTGGGTGAAGAACGGCACGCCGAACGCCCCGGCGTCGCTGAGCGCGAGCAGGGCCTGGAGTCCCCGGCCGCCGCGCAGCTCCTCGTCATCGGCCGCTGCCGCCGCCCGGTCGGCCGGAAGCCCCAGCTCACCGGCGATGGCCGCGATGGTCGTACGGTCGCAGATGTCGCGGCCCTCCTGCCAGCGCGCCCGGTAGACGCGCTCGATGTAGTCGGGGCCGAGCCCCGCGTCCAGCGCCAGGAAGTACGGCAGATGCGGCACCTCCCAGACCGGGTCGAGATCCACCGGCCAGTTGACCGCGAGGCCGCGGTCGGTCGTCAGCCGGCGCACATCCTGGAGGATATAGAGATGCTTCTCCCGGGACATCGCCGTATACGGAAAGTGATGGCGTTGTTCGGCCATACGGCGCTCACCATCCGCGTCCGGCTCCCACCACGGGTGCCATTCCACCGCCTGTGCGACATCCGGATAGCGGTCCATCAGATCACGGTAGGCGATCCAGCTGTACGGGCTGCGGAAATTGAAATAGAAGCGCGGTACTTTGCTGCGCTTGGCTGCCACGTCCGTACCCCCTCGCTCGTCCATCTCGTGCATGACGCTCATCGAGCGGCCCTCAGCCGCCGGACACCGCTCGAACAAAGGTGCCGACGGCGCCCGTCAGAGGACGATGCCGCCGTCGACCTGGAACACCGCACCGGTCACATACTCCGCTCCGACCAGGTACGCGACCATGTCGGCGACCTCCTCCGGACGGCCGAAGCGGCGCAGCGGGATGCTCTGCTCCGCCTCCTTGCGCACCCGTTCGGAAAGCTCCGCCGTCATATCGGTCTCGACGAAGCCGGGCGCCACCACATTGGCCCGTATGCCATACCGTCCGACCTCCTTGGCGAGCGACTTGGTGAAGCCGATGATCCCCGCTTTCGAGGCCGCGTAATTGCTCTGGGTCGCATTGCCGTGGACCCCGGCGACCGACGAGATGTTGATGACGCATCCGGACTTGCGTTTCATCATTCCGAACACCACGGAACGGCACAGGTGATAGGTGCCGTCCAGGTTGACCTCCAGAACGTCCCGCCACTCCTCGTCCTTCATCAGCAGCAGCGGATTGTCCCGGGTGATCCCGGCGGAGGTGACCGCGACGTCGACCGGGCCGAGCGACTCCTCGGTGAAGGCGACCAGTTCGCGCACCGCGCCCGCGTCGCGGACGTCCGTCTGCCGGCCGATCACCCGTCCGCCGCCGTGCCGCGCCGCCTCCTCCTCCAGCTCACGGGCGGCATCGGGGCTGGAGTGATGGCAGAACGCCACATCGAAGCCGTCCCGGGCCAGCCGCAGCACGGTGGACCGGCCAATGCCGCGGGAGCCGCCGGAGACCAGCGCGACGCGCGGCGTCGGCTCGTTGTCACCGGATGCGCGGCCCGTGTCGTCGGATATTCGGTCGGACATACGGTGAGGTCCTTCTCCCGGAGGTGGTGTCGGTCAGAGGGGGTCGGGCACAGGGGGGTCGGGCACGGGTGGCGCGGCCGCCGGCGAGTCGGTCGCGGGCGGACCGGTCACAGGTGAGGCGGTCATGGGCGGGGCGTCCAGGTCGGAGGCCGGGCGCATGGTCATCGTCAGCCGCCCGATGGTGAGGACGGTCTCCTTCCCGACGAGGCTCTCGCCCTCGAAGACGAAGGTCTCGCCGACCTGGCGGGCCAATCGCACATGATGCTCCACCACATCGCCCGGCACCACCGGGCGGTGGAACTCGGCGTCGGTGATGCCGCCGAGCAGCATCGCCTTGCCCTTGCGTACGTCGGGGTTGGGCCGGTCCCAGGCCACCAGCACCCCGGCCACATGGCACCAGGACTCGATGAGCACCGTCCACGGATAGTGGTAGTCCTCCGCGGACGCGGTGTCCGGCATCCCCTCGTACCAGGGCTCATTGCAGGTGACCGCCTTCAGCCCGCGCGCCCGCTCGCCCGGCACCAGCTCGGTGACCCGGTCGATCAGCAGCATGGGGTAGCGGTGCGGCAGCACCCGCTTGATCTCATCGACGGTGATCATCCGGCGTCCGCTCCTCGGCCCTGGTCTCGCCACTCCCCGCCCCGGCCTCCGCACCCCGGGCGTCCCGGTTCTCGAAGCGCAGCCTTATCTGCGCGGCGGGTCCGCGCCCGGTGGCCGCCGAGGCCCGGCAGCGCACCGCCCCGTCCTTGCGCGACCAGACATATTCGCTGGTCAGCTCGTCTCCGGGGTAGACCGGGCTGAGGAAGCGGGAGGACTCGACGGCCGCCAGGACCCAGCGCCCGCCCGGTACGCGCTCCGGCAGCGTGGCGAGGGCGCCGCGCTGGACGTACTCCACGACACATACGCCGGGGAAGATGGCGAACCCCGGGAAGTGCCCGGCGAACACCTTCTCCGACGCGCCGACCACGGCCACGCACCGGGCGGGCCGCTCACCGGGGACACCGGGGTCCACGACCTCCACGGTGCCGTCGACCGGCCCGCAGGCGGCCGCCGTCATCTCATTTCTCCAGCTTCGAGGCGAGCAGATCGTGCACCTTGCGGAGCGTGGTGATGTCCTTCATCTCCCGCTCCTCCAGCTTCACCGCGTACTTCTTCTCCAGGACGACCATGACCTCGAGGGCCATGAGGGAGTCCACGCCCAGCGTCTTGACGAAGTCGGCGTCGTCGGTGACGTCCTCCTCGTCCACATCGAGCACATCCGCGACGAAGGTGCGCAGTTCGTCCATGTCCAGGGCGGCGGTGGCGTCGGCCATGCGGGGGTCTCCTTCCGCTCTCAAAGGGTGAGGCTCAGCGGGGTTCGGGGGTTCCGGATGTTTCCGGGTTTTCGGAGGCTTCAGGGGTTTCAGCGGCTTCAGCGGCTTCGGGGGGCGGTGAGCTTGGCGAGGGCGGCGGCCGACTCGACCGGGACGGTGAGCGCGCCCTTCGCGATCCGGCGGATCATGCCGGTGAGCTGGCGCCCGGGGCCCAGCTCCACGAACCGGGTGCAGCCCAGTTCATCGGCGAGCGTGCGGACGCTCTCCTCCCAGCGCACCCGGCTGGTGAGCTGGCTCAGTTCGAGCTCCCGCCAGTGCTCGCCGCTCGCGTACGGGCGGGCGTCCACGTTGGCGACGACCGGGAGGTGCTGGGCGGCGAAGTGCACGGCGGCCAGGGCCTCGCGCACATCGTCGGCGGCCGAGGCCATCAGCGGGCTGTGGAAGGCCCCGCCGACGGCGAGCCGGATCACCTTGCCCTCGCTCTCGACGGCCAGTTCGGCGAGCCGGTCCACGGCCTCGGCGGTGCCCGAGAGCACGATGGCACCGGGGGCGTTGACATTGGCGATCCAGACCTGGCCGCCGTCCTCCTGGACCTGGGCGACCAGCGCCGCCACGGTCTCGGGGCCGAGCCGCACCACGGCGGCCATGGTGCCGGGCGACCGCTCGGCGCATGCGCGCATGGCCCGGCCGCGGGCGGCGACCAGGCGGGCGGTGTCGGCGAGCGGCAGGGCCCCGGCGGCGTGGAGCGCGGTGTACTCGCCCAGGCTGTGCCCGGCGCAGGCCACCACATCGCCCAGCAGCCCGGCCGCCTCCGCCTCGCGGTGGGCCAGCACCTCCGTGGTGAAGACGGCGATCTGGGCGAGATCGGTGCGGCGCAGCGTCTCGTCGTCGGCCTTCAGCAGGAGTTCCTCGACGTCGATACCGGTGTACTCCGATACCTCGGCCACCAGCGCCCAGGAGGCGGTGTCCCGCCACGCCTGGCCCATGCCCGCCTTCTGGGCGCCCTGCCCGGGGAAGACCAGCGCCGTACGGGGCGCCGCGCCGTCGAGGGCGCCGCCCGTCGTCTCTCGGTCCGTCATCTCAACCAGCTCCTTCAGCTCGGGGGCGGCCGGCCCGTCACCGGATCCGCAGCAGGGCCGCACCGACCACGCCGTCCCGGTCCACGGTGGTGACCAGGGCGGTATCGCCAGTTTTCAGAGGCTCGGTTCGCCTCCGGGGCGCTTCAGTCGCGCTCGGCGGTCGACCGTGCTCGGCCATCGCCAGGACGGCGGCGATCTGGAAGGCCGCCGCGGCGGCGCAGGTGTCCCCGACGGTGTCGGCGGCCGTGATCCGCGGCGGCTCCGCGCCCCCGAGGGCGTCGGCGAGGGCGGCGCGCTCGGCCTCCCCCTCTGCGCCGGGGGCGCCGGAGTCGGCGACGGCGCTCAGCTCGCCGGGAGCCACGCCGGTGCGGTCCAGCAGCCGGCCGATCGCCTCGGCGAGCACCGTACGGGCCTGCTTCGCGTCCGCCGCGCAGCCGAACTCCAGGCCCAGGACTTCGGCGAGCGGCTTACGGCCGTGTTCGCGCGCCGCGGCGTCGGGCTCCAGCAGCCACACGGCCGCGCCCTCGCCGAGCACGGCGGCGCTGTCGGCGCTCTCCTCATCCGTGCGGGCATGCCACTCCAGCCAGGCGCGGGCGGAGGAGAACTCCTCGACCGCCCCGCACAGCACGGCCTGGGCCCGTCCGGCGCGTTGCAGCCGCAGCGCGTACCGGAGGGCGAGCAGTCCGGTGGCGCGGCCGCCCGCGATGGTGGTGTTGGGGCCCTTGAGCCCGTGCCAGATGGCGGACTGACCGGCCGCGCAGTTCATCACCGTGTTGGGGAACCGGGCCGGGTCCACATAGAAGGGCTTCTTCCCCACCAGCGAGTCCCGGGTGAAGTCCATGATGCTCTGGGCGGAGCCGGTGCTGGTACCGAGCGCCA
The DNA here is from genome assembly GCF_900105695.1 of Streptomyces melanosporofaciens. Taxonomy (NCBI): domain Bacteria; kingdom Bacillati; phylum Actinomycetota; class Actinomycetes; order Kitasatosporales; family Streptomycetaceae; genus Streptomyces; species Streptomyces melanosporofaciens. The sequence goes on from NZ_FNST01000002.1 coordinate 2,183,678, forward strand.
GGCCGGTCTCCTCGCCCACCCCCGGCAGCCGCTCGGCCTCGTCGTGCTCCCGCTCCCCGGTCAGCAGATGGCGGATCGCGGTGACGGCCAGTCCGGTGGCCCGGTCCATCGAGCGGGTGCCCTTACGGCCGAGAATCTGCCGGATGTGGAAGTCGGGCACGAGGCTCGCCTCGCGGAACGGCACCGACCACTCCTCGGGGTCCAGCGGACGGCCGGCCGCGCGGCCGGACCGCAGGGCCGCGGTGAAGTCGGCCCCGCGCAGTCCCAGGGGCGATACGGCGGTCCAGGCCGAGATGACCGGGGCTGCCCCGCCGGGGGCGTTGACCATGGGTTCGGGTACTCCTTCGGTAGAGGCCCGGGGGCCGTGGGAGGGGCGGGTCACAGGAACCACACCTGTTCGTAGGAGGGCCAGCGGGCCGCGAGGTCGTCGCCCTCGATGACGCGTACGCCGGGCAGCAACCGGTCGGCGGCGGTGCGGCCGAGCGCGGCCAGGCCGTCCTCCTCGACCAGCACGGTCACCCCGGCGGCCAGCAGCTTCGCCACGGAGGCGGGCGGATGGGGCAGGGTGTCCAGGGGGCGGGTGCCCAGGCGCAGCGTGGGACGTGGGCCCGTGTCGAGGGCGTAGCCGACGGCGGGGCCGCGCAGCGCCACATCGCAGCCGCCGCTCTGCCGGTGCAGATCGGGCACGCAGTACAGCACGTCGGCGTACTGGGTCTCGATCGAGCCCCGGTACGCCTTCTCCACGATCAGCAGCCAGCGCGCCTGGTCGCCCATGGCTCAGCACACCCCCATGAGCAGGCTCTTGTCCGCCGCGTTCACATGCTCGGCGAAGACGAAGGGGGCCCGTGTGCGCACCTGCGGTATCTGCTCTGCGGCGCCCCGCTCCTCGGCGCAGAAGCGGCATACGTACCAGTACAGCCGGTCGGGGTGATCCTCGATCAGCTCGCGGACGACGCGGGCGGTGGACGGATGCTCGCGCCCCAGGTCGGTGTAGTCGCGCGGTTTGGTGTCGCCGAGGGCCGCACCGGTCAGCCGGGTGGCGTCGCCGCAGGTCCAGATCTGCACCCTGGCGCCCCGGGCGAGCAGCGCGGACGCCAGCCGCAGCGCCGAGGTGACCAGATCGCTCTGGTGGGGCGCGCCGAAGAGGTTGAGCAGCACATCGGTACGGGGAACGGGCCTGGGCATCAGTGCCACACCGCCCTGACCCGCGGCTCCAGCAGCTTGGCGGCCACGTCGTCCATCTCCACCAGCCGCGCCCGGGGGTCAGATCGGCGGCGGGCAGGGCGCGCTGGGCGGCGGAGAAGGAGTCCACCCACAGCTCGCCGCCGTCGCCGAGGAACGTCTCGATGGCCGGCGCGGTGCCGGGGACGGCGGCGGTCACGCCGTTCTCCACGAGGAACAGCACCACCTGGTGGCCGTCCCTGGCCAGCCGCGCGGCGTCGCCGAGGAACCGCTCGCAGGCGGGTCCGGTCTGCGTCCCGCCCGTCTCGATCAGCAGATGGGCCGTCATGTCAACAGCTCACCCCCGTCCACGCCGATCACATTGCCGGTGATCCAGGAGGAGTCGGTGCGCGAGAGCAGCGAGACGGCTTCGGCGACGTCCTCGGGCCGGGTCAGCCGCCGGTGCGGATTGAGGTCCCGCGCGTGGACGGCGAGCCGGTCGCTGCCGGGGATGCGCTCCATGGAGGGGGTCGGGGTCACCCCGGCGCGCAGCGCGTTGACGGCGATACCGGAGGGGGCGAGCTCCAGGGCGAGCTGGCGTACGTGGGACTCCAGGGCGGCCTTGGCCGCGGAGACGGCGCCGTAGTGGGGCATCACGCGGGTGCCCCCGGCGCTGGTCATCGCGTACACCTTGGCGCCCTCGCGCAGCAGCCCCGCGGTGAACAGGTCCTGGGTCCAGTAGACGAGGGAGTGGGCCATCACGTCGAGCGTCATGTTCATCTGGCGGGCGGTCAGGCTGTCCTCGCCCTCGGCGCCGACGTACGGCAGCAGGGTGCCGAAGGCCAGGGAGTGCACCACGATCCGGATGCCCGTGCCGCCGGTCAGCTCCTCGAACCGGGGCAGCAGCTCCTCGCGGGTGCGGGCGGAGGCGGCGTTGGCGTTGAAGAAGTGGGCCTCGACGCCGTGGCCGCGCATCTCCTCCCGGGCGACGGCCGCCTTCTCCTGGCCGTCGGTGGTGTCGAAGTGGACGCCCAGGATGTGGACGCCCTCGCGGGCCAGTTCATGGGCGATGGCCAGGCCCATACCGCTGGAGGCGCCCAGGACCAGGCACCAGGAACCCTCGAGTCGGGTGATCATCGGCCGCTCGCCCTCCGTCGTCCGCTCATCGGCTGCTCGCTTCCGCTCTGCCGGCTTCCGCTCCGGCGGTGCTGCCCTGGGTGGCGCCGTCCGGGGTGGCACCGCTTGGAGTGACCAGGCAGACCGCGATGTTCCCCTCGGCCGCCGCCGTGATGACGGCGTGGACATGCCCCGCCGGTGCGCCGAGGGCGGCGGCCACGCGCGCCACTGGCTCCAGGGCGCCCGTGCCCGCCGGGACCCGCTCGGGCTTTCCGGCCGCCGTCCGCCCGCCCGGCGCCTGCTCGTGCAGCACCTTCTCCTCCAGCGCCGCCGCCACGGCCTCGCCGACCGGGGAGCCGTCCAGGACGGCGGTGACGGCCAGGGGCTGGTCGGGCCGGTGGCCGAGGGCGTCCAGCGCGTCCCGCAGCAGCGCCGCGGCCCGCTCGGCCCCCTCGGCGCAGGTGGCCACCCGCGGCGGCAGGAAGAACGAGCGGACGCCCACCCGGCCCAGCGTCGCCGCCCCCCGGCTCCGGGCGGCCGTCTCGGGCTCCAGCACCAGTGCGACGGCTCCGGCCTCCGAGGTCTCCGCCCCCGGTTCGCCCTCGGGCAGCGCCTCCTCGGTGGCCCCGGCCAGCAGCCACCGGGCCCGGCCGGTGACGAGGGCGCGCCGGCCGTTCTGCAGCGCTTCGAGGCCCGCGACCCGGGGGCTGGTGAAGGTGAGGTTGAAGCCCTTGAGGTCGTGTTCGGTGGCCAGCCGGCTGCCGAAAAGGTTGATGGAGAAGTAGGGCGCGGTGACCGGGGACAGATCCCCGGCCCCGGTGGCGGTGACCGTACGGTCCATCGTGTGGTGCAGGGCGACGGCCGCGCTGTTGGTGCCCACCGCGGCGCCCCGCTCCTCGGGCCCGACCGCCTCCAGGGCGTCCGGGCCCGCCTGTGCCAGCGCGCGCTTGGCCGCGGCGAGGAAGTACTGGGAGGCGGCGGGCAGGTACTTGTAGCCGTGCCGGCCGAGCGCCGTACGGAAGTCGAAGCCGTCCGCGGCCACGGTGCCGATGCCCGTCACCACCAGGCCGACGGCCGGTTCGCTGCGCGCCGCCTCCTCGTCCGCTTCTCCGCCCACGCGGCGCGGAGGCGCGGCTTTCGTCGCCATCCGCGGCCCGGCGGCCGCACGTGCGTCGCTCACGCGGCGGCCTCCCCGAAGACGAGCGAGATGTTGTTGCCCCCGAAGGCGTAGGCGTTGACCAGCCCGTACGCCCCGGTCATGGGCGCGGAGCCGGACGGCAGCGGCACCGCGCACTCCGGGTCCGGCGTGCCGACCGGCACATTCGGCGGCAGCGTCTTGTGGTGCAGCACCAGACTGGCGGCCAGCGCGGCGAACGCGCCCGCCGCGCCGCCGGTGTGCCCGATGAGCGCCTTGACGCTGTAGAGCGGCGTCCGGGGGGTCAGCGCGTCCAGCACCTGGCTCTCCACCACGTCGTTGAGCGCGGTGCCGGTGCCGTGCGGGATCACGAATCCCAGCCCGCCGGAGCCGGATTCGGCCCCGGCCCCGGAGCCTGTCCCGGCCCCCGCCTCCCGCAGCGCCACGCGCATCGCGCGCTCGATCTGCTCACCGGAGGGCTCGGGGGCGGTCGGGTGGTAGGCGTCGCAGCTCCAGCCGGCGCCCGCCAGACGGCCGTAGACGGTGCGCGCGCCGCGCGCGCGGGCGTGCGAGGCGGACTCCAGGACGAGCACGGCGGCGCCCTCGCCGAAGACGGTGCCGCGCCGCTCGGCGGCGAACGGGCGGCAGCGCTCGGGGTCGATGGCGCCCAGCCGGTTGAAGCAGGCGAGGGCGACCCGGGAGTACGCCTCGGCGCCGCCCGCGATGACCACGTCGGCCTCGCCGGAGTGGATCAGATCGGCGGCCATCGAAAGCGCGTAGCCGCTGGCGGCGCACGCGTTGCTGACACAGGTGTTGAGGCCCTGGGCGCCGAACCACCCGCCGACCACCGAGGCCAGCGGAAAGGCGGGCGCCCAGCGGCCGGACGCGGGGGCCTCGCCGGTCCACCAGCCCTCGTGCAGATCCGTGTCGCCCATACCGGTGCTGAGGGCGACGGCCACCCGGCGCGGATCGAGCCCGGCGTCCGTGGCGCCCGAGGCGTCCGGCCCCGGCAGCGCGGCGAGCCCCGCGTCGGCGACCGCCTCGCGCGCCGCCGCGAGCGCGAACTGGGAGCCGCGCCCCAGCGGCAGCCCGTCCTGCTCCTCGGGACCGTCCGGAAGGTCGGCCTCCGGCACCAGGTACATCAGCGGATGGTCCATGTGCGCGAGCGGATCGGGGACCCGCACCGGCGCGGTGTCCGCCGCGTGCATCCCGCGCCAGAAGGCATCGACGCCCGTGCCCAGCGGGGACAGCGCGCCGAGGCCGGTGACCAGTACGTCGTCCATCAGGTGCCGCTCTGCTTTCCGGCCAGCGCGCCCAGTACCCGCTGGTCGAAGGGGACCAGCCGCCAGTCACTGCGGTTCTCGATCACCGCGTAGCCGTGGGTGATCCGGCCGGTGGCGGTGAGGGTGAGCGTGCCGTCGCGGATGACGAAGCAGTCCATCCGGGCGGTGTAGGTGAGGTCCTTGAAGATCTCCTCCACCGTGTAGACGGTGTAGAGGTCCTCCTCCATCACCGCCTCGTCGATGACGCGCACCGAGGACTGGGGTACGACCGGTATCCACCTGCGGTCGTCCAGCAGGGTCTTGATGGAGATGCCGCGGTCCAGGACGAAACGGTCCTTGGCCTCCTCCATCAGCCGCAGATAGCCGGACATCTGCAGCCGCTCGGTGAAGTGGCAGTACGGATAGGGGATGTTCCACTTCCAGGCGTAGGCGTTGCGGCCCTCGGTCAGCGAGGCCAGGACGGCGTCCTCGTCGCCGTCCGGCAGCGCCACCCGGATCCGCGCGAGCTCGCCGGCGGACCCCTCGGCTCCCAGCCGGTCCACCACGAACGGCGCGAATTCGGCGGGGGGTTCGGTGGGCTCCGGCAGATAGGCGTCGGCGCGCAGCGAGACCCGCACCTTGGCGGCGACGGCCTTGAGGACCGAGCCGCCGCGCTCCACGCGGAGGGTCACCCGGAAGCCGAGGGTGCGGTCGTCGTCGGCGGTGTCCGGCGTCACCTCTGCCTCGGCCACGTCGTCCATGTGGAAGGCGTGCAGGATGCGGGTCTCCAGGGCGACGATGTCCAGCCCGAGACCGTGCTCCTCGTACAGCCGGCGGGCGGGCGCCCCGGAGTCCGCGAAGTGCACCAGCACGGCTTCCTCGACGAGGTAGTTGACGTGTTTGAAGCCGATCCAGGTGCAGATGTTCGAGCCCTCGTAGCGCGGGCGCAGCCGGACGGTGGTGGCGTCCGTCAGCAGGGCTTTGGTCGACATCGGCGGGGCGGCGGCGGTCATCGGGAACACTCCATGACTGAAAGGGGGGCACGTGAGGGGTGCGGGTGGCACCGGTCGGGCGTGGGGCGCAGCAGCAGTCCGGCCACGGCGTCCGCGGTGTCGTCACCGCTGGTGATCAGCGCCTGGCGGGACGCGGGCACGGGCGCCGGGCCCGGCGCGGCCCCGGGACCGACGTCCAAGGCGGTACCGCTCCCGGCTCCTGCTTCCGACCCGGCGACTTGCGGTCCGGCGGCTCGCGGCTCCGCGTCTTGCAGCCCGGCTTGCGGCCCGGCGTCTTGCGTCCCGGCGCCGGTCTCGGCGTCCGTCCCGGCCTCGTTGCGGGCCAGCCAGCCGATGGCCGCCGCGCACTGCAGCACCCCGAGGGCCCCGGAGGCCCGGCCCACCGCGCTGGTGACGTCGTAGCGCGGCACGGCCTCCGGCACCGGTACGGCCCCGTCGGTCCCGGTCCCGGTCCCGACGCCGGCCCCGGCGGGCCCCTCGGCGTATCGCTCGGGGGTGAACCAGACGCCGGGCGCGGCGCCGCCGGGCAGCAGGGCCTCCACACAGCCGCTGAGCCCGGCCCGCCGTTCGTACCGGCCGAGGGTGGCGGCGGCGCGCGCCCCCCGGCCCTCGGCCCACCGAGCGCCCTCGACGACGATGGCTGCCGCGCCGTCCAGCAGCTCATCGGCGGACCGGCCGAGCAGATCCTCCACGACGGCGTTGTGGGTCTCCACGCCGATCACCACCGCGCGCCGGACCCGGCCCGCCGCGACCAGCGCGGCACCCCAGTGGACGGCGTCCAGGCCGGATGTCGCCCCGTTGCACAGCATCAGGTTGGGGCCGCGCAGACCGTGGCGGATGGCCACCCAGGAGGCGATCACATTGCTGGAGGCGTTCGGCAGGCTCATGGGGCTGAGGTCCACGGCCGAACGCTCGGCGATGGCGGCGGCGGTGAGGCAGGCGGTGTCGAGGTTGCCCAGGTTGGAGCTGGCGACCACGCCGACGGTCTCGCCGGGCACCGTCACCTCCTCGCCGTCGGAGGGGATCAGACGGGCGTCCCGCAGTGCGTCGAGCGCGGCGCACAGCGCCAGCCGGGTGGCCCGATCCTTGTAGCGGTGGCCCCGGCGGCCGATCCGGGCGGCGGTGTCGAACGGTTCGGCGGCGGGTCCGGTGACCGGGCAGGCGGTGCGGCGCAGCAACGCGTCGGGGGTGTCGGCGCCCGGGAGGGCCAGGCCGACGCCGGTGACGACGACTTCGCCGCGGCCGTGCGTCATCGGCCGGCCCTCTCCACGATGGCGACCGCGTTGACACCGCCGAAGCCGAACGCGTCGATCTGCGCGACCCGCAGATCACCGCCGTCCCGCGCCTCCTCCCGGACGAACCGGAACGCCTCGGCCTCGGGCAGCGGTTCGGCCAGCCCCAGGGTGGGCGGCACCCGGCCCGACGCCAGGGACTCCAGCGCGACGATCAGGCTGAGCAGACCGGAGCCGCCCGAGGTATGGCCGGTCATGGACTTGATGGCGGTCATCAGGGGCCCGCGCACCTCATGGCCGAAGACCTCGGCGATGGCGGCCGCCTCGGCCGCGTCGTTCAGCTGGGTGCCGGTGCCGTGCAGCAGCACCAGATCGATGTCGCCCGGTTTGACGCCGGCCCGCCACTGCGCCTCGTGCACCGCCCGCGCGATGCCCCGAGGGTCGGGGGCGGTCACATGGCGCGCGTCGCAGTTCATGCTGACGGCGCGCACCCGGCCGAGCGCGCCGGTCCCCGCGCCGGGCTCCTCCCGGCGCAGCACCACGGCCGCCGCGCCGTCGCCCATCAGCACCCCGCGGCGGTCCCGGTCGAACGGCCGGACGCGGTCGGGGGGTTCGCTGTTGACCCGGTCCAGCAGCCCGTACATCGACTCGGTGAGGGTGTCCACACCGGCCACCATCACGGTGTCCTCGGCCCCCGTGGTCAGCAGGTCGGCGGCGAGTGCGAGCGCGTAGAGGGAGGCCGAACAGGCCCCGGAGAAGGTGTGGGTGCGGACCGCGCCGAAACGTGTCCGCAGTGCGGTGCCGAAGTGCAGCCGGCCGATGTCGAAAGGCGCGCCGTCGCGCCAGGCGAGTTCGGCGGAGCGCAGTTCCCGCAGCCCGGTGCCGACGAGGACGGGCACCTCGCTCAGATCCTCGCCGAGCCCGGCCTGGGCCGCGGCCTCGCCGACCGCGCGCAGCAGCCAGTCGGTGGCGCGGCCCGGGAGGTCGGCACCGGGCGCGGGGCGGTCGTCGATCTCGTACGCGTGGCGGGTCCGGTACCGCTCCCGGTCGAAGCCGCGCAGTTCGCCGAGTCCGCTGATGCCGGCGCACAGAGCCTGGAAGACCTCGTCGACGCCCTCGCCCACGCTCGCCACGGCTCCGGCGCCGGTCACCAGCTGACTCATGCCCAGTCCGCTCGGCTCTTGCCGAAGATGACGACGGCGTTGTTGCCGCCGAAGGCCAGGCCGTTGTTCTGGACCACCTTCAGGTCGGCGTCCACGGCCTGGTTGGGCACACAGTCCAGACCGCATTCCGGGTCGGTCTCCTGGTGGTTGATGGTCGGCGGGATGAAGCCCTCGGTGAGCGCGAGGGCGCAGGCGATCGAGGCCAGCGCCCCGGCGGCGCCCATGGAATGGCCGATCATCGACTTGATGGAGACGGTGCGCGGCGGGGCGGCGTCCCCGAACACCTGGCGGATGGCGCGGGCCTCGGTGATGTCGTTGGCCTTGGTGCCGGTGCCGTGCGCGGAGATGAAGTCGACCTCGTCCGGCTTGACGTTGGCGTTGTCGAGGGCCAGCCGCATACAGCGGGCCACGCTGTCCTGGTTGGGGGCCACCGGGTGGTCCGCGTCGCAGTTGAGTCCGTAGCCGAGGACCTCGGCGTAGATACGGGCGCCCCGGGCCAGCGCCGACTCCAGGCTCTCCAGCACCAGGATGCCCGCGCCCTCGCCGGTGAGAATGCCCTTGCGGTCCTTGTCGAAGGGCTGGCAGCGCTCGGGGGCGATGGTGCCCAGGCGGTAGAAGCCGGTGAAGGTCTTACGGCACAGGGCGTCGGCCCCGCCGCACAGCGCGAGGTCCACGTCCCCGGCGCGGATGGCGTCGAAGCCGTAGCCGATCGCGTAGTTCCCGGCGGCGCATGCGGTGGGGAGGGTGACCGCCTCGGCCCGGGTGAGGCCGAACTCCTGGGCGATCGCGCTCGAAAGCCGTCCGGCGGGCACCCGCCGGGCGACCGTGGGGTCCATTCGCTCGGGGCCGAGGTCCACTTCCTCCTCGACCAAATGGTCCAGGTCCCTGGACTCGCCGTCGGTGGTGCCGACGGAGATCAGACAGGGGATGTCGCGCAGCGCGCTCTCCGATTCGGCGAATCCGGCGTCGGCCACCGCCATACGGGCCGCCGCGACCGAGAACCGGCTGGCCCGGCCCAGGGTCCGTACATCGAGATTTCGAATCCACCGGCCCGGCTCGAAATCCTTGACCTCACACGCCGTAGAGCGGTCGAAGCCCTCCGTGTCGAACGCGGTGATGGGGCCCGCCGCGCTCTTCCCGGCGCGCAGTCCGGCGAGGAATTCCGCCGCGCCGATGCCGATCCCGGACACCGCACCGAGGCCGGTGACGACGACCCTGCGACCCGGCTCACCACGCATTTCGCCCTGCCTTCCGAGAGACCGCCTGGATCCGGCGGTCACCAGCCCGCCGCGTCGGAGACAACCTCGTAGACGCCTTGAAGATTCACCATCCGGCTGAGTTCGGACTGCTCTATGACGATATTGAAGGTCTTCTCCAAAGCCGCGAGTATTTCAATGGCACGCAGTGAATCCGCGTCATGCTCTTCTTTGAAGAGACTGGTCTCAGTGACCTCGTCGGGGTCGATCTCAAGAATATCGGTGACGATTTCCTTGATGGTTTCACGACGCTCTTCGACGATGGCGGTCATTACCGCGCACCTCCATTTTCGGGCATGGGCAAAGCGACGAAGCTGCCGCTGACGCTAGGCGCCGGTAGAGGAGGGGACAACCCCAGAGTCCACTAGCTGTCACGCGCCGGGTGAACACCAGCATTCGACTGGTCCGGGTGTCATAAAGCTGCAGACGGCAGCCGGTTACCGCGCGGTCAGAACTTGGAATCTGCAGGAAGCTGCCAGGTCGCCGGCGGACAGAAGCGTGCCAATAACGCTCAAACCATCAACAACCCGGCCGCTGCCCGGATGTGCGGCACGCCCCTAGTCGGGGTCGGACTCCATCAGCCCGGCGCGCACGGCGCGCACTCCGGCCTGGAACCGCGACTCGACCTGCAGGTCCCGCATGATGTCAGCCACATAGCGACGGTAGGTACGCACCGAAAGGCCGAGTTTGCGGGCCGCGGCGTCGTCCTTGTAGCCCTCGGCCATCAGCTTCAGCACCTCGCGCAGCACCCGGCCGCGCGCGCCGCCCTCGAACGACAGGGGCCGCATCGGGCGCTGGGCCGTGTCCCACATGCCGCTCAGCAGCTGATGCAGCATATCGGCCACGGTCGAGTTCTGGATCATCGAGGCGCGGGAGCCGCCGGGCTCGCCCGGCGAGGCGTCGGGCGCGATGACCGCCGCGCCGTCCACGACCACCAACTCCTGCCGCACGCCCTCGCAGACGCGCACCTCCAGCCGCGCCACGGTCCCCACCGAGCGCTGCCAGGCCGCGCCCCGGATGACGCCCGGCGGGCAGAGCATCCGGGTCCTGACCCCCTTGCCCGCCAGCTGGGCGAGCGTCTGTCCGACCAGCCGGGCGTGGTCATCGCCCGTCACCTCGGGCAGGCTCCAGATCACATCCCGCTCGGCGCGCAGCACCAGCCGCGCCACCCACCCGGCCACGGCCTCCCCGGCCACCGGCAGTTCGGCGGACGCCGAGGCCAGCGCGGAGCGGCGGTGGTGGTGCACTGCGGACTCCAGCAGGCGTAACGCCTGGCCCAGAGTCTCCTCCAGGTTGTCCGACCCCATGTCCGGCTCCGTTCGAACCGCTCTCCCCGCGCCCACCTCCGCGTCAAATCCGTCAATAGGCACTCGCCCATTTGGTTGAATTCCGAAATGGCTCAAAGGACACCCCCGTTCCCTTTCCGGGAACAGTAACGAGCCCCCTGGCACACGGCAAGGAAGATCGTTCCTTATGGGACACTTCCCGCCGGGAAATACCCTCGCGTTCCGGCCACGACACCTCCCCGTGTCGGCAAGGGGCTGCGCCCCCGCTCGGCGGATTGGTAACTTCCTCTGGAGCCAGCACGCCATCCCTTGCCATACGACGCGGACCCCCCCACCTTCCCCAGGGTCCCGAAAGGCGCCGCCCCCATGGCTGCACAGAACACCGCGACCACCGATGCCGCGCAGGCCGGTTCCGCACACTCCCCCACCGGCCGCCAATGGCTCGCGCTCTCGGTGCTCGTCCTGTCCCAACTCGCGGTGTGGCTGGACAACACCGTGCTCAATGTGGCCCTCAAGACCCTCGCCGATCCCGACGAAGGGCTCGGGGCGAGCCCCAATCAGCTGCAGTGGAGCATCAGCTCCTACACCCTGGTCTTCGCGGTGCTGCTGTTCACCGGCGGTGTGCTCGCCGACCGCTACGGCCACCGCCGCTTACTGCTGACCGGCATGGTGCTCTTCGGCGCGGCCTCCGCCTGGGCCGCCTACTCCGGCTCGGCCACCGAACTCATCGTGGCCCGAGGCGCGATGGGCATCGGCAGCGCCCTGATCATGCCCGCGACCCTCGCCCTGATCGCCCAGGTCTTCGACGAGCGGCATCGGGCCACCGCCATCGCGATCTGGTCGGGTTCCAGTGGAATCGCGATCGCCACTGGGCCGATGCTCAGTGGAGCGCTGCTCGACCACTTCTGGTGGGGGTCGGTCTTCCTGGTCAATGTGCCGATCGTGGTGCTGTGCGTGGCCGGTTCGTTCGTCTTCCTGCCCGGTGTGGTCACCCGGGTGCGGCAGAAGTTCGACCCGCTGGGCGTGGTGCTCTCCACCGCCGGGCTCTTCGCCATCGTCTGGGGCGTCATCGAGGGCGGCCACCGCAATGACTGGACCGATCCGGCCATCGTCGCCTCGCTGGCCGGGGGCGTGCTGCTGGTCGTGGTCTTCGTCCTCGTCGAACTGCGCGTCGCCAACCCCAGCTTCGACGTCCGGCTCTTCCGCGACATCCGCTTCACCGGTGCCAGCGTCGCCGTCATGCTCACGTTCTTCGGGCTCAACGGCTCGATGTACTACACCAGCTTCTATCTGCAGGGCGTCCAGGGACAGACGCCGCTGGAGTGCGGGCTGTCCATCGCCCCGGTCGCCCTCGGCGTGCTGCTGGGCGCCCCGCTCTCGGCCAAGCTGGTACGCAACCACGGGGTGCGCCCGGTCGTCACCGCGGCCATGCTGATCGCCACCACCGGCTTCGTCGCCTACGTCTTCCTGGACGAGAGCAGCGGACTGCCGCTGTTCTGGGTCTTCCTCATCCTCCAGGGCCTGGGCATGGGCGCCGCCGTCGCGCCCACCACCGAGGCGATCATGGCCATCCTCCCCTCCGACCGGACCGGCGCCGGCTCCGCCGTCAACAACTCGCTGCGGCAGATCGGCGGGGTCCTCGGCGTGGCGGTCCTCGGCTCCGTGCTGGTCAGCGTCTACCGCGACCGGGTCACCCCGCGGCTGAGCGGGCTGCCCTCCGGTGCCGCCGACGCCGCCGGGGAGTCGCCCGAGGCCACCCGGCTGCTCGGCGCGAAGATGCGGCTGCCCCGGCTGTCGGACATCGCCGACGAGGGGTTCGTCCACGCCATGCATGTGGCCTCCGTCGTCGGCGCGGCCGCCGCCGCGGCCGGAGCCGTGATCATCTGGTGGGCCTTCCGCAGGACGTCTTCCGGTGCGCGATCCAGCATGTGATCGTTCTTCCTTGCCACCCCTGTCCCCCCGGCATAGCCTCCCGGCACAACGTCCTTAATCCGGAAGGCAGTTCACATGCGTACAGCTGTCATCACGGCGGCAGGCCAGGTGGAGACCAGAGAGATACCTGTCCCCGACATCGGTGACTCCGAGGTGCTGGTACGCATCGCGGCCTGCGGTATCTGCACCATGGAGGCCAATCTCTACGCGGGCCGGATGACGGTCTATCCGGCCGCCGCCGGACATGAGATCTCCGGCTGGGTCGAGCGGATCGGCGCCAAGGCCGCCGCACTGGAGGACATGCCCCCGGTCGGCTCCCTCGTCACCCTCGACGGACTGCCGCGCTGCGGGGCCTGCCGCAGCTGCCGGCGCGGCCAGACCGCCATCTGCGTCGCGCTCCAGGGGCACAAGCGCGAGGACGGCGCGATCACCATGGGCGCGGGGCTCGCCGAATACATCGCGCTGCCCGCCTCACGGGTGTGGTCGGTCGGCGACACCGACCCCGCCGTCGCCGCCATGGGCGAACCGCTGGCCTGCGTGGTCCACTCGCTGCGCCGCGGCGGCTTCCGCGCCGGGGACCGGGTCACCGTCATCGGCGCCGGCTATATGGGCCATCTCCACCTCGCCGTCGCCGCGCAGCTGCAGGCCCACGGCGTCGCGGTGGTCGAACGGGACGAGCAGCGGCTGGCCGCCATCGCGGCGGCGGGCGCCGACGCGGCCGTCACCCCCGAGGACATCGGCCAACTGCCCCCGGCGGACGTGGTCGTCGTGACCATCGCGTCCAAGGAGGCCATCGCCGCCGCCCTCGCCGCGGTCGCCGACGGCGGCATGATCGTCCTCTACGGCGGCGGCCCCGGCGGCCCGCCCGCCGAGCTCCCCGGCTACGAGGTGCACCGCCGCCAGCTCACCGTCACCGGCTCCTTCAGCCATGAGCCGGACGACTGGCGCGCCGCCGCCGAACTGCTGCGCGGCGGCCGGCTGGCCGCACGGCTGGAGACGCTGGTCACGGCGCGCTACCCGCTGGACGAGGTCGAGAAGGCGCTCAAGCAGGCCGCCGAAACCCCCGTCTACCGCGTGGTCGTCACGCCGTAACGGCTCCGCTTCGGGCGCAGCGTCAACAGAGCCGCCCATCGCGAATCGCCAGTCCCCCACAGAAAGGATTCACCTCCGTGTCCCTGCGCGTAGGCGTGCAACTCCACCCCCAGCACACCGGAATCGCCGAGCTGCGCACCGCGTGGCGCGAGGCCGACGCCCTCGGGGTCGACTCGCTGTGGACCTGGGACCACTTCCTGCCGCACACCGGCGACCCCGCCGGTCGCCACTACGAGTGCTGGTCGCTGCTGTCCGCGATGGCGGTCGAGACCCAGCGGGCCACCATCGGGCCGCTGGTGAGCTGCACCGCGTTCCGCAATCCGGATCTGCTGGCGGACATGGCCCGCACCGTCGACCAGCTCAGCGGCGGGCGGCTGGTGCTGGGGCTGGGCGCGGGCTGGTTCGAGGCCGAGCACACCGAGTACGGGCTGCCCTTCCCCGGACCGGCCGGGCGCATGGACGCCTTCGCCGCGGCCGTCACCGGCGTCAAGGAGCGGCTGGCCAAGCTCAACCCCGGCCCCGCCGGACCGCTTCCACTGCTGATCGGCGGCGCCGGGCGGCGGCGCACCCTGGAGCTGGTGGCCCGCGAGGCCGACTGGTGGAACTGGTACGGCTGGGCCTCCGAGGACCCGGTCGCCGACTTCCGCGAGCTGAGCGGCGTCCTGGACCAGTGGTGCGAGCGGGTCGGCCGGGACCCGGGCCAGGTCGCCCGCACGGTGATGGTCAACCCGGACCAGCTGCCGCTGGTCGAGGGGTTCGCCGAGGCCGGGGCGGTCCATGTGGTGCTCTCCCTCCCGGCCCCGTACGACCTGCGGAAGGCCGAGGAGCTGCTCAAGGTGCGCGCCGCGCTCACCTCGTGACGGCCCTCCGCGCGACGGCGCCCCGCACGCCCCTGGGGCGCCGCTTCGGTCTGCTCATGGGCGCGCTGCTGCTGTCCAGCCTGGGCAACGGGCTGTGCTTCCCGTTCACCTCGATCTACATCAGCCAGTTGCTGGGGCTCGGCGGCCGGGCGGCGGGCGGCTACTTCATCGCGATGGCCGCGGCCAGCTTCGCCGCCGCCCTGGCCGGCGGGCCACTGGCCGACCGGGGCAGCCCGCACCGGGTGGGCGCGCTGGGCGCCGCGGCGCTCGCGGCCGGGTACGCCCTGCTGGCGCCGGCCGGCTCGGTGCCGCTGGTGCTCGCCTCGGGGGTGTGCGTCGGGGTCGGCTTCGGGCTCTTCTACGCCTCGATCGTGGGCATCGTGGACACGGCCGTCCCCGAGAGCGGCCGCCGCGCGGCCTTCGCCATCCGGCACATCGTCAACAACGCCGGGATCGGGCTGGGTTCGGTCGCGGCGGGGCTCGCGCTGCACGGCGCGGACACCCCGGCGGGGACGCTGCGCTGGCTGTACCTGGCCAACGGACTGGCGGCGCTGCCGCTGATCGCGGTGATCCTGGGCGTACGGCCCCGGGCCAGGACCGAGCCGAAGGAACGGCCCGGCGACGCACCGCCTTCGGGGCCCGGGCCGACCTATCGCTCCCTGCTGCGCGCCCGCCCCATGGCCCTGCTGATCCTGGCCCAGGCGCTCTTCGCGATCGTCGGCTTCACCCAGATCGAGGCGACCGTCCCGCTGCTGTTGCATGACCGGATGGCGGTCACGCTGGGCTGGGTCAGTGTGGTGGTCGCGGCCAACTCCTTCGCCCTGATCGCCCTGCAGCCGCTGCTGCGCGGGCGGCTGGAGCGGCTGCCGGAGACCGTGGTCCTGGCGGGCGGTCCGGTGCTGTGGGCGGTGGCGTTCGGCTGCGGTCTGGGCGCGGCGCTGGCCGGACAGGCGGCCCCGGCCGCCGTGCGGTACGGGCTGCTGCTGGCCTTCGCGGTGGTCTTCGCGGCGGGCGAGCTGATGTACTCCTCCGCCTTCTATCCGCTGCTGCTGCGCTGGTCGGGCGAGGAAGCGGTGGGCCGGGCGAGCGCCCTCGCGTCGCTGGCCTGGAATCTGGGCACGGCCTCCGGGCCACCGCTCGGGCTGTTCATCGTCGCCCACGCCTCGGCGACAGGTAGCTGGCTGGCGCTCGCGCTGGGCGCGGCGGCCGCGTTCGCCGTGACCGCCGCGCTGCGTGGCCGGACGGCGAACACCTGAACCGCCCGCCGTCTCCCGAACCCACGTAAAGGCCTTACGACTTGGGCAGGTAGGACGTGTCGTAGGCGTCCTCCGGCGTGACCGCCTTCTCCAGGAGCCCCTGGTCGTACATGAAGTCGGCCATCCGGGTCCAGGTCTGCGGGTCGATCGCGCCGAGCTCGCCCTGGTCGTTCTTCATCAGCGGCGCGGTGGCCTTGAGCACCGCGCGGGCGTTGTTCCGCTGCTTCTCGCCGCGCAGCCCCGGTACGTACTTCTCGCTGAGCTCGATGGCCTCGTCCTGGTGGTCGATCGCATAGCGCAATCCGCGCAAAGAGGCGTCGACGAACTTCCCGATGTCGTCACCGCGCTTGTCGAGCGTCTTCTTCTTGGCGCCCAGACCCACGCCCACCAGCTGATCTCCGGCCGTGCCCGAGTCGAGGGTAATCGACCGGACGTCCTTGCCGGCCTCCTTGAACGAGACGGCGTCATTGTTGAGATAGCCCATCACCCCCTCCACCTTGTTTCCGGTGAGGGCCGCCTGCTGGGTGAAGCCGATGTTCTGCACCTTGGCGTCCTTGGCGGAAAGACCGCCCTCCTTGAGGAGCGCCAGCAAACCGAAATAGGTCTCGCCGAAGGGACCGGGTGTGCCGATCTTCCGGCCCTTGAGGTCGGCGGGGGTGCGGATGTCGGAATCCTTGGGCACGATCAGCCCCACCGGATATTTCTGGTAGAAGGTGGCGATGTCCACGACGGGCACATTCTTGGCGCGCGCCTGGAGCATCTCGTCACCGCCCGCGTAGATCACATCTTCCTTGCCCGAGGAGAGGGCCCCGAAGAGATCTTCGGCCGCGCCGTGGTGGCGCAGCGTCACATTGAGTCCGGCGTCCTTGTAGTAGCCCTTTTCGGCGGCCACATAGAACGGGGAGAACTGGATGTTGGGGGTGTAGGTCAGCCCCACCGTGATGCTTGCCCCGCCCTTGCCCCCGCGTCCTTCGGCTCCTCGGCGCATGAGGTCAAGGTGGCCAGGGCCACCATGGACGCGAGGGCCGCGCCCATGACCCGGTGTCTGCGAGCACGCCTCATGGACGTCTGCACGAAACGCACGTACTTCTCCTCTGGATGAAAGTTGTCAGTCGCGCTGAACGAGCCGCTCGACCAGGCGGACCACTCCGTACAGGACGGCGGCGAGAAGGCCGAGCATGACGAGCGTCGAGAACAGTCCGATGGTGTCGGCCTCCTGGCGCTGCACCGACAGCAGCTGCCCCAGTCCGTCGCCGCCCATCACGAATTCGCCGACGACCGCGCCGGTGATGGAGAGCGTGAGGCCGTTGCGCACCCCCGCGAGGACGCTGGGCAGGGCGAGCGGAAGCTCGATGTACCAGAGCATCCCCCACCACCCCACCCCGTCCACCCGCGCCGCCCCCATCACATCGGGGTCCAGCGAACGCAGCCCCAGCACGGTGTTGACGAGGATGGGGAAGAAGACCAGCAGCGCGCAGAGGACCGCGATGGGCAGCAGTCCGTAGCCGATCCACAGGGCCAGCAGGGGGGCCAGCGCCACCGCGGGCATGGCCTGCGAGGCGGCCACATACGGCTGGAGCGCGGCCGCCGCGAGCTCACTTCGGGCGATCAGATAGCCGAGCGGCAGCGCCACTCCGATCCCGATACCGCTGCCCGCCAGCGCCTCCCACACCGTCTCCTTGGTGTAGTCGACGAGATCACCGTGGAACACGTCGTCGAGGAAATGCCGCGCGAGGTCGAGCGGAGCCGGAAGATAGAACTCCGCAACGGCGCCGGTCCGGGTCACGATGTCCCAGACGACAAGCAGCAACAGCCCGAATACCAGCGGCGGCAGCACACCCCGGAACAGCGTTCCGCGCCGGTCGGCGGAGGCCGCACCGGATGCCGATCCGGTCATTTTCCGGCTGTCACCGGGCCATGACTTCTCACCATTTCCGCCGTTGTCGCCGGTCTTTCGCGCATGTCCCGGTCGGGGTGAATGCGGCTCGTCCGTACTCGGCTCGCCGTCCGCGCCCGCCGTGGCGGTCGCGCCCCTTCCGTGCCCTTCGGTCATCCCCAAATCCCCTTGCATTACCGGCTGTTGCCAGATCTCGGCACGCCCGCAGGCAACCTATCGCCAGCACGCTCCGGATCACAATGTCGATGGGGAAAACGAAATAATCATGTTGATGTATTTCCGAGGATGCCGAGCTCAGTGGCGCGCACCCCCGCCTGGAAACGGGAGTTGGCCTCCAGCAGCTCCAGGATCCCGGTGACATAGCGGCGGTACGTACGCACCGAGATCGCCAGGTCGCGGGCGGCCGCCTCGTCGGTGACCCCGTCGCGCAGCCGGGCCAGCACCCGACGGACCATTTCGGTACGGGCGCGGTTGCCGAAGTCGAGCGGACGGGCGGCGGGCACCGCACCGCCCCAGATGGAGCCGAACATGCCGTACAGGGTCGCGACCACCACCGGATCCTCGACGACCGAGGTCTGCCGCCCCTCCTCGGCCTCGGTGCACACCAGGGCGGTCCGGCCGTCGGCGATCACCGCGGTGGGCAGCGCCACCGCCGCGATCCGCACCTGCACGGGGCGCGCTGCCGCGCCGGGCGCCTCGGCGGGCGGCGCGGGCCCGGGGATGGGCCGCGGCACGGGCCCGGGCGACGCTCCGGCGGCGGTCCCGGGGCCGGTTCCGGAAGCGGCGGGCCCGGATCCGGCGGTTCCGGAGCCGGCAGCGGATCTGCCGCGCAGCACCCGCACCCCGACCGGGTCACCGAGGTCCTCCACCAGCGCGCCGAGCGCGGCCTGCACCGGCGCCATCCGGGCCGAGCACTCGGGGAAGACGGCGTCCACGCTCCGCCCCGCCTGGCCGATCACCTCCTCGGCGGCGGCGAGGAACGCGGCGTCCTCCACCCCCACCTCGGTGAACCGCGCGTCCCGGCTCCGCCGCGCGCGGTGCTGGATCACCGTGGACTCGATGAGGTCCCGTACCTCCCGTAGCGTCCCCTCCAGCAGGCCCCCCGCGAGCGCGGCCTCCGGTCCAGGATCGCGTCCGCGGTCCTTCATGTCGACATTCCCGTACTTCCCGCCTCGTGACGTGGTCAAGGTCTCGAGCGCCGTCAGTGACGGCCGGGCAGCAGCCCCAATTCCACCGCCCGCACCCCCGCCTGGAAGCGGGAGTTGGCCCCCAGCTCCCGCATGATCTCCGCGACGTACCGGCGGTAGGTGCGCAAGGAGACCTGCATCGTGCGCGCCGCCACCTCATCGGTGTGGCCGGTGCGCAGACACTCCAGGATCCGCCGCACGGACTCCGGGCACAACCGCCCGCCCAGCCGCGGATGGTCCGCGAGCGCCACGGCGTTCCCCCAGGTCCCGGCGAACATCATCTCCAGGGCCCGCACCGTGGCGGGGTCCTCCACCAGCGACGCCTGCCCCGGGCCCCGCCCCGGCTCCGACGGTCCCCTTCTGAGGTAGACCACCTGGCCGTCGATGAGCAGCGCCTCGGGTAACGGCGGCAGCCCGCCGTCGCAGATCCGGATCTCGCACCGCGGATCGGTGCGCGCCAGCGCCCTTACCGCGCCCGAGGCCGGCACCGACTCCTCGCACAACAGCCGTACGACGACGGCGCGCCGGCTTCCCCTGGCCGGGCGGGCGAGCGCGGCGCAGACGGCCCGCGTCTGCTCCTCGTTCCCCGACAGCACCACGCTGACGGTCCGCTCGGCACAGTCGACCAGGGTGTCGACGACCTCGGCGAGCGGCACCTTCCCCAGAGCCGTCCCCGCCCAGGAGTCCTGGGCCAGCTCCCTCCGGTGCCGGGTGACCGTCGACTCGATCAGATCACGGGCGGCCAGCAGCGCGTGCTCGACATAGTCGACGGCGCCTGACGAGGGAGTCTCCGTGCTCAGCGGCGAAGGCTCGGACACCCTCACAAGACCAACCATGACTTCCCCTGCCGGGCGACAGTGACCTGGTTATGCGAATACCGGCCTGATTCTCGTCAATTTCGCTGCCCCGAATTGCGGAGGCAGCATTGTGCGAAATCCATGACGACACTAATTCGCGCACAGCGACCACGTCAACGCGGGGCGTGAGGTAAAGAGTTGACCAAACCGGGTGCGGCGGCTCGTATCTTACGGTCGCGCCGCCGATACGCCGGGGGCGCATGTCCACAAGTTACCGGCGAGTCCGGGTTCCGCACGCGGCGGGACTACGGACCGCAGCGATTCGGCCCCGTTCGACGACACGGAGTGGGGGACGGTGTCCGGTTGCTGCCAGCTCGGCACCGGACGTCCCCTCCCTCGCCCCGGGGCGGCCGCCGGGATCAGCCGAAGCTGATCGGCCCGTGGAAGTCCCGTCCCTGGATGACCGGGCCGGTGATGCGGGCGTTGCCCGCGATGGTGTTGTGCACGGCGTCCGTCTCCCCGGCCGGTTTGCCGTGCTCCCGCATCCAGGAGGCCAGGTCACGGCCGAACTCCGGGTCCTGCCGGGCCCGTTCGACCAGCAGATCGGCCAACTGGCGCAGCCGCTCGCCGTCGTCGTACGCAATCGCGACCGGCTCCGGCGCACCGGCCGGTTCGCCCTCGCCCCGCCGCAGCACCCGGCGGACCAGCGTGCCGAAGGACTCCAGGGCCCGCCGCCCGGCCTCGCCGCCGGCGCCCGAGACCGCCGCGTTCACCGCCGTGACCAGCGCTCCCGCCGTCACCGGGTCCATGGCCCGCCCCCTGCCCTCGTGCGCGGCTCCACGCTACCGGCGCCGCAGGTCACGGTTCCACCGATTCCGCGCGCAGGGTGAACCAGACGGTCTTGCCCGTGGGAGTGAGGTCCGTACCCCATTCATGGGCGGTCTTGCTGAGCAGAAACATCCCCCGGCCGCTCTCGGAGAGGAAGTCCGGCTCCTTGACCACCGGCAGCGCCGACTCGGAGTCGCTGACCGCCGCGCGGATCCCGTGCGGAAGCCTCTCCAGGGTGAGGACGCATTCGGGAGAGGCCGCGTGCTTGTGGACGTTGGACAGCAGCTCGGTGACGCACATCCCCGCCGCGCTGATGAGCTCCTCGCGCCCCCACAGCCGCAGGCGCGCACCGACGGCACGCCGAATGTCGGCAAGCATCCGCGGATGAGCGCGAAGGCGCAGTTCGTATCGCTGCGAGATGTACTCAGCCATATGATCCGGGGCCCCTCCACACCACGGCGCGCTGCCGTGTCCCCTAGCGATCCTGGCCTATGGAACGTCCCACTCGCAATGTTTCGACCCAGTCGCACAAGACTGGCATATGCCCGGCTGGTAGGCGTAGTTGGCAATACGACAGACTGGCGACATGTCCTACCAGCCAGTGCCCACCGTTCGGCGCAGGCGCCTGGGCTCCACGCTGCGACAGCTGCGCACCGAAGCGGGGATGACACTCGACGCGGCGGCCGCGGCGCTCAATGCGGCCGCGAACGGATCGGCCGACGCCCGCCGCTGGACCGCGCCGAAACTCTCCCGGATCGAGAACGCCAACGCCACGATCCGCGCCGCCGAGGTCGAAACGCTGCTGAGGGCCTACGCCGTCACCGACCCCACCACCCGTATCGCCTTGGAGGGACTGGCCAAGGACGCGGGCAAACGCGGCTGGTGGCAGACCTACCGTGGCGTCGTCGCCCCTGCCTACGCCGACTACATCTCGCTGGAGAGCGACGCGGAGAGCGTCCGCGACTACGCCCCGCTGGTCGTCCCCGGCCTGCTGCAGACGGCCGACTACGCCCGCGAGACCATCGCGGCGAACGCCGTGGCCCGCACCGCCGCCGAGGTCGACGCCCTCGCCGAGGTGCGCCTGGCCCGCCAGGCCGTCCTCACCCGCTCCTGCCATCCGTTGCGGCTGTGGGCCGTCATCCATGAGGCGGCGCTGCGCCGCCGGTTCGCCGGGCAGCCCGGCATCATGGCCGCTCAGCTGCGGCGGCTGCTGGAGGTGGCGGAGTGGCCCACGGTCACGTTGCAGGTGATGCCGATCGACGCGGCGCCCAATCCGGGGGACGCGGGCGCGTTCACACTTGTGGCCTTCCCGGGTCCGATGCCGGATGTGGTCACCCAGGAGAACCTGCGCGGCCCCTCGTACGTCGAAGGAGTCGACGACGTCAACGTCTTCGCCGACGCCTTCGGCCATATCGTGGACCGCGCACTGTCCACGGATGCGACGAAGGCCCTCATCGCTGGTCTGGTATGAGAAAGAGGGCCCCACATATGAACACCTCTGAAACGACCACGCACCACCGCCCCCACTGGCGCAAGTCCTCGTACTCCGCGGGCGAGGGCCAGTGCGTCGAGGTCGCCGCCGCCGACGGCCGCGTCCAACTGCGGGAGAGCGACGCCCCCGGAACCGTCCTGACCACCGCGCCACCGGTCCTGGCCGCCTTCGTCCGCAGTGCGAAGGCGGGCGCGTTCGACGCCTGATCGCCACGTCGGTGCGGTGCCGTCCCGGGACGGCACCGCACCCACCCGCACTACCGGATCGACCGGACAACGATCAGAACTGGACGTCCGAGCAGGCGTAGAAGGCGTTCGAGGTGTCCGCGATGGTCCACACGGCGAGAATCACATGTCTGCCGCTCTTACCGCTCGGGATGGTGCCCGAGTGGGAGAGCGTGGACGGCGGACGCTGGCCGTTGTACGGAACGGTCAGGAAGGGCTGGGACTCCAGGCTCGCACGGGTGAGCTTCTGGCTGGGGTTCCAGCCGTTCTTGGTGATGTAGTACTTGAAGTCCGTGGTCGAGTGGGAGGCCGTGAACCGCCAGTTGAAGGTGTAGCTCCGGCCGGCGGTCATCCTGGTCGCGGGCCAGTTGCCGCCCCGCGGGTCGTCGAGCTGGGAGAACCGGCTGTTGCCACCCGCACAGATCGAGCCGTCCGCGGGACCGCCGGACGGGAAGCCCTTCGGGCCCTCGACGCTCTGGGGCTCGTACTGGATGTCACCGCAGCCCGTCACCGTGCCGTTGGCGCACAGCTTCTGGCGGCTGATGGGTGAGTCGGTGTAGCCGTGGCTGGAGGCGCTGCCGCCGGTCGCGAGGACGGAAATCGCCGCGAGACCGATGCCGATGACGGCGGCGCTGATCTTCTTGCGCATGCTTCGCTCCTGAAGACGTGGGGAGTGCTTCGATGAGCCGTGCACGGCGGTCTAGACCAAGTTGAGAGTATCCAGGGCCAATAGTCATGTCCATACCAATGGAGCAAGGCCGCGGCGGGGCTCGCGGCGTCCTGATCACCACCCGAGGCCGGGCCTGACCACCACCCGAGGTCGGGCCTGATCACCACCCGAGGCCGGGCCTGACCACCACCCGAGGTCGGGCCTGACCACCACCCGAGGTCGGGCCTGACCACCACCTGAGGTCGGGTAGAATTTCCACGTCAGCAGGCGCCGCTAGCTCAGTTGGTTAGAGCAGCTGACTCTTAATCAGCGGGTCCGGGGTTCGAGTCCCTGGCGGCGCACCAGTACCCATATCGCTGACCTGGGCGTCCTCAGCTTCCGAGGACGCCCATTGTTCATGCGGCCGCGACCGCCGAATAGTGAACCGGCGCGCCCGCCCCTGCCGCCTGCGACCGCGTATGAGGTCCAGCGGATCGCCCTGGCGCCCGTCGGCGTACGGCGTCGCCGGGCCGGCGCCGCCCGGGCGCCCGGGGGGCTCGTCGTCCAGCGGCGGAGGCGCGAACCGCTGCGACACCTGCTCCGGGAACGTCCTGCCGTCCCGCTCCGGGGCGAACGCCATGCCGGAGGACATCACGCGCGGGACGAGGACGAGCGCCTGTCCGAGCCGGTTGACGCCCAGCATCAGCAGGATGGTCGCCGAGGACGCCGCCACCTTCGCGTCCACCACGTGGGCGACGGCCATCATCCCCACGCGGGTGACCACCAGCAGGGCCCACAGCCACAGACCGACCGCCGGCATCCGCGCCCACAGCACACCGGCGCGCCGGTCCAGCCGGATGGTCGCGCCCTGAGCCGCGCCGATGGCCGCGGCCAGCAGCGCGCCGACGACCAGGCACACCACGTCGATGGAGGCCGGATGGCGGTCGTGCCGGCTCAGGTCGGCCATGCCGATCACGGTGAGGACCACGGGGAGCAGCATCAGCCGCCGGCCGGTGAGCGCCTCTCCCCGCAATTGACGCGCGATGAGGGCCACGACGACCGCCACGGCGGCCAAAACCTCGAAGAAGCTCATGCGCGGAGGGAGGAGGCGCTCCCGTCCGCCGCCGGATATCTGCTCAGCTTTGTCGTGGTCGGAGCACTGTGGATCTCGCATCACCGGCTGTTCCGGATGACCAAGGTGGTGGACGGTCCGCTGCTGCACCTGGATCTGGCACTGATGGCCCTCGTCGCCGCCCCGCCGTTTCCGACGAAGATCGTCACGGAGTACCACAGCAACGCGATCGAGACCTCGCTGTACGCCGGCACGATCGCCGTGGCCGCGCTGCTGATCGCGGCGATGGCGACCCGCCTCCTCCGGCGCCCCAGCCTGCGCGGCACCGACATTCCGCGCTCCCTGTTCGTCCAGTCACTCCAGCACGCGGCGGGTGTCGCACTCGTCTTCGGAAGCTCGGTGCCGGTGGCGGTGATCATCTCGTCCCACGCGGCGGAGTACTGGTGGCTCCTGGCCGTTCCCGTCCGGTGCTACCTCGGACGGCGCCACATCAGTGCGAGCAAGCACGCGGCGGTCACGCCGTCCCACCCCGCCCCGTGACCCCGGAGACGGTGAACTCGGGGCGCCGGGTCTCTTTATGACGGGCCCTCATGGCAGTGCGGACCCCACCCGCCGAGTCCAGAGATAGTGACCAGCAACACATCTCAACCCTCTGTATACCGAGCTCGTTGTACATGAGTTGCTTTATCCCCTCATGGCGGACGCACGGTGACGCACCCCATACCTCCTCCGTGACCACCCGACGGCGGAGGCTCCGACTCCGCTCCCCGGGCCTCTTCAGACCTCTTGTCCAAGGCCATGACCAGTGCATATGTTCCGTGCGACCACAGCGCGGAAAGCGCTTGTTCCCGCGTCCGGGCCTTGGGGAGAGGCCCCGGCGATCTCCGTTTTCAGCAGCCTTTACGGGAGGGGTACGTCCATGTCCACGATCCTCAGATCCACCGTCGGTGCCGCCCTCGCCTCCGCCGCGGCGGCCGTGCTCACCCTCACCGCGCCCCAGGCGTCGGCCGCCGAGCGCCCCGCGGCCCCCAGCGTCGAGGTGGCCCCGTCCGCCTCCGCCGAGACCAAGGCGTTCGCCAAGGCCAACCCGGCGCCCACCGCGGCCGCCGCGACCGTGTGCGGCACCGGCTACACGCTGAACAAGGCCATCCCGCTGCCCGTCGGCACCGACCCGAGCCAGCGCCTGGCCACGCTCTTCAGCTACACCAACGGCGGCAAGGGCTGCGCGATCCTCGACAACAACTACGGCGCCTCGCAGTACATGTACCTCAAGGTCTGCAAGGTGGACGGCACCGGCTGCGACACCGACTCGGGCAACTTCAGCGAGTACGCGGGCCCGGTCTATGTCTCCAGCATCGCCTGCGCCCCGGTGACCGCCAAGATGGGCAAGACCTCCAGCAGTCTCTACATCAACTACTCATCCGACTACGTCTTCCCGTGCAACTGACCCCCGTCACTCGGCACTCAAGGAGACGTCGTGGCCGACGCCATGGTCATGCGGGCGCAGCAGTTCATCAACGAGACGTACGCCGGGAAGCTCGGCATTCCGGCACTCGAGGTCGACGGGAAGACCGGCTGGACCGTGATGTACGCGCTCACCCGGGCGCTCCAGTACGAACTGGGCATCACCAGCCTCTCCGACAGCTTCGGCCCCACCACCCTGAGCACGCTGCAGTCGAAGTACCCCAAGGTCAACGCCAGTACGACGCCCTCGACCAGGTTCACGAAGATCGTGCAGTCGGGGCTGTACTGCAAGGGGTACAACGGCGGCGGAATCGACGGGGTGTTCAGCTCCACGGTGGCGGGCTCGATCACCGAGCTGATGACCGACATGGGCGTGGCGGGTGTCTTCGAGGCGGGCAGCCTCGCCCCCAAGGTCTTCAAGGGGCTGCTCACCATGGACGCCTATGTCGTCACCGGTGACGGCGGCGCCGATATCCGCACGGTGCAGCAGTACCTCAACGCGAACTACGTGAAGCGCCAGGACTACTTCGTCATCCCGTGCGACGGACACCACTCACGGACCGTCGCCAAGTCCATGCTGCTGGCCGTGCAGTACGAACTCGGCATGGCCGACGGTGTGGCCAACGGAAACTTCGGCCCCGGCACCCAGTCCGGGCTCAAGCAGCACCCCGTCTCCTCGGGCGAGACCAGTACGTGGGTGCGGCTGTTCTCCGGGGCGATGATCCTGAACCAGCGGCCCAATGTGCCGTTCAGCTCCTCGTTCGGATCGGCGCTCGGCTCCGCGGTGAACAGCTTCCAGAGCTTCGCCAAGCTGCCGGTCACCGGCAAGGGCGACTACTCCACCTGGGCGTCGCTGCTGGTCTCCTACGGCGACCAGGACCGCCAGGGCCAGGCATGCGACGGCGTCACCAAGATCACCCAGGCCCGTGCCAACACCCTCAAGGCCGCCGGGTACAAGTACATCGGCCGCTATCTCACCAACCCCAGCACCACCGATCTCCCCGAGAAGGCCATCCAGATCGGTGAGCTCCAGACCCTCGCCGACAACGGGCTCCGCTGCTTCCCGATCTATCAGACCTTCGGCCGTGACGCCTCGGGCTTCAACTACACCGCCGGCAACGCGGCGGCCATCGCGGCGGCGAACGCGGCCGATGACCACGGCTTCAAGGACGGCACCCGGATCTACTTCGCCGTGGACTTCGACGCCTACGACTACGAAGTCACCGACAATGTCCTGCCGCACTTCAAGGGCATCGTGGACGGCATGGCCATCGCCGGGAACCGGTACAAGATCGGGGTCTACGGACCGCGCAATGTGTGCATCCGGGTCTCCGAGGCGGGCCATGCCACGGCGAGCTTCGTCTCCGACATGTCCAGCGGCTTCTCCGGGAACTACGGCTATCCGCTGCCGCCCAACTGGGCCTTCGACCAGATCGTCACCAAGACCATCGGCTCCGGCGACGGCTCGATCAACATCGACAACAACATCGCCTCCGGCCTGGACACCGGACAGGGATCCTTCAACCCGCCGGTGGCGTCGATGCCGGACAGCCTCTTCAACCAGGCCTATTACCCGGGGCTGCTGGCCGACGTCCGGTCCTATATGCAATCCATCGGCTTCGCCGAGGACGACGGCAAGATCTACACCACCGGCCAGTGCCTGGAGACCATCATCGCCCGGGATGTCGCCGTGACCAATACGGCACGGGCCTACGGCATGCGCAAGGCCCTCATCCAGACGACGGCGTTCTGGGAGTTCCGGCACTACGGCAATGAGGACCTGGTCAAGGACGCGGGAGTGTGGCTCTACCACAACGGCTATGTGCCGGACTGGGCCAAGGACTTCCCCAAGGTGGACGCGTTCCGGGACAGCAGCACCGGAGTGGGCCAGATGTTCGGCCGGGCGGGCGTTCTCTGCTGGAACAACTCCATCAGAAGCGGCCTGGTGACCGGCACCCCGAAGGACCCGGACAAGGACTCCGACATCTTCTCGGTGTGGGACAAGCTCCGTACGGACAACGACTTCGCCCTCACCTCCGTCGGCCACGCGCATATCTGGGGAGCCGACGGCAAGCCGGGTGGCACCGCCGCGGAGCAGGAAACCGGGATCCGCCGCCCCTCGCTGGACTACAAGGAGTCCGAGATCTACGAGGTGCTGCGCCGCTACCAGGGATATGAGGAGCCCGCGTTCACCGATGCCAGAAAGCGCATGCCCCTCTACTACATCTTCGAGAAGTACAACAGGATGATGCGGTGAGCGAAGAACCTTCCCTGCTGGCGGCCGATTCGGCGGGCGGGCACGACTCGATCCTGCTGCTCTTCATCTGCCTGATCGGGGTCATCGTCATCTTCACCCTGATCGGCATACTCGGCTCCGGCGTCTCCAAGCGCACCGGCCGCCGGAAGACCCTGGCCGACTGGCTCGGGGGAATCGCCCTGCTGTCCGTCTGCGCCACCATCGCCCTGTACATCTGGGGCGCGCTCCACGTGATGTTCATGGAGAACGCCAATATGCGCGAGGAGTGCGCCGAGGCGGGCGGGGCGGCGAAGGCGGCTCAGGTCGACCGCTATGAAGCGCACTACCTTCCGCTTCGCTTCACCTGCCATCTCGACGAGGGCGGAAGTTACCACGCCGCGGTCCCCGGATACGTCAACCCGGCCATGGCCATCGCCTTCATCCTGGCCATCGCCACGGGCGCGGTATCCGTAGTGGCCCGCGACCAGGACCGGTCCACCAGCCCTACCGTCACGAGGGGACGATGAATGAGCGTGTTCGACCCATCCCGTAGGCAGCTGCTCATCCGCTCCGGTGCGCTGGCCGGCGCGGCGGCGCTGGCCTCCCTCCCCGGTTCGGCCCTGCTGGCGACGCCCGCGTACGCCGCGTCCTCGCACTCCAAAACGCCCACCGGCGAGGAGATCCGGAAGGCGTACCGCCGCTTCCAGGCCAACCAGGCCCGGGTGCTGACGGGCAGACCGAGCCCCAACGGCTGGGAGATGGAGAAGGTCACCGACGGCGGCGGAACCATCTGGTCACGCCCGGTGCCCGGCACCCCGCTGGAGGGCGTCACCGTCCGCATCGGCGCACCGGAGGCCGTACTGGTCCATGTGATCCGCCGCTTCCACTACGAGATCGACGAGCTGCGCAAGGGCGATGTGGTGGGCTGGCGCAGCCCCGGCACGGTTCGCAAGGGGCTGCCGGAGGGCAACCTGGCATCCGGTACGGCGGTCCGGATCCGCCCCGGCCACTACCCGCAGGGCGTCAAGGGCGGCTTCTTCCCCCAGCAGGAGGTCGTGCTCCGCGACATCCTCGCCGAGCTCGACGGCGTGGTCCGCTGGGGCGGGGACGACCGGAAGCCGGACGAGTCGCTCTTCTACCTCGCCGTGAAGCCCGGCGATCGGCGGCTGGCCGAGGTCATGGCCCGGCTGGGCCGCTGGCGCGAGACCCCGGGCAGCGGCGCGGGCGCTCCCGTCGACGTCCTCGCGCCGGGGCGCCGTAAGGCGGCGGCGTCCTTGGCACACCGCCAGCGCGCGGCCGCCTGAGCGGCGGACCGCGGGGCGCGTCCATGAGGTGCGCGCCTGGTCGGCCCGGGCCGACCAGGCGCGCGCCCGCAGAGAACGGGGAGCCCCCGGCGCGTGGGGCGCCGAGGGCTCTCTTTCGCACTCAGTCGCAGGACGGGCAGGGCGTGCAGCTCCGGACCATGACGTCGTCGATGACCGGCCCGTAGGCGGAGTTGTTCGTGCTGGCGAACGCCAGCGTCGTGGAGGTCCCCCGCGCCACGAAGGTCACCTCCTGGGTCACATAGCCCATGTTCCCGAAGGACTTGCCGGTGATGTCGAAGGTGAAGTTCCGGAAGTTCTGCCCGTCGACCAGCACCGAGCCGGTCTTCACGGTGGGACCGCCCGCCGGGTTTCCGGCCAGGGAGTACGTGACCGTGTACCGCTTCCCCGGCACCGTCGTGAAGGTCTGGGCCACCGTGCCGGCGCCCGTACCGTTGAGGTCCACGGACTGGCCCCCCTCGGCCGCCTGCCAGAAGCCGTCCCCGATGTGGTCCACGTTTCCGGACGTGACCTTCCACGGCCCGATGGTCCCCCCGGCCACCACGGTCCCGAACGTGTTGGCCCCCACCGCGGGCGTCTCGAAGCTGCCGTCGTCGAAACGGCTGACGGCGGCGGCCGACGCGGCACCCGCCCCGGTACCGGCCAGTACGCCGGCGACGGCGAGCGACGCGACAAAGATGCGAATAGGCGACATGTTCCCCTCCAGTGCGACACATTCGGCAATGCACCAAATTGCTTGCGCGGCAGAATCTTCCGCACCAGAGGGACACACGCCAGAGCACCACCCCCGGCGCATGGTGGTGCGGACCGCGTCAGGTGCGGCTGATGCGCCGGTTGATCACCCCGACCGCCCCTCGGGGAGCGGGATGGCGGCGCGGCAGCCCGGGCCGCCTTCCTCGCAGCACATCTGACCTGCTCGCGCCGCCGCCGCTAAGCTGTTCGGATCGGAGGTGGCGGTGGCGGCGCACTCGAATTCGCATTCGCATTCCCCCGCGCGGGGGGTTTCGCGGGGGATGACGAACGACATCCAGGAACGCATCAAGCGGCTGATCATCGACCAGCGGCTCCGCTCGGGCGCTCCACTGCCCACCGAGACCGAGCTGATGGAGCTGCTCGGCGTCAGCCGCAACTCCGTACGCGAGGCGCTCAAGGCGCTGCAGGCGATGGGGATCGTGGAAATCCGGCACGGCTTCGGGACGTACGTCGGGCCCATGTCGATGGCACCGATGATCGAGGGGCTGATCTTCCGTACCGTCGCCGGGCACTACCGGGGCGAGGACAGCCTGCTGGAGCTGCTGGAGCTGCGCGAGGCCGTCGAGACCGGGCTGATCGCGCGGCTGGCCGGGCGCATCCCGGAGGCGGATCTCGCCGAGCTGGACGCGGTCGTACGGCGGATGGAGGCGGAAGCGGCGGAGGGCTCGGTACGGGCCGAGACGGACCGGGCGTTTCACGCCGCGCTCTACGGGAGCCTGGACAACACGCTGCTGAGCGAGGTGCTGGAGGCGTTCTGGGACGCCTTCCACCGGGTGCGCACCGATCTCGTGGACGTGCCCACGGATCCGAGGGTCACCTGTAAGCAGCATCGGGAGATCCTGGAGTCGGTGCGCTCGGGGGACGCCCTACGGGCCGAGGGCGCGATCCGCGACCACTTCGGGAACATCCGCATCCGGCTGCGGTCGGCGCATCGCGAGTAGGCCGATCCTGACGCCTGCGGCGGACTGCTCCCCTCCCCGCCGCTTGGTCCGTCGGACACCCCCATAGGCTGATTTCAAGTCGGGAGTCGGCGCCCTCCCCTTGACCATGTTTGTCAGATAAACAGACCGTTCACACTTGCGACCACCGACGCCCGTTCGACACCCGGCAGTGAGACGCATTGGCGTCAACTCCGCCTGCTCTATGGGCTATTGAGGCGAACCTCGACGGTTGCCGACCAAGCAAGTTCGTTTACTGCGCAAACATCCGAAACGTAGCCATTCCATGTCCGTAAGGTCGGCTGCCTCCACTATCGTTCCCCTGCGGCCGAAGGGGGCCGGGGGCCGGCAGAACGTGACGGCACGCACTCAGTCATGCGTGCGGGGGGATAACTCATGACGTCGACGCCGACTGGCGCCCGCCATCCGTCGTACGGCGGGTACGACTCGTCCAGGACGACACGCCTGCGCATCCCGCGGCAGCATCCGACCGCGCCGGACCGGCACCGGCACCGGGCCCGGCGGCGGCCGCTGCCGAAGTACGACTACGAGCACTACAGCAGGCTCGCCGGACCGCTGACCCAGCCCGAGCCCGGCACGCCGTACCGGGTGCGCTACCGCAGCCTGCTCGCCGAGGAGCCGCACCGGATCCGCGCTGCGCTGCTGCTCGGCGCCGCGCCGCTGGTCTCGCTGGGGCTGCTGATCTGGCTGATGCAGCCCGCGCACTGGACCAGCCGGGAGGGCACCGGCCCGGTCCTGGCCGTCATGGACGTGGTGATGCTGGTCTCGATAGGGCTGATCGAGTTATTCCGGACGATGAACGTCGCGTCCAACGCGCATGCGACGCTCGTCGCCCGTGACCCCGTCCCCGTCGTGCCCGAGACCGGCACCAAGGTCGCCTTCATCACCACCTATGTCCCCGGCAAGGAACCGCTGGAGATGGTGCGCAAGACCCTGGAGGCCGCGATCCGCGTCCGGCACCGCGGGGTGATGCATGTCTGGCTGCTGGACGAGGGGGACGATCCGGAGGTCAAGGAGGTCTGCCGGCGGCTGAACGTCTACCACTTCACCCGTAAGGGCGTCGAGAAGTGGAACCAGCCCAAGGGTCCGCACCGCGCCAGGACCAAACACGGCAATTACAACGCCTGGCTGGACGCGCACGGCGAGGAGTACGACTTCTTCGCCTCCGTCGACACCGACCATGTGCCGCTGCCCAACTATCTGGAGCGGATGCTCGGCTACTTCCGCGATCCGGACATCGCCTTCGTCGTCGGCCCGCAGGTCTACGGCAACTATGACGCGGCCGTCACCAAGGCCGCCGAGAGCCAGCAGTTCCTCTTCCACGCGCTGATCCAGCGGGCCGGGAACGCCTACCGGGCGCCGATGTTCGTGGGCACCAACAACGCGGTGCGGATCAGCGCCATCAAGGGGATCGGCGGCCTGTACGACTCGATCACCGAGGACATGGCCACCGGATTCGAGCTGCACCGCCACCGCAATCCGGCGACCGGCCGCGCCTGGGGGTCGGTCTACACCCCCGATGTCCTCGCGGTCGGCGAGGGACCGAACGCCTGGACGGACTTCTTCACCCAGCAGCTCCGCTGGTCACGGGGGACCTACGAGACGATCGTCCAGCAGTTCTGGAAGGCGCCGTTCTCGCTGCCGCCCGGCAGGCTCTTCAACTACTCCCTGCTGGTGATCTTCTATCCGATGTCGGCGCTCAACTGGATCCTGGCCGCGCTGAGCTGCGCGCTGTTCCTGGGCTTCGGTGCCTCCGGCGTCGAGATCGACCCCGCCATCTGGATGATGCTCTACGGCAATGCCTCCGCCCTCCAGATCGGCCTCTACGTCTGGAACCGGCGACACAACGTTTCTCCCCATGAGCCGGAGGGGTCCGGCGGGGTAGCCGGAATGGTGATGTCGGCGCTGGCCGCGCCGATTTACGCCCGCTCGCTGCTCGACACCGTGCTGCGCCGCAAGAGCCGCTTCGTGGTGACGCCGAAGGGCGACTCCGCGAGCCCCGACACCCTCTTCGGTACCTTCCGGACCCATCTTTTCTTCCTGGCGGTCTTCGGCGGGTCGCTCGCCTCTTCCTTCCACTTCGGCCACAGTCATCCAGCGATGACCGTTTGGGCAGCAATTGCCCTGGCTGTCACAGCCGCGCCGATCATCGCCTGGCGGTGGACCGTCCGCCAGGAAAAACGGAACCCGCAGCCCGCTCTTGGGGGACGATAAGAAGTGAAGTACCGACCGAGTCGCCGCACCCGTCGCTTCGGGATCGGTGCGGCGGCAATCACCGTGCTGGCCGGGATGAACGGCCCGGCTCTCTACCGTTTCAGCTCGGACAAGTACCACGCGTACAAAATCAACCAACCGGAGTACAAGGCGGAGAACGGCCACTGGGATGTGGTCGACGTCCCCGAGCAATACCGGATCAATACGATCCACGCCGCCCTGCTGCATACGGGCAAGGTGCTGCTGGTGGCCGGCTCCGGCAACAACGCCAAGAACTTCGCCGCCAAATCCTTCCGCAGCGTCCTGTGGGATCCGGAGAAGAACACCTTCACCAACATTCCGACCCCCAAGGACCTCTTCTGCTCCGGGCACTCCCAGCTCCCGGACGGAAAGCTGCTGGTGGCGGGCGGCACCCAGCGCTACGAGAAGCTCAGGGGCGATGTCGAGAAGGCGGGCGGACTGATGTTCGTCCACAACGAGGACCCCGACAAGCCCAAAACCCTCCCCGCCGGGACCCGCTTCACCGGGAAGGAGAGCGGCAAGACCTTCGTGTCCAAGGACCCGCTTCTCGTTCCGCGCGCGACGAAGAAGACGAACCCCAAGACCAAAAAGGTCAAGGTCAGCGCGAGCACGGCACGGGTCTATGTGGAGGCGCTGCGCAAGGGCAGGAAGTATCAGACCGGTACCGAGGACAATTACCGGATCGCCGGACTGAAGGGCAAGGACCGGCAGAACTTCTACGGCATCGCGCAGAAGCTGTCGTTCGACAAGAAGGACTTCCAGGGCATCAAGCAGGCGTATGAGTTCGACCCGGTGGCCGAGCGGTACATCCCGGTCGATCCGATGAACGAGGCCCGCTGGTACCCGACCCTGACCGGCCTCCAGGACGGCAAGGTGCTCGCGGTCTCCGGACTGGACGAGATCGGCCAGGTGGTCCCGGGGAAGAACGAGATCTACGACCCGAAGACCAAGAAGTGGAAGTACCTGCCCAAGAAGCGCTTCTTCCCGACGTATCCCGCGCTGTTCCTGACCGGCAAGGGCCGGATCTTCTACACCGGCTCGAATGCCGGATACGGCCCGGATGACAAGGGCCGCACGCCCGGCATCTGGGACCTGAAGAGCAATCGGTTCGACGTGGTCCCGGGCATCAGCGACCCGGACGCCCTGGAGACCTCGATGTCCGTACTGCTGCCGCCCGCACAGGACCAGCGGTACATGGTGCTGGGCGGGGGCGGGGTCGGCGAGGACGCCACGTCCACGGCGAAGACCCGGATCGTCGATCTGCGTGCGGACAATCCGCGCTTCAAGAACGGGCCGGATCTCTATGCGAAGGCGCGCTATCCGAGCAGCGTGATCCTGCCCGACGACACCGTTCTGACCACCAACGGCTCGGGCGACTACCGGGGCCGCGGCGACACCAATGTGCTCAAGGCCGAGCTCTACACCCCGAAGACCAACACCGCGCGCCCGGTGGCCGATCCGCTGGTGGGCCGCAACTACCACTCGGGGGCACTGCTCCTGCCGGACGGCCGGGTCATGACCTTCGGCTCGGACTCGCTCTTCGGCGACAAGGCCAACACCAAGCCGGGTGAGTTCCAGCAGCAGATCGACCTCTACACCCCGCCGTATCTCTTCCGCGACTCCCGTCCGAAGCTCACCGACACCGCGCCCAGGACGGTCAAGCCGGGCTCGAAGACCACGTACCGGACCGCGCACGCATCGGCGATCACCAAGATGCGGCTGATCCGGCCCGGGTCCTTCACCCATGTGACCAATGTCGAGCAGCGGTCGATCG
Source organism: Streptomyces melanosporofaciens (assembly GCF_900105695.1). NCBI lineage: Bacteria > Bacillati > Actinomycetota > Actinomycetes > Kitasatosporales > Streptomycetaceae > Streptomyces > Streptomyces melanosporofaciens. The sequence continues at coordinate 2,218,331 of NZ_FNST01000002.1, forward strand.
CGCTCGACTTCACGCGGACGAAGGACGGGGTGACGGTGACGCTGCCGAAGGACGCGTCATTGATGCCGCCGGGGTGGTACATGCTCAACGCGGTGGACGACCAGGGCACACCGTCGAAGGCGGTGTGGGTGAAGGTGCCCGCGCCCACGAAGAAGTAACAGCAGGCCGACTGTCCTAGCTGTCCTTACGGTTGGCGTTACGGGCGAGATCGAGCGCGTACCGGGGCCACCACCGACCCGCGGTGGGACCGCCCTTGCAGGTGCCGTCCGACTCGCCCGGACGCTTGATCCACAGATAGGCGTCGACCAGCTTGTCCCCGGTGTCGGTGGTCGGCCGCTCGCCCAGCGCCCGGCCCTTCGGGTTGCACCACGCCTGCGGGTCGTCCTTACCGGGGGCCGGACCATTGCCGTTACGGCTGGTGTCGATCACGAAGGGCTTGCCGCCGGTCAGCGCGGACAGCCTCTTGCCGTACGCCCTGTTCTCCTGGGTCGTCTGGTAGTTGGAGGTATTCAGCGCGAAGCCGTCGGCCTTACGGATACCCGCCCGCTTCAGCGGCCCGACCATCCGACGGGGATCCTTGATCCAGTGGGGGTTTCCGGCGTCCAGATAGACCTTGGTGCGCGGCAGCCCCTTGAGCTTGTCCACAGCGCCGGTCAGTAAGTCGTACCGCTCCTCGTGGAACTGCTGGGGCGTACAGCCGTCCACCACGTGCGGCAGCGCGTCGGGCTCCAGGATGACCGTCGCCCGGCGGTCGCCGATCCCCCGGACCGCCTTGTCCAGCCAGGTGCGATAGGCGTTGCCGTCGGCGGCGCCGCCCTTGGAGTACTGCCCGCAGTCGCGGTGCGGGATGTTGTAGAAGACCAGCAGTGCGTCCCGGTTCACGTGATCCGCGGCCGCGGTGAACCCCCGCGCCTGCCCCTCCGGATCGTCCACCCCGAGCCACTCCGCGACGGGCTGCTCCGCGATCTTCTGTATCAGTCTCGCCTCGCCGTCCGCCCCCTTCTTGCGATACGCCGCCACCTGCCGCGCCGCGCGGCCATCCGGATTCACCCAGTAGGGAATCGTGGATTTGGGCCGCTGCTTCGCCTGCCCGGCGAGGGAGGCGTGGTCGCTGTCCCCCTTCGAGGCCCCGAAACACCCGGAGAGCGCCACACACGACAACAGCGCCCCGGCGGCGGAGAGAGCACGGATGCGGCTACGGACAACGTGACGCGAACGGCCGGTACAACTGCCGTACATCCACTCCCCCTTGGGTGCACGCTCCGGGGAACAGGCGGTGATCCCCCGGCGGGACAAGACCGGTCGAATCAATCCTTACACACCACCCCGAACCACCGCGGCCTCATCCACAACCCACCCCGTTTTTCGCCCGTACGCCATGACACGGCGCGCTCCGCGGCGGGGATGGGGATGGGACCCGAGCGGGGTGCGGGGCGCTGTACCCCAACGGGGGGTGCAGGGCGCCGTGCCCCAGCGGGGATCCACGGCGGAGCCCTGAGCGGGGTCCGGGGCGGAGCCCCGAGCAGGGTCCTGGGCGCAGCCCCGGGCGGGGGTGCAGGGGGCCGCAGCCCCCTGGTTTCGAGGGGCGGGGTGGGGGGCTTTGCCCGCCGCAGGCGCCCGCACCCGCACCGCCCTAGTGCGCACTGCGGCTGCCGGCCGACACGTTGTGGGCGGAGCCCGTCGTGCCGGTCAGGTAGGCCGAGACGACGACGTTCGCCGTATAGGTCCGGGTCGAGCGGTTGAACTTCCCTCCGCAAGTGATCAGCCGCAGCTCCGCGCGGTCATGGGAGCGCGACCCGTACACCCGTCGCGCGTCGAAGTGCTTCTCCGGCACCACCTCGACGTCCTCGACCGTGAACTCCGCCGTCGTACCGTCCGATCGCGCGACCCGCACCCGCTCCCCCCGCTTGAGGTCGCCGAGCCCGTGGAAGACCGCCGGTTTGCTCTTCGTGTCCAGGTGGCCGACCAGCAGCGCGGCGCCCGGGGAGCCGGGCTCGGGGCCGGCGCGGTACCAGCCGACCGTGCCGGGGCGGCTGACGGACGGGGGCTTCACGGCTCCGTCACGGTCGAGGCCGCTGGCGACGATGGGGGCGCGGACCCCCGCCGCCTCGATCACGATCCGCTTCGGCCGGGCGGACGCCAGCGGTGCGTGCGCCGGGGGCAGCGGATGGGCGGGCGGCCGTCCGACCGCGGCCACGTCCCCGGTCATCGGCGCCGGACCGCTCGTTCCCTCCGTGGTGTCCCGGCCCCACATCCACAGGCCGAGCAGCAGCGCGACCCAGGCCAATCCCGTAACCAGCCGTCCGAGGCCGGAGAAGCGATTCCCGTCCACGTTCCCGTCCATCTCGGTATCCATGTCCATGGCGATCAACCCGCCGTACCGGAGGGATGACGGCGGCGGTGGACCGCGAGGCCGCCGACGGCCAGGGCCGTACCGCCCGAGAGCACCAGGCCGTACGCCTCCGCACCACCGATGTCATCGCGTGCCCGGGTCTCGTCGGGCGCGGTGCCTCCGCCGCCCGCGCGGACGGGGGCGACGGGCGAGGGCGGGCGTTCCACGGCGAGGGAGACCCCGCTCATGCCGCCCTTACCGTCCTCACGTGCCTCACGGTCCTCGCGGGCGAGGCTGTCCGCGCAGTCGACGGTGACCCGGTGCGCCCCCTTGGTCGCCGTCGAGCGGATCGTCGCCTCGCTGAAGAGCGCGTTCCCCTCGGGCGTCAGCTCCGCGTCGTCCACGAACACCGGCGACGAGGCCGTGGCCTCCCGGTCAGGGCAGCCGAAGGCCCAGACCTCGACCTCGGCGCCGGGGGCGAGCGCATGCGGACTGATCCGGATCGTGGTGGTGACGGAGTGGCGCTGGTCGGCGAGGGCCGGAGCAGCGGCCGTCACCGCCGCGACGGCGGCGCATGCTGCGGTACAGACAGTGAGTGCGACGATGCGCATGGTGAGAACCTCCCGATACCAAGAGGCTCACGCGCCCGACAGGGGCCCGCATCCGCTGCGGGCGCCTACTGCGCCATCCGGGGCACAGGGGCCCCGGCGGGTCAGGCAGGGGTCCCCGCCGGGTCAGGCGATGCGCTCCACGAGATTCGCGATGGAGTCGACGACCGTGGACGGGCGGTACGGATACCGGTCCACCTCCCCCGCCTTGGTCACCCCGGTGAGCACCAGGAAGGTCTCCATACCGGCCTCGAGCCCGGCCCGGACATCGGTGTCCATCCGGTCGCCGATCATCGCGCTGGTCTCGGAGTGGGCACCGATCGCGTTCAGCCCGGAGCGCATCATCAGCGGATTGGGCTTGCCGACGAAGTACGGCTTCTGGCCGGTCGCCTTGGTGATCAGCGCGGCCACGGAGCCGGTGGCGGGCAGCGCACCCTCGGCGGAGGGGCCGATCTCATCGGGGTTGGTGGCGATGAACCGCGCACCGTCGTTGATCAGCCGGATGGCCTTGGTGAGCGCCTCGAAGCTGTACGTACGGGTCTCGCCGAGCACCACATAGTCCGGCTCGACATCCGTAAGGACGTAGCCGATGTCGTGCAGCGCGGTGGTCAGCCCCGCCTCCCCGATCACATACGCGGTGCCGCCGGGGCGCTGCTCATCCAGGAACTGGGCGCTGGCCAGCGCCGACGTCCAGATGTTGGCCACCGGGACGTCCAGCCCGATCCGGGACAGCCGGGCGTGGAGGTCGCGCGGGGTGTAAATGGAGTTGTTGGTGAGCACCAGGAAGGGCGTGCCCGACTCGCGCAGCCGCTTGACGAAGGCATCGGCACCCGGCACCGGTATGCCCTCGTGCATCAGGACACCATCCATGTCGGTGAGCCATGACTCGATCGGCTTGCGCTCTGCCACTGGTTGCTCTCCGCTCGGAATCGACCTCTGCGACGACCTCAGCCTAACCGGGGAAAGTCCCGGGGAGACCGCCCCGTGTCCGGGAGCACAATGCGTTCGCCGTCCGTTCGCGCCCCGTCCCAGCGCGACAGATCCGCACAGGTGTCTGATCCTGAGGGAGGGGCGGATTCCGCCCCTCCCTGGAACGAGCCGGACCGTAAGGAGGCCGCGATGGGCATGATGGACAAGCTCAAGGGCGCGATCAGCAAGAACCCGGACAAGGCTCGGAAGGGCACTCGTAAGGGGGCCGAGGCCGCTGACAAGAAGACGGGCGGCCAGCACTCGGAGCAGATCCAGTCCGGCTCGGACAAGATCGACGACGAGCTGCGCCGCCGGGGCGAGGGGCCCCGGGGCCAGTAGCTCGGAGTTGAGGGCGTCGGGGACGTCGGGGCTTCAGGTCCCCGAGCGCCGGGATTTCACCACGAGGACGGTGCCGCAGGCCACGAGCGCGGCGCTGATGACGCCGAGCCCCGCGAACAGCGCGGTGTGACGACCCGTCGCGGCGAGTTCGGGCACCCGCTCGCGCTCGTGGCCGCCGTCCTCCTCATGACGTCCATCGGTGCCGGCGCCGGTGCTGGGATCGGCTTGGGACTCCTGTCCGGGGTCGGTTTCGGCTCCGGGGTCGGTCTCCGCTCCGGGGTCGGTTTCGGCCGCGCCCGGATCGGTCTCGGCTCCGGGGTCGGTGCCCAGCTCCGTCTCGGTGCCCAGGTCGGTTTCGGTGCCCAGGTCGGTTTCGGCGCTGGGATCGTCGGTCTCCGTGCCCAGCGCGGTGTCCGTGCCCAGGTCGGTGTCGGTACCGAGGTCGGTGTCGGTGTCCAGGCTCTCGTCGAGGTCGGTGCCGGTACCGGCGTCGGCGTCCGTACCGGCGTCGGCGTCGGCGTCGGCGTCCGAGCCGAGGTCCGAGCCGAGGTCCGCGTCCGCGTCGGTGTCCACGTCCGTGTCGACATCCGCACCCAGCTCGGTATCGGCGCCCGTATCCGTATCCGTCCCGGCATCCGCTCCGGTCCCCGTGTCCGTCTCGGCACTGGGATCGGTGTCGACGTCGGCCTCCGCGCCCACGTCGGCGTCCGCCTCCGCGTCGCCATCGGCGTCGCTGTCGGCACGGGGCGGCACCGTGGCCGGACGGCTCTCCTCATGGCTTGCGCCGGCGCTCGGCGTCCGGCTCGGCGCGGCGGAGGGCCGGGTCTTCTCGGGCGTGCGCGTCGGAACGGCCGTGGGGCTCTTGGAGCGGGTGGTCGGCTGCGGTGCGGGCTTGGTCTCGGTGGCTCCGTCGGTAGCGGTTCCGGCGCCGGCACCGGTATCCGTCTCCCTGTCCCTGACGGCGCCCGTAGCGGCCCTCGTCCGCGTTCCGGTACCCGTCAGGGCCTCCGTACCCGCCCCGGCCTCCGTACCCGCGCCCGTACCCGCGCCCGTACCCGCATCCGCGCCCGTACCCGAAGCCGCCCCCGTCGCCGCCGGGCCGATGTGGAATGCGTAGTCGTTCGACTGCCCCACCCAGTCGCCATCGTCCGCGTGCCGCTGTACGGCGATGGCGTTGGCCGTCACCGGACCCTCGGGCGCGTCCTCGGTGAACCGCGTGCGTACCTGCACGTCGACGGTCTTGTGCGCGGGCACGGTGAAACCCTTGAAGTGGCTGTTGTCGAAGACCCCGATGTTCTCGTCCTCGTCCGTCGTCTGGAAGGAGACGGCCCGCCAGGTGGCGCCGCCCTCCGCGGACGGGTCCAGGAACTCGAAACCAATATGGCGGGGCCGCAGTTCACGGGCCTCGTCGATCAGGACGGCGATGGGGTGGATGGCGCGGCAGCCGGTGTCCGTGGCATTGCGCAGTTCGAGGTGCCAGCCGCGCCAGCCGCCGCCCCGGGCGTACTGATCGGGCCCATCGCGCAGATGGGCTTCGATCGGGAAGTCGGAGGCGTTCCGGCCCCCACAGGCGGCGGACTCGGCCTCGGCGGCGTGCACCGGGATTCCATAGAGGGCGGGGGCGAACGCGAGCGCGGCCGCCGGAAGGACAGCTCGTAGGGACAGTGCGGTGGGCAAGCGCATGAGTGACCTCTGCTGTGCGGGGTTTCCCCGAGCACTGCGCTACATTCCGCGTCCGCACGGCGACACACCGCACCAGGCCCGGATTGCCCCCGACTGGCGGTCAGGATCCCCCTCGATCAGCCCAGTGCGAACAGCGGTGCGAGGACGAGCCGGGCGGCGCCCTCGACCACGGCCCGCCCGCCCCGCTCCACCACATCCACGGGCACGGTAAGGCGGCTGGCGCGGGCGGAGTCCTCGGCGAGCATCGTGGCCACACCGCGAACGTAGGGCTCGGGGCCGGCCAGCACCACCCGGCCGCCCAGCAGCACCCGGTCGACGTCGAGCAGCCGTACGAGGTTGGCCGCACCGACGCCGAGCAGCCGCGCCGCATCCGTATGGTCGTCGCGTGCGACGGCGGCCAGGCACAGCGCCTCCAGGCAGCCGCGATTGCCGCATTCGCAGGGCGGCCCGTCGAGCTGGATCACCTGATGCCCGAACTCCCCCGCATCGGTCCGCGCCCCTCGGTAGACGTCCCCGCCGAGCATCAGACCGGCACCGAGGCCGGTGCCCAGATGGAGATAGGCGGCCGATGGGGCGGTCCCGGCGGTCACCAGCCCGAGCGCCGCGGCGTTGGTGTCCTTGTCGAGGACGACGGGCAGGCCGAGCCGCTCGGCGAGCGCGTCGCGCAGCGGGAAGCCGTCCCACTGGGGGAAGCCGGTGACGCGGTGCAGCACGCCCGAGCAGTGGTCGAGCGGACCGGGCGCGGCGACACCGACGCCGAGCAGCCCGCCCGCCAGGCCGCCGCCCGCCGCGCCACCCGTCTCGGTACCGGTCGCGCCACCCGTCTCCGTGCCGGTCTCCGTAAGGCCGGTCCCGGCGTCAGGGCCGGTACAGGCGTCCGCGAGGAGCGCCCTGACCTCGGCGGTGGCCGCCGTAAGGGCCTCCTCCGCCCCCGCGCCGAAGTCGAAGGGCGCCGTACGGGCGGCGACCGGTGTGCCCGCGAGGTCGACGAGAACGGCCGTCAGCTCATCGCGGTCGAGGTGCAGCCCGATCGCATGGCGGGCGCCCGGGACCAGGCGGAGTACGGCGGGCGGTTTGCCGCCGGTCGAAGCGCGCTGACCGGCCTCCACCGCCAGCCCCTCCGTCCTCAGCCGCGCCGTGATCTTACTGACGGCCTGGGGGGTGAGGCCGGTGTGGCCGGCCAGCTCCGGTCGGCTGACGCCGGCCTCGCCCGCGTCGCGCAGCAGACGCAGGACGAGCGCGGCGTTATGGCTGCGCAGGGCGGTCAGATTGGCTCCGGGCCCGGCCGCCCCCGACATGGTGCTGTTCACCCCTCCATTGTGGCCACCGCTTGCACTTTGGCAACACTGTTGCCAAAGTGGCCTCATGGATGCCATGGATGACAGCAGCACCGTCCGCGTGGGACTGATCGGCTACGGCCTGGCCGGATCCGTCTTCCACGCCCCCTTGATCGCTGCCACCGAGGGACTGGTGCTGGACACCATCGTCACCTCCAGCCCGGAGCGGCAGCGGCAGGCGCGCGCCGAGTTCCCCGATGTCCGTCTCGCGGACTCCGCCGATGAACTGTGGAGCCGGGCGGATGAGCTGGACCTGATCGTCATCGCCTCCCCGAACCGCACCCATGTCCCGCTCGCCCGCACCGCTCTCGAGGCAGGGCTGCCGGTCGTCGTCGACAAGCCGCTGGCCGCGACCGCCGCCGAGGCCGAGGAGCTGGCCGCGCTCGCCGAGGCCCGCGGGCTGCTGCTGAGCGTCTTCCAGAACCGCCGCTGGGACAACGACTTCCTCACCCTCCGCAAGCTGCTCGCCGAGGGCGCGCTCGGCGACGTGCAGCGCTTCGAGTCGCGCTTCGAGCGCTGGCGGCCGCAGCTCAAGGGCGGCTGGCGGGAGTCCGGCGACCCGGCCGAGGTCGGCGGGCTGCTGTACGACCTGGGCAGCCACCTCGTCGACCAGGCGCTCACCCTCTTCGGCCCCGTCGAGTCCGTCTACGCCGAGGTGGATGTGCGCCGTCCCGGGGCGCAGACCGACGACGACACCTTCATCGCCCTCACCCACACCAGCGGGGTCCGCTCCCACCTGTGGATGAGCGCGATCACCGCCCAGCTCGGCCCGCGCTTCCGGGTGCTGGGCAGCGGGTCGGGCTATGTGAAGTACGGCCTCGACCCGCAGGAGGCCGCCCTGCGCGAGGGGCTGCGCCCCGGCGACGCGTCCGCGGAATGGGGCGCCGAGCCGGAGAGCGAATGGGGCCGGCTGGGCGCCGGAGAGTCCCCGCTGACCGGCGGCGGGGTCCCGGTGCCGACCCTCCAGGGCGACTACCCCGCGTACTACGCCGCCGTCGCCGCTGCCCTCCGCGACGGCACCCCGCCGCCCGTCACCGCCGCCGAGGCCGCGGCCGCCCTGCATGTGCTGGAGGCGGCCCGGATGTCGGCCGTGGAGCGCCGTACCGTCCGGATCGAGGTCCCCGCATGAGCGAGCACACCGAGCTGATATCCCGCATCGAGGAGCAGGAGCGCCGGCTGCGCCTGCCCCGCTTCGACAACGACGACGCCTGGCGTCTGGGCTGTCTCGTCGCCGACCTGGCCCAGGAGCGCGGCGCCGCCGTCACGATCGGCATCCACCGGGCCGGTCAGCGGCTCTTCCACCGCGCCCTGCCGGGCACCTCCCCCGACAACGACGCCTGGCTGGAGCGCAAGTGCCGGGTCGTGGAGCGCTACGGGGCGAGCTCGTACCTCGTCGGCGCCCGCTTCCGCGCCAAGGGCGCCGGCTTCGAGGAGTCCTCCCGCCTCGACCCCGACCGGTACGCCGCGCACGGCGGCGCCTTCCCCCTCCATGTGACGGGCACGGGCGTCATCGGCGCGGTCGCCGTCTCGGGGCTGCCGCAGGCCGAGGACCACGCGCTGGTGGTGGAGGCGCTGGAGCGCTATCTGGCGGCGACGGCCTGAGGCGGCCGTGCGGAGGGGCGGCCCCGGCGGGGCCGCCCCTCCCGGCATCCGGGCCCGGCATCCGGCTACGCGTCCTTGAACTCCTGGCGCTGGCGCCCCAGCCCGTCGATCTCGAGCTCGACGACATCGCCGGAGCGGAGGTACGGCTTGGGCTCCGGGCGGCCCATGGCCACGCCCGCCGGGGTGCCGGTGTTGATGACATCGCCGGGGTAGAGGGTCATGAACTGGCTGAGGTAGCGCACCACATGGGCCACCCCGAAGATCTGGTCCGCGGTGGTGCCGTCCTGCTTGACCTCGCCGTTGACCCAGAGGCGCAGGCCCAGGGCCTGCGGGTCGGGGATCTCGTCGGCGGTCACCAGCCAGGGGCCAAGCGGGTTGAACGTCTCGCAGTTCTTGCCCTTGTCCCACTGGCCGCCGCGCTCGATCTGGAAGGCGCGCTCGGAGACGTCGTGGGCGATCGCATAGCCCGCGACCGAGGCGAGGGCGGCCTCGTCGGAGTCGAGGTAGCGGGCGGTGCGGCCGATGACGACGGCGAGTTCGACCTCCCAGTCGGTCTTCACGCTGCCACGCGGGACGAGGACCGTGTCATCGGGGCCGACGACCGTGTCCGGGGCCTTCATGAAGATGATGGGCTCTTCGGGGGCGCTGGCGCCGGTCTCGGCGGCGTGGTCGTGGTAGTTCAGCCCGATGCACACGATCTTGCCGATACTGCCGAGCGGCGGGCCGATGCGCACCCCGCCGTCCTCGATCACCGGCAGCGCGTCGTCGCCCTCGGCGGCCGCCGCCGCGCGCAGCCGCGCGAGGGCGACCTCGTCGGCGAGGAGGGCGCCGTCGATGTCCGGGACCAGGGCGGACAGATCACGCAAGGTGCCGTTCTGATCGAGCAGCGCGGGGCGTTCCGCGCCCGCCGGTCCGACTCGCAGCAGTTTCATCCCAAGACTCCCGAGGTCACAGGCCGGTGCGAGGCGCCTACCGGCTGATCGATCCTCTCTTCAGGGGCGTCCAGCCCGCAAGACCTCATTCACGGACTGGGACAGCGGTTCCACTCGTGACTTCGACGGGTGCCGATCTGGGCGCCGTTGTGGGCCCCGTCATGGGTGCCGCCACGGGCGCCGTCACGGGTGGCCGCCATGGGCGCCGTCATCCGCGGTGCAGCAGGGCCCGCTCCACCGCCGTCCAGGTGGTGCTGGTCGCCAGGTACAGCGCCGCCGCCAGCGGGACAACGGCGGCGGTGACGAGGGTCCCGAACGACAGCAGCGGCAGCGCCCGGGCCACTCCGGGTGCCCCGGGGACGGTCGTCCTACGGGCACGGAGGTACGTCCAGGTCGCCACAGCCGCGATCAGCGCGAAGAGCCCGAGGTAGACCAGACCCGGCGCACCGCTGAGCGCCCCGCCCCACCGGTCGCCGAGCGGGGCCCCGGCGAGGGTGTGGCCGAGGAGGTCTCCGGCGCCGCTGCCGGTGGAGAACACGTGGTACATGACGAAGAAGACCGGAAGCTGGGCGAACGCCGGGAGACAGCCCGCCAGCGGTGACGCGCCCTCCTTCGCCCGCAGCTCCGCCATGGCGCTCCGCAGCCGCTCGGGGTCGCCCTTGTGCCTGCGGCTCAGCTCCGTGAGCTTCGGCGCGAGCGCGGCCCGCGCCTTCTCACCGCGCACCGCGGCACGGGCGAGAGGATGCAGTGCCGCGCGGACGCACAGCGTGAACAGGACGATGGCGGCCGCCGCCGCGGACGCGCCGAAGAGCGGGTCGAGGCCGCCCGCCATGGTGGTCAGCAGGGTGCCGAGGGAAGAGAAAAGAGACATGGGAGCCCTCCGCGGGTCTCGTGGTGCCGGAGTGAGGAAGACATCGGCGTGACGAGCCGCGTGGCGCGGCGGTACGAATGCTGGAGCTTCCGGGACTAACGCCCCGGCCCCCGCTCCTCGAACGCCGGAGGCTGGGGGTCCGCCGTACAGCGAAATGGGTGCGCCTACGCGGCCGTCGGCAGACGACGGCCCGGCGCTCGCGGCCTCGGGCGTCCGGAGGCGTCGGGATCCCGCTGGGGCAGGAACGCCGTACGGCGCTCGCGGTCCCGTATCGCGGTGCGAATCCGCCCGGCGGGGGCGGGTATTCGGCCGCGGGCGGCGAGGATCGCGCAGGTCAGCAGCGCCGCGGCGACGGCGGCCGTGGTCGCCACGGTGGCGGCGAGGGCGACGGCGCTGACGGCCCCGCTCTGCGCCAGGAGAACCCCGGTCAGCAGAAACAGGCAGACGCCGAGCTGCATGCGCAGCGCTTCGAGTCGTCGCGACACCGTCACACCCCCTCTCCCGGCCGGTCTCCCCACCTGGCTCCGTCAGTCTAATGGCCCCCGCCGACAGCCCGTGGGGCGGCGACCCGCAGCCGGGCCCAGACCACCAGGCGGTAGCGGGAGGTGAATTCGGGGGTGCAGGTCGTCAGCGTGAGGTAGTAGCCCGGTTCGGTGTAGCGGTAGCGGGGATGGGCGGAGCTGTACGGCACCCCGGCGATCACCGTGCCGTCGGCGGGCGAGGTGCGCGGCAGGGTGCGCTCGACCGTGTACGTGAAGCGGGCGTCGGCGGTGTCGATGCGCACCGTGTCGCCGGTGCGCACCTCGTCCAGTTGCCGGAAGGGCTCGCCGTGGGTGTTGCGGTGGCCCGCGAGGGCGACATTGCCCGCCTGGCCCGGCTGGGCGGTCCGCGGATAGTGGCCCACGTACCCCTTGTTGAGCACCGCCGCCCGGCTGATGCCCTCGGCGATGGGCACCGTAAGGCCGATGCGCGGGATCCGGAGCACGGCGTACGTCTGGTCCCGGCGCGGCTCCTGACCCCCGCCCCCGGTCGCCCGGTCACGGTCGCGTCCGTCCTCACGAGGGGAATCGGAGGATCGCGTCGCCCCCGGCGCCGGCGTCCCGGACTCGGCGGCCCCGTCGCGCCATTGCCGCTCCAGTACGCCCACCTCGTGCCGTGCGCCCGCCCTCGCCTGCCGGTTGGTCCACCACAGCTGGTGGACGACCAGGAGCAGCACCACGACCCCGAGGGTGACGGCGAGTTCACCGACCGTCCACAACCCCCGGGCGAGCACGGCCCGCCCTCCACGACGTCGCACGCGCGCACCATAGGCCAGGCCGCGCGCACCTGCCAGAGACAGGGCGCGGCTATCCGCCCAGCGCCCGCGAGACCGTATAGATCACCAGCCCGGCCAGGGCACCCACCACCGTGCCGTTGATCCGGATGAACTGCAGATCCCGGCCGATATGGGCCTCGATCTTCCGAGAGGTGTGCTCCGCGTCCCAGCCCGCCACCGTCTCGGTGATCAGCGAGGTGATCTCGTCCCGATACGTCGTCACCACATAGACGGCGGCGTCCTCCAGCCAGCCGTCGACCTTGTCCCGCAGCCGTTGGTCCGTCACCATCCGCCTGCCCAGCGAAAGAATCGCCGCCCGCGCCCGCTGCCGCAGCTCGCTGCGCTCGTCCTCGGCCGCCGTGACGATCATCGCCCGCACCGAGGCCCAGGCCGTGGCGATGATGTCCTGGACGTCGCCGCGCCCCAGCACCTCGCTCTTCACCCGCTCCACCCGCGCCCGGGTGTCGGTGTCGGACTGCAGATCCCCGGCGAAGTCGGTGAGGAAGCGGTCCAGGGCGCCGCGCGCCGGATGGGCGGGCATATCGCGCATCTCGGTGACGAAGCGCAGCAGTTCCTTGTAGACGCGGTCGCCGACCTTGCGGTCCACGAACCGCGGCGTCCAGCCCGGGGCGCCGCCGGTCACCGCCTGCATCACCGAGTCGTTGTGCTCCACCAGCCAGTCGTGGGCGCGCAGGCACACCAGGTCCACGGCCCGGCGGTGGCCGCCCTCCGCGACAACGCGCTCCAGCAGCTTGCCCAGGCCCGGCGCGACCTCCTGGGCGTCCGCCCGGCGGGTGATCGCCTCGCCCACCACCGCCTGCACATCGGAGTCGCGCAGCACCGTGAGCGCGCCGCGCAGCGCGGTCGCCAGCTCGGCCGTCACCCGCTCGGCATGCTCGGGCTGGACGAGCCAGGTGCCGAGCCGACCGCCGATGCCGACCGCGCGCAGCCGCATCCGTACGACGTCCCCGGAGAGGAAGTTCTCCCCGACGAACTCCCCCAGACTGGCCCCGAGCTGGTCCTTCTTGGTGGGGATGATCGCCGTATGGGGGATGGGCAACCCCATGGGCCGCCGGAAGAGCGCGGTGACCGCGAACCAGTCGGCCAGGGCGCCCACCATGCCCGCCTCGGCGGCCGCGGCGACATAGCCGGGCCAGCCGTCGACGCCGGAGGAGCGCGCCCACGTGGCGAGCACGTACACCAGTGCGACGCCGAGCAGCATGCCGGTGGCGAGCGCCTTCATCCGGCGCACTCCGCGCCGCCGCTCCACGTCCAGCGGGCTGTCCGTGACAAAGGGCACAGCCGCGCCCCGGGGCGGCGGGGCCGCCGTCTCACCAGTCGTTCTTCGCTCCATACGCTCCACCCGGTCGACCCGTCCCCTCGTGCATTGTCTCTTTCCGGTCTCAGTCGCCCATGGGTGGAACGTACGGTGAGTTCCCGTCGTCTGTCTGGGGGAGCGACCCAGCACATTGGGGGCAGGCCGACAGGCGGAGCCGGGTCCCACCATGGGATCATGAGTCACCGACCGGACCGCATCGGCGCTGCCGGATACCACCCGCCGTTCCCGTCCACTTCCGGAGCCTCGGGCTCCGTCCGCCCGAGGAGACAACCCGCTCATGAGCATGCCCCCAATGCCCAGACGCACGGGGTATGCCGTGCTCGCTGCGCTGGCGGCTGTGGTGATCCTCGTCTCCACCGCGATATTCATCGGGCTCAGTGGCGACAAGGGCGGTACGGACCCCCGTGCGCAGGGGGCCCGCGGTTCTGCCGACCCGGCGTCGGCCGGGTCCTGGGTGGGCACCTGGTCCACCTCGGCGGCGGCTGCCGAGCCGCGGACGCTGCGCGGCCTGTCGGGCATGTCGATACGGAACGTGGTGCACACCACCATCGGCGGCACCAGCGCCCGTATCCAGCTCTCCAACTTCTACAGCAGCCGTCCGCTGACGATCACGCATGCCTCGCTGGCGCTGGCCGCCGCGCCCAGCAACCCCACCGCGGCGACCGGCACCATGCGCCGCCTCACCTTCAACAACCGCTCCTGGGTGACGATCCCGCCCGGTAAGGCCGTCATCAGCGACCCGGCGCGGCTCGCCGTCCCGGACTCGGCCGATCTGCTGGTCACCACCTACACCCCGCAGGCGTCCGGCTCCGTCACCTACCATCCGCACGCCCGCCAGACGTCGTACATGGCGCGTGGCGACCGTACGGAGGACACGGCGGGCGCCGCCTACACCCAGCAGAGCCCGTACTGGCGCTATCTGACCGGCGTGGACGTGTGGTCCAAGCAGGCCGAGGGCGCGGTCGCGGTGCTGGGCGACTCGATCACCGACGGCATCACCTCCACCGCCGGGGCGAACCACCGGTGGACCGACTTCCTCTCCGAGCGGCTGCGCAGCGAGCCCGGCGCGCCCCGCTTCGGCGTGCTCAACCAGGGCATCAGCGGCAACCGCGTGCTGAGCGACGGCACGCAGTACCCGCCCAACAACCCCAGCGGGCTCTCCCGCTTCGACCGCGATGTGCTGTCCCGTACGGGCGTCAAGGCCGTGATCGTCGAACTGGGCGTCAACGACATACTGCGCATCCCCCACGAGACCGACCCCAACCGGATCGTGTGGGGCCTGAAGCGGCTGACCGAACAGGCCCACGCCCGCGGCCTGCGGGTCATCGGAGCCACCCTGACGCCCTTCTACGGGCACCGCGGCTACACCCCCCAGCTCGACGCCGTACGCGAGCGGGTCAACGCGCAGATCCGCGCCGGGAGGGTCTTCGACGAGGTCGTGGACTTCGACAAGGCGCTGCGCGACCCGATCAGCCCGCTGCGGCTGCGCCCGATGTACGACTCGGGCGACCATCTGCACCCGAGCGACAACGGCTACCGGGCGATGGCGCGGGCGCTGGACCTGGACCACCTGCGGGGCCGCACGGCGGCCGAGCTCTAGCCGCAAGCTCAGCGGGATCAGCCGGAGCCTCTTCAGAAGCCCCGTACGAGCCCTAGTAGTCGTCGCGGCGGCGTTCCTTCTCCAGGGACAGCCGGCGCTCCTCCCGCTCCTCATGGCGCTCATCGCGCCGTGCGCCCCGCAGTTCCCGGCGCTCGGCGCGCAGCTCGTTCCTGCGCTCGGCCTTCACCCGGCGGCGCTCCTCCTTGAGGCGCTTGTGCTCCTCCTTACGGAGCTTGCGCTCGACGCCGACCCCGCCGAAGAGCGCGAGGCCGGTGACGGTCACCCGCGGCGCGCCGGGCTCGCCCTCGACCCCTCCGCTGTGGTCGAAGCCGCCCATGATGCCGATGCCGCTGACGTGCGTGTCGACGCCCGGCTCCACGGTGATCTGAACGCCGCCCATCAGGGCGAAGCAGCGGATGACGACCTCGCGGTCCTCGAAGCGGGCCTCGCGCAGATCGATCTCACCGCCGCCCATGAGGGTGAACGCGGTGAAGCGGCGCGGCACGGTCCAGGTGCCCTTGCGCTGGAAGCCGCCCATGATCGCGATCCCCCAACGGGACGTCGGGGTGCCGCCGATGCGCTCCCTCCAGCCGGTGCGATCGACCGGGGTCGGCGGGGCGGGAGCGGCGCTGCCGGGCACCGGGAGGTCCCGTACCAGAGGCTCCAACTCGCCGTGGGTGCGCGCCGTGTAGGCCGCGTTCAGCCGCTCGTCGAACTCCTCCATGTCCAGGCGGCCTTCGGCGACGGCTTCGCGGAGGACCTCCGCGATCCGCTCACGCTCGGCGTCGGAGGCCCGCATCCCGGCCGGGTCCGGGAGGTCGGGGCTCGCCCCCTGGGAAGAACCAGCGCTCGTCATACGGACAGACTAACGGCGGGCACCGGCCGTGGCCCGTATCTCGTACGGGGGTGCCGCCCCCGATCCGTCGTGCGCGGGTACCGGCCCCAGCGCCCCGCTCACGCTCGCCGCCCCGCCGCCCCGCCCTCCCCGCTGTGCAGCATCCTCGCGATCACGTCCTCGATCTCGGGCTCGCGCACCGAGAGGTCCACCAGCGGATAGCCGTCGGCGACCGCCGCGACGATCGGCGCGGCGCTGCTGGTCGCCGGGAAGGCCAGCCACTGCCGGGGCCCCTCGACCCGCACCGTCCGGGAGCCGGGGATCTCGATGGGCGGCAGCTCCTGCTCCAGGTCGACCACGAGGGTGCGCTCGCTCTCCCCCACCGCGTGCAGCCCGTCGAGCCCGCCGTCGTAGACCAGCCGGCCGTGGTCGATGACCATAACCCGCTTGCACAGCAGTTCGATATCGGTCAGATCGTGGGTGGTGAGCAGCACGGTGGTGCCCTGCTCGGCGTTCACATCGCGCAGGAACTCCCGCACCTTCGCCTTGCTGACCACATCGAGCCCGATGGTCGGCTCGTCGAGATAGAGCACCTCGGGGTCGTGCAGCAGGGCGGCCGCGATATCGCCGCGCATCCGCTGGCCGAGCGAGAGCTGACGCACCGGTACGTCCAACAGCTCGCTCAGGTTGAGCAGTTCCACACAGCGGTCCAGGTTCTCCCGGTAGCGGTCGTCGGGGATCCGGTACATCCGCCGCACCAGCGCGTACGAATCGCGCAGCGGCAGATCCCACCACAGGGTGGTCCGCTGCCCGAAGACCACCCCGATCCGGCGCGCGAGCCGCGTCCGCTCCCTGGAGGGATCGATTCCGGCGACCCTCAGCCGTCCGCCGCTGGGCACCAGGATCCCCGTCAGCATCTTGATCGTGGTGGACTTCCCGGCGCCGTTCGGCCCGATGTAACCCACCATCTCGCCACGCGGCACCCGGAAGCTGATGCCGTCCACGGCGCGCACCTCGCGGCGCTCACGGCGCATCAGCCCGGCTCTGCGCCGCACCTGGAACACCTTCTCGACACCGTCGAGCTCGATGAGATCGTCCATGGCCATGCTCCCCCTCAACTCCCCGTTCAGCTCCCCGTGCTCTGAT
Source organism: Streptomyces melanosporofaciens (assembly GCF_900105695.1). Classification (NCBI taxonomy): domain Bacteria; kingdom Bacillati; phylum Actinomycetota; class Actinomycetes; order Kitasatosporales; family Streptomycetaceae; genus Streptomyces; species Streptomyces melanosporofaciens. The sequence goes on from NZ_FNST01000002.1 coordinate 2,235,239, forward strand.
ACGCCCGCAGCCCCGCCCGCCAGGCCAGCCCCGCCACCGCACAGCAGCCGCAGGCGACCAGCGGCGCCGCGAAGCCGATCCGGGCCGGGAGCCCCAGCGGATCGGGGCGCCCCAGGATGTGCAGCGCCGGCAGCCAGTTGACGAAGGCCAGCGGGATGACGAAGGTGACGCCCCGCAGCAGCTCCTTGCCGAAGACCGTCGGCGGGTACTCCAACAGCGTGGTCCCGCCGAAGGTGAAGGCGCTCTGCACCTCGGAGGCGTCCTTGGCCCAGAACTGGAAGGCCCCGCCGAGGACGAACAGCGCCCCGAAGATGGCGCCCCCGCTCAGCAGCATCACCGGCATCAGCAGGGCCCGGTCCACCGTCCAGTCGATGTCCAGCCGGCTCAGCGACCAGCCGAGCAGCACCGCCCCCTGGGTGATCCGGCCCAGCCGGCGCAGCGCGAAGCGGTCGGCGGCGACCTGGGCGAGTATCGGCACCGGCCGCACCAGCAGGGTGTCCATCGTGCCGTCGCGCACCCGCTGCCCCAGCCGCCCCATGGTGCCCAGCGTGAGATCGGCGAGGCCGAAGGCGACGCTGGTGGTGCCGTAGAGGAAGGCCACCTCGTCAAGGGTGAAGCCGCCGAGCTGCCCGATGTGGGTGAACATCAACGCGATCGCGACGAAGTCCAGGCCGGTCGCGAGGAGGTTCCCCAGCGTCATGATCAGAAACGAGGTGCGGTACGCCATCGTGGAGCGCACCCACATCCCGACGATCAGGACGTAGGCCCGGAGCCCGGACGACACGGCCGACTCAGCCACCCTGGACCACCACCTTCCGGGTCGCCACCGACTGCAGCACCCGCCCCGCCGCCAGCAGCACCACCATCCACCCCACCTGGAAGGCGAACGCCGCCAGCAGCCCCGCCCCCCGGTGCTCCTCCAGGAAGACATCCGCGGGCACCTGGAGCATCGCCGCCCAGGGCAGCGCGCGGGCGATCTCGCCGAGCTGCCCCGGGAAGACGTTGAGCGGCAGGATCATCCCGGAGAAGAACAGGCACAGCAGCCCGCTCAGCATCGACAGCCCCGTCCCGTCCAGCAGCCAGAAGGAGGCGAGCGAGACCAGATAGCGCACCGCGAAGCCGACGCACACCGCGAGCACCACCGACAGCAGGAACCACAGCCAGGTCAAGGGCGAGGCGGGCAGGCGGAGTTCGAAGACCAGCGCCCCGATCCCCATCGGCACCACGCCGCGCCCCAGGAGCTGGAACAGCGCCCGGCCGAGCTCGGTGGCCAGCCACCACGACTGCAGGTCCACGGGGCGGTAGAGGTCCACCGCGATGTCACCGGAGCGGATGCGGTCCTGCAGCTCCTCCTGGAAGCCGCCGCCCATCAGCGCCACGGCCGCCAGCAGCGCCTGGCCGAGCCAGACGAAGGTCAGCGCCTGGGCGAGGTCGTAGCCGCCGAGGTGCGGCCGCTCGTCCCACAACGCGGTGTACGTGTAGGCGAGGATGAAGCCGAAAACGGTATTGGTGAAGACCCCGGCCACGGTCGCGACCCGATACGTCGCGTAGCGTTTGAAGCCGCTGACCGTGACGGCCGCGTACAGCCGCATCCGCCCGCCCCTCCCTCCCCGACCACGGCGCCCGGCCGGCGCCAAAATCCGGAGCCTAGTGGGGTGGCCGGAGGGACGGCCAGGCAATATTCACCGGATGGTGTGAGCGGAATCATCCATATGGCCGGTCACAGACCAGTCACGGGTGCGCGCCACGTCCTCGGCCCGGAACGGATGATGCGACAGTGTTTTATCGGGCGTACGACGCGAATCGCCCGACCGTGCACGATCCTGCCGCCGTGCAACCCTCGACGGCGGCCGAGGAGTCTCAGGAGACATGAGCGACGAGCCCCAGTTGATCGACGGTGGCCCGGCCGGAACGGGTGCCCGGCCCGGCATCGACGATGGCAACCACGACACGCCGCACCGCGCGGACGGCCTCCCCGCGGGCAAACCGGCCAAGGGCAGAAAGGGCCGTCCCCAGCGCACCGGATGGCGCCGGCTGCTGCCCACCTGGCGCATGGTCCTCGGCGGCTTCCTCCTGATCGTCCTGCTGATCGCGGGCGGGCTCGTCACCGGCTATCTGCTCGTCGACATCCCCCGGCGAACAGAGCCGCCATCGCCCAGAGCAATGTCTTCCTCTACTCCGACGGCTCCCAGCTGGCCCGCGAGGGCAAGGTCAACCGGGAGAACGTCCAGCTCAGCCAGGTGCCCAAGCGGATCCAGCACGCGGTGCTCGCGGCCGAGGACCGGGACTTCTACTCGGAGTCGGCCATCAACCCCGAGGCGATGGTCCGGGCCGCCTGGAACACCGCCACCGGCAAGGGCAAGCAGTCCGGCTCCACCATCACCCAGCAGTATGTGAAGAACTACTACCTGGACCAGGAACAGACGGTCACCCGCAAGGCCAAGGAGTTCTTCATCGCGATCAAGCTGGACCGGGAGGTGAGCAAGGACAAGATCCTCGAGGGCTACCTCAACACCAGCTACTTCGGGCGCAACGCCTACGGCATCCAGGCCGCCGCCCAGGCGTACTACGGCAAGGACATCGACGAGCTCGACACCGCCCAGGGCGCGTATCTGGCGACCCTGCTGAACGCCCCCAGCGCCTACGACATCGTCGCCCATCCCCAGAACAAGGGGCGGGCCACGGCCCGCTGGCACTACGTCCTGGACGGCATGGTGAAGAAGGGCTGGCTGACCGGGGCCGACCGGCAGAAGATGACCTTCCCCGCGCCCTCCGAGGCCAGGGCCCCCTCCGGCATGTCCGGCCAGCGCGGCTATCTCGTCGAGGCCGTCGAGGACTACCTCACCAGCAACGGGATCATCGACGAGCAGACCCTGGCGCGCGGCGGCTACCGCATCACCACCACGATCGACAAGAAGAAGCAGGACGCCTTCGCGGAGGCCGTGCGCGAGCGGCTGATGAGCAAGCTCAGCCCGGAGGACCGCAAGGTCGACCGCTATGTCCGCGCGGGTGGCGCCTCGATCGACCCGAAGACCGGGAAGGTGGTCGCGCTCTACGGCGGGATCGACTACACCAAGCAGTTCGTCAACAACGCGACCCGCCGTGACTACCAGGTGGGATCCACGTTCAAGCCATTCGTCTTCACCTCGGCGGTGCGCTACGGGTCCACCACCCAGGACGGTCAGACGATCACCCCGGACACCCTCTACAACGGCGACAACAAGCGCGAGGTCGTCGGCCCGGAGGGGCCCACCGGCTACGCCCCCGCCAACGAGGACGACGTCGACTACGGCGACATCGACGTCACCACGGCCACCGACAACTCCGTGAACTCGGTGTACGCGCAGATGGCCCAGGACGTCGGCCCCTCCAAGGTCAAGCAGACCGCCATCGACCTGGGCGTCCCCAAGAACACCCCCGATCTGCACGCCTCCCCCTCCATCGCGCTCGGCCCCGCCACCGCGAGCGTGCTGGACATGACCGAGGCGTACGCGACCCTCGCCAACCACGGCGAGCACGGCAGGTACAGCCTGGTCGAGGAGGTCACCAAGGACGGTGCGCGGGTCGATCTCCCGGACCGGGAGAACCGGCAGGCCATCCCGCGCAGCGCCGCCGACACCACCACCTCGATACTGCAGAGCGTGGTGGACGGCGGCACCGGCACCGCCGCCCAGGCCGCCGAGCGCCCGGCGGCGGGCAAGACGGGCACCGCGGAGGAGGACAAGGCCGCCTGGTTCGCGGGCTACACCCCGGATCTGGCGACCGTGGTCGCGGTGATGGGGCAGGACTCCAATACCGGCGTGCAGAAGCCGCTGTACGGGGCGACGGGCCTGGAGCGGATCAACGGCGGCGGCTATCCCGCCGAGATCTGGGCGCAGTACACCTCGGGCGCGCTGGACGGCAAGCCACCGGCCGAGTTCGATCTGCGGCTGGAGGACGGGGCGAGCACCCCCGACGGCTCCCAGACCGGCCAGCAGCCGCCGGGCTCCCTGCCGCCGGTGGTCACCACGCCCCCGACCGGCGCCCCGCCGGACACCTCGGTCCCCACGGCGCCGACCGACAACCCGCCGACGGTGCCCACCACGCCCCCGACCATCCCCACCCCGCCGACGGACATCCCCACCGGCGGGCCGACGACCGAGCCGGGACCGGGCGGTCCGGGCGGGCCCGGTGATCCGGGCGGCGATCCGGGCGGCCCAGGGGGGCCGGTGGGCGGCTGAGACCACGGGCCACGAACAGTGGAGGGTGGTGACGGATACCGTCACCACCCTCTGTCGTATCCGATCCCGCGGCCGCGCCTACAGGTAGAGCCCCGTGGAGTCCTCCGCGCCCTCCAGCCGCTCGGCGGCCACCGCGTGCAGATCGCGCTCCCGCATCAGGACGTAGGCGACCCCGCGGACCTCGACCTCGGCCCGGTCCTCCGGGTCGTAGAGCACCCGGTCACCGGGCTCCACGGTCCGTACGCTCTGCCCGACCGCGACCACCTCGGCCCAGGCCAGCCGCCTGCCGACCGCCGCGGTGGCGGGGATGACGATGCCGCCGGACGACCGGCGCTCGCCCTCCGGAATGTCGGTGCGGACCAGCACACGGTCGTGCAGCATCCGGATGGGCAGCTTGTCATGGGTCGTGTTCGCACTCACGCCATGACCGTACCTGGCCGGACGGCGCGATGACGCCTCAGGGCCGGTGCCGGCCGCCTTCGCTCAGCGGTGCCGCTTGGAGCACCACGAGGAGCGGGACGCCTTGGCGGACCGGGAGGACCGCGCCGAGAGCGCGAGCAGCCCGACCAGCCCGGCCACGGCGAGCGCGACCGGCACGATCCGCTCCATGCGGGGCCGCCCCTCCTCCGACACCAACTGGCCGCGCACGCCCGCCACCACGCGGTTGGCGGACACATAGGCCCGCCCGGCGGTCCGGTCCACGGCCGAAGCCGCCTTCGCCTTCGCGTCCCCGATGATCGTCTTCGGGTGCACCCGCACCCCGATCTCGTCGAGCGTCAGGGCGAGCTCCTGCCGCCTGCGGGCGATGTCCGCCTCGATCTGCGCAGGGGTCCTGGCATCCGACACCGCGCTGCCTCCGTCAGTCTCGATGATTCGTGATGGACAGTCTGTCAGCTCGCCCTCCTCCCCGCCCCACGGCACCCCCGGACGGGAAGCTGGCTAATGTCGGGTACGTACCCCCGATGCCACGAGGAGCACCAGACCATGAGCGAGCGACTGCAGCCCGGCGACACCGCCCCCGCCTTCACCCTCCCCGACGCGGACGGCAGGGAGGTCTCGCTCGCCGACCACGCCGGCCGCAAGGTGATCGTCTACTTCTACCCCGCCGCGCTCACCCCCGGTTGCACCAAGCAGGCGTGCGACTTCACCGACAATCTCGCCTTCCTGGCCGGCCACGGCTACGACGTCATCGGCATCTCGCCCGACAAGCCCGAGAAGCTGGCCAAGTTCCGGGACCAGGAGCACCTGAAGGTCACGCTTCTCGCCGACCCCGCCAAGGAGACCCTCGAGGCGTACGGCGCCTTCGGCGAGAAGAAGCTGTACGGCAAGACGGTCGTCGGCGTGATCCGCTCCACCGTCATCGTCGACGAGCAGGGCAAGGTCGAGCGCGCCCTGTACAACGTCAAGGCCACCGGCCACGTAGCCAAGATCATCAAAGACCTGGGGCTGTGACGGACCCGGGGCTGCCGCCCCGGCCCCCGTTCACCAGGCAGTACCATGACCGTGCCGAGCGGCCGTGATGGAATTGGCAGTCATGCTGGGTTTAGGTCCCAGTGGGGTAACTCCCGTGAGGGTTCGAGTCCCTCCGGCCGCACGCCGCGCGAACCCAGGCCCGGCCCGTCTATCGCGGGCCGGGCCTGCGGAGTCCTACGGGGCTCACCCCAGGAGTTCGCGGACGATCGGGGCGATGGCGCGGAACGCCTTGCCGCGGTGGCTGATGGCGTTCTTCTCCTCCGGGTCCAGTTCGGCACAGGTGCGGGTCTCGCCGTGGGGCTGGAGGATCGGGTCGTAGCCGAACCCCCCGCCGCCCACGGGCTCATGACGGAGCGTGCCGGTGAGCCGGCCGGAGACGACGCGCTCGGTGCCGTCGGGGAGGGCGAGGGCGGCGGCGCAGGCGAAGTGGGCGCCGCGGTGTTCGTCGGGGACGTCGGAGAGCTGGGCGAGCAGCAGGTCGAGGTTGGCGCGGTCGTCGCCGTGCCGGCCCGACCAGCGGGCCGAGAAGATGCCGGGGGCGCCGCCGAGGACGTCCACGCAGAGGCCGGAGTCGTCGGCGATGGCGGGGTGGCCGGTGGCCTGGGCGAGGGCGTGGGCCTTGAGGAGGGCGTTCTCCGCGAAGGTCACGCCGGTCTCCTTGACGTCCGGGAGCTCCGGATAGGCGTCGGCGCCGACGAGTTCGGCGTCGAGGCCGGTCTCGCCCAGGATCGAGCGCAGTTCGGTGATCTTGTAGGCGTTGCGGGTCGCGAGGACCAGACGGCGGGGGTGCGGGCGGTGTCCCTCAGTGTGTTGCTGCATAGCTCTCGATTATCGAGGGGCAGTCAGGGCGAGCAGACACCGGTCAGCTCGCCCGCCGCGTCCCTGACCGGACTCATATCGGGGTGCTTGCCGCTGTCCACCGACTTCTGGACGTTGTCCAGGGCCTTCTGGAGGTCGTCCACGGCCTTGCCGACGTCCGCGTTGTCGGTGCGGTCGCCCACCTTGTCGATGTCCTTGTCGAGGGCGTCCAGGATCTTGTCGGCGTCCTGCGGATTGGCCGCGGCGCCGCTCAGGGCGTCCTGGAGGTCGTCCACGTCGTTGGTTATCTCGACCGCGAGCTGGGCGCAGTCGAGGGCCTTCTCCACCGCGCTGCACCCGACGGTGACCGGCACGATGAGCGCGACGGCGGCGAGAGCGGTGACGGCGGTGGTACGGCGGTGACGGTGGCGCGGCGCCATGGAATGGGTCCTTCCCCGGGAACGGTGCTGGTACCTGACTAAACGCCGGGCGCCGCGCGACGGTTGCTTCGGGCCGCCGTCACATCTCCTGGGCCAGCGCCGCGCGCTGGATCTCCGCCAGGGTGTCGCAGCCGGCCACGGCGAGGTCCAGCAGCCCGTTCAGCTCCTCGCGGGCGAAGGGCTCGCCCTCCGCCGTGCCCTGCACCTCGACGAAGCGTCCGTCACCGGTACAGACCACGTTCATGTCGGTCTCGGCGCGCACGTCCTCCTCGTAGCAGAGGTCGAGCAGCGGGATGCCGCCGACGATGCCGACGCTGACGGCGGAGACGGTGCCGGTCAGCGGCTGCCGGGTGGCCTTGATGAGCTTCTTGCCCCGGGCCCAGCCGATGGCCTCGGCCAGGGCCACATAGGCGCCGGTGATGGCGGCGGTGCGGGTGCCGCCGTCGGCCTGGAGGACATCGCAGTCCAGGACAATGGTGTTCTCGCCGAGCGCCTTGTAGTCGATCACCGCGCGCAGCGAGCGGCCGATGAGACGGGAGATCTCATGCGTACGGCCGCCGATCTTGCCGCGGACGGACTCGCGGTCGCCCCGGGTGTTGGTGGAGCGCGGCAGCATCGCGTACTCCGCGGTGACCCATCCCTCGCCGCTGCCCTTGCGCCAGCGCGGCACGCCCTCGGTGACGCTCGCGGTGCACAGGACCCGCGTATCGCCGAAGGAGACGAGGACCGAGCCCTCGGCATGCTTGCTCCATCCGCGCTCGATGGTCACGGGTCGGAGCTGATCAGGGGTGCGGCCGTCGATACGAGACATGAGATGAGCCTATCGGCATCGCGGAGGCCCCCGGTCCGCGTCCGGCGAGGGCCCCGCCCCCGGGAGACGGCCCTCCCGGCCGGGAAGGTCACCTCAGGTCGCGGAAGGTCACATCAGGTCTTCGATCTCGGCGGCGACGGGGTCCGCGTCGGCGCCGATGACCACCTGGATCGCGGTGCCCATCTTCACCACGCCATGCGCGCCCGCGGCCTTCAGCAGGGCCTCGTCGACCAGGGCGGCGTCCTTGACCTCGGTACGCAGACGGGTGATGCAGCCCTCGATCTCGACGATGTTGTCGATGCCGCCGAGCCCCTCGACGATCTTGTCAGCCTTGGTGGCCATGTTCGCTCCTGTCGTCCTGCTGTCCGCGTGGTGTCCGCGTTGCGGCAAGTGGTCTACACCATTATGCGGGTGAGGAAGTCACTCGTCACTTGGAACGATAGATTCCTTTAGCGGATCCCTACGTGCTACAACAGGTCTACACCACATGTGGTTTAGACCATAGCGCGGGCCGCCCCTCCCCTGAGAGCCCGCCTCACCAGGAGGAATCCGATGAGTACGGCCACCGCGCCGACCGCGCCCGCCCAGAAGCGGGGTGCCGGTCTGATCAAGGGTATGCAGAAGATCGGGCGCAGCCTCCAGCTCCCCGTCGCCGCTCTGCCCGCCGCGGGCATCCTGAGCCGGCTCGGCCAGGACGACGTCTTCGGCAAGACGGGACTCGGCTGGAACAAGCTCGCGGAGATCTTCGCCCACGCGGGCGGCGCGCTCTTCGACAACCTGGCCCTGCTCTTCTGCATCGGCGTGGCCATCGGCTTCGCGAAGAAGTCGGACGGCACCACGGCCTTCGCGGGCCTGGTCGGCTTCCTCGTCTACAAGAACGTCCTGACCGGGTTCGTCAGCGAGGTGACCGGCAAGCCGGAGGACCCGGGCGTCCTCGGCGGCATCGTGGTCGGCCTGACCGCCGCGGTGCTGTGGGAGAAGTACCACCGCACCCGGCTGCCGGACTGGCTGGGCTTCTTCAGCGGCCGCCGCTTCATCCCGATCCTGATGTCCTTCGCGGGCGTGATCTACGGCGTGCTCTTCGGTTACCTCTGGGGCCCGATAGGCGACGGACTCAACAACTTCTCCGAGTGGCTGTCCTCCAATGGCGCGGTCGGCTCGGGGATCTTCGGTGTGGTCAACCGACTGCTGATCCCGGTCGGCATGCACATGCTGCTGAACTCGTTCGCCTGGTTCCAGTTCGGCGACTTCAACTCCGGCGGCCAGACCTGGCACGGCGACATCGCGCGCTACTTCCACGACGACCCGTCGGCCGGAATGTTCATGACCGGCTTCTTCCCGATCATGATGTTCGCGCTGCCCGCCGCCGGTCTGGCGATCGCGCACTGCGCCCGTCCCGAGCGGCGCAAGGCCGTGATGGGAATGATGATCTCGGTCTCGCTGACGGCGTTCGTCTGCGGTGTCACCGAGCCGATCGAGTTCTCGTTCATGTTCATCGCGCCCCTGCTGTACGGCATCCACGCGGTGCTGACGGGCCTCTCCATGGCGCTGACCTGGGCACTCGGCATCCGCAGCGGCTTCACCTTCTCCGGCGGGCTGTTCGACTACCTGCTGGGGTGGTCGCACAGCGAGAAGGCCTGGATGCTGATCCCGATCGGGCTGGCGTTCAGCGTCGTCTACTACGTGGTCTTCCGCTTCGTGATCACGAAGTTCAACATCCCGACGCCGGGACGAGAACCGGAGGACTCCCTGGACGACGCCGCGGTGGCGGACGGCAAGAAGTAGCCACCGGGCGCGCGAAACGGCGAAGCGCCGGGCTGGTCCTCCAGCCCGGCGCTTCTGCGTTCACCGCCGGTTACACCTCGTAGACCGCGCCCGCCTTGGCCAGCTCCACCGGGCCGCCGAAGACCGCCTGGGCGTCGCGCTGGTTGATCTGGGGGTCCGTCCATGGCGGGATATGGGTGAGCACCATGCTCCCGACCCCCGCCCGCAGCGCGTGCTCACCCGCCTGGCGGCCGTTGAGATGCAGCTCCGGGATGTCCTCCTTGCCGTGTGTGAAGGCCGCCTCGCACAGGAAGAGGTCCCCGCCCCGGGCCAGGTCCACCAGGGCCTCACAGGGGCCCGTGTCGCCCGAGTAGACCAGCGAGCGGCCGCCGTACTCGATCCGGAAGCCGAACGCCTCCACGGGGTGGCAGACGCGCTCGGCGCGGATGGTGAAGGGGCCGATGTCGAAGCTGCCGGGCGTCAGGGTGCGGAAGTCGAAGACCTCACGCATCGACTTCTCATCGGGCAGGTCGTCGTACGCCTGGACCAGCCGCCGCTCGGTGTCCTCGGGGCCGTAGACGGGGATCGCCTCGGCGCGGCCACCGTCGTGCCGGTAGTAGCGCGCGACGAAGTATCCGCACATGTCGATGAAGTGATCGGGGTGGAGATGGGACAGCAGTACGGCGTCGAGGTCGTAGAGACCGCAGTGGCGCTGCAGCTCGCCAAGGGCGCCATTGCCCATGTCGAGGAGCAGCCGGAAGCCGTCGGCCTCTACGAGGTAGCTCGAGCAGGCCGATTCCGCGGACGGGAACGACCCTGAGCATCCGACGACGGTGAGCTTCATGAAGCAGGAACCTCCTTGAGGGGTCCCCATGCCGAAGGCCATGGGCGGGTGCGGGGGGTCATGCGGTGCCCACGAGCGTAAGGCGCAAAAGCCCAGGCAGCTCCTCCACGGGGCCGCGTTGTGGGCGGAATCACCAGGACGGAGCCGGGTGGCGCCCGGCCCTGCCCCCCGCCGGCCGATCGGCCCGAAGGGCTAGGCCCAGAGCTGTCCGTGCAGCGTCGCGATCGCCTCCTCGGTGGTGGCCGCCGTGTAGACACCGGTGGACAGGTACTTCCAGCCACCGTCGGCGACGACGAAGACCACATCGGCGCTCTGCCCGGCCTTGACCGCCTTACCGGCGACACCGAGCGCGGCATGCAGGGCCGCGCCGGTCGACACGCCCGCGAAAATGCCTTCCTGGGCGAGGAGTTCCCGGGTGCGGGTCACCGCGTCCTCGGAGCCGACGGAGAAGCGGGTGGTCAGCACGGACTCGTCGTACAGCTCGGGGACGAACCCCTCGTCCAGGTTGCGGAGTCCGTAGACGACGTCGTCGTAGCGCGGTTCGGCCGCCACGATCTGAACGTCCGGCTTGTTCTCGCGCAGGAAGCGGCCCACGCCCATCAGGGTGCCGGTGGTGCCGAGACCCGCGACGAAGTGGGTGAGGGAGGGCAGATCGGCGAGGATCTCGGGGCCGGTGGTGGCGTAGTGGGCACCGGCGTTGTCCGGGTTTCCGTACTGGTAGAGCATCACCCAGTCCGGGTGCTCCTCCGCCAGCCCCTTGGCCACCCGGACGGCGGTGTTGGAGCCGCCGGCGGCGGGCGAGGAGATGATCTCCGCGCCCCACATGGCGAGCAGCTGCCGCCGCTCCTCGCTGGTGTTCTCCGGCATCACGCAGACGATGCGGTAGCCCTTGAGCTTGGCCGCCATCGCGAGCGAGATACCGGTGTTGCCGGAGGTGGGCTCGAGGATGGTGCAGCCGGGGGTCAACCGGCCGTCCTTCTCGGCCTGTTCGATCATATGGAGCGCGGGGCGGTCCTTGATCGAGCCGGTCGGGTTGCGGTCCTCCAGCTTGGCCCAGATCCGTACGTCGGAGGAGGGCGAGAGCCGCGGCAGCCGGACGAGCGGCGTATTGCCGACCGCTGCCAGCGGGCTGTCGTACCGCATCAGAGCCTTCCGCCGGCGACGGCGGGGAGAATCGTCACGTTGTCGCCGTCCGAGAGCTTGGTGGAGATGCCGTCGAGGAAGCGGACGTCCTCGTCGTTCAGATAGACGTTGACGAAGCGGCGCAGCTCACCGCCGTCGACCAGGCGCTCCTGGATCCCGGCGTGCCGGGTCTCGAGGTCGGTGAAGAGCTCGGCGAGCGTGGTCCCGCTGCCCTCGACCGCCTTCTGGCCGTCGGTGTAGGTGCGGAGGATGGTCGGGATGCGGACCTCGATGGCCATTCTTAAGCTCCTGTCGGAGGGCGGGGGTGGACTCCCGGGCCGGAGCGGCCGGGAGGACGTCGTCGAAGGGCGTCGGGGCGTCTCGGGCGCGCGCTCAGGCGGCCACGGCGCGGCGCGGACACATCGCGCTGGCGAGCCGGCACAGGTCGACGTGGAGCCGCGCCACGAGCAGCATGCCCGGCGTCTTCTCGCTCACGTCATCGAAAACCATGGACTCATCGTATCGATTCCCGGTCCGGGCTCCGGTAGGTCATCTCATGATACGGATGGGTAACGACCACGATACGAGACGCGCAGGCCATTCAGCCTCCCGGGACGATCTCGACCTCTTCCTCGGTGACCTCGCCGTCCACGATCCGGAAGGACCGGAACTGGACGGGCCCCTCGTCATTGCCGCATTCGGCCGTGGAGACCAGGACGTAGTGAGCACCGGGCTCATTGGCGTAGGAGATATCGGTACGGGAGGGGTACGCCTCGGTGGCGGTGTGCGAGTGGTAGATGACCACCGGTTCCTCGTCCCGGTCGTCCATCTCGCGGTAGAGCTTCAGCAGGTCACCCGAGTCGAACTCGTAGAAGGTGGGCGAGCGGGCCGCGTTCAGCATCGGGATGAACCGCTCGGGGCGGCCGCTTCCGGCCGGGCCCGCGATCACGCCGCATGCCTCGTCGGGGTGGTCGGCGCGGGCGTGCGCGACGATCTTGTCGTGAAGCGCCTGGGTGATGGTCAGCATGAGCACACAATAGGAGGCGGGCTCCGGACAGTGGTCCGGAGCCCGCCTGCTGAGATACGCCGCCCGAAAGGCGATACGGCTTACTTGCGCGCGTACTCCGGCTCCGCCTCGGCGCTCTCGCCGAGCGGCTGAGCCCCGCCGCGGGCCTTGAGGACGTACCAGCCAATCACCAGGCAGACGGCCCAACCGGCGCCGATGTACAGGGAGACCCGGGCGTCCTTGTCGTAGGCGACCAGGCAGGTTACGAACAGCAGGAAGACCACCGCCACCCAGCTGAAGAACGAGCCGCCCGGGGCCGGGAAACTCGAGGCGGGCAGCCGGCCGGCGCGGAACGCGCGGCGGTACCGGATGTGGGCGAACAGGATCATCAGCCAGGTCCAGATGCCGCAGGCCGTGGACACCGAGGTGACGTAGGTGAACGCCTTCTCGGGGACGACGTAGTTGAGGAGCACGCCGATCCCCATGAAGAGGACGGAGAAGGTGATGCCGATGGCCGGGGACTTTTGGACGTTGAGCCGGGCGAAGATCCTCGGCCCCTCACCGCTGGTCGCGAGGTCGCGCAGCATCCGGCCGGTGGAGTACATGCCGGAGTTACAGGAGGACAGGGCCGCGGTCAGGACGACGAAGTTGACGATACCGGCGGCGAGGGGGATGCCGATCGTGGAGAAGCCGTGCACGAAGGGGCTCTCGCCGGCCGAGAACTCGGTCCACTTGACGACCGCCAGCAGCACCGTCAGCGCACCCACGTAGAAGATGATGATGCGCCACGGCAGCGTGTTGATCGCCTTGGGCAGGGTCTTCTCCGGGTCCTCGGACTCGCTCGCGGTGACGCCGACGAGCTCGACGGCGATGTAGGCGAACATCACGCCCTGGAGGGTCATCAGGCTGTCGCCGATGCCGTTGGGGAAGAACCCCCCATGGGACCAGAGGTTCGAGGCGGCGGCGGTGTCACCGGCGTCGGAGAAACCGAGGGTGAGCACACCGAGGCCGATCACGATCATGCCGATGATCGCGGTGACCTTGACCATCGAGAACCAGAACTCGACCTCACCGAAGACCTTGACCGAGATCAGGTTGACCCCGAAGAGCACCACCAGGAAGACCAGGGCGCTGACCCACTGCGGGATCGAGGGGAACCAGAAGTTGATGTAGATGGCGGCGGCCGTGAGCTCGGCCATGCCGGTCACCACCCACAGCAGCCAGTAGGTCCAGCCGGTCACATAGCCGAAGAACGGGCCCAGGAACTCCCGGATGTATTCCGCGAAGGAGCCCGTGGACCGCCGATAGAGGAGCAGCTCACCGAGCGCTCTCATGATGAAGAAGACGACCACACCCGCGAGGGCGTACATCAGGATGATGCTCGGGCCGGCCTTGGCGATGTTCGCTCCGGCGCCCATGAACAGGCCGACGCCGATGGCGCCACCGATTGCGATCATCTGTACCTGGCGACTGCCCAGGCCGCGCTCATAGTCCTCTTCAGGAGCCGCTGAGGTCATATTGCTGCGCCTTTCTCCCTGTGGCGGCTGGCTGCGATCGTGAAGATTTACCACGACCGCAACGCTGATCGACTGAGCCACGTGTGGTGCACACCACAGGAAGAAGCGGACAAAAGTTATTCAGTACAACAAAGTTCACAACCGCAGTGATGCGATCGTTATCCGGAGTTGAGCATCCTCTAAACGAACACTCAGTAATCGCCGGAGGAGATCATTCCGGCATCAGTGTCTCGACGAGGGTCTCCTGCAGCCCGCCGAGCCAGAAGTACGCCATCACCATCGGCTTGCGCGGATCGGAGTCGGGCAGCCGCAGCAGGTCACCGCCGTCGTCCTCGTCGGTGACCTCCAGCCGGGTCCCGATGGCCAGCCGCAGATCGTTCAGGGCGGTCAGCCAGTGCCGGGCCTTCTCCGGCGCCAGCTCCAGCACGCCCGGGGCCCCGGCGGAGGCTCCGGAGGCCAGCGAGTCCAGGTCGCGCACGACCGTCAGGGCGTCGTCGCGCTTGCGCGCCCGCAGGTCGTTCTCGGTGAAGCGGCGGAACTCCGCGGACGCCTCCCGCGCCTCCTTCTCCTCCCGCGACCCCAGCTCCTGGTCCGGGGGGCAGTAGGCGTCCGGGAACAGCCGGGCCAGCGCCGGATCGGCCGGCGGCTTGCTGGGGCCGTCGGCGAAGAGCGCGTCCAGGGGGTCACCGCCCTCGGCGGGCTGGTCACCCGGCCCGATCAGCTCGGCGAGCTGCATGGCCAGGCTGCGCAGAATGGAGATCTCGACCTCGTCCAGCGCGAGGGAGGCACCGCCGCCGGGCAGCGGTTCGAACCGTCCCGACATCAGCGCTCCTGCTGGAGGGTCGCCCACAGGCCGTAGCCGTGCATCGCCTGCACGTCGCGCTCCATCTCCTCGCGGCTGCCGCTCGAGACGATCGCGCGGCCTTTGTGATGGACATCGAGCATCAAACGGTGCGCCTTGTCCTTGGGATAGCCGAAATAGCTCTGGAAGACGTAGGTCACGTAGCTCATGAGATTGACGGGGTCGTTGTGCACCACCGTCACCCAGGGAACGTCGGGCTCGGGCACCGACATCGGCGCTTCACGGGTTTCGGGACGTTCGGTCTCCACGGGCGTGACACTCACACGTCCCATGCTGCCACCCGGCACTGGCCGTCGCATAAACCGGCACCCAGATCTCGTCAGTCTGACGAGTACGGGAGGTAGCATCGTCAACCATGGACACTGCGGACTTGGGACTGCCGGTGGACGTGCCGTCGACCGCACTCTTCACCGACCGGTACGAACTCACCATGCTGCAGGCCGCGCTGCGGGCGGGCACCGCCGACCGCCGCTCGGTCTTCGAGGTATTCACCAGGCGCCTCCCCGAGGGCCGCCGCTACGGTGTCGTCGCCGGCACCGGGCGGGTGCTGGACGCCGTCGAGAACTTCCGCTTCGACAGCGACGTCCTGGACTTCCTCGCCCAGCAGCGGATCGTGGACGAGCCGACGCTCGCCTGGCTCGCCGACTACCGCTTCCGCGGCGACATCTGGGGCTACCCCGAGGGCGAGGTCTACTTCCCCGGCTCGCCGATCATGCGAGTGGAGGGCACCTTCGCCGAGGCGGTGCTGCTGGAGACGGTCATCCTCTCCATCTTCAACCACGACTCCGCGGTGGCCGCCGCCGCGTCCCGGATGTCCACCGCCGCCGGCGGCCGGCCGCTCATCGAGATGGGCGCCCGCCGCACCCATGAACTGGCCGCCGTCGCCGCCGCCCGCGCCGCCTACGTCGGCGGCTTCGCCACCACCTCCGACCTCGCGGCCGGATTCCGCTACAACATCCCCACCGTGGGCACCAGCGCCCACGCCTTCACCCTGCTGCACGACAGCGAGCGGGACGCCTTCACGGCGCAGGTCCAGGCGCACGGCAGCGGCACCACCCTGCTGGTGGACACCTATGACGTCGCCGAGGCGGTGCGCACCGCCGTGGAGGTGGCCGGCAAGGACCTGGGCGCCGTAAGGATCGACTCCGGCGATCTGCTGCTGCTCGCCCACCGGGTGCGCCAACAGCTCGACGAGCTGGGCGCCAAGAACACCAGGATCACGGTGACCAGCGATCTGGACGAGTACGCGATCGCCTCGCTGGCCGCGGCCCCCGTGGACGCGTACGGGGTCGGCACCCAGCTGGTCACCGGCAGCGGCCACCCCACCTGCTCGATGGTCTACAAGCTGGTCGCGCGGGCCGGTTCGGACACCCCGGACGCGCCGCTGCTGCCGGTGGCCAAGAAGTCCATGGGCGCGAAGTCCTCGCTGGGCGGCCGCAAATGGGCGGCGCGGCGGGTGGACGAGCACGGTGTGGCCGAGGCCGAGGTGGTGGGCACCGGGGCGGTCCCCGAGGAGCTGGCCGGCCATCAGCTGCTGGTGGAGCTGGTGCGCGGCGGCGAGATCGTGGCCCGGGAGCCGCTGGACGCGGCGCGGGACCGGCATATCGCCGCCCGGGCCGGACTGCCGCTCTCGGCGACCCAGCTCTCGCGCGGCGAGCCGGTCCTGCCCACCGAGTACCTGACGGCCTGAGGCGCGTCATGAGGGGGAACGCGGGGCATGCCCACTGCCGCAATCGACGCGGAGTGTCTACCCTCGGTGACATGCACCGGGCACTGATCGTCGTCGACATCCAGAACGACTTCTGCGAGGGCGGAAGCCTCGCGGTGACGGGGGGCGCGGATGTCGCGGCCGCGATCACCGATCTGATCGGGGAGGCGACGCCCGGTTACCGCCATATCGTCGCCACGCGTGATCACCACATCGCCCCGGGCGATCACTTCTCGGACAACCCGGACTACGAGCACACCTGGCCGGTGCACTGCGTCGCGGGCACCGAGGGTGTCGGGTTCCATCCGAACTTCGCGCCCGCCGTCGCCTCCGGCGCCATCGAGGCGGTCTTCGACAAGGGCGCGTACAAGGCGGCGTACAGCGGTTTCGAGGGCATCGACGAGCACGGCACCCCGCTGGCCCAGTGGCTGCGCGAGCGGGGGGTGACCGAGGTGGACATGGTGGGCATCGCCACCGACCACTGTGTGCGGGCCACCGCGCTGGACGCGCGCCGCGAGGGGTTCGCCGCGCATGTCCTGCTGGACCTGACCGCGGGCGTCTCCCCGGGCACGACCGAGCGCGCCCTGGGCGAGCTGCGGGCGGCCGGGGTCGAGCTCAGCGGCAAGCCGGTCGTCTGAGGGCGCCGGAGGCGCTCTGCGCGCCCCCCAGCCGCCCTGGCGGCCCCTGCGGCCGCCCTCCGGACCCCGGCGCCATGAGGGGCCCCGGCGCCACGCGCGGCCCCGGCGCTACGAGGCCGGGGCCGACGGTCTGAGCAAAGCGGCGATCGGATGCCACAGCTCCCCTCCCCGGTCCGGCGCGGTGCGCCAGACCAGCCCGTCGGGATGGTGCAGCACCGCCGTCACCTCGTCGGGTGTCGGCGGGGCCATATTGCCGCGCAGGTAGATGGCGCGAAGCCCGAGATTGCGCAGCCTGGTCAGGGCACGCTGGCGGTTCACGGCGTGTACCAGGACGCGGACGCCGCCCTCGCCCAGCGGGCTCGGCAGCGTCAGTGCGACCACCACGCTGCCGCCCGGCAGCTTGGTGAATCCTCCGTTGGCCATTGCGGGTCATGTCCCCCGTGAGACGTCGTGTCAACAAGTTGGTCGTAGGGGCATCTAAACGCGAACGGCCGCCGCCCGCTAGGGGGCGACGGCCGCTACCGCTCTGACCTGCGAAAACGCAGACGATATGGATCTAGGAGGCGGACGGTCCGACCTGGACGGTCATCGTCGAGCCGCCCGGGAGCTCCTTGAGGATCTTGATCCGGGTGTTGGTGTCAGCAACCTTCACACTGCCGGTCGGATTGCCCTTGTCCCAGTACGTCCCCTTGTGGTCGTCGAAGACCGGGATGCCCGGCTTCGGCTTCACCTTGGCGGCCTTGCCGTCGTTGTGCAGCGTGAAGCCGTCCGACGGGAGCCGGCTGAAGGGCGAGTCGTACGCCTGGATCCGGTTGCGCATCAGCGTGCCGTCCGCCCACTTCTCGGGGGTGGCGTGCGCGT
Source organism: Streptomyces melanosporofaciens (assembly GCF_900105695.1). Lineage (NCBI taxonomy): Bacteria > Bacillati > Actinomycetota > Actinomycetes > Kitasatosporales > Streptomycetaceae > Streptomyces > Streptomyces melanosporofaciens. The sequence continues at coordinate 2,253,303 of NZ_FNST01000002.1, forward strand.
CGATCGGCAGGATCAGACCGCTGCCCGGGTGGACACCGACGTTGTTGTCCGGCTGCGAGGTGTCCCACTGCCAGATCAGCAGCCCGTTCTGGTACGGGAAGTGCTCGACCCAGTCGGGCCGGGAGGAGGCCCAGCCGAAGTTGTACGGACCGGTCTTCAGGGTCGTGTCGTACGAGACGTACTGACGGTTCTCGGCGATGTAGTACTGCGGGTAGTCCTTGCTGAAGGACGCGCCGATGCGCGAGAAGCCGTTCGCGGTCCAGCCGTTGTCATCGCCCTCGGCGCCGTCGCTGAAGACCGGGGCGCCGTCGGCGGTCAGGGTGATCGCGTCGGCCGCGAAGCCCTTCTGCGCCACACCGCCGTCGGTCTGGTAGCGGAAGCGGAGCTCGATCTTCTTGCCCGCGTAGGCGTCCAGCGGGAAGGAGAGCTTCTTGTACGCCCCGGCGGTGCCGGTCAGCGCGGGCTTGTCACCGGCGTCGCGCGGGATGGCCTTGCCGTCCGCCGTACCGTCGATCGGCGTCCAGTTGGCGCCGCCGTCGGTGGAGACCTCGGTGTAGAGGTAGTCGAAGTTCTCCTCGATGTCCCACCAGCCCTGAAGGTCCAGGCTCGCCTTGGACTTACCGGTGAGGTCCACGGACCGGGTGAGGGTGTTCTTCAGGTCGTCCCCCATCCCGCTCCACCACTGCTTGGTGCCCTCGGCGGGGGCGACCACCTCGGTGGTGACGGGCTTGGCGGGCAACTCGACGACCAGCGCCTGCTTGTTCTTGGTGTTGTACTCGGCGACCCCGAGCGTGTGGGTCGACTTCTTCCCGGCCTTGGCCGAGGCGTAGTTCAGCCACCCGAGCTGCAGCTTGTCCCAGGCGTTCATATCGCCGGGCAGATCGCCGATGGCGTCCTTACCGGTGCCGAGCCACGATCCCGCGGACATCAGCGACCAGTAGGCGACGGACGACTCCCCCTTACCGGTGGTGTCGTACTCGTCCGGCAGGCCCAGGTCATGGCCGTACTCATGGGCGAAGACACCGAGGCCGCCGTTCTCCGGCTGCATCGTGTAGTCGCCGACCCAGATGCCGGTGTCGCCGATCTGGGTACCGCCCGACTTGTTCTCGCCCGGGCCGGTGTTGCCCGCGTCGGTGCCGTACGCGTACCAGCGGTGCGCCCAGATGGCGTTCTCGCCCTCGGCGCCGCCGCCCGCGGACTCGTCCTCACCGGCGTGGACGATCTGGAAGTGGTCGATGTAGCCGTCGGGCTCGTTGAAGTTGCCGTCGGCGTCGTAGTCGTAGCGGTCCCACTGGTCGTACTGGGCCAGGTCCGCCTTGATCTGCGCGTCGGTGCGGCCGGCCGCCTTCTGGTCCTCGGCCCACTGGTTGACGCCGTCGCGGATCAGGTCCCAGGCGTTGGCGCAGTTGGTGTCGCCGCAGTAGTTGGAGCCGTACCGGGCCTCGTTCCAGTCGACCTTGACCCAGTCGGAGACCTCGCCGTCCACGGAGTAGCGGCCCGAGGACTGCTTCTCGTAGTACTTCTTCAGGGACTGCTTCTTCTTGTCCTTGGAGAAGTAGAGGTCCTGGAAGTGCTCGCGGTTGTAGTCCTTCTGCCAGGCCGTGCTGTTGTCCTTCGCGCGGTCCGGCTCGGCGATGGTGTTGTGCGCCGGGCCCGCGTGGCCGCCGTACTTCTTCACCGGCGGCTCGGGGCCGTCACCGTCCGGGTCGTACATGGTGGTGTCGTCCACCTTGTCGCCGAACTCGACCAGGATGGTGAAGATCTTGTCGGTCTTCTCCCGGGCCAGCTCGACGTACTTGCCCTTGCCGAGCTTCACCACCTTCGACGCCCCGCGCGTGGTCGCCTTGGTGTCACCGGAAATGACCTGACGCAGCGCCTCCTGGCGCTGCGCTTCCTGCTGCTTGCTGTACGGGCCCTCGAGATCGTGCTGGACATCCGTCTTCGCGGGCGCCGGATCATGGCGCTCAACACGCGTAGACGACGCGTCCGCCTGAGCCATGCCAGTCGAGAGTGCCGCCGCGCCGAGCGCGGCCACCACGGTGGCTATGGCGGCCGATCTGGCCGTTCTCCATTGGCTGTTCACTCGCTCAGTCCTCCCCTTTCACACCGGTGCCGGACATTTGACCGGAGTGGCAGGAGAAAAGACAGACCTTGACTTGGGCTGATGAGACAAGTACGTTCTGCGATCCCGGCGTTCCGGTTAACGGACAGCAACGGGCGCGCCGTGCGCGCCGGTTGGAGAAGCCGATGATTCCGTGCGCCCCCTGTGCAACGACGCCGTGGGTGAGGTCACGCTTACTTCCGTTCCCCCTCGGGCATTCACCACCGTAGAGTCGAGCTGACGGTCACATCAGCCTGACCCATGCCCCCTGCATATCGCCCCCGAGGACGGATACCGCCATGCCGCGTCCGACTCCTGCACAGCTTGCCTATGGTTCGGCCACCGTCGTTCTTTCGACCTTCGCCATGCTGCTGCTGTCCCAGACCCGATCGGGACTCGGTATCGCGGTGGTCACCGTGGTCGGGCTCGCATCCGGGCTCCTCGTCGCCGTCACCGTGCCGGTGGCCCGGGTCTCCCGCCCCAGCCGCACCGTCCGCACCAGCGGTCCCGTGGCGGGCTCCGGACCGGCCGACTCGGCGCAGGCGCGCACCCGGGCGCACGCCGACTCAATGCGCGGCTGACACCACGACGGTCCGCGCGGCCTTGTCGTGCAGACAGCGCTGGAACGGCTTGTCCCACAGCAGTGATGCCGAGTTGACCAGCCAGAAGACCGTGCCGACGAGCAGCGGGATCAGCATCCCGGGCAGCACGTAGACCGCCGCGCGGACCCAGCCCTGACCGGCCGGCACATCCCCGTCGGAGAGCATCGCCACCCGGATGCGCAGCGCCTTCTTGCCGAGCGTCTGTCCGCTGCGGGCCAGCATGACGCCCTCGTAGCCGAAGTAGACGGCCATCGTGATGATGAGCGCGAGGGTCACCTTGCCCATGTCCTGCTCGCCCGGGTGGTCCATCGTGTACTGGAGCGCGCCGGTCGCGATGAGCGCCACCGTCCAGATGGCGCCGAGGACGATGATGTCGATGAGCCGGGCGGCGAAGCGCTGACCAGGGGTGGCCAGCGGGGGCATCCCGGCGGGGAACGCGTGCGGGGGCGAGGACAGCGGGTCGGGGGCCATGCCTCGATTACATCAGCGCTCCCGGTGGACCGGAAGCTCAGGGTGGCACCTCAGGGGCACTGGCGCTCCGGGCACCGCCGAAGCTCAGGGCACCGCCGAGACGACGAGGGTCTTGGCCGCCTTGTCGTGCAGGCACTGCCGATAGGGCCGGTCCCAGGTGCACCACAACACATTGATCAGCCAAAAGACGAAGCCGCAGCAGGGCACGATCTCGGGCAGGGCGTACACCCCGGCGCGCACCCAGCCGGCCGGGCCGGCCGGCGGCTGGCCGTTCTCCAGCAGGGCGACCCGGATCTTCATCGCCTTCTTGCCGACGGTCTGGCCGTCCCGGGTCAGCATCAGCCCCTCGTAGACGAAGTAGACCAGGACGTAGATCAGCGTGACGATGGTCGAACGGGCGCTGCCGTCGACCGGGTCGTAGCCGCCGGCGATCGCGCTCAGGACGAGCCCGACCGGGATGCCGATGAGCAGCGCGTCGATGATCCGGGCGATCAGACGGCGGCCGAGGTGCGCGAGCGGGGGCATCCCGGCGTACGGCTCGGCCCCGGCGGTGTGGTCCCCGTACGGGGAGCCGTTCGCCCGCGGATATTTGGCGAACGGATCGCTGCTGTCCCGGTCCCGGGGCTCATCGGGCCCGGGGGGCGGCTGGTCGGTGCTCATGGCCCGAGTCGACCCCGGAGCCGGGCCTCTCGCATCCGGCGCGCACCGTTCGGGCGACCGGGATCGTCCATCCGCCTCAGCGGGGCGGGCGGGGCGGAGGCTCGATGGTCGGGAGGGGAGCAGCAGCGCTCACTCCGCCGCGGCCGTGCTCAGTCGGCCGCCGCGACGAAGGTGCGGGCCGTCTTGTCGTGCCAGCACTGCCGCCACGGGCGGTCGAACAGGCACCACAGCACGTTCAGCACACCGATGACGAGCACCCCCAGCACCGAGTAGACCAGCCAGCGGCGCAGCGCGGCGCCGAAGGACGGGGTGTCGTGCCCCTCGATGTCCAGCACCCGCACCCCGCTCAGCTTCTTGCCCAGCGTGCGGCCCCACTTGGCGGTCGGCAGCGTCTCCAGGACGACGCCGAGGACGAGCAGCAGAGCGAGGACGATGCCCAGATAGCCGCCGGTCGTGCCGTCCAGGAAGTAGACCGTGACGGTCTCACCGCTCTGCTTGGCCGTCTCGACCTTCTCGTCGATGTGGTCGCTCGCCTTGCCCCACAGCGGGAACGCGACGGCGCCGACGACGCCGAGCAGCACGACCGTGTCGATCAGCCGGGCGGCGAGGCGGCGGCCGAGCGGGGCGGGCCGTCCCTGGGCCTGGGCCGCCTGCAGGAAGGGGTTGTCGACGGGCGGCTTCCAGGGGATGACGCCCTCGGGCGCGCCCGGCGGGGCGCCCTGCGGGGCGCCCCGCGCCGGGCCGGGCTGCTGGGCGAACGGGTGCCCCTGCTGCTGCCAGCCCGGGCCGCCGCCCTGGGCGGGGATACCGCCGAAGGGCTGCTGGGGCTGGTACGGCTGCGGGGGCTGCTGGGGCTGGTGCGGGGGCTGGGCCGGGGGTGCCGCTTCGGCGCCCTTGCGCGCGCCGCCGCGGCCGATCGCCCGGATCGCCATCGTCCCGTCGTCGCGGCCGGACGCCGGGTTCCGGCCCTGGCCCTGGCCCGGACCCTGACCCTGGCTCTGCCCCTGGTCCGTCGTGGGCGCCGCTCCGTCGCCGCGCCCCACCGCGCGGATCGTCATCGTCCCGTCGCCCGCCGCGGCGGGCGTCTGCGCATCGTCCGCCGAGGGCAGCTCCGGGGCCCGGCGCACCGGCGGCAGGGCCTGCGTCGAGCGGTCCACCGTCCCGCCGCTGCCGCCCCCGCGCATGGTCAACGTGCCCTCATCGCGACCGGCGCCCTCGCCCGGGCCCGCCCGCCGCGGGTCGGGCACCCCGGGCCACTGCCCGCCATCGGCCTGCCCACCACCGGCCTGGGCGTCACCGGGGGCGTCCGTCTCCGAGCCCCAGGAGACCCGTCGGTCCTGCTCACCGGCGAATCCGCCCTGCCGGGACGCGTCCGCCTGCCAGGCCGACCCGGCATCGGGACGGGTGCCGTACAGCCGCTGGGGGTCGTTCCAGTCGACGGACGCCGGGACGCCGCCGGGCGGCACCGGCTGGGCCCCCATGCCACCGGCCGCCGCCTCGGGCGGCCCGCCCGCGCCCCGGACGTCCATCTCGGCGCTCCGGCGCAACTCGGGCAGGGCGCTGCCGGTCTCCTCGGCGGGCCGCGGCGCCGGCTCCTCGTCCAGGAACATCGGGCCCGTCTCGTCCGGCGCCGGGCTGATCACCTGGGTATGGGTGACGCCGGGCGGCGGCGCGGGCATGGCCTCGCCCGCGGCCGGGGCGGGGCGGCTGGTGCCGGGCACCCAGGCGGCACCGTTCCAGTAACGGATGTAGCCGGGGATGGACGGATCAGGATAAAAACCAGGAATGGAGCTGCCGTCCGCGGATCCTGAGGTAGGGGCGCTCATGATCTCCGATGTCCCATATCTGCTCGGCCGTGCTGTACTGCGCTGCGCCTTTGCGGTGCCTCGCGGTGAGGGGGGCGTAAGCAGTTTGCCGTACAGGAGCCGCTGTGCAACCCGGAACGCGCGCTGTCATGGTCTATCAGACCGGCCCGCCGACGGCGCCCACAGCTCTCGCCACCACTCTCCCGTGCGAGCGCCACAAAGCCTTACGAGCGGCGACGGCCCGCCTGGCACCACCCGGCCTAGGTTCAACAGACCTACTTTGACACGCTCGGATGGCATTTCCGTTGCCAATACTGGAACCCATGGACCGCAATACCGAGCTCAGTGAGTTCCTGCGGAGCCGCAGGGCTCGCCTGAGCCCTGGGGACGCGGGCGTGAGCGTGACCAACGACAGCCCCCGTCGAGTGCCGGGGCTGCGCCGCGAGGAGCTGGCGCAGCTCGCCGGGGTGAGCACGGACTACTACACGCGTCTGGAACAGGGCCGTCACCTCAATGTGTCGGAGACGGTGCTGGACGCCGTGGCCCGTGCGCTGCAGCTCGACGAGACCGAGCGCGCGTACCTCTTCGAGCTGACCCGGCCGCGCCCCCGGCGCACGGTGCGCCGCCGGCCGCCCCGCCCCCAGCGGGTGCGGCCCGGGGTGCATGCGCTGCTGCGGACGCTGGACGGGATCTCACCGGCCTTCGTCCTCGGGCGCAGGGGCGATGTCCTGGCCTCCAACCAGCTCGCCCGGGCGCTGATCATCGACTTCGAGGCGCTCCCGTACCACGAGCGCAACATGGCCCGTTTCATGTTCCTCGACGAGGCGGCCCGTTCCCTGTGGCCGGACTGGGAGACGGTCGCGGCGGAGATGGTGGCCTCCCTCCGGCTGGAGGCCGGGCGCCATCCCGAGGATCCCCGGCTGACCGAGCTGGTGGGCGAGCTCACCATCAAGAGCGCGGACTTCCGCAAGTGGTGGGCGGACCACAACGTGCGGGAGAAGACCCACGGCGTCAAGCGCTACCACCATCCGGTGGTGGGGGACATGACGCTGTCCTACGAGAACGTGGCCGTTCCCGGCGATCCCGACCAGGCGCTGTGCATGTACACGGTCGAGCCCGGCTCGCCGTCCGAGGCGGCCCTGCGGCTGCTGGCTAGCTGGACCGCGCCTCCTTCCGCCCGTTCCTCCGCGCCCTCTTCCGAAGCGCGTCCTTCGGGGGGACCGTCCTCCGACGTTTCCCCCTGATCTCACCCATCTCCCTTTTCAACCCATTTCACCCTTCATCCCATTCGCCTGGCCACCCCCATGCCCACCACCCCCCACATTCATCGCATTCCCCCATTTTTTCCAGGGAGACAGTTCTATGACCACCAGCGTCACCGCCTACGCAGCCCCCGCTCCGAAGGCCCCGCTGGAAAAGACCACCGTCGAGCGCCGCGCGCTGCGCGAGCACGACATCCTCATCGAGATCGCCTACGCCGGCATCTGCCACTCCGACATCCACCAGGCCCGCGAGGAATGGGGCTCCGCCCAGTTCCCGATGGTGCCCGGCCATGAGATCGCCGGTGTGGTCGCCGAGGTCGGCCCCGGTGTGACCAAGTACGCCGTGGGCGACCGGGTCGGCGTGGGCTGCTTCGTCGACTCCTGCCGCGAGTGCACGAACTGCCTGGCGGGCGAGGAGCAGTTCTGCCTCAAGGGCGAGGTGCAGACGTACAACGACAAGGAGTACGACGGCGCCCCCACCTACGGCGGCTACAGCACCCACATCGTGGTGGACGAGAACTACGCCCTGCGCATCCCCGAGGGGGTATCGCTGGACGTCGCCGCCCCGCTGCTGTGCGCCGGGATCACGCTCTACTCGCCGCTCGCCCACTGGAACGCCGGCCCCGGCAAGAAGGTCGCCATCGTCGGCCTGGGCGGCCTCGGCCACATGGGCGTGAAGATCGCCCATGCGATGGGCGCCGAGGTGACCGTGCTGAGCCAGACGCTCCGCAAGAAGGACGACGGGCTGCGGCTGGGCGCCGACCACTTCTACGCCACCGGTGACGACTCCACCTTCACCGAGCTGGCCGGCACCTTCGACCTGATCGTCAACACGACCTCGGCGAACCTCCCGCTGGACAGCTACCTGTCGCTGCTGAAGGTCGACGGCACGCTGGTGCACGTGGGCGCGCCGGAGAACCCCAGCTCCTTCAGCCAGTTCTCGCTGATCCTGGGCCGGAGGTCGATGGCCGGGTCGAAGATCGGCAGCATCCGGGAGACGCAGGAGATGCTGGACTTCTGCGCCGAGCACGGGCTCGGCGCGGAGATCGAGGTGATCAACGCCGACCAGATCAACGAGGCCTACGACCGCGTCGTGAGCAGCGATGTGCGGTACCGCTTCGTGATCGACATCGCCTCTCTCAAGGCCTGATCGAGGTCGCCTCGCCGAAAGCGGGCGCCTCGCCGAAAGCGGCGTCGCCTCGCTGACGGCGTGATCGGGTTCTGAAGCCGAGGCCGTCCGGACCACCCCCGGGTCCGGGCGGCCTCAGAACAGTTTGCCGGGGTTGAGCAGGCCCAGCGGATCGAAGACCTGCTTGATCCCTTGCTGCAACTCCACCCCCACCGGGCCCAGTTCCCGCGCCAGCCACTCCCGCTTGAGGACGCCGACGCCGTGCTCACCGGTGATGGTGCCGCCGAGCTCCAGACCCAGCGCCATGATCTCGTCGAACGACTCCCGGGCCCGCCGCGACTCGTCGGGGTCCGCCGGGTCGAAGCACACCGTCGGATGGGTGTTGCCGTCCCCGGCGTGGGCCACGACGCCGATCGTGAGCGCGTGCTTCTCGGCGATGGCGGCCGTGCCGTCGATCATCTCGGCGAGCCGGGAGCGGGGCACACAAACGTCGTCGATCATGGTGACGCCCTTGACCGCCTCCAGCGCCGGAAGCGTCATCCGGCGGGCCTGGAGCAGCATGTCGGACTCGGCGGCGTCCTCGGCCGGGACCACCTCCGTCGCACCGGCCGCCGCGCACAGCTCGGCGACGGCGGCGAGGTCGGGGGCCGGGTCCGGGGTGTCGAACGCCGCCATCAGCAGGGCCTCGGTGGATTCCGGGAGGCCCATGTTCCCCATCGCGTTGACCGCGCGGACGCTTGTCCGGTCCATCAGCTCCAGCAGCGAAGGCGCGTGGCCGCGCTCCATGATCCGGCAGATGGCATCGCAGGCGGACGCGGTGGAGGGGAACTCGGCCGCGAGGACGAGCTGCTCGAGCGGGGCGGGCTTGAGGGCGAGGACCGCGCCGACGACGATGCCGAGGCTGCCCTCGGAGCCGACGAACAACCGGGTCAGGTCATAGCCCGCGACGCCCTTGGCGGTGCGGCGGCCGGTCTTCAGCAGCCGCCCGTCGGCGAGGACGACATCGAGCCCGAGGACGTATTCGGCGGTGACGCCGTACTTCACACAGCACAGCCCGCCGGACGCGGTGCCGATGTTGCCGCCGATCGTGCACTGCTCCCAGCTCGAGGGGTCCGGCGGATAGTAGAGGCCCTTCTCCATGACCGCGCGGGACAGCGTCGCGTTGATCACGCCCGGTTCGACGACCGCGATCCGGTCGACCGGATTGATCTCCAGGATCCGGTCCATCTTGACCAGGGACAGCACGATGCAGCCCTCGGACGCGTTGGCCGCGCCCGACAGGCCGGTGCGCGCGCCCTGGGGCACGACCGGGACGCGCAGCGCGGTGGCGGTGCGGCAGACATGCTGCACCTGCTCGACCGTGCGCGGGAGGACGACGACGGCGGGCACTCCCGCCTCGCAGAAGCTCGCCATGTCGTGTGCGTACGCCCCGGTCACATCCGGGTCGGTCAGCACGGCCTCCTCGGGGAGGCCCTCCCGCAGCAGTTCGATGAGGTCCGTCATGTGTCCAGCCTCGCACCCGGGACGCGCGCGGGGAAGATCGTGGCAGCGGACGGCTGACCGCGACATTGTCGATCTACTGCGCCTTGTAGTAGACGCTGACCTTACGGTCTCCGGCGGCGCCCGAGGCGAAGCCCATGCACAGCCGGCGGGGGCTGGAGAGCTGGACGGCCATGCCCTCGGGCTCGCGGTAGCTCAGCGAGTAGGCGGCCTCGGTGCGGGCGCGCTGGACGAGTTCGCCGGTGCGCAGATCGATGCAGGAGACGTAGGTGTTGCCGTGGCCGGAGGGCGGGTTGGCGCCGTCCTCGCCGGTGTAGGCGGTGCCGGTCATCTGGTACGCGTAGTCGCCGAGGACCGTGAAGCCCTGGAAGACCTCGCCGTCCTCGACGCCGGTCTGGGGTATGTCGTCGTACACGGGGGTGTAGTCGCCCGCGCTGACCCCGGAGAGGCTCATCAGCCGGTAGCGGACCTCGCCGTCGAGGCGGTGGCGCAGCAGCAGCCGGCGGTTGAGCATGTCGACGGCGGGCTGGTTGCTGGTGGAGCCCGCCACCGGGCGGTGCTTGACCAGCGAGGACGAACCGGACGACAGCACGGTGCCATCGGCGAACTTGAAGCGGCTGATGGCGCGGCCGTAGCCGGAGTCGGGGTTGGCGTCCGACTCGGTCCACAGATAGGCGGTGGAGCCCACCGGCTCGCAGCCCATCGCGACGCCGTGCCCGAATCCCTTGAGGTACATGGAGCCCAGCTCCGCACCGGCCAGGGACAGCTTGGTGACGCACAGATCGCCGCGGGCGGCGCGGTCGGCGCCGGAGACGGGGGCGGATTCCCCGCTGAGCTGGATACCGCCCTGCATGAGCTGGACGGTGTAGAGGTGGCCGTTGACGTCATCGAACGCGAAGGACTGCAGCACGGTGGCGTTGTGCGGGGTCTTCTCGCGGATCAGCTGGGTGGAGGGCACCGACAGATCGAACCGGCCCCCGGCCACGGTGGCGGCCCCCGCGCGGGCGGCGAAGGCACCGAGCGCTCCGGCCGCGGCCACGCCCCCGCCGAGGGTGAACCTACGCCTGGTCAAACGACCCGCAGTGTACTTTTCCGTGTGCATTGATACTCAACAACTCCCATGCGATCACGCCGTGTTGGAGTGAACAGATCGCCGAGAGTGTAGACGCTGGGAAAGCGCTCCCATTCACGTGTTCGGGTTTTCTGGCATGAGCGGCGCATGCGCATAACGGAGCAAGGGCGCATGTCCACACGAGTGCGGGCGACGGGCGCGGCCGCGTCCCTCGGGGCGGGCCTCGGACCCGCCCCGCGGAGCGGTCAGAGGTTGCCGCGCTTCTCCTGCTCGCGCTCGATCGCCTCGAAGAGCGCCTTGAAGTTGCCCTTGCCGAAGCCCATCGAGCCATGCCGCTCGATCAGCTCGAAGAAGACGGTCGGCCGGTCCTGGACCGGCTTGGTGAAGATCTGGAGCAGATAGCCGTCCTCGTCGCGGTCGGCGAGGATCTTCAGCTCGCGGAGGGTCTCCACCGGGACGCGGGTGTCGCCAACCCACTCCCCCAGGGTCTCGTAGTACGAGTCCGGGGTGTCCAGGAACCGCACCCCGGCCGCGCGCATCGCCCGCACCGTGGCGACGATGTCGTTGGTGGCGAGCGCGATGTGCTGGACGCCGGGGCCGCCGTAGAACTCCAGATACTCGTCGATCTGCGACTTCTTCTTGCCGACCGCGGGCTCGTTGAGCGGGAACTTCACCTTGCGGGTGCCGTCCGCCACGACCTTCGACATCAGCGCGGAGTACTCGGTGGCGATGTCGTCGCCCACGAACTCCTTCATGTTGGTGAAGCCCATGACGTCGTTGTAGAAGCCGACCCACTCGTCCATCCGGCCGAGTTCCACATTGCCGACGCAGTGGTCGATGGCCTGGAAGTTCCGCCGCGCCGGCGGGTCGACGATCGGCTCGGCCTCCGCGTATCCGGGCAGGTACGGGCCGTCGTAGCCGGTGCGCTCGACGAGGGTGTGGCGGGTGTCGCCGTAGGTGCGGATCGAGGCCACCACCACCGTGCCGTGCTCGTCCCCCAGCTCATGCGGCTCCTCGATCCCGGCGGCGCCGTGCTCGACGGCGTACGCGTAGGCGGCGCGCGCGTCCGGCACCTCCACCGCGAGGTCGATCACGCCGTCGCCGTGCTCGGCGACATGCTCGGCCAGGAAGCGGCCCCAGGCGCTCACCGGCTTGATGACGGAGGTGAAAACGAAGCGGGCGCTGCCCGAGACGAGGACGTAACTGGCCGTCTCCCGGCTGCCGTTCTCCGGACCGGAGTAGGCGACGAGCTTCATCCCGAAGGCGGTGGCGTAGTAGTGCGCGGCCTGCTTCGCGTTGCCGACCGCGAAGACGACCGCGTCCATCCCCTTCACGGGGAACGGGTCGGCGTGCCGTGCGTCCCCCTGCTGCAGCATCTCTGTCGTCTCAGTCATACTTCGCAGCGTCCTCCCATGACTCAAGGTGCGCAACACTTCGCGAAAACGCTGGTCAGGATGTATAGCCAGGGCAGGCTGCCATGGAGCATCCTGTACAGGGTGACCACCGTCACAAAGAACGCCACAGAGACCACGGAGACCTCGAGGGGGACCGCATGGGGATCGACGGGCTCGACGCTCGCCTGATCGAGCTGCTCGCCGAGGAACCGCGGATAGGGGTGCTGGAGGCGTCGCGCCGCCTCGGTGTCGCCCGCGGCACGGCGCAGGCGCGGCTGGACCGGCTGCGGTCCCAGGGGGTGATCCGGGGCTTCGGCCCCGATGTGGACCCGGCGGCGCTCGGCTATCCGGTCACCGCGTTCGCGACGCTGGAGATCAAGCAGGGGCAGGGGCAGGACGTACGGGCCCATCTGGCGACCGTTCCGGAAGTGCTGGAGCTGCACACCACCACGGGCCACGGGGACATGCTCTGCCGGTTGGTGGCCCGCTCCAACGCCGACCTTCAGCGGGTGATCGACCTGGTGGTGGGGTTCGAGGGGATCGTCCGGGCCTCGACGGCGATCGTGATGGAGAACGCGGTTCCGCTGCGGATCATCCCGCTGGTGCGGCAGGCGGCGCTGGACTGAGGGCGAGGGCCCGTGGCGGCCCCTGAAGCGGATCCAAAGACTCCGTTGCAAAGAAAGTGTTGCAACTGAGTCTTTGCATGCTTACGCTGCCGCGCATGGCACAGAAAGAAGAGCCTGCGCCCGACGACGTCCGGGTGCTCGACCCACGCTCCCTGCGCGGGCTCGCGCATCCGCTGCGCATGCGGCTGCTCACCGCGCTGCGCGAGTACGGACCGGCCACCGCGTCCCAACTGGCCGCCCGATTGGGCGAGTCCAGCGGAGCCACCAGCTACCATCTGCGACAGCTGGCCACCTATGGCTTCGTCGAGGACGACCCGGAGCGGGGCAAGGGGCGGGAGCGGTGGTGGAAGGCGGCGCACAGGGGTACGCGCTGGAACGCCGACAAGTTCCTGGCCCACCCCGATCCGGCCGTACGGGGGGCGGTGAACACCGTGCTGCACGAGGTGGCCACCCAGCACACACAGGAGATGTCCACCTTTCTGGGCACCCTGCACGGATGGTCGGGGGAATGGCGGGCGGCCTCGGACCTCAGCGACTTCTACATGCGCCTCACTCCCGAACTCGCCCACGAAATGCGCGACAAGGTGCACGAACTGATCGAGAGCTACCGCGAGAAGGAGGTGGACCGGGACACCGAGGGCTCCGCCCCGTACCGCGTCCATCTGCATGCCTTCCCGCGCGAAGAGGACTGACCGATCCCTGGGGGGAACGACATGTACGGCGACGAGATCCATCTGTGGCTCCACCGAATACGCGCCGAGCGTCTCCAGCACGAGGCCCACGAGGCGCCCCGGCCCCACCGCCGGACCCACCGCACCCGCCCCGCCCGCGCCCGGGCGCTGCGCGCCCGGCTCGGCTGGACGCTGGTGGAGGTCGGGCTGCGGCTGGCCACCCCACGGCTGCCGCAATCCGGTCTGACGGCGCGGTTCGACCACTGACATGGCCGACGACACAGGGGACAGAGAGCGTCGGGGAAACAGCGGTGACCGAAGACCACTCATGCTCGTCCTCGCCGCCAACACCGTTTCCATAGCGGGCAATTCGCTCACGCTGATCGCCGTCCCGTGGTTCGTCCTGGAGACCACGGGCAGCGCGGCCAAGGCCGGGTTCGTGTCCTTCTGCGCGACTCTGCCGGTGGTGGTCTCCGCCGTGATCGGCGGACCGGTGATCGACCGGGTCGGCCGCAGGCGGGTCTCCATCGCCTCCGACGCGCTGTGCGGGGTGGCCGTCGCCACGATTCCGGTGCTGCACTTCGCCGGGCTGCTGCGGTTCTGGCAGCTCTGTGCGCTGATGGCGTTCTGCGGGTTGCTCCACGCACCGGGCGAGACCGCCCGCCAGGTGCTCGTCCCCGCGCTGGCCGAACGGGCGGGCACCACCCTCAGCCGCGCCGCCAGCTTCTACGACGGGGCCTCGCGCGGGGCCCGGATGCTGGGCGCGGCGGTCGGGGGGCTGCTGATCGCGCTGCTCGGCCCGCCCGCCGTACTGCTGCTGGACGCGGCGACGTTCGCGGCCTCCGCACTGCTGATCATGGCGGGGCTGCGCGGGCTGCCCGCCGCCGCGCCGCGCAAGCCCGTCGTACCGGTGTCCGCCCGGGCCTACCGCGCGGAGCTGCGCGAGGGATACCGCTTCCTGCTGCACCACCGGCTGCTGCTGGCCATCGTGCTGATGGTCATGGTCACCAACGGCCTCGACCAGGGCCTGTCCTCCGTACTGCTGCCCGTCCACGCCGAGCGGCATCTGGGCGGTTCGGTGCAACTGGGGCTGCTCACCGCGCTGTTCGGCGGCGGTGCGCTGGTGGGGGCGCTGCTGTACGGGGCGGTGGGCGACCGCTTTTCGCGCCGGACCGTGTTCGCGGTGAGCTTCCTGGTGTGCGGGCTGCCGCGCTTCCTGATCGCCGCATTCGTCCCCGGCGTATCCCCGCTCGCCGTGACGATGGCGGCCAGTGGGGTCGCGGCGGGGATGCTCAACCCGATCCTGACCACGGTGACCTACGAGGCCGTCCCCGATGAGCTGCGCAGCCGGGTCTCGGGCGCGCTCACCGCGGGGGTGTGGGTGGTGATGCCGCTCGGTGGGCTCGCGGCCGGATGTCTGGTGGAGGGGGTGGGGCTGACCGCCGCCTTCCTGGTGACGGGCGGGGTCTACTTCCTGGCCACGCTCAGCCCGCTGGTCTTCCCGGCCTGGCGCGGGATGGACGAGGGGGCGGCGGTGGACAAGCGGACGGCGGCGGACGAGAGGACGGCGGACAAGGCGACGGCGGTGGACGGGAGGACCGCGGCACCGCTCAGCAGTGCGGGACCGCGCCGCCCGACCGCAGCGCCCGCAGAGCCGTCACGGCACCCTTGAGCGTGGTGACGGGGATCAGCCGCAGCCCCTTGGGCAGTTCGGCGGTGGCGTCGGCGCATTCGGCCTTCGGCACCAGGAAGACCGTGGCGCCGTCCCGCTTGGCGGCCTGCGTCTTCAGTGGGACCCCGCCCACGGCCCCGACCTTGCCCTTGGCGTCGATGGTGCCGGTGCCCGCGATCGTCCGGCCGCCGGTGAGATCGCCGCCGCGGCCGTCCCCGTCCAGCTTGTCGATCACGCCGAGGGAGAAGAGCAGCCCGGCGCTCGGCCCGCCGACGTCGGCCAGGCGCAGGGTGACCTTGACGTCGCGCGGGGAGCGGTGGAGATAGCCGAGCGCGGCGCTGGTGGCCGAGGACTGGGACTCCCGCATCTCCTCGGCGTTGTGCCGCTCGATCTCCTTGGTGGTGCCGCCGACGTAGACCGAGTCATGCGGCATGACGGCGCGGTCGGTGGCGAACCAGCCGCTGATCACGTCCTTCAGCCGCACAGTGGCGTCCGGGCCGGTGGCCAGGATCGTCGTCATCCGCAGCTGCCCGGTGGTCTTGCGGGTGCCGCTCCCCGAGACGCTGATCACCTGCTTGCCGCGGTCGGCGCCGAGGACGTTCACGGTCGAACCGGGCTGGGCCACGGTGAACGGCAGCGGGGCGAACGCGGCCACCGCGAGCAGGGCGAGCACGGGCGCGGAGCAGAGCGCGAGGATGCGGGCGCGGGGGGAGACGGCAGGCATGGTGCGAATCTAGTTGACCGCCGGGACGGTCGGGGCGCCGCCCCGACCCCCGAAGGCTTGGCGGGCGGCGGATGCGAGCCCTGGCGGGCGGCGGGCACGGGCCCTGGCGGGTGGCGAGCACGGACGGCTGGCTCAGCTCGTGACGCCCGGCCGACGCGGGCAGGCGCACGGCACCCGGCCAACGGCGCCGGGCTCACGGCTCCCGACCGCATGGCAGCTCCCCTGGGCCGACCCGGGCGGGCGGGGCGGCCATGGCGTACCGCGCCCATCCAGGCCGCCACCACGGCCTGCTGTGCCACGCCGGACGCTCAGCTCAGGGCGTCCGAGACCTCTCGGGCCGCGTCGACGACCCGCGGGCCGACCCGGTCCGGTACCGAGTCGCAGAGCATGACGACCCCGACGCTGCCCTCGATCCCCGTCACCCCGATGAGCGGGGCGGCCGCGCCGCTCGCGCCCGCCTCCAGTTCGCCGTGGGTGAGGGCGTACCCGGGGTCGTCGGGGCGGCCGGCGCGGGCGGCGAGGATCGCGCGCCCGGCGGCGCCCCGGTCGAGCGGATGCCGGAATCCGGCCCGGTAGGCCACGTGGTAGTCGGTCCAGGTCGGCTCTACGACCGCGACGGCGAGGGCCTCGGTGCCGTCGACCAGGGTGAGGTGGGCGGTCGCGCCGACGTCCTCGGCGAGGGAGCGCAGCGCGGGCAGCGCCGCCTCCCGTACGAGCGGATGCACCTGGCGGCCCAGCTGCAGCACCCCCAGCCCGACGCGCGCCCGTCCGCCGATGTCCCGGCGGACGAGGGAGTGCTGCTCAAGGGTGGCCAGCAGCCGGTAGACCACGGTGCGATTGACGCCGAGCTTGTTGGACAGCTCGGTCACGGTCAGCCCGTGGTCGGTGTCGGCGAGCAGTTTGAGGACGCGCAGTCCCCGATCGAGCGTCTGAGAGGTCTCCGCGGTCACGACGCCCCCTCCTCGGTGATGGGTGGCGGCTCTTCGCGCGGTGTGCCCGCCGGTCCCGACGACGGCGCGCGAAGAGGCCGCCGGTCGCGGTGGTCACGCACCGGCTGCGCTCCGCGGCGGCGCTGCCACGGGGCGTGTGCGTGCCCGAACGCTAGCGAGCCGGTCCGCTTTGCGGAAGGGTTTGTCCAGAATCCGAGCAGAGCTGCCAAAGAGAACGACAGGGGAGCATCCCGAATCACCCCGGTTCGTCCGGATTGATAAGGGAGGCGTGCGACCGGTTCATGAAACTTTTCGAAAAGGGGTTGCGCTGAGGCGGATCCGCCCGCCTCAGCGCATACAGATGCGAGTGCGGACGCGAGTCCGCATCCGCGTCACCGCATCCGCGTCGCCCACTCCTGCACCTTCTTGATCCGCTCGCGGATCTGCCCCGCCGTCGCCTCCGCGCTCGGCGGGCCGCCGCAGACCCGGCGCAGCTCGGTGTGGATCACGCCATGCGGCTTACCGCTCTGATGGACATACGCGCCGACCAGCGTATTGAGCTGCTTGCGCAGTTCCAGCAGCTCCTTGTGGGTGACCACCGGCCGCCGCTCCGCCGGGAGCTCCAGCAGATCCGCCTCCTCGTCCGGCTTCTTGCGGCTGTGCGCGATCTGCTTGGCCTGCCGCTTCTGGAGCAGCATCTGCACCTGGTCGGGTTCGAGAAGCCCGGGGATGCCGAGGTAGTCCTGCTCCTCGTCGCTGCCCGGATGCGCCTGCATGCCGAACTCGGCGCCGTCGTACAGCACCCGATCGAAGACCGCGTCCGACTCCAGCGCCTCGAAGGGGAGTTGGTCCTGTTCGCCGGTGTCCTCGTCCTGCTGCTTCTCGGCCTCCTCGAGGAGCTTCTCCTCCTCCGCGTACGGGTTCTCCTCCTCGCCGTCCTTCTTCGGCTTGTCCAGGACGTGGTCGCGCTCGACCTCCATCTCGCCCGCGAAGCCGAGCAGCATCGGGATGGTGGGGAGGAAGACGGACGCGGTCTCGCCGCGCCGCCGCGACCGTACGAAACGGCCGACGGCCTGGGCGAAGAAGAGCGGGGTGGAGATGGTGGTCGCGTAGACCCCGACCGCCAGCCGGGGAACGTCCACCCCCTCCGACACCATGCGGACCGCGACCATCCAGCGGTCGTCGGAGTGGCTGAAGTCCTCGATCCGCTGGGACGCCGCCGCCTCGTCGGAGAGCACGAGCGTCGCCTTGTCGCCGGTGATCTCGCGGATCAGCTTGGCGTACGCACGGGCCGAGTCCTGGTCGGCGGCGATGACGAGCGCCCCCGCGTCCGGGATGCCCTTGCGGACCTCGGACAGCCGCTGGTCGGCGGCGCGCAGCACATTCGGCATCCAGTCGCCGCGCGGATCGAGCGCGGTGCGCCATGCCTGGGAGACGGCGTCCTTGGTCATCGGCTCGCCGAGCCGCGCCTCGAGCTCGTCGCCCGCCTTGGTGCGCCAGCGCATGTTGCCGCTGTAGGAGAGGAAGATGACGGGGCGCACCACACCGTCGGAGAGGGCGTTGCCGTAGCCGTAGGTGTAGTCGGCGGAGGAGCGCCGGATCCCGTCGTTGCCCTCTTCGTAGGTGACGAAGGGGATGGGGTTGGTGTCGGACCGGAATGGGGTGCCGGTGAGCGCGAGCCGGCGGGTCGCCGGCTCGAACGCCTCCAGACACGCCTCGCCCCAGGAGCGGGAGTCGCCGGCGTGATGGATCTCGTCGAGGATGACGAGCGTCTTGCGCTGCTCGATCCGGTTGCGGTGCAGCATGGGCCGGACGCCGACGCCCGCGTAGGTGACGGCGATCCCGTGGTACTCCCGGCTCAGCGGACCCGCGCTGTACTCCGGGTCCAGCTTGATGCCGATCCGCGCGGCGGCCTCCGCCCACTGCTTCTTCAGATGCTCGGTCGGCGCGACGACCGTCACCTGCTGGACGACGTGGTGGTGCAGCAGCCAGGAGGCGAGGGTCAGCGCGAAGGTGGTCTTACCGGCGCCGGGGGTCGCGACCGCGAGGAAGTCCCGCGGCTGCTCCTGGATGTACTTGTCCAATGCGCCCTGCTGCCAGGCGCGCAGCTTGCTCGCGGTACCCCAAGGAGCCCGGCCGGGGAAGGCGGGCGAGAGGTGATGGCTGGTGGAGGCGGCAGTAGTACTCACGGTCTCCGTCGGGCTGGCTCGGCGAGGTCGATCGGGAACCGCGTCAGCCTACCGGTGCCGTCGTTCACGCTCCGGGGTACGGGCCGATCCCACCCGAGGGTGGGATCAGGCTCACATCGCCTCGTGCAGCCTCCGCAGTCTGGACGCGATGTCCGCCACATCCTCGAGCGCGCCCGAGGCCACGCCGACCACCAGCTTGTACGCCTCGTCCTGGTCGACGTCGAGCATCTCGGTGCCGTTGAGATCGAGGAAGACCACCGTGCACATCCACGCCATCCGCTTGTTGCCGTCCACCAGCGGGTGGTTGACGGCGAGCGACTGGAGCAGCGCCGCGCCCTTCTCGAAGAGGTCGGCATACGCCTCTATGCCGAACATCTGCGACTGCGGACGATGCACAGCCGAGCTCAGCAACCCCAGATCGCGCACCGCGATCCGCTGCCCCCCACAGGCGATTTCCGCCAGGTCCAGCACTTCCTGGACCGTCAGGTACTTCACTTACTCCCCCAGCCTCCGCAGAAGGTCCGCGTGGCGTGCCGCGTACTTCGCCCCCAGGCGCTGGACCGACTCCCGGTCCGCCTCTTGCTCGAGATACCGATCGATCGCCTGAAGCACTATGGCGTGCATACTGCGGCCCTCCTCCTCGGCCCGCTGCTTGAGCGCCTCTTGCTGGTCGTCGCGCAGTCGGAGATTCATAGCCATACCAAAACGGTACCACTCATGGGGCCAGAATGGTACTACGCGGTGACGGGCCGCAACCGCGTCGTCACCCACGCCCCCACCAGCGCCACCGCCGTCATCGCCACGTAGACCGCCCCGAAGGCGGCCGGCTGGTGGGAGGCGGTCGAGCCGGTGGCGGCGACATCGCCGCCGCCGAAGGTGACGAAGAGGACGCCACTGAGCCCGACCAGCGTGATGTTGCCGAGCGCGTCGGAGACCTGGAGGGAGGCGGAGTTGCTGCCCGCGTCCTCCGGACGGGAGAGCTTCAGCAGCAGCACGCTCCCGCTGGAGATCGCCAGCCCCATCCCATAGCCGCCGATCACCCAGGCCACGGCCACGATCCAGGCCGGGACGGAGTCGATGAGGGCCAGGAGCACCATGGCGATGGACACGGCCATGAGGAGCAAGCCGAGGCCCATCAGCCGTTCGCGGTGCGGCTCCAGGCGCGGGCGGCTCTGGGTGTACGAGCCCAGGGCCCAGGTGAGTCCGCCGCCGGTGAGGGAGAGCCCGGCGGCGGTCGCGGACAGGTCGCGCTGGGTCACCAGCATCAGCGGGACGAAGCTCTCCGCGCCCAGGAAGGACCCCGCCGCCACCCCGCGCAGCAGGATCACCGACGGCAGTCCGCGGGCGGCGCGGAAGGTGCCCTCGGGGAGGAGCCGCAGGACACAGGGGACGAGCAGGGCGAGACCGGCGGCGGCCGGGACGAGCGAGAGCCAGCTCAGGTCCTGGCCCGCGTACTGCAGCAGCCCGGCGCCGGCCGCGACGGCGAGCGCGAGGAGGATGCGACGGCGGTTCATGTGCGCGGAGCGCTCGCTCGGGGGCAGGGCGCGCAGCGCGGGGAGCATCACCGCGAGCGGCGGCAGCACCAGCACCGGGATGGCCAGGAACACCCAGCGCCAGCCGACGTGTTCGGTGACCGTCCCGGCGGCGAGCGGGCCGACGATGACCGGCAGCACCCAGGCGGCGGAGAAGGACGCCAGCACGGCGGGCTGCAGCCGCTGCGGATAAGCGCGGCCGACCACCACATACAGCGCGACGATCACCAGCCCGCCGCCTATGCCCTGGACCGCGCGCCCGCCCACGAACATCCACATCTGCTGCGCCGAACCGGCCACCAGCAGCCCGGCGGCGAACGCCGCGATCCCGGTGAACAGCGGCGCCAACGGCCCCTTGCGGTCGCACCACTCCCCCGACAGCGCCATCGCGAACAGGCTCGCGGTGAAGTAGGCGGAGAAGGCGTACGCGTAGAGCTCGACCCCGTCCAGCGCGCGGGCCGCGACCGGCATGGCGGTGTTGACCGCGCTCGCCTCGAAGGCGATGAGGGAGACGACGGTGACGATGCCGAGGGTCAGGGCGCGGTAGCGCCTCCCCAGTACGGTGTCGCCGGTGTCGCCGCCGCCCTCCAGACCCCGGTCCAGGTCCAGATCCAGGTCTCCGTCGTGCGGCTCGGGTGGGAGGGGGGACGCCTGGGGCGGCAGGGCGGCGCTGTCCGTGACGGCGGCGTCGGCGTCATGGGGGTCGCGAGGGGTCATGGCGTCAGAGTAAGTGGCGTTCCGGGACATCACACCTGTCGCGGGACGGAGCCACGCTCGGCCCTTGGCCCTAGGCACCCTGTCCGGGACGCGGGCCCCGGGGCCCGGGTCCGCCCCCGGCACCTTTGGCAGTACCCCGGGCCCTGGGCCGCGCGCCGCGCCTGGCCGCGCCCCGGGCACTCCGGCCCTCGCCGCGCTCCCCCGGCCGTGCCCCGGCCCTGACCGCGCACCGGGCCCCGGCCGAATCCCGGGCCCCGGCCCTGCGGGCCTTGCCGTGACCCCGGGCACTCGAAGGCCGCGCCCCGCGCCTTACGTGGTGAGCAGGACCCCCGCGTACGACGCCCCAGCGATCACCACCCACGCACACAGCCCCAGCGCCGCGACCCGGGCACCGGTGCGGGTGAGTGAGGGAAGGTGGACGGCGCTGCCGAGGCCGAAGAGGGCGGCGGCGAGGAGGAGTTCCTGGGCCGTGGCGGCGGTGTCCAGCGCGGCGGTGGACAGGAGGTCCGTGCTGCGCAGGACGGTCATCGCGAGAAAGCCGAGGACGAACAGCGGCACCAGCGGCGGCCGCCGCTTCGCCCCTTCGCCCGCCGTCCCCTCGCCCGCCGCCGCCTTGGCGCGCCCCCGCGCCCGTACGGACGTCGCGAGCGCCGCGACCAGCGGGGCGAGCAGGGCCACTCGCACCAGCTTGACCAGCACCGCGTCGCCCAGCGCCGCCGGTCCGGCGGTCTGCGCGGTGGCCACGACCTGGCCCACGTCGTGCACGCTCGCCCCCACCCACCGGCCGAACGCCACGTCGTCCAGCCCCAAGGGGTGCTGGAGCAGCGGCAGGACGGCGATGGCGAGGGTGCCGCAGAGCGTCACCAGCGCCACGGAGGTGGCCACATCGCGCTCGTCGCTCTCCGACACCTCGCTCACCGCGCCGATGGCGGAGGCCCCGCAGATCGAGTAGCCGGTCGCGATCAGCAGCGGCTGATCGCCGCGCAGCCCCATCCGGCGGCCGAGCCACCAGGTGCCGCAGAAGGTGGCCGCGACCACGCCCAGGACCATCGCCACGGTGGCCCAGCCGAGGCCCAGCACATCGCTCAGGCTGAGCTTGAGGCCGAGGAGCACGATGCCGAGCCGCATCAGCCGCTTCCCGGCGAAGGACAGCCCGGCGCGGCAGACGCCCCGGACGAGTCCGCGCGCCCCCGGCAGATGCGCCGCGACGATGCCCAGCACCACGGAGGCGGTCAGCAGGGGTACGGCGGGGAGCAGCCGATGGACGCCCCAGGCGGCCGCGACCCCGGCCACGGCGAGTCCGAGCCCGTACGCCGTGGCCGGCGGCCGCCATCCGGCAGCCTGCCGCGCCCGGCCGGGCGCGGCGGTCAGCGTCACTGGCCGTCCGCCGTCGGCAGGCCCTGGACCTCGTCCGCCGTCGGAAGGTCGTAGACGCGCCGGACGCTGCTGCCCAGGCGAGCGATGTCCGCCCCGTAGACATGGATCGAGATCGCCTTCGTCCCGCAGGCGTTCCACACCCTGTGGATATCTCCGGGCGGCGCGAAACCGCACACCGCGCCCCGCGGGTTGACCACGTCCTCGACCGCGACCAGCCGCGAGCCCGGGCCGTCGGGGACGAGGCGGAAGCGCCGCTCGTGCTCCTCGCCCTCGTGGACGCCGGTGACACACCAGGACACATGGTCATGGATCGCCGTGCGCTGGCCGGGCAGCCACACCAGCGCGACGATCGAGAAGCTGCCGTCGGGCTCGGCGTGCAGTACGTGCTGGCGGTAGCGGTCGGGGGCGCCCTCGCGCTGCTCGGTGGTGAGCAGATCGGCCGCGCCGAGGTGGGGCGCGAGCCGCTCGCCGACCAGATAGGCGGTCACATCGGGCGCCAGCCCCCGGTCGACGGCCTCGCGGACGTCGCCGACGAGCTCGCCGAGGCGTGCCGTGAGAAGACGGGAGGACGGATACGCGGTCGGGGTGCTCATGGTGGCAGCGTCCTGCCGCCCGCTCCATCGCGTCCAACGACAGCTTGTTGAGCCGTCCCCAAGCGCTGCTTATGGATGGCGCTCATGGACGAGCGCTCAGCGCACGGCCGGGCTCAGCATCCGACCCGGTTCCCCGCCACCGTCTTCAGCTCCTCCAGCACCCGCGCGGTGGCCGGGATCTCCAGATGTTCGCGCAGCACATACGCCGAGACGTGGCGGCGCGAGGCGGGGTCCAGGGCGCGCCCGGTGACCTTCTGGTGGCACAGGAACGAGAGCACCAGCCCCGGCATCATCGCCACGCCGAGCCCGGCCGCGACCATGCTCTGCACCACCAGATTGTCGTCGGTGGTGAAGGCGATGTCCGGGGCGAAGCCCTGCTCCGCGCATTCGTGCAGGAAGTTGGCGCGGCATCGCAGGCATCCGGCGATCCAGCGCTCCTCGCTCAGCTCCGCCAGCTTGACCGCCCGCCGTCTGGCCAGCGGATGCCCGGTCGGCAGCAGCACCGTCAGCTGGTCCTCCAGCAGCGGGATCTCCACCAGCTCGGCCGGGGTCTCCTCGCGCAGCCCGGGATAGGTGAAGGCGAGCGTGATGTCGCACTCCCCGCGCACCACCCGCCCCAGCGAGTCCGGCGGCTCGCCCTCCAGCAGCTCCACCCGCAGCCCCGGATGGGCGGCGGCGAGCCGGGCCATGGCCTCGGGGATGAGGGTGGCGTTGGCGCTGGGGAAGGCGCAGACCCGCACCCGGCCCGAGCGCAGCCGGGTGATGGCGCTCATCTGCTGCTGGGCGGTGGAAATGCTGGTCAGGATGGTGTCGGCGTGACGGGCGAGGGTCTCCCCCGCCTCGGTCAGCCGCATTCCGCGGCCGACCCGGATGAACAGCGGACTGCCGACGGCCCGTTCCAGCGCCTTCATCTGCTGGGTGATGGCCGGCTGGGTGTAGCCGAGCGCGCGGGCGGCCCCGGAGTAGGAGCCGGAGCGGACCACCTCGTGGAACGTCTTCACGTGCCGGGAATCGAACACATTCGCATCATACGGAGAAGCGGACGGAAACCATAAGCGTAATTTGGGTTCGCACAAGATCGCCCCAACCGATGCTTTTGCGTCACGCGGACCGCCGCCACGGCTCATGCGCCACACCCGGCACACCACGCCCCCCGGTCAAGCACGGTCAAGATGACGATGCTGGGGCAAGCTGACTCCATGCCGCACTACACCTCGTACGACGGAACCGAGCTGGCCTACCGCGTCCTGGAGGCCCGGGACGGCTCAGCGGGGCCGCCGCTGATCTGCCTGGCGGGCGGGCCGGGGCGCAGCGCCGCGTATCTGGGCGACCTCGGCGGACTGAACGCCCATCACACCCTCGTCATCCCCGACAGCCGCGGCACCGGGGACTCCCCGCCCGCCGTCGACCCCAGTGGCTACGCCTTCCCGGGGCTCGCCGAGGACCTCGAGGCGCTCCGCCGCCACCTGGACCTCGCCCGCTTCCCGCTGCTCGCCCATGACGCGGCCGCCGCCACGGCCCAGGCGTACGCGGCCGCCCACCCGGAGCGGCTCGCCCGGCTGATCGTGGTCTGCCCGGGCGCGCGGCTGCAGGGCGAACTCCCCGAGGACGCCCGGGAGATCTTCGAGTCCCGCGCCGACGAGCCCTGGTGGCCGGAGGCGTATGCGGCGGTCCAGCTACTGCCCGACACCACCGACCTCGCCGAGGTGCGCAGACTGCTGCTGCAGGCCGCCCCCATGGCGTACGGCCGCTGGGAGGAGCCCCAGCGGGCGCACGCCGGGAGCGAGGGCGAGCAGCTCGGGCCGGTACCCCGGGCCGGTTTCTGGCAGGGCGTCGACGAGGCGGGGCGGCGCGCGGTGCTGGCCCGGCTGCGCGAGGTGCCGTGCCCGGTGCTGGCGATCACCGGCGACCGGGACGCGGTGACCGGGATGCGGGCCGGGGAGCTGGTCGCCGAGTCCTTCCCGGACGGGCAGGCGCGGCCGCTGCCCGGCGTGGGCCACTATCCGTGGGTCGACGACCCGGACCTCTTCCGCCAGGTGGTCGAGGACTTCCTGGCGCACCGCCCCACGCCGTGAACCGGGGCCCGGCCGCCCCGGGCATGCGTATCCCGGCGGACGTATCCGGGCGGGCATCCCCAGCCGGGCGTATCCGGGCCGGCCTATCCGGCGGCCATGAACGCAGTGTGTCAGTCGTATGGCAGCCCCCGCCCGGGCGTTGTGCCCGCCCCACCCCCGCCCTATCGTCGGGAACAGAGCACGACATCGGCCGTGTGCCCGAGTGGTTGAGGGGCTCGACTGCAAATCGAGTTACGTGGGTTCGATTCCCGCCACGGCCTCCACACACCTTGCGCGGGCGCCCTCAGGGGCGTCCGCGCAATGCGTTACCGCTCGGTGAACTCTCGGACATGCTCTGGACACACGCGCCCGCCTGACGCATGCTCATCCACGCCGTCAGCCGTCTCGGCGCCGGGGATACCCCAGGTAAATCCCTAGGACTTCGGCGATTTTCACACTCTCGCCACCGAACGGTCTCCTGACCCCCTCACCGAGTGCAATTGCGTCTCATAGGGTCAGTGTGGTGCCTGCGGCCGCGTGGAAAACGACTCCCGGTCGACAGGCACCTTTTTCGACCGTGGTTCCATCCTCAATGGGGGAAATGTGCAGCCCGCCGTACCGGCCGCCCGTCTGCCGCTCTCGACCGGCCAGAGTGAGATCTGGTTCATTGAGCAGCTGGAGCCGCCGGAGAGCACCACCTTCAGGGTCGGCGAGTACCTGGAGATACAAGGACCGATAGACACCGAGATATTCGAGCGGGCGCTGCGCCGGGCCGTGGCGGAGGCCGAGCCCTATAACGTGCGGGTCGGCGAGGACGACGGGGAGCCCTGGCAGATCCTGGACCCGGTGACCGACTGGGAGCTGCCGAAGCTGGACCTCACCGGCGAGGAGGACCCCTGGGCCGCGGCCGAGCGGTGGATGAAGAACGACCTGGCCACGGGGGCGCTCAAGCTGGGCGACTACCCGGCGTTCTCGTTCGCCCTGCTGAAGGTGGAGACCGAGCGCTTCCTCTGGTACCAGGGCACCCACCACATCGTGTCGGACGCCGGATCGGCCGCCCTGCTGGGCCGGCGGACCGCCGAGGTGTACACCGCGCTCGTGGAGGGGACCGACCCGGCCGAGGGAGAAACGGTCTTCGGCTCCCTGCAGGCGATGGTGGACCAGGACGCGGAATACCGGGCCTCGCCGGATTTCGCCAAAGACCGCGCGTACTGGCTGGAACACGTCGGCGATTCCCCGCGCCCCGCACGGCTTTCCACCCACCCCACCAGGGAACTTTCCACCGTCCTCCGGCAGACCGCCTACCTGACCGAGGAGGAAGCGGTCGAGCTGCGGGCCGCCGCGCGTAAATACGCCACCCACTGGTCGGCTATGATCATCGCAGCGACCTCTCTTTATCTGCATCGATTGACCGGTAAATCGGACATCATTCTCACGCTGCCGATCTCGGGCCGTACCGATGCCACCGCCCGCGCCATTCCCGGGATGTTCGCCAATGTGGTGCCGCTGCGTATCCAGGTGCGCGCCGATATGCGAATACGGGAGCTGGTACGGCAGATCTCACGCGAAGTCAGGCAGGCCCTGCGCCATCAGCGTTACCGCCGTATCGACCTGGCCCGGGATCTGCGACTTCCGGACGGCGGAAACGGATTGCTCGGCCCGCACGTCAACATCATGACGTACGACTACGACTTCCACTTCGCCGGTCACCGGGTCAAGGGCCACAACCTCTCCAACGGAACCGTCGAGGACCTCTCGATCATGGGATACGACCGGTCCGACGGAACCGGTATCCGGATCGACCTCAACGCCAATTCCAACCTCTACACCGAGGACGCCCTCATCGCGCACCGGGAGCGCTACCTCGGCCTGCTGCGCTCCCTCGCCGACACCTCGGACCTGCAGCGCACCGTCGGCTCCCTGGAGCTGCTGTCCGCCGAGGAGCGCCGGCGGGTCCTGGACGCGCCGGGCGAGACGGCGCATCCGACCTCCGGCGCCCTCCTCCCGGAGCTGCTGGCGGCCCAGGCCGCCCGGACCCCCGACGCCCAGGCCCTGGTCTGCGCCGACGCGGCGGATGACACCGTGCTCAGCTACGCCGAGCTGGACCGGGCGGCGAACCGGCTGGCCCGGGTGCTCATCGCGCGCGGCGCCGGGCCCGAGCGCACCGTCGGCGTGGCCCTGCCCCGCTCCGCCGACCTGGTCATCGCGCTGATCGCGGTGCTCAAGACGGGGGCCGCGTATCTGCCCCTGGACCTGGACTACCCCGCCGAGCGGCTGGCGTACATGCTCGACGACGCGCGCCCCGCCCTCGTGGTCACCCGCGCCGACAGCGCCGGGGCGCTGCCCGCGCAGCACGGTGTGGGGCGGCTGCTGCTGGACGTCGTGGACGTCACGGGCGCCCGGGGCGCGGGAGACGTTTCCGCTCCGGCGGTGGCGCTCGACCCCGAGCACCCCGCGTACATCATCTACACCTCGGGCTCCACCGGCCGCCCCAAGGGCGTCCTCGTGCCCCACCGGGCCGTCGCCAACTCCCTGGAGTGGATGCGGGACGCCTACGAGCTCACCTCCGGGGACCGGATGCTGCAGAAGACCCCGGCCGGGTTCGACGCCTCGGTCTGCGAGTTCTTTTTGCCGCTGCTCAGCGGCGCGACCCTGGTAGTCGCCAGGCCCGGCGGCCACAAGGACCCGGCGTATCTGGCGCGCACGGTGCGCGAACGGGGCATCACCGCGCTCCAGTTCGTACCGTCGATGCTCCAGGCGTTCCTCGCCGACCCGGACGCCGCCGACGCGTGCGCGGGCATCCTGCGGCGGGCCTCCAGCGGCGGTGAGGCGCTGCCGCGCGAGACCGCCGAGCGGTTCCACGAGCGGTTCCCCGGCGTGCCGCTGAGCAACCTCTACGGGCCCACCGAGACCACCATCCAGATCGCCCACCACCCCTCCGCGCCCGGCGGTGCGGGACCGGTGCCGATCGGCCGGCCGGTGTGGAACACCCGGATGTACGTCCTGGACACCGCCCTCAAGCCCTGCCCGGCCGGGGTCACCGGCGAGCTGTACGTGTCCGGGGCGCAGCTGGCCCGCGGCTATCTGGGCCGCCGGGCCCTGACCGCCGAGCGGTTCGTCGCCGACCCCTACGGCCCGCCCGGCACCCGGATGTACCGCACCGGCGATCTGGCCCGCCGGCTGCCGGACGGCGACGTCGAGTACGTGGGCCGCACCGACGGCCAGGTCCAGCTACGCGGTTTCCGCATCGAGCTGGGCGAGATCGAGGCGGCGCTGCGGACGCTCCCCCAGGTCGCCGAGGCCGCCGCGGCGATCCGCACCGACCGCCCCGGCGACCAGCGGCTGGTCGCCTATGTGACGGCCGCAGGCGGCACCCCGCCGGACGCCGCCACGGCCCGCGAGGCGCTGGGCGAGGTGCTGCCCGAGCACATGGTGCCCAGCGCGGTCGTGGTGCTCGCCACCCTCCCCCTGGACGCCAACGGCAAGCTGGACCGCGCCGCGCTGCCCGCGCCCTCCTTCGAGGCCGCCACGGGCGGGCGGGCGCCCCGCACCCCGCGCGAGGAGGCGCTGTGCGCGCTCTTCGGCGAGGTCCTGGGGGTCGACGGCGTCACCGTCGACGACGACTTCTTCCTGCTCGGCGGCCATTCGCTGCTCGCCTCCAAGCTGGCCAGCCAGGCCCGCGCCGCGCTGGCCACCGAGCTGTCGATGCGCGACCTCTTCGAGGCGCCGACCGTCGCCCGGCTGGTGGCCCGCCTGGACGCCGCGGGACCGGCCCCGGCGCAGCCGCAGCAGCCGCTGGACATCCTGCTGCCGCTGCGCGGCGAGGGGCAGCGCCCGCCGCTGTTCTGCGTCCACCCCGGCGGGGGCCTGGGCTGGTCGTACACCGGGCTGCTCCGCCATCTCGCCCCGGACCAGCCGGTGTACGCCCTCCAGGCGCGCGGGCTGACCGAACCGGACGTCCTCCCGGCGAGCGTCGAGGAGATGGCCGCCGACTATCTGCGGCAGATCCGGACCGTCCAGCCGACCGGTCCCTACCATCTGCTCGGCTGGTCCTTCGGCGGGCTGATCGCGCACGCCATGGCCACCCGGCTGCAGGAACAGGGCGCGGAGGTCGCCACGCTGGCCGTGGTCGACGCCTACCCCGACAACGCCCAGGCGCTGCCCGAGACGCCGGAGCTCAGCAAGCGTCAGTGGCTGGGGGTGCTGCTCGACGACATCGGGGGCGGCGACATCTTCGCCCCGGGCTGGCTGGAGGCGCACCCCGACGGGGCGGACGGCACCGCCGACCTGGCGGCGGACCTCTGCCGGGAGACCGGGCTGCCCGCCCGGCTGCTGGAGGGCGAGACCAGCTTCCCGCTGCTCGACATCCTGCTCAACGACCAGGAGCTGATGCGCAAGTTCGCGCCCGACCGGTTCCACGGCGACATGCTGCTGTTCTCCGCGGCGGAGGAGATCCCCGGCTACCGGCGCGATCCGCTGCATGTGCCGGACTCCTGGCGCCCCTTCGTGGACGGCGCCCTTACGGTGCACAGCATCCCCGACCACCACTACCGGATGATGCGGGAGGAGTCCCTGGACCGGATCGGCCCGGTGGTGGCGAAGGCGCTCGAACCCGGCCGCCCCGCGACCGGCACCGGCCGCCCGGCCGAGCACGACCGCCCGGTGCTGAGCGCGGCCGCCATGCGCTGAGCAGGGAGGCCGGGCCCGGGAGCCGAGGACGAAAGCCGGGCACGGAGCACGGGCGCCCCGCGGCTGCGGGGCGCCCATCGGCGTCTTACGGACGCGTCGGCTACGTACGGTCGGCGTCTTACGGACGCATCGGCTACGTACGGTTGACGACCGCCGCCTGGGGGCGGATCGGGAGGCGGTTGACCGGACGGCCGGTGGCCGCGCGGACCGCCGCCGCCACCGCCGCCGGGGAGGTGACCACCGGCACCGCGCTGACCGGCTTGGCGCCGAAGGGGGCCACCACGTCCCGCTCCTCGACCAGCTTGACGATGCGGATGTCGGGGACGTCCAGGGCGGTCGGCAGGGCGTAGCCGGTCAGATCCGGGTGACGGACCACACCGCGCGAGGTGCGCAGGTTCTCGGTGAGCGCCGCGCCGATGCCCTGGGCGACGCCCGCCTCGATACGGGCCCTGAGCTGACGCGGGTTGAGGATCCGGCCCACGTCCTGGGCCACCGTCATGTCGACGACCCGTACCGCGCCGATCTCGATGTCGACGTCCACCACGGCGCGCACCGCGCAGTAGGCGAGCCCGACGAAGGCGTCACCCTGCCCGGTCTCGTCCAGCGGCTCGGTGGGATGCGGACGGCACTGCGCGGTGGCCCACAGCTCCTTGCCCTCCAGGGCCTCCTCGACGGTGGTGCTGAGCACCCCGTCATACGAGGTGATCTTGCCGTCGGCGATGCTGAGCAGCTCGGTCGACATGCCGAACGTATGCGCGAGGGGCTGCAGGAGCTGGGTGCGGACCATCTTCGCGGCCCGCTCGACCGCACCGCCGGAGACCCAGGTGTGACGGCCGCGCGAGGCGGGCCCGGCCGGGGGCTGGTCGGTGTCGATGGGCGCGATATGGACCTCCTCGATGCCGAGGACGTCCTGGACGATCTGGCGGGCCAGGGTGGCGAAGCCCTGGCCGGTCTCGACGGCCGCGCAGATGACCGTGGCCACCGGGCCGGTGACCTTCACGGTGGCGGTGGAGACCTCGTCGGCCCCCTCGGCGCCGAGCATATGGACCATGCCCAGGGCGTAGCCGACCCCGCGCCGCACGGCTGCCGGGTCGCCCGCGCCCTCCAGGCCGCCCGGCAGCAGCCACTCCTCCTCCGGGTCGTCCTTGGGGAGGGCGGGCAGCGGTGCGTCCCTTACGGCCTGCAGCAGTTCGGCGACCGGGGCCGGGCAGGTGACGGTCTGTCCGGTGGGCAGCAGATCGCCGGTGGCCATCACATTGCGCATCCGGATCTCGACGGGGTCGATGCCCAGCTTGGCCGCCAGCTTGTCCATCTGGCCCTCGTACGCCGCGCACACCTGCATCGCGCCCTCGCCGCGCACATGGCCGGAGGGCGGGTTGTTGGTGCGTACGGCCCAGCCCTCGATGAAGGCGTGCGGGACGACGTAGGGGCCGCAGGCGAAGGAGACGGCGGCGGCCAGGGTGTCCCCCGAGGAGTCGGCGTAGGCCCCCGCGTCCAGCAGGATCTGCGCCTCGACCTTGACCAGCTTGCCCTGGGCGTCCGCGTGGTGGCGGTAGCGCAGCAGGGTGGGGTGGCGGTGGGCATGGCCGAGGAAGGACTCCTCACGGGTGGCGGCCAGCTTCACCGGATGGCCGGTGCGCAGCGCCAGCAGCCCGAGCGGCAGCTGCATCCCCGGATCCTCGCGCTCGCCCATGGCACCGGGGACGCCGGTGACGACGACCTTCACCCGCTCCGGCTCCAACCCGAAGCAGGCGGCGGCCAGGTCGCGGTCGGCGTGCGGATCGGTGGAGGCGGTGTAGATCTCCACCCCGCCGTCGGGGCGCGGCACGGCCAGGCCCGCCTCGGCGCCGATGGGCGCCGGGTCCTGACGGCCGATGCGGTACAGCCCCTCGGCGATGACCTCGCCGACCACGTCCGGGTCGCCGAAGGACAGCGGGATATGGCGGACCAGATTGCCGTCGGGGTGCAGCGGCTCGGCGGAGAACGCCTGCTCGGGGTCGGTGACCGGCTCCAGCACCTCGTACTCGACGGCGATGGCGGCGGCCGCCAGCCGGGCCGTGTCGGGGTGGTCGGCGGCGACCGCGGCGATGGGCTCGCCGTGGTGGCGGACCAGGTCCTTGGCGAAGACCGGACGGTCGGCGACCCGGCGGCCGTGGGAGGCGTCGCCGGGGACGTCGGCGTGGGTCACCACGGCCCGTACGCCGGGCATCTCGACGGCCTGCGTGGTGTCGATGGAGACGATGCGGGCGTGCGGGTGCGGGGAGCGCAGCACCGCGGCCCACAGCAGCCCCTCGGCCCACAGGTCGGCCGCGTACGGGAAGGTTCCCGTGGTCTTGGCCGCCGAGTCGGCGGGCGGCAGGGAGACGCCGAGGCCCATGGTGGACGGGGGCTGGATGGGCGTTCCGGCGGCGGGGGTGGCGGTGACGGCGCCCCCGCCGTCCGCGATTCCGGTCATGCCGATGCCCTTCCGCTACCGCTTCCGTTGACGCTCCCGTTGCCGGTGATGCCGTGCGGTCCCGTCTGGTGCGGGATACGGGCCGGGTCCTGGTGGGCGTCGGGTCCGCCGTCCGGCTCGGCCTGCGCCGCCTCGTCGGCGGCCTCGCGGCCCGCGACGACCTCGCGGACGGCGTCGAGGATCCCGCGGTAGCCGGAGCAGCGGCAGAGGTTGCCGGAGATCGCTTGGCGGGTCTCCTGGTCGGTGGGGGCGTGGTTGCCCTCGAGGAGGTCGTGCATGGTCATCGCGAGCCCGGGCACGCAGAAGCCGCACTGCACGGCCCCGCATTCGGCGAGCGCTCGCTGGACGTCGGAGGGCTGTCCGCCGGTGGCCAGACCCTCGACGGTGCGGACCTCGCTGCCCGCGGCGGTGGCGGCGGGCACCAGGCAGGAGGCGACGAGCCGCCCGTCGACCTGCACCGAGCAGGCCCCGCACTCGCCCTGCGAGCAGCCGTCCTTGGCCCCGGCGAGGCCGAGGCGCTCCCGCAGGACGTAGAGCAGCGACTCGCCGATCCAGACGTCGGTGACGGGGCGGTCGGCGCCGTTGACACGCAGCACGTAGGAGGCGAGCGGATGCTCGCTGTGGCTCGGCTGCTCATCGGCGGCCGGGACCGCCTCGGCGGAGGCGGGCTCCGTAAGGGGCTCGGCGGGGGCGTCAGCGGCCTTCGGAGCGTCGGTCGGGGTCTCGGCCGGGGCGGGCGCCCCGGCGGCCTCAGCGGCCGCGAACTCGCCCTCGGCCGCGGCCGGTTCGGGCTCCTCGGTCGCGGGCTCGGCGGGCTCCGGCGCGACCTCGTCCGGCAGCGCTTCGGCGGGGGCCTCGGCGGCGCTCGGCGCGGCGTCGGGGGCGTCGGTGCGGCCCGCGCCGTCCTCGGGGCCGGGATGCGGGGCGTGCCCATGGGCGTCGCCCGCGAACCGGTCGTCCGCGAACCGGTCGTCCGCGAACGCGCCGGGCCAGCTCGTCTCCTGGGACAGCCCGGGCGCCGGGCTGCCGTGCGGCGGGGTCTCCAGCCCGGCGTGCTGACCGTCGACCGGGAACTCGCCGGAGTCCCCGGCGGTCGGGCCGTCGGCGGGCATCCGCTCACCGGGCGCCGGGCTGTTGTGGGGCGGGGTGCCACGGGGCGGGGTGTGCAGCCCCTGGTGCCCCTCGGCCGCGAACTCGCCCGAGTCCCCGGCGGCGGGCCCCGGCCACGCCGGGTCCTGGCGGTCGGGCATCCGCAGCCGACGGCGGGCGGGCGGCTGCGTGGGCGCGGCCGGCGGGGCGGACGCGGCCGGGCCCGGGGGGCCCTCGACCGCGTACTCCCCGGAGTCCTCCACGCCCTCTTCGGCGGCCGGAACCGACCACTGGCCGGTGTGTCCCTGCTGCTGCCCGGGCGGGGGCTGGTGGGGCTGGTGGGGCTGCTGCCGGGGCGCCGACCCGGCGAAGGGCATCCGCAACTGGGCCGTCGTCTGCGGGTCCTGAGGCCCGTCCGCGTGGCCGCCGTACGGCGGCGCGGCCGGTCCGGGGTGGTCGTCGACCCGGTACTCACCGGTCTCGTCCACCCCGTCGTCGCCCGCGACCGGGATGGTCCACTGGCTGGTCTGCACGGGCCCGCCCGCGCCGTTGTCGGACGGGGTGGGCACCGGCCAGTCGTCCACCGGCCAGTCGTCCACCGGCTCCTCGGCCGCCGGAGCCGGCCAGTGGCCGGTGTGCGGCGGGTGGTGGCCCTGCTGGTCCTCGGCGGGCACCGGCCACTGGACGGAGCCGTGCGGATCGTGCCGGCCGCCGTACAGATAGCCGCCGTCGGTCTCCGCGGTGGTCCAGTGCCCGGTCATGCCCTGGTCGTGGGCGGACTGCTGCCACTGGCCGCCATGGGACGGGTCACCGTGCCCCACGTCCATCGGCGGGGGCGCGTACCCCGTGCCCGGCGCCGCGAGCGGGTCCCAACGGCCGGACGGGTCGGTCGGGTCCGGGTGGGCGTAGTCGGGCGGCAGTTGTACGAACGCCGTCGCCTCGGCGTCGTACTCCGGGCCGTGCGGCATCGGCTGCCATCCGCTCCCCGGATCCGGCCGGTGCGGCTGCTGTTCATCACTCACGCGAGTGCCCTCCCCAGAGCTCGGCGGGCCAGGGCCGCCACGGTACGCCTCAGGTGGATCGCGGCAGGTGGCAGGGGGACCGGCTCGCTTCCGTCCTGCGGGGGCAGCGGATCGGGGATGCACGCGGCGGCGACGTACTCGCCGAAGGCGGTGGTGACCTGCGGATCGAGATGGCCGCGGTCGCCGTCCCAGTCGATGAGCGAGGCGACCCAGCGCTCGGCGTCCAGGGGGCGCAGCGGCATCGGCGCGACCGCCCCGACCGCACAGCGCACCCCGCGCCGCGCCGGGTCGAGAACGAGGGCGACCGAGGCGGTGGCCCGGCCGGGTCCGGTGCGCCCGGTGGCCTTGATGAAGGTCTGTGGGGCGTGCAGCAGCGGAACCCGGACGAATCCGACGAGTTCACCGGGGTTCAGCAGATCGACCCCGGCGAGCAGATGGCTGACCGGGATCTCGCGGCGGGACCCCTCGGGCCCGGCGATGATGACCGTGGCCTCCAGAGCGGCGAGCACCGGCAACGCGTCGCCGGTGGGGGCGGCGGTGACGATGTTGCCGCCGAGGGTGCCGGCGTTGCGGATCTGCGGTGGTCCGGCGGCCCGTGCGGCCGCGGCCAGCGCCGGGATCAGCGCGGCGAAGTCGGGGCGGCCCATCCGGGCGTGGGTGAGTCCGGCGCCGAGGAGGGCGTGCCCGTCCAGATAGCGCCAGCCTCGGATTTCGCTGATCCGGCCGAGGCCGACGAGCGCGGCGGGCCGCAGCAGGCCGGAGTTGACCGCGGCCATCAGATCGGTACCGCCCGCCACGGGCACGGCGGCGGGCATGGCGGCCAGTGCCGCCACGGCCTCGTCGAGCGTGCCCGGCAACGTCACCGTGTGCGCCGCCTGCGGTGCGTGCGTGGTCAACCCAGCTGCCCCTTCCCCGGTGTCCCGGCTGTTGCGCCGTACGGTACGTGCTGACAGCCCGGACGTGGCAACTCTGGCACATCTTGCGAGCCCGCCGTCGCGGGGGTCCGTGATCCGTGGATCCGTCCCTGACCTGGGGGATGGTACGGGTTTGGGGCAAGGCCCCCGCCGGGAGTGGATTGCCACGTTTCAGGGACCCTTGTGCGATTTGGTCTTGCGCCGGAGGGGCTACGCTCCCCGGGGCGGCGGAGCGTCGGCGGGCACCGTTTCAGGGCCCGGTCGACCCGGCCGCGGCCGGGGGTGCCTCCGGCCGCGGCCGGGGCGGCTCACACGATCGGGGGCGCTCCCTCGCGCGGGCGTCCGAGCAGGCCGGGGCGCCGCTGCCAGGGAAGCGGACCGGCGGGCGGGCGGTAGCTCACGCCGAGCGCGTCCAAACGCGCGTAATGTGCCTCCATGCGCCCCTGGAACGCCCCGAAGTCCCGTTCGGACGACGGCGGCAGCGCCGACCAGACGACCTCTGCGAAGGCGGCGAGCCGGGGAAAGGCCTGGTAG
Source organism: Streptomyces melanosporofaciens (assembly GCF_900105695.1). Classification (NCBI taxonomy): domain Bacteria; kingdom Bacillati; phylum Actinomycetota; class Actinomycetes; order Kitasatosporales; family Streptomycetaceae; genus Streptomyces; species Streptomyces melanosporofaciens. The sequence goes on from NZ_FNST01000002.1 coordinate 2,289,086, forward strand.
TCGACCCGTCGGCGGTCCTCCATCACCTCGGTCCAGAGATTGGCCTGGGCGCCCAGCACCCGGTCCGCGTCGGCTCCGGTGAGCTCCGGTGGAACCGGTTCGAAGCGATAGACATCCTCCAGGGTGCGGACGTAGCCGATCGGGACCGGCTCGTCCTCGCCCGGAGCCTGCCGGTGGTCGAAGTACACCTGCTGCTCGGGGCACATGACGACGTCGTGGCCGGCCCGCGCGGCGGCGATCCCGCCCGCGTAGCCGCGCCAGGAGGAGACCGCGGCGCCCTCGGGCAGCGGGGCGTCGGCCGCGCCGCCCTCGAGGATCTCGTCCCAGCCGATCAGCCGGCGCCCGCGCTCGGCGAGCCAGTGGCCGAAGTGGCGGATGAACCAGCTCTGCAGCTCGTCCTCGTCGGCGAGGCCCTGCGCGCGGATGCGCTCCTGGGCGGCCGGGGACGCCTTCCACTGGTCCTTGGGGCACTCGTCGCCGCCGATGTGGACGAAGGTACCGGGGAACAGCTCCAGCACCTCCTCCAGCACCTGCTCGAAGAAACGCAGCGTGTTGTCGGTGGGGGCGAGTACGTTCGGGTTGACGCCCCAGGTGGTCCAGACTCCGAGGGAGGCGGTGTCGATGACATCGGTGTTGCCCAGTTCCGGGTACGCGGCGATGGCGGCCTGCGAATGCCCGGGAATGTCGATCTCCGGCACGACGGTGATATGCCGCTCGGCCGCGTAGGCGACGATCTCGCGGATGTCGTCCTGGGTGTAGTAACCGCCGTGCGGGCGCTCGTCCCACAGCGGGGAGGCCCGGTGGCCGAGCTTGGTTCGCTCACGCCAGGCGCCCGTCTCGGTCAGCTTCGGATGGCGGCGGATCTCGACGCGCCAGCCCTGGTCGTCGGTGAGATGGAAGTGGAAGACATTGAGCTTGTGGGCGGCGAGCAGGTCGAGATAGGCGAGGACGCCGTCCTTGGGCATGAAATGGCGGGCCACATCCAGCATCAGCCCGCGCCAGGCGAACCGCGGCGCGTCCTCGACCCTCCGCTCCGTCAGCTCCCAGGCGGCCTCCGCGCCCCTGAGCGGGGCGCGGCGGAAGGCGTCGGGGCCCAGCAGCTGACGGAGCGTCTGGGTGCCCCAGTGGACGCCCGCGGCCGTGCCGCCCGCGATCTCCACCCGGCCGTCGGCAACGGTGAGCCGGTAGCCCTCGGGCTCCAGTGCGGCGTCGATCCGCAGCGTGACGGTGTCGGGGCCGCCGGGTTCGCCGTCCGGCAGGGACAGGCCGAGCGCCTGGCCGAGGGTGGTGCGCAGCAGGCGCGCCACGCCCTCGGTGCCGGGGCCGGCGGCCAGGGCGGTGTGCCGCGGGTGGATCCGCGCGCCCGCGCGGCCCGTACGGCTCTGGTCATGGCGGGGCGCGGGGATCAGCCCCGCGGCGTCGTGTGTCATCTGCTCCCTCATCGGCCCTTGTCGAGCTGTCGGGGCTGGTCGGCGCGTTGCCGGCCCTTGTCGGCCCGTTCGTCGGTCTCTTCGTCAGTCCTTCACGGCGCCGCCGAGACCCGAGACCAGCCGGCGCTGTACGAGGACGAAGAAGATCAGCACAGGGATGGTCATGACGGTGGACGCCGCCATGATGCCTCCCCAGTCGTTCCCCTCGGCCTTGAAGAAGACCAGCAGCGCCATCGGAAGGGTGGAGTTCTCGGTCGCGCTGATGATGAACGACTTGGCGAACAGGAAGTCGTTCCAGGTGGAGATGAAGGAGAAGACGCTCGTCGCGACCAGGCCGGGGAAGACGAGCGGAAAGAGGATCTGCCACAGGAAGCGGGAGCGGCTGGCCCCGTCGAGATAGGCCGCCTCCTCCAGCGCCTCCGGCACCGCCTTGACGAAGCCGCGCAGCATCCAGATGGCGAACGGCAGCGAGAAGGCGATATGCGGCAGGATCAGCGAGCCCAGGGTGTTGAGGCCGATCCCCGGCACCGACTCCCCCAGATCGCGCATCAGGAAGAACAGCGGAATGGTCAGCGCCTCGATCGGCACCATCTGCGCGACCAGGAACATGATCAGCAGCGTGGTGCGGAAGCGGAACCGGAAGCGGGCGACCGCCGTCGCCGCGAGGAAGGCGATCAGCGCCGAGGCGATCACCACCACGGCGGCCACGAAGAGGCTGTTGAGGAAGTAGCGCCCGAAGTCCTCCTGCTGGAAGACGCGCCGGAAGGAGTCCAGCGACGGGGCCGTGGTCCACGGCCGGGGCTCGGTGGACTGGATCTCCCCCTCGGGCTTGAAGGCCGAGAGCACCATCCAGTACAGCGGGAAGGCGACCACGGCCGCCACGATCAGGGCGGTGGCCTCGGCGGCGAAGCGCCAGGGGCGGCGGATGCGCAGCGAGACGCGCGAGTGGCTCACAGTTCTTCTCCCTGGCGTCGCAGCAGCCGCAGATACACCAGCGTCACGACCAGCAGGATCAGCAGCATCACCACGCCGATCGCCGAGCCCAGGCTGTACTGCGAGGACGCGAACGCCTTCTGGTACGCGTACACGTTGAGCACCATGTTCTGGCGCGCGATCCCGCCGCCGTCCGTCATGACGTAGATCTGGGTGAAGACCTTGAAGTCCCAGATGATCGACTGGATGGTCACCACGACGAGGATCGGCCGCAGCATCGGCGCCATGATGGTGCGCCAGATCCGCCAGGTGGACGCGCCGTCGAGGGCGGCGGCCTCCAGCACCTCGGTGGGGATGGCCTTGATGCCCGCGTAGACGGTGACCATCACGAACGGGAACGAGCACCACACGACCTCGAACAGCACCAGCGCGAAGGCGCTGTAGCGGTCGTAGGTCCAGGAGTAGTTCTCGAACCCGGAGAGCCCGAACCACACCAGGATCTTGTTCACCGGCCCGAAGTCGGCGTCGAAGAGGAAGACCCAGACCGTCGAGCCGGTGACCGCCGGGGTGGCCCAGGCGCCGAGCGCGGCCAGCATCAGCGCCAGCCGTGGAATGGCCCGTACGCGCGTCAGCAGCACCGCGAGCGCGCAGCCGACCGCGAGGGTGGAGATCACGCAGACGGCGGCGAAGAGCAGCGTGGCCACGACCACGTTCCAGAACTCGCTGTCGCCGAACAGCTCGGCGTAGTTGGCGAATCCCTGGAAGGTGGTCGGTTCACCGCCGCTGACCTGCGCCTGGGTGTACTCCAGGAAGGAGATCAGGCCGAGCTGGTAGATCGGGTAGACGAGCAGCCCGCCCAGGACGACGAGCGCCGGGGCGAGATAGAGCCAGGGCGTCCAGCCTCCCCGCCGGGAGCCCTTCCTGGCTCGGCCCCCGGCCGGGACGACGGGGCCCGGCCGGGACCGGCGGCCCTTGGCGGGGGCGCGCCGGGCGTGCTGTGCGGTGCCGGAACTCACTGCTGGAATGCCTCGTCCATCTTCTTCGCGGCGTCCTTGGTGGCGGTCTCCACGTTCTTACGGCCGCTGACGATCTCCTGGAACATGGTGGGCAGGACGAGCTGCGCGTCGATGGCCGCCCAGCCGGGCGAGGCGGGCACGAACTTGGCGCTGTCGTTGAGGGTCTTCACGAAGGGCTTCACGAAGGGGTCCTTCTGCGCCACGTCGCCACGCACATCGGTGAAGGTCGGCAGGAAGCCCATGGCGTCGTAGAGCTTGCGCTGGGTCTGCTTCCCGGTGAGCGTCTGCAGCAGGTCCACGGCGAGGGTGCGGTGGGTGGTGCTCTTGAGCACTCCGACGTTGTTCCCGCCCGCGAAGGCCGGGGCGATATCGCCCTTCTTCACGCCCGGCAGCGGCACGACCTTGTACTTGCCCTTGACCTTGCCCGCCTCGATGGCCTGTCGGCTGAAGTCGCCGCCGATCGCCATGCCCGCCTTGCCGGAGGCGAACGCCTCGATGGTGTCGTTGCCGCCCCACTGGGCGCACTTGGCGGCCGGGCAGTTGTCGTTGCCGAAGAGCGAGGTGTACGCCTTGACGCCCTTCTGGGCGTCGGCGCTGTCGATGGCCGCCTCGTACTCGTTCGAGCCGAACTTGCCCTTCTCGCTGGCGAGATCGCCGCCGTTGGCCCAGATGAAGGGCATCGCGCCGTAGGTGTAGGCGCCGCCGACCGCGAGACCGTACAGATCCGACCGCTCCGAGTGGATCCTCTTCGCGGTCGCAATCAGTTCGTCCTGGGTGGTGGGCGGCTCCAGGTCGAGGTCCTTGAAGACGTCCGTCCGGTAGTACAGCGCCCGGACGCCGACGAAGAGCGGAGCGCCGTAGACCTTGCCGCCGATGGTCAGCGAGTACTTCGCGGTGGGGTCGATGTTCGTCGAGTCGCCCCAGGCACCGAACTCCTTGCTGATGTCGAGCAGTCCGCCGTCCTTGACGTAGCCGGCGGTGTCGGTGTTGCCGTACTCGATGACATCGGGAGCGCTCTTGGGGTCGTTGAAGGCCGCCTTGATCTTCTGCGCCCGGGTGTCGATCGGGATGTAGGTCACCTCGACCTCGGTCCCGTCGTGCTCCTTCTCGAAGCCGGCGACCGCCTCGTCGATCACCTTCTTCTTGGGCGCGTTGTTGACCTCCTGGAAGAGCCAGACACGCAACTTGCCGCTCTTCTCATCCTCCTTGGAGCTGTTGTCGGAGGTGGAGGGAGCGCATCCGGTCGCGGCCAGCCCCGCCAGGGTCAGTGCCGCCACGGGCACGGTGACGCGGGAGGAGAGCCGGGAGAACGCGGAGAGATGGGACGACTTCATGAGGACCCTTAAACATTTGGCGTTGCAACATATGCAACGCATGTTTCGCTCAGCACAATATGCGTGAGGCTAGGGAACCTTGAGCGACCCCACAAGAGGTCTGAACCACTCCGTGACCAAATGAGCCCGAACCGCTGTGCCGCACAACGAACTTCGCGCTAGCGACGCGGCAACTCCTCGCCCGGATAGGCGGGTTCAACATACGGCACGGCCTCCACCCGCGCACCCGCTTCCTCCAGGCGCGCGATCACCCGGTCCCAGTCGGGCCAGGTCTTCCGGATCCGCTCGAGAACGCGGTCGCTGGCCACCAGCACCACGTCACAACCCGGGTCGGCCGCCCACTCCAGAAGTCTGGGAAGGGCCGGCTGCGCGACCGACATCACACAGCTTCCGGCGGGCCGGTAGCCCCGCTCGGCGGCCAGCCGCCCGCACTGTTCCAACTGGGCGTCCCAGTCCTTCTCGAACTGGCAGTAGGCGCCGGCGCCTTCCGCATCGGGCTCGTCGACCTCACGCGCCCCGAACACCAGATAGGCGGCCCGCGCCGCCCCGTTCTCCGTACGCCCGCTCATGGGCCGACCCTACTGGGGTCATCCGGCGCACGGCAGGGCGCACAAACACGGCATGCCCGGCCCGCGACCCCCGAGTGGGGCCGCGGGCCGGGCGAGCCGTCTGTCGCGCGAGGCTTTCCGTCAGCGCCTGGGACCGGCGGACCGGCTACTTCTTGCCGTCGCCGCCGTCCTTGCCCTTGTCCCCGCCGGCGCCCATGCCCTCGAAGATCTCCTTGCACATGGGACACACCGGGTACTTCTTCGGGTCACGACCCGGGACCCAGACCTTGCCGCAGAGTGCGACGACGGGAGATCCGGAGAGGGCGCTCTCCATGATCTTGTCTTTCTGTACATAGTGGGCATAGCGCTCGTGGTCGCCGTCACCGTGCGACACCTGAGGTGTCGGCTCAACGAGGGTCCCCGTGCCTGCCCCGCGCTCGGGCTCAAGAGTGCTCATACAGCCCTAGGGTACTCATGCCTAGTTGAGAGAAGGGTCGTCCGGATACGTGGCGACCATGGCCAGCTCGCTGCGCTGGCGGCGCAGCACCGCCCGCCACAGCCGCTCGGGGGCGGGCGAGGACACATCGCCCGGTTCGGACTCCACCACGTACCACGCGCCCTCGGCGAGCTCGTCCTCCAGCTGACCGGGCCCCCAGCCCGCGTAGCCCGCGAAGATGCGCAAGGACCCCACGGCGGCCGCCAGCAGCTCCGGCGGCGCCTCCAGGTCGACCAGCCCGATCGCCCCGTGCACTCTGCGCCAGCCGAGTGGCCCGTCCTCGGTGCGCGCCGGGGACCGGCCCGATTCGCCCGGGACGACGGCCACGCCCAGCGCGGAGTCCAGCGAGACCGGACCGCCCTGGAAGACCACCCCCGGCTCCCCGGCCAGCTCGGCCCACGACTCCAGGATGTCGCCCACCCCCACCGGGGTCGGGCGGTTCAGGACCACACCGAGCGAGCCCTCCTCGTCGTGATCGAGGAGGAGCACCACCGCGCGGTCGAAGTTCGGGTCAGCAAGCGCCGGTGTCGCGACAAGCAGCCGTCCTGTGAGCGAGGACACCTCGGTCATGGCCACATGATCCCCCATATCCGGGCCGGAGGGGGAGTGGAAGACGAGTCCCGTATGAGAGCAGGTCGGGGCGCAAGACAGCAGATGCGGCGCACGTGACTGTGGGCTCTTCGAGGGGGACGGAACGTGTTGCCGCCCACACCGGAGCACTCAATGCGCGCAAGAGTCTTACGGAGGCGGTCTCCAGGGCCATTACTCTTGCCCTTTGGCCCCTGTGCCTTTTGGCCCTGCCCGTCTCAGGAACGCGAGACCCGATGACCCGCTCGAACGATGTCCTGCTCGTCCACGGCGGCACCCCGCTCGAAGGCGAGATCCGTGTCCGCGGCGCGAAGAACCTCGTGCCGAAGGCCATGGTGGCCGCCCTGCTCGGCAGTGGGCCCAGCAGGCTGCGCAACGTCCCCGACATCCGCGATGTGCGGGTGGTGCGCGGGCTGCTGCAGCTCCACGGCGTGACGGTGCGCCCCGGTGACGAGTCCGGTGAGCTGGTGCTCGACCCCACGCATGTGGAGAGCGCCAATGTCGCCGACATCGACGCGCACGCCGGTTCCTCGCGGATCCCGATCCTCTTCTGCGGCCCGCTGCTGCACCGCCTCGGCCACGCCTTCATCCCGGGCCTGGGCGGCTGTGACATCGGCGGCCGGCCGATCGACTTCCACTTCGACGTGCTGCGCCAGTTCGGCGCGACGATCGAGAAGCGGGCGGACGGGCAGTACCTGGAGGCCCCGCACCGGCTGCGCGGCACCAAGATCCGGCTGCCGTACCCCTCGGTGGGCTCCACCGAGCAGGTGCTGCTGACGGCGGTGCTCGCCGAGGGTGTGACGGAACTCTCCAACGCGGCGGTCGAGCCGGAGATCGAGGACCTCATCTGCGTGCTGCAGAAGATGGGCGCCATCATCTCCATGGACACCGACCGCACGATCCGGATCACCGGTGTCGACAAGCTCGGCGGCTACAACCACCGCGCCCTCCCGGACCGCCTGGAGGCCGCCTCCTGGGCGAGCGCGGCGCTGGCGACCGAGGGCAGCATCTATGTGCGCGGCGCCCGGCAGCGCGAGATGATGACCTTCCTGAACACCTACCGCAAGGTGGGCGGCGCCTTCGACATCGGCGACGAGGGCATACGGTTCTGGCACCCGGGCGGCAAGCTCAACGCGATCGCCCTGGAGACCGACGTCCACCCCGGCTTCCAGACCGACTGGCAGCAGCCGCTGGTGGTGGCCCTGACCCAGGCGTCGGGCCTGTCCATCGTCCACGAGACGGTCTACGAGTCGCGGCTGGGCTTCACCTCGGCGCTCAACCAGATGGGCGCCCACATCCAGCTCTACCGCGAATGCCTGGGCGGCTCCGCGTGCCGCTTCGGCCAGCGCAATTTCCTGCACTCCGCGGTCGTCTCCGGCCCCACCAAGCTCCAGGGCGCCGACCTGATCATCCCCGACCTCCGCGGCGGCTTCTCCTACCTGATCGCGGCCCTGGCGGCCCAGGGCACCTCGCGGGTCCACGGCATCGACCTGATCAACCGCGGCTACGAGAACTTCATGGAGAAGTTGGTCAAGCTCGGCGCGAAGGTGGAGCTCCCGGGCGGCACCGCCCCCGCATAACCCCCTCCCCCGGCCCGGCAGCCCGGGCCCCGAACACCACAGCCCGCCCCGACACCCGGGGCGGGCTGCCCCATCCCCACACCCCAAGCCACAACGACACCCCCCGGCTGGGGGTCCGGGGGTTACCCCCCGGAGGAATACAGCATGGAGAAGTTGGTCAAGCTCGGCGCGAAGGTGGAGCTCCCGGGCGGCACCGCCCCCGCATAACCCCCTCCCCCGGCCCGGCAGCCCGACCCCGAACACCACAGCCCGCCCCGACACCCGGGGCGGGCTGCGCTACGCCCCGTAGACGGGCCTGCCTCTGAGCCTCGTAGACGGCTCTCAGCCTCGACAGACGGGGCTCAGGGCCCGTAGGAGCGCCAAAAGGGGCGGTCACCCTCGGGTGACCGCCCCTTTCGTTCGCGAGGGCTTACTTGCCCTTGGCGGCTTCCTTGAGCTTGGAGCCCGCGGAGACCTTCACGCTGTAGCCGGCCGGGATCTCGATCGGCTCACCGGTCTGCGGGTTGCGCGCGGTGCGAGCGGCACGGTGGGTGCGCTCGAAGGTCAGGAAGCCGGGGATGGTGACCTTCTCGTCGCCCTTCGCGACGACCTCACCGGTCACCTCGGCGAGGGCGGCCAGCACGGCGTCGGCGTCCTTTCGGGTCACCTCGGCGCGCTCGGACAGAGCGGCCACCAGCTCACTGCGGTTCATGTTGTACTCCCGTGTTCATCTTGCCAATGAGGCGTGAGATCGAAGCCGATGCTGCCAGGGCCCTCGGACAGTCCCCGGACCCGGGTCTGCTGTTCAGACCCTCGCGCCCGGAACGCATCCTGCCCGCACCTGTGGCGGGAAAGCCAATCCGGAGCCCTCGAGAGTCACACGAAAAGCGCCGTGGCGGTCGTTTTCCTGCCCGCCACCCTATGGCTGCCTTCGGGACCCCACAGCGCGCGACGCGCCGTGCCGGGCCTAGACCGCAGTGGTACCGGTCACAGGGCGCGCCGCGTCCCGTACGGCTCCGGCGACCGCCCCCGCGACCTTGTCGTTGAAGACGCTCGGAATGATGTAGTTGGCATTCAGTTCGTCGTCGTGGACGACGTCCGCGAGCGCGCCGGCAGCGGCCAGCATCATCTCGGTGTTCACCGTACGCGACTGCGCGTCCAGCAAACCACGGAAAACGCCCGGGAACACCAGCACGTTGTTGATCTGGTTCGGGAAGTCCGAGCGTCCGGTGGCCACCACCGCGGCGGTCTGGCGGGCGACCGCCGGGTCCACCTCGGGGTCGGGGTTGGCCAGCGCGAAGACGATCGCGCCGTCCGCCATGGCGGCCACGTCGTCGCCGGAGAGCACGTTCGGGGCCGAGACGCCGATGAAGACGTCAGAGCCCCGCACGGCCTCGCGCAGGGTGCCCGTGACGCCCTCCGGGTTGGTGTTGTCGGCGATCCAGCGCAGCGGGGACTCCGGGTCGGCGGAGACCAGGTCCTCGCGCCCGGCGTGCACCACACCGTGGATGTCGGCGACCACCGCGTGGCGCACGCCCGCGGCGATCAGCAGCCGCAGGATCGCGGTGCCGGCGGCGCCCGCGCCGGACATGACGACCCTCACATCGTCGATCTTCTTGTCGACCACCCGCAGCGCGTTGGTGAGAGCGGCCAGCACCACGATCGCGGTGCCGTGCTGGTCGTCGTGGAAGACCGGGATGTCCACGGACTCGCGCAGCCGCGCCTCGATCTCGAAGCAGCGGGGAGCGGAGATGTCCTCCAGGTTGATCCCCGCGAAGCCGGGGGCGATCGCCTTCACGATCGCGACGATCTCGTCGGTGTCCTGGGTGTCCAGGCAGAGCGGCCAGGCGTCGATGCCGGCGAACCGCTTGAAGAGAGCCGCCTTGCCCTCCATGACCGGCAGGGCGGCCTTGGGGCCGATGTTGCCGAGGCCCAGCACCGCGGAGCCGTCGGTGACGACGGCCACACTGTTGCGCTTGATGGTGAGGCGCCGGGCGTCCTCGGGGTTCTCCGCGATGGCCTGGCAGACCCGGGCGACACCCGGGGTGTAGACCATGGAGAGATCGTCACGGTTGCGGATGGGGTGTTTCGACGACATCTCGATCTTGCCGCCGAGGTGCATCAGGAACGTACGGTCGGAGACCTTGCCGAGCGAGACACCCTCGATGCCCCGCAGCTTCTCCACGATTTCCTGGGCGTGCGCGGTCGAGGTGGCGGCGATGGTGACGTCGATACGGAGCTTCTCGTGGCCGGAAGCGGTCACATCGAGGCCCGTGACCGAGCCGCCGGAGGACTCCACGGCCGTGGTCAGCTGGCTGACCGCGGTACCGCTCGCGGGCACCTCCAGCCGGACCGTCATCGAGTACGAGACGCTGGGCGCCGTTGCCATGGCCTGCTTCCTCTGCTTTCCCTTGTTCATGCCGTCCGGGCCGCGGGAATGCCGGGCCACGTCCTCAGATAGTTGCACCTACCTCTCGGTACGGGGTAACCCGGCCCGACTTTCGGACATATTGTTCTGACATAGCAGAGTGGGGTCAGCCGAGTGGAAAGCCCCACTCCTTCGCGGGAACGCCTGGCGAGGCGGGCCGTCCGCCGCATCCACCGTCCTAGGCTCTGGCGCGCTACAGCGTCAGAGGAAGAGACAAGAGGAGCGCGGGCATGGCTCAGGGCACCGTGAAGTGGTTCAACGCCGAGAAGGGCTACGGCTTCATCGCCCAGGAGGACGGCGGACCGGACGTCTTCGTCCACTACAGCTCGATCGACGGCAGCGGCTACCGCAGCCTGGTCGACGAGCAGCGGGTCGAGTTCCAGATCGTGCAGGGCCGCAAGGGCCCGCAAGCCGAAGAGGTCCGCATCCTGGGCGGCTGACACCGCCCGGCGCGGACCCCTTACGGAAAAAACGAGGGGTCAGAAAAGATGAAGGGTGGCACCGACCCGCCATGCTCGCCTCGCGGCAAGTGGTCGCTCGAAGCGACGAAGGTTGGGCCCGGGGGCTTGGATCGGGCCGGTGCCACATCAAGGCTAACAAACAGGTCCGGGAAGGGATTCCCCTCCCGGGGGTTGATTTCGCCCCCGCCGTTCGGAGCGGACCTGGCCCCCCCTTTCGGCCGCCTTCCAGCGGCGGCCGGGGGCCTGGGCGCCCCCGGCCGAGCCCGGCGGGAGATTCACTCCCGCAGCAGGTCGGGGACGCCGTGGGGGTCCGGCTCATCGCGTGCCCCCGACACCACCGTCAGCCGCTGGGTCGCGCGGGTGAGCGCCACGTACAGCACCCGTAGCCCCGCGGGCGACTCGTCGGCGATCTCCGCGGGCGAGACCACGACCGTCGCGTCGTACTCCAGCCCCTTCGCCTCCAGGCTGCCCAGCGCCACCACCCGGTGGCCGAGGCCGGTCAGCCACTGACGGGCCTGCTCGCGGCGGTTCATCGCGACGACGACGCCGACGGTGCCCTCCACCTCGTCCAGCAGCCGGAGCGCCTCCCGGCGCGCGGCCGCGCCGAGGTCGCCGTCCAGACCCGGTGCGAACCGCGGCTCCACGCCCGTGGAGCGGACCGCCTCGGGTGCGGGGGTGCCGGGCATCGCCAGCGTGAGGACCCTGGTGGCCAGTTCGGCGATCTCGGACGGGTTGCGGTAGTTGACGGTGAGGGTGAAGCGGCGGCGCGGGCGGCTGCCGAGCGCCTCGTCCCGGGCCCGCCCCGCCTCGTCCGGGTCGGACCAGGAGCTCTGGGCCGGGTCGCCGACGACCGTCCAGGTGGCGTGGCGGCCACGCCGTCCGACCATCCGCCACTGCATGGGGGTGAGGTCCTGCGCCTCGTCGACGATGACGTGGGCGTAGTCGGTGCGCTCTTGCTCAGCCCGGTCGGCGCGGCTGCGGCGGGGGCCGACGCGGTCGGCGTAGGTGGTCAGCTCCTCCAGACCGGTCAACTGGTCCAGCGGATCCACCTCGCGCGGGGCGGCGGGGCGGGCGGGGAGGCCCAGGAGGGTGTTCAGCTCGTCCAGCAGCGCCACGTCGTGAACCGACAGCGGGCCCTGACCATCCGGGCCGAGCCGGGCCAGCGACCGGGCCACCTGACGGACCTCGCGCGGGTTGAGCACCCTCCGCGACCAGCGCCCCAGCCGCTTCTCGTCGGCCATGGCGGCGAGGACGGAGCGGGGGGTGAGCTCGGGCCACCAGGCGTCCAGGAACTCCTGGAAGACGTCCTCGGAGGAGATGTCCTCGTCGAAGCCCTCGCGCGCCTCGGCGGCCAGCTCGGGGTCGGTGTAGCGCCGGGGCGCGCCGGAACGGGACCACAGCGCGTCCAGGAGCAGCCGACGGGCGCGGGGGCGCAGCAGGTTGACGGGTGCGGTGCCGCCCAGCACGTTCTGGCGGATGCGGCGCAGCTCATCGGCGTCCAGCTCGATCCGGGCGCCGAAGGCGACCACGCGCAACCGCTCGGGCGGGCCGCCGGGTCTGGTCCCGGAGCCCGAGCCGGGTCTGCCGCCGTCGTTCGACGGGGTCGCGGCGGGGGCGCCGAGCGCCGCGTCGAGGGTGAGCTGGCCGTCGTCCCACGACGCGGTGTCCGACGAAGAGTTTGATGAGGCCGATGCGGCGGCGGCTCCCCGCGGCATCTCCAGCGCGCCGCGGGCGGCCTTGCGCAGCACCTTCAGCATCCGGGAGGAGCCCTTGACGCGGGCCACGGCCGGGGTGTCGTACGTGGTGGCCTCGGCGCCCTCCACCAGGGAGCCCACCGCGCGGATGGCCACCTGGCCCTCCTCGCCCAGTGAGGGCAGCACGCCCTCGGTGTAGGCGACCAGCAGCGGGGTGGGGCTGACCACGAGGATGCCGCCCGCGTAGCGCCGCCGGTCCTGGTAGAGGAGGTACGCCGCGCGGTGCAGCGCGACCGCCGTCTTCCCGGTGCCGGGGCCGCCCTCGACCTCGGTGATGGAGGCGGCGGGGGCGCGGATCACCTGGTCCTGTTCGGCCTGGATGGAGGCGACGATGTCCCGCATGGTGTGACCGCGGGCCTGGCCGAGCGCGGCCATCAGCGCGCCGTCGCCGACCACCGGCAGTGCACTGCCGTCGAGGGTCGCGCTGAGCTCCGGGCGCAGCAGGTCGTCCTCGACGCCGAGCACCCGGCGGCCCTTGCTGCGGATCACCCGGCGGCGGACGACGCGGCCGGGGGCGACCGGAGTCGAGCGGTAGAAGGGCGCGGCGGCGGGCGCCCGCCAGTCGATCACCAGCGGGGCGTAGTCGGCGTCGAGCACGCCGATGCGGCCGATGTGCAGGGTTTCGGCGATCTCCGCGCGGTCGCCGTCCGGGCCGGTGCGGATGGCGTCGTCGGCGGGCTCGACGGAGGTGTAGGCGCCGTCGGGGCCGCGTTCGCCGTCCTTGCCCGGCAGCAAGTCGATGCGGCCGAAGAGGAAGTCCTCGAACTCGCTGTTCAGCCGGTTGAGGTGGACCCCGGCCCGGAAGACCTGGGCGTCCCGTTCGGCGAGCGCCCCGGGCGTACCGACCTGGCCGCGTTTGGCGGCGTCGTCCATGAGGAACTCCGCCTCGTGGATCTTCTCCTCGAGGCGGTGGTACACCCGGTCCAGATGCGTCTGCTCGATCCGGATCTCGCGGTCCCGGACCCCGTCCCCGCCGTCCCGCCGCGGTGCCGTCCGGTCGTCATGCGTGGCGTTCTGCGCGGCCACCCAGGCCCCCTTCTGTGTTCTTAAGGGCAGCCGTCAACCGTACACCCCTGGGGAGAGGGATTCTCAGAGCCTGACCTCGGCCAGGCGCTGGCCGTCCAGCGTGCGGACCTCGAAACGCTCGATGTCAGCGGTGTTCATGGCGGCGCCGCCCTGGGCGTAGAGCGGCTCCTTGCTCCAGCGCGAACCGTCCCCGTCGGTGATGCCGTAGCCCGATGTGGGCACGGCCCAGGTGGTGATGGTCTCCTCGTGGCCGTCCTTGCCGATGGCCACCAGGTCGCAGGTGCGCGGCCCCTTGAGGTTGCCCAGCTTGAGGGCGACGGAGGTGCCCCAGCCCTTCTGCTGCAGCGAGACGGACGCGTCCACCTTGGTGACCGGGTCCACCGCGCTGAACTTCTTGCCCTGCTCGTACACCTGCTGGGAGGTGGAGGCCACCGCCTGGGTCTTCCCGCCGTCGTCGGAGCTCGCGGTGAGCGCCGCGCCCGCGAGCGGGCCGCCGACGATGAGGATGGCGGCCGCGGCGACGAGGTAGAGCCGCCTTCTGCCGGATGCCTTGCGGCTGACCGCGACGTCGTCCAGGAGCCGGTCGAGCAGTTCGGGCCCGGGGCGGGCGGTGACCACCGACGGATCCGGGAGCGCGGTGCCGTCGGCGGCGGTGGCGTACTCGGCCAGCAGGGGCGGCAGGCCCATCAGCTCGTCGAGCTCGGCGGCGCACCGCTCGCACCCGATGAGGTGATCCTCGAAGCGCGCCGCGTCCGCGGGGTCGAGCACTCCGAGCGCATAGGCGCCGACCGCGGTGTGCTGCTGGTCGTCCGCTGCCGGCATCATGCCGTAACCCCCCGTTCCTCGAGCGAGAGCTTCAGGGAGCGCAGCGCGTAGAAGACCCGGGACCGTACCGTCCCGGCGGGAACGCCCAGCACTTCGGCCGCCTCACTCACCGTCCGTCCCTTGAAGTATGTCTCCACGAGGGCCGCTCTATGTGCATCGGTGAGGTCATTCAACGCGTCGGAAATGGTCATCTGGCGCAATGCGCGGTCGATGTCGTCCGCGGCGGGCATCACATGGAGCGGTGCCGCGTCCACTTCATGGGGACGTGCGCGGCGCTGACGGTGGCCGTCGATGACGATGCGGCGGGCCACGGTCACCAGCCAGGGGCGTACCGACCCGCCGGAGCGCCGGAGTTGATCGGCGTTGCGCCAGGCCCGGAGCAGGGTTTCCTGGACCACGTCCTCGGCGCGATGCCGGTCGCCCGCGACCAGGCGCAGGACGAAGGCGAGAAGCGGGCCCGCGTGCTCCGCGTAGAGCGCGCGCATGAGCGCGTCGTCCGGTGTCGTCCTCTCGGTCACGAGGGCATCTTTGCGTACGCAAGCCGCCGGGTCGAGGGGGGTACGGGCTGGAAACGCTCGGCGTTCATCGGCCACCGTGTGATGTACGTCCCAATTCCGGGCTGAACATCTCCCCCTGTGCGATGCGTACTTGAGTCCGAGTAGGCCGACACCGGGCGGGTGGCGGCCATCAGGAAGGGCTCCCTCCCCAAATCCGCCCCACAGGCCCCGGTCCCCCCATCCGGGGCCTGTGTCATGTCCGGAACTGGTTCATGGTGTGCCGATGCTTGGGTTCAGGTGACGTTTGGGGCCACCCGACGGCGGTGACGGGCAACTCGTTCGCGGTTTCCGCAGATTTCGCTGGAGCACCAGCGCCTTCGGCGGCCGCGCGAGGTGTCGAGGTAGAGCAGTGAGCAGGTCTCCCCCTCGCAGCGCCGCAACTGCCCCCGTGCCACCGGGTCGGTGAGCAACTGCACCGCGTCCCGGGCGATCTGGGAGAGCAGCGCACCGCAGTCGGGTTTCCCGGCGAGGGCGCGGACCAGGGTGCCGTCAGGGGTCCGTACGGCGCGCAGGGCGGGCGGGGCGGTAGCGGCCAGCGCGTTCATCCGCTCCAGGTCGGCACCGGCGGCGTGGCCCTCGACTTCGGTGTGGACGATGCGGTGCAGCAGATCGCGGGCCGCCCGGAAGCGGATGAGCCAGCGGTGGTCCACGACGTCGAGCGGGGTGCCGCCGGGCACCAGACCGGCGCCGAGCAGCCAGGCTCTGAGGGGCTCCACGCCGCCCAGCCGCTCGACGGGCGCCTCGCTGAGCCGGCCGCCGACGGTGGCCACCAGGTCCAGGCAGATCCGTCCCGAGTCGAACCGCAGGTCGTAGCCCGACGCCGCCGCCATGTTCCTGTCACCCCTTGGGGAAGGCCCGATCCGGTCACCTTTCAGAGTGCCCGGCCCGCCTGTCCCCCGGAACCCCTCCGGGGCGGGGGCGGGCGAACGGCTCGCAAACGCTTTGCGTGGGGCTCCGCGGTGGTGGGCCTGTGGGGTACGGGGTGGGTGCGGACCGTGGGCGCCTGAGGCGGAAAGCCCCCACCCCGCCCCTTCCCGCAGCATCAATATGCGGCTCCGCCGCGTTGGGGGGGCTCCGCCCCCTCGCCCCCACCGGGGCTCCGCCCCGGACCCCGCTCCTCAAACGCCGGAGAGGCTGGATTCACGCCACCGACGGGGAGCCGCCGACGAGACGGGAGGGGGCGGGGCCGCAGGGGTGGTGTCCTGGACGCTTACGTGTATTTGTGGCGCCAATCCCCGACCAACACAACGCCCCCGGCCAACGGCGCCGTAAATATACGGTCCAGGGCACCGCCCCGGAGGCCCCGCACCCGCCACCCACCCCCGGACCACCGCGCACCCCAGCAACCACCACGCACCCGCACACAGCGGAACCCGCACCCGCACACAGCGGAACCCGCCCCCACCAAGCACCCGATGGGCCGCTACGCGTCCGCGTACTTCGTTTCGGCCGCAGGATCCAACGCCAGCCTGTACCCCCGCTTGACCACGGTCTGGATGAGCTTCGGGGAGCCGAGGGCCGTACGCAGGCGGGCCATCGCCGTTTCCACCGCGTGTTCGTCGCGGCCCGCGCCCGGCAGGGAGCGCAGCAGTTCCGCGCGGGCCACGACCCAGCCGGGGCGGCGGGCCAGGGCGCGTAGGAGGGCCATCCCCGCGGGTGGCACGGTGCGCAGTTCGCCGTCGACGACCACCGCGTGGCCGCGGATCTCCAGGCGTCGCCCGGCGACCGGCAACGGGCGGACCCGGGCCGGGAGTTCGGCGGTCAGCAGCTGGACGAGGGGGCCGAGGCGGAACCGTTCGGGCTGGGAGGTGGGTATGTCGTGGGCCTCCAGCGGGAGCGCGGTGACGGGGCCGACGCAGGCCGCCAGCACGTCGTGGCGGAGGGCGTCCAGGAGTTCCTCGCGCATCCCGCGCCGTTCGGCCCGGTCCAGCAGGCTCGCGGCGGCGGGGGCGCTGGTGAAGGTGACGGCGTCCAGGGCACGGGCGACCGTGGCGTCCAGCAGTCGGTCGACGGGCCCGATGTCCTCCGGTGGCATCCAGCGGTAGACCGGCACCCCGACCACCTCCGCTCCCCCGGCCCGCAGCGACTCGATGAAGCCGGGCAGCGGCTCGCCGTGCAGCTGGATGGCGATGCGCTGTCCCTCGACGCCCTCCTCCAGCAGCCGCTCGAGCACCTCGGCCATCGACTCGGAGGGCGGGGACCACTCCTCGGTGAGCCCGGCGGCCCGGATCGCCCCGCGCACCTTGGGCCCGCGGGCCAGCAGCCGCACCTCGCGCAGCCGGTCCAGGAGGGCGTCGCCCAGGCCCCAGCCGTCGGCGGCCTCAACCCAGCCGCGGAAGCCGATGGCGGTGGTGGCGATGACGACGTGCGGGGCGTGGTCGATCAACTGCTTGGTGGCGGCCAGGAGTTCGGAGTCGTCGGCCAGCGGCACGATCCGCAGCGCCGGCGCGTGCAGCACGGCCGCGCCGCGGCGCCGCAGCAGCGCGCCGAGCTCATCCGCGCGCCGTGCCGCGGTGACGCCTACGGTGAATCCGGCGAGAGGGCCGACGGGCGCCTCGGCGGCGGCTGCGGCTCCGGTCTGTTCTCGGTGCATGGCTCTCGTCCCGATCTCCCGATTCACTCGCGTATGGGCGCCTCCGTTCCGCATCCTGTCGCCGTCCCGTGACGGTGGCGGTTCACGGAGGTTTCCCACCTGTAACGGAGCGTACGGCCGGGGCCCGGGGGCTTCCCCGGCCGACCGTACGCCCCGAGCCGTAAGGACGCCCGCTCAGACGTCGGCTCAAAGGCCCGCTCAGAGGCCCGCTCAGACGTCCACGTAGGCGGGTTGCCGCTCCGGCCGCGGATCATGCGTGTCCGGCTCGGCGGCGGGCGGCGCCGGGGCCGGGCGGGCGCCGCGGAGGTATACCGCCCAGGTGACCGCGGAGCACACGGCGTAGAAGCCGAGGAAGGAGACGAAGGCGGGGGTGCCGGAGTGGGCGCTTGCGAACGACTCGCGGAAGACGAGGTTGATCCCGAGCCCGCCGAGCGCGCCGACCGCCCCGATCAGCCCCATCGCCGCGCCCGACAGCCGCCGCCCGTAGGACGCGGCCTCCTCGCCCTTCAGGCCCAGGGCGAGGGCCTTCGCCCGGAAGATGCCGGGGATCATCTTGAAGGTGGCGCCGTTGCCGAGCCCGCTGAGGGCGAAGAGGGCGATGAAGCCGACGAGGAAGACGGGCAGCGACTTCTGCGCGGAGGCGTAGACGACCACGAGGGTCGCGGCGGCCATGGCGGCGAAGGTCCACAGGGTGATCTTCGCGCCGCCGCGGGTGTCGGCGAGCCGCCCGCCGACGGGGCGGATGAGCGAGCCGAGCAGCGGGCCGATGAAGGTGAGCGAGGCGGCCTGCAGCGGGGTGCGGTCGAACTGGTTCTGCAGCACCAGGCCGAAGGCGAAGCTGTAGCCGATGAACGAGCCGAAGGTGCCGATGTAGAGCAGCGACATGATCCAGGTGTGGGCGTCCCGCGCCGCCTCCTTGGCCGCCCCGGAGTCGTTGCGCACCGGCGCCAGGTTGTCCATGAACAGCGCCGAGAGCGCCGCCGCGACCACGATCAGCGGGAGGTAGACGGCGAGCACGAGCCGCGGATGGGCCGCCCCGGCGGTGCCGATGACCAGCAGCCCGATCAGCTGGATCACGGGCACGCCGATGTTGCCGCCGCCCGCGTTGAGCCCGAGCGCCCAGCCCTTCTTCCGGAGCGGATAGAAGGAGTTGATGTTGGTCATGGACGAGGCGAAGTTGCCGCCACCGACACCGGTGAGCGCCGCCACCACCATGAAGGTGGTGTAGGAGGTCCCGGGCTCCATCACCGCGGCGGCGGTGATCGCGGGCACGAGCAGCGTCGCCGCGCTGATGATCGTCCAGTTGCGCCCGCCGAACCGGGCGACGGCGAAGGTGTACGGGACCCGAAGGATCCCGCCGACCAGCGTGGGCATGGCCACCAGGAAGAACTTCCCGGCCGCGTCGACGCCGTACTCCGGCCCCATGAACAGGACCATCACCGACCACAGGCTCCAGATGGAGAACCCGATGTGCTCGGAGAGGATGGAGAAGACCAGATTCCGGGTGGCGATCCGCTCCCCCTTCTCCCTCCAGAACGTCTCGTCCTCCGGGTCCCACTGCTCGATCCAGCGGCCCCCCTTGCGTGCGGCGGTGGTGGTCGGGGCAGTCATCACGCCTCCACAGTTCTCGGTGTCGTTGCCCGACGGTAGGGACGGCGCATTACCGGGCTGTGGCGGCAGGTGACGCGGACGAAACCTTGCACTCACCTGCGGGGGCGGGGGGCGGTGAGGGGGTTTCCGGGGGCTCGGGTGCCGGGGCCTCGGGGTCCTGTCCCCGAGCCCCGGGATTCCGGGACTCCGGGACTCCGGGACTCCGGGACTCCGGGACTCCCTCATGCGGTGGAGTCGTGGCCATCCCATACGCGACGCGAGGTATCGCCCGGTACCGTACGCGGTGCACCGCCCGCCCGCCCCGCCGGAGGATCGCATGAGCAGCCAGCCGGACCACCCGCACGAGCCGGTGCTGCCACAACCCGCCAGCACACCGGAGGCGCTGCGCGCGACAGTGGCGCAGGTCGCCCCTGGATCCCTGGCCGCCTTCGACGCCGAGCGCGCCGAAGCGGTGGGGCAGGCCCGCGCCGATGTGAGCGCGGCCCCGCTGCGCCGCTTCACTCGGCAATGGGCGGTCAATGTGGCGATCGCGCGCCACCCGGCGCGCGCTGCCCGTCTCCGCAAGTTGGAAGCGCTGTTCGCGGAAACGGACGACCTCGTCCAGGCTCGCGAGGCCGCCACGGAGGTCGGCCGGATCCTGGACGCCGCGTTCGCCGAGGCCGGGCTGAAGCGAGGAGACGCGTGAGCGACGCATGGCGCTGGGAGTACGACCCGGGCTGGCTGTATTTCCTGGCCATGCCACGCCTGCGGCTCATCGTCATCACACGCGTCATTCCGCCATACGAAGATCTCTGATCCCGCCCGCCTCCGGGCGTGGCAGCCAGGCGCCCGGTGGGCGGGCCAGCCAGTCGGACGTGGTGGCGAGCGCGCGGGCCGCCGTGTGGAGGGCGTCCAGGCCGGGGTGGTGCAGGTCGCGGCGCCAGAGCAGGGAGACCGGGGAGAGCGGGACGGGGTCGGTGAGGGGGCGCAGCACCGTGCCGGGGAGGTGGATGAACACCTCGCTGGCCAGCACCGACCAGCGGCGCTTGGTCACCACCCGGATGAACTCCTCGTCCCCCTCGATCTCCGGGAACGGCTCCGCCATCGCGATCCCGCGGCCCGCGAAGAGCTGTGCGGCCAGGTCGGTCCACTCGGTGGTGGTGGGGTTGCCCGCCGCCGCGTACAGGGTCTCGCCGGCGAGCGCGGCCAGCGGGATCTCCTCGAGCCCGGCCAGCGGATGGTCCTCGCGCAGGACCACGGCGATGCGCTCATAGCGGATGAGGCGGTGTTCCAGCCGGGCGAGCACGGCGGGGTCGAGGCCGTGGGCCCGGCCGAAGGAGACGTCGAGGCGGCCGGCGAGGAGTTCGGCGGCGGCCCCGGCCAGTCCGCTGTGGAAGCGGGCCACCAGCTCGGTCTCGGGGCCGACGCGGTGCCGTGCCTCCGTCAGCACCTGGCTCCCCGTGCTCACCGGGGCGCCCACGTCCACCAGCAGCGGGCGGTGCTCGGCCCCGCTGAAGGCCGCCGCCAGTTCGTCCTGGGCCTGGAGCACCCGCCGGGCGTACGGGAGCAGCCGTTCGCCCGCGGCCGTGAGGGCGACCTGGCGGGTGGTGCGGACGAACAGCTCCGCGCCCAACTCCCGCTCCAGGCGGCGGATATCGCGGCTGAGGGCCTGCTGGGCGACGTAGAGGCGGGCGGCGGCGCGGGTGAAGTGCAGTTCGTCGGCGACGGCGGTGAAGGCGCGCAGCAGGCGCGGTTCGATGTCCCGGTTCACGCGCACCATGGTGGCCGACGCGATCCTCGATCCTTCACCTGACCGGCATGCACCTGACCGGCGTTGACAACGGATATGCGTGAATGGGTCCGGATCAGGTGTTGGACCGGCCCCGGGCGGCCCCGCGACCGTGGTGGGGTGATCCTCTTCCTCGCCTCCCGGCCCGTCGTGCCGCGTCCTTCCCGTCCCGCCTCCCGCCCCGGCGCCGCCTCCCGCCCCGGCGCCGCCCCCGCCCCGCCGCGCCGCCGCCGGTCGCCGTTCGCCCCGTACCGCCGGCTCTTCGCCGCCCCCGGTGCGCTCGCCTTCACGCTCGCGGCCTTCGTCGGACGGCTGCCGGGCTCGATGCTCGGCGTCTCCATGGTGCTGATGATCGCCACGGTGCGGGACTCGTACGCGCTCGCGGGCGCCGTCTCGGCGACCGGAGTCGCGGTGACGGCGGTCGCGGGGCCGCTGCTGGGGCGGCTGGTCGACCGGTACGGGCAGGCCAGGGTCGCGGTCCCCGCCGTCCTCGTCTTCGTGGCCGGGGCGACCGCCATGGTGCTGTGCGTCCACGTCGGCGCCCCGGCCTGGACGCTGTTCTGCTGCGCGGCGGGCTCGTCCGGCGTGCCCAGCCTGGGCGCGATGACCCGCGCCCGCTGGGCCGCGCTGCACCGCGACGACCCGGCCGCCCGGCACACCGCCGCCTCCTTCGAGCAGGTCGTCGACGAGGTCTGCTTCATGGCCGGGCCCGCGCTGGCCATGGTGCTGTGCACGGCGGTCCTCCCCGAGGCGGGGCTGGTCACGGCGGCGGGGCTGCTGCTCACCGGCACCCTGCTGTTCGCCGCCCAGCGCCGCACCGAACCGCCGCCGGAACCGCACGCCGCCCGGGGCCGCGTGCTCCTCACCCCCGCCCTGCGGGTCGTCCTGTTGACCTTCCTCGCGACCGGCGCGGTCTTCGGCTCGATGGAGGTGGCGACGGTCGCCGCCATCGGCTCGTACGGTGGCTCCACGGCGAGCAGCGCCGTCCTCGCCCTCCAGGCCGCCGGGTCCTGCGCCGCCGGGCTGGTCTTCGGCGCGCTGCCACCACGGGGTACGGCCGGGGGGCGCCTGGTGGCGGGCGTGGCCGCGATGGCCCTGGCCGTCCTCCCCCTCCTGACCGCTCACAGCCTCGCCGCCCTCGCCCCGCTGCTCTTCCTGGCGGGCATGGCCACGGCTCCGACGATGATCACCGGCATGACCCTCGTCCACCGCCTGCTCCCGTCGGCCCGCCTCAACGAGGGGATGACCACCGTGTACACCGGTCTGCTCATCGGCATCTCCACGGGCGCCGCGGTGGGCGGCTGGACGGTGGACCACCTGGCCCCCACCTCGGCCTACCTCACCCCGGCGACGGCGGCCACCCTCGCCTTCGCCATCGCCTGGTCGGGTCGGGGTTGGCTGCGGGCCCCGCTACGGTCCGTACCGCAAGCACACGGCTCGGAGGGCCGACCATGACCACAACGCCGGAACCCGCGGACGTCCCCGCGCAGTTACGTCTCATCGTCGCGCAGTGGGCAGTTGACCTGGCCGTCGCCCACATGACCGAGCCGGGCGTCAGGGCCCGTCCGCCTCCGCCAGGAAGGGCGTGAGCAGCGACAGCAGGGGGCCCGGGCGCTCCTCGGGGAGGTAGTGGCCGCTGTCGTCGATCACGGCGCCGCGGGTCGCCGGGGCGACCTGGCCGAGGCTGTGGAGAGGGGCCGGGCCGCCGGCCCGGCCGCAGCCGATGGCCAGGGTGGGCATCGGCAGCCTCGTGCGGGCGAGTTCGGTGAGGGCGGCGGTGTCCGCGGGCGCGTTGCGGTAGTACGCGAAGCCGTTGGCCAGCCGACCCGGCCGGGTGTAGCTGCTCAAATAGGTGTCGACATCGGCGGGGCGGATGGCCCCGCTCTCCATGGCGTGCGCGTAGAAGTGCTCCAGCAGGATCCGCTCCCGGCCCGCCGCGAGCTGCTCCGCGAGACCGGGCACCGAGAAGAAGCCGAAGTGCCAGAGCCCGGCGCGGGCGATCAGCTCGCTCAGCCCGAAGCCGTGCAGCGGCACGGCGAGCAGGGTGAAGCTGCGTACATGGGCGGGGTGGGCGGCGGCCCACGCATAGCCGATGGGGCCGCCCAGATCGTGGCCGACGACATGGACTCGGTCCAGGCCCAGTTCGGCGCGCCAGGCGTCGAGGAGGTCGGCGGCGATCCGGACGCCGTGGCCGCGCGGGGAGGAGCCCGAGTCGCCCAGGCCCGGCAGGTCCACCGCGAACACCTCGTGGTCGCGGGCGAGTTCGGGGATCACCTTGCGCCAGGCGTACCAGGTCTGCGGCCAGCCGTGGAGCAGGACGACGGGGGTCCCCGACCCCGCCCGCACCCAGTGCAGCCGTACGCCCTCGATCGTCGTCTCGCGGTGCTCTCGGTTTTCTTGGTGTTCTCGCGTCGCGTTCATGCGGGCCAGTCGAGCACCGGCACCCCGGTGTTTTCTTCTTTGATATATGAGAGGTGAAGGGATTATTCGCGATCAGATATAGGCTTGGCCTCATGGAGCTGCGCCATCTGCGCTATGCGCTCGCCCTCTCCGAGCATGCCCACTTCGGCCGCGCCGCCGCCGCGCTGGGCATTCGGCAGCCGCCGCTGTCCCAGCAGATCAAGGCGCTGGAGACTGAGTTGGGCGTACGGCTCTTCGACCGCACCGGGCACGGGGTGCGGCCCACCGCCGCGGGCGAGGCGTTCCTGGCCCGGGCCCGGCAGGTGCTGGACCATCTCGACCTCGCCGTACGGGACGCGGCCGACGCCGGCCGGGGCGAGACCGGTTCGCTCGCCATCGGCTTCCTCGGCACCGCGCTGGCCGCCGTGCTGCCCGAGGTGCTCACCGCCTTCCGGACCCGCCGCCCGCAGGTCCGGCTGGAGCTGCGCGAACTCCCCAGCGCCCGGCAGATCGAGGCGCTGCTGGACGGCAGCCTGGACGCCGGGGTCATCTGCGGCCCGCCGCCCGCGGCCGCCCGGCGACGGCTGAGCAGCCTTCCGCTGGGCTGGGAGACGCTGGTGGCGGCGGTGCCGTCCGGCCATCCGCTGACCGGTGCCGCGTGTGTGCCCGTACGGGCGCTGGACGGCGAGCCGCTGATCCTCTCCTCGCGGCAGGCCGAGCCCGCCGCCGCCGATGTGGCACTCGCCGTATGCCGCGCCGCCGGGGTCGAGCCGAGGATCGCGCATGAGGCGCACAATCTGCACACCCTGCTCGGGCTGGTCGCCTGCGGGCTGGGGATCGGCATCGGACCGGCGGGGATGCGGCGGTTCCGGCATGTGGGGGTGACCCTGCTGCCGCTGGAACCGGCCGCCGCCGGGCTGGAGTTCCACCTCGCCCATCGCTTCGGACCGGTGCCGAGCGTCCTGGGCGCCTTCCTCCGCACGGTGCGCCAGGTCCATCGGGGCTGAGGACCCTCCCGCAACGCCCATGCCCGCTCCCTGCCCGTTTTGTCAACGGCATTGACATATCTCTCCCACCCCTCGTATACCTCTCCCCATCGAAGCGCTTCGACGAACGTTGCATGTGCGCCCTTCCTTCCCACCCTCCCGGAGGCAGCGGATGTTGACGGCACGGAAACGGACGAAACGAACGGTGGCCGTCATCGCGGCCGCGCTCGCAGGAGCCCTGGTCATGGCGGGTTGCGGGGACGGCGGGGACGAGGCCGGGGACGGCAAGTCGCTCACGCTGTGGCACTACGAGGCACCCAACAGCGCCATGGGCATCGCCTGGAAGCAGGCGATCGAGGAGTTCAAGAAGAGCCATCCGGGCGTCTCGGTGAAGGTCGAGGAGAAGGGCTTCGAACAGATCCAGAAGACCGCCTCGATGGTCCTCAACTCCGGTGACGCACCCGACCTGATGGAGTACAACAAGGGCAACGCCACCACCGGGCTGCTCTCCAAACAGGGCCTGCTCACCGACCTCACGCCCCAGGTCACCCAGCGCGGCTGGGACAAGCCGCTCAGCCCCGGGGTGCGCACCACCAGCCGCTACGACGCCCAGGGCGTGATGGGCTCCGGCAATTGGTACGGGATCCCCAACTACGCCGAGTACACGAAGGTCTTCTACAACAAGGCCCTCTTCGAGAAGCACCACATCAAGGTCCCGACCACCTTCGCCGAATTCACCGCCGCCCTGCAGGCGTTCCAGGACGAGGGCGTCACCCCGCTCGCCAGCGCGGGCGCCGAATACCCCGCCCACCAGTACGTCTACCAGCTCGCCCTCACCAAGGCCGACCGCTCCTGGGTGGACGCCTACGAGCAGTACAAGGGCAAGCCGGACTTCCACGACGCCGCCTGGACCTATGGCGCCACCACCTTCGCCGACTGGGTGAAGAAGGGCTATATCGCCAAGAGTTCGAGCGGCGCCAAGGCCGAGGACGCGGGCGCGGCCTTCATCGCGGGGAAGTACCCGATGTTCTTCTCCGGGAGCTGGTGGTTCGGCCGCTTCACCTCCGAGATGAAGGACCAGTGGGGCACCTTCCCCTTCCCCGGCGCCAAGCTCACCCTCGGCTCCGGCGGCAATCTCTGGGTCGTCCCCAAGGGCGCCAAGAACAAGGAACTCGCCTACGACTTCATCGACATCACGATGAAGAAGGGCATCCAGAACACCCTCGGCAACCACGGCGGAGTGCCCGTGGCCGCCGATCCGTCGGCGATCACCGACCCCCAGTCCAAGAGCCTGATCCAGGACTTCACCGCCTACGCCGATGCCGACGGCCTGGCCTTCTACCCCGACTGGCCGGTCCCCGGCTTCTACGACACCCTCGTCTCCGAGACCCAGAAGCTGATCACCGGCAGCGCGGACCCCGACGCGTATCTGGACGCGCTGCAGAAGGCGTACGACGCGGGCGCGCCGAAGGGATGAGCTCCCGATGAGCACCCACAGCCCCGGCGCCCCACGCCTACCAGGACGCTCACCGCACCGCCGCGAGTATCCGTACGCCCTGTTCCTGCTCCCCGGCGCGCTGGCCTTCCTCGCCGTCATCGTCGTCCCGTTCCTGATGAACACCGGGATCAGCCTCACCCACTGGCAGGGGGTGGGCAGCCCGAAGTGGGCCGGGCTGGCCAACTACCGCGCCCTGCTGGACGACTCCGCCTTCTGGGAGTCCTTCCGGCACAGCCTGGCGATGGTGGTGGCGATGGCCGTACTCCCCACCGCCCTCGGCCTGGTGCTGGCCGCCGCGCTCTTCGACTACATCGCCAAGCACATCGGCACCCGCACCGCGAGCGTGCTGCGCGCCTGCTTCTATCTGCCGCAGGTGCTGCCGATCGCGGTGGCCGGGATCGTCTGGAGCTGGATCCTCGCCCCGGAGGGCGGCGCGCTGAACGAGGCGCTGGACGCCGTCGGCCTCGGCTCGCTGCGCCATGACTGGCTGGGTGACCCGGACTTCGCGCTGTACAGCGTGATGGCCGTGATGGTCTGGGTCCAGCTCGGCTTTCCGCTGGTGGTCTTCATGGCGGGGCTGCAGCGCGCCGATCCGTCCCTGCACGAGGCGGCCGAGCTGGACGGGGCCTCGTGGTGGCGGCGGTTCTGGCATGTGACGCTGCCGCAGATCCGCCCGGAGATCTCCGTCGTGCTGCTGTGGTGCACCATCGCGGCGCTGAAGGTCTTCGGCGCGGTGTATGTGCTCACCAAGGGCGGGCCCGGTGGGGCCACCAATGTCCCCTCGTACTTCTCCTTCCAGTCGTTCTTCGAGAAGACGCAGGTCGGCTACGGCTCCGCGGTCTCCACCGCCCTCACCGTGATCATCCTGGCGCTGGCCCTGGTGGCCTTGCGCCTGCAAACCCGGGCGGAGGATCAGTAGCGGTGAACGCCCTCAAGCGACACCAGGCCCCGGCCCGCTTTCCGGTACTGGCCGCGCTGGCCGTGGCGGCCGTCCTCATGGTGCTGCCGTTTCTCGTGGTGGCCCTCAACGCGGTGAAATCGCCCGCCGACTACTCCGCGAACGGCCCGCTGAGCCTGCCCGAGGGGATCCACCTCGACGGCCTGAGGGACTTCTGGCAGCGGGTGGACTTCGGCCGGAAGCTGTTCAACTCCGCACTGATCTCGGGCTCGGTGGCGGTGCTCGCAGCGCTGCTGTCGGTGCTCAACGCGTATGCGATCGGCATCGGGCGGGTCAGGGGCCGCCCCTGGGTGCTGGCCTTCTTCGTACTGGCCAACATGCTGCCGCAGGAGGCCCTGGTCTATCCCGTGTACTACCTGTCCAAGCAGGCGGGCCTGTACGACACCCGGCTGAGCGTGATCATCGTCTTCACCGTGATCCAGTCGGCCTTCGGCACCTATCTGCTCTCCTCCGTGCTCGGCGCCTTCCCCAAGGAGGTCATCGAGGCGGCCCGGATCGACGGCGCCAACAAGTGGCAGGTGCTGTGGCGGGTGGTGGTGCCGGTCAGCCGCCCCACCCTCGGGGTGCTGCTGGTCTTCTTCTTCATCTGGACCTGGAACGAGTTCCTGCTGCCCCTGGTGATGCTGATCTCCAACGACAACCAGACGGTCTCGGTGGCGCTCGGCGTCCTCCAGGGCCAGCGGCTGATGGACGCCACCATGACCAACGCGGCCGCCCTGCTCGGGGTGCTCCCCGCGTTCTGTTTCTTCCTGATCTTCCAGCGGACCCTGACCCGTGGCATCGCCATGGGCGCGGTCAAATGACGAGGAGGGCCGCATGAAGTTCAGCGACGGCTACTGGAGGCTGCGCGAGGGCGTCCACGCCGCGTACCCGCAGGGGGTGCTCGATGTGGAGACCGGCCCCGGCACCCTCACCGTCCACGCCCCCACCCATCCCGTCCGCCACCGCGGCGATCTGCTCAAGGGCCCCGCCCTCACCGTGACCTGCACCTCCCCCATGCCCGATGTCATCGCCATCCGGATCACCCACTTCGCCGGCGGGCTGGAGCGCGGCCCGTCCTTCGAGATCGCCCGCCAGGAGTGCGCCGCCGAGGTGAGCTGTGACGCCGAGGAGGCCCGGCTCACCTCCGGCGCGCTCTCGGTGCGCTTCGCCCGCACCGGACCCTGGCGGATGGACCTGGAGGCCGCCGGGCGCACGCTCACCAGCAGCGGCGCCAAGGACATGGGCATCATGGAGACCGCCGAGGGCCACCACCACCTGCGCGAACGGCTCGCGCTGCGGGTCGGCACCTCCGTCTACGGCCTCGGCGAGCGCTTCGGCCCGCTGGTGAGGAACGGCCAGGCCGCCGACATCTGGAACGCCGACGGCGGCACCGCCACCGAACAGGCGTACAAGAACGTCCCGTTCTTCCTCACCGACGCGGGCTACGGCGTCTTCGTCGACCACCCCGGCCGGGTCTCCTTCGAGGTCGGCTCGGAGGCCGTCTCCCGGATCCAGTTCAGCGCCCGGGACCAGGAGCTCACGTACTACGTCATCCACGGCCCCACCCCCAAGGAGATCCTGCGCCGCTACACCGCGCTCACCGGCCGCCCCGCGCTGCCGCCCGCCTGGTCCTTCGGGCTGTGGCTGTCCACCTCCTTCACCACCTCCTACGACGAGGAGACGGTCACCGGCTTCGTCGACGGCATGGCCGAGCGCGGACTGCCGCTGTCCGTCTTCCACTTCGACTGCTTCTGGATGCGCGAGTACCAGTGGTGCGACTTCACCTGGGATCCGCGGGTCTTCCCCGACCCGGAGGGCATGCTGCGCCGGCTGCGCGAACGGGACCTGCGGATCTGCGTCTGGATCAATCCGTACATCGGCCAGCGCTCCCCGCTCTTCGCCGAGGGCAAGGCGGCCGGCCATCTGCTCAAGCGCCCGGACGGCTCGGTGTGGCAGTGGGACCTGTGGCAGCCGGGCATGGCGCTGGTGGACTTCACCGACCCCGACGCCCGCGCCTGGTACGCGGCCAAGCTGACCGCGCTGCTGGACATGGGTGTGGACTGCTTCAAGACCGACTTCGGCGAGCGGGTGCCCACCGATGTGGTGTACGCGGACGGCTCCGACCCCGAGCGGATGCACAACTACTACACCCACCTCTACAACCGCACCGTCCACGAGGCACTGCGCGAGCGGCGTGGGGAGCGCGAGGCGGTGGTCTTCGCACGCTCGGCCACGGCGGGCGGCCAGCGGTTCCCGGTGCACTGGGGCGGCGACTGCGAGTCCACCTACGAGGCGATGGCCGAATCGCTGCGCGGTGGGCTCTCGCTGGGTCTTTCCGGCTTCGGCTTCTGGAGCCATGACATCGGCGGCTTCGAGGGCACCCCGGACCCGGCCCTGTTCAAGCGGTGGATCGCCTTCGGCCTGCTGTCCTCGCACAGCAGACTGCACGGCTCGTCCTCCTACCGGGTGCCGTGGCACTTCGACGAGGAGTCGGTCGAGGTGCTGCGCTTCTTCACCCGGCTGAAGCTGCGGCTGATGCCGTATCTGTACGAGGCGGCGCGGCAGGCGCACACCGAGGGCGTCCCGGTGATGCGCGCCATGGTCCTGGAGTTCCCCGACGACCCGGGATGCGCGGGTCTGGACCGGCAGTACATGCTCGGTGGGGATCTGCTGGTCGCCCCGGTCTTCAACGACGAGGGCGAGGTGAGCTACTACGTGCCCGAGGGCGTCTGGACGCATGTGCCGAGCGGGCGGACGGTGCAGGGCCCGCGCTGGGTGCGCGAGACCCACGGCTTCCGCAGCGTCCCGCTGCTGGCCCGGCCCGGCGCGGTGATCCCGTTCGGGCGGCCGACGACCGCCCCGACGCCGACTGGGCGGACGGGATCACGCTGCGGGTGTACGAACCGGCGGCGGGCCGCCCGGTCACGGTGCGGGTGCCACGCCCCGACGGCACGACGGCCGCCACCTTCACCGTCGTCCGGAACGGGGCGGAGCTGCGCGCCGAGGCCACCGGCACCTCGGCGCCCTGGCGGCTGGAGGTGGCCGGCGGCCCGTCGGCCGAGGCGGCGCCGGGGACGGCGGTACTGACGCTGCCGCTCTGACGCTCCGGCCTGGGCGGCCTCGATGAAGTCCGGTGCCCTTCGGGTGCGCCCCGAAGGGGCGCGGGGCTGTGTCGATGTGCGGCTTTGCCCCGTGGGCGCGACCAGCCACGACACAGCCGCGGTGAACGACCGCACCTCGCGGCACTTCCCGCGGAGCGCTCAGCAGCGCCGGGGCTTGGCCCAGGCGCATTCGAGTCCGGCGTCGGCCGTGGCGCCCCGTACGGCACGGGGCCGCACCGCCTCCGCATGGCCCTCGCCGGACTTCGCGAGCGTCACCACGATCGCGTCCTCCAGGCTCTTCACCGACTCCGCGAGGTAGTTGTTGAGGACGACGCTGTAGACCAGCTCCCTGCCGTCCGCGTCGGTGACATAGCCGGAGAGCGCGGAGGCGCCGGTCAGGGAGCCGGTCTTGCCGCGTGCGTTGCCGGCCGCCGGGGTGGAGCACATCCGCGTCCGCAGCGTGCCGCCCACGGACCGGTCCGGGGCGCAGGCCACCGGCAGCGAGGCGTACCAGTCGGCGTACCAGGGCTGATCGCTCACCGACAGCAGCAGCTCGGTGAGGCGCCCGGCCGCGATGTTGTCCATCCGGGACAGCCCCGAGCCGTCGACCTGGCGCACCGCGCCGGTGTCCACGCCCTGCTTCTTCAGCCAGTCGGCGATGGCGGAGAGCCCCGCGTCCCAGGTTCCGCGACCGGCCGTCTCATAGCCGATGGCCTTGGTGAGCGCCTCGGCGTGGATGTTGTTGGACAGCTTCATGAAGGGGATCAGCAGCTCCTTGAGCGGCATGGAGCGGTGCGCGGCGAGCTGCCGGGCGTCCGCCGGAGTGGCCCGGCCCAGGCGGGTGGGCCCGGCCACGCGGACGCCGTGCCGGTCGAGGGCGTCGCCGAAGACCGAGGCGGCGTAGCCGGTGGGCTCCCAGACGCTGACCCACTCCTTGGCGGTCGCCGCCCCGGCGGGAATCGCGCCGCTGACGGTGATGGTGTTGGAGCCGTGCCCGCGCTCGACGGTGAGGCTGCCGCTTCCGGTGGTCGCGCGGTTGTCGATCCGTACGTAGGAGTTCGGCGGCGTGACGGTGACCTTCGGCCGATCACCGGCGGCGGCGCCCGGGGCGACCTCCACGATGACGCTGCCCGCGTCGTAGTCGGTGTCGGGGGCGAGCGTCAGCGCGGAGATCTGCGCCGCGTAGTACGAGGACTCGTCGTCGGCCGCCCATGAGCGGCCCACCCGCTGCGCATCGAAGCGGGTGTCATCGGCGATCAGCCGCCCGCTGACCTTGGTGATGCCCGCGTCGGCGACGCTCTTGGCCAAGCGGTCGTAGTCCGCGGCGAGCATCGTGGGGTCGCCGGTGCCGCGCAGATACAGATCGCCCCGGAGCGTACGGCCGTGGCGGCTGCCGTCGGTCAGCACATCGGTGCCGAAGCGGTGGTCGGGGCCGAGCAGCCCCATGGCGGCGGCCGAGGTGAACAGCTTGGTGTTGGAGGCGGGCATCAGCCGGTCGTCGGCCCGGTGCCGGTAGAGGGCGGCACCGGAGTCGGCGTCGGCGACCACCACCCCGGCCGCGCCGCCCTTCAGCAGGGGGTCGGCGAGGATGGTGTCGAGGGCGTCGCCGATCCCGGCGCGGGAGGTGTCCGCACCGGCAGGCGAGCTCCAGGTGAGGGTGCAGGCGAGTCCGATGACGAGGGGCCAGATCCAGCCGCTCACACGACGCTTCAGGGGTCTGCTCATGTCACGGGAGGATCCCGCACCCCGTCATTTCGCGACAGAGCGCGCGGGCGGCAACCGAAGCTCCGGATCGACACGTCTCCTGTGGTAGGGGGGATTCGAACGCTTCGAACACCTCGAACACGACGAGAGGCGGTTCATCGATGGCCATGCCCGGAGCCGATCTGCTGTGTATCGCGGTCGGCCTGTTCATCTACGCCTGCGCCGTCCGCGACGCCCGGCTGGTGCGACGGCTGCGCCGCGAGGGACTCCGTACGGAGGGGCTGGTGGTCGCCAACATCGTGGACCGCCGGGACGAGAGCGCGGCCCAGACGCCGGTCATCCGGTTCCACGACCACCAGGGCTACGTGGTGGAGTTCAAGACCGCGATCCAGGGCATCGGGATGGGGCTGGCGACCGGCCGGAGAGTGGGCGTGGTGTACCTCCCGGGCAACTCGCACAAGGCGCGGGTGGACATGCGGCGCCAGTTGGTGGGACCGGCGGTGGGCATGATCCTGATCGGCACGCTCTTCCTCGGCCTCGGCCTGGTGATCGCCTTCGGCTGAAGGTCGGGCCATCGGCACGGCGCGGCGGTAAGCCGTCAGGCGGGCGTAGTCGTGAGCGCGAGGCTGTCGGGGAGGGCGGCGACGGCCTCGCGGAGGCGGACGGCCAGCCCCTCCGTGCTGGGCGGCTCGTCACGTACCACATCAGCCGCCTCTTCGGCCTGTGCCACCCAACTCGCCAGCGCCCCGTGGAACGCGGCGATCAGCATGTCCACCGCCAGCCGCGGCCGCAGATCGCCCGGCCCCCCGAGGCCGAACCGGCGGTGCAGGATCTCCAGCGCCTCCTGGGTGGTGGCCTCGCAGAACTGCAGACCGTGCGCGCCCATCGAGGGGGTCCGCTCGGCCAGTCGCCGGCTGAGCAGCATCCGCCGGGCCCAGCCCTCGTCGTCCATCCGCTCCAGCGCGGCCAGCAGCGCGTCCCGTCCCAGCTCCACCACGGGCAGCGTGCCCGGGTCCGCGGTCTCCAGCTCCTCCAGGAAGGCCCGCCACAGGTCCTGGTCGGGAGCCATCGCGACATCTTCCTTGCTGCTGAAGGTGCGGAAGAAGGTGCGCTTGGAGACCTCCACCTCCTCGCACAGCTCATCCAGCGTCACTCCGCCGAAGCCGCGTCGGGTGAACAGCTCCAGCGCGGTGTCTATCAGGGCCTGACGGGTGCGCCGCTTCTTGCGTTCGCGCAGTGAGGAGTGGGGAGCGGCAGTCACGGCGAAAAGTGTAACCGTCAGCGACGATGCCACTTGCGCGCTTTTGCCACTCAGTGGCATAACTGTGATCGTCACCCTTCATCGAAAGGCGAACCGCCATGCGCGCCCTGCTCGTTGACCACTCCGCCCCCTCCGGCCTCCGCCTCGGCGAGGCCGTCGACCCCGAACCCGCCCCGCACCAGGCGCTGGTCCGGGTGACCGCCACCTCCCTCAACTACGGTGAGGTCGCCCACCGGACCGAGGCACCCGAGGGCACCGTGCTGGGCTGGGACGCCGCCGGAGTGGTCGAGCGCGCGGCCGCCGACGGCTCCGGACCGGCCGCCGGAACCCCCGTCGTCACCCTGGGCGCGGACGGCGGCTGGGCGGAGCTGCGCGCGGTGGACACCGCGATGCTCGGCGTCCCGCCCACCGGCGCCGACCCCGGCGCGATCAGCACCATCCCGGTCGCGGGCGCCAGCGCCCTGCGCGCCCTGCGCCGGATCGGCGACACCCTCGGCCGGCGCATCCTGGTCACGGGCGCCACCGGCGGCGTCGGCCGGTACGCCGTCCAGCTCGCCCGGCTCGGCGGCGCCCATGTCATCGCCTCCACCGGCGACCCGGCCGCCCACGGCGACGGGCTGCGGACACTGGGCGCCCACCAGGTGGTCAGGGACCCGGCCGAGATCGACGAACCGGTGCACGGAGTGGTCGACAACGTCGGCGGCCCGCAGCTCGTGGCGGCGTACGACCGCCTCGCCGCGCACGGCACCCTGGTCTCCGTCGGCCATGTCACAGGCCGGCCCGAGACCTTCCCCTTCGGCGCCCTCTACGGAAACGAAGGCCGCCACGACCGCTCGATCGTCACCTTCTACCTGCTGGACGGCGCCGCTATCGGCCCGGACCTCGGCTGGCTCGCGGAGCGCGTCGCGGCGGGCGACCTGGACCCCCAGATCACCTGGCGCGGCGGCTGGGACCGGGCCGAGGAGGCCGTCACCGCCCTACTGGACCGCCGCCTCCACGGCAAGGCGGTCCTGGACATCGGCTGACGGCCGCTACAGGACAGTGGGCACCGCCCAGTCCTCGCCGGAGGCGCCGGTCCTGACGGTCATCGGCTCTGGCCCTGGCCGGATGCGGCACCACCAGCGGTCATCCGCTCCGGTGAGCCGGTTGGCGTAGATGTAGCCGATGGGCTCACCGGAGTCGTACGCCACCACGGCCTCCCACCCCGGCTCCCCGGCATGCCGCCGCAGCCGCCCCCCGAATGTCTCCGGTGCGTAATGCGGCAGATGGAGCTTGTGCGCCCAGCACTCCTTGTAGATTCCCATCAGGTCATCCCACACGGGCTGACGGTCTCGGCGCGATTCGGTGGCCGCCCGGCCTCCACCTCGATGGCCGGGCGGCTCCGTACCCTGTCGAGGGCCGCCGACCTGGAGCATGTACGGGCGGTGTACTGGCTCCGCCCCGTCTGGCCCGCCTTCGAGCACCTGGACGCGGACGACGCACGCTACGCCGCGGCGCAGGTCCGCCACGGAATCGCTGGCGTCCTTCACGCCCTCGACGGCACGCTATGGGTCAACCACCCCGTCCGCAACGCGGCGGCCGACCACAAACCCGCCCAACTCGCCGCCGCCGTACGCTGCGGGCTCACCGTGCCCGCGACACTGGTGACCAACGACCCTGTCGAGGCACGCAGGTTCATCACCGCGCATCGGCAGGTGATCGCCAAAACCCTGCGATGGACCCCGTACGAGCGAGACGGCGTCGGCCTGACCAGCTGGGCCGAGCCCGTCACCGCCGACGAGGTGGACGACACCGTGGCCGTGGCGCCGCACCTGTTCCAGGCCCGTGTGGACAAGGTGGCCGACCTCCGGGTGCTGATCGTCGGCCGGCAGCCGTTCGCCGTCCGCATCGACTCCGGCCTGCTGGACTGGCGCAAGGACTACTCCGCCCTCTCGTACCGCGTGGTAGACCTGCCGGATCGGCTGGAAAGGGCGCTCTTCGCCTGCCTCGAACAATTCGGCCTCCGCTCCGGGAGCTTCGACCTCGCCCTCGACCGCGACGGCGAACCCCACTGGCTGGAACTGAACCCCAACGGCCAACGGGGGTGGCTGGAGGAGGAGACCGGCCTGCCGATGGCTGCCGCCTTCGCCGACCTACTCGCGCGAGGAGACACCTGCCGATGACACCCGACACCGCACCGGAGCGGCGCACCCTCGCCGACCGGCTCCAGAAGGCAGGAGTCCTCACCCACCCGAAGTGGCGCGCGGCGATCGAGGCCGTACCCCGTGAACTGTTCCTCCAGCCCGGCGTGTTCCTGCCCACCGACGGCGGACGCTGGCGGCCCGTCACCGCCCTCGGCACCGATCCGCCGGATACTCCACATGGACCGTGACCGGCGACGGACTCCTCGGCCACCCCCGCCGCGCCCCCTACGACCGCGTCATCGCCACGTGCGCGCGGTACGCCGCATCCCCCACACCTGGGTACGCCAGACCAAGCCGGGCGGCACCATCCTCACCACCCTCGCGCCCGGATCATGGGCGTACGGCACCGGCCTCGCCAAGGTCTCCGTGAACGAGGACGGCACAGCCGAGGGGCGGGTCATCGGGGAGTCGTCGTTCATGCAGGCCCGCTCCCAGGCTGTCGTACCCCTCGCCGGGGACCTGTCGGCGCGCACCGCCTACGCCGACAGCGAGCGTGCGGCGAAAGTGCCGCCGGCGCTGCTGGAAGAATGGATGCCCGCCTTCCTCGCCCAGCTCGCCGCACCCGGCGCCCAGCTCGTACGCGCCACCCGGAGCGATGGCCGCCGACAGCTCTACGTCTTCGACGCCGACCGCGAATCCTTCGCTGCGTTCACCGAGAACGGCTCCGGCTGGACCGTCCGCCAAGGCGGACCGGTGGCGCTGTGGGACGACATCGAGCGGACGCTCATCGCCTGGCAGGACGCCGGACGCCCCGACATCAGTGCGACGCGGCTGCGCATCACCGCCCGCTCCCATATGTACGGGATCGGCGACAGCCCCGCGCTGCGCTGGGAACACCGCCTCACCTGAGCTCGGGGCCGATCTGGACGAGGAACCCCACCTTGGGCGCGGGGACGGCGGATGGGCGGGCGGTCAAGGCGGCGGTGAAGCCTTTGGCGCGCTGAGGCTGTTCACGGCCGTGGCGGGACCAGCCCCTGCAGCAGCAGGGTGAGGGTGAAGGTGAACCGGTCGTGTCCGGTGCCCGAGGTGAGCTCCCGCGCATGGGCGACGGTATGGGGGAACAGGTCGGGCGGCAGCATCCGAAGCCGCTCCTCGATCTCGGCGCGGTCGATCACCCGGCCGTCGGCGTCCTCACTCTGCCGCCGGGCCATGGATGCCTCCAGGCAGTAGCCCGTGATGTAGAGGAAGGCCGCGTCGCCGGCCCAGGCCGCCTGTCGGGCGGGCGCGCCACTGGCGAGCAGGATCGCGAGCATCCCCTCGCCGACCCGCAGAGTCGCCAGATCGGCGGGCACCACGGTGAGAGCGGCCTGCGCGATACCGGGGTAGCGCAGAAACTGATCGCGGAGCTGTGCGCACACGTCCATGAACTGGTCCCGCCAGCACGCGGGATCCGGTGCGGGGAGAGCGACCTGGGAGCACAGCCTGCCGATGAGCAGGTCACCGAGCTCCGCCCGGTTGCGCACATGCGCGTACAACGACGCGGGGCCGGTCCCGAGCCTTGTCGCGACCATGCGCATCGTCAGATCCTCGAAGCCGCCCGCCTCCACGGCCTGGAGAGCGGCGTCGAGGATGCGCTCCACCGTGATGGGGGTCTTCTCCCGGCCGGCGGCCCGGCGCGCGCCGGTTTCCGAGGCGGCGTCCTTGGCCGAGATCAGCGCCGCCCACTGATCCCGGGAGATCGCGTCACGCGCTGCCCGTCGTCCTGCCACGGCGCCACCCTACCCGTTGACGAACAATGGTCGTCACCAGAACAATGTTCGTCGTACGTTGGCGGGCGAGCCAACGCGAAAGGAATCACCATGACGACCTCGGTCTCGATCATCGGCGCCGGCCTCGGCGGACTCACGCTCGCCCGGATCCTGCACCTCCACAACATCCCCGCCACCGTCTACGAGGCGGAGAAGTCCGCAGGCGTCCGCACCCAGGGAGGACAGCTCGACCTCCATGAAGAGGACGGTCAGCTCGCCCTGGAGATGGCCGGGCTCACCGAGGAGTACCGCTCGATCATCCACCGAGGCGGCGGCGCACGACGGGTCGTCGACGAGCAGGGACGCGTGGTCGTCGATCGGCCGGACGACGGCTCCCTGACACGGCCGGAAACACTGCGCGGTGACATCCGCCGGATCCTGCTCGCCTCACTGCCGCCCGGCACGGTGCGATGGGGCAAGAAGCTCGTCTCGGCGACCCCCGTCGGAGACGGACGACACCAGATGTCGTTCGTGGATGGCTCGTCGGCCGTGTCCGACGTCCTCGTGGGCGCCGACGGGGTCTGGTCCAGGGTCCGGGCGCTCCTGTCGGACGAGCGGCCGGTGTACTCGGGCATGAGCTACGTCGACACCTCCCTTCACGACGTCGATGTGGCCCACCCGCGCGTAGCCGGTCTCGTCGGGAACGGCGCCCTGTACGCCCTGGTCCCGGGCAAAGGATTGCTCGTCCACCGTGAAGCCGGTGACGTCGTCCACACCTACGTCGTGCTGCACCGTCCGGTGGAGTGGTTCGATGCGATCGACTTCACCGACGCCCCGGCGGCGAAGGCACGGGTGGCGGCGGAGTTCGACGGCTGGGCACCGGAACTGCTGGCCTTGATCACCGACGGCGAGTCCGCCCCCGTCCTGCGCAGCATCTACGAGCTGCCGGACGACCACCGATGGGACCGGGTCCCCGGCGTCACACTCCTCGGCGACGCGGCACACGCGACCGTCCCCGGAGGAGACGGGGCCAATCTCGCGATGCTCGACGGCGCCGAACTCGGTACGGCGATCGCGGCCCACCCCGACGACATCGAGCAGGCCCTCGCCGACTACGAGAGCAGAATGTTCCCCCGGAGCCGGAAGGCGGCTGCCGCCGCCCACCGCACCATCGACTTCGTCTTCGGCGCCAACGCCCCCGCCGGGGTCATCAGCCTGTTCTCGGAAGCCGCTCGATCGCCGGGCTCGTCCGAGCACCGATGAGCACCGGAACACGACGAGGGCCCCGCCGGGTGGCGGGGCCCTCGTCGTACATGGGATGAGTGGAGATGGCGGGAATCGAACCCGCGTCCACCGGTGTGGAATCAGGACTTCTCCGAGCGCAGTCCGCTGTGATTTTCTCGGCCCCGGAGATCACGCGGACAAGTCTCCGACGGGCTCAGTCACTGTTTGATTTCCCACTACGCCCCGTGACCGGGCTTAGTGGTTTAGTTCCCTAGCTGATGCCAGGATCCGGGTCGGGAACAGCCCCGGGCTGACACTTCGCAAGTCGCTACTTAGGCAGCGAGGGCGAAGGAATCGCGCTTGGTGTTGGCGATTATTGGTTGCGACATATGGTTAACGAGATCATTGCCGCTTCCTCGGCTCGCTTCTCCTGCTTCGACAGCCGCTGTCGAAACCGATCATCCCCATGTGCACTCTGTTCAATTAGGTACTGCTTCAAAAGGTGGTGCCGCGCCCTCGGAGGGGCACAGCGCCATCATAGGTGAACAACGCGCGACGGGGCCACATCATTCCCGTCGCCGGGGCAGCGTGCCCGGCTGGTGAGGCCCGCGGGCAGAGCAGGCCCGCTGGCCGGTCAGGCCCGCTGCCGCCGCCGCGCCGCGGACATCGCCCGCTCGGACTCCCGGCGGTCCTGCCGCTCGCGGAGCGTCTGGCGCTTGTCGTACTCCTTCTTACCCTTGGCCAGCGCGATCTCGACCTTGGCCCGGCCGTCCTTGAAGTACAGGGCCAGCGGCACCAGGGTGTGCCCGGTCTCCTGCGTCTTGCCGATGAGCTTGTCGATCTCCGCCCGGTGCAGCAGCAGCTTCCGTCGGCGGCGCGCCGAGTGGTTGGTCCACGTCCCCTGGCTGTACTCGGGGATGTGCACGTTGTGCAGCCATGCCTCGCCGCCGTCGAGCTGAGCGAAGCCGTCCACGAGCGAGGCACGCCCCTGGCGCAGCGACTTCACCTCGGTCCCGGTCAGCACCAGACCGCACTCGTACGTATCCATGATGTGATAGTCGTGCCGCGCCTTCTTGTTCTGCGCGATCAGCTTGCGACCCGTCTCTTTAGCCATAGCCAGGCCATTCTCGCACTAGGACCCACCCCCGAGGCCACTCAATACCGTGCGCGCCCGCGCCTCGGCCGACGGACCGTCGTCGCCCTTGACCCTCAGGTCCGGCTCGATGCCCTCGCCGTCGACGTTCCGCCCGGCCGGGGTGCGGTAGTGGCCCACGGTGAGCTCGGCGACCGAGCCGTCGGGCAGTTCGCTCGGCATCTGCACCGAGCCCTTGCCGAAGGTGCGGGAGCCCACGACCACGGCGCGGCCGCGGTCCTGCAGGGCGCCGGTGAGCAGCTCGGCGGCGCTCATGGTGCCGCCGTCGACCAGCACCACCAGCGGGCTGTCGGTGTCGCCGCCCGGCCGCGCGTCGAGAACTCGCTGGTCACCACGGACGTCATAGGTGGCGACCAGGCCACCGTCGAGAAGGGAGGAAGCGGCGGTGACGGCCTCGGAGACCAGCCCGCCGGAGTTGCCCCGCAGATCGAGCAGGATGCCGTCGCCCCGGGGGGTGGAGCGCACCGCCCGCCGGATCCGCTCGCCGGTGCCCTTGGTGAACGAGTCGACCTTGATCCGGACGGCGCCGGGTCTATGGGCGTCGTAGCCGCTGAGCCGGTCGACGGTCACCGGGTCGGTGGTCAGCCGGGCCCGGCGGAGCTCTTGCGTCCACTTCTGTCCGCCACGCCGCAGCCCGAGCTCCACCCGGGTGCCCGGGGAGCCGTCGGCGGGACCGCGCAGCAGGGCCACGACCTCGGTGACCGGTCGCCCGGTCACGTTCTTGCCGTCGATCGTGCGCAGCCGGTCACCGGCCCGGATCCCGGCCTTCTGGGCGGGGCTGCCGGGCTCGACGCGCTCGACCGCGATCCGTCCCTGGGCGTCCCGGTGGGCGGAGATCCCGACGCCGACGTACGTACCGTCGAGCTTCTGGCGGAACCCCTCGTACTCACGGGCGCTGTAGACCGCGCCCCACCGGTCTCCGCTGCGGCTGACCACCTCACGGGCGGCCTTCGAACCGGACTTCCCGTCCTCCTGGGCCGCGGCCGCGGCCGCCTTGACCTGGTCGCTCTCGACCGCGCCGACATAGGCACGAGCGGGCATCCCGGCGGGCTGGGGGTCCTTGCGCGGTCCGGGCTCGGCGCCCCAGGAACCGACGGCCGCCCCGGTGGCGAGCACGCTCACGAAGACCAATGTCAGGGCGGCCCCGTGGCGAATGCGGCGGGGATGGACGAACAAACACGGGCCCGACATGCCGGTGAGTGTAGGGCACCAACAGGCGCCGTACCGGGGGTTGTCCGGTACGGCGCCGTAGGCGAATGTCACACCTTGAGGTACTTGCGCAACGCGAAGAACGCCGCGAGCGCGGGCATGAGCAGGCCAATCGCGAGCACCAGCGGCAGCTTGGCGAGCACCGCGTCCCAGCCGATGAAGTTGATCACATCGATCTTGTCCACCAGCCAGTTGTTGACCAGGAAGTACTGCCCGCTCACCAGCAGTACACAGGCGAAGCCCGCGCCCAACAGCCCCGCGATGGCGGCCTCCATGATGAACGGCATCTGGATATAGAAGCTGGACGCGCCGACCAATCGCATGATCCCGGTCTCCCGGCGGCGGCTGAACGCCGACACCCGCACCGTGTTGACGATCAGCATCAACGCGACGATCAGCATCAGCGTCATCACGCCGAGCGCCGCGAAGTTCATGCCGTTGAGCAGATTGAACAGGTCGTCGACCAGGGCCTTTTGATCCTGGACCTCCTGCACCCCGGGGCGGGCGGCGAAGGCCGTGGAGATGACGTCATAGCGCTCGGGGTCCTTCAGCTTGATACGGAAGGACTCCTGCATCTGGTCCGGAGTCAGGGAATCGGCCAGCGGCGAGTCGCCGAACTGCTCCTTGTAGTGCTTGTACGCCTCCTCACTGGTCTCGAAGTGCACCGACTCGACGATGTTCATCTGCTTGAGCTCGGACTCGATCTCCTGCTTCTGGGCCTCGGTGACCGCACCCTTGGCGCAGTTGGCCGAGGTCTCCTTGTCGTTCTTATTGCAGAGGAAGATCGAGACGTTGACCTTGTCGTACCAGTAGCCCTTCATCGTGCTCACCTGCTCGCGCATGAGCAGGGACCCGCCGAACAGGGCGAGCGAGAGGGCGACGGAGACGATGACCGCGAAGGTCATCGTGAGATTCCGGCGGAGACCGACGCCGATCTCCGACAGGACGAACTGGGCGCGCATGGCGTCCTTTCAGTGCTGGTAGCCGTAGACGCCGCGGGACTGGTCGCGGACGAGGCGGCCCTTCTCAAGTTCGATCACGCGCTTGCGCATCTGGTCCACGATCTGCTGGTCGTGTGTCGCCATGACGACAGTGGTGCCGGTCCGGTTGATCCGGTCCAGCAGCTTCATGATGCCGACGGACGTCTGCGGGTCCAGGTTTCCCGTCGGCTCGTCGGCGATCAGCAGCATCGGACGGTTGACGAACGCGCGGGCGATGGCCACCCGCTGCTGTTCACCACCGGAGAGCTCGCCGGGCATACGGTCGTCTTTACCGCCCAGTCCCACCAGATCGAGCACCTCGGGGACGGTTTTCCGAATGGCGGTGCGCGGCTTGCCGATCACCTCGAGCGCGAAGGCGACATTCTCCCCGACCGTCTTGTTGGGGAGCAGCCGGAAATCCTGGAAGACGGTCCCCAACTGGCGGCGCATCTGCGGCACCTTCCAGTTGGACAGCCGCGCGAGATCCTTGCCCAGCACATGGACCGCGCCATGGCTGGCGCGCTCCTCGCGGAGGAGCAACCGGAGGAAAGTGGACTTCCCCGACCCCGAGGAGCCCACGAGGAAGACGAACTCGCCCTTCTCGATCTCGAGCGAGACATCCCGGAGTGCGGGACGGTTCTGCTTGGGGTATGTCTTGGATACGTTGTCGAATCGGATCACTGGAGCACCACGGTGACCTGGGTAGCGGTACGGGCTGCAGCCGAAGCGGCTCCCGTCGGTGAGCGTGACCATACGCGAAGCGCGCATGGGCGCGCAGTCCACCGTCCGGCGTGGGTGGGTTTCTTCACTGCACTATTGGGGTCAAACGGTTGACAAACCGCCTGTCGTGGCGGCTGAAACGGCCACGAAACCGGTACGGATGCGGCACGGAATCGTGCGGGGCGCGCCGAACCGGACGGAAGCTGGCACAGTGGAAGGGGAACAAACCCATTTCGCTGGGCGTTGGTCCCGTGTCTACTGCGGCACCGCCGCGCGGGAGGAGAAAGCGCATGACGTACGACAGGCTCGTCTGCGCCAACTGCGCGAGCCCCGTCAGCGAGGGCCGCTGCCCGGTCTGCCGGGCCAGCAGGGAGCGCCTGCAGCAGGACGGCATCTTCGGTGGGCTGACGCCGGCCGCGTTGATAGCGCTGCTGGTGGCGCTCATCGCGGTGGCCGTGCTCGCGCATGAGATGGCGACCGCGTAACCGAGCGTTACGCAGACTATACGCCGGGTGTGACACACCCTCTGAACGCACAAGGGGCCCGGAGCTCTGGAGAGCTCCGGGCCCCTTGCTGTGCGCAGAGCCCGCGATCAGGCCACGTTGTTGCGGTTCACCAGACGCGGCACAAAGCGGAAGCCGATACCGCCGGCGATCATCGTCGCGGCGCCGACCAGCAGGAACGTGGTCTCGGAGGAACCGGTCTCGGCCAGCTGCTCCTTGGCCTTGCCCTGCTCCACCGGCTTGGAGCCGACGTTGTCGGTGCCGGTGTTGTCGTCGCAGTTGGTGCTGTCGAGGTCCACCGTGCAGGTGCTCTCGTCGCCACCACCGCTGCCGCCACCCTGGCCGGGCGAGCTCGGATCGGCGGTCGGCTCGTCGGTGGGCTCATCCGTCGGCGGCTGAGTGGGCTCATCCGTCGGCTCGTCCGTCGGCTCACCGGTCGGCGGCTGAGTCGGGTCGTCGGTGGGCGGGTCGGTCGGCTCGTCCGTGGGCGGGTCGGTCGGCTCGTCGGTCGGCTCGCCCGTCGGGATCGAGGTCGGCTCGTCGGTCGGCTCGTCGGTCGGCTTGCCGTGGCCGTTGCCGATGCCGACACCGACGTCCAGGCCCTTCTCGTCCGCGTTGGCGGAAACGTTCACACCGCCGATACCGACATCCACACCAACGGCCGATGCGGCGCCGGCGGCGGTGAGCGATGCGCCGGCGGCGATCACCGCACCGGCAGCTATGCGCGCAACGCGCAGCCGCGTCTTTTTCGTCATCTGCCTGCTACCCCCAGTAGCTGTACTCGTGAATGGAGCAGCTATGCACGGGGCAACGGCTCGGGGTGTCGCATTCTCCGCGGTCCCCATCCCTCTGAGGCGGTCCGCCGGCCCCCGTTCACACGCGCCCCAGTCATACGCATGCCGCGCGTCAGCCTTCCCAGTTTTCAGATCATCGTCAAGGCCATTGCATGCGAGATGTCCGCTATGGAAGTGGATGCGGCATGCATGGGTACAGGACTGTGACCAAAACCGCGGTGTACGGGGCCCGTTGGGGGCGGAGCGGGAAGGTTACTTCCCCTGCTCCTGCTGCTTGCGCCAGCGGATCCCGGCCTCCAGGAAGCCGTCGAGCTCACCGTCGAGCACCGCCTGCGGATTGCCGACCTCGAACTCGGTGCGCAGGTCCTTGACCATCTGGTACGGGTGCAGGACGTACGAACGCATCTGGTTGCCCCAGGAATTGCCGCCGTCGCCCTTGAGCGCGTCCATCTTGGCCTGCTCCTCCTGGCGGCGCCGCTCGAGCAGCTTGGCCTGGAGGACGTTCATCGCGGTCGCCTTGTTCTGGATCTGCGAGCGCTCGTTCT
Source organism: Streptomyces melanosporofaciens (assembly GCF_900105695.1). NCBI lineage: Bacteria > Bacillati > Actinomycetota > Actinomycetes > Kitasatosporales > Streptomycetaceae > Streptomyces > Streptomyces melanosporofaciens. The sequence continues at coordinate 2,332,902 of NZ_FNST01000002.1, forward strand.
GACAGGAGACGACGATGCCGGTGGGGATGTGGGTCAACCGCACCGCGGAGTCGGTGGTGTTGACGCCCTGGCCGCCGGGGCCCGAGGAGCGGTAGACATCCACCCGCAGCTCGGACTCGTCGATCTCGATGTGGTCGGTCTGCTCGACGACCGGCAGCACCTCGACGCCCGCGAAGGAGGTCTGGCGGCGGCCCTGGTTGTCGAACGGCGAGATCCGCACCAGGCGGTGGGTGCCCTGCTCGACCGAGAGCGTCCCGTAGGCGTACGGGATCTGCACGGCGAAGGTGGTCGACTTGATGCCGGCCTCCTCCGCGTACGACGTCTCGTAGATCTCGGTCTTGTAGCCGTGACGCTCGGCCCAGCGCAGATACATCCGCTGGAGCTGCTCGGCGAAGTCGGCGGCGTCCACCCCGCCCGCCTCGGCGCGGATGTTCACGACCGCCTCACGGGAGTCGTACTCGCCGGACAGGAGGGTGCGCACCTCCATCTCGTCGACCGCCTTGCGCACGGCCTCCAGCTCGGCCTCGGCCTCGGCGCGGGCGTCCGCGTCGCCCTCGTCGGCGGCGAGCTCGAACAGCACCTCGAGATCGTCGATCCGGCCGCGCAGCTCCTCGGCCCGGCGCAGGTGCCCCTGGAGATAGGAGAGCTTGCTGGTGACCTTCTGCGCGTTCTCCGGGTCGTCCCACAGGGACGGGGCCGCCGCCTGCTCCTCGAGCACGGCGATGTCGGCCCTCATCTTGTCGAGGTCCAGGACGGCCTCGATCGACCCCATGGTCGAGGAGAGGGACTTCAGCTCTTCGGATACATCGACGACTGCCACGGGACCAGCGTAACCGCTACCGAAGACTGACCGTCCCCGGTCATGGCGTACCGGGGTCCTGGGAGGCGGAGTGCTCGCCGCCCTTGGGCGGATCGCCGCCGTCGTCGCCGCCCGCCACCAGCCAGCCGCCGAGCCCCACCGCGACCAGGGCGGCCAGCGTGATCGCGGCCACCTTGAGCCTGCGGCGGCGCAGCGCGCCCGCGACCGCGGGGTTACGGGCCGAGCCCGCCCGGCGCTGGCCGTGCACCCGGGGGGCGCGGGCGGTGCCGTGGGCGCCGCCCGCGAGCTCGTCCGCGCTGGGCACGCGCATGCTGGTGTGGGTCTCGCGGCTGGAGTCCGGCACCGCGCCGGGGACCAGGGGCACCGCGCCGCGCCGCCGCGAGGTCGTGTGTACTGGGCCGGAGCCGGGCCCGGCGGGCACCGAGACGCCGCGGTGCGGGGTCGCCGCCTCCGCGCCCTCCCGCCGCTCGCCCTCCTGCTGCTCATCGGGCTCGTCGATGTCCAGCGGCGGATATCCGGCCAGGCTGGGCAGCAGCTCACGCAGCCGGGTGGCCAGCTCGGAGGCACGCAGCCGGGAGGCCGGCGCCTTGGCCAGGCACTGGAGGAGGAGCTGCCACAGCTCGTCGGGGATCCCGGGCAGCGGCGCCACGGTCTCGGTCACATGGCGGCGCAGGATCGCGCCCGGATGGCCGCCGCCGAAGGGCGTGAAGCCGGCCAGCATCTCGTAGAGGACCGTCGCGAGGGCGTACACATCCACGCTGGCCCGGGGCGGCAGCCCCTCGACGATCTCGGGGGCCAGATAGTCCGGGGTGCCGATCACGCTGCGCGGGTTCGGCGAGCGGCCCTGGGAGGAGGCCCGGTCGCGGGCCGGCTGGGCGCGGATCGGGGTCGGCTCGTCCACCAGGCGGGCGATGCCGAAGTCGGTGAGCAGGGCGGGGTGCGCACCGCCGGGGCCGAGCGGGCCCCCCATGTCCAGCAGTACGTTCTCCGGCTTGACGTCGCGGTGGACGACCCCGGCGGCGTGCGCGGCGGACAGCGCGTCGGCGACGTCCACCGCGATCGCCACGGCGGCCTCGGGCGCGAGCCGGCGCTCGCGGTCGAGGCGGGTGCGCAGATCCGTACCGCGGATCAGGTCCATGACCAGCGCGAGGTCATTGCCGTCGACCACCAGGTCACGCACCCCGACCACCCGGGGGTGGTCGAGGCCGAGCAGTACGGTGCGCTCCTGGACGAAGCGCTCCACGAGCTCCTGGTCGGAGGAGAGGTCCTCACGCAGGAGCTTGATGGCGACGGGGCCCTCGGGTCCCTCGCCCAGCCACACCGTGCCGGCGCTGCCGCGCCCCAGGAGCTGGTGCGCGGTGTACCGACTGCCGATCTTCCGTGACAAGACTGCTCCGAATCCTCCGACAAGGGGGGCACGTTGGCGACAAAGCTACGCGGCTACTGGCGCGTTGGGTGCACCAGACAACGCCAACTGTCACTTCTGCGGCGGAAAACACCCTTCGGATGTCGACAAATCACCGGAGTCGGAGGTGGGGAGGCGAGGATCGGGCCGAGAGTCGGCCCGGGACCGGGGGCGGATCAGCTGCTGGGACCGCCGAGATCCTCGATCCACTTCTGGACGTCCTTGGCCCAGCCGGTGACCGCGTCCCAGTAGCTCTGCCCCTCGGCGATCCAGTCCTTGAGCGGGGTCAGCTCCCAGACCAGCCAGGAGCCGATGATCAGGACCACGATCACGAACAGACAGCCCTTGAGGCACCCCAGACCCGGGATCTTCATCCGGTTGGGGCTGGAACCGCGCTGCCGGGGCTCCCCGCGCGGCTCCGGCTGCTGCGGCGGCGGGGCGTAGCGCTGCGGCTGGGGCTGCTGGGGGTGGTGCGGCGCCGGGGCGTACTGCTGCGGCTGCTGCTGGGCGTACGGCGGCGGCTCCTGGCGGCCCCGCCGGCGCTGGGGCGGCTGCTGGGGCTGCTGATACTGCTGCGGCTGCTGGTATTGCTGCTGCTGATACGGCTGCTGGGGCGCGGCGCGGTGCGGGCGGCGGCGCAGCGGGTCCTGGCTCGGGTCGAGGTACTGGACCTGGGTCTGCTCATTGCGGTCGCGGGCCGCGCGCAGCTGGTTCTGCCAGGGGTGCGGATCGTCCTGGCCCGGCGGCACGGGCGGCATGGCGCGCGTCGGATCGGCGCCTCCGGCCGGTCCCGAGCCGCTCGGCAGCACCTGGGTGGGGTCGGCATTGCCCCCGGCGTTCGCCCCGGTGGTCGGCATCACATTGGTGGCCGCGGCCGGGTCGTACGAGGGGGTGCCCCCCGGTGCGTTCGGGAGCACCTGGGTCGGGTCGGCCGAGTCCGCGGGCGCGGTGTCCGGGACCGGCGCGGGCGCCGGGTCCGGGGCGAGCAGCGCGGCGACGCCGAGCGCCGCCTCGGCCTGCGCGGCGGAGGCGTGCACCCCGACACCGGCGGCGACCACGCGCAGCGCACGGGCCAGGCTCTCGGCGCTGGGGCGCTCCTCGGGCCGCTTGCGCAGACAGCGCTCTATGACGGTCCACAGCGGCTCGGGCACGGTCGAGGGGCGGCGCGGCTCCTCGCTGAGGTGGCGGTGGAGGACCTCGAGGGCGGTGTTGCCGGCGAACGGCGGACGGCCGGTGACCAGCTCGTAGAGCATGATGCCCGCGCCGTAGATGTCCACCGCGGAGGTCTGCGGACGGCCCTCGGCGGACTCCGGCGCCACATAGGCGGGGGTGCCGACGAACTCCTGGGTGCGGGTGAGGCCGGGCGAGTCGGCGAGGCGCGCGATGCCGAAGTCGGTCAGCATCGGGTGCATCTCCTGGCCCTCACCGGTGCCCGCGAGCAGCACGTTGGCGGGCTTGAGGTCGCGGTGCACGACGCCGTCGGCGTGGCTGGCGGCGAGCGCGTCCGCGATCTGGGCGGTGAGCAGGGATGCGGCGACGGGGGTGAACGGGCCGTTGCTGCGCAGGTATTTGTGCAGATCCGGGCCGTCGATCAGGTCCATGACCAGGGCCAGCAGATCACCCTCGACCACCAGGTCACGGGTGCGGACGATATTGGGGTGGGTGAGCCGCAGCAGCACCGAGCGCTCGCGGAGAAAGCGCATGACGATGTCCGCGTCGTTCGCGAGCTCCTCCTTGAGGACCTTGATCGCGACGGTCTCGCCGGGCTGCCCGGCCACGGCGGCCTCGGCCCCCGCCGCCTCCCGCTGGCTGGCCCGCCATACGGTGCCCGTGGCTCCGCGCCCGAGCGGCTCCTCGAGCAGGTACTTGCTGCCTACCGGCCGCACGTCATGCGCTCCCTGATCGTGGTCTTACATCGGTGGTCTGCGATGGTCTGCTTGCTGCTCTGCTGGACTGCTCTGCTTGACGGTCTGCGTGTGGTGCTCGTCCGCACCACTGTAATGGCGACGCACGGTGAGCCCTATCCGATCACCACACGAGGGTCCGGCGCGGGGGAAGACGTGTGATCCGGACAGATGGTTGCCAGTGTTGGCCCAGGCCGCTCGATCGCCGCTCGACCCGGCACCGCCGGGCGTCTCAAGGGCGGCCGTTCCGGTCGCAATCAGCCAGTTTCAGCCGACTAGCCGACCAATCAAGATCATGTGGCGCCGGGCGGCGGGCGAAGTGTCGGTGGCAGGTGCGAGGATGCAGGCAGCACGAAGCGCCGAGCGGTTGGGGGCTCACGCTCCGTGACCCGTACGACCCCGTACGGACCTGTACGTGCCGAAGGGCCTGGGGGCGGTGGTGGGGGTCGGCACCCCTGCCCGGCCCCCCGGACAGAAGGGACCGTTGACGGCGATGCAGATTCGGCTGACCGTCCTCGGGCCGCGCAGCGCCCACCCGGGCCGTTCCGGCCACCATCCTGCGCCCGCGTCCGCGCCGCATGCCCTTATGGGCGCGGTGGACGTCCTGGTCACCGCCCCTGTCGGCACGGCCCTCGCCTCGGTGGCCAGTGGGCTCGCCGACGCGGTCGCCGCGGCCGGGTACGAGGCGGGGGGCGGCAGCGGTGGCGGCGGCGCGGTGGTGCTGTACGCGGGCGGTGAGCGGCTGGACCCGCAGCGCTGTGCGCTGGGCGAGCCGCCGCTGGTGGACGGCGCGGTGCTCTCCCTGCACACCCCGGCCGACCCCGACTCCGGCCACTACCCCGGCTTTCCCGGCCTCCCCGAGGCGGCCGTGGCCGATGTCACGGTCCACCTGGACGTGGTCGCGGGGCCCGACGCGGGCGGCGTCCATCTGCTCCACGGCGGCCAGGTCCGCATCGGTCGCTCCGCCGACGCGGACGTCCCGCTGGACGACCCCGACGTCTCCCGGCTGCACTGCGCGGTCACCGTCGCCGAGGACGGCCGCGTGACCATCGCCGACCTCGGCTCGACCAACGGCACCGCCGCCGACGGCGTCCCCGTGGGCACCCATCCGGTGCCGCTGGAGCCGGGGGCGCTGCTGCGCATCGGCGAGTCCGCCCTGAGGCTGCGCGTCCCCTCCGCGGATTCCGCGTTCCCCTCGGCCCCCTCGCGCCTTCCGGTCCACGCGGACGGGGAGGGCCACCTGCGCGTCACGCCCGCCGGTGACCACCCCACCCACGCGGAGGGCCCCTGGACCGGCGCCCCCCAGTCCGCCCCCACCCACTCCGCCGAGGGCACCTGGACACCCCCGGCCCACCACCCGGGCACCGGCTGGACGCGAGTCACCCAGCCCGGTGACGAGCCTCACTCGGCGTCCGGGGTGCGCGGGGAGGGCGCGGGCGCCGGGACGCGGGACCCCCGCGGGGGCGAGGAGAGCTGGGGCCCGGGCACGGGAGCCACCGGGGCACGCGGCTCGGGCGCCGCCGGAGCTGGCGGCGCGGGCGCCGGGGTGCCGGGCGGGGCGGGAGCCGGGGCGCCGGGCGGAGCGGGTGCCGGGGCGCCGGGCGGAGCGGGCGCCGGGGTGCCGGGCGGAGCGGGCGGCCAGGGCCGCCGGGACGACGACGGCTGGGGTCCCGGCACGGGAGCCGCAGAAGCGCGTGGCGCGGGCGCCGGCCGGGGTCCCGGCTCGGGCGCCGCCGGAGCTCGCGGCACGGGAGCCGGGGTGCCGGGCGGGGCGGGCGGCCAGGGCCGCCGGGACGACGGATGGCACCCCGGCGAGGGGGCCGTCGCCGGGGCGCCGGGCGGAGCGGGCGGTCGCGGGTCCGGCCACGATGATCAGGACGGGCGGGCCGGCCGCCGGCCGACCGGCGACGGCTCGGTGAGCCCGGGCGGCTCGCCTTACGGCGCCGCGGGCGCCGGTCGGCGGGGTGAGCGGCCGCGTGGCGAAGGACACGGCGAAACGGGCGGACGCGGCCGGGGCCCGCAAGGGCCCTCGACCGCCGACCAGCCGTACGACGACCCGTCCACCACCCCCACCCGACGCGGCGAGCGCGTCCCCCGGCCGGGAGCCGCCGGACACGGCCCGGCGGGGCAGCCCGAGCGGCCCGCCCAGGACCGGCCCGGCGCGGGCGGCAGCGGCGGGCGGCCGCACGGTCAAGGGCACGGAGAAGCCCCCGAGCGTGCGTACCCCGGCGGCCGGCCGGGGCCGCGCGGCGGGCACGGCCCGGCCGACCGCTCGGCCGACCCTCGCCGCACAGGCCACGGCGCGGCTCCCGGCGACGCGTACCCCGGCGACTCGCCGTACGGCGGCGCGGGCGCGGGCCGCGGTCGGCAGGGCGAGGGGGACGCGGGTTACGGCGCCGCCCCGGGCGGCGGGCAGCCATACGGCCAAGGGCGCGGCGACACGGACGGACGCGGCCGACGCCCCCAGCGGCCCTGGTCCGCCGGCAACCAGCCCGCCGACGCGAGCCCCGGCGGCTCGCCATACGGCGGCGCGGGCGCGGGCCACAGCCGCCACCACGACGGCGACACCGACTCCGGGCGGCAGTCGGGTCCGGGCGCGGGTTACGGCGACGCCACCCGGCGCGGCGGGCAGCCGTACGACCAGGGCCCCTCCGCCACCGGCGGACAGCCCGCCGACGCGGGCCACCAGGGAGCGACGTATAACGGCCCATCGGCCGCTTCCGCACAGCGCGGCCCCTACCCCGGCGGCCGGCCCGGCGCCGGGCCGCGCAGCGGCCACAGCCCGGCCGACCCCGGCCACGCGGGCCAGGGCGGGGCTCCCGCCGACAGCGGGCCACGCGGCGGACGCGGCCCGGGCGACCGCTCGGCCGACGCCGGGCGGGCGCAGGCCGGGGGCTCCGGGGCCGGCGGCGCTGGGCGGCGTGGGGCGGGCGATCGTACGCATGCCGGGGCCTATGCGCTGGACGCGCCGGGGGCTCAGGCGCGGCGGCGCGGGATAGGGGCCTGGGTGCGGCAGTTGGCCGGGGGAAGGCGGCCGAGCGGAGCGGGGCCCGGCAGGACGGGGACGGGCGGGGCGCGGCGGAGCGGGCGGCCGCGGAGGCGGAGATGCTGCAGCGGCGGTGGCCGGATCCGGCCACCGTGTTGATGACGGCGCTGGGGCCGGGCTCCCGGTTGTGGGAGCGCGCCCAAGGACATCCGGACGCGCTCACCGTGCGTCTCGGCTCGGCCGACCAACTGGCGGCCGACGGCGGGCTGCTCGTCGCCGCGCCCGTGACCGTCGATCTGCGGCAGTGCGGTTCGCTGGGGCTGGCGGGGCCGCCGGCGCGGGTGGCCGGGCTCGCCCGGTCCGTCGTGGCGCAGTTGGCGGCCCTGCACTCACCGGCCGCACTGGAGATCGTGCTGATCAGCGGCGAGGAGCGACTCGCTCAGTGGTCGTGGCTCGGCTGGCTGCCCCAGCTCCAGCCGATGCGCGGCCAGGACTGCCGCCTGCTGCTCGCGTATGACGGCGAGCAGGCCACGGCCCGTACGGACGAGTTGACCCGGCGGCTGGAGGACGGGCCGCTGGGCCCCGGCTGGGCGAGTGCCTCCCCCGCCGCGGCTGCGGCCGCGGCGGCGCGCCACGTCGGGCCGCGCACCGTGGTGGTCGTGGACGGCGCCCCCGGTCCGGCCGCGCTGCACGACACGCTCGCCCGGCTGGCGGTGAGCGGCTCCGCGGCCGGGATCCATCTGCTCTGTCTGACCGAGGCGCCCGCCGCGTCGCCCGTGTCCCCGCTGCCGATGAGCTACGAGGCCGCGTGTGCCGCGTCCGCGCCCTTCGCGGCCTCCGGGGTGGCGGCCGTGCTGAGCGGCGATGTGGCCACGGGGCTGCAGATCGTCCATGGGAACGGGGACGGAGCCACGTCCGGCATCGCCGGGGCCACTGGTGTCTCCGGGGTCACGGGCGTCTCCGGGATCACCGGCGCGACCGGCGCCACCACGACCGTGACCGTGGACGCGGTGTCGGCGGCGTGGGCCGAGCGGTTCGCGCGGGCGCTCGCGCCCCTGCGCCCGGCCGCCTCCGCGCAGGGCGGCGCGTTCGGCGGCTCCGACGGCCCGCCGACCGTTCCGCTGCCGGACTCGGCGCGGCTGCTGGACGAGTTGGGCCTGGCGAGGGCCACCCCCGCGTCGCTGCTGGCCCGTTGGGCGGCCGCGGCGGACGAGGTCCCGGCGGGCGGCCGGGCGCTGGCGGTGCTCGGGGCCGGGCCGCGCGGCGCGCTCGCGGTCGATCTGGCCGCCGACGGTCCGCACGCGCTGATCGACGGCACGGCGGGCACCGGTAAGACGGAGCTGCTGCGCTCGTTCGCCGCGTCGCTCGCGGCCGCCGAACGGCCGGACCGCCTCGAGCTCATCCTCGTCGACGGCGCCGGGGCCGGAGCGGGCGAGGGGCTGCGGGTGTGCACGGATCTGCCGCATGTCTCGACGCATCTGGCGGCCACCGACCCGGTACGGATGCGGGAGTTCGCGCAGGCGCTCAGCTCGGAGCTCAAGCGCCGCGCCGAGTTGCTGGACCGGCTGGACTTCACCGCCTGGCACGCCCGGCCCCACCACGGCGAAGGCGGCAGTGGAGGTGGCGGTGACGCCGCCGACCCGGGCGGCACCCCTGGCGCGCCCGGCGCCGGTTCCGCCCGCGTCGTCGCGCCCCGCCCGCCCGGCGACATCGACCCGCCCCCCAGCGACACCCTCCACACGCTCAATCTGCGCGCTCAGCGCACCGCGAGCGCGGCGGCGGCAGCCACCCGCTCCCGCCCCTTCCTCCCCCGTCTCGTCGTGCTCGTCGACGACTTCGACGCGCTGGTGGCCCCGGCCCTCGGCAGCCCCGGCCGCCCGGCGGCCGGTTCGGTCGTCCGCGCCCTGGAGGCGATCGCCCGCGACGGCGCCCGCCTCGGGGTGCATCTGGTCGTGGCGTCCGGCCGCCCGGACCGTACGGCGGACACGGTGGCCGTCGAGCGGGCCGGACTCCGGATCGTCCTGGACCCGCGCCCGCTGAACCCCGCCCACCCCGGGGAGGCCGAGCGACCCCTGAGGTCCGAGCGGCCCGATACGGCCCCCGCCGCATCGCCACGCTCGGTCACATCCACCCCCGCAGCCGCAGCCGCCCCGGGCGGCGACCCGGCCCCGGGCCGTGGGCGGCTGTTCCGCCCGGAGGACGCCGGGGGCACCCCGTTTCAGGCGGGCCGGGTGACCGGACGGATACCGCGCACCGCCACGCAGCGGCCCACCGTCGTGCCGCTGGAATGGCGGCGGATGGGCGATCCGCCCGCCCGCCGGCCGCTGCGCGAGCTGGGCAACGGCCCCACCGACCTCGCACTTCTCGCCAGTGCGCTGCAGCGCGCCGCACAGTCCGCGGACGCGCCCACCGCACCCGCGCTGATCTGACCGCCCCCGATCGCCCGCTGTCCGCCCCTGCCCGCCACACGCCACGCCCTGCCCGTTTCCTGACCGTTCCCAGGCGATCTCGTCGTTCCTGACCGGCTTTCCGAGCCGTTCTGCCCAACCTCCCGTCTGACCCACCTGCCCCGTTCTCTGCCGATCGTTCATCACGGCCCGGTCACGATCCGTGAGTGAACGCCGGACGCAGTATTGCCACGTTCGGTGACCGGGCGTAGGACTACTCGCACGGGACACGGCCGCACGGGGGCGGTCGGCATCGGAGGGAACACGGGGATGCACGTATCGCTTCCTGCGAAGCGTTCGACACGAGCTGCGGTGGCCCTGCTGGCGGCGGGAGCACTCATGCTCACCGCCGCGGGCTGCGGCGGTGACGACGGAGACACGGTAAGCGGCGGTCCGCCGCCGAACACCGTGAAGCTGCCGAATCTCAAGGGGCAGAAACTCCAGGTCACCGCGGTATGGACGGGCACCGAGCAGGAGAACTTCACCAAGGTGCTGAAGGAGTTCGAGAAACGCACCGGCGCCAAGGTCTCCTTTGTGCCCAGCGGTGACGACATGGCGGGCTTCGTCGGTTCGAAGGTCGCGGGCGGTGCCCCGCCGGATGTCGCGATGGTCGGGCAGGTCGGCGTGATGCGCGAGTTCGCCCAGAAGGGCTGGGCCAAGCCGCTGGGCGCCGAAGCCGGCGCCGAGCTGGCCAAGAACTACGCCAAGGGCTGGCAGGACCTCGGCTCGTACGAGGGCAAGCCCTACGGGGTGTATTTCAAGACCAGCAATAAATCCCTGCTCTGGTACAACACCTCCGCGTTCGACTACGCGGGCGCGAAGGTGCCGAAGACGTGGCGGGAGTTCCTGGCGCAGGCTCAGTTGATCTCCGATTCCGGCACCGACGCGGTCGCGATCGGCGGCCAGGACGGCTGGACGCTCACCGACTGGTTCGAGAACGTCTATCTCTCCCAGGCGGGCGCGGAGAAGTACGACCAGCTCGCTCAGCACAAGATCAAGTGGACCGATCCGTCGGTGAAGAAGGCGCTCGAGACGCTCGCCGAGCTGTGGGGCACCAGGGGTCTGGTCGCGGGCGGCCGGAGCGGTGCGCTGCAGACCGCGTTCCCGGACTCGGTCACCAAGGCGTTCGGCAACAAGGCGGAGCCGGACGCGGGCATGGTCTTCGAGGCCGACTTCGTCGCCGCCAACGTCGCCGACGCGGGCGCGGAGCTGGACCGGGACGCGAAGGTGTTCCCGTTCCCGGCGGTGGGCGGTAAGGCACCGGTGGTGACCGGCGGCGACGTCGGCGTGGCGCTGACGAACAGCAAGGCGGCGCAGGCGCTGCTCACCTTCCTTGCCTCCCCGGACGCCGGGACGATCTGGGCTCAGTCCGGCGGGTTCATCTCGGCGAACAAAAACGTCAAGTTCAGCGCCTATCCCAATGCCTCGATGCGCAAGATCGCACAAGCGCTGATCGCGGCGGGCAATGACTTCCGGTTCGACATGTCCGACCAGGCTCCCGCCTCCTTCGGTGGCAAGCCGGCCCAGGGCGAATGGAAAGCGCTCCAGGACTTCCTCAAGAACCCGAGGAATGTCGAAGGCATCCAGCGCCGGCTCGAAGCGGATGCCGCCAAGGCGTACAAGAACTGACCACTGGACCGGGAGAACCACATCATGTCGACCGCGACAGCGGACGGCGCGGCCACACCTGGCCGGGCATCGTCCGCCCCACCGGCAAAGCGACCGAGCGCCAAAAAGAGGAAGAGCGTCATGGGCACCCGCCCCTGGCTGGCGGCGGTGTTCCTGCTGCCCGCCCTGGTGCTGCTCGGGGCCCTCGTCGTCTATCCGATCGGCTACTCCGTCTACCGGAGCTTCTTCGACGCCTCGGGCAATGGCTTCGTCGGCCTGGACAACTACCAGGAGATGTTCTCCGACGACGCCACCAAGACGGCGATCAAGAACAACATCATCTGGCTGATTCTGGCCCCCACCGTCTCCACCGCCCTGGGTCTGATCTTCGCCGTGCTCACCGAACGGGTGCGCTGGGCCACCGCCTTCAAGCTGGTCGTCTTCATGCCGATGGCGATCTCGATGCTGGCGGCGGGCATCATCTTCCGGCTGGTCTACGAGCAGGACCCGGACAAGGGCGTGGCCAACGCCATGTGGGTGGGCGTGCATGACTCCTTCAGCGAGTCGCCGCCGTTCCCCGGTGCCCATCCGCGTCCCACGGCCGGGCTGACCGAGGCGTCGGGCGGCTCGTTCACCACCCGGGACACCGTCCGCGCCGGCACCCCCGCCTCGCTGCCGCTGGTCGCGGCCAAGCGCGGGGACATCAGTGACGCGCAGGACGCCAGGGCGGCCAAGGCCGAGCCGGGGAAGGTGACCGGCACCGTCTGGTTCGACTTCACCCGGGGCGGCGGGGGCGAGCAGGGCACTATCGACAAGGGCGAGAAGGCGATGGCCGACCTCAGGATCGAGGCGGTCAAGGACGGCAAGGTCGTCGCCCGGACGACCTCGGCGGGGGACGGTACGTACACCCTCCCGGCCAAGGCCGAGGGCGCCCAACTGCGGCTGCCCGCCTGGAACTTCGCCCAGCCGTACAACGGCGTGGACTGGCTCGGCCCGTCCATCGTCACCCCGGCCATCATCGGGGCGTACGTCTGGATCTGGGCCGGTTTCGCGATGGTGCTGATCGCGGCGGGGCTCGCGGGGGTGCCGCGTGAACTGATGGAGGCCGCGCGGATGGACGGCGCCACCGAGTGGCAGGTCTTCCGGCGGATCACGGTGCCGATGCTGGCGCCGGTGCTCTCGGTCGTCGTCGTCACACTGATGATCAACGTGATGAAGATCTTCGACCTGGTGTACATCATCGCGCCGGGCCCCTCGCAGGACGACGCCAATGTGCTGGCGCTCCAGCTCTTCCAGTCGTCCTTCGGCACCGATGTCAACCAGGGCCTCGGCAGCGCGATCGCCGTGCTGCTGCTGTTGCTCGTGCTGCCCATCATGTTCATCAACATCCGCCGGATCCGAAGGGAGAGCCGCCGATGACCAGCGCGGACACGGTCGTACAGGCGAAGCAGTCCCTGGTCGCGCGGATCGCCGCCCGCGCCGGCGGCGGGGTGATGCGGGTCGTCCTCCTCCTGATCGGCCTGCTGTGGCTGATGCCGACCGCCGGACTGCTGCTGTCCTCCCTGCGGGACCCGGCCGAGGTGGACCTCTCGGGCTGGTGGAAGGTCTTCACCGACCCCGGGCAGCTCACCTTCAGCGGCTATGACGAGATCCTCGGCAATCAGCAGATCACCGACTCGCTGTGGACCACCCTCGCGATCACCGTCCCGGCGACCCTGCTGGTCGTGGTGATCGGCGCCCTGGCCGGTTACGCCTTCGCCTGGATGGACTTCCCCGGCCGCGACTGGTGGTTCCTCATCGTGGTCGGCCTGCTGGTCGTCCCGGTCCAGGTCGCGCTGATCCCGGTGGCCAAGCTCTTCGGCGAGATCGGCATCTTCCAGACCACCACGGGCGTGGTCCTCTTCCACACCGCCTTCGGCCTCCCCTTCGCGATCTTCCTCCTGCGGAACTTCTTCGCGGAAATCCCCCGCGAACTGCTGGAGGCGGCCCGCCTGGACGGCGCGGGCGAACTGCGCCTGTTCCTGCGCGTCGTGATGCCGCTGGGCGGTCCGGCCATCGCCTCGCTGGGCATCTTCCAGTTCCTGTGGGTCTGGAACGACATGCTGGTCGCCCTGATCTTCGCGGACAGCGGCAACCCGCCGATCACGGTCGCCCTGCAGCAGCAGGTCCGGCAGTTCGGCAACAACATCGACATCCTCGGCCCGGGCGCCTTCGTCTCGATGCTCATCCCGCTGGCGGTCTTCTTCGCCTTCCAGCGGCAGTTCGTGGCGGGCGTGATGGCGGGCGCGGTGAAGTAACCACCCACCACCCGACTCACCGCGGCCCGGCGCCCCCTCCCAAGGGGACGCCGGGCCGCCCCCTTTCCGGATCACGGCGCAGCGCATTCCGCCCACACCGTCTTACCGACGGGGGTACGAGGCGTCGTGCCCCAGCGGGTGGCCAGCAAGTCCACCAGGAGCAGGCCACGACCCGACTCGTCATCGGCCGTCAGCGTCGGCGGAACGGCCGGGAGGCGGTCCTCGCGGGCATCCGAGACCTCGATACGGATGGTGCGTGTCGAGGGCACGCAGGCAAGGCGGAGACGGAAGTCCCGCCCGGGCACCCGGCCGTGCCGAACCGCGTTGGAGGCCAGCTCCGCCACCAGCAGGGCCACCGTGCAGGACGCGTCCGACGCAGGCGGATAGCCCCACTCCTCCATCCGCCGCACGGCCAGCCGCCGTGCGAGGCGCGCTCCGCGCGGTGTGGCGGGGAACTGCTGGGTGAGCTCACGGAGTTCGGGATCGGAATCCGGCGCGGTGGTCGTCTTCAGCACGGTGTTGTCCATTTCCGTCCGATCGATTGTCCGTACGATTTCGCACCGTGTGCGCATCGTGACGTTCCGTGCTTAAGGATCGTGGTGCGGGTCTACGCTCGAAAGGCCGTAACGCCTTACCTTTCAGGTCGTAAGGAACGGAAGTGATGTTTTGGCCAGAGAAGTTGATCCCCGCTCGTCCATGGCGGCGTTATTCGGTTCGCGGGTCCGCAGACTCCGCACGGCCGCCGGTCTGACCCAGGCCGAGCTGGGCGAGCGCACGCATGTGGTCAGCACCCGGATCACCCAGATCGAGCGCGCGTCGGGAGCGAAGCCGACGTTCGAGCTGGCGCGGACGCTCGACACCGTCCTGGAGGCGGACAACCTGCTCGTGGACATGTGGCCGTATGTCTATCGGGAGGCGTTCCCGGACTGGTCGCGGGCGTTCATGGCGCGCTCGGAGCGGGCGGTGTCCATTAGGCAGTACGCGGCACATGTGGTGCCCGGTCTGTTACAGACCGAGGACTACGCGCGGGCGGTACTGAGTCTCGACCCCCTGCTCAGCGGCGAGCAGCAGCTGGAGGAGCGGGTCACCGCTCGCCTCGGACGGCAAGAACGGCTCCGTTCACCGGACCGGCCGGAGCTATGGGTGGTCCTGGACGAGGCGGTGTTACGGCGCCCGATCGGCAGCCACTCGGTCATGCGAGCGCAGTTGTACCGATTGCTGGAGGCAGCCGTTGAACGCCACATCACCGTGCAGGTCCTGCCATTCGACCAGGGCGGGCATGAGGCAATGGGCGGATCCCTGACCGTGCTGACGCTGCCGGACGGCAACGAAGTCGCCTACAAGGAAGGAGCCGACTTCGGTCAACTCGTCGAGGAACCAAAGGATGTGAAGCACTACGCGCTGTCCTACGATCGGCTGCGGGCAGGATCCCTGCCCCCGCTCATGTCGCTCGACATGATCCGATCCGTGATGGAGGGCAACCACCGTGGAGCGAGTGTCCCGTCCCGATCTGAACGGCGCCGCGTGGCGCAAGAGCAGCTACAGCAATCAGGCGGGTGGCGACTGCGTGGAGGTGGCCGACGGCATACCCGGCGTCGTCCCCGTCCGTGACAGCAAGCGGCCCGATAGCCCCGCGCTGGTCTTCCCAGCGGCCTCCTGGACTGCCTTCGTTGATGAACTGACGACCGGCCGCAGCCTCTGATGTAAGTCCTCGCAATGCGGCGGCAGTTGGGCGCCTGACTGTCCGAAATCGGCTCTCCGACATTCGGAACCTCCCCCGGGCACCGCACATCTTCCGGTGCGCAGGCGCCAACTGACATCGGGCGCCGATTCGTATGCGAGGGGAACCAAAAACTTCATGAAGAACAAGCTGACCACCGTGGCCCTTGCGGCCCTCGTCGTCGCCGGCACCGCCGCCACGGCCATCCCGGCCTCGGCCGCCACCGCCAAGGCCGCGCCGACCCGCTGCCACACCGCCGACCTGAAGGCCGGTTTCGCCATGGGGGAGGACGCGAGGCCGGAGATGGAACAGACCGAGAAACAAACGCAGGCGCACATCTGGTTCACCAACCAGAGCACGCGCACCTGCACCCTGTCCGGCTTCGCCGGTGTCGACATGATCGGCGCCCAGGGGACCGACGGCACCTGGTCGCTGGCACGCTCCTCCAAGACGCACGAAAAGATGGTCCTGGGGCCGGGAGACACGACGGACTTCAGCGTCAACCTGCTCCCGGTGGCCGAGTCCACGCCGCACAAGGAGAAGTTCGTTCCGGCGAAGTTCCTGGTCACCCCGCCGAACGAGACGGAGCACTTCACCCTGAAGTGGCCGTTCGGCGGTCAGATCCTCAAGCAGGACGGCGCCACCCACCCCGGCACCTACCTCAACCCGGTCGGCCTGTAACCAAGCCGAGCAGCCCCTCATCGCCGTCCCCGAGTCGGCCAGGGGCCGGTCCGCGTCGCCACTCCGGGCCCGCCGGACCCTCGTACGCGGGGTCCGGCGGGCCGCGAACTCCCCCAAAGAACCGGGATAAAGAACTCCCGCCCACCCACCCTCCCCGATCGTTAGTCCAGGGCGGCCGGGCGAAGCGCCGGCCGCAGTCCGGGGGTGGTGGGTCAGTCGCTGTCGGACGTGTGGGGGTGCTCCACGGAGGAGAGCCACGTCGTCAGCAGCGTTTCCAGTGCCGAGGCGTCGGTGGGCGTCAGGAGATCCAGTAGGCGGCGTTCGTTGCGCATGTGGTCGGCGAAGGCTCGGTCGATCAGCTCCAGTCCGGGGCCGGTCAGGGCGACGATCCGGCCTCGTTGGTCGCCGGTGGAGCGGCGGCGGGTGACGAGGCCGGCGCGCTCCAGGCGATCGATTCTCTTGGTCATCGCGCCGGTGGTGACCATGGTGTGCACGGCGAGTTCGCCGGGTGCGCGTTCGTACGGCTCGCCCGCGCGGCGGATGGCGCACAGCACGTCGAACTCGCCCTCGCTCAAGCCGTAGCGGCTGTAGACGAGGCGGAGTTCTTCGCTGAGCCGGTCGGCCAGGCGGTGCAGTCGGCCGATCACTCCTTGCGGGGTGACGTCGATCTCGGGTCGCTCGCGGCGCCACTCCGCCTGGATCCGGGCCACATGGTCCATCGGTTGTCGGTCCTCCATGGAAGGCAATATAGCTTCCCGGGAAGCTATATTGCCTTCCATGGAAGCTAACGTGCGTTGGGTGGCGCTGACCGCGGTCGCGCCGGTGGCCTGGGGGGCCAACTACTACGTCACCCGTGAGTTCCTCCCGGCGGACCACCCGCTGTACGGGGCCGCTCTGCGGGCGCTGCCCGCCGGGCTCGCGCTGCTGGCCGTGCGGCGGCGACGGCCTCGTGGCGTGTGGTGGTGGCGGTCCGCCGTGCTGGGGCTGCTCAATGTGAGCGTGTTCTTCGTCCTGGTCTACGCCGCCTCGCAACTGCTGCCGACGAGCGTCGCCTCGACGGTCATGGCGGTGTCCCCGCTGACGATGATGTTCATCGCATGGCCCCTGGTGGCCGAGCGGCCCCGGGCCGCGCATCTGTCCGGTGCGGTGATCGGGCTCGCCGGTGTATGTCTCATGTTGCTCATGGGGGCAGGGGCGAGCGTGCCGGGGATCCTTGCCTCGGCGACGGCCGTACTGGTGTCGTCCTTCGGCCACGTCCTCACCAAGCGGTGGAGCGGCAACGCCGACCTGCTCGCCTCGACCGCCTGGCAGCTCACCGCCGGAGGGCTGTTCCTGCTTCCGGTGGCCGCGGCCGTGGAGGGCGCCCCGCCCGCGCTCTCGCCATCCGTCCTCGCCGCGTTCTGCTACGTCGCCCTGGTGGCCACCGCCTTGGCCTTCACCGCCTGGTTCACCGGACTGCGACATCTGCCCGCGGGCACCGTGGGGCTGATCGGACTCCTCAACCCCGTGACGGGCGTGCTGCTCGGCACGGCGCTCGCCGGAGAGGCGCTGACCGTTCAGCAAATATGCGGGCTGGCCATGGTCCTGGCGGGCGTCGCCCTGGGCCGCCCCACGCGCGCCGGCCGACGCGCCGATGGTCGGGCAGCCACCGACGGGAACCACAGCTTGCCCGGCCCGAACCGGAAGCCCGCCTTGGCGGCGCACGCATGCGATCCATCCGCCGAACAGCCCACCCATGGCTGATCCGATGGCCACGGCCGGGACGCCCGTCAGGCGTCGGGGCGCTCCGCGGCCGCCCGCTGCGACTCCTCCACGACGCGGTGCAGCGCCGCCACATGTCTTTCGAGTGCGGCCCGTCCGGTCGGGGTGAGGGCAAGCCAGGTTCGGGGGCGCTTGCCCACGTAGCCCTTCTTCACCTCGACATACCCCCGGGCCTCGAGCGTGCCGGCCTGCTTGGAGAGCGCGGAGGGCGACATTCCCACCGTCTCGCGCACCCATCCGAACTCGGCCCACTCCACACTCACCAGCAGCGACACGATCGACAGCCGTGTCGGGTCGAGCAGGGCGGCGTCGAAGTCAGCGGGATCCATCGGCGACACCGTTCATGCCGTCCTTACCGTCGCCGCGCATCGCCAGGGAGTTCAGCCCCCGCTGCAGACTGCGGCCGAAGATGATGAGGGTGGCACCGAGCACCGCGCCCGCCACCGTCCCCGCGTACGGGAAGAGGTGGTCCGGCAGGAAGAGTGCGCCGACGAAGCCGAGCAGCACGACGGCGACGATCGTGAGCTGGGCCAGCCGCGCGAAACGCGGGGAGATCTCGCTCCTGCGCACGCGGGTGGGCCGCCCCAGGAGGGCGCCGCCGCGAGGGGTTCGCAACATCATCGCGTACACCAGGATCAGCGCTGTGACCGCCAGCGAGATCCAGGGGCGCACGTCGTCACCGAAGAAGTCGGGTGCCGCCAGCTCGGCGAAGATCGTGACGCCGAACACGACGCTGACCCAGCGGGATTCCTGCTCCGAGGCGCGGCCCTGGGCTCGGAGCCGCTCGATGTCGCGCAGTGCGCGGGCGGCCTCGGCGGGCGGGGTCACACGGTCGGACATGGGGTACCTCCTGGAGCTTGCGCATGCTTCAACCGAACCAGTTTCCTGAGTGGAAACTAGTTCCCTCTGGTGGAATAGTCAACCGACGGGACAGTCGCGTCCCGAGGGCAGGAGGTGGCGGGAATGCCGCGTCCGGGAAGGGCGCACGGAGCCGGGCGCGCCCACGGGAGCGGCCGGGCGTTGGGCCGAACGGGGGGCTTTTGCGGGGCGGTCCGCCACGTCGCCGCCCCATCTGACAGGCGTTCAGATGATGGTGTGAGAAATCATCATTGCCGCGTCGACCGATGGGATGCGCCGTGCCCCGGTTCAGCGTCATCGTGCCCGCATACGAGGTCCAGCCGTATCTGAACGACTGTCTGCGGTCCGTGCTGGAGCAGGACTTCACGGACCTCGAGCTGATCGCGGTCGACGATCACTCGCCGGACGCCTGCGGCGCGATCATCGACGAGGCGGCGGCGTGCGACCCCCGGGTGCGGCCCGTGCACCTGCCGGAGAACGCGGGGCTCGGCCGGGCCCGGAACGCCGGGATCCGCCGGGCCACCGGCGACTATCTGCTCTTCCTCGACGGTGATGACACCCTCGCCCCCGGCTCGCTGCGCGCCATCGCCGACCGGCTGGCGCGGACCGGCGAGCCGCAGGTGCTGGTCTTCGACTACGCGCGCGTGGACTGGACGGGCGAGGCCGTGCGGAACGTCCGGGCCGAGCTGCTCCGGCAGGGGGATCCCGAAAGCGTCCTTCAGGTCTTCCGGCTCGACCAGCGGCCCGAGCTGCTGCGGCTGCTGATGGTCGCCTGGAACAAGGCCTACCGCCGGGACTTCGTCCGTAAGGAGGGCTTCGCCTTTCCGCCCGGCTTCTACGAGGACACCCCCTGGACCTTCCCGGTGCTGCTCACCGCCGAGTCCATCGCCGTCCTGGACCGGGTGTGCGTCCACTACCGGCAGCGGCGGCGCGGCGGGATCCTGCGCACCACCAGCCGTCGCCACCTCGATGTGTTCGAGCAGTACGACCGGGTGTTCCGGTTTCTCGACGCCCGGCCCGGGCTGGCCCATTGGCGCCCGGCGCTGTTCCAGCGGATGGTCGACCACTTCGGTGTGATCGCCGCCGCGCCGGGGCGGCTGCCGGTGCGGGCCCGGGCCGAGTTCTTCCGCCGGGCGGGCGCGCACCACCGCCGCTACCGGCCGCTCGGCGCGGCGGCCCCGCCCGGCCGCGCCCGGTGGCGGGGTCTGCTGCTGCGGCTGGGCGCCCGCCGGGCGTACGAGCTGCTGCGCGGCGCCGACCGGCTGCGCCGCCGCGCCGCCGACCGCGGCCGTACGGCGTATGCGAGGGCCCGCCGGGCGGCGCTGTGGCTGCACTACAGGGTGCAGCGGTGCCGCCCCGTCGATCCCGGGCTCGCCGTCTTCGCCGCGTACTGGCATCGGGGCTACGCCTGCCATCCGGCGGCCATCGAGGCGAAGGTGCGTGAACTGGCGCCGGGGGTGCGCACCGCCTGGATCACCACCCCCGAGTACGCGCACACCCTGCCGCCCGGCGTGCTGCGGCTGCATCCCGGCTCGGCCGCGTACTGGACGGCGCTGGCCCGCGCCCGCTTTCTCGTCAACAACGTCAACTTCACCCAGGGGATGCGCAAACGGCCCGGTCAGATCCATCTCCAGACCCATCACGGCACCCCGCTCAAGCACATGGGCCTGGATCTGCGGGACCGCCCGGCCGCCGCCCGCGGCATGGACTTCGGCAAGCTGATGGAGCGGGTGGACCGCTGGGACTACAGCCTCTCCGCCAACCGCCACACCACCCTGGTCTGGGAGCGGGTCTACCCTTCCGGCTACACCACGCTCCCCTACGGCGCCCCGCGCAACGACGTCTTCCAGCACGCCACCGAGGACGAGGTGGCCCGTCTGCGCGCCCGGCTGGGCATCCCCGCGGGTACCGTCGCCGTGCTGTACGCGCCGACCCACCGCGACTACCAGCGCCGCTATGTGCCACGGCTGGATCTGGAGCGGGTGGCCCGGGCGCTGGGTCCCGGGTTCACCCTGCTGGTCAGGACGCACTACTTCCATGTCCCGGCCACGGGCGTGGCAAGCCCCACCGGGCGGGGGCCCGACGCCTCGGGGCACGGGCGGGTGCTCGACGTCTCCGGGCACGGCCGGGTGGAGGAGCTGTGCCTGGCGGCCGACGCGCTGCTCACCGACTACTCGTCCCTCATGTTCGACTACGCCAACCTCGACCGCCCCATCGTCATCCATGCCGACGACTGGGACGCCTATCGGGCCGCCCGCGGCGCCTATTTCGACATCACCGCCGCCCCGCCCGGCCCGGTCTCGCGCACCGAGGACGAGCTGATCGCCCTCTTCGCCGGAGGCGCCTGGTGCGGTGCGCGCTCGGCCGCGCTGCGCGCCGCGTTCCGGGCCCGCTTCTGCCCGTACGACGACGGGCGGGCGGCCGAACGCGTGGTGCGCCGGGTGTTCCTCGGCGAGTGCCACGCGCTGCTGCCGCCCGTCGTCCCGCTCGCCGAGCGCCGCCCCGCCCCCGCCGCCGTCCGCACCCTCCCGAACGTTCCCGCCGGTCTCGCCGGTCCTGCCAGCCCTGCCAGCCCTGCCAGCCCTGCCAGCCCTACCGGTCCCGACC
Source organism: Streptomyces melanosporofaciens (assembly GCF_900105695.1). Lineage (NCBI taxonomy): Bacteria > Bacillati > Actinomycetota > Actinomycetes > Kitasatosporales > Streptomycetaceae > Streptomyces > Streptomyces melanosporofaciens. Next base: position 2,353,996 of record NZ_FNST01000002.1, read on the forward strand.
GGCCCGCCGAGCCCCGGACGGCGCGGCGGGCCGGGGTGGTGTGCGCCGCACCGGCCGCCCCGCCCACGTCCTCACAGGTCGCCACTCCCGCCACCGCTCCCATCACCTCACTCCCCCACCGGAGCCGCCCCCACTAGCCCCCGCCAACCCCACCGGCCCCCGCGCCCCACCCGCCGCGAGGACCCCGCACCCGCCGTCCCGACGCCCCGACCCAGGACGCACGATGCCCCTCACCGCACCACCCGCCACCCCCCGCCCCTGGCTCGCCGACCCGCCGCCGCTGGTGCGCGGATACCGGCGTACGGTCCCGCTGCCACTGCGCCGCGCGGTCGTCGCCGTGACCGGCCCCGGGCTGCGCCGGGCGGCCATGCGGGGCCTCGGCGGGCTGTCGGCCGCCTCCGGCGTGCTGCGGATGCGCCGGGCGCGGCGGCGGATGCGCCGGGCCGGGCTGCTGGCGGGGGGCGACCGGATGGTGATCGCGAGCCGGCGGGGCGCCCTGGTGGCGACCCTGGCCCCCTCCCCCACCCCGCTGTTCGCGCGCGGAGAGAATCTGCGGCTGGTGTGCGAGGCGCTGGACCGGGCGCGGATCGACCACTTCGTGGTCCGCTGCCACAGCAACGTCGGCTCGGCCGTGGGCGTCCGGGCCGATCAGCGGGCGGAGGTGGTCAAGGCGCTGTCCGCGCTGTGCGCCGAGGAGGCCGGATATGTCTCCCTGCCCCCGCGGCGGGGCCGGGCGACGGCCCCGCCCCGGCTCGGCGGTACGCGACGGGCCTGGCGACGGCTGGCCGCCGCCCCCGTGGTCCGCTTCACCCGCTTCCACACCGGGCCGGGCGGACGGCTGGTCCTCGGCCCGGCACACGGCTGCGACATCGAGTTCTGGGAGCCCGGCGGGCAGGGCGAGGAGCGGGTGCTGATCGCGCCACGCTTCAACCGCACCACCGCGTCGGTGCCGCTGGTGGGTGAGCCGGTCCGCGCCCCCGACCAGCTGTTCACCCGGCTCGCCCCGGCCATCGGCTGGCAGCCGGGGCCGCTGGTGCGCACCCGCCCGGAGTTCCTCACCCGGCTGCCGGACGAGGTCCGCTTCCCCATCGACGTCGTCTACACCTGGGTCGACGGCTCGGATCCGCAGTGGCAGCGGCGGCGGGCGGCCCTGGCGGGCGCGGGCTATCACACCCAGGCCGCCAACGCCGCGCGCTACGCCAACCGCGACGAGCTGCGCTACTCCCTGCGCTCGCTCTATATGTACGCCCCCTGGGTGCGCCACATCTATCTGGTGACCGACCGTCAGGTGCCCGACTGGCTCGCCGTCTCGCACCCGGGGATCACCGTCGTGGACCACCACGACATCTTCGACGACGCCAGTGTGCTGCCCACCTTCAACTCCCACGCCATCGAGACCCGGCTGCACCACATCGACGGACTCGCCGAGCACTTCCTGTACTTCAACGACGACGTCTTCCTCGGCTCACCGGTCACCCCGCAGGACTTCTTCCTGGCCAACGGCGTTTCCAAGTTCTTCCCGTCCCGCGCGCTGATCCCGCTGACCCCGGTGGGCCCCGGCGACGTCCCCGTATCGGCGGCGGGCAAGAACAACCGGGCGCTGCTGGAGAGACGGTTCGGCCCGGCCGTCACCCAGAAGATGAAGCACACCCCGCACGCCCTGCGCACCAGCGTCCTCACCGAGATCGAGAAGGAGTTCCCCGACGCGGTCCGCGCGACCATGGCCAGCCGGGTGCGGTCGACGTCGGACATCTCCGTACCGTCCTCGCTCCACCACTACTACGCCTTCCTGACCGGACGCGCGGTCCCCGGCCAGCTCCACTACGACTACTTCGACCTGGCCCAGCCCACCATCCGCGCCCGGCTGGCCAAACTGCTGCGGGCGCGCCACTGCCAGGCGTTCTGCCTCAACGACACGGTCTCCTCCGAGCACGACCTCGAGGACCAGCTGGCTCTGGTCCGCCCCTTCCTCGACGCCTACTTCCCCCTCCCCAGCCCGCTGGAGCGGGCCGTCACCCGACAGGAGACGCGGCAGCCATGCCCCTCGCGATCACCCTTCCCCTGAACCCGGACGTCCTCGAGGCGGGCCGGACGTATCCGCGGGCGCTCAATGTGCTCAGCCGCAAACAGACCGCAGTCCAGCGGCAGTTGCGGCGCGCCGGGCTCGCGGGCTACGAGCCGACCACCCAGGCCACCTTGCTGGCCCTGGCCCAGCAGGCGCCCGAGAACAGCGTGGTGTACGACATCGGCGCGCACATCGGGCTGTACTCGGCGCTGATCAGCGCGGTGTACGGGAGCGGCGGGCCGCGGGCCATCGCGTTCGAGCCGACCCCGGAGACGGCCGCGCTGTGCCGCCGGATCCGGGACTGCAACCGCCTCGGCTTCGAGGTGCAGCAGACCGCGCTGGCCGCCGAACCGGGCACCGCCGAGCTGTACTTCTCCCATAAGTCGGAGTCCTCCAACTCGCTCAACCCGGCCCACCGCCGGCACACCGAGTCGGTGACGGTGCCGGTCACGACGGTCGACGCGTTCACCGGGGAGCGCGGTATCGCTCCGCATCTGATCAAGATCGATGTGGAGACGTTCGAGGCGGCCGTGTTGCGCGGGTCGTACGAGACGATCCGGCGCCACCGGCCCTGGATCGTCTGCGAACTCCTGCCCGGGGCCGACCACAACGCGCTGCGCACCGCCCTCGTGCCGCTGACCGCCATGGACTACGGGCTCCACCCGATCACCCCGGAGTCGCCCTGGCACCGCTACGACGAGACGACCTACCGGTCCGCGGTGAGCGGGCAGTGCCGTGACTGGCTGCTGGCCCCGCGGCCGCTGACCCCCGCCTTCCACCGGGCGGTGCGGCGGTGGCTGATCGCGATTCTGGCGTGCGACGAGACGACGAACATCATCAGCACCGACAAGGCGTCGTTCCCTTACGGCTGGAACGCGCCGTACCGCTCGCCGCGGGGTGCGACGCGGGTGCCCCGGACGGGGCTGCTGCGGCTGGCGGGTGCGGCCGCGCTGGCCCGTCGGGCGGTGGTCCCGGCGCGGCGGGCGCCTGGTGCCCAGGCGACGGGCAGTGGGTCGTTGCGGGGGTGAGGGGGTGGGGGTGGGGGGTGGGGCTTGCGGTGGGGGTTCGCCGGTCGCGGGCGGGCCGTGGTTTTCCCCACCCCGCCCCTTCCCGAAACAGGGGGCTCCGCCCCTGCCCCCCGGCCGGGGCTCCGCCCCGAACCCCGGGGTGATCCGCTGTGCGGGGCATCAGCGGAGCCCTCGGGAGTGGTTCACCGGGCGGGCGAGCGGCCGGGGTCTTCGGGGAACGGTTCGCCGTGGGGTAACCGGCGGGGCCCGCAACAGCGGCTCGCCGTGCGGGTGACGGCATTAACCCTCGGGACCCCGTCAGCGGTGTGCCCTCGGAGCTTCGCTTCGGGCAGCGGCGTGACTCCGGAGGCCCTCAGCCAGCGGTGACACCCCGGGGCCGGGGGCCCGGGCCCTCGGAACCATCTGGGCCCGCGGTCTCAGCCTGCGGGCCGCCCCGCACATAGTGCTCCAGCCGGATGCCGGGCAGGCACAGCGAGTACGCCAGTTGGAAGCGCCCGGTCAGCACGGTCGCCTTCGCCCGGCGTGTCTCCGGCTCATCGGCGGCGATCACCCATGCCGACCGCGCCCCGCCGAGCCGCCGCAGCAGCTCGGCGGGGCCGACGTCGACCCCGTAGAGCGTGCCGGAGGCGGGGCCGGGCGTGCCCAGCGCGATGTCGCGCAGCCCGGCGAGGGGGCGCGGATAGGCGATCGCGATCCGCCGTTCCTTGGGCGGGTCGTACAGCACCGGCTCACCCGGCCGGGTGAGCCGGCCCACCGCGACGGCCAGCGCCGCCAAGTCATCCTGACGGCTCAATGGCTCCCGCTCCCGCTGATGCAGCGGAAGCTGCCAGACGAAGCCGCAGCCGACCGCAAGAACCCCGGCCGCCGCCACGGCCCGACGCCGGCCCACCACGGCGCGACGCCCGCCCAACACGGCGCGGCCCTGGTCGGTCACCACCCCCGCGAGCCGGTCCACCCCCGCCGCTGCCAGCAGGGGGATGCCCGCGAGGGCGAAGAGGAGATAGCGCTCGTGGAAGCAGGGGCGGTGGAGGGCGAGGGCGAAGAGGAGGACGGGTGGGACGCAGAACAGGGGCAAGGCCACCGCGGTCAGCGAACGCCACCTGGGGCGGACCACAGCGACCGCGATCAGCAGGAGGCTGAGGGCCAGGACGAGCGCGCTGGGGCCCGCGAACTCCTCGACCACCGCCCACAGCCGACCCGGCGTCGGATGGCGGATCCAGGCGATCTGCGCGCTCTGCCGTCGGGCCGGCGCCGCCAGCGGCACCACCGCGACCGCCGCCCCCGCCGCCGCGCTCCCCCAGCCCCACCACACGCGGCGCGGGGCGCGCGAGACGAGCAGCGTCAGGGCGTGCGCGGCGAGCATGAGCATCGCGAAGACGTGCAGCAACGCGGTCACGGCCACGACACCTCCGTACGCCGCCCACCGCCACCCCGCTCCCGACACCGCCCGCTCCCGCCCCGGCGCCGAGGCGGCCCGCGCGACGCGAGGCACGCCGCCGCGGACCAGTACGGCCGAACGGACGCGTGCGCTCGGCGCTGTCCCGCCCGCTCCGGCAGCCCCAGCCGTTCGGGACACCGCCCCGAACCCGGGCGTGGGTGTCCGCCCCGGCGCGACCCGGTCCGCCGAGGCACCCCCCGTCGCCGCCCCCACGGCCAGCCCCGCCGCGCCCACCAGCAGGTACGTCGCCCACGCCGCGCCCGCCGCGACCAGGGCGTAGGAGCGGCCCTCCTGGGCGTAGTGGGTGACCACGGGCGTGGTCGCGTAGAGCAGGCCGGCCCACAGGCCCACCCGGGGGCGGGCCAGGCGGCAGCCCAGGGCGGCTACCAGGGCGGTGGCGGCCACGGCGGCCAGGACCGAGGGGAGACGCATGGTCACCTCGGAGGGGTGCAGCGCCAGCAGCGGGTGCATCAGGAGGTAGTAGAGGCCGTGGACGGCGTCCACGGTGCCTAGCGCGTCGCGGATCTGAGGGAGGGTCCGCCGTGCCATCTGGTACGTCGCGGACTCATCGCGCCACATCGTGCCCCGGTCCAGACCCCACAGCCCCAGCCCGAGCATGACGGCCATCGGGAGCACGATCGCCGTCGGCACGGAGATTCCAACCCGCCTCCGCTTCCGCACCCTCGCCCTCATCCACCCCATACGACAACAAAAGGCATAAATACGACTATTCGCCTACAGTGTGCAGTCAGGACGACACATCCGCCGCGAAGGGCACGCGTCATGAACCGCCTCGGTATCGAAAACCCCCGCGGTCTCGTGGCCTTCGCCGCGCTGACCGGGTGTCTGGTGACCCTGGCGGTGGCGGCGCTCACCGGGGCCGGAGGGGTCTTCGCCGCGGCGGGGCTGGTCGGCTGCGGCTGTGAGCTGCTGCTGCACCGCACCGAACCGGGGCTGATGGCCCGTCTGGGGCGGCTGCACATGGGTGCCACGTCCCGTTTCGAGATCCGCTGCGTCCTGCTGCTCCTGCTGCTCGGCCGACTGCATGTCACCGGCCCGATCGGGCTGGCCGCGGCCATGACGCTGGTGCTGTGTCTGCTGGCCGGGCAGGCCCTGCACGCCGCGCTCATCACGCTGATCCGGCGGCGCCGCGCCCTCGCGGTCGCGGCCCGCAACATCGATCTGCGCCGACTGGACATCAGCGACCGGCCGCCCCGCCGGCTCACCGAATGGCCCGGTCAGCGGATGCTGGTCTACGAGCTGTCGGCCCTGCTCGGGCTGACCGCGTCGCTGATGACCGGCGACGCCCGCTGGGTGGTGGCGGCGCTCACGCTGGCCGCCGGATCCTGCCTGATCACGGTGGTGGCCCTCGTCCCGTACCTCGTCCGGGCCATTCGCCGGCTGCCCGGCGCCGCCCAGGTGCTGGCCGAGGTCGACGCCTGGCTGATCCATCGCCGTCCCCGTACGGTGCTGTACTTCTCCGGTCCGCGCGACCGCGCCGACCAGCTCACCCGCTGGCTGGGGCCGGTGGCCGCGCTGCCCACCCCGTCCCTGGTCATCGTGCGCGAACGGGAGCTGCTGGAGGCCCTGGAGCCGACCCCGCTGCCGGTGCTGTGCGTGCCGAGCGCCGCGCATCTGTCGCAGCTCGACCTGGGCGGGGTACGGGTCGCGCTCTACCCCGCCAACACCGGCCGGAACATCCACCTCCTGCGGATCCCCACCATGCAGCACGTCTTCCTGGCCCCCGGCGGCGACGGCGACGAGGCCGCCGCCGTCGATCCGTACAGCAAGGTCTACGACCAGGTGTGGGTCGCGGGCGAGGCGGGGCGGCGGCGCCATGTCCAGGCCGCGGTCGGCGTCGAGGACGCCGACATCGTGGAGATCGGCCGCCCCCAGCTCGACGGACTGCGCGTCGCCGGAACCGGCCACACCCCCGCGCCCCTGCCCACCGTGCTGTACGCGCCCACCGGGGACGGCGCGGCGGGCGAGCCGGGCACGGCGGGCGAGTCGATCGTACGGGCGCTGCTGGACAGCGAACGCCCCCTGCGGCTGCTCTACCGGCCGCAGCCCCCCACCGGCCACCGCACCCCCGAGGCCCGCGCCGCCCACCGCCGCATCGTCGCCCTGATCGACGCCGCGAACGAGCGGCGCACCGCGGACGCCCTCGGCGAGGCGCCCGAGGACGCCGAGGCGCAGCGCACCGAGGCGCAGCGCACCGAGGACGCCCGCCGCCGCGCCGAACTGGCCAAGCGGATCGCGGCGCTGGACGCGCGGCTGCGCCGGGCCGACGCCGACGAGGCCATGCTCACGCGGGACCGGGCCGCCCCCGATCCGGCCCTGCTCACCGAGGCCGAGGGGCTGCGCCGGCAGTGGCACCAGGCCCACTGGGCGGCCTCACCGCCCTGGCTCCACCAGGTGATCGAGGGGGATGTGCCCACCCTCCACTCCTGCTTCGACCAGGCCGATCTGCTGATCGGCGATCCCTCCGACGTGGTCGGCGACTTCCTCGCCACCCTCAAGCCGTACGCGCTCACCGTCCCGGCGGGGCTCGGCGAGGAGGAATTCCGGCGGCAGAACGTCGTGGCCAGGGCGGCCTATCTGCTCGGTCCCGGGGCACCCGGTATGGAGGACCTCCTGCGCCGCCTCTTCGATCCGTGCCTCGACGAGCTGCGCACCGCCCGCCACGAGGTGAAGGAGTTTCTGCTCGGTCCCACCACCCCACCGTCCATCCAGCGCTTCACCGACGCCGTGGACGCGCTCGCCGAGAAGGGCGAGACGGTCGTCCGGCTGCGTGACCTCCACACGGCCCCGACCCCCGGCGCCGGACGCTGGTCCGTCATCCGATAACAAGACATCCCACAGGTACGTCATCCGAGAGCACGACACCCCACGTGTAGGTCACCCCACAGGTACATCGCCCGACATGTACGCCGCACCACAGGTACGTCACCCGGTAGCAGCACATCCCACACCCGGACCTCACCCCAGGCCCTCACCATGAGCTTCCACCCCAGGCCCCGCCCCCAGGAGCCCCCCTCCCACGTCTCCTGAGCCCCCCGCATCCCCTCCGGAGCCAGCATGCCGCGCAATCACCGCCCCGGCCCGCCTCCCCGTGTCAGCGTGATCGTCCCCGCCCGTGACGCCATGCCCGGGATCACCCGGGCCGTCACCTCCGCCATGGAGCAGACCCTCGGGCTCAGCCGACTCGACATCATCGCCGTCGACGACGGATCGGCCGACGGCACCGCGGAGGAGCTGGAACGGCTCGCCGCCGGCTGCCCCTCGCTCCATGTCGTCCGCAACCCCCACCCCTGCCGCGGCGGCGCCGGCGGCCCCCGCAACACCGGACTGGCCCGCGCCCGCGGCGACTTCGTCTTCTTCCTCGACTCCGACGCCCGGCTGGCGCCCGACGCGCTGCGCCGCATGGTCGCGATGGCCGACCAGAACGGCACCGACGTGGTCCTGGGCAAGATGGTCTCCCCGGACGGACGCGGCGTCCCCAAGGCGGTCTTCCGCCACAACCAGCTGCGCACCGACGCCCACAGCTCCCACGCCTACGCCACCCTGGAGCCCTGCAAGCTCTTCCGCCGCTCCCTGATCGAACGGCTCCGGCTGCGCTTCCCCGCCCACCTCCACCACGGCGAGGGCAAGCCCTTCACCGCGGCCGCCTATCTCAACGCCTCCGGCATCTCCGTCGTCGCCGACTACGACTGCTACCACCTGGGCCCGGGCCGGGGCCGCGGTGCCGCCGGTCTCGCCGACCGCGTCGACGCCATGCGGCCGCTGTTCGAGACCGCCGCCCGGCACACCCGCCCCGGCGCCCGCCGCGACACGGTCATGCTCCACCACATCCGGCGGGAGCTGTGCCCGGCGCTGCGCGCGCTGCCGCGCGAGGACGAGGCCGAGGCCCGCGAGCGGTTCCTGCCCGAGCTGCGCCGGTGGGCGCTGGCGCACTGCTCCGACACGCTGTTCCCCATCCTCACCGCCCCCGAGCGGCTGATGGTCCATCTGCTGCGCACCGGCCGCTTCGAGGATCTGCTGTCCGTCGTGCGCAACGCCAAACGGGACGCCCGGTGCGGCCATCTGGTCGAGAAGGGCCACGTCTACTGGCTCCACCCCTTCTTCCGCGACCCCGACGCCGAGGTCCCCGACACTTGCTTCGACGTCACCGACCGGCTGCCGGTCCGCCACCACCTCGCGGGCGCCGGCTGGCACGGCCGCAGCACCCTGCGGGTGCGCGGCCGGGCGGCCATCGACGGGCTGGAGACCGACCCCGAGGAGGACCGCGCCGAGCTGGTGCTGCGCCGCCGCGAGGCACGGGACGAGGTGCGGATCCCGGCGGTGGCCACGGCGGAGGACGATCCGGCGGAGTTCGCGGCCGATGTGAACATCGCCGCCGCCGACGGCGGCGCACCGCTGCGCCCCGGCGTCTGGGACGTCTTCCTCGACGTCCGCGCCCAGGGCATCAGCCGCACCGTGCGGTTCGGCAACCGCCATGACGACACCCTCGACATCGGCACCGCGCGCCGGGTGGTGGCCGCCGGGCCCGGGCTGCGCGCCCGGGTCACGCCGTACTTCACCAGCCCGTACCGCAATCTCTCCCTCGACATCGGCCCGGCCCCGCGCGGCGCGCCCTGCGAGGTGACCGAGGCCGTATGGCATCCGTCGGACAAGGGCACGCTGGTCGTCGCGGGACGGCTGCTGCCGCCCGGCACCCCGGCGCGCGGGCGGCTGCTGCGGCTGCGCGCCGAGCACGCCGACGGACGGGTCTTCGACCATCCGGTGCGGTTCGCCGCGGGGCATCCGGCAGGTGCCTTCACCGCCCGGCTGCCGGTGCGGGACCTGGGCCGCGGCCGCTGGACGGTGACGCTGGCCGTCATCTGCCCGGGCGACCAGGCCCCGGGGCGCCCCGCGCCCGCCGCGCCCGTACCGCCGCCCGCCCGGCTGCCCAGCACCCGCTGGGTGCGCCGCGGCCGTCCGTACTACGCCAAGCCGCTGATGGGGCGCGGCGAGGTGACGCTGGAGCTGCGGGTGGCGCCGGTCCGGCTGCTCGCCGCCGTACGCAACCGGCTGCGGTGGTGACGAGCCGTGGCCCCGCTCACCCCCGCAGCCGTCGCCGCACCCCCGTGGCGACCTTGATCGGAGCCACCTCCAGGCCGAGGGCCCGGGCCGGGCCCAGAGCCACCGGCTTGGCGTAGTACGGACGGTAGCCGAAGCGGAGCCAGCGGGTCGCGGCCAGCCGGTCGAAGTACGGCACGGCCGCGGCACGGCGCGGCGCGTCCTCGCCGGGTCCGTCCATGATCAACGTCAGGGTCCAGCGGTCCGTGCCCAGCCTGCCGACCGGCAGCCGGGCGGTGAAGACGGACGAGGAGCCGCCGGGCTCACAGCGCACCGGCAGTTCGTGCACCGTGCCCGTCCCGCCCTCGGCGCGCAGCAGCAGCGTCCCGCCGTCCCGCGCGGCCTCCTCGGTCAGCCGTCCGCCCACCAGCAGGGTGCTCCGGGTGCGCCAGAGGGTCCGGAGCACCTGGCAGGGCGGGTCGAGGGGATGGGCGACCTCGCCGACGTCGAGCGAGAGATTGCCGTACGGGGTGTAGTACGGCACCACCACCTCCGCCCCCCGGGACGTGGTGACGCGGCGCCGGGACGGCTGGGTGACCTCACCGCCCTCGCGGCGGTTGCCGAACCGCACCGTACGGCTGACGCCCTGGGCGCGGACGTCGAGGTAGATGTTCCACAGCCCGCGCTCCAGCGGGGCCCCGCCGTCGGCGGTGGCCGGGTCGATCTCGGCGGCGAAGCCCGCCATCTCGTACCGCCGCCCCTCCCCCGGCAGCGAGTTGGCGGAGAGGCACGGCGTGGTGGGCAGCCGCACCTCGGGGCGGTCGGCCCGGTACTTGCGCAGCACGATCTCGGTGGCCGGCTCCAGGGCGTCGACGTCCTCGATATAGGCGTGGCCGGTCAGCCGCAGCGCCCCGCCGTGCCAGCTCGCCGCCTCCAGGTGGTGCTGGACCGGCAGCCGGTCGGTGACGTCGAAGCAGACGTCGGGGACGGCGGCGGCATGGTCCCGGAAGAACGGATGGAGCCAGTAGACCCGGCCCTTCTCGACGAGGTGGCCGCGCCGCCCGTCCCGCCCCGCGTTCCGGGCCACGGTCAGCACCTCCTCGAAGCGGTCGGCGCGCAGGAGCTGGATCAGCAGCCGGTCGGGGGCGTCGAGCCGCTGGAAGAGGGCGTCGCTCACCCAGGTCCTCGCCCAGTGCCGGAACTCCGGGAAGAACCGCTCCCGCGCCTCCTGTTCGCTCTCGCGGGGCAGCAGGGCGCGCAGCGGACCGCACAGCTCCCACTCCACATGGCGGCGCATGATCTGGTCCCGGCGCGGGCCCGGTTCCAGATAGCGGGCCACGGTCTCGAAGCACAGCCGGGTGCCGTCCATGCGGTGGGCGAGGTCGGCGGCGGTGAGGGTGAGGTTGTTGCGGTTCTCGCGGTAGCGGACGTAGTAGCAGTCGTAGTCGGCGACCACCGAGATGCCGGAGGCGTTGAGGTAGGCGGCCGCGGTGAACGGCTTGTCCTCGCAGTTGCGGTAGGGCGGGAAGCGCAGGTGCAGCCGCTCGATGAGGGAGCGCCGGAACAGCTTCCACGGGCCCAGGGTCAGATAGGCGTGGGAGGAGAAGACGTCGGTACGGGGCTGGTTGTGCTGGAAGACCGCCCGGGGCACGGCCCGTCCCCCCACGGAGGCGATCTTGCCCAGCACGATGTCGGTGCCGTGGGCGTCGGCCATGGCGACCATGCGGCGCAGCGCGTCCGGCCCCAGATAGTCGTCGGAGTCGAGGAAGAAGACGAAGTCGCCGCGGGCGTGGTCCAGTCCGGTGTTGCGGGGTATGCCCGCGCAGCCGGAGTTCTCCTGGTGGATGACGCGGAGCGCGGAGCAGGTGCGGGCGAGCCGCTCCAGCTCCTCGCCGGTGCCGTCGGTCGAACCGTCGTCCACCGCGATGATCTCGACCCGGTCCGGGCCCAGGGTCTGGTCCATCGCGGAGGTGACGGCGCGGGTCAGCTCCGGCAGGGCGTTGTAGGCGGGGATGATCACGCTGACACGAGGTCGGGATGGAGAGGGCATGACGGCCTCCTGACTCCGGGCTCTCGACGGGTCGGGGGTCGGGGGTCGGGGTCACTCGGCGGTGAGGACGCCGCCGCGCGGCCCCGCCGGGGCGCTGTCGCCACCGGCCGGCAGGGGCCGCGTCCGTGGCGCGGGCGCGAGAGGGAGCGCCGTGTCGTCCTGGCCCAGCATCAGGGTCCGTACCACCCGTTCGGCCGCGTGGCCGTCGTCGAACGGGCAGAAGCGGGCCCGGAAGGCGGTGCGCAGCGCGGTCGCGTCCGCATCGCACCAGCGGCCCTCGCGGAAGACCTTGACCAGCTCCCGCCCGGTGCGGGCGACGGCTCCCGGGGTATCGCCGGGGGATCCCGAGAGGAGGTCGAAGTAGACCCCGCGGGAGGACCGGTAGATGTCCCAGTCGTCGGCGTAGATGACGATGGGGCGGTCCAGGAGCGCGTAGTCGAACATCATCGACGAGTAGTCGGTGATCAGCGCGTCGGCCGCCAGGCACAGCTGCTCCGCCGACGGGTGCTGCGAGACGTCGATCACCAGCCCGGCCTCCTGGAGCCGGGAGAGATGGTCCTGCGGCCGGTAGGAGTAGTGGGCCCGCACCAGCAGCGTGATCCGCGGGCCGAGTTCGCGGCTGAGCCGCTCCAGGTCCAGCCGGGGGGTGAACCCCTTCTGGTAGTCGCGGAGGGTGGGCGCGTAGAGGAGGGCGGTGTTCCCGGCCGGGATGCCCAACTCCCCGCGGATCCGGCGGATGTCCTCCTCCGACGCCGTGAAGAAGACGTCATTGCGCGGATATCCGTATTCCAGCAGCCGGTACGCGGCGGGGTAGACCCGCTCCCAGATCTGGCTGGAGTGCGGATTGGAGGAGAGGGCGACGTCCCAGCGGTCGATGCGCTTGAGCAGATTGCCGAAACTCATGCCGCCCGCGGCGGCCGGATAGTGCTGCTGGTCCAGCCCCATGCATTTGAGCGGAGTGCCATGGAAGGTCTGCAGATGCACCGTGCCCGGCCGTTTCACCACCTCATTGGGGAAGTTGACGTTGTTGATGAGGTATTTCGCGCGGGCCACGGTGCGGTAGAAGTCGCGGGTGCCGGTGACGACATAGTCGACGCCTTCCGGGAGGGACTCGATCTCCGACTTCTTGACCGCCCACACCCCGTGGATCTCCGGTGCCAGCTCCCGCGCCTTGTAGTAGATCGCCCCCGGATTGCACAGCACCCCACGGCCCCAGTACGCGGAGTAGACGGCCAGGTGGGGGTCGACCGGGCGCTGGCGGTGCAGCCGGTACAGGCCCCGCTTGGCGCGTGCGGCCAGGGGCGGCCGGACGGTCCGGCGCAGCTTGCGGGCCCCGGCCGCGGCCCGTACGCCCAGCTCGCGCTCCCGGTAGCGGAGGAAGGAGCCGGACGCCAGCGCCTCGAAGCGCCAGCGGCCCTCGACCGGCGGGGTGAACCCGGCGGGCAGACGGCGGCGATACCACGCGGCGGCCCGTCCGAAGAAGCGCGGCCGGTCCGCCGTCTCCACCCGGGACGTCCGGTCCAGGCAGAACAGGAAATGCGAGATGGCCCGTTCGAAGAGCAGCGGGCGCAAAGGGTCCAGACGCGGGTGCTCGTCGAGGAAGTCGAAGAGCCGGGCGTACTGCTGGAAGATGACGAAGTGCTTCTCGCCGGGGCTTGCCGTACTGGCCCCGACCCGTCGCTGCCGGTATTCCAGACCCACCAGATCGACACACGCTATTCGCCGCGCGGTGAGCATCGTCTTGTACGAGAGCAGGGCGTCCTCATAGATGCCCTCGCTGAACGCGAAGCCATGGCGGGTGTAGAAATCCCGGTGGTAGACGCGGTTGGACGACATCGCGAACAGCCGCAGGAATTCCGGGCGTTCGACGACGGAGAAGACATCGGTGCCCGCCGAGGCCAGCAGATTCCCGAAGAGGCTCGGGGCCCTCCGCTCCGACCAGTAGGTGCGCACATGGTTGAAGTAGAGGATGTCCGGGTCATGGGTGAGGGCCAGCCGGTCGGCGAGGCCCTGGAGGGTGCCCGGGGCGAGGGTGTCGTCCCCGTCCAGGAAGAGCAGATAGTCCCCGCAGGCCCGCTCGACACCGGCGTTCCGGGCCTGGCCCGGCCCGGAATTGACCCGCTGGTGCACGGGCACGACCCGGCTGTCGCGCGCCGCGTACGCGTCGATGATCGCGCCGCAGTGGTCCGGTGAGCAGTCGTCGACGGCGACCACCTCCACGTCCTGACACGACTGGCTCAGCACGGAATCCAGGCAGGCGCTCAGATAGCCCTGGACGCGATAGGCGGCGATGACGATGGTGAAGCGGGGCATAAGGCTCCTCGGGACGCGATGGCGGTTCGAGGTGCGAAGCACTCACTGACCACCCACGCTAGGTGGGTTCGTCCCGGTATGCCCGCTCGGTCGTTGGACGGGCGCCCAAGCGGGTGACAAACGCCCCCGGCGGACATGAAGTCCGCCGGGGGCGCCGGTGCTGCCTTCTGTGGAGCGTCAGCTATGCGTGCGCAGCAGCGTCCGCATCGTCCGCATCGCGACCGACAGATTGGCCAGGTCGAAGGTCTCCGACGACTGGATCTCATCGAGCGTGGTGCGCGCACGCTGCAGGATCGCGGCGTTCTTCTCCTCCCACGCCTTGAAGCGCTGCTCGGGCGTGGAGCCGCCGTTGCCCACCGAAAGCACATCGGAGGTCAGGGCGGCCTGGGCCGCGTACAGGTCCTCGCGGATGGAGACCCGGGCCATGGACTGCCACCGGTCGGCGCGCGGCAGCTCGATGATCCGGTCCATCAGCTGGCTGATCCGCAGCCGGTCGGCCAGGTCGTAGTAGACCTCGGCGACCGCCAGCGGCTCCTTGCCGGTGCGGTCCGCGATGGCGACGATGTCCAGCGTCGGGAAGGCCGAGGAGAAGCCCGCCACCCGGGTGGCCAGGTCCTCCGGGACGCCCGCCGCGGTGATCTCGTCGTAGATCCGCTGGTACCACTCGATGTCGGAGCCGCGCAGCAGCTTGGGCATCTGCGCCCGGACCGCGGCGACCCGCTCGCCGAAGAAGTCGATGGTCTCGGCGAGCTCCAGCGGCTGCGGCCGGTTGTTGAGCAGCCAGCGGGTGCCGCGCTCGACCAGCCGCCGCGAGTGCAGCCGCATCCTGGTCTGGATGTCGGCGTCGACGACCGTGTCCAGCGCCTCGACCTCGTCCCACACCTGGTTCAGCTCGAAGATCGCGCGGGCCGCGGTCTGGGCGCGCACGACCTCCTCGGTGGAGGCCCCGCTCTCCTCCCGCATCCGGTGCAGGAAGGTCGTCCCGGCGGTGTTGAGCGTGTCGTTGACCAGCACCGTGGTGATGATCTCGCGCCGCAGGGCATGGCCGTCGATGTACTCGGGGAACCGCTCGCGCAGCGCCTGCGGGAAGTAGGCGTGCAGCAGCCGCTGCAGATACGGGTCGTCGGGCAGCCCGGTGGTGATCAGCTCATCGGCCACCGTGATCTTGACGTAGGCGAGCAGCACGGCCAGCTCGGGCTGGCTCAGACCGCGCCCGGCGGAGAGCCGCTCGCGGATCTGGCGGTCGGTGGGCAGGAACTCCAGCGCCCGGTCCAGCCGCCCCTCGCGGCCCAGGCGGCGCATCAGCCGCTGGTGGGCGTGGAGCAGGCTGGGGGCCTGGGCGACGGAGTTGGCCAGGGCCACGTTCTGCGCGTAGTTGTTGCGCAGCACCAGCGCGCCGACCTCGTCGGTCATCTCGGCGAGCAGCTTGTTGCGCTGCTTGAGGGTGAGGTCGCCCTCGGTGACCAGGGCGTTGAGCAGGATCTTGATGTTCACCTCGTGGTCGGAGGTGTCCACACCGGCGCTGTTGTCGATCGCGTCGGTGTTGATCCGGCCGCCCTTGGCGGCGAACTCGATCCGGCCCAGCTGGGTCAGGCCCAGGTTGCCGCCCTCGCCGACGACCTTGACCCGCAGATCCTGGCCGTCCACCCGGATCGCGTCATTGGCCTTGTCGCCGACATCGCCGTGGGATTCGGTGGACGCCTTGACGTAGGTGCCGATGCCGCCGTTCCACAGCAGGTCGACCGGGGCCTTGAGGATCGTCTTCATCAGATCGGCCGGGGTCATCTTGGCGACCCGCTTCTCGATGCCGAGCGCGGCCCGCACCTGCGGGGTGATCGGGATGGCCTTGGCGGTACGGGGGTGGATGCCACCGCCCGCCGACAGCAGCTCGGTGTTGTAGTCCTCCCACGAGGAGCGCGGCAGCTCGAACAGGCGGCGGCGCTCGGCGTAGGAGGTGGCCGCGTCCGGGTTGGGGTCCAGGAAGATATGCCGGTGGTCGAAGGCGGCGATCAGCCGGATGTTCTCGCTCAGCAGCATGCCGTTGCCGAACACGTCGCCCGACATGTCGCCGACGCCCACGACCGTGAAGTCCTCGGTCTGGGTGTCATGGCCCAGCTCGCGGAAGTGGCGCTTGACCGACTCCCAGGCGCCGCGGGCGGTGATGCCCATGCCCTTGTGGTCGTATCCGGCGGAGCCGCCGGAGGCGAAGGCGTCGCCGAGCCAGAAGCCGTACGACTGGGCCACGTCATTGGCGATGTCGGAGAAGGTCGCGGTGCCCTTGTCGGCGGCGACGACGAGATAGGTGTCGTCCCCGTCGTGGCGGACCACGTCCTTGGGCGGCTCGACCTGGCCCGCGACCAGGTTGTCGGTGATGTCGAGCAGACCGGAGATGAAGGTCTTGTAGCAGTCGATGCCCTCGGCCATCCAGGCGTCGCGGTCGACGGACGGATCCGGCAGCCGCTTGCCGACGAAGCCGCCCTTGGCGCCCACCGGCACGATGACGGTGTTCTTCACCATCTGCGCCTTGACCAGGCCGAGGATCTCGGTACGGAAGTCCTCACGCCGGTCGGACCAGCGCAGACCACCGCGCGCGACCTTGCCGAACCGCAGATGCACACCCTCGACCCGCGGCGAGTACACCCAGATCTCGTACGCCGGGCGGGGCGCGGGCAGATCGGGCACGGCCTGCGGGTCCAGCTTGATCGACAGATACTCATGGGGCTTGCCGTCCCCGTTGCTCTGGAAGTGATTGGTGCGGAGGGTGGCCTTGATCAAGGTGAGGAACGAGCGCAGGATGCGGTCCTCGTCCAGCGAGGCCACCTGGTCCAGCGCCGCGTCCAGCTCCTCCAGCAGGGCGTCGGTCAGCTCCACGCCCGCCCGCTGCCGCTCCGGCGACATCCGCGCCTCGAAGAGCGAGACCAGCAGCCGGGTGGTGTGCACATTGTTGCGGAGGGTGTCCTCCATGTACGACTGGCTGAACGTGGAGCCGGCCTGCCGCAGGTACTTGGCGTAGGCCCGCAGCACCATCGCCTGCCGCCAGTCCAGCCCGGCGCCCAGCACCAGCTGGTTGAAGTTGTCGCTCTCGGCCCGGCCGGTCCACACCGCGGCGAACGCGTTCTGGAAGCGCTCGCGGGCGTCGTCGGCCAGCGCCTCGCCCTCGCGCAGGGGCAGCCGCAGCCCGAAGTCGTAGACCCAGGCGGTGGTCTTGTCCGAGCAGCGCAGCTCGTACGGGCGCTCGTCGACCACCTCGACACCGAGGGTGTTGAGCACCGGGAGCACCGCGGACAGCGAGATCTGGGCCCCGGCCCGGTAGATCTTGAAGCGGCGCTCGGCGTGGGCCGCGCCCACCGGCTCGTAGAGGCTGAGCCCGAACTCCTTGCCCCGGTCCTTCAGCCGCTCCAGGTGCTGGAGGTCGGCGACGGCACCGCGCGGGGTGTGGTCCGCCTTGTACCCCTCGGGGAAGGCGGTCTGATAGCGGCGCAGCAGCTCGGCCGCGCGCTCCTCGCCGACCTCGGAGACCAGCGCCTCGGCGAAGCCGTCGGCCCAGGAGCGGGCGGCCTCGATCAGCCGGCTCTCGATCCGCTCCACATCGGCGTCGGTGAGGTCGGGCAGCTCGGTGCCGGGCTGGAGGCGGACCACGAAGTGCAGCCGCGAGAGCACCGACTCGGTGTGCAGGGCGGTGAAGTCGACCGGCGGGCGGCCGCTCAGCTCCTCCAGCAGGATGTCGGTCAGCCGCAGCCGCACATCGGTGGTGAAACGATCACGCGGAAGGTAGACCAGCGCGGAGTAGTAGCGCCCGTACTCGTCCTGGCGGAGGAACAGCCGCAGCCGGCGGCGCTCCTGGAGGTAGAGCACGCTGGTGACGATCGAGCGGAGCTGGTCGACCGGGGTCTGGAAGAGCTCATCGCGCGGGTACGTCTCCAGGATCTGCAGCAGATCCCGGCCGTCGTGGCTGTTGGGCGCGAAGCCCGCGCCCGCGAGCACCTCGACGACCTTGCGGCGGATGACCGGGACCCGGCGCACCGACTCGGTGTACGCGGCGGAGGAGAACAGCCCCAGGAAGCGGCGCTCGCCGATCACATTGCCCTCGGCGTCGAACTTCTTCACGCCGATGTAGTCGAGGTACGAGGGCCGGTGGACGGTGGCGCGGCTGTTCGCCTTGGTGAGCACCAGCAGCTTGCGCTCCCGCGCCTTGGCGCGGGCGTCGGCCGGAAGCCGGTTGAAGGACGGCGACCCCGGGCTCCCGTGGGTGCTCTCGTCGCTGTCCTTGTGCTGCGGATCGGAGCGGAGGATGCCCAGGCCCGTGCCGGGCACGGCGGTCAGCACGTCCTCCTCGCCACCGGCCTCGGTGGGGACCTGCGCCAGCTCGTACTCGCGGAAGCCGATGAAGGTGAAGTGGTCGTCGGCGAGCCAGCGCAGCAGCTCACGCGCCTCCTCGACCTCCTCCTCGCGGACCTCGGCGGCCTTGGGCTCGTCCGGCAGGCCCTCGGCGAGGCGCAGCGCGGACTCGCGCATCTTCTCCCAGTCCTCGACCGCCTCGCGGACATCGGACAGGACGCGCAGGAGATCGGCGGTGATCTGCTTCAGATCGCCGCGGTCGGTCTCACGGTCGGTCTCGACATGGATCCAGGACTCCACGACCGCGTCATGCGGCAGCTTCTTCTTCCTGGCCGGGCCGTCCGGGGAGACATCGAGCAGCTCGATCAGCTTGCCGGTGATGTCACGGCGCACGATCACCTGCGGGTGGATCACGACATGGATGCCGCGCCCCTGGCGGGTGAGCTCATTGGTGACCGAGTCGACCAGGAAGGGCATGTCGTCGGTGACCACCTCGACCACGGAGTGGCTGCAGGTCCAGCCGTGCTCCTCGACGGTCGGGGTGTGCACACGGACGTTCGCCGTGCCCTGCGGACGCACCTCGGCGAGCCGGTAGTGGGAGAGCGCCGCCCCGAAGACGTCGACCGGGTCGCGGTCGGCGAGGTCCTCCGGAGGCGTGTGCAGGTAGTAGTGCTGGAGGTATGCGGTCAGGGTCTCCGGTCCTGGGCCCTGAACCGGTTTTCCCCCGGCAGGGCTGTTCTCGGCGACCCGGGCGGCCCGTTCGAGCAACTCGGCCTTGGCTTCGTCCAGCTTGGTCTGCATGTCCTCTGGCTCCTGTCGCGCGCCGTTGCGTGACATCGATGGCGGTGGCATGACGCCGCGACGCGAAAAATCCGGTCGTTGACGACGGTATGCCGGATCGGGGAATGGCCGGGGTGTACTGGGCCGTAAGTGACCAAGAACCCACGCGCCACGGGTCAGCGGCGGCTCGGGCCCGGGGCCGGTGAGGCTCCGGGCGCGGAGCGAGGGCCTCGTTGCCCTCACGGACTATCGCGCTGATCACGCAGTAAGGCTATCGCTCCTCCCCAGGGGGTCGTCATGAGCCGTTCGTGTACAAAACCGAGCCCTGAAGTTTGACGAAATGGACAGCGACCACGGACGCGCGCGAACCGATGATGTGCGGCCCACGTTCCCTGGCGGCCTCCGGCGCCCTCTTGGCAACGCGCCGTCGCGGATGCACCGTGATCGGGACGGTGGTAGTCAGACGGTGGTAAGCGTGGACATGAAGGTGGAGGCGGGCGGCATGACTGCGAAAATCCTTGTGGTGACCGGCGACGCGGCCGAATCGCTGGAGGTGCTCTACCCCTACCAGCGGCTGCGCGAAGAGGGATACGAGGTCCATATCGCGGCCCCGACCCGCAAGACGCTGCGCCTCGTGGTCCATGACTTCGAGGAGGGCTTCGACACCTACACCGAGAAGCCGGGCTACACACTCCCCGCCGACCTCGCCTTCTCCGAGGTCGACCCAGGTCAGTACGGAGCCCTCGTGATCCCGGGCGGCCGGGCCCCGGAGTACCTGCGCAACGACCCCGAGCTGCGCAAGATCTGCAAGGCGTTCTTCGACGCGGACAAGCCGGTCGCCCAGATCTGCCACGGCCCGCTGCTGACGGCGGCCGTGGGCGGCCTGAGCGGGCGGCGGGTCACCGCGTATCCGGCGCTGGAGCCGGACATGCAGGCGGCGGGCGCGGAGTACCAGGACGCGGAGGTCGTGGTCGACGGCTCGCTGGTCTCCTCACGCGCCTGGCCGGACCATCCGGCGTGGATGCGGGAGTTCCTGGCGGTGCTGCGGACGAAGGCGCCGGTGGGGTGAGGGTGGTGGGGGCCGTGGCGACGCGGGGGCGCATGGAGGCAAGAGGGGGCGCACGAGGTGGTGAAGAGCCCGAGACGGACGCCGAGGAAGTTCAGGACGGACGCCGAGGAAGCCCAGGACGGACCCCGAGGAGCCCAGGACGAGCCGCTCCCGGTGGCCTCCGGCCTACTTGGCCTACCTCCGGCCTACTCGTCGGCCATGCGCTCGGCCTCCCGTACGGCCTCCTCGAGCGTGTCCACGACCGGCACCCCGGCCGCCTCCAGACTGACCCGGCTGTGCGAACCGCCCGTGTAGAGCACGGCCCGCGCCCCCACATGGCGTGCCGCCAGCGCGTCGTCCACGGCGTCGCCGATCACCACCATCCGCTGCGGGGGCACCCCTTCGAGCTCGGCGATATGGCGCATCATCTGCTCGGCCTTGCCGGTGTTGCTCTGGCCGACGCGGCCGTCCACCCGGATGAAATGGCGCTCGATGCCATGCGTCCGCACCAGCGGGACCAGATGCTCATGCGGGGCCAGTGAGCACAGCGACTGGGTGAGACCCGCCTCCTGCCACTCCACGAGCAGCTGCCGGGCGCCGATCGCCAGCCCGGCGCTCTCGGCCAGCGTCCAATAGTGCCGGTGGAACGCCTCGTCCATGACCGCCCACTCCTCGTCGGTGGGCAGCCGCCCCATCAGCCGCTCATAGAAGCGCGGGACCGGGACGCAGTACAGGTCGCGATAGCGCTCGAGGGTGATCGGCGGCAGGCCGACCTCTCCGAACGACGCGTTCGTCGCCGAGATCACGGCGTCGATGTCGTGGAACAGTGTGCCGTTCCAGTCCCACACGAGGTGCGTCACGTGGTTCTTCCCCATCCCACGACCGTACCTGCCGGGTCCGACAGCGGGCATCACTCGATGAGATTGGGGATCTCCTGGGTGGCGTACCAGAGCAGCTCATGGTCCTCGGCGCCGTCCACGGTGAACTGCGCGTCGTCGTCACCGAGGTCCGCCGCGCCCAGCGCGTCGGCGGCCGCGGCGATGTCCCGCTCGGCGTCATCGGCGTCCAGGTGCACGGCGGCGGCCTTCGCCAGCGGTACGGCGGCCTTGATCCGCACCTCGCCCAGCGCGGACTGGTCCAGCCCCCGATCCGGATCGGCGACCGCCTGCCCGTCGGGCACGTCCACGGCCACCACGACCCGACGGCGCGGCGCTTGAGGATCGACGGCGAGCAGCCGCAGCGAGGCCTGCGCGGCCCGGCTCAGCGCCGCGTACTCCAGCTCCTCGATGTCGTCGGAGACGTACCACTCGCGGAGCGCGGGCGTGACCGCGTAGGCCGTCAACGGCGTCGGCCCCAGTTGGCCCTCCTTGTGCGCCTCGGCGAGAGCGGAGAGGGTCAGGGGGACGTAGACGCGCATGTCTGCCGCTTTCATCAGAGACCAATAGGCCCCCAGCATACGATCGCCCGTACCCAGTCCCGAGCCTTCTTCACGGTCCGCTGGTCCCCTTTCGGGCGACGGGCTGCGACGGCGCCGCACAGAGCCCGGAACAAACCCGGCCCGCCCCCGCGACCAGGGGCGATGAGCGCCCGTATGCCCCAAATAGGTGAACCGCGGCATCGACCGCGACCCGTGCCCGCCTTCATTGCGGAGGCCGAAAACCCCCCGGTAGAAGACTCTCCGACGAAAGCTACCGCCCGGTATACGACCGGGCCGGAGAGAACGGGGCCAGAAGCATGCGCGAGGGCGTCCGGGCAACAGATCGGACCACGACCGGGGAGGACGTACGACGGCGCGCCGGCAGCGGACCAGGCCGAAGCGGCCCCCCACCCCGCAAGGACCCCCGCCGCCCCCGCACCACCCCAACAACGGCAGCACCACCCCCAACAACGGCAGCACCACCCACCACAACAGCAGCACCACCCACCCCGACCACCACCAACGACACCTCCACACCGCACGACGTAACCGCACGGTCCATTACCACATCCCCCACAACGCCCACGCCCCTCACCGTCACCCGCGCCGCCGCCGCCGTATCGCGCACTGCGGCCGCCGCCGCGGCGTGTCGGCAGCGGGACCGGCTGCCGCGCTACTGGTTCGCCAACCGGCTGGTGCTCACCCTCAGCGGTCAGCGCCCCGTGCACACCCTCCTCGGGCACGCCCTCCCGGCCGCCTACGACCGGCTGATCGAACTCGCCCCGCGCGCCCCGCTGCGCCCCGCCGGAGGGCGTGCCACAGCGCCCGTCGTGCGGCGCTGTGGCGAGTACCAGCCCCGGCACGGGGTTATCGAGGCGTTCGCCCGGATCGCCTCCGGAGACCGGCTCAGCGCGCTCGCATTCCGGCTGGAGCTCGGCGCCGACGCCCGCTGGCGCTGCGCCGCCATCGACCTCGGCCCACTCGCCCAGGCGGTGTCCGACGGATCGTGACGCCCGCGTCAGGCTGCTCCCCACCCCGCAGCATCGATGCGGCCCCGGCGCCCAGGGCGCCTTCCCGAAACCGGGACTTCACCCCAGGCTCCGGGGTCCAGGGGCGGAGCGCCAACCCAGCCCCTCCGGCGTAAGAGAAGCGGGGCCCAGGGGCGGAGCCCCGGCCGGGGCCGGGGGCCAAGCACCGGTTTTCCAGCCCCTCCGGCGTTTGAGGAGCGGGGTCCAGGGGCGGAGCCCCGCCGGGGCCGGGGGCCAGGCACCGGTTTCGAGGCGGGGCCATTCCAGCCCCTCCGGCGTTCGAGGAACGGGACCTTGGGGCGGAGCCCCCGGCTGGGGCCGGGGGCCAAGCACCGGTTTCGAGGCGGGGCCATTCCAGCCCCTCCGGCGTTCGAGGAACGGGACCCTGGGGCGGAGCCCCCGGCTGGGGCCGGGGGCCAAGCACCGGTTTCGAGGCGGGGCCATTCCAGCCCCTCCGGCGTTCGAGGAACGGGACCCTGGGGCGGAGCCCCCGGCTGGGGCCGGGGGCCAAGCACCGGTTTCGAGGCGGGGCCATTCCAGCCCCTCCGGCGTTTGAGGAGCGGGGCCCTGGGGCGGAGCCCCGGCCGGGGCCGGGGGCGGAGCCCCGGCGGGGGCCGGGGGCCGGGCCCCGGTTGCGGGAA
The DNA here is from genome assembly GCF_900105695.1 of Streptomyces melanosporofaciens. NCBI lineage: Bacteria > Bacillati > Actinomycetota > Actinomycetes > Kitasatosporales > Streptomycetaceae > Streptomyces > Streptomyces melanosporofaciens. The sequence goes on from NZ_FNST01000002.1 coordinate 2,377,200, forward strand.
GGGGCGGGTAGGGGAAAGACCCGCCGGACACGCCATAGACCCACAGCCACAGCCACAGCCACAGCCACAGCGCAACGGGCCGCGGCGCCCCGCTCCCACGCGGCACCCCGACCCGTCAAACCAAAACCCCGCCGGACTACTTCTTGCGGCGACGCCCCTTCTGCGCCTTACGCCGCTCCGCCCGCGTCAACCCGTCGGACTCCGACCGAGGCGCCGGCGGCGTCTCACCGTTCGGGAAGTCGCCCTCGACGACACCGCCCTCACCGTCCACCGTCGGGGCGGAGAAGTGCAGCCGGTCCGGCCGCTGCGGGGCCTCCAGGCCCTTGGCGCGGATCTCGGGACGGCCCGAGGAACCCGCGGCCGGCGCGGCGGGCGCGCCCGCCGGCACCGCGTCCTCCACATCCTTCGCGAGCGCGACCTTCTCGTCCGCCGCCTCGACCGGGACCTCCTCGACCTGCTGCTCCACCTGGACCTCCAGGTTGAACAGGTAGCCGACGGACTCCTCCTTGATGCCCTCCATCATGGCCTGGAACATGTCGAAGCCCTCGCGCTGGTACTCGACCAGCGGGTCCTTCTGGGCCATCGCGCGCAGCCCGATGCCCTCCTGGAGGTAGTCCATCTCGTAGAGGTGCTCGCGCCACTTGCGGTCCAGGACGGAGAGCACGACCCGCCGCTCCAGCTCACGCATGATCTCGGAGCCGAGCTGCTCCTCGCGCGATTCGTACTGCTGGTGGATGTCGTCCCTGATGGACTCTTCGATGAATTCGGCGGTGATCCCGGCGCGGTCGCCGGCCGTGTCCTCCAGCTCCTCGACCGTCACGCTGACCGGGTAGAGCTGCTTGAAGGCGCTCCACAGCCGGTCCAGGTCCCACTCCTCGGCGAAGCCCTCGACCGTCTCCGCCCGCACATAGGCCTCGATCGTGTCGTCCATGAAGTGGCCGATCTGGTCCTGCAGGTCCTCGCCCTCCAGGACGCGGCGGCGCTCGCCGTAGATGACCTCACGCTGCCGGTTCAGGACCTCGTCGTACTTCAGGACGTTCTTACGGGTCTCGAAGTTCTGCTGCTCGACCTGCGACTGGGCGGAGGCGATGGCCCGCGTGACCATCTTGTTCTCGATCGGGACGTCGTCCGGGACGTTCGCCATCGCCATGACGCGCTCGACCATCTGCGCCTTGAACAGCCGCATCAGATCGTCGCCGAGCGAGAGGTAGAAGCGGGACTCGCCAGGGTCGCCCTGACGGCCGGAGCGGCCGCGGAGCTGGTTGTCGATCCGGCGCGACTCATGGCGCTCGGTGCCCAGCACATACAGTCCGCCGAGCTCCTTGACCTCTTCGAACTCGGCCTTGACCGCGGCCTCGGCCTTCTCCAGGGCGGCGGGCAGCGCGGCGGCCCACTCCTCGGAGTGCTCCACCGGGTCCAGGCCGCGCTGGCGCAGCTCGGCCTCGGCGAGGTCGTCCGGGTTGCCGCCGAGCTTGATGTCGGTACCGCGGCCCGCCATGTTGGTCGCGACCGTCACGGCGCCCTTACGGCCGGCCTGGGCGACGATCGTCGCCTCCCGGTCGTGCTGCTTGGCGTTGAGCACCTCATGCGGCACCCCGCGCTTGGCGAGCTGCTGGGAGAGGTACTCGGACTTCTCCACGGAGGTGGTGCCGACCAGGACCGGCTGGCCCTTGGTGTGCTTCTCGGCGATGTCGTCGACCACCGCGTCGAACTTCGCGACCTCGGTGCGGTAGATCAGGTCGGACTGGTCGATCCGGGCCAGGGGGCGGTGGGTCGGGATCGGGACCACGCCGAGCTTGTAGATCTGGTGGAACTCGGCGGCCTCGGTCATCGCCGTACCGGTCATGCCGGAGAGCTTGTCGTAGAGGCGGAAGAAGTTCTGCAGGGTGATCGTGGCGAGCGTCTGGTTCTCGTCCTTGATCTCCACCGCTTCCTTCGCCTCGATGGCCTGGTGCATGCCCTCGTTGTAGCGGCGGCCCGCGAGGATACGGCCGGTGTGCTCGTCGACGATCATGACTTCGCCGTCCATGACGACGTAGTCCTTGTCCTTCTTGAAGAGCTCCTTGGCCTTGATCGCGTTGTTGAGGTAGCCGACCAGCGGGGTGTTGACCGACTCGTAGAGGTTGTCGATCCCCAGCCAGTCCTCGACCTTGGTGACACCGGACTCATGGATGCCGACGGTGCGCTTCTTCTCGTCGACCTCGTAGTCCCCGGTCTCCTCCACGCCCTTCTGCGGCTCGGCGGCCTGGCCCCTGCTGAGCCGGGTGACCAGCTTGGCGAAGTCGCCGTACCACTTGGTGGCCTGGTCGGCCGGGCCGGAGATGATCAGCGGCGTACGGGCCTCGTCCACCAGGATCGAGTCGACCTCGTCGACGATCGCGAAGTTGTGGCCGCGCTGCACCAGCTCGTCCTGCGACCACGCCATGTTGTCGCGCAGATAGTCGAAGCCGAACTCGTTGTTGGTGCCGTAGGTGATGTCGCACGCGTACTGCTCGCGGCGCTGCGCCGGGGTCATGTTGGCGAGGATGCAGCCGACCTCCAGGCCGAGGAACCGGTGCACCCGGCCCATCCACTCGGAGTCGCGCTCGGCCAGGTAGTCGTTGACCGTGATGAGGTGGACGCCCTTGTCCGACAGCGCGTTCAGATACGCCGGGAGGGTGCCGACCAGGGTCTTGCCCTCACCGGTCTTCATCTCGGCGACATAGCCGAGGTGCAGCGCCGCGCCGCCCATCAGCTGGACGTCGTAGTGACGCTGGCCGAGCACCCGCTTGGCCGCCTCGCGCACCGTGGCGAACGCTTCGGGCATGAGGTCGTCGAGGCTCTCACCGTCGGCGTACCGCTGCTTGTACTCGTCGGTGAGGGCGCGCAGCTCGGCGTCGGAGAGGGACAGGAAGTCCTCTTCGATGGAATTGACCTGGTCCGCGATGCGGTGCAGCTTGCGCAGGATCTTTCCTTCGCCTGCACGCATGAGCTTGTTGAGGACGGACACGTAGGCTGGCTCCTTGCCGGTCGGGCCTGGCACGGTCGGGGTGCGCTGGCGCGGCATTGTCAAGGGGCGCAGGCCCCGCCGCAACGGCCATCGTAAGACAGACCCCGGCACGCCGGGAGGTCCGTCACCACGAGGACCGGATGTCACCTCACCGTGTCAACGCCCGAGAGCTCCCCCAGGTGCCCTCGAATTCACGGAAACCGCTCGCGGTGAGTGACGACGGCGGCGCAGACTCGGGACGCATGGAGCCTGTCACCCTCACCACCGAGCGTCTGGTCCTGCGCCCCTTCCGGCCCATCGACGCGGACGCGGTCTTCGCAGCTTGTCAGGACCCGGACATCCAGCGATGGACCACTGTGCCCTCCCCGTACGAACGCGCGCACGCGGAGGACTTCACCGGCCGGATCTGCCCGGAGAACTGGCGCGACGACGTGACCTACGACTTCGCGGTGGTCACCAAGAGTGACGGCACCCTCGTGGGCGCCATGGGCCTGGTGCGGCTGGCCCATCTGCGCACCCTCAGGCACCAGGCCGAGCTCGGCTACTGGACGGTACGGGAGCACCGGCGGCGCGGCTATACGGACGAGGCGGCGCGGGCCGTCATCGAATGGGCGTTCACCCGGCTCGGGGTGGAGCGCCTGGAGTGGAGCAGCGAGGCCGGGAACGAGGGCTCGCGGGCGGTCGCCCTCGGGGTGGGCTTCCGGATGGAGGGGACGGACCGCGCCCGGATCGTCCACCAGGGGACGCGGCGGGACGCCTGGCGGGGCGCGCTGCTGCCCTCCGACTGGGGGCTGCCGTCGACGACGCCCTATCTGCCCTCCAAGGCGCCGGAGACGTCCAACGCACCTCAGGTCTCCGAGGCGTCCGGCCGGGCGTCCACGGCGCCGTCAGCGGTCTGAGAGAGGCCGTCGGCCCGGGGGTGTCGGGCGGGCGCGGGCGGGGATCGGCGGCGTTGTCAGTGGGTGCTACTACGGTGGCGCGCATGACGAACGCCGCCACCGGGTCCGCCGTGGACCGCACACCCGAGGCCACGCTCTCCGCCGACGAGGCGCGCCGGATCGCGCTGCGCGCCCAGGGGCTGCTGGGCGTGCCCGACCGGCGGGGCGGGGTGCGGGGCGTGCTGCGCCATCTGGGCGCGGTGCAGCTCGACACGATCTCGGTGCTGGCCCGCTCGCATGAGCTGATTCCGTACGCACGGCTGGGCGCGGTCGGCCGTAAGACAGTCGAGTCGGCCTATTGGAGCGACACCCACGCCTTCGAGTACTGGTCGCATGCCGCCTGTGTGCTGCCGATCGAGGAGTGGCCGCACTTCGCCTTCCGGCGCCGCGCCTACCGCCTCCGTCCGCACTGGCACCACGAGCTGCCGGACGGGGTGTACGAGACGGTGGTGAAGCAGCTGCGCGCGGAGGGCCCGCTGACCGCGACCGAGCTGGGCGGGGCCAAGAACGGCGGGCCGTGGTGGGACTGGTCGGCGGCGAAGATCGCGGTCGAGCGGGCGCTGATGTTCGGCGAGGTGGTGTGCGTCGAGCGGCGCGGCTGGAAGCGGGTGTACGACCTGGCGGAGCGCGCCGTGCCGGACGCGCTGCTCCATGACGACCTGGACGACCGGGAGTGTCTGCGCCGGCTGGTCCGGCTGGCCGGGCAGTCCCTGGGCGTGGGCACGCGGGCGGATATCGCCGACTACCACCGGCTCAAGGGCGAGCAGGTGGACGCGGTGATCGCGGACTCCGGGCTGGTGCCGGTGGCGGTCGAGGGCTGGGACAAGCCGGCCTGGGCGGACCCCGAGGCGCTGGCCGCCGCGCCGCGCGGCCGGCACCGCACCACGCTGCTGTCGCCCTTCGACTCGCTGATATGGGATCGGGCGCGCACCGAGCGGATCTTCGGCTTCACCCATCGGCTGGAGGCGTATGTGCCCAGGCCCAAGCGGATCTACGGCTACTTCGCCATGCCGCTGCTGTCGGGCGGGCGGCTGCTGGGCCGGGTGGACCCGGCCCGGGAGGGGACGACCCTGGTCGCCCGGCAGGTGTCCCTGGACTCGCCGAAGGCCGTGGCCCCCATGGCACAGGCACTGCGAGAGGCGGCCGAATGGGTGGGCTGTGACTCCGTCCGGATCGAGCGTGTCGACCGCCCGGAGCTCGCCGCACCACTCGCGGCGGCCGTCGCCTGAACCGCCCGGGCGGACGCCCGGCCGGGGCTCCGGCTCATCCGGGGCTCCGGCTCACCCTTCACCTGATCTCGAGGATCTTCTCCCGCATCGCATAGACCACGGCCTCCATCCTGGAGTGCAGCTGCAATTTCTCCAGAATGTTGCGCACGTGGTTCTTCACGGTGTTCTCGCTGATGAACAGCTCCTTGGCGATATCCCGGTTGTTCATTCCGGTCGCCACCAGCTTGAGCACCTCCAGCTCCCGGTCGGTGAGCCGGGGCGCGGGCACCAGCCGCCGCTCATCGGTGCGCTGGATCATCGACTTGAACTCGGTCAGCAGCTTGGCCGCCATCGACGGGCTGATCTGCGACTGGCCGTCCGCCACCGCCCGGATGGCGGTCGAGACCTCGTCGGTCGAGATCTCCTTCAGCAGATAGCCGGTGGCACCGGCCTTGATCGCGTCGTAGAGGTCGGCTTCCTCATCGCTGATCGTCAGCATGATGATCTTGGCGCTGGGTGCCACCTCCTTGATGGCGGTGCAGGCCTCGATCCCCCCGCGCTTGGGCATCCGCACATCCATCAGGACGATGTCCGGCAGCAGATCCGCCGCCTTGTCCACGGCCTCGGCCCCGTCCCCCGCCTCGCCGATGACCTGGATGTCCTCCTCCTGGGCCAAGACGATCTCCAACCCACGCCGGAAGAGCGCGTGGTCGTCCACGACGAGGACCCGAATCGGCTCCTTGCGCGCTTCGCCGCGCGGCTCGCCCCCGTCCGGACCGACGCCATGGTGTTCCCCGGCGTCGGACACGGGCCCGAAGCTGTCCGCCATCGTTCCTCCCCCTGAAGGCCATGGCCCTTGCGGTCCGCACCCTGGGTGCACTCGGTCTGGCGTCAACCGGTGCATTCGCCACACCGGTTGGCCGCCCGGCCATGATTTCATGCCCGGGCGGCGGAATGTTCCTACCTTGGTCGCACGGCGGTGCCCCGGGGGGCGCGCAGGCGCTCCGGGGCACCACTTACGTGTCAGGCTGGATTCGGCTGAATTTCTCGGTCAGCCGCCGAGTGCGCCACCGGCGCCGCCGGGTGCCTCTCCGACGAACGCCTCCGGCTGAAGATGAATCACCCCGTAGTCATAACCATGCCGCCGGTAGACGACGCTGGGCTGGTTGGTGTCGGAGTCGACGAACAAATAGAAGTCGTGCCCGACCAGCTCCATCTCGTAGAGAGCCTGGTCGAGGGTCATCGGAGCCGCGGCGTGGGTCTTCTCCCGGACCACCAGGGGGCCCTCGCCCTGGACTTCCAGGGGGCCCATCCGGGTGGTGGGGACGGTCTCCGTCGTGCGCTGGGGGGCGATGTCGCCATGCCCGTTGATACGGGCCGCGTTGGGCACGGTGACAGCCACGTCGCTGGCCGGAATACGACCGTTTCCACGGCGCGTATGGCGCTTGTCGTGCTGCTTGCGCATCCGTGCTTCCAGCTTGCTGGCCGCCAGGTCCAGCGCTGCGTACGGATCGGCCGCGGAGGCCTCCGCCCTGATCACCGGGCCGCGCGAGCGGAGCGTGATCTCCACTCGGTCGGCGCGGTCGGACTGCCGCGGGTTGTGCTCCTTGGACACCTCGACGTCGAGGCTGATCACCTTGCCGTCGAGCTTCTGGATCTTATCCAGCTTCAGCTTCTCGGCCACGTGCTTCCGGAACCGCTCGGGCACCTCAGTTTTACGGCCCTTGACGACGATGTCCACGCAGAACTCCGTTCCCGGGTAGCTCCAGTCAGTATCGGAGCGTCATCCCTTGTGCACTTGGCTCCGGTGTCCTCCGGAGCCATCGGCTTGGCGCTTTCAGCTCCTCCTTCCCACGGAGAGGATCTCAACCCCGTTTGTTCCAAGCCTCACCAGAATGCAGGCAAAACACGCCAAGCGGATGAGCGAGTCATAGCACCCGCCTTTCCTCACAACCGAACATAGCTCGGCCAGTCGGAAGTCGGCACCCCCTACCGGCACGTACCTCCGATCAGGTGCTTTGCCGCGGTTACCACCTGCAACGACGCGGCTTCGTATTCAGTTCCGGTTGATACGCATCAGGGGTGCGGCCACCACGGCCGCGCCGATGACCAGCCCACCGGCCGCCGTCACCGCCCGCGCCGCCTCCGCCAGCGAGGCCCCCGTCGTCATCAGGTCGTCCACCAGGACGACCGGGCCCGCCGCCAGCAGCCGGCCGCTGCCGGGGACCGCTCCCAGCGCCCCCATCACATTCGCCCGCCGCTGCCGTGCGTCCAGCCCCGACTGGTCGCTCACCCGGCGCCGCTGGCGCAGCACCGCCGGGACCCTCGCCGGGCGCCCGCCACCGCGCAGCACGCCCGCGGCGGCGAGCGCGATTCGCCGGGCCGGGTCATGCCCCCGGGCGCCCACCGCACGCCGGGCCGATGGCACCGGCACCAGCAGCAGCGGACCGCCGCGGGGTCTCGCCCCGGATCCGTACCCCGGTCTCGCTTCGAATACCCGGTCCAATTCCGCGCCCGCCCGCCTTCGGGACCCCACACCGGGCCCTGGGCCGGGCCCCGGCCCAGGACAGGCCGCCCGCACCGCCCCCGCCAGCGCCTCGCCCAGCGGCCGCGCCAGCCGGAGCGCTCCGCGCTCCTTGTGCGCGAGCAGCACCGCCCGCGCCTCGTCCACATAATCCACCGCCGCATGGACCACCGGCAGCCCCGGCGGCACCGGGCTCGGCTTCACCCGGCGCGCCCCGGACCCGCGCAGCGCCCCACGACAGCGCTCACACAACGCGCCGCCCGGCCGACCGCATCCGGCACAGTCGGCCGGCAGCACCAGATCGGCGATCTCCTGCCACCAGCCCCGCATGAACACCACTGTCCCGGCGGCCAAGCCCGCGCGCCACCCCTTGTGGACAACCGCGCACATGTGGACAACCAGCCACCCCCGACCGGTGTCCTGGCCTAGAAGCCGCCGCTACGCCCCGCCTAGCCGGGGTAGACCGGAGCCGAACCGTCCTGGTCCACGGTCTTCCAGTCGGTGTTCGGCAGCAGCCGCACAATGCCGTTCTCCCTGGTCTCGGCGATCAGCGGCCGGGTCTGGTCCTCCGACGCACCGATCGACTGCACACCGTTCGGCCCCGGCACCTCCGGGATGTTCGCCGGAGAGCCGTCCGTCTCCACGTACTGGAGCTGCTGCACCCCGTCCGACTCCCGGCCCGCGACCACCAGCCGGCTGTCGCCCGCCCAGGAGAAGGTGTCCACGTCCTCCAGCTTCGGCGCGACCGCCTGCAGCGCCCCCACCGACAGCTTCGGGGCCGCCTCGGTGCCCCGCCGCTCGATCCGGCCGAGCCGCAGCGTGGTGTGGCCGGACCGCTTGACCAGCATCGCGATCCTGGAGCCGTCCGCGGAGACCCGCAGCGCCGTGATCCGGCCGTCGTCCAGCTGCGGCAGCTCCACCTCGTCCGCCGGTCCGGTGCCGCCCCGCAGCCGCAGCAGCCTCGGCCGCTGCGGATTGCGGTCGGCCACCCACAGACCGCCCAGCCCGTCCCAGCTCGGCGCCGTCAGACCGTGCTCCACGCTGCCGCCCTGGCTGCGCAGCCGCACCTTGCCGCGCTCGGCGCCTGGGGCCATCTGGGTGACATACAGCGCCTGGCCGTCGGCGGTGACCCCCGCCGCGTCCCGCTCGTCGCGCGAGACCGCCACCGTGCCCAGGCCCGCGTCATCGGAGCCGAACGGCCCCGGAACCGGCTGTGGCTGGTCCTCGTCGTCGGACAGCCGGACCATCCGGTGATCGGAGTCCACGAAGTACTGGTGGCGCGGATGGCCCTCGACCCCGTCCGGGGCGTAGGCACGCGCCCCGTCACTGGAGAGGGCACACAGCTCCGCACCGTTCTGCCGCTCCAGCCGCACCCCGCTGACCTCGGACGATCCCTCGCCCAGATCCTGGACGGTGAACAGCGTCTGCGCCGCCATCCGGGCACACCGCGCCGCGCTGACCTGTGCCGCCCGGTCACTCAGCCGGACCTTCAGCGTGTTCGAGTCGTCCAGCGACAGCCGCTCGTCCCGGCGGCCGAGCGCCGAACCGCGTGGGAAGGAGCTGCTGACCACCGGCTCCAGCCACTCCGTGGGACCGCCCAGCAGCGCCTTGACGGTCGCGGTCACCGGATCGATACGGCGCCGCACATAGACCGGATCGGCCACCAGCACGTTGTCCCCGGCCGTCGACTCCTCCGCGTCCGGCCCCAGATCGGCGAAGTAGTACTTGTTGACCGAACGGTAGATGCGCTGGAAGTCCGACTCGCCGAGGATCAGCCCTCGCGGCGGCCCGTCGATCCGCCACTCCGAACCGCTCAGCGTGAGATGGATGCGCTCCTCGTACGGCTGCTCATCGGGCTTGTAGGCGTGCGTCTCGTCCACGACGGCGATCCGCTTGCCCGACAGCACGACCGTCTTACCGCTGCCGTCCCGGTCCCCCGGGTCCGTCTCCACCCGCACATCCGGAGCCTGCTCCAGCACGGTGGTGGCCGCGAACGGCTGCCACCGCTTGACCGCGCTCTTGGTCAGGTACTCCTTCGCGGTGCCGAAGTTCTCCTCGTCGCTCGTCGTGGCCTCCAGGAAGCCGGAGACCAGCTCCGCGGGCTGCTCGCCCTTGCCCGGGCTCACCCCGTACACCCGGACCTGCGAATCGACGTCGGAGCGCGGTGAGGAGTCCACCCGCCGCACATCGCCGCTGTCGGGCATCGAGGCACAGCCGGACAGCAGCAGGGCACCACAGGCCAGCAGCACGGGCGTGCTCAGGACCCGGCCGTCCGGGCGGCGCCCACGGCGGCGGAAGCGGCGACGGTCGGCACGGTCAGCGCCCACGAGGGCGGCCCTCCCCTTCGTTCGATGTCGTCGGCCGGGCGGCCGGCGCTCTGCCGCCCCGGGACCCGTCGGACGGCGTCTCCGGGGCGCCGCGCACCACCCGCGACCCATTGCCCGGCAGGGCCGTGGGATCGGCCGACGGCGCCGCGGCTTCGGCGGGCAGCGCGGACCGCGGCTGCGCGGGCACCGCCGCCAGCCGCTCCGCCGCGGGCTGCGGGGCCCCGGCGTCATCCGTACGGCGGTTGCGCCGGGAGTCCTCGGGCTCCAGCGGGATCGGCGAGCCGCGCAGCACATCGCCCGCGGTGCGCGGCACCGTCAGCCGGAACTGCGAACCGCCGCCGGGCTCACCCCACGCCTGCAGCCAGCCGCCGTGCAGCCGCGCGTCCTCCACCGCGATCGACAGGCCGAGACCGGTGCCGCCGGTGGTGCGCGCACGGGCCGGATCGGCCCGCCAGAAGCGGTTGAACACCCGAGTCGCCTCGCCGGGCTTGAGCCCGACGCCGTAGTCCCGCACCGCGACGGCCACCGCACCGCCCGCCGTCGCGAGCCGCACGACCACATCGCGGCCCTCACCGTGCTCCACGGCGTTGACCACCAGATTGCGCAGGACCCGCTCGACACGGCGGGTGTCCGCCTCCGCGATCACCGGCGCCTCGGCGCCCCGCACCAGAATCCGGGTGCCCTTGGCCTCGGCGAGCGGCTCGGCCCCGTCCACCACCCGGTGCACCACATCGCGCAGATCGATCGGCTCGGCCTCCAGCGCGGCCGCGCCCGCGTCGAACCGGCTGATCTCCAGCAGATCGCTGAGCAGTGACTCGAAACGGTCGACCTGGCCCCACAGCAGCTCGGCGGAGCGCGCGGTGATCGGGTCGAAGTCCTCACGCGCCTCGTAAATGACGTCCGCCGCCATCCTTACGGTCGTCAGCGGGGTGCGCAGCTCATGGGAGACATCGGAGACGAAGCGGCGCTGCATCCGGGAGAGCTCCTCCAGCTGCTGAATCTTGAGCTGGAGGTTCTGCGCCATCTTGTTGAACGACTCCCCCAGGCGGGCGATGTCGTCCTCCCCGGTGACCTTCATCCGCTCCTGGAGCAGACCGGCCGCCAGCCGCTCGGAGATCCCCGCCGCCATCCTCACGGGCGTCACGACCTGCCGGACCACCACCCAGGCGATGGCCCCGAGCAGCACCACCACGAACACCCCGGCGGTGGCCAGGGTGCCCTTGACCAGGCTCAGCGACTTCTCCTCCTGGCTGAACGGGAAGAGGTAGTAGAGCTGGTAGGCGTCGCCGTTGTTGTCGTCCAGACGCTTGCCGATAATCAGCGCGGGCTCGGAGTCCCCGGAGCCCGCGTGCACGATCTTTCCGTAACGCTCATACGGCGCCGTCCGGCCCTCGTCCACCCGACGGCGCAGATCGGCGGGCACGCTGTCCGGCTGGACATCGCCGGAGGCCCGCGGCCCCCGGCTGGCCACATAGGGCGTCTCACCGGAGTCGGAGCTGAGCGCCACCACCGAATACGCGCCCTTGCCGCCACTGGAGAGCTGCTCCACCAGCGCGTTCAGCCAGGCGCCGGAATCCTCGGGACCGGCCCCCGGCCCGTCCTGGCCACGGGAATCGCTCTTGCGGTCGGCCATCTGCTCGGCCACCTCGAACCCGCCGACGGCCTGGCCCTGCGCCGCATGGCGCTTGGCGTCCAGCAGGCCGTTGCGCACCTGTCCGATGACCACCAGGCCCAGCAACAGCACCACACCGAGCGACATCAGCAGCGTGGTGGCGACCACCCGCAGCTGGATGTTCCGCCGCCACAACCGGGCAGCGGGCAGCAGCGGACGGCGCACCCACCGTCCGAACAACCGGATCACCGGATGGGCCGGCCCTCCGGAGGCCCCGTCGGGCAGCAGATGTCCACCGCTCCACAACCTCCGCAGCAGCGGTATCTCACCCGCCGGGTCGGGCCGCCCCATCCGGGCACCCTCCGGAGCCCCGCCTCCCGGTCCTCCGGGCTGCGGCGCCGTACCACCCGTCATCTCAGCTTGGCCCGGCCTTGTAGCCGACACCGCGCACGGTCACCACGATCTCCGGCCGCTCCGGGTCCTTCTCGACCTTGGACCGCAGCCGCTGCACATGCACATTCACCAGCCGGGTGTCGGCGGCATGCCGATAGCCCCAGACCTGCTCCAGCAGCACCTCACGGGTGAACACCTGCCACGGCTTACGGGCCAGCGCCACCAGAAGATCGAACTCCAGCGGAGTCAGCGCTATCGACTGACCGTCCCGCTTCACCGAATGCCCCGCCACGTCGATCACCAGATCGCCTATGGCCAGCTGCTCCGGCGCCGGCTCCTCGGAACGCCGCAGCCGGGCCCGGATCCGGGCCACCAGCTCCTTCGGCTTGAACGGCTTGACGATGTAGTCATCCGCCCCGGACTCGAGCCCGACCACCACATCGACCGTGTCGCTCTTGGCCGTGAGCATCACGATCGGCACCCCTGACTCGGCCCGGATCAGCCGACAGACCTCAATGCCGTCCCGGCCGGGCAGCATCAGATCGAGCAGCACCAGATCGGGCTTGGTCTCGCGGAAGGCGGCAAGAGCCTTGTCGCCGTCCGACACGAACGACGGTTCAAAGCCTTCGCCGCGCAGCACGATGCCAAGCATCTCTGCCAGTGCGGTGTCGTCGTCGACGACAAGGACGCGTCCCTTCATATCGACATCATCCCATTACCCGATCGTGACCTGGCCCACAGCTCGGCGATACCGTCCGCTGTGACCGGAGAGATCACACCGTCCTCGGTCACGATCGCTGTCACCAACTCCGGTGGTGTGACGTCGAAAGCCGGATTGTGGGCCTGTGTCCCCAGTGGAGCAACCGGCACTCCGGTGCCCGCCTCGTGCCCGGCGGTGGGGGCGTAAGGAATTGTGATGTCTGTCACCTCATGTCCAGGACGCTGCTCAACCTCGATCGAGGCTCCGTCGGGAGTGGCCGGGTCCACCGTGGTGGTCGGGGCGACCACCACAAACGGCACATGGTGGTAGCGGGCCAGCACCGCGAGCGGATAGCTGCCCACCTTGTTGGCCACCGAGCCGTCCGCGGCGATCCGATCCGCCCCGATCAGCACCGCGTCCACCTCACCGGCCGCGAACAGCGAACCCGCCGCGTTGTCGGCGAGCAGCGTGTACGCCATACCGGCCCGCGCCGCCTCGTACGCGGTCAACCGCGCCCCCTGGAGCAGGGGCCGGGTCTCGTCCACCCACAGCCGCCGGAGCTGCCCCGCCCGGTGCACCGCCTTGACCACGGCGAGGGCGGTCCCCTCGCCTCCGGAGACCAGGGCGCCGGTGTTGCAGTGCGTGAGGATCCGATGACCACCGGCCGGCAACAGCTCATCGAGGAGCGCTTGACCATGGGCCGCCATGCGGTCGCTGGCCTCGGCATCCTCCCGGTGCAGGGCCCGGGCCTCGGCGAGGGCGGCCGCGGCGGCCTGACCATCGTCCGCGTCGTCCCGGATCGCCGCGTGATACGCGGCGACGGCCCGGCGAACGCCATAGCCGAGGTTGACGGCCGTGGGACGGGCATGGGCGAGCGATTCGGCGGCCTCGTCCACATCGAAACCCCGGGCCGCGGCGAGCGCGATCCCGTATGCCCCGGCGAGGCCGAGCAGCGGGGCGCCGCGCACGGCGAGGGAGCGGATCGCCTCCACCAGCGCCGGCACATCGGTGCACACCAGATCGACCTCTTCGGCGGGCAGCCGGGTCTGGTCGAGAAGTACCAGTACGGGCCCCTCCGGGGGCTCCTCCCAGCGCAGCGCCAAGGCGGTGGGAGGTATGGGGGCTTCCGGGGACACCGGACGCTGATCAGCCATCCGCCCAGTCTGCCCTGTGCGCCACCGACTATTGAAGTGCCGGACCGCCCCCAGTGACCGGTACGAGGCGCAATACGCCGTGGCACGATGGCTGGCATACGGCCGCCGCGGACGCCGCGGCCGGTCAACGAACGACCTACGGAGCGACGATGAATGACACTCCGGGCTGGGCCCCGCCCGGATCGTCCCCTTCCGACGAACCGGACCACGGCGCTCAGCAGCAGGACGAGCCCGCCGACCAGCCCGCCCCGGAGCAGCCCACCTGGGGCCGCCAGTGGGCCCGGCGCCAGCCGCCGCCCGGCCGCTGGACCGCATCGGGAAGAGGCCCCACGCCACCGCCGGTGCCCGCTCCCACGCCGGCCGGCGGATGGGGCACCAGCCGGCGTCAGCCGCCCGCTCCCCGCCCCGGTGTCATTCCGCTGCGACCGCTGGCCGTCAGCGAGATCCTGGACGGCGCGGTGGCCATCATGCGCGCCCACTGGCGCACGGTCCTCGGCATCTCGCTGATCGTCTCGATCGTCACCCAAGGTCTGATCACGGCCGCCACTGGGCTCTGGTTCAACGACGCCCGCGGCAACGAGAGCAATGTCCTCGACGATCCGGACGCCACCGTCGGCCAGGCGTTGCGCGCCGTCGGCGCCGCGCTCGGGGACAGCGGAGTCACCCTGCTGCTCGGCGTCCTCGGAACGATCGTCACCACCGCCCTGCTGACCGTGGTCACCGCCCGAGCGGTGCTGGGCCGGTCCGTGTCCACCAAGGAGGCATGGAGCGGTGCCCGCCCGCACCTCCTTCAGCTGTTCGGACTGCTCCTTTTGATCCCCACCATCGCCGTGGGCGTCATCGCCGCCGGTATGACGCCGGGTCTGCTGCTGGCCTTCGCGGGCGTGCACAGCGAGGGCGCCGCACTCGCCTCTCTGGGCGGGTTCGCCGCGGCCGGCGTCGCCGCCTGGCTCTGGGTCCGCTTCAGCCTCGCCCCTCCCGCGCTGATGCTGGAGAAGCAGGGCATCATCAAGGCCCTGCGACGCTCCTTCAAGCTGGTGCGCGGTGCGTGGGGGCGCGTCTTCGGCATCCAACTGCTGGCCGTCATCCTGGTCTTCATCGTCGGCGCCATCGTCGAGATCCCCACCAGCCTGATCGCCATGGTCATCGGCGGGGACAACGCCATGGACTGGCTCTCCGGTGAATCCGTCTCCGTCAGCTGGACCTTCCTGGTCGTGGTCGGCGTTGGCGGGGTGCTCAGCTCGACCATCACCTTCCCGCTCAGCGCGGGTGTGACGGCCCTTCTCTACATGGACCAGCGCATCCGGCGCGAGGCGCTCGACCGCGAGCTCGCACGCGCCGCGGGGATGCCGGGCGGCCCCCCGGAAGGCCATGGCAAGGACCAGCCGACCGTCGCCTCCACGCCCGGGAACTGACTGCCTCACAGGCGGGCACGAACGGGGCGTCACCCGACGCCCCTTCACTGCACAGGTCGTCACGCTCACAGGCCCTCACCTCTCCCCCGTCCGCCCGCTCGGCGTAGTGCCCGCGGCCTGCTGACCGGTCGTCAACGGACTCGTCGGACCCCGGCCTCACGGACAACTCTGCGTGCCATCAACCGCGCCACGCCAGGACACTGAGGGCTTTTCACTCGATCCGGTGGAACATCCGATCGAATGGGAACGCAAAAAAGCCTCGGTCCCGAGTACATGTACTCGGGACCGAGGCTAAAGATTGTTCGGCGGTGTCCTACTCTCCCACAGGGTCCCCCCTGCAGTACCATCGGCGCTGAAAGGCTTAGCTTCCGGGTTCGAAATGTAACCGGGCGTTTCCCTAACGCTATGACCACCGAAACACTATGAAACTAGAACCGGAACCACACCCCAAAAGGGGGGCTCAATACGGTTCATTGCTTCAGAACCAACACAGTGGACGCGAGCACCTGAGGACAAGCCCTCGGCCTATTAGTACCAGTCAACTCCACCGGTTACCCGGCTTCCATATCTGGCCTATCAACCCAGTCG
Organism: Streptomyces melanosporofaciens; assembly: GCF_900105695.1. Taxonomy (NCBI): domain Bacteria; kingdom Bacillati; phylum Actinomycetota; class Actinomycetes; order Kitasatosporales; family Streptomycetaceae; genus Streptomyces; species Streptomyces melanosporofaciens. The sequence goes on from NZ_FNST01000002.1 coordinate 2,393,048, forward strand.
TCTACTGGGAGCCTTAACCCATCAAGTGGGTGGGAGTCCTCATCTCGAAGCAGGCTTCCCGCTTAGATGCTTTCAGCGGTTATCCCTCCCGAACGTAGCCAACCAGCCATGCCCTTGGCAGAACAACTGGCACACCAGAGGTTCGTCCGTCCCGGTCCTCTCGTACTAGGGACAGCCCTTCTCAAGACTCCTACGCGCACAGCGGATAGGGACCGAACTGTCTCACGACGTTCTAAACCCAGCTCGCGTACCGCTTTAATGGGCGAACAGCCCAACCCTTGGGACCGACTCCAGCCCCAGGATGCGACGAGCCGACATCGAGGTGCCAAACCATCCCGTCGATATGGACTCTTGGGGAAGATCAGCCTGTTATCCCCGGGGTACCTTTTATCCGTTGAGCGACGGCGCTTCCACAAGCCACCGCCGGATCACTAGTCCCGACTTTCGTCCCTGCTCGACCCGTCGGTCTCACAGTCAAGCTCCCTTGTGCACTTACACTCAACACCTGATTGCCAACCAGGCTGAGGGAACCTTTGGGCGCCTCCGTTACCCTTTAGGAGGCAACCGCCCCAGTTAAACTACCCACCAGACACTGTCCCTGATCCGGATCACGGACCCAGGTTAGACATCCAGCACGACCAGAGTGGTATTTCAACAATGACTCCACACTGACTGGCGTCAATGCTTCACAGTCTCCCACCTATCCTACACAAGCCGAACCGAACACCAATATCAAGCTATAGTAAAGGTCCCGGGGTCTTTCCGTCCTGCTGCGCGAAACGAGCATCTTTACTCGTAGTGCAATTTCACCGGGCCTATGGTTGAGACAGTCGAGAAGTCGTTACGCCATTCGTGCAGGTCGGAACTTACCCGACAAGGAATTTCGCTACCTTAGGATGGTTATAGTTACCACCGCCGTTTACTGGCGCTTAAGTTCTCAGCTTCGCCACACCGAAATGTGACTAACCGGTCCCCTTAACGTTCCAGCACCGGGCAGGCGTCAGTCCGTATACATCGCCTTACGGCTTCGCACGGACCTGTGTTTTTAGTAAACAGTCGCTTCTCGCTGGTCTCTGCGGCCACCACCAGCTCACCAAGAAAATCGGATCACCAGCAATGGCCCCCCTTCTCCCGAAGTTACGGGGGCATTTTGCCGAGTTCCTTAACCATAGTTCACCCGAACGCCTCGGTATTCTCTACCTGACCACCTGAGTCGGTTTAGGGTACGGGCCGCCATGAAACTCGCTAGAGGCTTTTCTCGACAGCATAGGATCATCCACTTCACCACAATCGGCTCGGCATCAGGTCTCACCCCTCATGAGGAACGGATTTACCTACTCCTCGGGCTACACCCTTACCCCGGGACAACCACCGCCCGGGCTGGACTACCTTCCTGCGTCACCCCATCACTCACCTACTACAGGTCTGGTCCGTCGGCTCCACCACTCCCCTTCACCCGAAGGCTCCAGGGCGGCTTCACGGACTTAGCATCGCCTGGTTCGACGTTGGCGCTTCAAAGCGGGTACCGGAATATCAACCGGTTGTCCATCGACTACGCCTGTCGGCCTCGCCTTAGGTCCCGACTTACCCTGGGCAGATCAGCTTGACCCAGGAACCCTTAGTCAATCGGCGCACACGTTTCCCACGTGTGTATCGCTACTCATGCCTGCATTCTCACTCGTGAACCATCCACAACTCGCTTACACGGCTGCTTCACCCGGCACACGACGCTCCCCTACCCATCACAGCGATCGTTGGACCACATGCTGCAATGACACGACTTCGGCGGTACGCTTGAGCCCCGCTACATTGTCGGCGCGGAATCACTTGACCAGTGAGCTATTACGCACTCTTTCAAGGATGGCTGCTTCTAAGCCAACCTCCTGGTTGTCTCTGCGACTCCACATCCTTTCCCACTTAGCGTACGCTTAGGGGCCTTAGTCGATGCTCTGGGCTGTTTCCCTCTCGACCATGGAGCTTATCCCCCACAGTCTCACTGCCGCGCTCTCACTTACCGGCATTCGGAGTTTGGCTAAGGTCAGTAACCCGGTAGGGCCCATCGCCTATCCAGTGCTCTACCTCCGGCAAGAAACACACGACGCTGCACCTAAATGCATTTCGGGGAGAACCAGCTATCACGGAGTTTGATTGGCCTTTCACCCCTAACCACAGGTCATCCCCCAGGTTTTCAACCCTGGTGGGTTCGGTCCTCCACGAAGTCTTACCTCCGCTTCAACCTGCCCATGGCTAGATCACTCCGCTTCGGGTCTTGAGCGCGCTACTAAACCGCCCTATTCGGACTCGCTTTCGCTACGGCTTCCCCACACGGGTTAACCTCGCAACACACCGCAAACTCGCAGGCTCATTCTTCAAAAGGCACGCAGTCACGACCGTGCTCCGAAGAACACGGCGACGCTCCCACGGCTTGTAGGCACACGGTTTCAGGTACTATTTCACTCCGCTCCCGCGGTACTTTTCACCATTCCCTCACGGTACTATCCGCTATCGGTCACCAGGGAATATTTAGGCTTAGCGGGTGGTCCCGCCAGATTCACACGGGATTTCTCGGGCCCCGTGCTACTTGGGAAATACTCAAGCAAGTTGCTGACATTTCAGCTACGGGGGTCTTACCCTCTACGCCGGGCCTTTCGCATGCCCTTCGCCTACATCAACAATTTCTGACTCACCGACCGGCCGGCAGACCGATCAAAAGCACTCCCACAACCCCGTATGCGCAACCCCTGCCGGGTATCACACACATACGGTTTAGCCTCATCCAGTTTCGCTCGCCACTACTCCCGGAATCACGGTTGTTTTCTCTTCCTGCGGGTACTGAGATGTTTCACTTCCCCGCGTTCCCTCCACATACCCTATGTGTTCAGGTATGGGTGACAGCCCATGACGACTGCCGGGTTTCCCCATTCGGACACCCCCGGATCAAAGCTCGGTTGACAGCTCCCCGGGGCCTATCGCGGCCTCCCACGTCCTTCATCGGTTCCTGGTGCCAAGGCATCCACCGTGCGCCCTTATAAACTTGGCCACAGATGCTCGCGTCCACTGTGCAGTTCTCAAACAACGACCCGTACCCCGTCACCCACACTCACCGCATGGTTCACCGGGACCGGCCGAAGGACGAGCGTGATAGCCCGTGCCCTCAGACACCCAACAGCGTGCCCGGCCCGACCCTCAAATCCACCAGTCTCGTTCCACGCCCCAAAAGGGGCAGTACTAGAGACAGCGGACCAGACGGCCGTGCCGAATAGTCAACGTTCCACCCATGAGCAAACCGTGCGAGACATGCGCTCGCAGTCGGCTATGCGCTCCTTAGAAAGGAGGTGATCCAGCCGCACCTTCCGGTACGGCTACCTTGTTACGACTTCGTCCCAATCGCCAGTCCCACCTTCGACGGCTCCCCCCACAAGGGTTGGGCCACCGGCTTCGGGTGTTACCGACTTTCGTGACGTGACGGGCGGTGTGTACAAGGCCCGGGAACGTATTCACCGCAGCAATGCTGATCTGCGATTACTAGCGACTCCGACTTCATGGGGTCGAGTTGCAGACCCCAATCCGAACTGAGACCGGCTTTTTGAGATTCGCTCCACCTCACGGCTTCGCAGCTCATTGTACCGGCCATTGTAGCACGTGTGCAGCCCAAGACATAAGGGGCATGATGACTTGACGTCGTCCCCACCTTCCTCCGAGTTGACCCCGGCAGTCTCCTGTGAGTCCCCATCACCCCGAAAGGCATGCTGGCAACACAGAACAAGGGTTGCGCTCGTTGCGGGACTTAACCCAACATCTCACGACACGAGCTGACGACAGCCATGCACCACCTGTACACCGACCACAAGGGGGCCCCTGTCTCCAGAGGTTTCCGGTGTATGTCAAGCCTTGGTAAGGTTCTTCGCGTTGCGTCGAATTAAGCCACATGCTCCGCCGCTTGTGCGGGCCCCCGTCAATTCCTTTGAGTTTTAGCCTTGCGGCCGTACTCCCCAGGCGGGGAACTTAATGCGTTAGCTGCGGCGCGGACGACGTGGAATGTCGCCCACACCTAGTTCCCAACGTTTACGGCGTGGACTACCAGGGTATCTAATCCTGTTCGCTCCCCACGCTTTCGCTCCTCAGCGTCAGTATCGGCCCAGAGATCCGCCTTCGCCACCGGTGTTCCTCCTGATATCTGCGCATTTCACCGCTACACCAGGAATTCCGATCTCCCCTACCGAACTCTAGCCTGCCCGTATCGAATGCAGACCCGGAGTTAAGCCCCGGGCTTTCACATCCGACGCGACAAGCCGCCTACGAGCTCTTTACGCCCAATAATTCCGGACAACGCTTGCGCCCTACGTATTACCGCGGCTGCTGGCACGTAGTTAGCCGGCGCTTCTTCTGCAGGTACCGTCACTCTCGCTTCTTCCCTGCTGAAAGAGGTTTACAACCCGAAGGCCGTCATCCCTCACGCGGCGTCGCTGCATCAGGCTTTCGCCCATTGTGCAATATTCCCCACTGCTGCCTCCCGTAGGAGTCTGGGCCGTGTCTCAGTCCCAGTGTGGCCGGTCGCCCTCTCAGGCCGGCTACCCGTCGTCGCCTTGGTAGGCCATCACCCCACCAACAAGCTGATAGGCCGCGGGCTCATCCTGCACCGCCGGAGCTTTCCACACACATCCCATGCGGGAGCGTGTCATATCCGGTATTAGACCCCGTTTCCAGGGCTTGTCCCAGAGTGCAGGGCAGATTGCCCACGTGTTACTCACCCGTTCGCCACTAATCCCCGGCCGAAACCGGTTCATCGTTCGACTTGCATGTGTTAAGCACGCCGCCAGCGTTCGTCCTGAGCCAGGATCAAACTCTCCGTGAATGCTTCCGGGATATCCCGGTCACACAGTCACGAGAGCGGAGCAGACCGGAGGAATAATCCAGTCCGCTCACAGCGTCCTCGCTGTGTATTTTTCCAAAGGAACCTCGTCCGAGATGGACGGGGTATCAACATATCTGGCGTTGACTTTTAGCACGCTGTTGAGTTCTCAAGGAACGGACGCTTCCTTCGAAACCGTTTCACCGGTTCCTCCGGGCGCTTCCCTTCGGTGTTTCCAACCTTACCAGATTCTTTTTCGGTCCGTTTCCGGTCCGAATTCTGATTCCGGTGGCCGTTGGAGGGGCCTTTGCCTTTCGGCGTGTTTTCGACTTTAGCAGACACGCATCCGCCGAACCTAATCGGCTTCGGATGATGTCCGCGGGTGTCAAAGGTGCTCCGTTGGATTTCCATCCGTCTGCGGAGCGAGTTCAGATCAAGCGTCTATGAGTGGGCAGACACTGCTCACCACAACCGTTTAAACCTACCTCCCCGGGTGAACCTCGTCAAGGATCCGGGGAAGATTCTTTGTGTGGCGTCACCGGAGGGCCTGGGCTCTCCGTCCGCCGCAACATTCCAACGTACGCATCCGCACTCCCTGCGTCAAGGGAATCCCAGAAGATTCCTAACGCCGCAGGTCAGAGGGGGTGCTGCGGTCAGGCCGCGAAGGACGACGGCGGGCTCTCCAGCTCCTCCAGCTCGATGCCGGGGGCGGCGAGCACCACGTCGCCGGCGATATGGATCGTCCGGACCTCTCCGGTGCCCAGCTCGCTGACCTCGTATTCGTCCACCACGAGTGGGCCCGTGTCCGTGGTGTGTCCGGCTCGGTCGCGAAGTGCCCAGGACTGGTCCAGGGTCAGGGGCGCGAGGACCGGATCGGTGAAGGCCACGAGGCGGAGGCGGACGGCCCCGGCGCCCGGCTCCAGCCGCAGCAGGCGGGAGATGGCGACCAGGAAGGCGGGGGAAGCGCCAGTGAAGGCGTGGGCACCGACATTGCCCTCGGTCGCGTGCTCCCCCGTGGGATCCGTGCGGACCCAGGTGACCCCGTCCAGTGCGGCGCCCTTGACCTGCCAGCTCGCCGCGTGCAGCTCGACCCTGAGCGGCCGGCCCAGTTCGTCGACGGTGAGGTCCACGGACCCGGCGTGATCGCCCGAAGGTGAGGTCCGCTGTGCGACATAGCGCCATCCGCTGGGGCCGGGCGCGCACTGGAAGTGCTCCTCACCCAGCGGGGTGTGGTCATGCGGGTCGTGGAGGGAGTAGCGGCCGCGGGGCATATGAGGTCCTTGACGAGCGTCGGGCCCGCCCGGCCGGACGGCGCGGACGGGCCCTGGGGCCCCCGCCGGGGCGGGGGCCGGATCAGCGGCCGCCGACCGTGTGGTCGGCGGCGCCGGTGCGATCAGCGGATGCGATCAGTAACGGTAGTGCTCGGGCTTGTACGGGCCCTCGACCGGAACGCCGATGTAGGCGGCCTGATCGGGCCGGAGCGTGGTCAGCTTCGCCCCGAGCGCGTCCAGGTGGAGGCGGGCGACCTTCTCGTCCAGGTGCTTGGGGAGCACATAGACATCGGTCGGGTACGACTCCGGCTTGGTGAAGAGCTCGATCTGGGCGATGGTCTGGTTCGCGAACGAGTTGGACATCACGAACGACGGGTGACCGGTCGCGTTGCCGAGGTTCAGCAGACGGCCCTCGGAGAGCACGATGAGCGTCTTGCCGTCGGGGAAGGTCCAGGTGTGGACCTGCGGCTTGACCTCGTCCTTCACAACGCCCGGGAGGGCGGCGAGGCCGGCCATGTCGATCTCGTTGTCGAAGTGGCCGATGTTCCCGACGATCGCCTGGTGCTTCATCTTGGCCATGTCCGCGGCCATGATGATGTCCTTGTTGCCGGTCGTGGTGATGAAGATATCGGCGGTCTCCACCACGTCGTCCAGGGTGGCGACCTGGTAGCCGTCCATCGCGGCCTGCAGCGCGCAGATCGGGTCGATCTCGGTGATGATCACCCGGGCGCCCTGGCCGCGCAGCGACTCGGCGCAGCCCTTGCCCACATCGCCGTAACCGCAGATGACCGCGACCTTGCCGCCGATCAGCACGTCGGTCGCACGGTTGATGCCGTCGACCAGGGAGTGGCGGCAGCCGTACTTGTTGTCGAACTTGGACTTGGTCACCGCGTCGTTGACGTTGATCGCCGGGAAGAGCAGCAAGCCGTCCCGCTGCATCTCGTAGAGGCGGTGGACGCCGGTGGTGGTCTCCTCGGTGACCCCACGGATCTCGGAGGCCAGCTGCGTCCACTTCTGCGGGTTCTCGGCGATGGTGCGGTTCAGCAGCTCGAGGATGACGCGGTGCTCGTCGTTCTCGGCGGTGGCGACGTCAGGGGCGGCGCCGGCCTTCTCGTACTCGACGCCCTTGTGGACGAGGAGGGTGGCGTCGCCACCGTCGTCCAGGATCATGTTGGGTCCGCCGGTGGGGGTGCCGGGCCAGGTCAGGGCCTGCTCCGTGCACCACCAGTACTCCTCCAGGGTCTCGCCCTTCCAGGCGAAGACCGGGATGCCCTGCGGGTTCTCCACAGTGCCGTTCGGACCGACGGCGATCGCGGCCGCGGCGTGGTCCTGGGTGGAGAAGATGTTGCAGGAGGCCCACCGGACCTCGGCGCCGAGGGCGACCAGGGTCTCGATCAGCACGGCGGTCTGCACGGTCATGTGCAGGGAGCCGGTGACACGGGCGCCGGCCAGGGGCTGCTGCTCGGCGTACTCCTTACGGATCGCCATCAGGCCGGGCATCTCATGCTCGGCGAGGGTGATCTCCTTACGGCCGAAGGCAGCCAAGGAGAGGTCTGCGACCTTGAAGTCCTGACCGGAGACGGCTGTCGTCATGAGTGCTGCTCCTCCTCGATCGTGTGCGAGCGAGAGTGGTTTCGGCTGGGCATGTGAGGCGCTGGGCAGGGCCCCGCACAGCGGGCACACCTGTCCCCTTCTACCTCACAGTGCGCAGTCCGTCGGAGGCCCTCTCTCCCTCGGCCGACCCGGTGTACGGGCCGCCCGACCGCCATCAGCAGCGACGTCTGGCTCGGTCACGAATCTACACCGATCGGCGCAGCGAACCCCAGCCCCCATGGGCCATCTTCGGCCGTAAGGCCATGACCTGCGCCGACGGCCACGCCGCTCGGGGAGCCCCGGTGGCTCGCCCGTCGCTTTGATCCTGGCCGGATGTATTGCACGATGCCGCGAGCGCGGGGACGCTGGCAGCCTTCCGCGCCCGCTCAATGCGTTGTTAAGGAGAACCACGTGACCAGTCCAGCCGATCCCCCCAACGGTGCGGGGGCCAGCGGACCGGGGCTCAAGCTGCTCGCGGTGACCGCCTGTCCCACGGGTATCGCCCACACCTATATGGCCGCTGAGAAGCTGGCTCAGGCGGCGGAGTCGCTCGGCCACAGCATGAAGGTGGAGACCCAGGGCTCGATCGGGGCCGAGAACGTTCTGTCTGACAACGATGTCAGTCAGGCCGACGGCATCATCATCGCCGCCGACAAGGACGTCGACCGCAGCCGTTTCATCGGTAAGAGAGTGCTCGTCGTCGGGGTCGCCGACGGCATCCACCGCCCGGAGCGGCTGATCGAGCAGGTGCGTAGCGCGCCGGTGTACCAGGGCGACGGCCATGAGGCCCAGCGCGGCGCCGCCTCGGCGGCTTCCGGCGGCGGTAAGGGGCGCAGCGTCACCTATAAGGCGCTCATGAACGGCGTCTCGTACATGATCCCGTTCGTCGTGGTCGGCGGGCTGCTGATCGCGGTCTCGCTCGCCCTGGGCGGTGATACGACGTCCAAGGGCATCGTCATACCCGACGACTCCTTCTGGAAGACGGTCAACGACATCGGGAGCATCGGCTTCGAGCTGATGATCCCGGCCCTGTCCGGCTATATCGCCTACGCCATCGCGGACCGGCCCGCGCTGGTGCCGGGCATGGTGGGCGGCTGGATCGCGGCCCACGGCGAGCTGTACGACAGCGAGGCGGGCGCCGGCTTCATCGGGGCGATCGTCACCGGCTTCCTGGCCGGCTATCTGGTGCTGTGGATCAAGCGGGTCAAGGTTCCGAAGTTCGTCCAGCCGATCATGCCGATCATCGTGATCCCGATCGTGGCGACCTCGGCGCTCGGCCTCTTCTTCATCTATGTCCTCGGCGAACCGATCTCCTGGGTCTTCGAGCGCCTGACCGACTGGCTCGGCGGGCTGACCGGCACCAGCGCGGCGCTGCTCGGCATCATCCTCGGGCTGATGATCGCGTTCGACATGGGTGGTCCGGTCAACAAGACCGCGTTCCTCTTCGGCGCCGGGCTGGTGTCCAAGAACCCCGAGGTCATGGGGGCGTGTGCGGCGGCCATTCCGGTTCCGCCGCTGGGCCAGGGGCTGGCCACGCTGCTGCGCCGCCGGATGTTCGACGACCAGGAGCGGGAAACCGGGCTCGCGGCGCTCTTCATGGGGTTCTTCGGCATCACCGAGGGCGCGATTCCGTTCGCCGCGGCGCGTCCGGCGCGGGTCATCCCGGCGAACATGCTGGGCGGCGCGGTCGCCGGGGCGATAGCCGGGGTGGCATCGGTCGAGGACAACGTGCCGCACGGCGGGCCGATCGTCGCGGTGCTCGGCGCGGTCGGCGGGGTGCCGATGTTCTTCGTCGCGGTTGTCGTCGGTACGGCGGTCACGGCGCTGGTCACGATTGCGCTGATGTCTGTGGGTGGCGGCGGGCGGGGTGCAGACGCGGCGGGGGCCGCGGAAGCCGTCTCCTTGGTTCCGTCGCCGGCGGGCGCGCCGGTGCTGGCCGGGGTGGGCAGCGGGGGCGGTACGGGAGTGGCGAGCGGTGCCGTGGCTGCCTCTGACGCGACTGCGCCTAAGGCCGTGTCCGTCTCGGCCGCTGAGCCGCGGGACGGCGGTAAGGCCGATGCCGAGGCCGCTCCCGAGGCAGTCGATGCCGCTCCCGAGGCCGGGGGCCAGGTGCTGTCCGGCTATCTCACCGAGCAGACCGTGAAGGAGCGCCTGGCGGCGGACGGTAAGGACGCCGCGATCCGCGAGATGGCCGAACTGCTGGCCGCGACCGGCAAGGTGGCGGATACGGCGGAGCTGGTCCGGGCCGCGTTCGCCCGGGAGGACCAGGGCACCACCGGCCTCGGCGAGGAGATCGCGATTCCGCATGCCAAGACGGACGCGGTGACCGCTCCGGTCGTCGGCTTCGCGCGCTCCCCCGAGGGCATCGAGTGGGGCGCGCCGGACGGCACGAAGGCCCGGCTGGTGTTCATGATCGCGGTGCCCGAGGCGGCCGCGGGCGATGAGCATCTGCGGATCCTGGCGCTGCTGTCGCGCAAGTTGATGGGCGCCGAGTTCCGGGAGCGGTTGCTGGGGGCGGCGGATGTGGGGGCGATTCTGCGGGTGCTCGGGGAGATCGAGTAGGCGCCCCTTTGGGGCAGGCGCGCCCCGGTCGCGTGTGCGGTGTATGCCGTCGGCGGCCGGGGCGCGCTTTTGGGTGTGGCCCGGTTGTCCGTACGGGGCGCCTCGTCTGCGGCCAAGGTGTGCTTCCGGGTGCGGCCCCGTTGCTTGTGCGGCGCCCCTGTCGGCAGTCAGGGTGCGTTGCCGGGTGCGGACCGGTGGCCGGTTTGTGCCACCCGTTCCGCCAGGGGGCACCTCCCAGCGGTGACTGGGGGAGGAACGAATGCCCACAAACCGGTGGTTCGGGGCCGGCCCCTCGTGCCCGTGGTTGTCAGGTTCGAAGGGCCGGCGGCGGGGCGGCTGCGCCGTATGAGCTCAGGTGGTCGGGGATGTCCGGAAGATGTCCGGTTCCAGGTAGATGACGCGGGCGATGGGCACCGCCTCGCGGATGCGTGCCTCCGCGGCGTCGATCGCGCGGGCGACCTCCGCCGCCGTGTCGTCGTGCTGCACCGCGATCTTGGCGGCCACCAGTAGCTCCTCGGGGCCGAGGTGGAGCGTGCGCATGTGGATCACCCTGGTGACGGTCTCGCCGTCCACCACCGCTTCGCGGATCTTGGCGACCTCGTTGACGTCGGCCGCCTCACCCAGCAGCAGCGACTTGGTCTCGGCCGCGAGCACCAGCGCGATCAGCACCAGCAGGACGCCGATGCAGAGGGTGCCGATGCCGTCCCAGACGCCGTCGCCGGTCAGCAGCGCGATCCCGACGCCGCCGAGCGCGAGGACCAGGCCGACGAGGGCGCCGAAGTCCTCCAGGAGGACGACGGGCAGCTCGGGGGCCTTGGCCCGGCGCACGAACTGCGCCCAGCTCAGCTTGCCCCGGATCTCGTTGGACTCGTTGATGGCCGTACGGAAGGAGAAGCCCTCGGCGATGATCGCGAAGACGAGCACCCCGACCGGCCAGTACCAGTGCTCCACCTCATGGGGGTGCTTGATCTTCTCGTAGCCCTCGTACAGCGCGAAGACACCGCCGATGGTGAACAGCACGATGGAGACGAGGAAGCCGTAGATATAGCGCTCGCGGCCGTAGCCGAAGGGGTGCTCCGGGGTGGCCTCGCGCTTGGCCTTCTTCCCGCCGAGGAGCAGCAGCCCCTGGTTGCCCGAGTCGGCGAGCGAGTGCACGCCTTCGGCGAGCATCGACGACGAGCCGCTGAAGGCGAACGCCACGAACTTGGCTGCGGCGATAGCCAGGTTCGCGCCCAGCGCGGCAACAATCGCCTTGGTTCCGCCTGATGCACTCATATGTGCCGAATGTCCCTTCCGCTTCGTTACAGCTCATGGCGGCTTTGCCAGCGCTTTACCGCCTCACGGCGGGCCATTGTTCCAGCCCCTCGAACGGGCCGAACGTCAGGCGGTCACTGTGGCCCTGAACACAGTGCCATCGCCGCCCAATACGACCTCCTCGCCGGCCGGTACGAAGGCCGACTCCCCACGCTTCAGCGGGAGTTCGCCCTGCGCACCGCGCAGGGCGACCTCGCCCGAGGCGCACAGCAGGATCTGCGGGCCGATCCCCGGCAGCGGGCGCGCGGCGGCGCCGTCGGCCAGGACATGGCGGGAGAGCCGGAACTCGCCGATCGGGGTGGTGTAGAGCTCCTCACCGGAGGGGTCCGCCTCGGGCCGCAGCACGGCGGGGGCGGCGCTTTCGAAGCGGACGATGCGCAGCAGCTCGGGGACGTCCACATGCTTGGGCGTCAGCCCGCAGCGCAGCACATTGTCGGAGTTGGCCATGATCTCGACGCCCAGGCCGTCGAGATAGGCGTGCGGTACGCCGGCGCCGAGGTAGAGCGCCTCGCCGGGCTGGAGGGTCACGAAGTTGAGCAGTATCGCGGCGATAACCCCGGGGTCGCCCGGGTAGTGCTGCGCGATGGAGGCGTACGCCGCGTACGCCGGGGCGTGCGGCCCGTCCAGCGCGCCGAGCCGCTCGGCGGCGGCCGCTGCCTGCCTTACGGTCTCCGTCATCGCCTCCGGGTCGGCCGTCAGCACGGCGGTCAGCACCTCGCGCAGGGCGTGCGACTCCGGGTGGGCGTGCAGGATGTCGACGTACGGCTTGAGCGAGTCGACCTCCAGGACGGCGAGCAGTTCGGCCGCCTCGTTCGGGTCGCGGAAGCCGCACAGCCCGTTGAACGGCGTGAGCGCGCATATCAACTCGGGCTTGTGGTTGGCGTCCTTGTAGTTGCGATGCGGGGCATCGGCCGGAACGCCGCGCTCCTCCTCGTCCGCGTAGCCCTCCTTGGCCTGCTCGAGGTCGGGGTGGACCTGGAGCGACAGCGGCGAGGCGGCGGCCAGCACCTTCAGCAGGAACGGCAACTGCGGCCCGAAGAGGCTTACGGCGTCCGCGCCGAGCTCGCCCTCGGGGTCCGCGGCGATCACCTCGGAGAGCGCGACGGGGCCCGTGCCCCGGTCGACCCGGGACGGCGCCCCGGGGTGTGCTCCCATCCACATCTCGGCCTGCGGCTCCCCGGTCGGCCGGACGCCCAGCAGCTCGGGGATGGCGGTGGTGGAGCCCCAGGCGTAGGGGCGCACGGTGTTGACGAGGCGGTCCATGCGGTGCGGTTCCTGACTGTGCAGTGAGGGACGTGGGGCGGGTGGTGCGTGGTCTTACGGCGTTGCGTGGTCTTACGGCGTCACGTTCCGGAGGTCTGTTCCAGAGGTCTGCGGCGTCACGTTGTCGAGGTCTGCGGCGTGCACGTTGCCGAGGTCTACGGCGTGCACGTTGCCGTGGTCCACGACGTCAGTGCTCCGACGGCGTCAAGTTCTATCGGCCGAAGCGAGCGCCAGGTAAACGGCGGCGAAATCCGTGATGGCGAGAAGTTCCGCGGCGCGCTCCAGCGGGGTGCCCTCGGCCGGTTCCAGCTCGCTGAAGGCGGTGTCATGCGCCAGTGCGAGCTCCCGGGCGGTCGGCACCGCCGAGACCGGGCCCACCGGCTCCTCGTGGAGCAGCACGATCCGGGCGCGAAGCGCCTCGGCCTCCTCCACCCGGTCGCGGAAGAAGTCGTCCGGGTCGGCCCCGCCCGCGAACGCCCCGGTCAGCATCGCGCCATGCGCGGCGAGCGCCCCCGGGAGCTCGGCGACGAGCGCGGGCCGCCCGGCGAGCGACGCGAGCAGCCGCGCGAAGCGCCGTCCCGTCGCGGCGGCGACCGGGCCCTCGGTCCACAGCAGCGGAAGCGCCCCGGCGAGCTCGGCCGCGAGCGTCTTGGCGGGGTTGGTGTAGGTGGCGATGGCCGGACCGCAGCGCTCGGCGACCTGGTCGAGCCGGTCGGCCACCTGCAGCAGCGCGGCGGACGACGCGGACACCAGGCCGATCCGGTCGACCAGCAGGAGCAGCGGGGTGAGCAGGGCCCACAGCGTGCCGGGCAGCGCGGGGCCGGCCATCTCGTCGGGGGCGGTGCCGGGCGGCTCGACGGGGTGCGGGACGGACGGCGTCCCGTACGAGCCGGGGGCATCCCCCAGGGCGCCCTCGGCGCGGGCGGCGTCGTCGTCCTCGGCCGCGCCGGGCGCATGCGGGTCCCTGCGGTACGGATCGGTGCTGTACCCGCCCGTGGCGTACGGGGCCGAGGCGTACGGCGCCCTGGCCAGCGGCACCATCAGGCCGCGCGCCTGCGCGACCGCGTCGGCCAGCGGGGACTGTGCCGGGGCGACCGCGACGATCGCGCAGCCGCGGCGGTACGCCTGCTCGACCAGGCGCGGAAGGCCCGGTTCCGTACCGTCCGGCGTCGCGACGACCAGCAGGTCGAGCGGGCCCGCCCAGCCGGGCAGCGTCCAGCGCAGCGCGCCCGGCGCGGGGGCCACGCCGGTGGGCCCGATCAGGCTGACCGGGCAGTTGCCCCCGCTGAGCGCGCCGAGGAGATCGGCGGTGCAGGTTCCGGCCGCACCCGGGCCCGCGACCATGACGGCGCGCGGCCGCCCGTCCGGCTTGAGGTCGCCGATCCCCGCCTCGGTGGCGTGCCGGGCGGCGGTGCGGATGCGGGCGCCGGATTCGGCGGCTCCGCGCAGCAGCCCGCGGCTATCGGCGCGGGCCAGGGCCTCTGGGGCGTCGAGGAGGGATTCGTCGAGCATCGTGCTTCGGCCTCCGATCGCCGTGGCGGGCGGTACGCGCGGGACCGCGCGGGGCTGGGGCTCCGGCGGACCGCCGGGTCAGGCCGGGCGGCGGGCCTCGTCGACGAGCAGCACGGGGATGCCGTCCCGGACGGGGTACGCGAGACCGCACCCCGCGCCCGTGCACACCAGCTCGGGGGTCTTTGGGGACTGCTCCTCGCGCAGCGGGGCGTGGCACGCCGGGCAGGCGAGGATCTCCAGAAGACCGGCTTCGAGCGGCATGGGGCGTCCCTTCGGGTATGGGTCCAGCCGGACATCGGCCCGGCGTGGTCAGCGTACCGCCGGGCAGGGGCGGGGCGCGGCCGGTGGGCGGCGGAGCCCGGGGGCTCGCCCCGGGCTCCGGCGACGCCGTGCGCCCCCGCGTGCGGACCGCCGTAAGGACGCGGACGTCCGCGGGGTCCGCGCGCGGGGCGCCGTAAGGCTTACGCGCGGACGATGGAGAGGACCTCGTCGCGGACCCCGGCCACCCGCTCCGCGTCCCGCGCCTCCACGTTCAGCCGCAGCAGCGGCTCGGTGTTGGAGGGGCGGAGGTTGAACCACCAGTCGGCGGCGGTGACCGTAAGGCCGTCGAGTTCATCGAGCTCGACGTCCTCGCGGCCCTCGTACGCCGCCTTGACCGCCTCCATGCGCCCGGTCTGGTCGTCGACAGTGCTGTTGATCTCCCCGGAGGCCGCGTACCGGTCGTACTGCGCGACCAGCTCCGACAGCGGGCCCTCCTGGCCGCCGAGCGCGGCCAGGACGTGCAGGGCGGCCAGCATGCCGGTGTCGGCGTTCCAGAAGTCGCGGAAGTAGTAGTGCGCGGAGTGCTCACCGCCGAAGATCGCGCCGGTGCGGGCCATCTCGGCCTTGATGAAGGAGTGGCCCACGCGGGTGCGGACGGGGGCGCCGCCGTTCTCCTTGACGACCTCCGGGACCGACCACGAGGTGATGCAGTTGTGGATGACCGTCCCGCCCGGGTGCTTGCCCAGCTCGCGGGCGGCGACCAGGGCGGTGATGGCGGAGGGCGACACCGGCTCGCCGCTCCCGTCCACGACGAAGCAGCGGTCGGCGTCGCCGTCGAAGGCGAGCCCGAGGTCGGCGCCGGTCTCCAGGACCCGGGCCTGCAGATCGACGATGTTCTTGGCGTCGAGCGGGTTGGCCTCGTGGTTGGGGAAGGTGCCGTCCAGCTCGAAGTAGAGGGCGTCGAGCTCGAGCGGGAGCCCCTCGAAGACGGTCGGGACGGTGTGGCCGCCCATGCCGTTGCCCGCGTCCACGACGACCTTCAGCGGCCGGATGGCGGTCAGGTCCACCAGCGAGCGCAGATGGGCGGCGTAGTCGGCCAGGACGTCCCGCTGGGTGATGGTGCCGGCCTCGGCGGCGGGCTCGGGCGCGCCGCTGTCGGCCCATTCCTCGACCAGGGCGCGGATGTCGGCGAGCCCGCTGTCCTGGCCGATGGGGGCGGCGCCCGCGCGGCACATCTTGATGCCGTTGTACTGCGCGGGGTTGTGGCTGGCGGTGAACATCGCGCCGGGCAGGTCGAGATGTCCGCTCGCGAAGTAGAGCTGATCGGTCGAGCACAGCCCGATCTCGGTCACATCCACCCCGAGCGAGGCGGCACCGCGCGCGAAGGCCCGCGCCAGACCGGGCGAGGAGGGGCGCATGTCATGGCCGACGACGATCGCGTCCGCGCCGGTCACCCGGGCGAAGGCGGCGCCGAAGAGTTCCGAGAGCGACTCGTCCCACTGGTCCGGGACCACACCGCGCACGTCGTACGCCTTCACGATCTGCGACAAGTCGGGCACAGCCAACCCCTTCTGGAGGTCCTGGTGAAGATGTCTCTGCGGACGTCTCTGGGGACGTCCCTGCGGACCTCAAAACCTACCCGCAGGACCTGGGCCGGAACTGTGAGCCCCGTCGCGCGGCGTGCTGCCGGGCGCCCCGGGCCGGGTCACGGCGGCGTGGCGTGCTGCCGGGCGTCCCCGGCCGGGTCACGGCAGCATCCAGCTCAGCAGGAACGACGACTGCGCGACGACGATGAGGCACATCACCAGTAGCAGCGCGAGGCTCCACGGCAGGACCTTACGGAGCAGATCCCCCTCCCGCCCCTTCAGCCCGACCGCCGCACAGGCGATGGTGAGGTTCTGCGGGGAGATCATCTTGCCGAGCACCCCGCCCGAGCTGTTGGCGGCGGCGAGCAGATCCGGGGAGAGCCCGGACTCATGGGCTGCGGTCACCTGGAGGGCGCCGAAGAGGGCGTTCGCGGAGGTGTCCGAGCCGGAGACGGCGACGCCGAACCAGCCGAGCACCGGGGAGAGGAAGGCCAGCCCGGCCCCGGCGGCCGCGACGAAGTGCCCGATGCTGGCGGCCTGCCCGGAAAGATTCATGACATAGGCGAGCGCGAGCACCGAGGTGACCGTAAGGATCGCATGACGCAGTTCGTGCACCGTGGCCGTCCACTCCCGCACGGCGTCGCGGGCGGTCACCCCCAGCACGGCGACGGTGGCCACCCCGGCCACCAGCACCAGGGTGCCGCCGGTGGCGATCAGGGGCAGCGAGAAGACATTGGCGCCGACCGGCTTTCCGTCGGGTGCGGCGACGTCCAGGAAGGGCCAGTCGAAGGTGCGGGTGGCCTTGGCCAGGAGGTCCTTGACCGGGCCGATCTGGGCGATGGAGAAGATCGCCACGATGAGCGCGTACGGGGCGTAGGCACGCAGCACCTCGGGGCGCGCGTCCTCGCGGTCCAGGTCGTCGCTGCGTACGCCGGTGAGCACGGCGGCGCGCACCGGCTCCTCTGCGGGGCGCCGGGCGGCGGGCATGGCCACCAGCACGGCCGCGCCGACCAGCGCCGCCGCGATGTCGGCGAGCTGGACGGAGAGGTAGTTGGAGACGGTGAACTGGGCGACGGCGAAGGCGAACCCGCAGGCCAGCGCGGGCGCCCAGGTCTCACGCAGCCCGCGCCGGCCGTCCACGAGCGCGACCAGCAGCAGCGGGACGACAAGGGCGAGCAGCGGGGTCTGCCGGCCCACGACGGAGGCGACGGAGTCCAGCGGCAGCCCGGTGACCTGAGCCAGCGTCACCACGGGGGTGGCCATGGCGCCGAAGGCGACCGGTGCGGTGTTGGCGACGAGCGCGACAACGGCGGCGCGCACCGGGTCGAAGCCGAGCGCCACGAGCATGACGGAGCAGATCGCCACGGGTGCGCCGAACCCGGCGAGCGCCTCCAGGAGCGCACCGAAGCAGAAGGCGATGACGAGGGCCTGGACGCGGGGATCGTCCGAGAGCCGGCCGAAGGAGCGGCGCAGCACATCGAAGTGGTCGGTGCGGACGGTCATCCGGTACACCCACAGGGCGTTGACGACGATCCACATGATGGGGAAGAGACCGAAGAGCGCTCCCTGGACGGCGCTGGAGAGGGCCTGGCCGACGGGCATCCCGTACGGGAGGCAGGCGACGAGCGCGGCGACGACGAGCCCGATGGGGCCCGCGTAGTGGGCGCGCATCCGCACCCCGCCGAGCAGGACGAGGACGGTGACGAGGGGCAGGGCGGCGACGAGGGCGGACAGGGAGAGTGAATCGGCGACGGGGTCCAACTGCTGCACGAACACACGGGCCTCCCGGCATGGGCCATCCCTGGAAGGTCACATCCGTAATGCGGAAACGGAGGACCCTGGGGTGCACGCATGGTCGTGTCCGCGCCAAGTCACAGTCAATGCTCCGTCAGCAAGTGATCCGAACAAGGGGCCGGAGAGGACCGCGAGACGCTCGCGAGAAGATCGCGGGGAGGTGCGGGAAGATCACGGGGAAAGTGCGGGGAGATCGCGGGGGAAGCGCGGGGAGGAGCCGATCAGGACTCGGGCGACCGCAGGACCCGCAGATGGCCGCGGCGCGCGACCTCGCGCGGGTCGCCCTCCCGGCCGCCGTGTCCGCTCCCGGCTCCGGGGCCTCCCGAACCGGACGCCGCCCCAGCAGCGCGCTCATGCGGGCGGGCGGCCTCGCGGACCGCGTTGGCCAGCGCCTCCAGATCGTCACCGCTGGGCCGCGTCGGACCGGTGTCGACGGCGAGCCGGACGACCTCCCAGCCACGCGGGGCGGTCAGCCGCTCCGAGTGCTCCGAGCACAGGTCGTAGCAGTGGGGCTCCGCGTAGGTGGCGAGCGGCCCGAGAACGGCGGTCGAGTCCGCATAGACGTACGTCAGCGTCGCGACGGCGGGGCGGCCGCAGGCGGTGCGCGAACAGCGACGTACAGGGCTCACGACGTTGGACGGTACCGCACTCTTGAGCGGGCCGCGACGACTCTCCACCAGCTCACTCCGCCGTGTCGTCCTGGTTCGCCCCGTGCACCCGAAACGTGAACTTACCGGTTGACCAGCACGGACTTCAGGCGCGGCAAAAACCGCCGACAACGAATCCGGTCAGCACTCGAACCGAGAGGGGTCATCCTGGGCCAGAGAAGCGACGCAAGAGACGTCCGTTTTTGGACCCAAGCATGGCTGGAATGCTCATTTGGCGACATCCGGCACGGCTGTCCGGTAAGCGCACGGGGGCGGGCAGGCGACGGCTACCCTCGTGAGTGATGACCAGGCCCGTACATCCCCATCAGTCCGAGCCGCGCCCTCGCCGTCGCGACCGCCACGGACGAGGTATGCGCGGCCCTATCGCGCCGCCCCAGGTGCCGCTCTCGGTCAGCCGCGCGGAGTCCTTCGTCGATCTGGTGCAGGACTCGGCCGAGCGGCTGGAGAGACGCTGGCCACAGCTCTCCGGAGTCGACTTCACGGTGCTGGAGGTGCCCACGTCGGGACTGGGCGGCCCGGGGTCGGGCGGGGGTCCGGACGGGCACGGCGGGCCGGACGGCTGGGACGGCGAGTCCGTGCCGCTCGGGCGCTTCATCGCGGCCCGCGGGGACACGCCGGACCGGATCGTGATCTACCGCCGCCCGGTCGAGATCCGGGCGAAGAACCGGGACGAGCGGGCGCTGCTGGTGCATGAGGTCGTGGTCGAGCAGGTGGCGGAGCTGCTGGGGCTGGCCCCGGAGTCCGTGGACCCTCGGTACGGACAGGAGTAGCGGGCCGCGGCCCCTCCCGAGGCACGACGCGCCCCGAGGCGCGGGCTGCCCCGGGGACGGGCCGCGAGCCCCCTGGCAGGCTCCGGCGCGGGCCGCGAACCCCCGTGGCAGGCCCCGGCGCGGGCCGCAGGGCCCCAGGGCGCAGGAGCGGCCCCCAGACGCCCCCGAGTGCGGCCCTAGCCGTCCCCAGGCGCGGCTCTAGTCGTCGTTGAGCAGGGACAGGTCCTGGCCCGCCTCGGGCACCGCGACCATGCCCCGGTCGTCCGGCAGCGGCTGGATCGTGAACATCGGCACCCCGCCCTGCGGCAGCGCCAGCATCCGCGAGGCGTGCACCGGGCCGCCGGAGAGCCGCTCGACCGTCACCGCGTACGGGCCCTTGCCCGAGGCCGGGTGCGGCGGTTCCAGCGCCTGGGTGGTGCCGCCCTTGACCTCGTAGGTCTTGCTGACCGGGCTGCCGCCGCCGGCACCCGCCGAGGCGGTGATCCGCACCTTGGCGGTCGCTCCCGGCGCCACCAGGGAGAGCGTCGAGCCCTTGGTGCGGTTGTCGGCCGCGGTGGCGCTGCGCTCGATCGCGCCGGTCGCCGGGATGAACGCCGTCTCCTGGTCGCTCCCCTTGCCCCGGGTCACCTGGAGCCCGGCCACCACCGGCGTCGCCGGACCGTCGCCGCCCTCGGGGGTGAGCAGCAGCGAGCCGGGCTCGCCCTTGGTCACGTCGCCGAGGTCGATCGCGGTCGTCATCCCGCTCTTGACGTGCAGTGACTCATGGCCGGCGGGGGTGATCGAGTTGTTCGGCCCGGCCAGCCGCACCTTGAGGTCGGCGTCGTCGGCCCCGGGCGCGAAGACGACCAGGCGCGCCGAGGTGGCGTCCTTGGGGATGCCGGGGATCGCCACGCTCGTCGAGGGCACGGCGGAGGCCGGGAGCCAGTCGCTCCCCGCCTTCTGGTCCACGGCCTGTACGGCCGCGCCGAGCCGGCCGGTGCGGGCCGTCACGCGGAGCGAGGCACTGGCCGCCCGCTGCTCGGTGAGGGTCGAGAGCAGGACCGGCACGGTGGAGCGCGGCGGGACCGTGATCGACTCGTCGGTCGAGGGCTTCAGCCGACCGCTCGGTCCGTAGAGCTTCAGATCCACCTCGGCGGCGGCGTCGTCCGGGTTCGTCAGGTGGACGAAGTCCTGGCGGTTCTTGTCGGTGCTGACGCCGGGGAACCAGAAGTCCGTGTCGGGGGCGGTGCACGCGGTGCCCAGGATGCCGCGTCCGCTGCCCGCGTCGATCGTGGTGGTCTGCTGGACGGTCCAGCCGGGCGCGAAGCGGCCGTCGGCGGTGCCGATGAGCGCGGGGGCGCCCTCGCTGTCCACGTCGGTGGTGACGGGCTTCCCGGGCTCCTTCAGGGGCAGTACGGGCTTGCCGCCGCCCGGGGACGCCTGGCCGCCCTTCTTGTCGTCCTTGCCGTTCTCGTCGTCCTTACCGCCGTCATCGCCGCCGGGATCCGCCACGTCATCAGCGGGGTTCTGGGCGGGCAGCAGTTCGGCGGTGCCGTCCTTGGCGTCCACGCCGTCCCGCTTGGGCGTGTAGGCGGTGTAGGTGGTGCCGCTCACCTCCGAGGAGGAGGGCGTCGGGCACAGCAGCGTCGAGCGCTGCACGGGCAGCCGGGTGGCGGCCTTCGCGGCGGAGTCCGTGTCATCGGAGGAGCCCCCGGTGAGGGCCGCGACGCCGGTGACGGCGGCCAGGGCCGTGGCGGCGCCGATCAGGGACAGGGTGGTGCGGTTCATCGCTGCTGCTCGCTCCCGTCGCGGCGGTCCTCGGGGTCGGCGCCGCCGTACGTCGTATCGCCCTGCGGGGGGTGGCCGCCGTCGGGGTAGGGCTGCTGCTGGTCGTAGCCGTAAGGGTCGGTGTACTGGCCGCCCGCGTACGGGTCCGCCGGGTACTGGCCCTCTTGGAACTGACCCTCCTGGTACTGGCCCTCCTGATAGCCCGCCGGGTAGCCGGTGTCCTGATAGCCGCCCTGGTAGTCACCGGCCGGGTACTGGCCGCCGGGGTACTGACCCGGGTAGCCCTCGCCCTGGTACTGCTCGCCTTGGTACTGCTCCCCCTGGTACTGATCGGCCGGGTACTGGCCGTATCCGGCGTCGGCGTACGTCTGGGCGTCCCACTGCTGCCCGTACTGCTGCTGGTGCGGTACGGCCTGCTGCTGATGCGGCACCGCCGCGTACGGGTCACCGGCGGCCGTCCGGTCGCCGTACGGATCGTTCGCCACCGCCTGGTCGCCGTAAGGGTCGTTCGCCGCCGCCCGGTCGCCGTAAGGGTCGCCCATGGCGGCCGGTTCGGCGAGCGGCCGCAGCGGTGGCTCGCCCGGCTGCGGGGGGATCTCGTCCGGCCGCGGGGGCACGGCGTCCGCGGCGGCCGGATCCGGCTCGGGCCGCCCCTGGGTGGCCTCGGCCTGTACGGCCTGCGCCTCCGCGGCGGCCCGCAGCCGCCGCGCCCGGCGTCCGTCGCCCGCCAGGTCCTCGGCGGTGATGACGGCGGCCGCGGCCTCCGCGTCCGGCAGGTCGTCGTCGACGTTCCGCCGGCGGCCCGGCAGTGCGAGCACCAGCAGCACGACCGCGAGCAGCCCCTGCGCCCACACCCACGCGGTATGCGTGATGGGCGTGTCGTAGGTGAGGTCCAACCGGCCGCCGGTCGCCGGGAGTTCGAAGCCCTGCGCCCAGCCGTCGACCGTCGTCGCCTTCAGCGGCTTGCCGTCGAGCGTGGCCTGCCAGTCGGGCGCGGACCGGTCGGCGATCCGCAGCACCCGCCCGGCCGCGCCGTCCGGCACCGTGGTGTGCGCCTCGACCGGGCCGGACGCCACATGCACCGGCTTGGCCGCCGCCCCGCCCGCCGGGCGGCCCGAGGACTCCGCCGGGACGATGGAGACCCGCGAGACCCGCTGGTCGACCCGCCACAGCACCCCGCCGTGCTCCCGGCTGAGCTGGGTGAGGCCCGGGGTCGCGTTCAGCACCCGCTCCATCTCGGACGGCGCGCCCTTCTGGACGTACACATAGCGCACCGCGTAGCCGCCGAGCTGCCGGGTCTGGTCGGCGCCGGAGCCCGCGATCAGATTGGCCACGACACCGTCGAGCCGGGTGTCGGCGCCGCCCGCCGCCGCGAGTTCGCCCTCGCCCAGCCGGGCGCCGGAGCCGCGCACCAGGGCGTAGTCGGCATGGGCGGCGCTGCTGCCGCCGCCGAGCACCAGAGTGCGGGCCTGGTCCTCGGTGGCGCTCTCCGCCGCCACGAACGCCGGAACCTGCGAGGGGTCGCGCCGCCCCACCGGGCCGTCCGCGCCGCTCACCATCCAGCTGACGGCGGCGTACAGCGGCGCGGCGACCGTGGCGACCGCGATCAGCAGCGCCACCGGCTGGCGCCAGCCGAAGCTCTGCGCCGCGACCCGCTCGCGCGCGTTCTCGGCGCCGACCACACCGGCGGTCAGCAGCGCCAGGCCGTAGACGAGGGTCGCGGGCCCGGCCCAGCCGGAGCCGCCCGTGAACGCCGCGAAGAGGAAGCCGGTGAGCGCCACGACCCACGCGGTGCGCACCACCGTCTGCCGCTCCCCGCGCATCAGGGCGGCGAGGGCGGCCAGGACGAAACCGAGCAGCGCCAGCGTGCCGCCGCCCTTGGGGCCGCCGGGGCTGAGCGCGAGCAGATCCAGGGCGGACGCCGAACCGGCGCCGCGGTCCAGCCCGGCCTCCTCGAGGAAGCGGGCGGGGTCGGTAAGGAGATCCAGCGACCAGGGGGCGAGCACGACGAGCGGGGTGACGACCACGGTCAGGAACCGCAGCCCGTACCCCATGAGCTGCTCGGTGCCGCTCTGCCGGTGGCGCAGGACGAGCACGCCGGCGCCCAGGAGGAGCGCCATCGGCCAGACGACCGGGGTGAAGGCCATGGTGAACGTCAGCAGCAGCGCGTAGGCCCACGCCGCCCGCCAGCTCGGCAGCCGCGTCCCATTGCTGGTGAACCCGCTCGCGGCGGCCGCGGCCCGGGCCATCAGCGGCAGCAGTATGGCGAGCACGGCGGTGCCGAGCCGCCCGCCCGCGAGCGCCCCGGTCGCGGCCGGGAGGAAGGCGTACGCGACGCTTCCCCAGGCGCGCAGCAGCCGGGACTCGACCAGCGGCCGGGACGCGAAGTACGCGATGAACCCGGCCAGCGGCACCGAACAGACCAGCAGCAGGGTCAGCGTGAAGCCCGTGGAGCCCAGGAAGACCGTGCCCAGCGCGGCGAGGGCGGCCAGATACGGCGGCGCGGACTGCGTTCCGCCGGTGCCGACCGGATGCCAGCCGTCCACATAGCTCGACCACAGCTCGGAGACATGAGCGGGCGCGGGCAGCAGGGCGCCGCCCGCGAGCGCGCCCGCGCCGAGCAGATCCCGGCAGGCGACCAGCGAGACCACCAGCAGGACGAGGAAGAGCATCGGACCGGGCTTGCGCGCGATCCGCTTGAGCCGGGCGAACTGCTCGATCTCCAGGAAGTCGGCGTCATCGCCGCCGGGCCCGGACTCGACCGCGCCGTGCCGCCCGCCGGAGGACAGTTCGGGCTCGGAACGGCCGCCTATATTGCTGGCGACCTGCTCGACCGTCGCCCTTACGGTCGCGCCGGGCGGTGGGAACAGCGGCCTCAGCTCGCTCGGCTCCGCCGCGGGGCGGCCTCTGCGCTTGCGCGCGGCGAGGATCCGCCCCGGCCGCAACAGGATGCCGAAGAGACCGGCGACCTCGTCCAGGGCCTGCCCCGGCACCTTGCCCACGAGATAGGCCAGGGTGCGCAGCAGCGTGCCGAACAGAAGCCGCAGCATCACATAGGGCAGCAGCGCGCCACGGGTGTTGACCAGCAGGGTGTAGACGGCGCCGGCCTTGTCCACGCGATGGGGGTTCGCCACGGAGCGCCCCACGCAGTCGATGGGCCGCCGCTCGCGCGCGGACGCCTCCGCGTGCCGCAGCACGGCGTCCGGAGCGATCAGCACCTGGTGGCCGGCCGCCTGGGCACGCCAGCACAGATCGACGTCGTCCCGCATCAGGGGCAGCCGGGCGTCGAAACCGCCCAGCTCCTCCCACACATCGCGGCGCACCAGCATGCCCGCGCTGGACACCGACAGCACGGGGCGCACCTGGTCGTGCTGGCCCTGGTCCTGCTCGCGCCGCTCCAGTCCGGTCCAGCGGCGGCCGCTGCGAGCGATACTGACGCCGACTTCGAGCAGCTGCCGGCGGTCGTACCAGCCGCGCAGCTTGGGGCCGACGATCGCGGGCTCGCGGTTGGCGGTGAGCTCGGCGTCGACGACCCGCAGCAGCTCGGCCAGCGCGTCGGGCTCGGGCGCGCAGTCGTCGTGCAGCAGCCACAGCCACTGGACGGGCTCGCCGTGCGGCAGCTCCGGCAGGTCGTACGCGTCGTCGCGCCAGGTCCGGTTGACGGGGTCCCAGCCGCTGGGGCGCTTGAGGTAGGTGAGCTCCTCGGGGCCGAGCACCGGCGCCGTACGGACCGCCTCGGCGACGGCCGTGCCGAAGCCGCTGCGGCGCGCCATATGCAGCACCCGCTCGTCGCCGAGGGCCTCGGTGAGCAGCCGGGCGGAGTCGTCGGCGCTGCCGGTGTCGGCCGCGACGACGCTCTGGACTGGGCGCTCCTGGCCGAGCAGACCGGACAGCGCGTCGGGCAGCCAGCGGGCGCCGTCGTGGGCGACCAGGACGGCGGTGACGACATGACGCGGATAGGCCGGTGTCTGAACCGGTTCTTGAGCGGGCGCAAACGCGGCGTTGGCGGCCGGATATTGGGCCGCCTGGTGGCTGTGCACGGACATCGAGGTACGGGCCCCGGTTCGCTGGACTGCGGTGGACGCGCGCCCCCTGGGGGCGTTGGAGCGTCTCGGACGGGGCCCCACACTAACGGCTGTGTATGCGACCGGTCCGCCTCCCGTCACCATGCGGGCGGGGGGCGGACCGGTCGCGGTGGCTCACTCCGCCGCGAACTGTGCGGATATGGCAGCGCGGGTCATACGGTTCCGGCAGGGCTGACGGGCCCTCAAGCCGGACGGGGCCGACGGGCGCCACGAGTCGGCGCGGCCGGCGGGGCCCATGCGCCGACGGGTCGACGGGGCCCACAAGCCGCCGGGGCCGACCGCTCGGACAGGTCCGACGGGTCGACGGGACCGACGGGTCGACGGGACCGACGGGTCCGGCGAGTCGGACGGGTCCCGCGGCGGGTGTCAGACGGCGGCCTTCTTCAGTCGGCGGCGCTCGCGCTCGGACAGACCACCCCAGATGCCGAACCGCTCATCGTTGGCGAGGGCGTACTCGAGGCACTCGGAACGGACCTCACAGGCGAGGCAGACTTTCTTCGCCTCACGGGTGGATCCGCCCTTTTCCGGGAAGAACGATTCCGGATCGGTCTGGGCGCACAGCGCGCGCTCCTGCCAACCGAGCTCCTCGTCCGCCTCTTCGACCAGCAGTTGCTGGAACAACTCGGTCATGTGCGCCCCTCGTCTGTCTTTGCGTCCCCGTGCCTGATGCCGTCGATGAAGCGGCAGAACGACACGAGTGAAATTACAAGTGTGCCGATCCGGGCCAGTCAAGCCGAGATCTGCTATTGGGCCTCTTATTCACTCTGCGGAACCAAGGCTGCGCGGAAAGTGTTCAAATCGGCCTAAACGCGACACCTTCCCCATCCGACGCCCGAGTCCCTCCTCTCACGCTCACCGAGGAGGACGCCACCGACGCCGGTCCCGTTGCATCGCACGGGAGATGGGGCGGGGTGGCGCAGGGGTCGTGCGGGGATCGTGCAGGGGTCGTGCGGGGGTGGTGCGCGTTGATGCGCGTTGATGCGCCGTCTCACCGGTACAACGCGCGCACAAACCTTTCTGCCTCCATAGCGACCGGATGAGGTGAACCTTGAGCTGAAACGTGAGATCAAGTTGACAGCGCGCGGCGATCCGGGTCTCCTTGGTCGCATGTCAGTGACCCACGCGCCCCTGCCGACCCGTGACCACGGGTTCCGCTGCGCCGTGCAGGCTCGCTGTCGCTGTTCGAGCTGTTGATGCCCTCCGAGCTCCAGCTTTCTCCGCGTTTCCCTCGCTTCGCCTACGGCGTCTCGTCCTGAGACCACGTTCGCACCGCACTTCGCGCCCTTACCGCCTCCCCAAGGCGCACCTCTCCGCGCCCTTCCCGCCGAGGAACCCCCGCCATGAACAGCGACGTCCAGATCGCCGGTGACCCGCTCGCCATCCCGCATCTGCTGCCGCCCGTACCCGCGCACCCCTCCACCGTCTCCGCCTTCGCGGGCCTGGCCCGCACCATCGCGGCCGACCGCGACGGCTGGGCATCCCTCGTCCAGTACGACGCCACCAGCCGCTGGTACCACCGGCTGCGCACCGGCCCCGGCTATGAGGTGTGGCTGCTCAGCTGGGTGCCCGGACAGGGCAGCGGAGCCCATGACCACGGCCGCTCCTCCGGGGTGCTGACCGTGCTCCAGGGCGAGCTCACCGAACGGGTGGGAACGCGCGGCGTGCGGCATGCGCTGCGCGCCGGCGCACAGCGCGTCTTCGCGCCCGGTTATGTGCACGACGTCGTCAACGACGCCCTCGAACCGGCCGTCAGCCTGCACATCTACTTCCCCGGGCTGACCGAGATGCCGCTGCACCCCACCCAAAGCGCCGAGTTGTCCGCCCCCGCCGCCCCTGTCGCGGCCCCCGGCACGCTGGGCGCCCCGGGTCGCTGAGCCGCCCCGAACGCCCGCGATGTCCGGGGCTGCTGCCAGACTGTCTCCCATGCGCATTGTGGTTCTGGCAGGCGGTATCGGCGGCGCCCGTTTCCTTCGCGGTCTGATGTCGGCGGCTCCGGACGCCGACATCACCGTCATCGGGAACACCGGCGACGACATCCACCTCTTCGGTCTCAAGGTCTGTCCCGACCTCGACACCGTGATGTACACCCTCGGCGGTGGCATCCACGAGGAGCAGGGGTGGGGCCGGGCCGACGAGACCTTCACCGTCAAGGAGGAGCTGGCGGCGTACGGGGTGGGGCCCGAGTGGTTCGGCCTCGGCGACCGCGACTTCGCCACGCACATAGTCCGTACGCAGATGATCGGCGCGGGCTATCCGCTGAGCGCCGTCACCGAGGCGCTGTGCGCCCGGTGGCAGCCAGGGGTGCGGCTGCTGCCCATGACGGACGACCGCGTCGAGACCCACGTCCTGATCGACGACCCGGACGCCCCGGACGGCGAGAGCCGTAAGGCCGTCCACTTCCAGGAGTACTGGGTGCGGCTGCGCGCCTCCGTGCCCGCCCACGCCGTCGTTCCCGTCGGCGCCGACCAGGCCAAACCGGCGCCCGGCGTCCTGGAGGCCATCGCCGACGCCGACGTCGTCCTCTTCCCGCCGTCCAACCCGGTCGTCAGCGTCGGCACGATCCTCGCCGTGCCCGGTGTGCGCGAGGCCATCGCCGACGCCGGGATCCCGGTCGTGGGCCTGTCCCCCATCGTGGGCGACGCGCCCGTGCGCGGCATGGCCGACAAGGTGCTCGCCGCCGTCGGCGTCGAGTCCACCGCCGCCGCCGTCGCCAAGCACTACGGCTCCGGGCTGCTGGACGGCTGGCTCGTCGACACCGTGGACGCGGGCGCGGTCGATGAGGTCGAGGCCGCCGGGATCCGCTGCCGGGCGATCCCGCTGATGATGACGGACCTCAAGGCCACGGCGGCGATGGCGGCCGAGGCGCTGATGCTGGCGGAAGAGGTGCGGGGATGAGCGCGTTGCGGGACGGGGCGGGTGGCATGTCGGGGGACGCGGCGCGGGAGCTGCCGTCGTATCAGGTGTGGGCCCTGCCCGGTATGCCCGAGGTGCGGCCCGGTGACGACCTCGCCAAGCTCATCGCCGACGCCGCGACCTCCGGTGGGCTGCCCGGGCTCGCGCACGGGGATGTGCTGTTGGTCACCTCCAAGATCGTCAGCAAGGCGGAGGGGCGCGTCGTCGAGGCGACCGACCGCGAGGCGGCCATAGACGCCGAGACGGTGCGGGTCGTGGCGCGGCGCGGCCGCACCCGGATCGTCGAGACCCGGCACGGGTTGGTCATGGCCGCCGCCGGGGTCGATGCCTCCAACACCCCGTCCGGGACGGTCCTGTTGCTCCCCGAGGACCCCGACGCCTCGGCGCGGGCGATCCGGGCCGGGCTGCGGGAAGTGCTCGGCGTGGAGGTCGGCGTCATCGTCACCGACACCTTCGGGCGGCCCTGGCGGACCGGGGTCACCGACGTCGCCATCGGGGCCGCGGGGGTGCGGGTCCTGGACGATCTGCGCGGCGGCGTCGACGCGTACGGAAACGCGCTGAGCGCGACCATCGTCGCCACCGCCGATGAGCTGGCCGCGGCGGGTGACCTGGTCAAGGGCAAGGCCGATGGGTTGCCGGTGGCGGTGCTGCGGGGGCTTCCGCAGGTGGTGGCGTTCGAGGGGCTGGTCGACGGGTCTGATGGGGCGGGCGGGTCTGATGGGGCGGGCGGGTCTGATGGGTTCGGTGGGTTTGGTGGACCGGATGGGCTTGGCGGGTCTGACGGGCAAGGGGTCGATGAAGGTGCGCGGGCGTTGGTGCGCGGCGCCGCGGACGACATGTTCCGGCTGGGCACCTCCGAGGCCGTACGGGAGGCCGTGACGCTGCGCCGTACGGTCCGGGAGTTCACCGACGAGCCGGTGGACGGCGCGGCGGTGCGGCGCGCGGTCGCCGCCGCCGTCACGGCGCCGGCGCCGCACCATACGACGCCGTGGCGCTTTGTCCTGCTGGAGTCGGAGGAGTCGCGGACGCGACTGCTGGACGCGATGCGGGATGCCTGGATCGCCGACCTGCGGGGGGACGGCTTCTCGGAGGAGAGCATCGCCAAGCGGGTGCGGCGCGGCGATGTGCTGCGCAAGGCGCCGTACCTGGTGGTCCCGTGCCTGGTCGCGGATGGCGCCCACACCTACCCCGACCCGCGGCGGAACACGGCGGAGCGCGAGATGTTCGTGGTCGCGGCGGGCGCCGGGGTGCAGAACCTGCTGGTCGCGCTGGCGGGTGAGGGGCTGGGGTCGGCGTGGGTGTCGTCCACGATGTTCTGCCGCCCGGTGGTGCGTGAGGTACTGGGCCTGCCGGACGACTGGGACCCGATGGGCACGGTCGCGGTGGGCCAGGCGGCAGTTCCGCCGGCGGCGCGGGCGGAGCGGGGGGTCGAGGGGTTCGTGGTGGTGCGGTAGGGCGTCGGGGCGGGGGGTTCGGGTCCGGGGGGCGGGTCCGGGGGGCGGGTCCGGGGGCGGGTACGGGGGCGGGTACGGGGAGCGGGTCCGAGGTTGCCGATGCCGCGGGTGAGCTGAGCGGAGCGGTTGTGCGGGCTGGTCGTGCGTGGCGGTTGCGCGTGCCGGTTGCGCGTGCCGGTTGCGCGTGCCGGTTGTGCGGTGGGGTCGTGTGCGCGGGGGCAGGGGGGCGCGCGTTGTGCGGGGTGGGGGCACGGGTGCGAGAGCGTTTGCTGGGGTGCGCCGCGGGGTTGCCCTCGGGACGGGGCGCACTTGGGGCGCGGTGGGGCGTGTGGTGAGTGCCGGGTGCGGGGCCTCCGGGGCGGCGCCCTGGACCGTATATTTACGGCGCCGTTGGCCGGGGGCGTTGTGTTGGTCGGGGATTGGCGCCACAAATACACGTAAGCGTCCAGGACACCACCCCTGCGGCCCCGCCCCCTCCCGCCGTCCCGCGGCCACCCGTCGGTGGCACAGAGCGCCTGCCCCTCCCACCTCCAGCCCGTAGGCCGGGTGCTGGACGGAGGTGGGAGCGACCCCGCCCCCTCCCGTCTCACCGGCGGCTCCCCACCGGTGGCACCAGGCGCCTGCCCCTCCCACATCCAGCCCGGAGGCCGGGTGCTGGACGGAGGTGGGAGCGACCCCGCCCCCTCCCGCCGTCCCGCGGCCACCCGTCGGTGGCACCGGGCGCCTGCCCCTCCCACATCCAGCCCGGGAGGGGGTGGTGGTGGGCGCGACCCCGCCCTCTTCCGTCTCGTCGGCGTCCGCGCCCCGGTGGCACAGGCCGTTTGTCCGTCGTGCGTTCAGCCCGTGGGAGCGGCCCCCACCCCCGGTGACACCGGGCGCCTGTCCGGCCCGCGTGGGTCGTAGGGTGGCGGGGTGTGTGTGAGACGTACCTGGAGCCCTTCAGGGCCCTGCGACCTCGCGCGTAACCTCGGCGTGCTGCAGCGAGGCCCAGGGGATCCCGCGTTTCAGGTCGGCGCGGACGGCGCCTTCTGGCGGGCGAGCCGGACGCCGGCCGGGCCCGGGACCATACGGATCGCGCGCAAGGGTGCGGAGGTCGAGGGCAGGGCCTGGGGGCCGGGTGCGGAGTGGCTGCTGGACGGCCTGCCCGCCCTCCTCGGGGCGGACGACGACCCCTCCACGTTCGTACCCCGCCATCGGCTCGTCCACGAGGCGCACCGCCGCCACCCCGGTCTCCGGCTCATCCGCACCGGGCTGGTCCTGGAATCCCTGATTCCCTCGATCCTCGAGCAGAAGGTCACCGGCGTCGAGGCGTACCGCGCCTGGCGGCTGCTGCTCCAGCGCCATGGCGAGCCCGCGCCCGGCCCGGCCGAGGGGATGCGGATGCGGGTCATGCCCGATCCGCGTACCTGGGCGCTGATCCCGTCGTGGGAGTGGCACCGCGCGGGCGTGGACACCAAGCGCTCCTCGACGATCCTGCGGGCCGTCCGGGTCGCCCGACGACTGGAGGAGGCCACATCCATGGACCTCGCCACCGCCTCCGCCCGGCTGCAACTGATCCCGGGCATCGGGCCCTGGACGGCGGCGGAGACCCTGCAGCGCAGCAATGGCACCCCGGACGCGATCACGGTCGGGGATCTGCATCTGCCGCAGATCGTCGGCTACGCGCTCACCGGAGAGCGGGGTGCGGACGACGAGGCGATGCTCGAACTCCTGGCTCCCTACGCGGGGCAGCGCTACCGTGCGACCCGGCTGATCCTTCTGTCCGGCCGCACTCCGCCCCGCCGCGCGCCGCGCTTCGCGGTCAGGGACTTCCGGACGATGTAGGCCCTCGGAGGGCCTCGGTTCGGGCAAGGGCCCCCACACCCCTTGCGAAACGAGGGGCTCCGCCCCGGACCCCGCTCCTCAAACGCCGGAGAGGCCGAATTCACGCCACCGACGGGGAGCCGCCGACGAGACGGGAGGGGGCGGGGCCGCAGGGGTGGTGTCCTGGACGCTTACGTGTATTTGTGGCGCCAATCCCCGACCAACCCAACGCCCCCGGCCAACGGCGCCGTAAATATACGGTCCAGGGCGCCGCCCCGGAGGCCCCGCACCCGCCACCCACCACAAACAGCAAGCGCACCCCAGCAACCACCACCGCACCCGCACCCGCACACAGCGGAACCCGCACACAGCGGAGCCCTCAGGGCAACCCGCCCTACGGCGCCCCCCGTCACTGGTCGGACGAGAAGCGGACCGCCCCCGCCGGGATGTCCGCGCCGCACCACACCCGTACGCCGTCCCGCAGCTCGTTGTCCGGGCCGACCAGCGCGCCGTCGCCGACCACCGCGCCCTGCAGCACCGTACGGGCGCCGATGCGCGCGCCCGCGCCGACGAGCGAGTCGCACACCTGGGCGCCCTCCTCCACGACGGCGCCCTCCAGCACCGTGCTGCCGTCGATGCGCGCGCCCGCGCCCACCCGGGCCTGTGGGCCGATGACCGTGCCGCCGGTCAGCTTGGCGTCGCCCGCGACGGAGGCGCTGTCCAGGACGAGGCGGTCGCCGCAGCGCCCCGGGACGGCCGGGGAGGGGGCCCGGCCGAGCACCAGGTCCGCGGAGCCGCGGACGAAGGCCTGGGGGGTGCCGAGGTCGAGCCAGTACGTGGAGTCGACCATGCCCTGCAGATGCGCGCCCGCGGCCAGCAGACCGGGGAAGGTCTCGCGTTCGACGGAGACGGGGCGGTCGGCGGGGATGGTGTCGATGACCGAGCGGTTGAAGACGTACGCGCCCGCGTTGATCTGGTCGGTGACGATCTCCTCGGGGGTCTGCGGCTTCTCCAGGAAGGCGGTGACCCTGCCCTGTTCGTCGGTGGGCACCAGCCCGTACGCGCGGGGGTCGGGGACCCGGGTGAGGTGCAGGGAGACATCGGCGCCCGTCGTGCGGTGGTTGTCGACGAGGGCGCGGATGTCGAGGCCGGTGAGGATGTCGCCGTTGAAGATCAGCACCGGGTCGTCGGGGCCCGAGCGCAGCCGGGAGGCGACGTTGCGGATGGCGCCGCCGGTGCCGAGGGGTTCCTCCTCCGTGACGTACTCCAGATGCAGACCGAGCGCGGAGCCGTCACCGAAGTACGGCTCGAAGACCTCCGCCAGATAGGAGGTGGCGAGCACGATGTGCTCGACCCCGGCGGCGCGGGCGCGGGCGAGTTGGTGGGTCAGAAACGGAACGCCGGCCGCCGGGACCATCGGCTTGGGAGTGTGCACCGTCATCGGGCGCAACCGGGTTCCCTTGCCGCCGACCAGGAGGATCGCCTCTGGCGATGGCGTTGCTGGCGCAATGGTCACGTAACGTCTCTGCTTCCTGCTGGGGCTCGCCGGTCGGCGGCCAGTGTATGCAGATCCCCGGACCGCGCCTGATCAGCGCCCCTGGAGGCGGGCGGCTGTCTTCCGTACCGAACCGAGCTTCTTGTAGAGGTCCTTGCCGGGGCACTCGGTGGCGAAGCCGTCGCGGTGACCTGCGATCACATGGAGCTTTACGTTGGCGCCCTTTTTGTACTTGTTGCCGCCGCCGGACACCAGATGCGTGGTGCCACGCGGATTTCGCTTGAAGAGACCCAGTTTCCACGCGGTGAGCTTGGCGATGGCCTTCACGGCCTTGGCGGAGGGCTTCTTGGTGGAGAAAGTACCGAGGACAGCGACGCCCATGCTGTTGGTGTTGAAGCCCAGCGTGTGCGCTCCGCGTACGGCTTTGGTCACACCGCCGGAGCGGCCTTCGTAGATTTTTCCGCACTTGTCGATGGTGAAGTTGTAGCCGTAATCGCGCCATCCCAGGCTCTTCACGTGGTAGCGGTAGATACTGCGCAAAACGGAGGGCGCCTGGGAGCAGCTGTACTTATTGCCCGTCACGGTGTGGTGGATGAAGGCGACCTTCACGGTCTTGCTGTAGACGTGGCCCGTTTCACGGATCTTCTCGTCGGCGCCCCAGCCCGCGCGGGTGACGATGCTGGGCCGCGGCGCGCTGTAGCGGGCTGCGTTCGCCTTGGTCGCCTCCTCGGCGAGTACGTCGGGCGGCGGCGTGGAGGGGGTGGCGTGCGTGGCGTGGGCGGAGGGGTACGGCAGTGGCTCGGCGGATGACCTGGAGGGTCTGGGGGCCGACGGCTTCGCGGACCACCTGGAGGGCCAGGACGGCCTGACGGATGGCTTGGAGGGCCTGATGGATGGCCTGGACGGCCCGGGAGACGGCCTCGCGGACCACCTCGAGGGCCCGGAGGGCCCCCAGGACGGCTTCCCGGACGACCCCGCCGACGGCCTCGCCGACGGCCTCGCGCCCGGCGCGGCACCCCCCGCCGTCGGCACCGGATGCGCCGGAAGGGCGCGCAATACGGCCCGGTCCGGGGGCGGCGCCGGGGCCTCGCCGGGGTCGATCAGCTCCAGCCGCAGCCCGGACGGCAGAGCCGCCGCCCGGGCACCGGCGCCCGCGTCCGCGACCGCGCCCCCGTCCGCATCCGCACTCGCGCCCGCACCCGCACTCGCACCCGGGTCCGCACCGGCGCCCCCGCCCGCGCTCCCATCCGCCGCCACCGCGCCTTCCGGCCGAACCCGCGCCTGGACGCCGTCCGATTCGCCGACCCACAGCGGCGCGGTGCCGCCGTGGGCCCGTACGCCGCGGAGTTCGGGCGAGTCGGGATCGGGGGCCTCGTCCCCGTACGGCAGCAGCTCGCGCCATGGCGACCACGCCCCGCCCGCCGCACGGGTGCGGACCTGTACCCGGCCGCGGAGGTCGGCGGAGGGCTGGTCCCAGACGACGCCGACGAGCGAGAACGGCCGTACGTGCGGCGCGGCGACACCCCGGTCGGCCGGGGCCGGAGCCGGAGCGGAAGCGTCGCCGCCGGGTGCGTCGCCGCCGGGTGCGGTCACGCTCCGGTCGAGTCCGTCCGCCGCGAGGGGAAGCAGCGGCAGCGACTGCGTGGAGCCGGGGGCGGCGATCCGCTCGGCCCGGGCGTGGGCGGGGCCGGGGTAGATGGCGAGGGGCAGGGCGAGGGCGGCGGTGCACGCGACGCCGATCGAGGATGCCAGGTATGCACGCATGATTGAAATCGTCTACATAAGGGGACAAACCTGTCCATTCGGAAGAGCGGCCACGTCGTGGACCGTTCGCTGAGCCGAGCCCCACCGACCCCGTCCGCTCCGCATCTTCGGCGCGTAGTCTTGCGCGCGTGAACGCCACCGATCGCACCCCCGCCGACCTGCTGGGATCCGCGCTCGCCGCGGACCCGCCCCGCCCGCTCGTGACCTTCTACGACGATGCCACGGGCGAACGTGTCGAACTCTCCGTGGCCACCTTCGCCAATTGGGTGGCGAAGACCGCCAATCTGCTCCAGGACGATCTGGCCGCCGCGCCGGGCGACCGATGCGCACTGCTGCTGCCCGCCCACTGGCAGACCGCCGTGTGGCTGGTGGCCTGTTCCTCGGTCGGGGTCCTCGTGGACATCGGGGGCGACCCGGCTTCCGCCGATCTCGTCGTCAGCGGCCCGGACACCCTCAAGGAGGCACGGGAGTGCTCCGGTGAGCGGGTGGCGCTGTCGCTGCAGCCGCTGGGCGGCCGGTTCCCCCAGCTGCCGGAGGGGTTCGCCGACTACGCCGTGGAGGTGCCCAGCCAGGGCGACCGCTTCGCCCCGTACTCCCCCGTGGACCCGGAGGCGCCCGCGCTGACCGTCGGCGGTGTGGAGCTGACGAGCGCGGAGGTGGTGGAGCGGGCGCACGCCGACGCCGCCGCGCAGGGGCTCGGGCCCGGTTCGCGGATCCTCTCGGGGCTTGCGTACGACAGCTGGGAGGGACTGTCGTATGGGTTGTACGCACCGCTGGCCACCGGCGGTTCGGTGGTGCTCTGCCGCCATCTGGACCGGCTGGACGAGAAGGGGCTGGCCGGGCGCAAGGAGAGCGAGCGCGTCACCGCGACCACGCCCTGAGGCCACGGCCACAGCCACAGCGCCCTCCACCTGGGACATTCCCGCCCCTGACCCGTCCGGCGGACCGCGGGCCGAGTCCACGGGCCGTGCCCGCCCACCCCGCGCGATGATCTACGGATACGTACAACCATGTACGGGCTTCGCATGTCTGTTCCGTTAATCGGTATCCCGGCATGCGATGCCGCTCCGCCCCCGGGCGGAAGACGGGTGGGAGGACGCGGACGTGACGACCGACAGCTCTGAGCCTGCGCCGAGACGCAGGCGCCGCTGGCCGCGTGTTCTCGCGCTGGGCGTGGCCATGCTGGTGCTGTCGGTCGCCGGGGCGGGGTGGTGGTTCTACGAGCGCCTCGACGGCAATATCCGCACCGATACCCGGACCGCGGACGAGCTGAAAAAGTACGAGGCCGAGCGGCCGGTGTCGGTGGTGCGGGACGCGCAGAACATCCTGCTGATCGGCTCCGACAACCGGGGCGGCAAGGGCAACGGCAAGTACGGCAAGGACACCGGCACCCAGCGCTCGGACACCACGATCCTGCTGCATCTGCAGGCCGGCGGAAAGAGCGCCACCGCCGTCTCCATCCCCCGCGATCTGATGGTGGACATCCCGGCCTGCGACCAGCCGGACGGGAAGCGGACCCAGGCCCGGTTCGCCCAGTTCAACTCGGCGTTCGAGGCCGGTGGCGCGGCCTGTTCGATCCGCACCGTCGAGAAGCTGACCGGGATCCGCGTCGACCACCATCTGATCGTGGACTTCAGCGGCTTCAAGCGGCTGGTGAACGCGGTCGGCGGGGTGGAGATGTGCCTGAAGGAGCCCGTGGACGACGATGACGCACATCTGAAGCTGCCCGCGGGCCGTCAGGTCCTCCACGGGGAGCAGGCGCTGGGCTATGTGCGCGCCCGGTACAGCATCGGCGACGGCAGCGACACGGAGCGTATCGGCAGACAACAGGAGTTCATGGGCTCGCTTGTGAAGAAAGTGCAGAGCAATGGTGTGCTGCTCAATCCGGCCAAGCTGTACCCGGTGCTCAACGCGGCGACGTCCTCGCTGACCACGGATCCGGGGCTGGATTCGCTCAAGGATTTGTACGCGCTGGTGCGCGGGGTGCGGGACATCCCGCGGGAGAAGATCCGGTTCCTCACGATTCCGCGGCAGCCCTACACGTACAACAAGAACCGGGATGAGCTCGTGCAGCCCGACGCGGACCGCTTGTTCCGGCAGTTGCGGCTCGATCGTCCGGTGCCGGTGGCCCACACCGTCACCGCCTCGACGGGCGGCGACCAGAAGGCCGGCAACCTCAGCCCGTACCAAGGGACGACGGCCGCGCGCGGCATCTGCGAGTAAAAGCACGTTAAGGGCGGCCCGCGAATCGTGAAGGATGAGATAAGGATTGGGCAGATTGCCCAGTTGTAGGGAAGTGGAATTTGTCACCGGCGTCGCTTGACGCTGATCCGGGCGGATAGTGTGAGCGATCCGGTGCGCTCTACGAGGTGGCCGCGCACTGCACGAAGACAGATGGAGCGCCTTGAGGGGGAGGCGCCGCGTGGCACCGACGGAGGACACAGACGACCGTGGACGCGCAAGGCCCTGGCGGGGCGGGTGACTTCGACCCAGCCGATCAGTGGGTGTTCGACCCGAATACGGGCAATTACGAGCTGCGGCTGAATCCCGCCGAGACATCGGAGGACACCACCGAGCTGCGACGGGTCACCAGATCGTCGAGCGGTGACGGCGCCGGCGACTCCGAGCCGAGGGGACGCCGCCGCGCGGCCAAACGGGAGTCGGAGAAGGAGAAGGAGACCGGCCCGGTCAGCCGTCGCAAGCCGAAGCCGAAGAAGTCGAAGACGAAGAAGGCGCTGTACTGGGGCAGTGGCACCCTGGCCTTCCTGCTGGTGGGCGGTTCGGCCGCGGCGTACTTCGTCTATCAGCACCTCAACAACAACATCAGCAAGATCGACGTCGGCGAGAACAACGCCGCGGTCTCCGACGGCCCGATGAACATTTTGCTGATCGGCACCGACCGGCGCGACGGCAAGGGCAACGAGGGGTACGGCGACGCGGGGAGCGTCGGTCACGCCGACACCACGCTGCTCTTCCATGTCTCCGAGGACCGGTCGAACGCGACGGTGCTGAGCTTCCCGCGCGACATGATCACCGACGTCCCGGACTGCACCGTGAAGGAAGACGGCCAGGAGAAGACCATCCCGGGCGAGGACGAGGTGCGGTTCAACACCAGCCTGGGCCAGGAGGGCCGCAACCCCTACTGCACCTGGCAGACGGTGGAGAAGATCACCGGCCTGAACATCAGCCACTTCATGATGGCCGACTTCAACGCGGTCAAGGAGATGTCCACGGCGGTCGGCGGGGTGGACATCTGCCTCGGCAAGGACATCAACGACCCCAAGTCGCACCTGAACCTGAAGAAGGGGCGGCACACGGTCAAGGGCGAGCAGGCCCTGGCGTTCGTCCGGACCCGGCACGCCGTCGGCTTCGGCGGCGACCTGGACCGCATCAAGCTGCAGCAGCAGTTCCTGAGCTCGCTGATGCGCAAGATGAAGGACAGCGGGACGCTCACCAGCCCGGGCAAGATGTGGGACCTGGCCCAGACCGCCACCAAGGCGCTCACCGTGGACACCGGGATCGGCACCGTCTCCAAGCTGGCCTCCCTGGGGAAGAACCTGAGCAAGGTCGACCTCAAGAACGTCACCTTCGCGACCATCCCGGTCGTCGACAACACCGACGGTGCGACCGTGCTGCTCGACAAGACCAAGGCCGAGCCGCTGTTCTCCATGGTCCGTCAGGACGTGTCCCTGACCGAGGTCAAGAAGAAGGAGAAGGCGGCCAAGGACGAGCAGGCGGCGCGGCTGAAGGGGCCGAAGTCCGATCCCGCCGAGGTCCGGGTCAAGGTGCTCAACGGCAGCGGGCAGTTCGGCGCCGCCCAGGAGACCGTCGACTGGATGCAGAACACCGAGGGGATGCTCCTCACCAGCAACGGCGGAAACGCTCCGTCAGAGCTGAAGAAGACGACGCTGGAGTACGCTCCCAACCAGGCCGACCAGGCGCGTCGGCTGGCCGACAGCATGGGGCTGCCCGCCTCCGCCATGAAGGAAGGCACCAAGGACGCCGAACCGAAGGCGGAGATGAGCCTGACGCTGGGCGCCGACTTCAAGGGCGCCGGCACACCGATCTCCGCTCCGACGAAGGCGCCGAAGGACATTCAGAGGGTCGAGGCCGACGACAAGAACGTCTGCGCCAAGTGACCGTCGCCGGCCGGCGGACCCATCGCGTCCATCAGGGTCCTTCGGGCCGGACGACCTAGAGAGTGCGGGGAGGGCCCGATGGGGCAGAGCAGTGTGCGGGGGGAAAGAGGGCGCAGAGCCGCCGTCCCCGAGCCCCGCGAGCCCGGTGAGGACGGCGGCCCGCAGGAAGGAAAGCGCCCCGCGTCATCGGACGCGGGGCGCCGCTCGAGCGGTGAAGGGCGGCCGAGCGGCAACGGGCGGCGCGGCAAGGAGCGGCCGCAGCGGAGTCGCGGGGTGCGGATCCTGCGCTGGACCGCCCTGACGCTGGCCGTGCTGGTACTCGGCGCGGCCGGCGCCGGATACTTCTACTACGAACACCTGAACGGCAATCTGAAGAAGGAAGCTCTGGACCTCGGCGACAGCAAGATCGGCAAACCCGAGCCGAACGCCGCCGGCCAGACCCCCCTCAACATCCTGCTCATAGGCTCCGACAGCCGGAACACCGCGGAGAACGTCAAGCTCGGCGGGGCCAAGCAGGACGCGGACCGCAAGCCGCTGGGCGATGTGCAGATGCTGGTCCATGTCTCGGCCGACCGCAGCAATATGTCGGTGGTCAGCATCCCGCGCGACACCCGGGTGACCATCCCCCAGTGCACCGATCCACACGACGGAACGGTGTATCCGAAGACCGAGGGGGCCATCAACGAATCGCTCCAGCACGGCGGTCCGGGCTGCACGGTCGCCACCTGGAAGGAGCTCACCGGCCTCTACATCGATCACTTCATGATGATCGACTTCTCCGGGGTGGTCTCCATGGCGGACGCCATCGGCGGTGTCCCGGTGTGCGTGGACGACAACGTCTACTCCCATGACAGCAAGGGCCATGGCTCCGGGCTGAAGCTGACCAAGGGCACCCACAACGTCAAGGGCGTCCAGGCCCTCCAGTGGCTGCGCACCCGCTACGGCTTCGAGGACAACACCGACATCGGCCGGGCCAAGGCCCAGCACATGTATATGACCTCGATGATCCGCCAGCTGAAGTCGGGCACCAAGCTCAGCGACCCGGGCAAGCTGATGGACCTCGCGGAGGCCGCCACCGAGGCGCTGACCGTCGACCATGGCCTCGGCACCGTCAAGAACCTGTACGACCTGGGCAATGACCTCAAGCGGGTGCCGACCAAGCGCACCACCATGAGCACCATGCCCTGGGAGTACGGCGGCGGCGGGGAGTATGTGCTGCCCAAGCCGGGCGACGCCGAGCAGACCTTCTCGCTGCTGCGCAACGACATCGCGCTGGACGGCAAGGACAAGAAGAAGCCCGACGCCACCCCGGCGCCCACCGCGCCCAAGGAGCAGATCCCGGTGGTGGTGCAGAACGGGACCGCCAGCACCGTCCTGGGGCCGGTCTCCGGCCGGGCCTCGGTCATCACCTCCGAGCTGGTGCGGCTGGGCTACGCCAAGGCCACCGCGAACACGGAGCTCATCTCGCAGGCCGACACCACCGTCCTCTACCCGGGCGAGGACCGGCAGGGCGACGGCCTGGCCGTGGCCAAGGCGCTGAAGCTGCCGAAGTCCGCGGCGAAGTCGTCCACGTCGGTCCAGGACATCACCGTGGTGGTCGGCAACGACTGGCGCGAGGGCACCGCCTATCCGAAGCCGGCGACGGACGACGACGGCAAGGCGCCCGAGAGCGCGGACGCGCTCAACGGCGAGGAGAAGGGCTGTATGAAGGTCAACCCGGGCTACAGCTTCTGACGCTCCCGTGACGGCACGACGAAAGCGCGCCCCGTGACGGCACGACAAAGGGGCCGGACCCGCGGCGGGTCCGGCCCCTGCGCGTAGGGCTACGGGGCCATGACCGCCGGGCGGCGGCTGGCGATGACCCGCTTGGCGAGCGCCCGCGGGCTGGTCAGAAAGCCCCAGCCCCAGGACATGTGCATGGTCGCGAGCGCCACCGGGACCCGCAGCCGGGCGGCCACCGGAAGTCCCTTGCCCGCCGGGATCGAGCCCGCGACGATCGCGGCCAGATAGCCGCCGGGGATCACGAAGGCCCATGGGGTGACGGCCGCGCCCACCACGATGCCCGCCGCGATGGCGACGACGGCGGTCGGCGGGGCGAGATAGCGCAGATTGATCGAGCCCTGGTGGAAGCGGGCGACGACATGGCGCCAGCGCCCGTAGTCCTTGTACTGCTTGGCCAGGGCCCGCACGCTCGGCCGCGGCCGGTAGGAGACCTTCAGCTCGGGCGAGAACCAGATCAGCCCGCCGGCCTCGCGGATCCGGAAGTTCAGCTCCCAGTCCTGGGCGCGGATGAACTCCTCGTTGTAGCCGCCCTGCTGTTCCAGCGCCTCGCGCCGGAAGACGCCCAGATAGACGGTTTCGGCGGGGGCCGCGTCGCCGCCGGTGTGGAAGGCCGCGTTGCCCACGCCGATCTTGGAGGTCATGGCGGCGGCGACGGCCTTCTCCCAGTCGTTCTCGCCCTCGGCGTGCATGATCCCGCCGACGTTCTGCGCGCCGGTCTCCTCCAGGAGCCGGACGGCGGTCGCGATGTAGTTCGGCGAGAGCATGCCGTGGCCGTCGACCCGCACCACCACCGGGTGGCGGGATGCCTTGATCGCCGCGTTCAGGGCGGCGGGGGTGCGGCCCGTGGGGTTGGGGACCGTATGCACCCGGGGGTCCTCCGCCACCAGTTCGGCGGCGATCTCGTCGGTACGGTCCGCGGACGGGCCGAGCGCGATCACCACCTCCATCTCGCCGTCGTACTCCTGCTCCAGGATGTGCCGCACGGCATTGCGCAGATGGCGTTCCTCATTGAGCACCGGCATGATCACGGAGACGGCCGGGAGCTGATGCGGGGGCATGGCACCTCGGGGTTCGGGGGCCGGGCCCCAGGAGACTGGGGGTGGGGCCCCAAAAGGACTGCGATATCGCGCCCACGTTACCGCGAATGGTGGACACCGGAACGCGCCGCCCGGGTGGCAGCGCGCCACACGGGCGGCGTGGGGCCGTCAAAGCGATCGTCGTATGGGCCTACGGTGAGGCGGTTCCACCCAGCCCACCCGTTCACGGAGGTCCCCGGAGTGAGTGCACCGGCCCGATCGCCGCGCCCGCCGCGCCCCCGCTCCCGCCGCCCTCGCTGGGGGCTGCGGCTCGCCACGGGCGGCGCCGCTCTGGTGCTGGCGGTCAGCGGCATCGGGCATCTGCTGGTCAGTGAGCTCGAATCCGGGATCCACCGGGTGGATGCCTTCGGCGGCCTGGACAACCGGCCGAAGAACACCGGCGGGGGCGTCAACTTCCTCGTGGTCGGCACGGACGGACGGGAGAAGATCACGCCTCGGGCGAAGGCGCTGTACCGGCTGGGCGGAGCCCCCTGCCGCTGCACCGACACGATCATGCTGATGCATCTGTCGGCCGACCACCGCCGGGTCAGCGCGGTCAGCCTGCCCCGCGACTCGTACGCCCGGATCCCCACGTACACCGACGCCACCGGCAAGCGCCATCCGCACCATCCGCGGAAGCTGAACGCCGCGTACGCCGAGGGTGGGCCGAGCCTGACCGTGCGCACCGTGGAGCATCTGACCGGCGTCCATATCGACCACTACCTCGAGGTGGACTTCACCAGCTTCATGAAGACCGTCGATGTGCTCGGCGGGGTCAAGATCTGCACCGCGCGGCCGCTCAAGGACGACCACACCGGTCTTGACCTGGCGGCCGGCACCCATGTGCTGAACGGCGGCCAGGCGCTGCAGTACGTCCGCTCCCGGCATGTCGACGGCACCTCCGACCTGGGCCGGATCCAGCGCCAGCAGCGCTTCCTGGCCGCCGTGGTCCACCAGACCACGGCCGGTGGCATCCTGCTCAACCCGGTGCGGTTCAACCGGGTGGCCGGGGCCCTGCTGGGCTCGGTCCGCGCCGACCACGGCTTCGGGGCGGCGGACATGGTCGCCCTGGGGCGGGCGATGAGCGGTGTCACCCCCGCGTCCTCGGAGTTCGCCTCGGTCCCGGTGATCCTGCCCGGCGTCCCGGTCAAGGGGTCCGGCTCCACGCTCCGCTGGGACCAGCCCAAGGCCGAGCGGCTCTTCGCCACCCTCCGCGAGGACCGGCCGCTGGTCGCCGACCGCCCGAAGCGTTCCGGCGCCACCCCGGTCGAGGTGGACCCGGGCCGGGTGCGGGTCCATGTGCTCAACGGCACCAATACGGCGGGGCTCGCCCGCCGCGCGGACCGCGCGCTGCATGCCACCGGCTTCGCCACCACCGGCTCCCCCGCCGACGCCGCGACCCCCGACGTCCGGCGCACGGTGATCGCGTACGACCCGGTCTGGGACCGCTCGGTGCGCTCGCTGGCGGCCGCGCTGCCCGGGGCCCGGCTGAAGCCGGTGGTCGGGCAGGGCGCGGTGATGCAGATCACCATCGGCGCGGACTACGCGGGTGTGCGGCGGGTCCGGGTCGAGAAGCCGCGGACCGACGCAGCCGGGTTCGGGGCCGTCACCGGCGACGAGGTCGTCTGCCCCGAGGGCGCCACCCGCTCCCTCTGACCGGGGTCACCGCGGGCCGGCGTCCTCGGTGTCGTCGTCGGCGCGCGGGGCGACGCGCCGGGCGCGGAGTTCCTTGATCGCGCGACGGCGGGCCAGCCGGTGGGTCCGGCGGATCTCGGCCTCCTGGTAGCGCCGCTTGTCCCGCTCGGTCCCCGGGATGACCGCGGGCACCGGCCGGGGCTTGCCGTCGGCGTCGACGGCGGCGAAGACCAGATAGGCGCTGCCGACCTGGGTGGCGGGCGTGGACTCGTTCCACCGCTCGGCCAGCACCCGCACCCCGATCTCCATGGAGGACCGGCCGGTCCAGTTGACCTGGGCCTTCACATGGACGAGGTCGCCGACTCTGACCGGTTCGAGGAAGACCATCTCGTCCATCGACGCGGTGACCGCGGGCCCCTCGGAGTGGCGTCCGGCGACCGCTCCGGCCGCGTCGTCCACCAGTTTCATGATCACGCCGCCGTGGACGGTCCCGAGCAGATTGGTGTCACTGCCCGTCATGATGTGTGACAGCGTGGTGCGGGAGGCGGAGGTGGGCTTTCCCGGAAGCTCCGGTTCCGCACCGTGGGCCTGATTGGTCATGCCGTCCACCTTATGCGGACCGGATTCTTATCAGGTCTGCAACAGCCGTGCCCCGATCCGGCACCCGCCCTGTAAGGCGACCCACCCGACCAGGCACACTGCCTTGCATGAGCGAATGGCCCCAGGGATCGACCGGCGACCGCAGCGGCCGGTACGGACGTGGTAGCGGCAGCCCCGACCCGGAAGGGGCACGCGCCATGCCACAAGTGAGACGTGCGGCACCCGGCGCCGGCGGCCCACCGCCGTACAACGAGCCGCCCCTGCCCCCCGACCTCTCGCCGCACGGCACCATTCCGCGGCAGCAGGCGTCCCAGGGCTATGACGATGACGACGGCTACAACACCGGGCAGGTCTACGGTCGCGGCAACGGCGGGCCCGGCGGCGGCGACCCCTACGGCCCCGGCGGTCCGGGCGGCCCCGGCCCGCGTCCGGTGAGGCCGAAGAACTGGAAGCGCCGGATAACCATCGGCCTGGTCACCCTGATCGTCCTGCTGCTCGCCGTCGGCATCGGCACCTACATCTGGGCCGACTCCAAGCTCCGCCGCGAGGTCGACCTCAGCAAGGTCGAGGACCGGCCGGGCGGCGGCAAGGGCACCAACTACCTGATCGTGGGTTCGGACAGCCGCGAGGGCATGTCCGACGAGGACAAGAAGAAGCTGC
Source organism: Streptomyces melanosporofaciens (assembly GCF_900105695.1). NCBI lineage: Bacteria > Bacillati > Actinomycetota > Actinomycetes > Kitasatosporales > Streptomycetaceae > Streptomyces > Streptomyces melanosporofaciens. The sequence continues at coordinate 2,437,667 of NZ_FNST01000002.1, forward strand.
ACACCGGCTCGGCCGAGGGCCGCCGCACCGACTCCATGATCCTTCTCCACGTCGGTGAGAACGGCAACACCATGGTCAGCCTCCCGCGTGACTCCTGGGTCACCATCCCGGCCTTCACCGGCTCGGAGAGCGGCCGGCGGATCCCGGCGGGCCAGAACAAGCTCAACGCGTCGTTCTCCTCCGAGGGCCCCTCGCTGCTCGTCCGCACGATCGAGTACAACACCGGCCTGAAGATCGACCACTACGCGGAGATCGGCTTCGACGGCTTCGCCAGTCTCGTGGACGGGGTCGGCGGCGTCGACATCGACATCCCGCAGGACATGAAGGACAAGAAGTCCGGCAATGACCTGAAGAAGGGCAAGCAGACGCTGAACGGCCAGCAGGCGCTCGCCTTCGTCCGGCAGCGCTACGGCCTCGCGGGCGGCGACCTGGACCGCACCAAGAACCAGCAGAAGTTCCTTTCCGCGCTGGCGAACAAGGCGGCCTCGCCCGGCACGGTCATGAACCCCTTCAAGCTCTACCCGACGATGGGCGCCGGCCTGGACAACCTGGTCGTCGACAAGGACATGAGCCTGTGGGACGTGAAGGACATGTTCTTCGCGATGAAGAGCGTCTCCGGCGGTGACGGCAAGCAGATGAACATGCCGATCTCCAACCCCGGCCTGTCCACGTCCAAGGGCAGCGCGGTGCAGTGGGACATGGCCAAGGTCAAGCAGCTGATGGGCGAGCTGAAGAACGACGAGACGGTCACGGTCTCCGGCAACTGATCGGGACAAACAGAAAAGACCGCTGCCGGACCCGGCAGCGGTCTTTTCTGTCGTGAAGGGTTGTCGTGAAGGGTTACGGCAGGTTGCGCGCCATCACGATGCGCTGGACCTGGTTGGTGCCCTCGTAGATCTGCGTGATCTTGGCGTCGCGCATCATCCGCTCGAGCGGGTAGTCACGGGTGTAGCCGTAGCCGCCGAGGAGCTGGACGGCATCCGTGGTGATCTCCATCGCGGCATCCGAGGCGTAGCACTTGGCCGCGGCGCCGAAGAACGTCAGGTCCTCCTTGCCGCCTCCGGCAAAGACCCGCTCGGACTTGGCCGCCGCCGCGTAGGTGAGCTGCCGGGCGGCCTCCAGCTTCATGGCCATGTCGGCGAGCATGAACTGGACGCCCTGGAAGTCGCCGATCGGCTTGCCGAACTGCTTGCGCTCCTGGACATACCCCTTGGCGTAGTCCAGGGCGCCCTGGGCGATGCCGAGGGCCTGGGCGGCGATGGTGATCCGGGTGTGGTCCAGGGTCTTCATGGCGGTGGCGAAGCCGGTGCCCTCGGCGCCGATCATCCGGTCCGCGGGGATGCGGACGTTGTCGAGATAGACCTCACGGGTCGGCGAGCCCTTGATGCCGAGCTTCTTCTCCGGGGCGCCGAAGGAGACGCCCGGGTCGCCCTTCTCGACGACGAAGGCGGAGATGCCCTTGGAGCGCTTCTCGGGGTCGGTGACGGCCATCACCGTGTAGTACTCGGAGACCCCGGCGTTGGTGATCCAGCGCTTGACGCCGTTGAGGACGTAGAAGTCGCCGTCGCGTACCGCCTTGGTCTTCATCCCCGCCGCGTCCGAGCCCGCGTCCGGCTCGGAGAGGCAGTACGAGAACATCGCGTCGCCCTTGGCCAGCGGGGCCAGATACCTCTTCTTCAGCTCCTCGGAGGCCGAGAGGATGACCGGCAGCGAGCCCAGCTTGTTGACCGCGGGGATCAGGGACGAGGACGCGCAGACCCGGGCGACCTCCTCGATGACGATCACGGTCGCCAGCGCGTCCGCGCCGGAGCCGCCGTAGGACTCGGGGACGTGCACCGCGTGCAGATCGTTCGCGACCAGGGCGTCGAGCGCCTCCTGGGGGAACCGGGCCCCCTCGTCGACCTCTGCGGCGAAGGGGGCTATCTTCGCCTCGGCGAGAGAGCGGACGGCGTCCCGGAGCATGTCATGCTCCTCGGACGGCCGGTACAGGTCGAAGTCGTTCACCGAGGACGCCAAGCCTCTCACTCCCCAAGAGTGCTAACTACCGTTAAGTAACTGAATTCTAGGGGCGACGCCCCGGTAGGTATACGTGAGTTACCTGACAGAGTCGGCTGAGCCCGTCCCGTGGTCCCGACTATGCTCAGGCACCGCATCTGCGATCGACCGTTCTGGAGCACTGCATGGCCCTCAAGATCACTGTGATCGGCACCGGCTACCTCGGCGCCACCCACGCAGCGGCCATGGCGGAACTGGGCTTCGAGGTGCTCGGCCTCGACATCGTGCCCGAGAAGATCGCGATGCTCACCGAGGGCCGGGTGCCGATGTACGAGCCCGGCCTCGAGGACCTGCTGCGGCGCCATGTCGCGGGGTTCGAGGGCGCCACCGGGCGGCTGCGCTTCACCACCTCCTACGAGGAGGCCGGGGAGTTCGGCGACATCCACTTCATCTGTGTGAACACCCCGCAGAAGCACGGCGAGTACGCCTGTGACATGAGTTACGTGAACGCCGCGGTGGACTCGCTCGCCCCGCATCTGCGCCGCCCCGCGCTGGTCGTGGGCAAGTCCACGGTGCCGGTCGGCAGCGCCGACCTGCTCGCGGCCCGGCTGGCCGAGCTGGCCCCGGTGGGGGCGGACGCGGAGCTCGCCTGGAACCCGGAGTTCCTGCGCGAGGGGTTCGCCGTCCAGGACACCCTGCACCCGGACCGGATCGTGGTCGGCGTCGCCGGCGACCGGGCCGAGAAGCTGCTCCGCGAGGTGTACGAGACGCCCATCACCGAGGGCTCGCCCTTCGTGGTGACCGACTTCCCCACCGCCGAGCTGGTGAAGGTCGCCGCCAACTCCTTCCTGGCGACGAAGATCTCCTTCATCAACGCCATGGCCGAGGTCTGCGAGGCGGCGGGCGGCGATGTGGTCAAGCTGGCCGAGGCCATCGGCTACGACGAGCGCATCGGAAGTAAGTTCCTGCGGGCCGGGATCGGCTTCGGCGGCGGCTGTCTGCCCAAGGACATCCGGGCCTTCATGGCGCGCGCCGGTGAGCTCGGCGCCGACCAGGCGCTGACCTTCCTCCGCGAGGTCGACTCGATCAATATGCGGCGCCGCGGCCATATGGTCGAGCTGGCCCGCGAGGCCGTCGGCGGTAGCTTCCTGGGCAAGCGGGTCGCCGTGCTGGGCGCGACCTTCAAGCCGGACTCCGACGACGTCCGGGACTCCCCCGCACTCAACGTGGCCGGTCAGATACAGCTCCAGGGCGCCCAGGTCACCGTCTTCGACCCCAAGGGCATGGAGAACGCCCGAGCCCTCTTCCCGACCCTCGCCTACGCGGCGACCGCGGCCGAGGCGGCGCAGGGCGCGCATGCGGTGCTGCACCTCACCGAGTGGCGCGAGTTCCGCGAGCTGGACCCGGCCGCCCTCGGCGGCGTCGTCGCCGAGCGCCGCATCCTGGATGGGCGCAACGCCCTGGACCCCGACCACTGGCGCGAGGCCGGCTGGACCTACCGCGCGCTGGGGCGCCCGCTGGCGTAGCCGTCGCCCTCCCCCGACGTAACCGTCGCCCCCGCCGGACGAGCTCCGGCGGGGGCGACGGTTATGTCGGGGCGGGTCGCGTCGGGCCGGTTTCAGCGGCGAGGGCGGTGGCCGGGTTCCTGCCGCGGGGGCGTCTGGTCGGCGCCCGGCAGGGTCGGCTCCGCTCCAGGAACTGCGGCACCGAGGTGTGGTCGAACGCCTGACCCGCGGCCCAGCCGCCCTTGCGCCAGACCTCCGGGTTGGCCGCGATGGCCTCGATCGTTGCGGGCGTCGTCCTCGAACGTCCGCCGGGGCTGACCGCCACCCCGTCATCCAGTACAGCCGGTTGGGCCAGTTGGGGCCGAAGACCGAGCAGAAGTGGTCGTCGCAGATCGTGAACGCCTCGGCGAGCGCGAACTGGAACGGGATGTCCTCACGGGTGCGGTAGCCCATGACGTACGGGCCGCCCTTGCCGTCGGCCTTACGGTGCGCGGGCAGCCACTTGTCCATGGCACCGTTGTTCCACGCCTCGTGCTGCACCGACCAGGCGTGGCTGGTGGAGGGGATCGCCTGGGCGCTGGTGGAGTGGGTGTCCAGATGGAACGGGAGCAGATAGCCGTCCGGGTTCTCCTCGTCCGGCTGGTAGAGCCGCCCTTGGCCGGGCCGGCGGCTATCGCCTGCTGCACACTGGGCGGCAACAGCGACGCCGCCGCGCCCACGCCGAGCGAGCCGGCGGCACCGGGAAGTCTACGGCGGGTGAAGTCGGGCATCGGTCGGCTCGGTGCGCCGGGCCGGTGGGGTGTTATGCGGTGGCCGCGCCGTCCAGTTGGTCGATGGTCGCGAGGGACGGGCCGCGGGTGCTCTGCGCGGCGCGTGCCGCGTTCTCGGCGCCGCGTAGCGTACGGACCGCGTTCTGCCAGGTCAGCTTGGCGAGGTCGGCCGGTGACCAGCGGCGGTCGAGAAGCTCGGCGATCAGGTTCGGATAGCCCGCGACATCGGCGAGGCCCTCGGGGGTGAAGGCGGTGCCGTCGAAGTCGCCGCCGATGCCGATGTGGTCGATGCCCGCCACCTCGCGCATGTGGTCGAGATGGTCGGCGACGGTCGACACGGTCGCCAGGGGACGCGGGTTGGCCTCCTCGAAGGCGCGCTGGACCTTCATCCCGGCGGACGTCATCTCCAGCGGATGCATTCCGTGGGCGCGCATGTTCTCGTCCGCCGCCTTGGTCCAGGCGACCGCCTCGGGCAGGACGAACTTGGGGACGAAGGTGGCCATCGCCACGCCCCCGTTGCCGGGCAGCAGCGCCAGCACATCGTCGGGGATGTTGCGCGGATGGTCGCAGACGGCGCGGGCGGAGGAGTGCGAGAAGACCACGGGGGCCTCGGTCACCCGGAGCGCGTCCCGCATGGTGTCGGCCGAGACATGGGAGAGGTCGACGAGCATGCCAAGGCGGTTCATCTCGCGCACCACCTCCTCGCCGAAGCGGGTGAGGCCGTGCGCCTTCGGCTCGTCGGTCGCCGAGTCGGCCCACGGGACGTTGTCGTTGTGGGTCAGCGTCATGTACCGCACGCCCAGGTCGTACAGGGTGCGGAGGGTGGCCAGGGAGCAGTTGATGCTGTGGCCGCCCTCGGCGCCCATGAGGGAGGCGATCCGGCCCTCGGCCCGCGCCGCCTCCATGTCGTCGGCGGTGAAGGCCGGGCGCAGGTCGGTGGCGTAGCGCTCGGTGAAACGGCGGACGACATCGATCTGTTCGAGGGTGGCGCTGACCGCGGTGTCACCGCTGAAGTCCGAGCGCACGTACACCGACCAGAATTGGGCGCCTACGCCGCCGGCGCGGAGGCGGGGGATGTCGGTGTGGGTGTGCGGGGTGAGGTCGGCGGCCATGTCGCGCTGGTCGAGGTCGTAGCGGACCTGCTCGCGCAGGGCCCAGGGGAAGTCGTTGTGGCCGTCCACGACGGGGTGGGCGGCCAGCAGGTCGTGGGCTTGCGCGAGGTGATCGGTCATCCTGGCATTTTGGTACGCGGGTGGGTCGAAGTCACGTGTTGGGGGGGGTGCGGGCGGTGGGGGCGCCTGCGGCGGGCTGTGCCCCACCCCGCCCCTTCCCGAACCGGGGGCTCCGCCGGGCCCCCGCCGGGGCTCCGCCCCGGACCCCGCTCCTCAATCGCCGGAGGGCTGGAGAGTTACTCCGGAGGGGCTTGAGTGTGGCTCAGCGACCGAAGCCGAACGCATCCGCCCCGTCCACCTTCGCCCGCAGGCGCTTGCCCTTTTCCGTGGCCTGGGCGTTGAGTTCGTCCTGGAACTCGCACATCCGCGCCTGGAGTCCGGGGTCGTGTGCGGCCAGGATCCGGGCGGCGAGCAGGCCCGCGTTGCGGGCGCCGCCGATGGAGACGGTGGCCACCGGGACGCCCGCGGGCATCTGGACGATCGACAGCAGGGAGTCCATGCCGTCGAGGTACTTCAGCGGTACGGGCACCCCGATCACCGGCAGCGGGGTGACGGACGCGAGCATGCCCGGGAGGTGGGCGGCGCCGCCCGCGCCCGCGATGATGGCCTTGAGGCCGCGGGATGCCGCGTTCTCCCCGTAGGCGACCATCTCGCGCGGCATGCGGTGGGCCGAGACGACATCCACCTCATACGGGACCTCGAACTCGTCGAGGGCCTTGGCCGCTTCTTCCATGACGGGCCAGTCGGAGTCGGAGCCCATGACGATGCCGATCACAGGAGCGCTCATTCGGTGATGGTCCCTCGGAGGTAGTCGGCAGCGTGCCGGCCGCGCTCGCGCACATCGGCCAGGTCGTCGCCATAGGTGTTGACGTGGCCGACCTTGCGCCCGGGCTTCACGTCCTTGCCATACATATGGATCTTGAGCGCCGGGTCGCGCGCCATGCAGTGCAGATACGCCCCGTACATATCGGGATAGTCGCCGCCGAGCACATTGGTCATCACGGTCCACGGGGCGCGCGGCCGCGGATCGCCGAGCGGGAGGTCGAGCACGGCCCGCACATGGTTGGCGAACTGGGAGGTGACGGCGCCGTCCTGGGTCCAGTGACCGGAGTTGTGGGGGCGCATCGCCAGCTCGTTGACCAGCAGCCGGCCGTCGCGGGTCTCGAACAGCTCGACCGCGAGATGGCCGACCACCCCGAGCTCCGCCGCGATCTTCAGTGCCATCTCCTGCGCCGTACCGGACAGCTCCTCGGAGAGACCGGGGGCCGGGGCGATCACGGTGTCGCAGACCCCGTCGACCTGGATCGACTCCACGACGGGGTAGGCCACGGCCTGGCCGTGCGGGGACCGTACGACATTGGCGGCGAGCTCACGGGCGAAGTCGACCATCTCCTCGGCGAGGACGGGCACCCCCGCGCGGAACGGCTCGGCCGCCTCCTCCACACCGCGGACGACCCAGACGCCCTTGCCGTCGTAACCGCCGCGCACCGTCTTGAGGACGACCGGAAATCCATCGCCCTCCCCCGCTTCCGCCGCGAACCGCGCGACGTCCTCGGGGTCGGCCACGATGCGGTGGCGCGGGCACGGCACACCGGCCTCGCTCAGCCGCTCGCGCATCACACCCTTGTCCTGGGCGTGCAGCAGCGCCTCGACTCCGGGGCGGATGACCACGCCATCCGCTTCCAGGGCGCGCAGATGCTCCGCCGGGACATGCTCGTGGTCGAAAGTGACCACATCACAGCCTTGTGCGAACGCACGAAGAACGTCCAGGTCGCGGTAGTCGCCGATGACGACATCGCTGACCACCTGGGCCGCCGAGTCCTGGGGGGTGTCACTGAGCAGCTTGAACCTGATGCCGAGGGGGATGCCCGCCTCGTGGGTCATACGGGCGAGCTGGCCGCCGCCGACCATGCCGACTACCGGGAATGTCACCCTCCCAGGGTAACTTCCCCCTCCGACCGGCCCTGACCTGCGTTGGAGGAACCTCCAGACATACCCACCGGACACTTGACCGCGGCCTGAAGGGCACGGGGCACGGCCGCTGGTTAGCATGGGGGGATGGACGACACCGACGGGACGGGGCTGAACGATCACCATGAGTGAACGGAGCACACTCGGCGGGCTGCGCGCCCAGATGGGGCAACTGGCTCGCGAGATCGCGAAGTTCGGGGTGGTCGGCGGTGCCGGCGTCTTCGTCAATCTCGCGGTGTTCAACCTGGTCCGCAGCGTCACCGAACTGCCGGTGGTGCGGGCCAGCATCGTGGCCACAGTGGTCGCCACCGGCTTCAACTACGTGGGATACCGCTACTTCACCTACCGGGACCGCGACAAGCAGGGCCGCACCAAGGAGCTCAGCCTCTTTCTGCTGTTCAGCGCTATCGGCCTGATCATCGAGAACGGTGTGCTCTACGCCGCCACCTATGGCTTCGGGTGGGACAGCTCACTCCAGAGCAATGTGTTCAAGTTCCTCGGCATCGGCCTGGGCACCCTCTTCCGCTTCTGGTCCTACCGGACCTGGGTGTTCCGGACGCTGCCCGCACGGGACGCCGTCGTACGCGCGGAAGCCTTCCTGTCCGACGCGCCGCCCGCCCAGGCCACCCGTAAGCAGCCGGTCCGCAAGTAAGCCCGAGGGGCCCTCGGGCGCCGCTCAGGAGCCCGAGGCGTCCTCGGCCTCCCGGCTGAGGAAGAGCGCGAACACCGGCGGATGCTGCTGCAGCAGCTCCAGCCGGCCGCCGTCCGCCTCCGCCAGATCCCGTGCGACGGCGAGCCCGAGCCCGGTGGAGTTCCGTCCGCTGACCGTCCGCTCGAAGACCCGCGCCCCCAGGTCCGGCGAGACCCCCGGACCTTCGTCGGAGACCTCCACCACGGCCTGGTTGCCGGTGACCCGGGTACGCAGCGCGACCGTACCGTCACCGTGCATCAGCGAGTTCTCGATCAGCGTCGCCAGCACCTGGGCGACCGCGCCCGGAGTGCCCACCGCGCGCAGCCCCTTCTTGCCCGAGCGCACGATGGCGCGGCCCTCGCTGCGCGAGGCCGGGCGCCACTCCTCGATCTGCTGCTTGACGACCTCGTCCAGGTCGAAGGCGACCGCGGAGCCGCTGCGCGGATCGCGCGAATTGGTCAGCAGCCGCTGGACGACGTCGGTGAGCCGCTCCACCTGGCCCAGCGCGATCGTCGCCTCCTCCTTGACCGTCTCCGGGTCGTCGGTGAGCGTGATCTCCTCCAGCCGCATCGACAGCGCGGTCAGCGGCGTACGGAGCTGATGCGAGGCGTCGGCGGCCAGCCGCCGCTCCGCGGTGAGCATCCGGGCGATCCGCTCGGCACTCCCGTCCAGCACATCGGCGACCCGGTCCAGCTCCGGCACCCCGTAGCGCCGGTGGCGCGGCCGGGGGTCGCCGGAGCCCAGCCGCTCGGCCGTCTCCGCCAGGTCGGTGAGCGGGGCGGAGAGCCGGTGCGCCTGGCGTACGGCGAGGGCGACGGCGGCGAGCACGGCGAGCAGCGCGACCGCGAGGATGATCAGCATGGTGCGGCCGACCTCGCGGCTCACCGTGGTCCGGGACGCCTCGACCCGTACGACCTCACCCTGCTCACCCGGCTCCTCGGCGGAGATGACGCTGCCCTCGGGGCGCTTGCCGATCTCCACATTGCGGTGGTCGGGCATCCTGATCACGGCATAGCGGCCGGGCTCGATCTGCTCGCGCAGCACTCTGGGGGTGACCCCCTCGCCCCCCAGCAGCCTGCTGTCGACGATGCTGACCAGGCGCACCGCATCGGAGCTCACGCTCTCCTGGGCGCTGTTCTCGATGGTCCGCGTCTCGACGATGACCAGCGACAGGCCGAAGACCGCGATGACGACGAGCACCACGGCCAGCGTGGAGTTGATCAAGCGACGGCGCATTGCCCTACCGTGTCAGTACTGGTCAGCTTCTTCAGCTTTTCTCGAATCGGAAGCCGACACCACGAACGGTGGCGATATAGCGGGGATTGGCCGCATCGTCACCGAGCTTCTTGCGCAGCCAGGAGATGTGCATGTCGAGGGTCTTGGTGGAGGACCACCAGGTGGTGTCCCACACCTCGCGCATCAGCTGATCGCGGGTGACGACCCGCCCGGCGTCCCGCACCAGGACGCGCAGCAGGTCGAACTCCTTGGCGGTCAGCTGCAGCTCCTCGTCGCCCATCCAGGCGCGGTGCGACTCGACGTCGATCCGCACCCCGTGGGTGGCCGGCTGCTGTTGCTGTGTCTCGACGGCACCGCGCCGCAGCAGCGCCCGGACCCGGGCGAGCAGTTCGGCGAGCCGGAACGGCTTGGTGACGTAGTCGTCGGCGCCGGCGTCCAGGCCGACCACCGTGTCCACCTCGTCCGCGCGGGCCGTGAGCACCAGCACCGGAAAGCCGTGGCCCTCCGTACGGAGCCGACGGCAGACCTCGAGCCCGTCCATCCCGGGCAGGCCGAGGTCGAGGACGAGCAGGTCGACGCCTCCTTGCAGACCGGCGTCGAGCGCGGTGGGTCCGTCCTCGCGCACCTCGACCTCGTACCCCTCGCGGCGCAGGGCGCGGGCGAGCGGCTCCGAGATGGATGCGTCATCCTCGGCGAGCAGTACTCGGGTCATGGGGGTGATGGTAGTCCGCTGAGGTCGGGGCACGGGGCGCGTACGGCGCGACGGACGGTGCACGGACGGTTGCACGCCTCCGCCGTGAGCTATCTCTCACGGTCTCCAAGAGTGTCAAGTACGTGTCGTATGGTGAAACAACGTCTGTAGCACTTCTCCGGGGCCTTTGGTGACGACGACGCACCCAAAGGTCTCTGTCATGTCCGGAGCGGGGAAGGGGTCGGCACGACCGGCCCGGACCACGTCCGGCGCTCAGTCGCTCAGCCATCCCCCCATGGGCGCTGGCCCGCTCGGCAGCGCTCTCTGAGCACGCAAGGAAACCACCATGGCGTCCAGCCTGACGAAGGGCGCCACCGCGCAGGGGACCCCTGCCGGCGGCAAAACCTTCTTCGGCCACCCCCGCGGCCTGGCCACTCTCTTCATGATCGAGATGTGGGAGCGGTTCAGCTTCTACGGCATGCGGGCCCTCCTCGTGGTCTATCTGATCTCCGGCGGCCCCGACGCCAAGGACGGCGGGCAGGGCGGCGGGCTCGGGCTGACCGAGGGCAACGCGGTGGCCATCTACTCGGTCTACCTGGCCATGGTCTATCTGCTGGCCATGCCGGGCGGCTGGTTCGGCGACCGGGTCTGGGGCCCGCGCAAGACGGTGGTCATCGCGTCCGGGATCGTCATGGCCGGACATCTGGCGCTCTCCGTCCCCGGCCAGGCGACCTTCTTCGCCGGACTCGCCCTGGTGGCGCTCGGCTCCGGTCTGATCAAGGCCAACATCTCGACGATGGTGGGCCAGCTCTACGACGGCCCGCAGGACCCGCGCCGGGACGGCGGCTTCACCCTCTTCTACATCGGCATCAACCTCGGTGCCTTCGCCGCTCCGTTGGTGATCGGCACCGTCGGCCAGTCGTACAACTGGCACCTGGGCTTCGCGCTCGCCGCGCTGGGCATGGCGCTGGGCCTGGTCCAGTTCCTGATCGGCACCCGCCATCTGAGCCCGGAGAGCAACGTCGTCCCCACCCCGCTGGCGACCGAGGAGCGCCGCTCCTGGCTGCGCAAGGCGATGATCTGGCTGATCGTCGCCGCGGTCTTCTACACCGGCGTGGTGCTCAGCGGCAGCTGGACCCTCAACTGGGTGCTGATCCCGATCACCATCCTGGGCCTGATCATCCCGACCGGGGTGCTCATCCGGATCAAGCGCGACCGGGAGCTCTCGACGGTCGAGCAGACCAAGGTGAGCGGCTACATCTGGTTCTTCGTGGCCGCCGCGGTGTTCTGGATGATCTACGACCAGGGCGGCTCGACGCTGTCCGCCTTCGCCGAGGCCAAGACCGCGGACACGATCTTCGGGCTGCACTTCCCGTCCTCGTGGTTCCAGTCGGTCAACCCGCTGATGATCATGGCGCTGGCCCCGGTCTTCGCCTGGCTGTGGCTGTGGCTGGCGCGGCGTGACCGGGAGCCGAACACCACGCTGAAGTTCGCGATGGCCCTGGTCCTGATCGGCGCCTCGTTCTTCGTCTTCGTCGTGCCGATGGGGATGGCCCAGGACGGGACCAAGGTCAGCCCGCTGTGGCTGGTGTCGATCTACATGGTCCAGACGATGGGCGAGCTGTGCCTGTCGCCGGTCGGCCTGTCGGTGACCACCAAGATGGCGCCGGCGAAGTACGCCAGCCAGATGATGGGCGTGTGGTTCCTGGCCGTGACCGCGGGCGACTGCATCACGGGACTGCTGTCCATCGCCGGGGTCGACCTGAGCGGGGTCGGGGTGATCACGCTGGAGGCGGCCATGGCGGCGCTCGCGGGCTTCGCGGTCTTCATGTACCGGAAGAAGGTCGTGGCCCTGATGGCCGACGTCCACTGACGTCCGCAGCGGTACGCGGTACTGCGTAGCATACGAGGGGCCCGGCGCGGGAAGACCGCGCCGGGCCCTTCGCCGTTCGGTGTGGCTACGCGGTTCAGCGGGTGGTGCCGCGCAGCTTGCGCCACGGGGTGAGGGTGAAGATGGCGCCGCCGAGCAGAACGGTGGTGCCGGCGATCAGGGCGAGCGCCTTCAGCCCGCCGTGGTCGTTCGCACCGGTGTCGGCGAGCCCGCCGCTGGTGGCCGAACCGCCGCTGCCCGAGGTGCCGCTGCCGCCGGAGGTGCCGCCCCCGGAGCCGCTGCCCCCGCTCGTGCCACCGCCGGTCGTGTCACCGCCGGTGGTGCCGCCGGGCTGGCCGGTGGTGTCCAGTTCGAGCGAGACGCCGGGGTCCTTGGACGGGGTGCACGTGGTGGTCGTACCGAGCGCCTTGACCGTCAGCACCCCGGGGGTGAGCGTCGACTTGCCGCTCGCGCCCGGCTTGTAGGTGCCGGTGAGGTCGGGGATCTCGATCGGATCGCCGGACTTGATGGGCTCCTTGTTGGTCGGCCCCGCCACGGCGACGGTGCCCTTGTCGGCACCGCCGACCTTGACGGCCATCGACGGCTTGACCGAATCGGCGGGGATATCGGCCGGGCTGTCCATCACGGACTTGCCGAACTTCACGGTCAGCGCGAAGCTCCCGCCGCTCTTGGTGGCGTTGATCTGGACCGGGGAGGTCGCGTTCTTGTCGCCGATGGGGGTCTTGCAGGCGTAGGCGACCTCAACCTCCTTACCGGTGTACGAATCGTCTCCGCCGCCCCCGCCACCGGTGGTCCCGCTGGTCGTGCCACTGGTGGTGCCGCTCGTGGTTCCACTGGTGGTGCCACTCGTCGTGCCGCTCGTGGTGCCACTCGTCGTGCCGCTGGTCGTCCCGCTCGTCGTGCCGCTGGTCGTGCCGCCCGGACCGCTGCCGCCGTCCGTCACCTTGATGGTCGCGGCGGCCTTGACGGCCTCCTTCGCCGAGCACTTGGTGTCCGTGGGCAGCGGCTTGCTGACGTTGATGTTGTAGCCGCCGGGCGTCAGCGTCACCTCGCCCGCCTTCGTGAGCTTCAGCGTCCCCTTCATGTCGGAGAGCTTCATCTCACCGCCCTTGGGGATCGCCGGGTTCTCCCGCGGCCCCTCCAGGGACAGGTCACCGGTCTGTGCGCCGCCCACCGTGATGGTGCCGGTCGGCAGGATGGTGTTGGCCTCCAGGTCGAGGATCGGCGGGTTCTTGGAGGCGGCCTGCACCGTCTTCCACACCACCTCGACCTCCTCCCCGACCTTGGCCGTCGCCGGTGCCGTGACGGCCACGGTCGTGGTGCCCTCCACCGGCGGCATACCGGAGATCGGAGGCGGTAGACACTCGGTCTTGTACGAGACCTCGGCGCCCGCCGCGCTGCCCGCGCCGAGCAGCACGCCCGCACCGCCGAGCAGCAGCGCGACGGTGGCCGCACTCACTCTTCGTCGCATCTCAGGTGGTTCCTTTCGGAGTCGATCGGATCTCCTCGGACGGTGCGGAAATCTGGTGGTGCGGCGGTGCCTCCGGCGCCGTGTCGGGGGTGAACCAGGGCAGCGCCGGATGCGCGCCGTTCGGCCCGGCCGGTCCGGTGGAGGGGGGCGGGGATGCGGGCGGCGGCGCGGCCCGGGACGTACGGGGCCGTACCTTGTCCACGACGGCCATGCCGATCCGGAAGACCGTCGCCGCGACCACCACGCACAGCAGGACCCAGAAGAGCGTGACGCCCCAGGGCCGTCCCACCGCCCACGGCTGTTCGACGAGCAGCTTGGATCCGTAGCGCAGCGAGACCAGATAGTCGCCATGGGCCCCGGCCGACAGTTCGACGTTCAGCTTGACCTGCGCCTTCTTCCCCGGCTGGATCGTCCCCCGCCATCGCTGCTCCTCCCAGGAGGGGGCGAAGACGCCATGCGAGGTGCCCACTTCGAAGACCGGATCGCGGGCCGGGGTCGAGCCGAGATTGCCGACGGTGACGACGAGCCGTCGGCTCGGCGGTGCGCCGAACCAGGTCAGCAGCCCGCTGGAGCCGTCGAGCCGGGCCGAGAGCACGCTCAGCCGCTCGCCTCCGCTCCGCTCCTTCGGCAGCGGCGCGACCGGATGCCCGGCGACCTTGAACGCCACGTCCGCGGCGGCGGCTTCACCGGTGGCGGTCGCTATATGGATGACACAGGGACAGGGCTTGGGCGGCTCGGCGACCGGCAGCTTCTTGGTGAAGGTGCCGTCCGTGCCGACGGTGACCGCCCTGCCGTCGCCGTTGGCGCAGGAGTTGGTGCCGCCGATCATGTTCTGTCCGCAGATGAGCAGGGTGAGCAGGGCACGCGGCCGCCATCGGGCGCCGGTCACGGTGACCGTGCCGCCCGTGCCCGCCTCGGTTTGGGAGACCTTCGCGGTCGGGCCCTCAGCCGCCTCGGCGCCGCCGGTAAGGGGCGCGCCGAGGGTGAGGAGGACCAGGGCGAGCACGGTGACCACGGCGGAGGGCCGGGCCGGGGTGCCTGCGCATCGGCATCGGTTCACGTGGTGGCTCCTGCCCCTGTGCTCTGCGGTTGCGGCTGCGGTCCCGGGGTGTGGCGTCGGCGCCGTCGTCTTCGCCGCAGCCGGACGCCTCCGCCGACGCCCGCGCCCACCAGGGCGGCCGCCGCGGGGGCGAGCAGCCACCAGGGGGCGGCCGTGTATCCGGCGGTCGCCGTGGCGTGCGCGCCCCCGTCCGCGGTGACCGTGAGCCGCACGTCCACCGAGTCGAGGGCGGGCGGGTGCGGCCAGCTCTCGGTGAGCCGCACCCGCTTGCCCGGCGGCAGCTCGACCGGCAGGGTGCGCGGGCCCCGGCGCAGCACCTGGCCGAAGAGCCCGTCGGCCCGTACGGCCAGCCGCGGGGTGAGCACGGTGTTGCCGCGGTTGACGAGGGCGTAGCGGATGGCCGCCCGGTCGCCGCGGCCCTGGATCGTCACGTCCTCCACGGCGAGGGCGGACAGCGTCGCGCCGCTGATCCGCAGCCGCAGCCGGACCGCGATCTCGCGGCCGCCGGAGGAGACCATGACCGCGCCGGGGCGTTCGCCGGGCACCGCGTCGGAGGGGACGGTGAGGGTGAAGGGGATGTCGGCACGGGTGCGGGGCGGCACCGTCACCCGCTGTTCGGCGAGCGCGATACGGGCGCCGTCGGTGCCGCGCAGCCGGACGGTGCGGGGGCGCTCGCCCTTGTTGGTGACCGACAGCTTGTCCTCCAGGACGGCGCCGGGCCCGCCTTCGAGGTAGATGTACGGCCGGTCGCCCGCGCCCGGTGCGCTGCCGCCCCCGGCGGCGGGAGCCGCCGACCAGTCGGGTCCGGCGGCGGCAGCCGGGGAGGCCCCGGGCGCCGGGGTCGCCGGGGTCACCAGGAACGCGGCCAAAAGGGCCGGGGCATAAAGGCGGGCGGCTGGACGCATGACGGCATGCCCGGCCGCACGGCGGACCGCTCGGCTCACTGCACGGCTCATTGCACGGATACGCGACGGCATCGGCGGCTCCTCGGATGCCGCGAGCGTCAGGGCGTGCGCTGACGGCGGGTCAGCCAGAGCGCCCCGGCCACTCCGGCGAGCAGCACCGTGCCGCCGAGGGTGCCGAGCGCGACGGCGGAGTCCGCTGGTCCGGTCTGGGGTAGCTGGTCGTTGCCGGAGCCGCCCTGCGCACCGCCGGATCCGCCCGTGCCGCCCGTACTCGTACCGCCCGTGCTGCCCGTACCGCCGGTGGAGCCGGAGTCCCCGCCGCCGCCCGCGCCCTTGACGTCCAGCGTCAGCGAGGGCTTGGGGTTGTTGCCGGGGGTGCAGGTCGTGGTCGTTCCCAGCGCCTTGATGGTGAGGGTCGAGGCGGTGAAGGTGACCTTCCCGCTCTTCTTGGGCGTATAGGTGCCCGACAGGTCACTGATCTTGATGGGGGTGTTCGCCGGGATGGCCTTGTCGTTGGCGGGCCCCGACACCGAGACCGTGCCGCTCTCCGCTCCGCCCAGCTTGATGAGCGCGCTGGGGTGCATGGCGCCCTTGCCGAGCTCGACGGGGCTGGAGGAGACGCCCTTCTCGAAGGACATCGTGAGCTTGTAGGAGCCGCCGCTCGCGACGCTCTTGATGTCGATGGGCGATACGGCGCTCTTGTCGCCGATCGGCGTCTTGCACTGGTAGTCGACGTCCACGGTGTCGGCGTGCGCGGCCGGGGCGGTGAGGAGCACCACGGAGCCGGCCAGGGCCGCCGCGAGCGTGAGGGCGCCGCCACGGCCGGCCGGGCGCCGTTGGTTGTGGGACACCACGAGATCCCCTCTCGTCAAGCGCCGCAGCCGAATGTAACTGACGGCACATCAGATTGGGCGCTGACGGTACGCCGGGGACCTTGCCAAGGGAAGACAAAAAGCACGCCGGATCGGCGCGAAGCGGAGAAGAGGGGTGAAGTGGCCGCCGCGGCGGCGGGATCAGACGGGCCCGGGGCCGGAGATGCGACGAGAATCAGGCGGGCCCGCGGCCGGAAATACGGCGACGATCAGACGGGCCCGGGGCCGGACATGCCGGAGGAGACCCCGGTCGTGGTGGGCACGGCCGGGTCGGCGCGGCGGATCAGCCGGGCCTGCGGGTGGACGGTGGCATCGTGGTGGGGCCGGAGCCGCGCTCTTCAGCCCGGCGCGGCGAGCTCGGCCCAGACCGTCTTGCCGGATCCCTCCACGTTCCGCACGACCCCCCAGTCGAGGCACAGCCGCTGGACGATGAACATGCCGTGGCCGCCGGGCCGGCCGGCGCGGTGCGGGGTGCGCGGCGCGGGCGTACCGGTGCCGAGGTCCACGACCTCGAGGCGGAGCACTTTGGCGTTACAGCTGACGCGCAGCTCCTCGGGGCCCTCGGCATGCAGACAGGCGTTGGTGACCAGTTCGGAGACGACGAGCAGGACGTCCTCGGCGGCGGCCCGGTGGTCGGCGGTCGCGGCCGGAAGCCACCCCCAGTCGCGCAGCGCCTCGCGCGTGAAGTCGCGGGCGCGCGGAACGGCCCCGCTGGCCCCGATCAGAGCGAGCCTGCGGGTCTGGCGGATGGGACCGGCGGTCGGGGGGGCCGGTGGGGAGGCCGAAGCCGCGGGGCCGTCCGGGTCCGGGCCGCGGTCGCCCGGCGGGTACGGCCGGGTGGTGCTCATCAGCGCTTCACCTCACCGATTCACCGATTCAGGGTCAAGGGATACCTGATCTCTTCAACAGTTTCAGCCTGTCTCCTGCCCGGCCAAAGCGTGAGAACACCCACTACTTCCGCCCCACTGATGTGACGCGGGCAACGCGTCGATGACCCATCGATGACACGCCGGGAACAGGAGTGATCTATGTCACTCGACAAGCGCTGCGTCGAGCGACTCATGCACCGTAAAGACGGCGTCCGCGCCCGTGATCTCGAACACTCGGGCAACGATCGGCAGCATCCCGGCCAGATGGACGCCGCCGCCTTCGGCCTCGGCCTTGAGTCGTGCACCGAGAAGGACATTGAGCCCGGTGGAGTCGCAGAACTCCAGCTTCGAGCAGTCCACCACCAGCCGGACACGTCCCCCCTCTACGCACTTCTCGAGCGGCTCGCGCAGCACTTCGGCGGTGTGGTGATCCAACTCACCCGCCGGTGTCACGACCGCGCTCGCCCCGTGGTGCCGAACCTCGACCTGGAGCCGGCCTTTGCTGGCGCTGCCGACCATCCCGCGGTCCATCTGCGCACCTCTTCTGGCGTCTCGTTGCTTTCGATTGCGCGCATTGAACCCTACGCCTTCTACCCGGTCCTCTGGTAGCTGAACATTTCGCATAGTTCGGCAAATATGGACAACGTGGACTTGCCACTTGGTGGCTGATGCAGGTAGGCGTAGAGGGTCACATTCGCTTACGGCCCGGCTTTGGAGGCGCCGCTCACCGGAGCAGCACGTTATGGCACCGGCAGCCATATGCCGAGAACGATGGAGGAGACTATGTCACCCCGCCTCGACGACACGCGTACCGAACCCTCGGGGAGTACTCGGACCACCGTTTCGTCGGCCCCCCTGCCCGAGCAGTTCACCCCCGACGCGGACGCCCAGGCGACCGTTGGCTTCTTCGATGAGCTGCCGGAATTGTCCGATCTGCCGGAAATACCTCCTTATGACACGGTAGCACCGGTAGACGCGAGGGCTCTGTCGAAGACCCTTTTCGAACGTCTCGAGGTGCTGGAGGAAGGCACCCACGAATACGCCTATGTGCGTAACACCCTGGTCGAGCTCAACTTGGCGCTGGTCAAGTTCGCCGCCTCCCGGTTCCGCTCCCGCAGCGAGCCGATGGAGGACATCGTCCAGGTCGGCACCATCGGCCTGATCAAGGCCATCGACCGCTTCGAGACCGGCCGGGGCGTCGAGTTCCCGACCTTCGCGATGCCGACGATCGTCGGTGAGATCAAGCGCTTCTTCCGCGACACCAGCTGGTCGGTGCGCGTACCGCGGCGGCTGCAGGAGCTCCGTCTCGACCTGGCCAAGGCCGGCGACGAACTCGCCCAGCGGCTGGACCGCGCCCCCACCGTCAGCGAGCTGGCCGAGCGGCTGGACATCAGCCAGGCCGAGGTCGTCGAGGGCATGGCCGCGAGCAACGCGTACACCGCGAGCTCGCTGGACGCCCAGCCGGAGGAGGACGACTCCGAGGGAGCGCTGGCGGACCGGATCGGCTACGAGGACCACGGACTCGAAGGCATCGAGTACGTCGAGTCCCTGAAGCCCCTGATCGCCGATCTGTCCGCGCGCGACCGGAAGATCCTCTCCCTGCGCTTCGTGGCCAATATGACGCAGTCGGAGATCGGTGAGGAGCTGGGCATCTCCCAGATGCATGTCTCGCGGCTGCTGTCGCGCACCCTCCGTCGGCTCCGTAAGGGTCTGATGATCGAGGAGTGACGCCTCCGCAGACGGGTAAGGGCCCGCCCCCGGCCGACCGGGACGGGCCCTTATCCGTGCGCGCTGCCGTTCCGTCAGCTCACATCACGTCACGCGTCAGATCAGGGTGCCGTTGTGCCACACCGCCGAGACCAGCGGGACACCGGGGCGGTAGGCGAGGTGCACATGGGACGGGGCGTCCAGCAGCGCCAGATCGGCGCGGGCGCCCGGGCTCACCCGGCCCACGTCGGTACGGCGCAGGGCCCGCGCCCCACCGGCCGTGGCGGCCCACACCGCCTCGTCGGGAGTCATCCCCATCTCCCGTACGGCCAGAGCGACACAGAACGGCATGGAGCTGGTGAAGGACGAGCCCGGATTGCAGTCCGGGGACAGCGCGACCGTGGCGCCCGCGTCGAGCAGCCGGCGCGCGTCCGGATAGGTCGAGCGGGTGGAGAACTCCGCCCCGGGGAGCAGCGTGGCGACCGTCTCCCCCTGGGCCAGCGCGTCCACGTCCCCGTCGGTCAGATGCGTGCAGTGGTCGGCTGAGGCGGCGCCCAGCTCCACCGCGAGCTGCACCCCGGGGCCGTGGGAGAGCTGGTTGGCGTGGACCCGCGGGATCAGCCCGCGCTCCTTGCCCGCGGTCAGGATGGTGCGGGCCTGGTCGCCGTCGAAGGCGCCCTGCTCGCAGAAGACGTCGATCCAGCGGGCGTACGGGGCGCAGGCGTCCAGCATCGGGCCGGTCACCAGATCCACGTACCCGGCCGGGTCGTCGGCGAACTCGGGGGCGACGATATGCGCCCCGAGGAAGGTCACCTCGTCGGTGTGGGCACCGGCGATGGTCAGCGCGCGGGCCTCGTCCTGCGAGGTCAGCCCGTAGCCGGACTTGATCTCGACGGTCGTGGTGCCCTGGCGGCGCGCCTCGGCCACATAGCGGCCGACGTTGGCGTGCAGCACGTTGTTCGACGCGGCCCGGGTGGCGGCGACGGTCGTGCGGATCCCGCCCGCGCTGTACGGGCGGCCGGACATCCGGGCGTTGAACTCCTCGGTCCGGTCGCCCGCGAAGACCAGATGGGAGTGGGAGTCCACAAAGCCCGGAATGGCCGCCCGGCCACCGGCGTCGACCCGGTTGTCGGTGGCGGGTGCTTTGCTGGACTCACCGACCCAGGCGATGCGGTCGCCGTCGATGACGACGGCCGCGTCCCGGATCAGGCCGAGGGGGCCTTCACCGAGGGAGGGGTCATTGGTGACCAGACCGGCGATGTCGGTGATGGCGGTCGTGGTCGGCGCAGTCGTCGCGGTGGTCATCGTGGGGGTGTTCTCCTTCGTCGGCCGTAGCGGTGGCGGCCGGATCACCGTCCGTGCAGGGCTTCGATGGATTCGGCCAGCGCTTGCGGGACGCGCGGGACGAGCTGATGGGTGCCGTCCCGTACGACATGGCGGCCGCCGACCACGGTGTGCCGGACGTCCGCGTTGGTCGCCGCGAATACGGCGGTCTCGGCGCCCAGCCGGGGCGGCGACCCCGCCGTGCGCACCGAGTCCAGCGCGACCGTGGTGAGGTCGGCGAGCGCGCCCACCTCGATCCGGCCGGCCTCCGCGCCCCAGCCGAGCGCCGCGTGACCGTCCACGGTGGCGGCCCGCAGCAGCTGGGCCGCGGTCCAGTGGCCCCGGGCGCGGGTGCGCAGCCGCTCGTCCAGCTCCATGGCGCGGGCCTCCTCCAGGATGTCGATCACGGCGTGGCTGTCGCTGCCCAGCGAGAGCGGTGAGCCCGCGCTCTGCAGCTCGGCGGCCGGGCCGATCCCGTCGGCGAGGTCACGCTCGGTCGTCGGGCACATGCAGACACCCGTGGCGGCGTGGCCCAGCAGCCGGATGTCGCCGGGGGTGAGATGGGTGGCGTGCACGGCGGTCGTCTCCGGGCCCAGCACACCGTGGTCGGCGAGCAGCCGGGTCGGGGTGAAGCCGTGCGCCTCCACACAGGCGTCGTTCTCGGCGGTCTGCTCGGAGAGATGGACGTGCAGGGGCGCCGTGCGCTCCTGGGCCCACCCGGCCACGGTCGCGAGCTGATCGGCGGGGACCGCCCGCACCGAGTGGATCGCCGCGCCGATGCGGGTGTTGCCGTCGCTCTTCAGCCCGGAGACCCGCTCGGCCCAGGCGTCCGCCGTGCCGTCGGAGAAGCGCAGCTGGTGCTCGTTGGGCTGGGCCCCGAAGCCGGAGGAGAGATAGCAGGTGTCGAGCAGGGTGATCCGGATACCGGCCTCGGCCGCGGCCGCGATCAGGGCCTCCCCATCGCGTTGGGGTTGCCGTAGCGGGCGCCGCCGGGCGCGTGGTGGAGGTAGTGGAACTCCCCCACACAGGTGATCCCGGCCATCGCCATCTCGGCGTAGACGGCGCGGGCCAGCTCGAAGTAGCTGTCCGGGGTCAGCCGGTCGGCGACCCCGTACATCACCTCGCGCCAGGTCCAGAACGAGTCCGGCGCGCCCTTCCCCTGCCCCTCGCGCTGCCGGTCCGCCTCGGTCCCCGCCTCGCTCTCCGCCTGTACGACACCGCGCAGGGCCCGGTGGAAGGCGTGGCTGTGGGCGTTGGCCAGACCGGGGATGGTCAGACCACGGAGCGTGACGGATCCGGCGGGCGGCCGTGGGCTGCCGGGCACCACCGCCGCGATCCGTCCGTTGGCCGCGGCCACGATCACCACGTCCGACCGCACGCTTCCGTTCACCCAGGCGTGCTCCGCCCAGTACGTCTGCGCCGTCAGTGACACGCCAGGCCCTCCAGTACCTCCGCGAGCGCGGCCACACCGGCGAGGCAATCGTCCTCGCCCGCCGTCTCCGCGGGTGAATGCGAGACGCCGGTGGGGTTCCTTACAAACAGCATGGCCGTAGGAACGGACGCGGACAAAATGCCGGCGTCGTGCCCGGCTCCGGTCGGCAGTACCGGAACGCCGCCCAGCAGCCCGGACAGCCGGTCCCGAAGGTCGTGGGCGAACTCGACGACCGGGGTGAACGACTCCCGGGTGACCCGGACGTCCACCCCGTCGCGCTCCCCGCGCTCCTGCGCGGCGCGCTCGATCTCGCCCACCACGGCGGCCAGGGTCTCCTCGTCGGCGGCACGCGAGTCCAGCCAGCCGCGGACCAGGCTCGCGATCGCGTTGACCCCGTTCGGCTCGACGCTGACCTTGCCGAACGTCGCCAGCGCCCCGGCGATCCTGGCCTTCTTACGGGCCGCGAGGACGGTGTTGGCGTAGGTGAGCATCGGATCGCGGCGGTCCTCGATCCGGGTCGTCCCGGCGTGGTTGGCCTCACCGTGGAAGTCGAACCGCCAGCGGCCGTGCGGCCAGATCGCGGACGCGACGCCCACGGGGGCGTTCCCCGCGGCGGAGCCGCTGTCGGACCGCGCCGCCAGGGCACGCCCCTGCTCGATGTGCAGTTCGACGAACGCGCCGATGCGGGCCAGCCGCTCCGGGTCGGGGCCGATGGCGTCCGGATCGTATCCGGCGCGCTCCATCGCCTGGGGGAGGCTCAGCCCGTCCGCGTCGCGCAGCCGGTGCGCCTGGTCCGTGGTGAGCTGACCGGCGGTCAGCCGGGAGCCCACGCAGGCCAGGCCGAAGCGGGCGCCCTCCTCGTCGCCGAAGTTGACGATGGCGAGCGGCTTGGTGGGGTGCGCCCCCCGTGCTCGCAGCTCGTCGAGGGCGGCGAAGGAGGAGACGACGCCCAGCGGGCCGTCGAAGGCGCCGCCGTCGGGGACGGAGTCGAGGTGGGAGCCGGTGACCACGGCGTTTCCGGCGGTGGGGTCGCCGAGCCAGGCCCATTGGTTGCCGTTGCGATCCACCTCGTAGGTGAGGCCGCGGGTTTCCGTTTGTGCCTTGAACCAGGCTCGGCAGTCCGCGTCGGCTTCCGTCCAGGCGTAGCGGCGGTAGCCGTTTGTTGTCGTGTTGCGGCCGATGGGGGCTAGGTCGCGCCACATCTCGTGGAACGACGCGCCGGCCGTGTTGGGTGCGCCCACGCCCGTCTCAGCCTCCGTTTCGTGTGCGGGTGCGGGCCGGTGGGTGGGTTGCGCCCACCCGTCCCTCCCCCAGCTACCGCTGGGAGGTACCCCCTCCGCGGAACGATTGCCCACAACACTCACTGCGCTTCCCTCATCGGGATCCTCACGTTCCGCTCCTGCGCCACCTCGTCCGCGCGGTCGTAGCCCGCGTCCACGTGCCGGATCACGCCCATGCCGGGGTCGTTCGTCAGCACCCGGCGGATCTTCTCGCCCGCCAGCGCCGTGCCGTCGGCGACCGTGACCTGGCCCGCGTGGATCGAGCGGCCCATGCCGACGCCGCCGCCGTGGTGGATGGAGACCCACGACGCGCCCGAGGCCACGTTGACCATGGCGTTGAGCAGCGGCCAGTCGGCGATCGCGTCCGAGCCGTCCAGCATGGCCTCGGTCTCGCGGTACGGGGAGGCCACCGAGCCGCAGTCGAGGTGGTCGCGGCCGATCGCCAGTGGTGCGGCGAGCGTGCCGTCGGCGACCATCTCGTTGAAGCGCTCGCCCGCCTTGTCGCGCTCGCCGTAGCCGAGCCAGCAGATACGCGCGGGCAGCCCCTGGAAGTGGACCCGCTCCCCCGCCATCTTGATCCAGCGGGCCAGCGACTCGTTCTCCGGGAAGAGCTCCAGCATCGCCTTGTCCGTGGCCGCGATGTCCCTCGCGTCGCCGGACAGGGCGGCCCAGCGGAAGGGGCCCTTGCCCTCGCAGAAGAGCGGCCGGATGTAGGCGGGCACGAAGCCGGGGAAGGCGAAGGCGCGGTCGTAGCCCGCGAGCTGGGCCTCGCCGCGGATCGAGTTGCCGTAGTCGAAGACCTCGGCACCCGCGTCCATGAAGCCGACCATGGCCTCCACGTGCCGGGCCATCGCCTCGCGCGCCCGCTGGGTGAAGTCGGCGGGCTTCTCGGCGGCGTACGACGCCATCTCGTCGAAGTCCACGCCGATCGGCAGATACGCCAGCGGGTCGTGGGCGCTGGTCTGGTCGGTGACGATGTCGATCGGGGCGTTCATCGCGAGGAGCTGCGGGACCAGCTCGGCCGCGTTGCCCAGCACGCCGATCGACAGGGGGCGCCGGGCGTCGCGCGCCTCGGTGGCCAGCTGCAGCGCGTGGTCCAGGCTGTCGGCGCGGACGTCCAGGTAGCGGTGCTCGATACGGCGCTCGATGGCGCGCGGGTCGCAGTCGATGCAGATCGCGACGCCGTCGTTCATGGTGACCGCCAGCGGCTGGGCGCCGCCCATGCCGCCGAGGCCCGCGGTGAGGGTGATCGTTCCCGCCAGGGTCCCGTTGAACTTCTTGGCCGCCACGGCCGCGAAGGTCTCGTAGGTGCCCTGGAGGATGCCCTGGGTGCCGATGTAGATCCAGGAGCCCGCGGTCATCTGGCCGTACATGGTCAGGCCCAGCGCCTCCAGGCGGCGGAACTCCTCCCAGTTGGCCCAGTCGCCGACCAGGTTGGAGTTGGCGATCAGCACCCGCGGCGCCCATTCGTGCGTCTGCATGACGCCGACCGGGCGGCCCGACTGGACCAGCATCGTCTCGTCCTGCTTGAGCGTGCGCAGGGTGCGGACCATGGCGTCGAAGGAGCGCCAGTCGCGGGCCGCCTTACCGGTGCCGCCGTAGACGACGAGCTTGTCGGGGTGCTCGGCGACCTCCGGATCGAGGTTGTTCTGCAGCATCCGCAGGGCGGCTTCCTGCTGCCACCCCCGAGCGCTGAGCTCTGCACCACGCGGCGCCCGTACGGGTCGCGGTCCTGTCATGGGGCCAAGCCTCCCTGCCATCGATTGGATCGAGTTATTCACATCTTGATGCCGATGAATATGACTAGTCAATACCGCGGAGCTGCGCATACACCCGGGTGGTTCAGCGGCGCGGGCTCGCGGGGCACGCGAACGGCACGGTCCGGCCCCCCGGGGTAGCGTCACCGGGAGGTGTCCGCTCCGCCCGCCGAGGAGCCCCGCGTGTCCCTTCCCGCCACCCACCGCGAGGTCCGTCTGGCGGCCCTGCCCGAAGGGGCGCTCACCCCCGGTCACTTCGAGGTCGTCACCGCTCCCGTCCCCGTCCCCGGCCCCGGACAGGTGCTGGTGCGCAACCGGCTGATGAGTGTCGCCGCCGTGATGCGCCCGCTCGCCCTCGCCGACCCCGACACCTTCGGCCTTCCCCAGCTACTGCACAAGACCGGCGAGGTGATGCGGGGCCCGGCCCTCGGCGAGGTTCTCCGCGCGCCGGGTACGGAACTCGCCCCCGGGACCCTTGTCCACCACCGTGCGGGCTGGCGCGAATACGCGGTGCTCGACGCCGCGCGGGCGTCGCCCATCGACCCCGAGGCACTGCCGGATCCCGCCGCCCATCTGTCGCAGGGGTTCGCCGCCTGGCTGGGGGTGGTGCGCGGGGCCGGGGTGCGGCGCGGCGACACGGTGTTCGTCACCGGCGCGGCGGGCGGCGTGGGCTCCCTGGCCGGGCAGTTCGCCCGGCTGCACGGCGCCGAACGGGTCATCGGCTCCACCGGCTCCCGCCACAAGGCCGACCGGCTGACGGGGGAGCTGGGCTACGACGCGGTCGTCCTCCGGGGCGCGGGCCCGATCGAGGAGCAGCTCCGCGCGGCCGCCCCCGACGGCATCGACGTCCTCCTCGACACCGTCGGCGGCGAACAGCTCCGGGCCGCCCTGGCCCTGGCCCGCCGCAACGCCCGTTTCGCCCTGGTCGGCGCGCTGTCCGCGCAGCTCTCCGACGACGCGTCGGCCCCGACCGGGATCAGCACCCTGGCCCTCATCGCCCGGGGCGTCACGCTGCGCGGCATCAGCGCGATGGACCACCAGGACGCCATGCCCGCGTACCTGCGCGAGTTCGGCCGGGCGCTGCGGGAGGGCGCCCTCACGTATCCGTACACCCGGCTGACGGGGATCGGCCAAGCGCCGCGCGCGCTGTGCGAGTTGGTGGCGGGCCGTCACCTCGGGGCGGTGCTGGTGGAGCTGTAGACCTGGACGGGGTGCTGGGGGTGGAGCCCTCGGAGCGGGGCGGGGGGGAGCCCTCGGAGCGGGGCTGGGGGCGGAGCCCTCGGGGCGGGGCTGGTGCGAGTGGCCGAGCGCGGTCAGTCCGAGGCCAGCAGCCGCTCCGACGTCGCCCAGAGGCGGTCGGCGCCCTCCGGGTCGAGGGCGTACGGGGCGACCCCCGCCATCATGGCGATGACGTCATCGGGGCGGCGGCTCACCGGCACGGCCTCGGCGCAGTCCGCGAAGTAACGCCCGCCGACGCCCTCCAGCAGCGGCGAGGCGGCCAGCAGCACCGACGTGGCCGCCCCCTGCTCCGGGGTCTTCCACGCCATCGCCGGGGCCGTGAGGGTGCCGACGTGGCGCTGCAGATTGGTCCGGATGCCCCCGGGGCTGAGGGCGTTGGCCGTGATGCCGTCGCCCGCCCAGCGCGCGTGGGCGCCGACCGCGAAGAGCACGTTCGCGGTCTTGGACTGCCCGTACGCCTGCATCGGTTCGTACGGCCGGTAGTCGAAGTGGAGGTCGTCGAAGACGACCGGTGAGCGCAGATGCGCGGCGGAGCTGACCGAGACGATCCGCGCGCCCCCGGCGGCCGCGAGGGCGCCGTGCAGGCCGCGCGCCAGCGCGAAGTGGCCGAGGTGGTTGACGGTGAACTGCCGGTCCCAGCCCTCGGGCGTACGTCCCTCGGGCAGGGCCATGACGCCCGCGTTGTTCACCAGGATGTCCAGCGGCCCGTCCCAGACGTCCGCGAACGCGGCGACCGAGACCCGGTCGACCAGGTCCAGCGGTGCCACATGCAGCCGCTTGTTGCCGGTGGTGGCGGTGATGTCCTCGGCGACCCGGGCCCCGGCCTCGATGTTCCGCACCGCGAGGGTCACCTCGGCCCCCGCCCCGGCCAGCGCCCGCGCGGTCTCGATGCCGATGCCGGAGGCGGCCCCGGTGACCACCGCGCGCCGGCCCGAGAGGTCGACGCCGTCGATCACCTCGGCGGCGGTGGAACGGGCGCCAAAAGGTGTCGTGACGCGTGTTTCGTTCTGGTCCATACCCCCAGCGTCGCTCCGCCCACCGCCCCCAGCCAGACCCCACGCATCCTGGGAGTCACAGGGACAGGCTCGGACCGCGCCAGCGCCCCCACGATCACCCAGGCCGCTCCCGCGCCCCGGCCGACAGACGGGCGGGACGCCCCCGCGGACGGGGCAAGCCCGCCCCCCCTCCGTCGCCCGCCACCCGACCACCCCGTTCCGCGGCCGCATCCTGGGAGTCACAGGGACAGGCTCAGATCACGCCGGGCGCCTAGCGTGGAGGTATGGCGGAGAGCGCGAATCGGCTGGGCGAGTATCTGCGGGCGCGCCGGGAGCTGGTGCGGCCCGAGGACGTCGGGCTGCCCGCCGTGGGCCGGCGCCGGGTGCCCGGGCTGCGCCGCGAGGAGCTCGCGCTCCTCGCGGGCATCAGCAGCGACTACTACCTGAGGCTGGAGCAGGGCCGCGACCGCCACCCCTCCGAGCAGGTGCTCGACGCCCTGGCCCGCGTGCTGCGGCTCGACGACGACGCCACCGCCCATCTGCACCGGCTGGCCCGCCCCGCGCCCCGCCGCCGTCCGCGGCGGCCGGAGCGGGTGCCCGCCGGGATCCAGCAGCTCGTGCTGTCCTGGACGCGGAACCCCGCCTTCGTCCAGGGCCGCTATATGGACATCCTCTTCGCCAATCCGCTGGCCATCGCGCTCTCCCCGCTCTGCAGGCCCGGGGTGAACGTCGTCCGCGCCCTCTTCCTCGACCCGGAGATCCGCGAGGCACACGGCAGCGACGCCACCACCGCCGGTGTCGTGGCCGGTCTGCGCGCGCTCGTCGGCCCCGATGTCGACGATCCGCCCCTCGCCGAGCTGGTGGGTGAGCTGTCGGTCAGGAGCGAGCGGTTCCGGCGGCTGTGGGCCCGCCATGACGTGAGGCCCAAGGCCGGCGCCGGCACGTCCACCTTCCGGCACCCGCAGATCGGCCCGATCGAGCTGAGCTACGAGAAGCTGGCCGTCACCGGCACCGAGGGCCAGCTCCTGGTGGTCTACCACGCCGCCCCGGGCAGCCCCGCCGAACAGGCCCTTCCGCTGCTGTCGGGGCTCGCGGCCGACGCCGGGCACGACCCCCGGAGCAGCCCAGGGAGCGGCCCCGGGGCAGTTGGTCCGCAGCCGTCCCCGGATGGTTGGCTGAGGTCATGACTTCGAAACCGGTGGCGATGGCCGCCCGGCGCGAACGGGCCGTTCGGGCCGCCGTGGAGCAGGGGCTGCTGGGCCCGGATCGGCCCGTCGTCGGGTTGCTGGACGTGGCCGGGATCCGCGCCGCCGCCGCCGAACTGCGCGCGGCCTTCGAGGACGTCGTCACGCCCGGCACCCCCGTCCTGCACGCCTTCGCGGTCAAGGCCGCCGCGCTCGTCCCGGTCCTGCGGCTGCTGGCCGACGAGGGCCTGGGCTGCGAGGTGGCCAGCCCCGGCGAGCTGGCGCTGGCCCGCGCGGCGGGGGTGACGCCCGACCGGATCGTCCTGGACTCCCCCGCCAAGACCCCCGCGGAGCTGAGCGAGGCCCTCGACCTGGGCATCGCCGTCAACGCCGACAACCCACAGGAGCTGGACCGGCTCGGCGCGCTGGTGGGGGACAGCGCGGCCCCGCCCGCGCCCCTGGGCCTGCGGATCAACCCGCAGGTGGGCGGCGGCAGCATCGACGCGATGAGCACGGCCACCGCGACCTCCAAGTTCGGCGTCGCCCTCCAGGACCCGGGGGCGCGCGAGTGGGTCGTCCGCGCCTTCGCCGAGCGCCCCTGGCTGACCCGGCTGCACGCCCACGTCGGTTCCCAGGGCTGTCCCCTGGAGCTGATGGCGGCGGGCATACGGGTGGCCTACGAACTGGCCGAAGAGATCAACGGGGCGGTCGGCCGCCAGCAGATCGACGCCCTCGACATCGGCGGCGGCCTCCCGGTGAACTTCGCCTCCGACGAGATCACCCCCAGCTACCGGGAGTACGCACAGCTCCTGCGGGCCACCGTGCCGGGGCTCTTCGACGGGCGGTACAAGCTGGTCACCGAGTTCGGACGGTCCCTCCTGGCCAAGTCCGGCCTGGTGCTGGCGCGGGTCGAGTACGCCAAGTCCGCGGGCGGCCGCCCGATCGCGGTCACCCACGCGGGCGCCCAGCTCGCCACCCGTACGGTCTTCGCCCCCGAGGCCTGGCCCCTGCGCGTCACGGCCTACGACGCGGAGGGCCGCCCCAAGACCGGGGGCTCCTCCGACGGCCAGGTGCCCCAGGACATCGCCGGTCCCTGCTGTTTCGCGGGCGACCTGGTCGCCCGCGACCGCCCCCTGCCGGAGCTGGTGGCGGGCGACTTGGTCGGCCTGCTGGACACGGGCGCGTACTACTTCTCCAACCACTTCGCGTACAACAGCCTGCCCCGCCCCGGGATCTACGGCTTCGACGCCACCGGCGACACCGGCGACGAGGTGCGCTTCGCGACGGTGCGGGAGCCGCAGACGGTGGACGAGATCGTGGCCGAGAGCGGTGCGGCGCATGCGCTGGGGCTCAGCCGCCTGCGGTAGCGCCCCGCGCCCAGGCGCGCCGCGATGCGCTGCGATGCGCGCTGCACATCGAGAGGGCCGGTGGGAGCGAAGCCCGGTGGCAGCACCCGTGCTCCGGAGCCGAGGCCGCTGCCGGCCCGCGCGGCCCGGCGGCAACGAGCGCGGCGCCGTGCCCAACAGAGCAGCCGGCCCCCTGAGCCGGCCCCGCCCAAGCGCTGGCCCCTCAGCCATGGGCGGGGCTTTCCCCCGTGCCGGCCAGGGCGGGCGCGCCCCTCGAAAGCCCCGCGGGGCCCCTCAGCGCGTGGCCGCCGCCACGGTCCGCGAGGAGCGCCGGGCGCCGCCCGGCCCCGCGTCCCCGGCCACGATGCCCGTCGTCTGGTAGGCGTCCACCGCCTTGCCCGCGGGGCGCCCGCCGGAGACCCGCTCGGTGCGGACCCACAGCAGCACCTCGTTCGCGCGCTCCCAGCGGCCCAGCCACAGCGCCTTGGCCCACAGCCCGGCGCCGAGCCCCGTCATCAGCATCCCGCCCGCCGCCGGAACGGCGAAGGACGAGCCCATCGCGGCGAGGAAGGCCAGCAGCAGCCACCACCGCAGGGCGCGTCGGCGCGTCCTTACGGTCACCGCGCGGTCCTGGAGGAAGACCGACTTGCTCGCGCGCGAGGCACCGCGCGCCAACTCCAGATACCGCTTCCTGCGCACCGTGAACACCACGACCGCCGCGATCAGGAAGAGCGCCGCCCCGGCGAGCACTCCGATCCGGCGCCCGGTCAGCCCCGGCACCAGCGCTCCGATCCCCGCGGCCAGCACACCGGGCCACCACAGCCACCCCGCGGGGGCCCTCACGACCACCGCCACCCGTGCCAGCGCATACGCCCCGCGCCCCACGACCGACCTCCTCATCCTGACGAATCCCTGATGACATCCCTGTCGAATCGAGGAATCTAGCCAGGATGCCTGAGAATTGGGTGAGAGGGACGGGGTCGGAACACAGAGCGGCCCGGAAATCCTGAGCGCCCCGAGGGCCTTGAGCCGCGGCTCACTCCACGAACAGTCCCCGCTCGGCCGCCTTCGCGTCGAACTCCTCCAGCCGCGCCTGAGCCTCCGGCAGCGCGTCGCACATCGCCTCCAGCAGCACCCGCCCCAGCAGCATCGGCGCACACGCGGTGTCGAAGGCCAGGCCCGTACCGACCGCCGCGGGCAGCAGCAGATCGCTGTGGCGGGCGATCGGGGCGAAGGCGCTGTCGGCGACGGCGACCACGGTCAGGCCCGCCTCCTGCGCGTACTCCAGACCCTCCACGACCTCCCGCGGATGCCGCGGCAGCGCGAAGCACAGCAGCGCCGTCGCGCCCGCGCGCTTCGCCGCGTCGACGCGGTCGGCGAGCATCGTGCCGCCCTCGTCGAGCAGCCGCACGTCCGGATGGACCTTGCGCGCGAAGTAGGTGAAGCCGCGCGCCTGCGCGGAGGCGGCGCGCAGGCCCAGGACCAGCAGCGGGCGGGAGTCGGCGAGCAGCCGGCCGGCGCGGACGACGGGGGCGGGGTCGGCCAGCAGCGCGGCGAGATGGCGCAGATTGTCGATCTCGGAGTGCACGGCCTGCTGGTACTCGTTGTACGACCCCTCGTCCGCCTCCGGCTCGGCGGGGGCGACATCGCGCAGATGCTTGCGCAGCGCCGGATAGCCGTCGAAGCCGAGGGCGACCGCGAAGCGGGTCACGGACGGCTGGCTGACGCCCGCGAGTTCGGCCAGCTCGACGCTGGAGAGGAACGGCGCGTCCGCGGCCCGCCGCACCATGCTGTGGGCGATCCGCCGCTGGGTCGGGGTCAGCCGGTGGCCCTCGAAGAGCGCCTGCAGCCGAGCGGCGGTCGAGGCACCGGAGGCGGCCGAGGCGACCGAACCCGTGGTAGCGAACGAGCCGCCCGCACCGGCCGAGCCGCCCGCGCCCACCGACACCCCCGGCGGCGCCACCGCGACATCCTCGCCCGCCGGCGCCGTCCGAGCACCGCTCACCCCGTCGCTCACCCCATTGTCCGTACTCATCGCGTCCTCCTGACCCTCGTACCCTCGTCCCTCATACCCCCGCCAGCCGGTCGAGCAGGCGCGCGGCCACCGCCACATCCTCCGTCAACGGGCGGTCCTCCATGCGGGGATCGAGCACTTCCGACGCCATGGCGAAGGCGACACCGGCCGGGAGCTCCGGGTCCGGTTCCAGACCGCGCTGGCGCAACGCCCTTACGGCCGCGACCAGTTCGCAGCCCAGCACCAGCCGGTAGTGGTCGGCGACGCGGAGCGTCTGGCGGGCGCCGAGCGAGGCGAAGCTGGCCTGTTCCTCGACACCGCGGGAGAGCACGGCATGCCCCAGCGAGGCGGGGTGGGAGACCGCGCGCATCTCACCGAGGGCCGCCCCCGCCGCGTATTCGAGGATCATCACGCCCGAGCTGGCGGGCGCGGCGTCGCCGAGGAAGGGGCGCAGCCGGGTGAAGTCGGGTTCGCTGAGCGCGGCGAGCCGGGCCGTGGAGAGCCGGGCGGTCTGCAGCGCGGCGAGCCGGAAGGCGTCCAGGGCGAGGGCGGCGTGCGCGGCGTAGAAGTTGCCGTGGTGGTAGGCGGCCTCATCGGCGGAGCTGATCAGCGGGTTCTCGGTGGCCGCGTTGAAGTCGACGGTCAGCACCCGCTCCAGCGCCTCCGCCGCGTCCAGCGCCGGTCCGTGGATCTGCGGCAGACAGCGGAAGCCGTACGGGTCCTGTATGCGCCCCAGCGGTGGGGTGGGCCGAGCCGGGGCGCCGAGCAGGGCGCGCATCCGGGCGGCGGCCTCGACGGAGCCGGGGTGCGGCCGGGCGGCGTGCACGGGTTCGGCGTATGCCTCGTACGATCCGCCGACCGCGATCAGCGAGAGCGCGGCCACCGAGAGCGAGGCGGACAGCAGCCGCTGCAGCTCGGCGAGGGCGAGCGCGGACTGGCCGAGGGTGAGGGCGTTGCTGCTGATGAGCGCGAGGGCGTCGTTGCTGTCGAGCACGATGGGGTCGGGGGCGCGACGGCCCGGGGCGGCCTCGGTGAGGTCCCAGGGGTGCTCGCCGACGAGGGCGAGACCGGTCTGGGCGAGCGCGGCGAGGTCCCCGGTGCCGACCGCGCCGTATTCGTTGATCACCGGGTGGGCGCCGCTGTCGAGCCCCTCGACGAGTGCGGTGACGACGGCGGGGCGCAGCCCGGCGCCGCCCGCCAGTAGCTGATTGGCGCGGACGGTCATCATGGCGCGCACCTCGCGCGCGGGCAGCGGTGCGCCGATCGCGCCCGCGTGGCTGCGCAGCAGCCGCAGCCCGTGGTCGGAGTCGGCCGGGCCGACGTCCTCGGTACGGTTGGCGCCCACGCCGGTGCTCCGGCCGTAGACGCGGCCGGTGGCGGCCAGCCGGTCCGCGGTCTCCCAGGCGCGCTCGGCCAGGGCGAGCGCGGTCGGGTCGGGGGCCGCGGGCCGGCTGATGCGGTCGGCCAGGCGGGCGATATCGACGACGCGTAGGCTCCGGCCGTCCAGTGTGATCCGCTGAGCTGTGCCGCCTGTGCCCTCGGCCGCCGCGGCATCAGCATCCAGCATGTGAGACAACATCCAGGGCAACCCCTCTCATAACGCCCATTTCCGGGCCAGCCGCCAGGCACTTCGTCCACATCGCGAGCAGAAGTAACCGGTGATTAACGCAGACCTCTTGACTTCTATTCACTCGACTATGACTGTGCATGACTATATGCAGACAGGGCAAGGGGAAGCGGATGATCAGCTTCAAGGACGTCAGTAAGCACTACCCGAACGGCACCACAGCCGTGGACCGGCTCAGCCTCGAACTCCCGGAAGGGGGCATCACGGTTCTTGTCGGCTCCTCGGGCTGCGGCAAGACCACCACCCTCCGCATGGTCAACCGCATGGTCGAACCGAGCAGCGGCACGGTGAGCGTGGCCGGGCGTGATGTCCTGGCGGCGGACGCTGCCGAGTTGCGGCGCGGAATCGGCTATGTGATCCAGCAGGCCGGGCTCTTCCCGCACCGTACGATCCTCGACAACATCGCCACCGTCCCGCTGCTGCTGGGCTGGGGCCGCCGCAAGGCGCGGGCCCGCGCGGCCGAGCTGCTGGAGCTGGTCGGGCTGCCGGGCGACTCCGGCAAGCGCTATCCGCACCAGCTCTCGGGCGGTCAGCAGCAGCGCGTCGGCGTCGCCCGCGCACTGGCCGCCGATCCGCCGGTGCTGCTGATGGACGAGCCGTTCGGCGCGGTCGACCCGGTCGTACGGACCCAGCTCCAGAACGAGCTGCTGCGGCTGCAGAGCGAGCTGCGCAAGACGGTCGTCTTCGTCACCCACGACATCGACGAGGCGGTACGGCTCGGCGACCGCATCGCGATCTTCCGCACCGGCGGCCATCTCGTCCAGTGCGCACCCCCCGCCGAGCTGCTGGCGAGCCCCGCCGACGACTTCGTGGCGGGCTTCCTGGGCGCCGAGCGCGGGCTGAAACTGCTCTCCCTGTCCACCCTCGGGGACCTGCCGCAGGAGCCCGTCCCCGCCGATGGGGACCGCTGGCGGCTGGTCACCTCCGAGCGCGGTGAGCCGCTGGGCTGGCGCGACACCGAGGGGCCGGAGGGCGACCGGGCGCCGCTGCTGCCGGTGCGGGCACTGCGGGACGGCGATTCGCTGCTCACCGCCCTGGACGAGTCGCTGGCGTCCCCCGCCGGTCTGGTGGCCCGCGTGGACGCCGACGGCGTCCTGACCGGGGTCACCGGGCGCGAGCGGATACATGAGTTCGCGGGGCGCCGCCACGCGGAGGCGGGCCGCGCGGCCGCCCTCAAGGACGCCACGGAAGCCGCCGGGGCCTTCGAGACCGCCGGAGCCCCCGAAGCCGCCGAGAGCCGTGGCGAGGCGGGCTCCGACGACACCCCGGCCTCCGACCCGAGCGTGACCGCATGACCGTCGACTGGGGCTGGTTCCCCGATCACCAAAGCGACCTGGTCACGCTCACCCTCGACCACCTCTCCACCGCCGTCCCCGCCGTCCTCTTCGGTCTGCTGATCGCGCTGCCGCTGGCCGTGATCGCCCACCGGGTGCGGGCCCTGCGCGGACTCCTCCTCGGGCTCTCGAACATCCTGTTCACGATCCCGTCCATCGCAATCTTCGTCCTGCTGCTGCCGGTCACCGGCCTCACCCGCACCACCGCCATCACCGGCCTGACCATCTACACGCTGGTCGTGCTGCTCCGGAACACCGTCGAGGGGCTCGACAGCGTCCCCACCAAGGTCCGCGAGGCGTCCACCGCGATGGGCGCCCGTCCGCTGCGCACCCTGCTCACCGTCGAGCTGCCGCTCGCCTTCCCGGTGATCATGGCGGGCGTACGGGTCGCCACGGTGATGGCGATATCCCTGGTCAGCGTGGCCAGCTACATCGGGTACGGCGGTCTCGGCCAGCTGTTCACCGACGGTTTCCAGCGCAACTACCCCACCCCCGTCGTGGCCGGGGTCCTCCTGTCCCTGCTGCTCGCGCTGGTCGCGGACGCCGTGCTGGTCACCATCCAGTGGCTGTGCACCCCGTGGCTGAGGAGGCGTGCCTGACATGATCGAACTGCTCAAGGACCTCCTCCGCTGGCTGACCAGCGGCTCCCAGTGGTCCGGGACCGACGGCATCGCGACCCGCCTCCTGGAACACCTCCAGTACTCCCTGCTGGCCACCCTGGTCGCCGCCGCCATCGCCCTTCCGGTCGGGCTGCTCATCGGGCACACCGGACGCGGCGCGTTCCTCGCCATCAACCTCTCCGGCTTCGGGCGGGCGCTGCCCACCGTCGGCCTGGTCACCCTGGTCTTCCTGGCCAGCGGGCTGAGCATGTGGCCGGTGTACATCTCGCTGGTCGCCCTCGCGGTCCCGGTGATCGTCACCAATACGTACGCGGGCATGGCCGCTGTCGACCCGGAGGTCGGGGACGCGGCGCGGGGCCAGGGGATGCGCTGGTACCAGGTGCTGTTCCAGGTCGAACTGCCCCTCGCGCTCCCGCTGATCATGACCGGGCTGCGGCTGGCCTGCGTCCAGGTCGTCGCCACCGCCACCATCGCCGCGTACGTCAGCTTCGGCGGGCTCGGCCGCTACGTCTTCGACGGGCTCGCCCAGCGCGATCTGGTGCAGGTGCTGGGCGGGGCGGTGCTGGTCGCCGTGCTGGCCATCGCCCTGGACCTGGCGCTGGCCGGAGTGCAACGCCTGCTGTTCCGCAACCGCCCCCCGCGCGCCCACGCGCACTGACGTCACCGACTCACTCCGGATCCGAGGAGAGCACCCCATGAACCGCAGGAAACTGCTCGGCGGCCTGCTCGCCGGCGCCTCCGTACCCGCGCTGGCCGCCTGTAGCGGCGGCGTCACCTCGCTCAAGGGCGACGGCGGCAGCGGTGGCTCGGGCGGCGGCAGCAGCCTGGGCGGCCTGGTCATCGGCACCGCCAACTTCACCGAGAATCAGCTACTGGGCTATCTCTACGCCGAGGCGCTGAAGGGCGCGGGCATCAAGACGAGCGTGCGGCCCAACCTCGGCTCCCGCGAGATCGTCATCCCCGCCCTCCAGCAGGGCGATATCGATCTGCTCCCCGAGTACCAGGGCAATCTGCTGCTCCACTTCGACGACAAGGCCCCCCAGACCGAGGCCGGCGACCTCCAGAACGCCCTCACCGTCGCCCTCCCCAGCGGTCTGGAGGCCCTGTCGTACGCGGCCGCCGAGGACAAGGACGTCTTCTGCGTCACCCATGAGGCCGCGCAGAAGCACGGTCTGCGCAGCTTCGCCGACCTCGCCAAGCAGAACGGCAAGCTGGTCTTCGGCGGCCCGGCCGAGGACAAGAAGCGCGTGGTCGGCCTGGTGGGCCTCAAGGACCGCTACGGCGTGACCTTCAAGGAGTTCAAGGCCCTCGACGCCTCCGGACCCCTGGTCAAGGGCGCGTTGAAGAAGGGCGATGTCGACGTCGCCAACCTCTTCTCCACCGACCCCGACATCGAGGCCAACGACTGGGTGATCCTCGCCGACCCCAAGGCCCTCATCCCCGCCCAGCACATCGTGCCCGTCGTGCGCTCCGCCAAGGCCGACACCAAGGTCCGCAAGGCCCTGGCCCGCCTGGGCGGCGCCCTCACCACTCAGGAACTGGCCCGGCTCAACAAGCTGGTGAGCAACGACAAGAAGGACCCGGACCGGGTCGCCGCCGACTGGGCCGCCAAGAACGGCCTCACCAAGAAATAGCGGCAGGAGCACCCTTATGCCCGACTCTCTCGACGCCCCCGCCTCCCGCGCATCCCACGACTCCCGCGACGCCCTCGACTCGCTCGTCGAGAAGCGCTCGATCGACGTCGTCCCGGACGCGGAGCGCCATGGCACCGCCTTCAGCCAGTTCACCCTGTGGCTCGGCGCGAACCTCCAGATCACCGCCGTCGTCACCGGCGCGCTGGCCGTCGTCTTCGGCGCGGGCGCCTTCTGGTCGATCATCGCCCTGCTGCTCGGCAACCTGCTCGGTGGAGCCGTCATGGCGCTCCACTCGGCCCAGGGCCCCCGGCTCGGCCTCCCTCAGATGATCTCCTCCCGGGCCCAGTTCGGGGTCCGGGGCGCGATCGTCCCGCTGCTGCTGGTCATCGTCATGTACGTGGGCTTCTTCGCCAGCGGCAGCGTGCTGGCGGGCCAGGCGGTCGGCGAACTCACCCATCTCGGCGACACCACCGGGATCATCCTCTTCGCCCTCATCACCGGCGTGGCGGCCGCCGTGGGCTACCGCCTGATCCACACCCTGGGCCGGATCGCGGGCGTGGTCTGCGCCCTGGCCTTCGTCTACCTGGGCATCCGGCTGCTGGACCGCACCGACCTGGCCACCCTGCTCCACGACCGGACCTTCGACTTCCCGCTCTTCCTCCTCGCGGTGTCGCTGTCCGCCTCCTGGCAGCTCGCCTTCGGCCCGTACGTCGCCGACTACTCCCGCTACCTGCCGCGCACCACCTCCCCCAAGGCCACCTTCTCCTGGACCCTGGCCGGCACCGTCCTCGGCTCGCAGTGGTCCATGACCTTCGGCGCCCTCGCGGCCGCCGCGGCCGGCCACGCCTTCGTCGGCAACGAGGTCTCCTACATCGTCGGTCTCGGCGGCGGCGCGGCCGTGATCACCTCACTGCTCTACTTCGTCATCGCCCTCGGCAAGCTGACGATCAACGTCCTGAACACCTACGGCGGCTTCATGTCGA
Source organism: Streptomyces melanosporofaciens (assembly GCF_900105695.1). NCBI lineage: Bacteria > Bacillati > Actinomycetota > Actinomycetes > Kitasatosporales > Streptomycetaceae > Streptomyces > Streptomyces melanosporofaciens. The sequence continues at coordinate 2,475,241 of NZ_FNST01000002.1, forward strand.
TGGTGACCAGCATCAGCGGCTTCCGCGGCAACGCCACCCTCTCCCCGCGCGGCCGGGCCGCCTACATCGCCGGAATCATGGTCGCGGGCACGGCGGTCGCGCTGCTCGGCAAGGACAGCTTCCTGTCGTCCTTCAAGGACTTCCTGCTGTTCCTGCTGACCTTCTTCACCCCGTGGAGCGCGATCAACCTCGTCGACTACTACGCCATCGCCAAGGAGCGCTACGACATCCCCGCCCTCAGCGACCCGGGCGGCCGCTACGGCGCCTGGCGCTGGAAGGCCCTGTCCACCTACGCCGTGGGCGTCCTGGCCCAACTCCCCTTCCTGTCGACGCACTTCTACACCGGCCCCCTCGTCGCCCCGCTGGGCGGCGCGGACATCTCCTGGCTCGTCGGCCTCGCCATCCCCGCCGCCCTCTACTGGCTCCTGGCCCACCGCGACACCGCCCACGTCCCCGACCACATGATCCTCGCCCCGGAACCGTCCCCCGACCGCCCGTACGCCACCGAGCCCGGGTGACGGGAAGGCCACCCGGGTGACGGCAAGGCCCCCGGGAGCCGGGGCTCGGGATCAGGCCGGGGGCAGGAGTTTCTTCTGGGGCTTGCCCATGGCGTTGCGGGGCAGGGCCTCCAGGAAGCGGACCTTGCGGGGGCGCTTGTGGACGGAGAGCTGGGTGGCGACGAAGTCGATCAGCTCCCGTTCGCCGATGCCGTCGGCGACGACGTAGGCGACGATCTCCTGGCCCAGGTCCTCGTGCGGGGCGCCGACGACGGCGGCCTCGCGGACGGCGGGGTGGTCGAGGAGGGCGTTCTCGACCTCGCCCGCGCCGATGCGGTAGCCGCCGGACTTGATCATGTCGGTGGAGGCGCGGCCCACGATGCGGTGGAAGCCGTCCGGGTCGACGGCGGCGATGTCGCCCGTGCGGAACCAGCCGTCCTCGGTGTACGAACCGGCCGTGGCCTCGGGGCGGTTCAGATAGCCGTCGAAGAGGGTGGGGCCGGTGAGCTGGAGTTCGCCGATCTCGGCGCCCTCCTCGGCGGCGATCCGGGTGCGGATGCCCGCCAGCGGGGTGCCGACATAGCCGGGGCGGCGCTCGCCGTCGGCCCGGGTACTGATCGTGATGAGGCTCTCGGTCATGCCGTAGCGCTCGATGGGGCGCTGGCCGGTGAGCCGCTCGAGGTCGCGGAAGACCGGGGCGGGCAGCGGGGCGCTGCCGGAGACCAGCAGTCGGGCGGAGGCCAGGGCGCGGGCGGAGTCCGGGTCCTGGACGATCCGGTTCCAGACCGTGGGCACCCCGAAGTAGAGGCTGCCGCCCGCGGCCGCGTACGCCGCCGGGGTCGGCTTGCCGGTGTGGACGAGGCGGCTGCCCGTGCGGAGCGCGCCCAGGACGCCCAGCACCAGGCCGTGCACATGGAACAGCGGCAGCCCGTGGACCAGGGTGTCCTCCGCGGTCCAGGCCCAGGCCGCGGCGAGCCCGTCCAGGTCGGCGGCCACCGCACGCCGGGAGATCAGCGCGCCCTTGGGCGCCCCCGTGGTCCCCGAGGTGTAGAGGATGAACGCCGTGGACTCCGCGTCCGGCTCCGGCTTCGTCCACGCGGCCCGCTCGGCCGGGTCCACCGGGACGGTCTCGATCGGGGCCTCTACGGCCTCCCCGGTGAGCAGCAGGGTGGCGCCGGAGTCCCGGAGTATGTGGTCGCGTTCGGCCGGGCCGGAGTCCGGCGGTACGGGCACCACCGGCACCCCGGCCAGCAGCGCGCCGACCACCGCGACCACCGTCTCCGGAGTCGCGGTCGCCCGGACCGCGACGACCGGCGCACCGGCGATACGGGCCGCCACCGCGCCCGCGGCACCGAGCAGTTCCTCGCGCGAGAGGGAGCGGCCGCCGACGCTCAGCGCGTCGGGGCGGTCGCCGCCGGGCGCGGCGAGGGACGTGAGGAGAGGTGCGGTCACGGAACTGACTCCTTCCACAGCGGGCCGGGGGTACCAGGGGGGTACCTCTTCGCGCCCGCGCGTCTTTCGGGGGCTAGCCCTACCGACAAAGCGTCCCCGCGACCGTACCGTCATTAAGCATGGACGCCCGTGACCCGGATCTGAGAAAAGAACTCGACGCGGCCCTGCAGACCCGTAAGGAGCTGGGTGCGGAGTACGAGTCGGAACTGGTCGACTCCTTCATGGACAAAGTCGAGCAGCGCTTCAACGATACGGCGGACCGGCATGTCCGCCGCCAGCTCGCCGAACAGCAGATGGCCGCGGCCCGCGGCACCCGCCCGTACGCCACCGGCACGCATCCGGACCAGGCCCATGGAATGGGCGTCGGCGAGCGCTTCGCCTTCGTCGGGATCTCCCTGGTGCTGGCGATCCCGCTGTCGGCGATCGGCGTGGTGAACGAGGGCCTGCCCGGCCTGCTGATCACCTGGGCCGGGATCTTCGGGGTCAACGCGGTCCACGCGGCGGGGGGCTTCTCCTGGCTGCGGCAGGGCCGTGGGCCGTCCGCCGACCGTGATGGCGAGTAGCCGGCCGGGGCCGCCGCATCCACGCCGCCGGACGCGCGGCCGTGGCCCTCGGCGAGTGCTCCGCCGAGCCACTCGGCCGGCTCGATCCAGGAGGGGTGCGGAGGGCAGTCGTCGTAGCCGAAGGACCGGATCGTCTCGCTGAACAGCTCGATACGGCCGGACGGCGTGTTGAGCGGGGCGGCGTCCGGGTCGGCACGGAAGTCCGCGAACAGCGCCGGCTCGGCCTCCCGCACCGGGACCCGTAGGTTTCCCCCTTCCAGAAGCCGTCGAAATCGGGTGGGTTGAAGCCGCGCTCCTCAGCGATGAGCCGTGCCTCGTCGTACATGTGGCGCAGCCACCGCATCGATATCCCGGAATTTTCGCGCACCCAGCCCCAAAAAGACTGCGCGGGGACCGCCGCACCCCGGTGCTGGGCACCGAGGGCGGGACGACGGCGGTCCCCGCGGGGGACGCGGGCCGGGTCAGGGCCGGACTTCCGCGTCCAGGCGACCATGGAGGTCCGGGAGCCGCTCCGGAGGTCCTGTCGCCTCATCCTGGGTGTCGGTGTCGTCCTTCCGACACCGACTAATCTGCCGGAGCTGTGTTAACCCTGTGCTGCGGGCGCGTGACACGTGCGTACCACTTCCCCGAAGCCCTGGCGGGCTCCCCCGAAGGGCAGTTGGGCCCCGTTCGACCCCCGCTTGAGCCCGCTGATGGGCCCGCTGATGGGCCCCCTGATGGGCCCGCTGACGAGCCCCTACTTGACGCCGCTGGCCAGGTACGCCAGCAGGTCCTGCCGGCTCACCACGCCCTTCGGCTTCCCCTCCACCAGCACGATCGCCGCGTCCGCCGTGCCCAGCACCGCCATCAGGTCCTCGACCGGCTCGCCGGAGCCGACATGCGGCAGCGGCGGGCTCATGTGCTTCTCCAGCGGATCGGTCAGCTCCGCGCGGCGGGCGAACAGGGCGTCCAGCAGTTCGCGCTCCACCACCGAACCGATGACCTCGGCGGCCATCACATCCGGGTGCCCGGCGCCCGGCTTCACGATCGGCATCTGCGAGACGCCGTACTCCCGCAGCACGTCGATGGCCTCGCCCACCGTCTCGTCCGGGTGCATATGGACCAGCGAGGGCAGTCCGCCCTGCTTGCCCTGGAGGACGTCGCCGACGCGCACCGAGGGGCCGTCCTCCTCCAGGAAGCCGTAGTCGGCCATCCACTCATCGTTGAAGATCTTGGACAGATAGCCGCGGCCGCTGTCGGGCAGCAGCACGACCACCACATCGTCCGGGCCGAGCCGCTCGGCGACCTTCAGCGCGCCCACGACCGCCATTCCGCAGGAGCCGCCGACCAGCAGCCCCTCCTCCTTGGCCAGCCGCCGCGTCATCTGGAAGGCGTCCTTGTCGGAGACCGCGACGATCTCGTCCGCGACGGTCTGGTCGTAGGCGGTCGGCCAGAAGTCCTCACCGACGCCCTCGATCAGATACGGGCGGCCGGAGCCGCCGGAGTAGACCGAGCCCTCGGGGTCGGCGCCGATCACCTGGACCCGGCCCTCGCTGGCCTCCTTCAGATAGCGGCCGGTGCCGGAGATCGTGCCGCCGGTGCCGACACCCGCGACGAAGTGGGTGATCTTCCCCTCCGTCTGCTCCCACAGCTCGGGGCCGGTGGACTCGTAGTGGGAGAGCGGGTTGTTCGGGTTGCTGTACTGGTCGGGCTTCCAGGCACCCGGCGTCTCGCGAACCAGCCGGTCGGAGACGTTGTAGTACGAGTCGGGGTGATCGGGGTCCACGGCGGTGGGGCAGACCACCACCTCGGCGCCGTAGGCCCGCAGCACGTTGATCTTGTCCGTGGACACCTTGTCCGGGCAGACGAAGATGCACTTGTAGCCCTTGCGCTGGGCGACCATCGCCAGGCCCACGCCCGTGTTGCCGGACGTCGGCTCGACGATGGTGCCGCCCGGCTCGAGCTCACCGGAGCGCTCGGCTGCCTCGATCATCCGGACCGCGATCCGGTCCTTCACCGAGCCGCCGGGATTGAAGTATTCGACCTTGGCCAGGACGGTTGCCCGGATGCCCTCGGTCACGGTGTTGAGCTTCACCAGCGGGGTGTTGCCGACCAGCTCAATCATCGATTCGTAGTACTGCACACCTGCTCCTGGTCCGGTTCCGCGGGATCTCCGCGTCGGGGCGGCCGCTTACGCGGCGCCGTGCTGCCAGCTTATTGCGCGCCACCGCCCCGCGACCCGTGCGTTGGGAGGAAGGCTGTGCGGGGCAACAAGTTGTTAGCGAGGCGTACAAAGGAGAAAGAAGCGCGTGCGCGTGCGGACGGAGGTGGGCTGGACCCATGTCGATGTCGAGGGCGAGGGTGGCGCGGCGGATCGCGGCCGCGGCGGCGTACGGGGGCGGCGGGATCGGGCTGCTGGGCGGGGTGACCGCCGTGTTGTTGCTCACTGAGGTGTCCCATGCGAAGCGGGTCGTGGGCGGATCGGACGATCCCCCGCCGCGCGCCGACGGTCGATATGGCTTCGCCTTCGCCCGCAGAACTGGCCAGCCCCCACTGCGGCTGGCCTTTCTCGGCGACTCCACGGCCGCCGGACAGGGCGTCCACCGCCCTAGTCAGACGCCGGGCGCGCTGCTCGCCTCGGGGCTCGCGGCGGTCGCCGAGCGCCCGGTGGACCTGCGGAACGTGGCACTGCCGGGGGCGCAGTCCAGCGATCTGGAGCGCCAGGTCACGCTGGTGCTGGAGGACGCGGAGCTGCTCCCCGATGTGTGCGTGATCATGATCGGCGCCAATGACGTGACCCGCCGGATGCCGCCCGCCAAGTCGGTGCGGCTGCTGTCGGACGCGGTGCGCAGGCTGCGCGAGAGCGGCTGCGAGGTGGTGGTGGGCACCTGTCCCGACCTCGGCACGATCGAGCCCGTCTATCAGCCGCTGCGCTGGGTCGCGCGGCGGCTGAGCCGACAGCTGGCCGCCGCGCAGACGATCGGGGTGGTGGAGCAGGGCGGGCGTACGGTCTCGCTGGGCGATCTGCTGGGCCCCGAGTTCGCGGCCAATCCGCGCGAGCTGTTCGGCCCGGACAACTTCCACCCCTCGGCGGAGGGGTACGCGACGGCCTCGATGGCCGTTCTGCCGACTCTGTGCGACTCGCTGGGCCTGTGGCCCGAGGAGGCGCCGGAGACGCTCGACGAGGGCATCCTGCCGGTCGCCACGGCGGCGGCCGAGGCGGCCGCGGAGGGCGGCACCGAGGTCACGGCGGCCCGGGGCCCGTGGGCTCGGTTGCTGCGGCGTCATCGGCCCGCGACGAAGGAGCCGGCGGCCGTGTCCGGCTCCACGGACGCCTCGTCCCCGAGCTCCCCGCCCCCATCGAGCTGCTGACCCCGGCCGGGACCGGGCCCCGACTGGGGCCGCGGCCCCCAGGCCAACCCGGGCCTACGCGCCCAGCCCACCGGGACCTGCGGGGCCGGGCCGAGGGCCGGAGGCCGGGGGCCGGGGCCCGGAGGCCCCGAGGCCCGGACCCGGAGGCCCGGAGGCCCGGACCCGGAGGCCCGGAGGCCCGGACCCGGAGGCCCGGAGGCCCGGAGGCCGGGAGGCCGGGAGGCCGGGAGGCCGGGAGGCCCGGAGGCCCGGAGACCCGGGGGCCCGGGGGCCCGGGGGCCGGGCCGCTACGCAGTCGCCGGACTTCGGCTGCCACTCCGCCACGGCGGTGGTCCCGCCCCGGGCCACCATGCCCCTCCAGGACTGGCTGGATCTGCCCGGCCGGGCGCGGGTCTCGTCTCGCGCCTCCGGCGCAATTGAGCAGCGGCGACGGAGGTGCCCAGCCGGGCCCTCTCCGCCGACCACCGGGCCGGAAGGGGCGAAGGCCGGTGGCGGCTCCCGCCGCCGGGGCCGAGGCCGACGCCGGACAGCAGGCCGTGGCCGGCCAAGCCTGCCGCCGGGGCGGTGGCGGCTTCCGTGACCCGGGGTCGGCGGAGGTGCCCAGCCGAGCCCTCGCCGCCGGCCCCGGGTCGCAGGGGGCGAAGGCCGGTGGCGGCTCCCGCCGCCGGGGCCGAGGCCGACGCCGGACAGCAGGCCGTGGCCGGCCAGGCCTGCCGCCGGGGTGGTGGCGGCTTCTGTGGCCCGGGGGTTGGGGTGCCCCTCTGGAAATTGCTTGATGGATTAGTTGCATCAGATCAAGTACTGGTCGGCGGCGGGCGCCCGACCCGCGTTCGGGACCGCGGGGGCCGCTGGGCCAGCGGCGGCGCCCGGCCACGTATCGGCGGCCCGTAGGGCGCGAGGGAAGGGCGCCGCAAGCGGGGCGAACCCGGGGGCACTGAGCGTACGCTTGGAAAAAAGAGTTCCGCGTCACAGCCCGCACCCCGTGACCCTGCCGATACGTGCAGGTAACTTCCCTCAGAGTCCCAACCCGCACCCCCGCCCCCATGGAGCCGTGATGCCCGAAGCAGTGATCGTCTCTGCAGCCCGTTCTCCCATCGGCCGCGCCTTCAAGGGATCGCTCAAAGATCTGCGCCCGGACGACCTCACCGCCGAGATCATCCAGGCCGCGCTCGCCAAGGTCCCCGAGCTCGATCCGCGCGACATCGACGACCTGATGCTCGGCTGCGGGGCGCCCGGCGGCGAGCAGGGGCACAACCTGGGGCGGGTCGTGGCCGTGCAGATGGGGATGGACCACCTCCCCGGCTGCACGATCACCCGCTACTGCTCCTCCTCCCTCCAGACCTCGCGGATGGCGATGCACGCCATCAAGGCGGGCGAGGGTGACGTCTTCATCTCGGCGGGCGTCGAGATGGTCTCGCGGGCCAAGAAGGGCACCTCGGACGGCCTGCCGGACACCCACAACCCGCTGTTCGCGGACGCCGAGGCCCGTACGGCCACGCGCGCCGAGCAGGGCGGCGAGGGCTGGCACGACCCGCGCGAGGACGGTCTGCTCCCCGATGTGTACATCGCCATGGGCCAGACCGCCGAGAACCTGGCCCGGCTCAAGGGCGTCACCCGCGAGGACATGGACGAGTTCGGCGTCCGGTCCCAGAACCTCGCCGAGGAAGCCATCAAGAAGGGCTTCTGGGAGCGGGAGATCACCCCGGTGACCACCCCGGACGGCACGGTCGTCAGCCAGGACGACGGCCCCCGCGCGGGCACCACCCTGGAGGCGGTGCAGGGCCTGAAGCCGGTCTTCCGCCCCGACGGCCGGATCACCGCGGGCAACTGCTGCCCGCTCAACGACGGCGCCGCGGCGCTGGTGATCATGTCCGACACCAAGGCGCGGGAGCTGGGCGTGACCCCGCTGGCCCGGATCGTGTCGACCGGCGTCTCCGGCCTCTCCCCCGAGATCATGGGGTACGGACCGGTCGAGGCGTCCAAGCAGGCGCTGGCCCGCGCCGGGATGTCGATCGGCGACATCGACCTGGTGGAGATCAACGAGGCGTTCGCCGCGCAGGTCATCCCGTCCTACCGCGACCTGGGCATCGATTTGGACCGGCTCAACGTCAACGGCGGCGCGATCGCCGTGGGCCACCCCTTCGGCATGACCGGCGCCCGGATCACCGGCACGCTGATCAATTCGCTGCAGTTCCACGACAAGCAGTTCGGCCTGGAGACCATGTGCGTCGGCGGCGGCCAGGGCATGGCGATGGTCATCGAGCGCCTGAGCTGAGCCGGCCGGCCGAGCCGCTGGACCGATCCGGGCCGGACCGAGGGGCCGAGCCGTCCCGCGTCTGAGACACTGGTTTCGATCGAGCCGTGACCGAATCTCCCCCAGGATGTGACAAAGGTCCTGGGGGAGAGCCGTCTGCCCAGCTCAGCACCGGTGACCAAAGGCCCTTCCGGTACCGAATTCTGTCCATTTGGTGATGGTATGCACTGACGTCGAGAGGCGATAAGCCTCAAGCTGAGGTAGGAATTCGGGGGATCAACAGCCAACCGGGAGTACGTCAGTGAGCCCCACGACTCTTGCCCTCCTCCTGGCCGCGGTGACCGCCACGGCCGTAGGGGCGGCCGCCCTGCACACCGCGCGCGGTATGCGCCGGCAGATCTGTGAGCTGCGCGCCGAGCTCGCGGCCACCGTCGCCGCCGGCGCCCAGGCGGCCAGCGGCGGCGAGGAGAACGGCGTGACGGTGCCCGCACCCCGCGCCACCCCGGCCGCCGAGATACGCGCGGCCGTGGCCGAGGCGCTCGCCGAGGAGCGGGAGCGGGAGCTGGCCGAGGCGCGGGCCTTCTGGGCCGCCCAGGAGGCCAGGGACTCCGCCGGAACGGCCGACGCCCACTCGCTGCTGGGCGGGCCGGGCGGGTACGGCGAGGACTCCGTCCAGGACGCGCAGCTCTTCGTGCCCCGCCAGGCCGATCTGGCCGGGCTCGAACCGCTGCTCGGCCTGGACGCGCTGGGTCCCGAGGCGCTGGACTCCGCCGGGGACCAGGAGCCCGAGGTCGAGGCCGAGGTGGAGCTGGAACTGGGCGTCGAGCCGGAGCCGGCGGCCGAGCCCCGGGAGTCGGCCGAGCTCGCGGCGGCCCGCCGGCGCCATCCCTCCCACCCCGACTTCTCCCCGTCGTCTCCCGTGGCCGACCACGACCGTACGGTGACCCGGATCACCGAGCTGGCCGATGCCCGCACCCCGCTGTCCGATGTGCGCCCCGGGCCGCTGGGCACCCTCGATGTCTATGTCTTCGCCGACGGCACCACGATCTGCATGACCCCGGGCCACCGGGAGACGGCCGAGCGGCTGGCGGACGCGCTGCGCGAGGGCACCACCCCGGTGCTGCTCGGCGGCTCGGGCGTCTCCGGTGCGTATGCGCTCACATTCGGCTGCGGCGAGGACAATGTGTACGTCCTGGCCGACCGCGTCATCGCCTCGCTGTGAGCCCCGATACGAACCCGCGGTAAGCCTCGGCGCCCGGCGCCCTCAGACCCCGCAGCGCCCGGCCGTCTCCACCACGAGTGCCACCGCCTCGGTGACCCCCTGCGCCACCAGGCCGCCCCCGGAGCCGCCCGGCGCACGCTCCAGCGCATGCACCAAGTCATGTCCGGCCACCGCGACCTGGTCGGCGACCACGAACAGCCCCGCGTCCGGCATGATCCGCGGCGGGGTTCCCGGCTCCTCCAGACGCTGTGCGCGCACCGACAATTCCCTGGCCAGCGCCAGCCCTTCGGCCGCCGCGCCCGCGCGCAGCCGGGACTGCGGAAGGGCCCGCAGCCGGTCGGCGAGCCGGTCGACAGCGGTCAGGAGGGGGGTCGTATCATCCACGCTCCGAGCGTATGCGCCACTGAGGGACTGTTGCCAACGGGCGAACACTCAGGCACGGTGAGCTGAAGGAAACCCGGGCCATGGACCCGGGGGCCGGCATGGAAGCGTCCGGAGGCGCCGATGTCCCAAATCTTCTCCGACGAGACTCACCGGAACCTACTCTCCCGCATCCCCCAGTGCACGGGCCGTGAAGTTGCCGACTGGCTGCGCACGGTCGACGATGGCCCCGCTTTCTTCCGCTTCGAGGAGAAGGTCAGCTGGTTGCGCGGCGAGCACCAGCTCGCTTACGGCCACGCGAAGGCCATCATCCATGAACACGACTTGAGGCGTGCGGCGCGCAAGCTGCTGTAGCCGCTGCCCGGAGGCAGAAGCGTGTATGACAGACCCACCGAACCGGGCGGCTTAAGCCGCACAGGAAGAAGGGCCCGCGGAGGTCATCGCCTCCGCGGGCCCTTTCAGGTGGTGCGGGTTCGAGCGGGTGGTGCGGACAAGGCCCGCACCACCGGGCGCTAGTCCCTGAAGATCGAGATCAGCCGGAGCAGCTCCAGGTAGATCCACACCAGCGAGAGCGTCAGCCCGAAGGCCGCCAGCCAGGACTCCTCGCGCGGAGCGCCGTACCGGACGCCGTCCTCGATCTGCTTGAAGTCCATCGCCAGGAACGCCGCGCCGAGCACGACACCGACGAGGCCGAAGACGATGCCGAGGCCACCGCTGCGGAAGCCGAGGCCGTCCCCACCGCCGAAGGCGGCGAACAGCAGGTTGACCGCCATCAGCAACACGAAGCCGATGGCGGCGGCGAGCACAAAGCGCTGGAATCGCGCGTTCACCCGGATGAGACGGGTCTTGTACGCGACGAGCACACCGACGAACACGGCCATCGTGCCGAGCACGGCCTGCATCGGGATGCCGGACCAGCGCTCGTTGTACACCTGGCTGATGACGCCGAGAAAGAGGCCCTCGAAGAGGGCGTAACCCATGATCAGCGCAGGCGAGGCCGTGCGCTTGAACGACTGGACGAGGCCGAGCACCATCGCCACGAGCGCGGCGCCGATGCCCACGCCCACCGGAAGCTGCGCGATCCACGCGGCCGCGGCGGCGACGATGACGGTGCCGAGCGTCATACCGGTGCGCATGACGACGTCGTCCATCGTCATCCGGCCGGTCTGCAGCGGGCCCGCCGGCGGCGCGCCGTACATCTGCTGCAGCTGCTCGGGGGTCAGATTCTGCTGGTCGCCCGCCGCATAGGGGTTCGTGGGCGCCTGTGTCTGCGCGTACGGATTGCCCTGACCGGCGACGGGGCTCCCGGCCTGCGGCGCCGCGCCGAAACCGGCGTAGCCGCCGCTGCGGCTGAACCCCCGTCGCGAGAAGACCGGGTTGCTGCTCCTCATCTCACTCCTCCATGGCCGCCGGGCGCGACCTTGACTCAAGAGTAATAGGTAAGCAAAGAAAGCACCCTAGTGCCCAAGGAGGATCTTTTCACGCAGGGAGAGACCGCGCGAGGCCCCTGCGGGCCCCGCGCACGCACATTGGGCGACCATCCACACACGCTGAGTGCGCCCACCGGATCTGAAGGTGCCCGGAACCGGACTTGAACCGGTACGCCCGCGAGGGGCAGCGAGGTTTAAGCTCGCCGTGTCTGCATTCCACCATCCGGGCGGCGGTTCCCCCTGGGCCGTACGGAGCGCATACGGCCCTCCCCTGGAAGAGAGCAGCACGAGCCTATCCGGGGACATGCCCCCGCACAGTGAATCCTCGGACCGAGGTTGTCTTATTTTATTGGCAACTGAGGGTGCATCAGCAGCGGGGCGGGGTACCCGAAGATGCCGACGGCCATTGGACCTGCCGATATGCCCTGAACCCCCATTAACTGCGGATTGACGCAATCTCGACGCCCCGCCCGGGGTGTCTTCTCCTCCTCAAGGAGGACTCCGCCACCACCACCTACATCGCGAGACCCCCGCAGAACCGGAGCACGGGCTGATCCCGTCCCCCTTCACAACCGGAACCATGGAGTGACGTCCCGCCCACTCCCGCAGAGCACGACAGGAGTCATCCACCGTGACCACCACCCCCTTCGGCGTCGAAACCGCCCACCGCACCTCAGCGGCGGCCGCCCGGGCCACCGATCTCTCCAAGGTCTACGGCGAGGGCGAGACTCAGGTCATCGCCCTGGACTCGGTCTCGGTCGAGTTCCGCCAGGCGGAGTTCACCGCGATCATGGGCCCCTCGGGCTCCGGCAAGTCGACGCTGATGCACTGCATGGCGGGTCTCGACACGATCTCCAGCGGCTCGGCCCGGATCGGCGACGTCGAACTGACCACGCTCAAGGACAAGAAGCTCACCCAGCTGCGCCGCGACAAGATCGGCTTCATCTTCCAGGCGTTCAACCTGCTGCCCACGCTGAACGCGCTGGAGAACATCACCCTCCCGATGGACATCGCCGGTCGCAAGGCCGACTCCGCGTGGCTGGACCGGGTCGTGGCCACGGTCGGCCTGGCCGGGCGGCTCAAGCACCGGCCCAACCAGCTGTCGGGCGGTCAGCAGCAGCGCGTGGCGGTGGCCCGCGCCCTGGCCGGCCAGCCGGAGATCATCTTCGCCGACGAGCCGACCGGAAACCTGGACTCCCGCTCCGGCGCCGAGGTCCTGGGCTTCCTCCGCAACTCGGTGCGGGAGATGGGCCAGACGATCGTGATGGTGACCCACGACCCGGTCGCCGCGTCCTACGCCGACCGCGTCGTCTTCCTCGCCGACGGCCGGATCGTGGACGACCTGCGCAACCCCACCGCCGACTCGGTCCTGGACCGTATGAAGCGGTTCGACGCCAAGGGCCGTACGAGCTGACGCGAGGCGCACCCACATCCGCCTTTTCGGTTCGCCGCCTCGCACTCCCCTCCCCACCCCTCAGGACTGACACTCATGCTCCGTACAGCCCTGCGCAATGTGCTTGCGCACAAGGCCCGGTTGCTGATGACCGTGCTCGCCGTGATGCTCGGCGTGGCCTTCGTCGCCGGCACCCTGGTCTTCACCAACACCATCTCCGACGCCTACCAGAAGAGCTCCCAGAAGGGCTTCCAGGGCGTCGACGTCGCCATCAGCCCGGACAAGAAGGACGACGACTCCGCCATCCCCGGTGAGGCCCCCCGGCTGAGCCAGCAGGTGCTCGACAAGGCGGCCAAGGTGCCCGGAGCCGCCTCCGCCTACGGCGTCGTGAACGGTTACTCCGCCCTCGCCGACAAGAAGGGCGACCTGCTCGGCGGCGGCTTCTCCAACCGCGGCGGCAACTACTACCCGGGAGCCGACGGCAAGGACCCCCGGTACACGATGACCGAGGGCCGCGCCCCCAAGGCCGCGGGTGAGATCGCGCTCGACTCCAAGACCGCCGAGCGCGGCAAGTACAAGGCCGGGGACTCCATCCGGGTCTCCGTCGACGGCCCGGTGCGCACCGAGAAGGTCGTCGGCGTCTTCACCACCGACGACGGCAATGTCGCGGCCGGCGGCACCCTCGCGCTCTACGACACGGTCACCGCCCAGAAGCTGTTCGCCAAGCCCGGGCAGTTCGACGAGATCGACGTGAAGGCCGCCGCGGGCACCTCGCAGGCGACGCTGAAGTCCGCGCTCGACAAGGTCCTGCCCGAGCAGGCCAAGGCCACCACCGGCAAGAAGCTCGCCAAGGACCAGGCCAAGGCGATCGAAGACGGCATGAGCAGCATGCAGACCGCGATGCTGGTGTTCGCCGGGATCGCGCTCTTCGTCGGCATCTTCATCATCGTCAACACCTTCTCCATGCTGGTCGCCCAGCGCACCAGGGAGCTCGCCCTGATGCGCGCGGTGGGTGCGACCCGCCGTCAGGTGACCCGGTCGGTGCTGATGGAGGCCACCTTCGTGGGCGCCGTCGCCGCCGTGGTGGGCCTCGCGGCCGGTGTCGGCATCGGCGCCCTGCTGCGCTCGGTCCTCAACTCCACCGGGGCCAGCGTCCCGGACGGTCCGCTGATCGTCGCGCCGACCACCGTGCTGGTCTCGGTGCTCGTGGGCGTCGTGGTGACCGTGCTCTCCGCCTGGCTGCCCGGCCGCCGCGCCGCCAAGATCCCGCCGGTCGCCGCGATGAACAGCGTGCACGCCGCGCCGACCACCCGTGGTCTGGTGGTCCGCAACACCATCGGCTCGCTCTTCGCCGCGGCCGGTGTCGCCCTGGTGGTGTCCGGTGCGGGCATGGGCGGCAGCGACGGCCAGGGCCCGATGGCGTTCGGCGCGGCCGTCCTGGTGATCGGCGTCTTCATCCTCACCCCGCTGCTGTCCCGGCCGATGATCGCGGCCGCCTCCCCGATCCTGCGGATCTTCGGGATGCCCGGCAAGCTGGCCCGGCAGAACGCGGTGCGCAACCCGCGGCGTACCGCCGCCACCGCCTCCGCCCTGATGGTCGGCCTCACCCTGATCACCGGTATGACGGTGATCGCGGGGAGCATGCAGAAGGGCATCAACAACATGGCCGCGGACGGGCTGAAGTCCGACTACGTGGTGAGCATGGGCGGGGACGGCGTACGGCCGCTGTCGCCGGAGGTGTCCAAGAGCCTGGCCAAGGTGGACGAGGTCACCGCGATCAGCCCGCTGCGCTCCTCCCCGGCCCGGGTCGCCGGTGACACCGAGACCCTGATGGGCGTCGACCCCAAGGCCATCAAGGAACTGGTGAACGTCGACTTCACCGAGGGCTCCTTCGGCGCGCTCGGAGGCACCAAGGTCCTCGTCGACGACAAGATCGCCGACGCGAACCACTGGAAGGTCGGCTCCGCCTTCCCCGTGACCTACGAGGACGGCAGCAAGGGCCGGCTGACCGTGGGCGGTGTGTACGAGGGCAACCAGATGGTCAACGGCGTCATGCTCGACAGCGCCACGGTCACCCCGCATATGACGACCGTCGCCGACTTCCAGGTGATGCTGAAGACCAAGGGCGGCGCCACGCAGGACACCCAGGACCTGCTGAAGAAGACGCTCGGCGACAACCCCGCGATCAAGATCCAGAACAAGCAGGACCTCTCGGACGAGATCGCCAAGGCCTTCACCCTGATGCTGAACATGCTCTACGGGCTGCTCGGCATGGCCGTGATCGTCGCGGTGCTCGGGGTCATCAACACCCTGGCGATGTCGGTCTTCGAGCGGTCCAAGGAGATCGGCATGCTGCGGGCGATCGGCCTGGACCGGCCCGGTATCAAGCGGATGGTGCGGCTGGAGTCCCTGGTCATCTCGCTCTTCGGCGGGGTGCTCGGCATCGGCCTCGGCGTCTTCTTCGGCTGGGCGGCCGGTGAGCTGATCGCCTCCGAGCTGCCGACCTACGAGCTGGTGCTGCCGTGGGCCCGGATGAGCCTGTTCCTGCTGATGGCCGCGCTGGTCGGCGTGATCGCCGCGCTGTGGCCGGCCCGGCGGGCCTCCAAGCTCAACATGCTGATGGCCATCAAGGCCGAATAGCGGCGAGCCGATCGGCCAACCGCTACCGGACGTCCCCGCCCGCCCCCTGACCGGGGCGGGCGGGGACGTCCGCGTTTCAGCCGCGCCAGTCGCGGGCGCGCAGCGGCAGCCCCGAGGTCCCGTTCTCGGGGGTGCGGACGGCGAGGATCTGGTTGACCCCGATCTTGTTGCGTTCGAAGGAGAGGGCGGAGGCCGCCATGTAGAGCCGCCAGACCCGGGCCCGGCCCGGGGAGGTCAGCCGCATGGCCTGGGTCCAGGACCGCTCCAGGTTGGCGACCCAGCTGCGCAGCGTGAGCGCGTAATGCTCACGGATGGCCTCCACATCGCGTACCTCGAAGCCCGCCTCCTCAAGCTGGGTGACGGTCCGGCCGACCGGGGCGAGCTCACCGTCGGGGAAGACGTAGCGGTCGATGAACTCGTCCACGTGGTACGCCTCTTCGTCCGGCTGGGGGCGCCGGGCGATCTGGTGGTTCAGCACCCGCCCGCCGGGCCGCAGCAGCCGGTGCAGGATGGCGGTGTACTCGGCGTAGCGCACGGAGCCCACATGCTCGGCCATGCCGATGGAGGAGATGGCGTCGTAGGGCCCGTCCGGAACCTCGCGGTAGTCCTGGACCCGGATCTCCACCTGGTCGGTGAGCCCGGCGTCCGCGATGCGCTTACGGGCGTACGCCGCCTGCTCCTCGGAGAGCGTGACGCCGACGGCGCGCACCCCGTACTCGCGGGCCGCGTGCAGCACCATCGAGCCCCAGCCGCACCCCACGTCCAGCAGCCGCTGGCCCGGCTGCAGGGCCAGCTTGCGGCAGACGAGGTCCAGCTTGGCGCGCTGGGCGTCCTCGAGCGCCGCATCCGGGCTGTCCCAGTAGGCGCAGGAGTAGACCATCGAGGGGCCGAGCACCAGCTCGTAGAAGTCGTTGCCGACGTCGTAGTGGTGGCTGATGGCCTTCTTGTCGCGGCGCAGGGAGTGCAGCGGGCCGAAGCTGGTCCGCGCCTCCTCGCGGGGCGGGGACGGCGGCAGCCCGGGCCCGGCGAGCGCGATCAGCTTCCGGGCGGCGGTGCGCAGCGCCGGGTCGCGCAGCGCCTGGATGCCGGTGCTGAGCCGGGATCGCGGCGCGGTGGCGGGGCCGCGCTCCCACAGCAGCCCGGCCAGGCGCTCCAGGGCGTCGTACAGATCGCCCTCGACATCCAGGTCTCCGGCGACCCAGGCGCGGGCCAGGCCCAGCTCGCCCGGCCGCCACAGCAGCCGGCGCAGCGCGCGGCGGCGCCGGATGACCAGGGTGGGGGCGCCGGGCGGGCCGGCCTCGCTGTGGTCCCAGGCGCGGATGCGGATCGGGAGGGGGTCTCCCAGCACCTCCGTGGCCAGGGTGGCGATCCGCCCAGCGGCGTCGGACATGTCACACCTCCGTGATGGCGAGTCAAGAAGATTCACTCACCACGTAAACACCATGGAACCCGCCGTTCAGTCCCGCCGACACGTCTGGAATTGGCAAAACAGCTTCAAAAGGCGGGCCATCGGCGGGCAGACGAAAGGGCGTCCGCCCCACGGATGGCGGACGCCCTCGGCGTCAGATGTGCGGGTCCGGCCCGGAGGTCAGGACGCCTTGGCCTTCTCGGCCGGTGCCGACGGCTTGGCCGCGGCGGCGGCGCTGACCGGGGAGGCGGCCTCGTAGAACTCCTCGCGGGGGTTCTCGATGGCGCCGAGTGAGACGACCTCGCGCTTGAGGAACATCCCCAGCGTCCAGTCGGCGATCACCCGGATCTTGCGGTTGAAGGTCGGCATGGCCATGCCGTGGTAGCCACGGTGCATGTACCAGGCGAGACGGCCCTTCAGCTTGATCTTCATCTTGCCGAAGACGATCATCGCGACGCCCTTGTGGAGGCCCAGGCCCGCGACGGCGCCCTTGTTGGCGTGCTTGTAGTCCTGCTGCGGGAAGCCCCGCATACCGGAGATCACGTTGTCACCCAGGACCTTGGCCTGGCGCAGCGCGTGCTGGGCGTTCGGCGGGCACCAGGCGCCCTCGCCGACGGCGAGGTCCGGGACCTGGGCGTTGTCGCCGGCGGCCCAGATGTAGTCGGTGCCCTGGACCTGGAGGGTCGGGGCGGTGTCCACATGGCCGCGCGGGCCGAGCGGCAGGCCGAAGCGGGCCAGCGCCGGGTTGGGCTTGACGCCGGCGGTCCACACGATGGTGTTGGAGTCGACCTCGAGGCCGTTCTTGAGGACGACATGGCCGTCGATGCAGGAGTCCATCGAGGTCTTGAGGTAGACCTCGACACCGCGCTTCTGCAGGTGCTCCAGACCCCACTGGCCCAGCTTCGGGCCGACCTCGGGGAGGATCTTGTCGGCGGCGTCGACGAGGACGAAGCGCATGTCCTCACGCTTCACGTTCGGGTAGTACTTGGCCGCGTCACGGGCCATGTCCTCGATCTCGCCGATGGTCTCCGCGCCGGCGAAGCCACCGCCGACGAAGACGAAGGTGAGCGCCTTGCGGCGGATCTCCTCGTCCGTGGTGGAGTCGGCCTTGTCGAGCTGCTCGAGGACGTGGTTGCGCAGGCCGATGGCCTCCTCTATGCCCTTCATACCGATGCCGTTCTCCGCGAGACCGGGGATCGGGAAGGTGCGGGAGACCGCGCCGAGGGCGACGACCAGGTAGTCGAAGGGCAGCTCGTACGTCTCGCCGACGAGCGGCTGGATGACGGCGACCTTACGGTCCTGGTCGATGGTCGACACTCGGCCGGTGAGGACCTCCGCCTTGGGGAGCACGCGCCGCAGCGGAACCACGACGTGGCGCGGGGAGATGCTGCCGGCCGCAGCTTCGGGGAGGAAGGGCTGGTACGTCATGTACGAGCGGGGGTCGACGACCGTGACGGTCGCCTCGCCGTACCGCATCTTCTTGAGGATGCGGCGTGCCGCGTACAGGCCTACGTACCCACCGCCTACAACGAGGATCCTGGGACGCTCCGTGGTGCTCATGTTTCGAGTATCCAGCACCTCCCGAGGGGGACCTCGTGAGCCCCTTCACAAGCATGGTGACGGTATCTGCTACACTCCGCCGCTCCCGTGACGGATGCCATATCCGCAGGGGGGAACCATGAGGCGGATCGGCACGTTCCCGACCCCTCTGAGCAGGGCTTGTGGTTGAACTCGGGAGTAGACCAGACGGTCCGCACCGGGGCCTGCGACACCCCCCTGACACCTCACGATCCGGTCAGTGACGGGGCCCGGCCACCGAAACCGCCCCGGAGGGCCGCATCGGTCGGCCACCAGGCGCCTTTTTCATGTGAAGAGTTTCACGAACTTTCTCGGAGGCGGTTCACGGAAGGCCCCCGAAGGGCGTTCCGTGGCCGCTCATACGTTATTCCGCCCGCTCAGGCGATGCTCCAGGCGATGCCGTCGAGGATGTCATGTTCGCTCACCACGACCTCCTGGGCGCCGGTCCTCTCCATGATCGAAAGCAGGATGACCGCCCCCGCGCCGATC
Source organism: Streptomyces melanosporofaciens (assembly GCF_900105695.1). Classification (NCBI taxonomy): domain Bacteria; kingdom Bacillati; phylum Actinomycetota; class Actinomycetes; order Kitasatosporales; family Streptomycetaceae; genus Streptomyces; species Streptomyces melanosporofaciens. The sequence goes on from NZ_FNST01000002.1 coordinate 2,493,899, forward strand.
ACATCGACCCGCCCCGGATGCATCACCGGAATCTCCGCCCGCTCGGCGTGGGTGGAGCCGAGCAGCTTCGCGGTGATCTCGCGGACCTGGTCGACGGTGATCCGCGAGTGGTGGATCGCGGAGGAGTCGTACTCCTGCAGACCCAGCGCGATCCCGGCCACGGTGGTGACCGAACCGGCCAGCCCGACCAGCGCGTGGCCGTCCGCGGGACGGCAGGCACGGGTGAGCGGCACGGTCCGCTCGGCGAGGTCCAGGGCCGCGTCCACATCGCCCTTTATGGCGGCGAGCTGATCCTCCGTCGGGGGGTCGGTGATCTGGCCGTCGACCACCAGATGGCGCTCGGTCAGCCGGACGCAGCCGATGTCCACACTGCGGGCCGCCCGCACCCCCTCGCCGCCCTCGACGAACTCCGTCGAACCGCCGCCGATGTCGACCACCAGATACGGCCCGGCCACATGATCATGACCCATGAGCTCCTTGGTGGCCCCGGTGAAGGAGAACTCCGCCTCCTGGTCCCCGGTGATCACCTCGGGTTCCACGCCCAGGGTCTCCACGACCCCGCGCACGAACTCCTCGCGGTTCTCGGCGTCCCGGGAGGCGGAGGTGGCCACGAAGCGGATGCGCTCGGCGCCCAGCTCCCGGATGACCTCCGCATACTCGCGGCAGGCGGCGAAGGTGCGCTCCAGTGCCTCGGGGGCGAGCCGTCCCGTACGATCCACGCCCTGGCCCAGCCGGACGATCTTCATACGGCGGTCGAGCTCGCTCAGCTCCCCGGTGGCCGGATCGGCGTCCGCCACCAGCAGCCGGATCGAATTGGTGCCGCAGTCCACGGCGGCGACGCGGGTCATGCGCTCTCCTCCCGGCCCGTGCCCTCGGCCCCGCAGGGGCTCACGCACGGGCCCTTGCGCCACCACTCCGGCAGCATCGCGAGCGCCTCGTCCCCGAGCGGATTGACCCCGGGACCGGCCGCGAGGGCATGGGCGACCAGCACGTGCAGGCACTTCACCCGGTCCGGCATCCCGCCCGCGCTGGGGAAGCCCTGGAGCACCTCGATGGCGTCGCGGCGCGCGATGTAGTCCTCGTGCGCGGCGCGGTAGGCGGCGGCGAGCTCGGAGTCGGTGGCCAGCCGGGCCGTCATCTCCTTCATCACGCCCTCGGCCTCCAGCGTGCCGATCGCGGACGCGGCACGCGGACAGGTCAGGTAATAGAGGGTGGGAAAGGGCGAACCGTCCTCGAGCCGCGGCGCGGTCTCCACGACGTCCGGATTGCCGCAGGGGCAGCGGTGCGCGATCGCACGCAGGCCCCGGGGCACCCGGCTGAGCTGCTCTCGTACGGCGTGAATGTCCGCGTCGGTGGGCGCGGTGGGCTCCGTCTGGGGCGGGGGCGTATCCATGAGTGGGAAAGTTCTTCTTCGTTTCGATTCGTCACCGGGTGCGACCGGCGGCCACAGCGCGGCGCCTCAGCGGCGCGCGCTGCCCGCCCCCGCCGCGTCCGCCGTGTCCACGGCGTCCCAGAGGTTGGAGTACCAGGGGCGGCCGGCCGCGCCCTGGTCGGTGGAGCGCTCGGTGGAGCCGCTGCCGTCCACCACGCTGTAGCCGGTCTCCCCCGGCATCAGGAAGTGCAACCGCTCCCGGGCCTGCTGCTCGGTGTAGGCGGGGTCGCGCAGCCGGGCCTTCCGCTCCCGCAGCTTCTTCACGTCCTCGCGGGCCCGCTGGGCCTCGCTCCGCTGCTCGGCGATGTCGGAGCGCTGGGAGATGTACTGCCGCATCGGGTAGGCGAGCGCCACCACGAGCGAGCAGACGACCAGCGCGAGCAGGGCCGCGCGGCCGGTCAGCCGGCCCCGGCGGCGCTTGGTCCGCACCCGGTAGACCCGGGCGGCGGCATGCTCGCCGAGCGCCTTGAGCCTGGTCGCGGTGGAGAACCGCTCGCGATCCGCCGGCACGTCGCCTCCCCGGAGATGAGTTCGCTTGAGTGACGCGTAACGCCGTCCCCGGTCACGGTACGGGACCGCGGCCGGGGACGGGTGTCAGACGTGTCTGCTACGTGAGGACGTACGCAGGTCAGCCCTTGAAGCGCGGGAAGGCCGAGCGACCCGCGTACACCGCGGCGTCGTCGAGGATCTCCTCGATGCGCAGCAGCTGGTTGTACTTGGCCACCCGCTCGGAGCGGGCCGGGGCGCCGGTCTTGATCTGGCCGCAGTTGGTGGCGACGGCCAGGTCGGCGATGGTGACGTCCTCGGTCTCACCGGAGCGGTGCGACATCATGCACTTGTAGCCGCTGCGCTGGGCCAGCTCGACGGCGTCCAGGGTCTCGGTCAGCGAGCCGATCTGGTTGACCTTGACCAGCAGGGCGTTCGCGGTGTCGCTGTCGATACCGCGGGAGAGCCGCTCGGGGTTGGTGACGAAGAGGTCGTCGCCGACCAGCTGGACCTTGTCGCCGAGCTGCTCGGTGATGGTCTTCCAGCCGTCCCAGTCCTCCTCGTTCAGCGGGTCCTCGATGGAGACCAGCGGGTACGCGGCGACCAGCTCGGCGTAGTACGAGGTCATCTCGGCGGCGGTGCGGGACTTGCCCTCGAACTCGTACGACCCGTCCTTGTAGAACTCGGAGGCGGCGACGTCCAGCGCGAGCGCGATGTCCTGGCCCGGCTGGTAGCCGGCCTTCTTGATCGCCTCGAGGATCAGGTCGAGGGCCTCACGGTTGGAGCCGAGGTTCGGCGCGAAGCCGCCCTCGTCGCCGAGGCCGGTGGACAGGCCGCGCTCCTTCAGCACGGACTTCAGGGTGTGATAGACCTCGGCGCCCCAGCGCACGGCCTCGGAGAAGGACTCCGCGCCGATCGGCGCGATCATGAACTCCTGGATGTCCACATTGGAGTCGGCGTGCGATCCGCCGTTGAGGATGTTCATCATCGGCACCGGCAGCAGATGGGCGTTCGGCCCGCCGAGGTAACGGAAGAGCGGGAGGTCGGACGCCTCGGAGGCGGCGTGCGCGACCGCGAGGGAGACGCCGAGGATGGCGTTGGCACCGAGCGAGGACTTGTCCGGGGTGGCGTCCAGGTCGAACATCGCCTGGTCGATCAGGCGCTGCTCGGTGGCGTCGTAGCCGACCAGCTCGGGGCCGATCTGCTCGATGACGGCGAGGACGGCCTTCTCCACGCCCTTGCCGTTGTAGCGGTTCTTGTCGCCGTCACGGAGCTCGAGGGCCTCGAAGGCGCCGGTGGAGGCGCCGGACGGAACGGCGGCACGGCCGGTGCTGCCGTCGTCGAGGCCAACCTCGACCTCGACCGTGGGGTTGCCTCGCGAGTCGAGGATCTCGCGAGCTACGACGACGTCGATGGACGGCACGAGGTTCTCCTTCGTATGGGTCTGCGGTAGCAGCACGAGCCTAACGGGCCGGGAGGGCTGCACCCCGCGTTCGCCCGCCCCACGAGACGGGGGCGTGACACAAAAAGCCAGATTCCGAATCACATATCCAGACTTCTGGTGAATCGGGAAATGGGGGAGCCCCGGTGGGGCGCGCCATGGGGGCGGCACGCCCGACCGGGGCTCGACTCTCAGGTGCTCACCGCGGCTCAGCCGAGGTGGAGCTTCTGGCCGGGGTAGATCAGGTCGGCCTTCTCCACGATGTCGTCGTTCAGCTTGAAGAGCTTCTTCCAGCCGCCCTTGACGTGGTGCTCCTTGGCGATCGTGCCGAGGGTGTCGCCGGCCTTGACCTTGTACTCGCCGTCACCCTTCTTGATCGGGCCACGGGGCTGCTCACGCGTGGCGCGCTCGGGCTCGGAGTGCGGCTGCGCCTTCGGCTGGGCAGGCTGGGCGGCCGGGGCCGACTTGGTGGAGGCCGACGGCTGGTCCTGCGAACCGGAGGGCGCGGAGGGCGCGGACGGGCTGCCGCCGGAGGTCAGACCCTTGCCGCAGACCGGCCAGGCGCCCTTGCCCTGGCTGCCGAGGACCTTCTCGGCTATCTGGATCTGCTGGCTCTTGCTGGCCTTGTCCGCGGTGGGCGCGTAGGCGGTGCCGCCGTACGCGGCCCAGGTGGAGCTCGAGAACTGCAGGCCGCCGTAGTAGCCGTTGCCGGTGTTGATCGACCAGTTGCCACCGGCCTCGCACTGCGCGACCTGGTCCCACTGGGAGCTGGTGGCCGCGGAGGCGGAGGTCGCCCCGATGAGGGGCGCCGCCACGGCGGCACCGGCGAGACCGGTGAGCGCGGCGATACGGGTGGCCTTGGAGGGACGGCGGTGCTTCCCGTTGGACTTCAGCATCGTTGGTTCGTTTCCTCACCGACGCCTACGAGGTGAGCTGTCGGGTTCGGACGTGAGTTGCCCGGCCGGTCGCGATGATCGCTCCCGGCTTCACCCCTAGCCGACGAGCCCGTGTCCACAGGCCACTCGGCACCTACCTTGGGTCCCCCGCTCCTGCCTTCGGCGCTGACGCGTCGGATTCCCCCGACCGCCGGCAGGATTCGGCGTGACGATCGACGGTGCTCGCGGTGGCGAGCGGAAAGACGTTAAACACACCTCCCGAGAACGTTCAAACACCCCAATGGCAGCGAATGGGGCTGTAATTGATCTCACCCGGCCCACATCGGCGCAGGTAGGGCCGGGTGAGGAGAGATCGGACAGGAGGTGCGGCCCGGAAATTGTGACGAGATGTATGTCTCACCGGAACCAGATCGGGCAATTCCCCCCGAATCACTGCTCCCTGATGGAGAGGTCAAGTCGCTGACCAGGGATGATCAGGTCGGGGTCGATTCCGATGAGCTCCTCGTTGCTCTCGTAGAGCCCTTCCCAACCTCGGGACACATTTCGGTCCTCGGCGATCCCTGACAGATTGTCACCGGGGCGAACAGTGTAATCGTCGCCCGTGGGGCCCTGGTCGCGGTCCGCGGCGTCGCGCGAAGCGTGGCGCCCGGAGGGCTGCCCGCCCACCGCATCGCCGCCCTCGGCCCGCTCCCCGGCGTCCGGGGAGCCGCGGTGACGGCCGGAGGGCGAGGGGTCGGCGGAGGGATCCGCCGAGGACCCCTTCGAGCCGTCCGACGCCGAGTCGTCCGAGTCGCCCGATGCCGGGTCATCCGAGGCCGAGCCGTCCGGCGTCGGGGTGTCCGATGCCGAGCCGTCCAGCCCATCGGGGGACTTGGAGGTGTGGGGGGCCTCCGGCTCCTCGGTCGATCCGGACGAATCCGGCTTACCGGCGCTGTCGGACGTCCCCGAACGGTCCGACTCCGGCGAGGAGGAGCCGTCCCGCCCCCGGTCCCCCGCCTCGCCCCGGCCGGTCCCCGCATCCGGGGTGGCCGTGCCACCGGGGTTCACATCGGGGGCGCCGCCGCCGTCGGTGAGCCCGGCGCCCAGCGCACAGCTCGGCCAGGCGTCGGGGCCGCGGTCGCCGAGGATCGACTGGGCGACGGATATCTGCTGGGAGCGGCTGGCCAGGTCGGGACGCGGGGCGTACTCCGTGCCGCCGTAGTCCTTCCACATGTCGAGGGTCAGCTGCAATCCGCCGTAGAAGCCGTTGCCCTCGTTGGCGCTCCACATGCCGCCGCTCTCGCACTCGGCGACCTGATCCCAGGTGGCGGTGTCGGCGGCCTGGGCGCCCGACGCCCCGAAGAGGGGCAGGGCGATGCTCGCTCCCGTGACCCCCGCCGCGACGATGATGGCCGGAGCCTGACGGGGGCGACGGTGTCGACCATTACCGGAACGCATGCGATTGCCCTCTCTATGGCGAACTCGGTTGCCGGTGAACATAGCGAGGGCACTCGATCATCACAAGCCGATGTATCCCAGGTCACGCCGAGGTCACACAGCTGATCATTCGTCACCAATGTCCGTACGCACGGGCCTTGGACGCCTCAGCGGTCCGCGGAATTCCAGGTCACCGGGAGCGTGCGCAGCCCGCGCATGATGAGCCCGCCGCGCCACCGCAGATCCTCCGGATCCGCCGCGAGCCGCAGTCCGGGCAGGCGCCGCAGCAGGGTGGCGATCGCGGTCTGCGCCTCCAGCCGGGCGAGCGGGGCGCCGAGGCAGTAGTGGATGCCGTGGCCGTAGCCGAGGTGCTGGTTGTCGCGGCGGGTGAGGTCGAGGAGATCGGGCTCCGCGAACCGCTCGGGGTCCCGGTCGGCGGCGGCGAGCACCACCAGCACCGGCTCCCCTTCGGCGATGCGCTGGCCCGCGAGGGTGAGCGGCTCGGTGGCGAACCGCCAGGTGGCGATCTCCACGGGCCCGTCGTAGCGCAGCAGCTCCTCGACCCCGGCGGCCAGCAGCCGCTCGTCCCCTTCTTCCAGGGCCCGCTGCATGACGGCTCGCTGCTCCGGATGGCGCAGGAGTGCGTAGACGCCGTTGCCGATGAGGTTGACGGTGGTCTCGAAGCCGGCGAACAAGAGGATGAAGGCCATGGCCGCGGCCTCGTTCTCGGTGAGGTGCTCCCCGTGGTCGCTGGCCCGGATCAGCCCCGAGATCAGATCCTCCCCGTCCTCTTCCTCCCTCCGCTCCACGAGCTCCAGGCGCTTGCGGTGGATCAGCCCGCCGAGATACGCGCGGATCCTCTTCACGGCGCGGGCCACTCCGCCGCGCGGGCCTCCGCCGTGCCGGATCATCGCGCCGGCCCAGTCCCGGAAGTCGTCCTGGTCCTCGCGCGGCACCCCGAGCAGATCGCAGATCGCATAGATAGGGAGAGGGAAGGCGAACTCATGGATGAGGTCCGCCTCTCCCCTTTCCTCGAAGGCGTCGATGAGCTGATCGGTGAGGGTCTGCACGCGAGGGGTGAACGCGGCCACCCGGCGCGGGGTGAACGCCTTGGAGACCAGGCGCCGCAGCCGGGTGTGGTCGGGAGGGTCGATATTGAGCAGATGTGTCATCAGGTCGGCACGTTGTTCGCCGGGAATGCCCACCTTGCCCTTTGCGTGGGCCGCCGCGCTGTGCCGCTGGGGGTTCTTGGAGAGCCGGGGATCGGCCAGTGCCTTCCGGGCATCGGCGTAACGGGTCACCAGCCAGGCGTCGACACCACTGGGCAGCGTGGTCCGGTGCACCGGGGCGTGCTCGCGTAGCCAGGCGTACGCCGGGTAGGGATCGGTGGCGAACTCCCAGGTGAAGAGGGTGGGAGCGGAGCTGTCACGGGGCTGTTCCGACACGCCCCGACGATACCCGCGACCCGTCGCCCCCTCCGGCCTGTCGGAAGTAACGGGCAACACGAGAAATAAGCGAATAAGCAGAACAAAAAGAATAAGAGAGTAATGACCGGGATGAATGTCTGGCGGAATTCCCCATTCATCTCCACACACCCTTCACCACCCACGCACAGCGCGGGTCGAATGCCCGGATATCTGATGGCTGCGACCGCCGTTCGGCGGTTGCCCGCGCCGCCCCGATACGAACCCCCGGGAGCTGCCCTGACGTCGGTCAAAGCGGTGAACTGGCGGTGTGGCTGAAACGACGTCAGGTGAACGAATGGGACTGGGGCACATGCACGGGGCCCAGTGATACCGGTGATACGATCACCGCGCTTGCCAGGCGAGCCAAGGGCGCGTAAGACACACGGCGATCCGGCACATCAGCCGAGAGGATCCCCACTCTGAGGAGCATTATGCCGCCAGTTGGGCATATGGAGCCGTTCCGGCGCACCGACGCCTGCGCGCTGCCGCCGGCAAGACGAGTGCGATGTCCCCGGAACCCGCGGGCGCCGTACGGGCGCTGACTTACCGCTGCTCAGGCACATTCCAGACGCATAACGCACCACACCTCCCTAAAGTCCCTGGCGGTCTAGTCGTTTAAAGAGAGTCTTAATGACGCAATATCTACAGGATCCAGCGCTCTGGGCCCTGATCGCTGGCACGCCTCTCGCCGCAACCGCCATTATTCGCGGGCGAAAGGCGCGGGCGAATCTGCGCCAGGAGAAGGCGGAGCTAGAGAAACGCGCGGCCGACCTCGAGAACAATTACGCCGACGCGGTGCAGGAGGCTCACAATCGCGCCGAGGAGGCCACCAAGAGCGCGCTGAAGTCCGCTATGCGTACGCTTCAGGGCCTCGCCAACGAGCAGCAGCTGGCCATCTCCAAGACACAGGACAAATACGGCGAGCACCAGCTTCTCCAGGACCTCCTGGAGATTGACCACATGAACTCGCAGTTCGGGCGGCGCGCACAGTCCATCGCGGTGCTGTGTGACGGCTGGCTGGGCCGGCAGCGCGCGGTGGCGTCGGTGTACGACGTGGTCCGCAGCGCCAAGGGCCGCATCCGTCACTACACCCGGGTGGAGATCCGCTCACAGAGCAACTTCGCTCTGGTCAGCCGGGCCGTGGAACCGGTCGCGCTGGCGCTGGCCGAGCTTTTGGACAACGCGACCAGTTACTCCGCGCCCGACTCGCCGATCGACATCACCATCCGCACCGTCCCCAAGGGCGTCTGCGTCATCATCGACGACGCCGGTGTCGGTATGAACGAGGAGGAGAAGAACCGGGCGGACAAGCTGCTCTCGGCCACGCACGCCACCGGTGTAACAGGACTCGGCAATCCGCCGCAGTTCGGTTTCGCGGTGATCGGTGTGCTCGCCGCGCGCTACGGCTTCACGGTGTCCGTCGATTCGGCCTCTCCCTACGGTGGTGTACGCGCGGTCGTGCTTCTCCCCGAGGACCTTCTGACCAATATGCCCGAGCCGGAAGAGCAGCCGACGACCCACGTTCCCGCCGCGGCCGAACAGCCGCAGGCGAGCGGTTCCACCATGACCGGTTCCACCACTGGCGGTTCGACCGTGAGTGGTGCCACTGCCGGGGGCCTGCCCAAACGTCGCCGTAAGGGGTCGATTTCCATCGTTCCCAGAGCAGACTCCACCGGTGCCCCGGCCCGGACGAGCGAGGAAGCCGCTTCGATCATGGGCGCGTTCCAGCGCGGCACGCAGTCCGGACGCTCAGCAAACCCGAACAGGGAAGGGCATGATCCTCAGTGAACAACGACCTGTCATGGATGCTTGAGAGCGCCCTGGAAGTACCAGGGGCTCGTCATGCGATCCTGGTCTCCGCCGACGGTCTGCTGATGGCCCGTTCTCAAGAGGTCCAAAAGGACGAGGCCGACACCGTTGCCGCGGCGATGAGCGGCATCCAGTCGCTCAGCCGCACCATGGCCGGCTTCTGCGGTGGCACCCATATGACATGGCGCCAGACCCTGGTCGAGTTCGACGGTGGCTGGGTCTTCCTCATCTCCGCGGGTGAGGGCGCGTATCTGGCGGTCTCCTCCGCCCCGGATGTCGACATGGCCGACATCACCTTCCGGATGCAGCAGCTTGTCGGGCAACTCGGCAAGGCGCTGACCACACCACCTCGCGAAAACAGCGGTATTCAGGCATGACGGCACCAGGCGAGCAGGAGCCCGAGTCCGCTCAATTAGTGCGACCGTATGTCATCACCAACGGTCGAGGGCTCCCGGAGAATGACCAGTTCAACCTGATCACGCTGGTCACCGCCTCCGAACAGAGACCTCCCAGTCATCTCGATCCGGAGAAGCGCAGGCTCTTGGAGCTGTGCGCGGGTGGTTATCTCTCGGTTGCCGAGATAGCGGGGCATATGGGGCTCCCGATCGGCATCGTGAAGGTTCTGCTGTCCGATCTCTCATCGGACGGGTACCTCATCACCCGCGCCCCCGCGCCTCCCGCGCAGCTTGTCGACGTTTCGCTCCTTCAGGAGGTGCTGGATGGGCTCCAGGCCCGTTTCGGATGACGGCGTCTATCTGAACGAAGCGGTGCAGATCGCGGCCAAGATCCTGGTCGTGGGGCATTTCGCGGTCGGAAAGACGACGTTCATCGGCACCATGTCCGAGATTCCTCCGCTGCGCACCGAGGAGCGGATGACTCAGGCCGGAGCCCACGTCGACGACCTGATGGGCACCCGAGGCAAGACCACGACCACCGTGGCCATGGACTTCGGCCGTCTCACGCTCAGCGAGAGACTTGTCCTGTATCTCTTCGGCACGCCCGGACAGGAACGCTTCGTCCAGGTGTGGGAGGACATGACCCGAGGCGCTCTCGGGGCACTGATCCTCGTCGATCCCGAACGCATCAAGGAATCCTTCCCGGTGATCGACCTGGTGGAGCACTACGGACTCCCCTATGCGATTTCCGTCAATCACTTCGACGGCACGCCGACCCGCCCCGACGAGGAATTGCGCGAGGCGCTCGATCTGCTGCCCGAGACCCCCATCGTCACCTGTGACGCACGTGACGAGAAGTCATCGGCCAATGCCCTGATGGCGCTTGTCCGTTACCTACAGGAACGTACCCGCTAGGAGCACCTGATGAACATGCAATCGGATTTCTCGGCGGTGCCACCACCCGGCTGCCCCGCCCATGGCAGTGGCAAGCGGGTGCCGCTGTACGGGCCGGAGTTCGCCGCCGATCCGGGTGCCTATTACACGTATATGCGCTCGTACGGCCCGGCCGCACCGGTCGAGCTCTCCCCGGGGGTCGAGGCCACACTGGTCACGGACTACTCGGCGGCGCTTCAGCTGCTGCAGAACCCCGACACCTTCCGGAAGGACTCGCGCCGCTGGCGCGATTACAACGAGGGCAAGGTCACCCGGGACAATCCGGTCGTCCCGTTGCTGGAATACCGGCCGAACTGCATGTTCACCGATGGCGCCGAGCATATGCGGCTGCGCCAGGCGGTGACCGACAGCCTGGCCAAGGTGGATACGCATCGACTGAGCCGCCATGTCGAGCGCGTCGCGGACTATCTGATGGACCAGTTCATCTCCCGCGGCTCGGCCGATCTGCTCAATGACTATGCCAAACTGCTGCCGCTGTTTGTTTTCAATGAGCTCTTCGGATGCCCGGCGGAAATCGGCGACCGGGTCATCTTCGGCATTTCCGGGATTTTCGACGGAATCAATGCGGAGAAGGCGAACGAGGTGCTCGGCCAGAGCGTCAGCGAACTCGTCGCACTGAAGCGCAGGCAGCCCGGGGAAGATGTCACCTCCTGGCTTATGCAGCACCATGCCCAGCTGACCGATGAGGAAATGGTCCACCAGCTGGTCCTGCTGCTGGGTTCCGGCGCCGAGCCGCAGCGGAACCTCATCGCCAACGCGCTGCTCCTGCTGCTCTCCGACGAGCGGTACGCGGGAGCCGGGCTGCTGGTCGAGGACGCCCTCGACGATGTGCTGTGGAACAGCCCGCCGATGTCCAACTACGCCCCCCATTACCCGGTTTCCGACGTGGATTTCGCCGGAACCCGGCTGCGGGCGGGCGATCTGGTGCTGGTCTCCATCGCGGCGGCCAACACCGACCCCGCCCTGTCGGCCTCCCGGCAGCAGCTCAGCAAGCGGGCACACCTCGCCTGGAGCGCGGGTCCGCACGCCTGCCCGGCCAAGGACACCGCTCAGCTCATCGGTGTGGTGGCCATCGAAAAACTCCTCAATCAGCTGCCCGATATTGAGCTCGCGGTGCCCGAGTCGAGCCTGACTTGGCGCCCCGGTCCGTTCAACCGCGGGCTGACCGCACTGCCTGCCCGATTCACTCCGATACGTACGGACAAACAGCCCGTTGCACAGCAACAGATCCCGACGGGCGACCATCGCGGCCACGCCCAGAATAAGCAGGAGAAGGGCGGCTTGTGGAGTTCGTTCCTCTCGTGGTGGAGAGCGTGATCCACACCACATCCGCAACCCATTTCATACCGCATGAATGTTCAACTGAACGGGTAGGCACTATCGCGCAATTTTTGTTGGCCCATCCCTAAGAGGAGCTGTCGTGAGGTCTCCCGCCGCCGACGACATCATTGTCGGTCGACGATCCGCGGTTTCACTCATATCCCGACCGCACCACCCCCGCGGCCAATCGAACACCTACCCTAATTTCGCGGAAGCACACGCGATGGGAGCCGAGATACCCGCCCCACGGGGCGGGTATCTTCTCGTGGGGCATGACCGCCCGACAATCCCGCCACACAAACCCAAACACCCGTTCCTCTCGATTCAGCGGGAGGCTCGATGAACGGTTTCCGTTCGGGTGAGACGCTGCTCGGCGACCTCGCCACGGGTCAGCTGACCCGGCTGTGCCAGGTGGCGGGGCTGAGTGAGGCCGATACGGCCGCCTACACCGGGGTACTGATCGAGAGTCTGGGCGCCTCGGCCGGACGGCCGTTGGCGCTGCCGCCCCCGTCACGGACCTTTCTGTCCGACGACCACAGCCCCCTGGAGTTCTCCCTGGCCTTTCTGCCGGGCCGGGCTCCGGACCTGCGGGTCCTGGTCGAACCGGGCTGCTCCCGGGGCGATGACCTCGCGGAGAACGGCCGGGCCGGTCTGCAGACGATCCATGCCATGGCGGACCGCTGGGGGTTCTCGACCGGCCAGCTCGACCGGCTCGAGGACCTGTTCTTCCCCCACTCCCCCGAGGGCCCGCTGGCCCTGTGGTGCGCCCTGGAGCTCCGCCCCGGCGGCGTCCCCGGGGTCAAGGTCTATCTCAACCCCTCGGCGAACGGCGTCGACCGGGCCGCCGAGACCGTACGCGAGGCGCTGGCCAGGCTCGGCCATCGGCAGGCGTTCGACTCGCTGCCCCGGGCGGACGGCTTCCCGTTCTTCGCCCTGGACCTCGGCGACTGGGACGCCCCGCGGGTGAAGGTCTACCTCAAGCACCCCGGCCTGTCCCCCACCGAGGCGGGCTCCCTCCCCCGGATGTCGCCCGCACCGGGCCGGGAACGGCTGGAGGAGTTCTTCCGCACTGCGGGGGACCTCCCCGCCGCCGACGACCTCACCGCCGATGAGGACGACCGGCTCACCGGACGCCCCGCCCTCACCTGCCACTCCTTCACGGAGACGGCGACCGGACTGCCCAGCGGATACACCCTCCACGTGCCCGTCCGCGACTACGTCCGGCATGACGGCGAGGCCCGGGAACGGGCGGTGGCCGTGCTGCGCAGCCATGACATGGACAGTGCAGCGCTCGACCGGGCGCTGGCCGCCGTGAGCCCGCGCCCCCTCGGCGACGGGGTGGGTCTGATCGCCTACCTGGCGCTGGTCCACGAGCGCGGCCGGCCGCAGCGGGTGACCGTCTACGTCTCCTCCGAGGCGTACCGGACACGGCCGCCCCGCGAGACGGTCCCCACCCGCGACCGGGTGCGGGCACGGCTGTGACATCCGCCGAGACACCGAACAACGAAAAGAAGACAGGAGCAGCGGTCAACGTGGAGCCGTACAGGATCAAGGTCGTCGAGCCGATACCCTTCACCACCCGGCAGCAGCGCGAAGAGGCGCTGCGGCGGGTGAACTACAACCTCTTCGATCTGCGCGCCGAAGAGGTGACCATCGATCTGCTCACCGACTCGGGCACCGGAGCGCTCTCCGCCGCCCAGCTCGCCGCGGGGATGGCCGGCGACGAGTCCTACTCGGGCTCCCGCTCGTTCTACCGCTTCCACGAGACGGTCACCGAGCTCACCGGTTACGCGCATATCCTCCCCGCCCACCAGGGGCGCGCCGCCGAGCGGGTGCTGTTCACCACCCTGCTGGAGCGCGGCGACCTCGTGCTGTCGAACACCCACTTCGACACCACCCGGGCCAATGTCGAGCTGAACCAGGCCGAGGCGCGCGATCTGCCGTGTCCCGAGGCCAAGAACCTCGACAGCACCGAGCCGTTCAAGGGCAACATCGACCTGGACGCGCTCGCCCGGACGCTGTCCGGGCCCGACGGCTCCCGGGTCGCCGTGGTGGTCATGACCATCACCAACAACGGCGGCGGCGGCCAGCCCGTCTCCATGGACAACCTCAAGCGGACGGCGGCCCTGTGCCGTCAGCACGGCGTCCCGCTCTTCCTGGACGCCGCCCGCTTCGCCGAGAACGCCTGGCTGGTCACCCGCCATGAGGAGGGCTACCGCGACCGCACCCCCCGGCAGGTCGCGGAGGAGGCGTTCCGGCTGGCGGACGGCTGCATGATGAGCGCCAAGAAGGACGGCATCGTCCACATCGGCGGCTTCATCGGCACCAACGACCCGGAGCTCGCCCAGAAGTGCGAGCTGCTCCTCATCGCCACCGAGGGGTTCGCGACCTACGGCGGTCTGGCCGGACGCGACCTCGACATGATGGCGCAGGGGCTGACCGAGGTCACCGAGCCGAGCTATCTCGCCGAGCGTGCCGCGATCGCCTCCCACCTCGCCCACCGGGTCCGCGCCGCGGGCGTGGACATCGTCGAGCCGCCGGGCATGCACGCGCTCTACCTCAACGCCGGGCGGTTGCTGCCGCACATCCCGCCGCACCGCTACCCCGGCCACGCCCTGGCCGTCCAGCTCTACCTGGAGGGCGGGATCCGCTCGGCCGAGCTGGGCTCGCTCTACCTCGGTGAGGAGGACGAGCACGGGAACCCGATCAAGAGCGCGCCGTACGAGCTGGTCAGGCTCGCCCTGCCGCGCCGGGTCTACACCCGCAGCCACTACGACCACGTGGGCGAGACGCTCGCCAAGATCGCCAAGAACGCGGACCAGGTGTACGGCTTCCGGATCACCGACCAGTCGCCGATCCTGCGCCACTTCCGCGCCACGCTGGTGCCGGTGCCCATCACGGGCTGACCGCCGCACCACAAGGGGCACGGACGCGGGCCCGGCACCGGACACCACCGGTGCCGGGCCCGCGTCGTACGCCCGCGTCGTACGCTACGCCGGTGTCGTACGCCCATGTCGCGCGCCCGCGCCCGCGCCGCAGTGGGCAGCCCGTACCCCGGCGCCCCGTGCCGGCGCCGCGTGGCCGGGTCCGCTCCTCAGCCGTTGCCGAACGAGCCGCTGCTGCCCTCGGTCCACGTCGGCCGGCCCTCGGCGCCGCCCTTGCCGGAGTCCCGCGTCCCCGAGCCGCCCAGCTCGGACGGGAACCGGCGGCCGCGGTCCCGGTCCAGCTCATCGGGCTCGCGGTGCTGGGTGACATAGCCGACACCGGCGTCGTCGTCCTGATGCCCCGGGCCATGGCCCGCCTCCCGCGCCTCGTGGTCGGCCTCCTGGGCCTTCTGCCAGGCGTCGGCACGGGGCTGCGGATGCTGGGGCGGGGCCGGTTCACGGGCCCGTAGCCGTATCCCCCACCACACGGCCCCGAAGCACAGGATGACGACCACCAGACCGACGATGAACGGCCCGGTCCCGACCAACAGGTCCCGGGTCACGGCGAGATCCTCGGTGTACGTATCCATGACGGCCGGGTACCCGGACCCGCCCGGATATCACTCCGGCCCCCACGGGCGTCACACCCCGCCCGCGCTCACCGCCCCGGGTCAGCGCGCCGCAGCACCCCGTCACGGCGCCGCGCCGCGTCACCGCCCTGCGGAGCCCTCCGCCGCCCGTATCGCGTCGCGGTAGGCGCGGGCCGCCGCGCGCAGCGCCGCCTCCGGGTCCACACCGTCCGCCTCGGCGCGCACCGCGAGCGCCAGCAGCTCATAGCCGACGCCCGCCCCGTCCGGCAGGGCCACGTCGAGGGCGGCCGTACGGGCGCGAGAGGCCAGCTTGGCGGTCAGCGCGAGCGCGGGCTGACCGAGCGGCACCCCTTCGGTGACCGAATCGCGTTGTTTCTCGGCCGCCTTGGTCCGCAGCCAGTGCCTCCGGACGTCCTCGGGGGTCTCGGCGGCCTCGTCGCCGAAGACATGCGGATGGCGGTGGATCAGCTTGTCCACGATGCCGCCCGCCACATCGTCGATCGAGAACGGGTCCTCGGGATCGTCCTGGGCGATCCGGGCGTGGAAGACGACCTGCAGCAGCACATCGCCGAGCTCCTCCAGCAGCGCCTCGCGGTCGCCCTCCTCGATGGCCTCGACGAGTTCGTACGCCTCCTCGATGCCGTACTTCACCAGCTCCTCGTTGGTCCGGGTGCCGCTCCACGGGCACTCGGCCCGGATCCGGTCCATGACCTGCACCAGATCGAGCAGCCGCGCGCCCGGCAGGTCGTAGGAACCGGGCAGCAACTCCAGGTCCGGCATCGCCTCACGGCCGGATCCGGCCAGCCGCGCCAGCCCGTCGGTCAGCTCGGACTCGCCCTCGGCCGAGGTGAGCACGACGGCCGTGCGACCACCCTCCGCCACGCAGTAGTCGACCAGCTCCCGCGCGGCCGGTGAGCCCGGCTCCACCGCGACGCCCGCCTCCCGCAGATACGGCAGTTGCGGATGGTCCGGATCGCCGGAGAGCACCCGGTCCGCACCGTGCAGCGCCTGCCAGGCGGGCCAGGACAGCAGCCCCGGCGCCACCCGGTGGGTGGTGGTGAGGAGGACGATGCGGCCGGTGGGGGCGGCATCGGCGGGGACGGGCGAGTCAGCTGCGGTCACCCTTGCAACGTAACTTACGCCTGCTCCGGGGTGCCGCCGGAGGTGCGCAGCCATGCCTCCCTGGCGAGGACGGCGGTGCCCTGTTTGTTGTCCCACTTTCCGTAGCGGGGGTTCACCTTGATGTCGAGCGCCTCGGAGGTCCGGGCGAACACCTCGTTGACCTTGGAGGTGCCCAGCTTGCGCAGCAGGGCGTTGCGCGTGAGGTCCATCCGGACGGCCTCGTCGATCCCGGCGGGCGCGATGCCCTGCTGCAGATACAGGGCGCGCAGGGCGGTGGCCCCGCCGCTCTGCGTCTCGGCGGCGGAGCGGGCGCGCTGAATCTCGCGACGGGTGAGGCTGATCCCGTTGTCCTTACCGGCCCGCTCGATCACCCGGAACTGGATCATCCGGATCAGCGTGTCCTGGCTCAGCCGACCGCTGCCCGCGACCATTTGAGCCGCCCTCGGGTCATTGCGCTGCGCCTCCCGAACGGCCTTGACCTGCCCCTGGAGCTCGGACACGGTGATCCGGCCGCCGTCCATGACCGCCGCGGCGCCGGGCCGCGGGGCCTCGCCGCACGCGGTGAGCAGCGGGGCGGAGAGGAGGAGCGCGGACGCGGCGGAGACGGAGAGCACAGTATGGCGGCGGATCATTGAGCCTCCCGGCAGAGATCGTGCGGCGCGACAAACGATCTGGCGTTGATCGATGGTATGGAGTCGGCGCGGCCTAGGCCACTGCTTGAACAACGATTCACCACGCTCTTGGTCAGCCTCCGGCCGCCCTCGGCCGCTAGCGGCCGCCGGAGCGCGCGGGCAGCTTCGCCGTCGGGCAGCCGCCCAACACCCGCTTCATCGCACCCTTCTCGGCCTCGGTCACCCACAGCCCGTACGCCTTCTTCACGGCCACCTGATGCGCCACATAGTCACAGCGGTAGGTCTTGTTGGGCGGCAGCCAGGTCGCCGCGTCGCCATCTCCCTTACGGCGGTTGGCGGACGCGTCCACGGCGATCAGATTGAGCGGATCGTTGGCGAACGCCAGGCGTTTGTCCCGGTCCCACTTCTGGGCGCCCTTCTGCCAGGCGTCCGACAGCGCGACCACATGGTCGATGTCGACCTTGCTGTGGCCACGGACGAACCGCACATCGCGGCCGGTGTACGGATCGTCGGTGAGCGTGCCCGAGGCGACCAGGCAGTGGCCGTCGCGGAACCTCACGTCCTTCAGGTCCCGCTTGAGGATGTCGTCGCGGGTTCCGCAGCCGTTGTCGTCGGTGTCCACCCACGAACTGCCGAACTCGCTGCGCTCATAACCCGTCTTCGGCGCGCGCCCCTTGACTGTGAGCGAGGACACAGCCGTAAGGGCCGGTCCGGACGCCGCGGGCGCGCTCGAAGCTCCCCCGCCCTTGCCGCCACTCTCGCCGCCGCCCTGGTCACCGTCCTGGTCACCGGCCGTGCAGCCGCCGACCGCCAACAGCGCGACCAGCACCGCCACAGAACTCCGCATCGGTATGCGAAACCGTCCCTGCAACCTTCCCGCCCCCTTCGCGTATCTTTTCGCACAGACCGCCCACACGATAAGGACCCTGGATGGACACGGCCGCAACCGCTCCGCCCGGCACCGGCGCCGAGAGGGCGACCGCCGTCACCACGGGGCGTACCCGGCTCGTCGCGAGAGCGGGTTTACTGCGGCATCCGCGGGCCGATCCGTACTGGCTGGCCCTCGCCCTCTTCGCCGTCTTCACGGCGCTGTCGGTCAGCCGCTACCGCCGCATGGCCACCATGTCCTGGGATCTGGGCATCTTCGAGCAGGCGATACGGGCGTACGCGCATTTCCAGGCCCCCATAGCCGATCTCAAGGGCCCCGGCGCCAATATCCTCGGCGACCACTTCAGCCCCATCACGGCGCTGCTCGGCCCCCTCTACCGGCTCTTCCCCGGCCCCGTCACGCTGCTGGTCGCGCAGGCGGCGCTGTTCGCCGTCTCCGCCGTCCCCGTCACCCGTGTCGCCGCCCGGCTGCTGGGACGCGGCCGGGGGCTCGCGATCGGCATCGCCTACGGGGTCTCCTGGGGCATCCAGCGCGCCGTGGACTTCGACTTCCACGAGATATGTTTCGCCGTTCCGCTCATCGCCTTCTCCCTGGAGGGGGTGATCCGGGGGCGCTGGTACCCGGCCATGCTGTGGGCCGCCCCGCTGGTCTTCGTCAAGGAAGACATGGGCGCCACCGTGGCCGCGATCGGCGCCGTCGTGTGGATCCGCGCCCGACGGGACCCCGAGCGCGGCCCCCGCGCCGTTCCGCTCGCCGTCGTGCTGATGGGCTTCGGCGTCATCGTCTCGGCGCTCGCGCTCGGCGTCGTCATCCCCGGCTTCAACGGCGGGGGTTCGTACGACTACTGGGACAAGGTCGGCAGCGGCGGTGAGCAGACCGGCACGATCCCCTTCGGCACCGCGCTGCGCACCCTGCTGTGGATCCTGCTGCCGACCACCGGTCTGCTGGCGCTGCGCTCCCCGCTGCTGCTGGCCGCCGTGCCCACCCTCGGCTGGCGCTTCCTCTCCCACGACGACCACTACTGGGGCACCGACTGGCACTACAACGCGGTGCTGATGCCGGTCGTCCTGCTGGCCCTGGTGGACGCCCTGGACCGCACCCGCGCCACCCGGCGGCCCTGGCTAGCCTCGTCCGCCCGCCAGCTGCCCGCCGCGGTCTGCGGCGCGGCCCTGGCGCTGTCCTCCTCCATGCCGCTGTACAGCCTCACCCAGGGCGCCACCTACGACAAGCCGCCGCAGGCCGGCGCGGTGGAGCGGCTGCTGGACCGGATCCCGGACGGGGCGACGGTGGAGGCCAACGTCGGCCCCATAAGCCGTCTGACCAGCCGCTGCCGGGTGCTGTGGGTCGGCGCCACCGAGGACATACAGCCGGACTACATAGCGCTGCAGGAGCCGCCGGAGCGCACCGAGCGGCAGGTGGTCGACTACGCGGGGCAGCTCCACCCGGACACGCGGTACACGCCCGTCGGCTCCACCTCGGGCTACTTCGTCCTCAAGCGGGGCTGAGGTCTCAAGCGGGGCTGAGGCCCTGAAGCGGGGCTGGGCGGGACCGAGGGCCTCAAGCAGGACCGGGCCGGGGTCCGCGCCGGTTCGACCCGCCGCTCAGCTCATGGGCTTCGGGGCGATGAGGGCGAACGGCGCCCCCTGCGGGTCCTTCACCAGGGACATCCGGCCCGCGATCATGTCGTACGGCGGACGGAGGACCGTGCCGCCCTCCGCGGACAGCTTGGCCGCGGCGCGGTCGGCGTCCTCGACGGCGAAGTAGACCAGCCAGTGCGGGGGCACCTCCGGCGGCATCCCCTCCCGCAGCGGCTGGAGCCCGCCGACCGTACGGCCGTCGACGGAGAGCGCGAAATAGCCCTCGGCGCCCTCCATCGGCGTCGACTCCAGGCCCAGCGCCTCCGCGTAGAACGCCGAAGCCGCCTCCCGGTCGGTGGTGTTGAGCTCGTTCCAGATCAGCGTGCCCGGCTCGTTGACGAGACCGGTGCCGGAGAAGCCGAGCGGCTGCCAGACGCCGAAGACGGCCCCCAGCGGGTCGGCCGCCACCAGCATCCTCCCCAGGTCCATCACGTCCATGACCGGCAGCAGCACGGTGCCACCGGCCCGGCTGATGGCCTCCGAGGTGGCCTGGGCGTCGGCGGAGCAGAAGTACGTGGTCCACACGGTCGGCGGCGGGCCCTCACCGGACATCGACTGCGCCGACATGGCCCCCGCGACGGGCTTGCCCTTCAGGGTGCACATCGCATAGCCCCCGGACTCCGGAGGGCCGACCTCCGCCTCCCAGCCGAACAGCCCGGAGTAGAAGTCCAGGGCGGCCCGTTGGTCGGGGACCATCAGATCGATCCAGCAGGGCGTTCCGGGCTGATAGGACGTGACTTCGGGCATGGGGCCGCCTCCGTATCGCCACCTCCGGCCGGGCGCGGCCGGATGGGATGGCCCCCTGCGGCCCATTCTCCTCCGGCCGGGGCGGCACGCCACTCGACGGGGATCGCCACGGCGCGCACCGGTCCGTGAACCGGTCGTGTACTCGTTCGGGGGTCTTGCCGCGAAACCGCCGGGCGGCGGCCGGCCCGAAGGCCGACCGCCGCCCGGCGGTGGTGAGGAGACGGTGTGTCAGGCGCCGCCGACGGCGCTTCCGGACACCCACTGGCTCCAGTCCATGTTCCATCCGTTGAGGCCGTTGTCCGGCTGGATGGTCTTGTCGTTGGAGTTCTTCACCACGACGACGTCGCCGACCTGGGAGTTGTTGTAGAACCAGGCGCCGTCCGTGTTGGCGTCGCCCGCTCCCTTGGTGTCCGACAGGCCGACACAGCCATGGCTGGTGTTGACGTTGCCGAAGATGGACTTGGCGCCCCAGTAGTTGCCGTGGATGAAGGTGCCCGAGGTGGACAGCCGCATGGCGTGGGGGACGTCCTTGATGTCGTACTCGCCCTTGCCGTCGTCGTCCGTGAAGCCGACCGTCGCACCGTTCATCCGGGTCTCCTTGAACTTCTCGGAGATCACCATCTGACCGTTGTAGGTCGTGTTGTCGGGGCTGCCGGCCGAGATCTTGATGGTCTTCAGCAGCTTGCCGTCGCGGACGACCTTCATCTCCTTGGACTCGGCGTCGACCGTCGAGACCTGCGAGTGGCCGATCTTGAAGTTGACGGTCTTCTCCTGGACGCCCTTGACACCGGGCGCCGCCTCGACGCCGTCCAGGTCGAGCTTCAGGGAGACGGTCGAGCCCGCCTTCCAGTAGTCCTTCGGGCGCAGGTCCAGCCGGTTCCCGTCGAACCAGTGGCCGACCACCTGCTGGCCGCTGCTGGCGGTGACCTTGATGTGCGACTCGACGTCCTTCTTGTTGGTCACCGCCTTGTCGAACCGGATCGACACCGGCATGCCGACGCCGACGGTGGAGCCGTCCTCGGGCGTGAAGTTGCCGATGAAGCTGTTGGCGGGCGAGACGGTGGTGAAGGACGAGTTCTCGGTCGCCTTACGGCCCTTGGAGTCCTCGGCGGACGCGGAGATCTTGTACTGGGTGGCCCGCTCCAGCTGCCCGCTGGGCTTCCAGGACGTCTTGTCGGGCGATATGGTCCCGGCCACGGTGTTGCCGGTCGCCGCGGACGTCATCGTGACGGAGTTGAGCTTGCCGCCACTGACCGTGACCTTGGTGTCACTGTTGATGCCCGCGTTCGTCGCACCGGCCTTCGGCGTGATCTTGATGTGGGCGTCCGACGCGTCCTTGGCCGCTGCCTCGTCGACCTGCGACTGCGACTTGTTCCCGTCGTTCTTGGCGTCGTCGCCGCCGCCATCCCCGCCGCATGCGGCGAGAGTGAGTACGCCGCCGAGTACGGCGGCCGCGGCCACCAGCCCCTTACGGCGCTTGCCGTCCGTCATCACACGCTTCTCCATTTGACCTGGATCTTGATCTGGACCCCAGAAACCCCGGACCTGCCTGAAAAGAACGCCGGTACCTTTTGGCCGGTTCCACGCACAGTAAAACTGTGCGCAAGGCCACTTAGCAAAGACACCGGACAAGCCTAAGACCCGTCGGCACCCGGACCCGTACGGCTCAGCCGTCTTCGCCCCGCCTTCGCCGCCCTGAGCCCCCTCGGTGCCGCTCTGAGCCGCCGCGTGCGCCGCCCGGGGGCCGCCCGTGGGCGCGCCGCCGCCCGGCTCCTCAGCCGTCCTCAGTCATCGTCCTCGTCCAGGTCGGCGAAGGCCCCGGACCACTCGGCGGCGCGAGGATCGTAGTCGATGTGCTCGCTGCTCCAGGACGCCTGGGCCAGTTCGACCCCCGGCACCTCCTCCACCATCTCGAACGGATCGACCAGATACGCCAGCGCCTCGGCCTCGTCCGACTCCACCATGCGGCGCGCGTGTCCCCGTTCCTCCGCGGCCAGGGACTCATCGCCGTCGATCCGCTCGTACGTCGCGCGCCGCAGCTCGTCCGGATCGGTGATCTCCACCACGAGCTCCACGCGAAGCCGGACAAACCGGGATGTCTCGGTACTCGTCATGCGAGGGAGGTTAGGGGTCCTACCCGTCTCGCTTCCGCACGACCCGCAGTTGTCACTACGATCGGCGCACGGGGTCAATTTGCCGCAGCCTCAAGGAGGATGCCGTTGTCCGCACGCCGACCGCTGCTGACGGCCGCCGCTGCCGGTTCGCTGCTGTGCGCCCTGTGGTTCGTTCCGTCCGCCAACGCGACGGTGGAGGACCCGGGGTCGTCATCGGCGCCCTCGCAGACCCAGCCCGGATCCGGGCCCAGGACCGAGGCCGTGCCCGACGGGGATCTGGCCGACACCGGCAGCGTGGACGTCACCCCGTATCTCTTCGGCGGCACGGCCTTTCTGGGCCTGGGCGTCGCGATGGTGACGGCCTCCGTGCGGCGGACCCGCCCGGAGGCGTACTGACACCGCCGGCGCGGCGCGTTCGGTCCGGGCGGACCCTGCGGCGCACTGGGCCCGTTCGCTCGATGCGAACTGCTCAGTCCAGGCGGCCCGTCACCGACTCCACGGCCTCGATCAGCTCTCCGGATCGTACGAACGCGTCCGCCGCCGCCAAGTCGGGCGCCAGATAGCGGTCCCCGCCCGGCCCCTCGACGCCCGCCCGGCGCACCGCCGCCAGCACCGCCCGGCTCGCGGGCGCGGGCTCCAGTCCCTCGCGCAGCTCGACGCCACGGGTGGCGGCGACCAGCTCGACGGCCAGGACGCGGGCCAGATTGTCCACCGCCGTACGCAGCTTGCGCGCCGCCGACCAGCCCATCGAGACATGGTCCTCCTGCATCGCGGAGGACGGGATGGAGTCGACCGAGGCGGGCACCGCCAGCCGCTTCATCTCGCTGACCAGCGCCGCCTGGGTGTACTGGGCGATCATCAGCCCCGAGTCCACGCCCGGGTCGCCGGCCAGGAAGGGCGGCAGACCGTGGGAGCGGTTCTTGTCCAGCAGCCGGTCGGTGCGGCGCTCGGCGATCGAGGCGAGGTCGGCCGCCGCGATGGCGAGGAAGTCCAGGACGTAGGCCACGGGGGCGCCGTGGAAGTTGCCGTTGGACTCCACCCGCCCGTCCGGCAGGACGACGGGGTTGTCCACGGCCGAGGCCAGCTCGCGGTCGGCGACCAGCCGGGCGTGCGCGAGGGTGTCCCGGCCCGCGCCCGCGACCTGCGGGGCGCAGCGGATCGAGTACGCGTCCTGGACGCGCGGCGCGTCGTCCTGGTGGTGCCCGGTGAGCCCCGAACCCTCCAGCACCCGCAGCATGTTGGCGGCGCTGGCGGCCTGCCCCGGGTGGGGGCGGATGGCGTGGAGCTCGGGCGCGAGGACGCGGTCGGTGCCGAGCAGCGCCTCCAGCGAGAGGGCGGCGGTCACATCGGCGACGGTGAACAGCCGGGCGAGATCGGCACATGCCATGATCAGCATGCCGAGCATCCCGTCGGTGCCGTTGAGCAGCGCGAGCCCCTCCTTCTCGCGGAGCTCGACCGGCTCGATGCCGTGCTCGGCCAGTAGCTCGGCGGCCGGCCGCACCACCCCGTCCGGGCCCTCGGCCTCGCCCTCGCCCATCAGGGTCAGCGCGCAGTGGGACAGCGGCGCGAGGTCCCCGGAGCAGCCCAGCGAGCCGTATTCGTGCACCACGGGGGTGATCCCCGCGTTGAGGAGCGCGGCCATCGTCCCGACCACGACGGGCCGGACCCCGGTACGGCCGGACGCGAGCGTCTTCAGCCGCAGGAACATCAGCGCCCGCACCACCTCGCGCTCGACCCGCGCGCCCATGCCGGCGGCGTGCGAACGGACGATGTTGCGCTGCAGCTGGGCGCGGAGCTCGGGGCTGATATGGCGTACGGCGAGCGCGCCGAAGCCGGTGGAGACGCCGTAGACGGGCTCGGGCTTGGCGGCGAGATCGTCGATCACCTGCCGCGAGGCCGAGACGGCCTCGAGCGCCGCCTCGGAGACCTCGACGCGCGCGGCGCCGCGTGCCACGGCGATGACATCGTCGGCGATCGTTCCGGACGTCCCCACGACCACAGAGTGCATATCCATATTCAGGCACCCTAGAGAGTGAATCGCCCCCTGTCACCCCGCCGACCCTTCCCAACCGGGGCTCCGCCCCGGACCCCGCTCCTCAATCGCCGGAGGGGCTGAGGGGTGGGGCTCCGCCCCGGGTCCCCGGGGGAGGGAGTGTGGGGCGGGGCCCGGCAGGGTGGGAGGGCCCCGGCATGCGGGGGCAGGGAGCCCCGGCAGGGTGTGGGGCAGGAGTCCGGCCAGGGTCTGAGGTAGGAGCCTCGGCAAGGTGTGCGGGAAGAGCCCCGGCAAGGTGTGGGGCGCGAGCCCCCGCAGGGTCTGGAGCGGGAGTTCTCCAGGACCCGGCCGCAGGCCCACCATCGCCCGGGAGCGCAGCCCCGCGCCCTTGGGGCCAGGGCCCACCATCGCCCGGGAGCGCAGCCCCGCGCCCTCGGGGACAGGGCCCACCAGGTCCCGGCGAAGCAGCCCCCCGTCAGCGCTCGGGGCGGGCCGACCAGGGCTCGGGGCCGTAGCTCCGTCGAGCCCCGGGGGCGCAGCCTCCGCCCGGGGCCGGGGGCGGAGGCCGATCTTCCAGCCCCTCCGGCGTTTGAGGAGCGGGGTCCGGGGCGGAGCCCCGGTTCGGGAAGGGGCGGGGTGGGGAACGGAGCGCGCTTCGCGCGTACGCCGGGGTCCGGGGCAGAGCCCCACCGGGACCGGGGCGGGCTGAGAAACGGAGCGCGCCTCACCCGTACGCCGGGGTCCGGGGCAGAGCCCCACCGGGACCGGGGCGGGGTGGGGTGGGGAACGAAACGCGCTTCGCGCGTACGCCGGGGCCCGGGCAGAGCCCCACCGGGACCGGGGCGGGCTGAGAAACGGAGCGCGCCTCACCCGTACCCCGGGGTCCGGGGCGGAGCCCCACCGGGACCGGGGGGACAGGGCGCGCCTCGCGCCCTAGCGGCGGCCCCGGAAGCGGCGTCGCTCCGGCGGGTGAGCCGCAGACGTATCGGCCAGCCGAATCACCGAGTCCTCCGCACCCCCATCCCGCCCCGCCACCACCGGCTTGAGCGACCGCGCCGCCTTGGCCCGATACTGCGCCGCGTCCGCCAGCCGGAAGAGGCGGCGGGCCGACGGCACCGGCCCGATCGGATCGCCCGTGGAGGCGATCCCGCAAGCGACCCCCTCGCCCATCTCCAGCTCGGCGGCCCGGCGGCACAGCTCATCCGCCACCCGCACCACCTCGTCCGCCGGCGGCCCGACTCCCAACAGACAGAACTCATCCCCGCCCAGCCGGGCCACCAGCGCCCCGGGCAGCATCGCGCCGCACAGCGAGAGCAATGAGCCGAACCGTTCCAGCAGGCGATCGCCCACCGCATGGCCAAGCGTGTCGTTGACCCGCTTGAGGCCGTTGAGATCGCAGACCACCAGGCTCACCACGGTGCCGTCCGCGTGATACGCCTCCAGCGCCTCGTCCAGCCGTATGTCCACCGCGCGGCGGTTGCCGAGGCCGGTCAGCGGATCGGTGAAGGCGAGGCGGCGGGCCTCCTCCAGGCGTTCGGTCTGGGCCAGCCCGGCGGCGGTCACCGAGGCCAGCACGGTCGCGAAGTCGGCGTCGTCGCGGTCGAAGACGGGACGCCCGGCCGCCCGGGCCACATACAGCTCGCCCCACGCCCGCCCGTGCAGCACGATCGGGGCCACCACACAGCTGCCCCGGCCACGCCGCCGCAGGGCGGCCACCCTCCCCCAGCTACCGCTGGCCGGCGCGCCCTGACGGCCGGGCGGGGCCGCGCCAGGACGTACGCCCTCGGCGGTCTCGACCCAGGCGTGCGGCTCCCCGCCCGCGGCCCAGTGCTCATGCAGGAACTCGGCGATCTCCGGGAAGTCGTGCACCGGATACGACTCGTCCTCCGGCAGCGGCTCCTCGCCCGCCATCAGCTCGCCCACGTTGACCAGCACCCGCAGCCGCCCCCGCGCACGCTCCCATACCGAGATCGCCGCGAAGCCGCCGTCGAGGGCGCGGCGGGCCGCCTCGGCCGCCGCACCCACCGACTCCTGCGGGGTGTGCGCCGCCGCCATCCCCTGGGCGAGCCCCACGACGGCCCGCAATCGTCCATCGACCCCGACGGGCCGTCCGCCGATCTCCCCGTTGTCCGTCACGACGGCCTCGCATTCCTCACGGCCATGCATCGTTCGCTCTGCTCTCCAGCGTAAGAACGTCGAGAACAATCCGCTGCGGGCCGTTCACCCCGGGTATCCGAGCGAACGGTCACCCCCGGTGACCGCGCGCTCCCCGGGCCGGGGCCACTCCCCGGATCCGGTCAGCTTCCCCGGTCCGGGATCCCTACTCCCCCGGTCCCCGCCGGCCCGGCACTCCCCGCCCGGTCCGGCCGAGCCGCTCCTCACTCCCCCGGCCAGTTCGGCGACCGCTTCTCGTTGAACGCGGCGACACCCTCCGCCCGGTCGCCGGAGAAGGCCACCGTCCGCCACGCCGCGTCCTCGACCTCCAGACCGGCCCGCAGATCCAGCCCCTGCCCCAGCCGCAGCGCCTTCTTGGCGGCCCGCAGGCCCACCGGGGAGTTGGCGGCGATGCCCCGGGCCAGTTCCATCGCCTCGGCCCGGTCCTCGCCTTCCGCCACCAGCCGGTCCACCAGGCCCAGCTCATGGGCCTCCGCGGCGGCCACCCGGCGCGCGGAGAAGACCAGCTCGGCCGCGCGTGCGGCGCCGACCCGGCGCGGCAGCAGCTGGGTGCCGCCGCCGCCCGGGATCACCCCGACCGACACCTCGGGCAGCCCCACCACGGCGGTGGGGTCCGCGACGATCACGTCACAGGACAGGGCCAGCTCGAAGCCGCCGCCCAGCGCGAAGCCGTGCACCGCGGCGATGGCGGGCATCGGCAGCTCCAGCACCCCGGTGTAGGCGGCGCGGGAGACCGGCCGGTGCCGCAGCATCTCGGCGTCGGAGAGCGAGTTGCGCTCCTTGAGGTCCGCGCCCACGCAGAAGGCCCGCTCATGGGTCGAGGTCAGCACGACGGCCCGCACGTCACGGTCCTCGGACAGTGCCGCGCAGGCCGCCGTGATACAGCGCGCCATCTCGGAGGAGACGGCGTTCATGGCCTTGGGCCGGTCCAGCACCAGCTCGGCCACGAAGCCGTCCCTGCGGACCGCGACCCACTCCCCGTACCGCTGCTCACTCATCACGCACTCTCCCGGTTAACGACCGTGAACCCCATGCGGCGATCATTTCAGCTCCCCGGGGTGTGCGGAACCGGTGAGCCACCCGGACCGGGCCTAGCGGGCCCGCCGCCACCGGTTCAGGAAGCCGAGCAGGACCGACTGTTTCTGCCCGTCCTCCCCCTGCTCCTCCAGGTCCGTCCCCTCCAGGGGCTCACCTCCGGACACGGACGCCCCCTCGGTGGCGAGCGGCAGCGAGAGCGGCGGGAGGGACGGCGGCGGGGGCGCCCCTTGCGGCACCCCCTGCGGCATGCCCGGCGGCATGCCCTGCGGAATCCCCTGCAGCGCCCCTTGCGGCGCCTGGTGCCGCTGGTCCTGCGGGTCCCGCTCGCCCGGGCCGACGGCGGGCGGGCCCGGGCGCCGGCCCCCCGGCCTGGCGACGGGCGCGAACCGCACCGGCAGGGAGACCACCCCCCTGACGAAGACCCCGGACAGCCACTTCAGCTCCTCGACATCCCCGGCCAGCGCGAGGTCCGGGATGCGGTCCAGCAGCTTCTCCAGCGCGACGGAGGCGATCAGCCGGGCCGAGCTCCGGCCGGGGCAGGCGTGGGGGCCCGCGCCGAACGCCAGATGGGCCCGGTTGCCCTGCTTGTGCGGGGACCTCAGCAGGGCGTCCCGGTTGGTCGCCGCGAAGCTGATCATCACGGCGTCGCCCGCGCGCAGCCGCTTCCCGGCGAGGTTGGTGTCATGGACCGGGAAGTAGAGCCCCATGTTGGCCAGCGGCGGATCGGTCCAGAGCACCTCGTCCAGGGCGTCCTCGACGAGCATGCTGCCGCCCATCAGCTCGCCCGAGAACCGCTCGTCGGTGAGCAGCACCCGCAGCGAGTTGCCGATCAGGCCGGGCACCAGCCCGGTCACCATCCCGATCAGCAGCAGCAACTGCTCGACCAGCTCCTCGTCGGTCAGCCGCGCCGGATGCGCGATCAGCCAGGACGTGATGTCGGCGCCCGGATCGCGCCGCTTGAGGTCGATCAGCTCGCGCAGCGCCGCGGCCGCGGCCCGGTCCCCGCCCGCGGGATCCGAGCCGTCGATGAACGCCACCACGCCCCGCAGCAGCGGGTCCATGGCCTGCTGCGGGAAGCCGAAGAGCTGGCTGGTCACCAGCACCGGGACCAGTGCGCAGTACGTCCCGATCAGCTCGGTCTCGCCCGCCTCGCAGAACTGGTCGATCAGCGAGTCGGCGATGCGCTCGACATAGTTCCGCAGCGCACCGGAGTCGATCCGGCCGGTGCAGTCCTCGATGGCGCCGCGCAGCCGCCGGTGCTCCTCGCCGTCCACGAAGTCGACCTGTGGCCGGGGCCTGATGACCTGCGGGGCATAGCTGGTCCCGGGCAGCACGCCCTCGTTCCTGGCCCGCCAGTGGCGAGGGTCCTTGGAGAAGGTCTCGGGGCGCCGCATGATCTCCAGCGCCGTGTCGTACCCCAGGCACAACATGGCCGGGACGCCTCTGTCCAGCTCCACCGGCGCGAGCTGGCCGTGGGTCTCGCGCAGGCGCCGGTAGACCGCGAAGGGGTCTTTTCCGAACTCGGGCGCGTGGAGCGGCTCGGCACCGGCCCCCTCATGGGCGGGGCAGCCCGGTGGAGGTAAGGCGCCCGGACGCTGAGCACTCGAATCGTAAAGCGGGGTCACACGTGCTCCTGGACACCGCCGGGCCCACCCCGCGGGCGGACGCGCACGGTGCTTCTTCGACGACAGGACCTGGGATCCACCGAGTGGATCTTGCGGACGTAGGCTAGCCCAACAGGCCCGGATCCGCGCCCAGTTCAACGATCCGGCCGCAGCCACCGAAGGGATCCGGACGAACGTCGTCCAGCGCGTCCTACCCGGGGGCGCGCCCCGGGGTCATCCCCGGCCGCCCCCCGGCGTCATGCGCGACGGCTCAGCAGCCACGGCTCCACGACCCCCAGACCACGCACCGGCCGCTGCCACATCGGCTGGAGCGCGAACCGGTACGAGGGCGGCTCCTCGCCCTCCTTCTCCGCCGCGGCGGCCGCCTCCGCGGCCTCCGCCTCCGACACCGGGGCCTCCCCGGTGCGGCTCAGCTCCTCCGCGAACGCGCCGTCCACCAGGACCGCGTTCTTGGGGGCTATGGACGTCAGCCGGCTCGCCAGGTTCACGGTCGTCCCGAAGACATCGCCCATCCGGGTCGTGACCGTGCCGAACGCGATCCCGACCCGCAGCTCCGGCATCGTCTCGTCATGCGTCAGCGTCTCGATCAGGCGCAGCCCGATCTCGGCGGCGATGCCCGCGTCGTCGGCCGCGTAGAGCACCTCGTCGCCCAGCGTCTTGATCAGCCGCCCGCCGTGCGCCGCCACCAGGTCGGCGGCCGTGGTCTCGAACGCCTCGACCAGCTCGCCGAGCTCCTCCTCCTCCAGCCGCCGGGTCAGCCGGGTGAAGCTCACCAGGTCCGCGAAGCCGACCGCCAGCCGCCGGTCCACCATCTCCGCGTCGTCCGCCGCCTGCACCACCCGGCCGGTCGCGGCCGCGAGCTGGCGCCGGTAGACATAGACCAGGAACTCCTCCAGCTCCGGCAGCAACAGCTCGACCAGCGGATACGCGATCTCGGTCCGGGTCATCCCGGTCTCCTGGGGATCGGTGAGCCCCTCCAGGAACGAGTCGATCTGCCAGTCCGCGAGCCGGGCGCTGGTCTGGCCGGTGGACCGCGCCACCTGGATGGCCATCGGCTCGCTCAGCAGCCCGGCCTCCACCAGCCCGGACAGCCGGCGCAGCGCCAGCACATCGGCCTCGGTCAGCGCCTTGGCCTGGCCGATGTCGGCGAAGCCCATGGCCCGCCAGAAGCGGGTGGCCAGCTCGACCGAGACGCCCGCGCTGCGGGCGGCCTGGAAGGGGGTGTAGCGCCGCTCGGCACCGAGGATCAGCTGCTCGAGCCGGAGCGCGATGGGATCCGGCTGGTCCTCCTCGTCGAGGGCCTCATCGGGGGCCTCCTCGGGAGCCTCCGCGGCGGCGGTCTCCCGCGCCCCGGTGTCCCGTACGGCCCCGTCCGGCGCGGTGGCGTCCCACGCCTCGCGCTCCTCGGCCGTGCCGGAACCCGCGTCGTCGGCGGTCACCGCCCGCCCCCTGTCAGATCCCTGCGCACTGCCCTTCCGTTCCCTCTTCCCGGTTGGGTTCCGAATCGCCCACAGCCGCCCCGAGCTGGACCGACCGCGACCACGATACGTCAGGTGTGCCGTAGCTCACTCTCCACGGCAGGGGTTCATTGCTCCCTCGGTACGGAGCGTAGATGCACGATGTCCCCGGCGGAGACCGGCTCCTGAACCCCGCCCTCGGTGGCCAGAACCAGCCGCCCGTCGCCGTCGACCGCGACCGCCTCGCCGACCCGCTCCCGGCCGCCCGGAAGCTCGGCGCGCACCTGCCGCCCGAGGGTCGCGCAGCCCGCCGCATAGCTCTCCTGGAGGCCGCTCGCCCCGGGGTCGCCCTCGAAGCGGCACCACTCCCCGTACCACTGAGCGATCGAGCGCAGCACGGCCCGCAGCAGCGGATCGCGGTCGGTGGAGATCGCGTCGGCCAGGGCCAGCGACCCGGCGGTGGGTACCGGAAGCTCATCGGCGCGCAGCGAAACGTTCAGCCCCATGCCGATGACCACCGCGTCCCCGGCCCGCTCGGCGAGGATCCCGCCGAACTTCCGCTCCTCGCCCGCGACCGTCACCAGCAGGTCGTTCGGCCACTTCAGCGCGGTGTCCACGCCCGCCGTGCGGCTGAGCGCCCCGGCGCTCGCGACCCCGGCGAGCAGCGGCAGCCAGCCCCAGCGCTCCGTGGGCACGCCGGCGTCGGCGGGCCGTAGCAGGATGGAGAAGAAGAGCCCGGACCTGGCCGGGGCCGTCCAGGCGCGGTCGAGCCGGCCGCGCCCCGCGGTCTGCTCCTCGGCGACGAGCACCGCGCCCTCGGGGGCCCCGGCCCGGGCCCGGGTGACCAGATCGGTGTTGGTCGAGCCGGTCGCCTGCACCACCTCGAAC
Source organism: Streptomyces melanosporofaciens (assembly GCF_900105695.1). Classification (NCBI taxonomy): domain Bacteria; kingdom Bacillati; phylum Actinomycetota; class Actinomycetes; order Kitasatosporales; family Streptomycetaceae; genus Streptomyces; species Streptomyces melanosporofaciens. The sequence goes on from NZ_FNST01000002.1 coordinate 2,525,345, forward strand.
TCGGTCCACAGCCCGCCGGGGCGCACCAGCCCCCGGCGCAGCGCGGTGGCGTTCAAGGGGGGCCGCTCGAGATCGGACCAGCGGCCGGGCCCGTCACCTGGGCTCCCTGAGGTGTCAGAAGGCGTCATGAGGGCCAGCCTAGGGTCAGGAGGTGTGGCCAACGACGCAGTGCCACCAAGCGGTGCCGCCGATACGCTACGTGCCGGTAGCCCAGCCGGCGCAACAGCTGCCGAACGGTCCGTAACCAGCGAACATCCATAGGCCCCACCGATCACGATTCCGACCCCGTACCTCGTTTCCACCGCTTCCTCCGATTCCCCCGACCCTGAAGAAGTCCGCCGTATCCAGTAGTCCGCCGTATCCACCCCCAGGACGAGCAGGAGCCGCATCCCGATGTCCGAGCCGGAGATCGCCCCCGAGATTCCAGACCGTCACACCACCGCGGGGAAGCTCGCGGATCTGCAGCGCCGTATCGAAGAGGCGACCCATGCGGGGTCCGCGCGCGCGGTGGAGAAGCAGCACGCCAAGGGCAAGCTGACCGCGCGCGAGCGCATCGACCTCCTCCTGGACGAGGGGTCCTTCACCGAGCTCGACGAGTTCGCCCGGCACCGTTCGACCAACTTCGGCATCGAGCAGAACCGCCCCTACGGCGACGGGGTCGTCACCGGCTACGGCACGGTCGACGGCCGCCCGGTGGCCGTCTTCTCCCAGGACTTCACGGTCTTCGGCGGGGCGCTCGGAGAGGTGTTCGGCGAGAAGATCGTCAAGGTCATGGACTTCGCGCTGAAGACCGGCTGCCCGGTCATCGGCATCAACGACTCCGGCGGCGCCCGCATCCAGGAGGGCGTGGTCTCGCTCGGCATGTACGGCGAGATCTTCCGCCGCAACACCCATGCCTCCGGAGTGATCCCGCAGATCAGCCTGGTCGTGGGCCCGTGCGCGGGCGGCGCGGTCTACTCCCCGGCGATCACCGACTTCACGGTGATGGTCGACCAGACCTCGCATATGTTCATCACCGGCCCCGATGTGATCAAGACGGTCACCGGTGAGGACGTCGGTTTCGAGGCGCTGGGCGGCGCCCGGACCCACAACACCACCTCCGGTGTCGCGCACTACATGGCCGGGGACGAGAAGGACGGCATCGAGTACGTCAAGGCCCTGCTGGCGTACCTGCCCTCCAACAACCTCTCCGAGCCCCCGGCCTTCGCCGACGAGGCCGATCTGGAGGTCTCGGACGAGGACCGGGAGATGGACACGCTCATCCCGGACTCGGCGAACCAGCCGTACGACGTGCACAAGGCCATCGAGCACGTCCTGGACGACAACGAGTTCCTGGAGACGCAGGCGCTCTTCGCGCCCAACATCATCACCGGCTTCGGCCGGGTCGAGGGCCACCCGGTGGGCATCGTGGCCAACCAGCCGATGCAGCTCGCCGGCTGTCTGGACATCGACGCCTCCGAGAAGGCCGCACGCTTCGTGCGCACCTGCGACGCGTTCAACGTGCCCGTGCTGACCTTCGTGGACGTGCCCGGCTTCCTGCCCGGCACCGACCAGGAGTACAACGGCATCATCCGGCGCGGCGCCAAGCTGATCTTCGCCTACGCGGAGGCCACCGTCCCGCTGATCACGGTCATCACCCGCAAGGCGTTCGGCGGCGCGTACGACGTCATGGGCTCCAAGCACCTGGGCGCCGACCTCAACCTCGCCTGGCCCACCGCGCAGATCGCGGTCATGGGCGCCCAGGGCGCGGTCAACATCCTCCACCGGCGCACCATCGCCGCCTCCGACGACCCGGAGACCACCCGCACCGAGCTGATCGCGGACTACGAGGACACCCTGCTGAATCCGTATATCGCGGCCGAGCGAGGGTATGTGGATGCTGTGATCATGCCGTCCGAGACCCGCCGCCACATCGTCCGCGGACTGAGGACCCTGCGGAACAAGCGCGAGTCGCTGCCCCCGAAGAAGCACGGCAACATCCCCCTCTAGCCCCCTCGAGCGAAGGGCTAATTCCATGATCCGAATTGTCCGGGGCAACCCGACCCCCGAGGAGTTGGCCGCCGCACTGGCGGTGGTGCAAGCACGCGCGGCGGCCGTCACGGCCGCTGCGCAGAGCGAGGACGATCCGGAGGAGTGGTCCGACCCGGCCCGCACCGTCCCCGGCCACCGGGTGCCGCACCCCGGCCCCAAGGCGTGGCGTACCACCTACTGGCCCGCCTGAGAGCCGCGCGGCAAGGCCGGAAGGCCGGAATGGCACCTTCGCGCCGGGGCGCCTGAGTACGCGTACTCAGGCGCCCCGCCGTCCGCGGCCTCAGGATCGGTCCCATGCTGTGGTCCGAGCCGCCCGACGAGCCGCCCGAGGAGCTGCGGCGCGCCGAGGCCATGCTCCGCCGCGCCCGCACGGTGCTGACCGTCTCTGTGCTGCTCGCGATGTGCCTCCTCGGCCTGTGGCTGTGAACGCGGCCCTGCTCCGAACCCCGGCCTGATCTGGCTCGGTCTGACCTCGTCCGGCCCGACCTGAGCGAGAGGCCGGTGCCATGGCCCGGCTCCGGCCCCTGGCCGGGCCGCCCCGGGGGCGGCTTACCCTGGTGCGCATGACTGCGCAGCGCACTCTCATCCTCGCGTCCGCCTCGCCCGCCCGGCTCGGACTGCTGCGGCAGGCCGGAATGGCGCCGAAGGTGATCGTCAGCGGGGTGGACGAGGACGCGCTGAGCGCCGAGACACCCGCCGAGCTGGCCCGGGTGCTGGCCGAGGCGAAGGCCACCGCCGTGGCCGGGCTTCCGGAGGCGGCCGGCTCCCTCGTCATCGGCTGCGACTCGGTGCTGGAGCTCGACGGTCAGGCGCTCGGCAAACCGGCGGACGCCGAGGAGGCCACCGCCCGCTGGAAGTCGATGCGCGGCCGGGCCGGGGTGCTGCGCACCGGGCACTGCGTGATCGACACGGCGAACGGCCGCCGCACCTCTGCCACCGCGTCCACCACCGTCCGCTTCGGCGAGCCGGCGGACGAGGAGATCGCTGCGTACGTCGCCAGCGGCGAACCGCTGCATGTGGCGGGGGCGTTCACGCTCGACGGCCGTTCGGCGCCGTTCATCGACGGCATCGAGGGCGACGCCGGAACCGTGATCGGGCTCTCCCTGCCGCTGTTCCGCCGGCTGCTGGCCGAGTTGGACGTGCGGATCACGGCCCTCTGGGACTAGCCAGGGGTCTCCCTGGCTCCGGGGCGACTGGGGATTCCCCTGAGTCTGGCCGGGCCAAGGGTTAGGGATTCCCCCCGAATCAGCCCGGGCCCGGCTAGGGATTTCCCCTGAATCAGGCCGGGCTGGGGGCGTCCTGGCCGCCGCCCGCGGCCTCCGCGGAGGGCTCGGCGGGCGGCTCCGCCTCGTACCCCAGCAGGCTCAGCACGATCAGCCCCAGCACCACCATCAAGAACGCGAACGCCGGCCAGCCCACCAGGCCGACCGCGAACGCGCCCACCAGCCCGTGCACCACCGCACAGGTGACGAGAAGGATGCGGGCGAGGCGGCCGGGGGCGCGGTCGCGCACGGCGGTGCGCAGCAGCACCACCCCGCACACCAGCAGATAGAGGCCGAAGAGGCCGCCCGCGACCCAGGTGCCGATGGACATCGCATCGGTGTCGAGGCCGCCCATGGACATCTGCTGACGGTCCACGACCAGGCCGAGGATCCAGTTCAGCAGCGCTATACCGACCGCTTCGAACATGAGCGTCACAGCCGCTATCGCGGCCACTGGTCTGCGCGCCACCGTGTTCCCCCTCCACTCCGTCAGTGCCGAAGCACGCTACTAACGGGTAAGCGCCGCCACAAGAGGTGCGGACGAGCTGAACGCCATGGCAAAGTTTCCGCCCGGCATTCGTAGGGTTTCCACAAAGAAACGCGAAGCGCCGCAGCACGGCGGGCCAGAGACCTTGCCCACACCTCGGACGGCGCACCAGCCCCGAAAACCGGGCGTACGGTGGAGCGACGGGGGATCTGGTCGCTCGCCCAACGCGAGGTTCACGCTCCGTGTGGTCAAGCTCACGCCCGGGATCTTCTCGGCGCGAGGTGTCGCCTGTACCTAAACTCGGCTTGTTTCAAGGAGGGAGCCATCGTGCGCAAGGTGCTCATCGCCAACCGTGGCGAGATCGCTGTCCGTGTTGCCCGTGCCTGCCGGGATGCCGGGATCGCGAGCGTAGCCGTCTACGCCGATCCGGACCGGGACGCATGTCATGTGCGCGCGGCCGATGAAGCCTATGCGCTGGGCGGTGACACCCCGGCGGCCAGCTATCTCGACCAGGCCAAGGTCCTGGCCGCGGCCGCCGAATCCGGCGCCGACGCCGTCCACCCCGGCTACGGATTCCTCTCCGAGAACGCCGAGTTCGCCCAGGCCGTCCTGGACGCGGGCCTGACCTGGATCGGCCCTCCGCCGCACGCCATCCGCGACCTGGGCGACAAGGTCGCCGCCCGCCACATCGCCCAGCGCGCCGGCGCCCCCCTGGTCGCCGGCACCCCCGACCCGGTCTCCGGCGCGGACGAGGTCGTGGCCTTCGCCGAGCAGCACGGCCTGCCGATCGCCATCAAGGCCGCCTTCGGCGGCGGCGGCCGCGGCCTGAAGGTCGCCCGCACCATGGAAGAAGTCCCCGAGCTCTACGACTCCGCCGTGCGCGAGGCCGTCGCGGCGTTCGGGCGTGGGGAGTGCTTCGTCGAGCGCTACCTGGACAAGCCCCGCCATGTGGAGACCCAGTGCCTGGCCGACACCCACGGCAACGTCGTGGTCGTCTCCACCCGTGACTGCTCCCTCCAGCGCCGCCACCAGAAGCTCGTCGAAGAGGCCCCGGCCCCGTTCCTGACCCCGGAGCAGAACGACCAGCTCTACGCCGCCTCCAAGGCCATCCTCAAGGAAGCCGGCTACGTGGGCGCCGGCACCGTCGAGTTCCTCGTGGGCAACGACGGCACCATCTCCTTCCTCGAGGTCAACACCCGACTCCAGGTGGAGCACCCGGTCACCGAAGAGGTCACCGGCATCGACCTGGTCCGCGAGATGTTCCGCATCGCCGACGGCGAGGCCATCGGCTACGACGACCCGCAGGTGCGCGGCCACTCCTTCGAGTTCCGCATCAACGGCGAGGACCCGGGCCGCAACTTCCTGCCCGCCCCCGGCACCGTGACCTCCTTCATCCCGCCCGCCGGCCCCGGTGTCCGGCTGGACGCGGGCGTGGAGTCCGGCAGCGTCATCGGCCCGGCGTGGGACTCGCTGCTGGCCAAGCTGATCATCACCGGCGCCACCCGCGCCCAGGCCCTCCAGCGCGCCGCCCGCGCCCTGGCCGAGTTCCAGGTCGACGGCATGGCCACCGCCATCCCGTTCCACCAGGCCGTGGTGGTGGACCCGGCGTTCACCAGCGAGCCGTTCACGATCCACACCCGCTGGATCGAGACCGAGTTCAACAACACCATCGCCCCCTTCGCCCCCGTCAGCCCCGACGAGGACGAGGAGCCCACCGCCCGCGAGACCGTCGTGGTCGAGGTCGGCGGCAAGCGGCTGGAGGTCTCGCTGCCCGCCTCCCTGGGCGTGGCCACCGCCCCGGCGGGCGGCTCGAAGAAGCCGAAGCGCAAGGCGGTCAAGAAGTCCGGCTCCGCCGCCTCCGGCGACGCCCTGGCCTCCCCCATGCAGGGCACCATCGTCAAGGTCGCCGTGGGCGAGGGCGACACCGTGGCCGAGGGCGACCTCATCGTCGTCCTGGAGGCCATGAAGATGGAACAGCCCCTCAACGCCCACCGCGCGGGCACCGTCAAGGGCCTGACCGCAGACGTCGGCGCGTCCATCACCTCGGGCGCGGTCATCTGCGAGATCAAGGACTGACGCGCGAGTCAGGGACTGAGGCGGGAATCAAGGACTGACCCGCCCCCGCGCATGACGGCGGGCCCCGACCGGAATCCTCCGGCCGGGGCCCGCCGTCGTCGTGCCCGGTCGTGCCCGGACCGCTCAGCGGCCGTGCACCACGTCCTGGGGGAAGGTGAGCTGGCCGTTCATCCAGCGCAGGGCCGTGGGCAGCTCGCGGCGCCAGGTGCGGAAGTTGTGGCTGCCCCGGTCCAGGATGATCGACTGCGCGCTCATCGGCGGCCGGACCGCGGCCAGGAAGTCGCGGGTGGCGGTGTAGTTGGGCTCGCCCCGGCGGCTGGAGGACACCAGCACCGAGACCTGCGGCTGGGGCAGATGGCGCAGCCGCCACAGCAGATCGTGCTCCCGCTCACCGCGCTCGCCCTCCGGGCCCGGGCCGAAGAGGTCGCCGGTGGTGGGGTCGTTGACCACGCGGTAGTCGGGCGACAGGGCCGCGGCCGCGCTGTAGACGCGGGGATGACGCAGGGTCAGCTCAAGGGCGCAGGTGCCGCCCGAGGAGTAGCCCAGCACGCCCCAGGCGCTGGGGTCATGGCCGATCCGGTAGTGCCCGCGCAGCGCCTCGGGCAGGTCCTGGGCGAAGTAGGTCTCGGCCTGCGGGCCGCCGGGGACGTCCACGCATTCGGTGTCGCGGGGCGGGGCGATGGTGGGCCGCACCATCACGATGACCGCAGGCTGCATCTCCCCGGTGCGGATCAGCCCGCCCGCGGTCTGGGGCAGCCGCAGATGCTGGGCCAGCAGGAAGGATCCGCCCGGATAGCCGCTGATCGCCACGATCACCGGGAAGCGCTGCCGGGCGTACTGGCGCTGGAAGTACTGCGGCGGCAGATACACATACGCCGGGTTGGCCACCTGGCTGCGGCGGCCGAGGATCCGCACCGACTCGACCTTGCCCGCCTTGTCGGGGGGCCCGCCCGGCAGTCCGTGCACCGTGTCCAGCCCCTGCGGCGGGGCCGGCCGCACCAGCCCGCCCGACGCCCCGACCGGCCCCGCGGCGCCGCCCTGCACAGGGGACAGGGCCGCCGGTGCGGCTTCGTCCTCGCCCAGCAGTTCGTCCCAGGACCCGTAGAACTGGAAGGTGGTGTTCACCCCGAGGGCCAGCGCGGCCACGATCGCGCATTGCGTCACGGCGAGGGCGGCCAGCCGGCCCAGCCAGGCCCGTACGCCCCGGCCCGCGAAGCGCGGCCACAGCCAGAGCGTCAGCCCCGCGCACCCCACGGCGAGAGCGATCGTCACATACTCGAGTGAGCGACTGGTCAGTCCCATCGTTCTTCCACTTCGGCGCACCGCAACGCACGAGGCCATCGCCCCGTTTGATGCCGTTCGCGGTACCCGCGTTGCCTGGCCAGGGCGTGCCTCCGGTCACGAAATGGCATGCTTGACTCACGGGCAGCCACGGCAGGGAGGACCGCGATGGCGATCGAGACAGCCACGGCGCAGATGCCACCGCGCCCCATGCGCGCCGACGCGCGCCGCAACTACGAGCGGCTGCTGGCCGAGGCGCGCACGGCCTTCACCCGGCACGGTACCGATGCCTCGCTGGAGGACATCGCACGCCGCGCGGGCGTCGGCATCGGCACGCTCTACCGCCACTTCCCCAACCGCACCGCGCTGATGGGCGCGGTCTTCCAGGGCGAGATATGCGCCCTGCTGGAGCGGTCGCGGGAGCTGGCCAAGGGCCCGCGGCCGTGTCAGGCGCTGATCGACTGGCTGCGCGCCATCGTCGACCACGCCAGCACCTATCGAGGGCTCTCCCGGGCCCTGATGGCGTGCTCGGGAGACGAGACCTCGGCACTGTCCCGCGGCTGCGGTCTGCCGCTGCGCGAGGCGGGCAGCGAACTGCTCGCCCGCGCGCAGCAGAGCGGTGCCGTACGGTCCGATGTGGTCATCGCCGATCTGATGCAGCTCACCAACGCGATCGCGCTGGCCGTGGAGCAGTCGCCGGACGACCCCGAGTTGGCCGACCGGCTGCTGGCGCTGGCCTTCACCGGTCTCAAGGCCCGCTGACACCGGCCGGCGCCCCCTCGCTAGCGACGGCGCGGCGCCAGATCCGCCACCCGCCCCGGCTGCTCCGCCAGCGGCACCGCACTGCGCAGCTGCGCGGAGCCGGGGCCGCCCGGCGGATGGGGGTGGTTACGGCGCGGCCCCGGCAGCGGCAGGCCCTCCTCGCCGCCGCCACGGCCCTGGGACGCGCCCAGCCGCCCCGACTGCCGGCCCGCCGAACCGCCGCCCTCACCGCCCCCGACCGGGCCGGACCCCGCGCCCGGCCCGGCCACGGCGATCTGAACCCCCTGGTCCGCGAGGGCCTGGAGCTCGGTCAGGGCACGGTCGTCATGGGCGGGTGGCTCATCGGTCACCAGCCGCGTGATCACATCGGTGGGCACCGTCTGGAACATGGTGTCGGTGCCCAGCTTCGTATGGTCGGCGAGCACGACCACCTCCGCCGCCGCCTGGACCAGCGCCCGGTCGACGCTGGCCGAAAGCATGTTGGAGGTGGACAGGCCGCGCTCGGCGGTCAGCCCGCTGCCGGACAGGAAGGCGCGCGAGACCCGCAGCCCCTGCAGGGACTGCTCGGCGCCGCTGCCGACCAGGGCGTAGTTGGAGCCGCGCAGGGTGCCGCCGGTCATCACGACCTCGACCCGGTTGGCATGCGCCAACGCCTGTGCGACCAGCAGGGAATTGGTGACCACGGTCAGCCCCGGAACCCGCGCGAGCCGGCGGGCCAGCTCCTGCGTGGTGGTTCCGGCGCCGACGACCACGGCCTCGCCCTCGTCGACGAGACCGGCCGCGAGATCGGCGATGGCCGTCTTCTCCGCGGTCGCTAGATGGGATTTCTGCGGGAAGCCGGACTCCCTGGTGAATCCGCCCGGCAGCACCGCACCGCCGTGCCGGCGGTCGAGCAGTCCTTCTGCCTCCAGCGCCCGCACATCACGCCGTACGGTCACTTCGGAGGTCTGGACGACGCGGGCGAGCTCCCGGAGCGACACCGCTCCGTTCGCGCGCACCATTTCAAGGATCAATTGGCGACGTTCTGCAGCGAACACGAAACTGACAGTAATGCCAACGACCGTCTGTTTTCAGCAGCTTGCACCAATTAGCAGAAGTTGGACATCTCTGAAGGCGCGAAGTGCTATAAGGACCGGATCTACGACTCTTCCTGAGTCTTCCGGGTGTGCAACTGCCGCGCCACCTCGGCGATCGAACCGGACAGCGAGGGGTAGACCGTGAAGGCCTTGGCGACCTGCTCCACCGTCAGGTTGTTGTCGACCGCCAGCGACATCGGGTGGATCAGCTCGCTCGCCCGCGGCGCGACCACCACACCGCCGACCACGATGCCGGTGCCCGGACGGCAGAAGATCTTGACGAAGCCGTCCCGGATGCCCTGCATCTTCGCCCGCGGATTGCGCAGCAGCGGCAGCTTCACCACCCGGGCGTCGATCTTCCCGCCGTCCACGTCCGCCTGCGAGTAGCCGACCGTGGCGATCTCGGGGTCGGTGAACACGTTCGCGGAAACCGTCTTCAGGTTCAGCGGCGCCACCGCGTCCCCCAGGAAGTGGTACATCGCGATCCGGCCCTGCATCGCCGCCACCGACGCCAGCGCCAGCACGCCGGTGCAGTCACCGGCCGCGTAGATGCCCGGCGCGCTGGTCCGGGACACCTTGTCGGTCAGGATGTGCCCCGACTCGGCCAGCTTGACCCCGGCCTCCTCCAGGCCCATGTCCGCCGTGTTCGGGATCGAGCCGACCGCCATCAGACAGTGAGTGCCGGAGATGACCCGCCCGTCCGAGAGCGTGACCTCCACCCGGTCCCCGACCCGCTTGGCGGCCTGCGCCCGCGAGCGGGACATCACGTTCATCCCCCGGCGCCGGAAGACGTCCTCCAGCACCGCCGCCGCGTCCGGGTCCTCGCCCGGCAGCACCCGGTCCCGGCTGGAGACCAGCGTGACCTTCGACCCCAGCGCCTGATACGCACCCGCGAACTCCGCACCCGTGACACCGGAGCCGACCACGATCAGCTCCTTGGGGAGCTCGTCCAGGTCGTACACCTGCGTCCAGTTCAGGATCCGCTCGCCGTCCGGCTTCGCGTCCGGGATCTCCCTCGGATGGGCACCGGTCGCCACCAGCACCGCGTCCGCCACCAGCGTCTGCTCGGTGCCGTCCACCGCCCGCACGATCACCCGCCGCGAGCCGTCCAGCGACTGCTGCGGCTCCACCCGCCCATGCCCGCGCATGACCCGGCCGCCGGCCCGCGTGACCGACGCCGTGATGTCGTGCGACTGGGCGAGCGCGAGCCGCTTCACCCGGCGGTTGACCTTGCCGAGATCCACGCCGACCACCCGGGCCGCCTGCTCCATCGGCGGGGTGTCGTCGGCGACGATGATCCCCAGCTCCTCATAGGAGGAATCGAAGGTCGTCATCACCTCTGCGGTGGCGATCAACGTCTTCGACGGCACGCAGTCGGTGAGCACCGACGCGCCGCCCAGACCGTCGCAATCGACGACGGTCACCTCCGAGCCGAGCTGCGCGGCGACCAGCGCCGCCTCATAGCCGCCGGGTCCGCCACCAATGATCACGATCCGAGTCACATGCTCCATTGTCCCGCACCGGTTCGACTGGCTTCAGCCCGGGGGGTTGCGCTGGGGCGACTGACGTACGAACCTCCCACCCCGAGGGCCGTTCCGCCCCACTCCCGTACCCTCAGACCCATGTCGCTCTACGCCGCGTACGCCGGCAACCTCGACGCGCGGCTGATGTCCCGCCGCGCACCGCACTCCCCACTGCGCGGAACGGGCTGGCTGAACGGCTGGCGTCTCACCTTCGGCGGAGAGCAGATGGGCTGGGAAGGCGCCCTCGCGACCATCGTGGAGGCCCCGCGCTCCCAGGTCTTCGTCGCCCTCTACGACATCGCGCCCATGGACGAGGACTCCATGGACCGCTGGGAGGGCGTCGGCCTCGACATCTACCGCCGGATGCGGATCCGCGTCCACACCCTGGACGGCGACGAACCCGCCTGGCTCTACGTCCTCAACGGCTACGAGGGCGGCCTGCCCTCGGCCCGCTACCTGGGCGAAATCGCCGACGCGGCGGAATCCGCGGGCGCGCCGCACGACTATGTGATGGAGCTGCGGAAGCGCCCCTGCTGAGTCCGGTGTATCCGGTGTATCGGGTGTTTCCGGGTGAGCTGTGTTTCCGGGCGGCCCGGGAGCCTGGGGGTTCGCGTCTCCGGGCGAACCCGGTCCGGGGTCCGGCCGGTCCAGGGGTTATGCAACGATCCGAATACCTCCACGGACTCCGTCTACGCGCGTAGGCAGTTACCGGCTACCCTCGTGCGCGTGAACGCATCAGTTTCTTGGGACGACATCCAGGGCGACCCCCACGCCGCCGCCGACGACGCCGCCACCCGCCTGCGCGAGCTGACCGGTGCGGAAACCCACGACGTCGCGCTGGTCCTGGGCTCCGGCTGGGTCCCCGCCACCGACGCCCTCGGCGCGCCCGAGCACGAGTTCCCCGTCACCGAGCTGCCCGGCTTCCCGCCGCCCGCCGTCGAGGGCCATGCGGGCCGGATCCGCTCGTACCGGATCAACGACAAGCGGGCGCTGGTCTTCCTCGGCCGTACGCACTACTACGAGGGCCGCGGTGTCGCCGCCGTCGCACACGGCGTACGCACCGCCGTCGCCGCCGGCTGCAAGACCATCATCCTCACCAACGGCTGCGGCGGCCTCCGCGAGGGCATGCGCCCCGGTCAGCCGGTACTGATCAGCGACCACATCAACCTCACGGCCACCTCCCCGATCGTGGGCGCGAACTTCGTCGACCTCACCGACCTCTACTCCCCGCGGCTGCGCGCCCTGTGCCAGCAGGTCGACCCGACCCTGGAGGAGGGCGTCTACGCCCAGTTCCCCGGGCCGCACTACGAGACCCCGGCGGAGATCACCATGGTTCGCACCCTGGGCGCCGACCTGGTGGGCATGTCCACCACCCTGGAGGCCATCGCGGCGCGCGAGGCGGGCGCGGAGGTCCTGGGCATCTCCCTGGTCACCAACCTGGCGGCCGGTATGACCGGCGAACCCCTCAACCACGAGGAGGTCCTCCAGGCCGGCCGCGACTCCGCCTCCCGCATGGGCAGCCTGCTGTCGCAGGTCCTCGACCGCATCTGACCTCACCGGCCGGGCGACCCCGTTCCCTCGCCGGGCAGCGGCGCCGGCGGCGTCACGGCGTGCTGCGCGGGTACTCACCCCTCAGCCAACTGAACAGAGCGTCGCGGCACCGTCTGCCGGGGCGGGCCGGGGCGGGCCGGGGCGAGGCGCGCCGGGCCTGGCGGGGCGCGGTGGGTTGCGTGGTGGGTGCCGGGGGCGGGGCCTCCGGTGCGGCGCCCTGGACCGCACATTTACGGCGCCGGTGCCCGGGGGCGTTGTGTTGGTCGGGGATTGGCGCCACAAATATGCGAAAGCGTCCAGGACACCACCCCTGCGACCCCGCCCCCTCCCGTCTCGTCGGCAGCCACCCGCCGGTGGCCCAGGGCGCCCGTCCGTTCCGCGTTCGGCCCGGGAGCTGGGTGTCGGGTGGGAGTCGGTACGGCCCCGGCCCGTCCGGCTCGTCGGCAGCCACCCGCCGGTGGCCTCCAGCCCTGGCCCGGTTGCGAGTCGTCTGTGGCGGGGGTGGGTACGCCCCCCTCGTACCTCGTCGGCACGCGCCCAAGTGACACGGGTCCTGGCCGCCCCGGTTCGTCGGATGGCAGTCCCTCCCCCGCCGCGAGGCTGGAGGGGGCTCACCCGAAGCGGACCGGTCTCGCTCAGGAGCGGATGCCAACAAGATGCCCGTCCCACAGGCCGAGGGCACGGTCGCCCACGAGGCCAGAGGAGGCGGAACGGCATCCGCCCAGCGCCTCCGGGCACGCGCCCCCTGCCACCAGCGCACGGACACCGACAAGCGAGCGGGAGACGGGCCGCACCGGGCACCCTGGCGGTCCGGAACCGGGCCAGGTCCGGAGGCCACCGGTGGGGAGCCGCCGACGAGACGGGAGGGGGCGGGGCCGCAGGGGTGGTGTCCTGGACGCTTACGTGTATTTGTGGCGCCAATCCCCGACCAACACAACGCCCCCGGCCAACGGCGCCGTAAATATACGGTCCAGGGCGCCGCCCCGGAGGCCCCGCACCCGCCACCCACCACAAACAGCAAGCGCACCACCCACACACCCGCACACAGCGGAACGCGCACCCGCACACAGCGGAACCCGCACCCACCAAACGACCACCCCCAGGAGGCCCCCATGGCCACGGAGCCCGATCTCATCGCACAGGCCCGCGCATGGCTCGCCGAGGATCCCGATCCCGAGACCCGCGACGAGCTCAGCAAGCTGCTCCAGGCCACCACGGACGGCGCGGAGGACGCGGGCGGCGCGGAGGGCGCGGAGGGCGCGTTCGACGAGATCGCCGATCGGTTCTCCGGCATGCTGCAGTTCGGTACCGCCGGTCTCAGGGGTGAGCTCGGCGCCGGTCCCATGCGGATGAACCGCGCCGTCGTCATCCGCGCCGCCGCCGGGCTCGCCGCGTATCTGCGCAAGCATCACGATCAGGGGCTCGTCGTCATCGGATACGACGCGCGCTACAAAAGCGCCGACTTCGCCCGCGACACCGCCGCCGTCATGACCGGCGCCGGATTCCGCGCGGCCGTGCTTCCGCGTCCGCTCCCCACGCCCGTCCTCGCCTTCGCCATCCGCCACCTCGGCGCCGTCGCCGGTATCGAGGTCACCGCGAGCCACAACCCGCCCCGCGACAACGGCTACAAGGTCTACCTCGGCGACGGCTCCCAGATCGTGCCGCCCGCGGACGCCGAGATCGCCGCCGAGATCGCCGCCATCCGCGGCCTGAACGACGTGCCCCGCCCCGACAGCGGCTGGGAGACGCTGAACGACGACGTCCTCGACGCGTATCTCGCCCGTACGGACGCCGTCCTCACGCCGGGTTCGCCCCGCAACGCCCGCGTCGTCTACACCCCGCTGCACGGCGTCGGCCGCGAGACGCTCATCGCGGCCTTCACGCGGGCCGGTTTCCCGGCGCCCGCGGTCGTCCCCGAGCAGGCCGAGCCCGACCCGGCGTTCCCGACCGTCGCGTTCCCGAACCCGGAGGAGCCGGGGGCGATGGACCTGGCCTTCGCGACGGCCCGCAAGGTCGCTCCGGACATCATCATCGCCAACGACCCGGACGCCGACCGCTGCGCCGTCGCCGTGCCCGCGATCACGAACCCCACGGCCCCCACGGACGCCGCCGACTGGCGGATGCTGCGCGGTGACGAGGTCGGCGCCCTGCTCGCCACCCACCTCGTCCACAAGCGCGCCCGTGGCTCCTTCGCGACCACGATCGTCTCCTCGTCGCTGCTCTCCCGGATCGCGGAGGACGCCGGGCTCCCGTACGCCGAGACGCTGACCGGCTTCAAGTGGCTGGCCCGGGTGGACGGGCTGCGCTACGCGTACGAGGAGGCGCTCGGCTACTGCGTGGACCCGGCGGGCGTACGCGACAAGGACGGCATCACGGCCGCGCTGCTCGTGGCCGAGCTGACGTCCGAGCTGAAGGAGCAGGGCCGCACCGTCACCGACCTGCTGGACGACATCGCGGTCGCCCACGGCCTGCACGCCACCGACCAGCTGTCCGTCCGCGTCACGGACCTCTCCCTGATCGGCACCGCGATGAAGCGGCTGCGCGAACAGCCGCCCACCGAGCTCGCGGGGCTCGCCGTGGCCTCGGCGGAGGATCTGTCACGGGGTACGGAGACGCTGCCCCCGACGGACGGGCTGCGCTACCAGCTCGCCGGAAAGGACACCGTCCGGTCAGCCCGGGTGATCGTCCGGCCCAGCGGTACCGAGCCGAAGCTGAAGTGCTACCTGGAGGTGGTCGTCGATGTGCAAGGGGCGGTCGCCCTGGTCCCGGCCCGCGCCACGGCGGACAGCGTGCTGGCCGCGCTCAAGAAGGATCTTTCGGCGGCAGCGGGCATCTGAGCGGGGGCGGTGACGGTGCCGGGGCCGGAGCCGCGTCAGATCCGGCTGAGGTAGCTGAACCCGGTATCGGGTCCGACGCGGGACTGGAGGGCGAGGTCGCCCCAGTAGAGGCCGAGGGCGGGGCGCCGCGCCCCGGGTTCGGGTACGGAGAGGAGCGCGAGGGCGCCGTACGCGACCCGGGAGTCGACGGCCCAGTAGCCGGGCGGCCGGGGCCCGGCCGGCCGGACCCGGAAGCCGCGCCGCCAGGCGCTCAGCCGATGGCCAGCATGATGATCAACAGCACCGCACCCGCCAGCGTCGGCGCGATGACCTCGAAGGCCCACCGGACCTCGGGCGCCCCCTGGGCGCCTTCGCGCTGGGCGTTGAGTTCGGCCATTTCGCGCAGGTCGCCGATGGCCGCGTCGGAGGGGGCCCGCCGGTCCTCCCCGGCCTTGTTCGCCGACACATGGGCCGACGTGCGGCTGAAGGGGTCCTCGGAGGCCGCCCTGGCCTGCTGCCTCGCGGCCCGCTTGCGCTGCCGCAGCGAGACCGGGATCGCCCAGAGCTGGTAGGTCGCCCCGCCCGCCAGCACCTCACTGGTGTATCCGGCGCGGAGCCCCTCGACCGAGGCCCAGGGCAGCGTGACCGTACGGAACGGGTTGCGGACGAGCAGCCGGTCCTGCCCCGCGTACACCGCCGGGCGCACCGTGAAGGCGATCACCACCGGCACCGCGAACAGCAGCCCGGCCAGCGCCAGCCACGGTGTCCGTCCCTCGCCCCGGACCATCGCGTCGATGCCCAGCCAGCCGCTGAGCGCGAGCAGCAGCACCCCGCCTCCGATGCCGCTCGGGGAGCGGTAGACCCGGTCCGAGAAGGTCTCGGGCACCGAGGAGGATGCGGCGGGGGCGGAGTCGTCGTCCGGGCTCGTCATGCGCCCGATTGTGCACCACACTCCGAAGGTGGGGGGCGCCCAGGGATCGCTCACCCCGGCCCGCGTGGAATCCGGGGGCGGGGGTGACATCCGACTACGCGCGTAGATATGCTCGTCTGGTGACCATGCCCACCACAGTTCCCGCATACGGCAAAGAGGCCGCGGAGCGACTCGCGTCGATGGCGGACGTGACCGCCGACGACCGCGCCCTGCGCCGCTTCCTGCACGGCCTGCCGGGCGTCGACGCGGTCGGCCTGCAGGCCCGTGCCGCGACCCTCGGCACCCGCTCGATCAAGACCACGGCGAAGGCGTACGCCATCGACCTGGCGATCTCGATGATCGACCTGACGACCCTGGAGGGTGCCGACACCCCGGGCAAGGTCCGGTCCCTGTGCGCCAAGGGGATCAACCCCGATCCCACCGACCGCACCGTCCCGCAGGTCGCGGCCATCTGCGTCTACGGCGACATGGTGGCCACCGCCAAGGAGGCCCTGAAGGGCAGCGGCATCCACGTGGCAGCCGTCGCCACCGCCTTCCCCTCCGGCCGGGCCGCGCTGCCGGTCAAGCTGGCCGACACCCGGGACGCGGTGGCCGCCGGGGCGGACGAGATCGACATGGTGATCGACCGCGGCGCCTTCCTCTCCGGCCGCTACCTCGAGGTCTTCGAGGAGATCCGGCAGGTGAAGGAGGCTTGCGTCCGCGAGGACGGCACCGCCGCCCACCTCAAGGTGATCTTCGAGACCGGTGAGCTGCAGACGTACGACAACGTCCGCCGTGCCTCCTGGCTGGCGATGCTCGCCGGCGCGGACTTCATCAAGACCTCCACCGGCAAGGTGGCCGTCAACGCGACCCCGCCCGTCACCCTCGTCCTGCTGGAGGCGGTCCGCGACTTCCGCGCCGCGGTCGGCGTGCAGGTGGGCGTGAAGCCGGCGGGCGGCATCCGCACCTCCAAGGACGCGATCAAGTACCTGGTGATGGTCAACGAGACGCTGGGCGGCGAGTGGCTCTCCCCGGATTGGTTCCGCTTCGGCGCCTCCAGCCTCCTCAACGACCTGCTGATGCAGCGCCAGAAGCTGAGCACCGGCCGGTACTCCGGTCCCGACTACGTGACGGTGGACTGATACGCCATGCCCGTTTTCGAGTACGCACCGGCGCCGGAGTCCCGCGCGGTCGTCGACATCGCCCCGTCCTACGGCCTGTTCATCGACGGGGAGTTCGGCGAGGCGGGCGACGGCAAGGTCTTCAAGACCCTCTCCCCCTCCTCCGAGGAGGTCCTCTCCGAGGTCGCCCAGGCCGGCGCCGAGGACGTGGACCGCGCCGTCAAGGCCGCCCGTAAGGCGTTCATGACCTGGTCCGCGCTCCCCGGCTCCGAGCGCGCCAAGTACCTCTTCCGCATCGCGCGCATCATCCAGGAGCGCTCCCGCGAACTGGCCGTCCTGGAGTCGCTGGACAACGGCAAGCCGATCCGCGAGTCGCGCGACTCAGATCTGCCCCTGGTCGCGGCCCACTTCTTCTACTACGCGGGCTGGGCCGACAAGCTCGCGTACGCGACCCGCGGGCGTAGCCCGCTGAACGGCACGAGCGGCACGGACCCGAAGCCCCTGGGCGTCGCCGGCCAGATCATCCCCTGGAACTTCCCGCTCCTGATGCTGGCCTGGAAGATCGCCCCGGCGCTCGCCACCGGCAATACGGTCGTCCTCAAGCCCGCCGAGACGACGCCCCTGAGCGCCCTCTTCTTCGCGGACATCTGCCGCCAGGCGGGGCTCCCCAAGGGCGTGGTCAACATCATCACCGGCGACGGCTCGACCGGCGCCGAGCTGGTCGCCCACCCCGGGATCGACAAGGTGGCCTTCACCGGCTCCACCGAGGTCGGCAAGGCCATCGCCCGTACGGTGGCCGGTACGAGGAAGAAGGTCACCCTCGAACTCGGCGGCAAGGCCGCGAACATCGTCTTCGACGACGCCCCCATCGACCAGGCGGTCGAGGGCATCATCGGCGGCATCTTCTTCAACCAGGGCCATGTCTGCTGCGCGGGCTCCCGCCTCCTGGTCCAGGAGTCCGTCCAGGACGAGCTGCTCGACGCGCTCAAGCGCCGCATGGGCACCCTGCGGTTGGGCGATCCGCTGGACAAGAACACCGACATCGGCGCCATCAACTCCGCCGAGCAGCTCGCCCGGATCCGCGCGCTGGCCGACGCGGGCGAGGCCGAGGGCGCCGAGCGCTGGGCCCCGGCGTGCGAACTGCCCAGCTCCGGCTACTGGTTCGCGCCCACCCTCTTCACCGGCGTCACCCAGGCCCACCGGATCGCCCGCGAGGAGATCTTCGGCCCGGTGCTGTCGGTGCTCACCTTCCGCACCCCCGAAGAGGCCGTGGCCAAGGCCAACAACACGCCGTACGGACTGTCGGCGGGCATCTGGACGGAGAAGGGTTCGCGCATCCTGTGGATGGCGAACAAGCTCCGGGCGGGCGTCGTGTGGTCCAACACGTTCAACAAGTTCGACCCGGCCTCCCCGTTCGGCGGCTACAAGGAGTCGGGATACGGCCGCGAGGGCGGTCGGCATGGCCTGGAGGCATACCTCGATGTCTGACCGCAACGACCGACTCTCCGTGCTGAAGACCTACAAGCTGTTCGTCGGGGGCAAGTTCCCCCGGTCCGAGAGCGGGCGGGTGTACGAGGTGACCACAGCAAAGGGCCAGTGGCTCGCCAACGCCCCCCTGGCCTCCCGCAAGGACGCCCGGGACGCGGTCGCCGCCGCGCGCAAGGCGTTCGGCGGCTGGTCCGGGGCCACCGCGTACAACCGGGGCCAGATCCTCTACCGCATCGCCGAGATGCTGGAGGGCCGCCGCGACCAGTTCGTCGCGGAGGTCGCCGACGCCGAGGGCCTGTCGAAGTCCAAGGCCACCGCCCAGGTCGACGCCGCGATCGACCGCTGGGTCTGGTACGCGGGCTGGTCGGACAAGACGGCCCAGATCGCCGGGTCCGCCAACCCCGTCGCCGGGCCGTACTTCAACCTCTCCTCCCCCGAGCCGACCGGCGTGGTCACGCTCCTCGCGCCCCAGGAATCGTCCTTCCTCGGCCTGGTCTCCGTGATCGCCCCCGCGATCGTCACCGGCAATACGGCCGTGGTGGTGGCGAGCGAGAAGTCCCCGCTGCCCGCCCTCTCCCTGGCCGAGGTGCTGGCCACCTCCGACCTCCCGGGCGGCGTGGTCAACATCCTCTCCGGCCGCACCGCCGAGATCGCCGCCCCGCTCGCCGCACACCAGGACGTCAACGCGATCGACCTCGCCGGCGCGGACCCGGAGCTCGCGGTCGAGCTGGAGAAGGCCAGTGCGGAGAACCTCAAGCGGGTCCTTCGTCCACAGCCTGTGGATTGGGCGGCCGACCCCGGCACCGGCCGTCTCCTCGGCTTCCTGGAGACCAAGACCGTCTGGCATCCGATGGGCGCCTAGCCCGGCAGCTCCGCGCCTGACCCACCCCGCCCCCGCGGCGTCCGCATCCCGGACATCGCGGGGGTCTTTTTTCGTCGCACATATTGTCAACAATTTCATCGACAGTTAGGTTGCGAGGAACCGCACGCCGAGAAGGAACCGCGAATGATCATCGACTGCCATGGCCACTACACCACCGCGCCACCGGCGCTGGAGGCATGGCGCACCCAGCAGATCAACGGACTCACCGACCCCGCCCGCACCCCCTCCCGCGCCGATCTCCGGGTCAGTGACGACGAGCTGCGCCACAGCATCGAGCCCAACCAGCTCCGGCTGATGGACGAACGCGGCATCGACCTGACGGTCTTCTCGCCCCGGGCGTCCTTCATGGCCCACCACATCGGCGATCTCCACACCTCCGCCGAGTGGGCGGCCCTCTGCAACGAGCTCTGCTTCCGCGTCAGCGCGCTCCACCCGGAGCGCTTCGCCCCCGCCGCGATGCTTCCGCAGTCGCCGGGCGTCGACCCGGCCACCTGCGTGCCCGAGCTCGTCCGCTGCGTGGAGGAGTACGGGGCCGTGGCGGTCAACCTCAACCCCGATCCCTCGGGCGGTCACTGGACGGCCCCGCCGCTGACCGACCGCTCCTGGTACCCGATCTACGAAAAGCTGGTGGAGTACGACCTCCCGGCGATGGTGCATGTGAGCACCAGCGTCAACCCCGCCTTCCACACCACCGGGGCGCACTACCTCAACGCCGATACGACGGTGTTCATGCAGCTCGTACAGGGCGATCTGTTCGCCGACTTCCCCACCCTGCGCCTGATCATCCCGCATGGCGGCGGCGCCGTCCCGTATCACTGGGGCCGGTTCCGCGGCCTGGCGATGGCCCTCGGCAAGCCGCCCTTGGAGAAGCACGTCCTGGGCAATGTCTTCTTCGACACCTGCGTCTACCACCAGCCCGGCATCGATCTTCTCCTCGACGTCATCCCGGCCCGGAACATCCTCTTCGCCTCGGAGATGATCGGCGCCGTCCGCGATGTCGACCCCCGGACGGGCCGGCACTTCGACGACACCCACCGCTACACCGAGGCCGCCGGGCTCTCCGCGACCGATCTGACCGGCATCTACGAACATAACGCCCGCACCGTCTACCCTCGCCTGGACGCCCTGCTGACCGAGCAGGGCCGCTGATGGCCACCGCCCGGTCCGCCGATCGCGATCACAGGTCCCCGATGACGACCTCCGGTCCGCGATGACGGCCGCAGGGTCCGCGACGACGACCGCACGGCCCACGAGGACGACCGCAGGGCCGCTCACTCGCCCAGAGGAGCCCTCATGAGCACGCTCTCCCCCAAGACCCCCGGCTGGCTGGACTGGCACCCCGACCCGTCCCGGCCCGCCTTCGCCCTCCCGCCGGGCACCGTCGACGCCCATTGCCACGTCTTCGGCCCGCAAGCCGCGTTCCCCTTCGCACCCGAACGCAAGTACACGCCCTGTGACGGCGGCAAGGACGACCTCTTCGCCCTCCGCGACCACCTCGGGGTCGGCCGCAATGTGATCGTCCAGGCGACCTGTCACGGCGCGGACAACAGCGCCATGGTCGACGCCGTCCAGGCGTCCGGCGGCCGGGCGCGCGGTATCGCGACCGTACGCCCGGATGTCACCGACGCGGAGCTGCGCCGGCTGGACGCGGCGGGCGTGCGCGGGGTGCGCTTCACCTTTCTGCGGCGCCTGGCCGACGCCGCGCCCCAGCACGATCTGGCCGCCATCGCGCAGCGGATCGCCCCGCTCGGCTGGCATGTCGTCCTCTACTTCGAAAGCGCCGACCTGCCCGAGCTGGAACGTTTCTTCAACTCCCTGCCCACCCCCCTCGTCGTGGACCACATGGGACGCCCCGATGTGACCGCACCGGTCACGGGGCCCGACTTCACCCGCTTCCTGCGGTTCGCCGAACGCGACGAGGTGTGGGTGAAGGTCACCTGCCCCGAGCGCCTCAGCGTCACCGGGCCCCCGGCCCTGAACGCGGAGCGGCACCCGTACACCGATGTCGTGCCCTTCGCCCGCCGCGTGGTCGAGGAGTTCCCCGACCGGGTGCTGTGGGGCACGGACTGGCCGCATCCCAACCTCACCGGCCATATGCCCGACGACGGGCTGCTGGTCGACTACGTGCCCCAGGTGGCCGTCACCGCCGAGCAGCGGCGGAAGCTGCTGGTCGACAACCCCATGAGGCTCTACTGGCCCGGCGAAGGCGCCTGACTCCGAACCGCCCGCCGAGACCCGCCCCCGCCCCCTCCCCGCCTCCTCCTCCCCGCCTCTTCGACAAGGGCCGCCCATGCAGCACTCCAATGCGGTGAACCGGCTGAACAGACTCCCCATCTCCCGGTTTCACAAGATCACCTTGCTGGCCGTCTCGTTCGCCTACTTCTTCGAGTTCGCGGACATCAACACCTTCGCCACCACCGCTCCCCAGCTCATCGACCTCTGGGGCATCACGGTCGACCAGATCGCCTACGTCACCTCGCTGTCGTTCGTCGGCATGTTCATCGGCTCCGTGGTCGCGAGCACCCTCGCCGACCGCTGGGGCCGCAAGAAGGCGCTGATCCACACCACGCTCTGTTTCGGGGTCTTCTCCCTGGCCTCGGCCTTCTCCTGGGACCTCGCCTCACTCAGCGTGTTCCGGGTGCTGACCTCGGCCGGGCTGTCCGCGATGACGGTCGTGGCGGTCATCTATGTCAACGAGATGTATCCGGCCGCCGTACGCGGCAAGTTCCAGGCGTACGCGATCGTCATCGGCATCTGCGGCACCCCGGCCACCAACCTCATCGCCAGCGCCGTCGTACCGCTCAGCGACTGGTCATGGCGGCTGGTCTACCTCTGGGGCGCCGTCGGCATCCTCTTCGTCCTCTTCACCCGGCATCTGGAGGAGTCCCCCCGCTGGCACGAGAGCAGGGGCGAGTACGACGCGGCGGAGGCGATCCTCACCGGGATCGAGACCCGGGTCGCCGCCGAGAAGGGCCCGCTGCCCGAGCCCGCGCCGCCGATCGACGAGACCCGGCCCGCCAAGGCGTCGCCCCGCCTCCTCCTGCAAAAGCGCTACCTCGGGCCGACCCTGCTGCTCACGGTCCTGTGGGTGACCCAGACCATCGGCTTCTTCGGCTACTCGAGCTGGGCGCCCACCCTGCTGGCCAAGGAGGGCTTCAGCGTCGAGAAGTCGGTCTTCTATGTGGCGCTCACCACCGTCGGCGCTCCGCTCGGCTCGTTCCTGGCCTCCCTGGTCACCGACCGCTTCGAGCGCAAATGGTGTCTGGTGGCCTTCGGTGCGGTGATCGCGCTGTGCGGTCTGCTGTACGGGCTGACCTTCAACCCGGTCCTGATCGTGGTCTTCGGCTTCCTGGTGAACCTCTTCGAGCGCGGCTACACGGCCCTGGGATACGCCTACTCCCCCGAGCTGTTCGACACCCGCGGCCGCTCACTGGGCACGGGCGTCTCCTACGGGCTCGGCCGTCTCTCCAACGCCGCCGGACCGCTGATCATCGCGGCCCTCTATCACCGCACCGGCTATCAGAGCGTCTTCTACTTCATCGCCGGCACCTGGCTCCTGGGCGCCCTCATCCTGGCGGTCTTCGGCCCCCGCACCCGCCCGGCCCGTACGGCGGCGGCGGAACGACCGCGCGCGGTCGTCTGACGGCGGGGGAGACACGGGCGGCGACGTGGTGACAGGGCGACGTGGTGACGTGGTGACGTGGTGACACGGCGACGTCGGACGTTACGTCATCGGTCACGCGGGGGTCACGTGTGAGAAAGGATGCGTCACACTGGTGTTCCGTGACCAGCCAACCGCCTTCCGCCCGTGTCGTCCTGCTCACCGGCCCCTCGGGCTCGGGAAAGTCCTCGCTCGCGGCCCGCACCGGATTGCCCGTGCTCAACCTCGACGACTTCTACAAGGAGGGCGGCGACCCGACGCTCCCCCAACTCGCCGACGGCGGGGGCGCCGACTGGGACTCGCCACGCTCCTGGGACGCGGACGCGGCGGTCGCGGCGATCGAGACGCTCTGCCGTACGTCACGGACGACCGTGCCGCTGTACGACATCGCCACCAGCTCCCGCGTCGGCGAGGAGACGCTGGACATCGGGCGGGCGCCGCTGTTCATCGCCGAGGGGATCTTCGCCGCGGACATCATCGGGCGCTGCGCCGATCTCGG
Source organism: Streptomyces melanosporofaciens (assembly GCF_900105695.1). Lineage (NCBI taxonomy): Bacteria > Bacillati > Actinomycetota > Actinomycetes > Kitasatosporales > Streptomycetaceae > Streptomyces > Streptomyces melanosporofaciens. The sequence continues at coordinate 2,548,772 of NZ_FNST01000002.1, forward strand.
GGTCCTCGCGGACGCGCTCTGTCTGCGCGGCCGTCCGTCCACCACCTTCCGGCGCCGGCTGCTGCGCGATCTGCGGGAGGGCCGTAAGCCTCCGCACTATCTGCTGCGGCGCGGCTGGCGGCTGATGCGCGCGGAGCGCGGGATCGTGGCCCGGCAGACGGCGCTGGGCGCGTACGCGTGCGGCAAGGGCACGGCGATGGGCCGGATAGCGGCCGCGACGGCGGGAGGGCGGGTCCCCGCCTCCGGCCAGAAGGCATCCGTATAACGGAAAAGGGCGCAAGGAAAGGCGCGAGGCCGGACAATCCCCCTCGGATGTCCGGCCTCGCGCCTGTTTCCCCCGTACTCCCCCGATTTCTTGTTCCCCTCCCGTTTCCCCCGATTTCCCCCGATTTCCCCCTGCCTTCGGTCGTCCCGCCGCCGTCAGGCGACCAGTTCACCGAAGGACTCCTCCTCGTCACGGCCGAAGCTGAGGCTCTCGTCCTCGCGCAGCCGGCGCAGCGAGCGCCAGATGCTGCTTTTGACCGTTCCGACGCTGATGTTCAGGATGTCCGCGATTTCCGGATCCGTCCGGCCCTCGTAGTAGCGCAGCACCAGCATCGTGCGCTGCAGCTCGGGCAGCCGGGCCAGGGCCTGCCACAGCACGGCGCGCAGCTCGGTGCCGCGCATCGCGTCGTGGTCGCCCACCGTCTCCGGCAGCTCCTCCGTCGGGTACTCGTTGAGCTTGCGCCGACGCCAGGCGCTGATGTGCAGATTGGTCATGGTGCGGCGCAGATAGCCGCCGACCGCCGCCTTGTCGCTGATCCGGTCCCAGGCCCGGTAGGTCGAGAACAGCGCGCTCTGCAGCAGGTCCTCGGCCTCGAAGCGGTCACCGGTCAGGTGGTAGGCGGTTGCGTACAGGGAGGCGCGGCGCTCCTGGACATAGGCGGTGAACTCCGCCTCCGACGCGGTGCGCCGCTCCCCCTCTGCCTCCCTGTACGAGCTTCCCCCGTGTCCCCCCGGTCCCCCGTTGTCCCCCCCGAGGCCGTGACCGGCCTCCTTCTCCCCCGTGATCGCGTCAATGGCCACCATGTAAGGAGGCCGCTGACGCCCGGCGCCGCGAGCGCACCCCCGCCCGCTCACGGCACCGGACTTCTCGTTGCCCCGGCCGGTGTCGTGGAGGCGCGTGCGAACTGCGCTGGTGTTCGTGAAGTGCAGTGTGCTCATTTCGCGCCCCCCGTCGGTGGAGCCTGATCGGTCTGCTGGCTGCCCCGGCCGGTGGCGTTCCGCCCGGTGCACAGAAGACTTTGCCGGGTCAGTTTCATGGGGCTGTCTGTCGACTGTCACAGGCTCGTCACAGGGGATCGAGCCGATAAACCCCTGACGGTCGAACTACAGGCCCCTTGTAGGCCAGAATGACCAACGTGCCTTTCCTGTTGCTGATCGAGGACGACGACGCCATCCGCACGGCCCTCGAACTCTCTCTGTCCCGCCAGGGCCACCGTGTGGCGACCGCGGCGACGGGCGAGGACGGCCTGAAACTGCTGCGTGAGCAGCGGCCGGATCTGATCGTGCTCGATGTGATGCTGCCCGGGATCGACGGCTTCGAGGTGTGCCGCCGGATCCGCCGTACCGACCAGTTGCCGATCATCCTGCTGACCGCGCGCAGCGATGACATCGACGTCGTCGTCGGCCTGGAGTCCGGCGCCGACGACTATGTCGTCAAACCCGTCCAGGGCCGGGTGCTGGACGCCCGGATCCGTGCGGTACTGCGGCGGGGCGAGCGGGAGGCCAATGACTCCGCGGCCTTCGGCAGTCTGCTGATCGACCGCGCGGCCATGACGGTCACCAAGAACGGCGAGGACCTGCAGCTCACCCCCACCGAGCTGCGGCTTCTGCTGGAGCTCAGCCGCCGGCCGGGGCAGGCGCTGTCCCGGCAGCAGCTGCTGCGGCTGGTCTGGGAGCACGACTACCTCGGCGACTCGCGGCTGGTCGACGCATGCGTACAGCGCCTGCGCGCGAAGGTGGAGGACGTCCCGTCGTCGCCGACACTGATCCGTACGGTGCGTGGGGTCGGCTACCGGCTGGACGCGCCATAGTGAGCGACGCACGTGCGGCCACCGGCCCGCAGCCGACGACGATGCGCCCACCTTCGCCGCACGAGCGGAGAAGCGAACAAACCAGCACAGCGAGCGACGCACGTGCGGCCACCGGCCCGCAGCCGACGACGATGCGCCCACTTTCGCCGCACGGGCGGAGAAGCGAACAAGACGGCACAGCGAGCGACGCACGTGCGGCCACCGGCCCGCAGCCGACGACGATGCGCCCACCTTCGCCGCACGAGCGGAGAAGCGAACAAGACGGCACAGCGGCGGCGATGAGTGGTGCGCGCCGGGGCGGAGACGTACGGAATTGAGCGCAGTGAGCGATGAGCCCGGCCGGGCCCGGGGCTGGGCCGCGGGGCTCTTGCGGTGGTTCAGCCTCCGGCTGCGGCTGATGCTGGTCTTCGGCCTGGTGGCGCTGACCGCCGCCGTGTCCGCGTCGGCCATCGCGTACTGGCTGAACCGTGACGCGGTGCTGACCCGTACCCAGGACGCGGCGCTGGACGAGTTCCGTAAATCGCTGAAGGACGACACCGACCCGCTGCCCTCCGTCCCGACCTGTTCCGAGTTGCGGGACGCCGCGGGTCGTATGGCGGACAACACCCAGAAGTACGAGGTGCTGCTGATCACCCGGACCCGGGACGCCGGAAGCTGTCCGGCGGCCTCGGACAAGGGCCTGTTCACCCTCGACGCGGTGCCCGCGTCTCTGCGGCGCGCGGTGGACCAGAAGCGCCCGGTGGGCAAGGGGAACGCCTCCCCGTACCACCTCTACTGGCAGCGGATCACGCTGGACGGCACCCCGTATCTGGTCGGCGGGGCCAAGGTGAACGGCGGCGGCCCGACCGGCTACATGCTCAAGTCCCTGGACACCGAGCGCCAGGATCTGAACTCCCTGGCGTGGTCGCTGGGGATCGCCACCGGGCTCGCGCTGATCGGCGCCGCGCTGCTGGCGCAGGCCGCCGCGGCCACGGTGCTGCGGCCGGTGCAGCGGCTCGGGGAGGCGGCGTACCGGCTGGGCGAGGGGCATCTGGACACCCGGCTGCAGGTCTCGGGCTCCGATGAGCTGGCCAATCTCTCCCACACCTTCAACCGGGCCGCGGAGCGGCTGCAGAAGCGGGTGGCGGAGCTGTCCGCGCGGGAGGCGTCCAGCCGGCGCTTCGTCGCGGACATGTCGCATGAGCTGCGGACCCCGCTCACCGCGATCACGGCCGTCTCCGAGGTGCTGGAGGAGGAGGCCGATTCGCTCGACCCGATGATCGCTCCGGCGGTGCAGCTCGTGGTGAGCGAGACCCGGCGGCTGAACGACCTGGTGGAGAACCTGATGGAGGTGACCCGCTTCGACGCGGGCACGGCCCGGCTGGTGCTCGACGATGTCGATGTCGCCGACCAGGTGACGGCCTGCATCGACGCCCGCGCCTGGCTGGACGCGGTGGAGCTGGACGCGGCGCGCGGGATCGTGGCCCGGCTGGATCCCCGGCGGCTGGATGTGATCCTGGCGAATCTGATCGGGAACGCGCTCAAGCACGGCGGCTCGCCGGTGCGGGTCTCGGTGCGCACCGACGGCGATGAGCTGCTGATCAAGGTCCGGGACCACGGTCCGGGCATCCCCGAGGATGTGCTGCCGCATGTCTTCGACCGGTTCTACAAGGCGAGCGCGTCCCGCCCGCGCTCGGAGGGCAGCGGGCTCGGGCTGTCGATCGCGATGGAGAACGCGCATATCCACGGCGGCGACATCAGCGCCGCGAACTCCCCGGACGGCGGGGCCGTCTTCACGCTGCGGCTGCCGATGGACGCCTCCCGGATCGCCTCCGACGAGGCCGAGGACGATCTCGGCGATCTCGATGGTCTCGACGGTCTCGACCGCGAGGGCGCCGCCGGGGGCGAGCGCGACGACGGCGGCAGGGCCAGGGCCAGGGGCAAGGGCAGGACCTGGGGCAAGGGCAAGGGCGGGAATGCGGCCAGGGGCACGGGCCGGAACGAGGAGGGCAGGCCATGAGCGCGCGGTGGAGCCGGTCGGCCGCTCTTCTGCTGTCCGGCGCGGTCGTCCTGCTGGCGGCCGGCTGCGGGATACGCGGCACCTCGGTGCCGGTGGACGCCGGGGCCGCGCCCTCGCGGGCGTCCTGCCGGGCGCCCGAGTCGGAGCGGGCCGCCGAGGGGATGCGCCGGGGCTCCGTACGGATCTATCTGCTGTGCTCCTCGCGGGTCCTGTCGGTGAGCCGGACGACCCGGCTGGGCGAGGAGAAGACGTCCCCGGAGCCGGTGCGGGTCGCCCAGGCGCTGCTGGAGCAGCTGCGGCTGCCGCCGACGGCGGCCGAGGCGGCGGCCGGGTTCTCCACGGCGGTCGAGGACTGGGTGGAGATCTCCGGTCCGGCCGAGGACGACCCGAACAGCGCGCTGCGGCTGAGCCGGCCGCCGGAGGAGATCCAGTCCCTGGCGCTCGCGCAGATCGTCTGCACTCTCGCGGACACCACGGTGGCCGGGGATGACGGCAAGGTGGTGCTCGGCGGCCCGGACAGCCAGCGGGATCCGCTCAAGGCGTACCAGTGCACCGAGGAGATGCGCCGCAACCCCATGATCGCGGTCAACTCCGGGGTCCTGGTCTCCTGATTCGTTACCTGCCGGTACCGCCTCGTCCCAGGTCGGCGACTTGTCGGTAACAAGGTGCTGACCAGCGGGGTGCGGGCGGAACCACGACCCCCGCGGGCGGCGTCCTGATTTTCGTGCAGGGTCCCTTCGGCCGCAGGGCCGCCTTTCGCTACCGCGTCGCGGGCTTCGTCCTCCTCGTCGCACATCTCGTGTTCGTCTGCTGGCTGACCCTGCGACCGACCAACGTGCCCTGGGTGTCCGCCGCGACCCTCGAACCGCTGGCCACCATCCGCGCCGATCTGGCGCTCAGCCCCTGGGAGGCCGTCCGTTCCATCGGAGGCGGGCTGCTGCTGCTCGCGCCGCTGGGGGTGCTGCTGCCGCTCGCCGGGGGCCGGGTGGAGGCGTATCCGCTGGCCTCGCTGGCCCGTACGGCCTTCAGCGGGGCGATGGCGGCCCTGGGGGTGGCGCTGCTGCGCAGCGAGATGACCGGGCAGATCATGAACGTGGACTCGGTGCTGCTGAACACCGTCGGGGTCGCCCTCGCGCACGTATTGGTGGTCCCCGCCGTCCGGACGCGGCTCCGCCGTCGGGCTGACCGGGGCCGGGCCGCGCCCCTCCCCCGGGACGACGGCGCCCTGGCCCCGACCCCGACGATTCCCAGGGTCGGGATCGCACCGTGGAGCGACGTCTCCTCCAGCACGCGGACATAGCGTTGAGTTCATCGGGAACTTGGCTCTTCCCGAGCCCACTCGACGAGGAGGAGTCCCCATCATGAGCGCACCGCTGGTCCGCCCCCGCCACGAGAAGAAGATCGCCGGTGTCTGCGCGGGTCTCGCCCGGCGCTTCGGGACCACCCCGACGACGATGCGGGTGCTCTTCGTGGTCTCGTGTCTGCTGCCGGGGCCGCAGTTCCTGCTCTATCTCGCGCTGTGGTTCCTGCTTCCGGCGGAGAACGCCTACCGCGAGGCGTGGTGACCCGGTTCGGCCGGCGTCGCGGCGTAGCGGCGTGACCCCGGCATACGGAACGGCCGGGCCGCACACCCCATCGGGATGTGCGGCCCGGCCGTGTGTCCAGGCGGAGATCAGCCCAGCTTGATGAGGTTGCCGGTCGGCAGACCTTGCAGCGGGAGCTGACCCAGCATGCCCTGGCCGGGCTTGGCCTGGGCGGCGGGCTTTCCGGGCTGGGCGGCGGGCTGCCCCGGGGCGGCGACACGGCCCGCGGAGCCGCCCGGGACCGGCGCGCTGGGGGCCGCGGACGCGGCGCTGCCTCCGGTGATGACGGCGACGGCGCCGAGGGCAATGACACCGAGAGTCTTGAGCGTTCCCTGCTTCATCAGAAATCTGTCCTTGAGACGGGGGCTTGACCGATACGGAAACGTAGCCATGGATTTCGGCTGCCCGCAAACGCCGAAAACCGCCCCCGAAACCCCGCCCGGGCCATGGGCCCCGTGCGCTCGGTCAGCTTCCCTCGGACGCGGAATCCCTGGTCACAGCCGACGCGGAGGCCACATTTCGGAACAGCCATTCGGACTTCAGCTCGGCGTATCCGGGCTTGATCACGTCACTGATCATCGCCAGACGTTCGTCAAAAGGAATGAAGGCCGATTTCATGGCATTGACCGTGAACCATTGCATGTCGTCAAGCGTGTAATGGAACGTTGATACAAGATGCTGGAATTCCGCGCTCATGCTCGTCCCGCTCATCAGACGATTATCCGTATTCACGGTGGCACGGAAATGCAGTCGGCGGAGCAGCCCGATGGGGTGCTCGGCGTACGAACTGGCCGCGCCCGTCTGGAGGTTGGAGGTCGGGCACAGTTCCAGCGGGATGCGCTTGTCGCGGACGTACGAGGCGAGGCGGCCGAGGGCGAGGGAGCCGTCGTCCGCGACCTTGATGTCGTCGATGATGCGGACGCCGTGGCCCAGCCGGTCGGCGCCGCACCACTGCAGCGCCTGCCAGATGGACGGCAGTCCGAACGCCTCGCCCGCGTGGATCGTGAAGTGGTTGTTCTCCCGCTTCAGATACTCGAAGGCGTCCAGGTGCCGGGTGGGCGGGAATCCGGCCTCGGCGCCCGCGATGTCGAAGCCGACCACGCCCAAGTCGCGGTAGCGGTTGGCGAGTTCGGCGATCTCCAGGGCGCGGGCCGCGTGCCGCATCGCGGTCAGCAGGGCGCCCACCCGGATGCGGTGGCCGTTCTCCCAGGCCCGCCGCTCCCCTTCGCGGAAGCCCTCGTTGACCGCCTCGACGACCTCCTCCAGGGTCAGCCCGCCCTCGAGGTGCTGTTCGGGGGCGTAGCGGATCTCGGCGTAGACGACACCGTCCTGGGCGAGGTCCTCGGCGCATTCGGCGGCGACCCTGACGAGCGCGTCGCGGGTCTGCATCACGCCGACGGTGTGGGAGAACGTCTCCAGATAGCGCTCCAGCGATCCGGAGTCCGCCGCCTCGCGGAACCAGACGCCCAGCTTGTCGGGCTCGTTCTCCGGCAGCCCCTCGTACCCCGTCTCCCTCGCGAGGTCGACGATCGTGCCGGGGCGCAGCCCGCCGTCGAGGTGGTCATGGAGCAGCACCTTGGGGGCGCGGCGGATCTGTTCGGGGGTGGGCTCATGGCTGTGCTCGCTCGTCATCTGGGCACCATAGCCCCTACGCGCGTAGAACGTGAGGGATAGATACGGAACAGTGACCCGCACGGGTAGTGGAGTACACCAATCCTTCTGCGATCGTGTCGCCATGGCTCAGCAAGCGTTGCCCGAGCGGGGCGCACGGCTGGGGCGGCCGATGGGCGCGGCCGCCGCGCAAAGGACCGTACACGGTGTGGTGCTGCTCCTCCCCGAGGGCGAACCCAACGGGACGAGACGGCCCTCCAGACTCACGGCGGCCGCCACCCTGCCACTGGCCCGGCGGCTGATCCGGGCGGGCCGGGAGGAGGGGCTGGCCGGTCATGTCGTCCACTACCGGCGCCGGGGCTGGAACGGGGCCGCCGCCGATCCCGCCTCCGATGCCACGTGGGCCGTGGAGGAGGTGGTGCGGCGCTACGGCGATGTGCCGGTCTGCCTCGCGGGCCACGGCATGGGCGGGCGCGCCGCCCTCCGCGCCGCCGGCCACCCGGCCGTCACCTCGGTGGTGGCGCTGGCGCCATGGCTTCCGGCGCCGGACGAGGTGCTCGAACCCGAGCCGGTGAAGCAGTTGGTGGGACGGCAGGTGCTGATCGCTCACGGCACGAACGACGAGCGGTCCGACCCCGAGCTGTCCTACCGGCTGGCGGAGCGGGCGAAGAAGGCCAACCGCGATGTGTGCCGCTTCGAGGTGCACACCGACGGGCACGGGCTGCATCAGCACCGCTCCGAGGTGCAGGCGCTGGCCGTGGACTTCCTCCTCGGCTCCCTCTTCCACTCCGGCTTCTCCCGCCCGGTCGCCGACGCGCTGGCGGCTCCGCCGCCGCTGGGGCTGCGGATGCCGCTGGCGTCGGGGTTCGGGGCGAACCTGCGGCGCTGAGCGCTTGGCCGCGCGGGCGTAGCGGGGGCGCGTAGGGGTTTACGTCACCGGGTGCGTCGCCGTCTCGCGCCCCCATGGGCGAAGGGGCCGCCCCGCCGGGACAGTGGCGGGGCGGCCCCTTCGGGCTCAGAGGGCTGCGCTGGGCAAGCGCCAGGGGCCGGGCTAGGCCGGTGCGCCGACCAGTTCGCGGCGTGCGGCCTCCGCGCGCCGTTCGGCCTGCGCCTTGCGCGTGGCGTACACCGTGATCGCCGCCGCGCCGCCCACCGCCACCAGGCCCATGGCGACCGTGCCGCCCCATCCGGCCGCGTGGAAGGCGAGTGCGCCCAGCGCACCGCCCACGCTGCTGCCGATGTAGTACGACGCCTGGTAGAGCGCCGCGGCCTGGGCGCGCCCGGTCCTTGCCGTACGGCTCACCGCCGAGGACGCCGCCGCGTGGCCCGCGAAGAAGCCCGCGGTGATCAGCACCAGACCGGCCAGCACCGCCGGGATCGAGTTGAGCAGGGACAGCAGCAGTCCGGCCGCCGTCGTGGACACCGCCACGTACAGCGCGCCGCGCCGCCCGAGCCGGCCGACCAGCTTGCCGGTCGCCGCCGAGGAGACCGTGCCGACCAGGTAGATCAGGAAGATCGAGCCGATCAGGCTCTGCGAGAGGCCGAAGGGCTCGGCCACCAGGCGGTAGCCGATGACCGTGTAGACCCCGCCGAAGACCGTCATGAACAGCGCGCCGATCGCGTACAGCCGGCACAGCAGCGGATCGGAGAGATGCCCGGCGAGGGTGCGGGCCAGCGCCCGCGGGCTCACCGCGGCCGGGGTGAAGTTCCGGGCCTTGGGGAGCAGCAGCCGGAAGGCCACCGCGCACAGCAGCGCCATCGCGCCGACCGCGGCCAGCGCGGCCCGCCAGCCCCAGGCGTCCGCCACCCAGCCGGTGAGGATCCGGCCGCTCATACCGCCGACGCTGTTACCGGCCACGAACAGCCCGATCGCGCCGACCAGCGCCTTCGGGTGAACTTCCTCCGAGAGATACGCCATCGCGCTGGCCGGGATCCCGGCCAGCGCCACGCCCTGGACCGCGCGCAGTCCGATCAGCCAGCCCAGGTCCGGTGCGAACGGCACCAGCAGGGCGAGGAGGACCGCGACCGTGAGCGAGCCGGTCATCATGGCGCGTCGGCCGAATCGCTCGGACAGCGCGCTCAGCGGCACGACCGCGAGCGCCAGGCCGAAGGTGGCCGCGGAGACGCTCCAGCTGGCCTGGTCCGCCTGGACCCGCAGATCGTCGGAGATCGCGGGGAGCAGCGCCTGGGTGGAGTAGAGCAGCGCGAAGGTGGCGAGTCCGGAGGTGAAGAGGGCGAGCCGCATCCGGGCGTAGCCGGGGTGGCCCGGGCTCATCTGCTTGGAGGCGGAACTCGTCGCCGAGGGGTGGGAGGGGTTCGGGGTCGTCGACATCGAAGCGGAGGCGTCCACCCGGTGGGTTCCGGTGGACGCCCCGGTATCAGCAGGAGGCATGCTTCGACCGTACGTAAGCACGGTTGATGCGTCCAATGCACGGAATGGCGATAATCAATCCACTGCAGCATGAGTAAAGGTCAGGGTCGTAGGTGTCACGCATCAGTTACGAAAACGACATTCCGGTGACAGCAGATGTCGAGGCGGAGTCCTGGGCCGCCGCCCTCACGCCGCGCCTCGCCCAGTTCGCCGCCGTCGCCCGCCATGAGCATGTGACGCGCGCCGCACAGGAGATGGGGGTGCCCCAGTCGACGCTCAGCCGGGCGATGGTCCGGCTGGAGGAGGACCTGGGCGTGGCGCTCTTCGCCCGCCGGGGCCGTACGGTGGCGCTCACCCCGGCGGGACGGACGTTCCTGCGCTCGGTCGAACGGGCCCTCGCCGAGGTCGACCGCGCCGCCGAGTCCGTACGGGCCGACGCGGATCCGGCGGCGGGCCTGGTCTCGTTCGGCTTCCTGCACACGCTGGGGACCGAGACCGTGCCCGGTCTGATCCGGAGCTTTCGGGTGGACCATCCGCGCGTGCGGTTCCAGCTGGTCCAGAACTACGGCGAGGCGATGATCGAGCGGATGCGCGCGGGCGGCCTCGACCTGTGCCTGACCTCCCCGGTGCCGGACGCCCCCGACCTGGTCGCCCGCCGCCTGGACGAACAGCGGCTACGGCTGGTGGTCCCCGACGACCACCGGCTGGCCGGACGCCGCCGGGTCCGGCTCGCCGAGGCCGCCTCGGAGCTGTTCGTCACCTTGGAACCGGGCTACGGGCTGCGGCGCATCACCGATGCGCTGTGCGCGGAGGCGGGGTTCACACCGCGGATCGCCTTCGAGGGCGAGGAGGCGGAGACGCTGCGCGGCCTGGTCGCGGCGGGCCTTGGGGTGGCCCTCCTCCCTCCGCCCGCCGTTCCCCGCCCCGGGGTGGCGGAGCTGACCGTCACCGCGCCGCGTGCCGTCCGCGAGATCGGTCTTGCCTGGCTGGACGGGCACCCGGACACGCCGCCGGTGGCGGCCTTCAAGAAATTTCTGCTGGGACGGCGGGGTCAGCTGCTGACGTAGTGGGTGCGGGTTCCGCTGTGTGCGGGTGCGGGTTCCGCTGTGTGCGGGTGCGGGTTCCGCTGTGTGCGGGTGCGGGTTCCGCTGTGTGCGGGTGCGGGTGCGGTGGTGGTTGCTGGGGTGCGCGTTCCGCTGGGTGCGGGTGTGTGGGTGGTGCGCCTGCTGTTTGTGGTGGGTGCCGGGGGCGGGGCCTCCGGGGCGGCGCCCTGGACCGTATATTTACGGCGCCGTTGGCCGGGGGCGTTGAGTTGGCCGGGGATTGGCGCCACAAATACACGTAAGCGTCCAGGACACCACCCCTGCGACCCCGCCCCCTCCCGTCTCGTCGGCGGCTCCCCGTCGGTGGCGTGAATTCAGCCCCTCCGGCGTTTGAGGAGCGGGGCGAGAATTCAGCCCCTCCGGCGTTTGAGGAGCGGGGTCCGGGGCGGAGCCCCGGCGGGGGTGAGGGGGCGGAGCCCCCTCTTTCGGGAAGGGGTGGGGTGGGGGCTTTCCGCCGGAGGCGCCCACGGTCCGCACCCGGTGTGCGGACCGTGGGCGATCAGGCGATGCGTTCCAGCACGATCGGGGTAGGCGTGAAGCCCGTGTTCTGGGGAGCGTAGGTGACCGCGTCCTTCAGCGCCTCCAGGGCGTAGGCGAAGGTCGACGGGGTGTCGGTGTGGAGGGTGAGGAGCGGCTGACCCGTGGTGACGCGGTCGCCCGGTTTGGCGTGGAGTTCGACGCCCGCGCCCGCCTGGACCGGGTCCTCCTTGCGGGCGCGGCCCGCGCCCAGGCGCCAGGCGGCCAGGCCGACCGCGTAGGCGTCGAGGCGGGTGAGGACGCCGTCGGCGGTGGCCGTGACGACGTGGTGTTCGCGGGCGGTGGGGAGCGGGGCGTCCGGGTCGCCGCCCTGGGCGGCGATCATGCGGCGCCAGTGGTCCATGGCCGTGCCGTCGGCCAGGGCCTTGGCGGGGTCGGCGTCCGGCAGGCCCGCCGCGTCCAGCATTTCGCGGGCCAGGGCCAGGGTGAGCTCGACGACGTCGGCGGGGCCGCCGCCCGCCAGGACCTCCACGGACTCGCGGACCTCGAGGGCGTTGCCCGCGGTGAGGCCGAGTGGGGTGGACATGTCGGTGAGGAGGGCGGTCGTCCGGACGCCGTGGTCCTTGCCGAGGCCGACCATCGTGGTGGCCAGTTCGCGCGCCGAGTCGATGTCCTTCATGAAGGCGCCGGAGCCGACCTTGACGTCCAGGACCAGGGAGCCGGTGCCCTCGGCGATCTTCTTGGACATGATCGAGGAGGCGATGAGCGGGATCGACTCGACCGTTCCGGTGACATCGCGCAGCGCGTACAGCTTCTTGTCGGCCGGGGCCAGGCCCTCGCCCGCCGCGCAGATGACCGGGCCCACGTCGCGCAGGACGGCCAGCATGTCCTCGTTGGAGAGCTGTGCGCGCCAGCCGGGGATGGACTCCAGCTTGTCGAGGGTGCCGCCGGTGTGGCCGAGGCCCCGGCCGGAGAGCTGCGGTACGGCGGCTCCGCAGGCCGCCACGAGGGGGGCGAGCGGCAGGGTGATCTTGTCGCCGACGCCGCCGGTGGAGTGCTTGTCGGCGGTCGGGCGCGGCAGGGAGGAGAAGTCCATCCGCTCACCGGAGGCGATCATCGCGGCGGTCCACCGGGCGATCTCGGCCCGGTCCATGCCGTTGAGGAAGATCGCCATCGCGAGTGCGGACATCTGCTCGTCCGCCACCTCGCCGCGCGTGTAGGCGTCGATGACCCAGTCGATCTGGGCGTCGGTCAGGCGGGTGCCGTCGCGCTTGGCGCGGATGACGGAGATGGCGTCCATGAGGGCGGTACGGGGCCTTTCGTGTTCGGGAACGTCAGCCGTGGGCGGCGGCGCGGCGCAGATCGGCGGGGCCGAAGGCGTCCGGGAGGAGCTCGGCGAGCGGGCGGATGCCGCTGAGGGTGTCCATCTGGAGCTCGGGGCCGCCGTGCTCCCACAGGAGCTGACGGCAGCGGCCGCAGGGCATCAGCACGGCGCCCTCGCGGTCGCAGCAGGTGAAGGCGGTGAGGCGGCCGCCGCCGGAGGCGACGAGGGAGGAGATCAGACCGCATTCGGCGCACAGCGCGACGCCGTACGCCGCGTTCTCCACATTGCAGCCGCTGACCGTGCGGCCGTCGTCGACGAGCGCGGCGGCGCCGACGGGGAAGTCCGAGTAGGGGGCGTAGGCCCGGGACATGGCGTCCCGGGCCTGTGCGCGCAGACCGTCCCAGTCGGGAGCGGAAGTGCTCATGTGCCCTGTCCCTTTCGATAGGGCCTGTTGTTCGCCTTGGGCATCCGCAGCCGCTGTGAGGCGAGCCCCATGACCAGCAGGGTCACGATGTACGGCGTGGCGCTGACCAGGCCGCCCGGGACCGTGTCGGTCAGGGCGTACCACAGCAGCAGCGCGACGGCCGCGGCGCCGGACACCGCGCCCGCGACATAACTCTTGCGGACAATCCGCCAGACCGCCAGCGCGGCGAGGCCGAGTGCGACCAGGAGCAGCAGGGCGTGGACGGTCGCCCCGCCGTTGCGCAGCTGCAGGGCGTCGGAGTAGCCGAAGAGACCGGCACCCATCGCGAGCCCGCCCGGCCGCCAGTTGCCGAAGAGCATGGCGGCGAGGCCGATGTAGCCGCGGCCGCCGGTCTGGCCCTCGTTGTAGATGTGCGAGCGGACGAGGGCGAGGAAGACGCCGCCGAGCCCGGCGAGGGCGCCGGAGATCACCACGGCCGCGTACTTGTAGAGGTAGACGTTGACGCCGAGGGACTCGGCCGCCGTCGGGTTCTCACCGCAGGACCGCAGCCGCAGTCCGAACGAGGTCCGCCACAGGGCGAAGAAGCTGCCGACGACCAGGAGGATGGAGACGACGGTCAGCGCGGAGATGTCGGTGACCAGACCGCCGAGGATGCCGGCGATGTCCGAGACCAGGAACCAGTGGTGGTTCTCCAGGTCCGCGAGCCAGTCGGACAGTCCGGGGACGGTGAACGTCTGGATGGGGTCGACCTGCGGGGAGTTCTTCGGGGAGCCGCCGATGTCGGACAGCGGCTCGAACCAGCGCTTGGCCAGATAGGTGGTGGCGCCGAGGGCGAGGATGTTCATCGCCACACCGGAGATGATGTGGTCCACCCCGAAGGTGACGGTGGCCACCGCGTGGACCAGACCGCCGACCGCGCCGCCGAGGACGCCCGCGAGCACGCCCATCCAGGGGTTGGTCTGATAGCCCGCCCAGGCGCCGAAGAAGGTCCCGAGGATCATCATGCCCTCGAGGCCGATGTTGACCACACCGGCCCGCTCGGACCACAGCCCGCCGAGGCCCGCGAGGCCGATCGGCACGGCCATGGAGAGCGCGGCGGCGATCTGCCCGGAGGAGGTGACGCGGTCGAAGTCCGCCTGCTGGGCGGCGTCGGCGAACGCCCGCAGCACCGACAGCGCGACCAGCGCCCCGGCGACGATCAGCAGCACCTTGCCCAGGGACATCCGGGAGGCGGGCCCGTTCCCCTTGCCCGGCGTGCTCGTGCTCTTGGTGGTGGTCACCGTGGCACTCATGCCGGCACCTCCTGCTTGTCCGTACCCTTGTCGGCCCTGGCCTGGGCGGCGAGCTCCGCGCCGACCCTCTGCTGCTGGCGCTTGAGCCCGTAGCGGCGCACCAGTTCGTACGCGATGACGACACACAGGACGATCACGCCCTGCATCACGCCGACGATTTCCTTGTCGTAGCCCTCGAACTCCAGGCGGTTGGCGCCGCGCTCCAGGAAGCCCCACAGCACGGCGGCCAGCGCGATGCCGACCGGGTTGTTGCGGCCGAGCAGCGCGATGGCGATACCCGTGAAGCCGATGCCGGTCGGGAAGTCGGAGGTGAACTGGTGGGTGTCGTTGAGCAGGGTCGGCATGCCGATCAGACCGGCCATCGCGCCCGAGAGCACCATGCTGGTGAGCACCATGCGCTTGACGTTGACGCCGCTGGCCTGGGCGGCGGACTCGGAGCGGCCCACCGCGCGCAGGTCGAAGCCGAACCGGGTGCGCCCGAGCAGGAACCAGAAGCCGACGCCCGCGAGCGCCGCGACGACGATGAAGCCCCAGATGGGGTCGAGGTCGCCGCCCGCGGGGAAGGTGAAGAAGTGGCTGGAGGACGGCAGCGGGTCGGTGGCCACGATGTTGGTCTGCTTGTCGAGGTCGGCCAGCCGCCCGTCCACCAGGAGATAGCTGATGAGGATGCCGGAGAGGGAGTTCAGCATGATGGTGCTGATCACCTCGCTGACGCCCCGGTAGACCTTCAGCAGACCGGCGATGGACGCCCACATGGCGCCGACGAGCATGGCGACCAGGAGGATCAGCGGGATCTGCACCAGCCCCGGCAGCTCCAGCGCCCCGCCGACCACGGCGGCGAAGAAGGCGGCGAGCCGGTACTGGCCGTCGACGCCGATGTTGAAGAGGTTCATCCGGAAGCCGATGGCCACCGCGAGCCCCGCCAGGTAGTACGTCGTCGCCTTGTTGAGGATGTAGACCTGGCTGTCGGCCTTCACCCCGTAGTCGAACATGATGCCGAAGGCGTTGAACGGCTCCTTGCCGGTCGCCAGCAGCACCAGCGCGGTCACCACGAACGCGGCGGCGAGCGCCAGCACCGGGGCGGCGACCGCGAGCAGCACCCGCTCCTTGTCCAGCTTCTTCATCGGGCCTCTCCCCCGGTCGCGGCCTCGGTCTCGTCGGCCGGGTGGTCCAGACGGCCGGAGGCGGCGCCGGTCATGGCCGAGCCCAGCTCCTCCGGGGTGATGGTGGCGGGGTCGGCGTCGGCGACCAGCCGACCGCGGAACATCACCCGCAGGGTGTCGGACAGGCCGATCAGCTCGTCCAGGTCGGCCGAGATCAGCAGCACCGCAAGGCCCTCACGGCGCGCGGTGCGGATCTGGTCCCAGATCTGCGCCTGGGCGCCCACGTCCACACCCCGGGTGGGGTGCGCGGCGATCAGCAGCTTGGGGTGGTGGCTCATCTCCCGGCCGACGATCAGCTTCTGCTGGTTGCCGCCGGACAGCGAGGCCGCGGTGACCTCGATCCCGGGGGTGCGTACGTCGTACTCGGCGACGATCCGTTCGGTGTCCCGCCGGGCGGCGGCCGGGTTGAGCAGCCCGCCCTTGCTGTTGGGCACCTCGGTGACATGGCCGAGGATGCGGTTCTCCCACAGCGGCGCCTCCAGCAGCAGTCCGTGCCGGTGGCGATCCTCGGGGATGTAGCCGATGCCGTCCTCGCGCCGCTTGCGGGTGGGCGCGTGGGAGATGTCGGCGCCGTCGAGCGTGATGGTGCCGGCGTCGGGGTCGCGCATGCCCATGATGGCCTCGACCAGTTCGGCCTGGCCGTTGCCCTCCACACCGGCGATGCCGAGGACTTCGCCCTTGCGGATGGTGAACGCGATGTCGTCGAGCACGGCCCGCTCGACCCCGTCCACATCGGTGGCGGTCAGCCGCAGCGCGTCCACGACGAGCATCTCGGTGTCGGTGACGGTGGATTCGCGGGTCTCGGGCGAGGGCAGCTCGCTGCCGACCATCAGCTCGGCAAGCTGCCGGGGGCTGGTCTCGGACGGTGCGACGGAGGCGACCGTGGTGCCGCGGCGGATGACGGTGATGTCATCGGCCACGGAGAGCACCTCGCCCAGCTTGTGCGAGATGAACAGCACCGTCAGGCCCTCGGACTTGAGCTCGCGGAGGTTGTCGAAGAGCGCGTCGACCTCCTGCGGAACGAGGACGGCGGTCGGCTCGTCGAGGATGAGCGTCCGGGCGCCCCGGTAGAGGACCTTGAGGATCTCCACGCGCTGACGGTCCGCCACGCCCAGGTTCTCGACGAGGACATCGGGGCGGACGCCCAGCCCGTAGGCGTCGGATATCTCCTTGATCCGGGCGCGCGCCTTGCCGCTGATGCCGTGCAGCTTCTCCGCGCCGAGGACCACGTTCTCCAGCACGGTGAGGTTGTCGGCGAGCATGAAGTGCTGGTGCACCATGCCCACTCCACGGGATATGGCGTCCGCCGGGGAGCTCAGTTCCACCGTCTCGCCGTCGATCGCGATGGTGCCCTCGTCCGGGCGCTGCATCCCGTAGAGGATCTTCATCAGGGTCGACTTGCCCGCGCCGTTCTCGCCCACGAGGGCGTGCACGGTGCCGCGGCGCACAGTGATGTCGATGTCGTGGTTGGCGACGACTCCGGGGAACCGCTTGGTGATTCCGTGGAGTTCTACGGCGACGTCGGTGACGGCACCGGCGGGAGCGCCCTTGGGTGGGCTGGCGGCTTTGATGGCGCACTCCTGAGGGGCGGAGGGGGGTGGGGCTGGCCGGGGGCCGGACCGGCCGGGTACGCCACGGACCCGGGCGGACGCCCGGGAGGGGCGCCGTACGGGTCCGTGGCCCGAGGGTCAGTCCTTGTAGGTGTCGTTGACCTTGATCTGGCCGTCGACGATCTTCTTCTTGGCCTTCTCGATCTTCGGCTTGATGTCGTTGATGAATCCGCCGGAGTACGAGAGGGAGACGCCGCCGCGCTTGAGGTCGTAGGACTGGACGCCGCTCTCGGGCTTCTTGTCCTTGACGACGCTCTTGATGAAGTCGTAGACCGAGCCGTCCACGGTCTTGACCATGGAGGTCATGATCGAGTTCTTGTACTGGGCCAGGCCCTTGTCGTAGTACTGGTCGCCGTCGACGCCGATCGACCAGGTGCCCTTCTTCCCGGCGGTCGCCTCGATGGCGCCCGCGCCGGAGCCGCCGGCCGCGGAGAAGATCACGTCGACCTTGTTGGAGAGCATGCCCTCGGCGATGTCCTTGCCGCGGTCCGGCATGCCGAAGCCCTTGGGCGAACCGACCTGCACCCACTGGACGTCCAGGGACGCCTTGGGGTTGGTGTCCTTCAGGCCCTGCTGGAAGCCGCCCGCGAACTTCTTGATCAGCGCGCTGTCGGTGCCGCCGATGAAGCCGACCTTGTTGGACTTGGTCTTCAGGCCCGCGGCCACGCCGGCGAGGTAGGAACCCTCGTGCTCGGCGGAGACCAGGCTGGCCACGTTCTTGGCCTCGACGACCGAGTCGACGATGGCGAAGTCGGTGTCCTTGTACTTCTTGGCGGCCTTGGTGAGCGAGGGGGTCCACGCGTAGCCGACGCCTACGACGGGGTTGTAACCCGCCTCGGCGAGGCTCGCCAGCTTGTCGTAGCGGTCGGCGTCGGTGTCGCCGTCCTTCGCCGTCAGCTCCTTGCCCTTGACGTCGAAGTCCTTCAGGGCCTTGTCATAGCCCTTGGCGGCGGAGTCGTTGAAGGAGTGGTCGCCACGGCCGCCGACGTCGTAGGCCAGGCCGATGCCGGCGTCCTTGCTTCCCTCTTCTGAGCTGCTGCCACACGCGGTGACGGAAAATGCGAGAGCCGCGGTGGCAATGCCCGCGACAGCTATCGTGGATACCCGGCGCACGAGGGTTCCCCTCTGATGATCTCGAAGCGCCCCTTGCGGCGCTGGCTCCGCCGCATCGTAACGCGCGTAGATGCCAGATAACGCCCCCCTCGGAAGCCGTTATCGGATCGTCGCGAACCTCTTGTGTCCGCCAGGTCTACACAATGTTTCGAGCGGGCAAAACGGCCGCGATTACGCCCGGTACGTCCCGGTATGAGATCCGCCGGACGAGGCTCCGGGTTCGAGGAGGAGGGCCGGGTCGCCCGGCCGTCCTCCCATACCACCAGGCGTGCGGGCCCCGCCCGCGCACTACGGCGGTGGCGCACGGGCGGAGCCGGGGTGGGCTTCGTCCGTCAGCCGAGGGGTGCGTCAGGTGAGCGGAGCCAGAGCCGCTGTCCGTCGGGGGACACGGTCAGCCCGAAGTCGCCGGAGTCCGGGCTGCCGTCGTTCACGTACGCCTTGTGCACGGCGGTGGCCTCCTCCCATAGTCGGCGTGGGCCGTACTGCCACACCTCCCCGTGGGTGACCGTGGCCGCCGACCCGTTTCGATCGTGCAGCCAGATCTGATACCTGCCGTCCGGTGCTCCGTCGGCCATGACCACTCCGGGGAGTTTCGCGCCCGCGTAGAGGGCGAAGCCGAGGCCGGTCATGGTGTCGATGGGAAGCGGGCCGGTGCTGCCGCGCCGCCCGGTTCCGCTGTCCACCGGGAGGTCCGGGCCGGGGCGCTCCGAGCGCATCGGCATGAACCGGGCACCGCCGACGAATCGGCCTGAGGCGACCCCGTCGCCGCCCACATCGAGCCGTACCAGCGCCCCGGACCAGAAGTCCCCCGCCAGCGGGGCGAGGATGAGCCCGCCCGGCGTGGTCTGCCGTACCCATGCGTAGGGGATACGGCGCACCGAACAGGTCGCGATGATCCGGTCGTACGGCGCCCCGGATCCCCACCCCGCGCGCCGTCGCCCCACACGACGTCGGGGCCGTACCCGGCCTCCTTGATGACCTTCGCGGCCTTCTCCGCCAGCACCGGATCGACCTCGACGGTGGTGACGTTCTCACTCCCCAGGCGCGCGGCGAGCAGCGCCGCGTTCCACCCACTTCCGGTGCCGATCTCCAGCACCCGCTGCCCGTCGGCGACCTCCAGCGCGGTGAGCATGCGCGCCACCATCGTGGGCATGGAGTTGGACGAGGTCGCGATCCCGGGGCCGTCACTCCGCCCGTCGTCCACCTGCGTCACGATCGGCACATCCCGGTAGACGAGGTCCCACCAGGCCGCGTCCGTGGTGACGGGGACGCAGGTGGTCCGCTGTTCCCAGATGTCACCGGGGATGAAGTGGTGGCGTGGAACGGCGTCGAAGGCCGGGCGCCATGCGTCCGGGAGTTCGCCGGACGCGGCGAGGGCTTCCAGCAGCGCCGTGTGACGTGGTCGCCAGTCCTCGTGCATGGGCCCTCACTTCCCTTTCGGGGGTGGTGTGCCGTCCGGCGGGGGCGTCCACGGCTTGATCGGGGCGGGATCGCCCTTGTGCTTGTTCTCGGCGGTCACCGTTCTACCTCCTGGGTGCGGGTGCTTGGACGTCTGTGGTGAAGGCCCGTCCCGGCCGGGCCTGCCGCGCGGCCTCCTCATAGGCGCGCAGCAGCCGCTCCCCGGTCTCGCACTTGGCGCCGGGCGTCCGGCAGGACAGGCAGCCCGCGGCATGCTCGATGGCCGCGCGCCACGCCTCGTCGGCGAAGGGGTCCTTGGTCTGCTCGGCGGTCTGCTCGGCGGCCGTCATCGGGTCCTTCCCCGCACGGCCTGGGCGACGGCGGCGCGCGGGTAGTCCCGAGCGTGAGAGGGACAGGCGTAGACGGTCGCGCTGGCCACACTGCTGCTGTGCTCGATGGCCACCGGGACCGGTTCGTCGGTGGGGAGCTGACATCGGTAGCACAGCTGTCGACCGTCCGGCGTCGGGCCGAGGACGTCGTCGAGGGCCTGGCGCAGGGCGCGGACCAGGTGATTGATGTCAGTCAGATACCGGTCCGGTCCGAGCGGGATCCGCCAGTACGTCCGGTGCTCGGCGCCCCAGGACGCGGGCGGTACGCCGAGGAGGGTGCCCTCGTCAGCGAGTGCGGTGAGGACGCGGACCTGGCGCATGCGCCAACTGCGGGCGGTGGCGGTGTCGATGCGGATCAGCCAGTACATCTTGCCGTAGGTGTCGTCCTGGATGACGGCGCCGGATCGGTCACCGAGCAGTTCCAGGGCTCGGTCGGCGACGGTGGTAGGGGCGGAGACGGCGTCCCACCATTTGCCCACCGGTAAGAGCTCGATGTCCTTGGCGTTCTGCGGTGTCCACAGCGGGTCTGCGGCTTTCATAGGGATGCCTCCGGCAGTGCGTCTCGCCTCATACGTCCAGGAAAACGCGCACGCCACATCGCCGTCCCTACCGCATGCATCACACGCTGTGCGTATGCGGAACCTGCATACGCATGTAGCTGAACCGCTACTGTGGGTATCTCCTTATCGAGCCTGTCACCGCAGACCGGGACCGTGTATGGGACAGTTGGCGCAGCACTCCAGCGCAGGTGAGGCCATCTCAGCCGCTCGGCTCGCGCGTGGATGGACCCAGAAACAGCTGGCCGATCTGTGCGGGTACAGCCAAAGCACCATCAGCCGTCTCGAACGCGGCCGCCAGTCAGCCCGCGACGTCGATGTGCTCGCGCTCGTCGCCGACCGGCTCGGTATGGACCCCTCCGAGGTCGGGCTGGCAGGGGACGCGCTACACAATGCTGGCGTGAATCGTCGCGACTTCCTGGGCACGACCGCAGCAGCAGCCGGTCTCGGCATCCTTTCCACCCCGGCCAGCGCCGCGATCCGTCGCCCCGTCAATCCAGCGGTCGTTGGTCATTTGCAGCAGCTCCGCGCCACTCTGGTGCAATCAGACGGGCTTTACGGGCCGCACGCGGCGATCAGCGCCGTCCATGACCACCTCACGGTTATCGAGCAGCAGTTGCTTCCCGGAGCACATGGCCCCCTCCGCCGGGAGATCCTCCAAACCGGTGCGGAGTGGGCCGAGTTCGCCGGGTGGTTGTACGAGGACCTCGGCCGTTCCGAGCAGGCTTTATGGTGGTCCGACCGGGCAATGGAATGGGCACAGGAAGCTGACGATCCCGTGCGACAAGCCTTCATCCTGATGCGCAAGGCACAGCAGTCCGTCGGGCTCGGACAGCAGCAGCGAGCAGTCGGCCTGGCGTCGGCCGCCCTCCGGGTACGCGGCGACGTGCCGGCACGTGTCCGCGCCTCCGCCCACCTCCAGGCAGCACACGGCCATGCCCTCGCCGGAGGCGAACTGCCAACCCTCCGCGCGCTCGATGCCGCTCAGGCCCTCGTCGAGGGACACGCGGCTGTAAACGATCAGCTCGGCGGTTACTGCAACCACGCCTACGTCCACGCTCAGCGAGCAACGTGCTACCTCCGGCTGGGCAAGCCCACGGACGCCGTGACCACCTACCGGCAAGCCCTCGGCCACTGGCCGGCCATATACCAGCGCGAGCGCGGCCTCCACCTGGCCCGGCTCGCTATCGCACACGCCGCCGACCGTGCCCCGGACGCAGCCTGTGCCACCGCCATGCAAGCACTGGAGATCAGTCGTGAGACCGAGTCGCGTCGCGCCACGGCAGAGCTCCGACGAGTCATCACCGGCTTGGCACCGTGGCGACGCACAGCGATGGTGCAAGAACTGACGGAAGCAGTCGCTGCCGTGTGACTACGCTGCCCGGAACCAAGATCTGCCTGGAGGAGCCATGCACATCAGCGAGTTGGTCGGCACGGACGAGTGGCACACAGTCGATGGGCGGCCGTTCGTCGTCTACAAGTACGCGGCCACGCTGGACGGCCGGATCGCCGCAGCGGACAGCACCAGCCAGTGGATCACCAGCGCCGAGTCCCGGGCCGAAGTCCACGCCCTACGTGCAGCCTGCCAGGCGACCGTGGTCGGTTCCGGCACCCAGCAGGCGGACAACCCCCACCTCGCCGTGCGCTCCGTGAAGGACGACCCCAACCTGAAGGTGGCGGTGCCGGTCGATGAGCAGCCGTGGCGCGTGATCGTCGACACCAACGCCCGGACCCCGGCTGATGCCCGTGTGCTCGATGAAGCCGCCCCCACCATGATCGCCGTCGCCGACGACGCCGACGCATCCCACCTGGACGACGTGGCCACCGTCGTACGGCTCCCCCGTGCGAAGGTCGGCCTGGACGTGGAAGCGCTCCTCCGCGAACTGCACCAGCGCGGCGTGCGCGGGATGTTCCTCGAAGGTGGCCCCACTCTCGCCGCGTCGTTCGTGTCGGCCGGGCTGGTGGACCGCATCGTCGCCTACATCGCACCCGCGCTCCTCGGCCGCGGAAAGAGCGGACTGGAGGGTGGCACCATCGAGACGATCGACGACATCCTCCGATGCGAGCTGGTGGACGTGGCCCGGTCCGGGCCGGACGTCAGGCTGATCGCACGCCCACAGCGCTGAGCGGTACCCACGCAGAGCGCGGCCGACCACTCACGACGCGCCGTCGACGCCGCGTCCAGCCTTCGCTCCGGTCGCGTGCGCGTACAGCTGGCACAGCTGTACCCCTACACAGTGGGAGACGGCGTACCCCGAGCCGTGGCTGACGTGCGCGGTAGCATCCGGAGCCTGCTGACCGCATAACGAGGAAGGCGCGATGACGACGATCGCTGTGACGGGGCACATGGACATCACCGACGCATCGGCGCCGCTGGTGCGAGGGGAGCTGGACAAGATCCTTGCCGCCTATGAGCC
Organism: Streptomyces melanosporofaciens; assembly: GCF_900105695.1. Lineage (NCBI taxonomy): Bacteria > Bacillati > Actinomycetota > Actinomycetes > Kitasatosporales > Streptomycetaceae > Streptomyces > Streptomyces melanosporofaciens. The sequence goes on from NZ_FNST01000002.1 coordinate 2,571,678, forward strand.
CTCCAGCCTGGTCGGAGTGTCGTGCATCGCGAAAGGCAGCGACAGCCTCTTCGCGGATGCGGTCCTGGCAGCGGGCGGGCGCCTGGCCGTGGTGATCCCTTCGGAGGACTATCGGCAGGCGAAGGTGAAGCCAGAGCATGCCGAAACCTTCGACCGGCTGGTGGAGGCAGCGGACGAAGTGCTGGTGATGCCTCATGCCACGGCAAGCCGTCAAGCGTACGAAGCGGCGAACGCCGTGCTGTTGGAGCGTGCCGATCGGCTGGTGGCCGTGTGGAACGGCCGGCCGCCCACGGGCAAGGGCGGCGGGACGGCGGACGTGGTGCACCAGGCGCGCGAGGCGGACATCCCTGTGGATGTCGTCTGGCCGGACGGGGCATCCCGCCGGGCCTGACGAAAGCCCCTCGTCCGGCACGCGGGCCGGACGAGGGGGAGACGTACTGCAGAAGCGCCGGACGGTGCGGTGCCGACGCGGTCGGCGATGCCGGGGCCGGGCCGACGCGCGGTCCACCCGGCCGTCAGGGCTTACGCGTTCCGGTCCAGCAGCACGGCCGCCGTGAACAGCTCCACGCCCACCGCGATCGCGCCCTCGTCCACATCGAAGTCGCCCGCGTGGAGGTCGCGCCGGGTGGTGTCGCCGACCGTGCGGACGCCGAGGCGGGCCATCGCGCCGGGCACCCGCTCCAGGTACCAGGAGAAGTCCTCGCCGCCCAGGGACTGTTCGGTGTCCTCGACCGCGTGCGCGCCGCGGCGGGCGATCATGGCGTCCCGCAGCAGCTCGGCGGAGCTCGCCTCGTTGACCACCGGCGGGACCCCGCGGATGTAGTTGATCTCCGACTTGGCGCGATGCAGGGTGGCGATCTCGTCCACCGCGGCATGCACCAGGTCGGGCGCCTCGCGCCAGGCGGGCAGGTCCAGGCAGCGGACCGTGGCGGACAGCTCGGCGTGCTGCGGGATCACATTGCAGGCGTGGCCCGACTCCACCCGGCCCCAGGTGACGGCCATGCCCGAGCGGGCGTCGACCCGGCGGGCCAGCAGCGCGGGCACCTCGGTGATCACCTTGGCGGTGGCGGTCACCAGGTCGGTGGTCAGATGGGGGCGCGCGGTGTGGCCGCCCGGCCCGTCCAGCGAGATCTCCAGCCGGTCGCAGGCCGAGGTGATCGGCCCGACGCGCAGCCCGATCCGGCCGACCTCGACCTTCGGGTCGCAGTGCAGCGCCAGGATCCGGCCGACGCCGTCCAGCACGCCCGCCTCGATCGCGTCGGCCGCGCCGCCGGGCAGCACCTCCTCGGCGGGCTGGAACAGCAGCCGCACCGGGCGCGCCAGCCGTCCCTCGCGGGCCAGCTCGGCCAGGACCAGACCGGCGCCGAGCACCACGGTGGTGTGCACATCGTGGCCGCAGGCGTGGGCGCGGTCGGCGATGGTCGAGCGGTAGTCGACCGTCTTGGTGTCGGGGATGGGCAGTCCGTCGATGTCCGCGCGCAGGGCCAGCAGGGGCGCTACGCCATCGCGCGGGCCGATGTCACAGATGAGGCCGGTGCCCGACGGCAGCACCCGCGGCTCGAGTCCCGCCTGCTCCAGCCGCGCCTTGATCGCGGCGGTGGTGCGGAACTCGCAATTGCCGAGCTCGGGGTGCATATGTACATCGCGCCGGAAGGCGATGAGTTCGGCACGCAGCTCGTCGGGGAGCGTGCCGGGCAGGGCCGGCGCTTCGGCGGGTGTGGCATCGGTCGCATCGAGGGACATCAATTGCTTCACCTGAAGAAGCGTAGAACGCCAGGTGGGCCCACCGAATGTCGATCAACAAAAATTCAATCTCTTCGGGTACGCAAAAGTACCCGGCCCGGTGCATGATCCCCCTAGTCAGGGGGTATAACAGCCGATTTTGCGGCCGGTCGCGGGTGAGAAGCGCCACACGGCCGTACGGGCGATGAGCTCAGGACGCCGCGACCGGTGCCGCGGGCGAACCCGGGCTCCCCGGCGGGGCCGGATCCCTCGGCGGGACCGAACCCTTCGGCGGAGCCGGGTCCGTCGGCGGCCCCGAGTTCAGCCGGCGCACATCGCGGGCCGTCCCGGTGACCCCGGACAGAAAGCCCTGGGCGCGCGGGGAGGCGTTGCTGGTCAGCCAGGCGGGGTCCACATCGCAGACCGCGACCTGCACCCCGGTGCCCACGAGCGCCAGCGGCAGGGTGTGCACCACGGTCGAGGGGAAGCTCACGATCGTGTGGCCGATGGGGCCTCGGCGGGCTATCAGCTCGAGCGGCAGATCGGGCCGTACGATCTCCAGACCCACCTCGGCCGAGACCCGGTGCAGCTTCTCGGCGCTCTCGCGGCGGTGGGCGAAGTAGCGGGTGGCGCCATGGGCGCGGGTCAGCGAGCCGACCGCCTCCAGATAGCGCTCCAGGTCCACCACGCCCGTCTCCACCAGGGAGGTCCCGACCAGGTCGGTGCCGCCGGTGAGCCGGGGCGGGCCGAACCGGGCCCGGGTCCAGGCGAAGTCGTTGGCGGTGATGGTGACCCCGTCGGGCGCCTCCACCGGCATCGAGCTGAAGACCTCGACCCGGCGCTTGGCGCCCGGGGTGAGCCGACGGCGCGCGGTGGCGGAGACCGGCGCGAACACCATGTCGCGCGGCCCCCGGTTGCCGCGCCGGTGCCAGCGCACCAGGGGCTCGCCCTTGGCGAGCTGGGAGATGAACTCCATGGTGGCCGTGCCGTCGTCCACCACGACCAGGTCCCTGGCGCGGGTGAGGGTCAGCAGGAGCTGGACATAGCGGGAGAACGGATCGCCTATCACGATCCGTGCGGCCCGGCGCAGCGGTCCGCGCAGCCCGCCGATGGTCTTGACCGGCGCACCGGCCCCGCCCCGCGCGTCCTCCCAGCGCACGGCGAAGCCCTCGTCCCGCGCCAGCTCGGCCATCCGGCGCAGCTGGCCGCGGGTCATCGGGTCGTGCGGGGAGAGCACCACCACGGTGAGGTCCTGGGGGGCCGTGGCCTCCGGGCCCTGGGCGCGCCGGGCGTCGGCGTACGCCCACTCCAGCACGTTCAGGAGCTGAACCGGGCTCTCGACGAAGGCGAGTGTGGCCGGAGGGGCAAGGGGGGCAGCGGAGACCATCGCACCGTCCAAAGGCAGGGCCCGGATGCGGCGGGCAGCCCCTGACGCGTCAGAGGTGCCCGCCGCTTCCGGGCGAGGGCCGGGCACACCGGCCGGAGGATTCACGGCAGAGTGCCTCAGACCGCGGCGGGCTCGCGGTCGGCGGAGTCGGACTCGGCGACGACGCCCGCGACGCGGCGGAGCTTCTTCATCGGGCCGAGCTCGCTCTCGTAGACCTTCTTGACGCCGTCACCGAGGGACTCCTCGATGGTGCGGATGTCGCGCACCAGGCGCGTCAGGCCCTGCGGCTCGACGGAGGCGGCCTGGTCCGAGCCCCACATGGCGCGGTCGAGGGTGATGTGGCGCTCGACGAACGCGGCACCCAGGGCGACGGCGGCCAGCGTGGTCTGCAGACCGGTCTCGTGGCCGGAGTAGCCGATCGGCACGTTGGGGTACTCGGCCTGCAGCGTGTTGATCACGCGCAGGTTGAGCTCCTCGGCCTTGGCCGGGTACGTGGAGGTGGCGTGGCACAGCAGGATGTTCTCGCTGCCCAGCACCTCCACCGCGTGGCGGATCTGCTTGGGGGTGGACATGCCCGTCGACAGGATGACGGTGCGGCCGGTCGCCCGCAGGGCGCGCAGCAGCTCGTCGTCGGTCAGCGAGGCCGAGGCCACCTTGTGGGCCGGGACGTCGAACTTCTCCAGGAAGGCGACGGCCTCGGTGTCCCACGGGGAGGCGAACCAGTCGATGCCGCGCTTCTTGCAGTGCTCGGAGATGGCGGTGTACTCGGCCTCGCCGAACTCCACGCGGTGGCGGTAGTCGATGTAGGTCATCCGGCCCCAGGGGGTGTCACGCTCGATGTCCCACTGGTCACGGGGGGTGCAGATCTCCGGGGTTCGCTTCTGGAACTTGACCGCGTCACAGCCGGCCTCGGCGGCGACGTCGATCAGCTTGAACGCGTTCTCCAGGTCGCCGTTGTGGTTGATGCCGATCTCACCGGTGACGTAGACCGGGTGGCCGGGGCCGGCGATCTTGTCGCCGAGGGTGCGGAGGCGAGAGTTGGAGCTCACTTAAGACAGTTCCTTTCCGAGAATCCACGAGGCGATCTCGCGGATCGCGCCGTCTCCTCCGGGGGTGGAGGTGACCGCACGTGCAGCGCCGCGCACGACGTCGTGCGCACCTGCGACCGCCACGGGCCAGCCGACAAGGCCGAAGCACGGGAGGTCGTTGACGTCGTTGCCGACGTAGAGCACGCGCTCCGGCGCGATGCCCTGCTCCTCGCACCATTGCTTCAGTGCGAGATCTTTTCGGTCGATGCCGTGGAGCACGGGGACCTGGAGTTTGCGGGCCCGTGCGGCGACGACCGGGTTCTTTTCCGTGGACAGGATCAACAGCGCCAGCTCCGCGCGGCGCAGGGCGGCGATCCCGAGCCCGTCGCCGCGGTGCACGGCCACGAGTTCGCGTCCTTCTGAGTCGACCAGCACCCTGTCGTCGGTCTGGGTGCCGTCGAAGTCGAGTACCACCGCGTCGATGTCGTCACGTGTCGGCAGGTGAGCGAGGGCGCCCGGCCGCTCGGCGTCGAGCAGCGGGGCGAGCGCGCGGGCGCGGGCCAGATCGTGCGGATCGTCGATCTCCAGCACCCGGGCGGGGTCGGTGCGCACCAGGTCGGTGCGGCCGAAGAAGCGGTGCCCGGCCTCGCGGAAGCCGCGGGCGTCCATCGCGTAGGCGGCGCCGGTCTCCAGGAAGTCCTGGGGGCGGTCCTGGCGGCGCGGGCGGTAGGACTTGTCGTGATTGACGCCGTCGCCACCGTCCGCCGCGTCTCCTTGGCCGCCCTCCCCTCGCGCCAGACGAAGCCGTGGAAGGGGGCCACGGTCAGGGCGGTGTCGGCGCCCTTCTCGGCGACCGCCGCGGCCACTGCGTCGATGTCCTCGCGGATGATGAACGGGCTGGTGCACTGCACCAGCAGGACCACGTCGACGGTGATGTCGTGCGACGCCTCGTACGCGTCCATGGCGTGGATCACCGCGGCCTCGCTGGTGGCGGTGTCACCGGCGATGTCGGTGGGCCGCTGGATGACCACGGCGCCCGCACCGCGGGCGGCGGCGGCGATCCCGGCGTCGTCGGTGGAGACGACCACATCGGTCACCAGCCGGCCGGCCCGGCACTCCATGACGGCGCGAACGACCAGCGGCACGCCTCCCACGGCGGCGAGGTTCTTCGCGGGGACGCCCTTCGACCCGCCGCGGGCGGGGATCACGGCGAGCACGCACGGGCTCGGGGCGGTCATGGCGGCTCCTTCAGGGGTTGCAGAGGTGATCGAGGCCGTCCCGGCCTCCTCTTGATTCGCGCCGCTCACAGCCGCGCGCACGTCGCTCACAGCCGTCTTCTCGCTCGCTTCTCCGTCCGCGCGGCGCAGAAGTGCGGGCATCGTCGTCGGCTGCGACCCGGCGGCCGCGCGCACGTCGCTCACAGCCGTCTTCTCGCTCGCTTCTCCGTCCGCGCGGCGCAGAAGTGCGGGCATCGTCGTCGGCTGCGACCCGGCGGCCGCGCGCACGTCGCTCACAGCCGTCTTCTCGCTCGCTTCTCCGTCCGCGCGGCGCAGAAGTGCGGGCATCGTCGTCGGCTGCGACCCGGCGGCCGCGCGCACGTCGCTCACGTCCCTCACAGCTCCCCCATCCGCCGGATGACCGGGGCCACCCGCTGCACGCCGTGGCGGTAGGCACCGCGGGCCGCTTCGCGCATCGTGTTGCGCACCACCCGCCGCAGCGCCGAGACCTGCGCCTCGTCCTCGGCCGAGGCCCCGGGGCGGGGCGAGCCGTCCGGCTCGAAGCCGTACCGGGCGAGCCGCCCGGGCAGATAACCGGGCGCGGTGGTGGGGGTGTAGAAGGGGGCGAGCGGCGGGAGGGTCGGTGCGGCGGCCAGCTCGGCGACCCGGTCCCGCGCGGCGTCGAACCAGGTCTCGTACGGCCCGTCGGCGGCGACGCCCTGGCGGCTGAGCCACTCGGCGTTCGGCTCCGGCAGGTGCCCGGCGTCGAGCTGGTCCCAGGAGGCGAGAGCGCCGGAGCCGAGGAAGTGGTGGTTGCCGAGCGTCTCCCGCACCCCGAGGTCGGTGAGGACGGCGGTCGGTATGGAGCGGTGCAGCGACTCCAGGGCGGCCGTGGAGCTGACCGTGACCAGCAGGTCCGCGGTGTCCAGGACCTCGCCCATGTTCCCGTAGGCGAGCCGGAAGTTGGCGGGCAGATCGTCGCCGAACTTGGCGATCAGCTTCTGGTAGGGAAGCTCTTCGATATGCGTGGTGTGCTCGCCCGGCTTGCTGCGCAGCTTGACCACGACCTCGCGGTCCGGATGGCGGCGCGCGTGCTCCACCGCGCGGCGCAGCAGATAGGTGCGGTCGGCGCGGTTGTCCGGGACGGAGGGCTGGACGGCGAAGACGACCGTGCCGCCGGGGTACTTCCGCGCCAGCCGCGCCTTCGGGTCGTAGCGGTCGCCGCCGAGGAAGGGCAGCGCGCATTCGACGACGCTGTTCCCGTCGGCGCCGACGCCCGTGTAGACGTCGCGGAAGCGGTCCGCGTCATGGCGGGAGTTGGCCAGCACCACATCGGCGCCATGGCGCAGCAGCAGGCCGTCGGCCAGCTTCTCGTAGACGACACCGACATAGCCGGTGACGACCACGGGGCGGCGCTCGTCGTCCTGCCAGGCGTGGCGCAGTCCGTGCAGCATGGCCTGGACGGCGCCGCCGACCAGGGAGAGCACGATCACGTCATAGCGCTCACGGTCCACGGCCCGTACGAATTCCACGCCCGTGACCTCGCGCATCGCGTCGGCGCGCACCCCGACCTCGGTGAGCTGCCGGGCGGTCGGCGTGGCGCGGCCGCGCAGCAGGAAGCCGTCGAGGCGACGGCCCGAGGCTGAACCCGACTCGTCCGGTACGAGGCGATGCGCGGTGAGCGCGCCCCATTTCCACCGGGTGTCGGAGTCGGCGAGCACGGCGACTCGCACAGGGGATTTGGTACGTGAGGACACGTCGCAGACGCTAGGAAGCGTTGTCGATTCATGGCCCAACGCAAGAGCAACAAAGGGTTAACAGCACGTCGACGATTGGAGAATCGGCTGGCTGGAGCGGCGGGTTAACCGTTCCGACGTGTTTCGTTCACCTCTACGTACACCCTAGGTCAAGACGAATGCCGACCAGCGACCTAGCGTCACCCGCGTGGTTAAGCTCTCCGTCATCGTGCCGTTCTACAACGTGCAGACCTATGCCCCCGACACGCTCAGAAGTCTGCGCGCGAACGCGCGTGAGGACTTCGAATTCATTCTCGTCGACGACTGTGCCACCGACGGGACGCCGGAGATCCTGGAGCGCGCCGAACGCGACCTTCCGGGGGCCGTCTACGTACGGCATGAGAAGAACGGTGGGCTGGCCACCGCCCGGAACACCGGCCTGGACGCATCCACCGGCGAGTACATCACCTTCCTCGACGGCGACGACTGGCTCGCCCCCGGCTACTACGAGCACATGCTCGCGGCGATGGAGGACTTGGGGTGCGACTTCGTCCGCACCGACCACGTCCAGTGCACCGCGCGAGCCCGCTCGATCACCCGGGTGCCGCACGGCCGCCGCAATGTGGTGATGAACCCGCGGGACGCGATCCTCCCGGCCGACCGCTCCACCTCCGTCGACTACCCCTATGCCTGGGCGGGCATGTACCACCGCCGCCTGGCCGACGAGGGGCTGCTGCACTTCACCCACGGGCTGCGCACCGCCGAGGACCGGCCCTGGATCTGGCGGCTGCACCGCGAGGCCCGCAGCTTCGCCGTCCTCGGCGTGCACGGGGTGTTCTACCGGCGCGGCGTCTCCTCCTCGCTCACCCAGATCGGGGATGTGCGCCAGCTCGACTTCATTCGCGCATTCGACCAGGTCATCGAGGAAACCGCGCGGGACCGCGACGCCGACGCACTACTGCCGAAGGCCGTCCGCACCTACTGCGCGATCATTTCCCACCACCTGGGCAACATCGAGAGATTCGAACCACAAGTGGCCCGCAAACTCCGATCCATGTCGGCGGCGGCGATGAAACGCATGCCCCAGGACGTATTGAAGGACGCACTGGATTCCATGGACTACGAGCGCGCCGCACGCCTGCGGCGAGTCAAGCGCCGGCCCGCCGGGGCGGAGGTGGCGGCCTGATGTCCGCCTACAAGCCGCTGGCGGAGCGCAAGCGCACCCAGATCTTCCTCGCCTCGACCCTGTACGGGGCGGCGACCCTCGCGGCCGCGATCGACGCGGACAGTGTCGGCCCGGCCGACCGCCGGATCCTGCTGATCAGCAATAACGCCGCGACGCCGGAGACCACCCCGCCGGTCGACGAGATGCCCGGCTTCGAGCGGCTGCGCGGCCGCTTCGACCGGGTGCTCTCCTGGAACGAGACGATCTCGCCGTTCCACCCCGGCGGCTGGGCCCCGCGCGTGGACGACGCCCCGCTGTGGGAGCGCCATCTGCGGCTGCTGTGGAACCTCGGCGACGACAACATCGAGCTGGTCCTGGAGTCCATCCAGGTCAACCCGGCGATGGCGGTCGCCAATGTCTTCCAGGGCGCGCCCATCGACGTCTACGCCGACGGTCTGATGAGCTACGGCCCGACCCGCAACAAGCTGGACCCGCTGATCGGCACCCGCATCCGCCGGCTGCTCCACCTGGACCTGGTGCCCGGGCTGCGGCCGCTGCTGCTGACCGAGTTCGGCGTCGAACCGGAGATCCTGCCGACCGAGGTGTTCACCAAGGTGCTCACCGAGATCGCCGACGCCGCCCCGCGCGGTGTCGTCTCCGCCAGCGAGCGGATCGCCGTCGGCAACGGTCCGGCGCTGATGCTCGGGCAGTATCTGTCCGCGCTGGACATCCTCACTCCGCAGGAGGAGGAAGAGCTGCATGTACGGATGTTGCGCGGCGCCGTGGCGCTGGGCCACCGCACCGTCGTCTTCAAGCCGCACCCCACCGCCCCGGCCCGCTGGTCGCGGATGCTGGAGAAGAAGGCCGCGGAGCTGGGCGCGGAGCTGACCGTCATGGACACCCCGGTCCTGGCCGAGGTGCTGTACCAGCGGATGAGTCCGGCCCTGGTCATCGGCTGCTTCTCCACCGCGCTGCTCACCGCCGACGTCTTCTACGGACTGCCGGTGTCCCGGATCGGCACCGATACGCTGCTGGAGCGGCTCACCCCGTACCAGAACAGCAACCGCATGCCGGTGACGATCGTGGACGCGCTGCTGCCCGACCTCGAGGACCACAAGGCGGTGGCCGCGGCCCAGCCGGTCGACGAGCGGGCCGGCAAGCGGCTGACCGGACTGATCACCGCGGTCGGCTTCTGCATGCAGGCCAAGATCTACCCGGATCTGCGGCCCGCCACCGAGCGCTATCTGGCCGCCCACCTGGACAACCAGACCTGGCGCTACTTCAAGAAGCGCCGACTGACCGCGCTCGCCCTGCCCGGGGCCGTCCCCTCGCAGCTCGCCTTCATCCCGCGCAACGAGACGGTGCGCAAGGTCGCCCGCCGGGCCCGGGCCATCAAGCGGGCCGCCCTCAAGCGGACGGTCACCGGATGAGCGCGCCGCCCGCCCCCGACCCCGGGCCGATATCCCCCGCGGCGGCGACGGCTCCCACGCCGACGCCGCCGCGCGCCCCCGACCTCGCTCTGGAGCGATCCGCCGAGCGCACCGCCAAGGCGGCCGCGCGCGGCGGCGGCCATCCGGTGCGGCTGCGCGCGCTGGACGGGCTGCGGCTGCTCGCCGCGCTCATGGTGGCCGCGTACCACTACGGCGGCCGCGACGGTGAGATAGCCCAGGCGTGGGGCTCCTCGCCCCGCGCCCAGTTCCCCACCCTGTCCAGCACCTTCGCCTACGGCTGTCTGGGCGTCCAGATCTTCTTCATCATCAGCGGCTTCGTCATCTGCATGAGCGGATGGGGACGGCCGCTGCGCTCCTTCTTCGCCTCGCGCGTCTCCCGCCTCTACCCCGCCTACTGGGTCGCGATCATCCTGGTGACCGCCGTCTTCGCGCTCCCCTGGGTCACCTACAAGGCGGTGTCGCCCAGCGACGCGCTGGTCAACCTCACCATGCTGCAGCAGCCGCTCGGGGTGGACCGGGTGCTGGGCGTGTGCTGGACCCTCTGGGCCGAGCTGCGGTTCTACGCCCTCTTCGCGCTGTTCGTGGTGCTGCCGGGCGCGACCCGGCACCGGGTGGTGCTCTTCTGCGCCGTCTGGACGCTGGGCTCGGCGTTCGCCGAGGCGGCGAACCTGCCGCTGCTGGACGTCGTCCTGATGCCGGAGTACTCCTCGTACTTCATCGGCGGCATGGGCATCTACCTGCTCCACCGCTTCGGCCATGACGCCCTGTCCTGGGGCATCATCGGGATCAGCTTCCTGATCGGCCAGCACTACGCGATCCGCGAGCTGTGGCACCCGGCCAACATCGACGCCTTCTCCTACCGCTCGGCCGTCGGCATCATCGGCGTGGTCGCCTTCGGCTACGTGGCGGTGACGCTGATCGCGCTCTCCAAGCTGAACTGGGCGAACTGGCGCTGGCTGACCGTCGCGGGCGCGCTGACCTACCCGTTCTATCTGGTCCATGAGCATCTGGGCTGGGTGGTCGTCTGGGTCCTCCACCAGAAGCTGGGCATCCCCTCCTACGGGACGTTCGCCCTGACCGTGCTGGTGATGCTGGGCCTCGCGTGGCTGCTCTACCGCTTCGTCGAACAGAAGCTCACCCCGGTGATCAAGCGCTCGCTGACCACGGTGCGGCTGTAAGGGCGCGACGCACTCTCAGGGGTCAGGGGCTCCCCTCGCCGGCTTCGACGGCGCGGGGAGCCCTCCTCTTTGATGCCAGAACCTCATGGATCACATGGCGCGCGTTGGCCGCCATCGTCGGATTGGTCTCGCGGTAGTACGGGAGCTGGATGAGCGCCATGCTCAGGGCCCAGCCCCGACCCCGCGCCCAGGTGGCGTCGTCCGCGCCGAGCGCGGTGCGGAAGTCCTCCCGCACGGAGGCCGGAAGCAGATTCCAGGCCGGGATCAGATCGCAGGCCGGGTCGCCCACTCCGGCGGTCCCGAAGTCGATGACGGCGCTCAGCCGCCCGTCCGCGACCAGCAGATTGCCCGGCATCAGATCGGAGTGCGTCCACACCGGCGGCCCGTCCCACCCGGGCGCCGCCAGCGCCTCCTCCCACGCCGCGGTAGCCGCCCCCGTGTCGACCGTCCCGTGCAGGAGGCCGATCGCGGCCCGAGTCTCCTCGTCGACCTCCCGCAGCGGCCCGCCCCGGTAGGCGGGCGGCCCGTCCGCGGGCTCGATCCGGCGCAACGCGCCGATGAACTCCGCGAGATCGGCGGCAAGCCGCCCGGGCCGGGCGACCCGCCCCTCCCGCGGATTCTCCCCGTCGAGCCACCGGTGAACGGTCCACGGCCAGGGGAAACCGTCCCCCGGCACGCCCTTGCCGAGCACCGCGGGAATGGGAACCGGCAGCGCCGGGGCAAGCCGCGGCAGCCAGCGGTGCTCCCGCTCCACGTCCCCGGCACCACCCGCGATCCGCGGCAACCGTACGGCGAGATCGCCGCCGAGCCGGAACAGCGCGTTGACGGTGCCCGACGAGGCGAACCGCTCCATGGGCAACTCCGCCACCGCGGGAACTGCGCGGCGAGCAACCGCCGTACGAGAGCCACGTCGATGGGCCGTTCGTCGGCATGCATAGCGCTCGCGCTCATCGGCACCCCGTTCATGAGTCGTGTGGGACACCACTACGCGCCGGGAGAGGGCTCAGCGGCAACTCAATTTGGCGTGGAGGGTGTCAGGGGGTTGCGTAACGCCTGCGGCGGGCTGCTCCCCTCCCCGCCCCTTCCCGAACTGGGGCTCTGCCCCAGCCCCCGGGCCCGGGGGGCGAAGCCCTTGGCAACGGCGAGGGCCGGGCAGGCTGTCCCCCACCCCGCCCCTGCCCGAGCTCAGAGCCAACGCGGGGCGTCGGCGCCCAGGCGGCCAGGTGGACGGGCCCAGTCCAGTGGTCCGTCCGGGGTAGCGATCGGGGAGCGGGCGTAGCGCAGAACTCCCAGGCCCGACCCGGTCTCGGCCAACCAGGGCGCCGCATCGTAAGCGGAGCCGTCATCCCGGCGCACGGGAGCGATACCGCGCAGAAGCCACGACGCCGTACCCGCCAGCGAAAGCCGCAGATGCCCCCGCCACCCACCTCCTGCCGCTCCGTCAACCCCCGCAAGACCCCCGCCGCCAACAGATAGCCCGTGCCGTGGTCAAGCGCCTGGGCGGGCAGCACACCAGGGTGACCGTCGGCATCGGCGTCCGCGTCGGCGTCCGCCCCGGCCTTCGCCTCGACCACGGCGATCCCGGTCGCCGCCTGCACCAGACTGTCGAATCCGCGCCGCCCGGCCCAGGGCCCGGCCCAGCCCCATGCGCACAACTGGGCGACGATCAGCCCGGGGTGGCGCTCCAGCAGGGCGTCCGGGGCGAGGCCGAAACGGTCGAGCGCGCCGGGGCGGTAGCCGGTGACCACCACATCGGCGTCGGCGAGCAACGTCTCGAAGGTCCGGCGGCCTTCGGGCGCGCCCAGATCGAGCGCGGCGGAGCGCTTGCCGAAGCCGGTGTCGGCGTGTGCGTCCGGGTCCTCGGGCAGCCCCGGGGAGTCGATGCGCAGCACATCGGCGCCCAGCAAGGCCAGGGTGCGGGTGGCCACCGGCCCGGCGATGACCCGGGTCAGATCGAGCACGCGCACCCCGCTCGCGGGCAGGGCCGCCTCCGGAAGCGGGCGCGGGAGCGGACGCGGCGCGCCCTCCCCAATCCGCCGGGACTCGACCAACGGCAGCCCGCCCAGCGGGATCTCGCTCCCACCCGGCTCCGCCACGGCCACGGCCAGCCCGCCCCCCGCGTACACGGTCTCCTGGATCGCCCGGGCGGGCCGGGCCGCGAGCGCCGCCGCGAGCTCGTCCGGCCCACTGTCGCCGGGCAGGCCGAGCGCGGCGAGCAACCGGGCCCGGTGGTGCGGGTAGTTGGCGTGCGTACGGACCCAGCCGTCGGCCGCGCGCCAAAAGCCGGACAGCGGGGCGAAGTTGGTGGGCTTCCGGCCGTCGATACGAAGGTGCCGTTCGCTGACGAACGCGGTGGCCACGGCACCCTCGTCGACCCGTACCTCCGGAACGGCCCCGCCGGAGCGCCGCGCGCCCAGTTCGGCGGCGGCCAGCGAGCACACGCCCACGGTGGCGCGGGCCAGCTCGGCCACGGGCAGCCGGGCAGTCAGTCCCCCGCTCACCGCGCGGTACGCCACGTTCCCCAGCAGCGCCGGATCACCGCCGAGGGCGGTCCAGGCGTGGGCGGTGGCGGGGTCCGGTGGTGCGTCGCTCCTCGTCATGCGCTCATTGTGCGCCGCCGCACCGGACCGCCCAACGGCGAGTGCCCCGCCCCCTCCTCCTGGTCGGGGACGGAGAGGGCGGGCCGTACACAATGGGTGGCGAGCCCAGCGGTGGACCTATGCGGCGCCCGCCCGCCGGTAGAGGTCGAGGGCCTCATTGCCCAGCGTCGGGTGGTATTCGTTCGCACCGGCGCTGACGCTGATGTTGCCGATCAGATAGCCCCCGCCGCCCGAGAAGTCGGCGAGGAAGCCGCCACCGCTCGACCCTCCGGTCTGGACGCAGTCGATGCCCCACATCGTGGAGCCGGGGCGGCCCGCGTCGGGGAACTCATTGCCCTCGCAGTGGTTCAGCCGCTCGCCATTGCCCTCGGCGGCCGAGCCTCCGTAGCCGAAGGAGTGGACATGGCGGCCGGTCTGCGAGTTGAAGGCGATGCCCTGCGCGCCCACGGTCTCGGCCAGGGTGCGGCCGTTCAACGTGTTCATGACGGCGAAGGCGTAGTCCCAGTTGGCGTTGCCCCGCGTGGAGACGTACTGGGGCTCCCAGAAGAGACTGCGGGCGGAGAAGGTGCCGTAGGGGCGGTTGCCGCCTGTGTAGCCCGGGATGAAGACCCAGTTGCGGTAGCCCGTGCCGGTGGCCGCGTCCACGACGCAGTGGCCGGCGGTGAGCACGACGGACCGGTTGTCGCTGTTGGCGACGGTGGCCGAGCAGGCGAAGGTGCCGCCCGAGGCGTTCTGGAAGAAGACCTTGCCCGCCGTGGTGCTGATCAGGCCGCCGCCGGTCCAGGCGGTGGGGGACGTGGCCCGGGTCGAGGGCGCGGAGGTGGCGGCGGCGGGCCCCGGAAGCGGGGGCACGCTCACCCGCTCGCCCGTGGTGGGCGGGGCGGTCGCGAGTTTCGCGGTGCGGGCGGCGGGCAGGGCGGTGACGTCCTGGGCCGCGCGCAGCCGGTCCGTCGTCCAGAAGCGGACGGCGGCGCGCTGCTCCTCGGTGGAGACGGAAGTTCCGGCTCCCCCGGCGGAGGGCGACGGGGCGGGGGCCGCGTGGGCGGCGGTTCCGGCGGTCCAGCCGAGGGTGGCGAGAGTGAGGGCGCTGAATAAGGTGGCGACACGTCTCATGCGGTGAGCTCCAAGTCCGTTGGAGGTACCCGAGAGCCTCGGACAACGTTGTCCGACGCTTGGTCGCCGGTAGAGTGCCACGACTGGTCCAGACCTGCCATGGTGTCGGACGTCACAATTAGGGATCCCCCTAGCCAGGGCAGCCCCTCAACGCGCCCCTAACGCGAGCCCGTCGGCGCCAGGGTCGCCTCGATGCCCGCCACGATCGTCCGCACCCCCTCCTCGAAGCGCGCCTCGTAGTCCTGGAACAGGTCCGCGCTCACCGCCGCCGCCAGTGAATACCCCTCGGCGGCCATGCGTGCCTCCCGCTCGGCGACCTCGTAACCGGACACCCGTTCGCCCGGCCTGGGCTCGACCGACTGCTCCTCGATCACGAAGCCGAGCGTGAAGCTGAACGCGATGAACGTGGCGCGGGCGGCGGCGCCCGGGGTGAAGCCCTCCGCGACGAAGGCGCGCAGATGGTCCTCCTGCGACACGGCGTGGTCGGTTCCGGTGAACCGGCTGCCGCTGAAGACCTTCGCGCCGTCGCGGTAGCCGAGCAGCGCCCGGCGCAGACCGCGCTGGACCTCGATGAGCCGCTCCTGCCAGGTCAGGGCGTCGAGATCGGCATGCGACTCGACCATGCGCCGGAACATGGCGGTGCTCATCTCGTCGAGCAGCGCCTGTTTGTTCTTGAAGTGCCAGTACAGGGCGGGGGCCTGGACGTTCAGCTCCTTGGCGATGCGGCGCAGGGTCAGCCCTTCGAGACCCACCTCGTTCAGCAGCCGCAAGGCGGTGTCCACCACGAGGGTCCGGTCGAGTCGCGTCGTCACCATCCGGTCATTCTCCCTGCTCGCACGAACCTCCTTGACAATTTAACGACGTTAAGTGCACGCTCTCCCCATGGAATTTAACAACGTTAAGGACGCGGACGTACTGATCGCCGGGGCCGGTCCGGCCGGGCTCACGCTCGCCGTCGACCTGGCCCGGCGCGGGGTGCGGGCGCGGGTCGTCGAACGCGGCGAGGGCCTGTTCCCGGGCTCGCGTGGCAAGGGGCTCCAGCCCCGGACCCAGGAGGTCTTCGACGACCTCGGCGTCGGCGAGGCGATGCGGGCGGCGGGCGGCCCGTACCCGCCGATGATGAGGTGGGAGGACGAGCGGCGGCTCGGCACCTTCGAGATGATGGAGCGCATTGAGCCGACGCCGGACCGGCCGTACCACGAGGCGTTGATGCTGCCGCAGTGGCGAACCGCGGAGATCCTGCACGCGCGGCTGGAAGAGCTGGGCGGCGGCGTCGAGTTCGGCACCGCGCTCACCGGCCTGGAGCCGGACGGGGACGGTGTCACGGCGCACCTCACGTACGCCGACGGCTCGGCGGGCACGGTGCGCGCCGCCTACCTCGTGGCGGCCGACGGCGGCCGCAGCACCGTACGGAAGGCGCTCGGCATCGGCATGACCGGCGAGGCGGTCGACCCGGCGCCGTCAGTGGTCGCGGACGTGGTGATCGACGGCGCGGAGCGGGGCCTGGACCGCGACCACTGGCACGTGTGGTGGCATGCGAAGGGCGGCGGCATCGCGCTGTGCCCGCTCGCGGGGACCGACCACTTCCAGGTCACCGCGCAGTACGACGACCCGGACGCCGTCCCCGACGCCTCCCCCGAGGCGGTACGGCAGCTGATCGCCGATCGCACCGCCCTCGCCGCCTCCGACGTACGCGAGGTGCGGTGGGCCTCGGTGTTCACCCCGCGTGCGGCGATGGCGGACCGCTTCCGCGCGGGCCGGGTGTTCCTGGTCGGCGACGCCGCGCACATCCACTCCCCGGCGGGCGCCCAGGGCCTGAACACCAGCGTGCAGGACGCGTACAACCTCGGCTGGAAGCTCGGGCAGGTGCTGCGGCACGGCGCGGACCCGGCGTTGCTCGACAGTTACGAGGCCGAGCGGCTGCCGGTCGCGGCGGGGGTGCTCGGCATCAGCACCCGCATCCACCGGGCGCACCGCGCGGGCGACGCCAAGGGGGCGCGGCGCGCGAAGGAGGTCCACCAGCTGGAGCTCTCCTACCGGGACGGGCCGCTCGCGGTGGACGACCGCGACCAGCCGGGCCAGGTGGGGGCCGGCGACCGGGCCCCGGACGCGCCGTGCGCACTGCCGGACGGGACGCGTGTCCGCCTCTTCGACATGCTGCGCGGGCCGCACTTCACGCTGCTGGTCCTCGGCGGCGCGACACCGCCGACCACCGACTTCGGGGGCCTCGCCGCCACCCTGGCGGCGGCCGAATGCCTGCGCACCATCCGCATCGGCGGCCCGAACCCCGACCTCCTGGACGCGGACGGCCACCTCGCCGCCGCGTACGGCCCGGGCCCGGCCGCCTTGCTCATCCGCCCGGACGGCTATGTCTGCTGGGCGACGGAGGGCGCGCGGGTACGGCCCACTCGCTGAGCGCGAACCGAGGACGACGGGCAGCCGCAAGGCGGCGAAAGGGGGCAGGCACCCCTTCCCGAGACGAGGGGGCTCCACCCCTCGTCCCCGCCGGGGCTCCGCCCCGGACCCCGCTCCTCAAACGCCGGAGGGGCTGAATTCACGCCACCGACGGGGAGCCGCCGACGAGACGGGAGGGGGCGGGGTCGCAGGGGTGGTGTCCTGGACGCTTACGTGTATTTGTGGCGCCAATCCCCGACCAACACAACGCCCCCGGCCAACGGCGCCGTAAATATACGGTCCAGGGCGCCGCCCCGGAGGCCCCGCACCCGCCACCCACCACAAACAGCAAGCGCACCACCCACACACCCGCACCCGCAAGCCGGACCCGCCCCCACCAAGCACCCCAGCAACCACCACCGCACCCGCACCCGCACACAGCGGAACCCGCACCCGCACACAGCGGAACCCGCACCCACCACGAACAGCAGCCGCCCCCGGCCCGCCCGCAAAGGGCCGATCAGTTGGCGAAGTCCAGCAGCACCTTGCACGACTGACTGCGGTCAGCAGCCTGGCCGAACGCCTCCACCGCCTCCCGCGCCGGCCGCACCCCACTGATCAGCGCGTCGAACGACGGCTCGGCCGCCAACAACCGCAACGCATCGTCGAACTCGGCATGGAAGCGCAGCGCGCCCCGCAGCTCGATCTCCCGGGCGACCAAGAGATTCCCGGCGAACGGGCTCTGCCCGGGCGGCAGCATGCCGAGCTGCACCACCACACCCCCGCGCCGCACCCGGCGCAGACAGGTGTCGAGCCCTGCAGCCACACCCGACGCCTCGATCGCGACGTCCATCTCGTCCGAGGGCCAGTTCGGGTCGTCCGGATCGTCGGCCCGTACGCAGGCCGTCGCCCCGGCCGCCGCCGCGAACTCCAGGGCGCGGGGCAGCAGATCGGTCGCCGTAATGGTGGCCGCGCCCGCCGCGCGGGCCGCCGCGACGGTCAGACAGCCGATCGGACCGGCGCCCGTGACCAGCACATGGCGGCCCTTCACCGCGCCCGCCCGCCGTACCGCGTGCAGCGCCACGGCCAGCGGTTCGGCGAGCGCGGCCCGGCGCGGCTCCAGCCCCTCGGGCAGGGCCCGGAGCTGCGCCGCCGGGACGGCGATCCGGGAGGCGAAGCCGCCCTGGACATGCGGGGTGCGCGCGGCGCTGCCCAGATAGCGGGTGTCGCGGCAGACGTTGGCGCGGCCGTCGGAGCACTCCGGGCACACCCCGCACGGGGTGGCCGGGTGGACGGCGACCGGGGTGCCGACCGCGGGCCCGGTCGCGCCCTCGCCGTACGCCACGACCGTGCCGACGACCTCGTGCCCGAGCACCATCGGCTCCTGGAGCCGGAAGTCGCCCACCCCGCCGTGCCGGTGGTAGTGGAGGTCCGATCCGCAGATCCCGCCGTACCGGATCGCCACGAGCGCCTGCCCCGGCGCCGGTTCCGGCTCGGGGAGTTCCTCGATCCGCAGATCACCCTGCCCGTGGATCACACAGCCCAGCACCATCGCCCAGCCTCCTCAAGCTCACGCGGTTTCTCGTGGTTCAGAGCCCGTCAGGGCTCACAGCACGCTCGTCATGCCGCCGTCGACGTACAGCACCTGGCCGCTCACGAAGTCCGCGGCAGGCGAGGCGAGATAGAGCAGCGCCCCGACCAGGTCCTCGGTGCGGCCCCAGCGCCCGGCCGGGGTCCGGCCGCGCACCCAGGCGCTGAACTCCTCGTCCTCGACCAGCGGCCGGGTCAGCTCGGTCTCGATATAGCCGGGGCCGAGCCCGTTGACCTGGATGCCGTACCGGCCCCAGTCCGCGCACATGCCCTTGGTGAGCATCTTCAGCGCGCCCTTGGTCGCCGCGTAGGGGGCGATTCCGGGGCGGACCACTTCGCTCTGCAGGGAGCAGATGTTGACGATCTTGCCGTGGCCGCGTTCGGTCATCCGCCGGGCGGCCTCCCGGCCCACCAGGAAGGCGCTGGTGAGGTTGGTGTCCAGGATCTGCCGCCAGGCGTCGTCGGTGAACTCCAGCAGGGGCGCCCGGTTCTGCATCCCGGCGTTGTTGACCAGGATGTCGAGCGGGCCCACCCGCTCCTCGACATCGGCGACACCGGCGGCCACGGCCGGGCCGTCGGTGACGTCGAACGCGGCGGTGTGCACCCCCGCGTCGACGCCGCCGAGCTCGGCTGCGGCCTTCTCGAGGGCGTGCGGATCGCGCCCGTTGAGCACCACCGTGCAGCCGGCCTCCACCAGACCGCGCGCGAGGGCGTGACCGATGCCCCGGCTGGAGCCGGTGACCAGCGCGGTGCGGTCCGCGATGTCGAAGAGCGGATGTGTCGTCATGACGTGCGTACCCCTCCGGTGCTCAAGTCACCAGTTCCTAGATCACCAGCGACAGCAGCAGGACGAAGACGAGCCCGACGACGGAGATGATCGACTCCATCACCGACCAGGTCCGCACCGTCTGCCCCACGCTCATCCCGAAGTACTCCTTGACCAGCCAGAACCCCGCGTCGTTGACATGGCTGAAGAAGAGCGACCCTGCGCCGATGGACAGCACCAGCAGCGCCACATGGGTGCTCGACATATCGGCGGCCAGCGGGGTCATCAGCCCGGCGGCCGAGATCGTGGCCACCGTCGCGGAGCCGGTGGCGAGGCGGATGGCGACCGCGATCAGCCAGGCGAGCAGCAGCGCGGAGACGTTCCAGTCCTGCGAGATGTCCATGATCATCTTGCCGACACCGATGTCGATCAGCGTCTGCTTGAAGCCGCCGCCCGCGGCGACGATCAGCAGCATTCCGGCGATCGGGGCGAGCGAGTGCTCGACGGTGGAGGAGATCCGGTCCTTGGTGAAGCCCGCGGCCCGGCCGAGGGTGAACATGCCCACGATCACGGCGGCCAGCAGCGCGATCAGGGGAGCGCCGATGACGTCGGCGACCCGCTGGACGGTGTTCTCCGGGTCGTCCACCACGATGTCGACCAGTGCCTTGATCAGCATCAGCACGACCGGGAGCAGCACGGTGAGCACGGTGACGCCGAATCCGGGACGCCGCTCCAGCTCCTCCGACGGCCGCGTGGGCATCAGCCGGTCCGGCGGGGTGACGTGCACCCAGCGGTCGGCGACGCGTGAGAAGACCGGGCCCGCGATGATGGCGGTGGGCACGGCGATGAGGACGCCGAGCGCCAGAGTGATGCCCAGGTCGGCGTGGACCGCGTCGATCGCGGCGAGCGGGCCGGGGTGCGGCGGCACCAGGCCGTGCATCACGGACAGGCCCGCGAGCGCCGGGATGCCGATCCGCATCAGGGAGAAGTTGCCGCGCTTGGCGACCAGCAGCACCACCGGGATCATCAGCACCATGCCGACCTCGAAGAAGAGCGGCAGCCCGATGATCCCCGCGATCAGCACCATCGCCCAGGGCATCGTCCGGTTGCTCGCCTTGGCGAGGATGGTGTCGACGATCTGGTCGGCGCCCCCGGAGTCGGCGAGCAGCTTGCCGAGGATCGCGCCGAGCGCGATCAGCACGCCGACGCCCGCGACGGTCGACCCGAGGCCGGCCGAGAAGCTGGTGATGACCTTGTCGAGCGGGGCTCCCGCGACGGCGCCGAGCGCCAGTGAGCCGATCGTCAGCGACAGGAACGCGTGCAGCTTGGTCTGGGTGATGAGGAGGACGAGAACGGCTATGCCGACGAGGACGGCTATGCCGAGCTGTGCGTGACCTGCCGACGTGATCGGGTCGACGGTGTCCGCTGCCAGCATCTCGACGCTGAGTCTGGTCACGGGGGTTTCCTAACCTGCGTTACTGGTGTTCGAGCCGCCGCAGTTCGGCGGCGGCCCGCTCGGTGATGAGCTCGGGTTCCGGGCCGACGTCCACGGCGACGCCGTACTCGTCCGGCTGCAGCGATTCGAGCGTGGCGAGCTGGGAGTCGAGCAGTTCCCCGGAGAAGAAGTGGCCCTTGCGCTCCTTCATCCGCCCGGCGATCAGCTCGCGGTCGCCGGTCAGATGGAGGAAGACGATGCCGGGCGCGGCGGACCGCAGCCGATCGCGGTACTTGCGCTTGAGCGCGGAGCAGCTCACCACGCCCCCGCCCTCGGCGTGGTCGTGGGCCCAGGCACCTATGGCGTCCAGCCAGGGACGCCGGTCGTCGTCGTCCAGCGGGGTCCCGGCCGACATCTTGGCGATGTTGGCCGGTGGGTGGAAGTCGTCGGCCTCGGCATACGGGACGCCGAGCTCCTCCGCCAGCAGGGGGCCGACCGTGGTCTTGCCCGTTCCGGACACTCCCATGACCACGACAACCTGGGGGGCGTGCATTGTGTGAAACCTCGCTGTCTTCTTCGACCTCGGCGCCGGGGACACTCAACCCCACAGATACGACGTATTCAAGAGTCCGTGACTTAAAAGTCATACTTATTTGATGGGTGGGCGGCCGCGTAGGCTGAGCGCATGGACGAACAGGGGCCCCAGGGCCGTGGTCAGAGGCCCAGGCCCCGAGGGCTGCACGACCGGCTCCTGGAGTCCCTCGGCCCCGCGATCACCGGGGGCGACTATCCGCCGGGAACCGTCCTGCGCACCGATGAGCTGGAGCGGAGCTACGACGTCTCGCGCACGGTCGTCCGGGAGGCGGTGCGGGTCCTGGAGTCCATGCACCTGGTGGAATCCCGCCGCCGGGTCGGGGTGACGGTGCGCCCCACCGAGGAGTGGGACGTCTTCGACCCCCAGATCATCCGCTGGCGCCTGGCCGGCCCCGACCGCCCCCGCCAGCTCCGCTCCCTCACCGCCCTCCGCTCGGCCATCGAACCCGCCGCCGCCGCGCTGGCCGCCGAGCACGCCACACCGGAGCAGTGCGCCGAGCTCACCGAGCACGCCCTCAACATGGTCGCCACCTCACGCGGCCAGCAGCTGCCCGCGTACCTGATCCACGACGTCGCCTTCCACCGCGTGGTTCTGCGCGCCTCGGGCAACGAGATGTTCGCCCGCCTGGGCGACGTGGTCGCCGAGGTCCTGACCGGCCGCACCCAGCACCGTGTCATGTTCACCGACCCCGACCCGGAGGCGGTCACCCTCCACGTCCGCGTGGCCGAAGCCGTCCGCGCGGGCGACGCGGAGGCGGCGGAGCGCTATACGCGGGAGATCACGGTGGGGGCCCTGCGGGAGCTGGACATCCTGGCGCCCTGAGGGCAGCGAGGCCCGCGCCCGGAGCGCCTCCGCGTGAACCCCGCGTCTGCCAGGCCCGGTTCACGTCAGCGGTCCAGCGAGTCCCAGAAATCGGTGAGCACCTGAGCACCACGGCCGGGATCCTGGGTCATCCACCAGTGGCCGAGCCCGCCCAGCGTCGCGGTCCCGGCGCCGGCCCGCCGCGCCGCGCGGCACCGCTGCGCGACGGTCCCGGCAAAGTGGTCCTCGGTGGCGAGCAGGGCGAGGCCCGGCCGCTGCGCCGCGCGTTCGAGGTTCCGGCCCAGCTCGGCCATCACCGGTTGGGCGGCTGATCGGTAGAGCGAGTGCGCGGCCCGCCCCATCGCCTCGTCCTGGCCCACCGCGACCCGCCTCGCGACGGGCTCGCCCATGCCGAGCTTCACGAGCATCGCGACCCGCACCGCGAGGTCCGGGCCGAACGGGACGGCCGCGTCCGGTCCCGTGCTCTGTGGCTCCTGCTGACTCAGGGCGAACTCGTGCCACACGTAGTCCGGGTCGAACAGGCCGATCACATCGCTGGCCCAACTGCGCACGAGGCCCGGGCGGGCCATCACCGCGTTGAGGGTGTGTGCGCCGCCCCAGTCGTGCCCGACCAGGTCGACGGGTTCGGCGAACCGCTCCAATGCGTCGATGAGCCAGTCCCGGTAATCACCGACGGTCGCGCCGAACCCCGTCGGCAAGGGTGCCCCGAAACCGGGCGGGGACAGGCGGATCGGGGCAGGGCGAGCGGGAGCGATGCTTTCGAGCTCGACGAGCAGCGGCTCCCAGATCTCCGGCGTCTCAGGGAAGCCGTGGACGAAAACGGTTGGCATGGCGGGAACTCCGTTCGGGGTGGTCGCGATCGAGACCCGGGCGGCGCTGAACTCGTTCCAGCGCGCGCTCGCGACCGGGGACCTGCGCGGCCTGCTCGCCCGCTACCTCGCCCGGGGGTTCCGATCTCAGCGGGGAGCGGCGAAGACGTTGCGCTCCGCGAGGTCCGAGAGGAGACGCGCGGCCGCGCGGAAGTCGGCGTCGTCGTGCAACACGACGAGGCCGTGGTGTGCGGCCGTCGCGCAGATCAGCCAGTCGACCGCGGACAGGCTTTGATGCCGCCCCCGTTGGGCCAGACGGTACTGGCCGGTCTCGATCCACTTCCAGGCGCCCTTCGGGACCGCGACGTCCGGGAACAGGTCCGCGAACATCTCCGTCATCCCGTCGTACTCATCCAGACCCCGCGCCGACTGCCGGAACTCCGTGCGCTGCGGAGCGCACGAGCCGATGGCCCCCTCGTCCAGCTCATGGCCCCATAGATCATTGAGCTTGCGGTCACGCTGGAGACGCCAGGCGGCCGTGGAGTCGGCGAGGTAGCGGATCACGGTCAGGCCGCACCCTTCTCCGTACGCTCGGAGCCGCCCTTCTCGGCCTCGTGGCGCCGCCAGAAGCCTTCCTCGTCCCATTGCTGGGCCTGCTCGAGGTGACGCAAGCGCGCCTCGGTTCGCGTCCGGCGCTCCGCGTACTCGCGGAGGGCGATGTTGACCATCTCCTTCTTGGTCTTGGCGCCGGACAGCCGCATGGCCTCCGCGAGAGCGTCGTCGTCGATGTCGATCTGAGCGGCGGACATCGGAACCTCCGAGGGATGGGCTTCGCATGCGATGCGATGCGGTGCGGTCCTGCCGCCTCGGGGGCCCAGAGCCTTACCTGGCGGGCCGCCGCGTCACGTCAGGTGCCGATCGACGAACTGCTCGAATGCCCGGGCGGCCGTGCTCGGAGTTCGGTTGTCGGGGACGGCCAGGGAGATCGGCCAGTCGAGCTCGGCGCCGGTGATGGGCAGCGTGGTGAGATCGTCATGCGGCCCGACGACGCCACGGGGCAGCAGAGCGACGCCCAGCCCGTGGCGGACGAAGTCGGCGCCCGCCGTGATGTCGGTGATCTCGATGGCAACATGACGGTGGAGCCCCGCCGCGGTGAACGCGCGATCGGTCACGGCGCGGTTGCCGTAACCGGGCGGGAAGTCGATGAATGCCTCACCGGTCAGCTCGGACATCCCCGCTTCGGTGCGGCCCGCGAGGCGGTGGCCGGCCGGAACGACGAGGTCCAACGGTGTGGACGTGAGCTCTCTCAGGTGCGCGCCGGCCGGAGGGCCGACCGGGAACGAGACGAACGCGAGGTCGAGCCTCCCCTCGGTGAGCGCGTTAAGAAGCCCGGGGGAGCCGCCGCTCGAGGCCGCCGTGGCGAGGTGCACGGAGACGGCCGGGTACTCCCGGTGAAAGCTCCCCAGCATGGCGGGCAGGTCGATCGGCCCGAGTGAACTCATCGTCCCGACGCGCAGAGCCCCCCGGACAGTGCCGCTGACCTCCTCGACGGCGGCGCGCGCAGCACGGGCGGCGTCAAGGGCCACCCGGGCTTTCGGCAGGAGCGCGTATCCGCTTTCCGTGAGCCCGACCCGCCTGGACGTGCGCCACAGCAGCTGGGTGTGCAACTCCCGCTCCAGGGAGGCGATCGTCGCCGAGACCGCGGACTGCACGAGGTGCAGCCGAGCCGCGGCGCGGGTGAAGCTCGACTCCTCCGCCACCGCGACGAAGCACTCCAGTTGCCGCAGCTCCATACCAGAACTATCGCACGTGGTGATGGCTGCGAGCGAAACCATTCGTTGGACGCGATTCATGAGCCGACGCAGGGTGGACAGCGCATCCCTGTCCGACCGGAGGTACCGACATGACCATCTTGATCACCGGCTCCCGTGGCGGCATCGGCGCCGGTCTGCTGCACCGCTTGTCCGCATCCGGCCACGACGTCCGGGCGGCCAGCCGCGCCCCGGAGCAGGCCGACCCGCCCCCCGGCGTCACGGCCGTCGCGCTCGACCTCGCCGACGCGACGACGTTCGCGCCCGCTCTGGCCGGAGTGACCGACGTATTCCTCTACGCCGAGCCCACCGGGATCGAGGAGTTTCTGGACGCGGCGATATCGGCCGGAGTGCGACGGATGGTGCTGCTCTCGTCCGACTCGGTGAACCTCCGCAACGCCGAACACAACGCGCTGGCCCGCCACCACCTGCTGGTGGAACGGGCGCTGCGCGCCGCGCCCCTCACCTCGACCGTGCTACGCCCCGGCGGGTTCGCCACCATGACCCTGGGCTGGGCGGAATCCATCCGCGCCGACCGCCCGGTCGAGCAGGCATATCCGGAAGCGTGCCTGGACGTCATCCACCCCCACGACATCATCGATGTCGCCGAGGCGTCCCTGACCAGCCACACGCTGGATGGCGAGACGATCAGCCTGGGCGGCCCGGAGGTGCTCAGCTTCCGTGACCAGGCGCGGATCCTGGGGGACCTGCTGAACCGTGAGATCGAGTTGCGCGCACCGGCTCCGGAGCAGGCGGCCGCCCACCTGAGCACCCACGTTCCCGCGCCGCTCGTCGCTGCGGTGCTGGACTATTGGGCCCAGATGTCCGACCGGCGGATCGAGGCGTCACGCTCCGCCGAGCGGATCACCGGCCGCCCCGGCCGTACGTTCCGCCAGTGGGCCACCGAGAATCTCGCTTCGTTCCGGTGAGCCCCGTACACGGCGTGCCGTCGAGCTCGGCCCATACCGTCTTGCCGATCAGCTCGGGTACGACGCCCCAGCGGTCGGCCAACTCCTCGACCAGCAACAGCCCGTGCCCGCACTCGCGTGGCGCCTCGGGCTCGGGGGCCGGGCGCACGGTCGGCAGCCGTTCGACCCGGGGATCCCGGACCTCGATACGGAGGGTGTTCCCGGTGACGCTGAGTGTCAGCCGGAAGTTCCGCCCCGGGACGCGGCCGTGCAGCGCGGCGTTGGCAGCCAGCTCGGCGATGATCAACGCCGCCGTCTCATGCGGCAGGCCCCACGAGCGGATGCGTTCCGTCCCGAGGAGTCGTGCCAGGCGGGCGCCCTTGCGGGTGGCCGAGAGCAGGACGGTGAAGGGCGAAACGGAAGTGTCGGTTCGAGTGATTTGTTGGCTCACGTCACTCAGAGTGGCCGCGCGCGAATAGGCTGAAAAGTAGCGACGCCGATACGGGCAGTGACTGTCCGGCCCTGGTCCGGGCCTGTCCGGCGGCGCCGGGTGGGAGGTGGTCCCGTATGGAGGATGAGGAGAGCGGCGCGGTCCTGAGGACGGTCGGCCGTCAGATCAAATTGTGGCGGGAAGCGGCCGGGCTGAAACAGGCCGAGTTGGGGGCGGCGATCGGTTACGGCGAGGAGCAGGTTTCGGCCGTCGAACGGGCCCGGCGCATCCCCAGCCCGGAGTTCTTGGAGAACGCGGATCGGGTTCTTGAGGCTGGCGGGAAGATCGCCGCGATGAAGAAGGATGTTGCGGAGGCCCGCTACCCGAAGAAGGTTCGGGACATCGCGAAGTTGGAGGCCGAAGCCGTCGAGCTGGGCGCCTACAACAACTCGGTGATCGATGGCCTGTTGCAGACCGATGAGTACGCGACAGCTGTGTTCCGTGAACGACGCCCCGCGTTCACGGACGAAGAGGTAGAGCAGCGGGTGGCTGCGCGCATGGCCCGCCAGGAAATCATCGACGTCACCACAGCTCGGCCAATCTTCAACTTCGTGCAGTGCGAAGCGACGTTGCGCCGCCCCATCGGGGGCAAAATGGTGATGCGACGGCAACTCGAACACCTGTTGGAGGTGAGTCAGTTGCGGAACGTGGACCTCCAGGTCCTGCCTCTGAACCGAGAGGAAAACGCCGGTCTCGGCGGTTCGTTCCGGCTGCTCAGGCTCAAAGACGCGGCGACGGTCGGCCTGAGCGAAATCCAGATCATCAGCCGAGTGATCGCCGATCCCAAAGACGCCCAGATCCTGGACATTCGGTATGGGATCATCCGGGCGCAGGCTCTCACACCACGGGAGTCACGTGCCTTCATCGAGAAAGTGCTGGGAGAGACATGACCCTCAAGCCCTCTGATTCCGCACCGCAGTGGATAAAGAGCAGCTACAGCACGGACGACGGCCCCTCGTGCGTCGAGGTCGCCTGGACGAAGAGCAGCTACAGCAGCAATGAAGGCCCCTCATGTGTTGAGGTCGCCACCACCCTCACCCGCGGCACCATCCACATCCGCGACTCCAAGAACCCCAACGGCCCCCGACTCGCCGTCACCCCAGCCTCCTGGACCGCGTTCGTCCACTACGCCAGCAACAACTAGGGGCCCCGACGGGCCGTGACGCCTGCGGCGGGCTGCTCCCCTCCCCACCCCTTCCCGAAACCAGGGGCTTCGCCCCTGGACCCCGGGGCCTGAGGCGGAGCCCCGGTCCGAGGTCTGAGGCGGGCCCCACCCCAGGGCCCGGGGCAGAGCCCCAACCCGGGGTCTGGGGCGGAGCCCCAGTTTCGGGAAGGGGCGGGGAGGGGAGAGACCCCCGCGCACCCCCTACCCGCGGCGACCCACCGGCTGATCGTTCCGCAGCCGCTCGAAGAGCCACTTCGCCCGCCCCTCGTCCCACTTCAGCGCGCTGCCCTTGGACGTGGCGATCCCACGACCAGCCACGGGGACGTTCAGCCGGTTGCCGCTGCCGCCCGCGACACGCTTCATCGCCTTGAACATGGCCATGAGCGTCCGCAGGTCCATGCCCTTGTCCACGATGAGCGTGTCCAGGCCCGCGCCCACGGTGGGGAAGACCTTCCACGGGACGAGGGCCTGGCTCGGCCGTGCGGCCTGCTGCGCGAGCGCGGACAGGAACTTCTGCTGGTTCTGGCTGCGGCCGAGGTCTCCCTTGGCCTCCTGGTGGCGCTGGCGGACGAAGGCCAGCGCCTGGTGGCCGTCCAGCGTCTGACACCCTGCCTTCAGGTCGGCGCCCGACTTCTTGTCCTTGATGGGCTTGTCGAGGCAGAGATGGACGCCGCCGACCGCGTTGACGACGTTCACGAAGCCCGCGAAGCCGATCTCCGCGTAGTGGTCGATCCGCAGGCCGGTGTTGTGCTCGATGGTCCGCACCAGCAGTTCGGGACCGCCCGCCGAGAACGCGGCGTTGAGCTTGTTCTTCGACGGCCCGGGGCGCTTACCGGTCATGGGGTAGGTGTAGGGCGGGATGGTCACCCAGGAGTCGCGCGGCAGGCTCATCAGCGTCGCGCCGTGGGCGCCGGTGTGCAGCACCATCATCGAGTCGGTGCGGCGGCCCTCGGCGGAGCCGGTGTGCAGGCTCTTCTTGTCCCGGCCGGAGAGCCCGTCGCGGCTGTCGGAGCCCACGACGAGGTAGTTGGTGCCCTTGCCCTTCGCGGGACGGTGCTCGACCTTGCCCAAGTCGACGTCGGTGTTCAGCTTGGACCAGGCCCAGCCGTAGGTGGAGGCGCCGCCCACCAGGGCCACCGCGAGCAGGACGACCACCGTGCGCCGCAACCGCCGGGGCCACCGGCGGCGGGGCGCGGGCTCACCGTAGCCCGCGTCGTACTCGTCGTCATGGCCGGACTCGTAGCCGTAGCCATTGCCATTGCCATTGCCGTTGCCGTTGCCGTTGCCGTTGCCGTTGCCCGGCCAGTCGTGGGACATCGTTCTCCCTCACCTCCTCAGTTGGATGACAGACGGCGCTCGGCGGGCTGGGCGGTCAGCCGGTCCGCGGCCGAACCGGAGCGGTGGATGCGGTGCCACCGCAACCGCGTGCCGAACAGCGCGCTGACCACGGACTGGATGATCACCAGATACATCAGTTGCCGGTAGACGAAGAGCTGCAGGGGCATCGCCCACAGCGCCGTCAGCCGCTCCTTGTCCAGTCGCAACGCGTATCCCGCGCCGAGCAGTTGCACCACGAGAAAGGCGAGCCACACCCCGATCGACTCCACGGGATTGGCGAACAGCACGCCGTACAGCGCGAAGACGTCCACGATCGGGGCGAGCAGCGGCAGCGCGACCTGGAAGACGAAGAGATAGGGCAGCGCCCGGCGGGCGAAGCGTCCGGCCTGGCCGACCTCGCGGAGGGCGCGGCGGTGCTTCCACATGGACTGGAGCGTGCCGTAGCACCAGCGGTACCGCTGGCGCCACAGCTGGCGCAGGGAGGTCGGGACCTCGGTCCAGGCGATGGCGGTCTCCTCGTAGACCATCCGCCAGCCCGCCCGCCACAGGGCCATCGTGAGGTCGGTGTCCTCGGCGAGGGTGTCCTCGCTGACTCCGCCGACGCCCATCAGCGCGTCCCGCCGGAAGGCGCCGATCGCGCCGGGCACGGTCGGCATGCACTCCAGCACCTCGAACATCCGGCGTTCGAGGTTGAACCCGAAGACGTACTCCAGGTGCTGCCACTTGCCCAGCAGCCGACGGCGATTGCCGACCTTGGTGTTGCCGCTGACCGCGCCGACGGCCGGGTGGGCGAGCGGCTGGACGAGGCGGTGGATGGCGTCCGGTTCGAAGACGGTGTCGGCGTCGACCATCACCACGATGTCGTGGTGGGCATGGACGAGGCCGGTGTTGAGGGCGGCGGCCTTGCCCGCGTTGGGTTGGCGGACCACCAGCACCCGGGGGTCGTCGATCCAGGTGGCGAGGTCGGCCGTCCGGTCCGTCGAGCCGTCGTCGATCACGATGATCTGGAGCTGCCAGTGGGTGGAGGCGAGCAGCGAACGGACGGTGGACTCGATGCCCGCCTCCTCGTTGTACGCGGGGATGAGCACCGTCACCGGCTCGTCCACCTCGCGCAGCCAGGGCGCGCCGGGCCGGACGCGCTGGAGGCGCCGCACATGGGCCCGGGCGAAGAAGACGAGCAGCCCCTGTCGGAGCAGGGCCAGGGCGCCCGCGATGCCGAGGACCCAGGTCATGGCCTGGACGAAGATGTGCCCGATGCCCTGGACCTGGATCAGCGCCTCGCCCTGCAGGCGGCCGACGGTCGACACCGGAGTGTTGACCGGGGGGCCGCCGAGCCCCTCGGACACCGTGGTGAACTTCTCGATCTTCCGGTTCCGGAGGAGCTTGTTCGCCTCGGCGTAGCCCGTGTCGTTCTGGCTGTACTGCCGGACGACGCCCCGTTCCGGCTTCCGCAGCGGCCGGTCCGCCGCGACCAGGAGATAGCCCTGATCGGCCGCGCGCCGGGCGGCCGTCCACTCACCGCCGCACATCGTGTCGGCCTGGGTGGTGAGCGGCAGCCGCAGGAGTTTGGTGTTGATGCCGGCGGTGCCCGCGAGCGCGGTCTGGGTGAGGGAGAGCTCCAGCCGGGTGCGCGGGGACGAGGCCGAGCCCAGATCGGATCCGGTGTAGGCGCCGGAACCGATCTCATGCCCCTCGGCACGGATCCGCTTGACGAGCTCGGGGTGGCGGACCGCCTGCGCGCCGGAGAGGAAGAAGGTGGCGTGCGCGTGGTGGCCGCGCAGCAGGTCCAGCAGGCGCGGGGTCCATACGGGGTCGGGTCCCCCGTCGAAGGTGAGGGCGACGGTGCGGTCCGGCATCCCGGCCGTCTCGACCGTGCTGCCGCCGCCTCCGATGCGTACGACCGGCTTCCCGGTGTCGGCGGCCTTCGGCATGGGGCTCGTGCAGGGGCGGCGCGTCGGCTGGGAGGCGACCTCATGGGTGGTCCAGCCCTCGAAGACCAGCGCGGCGGCGACGGCCGAGACGACGATGATCAGCAACAGCCAATGGCCACGCGGCTCGGGGCGGTGTGCGTGCCGGGGGCTCACCAGGGGCCGCCCCTGGACGGCTCGGCATCGGCAAGGGGCTCGGTCACCTCGGCGCCGTAGGAGTAGGTGCTGGGCCAGTGTCCGGCGGCCTGGTCGCCGCCGGCGGCACCGCCTGTGGTGCCGTTGGTGTCGCCCGTGGTGGACCGCTCGACGGTCCTGGGCGGCTCCCGGTCGGCCTGCCACAGCACCCCGGACAGGGCCGTGCCGAGAAGCAGCAGATAACCGAGGCAGGCACAGCCGACGGCCAGCGCCACGAACGCCAGAAGCTGGCGCCGCCCACCGGAGGCGTTGACGAATATCTGCCCGGTCTGTTTTCTCCGCCGCCGTCTCTTTTCGGCCACTGTCGTCACCATGTGGCGGAAGTCTAGCCAGAGCTCCGCCCACCGCCGACCGGCCGCGACCAAGCCCTCCCTACTGATAGAGGCCCACCTGACCTGGGCTTTTCTACCCAGAGAGCCGCCGGGCCCGGAGGCCCGGCGGACCCCTCGGCAGCAGGGGCCGACGCCCCTCCCGGCGCCCATGGGCGCCGAGTTGGGGCACCAGCGAAAATGAGACAAGGCTCACGACGACATCCAGCCCGACGCCGACGCCGCGCGGCCGCCGATCCTGATCACCTGGTAGCGCCGATCAGGCAGATGCCGAGCACGGCAGCCGCCGTCACGCAGCTCACTACGACAAGACGGGCCGTCCAGTTGTCCTTCTCCATGGCCAGCTGGATCGTCCGCCAGAACTCCCCGCTCATGTCGCCTCCCGGCATCGTCGGTACGAGTACGGACGATGACCAGTCGGCTCACGCCTTACGGCGCCCGGCGGCCTCAAAACGTCACACCGACGGCTGGACCGGAGGCCGGTGCTCGTACCACCGCTGATCGGCCTCCAGCTGGGCCGCCAGCGAGATCAGCACGGGCTCGCTGTTGGCCGGGCCGAGGAGCTGGGCGCCCAGCGGCAGCGTGCGCTCGGGGTCGGCGAACCCGGCGGGGACGTTCATCGCGGGCCACCCCAGCACGTTCCACGGCCAGGCGTACGGACACGCCGCGATCATGGCCCGATCGGTCTGCCACCCCGACAGCGCGGCCATGGCGCCGATCCGCAGCGGGGGCGTGGCCGTCGTCGGGGAGAGGATGACGTCGAAGCGCTGGAAGATCGCCCCGACCTGGCGCCGCAGCGGCTCCTCGTACGACCGCGCCCACCGCAGCGCGGCGCCGCCCAGCAGCCGGCCGTTGCGGGCGGCGTGGCGGGTGCGGATGTCGAGCAGCAGCGGATCGGGGACGCGGCCGGACCATTCGAAGAGCCCGGCCGTGGCACGCGGCAGAAACGAGAAGCCCACGAGCCCGTAGCGCGGCTCGGCCTCCACGACCTCATGGCCGAGGGCCGCCAGCCGCCCGGCGAGCCGGACGACCGAGGCCCGCACCAGCGGGTCCAGCCTCTTCGGGGTGCCGGTGAAGGCCGTCTTGAACGAGAGGGCGATCCGCAGCCGCCCCGGGTCGCGGCCCACCGCGGACAGCACATCCACCGGCTCCGGGCAGTGCAGATCCCCCTCGCAGTTGCCGCTGACGGCGTCCAGCAGCAGCGCCGCGTCGGCGACCGTACGGGCGAGCGGGCCGTTGCAGGTGATGCCGTTGAACGACTCGGCGTCCGGCCAGGTGGAGATCCGGCCGCGCTGGGGCTTGATGCCGATCAGGTGCGTCCAGGCGGCGGGGATGCGGACCGAGCCCGCGCCGTCGGAGCCGAGCGCGGCGGGGACCAGCCCGGCGGCGACGGCGGCCGCGGCGCCGCCGGACGAGCCGCCGGGGGTGTACTCCGGGTTCCAGGGGTTGCGGGTGTCGCCGAAGGCGGGGCCCTCGGTGAACGGCCACTGGCCCAGCTCGGGGGTGTTGGTCTTGCCGACGATCACGGCCCCGGCCGCCCTCAGCCGCCGCACCGCCTCGCCGTCCTCGACCTTGGCCGGGAAGTCGCCGCAGCAGCCGAAGGCGGTGGGCTCGCCCGCCACATCCGTATCGTCCTTGACCGCGAGCGGAACCCCGAGCAGCGGCAGCCGCTCCCCCGCCGCCAGCCGCCGGTCGGCCTCGGCGGCCTCGCGCAGGGCGGCCTCGGCGCGGATACGGCGGAAGGCGTTCAGGGTGGGCTGGGTCTCGGCGATGCGCTCGAGCGCCTGCTCGACCAGCGCATGGGAGGTCACCTCGCCTCCGGCCAGGGCGCGGATCTGCTCGCCCAGACCCTTGGGAATGACGCTGGTCACCGTGGTCCTCCTCGGGTGAGTTCGGCCACTTCCCCTTTACCCCTGGCGGCTGCTCCGCGCACCCTGGGCAACGGTGATGACCCGTTTCATCACTTTCATCACGATCATCGCTGAGCACAGAGGACACCCGCATGACCGACATCGCGGCGCGCCGTATCGGCCTCCACTCCCGCACCGGAGGCCCCTCCGACGGCGAGGATCACCTGTTGGAGCATCTGCTCGGCTGGTCGCTCGTCGTCGTCCTCGCCTTGCTCACGACCCAGCTCGGACTGTTTTAGGGGTACTCGGCCCGGGCTCGGATCGGGGCCTAGTCGACGAATCGCACCTCCGGGTAGCGGGCCGACGGCCCATCCAGCAGCCCCGCGTCATCGCGGTGGCGCAGCTCGCGGTCGAAGAACGCCGGGACGTACGCGCGCTGCACGGCCACCGCCCGCTCCGGGTCGACCGTGCCGATCGCGTCGGTCACCACCTTCTCCGGCAGGCCGAGCCGCACGGCGATCCGCGGCAGCATCGACGTGGCGTCGGTGTAGGTCGCATGGTCCGAACCGAGCAGCGTCAGATCGAGGCGCGGGCCCGAGCTGTGCTCCCACAGCGCGGCCCACGACGGCACGGTGTGGTGGTCGTTTCCGTCCTTGCCCATGGTCAGCACGGGACGGTCCAGCCCGTCCGCGGCGACCGTGGAGAGGGGGCCGGGGTCCTGGTCCCCCTCGACATAGGCCAGCACCCCGTCCAGATTCACGGCCGCCGCGATGCGCCGGTCGTCGTGCATCGCCTGAAGGGCCGCGAAGCCGCCCGCCGACTGCCCGAACGCGCCGATGGCGGACCGGTCGAGCGGCATCGGGGCGACGAGCGCATCCAGCCGGTCGAGGACGAAGCGAAGATCCGCCACCCGCACGGCACAGGTCTTCCGCAGCAGTTCGACGACCGTGCCCTCGCGCTTGGCGCGTTCGTACTCCTCCGGCAGCCTGCTGGTCTCGACCCGGCCGTCCGGGAACTCGACCGCCGACCCGTCGTAGGTGTGGTCGACGCAGATCACGACGTAGCCGCGCGAGGCCAGCTCATCGGTGAGCGTGGTGCCCAGCGAGCGGGGGTCGCCGACGCCGGGCGAGTAGAGCAGCACCGGACGCCCGGCGCCCCGGCGCGCCCGCGCGGGCGGGGCCCCCTGGTGGGCGAAGGTGCGCGTCGCCGCCCAGTCGATACGGCCCTGTGGCACGCCCCCGAAGTTGTTCAGCCGATCGAAACCGGCCGCCTCGCCGGGCAGGAGCTGCGCGGCGCGCGGATACCGCTCGACGTCCCGAGCCGGATAGCGGACGCTGACCATCAGTTCGCGCGACGGTCGGGAGGCGACCCAGGGATCGGGCCGGCCCGGATCGACGAGGCGGTGGGAGACGGTGCCCACCGGGTACGGCCCGGTGGGCGCGGGCAGCGTCAGCCGCACCCGCCGCGCGGCCGGGGCGGCGACCGCCTTCGGCTGGGCCATGCCCACGCCGAGGGTGGCGAGGGCGGTGGCGGCCAGGAGGGCCCGGCGGCGGGGGCCGGAGTCGAAAGTACGTGTGGTCATGCCGAAGAGCGTGCCGTTCCCGGCCGTACGCCACTATCGGGCCGCCCACCGTCTCCGGGGTGGGGTTGACCTCAGGCCCGTACATCACACTGCACTTCACCGTATGCCATAGTGGACCGCATGACGAACGACGCCGCAGGCTGGCTGGACTCCGCCGCCATCGACCCCGCCGTGCACGCCCTGCGCCCCGACTACCGGGCGCTGCTCATCACCGCCGAGGGGCTGCGTCCCGGGCCGAGCGACGAGCTGAGCGAGCGGCTGCTGGCCGACGCGGAGCAGGCGGCGCGGGAGCGGTTCGGGGACGGGCCGGTGGAGGAGCATCCGCATCTGGCCGCCTGGCGCGAGGCGTTCCGCGCCTTCGGGGCGAAGCCCCAGCGCACCCGACCCAGCGCGGAGGCGCTGCTGCGGCGGGCACCCGCCGGGCTGCCCCGGGTGGACCGGCTGACCGACATCTACAACGCGATCTCGGTCGCGCAGGTGATCCCCCTGGGCGGCGAGGACCTCGACCACTACGTGGGCGCGGCCCGGCTCGTGCGTGCCGAGGGCGACGAGCCCTTCGAGACGACGGCCGGGGGCGAGCCCGTGGTGGAGCACCCGTCGCCCGGCGAGGTGGTCTGGCGCGACGAGGCGGGCGTCACCTGCCGCCGCTGGAACTGGCGCCAATGCACCCGCACCCGGCTCACCCATGCCACTACCCGGGCGATGTTCGTGCTGGATGCGCTGGGGCCGATGGACGACACGGCGCTGAAGGCCGCGGGTGACCAGCTGATGGCGGCCCTGACGGACGCCGGCCCGGGGGTGACGCTCGCCTCCAGGCTGGTGGGCGCGGCGGCGTAGCGGGGCCGCTGGGGCGGCGGGGTCTTTCTCCTACCCGCCCCTTCCCGCAGCGTCGATATGCGGCTCCGCCGCATATCGACGCTGCGGGAAGGGGCAGACCTGGCGCGTCCTAGAACAGCGACTGCTGCCCCGGCGTCGGCGGCTCGTCCACTCCGAAGAGCTTCGGCGGCGTGGTCAGCAGCGGCGCGATCCGCCGCGAACCGGGGCAGGAGATCAGCTCAAGGGCGGAGCGCCGCCCCGGCGGGTCATGGCGGGCGAAGCGCCCACCGACGACCGCGATCTCACGGGTGCAGACCGGGCAGGCACGGCGGGGTGACGACGACATGGCTCCAGTGTCACCCAACCCCCTGACAACGGCCCCGGGCCGGCCCCCGACCGACTCCGGCGCCCTCAGAACGCGTCCACCGGCTTGTACGCCCCCCACACCTCCCGCAACGCATCGCACACCTCACCAAGCGTGGCCCGCGCCGCGAGCGCGTCCTTCATCGGGTACAGCACATTGGCCGTGCCCGGCTCGCTCTCGGCGGCCTTCCGCAGGGAGGAGAGCGCCGCGCCCACCGCCGACCGGTCGCGTTCGGCGTGCAAGCGGGCGAGCCGGTCGCGCTGCCGGGCCTCGATCTCCGGGTCCACCCGCAGCGGCTCGTACGGCGCCTCCTCCTCGAGCTGGAAGCGGTTGACGCCGACCACCACCCGTGTCCCCGCGTCCGTCTCCCGGGCGATCCGGTAGGCGCTGCGCTCGATCTCCTCCTTCTGGAAGTTCCGCTCGATGGCGGCCACCGCACCGCCCAGGTCCTCGACCCGCCGCATCAGATCGACAGCCGCCGCCTCGACGGCGTCGGTCAGCGACTCGACGGCGTAGGAGCCCGCGAAGGGGTCCACGGTCGCCGTCACATCGGTCTCGTACGCCAGCACCTGCTGGGTGCGCAGCGCCAGCCGGGCGGAGGTGCCGGTCGGGAGCGCGATGGCCTCGTCGAAGGCGTTGGTGTGCAGCGACTGGGTGCCGCCGAGCACGGCGGCCAGGCCCTGGACGGCGACGCGTACGAGATTCACCTCGGGCTGCTGGGCCGTGAGTTGGACGCCCGCGGTCTGGGTGTGGAAGCGCAGCATCTGGGACTTCGGATCGCGGGCGCCGAACTCCTCCCGCATCACCCGCGCCCAGATCCGGCGCGCGGCCCGGAACTTGGCGACCTCCTCCAGCAGCGTGGTGCGGGAGACGAAGAAGAAGGAGAGCCGGGGTGCGAAGTCGTCGATGTCCATCCCCGCCGCGACGGCCGTACGGACGTACTCGATGCCGTCGGCCAGGGTGAAGGCGATCTCCTGCGCGGGCGAGGCCCCGGCCTCCGCCATGTGGTAGCCGGAGATCGAGATGGTGTTCCACTTCGGCAGCTCGGCCTTGCAGTACTTGAAGATGTCCGCGACCAGCCGCAGCGAGGGGCCGGGCGGAAAGATATAGGTGCCGCGGGCGATGTACTCCTTGAGGATGTCGTTCTGGATGGTGCCGGTCAGCTGGCTCCCGGCCACGCCCTGCTCCTCGGCCACGAGTTGGTAGAGGAGCAGCAGCAGGGCCGCGGGCGCGTTGATGGTCATGGAGGTCGAGACCCGGTCCAGCGGAATGCCGCCCAGCAGCACCCGCATGTCCTCGATCGAGTCGATGGCCACGCCCACCTTGCCGACCTCACCGTGCGCGAGGGGCGCGTCGGAGTCGTAGCCCATCTGGGTCGGCAGGTCGAAGGCCACCGACAGTCCGGTGGTGCCGTGCTCGATCAGCTGCCGGTAGCGGGCGTTGGACTCGGCCGCGGTGCCGAACCCGGCGTACTGCCGCATCGTCCAGGGGCGGCCGGTGTACATCGTCGGATAGACCCCGCGGGTGAAGGGATACTCCCCCGGCTCGCCCAGCCGCCCGCCCGCATCCCAGCCGCTGAGCGCGCCGGGCCCGTACACCGGCTCGACGGGGAATCCCGACTCCGACTCGCGCGCCATGTCTCCACGCCTCCTGGTGGCTGATACCGGGCGTTCTCCCGGTACGGGGCCTTGCTCACAGCATGCGTCGATGTTCGCCTCCTGGCAGCTTCGGGAAGCATTCAGAGCAAAAAGATCAGGGAGTGGGGGGTTCAGATGCACCGGACAGCGGTGGTCGGCACGGCGCTGGCCACGGCCACGGCGGCGGCACTGGTCGCGGGGTGCCGGGCGGGGGAAGCGACCGTGGACGGCCGGGGGCAGGAGAGACCGCAGGCCAGGGCCAGTACGAGCGCACCCGCGCGGGAGACGCCCCGGCCGCATCGCACGTTCACGCACAAGGCCAAGCCCAAGCCCAAGCGGGTCGTGGCGCCCCCGCCGCGCACCACGACGCCCGTCACACCGCGGCACACCGCGCCGAGGGTGGCCCCGCCCGTGATCGCGGTCGGCACCAGCGGGGACCGGGTGCGCGAGCTCCAGGCGCGGCTGCGCGCGCTCGGCCTCTTCAACCGGAACCCGACGGGCTACTACGGCACGATCACGCAGGCGTCGGTCAGCGCGTACCAGCGGGGCCACGGCCTCTCGGTCACCGGCTCGGTGAGCCGGCGCACCTGGACCTCACTGCGCTCGGCGACCAAGACGCCCACGCACGACCAGCTCTATCCGCCGACCACTCTTCCGCTGGCGAAGCCGGATCCGCGGTGCCTGACCGGCCGGGTGCTGTGCATCAGCAAAAGCAGCCGCACCCTGGCCTGGATGGTCAACGGGCGGGTGGTGTCGGCGATGGATGTGCGCTTCGGCTCGGAGTACACCCCGACCCGGGAGGGGCTGTTCCAGGTCAACTTCAAGAGCCGCGACCATGTGTCGACGATCTATCACACCCCGATGTCGTACGCGATGTTCTTCAGCGGCGGCCAGGCGGTGCACTATTCGTCGGACTTCGCCGCCCGCGGCTACAGCGGTGCCTCGCACGGCTGTGTGAACGTGCGGGACAAGAAGAAGATCGCTGCGCTCTTCGGCAAGGTCGAGGCGGGCGACAAGGTCGTGGTCTACAAGTAGGCCCGCAACCATCAATTGCGGAACTCCGATGGCGAGTACCCGGTCCGCGAGAGCGGCGCCGACTTAGGCGCAAAGAGGGGCGGCGCGGGCAGAGCCGGGGGAACGTGCTCTGCCCGCGCCGAATGCGCGGAGCCGTCGGTACGGGGGGAACCTCGGCTCCCGCGCGGCCGATGACCAGTCGGCCCATTTCTTTCAGCGTCACCGCTGAAAAAAACGTCACACCTGGGTGCCGGAGCCTCAGTCGGCACCCGTTTCCGTAGCCGTCACCGGGTCGGTTGACGCCGTGGAGTCACTTGCGGGCGTCGGTGTCGTAGTGGCGCTCGGCGTGCCGGTGGTGCCGGTGGTGTCGCTCGGCGGTGGCGGGGGCTGGGGGACTGTGGTGTCGTCCCCGCCACCTTTTCCCGAATCGCCGCCGCCGTCCGAACCACCGCTGTCCGACCCGCCGCTGTCACCGGAGCCGGAGCCATCGGACCCGCTGTTGCCGCCGCCGTTGTCCGAACCGCTGTCCGTGCTGTCGTCGCTGCGCGGGGCGTCCGCGCCGTCGTCGGCGAGGACCTGGGTGCAGTAGCCGTGGATGGCGGATTCGCTGCCGGCCGCCTCCGTGAGCTTCTTCAGCGACTTCTTGTCGAGGTCCACGCCCGCCGACTCCGCGGTCAGGTAACGGGGGCAGATGCGGAGGGCCCATCCCGAGGTGCCGTGCTTCCCCTTCGACGAGGGGCCCTTCGACTTCCCGTCCTTGCCCGTGTCGTCGCCCTCCGGACCGGAAGTGACGGTTCCGCCCTGGGCGCCGTTCGAACCCACATCGCTGGCATCGTTGTCGCTTGAACCACTGGAGCCGGGCGCCGTCGTTCCGCCGTCCTCGGAGATCTCCGGATGGGCGGATTCCCCGCCGGGTCCGGCGTCCGACATGCTCACCGAGGGGCCAGGAGTGTGGTGG
The DNA here is from genome assembly GCF_900105695.1 of Streptomyces melanosporofaciens. Classification (NCBI taxonomy): domain Bacteria; kingdom Bacillati; phylum Actinomycetota; class Actinomycetes; order Kitasatosporales; family Streptomycetaceae; genus Streptomyces; species Streptomyces melanosporofaciens. The sequence continues at coordinate 2,611,071 of NZ_FNST01000002.1, forward strand.
CTCGGCCCGAACGGGGTGGGCAGCACACCCGCCGCGGCCGCGACCGCGAAACCGCTCAGCGCACAGCCGGCCACCATCGCGATCATGCCCGCCCGCAGGGGGCGGCGCAGCCGCGGCTGTCTCTGTCTGAACATCCGGATCCGCTGCGGCCGCCGGGCCACCCCCGGCTCGGCGACGGCTTCCGCTTCGGCCTCGACGGCGACCCGGGCCGCCCGGAAGGCGGCCATGGCCGCTTCCTCGCCCGGAAGCGCGGACGCGTCGGAGGGGGCCGCCGGGCGGCCCGCCCCGGCGACGGCGCTGAGTACGGCCGCCAACCGCTCCGCTTCGGCATATGACTCGTCGCCCCGGCCGTCGGGAGCCCCGGGCTGCCCCTCGACCGGTTCGCCGCGAAGCAACCGCTCCGCGGCACTGTCATCCAGCCAGCTGTAGCGGTGGTCTTCGGCCATCACATGTCCTTCTGCGTTGGCGCGCGTGAATCCGTCACACCAGCAGACTTCGCCGCACCCGGCTTGGTTGCTCCGCCGCCGTGTGACTCACGTTGCCCCGGGATCCCCTCGAGCACCGCCGGATCGTCGCCCGCCGCCGGGCCGATCAAGTCCGCGAGCCGCCGCAGACCCCGGTGGGCGGCCGTACGCACCGCCCCGGCCGCTTGCCCAGCACCGCGGCCGCGCTCTTGGCGTCGAGGCCGAGGACCACCCGGAGCACCACCGCCTCGGCCTGGTCCTGCGGCAGCTGGGCGATCAGCCCGAGCGCCCGGCCGGTGCCGAGGGCCTCCATCGCCTCACCGGCGGTGTCCGCGTCGGAGGCGCGGAACTCCAGCTCCGACTCATCGCCGCCGATGGCCGGGCGGCGGCCGCGCATCCGTATGTGGTCCAGTGCGCGATTGCGGGCTATTCGGGCCGCCCAGCCCCGGAAACGGTCGGCATCTCCGCTGAAGCGTTGCAGGTCGCGGGCGATCTGCAGCCATGCTTCGGAGGTGATGTCCTCCGCGTCTCCGTCACCGACCAGCGTGCGCACATAGCCGAGGAGGCGAGGGTGCACGGACCGGTAGACGGTCCGGAAGGCGGTCTCGTCCCCTTCCTGCGCCGCGAGTACCGCGGCGGTCAGTTCCGCGTCGTCCGCCTGCACGCTCTCTTCCTGCCCCACTCGGAGAATCCGTGGTCCAGTCGATTCCGGCGTAGCCGCGGGCTAGCCCTGCCCGTAGGGCGGGTACTGCTGACCGGGCTGGCCGGATGGCGGGGTCGGTGGCATCTGCGGGGCACCGTACGAGCCGGGCCCGGGGGCCGGGGCACCGTACGGGGCCGGTCCGGGCGCCGGGGCGCCGTACGGGTTCGGCGCCGGCATGCCGTACGGCGCCGGTCCGCCCATCTGCGGGGGCAGCGAGGCGCGCTGCTCCTGCATCGCGGTGATCTGCCGGACCAGCAGCAGCGCGAGGACCGCCGCGGCCATGAAGATCACGATCGCGAACATGTCGAAGGCCAGGATGGAGTGCAGGCTCTCGATGTCGCTCTTGGCCTCGGAGGGGGAGGGGGCGTAGTCGTCGCCCTCCACCTTGCCCCGCAGCAGGTTGTAGCGGATGCCGCCGATGGCGTTGGTGATCAGCGCGACGATCCAGGTGACCCACCAGCCGTTGAGCAGACCGCGGCTGACGGCGTGCGGCCCCTGCGGGGAGCTGGCGCGCCAGATGTCGTTGGCGATCTGCTTGGGGAACCAGAAGTTGACGACGGGGGTGAACCATGAACCGGCCGCCCAGCCGCTGCTGAAGCGGTGCTGGCCGGGCGCGAAGACCTCGGCGTTCAGCCGCAGCCGCCGGAACCAGATCGCCCAGACCACGGCGATCGCGACGGTGAGCAGCGAGTAGATGACCTGTGCGGTGGTGAACAGGTCGTCGGCGTCGTTGAGGTCCTCCTCGGTGATGGAGACGGACTTGCCCTCGACCGCGTCCAGCATGTCCCCGATCACGCTGTACTGGCCGGAACGCCCCACGAAGAGGAAGATGAGCGCCGGCAGCGCCACGCCGAACAGCGCGACGAGCGTGGTGGAGAGCCCGCGCCGCAGATCGACCCCGCCGGTCGGCATGCCCATGGGCGGGGCAGCCGGGTAGCCGCCGGGTGTCGGCGGCATCTGCGGCGGGACGGACGGCTGCTGCGGCGGCGCGGAGGGCTGCTGGAGCTGCTGCTGGTACGTCCCGCATGCGGCACAGCGCCCGTCGGGGCCGACGGCGACAGCGCGGCAGTTCCCACACGGATACATGGTCTTTTGAGTCCCCCTGGGAACGTGACCCGCTGCGGGCCACGCGAGAAAATAAAGCCTCCGACCGCGCCCAGAGCGCGGACCTGCACGTTACGGGCATCCGACCGGTCAAGTCCAGAGCGGAACGGACCCTGGACGCGGGGTGAAGTCCCCGGTTTCGTGCAAGGGGAGGTGTGACGCAATCGAGGCGTGCGACGCTGTAAGGGGTGCGAGCCTTTGACGGCTCTCCCTGATCGACGGTCGGGGCCTCTCCTGTGGGGGGTGGCGGCCCCGACCGTCCTTCCTTTCCCTTTCTCTCTCTTCTCTCCCGCTCTCTCCCGCCCGGGTCCCGCGCTCAGACCCCGAGCCGCTCGGCGAGCCGGGTGAAGTCGGACCAGCTCAGCGGCGGCTTCCCGGGATCCCACACCCTTTGGGCCAGCGCCGCGAGCGGCAGCCGGATGCCCTGGGCCACCTGTGCGGGCGTCTGGGCCTCGGGCCGGTCGCCCCAGATGGCGAAGCGGGCACCGAGGATCCGGTTCGGTCCGGTCAGGGACTTGTCGGCGACGGGCGTGGAACTGCGCAGGACCGCGGGGGACCAACTCTCGTAAATGCGTTCGCCGGTCGGGTAGGTGAAGCCGCCGGGCTCGCCGAGGACGTAGTAGAGGTACGAGTCGTTGAGGTTGACCACCTTGCGGCCCTCCTTCAGGTACTCCAGCGGCTGCCGTGCCGTCTCCTTCAGCCGTCCGGTCCAGTACTCGACCTCGATGTTCTTGTCGGGCTTGACGACGCCGCCGGCGAAGAAGCCGTCGTTCCACGCCTTGGGCTGCTTGCCCAGCTGCCGGGCGAGCCGGGCCCGGTCGTTCAGCCAGCCGGTGACCAGGTCCTGCACCCGGGCGTTGGGGCCGTACTTCGCCTTCGCGGCGGCCACCAGCTTCGGGAACGACGCCTGGGGGTCCTCGACGGTCAGCGCGAGGTACTCATCGGCGCCCAGATGCCACCAGCGGCCGGGGAAGAGCGGGGCGTACTCGCGCATCAGCTGATCGACGATGCGGGCCGCGGCCGGCTGGGAGATGTCCACCGACCCCTGGAACGTGGTGCCGCCCGCGTTGCGCAGTTGGAGCTGCGGATGGGCCCTGATGACGGCGCCGAGGTGGCCCGGCGAGTCGATCTCGGGGATGACGGTGATGTGCAGCCGCTGTCCGAGCGCGACGATCTCCCGGACCTGGGCCTTGGTGAGGTGCTGGGCCGAGACGATCTCGGGGTGGCTGGTGCTCTGGATGCGGAAGCCCTGATCGTCCGAGAAGTGCAGGGCGAGCTGGTTGAGCTTGAGGTCGGCCATCTCGCGCATCCGGGCCTCGATCCACCGGGCCGAGAAGAACTTGCGCGCGATGTCCAGGTTGAGGCCGCGCTGGGCGCGGCCGGGCCGGTCGTGGATCACGCCTTCGGGGAGGCGGCCGCCGGAGCGCAGGGCCTGTTTCACGGTGCGGGTGCCGTAGAAGACGCCCGCGTCGGCCGGGCCGGTGATCCGGGCGCGGCCGCCGCCGACCGTCAGGGTGTACGCCTCGCGACCACCGCTCTGCCCCGGTTTGAGGGCGAGGGAGAGATCACCGGTGCGGGGGGTGCCGGAGGCGGTGCGCAGCCCCAGCTCCGTGGCGATCATGTGGGCCTCGTCGGCGAGCGGGCCGTCGAGGTCGGCCACCACCCGGCTGCCGCTGCCGGGCCGCCAGCCAGGGCCCGTGGTCGGGGTGAACTCGCGGACGGAGGGGATGGTGCGGGGCGGGGCGGAGGCCGCCGTGCCGTGCGGCGGGGTGGTCGAGGGGGACCGCGCCGAGGTGGCGGTCGTGGCGTGCGCGGAGTGCGCCGGCGAGGAGCGGGTGCCGGCCTGGCCCTGGCCGCCGTCCGTCTGCTGGCAGCCGAGGGCCGCCAGGACGAGGGTGGCGACGGCACCCGCGATGAGCCCGCGGACGCAGGACGCCTTGGTGGCTCTGAGCGGCAATCCCATGGCGGTGTACCTCCTTAGGCCCTCCCCGCTTCGGGCATTCGGCCGTCTTGTGACCGAAAAACACCCTGCGCCCCGAATGCCGTCCACCGCATGCAGTAAAACCTCCCCGTTCGGGTGATATCGCGTTCCCCCCGGGCCCCCCGTCCCCGCCCCTCGTTAACGTGAACTGCTCACGCGCCCAGCCCATGTCTCCCACGCCTGACCCGGGTGTCCGCCGCTCCCGGGCGCGGCGCCCGTTCCCCGCGTGTCTCATGCGTGTCCGAGGAGTCCACGCTGTCCAGGTCCCGCGCCGCCGCCTCCCGCCTCGACCGGCTCAACACCGCCACCGCCGACGCGGCCGAGGCCGCGCTGCTCGCCTGTTGCGGCAGCCGTCGCTGGGCCCGGCTGATCGTGACCCACCGCCCGTACCCCGATCTGGAGGCGCTGCTGGCCGCCGGGGACGAGGCCAGCTACGACCTCACCCCGGCCGATCTGGACGAGGCGCTCGCGGACGAGTCGGTCGTCGGTCATGAGCTGCCGCCCGCGGAGAGCCTGGGGTCGCCGGCCGCCCACACCGCGCTCCAGGCCGCCCACGATGCGTACGAGCGTCGATTCGGTCACGTTTTCGTCATCTGTCTGGATGGTCTGCGGCCCGAGGAGCGGCTCGACCGGCTGCTGACCGGGATCCGGGACCGGCTGGGCAACGAGCGGGAGCGGGAGCGCGACAACACCGCGGAGGAGCTGCGGCGCATCGCCCGCGGCAGGCTCGTCCGGCTGGCCGCGAACACCTCCCCTTTGCCGGATCTATCCGGGTTCCGTATCGCATGATCGCCCGTTCGTGCTTGATAGATCACACCTGAGCCCCCCGGACGAACCTGCCGACAGCACGTCGGTACGATGTCCAGGGCCGGTGGACCGTACCCGGCCGGGCCCGACCGACCGTGAAGCCGGCAGGCCCCAAATCCGCTTCCGGAGGGTTTTTCCGTGCCGGCTGGAACGCTGTATCGCGGCCGGGAAGGCATGTGGTCCTGGGTGGCTCATCGAGTCACCGGCGTCCTCATCTTCTTCTTCCTGTTCGTACATGTGCTGGACACCTCGCTGGTCCGCGTCTCGCCCGAGGCGTACGACAACGTGGTTGCCACCTACAAGAATCCCGTCGTGAACCTGATGGAGTACGGCCTCGTGGCCGCCATCCTGTTTCACGCGCTCAACGGCCTTCGTGTCATCGCCGTCGACTTCTGGTCCAAGGGAGCGAGGTACCAGCGGCAGATGCTCTGGGGCGTCGTCGGTATCTGGGTCGTGCTGATGGCCGGTGCCTTCTACCCGATCCTCCAGCACACGCTGCGCGAACTGTTCGGGAGCTGACGCACATGTCCGCCGAGACCACCACCCCCGCGAGCGACGCGGTCAGCGCGTACGACGTGGATCATCCGGCCCCGGTCATCGAGCCGCCGCGGGCCCGTACCCGCAAGACGCCCAGGGCGACCCGTACGAACTTCGAGATGTACGGCTGGCTCTTCATGCGCCTGTCCGGCGTCCTGCTGGTCGTCCTGGTCCTGGGCCATCTGCTGATCCAGCTGGTGCTGGACGGCGGTGTCACCAAGATCGGCTTCGCCTTCGTGGCCGGCCGCTGGGCTTCGCCGTTCTGGCAGGCATGGGATCTGATCATGCTCTGGCTCGCCACGCTGCACGGCGCGAACGGCCTGCGCACGATCATCAACGACTACGCGGAGCGGGACAACACCCGCCTGTGGCTGAAGGCGCTGCTCTACACGGCGGCAGGATTCACCATCGTGCTCGGCACTCTGGTGATCTTCACCTTCGACCCGAACATCCGCTAGGCCCCGGGGCTGAGGTATCCACTCATGAAGATCCATAAGTACGACACCGTCATCGTCGGCGCCGGCGGGGCCGGAATGCGCGCGGCCATCGAGTCGACCAAGCGCAGCCGCACCGCGGTGCTCACCAAGCTCTATCCGACCCGCTCCCACACCGGCGCGGCACAGGGTGGCATGGCCGCCGCCCTCGCCAACGTCGAGGAGGACAACTGGGAGTGGCACACCTTCGACACGATCAAGGGCGGCGACTACCTGGTCGATCAGGACGCCGCCGAGATCCTGGCGAAGGAGGCCATCGACTCCGTCCTCGACCTGGAGAAGATGGGCCTGCCGTTCAACCGCACCCCGAACGGCACCATCGACCAGCGCCGCTTCGGCGGCCACAGCCGTAACCACGGCGAGGCCCCGGTCCGCCGGTCCTGCTACGCCTCGGACCGCACCGGCCACATGATCCTCCAGACGCTGTACCAGAACTGCGTCAAGGAGGGCGTGGAGTTCTTCAACGAGTTCTACGTCCTGGACCTCCTGATGACCGAGGTCGACGGGGTCAAGCGCACCGCCGGTGTGGTGGCGTACGAGCTGGCCACCGGCGAGCTGCACGTCTTCCAGGCGAAGGCCGTCGTCTTCGCCTCCGGCGGCTGCGGCAAGTTCTTCAAGGTGACCTCCAACGCGCACACCCTCACCGGTGACGGCCAGGCGGTCGCCTACCGGCGCGGGCTGCCGCTGGAGGACATGGAGTTCTTCCAGTTCCACCCGACCGGCATCTGGCGCATGGGCATCCTGCTGACGGAGGGCGCCCGCGGTGAGGGCGGCATCCTCCGCAACAAGGACGGCGAGCGCTTCATGGAGAAGTACGCGCCGGTCATGAAGGACCTGGCATCGCGAGACGTGGTGTCGAGGTCGATCTACACGGAGATCCGTGAAGGTCGCGGCTGCGGTCCGGAGGGCGACCACGTCTATCTGGACCTGACCCACCTGCCGCCGGAGCAGCTCGACGCCAAGCTGCCCGACATCACCGAGTTCGCGCGGACCTACCTGGGCATCGAGCCGTACACGGACCCGATCCCGATCCAGCCGACCGCGCACTACACGATGGGCGGCATCCCGACCAACGTCCAGGGCGAGGTGCTGGCGGACAACGACACCGTCGTCCCGGGCCTGTACGCGGCCGGCGAGGTCGCCTGCGTCTCGGTGCACGGCGCCAACCGCCTGGGCACCAACTCGCTGCTCGACATCAACGTCTTCGGCCGCCGGGCCGGCATCGCCGCCGCGGAGTACTCCGCCAGGGCCGACTTCGTCGAGCTTCCGGAGGACCCGGCCGGGTTCGTCCAGAGCCAGGTGGAGAACCTGCGGGACGCGACCGGCACCGAGCGGGTCACCGAGGTCCGCAAGGCGCTGCAGGAGACCATGGACAAGAACGTCATGGTCTTCCGCACCGAGCAGACGCTCAAGGAGGCCGTCGAGGAGATCGGCCACCTGCGGGCGCGGTTCAAGAACGTCAGCGTCCAGGACAAGGGCAAGCGGTTCAACACCGATCTGCTGGAGGCCATCGAGCTGGGCAACCTGCTCGACCTGGCCGAGGTCATGGCGATCTCGGCGCTGGCCCGCAAGGAGTCGCGCGGCGGCCACTACCGCGAGGACTACCCGAACCGCGACGACGTCAACTTCATGCGGCACACCATGGCGTACCGAGAGGTGGGCGCGGACGGCTCCGAGTCCATCCGCCTCGACTACAAGCCGGTCGTGCAGACCCGCTACCAGCCGATGGAGCGTAAGTACTGATGAGCACTCCCACCCTCGAGAAGTCCGACCAGGCCCCCGAGGCGGCCGGCGCCACCGCCTCGCACCTGATCACCGTCACCTTCCGGATCCGGCGCTTCAACCCGGAGGTCTCGGACCAGCCGGTCTGGGAGGACTTCCAGATCGACATGGACCCGAAGGAGCGCGTCCTCGACGGTCTCCACAAGATCAAGTGGGAGCTGGACGGCACTCTGACCTTCCGCCGCTCCTGCGCCCACGGCATCTGCGGCTCCGACGCGATGCGGATCAACGGCCGCAACCGGCTGGCCTGCAAGACGCTGATCAAGGACATCACCGATATTCACGATGGGAAGGGGTCGAAGCCCATCACGGTCGAGCCGATCAAGGGGCTCGCGGTCCTCAAGGACCTGATCGTGGACATGGAGCCGTTCTTCCAGGCGTACCGCGATGTGATGCCCTTCCTGATCACGACGGGCAACGAGCCGACGCGTGAGCGGCTGCAGTCCGCCGAGGACCGCGAGCGGTTCGACGACACCACCAAGTGCATCCTGTGCGCCGCGTGCACCTCCTCATGCCCGGTGTTCTGGAACGACGGCCAGTACTTCGGCCCCGCGGCGATCGTCAACGCGCACCGCTTCATCTTCGACTCCCGCGACGAGGGCGGTGAGCAGCGGCTGGAGATCCTGAACGACAAGGACGGCGTCTGGCGCTGCCGCACCACCTTCAACTGCACCGAGGCGTGCCCGCGGGGCATCGAGGTCACCAAGGCCATTCAGGAGGTCAAGCGCGCCTTGATCACGCGCCGCTTCTGAGCTGCCGCTTCTGAGCGACGGAGCCTTTGGCTCCAAGCCTTTGGGCGAGGGCCCCGCTTCCCGGATTCCGGGGGCGGGGCCCTCGCCGTGTTCGCCCTGCCTCTGCCCCTGCCTCTGCCCCTGCCTCTGCCTCTGCCTCTGTTTCTGCCTCTGCCTCTGTTTCTGCCTCGCTATACATGCGATGTATACACATGGCGTATAGTCCTGCACATGGCCATCGCCTACCTTCTGCCGATCAAGACCGCCGCCGCGCTCTTCCCGCTGCTGGCACTCTTACTGTTGCTGCCGACAGCCGTCGTCCTGTACCGCCGTCATGGCGTGATGTCCCGGGGGCGGACGCTGTCGCTGTACGGCTTCCTCTACTACTCGCTCACCGCCTTCTGCATGACGATCGTGCCGCTGCCGAAGCAGACCGGCGACATGTGCGAGCGGTTCGCGATGGTCGCCCATCCGCAGTGGATGCCCGGGAACACCTTCAGCGACATCTGGAAGGAGGCCCACCACAAGGTCGGGCTCAACTCGCTCGTCCTCCAGAACCCCGCCGTCGCCGGAACCCTCTTCAATCTGCTGCTGCTTGTGCCGCTCGGCGTCTTCCTGCGCTACCACTTCGGGCGCTCGCTGCGCGCCACCGCCGTGATCGGCTTCGTGGTCTCCATGTCCTTCGAGCTGACGCAGTGGACCGGGGTGTGGGGTCTCTACAGCTGCCCGTACCGCCTCTTCGACGTGGACGACCTGATCGTCAACACGGCGGGAGCGGCGGTCGGTTGGCTGCTGGCCGGGCCGGTCGCGCGGATGCTGCCCCCGCTGGAGGCGCTGGACGGGCAGGCGCTGGCGGCACGTCCGGTGCCGTTCGGGCGGCGGCTGACGGCGCTGGTGGTGGATGTGGCCGGATACGTCGTCACATCGGTGTTTGCCGCGGCCGTGATGACCTATCAGGGCGGCGCGGCCCCCTCATGGATACCGGTCGGAATCTTCGTGGCCTGGTTTATCCTCCTGCCGCTGGCGACCGGCGCGACCCCAGGAAAGCGGCTGTTGCTGCTGAAGCTGGTGGCGGACGATGGCGGCCCGCTGGTGCCCTGGCGGCTGACCCTACGCGCGCTGCTGATCGGGGCGCTGGTGATGCCGTTCCTGTCGGGGCTGTTCCTGGCCATGCTGACCCTGTTGCACGAGCCGTGGCCATCCGGTCTGTTCGCCACCGTCCGCGACTCGGGCGCCCAGGGCGCGGCAGCGGTCCTTACGGCGTTGAGTCCCGTCCAGCTGCTCGCGGTGACGGCCGGGTGCACGCTGACCGCCACCTGTGTACGGAAGACGCTGCGCCACCCGCACCGACTCACCCCGCACGACCGCATCTCGGGCATACGCAACGCCCCGCTGCCGCACCGGCGCGCCAAGCGGGCCGACGCACAGGCCGCCGGCCGGTCGGGGCCGGTGGCGGTGACAGCGGATCGGGCTGCCGACGACGCACCGGCGGGGGACCTCGACCGTCCGCTGGTCGGCACGGGTCCCGTCGGTCCCACCGGCTCGGCGGAGGTTCAGCGGTCCGCCGCCGACTCCCGCTGACGCGGGGTGGGGCGGGGACGGCGGGCGCTCAGACGATCAGGTACGGGTCGAGGCCAGCTCCACCACGGTGACGTCCGGTGGCGCCCCGACCCGTACCGGCGGGCCCCAGGCGCCCGCGCCGCGGGTCACATAGAGCTGGGTGTCGCCGTACCGCTCGAGGCCGGCGGCGGTGGGGTTGGCGAGCTCGGCCACATAGGTGCCGGGCCACACTTGACCGCCGTGAGTGTGGCCGGACAGCTGGAGATCGACGCCCGCCTTCACCGCGTCGTGGATCACCACCGGCTGATGGGCGAGCAGCACGGAGGCACGCGAGCGGTCGCGGCCGCCGAGCGCCTTGCCGAAGTCGGGGCCCTGGCCCTCGCTCTCGCCCGCGACGTCGTTCACCCCGGCGAGATCGAAGCCGGGCAGCTCGGTGCGCTCGTTCTCCAGGGGTCGCAGGCCCAGCTCGCGCACATGGTCCAGCCACGCGTCGGCGCCCGAGTAGTACTCGTGGTTGCCGGTGACGAAGTAGCTGCCGTGGCGGGCGCGCAGCGCGCGCAGCGGCTCGGCGGCCGGGCCGAGGTCCGCGACACTGCCGTCCACGAGGTCGCCGACGACGGCGATGAGGTCGGGGTTGGTGTGGTTGACCGCCTCGACGACCCGCTGGGTGTGGGCGCGGCCCAGGATCGGCCCGAGGTGGATATCGCTGACGACGGCGATCCGGAAGCCGTGCGCCCGGCGCGGCAGCTTGGCGAGCGGCACGGTGATCCTCTTGACCCGCGGCCCGCGCAGCACGGTGTACGTCCCGTACCCCACCGTTCCGGCAGCCACGGCCGTGGCCCCGACGGCCACGGCCCGGGCGACAAACAGCCGCCGGGAGGCGGCGGGCGCCGGGCCGTCCGTGCGCACGGCCGCCGGAGCGGGGGCGACGGCGGTCACCGCCGAACCGGCATCCGCTGTCCGCCCGGCGGCAGCCTCATCCGCGGCCGCCGCCGGTCTCTCGGTCGACCGCACATCAGCGGGTTCGGCAGGCTTGCGACGGCCAAGCCAAGCGCCCAGCAGAGGCCGTACCGCCTCGCCCACGAGCAGGGCCAGGGTCAGGTACAGGAGCAGGGCGAGCCAGAGGTAGCCCGGCCAGGCCAGGACGCGCTGGAGCGGGAAGGGCGCGCCCGCGCGGCCCGAGATCACCGCGCCGACGCTCATCAGCGGCAGTACGAAGGCGGCCATCGTGCCCGTACGGCGCGCCCACCCCCCGCGCGCCGTCGTGTCGCCGACGAGCCGCCGCCACACATACCAGTGGACGCCGGTCAGCAGACCGACGACGGCCAGTGCGATCAGGACGTAGAGCACGACCATCCCCGGTCCCCTCCCCTAGCGACTACCCGACGGCTACCTGGAACGGCTACTCGGAGGCGTCGTTTCGACGCAGAGCGCGCACCCCACGCAACCCGATGACCCCGATCGCCGTCCCCAAGAGAAACGAGGTGATCGCGAGCAGCAGATGCACCCAAAAGTACGTGGTGGGGTCGCCGGAGTCGTCGAAGGCGAGTCCGCTGGCGTCCTTCCACAAATTTTTGACAAAGGTGAACCAGATGACCCAGCTCCAGACCCCGAAGGCGAGCAGGAACCAGGACACGGGGCGGCTGAGCTTCATGGGTTCCAGTATGGGCACGGCCCCGGATACCTCCACGCGGGGGTCTGCCGTCAATACGTCGGCGCTGCTGTCGCTCTCCTCAGCGACGCCAGGTACGTTCACCTCCGTGCCCACACCTTCCTTCACCAGCACTCACGTCCGAGACCGCACCCGTAAGAGCACCGGCAAGAGCACCCGCGAGAGCAGTCGCCGTACCCCCGCCCGCCGCGCCGCCGCGCCGCTGGCCGCCACCGCCGCCGCCCTCCTGCTGTGCGGGCCGCTCGCCGCCGCCCCGGCGCACGCCGCCGACCAGCCGGGCGGTGCCACCGACGCGGTCAAGCCGCCCGCCCATATGTCCACGGTGGGCGGGAAGCGGCTCGGCCGCCCCGGGACCCAGGTGGACCCCAAGGCGGGCGCGCCCGCGCTGCCCAAGGAGCTCAGCGGAAAGTCCTGGCTGGTGGCCGACGCCGAGTCCGGTGATGTGCTCGCCTCGCACAACGCCCACTGGCAGCTGCCGCCCGCGTCCACGCTGAAGATGCTGTTCGCGGACACGCTGCTGCCGAAGATGCCGAAGACGAAGACCCACAAGGTGCAGCTGTCCGACCTGGAGGGGATGGGTGAGGGCAGCAGCCTGGTCGGGGTCAAGGAGAACTACACCTACTCGGTCCACGACCTGTGGCTCGGCGTCTTCCTGCGCTCGGGCAACGACGCGGTGCATGTGCTGTCCGCCATGAACGGCGGTGTCCCGGCGACCGTAAGGGAGATGCAGGCACACGCGAAGCATCTGAACGCGCGCGACACCCATGTGGTCACACCGGACGGCTACGACGAGAAGGGCCAGGTCAGCAGTGCGTACGACCTGACCCTCTTCGCCCGCTCGGGGCTGCAGAAGGCGGACTTCCGGGAGTACTGCTCGACGGCGACCGCGCAGTTCCCCGGCACGTTCGAAAAGGGCAAGAAGAAGCGCTCCAGCTTCGGCATCCAGAACACCAACCGGCTGCTGACCGGCTTCGGCGTCGAGCCCTACAAGGGCATCGCCGGGGTCAAGAACGGCAACACCACGAACGCGGGCGCCACCTTCACCGGGGTCGCCCAGCGCGGAAGCCGGGTGCTGCTGGTCACCGTCATGAATCCGCAGGAGAAGGAGGCGAACGAGGTCTACAAGGAGACCGCGAGGCTCTTCGACTGGGGCTTCAAGGCGGCGGGCTCGGTGAACCCGGTCGGCACCCTCGTCCGGCCCGGCGCGGCGGGCGCGAGCCACCCCTCGGCCGGCGGCGAGAACGGCCATAAGCACGCCCAGGCGTCCGTCTCCACGGACGACGGGGGCTCCGGCGGGGCGTGGACCGCGGTGGGCATCGCGGGCGGCTCCCTGGCGCTGCTGGGCGCGGTGGCCTTCGGGGTGCACCGCCGCTGGCCGCTGCCGGAGCTGGTGCGGCGCCGCTCGCGCGACTGAGCGAGCCCACCGAGCGAGCCCACTGAGCGAGCCCACTGAGCGAGCCCACTGAGCGAGCCCTTACGGCCGAGCCGGGCCTCTTACGGTCGCCGTCACGCCGCCGCCTGCGGGCCTTCGGGCCCGCGGGCGCGGTGCTTTCCGACCTCCGGCTCGGACGGCCGGGCGCGGTCCGGCTCGGCCTTGTCCGGCTCGGACGGCTCGACCTTGTCCGCCTCGAACGGCTGGGCCTTGTCCGCCTCGGCCGCCCATTCGGCCTCGTGCTCGGCCTGGGCGGCGGGCGGGATGGCGGTCCAGGCGGAGCAGTACAGCGTGAGTTTCGCGGTGAAGTTCATCCACAGCAACAGGGCGATGGGCACCCCGAACGCCCCGTACATGCTCTTGGCCGCCACGTCCTTCAGATAGCTGCTGAGCAGCACCTTGAGCAGTTCGAAGCCGATCGCGCCGATGAGCGCGGCGACCACGACCGTACGGCGGGGCGGCTGCACGCCGGGGAGCCAGGTCAGAACGTAGCTCAGCAGCACGAGGTCGGCGCAGACGGCGATGGCGAACGCGGCGATCCGCAGCAGCCAGCCGCCGATCCCGTTCTCGGGGATGCCGATGAGCCGGGCGATCCGGCCCACGGCGGTGGCGGCCAAGGCGGACACGGCGAACGACACGAGCGCCACACCGCCCAGCCCGATCAGCACGAAGCCGTCCTTGACCTTGCGCACCAGCGGGTTGCCGGGGTCCTCCTCCAGCTCCCATACGGCGCGCAGGCACTCACGCAGCGAGCCCACCCAGCTGATGCCGGTGAACAGCAGCAGGGCGCCCGCGACGACTCCGATCGTGGCGGCGTTCTGGACGAGTGCGCCCAGGTCGAGCTGGCCGGAGATACCGGGGATCTGCTGGGCGATCTTCTTCTGCACCTGGGCCATCTGCGATTGGCTGAGCGTCGCCGCGCCGATGGCCGCGCCGACGGCGATGAGCGGGAAGAAGGCGATGAAGCTGGTGAACGTGATCGCGGCGGCGAGCCGGGTCCAGTGGACGCGGTCCAGCCGTTCGTAGGTACGCCAGGCATGGGTGCGCATCAGCCAGGCCATCGCGGGGCCGATGACAGGCAGCCGGGTCAACGATTCCATGATCAGCAAGTACCCTTCCGCGCGGTGTCACTCCTCGGCGCGCCGGTGCGCGATATGGATATCCGGGTTCCCCGGACAGCCGCTCCGCTCATCACTCTTTTCGGTGAGCCCGTGAGTACGGGGGCACGATCACTCCATATGCCCCGTATCGGGAGGATACGTTCACCCCGCGTCGCCCAGACCAACTACACCGGCGCCGTCTCCTCGGCCCTGATCTGCGCCAACGCCATGCGCCGCCAGGGCCACGGCTCGCTGGTGGTGCTCTCCTCGGCCGCCGCGGGACGGGTCCGCCGCACCGACTTCATCCACGCCTCCGCCAAGGCCGGGCTCGACGCGTTCGCCCAGGGGCTGGGCGAGGCGCTGCGGGGTGCGGGCGTCCATGTGATGGTCGTCCCCAATAGGGGCACGGGGAACTGCGCGACCAGCCACCACGAACCCGCGGACGACCAACGCACCGCAACCCCGCACCGCGCCGCACCTACCGCGGCGCCGCCGGACGCCAGAGATCAGCCTGACGAGGCACCACGGGCGAAGCGGCGTCCGGCAGTTCGTCCGACCCGAACGGGTACTCACGGTCCAGCCGCCAGACCCCGTCCTCCCCCTGCTCGTACAGCGCGAAGCCGGTGATCGTCCAGGCGGCCTCGTACTCCTTGAGCTCGACGAACGCCCGGTCCATCGCCTCCTCGTCGATGCCGTGCGCGATCGTGACATGCGGGTGGTACGGGAACTGCAGCTCCCGCGCGCACGGCCCGGACTCCACCCGGATCCGCTCCTGCAGCACCGCGCACTCCTCCACGCCCTCGACGATCCTGACGAAGACGACCGGCGAGAGCGGCCGGAAGGTGCCGGTGCCCTCCAGCCGCATGGGGAACGGCCGTCCCTCGGCCGCGACCCGCGCCAGATGGTCCTCCACGGCGGGCAGCGCCGAGGTGTCGACCTCGGTCGGCGGCAAAAGGGTGACGTGAGTGGGGATGCCATGGGCGGCCGGGTCCCCGAAGCCCGCGCGCCGCTCCTGGAGGAAGCTGCCGTACGGCTCCGGGACCGCGATCGAAACGCCGAGCGTTACGGTCCCCACTGCGTTCTCCCTCCTGGCCCTCCCGGGCTGCTGAGTTGTGGCCGCTGCACCCGTGTCAGTGTGGCGGCTGCGCCGCCTTCGCGGCCAGATTCCTCGGTTCTTCCCCACACCGTTCACAGGCCCCCTGGTCAGGGGGCCGGACCGGTGTGTTCCGCTGTCCGCGCGGGGTCCGTATCCATACGTGCGCGGGGTGCGCCGTGCTCACCGAGTGGTGTGGACGACGCTCGACGTGCCGCTCAGCGCACCGCGGGCAGGAAGCCCACCTTGTCGTAGGCGGCGGCCAGCGTCTCGGCGGCGACAGCTCGGGCTTTCTCGGCGCCCTTGGCCAGGATCCCGTCCAACGTCGCGGGGTCGGCGAGGTATTCCTGGGTCCGCTCGCGGAACGGCGTGACCCACTCGACCAGCACCTCGGAGAGCTCGGTCTTGAGCGCGCCGTAACCCTTGCCCTCGTAACGGCGCTCCAACTCCGGGATGGCGGTGCCGGTCAGGGTGGAGTAGATGGTCAGCAGATTGCTGACGCCCGGCTTCTTCTCCTCGTCGTAGCGGATCTCCGTCTCGAGGTCGGTCACCGCGCTCTTGATCTTCTTCGCGGAGACCTTGGGCTCGTCGAGGAGGCTGACGATGCCCTTCGGCGTGGACGCCGACTTGCTCATCTTGATCGTCGGGTCCTGGAGGTCGTAGATCTTCCCGGTCTCCTTGACGATGTACGCCTCGGGGACGGTGAAGGTCTCGCCGAAGCGGCCGTTGAAGCGGTCGGCCAGATCCCGGGTGAGCTCGATGTGCTGGCGCTGGTCCTCGCCGACCGGGACGTGGTTGGCCTGGTAGAGCAGGATGTCCGCGACCTGCAGGATCGGATAGGTGAAGAGGCCGACGGTGGCCCGGTCGGCGCCGTGCCTGGCCGACTTGTCCTTGAACTGCGTCATCCGGGACGCCTCGCCGAAGCCGGTGAGACAGTTCATCACCCACCCGAGCTGGGCGTGCTCGGGCACATGGCTCTGGATGAAGAGCGTGCAGCGGTCCGGGTCCAGGCCGGAGGCGAGCAGCTGGGCGGCGGCGAGCCGGCTGTTGGCGCGCAGCTCCGCCGGATCTTGCGGCACGGTGATCGCGTGCAGGTCGACCACGGTGTAGAACGCGTCGTGGGTCTCCTGCAGCGCGACGTACTGCCGGATCGCACCGAGGTAGTTGCCGAGGTGGAAGGAACCTGCGGTGGGCTGGATACCGGAGAGCGCACGGGGACGATCGAGGGCCATGGCACCCATTCTCTCAGGTGTGGAACCAGACTCCGTCCGCCGGTGTATGAAAGGTGTGAGGACTCGTGAAGCACAGATCATCGCGCGGGTGCGGGCCGGCGACACCGAGGCATATGCCGAGCTGGTGCGGGCCCATGCGCCGATCGCGCACCGCACCGCCCGGCTGCTCGGGGCGGGCGCGGATGCCGAGGATGTGGTGCAGGACGCCTTTGTGAAGGCGTATCTCGCGCTGGGGCGGTTCGAGAGCGAGGCGGCGTTCCGGCCCTGGCTGCTGCGGATCGTCGCCCATGAGACGAGTAACGCGGTGCGTTCGGCGCGCCGGAGGCGGACGGCGGTGGACCGGGAGGGAGCGCTGCTGTCCGGGGCCGAGCCGGTGATACCGGAGTCCGCCGATCCGGCGGCCGTGGCGCTGGCGGGCGAGCGGCGGGAGCGGCTGCTGACCGCGCTGGAGGAGCTGAGCGAGCCGCAGCGGCGGGTGGTGATCTACCGCTATCTGCTGGATCTGGACGAGGGCGAGACCGCGGAGGCGCTGGGCTGGCCTCGCGGCACGGTGAAATCACGGCTGAGCCGCGCTCTGAGACGGCTGGAGCGGCTGCTGGGGCCGTCGGAGACCGCCGAGGAGACGCGGTGGACGGCTGATGGGACCGAGTGGGGAGGCGAAGGAGATGGCCGAGGAAGGGCTGCCCGGAGAGCTGCGGGCACTCGGGCGGGCGTTGGAGATACCGCCGTCCGGCGGACCGTCGCGGCACGGCGTGTCGCGCGCGGGCGGGGAGACGCTGGTCGAGCGGGTGCTCGCCCGGATCGTGGGCCTGCCGGTGCCGGTGGCCGACGACCGGATCCGGGAGGAGCAGTGGTGGCGGCCGCTGCCCGGCCTGGAGGCCGGGCAGGGGCCCGCGGGCGGCGTCAGCCGGTCGGCAGACCGGGAGCCGGGTAGGCCGCCATCAGCTCGGACACCTCGGCCCTGATCTTGATGAGGGCGCCCTGGTCACCGCTCTTCGCGGCGGTCACCCCGCGGTCGATCCAGTCGGCCACGGCGGGCATGTGCTCGGTGGACAGACCGCGCGAGGTGAGGGAGGGGGTGCCGATCCGGATGCCGGAGGGGTCGAAGGGCTTGCGCGGGTCGTAGGGGACGGTGTTGTAGTTCACCACGATCCCGGCCTGGTCCAGGGCCTTGGCCGCGACCTTGCCGGGCACCTCCTTGGGCGTCAGGTCCATCAGGATCAGATGGTTGTCGGTGCCGCCGGAGACCAGATCGAAGCCGCGGGCGAGCAGTTCCTCGGCGAGCGCCCTGGCGTTGGCGACCACGGCATGGGCGTAGTCACGGAAGGCGGGCTGGGCGGCCTCGTGCAGGGCCACCGCGATGGCGGCGGTGGTCTGGTTGTGCGGACCGCCCTGCAGCCCGGGGAAGACGGCCTTGTCGATGGCCTTGGCATGGGTCTCGCGCGCCATCAGCATGGCGCCGCGCGGGCCCCGGAGCGTCTTATGAGTGGTGGTGGAGATGACATCGGCATACGGAACGGGCGAGGGGTGGGCACCGCCCGCGATCAGACCGGCGATATGCGCGATATCGGCGACGAGCACCGCGTCCACCTCGCGGGCGATTTCCGCGAAGGCGGCGAAGTCGATCGTGCGGGGCACCGCCGTGCCACCGCAGAAGATCAGCTTGGGCCGCTCCTGGAGGGCCAGCTCGCGCACCTGGTCGAAGTCGATCGCGCCGGTGTCCTGACGCACCCCGTACTGGACTCCGCGGAACCAGGTGCCGGTGGCGGAGACGCCCCAGCCGTGGGTGAGATGACCGCCCATGGGCAGTGACATGCCCATCACGGTGTCACCGGGCTGGGCGAAGGCCAGATAGACCGCGAGGTTGGCGGGCGAGCCGGAGTAGGGCTGCACATTGGCGTGCTCGGTGCCGAAGACGGCCTTGGCCCGGTTGATCGCCAGGGTCTCCACCTGGTCGATGACCTGCTGGCCCTCGTAGTAGCGGCGGCCGGCGTAGCCCTCGCTGTACTTGTTCTGCAGCACCGTCCCGGAGGCTTCCAGGACGGCGGCGGAGACATAGTTCTCGCTCGGGATCAGGCGCAGGGTCTCGGACTGCAGCAGCTCCTCGGAGCCGACGAGGGAGGCGAGTTCGGGGTCGGCGGCCGACAGTGCGGGATGGGTCAGGGGCAGGCTCATCGAGTCCTCCGGGGCGATCGGTGACGGTCCGGTCGTGTCCCGGGGTGCCCAGGCGGGCGGCACCTCGTGGCGCTGAGGCCGCGCATCGCTTCCTCGTGGTCGGTTCCACGCTCGGCTCGCCAGTCACGGTGCGCACCCCCACTCTAGCTAGTGAGACAAGGAGGACAAGATGGGACCGGGACGCTCCGCGGAGCGGGCCATCGCCGCCGCCGAGGCCCATGGCGCGCACAACTACCATCCGCTGCCGGTCGTCGTCGCGTCCGCCGAAGGCGCCTGGATGACCGATGTCGAGGGCCGCCGGTATCTCGATCTGCTCGCCGGATACTCGGCGCTCAACTTCGGACATCGCAACCGCCGGCTGATCGAGGCCGCCAAGGCGCAGCTGGACCGGGTCACCCTCACCTCCCGCGCGTTCCACCACGACCGCTTCGGCGCCTTCTGCTCCGAGCTGGCCGAGCTGTGCGGCATGGAGATGGTGCTGCCCATGAACACGGGGGCGGAGGCGATGGAGACGGCCATCAAGACCGCCCGCAAATGGGGCTACCGGATCAAGGGCGTACCGGACGGCCGGGCCAGGATCATCGCCGCCGGGAACAACTTCCACGGCCGGACGATCACCCTCATCAGCTGCTCCACCGATCCGGAGGCCCGTGCCGACCACGGCCCCTTCACCCCCGGGTTCTCGATCGTGCCGTATGGGGAGCTGGCGGCGATGGAGGCGGCGCTCGACGCCGCGCCCGAGGAGACGGTCGCCGTGCTGCTGGAGCCGATCCAGGGCGAGGCCGGGGTGGTGGTGCCACCGCCCGGCTATCTGGCCGGGGTCCGGGAGCTGACCCAGGAGCGGAATGTGCTGTTCATCGCCGATGAGATCCAGTCGGGCCTCGGGCGTACCGGCACCACCTTCGCCTGTGAGCACGAGGGGGTGGTCCCCGATGTCTATGTGCTGGGCAAGGCGCTGGGCGGCGGAGTGGTGCCGGTGTCGGCGGTGGTGTCCTCCCGCGAGGTGCTCGGGGTGCACCGCCCCGGGGAGCACGGCTCCACCTTCGGCGGCAGCCCGCTCGCCTGCGCGCTCGCCCTGGAGGTCATCGCCATGGTGCGGACCGGGGAGTTCCAGCGGCGCTCGGCCACGCTGGGCGAGCTGCTCCACCGGGAGCTGGGGCTGCTCGTGGGAAGGGGAGTTGAGCAGGTGCGTGGCCGGGGGCTGTGGGCGGGGGTGGACATCCATCCGTCACGGGGCACCGGGCGGCAGATCTCCGAGCGGCTCATGGACCGCAGCGTGCTGGTCAAGGACACCCATGGCGCCACCATCCGGATCGCCCCGCCCCTGGTGATCGGCGAGGAGGATCTGGAGTGGGCGCTGGACCAACTCAGGGCGGTGCTGGCCGAATGACCCGGTACGGCTCCTCGGTGGACCTGCGCTGGTCAGAGGCCCGGTACGGCTCGGGGGCCCCGCGTGGGTCGGAGGATCACTGTGGTTCAGAGGATCACTGTGGTTCAGAGGATCACTGTGGTTCAGAGGATCACTGTGGTTCAGAGGATCGCATGGGGGATGAAGCGCGCGTACTCATCCGTCACCAGCCCCGCCGACTCGCGGATGCCGAGTCCCGCCGCCTCGCCCTCGACGACCCAGGTGCCGAGCACCACCCGGTTGCCGTCGAAGTCGGGCAGCGGCGCCAGTTCCTGGTAGCAGCACGGCTCATCGCGGAGGACGGGCTCCTCGCCCGGCGGACGCACGGTGACCCCGGCCCCCTCCCGGCCGAGCAGCGGCTTGGCCACGTAGCCGGTGGTACGGGCCAGTTCCCGGGGGCCGTCGAGCCCGGTATCCGTTCACCGCGTCATAGCCGTTCCGGTCCACACAGCGCTTGTCCGGTTCCGAACCACAGGAGGTGAGCGCCGCCGCCGGCGCGCCCATACCGCCCAGGATCACCGTGCTCGACCGCAGTCGCCGCGTCGTCTTCCTTCCATCCCCGTGTCCCCGTTCCTGTCCCCCGAGGCCGTCGTCTCCCCGGTCTCCCCGAGGCCGCAACCGTCCACCCTAGGGAGAGCTGCCGCGCAGAGGGACGGCGGGGCTCGGCCGAAGCGTGTGGCCTCACGTGTGCCTTCAGGCCGCCGAAACGCATGGCTTCAGGGCAGCACCCGGCACAGCGCCTCCAGGGCGCCCGCGAAGGCGTGGTCGGGTGCGGTGCCATAGGCGAACACCAGCGCATCGGGCTGCCCGCCCGGCTCCTGTTGCTGCTTCTGCCCCTGTTCCTCGCGGTAGCGGTAGCGGGACAGCCCGTCCAGTGCCAGGCCCTGCCAGGCCGCGCCCCGCACCACGGACTGCTCGGTGCCCGGCGGCAGTTGGAGCACCGCGTGCAGCCCGGCCGCGATGCCGGTGACCCGTACCCGCGGGGCGCGTTCGGCGAGCGCCGCCACCAACTGGTCGCGGCGGCGCCGGTAGCGCATCCGCATACCGCGCACATGACGGTCGTACGCCCCGGAGTCGATGAACTCCGCGAGCGTCAACTGGTCCAGCCTTCCCGACTCCCACTCCCCCGTTCTCTTGAGCGCCAGGAGGTCGTCCATCAGATGGTCCGGCACCACCATCCATGCCAGCCGCAGCGCGGGCGCCAGGCTCTTGCTCGCGGTGCCCAGATAGACCACATGCTCGGGGTCGAGCCCCTGCAGTGCCCCGACCGGCTGACGGTCGTAGCGGAACTCCCCGTCGTAGTCGTCCTCCAGCACCAGTCCGCCCACCCGCGAGGCCCAGTCGACCACGGCGGCGCGCCGGTCGGGGTCCAACGGCACACCGATGGGGAACTGATGCGCCGGGGTGAGCAGGACGTTCCGCAGCCCGGCCGACCGGTCCAGCTCCGCCGTCCGCGCCCCCTGCTGATCGACCGGCAGCGGTACGGTGCGCAGTCCGGCCCCGCGCATCACGTTCCAGTGGGCGTCGAGCCCGTAGGACTCCACGGCCACCTCACGGTGTCCGGCCTTCTCCCGCACCTTGCTGAGCAGGGCCAGCCCCTGGACGAACCCCGCGCACACCACGATCCGTTCGGGCGCGGCCCGCACCCCGCGGGCGCGCGCCAGATAGCCGGCCAGGACCCGCCGCAGCTCGGGCCGTCCGGCGGGGTGGCCGTAGCCGAAGGCGTCGTTCGGCGCGGCCATCAGGGCGCGCCGGGCCGCGGAGAGCCAGGCGGTCCTGGGGAAGGCCGAGACATCGGGTTCGCCGGGCCGCAGATCGTAGGTGGGCCGGGTGGCGGCCGCGGGTGTGCGCGGCGGGGCGGGCTCGGGCGGCACGACGCGTTCGGCGACCCGGGTGCCCGAGCCCTGCCGGGCGGTCAGCCAGCCCTCGGCGACCAGTTCCCCATAGGCGTCGGCGACGGTGTTCCGGGCGATGCCGAGGTCGGTGGCGAGGGAACGGGAGGAGGGCAGCCGGGTGCCCGGGGCGAGCCGCCCGCTGCGGACGGCGTCGCGCAGGGCGCCGATGAGCGCGCCCCGCACCCCGCTCCCGCCGCCCGGCGGCAGATCCAGATGCAGATCCGTGCCCAGCCCGCTGCGGCCGTCCGTCCGCCGACCGGAGCTGTCTGTTCGCCGCCCGGAATCGCCCGTCCGCCGTCCAGAGCCGGTCGTCCGCTGTTCGGATCCGGTCGTCCGCTGTCCGGGACCGCCTCTTCGAGTGGCCCATGAATCTGCCATGGAAATGGACCATACTCCTGGGCCGCCGGGCCTCTAGCGTGGAGGCATGACGACCGGAACTTCTCATGCACATGGCCCCCGGATGGAGTTCGCCGGGGCGGCCCCCGAGGTCTACAAGGCCATGGTCAGCCTGGACACGGCCGCCCGTAAGGGCCTGGACCCGGTACTGGCTGAGCTGGTCAAGGTGCGTGCCTCACAGCTCAACCACTGCGCCTTCTGCATCGACATGCACACCAAGGACGCCCGCGCGGCGGGCGAGTCGGAGGAGCGCCTCTACCTCCTCAACGCCTGGGAGGAGGCCGGCGACCTCTACACCGAGAAGGAGCAGGCCGCCCTCGCCCTGACCGAGGCCGTGACGGTCCTGACCGACGGTTTCGTCCCCGACGAGGTCTACGAGCGCGCCGCCAAGCACTTCGAGGAGAAGGAGCTGGCGCAGGTGATCGCCCTGATCTTCACCATCAACGCCTGGAACCGCATCGGGGTCACCACCCGCATGGTTCCCGGCGCCTACAAGCCCGCGGGCCACTGAGGCGGGTCCGCCATGACGGCACCCGCGACCACGGACGGTGCCCGGGTGCTCCGCGCGCTGCACCACGGCCGGGAGCCCGGTGATCCGCTGGTGCTCCCCGGGCCCTGGGACGCCGCCTCGGCCCGGGTCTTCGCCGACGCGGGATTCCCCGCCCTCGCCACGCCGAGCGCGGGGATCGCGGCCTCCCTCGGCCACCGGGACGGCCACACCCCGCCGGAGGAGATGTTCGCCGCGATCGCCCGGATCATCCGGGCGGTGGACGTCCCCGTCTCCGCGGACGTCGAAAGCGGCTACGGCCTCGCCCCCAAGGAGTTGGTCGAGCGGCTGCTGGAGACCGGCGCGGTGGGCTGCAACCTGGAGGACTCCGACCACGCGACCGGCGGGCTGGTGGAGCCCGCGCGCCAGGCGGACCGGCTGGCGGCGGTGCGGGCCGAGGCGGGCGAGGATCTGGTGATCAACGCCCGTGTCGACACCTTCGTCCGCGGCGGCCCGGACCTCGACCCCCAGACCGCGGTCGCGGCCGCGGTCGAGCGCGGACGGCTCTATGTGGAGGCGGGCGCGGACTGCGTGTACCCGATCTTGGCGCCCCCGGAGCTGCTGCCCCGCCTGGCGGCCGCCATCGACGCCCCGCTCAACGCGGCGGCGTTCGACCCGGACGGCCCGTCCCCGCGTGAGCTGGGCCGGCTGGGCGCCACCCGGATCACCTTCGGCCCCCGGCTGCTCCGCCAGACCATGGCCGAGGCGGGGAACCTCGTCAAACGGCTGGACCCCGCTCCGTAATACAGACCCGTCCCGTAAAACGGCTGGACCCCGCTCCGTCCCGCGCATGCGTGCATCCGGACGAAGCGGGGTCCACCGCGTATGTCCACGGCTGGAGCTCCGCCCTTACGGCATCCACTTCTTCCAGACGTCCGGGTGCGCCTCGACCCACTTCTTCGCGGCGTCCTGGGCCGACATCCCCTTCGAGGCGATCAGCTCGGACACCTCGTTCTGGTCCTGCTTGGTCCAGTGGAACTTCTTCAGGAACGCCGACGCCTTCCCACCCTGCTTCGCGAAGTCCGCGTTGAGGTACTTCTGCAGCGGTGTGGTCGGGTAGGCGCAGTCGATGGACTCGGGGTCCTTGGTGCCCTCGTTCGCACACTCGTCGGTGTACTTGGGCAGCTTGACCTCGACCATCGGCACCTGGTTGAACAGCCACTGCGGCTCGTACCAGTACGTCAGGAACGGCTTCTTGCCCTTGGCGAACTGCTTGATCTGGGTGATCTGCGCCGCCTCCGAACCCGAGAAGACGATCTGGTAGTTCAGCTTCAGGTTCTTCACCAGCGCCTTGTCATTGGTGACATAGGACGGGGACCCGTCCAGTAGCTGGCCCTTGCCGCCGCTCTCGGCGGTCTTGAAGGTCTTGGCGTACTTGTTGAGGTTCTTCCAGTTCAGCACGTCCGGATGTTTGTCGGCGAAGTACTTCGGCACCCACCAGCCGATATGGCCGGTGACGCCGAGCCCGCCGCCCGGCACGATCAGCTTCTTGTCCTTGACGTAGCGCTGTTCCTGCTCCGGGTGGCCCCAGTCCTCCAGGATCGCGTCCACCCGGCCCTGGCTGAGCGCGTCCCACGCCGGAATCTCGTCCACCTGGACGGTGTCGACGCGGTAGCCCAGCTCATGCTCCAGCAGATACTGGGCGACCGCGACATTGGACTGGGCGCCGACCCACGACTGGACCGAGAGCGTGACGCTCTTCGCCCCGCCCACATTGGCGTACGGCGAGGACTGCTTGGTCATGTCCGCCGCGCCGCAGCCGGTCGCGGTGAACACGGCGGCGATCCCGGCGGCGGCCGTCAGCAGCTGAATACGGGTGCGAGCCATCTCAAGCCCCCTTCCTGTCGCGGCGCGAGGTCGGCTGGGTGACGCGGTCGAGCATCAGCCCCAGGCAGACGATCGCCGTACCCGCCACCAGACCGGTCGCCAGATCGCCCTGTGCCAGGCCGAACAGCACGTCGTAGCCGAGCGCGCCCGAGCCGACCAGACCGCCGATGACGACCACGGCCAGCACCAGCACCACGCCCTGGTTGACGGCGAGCAGCAGCGCCGGGCGGGCCAGCGGGAGCTGGACCTGGCGCAGCTGCTGTCCCTGGGTGGCACCGAGCGAACGCGCCGACTCCAGCGCGGCCGGGTCGACGTTCCGGATCCCCTGGGTGGTGATGCGGATGACGGCGGGCAGCGCGTAGACGATGGCCGCGGCCGCCGCGGGGGCGCGGCCGACGCCGAACAGCGCGACCACGGGGATCAGGTACACGAACTGCGGCATGGTCTGGAACATGTCCAGCACCGGTCGCATCATCCGCTCCAGCCGGGTGCTGCGCGCGGCCCAGATGCCGATCGCGAAACCGAGGACCAGCGTGACGAAGACGGCCGCCAGCACCTGGGAGAGGGTGTCCATGGACGGCTCCCACACGCCGAGCACACCGATCGCGGCCATGGCGGCGGTGGCGGTCAGCGCGGTGGTCCAGGTGCCGATCAGCCAGGCCAGGGCCGCGACGATCAGCAGCACCGCGTACCACGGGAGGCCCTGCAGCCCCTCGCGCAGCGGGTCGAGAATCCACTTGACGTAGTCCGCGGCCCAGTCGGCGGTGCCGCCGACGACCGGCACTCCGGTGTAGAGGTGGTCGACCATCCACTCCTTGAACTGGTTGACGGGCTCCTCGATGGCGACGGTCCAGCCGGTCGGCCAGGTCTGGGAGCCGGTCAGCCGTCCGACGACGGTGATGACCGCGGTGACCACCGCGACCCCCGCCCACGCGGGCCAGCCGCGCAGCAGCCGGTGCCCGCCCTCGGCCGGGGGCGTGCCGAGCCGCTCGCCCGCCGATCCGATGGTGCGGTCCATCACAACGGCGAGGAGCACGATCGGGAGGCCGGCGGCGAGCGCCTTGCCGACGTCGACGCTGGACAGCGCCTGGTAGACGCGGTCACCGAGACCGCCGCCGCCGATCACGGAGGCGATGACGGCCATGGACAGCGCCATCATGATCGTCTGGTTGATGCCCAGCAGCAGCTCCTTGCGGGCCAGCGGCAGCCGGGCGGACAGCAGCCGCTGCCGCCAGGTCGCGCCCAGCGAGGTCACCGCTTCCAGCACCCCGGCGTCCGCGCCGCGCAGGCCGAGGGCGGTGAGCCGGGCCATGGGCGGAGCCGCGTAGATCACGGTGGCCAGCACCGCGCCGGGCACGCCGTTGCCGAAAATCATCACGACGGGGAGCAGATACGCGAACGCGGGCAGCACCTGCATGGTGTCGAGCACCGGCCGCAGCGCCCGGAACGCCCACTCCGAGAGGCCGCCGGCCAGGCCCAGCAGTCCGCCGATGACGACGGAGGCGGTGACGGCGATGACCATCAGCGCGAGCGTCTGCATCGTCGGCACCCACATGCCCAGCAGTCCGCAGATGGCGAAGGACACCAGGGTCGTGACCGCGATCCGCACCCCGGCGACCCGCCAGGCGATCAGGGTCAGCCCGGCGGTGACACCGGCCCAGCCGAGGGCGAGCAGGGCCACATAGACGGCGCGGACACCAATGATGATGACGTTGCTGATGTGGCCGAAGAAGTAGAGGAAGATCCAGTGACTGTCGCGGTTGTCGAGGATCCAGTCGCTGGCGTCGCCGAGCGGCCCGGACACATCGACGGTCAGCGCGTGCGGCCAGCTACCGCTCGCCCACTTGGCGTGGGCGAGCGGTATGAGCACGGCGGCGATCACCACGAGCGCCGCCAGCTTGCGCGCGGCGGGGCTGCGGACGGCGGAGCTCAGCAGGGACGGGCGCGGTTCGGCCGCCGCCGTCCCGGTGGCGGCCGGGTCGGTGGCGGGGTCGGTGGAGGGGCGGGTGGCCGTGGCGCTCATACGCGCCCCCCGGTGCCGCCCGGCGGAGAGAGGGTCGAGGCGGTGGTCATGCCGCGGCCACCTCCTTGCCGTCCAGGCCCGCGACGACGCTCAGCAGACAGGCGTGGTCGACGACGCCCAGGCAGCGGCCGTCGTCCACGACGCGCGCGGGGCCGCCGGTGCGGGCCACGGCCTCGATCGCGTCGGCGACCGTGGTGCCGGGCGCCAGCGCGGGCCCGCCGTCCTGCTCGTCCGAGGTCGCGGGGCGCATGGCGCGGCGCACGGTCAGCACCTGCTCCCGCGGAACATCGCGGACGAAGTCCCGTACGTAGTCGTCCGCCGGGGAGCCGACGATCTCCTCCGGGGTGCCGAGCTGCACGATCCCGCCGTCGCGCATCAGCATGATGCGGTCGCCGAGCCGCAGCGCCTCGCTGAGGTCGTGGGTGATGAAGACCATCGTCCGGCCCTCGTCATGGTGCAGGCGGATGACCTCCTCCTGCATATCGCGGCGGATCAGCGGGTCGAGCGCGCTGAACGGCTCGTCGAAGAGCAGCACCTCGGGGTCGACGGCGAGCGCCCGGGCCAGGCCCACGCGCTGCTGCTGACCGCCCGAGAGCTGTCCGGGGCGGCGGCGCTCGAGACCGGTGAGACCGACCTTCTCCACCACCTCGGCGGCCTTGGCGCGGCGCTCGGCCTTGCCCATGCCCTGGATCTCCAGGCCGTAGGCGACGTTGTCGATGACGGAGCGGTGCGGCAGCAGTCCGAAGTGCTGGAAGACCATGGCGGCGCGGTGCCGGCGCAGATCGCGCAGCCGGGCCTTGTCCATGGCCAGGACGTCCTCGCCGTCGATCTTCAGGGTCCCGGAGGTGGGCTCGATCAGCCGGGTGAGGCAGCGGACGAGGGTGGACTTGCCGGAGCCGGACAGCCCCATGACCACGAAGACCTCGCCCGGCTGGACGTCGAAGGAGACCTCGCGGACGGCGGCGGTGCAGCCGGTGCGGGCACGCAGCTCGCCGGCGGGCAGCTCCGCCTCGGCGGAACCGGGGATGCGCTCGGCCTTGGGGCCGAAGACCTTCCACAGGTCGCGGACCGAGAACACCGGGGCGCGCTCGCCGCTCTCGGGAGTCTTGGGGGTGTCGGGCGTCTCGGGGACCAGGGTCGTGGCCATCACGCCTCACCTCCCGGCGCGAGTGTGGCAGCCCGGTCGTCGGGCCTGTGCCGTTCCCGGTCGCGATCCTCGAACAGCAGCTCAGCGCACTTCTCGCCCACCATCAGGACTCCGATCATCGGGTTCACGGCCGGCATCGTCGGGAAGACGGACGCGTCGGCGATACGAACGCCGTTCAGACCCCGGATCCGCAGATCCGGGCCGACCACGGCGAGTTGGTCCGACGGGGCACCCATTCGACAGGTGCCCGCCGGGTGGTACACGGTGTGCGCGACCTTGCGGGCGTACTCGCTGATCTCCTCGTCCGAGGTGATCTCCGGGCCCGGGCACACCTCGCGCTTGAGCCAGCTCGCCAGCGGTTCGGTCTTGGCGATCTCCCGCGCGACCCGGATGCCGTCGACCAGCGTGCGGCCGTCGTAGTCGTCCTCGTCCGTGAAGTAACGGAAGTCGAGGGCGGGCTTGACGGACGGATCGGCGCTGGTGAGGTAGAGCCGGCCGCGGCTGCGCGGCTTGGGGATGTTGGGGGTCATCGACACGCCGTGCTCGGGCTTTTCGTAGCCCAGCCGCTCCGGATTGTCGGTGAACGGGATCTGGTAGAAGTGGAACATCAGGTCAGGGCCCCGGGATTCGGGGTCCCGCCGGATGAACAGGCCCGCGTCGGAGTCCATCGCGGAGTTGTCCGGGATCGGGCCGTCCGTCTCCCACACGATGACCGACTCGGGGTGGTCGAGCAGATTCTCGCCGACGCCCGGCAGATCGTGAACGACCGGAATGCCCAGCGCCTCCAGATCGGCCTTGGGCCCGATACCGGAGTGCATCAGCAGCCGCGGGGTGTCCACGGCGCCCGCGCAGACCAGGACCTCGGTCTCGGCCCGCACGACGATCTCCTCGCCGTCCTTGGTGCGCACATGGACGCCGGTGATCCGGCCGGTGTCGTCCAGCTCCAGCTTGTACGCCCAGGTCTCCAGCATCAGACGGAGGTTGGGCCGGTCGAGGAACGGGTGCAGATAGGCGACGGACGCCGAGGAGCGCTTGTTGTTCTCCGGGTGGTATGCGAGGTCGAAGAAGCCGACGCCCTCATGGAACGGCTGCTTGTTGAACCCCTCGACCCGCGGCACCCCGGCGGCGGCCTGGGCGGCGTCGACGAAGTCCCGCGCGATCGCGTTCCGGTCCTTCTCGTCCACCGGGACGATGTTGTTGCGCAGCCGCTGGAAGTACGGGTCCATGGACTGCGCGTCCCAGCCCTCGGCGCCGGCCTCGGCCCACTCGTCCCAGTCACCCGGCAGCGGCTTGAAGGAGATCAGGGTGTTGTGCGAGGAGCACCCCCCGAGCACCCGCGCCCGGCTGTGCCGGATATGCGAGTTTCCGCGTGGCTGCTCGGTGGTGGGGTAGTCGTAGTCCAAGTCCCCGCCGAGCAGGCCGAGCCAGCGGCGCAGGGTCAGCACATCGGGCCGGTCGACATCGGACGGTCCGCCCTCGATGACGGCGACACGGATGTCCGGGTCCTCGGTGAGCCGGGAAGCGATCACCGATCCTGCGGTGCCGCCGCCGATGACGACATAGTCGTATACGACAGGTACGGACATGTGGGGTTACTCCTCGCGGTCTTACCCAAACGGCTCGCGCCGGTGCGGGACGGGGGCTGCCGCCCCTGGGGTGGGGGTGTTGCTGGGTGCCTCGGTGTCCACGGGCCGATCTCCGCCGGTCGCCGTGACCGGGTGCGGCCGGGCCCGGGCCCCGGGGGACGAGTCCGGGCCCGGCCGAGCCCCGGGCGGGCCCGGCGGCGGGGCGTCAGCCGGCGAACCAGCGCACCGGGCTCGGTCGCAGGTTCTCGTAGACGTGCTTGGTCTCGCGGTATTCGTCAAGGCCCACGGGACCGAGCTCGCGCCCGACCCCGGACTTGCCGAAACCGCCCCATTCGGCCTGCGGAAGGTAGGGGTGGTAGTCGTTGATCCACACGGTGCCGTGCCGCAGCCGGGCGGCGACGCGGCGCGCCCGCGCGGTGTCGGCGGACCAGACGGCGCCGGCCAGTCCGTACTCCGTGTCATTGGCGAGTGTGACGGCCTCGTCCTCGGTTTGGAAGGACTCGACCGTCAGAATCGGCCCAAAGGTTTCCTCCCGCACCACCCGCATCTCGCGATGGCACTGGTCGAGCACGGTCGGGAGGTAGAAGTAGCCGGTGGCCGGGCGGACCTCGTTGGGCTCCGGCTGCTTGCCACCGCACCGCAGCAGGGCGCCCTCCTCCAGGGCGGACGCCACATACGCCTCGGTCTTGTCCAGCTGCTGGGCCGAGACCAGCGGACCGCATTCGACACCGTCCTCGGTGCCGCGGCCCAGCTTGATCTTCTCCGCGCGGCGGGCCAGCTCGGCCACGAACCGCTCGCGCACCGACTCCTCGATGATCAGCCGGGCACCGGCGGAGCAGACCTGGCCGCTGTGGATGAAAGCGGCGTTCAGGGCCTGGTCGACGGCGGTGTCAAAGCCTTCGGCGGTGGCGCAGGCGTCGGCGAAGACCACATTGGGGTTCTTGCCGCCGAGCTCCAGCGCGACCTTCTTGACCGTCGGGGCGGCGGCCTGCGCGACCTTGGTGCCGCTGATCAGCCCGCCGGTGAAGGAGACCAGGTCCACATCGGGGTGCTCGGACAGCCTGGCCCCCACGGGGTCGCCCGTGCCGGTGACCAGGTTGGCCACCCCGGCCGGCAGCCCGGCCTCGGCCAGCAGCCGCACCAGATGGACGGTGGACAGCGGGGTCACCTCGCTGGGCTTGATCACGAAGGTGTTCCCGGCGGCCAGCGCCGGGGCGATCTTCCAGCTGGCCTGGAGCAGCGGATAGTTCCAGGGGGTGATCATCGCGCAGACGCCGACCGGCTCATGGACCACGACGCTGTGCACATCGGGGGTGCCCGCGTCGATGACCCGCCCGGCGGACTCGCCGGCGGCCAGGTCGGCGAAGTAGCGGAAGGCATTGGTCACGTCGTCGACGTCGACCCGCCCCTCCTCCAGGGTCTTGCCGGTGTCACGGCTCTCGATGAGCGCGATCGTCTCGCGGTCGCGCTGCAGCAGCTCGGCGACGCGGCGCAGCAGCGCCGCCCGCTCGGCCACCGGCGTCCCGGGCCAGGGGCCCTGGTCGAAGGCGCGACGCGCGGCCGCGACCGCCGCGTCGGTGTCCTCGACACCACCCTCCGCGACGACGGCGAGGGTCTTGGCGTCCGCGGGGTCGAGAACCTCCCGCTGCGCCCCGGACGCGGCTGCCTGCCACGTCCCGTCCACATGAATGGTCTCGACTGCCGCCACGTGAATTCTGCCTTCCGGTTCTGCGTGCTTTACCGCTGGTCCAAGCCAGCAACATGGACCCCTAACCGGAAGGCGGGAACCTATGCGCGATTCGCAAGAGAAAGTGGGCCGGCTCACGTGATCCGAAGGCGAAGACGGCTCCCCGGGTCATGATCGGCCGATCTGTCAAGAGCTGATGCACCTAGTCGGCCGGTGTCAGAAAGCGATGCGGTAGGCAGTCCGTGTCAGGAAGCCGTGCAGTAGGCGGTCGGGCAGAAGGTGTCCACCGCCGCCTGGTGGACCTCCCGCGCTTCCGCCCGGTCCCCGGAGGGACTGATCACCAGCACCGCGTACATCGTGCCGTTGGGGGCGGCGAAGCGGCGGTCGAGTATCCGGCGGTGGCCGTCGCTCTTGGACTGGTACGTGTACTCCAGCTGTGCCGGGTCCAGGGTGGCCGAGCCCAGCCGGGTGAGGGCGAGCCGCTCGTAGTCGCGGTGGGTGGAGGCGATCCGCTCGGCCTCCTGGGCGGACTCGTACGGCGTCGACTCGGGGCCGTGCAGCTCGAAGACCTGGATCACGGTGCTGTCGTCGGGCGAGGTGTAGTAGACGCTGGGGCCCTCGCTCGTCCGCTCCCAGCCGTCCGGGACCGCGAGGTGGTATCCGGCGGGGTCGGACTGGGTGCTGTAGCCCGCGGGCGGGGCGGCACCGGTCAGGGAGGGGGAGGACGGGGTGCCGAAGGGCGTCGCGGACGGGGACGCCCCGGTCGGCAGGTCCGTGGGGAGATCGGTCGGGAGACCGGTGGGCCCGCCGGTCTCGGGGCCGGGCGAGGGATAGAGATCGCTCGGCTGGGAGGCCTCCGCGCTCGGCGTGGCCGTGGGGCTCTCTTGGTCCCAGGGCAGCGGGCCCGCCTGATGGCGGGAAGTGCCGTCGCCGCCGAAGGCCACCCAGCCGGAGAACGCGATCCCCACGGCCAGGAAGATCGTCACCGCCAACGCCCGCAGCGCCCGCCGGGCGTCCTGCCCAGGCTCTCCCGGCGCTCCTGGCGCTCCCGGCACTCCCCCGTCATGCATGCTCATCTATCCCCCCGATAGTGGAACTCTGCTCCCATAAGCCGACAAGCCGCGTCGGCCGACATCGGTGTACCCGGTTCGAGGGCCTCCCCACCCTCGGTCACCCCACCGATACGGATATGTCGCCTCAGGTGCGCCGCACTGTGTCTGGCGCCGGACGCCGCCGATCCGTGCCCGGCGCTGCCTGCCGCCGAATGTGCCCGCCCCCGCCTGCCCCCGGTCAGGTGGCCGGGCAGTAGGCGGTGGGGCAGAAGGACGCCAGCACGATGCGCTGCCGCTCTCGCTGCTGCGGCCAGTCGTCGGCCGGGCCTGCGACCAGCACCGCGTACTGCACCTGGTCCGGGCCGGTGAAGGCCCGGTCGAGTATGCGGCGCGGGCCGTACTTGGCGCTGCGATAGCCGTACTCCAGCTCCGCGTCCGCGTCGTCGCCGGGGCCGAGCCGCTTCAGCTCGTACCGCTGGTAGCCGGGGTTCTTCTTGAGCCCCGCCTCCGCCTGGCGCAGCGCCTCATACGGGGTGACGTCGGGCTCGGTCAGCGCGAAGACCTGGATCAGACTGCTCGCGTCGGACGACTCGTAGAACACCCCCGTATCCCGCTTGACCCGCTGCCAGCCCCTGGGCACATCCAGCCGGAACCCCTCCGCGTCGGTGGTGCGCACATAGCCCGCCGGCGGCGCCTGTGTGCTGTCCACGGACACCGACGGCGGCGCCGAGGTCGTCTCCGAGAACGGCCCCGACGGCACCGCCGAGGGCTGCTCGGCCGACGGTGACCAGGACGAGGCCGACGGCGAACCGCCGTCCGCCCGGGGCTTGTCATCCCCGCCGCCCGACACCAACTTCCAGGCGCCGACGCCGATCCCGCCGACCAGGACCACGGCGAGCACCGCCAGAAGCACCGTGCCCAGATGCGGATTGGGTGGTCGTCGGCCCGGGACGGGCGGCTCCGCGCCCTCCCCCACCCACCGCTGGGCCTCCTCGTCCCATCGACGACCCCCCTCGCCGCCCGGTGTGCTCATCTCAGCCGCCCAGGAGCGCGCCGACCGCCTGTCCGACGGCGACGCCGGAGGCGAGCATGCCGACGCCGGCGCTCGCGTCCTGCAACATCACCCGGATCCTGGCCAGTCGGCCGGCCCCGGCCCGGCCGGTGCGCTGGATCTCGTCCTGGGTCTGGTCCAGTTCATCGGAGAGCGCGCCGACCTCCGGGCTCGGGACCACCCGTCGCAGATCCTCGGCGAGCTGCCGAACGGCCTCCAGCAGCTCCTGATAGGCCGGATCGCAGGGGGCGTCCCCCTGCCGTCCGTTCACAATGTGGTTGTGGTCGCCGATGCCGATGGCACTGCCGCTCACCTTGCCGAACCTGATGTCCCCGAAGGTCCGCCCGCCGCCGCCCGCCGGGCCCGCGCCGCCACCGGTCGTGCCCGCCGTGTGGTCCGCACCGCCGCCCCCCACGCCGCTGCCGTCCTCCGTATCAGCCATCGCCATGGCCGCCTCCCGCTCCATTGGTTCCGGTGGTGTTGCTGATGGTGTTGTGGTCACCGAAGCCGAAGGCGCTGTTCGCCGCGGACTCGATGAAGACCCCGCCGCCGCTCACATTGATGACCTTCTGCTCGAACTCGCCGGTCTCCCAGCCGGCTTCGTCGAGCGCCCTTCGCACCCCATTGGCCACCCGGTCCTCGACGCTCTTCAGATAGCGGCTGACATCCATCTCCTGGAAGAGCGACGCGCCGACGTCGCTGCCCAGCTCCCGCACCGAGATCCAGGGCCCGTCGGGGATGGCCGCCTCATAACCCCCCGCGTACATCCGCCAGACGAAGGCGGCCGAGCGGAAGGCGTGGATGACCGCCCGGCCCGCCGCCGTGGGCGTCCGCCCGAGCGCCCAGACCGCCTTGCCCGGCAGTCCACCGCGGCGATGCGAGTCGGAGAGCCGGTCGACGGCCCGGAAGTCCGGGCGGATCGGGCGCAGCACATGCGGCGCGAACTCCAGCATCAGCATGCCGCCCTGCGTATGCACCCGTACGAAGACGGTGGTGACCACCTCTTCCCGCCATGCGCCGACGCGGATGCGCAGAAAGTGCCGGCGGATCTCTCCGCCCTCCTCGACGGCCTCCGCCCGCTCCCGCGCGAAGTCCGCCTCGCCGTACGGCACGAAGGAGCGGCTCCGCAATCCGGTGACCTTGAGGAAGACGCATTCGTCGAGCTCCAGGCCGCGCAACCGGTCGCGGCTCGCGGCGACGGGCCGGACGGTGCCCTGGACGGCGGCGGTGCCCTGGGTCGATGAGGTGCGCAACTTCTCGACCAGCGGGCGGATCCGCTCCAGGATCACGCGGTTGTCCAGCGGCACCGGATCGCCACCCTCGCGCGGCCGCAGCTCCACGGCGAGGGTCCAGGTGTCATGGGCGATGCCCGCGCCGAGGAAGGGGTGCCGATCGTGGTAGAGGATCACCGGTGAGTGCTGCTCGCGGCGGATCAGGGCCCGCACCCGCTGGAAGCGCCCGCCCTCGAACCGCTCCGCCGGGTCCGCGGCGAGGTCGGCGAAGGTCTCCGGCTCCAGGTCGGTGGCCAGCACCCGGGCCACATGCTCACGGTGCAGGGCGACCGCGGTGGCCATCACGGCCGGGATCACCAGCGCGAACCAGGCGGCGCTGGTGTCCGACCCGGCCGCCAGGGCCGGTGCGAAGTCCTGCAGCCCGCTCGTACCGGGCTCGCCCGTGAACGCCTGCGTCACGGCGGAGACCGCATAGGACAGCAGGATCAGACAGCCGAGCACCCGCAGCACCGCGGCCGCCCGCCGCCGGGTGACGGTGACCCCGTCGGCCCCGGGATAGTCGGCGCGGAAGGGGCCCATGGCGCCGCCCCTGGCCCAGGCCGCCAGCAGAAGCAGCGCGCAGGACAGCAGGAACAGATAGAAGAAGCCCTGCGCCAGCAGAAAGTGCAGCACCCATAAGGACACCAGCAGCGCGGTCCAGCATGCCTCCAGACGGCGGGCGCGCAGCGCGTGCGCGAGCACCCGGGCCGCGTCGATGCCCAGCGATGGCGCCACGGCCCGCTCCTCGTGGACATACAGCTCGTCCAGGACCGCGTCCCGGAAGTCGTCGTCCAGATAGGCGCCCGCGCACAGCAGCCGGGTGGCCTCGCTGGTGGCATAGGGGGACGCATCGTCGGCGGCAGAAGGAGAGGGAACGAGCGGTGAAGAGTCCGGCCGCGGCCGCGGCAGATGAGCGGAGTGATCGCCCAAAGAATGATCATCGCGCCTGTTGGCCATGTTTCCCCCCGAGGCCGTAGCAACTACCTCCACGCTAGGGGAAGATGGCGCACAATTACAGCGAATAGCCGAAGGGTCACACTCCGGAGTGAAAACCGGAGTGTGACCCCTCGGAAACGGCCTCGGTGGGGCGCGTCAGATCAGGCCGAGACCCCGCACGGCCTCGCGCTCCTCCTCGAGCTCCTTCACCGACGCGTCGATGCGGGTCCGCGAGAACTCGTTGACGTCCAGGCCCTGGACGATTTCGAACTTCCCGTTCGCGGCGGTGACCGGGAACGAGGAGATCAGGCCCTCCGGCACCCCGTACGAGCCGTCGGAGACCACACCGGCGGAGGTCCAGTTGTCGGCGTCGGTGCCGTTGACCCAGGTGTGGACGTGGTCGATGGCGGCGTTGGCGGCGGAGGCGGCCGAGGAGGCGCCGCGCGCCTCGATGATCGCGGCACCGCGCTTGGCGACGGTCGGGATGAAGGTGTCGGCCAGCCACTGCTCGTCGTTGACGACCTCGGCGGCGTTCTTGCCCGCGACCTCGGCGTGGAAGACGTCCGGGTACTGGGTGGCGGAGTGGTTGCCCCAGATCGTCAGCTTCTTGATCTCGCCGACCGGGACGCCGGTCTTCTTCGAGAGCTGCGACAGGGCGCGGTTGTGGTCCAGCCGGGTCATCGCGGTGAAGCGCTCGGCCGGTACGTCCGGCGCGGCGGCCTGCGCGATGAGCGCGTTGGTGTTGGCCGGGTTGCCCACGACCAGAACCTTGATGTCGTCCGCGGCGTGGTCGTTGATGGCCTTGCCCTGCGGCTTGAAGATGCCGCCGTTGGCCTCCAGCAGATCGCCGCGCTCCATGCCCTTGGTGCGCGGGCGGGCGCCGACGAGCAGGGCGACATTGGCACCGTCGAAGCCCACGTTCGGGTCGTCGGAGATGTCGATGCCCTGGAGGAGCGGGAAGGCGCAGTCGTCGAGCTCCATCGCGGT
Source organism: Streptomyces melanosporofaciens (assembly GCF_900105695.1). NCBI lineage: Bacteria > Bacillati > Actinomycetota > Actinomycetes > Kitasatosporales > Streptomycetaceae > Streptomyces > Streptomyces melanosporofaciens. The sequence goes on from NZ_FNST01000002.1 coordinate 2,647,751, forward strand.
GCCCTCGGCGGCCTTCAGCCCCTGCGGGATCTCCAGGAGACGCAGCTTGACCGGCACGTCCGCGCCGAGGAGCTGACCGGAGGCGATGCGGAAGAGCAGCGCGTAGCCGATCTGGCCGGCCGCGCCGGTGACGGTGACGGTGACGGGAGTGCGGGTCATGGCGGTCTCCTGCGCTGTGTTGTCAGTCCAAGATCTCTTGGTGTCGAGATACCTGCGTCAGGCTATCCGACGGCACCTGGCCCAGGTTCTCTCGGGCCACTGTGTAACCGCTCACCGCGCGTTCAGACCTCGCGCACTTTGGCGGCCGCCTGCCAGGAGGGGGAGTGCAGGCGGCCGCCCAGTGCCGCACCCGTGGGGGGCTCGGACACCGCCTGCCCCGATTCCCCCGGCTCATTCCCCCTGTTTCCGAATTCCCCCGGACGGGCTCCCCCACCCGCGCTCACCCCTGGGCGCCGGGGGCCGTGCAGCCGCGCGTACCGCCCGTGAGAGTGGCGCACGCGGTGGTCCGCGCGGTGGCGTCCACCGAGATCATCTTGGTGTAGGCGTCGCCGTCGGCGTCGACCCTGCTGTGCTGCGCGCGCTCCGCGCCACCCTGCGCGCCCGGCGCCTTGATCTGGATCACATCACCCGGGGCCGCCCGGGTGATACGGGCCCAGGCCGCCCGGCAGGTCTTGCTGTAGCGGACCTCGACATACGCGGTGCCGACGGTGGCGTCCGCGGTGGTCGTCGCGGCGGCGCCGCACCCCATGGCCTGCGGATCCTGACCGGTGCAGTCCTCCCCGGCGCACTTCACGCCCGCCGGCGGCTGACGCGCGCTGGTGGCCGGTGCGGTAGTCGGCCGCTCCCCACGCTTCTCGCCGTCGCCGCCCGCATCGATCAGCAGGACGGCGCCGGCGACGAGTAAGAGCGCTCCGACGAGGCCCCCGGTGAACAGCGCGACACGCTTCCGTCCCGTCCCGGAAGGTGAGGGGGACGACGATGACGGTGACGAAGGGGACAAGGCAGGCGACTGCGGACCGGAGGAGCCCGGTGCCCGCTCGGCCGACGCCGCGGGAGCCGAGAACACCGGAGCGGTCGCGACCAACGGCTGATCCGGTACGGGCAGTTCGACGCTCGGCCGGCTCTTCTGCGAGGGACGGCCGTTCTTCCTGACGCCCACCCCCTGCGCCGCCGGGTCGAACTGCTCGACGGCGGCCCGCGCCCGCGCGACGCTGATGGCCTCCATCGTGACGTCGTGCCGCATCTCGGAGCGGCTCCAGGCCCGCTCCGCCAACTCCCACAGCGTGCTGAGGTGATGGACATCGGCGCCCGTGACCTCGGCCAGGGCCTCCACCGCGCCCTGCGGGGGCAGCAGCCGTCCGCCCAGATAGCGCTCCCATGAACTCTTGCTGTAGCCGGTGCGGTCGGCGACGGCGACGACGCTCAGCCCGCTGCGCTCGACGATCGTGCGCAGCTGACCGGTGAACTCCTGTACCTGCGGATCGAGTCCCTCCGGCAGGTCCCTCCAACGAGGCATTGCCTCCCCCTGTCCCCCCGCACGTGCCTGTCAATCCCCCGCGCTACGCCCCCTGTTGGCGTCCCCGGGCCCCGAACTGACTACCCAAAGGGACGCCTTGCCCCAGGATGTCAGCTCCTCGGGCGGGGGCGCATCGGAGCATTTCGTGCACCGGTGTGTACTCCGCCGCGCCCCGCTCGCCGTTGCACGGCCGAGATCTCGTGCTGGAACGGTCACTTCCGCGCCACAGGGTTCTGACGGTCATTGCTCCGGCACAGTCCACGCACAACCCTGATCACCAGGTGGTCCGTCCTTCTTCGGGGGAGAGGGCGGACCGCCGCCGGACCGTTCGGATCCGGCCACAACGACGGCGGCCCGTCCTTCCACGGGGGAGAGGACGGGCCGCCGTTTCATGCCATCGGCTAGCGCACCGTGAAATGCACCACGTCATCCAGGAACGGGATCGATACCCATGGATCCGGCTGGGCCATCAGGGACAGCAGCACGATCGCCGCGCCCAGCAGCCCGTAGGTCAGCATGTCGGTGAAGCGCGACCGCACCGCGAGCATCCCCACCTCGGGCAGCGCCCACCGTATGAAGGCGCCCGCCAGCAGGGACAGCCCGATCACCACCGTGCCGGCCCGGAACGCGTCCAGGGCGACGATCAGCAGCCCCAGGCCCACACCGCCCATCACCGCGAGCAGCGGCCACTGCCGGGCGGGCGCCGGAGCGGCACCGGGCGCGGCCCGGCCACCGCCCTCCGGACGCGCGGTGTCCCGGGTGATCAGCGGGAAGCGGCGCGATTTACGGATGAGCCGGGCGGGGCCAGAAGGCTGCGCCGGCGGCGCCTGCCGCTGTTCCCCGGCCGCCGGCTCGCTCGCCTCAGCCGTCATGGCCGGCACCGGCGTCGGCGTCCGCCTTCGCGTTCCGCTCCGCGGCCTCCACCACGTTGACCAGCAGCTGGGCGCGGGTCATCGGGCCGACGCCGCCCGGGTTCGGCGAGAGCCAGCCCGCGACCTCGGCCACACCGGGGTGCACATCGCCGGCGATCTTGCCGTGCTCGTCCCGGCTGACGCCCACGTCGAGCACCGCGGCGCCCGGCTTCACGTCATCCGGCCCGATCAGATGCCGCACTCCGGCGGCCGCCACGATGATGTCGGCCTGGCGCAGGATCCCGGGCAGGTCGCGGGTGCCGGTGTGGCAGAGGGTGACCGTGGCGTTCTCGGAGCGCCGGGTCAGCAGCAGCCCGATCGACCGGCCGACGGTGATGCCCCGGCCGACGACCACCACATGCGCGCCGTTGATCTCCACACCGTGGTGGCGCAGCAGCTGGATGACGCCCTGGGGCGTGCACGGCAGCGGGCCGCTCTCGCCCAGCACCAGCCGGCCGAGGTTCATCGGATGCAGTCCGTCGGCGTCCTTGGCCGGGTCGATCAGCTCCAGCACCCGGTTGGTGTCGATGCCCTTGGGGAGCGGCAGCTGGACGATGTAGCCCGTGCAGGCCGGGTCCTCGTTGAGCTCCCGCACCGCCGCCTCGATCTCCTCCTGGGTGGCGGTCTCGGGCAGGTCGCGCCGGAGGGAGTCGACGCCGATCTCGGCGCAGTCGCGGTGCTTGCCCGCGACGTACCACTTGCTGCCGGGGTCCTCGCCCACCAGCACCGTCCCGAGGCCGGGATGGATGCCCTTGGCCTTGAGCGCCTCCACGCGGCTGACGAGATCGGACTTGATCGCGGCTGCGGTTGCCTTGCCATCGAGAATCTGGGCGGTCATGGCTTCATCCTCCCGGATGCGGGGACGTCGGATCCAATCAGGGGCCGGTCGGTGCCGGACCGGCGAAGGCCGCACCCCGTGGTCCGGTCGGGGTGCGGCCTCCTGTGCTCGCTCGGCGTCACTCAGTGGAAGAAGTGGCGCGTGCCCGTGAAGTACATGGTGACGCCCGCCTTCTGGGCGGCCTCCACCACCTGCTCGTCACGGACCGAGCCGCCCGGCTGCACCACGGCCGTGACGCCCGCCTCGGCCAGCACCTCGAAGCCGTCCGGGAACGGGAAGAAGGCGTCGGAGGCGGCGTACGAACCGGCGGCCCGCTCGACACCGGCCCGCTCGACGGCCAGCTTCGCCGAGTCCACGCGGTTGACCTGGCCCATGCCGACGCCGACCGTGGCGCCGCCCTTGGCGAGCAGGATCGCGTTGGACTTCACCGCACGGCAGGAGCGCCAGGCGAAGGCCAGCTCGGCGAGGCCGTCGGCGTCCAGCGCCGCGCCCGTGGCGAGGGTCCAGTTGGCCGGGTCGTCGCCCTCGGCCTGGAGGCGGTCCTTGGCCTGCAGCAGCAGGCCGCCCTCGATGGGGCGCTGTTCGGCGAGGTCCGCCGGCGCGTCCGCGCAGCGCAGCACGCGGATGTTCTTCTTACGGGCCAGCACCTCGACCGCGCCGTCCTCGTACCCCGGGGCGACGATCACCTCGGTGAAGATCTCGGCGACCTGCTCGGCCATGGCGACCGACACCGGGCGGTTGACGGCGATCACACCGCCGAAGGCCGACAGCGGGTCGCAGGCGTGCGCCTTACGGTGCGCCTCGGCGACATCCGCCCCGACCGCGATCCCGCACGGGTTGGCGTGCTTGATGATCGCGACACAGGGCTCGGTGTGGTCGTACGCGGCCCGGCGGGCGGCCTCGGTGTCGGTGTAGTTGTTGAACGACATCTCCTTGCCGTGCAGCTGCTCGGCCTCCGCGAGCCCCTTACCGCTGCCGTCGGAGTAGAGCGCGGCCGGCTGGTGCGGGTTCTCGCCGTAGCGCAGCACGTTCTTACGGATGGCGGTGGCGCCCAGGAACTCCGGGAAGGAGGAGTCGTCCGCCACGTAGTCATCCGCGAACCAGTTGGCCACCGCCACGTCGTACGCCGCCGTGTGCTGGAACGCCTCGGCCGCCAGCCGCTTGCGCCCCTCCAGGTCGAAACCGCCGTCCGCGGCGGCCTTGAGGACGTCGTCGTACCGCTCGGGGTTGACGACCACGGCCACGGACGGGTGATTCTTGGCGGCGGCGCGGACCATGGAGGGCCCGCCGATGTCGATCTGCTCCACACACTCGTCCGGCGAGGCACCCGAGGCGACCGTCTCGCGGAACGGATACAGGTTGACCACGACGAGCTCGAAGGGCTCCACACCCAGCTCCTGGAGCTGCGCACGGTGCGAGTCGAGCCGCAGGTCGGCCAGGATGCCCGCGTGCACGCGCGGGTGCAGCGTCTTGACGCGGCCGTCGAGACACTCGGGGAAGCCGGTCAGCTCCTCGACCTTGGTGACGGGGACGCCCGCGGCGGCGATCTTCGCGGCCGTCGAGCCGGTCGAGACGAGCTGGACACCCTCCGCGTGCAGCCCTCGGGCCAGTTCCTCGAGACCCGTCTTGTCGTAGACGCTGACCAGCGCGCGGCGGATGGGCCGCTTGGTACCTTCGGCGGTCACGGGATCCTTACCTTTCGTCCCTCTATGCGGTAGCCGTGACGCGCCAGACGCCCCACGACCTCGACGAGCAGCGAGCGCTCGACTTCCTTGATCCGCTCATGAAGAGCGGACTCGTCGTCCTCGTCCCGGACCTCGACCACGCCCTGGGCGATGATCGGGCCGGTGTCGACGCCGTCGTCGACGAAGTGGACGGTGCATCCGGTCACCTTGACACCGTGCGCGAGCGCGTCGCGTACGCCATGGGCACCGGGAAAGCTCGGGAGCAGCGCGGGGTGGGTGTTGACGCAGCGGCCGCCGAACCGGGCGAGGAACCGCGGCCCCAGGATCTTCATGAACCCGGCCGAGACGACCACGTCCGGCTCATGGGCGGCGGTGGCCTCCGCCAGCGCCGCGTCCCACTCGGCGCGGTCGGCGTGGTCCTTGACCCGGCACACGAACGTGGGGATCCCGGCGCGCTCGGCGCGCGCCAGGCCCTCGATGCCGTCGCGGTCGGCGCCCACGGCCACCACCTCGGCGCCGTAGCGGGCCACGCCCTCGGCGGCGATGGCGTCGAGCAGCGCCTGCAGATTCGTACCGGAACCGGAGACGAGTACGACGAGGCGGACCGGGCGCCGGGGGCGGGCAGGGCTGACGGGGGAAGGCGGGGAGGCCACGGCGGGGCTCTTTCTCGCGGGCGGTGCTGCCGTTTGTGTGGTCGTACAAGGTCGCGGACTCATCAATTCCGGGGAACTCTACGAAGCCGCCGACCGTCAGCAACGATACCGGCACACGAAGCGGCCCCCAGGGGACGGGGGCGGGCACGGGAGGTAGCGTCTGGACTGCGCATCCAACTGACGCCGCGGGAACGACCGCCGCCCCCGGCGTGCAGGACGACGACACAAGGGGAAGACACACTCCACATGCCGGACCGACGCCGCCGCGCGGCTCATCACCTCACTCCGCCTCCCGCCACGACCGGGGGGCGGCGATGAGGCGCGCCCGCATGTCGCGTACGACGCCGCTGCTCCGGGAGCAGCAGTCGCCGTCCTCCTCGGCCCCCGGCGGGCAGAACGGGGACCAGCACGAGGACAATCCGTTCGCCCCGCCGCCCGAGGGCAGGCCCGACCAGCCGTGGCAGCCCCGGCCGGACGACGCCGACGGGCAGAGCGGCGAGGACGACCAGCGGCCGCAGCAGCCTCCGGCCTGGGGCAGCCAGTGGAGCAGCCGCCAGCCCAGCCGCCAGGGCGGCAGCTTCGGCACCGGCCCCGGCTCCAACCGCCCCACCGGTCCCAGCGGCCCGCGCTGGGACCCCAACGACCCGGCCCAGCGGCGCGCCCGGTACGCGCTGCTCGCGGGCATGTGGGCGTTCTTCTTCGCGCTCTTCAGCCTGCCGCAGATCGCGCTGCTGCTCGGGACGCTGGCCCTGTACTGGGGCATCAGCTCGCTGCGGGCCAAGGCGCGCCGCACAACGCCGCCCCCGACCGCTGCCGCGCCCCTGAACGCCCCGCCCCCGCCCCGGGTGCCACCCCGGCGGCGCTGCCGGCCCCCGGCAGCGCGAAGCCGCAGGCGACGGCGGCGATCAGTGGCCTGGTGACGGGCGGGCTCGCGCTCGCCATCGTCGCGGCGACGTTCAGCTTCCAGGTCGTCTACGACGACTACTACACGTGCGTGGACGACGCCCTCACCCAGAGCTCCCGCCATGACTGCGAAACCCTGCTTCCCGAGCAGCTCCGCCCCTTGCTGAGCACCCAGGACTGACGGCACCACCCTCGCCGACGAGGCGCCCACCCAACGACCGGCCCTGGGGCCGAACAGCCAGTGCGGACCGTGGGCGCCTCCGGCCGACAGCCCCCACCCCGCCCCTTCCCGCAGCATCAATATGCGGCTCCGCCGCGCGGAAAGGGGCTCCGCCCCTCGCCCCCGCCGGGGCTCGCCCCGGGCCCCGGCGGGGCTCGCCCCGGGCCCCGGCGGGGCTCGCCCCGGGCCCCGCTCCTCAAACGCCGGAGGGGCTGCATTCCAGGGCGCCGCCCCGGAGGCCCCGCACCCACCATCCACCACACACCCCGGACCCACCGCGCCCCCGCCCCGCCCGCCTTACGGTTCGCGGCGGGTGTCGTCCGGTGGGGGTGAGAGATCCGGGGTCCCGGGCTGGGGCTCGAGGGGCGACTGCGGGTGCGGGTGTGGCTCGGGGGTGCGCTTGCGGTTCAGCGTCCAGCGGCGTGGGCGGTCCGCCGTCCCGGCGGCGTCCGGGGTACCCGCAGGGGTCGCGAGCCCGGCCATCGTGCTGACACCCGTCTCCCGCCCCGCCCCCGCCCCCGCCTCCGCACCAGCCCCGGCTTCCGGCTTCCGGTCCCGGTTCCGTTTGCGGTGGGCGCCCGACGGCCGCAGCCACTGCCACCACGGCTCGGCCATCGCCTCGCGCACCTCGGCGGACTCCATGGGCGAGGCCACCGCGGGCCGCATCGCCGCCCGGGCCTCCGCCTCCTCCGCCTTGGCCGCGGCCCGCACCGCACGAGCCTCCGCCTTGGCCGCGGCCCGTACCGCACGAGCCTCCTTCGCCTCCCTGCGGGCCTGTGCGCGGGACGCCCGCCGCACCGCCCGCGTCGCCTTCCACTCCGGCCAGGAGGCCCTCGTAGGAACGCACAACCGGTACCAGCGCAGCACCACCGCACCGGGCACCCCGATCACTCCCGTCCAGGCCAGCGTGATCATGCCCGTACGCCACCAGCTCGGCCCCAGGTCGGCGAGGATGCCGATGCCCAGCGGGCCGCCCGAGACCCCGGCCAGCAGCGCCATCGCGGCCGCGCAGCCGCCCGCCGCCAGCCCGGCGAGCACCAGCGTCTCGCCCCAGCCCCAGGGGGGCCTGGGCTCGCCCTTGCCGGGGCGCCGCACCGCCGCGACCCCGACGAACCAGGCCACCGACACCCCGGCCGCGATCCCCGTGAGCCAGACCAGCGGACCGCCGGGGCCGTCCGTGGGCAGCGCGGCGACCAGGGGGAAGTGCGGCAGCTGGGGGTAGGAGGTGATGCCCAGCGGCGCGACCACACTGCCGCCGCCGACCGTGAAGCCCGCGCCGACCCCGTACGCGGCGCCCCAGACGATGGCGTTCGGCAGCAGCGCCAGGCTCACCAGCAGCACCGCGAACCGCCCCGACCACACATCGCTGAGGTTGAGGAATGTCACTTGTACGGCGCCCGCGTGGCTCAGCATCGACGTCGCCGTAAGGAGCGCACCGCTGCCGAGCAGAACGACGAGACCGCTGGTCCCGGCCCGCAGCGCCGCGGTCAGCCGGTGGCGCCGGCACCAGCTGCGCGCGGCCAGGGAGGCGGCCAGGGACGCGGCCGTCCGTACGGTCCAGCCGATGCCGGGGAGCCGCCGCAGTCCGGCGTTCACCCGTCCGGGCAGGCGGAGCGGGTACCGTCCGCTCGCCGTCCACACGCCGACGGCGGCGATGGCCGCCGCGACGACCGGCAGATGCAGCAGCGCGCTGAGCAGGTCGACATGCAGCGGCCCGCCCGAGGCGTACAGCGCGGCCGCGGTGCCGACCAGCAGATAGCCGCCGGTCACCCAGGCGAAGGCGGTGCGCGGATCGACGACGGACTCCGGATCGGCAACGGAGCCCTCGGGCACCCACTGCCCCTTCCGCCCCTCGCCCTCCTCCGGCTCCGCCTGGTAGACGGCGTGCTGGGCGGCCCGGTAGAGCAGCCAGCACGGCACCATGCCGAGCAGCAGCGGGGTCAGCCCGACGGGCGCGGTGTGGCCGGAGAGCGTCTCGGTGCGCACGAGGTCGGCGCCATGGCCGAGCAGCCACAGGTCGGCGGCGACATGCAGGGCCCCGTCGGGGCTGCTGTCGGGGGACGAGGAGGTGATCCACAGCAGCAGTACGACCACGGCGAGCGTACCGAGGCCGAGCCCCGCGGCGACCACACCGCCGAGGAACGCCTCCCTGATGGCGGAGGAGCGCCGGGGCGCGGAACGGTCACGTGAGGACACCGACGGACTGCGATCGGTCGTTTGCGTCACGTGACCATGCTGCCAATAACAGCCGTTTCATCCTCACATCAAGGGTTTGGTCGCCGTGTCGCGGCTAGTCCGCTTATGCGTCTTTTATGGTGCTGTGGGACGGATGGGTGGCTTGCCGATGTCCGCCCCCCGGGTATCCGTCGCCCCGGGAACGGCGCGGGCCCGCACCACCCAGGGTGGTGCGGGCCCGTGGCGTCGAGCCGTGGCGGCGTCAGCCGGCCAGGGCGGCGCGCGCCAGGCGCGCGGTCTCGGACGGGGTCTTGCCGACCTTCACGCCCGCGGCCTCGAGGGCCTCCTTCTTCGCCTGAGCGGTGCCGGAGGAGCCGGAGACAATGGCACCCGCGTGGCCCATCGTCTTGCCCTCGGGCGCGGTGAAGCCCGCCACATAGCCGACGACCGGCTTGGTGACGTTGGCCTTGATGAAGTCCGCGGCCCGCTCCTCGGCGTCGCCGCCGATCTCGCCGATCATGACGATCAGGTCGGTGTCGGGGTCGGCCTCGAAGGCGGCGAGGGCGTCGATGTGGGTGGTGCCGATGATCGGGTCACCGCCGATGCCCACGCAGGACGAGAAGCCGATGTCCCGCAGCTCGTACATCATCTGGTAGGTCAGGGTGCCGGACTTCGACACCAGACCGATCCGGCCGGGCTTGGTGATGTCGGCCGGGATGATGCCCGCGTTCGACTGACCCGGCGTGATCAGACCCGGGCAGTTCGGGCCGATGATGCGGGTCTTGTTGCCCTTCTTGCCCGCGTAGGCCCAGAAGTTCGCCGAATCGTGGACGGCGATGCCCTCGGTGATCACGACGGCGAGCGGAATCTCGGCGTCGATCGCCTCGATGACCGCGCTCTTGGTGAACTTCTCCGGGACGAAGATGACCGTGACATCGGCGCCGGTGGCGTCGATGGCCTCCTTGACGGAGCCGAAGACCGGGATCTCGGAGCCGTCGAAGTCAACGGTGGTGCCGGCCTTGCGGGGGTTCACGCCACCGACGATGTTGGTGCCCGAGGCAAGCATCCGACGGGTGTGCTTCTGCCCCTCGGACCCGGTCATCCCCTGGACGATGACCTTGCTTTCCTTGGTGAGGAAGATAGCCATGGTTTCTGGTGACCTCGTCCCTTACTTCGCAGCCAGCTCGGCGGCACGCTCGGCCGCGCCGTCCATGGTGTCCACCTGCTGAACGAGCGGGTGGTTGGCGTCGGTGAGGATCTTGCGACCCAGCTCCGCGTTGTTGCCGTCGAGGCGCACGACCAGCGGCTTGGAGACGTCCTCGCCCTTGGACTTCAGCAGCTCCAGGGCCTGGACGATGCCGTTGGCGACGGCGTCACAGGCGGTGATGCCACCGAAGACGTTGACGAAGACCGACTTGACGTCCGGGTCGCCGAGGATGATCTCGAGACCGTTGGCCATCACCTCGGCGGAGGCGCCACCACCGATGTCGAGGAAGTTGGCGGGCTTCACATTGCCGTGGTTCTCACCGGCGTAGGCGACGACGTCGAGGGTCGACATGACCAGACCCGCGCCGTTGCCGATGATGCCGACCTCGCCGTCGAGCTTGACGTAGTTGAGGCCCTTGGCCTTCGCGGCCGCCTCGAGGGGGTTGGCCGCGGCCTTGTCCTCGAGCGCCTCGTGCTCCGGCTGGCGGAAGGCGGCGTTCTCGTCCAGCGAGACCTTGCCGTCCAGCGCGATGATCTTGCCGTCTTCGGTCTTGACCAGCGGGTTGACCTCGACGAGCAGCGCGTCTTCCTTGATGAAGACAACCCACAGCTTCTGCAGGACCTCGACGACCTGGTCCGCGATCTCGGCCGGGAACTTCGCGGCGGCGACGATCTCGGCGGCCTTCTCCTGGGTCACACCCTCGATGGCGTCCACCGGGATCTTGGCGAGCGCCTCGGGGTTCTGCTCCGCGACGACCTCGATCTCCACGCCGCCCTCGACGGAGGCCATGGCGAGGAAAGTGCGGTTGGTGCGGTCCAGCAGGAAGGAGACGTAGTACTCCTCCTTGATGTCCGCGGTCTGGGCCAGCATCACCTTGTGGACCGTGTGGCCCTTGATGTCCATGCCCAGGATCTGGCCGGCCTTCTCCACGGCGTCGGCCGGGTCGGAGGCCAGCTTGACGCCACCGGCCTTGCCGCGGCCGCCGACCTTCACCTGCGCCTTGACGACCGCGCGGCCGCCCAGGCGCTCAGCTGCCTCGCGCGCCGCCTCAGGCGTGTCGATGACTTCACCGGCCAGCACCGGTACACCGTGCTTGGCGAAGAGGTCCCTCGCCTGGTATTCGAACAGGTCCACGCGCGTCCGTCCCTTTTCCATGGATATCGCGGTCGTTATCTGCGCGGGCGTGCCGCGGGGGCAGCGTGAGGACGCGATCTGTAACGAGGGCGGCACACGTTCGCCGGGTACGCGGCATGTCCGTCTCGCAGGTTATCTCCGCAGGACGTGCGGCCCTAAATCGCAGATCACACTGGAGCGGTGATTACGGTCACAGATCGCGACCGTTTCCATCTATCTCCATACGACAACCGGGCAGCCCCCTCCCCAACGAGGGCTGCCCGGTCGATGACGCTCGCCTTACGGTTTTACTGATTTCCGGCCTTCATGGCGTGACCGCCGTACGCCCGCCGGGGCGATCAGACGGTCGGGAGCGTGCCCGGAACGGTCGGCAGCTGGGCCGGGACGGAGGGCAGGTCCACCGGAACCTGCGGGAGGTCGGCCGGGAGCTGCGGGAGCTCGGCCGGGAGCTGCGGCAGGTCAGCCGGAACGGTCGGCAGGTCGGCCGGGAGCTGCGGGAGCTCGGCCGGGAGCTGCGGCAGGTCAGCCGGAACGGTCGGCAGGTCGGCGGGCAGGACCGGGAGGGCCGGGATGTTGGCGGCGTCGGCCAGGTCGGTGGGCAGCGCGGGGAGCAGGCTCAGCGCACCGTCCGCGACGTTCCCCACGGTGGTCTGGGCGTCCGCGCCCGTGCCCAGGGCCAGGTCCTGGGCGAACGGCACGGTGGTGCCCGCCAGGTCCTGCGCGAACGGGATGGCGGTGGACGGCACGCTCACCACGACCGGCACCAGGCGGTCGGCGGTGTCCTGGGCGGCCGGAACCACGTTGGAGACGGTGCCCAGCGCGAAGCCCTGGGCGCTGCCGGTCACGACGCCGACGTACGGGGTGGTGCGGGCCACGGCGTCGCCGGCCAGTGCGCCGGTGTCACCCACGGTCCGCTGCGCGACCGGGACGACCTTGACCACGATGCGGTGCACGGCGGGCGGCAGCACGTCCGAGGCCACACCGTCGACGACCGGCTTGGTGGTGGTGCCGACGGCACCCTGGACCTTGCCGGTCAGCTCCTCCGGGCGGATGCCGGCGCCGGAGAGGCTGGCGAGCAGGTCATTGGCCGAACCCGGGGCGGCGGGCAGCTTCGGGGTGGCGGGGAGCTGGACGGGCAGCTTGCCCGTGACGCCCTCGACGTCCGTCAGCGAGCCGGTGGGCAGGGTGGAGGTGTCGGGCAGGGTCGGCAGCGAGCCGAGGCCGGGGAGGCTGGGCACCACGCCGGGGACCTCGCCGGTGGGCAGGTCGAGGTCGGTGGTCTTCTTGACGGTCTTCTCGAGGCCCTTGACGGCCTTGTGGGCCTTCTTGACGACCTTCTCCGGCTTGGCGGCGTCGCCGGTGAGGCCGTCGGTGGTGCCCTCGACGGTCTTGGTGACGTCCGAGACCCGCGGCAGGTTGGCGGCGCCGGGGACCCGGTCCCGCACGGGGGCGGTGACGCCGTCCACGGTGGAGGCGGCGCCGTCCACGGTCTTCTTCGCGGTGTCGGTGACCTTGGAGGTGTCGGCCACGCCACCGGTCACGCCGTCGACCGTCTTGGTGAGGCCGTCCACGGTGCTGGTGACACCGTCGGTGGCGGGAACGGCCGGGTTCTCGGCGGCGCTGGCGGCGGCGGAACCGAAGGCCCAGATACCGGTGGCGGCAGCGGCTACGAGGATGGAGCGGCGAACGTTGTTGCGCATGGTGGAGGAAGTCCTTCGAAGTCAAGAGGGGTGTCGGACGGGCAGACCTGACCCGCCCCCGCGCGGCAGGTCTCTACAGACGGGGGTGAGGTCTGCCCTAGCCGGGGAATTCGAGGACTTCGTTGAACCGCTCGCGCGTCGGCGCCGAGCTCTCCGCGCGGACCGTGCCGGGCTTCAGCCCGAACGACGCCGCGCCGGACGGCGGAAGAGCGGCCTGGGTGTTCCCACCACGGGAAGCGCCGCTGTCGCCGGTGCACTGGGAGGTGGCCCCGAGCGGGGACCGCGGAAGGGGCAGCGGCGCCGGGGCGCCACCGTCCGGACCGGTGCCGGAGGCTGCCACCCGGACGACGGGCCCGTGCCCGGCGTGGGAGGCGGCCGCGTCATGGTGCGTGGTGACGGCCGGGGTGTGGGCCACGGGCCCTATCGGCTTCGCGGCGGCGGGCGCCGCCTTGTGCACGGTCACCGGCTCGGCCTTGGCCGCGTGGTGCTCGGCGGCCGGGCCGTGATTCGCCCCGGAGCCAGGGGAGCCCAGGCCGATCGCCTCACCGAGGCCGACGCCGGGCAGCCGCACCGGCAGCTCGCCGTTCGTGGCGTCGCCGACCAGATCGTCGATCGGCTTGGTGATCTTCTGCGCTTCCCGCTCGACCGGCTCCTGGATGGGCCGCACGGTCTTCTGTACGACATCCTGTGCCGTGTGCGTGGTGCGCCCGACCACGGGCGGTGCGTGCCGCTCCACCTGCTGCCGCGCCCGCTCGACACCCGAGGGGTCGAGCAGCCCGGAGACGGCGGGACGGCCGGCCGACGTGCCGCCGGCAGCGCCCTGTCCGCTCCGCTCGGCGGCGTGAGCGCTGCCGCCGAAGAGGAACGCCAGGGCCAGGAAGCCGCCGAGGAAGAGCGCCGCCAGCAGCGCCCGCCGCGCGGCCACCGTGCGCGGCAGGCGCACGGTGACAGGCATGGCGGACACGACAGACACGAGCGGGGCCTTCCCTGAGTACGGGGCGTACCTACGAGGCGTACAACGGGCACGTAAGCGTGGCGATATGGCTTTGAGGCCGCACTGAGCAGGACGACATCGCTAACCGGATGGTTGGATTCACGTCCTGGGCGACGGGGTTGATCCTTGCACGACCCACAGGGGTCGGCGCAAGCCCCGGATCACGGATGGATCATCATGTCCGGTATGGGTAGTTGGCGTCGTTCGATGGCCGCCGCCATCACCTCCGGGAAGAGATCGGGGGTGCAGGCGAAGGCGGGCGCGCCCAGCGCGGCGAGCGCCGCCGCGTGCTCGCGGTCGTAACTCGGCGCCCCCTCGTCGGACAGCGCGAGCAGCGTCACGAACTGCACCCCGGACGCCTTCATCGCGGCGATGCGCCCCAGCATCTCCTCGCGTATGCCCCCCTCGTAGAGGTCGCTGATGAGGACGACGACGGTGTCGGCGGGCCGGGTGATCTTCGACTGGCAGTAGGCCAGCGCCCGGTTGATGTCGGTGCCGCCGCCGAGTTGGGTGCCGAAGAGGACGTCCACCGGATCGTCGAGCTCATCGGTCAGGTCGACCACGGAGGTGTCGAAGACGACCAGCCGGGTGGCGAGGGAACGCATCGAGGCGAGCACGGCGCCGAAGACCGAGGCGTAGACCACGGACGCGGCCATCGACCCCGACTGGTCCACGCACAGCACCACGTCCTTCTTCACCCCGCGCGCCGCCCGCCCGTATCCGATGAGCCGCTCGGGGACGACCGTACGGTGCTCGGGCAGGTAGTTCTTGAGGTTGGCCCGGATGGTGCGGTCCCAGTCGATGTCCCGGTGGCGGGGGCGGCTGATCCGGGTGGAGCGGTCGAGCGCTCCGGTGAGGGTGGCGCGGGTGCGGGTGGCCAGCCGCTTCTCCAGATCCTCGACCACCTTACGGACGACGGCCCGAGCGGTGTTCTTGGTCGTCTCCGGCATCGCCTTGTTGAGGGACAGCAGGGTGCCCACGAGGTGGACGTCCGCTTCCACGGCCTCCAGCATCTCCGGCTCCAGCAGCAGGGCGGCGAGCCCCAGCCGGTCGATGGCGTCGCGCTGCATGACCTGGACGACGGAGGTGGGGAAGTACGTACGGATGTCGCCGAGCCAGCGGGCCACTTGGGGGGCGGAGCCGCCGAGCCCGCCGGAGCGCGCACCGCTCGCCGCGCCCTGAGGGCCGCCACTGCGCCCGGCGACCGTGCCACCGCCGCCGTGGCCGTCACCGCCTCCGGAGCCGTAGAGGGCCTCGAGGGTGCGGTCCATGGCGGTGTCGGTCCCGTTGAGCGAGCAGCCGGTGCCGTCGGCGCCCTGGCCGCCGAGCACCAGCCGCCAGCGCCGCAGCCGTTCCTGATCGCCTTGGCCGCGACCGGGGTTGTGGTCGTGGTCGTGGTCGGCGTCGCCGTGAAGGCCGGCGTCGGCATGAAGGCCGGGATCGCCGTGAGGGTCGCCGTCGCCGTGAGGGTCGCCGTGTGTCATCGGGCTGCCTCCATGGTGTCGTTGCCGTGCGGGTCCGGGTCTAGGCCCAGCAGCAGGCGCACCGTCGGGACGACGGCCGCCGCGCGGTGCGGGTCCAGCCCGGGGCCGAAGCCGGGCGCGGCGGGGGCGCCTTGGCCGCCGGAGTGCCCCTCGGCCGCGGGGCCCCGGCGGACCAGCTCGCCCAGGGTGCGGCGCACGCCCGTGTCGTACGCGGAGAAGGTGCGCCGCAGCAGGGGCAGGACGTCGGTGAACGCCTCGGCCGGAACGGAGATCAGCCAGCGGTCGACCAGGCCGAGCAACCGCTCGTCGTGGACGAGCAGCATGCCGCCACCCGCGCCGCCACCGATGAACCCCTCGATCCAGGAGGCCGCTTCGGGCGGCTCGGTGCCGGGCGAGAGCGCGAGCCCCATCAGCCGGGCCGCCTCGTCCTCGGCGAGCCGGGCATCGTCCAGCAGCAGCCGCGCGGCGCGGCCCCGGATCAGCCCGGGAGTGGCGGGGGTGCCGTCCCGCCCGGCGAGGGAACGCAGCATGGCCGCCCAGCGCCCCCGCAGGCCACCGGCGGCGCCGGACCCGGCCGCGCGCGGCTGCGGCTGCGCCTCTGCCGCCGGCCAGGTCTCCGGTTCTGTCCCGGTCCCTGCCTCTGGTTGTATCCCGGTCTCCGGCTCCGACTCCGACTCCGACAGCAGTCCGATCGCCCGGTGCACGGCCTCCATATGACCGCGCATCTCGGCGGCGCCGTCGGCGTCGAGGCCGACGCAGGCGGGCGGCAGCCCGACCAGGATCCGCTCGGCCAGCCCCACCGCGACCTCGCCGAGCGCGGCGGTGTCGGTGCCCCGTACGTCCCCGTAACGCACCGAACGCACCAAAGCGGGCAGGGCCTGGGCGAGATGGCCGACGTCGGCGTCGAGCGCGGCCCGGTCGGCGAGCGAGCGCATCACGACGGGAAGGGCCCCGGAGAGCGCGCCGAGCAGACAGCGCTCGGCCAGCTCGGTCACCTCGGCGAGCCCCTTGGCGCTGCGGGCCTCGGTCTCCGCCTTGGCGGTGGCCGCCGACAGCACTGTGGTGCCCCACACCCCGGCTTCGGCGATCCGCACCGACAGCTCCGGCTCCCACCGCAGCCGCCAGGTCTCCCGGAAGGTGCCGGTGCTGCCGCGGGAGACGGCCGGGCTGCCCCAGTCGACCCCGAGCAGGCGCAGCCGGTGCAGCAGGCGGCTGCGCCCGGCGTCGGTCTCCTTGCGCAGGTCCAGCTCCAGCTCGCGCTCCAGCGCCTCGGGCTTGAGCCGCAGTGAGCGCTGGGTGCGCGTCAGGTCGCGCTGGAGCGGCGCCGCCGGAGCCGACTCGGGCACTTCGCCCAGGACATCGCCGACCACCAGCCGGTCCCACACCAGCGCCATCGGCACATCGGAGCCCTCGCACATCACCGCCCTTACTGCGTCGAGGGTCTCGGCGAGCCCGGCGAGCGGACGTCCGCGCATGGCGGCCAACGTTTCGGCGAGCCTTACGGCCTCGATGACATGGGCCGAGGACACCGCGAAGTCCTCGGCCCGCAGCAGCCCGGCGACCTTGGTGAGCCAGCGCTCAACGGGCCGGTCCGGGGCGTGGAAGAGGTGGTCGTACCAGCCAGGCGAGGTGATGCCCGCCCCGTATCCGCTGTGCCGGGCCAGCCGCCTGTGCGTCCACGGCACCCAGCTGATCTCGGCCTTGACCTTGGGCAGCCCCTTGAGGAGCTTCCGGTCGGCGGTCGCGGTGGTCCGCTCCCCCAGCGCCGGTACGTGCCAGGCCCCGCAGACGACGGCGACCTCGTCCCCGAACTCCCGCCGCGCCTCGCGCAGCCGCAGCCGCATATGGGCTTCGCGCACGGCGTCGTCCTCGTGCCCACCGTGCCCGTACTCGGCGCGCAGCGCCTCCATGGCCTCCGCCACGGCCGTGAACGCCCCCGCGCCGCCGGTGCCGCGGTGCTCGATGACGTCCTCCCACCAGCGCTCCGGATCGTCGTATCCGGCCGTCTCGGCGAGAACGGACAGCGGATCGACGCGCAGCCGCTCGGCGGAGCCGGCGCCCGGAGCGGCCTGGTCGCCCGGGTCCACCGGTTCGAGCGGGGCGGCCGGTTCGAGCGGCCCCGCCGGAGCGGGTGCGGCCGCCGGGGTCTGCTTCGCCGACATGGCCAGCGAGTTGGCCGCGGGGAGGTCGATGAACCGTACGGGGACCTCGTGGGCCAGCGCCCACTGGATGGCCGCCCACTCCGGGGAGAACCCGGCCAGCGGCCAGAATCCGGCGCGCCCCGGGTCGTCCGCGGCATGGGCGAGCAGTGCGACGGGCGGGCGCATGTCCTTCTCGGCGGCGAGCCGCACGATCGTGTCCGCCTCCGGCGGCCCCTCGATCAGCACCACACGCGGTGCGCACGCCTCCAGCGCCGCCCGCACCGCCCGCGCCGACCCGGGCCCGTGATGACGCACGCCCAGCAGCAGCGGGCCGGCGGCCCGCGCCCGCGGGGCGCCCGTCATGCGGTCACCTCTCGGCACGAGCGGTAGAAGTCCTTCCAGCCGTCGCGCTCGCGGACCACCGTCTCCAGGTACTCCTGCCAGATGACGCGGTCGGCCGCCGGGTCGCGGACGACCGCGCCCAGGATGCCCGCGGCCACATCGCCCGCCCTCAGCACGCCGTCGCCGAAGTGGGCGGCGAGGGCGAGGCCGCCCGTGACCACGGAGATGGCCTCGGCCGTGGACAGCGTGCCGGAGGGCGACTTGAGCTTCGTACGGCCGTCGCCGGTCACTCCCTCGCGCAGCTCGCGGAAGACCGTGACCACCCGGCGGATCTCCTCGACGCCCTCCGGGAGCTCCGGGAGCTCCAGCGAGCGGCCGATCTGGGCGACGCGGCGGGAGACGATGTCGACCTCGTCCTCCGGGGTCGCGGGCAGCGGCAGCACGACCGTGTTGAAACGGCGGCGCAGGGCGCTGGAGAGCTCGTTGACCCCGCGGTCGCGGTCGTTGGCGGTCGCGATCAGGTTGAACCCGCGGACCGCCTGGGCCTCCTCCCCCAGCTCCGGGATCGGCAGCGTCTTCTCGGACAGGATGGTGATCAGCGTGTCCTGCACATCGGCCGGGATGCGGGTCAGCTCCTCCACGCGCGCGGTCATGCCCTCCGCCATCGCGCGCATCACCGGGCTCGGCACGAGCGCGTCGCGGCTCGGGCCGTGGGCGAGGAGCTGGGCGTAGTTCCACCCGTACCGGATGGCCTCCTCGGGTGTCCCGGCGGTGCCCTGGACCAGCAGGGTCGAGTCACCGCTGACCGCGGCCGCCAGATGCTCCGAGACCCATGTCTTGGCGGTGCCGGGCACGCCCAGCAACAGCAGGGCGCGGTCGGTCGCGAGGGTGGTGACGGCGACCTCGACGATGCGGCGCGGGCCCACGTACTTGGGTGTGATCACGGTGCCGTCGGCCAGCGTGCCGCCGAGCAGATAGGTGGCGACCGCCCACGGCGAGAGCCGCCACCGCGCGGGGCGCGGACGGTCGTCGGCTGCGGCCAGTGCGCTCAGCTCGTCGGCGAAGGCGTCCTCCGCGTGTGGACGCAGCGCTTCCGCGGCTCCGGCGGCCTCGGTGGGCCCTGCCGCTCCGCTGCTGTCGGTGGATTCGGTTCCGGGCACAGTGACGGTCACAGCTCCCCCACGACTTGTTTCCTCGTTCCGTTTCCGGACGTGTGAACCACCCTGCACCACCCCACTGACAACCGGGCCCCGGTCAACTGACGCCCAGGTCAGGGCGATTGTCAGTGGGTGCCCGTACCGTCGCAGACATGAATCCGCAGGGGGAACGCTGGACGGCGGAGCAGGTGCTGGCCCTGGCTCCTGACGCCACGTCACGCACGGCGGGCGGCAAGCTCGCCGCGGCCGGCCAATGGTCGGGCGCGGGGGCGCACGGCCAGGCGGTGTGGGGGCTGTGTTCGGGCAGCGGCAGCAAGCCGTACCAAACGATCGTCGATCTGAACGGGCCCGGATATCGCTGCAGTTGCCCGAGCCGGAAATTCCCGTGCAAGCACGCGCTGGGCCTGCTGCTGCTGTGGGCGTCCGGCGAGGGGGGCGTGCCCGGGGGCGGGGAGCCACCGGAGTGGGCCGAGCAGTGGCTCGGCGACCGGCGGGAGCGGGCCGGGAAGCTCGCCGCCGCGGCCCGGGATGGGGGCCCGGGCCGCGGCGGCGAGACGGCGGACGGGCCGGGGAGAGGGGAGAAAGGGGAGAGCGGAGGCGCGGCCGATCCGGAGGCGGCCCGCCGCCGCGCCGAGCGGCGGGCCCAGCGCATCGCCGCGGGCGCCACGGAGTTGGAGCGGCGGCTCGCCGATCTGCTCCGCGACGGTCTGGCCTCCGCCGACCGTGCCGGGTACGGGGCGTGGGACGAGACGGCCGCCCGGATGGTCGACGCTCAGGCTCCGGGTCTCGAGACCCGGGTGCGGGAGCTGGCCGCGATTCCGTCGTCCGGTCCGGGGTGGCCCGCCCGGCTGCTGGAGGAGTGCGCGCTGGCCCACCTCCTCAACCAGGGCTTCCTCCACCTGGACCGCCTCCCGGAGAAGCTGGCCGCCACCACGCGCACCCGCGTGGGCCTCACCACGCCGGTGGCCGAGCTGCTGGCGACCGGGGAGCCGATCCGGGACCGCTGGCTGGTCCTGGGCCGCCAGGACGGCACGGACGGCAGGCTGACCACCCGCAGGATCTGGCTGCGGGGCGAGCGCACACACCGTATGGCGCTGCTGCTCTCCTTCAGCGCCCCCGGCCAGTCCCCGGAGCTCGCCCTGCCCACCGGCCTGGTCCTCGACGCCGACCTCACGTATTACCCGGCGGCCCGGCCCCTGCGTGCCGCGATCGGCACCCGGCACGAGGAGTTGCCGCATGCCCCGTCTTCCTCGGCGCCTTCTGCCCCCGAGGGGTGCGATGTCGACACCGCGCTCGCGGCCTATGGGGCGGCGCTCGGGGAGGATCCGTGGCTGGACGGCTGGCCGGTCGTGCTCGCCGATGTGGTGCCGGTCCCGGGGGACAGCGGATGGCAGTTGGCGGATGAGCGGAGCGGCTCGGCGCTGCCCGTCGATCCGCGCTGTGCGGGGCGCACCGATCTATGGCAGCTGATGGCCATATCCGGCGGTGGCCCGGTCACCGTCTTCGGCGAGTGCGGCCATCGCGGCTTCTCTCCCCTCACGGCCTGGGACCCCACCCCCGTCTCGCTTCTCGACACGGCAGCGCAGGGAGGCATCCGTTGACCACTACGACCACCACCGCGTCCTGGGACGACCTCGTCGCGGCCGCGCTGCTCGGCACCGAGCGGCGCACCCCGCCCGTCGCGCCGCGCCCCGGGCAGGACGTACCGTCCGCCCTGCTGGACGCGGCCGCGCTCAGCACCGTGCGGCGGCGGGCCGGGCTGCGGCCCGCGCCCGCCCGGCCGGGGCCCGGCCGGGCGCCCGGGGATCCGCGTCCGGCGCTGCCCACGGCCGCCCGCAGCAGGCTGGCGATGCTGCTCGCCGACCGTTCGGCGCCGGGGCGCGGCGGTCCGCGCTCCGCGCCCGACCTCGCCGAGCTGCTGCCGCAGTGGCTCGCCCTGGCCAATCACCACGGCTATCGCGTGCCCGACGCGCTGCTCCCGGCGCTTCTCGACGCGGCCCGTGCCCGCACCGATCTGCGGCCCGAGGCACTGACGCTCGGCGGTCCGCGCGCGCTGTGGCTGGCCCGGCTCAACCCGGAGTGGAAATTCGCGCTGCGGGGCACGGCGGGCCGGGCTTCCACAGCGCTCCCGGAGCCGTCCGGGGCGGCCACCGGCCCGGAGGATGAACAGCGGCTGTGGGAGGAGGGGTTGTTCGCCGAGCGGGTGTCACTGCTGGCGGCGGCGCGCCACCGCGACCCGGCGGCGGGGCTGGCCCTGCTCAGCGGCACCTGGTCGACCGAGCGGGCCGAGGACCGGCTGATGTTCCTGGACTCGCTGCGCGACGACCTCTCCCCGTCCGATGAGCCGTTCCTCGAACAGGCGCTGTCCGACCGCAGCCGGAACGTCCGGGCGACCGCCGCCGAGCTGCTCTCCGCACTCCCCGGCTCCGCGCTCGCCGCGCGCATGGCCGAGCGGTCGCGGGGCTGTGTGTCGCTGACCACCGACGAGGTGACCGACGGTGAGCTGACCGGCGGCGAGCTTGCCACCGGCGAGCCGACCACTGACAAGGTGACCGCCGCCGAATGGATAACCGTCCGGCCGCCGGACGAGTGCGACAGCGGAATGCAGCGCGACGGCATCGTGCCCAAGCCGCCCTCCGGCCGGGGGGAACGGTCGTGGTGGCTGGGCCAGTTGGTGGAGGCGACCCCGCTGGACCGCTGGAGCGCATGGTTCGGCGGACGCGGTGCCGCCGAGATCGTGGCGCTGCCCGTCGCGGACGGCTGGCAGGCGGATCTGCACGCGGCCTGGTGCCGGGCCGCGGTGCGGCAGCGCAGCGCGGAGTGGTCCCGCGCGCTGCTCGGCACCCCGGCGGTGGCGCCGGTCACCGCCGGGGAGGCGGCGCCCGCCGCCTGGCGGGACCCGGCGAAGCTGCTGTCCGCGCTGCCCGCCCGGGAGCGGGCGGAGTGGGTGGCCGAGTTCATCGCGTCCCACGGCCTGTCCGACGCCTTCCGGCTGCTCGGGGTGTGCACGGTGCCCTGGGCCGAGCCGCTGGGCCGGGCCGTCGTCGACGCACTGGACATCGCACGGGACGCCGGCAGCTACCCGTGGAGCTTCAGTGGGGTCATGGGCCTGGCCGAGCGCTGTCTGGACCCGACGCAAGCGGATCGGCTCGAGGTGCTGACGGCGATACCGGACGAGTCGGAGGGGGCGGCGCCGGGGGCCGGGGGCTATTGGGCGGAGGCGTTCCAGCGGCTGGTGGGCACGCTCCGGCTGAGAGCGGCCATGCAAGCCGAGCTCGAACCGGAGTGACCCGCGAAGCGGGCCCGGGGCCCGCGGGTGCCTTGGCCTCCGACGTGCCCGGGGCCCGCGGATGCCCTGGCCTCCCGCGTGCTCGGGGCCCGGGATGCCCTGACCGCCGGTCGTGCGCGGGGCCCTGCCGTGCCCGAGCCGGTCATGCTCCGTGGCCCAGGTGCTCGGAGGCTGGTCCAGGCATCAGGCTGCGGACTGCAGGCATCAGGCTGCGGGCTGGGAGCCAGACGTTCACCCCCACGCGGCCAGGTGGCACCGCGGCACAACGTGGCGCCGTACGGCCGACGCGCAACGGCCCGGCACCGCACGGCCCAGCGCCGCACAGCCCGGCACCGCACACTGCCCACCACCGGACGACCCAGCGCCGTACGCCCCACGCCCGCCCTGCCGCAAACCGGCAGGTCAGGCGGCTACCGGGCGGACGTTCTCGCGCACCCACTCCACGATGGCCGTCGTCGTCGCGCCCGGGGTGAAGATCTCCGCGACGCCCTGCTGCTTGAGCGGGGGAATGTCCGCCTCGGGGATGATCCCGCCGCCGAAGACCTTGATGTCCTCCGCCTCGCGCTCCCGCAGCAGCTCCAGCACCTTGGCGAACAGGGTCATATGGGCACCGGACAGGATGGAGAGCCCGATCGCGTCGGCGTCCTCCTGGATCGCGGTGTCGACGATCTGCTCGGGCGTCTGGTGGAGCCCGGTGTAGATGACCTCCATGCCCGCGTCGCGCAGCGCCCGCGCGATCACCTTCGCCCCGCGGTCATGGCCGTCCAGCCCCGGCTTGGCCACCACCACACGGATCGGACCGGTCACACCCATCGCAGCCTCCAAGCCCTCGAGCCCTTCGAGCCCTCGCCCGCATCGACGTGAACGAACGTTATCTCCAGCATCCCCTACCCGGCAGTTTCGCGGCGCGCCGCGAGGGGGAAATCACACGTGGGACACGTTCACTGAAGGCCGCACCCGTACCCGCATCCGCATCCGCGCACGCCGCGCATCCACCGCGCGGAGGCCGCATACGCTTCGGGCCGGCCACACCAGGGGAGCCGCAGCGGGGACCGTCGCACCGCGCAGCGCCGTCGAGAGCCGCATGGCGCCGCGGTGCGACGGGCGGTCCTGCGTCATGCGGTCACAGCACCCTTCCCCGTGCGGTGCCGGAGGACATCGGGCCACCGCATGGCCGAAGTCGCCATGACCCACGCCCTGACCGACGCCCTGACCAGGACTCATGACCGGGGCTCAGGACTGGGGCCATGACCGCGACCGAAACGACCGGCTGCCCATGAGGGCATACGGGGGGGAGCCTCCAGCCGCCTCCTGTGCGCCGCATTGCGGGAGGTCGGCCGCCATGGGCCTCGTACAGATCCGGCAGCTCCGGGCCATCGCCCTCGACCTGGCGCTGCTCGCCGGGCATCTGCTGCTCTACCCGACCGGGCTGCGCCAGGAGCGCCCGCCCGCTCCGCCGCCGCCCGGCGCGGCGGCGTGCCTGCCCACGGGCGGCCGGGCCCGCCGACCCGTCCTGCTTCTCCACGGCTTCATCGACAACCGGTCCGTCTTCGTACCGCTGCGCCGCTCGCTCGGCCGCCACGGACGGCTGCACATCGAGGCGCTCAACTACTCGCCGCTGCTGTGCGACCTGCGCACCGCCGCCGCGCTGCTCGGCCGCCACGTCGAGGAGGTCTGCGCCCGCACCGGCCATGGCCAGGTGGATGTCATCGGGCACAGCCTGGGCGGTCTGATCGCCCGTTACTACGTCCAGCGTCTGGGCGGGGACGCCCGCGTCCACACCCTGGTGACGCTCGGCACCCCGCACAGCGGCACCCGTATCGCGCCCTTGTTGTCCGCACATCCACTCGTGCGCCAGATGTGCCCGGACTCCGAGGTGATAACGGAGTTGCGGCAACCTGCCCCTGATTGCCGTACGCGTTTCATCGCTTTCTGGAGCGATGTGGATCAGTTGATGATCCCGGCGGAGACGGCCCGGATAGACCATCCGGATGTGATCTCGCAGAACATCCGCGTCAACGGAATCGGACATCTCGCCCTGGCGGTGCATTCCTCCGTGGCCATACGGATCCGCGAGGCCCTGGATGCCGCCGACGAGGCGCCGACGGACGCCTCCGGCACGGTCTCGGTGGCATGAGACGAGGGACCGCCGAACGGCGGCACAAAGCCCCTCGCGGTAGTTCAGCGGGCCCGAAATTGCCGAACGCCAATCGAACACCCGGCCAAGGAACTGCGTACAGTCAGCCGAAAGACGGCCAAATGCCCTTTGCCGTGCTGCTCAAAACTCACGGAAGATTGTCGCTGCCGCGTACCGCCGGGTACAGTCGCCGCTAATTCTCCTGCAGCCGAGGCGAAAGAGAAGTTGGTGGTGAACGACCGTCACCCGTCGGGGGCCCCTCCGACCGTCCCCGCTCCTGACGCCTCGTATCCGTACGACGAGGCCTACGGTCAGCGACAGGACAC
This sequence comes from Streptomyces melanosporofaciens, assembly GCF_900105695.1. NCBI lineage: Bacteria > Bacillati > Actinomycetota > Actinomycetes > Kitasatosporales > Streptomycetaceae > Streptomyces > Streptomyces melanosporofaciens. Next base: position 2,672,563 of record NZ_FNST01000002.1, read on the forward strand.
AGCGCACGGCTACGCCGGGTACGACGGCTATTCCACCGGCAGCTTCGCCCACCTGGCCACGGCCTACGGTGACGGCGACCCGCTCTTCGGCACGCTCCCGGGCGCGTACGACGACGCGCAGGGCGCCCACAGCGGTCAGTACGACGCCTCGCAGTGGGCCGCGGTCGACCAGCAGCAGACCGGGTCGTACGAGACGGGTCACTACAACACGGCCCACTACGACACCACTCAGTACGACTCGGGCTCCTACGACACCACCGCGATGTGGGCCGCCGCCGGCTATCACCTGCCGACCGGTATCCCCGCCCAGCAGGACGCCGAAACCGGCGCCCAGTGGGACATCGGCGCGTGGGACACGGGCGCCACCGGCCACACCGAGATGCCGGGCCAACAGTGGGACCAAGGCGCGGGGTACGAGGCCGAGGCGTACACCTCGGGCGTGGACACGGGCCAGACCCAGTTCTGGGACACCACCGCCTACGGGACCGTGGACGAGGGGCAGCATTACGACCACTCGGGGCTGACCCAGCCGGGGCTCGACCACGCGGGCTTCGACCAGCAGGGGCTGGACCACCACCCCGGGCTCGACCAAACAGGGTTCGACCAAACAGGGTTCGATCAGCACCAGCCCGAACACGAGGCGAACAGCTTCGAGCAGACGGCCGTGTTCGAGCCCAACTCCTTCGACCAGACCGGCGCATTCGAGCAGTCGAACGCCTACGAGGCCAACGCCTTCGAGCAGACCGGCGGCTTCGAGCACACCGCCGTCTTCGATCCGGTCCACGAGCCCGACCAGTCGTACGATCCGGCCCCCGAAGCGGAACCTGAACCCGAGGCGGCGGCCGTGCGGGAATCCGCCCCCTCCCCCCGCCGGGAGGCGAGCCGCGGCCGCCGCCGTACCCCCTCGCCCCGTCCCAAGCGCTCCGCGCTCCTCACCGTCGCCGTCCCCTCCGTCTGCGCCCTGGGCGTCACCGCCGTGGCCGCCGCCTCGGTCAGCGGCGTGGGAAGCGACAAGAAGGACGAGTCCACCACTCAGGCCGCCCCCGACACCGCGGCGGCCCCCGTGAAGCCCTCCGTGGCCAACAGCAAGCTGGACTCCCAGCTCGCCGGGGTCCGGGAGGGCGCCGACGACTTCCGCGACCGCGCCAGCCGCACCCAGGAGCGGATCGACCTCCAGGCGCGCCAGGCCGCCGAGAAGAAGCGCAAGGCCGCCGAGGCGGCGCGCAAGGAGGCGCTGCGCCCGAAGTTCGCGGTGCCCGTCGCCCAGCACGGTCTGAGCGCCATGTTCGGCCAGGCCGGTATCAACTGGATGTCCGTGCACACCGGCATCGACTTCCCGGTGAGCTACGGGACGCCCGTGATGGCCGCCACCGACGGCACCGTGACGACGCAGTGGAACGACGCCTACGGCAACATGGTCGTCCTGACCAGCCCGGACGGCACGGAGACCTGGTACTGCCACCTCAGCAGCGCCAAGATCCGCTCCGGCACCGTCAAGGCCGGGGAGACCATCGCGTACTCCGGGAACTCCGGGAACTCCACCGGCCCCCATCTGCACTTCGAGGTCCACCCCGGCGGTGGCTCGGCCATCGACCCGCTGCCCTGGCTGCGCGGAAAGGGTCTCGACCCGACCTGACCGGCTCCGGGACCGGCCCCGCCCCCGACCCGGATCCTGACCGCTGGAGCGCGCCGCCGGCGCGCTCCAGCCTCAGTGCTTCGGCCAGCCGCCAGAGCTACAGCTTCTCCACCGGTGCGTACCGCAGCAGCAGCCGCTTCGGCTTCTCCTCGCCGAAGTCGATCGTCGCCTCCGCGTTGTCCCCGCTGCCCTTCACCGCCACCACCGTGCCGAGCCCGAACGAGTCATGGGTGACCCGGTCGCCGATGGCCAGCGCGACCACCGGACGCTCCTTGGCCCGCCGGGTCGCGAACCCGCTGCCCCCGGTGCGCGAACGCGACGACGACAGACTGGACGACAGCCCCGACGGCGGGGTCGAGGCGACGCCGCCCATGGACGCCGACGGGGTGGCGGGCCCGGTGCGCCGCCACCGGACATACTGGTCCGGGATCTCCTCCAGGAAGCGGGAGGGCGGGTTGTACGCGGGCTGGCCCCAGGCACTGCGCATGGTCGAGCGGGTCAGATAGAGCCGCTCGCGGGCCCGGGTGATACCCACATAGGCCAGCCGCCGCTCCTCCTCCAGCTCCTTGGTCTGGCCGAGCGCCCGCATATGCGGGAAGACGCCGTCCTCCATGCCGCTGAGGAAGACGACCGGGAACTCCAGGCCCTTCGCCGTGTGCAGCGTCATCAGCGTGATCACGCCGGAGCCGTCGGTGTCCTCGTCGGGGATCTGGTCGGAGTCGGCGACGAGCGCGACCTGCTCCAGGAAGTCCGCGAGGGTGCCGGGGTTCTCCTCGCCGCGGTCCTGCTCGAACTCCAGGGCCACGGCCGCGAGCTCCTGCAGGTTCTCGATCCGGGTCTCGTCCTGCGGGTCGGTGGACGCCTGGAGCTCGGCCAGATAGCCGGTGCGCTCCAGCACCGCCTCCAGGACGGTCGCCGGGCCCGCCCCGGACTCCACAATGGTGTGCAGCTCCTCCATGAGCGTGTTGAACCGCTTGACGGCGTTGGCCGAGCGGGCCGCCATGCCGTACGCGTCGTCGACCCGGCGCAGCGCCTGCGGGAAGGTGATCTTCTCGCGCAGCGCCAGCGCGTCGATCATGGCCTCCGCGCGCTCCCCGATGCCGCGCTTGGGCACGTTCAGAATCCGGCGGAGCGGGACGGAGTCCTCGGGGTTGGCCAGCACCCGCAGATAGGCGAGGACGTCCCGGACCTCCTTGCGCTCGTAGAAGCGCACGCCGCCGACGACCTTGTACGGCAGCCCGACCCGGATGAAGATCTCTTCGAAGACACGGGACTGGGCGTTGGTCCGGTAGAAGACCGCCACGTCACCGGCCTTGGCGTCGCCCGCGTCGGTCAGCCGGTCGATCTCGTCGGCGACGAATTGGGCCTCGTCGTGCTCGGTGTCGGCCACATAGCCGGTGATCTCGGTCCCGGCGCCGGCCTCGGTCCACAGGTTCTTCGGGCGGCGGTTCTCATTGCGCTCGATGACCGCGTTGGCCGCGCTCAGGATGGTCTGGGTGGAGCGGTAGTTCTGCTCGAGGAGGATCGTCCGCGCGGTGGGGTAGTCCTCCTCGAACTGGAGGATGTTGCGGATCGTGGCGCCCCGGAAGGCGTAGATCGACTGGTCGGCGTCGCCCACCACGCACAGCTCGGCGGCCGTGGTCTCCTCGGTGTCCGTGCCCACCAGCTCGCGCACGAGGGTGTACTGCGCGTGGTTGGTGTCCTGGTACTCGTCCACCAGGACGTGCCGGAAGCGGCGGCGGTAGTGCTCGGCCACGTCCGGGAACGCCTGGAGCAGATTGACCGTGGTCATGATGATGTCGTCGAAGTCCAGCGCGTTGGCCTCGCGCAGCCTCGCCTGGTACATCGCATACGCCTCGGCCAGCGTCTTCTCGAAACCGTCCGTCGCCTGTCCGGCGAAGGTCTCCTCGTCGATCAGCTCGTTCTTCAGGTTGGAGATCTTGGCGCTGAAGGACTTCGGCGGGAACCGCTTGGGGTCGAGATCCAGATCCCGGCAGACCAGCGACATCAGCCGCTTGGAGTCGGCGGCGTCGTAGATCGAGAACGATGAGGTGAAGCCGAGCTTCTTGGACTCGCGGCGCAGGATGCGGACGCAGGCGCTGTGGAAGGTGGAGACCCACATGGCGTTCGCCCGCGGGCCGACGAGCTCCTCCACCCGCTCCTTCATCTCGCCCGCCGCCTTGTTGGTGAAGGTGATGGCGAGGATCTGGCCGGGGTGCGTCCCGCGGGCGCCGAGCAGATAGGCGATGCGGTGGGTGAGCACCCGGGTCTTGCCGGAGCCGGCGCCCGCGACGATCAGCAGCGGCGAGCCGGTGTGCTCCACGGCGGCTCTCTGCTGCTCGTTCAACCCCTCGAGCAGGGCGGACGGGTCCACGACGGGCCGCGCCGCGCCGTCCCGGTAATGGGCCTCCCGGGGCACGGGCGCGTCGAAGCCGCCGCTGAACAGGTGATGCGGCACGTCCTCGGCACCGTCGGGGCCGGGGTGCGCCGAATCCTCGGGCGGCGGCGGTGGCTCCTCGTTCGAAGGAGGCCCGAGGTCCGCCAGGAAGCTGTCGTCAAAGAGGCTGCTCATCGCTCCCCGAGTCTAGGCCGCCCCACTGACAGCCGATGCCCGAACATCACGAAACGGTTTCGGGCAAAACGGCCACCAGTCTTCACAGGAGCCCCACGTGTTGGCTACCGTCCTGCGTCAGGCGGCCCGGAAGATCCGTCGGCGAACCACGTCGGCACGGGCGGCCTCCGCCGAGTCCGGCACCGCCGTAGGGCGCCCGGAGCCGGGGACCCGACAACGCAACACCGGGGTGAATCGGCCCGAACGGCGTGGCACGCAGGTGCCGCCCGGACACGGCCGTAGGGCAACCTTCCGTACCGCCCGAACCCGACAGCTAACCCGGTAGGCGGTCCACGGAAGGAGTCGCCTCCCTTGGCGTCGCACCGCAAGCCGCGGAGCCGAATACCGGCCCCGCTCACCGGTCACGGCCGCCGTACGGCCGTCGGGTTCACCACGGCCGCTCTCGCATCCGTCACCCTCCTCTCCCAGACGGCCAACGCCGCGCCGGGCGACCCCAAGCCGGCCGCCCCGTCGATCGAGAAGGTCAAGGAGAAGGTCGACACCCTCTACCACCAGGCGGAGAGCGCCACCCAGCGCTACAACGCCGCCAAGGAGCGGGCCGATCAGCAGCGGGGCAAGGTCGACAAGCTGCTGGACTCCGTCGCCGAGCGCACCGAGAAGCTCAACGAGGCGCGGCGCACGCTCGGCGCCTACGCCGCCGCCCAGTACCGCGACGGCGGAATGGCCCGCTCCGCCGCGACCCTGCTGTTCTCCAACGATCCGCAGGACGTCTTCGACCAGTCGCATCTGATCGACCGGCTGACCGGTCGGCAGAAGCAGGCCGTCGACGACTTCCAGAAGCAGCAGGCGAGCGCCGCCAAGGAGCGCGGTAAGGCCAGCGAGAGCCTCGCCTCGCTGACCGCGTCGCAGAAGCAGCTGAAGACCCAGAAGAAGACCGTCCAGGACAAGCTGACCGAGGCCCGGCGGCTGCTGGCGAATCTGACCGCCAAGGAGAAGGCGCGGCTGGCGGCGATCGAGAAGAAGAAGGCGGAAGAGGCCCGCCGTAAGGCGGCCGCGCTCGCCGAGAAGCAGCGCCAGGAGGCGGCGCGCAAGAAGCAGGAGCAGCAGAACGGAGACAGCAGCTCCGGTTCGACGACGCCCTCGGCGCCGGCCAACAGCTCCAAGGCGGCCCAGGCCATCGCCTTCGCGAAGTCGCAGCTCGGCAAGCCGTATGTCTGGGGCGCGACCGGCCCCAGCTCCTTCGACTGCTCAGGGCTGACGCAGGCGGCCTGGAAGACGGCCGGGATCTCGCTGCCGCGCACCACCTGGGACCAGGTGAAGGCCGGTACGCGCGTCTCGACGTCCGAACTCCAGCCGGGCGATCTGGTCTTCTTCTACGACGACATCAGCCATGTCGGCCTCTACATCGGCGACGGGATGATGATCCACGCGCCGAAGCCGGGCGATGTGGTGAAGAAGGCGCCGATCACCGAGATGCCGATCTACGGGAGCGTGCGGCCCGCGTAGGGCGGCACGGGGGCCGCACGGCCCTTGGCGTGCCGCTGCCCGGGGCCGGGGCCCCGGGCAGCGGCATCCGTCACCTCATCGGCTCACGTGCCGGGCTTGCGCCCGTAGACGTACACGTCGTCGCCGTTCTTCAGCAGGCTCCAGTACTTCTTGGCCTCGCCCGTGCGCATATTGACGCAGCCGTGGGAGCCGGGCGGGGACCATACGCTCCCGGCGATCGAGTGGAACGCCTGACCGCCGTCGAAGAACTGGCTGTAGGGCATGGCGACCTTGTAGAGCGTCGACCAGTGGTCGATGTTCCGCCAGTAGATCTTCTTCAGCCCGGTGCGGGTCTCGAAGCCGTTCCGCCCGGACCGCACCGGCACCGGCCCGTAGACCAGCCGGGAGCCGTCCTGGATCCAGCTGAGCTGCCGGGTGAGGTCGACACAGGCGATGCGGCCCTTGTTGGTCGGGCACTTCTTCGCCGCGTTCGGGTTGTGTCCGGCCGCCTTCTGGGTGTTGATCAGGCTCATCACGCCCCAGGTGATCGGGCCCGCGTAGCCGATCGTCGGGCTGATGCCGTGGTTGACCTGGAACTTCTGGATCGCGAGACAGTCCGCCCGCGACTGCCGCCCGTCCACGGGGCGGCCCAGGAACCGCTCGGCCTGCCTCTGGTACGGCCCCACGCTGGTCGTACACGATGACGCGGCCATGGTCGCCGGTGTCACCGATCCGGCCGACCTGCCCAGCGGCCGTGCCTGGGCCGGCCGTGCCTGAGCCTGCGCGGGACCGGCGACGGCGACCGCGAGCGGCACCGTCATCCCCGCCAGCCCCAGCACGAGGCCCGCGCGTCGGCCACGCCCACCATGCCTGCTTCTGACTGCCCCCACTGCCCCCATGGCCACTCCTCTCGACTGCCTCGCTCTTTACCAGGACAGCTCACGAGTGCAAACGGTTGCCTCAGGATCGTGTCGAAAAGGTGTCGGAATTGTCTCGTGATTACCTCAGATGATCAGCTCGTCAGGTCCACAGCACGGCGATGAAAATATTTGCCGTTGTCAAGGCACCCACCGCGCCGAAGGCGGCAGACTCTACCTTCTCCTCGTCGCGCTTCACATACACCAGGCCGAGGACCACGATCAGCAGCGCCAGCTTCACACCGATCTTGATGTTGTCGACGCTGTTGTCGTCGGCCTGATTGAGCCCGACCAGCGCCGCGCCGGTCACCAGCATGGTCAGCGCGCCGTGCAGCATCGCCGGGGTCATCCGGGCCTCGCCCGTGCCCATCGCCTTGAGCTGCGAGAAGAAGCCGCCGAGCAGCGCGCCGATGCCGACGATGTGCAGGCCGACGAACACGTGAATGAGTACGTCCATGGCTCCGGAGACTAACCGCGCGCATATCATCACCCGGCACTCGGGTGGGCCCCTATCGACGCTTCGGTCACGGCCGCCCCACACTCCCGACCACCCCACTCGCCGGGCGATCAGCCGCCGTCACGGGAGCGACGAAATCCGTGCACTCCCGTTCAATCCCCCGCACGCCCCCCGGTTTCCCGCCTAACTTCCTCCTCCAGGTGGCAGTCCGCTTCCCGTCAACTGAGGGTCCCCGCCTCACGGCGGACTGCCACCTGTCCGTCCGCTCCCCACGAGGGTCCAGGATCAGCGGAATGTCCTGGAATGCCCAAGAAAGACCAGGTGAACCGCCGCAGTGGCGTCGCACAGGAAGCCCAAGCAGCGCTCGCTCACCAGCAGCACCGCCCGCGCGGCCGCGCTCCTCGCCCTCACCGGCGCCGCGTCCGCCACCCTCCTCGACGGCACCGGGCACGCCGAGAACCGCCTCACCCCCGCGCAGGTGAAGGCGAAGGTCGATGCGTACCAGCGGCAGGCCGAGGAGGCCACCGAGCGGTACAACGGCGCCAAGGACAAGGCCGACAAGGCCCGTGCGGCGCTGGACGCGCTGCGCGACCAGGCCGCCCGCCGCACCACCCGGCTCAACGCCGCGCGCAACGCCCTCGGCGCCTTCGCCACCGCCCAGTACCGCTCGGGGACGATCGCCCCGGCCCTCCAGCTCGCCCTGTCCTCCTCCCCCGGCCAGTACCTTCAGCGCGCCTCGCTCGCCGAGCGCGCGGGGAGCCGCCAGGCCGCCCTGATCGTCTCCGTCGGCCGTCAGGAGCGGAAATTACGCCAGGTCCGCGGCGAGGCGGCCGACCGCCTCGCCGCTCTGCGCGCCTCCCAGACGGCGGCCGCCCACCACAAGCGGACCGTCCAGCAACGGCTCGCCGCCGCCGATCGCCTCCTCGACCGGCTGACCCTCGAGCAGCGGCAGCGCCTGCTGGCGGCCCAGGACGGCGACAAGGCCGGTGCCGACGCCATCGCCTCCCCCACCGCGGGCCGCGCCGCCCGCGCCGTCTCCTACGCCTACGCGGCCCTCGGCAAGCCGTACGTCTGGGGCGCCACCGGCCCGCACGGGTATGACTGCTCGGGGCTCACACAGGCCGCCTGGCGCGCCGCCGGGGTCGCCCTGCCCCGCACCACCTACACCCAGATCAACGCCGGCCGCCGCGTCACACGCGATCAACTGGCCCCGGGCGACCTGGTCTTCTTCTACTCCGGCGTCAGTCATGTGGGCCTCTATATCGGCGACGGCCGCATCATCCACGCCCCGCGCCCGGGCGCCCCGGTCCGGGTGGCCTCCGTCGCCGACATGCCCTTCGCGGGGGCGGCCCGCCCGGCGTAGCCGTCCCGTCGGTGGAGCCGTCCCGCCGGTGGAGCCGTCCCGCCGGTGGAGCCGTCCCATGCCTGACTTGTCGGCGGGAGACGGCGGCTGACGGGGGCCTGTCGGCGAGTGCCACCGTTTGACGGCGCTCTGTCGGTGGGGCGTCGGTCGCGGCCGTAAGGCTGACATCTGGCCGCGTCAGCCACATTCGGTCACCGGCCCGCCGCCCCTCACGAACGCCAGGAGCCCCCGTATGCCTTCCGCCGCCTCCTCCGAAGCCCCGTCCGAAGCCCCGAACGAAGCCACGACCGCGCCCTGGGACGTCCATCGGCTGCCACGTGCCGAGGGAAGGACCTTTCTGGTGACCGGCGGCAACGCGGGGATCGGATACTTCGTCGCCGAACAGCTCGCCGGTACGGGAGCCACCGTCGTCCTCGGCAGCCGGGACGCGGACAAGGCGGACGCCGCCGCGGCCTCGATCCGCTCCCGGGTCCCCGACGCCCGGGTGCGTCATATCCGGCTGGACCTCGCCGACCTCGCCTCGCTCAAAGCCTCCGCGGAAGCCCTGCGTTCGGACCGTCTGGACGCGGTCGTCCACAACGCCGGGGTGAAGTTCGACCAGCCGGGCCGCCGTGAGACCGGGGACGGCCATGAGGCGATGTTCGGGATCAACCACCTCGGGCACTTCGCGCTGACCCACTGGCTGGCACCGCTGCTCGCGGCCGCCCCCGAGGGCCGGGTCGTCACCACGGGCAGCTTCGCGGCCACGTCCGAGCGGCTGGACCTGGACGACCTCGAAAGCACCCGGGACTACCGGCCGGACCGCACCTATGGACGGTCGAAACTGGCCCAGATGCTCTTCGGGTTCGAACTCGACCGCCGTCTGAGGACGGCCGGCAGCCCGGTGCGGAGCGTGGTCACCCACCCCGGTGGCGCGCTCGACTCCCTCACCCCGCCCCGCCCGCCCCTCCACGCCCCCACGACCGGCGAACGGCTGCGCGGGCTGCCCGCCGGAATCCTTGTCCAGGGCAAGGAGGCGGCCGCCTGGCCCGCCGTACGGGCGGTCCTCGACCCATCCGTCAGCGGCGGACAGCTATGGGCCCCGAGGATCTTCGGCCTCCGCGGCACCCCCCGGCTCCGGCCCGTCCGAGGCCATCTGGCGGATGCGGAGGTCGCGGCCCGCCTGTGGTCGGCGAGCCGCGACCTGACGGGCGTCGAGCCGGAGTTCGGCCTCGGATGAGGCCCATCCGGGCGCGGCCCGGGCGGTCTGCCGCACCCGGCCGGCGGTGCCGGCGAGCTCAGGCCCGGGTACCGCCGTCCACGGGGAGGACCACGCCGGTCACATACGAGGCGCGGTCGCTGAGGAGCCAGGCCGCGGCCTGGGCGATCTCGTCCGGGTCGGCGGCGCGGCGCAGCGGGGCGTGGGTGGTGATCCGCTCGACGACGCCGGGGGATTCCGCCTCCCATTCGCGGATCATCTCGGTGAGCGTGGCCCCGGGTGCGATGGCGTTGACGCGGATGCCCTCCGGGCCGTAGGTGATGGCGGCGGACTCGGTGAGGCTGTTGACCGCGCGCTTCGCGGCGCCGTACGCGGGGAGTTCGGGGTTGCCCCTGAGGCTGCCGACGCTGGTGTTGTTGACGATGGCGCCCGTTCCGGCGGTGGCGCGGATGGCCGCGATCTCGGCGTTCATGGCCAGCCAGGGGCCCCGGAGGTTGACGGCGTAGACGTGGTCGAAGTCGGCCTCCGGCAACTGGTCCATCGGGCCCGGCCGCTGGCCCGTCGCACCGTTGTTGAAGGCCACGTCGAGCCGGCCGTACAGCTCCACGGCCCGGTCGACGGCGGCGCGGACGCTCGCCGCGTCGGCCAGGTCGCACACCACGTGATCCGCGGTGCCACCGGCCGCACGGACCTCCTCGGTGACGGTCTTGAGCTCGGCCTCCGTACGGGCCGCCAGCAGCACCCGGGCGCCCTCCCGGGCGAAGAGGCGCGCCGCGGCGGCACCGATGCCGCGCCCGGCGCCGGTGATGAAGGCGACCTTGCCGGCCAGCAGGCCGCCGGCCGCGGTGGTCGAGGGGTCGAGGGTGGTGCTCGGTGTGTTGTCCATGGTGAGGAGCCTGCTGCGGGCGCCGGAGCCCAGCCAGGCACAGGCAGTACCTGGCTGGGCCCATCGCCGCGCCGCACACTGAAGGCGTGGACAGACGAGAACTGGCGGCCTTCCTGCGCAGCCGGCGCGAGCGGATCGCCCCCGCCGATGTGGGGCTGCCCGCCGGGACGCGGCGCCGCACCCCGGGGCTGCGGCGCGAGGAGGTGGCGCAGCTGGCGTTCATCTCGACCGAGTACTACGCGCGGCTGGAGCAGGCCCGCGCCCCGCGTCCGTCCCGCGAGGTGCTGACCGGGCTGGCCCGGGCCCTGCGCCTGTCGGACGCCGAGCGCACCCATCTCCACCATCTCGCGGGCGCCCCGCCGGGCCCCGCGGCCGGGCCCCCGCGGGAGGTGCGGCAGAGCATCGTGGATCTGCTGCGGCGGCTGCCGAACGCGGCGGCGATCGTGGTCTCCGCGATGTACGAGGTGATCGCCTGGAACGACCTGGCCGCCGCGCTGATGGAGGACTTCTCCGCCCTCTCGCGCCGGGACCGCAACCTGGCCCGCCGCGCCTTCCTCGGGCCGTACCAGGACGAGCGGCGGCTGTACGGGGTGACGGACGCGGGGGAGTTCGCCCGGGCCACGGCCGAGAATCTGCGCGCCGCGGCCGCCCGCTACCCCGACGACCCCGAACTGACCGAGCTGGTGGCGGAGTTGCGCGCCGGGAGCGAGGAGTTCGCCCGGCTGTGGGACTCGCACGACGTGTGCACCCGGCCCACCTTGTGCAAGACCTTCCGCCATCCGCTCGTCGGGCCCGTCTCCGTCAACTGCGATGTGCTGGACCTCGCCGACCGGGATCAGCGGGTCGTCATCTACACCGCCGACCCCGGCTCACCGTCCGAGGAGGCCCTGCGGCTGCTGTCGGTGATCGGCACGCAGCGCATGGAGGTGCCGGGCTGAGCGGCCGCCGTCCGCCCCCGTTTCCCGCTCAGACCAGGCGGCGGGCCGTCGCCCAGCGGGTCAGCTCATGGCGGTTGGAGAGCTGGAGCTTGCGCAGCACCGCCGAGACATGGCTCTCGACCGTCTTCACCGAGATGAACAGCTGCTTGGCGATCTCCTTGTAGGCGTAACCGCGCGCGATGAGGCGCAGCACCTCGCGCTCGCGCTGGGTGAGCCGGTCCAGGTCCTCGTCCACGGGCGGAGCGTCGGTGGAGGCGAAGGCGTCGAGGACGAAACCGGCGAGGCGCGGCGAGAAGACCGCGTCGCCCTCCGAGACCCGGAAGATCGCGTCGACGAGGTCCGTGCCGGTGATGGTCTTGGTCACATAGCCGCGGGCACCGCCGCGGATGACCCCGATGACGTCCTCGGCGGCGTCCGAGACGGAGAGCGCGAGGAAGCGCACCGGGCGCTCCTGGTCGGCCATCAGGGAGGCGCTGCGGCGCAGCACCTCGACGCCGCCCCCGCCGGGGAGGTGAACGTCGAGCAGCACGACCTCGGGGCGGGTCGCGGTGATCACGGTCACGGCCTGGTCGACGTCGGCGGCCTCGCCGACCACCTCGACGCCGGTCCGGGCCGTCTCGCCGATCTCGGCCTGCACCCCGGTACGGAACATCCGGTGGTCGTCGACGAGCACGACGCGCACGCGGCGCGGCACGGCGGCGTCGTCGGCCCCGGCGCCTGCGGCCCCGGCCGGCCCAGGCGCGGGAACGCCACCGGGCGCGGGAACGCCACCCGCCGCGGAAGCTCCGCCCCCCGTGGGGACACCGCCCGCCGCGGAGGCGCCGCCCGCCATGGGCACGCCACCCGAGGCCCCCATGGCACGAGGTCCGCCGAAGGCCGAGCTGCCCCCGAAAGCCGGGATGCCACCTGGCGCGGCGGGGCCTCCCTCGCCGCCTCGGTTACCGGCCGGCAGGCCATACGCGTCGGTCATGTCGTCGCCGCCCTCTCCATCTCCAGCTCCACTTCCGTGCCCCCGTCCGGCGCTGATCTCAGCCGGGCCGTGCCGCCGTTCCGCTGCATCCGGCCGATGATCGACTCGCGTACGCCCATCCGGTCCTCCGGCACCGCGTCCACGTCGAAGCCGGGGCCGCGGTCGCGCACGGAGATGAACACCGTGGCCCCCTCGACCTCGGCGAAGACCTGGACGGCCCCGCCGTCGCCACCGTACTTGGCCGCGTTGACCATCGCCTCGCGCGCCGCCTGTATCTGTGCGCCCAGTTTCTCGTCCAGCGGGCAGTCGCCGACCACCACCACCTCGATCGGGACGCCGTGGTGGTCCTCGACCTCCGCCGCCGTCTTCTTCACCGCCTCCGCGAGGGTGTCCGGCTCCTCGGCCTCGTCCTTGCCGGTGCCCTCCGGCCGGTAGAGCCACGCGCGCAGCTCCCGCTCCTGGGCGCGGGCGAGCCGGGCCACCTCGCGGGGCTCCTCCGCGTTCCGCTGGATCAGGGTGAGGGTGTGCAGCACGGAGTCATGGACGTGGGCCGCCACCTCCGCCCGCTCCTGCGCGCGGATGCGCATCAGCCGTTCCTCGGAGAGGTCCTGCGTCATCCGCACCACATACGGGCCCACCAGCAGCGCGATGCCGACGAGAACGGCCAGGGCCGCCTGCAGCACGGCCCCCAGATGCTTGGCCGAACCCTGCAGGACGACGATCCCGGACACCCCGGCCGCCACCAGCACGACCCCGGTGGCGCCGCGGGCCAGCGGCAGGACCCGCTTGCTGCGGCTGAGCTCGACCCACTGGGCGCGGCGCGCGTTGTCCGCCTGGCGCCAGAAGAGGGCGACACCCGCGCCGATGAGGAGCAGCGGCCAGATGTAGGTGTTGGCGCGGCCGAGGTGGAAGCCCTGGATGAAGATGCCCATGCCGACGCAGAGCGCGACCAGCGCGATGATCTGGCCCCGCTCCGGCCTGCGGGCCAGGATCCGGCGGCGGCCGTCGGGGCCCACCGTGGTCAGGGGGCGGGTGGTCATCGTCTCCACGCCGCCGACGCCGAGCGGGACGATGAACCAGAAGAGCGCGTAGACGAGCGCGCCGAACCCCTCCGCCATGAACAGCGCGACGAAGACGATCCGCACCCACAGGACCGGAAGCCCGAGATGCCCCGCGAGCCCTCGCGCCACACCGCCGAGCAGGCGGCCTTCGGCACTGCGGTAGAGCTTGCGCGGGGGTGGCTCGGGGGTCGTAGGGGGCACGGCGGCGGTCATGGCTCGATCGTCACACGTCCGGCGGACAGTGGGCATCAGGGTCGCCCCTGATCGTTCCCCGACCCGGCCCCGGGGCCCCTCCCCGGGGCCCCGACCCCAGCGCCCCGGGGCCCCGCCCCGCAGCCCCCCAACACATCCACATAGGCCCCATGCATCCACACACATCCCCACACACCCATACACGCGCCCGGCCACCGCCCCCGCGGGCGCCCTCAGCCCCCGCTCTCGGCCACACCCTCCTCAGGCGTCGCACGCCGCGACCGGCGGCGGAGGGCGTAGGTGAGGGCCGAGGTCAGGGCCGCCACGCACAGGGCGCCCAGGAGCGCCGGGAGGGCGATCTCCGGGCGGACGTCCCACTCTCCGGCCGCGTCCATCCCGTACGCGGCGGCCATGCCCAGGATCGCCAGCCCGGCCACCAGCTTGCCCGGCTCGAACGCATGGCGGGTCCGGTCGGGGGCCGAGTGACCGAGCGAGTGGTCGAACGAACGACCGAATGAATGGCGCCTCATGATCGCTTCACCTCCACGGTGCCCAGCCCCAGCTCCAGCTTCAGCGAGACCGTCCCCTCGGCCTTACCGCCGCCCGCCGGGCCCAGGGTGAGCTTGCGCTCCCGGCCCGGCCCGATGTCGACGTTGTTGGTCTTCTCGCCCGGAAGCCAGATGTCGCCGATCCCGACCTCGATGTCCAGCTTCACCCGGGCATCGCGCGGGACCGTCACGGCCAGCTTGCCCGCGCCCATCTCCACCCGGCTGGAGACGGTGCTGCCCGCCTCCAGGGACAGGCGGTCCAGCTTCAACTCGGCGACGCCGCCGCCCAGCTCATAGCCGCCGCGCAGGGAGCTCATGGAGGTCGGGGCCCAGGTGCGGCGGGCCCAGTCGGGGGTGACGGAATCGGGGAGGGCCGCCGCGCCCGCCAGCAGCCCGCTCGTAAGGAGCGCGAGGAACACCGTGCCGCCACCGGCGCGGCCCCAGCGGGAGCTGATGACGAGGGCCAGCCCGAAGACGCCCAGCGCACAGGCGAACCCGATCTCGAGGCTGGTGCCCAGCGGCTGGGAGGACCACCCCGCCCGCGCCCCCACCACGGCGGCGGCGACCGCCACCAGGAAGGCCCAGCCGCCGATCGACGCCCGGTCCCGCACCCGGCGGGCCCGCTCCGCCTTCGCCTCCGCCTTGTCGTACGGGCCGTCGTCCGGCCCCCACAGATAGCCGGTACGCGATCCGGCACCGGACCCCGCGGCGAAGCCGAGGGGCCCGGTCGTGCCGTCCTTGACGATCGGATCGCGCCACCAGGACGGGGCGGGGCCGCCGCGCGTGGGCGGGGCCTTGGTCTCGGGCGGTGCGTCGGCGACCGCCTGGGCCGTGGCCGGGTCCACCGCGCCCACGCTCACCGCCTGGCGGCGGTGGTGCGACCAGTAGCCCGCGCCGGCCGCCGCGAGGGCGAGCATGAACGAGAAGTACATGACGCCGCCGTTGTTGAGCATCGACAGGAACAGCCCGCAGCCCACCAGCGCCACCAGCACCGCCGTCAGCCCCGGGCCCTCGACCCGCCCCGAGAGCAGCCTGCGCCCCTCGTTCTCGTCCTCGCCGTGGAACGGGATCAGCAGCCAGCAGAAGCCGTACACGATCAGGCCGAGGCCGCCCGCGACGCCCAGCACCGACAGCACCACCCGGAAGATCACCGGGTCCAGATCGCAGTACCGGCCGAGCCCTCCGCACACCCCCGAGATCACCTTATGGTCACGACTGCGCCGCAGTGGCGTCGGTGACAGGCGGGAACCGGACGCTGCCTCGGCCTCGTCCGCCACGGTGGGTGCTTCGGTCATACCTCCATGGTGACAACAGGGCCGTACCCGCGACATCCGGCATGCCCCTAGGTCTTCCCTGAGATCCCCCCAAGGGTCACGGCGGCTATCGTGTCGCATCGAACGTGTGGGAGGGGACAGCGGTGTCGGACGAAGGCCACCTGATAGCCGGACGTTACCGCCTGGTCGAGAAGATCGGCCGGGGCGGCATGGGCACGGTGTGGCGCGCGGAGGATGAACTGCTGGGCCGCCAGGTGGCGGTCAAGCAGCTCTACGTCTCTCCGCACCTCGCCGAGGACGAGCTGACGACGCTGCACGAACGCACCCGTCGCGAGGCGCGCAGCGCGGCCCGCATCACCCACCCCAATGTGGTCGTGGTCCATGACGTGGTGGACCACTACGGACTGCCCTGCATCGTCATGGAGTACGTGCCCTCCACGACCCTCGCCGACCTGCTGAAGAACGGCGGACGGGTCGCCCCCGACGAGGCCGCCCGCATCGGCCGCGGCATGGTCGCCGCCCTGCGCGCCGCGCACGCGGCCGGGGTGCTGCACCGGGACGTCAAGCCCGGCAATGTGCTGCTCGGCCCCGAAGGCCGGGTCGTGCTCACGGACTTCGGCATCGCGATGGCCACCGGCACCTCGACACTGACCAAGACCGGCGAGGTCGTCGGCTCCATCGACTACATCGCGCCCGAGCGGGTCAGGGGCCGCAAGCCCGGCCCCGCGTCGGACCTCTGGGCGCTGGGGGCGACGCTCTACCAGGCGGTCGAGGGGCGGCCGCCGTTCCGCAAGGCCACGGCCATCGAGACGGGTTACGCGATCGCCGTCGATCCGCTGGACCCGCCCAAACAGGCGGGGGCGCTGGGTCCGCTGATCGAGCGCCTGCTGGCGAAGGAGCCGGAGCTGCGGCCCTCGGCGGAGGAGACCGAACGGGCGCTGCGGATGCCGGCGGCGGAGGCGGAGACGACATCGCTGTCGACGCCGCCGCTCGACGCGACCATGAATCTGTCGACGCGACGGGAGCCCGGCGCGGCCACGGGCGGGACCACGAGCACCACTTCGCCCGCCTCGCCGAACCCGCCCACGACATCGACCCCGTATTCACACACGGCCCACACACCGAGCACGCCGCATACGCCGAGCGGGCCGAACGCGCCGCACACACCGAGCACTCCGCACCCCTCGGACCCACGGCTTCCGCACCACCCCCCGCCGGGCACCGGGAACACGCCGGGCCCGCAGCACACCTCTGGCACCGCGAACATCCCCGGCCAGCAGCACACCCCGCCCACGTCCACACCGTTCACCGCGTCGACGCCGTCGATGACGACCCCGACGCCCATGCCCACTCCGCCGCACAAGAGCCGTAAGGCGGTACGGACGGCCGTGGCGGCCTCCCTGGCGGTCGTGACCGTGGCGGGCGGCGTCTATCTGTTCGGCTTGGACCACGACAACGGCCGGAAGAACGGCGGAGGTCAGTCCTCCGCCACGGACACGCCGTCGTCCGCCGCGAACAAGCCGTACACCCCGCCGTCCGGCTACCACATCGTCACCGAGAAGAAGTTCGGCTTCTCGCTGCCCATCCCCGACGGCTGGTCCCGCCAGGAGAAGTCCGACCCCGACGGCAACACGGTCGACCGCACCCAGGAGGTCCGCTACCTCGACCCCAACGGGCTGGTCGGCCTGCGGATCAACGTCCTGGACTTCGCCTCCGGTGACCAGGTCCAGCACTTCGAGGACCTCGAGGTCGGGTTCAAGGACAAGAAGGAGTACCCGATCTACGAGCGGTTGCGGCTGCAGGAGACGAAGTACCAGGGCTTGCCGGCCGCCATCTGGGAGTTCAAGTTCCGCGGCGAGGTCCGGATGTACCGCGCGATCGACCTCGGCTTCGGCAAGGAGGGCGAGAAGGAGTACGCGATCTACCTGAGCGGCCCGGACGCGGACTGGGGCACCACCCGGCCGATCTTCGACGAGGTCCGGGACGGCTTCCGCATCCTCGGCTGACGGGCCGGGGCCCGGGGCCCCGGCCACGTCCTGCGCGAAGCGCCATGCCCCACCTACGGCCTCACGCCCTACGTGAAGAGCTGCGAGCCCTGCCGGCGCCGGCGCCTGGAGATGACGACGTCCAGGGAGAGATACGGCGCCCCGGCCAGCACCAGCGGCAGCCACGCCATCAGATAGGCCAGGTCGTTGCCGTAGTAGTAGGGGTCCGACTGCCAGCTGACCGTGAGCCACAGGCTCAGGGAGATCAGCGCGCCGCCGAAGGCGGCCAGGCGGGAGAGAAGGCCCACCAGGATGCCGAGGCCGACGGCCAGTTCGCCGTAGGCCATGGCGTAGCCGAAGGCGGTGGGGTCCTTGAGGGCCTGGTCGACCATCCACGGCAGGGCCGAGCTGTCCCGCACCTGACGCATCAGCTCGCCGATCGAGCCGGTGCCCGAGTCGGACAGGAAGGCCGAGTCGGTGAGTTTGTCGATCCCGGCGTAGACGAAGGTGACGCCGAGGAAGATCCGCAGGGGCAGCAGCGCGTAACGGGCGGCCGTGGCCCGAATTCCCCCGGGCTGCTGCCCGCCTATGCCGCTCACGCTGCTCACCCCGTGCACGCTGCCGCCGCTGCCCGCCGTGCCCGAACCGGCCATACGATCCGCGTGTCTCATGCCGCCCGCCTCTCCCGTCGCGCCGCTATTTCGTTGCGCGTTCGACAAAACCATACGGAGCGGCAGGCCGGAACGACTCAGTCCATAACATCGATGGGGTAGGGGTTGGTCTCCGCGCCCGAGGCCGTCACGACCTGTACCTCCACCCGGCCCGGCTCCACGTCCACCGGGACCGGCACCGTGAGCGCGGTGTCGGTCGGGCTGCTGAAGCCGCCGGCGACCGGGACCAGCGGCACATGGACGTGCACCGTGCCGATGCGGACGACCAACTTGGCCAGGCGGTCCGGGTCCTGGGCGCCCGGCGGGACGAAGCCGCTGCCGCGGATCTCGATGTCGTCGCCGGTGCGGATCGGGGCGTCGCGGTCGATGGCGCCCTCCTCGGGGCGGACCCGTACGACGGACAGCACGGTCGGCCGGCCGCCCTCCGCGTACTTCCCGGTCAGGTACATCACCACCGATACGGCCGCCAGCAGCGCCAGGCCCCACGGCACATCGGGCAGCCGCCACGGCTCGCGGCCGAGGCGGACGGCGGTGTAGGCGAGGGCCGCGGTGTGGACGACGACGTACTGCACATCGGCGAAGCTGCCGCGGCCCGCGTCGTCGGTCAGCAGATCGGCGGCGCGCGGGCGCACGGCCCGCACCTTCTGCAGCCGCTGCGCCCGCACCCGGGCCGCCACGAAGAGCCGTGCCAGCACCGCGGTCACGCACGTCAACGCGGCGACCGTAAGGAGCCCGGCGGCATGGTCGAGGGCCAGCCCGTCGGTCAGCCGCTGCCGGTCGCCGGGGGCCACGGCCAGCTCGACGCCGAGCACCAGCACCGCGAAGACCGCGATCAGCAGCCAGGCGGCGGCGACGGCGCGGGAGGTGGAGAGGCGGTTGTCCTCGCCGACGAGCGGGGCGAGCGGCCCGCCGTCCGCGCGGTGCAGCCGGGCGGTGAGGGTCAGCAGCGCGGCGGTGACCACGGCGGCGGTGAGCCCGGCCGTCCGCGCGACCGACCAGCCCGCGCCGATCGCCGTGGCCAGCTGGCCGATCAGCAGCACGCCGACCGCGCCCCACACCACGAACACGGTGCGCCGCCAGACCCGGTGCCGCCAGGCGGAGGTCTCGGCGCGGCCGCTGTCGGCGACCGAACGGGCCGCCTGGGACAGCTCGTCCGAGACCCACTGCCGGGACGCCCCCGCCGAGTGGACGAGAGCCGCCGGAAGGCCCTCTCCGGCCGCGAAACGCTCCCGCAGGGCCACGAACGCGGCCACGGCCCGCCGATGGCCCTCACGGGCCCCCTGAGAGCATTCACAGCCCGTGTGGCCGTGGGGATGCCCATGGGGGTGCTGTCCTTCTGCCGTCGTGGCGTTCTCCGCCGTCTCCACCGCCACGCGGGTCGCTCCGTCGTTCACTCGTTCCGTACGGGACCGCGGGTTCGCGCGGCACCGCCCAACTGACAGGTATTGAGAGGGGATTGTGCCGCACCGCGGAGGGTGTCAGCTCAGCAGGTCCGGCTCATCGCGGGTGATCTGCAGATACAGAGGTTGATAGTTGATCCAGGCCACAAGATCGTTTCCCAGCTGCTCGCGCGTCCGCATCGCGTCGCCGTAGTCGATGGGCACCGGCTCGCCCGACGCCTTCGCGGTGAGCTGCACCTGGGCGGCCCGCTCCATCGTGATGAACCACCACGCGGCCGCGTCGACCGAGTCCCCGACCGTCAGCAGACCGCGATTGCGCAGGATGAGGGCCTTGTACCCGCCGAGCGCGGCGGCGATCGCGCGCCCCTCCTCCTCGTCCACGACGACGCCCGTGGTGCCCCCGTAGACCGCGTGGTCCTCGAAGAACGCGCAGACCTCCTGGGTGATCGGCTCCAGCGGCTCGCCGAGCGCGGCCAGCGCGCGGCCGTGCACCGAGCGGCTGTGCGCGACGGCCACGACGTCCGGCCGCGCCTGATGCACGGAAGAGTGAACGACAAAGGCCGCCTGGTTGACGTGGGAGCGCCCTTCCACCACCTGGCCCGCCTGATTGACGAGGAGCAGATCGCTCACGGTGATATGACCGAAGGGCACGCCGAAAGGGTTCACCCAGTAGCAGTCGGTGAATTCCGGGTCCCGCACGGTGATGTGCCCCGCGACCCCCTCTTCGTACCCGAACCGCCCGAACAGGCGCAGCGCCGCCGCCAGCCGCTCCTTGCGATAGCGGCGCTCGTCGTGGGGCGAGGCGTGCTGCGGGGGCATGGTGAACCGCAGCTGGTCGGTCGGTATCGGGGTGGGGGTCTGCGGCTGGTCCGTCATCGACAGCTCCGCTCTTCGGGGGTGCTGGAGCGGAAGCTACCTCTGGGTATCGCAGGAGGCCAGAGTCAGGGCCTACGGCGATTGATCGCGGTGAGGTCGATCTCGATGGGGAACGGAACGGTCAGGGTGAGCTTGTCGTGGTAGATGCCGGTAAGTTTGTACGCCTCCGTAGCGCAGTCGAGTTCATAGACGTACACAACGGGGAGGCCGCGATCCTCCTCCACCCGCCAGAAATGCGGCACACCCGCACCGGCGTACTTGCGCGGCTTGACTTCACGGTCACGTGCCCTGGAGTCCGGCGACACGACCTCCACGGCCAGAAGGATCTGCTGAGGGCCGTACCAGGTCTGGTGCGGGTCAAGAATCTCGTACGCCTGCGTCACCAGGACATCCGGCTCGACCTGGTTCTTCTCATCGAGCCGGATGCTCATCTCCGGCAAGACCTCTGACTCGTCGGGCGCCTGGTCATCCAAGGCGATCTGGAGCAGTTTCATAACACGTGCGTGAAACGCGGCCTGCGGACTCACGAGGACGAGGCTCCCGTCGATCAGCTCCGTGTGCGGAGGAAGATTCGGAAGCCGGTCGAGATCGTCCGCCGTCCAGCCGCCCTGCGGCGGGCGGGCCCACTCGTACTGCTCGTCCAGCCCGTACTCGCGTGCGGCGCTCATGATTGCTCCCATGGGACGGAGTCTCGCCTCTGCGGTCAGAGTACCCAGCGCAAACGTCGACGCCGCCACCCAAACGAATGAGCGACGGCGTCGATGTTGACGATCAGATGATGTTCAGGGGAGGGCGGTCACTCCCACTCGATGGTGCCGGGCGGCTTGCTGGTGATGTCCAGCACCACCCGGTTCACCTGGTCCACCTCGTTGGTGATGCGGGTGGAGATCCGCGACAGCACGTCGTACGGCAGCCGCGACCAGTCGGCCGTCATCGCGTCCTCCGAGGAGACCGGACGCAGCACGATCGGGTGGCCGTAGGTGCGGCCGTCGCCCTGGACGCCGACCGAGCGGACGTCGGCGAGCAGGACCACCGGGCACTGCCAGATGTCGCGGTCCAGACCGGCGGCGGTCAGCTCCTCGCGGGCGATGGCGTCGGCCTCGCGCAGCAGGTCCAGACGCTCCTTGTTGACCTCGCCGACGATGCGGATGCCCAGGCCCGGGCCCGGGAAGGGCTGGCGGTGGACGATCTCGTCCGGGAGGCCGAGCTCCTGGCCGACCATCCGCACCTCGTCCTTGAACAGCCGGCGCAGCGGCTCGACGAGCTGGAACTCGATGTCGTCGGGCAGCCCGCCCACATTGTGGTGGGACTTGATGTTGGCGGTGCCGGTGCCTCCGCCGGACTCCACGACGTCGGGGTAGAGGGTGCCCTGGACCAGGAACTCCACGTCCTCCCCGGCCGCGCCCGCCTCGGCCACCAGCTCGGCCTGGGCCTGCTCGAAGACCCGGATGAACTCCCGGCCGATGATCTTCCGCTTCTCCTCGGGGTCGGACACCCCGGCGAGCGCGGACAGGAACCGCTCCTCGGCCTCGACGACCTTGAGCTGCACCCCGGTGGCCGCCACGAAGTCCTTCTCGACCTGCTCGGACTCGCCCTTGCGCATCAGGCCGTGGTCCACGTACACGCAGGTGAGCTGGTCGCCGATGGCCTTCTGGACGAGGGCTGCGGCCACCGCGGAGTCCACTCCGCCGGACAGTCCGCAGATCGCGCGCTTGGTGCCGACCTGCTCCCGGATCGCGGCCACGGACTCCTCGACCACATTGGTGGTGGTCCAGGTGGGCTCCAGGCCGGCACCCCGGTAGAGGAAGTGCTCCAGCACCTGCTGGCCGTGGGTGGAGTGCATCACCTCGGGGTGGTGCTGTACGCCGTACAGCTTGCGCTCATCGCATTCGAAGGCCGCGACCGGGACCACTTCGGTGGACGCGGTGACGGTGAAGCCCTCGGGGGCCTGGGAGCAGGCGTCGCCGTGCGACATCCATACCTGCTGCTCCTCGGGGGTGCCCGCGAAGAGCGTCGAGCCCTGCTTGGTGACGGTGAGCGCCGTACGGCCGTACTCCCGCGCCCCCGTGTTGTCCACGGTGCCGCCGAGCGCCGTGGCCATCAGCTGGAAGCCGTAGCACATGCCGAAGACCGGGACGCCCGCTTCGAAGATCGCGGTGTCGAGCGAGGGCGCGCCCTCGGCGTAGACCGACGAGGGGCCGCCGGAGAGGATGATCGCCTTGGGGTTCTTGGCGAGCATCTCGGCCACCGGCATGGTGGACGGAACGATCTCGCTGTAGACCCGGGCCTCACGGACCCTGCGGGCGATGAGCTGGGCATACTGCGCACCGAAGTCGACGACCAGAACGGTGTCGGGGGCGGCAGCAGGGGACGCTGATGGCACTTCGGCGGCCTTCCGGCGGTGGTGGCGTGCGGTGGAACCGTCTGCGGCGGGACCGCAGGTTTGGACTTTCGATTCTAACGGGCTCATAATCGACGCCATGTCCACGCACATGACCTTCGTCTTTACCTATGGCACCGGCCCGTCCGGCTGCCATGGTCGTGCTGCGTAAACACTGACAGCGACTTCCCAGGCGCCCCGGGCCGGCAAAGGCCCGGGGCGCTCTGTCTTTCCTCCGGGCCGTTGCCGGACTCCAGGGCTCCGCGATCACGGACCAGGAGATACGGACATGAGCAGCAGCAGTACGGCGACGGAGAGCACGGAGACCACCGAAACCGCGAAGCCCGCGGATGTGATCGGCACCGCACGGGAGCGGATCGACGCCCTCGACGGGCAGATCCTCGATCTCGTCCGGGAGCGGATGGCCGTCTCGGCCGCCATCCAGCAGGCGCGGATCGCGTCGGGCGGGCGGCGGGTGCAGCTCTCCCGCGAGATGGAGATCCTCGACCGCTACCGGCAGCGGCTGGGCAAGCCCGGCACGACGCTCGCCATGACGCTGCTGGAGCTGTGCCGGGGCCGGGTCTGACACCGCCGTCTCACGGCCGGGCGGAGAGGCCGGCGGAGGACCTGCCCGACCAGGCGACGGGGCCCCTCGAACAAGCGAAGGGCCCCGGGGACGCCCGAACGGGGCGGGCGCCTCCGGGGCCCTAGGCGGTCAGCACCGGCGTCAGGGCAGCGCCGGTGCTGAGAGGCGGCGCCGGGGGGTTGCGCCGCTGGCTTCTGGGGCCCGTATGTCAGGGGTGTCTGAACGGCGTACGCCCGCGTGGTCGGACCAATGTCGGGGTGTGACCGGGGGCGTTCTCCCTCTCAGCATCGTGGTGGATGCGGAGCGCCGGGCGCAACCGTTTCGACCGGATGCGGTCGGCCCCAGGCGTCCCCGGGACCGACCGTCCTTGAGGTGATGACCGGGCTGCTGTCCCCTGCCGACCGGTCACCTCGCCGATGCGAGGTCCCACGACGCGCCGCCTGAATCACCACAGGGGCCGCGTCTCATCGCTTCGGCGGATCTGAGCCACGCGTGGATTTCTCCGGGCCGCTCCTGGCTGGCGCGGCACCGGGCACAACGAGCCCCCGCGCGGGCCGGTCACGCGCCGTACGGGTGATGACGTGCGGGGCCGAGCACCCGCGGCGGATTCTGTGACCATTCTGTGAGCAACTGTGAAGGCAACCTTTCGGACATCCGCCTGGTCATGTACGTGCAAAGCACGGCCATCCCGCGCCCCACCGCGACGGCCTCCACATGCGTATCGCCCCCAGGGGATACGTACGGACCCAGAAGAGGTCTTCATGAAGCTACGCCGCGCCTTGGCGGCTGCCGCAGCGACGGCCGCCATAGCCCCTGCCGCGCTCCTGGCGGCGCCCGCTGCCTTCGCGGAGACGCCGAGCGAGAGCCCGTCGCCGTCCGCCCCCGAGACGGTCACGCCGTCTCCGCAGGACCCGTCGCCGTCGCCGTCGCAGACCACTGCGACCGCCGAGCCCACGCCGAGCACCCCGGCGCCGTCCACGAGCGCCACGCAGGCCCCGACCCCCGGCGACCCCTCCGGCACCCCCACCGAGACCGCCACGCCGACCACCGGGCCGA
Source organism: Streptomyces melanosporofaciens (assembly GCF_900105695.1). Taxonomy (NCBI): domain Bacteria; kingdom Bacillati; phylum Actinomycetota; class Actinomycetes; order Kitasatosporales; family Streptomycetaceae; genus Streptomyces; species Streptomyces melanosporofaciens. Next base: position 2,697,014 of record NZ_FNST01000002.1, read on the forward strand.
CCGAGGAGCCGGGTGACGAGTGCGCGGACGACGGGGACTACAACGAGGACCCGGAGCTCAGCACGACCCTGGTCGGCCTGCCGTCGAAGGTGGTGGCGGGCAGCGGCTTCCACGGCTTCACGTTCCAGGTGAAGAACGACTCGGACCGCAGCTACCAGCGGGTCGACTTCGGGCTCTTCGCGGGCACGGTGCACGAGTCCGCCCCGGACGGGACGGGCAAGTACCTGACGTTGCAGTACAAGGACCCGAGGTCCGGCGCCTGGAAGGCGATCTCCACCGACGAGAACGACGCGGGCTCGGGCTACATCGGCTACACCGATGTGCGTCCGCACGAGACCCTCAAGGTCGACCTCCGGCTGAGCGTCGCCAAGAGCGCGCCCGAGGGCTTCGGCTACGCCATCAGCGTCGGCGTGTACGCGGACGACGAGGGCAACTGCGTCTACTCGACCGGTGAGTACTACGAGTTCGACGTGCTGAAGGCGGGTTCGGAGCCGGGCGAGGTGCCGCCGGCCGACCCGAAGCCGCAGGGTGGCAAGAAGCCGCTGCCGCACAAGCCGGAAGGCAACACGGAGATCAGCCCGCAGGGCAGCCTGGCCGAAACCGGTTCCTCCTCGGCGCTGCCGATGATCGCCCTGATCGGTGGTGTGGCGATGGCCGCGGGCGGAGGCGCGGTCTTCGTGGTCCGCCGCCGTCGCGCCACCGTCTGACGGTCCTGAGTCCGACGGTTTTCAGGGGGCGGGGCGGGCCGGTCACCGGCCCGCCCCGCCCCCTCCGCTCAGGCCGCCGGGCCCGGCGGGACCTTCGGCACCGGCAGCAGCGGGAGCCTCAGGGCGCCGAAGGCGTCCGCCGGTACGGCGGGGCTGCCCGGCGGGACGGGCTGGAGGCGTTCGTACGGCGCCTCCGGGGCCGGACGGGGGTCGGCCTCGCCCTTGTTGGGCCACAGGGACATCGCCCGCTCGGCCTGGGCCGTGATGGTCAGGGACGGGTTGACGCCCAGGTTGGCCGAGACGGCGGCGCCGTCGACCACATGGATGCCCGGATGGCCGTAGAGCCGGTGGTACGGGTCGATGACGCCCTCCTCCCGGGACGCCCCGATCGGGCAGCCCCCGAGGAAGTGGGCGGTCAGCGGAGTGCCCATGAGCTCGCCCACGTTGCTGCCCGCGAAGCCGTTGATCGAGTCGGCGATATGGCGGGCCGCCTCGGCGCCTTCGGGGATGTGGTCGGGGTTGGGCTCGCCGTGCCCCTGGCGGGCGGTGAGCAGCCCCTTCCCCGGCCCCTTCGGCTTGCGGTAGGTGGTCAGCGAGTTGTCGTGCGTCTGCATGACCAGGCCGATGATGGTCCGCTCGGACCAGCGGCGGTTGGACAGCGAGCGCACGGCCAGGCTGGGATGCCGGAGGTTGGCGCCCAGGAAGCGCAGCCAGCGCGGAAGCCGGCCGCCGTGCGGGATCTGCAGGATGGAGAGCATCCCCATCGCGTTGGAGCCCTTGCCGTAACGGACCGGCTCGATATGGGTGTTCTCGTCGGGGTGGATGGACGAGGTGATCGCGACACCCCGGGTGAAGTCCGCCCGCTCCTCCCCGCCCCGGGCCCGGCGGTAGCGGCGGTCGGTGGTCTGCGCGCCCACCAGGGCCTCGGAGTTGGTGCGGGTGAGGATGCCGAGCCGCTCCGAGAGGCGCGGCAGCAGCCCCTTGTCCCGCATCGTGTGCAGCAGCGTCTGGGTGCCGTACGTACCGGCCGCGAGGACGACGTACCGGGAGCGCAGCGTCTTCGGTTTGCCCTTACGGCGGTTGTCGGTCGGGACGGTGGTGACCGCATAGCCGCCATGAGGATCGTCGCAGAGGGCGACGACGGTCGTCATCGGGTGGACGACGGCGCCGGCCCGTTCGGCGAGGTGGAGATAGTTCTCGTTGAGGGTGTTCTTGGCGCCGTGGCGGCAGCCGGTCATGCACTCACCGCACTCCGTGCACGCCTTACGGGTGGGGCCGGAGCCGCCGAAGTAGGGGTCGGGCACGGCCTGGCCCGGCTCGGCCCTCGTGGCGCCGTCGGCGTCGTGGCCGTCCCCGAAGAAGACCCCCACGGGCGCCATATGGAAGGTGTCCCCCACGCCCATCTTCTCGGCGGCCGCCTTGAGGTGGACATCGGAGGGGGTGAGGGTGTGGTTGAGGCGCGCCCCGAGCATCCGCCGCGCCTGGTCGTAGTAGGGGCGCAGTTCGTCCTGCCAGTCGGTGATGTGCCCCCACTGGCGGTCCCGGAAGAACGGCTCGGGCGGTACGTAGAGCGTGTTGGCGTAGTTGAGCGAGCCGCCCCCGACCCCGGCGCCCGCCAGCACCATGACCTTGCCGAGGACATGGATGCGCTGGATGCCGAAGCAGCCGAGGGCCGGGGCCCAGAGGTAGTTGCGGAGGTCCCAGGAGCTCTTGGGCAGGGTTTCGGGGGTGAAGCGGCGGCCCGCCTCGAGGACGCCGACCCGATAGCCCTTCTCGGTCAGGCGCAGGGCCGATACCGACCCGCCGAATCCCGAGCCGATCACGATCACGTCGTAGTCGAACTCGCCCTCATCGGGCCCGGTCTCTCGCTCCCGGCTGTGGGCAGACTTCTCCCCTGACACGGGTACCTCCCTTGAACTGTGCTGGTCAGCGCAGGCGCAGTGCCTTGAGCGCGCGCAGGCTGCGGGTCATGAAGTCCGCGTATTTCTCGTCCGTCATCCCGAAGGCCGGGCCGAGCGGCATCAGCCGCTGCTGGGCGACCGTCTGCGGCTCGGTGAACCGGAGGATGCCCTCGGAGCCGTGGCGGCGGCCGAGCCCGGAATCGCCCATGCCGCCCATCGGAGAGGCGACGCTGCCGAAGGCGGCGGCGTAGCTCTCGTTGAGGTTGACCGTGCCCGCGCGCAGCCGGGTGGCGATCGCGCGTCCGCGCCGGGCGTCCTTGGTCCAGACGCTCGCGTTCAGGCCGTAGGACGTGGCATTGGCGCGCTCGATCGCCTCGCCCTCGTCGCGGAAGCGGTAGACGGAGACGACCGGGCCGAAGGTCTCCTCGGCGCAGACGGCCATCGGGGACTCCACGCCGTCCAGGATCGTCGGCTCGTAGAAGTACGGACCGATGTCCGGGCGGGCGCGACCGCCGGCGAGCACCGTGGCGCCCTTGGAGACGGCCTCGTCCACATGGCGGGTGACGGTCTCCAGTTGGCGCTCCGAGACGAGCGAGCCCATCTCCGCCCCGTACGCGAGGGCGGTGCCGAGCCGCATGGCCTTCGTACGGGCGACGAAGCGCTCCAGGAAGGCGTCCGCGATCGACTCGTGGACGTACAGCCGCTCCATGGAGATGCACAGCTGCCCGGCGGAGGCGAAGCTGCCGCGCACCGCGCCGTCGACCGCGCGGGCGAGGTCGGCGTCGCGCAGCACCAGCATGGCGTTCTTACCGCCGAGTTCGAGGGAGCAGCCCACCAGGCGGGCGGCGGCGGCCTGGGCCACCTCGCGGCCGGTGCGGGTGGAGCCGGTGAAGGCGACGTAGTCCGCGTGCTCGACCACGGCGGGGCCGACCACCGGGCCGTCCCCGATCACGATCTGCCACACTCCGGCCGGCAGTCCGGCCTCCACCATCAGCTCGCGCGCCCACAGGGCGGACAGCGCGGTCTCGGTGTCGGGCTTCATCACCACGGCGTTGCCCGCCACGAAGGCGGGTATCGCATCGCCCACGGAGAGCTGGAGGGGGTAGTTCCAGGGCGCTATGAGGCCGACGACCCCGCGCGGCTGGCGCAGTTCGGTGACCTTGGTGAGGGTGGGCACCGCGCCCAGATGCCCCTTGGGGCGCAGATAGGCGGGCGCCTTACGGCCGTAATGGCGGGCCACGATGGCGACGCCCTGGACCTCCTCCTGGGCGTGCAGCCGGGTCTTGCCGGTCTCCAGCTGGATCAGGTCCAGGATCTCCGGCTGGCGGCGCAGCAGCAGATCGTGGAAGCGCAGGAGGACGGCGGCGCGCCGGCGGACCGGGGTCGCGGCCCAGGCCCGCTGGGCGGCGCGGGCGTTCTCATACGCGGTGGCGACGTCCTCGGGGGTGGACTCGGGCAGGGCGGAGGCGAGGACGTCCCCCGTAAACGGGGTGTGGCTGACGGTGGTACCGCTGCCGGCGACGCCCCGGGTGAGCCGGGTGATCAGCTCGGGAGTGACGACGTCGGCGGCGGTGCGGGTGCCTTCGGGGGCGACCGGGTTTCCGGTGCCGCCCTGCGTTATGTGCGAGTCCGTCATGGGGGCGAGAGTAGGCCCGCCCGGCGGCTTTGGGTACCCGGCGGTAACAACTTTCGTCCGGCGGCCCCCGGCGGACCCGCCCAACTCCCTCAGAGCCTGTCGATCTTCAGATTCCGCACGATCCGCTCGTACAGCTTCGCGCCCTCCTCATGGGCGTCGCCGTCGGCGGGGATGGAGACCGTCAGATCCCACGCGACCTTGGCCTTGTTGACGTAGAGGTGATCGCGCTTCTGGTACCGGATGGGGTTCTTGTTGCTGCTGGTGCCGTACGGCAGATACGAGGTGGTGACGTCCCGCGCCTCCTTCCCCTGCTGCTCGGTCTTGGCCGTCTCGCTCGTGGCGTCCTCGACCGTCGACCCGCCGCCGTCCTTGTAGAAGGCGACGATCTGGTCCGCGGCCGCGTCGAGGCTCTCGGGGTCGTTCTCGCCGTCGGGTGTCGACCGCCTCAGGGACACGGTGAAGACACCGCTGGGGTCGTAGTAGGTGACCACCGGGTTGTCCGAATCGCTGTCGTCCTGGACCCGCCGGTACTCGCCGGGCACGGCCAGGGACGCGCCCACGACATCGCGCTCCTCCCGGACCGTCCAGCCCGCCGGCAGCCCCTCGCTGGAGAACGGCTGCATGACCACCAGCACCACGGCGGCGGCCACCACCAGCGCCAGACCGCCCAACCCGAGCTGCGCCTTACGGTTCTTGTGCAGGATCGGCGGCACGAAGCGGCCGCCGGTGGACTGCCCGCCGCCCGGTGCGTATCCGGCCGACGCGAGCAGGGTGGGCACCGGCCGCGGCTCCCGCGCCGCCGCCTCCAGGGCCTGCCGCACCTCGGGCGCCGCCGGGCGCATCGCCGGGTCCTTGCGCAGCAGTTGCATGATCAGCGTGGCGAGCGGCCCGGTGGCGCGCGCGGGGACCTGCGGTTCGGAGCCGAGCACGGCCTGGAGGGTCGCGGGGGCGTGGGAGCGGCGGAACGGGGACATGCCCTCGACCGCCGCGTACAGCACGACACCGAGCGACCACAGGTCGGACTCCGGCCCCGGCCGCTGACCCAGCACCCGCTCCGGCGCGATGAATTCGGGCGAGCCGACGAAGCCCCCCGTCTCGGTGAGCCGCTGCTCGCCCTCGATCTGCGCGATGCCGAAGTCGGTGAGCACCACCCGCTCGCTCCGGCCGAGCAGCACATTGTCCGGCTTCACATCGCGGTGCAGCACGCCCGCCTCATGGGCCGCCACCAGCGCGCCGAGCACGGCGAGGCCGATCCGGGCCGCCTCACGCGGATCCAGCGTGCCCTCCATCAGCCGGTCGCCCAGCGACTGGCCGCGCACCAGCTCCATCACGATCCAGGGGCGGCCGTCCTCGACCACCACGTCGTGGACGGTGACGACGGAGGGGTGGTCGATCCGGGCCGCGGCGCGCGCCTCGCGCTGCATCCGCTGGTAGACGGTCTGCCGCTCGCGCTCGGGGAGATCGTCGGGGACGCGCGGCTCCTTGACCGCGACATCGCGGTCCACGATCTGGTCATGGGCCCGCCAGACGGTGCCCATACCGCCGTGGCCGAGGCGGGAGACGAGCTGATAGCGGCCGCCGATGAGCCGTCCGCTGTTCGAGTCCTGAGCCCCGGGAGCGGGTTGCTGTCCGGCGGGCGGCTCTCCGGCGGGCGGCTGGGAGCCGCTGCGCGGATCGGCGAACCGCGTCGGCTCGTACGCGCCGGCCCACTGCTGCGGCTGCTGAGCGCCCTCGGGCGCTGCGGCCGCCTCGGGTGGCTCGGGCGGCGGCTGGGACGCCGGTACCGGGGCGGCCGGCGCGTGCGGCGGCCGCAGGCTGTAGCTGGTGGGCTCGTTCGCCCGTCCCCCGTCGTTCGTCATGCGCCCATCATTACCCAGGGTGCGGCACCCTCCGCCACCGCTGGGAAGCCGCCGTGGACGCTCGTGACAAAGCCGTTGCGACCCCGTTCAGTTCGCCGCGCCGGGGCGCACGAACGTGGCGGCGGCGGTGTCGAAATGCTGCTTACCCACGGACTTCTCGCCAACCGGGGCGGACAGCCACAGGTCGTACATTTTCCCGTTCTCGTTCCAGCTCAAGTCGTATGTCTGCCGTGAGCCGCCGTCGTCGGCCGAGCCGTTCCAGATGAACGCCCACAGGGCGGCGGGGCGGCCGTTGTGCTCCGTCTCGATGACCTGGCCGCTGCGGTACCCCGGATAGTCCTGCGGGCCCTTGGCGTCCGCCGCACGGCTGAGCCCCAGCGGACCCTCGGCGCTCTGCTCCTGGACATGGATCCCGATCCGGAACTCCATACCGGGCGAGTTGTAGTAGACCCGGGGCGCCTTGTACTCGCGGGCGAACCCCTCGGGCACGGCGAGCGAGAAGCCGAGCGGGTCCTTGACCAGCTCATAGCCGTCGGGGATCCGGGCCGACGGGTCGGCCGTGGGGTCGGCGTCCTTCACCGGACGCTGGGGCCCCTTCTCAGGGGCGCTCGGGCTCCGCGCACCCCCCTTGTCGGCACTCTGGCTCGTCCCCCCGCCCTTCGCCGTGCCGCCGTCACCGCCCCCGTGGTCCAGCAGCGCCACGACGCCCGCGGCCACACCGGCGAGCGCGACCACCGCGACGGCCGCCGTGAGGACGGCACGGCGGCGCCCGCCACGACCCGAACGGGACCGGGCGGCCGGGGCGGCCACCGGAACGGAGGCGGGCGCGGCTGCCGGGGCGGGGGCAGGGACGGGAACGGGAGCGGGCACGAACGCCGATGAGCGCCGGCCGTCGGTGCCGTCGGGCCCGATCGGCACGCTGGGCTGGGTCGGGGTGTACTCCAGGGGGATCTCCGGGGTGTCGCCCACCTCCTGGGCCATCCGCAGCATCCGCTCGACCTCGTCGCCGCTCAGCCGCTCCTCGGGGTCCCGCCGCAACAGCCCCTCGATGACGGGCTTCAGCGGTCCGGCCGCCTCCGGCATGGGGATCTCGTCGAAGACGACGGCGTGCAGCACCGCGGCCAGGGACTCGCGGTGGAACGGGGATTCACCGCACACCAGCGTGCAGAGCAGCACCCCGAGCGACCACAGGTCCGACTCCGGCCCGGTGCGACGCCCCGACATCCGCTCCGGCGCGGTGTATTCGGGCGAGCCCACGAACGAGCCGGTCTCGGTGATCGTGGTGGACCCGGTGACCTGCGCGATCCCGAAGTCCGTCAGCACGACCCGGCCGGTGCCGGACTCCACCAGCACATTGGCGGGCTTGATGTCCCGGTGCAGCACCCCGCGCGCGTGCGCGGCCCGCAGGGCGTCCAGCAGCGCGGCCGCGATCCGCCCCGCCTCACGCGCCCCGACGGGGCCGTGCGCGCTCAACCGGTCGGCGAGCGAGGGTCCGTCGACCAACTCCATGACGATCCAGGCGCATTCGTCCTCCTCGATCACATCGTGGAGGACGATCACGTTCGGATGCTTGATCTGTGCGACGGTCCGGGCCTCGCGCAGGGTGCGCTCGCCGCGCAACTGCGAGTCGAAGGCCGTGAGCCCCTCGTCCACATGGAGTTCCTTGACCGCGACATCACGGCCCAGAAGCTCGTCGACGGCCCGCCAGACCGTGCCCATTCCGCCGCGTCCGAGCCGCGTGGCCAGCCGGTAGCGGTTGGCGATCAGACGGCCTTCTCCCCGGTACCCATGGGCTCATCTTGCCTCACACCGCCGAAGCCCTCGAACACCGGACCAGGGAGCCGCCCTTACGGGCGATTGAGCATGGGTGCGGCATGCGGGAACGTAGGCCATGCCGATGTCAAAGGGGCGGACCGCGGCCGCCCCCATCGGGCAACTTCGCTCTTCCGGCCCTTGGTTCTTCCGTTCGGAGGCACCTCCCACCGGTGCTGGGGTACGCCGCAGGGTGCCGTAGAGCTCCCGGCCCCTCGGTCTTACCGGCGAGTGAGCCGAAGGGGCGCGTCGCTGTCGAAAGGGAGAGCGCGCGCAGGCCCCTGAGGAACGAAGGGGCCGAGCACGGTCGACCGTCGACGGTGACTTATGCGCCCCGGAGGCGAACCGAGCCCCAAAAAAAATGGGGCCGCCCCGCGGCGGGGGTCCACGGGGCGGCCAGTCAAGGGGTCGGAAGGGTCAGTTGGTGACCTTCCACGTGCGGGAGTCCGTCAGCAGCTTGCGCAGTGCCGGGTCCTTCACCGCATGCGTGCCGTCCGTCGCCTTCGCGGTGACGGTGTGGGTCGCCCCGTCGCTCGGGACGCCCAGTGTGGCCGGGGTGACGCTCGTCTTACCGTTCGCGGCGGTGACCTCCGCGCCGTCCACGTACCACTTCAGCGACGCGCTCTTGGGGATGCTCACCTGGATGCCCGCCGACCGCTTGAGGGCCGTGGTGGTGGCCGTACGGCTGCTGAGCACGCTGGCGTGGCTGTTGAAGCCCGCGATCATCGCCTCGCGGCCGGGGAGGCTGAACTCCCGCCCCAGAGTGCGCATGATCGAGTTGTCGGTGGGGCGGTTGATGCCCTTGGGGTAGTAGCGGCCGCCCTCGTAGGCGCCGACCGTGCCGCCGTCGGGCGAGGTCTGACCGATCCAGCGGTACCACTTCTTCTGCTGGGCGGTCATCTGGGCCGCGGTGAGCTTCGTGGCGTTGCCCTCGTCGGGCTCGGCGCCCGTGTAGGTGCCGTACTCCGGGTAGAAGTACTCGTCGGCCAGCTTGCCGAGCGAGTGGCCGGTCTCATGGACCGCGATCTGGTCGGAGTCGGCGTGGTCGGAGGAGGCGGTGGCGATGCCGTCGTAGCCGACCTGCGAGGTGAGGGTGTAGCCCGCGCCGCCGTACTTGGTGGAGTTGCCCAGGACGACCACGAGATCGGCCTCGGGCGCCTTGGCCGCGTACGACTCGACCTTGGCGGTGTCGACGCACAGCAGCCGCTCGATGTCGTCGCACCAGAAGTACGAGCCGAGGGCGGTGTCCTTGACGACGTCCCTGGACGGGTCGCCGGAGACGCCGGACTGGTTGGAGACGGCGTCCACGGTCCAGACGTTGAACAGGTCCTTGTACGAGGCGTACGGCTCCACGGCGGACATCTGGTCCCACTTGGAGCGTGCGTCGGCCTGGAAGTCCGCCTGCTGGGACGCGGTGTAGCCGTCGCCGATGAAGACGACGTCCAGCTTGTCGGCCGTGGTGCCGTTGCCGATGAGCGAGGCGACCTTGCCGTCGGCGGCAATCTCCTTGGCGGACAGCGAGCGGGCGGCGCGGGTCAGGCGCTCGGGGGTGGCCGCCGGGACCTCGGTGTGGCGGGGGTGGGCGCCCGGGCCGGTGAAGTACTCCACGTCCAGGGCGCGCTGCGACGAGGCAGCGTCGGCCGGGCCGGACGAGTCGGCCGCTGCCTGCGGGCCGGCCGCTGCCTGCGGGCCGGCCGCTCCGGGCGAGGCGGTGGCCGGCCCGGTCATGGCTGCGGCCGCCGCCAGGACGATGCCTCCGGCGGCGGCCGCGGTGCGCAGGGAGATGCGGCTGCGTATGCGGCTCCGTATGCGTCTGCGCACGGTGACTCCCGAAGTCTTCGCGATAAGCGGCCAGTTAAGCAGGATTAATTCGCCGCTCAACCTAAGGGGTCCGGGGGTCGTGGGCAATGGTAATTAGGGAAGTGGCTAGGAAACCGGGCACCGCACAACCATGTGGGGCCGTCACCACTCGTCATCCCCTCCGGTCACGCACCAGCGTCAACAGCCGGTCCAGCACCCGGCGGCCACCGGCCCGGATCCCGTCGTGCTCGAACTCGTCCGTCACCCAGGTGCGCAGGCCCCGGATCGCCCGGGCGGTGGCCAGGGAGTGCGCCGTGTCCACGTACAGGTCGTCGTGGTAGATCACGGCGGCCACCGGCACGGTGTTACGGGCCAGCCGCTCGGTGTCGTACAGCGGGCCCCAGCCGGTGCGCCCGGCGAGCAGCTCGGCGGTGTCGCGCAGCGGACGCAGCGCGGCGTGGGTGTCCAGCATCCAGGGGTGCACCGTCTCGCCCGTGAGGAGCACCGGACGGTCTTCCGTGACCGCCTTACCGGCGTCGAACGCGGGGAATTCGGCGCGGACCCGCTCCGCGGACCAGTCCGTGGCCCGGCCGTCCTGGGCGTAGGTGGACTCCAGCAGAAGGCTGAAGAGCGGGATGGCGGCGCGGGAGAGCACCGCCGCCACCTGTTCGCGGAAGGCGTCGCCCAGCCGCGGCCCGTCGGCGGTGGGGACGAACGCGTCCTCCAGGAGGTAGTGCAGCCGGTGCGATCCGTCGCCGGTGCCGAGCAGGAAGCCGAGCTGCTGGAGGGCGGGGACGGTGAGCCGGGTCCCGTCCGTCAGGACCTCCTCGTGATCGGTCAGATGCCGCACCAGGCCACGGACGATGGCGGCGTCGCGCGGATAGCGGGCGTAATGGGCGAGGATCTTGCGTTCCATCCGCGGATAGGCGGCCCGGTAGACGGCGTCCACATCGGTGTCGGGGTCGATCGCGGGCAGCCCGCCGGCTATCAGGACCGCGTCGAGCCCCTCGGGCGCGTGGGACAGATAGCTCACGGCGCAGAAACCGCCGAAGCTCTGCCCGAGCACGGTCCACGGGCGGTCCCCGATGAGCCGGCGCCGGATCAGCTCGCAGTCGCGGACGATCGCGTCGGCGCGGAAGTGGGAGAGGTACTCGGCCTGTTCCGCGGGGCCGCCGCGCAGCGGCAGGGTCTGGCGGTTGGCCGGGGTGGAGCGGCCGGTTCCGCGCTGGTCGAGGAGGAGCACGCGGTATTCGTCGAGCGCGCGGTCCAGCCAGCCGTAACGGCCCACCGGGCGGTCCGCGCCGCAGCCGGGCCCGCCCTGGAGGTAGACCAGCCAGGGGAGCCGGTCGCGCTCGGCACCGGATTTCTCCGCGGCCACGACCTCTCGTGCGTAAAGCCGGATCAGCTCGCCCTCGGGAGCCTTATGGTCGAGCGGTACGTCGAAGTGATAGTCGGCGAGGAGAAGTTCCGGCTGACGGACGGTCGTCACGGCGCCCGGCCCGGCCGGTACCGCTGTGCTTGCCTGCTGCATCCTTCAATCCTCACGTTAAATGAACTTAGCCCGGCGCTTAAGCTACCGCCGGGGAGAAGAGGGCACGGTGGCCGACAGAAGCGCCGGTGACGGGCGGACGGCGGGAACGGCGACGGGGGCGGCCGCGGGGGCGGAATCGACCACCGAGATAGGGCGCCGGGTTCTCAGACTCCGTACGGAACGCGGCTTCACCCAGCGGCAGCTGGCCGAACCCGCCTACACCGCCGCCTATGTCTCCACCCTCGAGGCCGGGAAGGTGCGCCCCTCCGAGGCCGCGCTGCGCCATCTCGCGGACCGGCTCGGCGTCAGCTACGAGGAGCTGACCACCGGCCGTTCACCCCGTGACGCCACCCGGCTGCGCGCCGCCGTCACCGACGCCCGGCGGGCCCTGGCGACCGGCGCCGCCGAGGACGCCGCCGAGCTCTTCGCGGAGGTGCGCGACGAGGCGGAGCGGCTCGGGTTCGCCGAGGAGCGGGGGGCGGCCCTGCTGGGGCTCGGCGACTGCGCACTGGAGACCGGTGAACTCACCGTCGCCCGAGACCACTTCGAGGCCGTGGAGCGGCTGCTCGCCGGGGAGCCGCTGCCCCGCCGGATCCCCGCGATCCGCGGCCGGGCGGTGGCCCATCTCCTCGCGGGCGAACTGCGCTACTCCTGCTATCTGCTGGAGAGCGCCATCGACGAGCTCAACGCCTCCGGGCTGCACGATCCGTACGCTCTGCTGTTGCTCTATACGGCGGCCATCGCGCCCTATATGGACATGGGGGCGCACGCCCGCGCCGTACGCGCCGCCGAGTTGGCGCTCGCGCTGGCCCCGAGCGTGGACGACCCGGGGCTCATCGCCCGGATGCACCGCGGGGTGGCCCGCACCCTGATCGCCGAGGGTCGGACGGCCGAGGCCGACGCCTCCCTGGCCAAGGCGCAGGAGCTGTACGAGCAGCTGCGCATCCACACCGACCTGGCGCACTGCCACTGGATGCGCGGCTATGTGCACGCCCAGGACGGCAATCTGGAGCGCGCCGAGCGTGAACTGCGCACCGCCCGGGACATGCTGGCCTCCAAGCGGGCCGCGCTGTTCACCGTGCAGGTCGAGGTCGAGCTGGCGGATGTGCTGCGCCGACGCGGCCGCACCGCCGACGCGGAGGCCCTCTTGCTGCCGCTGCTGGCCCGCACCCCCGCCGAGGGGGCCGCGGACGCCCCCGGAGAGCCGGACGACGCGGCGGACGAGGTCGGGCTGACCGCGGACCGCGGCGCGGTCCACGCGGGCGGCGCCCACCGGCTGCTGGGCCTGATCGCGGACGAACGGGGCGACGCCGAGGCCGCGGAGGAGCACTACTGCGCGGCGCTGTCCCTGCTCGAACGCACCGGCGCGGCCGGTGACCTGGCCGATTTGTGCCGGCTGCTGGGCGATCTGCTGCGCCGGGAGGGCCGCCTGGAGGCCGCGATGGACGCCTACCGCACCGGGCTCGGCCACCGCGCCGCGCCCGGCACCACCACCCTGGGCCCGGCCCCGCCGAGCCCCCCATGTGAGGCGTCCATCGGCCCTCCCCGCCCCCCGCCGACCGCCCACCCGGCCCCTCCCCGTACCTTCTCGGGGGCCGGGCGGCGCCTGGGCCACCGGTCGGACGACCGGCGCCCGGGGCGCCGGTGGGGCACCTGGTCGGGGCGCACCACATGGCGGGCGGTCGGAGAAATGAGTCAGGCCGCCGCGTGTGGGGGTCGCGGCGGCCTGACCGCGGCAACACTCCGCCTGCCGTTTCCGCCGACCGCGCATCGGGAGGCACTCCGGCGCGTTCACGGGGCTGGGGTTTCGGGACGACCCCACGGGGTGATGCGGCTTGAGATCCACTCTGCCTGGCCGCGGCCGCCGGGGAAATCCACCATTGGGCGTCCGTCACCCCCGCCGGTCGGCGGGGGTGTTCCCGCCCACTGACGGAGCCAACCACTCCATATTCGCTCTCCGATGAGGCAGGCTGTCCGGGCAATGGGCATGACAGCTGAGGTGAGGGAGCGGCCGGTGATTCGTGTTGCTGTTGTGGACGACGAAGCGCTCGTACGATCCGGTCTGCGACTGATCCTGGGCACGGCCCCGGACATCGACGTGGTGGCGGAATGTTCCGGAGCGTCCGCGGTGGCCACGGTGTTGGGCAGTAAGGCCGATGTGGTCCTCCTCGACATCCGGATGCCGGATGCCGACGGGCTCACCGTGCTCAGACAGTTGCGGGCCGCGCCCCGCTCCCCCGCCGTGGCCATGCTGACGACCTTCGACGTCCAGGAGTACCTCGCCGCCGCGCTGCGCGCCGGAGCCGCGGGCTTCCTCCTCAAGGACACCGATCCGGAACAGCTCGTACGGGCCGTGCGCACCCTCGCCGAGGGCGGCAGCGTCCTCGACCCGGCCGTCACCCGCGCCGTGATCGGCGGCTATCTGGCCGCCGAGGCGGAGGCCACGGCCGCCGAGGCCGTCGAGGCGCTCACCCCGCGCGAACGCGAGGTGCTGGCCCTGCTGGGCGAGGGGCTGGCCAATCCCCAGATCGCCGAGCGGATGGGGCTGGCGCCCAGCACCGTCAAGGACCATGTGCGGGCGGTGCTCGGCAAGCTGGGCGGGCTCAACCGCGTGCAGGCCGCGATCGTCGCCGACCGCGCCGGGCTCGTCACGAGCCGGCCGCCGATAGGCGGCGCCCGATGACCGTCTCCCCGCTGCCGCCCCGCAGTTCGTCCCCGGGCACGCCGGGCGCGCCCGCCTCCTCTCCCTCCGCCTCCTCGCCGTCGCCTCTCTCCGCCGGCCGGTGGCGGCCGCCGCGCCGGGTCATGCGCTGGGGTTCGCTGATCGTCCCCGTCCTCCTCGCGGTGGCCGACGCGCTGCTCGTCAACGGCGTCACCTTCGGGCTGGAGCTCAACGTCTCGCTGGCGGCGGCCGCCGCGCTGCTGGTGCGACGGCGGCTGCCCGCGCTGGTCTTCCTGATCACGCTGCCGGGGATCCTCATCGGCTACGTCTGGTTCGCGCCGATGATCGCCCTCTACACGGTGGCCCTGCTCCGCCCCAACCGCCGGCTGCTGGGGATCTCCGCGCTGCTGCTGGCCGCCGCGCACTTCATCCCCTGGCCGGTCTCCGACTTCGAGCCGACCGCGTACCGGGAGAACACCCTCACGCTCATCGACGCGTGCGTGACCTCGGTGGGGCCCATCGCACTGGGCCTCCTGGTGCGTACGCGAGGGGAACTCGCCGCCCGGATCAAGGACCTGACCCGCAGCCGCCGCCATGCGGACGAGCTGATCGCCGAGCAGGTGCTGTCCACCGAACGCGCCCGGCTCGCCCGCGAGATGCACGATGTGGTCGCCCATCAGGTCAGCCTCATCAGCCTGCAGGCCGGGGCGGTGCAGATCAGCGCGGAGGACGCGAAGGCGCGGGAGGGCGCGCGGACGATCCGCGAACTGTCCGTGCGGACCCTGGACGAACTCCGCCATATGGTCGGCATCCTGCGCGCGGCGGGCGGCGACCACGAGGAGCTGACCCCGCAGCCCCGGCTGGCGGATCTGCCCCGGCTGATCGAACTCAGCGCGCTGAACGTCAGCTTCGAGACGGACGACGCGACGCGGCGCCCGGGCCATCCGGAGGCGGTGGAACGGGCCGCCTTCCGCATCGTCCAGGAGGCGCTGACCAACGTCCGCAAACACGCGCCGGGGGCGCGGGTGACGGTACGGGTGAACGACGCGGAGTCGGCCGATGGCGCGGCTCGAACGGCGGCCAAAGGCGCGGCTCCGTCAGCGGCTGAAGGCGCGGCTCAAGGGGCGGCTGAGAAAGCGGAGGAGACACGGGGCCTGCGGGTCGAGGTGCGCAACGGTCCGCCCGACGCCTCCGCCGTGGCCCCGGGGCTGCCGGGCGGCGGTCACGGCCTGGTCGGGCTGCGGGAGCGCGCGCAACTACTGGGCGGCACGCTGGAGGCAGGGCCCACGGAGGAGGGCGGCTTCGTCGTACGGGCCGACTTCCCCAAGACCCCGCGGGTCACGGGAACGGCATGAGCGGGCCATGAACAGCCCTGGGACGGGGAGGCGGACGAGCACCCCTGGGCGGCCGAGCGCGCCTGGACGGACAAAGGCGGACGCCCCTGGGCGGCCTCGATGAAGTCCGGTGCGGTTCGGGTGCGCCCCGAAGGGGCGCGGGGCTGTGTCGATGCGCGGCTCCGCCCCGTGGGCGCGACCAGCCACGACACGGCCGCGGATGAACGACCGCACCTCGCGGCACCTCCCGCGGAGCGCTCAGGCGGACAGCGGGTCGGCCGCCTCCTCGTCGTCCCCGTCCAGCTCCGTGGCCGCCCCCAGGTCGGGGTAGACGTCGAACAGCCGCCGCACCCCCAGGGCCGCCAGCACCCGGTGCACATGCGACCCGTGCGCGGCGTCCTGCGGCGGCAGGATCAGCCGCAGCCGACCCGAGCACGACCGCATCAGCCGACGCGCCGCGATCAGTACGCCGACCCCGCTGGAGTCGCAGAAGCGAACCTCCGAGAGGTCCAGAACCAGCCAGTGGCGGCCCTCGGCGACCGCGTCGTGGATGTGCTGCCGGACTGCGGGGGAGGTCACCAGGTCCATCTCTCCCGAGACCTGGAGAACGACCCACTCCCCCCGCCGGTCCTCCATCACCTTCAACGTCACGCGCCCGAAGCCCTTCGCTCGCCCCTAACCGGAATGTGCTGTTCACGGGCGGCTGCCCGCCCGTCGGCGCATGAAACTCCCCCAGGCATACGCCTTGAGGGACGACCCTATGCCGCGCCGAAGCGTTTCGTCTCCCCGATGCTGCGCAAAGCGACCACGCCAATACCATGCGCCGCCCGTTTCTCGCGCACTTTGCCTGATGGACGCGTGTTGCGTGAGCAACCGGCATTACATTCGATATGAACGTGGGCATAGTGCCTGGAGGGCCGGTCGGACGACTCGGGAATGGGGGCCGCATGGCGAATGACGCACCGCCCCGCTGGGACCGCAGGATGCAACAGCGTCTGGCACGCGGCGAAGCGGCCGCACTCGCCGAGCTTTATGACCGATTCGCGTCACTTGTCCATAATCTGGCGCATCGGGTCCTGGAGGACGAGACCGCCGCCGACCGCGTCACCCGGGAAGTCTTCGGCTACGTCTGGGAGAACCCCGACGCGTACGACCCCCAGCAGGGCTCGCTGCGCGCCTGGATCGCCATGCTCACCCAGCGCCAGGCGGTGCACCGGCTGCGCGAGTCGCAGACCGCCCCGGTCGACGGGGGCGCGCTCACGGCCGAGGCCCTGGAGGAGCGGATCCGCGAGGTGTCCGTGGCCGCCCGTGCCGACTACATCGTCACCTCGATGCCCGCCCCACTGCGTGCCGCCCTGGAGCTGGCCTACTTCGACCGCCGCGACTACCGCGAGGCCGCGGCCGCCCTCGGGGTGACCGAGGACGAGGCCAGGCGCCGCCTCCGGCTGGGCCTCCAGCTCCTCTCCACGGCCCATGTCCAGCCGCCCCGCGCGGTCTCGCCTCCCGGCTACGGACGGGCGCTGTGACCGGGCGCGGCGGGCCGGACCCGTACGACGACGCCTACGCGGAGAACTCCGGCCCCGGGGACGGGGACGGAAGAGACGGGCCCGGACGGGGCGGCGACCCGGGTCTGCCGTCCCACCCCGCCGGGCCACCCCGCATACCGCCGCCGCGGCCGGCCGCCGAGGACAGCGGCCACTGGCCGGGCGCCCTGGACGGCGGAATCCCCGCCCCGCGCCCGCCCACCGCGGACGAGACGCCGGCCGGACGGGCGCCGGAGCCCGCGCCGAAACCGGCCGCGAACGCCGAGCCGGAGCCCGCTCCGGGGCGCGGCCCCGACCCGGAACCGGACCCGGGCCCCGACCAGGAACCGACCCTGAGTCGCGACCCGGAACCGGACCCAGCGCCGGAGCCGCCCGCCTCCGCACCCCTGTTCGCGCCCGCACCACCGGTCGCGCCGCTGGCGGCGCCGCTGGCGGCGCCCACGCCCTCGGCGGCCCATCCGCTCTCGCACGATCTGCTGCGCTCGCTGCTCGGCGCCTGGGCGCTGACCGCGTGCTCGCCGGAGGAGACCGCCGCCGTCGAGGCGCATCTCAACCACTGCCCCTCCTGTGCCGAGGAGGCGCTGCGGCTGCGTGACGCCGTCGGGCTGCTGCACACCGAGCACAGCCTGGACCTCGATCCGATGCTCCGCTCCCGGGTTCTCGCGGGCTGTCTGGGCCGCCGTCCGGCCCGGATACCCATGCCCGGCTGGGCCGGTGCGTACGACGCCGAGGCCGCCCGGCTGGACGCGCTGCTGCGCGACATGGGCGAGGCCGAGTGGCGTGCGCCGGTGCGGCTGAAGTGGTTCGACGGGCGGCGGCCCACCGGCCGGGACACCACCGTCGCCGGGGTGATCGGCCATCTGATGGTCGTGGACGGCATCATCGCCGCCTCCCTCGGCCTCCCCGACCCGCTCGGCACCGACGCCCCCCGCTCGCCCCAAGTCCGTACGGAGGCGTACTGGCACCATGAGCCCGGCGCCTCGTACGGGGCCGGTCCGCCCGGGGCGGTACGGGAGTTGTGGCGTGAGCAGGGCCATGCCCTGGTCCGCACGGTGTCCTTCGCCGGGCGCGGGGTCGCGGAGCTCGACGTGCCGTACGGGGACTTCGCGCTGCCGATCCGCGACGCGTTCCTCGACCGTGCCCTCGAATGCTGGGTGCACGCCGGGGACATCGCCGAGGCCATCGACTACCCCTATGAACCACCGGCCTCCGCCCACCTCAGAGCCATGATCGACCTGTGTGCCCGGCTGCTTCCGGGGACGCTGGCCGAGCGCCGCCGGGCCGGGCTCGCGGCCCCGCCCCGCCGGCTGGTCGAGGCGGGCACCCCGGGCCGTACGCTCCATCTGCAGGTGGAGGGCACGGGCGGCGGCGACTGGTACATCGCGCTGGACTCCCCGGCGGCGGTGGCCTCACCGGAGGAGGCGGTGGCGACGATCGCCCTGGACCAGGAGGCGTTCTACCTGCTGGCGTCCGGGCATGTGCCGCCCCAGGAGGCGGCCGCGGGTCTGTCCGGGGACACCGAGGCGATCCGGGACGTCCTCTTCGCCGCCGCGTCCCTCTCGCGGCTCTGAGTCGTGCCGTCTCCGAGTCGGTCGAATCAGGCGAATCAGGCGAAGACGACCGTACGGTGGCCGTTGAGCAGCACCCGGCGCTCGCTGTGCCACTTCACGGCGCGGGCCAGCGCCTGGCACTCCACATCGCGGCCGACCGCCACCAGCTGGTCCGGGGTCAGCTCATGGCCGACGCGCTCGACCTCCTGCTCGATGATCGGGCCCTCGTCCAGATCGGCGGTCACATAGTGGGCCGTCGCCCCGATCAGCTTGACCCCGCGCGCATGCGCCTGGTGGTACGGCTTGGCGCCCTTGAAGCTCGGGAGGAAGCTGTGGTGGATGTTGATGATCCGGCCCGACAGCTCCTTGCACAGGTCGTCGGAGAGCACCTGCATATAGCGGGCCAGCACCACCAGCTCGATACGCTCCGTGCGCACCAGGTCCAGCAGCCGGGCCTCGGCCTCCTGCTTGGTGTCCTTCGTCACGGGCATGTGGTGGAACGGAATCCCGTAGGAGCCGACCAGCTCCTCGAAGTCCGTGTGGTTGGAGACCACCGCGGCGATCTCGACCGGCAGCGCACCGATCCGGGACCGGAAGAGAAGATCGTTCAGGCAGTGCCCGAACTTGCTGACCATGAGCAGAATGCGCATCTTGCGATCGGCGCGATGGATCTCCCAGTCCATCTGGAAGGACTCGCCGACCGCCGCGAAGCCGGCCCGCAGATCCTCCTCCTTCACCGGTGAGACGGCGCGGAAGGCCACCCGCATGAAGAAGAGCCCGGTGTCGCGGTCCCCGAACTGCTGGCTGTCCTCGATATTGCAGCCGGTCATGAACAGATAGCTCGACACGGCGTGCACAATGCCCTGCTTGTCAGGGCATGACAGCGTGAGGATGTACTGGTCGGGGACGGAATGCGGCTCGCTCATGACTCCATAGCGTCCCACACCCGGGACGTCGCTCAGACCGCCTGCGTCATGATCGCCAGTACTTCGAGGGTGCGCGGCGGCACATCCGGGTCCTCGCCGTCGTTGGTGGCCAGCCGCACATGGGCCTCGCGGGCCGCCCGCACGGCCTCCGGCCAGCCATGGTGTTCGAGGTAGGCCGAGACGAGGGCGTCCGCGCCCACCTGGTGCATGATCCTCAGCACCCGCAGCACGGCGACATCGACCAGCGCCGCCTCCTGCGAGTCACGGAAGATCGTGCCGACGTACTTCTCGGCGGACCAGTTGTCCAACCAGGTGTCCTCGACGAGCCGGTAGACGGCGTCCGTCACATCCCCGTACCCGGCCTGGCCGGCCAGCCAGCACTCCTGCTGAAAGACGGGATCCGAGAGCATATGCAGCGCCGAGCGCACATTGGTGCGCCAGCGCCACCAGGGCATGTCGTTGACAGGCATGCCTCCCATGGTGGTCGAGCGACGGGCGCGACGGGAAGACTTCTCCGAACCTTGCACAATCACCGATCGTACGTTCTTCACACATAGCGATGAATCGGCCCCCGGAGTTCACCTCCATGACACCGTTCCTTGTCTTGTCATAGCCGCGCCGTTCCTCGCGACGGGAGAGGCTCGCTTGTCATGACCGGTCGGCGACGCCCTTCCTTCCGCCCCTTCCGAGCCGCCGTCGCGGCACTGTGCACGGCGGTCGGTGCGTCGCTGCTGACCGGCTGCGGCGGGGTGCTGTCGAACAAGAGCGACAGCGACCCCATCACCGTCATGACCTGGGCCCCCGAGGGCACCAAAGCGACCAATATGCCGGGAATGCCGGCAATGGCGAAGGCATTTGCCCGCTGGGTCAACGACTCCGGCGGCATCCACGGCCGCAAGCTGCAGGTCATCACCTGCAACGAGCGCAACGACGCCGTCCAGGCCGCCCGCTGCGCCCAGCAGGCCAAGGACGAGAAGGCCGTCGCGGTCGTCGGCTCGTACAGCCAGTACGGCCGGGCCTTCATCTCGCCGCTGGAGGTCGCCGGCATCCCCTACATAGGCGGCTACGGCGTGACGCAGGAGGAGTTCGACAGCCCGTACTCCTATCCGGTCAACGGCGGCCAGGCCGCCCTGCTGGTGGGCAACGGCCGCCAGCTCGCCTCCCGCTGCGAGCGCACCGCGCTCGTACGCCCCGACACCATCGCGGGCGACGAGCTCCCCCAGCTCCTCAACACCGGCCTCCGGGCGGGCCGGCGCGACGCCGCCCATGACGTCCGCGCCCCCGAGGACGCGGGCGACTACAGCGACCAGGCCGCCACCGCCCTGAAGAGCGTCGGCGCCGACAGCTCCCTCGGCGGCGCCGCCCAGGGCGCGGCCCTGGACAGCTCCTGCGTCACCGCGGCACTCGGCAACCGCACCGGCACCTTCTTCGACTCCTTCCGCCGGGTGCAGGAGAACCATCCGAAGGTGCGGATCGCCTCCATCCTCGGCGGTGTCCGGCAGTCCCTCATAGACTCCACCGGCGGCACCTCCAGCCCCCTGGAGGGCACCTACGCCACCGGCTGGTACCCGGTCGGGGACGATGCGCGCTGGAACCCCATGAAGAAGGTCATCAACAAGTACGCCTTCGACGACAACCGCATCGACCCGGACGACCCCGGCACGCAGACGACCTGGATCGGCTACACGGTGCTGCGCTCGGTCCTGATGTCCCTGCACGCCGACGACATCAGCGCCCGCACCGTGCGCACCGCGCTGGACAACGGCCACGCGGTCAACACCGGCGGGCTGACGCCGACGCTGCGCTGGGGCTACGACGACACGCTGCACGTGCCCAACTACTCGCGGATCGTCAACGCGGACGTCACCTACCAGATGGTGCGCGACGGCCGGCTGGTGGCGGTGCGCAAGGGATTCGTCAACGTGTCCAAGATCCTGGAGCGTTACCACCCGGCGGGCTGAGCCGCTCACACCCTGCAGACCGGGCCGGGGACGGCGGCGCCGCCCCCGGCCCGTCCGGTCACAGCTCGGTGGCCTGGTGCGCGGTGAGGCCGTACTGGGAGGCGATCGGGTTCCACAGCCCCGAGGCGGTCTTCTTGGCCTGCGTCGCCTCGCCGCTCGCCCGCTCGGCCGCCCCGACCCGGGGCGTACGGCGGGCCTTGCCCTTGGGGCAGCCCTTCTTGCCGCCGACCTGATCGGCCCAGGCCGCGTACTCGTTGTCGGCCCTGGCCGAGGACTTCCACGCCTTGGTGAGAGCCGCGGTCAGCCGCGCGTTGTCGGGCAGCTTGTCCACCGACAGCTTGCCCAGCCGGGTCACCAGGCCATTGCGCTGGCCCGCGGCCGTCCGCAGATCCGATGCCGCCGTGGACAGGTCCTTGCAGGACTTGATGTTGTCCACGGCCTTGATCACCGACGCGCGGCTGTTGTTGCTGTCGGCGAGCAGCGCGTCCAGCGCCTTCGCCTGCGGCTCGGCGGGGTCGGCGGATTTGGACGGCTCGTCCTCCCCGGCGCTCGGCGAGGAGCTGCTCAGGGTCGAGTTGTCCTTCTTGTCGTCGTCGCCGCCCATGCTGAGCGCGGCTCCGGCGGCGAGCCCGGCGATGCCACAGCCCGCCACCACGATGCCGATGAGCATGCCCCGCGACATCCGGCGCCGCCCACCACCACCGCCGCCACCACCACCGGACGGCGACGGCTGCGGCTGCGGAAAGTCCTGGGAGAACTGCGGAAGCTGCTGGGTCTCATGGGCGCCCTCGTCGCGGAACAGACCGTCGAACTCCGAGGGCGGCGGCCGGTCCCCGGGACGGCCGGGTCGGATCGCGTACGGGGCGCTGCCGGGCCGCTCCGGGACGTTCGCCGCGGACGCGGGCACGGGTGCGTTCGGCGCGGGTGCGGGCGGCGTGGGCGGGAGCACCGCGGTCTCTTCCGCGGCGGCCTGCTGGCGGTGGGCGCCCCGGTGGCCGGGGCGGACGGCACGCAGCCGGGTGGTGGACTCGGCGGGCGACTCGGGCCGGTTCTCGGGCGGCAGCGGCGCGCTCTTGACCGTGGCGAGCGTGGTGGTGGGGGTGTCCAGAGGCGGCGGGGCCTCACCCGGGACCGGGGGTATGAACTGGGTCGCGTCGGCGTCCCCGGCGGGCTGCGGCGGCAGCACCTGGGTCTCGTCGGCGGCCTGGTACGGCGGCTGAGCCGGTCTCTGGGGAGCCGACCAATTCTGCTGCCGGCCGTAAGGCTGTCCCTCAGGGGCCCCGTACGGCTGCCCTTCAGGTGACCCGTAAGACCCGTCGGGGGCCCCGTAAGGCTGCCCCTCCGGCGGCCGTCCGTAGGTCTGCCCCCCGGGCGCCCCGTAAGACTGTCCCCCGGGCGGCCCGTAAGGCTGCGCCCCGGGCGACCCCCCGTAGGTCTGCCCCTCGGGCGGCCCGTAAGGCTGTCCCTCAGGAGGCGGCGGCGCGCCGAACTCCCCCTGCGGCGGCAGTTCCGGAGCGCTCTGCGGACCCCAAGGCTGCCCCCATGCCTGTCCCCCGGCCGGGGCCGCCTGGTGGCCGTCCGAGGGCTTGTAGTCCCCCTGGGCAGGCAGCACAACCCCCTCGCGCACAGGCTGCGCGGGCGGGACCGCGGGAAGCCGCGGCTCATTCCCCTGACCGCTCTGTGTCACCGGGACTCCTTGGTTATACGGGACTACGGAATCGTCGGCTCACGCTACCGGTTCCCCAGACGGCGCGATGCCCATGAGCCCATGGGGACGGCGAGAGACTGGTCACCGCGACAGGGGGCACACCGCCGCGACCAGGGGCGATATGAACCCCATCCGTACCCCCGGTAATCACAAGGCAACGCACACCCCAACACGCACCTCCCACGCACGCGCCTCATCACACCCACCAACACCACACGCACCAGCAGCCACAACGCGACGCGAACCCATAACCCCCGCACCCCACAAGGCCCCACAACGCCCCCGCACCCAGCGGAAATCTCAGGCGACCTGCATCTGCAGCCGCGCCCCGAACTCCCGCACCACCGGCTCGTCCCGATACGGCTCCAACCGCTGCTGGAAGTCGTCCAGATACTCCGCCCCCCGGTTGGACCGCAACGAGCCCAGCAGATCCACCGCCTGGGTGCCGATATGGCACGCCTGCTCCACATCGCGCTGCTGCACATGCGCGGTGGCCAGCAGCAGCAGCCCGATCGCCCGCCGCCGCACCCGCCCCTCCGCAAGCCCCTCCAGGGCCTCCTCGGCGCGCCGCCGGGCCTGTTCGGCCTGGCCCAGGTCGCGGTGACAGTGGGCCAGCTCATCGGCGAGATAGGCATGGCCGAAGTGGCGGATCCAGATGGGGTCGTCACCCGTGACGGAGCCCGAACCGCTCCCCACCGCCCGCTCCAACGCGTCCAGCGCGCGCCCGGCCGCGGACTGGCAGGCCCGGGCGTCCCCCATCAGGGCGTGGCCGCGTGCCTCGGCCGCCAGGAACATCGATTCGGCTCGCGGCGGCACCTGGCCGCGGGCGCCCTCCTGCGCGGCCTTCGCCAACTGGGCGATCTCCCGGGGATTCCCGAGCTGGGCGGCGAGATGGCTCATGCTGGCGGCGAGCACATAGCCGCCGTAACCCCGGTCCCCGGCGGCCTGGGCGAGCCGCAGCGCCTGGATGTAATAGCGCTGGGCGAGACCGGACTGCCCGGTGTCGACCGCCATATAGCCCGCCAGCTCCGTCAACCGCGCGACGGCCGCGAAGAGTTCACGGCCGACGGCCTCGGTGTACGAGCCGGCCAGCAGCCCGGAGACCACGCTGTTCAGATAGTGGACGACGACGGGGCGCACATGGCCGCTGCCGTAGCGGTGGTCCAGATCGACGAGGGCGTCCGTGGTGGCCCGCACCGCCGCGACGTCCGAACGCCCCACCCGGGCGCCCGCGGTGCGCGCGACCTGGGCGTCCGCACCGGTGATCAGCCAGTCGCGGCTGGGCTCGACCAGCGCGGAGGCGGCGACCGTCGAACCGCTGAGGAAGTCGCGGCGCCCCACATCGCTGCGCCACAGCTCGCAGACCTGCTCTATCGCTCCGAGGACGGTGGGCGAGAACTGCAGACCGACCCCGGAGGCAAGGTTTTTGCCGTTGGCCATGCCGATCTCGTCGATCGTGACCGTACGGCCCAGCTTGCGGCCGAGCGCCTCGGCGATGATGCCCGGCGCCCGGCCCCGGGGCTGCTGACCACGCAGCCAACGGGCCACCGAGGTCTTGTCGTACCGCAGATCGAGACCGTGCTCGGCGCCGCACATATTGACCCTGCGCGCCAACCCGGCGTTGGAGCAGCCGGCTTCCTGGATGAGCGCCTGCAGCCGTTCGTTCGGCTGCCGCGCCACGAGCGGCCTAGCGGCCATGGCGTTACCCCCTGTGACTGCTTGCGTTCTCGGCGTATC
The DNA here is from genome assembly GCF_900105695.1 of Streptomyces melanosporofaciens. NCBI lineage: Bacteria > Bacillati > Actinomycetota > Actinomycetes > Kitasatosporales > Streptomycetaceae > Streptomyces > Streptomyces melanosporofaciens. Next base: position 2,721,682 of record NZ_FNST01000002.1, read on the forward strand.
CGTCTCTGTTGCTGAGTGATGCCCCGCAGATATCGCAGGTATACGGTGAATGCGGAACTTGCCCGTATTGACCGCGTCGACCGCATCGTTCGCGTACGGCGCCGATACGAGTCCGGGACCGCCCTCCCCCTGGCGCCGCGGCATGGCCGCCGGACACTCGCACGCCTGTCACGCATGGTGGTTACCCGCTTACAGAGCCGCAACCCCACACGCGCCCCCGACTGTGCACCCATGCGCCCCGCCGTGCCGTCCCCGCGCACCCCGGGCCCCCGGCGGCCCGCCCGTGCGGGGGTCCGGCCGTAACCCCCGTTGACGGCGGAAGTTGTCCTTGCGTGGAAGAGACCATGGACGTGACAGGACCATCGCGGTTCACCGCGGGAACCTCGCAGATCCCTCAGCAGCGCGGGGAGCGGCTGCGCGACGCGGCGGTGCGATATGCCGAGGAGCGGCATTGGGACGTGCTCTCCGGCGCCTGGCTGGAGACCGTGGACGGAGTGGAGCGCTGCTCCTGCGGAACCGCCGACTGCCCGGCCCCCGGCGCCCATCCGACCGGCCGGGACTGGGTGAACCAGGCCACGGGCAGCGCGGTCGTGGTCCGCCGCATGTGGGCCAGGACGCCGCGCGCCTCCATCCTGCTGCCCACCGGCCGCACCTTCGACGCACTCGACGTACCGGAGTCGGCGGGCTGTCTGGCGCTCGCGCGCATGGAGCGTCGCCAGGTCGAGCTGGGCCCGGTCACCTGCACCCCCGGGCGCAGGATGCTCTTCTTCGTCCTCCCGGGCGCCGCAGCCAAGGTCCCCGACCTGGTGCGGAATCTGGGCTGGCCGCCGAACGCGATCGACCTGACCGCGCGCGGCGAGGGCGACTATGTGGTCGCGCCCCCGACCCGGGTGGGCCTGCGCGGCCCGATCCAGTGGGCCCAGCGGCCCACCGCCGCCAACCGCTGGCTGCCCGACGCCCAGGAGCTGGTGAGCGCTCTCGCCTACGCCTGCGGCCGCGAGCGCCGCTGACACTTCTGGGCCGCTGACGCACCGCGCCCCTGGCACCCCGCGCCCGCCGCGACACTGCGCACCGCCGACGCCCCCGGAGCGCTCCCCAGGTCGGCCCCTATCGTGGAGCGACGGACGGGGGCGCCATGACCGGCCCCCCGAGATTCGTCCCACAGGAAAACGGGGGAAGCCGGTGCCTCAGGAGCCAACAGCAGCCAGCACAGAACCGATCAGGGCCGCCGCCGTGCGGGTGAGCGGCCTGTGGAAGCGCTACGGAGAGCAGATCGCGGTCGCGGGGATCGATCTGGAGCTGCCCGCCGGGCAGTTCATCGGGCTCGTCGGGCCCAATGGCGCCGGTAAGACCACCACGCTTTCGATGATCACCGGCCTGCTGCGCCCCGACTCGGGGACCGTGGAGATCGGCGGGCACGACGTCTGGCGGGACCCGGTCGAGATCAAGGCGCGGATCGGGGTGCTGCCGGAGGGACTGCGGATGTTCGAGCGGCTCTCCGGCCGGGAGCTGCTCACCTACACCGGGCGGCTGCGCGGGCTGCCCGGTGCGGAGGTCGACAAGCGCGCCACCCAGCTCCTGGACGTCCTGGATCTCGCGGGCTCCCAGAACAAGCTGGTCATCGACTACTCCACCGGGATGCGGAAGAAGATCGGGCTGGCCGCCGCGCTGCTCCACAACCCGGAAGTCCTCTTCCTCGACGAGCCCTTCGAGGGGGTCGACCCGGTCTCCGCCCAGACCATCCGCGGCGTCCTGGAGCGCTACACCCACTCCGGCGCCACCGTCGTCTTCTCCAGCCATGTCATGGAGTTGGTGGAGTCGCTGTGCGACTGGGTCGCGGTGATCGCGAGCGGCCGGATCCGGGCCCATGGCCCGCTGGCCGAGGTGCGGGGCGACGCACCGTCCCTGCAGAACGCCTTCCTGGAGCTGGTCGGCGCCAATCGGCGCGAGGCGGGCCAGAGCCTCGACTGGCTGGGCGGCGGCGCCCGATGACACTCACCGACCCACTCGACGCCAAGGGCCCGCTCGGCACCGCCGCGCCCGCGCCGCCCGCCGCCCCCACCACCTCCCCCACTCCCGTCTTCGTCTCCCTGAAGCTGGCGCTGCTGCGCAACGGGCTGCGCCAGTCCAGCGGTCGGCGGGCCGCGTACATCACCTCGCTGGTGCTGGCGTTGCTGTTCGCCGTGTTGCAGCTGCTCGGTCTGGTGCTGCTGCGCGACACGAACCACGTCGACGCGCTGGTCACGCTGCTGACGGCGGTGCTGGCACTCGGCTGGGCGGTGATGCCGCTGTTCTTCCCCGGCGGCGACGAAACCCTCGACCCGACGCGGCTGGTGATGCTGCCGCTGCGGCCGCGCTCGCTGATCACCGCGCTGCTGGTGTCCTCGCTGATCGGCATCGGCCCGCTGTTCACCCTGACCCTGGCGGCCGGTTCGGCCGTCGCCGTCGCGCACGGGGCGGCGGCCGCGGGGGCGGCGGTGGTGGCCGTCGTACTGACGGTGCTGGTGTGCGTGGCGCTGGCCCGCGCCGTCGCCACGGCCAACACCCGCCTCCTCACCAGCCGTAAGGGCCGCGATCTGGCGGTGCTCAGCGGTCTGTTCGTGGCCATCGGCGCCCAGTTCGTGAACCTCGGCGCCCAGCGGCTCGGCGGTGAGAACGGCCTGGCCGTGCTGGAACCGGCCGCGGCGGTGCTGCGCTGGGTGCCGCCCGCGGCGGCGGTCGACGCCGTCCAGGGCGTCAGCGACGGCGCCTACGGGGTCGCGGCGGCCCAGTTCGCGCTGACCATAGGCGCGCTGGCGGTGCTGCTGTGGTGGTGGAGGGGCACCCTCACCCACCTGATGACCACCCCGGACGCCTCCACGCTCCAGGCGGCGGCACCGCGCGAGCGGCGGGGCTCCGGCGCTGCCGACACCCCGGACGCCTCGGGCCCGTTCGCCCGGCTGCTGCCCGCCGGCCGCAGCGGCACGGTGCTGCTACGGACGCTGCGCTATGCCGTACGGGACCCGAAGACCAAGTCGGCCTGGGCCACCTCGCTGGGCGTCGGCCTGCTGCTGCCCTTCGTCACGGCCGTCCAGGACAACGGCTCGGTCTACTGGTCCTGCTGGGCGTCGGGCATGCTCGGCATGCTGATGTACAACCAGTTCGGCCAGGACTCCTCCGCCTTCTGGATGGTCGCGCAGACGATCTCCTCGCCCCGCGACGCCTATCTGGAGCTGCGCGGCCGCACGCTGGCGCTCCTCCTGGTGGCGGTGCCCTACATGGCGGTGGCGGTGCTCGGCTCCGCCGCCGTCCTGAAGAACTGGTCGGCCGCTCCCGAGGCGCTCGGCATCGCCCTGGCGCTGCTCGGCTCGATGCTGGCGACCGGCGCCATGGCCTCCGCGCTGGCCCCGTACTCGATTCCGCAGGACAGCGGCTACAAGAACGTCGCCCCGGGCCAGGCGGGGATCGCCTGGATCAGCCTCCTCGTCGGGATGATCGTGGGCTCCGTGCTGTGCGCACCGGTGCTGGGCCTGACGATCTGGCTGCATGTCTCCGGGGCGCACGGCTGGCTGTGGGTGGTGCTCCCGCTGGGCGCGGTGTACGGCGCGGCTCTCGCGGAGACCGGCCTGCGGCTGGCGGCGCCGCGGGTCGCGGCGCGGCTGCCGGAGATCCTGGCGGCGGTCAACAAGGGGTGACCCCGGGCACACAGCGCGTCGGCGGGGCCGGGGACTCACCCCGGCCCCGCCGATGCGTGGTGGTGCCGCACGAACCGCTCGCAGCTCAACTGCCGTAACGTTCCGGCTAGTCGAGGTACTTGCTGTACACCCAGCCTCTGGTTCCGGCCCGGATTCCCGTCGTCGTCCGCCTGAGGATCTTTCCGTAGGACCAGCTCTTCTCGAAGCCCCGGGTGCGGCAGAAGTACCGGAAGGAATCCCCCGGTAAAGCGTCCCTATAGCGCGGTACCGCTTTCCCGGTCCGGTACGGAATCTCGCCCCACTGGTGGAGACCTTGAAATTGACATCCGGGGAATTGAACTGACACGCCGATGACCCCACCGCCGACGCCGTTGGCGCCAAGGCCACCGAACCGCCCAGCATCAGCGCCGCCGCGAGCACGACCATCGAGGCTTTACGTTGGATCTTCACGCAACCACCCCCCGTGATCGGTTAATTCACTGCATGATCGGTTAATTCACTGCGCGCCGATGAGCGTAGCACCCGGCAATCCGGATGCTCATGACCCGGTAAAGCCCGACGGCCCTGCGGCGAGTCGCCGACGGACCGATGCATCTGGCAACAAGTTGAAAGCCGAAGGGAATTGCCGACCGAGCGTCAGCCGAGTGCGTCCGGGGTGAGCCCCGCCGCATCCGTATGGCCCGACAGCGCCATCGTCAGCTCGAACTCGGCCAGCAGGGAGCGGATCACATGCTCCACCCCCGGCTGCCCGTCCAGCCCCAGCCCATACGCGTACGGCCGCCCCAGCAGCACCGCACGGGCGCCGAGGGCGAGTGCCTTGAACACATCGTCACCGGTGCGCACCCCGCTGTCGAAGAGCACCGCGAGCCGGTCACCGACCGCCGCCGCCACCCCCGGCAGCGCGTCGGCCGCCCCGATGGAGCCGCCCACTTGGCGGCCGCCGTGGTTGGACACCACGACGCCGTCCATCCCCGCCGCCTCCGCGCGCCGGGCGTCATCGGGGTGCAACACCCCCTTCAGCACGATCGGGCCATCCCAGTGCTCACGCAGAAACGCCAGGTCCTCCCAGGTCTTCCCGGGGTCACCGAACATCTGCACAAAGTGCAGCACCGCGGCGTCCCGGTCCTCGTGGACCGGCTTGGCGAGCCCGGCCCGGAACGCCGGATCGGTGAAGTAGTTGGCGGTTCCCACCCCGTGCAGGAACGGCAGATACGCCTGGTCGAGATCGCGCGGCCGCCAGGCCAGCAGCGGGGTGTCGAGGGTCACCACAAGCGCCGTGAAACCGCACGTCCTCGCCCGGTCCAGAAAGCTCCTGGTGACCTCGCGGTCCTTGCCCCAGTAGAGCTGAAACCACCGCTCGCCGTCCCCCATCGCCTCCGCCACCCGCTCCATCGGCGTGCTGGACGCGGAGGACAGGATGAACGGCACGCCCTGCGCCGCGGCGGCCCGCGCCGCCGCGCACTCGGCGTCCGGGTGCATGATCGACAGCACGCCGATCGGCGCGAGCGCGAGCGGCGCGGGCAGCCGGGTGCCCAGCAGCTCGACCGACAGATTCCGCCGCCGTACGTCACGGAGCATCCGCGGCACGATCCGATGCCGGTCCAGCGCCGCCCGGTTGGCCCGCTCGGTGCTGCCGCTGCCCGCGCTGCCCGCGACATAGCCCACCGGGCCGGGTCCCAGCCGGGCCTCGGCCAGCTCCTCGAGCCGGGTCAGATCGGCGGGCAGCCGGGGAACGGCGCCGGTCATCCCGTTCAGATAGATCTCGTACTGAAATGCCGCCCAGTCCTTGCCGGGTTCCGGATCCGTGATGTCGCCGCCGATCATGTGCATCCCTTCACTTGTTCATTACTGGTCAATTTGCCATTGCCGTAAGGGAGTAGAGGACTCGTAGGATCAACGAACCGTCGGTCGCGTTCAAGGGATCACACCGGAACACGACGGAGACAGTTCCCGCATTGGAGTTCCACCGTGCCGCTGACCAAGACAACATGGCTTCGGGTCGGGGCGCCCGTTGCCGTACTGGCTCTCGCCCTGACCGCGTGCGGACCATTCGGGGAAAAGGGCGATACATCCGAGAACGCACGGCATGCGTCCCGCCCGGAGGCCGCCGGTGGAGATCAGGGTGGGGCGCAGACGGTGGGGATGCGGTCGGGGGGCGGGGTGTTCTGGCCGGGTCAGAGCGGTGCGCGTGCGTTCAAGGAGGACACCGGGGTCGAGCCCATCTACCGGATCGCGGCACAGGAGGTCGACATCGGCACGGCGGACGAGGCCAAGGCGCTGGTGCCGGAACCGGCGGACGCCAAGGGCCTGGTGCCCGCGGTCGCCTCCGTGAAGTACACCCATCTGCGCGGGGCCACGGTGCGGGAGTATCCGCGGGTCGGGGACTACGCGGAGGTGTACGCGGACGGCCGGCGGGGAGCGAAGGTCGTGGGCGATGCCGGGCAGCCCAAGGGCTGCGCGGACCCGGACGAGATCAAGGACTGGAAGAACGGGCAGAGCTATCTGCTCTGCACCACCTTCCTGATTCCCGCGCGGGCGAGGTCGGTCGAGGTCATGTGGACGGAGATCGGCGGCGAGCCGTTCACCTGGGCGTTCTGAGGCGGGGCTCGCGCCGTCGGGGCGCCGTCGGGTCGGGCCGTCGTCAGACCGGGGGGCCGTCGTCAGACCGGGAGGGCCGAGGCCAGGAAGGGCTCCACGGCGCGGCGCCAGCCGTCCGGCTGGTCGTAGTGGACCAGATGGCCCGCGTCCACCACCTCCGCATACTGCCCGCGGGGCAGGACACGGACCATCTCCTGCGCCTCCGCGCGGCCGAGCCGGCCGTCCAGCCCGCGGACGACCAGGGTGGGGCACTCGACCAGGGCGAGCTCTTCCCAATGGGCGTCCTGGACCCAGGCCTCACGGGCCTTCAGCATCTGGCGGCAGGAGAAGGTCGGGCGCCAGCCGTCCGAACGCTCGGCCATGACCTCGGCGAAGAAATCGCCACGGGCCGGATTCGGCCGCTCCAGCGTCGGATCGTCCTCACCGAACCACTTGCGCACATCGGCGAGCGTCGCGAACGGCACCGGCCAGGAGCGGAACCATTCGGCCCATTCGCGCTGTGAGGCGGCGCCGAGGGCCGAGGCGCGCATATCGCAGATGACCAGCGCCCGGACCAGATCGGGGCGGCGGGCCGCGAGCTGCCAGGCGGTGAGGGCGCCCATGGCATGGCCGATCAGGGTCACGGGGGCGAGGCCGAGCTGCTCCACGGCCGCCTCGGCGTCGTCCACATAGGTGGAGCGGTCGAACGGCCCCTCGGCCGGCTTGTCGCTGCGGCCATGGCCGCGCTGATCGAGGGCGACCGCCCGATGGCGGGTGGAGAGCCAGCGGGCCGTCTCCGCCCAGTGGGCCGCCCGGCCCAGCAGCCCATGGAGCAACAGCACTCCGGGACCCCGCACTCCCTCACGGCCGGCGCCTGCCTTGGGCGGATCGGTGAACTCCCAGGCGGCGAGCCGCACGCCGCCGGTCCCGGTCACCTCGATGCGTCGCACCATGTGGTCTGGCACCTCCAGCCCTCTCTCGAACACCCTCACAGTATCGAACTCGTATTCGAACACGGTGCTGTTACGTCCAACACCCCTCGTTCGAGTGACCACCGTCAGGGATTGATCGTCTGTGCCATGGGGAGACAGCTAGCGGGAGGCGGACTACTCGGGGAAGGGAGTCCGCGGGGGACGACCCTGAGAGCTCGGGGCTCCGGGTCACCAGGGCTCCGGGTCGCACCGGCCGCGTTCGCGCGGTCCGTGCGGCCCGGGGTCCAGCGGGGGGATATGGGGAAGCGGGGCCCCGGCACCTGACGGCACCGGGGCCCTCGCTGAAGATCTCCCCCTCGGCGGCACAGCCTCTCGGGCCCACCGCGGCCCCCTCCCCTGACGGCCTGAGCGTCAGCGACAGCGTCGCACGCGTCGGCCCCGCCCGCTCGGTTTCTTTCGACTCCGGTTTCGGGAAAATCCGTCGGCGCAGGTCGTGACGGCCGAATCGACTGAACGGGGTGTATCGGTCAGCGTGTCGAAGCGCGTGCGGTTGTGCGGGGGTGTACGCGGGAGGCGTTGAGCCGCCGCGGGGGCGGGGCGGTCGGGTCGGGGCCTGTGGGGGGGGGCGGGGGAGCAGGGTCTGGAACAGGGCGGAGGATCAGGAATCAGGACGCGAGAAGCTCGTGCCCGGCCGGGATCAGCGCTTGACCACGAAGACCGCAGTCAGCGCTCGGCCACAAAGACCGCAGTCAGCGCTTGGCCACGAAGACATGCGAGGCGATCTCCGCCTCCAGCTCCGCCGCCTCACCGCTGCTGCCGACCAGCACCCCGCCCGGCGACTCCGTGACGCTCACCACGGAGCCCGGCTGCACCCCGGCCCGCCGCAGCGTGTACATCACCTGGGCGTCGGCCTGGATGGGCTCGCCGATGCGGCGCACCACCACCGTCTTGCCCTCCGCGCCGGGCTCCAGCTCACGCAGGCTCACCATGGACTCGTCCAGGAACGGATCGGCCTCGGCCTTCTCGCCCAGCTCCTCCAGGCCCGGAATCGGGTTGCCGTAAGGCGACTCGGTCGGATGGCGGAGCAGCTCCAGCACGCGCCGCTCCACCGCCTCGCTCATCACATGCTCCCAGCGGCACGCCTCGGCGTGGACCTGCTCCCACTCCAGCCCGATCACATCGACGAGCAGGCACTCGGCGAGCCGGTGCTTGCGCATCACCCGCGTGGCCAGCCGGCGGCCCTCCTCGGTCAGCTCCAGGTGACGGTCGCCCGCGACCGTGACCAGCCCGTCGCGCTCCATGCGCGCCACCGTCTGGCTGACCGTCGGCCCGCTCTGCTCGAGCCGCTCCGCGATCCGGGCGCGCATGGGGACCACGCCCTCCTCTTCGAGCTCGAGGATGGTGCGGAGATACATCTCCGTGGTGTCGATCAGTCCGGACATGCGTGCCCCTCGAAGTGTCGTGCGGTGGCCCTCAGCCAATTCTGACGCATCCCGCCGACAACGGGGCCGAGACGGCCTCTTCCGCCGCAAGGGACCGGGCTGCTATTGACAGCGTCATGATCGGAAACCCCCACAGGGAAGGCGACGCGTTGATGAACGAGTCCAAACCGGCCGGGCAATTCTTCGACGCGGCCATCGGCCTGCTGCGGCAGGTGCGGGACGAGGAGGGCGAGCATATCGCCGCGGCGGGCACCCTGATCGCCGATACCGTCGCCGCGGGCGGCCGCCTCTTCACGTTCGGCGCCGGGCACTCCTCCCTGCCCGCGCAGGACGTCGTCTACCGCGCGGGCGGGCTCGCGCTGATGAATCTGCTGGCGGTGCCGGGGGTGGTGGGCGTGGACGTCATCCCCGCCACCCTCGGCAGCGCGCTCGAACGCGTCGACGGACTCGCCACGACCGTCCTCGACACCAGTCCGCTCCGGTCCGGGGACCTGCTGATCGTGATCTCGCTGTCCGGGCGCAACGCCCTGCCCGTGGAGATGGCGATGAGCGCCAGGGAGCGCGGGGTCAGGGTGATCGGGGTGACCTCGGTCGGCTACGCGACCGGCACGACCTCGCGCAACTCCTCCGGTGGCTTCCTGAAGGACCACTGCGACCTGGTCATCGACAACAAGATCGCGATCGGCGACGCGGAGCTCACGGTGGACGGCGTCGGCGCGCCCTTCGCCCCCGCGTCCACCGTCGTGACGAGCGCGATCATGCAGTCCATGGTGGCGGCCGGGGTCTCGGAGCTGGCCGAGCGGGGGGTCGAGCCGCCCATGCTGAGGTCGGGGAACGTGGATGGCGGGCATGAGTGGAACCGCAAGGTGATGACCGAATACGGGGACCGGATCTTCTACCGGAGGTAGGACCCTCGCCGGGAGCCTTTACCGGTGGTGGCTCCTACGGGCTGGCCCCCGCCGGTGAGCACGCAGCGGGGGTAGCTTCCCCCACCCCGCCCCTTCCCGAATCCCGGGGGCGGCCCCGGACCCCGCTCCTCAAACGCCGGAGGGGCTGGAGCCAATCCCGGGGCGGCCCCGGACCCCGGCCGGGGCTTCGCGCCTGGGCCCCGCTCCTCAAAGGCCAGCGGGGCTGGATTGGCCGCGGGCGGCGGGTGCGCGATGCCTCCCGGCCCGGGGCTTCACGGGTCGGGGCGTATCGGTCGGGGCGTCAGCGGCGGCCCACGGCCAGGTCCACCGAGGCTGCGACGCGGGCCGCGACGTCCTCCGCGTACGTCGCGTCCGTACGGTCGAAGGCCCGGCGGCTGGAGGTGCGCAGGAAGGTGACCACGCCGAGGGTGCGGCCGCGGCTGCGCAGTACCGCGCACAGGCCGTGCACCGTGCCCTCCGGCCATTTGCGGGCCACCGCCCACTGGGCCGCCGCGGGCTCGTCCGAGCGTCTCGTGCTCGCCCGTACCGAACCGCAGCGGTCGACCGCCTGGAGCGCCGGATGGCCCTCCGGGTAGCCCAGCGGGATGCCCCGGGGGCGACGGGCGGGCAGGGACCGGGGGCGCCGATGGGGGTGGCCGCCGCCCGGACGAGCCGGACCCGACCCTCCGGGGCGCCCGGCGGCGGGTCCAGGACCAGGTCGATCAGGGCGTGATCGGCGAAGCCCGCCAGCGCGAAGTCCAGATGGACCGAGGCCGCCTCCATCGGGTCTTCGCATTCGGCCGCCGCTCGCGCCGCCCGGTGCAGCTGATTGCCCCGGAAGCGCATCCGGGCGCTCTCCTGCTCCTGGCCCTTCGCCTCCGTCACGTCCTGGAAGATCCAGGCCACGCCGAGCGGCGTCGGCTCCTCGGTGAGCGGTGAGGCCAGCCGGAGGAAGCCGCTGCGCCAGCAGCGGCGCCGGGCCGCCGCGCCGGCCTCGCCACGGTCGGCGCCCTCACCGCGCACCGCCTCGTCGTCGTCGAGCAGTTCGTAGCGCACGCTGTCCGCGCCCTCGAAGCCGTCCGCCGCGTCGGCGTCCCGCAGCGTCACCCACAGCTCGGTGGGCGCCGGGGGCGCGCCCTCCGCCAGGACGTGCTGCAGCGCGGCCTCCGCCTCCTCCACGCCCTGGTCCAGGAAGTCGCCCAGCGGCCGGCCGGGCGCGGCCTTACGGGCCGTACGCAGCGCCCCCGCCGCGCTGGCGTTGACCACGGCCACCCGCAGATCCGCGTCGACCATGACCACGTTCCACGACGCGTCCTCCAGCAGCGCCTCGCTCAGCGCGATCGACCGCTCCAGGTCGACCTGTGCGTGCACCTCGCTGAAGGCGCAGTACACCCCGGCCGGGCGGCCGTCCGCGCCCGCCACCGCCGAGGACTGCGTACGGACCAGGACCCGGCCGCCGTCCTTGGTCAGCAGCGCGAACTCGTGCACCCGGCGCCCCGGGCTGCCCATGGCCTCCGTAAGGCGCGCGTCGACGTCCCGTGCGTCCCCCGGGCGGGCGGCCCAGCCGCCCAGCCCCTTGCGGCCGACCGCCTCCGCCGCCGTCCAGCCGAGGATGCGCTCGGCCTCGTGGTTCCAGTGGGTCACCATGCCGTCGGCGTCGAACGCGCACAGGGCGGCGTCCATCCCGTCGAGCAGCGCGGCGAGCAGTTCGGAGTCGGGCCGCTCGGGCCCGTCCGGGCACTCGGGACGGACGGACGCGGCGGCCGCCTGTCCGGGGACCCCCCGCGAGGATCGGGCGGAACGCGCCGGCCCTGCGGGTTCGGAACGTTGTGAAGCGCTCACCTGACACCCCTTGCTCGACGTGGCTGTCCGTGGTGGGGCACGTCGGACATTGAACTCGAACGTGACACGCGCCACACCGCATTCGTCAAAATCGTTGCCACACGGAAATTCGCTTGTGTGTGGCAGGAGGCGGTTCTTAGGCTTGCGCTACACGAGAAGGGAGGTGGTTCGGCAGATGTATGAAATCCGGACGCGTGAGGTGACTGCGGGCTAGCAGTCCGTCGTCGCGCTCTGCGCATCGCCGGACTGGCGCACGAAAGAGGTGCGCAGCCGGCCAATCCCATGCAGTCACCCGACCCGCGGGTCGCCGGTACGTCCGACCGGCCCCCTTCCGCCTCAGGGCGTCAGGGGAAAGACCCGCGGGTTGTCCGCGTTTTTCGGGGCTCTCCAGGGGCCTCAGGGCTCTTCAGGGGTGTCACGGCTCTTCAGGGGTCTGAGGGGGCTTCTGTTCAGCAGCTACGGGTCTGCTCTCGGCGGCCTTACGGTCCGCGCCGACCCACCTGAGCACCGACCTCCGCGAGCGCCGCGCCTTACGGGTACAGCCGCTCCACCCGCCAGCCCTCCTCATCGGGCTGCCGCACATACCGCAGCCGGTCGTGCAGCCGGTTCTCCCGGCCCTGCCAGAACTCCACCGCCTCCGGCACCACCCGGAACCCGCCCCACTCCGGCGGCACCGGCACCTGCTCCCCCGGCGGATAGCGGTCCGCCAGCTCCTCGTACGAGCGGTCCAGCTCCTCCCGCGAACCCACCACCGAGGACTGCGTGCTCGCCCACGCCCCGAGCTGCGAGCCGTGCGGCCGGGTCCGGAAGTACGCCGCCGTCTCGTCCCGCCCGGTGCGTTGCGCGGTACCCGTGACGATCACCTGCCGGGCGATGGGATGCCAGGGGAAGAGCAGCCCGACATGCGGGTTCTCGCCCAGCTCACGGCCCTTGCGGGAGCCGTAGTTGGTGTAGAAGACGAAGCCGCGCTCGTCGAAGCTCTTCATCAGGACGGTGCGGGAGCTGGGGCGGCCCGCCGCGTCGGCCGTGGAGACGATCATGGCGTTCGGTTCGAAGAGCCCGCTGCCGACCGCGTCCTCGAACCACCGGGTGAACTGCCGGAACGGATCGCCCGCGAGGTCCGCCTCGTCGAAGCCGGCCGCGCGGTAGTGCTCGCGCATGGCGGCCGGGTCGTACGTACGCGCGGAGGAAGCCGAGGGCTCCGAGTCAACGTGAGGCACGGGCATATCTTGCAACATCATCGGTCCTTCGCACGGGCTGCCCCGTAAGAGCGATCTCTCTCCCCCGCCGCACCGTCCCGTAACCCTCCCGCGAAGCGCACCGCATGTGCCGCTTCTCACGCTTCCCCGTGGCGAGTCCACGCACCAGACTGAGGCTGACCATGTGCCTGTCGGCGCACGGCAGGCACCACCCCCCGTGTTCCGGAGGTCACTCCCCGCCGCGGTTGGGTGACCACTACCCGCACGGGGCACATCACCGGAGTGACCGGTACGGACCGCGAGCCGTGTCAGGCGGCCGCGTAACCGTTCCGGCACCGCCGTCGTCCGCAGCATGAGGAGCCGCCTGATGTCCGACTTCGTACCCGGACTCGAAGGAGTCGTCGCGTTCGAGACGGAGATCGCCGAACCCGACAAGGAAGGCGGCGCGCTGCGCTACCGAGGCGTGGACATCGAGGACCTGGTGGGCCATGTCTCCTTCGGGAACGTGTGGGGTCTGCTGGTCGACGGTGCCTTCAACCCGGGGCTGCCGGCCGCCGAGCCGTTCCCCATCCCGGTCCACTCCGGGGACGTCCGGGTCGACGTCCAGTCCGCGCTGGCCATGCTCGCACCCGTCTGGGGTCTCAAACCGCTGCTGGACATCGACGTGGAGCAGGCCCGTGAGGACCTGGCGCGCGCGGCCGTGATGGCCCTGTCCTACGTCGCCCAGTCGGCCCGCGGCCAGGGGAAGCCGATGGTGCCGCAGCGGGAGATCGACAAGGCCGGGACCATCGTGGAGCGCTTCATGCGGCGCTGGCGCGGTGAGCCGGACCCCAAGCATGTCGCCGCCGTCGACGCGTACTGGACCTCGGCGGCCGAGCACGGAATGAACGCGTCCACCTTCACCGCCCGCGTCATCGCCTCCACCGGCGCCGATGTCGCCGCCGCGCTCTCCGGCGCGGTGGGCGCCATGTCGGGGCCGCTGCACGGCGGCGCGCCCTCCCGGGTGCTCGGCATGATCGAGGAGATCGAGCGCACCGGGGACGCCACCGGCTACGTCCGGCAGGCCCTCGACCGGGGCGAGCGGCTGATGGGCTTCGGCCACCGCGTCTACCGCGCCGAGGACCCGCGGGCGCGGGTGCTGCGGCGCACCGCGAAGGAGCTGGGCGCACCGCGCTTCGAGGTCGCCGAGGCGCTGGAGCGGGCCGCCCTGGACGAGCTGCACAACCGGCGGCCGGACCGGGTGCTGGCCACGAACGTGGAGTTCTGGGCGGCCATCGTGCTGGACTTCGCCGAGGTCCCGGCGCCCATGTTCACCTCGATGTTCACCTGCGCCCGCACGGCGGGCTGGAGCGCGCACATCCTGGAGCAGAAGCGGACCGGCCGTCTGGTGCGGCCGTCGGCCCGGTACGTCGGCCCGGGCACGCGCAGCCCGCACGAGATCGACGGGTACGGGGACACGAAGCGGTAGTCCGGGCGGCCGACGGCGGCTAGTCCCGCGGGGTCAGGATCGTCTCCAGGACCCTCGACCACTGGGCCACCACCCGCTCCCGGCGGTGGCCGTCGTCCGTCAGGAGGTTGGCCAGGCCCAGGCCGCGTCCCATGTCGAGCAGGCCCTGGACGGCCTCCCGGACGCCCGGCACCGACTCGTCGGCGCCCAGCAGCTCCACCGCCATCCGATGCGTCTCACGGCCGATCTTCGCCTCCAGGGCGGTCACCCGGGAGCCCAGCTGCTCCTCGTACGAGGCCGCCACCCACAGCTGGAGGGCGGCCCGGAAGAGCGGGCCGGTGTAGAGGGTGATCAGCGCCTCGACCACCGTGTGGACGCGGCCCTCCCCGTGCGGGGCGGGGAGGGCGCGCAGCTCGGCCGAGCGCTCCTCGGCGACATGCTCGACGGCGGCCGTGAAGAGGTCCTCACGGGTCGGGAAGTGGTGCTGGGCCGCGCCCCGCGACACCCCGGCCCGCTCGGCGACCACCGCGACCGTGGAGCCTGCCCAGCCGCGCTCGGCGAGGCAGGCCACGGCGGCTTCCAGCAGCCGCCTGCGAGTCGCGCGGCTGCGGTCCTGCTTGGGGTCGCGCAGTGCCGTACGGGGGGTCATCGGGACGCCCCCGCGGCCCCGGCGCCCGGCGCGGTCTGAGCGTCCGGCGCCACGTCCCCCGCCGTCTCCCGCGCCCACACCGGCTCGCGCCGCTCCAGGAACGCCGTCATGCCCTCCCGGGCCTCCTCGGAGGCGAAGAGGCGGGCCGACAGCGCGGCCAGCGGTTCGCCGTCCCGGTCGAAGGCGCGCAGCACATCGGCGGTCACCAACCGCTTGGACTCGGCGAGGCCCTGCGGGGAGCCCCGGCGCAGCCCGTCGAGGACGGGCGCCAGCGCCTCGTCCGCGTCGCCATCCGGGTCGGCGATCGTCACCAGCCCGATCCGGGCCGCCTCGGCGGCGTCGAACCGCTCCCCCGTGAGGTAGTAGCGGGCCGCCGCGCGCCGGTCCAGCCGGGGCAGCAGCGGCATCGATATGACGGCCGGGGCGAGGCCGAGCCGCGCCTCGGTGAAGGCGAAGCTGGCGCCGCGCCCGGCCGCCGAGATGTCGCAGGCTCCGAGCAGTCCGAGCCCACCGGCCCGCACATGTCCGGTGACGCGCGCGACGACCGGCTTGGGCAGCTCCACGATCGACCGCAACAGCGCCACCAGTCCGGCCGCACCGGACGCCGAGGGAGGTTCGCTCAGGTCCGCGCCCGCGCAGAAGGTGGTGCCGGTGTGGGTGAGCAGCACCGCCCGGACGCGGTCGTCCCGCCCGGCCGCCGCCAGCGCCTCGCGCAACTCGGCGACCAGGCGCGTCGAGAGGGCGTTGCGGTTGTGCGGCGAGTCCAGGGTGAGCGTGGTGATACCGCGCGCGGAGGCGGACCGTACGAGGGGCTTTGGCATCGCGGTGAGGTCTCCGGTCGGCGGGCCATCGGTCGTGGGGCCGTCGGTCATGGGGTGGTCGAGCTCCTTTCCCTGGCGCGCAGTTCACGCCTCAGGATCTTGCCGGTGGCCGAGCGCGGCACGGTGTCCGTGAACTCCACGCGGCGCACCTTCTTGTACGGGGCCACCTGTCCGGCAACGTACGCGATCAGGTCGTCCTCCGAGATCCGGGTCCCGGGCCGGCGCACCACATACGCCTTGGGGATCTCGTTGCCCGCCCCGTCCGTCACCCCGATCACGGCGGCGTCGGCGACGGCCTCATGGGCGAGCAGCACGGCCTCCAGATCGGCCGGGGCGACCTGATAGCCCTTGTACTTGATCAACTCCTTCACCCGGTCCACCACATACAGCCAGCCGTCCGCGTCCACGTGCCCGACGTCGCCGGTGTGCAGCCAGCCCTCGGCGTCGATCAGCGCGTCGGTGTCCTCGGGGCGGCCCAGATAGCCCTTCATCACCTGCGGTCCGCGGATGACGATCTCGCCGTCCTCGCCGACGGCCAGGTCCTCGCCGGTGTCCGGGGCCACGATGCGCATCTCGGTGCTCGGAAGCAGCTTTCCGACCGTCCCCGGGGGTGCGTTCTTCGCGTCGCGCGGCACCAGGTGGCAGCCCGGCGACAGCTCCGTCATCCCGAACGCCTGCAGCAGCGGCGGTACGCCGAGCCGCCGGGCGCACGCCTCCGCGAGCCGGGCGTCCAGCGGGGCCGCCGCGCTCAGCACGTACCGCACCGACGACAGATCGTGGCCGTCCACCGACGGATGCTTGGCGAGCGCGAGCACGATCGGCGGGGCCACATAGAGCGCCTGGGCCCGGTGCTTCTCGATGGCGGCGAGGAAGGTGTCGAGTTCGAAGCGGGGCAGCACGATCACCGTGCCGCCGTTGCGGAGCGGCGCGTTCATGAGCGCCGTAAGGCCGTAGCTGTGGAAGAACGGCAGGACGGCCAGCACCCGCTCCCCCGGCTGGTTGGGGACCAGCGTCTCCACCTGCGCGAGGTTGGTGGAGATGTTGCGGTGGGTGAGCATCACGCCCTTGGGGGTGCCGGTGGTGCCCGAGGAGTACGGCAGCACCGCGATGTCCTCGGCCGGGTCGATCTCCACCACCGGTTCGGGCGCGGTGCTCCTCATCATGGAGCGCAGCGAACGATGGCCGCTCGCCTCGTCGCAGACGAAGATCTCCCGTACCCCGCCCGCCCGTTCGGCGGCCTGCCGGGCCACGCCCAGCAGGGCCGAGACGGTGATGACCCAGGACGCGGCCGCGTCCCGGAGCTGCTTGGCGAACTCCTCCGGGGTCGCCAGCGGATGCACCGTGGTGACCGCGGCCCCGGTGCGGGTCGCGCCGTAGAAGGCCGGTGGGTACATGATCGAGTTGGGGCTGTGCAGGGCCACCACATCGCCCTTGCGCACCCCCGCCTCGGCCAGCGCGGCCCCGATCCGGCGAGAGGCGCGATCCAGTGCGGCATAGCTCAGGGCCGCCCCGGTCACGCCGTCCACCAGCGCGGTCAGGTCGCCGAACTCCTCGGCCGCGCGGGCCAGTACGGCGTCGTGGATGGGCAGATCGACAGGCGGGACATCGGGATACTCGCTGCGCAGCACCATGGCCGTTCCCCTCAGCTCTGATGGACCTACCTGTCCGTTCTGCCCAACTCGTGAGGCCGGTACGACGCCGTCCGGTACGGCGCCCGCAAGGCCGGTACGGCGCCTCCGGACGCCCCTCGCAGCGGAAGGAACGATCAGTACGACTTCGGCAGCCCCAGGGTCTGGTGGGAGACGTAGTTGAGGATCATCTCCCGGCTGACGGGGGCGATCCGGGCCACCCGGGCCGCCGTGATCAGCCGGGCCAGCCCGTACTCGGCGGTCAGGCCGTTGCCGCCGAGGGTGTGCACCGCCTGGTCCACCGCCTTCACCGTGGCCTCCCCGGCCGCGTACTTGGCCATGTTGGCGGCCTCGCCCGCGCCCGCGTCATCGCCCATGTCGTAGAGGTACGCCGCCTTCGCCATCATCAGCCGGGCCAGCTCCAGCTCGATATGGGACTGGGCGAGGGGGTGGGCGATCGCCTGATGGGCGCCGATGGGCTCCTTCCACACCTGCCGGGTGCGGGCGTAGTCGACGGCCTTGTCGAGCGCGTAGCGGCCCATCCCCAGCGCGAACGCCGCCGTCATGATGCGCTCCGGGTTGAGCCCCGCGAAGAGCTGGAGCAGCCCGGCGTCCTCGTCGCCCACCAGCGCGTCGGCGGGCAGCCGTACGTCGTCCAGCACCACCTCGAACTGCTTCTCCGCGGCGGCCAGTTCCATGGGGATGTGGCGGTAGGAGAAGCCGTGCGCCTCGCGCGGGACGATGAACAGGCAGGGCTTGAGCTTCCCGGTCCGGGCGTCCTCGGTGCGGCCGACGATCAGGGTCGCGTCGGCGATGTCCACACCCGAGATGAAGACCTTACGGCCGTTGAGTATCCAGCCGCCGTCGTCCTCCCGGCGGGCGGTGGTGGTGATGCGGTGCGAGTTGGATCCGGCGTCGGGCTCGGTGATGCCGAAGGCCATGGTGAGGCTGCCGTCGGCCAGACCGGGCAGCCAGCGCTCCTTCTGCTCGGCGGTGCCGAACCGGGCGATGACGGTGCCGCAGATGGCGGGCGAGACGACCAGCATGAGCAGCGGGCAGCCCGCGGCGCCCAGCTCCTCCAGGACGATGGACAGCTCGGTGATGCCGCCGCCCCCGCCGCCGTACTCCTCGGGGAGGTTGACGCCGAGATAGCCGAGCTTGCCTGCCTCGGCCCACAGTTGGCGCACGCCGTCGCGCTCCTGGGGGCCGCCCGGGGCGTGTCCCTTGGCGAACGACGACACCGCCGCGCGGAGCGCCACGCGCTCCGGGGTGTCCACGGGCGTATGCGGGCTGGTCATGGACGGCTCCTCCCACTTGCGATGCGTGGTGCGGGCGGTGTGCTCTCCCGCACGGCCCGGACGGTCTGTCCGGGCCCGGACGTGCTGAGTGGCGCGCGGGGGTTCGTCACTCCCCCGCCGCCACGACGGCGAGCAGGGCTCCGACCTCGACCTGGCGGCCGGTGGTGGCGTGCAGGGCGGTGAGCACCCCGGCGGCGGGCGCCGTGACGCGGTGCTCCATCTTCATGGCCTCCAGCCACAGCAGGGGCTGTCCGGCCTCGACCCGGTCCCCGACCGCCACCTCGGCGACCCGGACCACCGTGCCCGGCATGGGCGCCAGCAGCGAGCCCGGTTCGGCACGGGCGGTGGGGTCGGGGAAGCGGGGCAGCGCGGTGAACACAAAGCCGCCCTGGGGGTGTCGACATAGCGGCGGTCCCCATGGGCCGTCACCTCGAACGTCCGTCGGACCCCGGCCACATCGAGGACGACCGACTCCGCTGCCGCGCCCAGCACCCGCACGTCGGGCATGTCCTCCGCGTGCAGCCCCTCGCGGGTGAGGCGGTAGCGCACCTCGTGCTCGGTGCCGCCCGGTTCGGCGCGGTAGCTCCTCGACTGCGGCTGCGAGGGCACGTTCCGCCACCCGCCCAACCGCCCGGCCACGGTCGCGGTCCCCGGCCGCCGCGCCGCGTCGGCCAGGGCGGCGGCGAGGGCGGCGAGCTCGGCGGGCGAGGCCGCCCCGTCGTCATCAAAGGCGGCTGCGGTCAGCTCGGCCAGATGGCGTTCGAGGAAGCCGGTGTCCATACGGGCCGCCGCGAACTCCGGATGCCGCAGGGCCCGTACGAGCAGCTCCCGGTTGGTCACCGGGCCGTGGATCCGGGCCCGCTCCAGCCCGTGGGCCAGCCGCCGCACGGCCTCCGCCCGGGTGGGCGCGACGACGATGACCTTGGCCAGCATCGGGTCGTAGTGGACGCCGATCGCGTCCCCGTCGGCCGGTCCGGAGTCGACCCGCAGCCCGGGGATGTCCAGCCGGTGCATGATCCCCGTCTGCGGCCGCCAGTCGCGCGCCGGGTCCTCGGCGTACAGCCGCGCCTCGACGGCATGCCCCCGGGGCGCCGGCGGCTCTGCGTCGAGGGGCTCCCCCTCCGCGATCCGCAGTTGCAGCGCCACCAGGTCAAGGCCGTAGATCTCCTCGGTGACCGGGTGCTCCACCTGCAGGCGGGTGTTCATCTCCAGGAAGTACGCCCGCCCCGCCGACGAGACCAGGAACTCCACCGTGCCCGCGCCCTCGTAGCCGATGGCACGCGCCGCGTTCGCCGCCGACTCGGCCAGGGTGCGCCGCAGTTCCTCGTCCAGACCCGGGGCCGGGGCCTCCTCGATGACCTTCTGGTGGCGGCGCTGGAGGGAGCAGTCGCGGGTGCCGAGGGTCCAGACGGTGCCGTGGGTGTCGGCGAACACCTGGACCTCGACATGGCGGGCGCCCTCCATATAGGGCTCCACGAAGATCTCACCGTCGCCGAAGGCGGCGGCCGCCTCGGCGCGGGCGGAGTCGAGTTCGGCGGGGAGCGCGTCCAGCTCGCGGACCACCCGCATGCCCCGGCCGCCGCCGCCCGCCGCCGCCTTGACCAGCAGCGGCAGATCATCGGCGGTGGCCTCGGCCGGGTCGATCGCGTCCAGCAGCGGCACGCCCGCCTTGCGCATGATCTCCTTGGCGCGGGTCTTGGAGGCCATGGCCTCCATCGCCTCGGGCGGCGGCCCCACCCACACCAGCCCCGCGTCCCTTACGGCGCGCGCGAAGTCGGCGTGCTCGGAGAGGAAGCCGTAGCCGGGGTGGACGGCGTCGGCCCCGGCGGCCAGGGCGGCCTTCACGAGGAGATCGCCGCGCAGATACGTGTCGGCCGGGGCATCGCCCGGCAGCCGTACGGCGGTGTCGGCCTCGCGTGCGTGGGGCGCGCCGGCGTCCGCGTCGGAGTGGACCGCGACGGTGGCGATGCCGAGGTCACGGCAGGTGCGGACGATACGTCGCGCTATCTCGGCGCGGTTGGCGACCAGGAGGGAACGAATCACGGGTTCCTCACTCACATCCGGAAGACGCCGAAGCCACCGCGCGCGCCCTCGACCGGCGCGGTGTGCAGGGCGGACAGACACAGGCCGAGCACGGTGCGGGTGTCGCGCGGGTCGATGACGCCGTCGTCGTAGAGCCGCCCGGAGAGGAAGAGCGGCAGCGACTCGGACTCGATCTGCTGCTCCACCATGGCGCGCAGCGCGGCGTCGGCCTCCTCGTCGTACGGCTGCCCCTTGGCGGCGGCGGACTGCCGGGCGACGATCGACATCACCCCGGCGAGCTGCTGCGGGCCCATCACGGCTGACTTGGCGCTGGGCCAGGCGAAGAGGAAGCGGGGGTCGTACGCCCGGCCGCACATCCCGTAGTGACCGGCGCCGTACGAGGCGCCGATGAGCACCGACAGATGCGGGACGCGGGAGTTGGAGACGGCGTTGATCATCATGGCGCCGTGTTTGATGATCCCGCCCTGCTCGTAGTCGCGGCCGACCATATAGCCGGTGGTGTTGTGCAGGAAGAGCAGCGGGATGTCGCGCTGGTTGGCGAGCTGGATGAACTGCGCGGCCTTCTGGGACTCCTCGCTGAACAGCACCCCCTGGGCGTTGGCCAGGATGCCGATCGGATAGCCGTGCAGCGCGGCCCAGCCGGTGGCCAGGCTGCGCCCGTACAGCGGTTTGAACTCGTCGAAGTCCGAGCCGTCCACGATCCGGGCGATCACCTCGCGCGGATCGAAGGGGACCTTGAGATCGCCGGGAACGATGCCGAGCAGCTCCTCGGCGTCGTACTTCGGCGGTTCGGCGGGCCCCGGATCGGCGTGCGCCTTGCGCCAGTTGAGGCGGGCGACGACCCGGCGGGCCTGGCGCAGCGCGTCGGGCTCGTCGGTGGCGAAGTAGTCGGCGAGGCCGGAGGTGCGGGCGTGCATCTCGGCACCGCCCAGCGATTCGTCGTCGCTCTCCTCGCCGGTGGCCATCTTCACCAGCGGCGGACCGCCCAGGAAGACCTTGGAGCGCTCCTTGACCATGATCACGTGGTCGGACATCCCGGGGATGTACGCGCCTCCGGCGGTGGAGTTGCCGAAGACCACGGCGATCGTGGGAATTCCGGCGGCGGACAGCCGGGTGAGATCCCGGAACATCGCCCCGCCCGGGATGAAGATCTCCTTCTGGGACGGGAGATCGGCACCGCCGGACTCGACGAGGCTGACGAGCGGGAGCCGGTTGGCGCGGGCGATCTCATGGGCGCGCAGCGACTTCTTGAGCGTCCAGGGGTTGCTGGCCCCACCGCGTACGGTCGGGTCGTTGGCGCTGATCAGGCACTCCACACCGGAGATCACCCCGATGCCGGTGACGAGCGAGGCCCCCACCGGATACTCGCTGCCCCAGCCGGCCAGCGGCGACAGCTCCAGGAAGGGGGTGTCGGGGTCGAGCAGCAGCTCGATCCGCTCGCGGACCAGCAGCTTGCCGCGCTTGCGATGGCGCTGGAGGTATTTCTCACCGCCCCCGGCGAGCGCCTTGGCGTGCTCTCCCTCCAACTCGGCGAGCTTGGCGAGCATCGCCTCCCGATGGGCCGTGTGATCGGCGCCTGCGGGGTCGAGCGCGGACGCGAGCGCGGTCAAAGCAGTACCTCCGGTATGTCCAGATGGCGTGAGCGCAGCCATTCGCCGACGGCCTTGGCCTGGGGGTCGAAGCGGGCCTGTGCGGCCACGCCCTCACCGAGCAGGCCCGCCACGACGAAGTTCAGGGCCCGCAGCCGGGGCAGCGGATGGCGGGTGATCTTCAACGGGGCCGTCTCCGGGAGCAGTTCGCGCAGCCGGTCGACGGTGAGGGTGTGGGCCAGCCAGCGCCAGGCGTCCTCGCTTCGCGCCCAGACGCCGATGTTGGCGCTGCCGCCCTTGTCGCCGCTGCGGGCCCCGGCGACCGCGCCCAGCGGCGCGCGGCGGGTCGGCCCGGGCGGCAGCGGCGGCGGAAGGGGCGGCTCGTCCGCGCGGCCTCCGGCGGCGGGCGTGGTGGGGGCCGGGGGGATGGTCAGCCGGGAGCCGTCCGGCAGTACGGCGGTGTGCGGCACGGTGTCGGCCGGGGTGTCCACGGCTTCGAAGACGCCGTAAGGGGAGCCCTTTCCGGGCGGGGCGGTGACATGGAAGCCGGGGTAGCTGGCGAGGGCCAGTTCGACGGCCGCGCCGCTGATCGCCCTGCCCACCGCCGCCGCGTCCCGGTCCCGGACCACCAGCCGCAGCAGGGCGCTCGCCTCCTCCTGCACGGCCGCGTCGGAGTGGTCGGTACGGGAGAGGGTCCAACGGACCTCGGCGGGGCGGCGCTTGCTCATCGCCCCCTCCATCTGGTCCCGTACGAGCGCCGCCTTGGCCTCGACGTCCAGGCCGGTGAGCACGAACACCACCTCGTTGCGGTGGCCGCCGAGCCGGGTCAGCCCGGTCTTGAGGGTGCGCGGCGGCGCCTCGCCGCGTACGCCGTGGACGCGCACCCGGTCCGGGCCGTCCGGGGCGAGCCGCACCGAGTCCAGCCGGGCGGTGACGTCCGGGCCCGGATAGCGGGCGCCCGCCGTCTCGTAGAGGAGCTGGGCGGTGACGGTCCCGACCGTGACGGCGCCGCCGGTGTGCGGATGCTTGGTGATCACGCTGGAGCCGTCGGGGTGGATCTCGGCGAGGGGGAAGCCGGGGCGGCGGAGGTCGTGCTCGGTGAAGAACGAGTAGTTGCCGCCGGTCGCCTGCGTACCGCACTCCAGGATGTGCCCGGCGACCACGGCTCCCGCGAGCGCGTCCCAGTCGTCGGCGGCCCAGCCGAAGTGCGCCGCGGCCGGGCCCGTCACCAGCGCGGCGTCCGTCACCCGCCCGGTGACCACCACGTCCGCGCCACCGCGCAGACAGGCCGTGATGCCGGCGCCGCCGAGATAGGCGTTGGCGGCGAACACCCCCGGCCCCCAGTCCCGGATGCCGAGGAGGTCGTCGCCCTCGACATGGGCGACCCGGCAGCCGATGCCGAGCCGCTCGGCGAGGGCGCGGATCGCGTCGGCCAGCCCGGCCGGGTTGAGCCCGCCCGCGTTGGTGACGAGCCGTACGCCGCGCTCCATGGCGAGCCCCAGGGTGTCCTCGAGCTGGCGCAGAAAGGTGGTGGCATAGCCGCGCGCCGGGTCCTTGGCGCGGTCCCGGCCCAGGATGAGCATGGTCAATTCGGCGAGATAGTCCCCGGTCAGCACGTCCAGGGGGCCACCGGTGAGCATCTCGCGCACCGCGTCGAAGCGGTCGCCGTAGAAGCCGGAGGCATTGCCGATCCGGAGGGGTGGGGGCGGCGGGGTCACGGAGCGCCTCCGGCGCGGTCGCCGCTCACGCCGTCGTCACCCGCCGGGTGACCCGGTCTCCGCCCCGGGGCGCGGCCCTTGCCGGGCGGGCCCGCGAACGCCTGCGCGATGTCCAGCCAGCGGTCCGCGTCCGCCCCCTCGGCCCGTACGGCCAGGTCGTCGCGGTGCGCCCGCTGGGTCACCAGCAGACAGAAGTCCAGCGCGGGCCCGGTCACCCGCTGGGCCGCGTCCTGGGGCCCGTACGTCCACCACTCACCGTCCGGGCCGGTGAGCTCGACCCGGAACTCCTCGGCCGGCGGCTCCAGCCCCCGCGCCGCGTACGCGTAACCCCGCGCCCGGACCCCGAGCCGGGCCACATGGCGCAGCCGGGCGGTGGGTACCCGGCGCACCCTCAACGCGTCGGCGACATCCTGGCCGTGCGCCCAGGTCTCCATCAGCCGGGCGGTGGCCATCGACATCACGCTCATCGGCGGCCCGTACCACGGCAGCCGGGCGCGCGGCGGCTGCGCGGCCAGCGTCCGGAGCAACCGCTCCCGCCCCGCGCGCCAGAGCTCCAGCAGCACCTCGGGCGGCTCGGCCGCCCCGCGCTCCGCGCCCTCGTCCACGAACGCCTCCGGCGCGGTCCACGCCCGGCGCACCTCGTCGGCGAACCCCTGCGGGTCCTCGGCGGCTTGTACGGCCCGCTTGTCGGTCCACGCGAGATGGGCGATCTGGTGCGCGACGCTCCACCCGGGCGCGGGCGTCGCCGTACGCCACTCCGCGCCCCCGAGCCCGGCCACCAAGCCGTCCAACTCGTCCCCCTCCGCCCGCAGATCGCCGAGCAGAGCCTCCGTCTCGGACACGCGTCGCTCCCGTCGTCGGGTCAGTCGTGTGTCGGCTGTCCTTCGTTCTTGTCGAGCGAGGGTGGCAGCGCGACGGGAAACAATCAAGCACGCTTGCATGATTCAGCCGGTTGGGCTGAGTTGGGGCCAGGTCTTGTCAGGTGTGCGTTGTGGGGTGTGCGTTGTGGGGCGTGCGTTGTGAGGTGTGCTGGGCTCGTCGGCTCGGTCGGGTGCGGGTTTCGTCTCGCGCCTTCGGCGCCATTGAGCAGCGGGGCAGGGGGCGCCGGGGCCGAGCCGGCCGCCGGGCCGGTGGAGGCGAGCGCCGGTGGCGGCTTCCGTGGTCGGCGGGCGAGGCCGATGCCGGACAGCCGGGGGGTGGGTACCCCCTCTGGAAATCGTTTGATGAATTAGTTGCGTCAGATCAAGCGTTTTTCGGAGGGGTACCGGGAGGGGCGGGCCGTCGCACTGGTGGGGATTTTGCCGCCTACCGCCCGCAGTCCAAGTGCGCCGAAGGCGCGAGACGAACGCCACACCTCGCCGAGCCGCCCGCCCCTCACCGCAAGCGCTCTGCCAGGACCTCCGCCAGGTGGCGGCTCTTCCGGCCCGCCAGTTGGGTCAGTTGGGTACGGCAGGAGTAGCCGTCCGCCAGGATCTCCGTGCCGGGGTCCGCGGCGCGCACCGATGGCAGCAGTTGCTCCTCGGCGCAGGCCACCGAGACGTCGTAGTGGCCGTCCTCGAAGCCGAAGTTGCCCGCCAGACCGCAGCAGCCGCCGCTCAACGCGCCCGCAAGGCCCGCGCGTTCACGGAGGCGGCGCTCGGCGGCGTCGCCGAGGACGGCGTGCTGGTGGCAGTGGGTCTGGCCGACCACGGGGCGGTCGACCTTCGGGGGCCGCCAGTCGGGGGCGTAGTCCTCCAGGGCCTGGGCGAAGGTCGAGACGGACTCGGCGAGGCGTGCGGAGCGGGGGTCGGCGCCGAGGAGTTCGGGGAGGTCGGTGCGGAGGGCGGCGGTGCAGCTGGGTTCGAGGCCGACCACCGGAAGGCCGGCGTCCAGGGCCGGGGCCATGACGTCCAGGGTGCGCCGCATGACCGCGCGGGCGCGGTCGAGCTGGCCGGTGGAGACCCAGGTCAGGCCGCAGCACACGGGCCCCGGCGGGACGACCACCCGCAGCCCGGCCGCCTCCAGTACGGCGACCGCCGACCGGCCGACGGAGGGGGAGAGGTGGTTGGTGAAGGTATCGGGCCACAGGACGACGGTGCGGGCGCCGTTTCCGGCGCGAGGCACCGTGCGGGCATGTTCCCGCCACCACCGGGTGAAGGGCTCCCGGGCCAGCTCCGGGATGTCCCGCTCGGGCGCGATCCCGCCCATCCGCTTGGCCAGGGCCGCCAGCGGGGGCACGCCCGCCAGGGCGTTGGCGGCGGGCGCGGCCCTCAGGAGGGAGGCGGCCCGGAGCCATACTGGCAGCCAGCCCATCGAGTAGTGCGCGGCGGGCCGCACCCGTCCCTCGTAGTGGTGGTGCAGGAACTCCGCCTTGTACGTGGCCATGTCGACCTCGACCGGGCAGTCGCTGCGGCAGCCCTTGCAGGACAGGCAGAGGTCGAGCGCGTCCCGTACCTCCTCCGAGCGCCAGCCGTCCTGGACGACCTCGCCCGCGAGCATCTCGTGCAGCAGCCGGGCGCGGCCGCGCGTGGAGTGCTTCTCCTCGCCGGTCACGCGGTACGACGGGCACATCACCCCGGAGCCGGACACCGACTCGTTACGGCACTTGGCGACGCCCACACAGCGCCGGACGGCCGCCGAGAAGTCCCCCTTGTCGTGGGGGTAGCCGAATTCGACGTCCACCGGGCGCCTCGGCAGGGGATCGAAGCGCAGGTTCTGGTCCAGGCGCTGCGGGCGGGCCAGGACGCCGGGGTTGAGGCCGCCTTCCGGGTCCCACAGGTCCTTGAAGCGGGAGAAGAGGCCGACCATCTCGTCCCCGTACACGCGCGGCAGCAGCTCCGCGCGGGCCAGCCCGTCGCCGTGTTCACCGGAGAGCGAGCCGCCGTGGGCGACGACGAGATCGGCGAGGTCGGAGGAGAAGGCGCGGAAGATCCGGATCCCGGGCTCGGTCAGCAGGTCGAAGTCGATGCGGACGTGGATACAGCCGTCCCCGAAGTGGCCGTACGGCGTGCCGCGCAGCCCGTGCTGGGCCATCAGGGCGCGGAAGTCGCGCAGATACGCGCCGAGCCGGGGCGGCGGCACCGCGCAGTCCTCCCAGCCGGGCCATGCCTCGCTGCCGTCAGGCATCCGGGTGGCGGTCCCGGAGGCGTCCTCGCGGACCCGCCACAGGGCGCGCTGCCCGGCCGGGTCGGCGACGACGGTGTGGCCGGTGGTGGCCTCGGCGGCGGCGCGGGCCACCTCCTGGGCGCGGGAGAGCGCCTCCTCGCGGGTGGCGCCGCCGACCTCCACGAACAGCCAGGCGCCGCCCTTGGGCAGCCCGGTCGTCCCGGCGACCAGGTCGGCGGCCATGCCCTCGACGGTCAGCGGACCGTACGGCAGCAGGGTGTGCGCGGCCTCGGCCGCCGCGCTCTCGTCGGGGTAGCCGAGTACGGCCAGGGCGCGGGCGCCGGGCGCCTCCACCAGCCTTACGGTCGCCTCCGTGACCACCCCGAGGGTGCCCTCACTGCCGGTGAGGGCGCGGGCGAGGTCGGCGTTCTTCTCGGGCAGCAGCTCGTCCAGGGCGTAGCCGGAGATCCGGCGGGGCAGCTCGGGGAAGCCGGTGCGCAGCAGGGCCAGGTGGTGGCCGGCCAGGGACCGTATGCCGTCGCGGAGCCGGGCGGGCAGGTCGTGGAGGCCCTGGGCGGCTCGCACCCGCTCCCCGCCGTAGGTGAGGACGTCCAGCTCGTGGACGTTGTCGGCGGTGGTGCCCCAGGCCACCGAGTGGGAGCCGCAGGAGTTGTTGCCGATCATGCCGCCGAGGGTGCAGCGGCTGTGGGTGGACGGGTCGGGGCCGAAGGTCAGCCCATGGGCGCCGGCCGCCGTACGGAGGTCGTCGAGGATCACGCCGGGCTGGACGACGGCGGTCCGCCGCTCCGGGTCGAGCGAGACGATGCCGCGCATATGGCGGGTGAAGTCGAGGACGACGCCGAGCCCGGTGGCCTGTCCCGCGATCGAGGTCCCGGCGCCGCGCGCGACCACCGGCACCCCGCGCTCCCGGCAGACGGCCAGCGCCGCCGCCACATCGTCCGCGTCCCGGGGCGCGACCACACCGTCCGGCACCCGTCGGTAGTTCGACGCGTCCATGGTCATCAGGGCCCGGCTCGCCGTATCGAAGGAGACGTCCCCGCGGACGGCCCGTCGCAGCGCCTGCTCCAGCTCGTCTGCCTGGTGATCAGCCATGCCTCCATGGTCCACGCCGGGAGGGCCGTTGAGAATGTCCAATTCCGATTCATGGCCGCCGCGTTCCGCGATCGCCCCTACACCGCCCTCACCTCCCGCGTCAACAGGATGTGGACATACCGTCTCACCCGCTGGACGCACGGTCGGACCGCGGGGGCCGACGGATTAGGCTTCGGTCGTGGCTGACATCCGGATTCCCGATGACATCAAGCCCGCCGACGGACGCTTCGGCTCGGGCCCGTCCAAGGTGCGCACCGAGGCGCTGAGCGCCCTGGCCGCCACCGGAAGCTCCCTGCTCGGCACCTCCCACCGCCAGGCCCCGGTCAAGAACCTGGTCGGCGCGGTGCGCGAAGGGGTGCGCGAGCTCTTCCAACTCCCCGAGGGGTACGAGGTCATCCTGGGCAACGGCGGCTCCACCGCCTTCTGGGACATCGCGACCCACGGGCTGATCGACTCCAAGTCCCAGCATCTGTCCTTCGGCGAGTTCTCCTCGAAGTTCGCCAAGGCGGCGAAGCTGGCGCCGTGGCTCGAGGAGCCCACGGTGATCTCCTCCGACCCCGGCACCCACCCGGAGCCGCGCGCCGAGAGCGGCACGGACGTCTACGCCTTCACCCACAACGAGACGTCCACCGGTGTCGCCATGCCCATCCAGCGGGTGGCCGGCGCCGACGAGGGCGCGCTGGTGCTGGTGGACGCGACCTCCGGGGCGGGCGGTCTGCCGGTCGACATCGCCGAGACGGACGTCTACTACTTCGCGCCGCAGAAGTCCTTCGCGGCCGACGGCGGTCTGTGGATCGGCGTGTTCTCGCCCGCCGCGCTGGAGCGCGCCGCCCGGATCCACGCCTCGGGCCGGCACGTCCCGGAGTTCTTCTCGCTGCCGACCGCGATCGACAACTCGCTGAAGAACCAGACGTACAACACCCCGGCGCTGGCGACGCTCTTCCTGCTCGACGACCAGCTCAAGTGGATCAACGGCCAGGGCGGTCTTGACTGGGCGGTGCGGCGCACCGCGACCTCCTCGCGCACGCTGTACGGCTGGGCCGAGGAATCCAAGTTCGCCACCCCGTTCGTGGCCGACCCGGCCAAGCGGTCGCAGGTCGTCGGCACGATCGACTTCACCGAGGAGATCGACGCCGCCGCGGTCGCCAAGGCGCTGCGGGCCAACGGCGTCGTGGACACCGAGCCGTACCGCAAGCTGGGCCGCAACCAGCTGCGGGTGGCGATGTTCCCGGCCGTCGACCCGGCGGACGTCCAGGCGCTGACGGCGTGCGTGGACTACGTCATCGAGCACCTCTGACGAGCGCTTTTACGCCCATGCGAAGGGGCCCGCGGCCGGTGGTCGGCCGCGGGCCCCTTGCGTACGCGCTGACGATCTCGTTTGCGCCGACGATCAGGATCGGCCCCGGCGGAAGAGCCTGCGCAGGCCGAGGAACACGACCAGCGCACCGGCGAAGGTGACCCCGGCCTTGACCAGGTTGCCGTTCTTCTCGTCCTCGGTGAGCTTGCCGTCGACGCGGTCGGAGTACTCCCCGTTCTTCTTCTGCTCCTTCGCGGTGGCGTCCGGCAGCAGTTCCCCGCCGAGGTCCACCGGCGTCACCTTGGAGCCCGCGCCCTCGGTGCCGTACATGAGGGTGCCGCCGTCCGGGGTGAAGGTGACCGACTCGCCCTGCCGCTGCAGGGGCAGCCCCGGCTCTTCCTCGAGCCGCGTCGGCTTTCCGTCCCGCCAGCGGTACTCGGCGGCCGAGAAGTAGCCGCGGAGCACCAGCCGGGTGCCGTCCGGGGCGAACGCCCCGTCCGTGACCTCCATGTCGAGGTCGGAGACCCGCCGGAAGACATTCACCCCCGAGGGGCTGAGCGTGGCCGGTCCGGCGTACAGCCCGGCGTCCTCGTCGCTCTTGCTGGCGATATAGACGCGGCCCGTCTTGGGATGGACCATCATCGCCTCGGCATTGCGCGGCCCGCCCTGGTACCTGACGGTGAACTGGGTCGCGGTGACGGTGGTGTCCTTGAGCTGCTTCGGCTCGGGGAAGCGGTAGATCCACACATGGGACCACTGACCGCCCAGGTTGTCGCCGATATCGCCGACGTAGACATTGCCGTCCGCCCCTATCGAGATCGCTTCCACATCGCGGGGATCCCCTATGCCCCGCAGGGCGACCCGCGCGACCGTCTTCCCGGTCTTGCCGTCGACGGCGTAGACGTACGGCCCGTCCGAGCTGTCGTTGTGCGTCCAGTAGACGCCGGGGTGGAGGCGGCTCGCGGCCAGGCCGCTGGACTCGGTGATCCGTGGATCCTCGATTGTGAAGGGAGACGGCGACGACGAGTCGTCGGCGAAGGCCGGGGCGGCTGCGGACACGGTCAGCAGCGCGGCGGCACCGAGTACGAACGGAAGCGGACGCATGCGCCCAAGCCTGCCATCCCACCGGGGGCGTCCGGCGCCGGAACCACGCCGGGGGACTCCCTCCGGCCAGGCGTGGAGAGGGCTCCCCTGGTCACCGGTGACTCCCCCGTGCATGACTTCGGCGATCACGGGCAGATAACGTCTGTCAATTATTTGTGCGGGCGGACAGTCCGAAATAACCCGCAGATTATTTGACCTCATCCGGGGATTATTTCGGCGAGAAATTTATCGGTCATTGGCGGCATAGCGGGCGGCGGCATTGCAATGCAGAAAGGCCCCGCTTACGGTCTGGGCTCATGAGCGAATACAGCCAGTCCTCTTATGCGCAAAGCGCGCCGCCCCTGCATTCCGCAGGGGCCCCGAGCGGCGGTGCCGCACATGCGTCACCCGCACCGGCCGCGCCGTCCAAGAAGATCGCGATCTTCGCGATCGTCGGCTCGGTCATCGCGCTGGTCGGCTCCATGGTGAACTGGGTGGTCTCCGACGCCGAGGGCGCCACCGGGGGCATCAAGGGCATCGACGGCGACGGCATCATCACGCTGATCATCGCCCTGGTCGCGGCGATCCTGTTCATCGCCGCCATGGCCACCAAGAAGGCGGCGCTCTACCTGGTCGGCGGGGTTCTGGGGTTGGCCATGGCGATCGTCGCGGCCATCAACATGGCGGACCCCGAGCGGCTGGTCACCCAGAAGCTGAAGGACGACGAGGGAGTGTCGCAGAAGGTCGCGGAAAAGGCCGCTGAGCAGGCCGCGAAGCTGTACGAAATGACCGCTGGACCGGGGCTCTACATGGTCCTGATCGGCGCACTGATGGCCCTGGCCCTCGGCGCTCTCGGCTTTATGAAGGCTCGCGCTGCGCGCTAACCGGAAAAGGTCGGCCTCAAGAAAACCCAGGACGCCCGCTTTTTGACCGCACGGGGGGCCAAAAAGCGGGCCTTCGGGTTTTCCGCGAGAATTCGAGGCCGTAGATAGTCGCCGGGTCACCGATGCTCCGGCCCGCCCCCTTGATTAGAGCGCACTCCAACGGCTTGGCTGATCCCATGGAGTACACGCAGCTCGGACGCACAGGTCTCAAGGTCAGCCGGATCGTCCTCGGCACCATGAACTTCGGTCCGCAGACCGGGGAAGCCGACAGCCACTCGATCATGGACGCCGCGCTCGACGCGGGCATCAACTTCTTCGACACCGCCAATGTGTACGGCTGGGGCGAGAACAAGGGCCGCACCGAGGAAATCATCGGGAGCTGGTTCGCCAAGGGCGGCGGGCGGCGCGAGAAGACCGTCCTCGCGACCAAGGTGTACGGAAACATGGCCGCCGAGGGTGAGCCGTGGCCCAATACCGACAAGCTCTCGGCCGTCAACATCCGCCGGGCCGTGGACGCCAGCCTCAAGCGGCTCGGCACGGACTACATCGACCTCTACCAGTTCCACCACGTGGACCGCTCCACCCCGTGGGACGAGATCTGGCAGGCGATCGACGTCCTCGTCCAGCAGGGCAAGATCATCTACGCGGGTTCCTCCAACCACGCCGGCTGGCACATCGCCCAGGCCAATGAGACCGCGGCCCGCCGTGGCTCGTTCGGGTTGGTCAGCGAGCAGTGCCTGTACAACCTGGCCGAGCGCCGCGCCGAGATGGAGGTCATCCCGGCCGCGCAGGGCTACGGCGTGGGCATCATCCCGTGGTCGCCGCTGCACGGCGGGCTGCTCGGCGGCGCGCTCCGCAAGGAGCGCGAGGGCGGCGGTTCGCGCAGCACCTCCGGGCGCAGCGCCGACGCGCTGAAGAACACGGCGGTGCGCGATCAGGTCCAGCGGTACGAGGACCTGCTGGCCGAGCACGGCATCGAGCCCGGCGAGGCGGCCCTGGCCTGGCTGCTCACCCGGCCCGGGGTGACCGGTCCGATCGTGGGCCCGCGCACGGCCGAGCAGCTCGCGTCGGCGGTGCGCGCCGCGGAGCTGAAGCTGAGCGAGGAAGTGCTGACGGAGCTGGACGAGATCTTCCCGGGTCCGGGGCCGTCGCCGGAGGCGTTCGCCTGGTAGCCGAGCCGCCGCTGAGCGGTTGCCGCTGAGGCGGTAGGTAGGCGTTGAGGCGGTAGGCGAAGGCGCTGAGGGGCGTGGGCCGTGCGGCCCGCGCCCCCTGCTCTCTGTTGGCCTCTGTGGCGGCTTCAGCCGCCCAGTGCGGCCGCGGCGGCGACGACGACGAGAATCAGCACCAGCGCGCCGCTCATGATCATGTTTCTGGTCTTGGGGTCCACAGGCTTGAGATTAGCCGGACCGCTCAGTGCCCCAGCGACCAGGCCGCTCACTGCCCCAGCGGCCAGGCCGCCACCACCTCGTAGCGCGGCTGCCGCCCGGGGACGCCCGGGGCCGGTGGATGGCTGCGCACCAGGCAGAGCTCGCCCACGGTCCACTCCCGGCCCGCGAAGTCGATGAGCCCGTCCACGTACGGCACGAGGCTGGTGACGGAGCGGTGGCGGGAGGAACGGGCGCGGGCGATGGTCAGATGCGGATGGTACGGACGGTGCCGGTCCATCGGGACCCCGACCCGTCGGCCCCCCGCCTCGGCGGAGTCGGCCAGCCGCCGCAGGGCCTCGCTGTCGCCGTCGACGCCCACCCACACCACCCGGTCGTCGAACCGGCCCCCGCCCGCCAGCCGCAGCTCGTGGGCGCGGTGCCGATGGGCGGCGCGGGCCAGTCGGGTGTGCAGCTCGGGCAGCACCTCCTCGGCCACCTCGCCGTAGAAGGCGAGCGTGAAGTGCCAGCCCTCCCGCTCGGTCCAGCGCAGCCCGTCCGCCCCCGGCAGCGTCTGGAGCGTCTTGACCCGCGCGGCCAGCTCGGCGACGACCGCGTCCGGCGGCAAGACGGCGGCGAAGAGTCTCATCCGCCCAGTCTCCCCCACGGGGACAGCCGTCGAGTGGCCCCTGCCCCGCGACGGCCGCCGGGCTCAGGCTGTGACAGCGCCCGTCCCGCGACGGCCGCCGGGCTCAGGCCGTGGCCGCGAGCTGCTTGTCCTCCGGTGTGCGGGGGACGAAGACCACACGCGGGTGGCCACGCCGGAGGTCCAGCTTCACCCGCAGACCGCCGGCCCGGACCAGGAGCAGCCCCACCGTGCCCGCGGCGGCGGCCGAGATCAGACCGCCCGCGGCGAAGCCGATACGCGCGCCGCAGGTGTCGGTCAGCCAGCCCACCAGCGGGCCGCCGATCGGCGTACCGCCCACGAAGACCATCATGAACAGGCTCATCACCCGGCCCCGCATCGCGGGATCGGTCGCGAGCTGGACGCTGGAGTTCGCGGTCACGTTGAACGTCAGGCTGAAGATCCCGATCGGCACCATGAGCGCCGCGAAGAGCCAGAAGTACGGGGTCGCCGCCGCGACCATCTCCAGCAGGCCGAACATCAGCGCGGCCCCGACCAGCAGCCGCCGTCGGGCCACCACGCGCCGGGCGGCCAGCAGCGC
Organism: Streptomyces melanosporofaciens; assembly: GCF_900105695.1. Lineage (NCBI taxonomy): Bacteria > Bacillati > Actinomycetota > Actinomycetes > Kitasatosporales > Streptomycetaceae > Streptomyces > Streptomyces melanosporofaciens. Next base: position 2,755,500 of record NZ_FNST01000002.1, read on the forward strand.
ACCGGTCACCGAACCGATCGCGATCAACGTGTTGAGCAGGCCGTACGTACCGGGTCCGGCGTGGAAGACATCGTCGGCGAAGGCGCTCAGCCAGATCGGGAAGTTGAAGCCGAAGGTGCCGATGAAGCCGACGAGCACGATCGGCCAGATCAGATCGGGGTTCCCGGCGACATAGCGCAGCCCCTCCCGGAGCTGCCCCTTGCCGCGCGGCGCCCGCTCGACCTTGTGCAGCTCACTGGTGCGCATCAGCAGCAGCCCGATGATCGGGGCGGCGAAGGAGAGTCCGTTGATCAGGAAGGCCCAGCCGCTGCCCACGGCGGTGATCAGCACACCGGCGACCGCCGGGCCGACCAGCCGGGCGGACTGGAAGTTCGCGGAGTTGAGACTCACCGCGTTCCGCAGGTCCTTGGGGCCGACCATCTCGTTGACGAAGACCTGGCGGGTCGGGTTGTCGACGACGGTGACCATGCCGAGCAGGAACGCGATCAGGTAGACATGCCAGACCTGCACATGGCCACTGAGGGTGAGGGCGGCGAGGGCGAGCCCGCACAGCCCCAGCGCGGTCTGGGTGAACAGCAGCAGCCGCCGTCGGGGACATCGGTCCGCGATGACCCCGCCGTACAGCCCGAAGAGCAGCATGGGCAGGAACTGCAGCGCGGTGGTGATGCCGACGGCGGTGGAGGAGCCGGTGATGCTGAGGACCAGCCAGTCCTGGGCGATCCGCGACATCCAGGTGCCGGTGTTGGAGATCACGGCACCGGTGGCGAACAGCCGGTAGTTACGGATCTTCAGCGAACGGAAGGTCCCGCCCCGGGTGCGTCCCGTGGTGACGGGGGATGCGGGGTCGGGCGCGGGGTTTGTGGGGTGCTTCGGTGCGGGTGCGGAGTCTGCTCCGGGTCCCGTACTCAAGTGTGTTCGCCTCCTGGCTGCCTCGGTCGTTCTTACAAATGCGCGAGCTTCTCCAGCACGGGCGCGGCGGCGCGCAGCACGTCCCACTCGTCCTCGGTCAGCTCCCCGACCAGCTCGGCCAGCCAGGCGTTGCGCTTGCGTCGGCTCTCCTCGAGCATGGCCTCAGCTCGCTCGGTCGGCGAGACGACCTTCTGCCGCCGGTCCTCGGGATGCGGCTCGAGCCTGACCAGTCCCTTGGCTTCCAGCAGCGCCACGATGCGGGTCATCGACGGCGGCTGGACGTGCTCCTTGCGGGCCAGCTCACCGGGGGTGGCGGAGCCGCACTGGGCCAACGTGCCCAGGACCGCCATCTCGGTCGGGCTCAGCGACTCGTCCACCCGCTGGTGCTTGAGCCGCCGCGAGAGGCGCATCACGGCCGACCGCAGGGCGCTCACGGCGGCCGCGTCATCGGGGGGCGCCTCCGCGTTGTGCTGGGAGCGGGACAGATCCGGCATGGTCTTTAGCATAACTCATTACCTCGTCTAATGAAAACCCTGGTGACATCCCTATTTCTATTTCACCCGAACGAGTGAGTTGACTCCGGGTAGTGACGCGCAGGGAGACGCGAGAGCGCCCAGAACCCTCGGAGGTTCTGGGCGCTTATGCGCGGATGACGCGGCGTGTGAGGTGACTCAGGAGACGCCGAGCGCCTGCTCGATCGGGTTGAGCAGGAAGTACACCAGGAAGCACAGCCCCACCGCGCCCAGCAGCCACGGGATCTCCCGGGTCCGCCGGGTGGCGATGCGCAGCAGCAGGAACGAGAGCACGCCCAGCCCGATCCCGTTGGTGATGCTGTAGGTGAACGGCATCGAGATCATGGTCAGGAAGGCCGGGATCGCGATCGTGAAATCGCTCCAGTCGATCTCCTTGACGTTCGCCGCCATGATCAGGAAGCCGACGACCACCAGCGCGGGGGTCGCGGCCTGCGAGGGCACCACCTTGGCCAGCGGGGTGAAGACCAGCGCGAGCAGGAAGAGACCGCCGGTCACCACGTTCGCGAGGCCGGTGCGCGCCCCTTCCCCGACGCCCGCCGTGGACTCGACGAAGCAGGTGTTGGCCGAGGCCGAGCCGAAGCCGCCGCCCGCGACCGCGACGCCGTCCACCATCAGGATCCGGCCCATGCCCGGGAGCTGCCCGCGCTCATCGGTCAGCCCGGCCTCCTCGCCGACGCCGATGATCGTGCCCATCGCGTCGAAGAAGCCGGACAGCAGCACGGTGAAGACGAAGAGACAGCCGGTGAGCAGGCCGACCTCATGGAAGCCGCCGAAGAGGCTGACATGGCCGACCAGGCCGAAGTCCGGGGTGTCGACCACCTTCTCCGGCACCTTGGGGATGGTCAGCCCCCACTCGGCGTCCGGGATATGAGCCAGGGAGTTGATCACGATCGCGACCACGGTCATGGTCACGATGCCGATCAGGATCGCGCCGCGCGTCTTGCGGACGATCAGGATGAAGGTGAGCGCGAGACCGACCACGAACACCAGCACCGGCCAGCCCTGCAGCCGCCCGGCCACGCCCAGCCCCAGGGGGACGGTGGTGTGCGCGGAGTCGGGGTTACGGGTGACGAAGCCGGAGTCGACCAGGCCGATCAGGGCGATGAACAGCCCGATGCCGATCGCGATCGCCCGCCGCAGCCCGGCCGGGATCGCGTCCATCACCCGCTGCCGCAGCCCCGAGGCGACAAGGATCATCAGCACCAGACCCGCGAGCACCACCATGCCCATCGCGTCCGGCCAGCTCATCTTGGGTGCGAGCTGCAGCGAGACCACGGCGTTGATGCCCAGGCCCGCGGCGAGCGCGATGGGGACGTTGCCGATGATCCCCATGAGCAGTGTGGTCAGGCCCGCGATCAGGGCGGTGGCGGTGACGAGCTGACCGTTGTTGAGCTGATGACCGAACTTGTCCGTACCGGCCCCGAGGATGATCGGGTTCAGTACGACGATGTAGGCCATCGCAAAGAACGTGGCCAGGCCGCCACGGATCTCCCGGGAGACCGAGGAGCCGCGCTCACGGATCTTGAAGAACTTGTCGATGCCGTTCATAGGGGGAATCGGAGCCTGTTCGCTGGCGTCGACCGGCGCGGGGGCCGAGGGGGACATGGATGACCTCAGTCTTGCGTGAACATCAACAGTGGGTCTCTTGGACGATCGAACAAGACATTCCAGCCAGACCCGAAAGGATTCAGTATGAAACTATTAAGGCCCGATCGCCAAACCGGTCCCGGTACGGCCCCGGCCGGGCCCGTGACCGGCCCCCTTAAGCTGTGGCCATGACGAAGTGGACCCCCAAGCACGAGGCGCCGGAGCCGCTCGAGGGCAATGTCGTGGCCACGATCACCGGCGGCACGATCGTGTGGTTCGTCCTCTTCCTCGTCCAGCTGCCCTTCTACCGCTGGTTCGACGAGCACGGACATCTGTGGTGGCTGTGGACCTGCCTGGCCGGCGGCGCCCTCGGACTGCTCGGCGTCTGGTACGTACGGGCCCGGGATACGGCGATCAACGGCTCGCGGAACGGCGACGCGCAGAACGGCTGACGCGCCCGCCCGAGCGCCCGCACACCACGCACCAACGACGGCGCGCGCCCGCGATGGCGGCGCACCCGCGACGGTGGCGCACCCGCGACGGCGCGGCGCCGGACCGTCGCCGTTTCCGGCGGCGATCCGGCGCCCTGGCCTGGTGCGCGGGCGCGCTCCCCTCCTCGCGACGCACCCGCTCACCCGTCTGTGGCGCACACGCAAAGATGAGGGCCCCGCCGCGAAGACGCGCGGGCGGAGCCGGATGCGACAACTGTACGATCTTCACGGGCCGTTCACAATGTTGCGGAAGCCTCACGGCGCACACTTTGTTCGGGAACTACCGTCTTGTGGCGGCCAACTCACCAGTAATGTGAGGGATATGACCGGTAACCGCTTTCGTGCCGATGAGATCGACACCAGCAAGCCGCACTCGGCCCGCATGTACGACTACTTCCTGGGCGGTAAGACCCACTACGCGGTCGACACCCACGCCGCCGAACAGGTCGAGGCCGTCTGGCCCGACGTCAAGCCGTGGACCCGTGCCAACCGGTCATTCATGCACCGCGCGACCCGCTGGCTCGCGCGCGAGGCGGGCATCCGGCAGTTCCTGGACATCGGTACCGGTATCCCGACCGAGCCCAACCTCCACCAGGTGGCCCAGGAGACAGCCCCGGACTCCCGGATCGTCTACGCGGACAACGACCCCATCGTGCTGGCCTACGCCCAGGCCCTGTTGCTCTCCACGCCCGAGGGCCGCACCGCCTACATCCACGCGGACGTCACCGAACCGGAGGCCATCCTGGCCGCCGAGGACCTGGCCGACACCCTCGATCTGTCCCAGCCCATCGCCCTGTCGCTCAACGCGATCATGCACTTCATCGCGAACGAGCAGAAGCCCTACGAGATCGTGCGACAGCTGGTCGAGCCCCTGGCCTCGGGCAGCTACCTCGTGCTCTCGCACGGTGGGCTCGACCCCCGGGGCGGGGTCTCGGACGCGGTGACCAACCTCTACCGCAGCAGCGGCATCCATGTGCAGGGCCGCACCCAGGAGGAGGTCCTTCAGTTCTTCGACGGGCTGGAACTGGTCGACCCGGGCGTGGTGATGCCCCACCGCTGGAAGCCCGAGGACGAACAGGCCAAGGCGGAGGCGGAGGCCAAGGACCTGTGGATCTACGCGGGCGTGGCGCGCAAGCCCTGACCGGGGCGCGCAAGCCCTGACCGGGGGCGCGGAGGCCCTGACCCGGGGCGCGGAGGCCCTGACCCGGGCGCGAGACGCTGCCCGGGGCGCAAGCCCGGCCCCGGGCAAGACCTGGCCCGGGGCGCAGGCCCCACCCCGGGCAGCCCCCGGGCGTCCGTCAGCCGAACAGCCCCCGGGCGTCCGTCAGTCGAACCAGCGGGCCCGCGCCAGCTCCTCCGTACGGGTCAGATCCTCCAGCAGGGCCGCCACCTCGAACCGGCGCGACCAGTGGCCTGCGGCCCATGCCAGACCGGCCGCCACACCCTCGACCGTCGAGGCGTGCAGGGTGCCGTCCACGTACCGCCAGTCCAGCTCGTCCTCGCCCTCGATCAGCAGCTCTTCGTGCTCGATGTACGACAGCGGGGCGCCCGGGAGGAGTTCGCGGACCGCCTCGGGCACCTCGTGCGGATCGCCCTGTGAGGTCACCCGCGCCGGGTACGCCTCGCTCAGCCGCCGCACCTGGAACAGCTCGGCCAGCTCCGCCGCCCGGGTGGGCCGTACGGGCAGCAGCGCCCGGCCGTCCGTCTCGGCCAGCGGCATCAGGTCCGGGGCGTCCGCGACCAGTGCCTCGCCCGCCTCGACCACCGTCGGCTCGCCGTCCACGATGGCGCGTACGTCGTCCGGCAGGGTCACCTGCTCGGGTTCCAGGTCGGCCAACTGCCCGTAGATGGCATGGAGCTGGGCGGGGGTCACCTCGCGGTCCGGGTCGGCGAGGCGGGCCAGCAGCTCGGCGGCGCCTCCCGGTTCGTCCAGCAGCGCGGCGACGGAGGTCCGTACCCCCAGCGCCCGCAGCACCTGCTCGTCCTCGAACCCGGCCGCGTCCACCGCCTCGTACAGCCCCGCCAGCAGCGGATCGCCTCCGGCCGCGCGCAGCCCGGCGGGGCGGCGGCCGTCCAGCACCGGATGGCCGCGCAGCCACCACGCGGTGTACGAGCGCACGGTCTCCGTCGTGCCGTCCGGCAGCAGCACCCGCACCGGCGCGGTGAGCGCGTCGCGCAGCGGCGGCTGGGCGAGCATGGCGAGCGCCCGCGGCCAGGCGTCGTCGTCGACCAGGTCCAGGTCCCGTACGGCCACGATCTCGGTGGCCACCGGCGGCACCGGCGTCTGCGGCAGCCGGTCCAGCACGTCCTCGCACCACACGTCGACGGCGTCCAGCACGCCGACGTCGTCCGGCTCGGTGAAGTCGCCCTCGCGCGGCTCCAGTTCATCCGGGTCCAGCACCACATCGGTGGCCCTGACCAGCGTGAAGCCCGCCAGCACACCGACCGCGGCCAGCGGCTGCTCGCCCCAGCGCTCGGCCAGTTCGGCGTCGCACGCGGCCAGTTCGCCCTCCCGCATCACCTGCTCGAAGGCGCTGCCGGGAAGGACCAGTTCACCGGCCGGGGCCAGCTCCCCGTCCTCGTCCGGCAGCGCGAGCGCGGCGAGCCACGGCTCGTCGCCGGGCGCCAGCCGGGCCTGCTGGACCAGGCCGAGGACGGTGTCGGCCAGCGTGTCGGCGTCCAACGCCGCGCCGAGGGCCTCGCCCTCCTCCGCGAACGGGTCGTACTCGTCCTCCGCCTCCAGCGAATGCGCGACGGCGGCCCGCACCTGCGGGGTCGTCAGCACGGCGCGGGGGGTCGCGGGGGTCGCGCCGAGCTTCTCCAGGAGTGGATGGGCGGCGTCCGGATGTGCAACTTTCAGACCGAGGCGGGCGAGGGTGCGATGCGTAGCGCTGACCGCGCCGCCGCGCTCGGGGGCCTCCGTGGTCCCGGCGAGTCCGGCGGACTCGGCGGTTCCGGCCATCCCGGCGGGCTCGGCGGTCTCCGCGGCCCAGGCGGACGGTGCGGCCTCGGCGGTTCCGATGCTGTCCAGGTCGCCGTCGGCCTCGCCCGGCAGCGGCAGCAGCACCTGCCGGGGCCCGATCGTCGTGCGGCCGTCCGCCAGCGGCACCGGCAGCCCGCTGAGCCGGTCCGGGTCGATGCCGCCCAGCGAGTCGTACAGCCGCCGCCACCAGGCCGGGGCGCGCTCCACACCCGCGAGCCGGTCGATGAGCTCGCCCAGCGGCACCCGGGCCACGCCCAGCACCCGCAGCTCCGAACGGCGCTCCAGCCCCGCGGGCAGCAGCGTCGGGAACAGCTCGGCCAGCACCTCCACCGTCTCCGCGCCCGCGCCCTCGACGACCTCGGCGTCCCGGGGCCGCAGGGCGTGCGGCTCGCCCTCGAAACCGCCGCGCGCCAGCACGTCGTCGTCCCAGTCGGCCGGGGAGTCGGCCGCGGCGACCGGCGGGGCGGACACGGCCGCATCGCCCGCCGCGGGGCCGCCCTGGGCGGCGTCCGGCCCGAGCGCGTCCGGCGACCCGAGCCAGCCCTCCACGGCCTCGGTGCCCGCGCCCACCGCCGGGGCGGCGGCGCTGGGCAGGAACGGCACCCTCGGCAGCCGCTCCAGCACCCTCCGGCGCAGCTCCCCGTCCAGCTCGCCCTTGCCCAGCTGGCCCGGGACCAGGTCGATCGTGCCGACCGAGACCGGATGCCAGTCGCGCAGCAGCGTCGCGTACGACTCGGCCGCGCGGTCCAGCAGGAAGTCCGTGAGCGGGCCGGGGGCGGTGTGGCGGCGGGTGGGCTCCAGCGGGAAGGACGCGATCAGCAGCGCCGGCATGCCCAGCGGCTCATCGGTCGGCGTCGGGGCGTGGACGACCGGGGCGGTCGCGGACCGCACCGGCGCGCCCTCCGCGTCCACCGGCACCGCCCAGGTCACCGACCACACCGGGCGCAGCCGCTCCTCCACCGGACGGTCGGCGAGCAGCTCCGGCTCCAGCCGCCCGCCGGTGCTCTCGGTGCGCCAGCGCGTCGTCCCGCGTGCGCCGCCGGCCTCGTGGCTGCCCTCGCCGCTGCCCTCGCGGCTGTCCTCGATGACGGTGTACGGGCCCTCCTGGCGGCGGCGCAGCGTCCGGGTGCCCTCGACGGTCTCGACCACGACCTCGGCCAGACCGGGGAGGGTGAGCAGCAGCGCGTCGTCGATCCCGGCCAGCAGCCGCTCCGCCACGTCCAGGGCGGCGCCGTCGCGCAGCGGCAGCACCACGACGGTGTCGTAGCCGTCCGGGGCGATCCCCTCGGCGGGCAGCGGCAGCCGCAGCAGCGGTACGTGCCCGTCGCGGCGGCGCAGCTCCTCGGCGAGGCCGGGGCTGGTGGCGGTGGCGTGCTGGGTCAGCTCCCGCGCCTCGGCCAGCGACCAGCGCACCCCGCCGGTGCGGCCCACGACCGCGGGCTCGTCGCTCACCGCGAGCACCGCCGCGAAGCCGACGCCGAACCGCCCGACCGCGCTCTCCGGCTCGTCCCGTTTGGCCGACGCCCGCAGGGTGGACAGCGATTCGACCCCGACCGCGTCCAGCGGCGCCCCGGTGTTGGCGGCGGCCAGCACGGCGGGCTCGCCGTCGGTGGCCGGCCGCAGGGTCAGCCGGAGCCGTCCGGGCACCCCGGCGCGGGCGGCGGCGTCCGCCGCGTTCTGGGCCATCTCGACGACCAGCCGGTCGCGGTGGCCGCCCAGCGCCAGGTCCTCCTCGGCGTTGGCGTCCTCCCGGAACCGCGCGGGCGACGCGGCCCAGGCGTCCAGCACGCCGCGCCGCAGCCGCGCGGTCCCGAACGGGTCCGCGTCCTCGGTCGCGCCTCGCACCATCGCCGTGCTGCTCACGTCTCGCCTCCGGAGTTCCTGGTCGGGGTTCCGTCCTGCGCCGCGGCTCCACACCGCCGAGTCCCCCGCGGTGCGGCTCGCCCCACCGCGCTCGTCGTTCCCTCGCGTGTCGCCCTTGCTAGCCGCGAACGTACCGCTATCCGCGCCCAAACGACGCCTCGGGCTCCAGACAACCGGATTCCCCGCCTCAGCCCCGAGTCCTCCCCCGCCTCAGCGCCAGGTCTTCCCCGCCTCGCCCCGAGCCCATCGGCCCCCGGGGACACCCGGCCCCGGCCGCCCAGCGCCTCCGCCCAACTCGGCGGGGCCTCCACCGGCAGACCGCCCCGCAGGGACGGAAACCGGGGCGGCCGGGCTCGCCGTTGGGCCTGACGACGGGCGGTCGGGGCAGATCGGACGCGTGAACCGGTCGGACGCGTGAACCGGGCCGGGCACGGCCGGGCCGTGTCGCACGGGACCGCCCGCCGGGCGCGCGTCGCACAGGGCTGCCCGCCGAACGCCGTGCGCGCCGCTCCAGGCTGCCCGCGGCCGTCTGCGGACGGCAGCCCGGCAGCCGCGCCGGGCCGCCGCGGAGCAGACGGCTGGGCGCACCGAAGGCGCCGCGAGCGCGCGTCACACAGGACCACCCACCGGCCGCGCGTCACACAGGCCCGCCTCACACGGAGCCGCGGCTCACCGACCGCCTCGAGCCGCGCCGTCCTGCGCAGGGCCGCCCGCCCCAGGCGCCGCGGGGCTCCCGGCCGCACCTGCCCACACGTCGCCGGACCAATCCGGAGGCGCGTGGCCGGGGCATTGGCGAGGGCGCGGGGCCACCAACGCGACGACCAGCCGCGGCGGCACGTGCCCCGACCGGGCAGCGGCCGAACAGCAGCCGTCACCGCCACCCCACGGAACGGCAGCAGCGGGGGTCCGCAAAGCCATCACGGCGACCGGCGCACCGCCGGAGCGGACCACCTGGCCGGGCCTGAGGCGCGTCTCAGCGATGGGCGACGGCGCGCCCGCCAGGGCGCCCCGCAGGCCGCCCCAGCCGTGGCCCCCGCAGGCCGCCCCAGCCGTGGCCCCCACAGACCGCCTCAGCTGTGGCCCAGTTCCTCCGGCGGGGTGTCCGCCTCGACGGAGCCGCTCGCGCGGTCCGGGTGGAGGGGGAGCGGTTCGACGACGGTCTCGTCGACCACGGGCGCGGACGGGCGCGGGGGCTTGGGCATGACGGCCGCCTCGGAGTGGGCGCCGCAGCCGTAGGAGAGGGAGACGACGCGGCCGTCCGCCGGGCTGAACTCATTCGCGCACACCCCGAACGCCTGTCCCAGCGAGCCGCCGAGGGGCATCAGGAAGCCACAGGTCGCGCACGTGCCGGGGGCCGCCTGGGCCATGGGGGTCTGGGAGCCGTACGCCTCGTCCCAGCGGTCGGCCGCGACGTGGAGGCCGTAGCGCGACAGCACCCGGGCGCGGCGCATGCCCAGCTCCTCGGCGACGGCCGCGATCGAGCCGGTCTTGGGCGCGGCGGTCTGGGCGACGGGGGCGCCGGCCGTCACATCGGCCTCCTCCACCGCCGCGAGCTGCTGCATCTCCTCCGAGACCACGGAGTTGGGCGGCGGGATGTCCTCGCCCGTGTAGCCGGGCTCCAGGCGCAGGTCCTCGGCCTCGGTGGGGAGCAGATCGCCCGGCCCCATGTCGCCGGGGCGCAGCCGCTCGCTCCAGGGCACCCACTCCGGCGCGAGCAGCGCGTCGGGGCCGGGGAGCAGTACCGTCTCGTCCAGGGTGACGGCCTTCGCGCGGGAGGCGCGGGTCACGGTGACCGCCCAGCGCCAGCCGCGATAGCCCGGATCGGGGCTCTCGAAGAGATGCGTGACCACGCGGTCGCCCTCGGCGACAGCGCCAAGATAGTCGCCGACCTTCCCCGGAAAGGCGGCTTCCATGGCCGCCTCGCGGGCGAGTTCGACCGCCTCGGCGCACAGGCGGTCGGGGGTACGGCTTCGCATCGCACTCACAGGATCGATTCTCTCTTCCACGCCGTCGCAGCCGTCTGACCTGGTGCGCCAGCCGTACGGCCGGAACGCGGGACCGCGGACGGAGCGGACCATGGGGCCGCCTCGACGTCCGCGCCCATCCGGCCTTCGGGCGCACCTTGTACGTCCCATTCTGCGGGATGGCTACTCGGCACACGGCCAGGAACGACCCTCGGTGGCGCGGTTACGCACGCTACCTTGTCCGGCCGCGCAGCCCCTACCCCCGTCCCATGCCCGTCCCCGGCCGCCGCACCGCCCACCCCCTGCCCGCCCGCTCCGGGGAAACCACATTTCCGCTGGACAGCGGGGTGTTGCCGATCCCCGCCGACGGCGCCGCCATCCGGAAAGCCGTCGAAGGTCTGACGCCGGGGCCGCGTTGGCTGCACCATGGTCAGGTGGCAGGCACGCGGTGGTACAGCGGCGGTTCGACCAAGCGGTCGGGCCGCTGGGTCGTTCATGCGCTCCGTCTGCCCTTCGCGCTCCGTCTCCCCTTCACCGCGGCCGGACGGGGCATCCGCCGGGCCACCCACGCCCATGGGGCCGGGGAGTCGGGGCTCGGCAAGCTGATCGAGCTGCATGCGGTGAACTCCGCGGGCGACATGATGATCACCGTCGCGCTCGCGTCCACGATCTTCTTCTCGGTCCCGACCGACGAGGCCCGCGGGCGGGTCGCGCTCTACCTGGTCATCACCATGGCGCCGTTCGCGCTCCTCGCGCCCGTCATCGGCCCGCTCCTGGACCGCCTTCCGCACGGCCGCCGCGCGGCCATGGCGGGCGCGATGCTGACCCGCGCGGTGCTCGCGCTGACGATGGCGGGGGCGGTGGCGGGCGGCGGCCTCGAGCTGTATCCGGCGGCGCTGGGCGTGCTGGTGGCGTCCAAGGCGTACGGAGTCGTCCGTTCCGCCGTCGTGCCACGGCTGCTGCCACCCCACTTCTCCCTGGTCAAGGCCAACTCACGGGTCACGCTTGCCGGGCTGCTCGCGACCGGCGTGGCGGCCCCGCTGGGGGCCGTGCTGCATCAGATCGGTCCGAGCTGGCCGCTGTACGGGGCATCCGTGATCTTCCTGCTGGGCGGATTCCTGTCGTTCACCCTCCCGCCCAAGGTGGACTCCGCGAAGGGTGAGGCGAGGGTGCAGCTGACCTCGGGACAGCGCCATCTGCATCTGCCGGTGACGGTGACGGTGCGTAGACCCAAGGCCAGGGTCGGCGGGTCCAGGACAGCCTTCTGGGCCCTCTTTTGGAGCTCCATTCGCAGGAGCGGTTCCGGGCGGCTCGGCCTCCGTACGGTCGGCCCCTCCGTACTGCACGCCCTGCAGGCGTGCGCCGCGCTGAAGACCCTGTCCGGGTTTCTCACCCTCTTCCTCGCCTTCCTCCTCCGCGACCAGCCCGTGGGCGGGCTCGGCCCCGAGGTCTCGCTCGGCCTGGCCGCCGTCTGCGCGGGCGGCGGCAACGCGCTGGGCACCGCGATCGGCGCCTGGCTGCGGGCGCGCGGCCCGGAGCGGATCATCGCGGTGGTGCTGAGCTCGGCCCTGGCCGTGATCATCGTGTCGGCGACCTTCTACGGCGCGGTAACGGTGGCCGCCGTGGCCGCCACGGCCGGAATCTCCCAGGCGCTGGGCAAGCTGTCGCTGGACGCGCTGATCCAGCGCGACGTCCCGGAGGAGGTCCGCACCTCCGCGTTCTCCCGCTCCGAGACGACGCTCCAGATGGCGTGGGTCCTCGGCGGCGCCATCGGCATCGTGCTGCCGCTCCATGGGGTGCTGGGGATGGCGGTCGCGGCGGCGGTGCTCGCGCTGGGCGTGGCGCTGAGCGTCCGTGGGCTGCTGAGCGCCTCCCGGCAGGGGGCGCCGTATCCACGGGTGGCCTGAGGCACGTGGGCGAGGGCCGGCTTGATTTGCCTGCACGGCGGCCGGCCCGACCCGCCTCCGCGGCTCGCCCGACCCGCGCGCGAAGTGATCGGGACGGCCCGATAGCCTGCCCGCATGACCGCTGCGCTGTTTTCCAGGGGCAAGGGCCGCCGCGCCGCCACCGCCGCCTGTGCTGTGTCCCTCGGGCTCGTCGCCCTCTCCGCATGCGACAAGCCGACCCCGCTGGCAACGGTGACGGTCGGTTCGGAGACCGTGACGGCCGAGGCGAGCGACGGCTGCTACGGCGACGGCAAGGACCTGAGCTCGGCGAAGTTCAAGGCGTGCCTGTCGGCCAAGCCCGAAGAGACGATCAAGGTGACCCCCGGGGACAAGGTGCGGATCGGGGTGGACCCCGAGATCGCCAAGTCGAGCTGGGGCCTGATCGCCAACAACCCGGTCATGGCCGAGGCGAGCAAGGAGACGTACCGCAGCTTCGACAGCGACACGCTCTTCGCCCAGCAGAACCCGCAGACGGGCCAGACCACGCTCGAGAAGAAGGTCACGATCACGATCGCCGAGCTCGGCAAGAGCAGCCAGGGTGTCAAGGGCATCTGGCGCTTCACGCTGGAACGGGACTCCTGACAGGATTCCTGAGGTACGGGACTTTGCAGGACGAAGCGCCGCCCTGACGGGGCCCGGCCGCACGGGGAAGACTGGGCACGTCGAGAGAGCCCGACGCACCAGGAGCACCAGCCACGCCGTGACAAGGGGGAATCGTCCATGCGCGTACTGATCGTCACGGCCGTGCCCGCCGAGCGGGACGCCGTGGTGCGGGGCGTCGGTGCCACGGCCCCCGAGGTGGCCGAACTCCCCGTCCCCGGCGGGATGATCCACCGGCTGAGCCCGGTGCCGCCCACCGGGCCGCCGCTCACCGTGGACGTCCTGGCCGCCGGGGTCGGCCCGGCGGCCGCGGCGGCCGGAACCGCCGCCGCCCTGACCGCGGCCGCGGTCGCCCGTACCCCCTACGACCTCGCGGTATCGGCCGGTATCGGCGGCGGATTCACCAGCGCGCGCCCCAACGCCGCCGCGCTCCCCGACGCCGCCGCACGCCCCACCACCGAGCAGCCTGCCCCCGCGCAGCCTGCCGCCGCGCGCCTCGGCTCCATCGTCGTCGCCGACGCGATCGTCGCCGCCGACCTGGGCGCCGAGACCCCCGACGGCTTCGCCGCCGTCACCGACCTGGGCTTCGGAACCGTCGAGCACCTCCCGCCCGCCCCGCTCGTCGCCGCCGTCGCCGAGGCGACGGACGCCGTGCGCGGCACCGTGCTCACCGTGTCGACCGTGACCGGGAGCGCCGAACGGGCCGCCGAGCTGCTGCGCCGCCATCCGCACGCCGCCGCCGAGGCCATGGAGGGCTTCGGCGTGGCGGAGGCCGCCGCGGCCCAGTCCGTACCCGCCCTGGAGGTACGGGCGATCTCCAACGCCGTCGGGCCGCGCGACCGCGCCGCCTGGCGGATCGGGGCGGCGCTCGAGGCGCTCACCAGCACCTTCGGAACCATCGCCCCCCTCCTCGGCACTTGGACCTTGGACCCGGAAGGAACCCGGCAGTGACTGAGCCCCTGAAGATCGCCTACTCCCCGTGCCCCAACGACACCTTCGTCTTCCACGCCTGGGCCCACGGCCGCGTCCCCGGCGCGCCCGCGCTCGATGTCACCTTCGCCGACATCGACATCACCAACGGGATGGCGGAGCGCGGTGAGTTCGATGTGCTGAAGGTGTCCTACGCCGTACTGCCGTGGGTGCTGGACGACTACGCGCTGCTGCCCTGCGGCGGCGCGCTCGGGCGCGGCTGCGGTCCGCTGGTGCTCACGCGGCAACCCGGCGAGGGGCAGCAGTTCACCGGCAAGGACCTGGCCGGGAAGACCGTCGCGGTGCCGAGCGAGCGTTCGACCGCGTATCTGCTCTTCCGGCTGTGGGCCGCCGCGGAGGTGCCGGGCGGGGTCGGCGAGATCAAGGTGCTGCCGTTCCACGCGATCATGCCCGCGGTGCGGGACGGCGAGGTCGACGCCGGGCTCGTCATCCACGAAGCCCGGTTCACCTATCAGAATTACGGGCTGCACTGCCTGGCTGACATGGGTGAGCACTGGGAGCAGACCACCGGCCTGCCGATCCCGCTCGGCGCGATCATCGCCAAGCGCTCACTGGGCGAGCAGCGGCTGCGGGAACTCGCCGACGCCGCCCGGACGTCGGTGCGGATGGCCTGGGACGACCCGGAGGCGTCGCGGACGTATGTCCTGGAGCACGCCCAGGAGATGGACCCGGCCGTCGCCGATCAGCACATCGGGCTGTACGTGAACGAGTTCACCGCCGACCTGGGCGAGAACGGCTACGCCGCGGTGCGCGGGCTGCTGACCCGCGCGGCGGCCGAGGGGCTGGTGCCGCCCCTCGGCCCCGGCGCGCTGGACGCGGTCTGACGTTCCGGCGGAATTCCGGCGCTCCCCTGGAATGCGGCTGGGGAATTCCGCCTGACGGGATGTCGTAGGTGCGGGGCCGATCAGGTCGGCCGATCGGATCGGCGGTCAGGTCATACGTCGAGCTGGTCGGCCACCGCCCGCAGCATGCCCGCGATCTTGTGGCCGTGTGCCTTGTCCGGGTAGCGGCCGCGCTCCAGCTGCTGCGTCACGTTTTCCAGCAGGGTGGTCAGATCCTGGACGATCGACGCCAGCTCATCCGGCTTGCGCCGCTGGGCGGCCGCCACGGAAGGGGTCGGGTCGAGAACGGTGACGGACAATGCCTGGTCTCCGCGGTTTCCGGCCACCACGCCGAATTCCACGCGCTGGCCCGGCTTTAGCGCGTCGACGCCTTCCGGAAGCACCGACGAGTGAACGAAGACGTCGCCACCGTCATCGCGGGAGAGAAAGCCAAAGCCCTTCTCACTGTTGAACCACTTGACCTTGCCGGTAGGCACGTCTGTCTCGTCCTCGTCGCTCGTCGGAAAACACGGAAAAACAGCTCTCGATAGCACTACAGCGGGTCGTAAGACCCGCCACCACCAAGGCTAATGGTCCCGAGCCTGGTGACAAGACGTACCCGGGTGGTTCCTATGCGCGCTCTGGCACGGATCTACCCTGGTGCGGTGAGTAATGAAACCCCGCACCGTGGCGGCTCCCCCCGCTCCCCCGGGAGGCACCCCTTCCCGGCGACCGGCTCATCCGGTCCGGCGTCATCGTCTTCGCCATCGGAGCGGTGGCCACGCTCGTCACCGTCGCACCGCTCTTCCTCGGCGCGGATCCGCTCCCCTCGGTCGCGTACTTCATGTGCATGCTGATGGGCGTCGGCTTCGCCCTCGCCGGCGCCGGGCTGCTGCGCTCCATCGCGGCACAGCGGCGGCAGGCCGCGGCCACCCGGGCGCCACGGACGGCCGTACCGCCGAACGGGTGAATCAGCTTGGATCAGCCCGGGGTCTGTTTCACCCCGGGATCCGCGTCACCGAGCCGATCAGCCTGCTGGGGTGACCTCCTAGGCGCGACCGCCTATGTGCCCCGCCAGCCAGGCCGGGAACGCCGTCAGGTCGTCCAGGACGACATCGGCGCCGGCCGCCAGCAGCTCATCCGCCGGGCAGGGCCCGGTGGCGACCGCCACGGACAGCGCACCGGCCGTACGGGCGCCCCGTACGTCACCCGTGTGGTCCCCCACGTACACCGTCGCCCCGTACTCCCGCAGCGCCTCCGCCTTGGCCTCGGCCCACAGCCAGCCGATGACCGCGTCCGCCTCGATGTCCAGGTGGCTCAGGTGCAGCTTGGCGTTGGGCTCGTGCTTCGCGGTGACGACGATGGCCCGGCCCCCGGCCCGCCGCACGGCCTCGATCGCCTCACGGGCCCCGGTCATGGCCGGGGTCGGTCCGATCGCGTACTCCGGGTAGAGCTCGCGGTAGAGCTCGCCCATCTCCTCGACGCGCTCGTCGGGGAACCAGTGGACCAGCTCCTGCTCCAGCGGCGGACCGAGCCGGGTGATGGCGAGATCGGAGTCGATGTAGGTGCCGGTCCGGGCCGCGAGCGCCTCGTACGCCGCCTTGATGCCCGGCCGGGAGTCGATGAGGGTCATGTCGAGGTCGAAGCCGACGGTCACCGTGTGTGACCCGGCCTCCGCGGCGAGGCCCGGGTCGGTGGTGGGGACGGGGGACGGAGCGGAGTACGAAGACATGCCCGCCATTGTGCCTCGACCCACCCCATACACTTAGCCTCGCCTAACTTCGTAGCCGACGAGCGAGAAGAACGAACGGAAGCGATGACCGCCGACCGGACCAGCAGCCGCCCTCCCAGAGCCTCACTGGTCCGCCGCCGCCTCGGCTGGACGGCCACCGCCGTCGTCGCCCTGCTGCTCGCCATCCTGCTGAGCCTGGCCGTGGGCAGCCGCCAGATCGCGCCGAGCGCGGTGCTGGACGCGCTGCTGCACGGCGGTTCGAGCGACGCCGCCGACATCGTGCGGTCCCTGCGGCTGCCGCGCACCGTCATCGGGCTGATGGTCGGCGCGGCGCTGGCCATGGCGGGCACGGTGATGCAGGGCGTCACCCGCAACCCGATCGCCGACCCGGGCATCCTCGGCGTCAGCCAGGGGGCCTCGGTGGGCGTGGTGCTCGCGATCGCCTTCGCCGGAGTGCATACGCTCAATGGCTATGTCTGGTTCGCCTTCGCGGGCGCGGGGCTGGCCTCGGTCGCCGTCTACGCCATCGCCGGCAGCGGGCGGGGCGGCGCGACCCCGGTCAAACTCGCCCTCTCCGGCGCCGCGATCAACGCGCTGCTGGTGTCCGTGACGACGGGCGTGCTGACGACGAAGGCGGCGGCCCTGGATGAGTTCCGCTTCTGGCAGATCGGCTCGCTCGCCGGGCGGGACACCGAGATCGTCGGCCAGATCTGGCCGTTCCTGCTGGTCGGCACGGTGCTGGTGATCGCGGTGGCACGCGGTCTTGACGCGCTGGCGCTCGGCGAGGACGTCGCGAAGGGGCTCGGCCAGAACGTGGCGGTCGTACGGGTCGTCGCCGCCCTCGGCGCCACGATCCTCACCGGGGTCGGGGTCGCCGCCGCGGGGCCGCTCGCCTTCGTCGGCCTCGCGGTCCCCCATATCGCCCGCGCGACCGTCGGCACCGACCACCGCTGGGTCCTTCCGATGGCCGCCCTGATCGGCCCGGTGATGCTGCTGGTCTCGGATGTGGTGGGCCGGATCCTCTTCCCGCCGAGCGAGGTCCCGGCGGGCGTGATGACCGCGCTGATCGGGGTGCCCTTCCTGGTCACGCTGGTGCGCCGGAAGACGGTGGCCGCATGACCGCCACCGACAGCCGCACCGACCGTCCGGCCGTCCGTCCGGGGGTCCGCCCCGCCGGGTACGGCCTCATCCGCATCAAGGGCGGCGGCCGTGGCGGACCCGGCGGACGAAGCGGCCATGACGCGCGTGATCGCCGTGGCGGATCGTTCCTGCTGCATCGCCGCTCGGCCCTCGTCGCGCTCGGGCTGGCCCTGGCCACCGTCGCCGTCTGTGTGGCGTATCTGTGCGTCGGCGAGAGCTTCATCGCCCCCGCCGACGCCGTGAAGGCCGTCCTGCACACCCAGTGGGGCCTCGGGCAGGCCACCTCGAACGACCTCGTCGTCGGCACGCTGCGGCTTCCCCGGATGACACTCGGTCTGATGGTCGGCGCCGCCTTCGGCATCGCGGGCGCGCTGATCCAGACGGTGGCCCGCAACCCCCTCGCGAGCCCCGACATCATCGGTGTCAGCCAGGGCGCGAGCGCGGTGACCGTGGGCGCGATGACCTACGGGGTCACCTCCTTCGCCGTCCTGCCCTATCTCTCCGTCGCGGGCGGTCTCGCCGCCGCCGCGCTGGTGTACGTCTTCGCCTGGCGCGGCGGACTGCAGGCGACCCGCTTCGTGCTCATCGGCATCGGCTTCGCCGTCGCGCTGCGCTCGATCACCCAGCTCTTCCTGACCAAGGGCGACTATCTGGTGGCCCAGCAGGCGAAGGTGTGGATGACCGGTTCGCTCAACGGACGCGGCTGGGACGAGGCCGGTCCGCTCGGCTGGGCGCTGCTGGTGCTGCTGCCCGGTGTGCTGTGGGCGGCGCGGGCGCAGCGCACGGTGTCCCTGGACGACGACACGGCGACCGCGCTGGGCGTACGGCTCGGGCGGGTGCGGCTGGGCCTGGTCTCCCTCGGCGTCGTACTCGCGTCGATGGCGACGGGCGCGGCCGGCCCGGTGGACTTCGTGGCGCTGCTCGCCCCGCAGATCGCCCGCCGGATGACCAGGACCGCCCAGATCCCGCTGCTGTGCTCGGCCCTGGCCGGCGCGTTCATCGTCGTCACCGCCGATCTGCTGGCCCGCAAGCTGTTCGCGCCGACCGAACTGCCGGTGGGCGTGCTGACCGCCGCGGTCGGCGCCCCGTATCTGATCCACCTGCTGCTGTCTTCCGGGGACGCGGCCGTAAGGGAGGCACCGCCGCATGACCGCTTCGGCGTCCACAACGGGTACGACGGGACCGGATCTGGTGACACCCGCCGCCCCGAACCGGCTCACCGCGCGTGAGCTGACCCTCGCCTACGAGGACCGGACCGTCGTGGACGGGCTGGACCTGGCGATACCCGACGGCGAGGTCACGGTCATCGTCGGCCCCAACGCCTGCGGCAAGTCCACCCTGCTGCGCGCCCTCGGGCGGCTGCTGCGGCCGCGCGGCGGCGCGGTACTCCTCGACGGCACGGATCTCGCCCGTATCCCCACCAAGAAGATCGCCCGGGCCGTGGGGCTGCTCCCGCAGACCCCGGTCGCGCCCGAGGCGATCACCGTCGCCGATCTCGTCTCCCGCGGCCGCCAACCGCATCAGCACTGGTGGCAGCAGTGGTCGGAGGAGGACGAACGAGCCGTCACGGACGCCATGGAGCGTACGGACGTGACGGCGCTCGCCGACCGCCCGGTGGACGAGCTGTCCGGCGGACAGCGGCAGCGCGTATGGATCGCGATGGCGCTCGCGCAGGAGACCGATCTGCTGCTGCTGGACGAGCCGACGACGTATCTGGACATCTCCCACCAGGTGGAGGTGCTGGACCTGGTGCGCCAGCTCAACCACGAACGCGGCCGTACGGTCGTCGCCGTCCTGCACGACCTCAACCAGGCCGCCCGCTACGCCGATCATCTGATCGCGATGAAGGCTGGCCGGATCGTGGCACGCGGCCGCCCGGCGGAGATCGTCACGGCGGACCTGGTGCACGAGGTCTTCGGCCTGCACTCGGTGGTCGTCCCCGACCCGGTCACCGGCAGCCCCCTCGTCGTCCCGGGCACGCCTTGGCAGGCCGAGCAGGACTGAGCGGCGCAGGCCGAGCTGAACTGAGCGGAGGGCCGGGTGTCCCGCCCTCCGGAGTCAGCCGCCGGGTGCCCCGCCCTCCGGAGTCAGCCCTTGTCGGCGTCAGCCCTTGCGTCGCCTCGCGCGCCACAGCAAGAAGAGCACCGAGGCGATGGCCGCGCCCCGGACGACGAACGGCCAGGTGCCGGTCAGCGCGTCCTTCCACCCGTCCTCGGGGATCGGCTGACCCCATTTGCGGGCGGCCCGGCCCCACAGCCAGACCCCGGCCCCGGCCGCGACCAGACCGGGTATCCCCATCGAGGCCCACTTCGCCCCGGCCGGGGAGTGGCGGTAGGTGCCGTAGTACGCGATCACCCAGCCGAAGGCGATCGGGATGATGTTGCCCATGACGGCGCCCGCCACGAGGAGTCCGACCGCCACCAGCAGTATCGGGCCGAGCCCGGCCAGCCATGTGGCGACGCCGACCCCGCCCCCGCCCGCGGGCTGATCGGCCGCCTTGCCGGGCCCGAGGAGCACCCGGCGCAGCGCACCGCGCTGCTTGCCCCCGGCCGCGGCCTTGGCCTCCGCCTCCTCGGCGGCCCGGGCCTCGGCGGCGGCCGCTTCCTCCTCCGCCTCCTTCTCCTCGGCCTCCCGCCGCTCTTGTCGTTCCTGCTCGGCCGTCTTGCCCTTGCCGAGCAGTTCGGGGATCTCGATTCCGCCGGTGAACCCCTCGACCGAGCCGTACTGCGCGTCGCGCCGCTCGGACTGGGCGAACGGGCCCGCCTCCACGTGCCACCAGTCCATGTTGGACTCGCGCGGGCTCAGTTCGTCCTCCCCCGCGAGATGCGGCGGCGAGGCGGCGTTGGACGGGGGCGTGGCGGGGGTGGCGGGCCTCGGCTTGATCAGGGAGGGGGAACCGTCGCCCGGGCCGCCGCCGTTCCGGCCGCCGGGCACCCCCGGGGCGTCCTCCTCGCGCGGGGTGGGGACCTTACCGGTGAGACCGCTGCTCTTGGCGAGCCCGGCCAGCTTGTCGCGGGCCGCCCGCGCCGCCCCGGCAGCTCCCCGCGACGACGCACCGCCGCCCGCGCCGCCGACCGTGCCACTGCCCGCCGCGCCCGGCTCAGTGCCCGTTCCCGAGCCCGGGTCCGGGGGCCGGCCGCCCGCGGCGGCCACCACGTCGGCCGGTGAACCCAGCTTGGACAGGATCCGCTTCACCCCGGCCGGGCTGTCCGCCCCTCCGGTGGTCCGGCGATGGTCGATATCGGCACGCAGCCCGGAGACCAGTCGCATGCGTTCACCGGACGACAGACCCTGCTGCTGAGCCAGGTCACCGACACGGCTCAGATAGTCGTAGACGAGCTTTTCGCTCTCGATCCCCACCAAGACCCCTGAGAATGCGCACGGTCGGCGTATCAGTCGGCTCCGACCGTACCGCGCGGAAGCGGAGTCCCGCCGCATCCCCTGCGTCCCGCACCCCGCGGGTACTGTGGATCGAATGAGCAGTTCATGGAATCGGGACGGCTGAAATGCCCGAAGAGACCAGCTCGCGCAACCGGGAGGCATGAGTTGCCCGCAGACACCGGCCGTGAGGACACCGGCCACGGGGACGGCGGCCCACGGGACACCGGCCCATGGGACGGCGGCCACGGCACCCGCGGCCGCGCGGCGCCGCGCACACTCGCCGAGGAGCTGCGGACCCGGCCCGACGACGCCCTCGCCGCCCTGCTGCGCGCCCGCCCCGATCTGCTCTCCCCGGTCCCGAACGACCTCACCCAGCTCGCCACCCGGGCCGGCACCCGCGCCTCGGTGGTACGGGCCGTGGAGCGGCTCGACCGGTTCGCGCTGCAGACCGCCGAGGCGCTGGCGGTCGCGCCCGACCCGTGCCCGTACGAACTCCTGCGGGATCTGCTGACGGGCGATGAGGGCGAGGAGGCCGGGGGCCAGGGGGACGCCCGGGGCGCGGAGGGAACCGACGGTGCTGGGGCTGCTCAGGGTCCCGCGAACGCCCGGCCCGCCGGGCCCGCGGCACCCCTCAGCCCCGCCTCACCCGCCGGCCCCGCGTCCGGCGCCGACGCCGCCCTGGGCGGCCAGGAACGTGCGGCGATCGCGGCCGAGCTGCCGCGTGCCGTGGCCACCCTGCGCGACCAGGCCCTGGTCTGGGGCGGTGACGACCGGCTCCGCCTCGTCCGCACCGCCCGCGAACTGCTCGCGCCCTCCCCCACCTCCCCCTCCCCGACCGGTCTCGGCCCGACCGTCCAGGAGGCCACGTCCGGGATGTCGCCGGGCCGACTGCAGGAGCTGCTGGCGAGTGCCGGGCTGCCGCCCACCCACGACCCGGTCACGGCGGTGGCGGCCCTGGCCGAGCTGTTCCAGGACCGCGCCCGGATGGCGGCGCTGCTGGACGGGGCTCCGGCGGGCGCGGCGGCCGTGCTGGCCAAGCTGACCTGGGGACCGCCGTACGGGGAGGCGTCCGTCGCCTCGCCCACCCCACCGGTCGGCTGGCTGCTGGACCGCGGACTGCTGCTCCCGTCCGGGCCGCGCAACGTCGTGCTGCCCCGCGAGGTGGCCCTGCATCTGCGCCACGGCCGGGCGCACCGCGCCCCCGAGCCGCTGGCCCCGCCGCTCCCGCCCACCGCCGAACACGATCCACAGGCTGTGGATAACACCGCCGCGGGCCAGACCTTCACCGCCCTGACCACCGTCGAGGAGCTGCTGGGGCAGTGGGAGAGCGCCGGACCTCCCGTGTTGCGCGCGGGCGGGCTGAGCGTCCGCGACCTCAAGCGGGCCGCCGTGGCACTCGACGTGTCCGAACCGGTGGCCGCCTTCTGGATCGAGCTGGCCTACGCGGCCGGGCTGCTGGCCTCCGACGGCGAGACCGACGAGCGCTACGCCCCCACCCCCGCCTACGACGACTGGCTGCGGCTGCCCGCCGAGGAGCGCTGGGCGCGGCTCGCCGCCGCCTGGCTGCCCGCGACCCGTACGGCGGGGCTGGTCGGCGGCCGGGACAACCGGGGCCGCACCCTCGCCGCGCTCGGCCCGGACCTGGACCGCTCCCCGGCTCCCGAGGTCCGCCGCCGGGTCCTCGAACTCCTGGCCACCCTCCCGCCCGGCGCCGCGGCCGCCCCCGACGTCCTGCTGAATCGGCTGCGGTGGGAGCGGCCGACCAGCCACCGCGGGGTCCCCGCCGCGGCTGCCACCGGTGCCGCCCCCAGTGCCACCTCACCCACCAGGGAGGACCTGCGCTCGCGGCTGGCTCGCTGGGCCGTGGCCGAGGCCGAAATGCTCGGGATCACCGGCCGGGGCGCGCTCTCCTCCCACGGCCGCGCCCTGCTGGAGCCCCACCCGGACGAGCCGCCGGCCGCCAGGATCGACACCGCGTCCGCGCACGCCGCGCGGCTGCTCGCGCCGCTGCTCCCCGAACCCCTCGACCACGTCCTGCTCCAGGCGGACCTGACCGCCGTCGCGCCCGGCCCGCTGGAACGGCCGCTCGCCGAGACGCTGGGCATCCTCGCCGACGTGGAGTCCAAGGGCGGTGCGACCGTGTACCGCTTCACGCCCGAGTC
Source organism: Streptomyces melanosporofaciens (assembly GCF_900105695.1). Classification (NCBI taxonomy): domain Bacteria; kingdom Bacillati; phylum Actinomycetota; class Actinomycetes; order Kitasatosporales; family Streptomycetaceae; genus Streptomyces; species Streptomyces melanosporofaciens. Next base: position 2,778,602 of record NZ_FNST01000002.1, read on the forward strand.
CGTACGCCGTGCGCTGGACGCCGGGCGGACCGCCGACGATGTGCACACCTTCCTCGCCGCGCACTCCCGCACCCCGGTGCCCCAGCCGCTCAGCTACCTCGTCAACGATGTGGCCCGTAAGCACGGCCGGCTGCGCATCGGCGCCGCCTCCGCGTATCTGCGCTGCGACGACGACGCGCTGCTCGCCGAGATCCTCGCCGACCGCCGCTCGGCGGGGCTGCGGCTGCGCCGCCTCGCCCCCACCGTCCTGGCCGCCCAGGCGCCGCCGGACACGCTGCTGGAGGGGCTGCGGGCGATGGGGTACGCCCCGGCCGCCGAGTCCGCCGAGGGCGATGTGCTGGTCAGCCGCCCCGAAGCCCAGCGCACCCCGCCCCGTACGCCGCCCGTCCCGGTGCCGGAGGGCCCGCCGGTGGCCGACGCCACCCTGCTGGGCGCGGCGGTGCGCGCCATCCGCGCCGGAGACCTCGCTGCGACCGCGCCCCACAAACCGGCTGTCGTGTCCGGAGCCGGGGCGCCGCCGGACGCAGGGTCCGGCTCCGGGGCTGGTTCTCGGCCCGGTTCCGGGGCTCGTTCCGGGGCCGCCGCCACCGGCGATCGGCTGCCCCGCACCACCTCCGCCGACACCCTCGCCACCATGCAGGCCGCGGCCCTGACCGGCTCCAACGTCTGGATCGGCTATGTCAACGCGAACGGCGCGGCCACCCAGCGCGTGATCGCACCGGTCCGGGTCGAGGGCGGCTTCGTCACGGCGTACGACCACACGGCGGACGAGGTCCGTACGTACCCTCTGCACCGCATCACGGGCGCCGCCGAACTGGCCGAGGACGCGACGTAGGCCCTGGTAGTCCCTATGGCGACAGCTCACGCGGCGGGCGGTCGCCGGGTCCAGCGGTGCCACCAGTGGCGGCGCCGGGGGTGCAGGGCGTGGCCGAGCCAGCGGCCGACCACGACGTAGCCGAGCAGCGCGCCCGTGGTGTTGAGGATGACGTCGTCGATGTCGAAGGCCCGGCCCTCGACGATGAGCCCCTGGACGGTCTCGACGGCCACCATCACCAAGGCCGTCACGACGACCACCCGCACCGCGCCCCGCGCCTTGGGCAGCAGCATCGGGAGCAGCACCCCGAAGGGGGCACCGAGCAGCACATTGCCGCCGATCTGCTTCACCGTGTCCCGGAAGGCGGGCTGGTCGATGTACGCGCGCAGCGACCGCCCCGGATGCAGATTGGTGTGGACGAGGTCGACGGAGCCGGGCTGGGGCACGAGCGTGGCCTTGGCGAGCGCCGCCGCGAAGCCGACCATGCAGACGAACGCCACGAGGAGCACCAGCAACCGTGCGGCGCGCGCGCCGAACGACTTGCGCTGCAGCAGCGCCGTCTCCTGCGTGCCCTCGGGCTCCACGGGCTTGGCGGGCTTCGCGGTCCGGGCCTTCGTTGACGAAGCCTTCGCGGACTCAGGCTTCGCGGCCTGGGCCTTAGCGGTCTGCGCCTTCGTGGACTGAGGCTTCGCGGTCCGCGACTTCCTGGGCTGCGGCTTTGTCGTCCGGGACCCCTTCGTCAGAGCCCCACCCGCCCGCGGCCCCTTCTTCTCGCCGCTCGCCCGCTTCTCGCCGCTCGCCGTCCGGGAACCCTCCCGCGGCTTCTTCTCCCCCGGCTTCTTCTCCCCCGCCCGCTTCTCCGCCGTCCGCCTTACCGTCGTCCTCTTGTCCGCCGTCCGCCGGATCTCCCATCCAGCGATGCTGATCACAGGGACTCCCTCCCGCCCATGGCTCTGTTGTCGCGGTTCCGTCGGTCCGTATCCGCCCGTATCCGTCTTCGCCGCTTGCCCGTAGCCGCCGGTTGTATCCCTGCGGCTTCCCGCCACGCCTTCCCGATGGGGGACACTGGTTCTTTGGCCGGCAGCACGAAAGGACCCAGGCGCGTGAATGGACCCCTCATCGTCCAAAGCGACAAGACGCTCCTGCTCGAGGTGGACCACGAGCAGGCCGGCGCCTGCCGCCGCGCCATCGCGCCCTTCGCCGAGCTGGAGCGGGCGCCCGAGCACATCCACACCTACCGGGTGACCCCGCTGGGGCTGTGGAACGCCCGCGCCGCCGGGCACGACGCCGAGCAGGTGGTCGACGCCCTCGTCGCGTACTCCCGCTACCCCGTCCCGCACGCCCTCCTCGTCGACGTCGCGGAGACCATGGCCCGCTACGGGCGGCTGCGGCTGCTCAAGCACCCCACCCACGGTCTGGTCCTGGAGACCAGCGACCGCCCGATCCTCGAGGAGATCCTGCGGTCGAAGAAGATCCAGCCGCTGGTCGGCGCCCGGATCGACCCGGAGACCGTGGTCGTCCACCCCTCCGAGCGCGGACAGATCAAGCAGACGCTGCTGAAGCTGGGCTGGCCCGCCGAGGACCTGGCCGGGTATGTGGACGGCGAGGCCCACCCCATCGAGCTGCACGAGGACGGCTGGGCGCTGCGGCCGTATCAGACGCAGGCCGTGGAGGGCTTCTGGCACGGCGGCTCCGGTGTCGTCGTACTGCCCTGTGGCGCCGGAAAGACGCTGGTCGGGGCGGGTGCGATGGCCACCGCCAAGTCGACCACGCTGATCCTGGTCACCAACACCGTCTCCGCCCGGCAGTGGAAGCACGAGCTGGTGCGCCGCACCTCGCTCACCGAGGAGGAGATCGGTGAGTACAGCGGGACGCGGAAGGAGATCCGCCCGATCACCATCGCCACGTATCAGGTGCTCACCACCAAGCGGAAGGGCATCTACCCGCATCTGGAGCTGTTCGACTCCCGCGACTGGGGCCTGATCGTCTACGACGAGGTGCATCTGCTGCCGGCGCCCGTCTTCAAGTTCACCGCCGATCTGCAGGCCCGGCGGCGGCTCGGGCTCACCGCGACGCTCGTCCGGGAGGACGGCCGGGAGTCCGATGTCTTCTCGCTCATCGGGCCCAAGCGCTTCGACGCGCCCTGGAAGGAGATCGAGGCACAGGGCTATATCGCGCCCGCCGACTGTGTCGAGGTCCGGGTCAACCTGACCGAGGCCGAGCGGCTGACGTACGCGACCGCCGAGACCGACGAGAAGTACCGCTACTGCGCCACCACCGACTCCAAGCGGAAGGTCACCGAGGCGCTGGTCGCCCGGCACAAGGGGCAGCAGACCCTGGTCATCGGCCAGTACATCGACCAGCTCGACGAGCTGGGCGAGCACCTGGACGCGCCCGTCATCAAGGGCGAGACCACCAACGCCCAGCGGGAGAAGCTCTTCGACGCCTTCCGGGAGGGCGAGCTGTCGGTGCTCGTCGTCTCGAAGGTCGCCAACTTCTCCATCGACCTCCCGGAGGCCACGGTCGCCATCCAGGTCTCCGGCACCTTCGGCTCCCGCCAGGAGGAGGCCCAGCGGCTCGGCCGGGTGCTGCGCCCCAAGGCCGACGGCCACCCGGCGGTCTTCTACTCGGTGGTCGCGCGCGACACGATCGACCAGGACTTCGCGGCGCACCGGCAGCGGTTCCTGGCCGAGCAGGGGTACGCGTACCGGATCGTGGACGCGAGCGAGCTGCTCGCGGACGAGGACGTCTGACGTTCGGCCCACCACTGGTCACCCGGTCGCCGGTCACCCAGGGCCGTCGCGCACGCTCCCATGGCCATGACATGTGTCATGGGCGACCGGTGATCGCCGACTCTGCCCGGGGCGTTCCCCGCCCGGAAGGATCGTGAGTGTCAGCAGGACACGGCACCACGACGCCGAAGGGGCGGGGACATGGGCATCAGCATCCGTAAACGCAAGACCGCGACCACCGACATCGACCTGAGCGACATCAAGCCGCTGCCGCTGTGGTTCTTCGGCTTCGAGGGCGTCATGGGTGCCGCGTACGACCTGACCAAGGCGTGGGACGACGCCTGGATGGTGCTCATCGCGATCGCCTTGGTGAACGTCGTCGTCGGGGCGACCGTGCTGCGTCGCCGGGTGAGGCTGATGCGGGCGATGCTCAAGAACGCCCACACCCGGAAGATCGCCATCGGGCTGCTCGCGCTCCGCGTCGGCCTCCATCTCGTCCTCGCCGCCCTCGGCGCCCCGGTCACCTCGGTCGCCGGGCATCTGACCGTCGCGGTCCTGATGGGCGCGACGACGGTGACGCTGCTGTGGTTCAACCAGCGCGTGACCTTCCGCGCCCTGCGGCTCGCCTGAGACCGGACGGGCCCACGCGAGGCCCGCCCGCGAGCCCGCCCGGCCCCCTCCCCCAGGGCCCGCCATAATTCATTCGCCTCCCGGACATGCCCTGGCTACAATCGCCGGTCTTGCCGCCTCCCGCGCTCCGAACGGGAGAGCCGCCGTCCGGACGGAAACCGGTCGGCATCTCTGACCGCGCATCCATACCGCGCACCCGCTTTGTGTATTCGCTCTGTGCACTCGCTTGTGTGTACTCGCTCGCCGGAGGCTACGCCGTGCCCTCGCACGCCCCTGACCACGCAGATCCCCTCTCAGACCCCGCGCAGACCCTCTTCCGGCCCCCCAGGCGGCAGATCCTCTCGCACGGGAGCGCGCCCATCTGACCGACTCCCGCGCCGCGCTGCGCGCCATGCGCGCCGATGTCGAGGCCCTCGACCTCCGGGACGTCGCCGCGAACTGGGTCAACGCCGCGGCGCTGCACCACCAGGTCAGCGAGCGCATCAAGGCCCTCGCCGACCTCGCCGACACCCCGCTCTTCTTCGGCCGGCTCGACTATCTGCACGCACCGGGCGGGGAGGCGGCCGAGGGCGCGGAGGGCGAGCGCTTCTATATCGGCCGCCGCCATGTGCACGACGCGGACGGCGACCCCATGGTCATCGACTGGCGTGCCCCCGTCTCCCAGCCCTTCTACCAGGCGTCCAAGACGGCGCCGATGGACATCGCGCTGCGCCGCCGCTTCGGCTACACGGGCGGCGAGTTGACGGCGTACGAGGACGAACGGCTCTCCGACCCCGACGAGGCCGAGCAGACCAGCAAGCTGCTCCAGTCCGAGATCGAGCGCCCGCGCGTCGGCCCGATGCGGGACATCGTCGCGACGATCCAGCCGGAGCAGGACGAGATCGTCCGCCAGGGGATCGGCGGCACCATCTGCGTCCAGGGGGCGCCGGGCACCGGTAAGACGGCCGTGGGGCTGCACCGGGTGGCGTATCTGCTGTACGCGCACCGCGAGCGGCTGGCCCGCTCCGGCACCCTCGTCATCGGCCCGAACCGCTCCTTCCTCCACTACATCGAGCAGGTCCTGCCCGCCCTCGGCGAGTTGCAGGTGGCCCAGGCGACCGTCGAGGACCTGGTGACCCGCCCGGCCCTGGGCGCGGAGGCGCGGGGCACCGACTCCGCCGACGCGGCACGCATCAAGGGCGATGCGCGGCTGGCCGAGGTGCTGCGGCGCGCCCTGCGCTCGTATGTCACCGCCCCCACCGAACCCTGTGTGGTGGTGCGCGGTTCACGCCGCTGGCGGGTGCCCGCGTATGAACTGCAGGAGATGGTCGAGGAGTTGCTCACCCGCGACATCCGCTACGGCGCGGCCCGCGAGGCGCTTCCGCAGCGCATCGCGCACGCCGTGCTCGTCCGGATGGAACAGGCGGGCGAGGCGCCCGACGACCGGGTCCAGGACGCGGTCGCGCGCAACGCGGCCGTCAAGGCGGCGGTCAAGGCGATCTGGCCGCCGGTCGACCCGGCCAAGCTGGTGCTGCGGCTGCTCTCCGACGCCGACTTCCTGGCCGAGCACGCGGAGGGCGTCCTCGACACCGACGAGCAGAAGACCGTCCTGTGGACGAGGCCGGGGCGCGGTGTGAAGTCCGCGAAGTGGTCCCCGGCGGACCTGGTGCTGATCGACGAGGCCGCCGATCTCATCGAGCGCACCCCGTCCCTCGGGCATGTGGTCCTGGACGAGGCGCAGGACCTGTCGCCCATGCAGTACCGCGCGGTCGGCCGCCGCTGCAGCACCGGCTCGGCGACCGTGCTCGGCGATATCGCCCAGGGCACCACCCCATGGGCGACGGCCAGTTGGGAGGAGGCCCTGACCCATCTGGGCAAGGACGGGGCCGCGATCGAGGAGCTGACCCAGGGTTTCCGGGTGCCGCGCGAGGTGATCGCGTACGCCTCACGGCTGCTGCCCGCCATCGCCCCCGGCCTGTCGGAGGCCACCTCGATCCGCGAGGCGGCCGGCGACTTCTCCGTACGGGCCGTGGACCCGGCCGAGCTGGACGCGGCCGTGATCGCCGCGTGCCAGGACGCGCTGACCCACGAGGGCTCCGTCGGTCTCATCGCGGCCGACGCCCGCGTCCCGGCGCTGGCCGAGGCCCTGGACGCGGCGGGTCTGACCCATCTCTCCCCCGGCGAGGAGACCAGCGCCGAGGCCCGGCTCACGCTCGTCCCGGCGACCTTGGCCAAGGGTCTGGAGTACGACTACGTGGTGCTGGACGAACCGGCCGCGGTGGTCGACGGCGAGCCGGACGAACGCACCGGGCTGCGCCGCCTGTATGTCTCCCTGACCCGTGCGGTCTCGGGGCTGACGGTCGTCCACGGAGCGGCGCTGCCGGAGCGGCTGAGCTGAACTGAGCTGACCGTTACGCCTCGGCTTCGGCGGTCTGCTGCTCGAATCGCTCGAGGGCGTCCGGGGTGACGGGCGTGAAGAAGTTGACGAGATTGCCGTCGGGGTCCTTGAACAGCAGCGAACGGTTGCCCCAGGGGTGTGTGGTGGGCTCGTTCACGATCTCGATGTCGAACTCCTTGAGCCGCTCGTACTCACCGTCGACATCGGCGACGTGGAACTCCACGATCACGCTCTGGTTCGCCGCGGGCCGGGGCGCCTGCTCACCGAGCCCCCGCACCGTGCGGGTGCTCGCCAGGGCGAGGGTTCCGCGCGATGTCATGAACTCGGCGAAGTCGTCCGTGTACCGCTTCGCGGTCAGGCCCGTGGCCCGCTCGTAGAAGTCGGTGATCCGGGCGACGTCCTCGGTGATGACGCGGATCGAGGCGAAGTGCATGGCAAGCTCCCGTGAGGTGTTGTGTGCCGTGCGAATGACCGTACGGTCGATACCGGGCAGAAGCCGCCCGGTATCGATCACCGGTCTTCGGGCCGGTTTCCAGGCCGGTTTCCGGGCCGGAAACCGGCCCAGTGTGCAGGCCCAGCACCCCACAGGAGCTTGTCGGCACAGCCGCCGCACAGGCCGTCCTCAGCGCCGCACAGACCGCCCTCAGGCGACCGGAACGGGCGCGTCCAGGGCCGTACGCCACCGGCCGACCGCGGCCGCGTCCACCGGGCCGGCCCATCCCACCGGACGGGCCGCGCCGCCGATGTGGAAGGCGTCGATCCCGGCGGCGCGCAGGGCGGACAGATGGTCGAGGCGCAGCCCGCCACCGGCCATGATGCGCGGCTCATAGCCCGGCGTACCGGTCCGCGCCGCCTCCTCGGCCAAGGTCGGCAAACCGTCGTCGACGCCGCGCGCGGACCCGGCGGTGAGATACGTGTCGAGGCCGGGGAGGTCGGCGAGCCGCTTGCGCAGCCCGTCGCGATCCGCGGCGCGGTCGATGGCCCGGTGGAAGGTCCAGCGGCTCTCGTCCACCCCGCCACCCGCCCGCACGACCTCGGCCAGCGCGGTCACGGCGGCCAGATCGACCCCGCCGTCATCGGTCAGGAAGCCCAGGACGAACTCGTCCGCCCCCTCGGAGTGCAGCGCGGCGGCGGCCTCGCACAGCGCGTCGAACGCGGCGGGGTCCCCGGCCGCGAAGCCGTCGGCCCCGCGGAGCATCACTCGTACCGGCAGGTCCACGGCAGAACGGACGGCGGCGAAGGTCTCACGGGAGGGGGTGAGCCCGTCGGCGGCCATGTCGGTGACCAGTTCGAGGCGGTCCGCCCCTCCGGCCTGTGCGGCGATCGCGTCCGCCGGGTTCAGGGCGATCACCTCGAGAATTGGTCTAGACATGCTCCACAGCTTGCCACACCGCGCAAGAGGGCAAACCGCTACCCCACAATTGGCCCATGTCCGCACCCGCGCCCGCCCGCCATCCGGCCCATGACGCCCTGCTCACCCGCTGGACGGACCTCCTCACCAGCGCCCGCGAAGCCACCGCTCCACCTCCCCTCCCCTACGGCGAGAACCTCCTGACCCGCTGGGCCGAACCCCAGCGCCGCTACCACACCACCGATCACCTGCTCGCGGTCCTGGACCGGGTGGACGAGCTGCTCCCCCACGTCCAGGCCCCCGACCCCGCCGCCATCCGGCTCGCCGCCTGGTTCCACGACGCCGTCTACCTCCCCGACCGCTCCACCAACGAGGAACGCAGCGCCCGCCTCGCCGAACGCGCCCTCACCGAGGCGGCCGTCCCGGCGCCCCGCACGGCCGAAACCGTCCGCCTCGTCCTCGTCACCCGCGACCACGACCCCGCCGAGGGCGACACCAACGGCGAAGTCCTCTGCGACGCCGACCTCGCCGTACTGGCGGGCTCCCCGGCGGCCTACGGCGCCTACGCGGCGGCGGTCCGCGAGGAGTACGGCTTCGTCCCCGACGACGCCTTCCGCGAGGGCCGCGCGCATGTCCTCCGCCACCTGCTGGGCCTGTCCCGCCTCTTCCGCACCCCGGAGGGGCACGACCGCTGGGAGGAGGCCGCGCGCCACAACATGGCCACGGAGCTGGAGCTGCTCGGTTCGTAACCTGTGCCGTTGAAGGAATGCCGAGGTCAGGCCATGGTGTTGAGCCTGGCATGCCCTCCTCCTCCCCAGCGGACTCCGCTCGCTCCCGCATGCCCCTGGCGGTCTATGTCCTCGGGCTGTCCGTCTTCGCCCTCGGTACCTCCGAGTTCATGCTGTCCGGGCTGCTGCAACCCGTCGCGCGGGACATGGGCGTGTCCATCCCCACGGCCGGGTTGCTGATATCGGCCTTCGCGATCGGGATGGTGGTCGGGGCGCCGGTGCTGGCGGCGGCCACGTTGCGGTTGCCGCGGCGGACGACGCTGATGGCGCTGCTCGCGGTGTTCGGGCTCGGGCAGATCGCGGGGGCGCTGGCGCCGTCGTACGGAGTGCTGTTCGCCTCGCGGGTCGTCAGCGCGCTCGCCTGTGCCGGGTTCTGGGCGGTGGGCGCCGCGGTGGCCGTATCGCTGGTGCCGGTGAACGCGCGGGCCAAGGCGATGGCGGTGATGGTCGGCGGACTGAGCATCGCGAACATCGCCGGGGTCCCCGCCGGGGCGTTGCTCGGGCAGCACGCGGGGTGGCGGGCCGCCTTCTGGGCGGTGGCCGGGCTGTCGGCGCTCGGGCTGGTCGGCGTCGTCGCGCTCGTACCGCGTACGGAGGTGCCGACCGGGGACGACCGGCCGCGGCTGCGGGCCGAGTTGCGCATCTACCGCGACCGGCAGGTGTGGCTGGCGCTGGCCGCCACCGCGCTGAGCGGTGGCGCGGTCTTCTGCCTGTTCTCCTACCTCGGGCCACTGCTGACGGATGTGGCGGGGCTGGACGAGAGCTGGGTGCCGACCGTGCTCGCGCTGTTCGGGGTCGGCGCGCTGCTGGGGACGGTGCTCGGCGGGCGGATCGCGGACGCGCATCTGTTCGGCACGATGCTCGGGGGCATCACCGCCTCGACGGTCGTGCTGAGCGCGCTGGCGCTGACCGCGCACAGCGCGGTCGCGGCCGTGACGTTGGCGCTGCTGCTCGGCTTCACCGCCTTCTTCACCGCGCCCGCACTCAACGCCCGGATGTTCAACCTCGCCAACGCCGCGCCCACGCTCGCGGGCGCGACGAACACCTCGGCCTTCAACATCGGCAACACGGTGGGCCCGTGGCTCGGCGGGCTCGTCATCGACTTGGGCTGGGGCTACCCGGCGGTCGCCTGGACGGGCGCGGCGCTCGCCGGTACGGGCGTGCTGACGACGGTCGCCGCGATGCGCCTGCACCGGGCGGCCGGTGGCTCGCGCGTCATCGCGTCCTCGGCACCGGCCGCCTCGTACGCCCCGGACTCCCGGCCGTCGCAACGTTCGCAGCCGCGGTAGCGAAGCCGGGGGGCGGGGCGTCGTGTGCGCCTGGGTTGGGGTGAATCGGGCTCGGGTGCTGGGCTCGGACGCGTAGGGGTCAGGGACGGGGTTCGGTCGCGCAGGGGGCCGGTGCAGGGCTCGGCCGCGCGGGATGCGCGTGGGCGAGATGCGGCCGCGCCGGGCTCGGGTGCTGGACTCGGGTGCTGGGCTCGGGTGCTGGGCTCGGGTGCTGGGCTCGGGTGCTGGGCTCGGGCGTGCCGAACCCGATACGCGGTTCTCGGATGCGCAGGACCCGGTGGCTGCTCCGGTGCGGCGCGGCCGAGCCCCGGGTGTCGTTGGGCTTGGGCCCCTTCTTCGGTGGCGCCGTCTCGACGCGACGGTGGGCGTCCTGCCCCGTCCCCGGCGGGGTCCGGTGTCACCGTTCCGCTTACCCCGCGGAGGACACCCGTGCGGATGACACCGGTGCCGATGACATGGGCCGGGACCCGGCACCGGCAGCCTCGGAGCCGTCGGCGCCGGGCGCGTCCGGTGCCGGGGCGGGGGCGGCGGTGGCGGGGTCCGGTCCGCCGTCGGGCGAGGTCGTGCGCGCCGACCGCAGCGCGCGGGCCAGCAGGTGTGCGCGTCCGGCGACGACGGGGCCGAGGACGGCGAGGACCAGGACGTAACCGGCGATGAACGGCGCCAACCTGGCGTCGAGCCCGGCGCTGGTGGCCATGGCGGCCAGGACCAGGGCGAACTCCCCGCGTGCCAGGAGCGTGGTGGCGATGTCCGCGGCGGGCTCGGGGCCGTAGCGGTACAGGCGCGCCACAAGCAGTCCGGCGATCACGTTCATGACGATGGTCAGCGCCGCGGCGGCGGCCACCGGGGCGGCGACGGACGCGATGTCGCCGGGGTCGATGGCCAGCCCGAAGGCGAAGAAGAAGATGGCCGCGAAGGCGTCGCGCAGCGGGTGCACCAGTTCGCGGATCCGCGGACCGGAGCGGGTTCCCGCCAGGATCAGCCCGGCCATGAAGGCGCCGATGGCGTCGGCGACCCCGAGGACTTCGGAGACTCCGGCCACCAGGACCGCGGTGCCGAGGAAGCTGATGACCAGCAGTTCATTGTCGCTGACCGAGATCAGACGCCCGATCAGCCGGGTGCCGTAGCGGGCCGCGACCGCCAGCGCCAGCAGGAACCCGAATGCCTTGCCCGCCTGAAGGACCGTCTCCTGGATGCCCTGGGCACCGCTGATGACGGGCTGGAGCGCGGCGAGGTAGAGCGCGAGGAAGATGTCCTCCACCACGATGACGCCCAGGATCAGACGCGTCTCCGGGCGGGCGATACGGCCCAGGTCGATCAGGATCTTGGTGACGATCGCGGAGGATGAGATGCCCAGGACGCCCGCGAGCACCAGGGCCTCCCGGGCGCCCCAGCCAAGGGCGAACCCGAACCCGAGGCCCGCGCCGACATTCAGCAGCAAGTAGATCCCGCCCGCGGCCAGCAGCCGCCGGCCGCCGCTCCGGAGGTCGTCGAGGTGGAACTCCAGACCCAGGTAGAACAGCAGCAGCACCAGCCCGAGGGCCGAGAGCATCTCGAAGTCGCGTGCATCCTCGACCAGGACCAGGCCGGGGGTGTGGGGGCCCAGCAGGATCCCGGCGAGCATGAACAGCGGGATGGTCGGCAGCCCGATCCGGCTGCCGAGGCGGGCAAGGACTGCGGCGGCCAGAAAGGCGCCGCCCAGAGCGAGCAGAGTGTCGGCATGTCCCACGGGTCACCACCTTCGTGAGCTTCATCAGGTTCGTCGGCTTCGTTGGATTCATCGGCGGGAACGGGCCGGGATGCCGCGGCGGTCGCGGCGTACGAGGCGTATGCGTCCTCCTTCTCCTTCGTCCAGGGCCCGTTGCCCCTCGTCCGGACACGTCGCCCCTCGGCACAGGGCAATTCGCCGTGCGGCGTGGGCCCGGTCACCCATCGGCGCGGGCCCGGGCACGCCACGGCCCGGGCTCATCCGTGCCTCGGCCCGGTCCCCTCGTGCCGTGCCGGGAAAGCGGCAGCCGCCACCAGGGCCGGCCGGACCGGCGCCCGGGCGGGGATACGAACTGGTGTGCCGCGATACCCGCCACGACCAGCCCCGCCGCGAGGAGCAGACCCTGCGGCAGCAGCATGCCGACCACCTGCATCGCCAGTGAGACGGCGAGCAGCGCCCACGCCGGTCCACGCCGGTACTCCCGGGGACGGCGGGGCCGTCCCTCTCCCAGGCCACGGGCGAAGCGCGGGTCACTCCCCGCCATCCGCTCCTCGAGCTCGTGCAGCTGGATGTCTCCGGGCGCTGCCATCGCTGCTCCTCCCACGGGCGGGCCTGCACGGCGTCACTATCACGGTCACACGCCGGCCACGCGCCCCACCATCGGGGCCGACACCCATCTCCGCCGGTGGGCGACCCCCATGCCGACGCCCATCCCCTCGCTCGTCCCGGCCCCACTCCGACACGGCCCTCATCCCGACACCCGCCCCGGCCCCGCCCCTTCCTCCGGCCGGGACAGCGGCCACGAGTGATAGAGAAGAGGCGGCCGGCCAGCCACCGCACCACCCCACCCCGCCAAAGGAGCAGACGGCACACGATGTCCTTGTTCTGGCGGATCTTCCTGCTCAACGCCGTGGTGCTCATCATGGCCACCGCGCTGCTGCTCGGGCCGGTCACGGTCTCCACCCCGGTGCTGCTCACCGAGGCCGCCGTCCTCACCGGAGGGCTGGGCGTGATGCTGATCGCCAACGGGCTGCTGCTGCGTATCGGCCTCGTCCCGCTCCAGCGGCTCACCCGCGCCATGACCACCATCGATCTGCTGCGCCCCGCGGAGCGGCCCGCCGTGGGCGGGCGTGGCGAGGTCGCCGAGCTGATCACGACGTTCAACGCCATGCTCGACCGGCTGGAGGCCGAGCGCGCCACCAGCGCCGCACGCGCCCTGTCCGCCCAGGAGTCGGAGCGTCACCGGATCGCCCAGGAACTCCATGACGAGGTCGGCCAGAGCCTTACGGCCGTCCTGCTCGAACTCAACCAGGCCGCGGGCCACGCGCCACCCAGTCTGCGCGAGGACCTGCACCAGGTCCGGGAGACCACCCGGACCAGCCTGGACGAGATCCGCCGCATCGCGCGGCGGCTGCGCCCCGGCGTTCTCGAGGAGCTGGGGCTGACCAGCGCCCTGAAGGCCCTCACCAACGAGTTCACCGGTGCCACCCTGGTCGTACACCACCGCATCTCCGCCGATCTGCCGCCGCTGGAGGCGGAGACCGAGCTCGTCCTCTACCGCGTCGCCCAGGAAGGCCTGACCAACGTCGCGCGCCATGCCGCCGCCCGCCGTGCGGAGCTCGCCCTCACCCGTAGCCCCGCGGGCGTCGAACTGCGTGTCCGCGACGACGGCCGGGGCCTCGGCGACGCCGCCGAGGGCGCGGGCATCCGCGGCATGCGCGAACGGGCCCTGCTCATCGGCGCCGAACTCGACCTCGGGTCCGCTCCGGGAGGCGGCACCGACGTACGCCTGACCGTCCCCGTCTCCCACCGGAGCCAGTGACCATATGCCCGAGGCGACCGAAACCCGCATCCTCCTCGCCGACGACCACGCCCTGGTCCGCCGCGGAGTCCGTCTCATCCTCGAAGGCGAACCCGATCTCACCGTCGTCGCCGAGGCCGGAGACGGTGCCGAGGCCATCGAGGCCGCCCACGCCCACCGGCCGGACCTGGCGATCCTCGACATCGCCATGCCCCGTATGACCGGTCTCCAGGCCGCCCGGGAACTGGCCCGCAGCCGGCCGGAGACGCGGATCCTCATCCTGACCATGTACGACAACGAGCAGTACTTCTTCGAGGCGCTGGCGGCCGGCGCCTCCGGATACGTCCTGAAGTCCGTCGCCGACCGCGATCTCGTCGAAGCCTGCCGCGCCACCATGCGCGGCGAGCCGTTCCTCTATCCCGGCGCCGTCAACGCGCTTATCCGCAACTACCTGGGCCGCCTCCAGGAGGGCGAGAGCATCCCCGGACGGCCCATCACCAGCCGCGAGGAGGAGATCCTCAAGCTCGTCGCCGAGGGACACAGCTCACAGCAGATCGCCGACCTGCTCGTCATCAGCGTCAAGACCGTCGAGCGCCACCGCGCCAACCTGCTGCAGAAACTCGGCCTGAAGGACCGGCTGGAGCTGACCCGTTACGCCATCCGCGTCGGCCTGATCGAACCGTAGGAGCGAGGAGCCAGGAGCTAGGAGCTGGATCGTCCCAAGCGCCCCGCGGCTCGTTTGGGGCGGCGGAGGCCCGCGGCCTTCAGGCGGCGGAGGAGTTCCTTGCTGCCGACCTCCTCCGCGCCCGCCCCTACCGCCTTCGCGTACAGCTCGCTCGGCAGGTCGTAGTGGTCACGGTCGAAGCCTCGGCGCGGGGCGCCGATGCGGGCGGCGAAGGCGTGGAGTTCGGCGTAGGAGACATCGCTGACCAAGTGGGACCACAGGCGGCCGTGGCCCGGCCACGAGGGCGGGTCGATCAGTACGGCCATCAGAGGGTGGTGCCCAGCGAACCCACGGGCGCCACCGCGACCGCCGTCTTGCCGCAGACCCAGTGCGGGTTGGGGCCCAACTCGGGCTCCACATCGAGGGCGTGGAGGTCGCCGCCCTGGGTGCAGACGGGGCACAGCGGCCATCGGCCGTACCGTTCCAGCAGGGCGTCCTGGACGTCCTGGGCGACCAGACCTGCCACGTAGGCGATGCCTTCCGGCCACTGCTCGACCCACCACCGACGGTGCGCGATCGCGTCTTCGACCAGCGAGACGATATCGGCCCGGGCGACCTCGCCCGCCGCGAGGTCGGCCAGGACGAGAGCACGGGCCGCGTGCAGTGCGTGTTCGAGCTTCATGGGTCCCATTGTCACCTTTGCTTCCTCCTGGCGCCTGTTTGCTTCATCCTCGGACTTCTCGCCCCGCCGCACCGCCGCACCACCGCGCGGAGGGTTGACGGACCCCATGGCCGGAAATAGTTTTCGCGGATGAGCAGCGACCTGAAGGAAACTTTCATGCCACCTCCGCAATCCGATCCCACCCCGCCCGCTCCGGCCGCCCTCGCCGCGAAGGTCCGCACGTTAGGCCCCTCCATGACCCGCTCCATGCAGCGCGTGGCCGAGGCCGTGGCGGGGGATCCGGCCGGATGCGCGGCGCTCACCGTCACCGGGCTCGCCGAGCGGACCGGCACCAGCGAGGCCACCGTCGTCCGCACCTCCCGACTGCTCGGCTACCCCGGATACCGCGATCTGCGCATCGCGCTCGCCGCGCTCGCCGCACACCAGGCCGCCGGGCGGGCCCCGGCCGTCACCGCGGACATCGCGGTCGACGATCCGATCGCCGATGTGGTCACCAAGCTGGCGCGGGAGGAGCAGCAGTGTCTGGCCGACACCGCGGCCGTCCTGGACACCAGCCAGGTCGAGGCGGCCGTCTCGGCGCTGGCCACGGCCCGCCGGATCGATGTGTACGGGGTGGGGGCGTCCAGCCTCGTCGGCCAGGACCTGGTCCAGAAGCTGCTGCGTATCGGGCTGATAGCCCATGCTCACGCCGATCCGCATCTCGCGGTCACCAACGCGGTCCAGCTCCACTCCGGCGACGTCGCCATCGCGATCACCCATTCCGGGCGTACGACGGACGTCATCGAGCCGCTGCGGGTGGCCTTCGAGCGCGGCGCCACCACCGTCGCGATCACCGGACGGCCGGACGGCGAGGTCGCGCAGTACGCGGACCTGGTGCTCACCACCTCCACCGCCCGGGAGAGCGAGCTGCGCCCGGCGGCCATGTCCAGCCGCACCAGCCAGCTTCTGGTGGTGGACTGCCTGTTCATAGGGGTCGCCCAGCGGACCTACGAATCGGCCGCGCCCGCCCTCTCCGCGTCGTACGAGGCCCTCGCGCACCGCCACGACCCGCGCCCCGGGCATCGCTGAGCCGGGCACCGATCAGCGCTTCGCCCGGTGACCGCCCACCCGTCACCGTCACCCCCACCCTCGCCCTGACGTACCGGAAAGAGCCGCTTCACCATGACTTCCGCCGACTTCGCAGCCGACCCCACCGACTCCGCGGCCGACCAGGACTCCACACGGCTCCGCGCCCAGCTCGACACCCTGACTACCGAGGCGTTCCGCCCCGAACTCGCCGAGATCGACCGGCTCGACACCCTCGAGATCGCCCGGATCATGAACGCGGAGGACGCCGGCGTGCCCGCCGCCGTCGCCCTCCAGCTCCCCCGCATCGCCGCCGCCATCGACGCCATCGCCGTGCGGATGTCCCGTGGCGGCCGTCTCCTCTATACGGGTGCGGGCACCGCCGGACGGCTCGGGGTGCTCGACGCGAGCGAATGCCCGCCCACCTTCAACACCCGGCCCGAGCAGGTCGTCGGGGTGATCGCGGGCGGCCCGGACGCCGTGGTGACCTCGGTCGAGGGTGCGGAGGACAGCGCGGAGCTGGCCGCCCGGGACCTCGACCTGCTCGGGGTCGGCCCCGAGGACACGGTGGTCGGCGTCTCGGCCTCCGGCCGCACCCCGTACGCCGTGGGCGCGGTCGAACACGGCCGACGGCTCGGCGCGCTCACCGTCGGACTGTCCTGCAACGCCGACTCGGCGCTCGCCGCCGCGGCCGACCACGGCATCGAGATCGTCGTGGGGCCGGAGCTGCTCACCGGCTCGACCCGGCTGAAGGCGGGCACGGCCCAGAAGCTGGTGCTCAACATGATCTCGACCATCACCATGATCCGGCTGGGCAAGACCTTCGGAAATCTGATGGTCGATGTGCGCGCCTCCAACGACAAGCTGCGCGCCCGCTCGCGGAGGATCGTCTTCCTGGCGACCGGCGCCTCCGACCAGCGGATCGAAAGCGCGCTGGCGGCCACGGACGGCGAGGTGAAGAACGCGATCCTCACCATCCTGGGCGAGGTGGACGCCACGACCGCCGAGAAGCTGCTCGCCGAGGCACACGGCCATCTGCGCGCCGCCCTCGATGCGGCCAAGCGGTAAGCCCCGGATACGCCTGCTCCCGCAGCCGGGGCCCGGCCCCCAAAACGCCGTCGGGGCGGCACCCCTGGGAGAGGGTGCCGCCCCGACGTCCTGGACGGTACGACCGACCGGCGAACGAAGCGCCGAGTCGATCAGAAGTCCATGTCACCGCCCGGCATGCCGCCCGGAGCGCCCGCCGGGGCGGCCTTCTCCGGCTTGTCGGCGATGACGGCCTCGGTGGTGAGGAACAGCGCGGCGATCGACGCGGCGTTCTGCAGCGCGGAGCGCGTGACCTTGGCCGGGTCGATGATGCCCTCGGCGATCAGGTCGACGTACTCACCGGTCGCGGCGTTGAGGCCGTGGCCCGGGGTCAGGTTGCGCACCTTCTCGACCACGACGCCGCCCTCGAGACCGGCGTTGACCGCGATCTGCTTCAGCGGGGCCTCCAGGGCCAGGCGCACGGCCTGGGCACCGGTGGCCTCGTCGCCCTCGAGCTCCAGCTTCTCGAAGACCGAGACGGTCTGCAGCAGGGCCACGCCACCACCGGCGACGATGCCCTCCTCGACGGCCGCCTTGGCGTTGCGCACCGCGTCCTCGATGCGGTGCTTGCGCTCCTTGAGCTCGACCTCGGTGGCGGCACCGGCCTTGATGACGGCCACGCCGCCGGCCAGCTTCGCCAGGCGCTCCTGCAGCTTCTCGCGGTCGTAGTCCGAGTCCGAGGACTCGATCTCGGCGCGGATCTGGTTGACGCGGCCCTGCACCTGGTCGGTGTCGCCGGCGCCGTCCACGATGGTGGTCTCGTCCTTGGTGACGGTGACCTTGCGGGCGCGGCCGAGCAGATCGAGACCGGCGTTCTCGAGCTTGAGGCCGACCTCCTCGGAGATGACGGTGCCACCGGTAAGGATGGCGATGTCACCGAGCATGGCCTTACGGCGGTCACCGAAGCCCGGGGCCTTGACGGCGACGGACTTGAAGGTGCCACGGATCTTGTTGACGACCAGGGTGGCCAGGGCCTCGCCCTCGACGTCCTCGGCGATGATCAGCAGCGGCTTGCCCGACTGCATGACCTTCTCGAGCAGCGGGAGGAGGTCCTTCACGCTGCTGATCTTGGAGTTGACGATCAGGATGTACGGGTCGTCGAGCGACGACTCCATACGCTCCATGTCCGTCGCGAAGTACGGGGAGATGTAACCCTTGTCGAAGCGCATGCCCTCGGTGAGCTCGAGCTCGAGCCCGAAGGTCTGCGACTCCTCGACGGTGATGACACCTTCCTTGCCGACCTTGTCCATCGCCTCGGCGATGAGCTCACCGATCTGGGTGTCGGCGGCGGAGATGGAGGCGGTGGAGGCGATCTGCTCCTTGGTCTCCACGTCCTTGGCCTGCTCGAGGAGCTGGGCGGAGACGGCCTCGACGGCCTTCTCGATACCCCGCTTGAGCGCCATCGGGTTGGCACCGGCGGCGACGTTGCGCAGGCCCTCCTTGACCAGCGCCTGGGCGAGGACGGTCGCGGTCGTCGTGCCGTCACCGGCGACGTCGTCCGTCTTCTTCGCGACCTCCTTGACCAGCTCGGCGCCGATCTTCTCGTACGCGTCCTCGAGCTCGATCTCCTTGGCGATGGAAACACCATCGTTGGTGATCGTGGGGGCGCCCCACTTCTTCTCGAGGACGACGTTGCGGCCCTTGGGGCCGAGGGTGACCTTGACGGCGTCGGCGAGCTGGTTCATCCCGCGCTCGAGGCCGCGCCGCGCCTCCTCGTCGAACGCGATGATCTTGGCCATGTGAAGTGGTCCTCCCAAGACGGGGTGGATTGCTCCGGACCGCGCTGGCGCCCGCGACGGACGGCCTGCCTGCCGTACGGTTCCTTGCCCCGCATGGCCTGGCGGGCCTCACCGACCCGGTCCTTCTGTCACTCTCAACGTCAGAGTGCTAACGCCAATGATTAGCACTCGGGCCTATAGAGTGCAAGCGCCCGAAGGGCATCCTTGAGGGGTGGCGGCCGGGTGACGGGTGGGCGCAAGCGCCCGAAGGGCATCCTCGAGGGGTGGCGGCCGGGTGACGGGTGGGCGCAAGCGCCCGAAGGGCATCCTCGAGGGGTGGCGGCCGGGTGACGGGTGGGCGCAAGCGCCCGAAGGGCATCCTCGAGGGGTGGCGGCCGGGTGACGGGTGGGCGCAAGCGCCCGAAGGGCATCCACCCCTGCACCAGCCCCCGTAATGATCAGCGCGGACACGCCGAAGGGTCCGCACCCTGGCCGGGACACGGACCCTTCGGACTGTACTGTTCAGCTGCGTCGCGTCGGCGCGTCAGCCTACGGCCACGCGGACCATGTCGGCCTGCGGGCCCTTCTGACCCTGCGAGATCTCGAACTCGACCCGCTGGCCTTCCTCGAGGGTGCGGTACCCGTCCATCTGGATCGCGCTGTAGTGGACGAACACGTCCGCACCACCGTCGACCGCGATGAAGCCGTACCCCTTCTCCGCGTTGAACCACTTGACGGTGCCCTGAGCCATTCCTAACTCCCCTATTGCTGGCCCTTGCGCAGGACCGCACTCCGCGGACCCGGGTCAGACCTCACCCCCCGGATGTGGGGGGTGTGCGCCGGAACGCGTCGACCGCCGCTGAATGTATCCGTCCCAACGCCCTCTGCAACAGGTCAATCGGACGAGAATTCTGGGCACGACCGAACGGTTAAAAGTGAGAAATTATGTGAAGTTCGGGCAAGCCGGGCGGGACATAGGGAACCAACCCGACAATTCGTGCTCACACTTTACGCACAACTTGACGAGTTCTCATATGTGGTTCCGGCCCGGGGGCCATCGGGGAATCCGGGCAACTGTATCGCGATTCCACACACGGAATCGCCCCGTCCGGTTGTCCCCGGACGGGGCGATGCCAAAGGTGAGGAGGGTGGACGCGGGGTCAGCAGCCGCCCGCGACCGCCGGGATGATCGAGATCCCGGCACCGTCCGGGGTCGCCGTGGCCAGGCCGTCGGCGAAGCGGACGTCGTCGTCGTTGACGTAGACGTTGACGAAGCGGCGGAGCTTGCCGGTGTCGTCCAGGACGCGGGCCGCGATGCCCTGGTGGTTCTTCTCCAGGTCCGCCAGGACCTCGGCGAGGGTCGCGCCCTCGGCGGGGACCTCGGCCTGCCCGGCGGTGTATGTGCGCAGGATGGTCGGGATTCGGACGTTGACGCTCATGCGAGACCAGCCTCTCGGAACGAGTCAAGGGTGGGGCGGATGATGGCGGAGGGACCCGTGGTGGGGGCCACCGCGTCGAGGGTCTTGAGGCCGTCGCCGGTGTTGAGCACGACGGTCGTCAGGGACGGGTCGAGCAGACCGTCCTCGATCAGCTTCTTGGTCACGCCGACGGTCACCCCGCCCGCGGTCTCCGCGAAGATCCCCTCGGTGCGGGCGAGCAGCTTGATCGCGTCGACGATCTGCTCGTCGTTCACGTCCTCCACCGCGCCGCCCGTACGGCGGGCGATGTCCAGGACGTACGGGCCGTCCGCGGGGTTGCCGATGGCCAGCGACTTGGCGATGGTCTGCGGCTTCTGCGGCCGGACGACGTCATGGCCGGCCTTGAAGGCGGCGGAGACCGGGGAGCAGCCCTCGGCCTGGGCGCCGAAGATCTTGTAGGGCTTGTCCTCGACCAGACCGATCGCGATCAGCTCCTTCAGCCCCTTGTCGATCTTGGTGAGCTGGGAGCCGGAGGCGATCGGGATGACGATCTGGTCCGGCAGCCGCCAGCCGAGCTGCTCGCAGATCTCGTAGGCCAGGGTCTTGGAGCCCTCGCCGTAGTACGGCCGCAGATTGACGTTGACGAAGCCCCAGCCCTCGCCGACCGGGTCGCCGATCAGCTCGCTGCAGAAGCGGTTGACGTCGTCGTAGGTGCCCTCGATGCCGACCAGCTCACCGCCGTAGACCGCGGCCATGACGACCTTGCCGGCCTCCAGGTCGTGCGGGATGAAGACGCAGGAGCGGAAGCCCGCACGGGCGGCCGCGGCGCCGACCGCGCCGGCGAGGTTGCCGGTGGAGGAGCAGGAGAGGGTGGTGAAGCCGAAGGTGCGGGCGGCCTGGACGGCGATGGCGACGACCCGGTCCTTGAAGGAGTGGGTGGGGTTGCCGGAGTCGTCCTTGATGTGCAGCTCACCGGTGACGCCGAGCTCACGGGCGAGGTTGTCGGCCTTGACCAGCTGGGTGAAACCCGGGTGCAGGCTGGGCAGGTCCGCCACGTCCGCGGGGACGGGCAGCAGCGGGGCATAGCGCCAGATGCTGTTCGGACCGGACTCGATCCGCCGGCGCAGCTCCTCCGGGTCGCCGGCCGGCAGCTCGTACGCGACCTCGAGCGGCCCGAAACAGACCTCACACGCGAAGACCGGGCCCAGATCGAACCGCTCACCGCACTCCCGGCAGGACAATGCGATGGCGGGACCGAAGGCACCGGAGGCGTCGGGGGCGGAGGAGGTGGTTGAGCTTTCTACTGACTGCACAGCCATGGATGGCGAGGCCCTTTCTCCTCATCTTCCTCGCGACGCATTTCGCCACGAGACGGAATTGGCACCTTCCCGAGCTGGGAGCCTCGCTGCGGAATGCGAGATCAGCTGGAGGGTTGCCGGGGCTTCAACGGGCCGTTCCCTCTGCCCCTCTGGATGAGCGGTATGGCGCCGGGCGGACCCGGGCGTTTGTCAGCACGGCATCATCGCGGGCCTCCTCGGTAAACACCGAGGTCGACCCCGACATACGACGGTCACGTGCGTTGTTCAAGACTGTAACCGAAGGCCCGGACGGTTGAGCTAGCCGTCCGAAGCGCGAGATGGATCACAGCGACCACGGCAGGGAGAGACACAGGTGCTGGAAGAGGTGGAGCGCTGGCTGAAGCACCGCTCCTGGTCGGCCGACGACCGGCCGCTGGACCGCCTGCTGGACGCGAAGCGGGGCGCGGCGACGACCCTGAGCGTGGTCCTGCCCGCCCTGAACGAGGAGGCCACGGTCGGCGAGATCGCCGCGACGATCCGCCGGGAGCTGATGAGCGAGGCGGCGCCGCTGGTGGACGAGCTGGTGGTGCTGGACTCCGGCTCGACGGACCGCACCGCCGAGGTCGCCGCGGCGGCGGGCGCCACCGTCGTCCCCCGCGACTCACTGCTGCCCCGGCTGCCCGCGCTGCCCGGCAAGGGCGAGGTGCTGTGGCGGTCCCTGCTGGCCACGCGCGGCGACATCATCTGCTTCATCGACGCCGACCTGCGGGAATTCGATCCGCGCTTTGTCTCGGGGATCGTCGGTCCGCTGCTGACCGACCCCGCGCTGCAGCTGGTGAAGGGCATGTACGACCGCCCGCTCGGTGACGTGGCGGGCCAGGGCGGCCGGGTCACCGAGCTGGTCGCCCGCCCGCTGCTGAATCTGCACTGGCCCCAGCTGGCCGGATTCGTCCAGCCGCTGGGCGGTGAGTACGCGGCCCGCCGCACGCTGCTGGAGCGGCTGCCCTTCCCGGTCGGCTACGGGGTCGAGCTGGGGCTGCTGGTCGACGCGCTGCACACGGTGGGCCTCGACGCGCTCGGCCAGGTGGACATCGGGGTGCGCAAACACCGTCACCAGGACGGGCTGGCGCTCGGCCGGATGGCGGCCGCGATCTACCGCACCGCGCAGCTGCGGCTGGCCCGGGGCCATTTGGTGCGGCCGCGGCTGACCCAGTTCGACCGGGGCGAGACCGGCTTCGAGCCGCGCACCACGGACGTGGACACCGAGGAGCGGCCGCCGATGATCGAGATACCGGAGTACGCGGAGCGGCGCGCGGCGTGACACCCGGGGGTAGCACGCGATAGCCCCTACGGGCGGAAACAGGCCGCCCCATACCGCCTACGGGGCAAGAAACCGTACGTACGTTTGCGCGGGGTCCCGGCTGGCTAGGCTCGCGACATGGCAGTTCCGCGCACCGCTCCGATCCTGGTCGCGTCCAACCGCGGTCCGGTCTCGTACACCCTGGGCGAGGACGGCTCGCTCACCGCCCGGCGCGGCGGTGGCGGGCTGGTCTCCGGCCTCAGCGCCATCGGCCCCGACGCCAACGCGGTGTGGGTTTGCGCGGCGCTCGGGGAGGGTGACCGCGAGGCCGCCCGGCGCGCCGGGGACAGCCATCTGAACCCCGGTGACACCGGCGGCCAGCAGGTGCGGATGCTCGACATCGCACCGGATGTCTTCGCCGCCGCGTACAACGGCATCGCCAATTCGGTGCTGTGGTTCATCCACCATCTGCTCTACCAGACCCCGGTCGAGCCGGTCTTCGACGCGGAGTTCGCCGACCAGTGGGCGGCCTACGAGGCCTATAACGCGGCCTTCGCGGACGCGCTCGCCGAGGAGGCGGTGGACGAGGCCGTCGTCCTGGTGCAGGACTACCACCTGGCGCTGGTGCCCGCGATGCTCCGCGAGCGCCGCCCCGATCTGCGGATCGGTCACTTCTCGCACACCCCCTGGGCCCCGCCGGACTACTACCGGCTGCTTCCGGACGACGTGGCGGCGGGTGTGCTGCGCGGCATCCTCGGCGGCGACCGCGCCGCGTTCCTCACCGAGCGCTGGGCCGGGGCCTTCGCCGACTGCTGCGCGGCCGTGCTGGGCGCGGAGATCGTCCGGGACGGCGACGGCGCGGCCACGGCCGTGCGCTTCGAGGGGCGGGAGACCCGGCTGGGCGTCCATGGCCTGGGCGCGGACGCGGACTTCCTGCGGCAGCGGTCGCGGCAGGCGGATGTGGACGAACGGCTGACCAGTCTGCGGGCCCAGATCGGGCCGGACCGGAAGTCGATCGTCCGGGTGGACCGCACCGAGCTGTCCAAGAACATCGTGCGCGGGCTGCTGGCCTACCGGCGGCTGCTGGAGACCCACCCCGAGTGGCGGGAGCGCGTGGTGCACGTGGCCTTCGCCTACCCCTCGCGCCAGGACCTCGCGGTCTACCGCGACTACACCGAGCGGGTGCGGCGGATCGCGGACGAGATCAACGCCGAATACGGCACGGAGGGCTGGACCCCGGTCGCCCTGCATGTGAAGGACGACTTCGCACGGTCGCTCGCGGCCTACCGACTGGCGGACGTGGCGCTGGTCAACCCCATCCGGGACGGGATGAACCTGGTGGCCAAGGAGGTCCCGGTGGTCTCCGAGCGGGGATGTGCGCTGGTGCTGTCGCGGGAGGCGGGGGCCCACGCCGAGCTGGGCGACGACGCGCTGGTGGTGAACCCGTACGACGTGGAGGCCACGGCCCGGGCGCTGGACGAGGCGCTGCGCATGAGCGACGGCGAGCGCGCGGACCGTACGAAGCGACTCGCCGCCGCCGCGACCGCGCTGCCGCCCCAGGCATGGTTCCTGGCGCAGTTGCGGGCGCTGTAGGGCGCTACGAGGCGTGGGCGCCGCCGACCGCGTCGGCCAGGGACGACAGCAGCCCCACCACCCCCGCCGGACCGTCGACCACCAGGTCGGCCCGCTGGGCGAGTTCGGTCACCTCCGTGCTGCCGCTGCACACCAGTACCCCCGGCACCCCCTCCTCGCGCAGCCGCTCCACCGCCGCGAACGCGGCCAGGTCGCCCAGGTCGTCGCCCGCGTAGAGCACGGCTTCCGCGCCCGTGCGCCGTGCGTACTCCGTGAGCGCGACACCCTTGTCCATGCCCGGCGGCCGCAGCTCCAGCACCAGCCGGCCCGGCTCGACGATCAGCCCCTGGCGCTCGGCCAGGGCGTGCAGCGGCGCGCGCAGCAGCTCGAACGTGGCCTGCGGGTCCTCGGCACGGCGGGTGTGGACGGCGACGGCGCGGCCCTTGTCCTCGATCCAGGTGCCCTGCGCGGCGCCGTACTCCTCGAGGACGGCGGGGAGATCGGCCTGGACGGCGGCGACGCCGGGGTGCGGTTCGGGTGCCTGGACGGCGCCGCTCACCGCGTCCCAGCGCTCGGCGCCGTAGAGGCCGAGGACGACGAGCCCGTCCAGCCCCTCGGCCCCGGCGAAGCCGCCGTACCGGACGGCGACCTCGGCCGGACGGCCGGTGACCACCGCGACGGAGCGCAGCCGCGGGGCCAGCCGGGAGAGCGCGGGGACGGCGCCGGGGTGGGCGCGGGCCTGGTCGGGGTCGGGGACGATCTCGGCGAGGGTGCCGTCGAAGTCCAGTCCGACAACGGCGCGGCCGGGCCGTTCGAGGAGGGCGGCGAGGCCCTCGCGACCGGCGGCGGTGGTAGGTACGGGGAGGGGGTGACTGCCCATAGCGCTGCCCATGGCGGTGACCCTACCGGCCCCGGCGGCACCACGGGCCTCCCCCGGGCGTCCCACCGGTGAACGGCTCGGGCGCGCCCCACCGGTGAACGGCTCGGGCGTCCCACCGGTGACCGGCCCGGGGAGGTATCGCCTCAGCGCCGTTCGCGGCGCTCGTCCCTGACCCGCCGCAGCCGGTTGACGGTCACCGGGTCGTGCTCCAGGGCCCTGGGGTCGTCCAACAGCGCGTTCAGCAGCTGGTAGTAGCGGGTCGGGGAGATGCCCAGCCGCTCCCGTATCGCCCGCTCCTTGGCGCCCGGGCCCGGCCAGCCGCGGCGCTCCACGGCGAGCACGGCCTGGTCGCGGTCGGACAGCCCAGCCTCCGGGCCCTCATCCCGCTCCCGGTCTGCGGGGTCTTCGGAAGGGCCGGGGCCGGGCGTGTCCACTGTCATGCCCCCGCATTCTCCATGGCGTCGGCCTCGCGCTGGATCTGGCCCAGCACGCTCGTCGGGTCGCCGCCCTTGGCCACCGTCGAGCCGATCTTCTGCTTGATCAGCTTGCTGACCTCCGCCCAGGAGGTCTTGTCGGCCGGGTAGAACTCGGCGCTCTCCAGCTCGTCGAGGAACCGCCACAGCCGCTTGTACTCACGGTCGCCGAGCATCGTCTGCTCGACGGCGGTGGTCACCGGCAGCAGGTCGTACTCGGTGACGAAGTCCAGCACGTTCTTCTCGGTGTAGACGAAGTCGAGGAACTTCCCGATCTGCGTGCGGTGGCCGTTGTGCTTGAAGGCCATCAGCCAGTCGGCGACGCCCATCGTCGACGGGGACTTGCCCCTGCGGCCGGGCAGGGGCGCGGTGCCGTAGTCGATGCCGTGGCCGGACGCCTGCTGCATCAGGGTCGGGTGGCCGTTGAGCATGCCCACCTCGCCCCGGGTGAAGGCGTCGAAGGCGTCCTGCCGGTTGGTGCGGGCCGGGGATCCGGGGCCGGTGACGTCCGCGCCGACCAGTTCGTCCCGCAGCCATTCGAAGGTCTCGATGTTCTCGGAGGAGTCGATGGTGTAGCTGCCGTTGGTGTCGGTGTAGCCGCCACCGCCGCTGAGCATCCACATCATGGTCTCGGCCTGGCACTCCTCGGGGCCGAGCGGCAGCGCGTACGGGATCTTCACCCCGCCGGCCTTGAGCTGGGCGGCCGCCTCCTTGAGCTCGTCCCAGCTGGTGGGGGCGGAGGATATACCGGCCTGGTCGAAGAGCTTCTTGTTGTAGAAGAGCAGCCGGGCGCTGGCCACGAACGGCACCCCGTACTGCACCCGCCGCACCTCGCCCGCATGGGCGATCGAGGTGATGAAACCGGCCTGGGTGGGGATGGCGAGCATCTCGTCGGCGCGGTAGAGCTTGCCCTGCGCGGCGTAGTCGGCGTACGCGCCGATCTGCGCGATATCCGGGGCCTGACCGCTCTTGACCATGTCGGCGACGCGCCGGTCCACTTCGGTCCAGCTATAGACCTTGACGTCGACCTTGATCCCGCTGTTCTTGGCCTCGAAGGCCCGGGCCAGCTTGTTCCAGTACTTCTGGGAGCTGTTGGCGGTGCTGTCGCCGTAGTCGGCCGCGACCACCTTCAACGTGGTGTCACCGTCCGAGCCGGAGCTGCCGCTGCCACAGGCCGTGAGCCCGGGTGCCGTCGTCACCGCCGCGACACCCGCCGTTGTCAGACCCAAGAACCGTCGCCGCTGCACCGCTGTTTTCCCACCCTATGGCTTGTTTCATCCTCCAGGGTCCTCCCCCGAGGCGAGCGAGTCTGCCTTGCAAACCTCCACAAGGTCTACACCATGGGCATATCGCTTCGATATCGGCGGTCCACTTGCCCAGGTGAGCAGGTTGTTACACGCCAAAGTGCGATGTGTCACCCACTCACAAACGGAAGGGCAGGTTCATACCAACTCCCTTACCGGCAACGGCGTGATCTCCTGACGAGAAGCGGCGAGTGGACTAGACCTCTCATGGTGGATCGCGCGAGACTGTTCCATGTGAAACACGTCATCGCCCTGGATGTGGGCGGCACCGGTATGAAGGCCGCCCTGATCGGGGCGGACACCACACTCCTCCACGAGGCCCGGAGGCCCACCGAGCGGGAGCGCGGACCCGAGGCGGTCGTCGCCGCGATCCTCGACTTCGCCGCCGAGCTGCGCGAGATCGGCGAGCGGCGGTTCGGCGAACCCCCGGTGGCCGCGGGGGTCGGCGTGCCCGGGGTCCTGGACGAGGACCGCGGGGTGGCCGTCTTCGCCGCCAACCTCGGCTGGAGCGACGTCCCGCTGCGCGCGCTGCTCACCGAGCGGCTGGGCGGGATCCCGGTCGCGCTCGGGCACGACGTCCGGATGGGCGGACTGGCCGAGGGGCGGATAGGAGCGGGCGAGGGCGCACGGCGCTTCCTGTTCGTCTCCGTCGGCACCGGCATCGCGGGCGCCATTGGCATCGACGGGCGGATCGACCCCGGAGCGCACGGTTCCTCCGGCGAGATCGGCCATATCGTCGTCCGGCCGGGCGGCCCCGCCTGCGGCTGCGGGCAGTCCGGCTGCCTGGAGACGCTCGCCTCGGCGGCGGCGGTGGGCCGCGCCTGGGCCGGTGCGAGCGGCGATCCGGCGGCCGACGCCGCCGACTGCGCCAAGTCCGTCCGGTCCGGGGATCCGAGGGCCGTGGCCGTGTGGGGGGAGATGGTGAGCGCGCTCGCCGACGGTCTGGTGACCGGCCTCACCCTGCTGGACCCCGGTGTGCTGATCGTCGGCGGTGGGCTGGCCGAGGCCGGGGAGACCCTGTTCGCGCCGCTGCGCACCGCGGTCGAGGAGCGGCTCACCTTCCAGCAGCTTCCCCGTATCGTCCCGGCGGCCCTCGGGGACACCGCCGGCTGCCTGGGCGCGGGTCTGCTCGCCTGGGATCGACTCTCCACGGAGGTAACCGCCTGATGGTCCAGCGAACGGTTCTCACAGGCGCCCGGGTGGTCCTGCCGGGAGGCGTGGTCGACAACGGGCGGGTGACGGTCGAGGGCACGCGCATCACCGCGGCGGGACCGTCGGCCGATCCCGCGTCCGGCCGGGGCGAGGAGGCGGTGGAGGCGCTCGACCTGCCGGGCCGCTGGATCGTCCCCGGCTTCGTGGACCTGCATGTGCACGGCGGCGGCGGTGCCTCGTTCTCGGCGGGCACCCCCGAGGAGTCGCTGACCGCCATCCGTACGCACCGGCTGCACGGCACCACCACGATGCTCGCCTCCACCGTCACCGGCGACCTGGACGACCTCGCCCGGCAGGCCGCCGTCCTCTCGGAGCTGGTGGAGCAGGGCGAGTTGGCGGGCATCCACTTCGAGGGGCCGTTCATCTCCCCCCACCGCTGCGGCGCCCACCAGCCCTCGCTGCTGCGCGCGCCCGATCCGGCGGATGTGCGCAAGCTGGTGGACGCGGCGCGGGGCACCGCGCGGATGATGACGCTCGCCCCCGAACTGCCGGGCGGGCTGGAGTCCGTACGGCTGCTGGCCGACAGCGGCGTCCTCGCGGCCGTCGGTCACACCGACTCGACGTACGAGGCGACGCGGGAGGCCGTCGAGGCGGGCGCGACCGTGGCGACCCACCTGTTCAACGCGATGCCGTCGCTGCTGCACCGCGCCCCCGGCCCGATCGCCGCGCTGCTGGAGGACGAGCGGGTCACCATCGAGCTGATCAACGACGGCACCCATCTGCACCCCGCCATGCTGGAGCTGGCGTTCCACCGGGCGGGCGCGGACCGGGTCGCCTTCATCACCGACGCGATGGGCGCGGCGGGCATGAACGACGGGCGCTATCCGCTCGGCCCCATGGAGGTCGAGGTCAAGGACGGCGTCGCGCGGATCAGCGACGGGCCGACGGCCGGCTCCATCGCGGGCTCCACCCTCACCCTGGACCGGGCCTTCCGGCGGGCCGTCACGATCGACGGACTCAGCATGGAGCAGACCGTAAGGGCGCTGTCCGCGACCCCCGCCCGGCTGCTGGGCATCGCCGACCGGGTGGGCTCGCTCGAGGCGGGCAAGGACGCGGATCTCGTCGTGCTCGACGACGACTTCCGGTTGCGGGGCGTGATGCGCCGGGGCGGCTGGGTGGTCCATCCCGAACTGGGCTGAAGTGCCCTGATTTCAGGGGGCGATGACGGTGTCCGGAACGGCACGGAGGTCTGGGCCGAAGCCACTCGCTTTGGCATGATCGCTCGGGCACGGGCACGGGCACGGGCACGGGCACGAGTACGGGCTCAGGTACGGGCACGAGTACGGGCTCAGGTACGGGCACGAGTACGGGCTCAGGTACGGGCACGCGCTCGGGCACGGGTACGGGCGCGGGCCCAGGCACGGGTAGGTACGGCTCGGCACACAGTCGCGTTCAGCACAGGAATCTCCGTCCGGCGGGGGGACGGGAGAGGGGATGCCAGGGTGATCCTCACGGTCACGCTCAACACCGCCCTCGACGTCACCTACCGGGTGCCGGAACTGCGTCCACACGCCACCCACCGCGTCACCGAGGTCACCGAACGGCCCGGCGGCAAGGGCCTCAACGTGGCCCGGGTGCTGGCCGCCCTGGGCCACGACACGGTCGTCACCGGCTTCGTCGGCGGGGTCACCGGCGCGGTGCTGCGGCAACTGCTCGGCGCAATCGCCGTGCCCGGCACCGGCCCCAAGGCACCTCGCGGAACGATCACCGACGCACTGGTCCCGATCGCCGGCACCACCCGGCGCACCATCGGCGTCGTGGACGCCACCACGGGCGACACCACCCAGCTCAACGAGCCCGGCCCGATCGTCACCACCCCCGAGTGGTCCACCTTCATGGACGCTTACGGCCGGCTGCTGCGCGAGGCGTCGGCGGTCGCGCTGTGCGGCAGCCTGCCACCCGGGGTCCCGGTCGGGACGTACGCCCAGCTCATCCGGGAGGCGCATGCGGCGGGCGTGCCCACCCTGCTGGACACCAGCGGCGAACCGCTGCGCCGGGGCATCGCCGCCCGCCCCCATCTCGTCAAGCCCAACATCGATGAGCTCGCCGGGCTCACCGGCTCCACCGACCCGCTGCGCGCCGCGCGCGACGCCCGGCGGCGCGGGGCGCGCGCGGTGGCCGCCTCGCTCGGCCCCCACGGCATGCTCGCGGTCACCGCCCACGGCGCCTGGCGCGCCGCCCCGCCGCGCCGGCTGGCGGGCAATCCGACCGGGGCCGGGGACGCGGCGGTCGCGGGGCTGCTGTCCGGGCTGGTCGAGGAGGCGCCGTGGCCGGACCGGCTCGCCCGCGCGGTGGCCCTGTCGGCGGCGGCCGTACGGGCCCCGGTGGCGGGCGAGTTCGACCGGGCGGTCTACGACGAGGTGCTGGCGGGCGTCGAGGTGACGGAGCACCCGGCGGCGGCGTGAGGCCCACGGCGGCGCGAGGCCGCCGTGAACGGCGCCGCACGCCCGGAAGCCCCGCAGCCGCTCCGGGGCCCCGGCCCTTGGCGGTCGCCCCGGCCTAGCCCTTGGCCTTGGCCAGCCACATCTGGTCGATGTTGGCGTTGCACTTGTCGCCGTTCTCACACGACACGGTGATCGTGTTGGTGCCCTTGCTGAGCTGGACGATCGACCAGGTCTCCGTCCAGCCCTTCTCGAAGTCACCCTTCGGCGCGCCCGCGAAGTTCTTCATGTTGAGCGGCCGCGCCTCCTTCTTGCCGTTGATCGTCAGCGACATGCTCTGGTCCTCGCCGGGCACGCCGTACGTGACGTACAGCCGGTACGACTTCGCCTTGGCCACGTCCACGCTCCAGGTCGCGGACGCGCCCGGGGCGTTGACGCCGACGTAGGAGCCGCCGTCGGCCTTGGCG
The DNA here is from genome assembly GCF_900105695.1 of Streptomyces melanosporofaciens. Lineage (NCBI taxonomy): Bacteria > Bacillati > Actinomycetota > Actinomycetes > Kitasatosporales > Streptomycetaceae > Streptomyces > Streptomyces melanosporofaciens. The sequence continues at coordinate 2,809,612 of NZ_FNST01000002.1, forward strand.
CCCTTGATGGCGCTCGCGGGGGCCGCGCCGCCGGTCAGCCGCATCTTGGCGGCGTCCTCGCTGGGCAGGTTCTCGTCCGGGGCCCTGGACGGCCCGGAGGACTCGCCGGGCCCGACGCTGGAGCCCGCCGTGGGCTGGTTCGTCGGATCGGCCTGGTCGTCCTTCTTGTCGTCACCGTTGGTGATCATGGCGACGCCGATGCCCACGATGACCACCGCGACCACGGCGATCGCACCGATCAGCAGCCCCCTGTTGTTGGGGCCGCGGCCGCCTCCCCCATGGCCGCCGCGCGGGGCGTCCGCACCGGGCTGGCGGGGTGCCCCGCCGGGCAGGGTCTCGGGGGCGGCGTAGTGGGCGTTCTGCCGGCCGTAGCCGCCCTGCTGGCCGTACCCCTGCGGCTGCTGGTTCGGGATCTGCTGGCCGTAGTTGCGCTCGCCCACCGCACGGACCTGGTTGTAGGAGGTGCGCGGAACCCCTGGCTGGGCCGGACCCGGGTAGCCGTAGCCACCGGCGCGGGGGGCGGCACCCGGCTGACCCGACTGACCGCCCTGGTCCCCCTGGTCGCCTTCCGAGCGGTACAGGTAGGCGAACGGGTCGTCGTTCTCCGGTGTGCCCGAGCCGTTGTTGCCGGCCGTCATCCCTCGTCACTCCCCTATGCATATGGCCATCGGCGCAGGATCAGAACGCGCCACGACAGCTCATATCAGGGTCGAGAGGGCCTCAACAGGGCGTGTGCTGTCCGGATGGCCAATATTCACGATCGGTTCACTGTCGGCGGCAGGGCCGCATCGGCGCAGCCTACCGCGACCGACCGCTCCCACACCTCATTCGGCCGGTCGGTGCACCCCTCCACCCCCCGATATATCTCACAACCATCCACCGGCACAGCTACCCGGCCCGGCGGCGCTCCTTGGAGCGGGACCGCTTCTCGATGTACATCCGCTGGTCAGCGGAGTGCAGCACCTCTTCGGCCGACATTCCGCAGCCCGCCCAGCCGATGCCGAAACTGGCACCCACCCGGACGGCCCGGCCGTCGACCCGGATGGGCGGGGTGATCGCATTGCGCAGCCGCACGGCCAGGTCCTGGGCGTCGGCCCGGCCGAGGCCGTCGGCGAGGACGACGAACTCGTCGCCGCCGAGGCGGGCGACCGTGTCCCCCTCCCGCACGCCGTTGGTCAGCCGGCGGGCGACCTCGATCAGCACGGCGTCGCCCGCGTGGTGCCCGAAGCGGTCGTTGATGGACTTGAAGCCGTCGAGGTCGCAGAAGAGCACCGCGAGCCCCTTATGGCCGTCGTCGGCGTTGGAGTCCTCATTGGGCGGGATGGTGTGCACATGGCCGTCGAACGGGACGCTCTCGGCGGGGGGCGGGGTGCCGAAGCACTCGAAGTCGTCGAAGCCGTGCAGATGTCCCGCCGCGTCGACATAGACCCCGCCGGCGTCCGTGCCGTCGGACGAGGCGGCCTCCTCGTCGTAGCCCCCGCCCGGCCGGGGCGGGGTGGCGCACAGCCGGGCGGCGAGCCGGGCGCGCAGCTCGGCGCTGTTGGGCAGACCGGTCAGGGAGTCATGGCTGGCGCGGTGGGCGAGCTGCAGCTCATGGCGCTTGCGCTCCTCGATGTCCTCGACATGGGTGAGCAGGAAGCGCGGGCCGTCGGCGGCGTCGGCCACCACCGAGTTGCGCAGCGAGACCCAGACGTACGAACCGTCGCGGCGGGCCAGGCGCAGCTCGGCGCGGCCGCCCTCGGCGGAGGTGCGCAGCAGGGTGCCGATGTCCTCGGGGTGGACGAGGTCGGAGAAGGAGAAGCGGCGCATCGCGGAGGCGGGGCGGCCCAGCAGCCGGCACAGGGCGTCGTTGGTGCGCAGCAGCCGGCCGTGCTGATCGCCGCCCATCTCGGCGATGGCCATACCGCTGGGCGCGTACTCGAACGCCTGCCGGAAGGACTCCTCGCTGGCGCGCAGCGCCTGCTGCTCACGCTCCAGGCGCAGCAGGGCGCGCTGCATATTGCCGCGCAGCCGGGCGTTGCCGATCGCGACGGCGGCGTGGAAGGCGTACATCTGGAGCGCCTCGCGGCCCCAGGCGCCGGGGCGGCGGCCGTTGCGCGGTTTGTCGACCGAGATGACGCCGATGAGCTCGCCGCCGGAGGCGCCCGCCGCGTAGAGCGGGGCGAACAGGCGGTCCATGGGGTGCCATTCGTCCGGAAAGCGGGGCGCGGGGCCGGGGGTGTGCCACTGCGGGACATCGTCGTCGTCGAGGACCCAGCCCTCGCTGTACGGGATGAAGCGCAGATCCCCCCAGCGGTCGCCCATGGACAGCCTGCGCTCCCAGGAGCAGCGGGAGCCGACCCGCCCGGCCATCAGCGCCTCGGCCCCGGCGCTGCCGCCGACGGCGGCGACGACGAGGTCTCCGTCGGGGCGGACGAGGTTGACGGCCGACAGCTCGAACCCGAGCCCGGCGATGACGCCGTCGGCGACGGCCTGAAGCGTGTCGGCGAGGCTGCGGGCGGTGTTCAGATCGGCGACTACCTGGTGCAGCTGCCGCAGTGTCGCAAGGCGGATGTACGGCTCCGACTCGGTCTCCATCGATCGCACTCCCCCGAGACCTCGACAGCAAACTCCTGGCGTCTTGTCGTCCGATTGCCACGGCCACTGAATCACAGCGAGCTGTTCACTCGGTACACAGGGTCAACAATTACTGCCTGCTGTGACTCATGTCACAGAACGTATTCACTTCTTTGACAGAGGGGGTGGGAGCGCTCCTAGTTTTTGTGAACGCAAATTCCGGAACGGAGATACCTGGCCATGCAAGGCGGCCGCCCGAATAGGCCGGGCGCCTTCCGGCCGGCGCCCGGCCTACGGCCGATGGCCTAAGCCCGCCGTGGTCCCCGGGCCCGATGCGGGGAGGGGACGGGGGCGGTTAGCGTCGAAGGGTGTTCCCGACGACTCCTTCCAGTCCAGCCGAGCCCTCCGTCCCCCATGCTGGTGGGGTGAGTGAGGACGAGTTCCGTGCCGCGCTGTCCCGGCTCACCGCGGGCGTGGTGCTGGTGACCGCACATGATCCGGAGGAGGGGCCGCGCGGCGAGGACGTCGGCATGACGGCCACCGCGTTCATGTCAGTGTCACTTGACCCGCCGCTGGTGATGGTGAGCGTTCGCAACGGTTCGCGGATGGATGAGCTGCTGGAGCGACAGCCGCATTGGGCGGTATCGGTCCTGTCGGAAGGTCAGCGGCACATCGCGGGACGATTCGCCATGAAGGGGCGCATCAGCGACAGGTTGCTGTTCGAGGACATGCCCGTGGTGCGGGGCGAGCACACGGACGCCCCGCTCGCGGTGGGCGCGCTGGCGACGCTGGAGTGCCGCACCGAGCAGCGGGTGACGGCCGGGGACCACACGCTGGTGGTGGCACGGGTGCTGGACGCGGCGACACCGGCCGCGGAGGGCGGGCCGCTGACGTACTTCAGGGGGCGCTACCGGGCGCTGGGGTGAGGGCGGCCGGGGGGAGGCCGAAGAGTAAGGAGCGGGGGCCCAGTCGGCCCCGGCCCGGTGCTACGTCCTACGTCCAGCCCCGCCCCGTACGCCCCCGCTTGACGTCACTGCGCTGCTTCTTCTCCCGCAGCCGCCGCTCGTTGAGGCCCCGGGAGATCCGGGTGGGGCGGCGCGGCTTGGGCGGTGGCGCGGTCGCCTCCGCGAGCAGCGATGCGAGCCTTACGGCGGCCGTCTCGCGGTTGCGCCACTGCGAACGGTGCTCGGAGGCCCGTACGCTCACCACCCCGTCCACCAGCCGGCCGGCCAGCCGCTCCAGCGCGCGCTCCTTCCATACGGGCGGCAGCGCCTCGGTGCGGGCGAGGTCGAAGCGCAGCTCGACCCGGCTGTCGCTGGTGTTGACGTGCTGCCCCCCGGGCCCGGAGGACCGCGAGAAACGCCACACCAGCTCGGCCTCCGGCAGGGAGACGGAACCTCGGATGACATAGGGCGCGGGCATGCGTCCATGGTCGCCCGCCGACCCCGGCGGCGTCATCCGGTTATCTCGTCACACCGCCGCATCAGGGTTTGGCAAAGAAAGTAAAGGGAGCTGGAACCTGTCGGGCTGTTCGTGGCGTTGTGGAGGGTGACGACGGCTTCGCCCGTCGCCTCGAATCATCGAGACCACGAAAGGGACTCCCCATGGCTGTAAGCCTGTCCAAGGGCGGCAACGTCTCGCTCACCAAGGAGGCACCGGGCCTGACCGCCGTCACGGTCGGCCTCGGCTGGGACGTCCGCACCACCACGGGCACCGACTTCGACCTCGACGCGAGTGCCATCGCCGTGAACGCGAACGGCAAGGTCTACTCCGACCAGCACTTCGTGTTCTTCAACAACAAGTCCACCCCGGACCAGACCATCGTCCACACCGGTGACAACGTCACCGGCCAGGGCGAGGGCGACGACGAGCAGATCAACGTCAACCTGGCCGGTCTGCCGGCCGACGTGGAGAAGATCGTCTTCCCGGTCTCGATCTACGACGCCGAGTCCCGCAGCCAGAACTTCGGCCAGGTGCGGAACGCGTTCATCCGCATCGTCAACCAGGCCGGCGGCACCGAGATCGCCCGCTACGACCTGAGCGAGGACGCCGCGACCGAGACCGCCATGGTCTTCGGCGAGCTGTACCGCAATGGCGCGGAGTGGAAGTTCCGTGCCGTGGGCCAGGGCTACGCCGCCGGTCTCGTGGGCATCGCCCAGGACTTCGGCGTCAACGTCTGAGGTTTCACCGGCGCGGAAACACTGAGGGCCGCCCCACACCAGGGGCGGCCCTCGCCATACCGACGCCTATAAGGCACTCATAAGGCCCTTATGTGGCCCTTACAAAGGGAACCGGGTCAGAACTCGCTGGTGTCCAGGTCGAACCCGAGCGGTTCGGGCAGCGACAGCGGCTGGGAGATGTCGACCTCGACCTTGCGGGTGTACCTCTTCCCGGCGGGCAGGGAGTGCAGCACGGCCTGCTTCCGCTCCCGGTCGATCAGCAGGTAGAACGGAATGCCCGCCGCCGCATAGCCCCGCAGCTTGGGCCCCCGGTCGTTGTCGGCGGTCGAATGCGAGGTGACCTCGCCGACGAGCATCACCGCGCCGGGGTCGTGATACTCCAAGGAGTCGCCGAAGCTCCCCTTCGGCGCGATGACGAAATCAGGAACGACCTTGCCGGTTGGTGACGCATCCGGAACACGAAGTCCGATGCCCGTGTAGCGCCCCAGGTCTTTCCTGTGGTCGCGTACCTGCCCAGTCACTTCCGACACAATCTCTTCGTGCTCACCGTTAGCGGGAGGCACCACGTGGATTTCTCCTTCGATCAGTTCCACGCGCCATCCCTCGGGGGCTGCCGCGCTCAACGCCACGAAGGCTTCCTCGACCGATGAAGCGGTGCTCTCGCCACTGTCCGCGCGCGCCTCGCGCTCGGGGGCCGTCAGTACCACGGTGGACCTCCTTCGTACGGAGCGATGCTTCCAGCGTAGGCGAGCGGTCCCGGGCGGTCCGGCCCGTAGTCACCCTTTCGGAGGACGATCAGCCCCGCGCGCCGAAGGCGCCCGAGACCGCCCGGGAGAGGGCCTGCTTGCGGCGGTCGTGGGCCGCGGGCGGGTCGTCCGGGGCGGCTGTCGCGGAGAGGCCGGAGGCGGACCAGGTCAGGGCCATGGCGATCAGCAGTGCGAGGACGTCCTGAGGGTCCATCGAGTCGGTGATCCGGCCGTCGCGCTGGGCGTCGGCGATCGCCTGGAGTTTGGTGGCGACGGTGGCCGATGACTCGGTCACCAGGTTGTTGGTGGCCACTCCTTCGAGCCTCGCCCAGGTGGCCAGGCGGATCAGCTCCGGCCGTTCCATGGCGGTGTCGTACAGCCGCACGGCGTACTGGGGGAGGTCGTCGGCCGTGAACGGCACGGAGTCGACGACGACATCGGCGTGGAGGCGGAAGACGGCGCCGAAGAGGCCGAGCTTGTCTCCGAAGTAGGCGTACAGCTGCGCCTTGTTGATGCCCGCGGCGGCCGCGATGCGGTCGACCCGGGCGCCCGCGATGCCATGGGCGGCGAAGTCGGCGGTGGCCGCGTCGAGCAGGCGGCGGCGGGTGGCATCGCTTTTCCGGGGAGACACGGGGCTCAGGTTACCAACTGGTTAGTTGCCAGCGCGGGCGCTGCCGCGTAGCGTACAAAAACCAACCAACTAGTTAGTTAGAAATGAGGTGGGGCGCATGACCGTGCGCGCCTACGCGGTGGAGCGGGCCGGTGGCCCTGTTCAGGCGCTCGAGTACGAGCCGGAGCCCCTGGGACCCCTGGAGGTCGACGTCGCCGTGACGCACTGCGGCGTCTGCCGGACCGACGTCGGCATGGTCGACGACGCGCACGGCTACTCCCGGTTCCCGCTGGTCGCGGGCCATGAGGCGGTCGGGGTGATCGAGGCCGTGGGCAGCGCTGTCGACGGCGGACAGCTTGCCGTCGGCCGGCGGGTGGGCGTCGGCGCGGTGGCGGGGGCGTGCTTCGCCTGCGAGTGGTGCCTCAGCGGTCGGCAGTATCTGTGCGCGGACAAGGACGACACGGTGCTGCGCGGCCACCGCGGCGCGTTCGCCACCCGGGTGCGGGCGAGCGACTGGCGGTATGTCCAGCCGATCCCCGACTCCCTCGCCTCCGAGCACGCGGCGCCGCTCCTGTGCGCCGGGATCACCGTGTTCTCGGCGATCACGCGGAACGGGGTCCGGCCCACCGACCGGGTCGCCGTGGTGGGGGTGGGCGGCCTGGGCCACCTCGCGATCCAGTTCCTCGCCACATGGGGCTGCCACGTGACCGCCATCTCCTCGACGGCGGCGAAGGCGGACGACAGCCGCCGGTTCGGCGCCCATGAGTTCGTCGCCGCGGAGGAGGGGCTCGAGCGGGTCTCGGGCTCGTTCGACTTCATCCTCTCGACCGTCTCGGCCGATCTGCCGTGGGACGCGTATCTCGCGGCGCTGCGGCCGCAGGGGACGCTGTGCGTGGTCGGCGTTCCCCACGGGCCGTTCGGCTTCCGGCCGTTGAGCCTTCTGCTGGGCGAGAAGCGGCTGGTCGGCGGCCTCGTGGGGTCACCGGCGGAGAACCGGCAGATGCTGGACTTCGCGGCGCGGCACGGCATCCGCCCGGCCGTCGAGACCTTCCCGGTCGCGCGCATGGACGAGGCGCTCGACCATGTCCGCCACGGACGCGCGCGCTACCGCGCCGTGCTGGAGTTCTGAGCTCCCCCCCGCCGCCGCTCCGCCCAGCGGCTGGGCCGGTGCCGGTGCCCGGGGTGAGGGTGTTGCGCGCCGTTGGGCACACAGATCGTCTTCTCGTCGCGTACACAGCAACGCCGCCCTCCGGGGCCGCCGAGCGGCCCGCCGCGCTCGCCACCTGGGCGATCGGCCGGTACCGGCCCCCGGAGCGGCCGGAGGCGCCGATCCAACAGGGGCATGACGTAGCGCCATAAGTCGGCATCAAACAACTGTTGTTGCCTCATGCCTCGCTGACCGAATTCGCCCCCACTTGAACAACGTCGAGTCAAATTCTTGTTACGCGCCTACCCGAATCGATCGTTCGATGACAATCTCTGGTCGGCCCGCTGCGCGTCCTCTGACTCCGCGGTAGGGCCTTCTCGCAGCGCAATGTGCACCACTCGCACCACTCCTGCTCGACCGGAGGGCCCACCCATGGCCGTCCGTACCCCCTACACAGGGCCGCGACCCGGCGGCCCCAAGGCAAGGAGACCGAGTGAGACCCATCGCTTCCTCCCCCCGTAAGAAGACCGTCCGCGTGGCGGCGCTCGTCGCCTCCGCCGCCATGGTCGTCATCGGTGTGCAGTCCGGCCAGGCCAGCGCCCAGCCGGAGCGCTCCCGCGAGGCGGGCGCCACGGCGCTTCCGCTGACCGCCCCCGAGCGCGCCACCGCGATCAAGGCGGCCCAGGCCGACGCCTCCGCGCAGGCCGAGTCCCTCGGACTCGGGGCCAAGGAGAAGCTCCTCGTCCGCGACGTCATCAAGGACGCGGACGGAACCGTTCACACCCGCTACGAGCGCACCTACGCGGGGCTGCCGGTCCTCGGTGGCGACCTGGTCGTCCACGAGAAGACCAGTGGCGCGCGCTCCGTCAACAAGGCCACCGGCGCGCGGATAGCCGTCAAGAGCACCGACGCCGCCGTGGCCCCGCAGGCCGCCTCCGGCACCGCCCTGAAGGCCGCGCCGAAGGCGACCACCGGCGAGAAGGCCAAGTCGCCGCGGAAGGTGGTCTGGGCGGCCACCGGCAAGCCCGTCCTGGCCTGGGAGACCGTCGTCACCGGGACGCAGGCCGACGGCACCCCGAGCGAGCTGCACGTCGTCACCGACGCCACCACGGGCGCGAAGCTGTCCCAGTGGGAGGGTGTCGAGACCGGCACCGGCACCAGCAAGTACAGCGGCACGGTGCCCCTGGGCACCACCAAGAGCGGCTCCACCTACAGCCTCACAGACGGTGCCCGAGGCAACCACAAGACCTATGACCTGAATCAGGGCAGCTCGGGAACCGGCACCCTGTTCACCGACGCGGACGACGTATGGGGCGGCGGCCGCCAGACCGCCGGCGTCGACGCGCACTACGGCGCGGCCGAGACCTGGGACTTCTACAAGGAGTTCCTGGGCCGCAACGGCATCAAGAACAACGGCGTGGGCTCGTACTCCCGCGTCCACTACGGCAACAACTACGTGAACGCCTTCTGGCAGGACTCGTGCTTCTGCATGACCTACGGCGACGGCTCCGGCAACGCCAACGCGCTGACCTCGATGGACGTGGCCGGCCACGAGATGAGCCACGGCGTGACCGCGGCCACCGCGAACCTCAACTACGCCGGTGAGCCCGGCGGTCTCAACGAGGCCACCTCCGACATCATGGCCACCGCGGTGGAGTTCTACGCCGGCAACTCCGCGGACGTCGGTGACTACCTCATCGGCGAGAAGATCAACATCAATGGGGACGGCACCCCGCTGCGCTACCAGGACAAGCCCAGCAAGGACGGGGCGTCCAAGGACTACTGGTCCTCGACGCTCGGCAACATCGACGTCCACTACTCCTCCGGTCCCGCCAACCACTTCTTCTACCTGCTGTCCGAGGGCAGCGGCGCGAAGGTCATCAACGGCGTGAGCTACAACAGCCCGACCTACAACGGCTCGACCGTCACCGGGATCGGCCGGGACAAGGCCATCAAGATCTGGTACCGGGCCCTGACCACGTACTGGACCTCGACGACCAAGTACGCGGGCGCCCGCACCGGCACCCTCAGTGCCGCGTCCGACCTCTACGGGGCGAACTCCACCGAGTACAAGGCGGTCGCCGCCGCCTGGACCGCGATCAACGTGAAGTAAGCGGTCCGCCCAAGCGGTGACGGGCCGCACCGGGGAACACCGGTGCGGCCCGTTCCGGGCGTGCCCCGTCATCCCTGTCGTAGCCGCTGGTCGCCACTTACGCTGCTGTCATGACTCAACAGGTACGCGGCGTGGTGGCCCCCGGCAAGGGCGAGAAGGTCAGGATCGAGACGATCGTGGTGCCGGACGCCGGCCCCGGCGAAGCGGTGGTGAAGGTCCAGGCGTGCGGCGTCTGCCACACCGATCTGCACTACCGGGAGGGCGGGATCAACGATGAGTTCCCCTTCCTGCTCGGCCATGAGGCGGCGGGCATCGTGGAGTCCGTGGGCGAGGGCGTCACGGAGGTGGCCCCCGGCGACTTCGTGATCCTCAACTGGCGGGCCGTCTGTCACGAGTGCCGGGCCTGCCGCCGCGGCCGCCCCTGGTACTGCTTCAACACCCACAACGCCAAGCAGCCCATGACGCTGACCGACGGCACCGCGCTGACCCCGGCGCTCGGCATCGGCGCGTTCGCCGAGAAGACCCTGGTGGCCGCCGGGCAGTGCACCAAGGTCGACCCCTCGGCCTCGCCCGCCGCGGCCGGGCTGCTCGGCTGCGGCGTGATGGCCGGCATCGGCGCCGCGCTCAACACCGGCAATGTCCAGCGCGGCGACTCGGTCGCCGTGATCGGCTGCGGCGGTGTCGGCGCCGCCTCGGTCGCCGGGGCACGGCTGGCCGGGGCCGCGAAGATCATCGCGGTGGATCTGGACGAGCGGAAGCTGGAGTGGGCCCGCTCACTGGGCGCCACCCACACCCTCCACGCGGGCAGCGTCGACGTCGTCGAGGCCGTCCGGGAGCTGACCGACGGCAACGGCGCCGACGTCGTCATCGAGGCGGTGGGCCGCCCCGAGACGTACCAGCAGGCGTTCTACGCCCGCGATCTGGCCGGCACGGTCGTCCTGGTCGGTGTCCCCACCCCCGAGATGAAGCTGGAGCTGCCGCTCCTGGACGTCTTCGGGCGCGGCGGGGCGCTCAAGTCCTCCTGGTACGGGGACTGTCTGCCGTCCCGCGACTTCCCCATGCTGATCGACCTCTACCAGCAGGGCCGCCTCGACCTGGACGCGTTCGTCAGCGAGACGATCGGGCTGGAGGACATCGAGGAGGCGTTCGCCAAGATGCACCGCGGAGAGGTGCTCCGCTCGGTGGTGATGTTCTGATGACCCCTCCGCCCGTACGCGTCGACCACCTCGTCACCTCCGGCACCTTCTCGCTGGACGGCGGTACCTGGGAGGTGGACAACAACGTGTGGCTGATCGGCGACGACCACGAGGTGTACGTGATCGACGCCGCGCATGACGCCGACGCCATCGCGGACGCCATCGGCGACCGCCGGCTGCTCGGCATCATCTGCACCCACGGCCACGACGACCACATCGACGCCGCCCCGGCCCTCGCCGAGCGCACCGGCGCGCCGATCCTGCTGCACCCGGAGGACGAGGTGCTGTGGCGGATGCGCCACCCGGACCGCGCCCCGGACAAGCCGCTGGCCGACGGCGACGTCCTCACCGTCGCGGGGACCGAGCTGCGGGTGCTGCACACCCCCGGCCACTCCCCCGGTGCGGTCTGCCTGCACGCCCCGGCGCTGACCACGGTCTTCTCCGGGGACACCCTCTTCCAGGGCGGCCCCGGCGCGACCGGGCGCTCCTACTCGTCCTTCCCGACGATCGTCGAGTCGATCAGGGAGCGGCTGCTGACGCTGCCCCCGGAGACGCTGGTCCGCACCGGCCACGGCGACTCCACGGCCATCGGGGACGAGGCCCCGCACCTGGACGAGTGGATCGCGCGGGGGCACTGAGCCCCCGCGGTCGATCCGTCCCCGGCCCCCGGGGCCGCGCTCACCAGACCGCGGCCCCGGGGGCCGTCTCGGCCACCGACACCGGGCGCTGGAAGGACCGGTCGTAGTAGACCAGCGGGGCGTCCTCACCGACGTGGGCCGCCACCACCCGGCCGATGAGGACGGAGTGGTCGCCGCCGTCCACCACGCGGTGCAGTGCACAGGCGACCCGGGCGACCGCCTCCGGTATGCCCGGCAGCCCCAGCTCCATCGGCAGGGTGTCCCCCGCCGCGAACCGGTCCACACCGGAGGCGGCGAAGCGCCTCGCGATGTCCGCCTGTCCCTCCGCCAGGACGTTGATCATGAAACTTCCGGCGGTGGTGAACGCCTCATGGGTGCTCGCGGACTTGCCCAGGCAGATCAGCACCAGGGGCGGGGCCAGGGACAGCGAGCTGAACGAGCTGCCCGTGAACCCCCATCTGCGCCCGGACGCGTCGACCGTCGTGGCCACCGTCACGGGGGCCGGCACCCGGGCCATGGTCCGGGTGAACTCCTCAGAGGTGATGGTCATCGACGCTTCACCACTCGTCCTCCAGCAACTCGATCTCCTCCTGCTCCAGATTCGACAGGGCGAGGTCCGAGGGGGTGTGGCCGCCCGCGCCGGGTCCGGCCGCATGGAGCGCCATCCCCTCCAGGGCGCGCAGCCACGCCTCGCCGACCTCCCGTACCTCCGCCTCGGACAGCACGTCCTGGGCGTAGGTCCACGTCACCATGAGCTCCGGGCCGCCGGGGCGGTCGATGGTGACGGCGTTCAGCTCCAGTCCGTACGGGGTGAGCGGACCGTCGCCGAGGTCGAGCCCGAGCGCCTCCGAGGCCGGGAGCCAGTCGCCCCCGGGCCCGTCGTGGAACTCGACCCGGCCCAGATAGTTGAAGCCGATCCGCGGCACGGCCGACCCGGCCAGCTCCGCGGCCGTCTCCCGGTCCAGATGGCGCAGCAGTCCGTAGCCGATCCCGGTGCCGGGCACCGCGCGCAGCTGTTCCTTGATCCGCTTGACCACCCGCCCGGTGGCCGGGCCGCCCGACCACAGGTCGCCCCACTGCACCTGGCCGGGGTCCAGCCGCACCGGGTGGAGGCTGGTGAACCAGCCCACCGTGCGGGACAGATCCACGCCCCCGACACTCTCGTCCCGTCCGTGCCCCTCCACGGCGACCAGCACCGAGGTGGCCGTCGAGCCCAGCCGGCGGCGCCGGTCGGCGATCGCCAGCGCCAGCGCGCTCAGCAGCACGTCGTCCACACCGCAGTGGAACACCGACGGCACCTGGTCGAGCAGCGGCGCGGTCCGTGCGGCCGGCAGCGTCATGGTGACGCGGGCGACCGGTCCGGCCGGGTCGCGCCCGGGGCCCGGGGTGACCCCGCCCGACGAGGTGTCCGGGGCGCCGAGCTGGACGTCCGGGGCGGACAGGATCTCCGTCCACAGCGGCAGTTCCGCCCGCCGTTCCGGCCTGCGCACCTCGGCCGCCAGCCGTTCGCTCCACCGGCGCACCGAGGTGCCCACCGGGGTGAGCTCCGGCTCCCGTCCGGCGGCGAGGGCCGTCGCGATGTCGGCGAGGTCCCGCAGCAGGATCCGCCAGGACACCCCGTCGACCACCAGGTGGTGGGCGACGAGCAGCAGCCGTCCCGGCTGTCCGGGACCGGCGTCGAACCACACCGCGCGCACCATCTCGCCGTCCCGGGGCGCCAGTTCCGCACGGGCCTCGGTGAGGGCGCGGTCGAGCAGCGGGGCGAGGTCCCCGGCCGCGGCTTCGGCGATGCCGACCCGGCGGACGCGTTCCGCACAGGACACCGACCCGGCCGGTGGCACGCTCAGCCGCCAGCCGCCCTCGCCGTCCTCGCCCAGCCGGGCGCGCAGCACATCGTGCCGGTCGTGCAGCGCCTGGAGCGCGGTGGTGAGCGTCGGCAGGTCCAGGCCCGCCGGGGTCCGGACGAGCATCGGCTGGCTGAAGGAGTCGATCGCACCACCGCGCTCACGCAGCCAGTGCATGATCGGCGTGGGGGCGAACTCGCCGACGGGGTTGTCCGGTTCACGGGAGACCGCGTCGTCGAGCACCTCGGCCACCGCGGCGAGCCCGGCCACCGTCTTGTGCTCGAAGACGTCGTTGACGGCGAGGACCAGACCCGCCGCGCGGGCGCGGGCGATGAGCTGCATCGACACGATGCTGTCGCCGCCCAGTTCGAAGAAGCTGTCGTCGATGCCGACCGAGGACAGCCGGAGCACCTCGGCGAAGACCGCGCACAGCGCCTCCTCGACCGGGTTCCGCGGGGGCCGCGAATCGGCCGCCGCGCCGAAGCTCGGCGCGGGCAGCGCCTTGCGGTCCAGCTTTCCGTTCGGGGTGAGCGGCAGCCGGTCCAGGACCACGAACGCGGACGGGATCATGTACTCCGGCAGCGACTCGCCGAGCTTCGTGCGCAGCAGCCCGGGATCCAGCTCCTCACCCGGGGTCCGCGGCACCACATAGGCGACCAGCCGCGCGGCCTCGCCCTGGTCGGCGCGGGCGAGCGCCACGGCCTGGCCGACCGCCTCATGGGCGGTCAGCACCGTCTCGATCTCCCCGAGCTCGATCCGGAAACCGCGCACCTTCACCTGGTGGTCGGCCCGGCCCGAGAACTCCAGCCGGCCGTCGGCGGTCCGGCGGACGATGTCGCCCGTGCGGTACATGCGCTCGCCGGGGCCGCCGAACGGGCAGGCCACGAACCGTTCCGCGGTCAGCGCGGGCCGGTTGTGGTAGCCCCGCACGACGCCCGCGCCGGCGATGTACAGCTCGCCCGGCACCCCGGGGGCGACCGGCCGCAGCCGGTCGTCCAGCACATAGACCTGGGTGTTGGCGATCGGAGTGCCGATCGAGGGCACGCCGTGGCCGTCCGTCAGGTCCGCGGCCGTCGACCAGATGGTGGTCTCGGTCGGCCCGTAGAGGTTGGTCAGCCCGGCGGCGGACGTACGCAGCCGCGCGGCCAACGCCTCCGGCAGCGCCTCACCGCCGACCAGCACCCGCAGCCCGCGTACGCCCTCCGGCGACGCGGTGACCATGGCCTGCCACAGCGACGGTGTCGCCTGGACGATGCCGGCCCCGGTCTCCTCGGCCATCCGCAGCAGCGCGGCCGGGTCGCGCACGGTGTCCCGGTCGGCGATCACCACGCCCGCGCCGCACAGCAGCGGCAGATAGAGCTCCAGCGCCGCGATGTCGAACGACACGGTGGTGACCGCGAGCAGCCGGTCGCTGGGACCGAGGCCGAACCGCTCGGCCATGTCGTCCAGGAAGTTGCTCAGCGCGCCGTGCGGGACGACCACGCCCTTGGGGCGGCCGGTCGAACCGGAGGTGTAGATGACATACGCCGGGTGGTCCGGCGAGCACACCACACCGGGCGCGGCCGTGGGCGCCGCCGCCAGCTCGGCGACGGTGGCCGGATCGTCCAGCACCAGAGCCGGTACGCCACCGCCCGCCGCATCACCGGTGGCGGCCGCCTCCCCGTCGCCGTCCCCGCCGCCCGCCGTGAGCAGCGGCGCGGTGCCGGAGGTGACCAGTGCCAGCGCGGGGCGGGCGTCCTGGAGGGTGTAGCCGATCCGGTCCTTCGGGTGGTCCGGGTCCAGCGGCAGATAGGCCGCCCCGGTCTTGAGCACGGCCAGCAGGGCGACGAGCAGGTCCGCGGAGCGCGGCATCGCCACGGCCACCAGACGCTCGGGGCCCACACCGCGGGCGGTCAGCAGCGTGGCGAGCCGGTTCGCCCGCTCGTCCAGCTGGGCGTAGGTCAGCTCGACACCGCCGGAGACCACCGCGACGGCCGACGGCGTACGGGCGGCCCGCGCCTCGTACAGCTCATGGACCCGGCGTGCGGGCAGCGGCCGCGCGGTGTCGTTCCACTCGACCAGCACCCGCTCGCGCTCGGCCGCCGAGAGCACATCGACCTCGCTGATCCGCAGCCCCGGGTCACCGGTGACCGCCTCCAGCACCTGGACCAGCCGCCGGACCAGCGTCTCCACGCTGTCCTCGTCGAACAGATCGGTGTTGTACTCGCAGACGCCGGACAGCGCGCCCGGCCGCTCCGGCCGCTCACCGAAGGCGAAGCTCAGATCGACCTTGGCGACGCCCAGGTCGACCAGCTCGGGCCGCAGGGCCAGCTCACCCAGCGCGGTCTCGGCGGCCGGCATGTTCTGGACCATCAGCATGACCTGGAACAGCGGATGCCGGGCCAGGGACCGCTCCGGGTCGACCACCTCCACCAGCCGCTCGAACGGCAGGTCCTGGTGGGCGTAGGCGTCCAGCGCGGTGCGCCGCACCCGGTCCAGCAGCCGGTCGAACGTCGGGTCGCCCGAGGTGTCGGTGCGCAGCACCAGCGTGTTCAGGAAGACGCCGATCAGGTCCTCCAGGGCCTGGTCGGAGCGCCCGGCGATGGGGCTGCCGACCGGGATGTCCTCTCCGGCGCCCAGTTTGGTCAGCAGCAGGGCCAGCGCCGACTGCAGCACCATGAAGGTGCTGACCCCGCGGGCCCGGGCCAGCGCGGTGAGCCGGTCGTGCAGCCCGGGTTCGATCGCGAAGTCCAGGGTGCGGCCGCGGTGCCCGGCCACGGCCGGCCGGGGCCGGTCGGTGGGCAGGGTCAGCTCGTCCGGCAGCCCGGCGAGCGCCTGGCGCCAGTACGCGAGCTGACGGGAGGCCAGGCTCTGCGGGTCGTCCTCGTCGCCGAGGTGGTCGCGCTGCCAGAGGGTGTAGTCGGCGTAGCTCAGCGGCAGCGGCGCCCAGGCCGGGGCCCGGCCGTCGCAGCGGGCGGCGTAGGCGGCCGACAGGTCGCGCACCAGCGGCGCCGTGGACCAGCCGTCGGTGGCGATGTGATGGATCACCACGGCCAGGACGTACTCGTTCTCGCCGAGCGCGAACAAGGTGGTGCGCAGCGGGAGCTGGACGGTCAGGTCGAAACCCCGGGCGACGGTCGCCCGGAGCAGCTCCGGCAGCGCGGCCTCGGCCGTCTCCACCACGGTCAGCGGCACGCGCACCGCGTCCGGGTCCCACACCTGCTGCCGGGGCGAGCCGTCGGTCTCGGGGAAGACCGTGCGCAGGCTCTCGTGCCGGCCGATCAGGTCGGACAGCGCCAGCTCCAGCGCGGCCCGGTCCAGCGCCCCGGACAGCCGGAGCACCACCGGCACGTTGTAGGTGGCGCTCGGCCCCTCCATCCGGCCCAGGAACCACAGCCTGCGCTGGGCGGACGAGAGCGGGAGCACCTCGGGCCGCTCGCGGGCGGTCAGCGGCAGCCGCGCGGCCGCCTCCCCGTCCAGGGCCCTCGCCAGCGCCGCCACGGTCGGGGCCTCGAAGAGCGTGCGGACGGACAGCTCGACGGCCAGCACCGAACGGATCCGGTTGACGATCCTTGCCGCCAGCAGCGAATGGCCGCCCAGGTCGAAGAAGTTGTCGTCCACGCCGACCGCGGGCACGCCGAGCACATCGGCGAACAGCCCGCAGAGGATCTCCTCGCGGGGTGTGCCCGCCGCGCGGCCCGCCGACGCCGGCGCGTACTCCGGGGCGGGCAGCGCCTTGCGGTCGAGCTTGCCGCTGGCGTTCAAGGGCAGCGCTTCCAGCTCCACGAACGCGGACGGCAGCATGTAGTCGGGCAGCGACGCGGCGAGCGTGTCGCGCAGCGGGCCCGGTTCCGGTGCCTCATCCGGGTCCTGCGGCACCACATAGGCGACCAGCCGGCGTTCGCCGCTCCGGTCGTCCCGGGCGACCACCGCGCAGTCGGCCACGCCCCGGCAGGCGGAGAGCACGGCGGCGATCTCCCCCGTCTCGATCCGGAAGCCCCGGATCTTCACCTGGTCATCCGCCCGGCCCAGATACTCCAGCAGACCCTCCGCGGTCCAGCGGGCCAGATCGCCGGTCCGGTACATGCGCGCACCATCACCGGCGAACGGATCGGCCACGAACCGCGACGCGCTCAGCCCCGGCCGCTTCAGATACCCCTGCGCCACGCCGCCACCGGCCACGTACATCTCCCCCGCCACTCCTGGGGGCACCGGGCGCAGCGCACCGTCCAGTACATAGATCCGCAGGTCCGGAAGGCCCCGGCCGATGAGCGAGCCCGCGCCCGAGGCCGCCAGCTCCGCGTCCAGCGGCAGATGGCTGACGTGGACCGTGGTCTCGGTGATGCCGTACATGTTCACCAGCAGCGGCGCACAGGCGGCGCCCGCACCGTGCCGTTCGTACCAATCCGTCAACCGTCCCAGGTCCAGCGCCTCGCCGCCGAAGACCACATGGCGCAGCGCCAGCCGATCGCCGGTCCCCGGATCCTCCCGGTCGGCGTGGACGAGCTGGTAGAAGGCCGATGGCGTCTGGTTGAGGAAGGTCACCCGCTCGTCCGCCAGCAGCCGCAGAAAACGCTCCGGCGCACGGGACACGTCGAACGGCACCACCACGAGCCGGCCACCGTGCAGCAGCGGCCCCCACAGCTCCCACACCGAGAAGTCGAACGCGTAGGAGTGGAACAGCGTCCACACATCGTCCGGGCCGAACGCGAACCACTGCCGCGTGTGCTCGAAGAGCCGCACCACATTGCCGTGCGAGACCACCACGCCCTTGGGACGCCCCGTCGAACCCGAGGTGTAGATCACGTACGCGGGCGCTCCCGGCACGAGCGGCGCGATCCGGTCGGCGTCCGTCAGGTCCGTGCCCGGCAGCCCGGCGAGCCGCCCCGCGACCGCCTCATCGCCCAGCACCACCCGCGCCACGCCCTTTGGCAGCGGCACCTCGACCCGGGTGTCCGTCACCACGAGCGCCAGGTCCACGTCCGAGACCGTGTAGGCGATACGGTCCGCCGGATAGGAGGGGTCGATCGGCACGTACGCGGCCCCCGACTTCACCACCGCCAGCAGCGCCACCACCAGATCCACCGACCGCGGCAGCACCAGACCCACGAACCGGCCCGGCCCCGCGCCCTTCTCGACCAGCAACCGCGCCAGCGCGTTGGCCCGCTCGTTCAGCTCCCGGTAGGTCAGCGCGTCCCCGCCCAGGGACACCGCCCGCGCACCGGGATACTCCCGCACCCGCGCCTCGAACAGCTCCGGAAGGGTGGCCGCGACCTCACCGGCCGCGTCCCCGTTCCACTCCACCAGCACCCGCCGGCGCTCCGCCTCGGAGAGCAGGTCGATCTCCGTGACGCGGACGGCCGGGTTGGCCGCCACCGTCTCCAGGAGGCGTACGAACCGGTCGGCCAGCGTCTGCGCGCCGGCCCGGTCGTACAGGTCGGTGTTGTAGACCAGCGTGCCGGTCATCCCGGCCGGGGTGCCGCCCGCGTCGAAGGTCTCGCCGATGGCGAAGTCGAGGTCGAACTTGGCCGTGCGGTTGTTGGCGGGGTGCAGCCGGGTGTCCAGACCGGGGAAGCGCAGCTTCAGCTCGGGGATGTTCTCGAAGGTGAGCATCGTCTGGAACAGCGGGTGCCGGGAGAGCGACCGGTCCGGGCTCAGGGTCTCCACCAGCAGGTCGAACGGCACCTCCTGGTGGGCGTAGGCGGCCAGGTCCGCTTCCCGGACCCGCTCCACCAGCTGCCGGAAGGTCGGATCGCCCGACACGTCGTTGCGCAGCACCAGCGTGTTGACGAAGAAGCCGATGCCGTCCACCAGGGACTCGTCGTTGCGGCCCGCGATGGCCGTGCCGATCGGGATGTCCTCGCCCGCGCCCAGCCGGGACAGCAGCCCGGCCAGGGCCGCCTGCACCACCATGAAGAGGCTGGCGCCGCTGGAGCGGGCGATGTCGGTCAGCGCGGTATGCAGCTCGGGGCTCAGGGACAGCGGCAGCCGGTCGCCGTCGTTGCCCAGCACCGCCGGGCGGGGCCGGTCGGTGGGCAGCTCCAGCTGCTCGGGCAGACCGGCCAGGGTCCGCTTCCAGTAGTCGAGCTGACGGCCGAGCAGGCTGTCCGGGTCGTCCTCGGCGCCCAGCAGCTCGGCCTGCCACAGCGTGTAGTCCGCGTACTGCACCGGCAGCGGCCGCCAGGTGGGGGCGGATCCGGTGCGCCGCGCGGTGTAGGCGGCGACCAGGTCGTCCACCAGCGGGCCGAAGGACCAGCCGTCGGCGACGATGTGGTGCACCACGATCAGGAAGACGTGCTCGGTGGGGCTCAGCACCAGCAGGTCCGCGCGGATCGGCAGTTCGGCGCCGAGGTCGAAACCGCGCCGCGCCACCTTCGACAGCGCCTCGTCCAGCCGCTCCTCGGCCACTTCGGAGACCTGGATCTCGGCCCGGGCCTCGTCGGCGTCCAGCACCACCTGGGAGGGCACGCCGTCGCGGTCGGGGAAGAGGGTGCGCAGGCTCTCGTGCCGGGCGATGACGTCGTGCAGCGCGGCGTAGAGCGCGCCGCGGTCCAGCCGTCCGGTGAAGCGCAGCGACACACCCAGGTTGTAGGTGCCGTCCGCGTGGTCCATCTGGTTGATGAACCACAGTCCGCGCTGCGGGTACGCCAGCGGCACCGCCTCGGGGCGCTCCCGGGCCGTCAGCGGGGTGCGCGCCCCGGTGGCCCGGTCGACCAGCCGGGCCATCTCGGCGACGGTCGGCGCGTCGAACAGGTCGCGCACCGCCACATCGACGCCCAGGACGGCCTGGATGCGCAGCACCAGCCGGGTGGCGAGCAGGGAGTGCCCGCCCAGGGAGAAGAAGTTGTCGTCCACCGACACCGAGGCCAGTTCGAGGATCTCGGCGAAGAGTCCGCACAGCACCTGCTCCTGCGGGGTCCGCGGCGGCCTGCCCGCCCCCTCGCCGGTGAGCTCCGGCTCCGGCAGCGCCGCGCGGTCGAGCTTGCCGTTCGGGGTGAGCGGAAGGGTGTCCAGCGCCAGTACGGCGGAGGGCACCAGGTAGTCGGGCAGCTCCTCGGCGAGCTGGTCGCGCAGCGCGGTCGCATCGAGGCGGTGGCCCGGGGCGGGCACCGCGTAGGCGACCAGCCGCTTGTCCCCGGGGCGGTCCTCGCGCACGATCACGGCAGCGGAGGCGACACCGGGCCGACGGGCGACCGCGGCCTCGACCTCACCGGGTTCGATCCTGAAGCCCCGGATCTTCACCTGATCGTCGGCGCGGCCGGCGAACTCCAGCACCCCCTCGCCGGTCCAGCGGGCGAGGTCGCCCACCCGGTACATCCGGCTCCCCGCCGGACCGTACGGATCGGCGACGAACCGCTCCGCGCTGAGCGCGGGCGCGCGCCAGTAGCCGCGCGCCAGTCCCTCGCCGGCGATGTACAGCTCGCCGACCACGCCCGGCGGCACCCGGCGCAACTGGCCGTCCAGGACCTGGGCCCGGGTGTTGTCCAGCGGGGCACCGATCGGTACGACGTCGGGCACCCGGTCGGCGGAGGTCACCCGGTGGAAGGTGGCGAAGGAGGTGGTCTCGGTCGGGCCGTAGGTGTCCTTGAACACCATGCCGGGGAAGCGCTCGAGCAGGGCACGCACCGCCGTACCGGGCACGACGTCGCCGCCGGCCAGCAGCTCCCGCACACCGGTCAGGCAGTCCAGGTCGTTCTCGGCCACGACGCGGAACAGCCCGGCGGTCAGGTGCAGTCCGGTGATGCCGTGCTCGGCGATCATCCGGCGCAGGGTGCGGACGTCCATGTCCTGCGGCGGGGCGATGACCACCGTGCCGCCGGTGAGCAGCGGCACCCACAGCTCGTAGTTGGCGGCGTCGAAGGCGTGCGGCGCGTGCAGCAGCACCCGGCGGTGGGCGTCGGCGGCGAAACAGCCGTCCAGGGCGAACGCCAGCAGATCGCGGTGGGTGACCGCGACGCCCTTGGGGCGGCCCGTCGAGCCGGAGGTGAACATCACATACGCGAGCCGCTCGGGGTGGACGGCCACCGCGGGGGGCTGGTCCGGCTGCCCGGCGAGGTCATCGAGGTCGCCGTCGACCACGACGGTGGTGGCCCGGTGGCCGAACTCCAGCTCCGGCTGGGCCCGGTCGACGAGCAGCACCGACGGTTCGGTCCGCTCCATCACCTGCTCCCAGCGGCTCTGCGGGGCGCGCGAGTCCAGCGGCACATACGCGGCACCGGCCTTGAGCACGGCGAGCAGGGAGACGACGAGCTCCACCGAGCGCTGCTGGAGCACGGCCACCCGCGCCTCCGGGCCGGCGCCCGCGGCGAGCAGCCGGTGCGCGAGCCGGTTGGCGCGCGTCTCCAGCTCCCGGTAGCTGATCTCGGTGCCGTCGGCGGCGATGAGCGCGGTCGCGTCCGGGGCGGCGGCCACCCGCTCGGCGAACCGGGCGGGCACCGAGCCGGTGAGCGCGGGCACCTCGCGGACCGGGCCGGCCCACTCCACGGCCAGTCGGCGGGTCTCCTCGGGCGCCAGGACGTCGATCTCGGCGATGCTCGTCCCGGGCCGCGCGACGGCCGACTCCAGCACCTTCAGGAACCGCCGCACCATCCGGCCGACGGTCTCGGCGTCGTACAGATCGGTGGCGTACAGCACCTGCCCGCCGATCCCGGCGGGCGCTCCCGCCTCGTCCCGGCGCTCTTGGAAGTCGAATTGCAGGTCGAACTTGGCGATGGTGAGGTCACCCGGGGTCACCGAGGCGGTCAGACCGGGCAGGTCCAGCGTGCGGTCCGGGTGGTCCTGCATGCTCAGCAGGATCTGGAACAGCGGGTGCCGGGACCGCGAGCGGTCCGGGTTGAGCACCTCGACCAGCCGCTCGAACGGCACGTCCTGATGCGCGTAGGCCGCCAGGTCGGCCCGGCGGACCCGGTCGACGAGGTCGGTGAACGTCGGCCGCCCGGAGGTGTCGGTGCGCAGCACCAGCGTGTTGACGAAGAACCCGACCATGTCGTCCAGGGCCTCGTCGGTCCGTCCGGCGATCGGGCTGCCGACCGGGATGTCGTCGCCCGCGCCGAGCTTGGACAGCAGCACGGCCAGCGCCGCCTGGAGCACCATGAACACGCTGGCGCCGCCCGCGTGGGCGACGGCGAGCAGCTCACGGTGGAGTTCGGGGCCGATCTCGCAGTCCAGTACGGCGCCGCGGTGGCTCGCCACGGCGGGCCGCGGCCGGTCGGTGGGCAGGGCCAGCTCCTCGGGGAGACCGGCCAGCGCGCTCTTCCAGTACGCCAGCTGACGGGCCAGCGGGCTGGTCTCGTCGGAGTCCTCGCCCAGCAGCGACCGCTGCCACAGGGTGTAGTCGGCGTAGGTGACCGGCAGCGGCTCCCAGCCGGGGGCCCGGCCGTCGCAGCGGGCGGTGTAGGCGGCCGACAGATCGCGCACCAGCGGCGCCAGGGACCAGCCGTCCCCGGCGATGTGGTGGACGACGACGGACAGCACATGCTCGCCGCCGCCGAGGTGGAACAGCTCGGCGCGCAGCGGCAGTTCGCCGGCGAGCCGGAAGCTGTGGCTCGCGGCGGCCGCGAGGGCGGCGGGCAGGTCCGCGGCGGTGACCTCGGACGCGTACGGCAGCGGCGGCAGCTCGTCGGCGGCCACCAGGTGCTGCCGGGGCTCACCCGCCGTGTCGGGGAAGACGGTGCGCAGGCTCTCGTGCCGCAGCAGCACATCGCGCAGCGCCGCCCGCAGCGCCGCGACGTCCAGATCGCCGGACATCCGCAGCAGGAAGGGGATGTTGTACGTGGGGTTGGGTCCGTCGAGCCGGTCGAGGAACCACAGCCGGGCCTGGGCGAACGACAGCGGCATCGGGTCGGGCCGGTCCACCGGGACCAGCGCGGTCCGCGCGGCCCTCGCGGTGTCCAGCAGCTCGGCGAGCGCGGCCACGGTGGGCCGGTCGAACACCTCGTGCACGGCGAGTTCCACGCCGAGCACGGAGCGGGCCCGGCCGGCGAGCCGGGTGGCGGCCAGCGAATGGCCGCCGAGGGCGAAGAAGTTGTCGTCCACGCCGACCCGGGGCACGCCGAGCACCTCGGCGAACAGCCCGGCGAGCACCTGCTCGCCCGGGGTGCGGGCGTCGCGTCCGGCCGCCCCGCCGGCCACCTCGGGCTCCGGCAGCGCCCGTGCGTCGAGCTTGCCGCTGGGGGTCAGGGGCAGCGCGGGCAGGGTGACGAACGCGGCGGGCAGCATGTAGTCCGGTAGCGACTCGCCGAGCTTCTTGCGCAGCAGTCCGGAATCCAGCGCCTCGCCGGGGGCCTGCGGCACCACATACGCCACCAGCCGCCGCTCACCGCCCCGGTCGTCCCGGGCGACCACGGCGCAGTCGGCGACGCCCTGGCAGGCCGACAGCGCGGCCGCTATCTCACCGGTCTCGATCCTGAATCCGCGGATCTTCACCTGGTCGTCGGCGCGGCCCAGGTACTCCAGCAGCCCGTCGGCGTTCCAGCGCGCCAGGTCACCGGTGCGGTACATCCGGCTGCCGTCGCCCGCGAACGGGTCGGCCACGAACCGGGAGGCGCTCAGGCCGGGCCGCTTCAGATAGCCCTGCGCGACACCGGCGCCCGCCACATACATCTCCCCGGCCACGCCCGGGGGCGCCGGGCGCAGCGCGCCGTCCAGCACCCGCACCCGCAGATCGGGGATGCCCCGGCCGATCAGCGAACCGGCGCCCGAGGCGGCGAGTTCGGCGTCCAGGGCGAGATAGCTGACGTGCACCGTGGTCTCGGTGATGCCGTACATGTTGACCAGCAGCGGTGCGCAGGGGGCGCCCGCGCCGTGCCGTTCGTACCAGTCGGCCAGCCGCCCCAGGTCCAGCGCCTCGCCGCCGAAGACCACATGGCGCAGTGCCAGCCGGTCGCCGGTCGCAGGGTCCTCCCGGTCGGCGTGGACAAGCTGGTAGAACGCCGACGGGGTCTGGTTGAGGAAGGTCACCCGCTCGTCCGCCAGCAGCCGCAGGAAGCGCTCCGGCGACCGCGACACCTCGAACGGGACCACCACGAGCCGCCCGCCGTGCAGCAGCGGCCCCCACAGCTCCCATACCGAGAAGTCGAAGGCGTAGGAGTGGAACAGGGTCCACACCTCGTCGGCGCCGAAGGAGAACCACCTGCGGGTGGCGGCGAACAGCCGGACCACGTTCCGGTGGGAGACCACGACGCCCTTGGGGCGCCCGGTGGAACCGGAGGTGTAGATGACGTACGCGGGGGCCACCGGCAGCAGGGGCGAGGGCCGGTCGGCGTCGGTCAGATCGGTGCCGGGCAGGGCGGCGAGCCGGGCCCGCGCCTCCTCGTCGCCCAGCACCACCCGCTCCACGCCCTCCGGGAGCGCCACCTCGACCCGCCTGTCCGTGATCAGCAGGGTCAGGTCCACGTCGGAGATGGTGTACGCGATGCGGTCCGCCGGATACGCGGGGTCGATGGGCACATAGGCGGCGCCCGACTTCACCACCGCCAGCAGCGCCACCACCAGGTCGATCGAGCGGGGCAGCACCAGGCCCACGAACCGGCCGGGCCCCGCGCCCCGCTCGGCCAGCAGCCGGGCCAGCGCGTTCGCCCGCGTGTTCAGCTCGGCGTAGGTCAGCGTGTCCGCGCCGAGGGACACCGCCCCCGCCTCGGGGCACTCCCGCACCCGCGCCTCGAACAGCTCGGCGAGGGTGGCAGTGGCGGCCCCGTCGCTGTCCGGCCGGGCGGCCAGGGCGGCGGTGGCTGCCTGGGCCTCGGCGCCGTCGAAGTCCGCCAGCACCTGCCGGCGCTCGGCCTCGGTGGCGATGTCCAGCGCTCCGAGCGCCCGGTCCGGCGCACCGGCGCCCAGGGCGCGCATCAGTCCGGTCAGCCGCTCGCCGTGGCGCTCCACCTCGGCGGCGGAGTACAGCTCGGGGCTGGCGTTGAGCTCCACCCGCAGCCCGCCGTCGCCCGCCCGGTTGTCGACGACGACGGTCAGATCGTCGTCGTGGCCGATGGTCAGGTTGTGCACCACGCCCGGGTGGCCGCCGAAGTCCAGGTCGTAGTCGAACATGATGATGTTGACGCGCGGGCCGACCAGGCGCCTGCCGTCGGCCAGCGCGCCGACGTCGCGGCGCAGCTCCTCGTAGCGGTAGCGCTGGTGGCGCAGGGCGCCGCGCATCCGCCGGGAGACCTGGCCCAGCAGTTCGGCGACGGTGTCCCCGGGCCGTACGGACAGCCGCAGCGGCACGAGGTTGGACACCATGCCGGGCACGTTGGCGGCGTCGCCGCCGGGGCGGGCCGCGACCGGGAGGGCGAGGACGACATCGGTGCGGCCGGTGATCCGGTGCAGATACAGCGCCTGGGCGGCGACGGCCACCGTCGGCCAGGCCGTACCGGCCTCGCGGGCCAGCGACCGGATCGACTCGACGGCGGCGGGCTCCAGCGTGGACACGACCCGCAGCAGCGGGCCGTCCGGATAGCGGGTGGGCTGTGCGGTCAGGCCATGCGCCTCGGGGCGGTCGGCCAACTGCTCGGCCCAGTAGCGCCGGTCGCCGGCGATCTCCTCGGACTCGCCGTACGCGGCGTCGGCCTCGATGAGCTCGCGCAGACCACCGTGGCCGGACTCCGGGCACCGCTCCCCCGCCGACGCGGCCGAGTACACGGCGGCGACCCGACGGGCGACCATGCCCACGCTCAGACCGTCCAGCGCGATGTGGTGATGGCGCTGGTACCAGACGTAACGGTCCTCGGCGAGCCGGAACAGCGCGAAGGTGAACAGCGGTCCGGCGGAGAGGTCCACCGGACGCCTCTGGTCGGCCGACGTCCAGTCGCGCACGGCGGCTTCGGGATCGTCCGCTCCGGCCACGTCCACGAGGTGGAACGGCCAGTCGAGTGCGGGCGCCACCACCTGGTAGGGGCCGTCGGCGTCCTCGCCGAAGGACACCCGCAGGGCCTCGGTCTCGTCCACCACCCGCCGCAGGGCGGCCTCGAACAGCCCGGTGTCGACGGGGCCCTGGATGTCCACCCGCTCCGCCAGGCCGAAGAGCGGATTGGCCAAGTCGCCCTGGACGGCGTACCAGATTCCCCGCTGGCCGTCGGTCAAGCGGAATCGAACACCCTGCGGGAGAGACATGCACTCACTCCACATTCGATGGGAGAAAGGAGACGGTCGGCTGAACAGCCTTCACGCTTCGCAGCCTCTCCGACGCCCGTGAGGTGCGACAACGACAGTGCAAAGAATTGAGTACGCCCGGTGCCGGACCCCGCGCGGGCGGCCCGGGCACCCCTCCTGCGTGCGGTGCAGACCGCCTCCCCCACACGGCTGAGCCGGGCCCTTCCTGCGGTGGATGTGCGGGGCATCGAACCGCTGCGATCTTTGAAGAGCCACAGGCAGGCACCGCCGGCCGGGTCGGCGGACGCACCCGATCCTCCGCACACCGACCCGGCATCCGGACGAGGAGGATTCGCCCATGACCGCCCGCACCATCCTGACGAAGATGCACGGCCGGGTGGCCGCGGGCGTGCCCCGCTGGGCCGTGCGCACCGCCTACGCCATCACCCTGGTCACGCTGCCCTCCTGCATCTGGCGGATCGCGGGCGTCAACCTGGGTGCGCCGCTGCTGGAGCACAACTCGTCGGCCTCGGGCTCCTCGGACACCCCGGACATGTTCGGCGGCGGCTGGTGGTACGTCATCGGGCTCAGCGTCTTCAGCGAGGCGCTGGCGTTCCTCTCCTTCGGGCTGGTCACCCGGTGGGGCGAGGTGTGGCCGAACTGGATGCCCGGTCTGCGCGGGCGCCGGGTGCCGACCCTGGCGGCCGTCATCCCGGCCGGCCTCGGTTCGGTGGCGCTGCTGATCTTCCCCTACGCGCTGGTCATGATCGCCCTCGATATGAAGATCGACGGAGAGCCCCTCGGGCTGGCCATCCACGGCTGGCAGTCCGTGGCCTTCTGGATCGCGTACGCGCCGCTGGTCGCCTGGGGACCGCTGCTCGGCGTCCTGACGGTGCACTACTACCGGCGCCGGCGCGCCGCCCGGCCCGCGGCCGTCGAGTCCCAGGAGGCCGGGGCCCGCCCTGACGGGCTGACGGTCTGACGGACGGGCTGACGGTCTGACGGGCCCGGCGAGCACACGACCGCCCGGCGTCCCCTCGTGGGGGCGCCGGGCGGTCGTTCGTCCGGGTCCGGGGCCGGTCAGTCGTCGGCGGTGGCCAGCCCCGCCTCGTCCGGCCGGAACCGGACCGGCAGGGTCGACATCCCGGCCATCAGATTGGAGTGGATCCGGCGCGGCTCACCGGTGAGCTCGATACCGTCGCTGAAGGTCCGCATCGCGTCCAGCATCTCCTTCACCTCCACCCGCGCCAGATAGGCGCCGAGGCAGAAGTGCGGACCGTAGCCGAAGGTGATGTGCTTGTTCGGCGAACGGCCGAGGTCCAGAACGTACGGGTCGTCGAAGACCGACTCGTCGCGGTTGGCCGAGGTGTTCCACAGCGTCACCACGTCCCCCGCCTTGATGGTCCCCCCGGCCATCTCGATGTCGACCAGCGCGGTACGGCCGAAGTTCATCGCGGGGGTGGCCCAGCGCAAGGCCTCCTCGGTGGCCGACTCCAGCGTCACCGAGCCCTCCTTGAGCCGCTTCCACTGCTCCGGCTCACGGCTGAGGGTGTAGAGGGAGTCGATCATCGTGAGCCGGCTGGTCTCATCGCCGCCCAGGATGAGGCTGTAGCAGTTGAAGACGATGTCCTGATCGGTCAGCGGCACCCCGTCGATCTCACTGGCGGTGAGCGTGCTGATCACGTCGTCCTGCGGATCGGCGCGCCGCTCGGCGACCAGGTCGCTGAAGTACAGCAGGATCTCGTTGCGCGCCAGGAACGCCTCCTCCGGGGCCTGGTCCGCCTCGTCCGAGCTGAGCGAGGACTTGGTCAGACCCAGCAGATACGAGTGGTCCTTCACCGGCACCCCGAGCAGACCGCCCACGGTGGTCAGCGGAATCACCGAGGCCACCTCGGCCGCGAAGTCCCCCTCCCCCCGCCGGATCGCCTCGGCGATCATCCGGCGGGCGTTGACCCGGACCAGCGCCGCGACCTTGGACAGGGCTCGCGGCGAGAACGCCTTGAGCATCACGTTGCGCAGGTCCTTGTGGCGCCGGCCGTCGGTCACCGCCAGCATCTGGCCGGCGGCCGAGTCGCCGCCCGCCAGCAGCGTCACCAGGACGTTGCCCTTCTCCGAAGTGAGCCGCTGGTTGTCCCGGTAGAGCGCCATCACATCGGCGTAGCGGCTGACCACCCAGAAGCCGGGCTTGCCGTCGACCGGCGGATGCCAGTACAGCGGGTGGTCGGCGCGCAGCCGGCGCCAGTACGCGTCCATGTCGTGCTCGAGGTAGGTCCGGGTATCGACCAGGTTGATGGCCGAGATCTCCTCCGGTATCTCGTCGCGGCTCGTCGCTGTCTGCACGCTCATCTCTCCACCAATCGGGTCACTTGAGTTCCCGGAGCTTCTCGTTGAGTACGCGGCCGATCTCGGCGGCCGGTTCGGGCCGCATCAGGTACGGGTGGGCACAGCCGATCCGCCGGTACTCGATCCGTCCGTCGACATGGGGCCGCCACCGCTCGGCGCGCGCGGCCAGGTCGGCCGCGGGCACCGACGGGTCCTCCTCGGCCACCAGCACCAGCAGGTCGCCCCGGTAGGGGGCCGGTTCATAGGCCATGAACAGCCGGCGGTTGTTGGCGAAGGCACGGGCCAGGGCGGCCACGTTGTCCTCGTCCAGGCTGGCCAGCACGGACTGCCGGTCCCGCAGCATGGTCACCACCTGGCCGTGCGTCAGCCGCGCGTCCCCCAGGGCATCCACGTCGTAGCCCTCGAAGTCCAGCAGCACCCGCAGCGCGTCCTGTTCGTCCGGCAGCCGGTCGGGCAGCGGCTGGGAGCGGTCGAGCGGGAACTCGTCCAGGTTGACCAGCAGTGCCACCTCCTCGCCCGCGGCCTGCAGCAGCGCCGCCATGGCGTGGATGACCGTGCCGCCGAGCGACCAGCCGAGCAGGGCGTACGGTCCGGTGGGCTGGACCCGGCGGATCTGGGCGACATAGTCGGCCGCCATCTCCTCCAGGGTCGCGGGGAGCGCGTCCGCCTCGCCGCCCAGGCCGCGGGACTGCAGCCCGTAGACCGGGTGCTCGGCGTCCACGCTCCGCAGCAGCGCCGAGTAGCTCCAGCTCAGCCCGCCCGCGGGGTGGACACAGAACAGCGGGGTGCGGCTGCCGTGCTCGCGCAGCGGAAGCAGCACATCGAGCGAATCCTGCTCCGCGTCGCCGCCGAGCTTCTGGGCCAGTTCGGCGACGGTGGGCGCGGTCAGCACCGTCCGCATGCCGAGCTTCACGCCGAACGCCGACCGGATCCGGTTGACCAAGCCCATCGACATGATGCTGTCGCCGCCCAGGTCGAAGAAGCTGTCGTGGACGCCCACCACGTCAAGACCCAGCGCCTCCCGGAACAGCCCGCACAGGATCTCCTCCTGCGGGGTGCGCGGGCCGCTCCAGTCGCGGGGGTTGTAGTCGGGTGCGGGCAGCGCCTTGCGGTCGACCTTCCCGTTGGCGTTCAGTGGCAGCTCGTCGAGCACCATGAACGCGGCCGGGACCATGTAGTCCGGTACGGCCGCGGCCAGCCGCTCACGGACCGCCGCGGTGTCCAGCCCGCTGCCCGCCGCCGGCACCAGATAGGCGGCCAGCCGCTTGCCCGCGCCCTCGTCGCCGCGCAGCACGACCGTGGCGCGGCCCACCTCGGGGTCCCGGGCCAGCGCGGCCTCGATCTCGCCGAGTTCCACGCGGTAGCCGCGGACCTTGACCTGCTCGTCCACCCGGCCCAGGTACTCCAGCTGCCCGTCCGCGTTCCAGCGCGCCAGATCGCCGGTGCGGTACAGCCGGCCGCCCGGCGCGCCGAACGGATCGGCCACGAACCGGGCCGCCGTCAGAGCGGGCCGGCCCAGATAGCCGCGGGCCAGCTGGCCGCCGCCGATGTAGAGCTCGCCGACGGCGCCGCGCGGCGCGGGCCGCAGCCCCGCGTCGAGCACATACAGCCGGGTGTTGGGAGTGGGCCGGCCGATCGGCACCGCGCCGGACGGGGTCTCCTCGCCCGGCTCCAGCCGCAGCACGGCGCAGCCGACGGTGGCCTCGGTGGGCCCGTACTCGTTCACCACGGCCACGTCCGGGTGGGCGGCGCGCCAGGGGGCCAGCGCCTCGCCCAGCAGCTGCTCACCGCCGATCACCAGCTCACGGGTCGGGGAGCACTCCGGGTCCACACCGGCCAGCAGCGGCAGATGCGACGGGGTGACCTTGCAGAACGCGGGCCGGACCCGCCCTTCCGCGGGCTGCTCCAGCTCCGCCACCTGCACACAGCCGCCGGTCGTCAGCGGGCCGAACAGCGAGGTGACCGCCATGTCGAAGGAGACCGGCGAGTGCAGCAGGGCCCGCTCTCCGAGCGAGGGGTACGCCTCGGCGGCGTAGTCGAGGTACTGGGCGAACGAACGGTGCTCCACCACGACGCCCTTGGGCCGCCCGGTGGACCCCGAGGTGTAGATCACATACGCGGGGCTCTCCGCATGCCACCGCCGACCTGCGGGGACGGCAGGGGCGGGCGCGTCCGAGGGCCGGTCCAGCAGCCGCACCGGCGCCGCCGTCTCCGGCAGGCCGGGCGCAATCTCCGAGCGGGTCAGCACCAGCACCGGAGCCGCGTCGGTGAGGACGTGCGCCAGCCGGTCGGCCGGGTCGCCCGGGTCCACGGGCAGATAGCCGCCGCCCGCCTTGAGCACCGCGAGGGCGGCGATCACCAGGTCCGCCGAGCGCGGCAGGGCCAGCGCCACCAGCCGCTCGGGGCCCACCCCGGCCCCGATCAGCTCGGCGGCCAGGCGGTCGGCGGCCGCGTCGAGCCGCGCGTAGCTGAGCCGGGTGCCGTCCGCGTCCAGCAGCGCCGGGGCGTTGGGGGTACGGGCGGCCTGGGCCTGGAAGCGCTCGGGCACCAGGGCGCCGGGCGCGGGCCGGGCCGTGGCGGTGAACTCCTCCAGCAGCGTGCGGCGTTCGTCCGTGGCCAGCAGATCGACCCGGTTCACCGGCTGCCCCGGCGCGCCGATCATGGCGTCGAATACCCGCACCAGCCGGTCGCCGATGGCCTCCACGGCGTCGCGGTCCACGACGTCCGGCCGGTAGCCCAGTCGCAGCCGCAGGGCGCGTCCCGGCATCGCCACCAGGCTGATCGGGTAGTGGTTGGCGTCCGAGCCGTAGGTGCCGATGATGCGCAGACCGTCCTCGACGGCCGGCATTCCGTCGCCTTCCAGCGGATAGTTCTCGGTCACCACGATCGTGTCGAACAGCGTGTCCGGCTCGACCAGGCGCAGCACGTCCTGGAGGCCCAGGTAGTGGTGGTCCATCACCGCCGTCTGCTGGCCCCGCAGCCGCTCCAGCAGCGTCGTCCAGGTGTCGGCCGGCTTCAGCTCGGCGCGGACCGGGACGGTGTTGATGAACAGGCCGACCATGGTCTCCACACCCGGGAGGTCCGCGGGGCGGCCGGAGACGATCGCGCCGAACACCACGTCGGTCCGGCCGGTCAGCCCGGACAGCACCACGCTCCAGGCCGCCTGCACGACCGTGTTCAGGGTCACCTCGTGGCGTCGGGCCAGCGCGGTCAGATCCGTGGTGGTGCGTTCGGGGAGTTCCACCAGCAGGTCGCCGGGGACCTCGGCGGTCCGTCCGTCGCTGTCGGGCGCGATGAGCGTCGCACCGTCCACCCCGGAGAGCACCGTGCGCCATGCCTCGCGTGCCGCCTGCTTGTCCTGCCGGCCGAGCCACGCGAGATAGTCGCGGTACGGGGTGACGTCCGGCAGCGCCGACTCGTCGCCGTCCGCCTCGTACAGCGCGAACAGCTCACGTATCAGCAGCGGTCCCGACCAGCCGTCGAGCAGCAGATGGTGATTGGTCATCAGGAACCGGGCCAGCCGGTCGCCCATGTGGATCAGGGTGAAGCGCAGCAGCGGCGGCCGCTCGGGGTCGAACCGGCGCACCCGGTCCTCGTCCATCAGCGCGTCCAGCCGGGCGGCCCGCTCCGCCTCCGGCAGATGGCCGAAGTCCAGCTCGGTCCAGGGCAGGTCGAGGTCGCCCGCCACCACCTGCACGGGGCGGCTCAGCCCCTGCTGGCGGAAGCCCGCGCGCAGGTTGGCGTGGCGCCGCAGCAGGGTCCGCGCCGCGCCGCGCAGCCTGTCCGCGTCCAGGGGGCCCGCGAGGTCGATGCCGAGCTGCACGGTGTAGAGGTCGGGCTCGTCCTCGTCGAACTGGGCGTGGAAGAGCAGCCCCTCCTGCATCGGCGTGAGCGGCAGGACGTCCTCCAGCCGCTCCGCCCCCGCGGACTCGACCGCCTCGATCTCGTCCTGGGTCAGCGGGACCAGCGTCAGGTCGGAGGGGCTGTAGCCGCCCGCCTGCGGCCCCTCGGCGTGCCTGACCAGGGCGGTGAGCGCGGTCAGCCAGTTCTGGCCCAGCTCGCGGACCTCGTCCTCGCTCAGCAGCTCGCCCGCCCAGGACACATCGGCGACCAGACGAGGGCCGTCCGGCAGGTCCTGGGTCATCGCGGTGATGTCGACGGTGTGCGCGAGCGGGCGCTCGGGGTCGCTGCCGCCGTCGAGGTCGAAGCCGTCCGGGGCCGGCCCCTCGGCCGAGGTGGCCTCCGCGGTCGCCACGGCGGCGGGGAAGCGGCCCAGGTAGTTGAAGCTGATCTGGGGCTCGGGCAGCCGCGACAGCACCGGAGCGGTCTGCGGGTTGAGGTACCGCAGCAGACCGTAACCGATCCCGTTGTCGGGCAGGGCGTGCAGTTGCTCCTTGACCCGCTTGAGCACCCGGCCGGTCGCCGGACCGCCCGCGCGGTACTCGTCCCAGTCGTGCGGGCCGGGGTCGAGCCGTACCGGGAACAGGCTGGTGAACCAGCCGACGGTCCGGGACAGGTCGATGCCCTCGTCGAGCTCTTCACGGCCGTGGCCCTCCAGGTTGACCAGGAGATGGCCGGCTCGGTGGCCCCGCTGTGCGCGCCACTGGGTGACGGCGGCCGCGAACGCGCTCAGCAGGACATCGTTCATCCGGGCGTGGAACGCGGCGGGCACGGTGGTGAGCAGGGCCGAGGTCTGCTCGGTGGGCAGCGTGAGGATCAGCCGCCTGGTCGTCGCCGTGATGTCCCGGGCGGGGTCGAGCGGCCGGTCGGCGAGCGCCGGGTCGGGCTCGGCGAGGGTGTCCAGCCAGAACTTCAGCTCCTCGATCCGCTCCGGCCGCTGGGCGGCGTCGGTGAGCCGCTGCGCCCACTCCCGGAACGAGGTGCCGACGGCGTCGAGCCCGGAGGTTCCGCCGTCCGTCCGCGACCACGCCGTGGTCAGGTCCGGCAGCAGGATGCGCCAGGAAACGCCGTCGACCGCCAGGTGGTGGATGGTGAGCAGCAGCTTGCCGGCGACGTCCGGGCCGGCGTCGAACCAGACGGCCTGGAGCATCAGCCCCGCCTCGGGGTCGAGCCGGTCCCAGGCGCCCTTGGTCTCCTCCGCCATACGGGCCCGGGCCCGCTCCTCGTCCAGCCCGGTCAGATCGACCCGGCGCAGGCAGTCCGCCGCCCGGACCGCGCCACGCTCGGGAACCTCCAGGTTCCACACCACGCCACCGGTGCGGCGCAGCCGCATCCGCAGCGCGTCGTGGTGGTCGAGCACCGTCTGCAACCCCGCCCGCAGGCGCTGCTCGCCGAGGCCGGCCGGGACCATGACCACGTTGGTCTGGCTGAACCGGTCGGGGCGGCCGCCCCGTTCGCGCATCCAGTGGATGATCGGCGTCAGCGGTACGTCGCCGATCCCCGCGGAGGCAGCCACGGGCTCGGCCGCGGCCTCCGCGGGAGCGTCCTCGCCGGCCGTGGCCTTGGCGAGGCCGGCCACCGTCTTGTGCTCGAACACATCCCGCGGCGTCAGCTTGACGCCCGCGTCACGCGCCCGGCGCACCAGCTGGATGGACATGATGCTGTCCCCGCCGGTGTCGAAGAAGCTGTCGTGGATGCCGACCCGCTCCAGCCCGAGGACCTCCGCGAACAATGAGCACAGCAGCTCTTCCCGGGGGGTGCGCGGCCCGTCGGTCGGGGCGGCGGCGCCCACGTACTCCGGCTCGGGCAGCGCCTTGCGGTCGGTCTTGCCGTTGGGGGTCAGCGGCAGCGCGTCGAGCACCACCACCGCGGCGGGCACCATGTAGTCCGGGAGCGCGGTGGCCGCGTGGGCGCGCAGCTCGGCGCCGTCCAGCGGTGCGGCGCCCGTCTCGGGCACCACATAGGCCACCAGCCGCTGGTCCCCCGGGCGGTCCTCACGCACCAGCACCTCCGCCTGCGCCACCGAGGGGCGGCTCAGCAGGACGGAGCGGATCTCGCCGGGCTCGATCCGGAAGCCGTGCAGCTTGACCTGCTCATCGGCGCGGCCGAGGAACATCAGCCGCCCGTCACGGGTCCACTTGGCCAGGTCGCCGGTGCGGTACATCCGGCTGCCGGCCGGGCCGGACGGATCGGCGACGAAGCGCTCGGCGCTGGTGCCGGGGCGGCCGAGGTAGCCGCGGGCGAGCCCGTCGCCCGCGATGTAGAGCTCACCGGCCATACCGGTGGCCACCGGCCGCAGTTCGGCGTCCAGCACATGGACCCGGGTGTTCGGGATCGGCGTGCCGATGGGTGGCTCGGCCACCCCGGACAGCGGTGCGCTGATGGTGGCGCACACCGTGGTCTCGGTCGGGCCGTAGGCGTTGACCATCCGCCGCCCGGCCGACCAGCGGCCGGCCAGCTCCGGCGGGGTCGCCTCACCGGCGACCAGCAGGGTGGTGCCCGCCGGCACCTCGCCGTCGCCCATCACCCCGAGCGCGGCGGGCGGAATGGTCGCCTGGGTGACGCGCTGCTCGGCGAGGAGCCCGGCCAGCGGGGCGCCCGGGTCCAGGCGCTCGGGCGGCGCCATCACCAGGGTCGCGCCGACCGGCAGCGACTGGCACAGCTCGGCGAACGCCGCGTCGAAGCTCGGCGAGGCGAACTGCAGCACCCGGCTGCCCGGGCCCAGCCCCAGCGCCTCGGCGTAGCCGGTGGCCAGGGCGGCGACACCGGTGTGCGAGACCACCACGCCCTTGGGCCTGCCGGTGGACCCGGAGGTGTAGATCACATACGCGGGGTGGCGTACCGACACCCACACCTGGGGCGCGGTGTCCGCCGCCCCGGCGACCCGGGCGGCCGTGGCCTCGTCGTCGAGGACCAGCACCGTGGCCGAGCCGGTGGACGGCAGGGTGGCCGCGATGGCCCGGGTGGTGACGACCACGCCGGGGCGGGCGTCGGAGAGCATGTAGGCCAGGCGCTCGGCGGGATAGGCCGGGTCCAGCGGCAGATAGGCCGCGCCGGCCTTGTGCACCGCCAGCACCGCGGCCGGCCACTCCTGCGAGCGGGGCAGCGCGAGGGCCACGAACCCCTCGGGTCCGGCGCCTTCGGCGCACAGGACGTGGGCGAGCCGGTTGGCCCGGCGGTCGAGTTCGGCGTAGGACAGCTCGCCGCCCTCGAAGGCCACCGCGGGGGCGTCGGGGTCTTTCGCCACCTGCCGGGCGAACAGCTCGGGGAAGGTGGCCCGGCCGAGGCCGGGGCGGCCGGTGTCGTTGACCCGGGAGAGCATCGTCCGCTCGTCCTCGGTCAGCACGGACAGGTCCTGTACGCGCAGCTCGGGGTCGGCGGCCACCCGCTCCAGCAGCCGCTCCAGCCGGCCGAAGAGGTCCACGACCGTCCGGCGGTCGAAGAGGTCCAGCCGGAAGTCGACCAGCGCCTGCATCCCGTTCGGGCCGCCGTCGGCGGTGGTCCGCTCGTTGAAGGTGAACGCGAGGTCGAACTGGGTGGCGTTCACCGGCACCGGATACGCCTCGGCGTCGACCCCGGGCAGACCGACCGGCGCGCTGCCCGCGGCCTCGACGTTCTGCACGTTCAGCCAGATCTGGAACAGCGGGTGCCAGGCCAGCGAGCGCTCCGGGTTGAGGAGCTCGACCAGCCGCTCGAAGGGCACCTCCTGGTTGGCGTACGCGGCGAGGTCGTACTCGCGGACGCGGTCCAGCAGCTCCCGGAAGGTCGGGGCGCCGGAGGTGTCGGTGCGCAGCACCAGCGTGTTGACGAAGAAGCCGATCATCCCCTCGAGCGCCTTGTCGTTGCGCCCGGCGATCGGCGAGCCCATGGGGATGTCGGAGCCCGCGCCGAGCGCCGAGAGCAGCGAGGCCAGACCGGCCTGGAGCACCATGAAGAGGCTGGTCCCGGTCTTCCGCGCGACGAGGGTCAGCGCCCGGTGCAGCTCCGGGGAGATGTCCATCTCGACCGTCTCGGCGGTGTAGTCCGCCTCCGGGGGCCTGGGGCGGTCCGTCGGCAGCGCCAGCACATCGGGGATGCCCTCCAGCCGCTTGCGCCAGAAGTCGAGCTGCTGGGCGACCGGGCTCTCCGGATCATCCTCCTCGCCCAGCACCTCGTAGTTCCACATCGTGTAGTCGGCGTACTGGGCGGGCGGCGGCTCCCAGGCCGGTGCCGCTCCCTGGGCCCTGGCCAGATAGGCGGAGGTGAGATCGCCGGCCAGCGGGCCGACCGACCAGCCGTCGCCCGCGATGTGGTGGAGGAGCAGCAGCAGGACGTGGTCCTCCGGGCCGATCCGGAACAGGGTCACCCGCAGCGGGGTCTCGGTCGCCAGGTCGAAGTCGCGCGCCGCCTGCTCCGCGATCGCCGTGTCCAGGTCCCGCTCGTCCACGGCGGTGACGACCAGGTCGGTCGCCCCCCGCTCCGGGCTCAGGATCAGCTGCCGGGCCGCCCCGTCGGTCTCGGGGAAGATCGTGCGCAGGGTCTCGTGCCGGGCCGTGACGTCGCGGACGGCCGCCCGCAGCGCCTCCTGGTCCAGCCGTCCCCTCAGCCGCAGGCCGATGCTGATGTTGTGGGCCGCGGCGCCGTGTTCGAACCGGTTGAGGAACCACAGACGGCGCTGTGCGTAGGACAGCGGGATCCGCTCGGGCCGCTCCACCGCGCGCACCGGCGGCCGGGCCGCGTCGGCGCCGCGCAGCCGGGCCGCCAGCCGGGCCACCGTGGGGGCCTCCCACAGGACCCGCAGCGGCAGCTCCACGGCGAACGCCGCCCGGGCCCGGCTGACCAGCCGGGTGGCGTGCAGCGAATGCCCGCCCAGCTCGAAGAAGTCGTCGTGGATGCCGACCGCGTCCAGGTCCAGCGTCTCCATGAACAGCCCGCACAGGATCTCCTCCTGCGGGGTGCGCGGGGCGGCGCCGGTGGACAGCTCGCCGAAGTCGGGCGCGGGCAGCGCCTTGCGGTCGGTCTTGCCATTGGGGGTCAACGGCAGCGCGTCCAGCACCATGAACGCCGAGGGCATCATGTACTCCGGCAGCCGCGCGGCGACGGACCGGCGCAGCGCGGGCACCGGCACCGCCGCGCCCGGGGCCGCGACGACGTACGCCACCAGCCGCTGCTCGCCCGACCCGGCCTCGCGGGCCACGACCGCCACCTGGGCGACCTCGGGCAGTTCGGCGAGCACGGTCTCGATCTCGCCCAGCTCGATGCGGAAGCCGCGCACCTTGACCTGGTCGTCGGTGCGGCCGGCGAACTCCAGCTCCCCGTCGTCCGTCCACCGGGCCACGTCACCGGTTCGGTACATCCGGGTGCCGGGCGCGCCGAAGGGGCAGGCGACGAACCGCTCCGCGGTCAGGTCCGGACGGCCCGCGTAGCCGCGCGCCACGCCCCGCCCGGCGATGTAGAGGTCGCCGAGGACCCCGGGCGGGGCCGGTGACAGTCCGGCGTCCAGGACATAGACCTGGGTGCTCGCGATGGGCCTGCCGATGGCCGGGGGGCCGGACACCTCGGCGAGGCGGGCGGCGGTCGACCATACGGTGGTCTCGGTGGGGCCGTACAGGTTCGTCACCTCGGGGGCGAGTTCGCACAGCCGGGAGGCGAGCCCGGCGGGCAGCGCCTCGCCGCCGACCAGCACCCGCAGCCCGGAGAGCGCCTCGGGGTGCTGGGACACCAGTGCCTGCCACAGGGTGGGGGTCGCCTGCATGACCGAGGCGCCGGTGCTCTTCAGCAGCGCGGCCAGCCCGGGGACGTCGATCACCTCGTCCCGGGTGGCCAGGACCACCCCGGCGCCGGAGACCAGCGGGGTGTACAGCTCCAGGCCCGCGATGTCGAAGGCGATGGTGGTCACGGCGGCCAGCCGGTCCCCGGGCCGCAGGGCGAACCGGTCCCGCATGTCCTGGACGAAGTTGGTGAGGTTGTCCCGGGTGACGACGACCCCCTTGGGCCGGCCGGTGGAACCCGAGGTGTAGATGGTGTACGCGGGGTGGTCCCCCGCCACCGGGGCGAGCCCCGGGGACTCGCCGGACAGGGCGGCCAGCCGGTCGCGGACCGCCGGGTCGTCCAGCAGCACCCGCGCCGCGCCACCGGCCGCGGGCACCGAGGTCACCGAGGAGTCGGTCACCACCACCGCGGGCGCGGCGTCGGTCATGATGTACTCGACGCGCTCGGCCGGGTATTCGGGGTCCAGCGGGATGTACGCACCGCCGGTCTTCCCCACCGCGAGCAGCGTGGCCACCAGGTCCGCCCCGCGCGGCAGCGCCACCGCCACCCGCGTCTCGGGGCCGACGCCGAGCCCGGACAGCAGCCGGGCCAGCCGGTTGGCGCGGGCGTCCAGTTCGCCGTAGGACACCTCGGCCCCGTCCGCGACCAGGGCCACCGCCGCCGGGTCGGCGGCCACCGCGGCCTCGAACAGCGCGGGCACCGAGGTGTCCGGGGCCCCGGCGTCGGGCTCGTTCCAGCCGTCCAGGACGGTGCGCAGCAGCTCGGGCGCGAGCACTTCGGTGCGGCCCACCGGGAGGGACGGGTCCGCCTCGATCCGCTCCAGCATGCGGCAGAAGCCGTCCAGCAGGGCCCGCGCCCGCTCGGCCGGGTACAGATCGGGCCGGTAGCCCAGGCGCAGCCGCAGGGTGGGGCCGGGGGTCGGGAACAGGGTGAGCGCGTAGTGGGTGGCGTCCTGGCCGGTGATGTCGGTGATCCGCGGCCCGTCGATGGGCTCGGTGATGCCGTCGGAGTCCAGCGGGTAGTTCTCGAAGACGACCAGCGTGTCGAAGAGTTCACCGGTGACCGGCGTGGACTCCTGCACGGCGGACAGCGGCAGGTGGTGGTGGTCCAGCAGCGCGGCCTGCTGTCGCTGGACCGCCGTCAGCAGCTCGGTCCAGGGAGCGCCGTGGTCCACCCGCACCCGGACCGGCAGGGTGTTGATGAACAGCCCCACCATGGACTCCACCCCGGGGATGTCCGCCGGGCGCCCGGACACGGTGGCGCCGAACACCACGTCGCCGCGGCCGGTCAACCGGCCGATCAGGACGCCCCAGGCGCTCTGCACCAGCGTGTTCAGGGTGACACCGGCGGAGCGGGCGAGTTCACCGAGCCGGGCGGTGAGGTCCGCGGGCACCTCGGCGACCAGGTCCTCGGGCAGCACCTCCGCGCCGGGGCCCGCATCGGGCACCAGGAGTGTGGCCGAGTCCACCCCCGCGAGCGCCTCCTGCCAGGCCCGCTTCGCCGCGGCCTTGTCCTGCCGGGCCAGCCAGGCGAGATAGGTGCGGTAGGGGGTGACCGGCGGCAGGGTGGTGTCCTCGCCGCCCGCGCGGTAGTGCTGGAACAGCTCCTGCATCACCAGCGGGGCGGACCATCCGTCCAGCAGGATGTGGTGGGCGGTGAGGACCAGCCAGAAGGCGTCGGCCGCGACCTTGATCATGGTGACCCGCAGCAGCGGCGGCCGCTCCATGTCGAAGCGCCGCTCGCGGTCCCCGGCGGCGAACTCCCGGACCTTCGCCCGCTGCTCCTCCTCGGCGAGGTCACTGAAGTCCAGCTCGGTGACCGGGAGTTCGAGGTCCCGGAGGATCACCTGCATCGGGTCGCCGGTCGTACGACGCCGGAATCCCGCGCGCAGGCTCGCATGCCGCCGTATCAGGGTGGCCGCCGCGCGGCGCACCGCCGGGGCGTCCACCGGGCCCTGGATCCTCACCGCCAGCTGCACCGTGTAGACGTCGAGCGCGTCCGCGTCCTCGGAGTACTGCGCGTGGAAGAGCAGCCCTTCCTGGAGCGGCGACAAAGGCAGAAGGTCCTCGATACGTGTCTGCTTCACTGCACAGGCTCCCTGGGCGTCTTCGTAATGCGATGTGTGACGAGTGCGCAGTCGGATCGGCGGGGCCCTTCTCGCCCGTCGGCGAGGCCCGCCGATCCGACCGTAATGGCGCTGCGGCCCGGCGAAAGCCGCACATAAACAACTCCGAAGTGGGCTACTGCCAGTTGTCCAGTTCGCTCGCGAGCTGGTCCAACTCGTCCTGGCTGACCTCGATCAGATCCATGTCGGACGGGGTGTGGCGGACGCCCTGCGGGGTGTCGGCGTGGCGGGCCAGCGCCTCCAGCGCCCGGATCCACGCCTGTGCGAGGTCCCGCACCACGGCCTCCTCCAGCAGCGCCGAGGGCCACTGCCAGAGCACCGACAGCTCGGGGCCTTCCGGGCCGTCCTGGGTGGACGCGGTGACCTCCAGCGCGTGGGCGACCGGCATGTCCGGATCCTCGCCGCCGACCGCGCCCGCCTCGGGGGCGAGCGCCCAGTCGGCGGCCTCGGGCGTGCCCGAGGAGTTGAACCGCCCCAGGTAGTTGAACCCGATCTGCGGCTCGGCCAGGCCCCGCAGCGAGGGCGCGGTGTCCGGGTTGAGATGGCGCAGCAGGCCGTAGCCGACGCCGTTGTCGGGCACCTGGCGCAGCTGCTCCTTGATCCGGGCGAGGACGTCGCCGACGGTCGCCCCACCGGTCCACACCTCGCCCCAGTCGATCCGCCCGGGGTCCAGGAACAGCGGGTACATGCTGGTGAACCAGCCGACCGTACGGGACAGTTCGGTGTGCTCGGCGATCTCCTCGCGGCCGTGGCCCTCGAGGGCCACCAGCAGCCCGCCCGTGGCCCCGCCGAAGTGCCGGCGGCGCCAGTCGGCCACCGCCAGGGTCAGCCCGGTGAGCAGCACGTCGTTGACGGACGCGCGGAACATCTCGGGCAGCCGGGTGAGCAGGGTCCGGGTGGTGTCCGCGGACAGCGCCATGGTGATCGCGCGCTGAGTGCGGGTGAGGTCCCGGGACGGGTCGATGGTCAGCTCGGCCAGTGGCTCCGGGGCCTGGGCGAGGCGGCCGCGCCAGACCGGGAGTTCGGCGATCCGCTCCGGCGTCACGGCTTCCTCGGCCAGCGTCCGCGACCAGCGGCGCAAGGAGGTGCCCACCGGGTCGAGTGCGGGGGTGCGCCCGTCCCGTACCGCCTCCCAGGCCCGTGCCAGGTCGGGCAGCAGGATCCGCCAGGAGACGCCGTCGACGACGAGGTGGTGCAGCGAGAACCACAGCCTGCCGCGCTCACCGGGCCCGGCGTCGAACCACACGAACTGGGCCATCGTGCCGTCCTCGGGGGCGAGCCGGCCCACCGCCGCGTCGCTGTGCTCGGCGAGGCGGGCGCTGCGCGCCGCGTCGTCCAGGCCGGTGAGGTCGACCCGCCGGATCAGGTCCGCGGCGCGGACCGCGCCGCGGGCCGCCACCTCCAGCGACCAGTCCCCTTCGGTCCGGTTCAGCCGCGCCCGCAGGGCGTCGTGGTGGTCCAGCAGCGTCTGCACGGCGGTGACCAGCCGGTCCAGGTCCAGCTCTGCGGGCGTCTGGAGCAGCATCGACTGGTGGAACCGGTCGATGGGCCCGTTCCGCTCGCTGAGCCAGTGCAGGATCGGGATCGCGGGGATCTCCCCGATACCGGCGTCCGGGTCCTCCGCCTCGGCCTCGGGGACGGTGCCCGCGGCGGCCGCGAGGGCGGCGACCGTCTGGTGGCGGAAGACGTCCTTCGGGGTGAAGACCAGCCCCGCGGCGCGCGCCCTGGCCACCAGCTGGATCGAGACGATGCTGT
Source organism: Streptomyces melanosporofaciens (assembly GCF_900105695.1). Lineage (NCBI taxonomy): Bacteria > Bacillati > Actinomycetota > Actinomycetes > Kitasatosporales > Streptomycetaceae > Streptomyces > Streptomyces melanosporofaciens. The sequence goes on from NZ_FNST01000002.1 coordinate 2,851,575, forward strand.
CGCCGCCCAGGTAGAAGAAGCTGTCGTCGACGCCGACTTCCTCGACCCCGAGCCCCAGTACCTCCGCGACCAGCCGGCGCAGGGTCTCCTCACGGGCGCCGCTCGGCGCACGGGAGGTGCCGCCCTGCTCCGGTGCGGGCAGCGCCTTGCGGTCGATCTTTCCGCTGGTGGTCAGCGGAAGCGTGTCGAGCGTGACGAACGCCGCCGGAACCATGTAGTCGGGCAGCCGTCGCGCCAGCCCGGCCCGCAGTGCGTCGATGTCGAGGTCGTCCGCCCCGGCGGTGGGCACCACATAGGCCGTCAGCAGCCGCACCCCCGGGCGGTCCTCGCGCACGATGGTGGTGGCGCGGTGCACCTCGGGGTGGTCGGAGAGGGCCGCGGTGATCTCGCCCAGCTCGATCCGCAGCCCGCGCAGCTTCACCTGGTCGTCGGTGCGCCCGATGAACTCCAGCTCGCCGTCGGCGCGCCGGCGCACCAGGTCGCCGGAGCGGTACATCCGCGATCCGGGCGGCCCGAACGGGTCGGCCACATAGCGCTCGGCGGTCAGTCCGGCGCGGTTGAGGTAGCCGCGGGCCAGCGAGACGCCCGCGATGTGCAACTCGCCCACGCAGCCGAGCGGTACCGGGCGGAGCCGCTCGTCCAGCACATGCAGCCGCGAGTCGGCGACGGGCGCGCCGAGCGCCGGTACGGCGTCGTCGGTCAGCAGCCCGCTCATCGCCGCCACGCAGGTGGTCTCGGTCGGGCCGTACACATTGTGCATCCGCACCGTGTCCCGCCACCGGCCGATCAGCTCCGGTCCGAAGGACTCACCGCCGACGACGATCTCCATGCCCTCGGGCAGCCCGCCCTCGGGCAGCGCGGCCAGGGAGGCGGGGGTGATGAAGGCGTGGGTGACGCCGTACTCGGCGCACAGGTCCGGATACGCCTGTCCGGACGTCGGCCGCTCGGCCGGGACGACCACCAGCGCGCCGCCCACCAGCAGGCTCATGGCCAGCTCCAGGAACGCCGCGTCGAAGCTGGCCGAGGCCAGCTGCGGCACCCGGGCACCCGGGCCGACGCCCGCCCGCTCCACCAGCGTCGCGCACAGCTGCGCCACTCCGGCGTGGGTCACGGTCACACCCTTGGGCCTGCCGGTCGACCCGGAGGTGTAGATGACGTAGGCGGGGTGCTGGGGCGACAGGGCGCCGGGGGGCACGGACACGTCGGCCGTGTCAGCGGCCGCCACCCCGTCCAGCGTGTCGAACAGCGCCGTGGGCACGGTGGTCCGCGGCAGCCGTCCGGCCACGGAACCGGAGGTCAGCAGCAGGGCGGGCTCGGCGTCGTCGAGCATGTACCCGATGCGGTCGCTCGGCAGCTCCGGGTTGATCGGCAGATAGGCCGCCCCCGCCCGCACCACCGCGAGCAGCGAGACGATCAGCTCCGGTGACCGCGGCAGCGCCACCGCCACCAGCTTCTCCGGTCCCGCTCCCCGCGCGGCCAGCGCCCGGGCGATCCGCTCGACCCTCGCGTCGAGTTCGGCGAAGGTCCAGGTCCCTTCCTCGGTCAGCAGGGCCGGTGCGTCCGGGGTGCGGGCAACCCACCCGGCGAACAGCTCCGCCATGGTGGCGGCGGGCACCTCGCGGACCGCGGCGTCGTTCCACTCCTCGACGATCCGGTGGCGCTCCCCGGGCAGCAGCACGTCCAGCCGGTCCACCGGGGCGGACGGATCGGCGACGGCGGCGGCCAGCAGCCGCGCCAGCCGGTCCACCAGCATCCGCACCGTGTCCCGTTCGAACAGGTCGGTGCTGTAGGTGAGCGCCCCCTCGATCCCCGCGGGCGCGCCGTCGTCCGTATGGGTCTCCGACAGGGTGAAGGACAGGTCGAACTTGGCCACGTCATGGCCGATCGGCTGCGGCGCCGCGACCACCCCGGGCAGGTCGACCCGGCCCTCGGCGGTGTTCTGGAACGCCAGCATCACCTGGAACAGCGGATGCCGGGACGCCGAGCGCTCGGGGTTGATCAGCTCGACCAGCCGCTCGAACGGCAGGTCCTGGTGGGCGTAGGCGCCCAGGTCGGTCTCCCGCACCCGCTCCAGCAGCTGGGCGAAGGTCGGGTCGCCGGAGACATCGGTGCGCAGCACCAGCGTGTTGACGAAGAAGCCGACCAGGTCGTCCAGGGCGTCGTCGGTGCGGCCCGCGATCGCCGTGCCGAGCGGGATGTCGGTGCCCGCGCCGAGCCTGCTGAGCAGCGCCGCGAGTCCCGCCTGTACGGCCATGAAGAGGCTGGCCCGGTGCTCCATGGCCAGCTCGCGCAGGCCGCGGTGCACCTCGGCGTCGAAGCGGAAGGTGACCATGTCGCCGCGGTAGCTGATGGCGGGCGGACGGCGGTGGTCGGCGGGCAGCGCCAGCTCCTCCGGCGCCCCTTCCAGCGCCGACCGCCAGAACGCGGCCTGCCGGGAGATGGTGCTCTCCGGGTCGTCCTCGCTGCCCAGCACCTCGTGCTGCCAGAGCGTGTAGTCGGCGTACTGCACGGGCAGCGGGGTGAACTCCGGGGCGCGGCCGGCGCTCCGGGCCGCGTAGGCGGCGGACAGATCGCGGCCCAGCGGGGCCATGGACCAGCCGTCGCCCGCGATGTGGTGGACCACCAGCGCCAGTACGTGCTCGGTCCGGCCGAGCGCGAACAGCCGCGCCCGTACCGGGATCTCGGTGGCGATGTCGAACGCGTACCCGGCGGCCTCGGTGAGCGCCGCCTCCAGACCGGCCTCGGTGACCTCGGCCACCGGCAGCTCGGGCACCACGTCCAGCACCACCTGGCGGGGGCGGCCGGCCACCTCGGGGAAGACGGTGCGCAGACTCTCGTGGCGGGCGACCACATCGGCCAGCGCCGCGCGCAGCGCCTCCCGGTCCAGCTCACCCGTCAGCCGCAGGGCCATCGGCAGGTTGTAGGTGGCGCTGGGCCCCTCGAACCGGCCCAGGAACCACAGCCTGCGCTGGGCGAAGGACAGCGGCACCTCCTCGGGCCGCTCGCGCGCGGTCACCGCCCGCCGCGCCCCGCCCGCGTCGCCGACCAGCCCGGCAAGGCCGGCAGGCGTCGGCGACTCGAACAGGTCGCGCACACTGAGCTCGGCGCCCAGGATCGTACGGATCCGGCTGGTCAGCCGGGTGGCGAGCAGCGAATGGCCGCCGAGGTCGAAGAAGTTGTCGTCCACCCCGGCCTCGGGCACCCCGAGCACCTCGGCGAACAGCCCGCACAGCGCGGCCTCCTGTGGCGTGGCGGGCTCCCGCCGCTCGGCGTCCACCCGTACCGGAGCGGGCAGCGCCCGGCGGTCCAGCTTGCCGTTGGGGGTCAGCGGCAGCGCGTCCAGGGCGACGAACGCGCTGGGCACCATGTACTCGGGCAGGGTGGTGGCCAGGTGCTTGCGCAGTTCGGCCGGGGCCGGGGCGGTCCGGTCGGCCAACGGGACCAGATAGCCGACCAGCTGGGGCGCGCCGGGCCGGTCCTGCCGGGCCAGGACGGCCACCGAGGCGAGGTCGGGATGGGCGGCGAGCGCCGTCTCGATCTCGCCGAGCTCGATCCGGAAGCCGCGCACCTTGACCTGGTGGTCGGCCCGCCCCATGAACTGGAGCGCTCCGTCCTTGCCCCAGCGCACCAGGTCACCGGTGCGGTACAGCCGGGACCCGGCCGGGCCGAAGGGGTCGGCGACGAAGCGCTCCGCGGTGCGGCCCGGCCGCCGCAGATAGCCGCGGGCCAGCCCGGCGCCGGCCAGGTACAGCTCTCCGACGACCCCCGGGGGCACCGGGCCGAGGGCGTCGTCCAGGACGTAGACCCGGTCGTTCCACACCGGGCGGCCGATGGGCGCCGCGGCGGGCCACTCCGCCGGGTCGGCGGGCAGGGTGGTGGCGGTGATCACATGGCTCTCGGTGGGGCCGTAGTGGTTGTGCAGCCGCAGCCACGGGCGTTCGGCGCAGAAGGCGCGCAGCCGCGGGGTGAGCGCCAGCGCCTCGCCCGCCTGGGCGATCACCCGCAGCTCGCCGAGGGCGGCACCGCCCTCGAGGGCGGCCTCCGCGACGGCGTCCACCACCAGGTTGGGGGCGTACAGCTCGTTGATCCGGTGCTCCTCCAGCCACCGGGTGAGGGCGGCGGCGTCGCGGCGCACCGCGTCGTCCGGGACCACCAGCGTCTTGCCCGTGAGCAGGGTGGTCAGGATCTCCTGGGCGGAGACGTCGAAGCTGATCGCGGTGAACTGCGCGACCCGCGTCCCGGCCCCGCCACCGATCTCACCGTGGTGCCAGGCGACCAGGTTGGCCATGGCGCCCGCGGGCATCACGACGCCCTTGGGGCGGCCGGTGGAGCCGGAGGTGTAGATGACGTAGACCGGGGCGGCCGGGTGGAGCGGACGGGTGCGATCCGCGTCGGTGGGGTCGGTCTCCGCCTGGCCGGCCAGGAGGTCGGCGGCCTGCGGTGTGTCGAGGGCGAGGACCGGGGCCCGGTGGCCGCCCGGCAGCACCCCGTCCCTGGTCAGCACCAGCGAGGGCGCCGCGTCGGCCAGCATGAAGGAGACCCGCTCGGCCGGGTACTCCGGGTCGATGGGCAGATAGGCCGCTCCGGTCTTGAGCACCGCGCACACCGCCACCAGCAGCTCCGCCGAGCGCGGCAGCGCGATGCCGACCGTGTTCTCCGGCCCGATGCCCCGTGAGATGAGCGCATGTGCCAGCCGGTTCGCCGCCGCGTTCAGCTCGGCGTACGACATCCGCGTGTCGCCGTGCACCACGGCCGGGGCGTCGGGCAGCGCGTGGGCCTGCCGCTCGAGCAGTTCCGGGAGGAAGGCCCCGTCGAGCTGGTGCCCGGTGTCGTTGTAGGTGGTGAGCTGGCGGTGCCGCTCGATCGGGTCGAGCAGGTCCAGGGCGCCGATCGGCCGCTTCGGGTCCTCGGCCGCCCCGGCCAGCACCCGGATCAGACGGTCGGCGAGCCGCTGGACCGTCTCCCGGTCGAACAGATCGGTGCTGTACTCGATCCACCCGGCCATACCGTCCGGTGCGCCGTCGGGTGTGCGCCGCTCCATCAGCCCGACGAACAGGTCGAACTTGGCCATGTCGCCGAGGTGGTCGTACGGGTCCACCCGCAGGCCCGGCAGCACGAGCTCGGCCGGGCGGTTGTTCTGCACGGTGAACATCACCTGGAACAGCGGGTGGCGCGCCAGGGAGCGCTCGGGGTTGAGCTGCTCGACCAGCCGCTCGAACGGCACGTCCTGGTTGGCGTACGCGGCCAGGTCGGTCTCCCGCACCCGCTGGACCAGCTCGCGGAAGGTCGGGTTGCCGGAGGTGTCGGTGCGCAGCACCAGCGTGTTGAGGAAGAACCCGACCAGTCCGTCCAGGACGTCGTCGGTACGACCGGCGATCGGCGTGCCCACGGGGATGTCGGTGCCCGCGCCGGACCGCGACAACAGCACCGAAAGACCGGCCTGGACCACCATGAACAGGCTGGCCTGGGAGGTGCGGGCGATGGTGAGCAGCCGCTTGTGCAGCTCCTCGGTGAGGTGGAACGTCACGGTGTCGCCCGCGTAGCTCGCCACCGCGGGGCGCGGCCGGTCCACCGGGAGGTTGAGCTCGTCGGGGATCCCGGCCAGGGCATCCGACCAGTAGGCGAACTGCCTCGCGATCGCGCTGTTCTCGTCCGCCTCCTCACCCAGTACGCGCTGCTGCCACAGGGTGTAGTCCACGTAACTCACGGGCAGCGGCTCCCACGACGGCGCGGCGTCCTTCAGCCTGGCCGCGTAGGCGAGCGAGACGTCGTGGCCGAAGACGCCCAGCGACCAGCCGTCCCCGACGATGTGGTGCATCACCACGAGCAGGACGTACGTACGGTCGCCGGTGCGGAAGACGCGCACCCGCAGCGGGAGTTCGTCGGCCAGCCGGAACCCGGCGGCCGCCTCCTCCTTCAGTGCCTCGTCCAGCCGCTCCGGTGCCGCGCTCAGATCCACCAGGGACAGGTCGAGCTCGGCCTCCGCGGGATCCAGCACCCGCTGATACGGGTCGCCGTCCACGTCCGGGAACACCGTCCGCAGGCTCTCGTGCCTGGCCACGACGTCCCTGAAGGCATGGCGCAGCGCGTCCAGGTCCAGTTCACCGGTCAGCCGCACGGTGAGCGGGACGTTGTAGATCGGCTTGGCGCCGTCGAACCGGTCCAGGAACCACAGCCGGCGCTGGGCGAAGGACAGCGGTACCCGCTCGGGACGCGGCCCCGCCTCCAGCGCCGGCCGGCCGTCCACGGCCTGGTGCAGCCGGCGGGCGATCCCGGCGGGCGTGGCCGTCTCGAACACCGCGCGCAGCGACAGCTCCTCGCCGAAGACCGCGCGGGTCCTGGTGACCAGCCGGGTGGCCAGCAGCGAGTGGCCGCCGAGGTCGAAGAAGTCGTCGTCCACCCCCACCTCGGCCACGCCGAGCAGTTCCGCGAAGAGCGCGCACAGGATCTCCTCCTGCGGGGTGCGCGGTCCGCGCCCGGCCGGCCCGGCCGCGCCGGGCTCGGGCAGCGCCTTGCGGTCCAGTTTGCCGTTGGGAGTCAGCGGCAGCGCGTCCAGGGCGACGAACGCCCCGGGCACCATGTACTCGGGCAGCGAGGCGCCCACGTGTTCGCGCAGCACGGTGGGGGCGGGCACCTCTCCACCGCTGACCGGCACCAGATAGGCGACGAGCCGCTTGTCGCCCGGGGTCGGCTCACGCACCACGACCACCGCACGGTCGATCCGCTCGTGCGCGGCCAGGACCGACTCGATCTCCCCCAGCTCGATCCGGAATCCGCGGATCTTGACCTGGTCGTCGGCCCGGCCGGCGAACTCCAGCACGGGATGGTCGCCCTCGGTGTTCCAGCGCACCAGGTCACCGGTGCGGTACATCCGTATCCCGCCGCCCGAATACGGATCGGCGACAAAGCGCTCGGCGGTCACACCGGGCCGGTTCAGATAACCGCGCGCCAGGCAGGGGCCGGAGACGTACAGCTCCCCGGTGACACCCGGCGGCACCGGCCGCAGCGCACCGTCGAGCACCCGCAGCCGCGCGGTGCCGAGGGCGGTGCCCATGGGCGGCGCCACCGCGCCGGAGAGCGGCTCGCTGAGGGTGACGCAGACGGTGCTCTCGGTCGGCCCATAGGCGTTGATCATCGTCCGGCCGCCGGACCACGCCTCGACCAGCTCCGGCGCGGACGCCTCACCGCCGACCACCAGCAGGCGTATCGACGGCAGATCGCCCTCGGTGAGCACGGCCAGCGCGGCGGGCGGGATGAGCGCGTGCGTCACCTGGTGCTCGGCGACCAGGTCGACCAGCGCCCGGCCGGGCCGCAGCCGTGTCGCGGGGGCGAGCACCAGCGCGGCGCCGGTGAGCAGGGCGGTGTAGGTCTCCCAGACGGCGGCGTCGAAGCTGGGCGAGGAGAACTGCAGCACCCGGCTGCCGGGCCCCACCTCGAACCGCTCGACATTGGTGGCGACCAGACCGGCGAGACCGGAGTGCGTCACCATGACGCCCTTCGGACGGCCGGTGGAACCGGAGGTGTAGATGACGTAGGCGGGGTTGGCGGACGTCATCGCCCCCCGCCGCTCGCCCGGCTCGATATCGCTGTCCGGCCTCGCGTCGGTCTCGCGGACGGTGGCCGGGTCGTCCAGCAGCACCCGCGGCGCGGCGCAGCCGTCCGGAATCACCTCTGCCGACGCGGAGGTGGCCAGGACCAGCGCCGGGTCGGAGTCGGTGAGCAGATAGGCGATCCGGTCGGCCGGATAGGAGATGTCCACCGGCAGATAGGCCGCGCCCGCCTTGAGCACCGCCAGCATGGCGACGACCAGCTCGGGAGAGCGCCGCAGGGCGAGCGCGACGACCCGCTCCGGCCCCGCGCCCCGCTCGATCAGGGTGCGGGCCAGGCGGTTGGCGCGGCGGTCCAGTTCGGCGTAGGAGAGGGTGGTGTCCTCGTGGACCAGGGCGACGGCGTCCGGATGCCGCCGTACCTGTTCGGCGAAGAGCGCGGGGATGACGTCACCGCCCGGCAGCGGCTGAGCGGGCATGCCCAGGGCGAGCATGCGCCTCGACTCCGCGTCGCTCAGCAGGGGCAGTCGGCCGATCAGTTGCTCCGGGTCGGCCGCGAAGGCCGCGAAGAGCCGGCGGAAGCGTTCGCCGAGCACCTCGATGTCCTCGCGGGTGAAGATCTCCTGCCGGTAGCCGAAGTGCAGCCGCAGCCCGTCGCCCGGCAGCGCCGCGATGCTCAGCGGGTAGTGGTTGGCGTCGGTGCCCTTGGCGGCGGTCAGCGTGAGGTCACCGGGCAGCTCGGGCAGGTCGTCCCCGCCCATGGGGTAGTTCTCGGTGACGGTCAGCGTGTCGAACAGGGTGCCGTGCCCGGCGGCGCGCTGGATGTCCGGAAGGCTGAGGTGGTGGTGTTCGACCATTCCGGCCGCCTGCCGCTGCACCCCGGTCAGCAGGGACAGCAGGCTCTCCTGCGGGCGCATCCGCACCCGGACGGGCACCGAGTTGATGAACAGGCCGACCATCTGGTCCGCGCCGGCCAGCTCGGCGGGGCGCACCGATACGGTCGAGCCGAACACCACGTCGTCACGGCCGGTCAACTGCCCCAGCAGCAGCGCCCAGCAGCCCTGGAACACCGCGCTCAGCGTGAGGTCGTTGCGCCGGGCGGTCTCCCGCACCCGGGCGGCCAGCTCATCGGGCATGGCGATGACCTGCTCGGCCGGCGCGATCCGCGCCCCGGTGTCGCCGGGCGCGATCAGCGTGGGCTCCTCCACCTCGGCGAGCACGGTGCGCCAGGCGTTCTCCGCCGCCGCCCGGTCCTGCCGTTCCAGCCAGCTCAAGGCTTCGCGGTACGGCGTCACCGGCGGCAGGCCCGAGCCGTCGCCGCGACGGTGGTAGATCTCGAAGAGCTCGAACATGAGCTGGGCGGTGGACCACCCGTCGAGCAGGATGTGATGCGAGTTGAACATCAGCCGGCTGGTGCGCGGACCCAGCTTGATCAGTGTGAAGCGCAGCAACGGCCCGGTCCCCAGGTCGAACCGGTGCGCCGCCTCTTCGGCGGCGAGCCGCTCCAGCTCCCGCTCCTGGGCCGGCTCGTCGAGCCCGGTGAGGTCGAACTCCCGCCAGGGAAGCAGGACTTCCCGCGGAATCACCTGCACCGGCCGGCTCAGCTTCTCGTACCGGAAACTGGCCCGCAGATTGGGGTGCCGGCGCAGCAAAGTGGCCACCGAGTCGCGCATGGCCCCGGCGTCCAGGGGGCCGTCGAGGTCGATCAGGATCTGGGCGACGTAGACATCGAGTTTCTGCTCCCCGTACAGGGTCTGAAACAGCAGACCTTCCTGCAGTGGCCACAGCGGAAGGACGTCGTCGATGGCTGCTCGCGTCATTATGGAAATCTCCACTCGTCATTCCGGGGTCGCCGACAAAAGGGCTCGGTCGCCTGCCACCAGCCTGGATCGCCGAGTCTCATCTCCGGCCGGTCCGCCCGACAACGGCGCTGCAAAAACTTCGTTTTGCGCGGCGCGTGGCGCTCCAGCGGCCCACTTCGAAGAATTCGCACTGCCGCTGACCGACCCGGTCCGGCCGTGCTGTCATCGGTTCGGCCGCGTGCCGTCAAGCGCCCGCGGGCCCGCCACCCGCACCGCGACTTCAGGGAGTACTGGTGACCAACACCGGCACGCTGTCCCGCTACTGGATGTTCAGCGACGAGTACACACAGGACCCCTATCCCTTCCTCGCCCAGCTGCGCGCGGAACAGCCGGTGTGCCGGGTGGAGACCCCGGACGGGGTGCGGGCCTGGGTGGTGAGCCGCTACGACGACGTCCGCGACGCGCTCTCCGACCCCCGGCTCGGCCGGGACATCGGCAAGCTCTACGCCGCGCTGGGCAAGCAGCTCGGCCAGGAGATCAAGCCCGCCGACGAGATCAGCAACCACCTGGCCAACTCCGATCCGCCGCGCCACACCCCGCTGCGCAAGGCGCTCACCTTCGCCTTCACCCCCAAGCGGGTCAGGGGGCTGCGCGACGGCTGGGAGAAGGTGGTCGACGACCTGCTCGACGAGATGGTCCGGACGGACAACCGGGACCTGGTCTCCGGGCTCAACGAACCACTTCCGATCATCACCATCGCGCAGCTGATGGGCGTGCCCGACGCCGACTGGCCGCGGTTCCTGGTGTGGACGAACACGCTGCGCCGGGTGGACGCCAGCGATCCGACGGGCATCATCGCGGAGCACACCCGGCAGTTGTCGGACTACCTCAAGGCGCTGATCGCCACCAAACAGCGGACCCCGCAGGACGATCTGATCTCCGCGCTGGTCCACGCCGACGAGGACAAGCGGCTGACCGCCGCGGAGGCGCTGTCCACCGCGTTCGCCCTGATGACCGGCGGCAACGACACCACGACCAGCCTGCTCAACGGCTCCTTCGCGGCGCTGCTCACCCATACCGGCGAGGCCGACAAGATCCGGGCCGACTGGAGTCTGCTGCCCAACGCGGTCGAGGAGCTGCTGCGGTTCACCAGCCCGCTGATCAACTCCCTGCAGCGGGTCACGCTGGAGCCGGTCGAACTGTGCGGGGTGAAGATCCCCAAGGACGAGATCATCATCATTTCGCTGGCCGGGGCCAACCACGATCCGCACGCCTTCGCCGACCGTGCCGCGGAGCTGGACATCACCCGCCCCAAGCCCGCGCATGTGAGCTTCGGATATGGAATCCACTACTGCCTGGGCTCCCATATGTCCAAGGCGCTCACCGAGTTGGCGATTCGACGGGTCTATGAACGCTTTCCCGGCATCCGGCTGGCCGTGCACCCCTCGGAGGTGCGTTATCGGCCCGGACTGATGGTCCGCCCGATGATCGACCTGCCGGTGCGTTTCTGAAACGGCACACAGCAGCGACACCGCCCGGGACCCGCCGTCAGCGCGCCCCGGGCGCTTTTCTTTCGCTTTCCGGAGGACTCATGGATTTCAGCCTGTTCTACTTCGCCAACAACGACACCGAGGAGCGCGACCGCTATCGGCTGCTGCTGGACGGTGCCCGGTTCGCCGATGACAACGGCTTCACCGCGGTGTGGACCCCCGAGCGCCACTTCCATCCGTTCGGCGGGCTCTACCCGAACCCCTCGGTGACCGGCGCCGCGGTGGCGGCGGTCACCAAACGGGTCGCGGTGCGCGCCGGAAGCGTCGTGGCGCCGCTGCACCACCCGATGCGGATCGCCGAGGAGTGGTCGGTCGTCGACAACCTGTCGGGCGGCCGGGCCGGGGTGGCACTCGCCTCGGGTTGGCACGCCGCGGACTTCGCGCTCCGCCCGGAGAACTACGAGACCCGCAAGTCCGGGCTGATGGAGACGGTCGACACCATCCGCCGGCTCTGGAAGCGGGAGAGCGTGTCCCTGACCGACGGGGCGGGCGAGACGGTGGAGCTGACCATGTTCCCGCCGCCCGTCCAGCCCGAACTGCCGATGTGGCTGACCAGCGGTGGCACCCCGGCGACGTTCACCCTGGCCGGTGAGAACGGGATGGGCATGCTGACCCATCTGCTCGGCCAGGAGGTCGACGTCCTCGCGCAGCGCATCGCCGAGTACCGCCGGGCGTACCGGGAGCACCACAGCGCCTCGGCCGGGCAGGGGCATGTGGCCCTGATGGTGCACACCTTCGTCGGCACCGACCGCGACGCCGTGCGGGAGACCGTGCGCGAGCCGTTCTCCCGCTACCTGGCCAGCTCCTTCGACCTGCTGATCAAGGCGGCCGAGGCGGCGGGCGCCCAGGGCGCGGACATGTCCCGGGAGCTGAAGAGCATGGGCCCGGAGGACCGTCAGTTCCTCGTGGCCCAGGCGTTCGACCGGTACTTCGAGACCAGCGGGATGTTCGGCACCGTCGACGACTGCATGGCGATGCTCAAGCAACTGGGGGACGCGGGGGTGGACGAGGTCGCCTGTCTGGTGGACTTCGGGGTGCCGACCGATGTGGTGGTCGGCGGCTTCGAGCACCTGGCCCGCCTCCATGACACCTGGCGTGCGCATCTGGGGAGCTGACCCGGCGGCGCTCCCCCGGCGGGGGCAGGCCGAAGCCCGGACGACCGCTCGGTCGTCCGGGCTTCGGCTTCTCGGTGTCCTACGGCCGCGGGTCAGCGTGCGGCGGCCCGCTCGTAGGCCCGGTTGGCCAGCGGGACCACGACGGCCAGCAGGACCACCACCATGATCAGCGAGGCCGCCACCGGATGCCGCAGCGGGAACGCCGGGTCGGCGCCGTTCCCCGTGGGGTTCCCCCACAGCTCGCGCATCCCGGTGGTCAGGGTGGTCACCGGGTTCCACTCGGCCACCGGACGCACCCAGCCCGGCAGGTTCTGGGCCGGGTAGAAGGTCGCCGACAGGAAGGTGAGCGGCATGGTGATCACCATGGCCACCGAGTTGACCGCCTGGGGATCGCGCAGCAGCAGCCCGATGAGCGAGCCGAGCCACGCCGTGGCGTAGCCGAGCAGCAGCAGAAGACCGAAGCCGGCGAGGGCCTTGAGCGGCCCGCCGTGGATGCGCCAGCCGATGAGCAGGCCGACGGAGAGCATCGCGAGACAGGAGATCGCGTTGAGCACCACATCGGAGAGGGTCCGGCCGAGCAGCACCGAGCCCTTGCCCATGGGCAGCGAACGGAACCGGTCCACCAGGCCGTTGGAGAGGTCCTCGGCCACCCCCACACCGGTGTTGATGACGCCGGCCAGCATCATCTGGGTGAAGATGCCCGCCATGATGTACTCGTGGTAGTCGCCCTCCGGCACGTTCATCGAACTGCCGAAGAGGTAGCCGAAGAGGAACACGAACATGATCGGCATCAGGGTGATGCTGAGGATCCGCTGCGGTGCCCGCTTCAGATGCCGTATGTGGCGGCCCGCCAGGGCGAGCGCGTCGCTCAGGACATAGGTGGTCATCGGCTCGTCGTCTCCAGTTCGGCCTCGGGTCCGGCTCCGGTCAGCTCCAGGAACACGTCGTCCAGCGAGGGGCGCCGAACGAGGAAGTCGACCACCTCCACCGAGGCCCCCTGGAGCTCCGACGCCGCCGCGGAGACACCGGCGATACCGGTCTCCAGCGCGACCGACACCCGCATCCCGCTCTCGTCGACGACCGGCGGGGCCGAGCCCCGTGCGGAGATCCGGGCCAGCGCGGCCCGGGCGGTCTCCACCATCTCGGTGGTCCGTACGGTGATCTCCAGCCGCTCGCCGCCGACCTTCTTCTTCAGCTCGTCGGGCGTGCCCTCCGCCGCCACCAGCCCCTTGTCGATCAGGGCGATGCGATGGGCGAGCTGGTCGGCCTCCTCCAGGTACTGGGTGGTCAGCAGCACGGTGACCCCGTCCGCGACCTGTTTGCGCACCATGTCCCACAGCGCGTTCCGGCTGACCGGGTCCAGCCCCGTGGACGGCTCGTCCAGGAAGATCACCGGTGGGCTCCCGATCAGGCTGGCACCCAGGTCCAGCCTGCGGCGCATACCGCCCGAGTAGGTCTTGACGACCCGGTCGGCGGCGCCGGTGAGGTCGAACATCTCCAGCACCTCATCGGCGCGGGACCGGGCCCGCTTGCGGCCCAGGTGCAGCAGCGTGCCCATCAGCACCAGGTTCTCGCGGCCGGTCAACTCGCCGTCCAGCGCGGCGTACTGACCCGTCAGCCCGATGTTGCGGCGCACCTCGTGGGCCTGGCTCAGCACGTCGTGGCCCGCCACGGTCGCGGTGCCCTCATCGGGCTCGATCAGCGTCGACAGTATCCGCACCGTGGTCGTCTTGCCGGCGCCGTTGGGGCCCAGGAGCCCGTAGACCGTGCCCGCCTCGACGGACAGGTCGATGCCGCCCAGCACCTCGTTGTCGCCGTAGCGCTTCCGCAGACCAGCCGCGGAGATTGCGATATCCATCAGACTCCTCTTCATCGGCCGGTACGCCGGTCCGGTCCGTCTCGCTCAGCCGAGCCGGACGGGCAGTGACTCCAGCCCCCGGGTCAGGTTCATCTCGCGGCGCAACTCCTTCGGCGCCACGGCCAGTTCGATTCGCGCGAAACGGTCGAGGAGCGCGCCGACGGCGATCTCGGTCTGCAGTCGTGCGAGGGGCGCGCCCATGCAGTGGTGGATGCCATGGCCGAAGGCCAGATGGCCGCCGGCCTCCCGGCGGATGTCGAACCGCTCGGGGTCCTCGAAGCGTTCGGGGTCGTGGTTGGCCGAGCCGAGCGAGACGATGACGAACTCGTCGGCCGGGACGCGGACACCGGCGATCTCCACCGGTTCCGTGGTCACCGAGAGCGTGTTCAGGTGCAGCGAATTGTCGTAGCGGCAGAACTCCTCGACCGCGCCCCGCAGCAGCGACCGGTCCGCGCGCAGGTCGGCGAGCTGGTCGGGGTGGCGCAGCAGGGCGAGCATCCCGTTGCCGATCAGATGCGCGGTCGTCTCGTATCCGGCCACCAGGAGCTGGAAGACCATCGACACCAGCTCGTTCTCGCTGAGCCGGTCCTCGTCGTCCCGCGCCTGGATCAGCCCGCTGATCAGGTCGTCGGCCGGGGCGGCCCGCTTGGCGGCGATCAGCCCGGTGAGGTACTCCGCCATCTCGTCGGCGATGCGGTGCATCTCCTGCGGCTGGACGGCCACGGTCAGCGCGTTGGACCAGGCTCCGAAGGCGGCCTGGTCGGCCTCGGGCACGCCGATCATCTCGGAGATCACGGTGAGCGGCAGCGGGAAGGCGAACACCTTCAGCAGATCCACCTCGCCCTGCCCGGCGATGTCGTCGAGCAGCGCGCCGACCGTGTGCTCGATCCGCGGCCGGAGCGCCTGGATCTGCCGTGCGGTGAACGCCTTGGCCACCAGCTTGCGCAGCCGGGTGTGGTGGGGCGGGTCCATGCCCAGCATGTGCTCCACCAGCATCCGCCGGCCGGGCGACTTCGCGGCGGGCTGCTCGACGGGGTCGACGCCCGCGTGCCTGGCGGCCAGCCGGGCACAGCGCTCGGGGTCCTTGTGCAGGTTCGGATCGGTCAGCGCGGCCCGCGCCGCCTCATGGCGGAGCACCAGCCACATCGGTGCCCCGCCGAGCACCACCCGCGCCACCGGCGCCTGCTCGCGGAGCCGGGCGTACACCGGGTACGGGTCGCGGATGAAGTCCTCACCCAGCAGCTCCGGCATCCGGCTGGTCTCCTCGGCCATGTGTCGGGTCCTCTCGATCGGCCCGGGACGCATGTCGCGGACGCAGTGGGTGAACGACGTCTCCGACCCGTTGATAGCAGTGTTTTCCGCGCTTCCCCGGCGCACTTCAAGAATTTCTATCGAGCTCCCGCGGAGGGTTTCCCGGCGGTCATCCGGACGGAGGAGAGAGCGAAGGGGGGCTCCACCCGACGGCTTGTCGGATTGCCTCCGCGGGAGGAGCCGGGCGCGGGGAGCCCCATGCCATGATCCTGTCAGTCCCCCGCATACACGGTGCGCCGCAAAGCGTTCAAATGAAGAGAATCGAATAAGCCGTTGCCAGGGTCCGCCGACCGCCTTCGCGAT
Organism: Streptomyces melanosporofaciens; assembly: GCF_900105695.1. Lineage (NCBI taxonomy): Bacteria > Bacillati > Actinomycetota > Actinomycetes > Kitasatosporales > Streptomycetaceae > Streptomyces > Streptomyces melanosporofaciens. Next base: position 2,867,061 of record NZ_FNST01000002.1, read on the forward strand.
CATCGCCGACCGCCCGAAAAGAGGCGATTGACGCGGTCGGCGGGCCTTCTTGGCGGTCCGCTCTCCGCCGCCTTCCGTAAAAATGCCGCACCCGCGTCTTTCCGGCTATAGAAGAATTCTTGGCGGCCCATGGCGACGCTCCCCCGGGCCGGTAGCGTGCGATTCCACGAGTTGCACACACACGTGTGGCGAGGCAATCGTCGGATGGGGAGCATCGTGACCGCGTATGACGTCGAGTACATCGAGATCTACACCAGCGATCAGCGGAAAACCACGGACTATTTCGTGTCCAGCATGGGTTTCCAGGAAAAGGCCCGGTGCCGGACCGGAGCGCTGGATTCGATACTCCTCCGCCAGAAGGACATCCAGCTCGTCATCACCTCGGGAGCGGGCACGGCCGACTTCCTGGCGGCGCACGGTGACGGCATCGCCGACATCGCCTTCGCCTGCGAGGACCCCCTCGCGGCCCGGGAGGGCGCCCTGGCCGCCGGGGCCCGCGATTTGACCTCCGGCAACCCGGCCGGTCCCGCCGTCTCCGGCTTCGGCGCCGTCCGCCACACCCTCCTCAAGCGCTCCGCGGGCCGCCCGCACGCGCTGCCCCCGGGCCGGGACTGGATCGCCTCGCCGGAGCGCCCCGCCCAGGACGGCACCACGACCGAACTGCGGCTGCTCGACCACATCGCGGTCTGCCTGGAGGCCGGCACCCTGCACGACACGGTCCGCTACTACATCGACGGATTCGGCTTCGAGGAGTACTCCAGCGAATACGTCGCCGTCGGCGAGCAGGCCATGGACTCCATCGTGGTGCGCAGCCCCTCGGCCGGGATCACCTTCACCATCATCGAGCCCGACAGCACCAAGAAGCCGGGCCAGATCGACGAATTCCTGGAGCGCAACGGCGGCCCGGGGGTGCAGCACCTGGCGTTCCTCGTGGACGAGATCATCCCGGCCGTTCTCGAATTCGAGAGCCGGGGCGTCGAGTTCCTGCAGACGCCCGGCACCTACTACGACGCCCTCGCCGAGCGGATCGACAACCTCGACGAGGCGATCGCCGATCTGCGCAAGACCAATGTGCTCGCCGACCGCGACGAGTGGGGCTACCTGCTGCAGCTCTTCACCCGCTCGCCCTACGAGCGGCGCACCCTGTTCTTCGAACTCATCCAGCGCCACGGGGCCCAGGGCTTCGGAAGCTCCAACATCCGCGCGCTGTACGAGGCCGTCGAGCGCGCCCGGGCGGCCAACTCGTGACCGGCCGCACGGCCCCCTCCGGCGGCTCCCGGCCGCCGCTGTCCCTCGAGGAGTACGCCGAGCGGGCGCGCACCCGACTGGACCCGGCGGTCTGGGACTTCGTCGAGGGCGGGGCCGGGGAGGAACGGACGCTCGCCGCCAACCTGGCGGCGTTCGACCGTATCCGGCTGAGCCCCCGGGTCCTGACCGGGACGGGTGAATGCGACCCGTCCACCACGATCCTGGGACGCCGGTGGGGGGCGCCGGTGGCCGTGGCGCCCATGGCCTACCACACGCTGATGCACCCCGAGGGCGAAACGGCCACCGCGCGGGCCGCGGGCGCGGCCGGCCTCCCGCTCGTGGTGAGCACCTTCGCCGGGCGGACCTTTGCGGAGATCGCCGCGGCCGCCACCTCGCCCCTGTGGCTCCAGGTCTACTGCTTCCGCGACCGCGACACGACCCGGCGGCTCATCGAGCACGCGGCGGCCGCGGGCTTCGAGGCCCTGATCCTGACCGTCGACACCCCGCAGCTCGGCCGCCGGCTGCGCGACCTGCGCAACGACTTCCGGCTGCCGCCGCATATCGTGCCCGCCAACCTGCCCGCGGACCAGGCCGATTACTCGTCCCCGTCCGAGCACGGCCGCACCGGCCTCGACCCCTCGCTCGACTGGTCGGTCATCGCCTGGCTGCGCTCGGTCAGCCAACTGCCCGTACTGGTCAAGGGCGTCATGACCGCCGAGGACGCCCGGCGCGCGATCGACGCCGGCGTGGACGGCATCGTGGTCTCCAACCACGGCGGACGGCAGCTGGACGGGGCACCGGCCACCCTGGACGTGCTCGCCCCGATCGCAGCGGCCGTGGACGGCCGCTGCCCCCTGCTCCTGGACGGCGGCGTCCGCCGCGGCCGGGACGTCCTCGGCGCTCTCGCCCTGGGGGCGGACGCCGTGCTGCTGGGCCGCCCGGTGCTGCACGGGCTGGCCGTGGCGGGCGGCGACGGCGCGGCGGGCGTCCTGGACCTGGTCCTCGATGAGCTGTCGGAGGCCATGACGCTGACCGGCACCGCCACCGTCGCCGACGCGGACGCCTCGCTGCTGACCGGGGAGGCTCCGCACCGCGGCGTGCCGGACACGGCGCTGCCGGCCGTGCCCGGGAACACCATTGCGACCGGGCTGCGCAAGCAGGACCTGCACCGCAGCGTGTCCGACCCGGTGCTGGACACCATGAACTTCCTGAACGAGATCACCGGCCGCTTCCCGGACGTGGTCTCCTTCGCCCCCGGAAGGCCGTACGAGGAGTTCTTCGACAAGGACGAGATCCTCGATCACATCCGCCGCTACCTCGACCACCTGGCCGCGGACGGCGCCTCGGACCACGCCATCCGCACCGCGCTGTACCAGTACGGCCCGACCGCGGGCCAGATCCGCGGACTGATCCGCGACTCGCTCCGCGCCGACGAGGGCATCGACGCCTCGCCGGAGGCGATCGTGGTGACGGTGGGTGCCCAGGAGGGGATGCTGCTGACCCTGCGCGCGCTCTTCGCGGACCCCGCGGACGTCCTGCTGGTCGCCAGCCCCTGCTACGTGGGCATCACCGGAGCCGCCAGTCTGCTGCAGGTGCCCGTGCACCCCGTCGAGGAGCGGGCCGACGGTCTTGACGTGGCCGATGTGGAGGCCGCCGTCCTCGCCGAGCGGGCCCGGGGCCGCCGCCCGCGCGCCTTCTACGTGGTGCCGGACCATTCGAACCCGTCGGGCAACACCATGTCCCGGCGTGCCCGCGAGGAGTTGCTGGAGCTGGCCGCCCGGCACGATCTGCTCATCCTCGAGGACAGCCCGTACCGGCTGGTCAGCCCCGGCGTCCAGCTGCCCACCCTGAAGTCGATGGACCATGCGCGACGGGTGATCCACCTCGGGTCGTACTCGAAGTCGGTCTTCCCCAGCGCCCGCGTCGGATTCGTCGTCGCGGACCAGCCCGTGCGGGATCCGTCGGGGGCCGAGACACTGCTCGCCGACGAACTCGCCAAGATCAAGAGCATGGTGACGGTGAACACCCCGGCGCTGAGCCAGGCGGCCGTCGCCGGTGCCCTGCTGGCCTGCGGCGGCCGGCTCACCGAACGCAACGCGGTGCCCGCCAAGCACTACGGCGAGGCGCTCCGCGTCACCCTGGAGCAACTGGACCGCCACTTCCCCGAAGACGTCCGCGACCGGCTCGGCATCGGCTGGAACCGGCCCAGCGGCGGCTTCTTCCTCACCGTCCGGGTGCCGTTCCCCGCCGACAACGCCGCGCTGCTGCGCTCGGCCGAGGATTACGGCGTCATCTGGACCCCGATGGCCTACTTCTACCCGGGCCCCGGCGGCGAACGGTCGATCCGGCTCTCCTTCAGCTATCTGAGCCCCGCGGAGATCGAGGAGGGCATCGGGCGGTTCGCCGTCTTCCTCCGGGCGGAGATCGAGCGCTCCGGCGCCACCGGACCCACACCGGGACGTGACACATGAGAACCGCCGTCGTCGTCGGAACCGGGCTGATCGGCACGTCCATCGCCCTCGCCCTGAGCCGCCGGGGCGTCCTGGTGTACCTGGACGACGCCGACACCACGGCCGCCAGGACCGCCGAGGCCCTGGGGGCCGGTTCGCTGGAGATGCCCGCCGGGCAGGTGGACCTCGCCGTCCTGGCGGTGCCGCCCGCGAGCATCGGCACCGTGCTCGCCCGCTGTCAGCGGGACGGGCTGGCACACACCTACACCGATGTGGCCAGCGTCAAGGTGCGGCCGCACGAGGAGGTCCGCGCGGCCGGCGGCGATCCGTCCCGCTACATCGGCGGACATCCGCTGGCCGGCGCCGAGCGCTCCGGTCCGCTCGCGGCCCGCGCCGACCTCTTCGAGGGCCGCCCCTGGGTGCTGACCCCCTCGCCCCTCACCGACCGCTCGGCCCTCAACCGGGGGCTGGAGCTGGTCTCGCTGTGCGGTGGTGTCCCCGTCCTGATGGACACCGACGCCCACGACCGCGCCGTCGCCCTGACCTCGCACGCCCCGCATCTGGTCGCCTCGATGATGGCGGCCCGGCTGGAGCACGCCGAGGCCGAGCACATCCGGGTGTCGGGACAGGGGCTACGGGACGTCACCCGCATCGCGGCGGGCGAACCCGCCCTGTGGAGCGACATCCTGACCGCGAACGCCGACGCGGTGGCCGACGTCCTCGACGGCTTCGCCAAGGACCTGGAGCGGCTGATCGCCGTCCTGCGGGCGCTGCCCGGCACGGAGTCCGAGGCGCGCCGGCAGGCCGCCGCCGATCTCCAGGAGCTGCTGCGGCGCGGCAATCGGGGCCACGCCCGCGTACCGCACAAACAGCGTTCGCAGCCCGCCGAGTACGTGGCGATCCCGGTGGCCGTCCCGGACCAGCCAGGAGCGCTGGCCCGGCTGTTCTCCACCGTCGGGGAGGCCGGGGTCAACATCGAGGACGTGCGCATCGAGCACTCCCTCGACCAGCCGAGCGGCCTGGTCGAACTCCTCGTGGAGTCGACCTCCGTCGCGGGCGTACGGCGGGTGCTGGACGCCAACGGCTGGACCATGCGGGAAAAGCCCCTGCTGGTCGGCGAGGCCTGAGGAATCCGGACCGGCTCCGCCCAGGAGCCGGTCCACGGAGGTGCCCGCCGGGTGTCGCGTACCGCCTCGAGCCGGATTCGCCCCGGCCCCGGACGCGCCCCGGGCGCTAGAACGTGTCGTGGGTGTTGGGCCGGCGTATCGCCGTGTAGAGGGCGCGCAGCATGAGGATCGCGCTGACCGCGAGCACCTGATAGCCGAGCAGCGGGAACAGCTCCACCTCCGCGGTGACCTGGGGCCCGCGCCCGGTGCCGAACACCACCAGGACCACCCCCATCAGCCCCGTGCAGGCCGCCAGCAGCGTGACCGTCAACTGGTGGATCAGCCCGGAGACAAAGCGCCGCTCCCGCTCGTCGGCGAGCACCCGCACCCGGACCGTGAACCGCCCCTCCTCCAGCGACGCGCCGATCCGCTCCGCCCTCCGGGGCAGCCGCCGCAGCATCGGCAGCGCGGACAGGAACTCATGGGCCGCGCCCCGCGCCAGGGACGAGAACCCGGACGCTATCCCCGCGCCCTCCTCCTCGCTCCCCTTGCCCGTGGCGCGGAACCGCAGCCGGTCGGTGAGGAGGTCCACGGCGATCGCCCGGGCCTCCTCGATCATGTTGAAGTCGGGGCTGACCCGGCCCAGGGTGCCCTCGATGGTCGCCAGGGCCCGGAAGACGGCGGCCACCTCCGGCGGCACGGCCAGTCCGAACCGGGCGAGAAGCTGGAACAGCGCGGTGAACATCTCGGTGTCCGGCCGCGCCCCCACCCCCAGGTGCTGGGCCATGAACTGCCCCAGCTCACGCTCCAGCAGCAGCGAGTTGAGCATGAGGTCCTCGCTCCTGGTGGCCCTCGTGCCGAGCAGGGCCATCAGCGCGTCGTGCAGCCCGGCCCGGTCGCCGCGGTCCACGGCCACCAGCATCTCCTGCAGGGCATGGCGCACGGACGGGTCGATACGGCCCACCGAGCCGAAGTCCAGCAGGCCGATCCGCCCGTCGTCGAGCAGCAGCACATTGCCCGGATGCGGATCGGCGTGGAAGACCCCGGCCCGCAGAATCTGGTGGAGCATGGAGGCGAAGGCGGTCCGGGCTATCTGGCGGCGGTCCAGCCCCTTGCGGTCCGCGACGGCCGCCGCACGGTCGAAGGTGACCCCCTCCAGCCACTCCTGGACCAGCACCCTGGCCGTGGTGAACTCCTCGTACACCCGGGGCACGCGCACCGGGGCGTCCGCCTCGTACCCGTCGCAGGACTCCGCCACCACCGCGGCGTTGTTGGCCTCAATCCGGAAGTCCAGCTCCTCCCGCACCGACTTGGAGAAGCCGTCGCCCAGATCCCGCAGCCCCATGGCGTGGGAGGACCGGGACCGCTGCTGGAGGCTGCGGGTGATCGCGACGACGATGTCCAGGTCGCGCTCGACCCGCTCGCGGATCCCCGGGCGCTGGACCTTGACCACGACCACCGGGCCCCCGCTCAGCTTGGCGCGGTGGACCTGGGCGATGGAGGCGGCGGCGAGCGGGATCTGCTCGATCCACTCGAAGGCGTCGTCCACCGGCCTGCCCAGCTCCTCACGCAGCAGCGCCGCCACGTCCCCCCACGGCGCGGGCGGCACATCGCTCTGCAGACGGCTGAGTTCGTCGATGAAGTGCGGGGGCAGCAGATCGCGCCGGGTGGACAGCAGCTGGCCGAGTTTGATGAAGGCCCCGCCGCACTCCTCCAGCGCCAGCCGCAGCCCCCTGGCCATCCGCTCGCCGAACTCGCCCGGCCGCAGGGCCCGTTCCAGACTGTGCCGACTGCGCAGCGGACGGCTCAGGCCGTGGCGCATGAAGATCCGGCTGATCTGCGAATAGCGGCGGGTGCGCCGCAGCCGGCTGCGCATCGCGCGCCACAGCCGCATGGGTATGGCCCAGCTGCCGCGCGGCAGAAAGACCTCGGCCAGCACCAGGGCGGCCATCGCGGCAAGGACGGACACCCCGACCTGGACCCCGTACAGCACGCCCATGCTCTGCTGGTCGTGCATGGTCGGCTTGAAGGCGAGCATCGCGCCCAGCCCGACCAGACCGGCGCCGAGGGCGCGCAGCGGGCCCACCCGGATGCCGAGCAGCCGGCCGGAGATCGCCGAGACGCCGAAGACGAAGACGCCCAGCGACGACACCGCGATCAGCACGATCAGCAGCCCGAAGGACAGGTCGTCGATGCTGGTGGTGGCCAGCCAGGTCATGGCACGTTCCCCCGTGTGCGATGAAGAGGGTGTCAACACTAGTCCGGATCGTCCTTCTCGGACCGCGGCTGCCCGGATGTCACGCGGCAACCTGCCGGACACACACCACGGGGCCCGACGTCAGGATGTCGGGCCCCGTGGCACGGGAGGACGTGGCGTGCGTCAGCCCATCGCCTCGATCAGGCTCTTGGGCCGCATGTCGGTCCAGTTCTCGTTGATGTAGTCCAGGCACGCCTGGCGGTTGTCCTGGCCGTGGACGACGGTCCAGCCCGCGGGTACCTCCGCGAAGGCCGGCCACAGCGAGTGCTGCTGCTCGTCGTTGACCAGCACGTAGTAGCTGCCGTTCTCGTCCTCGAAGGGGTTGCTCATGGCGTGATCGCCTTTCTGACAGGTCTATCGGGTCGACGATGGTCTATGAGGGTCGTTCTGCGTACGTCCGGTCAGCCGCAGCCACCGGCGTGCCCGGCGTCACCGGCCGGGACGAGCAGGGCGGGCTCGATCCCGCGGTCGTTCTCCCGCTGTTCGACGACGGTCCGAGTCTTGGCACGGACGCTCGCGACGAATCCCGAGAGCCGGTCCAGCCCCCAGAACTTGTCGTGCCGGTGGATGAAGAACGGCACTCCGAACACTCCGTCGCGGTCCACCGCCCGCAGCGCCTCGATGCCCCGCCGGCGGATCTCCGGATCGTCGGCCGCACCGGCCAACGCGTCGGGGTCCAGGTCCAGTTCATGGCCGATCGCGGCCATGGTGGCGCGCTCCGAGATGTCGATGCCGTTCTCCCAGCGGGCCCGGTACACGGCGTCGATGAAGTCCCGCCCGCGGCCGGCGTCCTCGGCGACCAGATAGGCGAGATGGGAGACGTCCCAGTTGGGAGCGGTGTCGATCGGCCAGACCATCCGCAGGCCGCGCTCGATGGCCGCCCGCTTGACGTCCTGCAGGATGTAGAAGTGCTTCTCCTTCGACATCGCGACATACGGAAGGTGGATCCCGGCGTCGGCCAGCATGCCCTCGCTCACCTCGTCCGGCTCCCAGTACGGGCGCCATTCGATCGCGTCCGCCACATCGGGGGCGTTCTCGGTGAGTTCACGGTAGGCGAGCCAGGAATAGGGGCTGCGGAGTGAGAAATACCAGCGCGGTGGCTTGACGGCCAACGGAACCTCCTGGGTTCGGGGCGATGCTAGATGGTGATGCCGCCGTCGATCTGGACGACGGAGCCCGTGACATAGGCCGCACGGTCCGAGACGAGGTACGACACGAGGTCGGCGACCTCATCGGCCCGCCCCAGCCGCCCGAGCGGCACCGACTCCAGTGCCTTGTCCTTCACCTGGCCGGTGAGCACGGACGTCATATCGGTGTCGATGAACCCCGGGGCGACGACATTGGCGCGGATTCCGTACCGTCCGACCTCCTTGGCCAGGGCCCGGGAGAAGCCGATGATCCCGGCCTTGGAGGCCGAGTAGTTGGACTGGGTGGCGTTGCCGTGCACACCGGCGACCGAGGAGATGTTGACGATCACCCCGCTCTTCCGCTTCATCATGCCGAACACCACGGAGCGGCAGACGTGGTAGACCCCGTCGAGGTTGACGTCCAGCACGTCGTGCCATTCGTCGTCCTTCATCAGCAGCAGGGGATTGTCACGGGTGATCCCGGCGGCGGTCACGGCCGCGTCTATCGGGCCGAGGGTCTGCTCGGTCTCGGCGACCAGCGCACGCACCGCCTCGGCGTCACGGACGTCGAGCTTGCGGCTGAGCACCCGGGCCCCGGTCTCCGTGACCTCCTTCTCCAGCTCCAGGGCGGCCGCCTCGTTCGACTGGTAGCAGAAGGCGACATCGAAGCCGTCCCGCGCCAGACGCACCACCGTGGCCCGGCCGATTCCCCGTGAACCGCCGGTGATCAGCGCCACCCGGGATGCGTTCTCTGCCATTGGTTCTCCAAAGCGATTTCGGCCGGCCGCAGGGGACCGGAGGTCTGTTGCCAGGGGTCAGGCGAGGGCGGGGGCCGGGTCGCCGGGCCGCAGCTCCGCCGCCGGGCGGAAGGCCAGCACCGCGAGACCGACGGTCACAGCGGGCTCACCGGCCACCGTGGAACCGCCCTCGATGATCACGGTGTCGTCCACCACCCGGGTGATGGACGCCCGGTGTTCCAGTACGTCCCCCGGCAGCACCGGCCGGTGGTACTCGACGCCGGACACGCTGCCGAAGAGCATGACCTGGCCCTCGAGCACATCGGGGTCCGGTGACTCCCAGGTGGCCAGCAGCCCGGCCGACTGGCACCAGGACTCCAGCAGCAGCACCCGCGGATAGGCGTAGGCCTCCGCCGGCGCGTCCGGTCCGAGCCCCTGGTACCAGGGCTCATTGCAGGTCACGGCCTTCACGGCGGTCACCCGCTCCCCCGGGACCACCTCGGTCACCCGGTCCAGCAGCAGCATCGGGAACCGGTGCGGCAGCACCTTTCTGATCTCCAACTGGCCGATCATCACGCCTCCTCGGCCGTGAACCGCAGTCTGACCTGCGCGGCGGGCCCGCGCTCGGTGGCCACCTTGGCGGCGCACTTCCACGCCCCGGACCCGCCGGTCCACACCAGGTCCACCGCCAGCCGGTCGCCCGGGAAGACCGGGCTGAGGAACCGCGTGCTCTCCACGGCCACCAGCTCCAGACCGGCCGAGCCCGGCGGAGGGGTGCGCAGACCGCTGAGGTGCACGCACTCGATCACGCAGACCCCGGGGAAGATGGGGAAGCCCGGGTAGTGCCCGGGGAAGACCGCCTCGTCCTCGCCCACCGTGACGGCCGTCGCCGCACGCACCTTGCCCCGGTCGTCGGCGGCGGCCGGACGGACGACCTCCACCCGCGCGGCGACCGGACTGCACGGCCGGGTGTCCGGCGTTCCGGTGGTCCCGATGATCCCGGCGGTCCCGGTCATCGCGGCCCGGCCAGACGCAGCAGGGCGCAGCCGACCGCGCCGTCACGGTCGACGGAGGTCACCAGCGCCACCCGGCCGGCGGCCTCGGGGTTGGTCTCGGCGTGCACCAGCACCCCGGCGATCTGGAACGCCGCCGCCGCGGCGCCGGTGTCCCCGATGAGCGCGGCCTGGGTGAGGTGGACCAGGTCCGCCCCCTCGGCGGCCTCCGCCACGGCGGCCCGCTCCTGCTCCCCGGACGGGCCGGGCGCCTCGCTGGTGGAGACCGCCCAGATCTCCTCCGGGTGCACCTCCGCACGGTCCAGGGCCCGGCGCAGACAGGCCGCCAGCGCGGGGCGGACCCCGCCGTCCAGGGCGATGCCCATCTCCACCGCGAGGATCTCCGCCAGCACCGGCTGCTCGGCGTCGCCCCGCGCGTCGGGGCCGCGCTGCTCCACCAGCAGCAGTCCGCAGCCCTCACCGGGCAGTTGCGCGGGCCCCTCGGTGCCCGGCTGGTGGGCGTGGCGCTCCAGCCAGGAGCGGGCGTGCGAGAACTCCTCGACCGCGCCGCACAGTACGGTCCTGGCCCGGCCGAAGGTGAGCAACCGGCGCGCGTAGTTGAGGGCGTACAGCCCCGCCGCGTGGCCACCGGCGATCGTGGTGTTCGGCCCCTTGAGCTGGTGCCAGATCGCGCTCTGCCCCGCGGCGCAGTTCATCACGGCGTTGGGAAAGCGCGCCGGGTCCACCAGATACGGCTTCTCCCCGGTGAGCGAGTCCCGGGTGAAGTCCATCTGGCTCTGCACACTGCCGGTGGTGGTGCCCAGGACGAGGGCGGCGTCCTCGCCGGTGGCCACCCACCGGTTGCGCGGCGCGTCGTCGAGCAGCCGGGCGACGGTGGTGACCGCGAGGCCGGTCACCCGGTCCATCGAGCGGACCCCCTTCTTCCCGAGCACCGTGCGCAGGTCGAAGTCGGGCACCAGACAGGCGCGGTCCCCGGCCGCCTGCCACCGCTCGTCATCGAGCGGGGCCGCCGCGGGCCGGCGCTCCCTGATCCCCTCGGTGAAGGCCGCACGGCCGATCCCGAAGGGCGATACCGCCGACCAGGCCGTGATGACCGGTCGATTCACAAGAGCTGTGCCGCCACTCATGTCTGCTCCGTCGCTCGTCGCCGTCGTCGGTCAGGACTCGCCGCGCAGCGCCTTGGAGACGCGCTCGTCGAAGGTGATCAGGTTCCAGTCCCGCCGGTTCTCGATCAGGGCGTAGCCATGGGTGACCTTGCCGGTCGCGGTCGGCACCAGCCGGCCGTCGCGCACCACATAGCAGTCCATGCGGGAGGTGTAGGTGAAGTCCTTGAAGACGTTCTCGACGGTGTAGACCGTGTAGAGGTCCTCCTCCATCAGCGCCTCGTCCAGGATCTGGATCCGGGAGTGCGGGCAGGCGGGGATCCACCGGCGCTCGTCCAGCAGCGTCTTCACCGAGATGCCCCGGTCGGCGAGGAAGAGGTCCACGACCTCCTCCATCTGCCGCAGATAGCTCGACATCTGGAGCCGCTCCGAGAAGTGGCAGTACGGGTAGGGGATCCGCCACTTCCAGCCGAACGCGTTCTTCCCCGCGGTCAGCAGGTCGAGCACCGGGTCGGGGCCGGAGGTGCCGCGGCCGGCCGACAGCGAGGTGGTGACGGCCGTGAGGTCGGCGCCGGTCAGCTCCGGCGGCTCGGGGGCGACGGCGCCGGGGGTGCTCAGCCGGCCGGTGACGAACCGGGCGAGCTCGGCGGGCGGTTCACCGGCCGCCTCGACATAGCTGTCCGAGCGCAGCACCACCTTGGCGTTGGCGGCCACCACCTTGGTGTCCTCACCGTCCCGGTCGGCGTGCAGGGCCACCGTGAAGGAGATGAAGGAGTCGTCGTCCCCGGCCGTCGGCACCACCCGCGCCTGGACCGTCTCGTCCATGTAGAGGGCGTGCAGGATCCGGGTGTCGAGGTCGACGATGTCCACCCCGAGGCCGGCTTCCGCGTACAGCGCCCGCGCCGGGAGGTCCGCGTCCGCGAAGTGGCAGAGGATGGCCTCCTCGACCAGGTAGTTGATGTGCTTGAACCCGATCCAGGTGCAGATGTTGGAGCCCTCGTATCGGGTGCGCAGCGACGCGGTCGTCTCGCTGGCGAGCAGCCTCTTGACGGCGCCTTCGGCCACTGTGGTCATCGATCGTGCTCCCATGGGAATCCGGGGCCGGGACCGCCGTGCGGACGGACGGCCGAACAGGTGCTGACGAAGCGATCGAGCAGGGCGGCGAACTGCCGCGCCCGCTCGATCATCAGGAAGTGCCCGCAGTCGGGCAGCAGGCGGAACTCGGCGTCGGGAAGGCCGTCCGCGAGCGCGCGGCCCTCGGCCGGCGGCGCGGCGAAGTCGTCCGCGCCGGCGAGCACGAGGCACGGCACGGTGAACCGTCCCAGGCGCAGGGCGGGGGTGCGCAGATAGATTTCGAAGAACCGCATCCAGCCATAGGGGCCGACCCAGTCCCGGATGCGTTCGGCCAGGTGCCGGCGGGTCTCCCCGGGGACCCGGTCCCCGGCGTGCACCCGGATGCCCTCGGCGATCAGCGGGGCCATGTTGTCCACGGAGTACGCCAGGCTCGCCCAGTCGAACTCCTCGGCCGCGCGCCGGTAGAACGGGGCCACCAGCACCATGCCGTGGACGCCGAACTCGGTGAACGGGTCCCGGCCCTCCTCGATCCGGCGGGCCAGGAACTCCATCAGGACGTTCGCGCCCATCGAGTGGGCGACCACCACACCGGCGCCGCCCGGCACCGCGCGCAGGGCGTCGCCCATATACGGCACGAGATCGCCCCGGGCGCTCCACCCGGCGACGCTCCGGCCCCGCCAGGGCAGGTCGGCGGCCCACATCTCGGGGCCGCCGGTCCGGCGGCCCTGTTCGACGCAGGCGTCCCACACCGAGCTGCTGTTGGACAGCCCGTGCAGGAAGAGCACCCGGCCCCGCCCGGGGTCGCCCGCGGCGCGCCGGGTCACGACCACGGGGCTGTCCTTGTCGCCCCGCGCGGACTCCACAACGGGCCCGCCGTCCTCCCGGGCGGGTCCCCGCACGAGGCGGTCACCGGTCGACATCAGGCCGCTGCCCGCCCGTGCAGCGCGATACCCGCGCTGGCGTCGTCGGCGTCGGTGCCCGCGGTGGCGTACACCGGGCCGGAGCCGCCCTGGGCGAACCAGCCGACGGCCGCGGCGCACTGGAGCACTCCCAGCGCACCCGAGCCCAGGCCGAAGACCTCGGCCAGATCGTGCCGGTCCACGCCCTCCAGCAGGGTGTCCGGCACGGCGGCCGCCCGCTGTTCGGGCAGGTGCCACAGGGCCGGCCGGTCACCGGTCGCCTCGGCCAGCCGTTCCAGCGTGCGGCCCAGTCCGGCGCCCCGGACGTAGTCGCCGAGCACGGCCGGCGCGCTCGCTCCCCGTTCGGCGGCCGATTCCTCGCTCTCCACCACCAGCGCCGCCGCCCCGTCGATGGTCCGCGCCCCGCCGGTGAAGGCGCGCACGGACTCGTTGTCGGGTTCGACGCCGAGGACCAGCGCCCGGGAGGCCCGGCCGCCGCGGATCAGGGTGGCCGCCCAGTGGACGGCGTCCAGCCCGGAGGTGGCGCCGTTGCACAGCATCAGGTTGGGGCCGCGCAGTCCGAAGCGGATGGCGACGGAGGAGGCGATGACATTGCTCGAGGCGTTCGGCAGGTCCATGGCGCTGCCCGCGGCGGCCGTCTGCTCGGCGATGGTGTCGATCGCCCGGCAGATGGTGTCGAGATTGCCGTAGTTGGAGCTCGCGACCACCGCGACGCTCCCGCCGGGGACCCGCAGGCCCCCGTCGTCCAGCAGACCGGCGTGGCGCAGGGCCGCATCGGCCGCGCAGTAGGCGAGTTGAGTGGCCCGGTCCTTGTAGCGCAGGCCCTTCCGGCCGACCAGGTCCTTCGGCTCGACCGGCGGGGCCTCGGCCACCGGTGTCATCAGCTCCGGTGCCGACCTCGCGCGGGGCAGCACCACGCCGACCCCGCTCACCACCACGGTCATCGAGCCGCCTCCAGGATCGCGACGGCGTTGATCCCGCCGAAGCCGAATGCGTTCAACTGCGCCACGGTCAACGGCCGGTGGGCCGCCTCGCCGGTGACGAACCGGAATCCCTCCGCCTCGTCCACCGGGTCGTCCAGGCCCACGGTCGGCGGCACCCGCCCCTCGGCGAGGCAGCGCAGGGTGACCACCAGGTTGAGCAGCCCGGAGGCGCCCGAGGTGTGCCCGGTCATCGACTTGGTGGCGGTCACCAGGGGCTTGTCCCGGTCCGGGCCGAAGACGTCCGCGAGCGCGGTCGCCTCCGCCTCGTCGTTGAGCAGCGTCCCGGTGCCGTGCACCATCAACAGGTCGATGTCGGCGGGCTTCACCCCGCCCCGGGAGTGCGCCTCCCTGATCGCCTCGGCGATACCGGCCGGGTCCGGCGCCGTCACATGGAAGGCGTCGCAGTTGACCGCGACATCCCGGACCAGGCCGTGCACCGGACGGCCGCCGGGGACCCGGCTGAGCACGACCGCCGCCGCGCCCTCGCCCATCAGGACGCCGTCCCGATCGCGGTCGAAGGGCCGCACCCGGGTCGGGGGCACCGGCTGCACCCGCTCCAGCAGGCCGTACATGGTCTCGGTGAGCACATCGACCCCGGCCACGACCACCGTGTCCGCCCCCTGCGCCAGCAGGTCCACACCCAGCGCCAGGGCGTACAGCCCGGCCGAGCACGCGTTGGACAGGGTGTGGGTGTCATCGGCCCGGAACGCCTCGCGCAGCGCGGTGCCGAAGTGCAGCTCCGCGGCGGGGAATTCGGCGCCCTGGGTGCGCCACAGCTCCACCGAGCGCAGTTCGCGCAGTCCGGTGCCGACCAGGACCGGCACCCCGCTCAGATCGCTCTCGTCCAGGCCCGCGTCGCGGACCGCCTGGCCGACCGCGTCCAGCAGCAGCCCGGTCGCCCGCCGGGTGACGTCCACCCCGGGTGCGGGGCGGTTGTCCACCTCGTACGCGTGGTGAGCCGTGTGCAGGGCGCGGTCGAAGCCGCGCAGCTCGGCGACCCCGGAGCGGCCCGCGCACAGGTTGTGGAAGAGCTCGTCGACATCGCCGCCGACTCCGGCCACGGCCCCCATGCCGGTCACCGCCCAGCTCATGCCGGCACCCCGTCGTACCGGCCGAGCAGCACCACCGCGTTGTTGCCGCCGAAGGCCAGGCCGTTGTTCTGCACGACCTTCAGCTCCGCCTCGATGGCCACATTGGGCACGCAGTCCACATCGCACTCGGGATCGGTGGTCGTGTGGTTGATGGTCGGCGGAATGAACTTCTCGGTGATCGCCAGGGCGCAGCCGATGGCCGACAGCGCACTGGCGGCGCCCATGGTGTGGCCGATCATCGACTTCATCGAGATGGTCCTGGGCGGACGGCTGCCGAAGACCTCGCGGATGGCGCGGGCCTCGGTGACGTCGTTGGCCTTGGTGCCGGTGCCGTGGGCGGAGATGAGGTCCACCTGGTCGGCCTTGACCCCGGCGTTCTCCAGGGCGAGTTGCATGCACCGGCCGACGCTGTCCTGGTTCGGCGCCACCTGGTGGTAGGCGTCGCAGTTCAGGCCGTACCCGAGCACCTCGGCGTAGATCCGGGCGCCACGGGCCAGCGCGGACTCCAGGCTCTCCAGGACCAGCACCCCGGCGCCCTCACCGGTGAGGATGCCCTTGCGGTCGACGTCGAACGGCCGGCACCGGTCCGGCGCGATGGTGCCCAGCCGGTAGAAACCGGAGAAGGTCTTGCGGCACATCGCATCGGCGCCGCCGCACAAGGCGTACTCCGCGTCCCCGGAGCGGACGGCGTCATAGCCGTAGCCCAGGGCGTAGTTGCCGGCCGCGCAGGCGGTCGGAATCGTCACCGCCTCCACATCGGAGAGCTGCAGCTCCTGCGCGATGGCCGCCGACAGACGGCCGGCCGGAACGCGGCGGGCGAGTTCGGGCGGCATGTGCTCGGAACCGTGGGTGATCTCGGCCTCGACCAGGTGGTCCAGGTCCCTCGATTCACCGTCGGTGGTCCCGATGGAGATCAGACCCGGCAGCGACCGCCAGTCCGCGATGGAGACCCTCGCGTCCTCGATCGCCATCCGGGCCGCGGCGACCGAGTACTGCGTCGCCCGGCCGAGCTGCTCGACCGCGAGGTGGCGTATCCACCGCTCGGGGTCGAAGTCCTCCACCTCACAGCCGTTCGCGTGGTCGAACCCCTCGACGTCGAACACCGTGATCGGCTTGGCCCCGCTGCTTCCGGCGCGCAGTCCCCGCCGGAACTCATCGACGCCCATACCGATACTGGAGACCACACCGAGACCGGTGATCACCACTCTTCGCGGGCTCGCATGCCCCGACTCCGCCATCCCGTCCCCCTCGTCCGCTGTTCCGGCCGTGTCCGCGATTACGAAAACGCCGCTTTACCAGCCGGCGGACTCGGCGACTACCTCGTAGACGCCCTTGAGGTGCACCATCCGGGGAAGTTCCGACTGGTCGATGGTGACGTGGAATTCCTTCTCGAGATTCGCGAGAATTTCGATGGAACGCAGCGAGTCAGCCGAGTGGTCCTCCTTGAAGAGGCTGGTCTCCGTGACCTCGTCCTCTTCGATCTCCAGAACGTCGCAGACGATCTCCTTGATCTTCTGCACCCGCTCCTCGTGCACCGAACTCATGGTGGATCCCCCACTTTCGAACAAGGCCGACCCGCAGGCCGTTTCCATTTCGGACTCGGATCTTTCTATGGCACCCCGCCATACCGCGCAATGCCCACTGCATAAAGCTGCCACAACCCGGTCGGCAGACCTGCCCGCTACCCGGATTCCCGCTCGACGGCGGTTATTTATCGGCGCTTCCTCCAGAACTATCCGCGCGGCCGGAACCGCGCAACAGCCGGTACAGGAAGCTGCCAGCGAGACGTTCTCGTCCGGCGCCATCCCCTGATCAGGGGCTCGGTTCCGTGGTCGGTTCGCACGGTGTGTCCGGGCCCCTGATCTCCTCCCCGGGCATGCCGCGACGGGTGCGCGGAGCACCACGGGCGCGCCGAAGGGAGACACCGACGGTCGTTCGGGGGATGACCACCGCCGGAGTCGGATCTCCCGCCGTCCACGTGCTGGACACGGGGTGTTCCGCCAACTGACTGGATTTTTATCCGAGTCCGCTGATCTTCCACAATGGCGCTAACAGGAAGGTGCCAGCACAACGCCCGCCCCCGCCGCGGGCCGGCGGAACACCATGACACCATCGGTCGGTGATCGAGCTCGGCTACTCCCTCTCCCACCGCTTCCCGGACCCGCCGCAGACGGACTACCGGAGCGCACCGGTCCAGGCCCTGCGCCACGACCTGTTCTGCGGCGATGTCTATCTGGCGGACACCGCGACCGACCGCGAACTGTCCACCGCCTGGGGATGGTTGCCGGTGCTGGACTTCGCCTGGGCGCTGTGCGACATCGTCGAACTGCTCGACCGGGATCCGCGCGGCAGCCGCTCGGCCACCCCCGTCCACGCGGAACTCGACTTCACCGAATCCACCGACCGGCTGCGCTTCGAACGGCGCTTCGGATGGGTGGACATCACCGCCGACTGGACACCGGCCACCGAGCCACCGCTGAATTTCTCCCATACCGCGCTGCGCCGGGAGGCCCGGGACTTCCTGCACGATCTGATCGCGGATCTGGTGGATCTGCACGACGGACTAGCGGACAACCCCGCCATCTGGAATCTGCAGGCCCGTTTTCCCCGCGTATAGCCGGACGGCGTACGGCCCACCGAACCGTCTATCACCGGCCTATAGCCACGGGCCTCCGCAGGAATAGGTCGGCCATAGGCGGGCATTCCATGCTGGTCCCGCGGACATGGATACCGGTCCGCACGAACCAGGGAGGTGCAGTGGAAAACGTATCGACCACTGAGATTCCGGCCGGAGTGGAACTCGATTTCACGGCCTGGCTGCGGCACCTGGAACGCCGGGACCTCGGCGATCCGGCTCAGTTCGCCGCGGTCGTCAGGGAGCTGGCGCTCGACCCGCACCGCACGGAGTACGCCGAGTACATCGGGTCCCGGCAGTCGCTGATGAGCGACGCCGGCGCCCGCTGGGCCAGCCTGGTGGCCATGCTCATCAACGCCGTTCACAGCACCATGGCGGACACGCCCTGAGGCGTCCGCCCCGGATCGGCCGCGCACGTCGGGCGGGGCCCGGCGACCACCAGGACCGCCGGGGACCCGGCCCGGAGAAGCCCCGTAGGGCCGGCCCGATCAGCCCGTGACGTGCACCGGTGGCCGCGGCCCCGGGCCCCGGCCCCGCTGCTCACGGGCGAACAGCCGCACCAACGGGCGGTACCGGTACCGCAGTTGATCCCCGTCGGCGACGATGTCCAGCAGCCGGACCTCCGAGATCGACTCCAGCACGTCCTCGGTCCGCCCCTCCGGCCACCGCAGCTCCACGGCCGCCTGACGCGCCGTGAACGCGGAGCCCGTCTCCCGATGCGCCAGCACCCGGAACGCGTACCGGGCCGTCGGCGCCAGCCGGGCGTGACAGCGGCCCAGGGTCGCCCGCACATCGAGGCTGCCCAGGGACAGCTCGCCCAGCCGCCGGTCCGCGGGCGCCAGCCGGTCCGCCAGATGCGCCAGCCGCCACTGCGGATACGCCGCCAGCCGCGCCGCGCAGATCCGCAGCGCGAGCGGAAGCCCGTCGCACCGCGCCACGATCCGGTCGGCCGCCTCCGGCTCCGCCGCCACCCTCCCCGGCCCCGCGAGCGCCGCCAGCAGCAGCCGCCCCTCCGCGGCGTCCAGCGGATCCAGCCGCACCAGGCGCACCCCCTCCACCGAGGTGAGCGAGGAGTGGCCGGTGATCAGGGTGCGGCAGCCGTCGCCGTTCACCAGCAGCGGGCGCACCTGCCGGTCCTCGACCGCGTTGTCCAGCACCACCAGCGCCCGGCGGCCGTCCAGCCGGCTGCGGTACAGCTGCGCCCGCTCGTCCAGGGCGGCGGGCAGATCGTGATGGCCCGCGCCGAGGGCCCGCAGGAACCAGCCGAGCACATCCAGCGGATCCTTGGGCCCGCCGTCCTCCTCCCGCAGGTCGGCATAGAGCTGCCCGTGCGGGAAGTCCTCACGGCACCGGTGCGCGGCGTGCACCGCCAGCGCCGAGGTGCCCGTACCCGGAGCGCCGGTCAGCACCGTCGCCCCGCCGCGCCCGGGCGCCCGCAGCCCGTTCACGACGACCGCGAGCTGCTCGGCGCGCCCGCTCAGATCGCCGATGTCGGTCGGCAGCATGGCCGGCACCAGACCGGCCCAGATGTCCCCGGCCATCGACTCGGGTCCGGGGACGCCGGCCCGCCCCGCCTTGTGCAGCCGCACCCGGACCGGCTCCGGGGCGGCCGGGCCGGGCAGATCCCCGCGCAGCACGCCGTGGTGGACATGGCGCAGTCCCGCGCCGGGGTCCATCCCGAGCTCGTCGCGCAGCACCCGCCGTCCGCGCTCGTAGACCGCCAGCGCGTCCGCCCGCCGATCACACCGGTACAGGGCGGTCATCAACTGGCCGCGCAGCGCCTCCCGGAGCGGATGCTCGGCCACCAGCCGGGTCAGTTCGGGTACGGACCGGGCGTGCCGGCCCAGCGCCAGCTCCGCCTCGATACGGTGCTCCACCGCGCTGATCCGGGCCTCCTCCAGACGCGGCAGCTCCGTCTCCTCCAGGAAGCCGGTCACATCCGACAGGGCGGGTCCGCGCCACAGCGCCAGGGCGGACTGCAACCGCTCGGCGGCGTCCGCGTACCGGCCGTCGGCGAGCTCCCCGCGCCCCTGCTCGGCCAGGCGCTGGAAATCCTCCCAGTCGAACCGGGCCCCGCTGTGGTCCATGGTGTAGCCCGGGCCCCGGCGGGCCAAGTGGAGCCAGGGGGCGCAGCGTTTGCGCAGCCGCGAGATATGGGTGTAGAGCTGCGCGGTCATCGTGACCGGCGGATTGCGCCCCCACAGCAGCTCGCTGAGCCGGTCGTCCGAGACCACCCGGCCGCCGGAGAGCAGCAGGGCGGCCAGTACGGTCCGCTGTTTGGCACCGTCGACGGGCAACAGCCGCCCGTCCACGCGCACCTCCACCGGTCCGAGGATTCCGAACTCCACCTGCCGCACAGCTGCCTCCCCACGGCCTCGGTGTCGTTCGGCCCGACCACCCCCGCCCTCGTCCCACCCAGCCCCGCAGTCCGCGAGGCGTCAGCAACCTGACAACTCGGCGATCCGCACCGCCGCGTCGATCGCCGCACAGCCGAACTGCTGCCCCGGATTGCGGCCCACCCGGCTGATCGGCCCGGAGAGCGACAGCGCCGCGATCACCCGCCCGTCCGGCGAACGCACCGGCGCCGAGACGGTCGCCGTGTCCGGCTCCCAGCCCCCGACGCTCTGCGCCCAGCCCCGCCGCCGTACGCCGGAGAGCATGGCCGCGGTGAACCGGGCCCCGCGCAGCGCCTCGTACAGCGCCTCGGGCTCCTCCCACGCGAGCAGCACCTGGGCCACCGCCCCGGACTTCATGGGAAACGCGGTGCCCACCGGCATCGGCTCACCGCCCAGCACCTCGGAGGAGGCCACACAGATCCGCATCCGGCCGCGGCGCCGGTGGAGCCGGGCGCTCGCCCCGGTCCGGGCGCTCACCTGCGCCAGCACCGGGCCCGCCTGGGCCTTCAGCCGGTCCTGGCGGGCCTCGACGACCATGTCGCCCAGCCGGGGGCCGAGGGCGAAGTGCCCGTGCCCGTCGCGGGCGACCAGTCCCAGCCGCTCCAGGGCCAGCACCAGCCGGTGCGCGGTGGGCCGTTTCAGACCGGTGTCGGAGACCAGCCGGGCCAGCGTGGCCGGGCCGCCCTCCAACACGCCCAGCAGCAGCGACGCCTTGTCGAGCACGCCCACTCCGCTCATCAGCGGCGGTGAGGTCATCGTCGAGTGGGCCATGAGTTCAGCCCAGATGCTCGGCGAGCGCGCGAACGACGGCGTCGCGCTGCTCCACCAGGTAGAAGTGGTGCCCCGGCAGCACCCGCAGTTCGAAGCCCGCCGGTGCCACCTCGCCCCAGGCGGCCATGTCCTCCGCGCTGATGTGCGGGTCGCCGTCCCCGACATGGGCCACCACCGGGCAGCCGACCGGCGCCGCGGTACGGGGACCGTACGTCCCGACCGCCTTGAAGTCCGCCCGGAGCGCCGGCAGCACCACCTCGCGCAGATCCGGGTCGTCCAGCAGCGCCCCATCGGTGCCGCCGAGCCCCCGCACCTCCTCCAGCAGCGCCTCGTCGCCGTCCAGGTAGGTGGTCTGGGGCGTCAGCTTGTGCGGCGCCTTCCGGCTGGAGACGAAGAGCGCCTGGAGGCGGATGCCGTACCGGCTCTCCAGCCGCAGCGCGACCTCGTACCCCACGGACGCGCCCATGCTGTGGCCGAAGAGGGTCAACGGCACGTCCGCGAAGGGCAGCAGGGCCGCGGTGACCTCGTCCGCCAAGTCCTCGATGCGGTCGATGCCCGGCTCCACGAGCCGTTCCTGCCGGCCCGGATAGCGCGTGGCGAGCACTTCCACGCCATAGTCGAAGGCGGTTCCCCAGCCATGGAAGAACCCGGCGGATCCCCCCGCGTGCGGCAGGCAGACCAGCCGCCTGCGCGGCGCCGCCTCGGTCCCGTATCTGCGGAACCACTTGCTGTCGATGCCGACGGCCATCTTCTCCACGCACCTCCTCGTCATCGTCGGCCGATCCCCCGTCGCCCTGGTGACCCGCCCCGCATTCCTTGCGGCCAGTTCTAGCCGCGCCCCGACGCACCGGGCAACGGCCCGTCATGAAGCTGCCGTGGGCTTCTGAAAAAAATGCGATGGCGTGTCACCGTCGCTCGCCGGGGGATTGCGAGATGAGCAGACCGAGTTCCGCGGCGCGTACTCCGGCCTGAAATCGTGAATTCGCCCCGAGTAACGCCATGATCTCCGCGACATATCTTCGGTAGGTGCGTACGGACATGGCGAGTTCCCGGGCCGCGACCTCGTCGGTCACCCCGGCCCGGAGCCGCTCGAGTATCTGCTGTGCGATATCCGCCCGTGTCTTGTCGCCGAATTCGATGCGGTCGGAGACCTCGACCGCGTTGCGCCACACCCCGTCGAAGAGCGCGACCAGCGGCTGGATGACACCGGGAGCGCGGACCACCGAGGCCCGGCGGCCGGCCACCGACGCGGCGCACACCAGCGCGTGTTCGTTGTCGGCGATCACAGCGACCAGCGCGGGGATCCGGGCCACCCGGGTCCGTACCCGCGGTTCGGCGGCATGCGCCGAGACGAACCGCCAGTCGAGCGTCGAGGGCGTGCACAGCAGCCGCACCCGGGAGGTCGTGCGCGCCGCCCCGGACAGCAGCGCGGTCAGGGCGTCGTGGACCGCCTCGGAGTACGCGGGCTCCGCGGCGAGCACCACATCGACGCGCGTAGTGGCATGGGTGACCAGCCGCGCCGCCGTCTCGACAGCGTCCTCATGGGCGTCGATGACGTCCACCAGGGAGTCGCGGTGCAGCTGGTTGCGGCGTCTGTCCACCGTGGACGCCAGGAGCGCGCTGACTTCCAGCAGCTCCCGTTCGAATTCATCGGCGGCCTCGACCGGAACGAGGTCGACCTCTCGACGGCTGCTGCCCGAAGCGCTCTCGGGCATCCCGGATGGCACACCACTCACCCCCCGTGTGAGTTCTTCATCGCGAATCAACCGCGGAACACCCACTCGTGTCCGCCCATCGGCGCGGCCCGCCCCGCACCGCGCCGCTCCACGGGTCAGCAGTCGGCCGTCGACAGCAGACCCAGCTCGACCGCCCGCACCCCCGCCTGAAAGCGGGAATTGGCCCCTAACGCCCGCATGATCTCCGCCACATGGCGCCGGTAGGTGCGCAACGAGACCTCGACCTCACGGGCCGCGACATCGTCGGTGTAGCCCTTGCAGAGCCGCTCCAGGATGCGCCGGGCGGACTCGGTGCGCAGCCGCTCGCTGATCCAGCGGTGCTCCGCGGGGCGCACCGCGCCCGACCACGCACCGGCGAACAGCAGATCCAGGGCCCGGACGGACGCCGTGTCCTCGATGACCGACACCACATCCCCTCCCCCGCGCTCCGCGGAGGACCGGACCATGGCCACGCCGCCGTCCACGATCAGCATCTCCATGACCGCGTCGACGACCTTGACCTGCGTGTTCACATCGCTTTCCATGGCGGCCCGGATCGCCGGGTCGGTGAGCGAACCGGGCGTGCACAGCAGCCGCACCGGAATGCGCTCATGGTCCGGCCCGTTCAGCCGGCGCAGCGCCGAGACCATGACCTCGGCCCGGTCACCGCCGGCGGGGAGCGCGATGCTGATGCCGTGCCGGGCCCGGTCCACGAGCGCCTCCACGGCGTTCGCAACGGCCGCGTCATTCCCCTTCATCGTCACCACGGCGTGCCGGGCCACGGTGCGACGGTGCAGATTCACCGTCGATTCGATCAATTTACGGGCCTGGAGCAGAGCCTGCACCACGCCGTCACGCCCCGGTTCGGGGCCGCCGGCTCCCGAAGCCGCGCTTATCGCCGCCTGTTCTCCCGCTCTCGCGGAAACAGGCGCCATTGCCAAACCTGTCACGCTTATTACCCCCGTTATGACACAACGATCACCAGCGAACCTCGGACCGGTGGGCCCGGGATGCGGCTGGGAGGTTGAAGTGAGTGACCATCCCCCTGAATGGCCAGGTATGTCCCGTCGATAAAGGTTGAAAGGCGGAACACTTCAATCATCGATGCGCGGCCGACAGTAGTTCCCACTCCTACGCCAGTCAATGCATCCGAGTTGGCCCAGAAAGAGCAGGTGGGCCGCCCCGTAACGCCCCCCCTTGGCCCCGCCGCGCGAACCCCCGAAGTTGTCAGCTAGCTGTAGCGCAACCCCGGGGCTCCCCCGCCTCCACCCTCGCGATCATCACTGTACGTATCGATGAGGAGGCTTTCAGCAAGCATCCCGGGATGTTTCTGTCCTGTTACTGCCAGCCAACACGGTGAATCGAGAATGACTCCGACAAGCCGCGAACCAGCGGGTCATATCACTCCAAACCCATGTGGCGATCATCCACATGAGGAGTTCCCGATTCCTGGGTGACGGCCGCCACAATCCGGACCGAAGTGGCGATTGCAGCATGCGTCAGGCCGCGGCGCAGACGCCCTTCATGCTGTCGATCAGCGCGAGCACCGCACGTGCGGACGGAAGAATCATGCGACCTTCTCTGGTGAGCTGCGCACCGGTGGAGTCGCGGGTGAAAAGCTTGGTGCCCAGCATCTGCTCCAGGCACTTGATTTGGTAGCTGATGGCCGGTTGTGAATAGCCGAGCGCCTTGGCCGCTTGATCCATACGCCCTATCTCAGCGATGGATACGAAAGCGCGGAACTCCCGCTCATGCATTTTGCCCCCTGTCCGGCGACCACCAACCGGTGGCCGTCGAGAACCCGTCGCCAAGAACGCACGGGTTATCCGATCCGTCGAGACCATATCAACGTACTCAATCTCGGAAGGCAACATCCGGTGCAGGAAGCTGCAATGCGACGGGCCGCGAAGACTTCACAGGAGCGGAACATGCTGCAACACCGGAGGTGAAGAACCCGGGCCCGAGGAAAGTTCACCCCGCGTTCACCGCACACAGCGCGAGTTGCCCGAACGCCCAGACGGAACCCTCCGGGACATGCCGCCGCCCGCCCGGCCGCGCCCTCCACCGGACGGACCCCACCGCCCGGGCTCCGCCGACCTGCCCCACGAGCCGCCCGAGTCGCCGACCGACACGCTTCACCGTCACGAAAGCCCGCCATCGTCGATGGCGGGCTTTCGTGATTCAGCCGTGGATGTCAAGCGCCCCGGAGGACAGGCCATCCGGGGCTTCTTCCCTGCTCGGGCTCAGAGCCGACTGTCGGGTTCGAACCGACGACCTTCGCTTTACAAGAGCGGTGCTCTACCAGCTGAGCTAAGTCGGCATCCCCAGCAGTGTACCCGTCCCCGGGGCGTGATCCGTTCGAAAATTCCCGGGGCTCACCTAGAGACAGGGCCGCCCTGTCCGGTATAGCGTCACGCCAATCCACCTCCGGTGGACTAGACCCCTCCTTTACTCGGATCGTCCGGCACGTTCCTGCCGGTGAAGGGACAGATCACCATGGCCACGGTCACGTACGACAAGGCAACCCGGGTGTACCCGGGCACTGAGAAGCCCGCTGTCGATCAGCTCGACATCGCCATCGAGGACGGCGAGTTCCTCGTCCTCGTCGGCCCCTCCGGCTGCGGAAAGTCCACCTCCCTGCGGATGCTCGCGGGGCTGGAGGACGTCAACGGCGGGTCCATCCGGATCGGTGACCGGGACGTCACCCACCTGCCGCCGAAGGACCGGGACATCGCCATGGTGTTCCAGAACTACGCGCTGTACCCGCACATGTCCGTCGCCCAGAACATGGGCTTCGCGCTCAAGATCGCCGGCGTCAACAAGACCGAGATCCGGCAGAAGGTCGAGGACGCGGCGAAGATCCTCGACCTCACCGAGTACCTGGAGCGCAAGCCGAAGGCGCTGTCCGGTGGTCAGCGGCAGCGTGTGGCGATGGGCCGGGCGATCGTCCGGGAGCCGCAGGTGTTCCTCATGGACGAGCCGCTGTCCAACCTGGACGCCAAGCTCCGTGTGCAGACCCGTACGCAGATCGCCAGCCTGCAGCGGCGGCTCGGGATCACCACGGTGTACGTCACCCACGACCAGGTCGAGGCCATGACCATGGGCGACCGGGTGGCGGTGCTGAAGGACGGCCTGCTGCAGCAGGTCGACTCGCCCCGCAACATGTACGACCGCCCCGCCAACCTCTTCGTCGCGGGCTTCATCGGCTCGCCGGCGATGAACCTCGTCGAGGTGCCGATCACCGACGGCGGTGTGAAGTTCGGCAACAGCGTCGTCCCGGTCTCGCGTGAGGCGCTGAGCGCCGCGGCCGACAAGGGTGACCGCACAGTCACCGTGGGCGTCCGGCCCGAGCACTTCGACGTGGTCGAGCAGAACGGCGGCGCCGCCAAGGCCCTCACCAAGGCGTCCGACGACGCCCCGGCCGGTCTCGCCGTCACCGTCAACGTCGTCGAGGAGCTCGGCGCCGACGGCTATGTCTACGGCGCCGCCGAGGTCGGCGGCGAGGACAAGGACCTGGTCGTCCGCGTGAACGGGCGCCAGGTGCCGGAGAAGGGCGCGCAGTTGCACGTCGTGCCGCGGCCGGGCGAGATGCACGTCTTCTCGACCTCCACCGGGGAGCGCCTCAGCGACTGAGCACGCTGACCTGTCAGTCGTTCCGACGGCGCCGTTCGTCCGCTCCTGCGGACGGGCGGCGCCGTCGCGTTGCGCGGGGGCGGTTGTCGTCTTGCGCGGGGGGCGGTAGTCGCGTTGTTGCGTTGTTGCGTTGTCGATAAATTCCCCGACATTTCGACCATTTCGTCCCCGAGCGTCAACCTCCCGATCGCCGAAGCGGGTTTTCCATCACCCAGCCTGGTGACGGAATGTCGCCAAATCGTCGCTCCTCGCTACGATCACGGCGTACCGCAGTCCCGTACCACCCACCCGCGAGGAACTACCCCGTGAACACCGCAGCCCGCCGCATCGGCAGAACGCTCGCTCTCGTCCTCCCCGTCGTGCTCGTCCTCTCCGGCACCCTCGCGGTCACCCGCGTCCCCTGGGCCTCGCCGAGCTCCGAGTCGCAGATCCTCACCGCCTCCTCCGATCGGGCGTCCACCCACGCCACCCACCGGGCCCCGCATGAGCTGCTGCGCGACCGGCTGCTGGCCGAGCTCCAGGAGAAGAACCCCTCCGTGGCGCTCACCCACCTCCAGGCCGCGACCGCCGAACGGCCCTCGCTCGCCCAGCACTGCGCCTCCATCGCCCGTGCGCTGGGCCGCGCCGCGGTCGCCAAGTACGGCGGTGTGAGCCGCGCCCAGGCGTACGCCCGGCCCGTCTGCGACACCTCGTTCGCCTCCGGTATCACCCAGGCGTACCGCTGACCGCGTCACCCGTCCCGCCGAGGCCACGCGGATCCCGCCGTGGCCCGTACCGCCCGTGCTCTTCCCGCTCTTGCCGCCGTTCCCGCTCCGGCTCCGCCTGCGGCGGTCCTCCCACCGCATATGGTGCGGTTCATGAGCGATGACGACGAGCGCAGACCCGGGCATCCCCACCAGAGCGCGCGCCCCACACAAGCCGTCGTCCTGGCCGGAGGCCAGGGCTCACGGCTGCGTCCGTACACCGACGACCGCCCCAAGCCGATGGTCGAGATCCCGGGCACCGGGACCCCGATCATCGGCCATCAGCTCGCCTGGCTGGCCGCCGAGGGCGTCACCGACGCCGTGGTCTCCTGCGGCCACCTCGCCGCCGTCCTCCAGGACTGGCTCGAGACGGCGGACCTGCCGCTGCGGGTGCGGACCGTCGTCGAGAAGGAGCCGCTGGGGCGCGGCGGCGGCCTGAAGTTCGCTGCCGCCCGTCTCCCCGAGCCCGACCAGCCCTGGTACGCCACCAACGGCGACATCTGGACCCGCTTCTCGCTCCGCGACATGGCGGACTTCCACGAGGAACGCGGGGCCACCGCCACGCTCGCCCTCGCCCGGCCGCGGATTCCGTGGGGCGCGGTGGAGACCAATGAATTCGGGCATGTCCTGGACTTCATCGAGTCGCCGCCCTCGCCGTATCTCATCAACGCGGGCGTCTACGTCTTCTCCGCCGCCTTCACCACGCTGCTGCCCGACCGGGGCGACCATGAGCGCACCACGTTCCCGCGCCTGGCGCGGGAACGGCGGCTGGCGGGCTTCCCGCTGCCCCAGGGCGCGTACTGGCGGGCCATCGACACCGCCAAGGACCTGACCGAGGCCGCGAAGGAACTCGCCTCGGGCCCAGCACCGCACGGCCACGGCTCCTTCGACACGGCACCGGTGCCACACGGCTGAGCGGCGGCGCGTGGGCGGCTGTGCGTGGGCGGCTCCCGGTGCTGGGGGCTTCGGTGCTGGGGGCTTCGGTGCTGGGGGCTTCGGTGCTGGGGGCATGAGTGCTTCGGTGCTCGGGCGCTCCGGCGGTCCCGTCCTCGGGGGCCCCGCTTCTGGGATGCCCCCGGTGCTCGGGTGCTTCGGTGCCCCGGCGATCCCGTCTCAGGTACTCGAGTGCCCCGCTGCTCGGGGCTCCGGTGCCCGCTGCTGGGGGGCTCGGGCGGTGCTTGGCGTGGCTCGTCGTCCGCCCGCGCGTCCGTCGTCCGCCCGCGGGCGAGGCGGTGCTGAGCGCGGGCACCGGCCGCCGCCCGCCCGCCGGGCCCTCGTCCGCCTGGACGCCTCGTCCATCCGGACGGTGCCCCGTTGGCCCCGGCTCAGCCGAGGAGGCCGCCCAAGGCGGCCTCGTCGGCGGCCGGGTCGCTGTAGGTCGACGTGTTGTCCTCCGGCGGGCCGCCCTCCGGACCGCCCGCGGACACCCCTCCTCCCGCGCCGCCCAGCGACGACGGGCCCGCCGTCGGGGCGAGGGGGTGGCGCGGAGAGCGGGGGGTGGTACCCAGGCCCGGGCGCGACCGCGATCCGTTGCTGGGGCGGTCGGACGTACCGGACGCCGAGCCCGTCGCGCTCGGCACCCCGGAGGAGGACGTCGACGCCGAGGCGGACGGCTTGGGGCGGTGCGGCAGCCGCTCGCGCGGCGACGGCGCACCGGCCGAGCCGTCGCCCGTGACCATCGGCCCGCGCTGCCCGCCGCGCGGGCTCTCCACGGACTTGCTGGGCAGCGGCGAGCCGGGCAGGTTGTTCGTCGGCATATCGCTCGGCTCCGGCGCCTTCACGACCTCCGAGGACCGTACGGCGGTGCCCAGCATCGAGCCCATCAGAAGCGTCAGCCCGGCGACCACCATCGCCATCACACCGCCGCGGCGCAGCACCCGGCGCCGCAGCTCCCACAGCTCGGCCCGGGGGCCGAGCCGCCGCCATGCCTCGCCGGCGAGCCGGGCGTCCGCCGAGTAGACCGGCGCGCCCGCGATGACCAGCGGACTCCAGGCGGCGAGGTAGATGATGTCGGGCGCGTCGTAGACCGGCACCGTACGCCAGCTCACGGTGAGGATCAGCGCGGCGGACAGCAGCGCGCCGAACGAGGCGGCCAGCCGCTGCCACAGCCCGAGCACGGTGAGCACCCCGACCACGATCTGCAGGAACGCCACGGTCAGCCCGGCGCCCACCGGATGCTCCAGCGCCAGGTCGCGCAGCGGCTCCGCGATCGGCCAGGGGTGCAGCGTACGCAGCCAGGTGACCATCGAACCGCGCTCGCCGCCGTCGAAATAGACGGGGTCGGAGAGCTTGCCCATCCCCGCGTAGACGGAGATGAAGCCGAGGAAGATGCGCAGCGGGAGCAGGACGACGCCGAGGTTCATCCGGCGCCCGGGGTAGTAGGCGTGGCGTACGGACTCGGAGTGGCGGCGCGGGCGCGGCACCGTGGCGCTCCGCGGCTCGGGCCCGTCGCCGTCGATGGCGCCCGGCCGTCCGGAGGACGCGCCGCGCCGCTCCGCCCCGGCCGCCCGGGCCGCCGCGCTGGCACCGCTCGCCTCGGCCGGGCCGTCCGCGTCCGGCCGGCGCCGCCCGCCGTACGACCGGGGCGCGTTCTCCGTACGGGAGCCGCGCGGGCCGATGACCGTGGGGGTGTCGTCGTCGAAGGCGATCCGCGGCAGCACCTGGGTGGCGCCCACGTCCTCGGCGCCCTCCCCGGACCGGGAACGGCCCAGACCATCGGACATGCCGTCGGACAGACGGTCCGAGAGGCCGTCGGACAGACTGTCGGTCAACCCCTCGGCGGAGTACCGCACGGCCTGCAGCAGCCGGGTCGCCGCGGCGTCCCCGCCGGGGCGGGTGCGGCCGCTCCACACCACGGGCGGCCGACGCCGGCCCGGGGCCGGGACGCGGGTGAGCCGGGCCGTGTTCGTCAGCGCGCTGCTGACGACCGGGGCGCTGAGCTGCACCCGGAAGCTCGGGGCGTTGACGGCGACCTGCGCGGGATCGCATGGCACCTTGGCCATGGTCAGCTGTGGCTCGTCGTCGAATCCCCGCGCGCTTCCCGCCAGGGGCGAAGGCATGCGGGCTTTTCTGGTCTCCACGCCCAACTAACCGAGTGACGGACGGGAAAGACACTGCCGGGGACGTCCCGATCTGTCCGAGGCCCGTCAAGATCATCGGTCGCGGGACCCGCCCGGGCCAGGGCACCCACGCCCCGGCCCACGACCGAACCGTGCGCGCCTTACGACCGCATCGGGCCCGCATCACTCAGCCCCTCCGGCGATTGAGGAGCGGGGTCTGGGGCGGAGCCCCAGCCGGGGGCCCGCCCAAGGACCAAGGCACCAAGGCACCAAGGCACCCGCGCCTAAGGCCCACCTACGCCCGGCGCCGAGCCGCCTCGTACAGGACGACGCCCGCCGCCACGCCCGCGTTGAGCGACTCCGCGCCGCCCGGCATCGGAATCCGCACCCGCAGATCGCAGGTCTCGCCCACCAGCCGCGAGAGCCCCTTCCCCTCGCTGCCGACGACGATCACGAGCGGGCCGTCCAGCGCCTCGACGTCCTGCAGTTCGACCTCGCCGTCCGCGGCCAGCCCGACCACCGTCAGGCCCGCCTTCTGGTAAGCCTCCAGCGTCCGGGTGAGGTTGGTCGCGCGGGCGACCGGGGTGCGGGCGGCGGTGCCCGCGGAGGTCTTCCAGGCGCCCGCGGTCATCCCGGCGGCGCGCCGCTCGGGTACCACCACGCCATGGCCGCCGAAGGCGGACACCGAGCGGACCACCGCGCCCAGGTTGCGCGGGTCGGTGACGCCGTCGAGGGCGACGATCAGCGGGTCCTCGCCGTCGTCGAAGGCGGCCGCGCTCAGGTCCTCGGGGTGGGCGTACTCGTACGGCGGGACCTGGAGCACCACACCCTGGTGGTTCAGGCCGTTCGTCATCCGGTCGAGCTCGGGCTTGGGCGCCTCCATGAGGTGGATGCCGCCGCGGTCGGCGGCCAGCTTCAGCGCCTCGCGCACCCGGTCGTCGCTGTCGATGAACTGCTGCACATACAGGGTGTTCGCCGGAACGCCCTCGCGCAGCGCCTCGACCACCGGGTTACGGCCCACCACCAGTTCGCTCGAGCCCTTGCCGCCGCGGCGCGCGACGGGGCGCTTGGCCGCCTGGCGAGTCCGCGCGTTGGCGATCCGCTGCTTGGCATGTCCCTTACGCATCTCGGCGGGCGGGGTCGGCCCCTTGCCCTCGAGGGAGCGGCGCCGCTTACCTCCGCTACCGACCGTCGCACCCTTCTTGTTGCTGGTACGGCGGTTCCTGCGCTGGCTGTTGCCGGCCATGAATGGTCACCTGTCTCTTCACTGCTCAGCGCTGCTCAGCAAGCGGCTCGGACGCCGACGTCACCCGTCTGTGAGGTCAAAGGCGTCAGTGCGGTCATTTGTACGGTCACAAGTGTGCCGCCCGGGGCGCCGGGCGGCACAACACCGGAGGTCAGGGCCTCACGGGAGGTCAGGGCCTCAGCGCTGGCCCAGCTCCCAGCGCGGTCCGGACGGGGTGTCCTCGATCACCAGACCCGACTGCTGGAGCTGATCGCGGATCGCGTCCGCCGTCGCGTAATCCTTACGGGTCCGCGCGGCCTGCCGCTGCTCCAGAACCAGCCGGACGAGCGAGTCGACCACGCCGTGCAGATCCTCACCGCGGTCCGAACCGCCCGCCCAGTGCTCATCGAGCGGATCGAGGCCCAGCACGCCCAGCATGGCCCGCACCTCGGCGAGCCGGGCGACCGCCGCCTCCTTGTCGTCGGCGGTCAGGGCGGAGTTCCCCTGGCGGACGGTGGTGTGGACGACCGCGAGCGCCTGCGGCACCCCGAGGTCGTCGTCCATCGCCTCCGCGAAGGCGGGCGGCACCTCGGCCGAGGGCTCGACGGTCCCTGCCTTCTCCACCACGCGCTGGACGAAGCCCTCGATCCGCGCGAACGCCGACTCGGCCTCGCGCAGGGCCTCCTCGCTGTACTCGATCATCGACCGGTAGTGCGGGGTGCCCAGGTAGTAGCGGAGCACGATCGGACGCCAGCGCTTGACCATCTCGGAGACCAGCACCGAGTTGCCGAGCGACTTGCTCATCTTCTCGCCGCTCATGGTCACCCAGGCGTTGTGCGCCCAGTAGGCGGCGAAGTCGTCGCCGAACGCCTTGGCCTGCGCGATCTCGTTCTCATGGTGCGGGAAGATCAGGTCGACGCCGCCGCCGTGGATGTCGAAGGCGCGCCCGAGGTACTTGTGCGCCATCGCCGAGCACTCCAGGTGCCAGCCGGGACGGCCGCGCCCCCACGGGGTCTCCCAGCTCGGCTCCCCCGGCTTCGCCGCCTTCCACATGGCGAAATCACGCGGGTCGCGCTTGCCGATCTCGCCCTCGCCGGAGGGCTGGCGCAGTCCGTCCAGATCCTGGTTGGAGAGCTTCAGATACTCGGGGAACGAGCGCACATCGAAGTAGACATTGCCCTCGGCGGCATAGGCATGGCCCCGGTCGATCAGCTCCCGCATCATCTCGATCATCTCGGGGACATGACCGGTCGCCCGCGGCTCATAGGTCACGGGCAGGCAGCCGAGGATGTCGTACGCCCGGTTGAAGGCGCGCTCGTTCTCGTAGCCGATCGCCCACCACGGCCGCTTCTGCTCCGCCGACTTCGCGATGATCTTGTCGTCGATGTCGGTGACATTGCGGATGAACGTCACGTCGTAGCCGCGGTGGGCGAACCAGCGGCGCATGATGTCGAAGTTCAGCCCCGACCTGATGTGCCCGATGTGCGGGGCCGCCTGCACGGTCGCGCCACACAGGTAGATCGAGACACAGCCCGGCCTGAGCGGGGTGAAGTCACGGATCTGCCGGGCGCTGGTGTCGTACAGGCGAATAGTCACGCATCAAGGGTAGTGGGAAGTGAACGGTGCCCTGTGCGCCTTCCCCGGCGGGGACACGCAAGCGTGACACTCGGGACGAAACCGGGGCGTGGGACGAGCGGACAGCAGCCGACGGGGCCCCTGCCCCTTTTGCTCCCCGTTACCGCCGGACCACCAGCGCCGTGGCGATCGCCGCGAGGCCCTCGGCGCGGCCGGTCAGGCCCAGGCCGTCCGTGGTCGTACCGGATACCGAGACGGGGGCGCCCACCGCCGCCGTCAGCGCCTTCGTCGCTTCTTCGCGCCGCTTGCCGATCTTGGGGCGCACGCCGATCACCTGGATCGCCACATTGCCGATCTCGAAGCCCGCGTCCCGCACGATCCGGGCCGCCTCGGCGAGCAGCGTGGTGCCCGCGGCGCCGGACCACTCGGGGCGGTCGGTGCCGAAGTGGGCGCCGAGATCGCCGAGCCCGGCGGCGGAGAACAGCGCGTCACAGGCGGCGTGCGCGGCCACATCGCCATCCGAGTGCCCGGCGAGTCCGTACCCTCCATACTCATCGCCTTCCCACAGCAGACCCGCGCACCACAGCTCACGGCCCTTCTCGAAGGCGTGCACATCCGTGCCGATACCCACCAGGGGGAGCGCCACCGCGTCAGAAGCCATCGTTCGCCCTCCTGCGGGCCAGAACCGCCTCGGCCAGCACCAGATCCAGCGGCCGGGTCACCTTGAACGCCTCCTCATGGCCGGGGACGACCACGACCTCGACGCCGAGCCGCTCCACCATGCCCGCGTCGTCCGTCGCGCCCTCGCCCTCCAGGGCGATCTTCTCGTGGGCGGCCACGAGCGTGGCACGGTCGAAGCCCTGCGGGGTCTGGACGGCGCGCAACAGCGCCCGCTCGGGGGTGCCGACGACAGGCTCGGGCTCACCGGCCCGCTCGCCGGTGCGCGGCTCGACCCGCTTGACGGTGTCGGTCAGCGGCAGCGCGGGGACGACGGCGGGCGACCCGTCCCGTACGGCGGCGGCGACCGCGTCCACCGTGTCCACGGGCACCAGCGGCCGCGCCGCGTCGTGCACCAGCACGGTGGTGACGGTCTCGGGGACGGCGGCCAGCCCCTTGCGCACCGACTCCTGGCGGGTCTCGCCGCCGGGCACGACCACCACCTCGGTGGTGTCGGTGAGGCTGCCGCTCAGCGGATACGCGTCCAGCAGCCGCCGTACCTCGTCGGCGCCGTCCGGCGGGGCGACCACGACGACGAGGGAGACGGAGCGGGATCCGGCCATCGCCCGTACGGCGTGGACGAGCATGGGCGTGCCGCTCAGCGGGCGCAGCGCCTTGGGGGCGCCCGGGCCCAGCCGCACACCGCGGCCCGCGGCGGGGATCACGGCGGCGGTGCGGGCGGGTCGGCCGGACGCACCGGAGCCGCCGTGATCCGGGGTCGCGGACATTGAGTTGGCGTTCAGGTTTGCTTCCTCAGCCGAGATGGGTATGGCCACAGCGTGCCGGGCGCGATGGCCCGACCGGCCCCTTCCGTGACGACCGGTCGAGTCAGCTGCCCGGGCCCGGCACACCTTGTACCGCGCACCGTGGCGTGGCTGAGCGCACCGGCACAGGGTGCGACGACCGGGGGCTCGCAAGAGATCACCGCGTGGAGATCCAAGAGATCACCGCATGGGGATCACAGCGTCCGGTGCGTACGCATGCCGCAGCGCCCGGCGACAGACGACTTAGCGGGAATAAGAGGTCTGAGTCACTCGGGCACCACGGCATTGATATTCAGGACGCGAGAACCTCGTCGAGCAGAGCCTCGGCCTTGTCCTCATTGGTGCTCTCGGCGAGCGCGAGCTCGCTCACCAGGATCTGGCGGGCCTTGGCGAGCATGCGCTTCTCACCGGCGGAGAGTCCGCGCTCACGCTCTCGGCGCCACAGATCACGCACGACCTCGGCCACCTTGATCACATCGCCGGAGGCGAGCTTCTCGAGATTTGCCTTGTAACGACGGGACCAGTTCGTCGGTTCTTCCGCATACGGTGCACGCAGCACCTCGAAGACCCGATCCAGCCCGTCCTGGCCGACCACATCACGCACACCGACGAACTCCGCATTGTCCGCCGGCACACGAACCGTCAGGTCACCCTGAGCGACCTTCAGCACCAAGTAGGTCTTGTCCACGCCTTTGATCTGGCGAGTTTCGATGGCCTCGATCAGCGCGGCCCCGTGATGGGGATAGACCACGGTGTCGCCAACCTTGAACGTCATGTGACAGGTACCCCTTCCGTGGCTATCCAGGGTAACACGGGAACGCCTTCTTCTGAATGGCGTTTTCGCAGGTCAGGGCATATCTCGGGGCTTGACAAGTGCGGCCGGAACGTGCTGCACGAGGCGTGCGGAACCGGGTATTCGCAGGTGGGAGCGGCTGTCCGGGCACCCGGAAACCCGCCCGTTACGCACCCGAAGAAGCCCGGACGAGTGGGCGTACGTCCCGTTTTGCCGGAGTCCGGTCGATGGACTTCCGCTACTCCGTTCGGATCAGGAGCGAGCGGTCCGGCCCCGATTCGCGAATTGATCACAGACTTGATCACACAGAGCGCATCAAGTGTGTGATCAATTCTCGGACATGCATGGATTCCTTACCGATAATCTCCCGTGTGAACGGCCGAGCCGATATTCGGGACTTCAGGACGGCGCCGTACGGACCTCGTAACGCACCCCGCAACCGGGCGCGCACGGGTGCGCCACCCGGGGCCGAGCGCCTTGGGGCGGGTCGGGTGCGGGCCGAAGCAGGCGGATCGGTAATCTAAGCGCGCTGATCCAATCTTTACCTCGTCTACCTCGTCCTAGGAGATGCCGCCGCCGTGAGCAGCAGCCTTCGACGCGGCGCCCTCGCCGCAGCCGCCATCGTGGTCTCGGTCGCCCCGCTCTCCGCCTGCGGAGCCGGGAACGACGCACAGACGCTGGAGGTCAAGCCCGACAACGCCGCGACCGCTGTCGGCGATATCAAGATCCAGAACGCCACGTTGGTGACCCAGCCGGACCGCGACGCGAAGGGCCCGGCCGTCGTCACCGGCCGGCTCTTCAACAACGGCAAGGGGGACCAGACCGTCAAGGCCATCACCCTCCCCGGCACCCATGCGCGGGTGAAGCTCAGCCCGGCCAAGGGCAAGAGCGGCCCGGTCGTCGTCCCGGCCGGCGGCTCGGTGGCCTTCGGCGGCGAGGGCAATGCCTCCGCCGTCATCAGCGACGGGCGCGAGGCCGCCCAGGACGGCAACGCGGAGCGGGTCGTCTTCGACCTCAGCTCGACCGGCGATATCCCGGTCACCGCGTTCGTGGTCCCGGCGACGAGCTACTTCAAGGGCTGGGGCCCGTCCAAGCTGCCGACGGCCAAGCCGACGGGCTCGGCGACGCCCGGTGGCAAGCCGAGCGATACGCCCAGTGGCAAGCCCAGCGGCACCCCGTCCGGCACGGCGACCGACAAGCCGGGCGACACGGCGAGCGGCCGGCCGGGCTCCGAGCAGAGCAGCGGCGCCCCGAACGGCATCGCGACGGGTGAGCCGAACCCGAACGGCGACGCTCACTGAGACCGTCACCCGGGCCGTCCCTGAGACCGGCCCCGGACATGCGCGAGGGCGGCCCTGGAACTTTCCAGGGCCGCCCTCGCGCATGGGTCCGGCTTTGCGCCTTATGGCTTACGGCTCGAACGTGTAGCCCAGACCCCGCACCGTCACCAGGTACCGAGGCGCCCCCGGGGTCCGGCTCGAGCCCCCTCCCCGTGCGCCCCTCGCACCGCTCGGCCCTGGCGGGCCTCACGGGCTTCGGGACGCTGTGCCGGACTCCGTCCGGCGGCTCCGGGCGCCCGGGTCCGGTTTACGGCTCGAACTTGTAGCCCAGACCCCGCACCGTCACCAGGTAGCGAGGCGCTCCGGGGTCCGGCTCGATCTTGGCCCGGAGTCGCTTGACGTGGACGTCGAGCGTCTTGGTGTCGCCCACATAGTCCGCGCCCCAGACGCGGTCGATCAGCTGCATCCGGGTCAGCACCCGGCCCGCGTTCCGCAGCAACATCTCCAGCAGGTCGAACTCCTTCAGCGGGAGGTCCACCTTGCCGCCGCCGACCGTGACCACATGGCGGTCCACGTCCATCCGGACCGGCCCGGCCTCCAGGGCGGCGGGGGTGATCTCCTCCGGCTCACCGCGGCGGCGCAGCACGGCTCTGATCCGGGCGACCAGCTCACGCGAGGAGAAGGGCTTGGTCACATAGTCGTCGGCACCTATCTCCAGCCCGACCACCTTGTCGATCTCGCTGTCCTTGGCGGTCACCATGATCACCGGGACATTGGACCGGCCGCGCAGCTGACGGCAGACCTCCGTACCGGGCAGACCCGGCAGCATCAGGTCGAGCAGCACCAGGTCGGCGCCGTTGCGCTCGAACTCGTCGAGGCCCTCGGGCCCCGTCGTCGCGATCGCGACCTCGAACCCCTCCTTGCGAAGCATGTACGACAGCGCGTCGCTGAACGATTCCTCGTCCTCGACGACCAGAACTCGGGTCACGGAAGGACCTCCGGGGCAGAGAGTGGTTCATTGGTGAAGGTCTCGTACGGCCGGCCGTGGTCCTCGCCATCGAGGTCTGCTCCGGTGTCGTACGACTCGCTCGACTCGCTCGGCCGGCTCCTCGAGCGGTCCCGGTCCCGTGCCGCACCGGCTTCCGGGAGCCTCAGGGTGAAGGTGGAGCCCTGGCCTTCGGCACTCCACACGGTGACCTCCCCGCCGTGCGAGGCGGCCACATGCTTGACGATGGCGAGACCGAGCCCGGTCCCGCCGGTCTGCCGCGAGCGGGCCGGATCGACCCGGTAGAAGCGCTCGAAGATCCGCTCGCGGTCCTTCTCGGAGATGCCTATGCCCTGGTCGGTCACGGCGACCTCGATCAGGTCCCCGCCGGTGGCGGGGATGCGGCGGGCGGCGATGCCGACGCGGGTACGGGCCGGGCTGTAGTTGACCGCGTTCTCGACGAGATTGCCGAGCGCGGCGGCAAGCTGGCCACGGTTGCCCCAGACGTGCAGATCGGCGGTGCCGCCCGTGGCCATCGTGATCTGCTTGGTGCCCGCCTGGTGGCGGCACCGGTCGATGGCCTCGGCGACGAGCTCGTCCACCCGGACCGGCTCGGCGTCCTCCAGCGGGTCGTCGTTCTGCACCCGGGAGAGGTCGATGAGCTCCTGGACGAGGCTGGTCAGCCGGGTCGCCTCGACCTGCATCCGGCCGGCGAAGCGGTTGACCGCCTCCGGGTCGTCGGACGCGTCCATCACGGCCTCGGACAGCAGGGACAGCGCGCCGACCGGGGTCTTGAGCTCATGGCTGACGTTGGCGACGAAGTCACGTCGCACGGCCTCGATCCGGCGGGCCTCGGTGAGGTCCTCCACCAGCAGCAGGACCAGCCGGGAGCCCAGCGGGGCCACTCTGGCGGACACCGCGAGCGCGTCCCCGCCCCGGCCGGTGCCGCGGCGCGGCAGATCCAGCTCGATCTGGCGGATCTCGCCGTCCCGCCGGGTGTCGCGGGCCATCGCCATCATCGGCTCCACGGCCAGCTTGCCGCCGCGCACCAGGCCCAGCGCGTACGCGGCCGAGCTTGCCTTGACGACGGCGTCCGCTTCGTCGAGGACGACGGCCGAGGAGCGCAGCACTGACAGGACGGTGTCGACGCCGGGCGGCAGCACGGCGTCGGTATGCAGTGAGGAGCGCGTAGGCTTCGCCTGTTCACGCTCGCTCCAGCGGAACGCCAGCATGGCGATGACGCCGGTGCACAACCCGGCGAGCGCCGCCACTGCGGCGATCGCCGCGTTCACGTTCATGCGTCCAGGTTATGCGGGCGGCGAGACCACCCCACAGCCCCGTGACGATCCCCTTGGTCATACGTTGCCGAGAGTTCACCGCGGCGTCGGTATCGGTTCACTCCGGACGTTTCGCCGGGCAGGTGTCACACGGGGCGGCCGGGGCCACGTTGCCGAGAGTTCACCTGGGAGTTAGGTGTGATTAACGCCCGATGCCGGAAGCGGACGCGTTCCGGCCGGAGCGTGGAAGTGTGGGGCCCTCGAGGGCAAAAGCCACGGAGATCTGCCAGAAACCCTGTCAGAGATCGTCACCGAGAGTCAGTGAAAGAGGTCAGTGATGCGGGACGCGTACCACGAGGAGCTTGATTCGATCGGGGACGGCCTGGTCGACATGGCCCGGCTCGTCGGTTCGGCCATCGGCCGTGCCACCACTGCCATTCTCGACGCGGACCTCAAGCTCGCCGAGAGCGTCATCGCCGCCGATGAGAAGGTCGATGATCTGCAGCGGGATCTGGAGGGACGGGCGATAGCCCTGCTGGCCCGGCAGCAGCCGGTCGCCACGGATCTGCGGATCGTGGTGACCAGCCTGCGGATGAGCGCCGATCTGGAGCGCTCCGGCGACCTCGCGCAGCATGTCGCCAAGCTGGCCCGGCTCCGCTTCCCGGACTCGGCCGTGCCGCACGATCTGCACGCCACGATCCTGGAGATGGGCCAGCTCGCGCAGCGGCTGATGGCGAAGGCCGCCGAGGTCATCATCACCAAGGACGTCGACCTGGCGCTCCAGCTCGAGCAGGACGACGACGCGATGGACCTGCTGCACCGCGCCCTCTTCCAGCACCTGATGGACGACCGCTGGAAGCACGGCATAGAGACCGCCGTGGACGTCACGCTGCTGGGCCGTTACTACGAGCGGTTCGCCGACCACGCGGTCTCCGTCGCCAAGCGCGTGGTCTACCTGGTCACCGGTGAGCACGCCGACGAGATGTCCCCACAGGGAGGCGTCGAAGGGGCGTGAGCGTCCGCGACGGCGTGCATCGAAGCGCCGTCGACGCGCCCCTGCGCGCGGCCGCCGGGTCGTCGGCACCATGAAGAGCAGGTGACGTGACCCCTCCCGAGGAGGCGACGCATGGCGGACCTCTCCAAGCCCGAAACCCCTCCGACCCACCCCGTCGGCAGCCCTGTCGGCGCATGCGGCTGCGGATCGGGCTGCGGCTGCGGCTGCCAGTCCGGCGGTCCGTGCCAGTGCGGCGGCTGCTGCGGCTGACGGGCACGACCGCACGACGTAGGACCGGCGCGACCGCACGACCGCACGACCGGTGTGACGGAGGGCCTGGGACCGGATGACCGGTCCCAGGCCCTGTGCCGTCGGCCTCGTGGGCCGGGCCCTCTGCCATTCGGCCTCGTCGGCAGGCCCCGCCCGAGGTGCGGGCGGCGCCGGATGCGGCGAGCCTGGTGCTATGGAGGACAAGACCCCGGCCCCGGCCCGCGTGGTGGTGGACGAACCGCTGGACGGCCGCCGTCGTGTGCTGATCGACGGCCAGGACGTCGGCGTGGTGGTGAGCGCGGACGAGCTCCGGCGGCTCCTGCAGCGCGCGGGTGTGCTGGAAGAGAACGCGACCCTCGACAACCCCGAGCTGATCGAATGGAACGGCGGCGGCCCCGGCGACTGGCCCGCCGCGCCCCGATGACCTGACCCGCTCCCAGGTTCGGCGCCGGTCCCTCCCCTCGTGGGGACCGGTGCCGAACCATGGGGCGGCGGCGATCCGCGCCGTGCCGGCGCGGATCAGGTGCGGAGGCCCGATCCGTGGTCGATGCGACGGCCGTCCGGACAAGGCCGGCTCCACGGATCTCCCGAGCTCATACGACGGGCCCGCGACCGCCGTCTCGTGGCTCCGGCGAAACGTATGACGTCGACGAAAGCTGACCGAGAACTTGCGGTGTCATGGGTTGTCTCTCCGTGCGCTGAGCTGATGGCCTTGCTGGGCGGCTCGTGGTGGGGTGCGCTACTGCGCCATGATCCTGCCAGTTGTGCCCCTCACCGAGGAGGTTCCGGTATCGCATTACCGGCTTCACCGCTGGTCAGCCGTATAAAGTGAGTTTTCCGGTCCGGATGTTCAGAGCGCGGGGGAAGTAAGGAGTGGAGACCTTGAGTTCCGACTCGGGGGCACGCACAGCCTTCGCGGAACGCCTCGCGCTGCTGTACCGGGAGGCCGGCAACCCTCCTCTCAAGAGCGTGTCCGAGGCGGTCGTCCGACTCCAGCGGGCCGACGAGCGAGGGCGTCCCGTACGGGTCTCCGCCCAGCGGATCAGCGACTGGCGACGGGCCAAGAACGTACCCGCCCAGTTCATCGCCCTCGCGGCCGTCCTGCTCGTCCTGATACCCGACGCCCGCCGCGCGCGGCCCGTGCCGGTGTCCAAGGGCCTGTACGACATGGCCCACTGGCAGCGGCTGTGGGAGCGGGCGGTGGCCGATCCGGTCGGCGAGCGCCCCGATGCGTCCGCGGAAGAAGAGGAACGGCCCCCGGCCGAAACCCCGGCCGTCTCCGGTGGCGTCTGCCCGTATCGCGGGCTGGCCTCGTACCGTCAGCAGGACGCCCGGTGGTTTTTCGGCCGCGAGCGGAGCACGGACGCCCTCGTCACCCAGCTCTGCGCGGCGGAGGAGACGGGCGGTCTGGTCGTGCTCGTGGGCGCCTCCGGGGCGGGGAAGTCCTCCCTGCTGAACGCCGGGCTGGTGCCCGCGTTGCGCGAGCGGCGGGTGCTGCAGCTCGTGCCGGGCGCCGATCCGCTCGCCGAGCTGGCCCGCCGGATCCCCGAACTCGCGGACGTCGTCCCCGCCTCGGCCGCCGACCCGGAGGCCAGGGAGCCCGGCACCGAGTCCCGGGAGCCCGGCACTCCCGGGTTCGCGCGCGCGGTGCGCGAGGCCGTCACGGCCTGGGCGGAACACGAGACGTCCGCCGCCGCCCGTCCGGTGGTGATCGTGGATCAGTTCGAGGAGGCGTTCACCCTCGGCTCCGACGAGGCGGACCGCCGCGCGTTCATCCAGCTCCTCCACGCCGTCTGCACACCCGACGGCCCCGGCGAGCCGCCCCCCGTGCTCGTCGTCCTCGGCATTCGCGCCGACTTCTACGAGCTGTGCCTGGCCTATCCCGAACTGGCCGACGCGCTGCAGCACCGGCACATGGTGCTCGGCCCGCTGACCACCGCCGAGCTGCGCGAGGCGGTGACCGGCCCGGCCAAGGCCGTGGGGCTGGAACTCGAACCGGGGATGGCCGAGCTGATCGTCCGTGAAGTGAGCGCCGACAGCCCTCGGGGCACGCATGACGCGGGCGTGCTGCCGCTCCTGTCCCACGCCCTGCTCGCCACCTGGCAGCGGCGCAAGGCGGGACGGCTGACGCTGGCCGGCTACCGCGCGGCGGGCGGCATCCAGGGCGCGGTGGCGGCCACCGCCGAGCGCGCCTGGTCCGACCTCGACACCGAGGCACGCACGGCCGCGCGACTGCTTCTGCTGCGGCTGGTCCGGCTGGGCGAGGACACCCAGGCCACCCGCAGGCGGGGGACGCGGCACCAGCTCGCGAAGGAGTCGACGGATCCGGGCAAGACGGAGGAATCGCTCGAAGCGCTGGTCCGCGCCCGCCTGGTGACGCTCGACGCGGAGACCGTGGAGATCACCCATGAGGCGCTGCTCCACGCCTGGCCACGGCTGCGCGACTGGATCGACGAGGACCGGAACGACCATCTGGTGCGCCAGCGGCTGGAGGAGGACGGCCGGGCCTGGGAGGGCTCGAACCGCGACGCGTCCCTTCTCTACCGGGGCTCCCGCCTGGAGCAGGCCCACACCTGGGCGAAGACCGCCGGCGGCACCTATCTGACCCGCAGCGCGGTGGAGTTCCTGGCCGCGTCCGTCCGGCTGCGCCGGCGCACGGTGTGGCTCAGCCGGGGTGCGGTGTCGGCTCTGGTCGTCCTGGCGGTCCTGGCCGCCGGTACGGCGGTGGTCGCCTGGCAGCAGCGGGACGACGCGGTGTTCGAGCAGGTGGTCACCGAAGCCGATCGCTTCCAGTACACGGATCCGTCGCTCTCCGCCCAACTCGCCCTGGTGGCACACCGGTTGCGACCGGACGACGAGGCCACGAAGAACCGGCTGCTCTCGGTGGTGAACGCGCCGCTGGCCACCCCGCTCCACGGCCACACCGGCGCCGT
This sequence comes from Streptomyces melanosporofaciens, assembly GCF_900105695.1. Classification (NCBI taxonomy): domain Bacteria; kingdom Bacillati; phylum Actinomycetota; class Actinomycetes; order Kitasatosporales; family Streptomycetaceae; genus Streptomyces; species Streptomyces melanosporofaciens. Next base: position 2,909,935 of record NZ_FNST01000002.1, read on the forward strand.
CTACCTCACCACGTTCAGCCCGAACGGGCGGCTGCTGGCCACCGCCAGCTACGACCGGACCGTACGGCTGTGGGACGTGAGCGACCGGACCCGCCCCAAACCGCTCGGCAAACCCCTCACCGGCCATACGAGCTGGGTGAGCAGCGCGGTCTTCAGCCCGGACGGCCGCACCCTGGCCAGTGCCGGCGACGACGGCACGGTCCGGCTGTGGGACGTGCGGAACCCCCGCCACCCGCGCCCGCTCGGCGCGCCCCTGTCCCGCCACGACGGCACGATCTATCTGCTCGCCTTCAGCCCGGACGGACGCACGCTGGCCACGGCCACGGAAGGTCGCGTCGTTCGCCTCTGGGACATGAGCCGCCCCGGCCGGCCGAAGCCGCTCGGCGCGCTGACCGGCCACACCGCCGCCGTACGCTCCGTGGCGTTCAGCCCCGACGGCCGCACCCTGGCGGCCGGTGGCGACAACGGCACGATCAGGCTGTGGAACATGGCCGATCCGCGCCGTCCGAAGCGGATCGAGACGGTGCTGACCGGCCATAAGGACCTGGTGCACTCGGTGGCCTTCAGCCCGGACGGCCGGACGCTGGCCAGCGGCAGCGCGGACAACACCGTCCGGCTGTGGAAGGTCGGCGATCCGCGTCGCGCGGAGCCACTGGGCTCGCCGCTCACCGGCCACACCGGCCCCATCTGGTCGGTGTCCTTCAGCCCGGACGGATCCATGCTCGCCGCCGCCAGCCAGGACAGCACGGCGAGCCTGTGGAACGTCAGCGATCCGGAGTACCCCTCGCAGGTCGGCGAGCCGCTCGCGGGCAGCAGCGGCGAGATGTACGCCCTGGGCTTCAGCCCCGACGGCCGCACCCTCGCCACCGGGACCGGCGACAACACGGTCCGCCTGTGGTCGCTGCCGACGTCGGACATGGTCGGCCGCAGCGGAGCGTTCCGCCCGGACGGACAGGTGCTCGCCACGGCCGGGCGGGACGAGAAGGTCCGGCTGTGGAACGTGGAGAAGCCCACCCGGCCGGTGCCACTGGGCAAGCCGTTCAGCCCCGGCGAGGGCTCGATCCGTGAACTGACCTTCTCCCCCGACGGCCACACCCTCGCGATGATGACCGGCGACCGCGAGGTGCGGCTGTGGAACGTCACCGACCCGGCCCACCCCGTCGCCTACCGGCCGCCCGTCCCCCTGCGGACCCGGTTCGCGGGCGCGCTGGCCTTCAGCCCGGACGGGCGCGTCATGGCGACCGCGTACAACGACGACACCATCCAGTTGTGGAACGTCAGCGACCTGTCCCGGGTCCGCCGGCTCGGCGCGCCGCTCACCGGCCACAAGGGCTATATCAACTCCCTCGTCTTCAGCCCGGACGGCCGGACGCTGGCCAGCGGCAGCGCGGACAACACCATCCGGCTGTGGAACGTGACCGACCCGCGTCACGCGGTCCGACGAGGCCCGCGCGTCACGGGACATCTCGGCCCCGTCAACGCGCTCGCCTACAGCCCGGACGGCCGCACGCTGGCCAGCGGCAGCGACGACAACACGGTCCGGCTCTGGAACGTCACCGCCCCCGGCCGGGCCACCCGGCTGCGCTCCCCCCTCACCGGCCACACCGACGCGATCGTGTCGCTGTCGTTCAGCCGGGACGGCAGCACCCTGGCGAGCGGCGGCAACGACAACACGGCCCGCCTGTGGGACGTCACCGTCCCGTCCAAGGCCACGTCCATCGGCCAGTCGCTGAGCCCCAACGCCAAGACCGGCAATTTCCTGTCGTTCAGCCGCGGGAACCGGATGCTCGGGGTGTCCAGCGGCGCCGACACGGTCCGGCTGTGGAGCCTGGACGTGGACGAGGCGGATCGCCGTATCTGCTCGATGACCCGGGGCGTGCTGACACCGGAGAAATGGGACGAGTATCTGCCGCGGCTGTCGTACGAGCCTCCCTGCGGTCGGTAACGACGTTGCGAGAACGTTGCGTGATCGCGGTCACAACTCCTCATCGGAGGGAGGAGTCGGCTCCCACACGCGAGGAGCCGCGTTACTCTTAGGTACAGCCCGACCGCTGGTGCATCCCCCGTCGCCAGCGGTCGGGCGCTTCCATGTCAGGGGGAAGCACGTCAGGGGGAGACTCAACGCCACCGGCGCAACGGTGCCGGCGCAACGAACGAGAACGAACGACCCTCCCCCCCTGGAGGCCCCGTGAGCCGCAGGCTCGACCAGGCCGCTCTGGACCTCGGCCGCGAGTACGTCCGCCATGCGCCCTGGAGCGCCGGAAAGCGGGCCCTGGTCGAGAACCACCTCAACGCCGCCCTGCGGGACCGCCCCCTGCACCGCCTGGCCCGTACGCGCTTCGGCGCCACCTTCGCCGTCGACACACAGGACCTCATCCAGCGCTACCTGTACCTCTTCGGCGTCTGGGAACCGCATATGACGCGGTGGCTCCAGCGCCGCCTGAAGCCCGGGGACGTCTTCGTGGACGTCGGGGCCAACATCGGCTACTACAGCATCCTGGCCTCCCGCCTCGTCGGGGCAGGCGGCACGGTGGTGGCGATCGAAGCCTCGCCGACCTTCCACCGCATCCTCCTGCGGCACGCACGGCGCAACGCATGCGCCAACATCCGCGCGATCAACGCGGCCGTCTCCGACCGCGACGAGCTGCTGACGTTCATCCTCGCCAGCTCCCGCAACATGGGCGCGAACAGCGTCGTCCCCTACGACGGCCCGGCCGAGTCCACCTTCGAGATCGCGGCCCAGCCCCTGCCCCGCCTCCTCACCGAGGAGGAGATCGCCCGGGCCAGGGTGATCAAGATCGACGTGGAGGGCGCGGAAGGCGGCGTCGTCCGCGGCCTCCTCCCCCTGCTGGACAAGCTGCGCCCCGACGCCGAACTGACCGTCGAGGTCACCCCCCAGCGCATGGCCGACCTCGGCGACTCCGTCGACGAGCTGCTGACAGCGCTGAAGAGCCACGGCTTCCACGTCTACCGCCTGACCAACGACTACGCGGCGGGCACCTACCCGGACGCCCTCCGGCGCCCGCCGGAGGTGCCGAGGCGCTGGCGGGGCCCGGTCGCCGAGGAAAGCGACCTGGTCTTCTCGCGGGTGGACGCGGAGACGCTGCACTAGCGCCTCTGACGGCGAAGCGCCCCTTCGACAGGGGGTGCCGAAATCACCCATAAGTAGGGGAAGAATCCCTTCCCCTCGGGGGAACCAGGGCGCGCACAGCGCGAGCAGAGTGGAGGTGAGGGAAGGATGAGATATGAGCTCGAACTCATGGCGCCTCACCTCGCGTCGCGCACTGCTGATCATCGGACTCATTGTCATCATTGTGGTGGTAGCGGTATTCGCGATCATCTACACCTCCCAGAAAGCGGAGGCCGTTGAATATCGCCGGGAGCCGGTCGGGACAAATTCCGTTCCGGCGTTCACGCGACCTGTGGGCACTGATCAGAGAAACGTAGCGTCTCCCTCCAGTGGGGGCCGTACCTTCCAAAGCAACACGCCTGGGCTGTACGCCGGGACCCCAGGTCAAGCCCCTTGCGATGGGCAGGCGCTGACCGCTGAACTGCAGGCCGATCCGAGGAAGGCGGCAGCCTGGAGTCAGATTCAGGGCATTCGATCGGCCGACATACCGAACTACGTCGGTCAACTGTCGAGCGTCACTCTGCGTTCAGACACGTATGTGACGTCCTACGGATTTCGCAGTGGTGAGGTGACGTGGGACGGTCTGGTCCTCCAGGCCGGGACCGCAGTCTTCATCGATAAGCGTGGAGCCCCTGTCGCGAAGTGCAACTGCGGCAACCCCGTGAAAGTAACTGCGCCGCCGCAGGGCGCCCAGGCGACGTTCAGCGGACCAACATGGTCCAGCTTCTCATCGAACTCGGTTACCGTGGTCAATAGGTCCCCCACAGTCATCAAGAACATCATTGTTGTCAATGCGGAGAGAAAGGGATTGGTGCAGCAGCCATTGGAGGGCGGCGACAAGACGGTATTCATTCTCTTGAGGCCGGATCAATATCCTTCTCGATGTGCGATGTCCGGGGTGGGCAACGCCCCGACCGGCATACCGGCGCCACCGGATGTGGCCAAGAAGCCGTCTGGGAGCACCACGACACCTCCCGGGGGGACCACCACACCACCCGAGAGCACTACAACATCGCCTGAGGACACCACCACACCACCCGAGGGCACCACGACTCCTCCTGAAGGCACGACACCACCGGAGGGCACCACACCGCCCGAAGGCACGACACCGCCGCCCGAGGAGACGACCCCGCAGCCCCCATCCGACCAGCCGTCGCAGCAGCCGCCGGGCCAGCCCGAGCAATCGCAGCAGCCTCAGCCCGAACAGCCCCAACCGCAGCAACCCCAACCGCAGCAACCCCAACCGCAGCAGCCTCAGCCGCAACAACCGCAGGAACAGCCGCCCGCTTCATAAGGGACTCGGCAGCGCTACTGGTCGTCGCGGGGCAGGTGGACCTTGGCGTCGTCGTAGGTCGCCTCACCCGTCGGCTCGGCCAGGGCGTAGACCAGGTGCAGCACACCGGTGCGGAAGGTCGCGGAGGAGAGCAGTCTCAGCGGGACCGTGGTGTCGGCCTCGTCGAACAGCCGCATGCCCTTGCGGACGGCGATCGGGTGCACCAGCAGGTGCAACTCGTCCAGCAGGCCGTGCGCCAGGAGCTGCCGGACGACGGAGACCGAGCCGCTCAGGGCGATGTCCCCGCCCGGTTCGCGCTTCAGCGCGGTGACGGCGTCGGCCAGCTCTCCCTTGAGCAGTTCGGAGTTCCGCCAGGTGAACGTGAGGTCCTGGCGGGAGGCGACGATCTTGCGGGCGTCGCCGAGCTTCTTGGCGAAACCGGCGTCCTCGCCGCCCTCCGCCTCACGGTCCGGCCACGCTCCGGCGAAGCTGTCGTAGGTCTTGCGGCCCAGGAGGAGGGTGTCGGCCGTGGCGAAGGACGCGTCGACGGCGGCGCCCATCTCGTCGTTGAAATAGGGGAAGTGCCACTGATCGGGCGCTTCCACGACCCCGTCGAGCGAGATGAACAGACTGGCGGTGATCTTCCTCATGATGCCCCTCCGGGGAAGCGGTCGGTGAGCTCTTCCTGGGTCGGTGAGCTCTTCCACCTCTCAGACCGGGGGCGCCGCACAAACTCATCGGTGCCGCCGCCCGGCCTAGCGCGCCTCGTAGCGCCAGCCGTCCATGGCGGCCAGGACCCGGGCCCGGGCCTCGACCACCGCGAAGCGGGCCGCGCGCTCGGCCTCGTCGGTGTGGGCGGACTGGCTGGTGACCTGGCCGGGCCACTTGCGGTAGAGCAGGCCGGTCTCGGCGGTGAACCAGCCGCGGCTGACCGCGTTGAGGGCCATGAGGAGGCCGGTGTCCTCGGACGCGGGCAGGGCCATCCAGCCGCCGAGGGCGAGGAGCAGGTCCCGGCGGACGAAGAGGGTGACGGGGTGGACCTGGGCGCGGTAGTCGTTCGCCCGCCAGAATTCGAGGAGGGCGCCGCGCGCGATGGGCCCCTGCGGCGGATCGCCCGCGAAGCCGACGGTGGAACCGTCGGGCAGCAGGTCCAGGGCGCGGCAGGTGGCCCAGCCGAGATCGGGGTGGTCGGTGAGCGCGCGGAGGTCGCGGGCGAGGGCGCCGGGGGTGAGCATGTCATCGGCGTCCAGCACCTTGACGTACTCGCCCTCGGCGCGGGAGAGCCCCATCGTGCGGGCCATCGCGGCCCGCCCGGCCCGGCCCTGGCCGAAGCTGACGCGGGCGTCGTCGGGGACGTAGGGGCGTACGGCGTCGGTCTCGCCGTCTTCCTGGATGACCCACTGCCAGTCCCAGCCGTCCGGCAGCTCCTGTTCGCGCAACGACTTGTAGGCGTCCGGCAGATGCTCGGCGCCCGGGGCGTGGACCGCGGTGATGACGGTGATGGTGTTCATATGGTCCTCATGGTGTTCGGCATGGTCACCACCTCTTCAGGGGCGTGGTGAAGACGAGCTCCGTACGGTCTCCGCACAGCGTCACGTCGGAGACCTCCACGACCCGGTCGCGGATATCCGTACAGATCTTGCGCAGGACGATCACCGACACACCCTTCTTCAGCCCGAGCGCCTCGGCCTCTTCCACCGTCGGCGGCCGGGCCGTGATCCGTTCCTCTATGCGGTCCAGCTCGATGCCGATCGTGTAGAGCTGATTCTGGGTGCCGCCGGGCCAGGGCTCGTTGGCGGCGTCGAGCAACTCCGGATTGGCGGACACCACGTCGTGGACGAGGTAGGAGCGCACCAGGGCGAACGGCGCGTCCTCCGCGCGGCAGTTGGTGCGGTAGATCCGCTCCAGCAGCCGTGTGCCCATGGGGACCCCGAAGACGGAGGCCAGGTCCTCGTCGGCCTTCGCGTCGCGGTACTCGGCGTGGAAGGCGAGGTCGGTCACCTCCAGCCCGGTGTCATGCTCGGTGGACCCGGTCCGCAGCCGCTCCGCCGTGGACCGGCGCACCCGGTCCTTCTCCCACTGATGCCGATCGTTGCTCCGCATGACCCGCCGGCGCGGGGTGCGCACGAACGTCCCCACCCCGTGCCGTCTGTCGATCAGCCCCTCGGCCACCAGCTCCGACAGCGCCCGCTGCAGCGTCGGCACACTGGTCCGATACCGCGCCGCGAGCTTGTCCTCGGCCGGAAGCCGCTCCCCGGGGGTTAGCTGACCTGCGCGGATGCTCTGCCGTAGGGCATCGGCGATCTGCTCGTACCTGGCCATGCGTAGCTCACCGTCCCGTCCCGGTTGTGCGGCCGCCGCGGACGATGTCAGCGTAAGTCCTTAAGAGGTCTTATGGCCCGATGAGCCACCGCTCCCCCATTGGCCCGCGACCCGGGCCCGGCGCCCGGCGCCCGGGAGACACTGAGCCGCCGTATCGCACGTGAGGAGATGCCATGCCGCAGGTAGCCGTGGTCACCTTTGACGGATTCAACGAGCTCGACAGCTTCATCGCCTCCGCGCTGATCAACCGATGCCGCAAGGAGGGCCTGGAGGCCTTCATCACCACACCCACGCCGGTGGTCACCTCCATGAACGGCGTCGAGGTCACCGGCCAGCGCCCGATGGAGTTCGTGACCGAAGCCGACGTCGTCCTGATCGGCAGCGGCGTAAAGGCCCGCGAGGTCGTCGCCGACGACGAACTGATCTCCAGGCTGCCCCTCGACCCCTCACGCCAGCTCATCGGCGCCCAGTGCTCCGGCGCGCTGGACTACGTGGCCCCGGTGGGCGAAAACGAGGAGACGGTCGAGCGCGCTTTGCGTGCGGTGTACTCGGGCGAGGCGGCGATGCGCTGAGGCGCCGGGCATCGGCTCTCGGGCTGCCGTGCCCCGAAGCCCCCTACCCGCGATGAAACCGCGGGTAGCGGGCTGAGGTCAGGTGGCGTCGATGTTGAACGAGTTGCCACTCACCGCCGGCGCTTGGCGCGCTCATGCTCCGCGTTGCCGATGATGGCCTCGGCGCCGTCGATTTGGCGCCTGAGCTTGCCGAGCACGTCAGCGCGGGCCGACCCGATCAGGCGGTCCGTGGTCGGGGCCGTGTTGGCCGGGGTGCCGGTGGGGTCCACTTCCTGACCGGCCGGCGCCGTTGGCCGCGCTGTGGGCGTGCTCCACGAAGCCGGGGCCGTCAGGTCAGTTCCAGGCCGCCGTCGATGGTGAGGATCTGCCCGGTGAGCCAGGTCGTGGCTGGATCGGCCAGGCGCAGGATCCAGGCGGCGACCTCGTCGGGGTTGCCGCGGCGGGCGAGGGGGATGCGGGAGGCTTCTTCGTGCTTGATGTGTTCGATGGTCTCCTGGGAGAGTCCGGCGGCGGCCAGGGCCTGGCTTTCCGTCGGGCCGGGGGCGAGGGCATTGACGCGGATGCCGTCGGCGGCGAGTTCCACTGCCCAACTGCGGGTGAGCTGTTCGAGGGCGGCCTTGGACGCCGCGTAGTGGGCGCCGCCCGGCAGCGGCCGGTGGCCGTAGGTGCTGGAGATGTTGACGATCGAGCCCCGGCTCCGGCGCAGGTGCGGCAGCGCCTCTCGGGCCAGCAGGCTGGGGGCGACGACGTTGAGGCCGAACAGGTCGGTGATGGCGCTGTCGGTGGTGTCGGCCAGCGTCATGATCTTGGTGGCTCCGGCGTTGTTGACCAGCACGTCCACCTGCCCCCAGCGCTCAACCGCGGCGTTGACCACCTCCTCCGGTGCTCCTGGGTCGCTCAGGTCGGCCGAATGGGCGACGATCGCGGAATGGCCGGCGGCGGTCTCCTCAAGAGCGTCGATGCGGCGACCGACTCCCAGGACCCGGGCACCGGCTTGGGCGAAGGCGCGCGCCGCGGCCCGGCCGATGCCGGACCCGGCTCCGGTGACGATGACAACGCGTTCAACGAGATCTACGGGGGGCTTGTCGCTCATGACACCTCAATGTTCGTCATTCATAGAACATCGAATAACGTAACATGGTCTCCGTGAAACAAGCGCGACATCCCACTCCGGACGAGATCACCCTCATCGACGTGATGGGGGCGCTCAACGACCCCATCCGGGTCGGCCTGATACGGGTACTCGCCGACGAACGCGAACACGGATGGGGCGAACTGCGTGCGCCAGTGGCCAAGTCCACCCTCAGCCATCACCTGCGCGTACTCCGGGACGCGGGCGTCACCCGCACCCGGCAGGAAGGCACCCGCTGCTTCGTCACCCTGCGCAGCGACGACCTCAACGCCCGTTTCCCAGGGCTGCTGAACGCCGTTCTCGACGCCGCCCACCGCGACGACGTCGGCTCCCACGTCGGCCTCGCCGACGACCCGCCGACCGCCTGATGCCTCACGATCCTTGACGCTGCGGACCCACAGCGGGCCCAGGCCGCGAAAGGCCCCAGGCCCTCTGATCCGCGCCATAGGCGCAGGTCGAGGGCCTGATCACCACGCTAGACGGCGGAAACCGCCGACGCCGTCGGGCCCTTCTCCTGGGCGGGAGAGCCGGCCGCGTGGCGGTGCGCCGCCAGTTCCTTCTCCAGCCGCTGGATGTGGTAGTGCTGCACCCGCGCCGTGCGCTGCAGGGCCATCACCGCGGTGAGGAAGTGATCCATCTCGGCGGCCCGGGTGAGGATGTCGTCGGGCACGCGGTCGTCCCGCAGGCAGGTTTCCGCGTCCTGGCCGAGCACGGCCTGCGCCCAGCCACGGGTGATCGGCTTGAACAGGCTCGGGTGGTTGGCCACGATCCGCGCCCGGATGGCCAGGTCGTTCTCGGCGGCCTCCACGTGCAGTCCCGTGTCCTTGTTGCGTGCCCCGAACAGCGGCTCATGGATGTGGTGGGCATCGAAGCCGTGCTCGACGCAGCCGACCCAGAAGTCCCAGTCCTCTCCGGCCCGCATGCTCTCGTCGTAGCCGCCCACGGCCTGCCACACCTCCCGGCGGAACAGCGAGCAGTAGAACATGATCAGCCGCTGGAGCATCAGTTCCCGGCTGTAGGCGGGGAGGGACATCGCCTGCGGGGGCAGATCGTCGTCGGTGAAGGTGAACACATCAGTGGAGGCGATCGCGATGCCGGGGCTGTCGTCCAGGACCGCGACGGTCTTCTCGAGCATCGTGGGAGCGATCACGTCGTCGGCGTCCAGCGGAAGGACGTAGCGGCCGGTGGCCGCATCGATCCCGGTGTTACGGGCGGCCGAGACGCCGCCGTTCGCCCGCTGGACGATCCTGATGCGCCGGTCGGGGTGGCGGGCGATCAGGGACCGGGCGACCTCGACGGTGTTGTCGGTGCTGCCGTCGTCGACGATGAGGAGCTCCCAGTCCCGGAAGGTCTGGGCAAGGATGCTGGACACGGCCTCGGGCAGATAGCGGGCGTAGTCATGGCAGGGGATGACCACCGAGACCACGGGGTCGGGATGGTGAGACATGCGCGGTCTTTCGGTTCGGGGCGGGAACGGGATCGGGGGTGGGGTGGGAGCGGGATCGGGATCGGGCGGCCGGAAGCCGGTGTTCCGAGCGCCGGCCGTCCCCCCCGGGCCACTTCCGCGGGCCCACGGCCGGACACAGCGACGGATCCTGCGTCAGCTGTGCGCGCGCTCCGCACGCTGGGGGGCGTGGGTGCCGGCCGCGTGCTCGTGCTGGCGGCCGAACTCGCGCTCGAGTCCGGGGTCGTCGTCGACCCTGCAGAACCACCCGTAGTCGGGGATGGTGACGTTGCCGACGTTGCAGCAGTGCCCGTAGTCGGTGATCGTCATGTTGTTCACGGGCGGGCAGCAGTGCCCGTAGTCCGTGATGGTCATGTTGTTCACCGGCGGGCAGCAGTGCCCGTAGTCGGTGATCGTGACGTTGCCTATCGGGTCGCAGGGGTGGCTGGTCCCGGGCGTGAGGGTGATGTCGCCGCTCATCGGCTGTCCTGAGTACCCATACGCCGCCGTCCCCGTCTGCGTGTCCGGAGCGATGGCGGCGTAGGCCGCCTCCGCGCTGCTGAGCAGTCCGGCCGTGGCCAGCGCGGCAGGCAGCGCCAGTGAGGTCATGACACGGGATTTCACGGTGACACCTTTCCTTCGGGTGCGGGGGATCTGCCCCGGAATGCCGCTGTATGTCGCGACGTGGGCAGCAAAGTCACCGTAAGTTTTGTCACTCCATGTGTCAAAATGACTACTTACTGTGCGTGACGGCCAGGAGGGCGGGCTCCGGCTGCGGTGCGCCGTGGTGCGGATGCACCACTTCCAGATCGGGCAGCGCCCAGCAGGCGGTTCCCATGTCCAGGGCCATCGCGGCCAGCCCCTCCGTCTCGATGAGCTGCCGATAGGGGAAGGACGGGAAATTGAGGCCGTCGCGGTGCAACTCCGCACGGACCAGCAACGCGGTTCCGCCGACCGAGTCGACGCGGACGAGTCCGCGTCCACGCAACTCGTCGAGATACGTCCGGCCGAAGCCCCGGGGAGGCTGAAGGATGCCGTCGCGCAGCCACTGGGCCCAGTTGAGCGTGGAGGCTCCGGGCTTGAGGACGAAGGTGTTCAGGTCGTACGTCGGCCCGCCGGGTGCGGTGGCGCAGTGCGGGACGACGATGTCCTTGCCCGCGCCGAGCAGGCGCTGGACGAGGTCCGCCGGGTAGTCGGTGACATCGACGTCGAGCCACAGCACCCACTCCTCGTCGGCCAGGGCCCGGGCGAGGAGATGGTTGCGCACCTTGGCCAGCACCGACCGGCGCCGGCGCTGGATTCCCGGCTCCCAGCGGGCTCCGGCCAACTGGAGGCCGACGTCATGGTGGACGAGGGTCACCCGCCGGAACTCCCCCTCGATACCGGGCAGGAGCTGCCGGAGCAGTTCCGGGGTCGAGTCCCTGCTGTCGCCCTCCAGCAGGCCCAGCGAGATCGCCTCGCGCGGGTAGTCCAGCGTGCGCAGGCGGTCCAGATAGCCGGGCAGAAACGCGGCCGCGTCCTTGAGGGGCGTGAGCACCAGCACCGGGGGCCGCTCGCTCGCCGGCGCCGGGGTCGGCTCGGGGACCGGCTGCGGCTTCCGCTCGTACGTGCTCGCGGCGGCCGCGGCGGTCTCGGCGTGCGCGATGTCCCCCGGCTCGAGCGGCAGCCGGGCCGCCATGGCGAGCAACTGCCCGGCGTAGGCGCCGGGTTCGGCCCACACATGGGTCGCCACCTCGAAGTGCTCCGCGAAATGCGACTCGTCGAAGGTGTTGTTCCCGTGGCATACGTAGGTGTACAGGTCGGACGCGTCCACCGAGACGGCCCGGCAGCTTCGGACGATCTCCTCGGCCACCGGGGTGTCCTCGCCACGGCGCTCGGCCGGATAGCGCGGGAGCCGGTCCTTCGCGCACACCATCGACCCTTCCCAGACCCGCGCGCAGGAGATGGCGAGCTTGCGCCGGGCGGGCCACCACAGCCGCTCACGGGCGAGGAAGCACGCGTCGGCGCCGAGCGCGAGAATCGCCGCCATCTGGGTTTCCACCCGCTCCGGGTCGTACAGGTCGTCGTCGTCCCACTGGCACACGTACGGCCCGGTGGCCCGGTCCACCGCCTCATTGCGCAGTTCCCCCAAGGTCCGTCCCTCCGGGGGGAGCCGGTGATGGCGGATCCGCGGGTCGCCCAGGTCACGGATGTGCTGCTCGAGCGCGTCATCGGTGCCGTCCTCCAGCACCACCAGCTCCAGGTTCGGGTAGGTCTGAGCGGTGAAGCACCTGATCGCGCGGCGTGCCGTCGCCGAGCGGTCCTTGGTCACCATCAGGCAGGACACGGCCGGCGCCGGCGCGCCCGAGGCCAGGCGGCGGCGCTGCGCCTCCAGGTTGAGCAGGCCGTCGGCGACCGGTTGCCGCTCCTGGCTCGCCCAGAACGGGAGCCGTCTGCCGGCCGAGACCCTCGGCACGGTCGCGGTGTCGCAGGCCCAGCTTCCCGACCAGTGGTGCACGGCGTAGGCGCGGTCGTAGTCGGCCTCCTGCGGGCCGAACAGCTCTGTCGCGTACGGGCTCACCTCCGGATACAGGACCTCCGGGCCGACCACCGTGATCGAGTCCGGCTCCGGGGCGCTGTCGACCGCTCTGGTGAGGAAGAACGGGCCGGTCGCATCGAGCGTGTGCGGCAGCTTGTGGGCGCCGACCAGCAGACGGTGCACATGGGCCGCCCAGAAGGGGTGGCCCGGCCGTGACGCGATGAACGCGTTGCCGACGATGCGGGTGAATCCGCGCTGCCGGGCCAGCAACAGGCGGGTGTGTGCCTCGGGTTCGCAGCCGAGGACGAGCTCGCGCCCGTCAAGGAGGTCGGAGACCGGCTTCCGGCACTCGAAATCCAGATCCACGTAGAGGCCGCCGAAATGGTCGAGCAGGAAATAGCGGATCGCGTCGGCCCGCATGATCGGTTCGGGATAACCGTCGTAGACCGGCAGGAACCACGGATAGTGCTCCTGGAGGAAGGCGCGATTGTCCGCGTCCGTCCACAATCGGTAACCCCAGCCGGGGTGGTTCAGCCGCCAGGACTCGGCCCACTTCTGCCATGCCGGAGGGAGGTCGGCGTCTTTCCATGTCTGGTGAATCAAGGGGGGAATTGTCTTCTGTGCCGTCATTCGCACAGTATGTCGGGTTGTCCGACAGGCCGGATATCCGGTGATCCCCGTCGCCCGAGCAATCACCCGAACGGTGGGCTCGGCGCATTGCCGCCTGACGGCCCGATCAAGCAGCTCACGGCCCGGAGACGGCCCCGGCACAGCAACAAGCCCCCTACCGGCGGAGAAACCGCAGGTAGGGGGCTTACTGGCGGCGGCTTACTTCTTCTTGCCCTGGTTCTTGACCGCCTCGATGGCGGCCTTCGCGGCCTCCGGGTCGAGGTAGGTGCCGCCCGGGTTGACGGGGCGGAAGTCGGTGTCCAGGTCGTAGGAGAGCGGGATGCCGGTGGGGATGTTCAGGCCCGCGATGTCGGCGTCGGAAATGCCGTCGAGGTGCTTGACCAGGGCGCGGAGGGAATTGCCGTGGGCCGCGACCAGGACCGTCCTGCCCGTGAGCAGGTCCGGGACGATGCTGTCGAACCAGTACGGGAGCATGCGGACGACGACGTCCTTGAGGCACTCCGTCTGCGGGCGCAGCTCCGGCGGGAGGGTCGCGTAGCGCGGGTCCGCGAACTGGGAGTACTCGGCGTCGCGGTCCAGCGGAGGCGGCGGGGTGTCGTACGAGCGGCGCCACAGCATGAACTGCTCCTCGCCGAACTCGGCGAGGGTCTGCGCCTTGTCCTTGCCCTGCAGCGCGCCGTAGTGGCGCTCGTTGAGGCGCCAGGAGCGGTGGACCGGGATCCAGAGGCGGTCGGCCGCCTCGAGGGCGAGCTGCGCGGTGCGGATGGCGCGCTTCTGGAGGGACGTGTGGACCACGTCGGGGAGCAGGCCGGCGTCCTTCAGCAGCTCACCGCCGCGGACAGCCTCCTTCTCGCCCTTCTCGTTCAGATTGACGTCCACCCAGCCGGTGAACAGGTTCTTCGCGTTCCACTCGCTCTCGCCATGGCGGAGGAGGATCAGCTTGTACGGTGCGTCGGCCATGCCGCCGAGCCTACTGGACCGGTCCGAGGGGGTCGGTTGACGGACCCCGTCAATTCGCTGGCGGCGCGGGGGCGGCGTGGGTAAGTTGCGGATCCTGGTGGCGCCACTTACAGGCTGTGGCATGTACAGGGGGGAGTCGTCCGGTGTCCGTCGCTCGACTGAAACAGGCCGCGAAGGAGAGCGTCTCGGGGTTGCCCCGGGAGTTCTGGTGGCTGTGGACCTCCACGCTGGTCAATCGGCTGGGCGGGTTCGTGGCCACGTTCCTTGCCATGTACCTGACCGCGGATCGGGGCTATTCGGCGATGTTCGCCGGGCTGGTCGGGGCGCTGCACGGGCTGGGCGGGGCGGTGTCGGCGGTGGTCGCCGGGGTGCTGACCGACCGGCTGGGGCGGCGGCCCACGCTGCTGGTCTCGCAGGTGTCGACGGCGGTCACGGTGGCCGTGCTGGGCTTCGTCCAGGACCCGGTCGCCATCGCCGTCGTGACCTGCCTGGTGGGGATGACCAGCAACGCGTCACGGCCCGCGGTGCAGGCGATGATCGCCGACATCGTCCGCCCCGAGGACCGGGTGCGGGCCTTCGCGCTCAACTACTGGGCCATCAACCTCGGCTTCGCCGTCTCCGCGGCGGCGGCCGGGCTGATCGCGAGCCACGGCTATCTCACGCTCTTCCTGGGCGACGCCGGGATGACGCTGCTGTGCGCGGTCATCGTCTTCGCCAAGGTGCCGGAGTCCCGTCCGGAGCGGGGTGACGCCGCCGCCGGGGATGGGGGTGGGGATGGGGCAGTGGCCGCGCCGGATCCGGAGGTCGGGCTGGGCTCGGTGCTGCGGGACCGGCGGTTCATGGCCGTGGTCGGGCTGTCGTATCTGGTCGCGACCCTCATCCAGCAGGCGTTCGTGGCGCTGCCCGTGGCGATGGGGGCGGAGGGGCTGTCCAGCACGGACTACGGCATCGCGATCGCGACCAACGGCGCGCTGATCGTGGCCGTACAGATCCCGGTGACGCGGTTCCTCGAACACCGCGATCCGGCGCCGCTGCTGATGGCCTCCGCGCTGCTGACCGGAGGGGGCTTCGGGCTGACCGCCTTCGCCGGGTCGGTCGGGATGTACACGGTGGCCGTGACCGTCTGGACGCTCGGCGAGATCATCAACTCCCCCACCCAGATGGGGCTCGTGGCCCGGCTCTCCCCGACCCATGCGCGCGGCCGCTACCAGGGGATGTACAGCCTGTCCTGGTCCCTCGCCTCGCTCACCGCACCGCTGGTGGGTGGCGCGGTCATGGACCGCTTCGGGGCGGACGCCCTGTGGGCGAGCAGCGCCGTGGTGGGGGTCGTGGCGGCCGGGGGGTACGCGGCGTTGGGGCGTGCGATGCGGAGTCGGCCTGCGGCCGACGGATCCGGGGGCGAGGTTTCTGCGAGCGGGGTGGGTGTGGGTGATGGCGCGGGTGCCGAGGTGGGCGCGGGCCCTGAGGGTGAGATCGGTGCCGGGGGCGGCGTCCGGGCTGGGGTGGGCGAGGGCAGCGGTGGCTAAGGGCACGGCCCGGTGCGCTTACGGCGCGGACCGGTGCGCTTACGGCGCGGACCTGGGGATGACGGGCTCGATATGGATGGGCGGGGGCAGTGGGGGCTGGTAGGTCGGGATCGTCTGCCGGTCCGGGAAAGTGGGCCGCTGGTAGGTCGGGTACGGAACGGGATCCGTGCCGGTGCCGCCGCCCGGCTGGTAGCGGTCGTTCCACCGGGTCACCGGGATCCGGGGGTAGCTCGGCTCGTCCTTGTTCGCCCACAGCGCGAACGTCCACCCCGTCATCACCACCAGCACGGTGAGCGCCAGCGCCCCTACGGCGATGATGCGCCGGCGCGCGGGGCCGGTGACCTCGGGCGTGATGCTGATCCGCCGCGCCTTCTCCCCCGGCATCGGCCCGTCCGCCGTACCCCTGGCCGGGCAGGGCAGGGGTGCGCGTTCGTCCACGCCCAGGGCGGCCAGGTGCAGCCCGAGCCGCTGGGTCTGGCCGGGCAGCCGCACGGCGGTGTCGGCCCAGGTGCGAATGGTTTCGGGGGCGATGCCGTCGGGCGGTACGAGGATGCTGGGGCCGGTCCAGTTCATGGCCCAGTACGCGGTCCCCCGCGCGACCAGTTGCGCTCCGATCAGCACGGCCAGGGCGTCGGCCAGGGAGCTGAGCGGATCGTCGCGTTCGGTCTGCTCGGGGTGGGGCGTCAGCTCACCGTGCGACAGACGGGAGTCGAGGGCGCGGGCGAGGGGCATACGGCGGCCGCTGTCGAGCAGCCGCAGCACCCGTTGGATGGTGAGCGCGTCCGGCTGGGCGGCTGGTCCCGCGCCCGGCTCCGCGAACCGCTCTGCTTCCGGCTCCCCGACCCACCTCGCGTCCGGCTCCCCGATTGGCATCGCGTCCGGCCCCGTGACCGGCCCCGCCTTCTGGCGTCCCGCCCCCTCCGCCTCCTCGACCCCGCGCACCACCTCGGCCAACGAGGTGAGGATGCGCGTCGCGCGGTACGCGGCCAGTTCGGTGAGCCAGTCCCGCCACGGCACCCGCTTTCCCGCGTCCGGGCCGGACAGCGTGAGGCGGCCCAGCGCGACCGCGTACCGCGGCTGTAGGGAGAGGGGGTCCGGGGCGAGGGGATCCAGGGAGAGGGCGTCCGGGAAAAGGGGTTCGGCGCCGGGCTCCGGGGCAGGCAGGCGCGCCAGCCGTTCCAGCCGGGTGGCCAGCGCCGGATGCGCGTCGTCGGGGTCGGCGGGCCGCTCGACGGACCGGGCGCGCAACGCGGCCAGCGGCTCCCGTACTTCGGGGGCCTCGACCATATGGGCGAAGGCGCGGAACGGATCGTCGGGGATCCGGCCCGTCGCCCGGCGCATCGGGGCGAGGAAGTCCGCCAGGAACTCCTGCCACGCCGCCTCAAGCGCCGCCGTCGAGCGCAGCGCGTCGGCCATGGCGCCCGGACCGGCCACCCGGGCGGCCTCGCGGTCGGCCTCCAGCTCCTGCCGCCGCCGGACCGGGCGGGTGAGCCAGCGGAAGACGCGGGTGTAGAGGCCGAGCAGCAGCAGGGGCCAGCCCGCGTACAGCCGCACCAGGTGGTTGGCGGCCGACGCCTCCTGGATCGCCTGCCGGGCGGCGTCCAGCCCCGCCGCGCCCCGATGGGCGACCGCGCCGAAGCGGCTGTGGCGGCGGGAGAAGTGGCCCAGCTCATGGGCGAGGACGGCGCGCAGTTCCGCGGGCGGCAGACAGGCCAACAGGGGCATTCCGAGGTAGAGGACGCGTCGGCCGGGGGCGAGCCCGAGGAGTGGTGCGTCCTCGGTGACGGAGGCGTTGACCTCGGCGGTCAGCCGGATACGGGCGGGCGGGCGGGTGCCGACGGCGAGGGCCAGCTCCTCGACCGTGCGCCATAACTCCGGTGCCCCGCGCCGGGTCACCGTCACCGCGTCCTCGCGCGATACGGCGGGGCGGGCGGTGCGGATCACCGCCCACACCATGCCGAAGACGATCGGGGCGAACGCCGCGCAGGCGGTGACGACGCTCATGGGCGGCGTCTGGACCCCCGGCTCCGCCGCGGTCCATAAGGCCGCCGCGAGGAAGGCGCCCCAGAGCAGCACCATGGCCGCGACCAGCGCGTAGAAGACGGCGAGCAGGGCGAGGGCGAGGAGGGCGCGGGCGGCGGCGATCATCGGCGCTCCCGAATGCCGTCGGGACCGCCGTTACGGGCGGCGTCGGACCGGAAACCGCTCCGCGCATCGCCCCGGAAACCGTCCGACAGCCACTCCGCGGCCCCGTACAGCACCGCCGTCAGCGGATCCTCCGGCGTGCGGGTCAGCAGGCGCTCGGTCGGACGGCCGAGCTCCGGGGAGACGTCCAGCATCAGGCTCAGCCGGGCGCGGGCCTTGTTGAGGTTGCTGCCGACGCTGCCGACCGAGATCCCGAGCTCGGCGGAGATCGCCCGATAGCTCATGCCCTCGAGCGAATGCATGACGACCACCTGACGCTGGCGTGGCGGCAGCGTGCCGAGGGCGCGCAGCGCGGCCAGTGCCTCGGCGGTCTCCTCCACGGTGGCGGTCGGGGCGGCCGGGACGGTCGTCTCGGCCATCTCGACCGGCTTCCAGCGGAACCACCAGCGCCGCCCGTCCTTCGACAGCTTGCGCCGCATGGTGGTGGTCACCCATGCCTCGGGCGAGGCGTACGCCCTGACCTCGGGCCAGCGGCGCATCGCCTCGATGTACGCCTCCTGCACGGCGTCCTCGGCGTTCTGCCGGTTGCCGCTGAGCATCACCGCGCGGGCGGCCAGCCAGGGGTAGGTGCGGGCGTAGAAGGCGTCGAACTCCTCCTCGAACTCGCCGCCGCGCGCGGTCTCCTCGACGGTGTCACTCACCCCGATCACCCCCGTCCCGCTCCTCCACCCGCCGCCTTATGGTCAGCGCCGCGCCGTCGGGGCGGTGGTCGGTGAGCACCGTGCCCGGTGCCGTTCTGCTCACCAACTCGGCCAACGTGCGCGCCCGGAGCCGTTCGCCCGAGCGCGCCGCCAGCCAGCGGATGACGTCCCCCATCAGCCGTAGCACCCCCACCGTCACGACCGTTGCCACCGTGAGCCACGGATTGTCCATGAGCACCCTTGTGTCTCCTCTTCATGGTTCCCGGCCGCCGGAGCCGGTTCACCACGTAGAGGCGTCATGGACCGTATTTCTTCACCGCGTTTCTCACCGTGTTTTCGGGGAGATGTCAGCCGATCGCGCGCTGGGCCTCGTACAGATTGCGGGGGTGGACGGCCTCAGGGTGGCCATAGGACTCGATACGGGAGTGCAGCGGACCGGTGAAGTCCGGGACGTCGATCTGGCCGAACTGCCGGACCTCGCTGATCCCGACCGTCGCGCTGTACGGCGCGATGTCGTCGATCTTGACGCAGCCGGCCCGCTGATTGCTGACCGTGACGTTCCAGTGGGTGAACCGCGCACCGTAGAGCGGGCCCGCGCTCGCGTCGCCGCCGTGCGCCCCCGTGTTGTCCACCGTGATCTCCGTACGGACGTTGGCGAAGGGCATCCCGCGGTGGGTGTCGAAGGTGCCCATCTCCATCCGGCCGCGCGACCAGACGTTGTAGCTGGACAGCCCCTCCACGTTGATGCCGTGCAGCGACGTCCCCGCCGGGGCCGGGACGGTGCGCTGAGCCAGCACGAAGTCCTCCACGAGGTTGTCGTGCGAGCCCTCGCGGCAGCAGTAAGGATGATGGCTGCCGCGACCCGTCACCCGGGTGCGGCGCAGGGTGCACGCCTTGGCGGCGACGAGCAGGAAGCCGTTGTCGACGTTGTTGACGGTCACGTCGTCCACCCAGCAGTCCCACGCGCACTGCAGCGCGACGCCGTTGTACCCCTTGTCCAGCAGATGCTGCGACTGCGGGGTCTCGACGACATCGAGGGTGATGCCCTCGACCCCGGAGCCGGTGACCGGGCGTACGAGCGTGGTGAACCGGGGCTTCCAGGCGGGCCGGGCGTCCAGCGGGAGCGGACGGTCCAGGGTCACCCGGCGGCGCCACCGGTCGACGGAGACGACGCGGCACGGCCATTCGTAAGGAACGTACGAGGTGAGCTTGGTCTTGTCGGCCCAGACGTAGTCGGCGGCGCCCTCGACGTCACCGGCCATATGGCGCAGGAGGGAGTGGCTGTCGTCGTCGGCGAGCTGGAACAGCACGCGGTCGCCGCGGCGCAGGGCGGACGGGTCCTCGACGGTCACCGTCCAGTCCCCGCGGCGGGCGGGGGCGGCGAGTTCGGTGAGGGTGTGCCCCTCGTCGCGCTGGTTGCCCGTCCAGCCCTCGAACGGCCACGCCTGGGCCCGGATCGCGTCGGTCAGGGAGCGCCGGCGGGCGTCCGGGCAGATCCAGATGAGCCCGCCGGCCCAGGACCAGGACGACTTGTTCCCGCCGTAGCGGCTGCCGTACGGGCCGATCAGCTCGGTGAGGCTGCGGGTCGCGTGGAGGGTGGTGCGGCCGCTGCCCGCGCCGCGCAGCACGACGTTGTCGTAGCCGAGGCGGATGACGTCGTCCACGCGGTACGTCCCGGGCGGCACCAGGACCGTGCCGCCGCCGCGCCGCCCGGCCGCGGCGATGGCGCGGTTGATCGCGGGGGCGGCGTCCGTGGAGCCGTCGGGCCGGGCGCCGTAGTCGCGGACGTCGGCGACGACGGGCAGGCGGGGGAAGTGGGTACGCCCACCGAGGAATCCGGCGCGGCCGACGTACGGGATCTGCGGATGGGTGTAAGGCCGGGCGCGGAACTCACGCCAGAGGGGGGACGTCCGCGCCCCGCCGGAGGTGCCCGCCCCGCCCGGGGCGCCCGGTCCGGTGGCGGTACGCGATGCGGCCGCCGCGTCCGTGGCGGTCAGGAACGGGGCGCCCGTCCCCAGGAACGTGGCGCCCGCCGCCACGCCCATCGCCCCGCCGAGCAGCCGCCTTCTGTTGATCTCCGTGCCCATGAACCAGCCCCGCCTTCCATGGATGTGAACGCAGTTCAGGTGAGAGACGGCGTGAGAATGCCATGGGGCAGGGGTGTACGGAAGGGGTCGCGTCAGGATGGACGTACCTCAGGCATGGCAAGGAGGCGCGTCAGGGCCGTACATCAAGCGCGCGCGGGACGCGCCTCGCCGACGTCTACTTCGCCGCGTCCCGGGTCAGATTGCTGAACGCCTCAAGGTTGCGCGTCGATTCGCCGCGCGCCGTGCGCCAGGCGTACTCCTTGCGGATGGCGGTCGCGAACCCCATCTCCAGCAGGGTGTTGAAGCTGCCGTCCGCGTTCTCCAGCACCGTGCCGAGCAGCCGGTCCACTTCCTCCGGGATAACCGCGGCGAGCGGCAGCTTGCCCACCAGATAGATGTCGCCGAGCTGGTCGATCGCGTAACTCACCGCGTAGAGACGGGTGTTGCGCTCCAGCAGCCAGCGGTGGACGGCCTCGTGGTTCTCGTCGGGATGGCGGACGACGAAGGCGTTGACCGAGAGGGAGTGCCGGCCGACCCGCAGCGAGCAGGTGGTCGACAGCTTGCGGGTGCCCGGCAGCGTGACGACGTAGGTGCCGTCCTCCGGACTCTCCCACTCCAGTTCGGCGTCGTTCAGCGTCCGCTCGATGACGGCCCGGGGGTCGGTCTTGGGCGCGATGTCAGCCTTGGGGTCAGCCATGGGCCGATCGTAGGCGACGCCGCTCACGCATCGCCTCCGCGTAGACGTCCGCCGTCGCCGCGGCGGCCGTGTCCCACCCGAAGGACTCCGCGTGCCGGGCCGCCGCCGCGCCCATCCGTTCCACCCTCCCCGGCTCGCTCGCGAAGGGGCGCAGGGCGCGGGCGTAGTCGGCGGGGTCGTGGCCCTGGATCAGCGTGCCGCTGACCCCGTCCCGTACGGCCACCGGCAGACCGCCCACCGAGGCCGCCACGACCGGGGTGCCGCATGCCTGGGCCTCGATGGCCACCAGCCCGAACGACTCGCTGTACGAGGGCATGACCAGCACGGACGCCGCCCGGTACCAGTCCGCGAGCTCGTCCTGCGCACAGGGCGGCCGGAACCGGACCACATCGCAGATCCCCAGCCGCGCCGCCAGCTTGTGCAGCCCCTCGGGCTTGGCCAGACCGCTGCCGCTGGGGCCGCCCACCACGGGCACGACCATGCGCTCGCGCAGCGAGGGTTCCTCCTCCAGGAGGTGGGCGACCGCGTGCAGCAGGATGTCCGGGGCCTTGAGCGGCTGTATGCGCCCGGCGAAGAGGGGGATGAGCGCGTCGGCCGGAAGCCCCAGCCGGGCCCGGGCGGCGGCCCTGCCGTCGGCGGGCCGGAAGCGGTCGAGGTTCACCCCGGGGTGGACGACCGCGACCAGCTCGCGCGCCGCCTCGTAGTGGTGCACCAGCTCGTCGGCCTCCCCGCCGGTGTTGGCGATCAGCCGGTCGGCGGCGCGGACGATCTGCTGCTCGCCGATCACGCGGGCCGCGGGCTCGGGGGTGTCGCCCGCCGCCAGCGCGGCGTTCTTGACCTTGGCCATGGTGTGCATGGCGTGCACCAGCGGCACTCCCCAGCGCTCGGCGGCCAGCCAGCCGACATGGCCGGAGAGCCAGTAGTGGGAGTGGACGAGATCGTAATGGCCCGGCCGGTGCCCGGCCCACGCCCGCATGACCCCGTGGGTGAACGCGCACAGCTGCGCCGGCAGCTCCTCCTTGGCCAGCCCCTCGTAGGGCCCGGCGTCCACATGCCGGACGAGCACACCGGGGGCGAGCTCGACGGACGGGGGCAGCGCGGCGGTGGTGGCCCGGGTGAAGATCTCCACCTCGATGTCGATGGCGGCCAGCCGCTTGGCCAGCTCGACGATGTAGACGTTCATCCCCCCGGCGTCGCCGGTGCCGGGCTGATGCAGCGGCGAGGTGTGCACACTGAGCATCGCGATCCGCCGCGGCCGCCGTGGAATGCGGCGAAGCCGCTGGTGGGGCGGTGCGCCGAACGGTATATGGGACCGGCCTCGCAGACCGCCGAGCCGGGACGCGTGCTGGCTCACCGAGCGTTACCTCCTTGACGGGGCGGGCTCCCTCCTCGGTCGTTAACACCGGAACTTATGGTTCCCATTTCCGCTTTGCCAAAGCGTGACGTTCCGATACCCGTCGGCCACGCCCCGTCCGCCCCCGCATAGGCTCTGCGCCATGCCCGCCCGCGTCCCCCCGCCGTCCCGTCCGATCGGTTCGGCGACCCGCGGGACGACCAATCCCAATCGGCTGCGCCGGATGGACCGGTGGATCGCGGCGGCGCATGGGGCCGCGCTGCGGCGGGCCGGGGAGGCGCCGGTGGCGGTGGATCTGGGGTACGGGGCGGCCCCTGGACCGCCGTCGAGCTGCTGGACCGGCTACGGACCGTACGGGCCGGGGCCCGCGTCGTGGGGGTCGAGATCGACCCCGGGCGGGTGGCCGCCGCGCGGCCGTACGAACGCGAGGGGCTCACCTTCGCGCACGGCGGCTTCGAGGTGCCGCTGCCCGGCGGGGCCCGTCCGGCGCTCATCCGGGCGGCCAATGTGCTGCGGCAGTACGAGGAGGGCGAGGTCGCCGCCGTATGGCGGCGGCTGTGCGCCCGGCTGGCGCCCGGCGGGCTGCTGGTGGAGGGCACCTGCGACGAGATCGGGCGGCGGCATGTGTGGGTCGCGCTCGACGCGGCGGG
Organism: Streptomyces melanosporofaciens; assembly: GCF_900105695.1. NCBI lineage: Bacteria > Bacillati > Actinomycetota > Actinomycetes > Kitasatosporales > Streptomycetaceae > Streptomyces > Streptomyces melanosporofaciens. Next base: position 2,933,076 of record NZ_FNST01000002.1, read on the forward strand.
CCCGCGCACCGTGACCTTCGCGGCCCGCCTCGGCTCCCTGGAACGCCCCTCCGACCTGGCCGAACGGCTCCCCAAGGCGCTGATCCACCGCAATGTGCCGGGCGAGCCGGTGCACACCTTCCTGCGCGACTTCGACCGCGCCTGGGCGGCCGCCGCCCCGTACGCGCCGCTCAGCGCGCGTCAGCGCTGGATACGCAGCGCCCAGACGCTGCGCGCACAGGGCTGGCCGCTCGCGGATGGCCCACGGCGCTGGCGCCAGGGCGAGGTCACGGTGCGGTGGGAGGCCCTGGCGCCCCGGGGCTGACGGCTCCGGTCGGGCTGTGCCCGTGCGGCCCTAGGCGTCGCCCGTACCGCCCTGGGCCTTCGCCACGCCCGGCGTGCCCGGGGTGCCCCCTTCCGCGTCGGGGTCGGCGCCCGCCGCGTACTCCTCGCTGATCTCCTTCGGCCCGAACGGCCACACCTTCTCCACCCGCGCCCACAGCACGAACGCCACACACCCCGCCGCGACCCAGGCCAGCGACCATTCGATGGGGTGCCGTCCGGGGGAGTTCTTGTCCGCGTAGCCGTAGATCACCACCCAGCCCACCAGCGCCACCACGCTCGGCAGTGGATAGAGCCACATCCGGTACGGCCGCCGCAGCCCCGGCTGGCGGCGGCGCAGCACCGTGACGGCGACGATCTGCGCCAGGGCCTGCACGATCACCATGACCGTGGTCAGGAGCTGGATCAGCGTGGCCAGATCGGTGTGGCGGCCGATCAGGAAGCCGATCGCGGTGACGACGCCCATCGTGGCCAGGCCCAGCATGGGGAAGCGATGGCGCGGATGGAGCGTGCCGTACGGACGGAAGAAGACCCGCTCGCGGGCGGCGTCGTACGGCACCCGGGAGCCGCCCAGCAGCCCGGCGAAGACGGAGGCGAAGGCCGTGATGAGGATGAGCACGGTGACGACGTCGGCCGCGCCCTTCCCCCAGGTCTCCTCCAGCACCGCAGAGGCGACGGACTGGGAGGCCACCGAGCCGGGCTCGGTCATCTCGTGCCAGTCGACGACACCGAGGGTGCCGATCTGCAGCAGCAGATAGATCCCCATGATCCCGGCGATCGAGGTGACGATCGCCCGCGGCAGGGTGCGACCGGGGTCCTTGATCTCGGCGCCCATGTACGCGGCGGTGTTGTAGCCGAGGTAGTCGTAGATCCCGATGGTCAGGCCCGCGGCGAACCCGGTCCAGAAGTGACCGCTGCTCAGTTCGAAGGCGTGGTCCGGATAGGTGAACGCCTGCCCCGCGTCGAAGTGGCTGAAGGCGGCGACGATGACCAGGACCACCGAGGCGATCATCACGCACCACATGACGGCCGTGATCCGGGCGATGTGCTCGACCCCCCGCCACAGCAGCCCGATGACCAGGACGATGACGCCGAGTCCGACCAGATCGCCCTGGGTCTGCGTCATATCGGGCCACAGATAGCCCAGATACTGCACCAGACCGACCACGCCGGTGGACATGATCAGTGGGATGAACAGCATCGCCGTCCACACGAACAGGAACGGCATCAGCTTGCCGCTGCGGTACTGGAACGCCTGGCGCAGATACACATAGCTGCCCCCGGCCCCCGGCAGCGAGGCGCCCAACTCGGCCCAGATCAGCCCGTCGGCGAGCGCGAGCACCGCGCCCGCGACAAAGCCGATGACGGCCTGCGGTCCGCCGAAGGCGGCGACCATGAGGGGGATGGTGACGAACGGGCCGATGCCGCACATCTGGCTCATGTTGATGGCTGTCGCCTGGAACAGGCCGATACGGCGGACGAATCCGCCCTCGGTGCCGGACATCCGGACCTCCATTGCCCTAGCGCGCCACCGTGAGAGGAGTTGAAAGTAAGGAAACTTTCCAGTCACGTCAAGGAGGTTGGACGCAACAGGGTCGGGGCGAAGGGCGGGGCGCCGGGCGGCGGCTCGGGAGGTCAGGCCACCGCCGCCGCGCCCGCCAGCACCTTCAGCGCCTCCGCCGTCGCCGACCCCTCGTCGGCCGTGTACGTGCACAGCATCTGCCCCGGATCGGCCGGCAGGGCGAACGCCTCGAACCGCAGCACCAGCTCCCCCATCTCCGGATGGCGGAACCGCTTGACGCCCCGCGTCCGCTCCTGCACCTCCTGTGCCTCCCACCGCCGCCGGAACTCCTCGCTCCGCTCCAGCAGCTCATGGGTCACCCGGCACACCCGTGAGTTGCCGGGATGGCGCCCGACCTCCGCGCGCAGCCCGGCCACCGTGTCGTCGGCGACCTCGGCCCAGTTCGGATGGATCTCCTTGAGCCGGGGGTCGAGGAAGACCAGCAGCGGGCCGTTGCGCCGCTCCTCGGGGATCGCGGGGTAGTCGATGCAGAGCCGGGTGCCGAGCCGGTTCCAGGCCAGGATGTCCATCGCCGGACCGTAGACATAGGCCGGGACATTTCCGTCCATCGCGTTCAGAAGCTGCTGGATCTCCGGCCGCACGCGCGGCCGCGGGTCGGGGTCGGCCGCTCCGCCGCGCTGCCGCGGCAGGGTGATGTTGCGCAGATACGTGTGCTCGGACGGGGTCAGCCGCAGCGCCCGCGCCAGTCCGTCGACCACCGAGTCCGAGATGGCCGGGGCCCGGCCCTGCTCGATACGGGTGTAGTAGTCGACGCTGATCCCGGCCAGCTGGGCGACCTCCTCACGGCGCAGCCCCCGCACCCGGCGCCGCACGATCCCCTCCGGCAGCCCGAGCTCGGCCGGGTCGAGCGCGGCGCGGCGCGCCTTGAGGAACGACTTGATCTCCGGTTCGCCATGGCCCATCCGTCCATTATCCGCGCGCCGCCCGCTTCTGGGCCGGACAGGTGGTTCTGGCAGACCCAGGTTGAGCCGGGCCTGGTGAGGTGTCCGCCCGGACCCGAGGCTGAAGGCGCAAAGGGCCATGGACAGCAGACGCCATGGACAGCAGAGGCCGGCCATGGACAGCAGACGCCATGGAAATCAGCGGAAGGCACCAGCCATGAAGCGCAGGATCCTCGGTGGGACGGGCATCTCGGTGAGCGAGTACGCCCTGGGCGCGATGATGTTCGGCGCCATCGGCAACCCCGACCACGACGACTCGGTACGGATCATCCACCGCGCCCTGGACGCGGGCATCAACTTCGTCGACACCGCCGACGTCTACTCCGAGGGCGAGTCCGAGGAGATCGTCGGCAAGGCCCTCAAGGGCCGCCGCGAGGACATCGTCCTGGCCACCAAGGCCCATTTCCCGATGGGCGAGGACCCCAACGAGGGCGGCAACTCACGGCGCTGGATCACCCGCGAGATCGAGTACAGCCTGCGCCGCCTGGGCACGGACTACATCGACCTCTACCAGATCCACCGGCCGGACCCCACGACGGACATCGACGAGACGCTGTCCGTCCTGTCCGACCTGGTCCGCGCGGGCAAGGTGCGCGCCGTCGGATCCTCCACCTTCCCGGCCGAGCAGATCGTGGAGGCCCAGTGGGTCTCCGACCGGCGCGGGCATGTGCGGTTCCGCAGCGAGCAGCCGCCGTACTCGATGCTGGCGCGGGGCGCGGAGGCGGCGGTGCTGCCGACCGCGCAGCGGTACGGGATGGGCGTGCTGAGCTGGGGCCCGCTCTCCGCGGGCTGGCTCACGGGCCGCTACACCAAGGCGTCCGACGTCGATCTGTCGGGCGGCCGGGCGGCCGTGGAGAAGCACAAGTTCGACCCGACGCTGCCCGGCAACGCGCGCAAGCTGGAGGCGGTCGGCGCGCTGTCCGAGCTGGCCTCCGACGCCGGGCTCTCGCTGCCGCATCTGGCCATCGCCTTCGTACGGGCCCATCCGGCCATCACCTCGGTGATCATCGGCCCGCGCACCATGGAGCAGCTGGAGGATCTGCTCGCCGGGGCCGAGGTGGAGCTGAGCCAGGACGTCCTGGACCGGATCGACGAGATCGTCCCGCCGGGTACCGACCTCAACCGGGACGACAGCTACTACCTGCCGCCGGCGCTCGCGGACAAGAGTCTGCGCCGCCGCTGACCCGGTCCCGAGGGCGGTTCAGGACGGCCGCAGAGCGTGCAGCAGCGCGTCGACGAGCGTGCGGTCGTGGTCGTAGGAGAGGCGGAGGCGGGCCGCGTCCGGGGGCAGCCAGAGCAGGCGGTCGACCTCGCGGTTGGGTACGAAGGTCTCGTCGTCGACGGCCTCCGCCGCCCAGTAGCGGACCTCCTTGGGGCGGCCCTTGGCCATGTAGTGGAGGGTGGGCAGCACCGCCCCCGGGGCGCAGCCCATACCGGTCTCCTCGACGACCTCGCGCACGGCGCCGTGCAGCGCGTCCTCGCCCTGCTTCAGCTTGCCCTTGGGGTGGGACCAGTCGTCGTAGCGGGGGCGGTGGACGAGGGCGATCTCCAGCCCGCCGCCGTGCGGGGACCGTCGCCACAGCACACAGCCCGCCGCCAGGACCGTCCCGGTGTCCGCTCCCCTGTCACCACGGGAATCCGACCGGTTCATCCGCCGTCTCCCTCCCCGGTCTCCACCGCATTCTTCGTGCCTATGCGTCGTCTCTTGTCACCGCTCGCCCCGGGCGTCCCGCCGTCAGGAGGATCTGGTGGCCACGCGCCGCCAGATCCGGCCGAACGCGAAGCGGGCCGCCTCGACCTCATGCCGCTGATCGGCGTGGAGCACGCCCAGCGCGTACGCCGTCGCCGGGGCGATCCGGGGCGTACGGGCGGCCGCCGCCGCGGCGGCGGCCGCCTCGGCCGCGTCGCGGTGGCGCTCCAGCGCCTGTCCGGCGGCCAGGAGCCGTACGGACAGCGGTGGCTCGGCGTCCGCGGGGCCGGACCCGCCCGGCCCGAACCCACCTGGCCCGTCTGCCCCGTCCGGCTGCTGCCACACCTGGTCGAGCACCTCCAGGGCGTACCGCCGCAGCCGCAGCAGATGGCGCACCTGGTGCCAGGGGGCGTCCTGGCGCTCGCTGGCGGGCGGGGCGTCCGCCGCCGAGGTCGCCGCCAGGCCGTGGACCAGCGCCTCCGCGTTGTACGGATGTCCGGCGCGGATCAGCGGCAGCGCCTCCACCGCCTCGGCCAGCCGCCGGTTCGCCAGTTCGGCGAGCGGCGGCAGCACCTGCCCGGCGGGGCGGGCGGCGTTGGCCTCGTCGAGCGGGGCGTCGGAGGCGAGCAGGGCGACGGTGTCGGCGACCGCGTGGAAGCGGGAGGAGCCGAGCGCCTCCAGGGCCGCGGTGTGGGCCCGGGTCCGGGCCAGGGTGAGCTGGCGCTCCAGCAGCGCTCCGGCGCGGGCCGCGCCCACGGTCAGCGCCCCGCCGCGGGCCTCCTCCTCGGCACCGGCGCGCTGGTGGGCCGCGCCCGGCCGGCCAGGCCGGTCGGCCTTCTCGCCCTTGGCGGTCCGGCCGCTGTTGTCACCGCGCTCGCCGCGCTCGCCGCGCCGCCGTCCGGCCGCCCGGCCCTCGTCCCTGGACGTCCCGGCCGCGCCCTCGGCGCCGCCCGGGTCGGCCGGACCGGACCGCGCACCCTGCCCCCGACAGGATCCGCGGCTCCGCTTCCCGGCGCACCGGCGGCCAGGGAGACACCGCGGCGCGCGGCACGGGTGGAACGGGGCGGGACGGCGGCGGCGGTACCTGCAGCGCCCGCAGTACCTCCGGCGCCCGCGGTGCCGGAGGGCCCGCCCCCCGCGCCGTCGACCGCGACCGTGACCCCGCCGCGCGCGGTGCGCGCCGCGCTCGTGGCATGCGCGCCGTTCGGGACGCCCTCGGCGGGCCACTCACCGGAGCTCGCGAACTCGGCGGCCGTCCCCTCGCCCTGCGACGACCGGTCCGAGGAGCCGCCCGCGCCGGAGAGCCGGTGCAGGGCGCCGCGCAGCCGGTCCAGCCGCTCCGCGTAGGCGTGCTCCCGCGCCAGCGTGCCCGACAGCCAGGCCAGCTCGGTCCGCAACTGATCGGACCAGGCCGTATCGGTGAGCGGGCGGTAGACGTAGAGTGCGCCGCTGATCCGCCGCGCCGCGCGGCGCAGCAGCCGGGCGGCCTCGGCCGCCTCCTGCACATCGGAGCCGCTCTCGCGGTGCAGCCGCAGGCTGCGGAGGAAGTCCCCGGCCCGGGCGTGCAGATACGCCGACAGCACCTCACCGGCCGTCGCCGACTCCCACGAAGGTGCCGCCGCGGCCTCCGCCGCCCGCTCCGCCGTCCCCCGCTCCGCCGTCCCCCGGTCCGTCGTCGCACCGCGCTCCGGCACACCCCGGTCCGTCATGCCGTCCGCCCCTGGGCAGGGCGGGGCGGCGGCCGGATCCGCGGCGCCCGTCATCCCGGCCGGTGACAGGTCATGTCGTTGAACCACGCCGTCGCCTCCGGGCGTCGATGAGCATCTCCTGAACGTTCCGCAGCGGCTGGCCTTCCGCGTCCGTCGCATGCCGTGTCCACTCGCCGTCCGGGCCCAGATGCCAGGAGGAGGTGGAGTCGGACATCCCGGTCTCCAGCAGGCGGTTGAGGGCGGCGCGGTGGCCGGGGTCGGTGACCCGCACCAGCGCCTCGATCCGGCGGTCGAGGTTGCGGTGCATCATGTCGGCGCTGCCGATCCACACCTCCGGCTCGCCGCCGTTACCGAACGCGAATACGCGCGAATGCTCAAGGAAGCGTCCGAGGACCGAGCGGACCCGGATGTTCTCCGAGAGCCCGGGGACACCCGGCCGCAGCGCGCAGATGCCGCGCACCCACACATCGACCGGCACTCCGGCCTGCGAGGCCCGGTAGAGGGCGTCGACGACGGCCTCGTCGACCATCGAATTGACCTTGATCTTGACGTAGGACGGACGCCCGGCCCGATGGTGGGTGATCTCCTTGTTGATCCGGGTGATCAGCCCGTCGCGCAGCGACTTGGGGGCGACCAGCAGCCGCCGGTAGTTCTCCCGCCGGGAGTAGCCGCTCAGCCGGTTGAAGAGGTCGGAGAGGTCGGCGCCGACCTGGGAATTCGCCGTCAGCAGCCCCAGGTCCTCATACAGCCGGGCGGTCTTGGGGTGGTAGTTGCCGGTGCCCACATGCGAGTAGCGGGTCAGGGTGTCGCCCTCCTGGCGGACCACCAGCGACAGCTTGCAGTGGGTCTTCAGGCCGAGGAGGCCGTAGACGACATGGCAGCCGGCCTCTTCCAGCTTCCGCGCCCACTTGATGTTGGCGTGCTCGTCGAACCGCGCCTTGATCTCCACGAGCACCAGCACCTGCTTGCCCGACTCGGCGGCGTCTATCAGCGCGTCGACGATCGGCGACTTGCCGGAGGTGCGGTAGAGCGTCTGCTTGATCGCCAGCACGTCCGGATCGGCGGCCGCCTGCTCCAGGAACGCCTGCACGGAGGTGGAGAACGAGTCGTACGGGTGGTGGAGGAGGACGTCCCGCTCACGCAGCGCCGCGAAGATGTCGGGCGGGGACGCGGACTCCACCTCGGCGAGGTCCCGGTGGGTGCCCGCCACGAACTTGGGGTACTTCAGCTCCGGCCGGTCCAGCGCGGCTATCCCGAACAGCCCGGTGAGGTCGAGCGGCCCCGGCAGCGGATAGACCTCGGCGTCCGAAATCTTCAGCTCGCGCACCAGCAGGTCCAGCACATACGGGTCGATGGACTCCTCGACCTCCAGCCGCACCGGGGGCCCGAAGCGGCGGCGCAGCAGCTCCTTCTCCAGGGCCTGCAGGAGGTTCTCGGCGTCGTCCTCCTCGACCTCGAGGTCCTCGTTGCGGGTCACCCGGAACATGTGGTGCGCGAGCACCTCCATCCCCGGGAAGAGCGCCTCCAGATGCGCCGCGATCACGTCCTCCAGCGGCACATACCGCTGCGGCGACGCCTCCAGGAACCGGGAGAGCGACGGCGGGACCTTCACACGTGCGAAGTGATCATGCCCGCTCACCGGGTTGCGCACCACGACCGCGAGATTGAGCGAAAGCCCCGAAATATAGGGGAAGGGGTGTGCCGGGTCCACCGCGAGCGGGGTCAGCACGGGGAAGATCTGCTGCCGGAAGAGGGTGAAGAGGCGGGACTGCTCCTTCTCGCTCAGATCCGGCCAGCGGACCAGATGGATGCCCTCCTCCGCGAGCGCCGGGGCGACGTCCTGCTGATAGCAGGCGGCGTGCCGGGCCATGAGCTCACGGGACCGGTTCCAGATCAGATCCAGCACCTCGCGCGGCTGCAGCCCGGAGGCCGAGCGGGTGGCGACCCCGGTCGCGATGCGCCGCTTGAGGCCGGCGACCCGCACCATGAAGAACTCGTCCAGATTACTGGCGAAGATCGCCAGGAAGTTGGCCCGCTCCAGCAGCGGGGTGGAGGGGTCCTCGGCCAGCTCCAGCACCCGCTCGTTGAACGCCAGCCAGCTGCGCTCCCGGTCCAGGAACCGCCTCTGCGGCAACTCCCCGTCCACCAGGTCGGGCCCGGCCCCCTCCTCGTACGAGTCCAGGTCGGCGTCGAGGTCGGGGTCGAGCGAGCGCACCGGTGGCGCGGCCACAGCACGCGGCCGATGGGCCGCGATGGACCCGACCGAGGGCTGGCGCTGTGGCTGAGGGGAAACCGATGCCTGACCGCTGCTGTCGCTCATGAATTCATTGTTCCGCGCCGGAGGCGAAGACGGCGTCGCGGAAGCGGGTGCGGAAACGGCACGGAGCCTCCGGTTCGACGAATTCGGCACAGCGGGCTGCATTCAGTGATGCTCGCAACCAAGGTTGAATCGCCGGTAACGGACACATGGCGCGTAGGAAATCGGGACCCATCCCCCAGGGGTCCGACCCCCTGGGGTTCCGCCCTCTCGAGCGCCCCGGGCCGGGGCCGGCTCAGGTCTCGGTCCGGTACATCAGGTCCGTCTCATGGGTGACGAAGCCGAGCCGTTCGTAGACCGCGACCGCGGCGAAGTTGTCGGCGTCCACATAGAGCATCGCGGTCGGCAGCCCCTGGGCGGCAAGATGCCGCAGCCCGACCGACGTGAGCGCCTTACCGAGCCCGCCACCCTGCGCGTCCGGCCGCACGCCCACGACGTACACCTCCCCCAGCCGCTCCTCGGCATGCACCTTGGTCCAGTGGAAGCCGACGATCCGCCCCTCGCGCTCGGCCAGGAAGAACCCCGCCGGATCGAACCACGGCTCGCCCTTACGGTCGTCGAGGTCACGCTGGGTGAGTGAGCCCTGCTCGGGGTGGTGGGCGAAGGCCGCCGCGTTCGCCGCCAGCCAGGCGGCGTCGTCCTCGCCGGGCCGGAAGGTCCGTACGCTCACGCCTTCCGGCCACGTGGGCTCCGGCAGGCCCAGCTCCGCGAGCGACCCCAGGGGCCGGCGCATCTGGCGCAGCTCCCGGAACAGCGTCAGTCCCAGCACCTGGGCCAGATGGCGCGCCGAGGCATGCCCCCCGTGCGCCCACACCCGCAGCCGCTTCCCCGATTCCCTCAGCAGGGTCACTCCCAGCGCCCGGCCATGCCCCTGCCCGCGGTGCGCCGGGTGCACGACCAGCTCGGCGGCCGGGGCCTCCACCGGGTCGGTGTCCTCAAGCTGCGCGTATCCCACCAGCTCCCCGCTCGGCTCCCGCAGCACCAGATGCCGCACGCCCTCCCGCCGCCCCCGAAGCTGCAGCCGCCCCTGCTCGGACACGGCCTGCTGACCATCGGCGTGCGCGGACTCCGCGACCAGCCGCAGCACATCCTGCGCCTCGGTGGGCGTCAGCTCCTCCAGCACATCGAGCCGCCGGGCACCGGATGTCTCGTTCACCACGTCATTCATAAGGCCGAGCCTACGGCGGCCCCCTTGTGCGGCAAGCCGCTGCACAATTTCGTACCGGCGAGTCACCCGGCTGACCCATCGGACCACCCCGTTGACGTCCGGCCATCAGCTCTTCACCTCATCCCCCTGCCCCGCTACGCGCGTTGACCGTAAGCTGCGCCCCACCATCCATCACGGGGCACACAAGGGGACGACATGCCAGCGAGACCTCAACGGCGCGGGGCGGCACGCCGGTTGGCCACGGGAGTCGCGGTGCTGGCCGCCGCGGCCGGGGTGCTGACCGCCGTGGGCCCGGCGGGCGCGGACACCGCCGCCGCCTCGGACAAGCACCGGCCCGGGCGCACCGTCGACGTACAGCTGCTGTCCTTCAACGACCTGCACGGAAACCTGGAGCCCCCGCAGGGCTCCTCCGGCACCGTCACCGAGGCCCAGCCGGACGGCACCACCAAGACCATCCCGGCGGGTGGCGCCGAATACCTGGCCACCTCCCTCCGTGACGCCCGTAAGGGCCACGATTACTCCGTCACCGCCGCCGGCGGCGACATGATCGGCGCCAGCCCGCTGCTGTCCGGTCTCTTCCACGACGAGCCGACCATCGAGGCGCTCAACAAGCTGGACCTCGACGTCACCGCGGTCGGCAACCATGAATTCGACGAGGGCCGCGCCGAGCTGAGCCGGATTCAGAACGGCGGCTGCCACCCCAAGGAGGGCTGCTACGAGAAGGGCAAGGACTTCCCGGGCGCCGACTTCCCCTACCTCGCCGCGAACGTCACCGACGAGAAGACCGGCAAGCCCATCCTCAAGCCCTACACCGTGTGGAAGCACAAGGGCGTGAAGATCGGCTTCATCGGGGTCACCCTCGAGGGCACCCCGGACATCGTCACCGCCGAGGGCGTCAAGGGCCTGAAGTTCCACGACGAGGTCGAGACGGTCAACAAGTACGCCAAGGAGCTGCAGCGCAAGGGCGTGAAGTCGATCGTCGCGCTCATCCACGAGGGCGGGCTGCCCGCCTCCGCCTCGTACAACGACGACTGCGACAACGGCGGTGCGGGCAAGGGCATCTCCGGCCCCATCGTCGACATCGCCAAGAACATCTCGCCCACGGTCGACGCCCTGGTCACCGGCCACACCCACCAGGCGTACACCTGCACCATCCCGGACCCGTCCGGCACCCCGCGCACCGTGACCTCCGCGGCCTCCTTCGGCCGTCTCTACACGGACACCACGCTCACCTACGACCGCCGCACCGGCGACATCGTGCGGACGAACGTGAAGGGCGCCGACGCGGCGAACCACGTCGTCGACCGCGACCAGCCCAAGGCGCCCGACATGACCTCGCTCATCGGGCGCTGGAACAAGCTGGCCGCCCCGATCGCGGGCGAGCCGGTCGGCTATATCTCCGCCGACGTCAACGGCCGCGGCTCCACCGCGTACGAGACGCCCCTGGGCGACGTCATCGCCGACGGCCAGCTCGAAGCGCTCTCCCCGGCCGACAAGGGCGGCGCCCAACTCGCCTTCATGAACCCCGGCGGCATCCGCTCCGACCTCGCCCACAAGGCGTCGGGCAGTGAGGGCGACGGGGTGGTGACCTACGGCGAGGCGTTCACCGTCCAGCCGTTCACCAACATGATGAACGTGATCGACCTGACCGGCTCCCAGCTCATCTCCGCGCTCCAGCAGCAGGTCAGCGGCTCCAACGAGGCGTCCCCGAAGATCCTCCAGGTCTCCAGGAGCCTCACCTACACCCTGGATCTGACCAAGTCCGGCAAGGACCGGATCGTCACGGACACGGTGAAGCTGAACGGTGAGCCGATCGACCCCGCCAAGACCTACCGGGTCGCGATGAACGAGTTCCTCGCGGGCGGCGGCGACGGCTTCCCCGCCTTCAAGGACGGCAAGAACAAGCTCGTCGGCGCCTCCGACCTGGACGCGTTCACGGCCTACCTGGGCGCGCACTCGTCGCAGTCCTCGCCGCTGGACCCGCCGAAGGCGGACCGCATCACGATCGTGAAGTAGTCGCCCGACGCCTGCCGATGGCCCGGCCGCCACAAGCGGCCGGGCCATCGTCATGTCAGCGCAGCGCGTCCTCGATCAGATCGGCGGCCCGTCCGGTGCCGCCCTCGGCCCGCACCTCGTCCCGCAGCCGCGCCGAGACGCGCGCGACCTCCGGATCCGCGGTGAGCTCGGTCAGAGCGGCACGCAGCACCTCGGCGGTGGCATCCGCCGTGTCGATACGGCGGGCCACGCCCAGCTCCACCAGCCGGTCGGCGTTCATGGCCTGTTCGGCCCCCTGCGGCACGGCGATCATCGGACAGCCGGTGTACAGCCCCTCGTTGCTGCCGCCCATCCCCGCATGGGTGATGAACGCGTCGGCCCGCTCCAGAATCGCGAGCTGGGGAACCCAGTTGTGGACCTCGATGTTCGCAGGGATCTCGCCCAGCTCACCCGGGTCCACGTACTTGCCGATCTGCAGCACCACATGCCATCCGGGCAGCTCCCCGAAGGCCGCGACGCACTCGCGGTAGAAGCCGGCCTGCCGGGTGTACGCCGACCCCAGGGAGATCAGCAGCACCTTCTCCGCGCCCGCGGGGCGCTCCCAGCCGCCCTGGTCGGCACGGTCGCCGAGGCACGGCCCGACGAACGTCACGACCTCGGTGTTCACCCGGTCGGCGTTCGGCTGCATCGCACGGGGAATGAGCGCGACGCAGCGCGGCGGCAGGCCGGAGAAGGCGTTCGGCTCCGTGGTGGTGGCGCCGGCCCCGGCGAGCCATGCCGCGAACTTCTCCTGGTACGCCTCCGCACCGGGAAGGCTCATGATCTGCGCCCCGAACTCGTCGTGATACCCCTCCCAGGCCACGATCGTCGGTGACACCTGGACCACCGGGCGCCCCTGCGCCTCGGCGAGCGCACGGGCGGCGTACGCGCCGATGTCGTACAGATACAGATCGGCCGGGTCGCGGTCGTACACGGCGCGCAGTTGGGGCAGGACGCCGATGGCGTCGTCCAGGAACACCGTCATCGCGGCGATCGGGTCCTCGGGCCAGTCGTTGTCGGCGACCGGCAGGGTGGACTCGAACGGCACGAACTCGGCGCCGGTCGGCTTGATGACGTCCGCGACGAAGGGATCGTTGGCGTACGTCACCCGGTGCCCACGCGCCACGAGCTCGCGGATGACTTCCAGGCTGGGGAGGGTGTGGCTGATGGCGGGGATGCCGACCATGGCGATATGGGCACGGCGACGGGACGGACGTGACATGAGAGATCACTCGTTTCAGGTCTACGGCGAAATGGACACGACGACCCGGCGCACGGGCGTGGTCACCGGTGCGCCGGAGAGAGCGGCGTGTCAGCCGTAGATCTGCAGAAACGAGTCCATGCGGATGACGGTACCCCGGTCGACACCCGGCCCGCCTCTCCTTTTTCCGGCCTCAGCAAGCGCTAAGTGCCCGCTCAGTGCCGGGGCCTAGCGTCACGGACGGCCGCGACGGGCCGTCTGTTCTCCCTCCCTCTCCCGACGGGCCGTCGCGCCTTAAGCCCCGCCTTCCCGGATGCGATCGAAGGCACCGGCCTTGGCCCCACGTATGAAGGCGCGCAGGACCGCGGGTCTGGTGATCAGGACGACGTCGGGGTCGTCGCTCTCGCGCAGCGCTATGCCGTCGTCGTCAGCGGCGACGTTCACGCAGTTCGACGAGTTAGCGCTGTAAGACGACTTCCGCCACTGGTATCCGGACACGCTTCTCCCTTCACATCGCACGCAAGATGCCACGGATGAAGTCCCGCGACTCTCGTGGCTGGAGAGCAGTCGTCCTCATGCGCTGGACGATAGCCCTGTACCTGGCCAGCTCGGCCTCAGCATCGATGAACTGGCATCCCCACGCCAGGTCGAGCTGCACCGTATCGAGTTGTGGCACGGGACCGATGACATAGTCGAGCGACTGCCCAGCACCAGGAAAGGTGCCACCACCGCCGAACGGAATCACCTGGATGGTGACGTTATCCATCTCGCTGATGGCGATGAGGTGTTCAAGCTGAGCGCGGACCGTCTCCACGCCGCCGAACTCCATCCTCAGAGCGGCCTCATGGATGATCGCGGTGTACGGCACCGGGTTGTCGCCGTAGAGGATCGCCTGTCGCTTCATTCGGTGGGACAGTCGATGCTCCACCTCGTATGCCCGCAACGGCGGAGCTGCTTCCCGGATCACGGCACGGGCGTGATCCACGGTTTGCAGCAGACCCGGGATGTGGATGACAACTGCGACGCGCAACCCGTGCGCCTGGTGTTCCAGCTCGGCCAGGTCAGCGAAGCTGGCCGGGAGGTGTTCCCGGTACTCGTCCCACCAGCCCCGGGTGCGGCCGCCCGTCATGTCGGCCAGTGCATCCAGTAGATCGTCCTCCCCACATGCGTAGTTACGGGCGAAGACGCGTACACGATCCGCACTCACCGGGTATCGACCGGCCTCGATACTGCTCAGGCGAGCCTGGTTGATTCCGTGCCGCGCGGCGGCAGCGGTTGATGACAAGCCCGCGCGTTCCCGGAGCTTACGCAGCTCTGTCCCCAGGCGTCGCTGGGTCAGGGTCGGGGTGTTGCTCGGGGGCATCCGGATCTCCCTATGTCACCCACACGAAGTCATTTAGCAGCCTTGCTGCTGTTTTCGTAGCAGGTCTACCACCGCCTGCCCTACGGTGTGGCTCAAGTGCCCCAACTTCGCCCGACCGAGGGAGACTCCATGGCCAACGTACCGCCGTCCTCCGACCCCTGGACGTACTCCCTCCGCCTGCCCAACGACCCACGGGCCGCACGCATCTCACGCGCCACTCTCCGGGCGGTCCTTGCCTCCCACGGCATGACGGAACTGACCGACACGGCGGAACTCCTGACCTGCGAACTGGTCACCAACGCCGTCCGCACTCCGACGGCCCGGCCCAACTCCGCATCCGCCACCTCTGCGAAAGCCGTCTCCGCGTCAGCATCTGGGACACCAACCCCACCATCCCCGCCCCCTTCGACGCCCCGCCCAGCCCCCTCGACCGCTTCACGGCCCTCACCGAGGCCGCCTCCTGCCTGGACGCGACCTCCGGCCGGGGCCTGCTCATCGTCCGGCTGTGCGCCGACAACTGGGGCGGCTACCCCCTCGCCGACGACCTCTTCGGCATCAGCGGCAAGCTTCTCTGGTTCGAACTCGCCCCGCAGCAGAACGCCTACGAGATCGCGGCCTGACCCATTCGCCCAATCGGGTGATCACCGGTCATTTGCCCCGGGCACATGCTCCGACGACCCTACGTTCACACACATGGTCAGTTCGCGGCACGAGGCCGCACATCGCATCTTTCAAGAACGACCGGAGTTACTCGCCCCGGTATTCCGCATATTGGACGTCCCGCTGCCAAAGGAAGCAGCCGTCGAGGTGCTCACCCCCGACGCCACGGAGATCCGCCCGCTGGAGCGGCGCGTGGACAGCGTGTTGCGCGTGGTTCCGCCTGACGGCGGCAGCTTCCTCCTGGCCATCGAGGCACAGGGGCGCCGCGACCTGGACAAGACGGTCAGCTGGGCGTACTACCTCTCGTACATGGCAGCGAAGCACGAGCTTCCGGTGCTGCTACTCGTAGTCTGCCAGGACAAGAAAACCGCCGACTGGGCGGCGGGGCCCTTTCGGATCGGCGTGGAGGGGTGGACAGCACTATCCGTACACCCGCTGGTGCTGGGCCCCGGAAACGTCCCGGTGATCCTCGACCCCGAGGAGGCGTCCCAGGATCTGACCTTGGCTGCCTTCTCCGCCTTGACACATGGGCGCGACCCAAATGCTCCGGCCATACTGAAAACACTCGCTCAGGCCCTCGCCAAGGCCGACCCGGAGTCCCGCCCGTACTACTCGGAGCTACTGGAGATCGGCCTGGGGAATACCCCGGCACGAGACGTCTGGAGGAAACTGATGAGCGTGGTAGGCAGCTACTTCCCTGGTCGCGGCACCCTTGTCGAAGAGACCTTCCTCAAGGGCAAGGCCGTCGGTGAGGCTGTGGGGGGTGCGCGCGCCGTGCTGCGCACCCTGGAAAACAGGGGGATCCGCACCTCGGCGGAGATCCGCGAGCGCATCACCGACTGCACCGACATCAAGACACTGGACCACTGGCTCGACCGTGCCATGACCGTCTCCACCGCCAACGAGCTCTTCACCGAGGACGGCTGACGACACCATGGCCGTAGTAGGTAGCTACTTCCCCGGCCGGGGAACCCTCATCGAGCAGACCTTCCTCAAGGGCCAGGCCCACGGGGAGGCGGCAGGGCTTGCCGAGGGAGTCCTGCGCATCCTCGAACATCGGGGGATCGCCGTCCGGTCCGAGACACGCCGCCGCATCAGCGAATGCACCTACCGAGACACCCTGCGGCACTGGCTGGACCGTGCGTTCACCGTCTCCCAGGCAGACGAGCTCTTGGACGAGCTCTTCGAGGTGGAGGAGCCGGACCGGTAGGTCACCGAGCGGGGCCGGGACCGAGTCAGGGGCCGGGACCACCGGCGGGTGGCCGCGGGACGGCGGGAGGGGGTGGGGTCGGAGGGGTGGTGCCCTGGACGCTTACGTGTATTTGTGGCGCCAATCTCCGGCCCACGCAAGTCCCCGGCCAATGGCGCCGTAAATATACGGTCCAGGGCGCCGCCCCGGAGGCCCCGCCCCCGGCACCCACCACCCAACCGACCGCGCACCCCCCGCGCACCCCGCCGCGCACCCCAGCGACCACCGCCCACCACACCGCGCACCCGCCCCGTGCCACCGGCCGCCCCCGGAACCCACGCCGAACCCCCACCCATCCGGCACCGACCGTGCCTACCCTGGTGGCTTCTGAACGGCGAACGACAGTCACCGGGGGACGGGGCCTCATGGATCCCGCAGCCATAGCCACACTGGTCCAGGAACTCTTCGTCGCCGACGGGCCGGTGGACCGGCCCGTCCGCATCGCCTCCCTCGTCGCCTTCCAGGGCGACCACCGGACGCTGACCGAACGGGACCTGCCCCGGATCGCCTCCGCGCTCCTTGCCGCGCTCCTTAAGGAGGCCACCGAAGGGGGCGTCGATCAGAAACAAGAGCCGGCGCACCCCGAACTCACCGACGCCCTCGCCCGCACCCTCCACGCCCTCGGCACCGTCGACCTGGACGACCTGCGGGCCGTCCGCCTCGGCCCCGAAGCCTTCGCCCGCCACCTCGCCATCGCCGCCCCCGACGCCGACGAGGGGCTGGACGCGGACGACGCCCGGGCGCACGCCTCGCTGCGGGAGGCCGTCTGCGCGCACATCCTGCGCTTCCTCGTCCGCCGCTCCCCCTTCGTCACGGCCGCCGAGGACGCCGCGTTCGAGGAGCGCTACGCCCAGGACATCATCGCCGCCCACGACCACCTCACCATCTACGGCATCGATCTGACCCACTCCCCCGACAGTTGGCCGCTGGACGCCGCCTATCTCAGCCTGGAGACCGAGGCCGACGGCGGAGGCCCGAGCGCCCCCGCGGAACAGGCCCTCGCCGGACGCGAAAGGGTGCTGCTGTGGGGCGTGGCGGGCTCGGGCAAGACCACGCTGGTGCAGCGGCTCGCCGTGTCCGTGGCGCGCGGTGACCTCCCGATCCCGCTGGCGGGGCTGCGCGGGCGGGTCCCCTTCGTGCTCCCCGTGCGCCGGTTCCGCCGCGACGGCTTCCCGGAGCCGGACGCCTTCCTGTCCGCCGTCCGCTATCCGCACACCGCCGCACAGCCGCCCGGCTGGGCCGAACGGGTGCTGTCCCACGGGCGCGGGCTGCTGCTCGTGGACGGGGTGGACGAGGCCCCGGAGGGGGAGCGTGAGCGGCTGCGGGAGGCGCTGCGCGAGCTTCCGGCCCGCTATCCGGGAAATATCTGGCTGGTCACCTCGCGCCCCTCGGCCGTACGGGAGAACTGGCTGGCCTCGGAGCGCTTCACCGAGCTGAAACTCTCCCCGCTCAGCCGCGAGGGGGTCACCGCGTTCATCCGGCGCTGGCATGCGGCCGCCCGCCAGGACATCACCGACGGTGCCGATCTGGACCGGCTGAGTGGTTACGAGGAAACGCTGCTGGACGCCGTAAGGATTACCCGGGACCTCGGCCGGCTGGCCACCAATCCACTGATGTGCGGTCTGCTGTGCGCGCTGCACCGGGACCGCCGCGGCTATCTGCCGCGTGGCCGGAAAGCCCTCTATGACGCGGCCCTTTCCATGCTGCTGGAACGGCGCGACCGCGAGCGCGCCATGCTGCCGCCGGAGGGAATCGACCTCCCCCAGGAACCGAAGATCCAGCTTCTGCAGAAGCTGGCGCACTGGATGCTCGTCAACGGCCGGTCCGAAATGGACCGGACCACCGCCGTCGAGACGCTCGGCCGGCACCTCCCGGCCATTCCGCACGCGGCGCGGCAGGGCGGGCCGGAGGAGATCTACCGACATCTGCTCAATCGGACCGGTCTATTGCGCGAGCCCACACCCGGTTCGGTCGATTTCGTGCACCGAACGTTCCAGGACTATCTCAGTGCGAGAGCGGTCGTCGAACGGCACGATTTCGACTTCCTGATCGACCACGCACACCTGGACGACTGGGAAGAAGTGATCAGAATGTCGGTCGCTCTCGCCCGCCCCGATGAATGCGGCTACCTCCTGGAGGGGCTGCTGGCGGCCCGTAAAGACGCCCGGCCGGTCCATGCCCGCCATCGCAAACTCCTGGCGGCCGCATGTCTGGAACACGCGACGGAGCTGGACCCCGAGGTGCGTTCCCGGGTGCATCGCTATACCCGCGATCTGGTACGCCCGACCTCGCTGGAAGCGGCCCGCGCGCTGGGCTGGATCGGGCCTATCGTGCTGGAAATGCTGCCCGATCCCAGCGGCGTATCCGATGAGGAAGCCCACCGGCTGGCCGTCACCGCCACCTCGATAGCCGACGACCGCGCCATCGACTATCTGGTCCGGCTGCGGGGCCGCGCCTCCTGGGCGGTACGGGCGCAGCTCGCGGGCGCCTGGCGGCGATATGACACCGATCGTTACGCCGAGGAAATCATCGGCCATCTCGATGAGCGGGAACTCGACTTTCCGGTGTCGGACCTGGAGGAGCTGCGGGCCCTGCGGCGGCTCGGCGGCCGCCCCTGCGTCCAGATAGCCGGTGCGCTCACCCCGGACCAGCTGGCCGAGGACCTGGTGGCGGAGCGGCTGACCGAGCTGTGGCTCGCCTACGACCTGGGCGCGGACCTGGACCTGAGCTGGCTGGCCGCCTTCCCCCGGCTGCACATCCTGCGGCTGAGCCACCGCAATACGGGGGTGACCGGGGTCCCGGAGGGCGTCCAGGTGATCGTGGCGGGCGCGTAAGGGCAGCGGCCCGGAGGCGCGGCTCCTGGGGGTCTCCCCGGCGGCCAGGCCCCTGACCGGCTCCTGGCCCCCTGAGCGGCTCCTGGCTCCCGTTTGCCCTCCCCGCCGGGGAAAGTCCAGGGAAACCCCCAGGGCCCGCAGAGCCCCGCCAGGGCCCCTCAGGGGCGTGCCTACGGATAAGGCCACTGCTCCGCCCGCACAAATCCGCCCGCACAAAAAAAGGGGGCCGCCCCGGACCGGGATGGTCCGGGGCGGCCCCAGGCGTGGGCGCGGCGTCGCCGCGTCACGCCTCCTTGCTGAGGTTCGGGCCCGCGCCACCGGCGGCGGACTCGATCGGCGGGGTGTCGGGCAGCGCCGACTTCTCCTCGCCGCGGAAGGTGAACTTCTTCTCCTCACCCTCGCCCTCGGTGTCCACGACCACGATGTGGCCCGGCCGCAGCTCGCCGAAGAGGATCTTCTCCGAGAGCACGTCCTCGATCTCGCGCTGGATCGTCCGGCGCAGCGGCCGGGCGCCCAGCACGGGGTCGTAGCCCCGCTTGGCGAGCAGCTTCTTGGCGTCACCGCTGAGCTCGATGCCCATGTCGCGGTCCTTGAGCCGCTCGTCCACCTTGGTGGTCATGAGGTCGACGATCTGGATGATGTCTTCCTCGGTGAGCTGGTGGAAGACGACCGTGTCGTCGACACGGTTGAGGAACTCGGGCCGGAAGTGCTGCTTGAGCTCCTCGTTGACCTTGTTCTTCATCCGCTCGTAGCCGGTCTTCACATCGCCCTGGGCGGCGAAGCCCAGGTTGAAGCCCTTGGAGATGTCCCGGGTGCCGAGGTTGGTGGTCATGATGATCACCGTGTTCTTGAAGTCCACGACCCGGCCCTGGGAGTCGGTCAGCCGACCGTCCTCCAGGATCTGCAGCAGCGAGTTGAAGATGTCCGGGTGGGCCTTCTCGACCTCGTCGAAGAGGACCACGGAGAACGGCTTGCGGCGCACCTTCTCGGTGAGCTGGCCGCCCTCCTCGTAACCCACGTATCCGGGCGGGGAGCCGAAGAGCCGCGAGACGGTGTGCTTCTCGCTGAACTCCGACATGTCGAGCGAGATCATCGCGTCCTCGTCGCCGAAGAGGAATTCGGCGAGAGTCTTGCTGAGCTCGGTCTTACCGACACCGGACGGGCCCGCGAAGATGAACGAGCCACCGGGGCGCTTGGGGTCCTTGAGGCCCGCACGCGTACGCCGGATGGCCTGGGAGAGCGCCTTGATGGCGTCCTTCTGGCCGATGACGCGCTTGTGCAGCTCGTCCTCCATGCGCAGCAGCCGGGAGGACTCCTCCTCGGTGAGCTTGAAGACCGGGATGCCCGTGGCCGTGGCCAGGACCTCGGCGATCAGCTCCTCGTCGACCTCGGCGACGACGTCCATGTCGCCGGCCTTCCACTCCTTCTCCCGCTTCGCCTTGGCGGCCAGGAGCTGCTTCTCCTTGTCGCGCAGGCCCGCGGCCATCTCGAAGTCCTGCGAGTCGATCGCGGACTCCTTCTCCCGGCGCACATCGGCGATCTTCTCGTCGAATTCGCGCAGGTCCGGCGGTGCGGTCATCCGGCGGATCCGCATCCGGGAACCGGCCTCGTCGATCAGGTCGATCGCCTTGTCCGGCAGGAAGCGGTCCGAGATGTAGCGGTCGGCCAGGGTGGCGGCCGCGACCAGGGCCGAGTCCGTGATCGAGACGCGGTGGTGCGCCTCGTAGCGGTCCCGCAGGCCCTTGAGGATCTCGATGGTGTGGGGCAGCGACGGCTCGGCGACCTGGATGGGCTGGAAGCGGCGCTCCAGGGCCGCGTCCTTCTCCAGGTACTTGCGGTACTCGTCGAGCGTGGTCGCGCCGATGGTCTGCAGCTCGCCCCGCGCCAGCATCGGCTTGAGGATGCTGGCGGCATCGATCGCGCCCTCGGCGGCGCCCGCGCCCACCAGGGTGTGGAGCTCGTCGATGAACAGGATGATGTCGCCGCGGGTGCGGATCTCCTTGAGCACCTTCTTCAGGCGCTCCTCGAAATCACCGCGGTAGCGGGAGCCGGCGACCAGGGCGCCCAGGTCCAGGGTGTAGAGGTGCTTGTCCTTGAGGGTCTCGGGCACCTCGCCCTTGACGATCGCCTGGGCCAGTCCCTCGACGACCGCCGTCTTGCCGACGCCGGGCTCGCCGATGAGGACCGGGTTGTTCTTGGTGCGGCGCGAAAGCACCTGCATGACCCGCTCGATCTCCTTCTCGCGCCCGATGACCGGGTCGAGCTTGGATTCGCGGGCGGCCTGGGTGAGATTGCGGCCGAACTGGTCCAGGACGAGCGAGGTGGAGGGAGTGCCCTCCGCCGGGCCGCCGGCGGTGGCGGCCTCCTTGCCCTGGTAGCCGGAGAGCAGCTGGATGACCTGCTGCCGCACCCGGTTCAGATCGGCGCCCAGCTTCACGAGGACCTGGGCGGCGACGCCCTCGCCCTCGCGGATCAGGCCGAGCAGGATGTGCTCCGTACCGATGTAGTTGTGGCCGAGCTGAAGGGCCTCGCGGAGCGACAGCTCCAGCACCTTCTTGGCACGGGGGGTGAAGGGAATGTGCCCGGACGGGGCCTGCTGGCCCTGCCCGATGATCTCCTCCACCTGCTGGCGGACCGCCTCGAGCGAAATCCCGAGGCTCTCCAGGGCCTTAGCGGCGACACCCTCACCCTCGTGGATCAGGCCCAGGAGGATGTGTTCGGTGCCGATGTAGTTGTGGTTGAGCATCCGGGCTTCTTCCTGAGCCAGGACGACAACCCGCCGCGCGCGGTCGGTGAACCTCTCGAACATCGTTAATCGCTCCTCAGAGCGGTCAGAAAGATCGGGGACGATCCCCTCCCTGTCCTTCCGCATGCTAGTCCCGCAACCCGGGACAGCTCATTCCAACTGCCGACAACCGTCCGGATCACCCCCGCTCGCGCGGGGCAAACAGCCACTGGCTTCCTGCCCGAACAGCCGACAACTGCCTTAACCCGATGGTGCGAGACGATGTTCCCGCAGGCCAGGCATCTACGCCCACCGCCAGTACGCCGATGGCGAACGCCGCTTCCTCCCGACACGCGGACCGCCCCTCCCCACTAGGGATGTCTTACCCGCAAGCACAGATACTCCATGCCGTGGGGCCCGGTTCCATCCGCTACGGGCGAACAACCTTGCGCACGTTCACCGGCCCTGCACCGCCCCTCACGGGCACGGTGCGCACACGGGCCCGCACGGTAGGTCATCCGGGGCGTAACCAGGGGGAGGGCGGAGAGTTCTGCTGGGCATGATCCACAGGGTCCACGGCGCGAGGCCGTCCGCACCGGCACCGGCCCCCGCGTCACGCTGGTACGAGCGGGAGCTGGGCTGGCCGACGGCCGGCAGCGATCCCGTCGAATTGCTCACGGGGGTGGCCTTCGACGTCATCGAACTGCCGGCCGTGGCCGGATGGGCGATGCTGCGGCGCGTACCGCGGACCGGTCCGGTCGCGGTGGAGGGCGCCTGGATGCGGCTTCTGGTGGCCCCTGGCAGCGCCGACGAGCTTCCCGGGCTGCTCGACTGGCTGGAGTGGGGCGGTGTGGCCCTGGACCTGGGCGCGATCGGCGCCGGTGGCCGGATCACCGCGCCATGCCCCTCCCGCTCCTGGCCGCCGCTCCTGGACGCCGGAGCGCCCGGAGAGCGATGCCCGCAGGAGGCCGCCGTATGGCTGCGACCTCCCGACCCGAAGGGCGAGGTGGAGCCAACGCTGCCGAGGACAGGCTTCGGGGGCGATGGGGGCGCCCCCGATCTCGTACGGCTCGTGAACGCGGCGGCTACCGAATGCCACCGCACCCGATTGATGCGCGCCCGGCCGCTGCCGAGGCAGCGGCGAGCCGGGAAAGGCTGACGCGCTCAGCCGTTGGCCTTCTCGTATGCCTCACGAACGGTCGCCGGAACACGGCCGCGGTCATTGACCTCGTAGCCGTTCTCCTTCGCCCAGGCGCGGATCTTCGCGGTGTCCTGGCTGCCGCCCGACGCCGCGCGCGCCTTGCCCCGGCCGCCGGAGGCCCGGCCACCGGTGCGCCGGCCGCCCTTGGTGTAGGGCTCCAGGGCATCACGGAGCTTGTCCGCGTTGGTGGTGGTGAGGTCGATCTCGTAGCTCTTGCCGTCGAGGGAGAACGTCACGGTCTCGTCCGCCTCGCCGCCGTCGAGGTCGTCGACAAGAAGGACCTGAACCTTCTGTGCCATGGGGTTCCTTTCAGGGAAAACGGGGGGCTCGGGGGTGCGGCGTTAGCCGCTGATGACTCACCCCCCAGGTAATTACACTACGAGAGAATAGGAAACCGCCTTTCCCGGAAAAACACAAACCCCCCGGGAAGGTTCGACCGATCCACCAAGCGGGAAGCCTCATGGAAGGTCATGTTCCGGAGCTATGTGATAGGGGAGCGATTCGGACATAGGGCCCGCGATCACAGTTGCAGAAGCATCCGGCTGTTGCCAAGGGTGTTCGGCTTCACCCGTTCGAGACCAAGGAACTCGGCGACGCCCTCGTCATAGGAACGCAGGAGCTCGCTGTACACATCGCCGTCGACCGGCGTCTCGCCGATCTCCACGAAGCCGTGTCTGGTGAAGAAGTCGACTTCGAAGGTGAGGCAGAAAATGCGCCGCACCCCCAGCCAGCGCGCCGTCTGCAACAGCTTGTCGAGCACCAGGTGGCCTACGCCGGTGCCCTTGAGAGTCCGATCGACGGCGAGAGTGCGGACCTCCGCGAGGTCTTCCCACATGACGTGCAGCGCTCCACAGCCAATGACCTCAGCGTCCTCGTCGCGCTCGGCGACCCAGAACTCCTGGATGTCCTCGTAAAGCGTCACGGTGGCTTTGTCGAGCAGGATGCGGTCGTCCACGTAGGAGTCGATGAGGCGGCGCACCGCTCGTACATCGCCGGTCCGGGCACGGCGGACGGTGACTACTTTTGATAGTGGGGAGGACATGACCGGACGCTATCGCCCTGGGTCATCGCCCCGACTCACCGGGGCTCTCTCCGGTCTCACCCAGTTGTGCGACGCGCATGGCATCCCGTAGTGCGTCGCGCTGCTCTTCGGACATCATCCCGAAGAACGCGACGAGAGCGGCCGCGGGGTTGTCACTGGTCGACCACGCTTCGTTCATCAGTGCGGCCGAGTAGGCGGCGCGCGTGGAGACCGCGGCATATCGATAGGCGCGGCCTTCCACCTCCCGGCGCAGCCACCCCTTGTGATGGAGGTTGTCCATTACCGTCATGACGGTGGTGTAGGCGATCGAGCGTTCCCGCTGAAGGTCTTCCAGGACTTCGCGGACCGTGACCGGGCGGTTCCACTTCCACACCCGCGTCATGACCGCGTCTTCGAGATCTCCCAATGGCCGAGGCACACGGAGAATAATAGTGGGAGATGTCCCGAATGTCGGGAGGTCTGCGCAGGAAAAGCCACACGCCCCGGAACGCGATGCGTCCCGGGGCGTGGTCCGGCGTGGTGCCGCCGTGGTGTGCGGGGGTGGCGGCGCCCGATGGGCCGATCGATCCGATCAGGCCGTCTCGCGCTCCGGGGCCGGGCCCTCGGCCTCGGAGCGGGCCGCCAGCGCCGCGTCCACCGCGGCGTCCTCCTTGGACTTGTTGGCGCCGCCCTGGCTCTTCACCATCGTCACGATGAGCGCGGTGAAGGCCACGGCCATAAAGACGGGCGGGATCAGCGCGGAGACATAATCCATGGCTCTCGGCCTCCTTATTGCTCGAGACCACCAGATTACGCGGCGCGCCGTGGCCTCCCGGAGCCGGGCACCGGTCCCGGGCGCGGCGGCCCGGGGCCGTTGCGGGGGCCGGGCCCGGCGGGGTCAGGCGGAACGGGCCCCGGCGCCGAGGCTCGACCCGTGCTCCGGGGGCGGCGAGGGGCGGCGCTTGGGCGGGAAGACCTCCGCCGGCGTGGGCACCGGACGCCCCGGGCGCGGCGCGCGGCGGCCCGGCTCGCGTCGCTTCGGCTCCTCGCGGTCGCCGTGCTCCGGCGCCGCGGGCTTCTTGCGCGGCTGCGGCTCCCCCTTGGGCTCGTCGGCCTTCTGAAGGGCCTCGCGCACGATCTCCGCCCCCTTTCGCACCACTCCCTGCGCGGCCGTCCTGGGCGCCGCCGAGACCCCGCCGGGCAGGGCGCGCAGCCGGGGCCCCACGGGGCTCGTGCGCGGCTGTACGACGGCGCCGGCGCGCTCCGCGAGCCGGGCGCGCACGCCCCGCTCGGCAAGGCGCTCGCAGTGGCTCAGCAGCGCGCGTCGGCGCGTCGCCTCACCACCCCCGGCGGCCGACCCGCACAGCGCGCGGAGCGCGGCCAGATCCTCGGCCAGCGGCTCATAACCGGCCGCGAGGGCGCCCTGGAGCTGCTCGAGATAGCCGACGGCGGCGCCGGGCAGGGCGGCGCGGTAGCGGGCGAGCTCGTCGAGCAGGAACGCTCGCAGCCGCCCGCCCTCGCGGACCGCTTCGTCCACGGCCTCGGCGAGCCGGAGACAGTCCTGGACCTCCTCCGCCCGGTCCGGGCCGAGGGGGCCGGCAGAGGGAGTGACGGGGTCGGGTCGGAGGGCGATGGCGAGGGCGCGTCGGAGCACACGCAGCTCATCCGCACTGAACGCCATTCCGCCGCGGGATCCATATGGCGTGGGCATGGGGCGACTTTAAGTGCTAAGCGGACAAATTTCGCTGAGCGTCGGACGGTGCGGCGCGTTGCGGACGCCGAGCCGCCATACGGGGGAAGCGCCGGACGGGGCCGCGCCGAGGCGGCCCCGTCCGGACCCGGCACCCGGGGCGGACCGTCGCATCCGGGTGCCGGTGTACATGGTCGACGGCCCTTCCGCTTGTCAATACGGAATTCGAAGTGCCGTCTTTCCCTTGACCGCTCCGTGACCAATGGCGAAGAGCGATCGGCGCCCCCGGCGAATCCAGAGCGCGGGAATTCGTTTCGGAATGCCGTCAATACGGTCGAGCACGCAGGTGAAGAGCTGATCGCCGGTGCTCAGCCGCGCGAGACGTTCCGCTCGTAGACCAGTCTGAGGCCGATCAGGGTCAACCAGGGCTCATGCTCATCGATCACTGAGGATTCTCCTAGCACCATGGGCGCCAGCCCGCCGGTGGCGATCACGGTGACGTCCTCCGGGTCCTGCGCCAGCTCCCGCGCCATTCGGCGGACGATCCCGTCCACCTGGCCCGCGAAGCCGTAGAGGATGCCGGACTGCATGGCCTCCACCGTGTTCTTCCCGATCACGCTGCGCGGGCGGGCCAGCTCGATCTTGCGCAATTGCGCCCCGCGTACGCCCAGCGCCTCGACCGAGATCTCGATGCCCGGCGCGATCACCCCGCCCACGTACTCCCCGCGCGCGCTGACCGCGTCGAAGGTGGTCGCGGTGCCGAAGTCGACGACCACGCACGGGCCCTCGTACAGCTCGACGGCGGCCAGCGCGTTGATGATCCGGTCGGCGCCGACCTCCTTGGGGTTGTCCATCAGGATCGGCACACCGGTCTTCACGCCCGGCTCGACCAGGACGGACGGCACATCGCCGTAGTAGCGGCGGGTCACCTCGCGCAGCTCGTGGAGCACCGAGGGGACGGTGGAGCAGATGGAGATGCCCGCGATGCCGTCGCCCAGTTCCTCGCCGAGCAGCGGGTGCATGCCCATCAGGCCCTGCAGCAGGACGGCGAGTTCATCGGCGGTGCGGCGGGCGTCGGTGGAGATCCGCCAGTGCTCGACGATCTCCTCGCCGTCGAACAGGCCCAACACGGTGTGGGTGTTTCCGACGTCGATGGTCAGCAGCATCGATTACTTCCCCTCGGCCTCGCGCAGGTCCAGGCCGATGTCCAGGATCGGGGAGGAGTGGGTGAGCGCGCCGACCGCCAGATAGTCGACGCCCGTCTCGGCGTACGTACGGGCGTTCGCGAGCGTCAGCCGCCCCGAGGACTCCAGCGCGGCCCGCCCGGCGACCAGCTCGACGGCCTCGCGGGTGCGCTCCGGGGTGAAGTTGTCCAGCAGGATGAGGTCCGCGCCCGCCTGAAGGACCGGCGGGATCTGGTCGAGGGTGTCGACCTCCACCTCGATCGGCACATCCGGGAACTCGGCCCGCACGGCGCCGAACGCCTCCGCGACACCGCCCGCCGCGATCACGTGGTTGTCCTTGACCAGCGCGGCGTCCGAGAGCGACATCCGGTGGTTGACGCCGCCGCCGCAGCGCACCGCGTACTTCTCCAGGGCGCGCAGCCCCGGGGTGGTCTTACGGGTGTCACGGACCTTGGTCTTCGTCCCGTCGAGGGCGTCCGCCCACGCACGGGTCACCGTCGCGATACCGGAGAGCCGGCACAGGAGGTTGAGCGCGCTGCGCTCACCGGTGAGCAGATCGCGGGTGCGGGTGCGGACGCTGAGCAGCTTCTGGCCGGCCGCCACCCGGTCGCCGTCCTCGACATGCCGCTCGACCTCGAACTCGTCCGTACAGACGACGGACAGGATCGCCTCGGCGATCCGCAGCCCCGCGACGGTACCCGCCTCACGGGCCGTGAAGTCACCGGTGGCGAAGGCGTCCTCGGGGACGGTGGCCACGGTGGTGACGTCCACACCTTGGTCGAGGTCCTCCTCGATGGCCATGTGCGCGATGTCCTCGACCTGGATGGGGTCGAGTCCGGCGCCGATCAGCAGCTCGGCCAGGTCGGGGTCCAAACCGCACTCCATCGGGTCGAGCCCGGAGCCGTCGGCGTCGTCGCCGCAGCCGCAGGCGTCACCGCAGCCCGCCGCCTCGCCGGGGCGGCCGATCTGCAGCAGCGGCAGGGACACGGATGGCTGGCGGTCTTCGGAGGTGCTGCTCACGGGCGGGACTCCGTCTCGGTTCGGGGGGTGGTCGGTGGGGGAAACGCTTCGGAGTCCGTGGAACGGACATCGAGGGCGCCGTCCGGGCGGAGGGTGACCAGGAGGTGGCGGCGCCAGGCCGCGTCGTCCCGCGCGGGGCGGTCCTCGCGCCAGTGGCAGCCGCGGGTCTCCTCACGGCGCTGCGCGGCGGCGACCAGGACCCGGGCGACCAGATGGAGGTTGGTGGCCTCCCAGGTCTCGACCCCGGGCTCGGCCGTCTTGCCGTCCCGCCGCAGCTGCGCCGCGGCGTCGTCGTGGACGCGCTCCAGCCGGTCGGCGGCGCGGGCCAGGCTCTCGGCGGAGCGCAGCACTCCGGCACCGTGGGTCATGATGTGCTGGATCTCGTAGCGGGCCTCGGAGGCGAGCAGGGGCGCTCCATGGGGGGCAGCCTCGTCCGGTCCGGGCCGCTCGGCGGCCGCGGCGGGGCGCGCGGAGCCGTCGGCCGCGGCGGTGATGTCCTCCGCGATGCGCTCCGCGAAGACCAGGCCCTCCAGAAGGGAGTTGGAGGCCAGCCGGTTGGCGCCGTGCACGCCGGTGCAGGCGACCTCCCCGCAGGCGTAGAGCCCGGGGACGGTGGTGCGGCCGCGCAGATCGGTGCGGACTCCGCCGCTCGCGTAGTGCGCGGCCGGGGCGACCGGGATGGGCTCGGTCACCGGGTCGATCCCGTGCGCGCGGCAGGCGGCCAGGATGGTCGGAAAGCGCCGCTCCCACATCCGGGCCCCGAAGTGGCGGGCGTCCAGGTACATATGCTCGGCGCCGCGCTCCTGCATCCGCCGCGTGATGCCCTTGGCGACGATGTCACGGGGCGCCAGCTCGGCCAGCTCGTGCTGCCCCTGCATGAAGCGGACCCCGTCGGCGTCGACGAGATGGGCGCCCTCGCCGCGCACCGCCTCCGAGACCAGCGGCTGCTGACCCTCCGCCTCCGGGCCCAGCCACAGCACCGTGGGGTGGAACTGCACGAACTCCAGATCGCTGACCTCGGCCCCGGCGCGCAGCGCGAGCGCGACCCCGTCACCGGTGGAGACGGCGGGGTTGGTGGTCGCGGAGAAGATCTGGCCCATACCGCCCGTGGCGAGGACCACCGCGCCCGCCCGCACCGCGCCCACGCCGTCCCGCCGGCCCTCGCCCATGACGTGCAGGGTGACCCCGGCCGCCCGGCCGGAACCGTCCTTGAGCAGGTCGAGCACCAGGGCGTTCTCCACGGTGTCGATACCGGCCGTGCGCACCGCCTCGACCAGGGCCCGGGAGATCTCCGCACCGGTCGCGTCGCCGCCCGCGTGGGCGATCCGGCGGCGGTGGTGGCCGCCCTCGCGGGTCAGCAGGATCTCGCCGGTGTCGTCGTCGGCGTCGAAGCGGGCGCCGGTGGCGATGAGCCGGCGCACCGCCTCGGGTCCCTCGGTGACCAGCGTCCGTACCGCCCGCTCGTCGCAGAGCCCGGCACCGGCCACCAGAGTGTCGTCCAGATGCTGCTCGGGGGTGTCGCCCTCGCCGAGGGCGGCGGCTATGCCGCCCTGAGCCCAGCGCGTGGAGCCGTCGTCCAGGCGGGCCTTGGTGACCACGGTGACCTTGGCCCCGGCCGCGGCACAGCGCAGCGCCACGGTCAGCCCGGCGACCCCGGAGCCGACGACCACGACATCGGCTTCGGTGGCCCAGCCGGGGGCGGGAGCGCGCAGGGCGGTGGCGGGGGCCGCGGCGTCGGGCCGCCCGGTCGGATGGGTCATCGGGCGGCTCCGATCCACAGGCGGATGTTGTCTATCAGGCGGGTGGCGCCGACCTTGGCCGCGACGGCCAGCACGGCCTCACCGGTGTGTCCGTCGGAGACCTCGGTGAAGTCGGCGGGGTCGGCCAGGCCCAGATAGTCGAGGACGAGCGGCGGTTCGAGCCGCGCCGCCTCGTCGAGCACCACCCGCGCCGCGGACCGCACCGCGGCGGGGGACGCGACCCGTATGAGCTCGTGCTCCTCGGCGCCGGCCGGGCCCTCCCCGGCCGCGAGCAGCCCCGCGTCGCGTCCCGCGAACAGCGCCCGGGACAGGGCCAGCGCGGTGTCCCGCTCCTGGGCCGACAGATAGCGGTTACGGCTGGAGAGGGCGAGGCCGTCGCCCTCCCGGACGGTGGGGACGCCGACGATCTCGACCGGGAAGTCCAGGTCGCGGGCCATCCGGCGGACCAGCGCCAGCTGCTGGGCGTCCTTCTCGCCGAAGAAGGCGGCGTCGGGGCGGGTGAGATGGAGCAGCTTGGCGACGACGGTGAGCATCCCGTCGAAGTGGCCGGGCCGCGAGGCGCCCTCATAGCGCTCGCCCATGGAGCCGGCGGTGATCCGGATATGCGGCTCGCCGCCCGGATACATCTCCTCGGCGGACGGGGCGAAGACGATGTCCGCGCCCGCCTCGGCCGCGACCTTGAGGTCGGCGTCGAGGGTGCGCGGATAGCGGTCGAGGTCCTCGCCCGCGCCGAACTGCAGCGGATTGACGAAGACGGTGACGGTCACCAGGCCCTTGGCGCCCACCCGGGCGCGGGCGGCGCGGATGAGCGAGGCGTGCCCGTCGTGCAGCGCGCCCATGGTCATCACGACGGCCGTGCGCCCCGGCACGGCGAAGTTCGCGAGCGCCGTGTCCAGATCCGAGCGATGGCGGAACAGCTCCACATCCGGCTCCCCAGGAAGCGCCTTGGTCCACAGCTTCGGGCTCATGACTCACTGCCTCCCCGGCCCCGTGCGTCGGTCACATCCGAGAGCACGCCCAGCAGGTCCTCCGCGAGCTCCGGCTTGAGCAGGCCGTGCGCGAGCGCCCGGTCCGCGGTCGTGCGGGCCATGGCCAGATAGCCGGCGACGGCGTGCGGGGCGTGCCGCCGCAGCTCGGCGATGTGGGCGGCGACCGTGCCCGCGTCGCCGCGCGCGACCGGGCCGGTCAGCGCGGCGTCGCCGCTGCGCAGCGCGTTGTCCAGCGCGGCGCCGAGGAGGGGGCCGAGCATCCGGTCGGGGGCCTCGACCCCGGACGCGCGCAGCAGCTCCAGGGACTGGGCGACCAGCGTGGTGAGGTGGTTGGCGCCGATGGCGAGGGCGGCGTGATAGAGCGGGCGGGACTCCTCCGCGATCCACTCGGGCTCCCCGCCCATCTCGATGACCAGCGCCTGGGCGGCCAGCCGCAGCTCCTCGGGGGCGGTGACGCCGAAGGAGCAGCCGGCCAGCCGCTGGACGTCCACCGAGGTGCCGGTGAAGGTCATGACGGGGTGCAGCGCGAGCGGCAGCGCACCGGCCCGCAGCGCGGGCTCCAGCACACTGACGCCATAGCGGCCGGAGGTGTGCACCAGGAGCTGGCCGGGGCGCACCGCACCGGTTTCGGTCAGGCCCGCGATCAGCTCGGGCAGGGCGTCGTCGGGGACGGTGAGCAGCACCAGCTCGGCCCGCGCCAGCACCTCGGAGGGCGG
Organism: Streptomyces melanosporofaciens; assembly: GCF_900105695.1. Lineage (NCBI taxonomy): Bacteria > Bacillati > Actinomycetota > Actinomycetes > Kitasatosporales > Streptomycetaceae > Streptomyces > Streptomyces melanosporofaciens. The sequence continues at coordinate 2,964,451 of NZ_FNST01000002.1, forward strand.
GACGATCGGGACCTCGGGGAGCAGGGCGGCGGCCCGGCGCACGGAGGCGTCGGAGACACCGGAGGCGGCGACCGGGCGGTGTCCGGCCAGTCGCAGCGAGGCGGCGAGGGCCGGGCCGACGCGGCCCGCGCCGACGACCCCGACGGTGAGCCGGGCCGGGCGGTCCTGCGGCTCGGGAAGTGGTTGTGCGTTCACGCGACAGCGGCCTTCCGTTCCAGTCCTCAGGGGGTACCGGACGATTCCCCGCCATGCTACGCGAGTGTTTCCGGGGGAGATTGGCCGCAGCCCGGGCCTGTGGACAACTCTGTGGTCCGATGGACACCCGTGCGACATGATCGGCCCATGAAGGACAGGACGGGCACGGCAGACGAGCCGGACGGCACGCGCATCGCCGCGGACGAGATGGCGGACAAGACGGCGGACGAGACTCCGGCCGGGGCGGACGGCGCCACCGGCGACACGGAGCGGGCCGCGCGCGTGCGCCGCCTCGCGGCCTGGCACGGCTCCGAGCGGACGCTCACCCGCGGGCCCGCCGAGCGGCGGATCACCGAGCGGCTGTCCGCCCTCACGGCCGCCCTCACGGCCGACCCCTCGCCGTACGGCGGGGACGGCTGGGTGGACATCTACGGGGACGGCATCGTCGAGGAGCTGGAGCGGCGGGTGGCCGCGCTGCTCGGCATGGAGGCCGCGGCGTTCTTCCCCACCGGCACCATGGCGCAGCAGGTCGCGCTGCGCTGCTGGGCGGGGCGCACCGGCAATCCGGTGGTGGCGGTGCATCCGCTGGCGCATCTGGAGGTGCATGAGCGGGACGCGTATCTGACGGTGAGCGGGCTGCGGGCGGTGCATCCCACCAGCGAGCCGCGGCCGCCCACCGCCGAGGAGGTCCTCGGCCTCGACGAGCCGTTCGGCACGCTCGCCCTCGAACTCCCGCTGCGCGACGCCGGATTCGTACTGCCCGAGTGGGACGAGCTGGTCGCGGTCGTGGAGGCGGCCCGGGAGCGGGACGCGGTGGTGCACTTCGACGGGGCGCGGCTGTGGGAGTGCACGGCGCACCTGGGCCGGGAGCTGCCCGAGATCGCCGGCCTGGCGGACTCCGTCTATGTGTCCTTCTACAAGTCGCTCGACGGCATCTCGGGAGCGGCGCTGGCCGGGCCCGAGACCCTGGTGGCGGAGGCCAGGGCGTGGCGCCACCGGTACGGCGGCCAGCTCTTCCAGCAGTGGCCGGCGGCGCTGGCCGCGCTGGACGGCCTGGACCGCGAGCTGCCGAGGCTTCCGTCGTACGTGGCGCATGCGCGGGTGGTGGCGCAGGCGCTGCGGACGGCGTTCACGGCCGAGGGGGTGGGGTGGTCCCGGGTGCATCCGGAGGTGCCGCACACCCACCAGTTCCAGGTGTGGCTGCCGTATCCGGCGGCGGTGCTGGACGAGGCGGGGGTGCGGCTGGCGGAGGAGACGGGGACGACGCTGTTCCATCGCTGGCGGGAGCCGGGGCCGCCCGGTCTGGCCGCGACGGAGCTGACGGTCGCCTCACCCGCACTCGACTGGACGGCTGACGACGTCACGGCCGCGGCCGGTGCCTTCTTCGACCGGGTCCGGGAGCTCACGGAGGGGGACGGCTGACCGGAGCCGCAGCGCGGCCAGCGCCTCCCTGATCGCCCTTACGGCGCCCGGCATCGCCCTGACGGCATGCGGCATCGCCCTTACGGCGCCCGGCGCGTCCGTAAGGCGGTCATGGCGGCTGCGGCGGCGGGCCGGGCGCCCCGCCGGCACGGCCTGGGCGTCGCGGTACTCGCGCAGCTCCCGGACGGTGCGCCAGTCGTGGCGGCCCGGTGCGGGCGGGGCGGGCTCGCCGCGCAGGGCGGCCCGGTACAGGTCGAGTGCGTACTGCTCGGTGAGGGACATGGCTCGACGGTCCGCCGGGCCCCGGGCGCCCGTCACGCCGTTTGACGGCGGCCGTCAAACGAGGCGGCGCCGGGGGCGTGCTCCCGCACCATGGGCTCATGGCCAATGTCATCGACATCGCCGGGCTACCGCCCGAGCGCATCGTCTTCAGCCCGTCCCCGCTCGCCGAGCTGGGCGCCGCGCTCCATGTGCTGTCCGAGCCCGGCCACCACCCCGGGCTGCACGGCTGGGCCACCGCCACCGCCTCGGCGCTCAAGCCGGACCTCGCGGACCGGCTCTGCGAGGCGGACTTCCTGTGGCGCACCGCCCGCTCCGACCTGCTGCTCCCGGCCGTCCCCGGGGCGACGCTCGCCGAGGAGCTGGACGCGCTGGACCGGATCGACGACGAGACGTTCGTGGCGGCCGCCTTCGAGATCGCCTGCTCTCCCTCGTACACCCGGCACACCCCTTCGCCGCTGGTCGACGCGGGCGAACGGGCCCGGGTCCGCGAGATGGCCGCCGCCCGGGGGCCGCGGCAGGCGGCCTTCACCGACCGCATGCTGGAGGACCCGGATGGGCTGCGGGTCTGGCTGCGGCGGCTGCTGGAGGACTGCGACCAGGCGTTCTTCGCCGACACCTGGCGGCGGACGCGGATCCAGCTGGCCGCCGACGCCCGCCACAAGGCCGAGCTGCTGCAGCGCAAGGGGCTCGGGGAGGCGCTGGCGTCGGCCTCCGCCGCGCTGTCGCTGTCGGAGGACGGGGAGAGCATCCTGGCCGACAAGCTGGCGGGCGGCCGCACGACGGCGTACGGCGACGGCGTCACCTTCATCCCGACCGCCTTCGGCTGGCCGCATCTCGTCATCGTGCACGCGCCCGGCTGGCGCCCGGTGATCCAGTACCCGGTCGCCGCCCCCGAACTCCCCCCGCCCGCCGCCCTGGAGCTCGTCCAGCGCCGCCTCGAGGCCCTGGCCCACCCGATGCGGATGCGGCTGTGCCGCACCCTGGCCCGCGGCCCGCACACCACCGGTGAGCTCTCCGGGGCCTACGGCATCACGCCCCCGGAGGTCTCCCGCCATATCGCCGTGCTGAAGAAAGCCGGTCTCCTCACCACCCGCCGCCGCGGCCGCTATGTGCTGCACCAGCTCGACCTGCCGTCGGTGGCCCGCCTGGGCAGCGACTTCCTGGAGAGCGTGCTGCGGTAGGGCCCTGTCTGTAGCGTGCGGTCCCAAGGGCTCCGCCTAAAATGTTCACCACAGAGTGAACAGGGACCGGGCCATGAGCGGCAGAGGAGCAGAGCAGCGATGAGCAACCGAAGCCACCGGGCCGCCCCCGAGCACACCCACCCCGACGACGTCCCGGTGCAGACCGCGCTCGCGGCGCTCGCCGACCCCGTACGGCTTCGACTGGTCCGCGAACTGGCCACCACGGCCGACTGGGAGCACACCTGCGGCACCTTCGACGTGCCCGTGGGCAAGGCGGCGCTCAGCCACCACTTCTCGGTGCTGCGCGCGGCCGGGCTGATCGAGCAGCGCGACATGGGCCCCAAGCGGGTCAACCGGCTGCGCCGCCCGGAGTTCGACCAGCGCTTCCCCGGACTGCTCGACCTGGTCCTGCGCGACCGGCAGGAGAACGGCGAGAACGAACGGTAGGACGGCCGTCCCCCCGGTGAAAACGCCGCCGTAAGGACGCCGACTCCACCGTAAAGACGCCACCGTAAGAAAGCCGCCGTCAGAAAGCCGCCGTAAGAGCGCCGCCCCGCCTCAGCGAGCCGGTCCGGCCGAGCCCCCGGCCCGCACCAGCCCCGTCTCGTAGGCCATCACCACCACCTGCACCCGGTCCCGCAGCTCCAACTTGGTGAGGATGCGCCCCACATGGGTCTTCACGGTCGCCTCGGACAGCACCAGCCGCGCCGCGATCTCGCCGTTCGACAGTCCCTGCGCGACCAGCAGCACCACCTCGCGCTCCCGGTCGGTCAGCCGCTCCAGCTCCGGACGGACCCGGCCGCCGCTTCCCCCACCGCCCGGCAGCATCGGCGCGAACCGGTCCAGCAGCCGGCGCGTCGTACTGGGCGCGACCACCGCGTCACCGCTGTGCACCGCGCGGATCGCCGCGAGCAGTTCCGCGGGCGGCACATCCTTGAGCATGAAGCCGCCCGCCCCGGCCTTGAGCGCGGAGAAGGCGTACTCGTCCAGATCAAAGGTGGTCAGTATGATGACCTTCGGCGCCCCCTCCCGCTCACATATCCGCCGGGTCGCCTCCACCCCGTCCAGCTTCGGCATCCGGACGTCCATGAGGACGACGTCCACCTCCGTGGAGCGCACCGCCTGCAGCGCCTCCACCCCATCGCCCGCCTCGGCGACGACCTCCATATCGGGCTGGGCCGCGAGCACCATCCGGAAGCCGGTACGCAGCAGCACTTGGTCATCGACGAGCATGACGCGAATCGACATTCCGGACGGGTCCCTTCCTCTGGCCTGACAGCCGGCTTACAGCGGCCACGGCGCGACGTTACGCATGCGCATACGGGTCATGATGCGCCCACCGCTCAACGGACCGGCTTCAGCGGCAGCAGTGCGCTGATCCGGAAACCGCCGCCCGGCCGCGGTCCCGCGTCGAGCGTGCCGCCCACCATGCCGACGCGCTCGCGCATCCCGATCAGCCCGTGGCCGCTGCCGTCGGCGCCGCCGTCCTGGTACATCTCGCGCTGCGCGCCCCGCCCGTCGTCCTCGACCAGCAGCCCGAGCCCGTCGTCGAAGTAGGTGAGGCGGACGCTCGCGCCCACGTCCGGGCCGCCGTGCTTACGGGTGTTGGTGAGCGCCTCCTGCACGATGCGGTACGCGGTCAGCTCGACCCCGCTGGGGAGCTGGCGCGGGCTGCCCACCACCTTGAAGTCCACCGGGAGCCCGGCGCCGCGCACCTGCTCCACGAGCTCGTCGATCTGCTCGACATCCGGCTGGGGGACGTAGTCGTTCTCCTCGCCAGGCTCCCCGGTGCGCAGCACGCCCAGCAGCCGCCGCATCTCGGCGAGCGCCTGGCGGCCGGTGCCGGAGATCGTCTCCAGCGCCTGCCGGGCCTGTTCGGGCGAGGCGTCCATGACGTATGCCGCGCCGTCCGCCTGCACCACCATCACCGACACGTTGTGTGCCACCACATCGTGCAGCTCCCGCGCGATCCGGGCGCGCTCGGCGGCCACCGCGACCTTCGACTGCGCCTCGCGCTCCCGCTCCAGCCGGGCGGCCCGCTCCTCGAGCTGGGCGTAGTAGGCGCGGCGGGTGCGGATCGAGTCGCCGAGCACCCAGGCCAGTACGAACGGGATGGAGACGAAGACCGCCGAGACGAGGTCGTCCCACCAGCCCTGGTGGGACTGCGGCCAGCGGAGGGTGGCGAGGGGGGCCGCGCTGATCGCCACGCCCAGCGCGAAGCGGGAGGCCCGGCGCGAGGAGGCGACCGCCACCGTGTAGACGATCACCAGCATGGCGAAGTCGGCCAGATTGGGCTTGACGTCGGCGGCGAGCTGGGCGACACCGCACAGGATGGCCAGCGCCAGCATCTTCTCGGGGCCGCGGCGGCGCAGCGCGACCGTCGTCCCCAGGGCCAGGACGATCGGCACGGCCGCGAACCGGGAACCCCGGCCCATCTCCGCCTCCACGACCCACAGGGAACCGAAGCCGACGAGGAGGACGGCCCAGAAGGTGTCCACCCCTGTCGGATGCCTGCGGAGAAATTCGTAGAGGCGCTGCACGTCACCCAGCGTAGGCACCGCCGAACCCTCTCGGGTCAACCCGAGGGGCGATCCGTATCGCCCGGCCCTACTCCCCAAGGTGGAGACGATTCCACATAGCGTGGCGGTGTGGCGACTGAGAAGCATGAGTGGAGCGGATGGCGTACGGCGGCCGAACGGGCGCTGTACGGAACGGGCGGATTCTTCCGGCGCCCGGAGGGCCCCGCCGGGCATTTCCGCACGTCGGTACATGCCTCACCGCTTTTCGCCCGGGCGGTCGCGGAACTGCTGGGCCGGGTGGACGAGGCGCTGGGCCGCCCCGCCGAGCTGGCGCTGGTGGACCTGGGAGCCGGCCGCGGCGAGCTGCTCACGCGGATGCTCGCCCTGGCCCCCGGTCTGCCGCATGAGCTGGACCGGCGGCTGCGACCCTACGCGGTGGAGCGGGCGGAGCGGCCGGCGGGCCTGGACGAGCGGATCGCCTGGCTCGACGCCCCGCCGCAGGGGTGCACGGGGCTGCTGTTCGCCAATGAGTGGCTCGACAACGTGCCCGTGGACATCGCCGAGAACGACGCGGACGGGGTGCCGCGCCGGGTGGAGGTGGACCTCGCGGCCGGGGACGGCACCGAGCGGCTGGGCGACCCGGTGGACGGCGAGGACGCGGCGTGGCTGGCCCGCTGGTGGCCCCTGGCGGGCGCCGAACCGGGGCTGCGCGCCGAGATCGGCCATCCGCGCGAGGACGCTTGGGCGCGGGCCGTGCGCTCCCTGCGGGCGGGCCTCGCGGTCGCCGTCGACTACGGCCACGAGCGCGCCGCCCGGCCCCCGTTCGGCACGCTGACCGGCTTCCGCGAGGGGCGCGAGGTCCGGCCCGTACCGGACGGCTCCTGCGATCTGACGGCGCATGTCGCGATGGACGCGTGCGCCGCCGCCGCGACCGGGCCCGGCGCCGGGCTGCTGGCCCAGCGCGAGGCGCTGCGCGCCCTCGGCGTCGACGGCCGCCGCCCCCCGCTCGCCCTGGCCTCCACCGACCCCGCCGCCTACGTCCGCGCCCTCGGCGCGGCGGGCGAGGCCGCGGAGCTGACCGACCCGGCGGGCCTGGGCGCCTTCACCTGGCTCCTCCAGCCGGTGGACCTGCCCCACGACGTGCTCCGGCCGTAGGGAGTGTCCGACGGGCCTTGGCCCCTGCGGCGGGCTTTCCCCTTCCCGCCCCCGCCCCTTCCCGCCCCTTCCCGGCACCTGACGATATGCGGCTCCGCCGTGTGGGGGGCTCCACTCCAGACCCCGGGCCCAGCAACGCAGCGCATCGATACGCGCCTCCGCCGCGTGGGGGGGCTCCACCCCAGAGCCCCGGGGTCCAGGGGCGAGGCCCCTGCCAGGCAGCGCGTGCTGAGACACTGGTACGCATGACGGAGACGACAGTCGGCATCGGCGGCGCCGCGGAGAGCACCGACATGGTGCTCAACATCGGCCCACAGCACCCCTCCACTCACGGAGTGCTACGGCTGCGGCTGGTCCTCGACGGAGAGCGGATCCAGAGCGCGGAACCGGTCATCGGCTATATGCACCGGGGCGCGGAGAAGCTCTTCGAGGCGCGCGACTACCGCCAGATCATCATGCTGGCCAACCGCCACGACTGGCTCTCCGCCTTCTCCAACGAACTCGGCGTCGTGCTCGCCGTCGAGCGGATGCTGGGCATGGAGGTCCCGGAGCGGGCGGTGTGGACCCGTACGCTGCTCGCCGAGCTCAACCGGATCCTGAACCACCTGATGTTTCTCGGCTCCTACCCCCTGGAGCTGGGCGGCATCACGCCGATCTTCTACGCGTTCCGGGAGCGCGAGGACCTCCAGCACGTCATGGAGGAGATCTCCGGCGGCCGGATGCACTACATGTTCAACCGGGTCGGCGGCCTCAAGGAGGATCTCCCGGCGGGCTGGCTGGGCCGGGCCCGCCAGGCCGTGGCCGAGGTGCGCTCGCGGATGGACGTGTACGACGACCTGGTGCTCGGCAACGAGATCTTCCGGGGCCGCACCCGCGACGTCGGCGTCCTGACCCGCGAGACGGTGCACGGGTACGGGGTCAGCGGCCCCATCGCCCGGGCCTCGGGGGTGAACTTCGATCTGCGGCGCGACGAGCCGTATCTGGCCTACCCGGAGCTCCAGGACGTCCTCAAGGTCGTCACCCGCCAGGAGGGCGATTGCCTCGCGCGGTTCGAGTGCCTGCTGGAGCAGTCGCACAACTCCCTGGCGCTGGCGGACGCCTGCCTGGACCGGCTCGACGAGCTCCCGGCGGGGCCGATCAACCAGCGGCTGCCGAAGGTGCTCAAGGCGCCCGAGGGACACACCTACGCCTGGACCGAGAACCCGCTCGGCCTCAACGGCTACTACCTCGTCTCCAAGGGCGAGAAGACGCCGTACCGGCTGAAACTCCGCTCGGCCTCGTTCAACAACATCCAGGCACTCACCGAGCTGCTGCCGGGCACGCTCGTCGCCGACATGGTGGCGATCCTGGGGTCGCTCTTCTTCGTCGTCGGCGACATCGACAAGTAGGCGGCACCGACCAGTAGTCGGCGACGCCACGTAGCCGGCGGCGCCAAGGCGCGCGGGCGCGATCCCGTTACGAGATCGCGCTGCGCAGCTCCCCGAGGTCGATCTGTTCCGTCTCGTCGTGCGCGGTCAGGTCGATGACCTCGCCCACCGCGCCCTTCCTGGTCTCCGCGAGGGTCTCGTCGCCGATCACATCGGCGAGGTCCTCCTCGGCGGGTTCGGGCTCCCGCTTCTGCTTCTTCGGGTGCTTCTTCTGGGTGCCGAAGTAGTCGAAGCCGCTCTCCGAACGGGAGGCGGCCCGGCGTGCCGCGGCATACGGCACCACCGCCGAGGCGGCCGTACGGGCGTGGACGGGCGGCTCCTGGGGGCCGTCGTCGTCCTGCCCGCCGACCGCCGGGGGCTTCCCCAGCGTGGCGGCACCGCCCTTGTCGCGGTTCTCGCGCCGGCCCTTGCGCCCGTCCCGCTCCGCGCCCTTCCGGGCGTCCGTCGCGGGAGCCGGGGCGTCGGATCGGGCACCCGCGGCAGCGGCCTGCTCCCGGCGCTCCTTCTGCCGTCGCGCGCTCTCCCTGAGCCGGCTCAGCGCCTCGTCGGCCTTGGCGTAGGCGGTGGCCGACGGCATGGCGCGCCCGGAGGCGGTGCCGTCCGGCTCGTTCGACTCGACGCTCGACCCGGCGGATTCGGCGGGGACGGTCGCCGCCTCCAGCGCCTTCGCGGGGGAAGCGGCCTCCAGCGCGAGCCGGCGGCGGCCCTCCAGGGCGGTGGCCCGCTCGGTCTCGGCCGTGGCGTAGCGGCGCAGCAGCTCGGCGTGCTCATTGCGCAGCCGGGCGAGCTCGGCGCGCTTGGCGCGCAGCCGGGTGTTGAGCGCGGTGCGGAGCTCGCTCGCCTTCTCGGCGTCCGCCTCGAGCTCCGCGATCCGCTCCTCGTACTTCATCTCCTGGCGCGCGGCCTCGCTCGCGGCCTCCGCGACACGGCGGCCGGCCGAGCGGTCCCAACGGCGCATCAGGAAGGCGCCGACGACCGCGGCGGCGGCCGCGGTCGCGGCAAGTCCGCGGATCACGACCGTATCGCCGACCAGCCAGGCTCCGGCGGCGCAGGTTATTGACGCGACTGCGACCGAAGCGGAGGGAAGAAGCCTGTGCAGGGGTGGGGATTGGCGGTGGCGTCCACGTGGCATGGCCCGAAACCTACCGTGCAAAGGGGTCGCTTGGGTGCCCGCCGGGCCAGATCTGTTGTCAATCCGTTGGCAAATGCGGCGGTCGCGTGTCCGTGATCCCTTGCCAAGCCCTGCCGAGCGGGGTTTTGATCCTACTTCACCAGCCCCTTGTCCCGCAGGTAGTCGGCGGCGACATCCGTCGGCTTGAGCCGCTCGGCGTCAACTTTCTTGTTGAGTTCCCGAAGATCGGCGGTGGTCAGCACCTTGGTGAGCTTGTTCAGCGAGTCCGCGATCTTCTGCGAGCCGGCGGACTTCGCATTCACCACGGGAAGTACGTTGTCGGCATTCTGCAGATTTTTGTCGTCGTCGAGCAGAACGAGCCCGAACTGATCCAGCGTGCTGTCCGTGGTCGTGGTCAGGACCATTTGGTCCTTACCGTCCTTGACGGCCTGCTTGGCCTGGACGCTGCCGATGTCCAGCGGGTCGATCCCGGCGATGTCGATGCCGTACTTCTTCTCCAGACCCGGCTGGCAGAAGGGCCGCTTGGGGCATTCGTCGCCCGCCGCCAGGGTGACCTTCTGCTTCGACTTCCCGAGGTCGGAGAGCGTCTTGAGATCATGTTTCTTCGCGAAGTCACCGCTGACCGCGAAGGCGTTCTGGTCCACGGCCTTGCCGGGGTCCAGCACCTTCAGCCCGCGCGGTTCGGCGAGCTTCTTCAGCGCCGTGACCGTCTCGTCGACGTCCGAGGAGGCCACCGGGGCGGCATTCGACCCGTTCTTCTTCTGGTTGAGGAATTCGGCCAGCGTCGCCGCGTACTCCGGCACGACATCCATCTGGCCCTTCTCCAGGGCCGGTTCATACAGCTCGCGGGCGTCCACGGTCTTGATCGAAGTGGAATAGCCCGCGTCCTTCAGAACCCCCGCGTACAGCTCCGCGAGGATCTTCGACTCGGAGAAGGAGGCGGATCCGATCACCAGCGAGCCCTTGCCCGGTTTCCCGGAGCTGTCACCGCCGCTCGACTTCTCCAGGCTGTCCCCGCCACACGCGGTCAGCCCGGCCGTCAGCGCGGCGACCCCCGCGACGGCCGCCGCCGCCCGATAGATCTTGCTCATGGTTCCCCATCCGTAGTTGTCCGCGTCGTCGCGTTCTTCCGCGTCGGCCGCGTTTCTGCGTTGTCCGCGTGGTCTGCGTCGTCCGCGCTCTGTGTGTTGTCCGCGCTCTGTGCGTTGTCCGTGTGCGGTGTCCGCGCTCTCTGCGTCGATCGCGCCGTCCGCGTCACCCGCGCCGCCCGCCCTGGGAATCCGCACCCGCGTGCGTCCGGTCGCGGGAGGGCCCGGCCCGCGGGTGCTACGTCGTCAGCGCCGGTGAGGCCGGGGCCTGGTCGGCGGGCGGGCGGCGGGACGCGGCGAGCCGCCGGCCCGTCCTGCGCCGCATCGGGTCGAGCAGCAGCCCCAGCACCACGAAGACGCCCTCGACCACCAGGGCGAGGGCCGCGACCAGCACCGCCCCGGCCACCACCTGCGGGGTGTCGGTGAGCCGGAAGCCCGCCGTGATGATCCGGCCGAGACCGCCGCCGCCGGGCAGCGCGGCCAGCGTCGCGGTGGCCACGACCTGCACCGCGGCCGTCCGTACGCCCGTCATGATGAGCGGGAACGCCAGCGGCAGCTCGACCCTGCGGATCAGCTGGCCGCCCGTCATCCCCATCCCGCGGGCCGCCTCCACGACTTCCCGGTCCGCCTCGTGCACCCCGACATAGGCGTTGGTGAGCAGTGGCGGGATGGCGAACAGCACCAGCGCGATGATCGTGGGCCACTCGCCGTGCGTCCCCAGCGGGCTGAGCAGCAACAGCACCAGCACCGCGAAGGTGGGCACGGCGCGCCCCGCGTTGGAGATGTTGACCGCGAGCGCGCCGCCCTTGCCGATATGGCCGAGGGCCACGGCGATCGGCAGCGCCACCGCGCAGGCGATGGCCAGGCAGGCGAAGGTCAGGAACAGATGCTGGCCGAGCCGGTGCCACACCCCGTCGGGGCCCGCCCAGTGCGAACCGGTGGCCAGCCAGGTCCACGCCTTGGCGACGACGTCCATCAGGTGGTGCCCTTCCGACTCTTGCGCGCCCACGGCGTCAGCAGCCGCTGGAGGGCGAGCAGCAGCAGATCCGCCACGACCGCCAGCGCCACGCACAGCACCGAGGCGGTGAGCACTTCGGCCTTGAAGAAGCTGCGCATGCCTTCGTAGATGAGGTTGCCGAGGCCGCCGTATCCGATGATCGCGCCCACCGTGGTGAGCGAGACCGTGGAGACGGTGGTGATCCGCAGCCCGGCCATCAGCGCGGGCAGCGCGAGGGGCAGCTCCACGCCGAAGAGCAGCCGCAGCGGGCCGTACCCCATGCCCCGGGCCGCCTCCCGCGCCTCTTCGGGCACCGAGGCGAGACCGGCCATGATGTTGCGCACCAGGATCGTGAGCGAATAGAGCACCAGACCGGTGATCACCACCGCGACCGAAACCCCGAACACGGGCAGCAGCAGCGAGAACATCGCCAGCGACGGCACCGTATAGAGGATCGTGGTCAGCCCCAGCACCGGCCCTGACACGGCCCGCCATCGGCGGGCCAGCAGCGCCAGCGGAAAGGCGACCAACAGACCGATCGCGACCGAGGCGAGCGTGATCCACACATGCTCGAGCGTCGCGTCCGTCAGCTCCTGACCACGTGTGCGTACATACTCACCGCATATCCACTCGTTACTGATCAGACAGTTTCCGTCGGCCATACGCTCACCTCCCCCGTCGGGTCGCGGCCCGTTGCTCTTCACAATTCCTGGTGACCCTAACCCCGGGAGATGACAATCTCGTCCGATCGCCACACAACAGCAACAATGTCTGCCACGAATGCGGCAACAATGAGGAGCCATGATCCGTTTCGAGCATGTCACCAAGCGCTACGCCGATGGCACGACGGCCGTGGACGACCTCTCCTTCGAGGTGGCGGAGGGTGAGCTGGTCACCCTGGTCGGTCCCTCGGGCTGCGGCAAGACGACGACGATGAAGATGGTGAACCGGCTCATCGAGCCGACATCGGGGCGGATTCTGGTGGACGGCGAGGACATCGCCGAGGCCGATCCGGTCGCCCTGCGCCGCCGTATCGGCTATGTCATCCAGCAGGTCGGGCTGTTCCCGCACAAGACCGTGCTCGAGAACACCTCGACCGTGCCGCATCTCCTGGGCTGGCAGCGGAAGAAGGGGCGGGAGCGCGCCGCCGAGCTGCTCGACCTGGTCGGCCTGGCCCCGTCCGTCTACGGCGACCGCTATCCCGACCAGCTCTCCGGCGGCCAGCGGCAACGCGTCGGCGTGGCCCGCGCGCTGGCCGCCGATCCGCCGGTGCTGCTGATGGACGAGCCGTTCGGCGCGGTCGACCCGGTCGTACGCGAACACCTGCAGACCGAATTCCTGCGACTTCAGTCACAGGTGCGCAAGACCGTGCTCTTCGTCACCCATGACATAGAGGAAGCGGTCCGGCTCGGAGACCGCATCGCGGTCTACGGCTCGGGGCGGGTCGAGCAGTTCGACACCCCGGCCACGGTGCTGGGCGCGCCCGCCACCCCGTATGTGGCCGACTTCGTCGGCGCGGACCGCGGGCTGAAGCGGCTGTCGGTCACCCCCATCGAACCGGGCGACCTGGAGCAGCCGCCCGTCGTCCACCTGGACGACCCGCTCCCCAAGGCGGCCGCCCGGCTGGCCTCGGAAGGGGCGCGCTGGGCCGTCGTCCTGGACGACGCCGAGCGGCTGCACGGCTGGATCCCGGCGGACGCGGCCGACGGCCCGAAGGGGACCGTACGGGACCAGGCGCGCCGGATGGAGGCGTGGCTGCCGGTCGGGGCGCCGCTCAAGCAGGCGTTCAGCACGATGCTGCAGCATGACGCGGGCTGGATCGCGGTCCTGGACGATGACCGCTTCCTCGGCGTCCTCACCCCGGCCCGGCTCCATGAGGCCCTCCGCCGCTCGATCGACGCCGACGCGGGCGGCATCGCCCGCGGGGACGTCCAGCTGCAGACCGTCGCCGACGTGTAGGACTCCCCCGGGCTTCCCCAGTCTTCCCCGGGCTCCCCCGACGCCTTGAAGAGGCTTTCGGGGGCGCCGGGGAGCCCCGGAGGCTCAGCGGTCGCTGAGGCGGCCGCCGAGCCACTCCAGCGCGGCGGGGACCTCCCGCTTCCAGGTGTTGAAGTTGTGGCCGCCGGTGCCCAGGATGATCGACGAGATCCGGGTCGGCTCCCCGCGCCGGTTCAGCCGCTTCACCTTGTTCACGAAGCGCACGGTGTCCCGGTAGTTGTGCTCACCGTGCTCGCTGCTGGAGACCAGCAGCGACACCGGCGGCGCCGGCTTGTGGGACAGCCGCCACATCAGGTCGTTCTCCCGCTCCAGCCGCTTGCTGCCGCCGAAGAGATCGCCCGTGGTCGCGTCGATCGGGGCCTTGTACGACGGGGAGAGCCCGGCCGCCGCGGAGAAGGCGTCGGGGTGGCGCATCGCCATCTTCAGGGCGCAGTAGCCGCCGGTGGAATTTCCGATGACGCCCCAGTTACGGGCCCGCTGGCCCACGCGGTAGTGGTCGGCCACCGCCTTCGGCAGGTCCTTGGTGAAGAACGTCTCGGTCCGCGGCCCATCCGGCACGTCCACGCACTCGGTGTCGCGCGGCGGCGCGACCGTCGGCCGCATCATCACCAGGACGAGGGGCTGCATCTTCCCCGCTTTGACCAGTTTGTGCGAGTTCTGGGGGTATTTCAGGCCATTGATGAGGGCTTCGGTGGTGCCCGGGTAGCCGGTCAGCACCAGCGCGGCGGGGAAGGTCCGCCGGGCGTACTCGGGCCGGAAGTACTCAGGTGGCAGATAGATGTACGCGGGGCTCGCGATCCCGGAGACCGGCCCCTGGATGTTCACCTTCTCGACACGCCCGGCGACCTTGGGCGACGAGCCGCCGTCCACGGCCAGATGGCGGGTCTCGGTGACCCGCACCCGGGTACCGGGGGTGTCGTGGTCCACCACGACACCCGGCTCGTCCTGCGTACCGAAGAGGTCGGACCAGGAACCGTAGAAGCCGAACGACTGATTGGCGAACAATCCGAACGCCGCGAACACGGTGAGCTGCGTCCCCAGTAGCATGCCGACCCGGCCGAGCACGGGAGCCACTCCGCGCCCGGACAACCGGGGCCACAGCCATATCGTGGCCGCGAACAGCAGCAACGCCGCGACGACCGCCGCGATCACGAGGTTGTTGCTCGTGAGACCCATCACTATCTTTCTGCCGGGCGGCCGGCTCCCCCGTGCCGCGGTTGGAACCCCGCTGCCTCAAACGGCGTCTACCAGGGCGCAAATCGTGCGGATGCCACGCAACAGAACCAAAGATCCTCTTGACCGAAGCGACGGGAATACAGATGCCTGACAGTCAAGATGCCGAAACGTCCGGAGAGGTTCCCCACCGGATACGGCGCCTGCTGCGCGGCCCCAGGCCGGAGGCGGTGCCCACGGTCGTCGGCACCGCCTGCACGCTCATCGGGCTGATGGACATCGTCTTCCCCCGGCTGCGCCACAGCAGGGTGCACGCGCTGGCCGAACTGCTGCCGGGCGCCGTGAGCTCCCTGGCCGCCGCCGCCTCGATCGTGGTCGGTCTGCTGCTGCTGATGCTGGCCCACGGCCTCAAACGGCGTAAGCGGCGGGCCTGGGTCGCCGCCGTGGCGCTGCTGCCCGTCGGCGCGGCCGCCCAGTTGCTCTACCGGCACTCGGTCATCGGCATGGTCCTCTCCCTCGTCCTGATGGGGGTGCTGATCCGCTACCGCGCCGAGTTCGCGGCGCTGCCCGATCCGCGCAGCCGCTGGATGGCACTGGCCAACTTCGTCGTCATGGGCGCGGTCAGCGTCACCGTGGGACTGCTGATCGTCCGTTCGCATCCGGACGCCATCGAAGGAAGCCCGTCGCTCGGCGCGCAGCTCGAACACGTCCTGTGGGGCCTGTTCGGCTTCGAGGGGCCGGTCGACTACCGCCACGGCGCGGACTACACCGTCGGCTACTCGCTCGGCGCGCTGGGCCTGCTGACCGTCGCCACCACCGCCTATCTCGCCTTCCGCCCCGAGCACCCCGCCGCCCGTCTCACCCCCGGGGACGAGGAGCGGCTGCGGGAGCTGCTCGCCACCCACGGACGCCGCGACTCGCTCGGCCACTTCGCGCTCCGCCGCGACAAGGCCGTGGTCTTCTCCCCCAGCGGCAAGGCCGCGGTCTGCTACCGCGTGGTCTCCGGGGTGATGCTCGCCAGTGGCGACCCGGTGGGTGACGTGGAGGCATGGCCCGGCGCGATCGCCCGCTTCATGGAGGAGGCACGCGCCCACTCCTGGACCCCGGCGGTGATGGGCTGCAGCGAGACCGGCGGCGAGGTGTGGACCCGGGAGACCGGCCTGGACGCGCTCGAACTCGGCGACGAGGCCATCGTCGATGTGGCGGACTTCACCCTGTCCGGGCGCGCGATGCGCAACGTACGCCAGATGGTCAAGCGGATCGAGCGGGCCGGCTACCGGACCCGGGTGCGGCGCGCCGCCGACCTGGGCCCCGAGGAGCTGGAGGCCATCCGGCGCGCCGCCGCCGACTGGCGGGGCACAGACACCGAGCGCGGCTTCTCGATGGCGCTGGGCCGGATCGGCGACCCGGCGGACGGGGACGCGGTCGTCGCCACCGCCCACAAGGCCGCCGACGAGGGCGTCGAGGAGGGCCCGTACGGGGATCTCAAGGCCGTGCTGCACTTCGTGCCGTGGGGCCGGGACGGGATGTCGCTGGAGCTGATGCGGCGCGACCGCAGCGCCGACCCGGGCATGAACGAGCTGCTGATCGTGGCCGCCCTGCAGGCCGCCCCCGAGCTGGGCGTGGAGCGGGTGTCGCTGAACTTCGCGATGTTCCGCTCGGCGCTGGCGCGCGGCGAGAAGCTGGGCGCGGGCCCGGTGCTGCGCGGCTGGCGGGCGCTGCTGGTGTTCCTCTCCCGCTGGTTCCAGATCGAGTCGCTGTACAAGTTCAACGCCAAGTTCCAGCCGCGCTGGGAGCCGCGCTTCGTGGTCTTCCGCAACACCCGCGACCTGCCCCGGATCGGCCTGGCCGCGATGCAGGCCGAGGGCTTCGTCTCGCTGGCCCTGCCCCGGCTGCTGCGCCGCGGACCGCGCCCCGAGCCCCGGCCCTGCGCCCATCGGCAGCTGGCCGACGGGCGGGGGCTGCAGCAGGCGGCCTGATCCAGAAGACACCCCCTACGCCTAGGCTGGGCACATGAGCACGTTGCATGGGCGGGGCCGGGTGGCCGGACTGCCGGAGTGGGACCGGTGCGCGGTGATGGGCGTGGTGAACGTCACACCGGACTCCTTCTCCGACGGCGGCCGGTGGTTCGACACCGAACTGGCCGTCAAGCACGGTCTCGATCTGGTCGCCGCCGGGGCCGACCTGGTGGACGTCGGCGGTGAGTCGACCCGGCCCGGCGCGGCGCGCGTCGACGAGGCCGAGGAGCTGCGCCGGGTGATCCCCGTCGTCCGGGAGCTGGCCGCGGCCGGTGCCGTGATCAGCGTGGACACCATGCGGGCCGCGGTGGCCGAGCGGGCCGTGGCGGCCGGGGCCCGGCTGGTCAACGACGTCAGCGGCGGCGGCGCCGACCCCGCGATGGTGCCCATGGTGGCCGCGGCGGGGGTGCCGTTCGTGGTGATGCACTGGCGCGGCCAGTCGATCGACATGAACAACCGAGCGGTGTACGCGGACGTGGTCGGCGAGGTCGTCGCCGAGCTGCGCGACAGCCTGGAGCAGGCCGTCGCGGGCGGTATCGACCCGGAGCGGATCGTGATCGACCCGGGCCTGGGCTTCGCCAAGGACGCCGGGCACGACCTGACGCTGGTCGCCCATCTGTCCGCGCTGCGGGAGCTGGGCCGGCCGCTGCTGGTGGCGGCCTCCCGCAAGCGGTTCCTGGGGCGCGTCCTGGCCGGTGACGGAGGTAGCCCGCCGCCCGCCAGGGAGCGGGACGCCGCCACGGCGGCGGTCACCGCGCTCGCGGCACGCGAAGGCGCCTGGGCCGTCCGGGTACACGAGGTACGGGCCAGCGCGGACGCGGTGCGCGTGGCGCGGGCCATCGAGCGGGCCGAAAACACGGCGGGAGCGCTGTGACTTCCCTTACGGACAACGAACGTGTGGCGCAGGTGAACACCGCGCTGTACGACGCCATGGAGCAGGGCGACCACACCACGCTGCAGCGGCTGTGGCTGGACTCCCCCGACACCGAGGTGTCCTGTGTCCACCCGGGCTGGCCGGTGCTGCGCGGCCGGGGCGAGGTGCTCCGCTCCTATGCGCTGATCATGGCCAACACGGACTACATCCAGTTCTTCCTGACGGATGTCGAGGTGTCGGTGATGGCCGACACCGCCCTGGTGACCTGCACCGAGAACATTCTCAGCGGCGCCCCCGCGGAGGAGGAGGGCCAGCTCGGCCCGTTGGTCGGCCAGCTCGTCGTGGCCACGAATGTGTTCCGCCGCACGGAGGACGGCTGGAAGGTCTGGTCGCACCACGGCTCCCCGGTGCTCGCGGAGAGTGACGACGAGGAGCCGGGCGGTCCCGAAGGCCCCGCCGACGACGGGTTGTTGCCGGGCTGACCCGACCCCGTTCGAGCCCCGCGAGGTGGGGGTAGAAGGCTGTGGCGCGGAGCGTCGGCAGCCGGCACCGCCCACCCCATGGGCGAATGCCGCCGGGGCCCGCAGGTAGATTGCGAGGCAGGTACCCCCGCAGACGGCAGGGGACGGGTGGTGCGCTCCGGCCAGGAGGGCGTGCCCGCGTACCGACGACCAGCAGGAGTGGTTCAGGTGGATCGTGTCGCGCTGCGCGGCCTGAAGGCTCGCGGGCACCACGGCGTGCTACCCCATGAGCGCGAGGAGGGCCAGGACTTCGTCGTGGACCTCGTGCTCGGCCTGGACACTCGGCCCGCCGCGGCCGACGACGACCTCGGCAAGACCGTGCACTACGGCGTGGTGGCGGAAGAGGTCGTGGCCGTGGTGCGGGGTGAGCCGGTCGATCTGATCGAGACGCTGGCCGAACGGATCGCGGACCGGTGCCTCAAGCACGACGTGGTGCGGGAGGTCGAGGTCGTGGTGCACAAGCCCCAGGCCCCGATCACCGTGCCCTTCGACGATGTGACCATCACCATCACCCGGAGCCGAGTATGAGCAGCAGCGACCCGACCGTGCAGCCCGTTCCCATCTCCGTGGTGGAGCAGGTGGACGCCGCCGATGTGACGTTGAGCAACCCCAAACGAGCGGTGATCTCGCTCGGCAGCAATCTGGGCAACCGCCTGGAGATCCTCCAGGGCGCCATCGACGCCCTGGAGGACACTCCGGGCCTGCGGGTCAAGGCCGTATCGCCGGTGTACGAGACGGACCCGTGGGGCGTGGAGCCCGGCACCCAGGCCACGTACTTCAACGCGGTGGTGCTGATCAAGACGACGCTGCCGCCGTCCTCGCTGCTGGAGCGCGGCCACGCGATCGAGGAGGCGTTCGAGCGGGTGCGGGACGAGCGCTGGGGCCCGCGCACCATCGACGTGGACATCGTGGCGTATCAGGACGTGGTGTCCGACGACCCCCACCTGACCCTGCCGCATCCGCGTGCCCATGAGCGCGCCTTCGTGCTGGTGCCGTGGAACGACGTGGATCCGCAGGCCGAGGTCCCCGGGCGCGGGGCGGTCGCGGGGCTGCTGGCGGCGATGGGCCAGGAAGGTGTCCGGGTCCGCACCGATCTGGAACTGCGACTGCCCGAGTAGACGTTGATCCGGATAGGTTCCGGACGCGTTGGCACGTACTGAATTGAGGGGCGACCGCTCGGTGAAGCAACTTCGGATCGGGGTGCTGGTCGGGCTGTTCGCCGTGGCCGGTGTGGTGTCGTGGGCGGGCGCCCGGCTGTGGGACACGTTCGGGTCGCTGCCGAGCGTCCCGGTGGCCGCGCCGATCGTGCTGGCCGTGATCGCGGTCGTGCTGGCCGCCACCGCGCTGTCGCTGCGGTCCCGGCTGCGCGCCCAGCGGGAGCGGCAGCCGGGTGCCAAGGGCGTGGACCCGATGGTGGCCGCCCGTGCGGTGGTCTTCGGGCAGGCCAGCGCGCTGGTGTCGGCGCTGATCGCGGGGATGTACGGCGGGGCGGGCGTCTTCCTGGCCATGGAGCAGCTCGATGTGCCCGCCCGCCGGGATCAGGCGATCTACGCCGGGGCGTCGGTGCTGGCGGCCGCGGGGGTGGTGGCGGCCGCGTTCTTCCTGGAGCGGGTCCTCAAGCTCCCGGAGGACGACGACAACGACGGCGACGGCCCGAGCGCCGCGGCCCGCGCCTGAGGCGCGGCGCAGGCCCAAAGGCCACCAGCCGACCCGTACGGGCCCGTCAAGCCGGGCCGAGGCTTCATCCCGGCCTGAGGCGCCCGGAGCCGCTCAGCGGGCCATGATGAGGCTCATCGCCTCGGCCCGGGTCGCCGAGTCGCGCAGCTGGCCGCGGACGGCCGAGGTGAGGGTCTTGGCGCCGGGCTTGCGCACCCCGCGCATGGTCATGCACATGTGCTCGCACTCGACCACCACGATGACCCCGCGCGGCTCCAGTATCCGCATCAGGGATTCGGCGATCTGGGTGGTCAGCCGCTCCTGGACCTGGGGGCGGCGGGCGAAGACATCGACCAGCCGGGCCAGCTTGGACAGCCCGGTGATCTTGCCGTCGTGGGACGGGATATAGCCCACATGGGCCACGCCCACGAAGGGCACCAGGTGGTGCTCGCAGGACGACATCACCTCGATGTCCTTCACCAGCACCATCTCGTCATGGCCCAGGTCGAAAGTGGTGGTCAGGACGTCCTCGGGCTCCTGGCGCAGCCCCGCGAAGATCTCCTTGTACGCCCGGGCCACCCGGCCCGGCGTCTCGCGCAGCCCTTCCCGGTCGGGGTCCTCGCCAACGGCGATCAGCAGCTCACGGATCGCGTTCTCGGCGCGCTTCTCGTCGAACACGCCAATGGGGCTCTCGCCGTCCAGCGTCACCGGGTCGGTCATGGAGCTGCCTCGTTCCTCACATACACACAACGAACGCGTAAATGCCGCGTCCACCAGGCTAGAACCTGGTGGACGCGGCATTCATTCCGGGGCCCACCGGCGACGGATACCGCCCCCGGTGGTGGGGTCAGCTCTCCGAACCGGAGCCCGACTCCTCGGGGCGCTCGGCGGCGTCCTCCGGAGTGGTGCTCTTGGTCAGCGAAGCCGCCGAGGTGGGCTGGGCACCGTTCGCCGGGGCGAGCTCCCTGGGGGAGAGCACCGGCGGGCGGGTCGAGGGCGTACGCCGCGAGGAGCCGGTCCACGCCGGGCGGGCCGGACGCTTCACGATCGGGGCGAAGATCTCGGCGATCTCCTCCTTGTTCAGCGTCTCCTTCTCCAGCAGCGCCAGCACCAGGTTGTCCAGGACGTCCCGGTTCTCGACGAGAATCTCCCAGGCCTCGTTGTGCGCGGCCTCGATGAGCTTCTTGACCTCCTCGTCCACCAGCGCGGCGACCTCTTCCGAGTAGTCGCGCTGGTGAGCCATCTCACGGCCGAGGAAGGGCTCGGAGTTGTCCGAGCCGAACTTGATCGCGCCGAGCCGCTCGGTCATGCCGTACTGCGTGACCATCGCGCGGGCGGTGGTGGTCGCCTTCTCGATGTCGTTGGACGCGCCCGTGGTCGGGTCGTGGAAGACCAGTTCCTCGGCCGCCCGGCCGCCCATCATGTAGGCGAGCTGGTCCAGCATCTCGTTGCGCGTGGTCGAGTACTTGTCCTCGTCCGGCAGGACCATGGTGTAGCCCAGGGCCCGGCCTCTGGAGAGGATCGTGACCTTGTGCACCGGGTCGCTGTTCGGAGAAGCCGCCGCGACCAGGGCGTGGCCGCCCTCGTGGTACGCGGTGATCTTCTTCTCCTTGTCGCTCATGATCCGGGTCCGCTTCTGCGGACCGGCCACGACACGGTCGATCGCCTCGTCCAGGAAGTGGTTGTCGATCAGCTTCCCGTCGCTGCGGGCCGTCAGCAGGGCGGCCTCGTTCAGCACATTCGACAGATCGGCACCGGTGAAGCCGGGGGTGCGACGGGCGACGGCCGACAGGTCGACGTCCGGGGCGACCGGCTTGCCCTTCTGGTGGACCTTGAGGATCTCCAGCCGGCCCTGCATGTCCGGGCGGTCGACGGCGATCTGCCGGTCGAAGCGGCCCGGGCGCAGCAGCGCCGGGTCCAGGATGTCGGGCCGGTTGGTGGCGGCGATCAGAATGACCCCGCCCTTCACATCGAAGCCGTCCATCTCGACGAGCAGCTGGTTCAGCGTCTGCTCGCGCTCGTCATGGCCGCCGCCCATGCCCGCACCGCGGTGCCGGCCGACGGCGTCGATCTCGTCGACGAAGACGATGGCCGGGGCGTTGGTCTTGGCCTGCTCGAACAGGTCGCGGACCCGGGAGGCACCCACACCCACGAACATCTCGACGAAGTCGGAGCCGGAGATCGAGTAGAAGGGGACACCCGCCTCGCCCGCGACGGCGCGCGCGAGCAGCGTCTTACCCGTACCGGGCGGGCCGTAGAGCAGCACACCCTTGGGGATCTTGGCGCCCACGGCCTGGAACTTCGCCGGCTCCTGGAGGAACTCCTTGATCTCCTGGAGCTCCTCGACCGCCTCGTCGGCGCCCGCCACATCGGTGAACGTCGTCTTCGGCGTGTCCTTGGTGATCAGCTTGGCCTTCGACTTGCCGAAGTTCATCACCCGGGAGCCGCCGCCCTGCATCTGATTCATCAGGAACAGGAAGACCACGACGATCAGCACGAACGGGAGCAGCGAGAGCAGAATCCCGACGAAGGGGTTCTGCTTCGACGTCGAGACGTTGTACCCGTCGGGGATCCCATTGGGCTTCTGGGCATTGGCCTGCAGAGTCTTGGCGAGATCGACGCCCTGGTCACCGATGTAGGTGGCCTGGAGCTTGTCGCTGCCCGAGATCTTGGCGACGTTGTCCTTGAGCTTGATCTTTACCTTGTGCTCGTCGCCGGTCGTCAGTTCGGCGGACTGGACCTGGTTCTGGTTGATCGCCTTGACGACCTGACTGGTGTCCACCGACTTGTAGCCGCCGGACGAGCCGACGACCTGCATCAACACGACCACGGCGAGGACGGCCAGCACGATCCACATGACCGGCCCACGGAAGTAGCGCTTCACGTCCATCCATACGGGGCGAAGCCGCCCCGTCCCTCCTGCCACAGTGAGGCACGGCAGCCCTGGAGGGGCCGCCCGTGCGTGCGGTGTATTGCGGTGTATTTGCGGTGTATGAGCTGTGCAATCCTCAGTCTCAAAAAAGACTGACCTTCGGACGGTACCCCAGCATTGTCACCCGACGCCGCCGTGGACTGTTAACAAAACCGCCTTCCCCTGCTCCAACGGCGGAAAACCCCGCCAGGTTCCCAGGGGTCCGCGGCGCCGTCAGCCGCCGTAGACGTGGGGGGCCAGGGTGCCGACGAACCGCAGGTTCCGGTACTTCTCGGCGTAGTCCAGGCCGTAGCCGACGACGAACTCGTTGGGGATGTCGAAGCCGACCCACTTCACCTTGATGGCGACCTTGGCCGCCTCCGGCTTGCGCAGCAGGGTGCAGACGTTCAGCGAGGCGGGCTCACGCGAGCCCAGGTTCGACAGCAGCCACGACAGCGTCAGTCCGGAGTCGATGATGTCCTCGACGATCAGGACGTGTTTGCCCTTGATGTCGGTATCCAAGTCCTTCAGGATACGCACCACCCCGGAGGACTGGGTGCCCGCGCCGTACGACGAGACGGCCATCCAGTCCATGGTGACGGGCGTGGACAGGGCACGTGCCAGATCCGCCATCACCATGACCGCGCCCTTGAGCACGCCGACGATCAGCAGATCCTTGCCCGCGTACTCCTCGTCGATGGTGGCCGCCAGCTCCGCCAGCTTCGCGTTGATCTCTTCCTCGGTGATGAGGACCGACTTCAGGTCGGTGCCCATGTCCTTGTCGTCCACCCGCGCCACTTTCGTTCGACGTACCGGCTCATCTGGCTCGGGCGGATCAGCCCTGCCGGATGACCAGTCTGCCACCCTCACGGCGGACCTCGACGCGGCCGGGGAGGTTGATGGCCCGCTGCCCCCGCCAGCCGGTGATCAGCCGGTCCACCTCTTCGATGTGGCGGGCGAAGAGCGAACCGGCCGGCGCGCCCGCGGCGATGGCGGCGCGGCGCAGTACCCGGCGGCGGACGGCGGTGGGCAGTCCGTGCAGGCCGACGGTGTCGAGATGCACGGCCTGCGCACCACCGGCCGCCGCCGGTGCGGTGGTCATCACATCGGCCTCGGCGCGGGCGGCCCAGGCGTCGAGGGCGTCGGCGTCGTCGCGGGAGAGCTGGGCGGTGCGGGCGAGCGCCTCGACGACGCCCTTGCCCAGCGCCTTCTCCAGGATGGGCAGCGCCTCGTGGCGGACCCGGGAGCGGGTGTAGGACGGGTCCACGTTGTGCGGGTCGTCCCAGACGGGCAGCGACTGGGCCAGGCACGCCTCGCGGACCGTGTGCCGGTCCAGCTGGAGGAAGGGGCGGCGGTAGCGGCCGTCGGCCCCGGAGACCCAGGCCATGCCGGACAGCGAGCGGGTGCCGGAGCCGCGGGCGAGGCCCAGCAGAACCGTCTCGGCCTGGTCGTCACGGGTATGGCCGAGCAGCACGGCAGTGGCGCCGTGGCGCTCGGCGGCGGCGTCCAGCGCGGCATAGCGGGCGTCCCGGGCGGCGGCCTCGGGGCCGCCGCCGCGGCCGACGGACACGGCGATCGTCTCGACCGGCGCCAGGCCCAGCGCCCGCATCCGGTCGGCGACCTCGGCGGCGCGGGCGTCGGAGCCCTGCTGCAGGCCGTGGTCGACGGTGACCCCGCCGGCGCGCAGGCCGGCCCGCGGGGCCTCGAAGGCGAGGGCGGAGGCGAGCGCCATGGAGTCGGCGCCGCCGGAGCAGGCGGCGAGCACGAGGGGCGCGTCGTCGGGCGGGGCGGAGCCGCGGGGGCGGGGGCCGAACGCGTCGAGGGCGAGGAGGCGGCGGAGGGCGAGCAGGAGGACGAGGCCGAGTGGGTGACGAGGACGTCGTGGAGGACGCGGCGGACCGCGAGGCGTATCGCGGCGACCGCTGGATGGGGACCCATGTCCGTTTCCCATCTGTCATTCGAGGGGGTGCCTCGGGGGGTGCGAGGAGTGACGCGGCGTTTTCGTCACGCTGCGTATGTCGATGGTGACAGAAGCGAGCTGTTCCCCGAGCATCGCACGCCTACCCGTCGCCAACGGTCCCTCGGACGAGTGATTAAAGGGGGCGTTCGTCCGTTTCCGCGTGTGCCGGGAGTGTGCCGGTTCTAGGACTCCGCCTTACGGTGCACCCGCGCGACCCACTCGGCGGGTTTGCTGATCTCCGCCTTGGTCGGAAGGGTGTTGGGCGAGGTCCAGACACGGTTGAAGCCGTCCATGCCGACCTCGTTCACCACGGCCCGGACGAATCGCTCACCGTCACGGTACTGCCGCAGCTTGGCGTCGAGCCCCAGCAGCTTGCGGAGCGCCTGGTCGAGCCGGCCCGCGCCGCTGGCCCGGCGCTTCTGGAACTTCTCCCGGATCTCCGCGACGGACGGCACGACCTCCGGCCCCACCCCGTCCATGACGTAGTCGGCGTGGCCCTCCAGCAGGGACATCACCGCGGTCAGCCGGGCCAGGATCTCCCGCTGGGCCGGGGTCTGGACCAGCTCGATGATGCTGGGCGCGCCGCCCCCGTCCGCCTCGTCCCGCTCGTCATCGGGACGGCCGCCGCCGCTCAGCGACTGGAAGGCCTCGCGGACCCGCTCCAGCAGGGTGGCCGGGTCCACATCGGTCTCGCCGAGGAACGCCTGGATCTCGGACTCGATGTGGTCGCGCAGCCACGGCACGGCGGTGAACTGGGTGCGGTGGGTCTCCTCGTGCAGCGAGACCCACAGCCGGAAGTCGTGCGGGGCCACGTCGAGTTCGCGCTCCACGTGGACGATGTTGGGCGCCACCAGCAGCAGCCGGCCGCCGCCCGGGGAGCCGGGCAGCTCGCGGGTCGCGGGCGCGAAGGTCTCGTACTGGCCGAGCACCCGGGAGGCCAGGAAGGACAGCAGCATCCCCAGCTCGACGCCGGTCACCTTGCCGCCGACCGCGCCCAGCACCGCCCCGCCGGGCAGTCCGCCGCGCCGGTCCTGCATCTTGCCGAGCAGCGGTTTGAGGATCTGCCGGAAGCCCGCCACATTGGCCTTGATCCAGCCCGCGCGGTCCACGACGAGGACGGGGGTGTCCGAGGCCGGGCCGCCGGAGACGGCCATCCGGGTGAAGGAGCGGACGTGTTCCTCCGAGGACTTGGCGTGCCGCCGCAGCTCCGCGACGACGGCACGCGCCTCCTCGCGACTCACCTCGGGCCCGGGGCGCACCAGCCGGGTCGCGGTCGCGACCGCGAGATTCCAGTCGACCATCTCCACACCACCGATGCTCGTCATGGCTTCACGGTACGTGGCCCGCGCCCCATCCGGGAGGACACCGAGGTCCGCGCAGGCGGCCACCCCGCGTCCGGGTCACCCTCGTGGCCTTATGGCGGCCACCGTGGCGTGGCCGCCGCGCGTCCGGGCCGCCCCCGTGCTCAACGGCAGCCGCAGTTGGCCAGGGCCGAGGCCATCCGGTCCAGGGCGCGCTGGGCGCCGTCGGCGTCGGTGGTGCCGTTGGTCAGATACGCGAAGACCAGCAGCCGGCCGTCCGCGTCCACGACCGAGCCCGCGAGGCTGTTGACCCCGGTGAGGGTGCCGGTCTTGGCGCGGACCACGCCCCGGCCGACCGCGTCCTGGGCGTAGCGGGTGCGCAGGGTGCCGCTGAAACCGGCCACCGGCAGCCCGGTGAGCAGCGACCGCAATTGGGCGTGGTCGCGGTCGGCGGCGCGCACCAGCACCTGGGAGAGCAGCCCTGCGGACACATGGTCGGTGCGGTCGAGCCCGCTGCCGTCCGCGATCCGGGCACCGCCCAGCGGCAGCCCGAGCTTGCGCAGCCGCTGGGTCACGGCCTTCGCCCCGCCCGCGAAGCTGGCGGGCTCGCCGGCCGCGAGGGCGGTCTGCCGGGACAGGGCCTCCGCGATGTCGTTGTCGCTGGTGGTCAGCATCCGCTCGACGAGCGAGGACAGCGGCTGGGAGCGGACGGAGGCCACCGTACGGGCGTCCTCGGCGGCCTTGCGCGAGCCGGGCTCGCCCTTCACCTCGACGCCGCGGTCGCGCAGCATCGACGCGAAGGTGCCGGCCGCGTCGGCGGCCGGGTCCTCGGCGCGCGGGGCCGGGCCGTGGTCGCTGTCGTCCTTACGCCCCTCGTCGGCCATCAGGGGGACGACGGGCGAGAGGTTCTCGTTGGGGCCGATCGGGTGGAGCTTCGGCCCGGAGTAGAGCGAGGTGTCGTAGCCGAGCCGGTAGGGGCCGGTGCCGCGCTTCTTGAGGGCGCGGGCGGTGTCATCGGCCAACTGGCGGAGTGCGGCGGGGTGGTCGCTCCCCTTGACGGCCCGCGCGGTGAGCGTGGGGTCGCCGCCGCCGACCAGCACGATGTCGTGCCGACCCGCGCCCGCCACGACGCTGGTCCTGATGCGGTGGTCCGGGCCGAGGGCGGAGAGGGCCGCGGCACCGGTCGCGAGCTTGATCGTCGAGGCGGGGATCGTGGCCGTACCCGCCTTGCTGCCGAACACCTGCTGACCGGTGGTCACGTCCATCACCGCCACCGAGCGCTCATCGCCCAACGCGGGATCCTCCAGCAGCGGTTCGAGCGTGTCGGCGAGTCCCGCTCCGGTGGGCGGCGGCACGGCGTCCCCACCGCTGTCCGGCGACTTGGGCGCGGGGCGCGCGCCGAGCGCGGCCAGGACGGGCGAGGCGCTGGGCGCGGGCCGCCCCGGACCGCCGTCCGGTCCGCCACCCGGGGCCCGGTCCTCGGCGGCGCGGGCGCGTTCGGCCGTCCGCTGTCCGCCGTCCCAGGGCCCGGCCACGAGCACCGACACCACGGCGACCACCAGACCGGTCGCGGCGGAGACCGTCACCAGTTGCCAGGTCCGCTGCCGCTCCCGGGGTGTGCGCCGCCATTCGCGCCGGATACGGGCGCGTACGCGGTCCCATTCGTACAGCCCACGACCGCGCGCGCGGTCGAACTCGCGTCGCCCACGGCTCAGCCGGTGACTCAGCCACTCCCTGACCTGCCACGATCGGGCTTCAGGCACGACCGACCAGCCCCTTTCGCCACCACACACCTGCGTGGGGGACACTTAATCACCAGACGTATGTGTTGATCATGGAGGAGCCACCCGTGGAGTTCGACGTCACCATCGAGATCCCGAAGGGTTCGCGGAACAAGTACGAGGTGGACCACGAGACGGGTCGCATCCGTCTTGACCGGCGACTCTTCACGTCGACCAGCTACCCCGCGGACTACGGCTTCGTCGAGAACACCCTCGGCGAGGACGGCGATCCGCTGGACGCACTGGTCATTCTCGACGAGCCGACGTTCCCCGGCTGCCTGATCAAGTGCCGTGCCATCGGCATGTTCAGGATGACGGACGAGGCGGGTGGCGATGACAAGCTGCTTTGCGTACCGGCCTCGGACCCCCGGGTGGAGCACCTGCGTGATATTCACCACGTTTCGGAGTTCGATCGCCTGGAAATCCAGCACTTCTTCGAGGTCTACAAGGACCTCGAGCCGGGCAAGTCGGTCGAAGGGGCCAACTGGGTGGGCCGCGCCGAGGCCGAGGCCGAGGTGGAGGCGTCCATCAAGCGCCTCGAGGCCGCCGGCGGCCACTGAGCCCTGAGCACGCGAGAGGGCGGGACACCCTGGGGGTGTCCCGCCCTCCGGCGTTTCCGGCCCCGGGGCGGCGACGGTCCCGGGCGAGCACGGCCCCGGGCAGCGCGCCCGTCAGAAGCCCCTCGTGCGCTTGGCGGCGCGGCGGCCGGAGGGGTCGATGGTGGCACCGGGTGTCTTCAGGAAGAGGCGCGCGGCCTCGCCTCCCAGGTTCACCCCTATGGCGATCGCCAGGGCCAGTGCCGCCGCCTGGGTGAGGAACGGAATGCCGCGGTCCAGGTTGCCCTGGGCCAGGGCGAGCAGGCCGAAGTAGGTCGCGCTACCGGGCAGCAGCGGCCCGATCGCCGCCGTGACGTAGGGCAGCGCCGAGGCGTAGCGATAGCGCGAGAGCAACTGGCCGAAGAGGCCGACCAGCCCGGCGGCCACGGTCGTGGCGGCCACCGGCGGGACGTCGGCGGTATCGGCCAGCGCGCCGTAGACCACCCAGGCGACCCCGCCGTTGAGCGTGGCGAACAGCACGGTGTGACGTTCCTGCTGGAGCAGGATGCAGAACGTCAGCGCCAGCAGCATCGCCGCCAGGATCTGGATCACCGGCCGCTCCACATGGCGCAGCGCCGCCTCCGGATTCAGCTTGGCGTCGAGCTGGACGCCCCCGTAGAGCACCGTGAGCACCCCGCACACGATGCCCACGATCAGATAGCCGACCTCCAGCAGGCGGGCCGCCGCGGTGATGTAGTAGCCGGTCAGCCCGTCCTGGACGCCCGCGACCAGCGCTCGCCCCGGGATCAGCGCGAACAGCCCACCGGTGATCACGGCGGACGCCTGGAGTCCGGAGTTCATGAGGCTGAGCGCCACGCCCATCGCGGCGGGCGGCATCGCCGCGGCCACGAACTGGTAGAACTCCGGAAGCCCGCGCCCCGACGCCAGCCACGCCAGCCGGTCGCCGAGCATCGCGCCGATGGCCGCCGCGAAGAAGACCGGCCAGTCACCGCCGACCAGCATGCTCGCCGCGCCGGCCAGCCCTCCGCCGGCCACCGTGAGCGCCCAGC
The DNA here is from genome assembly GCF_900105695.1 of Streptomyces melanosporofaciens. Classification (NCBI taxonomy): domain Bacteria; kingdom Bacillati; phylum Actinomycetota; class Actinomycetes; order Kitasatosporales; family Streptomycetaceae; genus Streptomyces; species Streptomyces melanosporofaciens. The sequence continues at coordinate 2,993,648 of NZ_FNST01000002.1, forward strand.
CGGGGTAGGGGTGACGGTTACGGCGTATCTCGGCGAGCCGCCGGTACGCCTCCTCCAGCGTGAACTCCTCCTGCGAGGTGATGTCGTCCACCAGCCGGAAGACCGCCGACAGCCGGGTGTAGTCGGTGCCCCGGCGCCGCACGGTCCGGCTGGCGGTGACCGGATCGTCCACCAGCGAGTGCTGGTAGCTGACCGACAGCAGGGTGAAGGTGACGGTCGGCTCGCAGCGGTCGAGCCCGTACGCGTGCGCCACGCCGAGCATCGCCGCCTCGACGTCCTCGGCCCCCTCGCCGCCCGCGAGCAGCAGCTCGGCGATGCGGAGGGTGAGGTCGAGCACACGCGGCACGGCCGGTCCGGTCTCGTCCTGCTGCTCGACGCGCTCGGGCGTCGGGCGCTCGCTGATCGGCATGCGCAGCATCGTGCGCATCCGGTCCTGCCAGGGGGCGTCCTTGGTCAGCCGGACGACGGGGAAGCCGTTCGCCGGGGTGATGGCGGGGAAGCCGCCGGTGGTCTGGTTGTTCTGCGGGGTCTTCACCCCGGGGGGCGGCACGAAGGCCGAGCCCTCGGGTTCGACGGAGGTCTCCGCCGTCAGCCCGTTGGGCACGGCGAACTCCGATGTCGGGTGCTCGTCCTCGGGCGGAGGCGGCATGGGTATGCCGAGGGGCGGGGTGAAGGCGCTGTGCGCCTCGTCCGACTGGGGCTTCTGGTTCTCCCCCGTGTCCGCGTCCACCGCGCTCGCACCGCGCGGCACCTGCTGACGGTCCGGCCTCACGTCTCCTCGCTCCTCACCAGCCCTCCCCGTACGGTTCCCAGCAGCCAAGGATGCAGCATCGGCGGCCACCGGAGCCCATTGTGCGGGGCGGTGACCGCCGAGGGGGAGTGGGGGCGGGTGTGTGTGACGGACGTGAACGCAGGTGAACGAGGTGCCGGCCAGACAGGAGACGCCGGGTGGCGGGGAACGCCGGGGGCGCCGGGACGCTCAGCGGCCGGCCCCGGCGCTCGGCGTCAGCGCTTGGCGTGGCGCCCGCGCGGCCCCTGGTTCGGAGCGCCCGAGGCCGGGCCCTGCGGATCCGGCTCCGCGGCGGCCTCCTTCTTCGCCTTGCCTCGGGCCCGGAGGAACTCGATCACGATTGGGATGACCGACAGCAGCACGATCGCGATCAGCATCAGCTCGATGTGCTCATGGACGAAGTCGACCTTCCCGAGCGCCGAGCCCAGCAGGGTGACGCCGGTGCCCCACAGCACGCCGCCGATGATGTTGAAGATGATGAACGAGCGGTAGTTCATCCGGCTCACGCCCGCGATGATCGGCGTGAACGTCCGCACGATGGGCACGAAGCGGGCCAGGATCAGCGACTTCGGCCCGTGCTTCTCGAAGAACTCATGCGCCTTCTCCACGTTCTCCTGTTTGAAGAGCCTGGAGTCGGGGCGCCGGAACAGCGACGGCCCCACCTTCCGGCCGAAGAGATAGCCGACCTGGTCACCGACGATCGCGGCGACCGCGACGGCCACGCACACCAGCCACAGCTCCTGCTTGATCACATCGGTGGTCACCAGCAGGCCGGTGGTGAAGAGCAGCGAGTCGCCCGGCAGGAAGAAGCCGATGAGCAGACCGGACTCCGCGAAAACGATGGCCAGGACACCGAGCAGACCGAACGTCTCGATCAGATAGTCCGGGTCCAGCCACTGAGGGCCGAGCGCGAGGGTGTTCACGGGTGGGAGGCTCCTGGGTCGAGGGAAGCAGGCTCGTGCGAGGCCCGGCCGCAGGTCGGGGCGGACTGATGCACGGAGAACATCGACAGAGTTCTTCGCAGTGTGCCGCCCAAAGCTATCAACGCCGTGTGCCTGCCCTTGGTTCCCACCGCGAGCACTCCCGCCCTCGGCCCCACCCTCCAGGGATGCCCCTAGGGCCTAGCGGTGCCGCTCCGCGTTGGCCAGGATCGCGTCCCGGAGGTAGACGGCCAGCCCCGGCCCGGCCTTGTCGATGTTCTCCGTGAAGCGGTGGTCGGAGACGTACATCCGGCCCAGGCAGGCGTGCATCTCATGGCCGCACTCGTAGTGATTACGGCTGATCCCCTGCCGGTGCTCCTCGGCGAGGTCCATCGCCGCCTCGGACGTCGGCGGGGTGCCCGCGCGCATCAGCGCGACGAAGCGGTTGCCGAGTTCGTCCGCCTCCTCCTGGATCCGCTTCCAGTCCTCCTTGGTGTACGAGGCGGCCCTGCGCTGGGACTCCTTGTACGCCTCGGTGTCCCCCCAGCGCTGCTCGACCTCCTCCTGGTGCTCGTCCGGGTCGAAGTCCCCGAAGACCTCGAACTTCTCCTCGGGAGTCAGATTGATGCCCATCTTCCGCGCCTCCATGGCCTGTTCGACGGCGGCGGCCATCTTCCGCAGCCGCTCGATCCGGTCCGTCAGCAGCCGGTGCTGACGCCGCAGGTGGGCCTGCGGATCGATATCCGGGTCATCGAGCAGCACCGCCACCTCTTCGAGCGGAAAGCCGAGCTCCCGGTAGAACAGGATCCGCTGCAGCCGGTCGAGGTCGGCGTCGTCGTAACGCCGGTGCCCGGCCGTGCTGCGGGTGCCGGGGCGCAGCAGTCCGATCTCGTCGTAGTGGTGCAGCGTGCGCACCGTGACGCCGGCGAAGCCCGCGACCTGTCCCACGGAATAGCTCATGACCTGGTCCGCTCTCCTTCAGTTCGGTACGGGTTCCACGGTGCGCCCTTACGCCGCGTGAGGTGCAAGTCCGGATGGCGAAACTCGCTGGGCGGCGCGGCGGGCGGCTGCCATCCTGCCGATTGTGCTGGGGATAACCGATCTTTCGACCTATCTGGCCGGTCTGGCGCTGATCATCCTGCTGCCGGGCCCCAATTCGCTGTATGTGGTGTCGGTCGCGGCCCGCCGCGGCCCCCGTACCGCCTATCGGGCGGCGGCCGGGGTGGTGTGCGGGGACGCCGTGCTGATGGCGCTGTCCGCGGGCGGGGTGGCCTCGCTGCTGAACGCCAGCCCGGTGCTCTTCGCGGTGGTCAAGTTCGCGGGCGCGGGCTATCTGACCTGGCTGGCGGTGGGCATGCTGCGCGGGGCGCGGGCACTGTGGCGCCGCCGGCCGAGGAGCGCGGACGCGGCGATGGAGTCCGCGGATGCCTCGATGGCGTCGGCGGAGTCGGCGGACGCGGCCAAGGGGTCCGCGGAGGGCGAGCGCCCCTACCGCAGGGCGCTGGTCATCAGCCTGCTGAACCCGAAGGCGATCCTCTTCTTCATCTCCTTCTTCGTGCAGTTCGTGGATCCGGACTACGCCCATCCCGCGCTGTCCTTCCTGGCGCTGGGCGCCTGGGCGCAGTTGTTCAGCATCACCTATCTCTCGGTGCTGATCTTCAGCGGTACGTATCTGGCGGCCACCCTCCGGCGGCGCCGGAGGCTGAGGGCGGGGCTCTCGGCGGCCGCGGGCACGGCGTTCCTCGGCTTCGCGGCGAAGCTGTCGCTCAGCAGCGCGGGGTAGCGAGGGGGCGGGGCGCGGCCACGGCGCGGTAGCGGGGGCACGGCGCGGTAGCGGGGCATATCGCCGATATGCCCCTAATTTAACGAAGATGGCACTTCATCACGGCACCCCCACCCCGCCCCACCGGGGACATCGCTCCGAGTTCTCCGTCAATCCGGTCTACGGCGAGGCCAATCCGGTGAGCGGGATGACCGGCAGGCCCCCGCACCACTGCATCCCGGACGAGCCGATGGCGCCCACGACCGCGTACCAGTTCGTCCATGACGAGCTGATGCTGGACGGCAACGCCCGCCAGAATCTGGCCACCTTCGTCACCACGTGGATGGAGCCGCAGGCGGGCAGGCTGATGGCCGACTGCTTCCCCAAGAACATGATCGACAAGGATGAGTACCCGCGCACCGCCGAGCTGGAGCGGCGGTGTGTGGTGATGCTCGCCCATCTGTGGCACGCACCCGATCCGGACACGGCCGTGGGCTGCTCCACCACGGGGTCGAGCGAGGCATGCATGCTGGGCGGAATGGCCCTGAAGCGGCGCTGGGCCAAGCGGAATCCGGTGAGCTATCCGGCGACCGCCCGCCCCAACCTGGTCATGGGGACCAATGTCCAGGTGTGCTGGGAGAAGTTCTGCGACTTCTGGGAGGTGGAGGCGCGCCAGGTGCCCATGGAGGGCGACCGGTTCCACCTCGATCCCCAGGCCGCCGCCGAGCTGTGCGACGAGAACACCATCGGGGTCGTGACGGTCCTGGGCTCCACCTTCGACGGCTCGTATGAACCCGTCGCCGAGGTGTGCCGGGCGCTGGACGACCTCCAGGAGCGCACGGGCCTGGACATCCCGGTGCATGTGGACGGCGCCTCGGGCGCGATGGTCGCGCCGTTTCTCGACCAGGACCTGGTGTGGGACTTCCAGTTGCCGCGGGTGGCCTCCATCAACACCTCGGGGCACAAATACGGCCTGGTCTACCCCGGGGTGGGGTGGGCGCTGTGGCGTACGGCGGACGCGCTGCCCGAGGAGCTGGTCTTCCGCGTCGACTACCTGGGCGGCGACATGCCCACGTTCGCGCTCAACTTCTCCCGCCCCGGCTCCCAGGTGGCCGCCCAGTACTACACCTTCGTCCGGCTGGGCCGGGAGGGCTACCGCGCCGTCCAGCAGCAGACCCGCGACGTGGCGCGCTCGCTCGCCGAGCGGATCGAGGCGTTCGGGGACTTCACCCTGCTCAGCCGCGGCGATCAGCTCCCGGTGTTCGCGTTCACCACGGCGGAGGGGGTCGGCACCTTCGATGTCTACGACGTCTCCCGGCGGCTGCGCGAACGCGGCTGGCTGGTGCCCGCGTACGCCTTCCCGCGCAATCGGGAGGACCTGTCCGTGCTGCGGGTGGTGTGCCGCAACGGCTTCTCGGAGGACCTCGCCGATCTCTTCCTGAACGACCTGGGGTCGCTGCTGCCGGACCTGCGGTCGCAGCCCGCGCCCACGGGGAAGACCGCCAAGGCGTTCCACCACTGAACCCGGTGTCTCCGGTCCTGGGAACGACGGCGGTCAGCGCGTGCGGGCCGGGGCCCGGAGCAGCTCGGCCCGGCGCCGGACCGCCTCCAGCGCGCCGGGCTTGCGGCCGGGCACCCTGCTCCGCAGCTCCATCAGCGGCGGGGCCAGGGCGCCGGCCCTGGCCCGGTCCTGGACGAACTGCCACTGGTGGTGCGCCCGGTCCACGGCTCCCTCGACCTCGGGATGGCCGACCGGCTCCCCGTTGCCCAGCCGCGCGTCGGCCACCGCGAGCCACAGCTCACAGGCGCGGGCCGGGTCCCCGGCGATACGGGAGAGATCGGCCCGGACCTCCAGCCAGTGGATCGCCTCGTCGGAACGGGGACCGGCGGTCCGGAGGGCCTCCTGTTCCCAGGCGGCCGCCATCGAGGCGGCCTCGCTGTGCCGCCCCGAGTTGGCCGCCTCGAATATCGCCGCGTGCGTGGCGGCGAGCGGATCGGCCACGGGCGCCCGCCGGGGCGGCGGGGGCAGGGGGGCGTGCGTCGGCTGGGGCGGGCGCGGTGATGGTGGCGCCGGTCGCGGATCGGCGGAGAGGAACGATTCGGGAGGGCTCAACGGCATACGCGGCGGCGTGACCGCCACCGGCCCGGCTGCCCCGGCCGACCCGGCCGCCTCAGCCGACCCGGCCGCCTCAGCCGGTCCGGTCTGCCCGGCCCATCCGGCGGCCTCCGGGCCAGGAGCGGCATCCGGGGCCGGATACGCCTCATCCGGCCCGGCGCCGTCCAGCAGCAGCTCGGGACCGCTGCCCAACCCGGCCTCCAGCGCGGCCCGCTGGTGCAGCAGCGCGAGCGGGGGGCGTTCGGCGGCGCCCCGCAGCAGCCCGGCGAACGCCCGGCTGTAGTCCGGCGTCGCCATCCCCCGCTTGGGCGGGGCTCCCCGCTTGGGCGGGGCGGGCGCCACCGTGCCGTACAGCGTCAGCCCGGCCGCGAGTCCGGACGGCCCGGCGGCCCTCAGCGGCGGCCACGCCGTCTCGTCGGCCACCAGATCGGCGACCACGACGGTGCTGCCCGGCGGCCGCCGGCCGAGCTCGGCCGTCAGCCAGTGCCACGGCAGCGCCGTATAGCGGGCGGTCCTCGGCGTCGTACGGGCCAACGCCAGATGCGGCAGCCGCTGTTTGGCGTCGAGGGTGAGCTGGCCCGCGAGATGGACCAGCACCGGGCCCGGGTGCGCGGCGGCGGTGCGCAGATGCGTCAGCACGGTCTGCGGATCGGCCGGGTCCACGAGTTGGACGACGCTGGCGCCGCCGGGCGTGCCCAGCAGCGCCGCCGGCGGTACGGCGGCGAGCTGAGGCAGCGCGGCGGCCGCGTCCATCAGTCGCTGTTTGCCGGCCGGGCCGGCGGCGAGCAGCAGGGCGTATCCGGGCCCACTCGCCGTCTCCGCCCCCGTGCCCGACCTGTCGTTCCCCATATATGCACCGTATCCGCAACCGGCGACGACCGGTGGGGGTGTGACCCGCCGGACGTCCGGCCCCGGGCCGCCGTCAGCGGCTGAGCCGCCCGTAACGCCGCACGGCGAGCGGCGCGAAGACCGCGATCAGCGCCAGCGGCCAGCAGACGGCGAGAAGTTGGGCATGGTCCGCGGCCCAGCCCTCGCCGCCGCCACCGGGGCCGCCGAACAGATCGCGGATCGCGGTGGCCGTCGCCGACATCGGGTTCCAGACCGCGAGGGCCCCGAGCCAGCCGGGCATGGTCTCGGGTGAGGCGAAGACATTGGAGAGGAAGCCCACCGGCCAGACCAGGATCTGGACGGCCTGCACCATCTCCGGGCGCCCGGCGGCCATGCCCAGGAAGATCCCGAGCCACAGCATCGCGAACCGCAGCCACAGCAGCAGCCCGACGGCGAGAAGCCCGTCGCCGACGCCGCCGTGCCAGCGCCAGCCCATCGCCAGACCGACCCCGAGCAGGACGAACAGACCGAGCGCCGACTGGAGCATGTCCAGCACGCTGCGCCCGGCCAGGACCGCCGAGCGGGCCATCGGCATCGACCGGAAGCGGTCGATGACGCCCTTGTTGAGGTCCTGGGTGATGGCGAGCATCGTCCCTTCGAGGCCGAACACCATGGTGAGCGCGAGCGTGCCCGGCACCAGGAAGTCCTTGTAGTCACCGCCGCCCGGGACGGTCATCCCGCCGCCGAGGAAGTAGGCGAACATCAGCAGCATCATCACCGGGAAGACGAGCTGGACGACCACCTGGACGGGCTGCCGGGCCCAGTGGGCGAGCCCGCGGCGGGTCATGGTCCAGGAGTCGATGAGGGTCGCGGTCGTCATACGGGGGTCTCCTCCTTCGCTGTGTCGGCCGGCTCCCCGGTGAGATGCAAAAAGACCTCGTCGAGGGTGGGGCGGCGCAGCACGATGTCCTCCGCCTCGATCCCGGCCGCCGCCAGCGCCCGTACGGTCTCGGTGAGCGCGGCGACCCGGTCGGTGACCCGTGCGCCGAGCCGCCGGCGGTCGGGGTCGGTCTCGACCTCGCCGGTGCCGGTCGCCATGCCCACGACCGAGGCGGCGGCGGGCAGTTGGCCCGCGTCGCGCAGCACCACCTCGATACGGTCCCCGCCGAGCCGGGCCTTGAGCTCGTCGGCGGTCCCGTCGGCGATGGCCCGCCCACCGTCGATCACGCAGACGCGGTCGGCGAGTTGGTCCGCCTCCTCCAGGTACTGGGTGGTGAGCAGCACGGTCGTACCGCCGTCCACCAGCGAACGGACCGCGTTCCACACCTCCGTACGGCCCCGGGGGTCGAGCCCGGTGGTCGGCTCGTCCAGGAAGAGGATCCGCGGCCGCATGACGAGGCTCGCGGCCAGGTCCAGCCTGCGCCGCATCCCGCCGCTGTACTGGCTGACGGCCTTGGTGCCGGTGCCGGCCAGGCCGAACCGCTCCAGCAGCTCGTCCGCGCGGACGGCCGCCTGCCGACCGCCCAGGTGGTAGAGGCGGCCGAACATCTCCAGGTTCTGCCGTCCGCTCAGCTCCTCGTCCACCGCGGCGTGCTGACCGACCAGGCCGATGCGGTAGCGGACCTGGTCGGGGTCGCGCAGCACGTCGTACCCGGCGACCTCGGCCCGGCCGCCGTCATGGCGCAGCAGGGTGGCCAGGATCCGTACGCAGGTGGTCTTGCCCGCGCCGTTGGGGCCGAGCACGGCGTGCACGGTACCCTGCGGGACGGTCAGATCGAGCCCGGCGAGGGCTCGTTTGTCCCGGTAGGTCTTCCGTAGTCCCTCGACGACGATCGCGGGATCGCTGTCGGCCAAGGTCTTCCCCTCTCCTTCTGTGCTTCTCCGCTCCGCGTAGTCAAGTTTGACTACGCGGACCCGGAAGGTACTGCCCGCCACTACCTCTAGTCAAACTTGATTAATTCCGAACGGCCGACGTCAGCCGTCCTCCCTCGGCATGGTCTTCCTCAGTCCGCGTCGGGTGCGGCGTACGGGTTGGGGACCCCCTCCGGCAGCACCTCCACCGACCGCTCCCCCTCCCCCGCCATCACATACGCCCCGCCCTCGAGCCGCTCGATCAGCCCACGGGTCCACTCGGCGCCGCTGTCCGCGGAGTGCACCCAGAACTTCATGATCTCGCCGATATGGCCCCACTCCTCGGGGGTCCCGTCCGGCGGCGTCCAGTGCTGGGTCACCTCGGCCCGCCACTCCTCCAGCGCCGCCACCCGCTGCTTCAGCAGGGCGATCGCCTCGGCGCGGGACAGGTCGACGATGAAACCCACCCCGGCCGTCAGCTCGTCGATCTTCTGGTCATGGCGCAGCAACGCATCCCGCAGCAGCCGGAAGTACTCCTCCTCGCCCGCCCCGGTCAGCTCGTACTCGGTCCGCGGCGGCCCGCCGACCGTGCTCGGCGCGACGTCGTGCGCGCGCATCAGGCCCTGTTTGGCCATCTGTTTGAGGGCGTGGTAGATCGACCCGGGTTTGGCGTTGGACCACTCATGCGCGCCCCAGAACTCCAGGTCGTTACGGACCTGATAGCCGTGCGCCCGCCCGTGTTGGCGCACGGCCCCCAGCACCAGCAACCGGATCGCTGACATCGCCCGCTCTTCTCCATCCTGGTCCCGGCCCCGCCGTGACCAGGCTAGGCCGTCGCCGGGCCCGGCGGATCACCCCTCCAGGATCGACCAGTCCGGCTCCGGCATCGCCCCGGTCTCGAAGACCAGGTCGAAGGCGCCCTTGCCGTCGATCGTCTCGCGGATGATGTCGGCGTGACCGGCGTGCCGGGCGATCTCCTCGATCAGGTGGAGGACGGCCCAGCGCCAGGTGCGGGTGCCGCCCTCGTCCCAGGGCAGCCGGAGGGCCTCGAAGGTCGTGTCCAGCGACGGCAGGGCCCGCACCGCCTCGTCGGTCTCGCGCGCCACCTCGTCGTACAGGGCGAGCATCGCCTCCACCGTCTCGTCCTCGGTGGGCTCGAAGGTGTGCTCCCACTCGGCCATCTGGTCCTTGGCGTTCCCCGGCGCCTTGCCCTGGAGGACGCGCAGCCAGCCGCGCTCGCCGGTGACCACGTGCTTGAGCAGCCCGGCCAGCGAGAGCGCGCTCGCGCTGGGGGTGCTGCGGGCCTGCGCCTCGGTCAGGCCGTGCACCGAGCGCCGGATGCCGCCGCGCTGCGCGTCCAGGTACGCGAGCAGCGCACCGCGCTCGTCGTTACATGCCTCGGGGTTCACGATCACGGGCATGGCTGCCGCCTCTCATCTGGAGGGCGCCCGGGTCCGGCGCCCTTCGATGAACCCCACGTTAGGAAGGCTTGCGGTCAGCTTCTGTCCGCGTGTCGGCGCGCGTTTTCCGTCGGCGCGCGTTTCCGTGCCGGCTCAGAACGGGAACTGGCTCCGGCCGTGCTGGATGGAGATCCACTTGGTGGTGGTGAAGTCCTCGATCATCGACTCCCCGTTGAGCCGTCCGAGACCGGAGTGCTTCTCCCCGCCGAACGGCACGATCGGCTCGTCGTGGACCGTGCTGTCGTTCACATGGATCATGCCGGTGTGGATCCGCCGGGCGAACCGCACCCCGCGCTCGATGTCCCCGGTGTGCACGGCCCCGCTGAGCCCGTAGTCGGTGTCGTTGGCGATCCGGACGGCCTCCTCGTCGCCGTCGAACGGAATCAGCGTCACCACCGGCCCGAAGATCTCCTGCCCGAGGATCGCCGCGCCCTCCGGGACCCCGCTGAGCACGGTCGGCCCCATCAGGGTGCCCTCGGTGCGCCCCCGCACCAGCGCGGTGGCGCCCTCGGCGATCGTCTGCTCGACGAGCGAGGCGATCGCCTCGGCCTGGCCCTCGTTGATCAGCGGGCCGATGTGGGTGGTGGGATCGCCCGGGTCGCCCACCTTCAGCGTCTCCACCTTGGCCACGAACTTCTCGGTGAACTCCCGCTCCACCGCCCGGTCCACCAGCACCCGGTTGGCCGCCATGCAGACCTGCCCCTGGTGGACGAAGCGGCTGAAGACGGCCGCGTCCACCGCGTAGTCCAGGTCGGCGTCGTCCAGCACGACCAGCGCGCTGTTGCCGCCCAGCTCCAGGACCGTGCGCTTGAAGTGGGAGGCGGCCACGGTGGCGACATGCCGGCCGACCTTGTCGGAGCCGGTGAAGGAGATCACCTTCGGTATGGGGTGCTCGATCAGGGCGTCGCCTATCTCCGCTATGTCGGTGACCACGACATTGAGCAGCCCGGCGGGCAGCCCGGCCTCCTCGAAGATCTTGGCGACCAGGCCACCGCCGCAGACCGGGGTGTTCTGGTGCGGCTTGAGGACGACGGCGTTGCCGAGCGCCAGCGCGGGGGCGACCGACTTCAGCGACAGCAGGAAGGGGAAGTTGAAGGGGCTGATGACGCCGACCACGCCCACCGGCAGCCGGTAGAGGCGGTTCTCCTTGCCGTCCACCGGCGACGGCAGGATGCGGCCCTCGGGCCGCAGCGCCAGATGGACCGCCTCCCGCAGGAACTCCTTGGCGAGATGCAGCTCGAAGCCCGCCTTCACATGGGTGCCGCCGCACTCCGCGATGATCGTCTCGGTGAGCTCCTTCTCGCGGTCCTCGATGATCCGCAGCGCCCGCTCGAAGACGGCCCGCCGGGCATAGGGGTTGGTGCCGCCCCACTCCGGCTGCGCGCGCTCGGCCACCCGGTAGGCCAGGTCCACCTCCTCGACCGTCGCCACGGTGATGGAGGCCAGCTTCTCCCCGTTGTAGGGGTTGAAGTCGACGATGTCCCAGGAACCGCTTCCGCCGCGCCACTCGCCGTCGATGAACTGAAGGGCCAACTCGGAGAAGTAGGACATGCCATCCCTATCTGCAGGACGCGGTGCCGCGCACCGACAGCCGCGCACGGGTGGGGGGTATTCCTGACAGAACGTCATCCTACTGACGGGTCAGGCGTCGTGAAGGAGCCCTCGGAGCAAATCCCGGCTCTTCTCCGGGGACAGGCTGTCCGCGCTGAGCCGCTCCAACACCCGCTCGTACTGGGAGACCTCATCGCGCTTGTCCAGATAGAGCGCGCTGGTGAGCTGTTCCAGATAGACGATGTCGGGAAGGTCGGACTCCGGGAAGCGCAGCCGGGTGAACGCACCGCTCTCCCCCGCATGCCCGCCGAAGGCGAACGGCATCACCTGGAGCGTCACATGTCGATACTCGGAGACCGTGATCAGATGACGGAGCTGGGCGGACATCACGCCGCGCCCGCCGTAGGGGCGGTGCAGCGCGGCCTCGTCCAGCACCACATGGACCGCCGGGGCGCGCTCGGAGACCAGCAGCTTCTGCCGCTCGAGGCGCAGCGCCACCCGCCGCTCGACCTCCTCGGTGCACGCCTGGGGCTGGCCGCGGGTGACCACGGCATGGGCGTAGCCCTCGGTCTGCAGCAGACCGTGCACGAACTGGACCTCGTAGCAGCCGATATGGGAGGCGGCGCCCTCCAGGCCGACATAGGTCTGGAACCAGCCGGGCAGCACATCGCCGTAACTGTGCCACCACCCGGCGACATTGGCCTCGCGGACGATCCCGAGCAGTGCCGCGCGCTCCGCGTCGTCGGTGACTCCGTACAGCGTGAGCAGATCCTCGATGTCCCGCGCCTTGAAGCTCACCCGGCCCAACTCCATGCGGCTGATCTTGGATTCGGAGGCGCGGATCGAATAGCCCGCCGCCTCACGGGTGATGCCGCGGGCCTCGCGCAACCGTCTGAGCTGAGAGCCCAGGAGGATACGGCGCACCACCGATCCACTCGACTCGCCTGCGGCCATTTCCGCGATCCTCCCTGTACGGAAAGCATCCTTGCGAACGGCACCCCCGCAGCCTCTGAGGGTGAAGTCTGCCACTGTTCGGGCTCCGCGCCGTAGGCATGTCGTTACTCAGCCCGAGGTTGTACGTCAGTGTACGGAGTCAGATATCCGACTAAAACCGATCGGACCGGACCAACTGATGTGCGTGCACGTGCATTTGCCCTTGCATCTGACGTGCGCATTCGAAACCATAGGCTGTGCGCACGTGCTAGCTGGTACGAAATCTGGCCAGAGTTCGTCACGGCCACGGATGCAGGAGTGCTCGCATGGGGAGCGAAGGTTCGGCCCTGCTGGAACCCTTGTGGCAAGGGCTTACCGCGATCGACCCCTCCGCCGTCTCCGGATCCGTCTCCTGTGCCCTTCCCGCCCGTTTCGAGGCGGTCAAGGGGGCCCGGCAGTTCACCGGCTCCACCCTGCGGCAGTGGAACATCCCCGAACTCCTCGACGAAGTGGCGCTCGTCGTCTCCGAACTGGTCACCAACGCGCTCCGGCACGCCCTGCCCGGCACCGCGGCGACGCCCGGTGAGCCCGAGCGGCCGGTGCGGCTCCATCTGATGCGTGGCCCCTCACGGCTGGTGTGCGCCGTACGCGACCCCAGCGACGTGGGCCCGGTGGCCGGCGAGGCGGGCTGCGGCGAGGAATCCGGGCGCGGGCTCCATCTCGTGGAGTCCTTCACGGACGGCTGGGGCTGGCAGCCGCTGCCGGGCACCCCGCACGGAAAGATCGTCTGGGCCGTCTTCCATCTCCCCCCGGTGTGAGCCGCCTCCCCCACGCCTGAATACACGCGCCCGCTCCGCATGAGCGGTCACGGGCGGGTGGACTCCGGCGGGGCCGTGGTGATGCCCAGGCCATGGAGCTGGAAGAGCCGGTTCACATCGTGCATCGTGATGATCCCCTCCAGCTGCCCGTGATCCACCACCAGCACCGGCATACCGCCGCCACCCGGACGCGCCCGCTCCAGCACCTCGCTCAGCAGCTCACCGGGCTCGGCCACGGTGCACCGCGACAGCGGCGTCGCCACATCGCGCACCCGCTGGGTCTCACGGGCCTCTGTCGGCACCGCCGCGAGCGCGCGCAGCTGGACGGCCCCGCTGGGCTGTCCCTCGAAGTCCAGCACCGGCATCACCGAATGCCGGGAGTGGGCCGCCACGTCGTCGATGAACCGTGCCACGGTCAGCCAGTCGGCCCCGGCGGCGACCGGCGCCGACATCGCGTCCGCCACCCGCACCCCGCGCAGCGCCGTGTTGACCCCGGCCCGCTGCCGCTCCGCGTTGGCGATGATCACCATGAAGAGGCCGATGAGCGAGAGCCACAGCCCGCCGGTGTTCCCGCGCAGGAAGGAGATCCAGCCGAGGGCGATGAGCGCAACGCCGAGGATCTGGCCGCTGCGCCCCGCCGCCCGGTCGGCGCGCTCCCGGTCCCCGGTGCGCCACCAGATCGCGGCCTGCACCACCCGGCCACCGTCCAGTGGCGAGGCGGGCAGCAGATTGAAGACGCCCAGCAGCAGATTGGCCCAGCCCAGCCAGATCAGGACGGCGGTCGGCACGCCCCATCCGGTGAGCGCGTGCACCCCGATCCCCACGCCGAGGGCGGCGCCGCCGATGACCAGGCTGGTGAGCGGTCCGATGACGGCCACCCAGAACGCGACCCCGGCGGTGCGGGGCCGTCCCATCTTGGTCATGCCGCCCAGCGCCCAGAGCGTCACGTCCTCCACCGAGACGCCCTTACGGCGGGCGGCGACCGCGTGCGCGGCCTCGTGGAGCAGCAGGCTGCCCATCAGCAGCACGGCGCCGACGACGCTGGCGAGGGCGTAGACGGTGCCGGTGCGGCCGGGGGTCCACGCGGGCAGCGTCTGGCGCCCCAGCCCGTAAGCGAGCAGGACGATCAGCACCGGAACGCTCCAGTGCATCCGCAGTGGAACCCCGAGTATGCGTCCGACCCGCACCGAGCCGCTCATCGCCGTCTCACATCAGTCGGGTGCCCCCGCTCGCCACTACCAGTGTCGCGCGTCCGCGGCGATCAGCCCATACCGGCCGAATCCTGCACAAGATGGTCGAACTCGCCGTCCTTGGCGCCGAGCAGCATCGCCTCGACCTCGGCCGGGGTGTAGATCAGCGCCGGCCCGTCGGGGAACCGGGAGTTGCGGACGGCCACGTTCCCACCGGGCAGTTTGGCGAACTCGACACAGGAACCCTGGGAGTTGCTGTGTCTGCTCTTCTGCCAGACGACCCCCTGGAGGTCCGCGGCCGCCATGCCGTTGTAGGGGTGGTCGCGCACAGGGCTTCTCCACGTGTTCGTACATGCGTGCAGCTGTCAACTGTCTCGGATCATAGCTGCGTTCCTTTGCAAAAGCATGGGCAAATGCATCTGCGTATGCGCAGGTAGATGCACAGGCGGATGCACGTGCACCATGCGTATCTGCATGATCACCCGACACCCGGCATCTCCTGCCCGGAGTGAAGAAGAGCAGTCGTCATGTATGACGTCCGAGTCCCCCTCCGGGTTGAGCGGACCTCGTCGCGGGGCGTTGTCAGACCCCCCTGCGAGACTCACGGGCATGAGGTGGGCGGCGGCGGAGACGGACGACGGGGGTGTCCGTCTCTGCCCGCTCGACCCCCGCGGAAAGGCCGCCGGACCGGTAGTGGAGGTCACGGCGGCCCAGGGCGGGATCGCGGAGGCCGTGCGATCCCGCCCCGAGGCCGACCGGTGGGTGTGGCGGTCCACCGCCGAGGTCTATCCGCGGCTGCTGGCCGCCGGGGTCCGGGTCGAGCGGGCCTATGACATCGAGGCGGCCGAGGCGCTGCTCCTCGGCCATGAGGGGCGCTCGGGCGCACCGCGTTCGCTCGCCGCCGCCTGGGCCCGGCTGCGCGGGCTGCCCGTCCCCGAGGATCCGCCGCCCCGGGCGGCCGGAGGCCAGCCGTCGCTGTTCGAGCCCGGTCCGCCGCCGCTGCCGCCGGGCGCCGACCCGCTGGAGGCGCTGCTCGCGGTCTACGCGGAGCAGCTGGTCCGTACGGAGGCCGCCGAGCACCCGGACCGGATGCGGCTGCTGACCACCGCCGAGTCGGCCGGGATGCTGATCGCCGCCGAGATGCGGCGCGCCGGGGTGCCCTGGAGCGCGGACCGTCACCGGGAGCTGCTGGACGAGCTGCTCGGCGAGCGCTATCCGGGCGGTCTGGAGCCACAGCGCCTGGTCGAGCTGGCCGACGAGGTCTCGCGCGCCTTCGGCACCCGCGTCCGGCCCGATCTGCCCGCCGAGGTCGTCAAGGCGTTCGCCCGTGCGGGCATCACGCTCGGCTCGACCCGCGCCTGGGAGCTCGAGCGGATCGACCACCCCGCCGTGGAGCCGCTGCTGCGCTACAAGAAGCTCTACCGGCTGCACACCGCCCACGGCTGGGCCTGGCTCCAGTCCTGGGTGCGCGAGGGCCGCTTCCGCCCGGAGTACCTGCCCGGCGGCACCGTCTCCGGCCGCTGGACGACGAACGGCGGCGGGGCGCTGCAGATCCCCAAGGTGGTGCGGCGCGCGGTGGTGGCCGATCCGGGGTGGCGGCTGGTGGTGGCCGACGCCGACCAGATGGAGCCCCGGGTGCTCGCCGCGATCTCCCGCGACCCCGGGCTGATGGAGGTCGCGGGCAGCGGCCGGGATCTGTACGCGACGCTGTCCGACCGCGCCTTCTCCGGCCGCCGCGAGCTGGCCAAGCTGGCACTGCTGGGCGCGGTGTACGGCCAGACCTCCGGCGACGGCCTGAAGCATCTCGCCGCCCTGCGGCGGCGCTTCCCGGCGGCGGTGGCGTATGTGGACGACGCGGCCCGCGCGGGCGAGGAGGGCCGGCTGGTGCGCACCTGGCTCGGCCGCACCTGCCCGCCCGCGGGCGGCGGCGCCGAGGAGCCGGCCGACGAGGCGGGGCTGCCGCGGGAGCAGGAGGAGCCGTCGTACGGCAGCACGGCGAGCGCCCGCGCGCGGGGCCGGTTCACCCGGAACTTCGTGGTGCAGGGCAGCGCCGCCGACTGGGCCCTGCTGATGCTCGCCGCGCTGCGGCGGTCGCTGAGCGGGGCGGGGCTGCGCGCGGAGATCGTCTTCTTCCAGCACGACGAGGTGATCGTGCACTGCCCCCAGGAGGAGGCCGACGCGGTCCGGGAGGCGATCGCCGAGGCGGGCGAGACGGCCGGGCGGATCGCCTTCGGACCGACACCGGTGCGGTTTCCCCTCACCATGGCCGCGGTGGAGTGCTACGCGGACGCGAAGTAGGCGCCCCGGGTCCGGTGGATCTTCGCGGCTGCGACAGCAGCGGCTGACGCCCGGGGCATCCGGCATCCGGCATCCGGTGCAGGGGCAGCCCCAGCGGTCCAGCCGTAACCGGGCGGCGCGCCGTGCAGGCGTCGTGGGCCCGCGACGATCCACCGCTCCGGCCCAGGGGCAGTCGCTCCCCCGACCGGCTCAGCCCCGCAGGCAGCGGCCCTGATCGTCCCCACACGATGAGAGCGGAGGGCCGCCGGGCGGCGGCCCGCCACGCCGCCCACAGGGGAGACCTGCCATGACCATCAGCATCGAGGCACTGCGCCGCTGCTCCATCGCCGTCGACCTCGGCGCGGCCAGAACGCGTGTCTACCTCAGGCGTACCGGGCTCATCGTCGACGAGCCGACCGTCGCCGCCGTGAACACCCACACCGGCGGGCTGATCGCGGTCGGCGCGCTGGCGGAGCGGATGACCGGGCGGACGCCCGAGCACATCCGCGTCGTCCGGCCGGTCTCCAACGGCACCGTCGTCGACATCGAGATGGCCCAGCGGATGCTGCGGCTGCTGCTGGGCAACAAGCTGCGGCGGGCCTGGCGGCGCCGCCCGCTGGTGAGCGCCGCCGTCTGCGTACAGCACGACGCCGACCCGCTCGCCCAGCGCGCCGCCGTGGAGACGCTCACCGGTATCGGCGCCAAGCGGGTCGAGCTGGTGGACACCCTGATCGCCGCCGCCGTGGGCTGTGGTCTGCCGGTGGAACGGCCCGAGGCGACGATGATCGTGGTGTGCGGCGCGGCCACCACCCAGGTCGCGGTCCTGTCGCTGGGCTCGATCGTGGCCGCCGAGCGGGTGCCGGTGGGCGGGGAGACCGTGGACCACGCGGTCGTCCAGTATCTGCGCAATGAGCACGCGCTGATGCTGCCCAGCCAGGCCGTTCGCCCATTGCATCTGCTGCTCAAGAACAGCGCGGACGGCGCACCGGCCGTGCCCAGCACCGAGGTGCACGGCCGGGACGTGGCCACGGGGCTCGCCCGGACCGTACGGATCGATGTCGGGAGCGTACAAAGCGCCATCCGCACCCCGCTCACCGGAGTGCTGGACGCCATCGGCACGGTGCTGCGCCGCTGTCCGCCCGATCTGGTGGCCGACCTCGCCGACCGCGGCATCATGCTGGCCGGCGGCAGCGCGGTGCTGCCCGGGTTCGACACGATGCTGCGGGACGCCACCGGGATGCCGCTGAACATCGCCGACCACCCCGACGTCTGCGCGGTCGAGGGGCTCGGCGCGATGCTCGACGGCAAGGTACAGCCCCTGCTGCTGAACGCGATGGTCTCCTGACCGCCCCGCCCGCGCCCTGACCGACCCCCTGGCCCGCCGGGCCCCTGACCCCTGATCGGAATTTCTTCGCGACGCGTTGAGCGGCTGCCTCCCCCCGTGCGTAGTGAAGGGGGAAGAGGCCGACATGGCCGCCGATCCCCCCCGGGGCTCAGACCGGGAGCGTCCGTAGATGTCCAACTCAGGTCAGGTCCTGGAGGTTCAGGTGCACGACGACGCCGCCGTGGCCGATGAGCGTCCGTCAAGATCCCGGCGTGGTACGCCGGACGAGCACCTCATGCGCGCGCTCTACCAGGAGCACGCCGGGCCGTTGCTCGCGTTCGTCCTGCGGCTGGTCGCGGGCGACCGGCACCGTGCCGAGGACGTCGTCCAGGAAACCCTGGTGCGCGCCTGGCGGAACGCCGACCAGCTGTCCCGGGCCACCGGCTCCATCCGGCCCTGGCTGGTCACGGTCGCCCGGCGGATCGTGATCGACGGACACCGCAGCCGGCAGGCCCGGCCGCAGGAGGTCGACCCCTCCCCGTTGGAACTCATGCCCGCGGAGGACGAGATCGACCGTGCACTGCGGCTCATGACCTTGACCGACGCGATGCAGGACCTCAGTGACGCCCATCGCGAGGTGCTGGTCGAGACCTACTTCAAGGGCCGGACCGTCAACGAGGCGGCCCAGACCCTGGGCATACCCAGCGGGACGGTACGGTCCCGGGTCTTCTACGCGCTGCGCTCCATGAAGCTCGCGCTCGAGGAGAGAGGAGTAACGGCATGACAGCGCAGACGCACCACTCGGGACATGACGCCGTTGGCGCGTATGTGCTCGGCGTGCTCGACGAGGCGGAGGCCAGCTACTTCGAGGAGCATCTGGCCGGCTGCGACCAGTGCGGACGGCAGCTCGACGAGCTGACCGGACTGGAACCCCTGCTGGCCGATCTGGCGGCCGACATCCCCGGGATCCACGGCAGCCCCGGGCGGACCCAGCTCACGGGCCACACGCCACATGCCTTCAGCGCCACTCCCAACGCCATCGAGACCCTCACCGCGCGCCCCGGCCCGGCGCTGCTCCAGCGCATGGTCGGCGAGGTGGCCGTATCCCGCGCCAAGCGGCGGCGGCGCGGGCTGTACCTGGTCGCGGCGGCGGCCGTCCTGATCGTCGGCGGTCCGGTCGGCACCATCGCGGTCACCTCCGGCGGCTCGGACAGCTCCGTGACCGCCGCCCCCAACGAGAGCGCCCTCTTCGCCGGAATGCCCGACAAGGTGCAGGGCACCGACCCGGACACCAAGGTGAACGCGGCGGTCGCGCTGGAGGACAAGATGTGGGGCACCGACGCCGTCCTGCGGCTGAAGAACCTCAAGGGCCCCCTGGACTGCAACCTGATCGCGATCTCCAAGGACGGCCACGAGCAGACGATGATGACCTGGTCGGTGCCCGCATGGGGGTACGGGATCGAGGACAGCCCCAAGGCGGAGGCGAGAGATCCGCTGTGGGCCCACGGCGGCGCGGGCATGAAGCGTGCCGACATCGAACGCTTCGAAGTCCGTACGGCCGAGGGAAAGCGCCTGGTCTCCCTGAACGTCTGAGCTACGTCGACGTCTGATCCTGCTGGAACGTCCGGTCTGCCTCAACGTCCGATCTGCCACTCGGATCGCCGATCATCCCGTGCGGCGCGGTGAGCGAGATGTTACACAGAGTGTGATATGTCGTGCTTCGCGTCCCGGGGGGTCCGGATCCGAGGAGGCACCCCGTGGCTGACCCGGACGCCCATCAGCAGCGCATGTTCGCTCAGTATGTGCTGCCCGAGCTCGAGGTGCTGCTGCGCGTGGCCATGTCACTGACCACCCAGCGAGCCGACGCCGAGGATCTCGTGCAGGACACGTTACTACGGGCGTACCGGGCAGTCGGCCGTTTTGACGGGAGACATCCACGGGCCTGGCTGCTGACGATCATGCGGCATGCGGAGGTCAGCCGGCGCCGCCAGCGCCGGCCCCGGCTGCTCGACGATCCGGATACGGAACTGGAGCGGCTGGTCCCGGCCCGGGACGCGACACCGGAGGAACTGGTGGTCGACACGACATTCGACGAGGCCGTGGACGCCGCGTTCACGGCGCTTCCGCTACGGGACCAGCAGGTGGTGCGGCTGGTGCATGTGGACGGGCTGTCGTACGCGGAGGCCGCACAGGTGCTGGACGTCCCCAAGGGGACGGTGATGAGCAGGCTGCACCGGGCGCGCAAGCGGATCCGGAACCAGCTGCTGGACACGGGAGTGGAATCGGAGCGAGGTGGCGCATGAGGAGATGGACATGGTGGCGGACCACACAGACCACCGGACGGCTCCGGACCACACGGTGTCCCCTGGGCGCGCCGATGCTCCAGTCGTATCTGGACGGGGAGCTGGAGGCGCCGGCCGCGGCCCGGGTGCGGACCCATGTGGCCGAGTGCCACCGCTGCGCCCGGGAGCTCGCCGTCTACCAGCGGATCAGCGAGGCGCTGGCCGCCCATGGGACGACCGATGCGATCGTGCTGGACCGGCTCAGGGACTTCGCGGCAGTCCTCGCGGACCGGGAGAGTCATGCGCCGGGGACGGAGGCGGCGCCGACGGAGCCGGTCCCGGGGACGGAGACGGTGCCCGGGGCGGTGCCGGCGGAGGCGGAGCCGGAGCCGGTCCCAGGGAGGGTGCCGGGGTCGGATCGGGACGCGGATCAGGGCGCGGTGCACAAGGCCGGAGGCTGACGATCGGGTCGGGCCCCCCACTCCCGCCGGGCAGTGCGACGGCCCGTTCGCGCGAGGGTCTGCGCAGCAGCAGGGCCGCGGTGAGCAGGATCCCGGTGATCAGGGCCACATCGGCGAGGTTGAACACCGGCCCGCGGGCGTCCAGCGTGATCCAGTCGATGACGGCACCGCGCAGCGGGCCCGGCGACCGGATCATCCGGTCGGCGCCGTTCCCCATCGCTCCCCCGGCGATCAGCCCCAGCCCCAGCGCCGCGCCCCGGCCACGGGCCCGCAGCCCCGCACCGGCCGCACCCAGTGTGGCCACCGCGCCCGCGAGCGTGATCACGACGATCAGCGCGGGCCGGCTGTGGCCCAGGCCGAAGGCGACCCCGGTGTTGCGGACCAGCAGCGCGCAGAACGGGCCGAACCGGGCCTGTGGCCCGGCGGTGCCGCTCCAGGCGGCCAGCGCCATCGCCTTGCTGAGCTGATCGGCCACGATCACGACGAGCGCGACCAGGGGGAAGAACAGCCGGCCGGTCGCCGGATGGGGCTTCATCATCGGCCTCCCTGGGGGTGGGGGCCGGTCCGCGGGCGCGGTCCGCGGCCCGGGAGGGAAACCCGCCGGGGGTCCGCCGCGCTTCCCTTCCGGCCGGGAAAAAGACGAGGGCCCGCAGGCGGCTGCCTGCGGGCCCTCGCTGCTGCCCACTGCCCATGACCTCCAGGTGGTCATCGGCGGTGTACCGAAGGGGTCACTCCGACGATTACTTCCCCTTCTTCGCCTCCAGCAGAGGCGTCTGGTACTTGGACAGCATCTTCATCTTGTTCTGGTCGATGGTCTTCCAGTCGTTCTTCAGCACACCGCCGGTGTCGCCCGAGTCCGGGTTCCAGGTCCAGTAGGTGTAGCTGATCTGGTGCTTCTTGAGGTAGTCCATCAGGGCGTTCTGCCACACGGCCTCGGAGCTCTTACCGGCGGTCTTCTTACCACCGAACTCACCCATCAGCAGCGGGGCGATGTTCTGCTTCTTGATGTACGCCCAGTGCTTGTCCCAGATGGCCGGCATGTTCTTCGGGAAGTCCTTCGCCATGAACCAGTTCTGGTTGTAGACGCCCGGACCGTAGTCGTGGGCCGAGTAGACGACCTTGTTCGGCTCCTTGAGCTTCACCGGGTGCTTCTTCACACCCTGGAGGTCACCGCCCCACCAGAACTGCTCGTTCTTGTGGCGGTCCGTACCCTCGACGAAGATCAGCCAGTCCTTGTTGACCTTGTGGATGGCGTTACCGGCCTTGGTGGCCGCCAGCTGCCAGTCGGTCTTCGGGTTGCCGTCGCCCCACGTGGCCTGGCCACGCGGCTCATTGTGGAGGTCGGCGCCGATCACCCGGTCGTTGTTCTTGTAGCGCTTGGCCAGCTTGACCCAGTCGTCCAGCCACTGCTTCTCGGTGAGGCTCTGGGAGTACCACAGCTCACTCTGGCCGTACTGGTCCGGACGGTGCTGGTCCAGGATCACGCGGATGCCGCGGTCGGTGGCACCCTTCACGATCTTGTCCATGATCTGCTGGGGGGTGAGGCCCTTCAGATCGGGGTTCTTGTGCCAGTCGATGCCGTTGGGCTTGGCCGACGACTTGAACATCTCGTTCGCGTACGGCAGACGCATCGTGTTGAAGCCCTGCTTGGCCATCTGGTCCAGCATGGACTCCCAGTTACGGGTCCACAGGCCGTGCGGCGCGTAGGTGCCGGTCTCGAAACCGAACCAGTTCACACCGGTCAGGACGACCTTCTTGCCGTTGGCGTCCACGATCTCGCTCTTCTTCGTGGACAGCGGGCCCTCGGCGCCCGCACCGGTGGCCTTGGCCCCGGCGGCGGAGGTGGTGGTGGCCGACTGGCCATCGGTGTTGTTCACCGCGAAAGCGGTGACAGTGCCACCCACGGCAGCAGCAGCGACGACGGCCGCGGCGATACCGAAGCGGAGACGCTGCGAGCGCGGCGTGCGCTTGGTCTCGGTGGTCGGGGCGTTGTTCTGGTCCATGGGGGAATTCATTCGGTGATGCTCCTGAGGAATTCGGGTACTGCGGTCTTGAGGATGCTGGGGTTGTTCGTCGGAGATTCCAGACATTCCATCTGCGGGTCGGAGACTGCGGTCAGCCGGACAATCCGCGCGGACGGTAGGAGTTCGCCGATCAGGCGGACCAGCCGCTGCGTTTGCCAGCTGCGCTCATCCACGTCGATCAGCACCACATCCGGCTGCATGTGGTTGGCCAGAGAAATTGCTTCTCGGGCCGACCCTGCAATTCCGGATAGCTCCAGTCCGGGCTCCTCGACAACGAGATCGGCGAGAGCACTCAACACCAGTGGGTGGTGCTCCACGACGAGAACTCTGTGCATCGATGGGAGCTCCTTCGTGGCTTGTCCTTTCGCTCACCGACATTAGGGACCGACCGAGGTCCGAATCGCCGTACGGCTGACTGAAATCTGCGTACCTCAATTGCAGGAATTCCGGGCACACCAAACGGCCGAATTCCGCCTACCTCAATTGAGGTAGGAGAATTCGGCCGTTTTATGAGGGTTATGTCCGATATGGGGGGGTGGTGCGAGGTGCTCAGGGCATGCGAAAGGCGCCGGTCACGGGGTGACCGGCGCCTTTGAGGAGGTCAGCGGGGAGGGGATCAGAGGGACAAGGGGGCCCGCGAGTCAGCGTGTCAGCCGGTAGGCGTACCCGGGGAGGAACATGCCCGCCCCGGCGGCACAGCCGTCCGCCTGCCCCGGCTGCTTGACCCACAGGAAGGCGTCGATACCGGGGATGCCGGTGGCGGCGGTGGGGGGCCTGCCCAGCTTGCGGCCCGGCGGATCGCAGAAGCTGTGCTTCCGCGTGGGCCCCGCCCCATTGCGGCTGGTGTCCACCACGACCCCCAGCCGGGGTCGGCGCAGCTCCCTGATCACGGAGAGTCCGTAGCGCACCTCGTCTGCGGTGGCGTTGAAGTTGGAGACGTTGACCGCTATCCCGTCCCCGTACCGCTCTATACCGGCCCGCCGCAGCCGATCGGCCATGGTGCGCGCGGGCTGCCATCCGGAGTTCCCGGCGTCGTAGTAGACCCGGGCCCGCGGCGCCCCCGCTGGAGCGCCCGCGCCGCGTACGACAGCGCCGCGAACCGCTCCGCCTGCTGCCGCCGCTTGAGGCAGCTCATATGGGCGAGCGCGTCCGGTTCGAGGATGACGATGGCGCGCCCGTCCCCTATCCCCCGGGTGAGGGCCTCGCTCCAGCGCCCGTAGGCGGCCGTGTCCCCCGCGCCGCCGGAGCTCAGCTGCTGGCAGTCGCGCTGCGGGATGGTGTACGGGACCAGCACCGGCAGCCGCCGCTGGGCGGCGGCGGTGCGGACCAGGGACCGGGTGCGCTCCTCGACCAGGGACTCATTGGTCTCGGTGAGCCAGGCGGCCTGGGGCTCGGCGGCGATCCGCTCGGCGATGGCCGACGCGCGCCGGTCGTGCGGATGGTCCCGCACCCAGGTCGCGGCCGGGTTGTGGGGGTCGGTGTAGAAGCGGGTCGTCGCCGGGAAGAACGGCTTGGCCACGGGGAGCGACGGCTTGCCGTTCGGCTGCCGCACCGGGCCCACGAACAGGGCCTGCACGGTGGTCGCCGCCATCACCACCTCGACCACCAGCACCATCACGATCAGCTGGGCGATGCCCCGCCCCGCCCACTTGGGCTTACGTCCGCCGGCCGGCGGGCGGGGGCGGCGGACGCGTGCGCACAGTTTCGTGATCATGGCGAGTCCAGTCCGGCCTCAGCCGTTGTGGGAGTTGTCGGGCGGGGGCCTGCGCCGGCTGATGAGCACCACCGCCAGGACCGCGAGCACCACCAGGACTCCGGCCACCACCCCTATCGTGACCAGGGCGGATTCATCCCCGTCGGTTTTGTCGGCGGAGGCGGCCGGGGTGGCGGCCGGATGGCGGCGGGGGGCGGAGAGCTCGGCGGAGGCCGGTGGCGCGGCCCGGTCCGCCAGCGCCTTGGCCGGGGCGATCACCCCGTATCCATAGCGCGGGTCATGGCCCGCTGAGCCCTTGCGGTCGGCGGTGTCGATCAGCTTCTGGACGACCTGGTTGGCGTTCCAGCGGGGGTGCTCCGAGCGCAGCAGCGCGGCGCCCGCCGCGACCCAGGGCGCCGCGAAGGCGGTGCCGTCGCCGGTCCAGTAGTCGTTGTTGCCGGAGGTGGTGAGGATGGAGACGCCGGGGGCCGCCAGGAGGGTCTTCCCACCGTGGTGGGAGGAGGTCCAGACGGCGCCCTTCTTGTCGGTGGCCACCACGGCGACCACTCCGGGGAGGGCGGCCGGGTAGGTGGGCTTGTTGCCCTCCTTGCCGTTGTCGCCCGCGCCGGCCACGATCACGGCGTCCTTGGCGACGGCGTACTTCACCGCGGACCGCAGCGCGGGGGTCGGGCGCTTGAAGGAGACGGCCAGATCGATGACGCGGGCGCCCTGGCCGACCGCGTGGCGTATGGCCTTCGCGGTGGGGTCGGGGAGGGCCTTTCCGTCGCGGTAGACGCCGAGCGGCATCACCTTGGCCTGGGGCGCGAGGCCGTACACCCCGTCGCCGCGGTAATTACGGCCGGTGCCCGCGATGATCCCGGCGGCATGGGTGGACTGCTCGGCCGCCTTGCCTCCGTCCCGGGTGCCGAAGCCGCCGGTGCCGCCCGCGAAATCCTTTCCGCGGACCACGCGCCCGCGCAGATCCGGATGTGTTGCGTCGACCCCGGTGCCGATGACCGCCACGGTCACTCCGGCACCCTTGCTGATTTTCCAGGCGCGTTCCGCTTTGAGCGCGGTCAGCGCCCATTCGGAATCGTGCAGCCCACCGGAATGGGAATCACTTGCCGCAGCCGGCGTGGCCAGTGCGAGCGTCATCGCTGCGATGACCGCTCCGGCCCGGCCGGCGAATGGATGGCGTGACATCACGTGACCTGACATTACGTCACCTACTCTCTTCGCACGGGACGCAAGGCCGTCGGGCCCATTTCATCTTGGGCATCCCCCGCAGGTACTGACACCCGCGAGAGAGTGAGCGACCCGTCCCTTCTTTGGGGGACCGGTCGGGATACCTGCGACCCGGCTCTCCCCAATACGGGGGAGCGGCGGGGCCCGCCGAAGGTGTACCACCCGCTCCCCCGGTCGCGGGTACTACCTCCTTTTCGGGTGACGCACTCTTGGGCCAAGGGCGATAAGAGCCTCCTGTCGAGGGAGTCGCGATGCAGCGTTTCCGAACGTTCAGCGAGCGCACCGGAGAGCCGGACGAAGAGACGGATACCTCCGCCGGCAAAGACCGTAAGCGGACCGGAATGCTCTCGCGAGCCCTCCCGGTCCGGAACCCGATGGCCGGTATGCCCGGGCTGGCCCTTCGGTTCGCGGTCGTCGGCGGGGGCGGTGTGCTCGTGAACACGGTGGTCCTCTTCGTTCTCTATCACTGGGTCGGACTTCCGCTCCTGGCGGCGTCGGCGATAGCGGTGGAACTGGCCGTGGTGCACAACTATCTGCTGAACGACCGATGGACCTTCGCGGTCGGCACTCCGTCCCTCCGTCGATTCATCAAGTTCAATGTCTCGGTCCTGGGCGGACTCGGGGTCAATGTGCTCATCGTCTGGTCACTGGTGCGCGGCGGAACGCATCTGCTGCTGGCGAATTGCCTCGGCATCGCGGCGGCTTTCGCGGTCAACTTCGCGTCGAGTACCGGCTGGGTCTGGGGGAGGCGGAGCCGATGATTGTCTCCATCATTTACCTGGTGCTGATCGTGGTCTCGGTTCTGCTCACCGTCCAGTCGGCCCACGTCCTCTACCTCATGCTCTACACCTGGGACCGGTCGGATGCCGAACGGAAGGCCAGGGCACCGGATGAGTTCCTGCCGCCCCAGATCTCCTTCAGTGTCCTGCTGCCCGCCCGGCATGAGGAAGACGTCATCCAGAACACCATCGAGCGCGTGGTGCGGGCCAACTATCCGGCCGAACTGCTGGAGGTCTTCGTGATCTGCTCACAGGACGACGACGGCACGATCAAAAAAGCCGAGGAGAAGATCGACGAGCTGAAGCGGAAAGGGCTGCGCAACGTGCGGGTCGTGGTGTTCGACGACCAGCCGATCAACAAACCGCACGGCCTCAACACGGCGCTTCCGCACACCGCCAACCAAGTGGTGACGATCTTCGACGCGGAGGACGATATCCACCCGGAGATCTTCAGCCTGGTGAACACCGTGATGGTGCAGGAGAAGGTCAGAGTGGTCCAGGCCGGTGTGCAGTTGATGAACTACGAGTCCAACTGGTACTCGACGCTCAACGTCCTGGAGTACTTCTTCTGGTTCAAGAGCCGGCTGCACTACCACGCCCACCACGGCTCGATCCCGCTCGGCGGGAACACCGTCTTCTTCGCCCGTGAACTGCTGCTGCGGCTCGGCGGCTGGGACGACCGCAACCTCACCGAGGACGCCGACATGGGCCTGCGGATATCCGCCATGGGCGAGCGGGTGCGCGTCGTCTATGACGACCGGTATGTGACCAAGGAGGAGACCCCGCCGACCCTCGGCCACTTCATCCGGCAGCGCACCCGCTGGAGCCAGGGCTTCATACAGACCCTGAAGAAGGGCACGTGGAAGAAGATGCCGACGCGCAAACAGCGCTGGCTCGCCTTCTACGTCCTGGTGTTCCCGCGCGGACAGGCGCTGCTCGGCCTCTATCTGCCGATCTCGCTCGGCATGATCCTCATCCTCAAGGTGCCGGTGCTGATCGCGCTCTGCTCGTATCTGCCCGTACTGCTGCTGGCCGCGCACTTTCTGGTCCAGGCGGTCGGTCTGTACGAGTTCACCGGCGCCCATGGCCTCGAAGCCTCGCCCAAAGCCCTCATGCGCATGGCCATCGCCTGGTTCCCCTTTCAGATGATCCTCGCGTACGCCGCGCTGCGGGCCATGCGGCGCGAGATGCTCGGCCGCCACGACTGGGAGAAGACACAGCACGTAGGTGCCCACCGGGCCACCACCGAGGAGGCGGAGTCGCGTGTC
Organism: Streptomyces melanosporofaciens; assembly: GCF_900105695.1. NCBI lineage: Bacteria > Bacillati > Actinomycetota > Actinomycetes > Kitasatosporales > Streptomycetaceae > Streptomyces > Streptomyces melanosporofaciens. Next base: position 3,021,220 of record NZ_FNST01000002.1, read on the forward strand.
GGATAACACCACGCCCTCGCGGTCGGCGCCCGTCGACTCGGAAGGCCGGAAGACCGCGGCGGACAAGGAGACCGCGCCCAACAGGAGCACCACGCCGCCGGACAAGAGCACCGCACCGAGTAAGAGCACCGCACCGGACGAGAAGACCGCACCAAACAAGAGCACCGCACCGGCCAAGAGCACCGCACCGGGCAAGAAGACCGTGGCGGCCAAGAAGACCGTGGCGGCCAAGAGCGCCGCACCGGGCAACAAGACCGTGGCGGCCAAGAGCGCCACACCAGGCAAGAAGACCGTGGCGGCCAAGAGCGCCGCGCCGGGCAAGAAGACCGTGGCGGCCAAGAGCGCCACGCCAGGCAAGAGCACCGCACCGGCCAAGAGCGCCACGCCAGGAAAGAAGACCGTGGCGGCCAAGAGCACCGCACCAGGCAAGAAGACCGCACCGAACAAGAGCGCCACGCCAGGAAAGAAGACCGTGGCGGCCAAGAACGCCAAGGCCTCCGCGCGGCGTCCGCGTCGCGGCCCGCGGTTCTCCGTGGCGCGCGGCTGGTTCCCCCCGCTGGGGACCAAGGGCAAGATCGCCCTGGTCGTCTCCCTGCTGACCGGCGTGCTCACCCACGGCTACCACCTGTTCCGCTACCCCCTCTACCTCACCGACGAGGGCATCTATATGCAGCGGGCGTGGTCGGTGCTGCGGGAGACCAGCCTGTCCCCGTACACCTACGACTACGACCACGCCCCGCTGGGCTGGATCACCCTGGCCGGCTGGGCCTTTCCGCTGCCGAAGCAGTTCGAGACCTTCGGGAGCGCAATCAACACCGGACGATTTCTGATGCTGCTGGTGCATATCGCCAGCGTCTATCTGTTGTTCGAGATCGCCCGGCGGCTGTCCGGCAGTGTGCTGGCCGCCACCGTCACCGCGTTCCTCTTCAACGTCTCGCCGATCGCGGTCTACTTCCAGCGGCAGGTCCTGCTGGACAACCTGATGATCTTCTGGCTGCTGCTGAGCCTGTTCATGCTGCTCCGCCGGGAAGTCACGATCAGAGCGGTGTTCGGCGGCGGGGTGGCGCTGGGGATGGCCCTGATCACCAAGGAGAACGCGATCTTCTTCGTGCCGACCTTCATGTATCTGCTCTACCGAAGAATCAAGGGATCGCCCAGCCATCGGTTCACCAGGGCCCTTTGGCCATTCGCCGCGCTCAGCCCGATCGGCGCATATGTGACCTACGCACTGCTCAAGAACGAGCTGCTGCCGAGCGGATTCGACTTCGATCTGAACAATCCGCCCGCTGACCACGTCTCGCTGCTCTACACCCTGTGGTGGCAGCTCAACCGTAACCAGGGCACCCTCTTCAGCCACACCGGACTGCTTCAGACCAGCTGGCTGGTGCGGGACAAGGTCCTGCTGATCGCCGGGGTGTGCGCGATGGTGATCTGCCTGTGGATCGGCGTGCGGAACCGCAGGCGCAACCTGGGCTTTCTGGTCGCCGGAACGCTGGCCTTCGGATACGCCTTCTATCTGGTGCGCGGCAGCGTGGTGCTGGACTTCTACGTCACGCCGCTGATCCCGATGTTCGCGCTCAATGTCGGCATGGTCACGGACCGGTTGCTCAAGGGCTCGTTCGCCAGTCGGTTCATGCGTGGTGCCCATTCCATGACCCGGGTCGCCGTGCCGTCGTTCGTCGCCATTCTGCTCCTGGCGTCACCGGCCTCCGGATATCTCGTCCACACCAATACCGAGGGCCGTACGCAGATTGCCGACCAGTACCAGTCCAAGATCAACCTCACCGGAATGCAGCACGCTCAGATCGCCTGGGTACGCAAGCACGTTCCGCCGAATTCGCGCATCGTCATGGACGACGACCTGTGGAGTCAACTGCACGATATCCGCCCGTTCTACCCGTACGCGCACTCCCACTGGAACGCCTCGTCCGACCCGGACGTCCGCGACAAACTGTTCAAGAAGAAGTGGCAGAACGTGGACTACATCATCATGTCGAACAAGATGCGCAGATCCATGATGCTCAACAATTCCGACGGCCGGGAGAACTGGATACTCCAGGCGCTGCGAAATTCCAACCGCGTCTGGTCGGTGACCGAGGGCAATATCAGGCTGGAAATCTACCGTGTGCAGTAGCCATGGGAAGAGGAGGTGAAGGCCATGCCTGAGTACGACGACGACTGGGATGTTCGGGAGGACAGGGATGATCCCGAGAACGAGGAGGAAATCCCCGAGGAGGACGACGTCTCCGAGGAAGACGGTATCTCCGAGGAAGACGACATCCTCGAGGAGGAGGAGATCCCCGAGGAAGAGGACGTCTCCGATGAGGACGACGACATCCTCGAGGAAGAGGAAATCCCCGAGGAGGAAAGCCCCCTCGCCGAGGAGAACCTCCCCCACCAGAAGAACACCCTCGACGAGGAGAACACCCCCGACGGTGACAAGAAGAAAAAGCTCACCTGGAAGACCGCTCTGCTCGCTCTCGTGGTCTTCGCGATCATAGGATCGCTCGTCCAGGTGGTCGCGCGCGGCGGCTTCGGAGGCGCCCTGAACACCACCGGCGGCGGAGGCGGGGGCGCCCCGAAGAAGGAGCACTCCCGGCAGGAGCAGGAGATACGCCCGCCCAAGCAGCCCAAGACCATCAAGCTGGGCAACCAGCGGGTCCCCCAGGCATCCGGCCCGATCATCGTGATCAACCCGGGCCTGGTGAACCCCGGCGGCAGCGCCGCGGTCGAGGGCGGTGGCTTCGACAAGAAGGCCACGGTGGACATCCTGCTCAAGGTCCGGAAGTCGGACACCAAGGGCCGCGCCATCGGCAGTGTGCGCTCGGACAAGTCCGGATCGATCTACGCCCGGTTCACCATGCCCGAGAGCGCGGGCAACCGGCCCGCGACCCTGGTCGCCCAGCAGCGCGGCAGCACCAAGACGGCGGAGGCCAAGGTGATCACCGGTGGCGCCGTCGGCACCGCGAAGATCAACAAGCTGGTCGGCCGCCCCGGCGACGTGGTGACGGTCAACGCCCGCGGCTTCCGCCCGGGTGAGACCATCGACGTCTTCTGGGGACGGACCACCGGCACCCCCGTCACCACGCTGCACACCGACAGCAGCGGCAGCGTCGCCCATGCGGCGATCAAGGTGGGCGTGGCCCCGACCGGCTCCAGCACCCTGGTCCTGGTGGGCAAGCGCAGCAAGACCACGGCCACCGCGCCCTTCCAGATGCTGGCCATGTACCCCTCGATGAAGTCCAAGCCGTACGCGCTCAAGGCCGGTCAGCGGATCACGCTGTCCGCCAACAAGTTCGCGCCCGGCGAACGGGTGCTGGTCTACATCAACTCCACCGGCGGTCTGCCGGCCTTCACCGCCCAGGCGAACGGCATGGGGCAGATCCGCGACGTGGCGTTCAACGTGCCCTTCGGCCTCAAGGGGCGGCAGACGCTGATGGCGATCGGCGACCAGAGCCGGGCCGTGGTCCGCTCGGGCTTCACCGTGCTGCCGTACACCCCGTCCGCCGAGCCCAGCGCCTTCGGCGGCAGGGCGGGCACCACGCTCAGCTTCTACGTGGCGGGGTTCGCCCCGGGCGAGACGGTGACCGCCTACGCCGGGTCGGGCGCGAACGGTCAGCGCAAGATCGGGACCTTCCAGGTGGACAGCCGGGGCAAGGCGTCGGCCGTGGGCTCGTACAAGATCACCCCGGCGGACGAGAGCGGTGTGGCCTTCCAGCTCATCGGCCAGAAGAGCGGTGGGGTCGCGAAGGCGAGCATCAACATGTCCCAGGGACGCGGAGATTAGGGCCGGCGAACGGCACCGAGGAAGAACGTGGGCCGGACCGCGCCGGACGGCGAATACGGCCGGAAGGCAGGCCCACGTTCCAGGGAGCGGCCGGCCGCCGGCGGCCGTAGGGCGGCTCACCAGTTCCATAGATGTACCATGCGTCCTGGAGTGTCCTATGAGCGTAGTTTTCGGCCCTAACTCACGAAGAGTCCTACAATTCCTGACCCATATCGAGGACCTCTCCCCAGAGGAAATCGACCGGGTGGCCGATCTGTGGAAGCAGACGTCCAGCCAGACCCGCGCCGAGGGCTGGGCAGTGGTCCATCGCACCACCACACCCGAGGAGCGGTACCGGATCCTGGTCGCCGCCTCGGTGGCGCGCCGGGCCGCCCTGGACACCGCCCGGAACCACCAGAGACACGACTGGGCCTTCTGGGCGGCGGTGTGGGACGCCGCGACGGCGGTCGCCGTATGCGACCGCATCGGAAGCCACTACAACGTGCTGGTCGCGCCACTGGCCGCGGTCATGCCCTCGCTGGCGCACTGCCGGCGCGATGAATTCAGCATCCGCGAACTGCAGGGTGCCGTCCTCAAGGGAGGTGGGTAGTGATGGGCGACAACCGGATCGATGTTGTGGTGGCCGATGACGACCCGGCCGTCCGGGAGGCGCTCGCCGACCTCATCGACTCCCACCCCGACCTGGAACTCGTGGGCCTGGCCATCAACCATGAGCAGGCCGTGCGCGCGGCGGTCGACCACCACCCCCGGGTCGTGATCATGGACGTGCACATGCCCCGGGGCGACGCCCCCAGCAGCGTCCGGGCCATCCGCGACCAGGTCCCCGACGCCCGGGTGGTGGCGCTGTCCGCCCACGGCGAACGCGAGACCGTGTTGAACATGCTCGCCGTCGGCGCCAGCGGCTATCTGGTCAAGGGCACCCCCGCCGAGGAGATCCTCGAGGCGATCATCCGGGCCGCCCGCGATCAGTTCAGCATGTCCGCGGAGCTCCTCGCGGACTGCGCCGAGCCGCTGCGCCGCGCCGAGCGCGCCTCCTGGCGGTTCGAGGACCTGGTCGGCAACCGCCTGGAGGACTCGTTCCTGGAGCTGCTCGGCCACGCGCCGTGCGGTGTCCTGATCGTCGGCCCCCGCGGCCGGATCGAGTACGCCAACGCCCACACTCGGCACATGTTCGGCTACAGCTCGGCGGAGCTGCGCGACAAGCGGCTGCGGGACCTCGTCCCCGAGCGCTACCGCACCGCCTCCGAGCAGCTGATCGGCCGGGTCTTCACCGCGCCGTCGGTGATGAGCGGCCGCCGCCGCGACGGCACCGAGTTCCCCGCCCAGTTCAGCGGCGGCCATCTGCAGGGCCGGCAGCCCCGCGGGGTGGTCTTCATCTCCGACCTGAGCCAGCTTCGGGCGGCCGAGAGCCGGTTCCGCCAGCTCATCGAGTCCTCCCCGGACGCGATGTTGATCGTGGACACCAGTGGCCGTATCCAGGCGGCCAACAACCGCACGGAGGCGCTCTTCGGCTACGACCGCGACCATCTGATCGGCCGGGCCGTGGAGGCGCTCCTGCCCGACCAGCCGCTCACCGTCTCGCTGCGCGAATGGGACGACAGCCTGGAGGAGCCGGTGGGTCACAGCATGGAGCTGGTCGGCCGGCGCAGCGACGCCAAGCAGTTCCCCGCCGACGTCAGCATCAGCCCGCTGCGTACGGAGGAGGGCCTGCTCACCGTCCTGACCATCCGGGACATCACCGAGGTGCAGCGCGCCCAGTTCGTCCTGGAGCGCAGCCTGGAGCTGCTGGAGGTCACCGACCGCGACCGCCAGGCACTGCTCAGCCATCTGGTCCACGCCCAGGAGGCCGAGCGGGGGCGGATCGCCGCCGACATCCACGACGACACCATCCAGGTGATCACCGCGGCCAGCCTCCGCCTCCAGCAACTGCGCCGGCGGCTGCGGGACCCGGACGAGCAGCGGGTGATGGACAAGCTGGACGAGACCCTGAAGCTCTCGCTCAGCCGGCTGCGGCAGCTCATCTTCGACCTGCGGCCGTCCAGCCTGGAACACGGCTGCCTGGCCGGGGCGCTGCGCGGCCTGCTGGAGCAGATACGCGCCGAGACCGGTATCACCTACCGGCTGGAGGACCGGCTCACGGCCCATCCCCCGGCCGAGACGATGGCACTGATCTACCGGACCGCCCAGGAGGCGCTGGTGAACGTGCGCAAGCACGCCCACGCCAAGACGGTCCACGTACAGCTCCTCGGGCTCGACGACGGCTGCCTGGTGCGGATCGTCGACGACGGCGACGGCTACAACCCGCTCGAGGTGGAGTCCCGCCCCGGCCACCTCGGGCTCTCCCTGATCCAGGAGCGGGCCCAGATCGCGGGCGGCTGGTGCCGGATCGAGAGCGAACCCGGCTCCGGCACCACCGTGGAGTTCTGGGTGCCGCTCGGCGCTCCCCCGGGCGCGTCGCTCGACCCCGCCGACTCCCCCGAAGGGGACCCACAGCCGTGACCGCACCTCCCGAACTGACGAAGGTGCTGATCGTCGAGGACCACCGGGTGGTGGCCGAGGGGCTGTGGGCCCTGCTGGCCGAGTACTCGGATCTGACGGTGGTCGGCTGGGCGGACTCGGTCGCCGAGACCGTGCCCATGGCCAAGGAGCTCAAGCCCGATGTGGCCCTGGTCGACTTCCGGCTGCCCGACGGCACCGGGGCCGACGCGGCGGCCGGCATGCGGGCCCATGACCCCTCCGTCGCCATCGTGATCCTCAGCGCCGACGCCAGCGACTCGGCGCTGCTGGCCGCGGTGGAGGCGGGCGCCTGCGGCTATCTGCTGAAGTCGGCGAGCGGCGACGAGATCGCGGCCGCCATCCGCTCGGCCGCCGAGGGCGAGACCCTCATCCCGGCCAGCACCCTGGTGGAGGTGCTGGCACGACACCGCGAGGACGCGCGGTCCACGGCCCAGCAGACCGAGCGCCTGGACAGCATGACCCCGCGTGAGCAGGAGATCCTCACCCTGATGAGCCAGGGCCTGGACAACCGGGCCGTCGCGGAGCGGCTGAGCATCAGCTACGCCACCGTGCGCACGCATGTGCGCAGGATCCTGGAGAAGCTGGACGCGCGCTCACAGCTGGAGGCGGTCGCGAGGGCCGCCGAATTCGGCTTCAAGCCCGCGCAGCCGGAGGGGCCGGAGGAGTGACGGGCTGACCCCGGAGCCCCTCCGGGTACGGCCATGGCCCCCTCCGGCGCGGGGCCATTCGCTGTGGCCGTACGGGGCCCTGCGGGCTCTCCCCCGTATGGGCCCGTACGAAGAGAGCGGACCACCCGGGCCGGGCCCACCGAGGGCCGAATGGGGCGGAAAGTCCCCCTTAGGATGGAATCGCGGGCATACCGAGACGGGTTTCCTCCCCATGCGAGTCCATGGACGGATCCGATGCCCGCTCAGTCGCGGACACACGATCGCCTTCCTGGTGGCCGCCGCCTGTTACGCGGCGGTCCTCGCGGCCGTTCTCACCGGCTCGCAGCTCGTCCGGCTCGACTGGCAGGTGGCCCTGTTCAAGCCGTACAAACAGTGGCCGCAGCTCCGGCCGGTCCTGGACGCGTTCGTCATCGCCGGCCAGCGCGGGCCCACCGCCCTGGCCGCCCTGGCCTGGGCCTGCTGGTGCGGTGGGCGGACCCGAAACCCGCGCCCGCCGCTGGTCCTGGGCCTGGCGCTGCTGCTGCTCAATGTGAGCGTCGGCGCCGTCAAGATCCTCACCGGGCGGGTGGGCCCGCCCTACGCCCAGACCCCCGGATCCGCCGAGCTCTTCCACGGCGGAATGGTCTTCCCCTCCGGTCACGCCGCCAACGCCGTCGTGATCTGGGGCACCGTCGCCTATCTCGCCGGTCGCCACCGGCGGACGGGCGCGCTGATCGCCTGCGTGATGGCGCTCGGCATCGGTCTGACCACCGTCTATCTGGGCACCCACTGGGTGAGTGACGTCCTGGGCGGGTGGGTGGCGGGCGTCCTCGTCCTGCTGGCCCTCCCCCTCTTCGAACCGCTGATCGCGACCGTTTCCGCGTCCGTCTCCGCTCGTGCGGCGATGTACTCCATGGGCAGGTGAACCAAGTGGCGCTTCGCGTGCTGATCGCAGACGACCATGCGGTGGTCCGGCAGGGCCTACGCATGATCCTTGGGCTCGACAACGAAATCAAGGTGGTGGGCGAGACGACCAACGGCCGGGAAGCCGTGCGGCTGGCCCGGGAACTGTGCCCCGACGTCGTCCTGATGGATCTGCTGATGCCGGTGATGGACGGCGTATCGGCCACGGCCGAGATCCGCCAGGACCTCCCCGAGGTCGAGGTGGTGGCGCTGACCAGCTCCCTCGACGACGCCATGGTCATGGGCGCGGTCCGGGCGGGGGCCATCGGCTTCCTGCTGAAGAACGCCGAGGCCGACGACCTCCGCAACGCGGTGAAGGCCGCGGCCGCGGGCCAGATCCATGTCTCCCCGGCCGCGATCTCCCGGCTGATGGGCCAGGTCAGGGAGCCGAGCGGCCCCGAGCAGCTCACCGAGCGGGAGACCGAGGTCCTCACCATGCTCGCCCGCGGCAAGGCCAACAAGGAGATCGCCCACGATCTGCGGATCGGCCAGCAGACGGTGAAGACCTATGTCAGCCACATCCTGACCAAGCTGGGGGTGCACAGCCGGACCCAGGCGGCGGTCTACGCGGTGCAGTCCGGCCTGGTACCGGCGGGTGAACTCACCCCTCCGGAAGCACTGGAGTCGACGACGAGGGAGCAGTGGTGGTCGGCGTGATCAATACACGATGGACCCCGACCCGGCGGCGGCGGAGCGCCACCGCGCTCGCCGAGGTCACCCAACACATCCTGGCGGGCGAGCCCGCCGATGCCACGCTCCGGCTGATCGCCCGCCGGGTGCGTGAGCTCCTGGGCGCCGATATGGCCCGGGTGATGGTGCTGGAGCCGGGCGACGTCCTGACGATACGAGCCACCGACGGCGCCCCATGGACCGCGCCGAGCGGACCCCTGACGCCCGGCGGCTCCTCCCCCGCCCGCCAGGCGATCCGCGCCGGACGGCCCACGGTCTCCAGCCACGAACGGCGGCCGCGCCGGCTCGGCCGGGACCCCCGGCACGCGGTCCCGGCCTCGGTGCTGGACGCGCCGCTGCTGGTGCGCGGCCACCCCGTGGGGGTGATCGAGGTGGCGAACCGCGGTGGCGGGCGGCGGCTCAGCCATGCCGACGTGAGCACCGTGGGACGCTTCGCGGCCCCCGCCGCCCATGCCGTCGCCCAGATCCGGCACCGGGAACATCTGCGGCGGCTGGCGTCCGCGGCCGCCGGGCCGGGCTCCGCCGGTTCCGCGGGCGCTTGGGGTTCATCGGGGGCTTCGGGCCTGCCGGAGCCTTCGGGATTCGCGGGGGCTTCCGGGTCGTCCGGATCTTCGGGGCCCTCGGGATTCGCGGGGGCGTCAGGGGTCACGGGGGCCGCTGGCCCTTCGGGTTCCGCTTGGGGCTCGTCCGGTCCCTCGGGGTTCACCCGTTCCTCCGGCCCCTGCGTACGGCGGACCCTGGACTCCCTGGCCGCGGGCGCGGTGGCCCGTACCGGCGCCGCGAGCTGCACGGTCTATCTGCTGGAGCCCGGACCGTCGGCGAATCTGCGCCTGGTCGGCGGCGGCCACGGCCACACCCCACCGTCCCGGAAACCGGCGCTGGAGGCGATCGCCGGGGCCGCGCCCGTCATCCACGGCGGCGGCCGTACCGGCGCGGACGGCGACGGCCCGGCGCGGGGTGCGGTGGCCGCCTGGCCACTGCTGCGCGAATCCACCGCGATCGGCGCGATGTGCTGCCACTTCCCGCCCGGCCGCGACCCCGGCGAGGCGGACATCACCCTCCTGGAGGTGATCGCGGGGCATGCGTCCTGCGCGGTGGAGAACGACCGGCAGCAGGGGGCCACCCAGGAGAGGTCCGTCCGCGAGGAGCGGCAGCGCATCTCGCGCGAGCTGCACGACTCGGTCTCGCAGGCGCTCTACGGCATCGCACTGGGTGCCCGTACCGCCCGCGAGATGCTGGAACGCGACATCGACAGCGCGGAGCCGGTGGGACGGGCCGAGACGCGGAGCCCGGGAGAAGGGGCGGTATGGGTCGCTCCGGCGGGCGGCCACGAGGCCGTCGGGGAGGTGGTGGACCTCGCCGAGCTGGCCGAACTCGCCGAGCCCATCGAGTACATACGGCGGCTCGCGGACGCCGCGATCGCCGAGACCCGGACCCTGCTGTGCCGGCTGCGACCCGAATCGCTGGAGGCCGAGGGCCTGGTCGCCGCGCTCACCCAGCATGTCGAGGCGCTCCGGGCCCGGTACGGGATCACCACCGAGGCGAAGCTGGACGCCGAACCGGAGACCACACCGGAGGCCAAGCACGCCCTGTACCGGATCGCCCAGGAGTCGCTGCACAACATCGCCAAGCATTCGCAGGCCCGGAACGTACGGCTCCATCTGCTCAACGAACCGGGCGCCGTCACCTTGACGGTCGCCGACGACGGCGTGGGCTTCGACTGCAAGGGCTCCTTCCCCGGCCATCTCGGACTGCTCTCCATGCGGGAGCGGGCCCGTGAGGTGGGCGGCACGCTGAACGTGGACAGCCGCCCCGGGCAGGGAAGCCGCATCCGGGCCAGGGTTCCGGCCACGAAGGATTCCTGAGCCGCCGTCCTGAGACCGGCCACCGACGACATATGAGACATTTCCGTCCATGCAGCCGACCGTTCCATGCAGCCGACCGTGCGGGACCGCGCGTCGGCGGACGGCCTCCGGGCCGCCCAAGCGGCGGTCGACGAGGGCCTGTTGAAGGCCACCAAGAGCGAGGTGCCGTTCATCACCGAGGCGGCGCGGGAGCTGACCCGCACGGCCGGCAGCGGCTCCGGCCGCTGCCGGCGCTGCCGGCGGCGCGGTCCGGCGACCCCGGCGCACCGGGCGTGGTCCCCGCCGCCGCCGTCGTCGAGCTGACCCATCTGGCCAACGCACTACCACGACGGCGTACGGGACGAGGCGACCGTACGGCGCGGCGCCCCGTGCCCGGACGCCCACCGGGACAACACGGGGGCGGCGACCGCGACCCCGTCGAGCACCATCTGGAGGTACTGGCGAGCCGGACCGGCTCGCTCGCCGCCCGCGCGGCCCTGTCGACGCTCCCCGACTGCCCGGCGAGGACCGCCCTGGAATCGCTCCGCGAGACGGTGACGCGACGGGCCGACGCCGCTCCGCCGCCCGGGCCGGGCACCTCTACGGCACCCAGTAGTTGTGGCTGACCACCAGCATCGACTGGAGTTGCACCCCGGCCGCGTAGGCGCGGGCCGGATCGGGCGGGGAGCCGCACATCCGCGCCCACAGCGCGTCCAGCCAACGCTGCGCGGCCCCGCCCTCCCCCTCGCCCCCGTCGTCATCCCTCCCGCCCTCCGTCATCGCGGCGACCGCGAAGGGCGCGAAGAAGGCGGACGAGCCCGGGTCCCCGTAGGCCGTGCCGTCGAGCCGGTATCCGCTCCGGATGCGCCCGGGGTCACCGCCCGTCGCCGCCCTCGCCCAGCGGCTGAGCCCGCGCGCGGCGGCCCGGGTCCGTGCGTCGCCGCTGATCACCGCGTCGGCGCCGAGCCGCCAGGGGACGCGGCAGGCGTTCCAGTGGTAGTCGCCGTCATGCGGGCTCTCCAGCACCTTCCCCGGCGCGGGCCTCGGAGCGCCGGACGTGGTGTCCACGACGAAGTCGGGGAGCAGCCCGGTGGCCGGGGCATGGCGGGTGCGCAGCGCACCGGCCAGCGACAGCTGCGCGTCCAGCACCTCGTCCCACCGCGGATCGCCGGTCGCCGTCCGGAACGCCCGGAGGTGGTCCGGCATCCAGTCCGACGTCCGGGAGACCTCGTCGAAACGGCCCGAGGACCAGTCGCCCAGCTTGGTCAGCCGGGTGCCGGGGTGCACCTCGCGCTCCATGACGGCGTCGATCCGCCGCAGGGCGAGCGCCTTGTAGTCGCCGTGGCCGCCGCCCCACTGCCGGTCCGCGAGCAGCAGTCCGTACGCGATGTCGAGGTCGCCGTCGGTCGCGGAGTCCCGTCCCCCGACGTCCCGGCCACCGGCGTCCTGCTGGGCGGCGTGCAGCTCGGGGTGGTTGACGGAGGGGTGGGCCAGCACATGGCGGAGGATGCCGTCGAAGAGGGCGTGGGCATCGGGGTCGGCGCCCGCCGTCAGCGCGGTGATCACCAGTCCGTAGCCCTGGGCCTCGGCGACGAAGGGGTGGGCCGCGTCGGGTGTGAACACCGCGCACCGGCCCCGGCCGCCCACCTCATCGCCCGAGCGGAGGAAGAACGCCTTCCACCTTCGGTAGTACTCCAGGACCTGCCGGTCGGCCGCCGCCGGGTCGCCGGAGAGCCGGAGCGTGCCGGGGGCGTGGGGGACGGAGTGGGCGCCGAAGGGGACCCCGGCCGTCTCGCGCCCCATCATCGGATCCGGTGCCGCCGGGACCTTCGCACCAGCCGCACCAGCCCGAGGACGATGTCGATCACCAGCACCACCACACCGATGACCAGCAGATAGCCCAGCCCGTGCACCACCCAGCCGATGAGACCGAGCACGATGGCCACGATCACCAGGAACAGGAAGAGCGCCACGGCCGACACCTCTCCTCGCGCGTCAAGCGTCCTCGACCATCAGCGGCGTGCGAGCTGCCGCCCGCCGCCCGGACCCGACTGGTACGTCTTCCCGTAGTGCTGGAAGATCGCCCCCTCCTGCTCCGCGGGCAGCACATCGTCGATGCCGAGCGAGGGGGCCTTCTTCACCAGCGACCGTGTGTAGGAGACCTTCACATAGCCCGGCCCTACCACCGCGTCGTCCACCGGGACGAACACCAGCCGGTGGCGGGTGGGCAGTCCGGTGCGGACCGTGGCCATGGCGGGCTCGTCGGTGGCGGTGGCCACGTAGATCGCCTCGAGCACCCCGATCTTGCGGCCCTGCTCATCGACCACATCCTGGTCACGCCACTCACGGATATCGGCTGGCTGGATCATGACGTATCACCCTCTGACCTCTGCTCCTCCAGCCTGCCTCCGCTCACCGTGGCTCGCCAGGCCACCCATCCACCAGGGGTAACGGGAGTGTTCGAAACAGCATGAATTGATCAGGTGTGCCGGAATCCCGATGGGGTACTCGCGGCGTCGAGGAGGTTGGTAAATATGGTTCCCCTGCTTGTCGTTCTTCTTCTCGCACTGCTTCTCTTCGGCGCCGGATTCGCCTTGAAGGCTCTGTGGTGGATCGCGGTCATCGTGCTCGCCGTCTGGCTGATCGGCTTCGTCGCCCGGCCGACGGTCGGCGGGCGACGTGGGCGGTGGTACCGCTGGTAGCCCGAAGACCGTGCGGATAAACCCGACACGGCGCAGACCGAAGGGGCCCGGCCGGAGAAATCTCCGGCCGGGCCCCTTCGGTCTGCGTTCCTGTGTTCTGCCGTAAAGGCCCTTGTTTTGTTGTAAAGGCCAGTGCGGCGGTGAGCGGAATTCGCTACGCGTAGTACGCGACAGGCATTACGTGCCCCGTCGGCGGGCATGACGTGCCTAGTCGTCGGCGAGCATTCCGCGCCGCAGCCGGCCCAGCGCGCGGCTGAGCAGCCGGGAGACATGCATCTGGGAGACGCCGAGTTCGGCGCCGATCTCCGACTGGGTCAGCTCCTCGCCGAACCGCAGCTGCAGAATGCGGCGGTCCCGCTCACCGAGCTCTTCCACCAGCGGCTTGAGCGCGTGCAGATTCTCCACGGTCTCCATGGCCGGGTCGACATCGCCGAACCGGTCCGCGTACGTGGTCACCCGCGTTGCCCCGCTCTCCTGCTCCGCGGGCGCGTCCAGCGAGGTGGTGAGATAGCCGTTGCTGGCCACCAGTCCGTCGACGACCTCGTCCTCGCTCAGCTGCAGATACTCCGCGAGCTCGGCCGTGGTGGGCGACCGGTCCAGCCGCTGGAACAGCTCCTCGTTCGCCTTGGCGAGGTCGATCCGCAACTCCTGCAGGCGGCGGGGAACATGCACCGCCCAGCTGGTGTCGCGGAAGAATCGCTTGATCTCGCCGACGATGTACGGAACGGCGAAGGTGGTGAACTCGACCTCGCGGCTCAGGTCGAACCGGTCGATCGCCTTGATCAGCCCGATGGTGCCGACCTGGACGATGTCCTCCATCTCCACCGAGCGGTTGTGGAACCGCCGGGCGGCGTACCGGACCAGCGACAGGTTGAGCTCGATGAGGGTGTTCCGCACGTACTGGTACTCATGCGTCCCCTCCTCCAGCTCCGTCAGCCGGTCCAGGAACGTCTTGGTCAGCGCCCGCGCGTCCTTGGGCGCCACCTTTGCCGGATCGTCCACCGTGGGCAGATCGGACGTTCCGGCGTTCTCCATTCCATTCAGTGCAATGTCACGTACCTGAACACCATGTGCTTGCTCAGCTCCGGCTGCCGTCAGTGTCGACATTGTCACGGGTGCCGTGTCGTTCACCGTCGCACTCCCTGTATCGGCTGCATGCATAGGCTGATTGGGGTCCCGTCTACCCACCCTTCATGCCCCCATGCCTACTTCCCGCGGGCGGATCGCGGACCGGCGAGCACCACCAGCCCCCCGACGAGGGCCAACGCCATGAGAACGGCCCCGAAGACGGTCGCCCCCGTCGTCAGCCCCGCCGCGTCGCTGAGGTAACCCGCCGTTACCGGCAGCACGCCCGCGGGCACATAGCCCCCGACGTTGAGCGCCGCGTTGGCCTCCGCCAGACGGCTCGCCGGAACACTGGAGTTGAGCAGCGACAGCCCGCCGAGCTGCCCCATCCCCTGGCCCGCCCCGGCCAGCAGCGCGGCGGCGACGAGCAGCGGTACGGAGGAGGCTCGGACGGCGGCGATGAGCGCCCCCATGCCGATCGTCGTACTGACGGCACCGGCGATGAGGATCGTCCGCCGGTCCAGCCGCTGGACCGCGAACTGCGCACCGGTCGCGGTGAGGAACATCACGAAGGCCATGGCCCCTGCGGCCACCGGGCTGGTGGTGTCCAGCAGCCCCGAGAGCAGCGACGGCCCGAGGGACAGCACGAAGGAGGTGGCGGTGATGCCGGGCGCGAAGACGGCGATACCCATGAGAAGTTGCCCTCCGCTCCCCCGCGGCACCCCGGGCATCCGCACCCACGCCCCCTTCGCGGGCGCGACGGGACGCCGTACCGGCATCCGCACCACCG
This sequence comes from Streptomyces melanosporofaciens, assembly GCF_900105695.1. Classification (NCBI taxonomy): domain Bacteria; kingdom Bacillati; phylum Actinomycetota; class Actinomycetes; order Kitasatosporales; family Streptomycetaceae; genus Streptomyces; species Streptomyces melanosporofaciens. Next base: position 3,036,225 of record NZ_FNST01000002.1, read on the forward strand.
CCACGACCGCCGCCGCCAGCAGCACCGCCTCCAGGACGAACACCCCCTTGCCCAGCACCCCGGCGAGCAACGGCCCCAGCCCGGCCCCGCACACCATCGCGCACGAGGCCAGCAGCGCCGCCAGCCGTCGTCGCCCCGGCCCGGCCACATCGGTCACCGCCGCCATCCCGGCGGAGACGACGGCGCCCACCGCGATCCCGCTGAACAGCCGCGCCACGATCAGCGCCGCCACGGCCGACGCGCTCGCGAAGATCGCGCAGGCCGCCATCGCGAGCCCGAGCGCGGGCAGCAGCACGGGCTTCCGCCCCACCCGGTCCGACACCACGCCCGAGACCAGCAGCGAACCGAGCAGTCCGACGATGTAGCAGGCGAAGATCACCGTCAGGGTGCCCTTGGAGAACCCGATCTCCCGCTGCCACCGCACATACAGCGGCGTCGCCGCGTTCGAGAGGACGAACACGGCGGTGACCGGCCATGCGGCCGTCCACACCCACCGGGTCGCGGCCGCCCCCTCCTCCTTCTCGCCATGCGCCTCCCGCGCATCCGGCACCGCCACGGTTCGACTCCCCGTCACGACAGCTCCTCCCGACGACCTCAGTACGACTTAAGTCGAACTTAGCATGCAGTACGATCGGACTCGTACAGCGAGCCGCGCGACGAGGACCCCACCGATGACCACCCGGACCACTCGAGCCACCCATACGGCGCCATCAGCCCAAAGCGCCCGCCCCGCCATCAAGGCGCTCCCCGAACCCCCCGACCTCCCGCCCCCGCTCCCGGAGCCGGCCGTGGAGGAGATCCGCCTGGAAACGGTCCTGGGCGCGCTGAGTGACCCCCTCCGCCTCCGCATCGTGCGCAAACTCCTCCTCGAATCGGAGCGGTTCGATCACACCTGCGGCTGGTTCGGGCTGGACCGCCCCAAGTCCTCGCTCACCCACCACTTCAAGGCTCTTCGCGAGGCCGGCATCACCCGTCAGCGCCAATACGGCCTGGAGCGCCGCAGCCACGTCCGGATCGCCGACCTCGATGCCCGCTTCCCCGGTCTCCTGGACCTCGTGGCCGACTGGACCCCGGCGGAGGGCTGACGGCGGGCGTTAGCCGGACGTTAGCGAATCGGCAGCGGTCGTTAAGAGAACGCCAGCGGCGGCCGACACCATGGATGGTGCGTGAGCAGGAACCGCACCATCCAGAAGCCCATGGGGGTCGTCATGTCGCACCACATTCTCAACCGCCGAGTCCGCAAGGCCGGTGTGGCCGCGCTGATCGCCGCCGCCTCGGCCGTCGCCCTCACCGCCTGCGGGAGCAACGACTCGTCGTCCGACGCCAAGGGGAACTCCTCCTCCCACGCGTCGTCCTCCGCGAAGTCGTCGCAGTCGGACGCCTCGATCCACAACCAGGCGGGCCAGTCGGGCAAGCAGGCAACGGCCCTGGGCTCGGGGTCCGACAAGGCGCAGGCGACCGCCGAATGCCAGCCGGGGACGCTGCGGGCGACCCTGGACTCGGCCGGTACCTCCCAGGCGGGGATGAACCACCGGGGTACCTTCCTGCGGGTGAAGAACACCGGCGACGAGACCTGCGTGATCAGCGGCTACGCCGGGTTGGCCCTGGAGGGCGCCGGACACACCGCCATCAAGACCACCGCCCGCCACGGCAGCACCTACTTCGCCACCGACCCGGGCTCCCACCCGATCACCCTCGGACCGGGCAAGAGCGCCTGGGCCGACCTGGTGTGGACCACCACCGGCGCCTCGACCGCCCACGCGAAGTACCTGCAGATCTCCCCGACGGGCAGCAACTCCCACAGCACCGTCGCCTTCGGCGAGGACCTCGACAACGGCACCCTGTCGCTGACGGCCTGGTCCTCCAGGCCCCCCATCAACAGCTGACGACACGGCAGACGACATGACGAACCCCAGCTCGGACCCGGTTCCGAGCTGGGGTTCCGTGTGCCCCGGCCACCCGCGCGGCGCCGTCAGGTCACCAGACCCCGGCGGTAGGCGTAGACGACCGCCTGGACGCGGTCGCGGAGGCCGAGCTTGGCGAGGATGCGGGATACGAAGGTCTTGACGGTCTCCTGGCTGATCACGAGGGTCCCGGCGATTTCGCTGTTGGAGAGGCCGTTCGCGATGAGGCGGAGGACTTCCAGTTCGCGAGGGGTCAGCGGGATGTCGCGCGGGGGGCCCTCGGCGGGCCGGATGCGGGCGGCGTACGTGCCCACGAGCTGCCGCGTCACCTCGGGGTCCAGCAGTGCCGCCCCGGTGGCCACGGTCCGGATGCCATGGAGCAGTTGGGACGGCGGCGCGTCCTTGAGCAGAAACCCGCTCGCCCCCGCGCGCAGCGCCTCGTAGACGTACTCGTCCAGGTTGAACGTGGTCACCACGAGCACCTTGACGGGATGCGGCACCCCGGCACCGGCCAGCAGCCGGGTGGCCTCAATGCCGTCGAGCACCGGCATGCGCACGTCCATCACCACGACCTCCGGGCGCAGCCGGCCGACGAGCTCGACCGCGGTCTGACCGTCCCCGCACTCGCCCACCACGTCGAGGTCGGGCTGAGCGTCGATGATCGTCACCAGCCCGGTGCGGACCAGCACCTGGTCGTCACAGACCAGGACCCGGATCGGCTCGGTCATGACGGGCTCCTCGCGGGTATCCGTGCCCGCACGACGAAGCCGCCGCCCGTCCGCACGCCCGCGCTGAAGTCGCCGCCCAGGACGTCGACCCGTTCGCGCAGCCCGGCCAGGCCCCGCCCGCTCCCGCCGGGCGACCCGGCCCGTGAGCCGGAACCGTCCGTGCTGACCTCCACGGTGATCTCCCTTGCGCCGTGGTGCACCTGGACCGAGGTGTGGCTGCCGTGAGCGTACTTGAGGGCATTCGTCAGGGCCTCCTGCACCACCCGGTAGGCGACGAAGTCGGCGCTGCCGGTCGACTCCGCCGGCGTGCCCTCCTCGGTGAACTCCACCGGCTGCCCGGCCCGCCGGGTCTGCTCCACAAGCGTGCGAAGCCTGCCGACGGCCGGTGTCCTGGTCTCGGTGCCGTAGTCGGGGTTGAGCAGATCGAGCAGGTGCCGCAGATCGGTGATGGCCCGTCGGCCGGTGTCGGTGACGGCGGTCAGGGCCTGGTCGAGCCGGTCGGGCGCGGCCGTCAGATAGCGTGCCGCCTCGGCCTGTACGACCATCGCGGTCACATGGTGGGTCACGACGTCGTGGAGCTCGCGGGCGATGCGGGTGCGTTCGGCGGTGCGGGTGTGCTCGGCGACCCGGCGGCGGCGTTCGGCCTCCGCGACCCGGGTGGAGCGCAGCCACGACCCCATGCCCCACGGGAGGGCCAGCGCCAGGTAGTACATCAGGAACTCACCCGGCGATTCGGCGCCCGAACCGAGCCGGTAGAGCGCGACCGCCAGCGGCACATACGCCGCCGAGAAGAGGAGCGCGGTGGCGCGCCGGTGCCGCTCCAGATGCGACCCCACGCTCAGCAGCGCGACGGGCACCGCGGTGCCCGCGAACGAGTGGTAGCCGCGGAGCTGGTCGACGGCGAAGCCGACCGACACCAGGGCGAGACAGACGATCGGCCACCGCCGCCGCACCGCGAGCGGAAGGCATTGGAGGGCGATTGCCACCACGGCCAGCACATCGAAGGGGCGGGCCGGCAGACCGCCGAGCTGCGTCCCGTGGTTGTGGAACGCCGGTACGAGCGACCCGGCGAGGATCAGCAGCCCGAGCGGCAGATCCCGGACCGTGACGTCGAACCGGCGCCACAGCTCCGGCACCCGCCGAACAGCCATCACCGGCACCGGTCTCATCATCGACTCCTTCGTCCCTCCACAGCCAAAACGCCGCGGACGGAGGAAACGCTACGCAGGGAGATCTCCAACGCGGGCCCTACGCGCGGTCGGCGGCCTGTGAGGTGACGCGCTCTATCGCCCGGACGGCGACATCGGGCTGGTCGACGTAGATGTAGTGCTCGCTGTTCTTGGCGGTGCTCAGCCTGCTGCGGCTGGAGACCGCGAGCCACTTGCGCTGGCCATTGGTCCACGCCCGCTCCAGGCCCGGCCCGTAGTCGGGAACCGCCGCGAGGTACTGCTTCCCGTGATGGATCACCTCCACCGGGATGTCCCCGGCCGAACGGACCTTCCCGTCCGGCACCGTGAGCATCTCCGGCTCCCCGCCATGAAGGATCGCGAGGGTCTGATCACGCAATTCGACCGCCGGGCCGGTCGCGGACTCGGGGATCCCCTTGTTGAGATCCGCGGTCTGCGTCGGCGAGGTGGCGTCCATCAAGACCAGCCCCTTGACCCTGTCCTGATGGTCGGGGGCATACCGGGCGGCGATCAGCCCGCCCAGCGAATGCCCCGCCAGCACGACCGGACGGTCACCGGCGACACGATCGAGCACGGCGGTCAGAACCTTCCCCGTGCTCTTGAGGGTCTGAGGCCCCTCGGGCTTGTCACTGGACCCTTCGCCGAAGCGGTCATAGGCGCAGACCCGATTCTTCTCACTCAGGGTCTTCTGAATACCGACCACCTTCTCCAGCCCATCGCCACCCCCGGCCAAAAGCACGACGACCGGCCGGTCGTCCGCCGACGTACCCGCACACGACACATTCACCAACCGCCCGCCGACCTCGATCTTCTTGGTGCCGGTGAGCAAGCCCTCGTCAGCCGCCTTCTCCGGAGCAGCAGCGGACCTCCCGCCGGCGGACGCGTCCGCATCCGCCTTCGTGGAGTCCTCACAGCCGACAAGCCCCACACCTGCCACGGCACACGACAGCGCGATCACAGCCGACAGCCGACCATTGCGGACCATGTTTGCTCCCCAGTAAGAGAATTGACGCCGAAAAGGCTGCATTTCCGTGGCGGTCGCGCAATGCGCCGCCATATCCGCAGCCGAACCGCCGCGGCGACCTCGAACGCTACGGATCCGGCCCCCCGGAATCGTCACCACACGGTGGACACCTACGCGTAGCTCGCACGGGGGACAGCCCCCACAAGGCCCGGCAGGAGCCGGGTCACGGCATCTGCGCCAAACAAAAAAGGCCCAGGTCACAGAGAAGGTGACCTGGGCCTCAAGTGAGCCGCCTAAGGGAATCGAACCCTTGACCTACGCATTACGAGTGCGTCGCTCTGGCCGACTGAGCTAAGGCGGCATGCCGCGGAGCCAGATTGGCAGCAGCAGCGTCGCCAAGTCTACACAGTTTCGAGGGGTGCTCCGTACGGGGCCGGGTGCGGCCCGGGCGGGGCCGGGGCTGGTCAGCGGCAGCGGGTGTGGGGGGCCGGTGGGCGGCCGGTGAGGAGGTAGGTGTTGATCGCGTTGTCGATGCAGCTGCTGCCGCGGCCGTAGGCCGTATGGCCGTCGCCGTCGTAGGTGAGGAGGGTGGCGGAGGAGAGCTGGGCGGCCAGGGCGCGGGCCCAGGGGTAGGGGGTGGCGGGGTCGCGGGTGGTGCCGACGACGACGATGGGGGCGGAGCCCTTGGCGTGCAGGGCGTGCGGGGTGCCGGTCGGGCGGACGGGCCAGTAGGCGCAGTTCAGGGCCGCCCAGGCGAGGGCGCCGCCGAAGACGGGGGATGCCTCCTGGAAGGCGGGGAGGGACTTCTTGACCTCGGCGGGGGTGCGGAAGGCGGGTGGGAGGTCGAGGCAGTTGACGGCGGGGTTGGCGTACATGAGGTTGGCGTACGAGCCGTCGGTGTCGCGCTCGTAGTAGAGGTCGGCCAGGCTGAGCAGACCGGCGCCGTGGCCGCGCATCGCGGAGCGGAGGGCGGTGCGCAGCTGGGGCCAGGCGGTCTCGTCGTACATGGCGGAGATCACGCCCATGGTGGCGAGGGGCTCGCCCAGGGCCCGGGACTCGCCGGTGGGCACCGGGTGGGAGTCGAGCCGGGTGAAGAAGGCGCTGAGCCGGTCGCGGGCGGCGGCCACGGATCCGGTGCCGAGCGGGCAGCCGGTGCGGCGCACGCAGTCCCCGGCGAAGGCCGTGAAGGCGGTTTCGAAACCGGCGGTCTGGTCGCGGTTGATGCGCCGGGAGGACAGCGTCGGGTCGAGGGCGCCGTCGAGGACGAGACGGCCCACGCGGTGCGGGTAGAGATCGGCGTAGGTGGCGCCGAGGAAGGTGCCGTAGGAGGCGCCGACGTAATGGAGCTTCCGGTCGCCCAGCGCGGCGCGCAGCACATCCATGTCGCGGGCCGCCTCGACCGTCGAGACATGGCGGAGGATCCGGCCGGAGCGGGCCTCACAGCCGTGCGCGAACTTCTTGTAGGCGGCGACGAGACGACCGGTCTCGCCGCGGCCGTCGGGCGTCTGGTCGGTCTGGGTGAAGGCGTCCATCTGCTTGTTGCTCAGACAGGTGACGGGCTCGCTGTCGGCCACACCGCGCGGGTCCATCGCCACCATGTCGTAGCGGGCGCGCACCCGGGTCGGGTAGCCCACGGCCGCGAAGCTCTGCAGATAGCCGACCGCGGAGCCGCCGGGGCCGCCGGGGTTCACCAGAAGCGAACCGAGGGAGCGGCCGGGGCCCGTCGCCTTCTTACGGGAGACGGCGAGGCTCAGATCCCGGCCGGAGCCGGGTCTCGTGTAGTCGAGCGGGGCCTTGAGCGTGGCGCATTCGAAGTCCGCGCCGCCGCAGGGGCGCCAGCTCAGCGACTGCTCGTAGTACGGCCTGAGGGCGGCGGGGACGGCCTTCTTCGGCATCGACGCGGCGGGCGGCGCGGAGGCGTCCGCGGAGCAGCCGGAGGACAGCAGGGCGGCGGAGGCGAGGGCGGCGCCGAGGGTCCGGAGCGGGCGGCTGCTGTGCGGGGCGTTCATGGGCTGATCCCTCGGTTCGCGCGGTCGAGTCGCGGGATCGCACCGGTCGGATCATCCGGATCACGTCGAGCAAGGTGATCCGGGTGGCCAGGGTGGCCAGGGTGATCACCCGGATCCTGTAGATCGGGTCCTGGACATCGAGCCCTGGAGATACGGCCGGTTTGCCCCCTTACGGAGGGTATCCGCCCGGACACGCTTCATGCGCCCGACAGCGAACCCGTACGGGTGACTCAGCCGGCCCGCAGCGCCATGGTCATCGCCTCGACCGCCAGCAGGGGCGCCACATTGCTGTCCAGCGCCTGACGGCACGCCGTGATCGCCTCGATCCGGCGCAGCGTCCGCTCGGGCTTCGAGCCCGAGGCGATCCGCTCCAGCGCGTCCCGTACGTCGGTGTTGGCGAGCGCGACCTGGGAGCCGAGCTGGAGGGCCAGCACATCGCGGTAGAACGCGATCAGATCGGTGAGCGCGAGGTCGAGAGTGTCGCGCTGGGTGCGGGTGGCACGGCGCTTCTGGCGGTCCTGGAGATCCTTCATCGCCCCGGCCGTGCCGCGCGGCAGCCGCCCGCCCGTACCGGCGGCGGCGCCCAGGGCGGCGCGCAGCTCCTCGGTCTCCTTGACGTCGACCTCCTCCGCCACCTGCTTGGCGTCCTCGGCCGCCGCGTCGATCAGCTCCTGGGCCGCCTTGAGGCAGCCGCCCACGTCGTCGACGCGCAGCGGGAGCTTCAGGACGGCGGCGCGGCGGGCGCGGGCCCGCTCGTCGGTGGCCAGTCGGCGGGCGCGGTCGATATGGCCCTGGGTGGCGCGGGCGGCGGAGGCGGCGAGCTCGGGGTCGATGCCGTCGCGCCGGACGAGGAGGTCCGCGACGGCCTCCACCGGAGGAGTGCGGAGGGTGAGGAGGCGGCAGCGGGAGCGGATCGTGGGCAGCACATCCTCCAGCGAGGGCGTGCACAGCAGCCATACGGTGCGCGGCGCGGGCTCCTCGACGGCCTTGAGGAGAACATTGCCCGCGCCCTCGGTAAGGCGGTCGGCGTCCTCCATGACGATCACCTGCCACCGGCCGCCGGCGGGCGACAGCTGGGCACGGCGGACGAGTTCCCGGGTCTCCTTGACGCCGATGGTGAGCATGTCCGTACGGACCACCTCCACATCGGCGTGGGTGCCGACGAGGGCGGTGTGACAGCCGTCGCAGAAGCCGCAGCCGGGGGCGCCGCCGAGCGCCCGGTCCGGGCTGACGCACTGCAGCGCGGCGGCGAAGGCGCGGGCCGCGGTGGCCCGGCCGGAGCCGGGCGGGCCGGTGAACAGCCAGGCGTGGGTCATCTTGGACGACGCCATGGGCTCCGCGGCCGGGGTCGCCTCGCCCGCCGCCGTGACCAGGGCGTCCGCATCCCGCGCGGCCGCCGTCAGCTGGGCCGCTACTCGGTCCTGCCCGACCAGGTCGTCCCACACCGCCATGGCTGCCTCCGCCGTTCGTGCTTACGGCATCCCATTGTGGGCCACCCCACCGACAGCCGAGCACGCCGTCGGCGGGGCACCCGGCTGGGCGGGCCGTCAGCGGGTCTCCGTCGGTCGGCCTCCGTCAGGGGCCTTCCGTCACGGGGGGCTGGTGGGCGCCTGCCGTCAGCGGCCACTCGCCAGCGTCCCTGCCGTCAGCGCCCCAACGTGTCACCGTGCCTCGGCGGCCCTGTCCGTGACCTCCTCGCCGAGATTCGCCTCGGCGTCGCGCTGGAGCTTCCGCAGCACCCGCGCGGAGATCTCCTGCGCGGTGTAGCGCTTGCCGTCGACGTCACCGGTGACGGGGTTCGGCCACCGATCCTCGCCCACATGGCCATCGGCGTCCTGCCGTCAGGAGGCCCGGTCAAGGGCCCCCACGTCGCCGACCTGCCGTCAGCGACCACCCGTCGGCGCCATGCCGCACCGCCCTGCCGTCAGCGCCATGACGTCACCGCCCTGCCGTCAGCGGCGTCGGCCGTCCTCGTCGTCGCGCGGGCCGAGCAGCTCGTCGGCCAGCGACGGGAGGTCGTCCAGCGGGGTCTCCTCCGCCCACTCGGGACGACGGCGGCGCGGACGCGGAGATTCCGTACCGCCCCACGCCTGGCCCTGGTCGTGACCCTGGCCCTGGCCCGGACCGTGGCCGTACTGCGGCATCTCGCGCGTGCGGTCGTTCCCCTCGCCCCGGCCCTGCTCCTGCTCCTGCCGGAACAGCCACGGCGGGACCCGGTCCGCCGGGTCGGCGGACCGCTCGTCCCGTACGGGCGGCAGCACGGCCGTCTCGTCGGCCGCGTTCGTGGGCGGCTCGGCGGGCGGCTGGGGCAGGACGGCCGTCTCCTCGGCGTCCGGGCCGCCCCGGCGCTCCGGGCCGTCCTGGGGCCGTACGGGCGGCAGCACGGCGGTGTCACCGGCGTCCGGGCCGTTCTGGGGAGGCACGGGCGGCAGCACCGCGGTCTCGTCCGCGTCCGGGACGGCGGGACGGCCGGAGCCACCCTCGCCGACGTACTCCGCCCACGGGTCGAACCGCGGCGTCTGGACCGTCTTCGTCGAGTCCGGGTCGCCGGAGGCGGGGCCCGCCGCGTCCCGGGCGCCGCCGGTGTCCTGGGAGCCGTCCGCTCCCCGGGGCCCGTCCGCGTCGTGGGGCGGCGGGGCCGGGGTCTCGGTCTCCACGGTCGGCGCCTCGGCCCCGGAGGAAGCCGCCGCATCCGCCGCGTCCGCCGCCAGCCGCGCCTGCTCCGCCCGCAGCAGCGCCTCCTCGGCCTTGCGCTGCTCCTCCTGGCGGCGCGCCTCGGCCTCGGCCCGCCGCAGCGACTCCGCCTCCGCCTCCAGGCGGCGCCGCTCCTCGTCAGCGGCGCGGGCGCGGTCCTCGGCCTCGATGCGCTTACGGTCCTCCTCGGCCCTGCGGCGCGCGTCCTCGGCCCGCTGACGGGCCGCCTCCGCCTGCCGCTCGGCCTCGCGCCGGCGGGCCTCCTCCAGCTCGCGGCGCTTGCGCTCCTCCTCCTCGGCGCGCGCCTTGGCGAGCGCCTCCTGGCGCTCGCGCTCCAGCCGCTCCTCCTCGGCCTTACGGGCGGCCTCTTCCTCGGCGCGGCGGCGGGCCTCCTCCTCGGCGGCCTTACGGGCCTCCTCCTGGGCCTTCACCTCCGCGTCGGACAGCGGCAGCATCTGGTCCAGACGGTGGCGCACCACGGCGGTGACCGCCTCCGGCAGCTGCCCGGCGTCGGCGACGAGATAGCGGGCCGGGTCGGCGGCGGCGAGGGCCAGGAATCCGGCCCGTACGCGCTGGTGGAACTCGGCGGGCTCGGATTCGAGCCGGTCCGGGGCCTCGGTGAAGCGCTCGCGCGCGGTCTCCGGCGAGACGTCCAGCAGCACCGTCAGATGCGGCACCAGGCCGTTCGTCGCCCAGCGCGAGATACGGGCGATCTCGGTCGCGGCGAGGTCGCGCCCCGCGCCCTGGTAGGCCACGGACGAGTCGATGTAGCGGTCGGAGATGACGACCGCACCGCGCTCCAGCGCCGGGCGGACGACGGTGTCGACGTGCTCGGCGCGATCCGCCGCGTACAGCAGCGCCTCGGCGCGGTGCGAGATCCCGGCGGACGAGACGTCGAGCAGGATCGAGCGGAGCCGCTTGCCGATCGCGGTCGCGCCCGGCTCACGGGTCACCACGACCTCGTGGCCCTTGGCCCTTATCCACTCGGCCAGCGCCTCCACCTGCGTGGACTTGCCCGAGCCGTCGCCGCCCTCGATGGCGATGAAGAAACCGGTGGCGGTCGGGCCCTCGTCCACGCCCCCGCCGCCGAGCAGCGCCTCGCGCAGATCGCGCCGCAGCGGCACTCCCTGCCGGTCGTCGGTCCGGCCGAGGACCAGCGCGGCGACGGGCAGCAGCAGCGCGCCCACCAGCATCAGGGTGAAGGCCGCGCCGCCGTGGGCGAAGACGAAATCGCCGCTGCCGAGCCGGTGCGGTCCGATGACGGCGGCGAGCAGCGGCGCGACGACCGCGCCGAACCCGACGCTGACGCGGACGACGGCCTGCAGATGCGCGGTCATCCGGGGCCGGCGGGCCTCCTCGGACTCCTGGTCCAGGAGGGCGTGGCCGGTGTGGGCGGCGATCCCGGCCAGCACGCCCGCGACCAGGGCGATCAGCACGACGGTGGTCGTGTCGTGCACCAGGCCCACCGTGAGCAGCGCGAGCCCGGTCAGCGCGACCGACAGCGCCAGCAGCCTGCGCCGCGACAGTCCCGGGAGGAACTTCGGGGCCCAGCGGATGCCCAGGGCCGGACCGCCGGCCAGCACGAGGGCGAGCAGCGCGAAGGCGACCGGGCCGCCGCCGAGGTCCATGGCCTGCAGCGGGGCGACACCCACGGCCGCGGCGATCGCGCCCGCCACCCCGGCGCAGGCGAGCACCAGCAGCGGAACGGCACCGGTGCGGCCCTTGTCGGCGCCGGTACCGGAGGCGGCGCGGGGCCGGCGCAGCCCCTCCAGGGGGGAGCGGGTGCGGCTGGTCTGCGCGCCGGGCAGCTCGAGGAAGGTGAGGATCGAGATCGACGCGGCGAAGAGTCCGGCGCCGACGTACGAGCCGAGGGCGGCCTGGTGGGTGTGGAACCACTCCACACCGGTGCCCAGCAGCCTGCCGATGAGGGTGACGACGAGCAGCCCGGCGGCGGCGATCGGCAGCGTCAGGAAGTTCGTACGGAGCGAGAGCCGCCGCAGCGCGTCCAGGTGGTCGGGCAGCGGGCGCACGGCCGCGCCCTCGGCGGGCGGTGCCGGGAGCAGCGAGGGCGCCGCGCCGTCCTTGGCGACGGTCCAGAAGCGCTCCGCGACGCCGACGACGAAGGTCGTGATGAGCAGCCAGGCGACGGCGTCGGCCGGGGCCCAGTCGATCCACAGGGGCGCGATGAGGAGCAGCACCAGCCGCAGACCGTCCGCGCCGACCATGGTCCAGCGGCGGTCCAGCGGACCGGAGGGGCCGATGAGCGCGGCGAGCGGCCCCAGCAGCACCGCGCCGAACAGCACGGTCGCCAGGAGCCGAACGCCCAGCACCACCGCGACCGCGAAGGCGGCACCGCGATACCCGCCGCCGAAGGAGTCCGCGGCCACGGACGCCTGCAGCGTCAGCAGCACCAGCACCAGCACGGCGAGCGCGTCCCCCGCGCCGCCGACGAGTTGGGCGCTCCAGAGCCGTCGCAGCGGCTGATAGCGCAGCAGGGCTCGTACGGCCCGCTCGCGGGAGTCCGCGGCAAGGGCACCGGAAGTGGCGGTCACGTCCGTTGGCTGCTCTCGCGTCATCCCGCCAGCCTATCCGGACCACATGAATCCACGGCCCCCCGGCCGAACAAACGGGCGGTGAGCCGTGGATGGCGCGGGGATTGCTCCGCCTTGCCCCGCTTTCCTACTCGGCGTTGGCCGACGACTTCTTGGCCGCCGTCTTCTTGGCGGCGGTCTTGGCGGTCGTCTTCTTGGCCGTCGTCTTCTTCGCCGCGGTCTTCTTGGCGGCCGTCTTGGTCGCCGTCTTCTTCGCCGCGGTCTTCTTCGCCGCCGTCTTCTTGGCGGTCTTCTTGGCCGGGCCCTTGGCACGCTTCTCGGCGAGCAGCTCGTAGCCGCGCTCGGGCGTGATGGTCTCCACGTCGTCGTCGCGGCGCAGCGTCGCGTTGGTCTCGCCGTCCGTGACGTACGGGCCGAAGCGGCCGTCCTTGACCACCACGGGCCGCTCGCTGACCGGGTCGGTGCCCAGCTCCTTCAGCGGCGGCTTGGCCGCGGCCCGGCCCCGCTGCTTGGGCTGGGCGTAGATCGCCAGCGCCTGCTCGAGCGTGATGGTGAAGAGCTGCTCCTCGCTCTCCAGCGACCGCGAGTCCGTGCCCTTCTTCAGGTACGGGCCGTAGCGGCCGTTCTGCGCGGTGATCTCCACACCCTCGGGGTCGGCGCCGACCACCCGCGGCAGCGACATCAGCTTGAGCGCGTCCGCCAGGGTCACCGTGTCCAGGGACATCGACTTGAGGAGGGACGCGGTGCGCGGCTTGACGGCGTTCTTACCGCTCTTGGGAGTGTCCTCGGGGAGCACCTCGGTGACGTACGGGCCGTAGCGGCCGTCCTTGGCCACGATCAGGCGACCCGTGTCGGGGTCGGGGCCCAGCTCGAACTCACCGCTCGGCTTGGCGAGCAGCTCCTCCGCGTACTCCACGGTCAGCTCGTCCGGCGGCATGTCGTCGGGGACGTCGGCGCGCCGGCCGGTGCCGCCCTCGATCTCCGTCGGACGCTCGACGTACGGCCCGTAGCGGCCGACGCGCAGCACGATGCCGTCGCCCACGGGGAAGGACGAGATCTCCCGGGCGTCGATCGCGCCCAGGTCGGTGACCAGCTCCTTGAGGCCGCCGAGGTGGTCGCCGTCGCCGTTCCCGGCCTCGGCGGCGCCGGCCTGTGCGCCCTCGCCGAAGTAGAAGCGCTTCAGCCACGGCACGGCCTCGGCCTCGCCGCGCGCGATGCGGTCGAGATCGTCCTCCATCTTGGCGGTGAAGTCGTAGTCGACCAGCCGGCCGAAGTGCTTCTCCAGCAGGTTGACCACGGCGAAGCTCAGGAAGGAGGGCACGAGCGCGGTGCCCTTCTTGAAGACATAGCCGCGGTCGAGGATGGTGCCCAGGATCGTGGCGTAGGTCGAGGGGCGGCCGATCTCGCGCTCTTCGAGCTCCTTGACCAGCGATGCCTCGGTGTAGCGGGCCGGGGGCTTGGTCGCGTGGCCGTCGGCGGTGATCTCCTCGGCGGAGAGCCGGTCGCCCTCGGTGACCTGCGGCAGCCGGCGCTCGCGGTCGTCGAGCTCGGCGTTCGGGTCGTCGGCGCCCTCCACGTAGGCCTTCATGAAGCCGTGGAAGGTGATCGTCTTACCGGAGGCGGAGAACTCGGCGTCCCGGCCGTCGCTCGCCTGCCCGGCGATCTTGACGGTGACCGAGTTGCCGATCGCGTCCTTCATCTGGGAGGCGACGGTCCGCTTCCAGATCAGCTCGTAGAGCCGGAACTGGTCGCCCGTGAGGCCGGTCTCCGCCGGGGTGCGGAAACGGTCTCCCGAGGGGCGGATGGCCTCGTGCGCCTCCTGGGCGTTCTTGACCTTGCCCGCGTAGGTGCGCGGCTTGTCCGGCAGATAGTCGGCGCCGTAGAGCTGCGTGACCTGCGCGCGGGCCGCCGTGACCGCCGTGTCCGACAGGACGGTGGAGTCCGTACGCATATAGGTGATGTAGCCGTTCTCATACAGCTTCTGCGCGACCTGCATGGTGGCCTTGGCCCCGAAGCCCAGCTTGCGGCTGGCCTCCTGCTGCAGGGTCGTCGTACGGAACGGCGCGTACGGCGAGCGGCGGTACGGCTTGGACTCGACCGAGCGCACCGTGAAGGCGGTGTCGGCGAGGGCCGTGGCCAGCGAGCGGGCACCGGCCTCGTCCAGCTGCAGGACGTTGACGCCGTCCTTGAGCTGGCCGAGCGAGGTGAAATCGCGCCCCTGGGCGACCCGGAGGCCGTCGACGGCCGTAAGGCGGGCGCCGAAGGTGCCGGGGTCGCTGACGTCACCGGCCCGGCCGGTGGCGAAGGTGCCGGTGAGGTCCCAGTACTCGGCGGAGCGGAAGGCGATGCGCTCGCGCTCGCGCTCGACGACGAGACGGGTGGCGACGGACTGGACCCGGCCCGCGGACAGGCCGCGCATGACCTTCTTCCACAGGACCGGCGAGACCTCGTAGCCGTAGAGGCGGTCGAGGATGCGGCGGGTCTCCTGGGCGTCCACCAGGCGCTGGTTCAGCTCGCGGGGGTTGGCCACGGCGGCCCGGATGGCGTCCTTGGTGATCTCGTGGAAGACCATCCGGCGCACCGGGACCTTGGGCTTGAGGACCTCCTGGAGGTGCCAGGCGATGGCCTCGCCCTCGCGGTCCTCATCGGTGGCCAGGAAGAGCTCGTCGGAGTCGGCGAGCAGCTCCTTGAGCTTCTTGACCTGGCTCTTCTTGTCGGAGTTGACCACATAGACGGGCTGGAAGTCGTGCTCGACGTCCACGCCGAGCCGCCGGACCTCGCCGGTGTACTTGTCGGGGACCTCGGCCGCACCGTTCGGCAGGTCCCGGATGTGCCCGACGCTGGCCTCGACCACGTAGCCCGGGCCGAGGTAGCCCTTAATCGTCTTCGCCTTGGCAGGCGACTCGACGATGACGAGTCGGCGGCCGCCCTGCGCGGTCTCGCTGGTGGTCGGGGACAACTTGGCTCTTCTCTCCGGTCGACGCTCGGTGAACGGGCAGTGCCGTGTGGGTAACGCTCACACGGCCTCCCTCTGCGGTGACGCTGCGGAGTGTGACGGTACATCCCGCCCCCGTGTCAAACGGAAAAAGCCCGCAACGCCACTCGAACGGTAACCCGACAACCGACCTGTCTGCCGCCCGGACCCGGCACGAGGCAGCGCGGAAGGCCCTGTCAGGCGTAACCGAGGCACCAGATTCCGCCGCCGAGCGCGGCGACGCCGAAGAGAAGGGAGAGCGCCGCGGAAGCGACAGGACTCACACCATGTGCCACCGGTGCGCGCAGCCTCAGCCGCGCCGCCGTCCACAGCAGCAGCGCGGCGCCGAACAACACGAATGCCGTTCCGGCGAAGATCGCAGGTCCGCTCTCCATGCCGGGAGCGTGGCACGCACGGGAGGCGTGAGCGCGAACCGCGGGTGAACAGCGCGCGTCGCCTCGTACGGCCCGTGTCCCAGGTGGCCTCTTCTGCGCTCCGGCGGCAGCTTTCTGCCATACGGGGGCGCGGGGGAGGGCTCTGTACCACCGGCGTACGCCCCCAAGTATCCGCCCCGCGCGCTCTATCGCGCCTCTATGCCGTCGTCGCCGACCGGCCGCAGAAATCCCTGCTCGACCAGGAGCCGGATGGACTGCGGGGTGCGGTCGCGCAGCACCACCTGGTCCTCCCCGAGCAGCTGGGCGATGGCGTCCAGGATCCGGCCCGCGCTCAGTGTGCCGTCGCACACACCCGCGAAGCCCGCCCCGACCGTGTCCACCGTCGTCGCGCGCCGCATTCCCCGGTACTGCCTGAGCACCACATGCTCGGGGTCCTCGGCCCCGGGCGGGCCCACCTGCTCCTGGACGACCTCGTCCGCCAGCCGGAAGCTGGCGGTCAGCAGCGCCGCGTCGTCATGCGTGCGCAGGAAGTCCTGCCGGTCGAAGTGGGCCATGACCTCGCCCCCCAGCGGCTGCTCGACCGGATGGGGCCACTCCTCCACGGTCACCGAGGGCCGGTCGGCGCCGGACTTGCGCAGGGTGATCCAGCCGAAGCCGACGGCCTTGGTCTTGCTCGCCTCGAATTCGTCCAGCCACGCGTCGTAGCGCGCCGCGTACGCCTCGGGGCCGGCCAGATGCTCACCGGCGTCGCGCAGCCACAGCTCCGTGTACTGGGTGACGTCCTGCACCTCGCGCTGCACGATCCACGCGTCACAGCCGGACGGGACCCAGGAGGCCACCCGCTCGCGCCAGTCCTCCCCCTCGATGTGCTGCCAGTTCGCCAGGAGCTGGCACCAGCCGCCGTCGGCGAGGTGCCCGGCGGACTGCTGGACGAGCGTGCGGCACAGGTCGTCCCCGGACATCCCGCCCTCCCGGTAGACCAGCTCACTGCCCTCCGGGGAGCGGGGGGAGATCACAAAGGGCGGATTGGAGACGATCAGGTCGTACGTCTCGTCCCCGACCGGCTCGAACAGCGACCCCTCCCGCAGATCCGGCTCCGGCGCCCCGGACAGGGCGAGGGTCAGCCGGGCGATCGCCAGGGCGCGCGGATTGCGGTCCGTGGCGGTGACCCGGGTGGCGTGGCGGCCCGCGTGCAGCGCCTGGATACCGGAGCCGGTGCCGAGGTCGAGGACCCGGCCCACGGGCGCGGGCACGGTGAGACCGGCGAGCGTGGTGGACGCGCCGCCGACCCCGAGGACGAGCCGGGAGCGGTCCTCACGGCCGCGCGCGCCGCCCGGGCCGCCGATCCCTCCGGCGCCGCCGACCGCGCAGCCCAGGTCGGAGACGATCCACCACTCCTGGTCCTCGGGGCCGCCGTAAGGCCGCACATCCACGCTCGCGCGCACCTCGTCGCCCTCGCGCACCAGCCAGCCGTCGGCGAGGCAGTCCTCGGCCGACAGGGCCGCGGCCGCCCGCTCGTACGCCACGGGCCGCTGCAGCAGAAAGAGCCGCACCAGGGTCTCCAGCGGGCTGCTCTCGCCCCGGGTGGCGCGCAGCGCCGGGACGGTCTCGCCGCGCGCCAGGGCCGCGTAGGCGGACGAGCCGAGCAGATCCAGCAGGCCATCGGCGGTGAAGGAGGCGGCCGACAGCGCCTCACGAAGGCGGGCGGTGCGCTCGGGGTCGGCGACGGGCAGGCGGAACGGAGGCTGGTGCGTACTCACGCCCCCATTGTCGGGGCAACCACCGACAGCGGGCGACGACAGTCGGCATCGGGACGACATCGCCCGCGTCGGCCAGGCTGACGGGCCGACAAAGGAAGCGCGAGGCGGCGTCGTTAGCCCCTGGCGGCAGAAACCGGGGCGGCCTCGAGCGGCCCTGGGCAGCCCGTCAGGACTGCGCCGTGGCGCCGCCGGTCGTCTTCGGCTTCTGGCAGCCGGGCTGCTTGGCCATCGCCGAGCCGACCTTTCCTTCCTGCAGCTTCTGCAGGGCCTGGTCACCCGACTTGCTGAGCTTGTCGAGCTCGTCGGCGACGCCCTTGAGCCCCTGGGCGAACTTGGACTTGTCCGAGGTGTCCAACTTGTCGACGGACGTCTTCAGCTTCGTGTACGCCCCCGAGGTGGCGTTGAGCTCCTTGACCGCCTGCTGCTGGGTCTTGTCGCCGTTGTCGACGGGCGGGGGGCCCGCCTTGTTCACGGCCTTGGCGAGTGCCCCGTAGGACTCGGAGATCTCCTGGAACGCCTTGGAGTCCGTCTGCTGCAGCTTCTTGGAGTCCTGCTCGTCGGCGGCACCCTGGATCGCGGTGTTGGCGCCCTGAATCTTCTTCAGCTGAGGCTGCACCTCGTCACAGACCGACTTGGCCCAGTCGTCGACCTTCTTGTCCTCATCGCCGCCCCCGCAGCCGGTCAGCGCCAGTACGAGTGCCGCACCGCCGGACAGTGCAGCCACAAGCTTCTTGTTCACCGGATTGGTCCCTTCCATGGCTCTCGGCCCCGGAACATACACGTCCATCCGGCGAGGCCCACCCGGTGAGCGCCCTGTATCGATACTTTTGGAGCTATTTGCACCCCGCTCGTTGTGGACATGGCCTCATCGAGCGGACGGGACACCCCGGACAGGGACACGGGCGGACGATGTGCTGTCGCACATCGCCCGCCCGCATGTCGCAGGGGCTTTCCCGGCCTCCTGCCCCCTTCCGGGGCTAGGACACCACCGCCGCGTCGGCTGACTTCGCCACGCGCTCGGAGTTGTCTTCGTCACCTACGACGATTCCGCGCCGCTTGGAGATGTAGACCGCGGCCACGATGATCGCGACGGCGAGCCCGGCGACGACCGCACGCAGCCCAGGGCTGGCGTTGTCCCCGTAGGAGAACTTCACCACCGCGGGGGCGATCAGCAGCGCCACCAGGTTCATCACCTTCAGCAGCGGGTTGATCGCGGGGCCCGCGGTGTCCTTGAAGGGATCGCCGACCGTGTCGCCGATCACCGTCGCGGCATGCGCCTCGCTCCCCTTACCGCCGTGATGACCGTCCTCGACCAGCTTCTTGGCGTTGTCCCAGGCGCCGCCGGAGTTGGCGAGGAAGACGGCCATCAGCGTGCCGGTGCCGATCGCGCCCGCCAGGAACGAGCCGAGCGCGCCGACCCCGAAGGTGAAGCCGACGGCGATCGGCGCCAGGACGGCGAGCAGACCCGGTGTGGCCAGCTCGCGCAGCGCGTCCTTGGTGCAGATGTCGACGACCCGGCCGTACTCGGGCTTCTCGCTGTAGTTCATGATCCCGGGCTTCTCGCGGAACTGCCGCCGCACCTCGAAGACCACCGCTCCGGCCGACCGCGACACCGCGTTGATCGCCAGCCCGGAGAAGAGGAAGACGACGGCGGCGCCGAGGACGAGGCCCACGAGGTTGTTGGGCTGCGAGATGTCCAGGTTCAGATTCATCTCCCCGGCCACGGAGGTGTGCACATCGCTCACGGCCTCCGCGATGGCGTCGCGGTACGAGCCGAAGAGCGCGGCCGCGGCGAGCACCGCCGTGGCGATGGCGATGCCCTTGGTGATCGCCTTGGTGGTGTTGCCGACCGCGTCGAGGTCGGTGAGCACCTGCGCGCCCGCGCCCTCGACATCGCCGGACATCTCGGCGATGCCCTGGGCGTTGTCGGAGACCGGACCGAAGGTGTCCATCGCGACGATCACACCGACCGTGGTGAGCAGACCGGTGCCGGCGAGGGCGACGGCGAACAGCGCCAGCATGATCGAGGTGCCGCCGAGCAGGAAGGCGCCGTAGACGCTCAGCCCGATCAGCACCGCCGAGTAGACGGCCGACTCCAGACCGAGCGAGATACCGGAGAGCACCACCGTGGCCGGGCCGGTCAGCGAGGTCTTGCCGACGTCCCGCACGGGACGCCGGGTCGTCTCGGTGAAGTAGCCCGTGAGCTGCTGGATGAGCGCGGCCAGCACGATGCCGATGGCGACGGCGACGAGCGCCAGGACCCGCGGGTCACCGCTGTGGCCGAGGATCTCGCGGTTGGTGACCCCGTCGAGATCCGCGTAGCTGGACGGCAGATAGATGAAGACCGCGACCGCCACCAGTGCCATCGAGATCACGGCCGAGATGAAGAAGCCGCGGTTGATGGCGCTCATTCCGCTGCGGTCGGCGCGGCGCGGAGCCACGGCGAAGATCCCGATCATGGCGGTGATCACGCCGATGGCCGGAACGAGCAGCGGGAAGGCCAGCCCCGCGTCGCCGAAGGCCGCCTTGCCGAGGATCAGCGCGGCGACCAGGGTGACGGCGTACGACTCGAAGAGGTCGGCGGCCATACCGGCGCAGTCACCGACGTTGTCGCCAACGTTGTCCGCGATGGTGGCGGCGTTGCGCGGGTCATCCTCGGGGATGCCCTTCTCGACCTTGCCGACGAGGTCGGCGCCGACGTCGGCGGCCTTGGTGAAGATGCCACCGCCGACCCTCATGAACATCGCGATCAGCGCGGCGCCGAGCCCGAAGCCCTCCAGCACCTTGGGCGCGTCGGCCGCGTAGACCAGCACCACGCAGGAGGCGCCCAGCAGTCCGAGGCCCACGGTGAACATGCCCACCACACCGCCGGTACGGAAAGCGATCTTCATCGCCTTGTGCGAGACGGCCGTGAGATCCACGCTCGGCTTACCGGGTGCGGAAGCGGCCGAATCGCCATTGACGGGGGTGGTGGGGGGCTCGGGGGTGGCCTCACGGGCGGCGGCGGCGACGCGCACATTGCTGCGCACCGCGAGCCACATCCCGATATAGCCGGTGGCGGCCGAGAACGCCGCACCGATCAGAAAGAACACCGAACGCCCGATGCGCTGCGCCCAGTCGTCCGCCGGCAACAGCATGAGCAGGAAGAACACCACCACGGCGAATCCGCCGAGGGTGCGCAACTGCCGGGCCAGATAGGCATTGGCGCCTTCCTGAACGGCCTCGGCGATCTTCTTCATACTGTCCGTGCCCTCGCCCGCCGCGAGGACTTGTCGTACCAGGACCACCGCGACCGCGAGCGCCGCGATCGCGACGGCGGCGATCACCAGCACGATCACACGGTTGTCGTCGGTCAGCTCTGCGGCGGCCAGGGTTGGGGTGAGGTCCAGCTGATGAGGGGTGAGAGGCCCCGCCATTCGTCCTCCTTGACGTTTGGCACATGGGCGCGCAGCAGTTCTGCGACCGCAGAAGAGCCGCCGCGCTCAGGCGTCCTGAGCTCGAGATGTGGACGGATTGTAGGGAGCGTCACACGATCAAAACAGGGCGCCGGAATGGGAATTCGCCCGCACCAGCGAAGATCAATTGGTTTGGCGGTATGAATTCCTTCGGAAGAAGGAAGGTCGACAATTCACTGACGGATGTAAAATGATCTCTACAAATGATCTATATAGATGATCTGGCGGCAGTCCTGCGTCGTCGAGAAAAGCGCTGTTCAGAGCCTAAGCCAGAGATCGAAAAAGCGCGCGCCGAGAGGTGCGCAGGGACCCTGCGGGCGACCGGGCGCGGGCATGCCAAGAGCCGGACCGGCGATCATGAAACGGCCGGTTCGGTGGGTTCCAGCGGGTTCTGCTGGTCCTGCGGGTCGGAAGAGGGATGACGGACAGATGACCCTCACGAGGGACCCAGCTATGGGCGATCAGGGCGAGCGAGGCCCGCTCCCGGCCCCGAGCCGCGGTTGAGAGGGCGTGCCCGGCGCCAGCAGGACGCAGCCTGTGCGAACAGGACTCAGCCCGGCGCGGTGGGGCGCGCGGGGATGGCGGCGCTCCGGGCTTTGCGGGCAGAGCCCGAACCGGCGAGAGCACGACGCAGCCGGACGTGGCAGGACCTGAACTGACTGGGGCAGGACGCAGCCAGACGTGGCGGGACCAGCCCACTGCGAGCAGGACCGGACCAACGGGAGCAGCACACAGCCCACCGCGAGCAGGATCCCACCAATGGGGGCAGGACCCGGCACGACGAGGCAGGGCCCAGCCCAATGGGGGCAGGACCCGGCACGGCGAGGCAAGGCCCAGCCCAATGGGGGCAGGGCCCGGCGCTGTGACGCAGGACCCGGCGCTGTAGGGGCTAGGACACCAGAGGCTGGGGTGACGTCGGCCAGCTCATCCGGATCACTCCACCGGACTCGCTGGTCGTCACCTCGACATCGTCGACGAGCCCGCTGATGACGGCGAGACCCATCTCGTCCTCGCCCTCGGCCTCGTCGTCCATCTCCGGATGGGAGCCGGACGCCAAGGCCGCCGAGGTCGGGGATTCGTCACCGACCTCGATGGAGAACTTCTTCTCCTCCTCGGTCAGCGACACCCGCACCGGTGCCTCCACCCCATTGCTCAGGTGGAGCCCGACCGCACGCGTGCACGCCTCGCCGACCGCGAGCCGCACCTCGTCGAGCACGGCCTCATCCACCCCCGCCCGACGCGCCACGGCGGCCGCGACAAGACGAGCGGTCCTGACGTGCTCAGGCAGCGCGCTGAAGCGGAGTTCGACGGTGGCCATGCCATCCCCCTCGGGCGTATGGGCGTGCTTATCGGGAGGGCCGGGCGTACACCGCCCGGAACCCCCTTCTGTGTCTTCCTTCGGCGATCTTGTCAGTCGGTCGCCGCGACAGCGTCCTCGACCGAGGTGTGAATCGGGAACACCTTGGTCAGGCCGGTGATGCGGAAGATCTTCAGAATGCGCTCCTGGTTGCAAACCAGGCGCAGCGAGCCCTCGTGGGCCCGCACTCGCTTGAGCCCGCCGACGAGCACGCCGAGTCCGGTGGAGTCGAGAAAGTCGACGCCCTCCATGTCGACGACCAGGTGGTAGTTGCCGTCGTTGACAAGCTCGACCAGCTGCTCGCGCAGCTTGGGCGCGGTGTATACATCAATCTCGCCACCGACCTCGACGACCGTGCGGTCGTCGACGGTCCGAGTCGACAGGGACAGGTCCACGGATCCTCCAGCACCTTGCATCGAGCGGTCGCCCCCCATGGATCGGCAGCCGCGATGGCATTCAATCACTTACCAGCAGGCGTGCACGACGCCTTGAGACCATTGTCCGTCAGACCAGTGACACACTCGGTGTCGATGGCCCACGACCAAATCCCGCGGCAGGCGGGCATACACCCCTCACCCCGGGCCGTCCTCGGTCGGCTGAGCACCGGGGCGGGCCGGGGCGCGCGCATCACTCATACGGAGCACTTGCCCCCGCGTCCGGGAACCCATGCCGACTGGCCCTCGGCGATCCGGCCGGAGGTGATCAACGCCATTCGCGCGGCCGGCATCGATCGCCCGTGGGCCCACCAGGCGCGTACGGCCGAACACGCGCTGCGCGGGGATTCCGTGGTCGTGGCCACCGGCACCGCCTCCGGCAAGTCCCTCGCCTATCTGGCCCCCGTCCTCAGCACCCTGCTGGATGGCTCGGAGGAGCCCAACGGGCGGGGGACGACCGCCCTGTACCTCTCCCCCACCAAGGCGCTGGCCGCCGACCAGCGCCGCGCGGTGGCCGGCCTCACCGCCCCGCTGGGCACCGGCATCCGGGCGGCGGTCTACGACGGCGACACGCCCGTGGAGGAGCGCGAGTGGGTCCGCCAGTACGCGAACTATGTGCTCACCAACCCCGACATGCTCCACCGCGGCATCCTGCCCGGCCACCCCAGATGGTCCTCCTTCCTGCGCGCGCTGCGCTATGTGGTGATCGACGAATGCCACACCTACCGGGGTGTCTTCGGCTCCCATGTGGCCCAGGTGCTGCGCAGGCTGCGCCGCGTCTGCGCCCGCTACGGCTCCTCGCCGGTGTTCCTGCTCGCCTCGGCCACCGCCTCCGATCCGGCGGTCGCCGCGAGCCGGCTGACCGGCGTGCCCGTCGTGGAGATCACCGAGGACAGCTCGCCCCGCGGCGAGGTCGTCTTCGCCCTCTGGGAACCGCCGCTGACCGAGCTCCACGGCGAGCAGGGCGCCCCTGTACGCCGCACGGCCACGGCCGAGTCCGCGGACCTGCTCACCGACCTGGCCGTCCAGGGCGTCCGTACGGTCACCTTCGTGCGCTCCCGGCGGGGCGCGGAGCTCATCGCGCTCATCGCCCAGGAGCGGCTCGCGGAAGTGGACCGCTCGCTGCCGGACCGGATCGCCGCCTATCGCGGCGGCTATCTCCCCGAGGAGCGCCGCGCCCTGGAGAGGGCCCTGCACTCCGGAGAGCTGCTCGGGCTCGCCGCCACCACCGCCCTGGAGCTGGGGATGGACATCGCCGGACTGGACGCCGTGGTCGTGGCGGGCTACCCCGGCACCCGCGCCTCCCTGTGGCAGCAGGCCGGACGGGCCGGGCGCACCGGCGAAGGGGCCCTGGCGATCCTGGTCGCCCGGGACGACCCGCTGGACACCTATCTCGTCCACCATCCGGACGCCCTCTTCCGGCAGCCGGTGGAGTCCACCGTCCTGGACCCGGACAACCCGTACGTCCTCGCGCCGCACCTGTGCGCGGCCGCGGCCGAGCTTCCGCTCACCGAGCCGGACCTGGAGCTCTTCGGCCCCGCCACCGAGGAGCTGATGCCGCAGCTGGAGCAGCGCAAGCTGCTGCGGCGCCGGGCGACCGCCTGGCACTGGACCCGCCGTGAGCGCGCCGCCGACCTCACCGACATCCGCGGGGCAGGCGGCAGCCCGGTCCAGGTCGTGGAGGCGGCGACCGGGCGGCTGCTGGGCACCGTGGACGCCGCGGCGGCCCACACCACCGTCCACGAGGGCGCCGTCCACCTCCATCAGGGCCGGAGCTATCTCGTCAGGCAGCTCGACCTCGACGACTCGGTCGCCTTGGTGGAGGAGGCCGCTCCGCCCTACTCGACCACGGCCCGCGACACCACGGCGATCTCCATCCTGGAGACCACCACCGAGATCCCCTGGGGGGACGCGCGGCTGTGCTTCGGCTCGGTCGAGGTCACCAACCAGGTGGTCTCGTTTCTGCGCCGCAAGCTGATCACCGGTGAGGTCCTCGGCGAGTCCAAGCTCGACCTTCCGCCGCGCACCCTGCGCACCCGGGCCGTGTGGTGGACGGTCACCGACGACCAGCTCGAGGAGGCCCGGGTGCACCCCCAGGCCCTCGGCGGCGCCCTGCACGCCGCCGAGCACGCCTCGATCGGCATCCTGCCGCTCTTCGCCACCTGTGACCGCTGGGACATCGGCGGGGTGTCCGTCCCGCTGCACCCCGACACGCTGCTGCCGACCGTCTTCGTGTACGACGGGCATCCGGGTGGCGCGGGCTTCGCCGAGCGCGCCTTCCACACCGCCGCCCGCTGGCTGGCGGCCACCCGCGAGGCGATCGCCGCCTGTGAGTGCGAGGCGGGATGCCCGTCCTGCATCCAGTCGCCCAAGTGCGGCAACGGCAATGATCCGCTGGACAAGAAGGCCGCCATCCGCCTGCTGACGACCCTGCTCGCCGGGGCACCGGAGCAGCCGCCGGCCGCCGAGTGAGCGCTCCCCACGGCCCGGCGCCGACGGCGGCCCGGTGACGGGAGTGCCCGCTGGTCCCGCCCGCGCCCTGGCCCGGACGGTGAACGGGCCGGTGCGCACCTCCGCCGTGAGATCCGCGATCTCACCGCTCAGGGCGCATCGCACCACGCGCGCCCCCTGGGCGGAGGCCACCCGCCGGGCAAGACCGCAAGCCGTACGAGCCCCCTCCAAACCGTGGTCCGCCGCCGCGAGCACCGCCAGATCGGCGGCTCCGCCCGCCCGATGGCGCGCCACCATGGCCTGCCCGGCCGCCAGTACGGCCGCGAACACCGCGCACAGGGCCGTCGCGGCCAGCGCCGCCCAGACGGTGGCCGACCCCCGGTCGTCCGTCCTTCTCACGGCGCCGCCTCCCGGGCCGCACCATCCGCGTCCACCGCGCCCACCGTGTCCTCGGCGAGCGCTGCCGCCTCGCCGCGCAGATTCACCGCCAGCGGACCGGGACCGGCGGCATGCGTCCGGACCCGCACCCGCACCAGGTCCCCCTCCTGCCACAGCTCGACCCGCGCTCCATCGGGTGCGGCCGAGCGGGCGGCGGCCATCGCGTCCGCCCTCGGCTCCGAACGCGCCGCCGCCCTCGCCCCTGCCCTGGCCGCGTCCACGCACTGAAGCTGCGCGGCCGCGGCCATCAGCCCCCAGATCAGCATCAGGGCGAACAGCGCCAGCACCGGCAGCGCGACGGCCGTCTCCGCCGTGACGAAGCCGCTGTCCCGCCCCGTGCGCCGGGTTCTTGGGACACCCCGGGGTCCTAGGACGCCTCGGGCCCTCGGGACGCCCTGGGCCCATAGGAGGCCGCAGGCCCTCGGGAGGCCATGGGTCCTCGGGAGGCCCGGAGTCCATGGGGCGCCCCGGGTCCTTGTGACGCCCCGGAGCCCTGGGACGCCCCGCGCGTCGCTCCTGGCGCGCGGGCCCGTCCGCTCCGCCGTCCCCGGCGCCTCAGAACTGCGCATCGAGCGCCCGTCCGATGACCGACTGCAGCGCGCCGCTGACGGTCCCGCTGGTCACCACCTTGTAGAGCACCGCGGCGAAACCGCATGCCGCGATCGTTCCCATCGCGTACTCGGCGGTGGCCATGCCCGCCTCGGCCTTCGCACGCGCCGCCGCGTACCGCCGTACCCACCACTGCTTCACCATGTCGGCCCCCCTTGTCCCTGTCCGCGGTGTCACTGACCGCGGTTCCTCGTTGGTCGTTCGTCGTTCGCCGTGCTGTGTCGTGCCGCTGTCGTTCGCTGGTGTGGTTGGTGCTGGTGTGATTGGTGGTCTCGCCGGTGTTCAGGGGCCGTCGCCCATCAGGCCGCGGGCCAGCCCGATCATCACCGGGGCCAGACCGACCAGCAGGAACGCGGGGAGGAAGCAGCCGGCGAGCGGTGCGTTGACCAGCACACCGGTGCGATCGGCCCGTCTCATCGTCTCCCGCCCCTGCGCGGCCCGGCACTCGGCCGCCAGCCGGGACACCGGCTCCACCGCCGGAGCGCCCGTTGTCCCGGCGCGTTCCAGGGCGCGCGCCAGCCCTTGCGCTCCAGGCAGAGCCCCGATGCGCCCCCAGGCATGGGCCGGTTCGCCTCCCAGCCGCAGCTCCGCCGCGGTCTGGGCAAGCCGCTCACCGACCGGGCCGCCGAGCGAACCTCCCACCGCCTCCGCCGCCTTCCGCGGGCCCGCTCCGGCCGCCAGGCAGGCGGTCAGCAGATCGGCGGCCAGCGGGACTTGGCGCGCGGCGAGCGCGTCGAGGTGCCGGTCACGGCCGGAGCGCCCGGCAGTCGCGCGGCGGTGCCGCTGCCAGCGCCAGAGGCCCCAGGCCGCGATGAGCCCCAGCACCCACCCCGGTGGCCCTCCGACGAGGACGACGGCGATCGTCACAGCCCCGCACGGCGCGGCCCAGAGGGGCAGCGCGCCCGCAGTGGCCCCGGCGCGCCAGCGCCGCCACGGCCGGGCCCTCCTCGGCCACCCGGGCCGGGCCCTCCTTGGCCGCCCGTCCTCCGCGCCCGGAAGCAGCGCCGCCAGCCGTCGTCGGGCGCCCCGCTCCCGATGGGCCTCGACCATCGCCATCACCGTGTAAAGGGCGGCCGCCAGGAAGGACAGCGAAATCCCCAGGCTGTGGACAACTTCAGCGCTCATCGGCCACCGGCCGCCCCGGCTCACGCGCCGCCCGCACCATCCGGCCGGTCCACACCAGGCCCGCCCACTCCAGCAAGCCGCCCGCCAGAAGGCAGCTCAGCCCGGTCGGGGTGTGCAGCAACTCATGCAGTGGATCGGAGCCCAGCAGACCGCCCAGCACCAGTCCGACGACGGGCAGCACCGCCAGTGCGACGGCGGTGGCCTTGGCTCCCGCCAACTTGGCGTCCAGGCTCTCCCGCTGGTCCCGCTCGGCGCGCAGCGCCGCCGCCACCCGGTCGAGACCCGCCGCCAGCCCCGCTCCCTCGTCGACCGCCACCTGCCAGCAGGCCGCGACCCCGGTCAGCCCCTCGGCACCCGGCAGCCGGGCCACCCTCCGCAGCGCGTCCGGCACTTCACCGCCGAACCGGGCCGCGGCCGTCACCAGCCCCCAACGCTCCCTCAGGTGCCCCGGGTCCACCGCCAGCAGCGCCTCGCCGGGATGCCGCCCGGCCCGCAGCTCGCCCGCCACGGTGGCGCACAGGTCGATCACCCCGGCGGCGCGCCGCACACGGTCCCGCTCGCGCCGCCGGGACCGCAGCCACCGGCCGACGACCGGAGTGGCCACCATCGCCCCGAGCAGCGGCAGAATCGACGAGCCCAGCAGCGCGATCACACATCCGACCGGCAGGCACAGCAGCTCACGCCCCATCCGCCCGCCGTACCCGACTCGCCAGCGCTCCCGCAGCCAGGCGGTCGTCTCGGACAGCCGCCGCACCGGGCCGGGCCCCGCCGGCTCGACGGGTCCGCCGCCCGCGAACAGCACCCTTACCCGGCGCAGCTCCCGGTCCCGCCCGGCGAGCAGCCATACGGCCGCCCCCGCGCACAGCATCGCGGCGCACAGCGCCAGCGCCCCCTGGTCCGCTCCCGCGCCCGTCATGCCGCGCCTCCGCCCCGTGCGCACAGCCGCTGGAGCCGCTGCCAGCCCGCCGCCCGTTCGAAGCCCTCCGGGCTCCAGACGGCCGCGGGGACGGTCGTGACGAAGCCCGACCGGTCCCGGTCCAGCACATGCAGCTCGGCGATCCTGCGCCGTCCGCCGCGGTCCCGCACCAGATGGACCAGGACCGACAGCGCCGCCGCCAACTGGCTGTGCAGCGCGGCCCGGTCCAGACCGGCGGTCGAGCCGAGCGCCTCCAGCCGCGCGGGAACGTCGGCCGCCGTATTGGCGTGGACGGTGCCACAGCCGCCCTCATGGCCGGTGTTCAAGGCCCCCAGCAGATCGGTGACCTCGGCGCCTCTCACCTCCCCGACCACCAGCCGGTCGGGGCGCATCCGCAGCGCCTGCCGCACCAGATCCCGCAGGGTGACCTGGCCTCGGCCCTCCTGGTTGGCAGGGCGGGTCTCCAGCCGGACCACATGCGGGTGGTCGGGCCGCAGCTCGGCCGAGTCCTCGGCGAGGACGATCCGCTCCTGCGGGCCGACCAGCCCCAGCAGGGTGCTCAGCAGCGTTGTCTTGCCCGAGCCCGTGCCGCCGCTGATCAGGTAGGACAGCCGGGCGTCCAGCATGGCCCGCAGCAGCTGCGCGCCGCCCGGCGGCACCGTCCCGGCCGCCTCCAGCTCCGCGAGGGAGAAGGCCCGGGGGCGCACTACTCGCAGCGACAGACAGGTCGAGCCGACCGCGACCGGAGGGAGCACCGCATGCAGCCGTGTCCCATCCGGCAGCCGGGCGTCCACCCACGGCCGGGCGTCGTCCAGCCGCCGCCCGGCCACCGCGGCAAGCCGCTGCGCGAGCCTGCGCACGGCAGCCGCGTCCACGAAGGTGACGGTTGTGCGCTCCAGCCCCGAGCCCCGGTCCACCCACACCTCATCGGGGGCGGTGACCAGGACGTCCGTGACATCGGCGGCGGCCAGCAGCGGCTCCAGGGGCCCGGTGCCGACCAGCTCCGAGCGCAGCGCCTCCACCACCCCGAGCACCTCGGTGTCGCCGAGCAGCCGCCCCTCCTCACGCAGGGCCGCCGCCACCCGGGCGGGCGTGGGCTCCGCGCCGCTCCCGGCGAGCCGCAGCCGCACCGCGTCCAGCAGATCCGGCGATACGACGCTCATGCGGTGACACCTCCCTCGTCGGCGAGGGCACGCGCCCAGAACTCCGCGCAGAACCGGCCGAGTGGTCCGCGGGGGCTGCCGCCCGGGGGCTCCCCACCCTCGAACGCCTCCGCCAGACCGGGCTCCGGCGGCAGCTGACCGGCCAGTGGCAGCCCGAGCAGCCCCGCGATCTCCTCGTCGGCAAGCTCCGGTCCGCATGGCCCCCGCACCACCGCGCGCAGGTCCCGCAGCACCATGCCCACCATGGACGCCACCCGGTGGGCGGCCGCGACCGCTCGCAGCTCCGCCGGGACGACCAGCAGCCCGAGGTCGATCTGGGCCAGGGCCTCGGCCGCCGCGTCGTCGACGCGGCGCGGCAGATCCACCACCACGACCCCGCCGCGCCGCCTGGCCGCGGCCAGCACCGCCCGCATCGCGGAGGGCGGGATGACGACCGAATCGCCGCGGTCCCAGCTGAGCACCCGCAGCGCGTGCAGCTCGGGCAGCGACTCCTCCAGAGCGCTTCCGGCGACCCGCCCCCGCGACTCGGCGAAGGCGGGCCATCTCAGCCCCTGCACGCCCTCGCCGCCGAGCAGCACATCGAGCCCGCCGCCCAGCGGATCGCCGTCGATCAGCATGGTGCGCCGTCCGGAGCGGGCCGCGGTGACCGCCAGGGCGCAGGCGAGGGTGGAGGCGCCCGCGCCGCCGCGGCCGCCGATGACCCCGATGGTCAGGGCCTGCCGGCCCACGCCCTCGGCGACATCGGCGATCCGGTCCACCAGCCAGGTCTCGGCATCGGGCAGGAACGCCACGTTGTCCGCGCCGAGCGCCACCGCCCGCCGCCAGATGCCGTGGTCGTCCAGATCGCGCCCGATGAGCAGCACCCCTTCTCTGCGGGCCCGGTCGCACAGCCGGGCGGCCGAGTCGTCGCCGACCAGAATCAGCGGTGCGGCCTCCCAACTGCCCCGGCGGGTGAGCGCGCCATGTGCCACTTCCGGTTCGGCTCCGGCCGCCGCGCACAGCCGCAGCAGATCGTCGAGAAGCTCCTCGTCCTCGGTGACGATGAGCGGTCTGCTCCGTTGTCCTTCGGCCGCCGAAGGGCGTTCCGGTGTGATGGATGCAGTCACGATCCCCTCCCATATCCGTTACGCGCTCTCACTTCCGCGAACAGCGAGTGCGAGCACCGCGGAGAATCACCGTGCTGCGATCCAGAAAATCTTGGGGATCTTGGTCCAAAACTGTGGACAACTCATCACTTGTGAATATCCCAGTCACCTAAAGCAGTGACTTCCGGAGAGCAGCCTAGCGATTACTTACGGTTACCGCTCAAGCTGTGGAGAGCCGGGGCCACACGGGCCCGAGGGAGGGGAGCAAGATCTCGTGAGAACGCCGAAAATGCGTCCGGACATGCGACGACCCCCGCCGGGGGGAGAGCGGGGGTCGTCCCCACGGCCGACTCGGGGGGGAGGAGTCGGGCCGGGTTAGCACGGTCGCGAACGATCCGTGACTTCCATGGTGTACCCGAGAGCCTTCTCAGGCAAACCCACGCGCCTGAGCTTACGCCGAATGGTGGGCCCTATGCTCGGCGTCGTGGAAAACCACTCCTTGCCCCGGACAGCCGCCTTCTTTGACCTGGACAAGACGGTCATTGCGAAGTCAAGCGTGTTCACCTTCAGCAAGTCCTTCTACCAGGGTGGTCTGATCAACCGCCGCGCTGTACTGCGTACCGCCTATGCGCAGTTCGTCTTCCTCGCCGGCGGCGCCGATCACGACCAGATGGAGCGGATGCGCGCGTACCTCTCGGCGCTCTGCCGCGGATGGAATGTCCAGCAGGTGAAGGAGATCGTCGCCGAGACCTTGCACGATCTGATCGACCCCATCATCTACGACGAGGCCGCCTCGCTCATCGAGGAGCACCACATCGCCGGCCGCGATGTGGTGATCGTCAGCACCTCCGGGGCGGAGGTGGTCGAGCCGATCGGTGAGCTTCTGGGCGCGGACCGCGTGGTGGCCACCCGCCTGGTCGTCGAGGACGGGGTGTTCACCGGAGAGGTGGAGTACTACGCCTATGGCCCGACCAAGGCGGAGGCGATCGCCGAGCTGGCGGAGTCGGAGGGCTACGACTTGTCACGCTGTTACGCCTACAGCGATTCGGCGACCGATCTCCCGATGCTGGAGGCGGTCGGCCACCCTCATACGGTCAACCCGGACCGGGCGCTGCGGCGCGAGGCGGCGGCCCGCGGCTGGCCGGTTCTCTCCTTCGACCGCCCGGTCCGGCTGAAGCAGCGCAGGCCCTCGCTCCCCATGCCGCCCCGCCCGGTGCTCGCCGTGGCTGCGGCCGTCGGCGCGGCCGCCGCCACCGCCGGGCTGGTGTGGTACACCAATCGGCGCCGCGCCCTTTATGCCCGCGTTTAGGGGTAATAGCAAAGATCTACGGCGAGGGGTTCCGCTTGGCCTCTCGCAGGAGTACAAAGGAATCGACGGCCCGCGAGACCAGGGGTATCCGGGAGGAAACCCTCAGACGCCAAGGCCCCACGGACCGAGCACAGATGCTGAGCACCCACGCGACGTCGACCCGTCGATTACGGGCCAGCCGCACCAGGTGACGGGCAGAAGTTCCCGACCTGATGGGCGAATGAGATTGCACGCATGGTAACCCGGTAGCTGTGCCAGCGGCGGTGCCCACGGGTACCGCCGCAACTCTTGTCAGGCGTCAGGCCGCCCCGCGCTGCAGGGCCTCGCAGACCGCCGTGGACTCCCGCACGCCGAGCTCAACCGCCCGTCCGCAGTGCGCGATCCACACCGCCATGCCCTCCGGCGTTCCGGACGCATAGCCCTCCAGCGCCGCCATGTACGGCGCGACGCCCAGCTCCGCGTACCCCACCTCGGCCGGGCAGATCGACTTCGGATCGAGGCCGCTGCCGACCAGCACGATCCGTTCGGCCGCGCGCGCCACCAAACCATTGCGGGAGACAAAGGGCCGCAGGGCGAGCAGTTCACCATGCACCACCGCCGCCGCCACCAGCGCTGGAGCCTCGCTTCCCGCGAGCAGCAGCCGGGCCAGCCCATCGAGCCGCCCCGCCACCTCATCCGCGTCCGGCAGCGGCAGATCGGACCCGATCAGCGGCTCGTCCACCGGCTCACCCGACTGCCGGGGGCGTCCGACCCCCTCGTCGCCCTCCACCCCGCCCGCCGCGACCAGATGCAGCCGGGCCAGAACACGCAGCGGCGACTGACGCCAGATGCTCAGCAACTGCCCCGCCTCGGCGGTCAGCCGCAGCGCCGCCCCCACCGTGCGCGGCTCGCCCTCGGCCCCGAAGTCGGTACGGCGGCGCACCTCTTCCAGCGCCCAGTCCGCACCGGCCAGCGCGGCGGAGCCCCGCGCCCCGCGCAACGCCGCCTCGGAGGTGACCTCATTGCTGCGGCGGCGCATCACCCGGTGCCCGTAGACCCGGTCCACGGCGTTCCGTACGGCGTTGACGGACTCGGCCACACCGGGCAGCGCCGCCAGGGCGGCGAGCGGATCAGCTGACGTACTCATGAGTACGACACTACGCACACCGCACCCGGCACCCCTCGTTGGAGTGGTGTTCTTCACGTAAATCCCGCATGGTCCGCGATCACTCACCTACGCTAGGTGAACATGAAGATCGCTTTCGTAGGCAAGGGTGGAAGCGGCAAGACCACGCTGTCGTCGCTGTTCATCCGCCATCTCGCCGCCGCCCACGCCCCTGTCGTCGCCGTCGACGCCGATATCAACCAGCATCTGGGCGTCGCGCTCGGACTCGACGAGGCAGAGGCCGCCGCACTGCCCGCCATGGGCGCCCATCTCCCGCTGATCAAGGACTACTTGCGCGGCACGAACCCCCGGATCGCCTCCGCCGAGACCATGATCAAGACGACTCCGCCGGGCGAGGGGTCGCGGCTGCTGCGGATCGGCGAGGACAACCCCGTCTACCAGGCATGCGCCCGCACCCTGCGACTCGACGACGGGGCGGTGCGGCTGATGGCGACCGGCCCCTTCACCGAATCCGATCTCGGCGTCGCCTGCTACCACTCCAAGGTCGGCGCGATCGAGCTGTGCCTGAACCATCTCGTCGACGGACCGGGCGAGTTCATCGTCGTCGATATGACGGCGGGCAGCGACTCCTTCGCCTCCGGCCTCTTCACCCGCTTCGACATGACGTTCCTGGTGGCCGAGCCCACGCGTAAGGGCGTCTCCGTCTACCGCCAGTACAAGGAGTACGCCCGCGATTTCGATGTGGCGCTCCGGGTGGTCGGCAACAAGGTGCAGGGACCGGACGACCTGGACTTCCTCCGTGCGGAGGTGGGCGATGACCTCCTGGTCGCGTTCGGCCACTCCGATTGGGTCCGGGCGATGGAGAAGGGTCGTGCGCCCCGGTTCGAGGAGCTCGAGGAGACGAACCGCGACGCGCTGCGGACTCTGCGGGACGCGGTGGACGCCTCGTACGAGCGGCGCGACTGGCAGCGGTACACCCGTCAGATGGTGCACTTCCACCTGAAGAACGCGCAGAGCTGGGGGAACGCGAAGACGGGTGCCGATCTGGCCGCCCAGGTCGACCCCGCCTTCGCGTTGCGGGAGTTCGCGCCGGAGGAGGGTTCGGCGGCTGCTCCCGCTCCCGCTTAGGGCACGGCCTGCTCGGCGGCCAGGTAGCTCTTCCAGCCGCCCGGCGGCCGCTTCCCGACGTCCAGCACCCGCAGCTTCTCGAGGACGCGGGGGTTCTGCGCATCCAGCCAGTCGGCCAACTGCTTGAAGGAGACGCAGCGCACTCCCTTGCGCGGGCACACCTCCTTGATGACGTCCTCCACGGCGCGCATATACGTTCCGCCGTTCCAGGACTCGAAGTGGTTGCCGATGAACAGCGGCGCCCGGTTGCCCTCGTACGCCCGGTCGAAGGCGGCGATCAGACCGTCGCGCATCGGACGGCCCCAGGTGGAGCGCTTGGGCCGCTTGCCCGCCTTCTTGCGCGGCTTGTTGGCGAGGAAGTTGTAGTCCATGGAGAGCGTCTCGAACGAGCGGCCCGGTACGGGGATCTGCTGCAGCGGGAAGTCCCAGATGCCGTGGATCTTACGAGGCCAGATCTGCAGCCCGCCGGGCGAGCTCGCGTCATAGCGCCATCCCAGCTTCGCGGCCGCCCGGATCAGCTTCTTCTGCCCCTCCAGACAGGGCGCACGGCCGCCGATGAGTTCCTTGCCGTAGTCGAAGGGGAGCGGTTTCTCATGCTCCAGACCGGAGTTGGTCTTCCAGTTCTCGACAAACGACTCGGCCTGCTCGATCTCGCTGGTCCACTGCCGCGCCGACCAGCTGCCGACTCCGCGCTTGCGTCCGCAGAAGTGGCCGTTGAAGTGGGTGCCGATCTCATTGCCGTCCAGCCAGGCGCCGCGGAGCTGCTCCACCGTGGCCTTGATGCCCTTGACGTCGTTGAAGCCGATGGACGAGGCGCCGCGCCGATGCCTGGGCGGATCGTAGAGGTACCGCTTCTCCGCGGGCAGCAGGTACACGCCGCTGAGGAAGTACGTCATCGTCGCGCCGTACTTCCTGCCGACCGCGCGGAAGTGGGAGAACAGCTTGCGTTTGTCCTGGCCGGCGCCGTCCCAGGAGAAGACGACGAACTGCGGTGGTCTCTCGCCCGGTTCAAGCCGCTCGGCCTTCGGCTGATGGGGCTGCGGGCCGGTGTCGGAGGTCGATCCGTCGCCGATGAGCCGCACCGCCTTGGGGGCCTTGTCGGGGTGGTTCGGCGCCCCCGGACCCTTCTGAGGGCCGTCCCTGTCGTGGCGCGGGCCCGCGGTGCCGCCCGGCCCATGGGTCTGGGCGGTGTCCCCTGAGCAGCCGACCGGCATGGAGAGCGCCACCACCGCGGCCAGCAGTGCAGTGACGTTTCTTCTGGTCCGCATACCGCCACCTCGCCCCTCGTGTCCCGTGCTGCTTCCAGGAGATCCGGCCGGATGGGAGCCAACCTCGCACGGACCGAGGAAAGGACAGAGGATGACAAGGCGTTTTAAATGACTATTCACCCCATAGGGGGAATAGCGGCTCACTCCCCCCAAAAGACTTCCCAGCGACTTTACTCAGCATTACGATTCATTTACCAACGCTTGGGATTCAGTACCGCAGTACGCCGTGACCCACCGCCGCGGCCCTATCCGCGACCGAAGGCCCCCGGAGGAGACGGGAATATTGAAGCTCTTGGACCGGATCCACCGGGTCTCCCGCCGCAGACACGGAGATCTCTCCACCTCGGCCATCCTCATCCTGTTCGCCGCTCCTCTCTCACTGGTTGTCGCCCCGGCCTCACTGGGCATCGCATTGGCCTGCGGCGCCTCTCTCCGAGCCGACCTCGTGGCCGCAGCCGCGGTCCTTGCGGTCGCCCTCCTCGCGGTCACTCCGCTCACGGCGCTCCGCCGGTCCTCGGGCTCCGGGCGGGCGACGGCCGATGGACGGCCGGCGCGGCGGATCGCGGAAGCGGGCGGCGCCCGGGCCTGCCGGCCGTGGACACCTTGGCGTGATCACCACTGCACCCGTCCCGCCGCGGCGGCCGCGGGCGCCGACGGGCACGCTGGCGGTCAGCTGCTCGGCGGGGTGAGCGCGTTCCAGCGCCATACGGCACCGCTGGTCCGCGACGAGCTGGCCCGGCTGGCGCGGGAGGGGCAGCGACCCAGCCAGCTGTTCCTCACCTGCGCCGACTCCCGCCTGGTGACCAGCATGATCACCTCCAGTGGCCCCGGCGACCTGTTCACCGTGCGCAATGTCGGCAATTTGGTGCCACCATCGGGCGCCGATGGCTCCTGCGACTCGGTGGGCGCGGCGATCGACTATGCGGTGGAGGTCCTGAAGGTCAGCAGCATCACGGTGTGCGGGCACTCCGGATGCGGTGCGATGCATGCGCTGCTCGGCTCATCGGCGCCGCCCCGGACGCCGTCCCAGCCCGGCGCCGGGGCATCCGCCGGCGGGGACCCGACGCCGCAGGAGCACTCGCCACAGGAGCGCTCACCACTGGACCGCTCGCCGCTGGAGCGCTGGCTGCGCCACGGCGGACCGGCGCTGGCGCGGATGGAGCGGATCGGTCGGCTGGGGCGCGGCGAGGTCGCCCTGTCGAGCCGGCCGATCGCCGATGATGTGGAGCGGCTGGCGCTGGTCAATGTGCGACAGCAGCTCGACCATCTGATGGACCACGCCTGCGTAGCACGGCGGGTGGCGGAGGGCGGGCTGGCGCTGCATGGCATGTATTTCCACGTGGCGGAGGCGCAGGCGTATGTCCTGGACACGGGCTCGGGGAGATTTTTGCCCGTCCGTCCGGGCCATGACGCGCCCATCTCCGCCTGCCTCGCCACCCCGGCCCCCGCCCACGCCGGTAGCGGTCATTCCGGCGTCGCGGAGCGGGGAGGCGACCCCGTCCAGGGGGCCCCGGAGCTGGAGCGGTGACATAGACCATGACAGGTC
Source organism: Streptomyces melanosporofaciens (assembly GCF_900105695.1). Taxonomy (NCBI): domain Bacteria; kingdom Bacillati; phylum Actinomycetota; class Actinomycetes; order Kitasatosporales; family Streptomycetaceae; genus Streptomyces; species Streptomyces melanosporofaciens. The sequence continues at coordinate 3,072,781 of NZ_FNST01000002.1, forward strand.
TAAACCAATTTTCGGCGACAGCCCTTGTCAGGGTGTGCCGTTGGCTGATGAGCTATGGCCTGGGACACAACGGACACCCTGGGAATGGGAGATGTCGTGAGTAACGAGAGCCTGGCCAACCTTCTTCGGGAGGAGCGTCGCTTCGCGCCGCCCGCCGAGCTGACCGCGAACGCCAATGTCACGGCCGAGGCGTATGAGCGGGCGAAGGCGGACCGCCTGGGCTTCTGGGCCGAGCAGGCCCGTCGGCTGTCATGGGCGACCGCGCCGACCGAGACACTCGACTGGTCGAACCCGCCGTTCGCGAAGTGGTTCGCCGACGGCAAGCTCAATGTGGCGTACAACTGCGTCGACCGGCACGTCGAGAACGGTCTGGGCGACCGGGTGGCGCTCCACTTCGAGGGCGAGCCCGGCGACACCCGCTCCCTCACCTATGCCGAGCTGCAGCGGGAGGTCTCCCAGGCGGCCCACGCGCTGACCGAGTTGGGGGTCCAGTCGGGCGACCGGGTCGCCATCTACATGCCGATGATCACGGAGACCGTGGTCGCGATGCTGGCCTGCGCCCGCATCGGCGCCCCGCATTCGGTGGTCTTCGGCGGCTTCTCGGCCGACGCTCTCGCCACCCGCATCCAGGACGCCGACGCCCGCGTCATCATCACCTCGGACGGCGGCTACCGACGCGGCAAGCCTTCCGCGCTCAAGCCCGCCGTCGACGAGGCGCTCACCCGGCCCGGCACCGAGAACGTGCGCAGTGTGCTGGTCGTCCGCCGCACCGGCCAGGAGGTGGGCTGGCACGAGGGCCGCGACGTCTGGTGGCACGAGATCGTGGAGCGCCAGCCGGAGCAGCACACCCCCGAGGCGTTCGACGCCGAGCACCCGCTGTTCATCCTCTACACCTCGGGTACGACCGGAAAGCCCAAGGGCATCCTGCACACCTCCGGCGGCTACCTCACCCAGGTCTCCTACACCCACCACGCCGTCTTCGACCTCAAGCCGGAGACCGACGTCTTCTGGTGCACCGCGGACGTCGGCTGGGTCACCGGTCACTCGTACATCGTCTACGGCCCGCTCTCCAACGGCGCCACCGAGGTGCTCTACGAGGGCACCCCGGACACCCCGCACCAGGGCCGCTGGTGGGAGATCGTGCAGAAGTACGGGGTCACCCTGCTGTACACCGCCCCGACCGCGATCCGCGCCTGCATGAAGTGGGGCGACGACATCCCGGCCAAGTTCGACCTCTCCTCACTGCGCATCCTCGGCTCCGTCGGCGAGCCCATCAACCCCGAGGCGTGGGTCTGGTACCGCAAGCACATCGGCGCGGACACCACACCCGTCGTCGACACCTGGTGGCAGACCGAGACCGGCGGCATCATGATCAGCCCGCTGCCGGGCGTCACCGCGACCAAGCCCGGTTCGGCCCAGGTCTCGCTGCCGGGCATCGCCGCCACCGTCGTGGACGACGAGGCCAATGAGGTGGCGAACGGCCATGGCGGCTATCTGGTGCTCACCGAGCCGTGGCCGTCCATGCTCCGCACCATCTGGGGCGATGACCAGCGCTACCTGGACACCTACTGGTCCCGCTTCGACAAGCGCTACTTCGCGGGCGACGGCGCCAAGAAGGACGACGACGGCGACATCTGGCTGCTCGGCCGGGTCGACGATGTGATGCTGGTGTCCGGCCACAACATCTCCACGACCGAGGTCGAATCGGCGCTCGTCTCGCACCCCAAGGTCGCCGAGGCGGCGGTCGTCGGCGCCACCGACCCGCAGACCACCCAGGCCATCTGCGCCTTCGTCATCCTGCGCGGCGGCGCGGCCGAGGACGATGGCCTGGTCGAGGAGTTGCGGGCGCATGTCGCCAAGCAGCTCGGCCCGATCGCCAAGCCCAAGCGGATCCTGCCGGTGGCCGAGCTGCCCAAGACCCGCTCCGGCAAGATCATGCGCCGTCTGCTGCGCGATGTCGCGGAGAACCGCGCGCTGGGCGATGTCACCACGCTCACCGACTCCTCCGTCATGGAGCTGATCCAGAGCAAGCTGCCCTCCGCCCCCAGCGAGGACTGATCCGGCCCACCCCAGGGCCGGCACACCGCAGGCGCCACAGACGTCACAGACACCACAGACGCCAAGGGCACTAAAGGGGCCACATCAGCAGCAGGCTCCACATCAGCACCACATGAGCGAGGGGCGTTCCCGCCAGGCGGGGGCGCCCCTCGCCGTGATGGCCGCAGGTGGCTGTCGCATAAGAATTACGACAAGATGAGGGGCGGGAGCGCCGGGAAGTCTGGTCGGCATACGCCACACGTGTATCCGCACCACCTACCCACCCAGGAGGCCCGCCTGTGGCCGCGCCCACCAGCCGCAAGTTCCTCGGACGCCTGTCGCTGCCCGAGCGGACGTTCGTCACCGACGCGCTGCGCACCGAGACCGTCGGCGGTGTGGTCCTCCTCGTGGCCGCCATCGTGGCGCTGATCCTCGCCAACACCCCGCTCAGCGGCCTCTACGGCGACATCAAAGACTTCTCCTTCGGCCCCCGGGCGCTGCATCTGCACCTCTCGGTCGCCTCCTGGGCCACCGACGGCCTGCTCACGATCTTCTTCTTCGTCGCCGGTATCGAGCTCAAGCGCGAACTGGTCGCGGGCGAGCTGCGCGACCCCAAGGCGGCCGCGCTGCCCGTGATCGCCGCCGTCTGCGGCATGGCCGTGCCCGCGCTCGTCTATGTCGCCGTCAGCGCGAGCGGCGGTGGCAGCCTCGAGGGCTGGGCCGTGCCGACCGCCACCGATATCGCCTTCGCGCTCGCCGTCCTCGCCGTGCTCGGCACCGCCCTGCCCGCCGCGCTGCGCGCCTTCCTGCTCACCCTCGCGGTCGTCGACGACCTCGGCGCCATCCTGATCATCGCGATCTTCTTCACCCAGCACATCAACTTCATCGCCCTGGGCCTGTCCATCGCCGCGCTTGTCCTCGCCTGGCTGCTGCACCGCAAGGGCGTCCGGACGGCCTGGATCCATCTCCCGCTCGCCGTGGTGGTCTGGGCGCTGATGCACGCCAGCGGTGTGCATGCCACCATCGCCGGCGTCGCGATGGGCCTGATGCTGCGCTGCACCGTGCGGGAGGGCGAGCAGCGCTCCCCCGCCGAGCGCGTCGAGCACCGGCTGCGCCCTGTGTCGGCGGGCGTGGCGGTGCCGCTGTTCGCCCTGTTCGCGACCGGGGTGCCGCTCTCCGGCGGCGCCCTGGCGGATGTCTTCTCCCGCCCGGAGACCCTCGGCGTCGTCCTCGGCCTCGTCGTGGGCAAGGCCGTCGGCGTCTTCGGCGGCTCCTGGTGCGCCGCCCGCTTCACCAAAGCCGAGCTGAACGAGGATCTGGCCTGGGCCGATGTCGTCGCCGTGGCCGCCCTCGCCGGAATCGGCTTCACCGTCTCCCTCCTCATCGGCGAACTCGCCTTCCCCGCCGATCCCACACTTGCCGGGGAAATCAAGGCGGCGGTCCTCATCGGCTCCCTGACGGCCGCCCTGTTCGCCGGCATCCTCCTCAAGCTGCGCAACACCACGTACCAGCGGCTGTGTCAGGAGGAGGAGCGGGACGAGGACATGGACGGCATCCCGGACGTCTATGAGCTGGACAGCCCCGAATACCACCTGCGGATGGCCGCCATTCACGAGGCTAAGGCCGCCGAGCACCGGCGGCTTGCCGAAGTGGCCGCCGCAAACGACTCCGGCGACGATGGTCCGGCATGATCTGAGAGGCTTGACGCCCGCAGAAATGCGCAGAAGACGTAGCAAGCACAGAAGACGTACCAAGCAAGACGTACCAAGCGCGGACGGCGCAGCACGAGCGAAGACGCACAAGAGCAGAGGGAGATGGCGATGAGCGCAGCCGACGACGGCGGCAACCGCAGCCTCGGCCAGCTGGTGGCGACGGCGACCACCGAGCTGTCGGCGCTGATGCACGACGAGATCGCGCTGGCCAAGGCCGAGCTCCGGGTGGGGGCCAAGAAGGCCGCGGTCGGCAGCGGCGCGGGGATGGCGGCGGGGGTGCTGCTGCTGTTCTCGCTGCCGGTGCTGAGCTTCGCCCTCGCCTACGGCATGCGCGCCTGGACCGGCCTCGGCCTCGCCTGGTGCTTTCTGATCGTGGGCGGTATCTACTGGCTGTTCGCCGGGATCCTGGGGCTGCTGGCGCTGTTGAAGTTCAAGAAGGTCAAGGCCCCGAAGCGGTCGATCGCCTCGTCCAAGGAGAGCGCCGCCGTGCTGGGGAGCGTCAAGCCGCATCCGCGTGCCGAGAGCAATGGCGGACGCTCCGTGCGGGATATGACACGCTCCTCGGCATGACCGTCCCTGATACCTCCGCGTCGGTCGTACGGCTCGACGGCCCCTGGACCCACCGGGATGTCGCGGCCAACGGCGCGCGGTTCCACATCGCCGAGCTGGGTGACGGCCCGCTGGTGCTGCTGCTGCACGGCTTTCCGCAGTTCTGGTGGACCTGGCGGCACCAGCTGCCCGCGCTCGCCGACGCCGGCTACCGCGCGGTCGCGATGGATCTGCGCGGGGTGGGCGGCAGCGACCGTACGCCCAGGGGCTACGACCCGGCCAACCTCGCCCTCGACATCACCGGTGTGATCCGTTCGCTGGGTGAGCCGGACGCCGCGCTCGTCGGCCATGACCTGGGCGGTTACCTGGCGTGGACGGCCGCGGTGATGCGGCCGAAGCTGGTGCGGCGGCTCGCGGTGGCCTCGATGCCGCACCCCCGCCGCTGGCGCTCGGCGATGCTGGCGGACGTCAAGCAGAGCGCGGCCAGCTCCCATGTGTGGGGCTTCCAGCGGCCCTGGCTGCCCGAGCGCCGGCTGGTCGCGGACGACGCGGCGGCCGTGGGGCGGCTGATCCGGGAGTGGTCCGGGCCGCGGCTGCCCGAGGACGAGGCCGTGGAGGTCTACCGGCGGGCGATGCGCATCCCTTCGACCGCGCACTGCTCGATCGAGCCGTACCGCTGGATGGTGCGGTCGCTGGCACGGCCGGACGGTTTCCAGTTCAACCGGCGAATGAAGCGGCCGGTGCAGGTCCCGACCCTGCATCTGCACGGATCACTCGACCCGGTGATGCGGACCCGCAGCGCGGCGGGCTCCGGGGAGTACGTGGAGGCCCCGTACCGCTGGCGGCTCTTCGACGGGCTCGGCCACTTCCCGCACGAGGAGGACCCCCGGGCCTTCACCTCTGAGCTGATCAACTGGCTGAAGGACCCCGAACCCGACCGCTGAGCGGCGTCGGCCGTACGCATTCCGACCGCGCGACGACGGTTGAGCGAACATCTGTTTTTCGAACAGCCAATTGCCTGGAGCATAGGCCAATTGCCGCAGCCACCGGCGATTACGGACCTTGGGTCAGGGGCAGACACCGAGGTATGGGCTGGACGCACGACTACCGTGACGCACCAAACAGCCGCGGCCCCCAGGCCGCCGCTACTGCCAATGCCGCGCTGAGTGTTTCCGAGCGGGGCGGCTCCGGGCCTACCCAAGGCCATGACCCGAACCTCGGGATTCCCCGCATCATCCGCCGCCGGGCCCGGTGGGTCTCGGCGCGGTTGCGCCATCCACGCAGCCGCTAGCAGTACCTCCGGCGCGGCACAGGGCCCCGGCGACACCGGAAACCCCTGGTAGCACGCTCGGTACCACCGGATCACCCCGCTCTGGAGGGCCTCTCCGCTCTGGAGGGCCACACTCCGCCGGGCGCATCCGCTCCGGAGGGCATATCCCTCGGCCACCGCGCTAGAGGGCACACCCCTGGCTGTCCACCGGCTGGTCGGCCGTACGCCCCTTCTCGATGTCCTCGCTCACCTCGTCCGCCGTCAGCGCGTACCCGGTGTTGGCATCGTCGAGGGACTTGGCGAAGACCACGCCGTACACCCGCCCCTGCGGGGTGAGCAGCGGACCGCCGGAGTTGCCCTGCCGCACGGTCGCGTACAGCGAGTACACATCGCGGTGCACGGTGGAGCGGCGGTAGATGTCGGGGCCGTTGGCCTCGATACGGCCGCGGACGCGGGCGGCGCGCACATCGAAGGCGCCGTTCTCCGGGAAGCCGGCGACGATCGCGCCGTCACCGGAGCGCGCGTCGTCCTGGGCGAACTGGAGCGCCGGGGCCTGCAGCGAGGGCACATCGAGGACCGCGATATCGCGCTTCCAGTCGTAGAGCACGACCTTGGCGTCGTACAGCCGGCCCTCGCCGCCTATCTGTACGGTCGGGTCGCTGACGCCGCCGACGACATGGGCGTTGGTCATGACCCGGTTCGGTGCGAAGACGAAGCCGCTGCCCTCGAGGACCTTGCCGCAGCTGGGGGCGGTCCCGACGACCTTGACGATGCTCTCCTGAGCCCGCGTGGCCACCGGGGACTGGGCGAGCGCGGGATCGGGCTGCGGCACCGAGGTGATCGGCTCATTGGCGAACGGCGAGAAGACCTGCGGGAAGCCGTTCTGCGCGAGCACGGACGAGAAGTCGGTGAACCAGGTGTTCGCCTCGTCCGGAACGACGCGGGAGACCCCGAGCAGCACCTTGGAGTCACGGACCTCCCTGCCCAGGGTGGGGAGCGAGGTCTGGGCCACCAGGGAGCCGATCAGCCAGGACACCAGCAGCATCGCCAGGACGTTCACCAGCGCGCCGCCGGTGGCGTCCAGGGCGCGCGCCGGTGACCAGGTGATGTACCGCCGCAGCTTGTTCCCCAGGTGAGTGGTGGCGGCCTGGCCGACCGAGGCACACACGATCACCAGGACGATCGCCACCACGGCACCGACCGTACCGGGGGAGGTCTTGTCGGATGTGCCGTCCCATATGAGCGGCAGCAGATAGACCGCGATCAGCCCACCCCCGATGAACCCCGTCACCGACAGCACGCCGACGACGAAGCCCTGGCGGTAGCCGACGACCGCGAACCATACGGCGGCGAGCAGCAGCAGGATGTCCAGCACATTCACCGGAACACCGTCTCACGCGCGCCAGTCGAGTGAGACGTGCTTGGCGCGGTCCCAAGGTCGTTCCCACCCCGCGAAATGCAGGATGCGATCGATCACTCCGGCGGTGAAGCCCCAGACCAGAGCGGATCCCACCAGGAAGGCGGGCCCCTGGTGGCCGCTGGGGTGGACGGTCGTGGCCCGGTTCGCCGGGTCCGTGAGATCCGCCACGGGAACCGTGAAGACCCGGGCCGTCTCGGCCGGGTCCACGGCCCCGACCGGGCTGGGCCGACGCCACCAGCCGAGCACCGGGGTGACGACGAAACCGCTCACCGGGATGTAGAGCCGCGGCAGCACGGCGAAGACCTGCACCCCCGAGGGGTCGAGCCCCGTCTCCTCCTCGGCCTCGCGCAGCGCCGCGCGCAGCGGGCCCTCCTCGTCCGGATCCCCGTCCTCCGGATCGAGGGCACCGCCGGGGAAGGAGGGCTGGCCGGCGTGCGAGCGCAGCGAGCCGGAGCGCTCCATGAGGAGCAGCTCCGGGCCGTCGGCGCCCTCGCCGAAGAGCACCAGCACGGCGGAGGGGCGGCCGCCGCCCTGCGGGGGCGGCAGGAACCGGCTCAGCTGACGCGGCTCGATCGTCTCGGCCAGCCGCGCCACCGGCAGCAGCCACTCGGGCAGCCCATGGGCGCTGACCTCCACATCCCCGCCGTACGTGCTCGTCACTCGGCGGCCCCCAGGGGGGCGGCGGGACGGCCGGGGTAGTCGGACGGCGGGCGCAGGCGCTGGCCCGGCTGGCCACCCATCTCGTACTTCAGCAGCTTCTTCGCCTTGTCCGGATCGGTCTCGCCCTCCCCGTACGCAGGGCAGAGCGGGGCGATCGGGCAGGCGCCGCACGCGGGCTTGCGGGCGTGGCAGACGCGGCGGCCGTGGAAGATGATGCGGTGCGAGAGCATCGTCCACTCGCGCTTGGGGAAGAGCGCGGCGATCTCCGCCTCGACCTTCTCGGGGTCCTCCTGGGCGGTCCACTTCCAGCGCCGCACCAGCCGCCCGAAGTGGGTGTCCACGGTCAGGCCCGGCACCCCGAAGGCATTGCCGAGCACCACATTGGCCGTCTTACGGCCGACACCGGGCAGGGTGACCAGATCCTCGAGCCGACCAGGGACCTCGCCGCCGAAGCGGTCGCGCAGGGCGGCGGACAGGCCCAGCAGCGATTTGGCCTTGGCGCGGAAGAAGCCGGTCGGCCGGATCAGCTGCTCCAGGGCCTCCGGGTCGGCCGCCGCCATGTCCTCGGGCGTCGGATAGGCGGCGAAGAGCGCGGGGGTGGTCTGGTTGACCCGCAGATCGGTGGTCTGGGCGGACAGGACCGTGGCCACCAGCAGCTGGAAGGGGCTCTCGAAGTCGAGCTCGGGATGGGCGTACGGATACACCTCGGCGAGCTCGCGGTTGATACGCCGGGCGCGGCGGACGAGGGCGAGCCGGGACTCGGGGCGGGCGCCCTTCGAGCCCTTGACCGATTTATGCGGCTTCGCGGCTTCTGCCGACTCAGCGGACTCTTGTTCGCCCACAGCGGAATTACGAGGTGCGGTCACCCGTCCGGCCCCCTTGCCCTGTGCTCTCACCGGCGTATTGGACACCCGGCCAGCCTAAGCCCACCCACTGACATCCGCCCCGGCCACCGTGAAGAGGTCCCCAATCGGACCCCTGCCGCACAGCCCGGCAGGCCAGTGCGTCAAACTTGTGATTGATCGCACTGTTTTACCGTCCGGCATCATGGGGACGTCGGTCCCCTGTGCATGTCGACAAGGAGAGACTCGTGGACGACGTTCTGCGGCGCGCCCCGCTCTTCGCGGCGCTCGATGACGAGCAGGCCGCTGAGCTGCGCGCCTCCATGGGAGAGGTCACCCTCGCGCGGGGTGACGCGCTCTTCCACGAAGGGGACCCCGGCGATCGCCTGTACGTGGTCACCGAGGGCAAGGTGAAGCTCCACCGCACCTCTCCCGACGGCCGCGAGAACATGCTCGCCGTGCTCGGCCCCGGCGAGCTGATCGGCGAACTGTCGCTTTTCGACCCCGGCCCGCGTACCGCCACCGCCACCGCCCTTACCGAGGTCAAGCTGCTCGGCCTCGGCCACGGCGATCTGCAGCCCTGGCTGAACGCCCGGCCCGAGGTCGCCTCCGCGCTGCTGCGCGCGGTCGCCCGGCGCCTGCGCAAGACCAACGACCAGATGTCCGACCTCGTCTTCTCCGACGTTCCCGGCCGGGTCGCCAGGGCCCTGCTGGACCTGTCGCGCCGCTTCGGCGTGCAGTCGGAGGAGGGCATCCACGTCGTCCACGACCTGACCCAGGAGGAGCTGGCCCAGCTGGTCGGCGCCTCCCGCGAGACCGTCAACAAGGCGCTCGCCGACTTCGCGGGCCGCGGCTGGCTGCGGCTGGAGGCGCGCGCGGTGATCCTGCTGGACGTCGAGCGGCTGGCCAAGCGCTCCCGCTGACCCGGACGGAACCGCCGGACGGAACGGATACGCGAAAACGGAACGTAACGGCCCCGCCGGGATTCCGGCGGGGCCCTTACGGCGCTCCCGAACGGGCTGGAGCCCCTACGAGCTCCAGGAAGAGCGACCTCAGATCAGCCCGTGCTCGCGCAGATAGTCCAGCTGGGCCCGCACCGACAGCTCCGCCGCCGGCCACAGGGACCGGTCCACGTCCGCGTACACCCGCGCCACGACCTCCGAGGGAGTCCGGTGACCGTCCTCGACGGCCGTCTCCACCTGCGCGAGGCGGTTGGCGCGGTGCGCGAGGTAGTACTCCACGACGCCCCGGGCGTCGTTCAGCACCGGCCCGTGCCCCGGCAGGACCGTGTCCACCCCGTCGTCCACCGTCAGCGAGCGCAGCCGCCGCAGCGAGTCCAGATAGTCGCCGAGCCGCCCGTCCGGATGCGCGACGACGGTCGTGCCCCGCCCGAGCACCGTGTCGCCCGTAAGGACCGCGCCATCGGCCGGAAGGTGGAAGGACAGCGAGTCGGCGGTGTGGCCGGGCGTGGGCACCACCCGTAGCTCCAGACCGCCGGTGGTTATGACGTCCCCCAGCCCCAGCCCCTCGTCGCCCAGCCGCAGCGCCGGATCCAGCGCCCGTACGGACGTGCGCGTCAGCTCGGCGAAGCGCGCCGCGCCCTCCGCGTGGTCCGGGTGGCCATGGGTGAGCAGGGTCAGCGCGATCCGCCTGCCCGCTCGCTCCGCGGTCGCGATGACGTCCTTGAGGTGTGCGTCGTCGAGCGGCCCGGGGTCGATGACGACGGCGAGGTCGGAGTCGGGCTCGGCGACGATCCAGGTGTTGGTGCCGTCCAGCGTCATGGGCGAGGCGTTCGGCGCCAGGACGCAGAAGGACCGGTCGGTGGCCGGGCCGCCGATGCTGCCCCCACGCGGCTGGCCGGGCAGAGCGGATGCGTACGTCATGCGGAGGGTCCCCCCGTGGCTCCCGGGATGTGCTTGGTGAACTCATCATGACCCGGCCAGCTCAACACCAGTTCACCGTTTTCCACCCGCGCCTGGGCCAGCACCGGCGTCAGATCCCGGTCCGCCGCCGCGGCCAGTACGTCGGCGACCGAGCCATGGGCCGCGAGCTGGCGCAGCGTCGCGATCGTGGGCGGCATCATCAGCAGCTCGCCCCGGTCGTAGCCGTCGGCCGCGTCGCCCGGGCGGATCCAGACGGTCCGGTCCGCCTCCGTGGAGGCGTTACGGGTGCGCTGCCCCCGCGGCAGCGCAGCCACGAAGAACCAGGTGTCGTAGCGGCGCGGTTCGAACTCCGGGGTGATCCAGCGCGCCCAGCAGCCCAGCAGGTCCGAGCGGAGCACAAGCCCCCGGCGGTCCAGGAACTCCGCGAACGACAGATCCCGGGCGACCAGCGCCGCGCGGTCCGTCTCCCAGTCGTCCCCCGTCGTGTCCGCGACCACGGTGTGCGGCGTGGGGCCCGCGAGCAGGACCCCCGCCTCCTCGAAGGTCTCGCGGACCGCCGCGCACACGATGGCCTGAGCCCGCGTCGCCTCGCTCGGGTCCAGGCCCAGCCGCCGCGCCCACCGCGCCCGCGAGGGACCGGCCCAGGTGACCATCCGCTCGTCGCGCGGGTCCACGGAACCACCCGGATAGGCGTACGCGCCTCCGGCGAAGGCCATGGAGGCGCGTCTGCGCAGCATGTAGACGGCGAGCCCGTCGGCCCCTCCGGCCGCGTTCCACAGGCTCTCTGGGGGCGTTTCAGAGCCTTCCGGGGCCTCCGCGGGCTCCGGCACCGTGTCGAGCCTCTCCGGTGCGTCGAGCTCCTCCGGTGAGTGCTCCCCGTCCCCGCCCTGTGCCTCCTGTGGGGTGTCCTGCCCGTCCGTTCCGTCCGGTCCGTCCCGCAGCAGCAGCACGGTGGCGGCCCGGCGCGGTGTCACCGGTGTGAGCTCGCCCGCCGACAAGAGGCGGATCCGCTCTGGCCACTCGGGTGGATACCACTGGCCATTCGTAGTGGACATGGCCGGATGCTATGCGCTTACGGGCTGATGTTCGAGTGGCACCGGCGGCACCACGCCGGGGCCGGCCCGCGCACCGGCGGTCACACCGGTCCGCGCCCACCGGCCCACCGGCACGGCCCGCCCACGGGTCCGGCCCCCCAGTCCGCGACTTCGAGGCCCGTCGGTCGGCGACCTCGGCCCTCGCTAGTCGGCGACCTGGACGCTCGCTAGTCGGCGACCTCGACCTGGATCTCGACCTCGACCGGCGCGTCCAGCGGCAGCACCGCCACGCCCACCGCGCTGCGCGCGTGCACGCCGGCGTCGCCCAGGGCCTCGCCCAGCAGCTCGCTCGCGCCGTTGACGACACCCGGCTGGCCGGTGAAGTCCGGTGCCGAGGCGACGAAACCGACGACCTTCACGACACGCACGACCCGGTCGAGGTCACCGACGACCGACTTCACGGCGGCCAGCGCGTTCAGCGCACAGGTGCGCGCCAGCTCCTTGGCCTCCTCCGGGGTCACCTCCGCGCCGACCTTGCCGGTCACGCCCAGCTTCCCCTCGACCAGCGGCAGCTGGCCCGAGGTGTAGACGTACGGACCGGTGCGCAGCGCGGGCACATACGAGGCCAGGGGCGCCGCGACCTCGGGCAGCTTCAGGCCGAGCCCGGCGAGCCTGCCCTCGACGGTGCCGCCCGCCATCAGCCCTTCTCCCGCTTCAGGTAGGCCACCAGCTGCTCAGGGTTCGGCCCGGGGACGACCTGGACCAGCTCCCAGCCGTCCTCGCCCCAGGTGTCAAGAATCTGCTTCGTGGCGTGTACGAGCAGCGGTACGGTCGCATATTCCCACTTGGTCATGGGGCCGACTGTAATGCCTCTCCGCCGGGCCCTGGTGCGTAGGGCGAGGGGCGACTGGTTAGGCTCCCCAGTGTGAGCAGGCTCCATGTCGTCAGCGGTAAGGGCGGAACCGGCAAGACCACGGTCGCCGCCGCACTCGCGCTGGCCCTCGCGGCCGAGGGCAGGCGCACCCTGCTGGTCGAGGTCGAAGGCCGTCAGGGCATCGCACAACTCTTCGAAACGGAGCCGCTGCCCTACGAGGAGCGGAAGATCGCCACCGCGCCGGGCGGCGGGGAGGTGCACGCTCTGGCGATCGACCCGGAGTTCGCACTTCTGGACTACCTCCATATGTTCTACAAGCTGGGCTCGGCCGGACGCGCCCTCAAGAAGCTGGGCGCGATCGACTTCGCGACCACCATCGCCCCGGGGCTGCGGGACGTCCTGCTGACCGGCAAGGCGTGCGAAGCGGTGCGCCGTAAGGGCAAGGACGGCCGCTTCGTCTACGACTCCGTGGTCATGGACGCGCCGCCCACCGGCCGCATCACCCGCTTCCTGAACGTCAACGACGAGGTGGCGGGGCTGGCCCGGACCGGCCCGATACACAACCAGGCACAGGCCGTGATGCGCGTCCTGAAGTCGCCCCAGACGGCGGTCCACATGGTGACCCTGCTGGAGGAGATGCCGGTCCAGGAGACCGCGGACGGCATCGCCGAGCTGCGCGCCGACGGCCTCCCGACGGGCGGGGTCATCATCAACATGGTGCGCCCCGCGGTCCTCGACCACGAGGCCGTCGAGGCCGTCGCCAACGGGCAGCGCACGGCCGTCGCCAAGGCGCTCTCCCAGGCGGGCCTGGGCGGTGCGCGCCGCGGCGGCATGGCCGAGCGGCTGGTCGACCCGCTGCTGGAGCAGGCGCGGGAGCACGCCGAGCGGGTGGCGCTGGAGCGGGCGCAGCGCGCCGAGCTGACCGGCCTGGGGCTGCCGCTGCACGAGTTGGAGCTCCTTACGGACGGCATCGACCTGGCGGGGCTCTACCGACTCGCGACGGACCTGCGCAAGCAGTGGCCGGCGTGAGCGGCGCCCGCCGTAAGGGCGCCACGGACAACGAGTCGTACGCAGGAGGCGGCATGGGCATGGACGTGGCACCCGGGCTGGACATCGACGTCCTGCTGGACGATCCGCAGACCCGCATCGTGGTGTGCTGCGGCTCCGGCGGCGTCGGCAAGACCACCACCGCCGCCGCCCTGGGCGTACGGGCCGCCGAGCGCGGCCGTAAGGTCGTCGTCCTCACCATCGACCCGGCCCGCCGGCTCGCCCAGTCCATGGGCATCGACGCGCTCGACAACATCCCGCGCCGGGTGGAGGGCATCGGCGACGGGAACGGCGGCGAACTGCACGCCATGATGCTGGACATGAAGCGGACGTTCGACGAGTTCGTCGAGGCGCACGCCGACCCCGAGCGCGCCCGGGCCATCCTCGCGAACCCCTTCTACCAGTCGCTCTCGGCCGGTTTCGCGGGCACGCAGGAGTACATGGCCATGGAGAAGCTCGGCCAGCTCCGGGCCCGCGACGAATGGGACCTGATCATCGTCGACACCCCGCCCAGCCGGTCGGCGCTGGACTTCCTGGACGCGCCGAAACGTCTCGGCTCCTTCCTGGACGGGAAGTTCATCAAGGTCCTGATGGCGCCGGCGAAGGTGGGCGGCAAGGCCGGGATGAAGTTCCTGAACGTGGGCGTGTCGATGATGACGGGCACGGTCAGCAAGGTGCTCGGCGGGCAGCTGATGCGCGACGTTCAGACGTTTGCTGCCGCGATGGACACCATGTTCGGCGGATTCCGTACTCGCGCGGAGGCCACCTACCGGCTACTGCAGGCTCCCGGTACCGCCTTCCTCGTGGTGGCCGCACCCGAGCGGGACGCCCTGCGGGAGGCCGCGTACTTCGTCGAACGCCTGGCCGCGGACCAGATGCCGCTGGCCGGGCTGGTGCTGAACCGGGTACACGGCAGCGGGGCCGAACAGCTTTCCGCGGAACGGGCGTTGGCCGCCGCGGAGATCCTTTCCCTGACGGGCGACCCCGCGGATCCGGCGGATCCGGGCGATGCGCTCGCGAACGCGGCGGAGGGAAGCGATCCGGCCAAGAACGATACCGGGGCAGAAAATCTTGCCGACGGCGGATTTGTCGATCCCCCCTCAGGGAATGCTCAAGCGCGGAACCCCTCGGCAGCGGACCCCGACGTCTCCCCCACGTCGGCGGACACGTCGGCGGAGCGGCTCGCCGCGGGCCTGCTTCGGCTGCACGCGGAGCGTATGCAGGTGCTCGGACGCGAGCAGCGCACACACGACCGCTTCACGGCTCTCCACCCCGAGGTTCCGGTGGCCCAAGTGGCCGCACTCCCTGGCGACGTACACGACTTGGCAGGGCTGCGAGCGATCGGCGATCGCCTCGCGGTTCCACTGGAACGGACCAAACGCGCGGGCTGAGTCGGTGCCCGCGCGGCGGTCGGCAGCGCGCATGAACGCGCATAAAGGAGACGCAGCAGACGCACGGCAGGCAGCGCGCATAACAGACAGCGGTGATGGACCGTGACGGACGGCGGCGTCGTGCCGCGGTGACCGGCATCGGTGACCATCGCCGAGACAGGCAGACGCGCCGAGGCAAGCCGAGGAAGCAGACGCGCGGGCGCGCGTAGCGGGCCTTGGCGGACACGGCGACCCAGCAAGCGGCGCATGGCACCCGGCGGCGCACACACGGCACACGGCAGGCCACAGTCACCGGCGGCGCAGAGCGTCACCAGTGGCGCAGGTGGCGGCAGATCGATCGCAGATCGATCGCAGCCCATCACAGACCAGCCGCAGACCAACCCCCGGCCCGCATCGATCCGTTAGCCCGCGTCACCCATGTCACTCGCGCCCCACGGCCGACCGCGGCCCTGGCCGCGGTCGTGCTCGGAGGCGTGCGCGTACTCGTACCCGCCCCTGACAAGGCGCGCCGTACTCGCACCCCCACTCGTGCCGATGACGAGAGGTGGGTGAGGTGATGGTGAGGCGAGACACCACACCGGCAGGCCGTCAGCCGACCGCCGGCGCACCGCCGTCCGGCCTATCCGACCGCGGCGAAGCGCTCGTAGTCCTCGTCGTCGAAGGGCAGAATCCCCGCGCTGCGCTCGTACTCGACGCGCGCGGTCTCCAGGAGCCTGCGCCAGGAGGTCACCGTCGGCCGGCGGCGCAGCAGTGCTCGCCGCTCGCGCTCGGTCATCCCTCCCCACACGCCGAACTCCACGCGGTTGTCCAAGGCATCCGCAAGGCACTCGGTGCGCACCGGGCATCCGGTGCAGACCGCTTTGGCCCTGTTCTGTGCCGCGCCCTGGACGAACAGTTCATCTGGATCAGTAGTGCGGCAGGCGGCCTGCGCACTCCAGTCGGTTACCCAGCCCATGCTGGCGCCGTCCTCTCCCGAATCGGAGCTCCCCCACGGCGACAAACGGCATATTCACCGTCGCCAGTTGAGGACGTTACGGAAGCGAGACAAGGCGCAACACCCCCTGCAGGCCCAATCTTGGATGGTCCGAACGGACTATGGGTACGCGGCAGATCACCCAACGGAGTGAGCTGACGACATTTGCGATTACTAGTGCAAATACGGGCAGTTCACCCGCCGAACAACGGGCGGCTCGGGACGGAGGCCGCAATCCGGGCAGGCCTCATCACTCACTTGAGTGAGGGTGGAGGTGTGGCTCAGCCACTCACCTGTGACTGGCGTGAAACAGCGTATGCGAACACCCGGTCCCCTGTCCGGCGATTCGAGACGTAGGCTGCGTCCTATGGGAAACACGCGCTCGAGCGGCGGGCTGTCCACCGCTCAACAGGCCGCCAAGTTCCTCGGCGTCAGCGCGCTGGCCGGTGCCGTGATGGCCGGGCTCGCGCTTCCCGCCGTCGGGGCGCTCGGCCTCGCGGCCAAGGGAACCGTCGAGGAGTTCGACGGAATTCCGGCCAATCTCAAGACACCGCCGCTCAGCCAGCGGACGACGATCCTGGACGCCGAGGGCGGGGAGATCGCGAAGGTCTACTCCCGCGACCGGACGATCGTGAAGCTGAACGACATCTCCCCGTATATGCGGCAGGCGATCGTCGCGATCGAGGACGCCCGCTTCTACGAGCACGGGGCGGTCGACCTCAAGGGCGTGCTGCGCGCGGTCAACACCAACGCGCAGGACGGTGGGGTCTCCCAGGGCGCCTCCACGCTGACCCAGCAGTATGTGAAGAACGTGTTCGTCGAGGAGGCGGGTGACGACAAGGAGAAGGTCGCCCAGGCCACCCGGCAGTCCATCGGCCGCAAGATCAAGGAACTGAAGTACGCGATCAAGGTCGAAAAGGAACTGGGCAAGAAGCGGATCCTCGAGAACTACCTGAACATCACCTTCTTCGGGCAGCAGGCGTACGGCATCGAGGCCGCGGCCCAGCGCTACTTCAGCAAGTCCGCCAAGGACCTGAAGCTGGAGCAGGCGGCGCTGCTGGCCGGTCTCGTCCAGTCGCCCAGCCGCTACGACCCGGTCAGCGCCCCGAAGTCCGCCAAGGAGCGCCGCGACACCGTTCTGCGGCGCATGGCCCAGGTGAAGGACATCACTCCGGCGCAGGCCGCCGCGGCCCAGAAGAAGCCGCTCGGCCTGAAGGTCAGCATGCCCAGGAGTGGCTGCATCACGGCCGTCCAGGGCGCCGGGTTCTTCTGTGACTACGTCCGCGAGACCCTGCTCAACGACCCGGCCTTCGGCAAGACGGCGGAGGCGCGCGCCAAGCGCTGGACCCAGGGCGGCCTGACGATCCGTACGACGCTCGACCCGAAGGCCCAGAAGTCGGTCCAGAAGTCGATCAAGGCGCATGTCTACCAGTCCGACCCGGTGGCCACCGCGGTGACGCTCGTCGAGCCGGGCACCGGCAAGGTGCTGGGGATGGGCCAGTCCAGGCCATACGGCTTCGGCGAGAACGAGACCCAGATCAACCTGTCCGCGGACAAGTCCATGGGCGGCTCGAACTACGGCTTCCAGGTCGGCTCCACGTTCAAGCCGATCACCGCGGCGGCCGCGATCGAGCGGGGCAAGAAGCCGTACCAGCGCTACTCCTCGCCGTACAAGATGGCGTATCCGAGCCCGGTCACCACCTGCAAGGGGACCTGGACCAACGACGAGGGCGCGACCGTCGAGAACGAGAACGAGAAGGAAGTCGGCCCGTACGGGATGCGGGACGCGACCGCCAAGTCGGTCAACACCTACTTCGTCCAGCTGATCAGCGACATCGGGGTCTGCCCGGTGACGCAGATGGCCGACAAGATGGGGGTGAAGCGCGCCGACGGCAAGGAGCACAACCAGGTGCCCTCCCTCACCCTCGGCTCCGAGGGCTTCTCGCCCCTGACGATGGCCAACGCCTACGCGACCTTCGCCAACCGCGGTGTCTACTGCTCCCCGGTCTTCATCGAGTCGATCACCGGCCCGGACCACAAGGAGCTCAAGGTCCCGCAGTCGAAGTGCTCCCGTGCGATGTCGGCGAAGACCGCGGACACCATCAACACCCTGCTGCGCGGAGTGGTCGAGGACGGCACCGGCAAGCAGGCCGGCCTCCAGAGCCGTGCGAGCGCCGGTAAGACGGGTACGACGGACGAGCGCAGGGCCGCGTGGTTCGTGGGCTACACCCCGAACCTGGCCGGTGCGGTGTGGGTCGGCGGCCCGGGCGCCAAGGGCGTCAAGATGGAGAACATCACCATCGGCGGCGTCCCCCACGACAAGGTCTACGGCGCGGACACCCCCGGCCCGATCTGGAAGGACGCGATGAGCGGCGCGCTGGAGGGCAAGCCGGCGCCGAACTTCGTGAAGGTCCCGATCAAGGACCCGAACGAGCGCAAGCCCCACGACGGCAAGAAGCCGGGCGACCGCGACCACAAGCCGGGCCGGGGCAACGACGGTGGCGGCAACGGCGGCGAGGACAACCCGTGGCCGGACATCTCCCTGCCCCCGGACCTGATCGGCGGCGGCAACGGGAATGGCGGCAACGGTGGCAATGGCGGTAACGGCAATGCAGACGGCGGCTGGCACTGGCCGCGGTAGCGAAGCCTCGCGATGAAGCGCCGAAGGGGGCCGGACAGAGGTGTCCGGCCCTCTTCGCGTGTGGGCAGGATGGCGACGCTGCGGTCCTTACGGTTGCCACGGCGATGGGCTGACAACACAGAGCAAGCACAACGCAACGCAACGCACGCAGAGAGAGCGACCTGCCCGCCCCCTGGCTACCCGCCCGCGAGCTGTCGCTTCACCGCGGCGGCGACCCGGCCGCCGTCCGCCCGCCCGGCGATCTTCGGGTTCACGATCTTCATCACGGCGCCCATGGCCCGCGGGCCCTCCGCGCCGCCCGCCGCGGCCTCCCCCACCGCCTCGGCCACCAGCGCGTCCAGCTCGTCGTCCGTAAGGGGCTTCGGCAGATACTCGGCGAGCACCTCGCCCTCCGCCCGCTCCCGCTCGGCCTGCGCCGCGCGTCCGCCCTTCTCGAACGCCTCGGCCGCCTCACGGCGCTTCTTGGACTCCCGCGCGACGATCTTCTCCACCTCGGCGTCGGACAGCTCACGGGCCCTCTCGCCCGCGACCTCTTCCTTCGTGATCGCGCTGATGGTGAGCCGGAGAGTCGAGGAACGCAGCTCGTCGCGCGCCCTGATCGCCGCGGTGAGGTCGTCCTGCAGCCTGGACTTGAGCGTGGTGGTCATGGCGTCGAGTCTGCCAGCACTGGCCGGGAATCACCCGAAGATTTCTCCCCCGGCGGCGTTCTGCGACCATGGACAACATGCGCGCGCGATACGGAGTACCCCTGGGAATCACGGCGGTCGGCGCGGCCGGCCTCGCCTACGCCGCCGGCTTCGAAGTCCGGTCCTTCAGGCTCCGGCGGATCACCGTCCCGGTGCTCCCGCAGGGGATGCGACCCCTGCGCGTCCTGCAGATCTCCGACATCCACATGGTGAGCGGACAGCGCAAGAAGCAGCGCTGGCTCCAGTCCCTCGCCGGACTGCGCCCCGACTTCGTGGTGAACACGGGCGACAACCTCTCGGACCCGGAGGGCGTGCCGGAGGTCCTGGACGCACTGGGCCCGCTGATGGAGTTCCCCGGCGCCTATGTCTTCGGCTCGAACGACTACTACGGACCGAAGATGCGCAACCCCGCCCGCTATCTGCTCGAGAAGGCCAGCGGACGGCACGGGCTGAACGGCAACGCCCCGGTGGTCGGCGCCATCCACAACCCGTGGACGGAGCTGCGTGACGCCTTCGACGCGGCCGGCTGGGTCGGGCTGTCGAACACGCGCGGCCGACTGAAGCTGGAGGACATCGAGATCGCCCTCACCGGCCTCGACGACCCCCACATCAAGCGCGACCGCTACGCCGAGGTGACCGGCGGCCCCGAGACGGGCGCCGACCTCTCCCTCGCCGTGGTCCACGCCCCATACCTACGCGTCCTCGACGCCTTCACGGCCGACCGCTACCCCCTGATCCTCGCCGGCCACACCCACGGCGGCCAGCTGTGCATCCCCTTCTACGGCGCCCTGGTCACCAACTGCGACCTGGACACCCGCCGGGTCAAGGGCCTCTCCCAGCACCAGGCCGGCGGCCACACCTCCTACCTCCACGTCTCCGCGGGCTGCGGCACCAACCGCTACACCCCGGTCCGCTTCGCCTGCCCCCCGGAAGCCACCCTGCTCACCCTCACCCCCCAGACCCCCTGACCCCACCCCCAGCCCGGCGGAACCGCCCGGAACGCCCCGACCTGCGAGACCTCGGAAACCGGATTTCGTCTCTGGCCACAGGTCCGCTAAAGTAGAGCTCGTTGCTTCGGGGTGTAGCGCAGCTTGGCAGCGCGCTTCGTTCGGGACGAAGAGGTCGTGGGTTCAAATCCCGCCACCCCGACTGAAGGAACACAGGTCAGGGGCCTGATCCGCGAAAGCGGGTCGGGCCCCTGACTCGTTTCGGGGGCCATCTTGGGAGCCATCAGTTGGCGCGCAGTACCTGGCCGCGGTCGGCGCGCGCCGCGACGCCGATCGGCCGGCCCCATCTCGCCCCCGTCCAGGCGGATCAGCGCTCGTAGGATATGCGGCCAGGGGTCATGAAGTAGCGGTCAGTCAACTCCCCGCCGCGGCACCCAAGATGGCCTGCTATGCGGACGCGTCGGTCCAGCCCTGGCGGCGGAGGACGGCCGGGATGTCGGGGGCCTGGTAGTGGGGGCCCTTGAGGACCTTGCCGTCGGCGCGCAGGGTGGGGCGGCCGTCGGGGCCGAGCTTGGTCATGTTGGCCCGGTGGATCTCGGCGATCACCTCGTCCAGGTCGATGCCGTGGACCAGGGCGGTGCCGTAGGCGACGTAGACGACATCGGCCAGTTCATGGGCCAGGTGGTCGACGGTGCCGTGGGCGCTCGCCTCGGCTACTTCGGCGCACTCCTCGGCCAGGAGGTCCTGGCGGTGGGCGGCGAGTTCCGGTGAGACCTCGGTGGGGGTCGTACGGGCGTCGAGGCCGAAGGCCAGGTGGAATTCGCGGACGAGGTCGGCGGGAGAGCGGCGCATTCGTCCGATCGTACGTGGGGTGGGCGGTCGGGTGCGCCTGGGCCAGTGATGCGGGGAAGTGGCGTGCGTCGGCGCGCGGATCCTTGGGCGGGTGCCTAGGGTGAGGCGTATCAGGCCCTTGACCTCCGCCTCCGGGGTGGTGCACCGATGAGTCTCAGCATCCGCAATCAGCTCCCCGCCACCGTCGTGTCCGTGACCCCGGGCGAGGTCATGGCCACGGTCCAGGGGCGGCTGTCCGGGGGTCAGATGGTGACGGCCGCCGTGACCATGAGCGCCGTGAAGGAGCTCGGTATTGGGGAGGGCTCCGAGGTGACGGCGCTGGCCAAGGCCACTGAGGTGGCTCTGGCCACCGGGGAGGTCTCGGGGCTGAGCATCCGCAACCGCTTCCCGGGCACGGTCACCCGCCTCACCCTCGGGGCCGCCATGGCCACCGTTGTCATCGCCATCGGCGGTGACCAGGAGATCACGGCCGCCATCACCCAGGATGCCGCGGCGGAGCTGGGGCTCACCGAGGGCAGCCGCGTCACCGCACTGATCAAGTCGACCGAGGTGTCGCTCGCCACCGCGTAGGCCGATGAGTCGATGGGGGTCGGTGGGGGCGGTCGATGGGCTGATTGGCTGTCGCCCCCGGTCCGGTCCCGGTCCGCCAGATCGCGCCAACCTCTCCGCCTCCGTCCCGCTTAATTCTACAGTGCTGTAGATTTTGCCTCTGGTCCACCGAGCGCCTGGAGGAGATCGTGGGAGTTTCCCTGTCCAAAGGCGGCAACGTCTCGCTGAGCAAGGAGGCGCCGGGCCTGAGCGAGGACGCCGCGTCCGAGACGGCGATGGTCTTCGGCGAGCTCTACCGCAATGGCGCGGAGTGGAAGTTCCGCGCGGTCGGCCAGGGGTACGCCTCGGGGCTCGCGGGCATCGCCTCCGACTTCGGCGTCAATCTCTGACGCCCTCCCCCCACGGCCGTCGGGCCCGCAGCTCATACGGTTCGGACACATCGAGGAAGCGGACATGACCGCCCCACCCGGGTTACAGGCCGAGGACAGGCCCGACTTCGAGCGGGCGCTGCACCAGGCGCTGCGTACGGCGGAGATCCGTGAGGCCCTGCGGCGCAGCGGGGCCACCGGGGACGCCGACGTCCAACGGCTGCGCTCCCGGGCGCTGGTGGAGAGCGAGGCGATCGCGACGGCCGCCGCGCCCGAGTACGCCGCGTACCTCCGGCAACGCGCCGCCGCGGCGATGAGCCCGTCCGCCGCGCCCGTCACGCCTGCCCCTTCTGCCCCATCCACTGTGGGCGTCCCCTCCCCCACGGCAGGCGTCCGTGGGCTGCTGCCGGTGCTCGCCGTCCTCGCACCGGCTCTGGCCGGTGCCTCGGCCGCGGCCTTTCTTCTCCTCGGCGGACTGCTGAAACTCTTCCGCTCCCAACGCGAGCCGGCCGAGGCACTGTTGACCGCCGGGCTGACCAGCGCGACGATCGCGGCGGTCACTCTGGCGGCGGGAGTGGCCTGCCTGCTCGCCACCGCCGTACGCCACCGCACCTCGGCCCCCGACCAGCACCCGCGCGCCCGACGGCTTCCGCACACGTACCCGCCCCACGGCAGGCGCCGGAATGACGCGGCCGTGGCCACGGCCCGCGACGCCTGGCTGAGGGCCCTTCTTCACCGCGGCATCCTGCCGTTTCTGCGCGACCGGCTGAAGACGTCGCAAAAACCGTCTCGGATGAATCAGAAGAGCGAGAAAGGAAACACATGACCGTAAATCTGGCCAAGGGCCAGCGGATCAACCTGAGCAAGTCCGACGGGGGCGAGCTCAGCGCGGTGCGCATGGGCCTGGGCTGGCAGGCCGCGCCGCGCAAGGGGTTACTCGCCCGGTTGACCGCCAAGGAGATCGACCTGGACGCCTCGGCCGTGCTGTTCGCCGGGCGGGAAGCCGTCGACGTCGTGTTCTTCCAGCATCTGACGAGCGACGACGGATCCGTACGGCACACCGGTGACAACCTCGTCGGTGGCTCCGGTCAGGGCGGCGACGATGAATCGATCCTGATCGATCTGCACCGCGTCCCGGCCCATGTCGATCAGATCCTGTTCACGGTGAACTCCTTCACCGGGCAGACCTTCGCCGAGGTGCAGAACGCCTTCTGCCGTCTGATCGACGAGACCAACGGACAGGAGCTGGCCCGCTACACCCTGAGCGGCGGCGGCCCCTACACGGCCCAGATCATGGCCAAGGTGCACCGCGAGGGCGGGGCGGGCGGGGCCTGGCAGATGTCGGCGATCGGCGCGCCCGCCACCGGCCGGACGTTCCAGGACCTGCTGCCGGTCCTCTCCTCCCACCTCTGAAACGGCCTGTGGCGCGTTTTGCGGCGTCCGAGGGAGAATCTGAGGGTGACCGAGCGAAAGCCACCGGGCATCAGCTTCGAAACATGGGCCGACCGACAGATCCGCGAGGCGGAGGAGCGC
This sequence comes from Streptomyces melanosporofaciens, assembly GCF_900105695.1. Classification (NCBI taxonomy): domain Bacteria; kingdom Bacillati; phylum Actinomycetota; class Actinomycetes; order Kitasatosporales; family Streptomycetaceae; genus Streptomyces; species Streptomyces melanosporofaciens. The sequence goes on from NZ_FNST01000002.1 coordinate 3,096,049, forward strand.
GGCGCGTTCGCGAACCTCCCGGGAAAGGGAAAACCTCTCCCGAACCTCGACAAGCCCTACGACGATCTGTGGTGGGTCAAGGAGAAGATGGCCCGCGAGAATCTATCGTTTCTGCCCCCGACACTCGTACTGCGCAAAGAGGCGGAGGACGCGCTCGCCGCCGTGGAAAAGGCGCCCTCGGAACGGGTGGTGCGGGAGATCCTCTCGGAGGTCAATGACAAGATCCGTGAGGCGATCCGGCGACCTCCGCCCGGTCCGCCGCTCCATCTCACGCCCTTCGACATCGACGAGGTCGTCCGGGAGTGGCGGGAGCGCCGGGATGGGATGGAGCACGACGGGGACCGGCCCGGCTGATCGCTGATCGCTGATCGCCCAAGACTGACCACTGACCGCGATTCGAAGGCGGGCCGGGGCGCACGCGCCCCGGCCCGTTCGTGGTTCAGGGTCTGCCCGATGCTGGGCCCATGGTCCAGGGCCGCCCCGGGCTACTCCTCGTTGCCGTACGGGCGAGTGATGATCTCCATGCCATGACCGGCCGGGTCCATGAAGTACAGCCCGCGCCCGCCGTGATGGTGGTTGATCTCGCCCGGCTGCTTCAGATGGGGATCGGCGTAGTACGTGACCCCCTGCTGCCGGATCCGCTCGAAAGCCGCGTCGAACTCCTCGTCCGAAATGAGGAACGCGTAATGCTGCATGACGATCGACTCACCGGGAATGGTGGCAAAGTCCAGGGTGACGCCGTTACTCGTCTCCAGCGGAACGAACGGGCCCCACTCTTCTCCCACCTCGAGACCAAGGATGTTCGCCAGGAATTCTGCGGATTCGCGGTTGTCCAGAGAATGGACGATCGTGTGATTCAACTCGACAGACACTGTGGAATGCCTCCGTAAGGCAATCTCACGGGCACCTCCATGCCTCACCCAGCCGGTGACCGACACGCGATGCCGTATCTCCGATCGTAGGCGGCACCACCTACGACCGTCGAGGCCCGGTGCGCTCTCCCCGATCACGATCTCGACCACACGTCTCGTTCACACGACGTACCGATCGAGCGCCCCTCGGCGACGAGCACACGCTTCCCCGCGCCGCTCCTCAGCCGCGCCCCGCGGAAGCGGCATCCCCGTCGGCGGGTTCACTCCTGATCGCCGCCACGTTGAAGATGCCGCCCTCCGGGTCGCGCAGCGCCGCGACGCGCCCATAGGGCGTGTCGGTCGGCGTGGAGAGGATGCCGCCGCCGAGCTCCGCGGCGCGTTCGGCGACCTCGTCGACGTCCTTCACGCAGAAGTAGACCCGCCAGCGGGGCCGGACGTTCGGGTCCGGGGCGGCCTCGATGGCGCCGCCGCGCAGCCCCGCGACCGCCTTACCGTCGATATGAAGGACCACCCGGTCGTGTTCGAAGCGGACGTCGCAGCGCTCGCGCTCCTGGCTGTCCCAGCCGAAGACCTGCCCATAGAAGAGTGCCGCCTCGAAGGCGTCGCGGGTGCGCAGCTCCAGCCATACGGGCGCGCCCGGTCTGCGCTCGCCCCACCAGGCGGAGGTCAGATCGCCCTCCCAGATGCCGAAGTTGGCCCCGTCCGGGTCGGCCGCCCAGGCCACCCGGCCGCTGCCGAACTCCAGCGGCCCGACCGCGACCGTGCCACCGCGCTCCTGGACGCGCGAGGCCACCTCGTCCGCGCTGTCCGCCGCGAAGTACGTGGTCCAGATGACCGGGAGGGTCACCCCCGCCGACGGGGACGAGGCGCCGATGCCGACGGTCGGTACGCCGCCCTCGGTGTACGCGATGGTGTAACGGCCGTGACCCTGTCGGGTGGGGCGGAAGCCCCAGCCGAAGAGCTCTCCGTAGAAGGTGTGCGCGCGGTCCAGATCCGCTGCCATGAGACTCACCCAGCACGGTGCGCCCTGGACAGCACGGAACCTCTCCCGCAAGGCCGCTCACCTCACTCATGTCCCTGGGGGCGCCACAGGCGTCCCGCAGGCAGCCGTCATCGCTCGTGCATCATGCCCGATATCTCCACTTTCCTCTGATTTCGCGGTCGGCGCCACCCTGATGCCCACCGGCGCGCCCGCCCGAGCAGGGAGCACGCGCGTTGTGGCGCATCACACCGGGGCGCGTCCGGCACCGGAGCATGGCCGGCCGGCCGTGGCAGGGCAGTATTGCGCCCATGTCGAATCTCCGCTCAAACATCGTCTCGTGGCTGGGCCGCAAGTACTTTTCGAGAATTCAGAAGAATGGCTTCGACTTGTCCAAGATGTCGTTCCTCCCGGACGCCACGCTGGCGCCACTGAGGCGCGATGGACTCGACCCCATTGCCGATCTGTCCCGAACCAGGGCAAAAGAACCCATCAGCAAGATATGGCTGCCTTTCGGCATCAATGCCTGGCTTGTCACGGGATATGACGAGACCAAGGCGGTGCTCGGAAAGGCGAAGGGGTTCAGTTCCGATTTCACCAACCTCGCGGAACGGAACATCGGCGTCGCCCCGCAGCAGAATCCGGGAGGTCTCGGCTTCAGCGATCCACCGACGCATACGAGACTGCGACGCCTGCTGACGCCCGAATTCACCATGCGGCGACTCAGCAGGCTCACCCCGCGCATCCACTCCATCGTGGAGGAGCGCCTCGACGAGATGGCGGCGGCCGAGGGCCCGGTGGATCTCGTGGAGGCATTCGCCCTCCCCATTCCCGCGCTGGTCATCTGCGAACTGCTCGGGGTGCCGTACGAGGACCGCGATGACTTCCAGCGCTACAGCACCGCGCGGTTCGATCTCTTCGGCGGAGCGAACGCCTCCCTCGGCGCGATGTCGGACTCCCTTTCCTATCTGCACGGGATCGTGCAGAAGCAGCGTGAGACGCCCGGCGACGGGCTGCTCGGCATGCTGGTGAAGGAGCACGGCGATGAAGTCGACGACCAGGAGCTGGCCGGGCTCGCCGACGGGGTGCTGACCGGCGGTCTGGAGACGACCGCGAGCATGCTGGCGCTGGGCACGCTGGTGCTGCTCCAGGCCCCCGAGCAGTTCGCCGCGATACGTGATCACGACGATGTCGTGGACCCGTTCGTGGAGGAGCTGCTGCGCTATCTCACGGTGGTGCAGGTGGCCTTCCCGCGGTTCGCCCGCGAGGACATGGAGATCGCGGGCACGCGGATATCCGCCGGCGATCTGGTGCTGTGCTCACTGAGCGGCGCCAACCGCGACGAGAAGCTGGGCCCGGACATGGAGCGGGTCGACCCGCACCGGCAGGCCCCCTCGCATCTGGCCTTCGGATACGGCATCCACCGCTGCATCGGCGCCGAGCTGGCCAAGATGGAACTCCGGGCCGCCTACCCCGCCCTCATACGGCGGTTCCCAGAGATGCAACTCGCCGTACCGGCGGAGAAGCTCTCCTTCCGGAAGCTCTCCATCGTCTATGGCGTGGACGAGCTGCCGGTGCTGCTGAGGTAGCGGAGCCCGGGGAGGGGACGGGGCGAAGGGGAGGGGCAGGGGCCGGGGCCGGAGAGGTGGGGCCCGGAAGGGTGGGAGCCGGAGGGGTGGGAGCAGGGGGAAGGGGCGGAATCGCGTACGGAGGAGCTACGGACGGGTGCGGACGGAAGAGTTCGAGCTGCTGCCCGGCATTGCCTGCGAGCAGTCGGAAGTGGCCAGAACCACTCAGAAGCGCTCGACCATTTGCTCGCGCTCGCGCGGAGGCTCGTACGGCGCCGGCCAGAAGTCGGTGATGGTCTGGATCCGGCCGTCCGCCGAGGCGGTGAAGAAGCTGATCGCCTGTGTCTCCTCCTCGTCCTCGCTGAAGCGCACCCAGGAGACCGCCTGCTCGCCGTCGGCGATGACGCGCTCGACCTCCAGACTCCACTCGCCCAGGTACTCGGCGTTGAAGCGGACCACACCGTCCCGGCCGAGCACCCGCTCGCGGGTCTGCGGCAGTTCATAGCGGACGTCGTCGGCGAGAGTGGCACCGAACGCCCGCCAGTCCCTGGCCTGGGCCGTTGCCCAGTACGTCTCCACTGTCGCGGCTATGTCGGCCATCAGCTCCCCCTCGGTGTACGGCCCCCGTCCATCCCGCCGGGAACGTTATCCACAGGCGCGGGGCGACGCCAGCGCGGATGTCGGGGTGCGGCGCAGAATGGTGGGCATGACTGAGAGCACGGAGTCCATGCCGGACTGGGAAAAGCGCTTCCGGGCGCCGCGAGTGGGGCTGCCCGACTGGGCGGAAGAAGCCCCGGACCACTCATTGTTCGTCTCCAACGCCACGGGCACATACGAGCTGTACGCATGGGATCGGGCGACCGGTGCGCAGCGGCAGGTCACCGACCGGCCGAATGGGACGACCGACGGGGTGTTGTCGCCGGACGGCCGGTGGATCTGGTGGTTCTCGGACACCGATGGTGATGAGTTCGGGGTGTGGCTGCGCCAGCCGTTCAGCGGCGGCGAGGGGGACGAGCGCCCGGCCGACGAGCCCGCGACCCCCGGCCTCGCCCCCTCCTATTCCGCGGGGCTCGCGCTGGGCCGCGACGGCACGGCGGTCGTGGGGCGGTCCACCGACGAGGAGGGCTCGACCATCCATGTGGTGCGGCCGGGCGGCGAGCCCGCGGAGATCTACCGGCATCGCGAGTCCGCCGGAGTGGGCGATCTCTCCCATGACGGGACGCTGATCGCGATCGAGCACACCGAGCACGGCGACGCGATGCACTCGGCGATCCGGGTCCTGCGGCTGGACGGGACGGCCGTCGCGGAGCTGGACGACACCAAGGGCGGCACCGAGGAGCTCGGCCTGTCCGTGATGGGCTTCGCGCCCGTCGAGGGCGACACCCGGCTGCTGGTCGGGCACCAGCGGCGCGGCCGGTGGGAGCCCATGGTGTGGGATCCGGTGACCGGTGTGGAGACCGCGCTGGCGATCGATCTGCCCGGTGACGTCGGGGCGGACTGGTTCCCGGACGGATCGGCGCTGCTGGTCGAGCACAGCCATCAGGCGCGCAGCGAGCTGCTGCGGTACGACCTCGGCTCCGGCGAGCTGACCCGCCTGGAGACCCCGGCGGGGACGATCTCGGGCGCCACGGCGCGGCCGGACGGCACGGTGGAGTTCCTGTGGTCGTCGGCCGAGAAGCCGCCCCAGGTGCGGTCCACGAGCGGGCGGACGGTGCTGGACCCGCCCGGTTTCGCGGCCCCGCAGTCGGTGCGGGTCACCGACGCATGGGTGGACGGCCCCGGCGGGCGGGTGCACGCGCTGGTGCAGCAGCCCGCGGGCGAGGGCCCCTTCCCGACGGTCTTCGACATCCACGGCGGGCCCACCTGGCATGACAGCGACGCCTTCGCGGCGGGCCCCGCGGCCTGGGTGGACCACGGCTTCGCCGTGGTGCGGGTCAACTACCGCGGCTCGACCGGATACGGACGGGCGTGGACGGACGCGCTCAAGCACCGGGTCGGGCTGATCGAGCTGGAGGACATCGCGGCCGTGCGGGAGTGGGCGGTGGCCTCCGGGCTCGCCGACCCCGAGCGGCTGGTGCTGTCCGGCGGTTCATGGGGCGGCTATCTGACGCTGCTGGGGATCGGGACCCAGCCGGATTCCTGGGCGCTGGGCCTGGCGGCGGTCCCGGTCGCGGACTATGTGACGGCCTACCACGACGAGATGGAGGCCCTGAAGGCGATGGACCGCACCCTGCTGGGCGGCACCCCGGAGGAGGTGCCGGAGCGGTTCGAGGCGTCGTCCCCGCTGACCTATGTGGATCAGGTGCGGGCGCCGGTCTACATCTCGGCGGGGCTGAACGACCCCCGCTGCCCCATACGGCAGATCGACAACTATGTGGAGCGGCTCGAGCAGCGCGGCGCCCCGCATGAGGTCTACCGCTATGACGCGGGGCACGGCTCGCTGGTCGTGGAAGAGCGGATCAAGCAGTTGCGCTTGGAGATCGAGTTCGCTCGGCGTCATCTGGGGTCCGGTCCGCACCCGGCGCCGTCGGAGCCGCCGGCTCGGGCGGTGTGATGCCGAGGGCCAGATCGCGGGCCGTCTCGGCCTCGCGGCGGAACAGCCGGAACCACATGAAGATCACGAAGCCCGCGAAGACGAACCACTCACCGGTGTAGCCCAGGTTCTGGAACGCCTTGATGTCGAGCCCGGTGCCCTCCGCCGCCGTGGGGGGCACCGGCTTCAGGGCCCCGGGGGCCTGGGAGGAGGTCACCCAGGCGTCGTACACCTGGTACGGCACCAGGTTGACCAGGGAGGCGGCGCTGATCATGCCGAGCTGACCGCGGGGGAGGCCACCGGCCGCGCTCACCCCGTCGCCGCCCTGGTGCTCGGACGCCTGGAGGGCCCCTGTGACGGTCACCTCACCGGAGGGGGGCGCGGGCACCTTGGCGGCGGACGCCGGATCGTCGGCGTCGCCGGGGAGCCACCCACGGACGACGGGCAGCGCCTTGGCTCCGGCCCCGTCCTTGGCCCCGCCGACGTCCCCGTTCACGCGGAGCAGGGTCAGCACATAGAAGCCGTCGCGGCCGTCCAGCCGCCTGTCGGGCACGAGGAGTTGATGTGTGGTGTCGTATCGGCCGGTGGCGGTCGCCCGCTCCCCGGAGGTCTTCGCGGTGACCGGCAGCAGATCGCTCAGCGGCCGGGCCGCGGCCTTCCGCTCGCGGGAGGCGTCGTCCTGCTGCTGGTTATGCGTGTCGACGCGCGTCTCGAAGCGGCTGAGCTGCCAGCTGCCCATGAAGAGACAGACCGGGATCGCCAGCAGGGTGAACACGTTGATCACCCACCAGCGGGGTGTCAGCAGAAACCGATACACACCACCACGGTACGGGCTTGGCGTCGGGGTCCCGGCGGCGGGGCCGCCCCGCAGACCCCCGCGCGTCGGCCCCGGGATCCCGCCGTGGCGCCTCAGGAGCGCCGCTGTGACGTCCCGGGGGCGGCTCCCCGGGAGGCCACTGCCTCACAGCTCCAGAGGGACGCCGACAGATCTAGAGGGACGCCAGCAGACCGGTGCGGTAGATCGTTCCGGCGCAGGCACTGCCGATCGTCACACTCGCCGCGGCCGGGTCGCCCGCCTCCGGTGTGTGGCTGACCAGGACGCTCGCGTCCTGCGGCTCACCGCCGTCGCCACCGCCACCGCCCGGCTCGCCCGTGCTGGGGTTGTCCTGCGGCCCGTCCTGGGCCGGGTCCGTGGACGGATCGGGGGTCGGTGTGCCGGTGGTGGAGCAGCCGCTGGTGCCGCCGCCCGCCGCCGGGATCCAGGCGAACTTGACCTCGTACGCCTGGCCGGGCTTGAGGATGAGCGTGCCCGGCTGGAGGGACGGGTCGGGCAGCCCTGCCGCCGCGTCCCCCGCCGTATGGTCGACGACCAGGATCCGCGCGGCGTCCGCACCGCCCTGGGCGCTCGCGCTCACCGAGCCGCTGCCCTCGACCGTGCAGGCACTGTCCGAGATGTTCGCGACGCGGAACGAGCCGTAGACCCGCCCCTCGGCGTCGGCCACGCCGACCGATCCCGCGCCACCGCTGGTGAGCTGGGCGCGGCTACAGGTGGGGGAAGTGGCGTTCAGCGTGTTGGAGGGATCGGGGGCCGTACCGCCGGAGCCGCCCTCCTCCTCGCCCTTCGACGGCTTGTCCTTCCCCTTGTCCTTGTCCTTGTCGCCCTTGTCCTGCTCGACCGTGTCGGCGGGCCCGTCGGAGCCCTTGCCGCCACTGCCCTCGCCGTGCCGGCCGCCGCTGGTCTCGGGGGTGCGGTGACTGCTGGCGGCATTGGCCGGGCGGTCGTCCGCGCCGTTGCCGGTGGTCGCGACGTGCACCAGCGCCGGTACGGCCGCGCAGCCGAGCACCACCGCGGCCGCGGCCCCGACCAGGGCCTGGCGCCGCCGCGCACGGCGGGCGGGCACGGCGCGCCGCAGGTGGTCGAGGGAGTCGGAGGACGGTTCGAGATCGTCGACGGCGCGGTGCAGCAGCCGCCGCAGCGCCTCCTCGCTCTCACCGCCGGGCCCGTCGTCGTCGAGCTGAATCCGGAGGGGCGTCACCCGCCCCTGCCCGGACGCGGCGGACTCCCTGGTCCCCGCGGACCTGGTGGACTCCTCGGCCCCCGCAGGCTCCGTAGACCTGGCGGACTCACCGATCTCCGCGGACCCAGCGGACCCGCCGGACTCCTCGGCTCCCGTGGAATCCGCAGACCCCGCGGACTCACCGGCCTCCGTGGACTCCGTCGGCGCTACCGGTTCCATCGGCTCCGTGGACTCCGCTGGTTCTCGGGGTTCGGGCTCGTGGCCCGTCCGCCGCCCGGGATCGTCCGGGTCCGGCGTATGTGTGATGTGGTTCATGCCGGAGCCTCCATGGCGACGCGGAGCGCCGCGATGCCGCGCGAGCCGTACGCCTTGACCGAGCCGAGCGATATGCCCAGCGTCTCGGCCACCTGGGCCTCGGTCATATCGGCGAAGTAGCGCAGCACGAGAACCTCGCGCTGACGGCGCTGAAGTCCCCTCATCGCCTTGATCAGTTGATCGCGTTCAAGCTGTTCGTACGCCCCCTCCTCGGCGCTGGCCATATCGGGCATCGGCTTGGAGAGCAGCTTCAGCCCGAGGATGCGCCGGCGCAGCGCGGAGCGGGAGAGATTGACGACCGTCTGCCGCAGATAGGCGAGGGTCTTCTCGGGATCCCGGACTCTCTTGCGCGCCGAGTGCACACGGATGAACGCTTCCTGCACGACATCCTCGCAGGACGCGGTGTCGTCGAGAAGGAGCGCGGCGAGACCCAGCAGCGACCGGTAATGGGCGCGGTAGGTCTCGGTGAGGTGATCGACTGTGGTGCCCGCTGCCATCGCGTCGTCAGTGTCCTCGCGCCCTGTTGTGATGTGCGCGGGGCGGGCCGTAGGCCATGGCGCGATCACCGGCATGCCACCTGGCGTACGCGGGGGGCGTACCGCCGCGCCGCCGCGCCCTGGAACCGTTGCGATGCCGAATACCTCTGCCACGCCTGTTGGACACGCCGCCCCCTGTCAGGGTTGTACGCGCGAGGCACCGCTTTTGACGATGCGTTCAATGCCCCCATGCGCATCAATTCTTCCCCAATGCCCCAGTTGTCCCCGCGCCCACTTCGGGGCGGCTGGAAAGACGCTCCCCGCCCACTGCCGGTTGCAGCGGGCGGGGAGCGAATACGCCGATCAGATCAACGGCCCAGCTCAGCTGGTCCAGGCCAGTGACATGCACACAGGATATTCACATCTGCCGGTCGACGCACTGGTGAAACGTCACTTTAAGACGGCCGCTCACCTTACGGAGGCCCGGACCCCTCACTTGACCACGGATCGTCATCTGATGGCGGGGCCTACTCGGTGCTGGGTCCCACTTGGTGGTGTGTCCCACTTGGTGGTGACGTGACGGGCCCTGCGGCCCTCTCACCTCGCGGCGGCGCCGCCGGCCAGCTCCGCCGCGACGACCTCCGCGATCTGCGCGGTGTTCAGCGCCGCGCCCTTACGCAGGTTGTCGCCGCAGACGAACAGCTCCAGCGCCCTCGGGTCGTCCAGCGACCGCCGCACCCGGCCCACCCAGGTGGGGTCGGTGCCCACGGCGTCGGCGGGGGTGGGGAATTCGCCCTCCGCCGGGTTGTCGCACAGCACCACACCGGGGGCGCCCGCCAGGATCTCGTGCGCCGCCTCGACCGTCACCTCGTTCTCGAACCGCGCGTGCACGGCCAGCGAATGCGTGGTGATCACGGGCACCCGGACACAGGTCGCGGTGACCCTCAGCTCCGGCAGCCCCAGGATCTTGCGGGACTCGTTGCGCACCTTGAGCTCCTCGGAGGACCAGCCGTCCTCCTTGAGCGAACCGGCGAACGGCACCACATTGAGCGCCATCGGGGCCGGGAACGGCCCGGTGTCGCCCACCGCCCGCCGTACGTCGCCGGGGTGGGTGCCCAACTCCGTACCCGCGACCAGCGCGAGCTGCTCACGCAGGGCGTCGATGCCTTCCTTGCCCGCACCGGAGACCGCCTGGTACGAGGAGACGATCAGCTCGCTCAGCCCGAACTCGGCGTGCAGCGCGCCCATCGCCACGATCATCGACAGGGTGGTGCAGTTGGGGTTGGCGATGATGCCGCGCGGGCGGACACGGGCCGCGTGCGCGTTCACCTCCGGCACCACCAGGGGGACATCGGGGTCCATCCGGAACGCGCCGGAATTGTCGACGGCCACCGCGCCCTTGCTGGCCGCGATGGGCGCCCACCGCGCCGAGATCTCGTCCGGTACGTCGAACATCGCGACGTCGACGCCCTCGAACGCCTCCTCGCTCAGCGCGATGACCTCGACCTGCTCACCCCGGACGGTCAGCTTCCGACCGGCCGAGCGGGGCGAGGCGATCAGCCGGATCTCGCCCCAGATGTCGGCGCGCTCCGAGAGGATCGAGAGCATGACGGTGCCGACGGCGCCGGTGGCACCGACGACCGCGAGGGTGGGCTTGTCGTCCCCGGCGGCACCGCCATGACCGATCATCGGCCAGTCCCTCCGTAAACCACCGCTTCGTCGCTGTCGCTGTCCAGGCCGAAGGCACTGTGCACGGCGACGACCGCGTCCTTCACATCGTCGGCGCGGGTGACGACCGAGATGCGGATCTCGGAGGTCGAGATCAGCTCGATGTTGACCCCGGCGTTCGACAGCGCCTCGAAGAAGGTCGCGGTGACGCCCGGGTTGGTGCGCATTCCGGCACCGATCAGGGAGATCTTGGCGATCTGGTCGTCGTAGCGCAGCGAGTCGAAGCCGATCAGCGACTTCGCCTTGGTCAGCGCCTCCATCGCCCGGTGGCCGTCCGTCTTCGGCAGCGTGAAGGAGATGTCGGTCAGCCCGGTCGACGCGGCGGAGACGTTCTGCACCACCATGTCGATGTTGATCTCGGCGTCGGAGATGGTGCGGAAGATGGCCGCGGCCTCACCCGGCTTGTCCGGCACCCCGACGACCGTGACCTTGGCCTCGGACGTGTCGTGCGCGACCCCGGAGATGATCGCCTGCTCCATGCCTTCTTCTCCTTCTCCCGCTTCCGGCCGGTTGCGCACCCAGGTGCCCTGGTGGCCGGAGAAAGACGACCGCACGTGGATGGGGATGTTGTACCGGCGCGCGTACTCCACGCAGCGCAGGTGCAGCACCTTGGAACCGCTCGCGGCGAGCTCCAGCATGTCCTCGTACGGAATCTCGTTGATCTTGCGAGCCTTCTTCACCACGCGCGGATCGGCGGTGAACACGCCGTCCACATCGGTGTAGATCTCGCACACCTCGGCATCCAGGGCCGCGGCCAGCGCGACCGCCGTGGTGTCCGAACCGCCCCGGCCGAGGGTGGTGATGTCCTTGCTCTTCTGGGACACGCCCTGGAAGCCCGCGACGATCGCGACCGCGCCCAGCTCGAGCGCGTCACGGATGCGGCCCGGCGTGACATCGATGATCCGTGCTTTGTTGTGAACCGCGTCGGTGATGACTCCCGCCTGGCTGCCGGTGAACGACAGCGCCTCGTGACCGAGGTTTTTGATCGCCATGGCCAGCAAGGCCATGGAGATCCGCTCCCCCGCGGTCAGCAGCATGTCGAACTCGCGCCCAGTAGGAATCGGGGATACCTGCTCGGCGAGATCGATCAGCTCGTCCGTCGTGTCGCCCATCGCGGAGACCACGACGACCACCTGGTGGCCGTTCTTCTTGGCTTCCACGATTCTCTTGGCGACCCGCTTGATGCCTTCGGCATCGGAAACGGAGGAGCCTCCGTACTTCTGCACGACAAGGCCCACGTGCGCTCCTCGCAGCTCTCAATAATGCGGTCGGCTCAGTTTAGCGAGCGGCCGGAATTTACCCTCCCAATATCACATAGCGAGACGAATGCCTCACAAAGTGATCGAGGAGGGCAAGGAGACAGGGGGGATCACGCGACGCATACGTCCATGCGTCCGCGAGATTCCCCGCATCCCTCCCACCCGCTCAGCGACGAACCCTTCCCCCTCGCCGCCGAAGCACACGGGAACGTAACCCAGCTCACAGGCTCGGACGGGTCGCGGGTCGCCCCCGCGGGCCGTTTCGGATCTTCCCGCTGTCCGTCCCGGATCTTCCTGCAAGTCGTCCCGGGCACGCCTCAGCGCGGCCCCGAGCAGCCGTTCCGGGCACCCGTCAGCGCGGCCCCGAGCGCAGGCCGAGCGGTCCCGCGATCTCCGCCGCCATGACCCGGCCGGCCTCCTCCGCGAGCTCCTCGTCACCGCCCGCGCTGCTGTCCGTGTCCAGGCCGTCCAGCTCGTCCAGCGGGCTGTCCAGCCGTACGTGCGCGACCAGCGACTGCAGCGCGCGCAGGGCCGCCGAGGCGGTCGTCCCCCAGTTGGAGAGGTACGAGAACTGCCACCACCACAGCGCCTCACTGATCCGGCCCTCGCGGTAGTGCGCCATCCCGTGCCGCAGATCGGTGATGATCCCGGCGAGATCGTCGGAGATCCGGCAGGCGACGGGCTGGCTGCGCGGCACGTACGGGTCGAAGACCTCCGAGTAGATGTCCACCGGCTCCAGCAGCACGGCGAAGCGCTCACGCAACTCGTCGACGTCCGGCTCCGGGCCGACGTCCGGTTCGTACCGCTCGTCCGGAACGAAGTCCTCGTGCGCGCCGAGCCGGCCGCCCGCGAGGAGCAGCTGGGACAGCTCGAGGAGCAGAAACGGCACAGCGCTGTCCGGCTCGTCCCCCTTGGCGACTTCGGTGACCGCGACGATGAAGCTCTCGATCTGGTCGGAGATCTGGACCGCGAAGTCGTCCGGGTCCGGGTGGGCGTCGTGCAGCGTTGCGTCAGACATCGAGAAGTCTTCTCCCTTCGAAGGCACGACCCAGCGTGACCTCGTCGGCGTACTCCAGGTCTCCACCGACAGGGAGGCCGCTGGCCAGGCGAGTGACCTTCAAACCCATGGGCTTGATCATGCGCGCGAGGTACGTGGCGGTGGCTTCGCCCTCCAGATTCGGATCGGTGGCCAGGATGAGCTCCGTGACCGTCCCGTCCGCGAGCCGCCCCAGCAGTTCCCTGATCCGCAGATCGTCCGGGCCCACGCCCTCGATGGGGCTGATCGCCCCGCCGAGCACGTGATAGCGGCCCCGGAACTCACGTGTCCGCTCGATCGCGACGACGTCCTTCGGCTCCTCGACCACGCAGATGATCGCGGGGTCGCGGCGGGGGTCCTGGCAGACGCGGCACTGTTCGGCCTCGGCGACGTTCCCGCAGACCGCGCAGAACCGCACCTTCTCCTTGACCTGGGTCAACGCATGCGCGAGGCGGCGGACGTCGGTGGGCTCGGACTGCAGGATGTGGAAGGCGATCCGCTGCGCGCTCTTGGGACCGACGCCGGGCAGCCTGCCCAACTCGTCGATGAGGTCCTGGACCACGCCCTCGTACACGCCTTCATCCAATCTCGCGCCGCCGCGCGGTGGCTGTACTGCATATGAATATTCGGTTGCGCCGCGCCCTCACCGCCGGGGCCGCCGTGGTCCCGCCGCCGGGCCCGGGGATCCGGGTGGGCCCGGGGAGCCCTGGCCCCCGTAGGCCCGAGGAACCCTGGGGACCCGGTGGGATTACGGAACCCTATGAGATTGGAGAGCCCGGGGACCCGAAAACCCAAGGAACCGAGAGATCCGAGGATCCGGAATCCCGAGGACCGGGCCCGGGGGACCCGAGAGATCCGAGGATCAGAACGGGAGCCCGGGCATACCGCCCAGCCCCTGGGCGAGCGGGCCGAGCTTCTGCTGCTGGAGCTCCTGCGCGGCGTTGTTGGCGTCACGGACGGCCGCGACGACCAGATCCGCGAGGGTCTCCGTGTCCTCAGGATCCACGGCCTTGGGATCGATGACCAGGCCCTGCAACTCACCGGAACCGGTCACGGTCGCCTTCACCAGACCACCGCCCGCGGAACCCTCGACATGAGTCCGGGCCAGCTCCTCCTGGGCCGCGGCGAGGTCCTGCTGCATCTTCTGAGCCTGCTGCAGCAACTGCTGCATATTCGGCTGGCCACCACCGGGGATCACGGCTTCGCTCCTGGCGCTCGACAGTCGTTCTCTTCGATAGCCCGAGCCTACGTGCTCCCCGAGCGCCCTGCTCTACGCCGTACGGAGGAGACACGGCTACATAGGGCATGGGTGCGGGGCCCACGCCTCCTACTCGTTGACGATCTCTTCGATCACCGTGGCACCGAGCTCGCGAACGATCAGGTCGTGCCCGCTCAGCGCGGTGTCGTCCAGGTCCGGATCGTCCTCGGCCGGCATGTCGTCCTCCAGCGCGACGCGCGGAGGCTCGGGCTCCCGGTACGCCGCCGCCTCGGGAGGCGGGCCCGCATCCACGGCTCCGGACGGCGCGGCGGGGGCGGCCGGGGGCGGGGAGGCGGGACCGGGCCGGGGCGCGGACTGCCGTGGCGCGGCCGACTGGCCACCGCCACCGGGGCCACTCCCGCCGCCGAAGCCGCCAACACCGCCGAAACCACCACCGCCGGTGGCGCCACCGCCTCCGCCGAAGCCGCCGGAACCGCCCGCACCACCGACGCCGCCCGGACCGCCCGGGCCGCCGCCCTGCTGTCCGGCGCCGCCCGAGGGATCGACGATCGCCTCGATCCGCCACTGCACGCCGATGGCGTCCTGGAGCGCCTGCCGCAGGACGTCCTCGCTGCCACCGCCCACGAAGCTGTCGCGCGCGCCCGCATTGGAGAAGCCGAGCTGGAGGGTGGTGCCGTCGAAACCGGCCACCGTCGCGTTCTGGCTCAGCAGGATCCAGGTGAAGCGGCGACGATTCTTGACCGCCTCCAGGATGTCCGGCCACATCTGCCGCACCTGCACGGCACCCTGCGCCATGCTCGGCGCGCCCTGCGCGGGTGCGGAGGGCCCGGCGGACGCGGGAGGCGAGGTCGGCGCGGAGGGCGTGGAAGGTGTGGAGGGCGCCGCGGGCGTCTGCGCAGATGAGCCGCCGCCCTGCCCCGGCGCGGCGGCCGTGGGCCAGCCACCGGGCTGCCGAGCGGGCGCCCCACCACCGGAAGCAGCCCCACCACCGGAGGCACCGCCACCGCCGACATCGGAAGCACCAGACGCCCCGGACGCACCGGAACCACCAGAGGCACCAGAGCCTCCAGCCGCACCGGAACCAGGCGCCGAGGCGGTGGGCCAGGCTCCGGGCCGCGCTCCGCCGCCCTCCACCGCAGCGGACTGGGCACCCGACGGCCATGCTCCGGGCCGCTGCCCGCCGCCGCCCTCCACGGGCGCGGCCGGGGCACCGGCCTGCTGTCCTCCCTCTGCGGCGCCGTCCAGACCGCTGTCCGCGGCCGGCCGCGCACCCGCGGGCCACCCGCCGGGTGCCTCGGCGTCGCTCGGCCCGCCTGGCGCCTGCCCCTGGCCCTGGCCCTGGCCAACCCCTCCCCCGGCCATCGCCGCACGCGCGGCGGCCGGACCGGATGGCCCGGCGGCAGGAGGCCCGGCCGGAGCGTGAGCGTCGGGCCCCGGTACGTACCCCATGGCGGGCCCGGGCCCCACCGCCCCGGCGACGCCACCGGCACCGGCACCGGCTCCACCGCCCAGGCCGCCCGCGAGGGCCCCGCGCTCCAGCCTCTCCAGCCGCGACTGCACCGAGCGCTCGTCGTCGAAGGCGGCGGGCAGCAGCACTCGGGCGCAGATCAGCTCCAGCTGCAGCCGCGGCGAGGTGGCGCCACGCATCTCCGTAAGACCCTCATTGACCAGGTCGGCCGCGCGGCTCAGCTCGGCGCCGCCGAAGACCGACGCCTGCGCCTGCATCCGCTCCACCACATCGGCCGGGGCGTCGATGAGCCCCTTCTCCGCGGCGTCCGGCACGGCGGCGAGGATCACCAGATCGCGCAGCCGCTCCAGCAGATCGGCCACGAAGCGCCGGGGGTCGTTGCCCCCCTCGATCACGCGGTTGACGACCTCGAACGCCGCCGCGCCGTCGGTCGCCGCGAAGGCGTCCACGATCGAGTCGAGCAGCGAGCCGTCCGTATAACCGAGCAGCGAGGTGGCCGTGGCGTACGTCACACCGTCGTCGGCCGCGCCCGCGAGCAGCTGGTCCATGACCGACATCGAATCCCGCACGGACCCGGCCCCGGCCCGCACCACCAGCGGCAGCACCCCATCCTCGACCGGGATCGCCTCATGCCCGCAGACCTCTCCCAGATACTCGCGGAGCGTCCCGGGCGGCACGAGCCGGAACGGATAGTGGTGCGTACGCGACCGGATCGTGCCGATGACCTTCTCCGGCTCGGTGGTCGCGAAGATGAACTTGAGGTGCTCCGGGGGCTCCTCGACCACCTTCAGCAGGGCGTTGAACCCCGCCGAGGTGACCATATGGGCCTCATCGATGATGTAGATCTTGTAACGACTCGACGCGGGCCCGAAGAACGCCTTCTCCCTCAGCTCACGGGCGTCGTCCACACCACCGTGCGACGCGGCGTCGATCTCGATCACATCGATCGACCCCGGTCCGTTCCGCGCGAGGTCCTGACACGACTGGCACTCGCCGCACGGTGTCGGAGTGGGACCCTTCTCACAGTTCAGACAGCGGGCCAGGATGCGCGCACTGGTCGTCTTGCCACACCCGCGGGGACCGCTGAAGAGATACGCGTGGTTGACCCGGTTGTTGCGCAGCGCCTGCTGCAGCGGGCCGGTGACATGCTCCTGCCCGATGACCTCCGCGAAGGTCTCGGGGCGGTAGCGGCGGTACAGCGCGAGGGACGACACGCCTACGACGATATCGGGGACGACCGACAACCGGACCACGCCCGCGTCCCCACACCCCCCGCGTCCCCACACCCCCCCCGTAGACGCAAGGCGCCCCCCACGCACCCACCAGAGCCCACTTACCCTTGCTGCCTTCCGGCCCTGGGGAGTTCGGTGAGATAGCGCCACGTGAGGGGCTGCGCCCCACCTTAGCGGATGGGCCGGGGTGCGAACGACTCCGCGGGTGCCCCTTCTGGTCGTGGACCGTTTCCGGCCAGGATTCGGCCGGCGGCCAGTGGGGCAGTAGGACAGCCCCGGCAGACGTCATCCGGCGGCTTCGGCGGCTTCGGCGGCTTCCGGCGGCTGCCCGGCATCATCCGGTGGCTTCCGGCTCGCGATGGGCGGCGAGGTACGTCCCGGCGCTGATCACAGGGATCACGGCCAGCACCCACCAGACCCGGTGGTAGTCCCCCAGGATCGTCGCGCTGGTCGGCGTCCCCAAGACGGCCACGAACAGGCTGACGCCGAGCAGGGCGCCCAGCTGCCGGAAGCTGTTGTTGATGGCGGTGCCAACACCGAAGCGCTCCGGTGGCAGTGCCTTCGCCGCGGCGCTGTTGAGAGTGGAGAGCGCCAGGCCGACCCCGATGCCGTTGAGCACGAGGGTGGGAAGCCAGTGCGCGGCCCAGTGCGGCGAGGCGCCGGTGCGCAGGGCGAGGGCGGCGGCACCCGCGGCGTAGAAGAGGGCGCCGGTGACGAAGACCGGGCGGTAGCCGAATCGTTCGGCCAGCCGGCCGGCCGGCGGGGCCACGAGCGCGGTGACGAGTGCGCTGGGGCTGACGGCCAGTGCGGACTTCAGCACGGAATAGTGCCAGACGTTCTGCAGGAACAGCAGGCTGGAGAGGAGAACGGCGAAGAAGGCCACGGAGAAGACCAGTGTGGCGACGTTGGATGCCTGGAAGTTGCGAATCCGGAACAGGCTCAGGTCGAGCGCCGGCCGCGCGGCATACCGGGACCGGCGGATCAGCACCGGGATCAGGACGACACCGGCCACCGCGGTCGCAAGGACACGCGGGTCGTCCCAGCCCAGGTGCGGGCCGTAGATGACGGCGAAGCTGAGCAAGGCGGGCGCGGCGGCGCTCATGGCGACGCCAAGGGGGTCGGGCAAGCCTCCGTTCCTGGAGCCGCGGGTCTCGGTCAGCAGGCGTGCGCCCCAGACCGCGGTGAGCAGGCAGACGGGGACGTTGAGCAGGAAGACCCAGCGCCAGGTGGTGTATTCGATCAGGAGCGCGCCCAGGGTCGGGCCGATCGCGGTGGCGACGGCCGCCATGGCACCCCAGGTGCTGATCGCCGTGGCCCGTCGCTCCATGGGAAAGGCGGGCAGCAGAAGCGCCAGTGAGGCCGGAACGATGATGGCACCGAAGACGCCCTGGGCCGCCCGTGCGGCGATGAGGACGCCGAGCCCGGGGGCGAGACCGCACAGGGCGCTGCTGAGCGCGAAGCCCACGAGACCGACCTGGAACAGGCGCTTGCGGCCGTAGGCGTCGGCCAGTTGCCCGGCCGGGATCAGGAACGCGGCGAAGACCAGGGTGTAGGCGTTCAGGACCCACACCAGGCGGGTGATACCGGCGTCGAAACTGGTGCTGATCGTGTCGAAGGCGACATTCACGATCGTGGTGTCGAGGAAGACGATGAACACGCCGAGGCTGGTCAGCGCCAGGATGCGGCGGTCACCTCCGTCCGGCACCGACGGGGCGGATGCGACCGGGGGCGTCGCTTGCGGGGTGGACGGGATGGACGGAATGGACATCGGCGCGCGGCTCCTCATACGGCTGTCGGGGTCGTCCTCACACGGCTGTCGGGTCCGGCGGCCCGCGCACACCCCGTCGGCAGGTCGTACGGCAGGGGGCGCGGTGACCGTCCGACGGGGGTACGGGTCACCGCCACGAGTTGATGACCAGCGTGAACAACGCGATGAAGGCCACCCCCACGAAGATCAGGTACTGCGGGAAGAAACGCCGCCAGCGCTGGGTGAGCACGCCGATCAGCGTGAGCACGAGGCCGACGCCGACGATGCGCTGCCCCCGGGCGGCCGTGGAGCGCAGCACCCACTCGCCCGCGGGGACCCCGGCTCGCCCCGCCTCGGCCGCGTACACCTTGTAGGGGATACCGCTGGCGGGCTGGTGCCGTACCGCGCGGGCACTCTCCGACCGGATCTCCTTCTGCGCCGTGGTGTGCATGCGGGTGGTGGTCAGCGGCTGGGGCAGGTCGACGGAGGTCCCGGAGTACAGGGCGAGCGCGACCAGACCTCCGGCGACGCTGGCCACGGCGGCGCTCACGGTCAGCCGCAGCCCCGCCCTGGGCGCGGCGACGCACAGCACGGCGAGCGCGAGTTCCGGCAGCAGCGGCCAGCTCAGCGCCTCGGTGAAGGACCAGGCGGCGACCAGACCCAGGCCCTTCCAGGACATCGCCAGCCGGGCGATCCGACGCCGGACCCGGCTGTCCCGGGGCCGGCACTCGGCCAGGAGTTCGAGGACCGCCGTGCGGGCGGTGTCGGCGTCGGGGTCCGTCAGTGGCCGCCCGATCCGCACCCGCACGGCGTGCGGACGCAACCGTCCGCGTTTGGGCAGCAGTTCCGCGGTGCCGGACAGGGCGACGGGCACCACCGGCACACCGTGGGAGACCGCCAGGTCGACCGCACCCCGGCGGAACGTGCCCACGCGGCCCGCCCCTCGGGTGCCTTCGGGAAAGACGACGACCGCGTGTCCGGCGCGCAGCATGGGACCGGCGATGGCCTGGAGGTCGGAGTAACCGCCACCGTGGCGGCGCACGGGAAAGGCGGCGGCCAGGACCGAACACACCAGGCGGCGCACCCGGTTCCGGAACCAGTAGTCGGCGGCTGCCGCCACCCGGGGGGCACGACCGACGCTGAGCGCGGCGAGGAGCACTGCCGTGTCGGCGTGCGAGGAGTGGTTGGCCACCACCACACAACCGCCCTTCGGCAGCTTCCCCTTGACCGTGAGACCACCGGTGAGGAGGAGGACGGTGCGCCAGAACCGCCGACGCAGCCACGCCGCCACCAGAAGTCGGAACGCGGGCCGCGCTCGCCGCCCGGGGGCCTCCGCTTCGCCGGCGACGAACCGCTCGGGCCGCGGATCGCCTTCGGACCGCGCATCGCCCTCGGGCCGCGGATCGCCTTCGGACCGCACATCGCCCTCGGGCCGCGGATCGCCTTCGGACCGCGCATCGCCCTCCGTATCGCCTCGCACCATGAATGACGACCCGGTCGCCGCGTTCTTCGTCATGGCATGGCTCCCAACAGGAGAAGGGTCACGAGAAGTGAGTCGATGCGATCCAGGAGCCCTCCGAAACCGGGCAGCCAATGGCCCGCGTCCTTCACCCCGGCGCCTCGTTTGATCATGGATTCGAGCAGGTCGCCCAGTGCGCAACCGCACAACACGGCCAGCCACCGCAACGGGGTCCAGGCGTCCATGGCCCACAGCGCCAGACCGGACAAGGCGGCGGAGCCCACAACTCCGCCCCAGGTCTTGGCAGGTGAGAGCGCGGACAGCGGACGGCTCAGGGGTCCGGAGCGGCCCAGTGCCCGCCCGCCGCACCAGCCGCCCACGTCCGCGAAGGCCACGCTGACGCAGATCGCGATGGCGAGGTCCCCCAGGGACACCAGTCCGGTGAGGGCAACGGGCAGCCAGATGAGGCCGAAGGTGGTCCTGGCCGCGCGGTCGGCGCCATGGACCACGTCCTGGCCCACCAGAGGCGGCAGCGCGGCGGCGCAGAGCAGGACGCCGGCCATGGGCAGCGTGAGTACCCCGGGCCGCAGCCAGGCAATGAGGGGCAGGAGCGCCCCGGCACCCAGCAGTAGGGCGCCGTCAGCGCGGCGCAGGCCCACCAAGCGCATGTACTCGGCGGAGCCCACCACCGCGAGCCCGGCCGCGAACAGGGCGGCTCCGGGGGCGCCGAAGCCCAGCGTCCCGCAGACGACCAGTGCGGTGACGCACCAGGTCCGCCAGCGACGGCGCAGCTCGACGTTGCGGACGAAGAGAAGGACGAGGCCGCTCACCGTGAGCGTCCCGGCGAGGAGCGGCACGGCCCGCGCCAGCTCCGGCGGAAGTGGACCCGCTAAGGGGGTCACAGCCGACCGCTCAGAGGATCGTGGTCACGACCCTCGCCGACCCGACCACTCTCGCCGACCCGACCACTCTCGCCGTCATGACCGGCTTCGCCGTCACGGCGGTTGCAGAGCGCCACGACCTGGAACAGCCGCACACCGGCGGTCAATGCGGAACCGACCACCATCACCACCGCGGCGGGCGCATACCACCCGGACGCCGCGGCGACCGCGACGACGAGGCAGCGCTCGGTCTTCCCCATCGGCCCGCCGTTGATTCTCCGCACCCCGGCCGCGGCCCCGGCGATGGAGATCCATGACGGCGCCGAACTGGCCAGCAGCACACCAAGTACGAATGGAGGCGATAGGTGCGGCAGAAATCCGAGAACCACCACGAGATCCGCCGCTCGATCACCGATTTCATTCAGAAACGAACCCAGTCGGGTCTGCTTTCCGGTTTCCCTGGCAATGGAGCCGTCGAGATTCGCGCAGGCCAATCGAGCCGTCAGGAATACCACCACGGGAACGACGGCCCAGGGAGCGGCCAGCACGGCAAAGGACGCCGCAGCAGCGCCTGCACAGAGCACTCCCGCAAAGGTGACCGCATTCGGAGAGATTCCGCTCCGGATCAACCATCGCCGGAGCAGGGTTAATCGGCGGGCGAACCACGGTTTAAGCGCGTACAGCCCATTCATGGCGAGACGATAGCAAGCGGATGAACGAATCGATACCGCCGACCCCCGAAGCTAGTGAATACACCAGGCGCACGCCTTATGGCACTAGTAAATGCACCAGACCCCACATTTTACCGGAACCCCGAATACCCGCTTCTGCATCGGATTTCCCCGGTACGCTCCGGCCCGCCCCCGGCAGATCCCCGAAGAGACGGCAGAACCGGCTCATTCCAACGAACCCGCACTCCCCCCGGAAACGACCACGACGGACCACACGCCCACCCCACCCCCGCGCCCGCATTCGGCGACGACCGCCCCGGATGGAAGCCCCAGGCCACTCCCACCGACCATCAGCCACAGAACCCGTCCGGTTTATCTCGATTCCGCCGGACATTGACTTCCCCCGACCGACAATGTGGCATGGCCCACAGAGCACGCGGTACGCGCCATCGGCCGTGTCAGGGCACCTCATCAAGTGGGGTAGAGTGTTCCACGGAGGATTCGCCTAGAGGCCTAGGGCGCACGCTTGGAAAGCGTGTTGGGGGCAACCCCTCACGAGTTCGAATCTCGTATCCTCCGCCAGTGCCTCACCGGGCACGATGTCGAAGGGCCCCACCGCTCGCGGTGGGGCCCTTCGACATTGCCCGTCTCAGCTCGGGGTCGGCGGAGCCCTGGCGCCGTCGGGGCCAAGATTCCCAGCCCTTGATCGGCAAGCGTGGCGACGTAGCGCCAGGTCTGGTGATCTGTTTCTCCACGATCACCGCGCCATGGGGCTCAGCAGTTCCAGTGCTTGCTCCCACCGGAATGTGTCGCGTCCGCCACCGGCCTTCGGCTGGTGCGGCTCGTAGTCGGCGATCAGCACGCCCATACCCCGCAGCCGCTCCAGGCTCTGCCGGTAAGCGGGATGGGCGGCCTGCGCGGCGTTCAGATAGGGCAGGGCGGCAGTGGGGACGCCCAGGCCGTACGCCTCGCACAGGATGCCCACCGCCAGGGTGTCCGAGATCCCGGCGGCCCACTTGTTGATGGTGTTGAAGGTCGCCGGGGCGACGGCGATGGCGTCCGGCGGCGGGAGGGGGCGCGGGTCGCCGGGCGAGCGCCAGGCGGAGCGGATCGGGTAGCCGGTCTGGGCCTCGACTGCTTGGGAGTCGATGAAGCCCAGTCCCCGCGGGGTGGCGATGACACCGACGTCCCAGTCCCGCTCCTGTGCCGCAGTGATCAGCTTGCCGACGTCATCGGCGATCCCGGCCGCACAGACCACCACGTACAGGAACGGCTTGGTCCGCTCGCTCATGCGGGCACTCCCAGGTGTCGGCTGAAGTGATGCAGCTCGGGCACGGCTCGGCGGCGGTCACGGGCCGCCATGTCAGCCACCAGCTCGCGCACAGCCGGCCGTCGGACGTCCTGGGCCGCGCAGCTTTCGGCGACGCGCAGGGCCCGGTACCCGTCGGCGAGCCTGCCCTGTTGACTGTACGCACGGGCGGCGTCGACCCACAGGGCCGCGCGCCGTTCCGGAACGGGGATCGGCCGACGCATAAGCGGTCGGGCCGCCTCCAAGGCCACGCCCGCGTCGCCGAGGGAGACGGCGGCGCTGACAGCGTGCAACTCGACATTGGTGGGGCTGAAGTTGGCCCACGCGTCGGGACGGTCAAGGGCGACGTAGCGGGCAATGTCCTTCGCCTCGCTGAGAAAGTCCTGCGTGGCCGCGCGGTCTCCGGCGGTACTGGCCGCCGTGACGCCGCGCAGCACCATCAACCCCAGGGCTGCGAGATATCGCGGAGGACGGCGATCGTAGGAACCAGAGAGCTGCTCTGCGGTGTGGTGAACGAGCGTCACGGCTTGAGTGGTGTGCTTCTCGCGGGCCAGAACGTGCGCGTGAACACGGACGCTGGACGCCAGGACGACGGGATCACCACAGCGTTCGGCCTCCGCCATGGCCCGGCCCACAGCCATCCACGCATGACCGACATCGCCGAGCTTGAGCAGCAGGCTCGCCGAAGTCTGGTAGGTCGTCGCCAGCAGACCGATGACGGTTGAGGCGTGGGAGGAATCTGCTGCCGCGTGCCGCAGGGCGGCGATCAGCGGGGGGAGTGCACGTCCCAGCTCTGCGTAGTCGCACGTAGAGAACAGCCGACGTACTGCGGCTACCCGGTCCCCCAACTCGGTGACACCGACCTCGTCGGCGACGGGGGCGGGCGGCGGTGCAGGCAGCAGGGCATGGATCAGATCCTGATGGGCTGCCGGGCTGGGCGTCGGCGGCACCGCGAGGGAGGCGATGCCGGCGGCCAAGAAGGTACGGCGGTGCATGTCCTCCGTCTCAGGGTCTGCGGCATGGGGAACCGGAGGGGCGGCCAGGCCAAGTTCGTGAAGCGGGATGTCAAGCACCTCGGCCACATTCCGTAACACGCGCGTGTCTTCCGTGCCGCGCCCGTTCTCCAACCGGCTCACCTTCGCCTGGTGGTAGCCCAGCGCCGCGGCAACCTGTGCTTGCGAACACTTCTGTCGCAGGCGAGCTTGGCGGATGACCCGACCGAGCCGTCTCGCCTGGTTCCGCACATCGGCCATCTCCCCCACGCCCCCTCCTGTCGCCACCGATCCTGCCCCTCAAACCGAGCGTAGGTCAGCTGAGATGCGCCGTAATGCGGCTTCTGCATAACTCATGCCCGCGTGGCACGGGCGGAGGCCGCTGGGTGCCGACGAGCGGTTACGTGGAACGGCCCCACTCGTTCCGGAGGCGCACATGGAAACGCACCAACTCAGCTTCGTTCTCCCCAGCACACCCCGTGCTGTCACAGACACACGGCACCGCGTACTCGCGGCGTTATGTGGATGGGGACTGCAGCCCGGCAGCGACGTGCTCGACTCGGTTGAATTGGCTACCAGCGAGCTGGTGACCAACGCCGTGAAACACGCGGGCCCTGAGCCCTTCTCGGTCGACATCCGACTCCGTGGTGGACTCGTACGAATCGACGTCTGCGACGCCGGCTATGAACTCCCGCGGCTGAGCCTTCCTGGCTCAGCCGACGAGAACGGCCGAGGACTGCTCATCGTGACCACCCTGGCAGCTCGGCACGACGTGGAGCTGACGCCCACCGGAAAGCGGTGCTGGGCCGAGTTCGAAGTGCCCCTGGAAGCGATTGTCGACACGAAGGCAGCCTCTGCTGCCCCTTCACACCCTTGAGGGGCCTGCCATTCCGCTCCTCATCCACCGGCGCCTCCTCCGGAACCGCGGCCTCGCCGCCAAACGCCGAGCTTCTCCATGGACCCCATCCACGGCCAACGCGGAACAGGCACCACACCGCCCCTGCCGGCCAGGCCCCATCACCGGCAACGAGCAACAGCGTCACCGCCGAACTTCCTCACCGAGAGGCTCCACATGACGCCAAGGACCGAGAACAACAGCAGTTGGGAACTCGATCAACTACATCGCGATGAGATCACCGTGGCAATGAACTGGGTGGTCCGCACGTGCCAGGAGATTGTCCGCGACTACAGCCACAAGGTGTTCTGGGTCCCCGCTGGCACCCCAACCGGCACAGCGCCGACCACGGCCCACCTCATCAACTCGGCTCGCACCGACGTCCTCAACAAGCTCCAACGTCAGGTCTCCGGGGCTGAGGCCATCATCAGCTACGCGGAGGAGGAACGCGCCAAGCGCAAGCGGTGAGTTACCACCTTCAATACGGGTTCAAGGCCCGCGCACGGCGCGGGCGCGCGCCGCCTCTGCGGCGCGGATTGCCTCCTGACTGGCCCCGGCTGGCCGCGCCCGGCGGCGCGCTGGCGAGCTGCGGGCAGGAAGTGGGAGACACCCTCTGTGGCTGAGGCGGTCGGCTCCACGGCTTTAGGCAGCCACTCCGGGGCGAGCCTCTAAGATCATGGCCCCAACGTCGTGCTTTACCGGGCAGGTCCACAGACTGCCCGACTCGCCGGAAGCTTAAGGACCCTAGGGTCGGAAGAATCGTCGCACCGCCATTACTTCCTAGCTCCCGTCATTAAAATCTTTCGGCCAGTCATCACGAACCTTCTGAACGACATCTCGGCATTTCGTGATATTCTTGAAGAGGCTCGTCACATAGCTACTCGGATACACATCATCGACATGTTTCACGAGAGAAGAGAGGGCTCTTTCGGTAAGTGCTGGCACCTTCCTCAGCTCTGACGACCAGTCGTACTCGGCGTCATCGATGCGTTGCAAGTCGATTTCCCGGAAAACCAAGTGAAGTACGAGGCGATTACCCTGGAGGCAGACCGACCGCGGACGCCCATCGAGTTTCTTCTTCAGGTCAGACAACGTGAGGTCCACATGGCGCATGACCTCAACACATCTCCAAACACGATATGGCCCCACAGTCGGATTGAACAGTGTACGGTACGGGGGCTTTTCCGTTGACTCCCAAAGACTTCCGACCTTGCTCTTTGCAAGGACCGCCAAACTTGGTTCTCTATTTGCGCATGCCAGGGCAACGGTGGCATCCACCACTGTGCAGCCATTCTCAGGACTGGGCACAGGTTCTCCACGTTTGATCGCATACGTCTTCTTCAGCGAAAGCACCAGTTCGGTACGCAACCGATCCTGTTGCGGGTCCAAGGCCACGAAGTCTCGCGTCTCTACGCTGTTTTGAGTATTTGTCGCCCTCGTGACTGCCGTCGCAAAGCCCTCTGGACAAGCTTCAAGATTAATGAATCGAACCCACACCATTGCCCCGTCCAGAGAACTCCCACTCCTCTGCCACGCCTTATGAATACTGGCCACAGTTTGAGCACCATTCACGACGCTAACTCCGGTCAGAGAAAAATCACCGAAAGTGCGTGTTGCCGCGCCACGCGGCGTCTTCTTGATGCTCTCACAGAGAGCCGTCACACCATTATTAAAGTACCAAAAATGATGAGGGGAATCCAGGATAGTATTCGCTAGCGCATCGTTCACGCTCGTGTTACCAAGAGCCTTTCGGATGTTCTGCGAGAACAGTCGGTCACCAAAACGTTCATACCATTCGGCAACGTTCGAAGCCGCCACAACACCATAATAGGCTTCGTACGGCTCACTTACAGTTCCCCAATTTTCCAATTGTGCGTTAAAATCGATGCGGGTGCCACCCAACCCCTCAGCGACAAATGAATGAAACTCAACCAGCCCCAGCATCTCTACTGAAACCAGTTGTTGAGTTTCATTCATCTCATCGAGCACGTCCTGAAAAACCGCAGCGGACGGTTTCGCCAACTCCGTCCGACCGGTCGTGGCTACGACAAGGACGAATGTCACATCGACATCGTCGAGCGCCGCTGTGATCTCCTCTTCGCGGGCTTGCAATCGCGGGGTGAAGCGATCAAACTTCGTGTCGAGGAGATCTTTGAATCCCGCAATGAAGTTCCTTGAATCGCCTAATCCAAGGCTGCCGTCCCCTGACCCATCCCACTTGGACTGCACAAGAATTACCCTGTGCGATGCAGCATCAATCGCAATGGCGTCAATTCCATTGTCGTGACTCCCATCCACAACGGTGGCAGCCGCTTGCTTCGCCGACAGTTCGGTAAACCTCTGAATCGCGAGGGCCGCTAGAGACCTACTCAGGAACGCCTTCTCGCGAACGGAAGAGCTAGCCTTTTCGTAATCGCTCATATCGATGTGACCCGCGAAACCTGTGTGCAGCGCGTCCTTGATGTGCCTGACCCATAGCTTCTTCATGTGCCCCTCGCACTCCAAGATCAGCAGGCCCGTCCCAGAAAGGAGCACCGTACCGATCGCACATGGTGATGGGGAAGGGCCAGGCTGTAATCACCTGCCGACAGTGGCCGCCCGACCTCAGCTCTTAGCAAGGCAGGTGTATGTTCCACTCGCCTGCGCCTTCCCGATCCTGAGCCTCGCGCTTGCGGTCGGCACCTGGACAGACGTCGTGCCAGATCGTGCGGAGAACCACGGGGAATAGCGGGGAGCGAGGCAGATGCCACCCGAGCCTAAATCGCCGCTCCGCCGCAGGCCCAGCCGGATGGAGACTCGTGGATCACCTGAGCATCCCAAGGGCTCTGTCCATGAGCCCAGGAGTCAGACGAGGTCCCGCCAGAAGAGGATTGTCGCCTTCGGGTTCCAGTTCTCGTCAACGCCGCCACGTGCCTCGTCAAACTCCTGGTGCATGTAGTCGACCAGGTCCAGCCCGTAGTAGATGACATCGGTCTGCCACATCGAGAGGACAGGATGGCCGTAGCTCCCCCGACCCGCCGGGAGGTACCGATGGGCGTACACGGGCACCAGCGTCGGCGCTTTCGCGAGATGATGCCGTGCCGTAGTCAGTGCCGCCGCCCCGTCGGCCGGACGTTCACCCCAGCCCTCGTGCCAGAAGCCGTTGTACTCAACGCTCAGGAGAACGCCCTCCACCGGCCAGCCGAGTTGATCACGCAACTCGTCCGGATCTCCACTGCGCCAGTCGGGCCAAGGCTTGGACCAGGTCTGCCCCTCCTCAGGAGGAACGTTCACCGGAAGGCCAACCGCGAGGAACGCGCGGTGGTCATCTGCGAACTCAAAGCCGTATTCGCGCTCGATGCGCGCGAACTCAGTGTCCGACAGCCCCGACTCGAACTCGTAGAGTCCGGTCTGTGCCAAGCGGCGCGCGGCTTCAGCGCCCAGACGTGCCCCCTCATTGCTGATCACCGCCGCACGGTAGCGCCAACGGCCGGGAGGGTCAGGCGTCGCGTCGGTGTACCGCTCGCCAGCCGGCCAGGAGCGCGGCCGTTGCCCATAGTGCTGTCACCGCGAGGCCCGTCCAGGGGCCGAGGTCGCCCGTCGGGTGCTGGTGGAGGACTTGCTGTCCGGCGCGGTCCGGAAGGTAGGCGGCGGCGCCTTCGGCGATGTCTCCGACCACGAAGGAGACGATCAGGATGAACGGGATGAGCAGGCTGAGGACCGCGACGGCGCTGCGCAGCAGGAAGGTGAGGCCCGCGGCGAACAGGGCCATCAGGGCGAGGTAGGTCCCCGCGCCGGCACAGGCCCGCAGTGCTCCCGGTTCGCCGAGGCCGATGGCGTACTCCCCCAGGAACGCCTGGCCCGCGAAGAAGGTGGCAAACGCGGTCGCCAGCCCCACGGCCAGGGAGGCGGTGGCGAGGACCGCCGCTTTGGCCGCGTAGAAGAGGCTTCGGTGCGGCACGGCCGAGAGGGAGATGCGCAGGGCGCCGTTGGCGTACTCGGATGACACGGCCGTGGCTCCGAAGGCGATGGCGGCGATCTGCGCGAAGTTGATCGCGTAGAAGGCTCCGAAGACGGGATCCTCGCCGTTGTCCGCCTCCGCTCGGCCGACGGTGCCGAAGACGAGCAGGGTGATGGCCAGGGTGGCGGCGAAGACCGCGATGAGCGATCCGAAGCTCGCCCGGACGGACCTGATCTTGATCCACTCGGAGTGGAGCACCGCGGTGACGGACATGGTCAGGCCTCCTACGGTGTGGTCGGGGAGGTGCGGGAGGCTGCGGCGAATTCCGCCTCGTCCGTCGTGAGGGCCAGATACGCCTGCTCCAAGGAGGCGCGTTCGTCGCCGAGTTCGAGGACGGGGATGCCCGCACGGGCGGCGAGGGCTCCGATGTGCTGGGCCGTGGCGCCTTCCACCACCCATCGGCCGTCGTCGCCTTCCACCACCGGGTGTCCCTTGGCCGCCAGCGTGGCCCGCAGCCGGGCGGGTTCGCTGGTGCGGACGCGTACGCGCTCGTGGCTGTGCTGTTCGATGAAGTCCCGCAGTGAGGTGTCGGCGAGGAGCCGGCCGCGGCCGAGGACGACGAGGTGGTCGGCGAAGGTCGCGGTCTCGTTCATCAGATGGCTGGAGACGAGGACCGTGCGGCCCTCGCGGGCGAGCCGGCACAGCAGTTGCCGCATCCAGATGATCCCTTCCGGGTCGAGGCCGTTGGTGGGCTCGTCCAGCAGGAGGACGGGCGGATCTCCGAGCAGGGCGGCGGCGATGCCCAGGCGCTGCCGCATGCCGAGCGAGAAGGCTTTGATCCGGCGGTGTGCGACGGTGGCGAGGCCGGTCTCCTCGAGGACCTCGGCCATGCGACGGGCCGGGAGGCGGTTGCTGACGGTGAGGAAGCGCAGATGGTCATGTGCGGTGCGGGAACCGTGGGCCGCCTGCGCGTCCAGCAGCGCGCCGACCGTGCGCAGGGGCTCGTGGAGGGTCGCGTACGGGCGGCCGCCGACCGTGGCGGTCCCGGAGGTGGGGCGGTCGAAGCCGAGGACGAGGCGCATGGTGGTGGACTTGCCGGCGCCGTTGGGGCCGAGGAACCCGGTGACCCGGCCCGGTTCGATGCGGCACGTCAGATGGTCGACGGCCCGGATGCCGCCGTACTCCTTCGTGAGGCCCTGCAGATCGATGCTGGTCATGGTGTCAGCGTGCTCGGGTGCGGGCGGGTGGACCTCCCCCGCCGGAGGAGACCGTCTCCCCTGCACGGGGGAGATGCCGTGACCGCCCGCCATGCCACGATGCCCGTATGCCCGGCCCTCCGCTGCCGCTGACCCGTGCGGTCACCTACACCCGCTGGCTCCACCTGCTGGTGGGGGCGATCCTGCCGTTCGTCTGCGGCACGGTCTATCCGGGCCTGGACAGCCCGTCGCCGGGCGACTGGGGGGTGATCGCGGTCCTTCCGGTCCCGCTGGTCCTGGCTGCCGCCATGGCGCCCTCGGTCCGCCGCGCGGAGGGGCTGCAGGCACGGCTGATGCTGTTCCCCGGTCCGCACGCCCGGGTGACGAGTGAGGAGGATCCGGGTGTCTCCGCGATTCCGTCCGCTTCCTGGGCCGACCGGGCCAGAACCGGTGCCTGGCTGGTACTGCGGGTGGAATTGGGGCTCGCCGTCGCCCTGGTGACGGGGCAGTTGATGGCGCTCTCGCTGTCGCTCACCGGAGCGGCCGCCGGGGAGCCCGAGTTCGCGGATCCGCTGCTCATGGGGGGTTCCTGGCCGCGCTGGGTGTACCTCCTGCTGATCCCCGTACCCCTGTTGGTACTGGTGGCCGGGGCCGCCGGGGCGGGTGCGCTGATAGCGCGGGCCGCCCGCCGGCTGCTCGGGCCGTCGGTCAAGGAGCGTCTGTCCGCGTTGGAGGAGCGCACCGAGCAGCTCCTGGAACGCAACCGGATCGCCCGGGAGTTGCACGACTCCCTCGGCCACGCGCTGACCCTGGCCGTCGTACAGGCGGGCGCCGCCCGGTCGGCGGCCGACCCGCAGTTCACCGATCGGGCGCTGGAGGCCATCGAGGAAACGGGACGGGCGGCGCTGGAGGACCTGGAACGCGTCCTGCTCGTGCTGCGCGAGACGGGGCGGCCGGCCGGTGCCCGGCCCACGCTCGGCGAGGCGGGCCGGCTGCTGGATTCCGCCCGGTCCTCGGGTGCCCAGGTCCACGCCGAGGTGAGCGGGCCGTTGGAGCATGTGCCGGGACCCGTCTCCCGTGAGGCCTATCGGATGCTTCAAGAGGCCCTCACCAATGTGCTGCGGCACGCGGGCCCGGTCCGGATCGGCGTGCGCATCGCCGTGGCGGACGACCGGCTGCGGCTCGAGGTGCGCAATCCGCCGGCCGCGGCGGCCTCGGCGACCTCGGCGACCGGCGCGGGCGGTGGCAGCGGGCTGCGCGGGATCCGCGAGCGCGCCGCGCTGCTCGGGGGTGAAGCCCGAGCGGGACGCGACGGCGACCAGTGGCTGCTCCACGTCGTCCTGCCACTGCGGTGACCTAGGCTGACCCGATGCCGCTCACCATCCTCCTGGTCGACGACGAGCCGCTGGTACGAGCCGGGCTGCGGGCCGTGCTGGAGGCTCAGCCGGACATCGAGGTGGTGGGCGAGGCGGCCGACGGAGCCGCGGTGATCCCCCTCGTACGGCAACTGCGCCCCGACGTCGTCGCCATGGACGTACGGATGCCGTTGATGGACGGCATCGAGGCCACGCGGGCCGTGCTGCGCACCGTGCCGGACCCGCCGAAGATCGTGGTGGTGACCACCTTCGAGAACGACGACTACGTGTACGGGGCGCTCCGGGCGGGCGCCGACGGCTTCCTGCTCAAGCGGGCCCGGCCGGCGGAGATCGTGCACGCCGTAAGACTGGTGGCCGAAGGTGACTCCCTGCTGTTCCCGGCGGCGGTAAGGCAGTTGGCCGCCTCGTTCGGCCAGGATCACGGCAACGCCGAGGCCCGGACGGCCATGGAGCGTGCCGCGCTGACCGGGCGGGAGGGGGAGGTGCTGCGTCTCATGGCACGCGGACTGTCGAACGCGGAGATCGCCGCGCGCCTGGTGGTGGGGACCGAGACCGTCAAATCCCATGTGAGTTCCGTACTGGCGAAACTCGGCGCACGCGACCGCACTCAGGCGGTCATCGCGGCGTACGAATCCGGCTTCGTCTCCCCGGGCTGATGAGCGGGCGGCGCCCGGCGGGCCGCCCCCGGCGACCGCCTGACGCGACGACGTGCCCCGGGGCCGCGCGGCGTGGAATGAAGGCGGCGATCACGGCCATGCCGCACAGGAGGCCGCGGCCCGGTTCTCGTCTTCAGTCGGAGTCCGCGGGTCGGGGCTCGCTGACGCGGAACCGGAGCCAGTTCCGGGATCGGAGTGGAGACGGCCCGGGCGCTCGCGGCGGCGGGTGCCGACGTCACCCTGGCCGTGCGGGACACCGCCGCGGGGGCCCGCGTGGCGCCGGCCTGGAGGCCGGGCTGCCCGCGGACGCCGGAAAGCTGGCGGTGGCGCGCCTCGATCTGGCGGATCGGTCCACCGTCAAGGCGTTCGTGGACGCCTGGACGGGGCCGTCGCACATCCTGGTCGGAAACGCCGGGGTGATGGCCCTTCCGGAGCTCACCCGCACCCCTGACGGCCGGGAGACCCAGTTCGCCGTCGACCACCTGGGCCACTTCGCGCTCGCCGTCGGCCTGCGCCAGGCTCTCGCGGCGGCGGACCGGGCGCGTGTGGTCTCGGTGAGTTCGCTCGGGCACCTCTTCTCACCGGTCGTCTTCGACGATCTGGACTACCGCTTCCGCCCCTACGACCCGTGGACCTCCTACGGGCAGGCGAAGACCGCCAACATCCTGTTCGCCGTCGGCGCCGCCGAGCGATGGGCCGACGACGGCATCGCCGCCAACGCGCTCATGCCGGGCGACATCGGCGACACGTCGCCGGCCCGGCATTCCGTTCACCGAGAAGAGCGCGCGCGAGCCGCGGGTGCTCGTTCCGGCCCTCGACGCCAAGATCGCGGCGAGGGCCAGGATCCTTCCCGTGGACGCTCCGGACAGCCCGTGGTGGCGGGCCCTGTCCGAGATGACATAGCGGCCGTCGCAAGGCTCAGGCGGCGCGGCGGTCGCGGGTCAGGTAGAGGCCCGTGGCGGTACCGATGGCGGTGAGGCCGGTGACGGAGCTGATGACGATCTGCTCGATGCCGGTGAAGGCGAAGCTGGAGGCGACGTTGACGAGGGCGGCGAGGGCGAGGACCAGCCAGAGCAGGGACTTCATTGGGGGTTCCTTTCGCGGGGCCCTTGGTGGGCCATGGTGTCGGCCGGTGTCGCGGCCGTTCCTTGTCCGAGCTCTACGATCCCGTTTCCGCGCCGCCGCCTCGATGGGCCGCGCCCCCGAATCCAGGGTGTAGCGCTCTACACCACCGCTGCCGTGAACCCGTCCCGTCACTTAGCCTGACCGCCATGCGGGAGACGGTGTGGCGCGCGGGGCGGGCCTCGGTGGAGTTGCTGCGGGGGGCGGGGATCGCCCTGGCCTCGTATCTGTTCGTCGGGGTGGCGATCTTCGCCGCCGTCGCGATGGTCACCGTCGTGGGCGCGGGGGTGCTGCCCGAGTCCGTACTGCTGGTGCGCAAGACGGCCGGGTACAAGCGGCGGTGGGTGGGCGCCTGGACCGGTGAGCCGGTGCCCGAGGTGTACCAGCCGCTGAACGGGGAGGTGTTCGCGCGGGTGCGGACGGCGGTCGGGGATCCGGCCACCTACCGCGATCTGCGCTGGCTCGGGGCCCACGCGGTCTACGGCTGGCTGCTGGCCTGCTGCGCGATGCCGGTGTGGGTCGTCGGGCTGCTGGTCGACGGGGTGTGGTGCGGGCTGCTGAGGCAGCGGGCCGTGGTGCTGCCGCTGATCGAGCGGCTCGTCGACCTCGACGCGGCGTGGTCGCGGGCGCTGCTGCTGCCGTCGCCGGAGGCGCTGCGCACCGCCCGGCTGGCCGAGCGGGTGGAGGAGCTGTCCGAGACCCGGGCGGGCGCCGTCGCCGCGCATGGGGCCGAACTGCGGCGCATCGAGCGGGACTTGCACGACGGTACGCAGGCGCGTCTGGTGGCCCTCTCGATGCGGGTGGGCCTGGCGCGGCGGGCGTACGACAAGGACCCCGACGCGGCCCACAAGCTGCTGGCGGACGCGCAGGACCAGGCCGAGGAGGCCCTCACCGAGCTGCGCCATGTCGTGCGCGGCATCCATCCGCCGATCCTCACCGACCGCGGACTCGTGGGCGCCGTAAGGGCGCTGGCGGCCGGCAGCGGGCTCGAGGTGTCCGTGGGCGACGACGGGGTGGAGGACGGGCCCCGGGCACCGGCGGCGGTCGAGGCGGCCGCGTACTTCGTGATCGCGGAGGCGCTGACCAACGCGGCCAAGCACAGCGGGGCCGAGCGGGCGTCGGTCGAGCTCGTGCGGAAGAAAGATAGGTTGAGGGTCGCGGTACGGGACGAGGGGCGGGGCGGGGCCGATCCCGCGGACGGCAGCGGGCTGCTCGGCATGCGGCGCCGGGTCGCGGCGCTCGACGGGACCGTGGAGATGACCAGCCCCGTCGGGGGGCCGACGCTGATCGAAGTGGAGCTGCCGTGCGTGTGGTGATCGCCGAGGACAACGCTCTGCTGCGGGAGGGCATGGTCCTGCTGCTGAACTCCGCCGGGCACGAGGTGGTGGCCGTCGCCTCCAGCGGCCCCGAGGTGCTGCCCGCCCTCCTCGAACACCGTCCGGACGCGGCCGTGCTCGACGTCCGCATGCCGCCGGGCTTCCGCGACGAGGGGCTGCGCGCGGCGCTCGCGGCGCGGCGGGAGATCCCCGGTCTGCCGGTGCTGGTGCTCTCGCAGTACGTCGAGGAGACCTACGCGACCGAGCTGCTGGCCGATGGCGCGGGCGGGCTCGGCTATCTGCTCAAGGACCGGGTGGGGCGGGTCGAGGAGTTCCTGGACGCGCTGGAGCGGGTGGTCGCGGGCGGCACGGCGCTGGATCCCGAGGTGGTCAAGGAGCTGATGACCCGGCGCCGCGACGATCCGGTGGACTCCTTGACGCCGCGCGAGCGCGAGGTGCTGCACCTGATGGCGGAGGGGCGGGACAACACCACGATCGCGCGGACGCTGGTGGTCTCGGAGCGGGCGGTCAGCAAGCACATCGGCAATGTCTTCGCGAAGCTGGGGCTGCCGCCGAGCGATAGTGGGCATCGGCGGGTGTTGGCGGTGCTGGCGTATCTGAACAAGGGGGTGGGCGTGGGGGAGGCGGTGGACAAGCGGTAGGGCGGCCGGGCGCGGTGCGGGTCCCGGGGCCGGGTGCGGGTGCGGGTGCCGGGCCCGGTGCGGATCCCGGGGCCGGGTGCGGGTGCGGGTGCCGGGCCCGGTGCGGATCCCCGGGCCCGGTGCGGATCCCCGGGCCCGGTGCGGATCCCCGGGCCCACCGAGGTCCCGGCTCCGGCAGTGTTCGCGGCCGCGTGAGCCGTGGCTTTCCCCACCCCGCCCCTTCCCGAAAGAGGGGGCTCGGCCCCCTCACCCCCGCCGGGGCTCCGCCCCGGGCCCCGCTCCTCAATCACCGGAGGGGCTGACATGCCGCGGATACCGCCCCCGCAGCGTCGGCCACACCGGCGGCAGCGACCCCGCCGCCGTCAGCACCACCACCGAGACGATCACCGCGGCCTGCACCGGGGGCAGGTACGGCAGAGTGCCCGCCATGGCCAGGCTGAAGGCCAGCAGGGGTACGGACGCCACGGCCGCACCCACCACCAGGCCGGTCACCACCGTGGCCGCCGCCTCCAGGCGCAGCATTCGGCGGAGTTGGCGGCGGCCCGCGCCCGCCAGGCGTAGCAGGCGCAGCTCGGGGCGGCGGCCGGTGGCGATGAGGGCGAGGGTGCTCAGGACGGCGATCACCGTGAAGCCGCCGACGGCCCCGACCACTGCCACCGACACCGCCTCGGCCAGCGCCTGCTCCGCCGCCTCGCCCCGGACCGGGGCCGGGTCCCGCTCCACGCGGGCCCCGGGCACCGCACGCGCCAGCGCCTTCGTGACCGCCTTACGGTCGGCATCGGGCGCGGTCGCGACCAGGGCCCGGCCCGTGGCGGGCAGGGATGTGTGGCGCAGCAGATCCTCGCGGGAGAGGAGGAAGTCCCCGAGCGCGAGCGAGCGTTGGTACGTCGCCACGACCCGCAGCCGGGTCTCCTGACCGTCGCCGAACCGCAGGGTCACCGTGGAGCCGGGCCGTGCGCCGAGCGAGTCCGCCCGGTCGGCGCCTACGGCGACCGTGCCGGGCCGCAGCCGGGCGAGGTCCCCGTCCCGTACGCCGGGGTCGAGGGTGCGGGTGAGCCGCTCCGGGGTGACGCCGAAGACCGGCAGCCGCTCCAGTTCCGGCGCGCCGAGCTGGCTCCGCGCCAGCAGCACCGTGCCGGGGACGACCTCCGTCGCCGCCCGTACCCCCGGGACCTGGCGGATCCG
This sequence comes from Streptomyces melanosporofaciens, assembly GCF_900105695.1. Taxonomy (NCBI): domain Bacteria; kingdom Bacillati; phylum Actinomycetota; class Actinomycetes; order Kitasatosporales; family Streptomycetaceae; genus Streptomyces; species Streptomyces melanosporofaciens. The sequence continues at coordinate 3,132,159 of NZ_FNST01000002.1, forward strand.
CTCCACCGCACCGGCCGGGAGCCCGCCGTCCGCGCGCACCGCGAGATCGGCGCGCAGCACCTGGCGGGCCTGGGCGTCCTGGGCGTGGGTCATGGTCGCGCCCCCGGCGAGCTGGACCCCGGCGAACGCGGTGACCAGCACGATCGGGGTGATCGCCGCGCCCAGCCGGTGGGCGGACGCGGCGCAGTTGGCGGCGGCGAGGCGGCCGCCGGGGCCGAACAGCCGCAGCGGAGCGCCGAGCAGCCGCATCGCCCCCTCGGCGATCCACGGGCCGAGCACGGCGCAGGCGATCACCATCGTCACCGCCGCCCCACCGGCCGCGGCCGCCGCGGTCGCGCCCTGCTGGAGGGCGGCCGTCCCGGCCGAACTCGCGCCCACGAACAGCAGCACCAGCCCCGTGATGCGGCGCGCGCTGCCGGGTGCCCGCTCGCGCAGCGCCTCCGCCGGGCGCAGCTTGGCGGTCCCGGAGCAGCCGATGAGCGCCGCGGCCCCGGCCACCAGGACGGTGACGGCGGCGGTGACCAGGGGCGCGGGCCACAGCAGCGGGGGAAGCGTCAGCTCGAGTCCATCGGGCAGCGCGCCCCGGGCGTCCAGCAGCGCGCGCAGCCCCAGGTACGCGGGGACCGCCCCGGCCGCGCCCGCCGGCGCCGCCCAGGCCGCGACCCGCCCCACCTCCCGGCCCACGGCGCACCGGAGCTGTCCCGGTGTGGCGCCGACCGCCCGCAACAGGCCCAGCTCATGGGAGCGTTGCCGCAGCGCTTGGACGATGGTCGACGAGACCACGAGCAGCGCCACCAGGACGACGGCGCCGGCCACGGATCCGAGCGCCGCCAGCAGCTCGTCGCGGGCGGGCGCGGCGGCCAGGAACTCGGCCTCTCCCCGCTCGCCCCCGGCCAGGACGCGCACGGCGGCCGGGTCGCCGTCGGCGCGGTGCCCGACGTCGGTGACACCGGCCGCGTCCAGGGCCTTCCGCACCCGCCCGGCCAGCTCCCCCGGGTCCGTGCCGGGGTCGGCGACGACCCCGACGGCGTCCAGCGCCTCCGGGTGGCCGGCCAGGCGACTGGCCTCGGCGCCGGTGAACCAGACGGCGGAGCCGGGCCCTTCGGCGACACCCACGACGGTGTACGCCGTGTCGCGGCCGCCCACGCGCAGCGTCAGCCGCGCCCCGACGCCGCCCGCGCCGCCGCCCGTCACGACCTCGCCCGCGCGCTGCGGGGCGCGCCCCGTCCGTAGCGCGTAGGGCGCCAACCGGGCGGCCTCCCAGGGCCGTCCGGTGGCGGACCGGCCCGCGCGGCCCACCGGGAATTCCACATCGGCGACGGCCGTCCGTACCCCGGGCACCGCGCGCACCGCGGTCAGCGCCGTACGGGGGATCCGGACCCGCTCGGTGAGCCCGGCGCTCACGGTCTCGCGGTCGCCCAGCGACGCCGCGCTGAAGCGGGTGGTCTGGTCGCCGGCCACGACGAGGTCGGCTCCGGCGTACCGCTCCACCCGTGGATGTGCGCTCCAGGCGGAGGCGAGGGTCAGCCCGAAGGCGCCGAGCAGCAGGGAGGTGAGGGTGAGCGCGGCGAACACGGCGGTCCACGCCTTACGGTGGGCACGGGTGGCGCGAGCGGCCAGCAGGGCGGCGACCTTCATGCCGTCCGCCCTCCCAGCTCCTTGAGGACGCGGCGGATGTCGGCCGCCTCCGGCCGCTCCTGCCGCCAGACCAGCTTCCCCCGCATCAGGAACAGCGCCTCGTCGGCCCAGGCGGCGGCGAACGGGTCGTGGGTGACCATGACGACCGTATGGCCGTCACGGTCGACGGCCTGCCGCAGCAGCGTCAGCACCTCCTCCGTGGCGGCGGGGTCCAGCGCCCCCGTCGGCTCGTCGGCGAAGACGATGTCGGGCGTGGTCACCAGCGCGCGGGCGATCGCCACCCGCTGGCACTGCCCACCGGACAGCTCCGCCGGCACGGCGCCGCCCCGGTCCCCCAGCCCGACCGCCGCGAGTGCCCGCAGGTGCCGGTCGCCGGGGCTCTCGCCGCCGAGCATCAGCGGCAGGGCGACGTTCTCCGCGACGCTCAGCGACGGCACCAAGTGGTGCGCCTGGAAGACGAAGCCGATCCGCTCCCGCCGCAGCCGGGTCAGCGCCGCCTCGTTCAGCGAGGACAGTTGGGTGCCGCCGATGCGCACCGTGCCCGCCGTCGGCCGGTCGAGCCCGGCGGCGCACTGCAGCAAGGTCGACTTCCCGCACCCCGAGGGGCCCATCACCGCGAGAAACCGTCCGCGCGGCACCGTCAGATGGATGGGGTGCAGCGCCACGACCCCCGGCCGGTACTCCCGGGTGACCCCGTCCAGGGTCAGCGCGTGGTGCCAGGTCCCCGTCCGCTCCGCGGTGGCCGTCGTACGGCCGCGCCACTGCCTCTTCATCGGTCCGCCCTCCGTCGACTCCGGACGGATCGAACGGGTCCGCCGGTCACCGAGAACGCTAGAAACGGGCGCGGCCGCGCGGGAGAGAGCACGGTCCCGTACCCGCAGGTGGTAAGGCCCCCGCCCCGGGGTGGAGCAGGCTCCACCATCGCCTGATCTTCCCGGTCCGCGAGCGACTCCCTGGGCGCGCCGCCGTGGTGAACCCCGCCGGGGACAAGATCCTGGACATCCCCACAGGACCGGCATATGAGACAGAAGACAACAGAGAGGCATCAGCCACCCATGGATGTCAGCGCCCGCATCGAGGCCGTCTACGCGCAGATCGTGCACCGCAACCCCGGGGAGTCCGAGTTCCACCAGGCGGCGCGCGAGGTGCTGCCGACCCTCGCCCCCGTGCTCGGTGCGCATCCGGAGTATCTGGACGCCCGGATCGTGGAGCGGCTGTGCGAACCCGAGCGGCAGCTCGTCTTCCGGGTGCCCTGGGTGGACGACGACGGCGAGGTGCAGGTCAACCGGGGCTTCCGGGTGGAGTTCAACAGCGCGCTGGGCCCTTACAAGGGCGGCCTGCGCTTCCATCCCAGCGTCAATCTCGGCATCGTGAAGTTCCTCGGCTTCGAGCAGATCTTCAAGAACGCGCTGACCGGCCTGGCCATCGGCGGCGGCAAGGGCGGGGCGGACTTCGACCCCAAGGGGCGTTCGGACGGCGAGGTGATGCGGTTCTGCCAGTCCTTCATGACCGAGCTGTACCGGCATCTGGGCGAGCACACCGATGTGCCCGCCGGGGACATCGGGGTGGGCGGCCGTGAGATCGGCTATCTCTTCGGCCAGTACAAGCGGATCACCAACCGCTTCGAGGCCGGTGTGCTGACCGGCAAGCCGGTCGGCTGGGGCGGTTCACCCGCCCGTACCGAGGCCACCGGCTACGGCACCGTCCACTTCGCCCAGGAAATGCTGCGCACCCGTAAGAAGGATCTCGACGGTCTTACGGTCGTCGTCTCCGGATCCGGCAATGTGGCCCTCTACGCCATCGAGAAGGTCCACGCCCTCGGCGGGCGGGTGGTGGCCTGCTCCGACTCCTGTGGCCATGTGGTCGACCCGGACGGGATCGACCTCGCCCTGCTCAAGGAGATCAAGGAGGTCCGCCGGGGGCGGATCGACGCCTATGCGGCCGCCAAGCCGGGCGCCGTCTTCTCCGGCCGGGGTTCGGTCTTCGAGGTGCCCTGCGAGGTCGCGCTGCCCTGCGCGACCCAGAACGAGCTGACCGAGCAGAGCGCGATCGCCCTGGTCAAGAACGGCGTACTGGCCGTGGCCGAGGGCGCCAACATGCCCTGCACCCCGGCGGCGATCGAGATCTTCCGGGAGGCCGATGTGCTCTTCGGCCCCGGTAAGGCCGCCAACGCGGGCGGTGTGGCCACCTCCGCCCTGGAGATGCAGCAGAACGCGTCCCGCGAGCGCTGGACCTTCGCCCAGACCGAGGCACGCCTCGCGGCCGTCATGACCGAGGTCCACACCCTGTGCCGCACCACCGCCGACCGCTACGACTGCTCTCCCGACGACTACGCCCTGGGCGCGAACGCCGCCGGGTTCGTGCGGGTGGCGGAGGCGATGGCCGCCCAGGGCGTCGTCTGAGCCGGTCGAGCCCCGCGGCGCGGCTCCCCCGACGGCACGCGGCTCACGCCGACGACGCCGACGGCATGTCGGCCGCCGCGCGCACCGCGCCCAGCACCGGCTTGCGGAGCAGCAGCAGCGCCGCGTCGTCGTGGAGCCGCCCGCCCACATGGGTCAGCAGTTCGTCGTGGAGCGAGGCGAGCGTGCGGGACGGCTCGTCGCAGACGTGCCGCGGCACCCGCTCCAGCAGCGGGAAGTACTCCCGGCCGCGGTCCCGCGCCTCGATGACCCCGTCGGTGTAGAGCAGCAGCTGGTCCCCGCCCGCGAATGGCACGACCTGGAGGCTCGGCAGGTCGCCGCCCAGGGAGGCCAGACCGAGCGGCGGGGCCGGGCAGGTGGGCTCGACGGCGATGATCCCGGACTCGCCGACCAGCAGCGGCGGGGCGTGTCCGCAGTTGACGAGCTCCATCCGGCCGTCGCTGGGATATCCGGCGACCACGGCGGTGACGAAGTCGTCGGGCGCCAGGTTGCGGGACAGGCTGCGCTCGATTCTGGCGACGACGTCGAGCAGGTCGGGTTCGTCGTAGGCGGCCTCGCGGAAGACACCGAGCACCAGCGCGGCGGTGCTCACCGCGGGCAGCCCCTTGCCGCGCACATCGCCGACGATCAGCCGGACCCCGTACGGCGTGGGCAGCAGGGCATAGAGATCGCCGCCCACCCGTGCCTCCGCGGCGGCGGCGCTGTAGCGGACGGCCACCTGGAACTGGCCGACCCGGGAGGGCACCGGTTTGAGCAGGGCGTTCTGGGCGGCCTCGGCGACCGAGCGGACGTCGGCGAGGACCCGCTCACGGCGTCTGCGCAGGGCGCTGGCCCCGCAGCTCGCCAGGGACACGGCGGCGGGTGTGGCCAGCAGGATCGCCTGGGTGCGCATCGGCTCCACGCCCTGGGTGCCCAGGAACGCGCCCACCGCCACGGCGAGCAGCCCGATGCGCATCACCCCGTACGGGCCACATTGCGCGGCGGCGAGTGCCGGGCCGACGGCGAGCAGGGGCAGCCAGGCCAGCCCCTCCGAGGTGGCGAGGGCCAGCAGGGCCACCCCACAAATGATGATGACGGGGACCGCGGGGGCGAGGTGCCGGCGGGCGACCAGCTGGTCAGGGTCGGATGGGCGGAGTCGGGCCGGGAACATGACCTGCTTCGCTGCTCTCTTCCACTGGGGACAAGTGGTACCGGAGATGTCCGTTACATTCAGAGAAACAGCGATTCCATAGGTTCGGCAAGGGCGGCGTTTTCAGATAGTGAGCGAGAGGTGCCTGCTCACCCGGTTCGCCGTCGGAACCAGGTGGGTCCGGAACAGCTCACGGTGCGGATCCAGCCGGGCCAGCCGGGCCAGCCGGGCCGTCGGCAGCGAGATCCCGAGCGAGCCGAGCCGGTCCCCGCAGGAGATCGGTACCGCGAAGCAGACGGTGCCCAGGGCGTACTCCTCCAGGTCCGCGACCAGCGGACTGCCGGTCGGGGAGTCCAGCCGGCGCAGCAGATCGTCGGAGCGGGTGACGGTGCGCGGGGTGAGATCGACGAGCGGATGGCGGGACAGATACTCGTAGCGGGCGTCGTCATCCAGCTCGCGCAGTACGCATTTGCCCAGCGCGGTGGCGTGCCCGGCGTCCTCGCACCCCACCCACAGATCGACCCGGGGCGCCTGCGGGCCGTCGACGATCTCCACGACCCGGATCTCGCCCTCGTCGTAGAAGGTGAGGTAGGCGGCGGCGGAGAGCTCATCGCGCAGCGCTGTCAGGGTGGGCCGGACCCGGGCGAGCAGCGCCTGTTCCCGGCTTCCGGACTCGAGGGTGCGCAGCTTGTCGCCGATCACGAAACCGCCGTCGTCCAGCCGGTGCACATAGCCGTCGTGGACCAGCGTCCGCAGCAGGTGGTACGTGGTCGGCAGCGGCAGCCCCGTCTCCCGTGCGAGCCGCTTGGCCGGCGCACCGCCCTCATGCGCGCCCACCGCCTCCATCAGCCGGAAGGCCCGCTGTACGGATGTGATCAGCGTAGGCGCCGTGTGAACACCCATATATACAGCTTGCTCCCGGTATGACCGGATGAGCAAGATCTGAGGGATCGGACGCACGTGAGGGCGCCGACCGGTGCGGTCGGCGCCCTTACGGACCCGGGTGGAATCGGCGCGGCCGGCCGGGGGAGAACCGACCGCGCGGTGGGGTCAGCCGGGGGAGATCCGGCCGCGCCAGGCGCCTTCCGCCTCGCCGCGCCGCTCGATGAAGTCCTTGAACCTCCGCAGGTCCCCCTTCACCCGCCGGTCGAGCGTCCCGGTCATGTCCGCGGCCTTCTCCGCCATCCCGCTCGGCTGGAAGACCAGGGCCAGATTGACCCGGGTGTGGCGCTCGTCGAGGGGCTCGAAGGTCACCAGGCCCTGCTGCTGCACATCACCGGAGGTGGTGCGCCATGCGATGCGCTCGTCGGGAAGCTGATCCACGATCTCGGTGTCGAACTCCCGGTGCACACCGGCGATGGAGGTCGCCCAGTGGTTGTGGCGTTCGTCCACCTGGGTGACCTGGTCCACGCCTTCCATGAACCTCGGGAACTCGGTGAACTGCGTCCACTGGTTGTAGGCGGTGTGGAGCGGAACCCCAACCTCGACGGACTCCCGCACGGTGCTCATCGGTGACTCCTTTCGATGTGGTCGTGTCGCTCACCACGGCGGGTTTCCGAGAGCGCCGCGCCAAAACATGCCCTCCCCGGACGATCGACGCGACGACAGGAGACGCAGGAGACGACAGGAACAGAGGCGGAGGCAGAGCCCGGGGACGGCCGCGGATCAGCGCAGCGGATGCAGCGGTGCCAGCTCGGCCGGGGAGGTGCCGGTCGCGATGGCGTCGGCCAGCAGCCGTCCGCTGAGCGGACCGAGGGCCACGCCCCACATGCCGTGGCCGCCGTTGACGTAGACGCGCGGGGAGGCGGTCGCGCCGACCAGGGGCAGTCCGTCGGGGGTGCAGGGCCGGGCGCCGACCCAGGTGTCCTTACGGGCCTCCCAGTCGATACCGCGCAGCAGCGGACGGGCCGCCGCGATGATCGCCTGGATGCGGCGCGGGTCCACCGGCCGTTCCACGGGAGCCAGTTCCATCATCCCGGCGACCCGCACCCGGCCCTCGCCCAGCGGGGTGCAGACGACCTTCTGGGCGGCCAGATACGTGGGACGGGTGGGGGCGCCCTCGGCCGGCACGCTGAAGCTGTAGCCGCGTCCGGCCTGGACCGGCACCCGGACCCCGAACGGCCGGACCAGCCCGTCCAGCCAGGCGCCGGTGGCCACGACGGCGACATCCGCGCGGAGTTGGCCCCGGGAGGTGGTGACGGCCACGCCCTGCCCGAGGTCCCGGATTCCGGACACCTCCGTCCGCTCCAGGATCTCGCCGCCGCGCTCGCGCACCGCGTCGGCCAGCGCCCGGACGAAGTTCCCCGGGTTCAGATAGCGCTGGCCGTGGAGTTCGAGGGCCGCGCCGATGCCGTCGCCGAGCGTCGGCTCCAGCTCGCGGGCCCGGTCCCCGTCGATCGGCTCGTAGGCGATCGAGAAACCGGCCGCGCGGGCCTGCTCCAGCTCCTCGGCCATCGCGGCGCGCTCGGCCGCGGTGCGGAAGGCGAGCAGACAGGGTTCGGCGGGCCGGGTCGGCTCGGCGACACCGTCCGCCGCGAGGGCGTCGTACGCCTCCAGCGCATGGCGGTTCAGCGTGGCGAAGGTGGCGGCCAGGACCCGCCAGCGGCGCGGGGTGCAGTTCCGGGTGAAGGAGAGCAGGAAGCGGGCGAGCCGGGGATCGGGCCGGGGCGGTACGTAGACGGGCGACTCGGGGGAGACCAGGCTGCGCAGCCCGTAGCGGAGCGCGGCCGGTTCGGGCAGCGGCAGCGTCAGGGCCGGGGACAGCCAGCCGGCGTTCCCCCAGGACGCCCCGGCCGCGGGGTGACGCCGCTCCACGACGGTGACCTCGACGCCGTGGTTCCGCAGCGACCAGGCGGTGGCGAGGCCGACCATGCCGGCGCCGATGACGATGGCGCTGCGGGGTGGGCGGGACGGTCCGGTGGCACGGGACGAGCCGGTGGCACGGGACGAGCCGGTGGCAGAGGGCACGGAGGTGCTCCTTCCCATGGGTGGAACGCCATCATCGGCGGTAGCGGCCGGGCGCGGCACCGCCCCGCCGCCCTGGTGTGCCCCCTTGGTCACCCGAGGCCCGCCGGGCGCCGCCGCCAGTGCCCGGTGGCCTGCTCGAAGGCGTGGCCGACCTGGAGGACCGCGAAGTCCGCCCGGTGCGGCCCGACGATCTGCAGCCCGACGGGCAGCCCGCCGGGCGTGAACCCGGCCGGTACGGACAGCGCCGGACTGCCGGTCGAGCTGATCAGATACGCCGAGCGCATCCAGTCCAGATAGTCGTCCATGGCCACCCCGGCGACCTCGGTCGGGTACTCGATGCCGACGTCGAAGGGCAGCACCTGGCTCACCGGGAGCAGCAGCACGTCATAGCGGCCGAAGAACTCCCGGACGCGGTGGTAGAGCTGGGTGTGCAGCACCTCCGCGCGGGCGACGTCCGGCCCGCTGAGCTTGCGCCCCTCCTCGGTGTTCTCCCGGATCGTCCGCTTCAGGCCGTCGGGGTGGCGGTCCATGAGCGTGCCGAAGGCGACCTCGAACATCGAGGCGCGCAGCGTACGGAAGACCTCCTCGGCCTCGGTCAGGTCCGGGCAGGCCCGCTCCACGACGCAGCCGAGGTCGCCGAAGACCTCGACCGCCGACTCGACCGCCGCGGCCACCTCGGGCTCGACCGGCACCAGCCCCCCGAGATCCGGCGACCAGGCCACCCGCAGCCCCGTCAGATCGCGGTCCAGAGGGCGGGCGAAGCGGGCGCCGGGCTCCTCCAGGGCGATCGGCGACCGTGCGTCGGGTCCGGCGACGGCGGACAGCAGCAGGGCGGCGTCGGCCACGGTACGGGCCAGCGGGCCCCTGACGTTGAGCGTGCTCCAGGCGGTCGCGGCGGGCCAGCCGGGGACGCGCCCGGGCGACGGGCGCAGACCGACGACATTGCAGAACGAGGCCGGGTTGCGCAGCGAACCGCCGGTGTCGCTGCCGTCCGCGATCGGGATCATGCCGGAGGCCAGCGCGGCCGCCGCGCCCCCGCTGCTGCCGCCCGCGCTGCGGCCCAGGTCGTACGGGTTGTGGGTGGCGCCGAAAATCGGGTTGAAAGTGTGCGAACCGGCCCCGAACTCGGGCACGTTGGTCTTGCCGATGGTGATCGCCCCGGCGGCCCGGATCCGTTCGATCAGCAGATCGTCCTGGTCGGGCACGCCGTCGGCGAGCGGCGAGCCATGGGTGGTGCGGATGCCCGCGGTGTTGTGGGTGTCCTTGTGGGCGATGGGCAGCCCGTGCAGCGGCCCGAGCTCCTCCCCCGCCGCGGTCCGCTCATCGGCCCGTTCGGCGGCCTCGCGGGCACGGTCCGCGACGAGGGTGACGATCGCGTTGACGGCGGGGTTGACCCGTTCGATACGGGCCAGATGGGCCTCGAGCAGCTCGCGCGCGGACAGCTCGCGGGTGCGCAGCAGGCGGCTGAGGTCCAGCGCGGTCCTGAAGCAGAGGTCGTCATCCGTCGTCGTCACGGTCGCTCGCCTTCCTTACGGGGCCCAGGGACGGAACCCATGGTTCGAGAAGCGGCCGGTCGAGGGAAGAGCACCTGGGGTCGGGTCATCGGTCCGGTCGGCCCCGGTCGGTCCGGTCAGTCCGGTCAGTCCGGCAAGTGGTCGCCCCGCCGTGTCCCGTCGGACACGGCGGGGCGACCGACCCCGAGGTCCTTACGGACGTGCTCCGACCGGCCCGGCGGGCATCGGAATCCGCGCGGCCGAGGTGCCGAGCCCGGTGGGCCCGTGCCACGGGGCCACCGGCCGCGCCCCCGATCCGGCCCCGGCCCCCACCGGCCGCCGCTGCACGCGGAGCAGCTCCGCCTCGCGGTAGCGCGGGACCTCCCGGTGCCAGTTCATGATCCCGGTCATCCAGTGGCGCAGCTCCCGCACATAGCCGTCCATCGCCCGCCGGGCCTCCGGCGCCAGGCCGAAGTCGTCGTAGAGCACCGGGAACTCATGCTCCGCGACATGCTGGAACTGACGCATCCGGGACGTCATCAGATCGTTCACGACGGCGACCCCGGTCGGATAGTCGCAGTCGAAGAAGTTCTGGACGACGAGGACGCCGTTGTGGATCTCACCCTCGAACTCGATCTCCTTCTGGTACGAGAAGACGTCGTTCAGCAGCGTCGCGTAGTCCATGGCGGCGTTCTCCAGCGACCGGACCGGGCCGCTGCGGTAGATCTCGGGCGGCACCCGCCGTCCGCGCGCCAGCCGGCACAGGCTCATGGTGAGCTCGGAGCCGAAGGTGTGCCGGCGCATCTCGATGTAGTCGACCGGGTCGGGAATCCGGTTCTTGGTCTGGTTGGCCAGCTCCCACAGCCAGCTTGCGGTCATGTCCTCGATGGACTGCCGCAGATCGCGGCGCGCCGGGTCCTCCATCGGGGCCGCCGTACGGGCCCACAGATCGGCCAGCGATCGCTCCAGCGCGGTCGCCGGGGCGGGGGTGGGGCCCATGTCGAGCGGCATGAACTCCCCGAGCCGGGCGTTGCACGCCCAGGCTCCGGCCAGGTCGTGGGTGCGGCCGAAGACCGCCGGGTAATAGTCGTCCGCGTAGGTGCCCCAGGCCAGCCAGCCCGACGCCACGTCGAGCTCGTCCAGGGAGCCGTCCGGGTGGATGCCCGCAGCGCACAGCGGGAGATCGGCGGCGAGCAGCCGCTCCTCGTCCCAGACCTGCGCACCGGGGATGCCGGGCTGCGGTTCGAGGATGCCCATCCGGTGTGCCCAGTCGGTCAGATGGCGGCGGGCGGTGGGCAGATGCGCGTTGAGCCGGAGGGGGAACGGCATGAAGAAGTCCGGCAGCAGGGACGGCCCGGTCTTCTGGAACGGGACATGGCTGAACGTACGCGCCCTGGCCGTCTCCGCCCGGCCGGTGGTCAGCGGAAGGCTCGCCGCGGAGACGCCGAGGCCGCTGAGCGCGAAGGGGGACCACGCCCCGGGTGTGGCCGCCTGGCCGGTGCCGCTCGCCTCGCCGGCGGCGTGAGCGCCGCCCGATTCGTTCGCCCCGTTCATATAGCGGCTGGAGCGCATATGCCACTCCTGGCCGCCGGACTGCCAGTCCTGGAGCCCCTTGACGTAGGCGAGGACGCCCGCGCAGGCCACCGGGTCCAGGCCGTGCTCGGCGAAGAGCGGGCCGAGCTCGGTGAGCGTGGTGTCCTCGAACTGCCGCAGCCGTGAGGTGAGCAGCTCGTTGACGGAGTCGGCCGCCTCCTGGGTGGTGCAGCACAGGAACGTCTCCAGGACCAGGACGCCATTGCTGAGCTCGCCCTCGTCCTCGATCTCCCGCTGGTAGGAGAACAGGTCGTTGCGCAGATGCACCGCGTCCGCGAAGGCGTCCCGCAGCACCCGCATCGGCCGCGACCCGGCGATCACCGCCGGCACCTCGGCCCCCACCGCATGCTCGACCAGCCCGGCCGACCAGGGCGCGCCGCCAACCTTACGGCGCATCTCGATGTACTCGACCGGATTGGGGACCCGGTGAATGTTGATGTTCGAGAGCTCCCAGAGCGATTCGTTGAGCAGATTCTCGGTGCTCTCCCGGAACCGGGCCCGCCAGTCCGACGACATCGAGGGCACCGTGCGCGCCCATAGATCCGCGAGCCCCGCCTCGACCGGGTTGGTGGGCTCGGGGGTCCCGGCGGCCGGGTCCATCGGCATGAAGGCGGGCAGCCGGTCGAGATACGCCTTACCGGCCTCACGGTCCTGGGAGCGCTTGAACGTCTCCAGGAAGTGGTCGTCGAAGAAGAAGACCCACACATACCAGTCCGTGATCAGCGCGAGCTCCGCGCCGGAACAGTCGGGGTGGGTGTGCGCGCACAGCAGGGCGTAGTCGTGGGCGTCGAGATCCTCCTGCTCCCAGATCCCCGAGCCCTCGAGCATTCCCATCGCGCGGGCCCACTGGGTGGAGTGCTCCCGTGCCTCCTGGAGGTGGGGGTTCAGCCGGGCCGGGTACGGCATGTAGAACTCGGGGAGTTGAAAGGGCTGTGTCACTGCTGGGCCGGCACCTCTCCGTGCGACGGTGGCCCGTAGCCGTCCGGCTGCGGGCCGGGGTCGGCTACGGGCTACCCATGCCACTCCCGGCCTATCCGAAAGCCCCATTAGTCATACGAATGCGCTGCCGGGCCGGTCGGCGGCGGCCCCGCCGACGGACCGCTCGGTCGACCGGAAGGCCCATGCCATCCGCGGCTCCATCGCGAACCGGAACATCCGCTGGACGGGCGGTGTGCACAGGGCGGTCACCACGGCCACCGCCACCGCCGTCACCGCGATCTCCCCCAGCGGCCGGTGCAGCCACGGGTGGTCGTACCAGTCCCAGAAGCGGGAACCCTTGGCCAGGAAGCCGTGCAGCAGATAGCCGTACAGCGTCCCGGCGCCGAGCACCGTGAACCACATCCGGCGCCGGGGCACCCAGGCGAGGAAGCACACGGTGAGCACCATGGAGCAGCCGAAGAGGGCGAACGTCATCACCGGCCCGCCCCACCACGGCGCACCGAGCTCCTGCGCGCTGTCCCGGCGGTAGAACCACGCCGGGTTCATCCGCGGCACGGCCCAGTAGGCGAAGACCACCGCGGCGGCGGCCACCGGCACGGACAGCCGTCTGACCTCGCGTCGCCGCAGCATCCGGAAGTGCTCCGGCCGCAGATGCAGCCCCAGCACGAAGAAGGGCAGGAACTGCAGCACCCGCTGCAGATCGAGGTCGTCACCGATCCGCGGGGAGCAGGTGGCGAGCGCGGCGACGGTGAGCGCCAGCGCCACCGGCCACCGGGCGATCCGCCACAGCGGCGTGGTCAGCCGCCAGACGAAGAGCGCGATCAGGAACCAGGTCAGATACCAGGGGTCGAGCGGGGTGATCGGATAGGACGGATCGTCGTCCGCCCACCGCTTGAAGAGGGTGTACGCGACCTCGAAGAGGAGGTACGGGACGGCGACCTGCGTGATCAGGCGCTTGAGCCGGTCCGGCCGGACATCGAAACTCCGCGAGAAGTAGCCGGAGATGAGCACGAACGCCGGCATATGGAACGTGTAGACGGTCATATAGAGCGCGGACGCCGCTCTGCTGCCGCCCCGCAGGGGCTCCCACGCATGTCCCATCGCGACCAGCACGATCGCCAGGTACTTGGCGTTGTCGAAGAACGCGTCACGTTGTTTCGGCGCGGGGGCGAGGCCGGTAACGCCTCGGGGGGCGGGGTCGCCGGTGCCCGCCGCGCGGGCAGTAAGGAGGAGACGTTCATCACATACGGCCTCCCGGGGAACCTGCGGGGAAAATCCCGCCTCTTTCCAGGTTTCGGCGGAGGGTTGCGGAGTGGAACATTCCACGCACCATAGTGGCGCCCGCCGCGCCTCGCCCGAAAAGGCTCAGCTCTCGCGTACGACGGTTTACGCCCAGCCCAGCGCATCCTTCACCTCCCCAACTTGGGAACTTCTTTACCCCTCCGGGAAGTTCAGAGAGCGACGAAGAGGGCCGATCCGCCCGGCCTTGACCGGCCCAGCCTGCTAACTTCTACACAACTGTAGATACTGACGACCCTATGGAGTGTGAGTGGCCATGGCCCTGTGGGACCGCCTCAAGGAATCCGCCCAGACGATGCAGACTCAGCTCGTCGAGAAGAAGAACGACTTGAAGAGCGGCGCGTTCCGCGACGCGAGCATGGCGATGTGTGCCCTGGTGGCGGCGGCGGACGGCTCGGTCGAGCCGTCCGAGCGGCAGCGCGTCGCCCAGCTGATCGCCACCAATGACGTGCTGCAGAACTTCCCGGCCGACGATCTGCAGCGGCGCTTCAACGACTACCTCAACAAGCTCACCACCGACTTCGACTTCGGCAAGGTGAGCGTGATGCAGGAGGTCGCCAAGGCCAAGAAGAAGCCCGCCGAGGCGCGCGCCGTGATCCAGATCGGCATCGTCATCGGGGGCGCCGACGGCGACTTCGACAAGACCGAGCAGGCCATGGTCCGCGAGGCGTGCTACGCCCTGGAGCTCCCGCCGGCCGAGTTCGACCTGTAAGGCGGCCCCGCACGCCGTGAGCCGCACGTCGTCGGCGACAAGCCGTACGTCCTACAGCGGCGTCGCGGCGTGCAGGACGAGGACCAGGGCGACCGCCGCGTTCGCCGACGAGAGGGCGGACGCGGCCGTGCCCACCGCCGCGATCCACAGGGCCAGCCCCGCCGCCGTCCACGTCGGCGGCCAGTGCCGGGACGGCGGCACCGGCCCCAGCAGCGCCGCGACCCGCCGCGGCACCGGCCCCGGCGTGGCGAACCCGGCGAGCGCCGGGCCCGGCGCGCCCTGGGAGACCAGGGCGGCCTTGCCGACCGCCCGGGCCGTGACCCGGCGGTCGCCGACCTCCCGGGCCGCCTCCTCGTCCGCCCAGCGCTCGGCGCAGTAGTCCACCGCGGCCCGCAGCGGCCGCAGCAGCGGATTGGCCCGCGCCGCGAGCTGTGCGGCCAGCAGATAGCGGTGGTGGTGGGCGGTCAGATGGGCGCGCTCATGCGCGATCAGGGCCCGCCGCTCGTGGGGGCTGAGGCTGTCCAGCATCCCGGTGGAGACCACGATCCGGCCCGGCCGCCCCGGCCGCCCAAAGGTCCCGGGCAGCGCGTACGCGTACGCCTTGTCGTCGGGCAGCACCGCGACCGGTGACTCCGGCAGCCCGGCGAGCGCGCGCCGGGCGTCCCGCCGCACCCGTACATGGCGCACACAGGTGGCCGTACAGGACACGGCCACCGCCACCAGTGCGCCGATCGCCGCCTTTCCGGCCACCGCGTCCCAGGGCACCGCCGCCCGTACTTCCGGGTCCGACCAGCTGTCCGGCAGCGGATTGCCCGGCAGTTGTGCCGTGCCGACGACCATCAGCAGCCCCAGGCACAGCGTGGAGCACACCGTAAGGACGGTGCCGACGAGCGTCAGCAGCCGGGTGGCGGTGCGCGGGTGGAGATGCTGTTCGGCGAGCCGGGCGATCGGCAGCGCCGTCAAGGGCAGAACCAGCGGGAGGAAGACGAAGACACCCATCGGTCAGTCCTCCGGCTCCTCCGCCACGTCGCTCAGCAGGTCGCGCAGCAGCCGCTCGTCGTCCTGGGTCAGCCCGGTCACAAAGCTGGCCAGAACCGCCCCCCGGTCGTCCTGGCCGTCCAGCACCCGGCGCATCCGCAAAGCCGCGAGCCCCGCCTCGTCCGAGGCCGCCCGCCAGACGAAGGAGCGGCCCGCGCGTTCACGGGTCACGGCCTGCTTGGCGTGCAGCCGGGACAGGATGGTCATGACCGTGGTGTAGGCGAGCTCGCCCTCGATCCGCTCCTGTACCCATGCGGCGGTCACCGGCCCCGGCGCCCGGCGCAGCGCCGCGAGCACCTGCGCCTCCAGTTCGCCCTGGCCACGCCGACGGGGGCGGCGGGGCCAGCCGGGCCCGCCGGTCCGGTCGTGGTCCGTCACACCGTCTCCTTCCACACCGCACGCGCCCGGCGCGTGGCGCTACATGGTAGCGAGCGACGGACCGCCGCCCTCCTCTTCCCCGGACCGCGGCCGGGCCGCCGCCGCCCCTTCCCCGGGCCCCGGTCGTGCGTTCGCCCCTTTGGCCGGGCTGTACGCGCGACCCCGGGCCGCCTCACCGATGCTGAGCAGGGGGACGACCCCGACGAAGGAACTCACTCAGCCATGACGCAGACGCAAGGCTCACTCGCGCGGCAGATCACCGACTACGCCCATCGTGCCGACCCGTACCCGATCTACGCAGAGCTGCGCAAAACGCCCGTGGTGCACGACGAGGAGGGCCCGTACATCGTCTCCACCTACTGGGAGATCCACGGTCTGCTGCACGACCCCCGGCTCAGCTCCGAGGCGCGCAACCTGGACCCCGAGGCCGCGCCGGAGCTGGTCGAGGAGGACGACCCGGGGCTGCCGCCCAGCTTCCTGCGGCTGGACCCGCCCGAGCACGACCGGCTGCGCCGGCTGGCGATGGCGCCCTTCGGCCCGCCGCACACCCCGCGCCGGCTCCACACCATGCGCGGCGAACTCACCCGTATCGTCGGCGAGCTGATCGACGGCTTCGAGGGCGGGGACCGGATCGATCTCGTCGACCACTTCTCCTACCCCTTCCCGGTGACCGTGATCTGCCGGCTGCTCGGGGTGCCGCGGGAGGACGAGCCGCGCTTCCACGCCTGGGCCGAGACCCTCGCCGCCAGTTTGGACCCCGACCCGGACGCGGACGCCGCCGAGCGGCGGCGGATCACCCGGCAGGCCCGTACGGAACTGGCGATGTACCTGTCCGAGCTGATGGAGGAGCGCCGGCGCGCACCCCGCGACGACATGCTCTCCGACCTGGTCAACGGGCAGGGCCCGGAGGGGCGGATGAGCCGTGTGGAGCTGCTGAGCACCGCGGCGCTGCTGCTGGTGGCGGGCCATGAGACCACCGTCAACCTGATCACCAACGGCATGCTGACCCTGCTGCGCAACCCCGATGTGCTCGCCCGGCTGCGCAAGGATCCCCATCTGGTCGTCCCGCTGGTGGAGGAGCTGCTGCGGTTCGATCCGCCGGTGCAGATGCTTCCCCAGCGCACCCCGCTCTCGGAGATCGACATCGCGGGCGTGACCATCCCCAAGGGGGCGCCCGTCTGGCTGCTGCTCGCCTCGGGCAACCGCGATCCGCAGCGCTTCCTCGACCCCGACCGGTTCGATCCGCAGCGCAGGGACAACCAGCACCTCGGCTTCGGCAGCGGCATCCACAGCTGTTTCGGCGCCCCGCTGGCCCGGCTGGAGGCGCAGATCGCGCTGACCGAGCTGGCCCGGCGGCTGGACCGGCCCCGGCTGCTGGAGGACCCGCCGACCTACCGGCGCAACGCGGTGCTGCGCGGGCCACGGCATCTGCCGATCGCCCTGGAGGGACTACGGCCGAACGTATCCCCGAACGGGTCCTCGAACGGGTCCCGGTGACGGCGGGGCTCAGCAACCCGGGGCCCGCCGGGCCGACGGCGGGGTTCACCGCGAGCGGGACGCCGGCGTACTCGTCCCGGCCGCGTCCGTCCCGCCCGTGCCCCTCCCGGCCACGTCCTTCTCGGCCCGGGCGGCGATGTTCCGGGCCATACCGCCGAAGACGAGGGCGTGGAACGGCGCGACCGACCACCAGTAGAGATGTCCGGCGAGGCCGCGCGGATGGAACAGCGCCCGCTGCCGGTACACCGTCCCGCCCCGCGCGTTCCGGTCGACCATCATCTCCAACCAGGCCAGGCCCGGCAGCCGCATCTCGGCCCGCAGCCGCAGCAGCCGGGGCGGCAGGACCTCCTCCACCCGCCAGAAGTCGAGGCTGTCCCCCACCCTGAGCCGCGCCGCGTCCCGGCGGCCCCGGCGCAGCCCGACGCCGCCCACCAGGGTGTCGATCCAGCCGCGCAGCGCCCAGGCGAGCGGCATCGAGTACCACCCGTTCTCCCCGCCGATCCCCTCCACCACCCGCCAGACGTCCTCCGGCGAGGCGTCCACCGCGCGGGCGCGGCGGTCCTGGTAGAGGCTGCCGCCCGCCCAGTCGGGGTCGGTGGGCAGCGGATCGCCGGCCGCTCCGGGGGTGGCGGCGGAGGACCAGCGGGTGGCCACCTTCGCGTCGCGGACCCTGCGCAGGGCCAGCTCCAGCGCCCGGTCCACGCCGAGCGGCCCGCCCGGCGGGTCCGGCACATAGCGGACGATGTCCCGTTCGGCGCACACCACTTCATGGCGCAGCGACTCCACCAGCGGGCGGGCGATGGCGCCCGGTACGGGCGTGACCAGGCCGACCCAGAGACTGGACAGCCCGGGGGTGAGCACCGGCACCGGGGCGACCAGACGCCGCCGCAGACCGGTCACCTCCGCGTACCGCCGCATCATGTCGAGGTAGGTGAGGACGTCGGGGCCGCCGATGTCGAAGGTCCGGTGCACCTCGTCGGGCAGCGTGGCGCAGCCCACCAGCAGCCGCAGCACATCGCGGACGGCGATCGGCTGGGTGCGGGTGTGCACCCAGCGGGGCGTCACCATCACCGGCAGCCGTTCGGTGAGATAGCGGAGCATCTCGAACGAGGCCGAGCCCGAGCCGACGATCACCCCGGCCCGCAGCACGGCCGTCGGCACCCCGGAGTCCAGCAGCACCCGGCCCACCTCGGCCCGGGACCGCAGATGGGGCGAGAGCGCGCGCTCGGGGACCCCGCCCGGGGTCAGCCCGCCGAGATAGACGATCCGGCGCACCCCCGCCGCCCGGGCCCGCTCGCCGAAGATCCGGGCCGCGCGGCGGTCGGTCTCCTCGAAGCCGGGTCCGGTGCCCAGCGCGTGCACCAGGTAGTACGCGACGTCCACGCCCTCCATGGCGGCGCCGACGGACTCCTCGTCGGTCACATCGCCGCGTACGGTCTCCACCCGCCCCGCCCAGGGGTGGTCGCGCAGCTTCTCGGGCGAGCGGGCCACACATCGCACCTGATGGCCCGCGGCCAGCAGCTCGGGCACCAGCCTGCCGCCGATATAGCCGGTGGCCCCGGCGACCAGACAGCGGCGCGGCTCCTGCGCACCGCGCTCACGGTGCGGCTCCGGCGAACGCTCGGGAACAGCCATGAGGCCATGGTGCGCGGGCAGGACAAAACCTGCGAGGTGGGCTCCCTTCGGCGGCATTGTCCGTATCAGGTAGTGGAGGTCGCTTTCCGGTCTCCCCGACCTTCGAGCCTCTCAGCCCGGCCATCTAGGAAACGCTCCGGGGGACTGACGTCCTCTGTCCTGAGCGCCTCTCCGGTCGAGCTCCCTCGCTCGCCCCGCAGACTGTTATTCACGTTACTCCGCCCCCCTTTGAGCGCCTAGCCCCTTTCGAGCATTTTTTCCGTTTTTCCGATCCGGGCGAAGATCGGCCCGGACCCGGCACTCGGGCGCCTTGGCTGCGCCGGGAGGGGCTTGGCCGGTAGGCTTTCCGTGTGATCTTCAAGCGCATCGGAAACGGTCGGCCCTATCCCGACCACGGACGGGAAAGCACCCGCCAGTGGGCGGATGTCGCCCCACGCCCGGTACGTCTTGACCAGTTGGTCACGACGAAGCAGCAGCTCGACCTGGAGACGCTGCTCGCGGAGGACTCGACGTTCTACGGGGACCTCTTCGCCCATGTCGTGAAATGGCAGGGCGACCTCTATCTGGAGGACGGGCTGCACCGGGCGGTGCGCGCCGCGCTCCAGCAGCGCCAGGTGCTGCACGCGCGGGTCCTGGAGCTCGAGGGCTGACCGCGCCCGCACCCCCGGTGACCGATCGTCGCTGATCGACTTCCGATCTCTGTTGACCCTTTCGGGTTGGTCTGAGCACCAACCATTGATCATTTAGTAGGCATCGCCACCTGGTCGCACTACGCTGCGCTCATGAGCATGCTGACCCCTCCCGGCATGGGCGGAAAGTACCGCATTACGGGCGATCGCTACCCGCGGATGAGTCGACCCCGGAGCCGCCGACGGCTGATGTTCGCCGCATTCGGCTCGGTCCTGACGCTCGGCCTGGTCGGCTGGGGAACGCTTCAGCTCATCGACGTCTTCTCCGGCGACAGCGACGACCAGACGGTCCGCGCGGCGCACGGCACCGGGGACTGCGAGCGCGGCGACAAGCGCCCCGACGAGAAGGCGAAGTCCGGCCGGTCCGACGGCGGCCAGAGCGGTCAGGGCGGCCGGCAGGGCCGTACGGGCGGGAAGCTGCCGAAGCCCTCCCAGATCACGGTCAACGTCTACAACGCGACCACGCGCTCCGGCCTCGCCAAGGACACCGCGAAGGAGCTGGAGAAGCGCGGCTTCAAGATCGGGAAGGTGGGCAACGCCCCAGCCCAGTACGACAAGAAGGTCAAGACCACCGGGATGCTGCTCGGCGCCCCCGGCGCCGGCGACGGGGCCTTCAACGTGCTCGGCACGCAGCTCAGCGGCGCCCAGACCAAGAACGACGCGCGCAACGGCAAGGACATCGACCTGATCATCGGCAACGGTTTCAAGGACCTGGTCAAGCAGAAGGACGCCGACAAGGCGCTGGCCGCCCTGGCCAAGCCCTCGCCCGCGCCCTCCGGAAAGCCCTGCCGCTGACCGATCGCGTCAGAGCACCCTCAAGCGGTACTCAGCCCGCGCTCCCGTACATCCGGTCGCCCGCGTCGCCGAGCCCGGGCACGATGTACCCCTGCTCGTTGAGCCGCTCGTCGATGGACGAGGTGACCACCGTCACCGGCGCGCCCGCCAGCTCGCGCTCCATGAGCTCGACACCCTGCGGCGCCGCCAGCAGACACAGCGCGGTCACGTCGTCGGCGCCCCGCGATATGAGCTCCCGGATCGCCGCGACCAGCGTCCCGCCGGTGGCGAGCATCGGGTCCAGGACGTACACCTGACGGCCGGAGAGGTCCTCGGGCATCCGGGTGGCGTAGGTGGACGCCTGGAGCGTCTCCTCGTCACGGATCATGCCCAGGAAGCCGACCTCCGCGGTGGGCAGCAGCCGCACCATGCCGTCGAGCATCCCGAGACCGGCCCGCAGGATCGGCACGACCATGGGGCGCGGATGGGACAGCCGTACTCCGGTCGTGGCCGTCACCGGGGTCTGGATGTCGACCTGCTCGGTGCGCACATCGCGTGTGGCCTCGTACGCGAGCAGGGTCACCAGCTCGTCGGCGAGCCGCCGGAAGGTGGGGGAGTCGGTGCGCTTGTCGCGCAGCGTGGTGAGTTTGTGCGCCACCAGCGGGTGGTCGACGACGTGGATCCGCATGGCGACGACACTAACCGAGCCTCCGGAGCCCGGCTGCCGCCGGTGACCCCGTCCGCCCCCTCCGTGCGCCTCCCCCGCGCTCAACCGTCTGCCGCCGCACTGGAATCAAACCGCCGTTTCGGGGGAAAGTGGGCAGCAGCGCCCGGGGTGCCCCGGGCGACACCTCGGCCCCGAGGAGTGATTGACCATGGCCGACGCGACCGCGAAGGAAACCTCCGCGGAACGCCGCCGCCGTCGCGACCGCTTCCTGCGCGCGCTGAACGAGGCCAGAGCGGTGCGGAACCGGGTGCGTCCCCGCCAGGCCCGCGCGGCCCGGATGCGCCGGGCGATACACATGCGGACGTTTTCCTGGTGAGTCCCGGTGGGCTTCCACCGAACCGCCGGAGGGGGTTTCCGCGCGTTTCGATTCCGTCCGCGTGAGCCACATCTCTTTGGACTGGTGCACGACGCAGCGTGGAAGACCTCTCGCGACGCGACGGTTTCTGCCACGATTCCGATTGGGGCGGGACACTGTCCCGCCCGCCCCCGGCACGCCTATGACCAGTGGGAGAGTCACGGTGTACTTCGCCGCATTGCTCGCGCGCACCGCAGAAGGGTGGGAAGCGAGCGACACAGAGCTCGATGACGTGGAAACCCTGACGGATCTGATCGAACTGGCCCGTCTGGCCTCCAAGGACGACGACACGGTATTGGCCTTCATCGAGCACGAAGACGCGTGGTTCGGCGTCGTCCGTGTGGACGGCGAGGACGACCCGCACATCTACGTATCGGACGCGGCAGCGGCCGCCCGCACCTCGTACGGCTCGATGCTCACCGACGAGCTGCTCGGCCGGGACCCCGACGACGATCTGGACAGCCTGGTCGACCTGGACGGCACCGAGGACGGCGAGCCGGACCGGGAGGACGAGGACGCGGACGACGCTCCGGTCCCGCTCGGCCCGCTCGGCGACGCCGACATCCTGGCCGACTACGGCATGGACGAGAAGGAGCTGAAGTCCCTCGACGGGGACGCCCTCGAATCGATCGCCGAGATGCTGGGCTGCAGCATGGAGGGGCTGGAGGCGGTGCGCTGACCGCCGCAGCCATGCCACCCACCCCGTCACCGCACCGATCCAAGTGATCCACCCGAACCGCGGACGCAACCGATCCGCACGAACCGATCCACACTGACGTCATGACCGATCCGCTGACCGGCCTCCTGCCCGGCCCCGAACCCGACCCCCTGCGCGATCCCTGGCGCGCTCCGATGCGCCTGGCGCTGGAGGAGGCGGTACGGGCACCCGAGACGGGAGATGTGCCGGTCGGCGCCGTCGTGCTGGGCCCGGACGGCTCGGTACTCGGCCGCGGCCGCAACGAGCGCGAGGCCCACGGCGACCCCACGGCCCACGCCGAGGTCCTCGCCCTCCGAGCCGCGGCCCACCACCTCGGCGGCTGGCGGCTGACCGGCTGCACCCTGGTGGTCACCCTGGAGCCGTGCACGATGTGCGCCGGCGCGATCGTCCTGTCCCGCCTGGACCGGCTGGTCTACGGCGCCGTGGACGAGAAGGCCGGCGCGGTCGGCTCCCTCTGGGACGTCGTCCGCGACCGCCGCCTCAACCACCGCCCCGAGGTCATCGCGGGCGTCTTGGCGGAGGCGTGCGCGGCCCCCCTGACCACCTTCTTCCGCAAGTCCTGACCCCTGCGCCCGGGTCCGCCCCGTAACCGATTTCGGTTCCCGGCCACCCGTCCGCTAGGCTCTCCCTCGGTAGCGTGTCCGAGCGGCCGAAGGAGCGCGCCTCGAAAGCGCGTGAGGGGGCAACTCCTCCGTGGGTTCAAATCCCACCGCTACCGCCGCTGAGAACGTAGGGCCCGGCTCGTATGAGCCGGGCCCTACGTGTGTGCGGGGTCGTCCCATCCCGTCAGGACGGGGGCGGCTGCTCCGGGGGTTGCTGCTGGTTGGGGTCGGGCTGCTGCTGTGGCTGGTCCTGCGGGGGCTGGTTGGGGGGCGGTTGGTTCGGAGGCGGTTGGTTGGGCGGGGGCTGGTTCGGGGGCGGGGCGGCTGCGGCGGGGGCTGGTTCGGCGGAGGTTGGTTCGGCGGGGGCTGGTTGGGAGGCGGCTGGTTCGGGGGCGGCTGATTGGGCGGAGGTTGGTTCGGCGGGGGCTGCGGCTGGGGTTGCTGCTGGCCCGGATCCGTGGGCTGGTCCTGGGGCTGCTGCTGACCCGGATCGGAGGGCTGGTCCTGCGGCTGCTGCTGACCCGGATCGGACGGCTGGTCCTGCGGCTGGGGCTGCTGGCCCGGATCGGACGGCTGGTCCTGCGGCTGGGGCTGCTGGCCCGGGTCCGTGGGCTGGTCCTGCGGCTGCTGGCCCGGATCCGTGGGCTGGTCGGAGGGCTGCGACTGCTGCGAGGGGGTCCCGGACGGGCGATCGGTCTCCAGCGGGGTGAACCGGTCGGACGGCTTCAGGCTGACCTTCGGCGCTTCCCGCAGCCGCGGGGCGTGCTGCTCGCCCGGCATCGCCAGGGAGGACGGGTAGTCGGCCCGTGCCAGCACCGTGTCGCGCGGGTTCCCGCTGCCGTCACCGTCGCCGAGCGGGCGCTTCAGGAGTTCGGTCTTGCCGGTCGCCACCAGGACGAGGTGCTTGATGTCCTTCGTGGCCGGCCGGATGACGGTCACCGTGGTCCGGGAGAAACCGTTCCACTGGGGCCCGGTGAAGGTCGGCTTGGCGTTGCGCGGCGGGGCCGAGACCCTTACGGGATTTCCGGAGTCGCACTTCACGACGGGCGCGCCGTGCTCATCGACGAAAACCGCCGTTCCGGCCTGGAGGACGGCGGACACCGGCTTCACCCCGCCGCGGTAGCCGTAGGTCTTCGCATAGGTGTCGGAGCGCAGCGTGACGCTCGTGAGCCGCTGGACGAAGCCGGGGATGTCGTCCTGGCCGATGTGCTGGACCCGGCTCCAGGCGGCCCCCCTCTTCTTGTCGGCGTCGAGGTCATGGGTCAGTCCCTGCCGGTCGCAGGGCTGCCGGTTCCGGACGCCGGCGTAGAGACCGGGGTGTCGCCGCGGAAGGCCCGGCCTCCGTTGGACGGCGAGACCACGTGTTTGCGGTCATGGCCGACGGAGGAGGTGAACGCGGGGACCGAGGTCCTTCCGACGGGTTCGCGCCGGTATTCGACCGTCGAGGCGAATCGGGGGGCTTCCCCGGAAGCCTGTCCGGAGGCTTTCCCGGAGGCCTTTTCGGAGGAGGAGACCATCCCAAGGACCACCACGACGGCCACCACGACGACGAAACCGACGAAGAGTGCTGAGCGACGTGAGGTGAGGTGCCATGAGATCGAGCGCATTTCCCTCTCCTTCCCTTACCTCGCCCCCCATCCTGCGCTCGCCCCGCACGCCCCCGCTTCCCCCGAAACCTTGACATCTCACCCCGCTTTTGGGGGACTTGGCCCGGGTTTGCCCGCCGCCGCTCGCAGAACCGCCCCCGGTCCGGTGGCCCGGACCGGGGGCGGTCGCTGCCCCTCGCGGTCTGCGTGCGACGCCCCCTCCGACCATGTCGGATGTTCGCCGCGTATCTAGACTAAACGGACCTGCTCCAGTTGGCAGGGGAGCGGACCGGAGAACGGACGGCGGCCGAGGAGGACCCGGATGAGCGGCGCTGTCGTGGCGGGGGTCGACGGATCGCGGCGCAGCCTTACGGCGGCCGAATGGGCCGCCCGGGAGGCGGCGCGACGCGGGCGCGTCCTGCGGCTCGTGCACGCCAGTCCGCCGCTGCCGCGCCGGGTCTCGCCGGTGCCCGGGGCGGACGCCTGGCAGCACGTGGGCGAGCAGATGCTCGGGCAGACGGTCGCCGACTTCCGGGCGCGCGATCCGGACCTCGAGATCGTCGGGGAGCACACCGCCGCCGAACCGGCCGAGGCGCTGCTCGCGGCCGCCGCGGGCGCCGGGCTGCTGGTGGTCGGGACCCGGGGCTGGGGAGGCTTCGACGGGCTGGCGCTGGGCTCCGTGGCGCTGCGGGTGGCGGCGATGGCTCAGTGCCCCGTCGTCACGGTCCCGGAGGCGCGCCGTACGGGCGGCGGATGGGACGGTGGGCCTACCGGCGAGGTGCGGCTCGGCTTCGACGCCCATGCCCCGGCGGAGGCCCCGGCCGACTTCGCGTTCCGCGCCGCACAGGAGCGGGGCGTGCCGCTGCGGGTCGTGCATGCGTGGGCGCTGCCCCCGGCCTCCCCGTCGGCCTGGATGCTCACGGTGCTGGAGGAGGACCGCGCGATGTGGGAGGACCAGGAGAGCCAGGTGGTCTCCGACGCCCTGCGACCGTGGCGGGAGAGATATCCGGAGGTCACGGTGGTGCCGGACGTCATTCTGCTCAATCCGGCGGAGGCGCTGGTGAGGGCCTCGGAGCGGGCCGGGCTGCTGGTGATCGGGCGCCGTGCGGCCACCCGGCCGACCGAGCTGCGGCTGGGGCCGGTCGCCCATCCCGTACTGCACCACGCCCACTGCCCGGTGGCGGTCGTGCCGCATCCCGCGCTCTGAGCGCTCAGCCGAAGAACACCCCGAACTCGGAGTAGAGCGCGGGATCGACGGTCTTGGTGCCCGCCGTGGCCTCCGCCAGCGGGATGCGCACGATGTCCGTGCCGCGCAGCGCCACCATCGTGCCGAAGTCCTGATCCTTGACGGTGTCGATCGCGCGCAGCCCGAATCGGGTGGCCAGCCAGCGGTCGAAGGCACTGGGCGTCCCACCGCGCTGGATATGACCCAGGACCGTGGTGCGGGCCTCCTTGCCGGTGCGATCGGCGATCTCATGGGCCAGCCACTCGCCGATACCGGACAGCCGGACATGGCCGAACTCGTCCCGGCTGGAGTCCTTGACCACCATCTGGCCCTTCTTCGGCACGGCCCCCTCCGCCACCACCACGATCGGTGCGTACCTGATCTTGAAGCGGTTCTCCACCCAGGCGCAGACCTGGCCGATGTCGAAGGGCTGCTCGGGGATGAGGATGACGTTGGCCCCGCCCGCGATGCCCGAGTGCAGCGCGATCCAGCCGGCGTGCCGCCCCATCACCTCGACCACCAGGGCGCGGGTGTGGGATTCGGCGGTGGTGTGCAGCCGGTCGATCGCCTCGGTGGCGATATTGACGGCGGTGTCGAAGCCGAAGGTGTAGTCGGTGCCGGCCACGTCGTTGTCGATCGTCTTGGGCACTCCGACCACCTGGATGCCCTCGCCGCCCAGGGCCGCGGCGACGCCCAGCGTGTCCTCGCCGCCGATCGCGATGAGCGCGTCCACCTCGTACTCGGCGAGGGTCTCCCGCACCCGGCCGACCCCGTCCTCGCTGGCCAGGGGGTTGGTCCGGGAGGAGCCGAGGATGGTGCCGCCGCGCGGCAGGATGCCGCGCACGGCCGGGACGTCCAGCGGCACGATGGCTCCTTCGAGCACGCCGCGCCAGCCGTCCCGCACTCCGACGAACTCGAAGCCGTGGACCTCCACGCCCTTTCGGACGATGCCGCGGATCGCGGCGTTGAGCCCGGGGCAGTCACCGCCGCCGGTCAGCACACCGACACGCATCTCCGCTCCCTCCGCCGACGCCGCGAGCCGCTGCCGCCGCTGCTTCTGGCGCCACTCGTGTCACCCCTTCTTTCTCCAGAATCCACCCATTTGTAGCGCGGCGCCCACACCGGCGAAGGACCGTTTTCACAACACCAGTCTGTTCATCCGACTGATACGACTGATGCGCCAGAGGTGTGGATAGACTCTCGCGACTGCACAAGGGCACAGCGGGAGAGGCAGCACAGATGGCCCAGGCGAAGAAAATCGTGCTCTATATGCTGATCGTCTTCGTGCTGTACACGATCATCAAGACGCCGGCCAGGGCGGCCGACCTCGTCCAGGTCGGTTTCGAGGGCATATCGGACGCCGCGACGAGCGTCGGCGAGTTCATGACGGAACTGACCAAATAGCCTCGTTCCACCCCGCTCCCACCCCTCGAACTACCGCTCTCATTAGCCCCTTATTGGGCGATTCCTCCACCAACACGTGGTAAAGCGGTGCTTGCACACAGTGCACATGTCTTGTGATGCTATGACCGCTTTTGCCGGGTGAGTAATCGTGAAGGGGTGGCGTGACCGTGTCGGCCCGTACCGCGCCCAGAACCCCGCCCCAGGGCGATGGCGGCAGCGAAAGCGGCAGAAGCCGCGGGGCTGACGCCAGAGCGCTCACCCAGGTGCTCTTCGCCGAGCTCTCGGGCCTCACTCCCGGAACCCCCGAGCACACCCGTGTGCGCGCCGCGCTGATCGAGGCCAATCTCCCGCTGGTCCGCTACGCCGCGGCCCGCTTCCGCAGCCGCAACGAACCCATGGAGGACGTGATCCAGGTCGGCACCATCGGCCTGATCAACGCGATCGACCGGTTCGACCCGGACCGCGGGGTGCAGTTCCCGACGTTCGCCATGCCGACCGTCGTCGGCGAGATCAAGCGCTACTTCCGCGACAACGTCCGTACCGTCCATGTGCCGCGCCGGCTGCATGAGCTGTGGGTGCAGGTCAACGGCGCGACCGAGGATCTGACCGTGCTGCACGGCCGCTCCCCGACGACGGCCGAGATCGCCGAGCGGCTCAAGCTCAGCGAGGAGGAGGTGCTCGCCTGCATCGAGGCGGGCCGCTCCTATCACGCCACGTCCCTGGAGGCCGCCCAGGAGGGCGACGGACTGCCCGGGCTGGTCGACCGGCTCGGCTACGAGGATCCGGCGCTCGCCGGAGTCGAGCACCGCGATCTGGTGCGCCATCTGCTCGTACAACTGCCCGAGCGCGAGCAGCGTATCCTTTTGCTGCGTTACTACAGCAATCTGACGCAATCTCAGATCAGCGCCGAGCTCGGCGTCTCCCAGATGCATGTGTCCCGGCTGCTGTCCCGCAGCTTCGCCAGGCTCAGGTCCGCAAATCGGATCGAGTCCTGATCCTTGCGAGGGACCTGCGCCCCGGCACCCCAAGGCTGTAATGTCGACTTGGCGCTACAGCGTGTTGCCGACATGTGAC
This sequence comes from Streptomyces melanosporofaciens, assembly GCF_900105695.1. Taxonomy (NCBI): domain Bacteria; kingdom Bacillati; phylum Actinomycetota; class Actinomycetes; order Kitasatosporales; family Streptomycetaceae; genus Streptomyces; species Streptomyces melanosporofaciens. The sequence continues at coordinate 3,160,051 of NZ_FNST01000002.1, forward strand.
ATTCTGCAGGAACCGCGTTTGGGGCGGCCCGACCTCCGGTATTCAGGGGGAGGCTGCGTCGGACGCGAACCGCGCAGCTGGGATCCGTCCGCGACCTCTAGGGGGTGGCATGTCCGTAGAACTGGGCAGCTCGAAGGTGCTCAACAACGATGCACCGCTCATGCCTGACGACTGCGACGCCATCGACACCCGCACCCTCTCCCGCTCCCTCTTCCTGCGGCTCGCCACACTCGACAAGGACAGTGCGGAGGCCGGCTACGTCCGTGACACCCTCATCGAGCTGAACCTCCCGCTCGTCCGCTACGCGGCGGCCCGGTTCCGCAGCCGTAACGAGCCGATGGAGGACATCGTCCAGGTCGGCACCATCGGCCTGATCAAGGCGATCGACCGCTTCGACTGCGAACGGGGCGTGGAGTTCCCGACGTTCGCCATGCCGACCGTCGTCGGCGAGATCAAGCGGTTCTTCCGCGACACCAGCTGGTCGGTGCGGGTCCCGCGGCGCCTGCAGGAGCTGCGACTGGCGCTCACCAAGGCCAGTGACGAGCTGTCACAGAAGCTCGACCGCTCCCCGACCGTCCCCGAGCTCGCCGCCGCGCTGGGCGTCTCGGAGGAGGACGTGGTCGACGGGCTCGCCGTGGGCAATGCCTACACGGCCAGCTCGCTGGACTCCCCGTCCCCCGAGGACGACGGCGGCGAGGGGTCGCTCGCCGACCGGCTGGGGTACGAGGACAGCGCGCTGGAGGGCGTGGAGTACCGCGAGTCGCTCAAGCCCCTCCTGGCCAAACTGCCGCCGCGCGAGCGCCAGATCATCATGCTGCGCTTCTTCGCCAATATGACGCAGTCGCAAATCGGCGAAGAGGTCGGGATCTCCCAGATGCATGTCTCCCGGCTGCTCACCCGGACCCTGGCCCAGCTGCGCGAGGGTCTGATCTCGGACTGAGCCGACCGCCCGGTCGCCCTGTCGGATCCCTGTACACCTGACGGGCCGTCAGACACACTGGCCCGATGCGATACGCATCGAGCCGGACAACCGGCCGCCGAGGCACGGCGCTCGCCTCCTCGGCGGCCGCGCTGTGCCTGGGGGCCCTGCTCAGCGGCTGCGGCGCTGGCGGCGACGGCTATGTCGCCGCCGGGGCGGCCGGGCCCGACGGCCGGCGGAGCGCGCAGGCCGTACCGCCCAAGGGCGGCGTCGACCTGGTGCCCCTGGACGAGGACGGCACAGGGAACGATCGCGACGGTAAGGGCGGCAGGGGCGGGAAGCGCGATCAGGGCGCGTCCGGCCCCACCACCACCGGGGACGGCAGAGCGGACGGAGCGGCCTCGCGGGCGCCCTCGGCATCGGCACGTGCCCCCGGCCGTACGGACGGCCCGGGCGGCGGGAAGGGCGGCTCCGGGGCCCCGGGGCATACGGACGACGACCCCAAGGGCGACGACGGACCCAAAGGCGGCGGGCCGGGGAAGCCCTCGGCCTCCGGGCCCGGCTCGGACCCCTCGGACCCCTCCGACTCCCCTACGCCCACGGGACCGGCCGCCCTCGAGGTCGGCAAGCCGGAGCGCACGGCGACCGATGAGCGCTGGTGCGAGAAGGTGAAGGTCGAGTTCCGCAACACTGGAGGATCCGCCGTCGCCTCGGGCACCGTCACCTTCTCGACGCATGTGATCGACCTCCTCGGCATCGACTGGGCGACGCTGAAGTCCGAGGAAGAGCTGCCCGCGCCGATCGGCGCGGGTCAGAAGAAGGAGAAGACCTGGACGGTGTGCGTGGACGACTGGCGGGTGCCGCTGGGCATGCATATCGAGACCAAGGACGTCTCGGTCGCCTGGAAGCCGTAAGGCCGGCCCGGCAGCCGTAAGGGGCGCGGGAGCTCACGCTCCCGCTGGAAGCTCAGGGCCTCGGGGCTCAGCCCAGCGCCAGCCAGGCCACCGCGGCGACGATCACGACCGCCGCGATCACACCGACGATCACGCCCACGCGCGAACCGCCGCTCGATCCGGTGGACGCCTGAGGCTGCCGCGTGCCCTCGTCGACGAAGGCGCGGAACATCTGAGTGGAACCGGACGGGTCCTGGTTGCCGTTGGGGCTCTGGGGGTTGTTCGCCATGGGCCCCGACCCTAGCGAACGAGCGGATTCCGGGACACCCCCGGGTCTCAGCGGCACCTGGCGTCTCAGCCGCCCCACTTGACCGACTCCACAACGACTCTTTAACGGCAATTTACCGCCCAGACCGCCCTTTCATTTGCCTGTTGCAACTAACTTCTTCTATGGTTGCCCTAAGCAACTGACCAATCCCTCTGGGGGGTGCCGTGGCCACACAGCGCCACTACGAGGAGCTGGCCCGGCAGCTCAGCGCCATCGGCACCGTCAAGCGCGGGCTCGGGCGCGTCCTGCCGACCGACTGCCCATCGGGCGCCGCCATCGTCCTGATGCTCCTCGACCGCTACGGCGAGATGCGTATGAGCAAGCTCGCCGAGCTGCTCGACATCGATATGTCGGTGACCAGCCGGCATGTGGCACATGTCGCGGACCGCGGCTGGGTGGACCGCAAGCCCGACCCGCTCGACCGGCGGTCGCGGCTGCTGAGCATCAACGCCAGCGGACGAACCCTGCTCGGTGAGGTGTCCGAGCGCTACACGGACGCGCTCGCCCACTGTCTGAGCGACTGGTCGGACGAGGACGTCGACCACCTCAACGAACTTCTCGACCGATTGCGGACCAGTTTCGGGGACACGCGTTCCCGGGCCGTGCCGCAACAGGCCGAGAGCAGCATCACCCGTACACCTTCGCAACGTTAAGGAACTTCATGGCAACGACCACACCGGACGGCGGTGTGCGGGGACCCGCGGGGCACCCCGCCCACGCCAAGCACGGCGGAGGAGGACACCGGGCCCATCAGGGCCATGACGCGGACACCTCGGCGCCGATGACCCACCGGCAGATCATGGAGGCGCTCTCCGGGCTGCTGCTGGGGATGTTCGTCGCGATCCTGTCGTCGACGATCGTCTCCAACGCGCTGCCCGAGATCATCGCCGATCTCCACGGCGGTCAGTCCGCCTACACCTGGGTCGTCACCGCCACCCTGCTGGCCATGACCGCCGCCACCCCGCTGTGGGGGAAGCTCTCCGATCTGTTCAGCAAGAAGCTGCTGGTCCAGATCGCCCTGCTGATCTATGTCGCGGGCTCCGTGGTGGCCGGCCTGTCGCAGAACCCCGGCATGCTGATCGCCTGCCGTGTGGTGCAGGGCGTCGGCGTCGGCGGTCTGTCCGCCCTGGCCCAGGTCGTCATGGCGGCGATGATCTCCCCGCGTGAGCGCGGCCGGTACAGCGGCTACCTCGGCGCGACCTTCGCCGTCGCGACCGTCGGCGGTCCGCTGCTGGGCGGCGTGATCACCGACACCTCCTGGCTGGGCTGGCGCTGGTGCTTCTACGTCGGCGTTCCGTTCGCCGTCATCGCGCTGATCGTGCTGCAGAAGACCCTGAAGCTCCCCGTGGTCAAGCGGGACGTCAAGGTCGACTGGAGCGGCGCCTTCTTCATCAGTGCGGCGGTCTCGCTGCTGCTGCTCTGGGTGACCTTCGCGGGCGACAAGTACGACTGGATCTCGTGGCAGACCTACGCGATGGTCGGCGGTTCGATCGCGCTCGGCCTGATCTTCATCCTGATCGAGTCCAAGGCGCGCGAGCCGATCGTCCCGCTGCGGCTGTTCCGCAACAAGACGATCACCCTCGCCTCGCTGGCGTCGCTCTTCGTCGGTATCGCGATGTTCTCCGGCACCGTCTTCTTCAGCCAGTACTTCCAGCTGGCACGGGGTGAGACGCCCACCATGTCGGGCGTCATGACCATCCCGATGATCGGTGGCCTGTTCATCTCCTCGACCGTCTCCGGTCAGGTCATCACCAAGACCGGTCGCTGGAAGGCATGGCTGGTCATCGGTGGTGTGCTGGTGACGGCGGGCCTCGGGCTGCTGGGCACCATCCGGTACGACACCCCGTACTGGCACATGGCGATCTACATGGCGCTCATGGGCCTCGGCATCGGCATGATGATGCAGAACCTGGTGCTGGCGACCCAGAACCAGGTGGCCCCGCAGGACCTCGGCGCGGCCAGTGCCGTCGTCACCTTCTTCCGCTCCCTGGGCGGTGCGGTGGGCGTCTCGGCGCTCGGTGCGGTGCTCGCCAACCGCGTCACCCACTACGTCAAGGACGGCCTGTCCGACCTCGGCCCCAAGGGCGCCGCGCTGGGCCACGCCGGCACCGGCGGCGGTGGCATCCCCAACGTCAAGACGCTGCCCGAGCCGATCCGCACGATCACGGAGAGCGCCTACGGCCACGGTGTCGCGGACGTCTTCCTCTTCGCCGCTCCGGCCGCGCTGCTCGGCCTTCTGCTGACCCTGTTCATCAAGGAGGTCGCCCTGAAGACCAGCTCCGGATCCCAGCAGGCCGCGACCGCCTCGGACGCCCCGGCCACCGACGCCACCCCGGCCGACGCGATGGCGGCCCCGGCCGCCGCCGGACAGGTCGCCGACCTCGAGCCCGCGCTCGTGGGCGCTCCGGCCGCCGGGATGCCCGAGCCGGACTCGGGCGGTGCCCTCGCGGCCACCGCCCCGCAGCGCCTGGCGGCCTTCGCCTCCGCCGGGGGCGACGGCGCGGACCATCAGCCCCGGCAGGGTGTGCACGGCTTCGTGCGGAACGCGGACGGCGGCCCCGTCGCCCGCGCCGCGGTGACGCTGATCTCGCTCGCCGGTAGGCAGCTCGGCCGCTCGGTGGCGCACCCCGACGGCTCGTACGCCCTGGACGCGCCGAGCTCCGGCTCGTACGTCCTGATCGCGGCGGCCGACGGGCACCAGCCGCAGGCGTCCACGATCGTGGTCGGGGACGACCCGCTCGGCTTCGACATCGTCCTGTCGGGCACCAGCGGTCTGGTGGGCACCGTGCGCGGCGCCGCCGACGGCCGTCCGGTCGACGCGGCGATGGTCGTGGTCACCGATGTCCGCGGCGAGGTGCTGGCCACCGGGAAGACCGGTGAGCAGGGCGACTTCGGCTTCGATGAGCTGGTCTCCGGGACCTTCACGCTCGCGGTGAACGCGCCGGGCTACCGGCCCGCGGCCCTGCCCGTCGAGGTGGGCGCCCAGGGTCTGACCCGGGTGGAGATAGCCCTGCAGGCCGGCGCCCGGGTGCAGGGCATAGTCCGGGCCGGTGCCGACCGGCGCCCGCTGCCGGACGCGCGGGTCACCCTCGTGGACGCGGCCGGGAACGTGGTCGCCACCTCCACCACCGGTGAGGACGGCGCGTACGCCTTCACCGACCTGGACGCGGGCGACTACACGGTCATCGCGAGCGGCTACCCGCCGGTCGCGGGGGCGCTGACGGTCTCCGGGCCCGGCGTCGACGGCCACGACGTCGAGCTCGCCCACCCGGGCGAGTGACGGAACCCCGGGCCCGGGGCGCGTAAGAGCGGAGACGCGCCCCGGGCCCGGTCCGGGTGACGGATTTTTCCGCCGGTCCCGGAACCCGGATCCCGGCGGCGGTGTAGTGAAGGCAGGGGACGGCCTTACACCGCCGCCCGGATCCGGCGCACAAGCACGACGAACACGACGTACACGGTGAACACGTCGAGCACGACCAGCTCGACCAGCACGTCGAGTACGACCAGCTCGACGAGCACCACGCACACGACCATCAACACCAGTACCACCAGCAGCACGAGCAACACGAGCGACACCCGAGCGGGAGCGAAACGCGGCATGACGACCACAGGAGCAGGAGCAGGCGGGGGAGCGGGGCTGCGGGCCCGGATCCACACCCGCGACGGCTGGGCGGTCCAGCACGCGGTGCTGACCGTCACGGATATGACGGGCGCGCAGGTGCTGCGCGCGCAGGCCGACGGGGACGGCGCCGTGCGGACCGACGAGCCGCTGCCGCCGGGGCCGTACACGATCATCGCCACCGCCGTCGGCTATGCCCCGGTCGCGTCCACGGCGATCGTCACGGCCTCCGGGCGGGCCGAGGTGGGCACGGTGGTGCTGGCGCGGCAGGGCGGGGTGGAGCTTCCCCCGCCCGGTGCGTGGACACTCGACCCGGCGCATTCGACGGTGGCCGCGGTCGCCCAGCACTTGGGCATCTCCAGCGTGCACGGCCGGTTCACGGAGTTCGGCGGGCGGATCGAGGTCGGCGAGGACATCGAGAAGTCGCGCGTCGAGGCGGTCATCCAGGCCGCCAGCATCGACACCGGCAATGCCATGCGGGACGGCCATCTGAAGTCGCCCGACTTCCTCAATGTGGAGGAGTTCCCGCAGCTGACGTACCGGAGCACGCATCTGAGCGCGGCCGGGGCCGACCGCTGGACGGTCCATGGCGAGCTGTCGATGCACGGCGTCGTCCGGGACGTGGACCTGGACCTGACGTACCTGGGCACGGGTCCCGACCCCTGGGGCGGAGTGCGGGCGGCCTTCCGGGCCGTCGCCGAGCTGCGCCGCGAGGACTTCGCGATGAACTACAACCAGGTGGTCGCGGCGGGCATCGCGGCGATCGGCACGACCCTGCGGGTGGAGCTGGACATACAGGCGGTGCAGGGCGAGGAGCTTCCCACGGCCTGACCGCCCGGCGGCCGCCTGACCGGTCGGGCCCCGACCGCCCGGCAGCCGGACCGCCCCGCAGCCCGACCGTCCGGCGGCTGACGTCCGGGGCGGCGCCCCGGTCCGCCGGGCCGTGTCGAGCGCCGCGCGCTACCGGTCCCGCAGGGCTTCGATACCGGCGATCGCGAGGTCCAGGGCGAACGTGAAGTCGCGGTCCTGCATCTCCTCGACCGTATTGCCGCCCCGAGCCTTCATGATCTTCCGCGACTCGTCGAACTCCATACGGTCCGCGACCGAGCTCATCATCTCGTGGAACAGCTCGTCCTGGGTGAGTCCCGCCGCCCGGCAGCGGGCGGCGAAGCGGCCCTCGATCGTGCCGAAGCCGTAGACGAACTGGTAGACGAGGGACAGCGCGCTGGTGATCTTGTCGTCCGGCAGTCCGCTGTTACGCATCACGGCCAGCGCGGCGTTGCTGAAGACCACCGCGTTGGGCCCGATGTTGAGGTACTCCCCCAGCAGCGCGGGCAACCAGGGGTGGCGGACCATCACCTGCCGGTACTCCGCGGCGAGCTGGCGCAGCTGCTCACGCCAGTCCCGCGGCTCGGCCGGGGAGTGCTCATGGCCCTCGACGGACCCGACCGCCTCCATGGGCAGCGCTATCTCGCCCATCGCGGCGTCGAGGGCGAGTTCGAGCAGATGGTCCTTGGTCTCCACGTACCAGTAGACCGACATGGCGGTCACCCCGAGCTCCGCCGCGAGCCGCCGCATCGAGAAGCCGGACAGGCCCTCGGCGTCCAGCAGCCGCATCGTCGCCGCGACGATCTTCAGATGGTCGAGCCCGACGGGCTGCTGATCGCCCTTGCGCTTGGGGGCCTTGCGTTCGGAGAGCCAGACGCTGGACCGCGGGCGGACGGTACGGCTGCCGGTTGCCATGGCGGCGCCTCTCTTTCTCCGATGCGCTGGCACCATGCGTCCCGGGACCCGGCACGCGGCACCTCACTCCCTGCAGATGCTATGCCGCCGGGACCTCCTGTGAAGATCGTTCGGCCCTGCTGAGCAGCAGCGCGGCCAGCAGCCCGCCCGCCAGCACGGCCGCCGCGCCGACGAGCTGGCTGGTCTCCAGCCCGGAGGAGAAGGCGTCCGTGACGGCCGCCCGGTCTCCGGGGGTACGGGCCGCGGCGAGGGCGGCCGGGAGCGAGCCGGCTCCGGCGGCGGCCGCGGGCAGCAGCGAGCTGAAGCGGGAGTTGAGCACCGCGCCGAGGACGGCCACGCCGAGCCCGTTGCCGAACTCGGTGAGGGTGCCGTTGACGCCCGCGCCCACCCCCGCCTTCTCCGGCGGGATGGCCGACATGATGGCGTTCGCCATCGCGGGCATGGCGAGCGCGATCCCGGCCCCCATCACCACCAGCCCCAGCAGCATTCCGCCGTAGCCGTCCGCGCCGAGGACCGCGATGAGCGCGAGCCCGACCGCGAGCAGCCCCATACCGCCGACGATCGTCAGCGGCGTCCCGAGCTTCGGCAGCAGCCGGGCGCCGACCCCGGTGAGGTTGAGCGCCACGATCACCAGCGCGAGCGGCGCGGTGCGCAACCCCGCGTCCAGCGCGTCGTAGCCGAGCACGAACTGCAGATGCTGGGTGAGCAGGAAGAGCGAACCGCCCATCCCGAAGGCGACGAGGATGCCGCCCGCGACGGCGCCCACGAAGCGGCGGTCCCTGAAGAAGTGCATGTCCAGCATCGGATACGGAATATGACGCTCCCACAGCGCGAAACCGGTCAGCACCACGACCCCGACGAAGGCGGAGAGCAGCACCCGGATCGAGGTCCAGCCGTGGTCGGGCCCGGCGATGATCGCGTAGACGACTCCGGTCATACCGATGGTCGAGAGCACCGCGCCCAGCAGATCGGGCCGGTCGCCGACCGGGTCCTTGGACTCGGGCACCAGCCAGATCACGGCGATCAGCCCGAGCAGCGCGACCGGAATGTTGATCAGGAAGATCGAGCCCCACCAGAAGTGCTCCAGCAGCGCGCCGCCGATCAGCGGACCGGCGGCGAAGCCGAGCGAGCTGACCGCGCCCCACAGGCCGATCGCCTTGGTCCGCTCGGCCTCGTCGAAGATCTGCACCACGACCGCGAGCGTCGTGGTCATCAGCAGCGCTCCGCCGATCCCCATGCCCGCGCGGGCGGCGATGAGCTGGCCGGCCCCCTGCGCCAGCGACGCGAACACCGAGCCGACCCCGAACAGGGCGAGCCCCGCGACCAGCATCTTCTTACGGCCGTAGCGGTCAGCGGCATTGCCCGCGGTGAGCAGCAGCCCCGACTGGACCAGCGAATAGGCGCTGATCATCCACTGGATCTCGGCGGTGCTCGCGTCCATCTCCCGGGCCAGGGAGGGGACCGCGACATTGAGGATCGTGTTGTCCAGCAACACGGTGAGCTGAGCGAGGCAGATCACCGCGAGGATCAGCCAGCGCTGAGGATGACCACCCGGGGACGGGTCGGGTGGAGCGGAGGCGGCGTCGGCGTCGGCGGTCGAAACCGTCATGGGGACTCCAGGCAGAGGCTTCTACGGTGTATGACGATGTGGTCGCTGTACACCGTACAAGCATCGCTGTACGGCGTACAGCGAATTACCGTCCATGCACCGCACGCGCGTACGGGCCGGTGGCCAGGGGGAAACCCGGCCACCGGCCCGTACGTACGGGACTCCGGCGTCAGTCGAAGAGCGTCCAGGACGTCGAGGACGCCGACGACTTCGAGGACGTCGAGGACTTCTGTGTCAGGTCATAGAGCGTGGTGCTGCCCACGGTGACCTTCTTGTAGGTGGCCTCGATCCAGGAGGTGATCTGGGACGAGGTCCCCTGGCCGCCGCCCGGCCCGCCGCCCATACCGGTGCCCGAGGAGATGAAGTAGTGGATCTTGCCCTGCTGCACATACTCCTTGAACTGGGCGAGCGTCGGGGACGGGTCGCTGCCGTTGAAGCCGCCGATGGCCATCACGGGCTGCTGGGTGGCGAGTTGGTAGCTCGCGGCGTTCTGGGAGCCGATCGCCGCGGCCGCCCAGGTGTAGTCGTCGGCGTTCTTCTCCAGCTTCGCCTCCGTCTTGGCGTCGACCTGCTGACCGTCGAGCAGTCCGCCCATGCCGCCGCGCCGGCCGCCCTCGCCCATGCCGCCGCCACCGGGCAGCATGCCCGGTCGGCCGTTCTGGCCCTGGCCCTGCCCCTGCCCCTGTCCCTGGCCCTGCCCCTGCCCCTGTCCCTGGGCGTTGCCCTTACCGTTCTGCGGAGACTGGCCACCGCCCGGGAAACCGCCGCCGGGGAAGCCGTTCTGACCGCCCGGCTGACCGCCGCCGGTGCCACCACCCGGCATGCCCTGCCGACCGCCCTGCCCCTGGCCCTGCTGCCCCTGCCCCTGCTGGCCCTGGCCACCCTGCTGATTGCCCTGGCCCTGCCCCTGCAGGCCCGCGCCCTGGCGTCCGTTCCGCATCCCCGGCGGGCCGCCCATCCGGCCGCCACCGGGGCCGCCCATACCGCCCGCCACCGACGGACCGGCGGTCACGATGGAGCCGCGCTTCGGGGTGTCCACCGTGTTGAGCGTGTACGCGACCGGCCCGGCCAGCCCCGCCGCAAGGCCCAGACCCGCCGCGGCCAGCGCCGCCGTCCGGCCGAGGCGCGCCGTCAGCAGCATCCCGGTCAGCAGCAGCCCGGCCGCCGCCGCGAGTCCGCCGATCAGCACCGCCCAGCGCAGCCAGGGGTGCCAATCCGCCGACCGCCCCAGCAGCGCGTACGACACATAGGCGGTCACCGCGACCGTGACGGCCAGCACCGCCGAGGCCGCCGACCCGGCCCGGCCGCCTTCGTTCCGCCGCTCCCACAGCAGCGCCGCGCCCATGCCCACGACCGCCGCGATATAGGGGGCCAGGGCGATGTTGTAGTACTGGTGGAAGATCCCGGACATGAAGCTGAAGGTGGCGAACGTCATCAGCAGCGCCCCGCCCCACACCAGGAAGGCCGCGCGCCGGGTGTCGGTGCGCCCGGCCCGCCAGGTCAGCCAGATCCCGGCCGCCAGCAGGATGAACGCCGCGGGCAGCAGCCAGGCGATCTGACCGCCCATGTCGGAGCCGAAGAGCCGGTCGATCCCGGTCTCGCCCCACCTGCCGCCACCGCCACCGCCGCCACCCGGGCCGCCCCCGCCGACGCTGCCGGTCTCATTGCCGTTGATCCGGCCCAGACCGTTGTAGCCGAAGGTCAGCTCCAGGAAGCTGTTGTGCTGCGAGCCGCCGATGTACGGACGCGAGGACGCCGGCCACAGCTCGACGATCGCGACCCACCAGCCGCCGGAGACCACCATCGCGAGCCCCGCGAGCAGCAGTTGCCCGATCCGCCGGCCGAACTTCGCCGGGGCGCACACCGCGTACACCACCGCGAGCGGCGGCAGGATCAGCCACGCCTGCAGGGTCTTGGTGAGGAAGCCGAGGCCGAAGCAGACCCCCGCGAGCAACAGCCACGTGGTGCGGGCGTCCTCCAGCGCGCGCAGCACGCAGTAGACGGCCGAGACCATGAGCAGACACAGCAGCGCGTCGGGGTTGTTGAAGCGGAACATCAGCGCCGCGACCGGGGTGACCGCGAGTGCCGCGCCCGCGATAAGCCCGGCGGCCGCGCTGAACCTGCGCCGTACGGCCGCGTACAGCACCCCGACCGTCGCGACGCCCATGAGCGCCTCGGGGACGAGGACCGCCCAGGAGGAGAGGCCGAAGAGCCGCACCGACAGGGCCATCGGCCACAGTGCGGCCGGGGGCTTGTCGACGGTGATGGAGTTCGCGGCGTCGGAGGAGCCGAAGAAGAACGCCTTCCAGCTCTCGCTGCCCGCCTGCACGGCCGCCGAGTAGAACTGGTTGGCATAGCCGGACGCGCCCAGGCTCCACAGATAGAGCACGGTGGTCACGGCCAGCAGGGCCCACAGGGCGGGCCGCGCCCAGCGCGGGTCCTCCGGCCGCCCCCGCCAGACCCGCGTCAGGCGCGAACCGCCGGTGGCCTGCGGCCGCGCCGCCTGCCGCCCGTCCGTGGCCGCCAGGGTCGCCGGGGTCGCCGGAGCCACCTGGCCTGCCGGGATCGCCGAGGCCGCCAGGGGCTGTGGAGGCTGCGGGGCAGCCGGGCGCTGCGCGGCCGCCGGGCGTCCGGCGTCCCGGGTGCCGTGGTCGTAGGTCGTCATCGGTTGTCGTTCCTCAAGTCGTCGGTGGTGGCGCCGCTGTCCGACGGGAAGACCCAGGCCCGGAAGAGCAGGAAGCGCAGAACGGTCGCGGCGAGGTTCGCCGCGATCAGCACGGCCAGTTCGGTGCCGTGCGCGGCGGTGCCGGGGGCGGCGTCCAGAGCGGCGAGGGAGCCGCTGGTCAGCACGAGGCCGATGCCGAAGACGACCAGCCCCTGGGCCTGGTGGCGCATTGCGCGGTCCCGGCCGCGTACCCCGAAGGTGAGCCTCCGGTTGGCCGCGGTGTTGCCGAGTGCCGACAGCAGCAGCGCCAGCGCGTTGGCCACCTGCGGGCCGGTGCCCAGCCGGAAGAGCGAGTACAGCAGCAGGTAGACCAGCGTGCTCAGCGCGCCGACCACACAGAACCCGACGAGTTGGCGGGCCAGCCCCTTCGGCACCCCGCTCAGCTCGCGGTCGCGCGGATCGTCGCCGAACGGACGGCGCACCCGGTCCAGCGGCAGCGCACCGGTGGCCAGCGCGCGCCCCACCCGCCACACACCCCTGAGGTCCTCCGTGGCCGTCCTCACGAGGTGGACCGTGCTGTTCGGGTCGTCGACCCAGTCCACCGGCACCTCGTGGATGCGCAGCCCGGCGCGCTCGGCGAGCACCAGCATCTCGGTGTCGAAGAACCATCCGGTGTCCTCGACCAACGGCAGCAGCCGCTCCGCGACGTCCTTACGGATCGCCTTGAATCCGCACTGGGCGTCGGAGAAGCGGGCGGCCAGGCTGCCGCGCAGGATCAGGTTGTACGCCCGCGAGATGAACTCCCGTTTGGGCCCGCGCACCACGCGTGAGCTGCGCGCCAGCCGTGATCCGATCGCCAGGTCGGAGTGACCGGAGATCAGCGGGGCGACCAGCGGCAGCAGCGCCTTGAGATCCGTGGACAGATCGACGTCCATATAGGCGAGCACGGGCGCCTCGGACAGCGACCACACGGTGCGCAGCGCCCGCCCGCGCCCCTTCTGCTCCAGCCGGACCGCCGTCACCTCCTCGATGGACTCGTCCAGGTGGGCCGCGAGTTCGGGCGTGCGGTCCGTGCTGGCGTTGTCGGCGATGGTGATCCGGAAGCCGTACGGGAAAGTGCGGGCCAGATGGTCGTGGAGCCGTCGCACACACCGCTCGAGGTCCGCTTCCTCGTTGTAGACGGGGATGACGACGTCCAGCACCGGACGGCCGAGCTCGGCCGTCACCGGCCCGCGCACGGGCAAGGTCTGCGGGGGTGTCTCGGGCGGAGCCCCGAGAGGGGTGTCGGTTCGCATGAGGTCGACAGTCGCGAGCCGCGCTGTCACGGCTGTGTGGTCAGCCTGTGGCCTGCCTGTGAGTCCGTCACGGCCTGGTGAGCGGCTTGGTGAGCGGCTTGGTGAGCGGCCTGCTGAACGCCCCGGTGAACGGGCGGGTGGACGGGCAGATGGACGCCGAACACGGTGCGCCCGGGAACGCTGTCCACCGTCACCTGCCCGTCGTGCGCGGCCACGACCGCGTGCACGATGGCCAGGCCGAGCCCCGTACTGCCCGCGCCGCGCGAGCGCGAGGCGTCGCCGCGCGCGAACCGTTCGAATACATGCGGCAGCAGCTCGGGCGGAATGCCCGGACCGTCGTCCTCGATCTCCAGCGAGACGTACGAGGGCGGCTGGGGCGGACCGAAGGCCCCGGCGGCGGCGCGGGCGGCCGCGTATGGCGATCCGTACGGCGGGGCGTACGGCGAGCCGCCGCCCTTACGGTGCCCACGGGGGCCACCGACCCCGGGGGACATGCCCGCGGAGACCCCGGACGACGGACCAGGGGAGACCCCGTAGGCCAGGCCGTACGGCGCCCCGTAGGCCAGGCCGTACGGCACCGGATGCGGCGAGGGGTACGGCGACGCCTGCGGCCCGTCCCACAGCACCCGCGCCGTGACCGTGGTACCGGCCGGGGTGTGCGTACGCGCGTTGGCAAGCAGGTTGACCAGCACCTGGTGCAGCCGTGCGTCGTCACCGTGGACGACCGCGGGTTCATCGGGCAGCTCCAGCCGCCACTCGTGATCGGAGCCGACCGCCCGCGCGTCGCTGACGGCGTCGACGACCAGCGGGGAGAGATCGACCTCCGCGCATTCCAGGGGCCGGCCCGCGTCGAGCCGCGCCAGTAGCAGCAGATCCTCGACCAGCCCGGTCATCCGCCCGGCCTCGGACTCGACCCGGCCCAGGGCATGCCGGGTGTCGGGCCCGATATCCTCCCGGCCGCGCCGGGTCAGCTCGGCGTAGCCGCGGATCGAGGCGAGTGGCGTACGGAGCTCATGGCTGGCGTCGGCGACGAACTGCCGCACCCGCGTCTCGCTCTCCTGGCGGGCCGCGAGCGCCGACTCCACATGGCCGAGCATGCGGTTGAGCGCCGCGCCCACCTGGCCGACCTCGGTGCGCGGATCGGCCTCCGAGGCCGGGACGCGCTCGCTCAGCGCCACCTCGCCGCTGTGCAGGGGGAGTTCGGAGACCCGGGTCGCGGTCGCGGCCACCCGGCGCAGCGGACGCAGCGAGATGCCGACCATCGCGGCCCCGGCGATCCCGGCCGCCACCAGCCCGGCCGCGGCCACACAGAACTCGACGATGATGAGGGTGTTGACGGTCTCCTGGGTCTGGTCGAGCGGGAAGGCGAGGATGATGCCGCCTTCCCGGTGATCCCACTGGGCCACGGCCCGATAGCCGCCGAGGCCGGGCAGATCGATGGTGTGCACCTGCCCGTCCAGGGGCACGGCGGCGAGCGCCTTGCGCTGACCGCTGCTCAGGGAGTCCACCCGGCTGTCGACGTCGATGTCGTTCGTCATGGGCGAGTCATTGCTCTTGCCGGACGTGGAGATCTCGCCGTCCTGGCCGAAGCGTGCCCCGACCGTGCCGATGGGCTGACCGGGCGAGGCGACGAAGAGCACATCGTCCCGGGGGAGTTCGCCCACCGGGCCCGGCTTGTTCAGGAACCGTCCGACGGATGCGCGCAGATCGTCGTCCACCTGGCCCTGGAGGTAGGACTGCAGGGCCAGGGTCGTGACCGTGCCGATCACCGCGCAGACCACCGCGATCAGCGCGACGGCCGAGACGACCAGCCGGGTGCGCAGGGACCAGGGGCGGCGCCCACCCCGCTGAGCGCGCCGGGCGTGCGCCCGCCCCTGCGCCGCTCCCACGCTCCGGGTCGGGTGGGGAGCGGCGGACGTCTCGCGGACATCGGGCGTCTCAGGGACGTGCGCCACGGTGTCTACTCCCCGGGCTTGATCAGATACCCGGCACCACGCCGGGTGTGGATCATCGGGCTGCGCCCCGCGTCGATCTTGCGCCGCAGATACGAGATGTAGAGCTCGACGACGTTGGCCTGGCCGCCGAAGTCATAGCTCCAGACCCGGTCGAGGATCTGCGCCTTGCTGAGCACCCGGCGCGGATTGCGCATGAGATAGCGCAGCAGCTCGAACTCGGTCGCGGTGAGATGGATCTCCCGGCCGCCGCGCGAGACCTCATGGCTGTCCTCGTCCAGGATCAGATCGCCGACGGCCAGCACCGACTCGCTGCGCGCGGCCGCCGCCCCCGACCTGCGCAGCAGGCCCCGCAGCCGGGCGACGACCTCCTCCAGGCTGAACGGCTTGGTGACGTAGTCGTCGCCGCCCGCCGTCAGCCCTGCGATCCGGTCCTCCACCGCGTCCCGCGCGGTCAGGAACAGCACCGGGACATCCGGCAGTTCGCGGCGCAGCCGCCCCAGCACCGTGAGCCCGTCCATATCGGGCAGCATGACGTCCAGGACCACCGCGTCCGGGCGCAGCTCACGGGTGATCCGGATCGCCTCCGCGCCGTCGCCCGCGGTGCGCACCTCCCAGCCCTCGTAGCGCAGCGCCATCGACAGCAGGTCGGCGAGCGCCGACTCGTCGTCCACGACCAGCACCCGGACGGGGCTCCCGTCGGGGCGCAGCAGCTCGGTACGCCCATGGGGCGAGGTCGGCATCATGGGCCCTACCCTCCGGGCGGGTCCTGAGAGGTCGCTTTCGGCTGCCTGTGAATTGCCTGAGAATCCTGTGGGGCCGCGGAACAACGGCGGAGACACGGAACAACGACGGGGAACGCGGACCACCTGCGGGGGCCCGGAACACCTGCGGGGGCGCGGACCACCTGCGGGGCCCGGAACAACCTGAGGGCCCGGAACAACCTGAGGCACGCGGAACAACCCGAGGGACGCGGAATAAGCGGAAGGACTCTCCGGCTTCCCCCTGTATGAGTTCTCGTCCCGCACTTGGCAAGATCGGGGTCTGGACCGCGGCCCTGAAGACGGATTCCCTACCATCAGCGCAGGTCAGCGAGGTGGCGGCCGAACTGGACGAGCTGGGGTACGGCGCCATCTGGCTCGGTGGCAGCCCCAGCCCGGATCAGGCCGGTGTCCTGCTGGAGGCCACCTCCCGGATCACCATCGCCACCGGAATCCTGAGCATCTGGGACCACGAGGCGGCCCACGTGGCCGAGCGGCACGCCGCGCTCAACGCGGCCCACGACGGCCGCTTCCTCCTCGGCCTCGGCGTGAGCCACAGCGTGCTCGCCGGTGAGCGCTATCGGCGTCCGTACACGGCGATGAAGGAGTACCTGACCGCGCTGGACTCCGCGCCGGCCCCGGTCCCCGCCTCCCAGCGGGTCCTGGCCGCTCTGGGCCCCAAGATGCTGGAGCTGTCCCGCGACCGCGCGACCGGCGCGCACCCGTACCTCGTCACTCCGGAGCACACCGCCGAGGCCCGCGACATCCTGGGGAAGGATTCCGTCCTCGCGCCGGAGCTGAAGGTCGTCCTCGACACGGATTTGGACCGCGCCCGCGCCACGGCCCGCGGCTACCTCGCCCGCTATCTGGCGCTGCCCAACTACACCAACAACTTCCTACGGCTGGGCTTCGAGGACGCGGACTTCGCGGACGGCGGCAGCGACCGTCTCATCTCCGCCATGTTCGCCCTCGGTGACGCGGAGGTGATCCGGGCGCGCGTCGACGAGTTCCTGGCCGCGGGCGCGGACCATGTCGCGATCCAGGCGGTGACCGACAGCCCGTTGGCCGACGTCCCGCGCGCGGAGTGGCGCACGCTGGCCGAGGCACTGCCGCTGGACAAGGGCTGACCTCCTGGCCCCTCAGCTCCCTCAGCCCTTCACTCCCCCCGCCCGGCGCCGAGATGACGCCGGGCGGGCCGCTTCATATCCCGAACAGGCGCGCGCGTCATATCCCGAACAGCCGCGCCGCGTTCCCGTAACACACCGCGCGCAGCCACTCCTCGTCCTGGCCGATCCGCGTCAGCGCGTCCAGCGCATGCGGGTACCCGTACGGGATGTTGGGGAAGTCGCTTCCGAACAGCACCCGGTCCCCCAGCGCGGCCAGCCTCCCCCGCTCCGCCCGCGGAAACGGCCACCGGCTCTCGGTGAAGTCGGTGAAGGCCATCGTGGTGTCCAGATGCACCCCCTCGTACCGCTCCGCCAGCGCCAGGAAGTCCGCGTACTCCGGCAGCCCCATATGCGCGATGATCAGGCGCAGCCGAGGATGACGGGCCAGCACCCGCCCCACCGGCTCCGGTCCGGTGTACTTGCCCGGATCGGGCCCCGATCCGCAGTGGATGACGATGGGCGTCCCGCTCTCGGCGAGCGTGCCCCACACCGGGTCGAGCAGGGCGTCGCCCGGGTCGTACGCCCCCACCTGCACATGGGCCTTGAACACCCGCGCCCCGCCCTCGAGCGCCGCGCCCACGTACCCCTCCACACCGGGCTCGGGGAAGAAGGTCGCGGTGTGCAGACAGTCGGGCGTACGGGCGGCGAACCCGGCCGACCAGTCGTTCAGCCACCGGGCCATGTCCGGCTTGTGGGGATAGAGCATCGAGGTGAAGGCACGCACCCCGAACGCCCGTAGCACCGCGAGGCGTTCGTCCTCCTCCTCGCGATAGGTGATGTGCCAGCGGGGCTCGACGGCGTCGAAGTAGGCCCAGACCTTGTCCAGTACGCGCTGCGGCATGAAGTGGGTGTGCACATCGATGAGGCCGGGCAGCCCGAGCTCCTGCCAGAACCGCTGCACCGACACCACGGCGGGATCGTCCATGCCGGTCACGGTAGTTGCCCCGGGCGTCTGTGCTACAGCCTCGTCTCAGGGCCGCTGCGAGTTGATCACAGCCCCAACCAGTGGTTTTGTCACGGCCATGATGATCTGCGGTGACAAGATCACCTCAAGGGGAACCGACACGGTGAACTGACGCCCCGGCACCGGCGTATCCATCTGGGACCGGCCTGAGGCCACCGCCTGGCCACCGCCTGAGGCCGCCACTTGAGGCAGCGCCTGAGGCCACCGCCTCAGGCCACCACCTAAGAGACCAGCGCCGCCCGCCCGACGTCGTCACCGACCACGACCAGCCACGGGGGACCATCCATGCCCAACCGCCCGCCTCGCACCACCCGATTCCGGGCCACTCTCGTCTGCGCCCTCGGCGTCACCCTCCTCGGCCTCGCCACCGCCGGCTGCGAGGACGACACCGCCGCGTCCGACTCCGTCCGACGACAGTCCGCGACCCGCGCCGACCTGGCGACCGACGGCGACGGCGGCAAGACGCTCCGGCTCGGCGAGCCCACGTCGATCACCTACAAGCGCGGCTCGGACCATATGCGGGGCGCCCTGCGGGTCACGGCGGTGAGCGTGCGCAAGGGCACACATGCGGAGCTGAAGAAGGCGGGCACGGAACCGTCCGACATACGGACGACCCAGCCGTACTACGTCACCATGACTTTCGAGAACGTCGGCGAGAACTCCCTCCACTACCCCTTCCTCAACACCCCCACCGGGCTCGAGGACACCAACGGCGTGGACGACCAGCCACTCATCACTGGCGACACCGAGGTGGCGGCATGCCCGGGCAAGGACCCGGACGACTTCGCGGTGGGGGCGAAGGTCTCGCTGTGCAAGGTGTTCCTGGTGCCGAACGGCTCACGGCCGTCGGTGGTGACATACAGCACAGGCGATGACACCGAGCGGCCGGTGAGCTGGAAGGTCAGGCGCTGACGGCGGCGGGCGGAGAGGCGGCGGGACGCTGCGGTTCCCGCCGCTCGAACCACAAGATGACCGAACGACCGAGGGCCCGGCACTGGAAGAGTGCCGGGCCCTCGGTACCTGAGTAGCGGGGACAGGATTTGAACCTGCGACCTCTGGGTTATGAGCCCAGCGAGCTACCGAGCTGCTCCACCCCGCGTCGGTGAACGTAACTCTACGTCGTTCTCCCCGCTAAGGGAAATCCACCCTCCCCACACCGACTCGGCGAAGCACCTCGACCACGGCCGAGACGGCACCGATGACCGCCCCGTACCCGAGGATCGTCAGCAGCGGCCAGGGCACGGGCCGGGGAACCAGCACCCGCCAGTGGAAGCCGTAGTCCCGGTACTCGGCCATGCCGCAAGGTGCAACGGAGCTTCGGGGCCCAAGCCTCAGGAGGCCAACCGCTCGCGCGCGGTGCGACCGGATCCTGCGGGTTCGGCCTCGCCGTCGGACTGGTTGATCTCGGCCCACACCTCATCGAGCGAGAGGCCGAGGACATCGGCGATCGCCGCGATGGTCGGGAAGGCGGGGGTGGCTACGCGACCGGACTCGATCTTCCGAAGGGTCTCTGGTGAGACACCTGCGTCCAGCGCGGTATCGAGCATCGAGCGCTCCCCCCTGGCCCGACGGAGGAGGGCGCCGAGGCGCTGACCGCGCTCGACCTCTGCGGGAGTGAGCGGCAACCTGACCATGGCACCGATTCTAATACCGGTATAGTAAGCCCGGTATAGTTATTGGCTTCGTGAGTACGTGAGTACGTGAGAAGGACGCCGCATGATCGAGATCCTGAGCCCCACCGAACTGACCCGCGCAAAGGACACCGGCGCTCTCGTCGCCGACATCCTGCACACGCTGAAGAGCCGTAGCGCGGTCGGCACGAACCTTCTGGACATCGATCGGTGGGCCAAGACCATGATCGTCGAGGCGGGGGCGCTGTCCTGCTACGTCGACTACGCACCGTCTTTCGGACGCGGCCCGTTCGGCCACTACATCTGCACGGCCGTCAACGACGCCGTCCTCCATGGAAGGCCGTACGACTACACCCTTGCCGACGGCGACCTGCTGACACTCGACCTCGCCGTCTCCAAAGCCGGAGTCGCCGCAGACGCCGCCATCAGCTTCATCGTGGGCGACGCGAAGCCCCCGGAGAGCGTCGCGATGATCGACGCGACCGAACGCGCACTGGCCGCGGGGATCGCCGCCGCCGGGCCGGGGGCCCGCATCGGCGACATCTCCCATGCCATCGGCACGGTCCTCAGCGAGGCGGGGTACCCGATCAACACCGAGTTCGGCGGCCACGGCATCGGATCGACGATGCACCAGGACCCGCATGTGTCGAACACCGGACGGCCCGGCCGTGGTTACAAACTGCGCCCTGGGCTGCTGCTGGCACTGGAGCCGTGGATCATGGCGGACACCGCCGAGCTCGTCACCGACGCCGACGGCTGGACCCTCCGCAGCGCGACAGGCTGCCGCACGGCGCACAGCGAGCACACGATCGCCATCACCGACGACGGAGCCGACATCCTCACCCTGCCCCAGCAGATGCGGCCATGAGTGAGGCGTTGTACGTGAGGTTTCAGGGGACCGTCCGAAGCCCGCGAGGCCACTTCCCCGGTGTCTTCGCACTGGCCAACGGCCTTGCGCGGGCGGGCCGACTGAGTGACGAGGAACATCGATTCTGGCGAGCGGGCAACGACTGGTTCAACGCCAACTTCGCCAATCCCTCCGAGGTCGATCCCTCGGTCTACGACCCCGAACTCAACCCAGGAGCCGTGGCATGGTTCAAGACCACCGCCCCGGAACTGATCGCCCGGGTGGACGGCTACCTGAAGATCCTCATGCTGCATGACGTCGCCTGCGAGCGAATCGAATCATCGAACCCAGGAAAGATCATCTACGAGGACCCCAACCAGGTAGTCGTCACTCCTTGGGCTCACGACGGCACAGGACAGCTGGAGTGACGGCGGCGAGTGGCAACGCGCACGCCCACTGCGCCGCTGCCCCACCACGGGGCCCTCGGCACAGCTACCGCTCGATCAGCCGGTCGGCGATCACATCGAGGTCCTGCCCGATGTAGTCGGGCTGCGGGCCGACGTCGAGGGGCGCGTTGCCCTCGCGGAGGATGAGCGCGGACTGCCAACCGGCCGCCGCGGCGCCGATCGTGTCCCAGACGTGGCACGCGATCATGCAGATGTCCCCAGGATCGGCCTCGAGCGCGGCGGCCACCCCCTGGTACACCTCCGGCGCCGGCTTATGGCGTCGTACGGTCTCCACGCTGAAGCGGCGCTCGAACAGATCGATCACCCCCGCCCGCTCCAACTGCCGCTCGGAGACCTCCAGCGTGTTGTTGGTGAGCGTGAACAGCCGGAAGCCGTGGTCGCGCAGCCGACGCAGGGCCGCCGGGACTTCGGGATGGGGCGGCATGGCGGCAAACCGCTCCGTGAGCTCGGCGCCGTCGGCGTCACTGATCGTGATGTCGCGTGTGGCGGCGAGCATCCGGAGCACGGCACCGCCGATGTCGGTGAACGGAACGTACGCTCCGCTGAGCGTGAGCGCCTCGGAGTAGGTGACCAGGTTGGCGAACCACAGGCGCAGGGCGCCGGGGTCGTCGAAAATCCTGTCAAAGGCGGGGCGGAGCGCATCCAGATCGAGCAGGGTTTCGTTGACGTCGAAGACCAGGATCGGACGCTCAGGCATAACGGATCCTTCGTTCACCGGCGGGACAGAAGACTCTCAGTGCGGCACACGGGTCACCAGCATGTCCCAACACAACCGTGATCGACGGCATCGACGGCATCGACCGCACGCGCTGCGAACGATGCGGCGGGGAGCCGTTTTTGCCGACGCTCGCGACCGAACCGCCGACGGCCCGCCTCGGACGTTAGCCGGGCGTTAGCCATCCGGCGATAGATCGCCAGCGGTGCCCGACAGTCTTGTTCTCACGAAGCCGAAACGCCACGCCGAGCGAACCGGGAATGAAGATGTTGCAGCGCACCACAGTCCGCCACGCCCGCAAGACCGCCGCCGCCATGCTGATCGCCATCGCCGCCTTCGGGCTCACCGCCTGCCAGGACGGCGACACCAGCTCCTCGTCCTCATCCCCCTCCGCGAGCGCCACGCAATCCCCCACCCCCGCGGCCGAGCCCAGCCAGGGCTCGGACCAGGACTCCGCCAAGGCCACCCCGTCGGGTATCCCCAGGAAGCCCGGCATGCGCTGCACCAACCAGATCGACTACGGCGACGACCCCAGGGACAACGCCACGATCAACAGCATCGGCTCGGACACCGGCTACTGCCCGGAGCCGCAAAAGGGCGGCACCCCGGCCGGCACCCCCAGGAAGCCCGGCATGCGCTGCACCAACCAGATCGACTACGGCGACGACCCCAGGGACAACGCCACGATCAACAGCATCGGCTCGGACACCGGCTACTGCCCGCCGGTCCAGCACCAGTGAGCGGAGGGACCACGAGCGCTGGGCCATCGCTGCCGAGATGGCCCAAGCCGAGGCCCCACCGGCCAACTGAAATGCTCAGTCGCAGCAACAGCCGTCCGGCTCCGACACACAAGACCTCTCGATCCGTAGGTCTTCCGATCAACATCGCTCAGGTCCGCGTCCCGACCTCATGAGCGACATCTCTTCACCATGCCCGAAAGAGCGTTCCTCAGCTCTTGAGGGCATTTCTTTTGCTCCCTCATCAGCCCCCCTCCGCATACCCGGGAGCACCCGACGGGTAAGGCCGGCAATGAATACGCGCCAGACGCCGCTCGCCCCGGCCGGATGGAAAGCACATGGGCAGCACCCCCGTCCTGAACTCCGTTTCCTCGCACCCTTTCCAGGGAATGATCCATACACGCTGTCAGAGGATTTTCAGCGAGGCGGGGGGCCGGCTCATGAGCGGTACGTCACGGTCGCATCAGAACGGCGCGGAGGCAGGGAACACCACCCCTGCGCCACAGCGCCACAGCGCCACAGCACCCAGCAGATAGCGCACACGCCGCCGTCCCCGGGGCCGCTGCCTGAGCGCAAGCATTCGGACGACGCGCGCACCGACCGCCAACTCGCCGCAATGCGGGCCAGGATCGACGCCGGAGAGAAAATCCCGACTCCTGGAAGCACCGCGGGCAACGAAGACCGCGACATCCATGAGGAGGAGTGGCGCGCACACGATCGCCACGGCCCCTATGGACAACGGCGCCGCCGCAAGAATTGACCCAACGGGTGCCGCAGGGGACGACCACCGTCATGGGGCAACGCAAGAGGCCCCATCCATTTCCGGAAGGGGCCTCTTAGCTGCTGCGCCGCAGATTGCCACATCGGGGCGGCAAGGGCGTTCACGCCCAAGGCGAGGGCTTACGGGTGGTACTTCTCCTCGACCACATCGGCACCGCCGGACTTACGGTCCATGGTGACGCGCACGGTCACGCTGTTGGTCTTCGCAGCCTTCTCCAGCTCGTCCACGGTGCACTTCGCGGTGCCGTAGCCGTCGTCGCCGATGGCCACGCCGCCGTCGGGGCCGGTGCAGATCGCGGCCGCGCCGCGGATAGTCGTGGCGTTGGCGACCAAGAACGCCTGGTCCGTGCCACCGTCCTCGGGCTTGACGATCAGCTTGCCGGGCGCGAGGTACTCCATCGTGCCGACGATCGTGAGGCTCTTACCCGCGTCGGCGGAACCGCCCCCGTCCTGTCCCTGCGAGCCGGAGTTACCCGAAGAGGAGCCGCCGGTGGGCTGGCTCGAGGCTTGCTGCGAGGGGGACGCGGTCGAAGAGGCCGAGGAGCCGCTGGAGTCCGCAGCATCGGAGTCGGGCCCACAGGCCGTGGCCCCCAGACCCAGCGCCGCGGCGGCGACGATGGTGGCGGCGAGGCGGCGGCCGGCGCGGCCGCGGAAGCGGTTGGTGGCGGTGCTCATCGTGTCTCCCATTACTGCGTTGTCTTGTCTCGCTCCCGGACGACAATCAGCTTCGAAGATCACGTTGGCGTTCGACTAACGGACGCCTAATGGAACCCAGCGACGCATAACAGCCCGCTTGCGCCGATGCGCGCCACACCCGCTGACCTGGGAAAACATCGACTTTGACCGAAGGCCCGATGTTGCCCACACAATTCTCAGCCCAAGTCCGGCTGCTCGCGCTCCTCAAGAAAGTGGTGCAGTCGGAGACGTTGTGTGTGGTGCATGGGCAACTTGTCCAACTCTCCCTCAGGCACGAACCGCAGTTCGGTGGAGTCGTCCGAGATCGCGAGTTGCCCACCAACCACCCGGCGGTAAAGCAGACGGAGGAGGATGCGGCCTTCCTCGTCGGTGACGACGGCGGAGGCGGCGACCACCAGGCTGTTCGGCTCGGGTGCGTCCCGGTCGTCGTAGTACTCGGTCCGTGCCATGGTCAGTCCTCCCCTACCGGCGTAGCGGTCCCCCACACCGCGTACGCCTAGCCCCTCAACGGCTCCGCGGGGGCGGCAGTCGTGGAGGGACACCAGCGGCCCCCGCCCTCAGCAGCTTCAAGCAGGCGGGGAGCGGTGGTCGTCAGGCCCCCTTCTCTGCACCTTCTGGCCCCCTTTGAGTATGAGTACTCAGGTGCGCGAGAACTGTGCTGTGCATGGTAAAGCCATGATGAGCAGCAGGTCATGCCGCTGGTTAAAGGGGATCGTCGTCTCGGCAGCCGCCGCCCACGGGACGTGCTGGGTGTGGGAATCCGCCGAGCGGTGGGAGTCGGAGGCGCGACATGCCAACCCGGACGGGGGCATCGGCACAGGGTTCGTCGAAGGGGCTCTGGCCACATTCGCCTGGTTGACACTGGTGCCGTTGCTGCTGTGGTCAGGGATGCGGCTGCTGCGGGAGCGCGACAATCAGCTGCTGGTGACCATGGGATCGGCGGCGTGGATCATTCTCGGGACTCAGATGACCGAGGGCGGCGTCAGCAGGGTGGAAACGGAACTGTTCCTACTCGCGTTCACTCTGCTTGGCGGCCTCCTGGCGCTGTTCCGCCCCACCGCACCAGAAGAGTGATCGCCCAGCGGCCGACTCACCGGCCCCTGCCCTGAGCGTCCCCCGGCGGTTGCTGTCACCGCATACGCAAGAGGCCCCTTCCGTGATTGGAAGGGGCCTCTGAGCTGGTGCGCGCTCGGCAGGATTCGAACCTGCAACCTCTTGATCCGTAGTCAAGTGCTCTATCCGTTAAGCTACGAGCGCTTGGCTTCCCGGCGGTTTTTCTTGCCGGTCGGCGTTGCGGGGACAACATTACATGACCTCTGCCGCCAGGCGAAATCCGTTTCCCACACCCCCGCTGACCTGCGAAAACTCCGTTTTCAGGGGCTGCCGAAGCGAGCGTCGCGAGACATCGGGGAGCGGGCCTTCGCGTCGCGGGGCGGTTGAGGCGTGGCGGCTGGCGTCACGGAAGGCTACAGAGCAGTCGCTCCGCGTCGCCTCGGTGAGAGTCCGGGGTTGCAGGACCATGGGGCCGCGGTCGCCCGGAGTCGCGGTCACCGTCGCCGTAGTAAGGGGAGCGCGGGCGGGCGCCGTCGCGCCGGGTCCGCTTCCGTGATCATTGGCGGCAGGCCGCGGAAACGACACAGGGAGCCCGCGCCATAGGCACGAACTCCCTGATCAGAGAGCGGAGGCTGAGGGATTTGAACCCTCGATGGGCTTTAGGGCCCAAACCGCATTAGCAGTGCGGCGCCATAGACCAGACTAGGCGAAGCCTCCAGCACATCGGTTTCGCTCGCGCGAGCGCGATGTGGTGTGTGCAGATGATGTCATAGCCCAGCGGGATGTCACCAATCGCGGACTACGGTACTCGGCGGGCGGGGCCCATCGCAAAGCCCTAACGCCCGGGAGCAGCCCCAATGCCGGAGTGCAGCCCTTACGGCGGAGCGGCAGTCCCCCTTCGGCGGAGCACAGCCCTTACCGGCGGAGCACAGCCCCGACGGCCGAGCGCAGCCCTTATGGCGGCGCAACGCGCGCGGCGGCGGCGCGTTAGACGGGGCAGGGGCAGCGCGCCCCGTCTGATCACTCCAGGAGTGTCCCGATGCCCCTGCTGCACCGCCTCGTCGTCACCGCCGCTCTGACGACCGCCGCCACGGCGGGCACGCTGGCCCCCGCCGGGGCCACGCCGCTGCCGCTGCCCCTGCCGTTCGACGGGGAGAGCGCCGACCGGCTCGTGATCACCGTCAGCCAGAACGGTGAGCCCGACGACGCCTCGACCTTTGTGCTGAGCTGCCATCCGACCGGGGGTACGCACCCCCGGGCCCGGGCCGCGTGTGCGCAGCTGGACTCGCAGACCGTATGGGGCCGGGATCCGTTCGCACCGGTGTCGCCCGATGCGATGTGCACCGGGCAGTACGGGGGGCCGGCCACGGCTCGGGTGACGGGTCAGTGGGCGGGGCGTCCCGTCAACGCCTGGTTCAACCGCACCAACGGGTGTGAAATCGCCCGATGGAATCGGTTCTCCGTCGTTTTGCGCACGCCTGGGAGCTGACCTGCGGATTGGGGCGGGAGTGAGAAGAGGAGAGCACGGAGAAGTTTGTCCGGGCGTGCGTCGAGACGCGTACGTCGTGCTGCGACCTCCCTCTCATCCGCCGTCACGTCCGGCTTCGGTGGCCGTAGACTCCCCTAGAGACACTCCGCAGACGGGACGGCAGAATGACCGCGAGTGTCAGCAAGATGCAGTAGTCAGGGAGGAAGCGTCGTCGTGAGCAGCAGGCCATCCCGAGGCGCTGCTCGCCTCGCAGCGATACTCGACGCCCTCCCGGACGCGCTGTTGCTCGTCAACTGCAACGGCACGATCGTCAACGCCAACCACATCGCGCTGGAGGCCTTCGAGGCTCCGGGCACCGCCCTGGTCGGCCGTGGTCTGCTCGATCTGCTCCCCTCCTTCGATCCCAATCGCATTCCCGGGTCGATGCGGCGCCCCGAGTCGGCACAGCGGGACGGCATCAAGCCGACCCGGATGATGGCCCGGCGCACCGACGGGGCGCAGATTCCCGTCGAGGTGACCAGCGCGAATCTGGAGGACGGGCGGACTCCTTACGCCGATCAGTACAGCTACACCGGCGATGAGCTGCTGATGCTCATCGTGCGCGACCTGACCGGGACGCTCGACACCGAGGCCGAACTCGCCCGTCAGCAGCGCCAGACCGAGATGATCCTGCGCGCGGCGGCGGAGGGCGTGGTCGGCGTGGACACCGAGGGCAAGGTGGTCCTCGTCAACCCGTCCGCCGCGCAGATCCTCGGCTACCGGGCCAGCGACATGGGCGGTCAGGAGCTTCACTCTCTTGTACACCACTCGCACCCGGACGGTTCCCCGTTCCCGTATGAGGAATCACCCCTCGCCGACTCCCTGCGCTCCGGCCGCAAGCACCGGGTGCGCGGCCAGGTGCTGTGGGCGAAGGACGGCAGCGAGGTGCCGGTCGATCTGACCACCGCGCCCGTCCGCGACGGCGAGC
Source organism: Streptomyces melanosporofaciens (assembly GCF_900105695.1). Lineage (NCBI taxonomy): Bacteria > Bacillati > Actinomycetota > Actinomycetes > Kitasatosporales > Streptomycetaceae > Streptomyces > Streptomyces melanosporofaciens. The sequence continues at coordinate 3,187,347 of NZ_FNST01000002.1, forward strand.
AACTCGTGGGCGCGGTGATGACCTTCACCGACCGGCGTGCCGAGAAGGCCATGGCGGCCCAGCACGCCGAGGAGGTGGAGAGCCTCACGACCCGGCACACGGAGGAGGTCGAGAGCCTCACCACCGAGCACACGGAGAAGGTGGAGAGCCTCACCGCCCAGCACGCCGAGGAGCTGGAGAACCTCACCGCCCAGCACACGAAGACCGTGGAGGAGCTGCGGACGCAGCTCGCGGAGGAGCGCGCGCGGTACACGGCACAGCTGGAGTCCGTGACCGCCCGGAACAGCCAGCTGCTCGCCGTGCTGGACCAGTCGCTGCGCGGACCGCTGCTGCAACTGCGCGGCGAACTCGGTGTGCTCGCCGACGACCCGGCCGGGCAGCTGTGGCCCGAGGCCAACCAGATCCTGCACCACCTCGCCGCCGGCTACACCCGGATGACCACGCTCGTCGACAACGTCCTGAGCTATCAGCGGCTCGACGCGCACAGCGAGGAGCTGGCCCGCCGTACGGTCTCGATGGACGAGGTCGTATCGGCCAGTGTGGAGGGCGCGGTCGAGCTGATCGGCCCGGGGCGCGCGCAGTTCGCCGTGCACGCGCCGCCGATCGACGCCGAGGTGGACCCGGAGCGGCTCGCCCAGGCGCTCGCCCATCTGATCGCGGACGTGGCCGGGGTCGACTCCACCGGCAACACCGCGGCGGGCAGCGCGGCGAGCGACTCGACGATCGTGGTCGCGGCGGCGCAGCGCGGCGATGTCGTACGGATCGAGGTCCGCGGACCGTACGCGGGCGGCGACCCGGTGCACGAGCCGATCGTGCGCGGGATCGTGCGCCGGCACGGGGGCGTGCTCCAGACCCATGAGATGCCGGGCATGGGCGGGCACGCCTATGTCCTGGAGGTGCCGATCTCGGCGGCGGCCGCGGCCGAGCAGGAGCGCGCGAACGGCGACGCCGCCGGGCACGGCGACGGTACGCAGGGACAGGGCACCTCCGGCGCGGGTACGGGCGCCGGGGCGGGGACGGGTGCGGGTACGGGCACCGCGGGCGGCAACGCCACCGGCCAGACCCCGACCGGACGCCGCGCCCGCCACGGCGCGGCCCCCAGCGGCACGCCGGGCGACACCAGCGGCGGCGGTACGCAGGGCAACGGCACACAGGGCGGTACGCCGCCGCCCAACCTCCGTAAGGCCGACCCGCATACGGCCGATCCCCGTACGGCCGACCCGCGCACCCCCGCTCAGCAGGGCGCCCCGGGCGCGCCCACCGCACTACCCGCGGTCGTCGGCGAGGACAGCGCGGCCCAGCAGCAGGCCGCCGCCCAGACCGCGGACACCCCACGGCCCACCGGGCGGCGCAGGGCGCGCCCCCACCCCGACGAGGCGGCGGCCGCGGCCACCGGTCCGCAGCCGACGGGCGCGGCCGCCATGGGCGTTGTGCCGCCTCAGGGCATTCCGGCCCAGCAGCAGCCCCAGGGCCGCCGCGCCCGGCGCGGCGCCCCGGCGCAGGAACAGGGTGGCCCTCAGGCCGCCGGTGCCCCGGCCCAGGGCGCGAACGGCAGGCCCGCCCTCGCCCTGCCCGCGGCCGCCTCCGACACGCCCCAACAGCCCGCCCAGCCGGTCGCATCGGGCATGCCCGCGCTGCCCGCCGCCCGTACGCCCGAGGAACAGCAGCCCAACTGGGGCCAGGACACCGGCGCAGGCCGGCCAGAGGAAGTCCCGCCCACCGGACGTCGCCGCGCCCGCCGCACGCTGGCCGAGGCGCCGGAGCTGCCGGCGCCCGACCAGGCGCAGCCCCAGGCCCAGGGCCAGGCGCAGCCCCAACCTCAGCCGCAGCAGGCCCAGCCGCAGCCCGCGGGGGAGTCCGGTCTCGTCCGCTCTCCCTTCGCGCTGCCCCCGGCCGCCGCCGACCGGGCGCAGCCCGGCGCGCTGCCGCCGGAGCTCGGCCCGGCCGGGCTCGTCCCCGCGCAGCACGGCGCCCGTGAGGCGCGGGGCGGCGCACCTCAGCCGCAGCAGGGCGGGGGTCTGGCCGTACGAGGCGAGCCCGTACCCCCCAACGGCGCCGCACGGCCCGGGGGCTGGCCGTCCGGCCCCGGTCAGGCCCAGGGCCAGGACCCGCGTCGGCCCCGGCCGCAGGCCCAGGGCTCCGGCGCGGCTCAGCCCGCCGGATCGGGCGTGCCCGCGCTGCCCGCCGCCCGTACGCCCGAGGAACAGCAGCCCAACTGGGGTCAGGACACCGGCGGCGGCCAGCCGCAGGAGGTCCCGCCCACCGGACGTCGCCGCGCCCGGCGGCCGCTGGCCGAGGAGCAGCCGGAGGCGACGCAGGGTGGCCCGGGCGGTCCGGGTAATCCGGTTGGTCCGCCCCTAGATGGCCCTGGTGGCCCGCATCCCACGGAGGCGAGCGGGCACCCACCGGGCCAGCAGCCGCCGGCCCAGCAGCCGACGCAGTGGCCGGACGCGCCCACGCAGCCCCGTCCGCAGCCGCTGCCCGCCGAGGCTCCGCCGAACGCCGACGCCGCCCAAGGGCGCGCGATCAGCGTGCGCACCTTGGGTCAAGGGGTGCCGTTCGCCCAGCAGGTGGGGGAGCACCCCCAGGGCCAGGCGCCGCAAGGCCAGCCGCAGGGACGCCCGCAGCAGGGCCAGCCCCAGACGCCCTCGGGAGGCACCAGCTTGGGCTCCGGGAGGCGGCGCAAGCTGGCCGCCCGGCCCGAGATGGCGGACCAGGGCACCTCGGCCGAACTGCAGCCGGCCGGCAGCCGTTCGCAACCGCACCCCGGGGCACCGACCGGCGCGCAGCCCCGCCCCCAGCCCGGGCCGGGGGCGCCGCAGCAGCGTGCGGCGAGTGCGTCGCAGAGTTCGGGCCGGGCGTTCGCCATCGGCGCGCCGGACGAGGGCGCCGAGGGGCCGGAGCCCCTGGACGGGCCCAACGGCGCCGTCGAGATCGTCGACGACCGCACCCCGCCGCCCGACGACGAACTGCCCCCCGAGCCGCTGGACAACCCGCGCCGCCTCCTCGTGTGGCCCGCGCCGGACATGTCCACCCAGCAGGCGCTGAGCGACCGCGGCTACCGTCCGGTGATCGTGAACTCCCGTGAGGAGGTCGACGCGCAGATCGCCGCGTACCCGGCGGCGCTCTTCGTCGATCCGCTGACCGGGCCGATCACCCGGACCGCGCTGCAGTCGCTGCGTACGGCCGCGGTCGCCGCCGAGGTGCCGGTGCTGGTGACCGCGGGGCTCGGCCAGGCGACACGGGAGGCGGCGTACGGCGCCGACCCGGCCGTCCTGTTCAAGGCGCTCGCCCCGCGCGACAGCGAGCAGCATCCGTCGCGCGTTCTGCTGATCGAGGAGCACGAGCCGATCGCGGCGGCCCTTACGGCGACGCTCGAGCGTCGCGGGATGCAGGTCGCCCGCGCGGCGACGGACGCGGACGCGGTCTCGCTCGCGGGGCAGATGCGGCCGAATCTGGTGGTGATGGACCTGATGCAGGTACGCCGCCGCCGGGCCGGGATCGTCGACTGGCTGCGCGGCAACGGACTGCTCAACCGCACCCCGCTGGTCGTCTACACCTCCGCGGACATCGATCCGGCGCATCTGTCGCGGCTGGCCTCGGGCGAAACGGTGCTGTTCCTCGCGGAGCGCTCGACGAGCGCGGAGGTGCAGTCGCGGATCGTGGACCTGCTGGCGAAGATCGGCACCAACTGACGCGCGCGGCCCTTACGGTGGCGTGCCGCCCGTAAGGGCACGCCTGCTGTCCTTACGGTGACGCGCGCCCCATCAGCGGACGCCCGCCGACCCTTACGGTGGCGTGCCGCCCGTAAGGAGACACTCGCCTCCTTACGGTGACCGGGTGACCACTTCACCGACCGACGGGGGCGCGGGCCCGCTCGGCCCGCGCCCCCGCTCCGGGCGTTCCTCAGCCCAGTCCCCGCGTGATCACAAGCCCAACGTGGTCACATCCAGTTCCCCGTCCGCGTACTGCTTGCGGATCACCTTCTTGTTGAACTTCCCCACGCTCGTCTTCGGCACCGCCGGGATCAGCGCCCAGCGCTCCGGCAGCTGCCAGCGCGCCACCCGTTCGGCGAGGAAGGCCCGCAGCCCCTCGTAGTCGACCGTGGCGCCCTCCGTCAGCACCACCGTGGCCAGCGGCCGCTCTCCCCACTTCTCGTCCGGCACGGCCACCACCGCCGCCTCCGCGACCTCCGGATGGCCCATCAGCTGGTTCTCCAGCTCGACCGAGGAGATCCACTCGCCGCCCGACTTGATGACGTCCTTGGCCCGGTCGGTCAGCGTCAGATAGCAGTCGGGGCTGATGGTGCCGACGTCGCCGGTCTTCAGCCAGCCGTCCTCGGTGAACTTGTCCTCGGGGCGGAACGGCTCGCCGTCCGCCCCTCCGTAGTACGCGCCCGCGATCCACGGCCCGCGTACCTCCAGCTCACCCGGCGTCTTCCCGTCCCACGGCACGACTTCGCCGTCCGCCGAGATCAACCGGCACTCGACGGACGTCGGGAAGCGGCCCTGCGACAGCCGGTACGGCCAGGCGTCCTCCACCGAGAGCCCGCCCGGCGGATGGGCCACGGAGCCGAGCGGAGAGGTCTCCGTCATGCCCCATGCATGGACGACGTGGATGCCGTGGCGCTCCTCGTACGCCTTCATCAGGGAGGGCGGGCAGGCCGAGCCGCCGATGAAGACGTCCCGCAGACAGCTCACCTCCCGCGGCCTGGCGTCGAGTTCGGCGAGCAGCCCCTGCCAGACGGTGGGGACGGCGGCCGCGACGGTGGGACGTTCGCGCTCGATCATCTCGGCGAGCGGCTCGGGCTGGAGGAAGCGGTCGGGCATGAGTATCGAGGCGCCCGCCATGAAGGCGGCATGCGCGGTGCCCCATGCGTTGGCGTGGAACATGGGCACCACCGGCAGCAGGGTGTCGGCACCGGACATCCCGAACGATTCGGCTGTGTTGACCTGCATCGAGTGCAGATAGATGGAGCGGTGGCTGTAGGCCACGCCCTTGGGGTCGCCGGTCGTCCCCGAGGTGTAGCAGAGCGCGGCGGCCTGCCGCTCGTCGATCTCCGGCCAGGCGTAGTGCCGCGGCCGCCCCTCGATCAGCTCCTCGTAGTCATGGACCCGGGCGGTGCAGCCGTCCAGGACGGAACTGTCGCCGGGCCCCGCGACCACGATGTGCTTCACGGTGGTGAGGCCGGGGAGGAGCGGGGCGAGCAGCGGGAGCACCGAGCCGTTGACGATGATCACGCGATCGGCTGCGTGGTTCACGATCCAGCCGAGCTGCTCGGTGGGCAGCCGGAGGTTGAGGGTGTGCAGCACGGCGCCCATGGAGGGGACCGCGAGATACGCCTCCAGATGCTCACCGTTGTTCCACATCAAAGTGGCCACGGCCTGCCCCGGCTCCACCCCGAGCTCATCGCGCAACGCGTTCGCCAACTGGATCGACCGCTTGCCCACCTCGTGGAAGCTGCGGCGCCGGGGCTCGTCCTCACCGGTCCAGGTGGTCACATGGGCCGTACGGCCATGCACGAATGCCCCGTGCACGAGGATGCGGGTCACGGTCAGCGGTACGTCCTGCATCGTGCTGAGCACCGGGGCCTCCAGGGTTCCGGTTACGCGCGGGCTGAGGTTCCGCCGATTCTGCAGCCGACCGCTCGGTATGTCACTACCCCCGGACCCCGTCGATCACCCCCTCGATCACCCGTCGGTCCCCCTGCCGGCCCCAGGGGCGGTCCCCCCGGTCAGCCCCCGTCGAGCGGCGCGCGGCCGATCACGCCGCGTAGCCGAGTTCCGGGTCCTCGCGGAGCTTGCCGAGGGCGCGCGAGACCGCGCTCTTGACGGTGCCGACGGACACCCCGAGTACCTCCGCCGTCTGCGCCTCGCTCAGGTCCTCGTAGTACCTGAGGACGACCATCGCCCGCTGGCGGTCCGGCAGCCGCAGTACGGCCCGCCACAGCGCGTCGCGGACGACCTGCCGTTCGGCGGGGTCCGGGGCGGGCACCGTCTCGGGCTCGGGCAGCTCCTCGCAGGCGAATTCGTCGATCTTGCGCTTGCGCCACTGCGAGGTCCGGGTGTTGACCAGGGCACGCCGCACATAGCCGTCCAGCGCGTTGTGGTCCTCGATACGCTCCCACGCCAGGTACGTCTTGGTCAGCGCGGTTTGCAGCAGATCCTCGGCGTCGCACACGTTGGAGGTCAGCGAGCGGGCGGTGCGCAACAGCACCGGCCCCCGCGCCCGTACATACGAAGTGAACGACGGGAACGCGGCGGCGGATACGCCTGTGCACACGGTCGTGGTCATGGCTCAACGCTAGGAGCCGGGCAGGTCGGAGCGGATCGGCCATAAGTGCCGAAGAGGGATCAGCCTCAGGTTGTACGGGTGGGGCTGGCACCACCTCCTCCGGGGGGAGGGGGTGAGCCGAGGGTCAGGGTTCCTCCCGACGGTTCCCCGAGAGCGTCCCCGAAGGCTCTCGGGGAGAGTTCCCCAGGATTCCCCGGCGATGCCTCCGAGGCCCCCTCCGAGAATGCCTCCGAGGACGCCGCCGGGGATCCAAGGGTGTCCCGGACGGAGGCCGGTGGCGGTGGGTCACTTGATGATCGCGACCGGTGCGTCCACCTTGTTGCGATCGATGCGCAGCTTCCGGCCGCCGTGCGTCACATCGACGTTGCCCTTGTACTGGTGGATGCGGCGGTGCGGATTCCACGCGCTCTTGGCCAGCGTCGGCTCACCGTACAGCGACGGCTTCCCCTTCCAGCGCGCGAACCACATGGCGGAGGGCAGGTCGTGGACCCCGGCCCGGCGGGCCTGCTCCAGATGGCGCACCCCGGACTCGGCGCTGCTGTAGAAGCCGGGGAAGAAGCCGCGCGAGCGGACCTCGCGGTTCCAGCCGCGGATGAAGGAGAGCGTCTTGGCGGCGCAGCTCGTCTTCGTCAGGTCGTACGCCTCCATGTCGAGGTAGAGCGCGCTGCGCTTCTTCAGGGAGAGCGCCTTGGCGCGCGCGACCGCGTCCTTGCCCTCCGCGCGCCCCTGGGAGAAGGGCTTGCTGCCGATCGGCACATGCTTCTTGTTGGCGCTGCGGACGCAGGGGGCCTGGGATCCGACGAAGATGGGCAGCACCCGCCACTTCATGCTCTTGACGCCGCGCATCCAGGAGACGGTGAGATTGGGCTGGCTCGCACAGGCCCGGCCGCGGCCGCCGTAGTAGACGCCGACGGCGCGGTAGCGGGAGCTGTTCCACGCGCGCAGGGTGGCGAGGGACGGCGCGTGGCAGGTGTCGAAGGCCCAGCCCTGGAAGACCTTGGCGCCCAGGGGGCGGGGGTCGGGCAGGACCTCCGCCGAGGCGGCGGGGGTGGCACCGGCGACCGCGGTGGCCAGCGCCGCGGCCAGACCTGCGGTCCAGCCCGTGACCTGCCATCTGCTCTGCCTGCTGGGCCTGAGGGTCCTGCTGGGCCTGCTCTGCTCTCTTCGGGTCATATGACGAGTGAAGGTGGACCTCGGCGGCCCGATACCGCCGACACGCGCGCGGTTCAGCCGTCTGCGCCGAGGAGAAGCCCGGATGTCGGTACCCCGGTGCCCGCGGTGACCAGGGCGCGGGCGGCCCCCGGCACCTGATTGACGGAGCTGCCGCGGATCTGGCGGACGGCCTCGGCGATCCCGTTCATCCCGTGCAGATACGCCTCACCGAGCTGACCGCCGTGGGTATTGAGCGGCAGCGCGTCCTCGGCGACGAATCCGGCCGCCTCCCCGCGCCCGCAGAAGCCGAACTCCTCGAGCTGCATCAGTACGAAGGGCGTGAAGTGGTCGTAGAGGATGGCCACGTCGACGTCGGCCGGGGTCAGCCCGCTGCCGCGCCACAACTGCCGGGCGACCACCCCCATCTCGGGAAGGCCCGTCAGGTCGTCGCGGTAGAAGCTCGTCATCTGCTCCTGGCCGCGGCCCGCGCCCTGCGCCGCGGCCGTGATCACGGCGGGCGGACGCGGCAGGTCGCGCGCCCGCTCCACGCTGGTGACCACGAGCGCCTGGCCGCCGTCCGTCTCCTGACAGCAGTCGAGCAGCCGCAGCGGCTCGACGATCCAGCGGGAGGCGGCGTGATCGGCGAGGGTGATCGGCTTGCCGTGGAAGTACGCGGCCGGGTTGGTGGCCGCGTGGCGGCGGTCGGTGACGGCCACATGGCCGAAAACCTCGGGCGTCAGCCCATAGGCGTACAGATAGCGCTGGGCGGCCATGGCGACCCACGAGGCCGGGGTCAGCAGCCCGAAGGGCAGCGACCAGCCGAGCGCGGCGCCCTCCGCGGACGGCTCGCGGTGCTGTACGCCCGAGCCGAAGCGGCGCCCGGAGCGCTCGTTGAACGCGCGGTAGCAGACGACGACCTCGGCGACGCCGGTCGCGACGGCGAGCGCGGCCTGCTGCACGGTGGCGCAGGCCGCGCCCCCGCCGTAGTGGACGCGTGAGAAGAAGGTGAGATCGCCAATGCCGCACGCCTGCGCCACGGTGATCTCGGGGCTGGTGTCCATGGTGAAGGTGACCAGCCCGTCCACATCGGCCGGGGTGAGGCCCGCGTCGTCCAGGGCCGCCTGGACGGCCTCGACCGCCAGCTTCAGCTCGCTGCGGCCCGAGTCCTTGGAGAACTCGGTGGCGCCGATGCCGACGACGGCGGCCCGGCCGCCCAGCGTATCCGCCTTACGGGCGCTCATCGGGGGGTGTCCGGGGTGGTGGGGGTGTCGGTGATCGCCGGGCTGTCGGTGGTCCTCTTACGGGCGTCACCGGTTCCCGGGGCGTCGGTGGGGAGCTGCACGGTGACCTTGCCGGTCACGTGGTGGCCGATGCCGTTCCTGCCGGTGACGGCGACCTCCGCCGTACCCTCCGCGACCGCGGTGACCTGGCCGGTCAACACCATCTCATCGCCCGGGTAGTTGGGCGCCCCGAGCCGGATGGCGACCTTACGGAGGCGGGCCCGCGGCCCGAAGTGATCGGTGATGTACCGGCCGACCAGCCCATTCGTGGTGAGGATGTTCATGAAGATGTCCGGGGAACCCTTCTCCTTGGCCGCCTCGGCATCGTGGTGCACATCCTGGTAGTCCCGGGAGGCGAGGGCGCCGGCGACGATCAGGGTCCGGGTGATCGGGATACGCAGCGGGGGCAGCTCATCGCCCGTACGCACCGTCATGGGGCCGCCTCCTCGTCCGTACCGCCCGTCAGGTCCACCCGGTCCACCGGAGGGTCCGCCGGAGGGTTGTTCGCCTCGTCCGTCCCTCATGCCTCGGCGCCCCGGAACACGGGCAGCTCCAGCTCCTCGTCCACGCGCAGGAACTCCAGCTCGACGGGCATCCCGATGCGCACCTTGTCGTACGGCACTCCGGTGATGCCGCAGACCATCCGCACCCCTTCCGCGAGCTCGATCAGGCCCACCGCGTAGGGCGGGTCGAAGGCGGGGAAGGGCGGATGGTGCATGACCACATAGCTGAACACCGCGCCCGCGCCGGACGCCTCGACCGCCTCCCACCGCTGGGAACCGCACGCCCCACACCCCGGCAGCCAGGGGAAGCGCGGGGCGGCGCAGTCCAGGCAGCGCTGGATGAGCAGCCGATGCCGGGCGACGCCCTCCCAGAAGCCCGCGTTGTCGCGGTTGACGACGGGGCGAGGGCGACGGGGGCGGTCGGCCGCCCGCTCCGACTCCCGCTCCCGTGTGGGCTCCGGCTCCCGTTCCAGCTCCGCCTTCGACCGCGCGGGTGCGTACTTGAGGATGCGGAAGCGGTGGGTACCGGCCAGCTCCCCCTCCCCCGTACGGACGTTCATCCGGGTGGTGACGAAGTATCCGGTGCCCAGCTTGGTGGTCTTGCGCGGCGACACCGACTCGATGACCGCGTCGAAGGTGATCTCGTCGCCGGGGCGCAGCGGACGCACGTACTCCTGCTCGCAGTCGGTGGCGACCACCGAGCCGCAGCCCGCGTCGTCGAGCAACGCCAGCAGCTCGTCGTACGCCTCGGAGCGGGCCGAACCGCCGAGGTGCCCGGCCAGTCCGCCCATCGTCCACGCCTGCAGCATGGTCGGCGGGGCGATGCCCGGATAGGCGGGGCTGGTGTCGCCCATCGCCTCGCACCAGTGCCTGATCATGGGCTCGTTGACGGGGTCCTTGCCCGCGCCACCGCTCGCGGCCGTGCGCCCCTCGTACGCTCTCAGCCGTCCGTACAGCTCATCCAGCGCATTCAATTCATCCAGGTCGTGCAGCTCATCGCGCGTCATCGCTGCCCCTGCCGCATGTCTGCCGTAGAAAGCAATCTGACTATCCGTCAGGTGCGTCGGCGCCGTCAAGAACACCGAACCAGGCCGCTTCACCGCAAGGCCACCACGCACGATCGCGCGATGGCGTCGATACGCCACCGCGCGACCGCACGACCTCACCCGTCCCGTTCGCTCAATGAATCACCACAGCTCACTCGGATCGATCGGACATTGCCCCACCCCTGCGCTCCCTTGCGGGCACCCGCGATGGCGGCGACCTGCCCCCATGCGATCGGGCCAGAGCCCAGGAGCCGCGCCCCGCCCTGGACACGGAGAACGGCGGTGCGGTGAAGGTGCGGACGGAGCCCGTCCTTGTGTCCGCCATCTCGATTCCTCCGATCCTCCGACGCTCGGGAAGTGTCGCGGAAGCAGAGTTGCCCACCGATTCCCGGACGATGCGCACGGGCCAGGGGAATTACCCCGCAAGCATGATGAACCTGTTTTAAACGCCCGACACACCCTCGCTCCCCGCATCGCGCCGATGCGCCGGGTGCGGCGGGTGCAGCGGGTGCAGCGGGTGCAGCGGGTGCGGCGGGTGCGCCGGGTGCGGCGGGTGCGGCTCTGCGCCGGCACGGGGCACGCCACCCCGTCCCGCCGCGGGCTGGGCCTTACGAGGGAACCGGTTCCGCATAGTTTCGGCCATCCTCGGCGACATGCCGGACCCCCTTCCCATTACCGAACACTTGTCCGAAAATGGGTCACATGGCGAATCCCGCACTCGCCCATGTTCTTGCCCACGCCCTGACCGCCGCGGCCCACGGCTTCCGCGTGATCCCGCTGACCCGCGCGAAGCTGCCCGCCGTGCGCTCCCCTCACCACCACGACCCCGCGCCTCTGCCGTGCCGCGGCGAATGCGGCCGGCCGGGCCATGGAGTCCATGACGCGTCGGCGGACCCCGAGGCGATCCGCGCCCTGTTCGCCGCGGCCCCCTGGGCCACCGGCTACGGCATCGCCTGCGGACGCGCCCCCTACCACCTCATCGGCCTCGACCTCGATCTCAAAGGCGGAAGCCCGGGAAGACCCCGAGGAACCGGGGGAGCGAGCGCCACGGACGGCCGGGCCGGGACCAGGAAGCCCGGTGCAAGCGGTAAGGACGGCACCGGCGGCACGGACAGCACGGATGATTTGGCCGCGGACGGTCTCGCCGCCCTCGCCCGGCTGGCCCGCGAGCACGCCTTCGCCATCCCCCCTACGGTCACCGTGCTCACCCCGAGCGGCGGACGCCATCTCTGGTTGTGCGGCCCGCCCGGCCTCGCCGTCCCCAACTCCGCCGGACGCCTGGCCCCCGGCATCGACATCCGCGGGCTGGGCGGCTATCTGGTCGGCCCCGGCTCATACGGCTCGCACGGCAGCTACCGCCTCGCGCCGGGCTCCCCCGCCTGGGCCCCGGCGCCCGCCCCGGCCGCCCTGCTGCGCCTGCTCACGCCCCCGCGCCCGGCCCCGCACCGCTCGTACCGCCCAGGCCCGCCGTCCCCCGGGCCGCATCCCGCGGCCCTGGAGGGGCTCGTACGGTTCGTCCGTGCCTCACGGGAGGGCCAGCGCAACGTCCGCCTGTTCTGGGCCGCCTGCCGCGCCTACGAGACGGGCGCCGGGCCGGAGGTGGCCCCTGCCCTGATCGAGGCCGCGCTCGACACCGGTCTGGCCCCGCGCGAGGCCCGCGCCACCGTCGCCTCCGCGGCCCGCAGCGCCGCCCGCCACCTCCAGCCCCCGGACGCGTGGGCCTGAGGCATACGCCCGGGCCGGATGAACGGAGCAGTGGCGGCAGCCGTACGCCAGGACGCCAGAGGCGGCGCGATCCGGCGGTATACGGACGGTGAGCCGTGCGTTACGTGATCGAGGAGCACTATCGTGACCACGCGACGAGGCGCTCCGTACAGGAACCGAAAGGCGCAGGGACCGCACGGCGCGGTGACCAGGCGGCGCAGGAACCATGCCCGTTCGCCGGTGCTTCCGCCCCGAGGCGGACCGTGAAGGGATTCCCGCTCTCCCCGTGACCGGTGACCGGTGATCGGTGATCGGTGACTGGCGGCCGACCGACCGGTGACCGTCCGACCGCCTCCGGCGCACCGGTACCAAGGCGCGAGCAGGGGGAGCATTGCACGAGCTCTACGCACAGGGGTGGTTCGCGGACGTCGCGTTACCCATTGGCGTCTGCGCACTGGTCACCTGGATCTCGCTGGTCCACCGCTTCTCCGACAAGGGCCGCCTGCTGGGAACCGTAAGGTCCGCGGCGCTGTGCTGCGGCATCATCGCCTGCAGCTGCGCGGCGGCCCTGCTCACCATCGCCCTGCTGCTGCCGCACGCCGCCGACGTGCCACCCGCCGTGGCCGCTGCCGCCGCGGGCGGGGCCCTGGCGCCTCGCGTCCGTCAGCAGCAGAACCAGCAGTCCACGCCACCCTTCGTCGCCGTGATCACGCTGGGCATCGCGGTGCTGCTGAGCGAGCTGGAGCGACGGCTGGTCCACGACATGTACATCCACTGCCACCGGCTGGTCCGCGACTTCGAGAACGTGGCCCAACTGCGCATGTTCGCCTTCGAGGCCCGGCGCCACCTGCGCGGCTGCGCCGCCGCGGCCAAGGACAGGACGACGATCAACACCTTGTACGAGGAGGTGGACCAACTCCTGGACGACGCGACCAAGGTCGAGGCCGATATCGAGGCGAGGTGCCGGCAGCGGGAGGTCCAGGAGTTCCCGCCGGAGCTGCACACCCCGACCCGGGAGGAGGCGGAGGACCGCCGTCAGGCCCTGGCAATGGCCACGGACGCCTGCGCGCGCATGCTGGAATTCGGCTACCGCACCGGCAAGCGGAGCGGCGACCGCGAACTCACACGGCTCCGGGACGAGGCCCTGGCGGCGCGCCCCCTAGCCACGACAGGCACCCCGCACCCCTGACACGACGCGCCCCGACACGACGCCGCCGCAGACCACACCGTCCGTCAGCGACGCTCAGGGAGCGTAGACAAAGGCATCGGACCCATCGCCCAACCCCCGCGTCCGACGAGCCCCTTCCTCCTTGGGCTCCACAAAACTGATCTTGATGTCCAGATCCAGGGCCTCGGCCACGGCAGCGAGACTCCGCAGCGTCAGATTCTCGTCCCCGGAGAGTATTTGGCTCACCCGCCCCGGACTGACGTCCATGAGCCGGGCGAGGTCAGCACGGCTCATGTCGCGCTTCCCCAGCAATCCCGCGACCTCCACGGTGGCCTGACGCGCCAGCCGCGCCCCCGCACAGTCCGCGGCCTCCCCCTTCGAACCCTTGCCTTTCCACGGCACACTCATCACTCTCCCAGCGCATGGTGCCGACCGTTGGGCTTCACACCCCTCAGCGACAGGATCCCACCTTTAGCTACAACTAAAAGCCCACATCCCCCACCCCCGCCACCCAGCCCGCCCCCACCCACCCCTTCCCCCGGCCCTGACCTGCACCAACGCCCCACCCATAGCTTTTCGGCCAGATCCAACGCCGCCCACGGCCAGGGCCGCCGACGCCCCCCCTGGCTCGACCGGCCAACGATGTCGTCCGGTCGAGAGTCCCTGATCAGGACCCCGGGTGCAGATGGCCGCTGAGCGGGGCGGCGGACAGGAGCCGGCGGGTCGTCACGGGCCGCCAGCACGCGGCCCGCGCGAGCCGACCGCCTTGAAGGACGACGACGAGGAGCGACGTTAGGGTCTGCGGAGGGCCGAGGGGGCGAAGGGCATGGGCAGCATCGCGGGGGCCGTGGGCTCGCAGATTCTCAGCGCCGTGATTGCCGCTGTGCTCACCGGCATTGGTGGGCTGGTGCGTTGGTTCGTCATCAGACGGCTGCCCGCGCGCCGCACATGGCGATTTTCGGATGCGAGCCAACTCTCCGTCGCTCTGGACACCGGCTACATAGACACAGGTCGCTACCAACGCCCTGTCGCCGGTCTGGGACAGGTCCGAGCCCTGTCCCTGCTGATCCCCTCCCTTACCCACGCCTACCGGGACCTGGATCTGGAGAAGGTCCGGCTGTCAGCCCACGTGCCGGGCCATGAGATGGAGCACGACCTGCTTGTCCTCGGCGGGCCGAAGAACAACGAGGTTGCCCGCCGCCTCCTCACCGCCATGGGGGAGTCGCTGCCCTTCCGGCTGGGTGGAGGAGAGATCACCTGGGAGGGCACCGCCTACCAGGGGGAAGTCGCTGATGGCGTGGTCACGCGGGACTGCGGTTATGTCGTCCGGGCGTCGCACCCGCTCAACCCGAGCAGGCGTGTCGTGCTCCTCGGCGGCTGGTCCACCTACGGCACGGTGGCCGCCGCCCGTTGGCTGACGGACAAAGGCGCCGACCGCTCGCTCACCGCCGATGTCGCCGTACTCGTGGAGGCTTCAGTCCTACGCGACGGCCACGTGTCCACGCCGAACGTTCTACGCCAAGCAAGCCTGAATATGTGAGCTGCGGCGATTCGCTGAGGCACTCCCCTGGAGAGCCCCACAAGGCGCCGGGAACCACGCCCGGATTCTGGCCCACGCCTGGCCCACACGCGCTGGTCAACGGTGGGATTCCGGCGGCACAGCGTGAGACAGCGGACACGCAGAAGGGGTGCCCCTGAAGCAGGGGCACCCGTCGCTGACCTGCGCGGAGGCTGAGGGATTTGAACCCTCGATGACATCGCTGCCACGACGGTTTTCAAGATCTCTCGGCGATCATGCAGGCCGCTCGCTCTGCCGCAGGTCAGAGGGGTACGAGCGCCCCAGCGGAGCCGTCGTCATCATCGTCGTGCCCGCTACGTGCCCCAGGGGCGGGGTCGTGCCCGCTGAGCCAGGAGTCCCGTCCTATGTGGGTGTGTGAGTCGATGAGTTGGGTACGGCGATAGTTCTGTCCCTGATCACAGCAGGAGCAGTGGGGTTCGGTGGCCAATACCGCCCTGGAACGACGAGTACGAGTGGTGAGCAATCAGCATGACTGAACCTCCTGCCCCATCCGGCAAGTACATCTTCGGGCCCGCAGTTGCGGAAAAGCACACAGCACGGCAGGCAACTGGCTGTGTCGCCGTCGTGTGGGGCGTTTGCGGTCTGGGCGTCGGCGCGTACATCGGATGGAAGCTGTCGGCGCACCACCAGCTGTCGACCGCACTCCGCGCCGTGCTGACAGCGGCCTCAGCACTCGTCCTCGGTGGGGGCGCCGCGCTGATATCCGGCCTGGTGGCGGGGCGCGGAACGGAGGACAAGCGGGTGGCACAGCTCCGTGCGGAGTACGGAGTCGGGGAGAGCGACAGCGATCCGCAAGGGGACGCCGAGCGATGATCAACCGCGGAGGACCGCGCTGCTCGGGCCCGGCTTCGTAACTGCCGTGGGGCAGAGTTCGGATGGCCTCCCGACGACATCATCTACGTGCACGTACTCTCCGAGGTCGGGCTGTCATGCTGCGGTGCACATCGGAACCGGTGATCCCCCGCACTGCGGCGGCCCTGCCAGCGGCAGGAGCGGACAGCAAGATCACCGGCCCATGTCCCCAAATTGGTCAGCACCCGGGGCAGCAGCAGCCTAGCCCGATGCCAGCAGCCCGACAGCCGGTTTTCCGCAGCCTCACGTCTCGTCCAACCATTCGTCTGCGGCAGCGGCCACCTGGTCATCGCGTCCGGCGACCGGTCGGGCGTAGTGCCGGGTGGTCACGCTCGCGTTCGAGTGGCCGAGCCGGTGAGCGGCGGTCATGACGCCGTACCGGTCGGCGACCCACGTGCCGTGTGAGGCCCGCAAATCGTGTGGGGTCACGTCGGTCAGCCCGGCCGCCGACACAGCGGGATCGAAGTACGCCTTGCGCCACTGGTTGTAGCGGAGCGGCTTGCCTCCGGGTGTCGTGAACAGGAGCGCGTCATCTCCGCCGGGCAGGTTCTCCAGGTGCCGACCGAGCCGCTTCGCGAGCGACGGGCCGACTCGCAGGAGCCGCTTTTGATGAGACTTCGGCGTGTCGAAGACCAAGACGCCATTGGCCTCCGCCAGGTTCTCATCGACCAGGACGAAGCCGCCGGGCACGTCGATGTCCACGCGGCGGAGGGCGAACGCCTCGCCGACGCGCAGTCCCGCGTACGCGAGGAGCGCGATCAACAAGTCATGCGGCTTGTCGGCACTCCGTACGATCCGGGAGGCTTCGAGCGGCGTGAGGATGTGCGGCTCGGTCTGCGGCATCCGAGGCAGCTTCACGCCCCGGCACGGCGTCTGCGAGATCATGTCGTTGTCGACAGCCGCCCGCATGATCTGCGACAGGACCCGGTACGCCTGCCGGATACGCGAAGCGCTGAGCCCCTTGGTCTTCATCGCGCCGACCCACTCAGCGATCGTGATCGGCCGGAGGGTCGACAGCTCGCGGTCCCCGAGCGCCGGATTGATCAGCGAGTTGATCAGCGACCGGTACGACGCTTGAGTCTTGTGCTTGAGCTGCGGCGAGACGGCAGCGAGCCAGCGGGCCGCCCAGTCGCGCACGGTCGTCTGCCCCTCAGCAGGATCGAGCCAGCGGCCCTCTTCGATCTCGATGCGCTTCCGCATCAGCCAGCGGTCAGCATCCGTCGACGTCGCGAAGGTGCGATCTGCCGGACGCAGGACGCCGTCAGGTCCCGGATACCGAGCTTGAAACCGGCCGGAGGGCAGCTTGCGGACGCGTCCGAAGTCCCGGCGGGACTTGCGCTTGCCAGCCATCAGGCAGCCCCCCTGAGCCCTGTAGACCGCAGGGTGATCGGCTCCACGGTGTTGGCGCCCACGAACGCTTCTACGGCGCTTTCAGGTATGCGGACGTGCCGACCGACCTTGACGAAGGTGATGCGGCGTTCCTCGATGAGGCGGCGGGGGAAGCGGACGCCCGTACCGAGCAGCTCCGCGACCTCGTACACGGTGAGGAGTCGGTCCATGGTCACCACTCCCCCTCGTTCGCCAGGGCCTCACGAGCTGTCTCGCGGTTGAGTTGCAGGCCGCGGTGGATGGTGGCGGCGAGGGCAGATTCGCCGGGGGTGTGGCCGTGTCCGGCGTACTGCCAGTCGGCCAAGACGAGAACGGTGTCCGGCTCAACGTCCTCCAGGCCGAGGGCAGCGGTCTCCTGGGCGGCCCGGTAGTCGGCGCGTGCCTGGCGCAGGGCGCCCAGGGTGGTGGAGTAGCGGCGGGACTTGGAGGAGAAGTGGCCCCGGAAGCCGAGCATGTGCGCCCAGGCCCACAGGCGCCGGTCGGGGTAGAGCGGGTCGAGCCGCTTGCACGCTTCGATCAGGCGACGGGTGTGGTCGGGGACCTGGTGACGGTCGAGTTCGGAGAGTTCGCCGATGCGGCGGTCCAGGGTGCCGGTGGTCTCGGCGGCCTTGGTGGCGTACTTGGCAACGTAGGAGGCGACGGCCTGTTCGGTGATGTCCGAGCCGTCCCCGAACGCCTTCACGGGCCGGACGTCGAGCTGGGCACCCCAGCGGAAGGTACGTGCGGGCTGGTCCTCGGCGGCCGGAAGTGAGACAGAGGTGTAGGCGTGCGTGGCAGCGGCGCGGATGGCATCGGTGAGGAGCTGCACGGTGGCCCAGGACGGCGGTGGTGTGTTGGGTCCATCGGGTCCGTCGAGGCGGATGACGGCGTGGAAGTGGATGGCACCGCGCTTCTGGAACTCGGCGACCTTGCCGTACGAGAGGCGGGCGCGCTCCTTCAGCTCTCTCTGGGTGATGCCGGCACGGGCGGCGATCTCACGGCGTAGGCGGTTGGTGAAGCGCTGCCAGAGCTGTCCCGCGTGGTTGTTGAACAGCACGGCGCCCGCGTAGTCGTAGGTGGCCGGATCGAGGGCGGTGCCCAGCTCCGGTGCGTCTGGAGCGTGGTGGGTGCCGCAGCGGCAGGCGCCACGGTCGGGGCGGTTGTGGACCGGGCCGAAGGAGGGGGCGGTAAGGGTGGCGAAGACGCGGGGGTGGTCGCGAACGGTGGCACGGATGTCTCGGCGGTCGTCACCGGCCAGGCCCGCGCGGATGAGGTGGTAGGTGTCGCCCGCGTAGGTCCAGGCGCAGGCCGGGCAGCGGGAGGCACGGCGGTTGCCGCAGGCGACGCGGAGGCGTCCGCCAGGCTCGTCAGCGGTGGTGTAGTGGTGCAGCGTGGCGCCGGTGGTCTTGTCCTTGTGGGTCACCCAGCCGCGCAGGTGGACGGGGTCGGCGCAGCCGCCGGTGCGGCGTATCTGGTCTTCCCAGCGGGTGTAGTCGGAGGCCGAAGCCACCCTCAGCAGGTCACCGAGGGTGGTCGGGTCGAGCAGGTCAGACACGGGCGCCCTCCCGATTGCGGCGGGTGGTGCAGGTGCCGGTGCCGTGGCAGGCCGGGCAGTCGGCGGTGATGGTGTGGAGGTGTCCGCGGTGGTTGCGTCCGCCGGTGGTGATGGCGGCGGAGGCGAAGCCGTCGCAGCTCGAGCAACTGCGGGGCGTCGGGCTGGTGCGCTGCGTCATGCTGGGACTTCCTTCCGGTTCAGTGGATCGGACAGGGACGGCGCCCGGGCGGCGGATGCTTGGCGGTATCGGAGCCGCCCGGGGGGCCGGTTCAGCGGCGCTTGGCTTCGGAGGCGAGCAGGGAGCGCAGGACGACGGCGCAAACAGCGACCGAAACACCGGTCACGGCAACGGCCAGGAGCATGGAGACCAGCACGGCGCCGATGACCAGGACCACGGCCGTGCCGCCGCCGACGAGGGCGATCGCGGTGCCGGGGGTGAGCTGCACGACCGGACGGGTAGAGGCCGGGACGTTGGATGTCGACGGCGGGGCTGGAGTGCCAGGGGTGATGGTGGTCGGGGTCTGCGGGGTGACCAGACCGGTGGGCTGAGGCATGGTCGGGTGCTTGGGCCGGAGCATGGGTGGTTCTCCTTCCTGGGTTACTTGACGGTGGTATCGGCGACGGAGGCCAAGCCGCTCTCGGCGAGGAGGTAGCCGCCGAGGAGGAGTACGGCGATGAGCCACCAAGGCGGACGGACGAGCTTGATGCCGAGCCAGCCGACGACGATCAGGGCGAGCCAGAGCGGGACGTCCATGGCGGAACCTCCGGTCAGTTGATGCGGCAGCGGTGAGTACGGGCGGCGAGCTGGGCGGCGGACTGGCTGGAGTAGTCGGCGGACCAGCCGCAGCGGTCGGCGGTGCACACGGCGGCGTGCACGGTGCGGCCGTTCCGGTCGCGGTGGGTACCGATCTGCACCGGGCCGATCCGCATCACGGAGTGGAAGTGGTCGCGGGCGGGCATCTCAGTCGGTCTCCGTTCGTGTGGTCGTCGGGTCGGGGAAGCTGGCGCGGATACCGGCAGCGGTGGCCAGGTCGGGGGTGCGTTGGGCGGCCTCCTCAGCGAGCAGGTGGGCAAGGAAGGGCCGGTCGGCAGCGGCCATCTCGCGGGCGCCGTCGAGGTAGTCGGCAGCGGTCAGGTCAGCCGGGTCACGGGTCATGAGACGTCGCTTCCTTTCGGGGTCAGGCGAGCTGGGCCGCGATGGCATCGGCGAGCTGGCGCGGGACGCCGAGGCGGGCGCGGAGGGTGTCGGTGTCGATCGGGGCCCCGGTGCGGGCGTGGTGGTCGTCGGCGACCTTGCGGGCGTGGTCGACCAGCGCGGCTGGAACGGGGACGGCGGGAGCAGCGGGCGGGGCCGGGGTGGGCTGAGGCTCGGGGGCGGGAGGCGCGGCGCGTTCCTCGACGTCGGCCACCGGCGCGAGTGCGGATTCGGGCTTCTGCTCGTCCTCGACGGCCGGGGGCTGGGGTGTCGCGTCGGGGTGCGCCGACGCTTCCGGCTCCGTGTGAGTGGTGGTGTGGGCAAGGAGGGTGCCGCCCATGAAGGCGAGGGCAGGCCAAGCGGCGACGAGGATGCGCAGCCAGGCAGGGACGTGACGCATGTCGAGGAGTCCGGCGGTGGCGACGTTGGCGCCGAGGGAAGCGGCCAAGGCGATGAGGAACCAGCACCAGGCCAGTCGGGTGGGCCCGCCGGTGCGCAGTCGATGCCAAGCGGCGACCAGGAGCAGGTCGACGCTGATCGGGTAGGCCCAGGCTTTCCAGCCGTCCTGTCCGGCAGCGGCGGCCAGATCGTGCAGATGGGCGAAGGACAGCGCCCCGGCTATGACCGCCTGGACCAGAACGGCGTCGACACGCGGGCGGGCCATCACGGGTTCCTTCCTGTCGTCAGGCATGGGAGGGGTAGGGACCTGGCGCGAAGACGGTCACGCCGACCGGAGAAGAGGGTGAGGTCAGGCGGTGGCGGGGGCTGTCTTGGACAGCCGATCCCGGGCCGAGGGCACCGCTTCGATGGCGGGGCGGAAAGCCGCCAAGGCTGGCACGTCAGGGGTGCGGTGGGCGTGCTTGTTGCAGATGTTCACGGCCTCGCGCAGCGAGATGTGCGGGGCGCGGATGCGGTGCCATCCGCCAGTCGAATCGCCCGCGATGGCCAGGCCGCGGGTCTCGGCCGGGATCTGGACCGCTGCCAGCACGGCGTCGGGTGCGATGTCACCGAAGGCCATGTTGGCGGACGTTTCGTCGTTGACGCGGTGGGCGGTGCGGCCGGTGAGCTGGGCGCGGAGCATGGTGATGCCCTTTCCGAGTTCGGAGCCGAAGCGCTGCCCGCAGATCTCCAGGTAGATGCCGGCCGCGCGGCCGAGCTGGGCGAGGCGGACCAGGGCGGTGATGATCCGGTCCCGGCGCTTCTCCTCATCCTTGGTGGCGTACAGGGCGAGTTCGGCGACCTCGTCGACCAGGACCACGACCGGTACCGGCCGGATGTCCTCGGGCAGGTCCCAGACGTCGGCGGCGATCTTCGCATCCGGCACGGCGACGCTGATCCGTTGCTCGGCCCGGATGAGCTGGTACACCTCCTCCATGTGCGTCACCAGCGCCTCCAACAACTCCAGCGCGATATCGGGGTTGTCGGCGAGCGCGGAGAACCGGCGGGCCAGTGGGAACAGCTCCACGCCCTGCTTGCAGTCGATGCCGACCAAGGCGACATGGTGCGGGGCGAGCCCGGCGACCAGGTTGCGCTGGTAGACGGACTTGCCGGACTCCGTAGCCCCGAGGGTCAGCCCGTGTGGGACCGCGCGGTAGTCGCGGTAGTGCACCGAGCCGTCCTCGCGCAGGGCGACCGGGATGCGCATCGGCCGGGTATCGAGCCGAGCAGGCATCTGCACCCGCTTGAGCACGTCGTAGCCGGTCATCCGCACCTCCACCACACCCGAGCGGATCTCACGGGAGGTGACCCCGTACAGGCCGAAGGAGTGGCGGAGCCGGTCAGTGGTGGCGGCGACGTCGAAGGCGTCCTGTCCGGGCCTGAGCTTGAGCCGTAGTACCAGGCCAGTGCGGGTCGGGCTCAGACGCAGGATGCGCGGCGGGCGGGGGCCTGGCACCTCCCGGCCAGCCATCCGAGCCAGGGTCAGGCGCCAGCGGGCGGGCGGAACGGTCAGCCCGCAGGCATCCATGACCGAGGCGTAGCGGACCATGACCCGCACGGTGGCGAAAGTGACGCCGATGGAGAGCCAGTACCAGGCGGGGCGCCGCCACCGCAGGAGACCCGCGGCAGCAGCGACCACCACCACAGCGACCATGAACCAGGTCATGATCAGGCCGCCGTCGCGCCCGAGGCGGCGAGCGAGGTGACCGCGACGGCGCGGAAGGCGATCCCGTGCCGCTTCTGACCGTTGAACTCGTTCTCCCACGGCCGGGCGATCAGGCCCGTGAGCGCGACCGGGGTGCCCATGACCAGGTCACCGGAGATACCGGTCTCCGGGACGGCGATGGACAGGATCTCGACGTCGTCGTTGGCCGCGAACATCACGTCCACGGTCATCAGCTTCACACCGTCCGCGTCCAAGGCGATCTCACCGGTACGGCGATCACGAACCTTCGGCTGGGCGGGCTTGGCGACCATCACGGTCGCGGCGGACGTGTCGACGGGAATCTGACGCATGATAGAGGTCCCTTCAGGGGTGGGAGCGGCGTACTTGCTTGGCGGTGGGTCGCCGCTCCTGAACGTTGATTGAATGCCGCAGCAAACCTGCGGAGTGTTCGCGCTTCCAACTGGTGCGCACCAGAAGGTTGCATCTGGTGCGCACCAGATGTCAAGCATCGCCGTTGGCCCGAGCTCTCAACTCGCCTGACTGCGACAGTTCCAGGGAAGCGCCCCGAGCAACGATCCGGTAGCCAACAGGGGTTAACAGCAGACCCGTTAACCCCTGCCGACCTGGGCCGATGTAAGGCATGCTGCTGTTACGGCTCAACACCCGAACGCGGAGCGGCAGTACGCGATGAGTGGACTCAAAGCAGCGAGGACGGCACGGGCATGGTCGCAAGAGCGTCTTGTGCGGGAGATCGAACGTCATGCGCGCCAGCACATGCTCACCGTCGCCTCAACCGCGAGTTTGCGAGTGTACGTCTCGGAGTGGGAGAACGGCCGACGGACGATCTCCAGCCACTACGCCAAGATCCTCCGCGCGCTGCTCGGCATCACTGACGATGAACTGGTCGGCAGATCACAGTCGCCGCTGGCACTCGCCACGGCCGACGGGTACGACGAGCTGATAGGCCGGATCGACGAGGCCAAGAACGTCAGCCTGACGATGGTCAAGACGTTCATGGACCAGACCGAACTGCTCCGGACCGTTGACCGGCAGATGGGCGCCGCCACTCTGGTCGACCAGATGACTGCACACCTGACACGACTGGAAGACGCCCTGACCTTCGCGGTACTCCCAGAGACCCGACGCCCGGTAGCCCTGGCTCTGGCCGGAGCAGCCACCCTGGCGGCCTGGCAGGCCCTTGACGTCGGAGCCGTGGAACGGGCCTGGCGTCACTACGAGCTGGGGAAGCGTGCCGCCCAGGAGGCCGAGGAGCCCATGTACCTCGCGCACGCCACCGCCGAACAGGCATACGTGCTCTGCGACGCCGGACGTCCTGAGATGGCGGTGCATCTGGTCCGAGATGCGCAACGGCTCGGCGGAAAGGGCACGTCTCCGCGCCTCAGGGCTTGGTTGTACGCAGCCGAGGCGGAGATCTGCGCCCGAGCTGGGCTTCAGAACGAGTGTCGACAGGCTCTTGAGCTTGCGATGCGACACCTGCCCGCAGGAGAAGACGCCCGCGATCCGGACATGCTGAGCATCTTCCTGAATGAAGGCCACCTCACCAGGTGGCGCGGGAACGCCCTCGCCCTGATTGGCGACGCCGAGGCAGTGGACAGCCTGTACGCCGCGCTGGAGACGACCGACCCCACGTTCATCAGGTCCTCGGCGGGGCTCCACTGCGACTTGGCCCAAGCCCACATGGCCCGCGGCGAGCACGACCAGGCGCAGAAGCACCTACGGCAAGCCCAACTGGTGGCAAGCCGGACCAGGTCAGTACGTCACAGGCGCCGGATCGAGCAGCTCACGCAGCGCTTGTAGGCGACGCACCGGCACCCCGCGAGGCGAGCACGTGAAGGAGGGCGACCAAGGTGCCGGACCCCATCAGCTCACCACGAGCCATCAGACCGGGGATGTCGGACAGAGGCACCCAGGCGATATGACCGGCCTCTTCCAGATCGGTCGGCTCACCGACGAGCTTCGCCCCATGACCGACGAAGATCTCGTGCGGCGAGTCGACCATGCCGACCATGGGCTGGTACGTGACCACGTGCTGCAAGGCGTCCGGCCGCCAGCCGGTCTCTTCCTCGACTTCACGCAAGGCGGTCTGAAGGGGTTCCTCCCCCGGATCGACGATGCCGCCCGGCAGCTCCCAGCCGAAGGCATCAGGGACGAAGCGGTACCGCCACATCATGAGCACCCGGTCCTGGTCATCGATCACGGCGGCGATGGCCACATGGTGAAGCTTGACGACATGGTGCTCAAAGCGCTTCACGCCGGGCGGTTCCACGTCGACGAGGCTCAGCTTCACCCAGGGGTTGTCATACAGCGTCCGCTCACCATGGATCTGCCAGGGCTCGAGGTCCGCCGGCGCCTCGGTGGTCACTGACCGATCCGGCACCCGGTAGGAGCTACGGCCGTGCACCTCGACGACGCCCTCAGCAAGGAGCTTGGCCAGCACCTGGCGCAGGGCCGTACGGCCGATCTCCAGATCCTCAGACAGGGTCCGCTCGGACGGGAGCTTGGAACCTGGCGAGTACTTGCCCGTAGCGATCCACTCGCGAATCGTGCGGTAGACCCGCTCCGACTTCGGTCCCATCCGGTCAGCACGCTCCTGCGGTCCTGTTATGTCGGCCGCCACAACTCTAGCCGTGCCTACTCACGTGAGTAGGCACGGACCGACCAAGACGATCAACCAGTGTCGGGTCCCAGCTGATGCTTGACGTTCTGGTCCCAGGTGTTGCTTGACGGTGGGCCTAGACAACGTAGGGAGCCCCGTGGGGCTTGTTCGCTTTCACGTTACGGACCGGGACGTCGGTCGTCCGCTGGATCACCCGGACCTGGCCGTCCAGCTCGACGCTGATCGTGGAGTCAGAGACGTGGACGGTCACGGTCTGCCCTGCGTAGGGCCGACCAAGGGAGACGACCTGGCGACAGACCATGACGGTGCCCACCGCGCTGACCCGCCGCTGCACACGCACAGGCTCGACGCCCGGCCTCGGCGGCGGTCCGGCCGGACGCAGGCCCCGCAGCCTGCGGACTTCCTCACGGGGCAGCGGGTTGGGCCGCACCCGCAACAGCTCCCGCGAGGACGGATCGAAGAACGACAGCGTCTCCTCGTCAATCCGGATACCCACCTGGCGGCCGCCAAGGATCTCCGCCGCCAGCACCTGGTGCCCGCCCAGACCCACCAGGCCACTGTTGTTCACCACCCGGTCCACCTCGAACGCCACCCCGTCACCGACCGGAAGCGGGGCCGGCCCGCCCGGACGCCCGCCCCGGGCCGCCAACCGTCCCAGATCCGCCACCGACAGGTGCGAACGCACACTCTTGATCCGTGCTCCCGCGATCAGCAGATGGATCACCGAGGTGTCGGCCCAGAAGGTCACCGTCAGTCCTGAGCGGGCCGGTCCGAGCCAGAACTGCTTGCCCGCGACCTGCAGATTCCCACTCGCAGGCACCACCCGCTCGAACTCCACCGGCCCACCGGGCTCCACCGGCACCACTGCCGGGACCACTGCCGGGACCACCTCAGGCGGACCGGCATGAACAGCCGACGCTTCGGTTGGGACCGGATCCGCAGGAGGTATCCGCTGCTGCGGCACCAGCGCAAGCACTCCGGGGATCTTCAGACCCAGGACGTCCCGCTCCTGCTCGGAAACCGAGGCGAACAGGTCTCCCGGAGACTGCATGTCCAGCGCCTGATGCGGCCGCACGCAGTTGTATTCCTCCACCCACGCATCCAGTGCCGCCTGAGCCGCCTCGATGCTCTCGAACGCCCCGCAGTCATCCAGGAGTTCGCGCCGCAGCGTCTGATGGAACCGCTCAACCTTGCCCGTCGTGGTCGGCGAGGCCGGCTGGGTGAGACGGTGCGCGATCCCGTTCTCCCGGCAGATCCGGTCGAACAGCACCTCACCGCCCTGCCCGAACCGGTCGGTGAACTGCTTGCCGTTGTCCGTCAGCACCTCCTCCGGCACCCCGAACACCCGCAGAGCGCCCACAAACGCCGCACAGACCGCCCGCCCGGTCGCCCGCTCGACCACCTTGGCGATCACGCAGTACCGGGAGTGATCGTCCACACCCGTCACGATCTTCGCCTCGGTCAGCTCACCGGTGACCGGGTTGACGAGCATCACGCCGCCGACGATGTCCATCTGCCACAACTGCATCGCACGGTCCCGCTGCCAACGCTTGTAATCCGACCGCTTCCGGCGCCGGACTCCAGGTTCCACCAGCCCATGACGGACCAGGATCCGATAGACGGTCATTCGTGACGGCACCGGGCTCACTGCCCCGGACCGCTCCAGCACATGAGCGATCCGCCGCGGACCCCACCTCGGGTGCTTGCGCCGCAGCTCACACACCGCCGCCTCCACCTCCGCAGAGGCCTGATGCGGACACGACACCGGCCTACGGGAACGGTCCGCCAACCCGGCCAGCCCCGAAGCCTCATACCTCGACTTCCAGCCGCTGACCGTCTGCCGGGACACCCCAAGCGACGCGGCGACCTCGGTCACCGTCGCACCCGCCAGCACGGCCAGGACAGCCCGGTATCTCTGCTCGACAACCGACAACTCCACCAGCGCCAATCCCGGCCTCCTGCCACGCGCCGCAACGACGCGCACAGAAAAGCCGATCACGGCCACTGTCAACCATCAGCTGGGACCGAACTGTCAAGCATCTACCGGGACCGGACAAAGACGATCAACCAGAGCGCGGTAGAACTTTCCCTACTCGATCAAGGCGGCTCGCCCTGCTCGCCGCGCGCGGCCCGGCCCCCGGCCGGGCCTGCGCTCCTGTCTCCGCCCCGCTCCAGCCCGGCCGGCGCCCGTGCCGTGCTCAGAACAGTCAGCCACCTGATGCCAGAGAAGAGGTACATCGTGGCTGGGGCGGTCGGCTCCACGGCTTTACGGAGCCACTTTGGCGCGAGCCTCGAAGATCATGGCCCCAACGTCGTGCTTTACCGGGCAGTTCCACAGACTGCCCGACGCGCCGGAAGCTTACGGGGCCATGATCACTCGCGCCAAAGCAGCGCCACCCCAAAGCCGCTACGCCGACCTCCACCCTCGCGAACATAAGCCTGGCCGGGGCGAAGTCCGGGACCTATTCGTTCTCCTTGAGCCAATAGCTTTCATCCATCATAGGATCGGGGACCAGTAGATTTTCTTCGATCCTCACCTGCGTGGTCTCCATACGCCATTCTTCAAATGCTTCGCGAGCATCATTGAGAGCGTTGCACTGCTCAGCAGAGAGATAAAACCGGAAAGATTTCACGGCGTCCCAGAGCCGGTTAACCCGTTCCAGCTCGGGAGGACGCTGTGGCACCAGAGCAAGGTAAGCGGCCACAGCCCCATTAACTTCGCTTTTCAAAACACGACAGTGAAGATGTGGCAAAACGTCAATCCCGCCATCAGCACTGTATACCACCACGATAGTTGCTGCTCGGCCGCTACCAAGATAGCGCACTGAGTTATTAAGTCGACTTCCCCGAGCAGGATCGCCTTCACCCTTGGCTACACCGTCAAGGATCACACCGATCGCATGACAATTTCCCTCAGGGTCAAGCAGTACAGCGCCATCCATGTCCGTGAGCTGTGTAAGCAAGCTCGGTGAGAGCAGAGACGGCTCGACCGCCCACGACTGGGGAGACAGTCGCTTTGCTTCCCCTTCTGCATCTGCAGAGATTACAAGCATCGCACCATGTCGGTGTTTACCGATGGCACGAGCCGCCTGCACCAAAACGTCGCCATCCGATGCAGTAAAGAGCCGATCGCATAGGTCAAGGAGGTATCTCTCATCGAGTACATGCTGAGGCAAACTTGGGATTCCGTCACGGACAGCGAGCAAAGCTGTGCCAGCATGCGACAACTCCCAGTAACCCCGCCTCAAGAACCTAACGTTGAAGACTGACTCGGTAGTAGGGTCGTAGTCAGAGCGTACTGTTCCGAGCCCGTAAATTCTCTCTCCATCCGAAAGCACGTCAGCGGTTGGCCCACCTCCTTCCAGTAATTTACGGATAGCAAGTGTATTGCGACTGTCGACTGGACTGGCTAACTTCACACTTACATCAATAGCTGGATTATCCGCTTGAGCCAACACCAAGCGTCCGGCACCTTCACGACCTTCATACGGCAGCGCCGAAAGCTGATTCATGAGCAAGTGAAAGTCACTCGCAAACCAATAATGGATGCAATACATCATAGTGCGCAACATATGTTCTGTAGCTGTTCGCACAATCTCACCTGTACTGGCACCCAAGACACTCAAACCAGAACCAGCCTCCGGCAAATACAAAGCTTTCGCCGCTCGCCCGAGAATCTCCCAGATAACTGCATGAACGAGTGATTGAAGCACTGGCATTCGATCACTCATAGTTGTGGAAATCTGCGGCACGCGAGCAACCGCCTGCTTGTCGGTTCCAATAATTACGTGCACATCATAGTCACCGACTTGCACAGAGTTACTAGCGAAAAAGATTCGCTCGGATTGCCCTTCCAATGACCCTAGGGTTTCTTCGAGAGCCTCTGCCCGCATCCGGTTCATTAGAGACTCCTGGCGGAGCTTGCGCATCCTCGGATGGCTATACAGAACGCTGCTCTCAGGATTATTTCTGTACTTCTCAACCGCGAGCCGCTGCACGTCAGAGAAATCCTCTGTCTTATAGAGGCCATCTCCCTGCTCTACACAAATCGGAAACCTGTGTCCGTCAGTCACTTCAAATCCGACGAGAATGCAGCGAACATAGGCCTTAAACCCGATCTCCTCAAAAGCGCGCTCCACCTCGAATTCGACCGAAGATCGAAAGCTATGCTGGAAGCCCCACATGAATTGTTCGATGACGCGCTCGCTCATGGCACCCCCCTATTTGCCGCCCACAAAAGGACTCGTGTGGTTGAAGCCATCAGCCGCAAAGGCTGAGTCAGCACTGCTATAGCGAACAGGAGACCATTCAGAAAACCGCAACTCACCATCCGTGCGACGATCAGTGAAGTATGCGCCTTCCAGCCCCTCCCCAAGCCGCGCACCGATATAAACCTCAGCGGCTCCCTTGTGGCGCTCGCTGCGGTCCCGCACACCAGGCCGAGGGGTATTGACGTACTGCCAACTCAACCGCCAACGGCCGTCGGGATCATGAATGAGCTTGGCGTGCTCAGAAATCGACTTCGACTCTCCGGTGAAGAGCGTTACCGTCCACTTGGACGCCGACTGTGAGACATAAATAGCCGTAGGAATCGGTGGCACGTTCGAACCATCCGGGTGCACGTAAGAAGAGACCAGCTCACCACGCCACGTTCCGGAAATCAACGGCACCCCCGTAAAGTACCGCACAACTTTCCACTTCCAGATGAATCGCTCCCACAAGGCGAACGCTAGGGCAGCGATCGTTCCGGCAATGGAGTAGATGCGTAGTGGTACTTGCGAGAAACCCTGGCCAGAGAGCAGCGCGAGCACTAGCCACACTAGTGCTGCGATACCGATACCAACGCGAGCCTTAATGTTCTCCACTACTTGAGCCCCAGATTCTGCCAAGTCTCCAATGCGAGGGTGTGAGCGTCGTCCATGGACCACTTCTGTCCCGGGCCGAACAGGGGCTTGATACCGTTCGGCTCGTACCAATCCTTAGCGAGGCCGTCAGGTTTCGTCTGGCTCCAAATATGGGCGACCACCGCTGTAATGTCGTCAGTCAACGGTGTAAGTCCGCCGTGATTGAAACGGCCATTAGGCACGCAGTAGACGAGACACTCCATGAAGTAGCTCGGCAAAGCCTCAATTTTTCCCGCAGCAACTAGGTCATTCTCCACACGCTTTAGAATGCGCACCATGCGCTTGTAACGGCGACCCGTGCCTCGCTCGTTCTTCTCCACCCCGTTGTCATACTGCTGTTCGGGATAGTTGATTACCCACTCGCCGTTTGTGCGTCGCGTTGTGGTGCCCTCGAAGTATCGAACTCTTCCCTGAGCATCGTAGTAGTACTTCCGATGCTCAAAGGACGGCACGACGTCAGCTTTCACGCGACCTCCGTTTTCGGCAATCTCGATGGCCGTAGAACCTGACGTATCACAGTCACTGCCATATGCGCTGCGCATGGCTGCCTCAAGCTCCGCACGGAAAGCAGCTCCCTCGTAGCGCTTGCCGGTGACGGGATGTCGCACGATCTTGTCCGAAGGACGCAACGCGTCATCGTTTAGATAATGGAATCCCTTATGGATTACAGCAATATCGACGTCACTGTCGGCGCGGACATTGGTGTTGTTCTTATACGATCCCTTCGGCAAGAATCTGATCCCGACACCGTCAAATCCACTCCAACCTTCGACGGCCTTACGCACCATGCGCTCAGCTCGGTCTTGCTTCTCTTGTTCGGTATCACTGGACGGCGCCGTGTAGCGTCCCAGCTTGTCTTCCAGTGCTGTCATAGCAACTCCCCGTTCTTACGTTCTTGCGCAGCCTGTGCTGCGGCCGTGTCTCGGGCCCGGAGGCTCAGGTCACGGCATGCAACAAGCTAGCCTCCAGCACTGACAGTTGCTCACGCTCCGTTAGGCGAGCTGCACGCCGCCGCGACCATTCGTGTTCACTTCTGTCCCTTCTTGGTGGTCTGCATCTCCCGATCCAGCACCCACGCGAACACCACGGATCCCCAGGGAAACGTCCAGCTTGGGTAAGGTCACTTGTACGCTCGGCGACGGCTCGGTTGCGTGCAGTTGCATGATCTGCGGTTACCGCGACCAGACAGGCAGTCCCAAATACTCATCTAGCTGCTACCGCAATCGCCGTACCAAACATCAGCCGTGAAGCCATTGGTCGGTTGGCTCAGATCCAGGTGCAACACATGTCCGTGCTGTTGGACGAGGGCGCGGTACGTCTACGCGGGAGACCAGCCAGCCATCACGGACCTGGTCGCCGAGACAGTCACTGACCGATCCGGCTAGAACTACGGATCAGAAGGTTGTGCCCATGGCCCCCACGGCCGCACCGCAAGCGCACCAGATCGAACGGGGAACAGCGGGGTCTCACGGTGGAGGCGGCCAGGCTCACGGGGACCGCTCAGCATGCATTTGCCCAAGTCAGCGCGTAAACCGTCCCCCAATGATCGCAGTTTCCCAATTTCTGAGAGCGCGAGTTCGGTTCTCGCCACCCGCTCCACGCGGAACCCCCAGGCCACAGGCCCGGGGCACTTCCATGAGTACACACCCTGGCCGCTGCTACTGACATCCACACAGGCATCGCCCTGAGCAGGTCCACAACCGGCAGCAGCGACACCATCGGCTTCGCGCAAGCACTAGCTGCCGCATCCACCCGTTCGAGAAACCAGTCCACCCGAGGTGGTGCCGGCGCCTCCGCCCAACCTGCGGGCCAACTCGCACCCTACTTTCGGCCAACTCGACGCTGTCGAGCGTAGGGAAAACTGGAGATGGGTATCGATATCGATCCGCGGAGGACCGATAGGCGGATCTGGGGGACGTCGTGCGTGTTTCCGAGTACTACAAGCTGGGTCGAACGCAGCCAACTCTCGACTTCGTCGATGTAGATGTAGAAAAAGACACCCCGGTTTACATCGATCCGAGCACCCTAAAAAACCTTCCAGACGAATGGTCGAGCCAGTGCCACACAATGCTATCGACCTTTTTCCATAGCGTAGTAGATGCAATCAATGCTGGCGACCAGGACCGGCTCCGTGAGCTCCTTGTCCGACTGCAAGAGCCGAATGAAACTCACTTCGGCTTGTCAAAAGGGAAGTCACGCGGTCGAGGCTTGGGGCCCTACCTCGTACAACGGATAACCAACAACCTTGTAGTGAGCCGGGCGGCAGAGACTGGCCTACTTGAGGACTTGGAGGATACAGCCCTCTTCATAGAAGGCATCGGTAAGGACATCATCTCAGATGTGACCACAAACATTATTCGTGGAATGCTAATTTCGTACACGCAGTCTATGGCTTCAATCTACGGTATGGAGCTCCAAGACGGAGTTTACAGCGGGCTCGTATGGAACCCCTCAACTGGCGACTGGGAAGAGGGGAATACGCGAATGCTGCTACCAGGAGCCCCCCTGCTTTTGGTGCCCAAGGTAATCGTCCGCCACGATCTACACTTAACCAAGGAGGATTACTTTAGGAATCACTTGGCACCGTCACTGCAAGACGAGGAGCTCGACAAGCCAGGCAGTAAGCTAGTCCAAACTGCCAAGACTGGGCGCAAATTCGTGACCAAGATGGACGTCGAAATGGAGTACGGCGGGGATAAGAAAAAGATGGTCGATCTGACGTTGACTCGCTCTCAAGTATTCCACACTTACAAAGAGGAGAAACGGAAGAAGCCATCGCGCCCTCTTGATCACGATGAGCTAAGTGCGGCTACCGGGACCAACCCGGTGAGTTACCAGAATCTCCTGACGGACGTACTGGAAACACCGCCCGGCGCCGAGAACGCTACAATCTATCATCATAAGGTCCACGCACTCCTTAGTGCCATCTTCTACCCTTGGCTAACCTATCCGGTCGTCGAACATCCTTTGGATCAATCTCGAAAGCGAGTTGATATCACCTACACAAACAACGCAACAGATGGATTCTTCGGATGGATAACACGACAAGGACATCCGAGTTCGCATATTTTCGTCGAATGCAAGAACTATCACTCCGAGCTCGGGAATCCTGAGTTGGATCAACTTTGCGGCAGATTCTCACCACTACGCGGAAAAGTGGGGCTACTGCTATGCCGGTCTCTCACCGACAAGGAACACTTCCTGCAACGTTGTAGGGACACAGCTCTCAGTCGTCATGAGTTCGTGCTCCTTCTCGACGACAACGACCTCTCAGCGCTCGTCGATGAGGTTGTCACAGCACATACCCCTGTCGACCCCGACAAGATCGATGACGGAGACCAGGAGCCGCCCTACCCAGGAGAGTTTCGGCTGCTCTTTGAGCGGTTCCGCAAACTCGTTAGCTGATCCTTGTTGCTGCAGCGGCTAAGCCCGACCCGCTCCCTCGCTGCCCCAGATCAGGGCCCCGCTCCGAGCCGGTGTTGTGCCAGGTAACAACGCCAAGCGATAGCCGGCACGGTGCCTCGATCACTGACCTAGCTAGGTCCGCGTCGGTCTCATACGGTCACTTGCGGCTTTGGCCACGCATCACATCGAGTACATCGCCCGGGGCGAGCCGATCACGGTACAAAAGCACCCAGGCGACGGCGCCGACCACGGCAACGATTTGAGTAGATCCGGCGGCCGAGAGCTCCGACAGGCCCGCTGCAATGGCGGCACCGGTCATCACAACACCAAGGATGATCAACCGTACCCATTCCCGATTGACGGCGGGCTCTACGTCCTTCAAATCTTTGGGATCGAGCAGGGCCAGTGTGCGGCCCTGTGCGTACCGTTCAGTGATCATCGCCAGCAAGCGCGCCATTTCCTCGAAAACCTGGCCTGTGTCTGCGTCGATGTCCTGTCGTGCCTCTAGCCGCCGGATCGCCCCTACTACGTCGGCCGCATGCTTCCGATACTCGCGCCGACGCGGACCGGGCACCTGACGGTGCCGAACCTTCCAAGCCGACCACACCACCCGCTCAACCCTGGAGAGGTCCACGCGCGCAGCATAGATAGCGCTATGAGGCTGCGTGATGGTCTGGTAGTAACGCCGCGCCGCCCCCACGCGGCCAACACAGTCGATCAGAACCGCGACAGGCCGGGTGCGCTTGGCCGCCCCTGGACGCAGGCTCAGCAGCGACCGCAGCCACCATCCGCGAGGATGAGGGGCGGCAAAGCCTGGACCGTGCTTGCTGTCTGCCCTGGTCGGCCCGCGTCGGCCGAGAAGTCCCAGCACGGCTCGTAGCGCAAGGAGAAGCGCGACAGTCAGAACGAGTCCGAACGCCGCAGTAGCCGCCTCGGCGGGGCGGCCTTCCGGGGCACCGAGTGCTGGAAGATATTGGGTGGCCTTCCTCCAGATCGACTCACCGAACGCCCGGAAAGTCGTCACTACCGTCACATCGATGCCTGGTTGCTCGCCGGTCCATTCGACCTGCCGGGCCTGACCCCACAGGCCGCCGCCGGGCGCCCACCACACAACGGGAGCTCTTTCGCTCTCCGCCCACACATGAGACGACCACCTGGTGACGGCATTGTTGATGCGCCCCAGATTAAGCAGGATCTGCAACAGGATGAACGCCTTGACGAAGTACGCGACCGCAGCCAGCGGCGCGACCTGATGCCACGAGCGCAACGCAGCGCGCACCTGTGGGCCGACAGGAAACAGCCTGTGAGCATCACGGCCAAAAGGCCTTCTCGCCCACGCCAGATGCTCCGCAACCCCGCGCCTGCTCCACCGGATATAGGCGCTCACTACACGACCCAGGGTGTGTTGGTACACCCACACGCCCGCGGCGAGCAAAGCCCATCCGACGAGTTCGGCCAGGGCAAGCACCCGTTGCAGGAACCACCGGACCCGCAACACGTCACGTGGGTCGACCGTCTCCGATATCCCCCATATGGTCACGCCCGGCACTGCGAGCACTAGAAACAAGCTGACCAGGAATGCGACCACTTCAAGGACCCTGTCCAGAGCAGCCCACGCGACTTCGATCACCCAGACAGTCTCGCCGAGCGCATGCGGCGACGGGTCCTGTTGGACTGTTATTTCGCGTAGCAGTACGGGCATCCCCGACAGGGGCCAGCCCTCCGCGCGGCCGACCAGCACAGGCAAGTAGCGTGGCGAGGCCGGTGGGGGTGCAGCGAGGCATACGCGCGCCTGATCGGTCGACGCACTCGACGTCGCGGCTGACTGTCGTCGGCTGAGATTGTGCCACAACCGTGCCAGATACAGGGGTCAGCCACGGTCAACGAGGGTTCCCTACGGTCCAGTTGCCAGTCACATCACCGGGTACCGAGGGCCCAGGTGAGCAGCGTGATCCTCCGCCCTCTCTCCTAAAGCGGGTGTCGTAGAGCTGACGTGTCACTCGAGCTCGAGAAACCTGCTGTCGTACGTGCGTTACGCAAGAAAAGCAGGGAGGACTCGAACCGTGTCCGAGGCTCCCTGCTGTACTACACATGGCCCTTCCCAGGGCCACCGTCAACGATCGATCGGTCATTCCCCTTCAGGGTGATCAGGTGTTGCCAGACGGCTCCCGCGGCTGGTCGCCACGCGCAGCACGTCCCGTAGTGCGCCAGCCAACTGCCCGGCGACGAGTTTCAGTTTCTCCAGGTCTGCGGTCTCGTCGTCGAGTGCCTGAAGCGCCTGCCCCAGTAGTTCGGACGCCATCCCGAGTTGCTCCGCCTCGATGTGGTCCGCCAGGCGGGACATGAAGCCTTCTCGGTCGTCGGTGTCCAGGTAGCACGGCTTGCCCTCTGGCCCCGTCCACGGGAGAAGCCTCAGTTCGTTCTGTACCGTCAACTCCGCGTCTGCCTCTCCATGGATCTCGCTACTGGAAGTCGGCGCGCCGCCGGGTGCCCAGTCACTCATTGCTGCGCCCTGCTGGCCCGACATGGCCGGATGCCGAGTGACATGGACAGTCACACGCCTCGTAGATCAATGGCACGTCGACTGGTGCCAGAGCTGGAGAGGACTCCGCGCAAGCATGGTGGGTGCCGATCCGGCAGGCGGTGGATTGGTAGGGGGCAACCGAAGCGTCCGGGCTGTCGGGCTGTCGTTGAGAGGGCATCAGCGGACCCCCAGGAGAGCCGACCGGGCCTCGGTCGACAGATGGGGAGCGACGACAACCGCCGGGTGTTTTCGTGCGCGCCTTTCCCACGCCAGCACGTACGGGCGGACGAGCGCGGTTTCCTCGCCTGCGAGCGAGTAGCGGTGCCGCGCCCAGTCGGAGGCCCGCTCCAGGATGAGCGTCGGTTCGTCACCGCGCGCAGAGAGGACGGGAGCGACCGGTGGGGGCGGCGTTAAGGGGCGGCGGTGCCTGCCTTTGGAGAAGTACCGCGCCCTGGTGAGGGAGACGGCGCGGCGGATACGGTTGAGCACGCTGAATCAGCTCCTATCGCTGATGGCTCGGTCCCCCGACATCGCCCGTCGTGGGGACCGGTTTGTTTACGACCGCCCGGAGAGTGCGGCCGTTCTGGCAGCTGGCGAGGAGCCCGAACCGATCGGCCTCGGCCAGCGCCGCCAGGACCTCCTTCCATGACTCGGCGGAGAGTGATTCCGGCACCTCCGCTTCGACCGACGTGAATCGGGCGTGCTCCTCCAGGCGCGTGGGGAGCCCGACGGCGGACAGCCGGGCGGCGATGGCCGCCGCGCTAACTCCCGGAACGGGCACAGGGCAGCCTCCGTCAACTGGCGATCACTTTAAGTGAAGCTAGTTAACTAGATTAGAGCTAGTGGACTAGATTTTCCATATGCCTGAGCAGCCGCCCTATCTCCGCATCGCCGACGAACTCCGGCGGCGGATCGCGGAGCACGTATGGGAGCCGGGAGACCGCCTGCCGTCCCGCGCCCAGATCGGCCAGGAGTGCGGGGTGGGCGAGAACGTGGTCCGCCGGGCACAGGAGTTGCTGATCTCCCAGGGTGTGCTGGAGGGCCGAGCCGGATCGGGTACCTACGTCGCCGAACCCCGGCAACGGGTGCGGGTCGTCCGGTCGTCGGCGCGCGAACAGCCCAGCGGGTCACCGTTTCGCGCGGACATGAGGGCCGTCGGCAAGCACGGCGACTGGGAGAGCCGGACCGACGCCAAGGTTCCCGCCCCGGCGGACATGGCGGCGCGACTGGGTATCGCCGAGGGCGAGTTGTGCGTCCGGACGTCGTACGAGTTCCTGGCCGACGGCAGGCCCGTGCAGCTGTCGACGAGTTGGGAGCCGTACGACCTCACGGCCGGCACGCTCGTCGTCCTCCCCGAGGGAGGGCCGCACGCCGGGGCGGGCGTTGTGAATCGCATGGCCGTCATCGGAATCACCGTCAGCCACGCCGTGGAGCAACCGGAGCCGAGGCAGGCGACCGCCGAGGAAGCCTCGCTTCTCGGCATCCAGAAGGCCGCGCTCGTCACGCACATCCGGCGGACGTACTACAGCGACCACGGGCGACCCGTGGAGACGGCGGACATCGTCGTACCCGCCGCTCACTGCGAGATCGTGTACGAGATTCCGATCGTTCCGATCAATCGGTAGTCGGCGGGGCCCTCTCAGGCGGTGTCCGGCCGTGCCCCAGCCGTGCCCGATCGGTCGGGGAATCATGGGGAACGGCGGTGCTTGGTGGGGAGCGCGCATGGCGACGACCCCTGACCGTCTTACCTGGTCAGGGGCCGTTCACTTGCGGAGGCTGAGGGATTTGAACCCTCGGTGACATCGCTGCCACGACGGTTTTCAAGACCGTTCCCTTAGGCCGCTCGGGCAAGCCTCCCCGCGCCACTCGCGGTGGCGCGGGGATCAGCCTAGCGTGTCAGCTGTCACCCTTGCGCTTCCCCAAGGTGACGTCCGCCGTGGACACCTTGCCGCCGCGCTTGTAGGTGAGAGTGACCTTGTCGCCCGGCTGGTGGGTCCAGATCTCGCTGATGAGGGTCGGGCCGCTGTCGATGGTCGTGTCGTCCAGCTTGGTGATGACGTCGCCGGACTTGAGGCCCGCCTTGTCGGCCGGGCCGCCGGGGACGACGGCGGGGCTGCCGCCGGTGCCGTTGGAGGCGATGGTGGCGCCGTTGGTGGAGTCCTTCGTGCTGACCGTGGCCTCGATCACCGGGTAGATGGGCTGGCCGGTCTTGATCAGCTGCTCGGCGACGTTCTTGGCCTGGTTGATCGGAATCGCGAAGCCGAGGCCGATGCTGCCGGACTGCTGGGACTCGCCGAGGCCGCTGCCGTTGCCGGCGGACTGGATGGCGGAGTTGATGCCGATGACGCCGCCGTCCGCGTTGAGCAGCGGGCCGCCGGAGTTGCCCGGGTTGATGGAGGCGTCGGTCTGCAGGGCGCTCATGTACGAGGCGTTGCCGCCGCCTCCGTCGCTGGAGGCGACCGGGCGCTTCTTGGCGCTCACGATGCCGGTGGTGACGGTGCCGGAGAGGCCGAAGGGGGCGCCGATGGCGACGGTGGCGTCGCCCACGGCGACCCGGTCGGAGTTGCCGAGGGGCAGCGGGTTGAGCTTGGCGCCCGCGGCGTTCTTGAGCTTGACCACGGCGACGTCGTAGCCCTGGGCGCGGCCGACGACCTGGGCGGTGTACCGCTTGCCGTTGGAGAAGGTGGCGGTCAGCTTGCCGTTGTCGGCGGCCGAGGCGACGACGTGGTTGTTGGTGAGGATGTGGCCCTGCTTGTCGTAGACGAAGCCGGTGCCGGTGCCGCTCTCGCCGTTGTTGCCCTGGGCCTCGATGGTGACGACGCTGGGCAGGGTCTTGTTGGCGATGCTCGACACCGAGCCGGGCGCGCGGCTCTCCGTCTTGGGGTTGCCGTAGGCGGAGACGGTGGTGGTGTCGCTGCCGTCGCCCTCCCGGTCGGCGGCCCAGAAGCCGATGCCGCCGCCGATGGCGCCCGCGACCAGTACGGCGGCCAGAAGGGCGGCGACCAGCCCGCGGGGCTTGCGCTCGGACGGGCCGGGGGGCGGCACGGGAGCGGTCCCCCACGGTCCGCCCGGGCCGCCCTGCCCGCCTTGTCCTGCGCCCGGGCCGCCGGGCTGCTGTCCGCCGTCGGACGACCACCATGTGCCAGCCTGTCCGGCGTCCGCTCCGGGGCCCGAGGCGGGGCCGGGGGCTCCCGGCTGCCCTGCCGCGTCGGGCGAGCCTATTGGCGCGTCGGATGCGGTCGGCTGCCTGCCCGCGGTGGGCTCATAGTCCGGCGCGGGTGGCACGGCCGGGTTCGGGTGCGGCGCCGGAGGGGCCGGATGCGGCCCGGGCGCGGGCGGAACGGCAGAGCCCTCGTTCTCGGTGCTCACAGCAATCTCCTCAGGTGCACGACAGATTTCCTCGACGGCCCACGTGTACGTCTTACCGTCGTCAGCTTTTCCCACAGCGCGTCAGACGGCCGTAAGGAGCGGCGGTCCTGCGGACTACCACCCTTTATCCCGGACATTTCGACCCACCGCCATTCCGTGCGAACGTACGGAGGGGCCGAGTCCACCGGCTATCACCGGGCGGTGGCACCATAACGCGGTGACCTATGCGCGCCCTGCCCGGGACAGCCACCCCGGGCCGCCCACCGTCTCCGTCGTCGCCCATCGCGGGGCCTCCGAGGATGCCCCGGAGCACACCCTGGCGGCCTACCGTAAGGCAATCGAGGAGGGCGCCGACGCCCTGGAGTGCGACGTCCGGCTGACCGCCGACGGCCACCTCGTCTGC
This sequence comes from Streptomyces melanosporofaciens, assembly GCF_900105695.1. Lineage (NCBI taxonomy): Bacteria > Bacillati > Actinomycetota > Actinomycetes > Kitasatosporales > Streptomycetaceae > Streptomyces > Streptomyces melanosporofaciens. Next base: position 3,226,390 of record NZ_FNST01000002.1, read on the forward strand.
GTCCATGACCGCCGCATCGACCGCACATCCAACGGCCGGGGCGCGGTCTCGGCACTGGAGCTGTCCGATCTGGCGGCCCTGGACTTCGGCTCCTGGAAGGGCCGGGCCACCGACAAGGAGGAGCCGGACCGCGACAGCCGGGACAGCATCTCCGTCCTCACCCTGGAACGGCTTCTGGCGCTCATCGCCGACGCGGGACGCCATATCGAACTGGCGATCGAAACCAAGCACCCCACCCGGTGGGCGGGCCAGGTGGAGGAGCGGCTGCTCGCACTACTGCGCCGCTACGGCCTGGACGCGCCGCCGCCCGGCGAACGTTCACCCGTCCGTGTGATGAGTTTCTCAGCGCGCTCCCTGCACCGGATCCGCAGCGGGGCCCCCGCCATCCCGACCGTCTACCTGATGCAGTTCATACTGCCGCGCCACCGGGACGGGCAGCTCCCGGCCGGGGTGCGGATCGCGGGGCCGAGCATCCGGATCGTGCGGAACCATCCCGGCTATGTGGCGCGACTGCAGCGCGAGGGGCACCGAGTGCACGTGTGGACCGTCGACGAACCGGAGGATGTCGACTTGTGCGTCCGTCTCGGGGTCGACGCACTGATCACCAATCGCCCCAAACAGGTACTGTCCCAACTCGGACGCTCATAATGGGCATTACAAGGCGTGCACCGGCGCGTTCGGTACGTATTCGATCGTGACGAGTGCGTCACGCGATGCCACTTGGCCGGTTTCCGCTCCAGCACCGCGGGGCATTCATCCCGTGGCGTGGGGCGAAGGAGGTCTCGGGGGTGGCGTTGGTGGTGGCACGGCAGGTGCCGACGTCGTCGACCATGGCCGTACCCCATGGTCCTGCGGGTGTCCGCGCGGCAAGACAGCGGATGCGTGTCGATTTGGGCAGGACTGGGGTATCGGATTCGGTCATAGACGACGCTGTATTGATCCTTTCAGAACTACTCAGTAATGCATGGCGACATGGTCGCCCTTGGCGTTCCGGCCATGGTGGCGGCACGGTCCGGGCTGCATGGAGCGTCGACGAGGACGACCGGCTGACGGTCGAGGTGACGGATGGCGGAGGCCCCACAAGGCCACTTCCGGCCAATCCCTCGGTCACCGCACGCGGCGGTCGCGGGCTGCACATCATCATGTCGCTGGCCGAGGAATGGGGCGTGCGGGACGGAGTCGGCGAGGTCACCGTATGGGCCCTTCTTCCGCCTGACGACGATTTCGCCCGTCGCGTCGTGCTTCCCCCGGATCTCTCCCCCGACCTGGGTACGGAGCTGGCCTCCGGGCTGCACCCGAGCCTCGAGACGAGTCTCGACGCCAATCTCGACGCCAATCTCGACGCGAACCTGGGGCCGAATCTCGGGGCGAACCTCGAGGCTGATCTCGACGCGAACCTGGGCTCGAACATCGAGGCGAACATCGACCCCGATTTCGATCGCGAGCTGGACTTCGCCGATCTGGACGAGCTCGCCTAGCCGACGCGGCTCATGGAGCCGACGCGGTTCGGCCAAAGGGCTAGGCTCGCGCCCGTACCAGTCGTACGCGCCGTAGAAGAGCACTGCCACGGCCGTACGCAGACCGCCACGGGCGTACGAGCAAGCCCTGAGCCGCAGATCGGGAGACAGCCTCACCATGGCCAAGAAGCGCCGCCCCCAGACGAAGGCCGCAGGCCCACAGGTCGCCAACGGCGAGATCCCTGTGGTGGGCGCGCGGGAGCCTTGCCCGTGCGGTTCGGGCCGTCGCTACAAGGCCTGTCACGGCAGGGAAGCCGCACACGCCGCCACCGAGCTGGTGCAGCGCCCCTTCGAGGGGCTCCCCAACGAATGCGACTGGGTGGCCCTGCGCGAGCTGGTGCCCGCCGCTACCGTCGAGCTGGCCCTCGCCGAGGGGCTGCCCGAGGGGGTTCCGTCGGTCACCCTGGCGACCGTGCTGCCCATGGCGTGGCCGGCGCTGCGCCGGGACAGCGGTGCGGTGCTGCTCGGTCTGCAGAACGACACGCCCTCCGGTGACATCAGCCGCGACCTGGCCGACACCCTGCGCCGGGCACTGACCGCCGATCCGGGCACTCCGGTGGCCGCCGAGCGGGCGCCGGGCGACGGTCCGCGGCTGCAGGATCTGCTCGACCCGAAGGGCACTTTCGCGCCGACCCTGCACGAGGGGTTCGAGTTCTGGCTCGACGACGCCGCGAACGCGACCGGAGAGGTCGCCGCGTCCCTGGAACGGGCCAACGCGGCCGCGATCCCCACCGCCCGGCTCACCGGCGTGGAGGCGGCCTACTGGTGCGAGACGCCGGAGAAGAACCACCTGCGCTGGGTGATGTCGCACCCCGAGGAGAAGCTGCTCGACGCGCTCGCCCGGCTGCACGCCGCGGGTGCCTCCTCGCTCGGCGAGAACACCCGGCTGGTGGGCTCCTTCCGGGCCCATGGGCTCACCGTGCCGGTGTGGGATCTGCCACGCGGGATGAGCGCCGAGGACACCGAGAAGCCGGCCGTGGACCTCGCCGAGCGGCTCGCGGAGGCGCTCGCCTCCGACGCCCCGCTGACGCCCGAGCAGCGGCGCGCCCGGGGCGGTCTCACCAACCGTCAGGTGACGCTGAGCTGACGGTCGCCGAACGGCCGGAGGGCGCCAACGGGTGACGTGACGCTGCTCACAACTCACCGTTACGCCCTGCAAATAGGCGTCCGGAAATCCGCGATCGAATTTGCTATCGGCCGATCTCTTGTTACGGTTCTAAAAGCCCGGTCGCTGGTGCATCCCCCGTCGCCAGCGACCGGGCGCTTCCATGTCCGCGTCCGGACGCCGGCGCGAGAGACGGGCGGGGCGGCGCGAGGCGGCCGGGAGAAGGTACGGACCAATTGTCCTCGGTGCCACGGGAGTTGCCCCGGATCTCCAAGCGACCCCGGAACGTGAGTTCGGATCCCGAGCCCGGAGCCTGAGCCCGAAAACCGCAGCGCGAAGCCTGACCACGCAGCCCGGAACCGCTGACCTCGGAACCCGGAACCCCCGTGCCCTGAATTTCGGCATGCCGCCCTGAGAGCGCCCCTGAGAGCGCCGTACCGCCGGAAAAGAGCGGGCCCGGAGCCCACGCCGGAAAAGAGCGGGCCCGGAGCCCAGGGAAACGCCTCCCCGGCCTCCGAGCCCCACACATCCCTGCCCCTGAGCCTCGCGCTCAGCGGCCCCCGAACCCCCGCACCCGGGGCCCGCCGTCAATAGGCGAGCCGGCTGCCCCCGTCGGGCGCGCTGGTGCTCGCCTCGACCAAAGCGTTCACCACGGTGGCCACCTGAGGCAGCCAGGGCCGCCCGGAGCGGCGCAGCGGCGGCCGCTCCCAGCGCACCCGCCCGAGGCCCGTCTGCGACGGCGGCAGCACCACATAGCCGCCCTCGCCGTGGAACCGCAGCGAGCTGGGCACCCAGTCCTGCTGGTTCAGCAGCTCGCCGAGATCTTCGAGGGAGTACGGCTCCACCAGCAGCGACCAGCGGGTGGGTGTGGCGACCACCGGGCCGAGCCGCACCCCCGCCCGGTCGAAGACCGCCAGCGCCCGCGCTCCGGCGACCGCGGGCAGGCTCACCGCGCAGGGCGCGAGGCCGCCGGTGGCCAGCAGCAGGGGCGCACTGGGCCGGTTGGCCCACCACCAGCGCACCATCCGCTGGTCGGTGGTGGCGGCAAGGAGAACAGGGTCGAACGGATGACCACCCGGAACCGCACATTCCGGGTCGGGGCAGCCGCATACCCGGGGCCGTCCGCCGCCGGACCGGAGTCCGACGCCCGGGACCACGGGCCACTGCCACTCGGTGGCGCAGGTGAGCGCCGCACGCAGCAGCGGCGATCGCGCGCCGCGCCGCAGCGAGAACTTGCGTCGCCTTCCGAGGATCTCGCGCATGAGCGCTCGTTCCTTTCCGTTAACGCCGAGGGCTGTCCGTCGCACTACATCGCACTTCAGATGGCACTTCACTTGGCACTACGTGGCGCTGTACGGCATCGTTCGGCCCGTCACAGCAGGTGGATCACAAGTCACTGCGCGTACAAGGCAGCGCATCATGCCGCGGGCCGAGCGTGGAACGTGGCGAGGGGTGGCGCGCGCATGGCGCTTGCCGTCCGGTTGGTGCGTTTCCTCGCCACTCGGGGATGGGCGCGGCCGTTGTGGTCTATGACGCCTGGACCGGCCGCGGGGTTCCGGGGCGATCCGAACTGCCCCTGCCCCTTCTCCGAATGTGTACCCGCCGCGGTGGAGACGACGCGCTGTCGAATGACGTCAGTCGACCTCGAAGGCACAGCCTAACGACTTTTTTTCAGCCAAGTTCAATTCCCCCCAGACACCAACAAGACCACCGGGACGATGCTGGACATCGCATCTCCGCTCCGTGTACATCTGGAGACAGTAGCGGCACAGTAGCGGCGCAGCACGACAGGGGGTTTGCGATGCTATTGAGCGAGCCGGACCCGGCGGGTGAAGGCAGCGGGCCATGAACTCGCCCCACGCGCCGAAAGTGGCTGGAATCGATCCTTCCCTCCCCTCGCCCACGCAAACTGCGGACCCCGTCCCGGACCCCGTTCCCCCGCCCCTCACCGATCCCAACTCCGGTGTCCAGGACCGGCTCGCGAGCTGGGTCTCGGATCTCACCACCCTTCATGAGCTCACCGAGCGGCTGGTCAGGACCGGGACGCTCGACGAGGCGCTGCGTGAACTGCTGCGCGCGGGCGCGGCCCTGGTCGGCGCCCGGCGCGGGCTGGTGGCGCTCGAACCGGCCGACGGTCTCGGCCCGGTGACCACCGTGGGGCTCGGCCTCGGCCACGCCGATCTCGGCCAGATCGAGACCATCCCTCGCGGCTCCGCCTCCGCCGGTCATCTCCTCGACGGGTTGCCCGAGCCGGGTGGTGAGCGGCGTGCCGATGTGACCCACCCCGATATCGCCGGCGAGGCCGATCTCGACCCGCGTCACCGCGAGGTGGCCGCACGGCTCGGCTTCGCCGCGAGCTACGCGGTGCCGCTGGACCCGTTCCGGACCACCCCCTGTACCGCGCCCGGCCTCACCGCCATCCCCGCGCCCGCCCCCGACGCGGACGGGCCCGGCACCGGATCCCCTGCGGGCGCGGGCGACCGCCCGGCCCCCGGCGCCGCCGGCACGGCGAGCGCCTCCGGCACCGGCCACGGGCGCGATGCCGTACCGGCCGCCGCGGCCCCGCCCGGGATCGCCGCCGCCATGGGCGCCGGTGGGCCCTCCGGGCGGCTCGGCGGAGCCGCCTGGCTCTACGACGAGCCCGCCGAGCCCGGGGAGCGCCAGCGCCATCTCGTGGGCCTGTACTGCCAGTACGCCGCCGCCCACATCGCCCGGCTGATCGAGCTCTCCCGCGCCCGCGCCGCCGTCGCGACCGTCCAGGAGGAGCTGCTGCCCACCCGGCTGCCCCGGGTTCCCGGGGTGCGTCTGGCCGTTCGCCACCACCCCGGTCCGCACGGCGGCGGGGACTGGTACGACGCGCTGCCGCTGCCGGACGGGGCGCTCGGGCTCTCGGTGGGCGGAGTCACCGGTTCCGGGCCGAGCGCCGTGGTCGCGATGGGGCGGCTGCGGGCCTCGCTGCGGGCATACGCGGTGATGGAGGGCGAGGACCCGGTCGCCGTCCTGTCCGATCTGGAACTGCTGCTGCGGCTCACCGAGCCCGCCCGCTCCGCGACCGCCCTCTTCGCCTACTGCGAGCCCGGGACGCGCAAGGTGGTGCTGGCCGGGGCCGGGCACTGCCCGCCGCTGCTCACCGGGGAGCGGCGCACCGAGTTCGTGGAGACCACCCTGTCCGCGCCGCTGGGGATGCTCTCGTGCTGGGAGGCGCCCAGCGTCGAGATCGAACCGTCGTCCGGGGAGACGCTCCTCTTCTACAGCGACGGGCTGCTCCACCGCACCGGTGAGCCGATGGACCGGGCCTTCACCCGGCTGCACACGGCCGCGGCGAGCGCGCCCAAGGGCGTCCGGGGCGATCCGGACGCCTTCGCCGACCATGTGCTCCGTACGGTCCTCCCCGACGGCCCGGCGGCCCCCGTGGGGCGGCCCTCGGAGGACGGCACCGAGGACCTGGTCCTGCTTGTGGCCCACTTCGACTGAGGCGCGAGTTCGGCTGGGGCTCGAGTTCGGCTGGGGCTCGAGGGGGACCAGGGCGCCCGCTGGAGCCGTGGTCGCCCCGCACTGCGGGCCCTCCCTGCCGTCGCGCCCCCGCACATACGATGGGTGGGGTCCAGTTCGAGGAGGAAGACGTGACCGAGGAGCCCACTCCCGAAGCCCCGGAGAACCCGGAAGGCGAGGAGCCCATCAAGCAGCGGAAGAACGGCCTCTACCCAGGCGTTTCCGACGAGCTTGCGGCGAACATGCAGTCCGGCTGGGCGGACACCGAGCTGCACGACCTGGAGCCCGTCGAGCAGGCTCCGCACACCGCCCGCCGCCGCGCCGCGCTCTCCGCGCGCTTCCCCGGCGACCGCCTGGTCATCCCCGCGGGCAATCTCCGCACCCGCTCCAACGACACGGACTACGGCTTCCGCGCCTCGACCGAGTACGCGTACCTCACCGGCGACCAGACCGAGGACGGGGTGCTGGTGCTGGAGCCCGAGGCGGGCGGCGGCCACACCGCGACGCTGTACCTGCTGCCGCGCTCCAACCGGGAGAACGGCGAGTTCTGGCTGGACGGCCACGGCGAGCTGTGGGTCGGCCGCCGGCTCAGCCTTACGGAGGCCGAGAAGCGGCTCGGCCTGGCCGCCAAGGACGTCCGCGAGCTGGCCGACGAGCTCAGGGCCGCGAGCGGCCCGGTCCGTATCGTGCGCGGTCACGACGCCGCTCTGGAGGCCGCGCTGACCGACAAGGTCACCGGTGAGCGCGACGAGGAGCTGCGGGTCTTCCTCAGCGAGCAGCGCCTGGTCAAGGACGAGTTCGAGATCGGACAGCTCCAGGCGGCCGTCGACTCGACGGCGCGCGGCTTCGAGGACGTCGTCAAGGTGCTGGACAAGGCGCAGGCGACTTCCGAGCGCTATATCGAAGGAACGTTCTTCCTTCGGGCCCGGGTCGAGGGCAACGACGTCGGCTACGGCAGCATCTGCGCCGCGGGCCCGCACGCCACCACGCTGCACTGGGTGCGCAACGACGGCCCGGTCCGCTCCGGCGATCTGCTCCTCCTGGACGCGGGCGTGGAGACCACCACCCTCTACACCGCCGACGTGACCCGCACGCTGCCGGTGAACGGCACCTACAGCCCGCTGCAGCGCAAGATCTACGAGGCGGTGTACGAGGCGCAGGAGGCGGGCATCGCCGCGGTCCGGCCGGGCGCGAAGTACCGCGACTTCCACGACGCCGCCCAGCACGTCCTGGCCACCAGGCTCGTCGAGTGGGGCCTGGTCGAGGGCCCGGTGGAGCGGGTGCTGGAGCTGGGGCTGCAGCGCCGCTGGACGCTGCACGGCACCGGCCACATGCTCGGCATGGACGTCCACGACTGCGCCGTGGCCCGTACCGAGACCTATGTGGACGGCACCCTGGAGCCCGGGATGTGCCTGACGGTCGAGCCGGGGCTGTACTTCCAGCCCGACGATCTGACCGTGCCCGAGGAGTACCGGGGCATCGGCGTGCGGATCGAGGACGACATCCTGGTGACGGAGGACGGCAACCGCGTGCTGTCGGCCGCGCTGCCGCGGACCGCCGACGACGTCGAGGCGTGGATGGCCCGCCTCACCGCGTGAGGCGGCGGCTCATCGTGTGATCACGTGGTCCTGTGGGGAGCGGCGGCGCCGCTCCCCACGGTGCGTTCTCAGCCCTGCCCCGGCACCTTGCGGGTGGTCACCGCGATCCGGTTCCAGGAGTTGATCGTGAAGATGAGGGCGATGAGCTGGGCCAGCTCCCGCTCCTCGAAGTGCCGGGCGGCCCGCTCGTAGACCTCGTCCGGGACGCCGCCCGGCAGCAGTGTGACCGCCTCGGTGAGCGCCAGGGCGGCCTGCTCCTTCTCAGTGTAGAACCCGCCCTTACCGGCCTCCTCCCAGACCCCCACCAGGGCGATGCGCTCATCGCTCTCGCCCGCCTTATGGGCGTCGGTGGTGTGCATATGAAGGCAGTAGGCGCAGTTGTTGAGCTGGGAGGAGCGGATCTGCACCAGCTCCACCAGGGCCGGGTCCAGACCCTCGCGGGCGGCCGCGTCCAGGCTGATCAGCGCCTTGAACGCCTTGGGGGCGGCTTTGGCGAAGTCGACCCGTCCGGTCTGCCGCGCCGCCGTCGCCGTCGCCGTCGCCGCTGTGGTCGTCGTCCGTGCCGTCGTCGCTGTCGTTGTCGTCATGGGAATGAAATTAGGCCGCTAAGCGACCCTCTGTAGGGTGCATTTCCATGGCGGATTCATGGGTCAATTCGGCGGAGATCCTCGGCAGTGACCTCCATCTGGAGCTCGCCCGCGCGGGCAGCCGCAGGACCGCCCTGATGGCCGCGCTGCGCGAGGCCATCCGCGACGGCCGGCTCGCCCCGGACACCCGGCTGCCGCCTTACCGCTCCCTCGCCGCCGACCTGGGCATCGCCCGGAACACGGTCGCCGACGCCTATGCCGAGCTGGTCGCCGAGGGCTGGCTCACCGCCCGCCAGGGCTCCGGCACCCGGGTGGCGCCCCGCCCCGCACCGCCCCCGCCCCGGCGGCGCGCGCCCGGCCGGGGGCCCGGCGGGCGGTCGGCCGGGGCGAGCGGCGGCCCTCGCGCGCCCCGGCCCGCCCCGCGACCGGTGCACAACCTGCTGCAGGGCCAACCGGACGCCGCCGCCTTCCCCCGCACCGCCTGGCTCGCCTCGGCCCGCCGCGCGCTGACCGCCGCGCCGCATGAGGCGTTCGGCCCCGGTGATCCGCGCGGCCGCCCGGAGCTGCGCCGCGCCCTGGCCGACTACCTCGCCCGTGCCCGCGGCGTCCGTACCGACCCCGGCCGGATCGTCGTCTGCTCGGGCTTCGCGCACGCCCTGCGGCTGCTGAGCGGCACCCGGCTGCTGCGGCCCCGGATGGCCGTCGAGTCCTACGGCCTGACCTTCCACCGCTCGCTGCTGAGCTCCGCCGGGATCCGCACGATCCCGCTTCCGCTGGACGCCGATGGCGCCCTTACGGATGGACTGACGGCCCTCGACGGCCTACGGGCGGCGCTGCTCACCCCCGCCCACCAGTTCCCCACCGGCGGTCCGCTGCACCCCGAGCGGCGGGCCGCGGCCGTCGCCTGGGCGCGGGAGAGCGGCGGTCTGGTCCTGGAGGACGACTACGACGGGGAGTTCCGCTACGACCGCCGTCCGGTGGGCGCCGTCCAGGGCCTCGACCCCGACCGGGTGCTCTACCTCGGCTCGGTCAGCAAGAGCCTCTCCCCGGCCCTGCGGCTGGGCTGGATGGCCCTGCCGGACCCGCTGGTCGACCGCGTGCTGGCCGCCAAGGGGGAGCGCGAGGGCTGGACCGGCGTCGTCGACCAGCTGACCCTCGCGGACTTCATCGAATCGGGCGGCTACGACGGCCATGTGCGCCGTATGCGCCAGCGCTACCGCCGTCGGCGCGATCAGCTCGTCGCCACCCTCGCCGAACGCGCGCCCCATGTCCGCGTCTCGGGGATCGCGGCCGGTCTGCACGCGGTGCTGGAGCTACCGTCCGGCACCGAGCGGTCCGCCCTGCGCGCCGCCGCCTGGCAGGGGCTGGCGCTCGACGGCCTCGGCGGCTACCGCCACCCGGACGCCACCACACCCCACCCCGACGGGCTCGTGGTGGGCTACGCGACCCCGCCCGAGCACTCCTTCACGGGAGCGCTGGACGCGCTGTGCCGCGCCCTGCCGCCCGAACAGACGGCCACCTGACGCCCTGAACGACGCGGTTACGACGCCCTCAGCAGCGCCCCCTCACGCCACTTGAGGATCTTGTCGAAGCTCACCACCACCCCGCCGCGCCCCGGACGGTCCCGGTAGCGGACATGGTCGGTGAGAGCCTCGATGAGAAAAAGCCCCCGCCCGTGCTCCGCCTGTGGCGGAGCCGGACTGCGCGGCTGCTGTGGTCTCGGCGCGCCCGCCGGACGCCGCTCGTTCCGAGTGCGGCCCTCGCGGCGGACGGTGCCACGTCCGGCGAAGCCGGGGCCGGAGTCGGTGACCTCGATACGGCAGGTGTCGCCGTCGATATAGGCCGTGACTCGGTAATCCCCGCCCGTGCCGTCGCGACCCCCGTGCTCCACCGCGTTCGCACACGCCTCGGAGAGGGCGACCGACAGATCGTAGGAGATCTCCGGATCGACTCCGGCCGTCTCCATGGTGCCGAGGAGCAGTCGTCGTGCGAGCGGAACGCTCGCCGCCTCGCGGGGCAAATGGAGTGACCACCAGATGCTCATGCTCCAGCCTCCCGGCCGCGGCTCGACATACCGTTACGTATTGCCTGGGTCCATGGTCCGTAAGCGTCTTATCAACGTGACTCCGCTCATTCGGCGGACGCGCTAGATGCGCGAACCGGTGTATGGGCCTGTCCTGGTGTGCGCCGGTACGCCCCACCCGCCGTAGGGAACGCGCCCTCCCAGTGGGATGATGTCGCCGCCATGGCTTCCCCTGTCGCCCGTGCCGGCGCCGATCTGCGAATGCTGCGGGCCGCGGTCTTCACCGCGGTCTGCGTCGTGCTGTCCGCGGCGGGGCACGTGCTGGCCTCCTGCGCGACCGTGCCGCTGTGGACGGTGGGCGTGGGCTGCGCGGCGATGTTCACGGTGGCGCTGACGCTGGCCGGGCGGGAGCGGTCGCTGCCCGGGATAGCGGCCCTGCTGGCCGTCGGGCAGCTCGCGCTGCACGCGCTCTTCGCGCTCGGGCAGCACCGGGCGACGGCCGCCGAGGAGGCCGCCCAGCGGGCCGACGCCGCCCAGGGCCACGTCATCGGCCTGGCCGCCAGGCTGCTGTGCACGTCGGGCCCCGGACGGCTCGACGCCGCCACGGCCCATCGGATCGTCGCCCACGCGGGCATCGACCCGTCCGCCGCGCACAGCCCGCACACCATGCCGTCGTCCGCCGCCCCGGCGGAGCAGGCGGCCGGGATGGCGGGCCTGCTGCCGTCACTGCCCATGACGCTGGGCCATCTGCTCGCCGCGCTCGCCATCGGCTGGCTGCTGCGCCGGGGCGAAATGGCCGTATGGCGGGCGGTGCGGCTGTCGGTGGACGGGGCGCGAGGGGTCGCGGAGGCCGCGCTCGTACGGGCACTGCGCGCCGCCCTGAAGCTCGTACGGGTGCTGCTGGCCCCGTCGGGCGCGCCTTACGGCGGGCCGTGCCGTCCCCGCACGGCCGACCGGGACGAGGGCGGGACGACGGCCCTCGCCCTCCAGCACAGCGTGATCAGGCGGGGACCGCCGGCCTGCGATCTCGCGGCCTGACCGACGCGACGCTCCTCCAGCGGGACCGGAGGGCGGCCGCGACGTCGCCGCACGCGCGCCCACCCATCTGATCATTCCTGTCCCTGGAGTGTTGACATGAACGCCATGCGTCTCCGCCGTCTGCCGGTCATCGGAGCCCTCACCGCGGGCGGCCTGGTGCTGCTCACCGCGGGCCCCGCCTTCGCGCACGTCAGCGTGCAGCCCGGCCAGGCCGAGAAGGGCGGCTACAGCACCATCAACTTCAAGGTGCCGAACGAGCGCGACGACGCCTCCACCGTCAAGCTCGAGGTGACCCTGCCGGCCGACCATCCGCTCGCCTCGGTGATGCCCCAGCCGGTGCCCGGCTGGGACGTCAAGGTCACCAAGTCCAAGCTCCCCAAGCCCATGGAGATGCACGGCGAGAAGATCAGCGAGGCGGTCACCAAGGTCACCTGGTCCGGCGGCAAGATCGAGCCGGGGATGTTCCAGCAGTTCCCGCTGTCGGTCGGCCAGCTGCCCGACGACGCCGACCAGCTCGCCTTCAAGGCGCTCCAGACGTACGACAACAAGGAGGTCGTGCGCTGGATCGAGGAGCCCAAGGAGGGCGCCGCCGAACCGGAGAACCCGGCGCCGGTGCTCAAGCTGGTCGCCCCGGCCGAGGGCTCGGACGGCCATGACGCCGCCGCGGCCTCCGGACAGGGCAAGGACGGCGGCTCCGAGAAGGCCGGCGCCGAGAACTCCGCCTCGGCCGACTCCTCCGACGACAAGGACAGCAGCGACACCACGGCCCGGGTGCTGGGCATCGTGGGCATCGTCATCGGCGCCGCCGGTGTCGCCTACGGCGTGGTCGTCAGTCGCCGCCGCTCCGCCTGAACCGCCACCACCCGACCGTACGCGGGTACCGCCGGTGACCGCCGGTCGTGAACCGACCGTGTGATCCCGGCGCGGGCGGCGGACCCCCGTGTCCGCCGCCCCCGCGCGCCACCGAACCACCTCTCTCTTTGGAGAACAGCTCCATGCGCACCAAAATCCTGGCCACCGCCATCGTCGCCGCCTCCGCGCTCACCCTCAGCGCCTGCGGCGGCTCGGACAGCGGCGGCAAGGGCGACAACGCGGCCGCCGCCGAGGTCAAGGGCGGCCAGAAGTCCGGGCAGGCCATCGTCCTCGACCAGGCGAAGGCCAAGCCGGACCTCGCCCTCACCGACACCGACGGCAAGAAGTACGACCTGCTCAAGGAGACCAAGGGCCGGCCCACCCTGCTCTTCTTCGGCTACACCCACTGCCCGGACGTCTGCCCGCTGACCATGAGCAACGTCGGCCTCGCCGTGAAGAAGCTCCCCAAGGCCGAGCGGGAGAAGCTGCGAGTCGTCTTCGTCAGCACCGACCCGGCCCGGGACACCCCCAAGCGGATGCGTTCCTGGCTGGACGCCCAGGGCGGCACCGACTTCGTCGGCCTGACCGGCGACTTCAACACCATCGAGGCCGCCGCGCGGCCGCTGGGCATCTTCATCGAGAAGCCGAAGAAGGAGAAGGACGGCAGCATCACCGTCAGCCACGGCGCCGAGGTGGTCGGCTTCTCGCCCAAGGACGACAAGGGTCACTGGATCTACACGACGAACGCCACGGCGGATCGTTACGCCAAGGACCTGCCGAAGATCATCGAGGGGCGGAACCCGTGACGGCGGCAGCCCCTGGCATTCCCGGCCTCCGTAAGGCGGCCGCCGCCGTCCTCGCCCTCGGTCTGTCCGCCGCGCTCGCCGCCTGCTCGGGCGACGACGGCGACGACGGCGGCGGGAAGGGCAGTGGCGACCCCAAGCTGTCCGTGACCGGCGCCTATGTCTCCCAGCCGCCCATGACCGACATGGCGGCGGGCTATCTGACCGTACGGAACGCCGGTGGCCGCGCCGACGAGCTGACGTCCGTCACCACCCCACTCGCCTCCGAGGTCACCCTGCACACCACCAAGGGCACCCGGATGAAACAGGTGAGCTCGCTCGATGTCCCGGCCAACGACCGGGTCGAGCTGTCCAGCGGCGGAGATCATCTGATGCTGACAAACCTCTCCCACCGGCCGAAGGTCGGTGAGAAGGTCAGCTTCACCCTGCACTTCGCCACATCCGCCCCCATCGAGATCAAAGTCCCGGTCGAGCCGACGACGTACCGCCCCAAGGACTGACACCCGATGCCCTCGCTGACCTCCCTGGCCCCCGCCGGGCCCACCGCGACCCCCTCCCGGACCACCGCGACCGCCCGGCGGCTGATGGCGATCTGCGGCACCCTGCTCGCCGCGCTGCTGTGCGCGCTGAGCGTGGGTGCGAGCTCCGCGTCCGCGCATGCCGCGCTCACCTCCACCGACCCCGCCGACGGCTCGGTGGTGAAGACCGCGCCCAGGGAGGTCACGCTGAACTTCTCGGAGGGCGTGCTGCTCTCCGGCGACTCGGTGCGCGTGCTCGACCCCAAGGGCAAGCGCGTGGACACCGGGAAGACCGCCCATGTCGGCGGCAAGTCGTCGACCGCCGCCGCCGAACTGCACTCCGGGCTTCCGGACGGTACCTACACGGTGGCGTGGAAGGCGGTCTCGGAGGACAGCCACCCGGTGAGCGGCGCGTTCACCTTCTCCATCGGCGCCCCGTCCAAGACCACGGCGAAGGTGCCCACGGGCGAGGCGTCCGACAGCACCGTGAGCACGCTCTACGGAATCGGCCGGTACGCCGCCTACGGCGGTTTCGCGGCCCTGGTCGGCGGCAGTGTGTTCGCCGGGTTCTGCCGGTCCTCCCGCCCGGTGCGGAAGATCGCCGTGGGCGGCTGGGTGACGGTCTTCACGGCCAGCCTGCTGCTGTTGCTGCTGCGCGGGCCGTACACCGACGGCGAGGGGATCGGCGGGATCCTCGACCTCGGCAGGCTGGGCGATGTGCTGTCCACCAAGCCGGGCGCGGCGCTGCTGTCCCGGCTGCTGCTGCTCGGCGCGGCGGCGGTCTTCCTGGCCGTCCTCTTCGGCTCGTACACCCGCCGCACCGGGGAGCGGGAGGCGGACGCGCGGCGCCGCCAGGACCTCGCCTTCGGGCTGGGCTTCGGCGGCACGGTGGTGGCGGTGGGCCTCTCCGCGACCTGGGCGATGGCCGAGCACGCCTCGGTCGGCCTCCAGCGGCAGCTCGCCATGCCGGTGGACATGATCCATCTGATCGCGGTCGGGGTGTGGCTGGGCGGTCTGGCCTCGCTCGCCGTGACGCTCCGGGCGGGTGAGCCGATCGGACGGGCGGCCGTGCGTCGCTTCTCGCGGCTCGCCTTCGGCTCCGTCGTGGCCCTGGTGGTCACCGGGCTGTACCAGTCGTGGCGACAGGTGGGCTCCTGGGGCGCGCTGACCGACACCGAGTACGGGCGATGGCTGCTGGTCAAGGTGGGTCTGGTGGCGGTGCTCCTGGCCATCGCGGCCATCTCGCGACGCTGGACCGGCCGCCTTACGGATGGCACGGCGGAGGAGACGGAGGCCGTGGCGGAGAGCGGGTCTAAGGCGGCTTCGGCGGCTTCGGCGGCCTCGGACGCGGAGGCCGGGACCAAGACTGAGGCCAAGGCCGCGGTGAAGGCCGCGCGGCCGGTCCGTACCGGCGCGGCCGACGCGGCGGTCGACGCCCCTGCCGACGCCGAGACCGAGTCCGGTGACGGGCCCGGTGACGGCGGCGATACCGACGCCGCCGACGACGATCCCGAACGCGCCGCCCAGCTCGCCCGTCAGCGGGCCGCCAAGGACAAGACCGCCACGCTGCGGGAGCGCGACGCCGACCGCGAGCGCAGCGGTCTGCGCCGGTCGGTGATCGCCGAAACCGTCGTGGCCGTCGTGCTGCTGGCGGTGGCCACCGTGCTGAGCGGCACCCAGCCCGGCCGGGCCGAGACCGAGCAGGCGAGCGCCTCGGCCACGAAGCCCGGCGGCCGGCTGAACGTCGACCCGGTGAGCGTGCTCGTCCCGTACAACACCGGCCCCAAGAGCGGTCGCGGCAAGGCCGTTGTCATGATCGAACCCGCTCTGCCGGGTGACAACGCGCTGCATGTCTTCACCACCGACCTGGCGGATCGTCCCGTGGACGTCCCCGAGGTCAAGCTGTCGCTGACGCTCAAGTCGAAGGGGATCGGGCCGCTGCGCATCCCGCTCGAGCGCCTCTCGACCGGGCATTGGAGCGCCAAGACCGTCCAGCTCCCCATGGCCGGCACCTGGCAGCTCTCCCTGACCGTACGAACCTCCGACATCGACCAGGTGACGGAGACCAGGAACGTGAAAGTCGCTCAATGACGACAGAGCAAGCACCCTCGTCCGGCATCTCCCGGCGGCGTCTGCTGGGTTCGGCGGGTGCCGCCGGCGCGGCCGGGCTGGTCGCCGGCGGAGCCGCCGGAGCCTACGCGTCCGAGGCGACGCGGGAGGCACCCGAACCTCTCAGCTCCCTGGGCGCCACCGCCGTGCCCTTCCACGGCAGGCGCCAGGCGGGCATCACCACCCCTCTCCAGGCCCATGGCCATCTGCTCGCCTTCGACCTGGCGCCCGGTGCGAACCGTAAGGCGGCCGCCGCACTGCTGCGCCGCTGGTCGCGAACGGCCCAGGAGCTGATGGCGGGCGAGGCCCCGCCGGACGACACGGGGATCGCGCTCGACGCCGGTCCCTCGTCCCTCACGGTCACCTTCGGCTTCGGGCGGACCTTCTTCGGCAAGGCGGGACTCGACGACCAGTTGCCGGAGGCGCTCGCTCCGCTTCCCGACTTCGTCTCGGACGAGCTCGACCCCAAGCGCAGCAATGGCGATCTGTGGATCCAGATCGGCGCCGATGACGCGCTGGTCGGCTTCCACGCGCTGCGCGCACTGCAGCGCGAGGCCGCGGGCACGGCCCGGCTGCGCTGGCAGATGAACGGCTTCAACCGCACCCCCGGCGCCACCGACCGTCCCATGACCACCCGCAACCTCATGGGACAGATCGACGGCACCAACAACCCCAAACCGGCCGACGACGACTTCGAACGGCGGATCTTCGTACCGGAGAAGGGCGAGCCCGCGTGGATGGCGGGCGGTTCCTACGCGGTCGTCCGGCGCATCCGGATGCTGCTGGACACCTGGGACCATCTCTCCCTGGAGCGGCAGGAGAAGGTGGTCGGCCGCCGCAAGTCCGACGGCGCCCCGCTGTCCGGCGGCACGGAGACCACCCCGGTCCGGCTCGACAAGGTCAACGCGAACGGTGCGCTGGCCATCGCGGGCGCCGCCCATGTGCGGGTCGCGGCGCCCGCGTCCAACCAGGGCGCCGCCATGCTGCGCAGGCCCTTCTCGTACCACGACGGCTTCCGCGACGACGGGGCGCCGGACGCCGGGCTGCTCTTCATCGCCTGGCAGGCGGATCCGATGAAGGGGTTCGTCCCGGTGCAGCGGAAGCTGGACCTCGGCGACGATCTGTCGCGGTTCCTGCGGCACGAGGCCAGCGCGCTGTTCGCGGTGCCCCCGGGCTGCGCCCCGGGAGAGTACGTGGGTCAGGCACTCTTGGAGGGATAGAAGACGGGGACGAGCCCGCCCCCGGTCGCCCGCGTCCAAGAGGTGACCGGCGAGTCCGCCGAGTTCGGGACGCGAGTATCGTGGCGGTCTCGTCTGATCACAGGGAGCGACCGTGATGTCGGCCAGCCGCTATGCCTACCTCGGCCCCGAGGGCACCTTCACCGAGGCCGCCCTGCGGTCCATGCCGGAGGCCGCCACCCGGGAGCTGGTGCCGATGGTCTCGGTGCCGGTGGCGCTCGACGCGGTGCGCTCCGGTGCCGCGGCGGCCGCGCTGGTCCCCATCGAGAACTCGGTCGAGGGCGGCGTCACCGCGACCCTCGACGAGCTGGCCACCGGCGAACCGCTGATGATCTACCGCGAGGTGCTGCTGTCGATCAGCTTCGCCCTGCTGGTGCGGCCGGGCACCGCGCTCGCGGACATCAAGACGGTGACCGGGCATCCGGTCGCCCAGCCCCAGGTCCGCAACTGGCTGGCGGCGAACCTGCCGGACGCCCTGTGGGAATCGGCCGCCTCGAACGCGGACGGCGCGCGACTGGTGCAGGAGGGGCGGTACGACGCGGCGTTCGCCGGGGAGTTCGCGGCGTCCAGGTACGGTCTGGAGCCGCTGGTCACCGACATCCACGACGCGCAGAACGCGATGACCCGCTTCGTCCTGGCCGGCCGCCCCGCCCGGCCCGCCGCCCGGACGGGCGCGGACAAGACGTCCGTGGTGATCTGGCTCGGGGACGACCACCCGGGCGCGCTGCTGGAGCTGCTGCAGGAGTTCTCCGCGCGCGGGGTCAACCTGATGCGGATCGAATCGCGCCCGACCGGCGAGGGCATCGGTCGCTACTGCTTCTCGGTGGACTGTGAGGGGCACATCACCGACCGGCGGGTGGGCTCGGCCCTGATGGGGCTGAAGCGGATCTGCCCGAAGGTGCGGTTCCTGGGCTCGTATCCCCGGGCGGGTGTGACGGCGGAGGACCTGGCGGAGCTGCGGCACGGCACCTCGGACGAGGCGTTCACGGAGGCGGCGGAGTGGCTGGCCCGCTGCCAGGACGGCCGGGCCTGAGCCGGGCCCACGCGTAGCGGCCGACCGTAGCGAGCGTGCGCCCGGGCACTCCGGTGGCGGGCGGCCGGGCGGCTGGAGCCGGGGTCCGGGCCTGAGCGCCGCCCAGGCGCTGGGGATCGACGGAATCGCTGCGGAAAAGTTATGCACAGGCTGATGCGGCACGCTGGGGATAAGTCGACATCACCAATCCGGCGAGACGGCCATACCGTCATATTCGCCGTATCCACTCCCAGTGCCGAACATCACTCACTTGTCACCCCAATTCCCTCGACCAAGCCTTTGGAGTGAGGGATTCCTCTCTTGTGGAGTGTGTGAACGCGGTTTGATAGGGGAATCCATCGCCGAGCACTTGGGGGGTCCAGGTGATCGTCGCGACATCCACAGATCTCACACACAGCCTGTGGATAACTCCGGGGATCCCCCTCGCCCCTGTGGACAACCGGGCCTCAACTCACCCTGTGCACAAGGGAAGAAGGTCGACTCGACGCCGCCTCTTTGCCCCTTTTCGGGGAATGCACAGGCATTCCTTGACGGCGGCCGTCACAGGAATTCCCCGGTTTACCCACAGCCCCAAAAGAGGGCAAAACGGGACGCAAAGGAATATCGCGTCGAGCAGCCGAGGTCACACCGGTAACCTGGTGGGGTGATTGACCTTCGCCTGCTCCGTGAGGACCCCGATCGTGTGCGCGCCTCCCAGCGCGCCCGTGGAGAGGACGTCGGCATCGTCGACGCCCTCCTGACCGCCGACGAGCGGCGCAGGTCCTCCAGTGTCCGCTTCGACGAGCTGCGCGCCGAACAGAAGGCGCTCGGCAAGCTCATCCCCAAGGCCTCCGGTGACGAGAAAGCCGAGCTGCTGAAGAAGGCGGGCGAGCTGTCCGCCGCCGTCAAGGCGGCCGACGCCGAGCAGGACGCGGCCGCGGAGGAGACCCAGCAGCTCCTGCTCCAGCTGGGCAATCTCGTCCACCCCGCGGTCCCGGTCGGCGGCGAGGACGACTTCACCGTCCTGGAGACGATCGGCACCCCGCGCGACTTCGATGCCGAGGGCTTCGCGCCCAAGGACCATCTGGAGCTCGGCGAGCTGCTCGGCGCGATCGACACCGAGCGCGGCGCCAAGGTCTCCGGCTCCCGCTTCTACTACCTGACGGGCATCGGCGCCCTGCTGGAGTTCGCACTGGTGAACGCGGCAATGGCACAGGCCACCGCGGCGGGCTTCACCCCGGTGCTCACCCCGGCGCTGGTCAAGCCGAAGGCCATGGAGGGCACCGGCTTCCTCGGCCAGGCCGCCGAGGACGTCTACCACCTCGACAAGGACGACCTCTACCTGGTCGGCACCTCCGAGGTCCCGCTGGCCGCGTACCACATGGACGAGATCCTGGAGGCGGACCAACTGCCGCGGCGCTACGCCGGGTTCTCCTCCTGCTTCCGCCGTGAGGCCGGGTCGTACGGCAAGGACACCCGGGGGATCTTCCGGGTGCACCAGTTCGACAAGGTCGAGATGTACGTCTACACGACCCCGGAGGACGCCGAGGCCGAGCACCAGCGGCTGCTGGACTGGGAGAAGCAGTGGCTGACCTCGCTCGAGCTGCCGTTCCGGGTGGTCGACCTGGCCTCGGGTGACCTGGGCTCGTCGGCGACGCGGAAGTTCGACTGCGAGGCGTGGATCCCGACGCAGGGCAAGTACCGCGAGCTGACCTCGACCTCCAACACCACCGAGTTCCAGTCGCGGCGGCTGTCGATCCGGATGCGCGAGGGCAAGAAGGTCCGTCCGCTGGCCACGCTCAACGGCACGCTGTGCGCGGTCACCCGGACCATCGTCGCGATCCTCGAGAACCACCAGCAGGCCGACGGCTCGGTGCGGGTGCCCGAGGCGCTGCGGCCGTTCCTGGGCGGACGCGAGGTCCTGGAACCGGTCGCACGGTGACGAACGCCGGACCGACGGACGAGCAGCTCGCCGGACCGACGGACGAGCTCCCCTGTCGACTGGTCGCGACCGATCTCGACGGGACGCTGCTCCGCCCCGACCACACCGTCTCGGCGCGGACCCGTGACGCGCTCGCCGCGGCCACCGCGGCGGGCGCCGCGCACATCGTGGTCACCGGGCGGACCGTCCCGGTGGCCCGGCACATACTCGACGACCTCGGCTACCAGGGGCTCGCGGTGTGCGGTCAGGGCGCCCAGCTCTACCACGCGGGCGAGCACCGGCTGCTGACCTCCGTCACACTGGACCGCCAGGTGGCCCTGCTGGCGCTGGAGAAGATCGAGGCGGAGATCGGCCCGCTGTCGCTGGCCGCGGCCCGCGACGGGCTGGACGGCGAGGTGCTGTTCGGCGAGGGCTACCGGATGGACCACGAGGGGATGCCCCTGGTGCCGTTCACGGACCCGGCCGAGCTGTGGTCGCAGCCCATCAGCAAGCTCTACATCCAGCACCCGGAGCTGGACGACGACGCGCTGGCGGACGCCGCCCGGACGGCCGCCGGGGGCCTGGTCGGGGTGACGATGGCCGGTACCGGGCTGGTGGAGCTGCTGCCGCTGGGGCTGACGAAGGCCACGGGCCTGTCGATGGCCGCGCGCCGGCTGGGGATGACCGCCGGGGACGCGATCGCGTTCGGCGATATGCCCAACGACATCCCGATGTTCGGCTGGGCGAAGCACGGGGTCGCGATGGCGAACGCGCACCGGGATCTGAAGGCCGTCGCCGACGAGATCACCGCGTCCAACACGGAGGACGGCATCGCCGTGGTGCTGGAGCGGCTCTTTCCTGTGGCACGCCGATGACGGCAGGGCGCCGGTAACGGCAACGCGCCGGTGGACCGGGCTCCCTCGGCCGCCGCCGAGGGAGCCCGGTCCAGGACGGGTCAGCCGAAGACCTTGACCGCCTGGTAGTAGGTCCACGCCGTGCCGTCGCACGACGTCTTGGTGGCACCGCTGTAGGCGCTGCACACCCGCTTGAGGTCCTCGTAGAAGGCGCTGTCGATGCGTGCCTTGTTGGCGTCGAAGATGCCCATCGCCTTGTGGTTGCGGTAGCCGAAGTCATGCCGGGCGCAGGCGGTCTGGAAGGGGAAGCCGAAGGGGTTGTCGGGCGAGCTGCTGCAGTAGTCGGTGGACCAGTCGAACCCGTAGGCCGCCCAGGCGCCCTGGTTGTTCCGCGCCGCGACCCAGGTGTTGTAGCTGCTGGCGCTGGTCTGGGTCCAGCTGGCGAGGACCTGCGGCTTGTCCGCGGGGGCCGCCTGGGCGGGTGCGGCCAGGGCGATGGCGGTGGCCGCGGTGACAGCGGTGGCTGCGAGACTCGTGACGAGGCGACGCATTCGGGTTCCTCCCGTTTTTTTCACTTCTGACGCCCCCTCAAAGGCTTGTGGCACAGGGGGCGGCGCGGTGTGATCCAGCGCACGCCAAGAGTTGGACAGGTCCCTGACAACCGTCAAGATCTACACCGACGTAGAGATGAACAGAGTTCGACCAGCAGAGTTTCGGACTTTCCTCCAACTACCGCCGCTGAGCGGGTCGTTCAGGAGGCGCGCCGGGGCACCCGGGAGGGAGGGGTGAGCAGCGGCCCCGGACCCTTGACCCGTCGGAGGATCGGGGAGGTCTCCATGTCCAGGACGGAGGGCAGTTCGGCGATGCGGGTCGTCAGATAGGTGTAGAGGGCCGGGACATCGGCGCAGACCACGGTCGCCATCAGATTCTTCGTTCCGGTGGTCGCACATGCGAACGCCACCTCGGGGTGGTCCGCGAGCGTCTGCCCGGTGGCGGCGAGATCCGACGGCCTTACGGACAGCCACATCGTGGTGGTGACGCCCTGATGGAACATCCGGTGGGTGTAGTCGACGTCGAAGTACAGGGTGCCGTCGGCGCGCAGATCCGCCAGCCGGCGGCGCACCGTCGACTGTGACCAGCCGGTGGCGGCGACCAGTTCGGCCAGCGGCGCCCGGCCGTCCCGCGCGAGGATGTCCAGCAGCTTGCGGTCCTCGGCGCCCATCGGTCCGCGCGGCTGCTTCGACCGGTCCGCGGCGGGCGGGCGCAGCCGCCGGACCTGCTCGGCCGTCAGTGCGTCGGTCTTGTTGACCAGGCTCTGCTCGCCGCCGTAGAACTCATGCAGCACGCAGTGCGCGCTCACCCCCACCACCCGTGGCGTCTGCGGGAGTTTGCGCAGCAGCAGGGCATCGCTGTCCAGGCCGGACGCCGCCCGTGTCGACGCGGCGACTTCGGTGCCGTCGGAGAGCACATGCACCCAGGAGGTGTCGGTCCGCCGGGCCATCGCCTCGGCCACCGGCAGCGCGGCGTCCGGCAGGCACCGCACCCGCACCAGCCAGACCACATCGCCGACCACCGCCGGGTCGGTGAGCCCCAGCACCCGGATCGCTCCCCTCGTCCGCAACCGGGTGTAGCGGCGGGCCACGGTCTGGTCGGAGACTCCCAGCACCTCGGCGAGCCGGCTGAAGGGGGCCCGGCCGTCGAGCTGAAGGGCGTGCACCAGCGCCCGGTCCAGGTCGTCGTACGCGTCGGATTCCACCGCACAAAGCTAGCGGACGTCGGATATCGCCACCGGAGCGGTGCCGGCTGGAGGAGCGGACCGGCCAGGACGACCGTAAGAGCCGCGGGGACCGCCGGGCCGCCATCGGGGGCCGGCCCTCGCGTCCCCTTGTCGGCACGTTGTCGGCACGTTTCGAATCCCGGAGTCAGTCATGCGCAGATCATGGTGGCCGCTCGCCGCCATCACGCTCGGCAATTTCATGCTGTTGATAGACGTCACGATTGTGAACACCGCGCTGCCCCAGGTGGCGCGGGGACTGGACGCGTCCTTCAGCTCGCTCCAGTGGGTGATGGACATCTACGCGCTGGCGCTGGCCGCGCTGCTGATGGTGGCCGGTTCGGCGGCGGACCTCTTCGGACGGCGGCGGCTGTATGTCGTCGGCCTCGCGGTGTTCGCGGTCTCCTCCCTGGTCTGCGGTCTGGCACCGGACGCCGGGGTGCTGATCGCGGCCCGCGCCGTCCAGGGCGTGGGAGCGGCGGCCATGTTCGCCACCAACACCCCGCTGCTGATGGCGACATACTCCGGACGCGACCGCGGTATCGCCTTCGGGGTATGGGGCGGTACGAGCGGGGCGGCCGCGGCGATCGGCCCGGTGCTGGGCGGAGTGCTCACCGAATACGTCGACTGGCGGGCGATCTTCCTGGTCAATCTGCCGCTGACGGCGATCGCGGTGTGGATCACGGTCCGTTCCATCGAGGAGTCGCGCGGCGCGCCGGGGGTGCGGATCGACTGGCCGGGCGCCGCCTCGTTCACGGTGCTCGCCGGGGCGCTGACATACGGGCTGATGCGCGGCGGTGAGGAGGGCTGGGCCGACACCGGCACGGTCGCCGCGCTGGTGACGGCCGCGATCGCGCTGCTCGCCTTCACCGCGGTGGAGCGCGGAAAGCGGCAGCCGCTGCTGGACCTGGGGCTGCTGCGCCGCCCGACGTTCGCGGTGCTGATGGCCGCGGCCCTGCTGCTGCAGGCGGGGGCCTTCCCCTACCTCACCTACGCCGGGCTGTGGCTGCAGTCGGTGCTGGGGATGAGCCCGGTGCAGGCGGGGCTCGCGGTGACGCCGATGGCGGGCGTCTCGCTGGTCGTCGGCGCGGCGGGCGGACGGCTGCTGGACCGGGTCGCCCCCGGGCGGTCGCTCGGCGGCGGCCTGCTGCTGGTGGGCGCGGGCGCGCTGGTCAACGCGGCGATGGTGACCCCGGACGCGGACTGGACGGCCTTCGTCCCGGGCCTGGCACTGGCCGGCCTGGGGATCGGCCTGGCCATGCCGGTGCTGGTCTCGGCGGCCCTCGGCTCGGCCCCACCGGAGCGGGCGGGCATGGCCAGCGGCGCGGTGAACACCTTCCGGCAGCTGGGCTACGCCCTGGGGATCGCCGTCCTGGGCACGGTGTTCGCGACGCGGGTACGGGACATGGTCGACGACAGCGGCACCGTCCCGGCCCGGGCGGCCGGACAGGCCGCCGAGGCCATCAGCGGCGGCCACGCCGACGCCGTGATCGCCTCCGCACCCCCGGCCCACGCGGACGCGGCACGCACCCTCGTCCACGAGTCGTTCGCGGCCGGACTCGACCGCATCTGCCTGATCTCCGGCATCGCGGCCCTGGCGGCGGGCCTGCTGGTCCTCGCCGTCGTCCGCGGCGGCCCCGGCGGAGCACCCCCGAAGCCGACCCCGGAGCAATCCCCGGCGGAGCCGATCCACGCCTGAGCCGTGGAGGACGAGTCACAAGGGGCGGGCGCCCAATGGCGCCCGCCCCTTCGCTGCGTGAGGCCGACGTCCGTCAACGCACGCGGTGCGAGTAACCCATACGCGATCGGATCGTTTTTCCATATACGCGTTATGCGCGGAGGCAACGCGAGTTGGAGCCTCGGCCGGGCGACGGATCGACGGGCAGCGATGTCACGGCGGTTGGGTCCGAATGAGGTAGGCAGCCTCCGCTCCTGGTCCCTGGATACGGGCGGCCTAGCCCCTGGCTGGTGGGGCGTGACCATCACCCGAATTTCAGACCGGAAGGCACACATATGCCACCTGAGATCGCACTACTGGAGTCGCGCGCCCTGCGCGACAGCGTCATCGAACGGACGGATGTCCTCGACAAGGTCAAGGTCCTGACCATGCTGCCGGATGGGCTGCATATCACCACGCGCATGGTCGCTGAGTACTTCGAGGTTGGGGAAGAAGCCGTCAAGAGCCTGGCCAAACGGCACCGGGAGGAGTTCCACAGCAACGGGATGCACCTCCTTCGAGGCGTTGACCTGCAGGTCTTTGAAAGGTCCAACTTGGACCTTTCAGATTCGAGTTATCCACAGGGCCGCGCCCACCTCACCCTCTACCCCCGTCGGGCGGTGCTCAACGTCGCGATGTTGCTGCGGGACAGCGATATCGCCAGGCGGGTACGAAACTATCTGCTCGAAGTCGAGGAGTCGGCTAGGAGCGGACCGGAAGTCGGAACGGATCAGCTCCCGCTCGAACGGATCCTCACCGAGCGGGTGCTGGCCGGGCCGATCGGCAGCCGCCTCGACGCCGTCGAAGCGTGTCTGGCGGATGTCGGTTCCACGCTGCGCGAGCTGGCGCCATGGATGGCCAGGGTCTCCGCTCGGCTGGACGGCATGGACCGGCGGCTCGACGCGCACGGGCGGGTCATCTGTGCCATGAGCGAGCGGCTCTGCGATCTCGGTGAGGACATGACCGAGGTCCGCAGGGACGTCGCCACACTCAAGGCCGAGTCGGTCCAGCGGCGGGCGCGGCGCGCCAAGCGGCGGCGCGGATAGCGGATCGGAGGAGCTCGGTGGGTGGGGTGGACGCCCTGCCCACCGGGCTTTCCGGCGAGTTGTAGGATGACTGGGCAACCGGGTGAATCGAGTGAGGGAGCCGAGAGGGATGGCGTTGCGGGCGGCTGGGCGGCAGTCGTTGGTCGACTCCGTGGTGGAGCAGCTGCGGGCGCAGCTCGCCGAGGGTGAGTGGGAGGTCGGCGACCGCGTGCCCACCGAGCATGCCCTCGCCGAACAGCTCCAGGTCGGCCGGAACACGGTCCGCGAGGCGGTTCGCGTCCTCGTGCACGCGGGGATGCTGCAGTCCCGGCAGGGCGAGGGCACCTTCGTGGTCTCCACGACCGACCCCGCCGAGGTCATGCGGGGTGTACGGCGCGCCGGGATCCGGGACGTGCTGGAGCTGCGTATCGCGCTGGAGGCGGAGGGTGCGCGGCTGGCCGCGCTCCGGCACAGCCCCGACGATCTGCGGCGGATGCGGGCGGCGCTGGAGTCGCTCGAGGCGTTCGGGCAGGCCGGGGAGCGGCCCGCGGATGGCCATCATGAGCTGCACGCCGCCCAGGACCTGGAGTTCCACACCGCCGTGGTCGAGGCCGCGCACAACGCCGCGCTGAGTGCGACCTATGGCTGGTTCAGCAGCTCGGTCCGCGATTCGCTGGTGGCCTCGCTCGGCGACCGCGAGGTGCCGAGCATCGTCCCAGCCGACCACCGCGCCCTGGTCGACGCCATCGCCTCCGGCGACCCGGCGGCCGCCGAGGCGGCGGCGCGGGCGCTGCTGGAGGCGCCGAAACGCGCCATCGAAGCCCTGCTCGCCACCGGCTGAGCCCCCTCTCGGCGGGCCTCACCGCGACCCGGACCACCCCCACCACGCACCACCGGAACGGAGCTCTTCTTGCCACGCCCGCACACCCCCGGCCCCGAGGCCGAACCCCTGCTCGTGGACGCCGAGACGGATCTGCGGCCGACCCCCGAGGTGGCCGCCGCGCGGCGCACCCTGCGGGCCCACCCCGCCCTTCTCCTGATCGGCATCGTGCTGGCGTCGCTCAACATGCGGGCCGCGCTCGCCGGGGTCTCCCCGCTGCTCGGCGAGATCAGCGGCCACTTCGGGCTGTCCGCGACCATGAGCAGCCTGGTGACGACCATTCCGTTGATCTTCATGGGCCTGGCCTCGCCCTTCGCGCCCCGGCTCGCCCGGCGCTGGGGCACCGAGGCGGTGCTGCTGAGCGCGCTGGCGCTGCTGATCGGCGGCATCCTGCTGCGCGTGGCACCGCCCGTAATGACGCTCTTCGCCGGGGGCGCCCTCGTCGGCAGCGGGATCGCGTTCCTCAATGTGCTGATGCCGGGCCTGGTCAAGCGGGACTTCCCGCACCGGGCCGCCGGGATGACCGCGCTCTACACCACCTCGATGATCGGCGGGGCGACGGTCTCCGCCGCCTCCGCCGTGCCCCTGGAGAACGCGCTCGGCGGCTGGCAGGGGTCGCTCGCCTCCTGGTCGCTGCTGGCGGCGGTCGCGGCGCTGGTCTGGATACCCCAGACGGTGCTCGCACGGCGCGGAACGCACCACGGTGAGCCCGCGGCGACGCCCGTAAGGACGACACCGGAGGCGGAGCCGAGGCTGAGCCGCTCCCCGCTGGCCTGGCAGGTCACGCTGTTCATGGGGTTGCAGTCGTCGATCGCGTACGTCTGCATCGCCTGGCTGCCGACGATCTTCACCGACCACGGCATGAGCAAGAACACGGCCGGGCTGGTGTTCGCCTTCAGCACCATGCTGCAGATGGTCGGTTCGTTCGTGGTGCCCACCCTCGCCGGACGGATGCGCTCCCAGCGGATACTGGCCGTCGCGGTCGCGGCGCTGATGGGCGCCGGGATCGCGGGCCTGCTGGTGGCTCCCGTCGCCGGGGCGTGGGTCTGGGCGACGCTGATCGGCGTCGGACAGGGCGGGGCCGTGGGGCTCGCGCTGACCATGATGGTGCTGCGGACCGGGGACGCCCACACCTCCGCGCGGCTGTCCGGTATGGCGCAGACCTGGGGCTATCTGCTGGCCGCGGTGGGCCCTCTGGCGCTCGGCGTGGTGCACCAGACCATCGGCGGCTGGGGGCTGCCGCTCACGCTGATGCTGGCGGTGTGCGGGGTGCTGGCGGCGCTGGGCCTCGGCGCGGGACGCGACCGCAAGATCCGGTCCTGAGCGGCCCCGAGGGCCGAACGGCTCGAGTCTGAGCGGCGCACGCCTTCACAGCCGGTCCTCAGGCCACGGAGGGCCGGCCGACAACTCCCGCCGCCACTCCCGGTCTCATCGCGCGACCGTCCTGCTCGGTTCGTCCGCGGCCGTGGCCTCCGCCCTGGGCCAGGCCAACGCGGCCCCGGACACGCCGCGGCGGCGGCCGTCACGACAACCGCCGCCACCGCGGAGACAACGGGCGGCCGCTCCGCCGTCCCTGCACGGTGGCGGCCGTAAGGCGGGCACAAACTCCTGGACGCCGTAAGGCGGGCACGAACTCCAGGGCGCCCTAAGGCGCGTACGCGCCCCTGGCGCCCGTAAGGCGTACACGAACCCCCGGGCGCCGGGCGTCACCTCACGCGGGTCACGCGGGCCGCGCAAGTCACGCCGGTCACGCCGGTGGTCACTCCTCCCCCGCGAGGGTCAGCGTGCGCAGCTTGCGGCCCGCGAACCAGGTCGCGGCCACGGTCACGACCAGCAGCAGGATGACGCCGGTCGTCAGGCCGACATCCGACGTGATCACATCGCCGTCCGCGACCTTCTGCCCGAGCGCCAGCGCCCACTGCTGGACGCTGAGCTTGCGGGCCCCGGCCACCAGGTTGCCGAAGAACGTCTCCCACACCAGGGCGTAGACAAGACCCGCGATCACCGCATGCCGGGTCACGGTGCCCAGCAGCAGGAAGACCGCGCTGTAGGCGACCGAGGCCACGGCGGCGGCGACGGCGTAGCCGACGGCCAGCTGATTGGCGTTGCCGTTCAGCAGGAAGCCCGCGAGCAGGGTGGGGATCGCGGAGAAGGCGACCGTGACGCCGATCGCCACGATCAGCTTGGTGAAGATGATCGTCGGCCGCTTCACCGGCTTGGCCAGCAGATAGATGACGGAGCCGTCGTCGATCTCCGGGCCGATCGCGCCCGTACCGGCGATCACGCCGATCAGCGGGACCATGGTGGCCATCGCGAAGCCGCCGAGGATCGCGTCGGCCGTCTCGTCGTCGGCTCCGGTGAGCAGCCGTACGGCGATCGAGATCAGCAGCAGCAGACCGGGGAGTGAGAAGAGGATCAGCGCCCGGCGGCGGCCGAGCAGGGCCCGGTAGGTGAGCCGTGCGACGGTGGGGTGGTAGAGCGAGGACATCGCTATGGGCTCCTTTCAGGCCGCGACGAGGTAGGAGAAGACGCTTTCCAGGGACTCGTCGGAGGGCGAGACCGTGAGGAGCCGGATGTGCTGGTCACGGGCGACCCGGGGCAGCAGTTCGGTGAAGCGGGCGAAGTCGACCGCCTGGATGTGCAGTCCGCCGTCGGCACCGGTGCTCGCGTCGACCTGGATACCGGTGGTCGACGGGTCGGCGATCAGGGCGGCCGCGAGCGCGCGGTCGTCGCTGGACCGTACGAGATAGCGGTGCGGACGGTCCGTCATCAGCCGGCGGATCTTGCGGAAGTCGCCGGAGGCGGCGTGCCGTCCCGCGACGATCACCTCGATATGCGCCGCCAGCTGCTCGACCTCCTCGAGGATGTGCGAGGAGAACAGCACGGTGCGGCCCTCCGCGCCCATCCGCCGCAGCAGATCCATGAGCTGCATCCGCTGCCGGGGGTCCATGCCGTTGAACGGCTCGTCCAGGAGGAGCACCGACGGCTCGTGCACCAGCGCGGAGGCCATCTTCACGCGCTGCCGCATGCCCTTGCTGTACGTGGCGATCTTCCGGGAGCCCGCGTAGTCCATCTCGACGGTGTCGAGCGCCTTACGGGCGGCACCACGCGGATCGGGCAGCCCGTGCAGCTCGGCGTTGGCGATCACGAACTCGCGGCCGGTGAGGAAGTCGTACATCGCCTCGCGCTCGGGGACGATGCCGATGTGGCGGTAGGCCTGCTCATTGCGCCAGATCTGGGCGCCGTCCAGGGTCACGGACCCGGTGGAGGGGGCCAGAAAGCCGCCCATCATGTTGATGAGGGTGGACTTGCCGGCGCCGTTGGGGCCGAGGAGCCCGGTGACACCGGGGCCGATGTTCATGGTCACGTCGTTGACGGCCACGACGTTCCCGAACCAGCGGGAGACGTTGTCGATGGCGATCGTGGTCACAGGCCGACCTTTCGGTAGCGGCGCATCAGCAGCCCGTACGAGCCGGCGATCAGGCCGAGGAGAACGAGGATGTAGACGAGCCCGGTTCCGGTGCCGGGGCCGACCCCGCCGGGGAAGGAGGAGGTGGCACCGAGGAAGGCCGTCTGCACCCCGTCGATGATGGTGATCGGCGAGAACAGCCCGATCCAGCTCACCGGGCCGGTGCTGCCCTGGTCCCACGCGATGGCCTGGACGGCGGACACCGCGCCGTAGGAGATGGTCAGCAGGGCGATGACGGCGGCGACGCCGAAGCCGCGGCGCGGGGTGAGCGCGGCGACGACCAGGCTGATGCCGGCGAAGAGAAGCGAGAGCAGAGCCACGGAGATCAGTCCTTGTGCGAAGCCCTTCGTCTGATCGGCGAAGTCCAGCTTGGCGAGCAGTGCCCCGACGTAGAGGATCAGCAGGGGCGCGCCGGTGAGGATGAACAGCGACGAGGCCATGGCGGCGAACTTGGCCACCACATAGTCCATCGTTTCGATGGGCCGCGAGAAGTAGAGCGGGACCGTCTTGAAGCGCAGGTCCCGGGAGACGGACTGTGGCGCCTGGGAGGCGGTGTACAGGCCGATCACGGCCTGCAGCATGATCGCGTAGCGGGTGTACTCGACGGGGAGCTCGTCCACCTTGGTGGCGATGGCCACCGCGACGATGATCGCGGCGGGCATGCACATCACGGCGAACAGCAGCATCGGCGCCACCTTGGACTTCGCCGAGCGGCCGAGGCCGTAGGCGCCGCGCAGGCTCTGGGAGAAGAGCGAGCGGCGGGCGTAGGCGCGGCCGAGGCGCGGGCCGTCGTAGTGGCGATAGCCGATGTTGTGAATGACGTCGGCACGCTGCTGGGTCACGGTCTCAGGCGGCATCGACGGCACCTCCGTTCCCGTGTGCGCTTGCGCCGGCCGGTCCTGCGGGCTTCTCCGTGCCGTCCGGGGCGTCCGGGGCATCCGAGGCGTCCGCATCGTCGTCGGACCGGAAGATCTCCGCGATGCGGTGGCGGCGCTGCTCCATGCGGACCAGGCCGAGGCCGAGGTCGGCGATGGTGTCGCGGACCGTGTCGTACGTCTCCTCGCTCGCGACATCGACCAGCAGCACATGGTCGGAGCCGGGCGTCCCGTCGGCCTCGCGGCCGACGGGCTGGACGGTGAGCCCGGCCCGGTCGAGGGCGGTGCGCAGCGCCTTGGTGCCGTCGGGGTGGTCGGTGGTGTCGGTCACCTCGACCGCGAGCGAGGCCGTCGCCTGGGTGAAGTCACTGGTGGAGCTGGAGCGGAGCAGCTTGCCGCCGTCGATGACCACGACGTGGTCACAGGTGCGCTCCAGCTCGCCGAGCAGATGCGAGGTGACCAGGACCGAGATGCCGAAGTCGGTGTGGACGCGACGGATCAGGCCGAGCATCTCATCGCGGCCGACCGGGTCCAGGCCGTTGGTCGGCTCGTCCAGCAGGACCAGGCGGGGGTCGTGCACCAGCGCCTGGGCCAGCTTGACCCGCTGCTTCATGCCCGTGGAGTAGCCGCCCATCGGGCGATATCGCTCCTCGTACAGGCCGACATGGCGCAGCGTGTCGGCCGTGCGCTCACGGGCGGCGGAGGGCGGCAGCCCGGACATGCGCGCCATGTGGACGACGAACTCGGTCGCCGAGACATCGGGCGGCAGACAGTCGTGCTCGGGCATATAGCCGACGCTTTCGCGGATGGCGCTGCCGTCCTTGGCCACATCGAGACCGAGCACGGAAGCGCGGCCCTCGCTGGCGGGGGACAACCCGAGCAGGATCTTGATCAGCGTGGACTTACCGGCGCCGTTCGCACCCACCAGGCCAGTTACTCCTGGTGCGATGTCGACGGAGAGCCGGTCGAGCGCGGTGACGCGGGGGAACCGCTTGCTCAGACTTTCGGTGGCGATCACAGTCACGTGTTCGACCGTAGTGGTGTGAGCCACAAGCGGCGTCACTCCTGACGGTGGGATTCCCCTCGTCCTCGGGTCTGACGCGCCCGTAGGGGAAGGACCCCGACGGGCGGGGGTTACCCCGGGTATCCACAGGTATTCCGGGGGCTTATGCCCGGTGTGCGGCCGGTGTGAGACGCGACCGTGCCCACCCTGGGTACCACGCGGTGAACAGGGCCGGAAGGACGAACCCCGCGAACTGGACCGTGAGCGCCGCCACCATGCCCAGACCGGCGGAGATCACCACGACCATGGCCGCGGCGGAGAGGGTGAAGGCGGTGGACCAGGCGCGGGTGATCACCACATTGATCCGCTTGAACACATAGGTGTCCCACACCTCGGGCGGTGCCTGGCGGCGGGCGACACCGGTGGTGAAGGGCCGTCCCACGGCGAGCGTCGTCCAGGCGGTGACGGCGAGCCAGCTCAGCGCCAGCGCCCCGATGTAGTCCTTGAGTCCACTGTCCGGCCGGGCGAAGGCCCAGATCGTCAGCGCGGTGAAGAAGGCCACCGTGCTGCACTCCAGGATGAGGGCGTCGGCCGCCATGCCCGCCTTACGGGCCCGCACCAGCATCGCGCCACCCAGCACCAGCCCGGCCAGGGCGCCCCACTGCCAGCCGAGTGTCGACACGACCGCGAGGGCGATCCATGGGATGAAGCCGCGCAAGTAGTTCATTCGGCCCTCCCCCGGGCGTCAGGTCACCTTCCGGCATGCGATGTCGAAGGTAGAAGGTGCCCCGCGAGCCCATTCCTATGCCTGAGGGCCTGTCCGGTCCGTGGATTCGCCTTTGCACCGGGGGGAGTTGGGCCGCTGCATCGGGGGCAGGTCGGGCCGGTTCATCCGGAGCGAGTGGGGCCGGTTCATCCGGGCGGAGATGGGCCGCTGGAAGCCCGTTGAGCCGGGCCGCTAGAGACCCGGTGCGCCCCAGACCGGGAACCAGCGGCTCAGGTCCTCCTCGATCCGCAGATCGTCCCCGAGCAGCGCCCGCATCTGGAGCTCCAGCGCGTTGTCCCGCTTCTCCGCGACGCCCGGCAGCGGCGCGAAGGGGTAGAAGGTGCCGCGCTTGTAGAGATAGACCAGCGCGAGCGAACGCCCCGCCGGGTCCTGGAATCCGATCAGCGAGCACAGCAGCTGAGGGCCGAACCCGCCGTCCTGGAGCAGCGAATTGACCGCGTGCAGATCGTTCACCAGGGCGGGCACATCGTCCGGCGGCTGCCGGGCCAGCAGCCAGGTGTAGCCGTACGCGTCCTGGCTGAACTCCACGGGCACTCCGCCCCGGTCCGTGTCCGCGTCCAGCAGCTCCCGCACATCCCGCTGGAGCTGGGAGAACGCGCCGCCCTCCACGCTCGCGAAACAGACCGAGCCCCGCCCGGTCGGGGTGAACCCCGCCCCGCCTCCAGGCTGACCGCGGCCCCCGGGAGCCCGAAGAGCCGGTCGAGGTCGGGGCGCACCGGCTTGCTGCGGCCCAGGATGGCGTCCAAGATCCTCACGCTCAGCCCCTTCCCGCCTGGCCGAGCTGGGTGGAGATGCGGGCGAGCTGGTCGAGCCGCCGCTCCAGCGTCGGATGCGAGGAGAACAGCCGGCTGACGCTCTCCCCGGAGAGCGCGGGCGCGAAGAAGAAGGCGTTGAACGGCTCCACCTTGCGCAGATCCCTGGTCGGGATCCGGGCCATCTGCCCCGTCACCTTGGTCAGCGCGGCGGCGAGCGCCGAGGGGCGCCCGGTGAGCAGCGCGCCGGCGCGGTCGGCGGACAGCTCGCGGTAGCGGGACAGCAGCCGGGTCAGCAGAAAGCTGATCGCATAGACCACGGCGCTGATCAGGGGGATGAGCAGCACCGCGATGCCCACATTGTTGTTACGGCTGCCCCGGCTGAGCCCGCCCCACAGCGCCGCGCGGGTCATGATGCCCGCCAGCACGCCGAGGAAGGACGCGATGGTCATGACCGCCACATCGCGGTGCGCCACATGCGAGAGCTCATGGGCGAGCACGCCCTCCAGCTCCTCCGGCTCCAGCCGCCGCAGCAGCCCCGTGGTGGCGCACACCAGCGCGTTGCGCTGATTGCGGCCGGTGGCGAAGGCGTTCGGCACATCGGTGTCGGCGATGGCCACCCGCGGCTTGGGCATGTCCGCCAGCGCGCACAGCCGGTCCACCGCACCGTGCAGCTCGGGGGCCTGCTGCGGGGTGACCTCCCGGGCGCCCATGCTGAACGCCGCGATCCGGTCGCTGAACCAGAACTGCGCCACGAACAGCCCTCCCGCGATGATCACGATCAGCAGCCAGGCGCCCTTGAACAGGGCGAGCAGCACACCGATGAAGACCACATAGAGCAGCCCGATGAAGAACATCGTCGTGACCATGCGGGTGGTCAGCCCCCGGTCGGGGGCATAGCGGGTATGCGGCATGGGATGCCTCCCCAGTGACGCGACGCCAAAGGCTCTATACCCGATTCTGCCGCTTATAGGGCGATCTGCGCCCTGCCCTTTGTTCGGCGATCCGGCAAGGCGCGCCACACCCGCTACCCGGCGATCTGTGCCGCGCCCTCGGTGGCGATCTTCTCGAAGGTCGCGAGGTCGGCCGCGAAGATCGAATCGGGGATCGGCCAGTGCAGCACGATCTCGTCGATGCCCAGCTCGGCATGGCGTCCCGCGAAGTCCACGAAGGCGTCCACCGAGCTCAGCGGCCCTGTGGCCTCCGGGGTGAAACCGGTGAGCATGATCTTGTCGAGCTCGCCGGTGTCCCGTCCGGCCGCCGCGCACGCCTGCCCCAGCCGCTCGATCTGACCCGCGATGGCGGCCAGCGAATCGGCCGGGGTGCCGGTCTCGGAGATCTTCGGGTCGCCCGTGGTCACCCACGCCTGGCCGTAGCGCGCCGCGAGCCGCAGTCCGCGCGGACCGGTGGCGGCCACCGCGAACGGCAGCCGCGGCCGCTGCACACAGCCGGGGATGTTGCGCACCTCGTGGGCGCTGTAGTGGGTGCCCTCGTGCGTCACCACATCATGCGTCAGCAGCCGGTCGAGCAGCTCGACGAACTCGCCGAAGCGGTCCGCCCGCTCCCGGGGCGACCACGGCTCCTCGTCGCCCCGCAGCAGCGCCGTCGCGTCGAAGCCGGAACCGCCCGCGCCGATGCCGAGCGTGATCCGCCCGCCGGACACGTCGTCCAGCGTGATCAGCTCCTTGGCCAGCGTCACCGGATGCCGGAAGTTCGGGGAGGTGACCAGGGTGCCCAGCCGCAGCCGGGAGGTCGCCGCCGCGGCCGCCGTCAGCGTGGGGACCGCCCCGAACCAGGGCCCGTCGCGAAAGCTGCGCCAGGACAGGTGGTCATAGGTGTACGCCGCGTGGAAACCCAGCTCCTCGGCGCGCTGCCATATCTCCCGGCCGCGCTCGGACCAGCGGTAGACGGGCAGGATCACGGTGCTCACTCGCATGGGGCGAGCCTAAGCGGTGGGTGTGACAACGCCGCACCGATGTCGACGTCGCACCGATATCAGCGCCGCACCGATGTCAACGCCGTACGGGCGGGACACCTGGGACGGCGCCTCGGGACGTCCGGTGACGGCGCCCAAGGTCCCACCCGAGCACAGCCCCGGCACCGCTGAGCGGCATATGCGGGAGGATGGTTGCCGTGACCCCTGCGACCGAGCGGCCGAACACCCCGGCCCCAGAGCCTTCCCACCCCGCCCCGGCCCGGCCCCGGCTGATCGCCACCGACCTCGACGGCACCCTGCTGCAGGACGACAAGACGGTCTCCGACCGCACCGTGGCGGCGCTCGCGGCGGCCGAGCGGGCGGGCATCGAGGTGTTCTTCGTCACCGGCCGCCCGGCCCGCTGGATGGACGTCGTCAGCGCCCATGTGCACGGCCACGGCCTGGCGATCTGCGCCAATGGCGCCGCCGTGGTCGATCTGCACCGGGGCGGGCTGCCGATCGAGGTCCGCCCGCTCGCCGCCGGCCAGGCCCTCGCCGTCGTCGAGGCGCTGCGCGAGGCGGCCCCCGGCACGTCCTTCGCGATCGAGCGCAGCGGCGGGATCTTCTACGAACCGGAGTACCCGCCGTTCCATCTCGACCCGGGCGCGATCGTCGCCCCCGCCGAGAAGCTGCTGCACGACGGATTCGCGCACGCCGACATGCCGGTCCTCAAGCTGCTCGCCCACCACCCCGAGCTGGCGCCCGACGCCTTCCTCCGGCTGGCCCGCTCGGTGGCCGGGACCTACGGCGACTTCACCCGCTCCAGCCCGTCCGCCCTGCTGGAGGTCAGCGGGCTCGGGGTCAGCAAGGCCAGCACTCTGGCCCGGTGCTGTGCCGAGCGCGGGATCTCCGCCGCGGAGGTCGTGGCGTTCGGCGATATGCCCAATGACCTGGAGATGCTGATGTGGGCGGGCACCTCCTACGCGATGGCCAACGCCCATCCGGATGTGCTCGCCGCGACCACCCACCGCACGGACGCCAACACCGAGGACGGCGTCGCCGCCGTCATCGAGCGGATCGTCGAGCGGACCCTGACGGGCTGAAGCGCACGCGACCGCCCCCCGGCCGTGGGGCCGGGGGGCGGCGGTTCGCACGACCGCGTTCACCAACCGCGTTTACCAGAAGAAGACCAGGTAGCCGTTGCCGCCGGCGGTACCGGGGGCGCCCGCGCTGCCCGGGGTGTTGCCACCGGGGCCGCCGACGCCGCCGTCGCCGCCCGCGCTGGTGTTCGTCGGGGGCAGCTCGACGATGCCGTCGACCGCGTCGCCGCCCGCGCCGCCGTCGGCACCGGACGCCCCGTTCTCACCGGTGCGGTTCACCGCGGAGAAGCTGTTGCAGGCGCCGGTGCCACCGGTGCCGCCGGTGCCCGGAGTGCCCGGAGCGGCCGATCCGCCGCCACCGCCCGTGCCGCCCGTGCCGCCACCGGCGATGAGCTGGGTACCGGTGGTGGAGACCAGGGACGTCGCGCCACCATTGCCACCGGTGCCACCGGCACCTCCGGCACCAGCGGTGCCGGTGCCGCCGGGACCGCCGGTACCGGCGCCACCACCGGTGCCCAGGTCCACCGTGTAGGTGGCGAAGGGCGTCACCGGGATGACGCACCAGGTGAAGCCGCCGGATCCGCCGCCACCGCCAGTGCCGCCGGCGCCGGTCGCCGTGGCGCTGGCGCCGCCACCACCGCCGCCGCCACCGCCGCCCGCTCCCCACGCCTGGATGTGCACCGAGGTGACGCCCGCGGGAGGCGTGAAGGTGCCGTCCGTGGTGAACTCCTGGACCCCGTGGATGATGGACGGCGGCCGGGGCGGCTGGGGACGGCCGCCGCCCAGAGTGTCGTCCGCCTGTGCGGCGGGGGACATGGTCAGCACCTGGCCGGTGAGGCTCGCCGCAGCAAGGGTGGCGAAAAGGACCCGGCGGCGTGTCCGGGATCGCTTGGGAGTGGGACTCTGGCTGTTCACGTCATGACTTCCTTCCCCGCGGGCGGGCCAACATCTGTCGCGGAGGGCGATGGGATACGAAGGTCCGAACGGCCCGCGAGCCTCATCCCACCGTCGGCCACCACGACCCGCACTCCGACGGCGCGCTAGTTGGCCCGCGTAGGTGAGGCGTTGGGCCGGGCGAGCGACAACCAGCGCCCCACAGCGGCGTGTCGGGCACACAGCGGCCCGCCGGGCATCACCCTCGCCCGGCGGCGACGCGTCACGAGTGCGGCAGACGTAGGTGTACGGCTGCGTCAGGCGCACGACGGCAGACGCAGGCACGCGGCCCGCCGTCAGGCGCTGGGCGGCGTCACGCGTATGGCAGCCGCAGGCGTACCGCGCCATCACGCGTACGGCAGACGCAGTCGCACGGCGACGTCACACGCACGGCAGACGCAGGCACACAGCCCACCACCAGATGCACAGCGGCGTCAGGCTACGGCGACGCCAGACGCACAGCCGCATCAGACGCACAGCGGCGTCAGACGTACGGCGGCATCAGACGCACAGCGGCGTCAAGCGCCCTCGCTCGGCAGCGGCGCCTCCCACACCACCGTCGTACCGCGCCCGCCCTCCCCGAGCCCGGGCCCGACGCCGCTCGACCCGCCCAGCGCCTCGGCCCGCCGCACCAGGTTCGTCAGACCGCTCCGCCGCCCGCCCGCGGGCACGCCCACCCCGTCGTCCGCGACCGTCAGCCGCACCGACGGTCGCCCGTCCGCAAGCCGCCCGGTGGCGTCCACGACCACCTCGATCCGCTCCGCCCGCGCGTGCCGGAAGGCGTTGGACAGCGCCTCGCGCAGCGCCGCGACGAGATGGGCGCCGGTCGCCGTGCCGACCCGGGAGTCCACCGGGCCCACGAAGGTCAGGGACGGCTGGAAGCCCAGCGGCACGGCGGCCGCCCTGACCTCCCGCAGCACCCGGCCGCGCAGCCCGGGCGGCGTCTCCGGCGGGGTCTGCTGCAGCGCGTAGATCGCCGTCCGCACCTCCTGGATGGTGGCGCCCAGTTCCTCGACGGCCCGCTCGATCCGCTCCCGCACCTCCGGCGCGTCCAACTGGCGCTCCGCGCTCTCCAGCAGCATCCCGGTCGCGAAGAGCCGCTGGACGACGAGGTCATGGAGATCGCGGGCGATCCGGTCGCGCTCCTCGAGGACCGCGAGCCGCTCCCGGTCGCGCTGCGCCTCGGCGAGCACCAGCGCGACCGCCGCCTGCGCCGCGAACTGGGCGGCCAGGGTGCGCTCGGTGGCGGTGAACGGGCTGGCGCCGCGCTCGCGCGCGGTGGCCAGCACGCCGACCACCCGGTCCCCGCTGCTCAGCGGGACCATCAGGCTCGGCCCGTAGCGCCCGGGGACGCCGGTGCCGAGCAGCGGGTCGGTGGCCGGGTCCTCGATGACGACCGGCTGACCGGCCAGCAGCCTCGGCACGGCCGGGGAGCGAGCCGGCAGTACGGTGCCGAGCAGCCCGGACCGCTCATCGGCGGCCACCGCCGCGACCTTCAGCCCGCCCTCGCCCTCTTCCGGCAGCAGCACGATCCCCACCACCGCGTCCGCGAGTTCCCGGACCTTCTCGGCAACCACGGCGGGCCCTTCCCCGGCACCGCCGGACAGCAGCGCCTGGGTGACCGCCACCGAGCCCTCGATCCAGCGCTCGCGCTGCCGGGTGGCCCCCTGGACGCGGGTGTGGCCGATGGCGATCCCCGCCTCGGTCGCCAGCACCTCGACCAGATGCCGGTCGGACTCGGTGAACGGACCGCCGTCCCGCTTCCCGGCAAGGCAGAGGGTGCCGAAGACCTCCTCCCCGACCCGCAGCGGAAGGCTGAGATACGAGCCCGGCGGCCGGTCGGCCGACGGCGTACCGGTGCGCAGTGCGTCGGCCGGCAACTCCGCACACCGCTCCCGGTCGGTCTCGGTGCCGCCGTAGGTGACTACATCGGCCAGGCCCTGACCTCCGGCGGCATGGCCGTCGGCGTGGTGCACCCCGATCGCGGCGCAGCGGGCGCCCACG
The DNA here is from genome assembly GCF_900105695.1 of Streptomyces melanosporofaciens. Taxonomy (NCBI): domain Bacteria; kingdom Bacillati; phylum Actinomycetota; class Actinomycetes; order Kitasatosporales; family Streptomycetaceae; genus Streptomyces; species Streptomyces melanosporofaciens. The sequence goes on from NZ_FNST01000002.1 coordinate 3,265,291, forward strand.
AGCTCGGCCGCGGTGCGCACGATCCGGTCGAGGACGGTATGCGCGTCCGGCCCGTCGCCGAGCGAACGCATCGCCTCCAGCAGCCGCGGCAGCCGCGCCGTGAGCTCGGTGGACAGCCCACGCAGACCCCGGGTCGCCTCCGCGGCCACGTCCAGGGGATCGGGGGAGGGCGCAGCGGCCGCCATGCCGTCGAGCCTAATGAATGGCACACATGAACGCCGCTCTGCTCGCGCTGACCCCTGTCCGGTGGATCTTCGTCGCCTGCGCAACGGTCGACTGCCGCCTGCGACACCAAGCGGCTGGCACCGCGAGGCCCGAGGCCCGCTGAGGCTGGCGCCGTAACCCAGGGGCAGCTGGTGCCGTGGCTGCTGCGAGCTGGCGCCGTGGCCCGCGTCGACCGTTGCCGAGGCCCCACGCCGTCTCCTGCCGGACCCGCGGCGGTCTGGCGCGTAACCCCGCGACAGCAGGCGCCGTAGCCCACGACAGCTGGCGCCGTGCCCCGCTGCGGGCGGGCGCGGAGGCCCGCGCCGTCCGGTGCCTGGCCCCGGGCCCCTCTGGCGCCGTAGCCCGCGACAGCTGGCGCCGCGGCCGGCTGCGACCGTTACCGGGAGCCCGCGCCGCCTGGCGCCGGACCCCGCGCCCACCTGGTGCCGCAGCCCACGGCAGCTGGTGCCGTGGCTGCCGCGGGCTGGCGCCGGGGCCCGCTGCGACCGTTGCCCAGGCCCACGCAGTCTGCTGCCGGACCCCGCGCCTATCTGGCGCCGTAGACCGCGAGAGCTCGTGCCGTAGCCCTCGCCGTCTGCTACCGGGGGCGCCTCACAGCGGTGTCGGAGGGCGCCCCCAGCGGTGCCGGGGAGGCGCCTCCCAGCCCTAGCCGGGGTCGCCGGGCCAGGCGGTCGCGGGTCTGCGACGATCCGCCGGACAGAGCCGCCTAGCCAGCGCCCCGGTGTCCGCGCCCTAGTGCCCGGCGCCCGGGTGCCCGGTGCCCACCAGGGCTCCGCCCTCCATGGCTCCGCACTCCACGGCCTCGCGCTCCAGCATCCGGCGGAACGGCCCGTCGGCCGAGGCCAGTTCTCCGTACGTCCCGCGCTGGACGGCCCGGCCCCCGTCGAGCACGATCACCTCGTCCACCGCGTCCAGGCCCGCCAGCCGGTGCGTGATCAGGACGGTGGTGCGCCCCTGGGTCGCCGACAGCAGGTCGGCCGTCAGCGCGTCGGCTGTGGGCAGGTCCAGGTGCTCGGCCGGTTCGTCCAGCACCAGCACCGGGAAGTCCGCCAGCAGCGCGCGGGCCAGTGCCAGCCGCTGCCGCTGGCCGCCGGAGAGGCGTGCGCCCTGCTCGCCGACGAGCGTGTCCAGGCCGTCCGGCAGTCCGTCCACCCAGTCCAGCAGCCGGGCCCTGGCCAGCGCCGCGCGAAGCTCGTCATCGCTCGCGCCTGGGCGGGCCAGCCGCAGGTTCTCGCGCAGCGAGCTGTCGAAGACATGGGCGTCCTGGGCGCAGAGACCGACGAGCCGCCGCACCGCGTCCCCGTCCAGGGCGGCAGCGTCCCGGCCCGCCAGCGTGTAGGTGCCGCCCTCGGTGTCCAGGAAGCGGAGCATCACTTGGGCGAGCGTGCTCTTGCCCGCCCCCGACGGGCCGACGACCGCGACCCGGCGGCCCGGCCGCAGCTCCAGACCGAACCCGTCCAGCGCGGGGGCACCCTGGCCGGGGTGGCGGGCGGTGATCCCGCGCAGCACCAGCGGATAGGGCGCACCGGGCGCCTCCTCGCGCCGCGCCTCGTCGGGCTCGCGCACCGGAAGCGGCTCGTCCAGCACCTCGTACACCCGCTCCGTGGCCCGCCGCACCCGCTGCCGGTGCTGCACCGCGAGCGGCAGCCCCGCGACGGCTTCGAAGGCGGCGAGCGGGGTCAGCACCACGACCGCCAGCCACACCCCGTGGATCCGGCCGTCGGTCACGGCCGGCACGCCCACCCACGCCGCGGCCGCCACGGTCAGCCCGCAGACCAGTGCGGACAGCCCGGCACCGGTGCCTGCGGCGGCCGCCGCCCGCCGGGCGATCCGGGTGAGCACCCCATCGGCCCGGCGCACCCTGTCCAGCCGGCGCGGCAGCGCGCCCGCGACGGTCAACTCGGCGGCCCCCGCGAGCAGATCGACGATCTGCGCCGACAGGGCACCGCGCGCCGGTGCCAGTCGGCGCTCCGCCCGTCGCGCGAGCGCCCCGGACACGACGGGCACCGCGACCCCCGCCACCAGCAGCCCCGCCGCCAGCACGGCCCCGGCCTCGGGCAGCACCCAGGTGAGGAAGCCCACCGAGGCCGCGCCGACGGTCAGCGCGGTGCCGACGGGCAGCAGCCAGCGCAGGAAGTAGTCCTGGACGGCGTCCACATCGGCCACCAGCCGGGAGAGCAGATCGCCGCGGCGCGTCCGGCCGAGCCCCGCGGGCGCCAGCCGCTCGAGCCGCCGGTAGACGGCGACCCTCAGCTCGGCCAGCACCCGCAGCACGGCGTCATGCGAGACCAGGCGCTCGGCGTAGCGGAAGACGGCCCGGCCGATCCCGAACGCCCGGGTCGCGGTGACGGCCACCATCAGATAGAGGACGGGCGGCTGCTGCGCGGCCCGGGAGATCAGCCAACCGGAGACCGCCATCAGCCCGACCGCGCTCAGCAGGGCGAGGCTCCCGAGCAGCAGCGCCAGCCCGAACCGGCCGCGCCCGCCACGTGCGGCGCCCCGCACCCGCGCCAGCGCACCCCGGCGCGGATGTGCGGCCGAGCGATGCGACGGGACCGATCCGCCCGGCGCGGTCACGGGCCGGACAGAGACGGTCGGCCCCGGGCGCACGCCGCTCACCGCCAACTCGCGCCCAGCGGCGGGCAGGAGGGCAGGTCCACCGGAAACGTCGGGCAGGTGGCTCGGTCCACCAGAAGCGGCGGGCAGGAGGTCCGGCCCACCCGAAGCATCGGGCAGAAGGACCGGCCCACCAGAAGCGGTCGACAGAGGGTCCGGACCACCAGAAGCGTCCGGCAAGAGGCCCGGCCCACCCGAAGCATCCCGCAGAAGGCCCAGCCCACCAGAAGCGTCCGCCCCCGGCAGCCGCAGCACGCGGTCGGCCAGTGGAAGCAGCGCCGGGCGGTGGACCACCAGCAGCACCGTGCGGCCCTCGGCCAGCCGCCGCACCGCCTCGACGACCGACGCCTCCGTCTCGCCGTCCAGATTCGCCGTCGGCTCGTCCAGCAGCAGCACCGGCCGGTCGGCCAGGAAGGCGCGCGCCAGGGCGACCCGCTGCCGTTGGCCCGCGGAGAGCCCCGCGCCCATCTCGCCGAGCCGGGCTTCGATCCCGTCCGGCAGCGCGGAGACGAAGCGCAGCGCGTCCGCGTCCCGCAGGGCGGCCCGTACCGCCGCGTCATCGGCGTCCGGCCGGGCCAGCCGGACGTTCTCCGCGATCGTCCCGGCGAAGAGATACGGGCGCTGGGGCACCCAGGCGATCTGGCGCCGCCAGCTCTCCGGGTCCAGCGCGGCCAGGTCGCGGCCCCCGATCCGCACTCGGCCCTCGTCCGGTGTCGCGAAGCCCAGCACGGCGTTCAGCAGCGTCGACTTCCCGGCACCGCTGGGGCCCACGACGGCGACCGTCTCCCCCGGGCGGATCTCGAATGAGGTCCGGGCGAGGGACGGTTCGCTGCGCCCGGGGTGGCGGACCACCAGCCCGTCCAGCGTGAGCGCGGCGCTCCGGGCATCGGGGGCCGCCCGGCCATCGAGGGCCGGCGAACCGCCCGTGTTCGAGGGCTCGCGCTCCAGCACCGCGAACACCTCGTCCGCCGCCGCCAGCCCCTCCGCCGCCGCGTGGTACTGCGCGCCCACCTGCCGCAGTGGCAGATACGCCTCAGGGGCGAGCACCAGCACCACCAGCCCGGTGAAGAGGTCCATCTCGCCGTGCACCAGCCGCATGCCGATGTCGACCGCGACCAGGGCGACCGACACGGTGGAGAGCAGTTCCAGGGCCAGGGAGGACAGAAAGGCCAGCCGCAGCGTCTTGAGCGTGGCCCGCCGGTAGTCGGCCGTGATCGCGCGGATCGAGGCGGCTTGGGCCTTCGCCCGGCCGAAGACCTTGAGGGTCGGCAGTCCGGCGACGACATCGAGAAAGTGCCCTGACAGCCGGGACAGCAGCCGCCACTGGCGGTCCATCCGGGACTGGGTGGCCCAGCCGATGAGCATCATGAACAGCGGGATCAACGGCAGGGTGGCGATGATGATCAGCGCGGAGATCCAGTCCGCGGTGACGATCCGGGCGAGCACCGCCACCGGCACCACCACGGCCAGCCCCAACTGGGGCAGATAGCGCGCGAAGTAGTCGTCCAGCGCGTCGATGCCCCGGGTGGCGAGGGTGGTGAGCTCACCGGTCCGCTGGGAGTCCAGCCAGCTCGGGCCGAGCCGCACGGCCCGTTCCACCAGTCGCAGCCGCAACTCCGACTTGACCGCCGCACCGGCCCGATGGGCGGCCAGCTCGGTCAGCCAGGAGATGGCGGCCCGGCCGACGGCGACCAGCGCCAGCAGCCCCAGCGGAAGCGTCAGCGCCCCCACGTCCTCGCCCCGCTGGAAGGCGCCCACCACGATCTCGGCGATCAGCATCGCCTGCGCGATGACCAGACCCGCTCCGGCCAGGCCCAGCGCCACGGAGGCGATGAGGAAGAACCGAGTGGCCCGCGCGTACCGCAGCAGCCGGGGGTCGATTGGTTTCACGTGAAACACACCACCCGAAGCATCAGTGGGCGGCGGGGATGTGCCGGGTACCGATGCGCTTACGGAAGACCCAGTACGTCCACGCCTGGTAGGCCATGATCAGCGGCATCATGATCACCCCGACCCACGTCATGATCTTGAGCGTATAGGGGCTGGAGGCCGCGTTCGCCGCCGTCAGGCTCCACTTCGGGTCCAGCGAGGAGGGCATGACGTCGGGGAACAGGGCCAGGAAGAGCATCGCGACGGCCGCCGCGATGGCCACCCCGGACAGCCCGAATGCCCACCCCTCACGCCCCTGCCGGTTCATGACCAGCGCCACGGCCAGCGCCAGGACGGCGATGACGACCGCCACCAGACTCCGGGCGTTCCCGCTGTCGCTCTGCGTCCAGACCAGGAACGGCACCGCGACCACGACAGTGGCCAGTCCGAGCCCGGTCGCATACCGCCGTGCCCTCGTCCGGATGTCCCCGGACGTCTTGAGCGCGGCGAAGACGGCGCCGTGGAAGGTGAACAGCACCAGCGTGACCGCCCCGCCCAGCAGGGCGTACAGCGTGATCAGGTCCGGCAGACCGCCCGCGTAGTTCCCGTCCCGGCCGATCGGCACCCCGTGCACCAGATTGGCGAAGATCGCGCCCCAGAGGAACGCGGGCAGCAGCGAGCACCAGAAGATCGCATGCTCCCAGTTGCGCTGCCAGCGGTCCTCGGGGCGCTTGTGCCGGTACTCGAAGGCGACACCGCGCACGATCAGGCAGACCAGGATGGCCAGCAGCGGCAGATAGAAGCCGCTGAAGAGCGTCGCGTACCAGTCGGGGAAGGCGGCGAAGGTCGCCCCGGCCGCCGTGATCAGCCAGACCTCATTGCCGTCCCACACCGGCCCGATCGTGTTGATCAGGACCCGGCGCTCGGTGCGGTCGCGGGCGAGCAGCTTGGTCAGCACGCCGATGCCGAAGTCGAAGCCCTCCAGGAAGAAGTAGCCCGTCCACAGGAAGGCGATCAGCAGAAACCAGAAGTCGTGAAGGTTCATGATTCTCTCCCGGCCGTCAGTACGCGAAGGTCAGCGGCTTGTCGGCGTCCTCGTCCTCGGCGGCGGCACCGCCGTCCGGACTGCCCGGATCGCCCGGACCGCCCGAGGGCAGCCGCAGCTTCGGGTCCTTGGCGGGCGGCTTCTCGTCGGTGTCCGGTCCGGCCTTGGCGTACTTGGTCAGCAGCCGCACCTCGATCACCGCGAGCACCCCGTACAGCAGCGTGAAGACGCCGAGTGAGATCAGCACCTCGGTCCGGCTGACCCCGGGGGAGACCGCGTCGGCGGTCTTCATCAGCCCGTAGACCACCCAGGGCTGCCGGCCCATCTCGGTGAAGATCCAGCCGAAGGAGTTGGCGACCAGAGGGAAGCCCATGGTGAGAATGCCGATCCGCCAGGACCAGGTGGACAGCAGCGGGCTCATCTCGCGCTTCTTGGTGAGCATGAGCCGGGGCACCTCGTCCTCGCCGGTACGGAAGGCGGGCGCCAGCCACCGCTTGCGCCGGGTCGTCCACAGCCCGATCAGCCCGGCGACGAACGAGGTCATGCCGAAGCCGATCATCAGCCGGAAGCCCCAGAAGGTCATGAAGATGCTGGGGATGTAGTCATCGGGCTGCCCGCCGTAGGCGTCGGCCTCCCGCTGGGCGATGTCGTTGATCCCGGGGACGGCGTCGGTGAAGTTGCTGTGCGCCAGGAAGGAGAGCGCGGCGGGGACCTCCAGCTCGACGCTGTTGTGGCCCTTGCTGACGTCGCCGACGGCGAAGATCGAGAAGGGTGCGGGCGCCTGGGTGTCCCACAGCGCCTCGGCCGCCGCCATCTTCATCGGCTGCTGCTCGAACATCACCTTGCCGAGCTGGTCACCGCTGAGCGCCGTGCCGATCCCCGCGATGACCGCGACGACCAGTCCCACCCGCAGCGAGGCCCGCATCGCCCCGATCTGCTTCTTGCGCTGCTCGCCCAGCTCCTCGCCACGCTCCCGGCGGCGCTTGGCCCGCAGCAGGTGGAAGGAGGAGATGCCGATGATGAAGGCGGCGCCGGTGAGGAAGGCCGCGGTCAGGGTGTGGAAGACCACGACGAGGGTGGTGTTCTGGGTCAGCACCGCCCAGATGTCGGTGAGCTGGGCCTTTCCGGTGGCCTTGTCGATGGTGTAGCCGGTCGGGTGCTGCATCCAGGAGTTGGCGGCGAGGATGAAGTACGACGAGAGGATCGTGCCGATCGAGACGATCCAGATACAGGCGCAGTGGATCTTCTTGGGCAGCTTGTCCCAGCCGAAGATCCACAGACCTATGAAGGTGGACTCGAAGAAGAAGGCCAGCAGGGCCTCCATCGCGAGCGGGGCACCGAAGACATCACCGACGAAGCGGGAGTAGTCCGACCAGTTCATGCCGAACTGGAATTCCTGCACGATGCCGGTGACCACACCCATCGCGATATTGATCAGGAAGAGCTTGCCCCAGAACTTGGTGGCGTGGAAGTACTTCTCCTTGCCCGTGCGGACCCAGGCGGTCTCCAGACCCGCCGTGATCGCGGCGAGAGAGATCGTCAGTGGCACGAAGAGGAAGTGGTAGACGGTGGTGATGCCGAACTGCCATCGGGCGAGCGTCTCCGGCGCCAGAGCCAGATTCACCTGAATCTCTCCTTACGGTCGTGCCTGCCCGCGAACGAGCTTGTGAACGTATTCACATTCACAAGCAATGATACGCACATGGCTTCGCCCCCTCCCACAGGGGGTGGGAGGGGGCGAATGGGGCACGTCTGGGTATGCTGCGCACCTTACGGAGGGGCCGATGGGCCCCTTGTGCGCCCAGAGGCCCAGGCGGGGCTCGGAGCGCCTTGCGGGGCCCTGGAGCTCAGGCTCACAGCTCCTTGCGGAACTCCTCCGCCGTCCGCAGGAAGATCTCGTTCGCCTCGCGCTCGCCGATCGTCACCCGCACCCCCTCACCCGGGAACGGACGGATCACCACGCCAGCCGCCTCGCACGCCGCCGCGAAGTCGAGCGTGCGCTCCCCCAGCCGCAGCCAGACGAAGTTCGCCTGGCAGTCCGGGACCGTCCACCCCTGGGCGGTCAGCGCCTCCCACACCCGGCCCCGCTCGGTGACCAGCGCGTCCACCCGTTCCCGCAGCGCGTCCTCGCTGCGCAGCGAGGCCACCGCCGCGTCCTGGGCGAGCTGGCTGACGCCGAACGGCACCGCGGTCTTGCGCAGCGCCGCCGCCACCGGCTCATGGGCGATCGCGAAGCCGACCCGCAGCCCGGCCAGGCCGTACGCCTTGGAGAAGGTGCGCAGCACGCAGACGTTCGGCCGGTCGCGGTAGAGGTCGACGCCGTTGGGGACCCGCTCGTCCCGGATGAACTCGTTGTACGCCTCGTCCAGCACCACCAGCACATCGGACGGCACCCGGTCCAGGAACCGCTCCAGCTCGGCCCGGCGCACGACGGTGCTGGTCGGATTGTTGGGGTTACAGACGAAAATCAGCCGGGTGCGGTCAGTGATCGCATCGGCCATCGCGTCCAGATCGTGGACCTCGGCATCGGTCAGCGGAACCTGCACCGAGGTCGCGCCCGCGATCTGAGTGATGATCGGATATGCCTCGAAGGACCGCCAGGCGTAGATCACCTCATCGCCCGGCCCCGCCGTGGACTGGACCAGCTGCTGGGCCATGCCGACCGAACCGGTCCCGGTGGCCAGATGCTCCAGCGGCACATCGAAGCGCTCCGCGAGCTCGGCGATCAGCGCCGTGCAGGCGAGGTCCGGGTAGCGGTTCAAGGACGCGGCGGAGTCCGCCACCGTCTCCAGCACCCCGGCCAGCGGCGGATAGGGGTTCTCGTTGGAGGACAGCTTGAAGGCCAGGGGACCCCCCGTGGCAGCCGGCTTGCCGGGCTTGTACGTCGGAATGCCGTCCAGCGCGGCACGCAGCTTGGGGCTCTTCTCGGTCACCGACAGTCCTCCTCGACCCATCCTGTCCCGGACCGTGCACAGCGTTCGCACACGGCAATACTGCACACCTTATGAGGATTCCCCCGTCTCGCGTACCCGCCGGGCGCCGCCGCGTACCCGCCCCCGGCGCCCGCGTACCGACCGGGGGGAGCGCCCTGCTTTTCCGCGCGCGCCGGTGGCGAGCGCCGTGGCGCGCATCACCCGTGCAGGTGAGTTGAGACCTCTTCGAGACATGTATCAATCAGCAGGCGTGGATATGCCAGGGGCGATCAGAGGCCCGGTGGATCCCCCAACTGGCTTCACTTCCAAGGGAATTGAGGGGGGCGTTCATGCAGAAACGTGCCTTCCGAATACCGATGGCGGAATCGCGCAACCCTCCCACCCGAGCCCTACTATCGGCTGGCCATGACAGCAGCAGGGAAGCACCAGGTGAGCCGGTCGGCCGGCCGCCGGTTAGGGCGGGCGGGCATCCGGGACGTGGCCGCCGCCGCCGGGGTCTCGATCACGACCGTCTCCGACGCGCTCAACGGCAAGGGCCGGCTCCCGGAGGCCACCCGCCGCCATGTCCGCGAGGTCGCCGAGCGGCTGGGCTACCGCCCGTCCGCAGCGGCCCGCACCCTCCGTACCGGCAAGTCCGGCCTCATCGGCCTGACCGTGACCACGTACGGGGATGAACCTTTCACCTTCACCGAGTTCGCCTACTTCGCCGAGATGGCGCGAGCCGCCACCTCCGCCGCGCTGGCCCGCGGCTACGCCCTCGTCATCCTCCCCGCCACCTCCCGCCACGACGTGTGGTCCAACGTCGCCCTCGACGGCACCGTGGTGATCGACCCCTCCGACCACGATCCGGTCGTCACCGAGCTCTTACGCCAGGGCATCCCCGTCGTCAGCGACGGCCGCCCGGCCGGGGCCCTCCCCGTCACCGCCTGGGTCGACAACGACCACGAGGCGGCGGTGCTCGGACTGCTCGACCATCTCGCCGAGGCCGGCGCCCGCCGGATCGGACTGCTCACCGGGACGTCCACCGACACCTACACCCGACTGTCCACCACGGCGTATCTGCGGTGGTGCGAACGCGTGGGGCAGGATCCGGTCTATGAGGCGTACCCGGCCCACGACCCTTGTGCCGGTGCCGTCGCCGCCGACCGGCTGCTCGCCCGCCCCGACCGCCCCGACGCGGTCTACGGCCTCTTCGACCCCAACGGCACCGATCTGCTCGCCGCCGCCCGCCGCTACGGACTGCGCGTCCCGGACGATCTGCTGCTGGTGTGCTGCAGCGAATCAACCGTCTACCGCACCACCGAGCCGCCCATCACGACCCTCTCACTCAAACCCCGCCGGATCGGCACGGCGGTCGTACAGTTGCTCATCGACGCCATCGAGGGCCTTGATACCGACCACCCCGTCGAGCAGGTCATACCCACCGAATTGATCGTGCGGACGTCGTCACAGCGCCGTCCGCCCCGTACGACGGTCAGCGCCCCGCGCAGCCGTGCCGGAGGCTGACCTGAGGGCGACTCAAGGATGACCCGAGGAGGACCTGAGCCCCATGGGCTTCCCCTACCGGGCCAATCCGGGATAAAAGTCCGACCAAGCAGGAGTGAGCACCGATTGACGGCACCCTGGTGCGTCACAAGCCCTCACGGTCATTCCTATGATGGGCGGACGACACCGCGGACCGCCGTCGACCAGGCAAGGTCCACAAGGTGGGACGGCGGCGTGATGGTGGAGGGGTCGATGACTCAGGGGGCCGGTCTGGAAGCCACGGCAGGGACCACGGCTGCGATCCCACCCGTGCCCGCGTACGGGGTGCCCACCCCGCCCATGTCCACGCATGGCGCGCCCATTTCGCCCATGCCGGCGTACGGGGCGTTCCCCCCGCCCGGCATGGTCGCGCCCGGGGCCGTACCGCCCGGGCCCGCGCCCGCGGCGCCGGGCCCCGCCGCGCCCGTGCCGCCGCCCGCGCCCGCTCCCGGGGCTCCCGCGCCCGGGGTGCCGGCTCCAGGGGGGCCCGCGCCGGGGGCTCCTGAGGCGCCCGCGCCCGCCGCGCCACCGCCCGCCGAGTACACCCCGACCGAGCGGCTCCCGGTCATGGGCCCCGGTCACACCATCCCGGACATGCCGCTCGTCCCGGCGCAGGACCGCCCCACCGTCGCGCTCACCTCGCTGCCCGAGCCCGAGCACGGCCCGCTCGCCGAGGACGAGGGGCCCGGCCCGCTGTACGTCGTGGGCGATGTCCACGGCTACCACGACGAGCTGCGCGAGGCGCTCGCCGCCGAGGGCCTGATCGACCCCAAGGGCAACTGGGCCGCGGGGAACGCCCGGTTGTGGTTCCTCGGCGACTTCACCGACCGCGGTCCGGACGGCATCGGCGTCATCGACCTGGTCATGCAGCTCTCCGCCGAGGCCGCGGCCGCGGGCGGCTACTGCAAGGCGCTGATGGGCAATCATGAGCTGCTGCTGATCGGCGCCAAGCGGTTCGGCGACACGCCCGTCAACTCAGGCGCCGGAACCGCCTCCTTCCAGGCCGCCTGGCTGCTCAACGGCGGCCAGCGCAGCGACATGGAGCGGCTGGAGGACCACCACCTCCAGTGGATGTCCCGGCTGGACGCGATGGCGGAGGAGGACGGGCATCTGCTGGTCCACTCCGACACCACCGCCTATCTGGATTACGGCGACTCGATCGAGGCCGTCAACGACACCGTCACCGAGACGCTGCAGCGCAGCGACGCCGACGAGTGCTGGGACCTGTTCCGCAAATTCACCAAGCGGTTCGCCTTCCGCGACGAGGACGCCGGGCCCCTGGCGGCCCGCGAATTGCTCGACGTCTACGGCGGGGAGCGCATCGTCCACGGTCACAGCCCCATCCCGTATCTGCTCGGCGAGGTCGGTTCCGAGGACGGCGAGGACGGCGGCACGCCCGCGGTCGAGGGCCCGCATGTCTACGCGGACAATCTCGCCGTGGCCATGGACGGCGGCGTCACCATGGCCGGAAAACTGCTGGTCGTCCAACTTCCCCTGACCGGCTGAGGATTCAGCGGACGCTGCCCGGGGCAGATAGAGAGCTTCACCGGCGCGGGAGCAATTCCCGAAACTTGCTGTCACCCCGCGCCGGATCGGCTCTACCATCGGCTTATCCGTCGCAGGCTCTCCTCCGTTTCCGCCCGACTGCCCGGCGCAAGCCGACGTCACGGCCCTACGGAGCATCGGGGGATGCACCATGAAAAGCGCTCCGCACCTGCTGACCGAGGACCGCCCGGAGTTCGAGCGAGTTCTCGACGAGGCACTGCGCACCGCCGACCGTCGCCCGGACCTCACCGGTGTCGGGCAGCGGCTGACTGCCGAGCAGTTGCGCACGATGGCGCTCGGCGCCTCGGCCGCGATAGCGGCATGCGCGGCCGCCGAATATCAGGACTACCGCGAAACTCGCGCCAAATTGCGCGAGCCCGCGCCGCTCTTCCCGCTCGCCGGGGACGTGGGGGAGCGCGAGCACCCGGACGGCACGGTGGGGCTCGCCGGCGCGATGCAGGACGCCGCGGGGGCCGGGCTCGTCGCCATGCTCGCGGTGCTGGCGCCGGTGCTCGCCGGAACCGCCGCGATCATCTTCCTCATCGTCGGCTACGTCCTCAACGTCCTGGACCCGGCCCCCTCCATCGCCCAGCCGATGGTCACCGCGGGCTGGTTCTTCGCGGCGCTGACCGCCGCGGGCATCCTGATCGCCGCCGTCGGACTGCTCCTGACCGCGCTGCGCAACGGCTCCAGCGCGATCCGGGGCGAGGCGCGCAGCGAGCAGCTCGAGGAGGTGGACCGCGCCCGAGAGATCTGGCGTGAGGCCCTGCTGGAGCGCGGCATCCTGCCGTTCCTCCGCGAGGCCCTGGCCAACCCCTCGGCCCCGTCCCCCTCCGCCTACGTCCCGACCAACCCCGAAGCGGTCAGCCGCACCCCGCACCTCGGCTACAGCCGCCCCGGCTTCAGCACCGACGGCGAGGGCCCCAAGGCCCGCCCCCGCTACAGCAGCCCGGACTTCACCAGCCCCGACTACGGCGGCCCGGAGCACCAGCCGGACTAGCCCGCGTCCGGGGCCGCCCCGGGGTGCGGTCCGGGTGGGCGTGGGGGTGCACATGGGGTCATCCCGGATGGCGGGGCGCGGCCGCCTCGCCAGCATGGCTGACCATGACTTCCTTGACTCGGCGCACCTTCATGGGTGGTTGCGCGGCCGGAACACTGCTGGCCGTGACCGGGAGCACCGAGGCCCGCGCGGCGACACGGCCCACCGGGTCGACCACCACGCCGACCACCGCAGCGACCACCGCATCCGACGAGGCCGCCCTGCGGGCCGCCATCAGCGACCTCTCCCATCCGCCCGCCACCTCCGCGCAACTGCGCGTCGACCGCCGAGGCGACCACTGGTACGGCACGGCCGGGGCGGCGGACCTCGGGAGCGGGCGGGCCGTACGCCCGGACGACCGTTTCCGTGCGGGCAGCATCACGAAGGCATTCGTGGCCACCGTGGTCCTTCAACTGTGGGCCGAGCGCCGGGTAGAGCTCAACGCACCCATCGGCCGGTACCTCCCGGATCTGCTCCCCTCGGCCTTCTCCCGCCGCATCACCGTGGCCCAGCTGCTCAACCACACCAGCGGACTGCCCGACCATCGAGGACTGCCGGACGACAGCACCCCGGAGGGCGTGGTACGGCATCGGTGGGACCGGTGGACACCGCGGCAGTGGGTCGAGACGGTGACCCATGACCCGCTCAAGTTCGATCCGGGGACCGCACAGGAGTACCGGGGCATCAACTACGTCCTGCTCGCCCTGATCACCGAAAAACTGACCGGCCGCCCCTACGGCCAGGCGATCGAGTCCCGCGTCCTCCGCCCGCTGGGCCTGACCCGCACCCTGCTACCGGGCCAGGACCCGCGCCTCCACGGCCCGCATGTGCACGGCTATCTGCGGATGACCGACGGGTCGCTGCGCGATATCACTGTGTACAACCAGTCCAGCGCCTGGGGCGAAGGCGAGCTGGTCTCGACCCTCGACGACCTGTCCCGCTTTCAGCGAGCCTTGTTCTCCGGCGCCTTGCTGCCATCCCACGCGCTGGACAAGCTCTTCACCCTGCCCCCGGATTCCGTACGCATGCTGGACGGCACCCCGGCCCGCTACAGCCTCGGCCTGCAGAAGGCCACGGTCAACGGCGTGACGTTCTGGGGAAAGACCGGCGAGAGATACGGCTACCGCACCCGCATGTTCGCCACCCGCGACCAGGCACTCCGCTTCGTCCTCTCCTACGCCCCGACACCACTGACCGCCCAGGAGGAGATGACCAACCGAGTCGTCGCCATACTCACCGCGTGAACCACCCCAGTGGTCCGCGCTCCGACCGCCCCAAGGGGCGGCGCGGAGCACGGACCAACGCTCGAAGGGATGTTTCACGTGAAACGGGCCAACGGGCAGAAGAGGAAAGCGCTCCCCGTCAGCTGTACAGCGGCGACGTACGGCCCATATCCGTAGTCCGCGTCAGTCCGCGATCGGCAGATAGACACGGTTGCCCGCCTCGGCGAACTCCTTGGACTTCTGGGCCATACCGGCCTCCGCCTCCGCCGCGTCCATCGCGCCACCGTGTTCGCGGCGGATGTCCTGGGAGATCTTCATCGAGCAGAACCTGGGCCCGCACATCGAGCAGAAGTGTGCTGTCTTGGCCGGTTCCGCCGGGAGGGTCTCGTCGTGGAAGGAGCGGGCCGTGTCCGGATCGAGGGCCAGGTTGAACTGGTCCTCCCAGCGGAATTCGAAGCGCGCGTCGGAGAGCGCGTCGTCCCATGCCTGGGCGTCCGGATGGCCCTTGGCCAGGTCGGCCGCGTGGGCTGCGATCTTGTAGGTGATCACGCCGGTCTTGACGTCATCGCGGTCCGGCAGGCCCAGGTGCTCCTTGGGCGTGACGTAACAGAGCATCGCCGTGCCCCACCAGGCGATCATCGCGGCGCCGATGCCCGAGGTGATGTGGTCGTAGGCGGGGGCGATATCGGTGGTGAGGGGGCCCAGGGTGTAGAAGGGGGCCTCTTCGCAGATCTCCTGCTGGAGGTCGACATTCTCCTTGATCTTGTGCATCGGGACATGACCCGGGCCCTCGATCATCGTCTGGACGCCGTGCTCCTTGGCGATCCGGTTGAGCTCGCCGAGCGTACGCAACTCCGCGAACTGCGCCTCGTCGTTGGCGTCGGCGATCGACCCCGGACGCAGTCCGTCGCCCAGCGAGTAGGTGACGTCGTACGCCGCGAGGATCTCGCACAGCTCGTCGAAGTGGGTGTAGAGGAAGGACTCCTGGTGATGGGCGAGGCACCACGCCGCCATGATGGAGCCCCCGCGGGAGACGATGCCGGTCTTGCGGCGGGCGGTCAGGGGGACGTACGGCAGGCGGACGCCGGCGTGGACGGTCATGTAGTCGACGCCCTGCTCGGCCTGTTCGATGACCGTGTCCTTGTAGATCTCCCAGGTCAGCTCCTCGGCCCTGCCGTCGACCTTTTCCAGCGCCTGATACAGCGGCACGGTGCCGATGGGGACCGGGGAGTTGCGCAGCACCCATTCGCGGGTGGTGTGGATGTTGCGGCCGGTCGAGAGGTCCATGACCGTGTCGGCGCCCCAGCGGGTCGCCCAGGTCATCTTCTCGACCTCCTCCTCGATGGAGGAGGTGACGGCGGAGTTGCCGATATTGGCGTTGACCTTCACCAGGAATCGCTTGCCGATGATCATCGGCTCGATCTCCGGGTGGTTGACATTGGCCGGGAGGACGGCGCGGCCCGCCGCGATCTCCTCCCGGACCACCTCGGGGGAGACGTTCTCGCGGATCGCCACGTACTCCATCTCCGCCGTGATCTCGCCCCGCCGCGCATAGGCGAGTTGGGTCACGGGGACGCCCGCGCGACCGCGCCGCGGCTGGCGTGGGCGGCCGGGGAAGACCGCGTCGAGGTTGCGCAGCCCCCCGCGGGGCGAGGTGTGCTTGATCCCGTCGTCCTCGGGGCGCACGGGACGGCCCGCGTATTCCTCCGTGTCGCCGCGGGCGACGATCCAGTTCTGCCGCAGCGGCGCCAGGCCACGGCGGACATCCGTCTCGATGGTGGGGTCGGTGTACGGGCCGGAGGTGTCGTACAGCGTCACATCCTGGCCGTTGGTGAGGTGCACTCGGCGGACCGGGACGTGAAGGTCCGGGCGCGAGCCCGCGACATATCCCTTATGCCAGCCGAATTCGGCGTTCTCGGCGCGCGATGATGCATCCTGCTGAGTCATGAGACCCACTCCCTACGCCGGCATTACCCGGTAACAGGTTCAGCGGTCGGCGCAGCTGCAGCGTCAGCGCCCTCTCAGCCCGGTGCTCCGAGCTCCCGCGATTGCAAAGGTTCGTGCCCACGCTAACGGTTTATCCACAGTGCTGAACAGGGGGCCCACTCCTCTTGCGATGATGCGACCGTGACCGCCATCCAGCAGGACCACCCGCCCGAGCAGCCCCGCCCCTCCGATCAGGCGCACGACCACGGCCACGGCCATTCCCACGGTCATGGCCCCGCCGCTCCCGTCTCCGCCCGCCTCCGCAAGATCATCGCGGCGGTGCTCATCCCCTTCGCAGTCGCCGTCGTCGCCGGTCTGATCGTGCTCTGGCCGGGCGGCACGCCCGACCACAAGGCCAGCGGCCGCAGCGGTCTCGGCTTCGATCAGCAGACCGTCGCCGGACGGGTGGTGAAGGTCGAGGAGGTGAACTGCGCGGACGTCAACGCCCAGCCGCAGGCACCCACCGAGCCCGGCCAGGACAGCGCCGCCCAGAACGGCGCCCCCGGGCAGGGCGGGAAGAAGAGCGTCTGCGAGAAGGCCACCATCGAGGTCACCTCGGGCAAGGACAAAGGTCGCACCTTCCCCGAAATCGTTCAGCCCAACGCCTCGCGTCAGTTCAGCGCCGGGCAGGAGCTGAAGCTGGCGTACGCCCCCAAGGCGCCCAAGGAGCTGCAGTACTCCGTGTCCGACGTCGACCGGTCGATGCCGATGGCGCTGCTGGCGGGGCTGTTCGCGCTCGCCGTCGTGGCGGTGGGGCGGCTGCGCGGGGTGTTCGCGCTGGTGGCGTTGGCGATCAGCTTCGGGGTGCTGACGCTGTTCATCCTCCCGGCGATACTCCAAGGTTCCAATCCGCTGGTGGTCGCGGTCGTCGGGGGCAGCGCGATCATGCTTCTCGCGCTCTATATGTGCCATGGGCTGACGGCCCGTACATCGGTCGCCGTGCTCGGCACGCTGGTGTCACTGCTGCTGATCGGGGTGCTGGGCTCGCTGTTCATCGCCTGGGCGAGCCTGACCGGCAATACGGACGACCAGACCGGTCTTGTGCACGGCCTCTATCCGAACATCGAGATACGCGGGCTGCTGCTGGCGGGCGTGATCATCGGCTCGCTGGGCGTGCTGGACGATGTGACGGTCACCCAGACCTCGGCGGTGTGGGAGCTGAGGGCCGCGGACCCGACCGTGTCCCGGCGCAGGCTCTACGGGGCGGCGATGCGGATCGGGCGGGACCACATCGCCTCCGTCGTGAACACGCTGGTGCTGGCGTACGCGGGCGCGTCGCTTCCGCTGCTGCTGCTGTTCTCCATCGCGGACACCGGTGTGGGCACGGTCGCCACGAGCGAGATCGTCGCGGAGGAGATCGTACGGACGCTGGTGGGCAGCATCGGGCTCGTCGCGTCGGTGCCGGTGACCACGGCGCTGGCCGTGCTCGTGGTCTCCGCGGACCGCGCACCGGCGGCGGACGGCGGCGCGAAGCGGGGGGCCGACGCGGGCGGCGCCCAGGCGGCCCGGACCGGCCGGGGCGGACGCGGGCGGCGGCGCCGGGCCAAGACGCGCTGAGCGGCCGGGCGACGACACGTTGAGCCGCCGGGCGGAGGCACGACGAGCCACTCGGCGGCGAGAACCTCAGCCCCCGGGCGCGCCGCCCGGGCTGTTCGGTGGCCCGACCGGTTCGATTCGGCCGCGGGCACACCGGTCGTCGACCCGCCGCCGCGTATCCGGCCCTCAGCCCGCGTACCGGTCCTCGGCCAGGATGCGGTGGAGTTCGGCGTCGAGATCGCCGACCGGATCGCAGGCCGCCGGCTCCTGGCCGAAAGGCACCACCCGGTCCGTCCGATCGAGGAAGGCCACCAGCGGGGCGGCCCCGGCCCGGAACAGGGCCCGTTCACAACCGACTTGGAGTCTGATGAAGACGTCCGAGAGCCCCTCGGGGGAGGCGGGAGCGATGCGCACATCCCCCTCACCGGTGGGTCTGCTCAACCCGTCCAGCAGGAGCTCCCGCGCGAAGGCCCAGCTCACCGGCGCGTCGCCGGGCAGATGGAAGGTGATCTCGACGGCATAGGGGTCGCTGCTGTCGTAGGACAGCTCGACCGGGATCCGGAAGGAGAGATCCTGCGAGACCAGGAAGGTCATCGTCACTTCCGCCTGAACTGTGTCACGCATGTCACGCATCGTTCGCCGCCCCGGGTTGTTTGCGCATGGCCGACTCTGGAGCGTAGCGACTCGATTGCTGTGCGGAGTCGGTTTGCCTCGTGTGAGGGAACGAAAATGGCCAGTGTTGCCATGGGGAGGCCCGCGGGGCCGGACGACGCGGGCCCGGTGGGCGGGAGATCGGGGCCGGCGCACCGGCCGTATCGAAGATCGCTGTCGTCAACAGGCACCCCCGGGGTGTTGTTGCGAGGCAGACGCCGAGAGAAAGGACGCCGAGGTCTCGCACTTTAACGGCAGGGGTGGCGCCGGGCCGCGCTCCCGCCCCGGCGGTATCCCTCGCGCGGCGTATCCGCGCGCGGTGGGGGTCCGCAGGGCCTGCGGGGATGCGTCAGGCCCTGGGGGACGCGGCGAGCGCCGCGCGGCGGGTCAGGCGGTGAACTTCCGTACGACGTAGATCAGCCCGGCGATCAGCGCCACCAGCAGCAGCGCCTTGAAGACGAAGCTCACCAGGAACCCGATCACGCTCATGATCAGGCCGCCGAACACGGCGAGGATGAGGACCGGTATCGCGATCCAGGTCACCCACCATGGCAAGCCCCGGAATATCCCCTTCGTGGTCACGTAACTCCCTGCTTTCTCTCCGAGCCGTGGGTCCGGACGCCGACGGCCGGTCTTCCCTGCCGTCGATGCTAGGACGGGACGGAAGCGCACGGGCGTCCCGCGGCCCCCGTCCTCCCCTGACCGAACCCCTACGGGACCGTCCGGCCACCCGTCGGCTCCGCGGTGGACCAGCCCGCAGACGGCATCAGTCCCGGTCAGGGTCAGCCCTCCGGCGACATCAGCCCTCGGGCGGCATCAGCCCTCCGGCGGCGAGAACACCACCAGCACCCTCAGGTCCTCGGTGATGTGGTGGAACTTGTGCGCCACGCCCGCCGGTACGTAGACCACGCTGCCCCGCGCCACCTGCGTCGTCTCCATTCCCACCGTGACCGACGCCCGGCCGCTCACCACCAGGTAGACCTCGTCCTGGTTGTGCGGTGACTGCGGATCGGGCTGGCCCGCGTCCAGCGCGTACAGCCCCACGGACATGTTCCGCTCCCGCAGGAACTGCAGATACGCGCCATTGTTCGCGGCCCGCTCCGCCTCCAGCTCATCCAGCCGGAACGCTTTCATTCGCCTCTCCACCCCTGCCTACGGGGCCCCTGCCTACCGCGGGGCCTGTCTGCGACGATCTCAACCATGAAGAATTTTCTCGTCAAGACGATCGCGAACGCCGGTGCCCTCGGCGTCGCCATCTGGCTACTCAAGGACATCACGCTCACCGGTGACAACACCGGCCGCCAAGCGCTCACCCTCATTCTCGTCGCGCTGGTCTTCGGCGTGGTGAACGTGGTGGTCAAGCCGATCGTCAAGCTCCTGGCTTTTCCGTTGTTCATCCTGACCCTCGGGCTGATCACGCTGGTGATCAACGCCCTGATGCTGCTGTTGACCTCCTGGCTGGCCGGAAAGCTGGATCTGAGCTTCCACGTCGACGGCTTCGGCACCGCGGTGCTCGGTGGCCTGATCGTCTCCATAGTCGCGTGGGCCCTGCACGTCGTGCTGCCCGATGACAAGGACTGATCCCGGCCGGGGATGATGGGAGGCATGAGAGACCCGTCGCCCTACCGTGTCTGCTTTGTCTGCACCGGCAACATATGCCGCTCGCCGATGGCCGAATCCGTCTTCCGCGCCCATGCCGCGGAGGCCGGGCTGGACGGCCGGGTCGAGGTGGACAGCGCGGGCACCGGGCCCTGGCACGAGGGCGACGGGGCCGACCGCCGCGCCATCGACGTGCTCACCACCCACGGCTATGAGCAGGATCACATCGCGCGGCAGTTCCGGGCCGACTGGTTCGATCGCCTCGATCTGGTGATCGCCCTGGACAGCGGCCATCTCCATGAGCTGCGCGCGCTCGCGCCGACACCGCACGACGCCGCGAAGGTACGGCTGCTGCGCAGCTACGACCCGGACGCGGACCGGGACGCGCTGGGCGGCCTCGATGTACCGGACCCCTACTTCGGCGGGACGGACGACTTCGAGGAGTGCCTGGACATGATCGAGGCCGCCAGCGGCGGGCTGCTGGACGCGGTCACCGAGGCCATCGACGCGACGGGGAGCGCCGCCGAGGGGACCCCGGGGAGCGCCGCAGAAGAGACCGCCGAGGGGACCCCGGAGCAGGCCGCCCAGAGCGCCGAAAGCAGGAAGAGCGCGTCGGCCGCCGATGGCCCGGACGCAGGGAAGGAGCCCGCATGACCGGCGACGGTACCCGCGCCGTACGGGCCGGACTGCCCGAGGCCGAGGCGTACGAGCCGACGCTGCCGGGCCCGGTCTTCGCCGCCCACTACCACCTCCCCGGCGACGCCGCCGGCCCCTACACCTACGGCCGGGACGCCAACCCCACCTGGTCCCTGCTGGAGCGGGCGATCAGCGAGCTGGAGTCACCGGGCACCGACGCCGAGACGGTCGTCTTCTCCTCCGGGATGGGCGCGATCTCGGCCGTGCTGCTGTCCCAGCTGCGCCAGGGCGACGCGGCCGTGCTGCCGACGGACGGCTATCAACTGCTCCCGGCACTGATCGAGCGGCTGGAGGGCTACGGGGTCACCGTGCGCACCGCCCCGACCGGCGGGGACGCCCAGCTGGACGCGCTGGACGACCGGACGAAGCTGCTCTGGCTGGAAACCCCGTCCAATCCCGGACTGGACGTCTGCGACATCCGCCGGCTCGCCGAGGCCGCGCACGCCCGCGGCACGCTCGTCGCCGTCGACAACACCCTCGCCACCCCGCTCGGCCAGCGGCCGCTGGAGCTCGGCGCGGACTTCGCCGTGGCGAGCGGCACCAAGGCGCTCACCGGCCACGGCGATGTGCTGCTCGGCTATGTGACCTGCCGCGATCCGCGGCTCGCCGCGGAGGTGCGGGCCTGGCGCAAGACGGTGGGCGCGATCCCCGGCCCCATGGAGGCCTGGCTCGCCCACCGCTCCCTGGCCACCCTCCAGCTACGCGTCGACCGCCAAGCGGCGACCGCCCTGGCCCTCGCCGAGGCGCTGCGCGACCGCCCGGAGATCACCGGGCTGCGCCACCCCGGGCTGCCGACCGATCCCGCCCACCAGGTCGCGGCCGGGCAGATGCGCGGCGGGCGCTTCGGCTGCGTGGTCTCCTTCACCCTGCCGGACAAGGAGTGCGCGGAGCGCTTCCTGGACGCGCTGCGGCTGGTGGACGACGCCACCAGCTTCGGCGGGGTGCGCTCCACGGCGGAACGGCGCGGACGGTGGGGCGGCGACGCGGTCTCCGAGGGGTTCATCCGGTTCTCGGTGGGCGCGGAGGACCCGGACGACCTGATCGCCGATGTGCTGCGGGCGCTCGATACGGCATCCGCCGCGGCGGGTGGCTGAAAGCGGGCGGGTACGCCTGTGCGGGCGTCTCAAGCCTCCCCCCTCGTGGCTTGAGACGCCCCGGTTCTTCTCGTGGAGAACCGCTCGAACAAGGCTAGTTGACTCAGCGTCAGTGTCCAATCACAGTAGCGACATGAACCTATCGGCATATTTATAGTTGGCCTGCGTGCGGGGCGCGACGAGGCGAGGGGAACCGCATGGATCTGGCCCTCTTACGCACTTTTGTCGCGGTTCACCGCGCCGGGTCCTTCACCCGCGCCGCCGGGCTGCTCGGCCTCTCCCAGCCCGCGGTCACCGGCCAGATACGCACCCTGGAGCGGCAGCTGGGCCGCCCCCTGTTCCTCCGTACGGCGCGTGGCGTCGTGCCCACCACCGTCGGGGACGAACTCGCCCACAAGGCCGCGCCGCATCTCGACGCCCTCGTGGAGATCACCGAGGCGGGTCTCGACGACGACCGCTCGGCGCTGCGCACCCTGCATCTCGCGGGCCCCCCGGAGTTCACCGCGCTGCGCGTCCTGCCCGCGCTGACCACCCTCGTCGCCCAGGGCCTGGCGGCGCGGTGCGCCTTCGGCAGCACCGAGGAGCTGTTCGAGGGGCTGGGCGCCGGCCATCACGACCTGGTCATCACCACCGCCCGGCCGCGGGGCCGGCTGCTGACCGCCACCCCGCTGTGCGACGAGGAGCATGTGCTGGTCGCGGCCCCGCGCTGGGCGGCCCGGCTCGGCGGTCCCGCGGTGCTCCAGGTCAAGGGGGTGCGCGCGCTGGAGGCGCTGCCCGTCGTCGAGGTGCACGAGAGCCTGCCGCTGGTCACCCGCTACTGGTCGGCCGTCTTCGACACCCGGCCGGTCACCGCCGGCACGATCATCGCGCCCGATCTGCGCGCGGTGCTCGCCTGCGTCGCGGAGGGCGCCGGGCTCGGCGTCCTGCCCCGCTATCTGTGCATGGACGCGCTGGACGCCGGGGAGGTCGTGGCGCTGCTCAACCCGCCGGTGCCGCCGCTGCGCACCTATTTCCTGGTGGTGCGGACGGGGGCGCTCGCGCTGCCGCATATCGCGCGGGCGCACGAATGGCTGTTGCGCGCGGCTGTCGACTGGTGAGTAAGTGGTTTCGCGGGGCGAAGGGTGCGGCAGATGTCCTGCATGACCGAACGACCTGTGGTCAAGCGCACCGCTCGCGCCATTCTCCTCGAGGGCGAGGCCGCCCCCCGGATGATCCTGATCAAGCGCACCAAGCCCGGCCAGGCGCCGTACTGGATCACTCCGGGCGGCGGGATGGAGCCCGAGGACGCGACCGTCGTCGAGGCCCTGCACCGCGAGGTGGACGAGGAGCTGGGGGCGAAGGTGACCGATGTGGTGCCCGCGTTCGTGGACACCGTCCCCCATCTCGACGAGGGCGCGGACGGCGCCGGAGGCGCCGAGGGCGCCGGCGGGGTGAAGGTGCAGCACTTCTTCGTCTGCAGACTCGCCTCGATGGACCTCACCCGGCGGCACGGCCCGGAGGTGGACGAGCCGTGCGGGGAGTACGACGTGGTGAGCGTCCCGTTCACCCGCGAGGGGATCGCCTCGGTCGAGGTGGTGCCGCCCTCGCTGCGGGCCTACCTCGACGCCAACATCGAGGGTGTGCTGGCCCTGCTCGCGGACGACCTCGGCTAGCGCCTGCCGGGTGGATCGTCGCGGGGCAGGACCTAGCGGAACCAGCCGCCGAACGGCTGCTGGGTCTTCCGGGCCGCCCGCTGACGCGCCTCGGCCAGCACCCGTTCGGCCTCCTCACGCCAGGCCTCGGGGCCCGCGTCGGGGCGGACCTCCGGCCGGATGGCGGGGCTGAGATCGGCGCGCGCCACGGAGGGCTGCGGCGCTTGCCCGGCCGAGTCGGTCGCTTCGGCCTGCGCGGCCGGTGGGGTCTGGGTGCCCGGTTCGGCCGGCACGGTCTGGCCGGCCAGGTCGACCGGCCGCACGGCTGGTGAGGCGGCCGGGGCCTGCGAAGCCGACACGGCCTGGGCGGCCTCGCCGGGAAGGTCCACCCGCCGCGGCGCCGGTGGGGTGGCCGGGACGGCCGGTACGGCTGGGGCGGGGCCCGGGGCGGCCGGAGCCGCCTGGGCCTGAAGGCCCGAATCCGCCGGAACCGCCTGGGCCTGAAGGCCCGCGACCGCCGGGACCGACGGGGTCTGAGGGTCCGAGACCGCCGGGGCGGCCGGGATCTGGGGGCCCGGGGCAGCCGCGACCGCCGGGGCGGCGGGCGGGGCCTGAAGGCCCGGGGCAGCAGGGGCTGTTGAGAACTGAAGGCCCGAGACCGCCGGAGTGGCCAGGGCCTGCGGGCCTGGGGCCACCGGGGCTGCTGTGGTGACCGGTGTCTGAAAGCCCGAGGCGGCTGACGTGACCAGGGGCCGAGCACCCGGGACCACCGGGGCGTAGGGGACAGGCGGGGCCTGAAGGCCCGGGACGGCCGGGGCCGCCGGGGTGACCGGGGTCTGAGGACCCGAGACGGCCGCCATAGCCAGAGCCTGCGTACCCGGGACCACCGGGGCGTACGGGACCGGCGGGGCCAGAAGCACCCGGACCGCAGGGGCCACCGGGGCAGGCCGGCCGGGCAGGTCCGCCGGCTCCGGGGTCGCCGGGGTCGGCAGGGTCGGCGCGGTCGGTGGGGTGATGGGCGGGGCGGGCGGGGTCCGGCGGCCGTCACGCGCCTCGGCGGCCGCGCCGAAGAAGTCGCCGCCCTTTCGCTTGATGTCGTCCGTCCCCCAGTGCCGCTCCCGGTCGTGCTCGAGGGCCTGGTCACCGGAGGGTCCGCGGTGCCGGTTGTCGCCGCCGCCGGTGCGTCGCTGGGCCGGGACCTTCTGGAGGTGCGGGATGTGCTTGGCGCAGTGGATGTACGCCTCCTCGAGGGTCACCTCGACCCACACCACCGCGCGCCGCCCCGGCACCGGATCCACCGGCAGGCCGGGGTGGGCCGCGCGCATCTCGGCGTCCTCCACCACCCGGGCCCGGCCGTTCACATGCAGCCCGATCCGGTCCCGGAAGAAGTCGACCATGAGAATGCCGACGTGGGGGTTCTCCTGGATATTGCCGAGGCTGGCCAGGACGCCGTTCCCACGGTATTCGGGATAGGTCAGGGTGCGCGCGTCGAGTACCCGCAGAAAGCCGGGCGGACCGGCACGGAAGGTGTTGTCACACTCCCCGTGCCCGTCGGAGGTGGCCAGGAAGAACATTTCCTGGCGGTCGATGAACTCCCTCATCCGGGCGTTGAGGTGGTCCAGCACCTGTTCGTCGTAGAAGCGGTCGGCGCGGTCGACCGTGTCCAGTCGCCGCTGCAGAAGGTGTTCGCCGTCGCTCCCCGGACGCCACGCGCGGTCGTCGAGGTGCTCCGCACTGTCCACGGTTCTCGTCCCCGTCCTACTGATTCGCCATCCGGAATCGCCGGAATGCCTGCCTCATGTCGGTGTTTCGCCGTCTGCCGTCCGCGCCCTATTCCGCGGCCGCGGCGAGCTCCTCGATGGAGTCGTGCCGGATGCGGTGGGACGGAATACCGATGCCCACCAGGGCGTCGACACCGCTGCGGATCATCCCGGGCGGCCCGGAGAGATACGCGTCGAACGCGTTCCACGGGCCGTACTGCCGCACGGCGTCCGGCAGTCGGCCGCTGAGGCCGTTGGTCGGGCCGTCGGAGACGACGGGGCGGACCGCGAGCCACGGATGCTTCCGCGCCAGCCGCAGCATGGTGTCGATGTCGTACAGGTCGTGATCATTACGGGCGCCGTAGAAGACCTCGACCGGACGGTGGATGCCGTAGTCGGCGACGTCCTCGACCAGTGCCTTGATCGGCGCGATACCGGTGCCGCCGCCCAGGCAGAGCAGCCCGTTGTCGCTGGAGTGGTCGACCGTCATGGACCCGGCGGGGGGCCCGAGACGGATCACATCGCCGGGGCGGGCCCGGTGCACCAGCGCGGAGGACACCCATCCGGCCGGAATGGCCTTCACATGGAAGGAGAGCAGCCCGTCGGAGCGCGGCGCCGAGGCGAACGAATAGTGCCGCCACACCCGCGGCCACCAGGGCGTCTCCACTGAGGTGTACTGGCCCGCCCGAAAGGGGTACGGCTGGTCCGGGCGGACGGTGATCACGGCGATGTCGTGGGTGCGCGGCTCATGCCCGACCACCTCGGCCTGCCACCACGCGGGGGCGCGCAGCTCGTCCTCGGCCGCCGCGTCGATCATGATCTGGGAGATCGCGGTGTAGGCACGCACCCAGGCGGCCTCGGCCTCGTCGGTCCAGGTGGTGACCGCATAGCGGGTGAGCGCGCCGATCAGGCATTCGCCGACGGCGGGGTAGTGCTCGGGCTGGGTGCCGTACTTACGGTGGCCGCGGCCGAGCCGGGTGAGGAACTCGGTGAGGATGTCGGGGTCGTCGATGAGCCGGGCGGCGGTCAGTATCGCCTTGAACAGCCGGTCGCGCTGGGCGTCCATGGCGGCGGGGAAGAGCGGCCGCAGCTCGGGGTGCTGGACGAAGAGCAGCGCGTAGAAGTACGAGGTGACCTTGTCGCTGATGGGCTCGACTTCGGCCATCGTGCGGCGCAGGAGGATCGCGTCGGGCGAGGCGGTCTCCGGGACGGCGAACGGCGAGTCGGGGCCGGGCCGCACGTCCTGCGGGGCCGGGGCCTCATCAGGACGCTGATGCTCCTCGCGCCTGGAGGGCGTGGGGCCGGGGGCCGCGGGGCCGGGGGCCCGGCGCTCGTCCACCCGACGGTCGTCCACCCGGCGCTCGTCCACTCGACGGTCGCCCGCCCGGCGCTCGTCCACTCGACGGTCGCCCGCCCGCGGGCCGGACGGCCCCGGACCGGGCGCGGGGGGCGGCTCCACGGGCGTACGGCGGTCGGCTCCGGTGCCGACCGGCCGTATCGGATTCACCGGACGGCTGGGCGCACGCTCGTCGCTCTGCCGGTCCGGGGACCCCCGCTCCTCGGCCGGTGGCCTGCTCGGGGTGAACCAGCCCCAGTCGCCACTGTTTCCGCCGGAGCCGTCACTGCCGGCCGACGATGTGGTGGTCGGAGCGTCCATGGTTGCCTCGCCTCGAACATCTTTCTGTCGGTCTTCGCACTTCCGCTGCCGGAATGTGCCCGCAATTCCCCGTCCTGGTGCCCTGGTTCAAGCGAGAATGGTCGTGCCGACCCTCTCCGTGACTCTCTTCGGGCAGCATGCCACGCTCGTTCCCCACCTCGGGCACATAGCCCGAAGTCCGGGGAACGGGGGCCGCGTTCCCGTTATGCTGGTTGGCCTGGGATGCCCGTTCTGACCCCGTTACAGCACGCCACACGGAACCGGACCCGACCCTACCGGCCCCGGATGAATTCACAAGCCCCAAGTGCACCGCATTCGTTACACCTGCCAACTCACGTAATTACCGATAGTTACGTGCGGTTACCCATCAATTCGTAAGCCTCTCGGAGATCACGTCCGGCATAGGCGTGGGATGCGATGTCGCTCACATGGTGGTCGGCGTTCACGGCGACCGAGACCGGCACCACCGTGAACAGCTCCGCGTCCGAGAGGGAATCCCCATAGGCCACGCAGTGGTCCCTGGTCAACCCGAACTTCGCACAGAGTTCATCGGCGATCCGGACCTTCGCGGCCGGGGTCAGGATCCCCGCCGGATCCACCGGCTCCCGGAACGGCACGGCGGGCCAGGTCGATCCGTAGGTGGCGTCCGCGCCCCACTCCAACAGCCGCGACACGAAGAAGCCCGGCGAGAGCGAAATCACCGCACAGCGCTCGCCCCGCGCCCGGATGTCCGCCCACACCTCACGGATCCCCGCCAGCCACGGCGCCCCTTCGAACGCCGCCGCCACATGGGCCTCCGTCAGCTCCTCCCACAGCGCGCAGGCCCGCTCGGCGAACTGGGCCGTCGTCAGCTCCCCGCCGGCGAACGCCCGCTCCAGCGCGGCGATCTCCCGCTCCAGACCGAGCTGCCGGGAGATCTCGATCGCGGCGGCGGAGCCGTGGATGAGCGTGCCGTCCAGATCGAACAGATGCAGTCTGGTCATATCAGCCGAGCCTAGAGGCAACCCCCGGGGCGCCCCGGTCCCGCCCCGCTCTGCTGCCCGCCGCCGGGAGTACGCGTGGATACTCCTGCCGTCAGACGCCGCGGGGCCGCCGCGCCGCCACGGTGGGGGCATGCAGCAGCTCACCCGCCCCGTCCGCCGGGGCCTCCTCGTCGTGCATGTCGTCGTCTCCGTCGGATGGCTCGGGCTGTCCCTCGGCATGCTGGCCCTGGGGATCACCGGGGCCGTGGCCGACTCGGCCGAAGAGGCCGGGGCGATGTACCGGTCCATGAATGTGCTGGGCGACTGGCTGCTGATTCCGATCAGCCTGCTGGCGCCGGCCAGCGGGATCGTGCTGTCGCTGGGGACGCCCTGGGGGCTGGCCCGCCACCGGTGGGTGTACGTGAAGTTCTGGCTGACGCTGGTCACCACCGGCGCCACGGCGTTCGCCCTGCGCGCCAGTATCGACGCCGCGATGGCCGATGTGGTGGCGGGCCGGGCGGTCGGGGCGACCACGGATCTGATCGTGGCGCCGTCGGTCAGCCTGGGCGTCTATACGTTCCTCACCGCGATCTCGGTGACCAAGCCCTGGGGGCTGACCGCCCGGGGGCGCCGGCTGCGGGCGACAAAGCACCGATAATTGCATACGCGGTCTTTTTCATCGCTGGACTATCCTGGAATCCGCTCACCCACCAAGGAGGGGTTCCATGCCGGAGAAGGCGCACAGCGCCGTCGCCCCGCCCGCAGGGCAGGCGCTCGCCCAGGGCTGGTGCGCCCTGTCCTCCCTGCACGGCCGGATAGAGACGCATATCGAGCGTGCGCTGCAGGCCGGGCACGATCTGAGCGTCCGCGAATTCTCCGTGCTCAACGTCCTCAGCGGACAGCACGACGGCGACGGCGGACATCTGCAGATGAAGCAGCTCGCCGACTCCGTCGTGCTCAGCCAGAGCGCCACGACCCGGCTGGTCACCCGGCTGGAGGACCGTGGGCTGCTCTCCCGCTACATCTGCCCCGGCGACCGCCGCGGCATCTACACCAACGTCAGCGACGACGGGCTCAAGCTCCTGGAGGAGGCGCGGCCGACGCACGACGCGGCGCTGCGCGAGGCCCTGGCCGACGCCGCCCGGCGGCCGGAGCTGGCACCGCTGGTCGCCGCCGTCGAGAGGCTGACGGCGACGTACTGATCGCCACCGGCCGTGAGTGGCTTGCCCCTGGTCCGCCGCCCGTCCGGGGCTCGCGGGCACCGGCGTAGGCTCACCGCATGAGCGACTTCGAGATACGGCGCGCGACCGCCGACGACATCCCGGCGATCGTGGCCATGCTCGCGGACGACCCGCTCGGCGCCCACCGGGAGTCCCTGGACGACCCGGCCCCGTACCGCGCCGCCTTCGACCGTCTGGACCAGGATCCCCAGCAGCGGCTGGTCGTCGCGGTCCGGGACGGCCGTACCGTCGGCACCCTCCAGCTGACCGTGATCCCCGGGCTGTCGCGGCGCGGTGCCACCCGCTCGATCATCGAGGGGGTCCGGATCCACTCCGAGGAGCGCGGCGGCGGGCTCGGCACCCAGCTGATCGAATGGGCCGTCGAGGAGTCGCGCCGCGAGGGATGCGCCCTGGTGCAGCTCACCTCGGACGCGACCCGTATCGACGCCCACCGCTTCTACGAGCGGCTCGGCTTCGAGGCCAGCCACGTCGGCTTCAAGCTCCCGCTGGGCTGAGCTGTCCCTCCCGGCCCGTCCGTCCTGCCTGAGCCGACATGACCTGATCTCACCGCCGGGCGGCCTTAAAGCGTCGCGAGGTCGACGGCTTCGGCCATCCGCCGGTAGCCCGCGTCGTTCGGGTGCTTGAAGTCGCCCGAGTCGTACGCCGGGTCCAGCCGCAGCGGATCGGACGGCGAGGCCATGACCGTCGCGAAGTCGACGACCGCGTCGAAGGCGCCCGAGGTGCGGATCCACTCGTTGATCGCGGCGCGCTTCGCCTCCGAGCGCGGGGTGTGGTACTCAGCCCCCTTGAACGGGAGGATCGTTCCGCCGATGACCTTGATACCGCGGGCGTGGGCCTGGGCGATCAGCTCCCGGTAACCCGCGATCACCTGCTCCGCCGACACCTGCGGATTGGGCTTGTAGGTGGGCAGATCCACCTCGCTGAAGCCGATGTCGTTGAGCCCCTCGAGCAGGATGACCGACCGTACGCCCGGTTTGTCCAGGACATCGCGCCGGAAGCGGGCGCCCGCCCGGTCCCCGTACCAGGCCGAGTCGTGCAGCAGCAGATTGCCGCCGATCCCGGAGTTGAGGACGGGTCGCGGGGTGCCCGCGGCCGCGAGGCGCTCGGCCAGCAGATCCGGCCAGCGGTGGTCGGCGTCGTCGGTCGAGCCGAAGCCGTCGGTGATCGAGTCGCCGAAGGCCACCACCGTGCCCGGGTGGCCGGGGCCGCCGGTGACCTCGACATCGGAGAGGTAGTACCAGGAGTGGGTGGTCTCGGTGAAGGCCGTCCCGGTGCGGTCGGCGCGGTGGTCGCCGTCCGCGCGGTAGCTGCGGGCGTACGCCTGGGCGTGGAAGGTGGCGGCGCCGGTGGGGCGGTCGAAGTACAGCGTGACCGTGACCGGCTGACGCGGCGCCACCCGCAGCGGGGCCGCGTCGCTCACCGTCTCACCGCCCGCCGGGATCTCCACCGGCCGCCGGTGTCCGAAGGTCAGCGCGCGCAGGCTCGCGCCCTGGACGGAGGCACCGTGCGCGGTACGGGCTATGGTCGCGCCCGCGATCCGCAGCGGCGCGGTGCCATAGCGGTTCGACAGCCGGATCCGGGCGGCCGTGCCGCCACCGGTGACCCGGACGACCTGACGCAGGGTCTGGGCGGTGCGCTCGGCGAAGCCGCTCTCGGCCCAGTTCTTCTCGAAGCCCGCGCTGGGGCGCTGGACGGGGGCGGCCCACCCGGCCGACCAGCCGGTCCCCGCCCGGTCGCGGCCGGCCGCCGGGCCTCCGGGCCGGGCGGTGGCCGTCCCGGAGGCGGCCAGGACGGTGGTGAGGGCGAGCAGGGAGGCGCTGAGGCGAAGCGTGGACGAGCGCATGGCGGGGCTCCTGAGGGAGGGCGCGGGAAGGGCGGACCAGGCCGCTCCGGTACGGGGTACGGGGCGCCTGAGCGCCGCCGTACCGACGTACGGGAGTGCGAGCACCTGAGTACCGGCGTACCGAGTGCCGGAGTGCCGGAGACCAACCTGCCGTCCATCGCACCGCCGACCCAGCCCCCGGCCGTGCGTACCACTGGCGGGGTCAGGCTATGAGCGCCGAAGCCCGCGAACCGCCGGAACCCGCGACCGCCGGATCACCGCACCCCGACCCCGCCCCCACCCCCTCAGAGCGCCCGCCAGCCCTCCGCATCCACCCCTCCGGGCACCACGCCG
This sequence comes from Streptomyces melanosporofaciens, assembly GCF_900105695.1. Lineage (NCBI taxonomy): Bacteria > Bacillati > Actinomycetota > Actinomycetes > Kitasatosporales > Streptomycetaceae > Streptomyces > Streptomyces melanosporofaciens. The sequence continues at coordinate 3,296,299 of NZ_FNST01000002.1, forward strand.
TCCGGGGCGTAGGGCTCCCGGGTGAACACGAAGGTGCCCAGGTCCAGGTGGGCGGGGGCGTCGCCCTCCCCCTCGACCACCCGCAGCGTCTCCCCCGCGTAATAGCCGTCGAGCCCCGTCCAGGTGCCGTCCGGCTCGGCCTTGAAGCGGGAGGCCCGGCCTCCCTGGGTGGCCGGGGAGAGCTCCAGTGCGCGGTCCGCGCGCAGCCGCAGATGGTAGGCGCGAGGGCCCCAGTACCAGGGGCCGGTCAGCGCCAGCAGCGCCGGATCGGCCTCGGTCAGCGGCCGCCACGGCTCGGGGATACGGGGCTCGTGCTCCGCCACGATCCCTATGAGGTCGGCGGCGATGGCGCCGATCGCGGGCCCCGAGGTGGTGTTGGCCAGCGCGATCCCGGCCAGCCGGTCCTCGGCGCTCACCCACAGCGAGGCCAGGAAGCCCGGCATGGAGCCGGTGTGGCCGTGGAGGAACCGCCCGCCGTGCCGGACGAGCTGCGTCCCCAGGCCATAGCCGCCGTCCCAGTCCCTCTCCTCGGGGGCGACGGCGGGCACCCGCATCTCGGCGAGCGACTCCGCACCGAGCACCCGCGCGTCCCCGTCCAGCAGGAAGGCGGCGAAGCGAGCCAGATCCCCGGCGGTCGACCAGAGCTGCCCGGCCGGGCCCATCCGCCCGGTGTCCTCGGCCGGCTCGGGCAGCAGCACATCCGCCCAGGGGTGCACGGCCCAGCCCGCGGCGTGCGGGGCGCGCGGCTCCAGCGACGTGCGCCCCATCCCCAGCGGCTCCAGCACCTCATGGGCCAGCACCTCACCCCAGGGCGCCCCGCGCAGCCGCTCGACCAGCGCGCCGAGCAGCGCGAAACCGGGGTTGGAGTAGTGGTGACGGCGGCCCGCGGGGTGGACCAGGGGGCGCTCGCCGAAGATATCGGCCGTCTCGGGCCGCAGCGCCCCGGGCGTGCGCTCCCACCACGGGCCGCGGGCCTCGGCGGCGAGCCCCGAGGTGTGGGAGAGGAGCTGGGCCACGGTCGCGCCCTCGGCCTGCGGCACGTCCAGATGCTTGGCCAGCGGATCGCCGAGGTCCAGCAGCCCCTCGTCGCGCAGCCGCATCACCAGCACCGCCACGAAGGTCTTGGTCAAGGAGCCGATGCGGTACTGCGTGTCGGCGTCCGGCGCGGATCCATCCGATCCGTCCACGCGGCCGCGCGAGCCCGTCCACACCAGCCGCCCGTCCCGCACCACGGCCCCCACCAGGGACGGGGCACGGCCCTCGGCCTGGCCGAGCGCGACGCGCCGCAGCAGGGCACGGCGGGTGGCGGGCAGCGGCTCCGTGAACTCATCCGCGTCGCGTGTGGTCATGTCGGCACTGTACGGCGGGGGTCCGACAGCGGGCAGTCATCGGCCGGCCGATCGTCGACAGCCGGGGCACCGCCCGGGACCGCGGCGCGGTCTGGCCTTGACGTCAGGGTCAAGGTCTACCGTCGGCCCATGCGGATCGGAGAGCTGGCCGAACGGGCGGGTACCACCACCCGCACCCTGCGCTATTACGAGTCGCTCGGGCTGCTGCCCGCGCGCCGCACCGGCAATGGGTACCGGTCGTACGACGAGGACGATCTGCGGCTGCTCCAGCAGATCCGCGTACTGCAGGACTTCGGCTTCGAGCTGGAGGAGACGCGCCCGTTCGTCGAATGCCTGCGCTCCGGCCATCCGGCCGGTGACTCCTGCCCCGCCTCGCTGGAGGTCTACCGGCGCAAGCTGGCCGAGCTGGACGAGTGCATCGGCCGGCTGAGCGCCATCCGGGAGCGGGTCGGGACCCAGCTCGCCCAGGCGGAGCTGGCCCGTGCGGAGCTGGAGGCCGCGGCCACGGCGCCCGAAGGGGCCCCGGAGCCGCGCTGCGAGCTGACGCCGCCCGGGCCGTGAGCCCCGCCGTCCCGCCATCCCGCCGTCACCACGACGGCTCCGAACGACTCCGAACAACTCCGAAGGAGAGATGAGATGTCGCTGACACACACCGGGGGAGTGGCCACGGTCACGGACGCCACCTTCGGAGAGGAAGTGCTGACGGCCGAGCTGCCGGTGCTGGTGAAGTTCACCGCCTCGTGGTGCCCGCCGTGCCGGATGATCGCGCCGGTGCTGGCGGAGATCGCGCAGGAGGAGGGCCACCGGCTGAAGGTGGTGCAGCTCGACGTGGACGAGAACCCGTCCACCACCAACGCGTACGGGGTGCTGTCGATGCCGACGCTGATGCTGTTCCGGGCGGGCGAGCCGGTGCGGTCGCTGGTCGGGGCGCGCAGCAAGCGGCGGCTGCTGGAGGAGCTCGCCGAGGCGATCTGACGGAGCCGGAGCCGCGGCCGAACCGCCCCTGCTACGTTGGCCGGACATGACCATCAGTGGGGGCGGCCATCAGTGGGGGCGGAAAAGGTGAGGTCAGCGGTGCGCGTCCTGGTGCAGGGGAAACCCGTCGGCTCCTATCCGGCGCTGCCCCCCGAGGCCGAGCGCGGGTCACCGCGCCGGATCACCGAGGTCGGTGAGGAGATTCTGCGCCGCTCCTGCCGGGAGGTGGCCGAGTTCGGCACGCCCGAGCTGAGCGCCCTCATCGACGACATGTTCCTCACCATGTACATCGCCGACGGCGCCGGGCTGGCCGCCAATCAGGTCGACGTCGATCTGCGGCTGTTCGTCTACGACTGCCCGGACGACAACGGCGTCCGGCATGTCGGCCACATCATCAACCCCGTCCTGGACCAGCCCGATCCGGCCGAGCGGCTGCTCATCGAGGACGCCGAGGGCTGTCTGTCCGTACCGGGCGCGCGGATGGACGTACCGCGCACCGACCGCACCGTGGTCCGCGGCGTCGACAAGGACGGCAACCCGCTGGTGATCGAGGGCACCGGCTACTTCGCCCGCTGTCTGCAGCACGAGGCCGACCATCTCTCGGGGCATCTCTACATCGACCGGCTCTCCAAGCGCGACCGCAAGGACGCGCTGCGGCAGATGACGGACCTCCATGAGCGGGTCCTCGCACGGCGGGTGGAGAAGGCGGCGGCCCTGGGCCACCAGCTGCGTCCCTGACCCGGCCCGCCCCCGGGCGGGTGACGGCCGGGATCGGCCTCAAGTCACCGCCGCATTACCGCAGGCGTCGCGCTCGCAGGACGGTGTCCTGGGTGTGATGGGTGCCGGCGGGGGCGGGAGCGGTACGTGGCCGGGTTTCGTTGATCAGGACGGTCCAGTCGTCGTCGAGGAGCCCGGCGATCTCGTCGGGCTGGTAGTAGTCGCCGGGGTCGAAGCCCTGCTCGGGGTCCGGGGACAGATCGGCGAGGGCATGGGTGGCGAAGAGCAGGGTGCCGCCGGGTGCGACGGCGTCCAGCAGGCCGCGCAGCGCGGTGTGGTCCGGCTGGTGTGCGAGCGGGAAGTAGTGGACGGACACCAGGTCGAACGCGGCGGCCGGGGGCGGCGTGCCGGTCAGGTCGGCGCGGGTCCACGCCACACGGCCCTCGACCTCCGTGGCGGCCGCGACGGCGCGTTCCAGGGCGGCCCGGGAGATGTCGACCGCCGTGACCTGCCAGCCGCGCCGGGCCAGCCAGATGGCATCGGCGCCCTCACCGCATCCCACGTCGAGCGCCTGCCCCGGCGGTAGATCGGTGACCTCGGTGACGAGCACTCCGTTGGGCGCGCCGCTGAAGAGCTGGTCGCGGCTGCGATACACGTCATCCCAGAACTGTGTGTCCATGGCCATGCCTTACGTGGAGGGGTCGCGTCCGGCACCAACCTGTCCCTGCCCGCGGCGAATCGACAAACTTTTTTGCCGAAACGACGAAGAGCGGGCGGTTGTCAGGGCCGACTCGTCGTCGGCCTTCGCCCCCACCGACTCCATCAATGTCCGCGCGTCACCTCGAGATACGGGCTTCGATGCCGTCGAGCAGGCAGTCGAGGCCGATCCGGAAGGTGTGGTCGGCGTCCAGGTGGGCGGCATCGCGCACCACCGTGGCCAGCGCGGGGAATCGGCCGGTGGCGAAGGTTCGCTCCAGATAGGGCCCGAGTGAGGCCTGCCAGCGCTTCTCGTCCATCCCGGTGGCCCGCTCGGCACGCCGCTCGGCGATCTCCCGACGCACCGCGCCGATCACATACGCGTTCACCGCGGCGACCACCGGCATGATGGCGTCCACGTCGACGTCGTCCAATGCGGCCACCACGGCCTCCCCAGTGGCCAGCGCGTGCGGCCCGAGCTGGGGTCGGCCGCCCAGGAGATCGGCGAGCCATTCGTGCTCGTGAGCGGCCTGCCGAGTGGCCTCGGCAAGAGACCGGAGCACCTCCCGCCAGCCGTCTCCGACCGGCCGGATCTCGGCGTGGGCTGCGTCGACCATCAGGTCGAGCAACTCCTCCTTGCCGGCGATGTAGCCGTACAGCCGCATCGGACGGACATCCAGCGCGGTGGCGACCTTGCGCAGCGACACCGCGTCCAGGCCGTCCGCGTCGGCCAGCTCGATCGCCGCTCGTACGATCCGCTCCCGGCTCAACGGGGCCGGCACGGGTCGATTCGGTGGCTCCGGCCTCTCCCACACCAACATGCGGCTCACCATACATCGCATCGGGGAATACACTGTATCGACCCGGTACGGTGTATCGAAGGAGAGGCAACCATGACCATCGCCATTGTCGGAGCCGGTTTGGGCGGCTTGGCCCTCGCCAGGGTGCTGCATGTGAACGGCATGGACGCCGTCGTATTTGAACGTGAAGCGTCACGCGATGCGCGCGGTCAGGGCGGCATGCTCGACATCCACTCCGGCCAGCGGGCGCTGCGCGAGGCCGGTCTGATCGACCGGTTCCACGCGATTGCCCGTGGTGAAGGCCAGGACATGCGTCTTCTCGAACCGGATGGCACCCTGCTGCTCCAGGAGGACACGCCCGACGACGCCCCGCTCGAGCGACCCGAGGTCGACCGGGCCGATCTGCGCAACCTGCTGCTGGATTCCCTCCCCGAAGACATGGTGCGCTGGGGGCGCGCGTTCACTTCCGCGGACAACGGCCTGCTGCACTTCGCCGACGGCGGCAGTGCGACGTATGACCTGCTGGTCGGCGCGGACGGCGCGCAGTCCCGGGTCCGCGCGCTGCTCACCGACGCCCGCCCGGCGCATATCGGCCAGAACATCGTCGAGGTCGGCATTCCCGATATCGACCGCACGCATCCCGACCTCGCGGCGATGGTCGGGCGCGGCAACTACTGGGTGCTCGGCAACGGACTGTCCCTGGCGGCGCAGCGCAACGGTGACGGCCGCGTTCGCATCGGCCTCAGCTTCTACAACACCGCCGAGGACTGGCTCGCCACCAGCGGGATCCCGTTCGACGACCCGGCCGCCGCCCGGGCGCGGCTGATCGATCTGCTCGCCGGCTGGGACGCACGGTTCACCGCGCTGATCGCGGCCTGCGACGACGCGGTCGTGCCGCGGTCGATCACCACGCTCCCGGTCGGCCTGACCTGGCCGTCGACGCCGGACATCACGCTGCTCGGCGATGCCGCGCACCTGATGCCGCCGGTGGGAGAGGGCGCCAACATGGCGCTGCTCGATGGCGCCCTGCTCGGTCTCGCGCTGGCCGCGCACCCGGACGACTTTCCCGCCGCGGTCAGGGAATACGAACGCGAGATGTTCGAACGCACCAGCGCCGCCGCCCGGATGTCCGCGGATATGCAGGAATTGCTGATGTCGCCGGACGCCGCCCGGAAACTGCTCGCGTTCTTCCAACCTGGCTGAAGGTCACCACGTACGACCAGGAGACCGGTCGTCCAGCCGGCCCGATCGTGACGACCCAACCTCGCCTCGTATCAGGTCTGCGCCATGTCCACGAAGCGTGAGTAGTGGCCCTGGAAGGCGACCGTGATCGTGGCCGTCGGGCCGTTACGGTGCTTGGCCACGATCAGATCCGCCTCCCCCGCGCGCGGTGACTCCTTCTCATAGGCGTCCTCGCGGTGGAGCAGGATGACCATGTCCGCGTCCTGCTCGATGGATCCACTCTCACGGAGGTCGGAGACCATCGGCTTCTTGTCCGTGCGCTGCTCGGGGCCTCGGTTGAGCTGGGAGAGCGCGATGACCGGCACTTCCAGCTCCTTGGCCAGCAGCTTCAGGTTTCGCGACATGTCCGAGACCTCCTGCTGACGGCTCTCGGGGCGCCGGGCGCCGCCGGACTGCATCAGCTGCAGGTAGTCGATGACGACCAGCTGCAGATCGCTGCGCTGCTTGAGCCGGCGGCACTTGGCGCGGATCTCCATCATCGACAGGTTCGGGGAGTCGTCGATGAAGAGCGGGGCCTGGGAGACATCCGGCATCCGCCGGGCCAGCCGCGTCCAATCCTCGTCGGTCATGCTGCCGGAGCGCATATGGTGCAGCGCCACCCGGGCCTCGGCGGAGAGCAGACGCATCGCGATCTCGTTGCGGCCCATCTCCAGCGAGAAGATCACGCTCGGCATGTTGTGCTTGATCGAGCAGGCCCGGGCGAAGTCCAGGGCCAGGGTGGACTTGCCCATCGCGGGCCGGGCGGCGATGACGACCATCTGGCCCGGGTGCAGACCGTTCGTCAGGGAGTCCAGATCGGTGAAGCCGGTGGGCACCCCGGACATCTGCCCGCTGCGTGAGCCGATCGCCTCGATCTCGTCGAGCGCGCCCTCCATGATGTCGCCGAGCGGCAGATAGTCCTCGCTGGTGCGCTGCTCGGTGACGGCGTAGATCTCCGCCTGGGCGTTGTTGACGATCTCGTCGACGTCCCCGTCCGCCGCGTATCCCATCTGGGTGATGCGGGTGCCCGCCTCGACGAGGCGGCGCAGCACGGCGCGCTCGTGGACGATCTCCGCGTAGTACTCGGCGTTGGCGGCGGTGGGGACAGACTGGACGAGGGTGTGGAGATACGAGGCGCCGCCGACCCGGGCGATCTCACCGCGCTTGGTCAGCTCCGCGGCGACCGTGATCGGGTCGGCCGGCTCGCCCTTGGCGTAGAGATCCAGGATGGCCTGGTAGACGGTCTCATGGGCGGGCCGGTAGAAGTCATTGCCCTTGAGGACCTCCACCACATCGGCGATGGCGTCCTTGGAGAGCAGCATGCCGCCGAGCACGGACTGCTCGGCGTCGAGGTCCTGGGGCGGAACGCGCTCGAAGCCGGAGCCCTCCCAGGCGGAGCCGCCCCCTCCGTCGCGGTCCTGCTGGCCGTCGCGGCCCCGGCCGCCGCCCTCACCGCGGCGGAAGCGGGGGGACGGGAACCGGTCGGACGGGCCGGAGTCCGCCCAGGGGTCGTCCATGGGCTCGGGAACGCTCACCCCGTCACCTCCTCCCGTCCGCAAAGCGAACCTCGCCGTGCCCGTCCTTCTTACGGCACGGCTATGACACAACTGAGCGGCCGGCTTTCCGGACACGGCGCATCGGAGGCTGGGGATTCCAGGGCCGAATCGGGTGGCGGGCGCCGGACCACGTTAGGCCCGTCGGGACCGCCAGCCAACTTGGTTATCCACAGGGCATGTGGATGATGGGATCCATCCTGTGGGTAAGTCGCGCGAACCTGTGCACGGGTCGGGGGACAGTGCTGTGGACAAACACACAATCACCCCGAGAGCCCAACTCTGACCTGCGGTTTCTCTATCCAGGGGCTGTGCAGAAGAAAAACTTCCGCCCCCGGCGCAAGATCACGACAAAGGGCGCAGAGAAGATCGTCCCGCACGCCGCCTTGTAAGGACCGGGGATCACTTGTGTCTCTTACCTGTGGACGATTACATTGCCCTCATGACACAGGCCCCCACGAGCGCGCGGAGCACCCTGCGCCACCACGACCGCGAGATCGTCGCACTCGCGCTTCCCGCCTTCGGCGCGCTCGTGGCGGAACCCCTCTTCGTCATGGTCGACAGCGCCGTCGTCGGCCATCTGGGCACCACCCAGCTGGCCGGTCTGGGCGTCGCCGCGGCCCTGCTCGCCACCGCCGTCAACATCTTCGTCTTCCTCGCCTACGCCACCACCGGGGCGGTCGCCCGCCGCGTCGGCGCGGGCGACCTCGCCGGAGCGATCCGGCAGGGCATGGACGGCATCTGGCTGGCCCTGCTGCTCGGCGCCGCCGTCATCGCCGTGGTCCTTCCCACCGCCCCCGCCATCGTCGACCTCTTCGGCGCCTCGGACACCGCCGCGCCCTACGCCATCACCTATCTGCGGATCAGCACCCTCGGCATCCCTGCGATGCTGGTGGTGCTCGCCGCCACCGGTGTCCTCCGTGGCCTCCAGGACACCCGGACCCCGCTGTATGTCGCCATCGGCGGCTTCGGGGCCAACGCCGCGCTCAACGTCACCCTGGTCTACGCGGCCGGGCTGGGCATCGCGGGCTCGGCCTGGGGCACAGTGATCGCCCAGAACGCCATGGCCGCCGTCTACCTCGCCGTGGTCATCCGGGGCGCGCGGCGCCATGGCACCTCGCTGAGGCCCGACGCCGCCGGGATCAGGGCCTGTGCCCATGCCGGGGCACCGCTGCTGATCCGGACGCTTTCGCTGCGCGCCGTGATGCTGATCGCGACGGCCGTGGCGGCCCGCCTCGGCGACGCCGACGTCGCCGCCCATCAGATCGTGCTCACCCTGTGGAATTTGCTGGCCTTCGCCCTGGACGCCATCGCCATCGCGGGCCAGGCGATCATCGGACGGTATCTGGGGGCGGGCGACGAGGAGGGCGCCCGGGCCGCCTGCCGCCGCATGGTGCACTGGGGCATCGCGTCGGGCGTGGCGCTGGGTCTGCTGGTGGTCGCCTCCCGGCCGCTGTTCATCCCCCTGTTCACCACCGATGCCGCGGTACGGGACGCCCTGCTGCCCGCCCTGCTGGTGACCGCCCTCATCCAGCCGGTCTCGGGGGTGGTCTTCGTCCTCGACGGCGTGCTGATGGGCGCGGGCGACGGGCCGTATCTGGCCTGGGCGATGATCATCACCCTCGTCGCCTTCGCTCCGGTGGCACTGCTGGTGCCCTCGTTCGGCGGCGGGCTGACCGCGCTGTGGTGCACGATGGCGCTGATGATGTCGGTCCGGTTGGCGACCCTGTGGCTGCGCACCCGCTCCGGCCGCTGGATCGTCACCGGCGCGGTACGAGGCTGAGCCCGCCGAACCACACCACGCGCGTCCTCGGACAGAACCAGAGCCACCGGTCCCCCGGCACGGCGGAGGGCCGCACCCCACAGGGTGCGGCCCTCCGGTGCACGGTGCCCAAGGCGACCGTCACGGTCGTCAGGCGGCGACGACCTCGACGCCCACCTTGGCGGCAACCTCGGCGTGCAGACGGACCGAGACCTGGTGTGCGCCCAGGGTCTTGATCGGCGACTGCACCTCGATGCGGCGCTTGTCCACCTCCGGACCACCCGCGTCCTTGATCGCCGAAGCGATGTCGGCCGGGGTGACGGAGCCGAACAGCCGGCCGGCGTCGCCGGCACGGGTCTTCAGCCGCACCTTGACGCCCTCGAGTCGGGCCTTGACCTCATTGGCCTGCTCGATCGTGGCGATCTCGCGGATGCGACGACCGCGGCGGATCTGCTCGACGTCCTTCTCGCCGCCCTTGGTCCAGCGAATCGCCAGACCACGCGGAACGAGGTAGTTACGGGCGTAACCGTCCTTGACGTCCACGACGTCACCGGCGGTACCGAGGCCGGAGACCTCGTGGGTGAGGATGATCTTCATGACTGGGTCACCCTTCCCTTATCGCGCGGTGGAGGTGTAGGGCAGCAGCGCCATCTCACGGCTGTTCTTCACAGCCGTGGCGACGTCACGCTGGTGCTGGGTGCAGTTGCCGGTGACCCGGCGGGCACGGATCTTGCCGCGGTCGGAAATGAACTTCCGCAGCAGGTTCGTGTCCTTGTAGTCGACGTAGGAGATCTTCTCCTTGCAGAACACGCAAACCTTCTTCTTAGGCTTGCGAGCAGGCGGCTTCGCCATTGTCTCTCTCCAGTGTGATCAAGAAGTATGTGCTGGTCGCCCTGACCAGACCGAGCGCTGTTGTTTCACGTGGTTTCACGTGAAACAGCGCCCCAGGCCTAGAAGGGCGGCTCGTCCGAGTAGCCGCCGCCGGAGTTGCCGGAGCCGCCGCCCCAGCCACCACCGCCGCCGCCCTGGCCGCCGGCCGGTGCGCCGGTCGCCCACGGGTCGTCGGCCGGAGCGCCGCCGCCCTGCTGACCGCCGCCGGAGTTGCCGGGGCCGCCGCCCCAACCGCCTCCGCCGCCCTGGCCGCCGCCACCGCCGCCGCCGTAACCACCCTGACCACCGCGACCGGTGGTCTTGGTGACCTTGGCTGTGGCGTTGCGCAGACTGGCGCCGACCTCGTCGACATCCAGCTCATAGACCGTGCGCTTGATCCCCTCACGGTCCTCGTAGGACCGCTGCTTCAGACGACCCTGCACGATGACGCGCATGCCGCGCTGAAGGGACTCGGCCACGTTCTCCGCGGCCTGCCGCCACACCGAGCACGTGAGGAAGAGGCTCTCGCCGTCCTTCCACTCGTTGGTCTGCCGGTCGAAGGTACGGGGAGTGGACGCGACGCGGAACTTCGCGACCGCCGCACCGGACGGGGTGAAACGCAGCTCGGGGTCGTCGACGAGATTGCCGACGACCGTGATGACGGTCTCGCCTGCCATTGGGGGAACCTCTCGGCGGGTACTGCTGGGCTGCTTGCTACTCGTTGCGATACGGCCCCGATGACCGCTGAACGCTTACGCGTCAGTGGGTCTCGGGACGGAGGACCTTGGTCCGGAGGACCGACTCGTTCAGGTTCAGCTGGCGGTCGAGCTCCTTGACGACCGCGGGCTCTGCCTGCAGGTCGATGACCGAGTAGATGCCCTCGGGCTTCTTCTTGATCTCGTACGAGAGACGACGACGGCCCCAGGTGTCGACCTTCTCGACCTTGCCTTCGCCCTCACGGACGACGGAAAGGAAGTTCTCGATCAGCGGGGAGACAGCGCGCTCCTCGAGATCGGGGTCGAGGATGACCATCACCTCGTAGTGACGCATGTGGAACCCACCTCCTTTGGACTCAGCGGCCACGGTCGTTCCGTGGCAGGAGGGTCGTGATGCGTATCCGTTGCGGCATCTGTGCAGACACCACCGCGGACGGTACACAGTACCCGGCTAGGGCCTCCCGCTTGAAATCCGGGCGTCTTAGCCCGCAATCTGTACACATCGGGTGTGAGCGGCATTACAGTTCGCCGCTTTGCTCTATGTGCCTACCTGGAGGTGCCCCATGGCACAGGCAGCACGACCCCATCACGGCTTGCTCTCCTTCCTGGACACCGACGGCAAGCCGCATCCCGTTCAGAACGCCTTCGCCGTGACCACGCTGGTGATCGGGGCGATCGCCTTCGTGACGGCTCATTTCACCCAGCTCCACCTGGTCAGCTCATGGACCGGGCTGGTGGGGATGATCACTGGCGCCTGGGGCCAGCTGATCTCCGCGACCACCGGTGAGCGGTTCGTGCTGATCATCGGACTCGGTGCCGCGGGGGTCGGCTTCTACCTCGGCATGGCACACGGAGGGCTCTTCGGCGGCGTGCTGGGCTGAGCCCGGCCGGAGCCTGGTTGCCCCCAGGCCCGAACGGGGCGCGTCCCGGTCGCAGTAGGCTTCGGCGCGAGAGCCGGAGCCCCGACCCTGGGGACAAACCTGCCGAGGAGCGCCCCGCATGAGCCTGACCCTGAGGACGATCAGCCGAGAGCAGCATCTGGCGTACATCCAGAGCCTGCCCGCGGCCAGCCACATGCAGGTCCCGGCATGGGCTGACGTCAAGTCGGAGTGGCGCTCGGAGAACCTCGGCTGGTTCGACGCCACGGGCCAGCTCGTCGGCGCCGGCCTCGTCCTCTACCGGCAACTGCCCAAGATCAAGCGCTACCTCGCCTATCTCCCCGAGGGCCCGGTCATCAACTGGTACGCGCCCAACCTCGAGGACTGGCTGCGCCCGATGCTCGCGCATCTGAAGCAGCAGGGCGCGTTCTCCGTGAAGATGGGCCCGCCGGTCATCATCCGCCGCTGGGACGCCAACGCGATCAAGTCGGGCATCCAGAACCCCGACGTCAAGCGGCTGCGCGATGTCGAGGCCACCTTCATCGAACCGCGCGCCTTCGAGGTCGCCGAGCGGCTGCGGCGCATGGGCTGGCAGCAGGGCGAGGACGGCGGGGCCGGCTTCGGTGACGTCCAGCCGCGATACGTCTTCCAGGTGCCGCTGGAGAACCGCTCCCTGGAGGATGTCCACAAGAGCTTCAACCAACTGTGGCGCCGCAACATCAAGAAGGCCGAGAAGGCCGGTGTCGAGGTCGTCCAGGGCGGCTACGAGCATCTGCCCGAGTGGCAGCGGCTCTACGAGATCACCGCGGAGCGCGACCACTTCCGGCCGCGCCCGCTCAGCTACTTCCAGCGCATGTGGACGGCCCTCAACACCGAGGACCCCAACCGGATGCGGCTGTACTTCGCGATGCACGAGAACGAGGTCGTGGCCGCCGCCACGATGCTGATCGTCGGAGGCCATGTCTGGTACTCCTACGGCGCCTCCGCCAACCACAAGCGCGAGGTCCGGCCCTCGAACGCGATGCAGTGGCGGATGCTCCGCGACTCCTACGCGCTGGGCGCGAGCGTCTACGACCTGCGCGGCATCAGCGACTCCCTCGACGAGACAGATCATCTCTTCGGCCTGATCCAGTTCAAGGTGGGCACCGGTGGGCAGGCTGCCGAGTACCTCGGCGAGTGGGACTTCCCGCTCAACAAGCTCCTGCACAAGGCACTCGACATCTACATGTCGCGCCGTTGACCACGATTCGCTGTTTCCCATACTTCCAATACACCGCGGCAACGAGAAAGGTTCCGGGACCGGCCAATGGCGCTCACCCTCTATGTCGACACCGCGCGCTGGCGGGCGCACCAGCAGACGGTGATCCAGCAGTTCCCAGGGATAGTCCCGGTCTGCAAAGGCAACGGCTACGGCTTCGGCCATGAGCGCCTGGCCGAGGAGGCAGCCCGCATGGGCAGCGACATCCTCGCGGTCGGGACCACGTACGAGGCCGCCCGGATGAAGGACTTCTTCAGCGGTGACCTGCTCGTGCTCACCCCCTTCCGCCGCGGTGAGGAGCCGGTGCCGCTGCCGGACCGGGTGATCCGCTCGGTCTCCTCGGTCGACGGCGTCTACGGCCTGGTGAACGCGCGTGTGGTCATCGAGGTCATGAGCAGCATGAAGCGGCACGGCGTCACCGAGCAGGACCTGCCCAAGCTGCACGCCGCGATAGAGAACGTCCGGCTGGAGGGGTTCGCCATCCACCTCCCGCTCGACCGCACCGACGGTCTGGACGCGGTCGAGGAGGTCATCGCCTGGATGGACCGGCTGCGGGCGGCACGCCTGCCGCTGCACACCATGTTCGTCAGCCACCTCAAGGCCGAGGAACTGGCCCGGCTGCAGCAGCAGTTCCCGCAGACCCGCTTCCGGGCGCGCATCGGCACCCGGCTGTGGCTGGGCGACCACGATTCGACGGAGTACCGGGGCTCGGTGCTCGACGTCACCCGGGTGGCGAAGGGCGACCGCTTCGGCTACCGCCAGCAGAAGTCCGCCTCGGACGGCCATCTGGTCGTCGTCGCGGGCGGCACCTCCCACGGCGTCGGTCTGGAGGCGCCCAAGGCGCTGCACGGGGTGATGCCCCGCGCCAAGGGGGTCGCCCGCGCCGGTCTGGCGACCGTCAACCGCAATCTCTCGCCGTTCGTATGGGCGGGCAAGCAGCGGTGGTTCGCCGAGCCGCCGCATATGCAGGTGTCCATCCTGTTCGTGCCCAGTGAGGTCCAGGCACCCCAGGTGGGGGATGAGCTGGTGGCGCATCTGCGGCACACCACGACGCAGTTCGACCGGCTCTTCGACCGCTGATTCCGCGCCGCCGGGAGAGGCTCCCCTCCGGGGCTCACTCCCGGTGGACGCCCCAGTCCACCAGCGCCGCGCCGTCGTACCGGGAAGCGCGCCGCGCCCGTCCCAGCACGAACGCGTCCGGGGCCCGGTCCAGCACGCCGCCTCCGGGGTCGTCCGCCCCGTCCTTGCGCACCGGGTCCCGCTCCGGCACCAGCGCGTCCCGGATGATCAGGGCGCACAGATAGAGCGTCCCCAGCAGATGCACGGCGATCGCCAGCTGATAGCCCTCCGCGGGCAGCCCCCGGTGCTGGTCGCCGCTGCCCGTGTACGCGAGGTACATCCAGATCCCGAGGAAGTACATGACCTCGCACGCCTGCCAGACCAGGAAGTCCCGCCAGCGCGGTCGTGCCAGTGCAGCCAGCGGGATCAGCCACAGCACGTACTGCGGTGAGTAGACCTTGTTGGTGAGCACGAACGCCGCGACGACCAGGAAGGACAGCTGGGCCAGCCGCGGACGGCGCGGGGCGCACAGGGCGAGCGCCGCCACCCCGATGCAGGCCAGGACCATCAGCAGGGTCCCGTAGGTGTTGACGTCCTCCAGGGGGTTCCCGGTGCGCTGCGAGATGATCAGCCACAGGGAGCCGAAGTCGACGGGGCGCTCCTGGCTGAAGGTGTAGAACGTCTTCCAGCCCTCGCGGATGTGCAGGCCACCGCCCTGCGTGGTGATCATCACGGGGAGGTTCACCACGAGCCAGGCGGCCACGGCTCCGCCCGTCGCCGTCCAGAAGGTCCTCATCCGTCCCGCCCGCAGGCAGAGCACCAGCACCGCGCCGAGCAGCAGTCCGGGGTAGAGCTTCGCGGCCGTCGCGAGCCCCAGCAGCACACCGGCGGCCAGCGGGCGGCTGCGGGACCACATCAGCAGGGCGGCGGCCGTAAGGGCGACGGCGAGCAGGTCCCAGTTGATGGTGGCCGTGAGCGCGAAGGCGGGGGCCAGGGCGACCAGCAGCGCGTCCCAGGGACGGCGCCGGTGCGTACGGGCCACACAGACCGCGATGACCGCGGTGCAGATCATCAGCATGCCCGCGTTGACCAGCCAGTAGATCTGCTCACGGTCCTGGATGGAGCCGCTGTGCGGGGTCAGCCAGGAGGCGACCTCCATGAAGAGGCCGGTGAGGACCGGGTACTCCAGGTACTGCATCCCGCCCGAGACGCTGTCCGGTATGCGGTCGAAGTACGGGACGAGGTCGATGGCGAAGCCGCGGCCGTTGTAGAGGTGCGGTATGTCGGAGTAGCAGGCGTGGGTGTACTGGGCGGTGGCGCCGTAGAACCAGCCGCCGTCGTAGCACGGCATCTTCTGCACCATGCCCAGGGCGAACATGCCGATGGCGGCGATCGCCACGATCCGCACCGGGGTCCACCAGCTCGTGCCGAGCAGAGCCCGGCGCCCGGCCGGCCCACCGATCAGCTCGCTGCCGGCCGCGGCCAGCGGGTCCTCGGCGGTCGGCCTGACGGGCTCGGCCTCTGGGTCCTCGCGCACGCTCATGGCCCCCATCCTGCCGTACGAGCCTGGCGGCAGGAGTCAGGACCGCCCCAGCGGCCGCTGAGCGCGCCGCGGACGCCTCGGCAGGTCCTCGGGGCGGGAACAGAGCTGCGAGAGGCGCAGAGGGCCGTCCAGGGGCCTTAAACGGCGCCGGCCGCGCCGGAGCGGGGTTCGCTCCGGCGCGGCCGGCGAGTGGTGAACGGGTCGTTCGGGGCTGCGGGCTAGTCCTCCCGCCGGGCCCCGGTCGGGCCGCCGAAGATGCCTCCGGGACCGCCCGGCGGATCCGAGGTCGGCGAGGTGGTCGGACCGCCCGGACCGCCGTTCTGGCCGCCGTTCTGGCCGCCGTTCTGGTTCCCGCCGTCCTCGTTGCAGTCGAAGTCCAGCGGGTCACAGGTGCCCGTCGGGGTCGGACTGCCGGACGGCGACTCCGAGGGCGACTCCGACGGGGATTCCGAAGGAGACTCCGACGGGGACTCGGAAGGCTTCTCCGTCGTCTGGGTGGGGCTCGGGCTCGCGTCCTCGCCGAAGACCTTCTCGCCGATCGGGGTGGCCGCGGGGAAGTCCTTGACCGGCTTGCCCTGCAGGGCACCGCGCATGTAGTCGGCCCAGATCTCGGCCGGGAACGACGCGCCGTGGATCGTCTTCTGACCGCCCACACCGCGCATGGACAGGAACTTCTGGCTCTTGGCCTGGTCGTTCACCCGCCACATGCCGATCGCGGTGGACAGCTGCGGGGTGTACCCGGAGAACCACGCCGACTTGTTCTCGTCGGTGGTTCCGGTCTTGCCCGCCACCGGCCGGCCGATCTTCGCCGAGGTGCCGGTGCCGTGCTCGACCACGTTCTCCAGGACACCGGTGACGTTGTTCGCCACGTTCGAGTCGAACGCCCGCTTGAGCTGGGCGTCCTGCTTGTGGTCGTAGACGGGGCCGTTCTTGTCCTCGACCCGCTCCACCGAGTACGGGTCCGCCTGCTCGCCGCTGGCCGCGAAGGTGGCGTACGCCCCGGCGAGCCGGATGGCGCTGGGTGCGGAGGTGCCGAGCGAGAACGTCGGGGTGATCGAGGCCAGTTGCTCCTTGCTGAGGCCCGCGGCCAGGGCCGCGTCCCGCACCTTGTCGGTGCCGACGTCCATGCCCAGCTGGATGAACGGGGTGTTCACCGAGTACTGCATCGCGGTGCGCAGGCTGATCGGGCCCTTGTCCTCGTCACCGTCGTTCCGCTGGTGCCACTCCTTGCCGTCCTTGTCGTGCCAGACGGTTCCGTCGTAGTCCCGCAGGGTCACCTTGTTGTCGCCGTTGTAGACACTGCTCGGCGAGACCAGGGTGCGCTCGGAATCGGGTTGCTCCCGTGTGCCCTTCGGGTCGCGGACGCCATTGGTCATCGCGGCGGCCATCACGAAGGGCTTGAAGGTCGAGCCCACCTGGACACCGGTGTAGTCGGCGTTGTTGCGGTAGTGCTCCAGCGCGTTCTTGCCGCCGTAGATGGCCAGGATCTTGCCCGTCTTGGGCTCCACCGAGGCGCCGCCGAACTGAACGTACTTGTCCACCTCGCGCTGTTTCGGCTTGATGTTCTCCTTGGTGACCCTCTCGACCGCCCGGGTCAGCTCACTGATCTTCTTCCGGTCGAAGGTGGTGTGGATCTGATAGCCACCCTTGTCCAGCTTCGACTTGCTGATGCCGGTGTTGGCGATGATGTAGTTGTCGGCGAGGTCGGTGAGGTAGCCGATCTGGCCCTGCTTGTTCGTGGCCACCTTCGGGTCCTGCGGCATCGGGAAGCCCTTGCCGATCCACTCCTGGGCCTCGGTCTTGGGCATCCGGTGCACGGCGACCTCACGCCGCAGGATCCACTCCCAGCGCTGCTTGGCCCGTTTGGTGTTGGCCTCCTTGGTGGCCGCGGCGCCGTAGCCGCCGTTCGGGTCGTAGAGGTTGGGGCCGTTCAGCGTCGAGGCCAGGAAGGCGCTCTGGCTGGGCGTCAGGGCCGAGCAGTCACGGTCGTAGTATGCGCGGGCGGCCGCCTGGCAGCCGTAGGCACCACGTCCGTAGTAGGCGGTGTTGAGGTAGCTCCCGAGGATGTAGTCCTTGTCCTTGGTCGCGCCCACCTTTATGGAGATGAACAGCTCCTTGACCTTGCGCGTGAGCGTCTGCGACTGGTCCAGGTAGGTGTTCTTCACGAACTGCTGGGTGATGGTCGACCCACTCTGGGTCGCGCCGCCCCGCGCCATGTTGACGACCGCGCGTGCGATACCCATCGGGTCGACGCCGTTGTCGTCGTAGAAGCTGGCGTTCTCCGCGGAGATCACCGCGTTCTGCATGGATTTGGGGATCTTGCTGAGGGGGACGATCTGGCGGTTGAGGTCACCCCCGCCGGAGACGACCATCTGCTTGCCGTCCGCCCAGTAGTAGACGTTCTTCTGGGTCTGGGACGCGGCCTGGGCGGTCGGCACCTGTACCAGCCACAGCCCTATGCCGACGGCCCCGAGCAGCACCGCGAAGAAGAAGAGGAAGGTTCCCGTCACCAGCTTCCAGGACGGAACCCAGCGCCGGAAGCCCGACCTTCCGCCACGCGGATAGTCAATAAAGCGCTTCTTGCCGGGTTGCCCATCGCCCCCCGAGCCATGTCCGCGGCCGCCGCCGACTCCCCGCCGGCCGCCACCGCGACCACCGTGGCCCGCGCCGCCCGCGCCCGGATCGGCTCCTCGTCTACGGCCGCCGCCGCGTTGTGCGGCGCGGCGGGCCGCCGCGCGGCCGCCGTAAGGACGCTCTTCCCCCTGGGGGGTGGCGTCCGACCCGGCTGCGGCGTTGTGCATCGGTGCTGCGCGGCGGCCGGACGACTGCTGTCCGGCTCGCCGGGCCGCTGCTCGTCCGCCGCCTTGGGGCTGCGGCGACTTGCGACGGTGCTCGCTCATGGAACGACTTCTCCTCGGGCAGGCGCTATCGCCTGAAAGCGGCAGATGGCTTCCGGTCCCCCCAATGTGCGGTCCGGTCGCACCAGGCAACCGGACGCACTGCATCCGGGACGAGGACGCTTCGGGGCGTCACTTGGTTCCCATAGGTCTGCATGGCGAACAGAGTACGCACGGTCAAAACCCGCCCAGCCGCCACCTTCGCTCCATAACCGTCAGATTGAATGCCACGAATTGATGATGTGACGGCGTTCACCGTGGGCCCTCTTGTCCCGCCGGGGGCACGGTTCTATCGTCTTGATGTATCGAGTCGATACATCAGCTCGACATAGCTGGCTCGGAGGAGAGGGGAGGCGGGGAATGAGCAGACGCTCCGGCGTCCTGGAGTTCGCCGTCCTCGGCCTGCTGCGCGAGTCCCCGATGCACGGATACGAGCTGCGCAAGCGGCTCAACACGTCACTCGGGGTGTTCCGGGCGTTCAGCTACGGCAGCCTCTATCCCTGCCTCAAGACGCTGGTCACCAACGGCTGGTTGATCGAGGAATCCGGCAGCACCTCCCAGGACGCCCTCGCGGCGCCCCTCTCCGGTCGCCGGGCCAAGATCGTCTACCGGCTCACGGCGGCGGGGAAGGAGCGGTTCGAGGAGCTGCTCACCCACACCGGGCCGGACGCCTGGGAGGACGAGCACTTCGGCGTCCGTTTCGCCTTCTTCGGCCAAACGTCACGAGACGTTCGGATGCGGGTGCTCGAAGGGCGGCGCAGCCGCCTTGAGGAGCGCCTGGACAAGATGCGCGCTGCCTTGGCCCGCACCCGCGAGCGGCTGGACGACTACACCCTCGAGCTGCAGCGGCACGGGATGGAGTCGGTGGAGCGCGAGGTCCGCTGGCTGAACGAGCTGATCGAGAGCGAGCGGGCCGGGCGCGACCAGCGCGACGGCACCGCCGGGCAGGACCGGGCGATCGAGCGGGATGAGGACCGGCCGCCACACCAGGAGCAGGACCAGTCAGGAGATGCGGACGGCCCGCCCCGGCACCGGGGTGGATCCCGGCCGGATCCGTCCGAATGACACCGCCAAGTGGGGCCCGGCAGCCGCGGGGCCTCGTCCAGTACACACAGGGAGCAACCGGAATGGGTTCGGTTCGTGTAGCCATCGTCGGCGTGGGCAACTGCGCCGCCTCGCTGGTACAGGGCGTCGAGTACTACAAGGACGCCGACCCGGACACCCGCGTGCCGGGTCTGATGCACGTGCAGTTCGGCGACTACCACGTGAACGACGTGGAGTTCGTGGCCGCCTTCGACGTGGACGCGAAGAAGGTCGGCCTGGACCTCGCGGACGCCATCGGCGCCAGCGAGAACAACACCATCAAGATCTGCGACGTGCCGACGGCCGGTGTCACGGTCCAGCGCGGCCACACGCTCGACGGACTCGGCAAGTACTACCGCCAGACCATCGACGAGTCCGACGAGACCCCGGTCGACGTCGTCCAGGTCCTCAAGGACAAGCAGGTCGACGTTCTGGTCTGCTACCTCCCGGTCGGCTCCGAGGACGCGGCCAAGTACTACGCCCAGTGCGCCATCGACGCCAAGGTCGCCTTCGTCAACGCCCTTCCGGTCTTCATCGCCGGCACCAAGGAGTGGGCGGACAAGTTCACCGAGGCCGGGGTGCCGATCGTCGGTGACGACATCAAGTCGCAGGTCGGCGCGACCATCACGCACCGCGTGATGGCCAAGCTGTTCGAGGACCGGGGCGTCATCCTGGACCGCACCATGCAGCTGAACGTCGGCGGCAACATGGACTTCAAGAACATGCTCGAGCGCGAGCGCCTGGAGTCCAAGAAGATCTCCAAGACCCAGGCCGTCACCTCGCAGATCCCCGACCGCGATCTGGGTGCCGACAACGTCCACATCGGCCCCTCGGACTTCGTGGCCTGGCTGGACGACCGCAAGTGGGCGTATGTCCGCCTGGAGGGCCGCGCGTTCGGCGATGTCCCGCTGAACCTGGAGTACAAGCTCGAGGTGTGGGACTCCCCGAACTCCGCGGGTGTCATCATCGACGCGCTGCGCGCCGCGAAGATCGCCAAGGACCGCGGCATCGGCGGCCCGATCCTCTCCGCCTCCTCGTACTTCATGAAGTCGCCGCCGGTGCAGTACTTCGACAACGAGGCGCAGGAGAACGTGGAGAAGTTCATCAAGGGCGAGGTCGAGCGCTGACGCGCCATGCGCTGATTCCCGCCGCGTGATCACGGGCCTTCGGGTAATACACCCGGAGGCCCGTGTGGTGTGTGAGGCTGGCGTCATGCCTGTTGTGCGTGATCTCCGCGTACTGCTGCAACTGCGTGACTTCCGGCGCCTTCTGACCATCCGGCTGCTGTCCCAGGCAGCCGACGGCGTCTACCAGGTCGCACTCGCCACCTATGTGGTCTTCTCCCCGGAGAAGCAGACCTCCCCCGCGGCCATCGCCTCCGCCATGGCCGTCCTCCTGCTCCCCTACTCCCTGCTCGGCCCCTTCGCCGGGGTGCTGCTGGACCGCTGGCGCCGACGGCAGGTGCTGCTCTACGGCAATCTGCTGCGCTCGGGACTGGCCACCGGAACCGCCGTACTGGTCCTCGGTCAGGTGCCGGAGTGGCTCTTCTACGTCTCGGCCCTGTCGGTGACGGCCGTCAACCGCTTTGTGCTGGCCGGTCTTTCGGCGGCGCTGCCGCGGGTCGTCGACAGCCAGGAACGTCTGGTCATGGCCAACTCGCTCTCGCCCACCGCCGGAACACTCGCCGCCACGGCCGGGGGCAGCCTCGCCTTCATCGTCCGGCTGTCGGGCCCGGGAGGCACCTCGTCGGACGCGCTGGTCGTCCTGGTGGGCGCCGCGCTCTATCTCATCGCCGGGCTCACCGCCCTGTCGATGGCACCGGGCCTGCTGGGACCGGATCCCGCGGCCCTTCAGCCCCGTCTCCCCGCGGCCCTGATGAGCACCGCGCGGGGCCTGGTCGCGGGTGTACGCCATCTGCTGGAGCGCAGGGACCCCACCGTGGCGCTGGCCGCGATGACGCTGATGCGCTTCTGCTACGGCGCGCTCACGGTGACAGTGCTGATGCTCTGCCGCTATGCATGGGCCGATACCGAGTCCGAGGGGCTCGCGCTTCTGGGGCTGGCGGTCGGTGTCTCGGGCGCGGGCTTCTTCGCGGCCGCGGTGATCACGCCATGGGCGGTGGCCCGACTCAGGAGGCCTGCGTCCTCCCGCCCGAACGGCCGGCTCTCCTGGGTGATGGTGTGCGCGGGAAGCGCGGCCCTTCTGGAGCCGGGGCTCGGGCTGCCCTTCGAGCCCGCCCCCATGCTGATCGCCGCGTTCATCCTCGGGCTCGTCACCCAGGGCGCGAAGATCGCCACCGACACCGTGGTGCAGTCCGCCATCGCCGATGACTTCCGCGGCCGGATCTTCTCCCTCTACGACGTGCTGTTCAACGTCGCCTTCGTGGGCGCCGCGGCGGTCGCCGCGGTGATACTGCCACCGGACGGCAGATCGGCCCCGCTGCTGCTCTGTGTGGCACTGCTCTACGCGGTCACCGCGCTGCTGGTCAGGTTTCACGTGAAACATGACCGGGACCACGCCCAGCGGGTCGATGTTTCACGTGAAACCGGAGGGACTCAGCCCTCCGACTGAGCGTCCCACCACTCCTTTAGCGTGGCGATCGCGGTGTCCCGCTCCATCGGGCCGTGCTCCAGCCGCATCTCCAGCAGATGCTTGTACGCCTTGCCGACCTGCGGCCCCGGGGGGATACCGAGGATCTTCATGATCTCGTTGCCGTCCAGATCCGGGCGGATCGAGTCCAGCTCCTCCTGCTCCTGCAGCCGGGCGATGCGCTCCTCGAGGCCGTCGTACGCCCGCGAGAGCGCCGTCGCCTTCCTCTTATTACGGGTGGTGCAGTCCGAGCGGGTCAGCTTGTGCAGCCGGTCCAGCAGCTGCCCGGCGTCACGGGCATAGCGGCGGACGGCGGAGTCGGTCCATTCCCCCGTGCCATAGCCGTGGAAGCGCAGATGCAGCTCGACAAGGCGCGAGACGTCCTTGATCAGCTCATTGGAGTACTTGAGCTTCGTCATCCGGAATTTGGTCATCTTGGCTCCCACCACCTCGTGGTGGTGGAAGGAGACCCGGCCGTCCTTCTCGAAGCGGCGCGTCTTGGGCTTTCCGATGTCATGCAGCAGCGCGGCCAGCCGCAGCACCAGATCGGGCCCCTCGGCCTCCAGGTCGATGGCCTGGTCCAGCACCGTCAGCGAATGCTCGTACACATCCTTGTGGCGGTGGTGCTCATCACGCTCCAGGCGCAGCGCCGGGAGCTCCGGCAGGACACGGTCGGCGAGCCCGGTCTCCACCAGCAGCCGCAGCCCCTTGCGGGGGTGGTCGGCCAGGATGAGCTTGTTGAGCTCATCACGTACCCGCTCGGCCGAGACGATGTCGATACGGTCGGCCATCGACGTCATCGCGGCGACCACCTCGGGGGCCACCTCGAAGTCCAGCTGCGCGGCGAAGCGCGCGGCACGCATCATCCGCAGCGGATCGTCGGAGAAGGACTCCTCGGGCGTCCCGGGGGTGCGCAGCACCCGGGCGGCGAGATCCTCCAGACCGTGGTGCGGGTCGATGAACTCCTTCTGCGGAAGCGCCACCGCCATCGCGTTGACCGTGAAGTCCCGACGGACCAGGTCCTCCTCGATGGAGTCGCCGTACGACACCTCGGGCTTCCGGGATGTCCGGTCATAGGCTTCTGACCGATAAGTTGTGATTTCAATCTGGAAGCTCTGGTCCGACCCGCTTCCTGCGGCCATGTCCTTACGGCAGCCGACGGTGCCGAAGGCGATGCCGACATCCCACACCGCGTCCGCCCACGGCCGTACGATCTTCAGTACCTCGTCCGGCCGTGCGTCCGTCGTGAAATCCAGATCGTTACCGAGCCGGCCGAGCAGCGCGTCCCGTACCGAGCCACCGACCAGGGCCAGGCGGAAACCGGCCTGCTGGAAGCGACGGGCAAGATCGTCGGCGACGGGAGAGACCCGCAGGAGCTCGCCCACGGCGCGGCGCTGCACCTGGCTGAGCTCATTGGTCGGCTGCGGGGGTCGGCTGTCATTGTTGGCGTTCGGCACAACAGAACAGGGTACGTGGCCGTGCGCCCCGCGGACTCCACACCCGATGCGGACCACCACTGCGTAACGATCTTGTGGAGCCATCCACAGCACTTCGCCACAGCGGGCATCGTTACCATTTCGTGGACGCACATTGCGACGACCACTGACGACCTACTGACGACAAGGGACGGGCGAGCGCGTGGCCGATGCGGCAGACCTCCGGGGGACAACTTCCGCTCGCGCCCGGCGATGGTTGCGGCGCACAGCGGCCCTGCTCGCCGCGGCGCCGATGCTCGCGGGCCTGACGCAGATTCCGGCGGCACCCGCCGCCCATGCGGAGAGCAAGGCCACCGGCTCACGGTCGGTGGACGTCTCCATCACCTCGCTGACCCCCACCGCGCCGAAGAAGAGCGACACCCTCACCGTCAGCGGCACCGTCACCAACGACACCAAGAGCACGGTCTCGGGAGCCCAGGTGGGCCTCCGTGTCGGTCCGACCATGAACGGCCGCAGCGCGATCGACACCACCGCCCACCGCACCGGCTATACGGAGGGCCTCGACGGCACCGAGGTGGACGACAAATACGCCAAGAAGATCGGCAAGCTGTCGGCCGGCGCCAGCCGTGACTTCTCCCTCTCCATACCGGTGGACCAGTTGCACCTGGGGGAGAACGGCGTCTATCAGCTCGGCGTCTCGCTCACCGGTGGCACCTCCAGTCAGCCCTGGCCGCAGGTGCTGGGCATCGAGCGGACCTTCCTGCCCTGGCAGTCCGGCACGGCCACGAAGAAGTCCCAGCTCACCTATCTGTGGCCGCTGATCTCCGCCACCCATGTGACCGCGCGCACGGACAACGACGAGGACCGCACCCCGATCTTCCGGGACGACCGCCTCGCCGAGGAGCTGGCCCCCGGCGGCCGACTGCAGCAGATGGTCGCCCTGGGGAAGAATCTCCCCATCACCTGGGTGATCGACCCCGACCTGCTCGCCACGGTCGACGCGATGACCAAGAAGTACGAGGTCCAGAACCCCTCGGGCAAGGGCACCACGGCGGGCCGCGGCCAGACCGTCGCCAAGCAGTGGCTCGACGCCCTGCAGAAGGCCGTGGACGGCAAGCAGGTGGTCGCGCTGCCGTTCGCCGACCCCGACCTCGCCTCGCTCGCCCACCGCGGTAAGAACGTCACCGGCACCCTCAGCCACCTCCAGGGCGCCACCGAGCTCGCCTCGACCACCGTGGAGACCATCCTCGGGGTGCGGCCGCGCACCGACTTCGCCTGGCCCGTGGACGGCGCGATCGACTCCTCGATCGTGGACGTCGCCACCTCCGCGGGCGCGCACAACGTCATCGCCCGCAGCGACAGCCTGCGGGAGACCGGCGGGCTCTCCTACACCCCCACCGCGGCCCGCCAGATCGGCGGCGGCAATACGGCGGTGGTGGCCGACGCACGGCTGTCGACGGCCTTCACCGGCGACATGTCCAAGGCGGAGAACTCCACCCTCGCCATCCAGACGTTCCTGGCCCAGAGCCAGATGTTCAACCTGCAGGCGCCGGACAAGCAGCGCAGCATCGTGGTCGCCCCCCAGCGGACGCCAACCACCAGCCAGGCGCAGGCGATGGCGGCGGCCCTGGAGGGCCTCTCCGGGCAGTGGACGCAGCCGCTGAGCCTGGGACAGGCCGCGAAGGCCAAGCCCGACCCGAGCGCCACCCAGCGGGTGCCGAGCTCCCGCTCGTACCCCCGGTCGCTGCGCGCGCGGGAACTGCCCACCGAGGCGTTCGACAGGATCCAGGAGACCCAGAAGACCCTGGACAATTTCGAGCCGATTCTCACCGCCAAGTACCGGGTGGTCACTCCCTTCGGGAACGCGATCAGGCGCGAGATGTCGACCTCATGGCGCAGCGAGGCGCACAACGCGGCCGGCTTCCGGCACGACGTGCAGACCTACCTGTCCGGGCTCACCAAGAAGGTGCGCCTGGTCCCCAAGACGGACATGACCCTCTCCGGGCGGAGCGCGACCGTCCCGGTGACCCTGCAGAACAACCTGGTGCAGGGCGTCGAGCTGCGGCTCGTCCTCCGCTCCCAGCAGGGCAACCGGCTGGCGATCAGCGACCCTCAGCTGGTCAATGTGGAGGGCGGACACAGCCAGTCCGTGAAGTTCGGGACCACGGCCAACGCGAACGGCCCGGTGTGGGTCTCGGCCCAGCTCTACACGCCGGACGGACAGCCTTACGGCCGCGAGATGCTGTTCGAGGTGAATGTCACCGAAATCACGTCGACCGTGATTCTCGTGATCGCCGGCGGTGTGCTGCTGCTGGTCCTCGCCGGTGTCCGGATCTACGTCCAGCGCAAGCGCGCGGCCGCCAGGAGTGGTGAGGACGGCGGAGACGGGGAAGACGCCGAGACGGCGCACGGGCAGGATGATGAGGACGACAGCGAGGCGCCGGAGACCGACCGGCGTGACCCCGCTCACGCCCTCGTGCCCGAGCAGCCGAGTGACCCGGCGGCGGACACCGGATCGCAAAGCGCTGGCCCGTCCGGCTCGGGTGAGAAAGTGGAGCGTTGAGCAAAGCACGGGGCCGGTCGGCCGCAGTGGACGATGAGGTGGGGTAGCGATGAACGCGCCGTATGACGGTGATGGCCGAGTGCCACCACCGCCGCAGCCTTCGCCTCACGGCTCCCACGACCCTTACGGACAGGAACCGCACCAGCGCGATCCGTATCTGGGCGACGCCCACCAGGCCCCCCAGGCCGATCCGCGCCAGTCGTACGGCCAGCAGTACTACGCACCGGATCCGTATCTGGACGATACGTACGCGACGGGCAGCTTCACGCCCTACCCGTATCCGACGCAGGATCGCTACGCCCACGACCCGCTGACGGATCCGCTGTACGACCGGAACGCCCCTCACGCACCGCAGCAGGGCGGTTACCAGCAGCAGCAGTACCAGCAGCCCCCCACGCCGCAGGGCCCCGACCCGCGCGCATGGCACTCCGAGGCTGCCCCCGGCCACCACGGCGCGGCACAACAGCCGTACACCGGCGGTCAGCCGGGCCCCGGCTATCCGGGGGCCGGCGATGGCTACGGCGCGGTGCAGCAGCCGCAGCGGGACGCCTTCGCGCATCTCTACCGCGATCAGCAGCCCTATGACCCCCGGGCCGCCCAGGGCCAGAGCTACCAGCAGGGCCCGGAGAACTACCCGCACGGACAGGCGCCCGCACAGGGGCAGGCACCGGTCCCCGGACCGTCGAGATCCGAGTCTGCCCATGCCGCGGCCGCCGCTCCCACGGTGGCCGCTCCCGTCGTGACCGCCCCCGCGGCCGAGCCCGAGCCCGAGCCCGAGCCGAAGAAGCCCTCAGGGGGCCGGGCCGGGGGTCTGCTGCAGTCAAGCGCGCTGATGGCCGCGGGCACCCTGGTCTCCCGTCTGACCGGCTTCATCCGACAGATGGTGATCGTCGCGGGCCTCGGTGCCGCCAGCCTCGGCCAGGCTTACCAGGTCGCCTATCAGCTGCCCGCGATGATCTACTTCCTCACCGTCGGCGGCGGTCTGAACTCCGTCTTCGTCCCCCAGCTCGTGCGCTCGATGAAGGAGGACGACGACGGCGGAGTCGCCTACGCCAACCGTCTGCTCACGTTGACGATGGTCGCGCTCGGCAGCCTCGTCGCGGTTTCGCTGTTCGCGGCTCCGACACTGATCCGGATGCTCTCTGCGGACATCGCCAGCGATCCCCCCTCCAACGAGGTTGCGGTCACCTTCGCCCGCTACTGCCTGCCCACCATCTTCTTCATGGGCGTGCACGTCGTGGTCGGTCAGATCCTCAACGCCCGGGGCAAGTTCGGCGCGATGATGTGGACCCCGGTCCTCAACAACATTGTCGTCATCGCCACTTTCGGCCTCTTCATCTGGGTGTTCGGCACCTCCAGCAACTCCAACATGGGCGTCACGACCATCACGCCGGAAGGCATCCGGCTGCTGGGCATCGGCACACTCCTCGGCCTCACCGTCCAGGCCCTGGCGATGTTCCCCTATCTCCGGGCAGCCGGTTTCCGCTTCAGGCCACGCTTCGACTGGCGTGGCCACGGACTCGGCAAGGCCGCCAAACTGGCCAAGTGGACCGTGCTGTTCGTGCTCGCCAACCAGGCCGGCAACATCGTGGTCACCCAGCTCGCCACCTCGGCCGGTACGGAGGCCGACAACGGGGGCCACCCAGGAGCGAGCTACGTCGGCTACACGAGTGCTCAGCTCATCTGGAACATGCCGCAGGCCATCATCACCGTGTCGGTGATGGCAGCTCTGCTCCCCAGGCTCTCTCGGGCGGCCCACGACGGCGACCCTGGAGCGGTCCGCGACGACATCTCTCAGGGCCTGCGCACCTCCGCCGTCGCCATCGTCCCCCTCTCCTTCGGCTTCATCGCGCTCGGTATCCCCCTCTGCACCCTGCTTTTCGGGACGTCGGGCACCGAAACGGCCCAAGCCATGGGCTACATCCTCATGGCGTTCGGCCTCGGACTCATCCCCTTCTCCGTGCAGTACGTCGTCCTCCGCGGCTTCTACGCCTACGAGGACACCCGCACCCCCTTCTACAACACGGTGATCGTCGCCGCCGTCAACGCCGCCGGCTCCGCGCTCGCCTATGTCGTGCTCCCCGCCCGCTGGGCCGTCGCCGGTATGGCGGCCGCCTACGGCCTGGCCTACGCGACGGGCGTGGGCGTGGCCTGGAAGCGGCTGCGCGACCGGCTGGGCGGCGATCTGGACGGCCCCCGCGTCGTCCGCACCTACACCCGCCTCGCGGGCGCCAGCATCCCCGCCGCCCTCCTGGGCGGCGGCTCGGCGTACACCATCATGCAGACCCTCGGAATGGGCATCGCCGGCTCTGTAGCGGGTTTGCTGGGCGGCGGTCTCGTTCTTATCGCGGTCTTCTACATTGCTGCCAAACGGATGCGCGTTGAGGAGCTGACGGCCATGGTCGGTATGGTGCGCGGACGACTCGGACGCTGATCATTGAGCACAACCATCGTCCGCCACCGTGTGTCGTGCATAGCGGCGGACTGTGGGCACAATTGTCTTGGCTCGGAGTAGGCGCAACGGATGGGGAGGCAGGAACGACGGTGGCGGAACGGAGCACGGCTGCCGTCGACGTGGCCGACAGCGGTGGAGAGGAGCCGCTGACCGCCGAGGCGGGCAAGGCCACGGCCGACGGGGCGGGGACGAAAGAGAAGGTCGGTAAGGGGACGGAGGACGCGGTCACCGATGAGGTGGGCGCCGCGGCCGAAGCGAGCCCCCTCGAGCTGCACAGCGGTCATAAGTTGGCCAGACGCTACCGTCTGGAGGAGTGCGTCACCCGTCTGGACGGATTCAGCAGTTGGCGTGCCGTGGACGAGAAGCTGCGGCGTGCCGTCGGTGTGCATGTCCTGCCCGCCGACCATCCGCGCGCCAGGCCGGTGCTGGCCGCCGCCCGTTCGGCGGCCTTGCTGGGCGACCCCCGCTTCGTCCAGGTCCTCGACGCCGTCGAGGAGAACGATCTCGTCTATGTCGTCCATGAGTGGCTTCCCGACGCCACCGAACTCACCGCCGTGCTGGCCGCCGGGCCGCTCGAGCCGCACGACGCGTACCAATTGGTCAGCCAGGTCTCCCAGGCCATGGCCGCGGCCCACCGCGAGGGCCTGGCCCATCTGCGGCTGAACCCCGGCTCCGTGCTGCGCACCGAGTCCGGCCAGTACCGCATCCGGGGACTCGCCGTCATGGCCGCCCTGCGCGGTATCAGCGTCGACCACCCACAGCGCACGGACACCGAGGCGATCGGCGCGCTGCTGTACGCGGGGCTCACTCAGCGCTGGCCGTACGACACCGACGCCTACGGCCTCTCCGGGCTGCCCAAGGGCGTGGGCCTGATCGCCCCCGACCAGGTCCGCGCGGGAGTGCACCGCGGTCTGTCCGAGCTCGCGATGCGCGCACTGGTCAACGACGGGGCCACCGCCTCCCGTCAGGACCAGCCCTGCACCACCCCCGAAGAGTTGGCCAAGGCCGTCGCGGCCATGCCGCGCATCCGGCCGCCCGAGCCCGCCTACACCCCTTCGCCGGCGTATTCGCGCACGACGTACCAACAGGGCGTGTACGGCCAGCCTCCGAACCGTGGCGGCGCCGCGCACACGGCCCGCCCGGCCGTTCCCGTGCCGCCTCCGCCGCCGCTGCAGAGCCGCACGGGCAAGGCCCTCAAGTGGACCGTCTCCGCCCTTCTGATCGCCGCCCTCGGCCTCGGCAGCTGGCAGCTCGCGGACACCCTCCTCAAGGAGGAGAACAAGGCCGACCCGGGCAAGTCCACCAGCGAGAAGGACGACGGCAAGGGCGAGCAGCTCGTGGGCAAGCCGCTCGACATCGCGAGCGCCACGGAGTTCTCCCCGTTGGGTCCGCCCTTCGCCGCTGACAAGGTCGATGGAGCCGTGGACGGCGACGCGGACACCGCCTGGGTGACCAAGGAGTTCTGGAACTACCCGAACTTCGGTAACCTGCCCCAACGCAAGCAGGGCAGCGGCATCGTCGTCGACCTCGGCAGCGCCAAAAGCGTCGCGAGTATCGACATCGACTTCTACCGCGCCGGCCAGAAGGTGGAAGTTCTCGCCGCGGACCCCTCCGCCTCCAACCCCACCTCACTCAGCGCCTTCTCCCAGCACCTCACCGACCTGAAGAGCGCCGGGAAGAAGCTGACCACCGTTCTCGACAAGCCAGTACGGACGCGTTTCGTCCTGGTTCACATCACCGAGCTTCCGGCCAGCACCGCTGATCGCTACCGTGGCGGCATCTCGGAGATCAAGGTCAAGGGCTGACCCTCTAGCGGTCGGCCGAGAGGGGAGGGGCTCAACGTTGGACGACGCCACCATCGGCGGGGCGAGCGACGGCGAGCTCCTTGCCCGGCACGTCGACGGCGACCCGGACGCCTTCAGCGAAATAGTGCGGCGCCACCGCGACAGACTCTGGGCGGTGGCGCTGCGCACCCTCGGCGACCGTGAGGAAGCGGCCGACGCGGTCCAGGACGCGCTCGTCTCCGCCTACCGCGCCGCGCATACCTTCCGGGGCCAGTCCGCCGTGACGACCTGGCTGCACCGGATCACGGTCAACGCCTGTCTGGACCGGGCCCGTAAGGCCGCCTCCCGTCGCACCTCCCCCGTGGACGACACCGAGCGGCTCGAGCAACTTCTGGAACCCCATGAATCAGCCGCCGCTCCCGCCGAGCGCGGTGATCTCCACCGCGAACTGCTCCGGGCGCTGCGCACCCTCCCTCCCGAGCAGCGCGCGGCTCTGGTGCTGGTCGACATGCAGGGCTATCCCGTCGCGGAGGCGGCGAAGGTCCTGGACGTTCCCACCGGCACCGTGAAGAGCCGCTGTGCCCGGGGCCGCGCACGACTGCTGCCACTGCTCTCACATCTCCACCCCAGCGGGAGGGATAGCTCACCCTCGGGCGTGGGAAGGAACCGGACGCAGGGGACGTCCGTCCCACCGACGGCAGGACCGAACGACACAGATGCCGTGAAGGGCGGAGGTGGGCGAGCGTGACATCCTCGACGGACACGGACGAGCACCCTGAAGTCGCGGAGATCTCCGCACTCACCGAGGGTCTGCTCTCTCCGTCCCGCGCCGTCGATGTGCGCACTCACCTCGCGAGCTGCGTGCTGTGCGCGGACGTATCGACGTCACTGGAAGAGATCCGCTCCCTGCTCGGGACCCTGCCGGGGCCGGTGCGGATGCCCGCCGATATCGCGGGCCGTATCGACGCGGCACTGGCCGCCGAGGCGCTTCTCGACGCGACCGCTCCCGAGGCGGTGGCCGATGTTTCACGTGAAACTCCGGATCCGGATCCAGCCCCCACGCCGGTTTCACGTGAAACCGGCGACGGCGCCCCCGCCTCCGGCACCGTGAAGCCCCTGTCCAAGTCCTCCACCGCGGCGGACCGGCCCGCTGGGCGCCCGCGTGGGGCCACCGGACCCGGACGAGGCTCCACCGGGCCCGCCGCCCGTCCGGGCCGCTCCCGTCGCTGGCCCAAGGTCGTCCTCGGCGGCGCATGTGCCGCGGCGGTGATCGGCATCGGTTCCTTCTTCATCCAGGGCGGCTCCTCGAGTGATCATGGCGACCCCGGCACCCAGGCCCATGCCAGCCAGAGCTCCGGGAAGTCCACCCTTTCCTCGGGCACGCTCAAGGACCGCGTGCACGAGCTGCTCGCCGACCGGAAGTCCACCGCGTCGAACGGGGTCACCGGGCAGGGCAACTCACCCGATGTGCCGCTGCGCGCCGACGACGACCCGAATGTGCCGTCCTGTGTACAGAGCGGCACCGGCCGCAAGGAGCCGGCACTCGCGGCGCAGCAGGACACCTACGACGGCCAGAGCGCCTATATCGTCGTCCTCCCGCATCCCTCCGACAGCTCGCTCGTCGATGCCTTTGTGATCGACGCGTCCTGCGTCTCGGCGTCTCCGTCGTCTCCCGGGGAGCTTCTGGTGACCCGGACCTATCCGCGCCCCTGAGGCACACCACGCACCCCAGGGCCCTGTCTGACAGCGCACGGGAATGCCTGACCCGTAGGATCCGTTGGGTGGGGTGGCAGCGGAATTCCGGGGGGACCCGGAGCCGCCCGCCCAGTCAGCAGTCCGGCAGTCGGCAGAGACAAGGAAGACATCCGTGAGCGACGTCCGCAACGTGATCATCATCGGTTCCGGGCCCGCGGGCTATACGGCCGCGCTCTACACCGCCCGCGCTTCCTTGAAGCCGCTGGTCTTCGAAGGCTCCGTGACCGCGGGTGGTGCCCTGATGAACACCACCGATGTGGAGAACTTCCCCGGCTTCCGGGACGGGATCATGGGCCCCGACCTGATGGACAACATGCGGGCTCAGGCCGAGCGCTTCGGCGCCGAGCTCATCCCGGACGATGTGGTCGCGGTCGACCTCACCGAGCAGATCAAGACCGTCACCGACTCCGCCGGTACGGTCCACCGCGCCAAGACCGTCATCGTGACCACCGGCTCCCAGCACCGCAAGCTGGGGCTGGCCCGCGAGGACGAGCTCTCCGGCCGCGGTGTCTCCTGGTGTGCCACCTGTGACGGGTTCTTCTTCAAGGACCAGGACATCGCCGTCATCGGCGGCGGCGACACGGCCATGGAGGAGGCGACCTTCCTGTCGCGGTTCGCCAAGTCGGTCACCGTGGTCCACCGCCGGGACACCCTGCGCGCCAGCAAGGCGATGCAGGAGCGGGCCTTCGGCGACCCGAAGATCTCGTTCGTCTGGGACAGCGCGGTCGAGGAGATCCACGGCGACGGCAAGCTCTCCGGTCTCACCCTCCGCGATGTCAAGAAGGACGAGACCTCGGAGCTGCCGGTCACCGGACTGTTCATCGCGATCGGCCACGACCCGCGCACCGAGCTGTTCAAGGGCCAGCTGGCCCTGGACGACGAGGGCTACCTCAAGGTGGATGCGCCCACCACCCGGACGAACCTGCCCGGTGTCTTCGCCGCGGGCGATGTCGTGGACCACACCTACCGCCAGGCGATCACCGCGGCCGGCACCGGTTGCTCGGCGGCGCTGGACGCCGAGCGGTACCTCGCCTCGCTGGGCCAGGGCGACGCCACAGTCTGACTTCGCTTCCCACCCCTGCACCAACTCACTAAGGAGATTGCCATGGCCGGTGCCACGGTCACCGTGACGGACGCCGACTTCGAGGAGAAGGTCCTCAAGAGCGACAAGCCGGTACTCGTCGACTTCTGGGCCGCCTGGTGCGGTCCGTGCCGCCAGATCGCCCCCTCGCTGGAGGCCATCGCGGCTGAGCACCCCGACAAGATCGTCATCGCCAAGCTCAACATCGACGAGAACCCGGCGACGGCCGCCAAGTACGGCGTGATGTCCATCCCGACGCTCAATGTCTACCAGGGCGGCGAGGTCGCCAAGACCATCGTCGGCGCCAAGCCGAAGGCCGCCATCGAGCGCGACCTGGCCGACTTCATCGGCTGAACACATCGCGCGTCGCGCTGATGCACGAAGGGGCTGCCCATACGGGCAGCCCCTTCGTGTTTCACGTGGAACTCTCTACAGCGGCCGAAGCGCGGGCTCCTTCTGGACGGCGCCGAGCAGCCGATCCAGCGCCAACTCGACATCCTCCTTCCAGGAGATCGTCGTCCGCAGCTCGAGCCTCAGCCGGGGATAGCGCGGATGCGGCCGGACGGTCTTGAAGCCCACGGCCAGCAGATGATCGGCGGGCAGCACACACGCCGGTTCCTTCCAGGTGGCGTCCCCGAACGCCTCCACCGCCTTGAAGCCCCGGCGGATCAGATCCTTGGCGACGGTCTGCACCATCACCCGGCCCAGCCCCTGCCCCTGGTATCCGGGCATCAGCCACGCCGTCATCAGCTGGACGGCATCCGCCGCGACCGGACTGGTCGGGAAGGACGTGGAGCGCGGCACATACGCCGGAGGTGCGTACAGCACAAAGCCCACCGGAACCTCATCGACATAGACCACCCGGCCGCAGGATCCCCACTCCAGCAGCACGGCCGAGATCCATGCCTCCTTCTCCAGCTCCGGCCGGCCGGCCCTTACGGCTGCCTCGCCGCTGACCGGATCGAGCTCCCAGAAGACACAGGCG
Organism: Streptomyces melanosporofaciens; assembly: GCF_900105695.1. Lineage (NCBI taxonomy): Bacteria > Bacillati > Actinomycetota > Actinomycetes > Kitasatosporales > Streptomycetaceae > Streptomyces > Streptomyces melanosporofaciens. The sequence continues at coordinate 3,330,324 of NZ_FNST01000002.1, forward strand.
CGACAGCGCTTGGGGATGTCCGGGAGGTTGTCCAACGTGAGCGGTACGAGCCGACGCCCCATGAAGCCAGTCCTTCACTTCCCTGGCCAGCCGCGCCACGGGCGGCTGACAGCGCACTACGCTCCCTGAGCAGACTGCCGACGAAGCCGCCGACAGCTCCCAGGCCCAATCCTGTGGCCACCAGCCCGGTGCGACTCACCGGTCGCATGGCCCTGCCCTCCACATGCGGCGCCTCCACCTGGATCCGCCCTGCCTGATCGCATCGTATCCGTGCCGAGATTGCACCGATACCGCCCTTGGGCAAACAGCGGGTCGCGTTCCGACCATGTCGGACCGCGACCCGCCCCGCACTGCCCTTCCGTACGGCCTGGCCGCACGGACAGCGCCTCACTCGTCCTCGTCCTCCGCTCCGCCCTCGGAGGAGAGCGGCTGCTCCAGCACCGGCCCCTCACCGGGGGCCAGCGAGCCGAGGATCCGCTCGAGATCCTCTATTGAGGCGAACTCGACGACGATCTTTCCCTTCTTCTGACCGAGGTCGACCTTCACCCGCGTCTCGAACCGGTCGGAGAGACGTGACGCCAGATCCGTGAGCGCGGGGGACACCCTCGCACCCGCCCGCGGGCTCTTGGTCTTCGTCGTACCGCCCGATCGCGATCCCATCAGGGTGACGATCTCCTCCACCGCACGCACCGAGAGTCCCTCGGCGACGATGCGATGGGCCAGCCGGTCCTGCTCCTCCGCGTCGTCCACGGAGAGCAGCGCCCGCGCATGGCCCGCGGAGAGAACCCCCGCCGCCACCCTGCGCTGAACCGACGGGGAGAGCCTCAGCAGCCGCAGCGTGTTGGAGACCTGCGGACGTGAGCGCCCGATGCGGTCGGCCAGTTCGTCGTGCGTGCAGTTGAAGTCCTTCAGCAACTGGTCGTACGCCGCCGCCTCTTCCAGCGGGTTCAGCTGGGCCCGGTGCAGGTTCTCCAGCAGCGCGTCGAGCAGCAGCTTCTCGTCGTCGGTGGCCCGGACGATCGCGGGGATCTTCTCCAGCCCGGCCTCACGACAGGCCCGCCAGCGGCGCTCGCCCATGATGAGCTCATAGCGCTCCGGCGCCAACTGCCGTACGACGACGGGCTGGAGGAGACCGACCTCCTGGATCGAGGTGACCAGTTCGGCGAGCGCGTCCTCGTCGAAGACCTCACGAGGCTGCCGCGGATTGGGGGTGATGAAGTCCAGTGGCAGCTCGGCGAAGTGCGCCCCGGCCACCTCCTCCGGCATCACCGCCGGTGCGGCCTCGGGCTCCGCCTCCGGCGGTGCGGGCTCGGGCTCCTGTGGAACGGTGTGCGTCGACAATGCGGCCACCTTGGCCGCCGGCACTCCGCGCTCCTGGGTGAGCACCGGGACCGCGGTCGGTGAGGTGGTGGCCCCGGTCGTCGTGACCGTTCCCGCCCCCGCCGAGGGCGCGGCGTTGTCCGCCCCCTTCGGCGCGGGAGGAATCAGGGCACCGAGCCCACGGCCCAGTCCTCTGCGTCGCTCACTCACTGAATCCCCTCCTGCATACTGTGCTGGTCGTGCTGGCTGAGCTCGGGCAAGGCATGAACGTGCTGGGCCTCGTAGTGCACGCCGACGCCTCTGAGGGCGATCTCGCGGGCCGCCTCGAGATAGGAGAGCGCCCCACTGGACCCCGGGTCATAGGTGAGGACGGTCTGCCCATAGCTGGGGGCCTCGGAGATGCGCACCGATCGGGGAATGCTCGTCCGAAGCACCTCACCGCCGAAGTGGCTGCGCACCTCGTCCGCGACCTGGGAGGCCAACCGGGTGCGGCCGTCGTACATGGTGAGAAGGATCGTCGAGACATGGAGCTTGGGGTTGAGATGGCCCCGCACCAGATCCACGTTCCGCAGCAGCTGCCCCAATCCCTCCAGTGCGTAGTACTCACACTGGATCGGGATCAGCACTTCCGCACCGGCCACCAGCGCATTGACCGTCAGCAGCCCCAGCGAGGGCGGGCAGTCGATCAGGATGTAGTCCAGCGGCTGCTCATATGCCTGGATGGCCCGCTCCAGTCGGCTTTCCCTCGCCACCAGAGAGACCAACTCGATCTCGGCACCGGCGAGATCGATCGTGGCGGGGGCGCAGAAGAGGCCCTCCACATCCGGGACCGGCTGCACCACATCGGACAGCGGCTTGCTGTCGACCAGCACGTCATAGATCGATGGGACCTCGGCGTGGTGGTCGATCCCCAGCGCCGTCGAAGCATTGCCCTGTGGGTCGAGGTCGATCACCAGCACCCGACCACCGTGCAGGGCAAGCGAGGCGGCCAGGTTGACCGTGGTCGTGGTCTTTCCGACCCCGCCCTTCTGGTTGGCGACCACCATCACCCGGGTCTGCTCCGGCCTGGGCAGCCCCTCACCAGCACGGCCCAGAGCTTCTACCGCCAGTTGAGCAGCACGGCCAATAGGGGTGTCGTCCATCGGGGGTGGCGTTTCACGTGAAACATCCTCCCCCGGCGATTCGGTACGGGGGCCGGGGACCGGATCGGTCATCGGCCCCGCGATGTTGGCGTCGGACCGCAAGGATTCACTCTCCTCGACATCAGGCTCGCAATAAGCAGAGCCTGCCATGCTTTTGGGGTCGTGAACCAGCGAGGCCCGTTCTCCTGTGGATGAATCCACGTTCATACGGGGTCGGCGGTCGCGGGGCGAGGCTGCCGCACGACCGCGACTGATGATTCCATGCAGCAGGGAGCGACGTTTCACGTGAAACACGATGCACGGGAGGCCCTGCGGATTGGTCGCGACACTCCGGTATGCGTAGTTTTGCCAGCTTGTATGGAGCAATGCCCTCGGCTCAGGGGCGACGGCGCGGCGTCCGGCGAGCGGCCTTGGCCCGCTTCGCGGCAAAGCGCACACCCCCGGGACTCTCCCCGACCTCGACTCGCACCACCGTCGAGGGCGGGTCCACCACTCCCTCACCGACATGCAGCACCGAGGTCTCCACCACACCCAGCTTGCCCAACGCGGCCCGGGCCTGCTTCAGCTCCTCCTCGGCGGTGTCGCCCTTCAGGAGCAGCATCTCGCCGTACGGGCGCAGCAGCGGAACCCCCCAGCCGGCCAGCCGGTCCAGCGGGGCCACCGCCCGAGCCGTCACCACATGCATCGGGGTCAGCTTCCCGAGGACCTCCTCGGCGCGGCCGCGCACCACCGTCACATGATCCAGCCCCAGCAGCTCGACCACTTCCCGCAGAAAGTTCGTCCGCCGCAGCAAGGGCTCCAGAAGCGTGATCTGGAGATCAGGGCGGGTCAGGGCGAGCGGGATACCGGGGAGCCCGGCCCCCGACCCCACATCGCAGACGGTGACCTCCTCGGGCACCACTTCGGAGAGCACCGCGCAGTTCAGCAGATGCCGCTCCCACAGCCGCGGCACCTCACGCGGACCGATCAGCCCGCGCGTCACTCCCACATCAGCCAGCAGCTCGCCGTAGCGCACGGCCTCCGGGAAGCGGTCACCGAATACGTCCCTTGCCTCGGGGGGCGCCGGGGGGAGCTCCGCTGCTTCCGTCACGGGGACCGTCCTTCCGTACCGAACACTGTGCTGAACGATGATGTAAGGCTGACAAGATTCGGCCCCGTCTGCGTGCAGACGGGGCCGGGTGGATCACGATGCGGAACCGCTTCAGACCGGAAGCACGACCACGCAGCGCTGGGGCTCCTCGCCCTCGGACTCACTGCGCAGCCCGGCGGCGGCCACAGCGTCGTGCACGACCTTGCGCTCGAAGGGCGTCATCGCCTTGAGCTTCACCGGCTGAGCGGTGCCCTTCGCCTCCTCCGCGGCCTTGGTGCCCAGCTCGGTCAGCTCGGCACGCTTACGGGCCCGGTATCCGGCGATGTCGAGCATCAGCCGGCTGCGGTCGCCGGTCTCCCGGTGCACCGCGAGGCGGGTCAGCTCCTGAAGGGCCTCCAGCACCTCGCCGTCGCGGCCGACCAGCTTCTGCAGATCGCGGCTGGTCGAGTCGCTGATGATCGACACCGCTGCGCGATCGGCCTCGACGTCCATGTCGATGTCGCCGTCGAGGTCCGCGATGTCCAGCAGCCCCTCGAGGTAGTCGGCCGCGATCTCCCCCTCCTGCTCAAGGCGGGACAGGGTGTCGACACCCTCGGCGGCCGGGGTGGTGCCTTCCGTCACGGATGGACTCCTTCGTTACTTCTTGGACGGGTGCTTGGGGCGCTGCTGGCCCTTGCGCTGGCCGGACTTCGCGCCACGGGAGGAGCCGGAAGCCGAGCCACCGGCCGGCTTGCCGCCCTGCGCGCCCTTCTTCTGCCCCGCGCCCTGCTTCTCGCCGGGCTTCTTGGCCTCGGCGGACTTCTCCGTGGAGACCGCGGAATCCGCCTGCGCGCCGGCCCTGCTGTGGCCGGTCGTGGAGCGCTGCGCCTTGGTCTGGCGCTTGGGCTGCTGACGGTTGGCACGCGCCGTCTCGGCCGCCTGCTTCGCGACGACGTCGGCCGGCTCCTCCTTCAGCTTGCCCTGGGCCCGCAGCCGCTCCTGGCGGGCCTTGAAGGCGAGGCTGCCCGGGGTCGGGTTACGGCGGATGACGAACATCTGCTGGCCCATGGTCCAGACGTTGGTGGTCAGCCAGTAGACGAGGACACCGACGGGGAAGTTGATGCCGAAGACGGCGAACATGATCGGGAAGACGTACATCAGCATCTTCTGCTGCTGCATGAACGGCGTCTTCACCGTGAGGTCGACGTTCTTGGTCATCAGCTGGCGCTGGGTGAAGAACTGCGACGCCGACATCAGGACGATCATGGTGATCGTCACGATGCGCACATCGGTCAGCGAGGCGCCGAGGGATTCGACCTTCGAGGCCGAGTCCATGAACTTCACCGACAGCGGAGCGCCGAAGATGTGGGCGTTACGGGCGCTGTCCAGCAGGGCCTGGTCGGTGATGACACCGACCGTCCTGTTGTTCGCGATGTGGTTCAGGACCTGGTACAGCGAGATGAAGAACGGCGACTGGGCGAGAATCGGCAAGCAGCTGGAGAGCGGGTTGGTCCCCGTCTCCTTGTACAGCTTCATCATCTCTTCGGACTGACGCTGCTTGTCGCTCTTGTAGCGCTCCTGGATCGCCTTCATCTTGGGCTGGAGCGCCTGCATGTTCCGCGTCGACTTGATCTGCTTCACAAAGAGCGGGATCAGGCAGATACGGATCAGCACCACCAGCGAAACGATGGACAGACCCCACGCCCAGCCACTGTCCCGATCAAAAATGAGGCTGTAGAACGAGTGGAACTGGACGATGATCCAGGAAACTACGTCATAAAGAGGACCGAGGATCGTGTCCACGAATCAGGCTCCTTGGGCGTTGGGCTGGGTCTCGGGCTGTGCGGCAGGCTCCACAGTCGGATGCCCGCCGAGGCGGTTCCGCAGCCGCTGGTGCCACACCGGACGCTTCCGGGGCGGAACGTGGTCGACGCCACCGAGCGACCATGGATTGCAGCGCAAGATGCGCCAGGCCGTCAGCGCCGTTCCTTTTACCGCGCCGTGCCGGTCAATGGCCGTGTAGCCATAGTGCGAGCACGACGGGTAGTACTTGCAGACCGGTCCCAGCATCGGGCTGATGGTCCACTGGTACAGCTTGATCAACCACAGCAGCGGGTACTTCATCGCGGCACCCCTCCCAGTAGCCGCTGCACTGCCGTGTCGAGATCGCGGGCCAGCTGGTCGTGGCCCGCCTCACCCGCGCCGGGCAGCGCCCGTACGACCACAAGGCTACCTGCGCCAAAACGATCGATGCGGTCCCGCATCAGATGACGCAGTCGCCGCTTCACCAGATTGCGGACGACGGCGCCGCCGACGGCCTTGCTTACGACGAAACCCGCACGCGCCGGAGGAGCACTCTCCCCGGATGCGTGCGGGTCCGTATCACCGCTGGTGAGGCCGGTGCGAAGATGCACGACAAGGAGCGGGCGACCGGCCCTGCGTCCTCGGCGTACCGCGGCCGCGAAGTCCTCGCGCCGCCTCAGCCGATGCTCGGTAGGCAGCACGTCATGGACCTTGGATCAGGCTGCTCAGGCCGACAGGCGTCCGCGACCCTTGCTACGGCGGGACGCGAGGATCGCGCGGCCGGCACGGGTGCGCATCCGCAGCCGGAAGCCGTGGGTCTTCGCGCGGCGACGGTTGTTCGGCTGGAAAGTGCGCTTGCTCACTCGGGGGCTCCAGAAATGAATCGGATGGTGGCGGTCTATCGCTTGGCTGTCACCGTGCGCCCACGAGTAGCTCGCAATACGCCCGAGTGCACCGCTTCACGATCACAGGTCATCTCGCCCGTGATCCTTGCCCATCGGAGGCAGGCGGCAGCAGCCATCGACAACTCGACCTGGTTACGGTACGCGCGGTTACGCCATCCGGTCAAACCGGTGGCCGACACCAAGACAGCGCGGTTCTGCTCCCAGACTAGGGGCAAGGGAACGCCCGGCGACATCGCATGGCACATTTGTACACACCCTGTGGACAACGACTTGAACCGCGTACCCCGGCCTGACTACCGTGGCTGGGCTCCGATTCCTTCACGCCCGTCCCGAGAACCACGCATTCGTGGGACCTGTCGGCGTCCCCACCCAGCGAGCTGAGAGAGCGTGCCCTGTGGCTGACGTACCTGCCGATCTTGCCGCAGTGTGGCCACGCGTGCTCGAGCGGCTGCTGGGAGAGGGCTCGGGACAGGGCGGACAAGGTGTCGAGGCCAAGGACGAGCACTGGATCAAGCGGTGCCAGCCCCTCGCGCTGGTCGCCGACACCGCGCTGCTCGCCGTCCCCAATGAATTCGCCAAGGGCGTGCTGGAGGGCCGGCTGGCCCCCGTCGTCAGCGAAACGCTGAGCCGGGAGTGCGGCCGCCCGATCCGCATCGCGATCACCGTCGACGAATCCGCCGGCGAACCGGTCGTCCCCCCGCAGGTCCAGCGCGACCAGCGCGAGTCCTACGAGAGCCGCGACCAGCGCGAGTCCTACGAGAGCTACGACGGCCGGGACGGCCGGGACGGCTATGGCCGCCAGGCGCCGGACGATCTGCCGTCGGCCCGCCCCGCGTACCCCGGCTATCAGCAGCCGCGCCCCGAACCGGGCGCCTGGCCGCGGCCCCGTGACGACTACGGCTGGCAGCAGCCCCGGCTCGGCGGCTTCCCCGAGAGCGATCCTTACGCCTCCCCCCAGCACTCCTCGTCCGGCTATGACCAGCAGCCGTACGACCAGCAGCGGCGCGGTGACTACCGCGGTCCGGGCGCCGAGCGCCCCGGTCCGGGCGGTCCCGGCGGCGGCCCCGGGCCCGGCCCCGAGCGCCCGCCGTACGAGCAGCGCCACGATCTGCCCGACCCGCTCGAGCGCGCCCGCGGCGGACCGCCCGTCCTGCCCTCGCAGACCGGCGCCCCCGGCCCGCTCGCCGCTCAGCCCGCGCCCGCGTCCGGCCCCGGTGAGCCAACCGCGCGGCTGAACCCGAAGTACCTCTTCGACACCTTCGTCATCGGCGCGTCCAACCGCTTCGCGCACGCCGCGGCGGTCGCCGTGGCCGAGGCGCCGGCCAAGGCGTACAACCCGCTGTTCATCTACGGGGAGTCCGGGCTCGGCAAGACCCACTTGCTGCACGCCATCGGTCACTACGCGCGCAGTCTGTATCCCGGCACCCGGGTGCGCTATGTGAGCTCGGAGGAGTTCACCAACGAGTTCATCAACTCCATCCGCGACGGCAAGGCGGACGCGTTCCGCAAGCGCTACCGCGACATGGACATCCTGCTGGTCGACGACATCCAGTTCCTGGCGAGCAAGGAGTCGACGCAGGAGGAGTTCTTCCACACCTTCAATACGCTCCACAACGCCAACAAGCAGATCGTGCTCTCCTCCGACCGGCCGCCCAAGCAGCTGGTCACCCTGGAGGACCGGCTCCGCAACCGCTTCGAGTGGGGCCTGATCACCGATGTGCAGCCGCCGGAGCTGGAGACGCGTATCGCGATCCTCCGTAAGAAGGCGGTGCAGGAGCAGCTGAACGCGCCGCCGGAGGTGCTGGAGTTCATCGCCTCGCGGATCTCCCGCAACATCCGGGAGCTGGAAGGCGCGCTCATCCGCGTGACCGCCTTCGCGAGCCTGAACCGGCAGCCGGTGGACCTCGGGCTCACCGAGATCGTGCTGAAGGATCTGATCCCCGGCGGCGAGGACGCGGCCCCGGAGATCACCGCCACCGCGATCATGGCCGCGACGGCCGACTACTTCGGGCATACGGTCGACGATCTGTGCGGCGCCTCCCGCAGCAGGGTCCTGGTCACCGCGCGGCAGATCGCGATGTATCTCTGCCGGGAGCTGACCGATCTGTCGCTGCCCAAGATCGGCGCGCAGTTCGGCGGCCGCGACCATACGACGGTCATGCACGCCGACCGCAAGATCAGGGCGCTGATGGCCGAGCGGCGCTCCATCTACAACCAGGTGACCGAGCTGACCAACCGCATCAAGAACGGCTGAGAGGGGCCCGCAGGGCCGCCGCAGGGCCACCGCGAACCGCTGAAGGGCGCTCCGGGAGGGACAACTCCCGGAGCGCCCTTCGTCGTTCACCCCTACGAGCTGTTCGATTCCCTGCCCGGCCGGCCCAGTTCTCCACAGATACGCGGCCCATCCACCGTCCACACCCTGGGGACGTGGAAGTTGTCCCGATCGCGTCCACAGGGTGTCCGGCGGGGAAGGCATCCGCCGAGGTCAGGTGGTTGTGGAATTGTGGCTATCGGGAGTCCACAGACTGTGGATGATCGAGATACCCACAGGCCGCACGTCAGCTTGTCCACCGGCAACCCACAGCCGAAGGCCCGTTGCCCACAGCTTCTCCACACCGCTGTCCACTGTTCGGCAACGAAACGGCCACGGTCACCGGCGCGAGTGAAAGGCGTCACACCAAGGAGGCGGGTTGGGCTGTGGGGAAGGTGGGTAAAACTGGGGACGGCGCTGGGGAGAACCGGCCGATGTCTGTGCATCGCATGTGCAGAACTCTTCGGCATCCACAGACAACCCTGGTTGTCCACCGCCGTCGCCCACAGGCCCGGTGGACAAAAAACCGCCGCTGACCAGGGAAAAGTCAGTTTTCCACGGTTTCCACAGGCCCTACTACTACGACCACAGAGTTATAGCGAGGAAATCGCTTCGAAGTGGGGCCTGTGCACAACCTCGGGCCGAGCCGCCCGACACCCCGCGCACCGACTTGACCCCGAGCCGCACCGACTGTCGGCGGCGTGCGTCAGACTGGTCTCCGGCTACTCAGCCGACGACGAAGGCCAGCAGGGCGAGCCAGCAACAGCAGGAGGCGGCTTACGGTGAAGATCCGGGTGGAGCGCGATGTACTCGCGGAGGCGGTGGCCTGGACGGCCCGCAGCCTCCCGGCCCGACCGCCGGTGCCCGTCCTCGCGGGCATCCTCATGAAGGCGGAGGAAGGCGCGCTCAGCCTCTCCGGCTTCGACTACGAGGTCTCGGCCCGCGTCTCCGTGGAGGCCGACATCGAGGACGACGGCACGGTCCTCGTCTCCGGCCGGCTCCTCGCCGACATCTGCCGCGCCCTCCCCAACCGCCCTGTGGAGATCTCCAGCGACGGGGTGCGGGTGACCGTCGTCTGCGGCTCCTCGCGATTCACACTCCACACCCTGCCTGTGGAGGAGTACCCGGCGCTGCCGCAGATGCCGACCGCGACCGGCACCGTCCCCGGTGAGGTCTTCGCCTCCGCCGCTGCCCAGGTCGCCATCGCCGCCGGCCGTGACGACACCCTGCCGGTGCTCACCGGTGTGCGGATCGAGATCGAGGGCGACACCGTCACGCTGGCCTCCACCGACCGCTACCGCTTCGCGGTCCGCGAGTTCCTGTGGAAGCCCGAGACCCCCGACATCTCCGCTGTCGCGCTGGTGCCCGCCAAGACGCTCCTCGACACCGCCAAGTCGCTGACCAGCGGTGACACCGTCGCCCTCGCGCTCTCCGGCTCGGGTGCGGGTGAGGGCCTGATCGGCTTCGAGGGCGCCGGGCGCCGTACGACCACCCGGCTGCTCGAGGGCGACCTGCCGAAGTACCGCACGCTCTTCCCCACCGAGTTCAACTCGGTCGCGGTGATCGAGACGCCCCCGTTCGTCGAGGCCGTCAAGCGCGTGGCCCTGGTCGCCGAGCGGAACACCCCGGTGCGGCTCACCTTCGAGCAGGGCGTGCTGATCCTGGAGGCCGGGTCCAGCGACGATGCACAGGCTGTGGAGCGGGTGGACGCCCAGCTCGACGGTGACGACATCTCGATCGCCTTCAACCCGACGTTCCTGCTGGACGGCCTCAGCGCGATCGACTCGCCGGTCGCCCAGCTGTCCTTCACCACCTCGACCAAGCCCGCGCTGCTCAGTGGCAAGCCCGCCATGGACGCCGAGGCGGACGAGGCGTACAAGTACCTGATCATGCCGGTGCGACTCAGCGGCTGAGAGCGCGAATGAGCAGGTGTAGCCCACATCTGTGCGGCTACCCGCGGGCGTAGGCTCGGACTCACCGCGAAACGCAACGCACTACGGCATGAAGGATCACTGATGGAGCTCGGTCTCATCGGCCTCGGCAAGATGGGCGGCAACATGCGCGAGCGCATTCGCCGCGCAGGCCACACCGTCATCGGATACGACCGGAACCCGGACGTCGCCGATGTCCACAGCATCGATGAGCTCGTCAACAAGCTCAAGGGCCCCCGAGTGGTGTGGGTCATGGTCCCGGCGGGCGTCCCCACCCAGATCACCATCGACGAGCTGGCCGAGCTGCTGTCGCCCGGCGACATCGTGGTGGACGGCGGGAACTCCCGCTGGACGGATGACGAGAAGCACGCCGAGCAGCTCAACGCGAAGGGCATCGGTTTCGTCGACTGCGGTGTCTCCGGCGGTGTCTGGGGTCTGGAGAACGGCTATGCGCTGATGTACGGCGGCGCCGCCGAGGATGTGGCCAAGGTCCAGCCGGTCTTCGACGCGCTCAAGCCCGAGGGCGAGGGCGGCGCCGTCCACGCCGGCAAGGTCGGCGCGGGCCACTTCGCCAAGATGGTCCACAACGGCATCGAGTACGCGATGATGCAGGCGTACGCCGAGGGCTGGGAGCTGCTGGAGAAGGTGGACTCGGTCACCGACGTCCGCGAGGTCTTCCGCTCCTGGCAGGAGGGCACGGTCATCCGCTCCTGGCTGCTGGACCTGGCCGTGCGCGCCCTGGACGAGGACGAGCACCTGGCCCAGCTGCGCGGCTACGCGGAGGACTCCGGCGAGGGCCGCTGGACCGTGGAGGCGGCGATCGACAACGCCGTGCCGCTGCCCGCGATCACCGCATCGCTCTTCGCCCGGTTCGCCTCCCGCCAGGAGGACTCGCCGCAGATCAAGATGATCGCCGCGCTGCGCAATCAGTTCGGCGGCCACGCGGTCGAGAGCAGCGACAAGTAACCACCCCACGGGGTGGAGCAAGCAGTTCAGCCGGGGGAGGTCGGCGCAGCCCACTATGCACGTCACGCATCTCTCGCTCGCCGACTTCCGCTCGTACACCCGGGCCGAGGTGGCGCTCGACCCGGGCGTCACGGCCTTCGTCGGGCCCAACGGCCAGGGCAAGACCAATCTCGTCGAGGCCGTCGGCTATCTCGCCACCCTCGGCAGCCACCGGGTCTCCTCCGATGCCCCGCTGGTGCGCATGGGCGCGGAGCGGGCCGTGGTCCGGGCCGCGGTCGTCCAGGGTGACCGGCAGCAGCTGATCGAGCTGGAGCTCAACCCGGGCAAGGCCAATCGCGCCCGTATCAATCGGTCCTCGCAGGTCAGACCGCGTGATGTGCTGGGGATCCTGCGGTCGGTGCTGTTCGCGCCCGAGGATCTGGCCCTGGTCAAGGGCGATCCGGGCGAGCGCCGGCGCTTCCTCGACGAGCTGATCACCGCGCGGGCGCCCCGGATGGCCGGGGTCCGCTCCGACTACGACCGGGTGCTCAAGCAGCGCAATACCCTGCTGAAGACCGCGGCCCTGGCCCGGCGGCACGGTTCGCGCAGCGGCGGCGGCGACGCGGCCCTGTCCACGCTCGACGTCTGGGACCAGCATCTGGCCCGGGCCGGTGCCGAGTTGCTGGCCCAGCGGCTCGATCTGATCGCCGTGCTCCAGCCGCTCGCCGACAAGGCGTACGAGCAACTCGCCCCGGGCGGCGGCCCCGTGCTGCTGGAGTACCGCGGCTCGGCCGGTGAGGGGCTGACCGACGCGGGCAGCCGCGAGGAGCTGTATGAGCTGCTGATGGCCGCTCTCACCGAGGCCCGTAAGCAGGAGATCGAGCGCGGGGTCACCCTGGTGGGCCCGCACCGCGACGACCTGATCCTCAAGCTGGGCCGGCTCCCGGCGAAGGGCTACGCCAGCCATGGCGAGTCCTGGTCGTACGCCCTCGCCCTGCGGCTGGCCTCCTACGATCTGCTGCGCACCGAGGCGGGCGAGCCGGTGCTGGTGCTCGACGACGTCTTCGCGGAGCTGGATGAGCGGCGCCGGGAGCGGCTGGCCGAGCTGGTCGCCCCCGGGGAGCAGGTGCTGGTGACCGCGGCGGTGGAAGATGACGTTCCGCAGGTGCTGTCCGGCACGCGCTATGCGGTGTCCGAGGGCGAGGTGCGGCGCGTATGACCGACGGAATGGACCAGCCTGCGGGGCCCTCGCCGGTGCCCGAGCCCTCGGGAGTCGATCTCGCTCGGGTGGCGCTGCGCGCCGCCAAGGAGCAGGCGCGCGCCCGGGGAGCCGCGGCCCAGCAGAAGAAGCAGGCGCGCAGAGGGGGCCTGCGCTCCGGCGCGCGCGCCGATGGCCGCGATCCGCTTCCGCTCGGTGCGGCGATCAACCGGCTGATCACCGAGCGCGGCTGGGAGGCCCCGGCCGCGGTCGGCGGGGTGATGGGCCGCTGGCCCCAGATGGTGGGGCCCGAGGTGGCGCAGCACTGTGAGCCCCAGCGGTACGACGAGGACGCCCGGGTGCTCACGGTGCGCTGTGACTCCACGGCGTGGGCGACCCAGCTGCGACTGCTCGCCCCGCAGCTCGTGGCCCGGCTGAACGCCGATCTGGGGCATGGCACCGTCAAGATGATCAAGGTCCTGGGCCCCGGCGGCCCGGCCCGCCGCTACGGCCCGCTGCGCTCCCCGGGCTCCACCGGCCCGGGCGATACCTACGGCTGACCGGGTTGTGCGCTCCCGTGTTAACCGGGGGTAACAGGGTGACTGCTGAGACCCCGGTCACGGTTGCCGGTGGTTGACAGCTCGAAGCGCTGAGTGGCGGTGTGAGCCTCTTGGAGCCCGTCCCCGCATATGGGGAGTCGCTGGCAGCCGGTTCAGGGCGGCACATGCGGACTCAGGCGGCAGCAAGCCCCCATTCTTGTCGGCGCTACCGGTAGACTGGGGCCGTACACCGTCGCCGCCGGCGCACCGAGCGCTTGCGGACACATGTTGAACGACGCAGCCGCTCCCGCCTGCCCGGAGACGGCTTGTGCTGTGCCAGAAAGGGCGCTTCGTGGCCGATTCCGGCAACCCCATCGAAAACATCCCGTCCACGCCCGACGACGAGGCCCTGGCTCCGCCGTCGTACGACGCCAGTGCGATTACCGTCCTGGAGGGGCTGGAGGCGGTCCGCAAGCGACCCGGTATGTACATCGGTTCCACCGGTGAGCGCGGCCTCCACCATCTCGTCCAAGAGGTCGTCGACAACTCCGTCGACGAGGCCATGGCCGGTCACGCGGACAGCATCGAGGTCACGATCCTCGCCGACGGCGGCGTCCGCGTCGTGGACAACGGCCGCGGGATCCCGGTGGGCATCGTCCCCTCGGAGGGGAAGCCGGCCGTGGAGGTCGTGCTGACCGTGCTGCACGCGGGCGGCAAGTTCGGCGGCGGCGGCTACGCCGTCTCCGGCGGTCTGCACGGCGTCGGCGTCTCCGTCGTCAACGCCCTGTCGTCGAAGGTGTCGGTCGAGGTCAAGACGGACGGCTACCGCTGGACCCAGGACTACAAGACGGGAGCGCCGACCGCGCCCCTGGCCCGGAACGAGGCCACGGAGGAGACCGGCACCACGGTCACCTTCTGGGCGGACCCGGACGTCTTCGAGACCACCGAGTACTCCTTCGAGACGCTGGCCCGGCGCTTCCAGGAGATGGCGTTCCTCAACAAGGGCCTGTCGATCTCGCTCAAGGACGAGCGCGAGGCCCATGTGGACGAGGAGGGCAAGCCGCTCTCCGTGAAGTACCACTACGAGGGCGGCATCGTCGACTTCGTCACCTACCTCAACTCCCGCAAGGGCGAGCTGGTCCACCCCACGGTGATCGGGTTCGAGGCCGAGGACAAGGAGCGGATGCTCTCCCTCGAGATCGCGATGCAGTGGAACACCCAGTACACCGAGGGTGTCTACAGCTTCGCGAACACCATCCACACCCATGAGGGCGGCACCCACGAGGAGGGCTTCCGCGCCGCGCTGACGTACCTGATCAACAAGTACGCGCGCGACAAGAAGCTGCTCCGGGAGCGCGACGACAACCTCACCGGTGAGGACATCCGCGAGGGCCTGACCGCGATCATCTCGGTCAAGCTGGGTGAGCCGCAGTTCGAGGGCCAGACCAAGACCAAGCTGGGCAACACGGAGGCCAAGACCTTCGTCCAGAAGATCGTCAACGAGCATCTCGCCGACTGGCTGGACCGCAACCCCAATGAGGCGGCGGACATCGTCCGCAAGGGGATCCAGGCGGCGACGGCCCGGGTCGCGGCCCGTAAGGCGCGGGATCTGACCCGCCGTAAGGGGCTGCTGGAGACCGCGTCGCTGCCGGGCAAGCTGAGTGACTGCCAGTCCAATGACCCGTCGAAGTGCGAGATCTTCATCGTCGAGGGTGACTCCGCCGGTGGTTCGGCCAAGTCCGGCCGTAACCCGCAGTATCAGGCGATCCTCCCGATCCGCGGCAAGATCCTCAACGTGGAGAAGGCCCGGGTCGACAAGATCCTGCAGAACAACGAGGTCCAGGCGCTGATCTCCGCCTTCGGCACCGGGGTGCACGAGGACTTCGACATCGACAAGCTCCGCTATCACAAGATCATTCTGATGGCGGACGCCGATGTCGACGGCCAGCACATCAACACCCTGCTGCTGACCTTCCTCTTCCGCTTCATGCGCCCGCTGGTCGAGGCGGGGCACGTCTTCCTCTCCCGCCCGCCGCTCTACAAGATCAAGTGGGGCCGGGACGACTTCGAGTACGCGTACTCGGACCGGGAGCGGGACGCGCTGATCCAGGTCGGCCGTGAACAGGGCAAGCGCATCCGGGACGACTCGGTCCAGCGCTTCAAGGGTCTGGGCGAGATGAACGCCGAAGAGCTGCGGGTCACCACGATGGACCCCGACCACCGCGTCCTGGGCCAGGTCACCCTGGACGACGCGGCGCAGGCCGACGACCTGTTCTCGGTCCTGATGGGTGAGGACGTCGAGGCACGGCGCTCGTTCATCCAGCGCAACGCCAAGGATGTCCGCTTCCTCGACATCTGAGTCGGCCCCCAGCCGCAGACGACAGAAGGACTTTGACCAGCAATGGCCGACGAGAACACCCCGAACACGCCCGATGAACTGACCCCCGACGAGCTCGCCGAAGGCGCCGCACTCCGCGTCGAGCCGGTCGGCCTCGAGACGGAGATGCAGCGCTCGTACCTCGATTACGCGATGAGCGTGATCGTCAGCCGTGCGCTGCCGGACGTCCGGGACGGCCTCAAGCCGGTGCACCGCCGGGTGCTGTACGCGATGTACGACGGCGGGTACCGCCCCGAGAAGGGCTTCTACAAGTGCGCCCGCGTCGTCGGCGACGTCATGGGCACCTACCATCCGCACGGCGACTCGTCGATCTACGACGCCCTGGTGCGGCTCGCTCAGCCGTGGTCCATGCGGATGCCGCTGGTCGACTCCAACGGCAACTTCGGCTCCCCGGGCAACGACCCCGCGGCGGCCATGCGGTACACCGAGTGCAAGATGGACCCGCTGGCCATGGAGATGCTCCGGGACATCGACGAGGAGACCGTCGATTTCCAGGACAACTACGACGGCCGTAACCAGGAGCCGACCGTCCTCCCGGCCCGCATCCCGAACCTGCTGGTCAACGGCTCGGCGGGGATCGCGGTCGGCATGGCCACCAATATCCCGCCGCACAATCTGCGCGAGGTCGCCGAGGGCGCCCAGTGGTTCCTGGCCAACCCGCAGGCCACCCAGGAGGAGCTGCTCGAGGCCCTGATCGACCGGATCAAGGGCCCGGACTTCCCGACCGGCGCGCTGGTCGTCGGCCGTAAGGGCATCGAGGAGGCGTACCGCACCGGGCGCGGCTCGATCACGATGCGCGCGGTGGTGGAGGTCGAGGAGATCCAGGGCCGGCAGTGCCTGGTGGTCACCGAGCTGCCGTACCAGGTGAACCCGGACAACCTCGCGCAGAAGATCGCCGACCTGGTGAAGGACGGCAAGGTCGGAGGCATCGCCGACGTCCGCGACGAGACCTCCTCGCGCACCGGTCAGCGCCTGGTCATCGTGCTCAAGCGGGACGCGGTCGCCAAGGTCGTCCTCAACAACCTCTACAAGCACACCGATCTGCAGACCAACTTCGGCGCCAACATGCTGGCGCTGGTCGACGGTGTGCCGCGCACCCTGTCGCTGGACGCGTTCATCCGCAACTGGGTGACCCACCAGATCGAGGTCATCGTCCGCCGGACCCGCTTCCGGCTGCGCAAGGCCGAGGAGCGGGCGCACATCCTGCGCGGTCTGCTCAAGGCCCTGGACGCGATCGACGAGGTCATCGCGCTGATCCGGCGCAGCGACACGGTGGACACCGCGCGCGGCGGCCTGATGGGCCTGCTGGAGATCGACGAGATCCAGGCGAACGCGATCCTGGAGATGCAGCTGCGGCGGCTGGCCGCCCTGGAGCGTCAGAAGATCATCCAGGAGCACGACGAGCTGCAGGCCAAGATCGACGAGTACAACGCGATCCTGGCCTCGCCCGAGCGGCAGCGGCAGATCATCAGCGAGGAGCTGACCGCGATCGTCGAGAAGTTCGGCGACGACCGGCGCACCAAGCTGGTGCCCTTCGACGGTGACATGTCCATCGAGGACCTGATCGCCGAGGAGGACATCGTCGTCACCATCACGCGTGGCGGCTATGTGAAGCGCACCAAGACCGAGGACTACCGCTCCCAGAAGCGCGGCGGCAAGGGCGTGCGCGGGACGAAGCTGAAGCAGGACGACATCGTCTCCCACTTCTTCGTCTCCACCACCCACCACTGGCTGCTGTTCTTCACCAACAAGGGCCGGGTCTACCGGGCGAAGGCGTACGAGCTGCCGGACGCCGGCCGGGAGGCACGCGGCCAGCATGTCGCGAACCTGCTGGCGTTCCAGCCCGATGAGAAGATCGCGCGGATCCTGGCGATCCGGGACTACGAGGCGGTGCCGTATCTGGTGCTCGCCACCAAGTCCGGCCTGGTGAAGAAGACCCCGCTGAAGGACTACGACTCGCCCCGCTCGGGCGGCGTGATCGCGATCAACCTCCGGGAGATGGCGGACGGCCGCGAGGACGAGCTGATCGGTGCCGAGTTGGTCTCCTCCGCGGACGATCTGCTGCTGATCAGCAGGAAGGCCCAGTCGATCCGGTTCACGGCGACGGACGAGTCGCTGCGGCCGATGGGGCGCGCGACCTCCGGTGTGAAGGGCATGAGCTTCCGCGAGGACGACGAACTCCTCTCGATGAATGTCGTCCGGCCCGGTACGTTCGTGTTCACCGCCACCGACGGCGGGTACGCGAAGCGGACCAATGTCGACGAGTACCGCGTCCAGGGGCGCGGCGGCCTCGGGATCAAGGCAGCGAAGATCGTCGAGGACCGCGGTTCCCTGGTCGGGGCGCTGGTGGTCGAGGAGACCGATGAGATCCTCGCCATCACGCTCAGCGGTGGCGTGATCCGTACCCGGGTCAATGAGGTCAGGGAGACGGGCCGTGACACCATGGGCGTCCAACTGATCAACCTGGGCAAGCGCGATGCCGTCGTCGGCATCGCCCGGAACGCCGAGGCCGGTCGTGAGGCTGAAGAGGTCGAGGAAGATTCCGCGACCGGGAGCGCGCCAGCCGAGGAGGCCGCGTCCGAGGCGGTCGAGGGCAATCCGCCCCCGGCCGACGAGACCGAGGAGTAAGTCGTGAGTGGAGCCACGGGTGCCGCGGGCGGCGGTGCGGACGCCGGAGGGCGTCCGGGATCGGGAGCCCAGACTTCGGCGGGCGGCACCACCGCTGGGGAAGGCGCCCGTGGCCCGGCCGGGGACTCCGCCCCCGCGTCGGTGACGGAGACCCGGAAGCTACGGCCGCAGCGGGATCCGCATCCGAAGCCCCAGTACTCCAGCCCGCTCCCCAACGAGCGCCCCGCCCCCGCCCAGCCCGCGCAGCCGTACCACCCGCCGCAGGCCTATGCCCCGCCGCCCGGCGGCGGGGCCGGACAGGGCGGCTCCGCGGTGCCCGGGCAGCCGGGCCAGGCCGCCCATTCGGGGCACCAGCAGGCCGCCACGGCCGTCCGCCGCCCCCGCACGCCCGCGGGGGCCCGTCCGGCGCCGCGGACGCGTAAGGCGCGGCTGAGGGTCGCCAGGGTCGATCCGTGGTCGGTCATGAAGGTCAGCTTCCTGCTCGCGATAGCGCTGGGGATCTGCACCGTGATCGCGGTGGCGGTGCTGTGGATGGTCATGGACGCCATGGGCGTCTTCAGCGCGGTCGGCGGCACCATCAGCGATGCGACGGAGTCGCAGGAGGGCAGCGGGTTCGACCTGGAGTCCTTCCTGTCGCTTCCGCGTGTCCTCGGGTTCACCGGGATCATCGCCGTGATCAACGTGGTGTTGGCCACCGCGTTGGCCACGCTCGGGGCCTTCATCTACAACCTGTCGGCGGGCTTCGTGGGTGGCGTCGAGCTGACCTTGGCCGAGGACGAGTAGCGGCCCGCCGTTACCGATTTTGGGACGGGGCAGGTCGTGCGCTAATCTTTCGGTGCAGCGCGGGGCTATAGCTCAGACGGTTAGAGCGCTTCCCTGATAAGGAAGAGGCCACAGGTTCAAGTCCTGTTAGCCCCACCGTCGCGATCAGCCTGGATGAAGATCTTCTTCATCCAGGCTGATGTCGTATGGGGGGCCGGGAGTTGATCCCCGGTTCCTGCCCGGTTTCTCATCGGCCAATGCCGGTCATAGGTCACCGATCGGTATCGGTCGGTGTGTATCATCGGGCGCCAGAGGTCCCCTACGTCAAGAAAGAGACGAGGTAGCGCAGTGAAGAAGCTGCTCCTGGTCGCACTGGCCGCCATCGGCGGGCTCCTCGTGTACCGCCAGATCCAGGCGGATCGCGCCGAGCAGGATCTGTGGACGGAGGCGACCGACTCCGTGCCCGCAGGTTCGGGTGTGTGAGCTCCTAGCTCCTAAGACAGTCCCAGTACGGGGCCCCGACCGCTGGAGCGGTCGGGGCCCCGTCGGCTTTACTGGCGCCGTGCGGGGAAGGGGCAGGGGCGCCGGGAGATGGGATGACGGGGGCCTTCGTGTTTCACTCTCGCAAACGAATAGCTTGCACAGGCAAAGTTGAACGGGCCGACCGGCCGGTACGACGAGGAGTGACGCGCGATGAAGGACCGCCGCAAGGTCAGGGCCGGTCTCGCCGCGGTGGCGGCACTGTGCACGGTGGCCGCGGCGCCGGGGACGTCCCTCGCCGACGGCGCCGACGGGGCCCGGGCGTACGAGACCCGCGGCACCCGGATATCCGGCGCCGACGCCGACTCGGGCGCCCCGTCCCTGGCGGCCGGCCGCACCTATGTCGACAGCCTCGGGCCGGGCGAGAAGCGGTACTACGGCGTGACGCTCGACACGAAGTCAGCCGCCTATGTCTCAGCGGTCGCCGCGCCTCCACCGGGTGCGGACGTGACCTCGTACCGCGACGGCGTGAAGGTGACGCTGGAGAGCCCTGACGGGGGCATCTGCGGCACCGCCGCCCCGAAGATCGAAACCAATGGCGTCGCCTTCCCCCTCGCCGACTACGCCTCCCGCCAGATCGAGTCCGGGCCGGCCTCCTGCCATGAAGCGGGGCGCTATGTGGTGACGGTGGAGCGCCAGGACGGGTCACCGGACTCGGAGCGCTGGCCTGTGGAGCTCCGGGTGATGGTGGAGCCACCGGTGAAGGGCGGGGCCACGGGAGCCGCTCCGGAGGGGAGTTGGAGCACGCCGTCGCCCGTACCGCCGGACGGCACTCCCTGGCCGCGGCGCGGCGGACGCGGCTTCACCGACGCGCCGACCCTGGGGAGCGGGGTGTGGAAGGACGAGATCACGCCGGGGGAGACGCATTTCTACCGGGTGCCCGTCGACTGGGGGCAGCGCCTCACCGCCGCCGCCGAACTATCCGCCGACGGCAAGGACCAGAGCACCCGTCTGCTCGACCGCGCGCTGGCGATGCACGCGTACAACCCGGCGCGCGGGCTCGCCAAGCGGGGCATCCCCGCCGCGCAGGACGGCGATGCGCCCCGCACCCAGGTGGCCACCGCGCCGGTGGCCTACGGAAACCGGTATGCCAACACCGGCTCCACGGTCCGCGCGATGAGCTTCAGCGGTGGGTACTTCCTGGCGGTCACCCTCAACCCGCCGCAGGTGGCGCCGCATCTGAACGGCCCGGTGCCGGTCGTCCTGCGGGTACGGGTCGCGGGCGCCGCGCGCGGTGGGCCCAGCTACGACAAGGACCCGGTCGAGGCGGGGTTCGGCCTCACGGCCGCCGACCGGAAGGCGGCCAAGCGCCATCCGGACGCCGCGGACGATGACCGGATGGCGAGTCCTGGCTCCGGCGCCGCCGACTCGAAGAAGACCGCGCTGCGGGTGGTGGGGTACGCGGGGATCGGTACGGGGACGGCTCTGGTGCTCGGGCTCGGCGTGTGGACGCTCGCCGCCCGCCGCCGGGCCTCCACGCAGCGGTACGGGCCGTCGCCGGGCTGGTAGCCGGGGGCGCCGCTTTCGCTGGGGGTGCGTCAGGCGGCGCCGTCAGGGGCTCAGGGGCGGTGAGGTCGGCGGGGGCTCCGCCAGGGGCGGTGAGGTCGGCGGGGGCTCCGTCAGGGGCGGTGAGGTCGGCGGGGGCTCCGTCAGGGGCGGTGACGTCGGCAGGGGCGTCGTCGGCGTATGGGCGACGTCAGCCCGCGGCCACCAGCGCCCATGCGCCGACGGCGAAGCACACCGCCGCGACGATCAGGATCGAGAGCGCTGCTTTCCGGGACGGTCCGGGGCGCCGCCGCGTCGCCGCGGGAACCTGCGGCCGCCCGGCGGTGTATGGACGAGTAGAAGGGAAATCACGCGGGGGCGGCGTTGGTGTCGGGGTCGGAGTCGGCGTGGGAGTCGGTGTCGGTGTCGGCGAGGGTGCCGCGGTCGGAGCGGAAGCGGGGGTGGGCGTATGCGGGTGCGCGTGGTGCACCGGCTGTACGGGGTGTGGGGGCTGCTGTGCGTGGTGCGGATGGTGCACGGGCGGCTGTGCCGGTGGCAGCGGGGCCGCCGTCGAGGGGGTCGGCGGGGTCAGTGGGTGGGGCATCGGCTGCGGCATCGACGGCCGCTGGACCGGCGGAGGCGGAGTCGCGGGCCGGGCGGTCGGCGGCGGGGGCGTCGGTGGGCCCGCGGGCTGGGGCGGTGGGGTCTGACTCAGGGGCGTCTGGGCGTACGGGGGTTCGGCGTGCGGCGGTTCGGCGTGCGGGACGCCGGAGGACGGTGCCCCTGGAGACCCGGTCTGCGGGGCCTGGCCGGGCGGGGGTTCGGTGTGCGGTGTCCCTGGCTGGTCGGCCCGGGGGAGCGGCGGCGGGAGGGTGAAGCTGCCGGTGTCGGACATGGACGGCTGTGGGGCGGCCGGCTGGGGAGGGGACGCCTCGGCGGCGGGGCCCGCGTCGGCGGCGGTCTGAGACGGAGAGGGCGCCGCTCCGTTCGCGCCGTTCTCTCGGGATGGGTCCGTCTTCGCGTGGCGGCGGCGCGGCCGGGTCGGCCCATTGGAGTCGAACCCGGCGGGCAGCGGCCCGAGATGGTCGAAGACCTCGATGGCGTCGTCGTCCAGGTCGGCCTCGGGCAGCAGGTCGACCGCCGTCGCCAGCGCCTTCCGCGCTCCTGTGGCGGTGCGGAAGCGGTCCTCGGGGTCCGGCTGCAGCAGACCCGCGATCACCTGCCACAGCGGCTCCGGCACCCCCGTGGGCGCGTTCGGCACTCCCTGCTCGAAGAGCTTGACGAGCGCCTCCGCGTCGGGCTTGTGCCCGTTGAGCAGATAGAGCGTCACCAGCCCCACGGCGAAGAGGTCCGCCGGGAAGTCCGGGTCGTCGCCCATCATCTGCTCGGGCGCGAAGTAACCGGGCGTGCCCATCACGTAGTTGGCCTCGGTGAGGCGTGGCTCGCCCTTGGTCAGCGCGATGCCGAAGTCGGACAGCCGCACATGCGGCCGCCCGGTCCCGGTGGATTCCAGCAGGATGTTCGCGGGCTTGATGTCCCGGTGCACCACGCCCTCGGCGTGTACCGCGGCCAGTCCGGAGAGCAGCTGGTCGAGCAGGGTGCACACATAACGGGGCGGCAGCGGGCCGTAGTCGCCGATGAGATGGGCGAACGAGCCGCCGCCCACCAGATCCATGGTGAACAGCACCTTGTCGTCGTCGGCCGCCCAGCTGGCCGGCGCCAGCACATGGGGGTGATCGATCCGCAGGGCCTGTTCCCGGACGAAGCGCAGCAGCGTATGGGCATCACGTTGCTGGAGCACCTTCGCTGCCACGTACCGTCTGCGGCGGTGGTCCCAGACGCGCCATACGGCGCCCACGCCCCCACGCCCGATCGGGTCCACCAGCTCGTACCGGCCCGCGAAGATCTCACCCATCGCGCCGTGCCCGCCCCGTCATCGACTCGTCAGCAGTTCAGCCCGTCAGCTCTGGTGCGCCTCGTAGTGGGCGACCGCGTCGGCGGTCCGCCCGGCGCCGTACACACGGAGAAACTCTGCCAGCTCGGGGTGGGTCGGGGCGAGGGAGTCGGCGGCATCGATGATGTCCCCCGCGGCCGCCACGGACCGCAGCAGCGACTGGATCTCGCGCACCACTCGCCGAACGGTCGGGGCGCCCGTGCTCGTCGCCGTGGACTGGGTGGAGTTGAGGACCGAGCCGCCCGCGGACTTCTTGATCTCCTCCATGCGCTCGGCGGCCTCGGCGGCGCTGACCCTGCCGTCCGCCGCCTGGCTGGACAGCTCCTGCAGCGCCTGCACCCGCTGGACGACGGCGGGGTTGCCGATCTTGGCGCGCTGGCCGCTCATGAGCTGCGAGAGCATGGGCGCGGACAGCCCGAGGACGGCGGCGAGACGGGCTTGGTTCAGACCGAGATCATCGATGAGACGGCGAAAGAGCGCCCCCAGCGGTTCCCCGTACCAGCTGCGCTGAAGCTCCCGTGCGCGCGCGGTGGCATCCTGCTGTGTTGCGTCCATCTCGCTCTCCCCTTCGCTTCGCTGCCGCGAATCTTGCGTGGCATCCTACGGAGAGCGCTACGCACGAGCGATACCCGGTCGGGAATGGTGGCCGGTAGCAGGTATCCTGATCGGCGACGGGGCCTTAGCTCAGTTGGTAGAGCGCCGTCTTTGCATGGCGGATGTCAGGAGTTCGACTCTCCTAGGCTCCACCTTCGTCACCAGCCAGGACATCGTGATCGGTGTCCTGGCTGGTTTGTTTCGCCCCTGATATCGGTGTTGCCACTCCTGTCATTGCCCGGCGCAACACCCGCGGGATGCTCCAGGGTGTTTCTCACAACTCGGGCAGATCGCCCGGGAGTCGTCTGATCGGCGTGAGCCGCCGTACAGGGGGACACGATGGGTGAGCTGCATCCGCTGGGCGAGAACCTGCCCGAGGAGTGCCGGGTTTTCGCTGTGGAGCTGAGGAAGCTGTTCCTGGGGCTGGGGATCTCGGTGCGCAGATATGCGGTGCGCAGGCACCGCGACCCGAGCACCATCTCGCGGTTTCTGAGCGGCACCCGCATCCCGCCGTGGGAGTTCGTCTTCGATCTGTTCACCGATCTCGCGGCGCGGCGGGGCGTCGCTCCCACCCCCGCCGCCATCGAGCTGGTGCGGGAGCTGCACCGGGCCGCGGTCCGCACCAGTCGCTCCCCCGGCCATGCCATGGAGATCCTGCAGATCCAGCTGGCCGACGCCGACCGGGACGCCCGGGTGTCCATGGCACACCAGGACGTGCTGGGCGAGGCGCTGCTGGACCGCAAGCACCGCATCGCCGATCTCGAGGTGCGGCTGAACCAGGCCGAGGCGGCCTGGGCCACGGAGCGCGCCCGGGCGGACGCGCTGGAGCGGGAGCTCCCGGACCGGAAGGAGCTGATCAAGGAGCGGGATCTGCTCCGGCAGGAGGTGGGGCGGCTCACCGAGGAGCTGGAGGACGTGCGGCTGCGGGGCCGGCTGGCGGAGGAGCGCTGTCTGGTCCTGGAGCGGCAGCTGGCCATGGTGGAGTCCCAGCCCCCGGCCGCGGTGCCCCAGCCGGAGGACGAGCCCGCGGCCCCGGAGGGACCGGCGGAGCCCAAGCGGGGCACCGGGCCGCGGCCCAAGATCCTCGTGGTGGACGACCAGCAGAACAATCTGCTGGCCATGGAGGCCGTGCTGGCCACGCTCGACCAGGAGCTGGTGACCGCGACGTCCGGGCAGGAGGCCCTCAAGGCGCTGCTCGACCATGACGACTTCGCGGTGATCCTGCTGGATGTGCAGATGCCCGAGATGGACGGCTATGAGACGGCGGCCCACATCAAGCGGCGTTCCCGTAACCGCGACATCCCGATCATCTTCCTCACCGCGATGGGCGCCGATCCCGAGAACGCCTCGCGGGGCTATGCGGCCGGTGCGGTGGATTACATGGCCAAGCCGTTCGACCCCTGGGCGCTGCGGGCCAAGGTCTCGGTCTTCACCGAGATCTTCCTGGAGCGCCGGCAGCGCCGTTCCAAGGGGGAGGACCCGGCGGACTGAGCCGGGCCCCGACCGAGCCGGGCCAGACCGGGCCGATCCGGGGCCGGAGACGGGGCGAGGGGCGGGCGATCATCAGATCTCCCGCCCCTCGCGGAGGGCCGCGCCGGACGCCGTATGAGGCGGCGTTCAGCGCTCGTCGTCCTTGGTCAGCGCTCGTCGTCCCTGCGAGGCTCGGTCTCGGCCTGCTTGGCCTGCACCTCGGGGTCGAGGGCGCTCTGGTCGCTGCCGTCCACTGCCGAAAGCCGTTCCCGGTCGCCCACCTCGGTCGCCGCCGGGGGCTCGACCAGCCAGTCGGGGTTGGCCTGCTTGTCCCACCACTTCCACGCGGCGAAGACGCCCGCGCCGACCAGTCCGATGAAGGCCGCACGCTTGGCGACACGGGCGGTCCGAGCCCGGCGGCGGTGCTTCCTGGCCAGCTTCTCGATCTCCGCGGCCGTCACATGGGTGCGCAGCGCCGCGATGGCCGCGGCCGTACGGACGGCGGCCTCCTCGCGCACCGGTCCGGCGGCGGCGCGCGCCCCGGCCATCGCCTGCTCCATCCGCGGACCGGTGTAGTCGGCGGCGTGGCGGGCTGCCTTACGGGTGCGCTTGGCGGCCCGGGTGGCAGCCTGGTCCACCTTCGGCGGCAGAGTGCCACGGGCCTGGTGGAGCATGGGCTCGATATGGGCGTGGTACTGGGCGCCGGCCGAGCACCGGGCCTGGTGCGCCGCGGTCGACACCTTCGGCGCCAGCCGTACGCGGGCCTCGTGCGCGTAGCGCGATGCGGTGTCCTTGGCCGTGCCGGCGTAGGGTGCCACCGCCTCCGCGGCGTGCAGGACGCTGCCCTTGGCTGTGCCGGTCGCGGCTCGCACGCTGTCAATGCGGGTCACGGGATCCTCCTCCTCGGTGGCGTGGTCAAGCTCCCGGTTTCAGAGTCGTGCGTTTTCGTCGCGCGCTCTATTTGCCCAGTTTCGTGTTTCCATCCCAAGAAAGATCATGCCTGTTTGTGGAGATCATGCCCGTTCGCAGCACGGGCAGCATGCGTGACCGGGCATCTGGGTCATAAGGAGGATTCTCGTTGAAACCGCGCGGATCGGCGCGCCCGGCGCCGCCTCCGCGGCTACTCGTCGACCTTGCGTCCGTGCGAGGATCAGGAGACGGAAGTGAAAACGATGGAAGGTTGATCGTGGCCGAGCAGCTTTACGCCACCCTGAAGACGAACAATGGCGACATCGTGGTCCGGCTGCTGCCGAACCACGCCCCCAAGACGGTCAAGAACTTTGTCGAGCTGGCCGAAGGCACTCGCGAGTGGACGCACCCGGCCACCGGCAAGAAGGCCAAGGAGAAGCTCTACGACGGCACCGTTTTCCACCGGGTGATCAGCGGCTTCATGATCCAGGGCGGGGACCCGCTGGGCAACGGGACCGGTGGCCCGGGCTACGAGTTCGGTGACGAGTTCCACCCGGACCTGGCCTTCAACAAGCCGTACCTGCTCGCGATGGCCAACGCCGGCCCGGGCACCAACGGCTCGCAGTTCTTCGTCACGGTCTCCCCGACCGCATGGCTGACCGGTAAGCACACCATCTTCGGCGAGGTCGCCGACGAGGCCAGCAAGAAGGTCGTCGACGCGATCGCGGGCACCGCGACCAACCCGCGCACCGACCGTCCGCTGCAGGACGTCGTCATCGAGTCGGTCGTTGTGGAGACCCGCGAGGGCTGAGCCCGTACGGGGAACTTTCATGCCCCGCTTGTCCGTGTGAACAAGTGTCCGTGTGAACAAGCGGGGCGGGGGAAGGGCGAGGGGACATCATGGAGGACCAGGCGGTCTGCTGCTATCGGCACCCCCAGCGGGAGACCGGCATCAGCTGCACCCGCTGTGAGCGCCCGATCTGCCCCGAGTGCATGATCAGCGCCTCTGTGGGGTTCCACTGCCCTGAGTGCGTGAGCGGACGGGTGCCCGCCGGGGCCGGAGCCTCGGCCGTCGGTCCCCCGCCGCGTGCCGCCCAGCCGCGCACCATGGCCGGCGGCACGATCACCTCGGATCCCCGGCTGATCACCAAGATCCTGGTCGCCATTAACATCGCGGTATGGCTCGCGGCGTTGTCCGCGGGCGACCGGCTGGTGAACGATCTCGACCTGGTCGGACGGGCCTATGACCCCGGCGCGGCGCAGATCGTCGGAGTCGCCGAGGGCCAGTGGTGGCGGCTGGCCACCTCGATCTTCCTTCACCAGCAGGTGATCCACATCGCCTTCAACATGCTCTCGCTGTGGTGGATCGGCGGACCGCTGGAGGCCGCGCTCGGCCGCGTCCGCTTCATCGTGCTCTACATGCTGTCGGGGCTGGGCGGCAGCGCGCTGTCGTATCTCCTCGCCGCGCAGAACCAGCCGTCGCTGGGCGCCTCCGGCGCGATCTTCGGCCTGCTCGGCGCCACCGCCGTGCTCATGCGCCGGCTGAACTACGACATGCGGCCGGTCATCGCCCTGCTGGCGCTGAATCTGCTCTTCACCTTCACCTGGTCCGGAATCGCCTGGCAGGCCCATGTCGGCGGCCTGGTCGCGGGCACGGTGGTGGCGTACGGGATGGTGCACGCGCCCCGTGAGAAGCGGGCGCTGGTGCAGCGCGGGACCTGCGCCCTGGTGCTGCTCGGGATCGTCGCCATGGTCTGGATCCGGACGATCCAGCTCACCGGCTGAGCGGGGCGGTCGGCCGACGCTCGGCGGGCCGCCGCGGACGTCCTTCCCTAGGGCCGTCCGCAGGGCCGTGGACGGTTCCCGGCGATCTCCGGTGCGTGGGGCCGAGCCGGGCTCGGTCAGTTGTCCACAGCAAGTGGTGGATCATACGCAACCTGTGGAGAACCTGCGTACGACCCCCGGCTGACCTGCATTTTCGCAGGAAGACGGGGGTGTGAACGATCGAACAGACGCCCGTCGCCGGTCACACCGGCGTCAACACGGCAGAGGTTATCCACAGATCTTCTGAGTTTTCCCCGGCTGTGGATAACTCTGTGGACAACCTGGGGACCGGCGTGGGGACAGCCGGGTCACTTCCACTGGGTGGAGACGACGAAGCCCGCGGCGATGAAGCCGAAGCCGACCACGATGTTCCAGTTGCCCAGCGACTCGACCGGCATATCACCCGTGGTCACGTAGAAGATGACGATCCACGCGAGGCCGATCAGGAACATGGCGAGCATCAGCGGTGCCACCCACCGGCGGCCGCTGTTCAAGTTGATGCTGGCTGCCTGCTTCGCCGGCGGCGGCGTGAAGTCGTCCTTCTTGCGGATCCGTGACTTCGGCACGAGGAACTCTCCTGTCGATGCGCTGCGTGACCGCGCGGGGGTGTGTACGGACGGCGCCGGGGCGGGACAGCGACGGGGACCACGTCCCTCCCCCACACGTCCGTTAGCGTAGTCCTTCCGCGGCGTCGTAAGGAGTAAGGGTACGTTGAGCAATTCCGCTGACTCCCCCACCCCGGCGTCCCGCCGCCCCCGGTTCCGGCCCGTGAGACTGCTGACCGGCGCGGTCTTCGCGCTGGCCGGAGTGATCTTCTGGACCAGCTTCAACACAGCCCAGGGCACCAATATCCGCAGCGATGAATCGATGCTGCGGCTCTCCGATCTCATCCAGGAACGCAGCCGTAAGAACGGCACCCTGGACGACAGCACCGGCAAAATACGCTCCGAGGTCGACGCCCTCGCCCGGCGGGACAACGGCAGCACCCAGGCCGAGCGCCGCAAGCTGGCCGAGCTGGAGAAGACCGCCGGGACCAGGAAGCTCTCCGGCGCGGGCCTTACGGTCACCCTCACCGACGCCCCGCCGAACGCCACCCCGCAGATCCCCGGCGTCCCGGACCCGCAGCCCAACGATCTCGTCATCCACCAGCAGGACCTGCAGGCCGTGGTCAACGCGCTGTGGCAGGGCGGCGCCAAGGGGATCAAGGTCATGGATCAGCGGCTGATCTCCACCAGCGCGGTGCGCTGCGTCGGCAACACCCTGATCCTGCAGGGCCAGGTCTACTCACCGCCCTACAAGGTCACCGCTGTGGGTGACCGGGGCAAGCTGAGCGCCGCGCTCACCGCCTCGCCAGCGATCCAGAACTACCGCAGCTATGTCGACGCGTACGGCCTCGGCTGGAAAGTCGACCAGCACGACACGGTGACTCTTCCCGGCTACTCCGGCACAGTGGATCTGCACCAGGCACAGCCCATCGGATAGCACCTGCGGACCTGTACGCGGCACGGGCCGGCGGCACGGGGTCAGCGGGGCGGACAGTGGGGGCCGATGAGAACGCGGCTGATCGTCAGGACGCTCAGTGAGATCTGCGTCACCGTCGGAGCCCTGATCATCCTTTTGGTGGTCTACGTCCTGTACTGGACCTCGGTGCGGGCCGACCGCGCCATGGACGGCGAGATCGACCACCTCCAGGACCGATGGGCCACCGGCACGGTCACTGTCGGCGCCGAGCCCTCGTCCGAGCCCCGCCGCTACGAGTCCGGCGACTCCTTCGCGATCATGTACATCCCGCGCTTCGGCGCCGACTGGGCCAAGCCCGTTCTCGAGGGCACCGCCACCGGCACCCTGAAGAAGGGGCTCGGCCACTACTCCCGCACCGCCCGCCTCGGGGCCCTCGGCAACTTCGCCGTCGCGGGGCATCGCCGCACCTACGGCGACCCCTTCAAGGACTTCCCCGCGCTGCGCCCCGGTGACGCGGTGGTGCTGACCGACGGCACCACCTGGTTCACCTACCGCGTCGACCGGCGGCCCTACCGCACCCTGCCGACCGACACCGGGGTGATCGATCCGGTGCCGCGCGCGTCCGGTTTCCGGCGCCCCGGGCGCTATCTCACGCTGACGACCTGTGAGCCGGAGTGGGGCCACAGTCACCGCCTGATCACCTGGGCGCACCTCGACGCGACCCAATCGGTTGCCCAAGGCAAGCCCAAGGCTTTGTACAGCTGACCCTCCGGCCCCACCCCGCGCCCCTTACTCTGGTGCTGCACTCCGGTGCTGCAATCGACTTCGTCATCGGTGAGTAGGGATGGCATGTACGGCTGGATCTGGCGGCATCTGCCGGGTAACGCATGGATGCGGGCGCTGATTTCGCTCGTGCTGGTGCTGGCGATCGTCTTCGTGCTCTTCCAGTACGTCTTCCCCTGGGCGGAGCCCCTGCTGCCGTTCAATGACGTGACGGTCGACGAGGGAATGGCGGGTCCGCGATGAGCGCGCGCATCTTGGTCGTCGACAACTACGACAGCTTCGTCTTCAACCTCGTCCAGTACCTCTACCAGCTCGGCGCCGAGTGCGAGGTGGTGCGCAACGACGAGGTCTCCCTGGCCCACGCCCAGGACGGCTTCGACGGCGTTCTGCTGTCCCCCGGGCCCGGCACGCCGGAGGAGGCGGGGGTCTGCGTCGACATGGTGCGGCACTGCGCGAGCACCGGCGTACCGGTGTTCGGCGTCTGCCTGGGGATGCAGTCCATGGCCGTCGCCTACGGCGGCGTCGTCGGGCGGGCCCCGGAGCTGCTGCACGGCAAGACCTCGCTGGTGACCCATGAGGGCGCCGGCGTCTTCAGCGGACTGCCCACGCCCTTCACCGCCACCCGCTACCACTCGCTGGCCGTGGAACGGGGGACGGTCCCCCCGGAGTTGGAGATCACGGCCTGGACCGAGACCGGCATCGCCATGGGGCTGCGCCACCGTGAACTGCGGGTCGAGGGCGTCCAGTTCCATCCCGAGTCGGTCCTCACCGAATGGGGTCATCTGATGCTCGCCAACTGGCTGGTGGAGTGCGGGGACACGGATGCCGTGGGACGGTCCGCGGGGCTCGCCCCGGTGGTCGGGGCGGTCGGCGGTAAGGCCGGCGAGTGACCGGACCGCGCCCTGAGCGCGAGGGCGCCGGCCACGGCGCCCGGGAGCCCGCCCCGTACCCGCCGTACGGGTCTCATCAGCAGCACGACGCCCATGGCGCGCATGCGGGCCCGGACGCGTTCGCGGCGGCCGCGGAGGGCCTTCGGGACCCTCTGGCCGACCCGCTGCCGGACTCCGCCCCGGCCGGGCCCACGGGGCGGACCACGGGCACCGCGTCGCTCGCCGTGCCGCCGCCCACCGGTCGCCGACGGCGCGCCCGCCCGGCCCCCGCCGGGCCGGAGGGGGCCGCTGAGGCCGCCGGGCCGCCCACGGGGCGCCGACGCGCCCGCGCGGCCCCCTCGGGGCCCTCAGGGTCCGCATACGCCCCTCAGACGCCCGTACGCGGCCCGAGGGCGCCCCGACGCCCCTCCGAGACGCCCGGACGCGTCCCGGAGGCCGCGGAGACGGCCGTCCTGCCCCCGGTAAGGCCCCCGGGGAACGACGAGACGGTCGCCCTGCGCGCTGTGCAGGGGGCGCCCGCCGACCAGACCATGGCGCTGCGCAAGGTCGCGCCGGACCGGGACGGCGACGCCGAGCCCTCGCCCGGTGGCCGGGCCGCCCGCCGTAAGGCCGCCCAGGAGGCCGGGAAGCGCGCCGGACGGCATGGCTCCCGCGCCCGGCGCGGCACGGCCGAGGCGGGCGCCACACGGCCCACGGAGGGCGCGGGGAGCGCCGGGGACGCCCCGCCCCGCACCCGTATGGAGGCCAAGCGCGCCGCGCGGGCCCGTAAGGACAGCCCCGGGGTGGTGGCGAGCCGGGTGGTAGGCGAGCTGTTCATCACCCTCGGCGTGGTGATGCTGCTCTTCGTCACCTATCAGCTGTGGTGGACGAACATCCGTGCCCATCAGCAGGCCAACGGCGCCGCCAACAACCTGCAGAAGAAGTGGGACGAGAACGGCGGCGACGACCGGAACCCGGGCACCTTCTCCCCCGGGCAGGGGTTCGCGATCATCTACATCCCCAAGCTGGATGTGAAGGCCCCGATCGCGGAGGGCATCGACAAGCACAAGGTTCTCGACCGCGGCATGGTCGGCCACTACGGCAAGAGCCCGCTGAAGACCGCCATGCCGTGGGACAAGAAGGGCAACTTCGCGCTCGCCGGGCATCGCAACACCCATGGTGAGCCGTTCCGCTACATCAACCGCCTCAAGCCCGGTGACGAGATCGTCGTCGAGACGCAGAGCCGGTACTACACCTATGCGATGAGCAGCATCCTGCCGCAGACGTCGCCGTCCAACACGGGTGTCATCAACCCGGTGCCGCCCGGCTCCGGCTTCACCGAGCCGGGCCGGTACATCACGCTGACCACCTGCACCCCCGAATTCACCAGCACCTACCGGATGATCCTCTGGGGCAAGATGGTCGAGGAGCGGCCGCGTAGCCAGGGAAAGCCGGACGCGCTGGTCGAATGAGCGGGAACAGCCGGGAAACCAGAAAAAGGGGTACGACGCGGTGGCACGGACCGACCACGACGAGCGGCAGGACCGGCACCCCGGCCCGCCCGCAACGCCCAGCCGTCGTCCCGGCCGTGGGTGGGTAGCCTCGGCCATAGCGGTCTTCGGCGAACTGCTGATCACCGCGGGGCTGATTCTCGCCCTGTTCGTCGTGTACTCGCTGTGGTGGACCAACGTCCTGGCGGACCGTGAGGCGAAGAAGCAGGGCGACCGGGTGCGCAAGCACTGGTCGCAGCAGGGGCCGGGCGGGCTGGACACCAAGAGCGGCATCGGCTTCCTGCACGTACCGTCCATGCACAACGGCGAGGTGCTGGTCAAGAAGGGCACCAGTACCGAGACCCTCAACGACGGTGTGGCCGGCTACTACACCCGGCCGGTCAAGTCCGCGATGCCGTGGGACAAGAAGGGCAACTTCAGCCTGGCCGCGCACCGGGACGGGCACGGCGCGAAGTTCCACAACATCGACAAGGTGCACGACGGCGACGCGGTGGTCTTCGAGACCCGCGACACCTGGTACGTCTACAAGGTCTACGCGACGCTGCCGGAGACCTCGAAGTACAACGTGGACGTGCTGAACGCGGTCCCGAAGGAGTCGGGCCGGAAGCAGCCGGGCCGCTACATCACGCTCTCGACCTGCACCCCCGTCTACACCTCCCGCCACCGCTACATCGTGTGGGGCGAACTGGAGCGCACCGAGAAGGTCGACGCGGACCGCACGCCCCCCAAGGAACTGCGCTGACCCCCTCGGACGGCTTGCGGACTGGCCCCCGGGGCGGCCCCGGCCCCTGCGCACGACGAAGCCCCCGGCACCCTGCTCAGGATGCCGGGGGCTTCCCCATGTCACCGCTATGCGTCTAGAAGCCGTTCTGGCCGCCGAAGATGCCTCCGCCGTCCCCGCCTCCGTTGCCGTTCCCTCCGTTGCCCTGCCCGGCGACCGTGATGAGGTTCACCGACTGGCCCTTGGGCACCTGGGTGCCCGCACCGGGCTGGCTGGCCACCACGGTGGCCTCGTCGTCCTGCGGACCGGCGATGTTGCCCACGTTCAGGCCCAGGTCCTGGAGCGCCTTCTTGGCGTCCTTGAGCTTCTGGCCGCCCAGGTTGGGCACCGGCACGTTCTCCGCGGCGGCCTTGGCGACGGTCAGCGTGACCGTCGAACCGGGCAGGACCTCCTGGCCGCCCTTGGGCGTCTGGTCGGTCACCGTGCCGGCCTCGACGTCGCCGTTGTCGACCTCCTGCGTCTGGACCTTGAGGCCCTTCCCCTGGAGGGCGGCCGTGGCGTCCGCGACCTTCTGCGTGGTCACGTCGGGGACGGTGACCTTCTGCTGCGCCTGGGCGACGGTCAGGGTGATCGTGGTGCCCTTCGCGACCTTCTTGCCGCCCTTCGGGTCCTGGTCGATCACCTTGCCGGCGGTCTGGTCCGACTGCTGGGTCTTCTGGTCGACCTTGAAGCCCTTGGCCTCGAGCTGATCCTTGGCCGACTCGTACTGCACGTTCAGGACGTCGGGCACCTCGACCCTCGCGGCGGGCTTGGGGCCCTTGGACATGGTCAGCTCGACCACGCCGTACCGCTTGATCTCGCCGCCGCCCTCGGGGTTCTGCTCGCAGACGGTGTCCTTGTCCGCGTTCTCGCAGAACTTGGAGCCGACGTTCTTGATCTTGAAGTCGCCGTTCTCCCCCTGGCTCTTGGCGTCGGCGATCGTCTTGCCGACCAGATTGGGGACCGGGACCATGTCGTCGTTCTTACCGCCGCCGAACAGCGACTTCCCGATGAAGATCGCGCCAACCAGGACCAGTATCCCCGCGACGATCAGCAGGATCGTCGAGAGGTTGCTCTTCTTGCCGGAGCCCCCGCGCCCCCGGCCGCGGTCCGGCCGCTCGTCGTAGCCGAAGCCGCCGTCGTCCTCGCGCATCGGCGGAAGCATCGAGGTCTGCGCCCCGGCACCGGAGTTCTGCGGCCGCAGCATCGCGGTGGGCTGGTCTTCGGAGCCGTAGCCGACCGCGCCCAGCGCGGCGGTCGCGGCCACTGGCTGGCCCTCCAGGGCCGCCTCGATGTCGGCACGCATCTCGTCGGCCGACTGGTAGCGGTAGTCGGGATCCTTGACCAGTGCCCGCAGGACGATGGCGTCCATCTCCGGGGTGATCTCAGGGTCGTAGGTGCTCGGCGGCTGCGGGTCCTCCCGCACATGCTGATACGCGACGGCCACCGGGGAGTCGCCCACGAACGGCGGCCTTACGGTCAGCAGCTCGTAGAGCAGACAGCCGGTGGAGTACAGGTCGCTGCGCGCGTCGACGGTCTCGCCCTTGGCCTGTTCGGGGGAGAGGTACTGGGCGGTACCGATGACGGCGGCCGTCTGCGTCATGGTCATACCGGCATCGCCCATGGCGCGGGCGATGCCGAAGTCCATCACCTTGACCTGGCCGTCCCGCGTGAGCATGACGTTGGCCGGCTTGATGTCCCGGTGGACGATGTTGTTGCGGTGCGAGTACTCGAGTGCCTGGAGGATGCCGGTGGTCATCTCCAGCGAGCGCTCGGGGAGCAGCTTTCTGCCCGAGTGGAGAAGCTCACGCAGCGTGGAACCGTCGACGTACTCCATCACGATGTAGGGGATCGAGACACCGTCGACGTAGTCCTCGCCGGTGTCGTAGACCGCGACGATCGCGGGATGGTTGAGCGAGGCGGCCGACTGGGCCTCTCGGCGGAACCGGGCCTGGAAGGACGGGTCACGGGCGAGGTCCGCCCGGAGCGTCTTCACAGCGACAGTACGGCCGAGGCGGGTGTCGTGCGCGAGGTAGACCTCCGCCATGCCACCGCGGCCGAGCACTGAGCCCAGCTCATACCGGCCGCCGAGGCGACGCGGCTCTTCCATAGCTACTCCAGCCCTCTTCCGTGGTTCCCGGCCGCACCTGTGGGGGCCGGCGAAGTGCTGCTCGCGCATACCGTACCCGGCACGTCTTACGGGACCCGGCCTCAGTCGCTATCTGATACCGGACCGGTACGGCGACGTGCGGGATTGATATCCGGACGTGACGGGGGTCACTTGTCGCTATCGGTTTCCAGTACGGCCTGCATCACGCTCTTGGCGATCGGCGCGGCCAGCTTGCCGCCGGCGATGTCGCCGCGGAGGGTGTCGGACCCCTCGATGACCACCGCGACCGCGACCGGCGAGCCGTCATCCCCCTTGGCGTAGGAGATGAACCACGCATAGGGGTTCTTGCTGTTGGCGACGCCGTGCTGCGCGGTACCGGTCTTGCCGCCGACCGTGACGCCCGGGATCTGGGCGCTGGTGCCGGTGCCCTCCTTGACCACGGTCTCCATCATGCTCTGGAGCTTCTGGGCGTTCTCCGAGCTGAGCGGCTGGCTCATCTCCTCCGGGTCGGTCTGCTCGATGGTGTTGAGGTTGGGCGCGCGCAGCGAGTCGACCATGTACGGCTTCATCAGCTTGCCGTCGTTGGCGACGGCGGCGGCGACCATCGCCATCTGCAGCGGGGTGGCCCGGTTGTCGAACTGGCCGATGGCCGACATCGCGTTGCCCGGCTGGTCCATCTTCTCGGGGTAGACGCTGGCGTCGGCGCGGACCGGCGTGAAGATCTCCTCGTTGAAGCCGAACTTCTCGGCCTCCTCGAGCATCTTGTCCTTGCCCAGGTCGTCACCGAGCTTGCCGAAGACGGTGTTGCAGGAGTAGCGGAGCGCCTGCCGCAGCGAGGCGTTCTTGCAGGGGATGTCCCCCTCGTTGGGCAGCGGCTGGGTGGACAGCGGGAGCTTCCAGGGGTCCGGCGAATCGGTCGGCCCGTCGATGTCCGTGTACTTGCCGTTCTCCAGCGCGGCCGCCGCGGTGACGACCTTGAAGGTCGAGCCGGGCGGGTAGGTCTGCCGCAGCGCCCGGTTGAGCATCGGGTCGTCCTTGTCGACGTCCGGCTTGAGCGCGTTGTAGGCGTCGGAGTCCTTCTTGGAGGCGCCCGCGAACTTCGAGGGGTCGTAGCTCGGGGTGGAGGCGAGAGCGAGGATCTTGCCGGTGCGCGGATCGAGCGCGGCGACGGCGCCCTTCTTGTCACCGAGGCCCTCGAACGCGGCCTT
Organism: Streptomyces melanosporofaciens; assembly: GCF_900105695.1. Classification (NCBI taxonomy): domain Bacteria; kingdom Bacillati; phylum Actinomycetota; class Actinomycetes; order Kitasatosporales; family Streptomycetaceae; genus Streptomyces; species Streptomyces melanosporofaciens. Next base: position 3,366,753 of record NZ_FNST01000002.1, read on the forward strand.
CTGGGCCTTGCCGTTCAGCGTGGTGATGACGTCGCCGCCCTTCTGCTTCTTACCGGTGATCATGTCGATCGTCCGGTTGAAGAAGAGGCGGTCGTCGTTGCCCGTGAGGATTTGGTCTTCGAGCTTCTCGATCTGGTTGGCGTCGAAGGCCTGCGAGGCGAACCCGGTGACCGGTGCCCACATGGGACCGTTCTTGTAGGTGCGCTTGTACTTGAAGTCGGTGCCGTTGGTCTCGACGGATCCGGTGATCGGCTGGCCGTCGACGATGATGTTGCCGCGCGGCTGGCCGTAACGGGCGATCAGGACCCTGCGGTTCTTCTCGTGGTTCTTGAGGTCGTCGGCCTGCACGTACTGGATCCAGTTGTCCCGCAGCAGCAGGGCGAAGACGAGAAGTCCGCAGAAGATCGCGATTCGGCGCAGCGGCTTGTTCACGGTCGGACCACCTGGGTCATCTCGGCGTCTGTGGTGGGAGCGGGCGTCGGCGCCGGACGGCGCGCGGTGTCGCTGACCTTGATCAGAATGGCGACGAGTGCCCAGTTGGCGATGACGGACGAGCCGCCCTGCGCGATGAACGGCATGGTCATACCGGTCAGCGGGATGAGGCCCATCACACCGCCCGCGACGACGAAGACCTGGATGGCGAAGGCCGCGGAGAGGCCGATGGCCAGCAGCTTGCCGAACGGGTCACGGGCGGCCAGCGCGGTGCGCACACCGCGCTCCACGATCAGGCCGTAGAGCAGCAGGATCGCCATGGTGCCCGCGAGCCCGAGCTCCTCGCCGACCGTGGCCAGGATGAAGTCGGAGTTGGCGGCGAAGCCGATGAGGTCGGAGTTGCCCTGGCCGAGGCCGGTACCGAAGACGCCGCCGGAGCCGAAGGCCATCATCGCCTGGGCGATCTGGTCGCTGCCCCCGGTCTTGAACGCCGCGAAGGGGTCGAGCCAGGCGTCCACCCGCTGCTGGACGTGCGGTTCGAAGGTGGCGACGCCGACCGCGCCGACCGCGGACATCAGCAGACCGAAGACGATCCAGCTGGTGCGCTCGGTGGCGACGTACAGCATCACGACGAAGAGGCCGAAGAACAGCAGCGAGGTGCCCAGGTCGGTCTCGAAGACGAGGATGAGGATGCTCATCCCCCAGACCACCAGGATCGGGCCGAGATCGCGGCCGCGCGGCAGGTACAGGCCCATGAAGCGACGGCTGGCCAGCGCGAGCGCGTCCCGCTTGACCATCAGATAGCCGGAGAAGAACACGGCGATGATGATCTTGGCGAACTCACCGGGCTGGATGGAGAAGCTGCCGAGGGTGATCCAGATGCGCGCGCCGAACCGGGGCGGGAAGAACACCGGCAGGATCAGCAGGATGAGCGCCACCACCATGGAGATGTAGGTGTAGCGCTGGAGGAGGCGGTGGTCCTTGAGCAGGATCAGCACGCCGACGAAGAGGGCGACGCCCAGTGCCGAGTAGATCAGCTGGTTGGGGGCCGAGGCAGCGAAGACCTGACCGGCGTTCTCCGCCTTCTGGGCCAGCCGCTTGGACTGGTCCAGACGCCAGATGAGCACCAGGCCCAGCCCGTTGAGGAGCGTGGCGATCGGCAGCATCAGCGGATCCGCGTAGGGCGCGAACTTCCGGACCACCAGATGGCCGACGCCGGCCAGCAGACCGAGCCCGATGCCGTAGCTGAGCATGCCGGAGGGCATCTCGTCGCTGAGCGCCAGACCCGCGTTGGCGTACGCGAAGACCGGAATGATCACCGCGAAGACGAGCATGGCCAGCTCGGTGTTCCGCCTGCTCGGCGGTCCGGCCGTACTGATCGTCGTCGTGTTGGTCGTACTACTGCTCATGGGTGGACGGCCCCTTACGGCTTCACTGCTGGGTGCTGCTGCACTGCGGGACCAACTTCTTCTCCTCCTCCGAGAGGGTGGGGCCGGGCTTCGGAGTGGGAGACGTCGTCGGCGTGGGCTTGGTGGTGGCCTTCGCGGCGCGCGCCCCGAGCTGGTTCTCGGTCTTGTCGTCCCCGGACTGGGCGCCGCTCTGGGACGGGTTGGCGCTGTTGGAGGGGCTGCCCCCGGAGCCGCCGTTCTTGTCCTTGTCGCCGCCGGTGAGGTCCTTCTGGCTGTCCTCGGCCTTCTCCTGGGCCTCGACCTTCTTACAGGCGCCGGCGAGGGTGGCGAGGTCCTTGGTCTTGTCCTGGGCCTGGCCGAGCCCGCTGACCGTGATGGTGTCCTCCACACGGCCGCGCTGGTCGGCCGGGAGGTACTTGAGTTCGATCTCGCGGTGGTCCTCATGGACCTTGTTGAGCTTGATCCAGGCGAGGTCCTGGCTGATGCCCTGGTAGATCGCGACATGGTCGCCGTTGGAGCCCACGTAGTACTGCGTCTGGGTCCAGCGATAGCCGCCGTAGAGCCCACCGCCGATCACGGCCAGGCCCAGCACGATGAAGAGCGACCGCTTGGCCCAGGCCTTGGCGCCGCCCTTCTTGGTGAAGTCGCCGTCGGCGTAGTCGCCGTAACTGCCCTGCGGCAGACCGCCCATGGCCGGGTCGCCGCTGCCGGGCGGGCCGAAGCCGCCGTGCGGGTCGCCCTGCTGCGGTACGGAGCGGCCGAGCTCGGCCGCGCGGCCCGCGGGGGTGTGCGCGGCGCCGCCGTCCCCGAGAGGGACCTGGTTCTCGGCGACCGCGCCCACGATCACGGGGGTGTCGTTGAGCTGGGCGGCCAGGGTGTCGCCGCCGTCGACGTCGAGGACGTCGGCGACGATGCAGGTGATGTTGTCGGGGCCGCCGCCGCGCAGGGCGAGCTGAATCAGCTCCTGCACGGTCTCATGGGGGCCCTGGTAGCTGCCGAGGGTCTCCTCGAGCGTCTGGTGGCTCACGACGCCGGACAGGCCGTCGGAGCAGATCAGATAGCGGTCCCCGGCCCGGACCTCGCGGATGGACAGATCGGGCTCGACATGGTCGCCGCTGCCCAGCGCGCGCATCAGCAGGGAGCGCTGCGGGTGGGTGCCCGCCTCCTCCTCGGTGATCCGGCCCTCGTCGACCAGGCGCTGCACCCAGGTGTGGTCCTGGGTGATCTGGGTGAGCACACCGTCGCGCAGCAGATACGCGCGCGAGTCGCCGACGTGCACCAGGCCGAGCCGCTGACCGGTCCACAGCAGGGCGGTGAGCGTGGTGCCCATGCCCTCCAGCTGGGGGTCCTCCTCGACCATGACGCGCAGCTGGTCATTGGCCCGCTGCACGGCGGTGCCGAGGGACGTCAGGATGTCCGAGCCCGGGACGTCGTCGTCGAGCTGGACGAGGGTGGAGATCACCTCGGAGCTGGCGACCTCGCCGGCGGCCTGGCCACCCATGCCGTCGGCGATGGCGAGCAGCCGGGGACCGGCATAGCCGGAGTCCTCGTTGCCCTCCCGGATCATGCCTTTGTGCGATCCGGCCGCGAAACGCAGTGACAGACTCATGCGCACCTCGCCTGTCGGCTCCGGGTACAGCCCCTTGCCAACCACGCTGCCCACCCTCCGGTCGTCATGGTCCTACTACTTCCGCAGCTCGATGACGGTCTTGCCGATGCGAATCGGCGCACCCAGCGCGATCGGTGTCGGTGTGGTGAGCCGGGTCCGGTCGAGATACGTGCCGTTGGTGGACCCGAGATCCTCGACGATCCACTGGCCGTCACGGTCCGGGTAGATCCTGGCATGCCGGCTGGAGGCGTAGTCGTCGTCCAGCACGATTGTTGAATCGTGCGCACGGCCGAGGGTGATGGTCTGCCCCTGGAGGGCGACCGTGGTGCCGGTGAGCGTGCCCTCGGAGACCACCAGCTTGGTGGGGGCACCGCGGCGGCCGCGGCCACCGGACTGCTGGCGCTGCGGCGGTGGCGCGCTCTGCCGCTGTTGCTGCTGCTGCGGCCGGTCGGGGGCGCCGCGCCGCGCCGAACCGCGCTGGGTCACGCGGGTCCCGAACAGGTCGCTGCGGATGACCTGGACGGCCACGATGACGAACAGCCACAGTACGGCGAGGAAACCCAACCGCATGACCGTGAGGGTCAGCTCTGACATTGCCCCCGCTTCACCCTTCGGCTTGCCGGTAAACGATGGTGGTGCTGCCCACGACGATCCGCGAGCCGTCGCGGAGCGTAGCGCGCGTGGTGTGCTGTCCGTCCACCACGATGCCGTTGGTCGACCCGAGATCCTGGACGGTCGGTGGGGTTCCGACCCGGATCTCGCAGTGTCTGCGGGAGACACCGGGATCGTCGATCCGCACGTCAGCGTCGGTGGAACGGCCCAGGACGAGCGTGGGCCGGGAGATCTGGTGGCGGCTGCCGTTGATCTCGATCCAGCGGCGGGTCTGGCCCTGCTGCTGGGCTCCGGCGCCGACCCCGGCTCCGCTGGTGCGGGGCACCGGACGGGCGCCGGGGGGCGTGGACGGCATCGGCGGGGCACCGGCGGGCTGGGCGGGGTAGCCGTAACCGCCGGGGCGCTGCTGCGGGGCTCCGGCGCCGGGGCGGCCCGGCGCCTGCTGCGAGTCCTGGGACTCGCTGGACGCCAGCGTCCGGCTGCGCACCCGGTACAGGCCGGTGTCGAGATCGTCGGCCTTCTGCAGATGCACCTTGATGGCGCCCATGAAGGTGTAACGCTGCTGCTTGGCGTAGTCGCGGACCATGCCGGCCAGCTCGTCGCCGAGCTGGCCGGAGTACGGGCTGAGCCGCTCGTAGTCGGGCGTGCTCAGCTCGACGATGAAGTCATTGGGGACGACCGTCCGGTCGCGGTTCCAGATCGTGGCGTTGTTGTCGCACTCCCGCTGGAGGGCGCCGGCGATCTCGACAGGCTGGACCTCGGACTTGAACACCTTGGCGAAGGTGCCGTTCACGAGGCCCTCGAGACGCTGCTCGAAGCGTTTCAGTACTCCCACGGGGCACCTCCTTCCGTCAGTCGTGCTCTATGCCGTCCTGGTACTGCTTACTGATCGTATCCACGCGTAGGGAAATCGGGTGGTTCCCCTTCCTGTCCCTGTGGAGCAGTGTCACCTCTCACAGGGATCGTAGAGGTGCCCTGACGACAGTGTCCCGCAACCGTGACGCTCCACGGACGGGTGGGGGCGGGGGCGCCGGTAACGGGTGTGATTGCACCCCGGAGGGCGTGCTAATGTTCTGGATGTCGAAAGGCGCTCCACACGAACCGGACGGATCCAGAGGATCAACCGGGGAGCGGAACGAGTGGCCGGACGGCAGCACCCATGCGCGGGTGGCGGAATAGGCAGACGCGCTGGATTCAGGTTCCAGTGCCCGAAAGGGCGTGGGGGTTCAACTCCCCCCTCGCGCACCAGTCGGAGCGGGCCTCTCAGAAGTGACGAAAGTCGCTTTTGGGAGGCCCGTTTCGCGTTGTGGCAGGGGCGGGCCGTGCCGGGGCTTTGCCGGAGCCTTGCCTTCCCAGGGAAATGGCCAGGGGCCTCCCCGGGGGAGGGGAGGCCCCTGTGGCCTGATGTCCGGGTGGGTCAGGCTGATCAGAGGGTTTTAGGCGGCGAAGCGGGTGGCGAGCTCCTTGGCCTTGGCCGCGGCCTCCTCGTGGGCCTTCGCCTTGGAGGCGTCCGAGGCCTCGACCAGCTCGGCCATGGCCGGATTGCTGCGGGCCAGCGTGAGTTCGGGCACAACGAAGGTGACGTCGAGGCCGAGCCCGTCGCCCAGCGCCTTCCCCAGGTAGTTCGTGACGAACTCGAAGCTCTCCCGGGGGGTGCCGGGGCCGTAGCCGCCGCCACGGCTGGCGACGACGACAGTCGGGGTGCCCGAGGTGGTGGTCTGCTCGGCGCCCGAGGTGCGGCCCATGATGATCACGTGGTCCAGCCACGCCTTGAGGGTGGAGGGGATCGTGAAGTTGTACATCGGGGCGGCGATCAGGACCGTGTCCGCCTGCTCGAGCTCGCTGGCAAGGGTCTCCCGCAGGGCGAAGGCAGCGTGCTGCTCGGGCGAGCGCTGGTCGGGAGCGGCGAAACCGGCCGCGGCGGCGAGACCGTCCAGGTGCGGCAGCGGCTCGGCGGCCAGGTCGCGATAGATCACCGTGCCGTTCGGGTGCTGGGCCTCCCATTCCTTGCGGAAGGTGGCCGTGACCGAGCGGGAAGCGGAGGCCTCACCGGGGAAGACGGACGTGTCGATGTGCAGAAGAGTCGGCATGGATGCCTCCAGGAAAGAGGGCTCGGTAAGGAGCCCGTAATACCTACGTACCTACAGATGGCACAGTAGCTTACTTTTCTGCAGTCCCGAACCAGAACGCAGTAGTCTGTATTCCATGGCGAAGGATCGTGGGGAGCACAACGAGCAGGCCTGCAAGCAGGTCGACGGCGAGATGACGCGGTTCTTCGAGCTGTTCGGCAAGCGCTGGACGGGGCTCATCGTGGCCGTGCTGACGGAGCAGGCGGCGTACTTCGCCGATCTGCGGCGAGCCATCCCGGGGATCAGTGAGCGGATGTTGTCGGACCGGCTCACCGAGCTCGCCGCGGCGGGTCTGGTGGTGCGAGAGGTCGACGCCGGGCCGCCGCTGCGGGTGGCCTATCGGCTGACCGACGCGGGGAAGGCGCTGGAGCCCGCGCTGAAGGAGCTGTCGCGGTGGGCGGAGACCAATCTGCCCTCGGGCGGCGACAGCTGCCCGAAGCAGTTCCGGGGCTGAGGCTGGGGCTGGGCCGGGGCGCCGGCTCCGTGACCGAGCCTTGGGGCGGGGCTCGGGTCGAGGTTGGGCCGGGCCGGGATCAGTCGCGTCTGATCAGGGGTTTCACCATGATCGCCGAGGTTTTCCACAGGCTCTGACGGGGTGGGCTGACAGGGGGTACGGTCTGCTCAGTCGATGTCGTGTGCAAGGAAGGCGGGGGCGCGATGACGGACGGCCGGAGCGGTCAGGGCGGCGGAAGCGGCGAGGGCGGCCGGGGCGGAGAGAGTGGCGAGCGGGGGCCGGGCGGCGAGGGCGCCGCGGGCGGGGCGGCCCGGCGGCTGCCGCCGGTTCCGGGCTTCGCCGTCTGGCGCGGTGAGGGGCCGTCTCCCCGGCAGAGGGGCAAGGCGCTGCGCAAGCGGGTGCCGCGCTCGGCGCATGCCGAGCCGCCGAGGGCCGACGGGCGGCCGGATCCGGTGGCGGCGGTCGAGCGGTCGAATGCCGGGCGGCTGCCGGAGCTCACCCCGATCCGGGTGGGGCGGATGGCCGCTGGCCCCTTCTCCTTTCTGCGCGGGGCCGCCGGGCTGATGGGGCACGACCTTGCGAACACGCCGGTGACCGGCATCGGGGCACAGCTGTGTGGCGATGCCCACGCCGCCAACTTCGGGATCTACGGAGATGCGCGCGGTGGCCTGGTCATCGATCTGAACGACTTCGACGAGACCGTCCACGGCCCGTGGGAGTGGGATGTGAAGCGGCTCGCGGTCTCGCTGGTGCTGGCCGGCCGGGAGGCGGGCGCCGACGAGGACACCTGCCGGGCGGCGGCTCAGGACGCCGTGGGCGCCTATCGGCGCACGGTGCGGCTGCTGGCCAAGCTGCCGGCGGCGGACGCGTGGAACGCGATCGCGGACGAGGAGCTGGTCTCCCACACGGACGCCAAGGACCTGGTCGGGACGCTGGAGCGGATCTCCGAGAAGGCCCGGCGGAACACCAGCGCGCGGTACGCGGCCCGGTCCACCGAGCCCGTGCCGGGCGAGGAGGGCTCCTCCGCCCGGCCGGAGGCCCGGCGCTTCGTGGACGCGCCGCCGGTGCTGCGGAGGGTGCCGGACGAGGAGGCGGCGGCGGTGGCCTCCTCGCTCGCCGAGTATCTGGGCACGCTGCCGGAGGACCGGCTGCCGCTGCTCTCGCGGTACGAGGTGCACGATGTGGCGTTCCGGGTGGTCGGCACGGGCAGTGTGGGCACCCGCTCCTACGTGGTGCTCCTGCTCGACCACCGCGGCGAGCCGATGGTGCTCCAGGTGAAGGAGTCGCGCCCCTCCGCGCTGCTGCCGTATGTGGCGAAGGCCGGTTTCGAGGTGCCGGACGTCACACATGAGGGGCGGCGGGTGGTGCTCGGCCAGAAGCGGATGCAGGTGGTCAGCGACATTTTGCTGGGGTGGACGACGGTGCGGGGGCGGCATTACCAGGTGCGCCAGTTCCGCAACCGCAAGGGAAGCGTGGACCCGGCGGCGCTCGCGGCGGACCAGATGGACGACTACGGGCGGATGACCGGCGCGCTGCTGGCGCGGGCGCATGCCCACAGCGCGGACCCTCGGCTGCTGGCCGGTTACTGCGGCAAGGGGGAGGAGCTGGACGAGGCGGTGGCCACCTTCGCGGTGGCGTACGCGGATCGCACGGAAGCGGATCACTCCGCGCTGGTCGTGGCGGTGCGCAACGGCCGGATAGCGGCCGAGTTGGGGGTGTGAGGCGCGGGGCGGGGGTGCGCGCTCGGTCGCCGATCACCGCCGGACGTAGTCTGAGCGGGTGACGAATCCGGAAGCGCAGCAGCAGGCACGGCAGTCGGTGTCGGACGCGGAGCCCCAGGCGGAGTCGCACGACCGGTCCGGGGAGACGCGATCCGGGGAGGCATGGTCCGGGGAGACGCGGTCCCAGGGGCCCTGGCCCGAGGACTCCCGGTCCGGTGATGCCGGGCCCAGGGACGCGGGGTCATCCGGGGACGCCGGTTCCGGGGACGCCGCGGACGCCGGGGATGCCCGTGCCCAGGAGGAGGCTCAGGCCGCCGAGCGTCTGGAGCGGGCGGTGCGCGCGGCCGAGCAGGCGCTGATCGAGTTCGAGATCGCGGTGGAGACCTTCCGGGTGGAGGTGGAGAACTTCTCCCGGCTGCACCACCAGCGGCTCGGGCCGATGTACTCGCGCCTCGACGAGTTGGACGCGCTGATCGCCGAGGCGGTCGCGGCGCGCACCGGCGATCCGGAGGACATCCGCAAGGCCCAGGAGGCGCGGGGACTGGTGCAGCCGATGCCGGGCGTGGAGGAGCTGTTCCACGGCTGGATCGACTCGGAGGGGCTCTCTCCGGAGGCGGCCGCGATGCTCACCGAGCGGCCCGTGCAGCCGCCGCCGCGGGTGCGGCCGAGCGAGGAGGCCCGCCGGATCTACCGGGAGCTGGCCCGTAAGGCCCATCCGGATCTGGCCGAGGAGGAGGCCGAGCGGGAGCGGCGCGGTGCCTTCATCGTGCGGGTCAACGCGGCGTACGCGGCCGGGGACGAGGAGGCGCTGCGGGCGCTGGCCGAGGAGTGGGAGGCCGGTCCGCCGCCGCCGGAGCGGCGGGCGAGCCGCAGCGAGGAGCTGTACGCCCGGCTGGAGTGGCTGGCCGAGCGCAAGGAGATGCTGGCCGCGGTCGCCGCGGAGCTGGAGTCGAGCGCGATCGGCGCGATGATCAAGATGGCGCCGGAGGACCCCGACCGGCTGCTGGACGAGATCGCCGAGCAGCTGCTGGCCCAGGCCGCGGAGAAGGAGACCCGGCTCGCGGAGCTGATGCGGTAGTAGGTTTGCCGGAGCTGCCGATGTCATGTGAGAGGTGTGTCTGATGCATTTTGCCCAGCTTCCCCAGATGGAGGCGGCGGCGGTACCGGCCGATGGCCTTCTGCTGGATGTCCGGGAGGACGACGAGTGGACGGCCGGGCATGTCGAGGGCGCGCTGCACATCCCGATGGGCCAGGTCGTGGCGCGGTTCGATGAGCTGACCGCGAAGGTCGGCGAGGGGCAGCGGGTGCATGTGATGTGCCGGGTCGGCGGCCGCTCCGCGCAGGTGACGCAGTACCTGGTCGCGCAGGGCCTGGACGCGGTGAATGTGGACGGCGGGATGCTCGCCTGGGACGCGGCGGGCCGGCCGATGGTGAGCGGCCCCGACGGCACCGCCGCAGGGGCCTTTGTGCTCTAGGAGTTTCCCTACGATCGGCGGGACCCGCCGATCAGCCGAGGGGGTGGGCGGCGAGGAGCTCGCCCAGTGCCTCCTCATGGGCGGCGGCGGAGCCCAGCGAGAGCTCCAGCTGCTTGCCCCAGGCGTGGTAGCGGTGCAGGGGGTAGTCGGTGACCGCGCCGAAGCCGCCGTGCAGATGCTGTGCGGTCTGCACGATGCGGCGCACGCCCTCGGCGGCCGAGATCTTGGCGACGGCGACATCCCCCGCGATGGGCAGTGCCCCGCTCGCCGTCGGCCGCTCCTCGGCCAGGGACAGCCGCCAGGCCGCCTGCCACAGCGTGGCCTCCATGGCCCGCAGATCGATATAGCGGTCGGCGGTCTGCACGGCGACCGCCTGGAAGCTGGCGAGCGGGAAGCCGAACTGCTCGCGCTCGCTCACATAGGAGCTGGTGAGGTCCAGCACCGCCGAGCCGAGGCCCAGTGCGAGCGCACAGGTGCCGGTGGTGAGCAGATCACGCAGCCATTCCCAGGCGCCGTCCGCCTCCAGCACCTCGCGGTCGGTGAGCCGCACTCCGTCCAGCCGGATCTCGGCCAGGCGCTCACCGCTGGTGGAGATCTGCTCATCGAGGGCGACGCCCTCATGGTCGCGGGGGACCAGGGCGAGGATCGTCCGGCCCTCCCCGGTGTGGGCCGGGATCAGCACCTGATCGGCGCCATGGGCCCAGGGGACCGCGGTCTGGGCGCCGTCCAGCACCCAGCCGTCCCCGCTCCGCCGCGCCTGGACGGCGAGTTCGGCCGGTCCATGGCCGGTGCGGCCGCTGGAGGCCGTGGTGAGGACCAGCTCACCGCCGACTGCCCGGGGCAGTACGGCGGTGCGCAACTCGGCCCCGCCGTACCGCTGCACGGTCAGTGCCGCGGCGCTGGACTCCAGCAGCGGCACCCGGGCCAGCACCCGGCCGCATTCCCGCAGCACCAGGCACAGGGCGAGCGGGTCGAGGCCCGAGCCCCCGTACTGGGGGTCGAGGCTCAGGCCCAGCAGATCGCTCTCGGCGAGCTTGCGCCACAGCGCGCGGTCGAAGTCCTCGGCGACGGCGCCGGCGGTCAGCGCGGGGCTGGGCACGCTGTCCGGTGTGACGGAGGAGAAGACGGCCTTCGCCGCTTCGACGGCCGCCTGCTGCTCCTCGGTGAAGGTGAAGTCCACTGTCCGTACCTCCCGCGCCGCGGCTTTACCTGACGGCCCGTCAAGATAGAACAGGTTCTACAAGAAGGGAACGCCGGTGCCGCGCCCGAGGGCGTCAGCGGTCGAAGTCCAGCTCCACCCGCTCGCCCACCGGATGGGACTGACAGGCCAGCACATAGCCCGCCTCCACCTCGTCCGGCTCCAGCGCGAAGTTACGGTCCATCCGCACCTCGCCCGAGACCAGGAAGGCCCGGCAGGTCCCGCAGACCCCGCCCTTGCACGCATACGGCGCGTCGGCCCGGTTGCGCAGCACGGTCTCCAGCAGCGGCTCCCCGGCCTGGACCGGCCAGGTGCCCGACCGGCCGTCCAGGGTCGCCGTGACCGAGCTCCGCGCCGCGGTCCGGGCCGGATCCGGCACGGGGGAGACGTCCTCGGCGGGCGCCGCCTCCACATGGAAGATCTCCTGATGGACCCGGCCGCGGGAGACCCCGAGGCCGCGCAGCGCCCGCTCGGCGGCGCGCACCAGACCATAGGGCCCGCACAGGAACCAGCCGTCCACCGAGGCGACCGGCAGCAGCGCCGGCAGCAGCGCGGTCAGCCGCTCCTCGTCGAGCCGCCCGGACACCAGCCCGGCCTGCTGCTCCTCCCGGGAGAGCGCGCACACCAGCTGGAACCGGTCGGGCCAGCGGTCCTTGAGGTCGGCGACCTCCTCCAGGAACATCGTCGAGGCCGCGGTGCGGTCGCTGCGGATCAGACAGAAGCGCGCCTCGGGCTGCCGGCTGAGCAGCGTGGCCGCGATGGACAGCACGGGGGTGATGCCGCTGCCGCCGACGACCGCCGCGAAGTGGCCGGGCCGGGGCTCCAGGACGAAACGGCCGGCCGGGGCCATCACCTCCATGACCTCCCCGACCGCCAGCTCCTTGAGGACATAGGCCGAGAACTCACCGCCCTCGACCAGCCGCACCCCGATCCGCAGGAACTCCGGGCCCTCCGCACCCGGGGCCGGGGTGCACAGCGAATACGTCCGGCGGATCTCCGCGCCGTCCGCGAACCGGCGCACCGCGATGTGCTGCCCCGCCGTGAAGCGGAACGTCTCCCGCAGCGCGGGCGGCACCAGAAGGGTGACCAGCACCGCGTCATCGGTGAGCCGGTCGACCGCCGCCACCCGCAGCGGGTGGAACGCGCCGTGGCGGGGCGTGGCCCGCTGCACCGCCTCCGCGGCCATCACAACTCCTTGAAGTGGTCGAACGGTTCACCGCAGGCCGTGCAGCGGCGCAGCGCCTTGCAGGCGGTGGAGGAGAAGCGGCTCAGCAGCTCGGTCTCGGTCGAGCCGCAGTGCGGGCAGCGCACCGCCAGGGCCACCGGGACCGGGCCGTCCGCCGCCGCACGGCGCGGCGCGGGCGGCGCTATGCCGGACTCCGCCAGCTTGCGGCGGCCCTCGGCGCTGATCGCGTCCGTCGTCCAGGGCGGGGAGAGGACCGTGCGCACGGCGACCTCGGGGACGCCGTGGTCATGGAGCACCCGCTCGATATCGGTGGCCATCGACTCCAGCGCCGGGCAGCCGGTGTACGTGGGGGTCAGCTCGACCTCCACCCGGCCCGGCCCCAGCAGCCGCAGCCCGCGCATCACGCCCAGCTCGGCCAGGGACACCATCGGCAGCTCGGGGTCCGGTACGGATCCGGCCAGCCGCAGCAGCTCCTCCTCGAGCGGAGTGGTGCCGGACGCGGGAGGCGTGGCCGCCGCGGAGGGCGTGGGCGTCACCATGTCGCCCCCGGGTGGCTGCGGTGCAGATGCTGCATCTCGGCGAGCATCCGGCCGAACGGCTCGGTGTGCAGGCCCTGGCGCCCCGCCCCGGCCGCCCAGCCGCCGCGCCGCGGCCCCTCGGGCACCGCCAGGGTGGCGCGCTCCAGGACCGAGGTGATCCGGGTCAGCCAGGCGTCGTGCAGCGTGTGCCACTCCACCTCGCACCCCTCGACCGGCTCGAAGAGCTCACCGGTGAACCGCCAGAGCGCGTCCAGCCCCCGCCGCATCCGCTCATGGCTCTCCTCCGTGCCGTCGCCGAGCCGCAGGGTCCACTGCTCGGCGTGGTCGCGGTGGTAGGCCACTTCCTTGACCGCCTTGGCGGCGAGCGGGGCGAAGGGGCCGGTGCCGCGCGCCAGCCGCTCGTACAACAGCTCCTGGTAGGTGGAGAAGTAGAGCTGGCGGGCGATGGTCTGGGCGAAGTCACCGCCTGGCTGCTCGACCAGTTGCACGTTCCGGAACGCCCGCTCCTCGCGCAGATACGCCAGCTCGTCCTCGTCGCCGGCGAGGGAGAGCAGCACCCGGGCCTGGCCGAGCAGGTCGAGGGCGATATTGGCGAGCGCGACCTCCTCTTCCAGCACGGGGGCGTGCCCGGCCCACTCCCCCAGCCGGTGGGAGAGCACCAGCGCGTCGTCGCCCAGGGCGAGGGCCGCGGTCATAGATGCCGCACCCCCTCCGGGATCGCGTAGAAGGTGGGGTGGCGGTAGGGCTTGTCGGCGGACGGCTCGAAGAAGGGATCTCGCTCGTCCGGGGAGGAGGCGGTGATCTCGGCGGACGGCACCACCCAGATCGAGACGCCCTCCGAGCGCCGGGTGTACAGATCCCGTGCGTTTCGCAAGGCCATCTCCGCGTCCGGGGCGTGGAGGGATCCGGCGTGGGTGTGCGACAGTCCGCGCCTGCTGCGGACGAACACCTCCCACAGCGGCCACTCGGCGCTCGGGCTGCCGCTCATGCCTGTGCCTTCCCGTGCTTGGCCGCGTGTGCCGCGGCCGCCTCGCGCACCCAGGCGCCTTCCTCATGGGCCCGGCGCCGCTGGGTGATGCGCTGGGTGTTGCACGGGCCGTTTCCCCGCAGGATCTCGCGGAACTCGTCCCAGTCGATCGGCCCGAAGTCGTAATGCCCCCGCTCCTCGCTCCACCGCAGCTCGGGGTCGGGGAGGGTGAGGCCGAGGGATTCGGCCTGGGGGACGCAGATGTCGACGAAGCGCTGGCGCAGCTCGTCATTGGAGTGGCGCTTGATCTTCCAGGCCATCGACTGCGCGGAGTGGGCCGAGGCGTCGTCCGGCGGGCCGAACATCATCAGCGACGGCCACCACCAGCGGTCCACCGCGTCCTGCGCCATGGCGTGCTGGGCCTCGGTGCCCTGGCTCAGGGCCAGCAGCAGCTCATACCCCTGGCGCTGGTGGAAGGACTCCTCCTTGCAGATGCGGACCATCGCCCGTGCGTAGGGCCCGTAGGAGCAGCGGCACAGCGGGACCTGGTTGGTGATCGCGGCGCCGTCCACCAGCCAGCCGATGGCTCCGACGTCGGCCCAGGTCAGCGTGGGGTAGTTGAAGATCGAGGAGTACTTCTGGCGGCCGCTGTGGAGCTTGTCTAGCAGCTCCTCCCGGCTGGTGCCCAGGGTTTCGGCCGCGCTGTAGAGATACAGGCCGTGGCCCGCCTCGTCCTGGACCTTGGCCATCAGGATCGCCTTGCGCCGCAGCGAGGGGGCGCGGGTGATCCAGTTGGCCTCCGGCTGCATGCCGATGATCTCGGAGTGGGCGTGCTGCGCCATCTGCCGCACCAGCGTGGCCCGGTAGTCATCGGGCATCCAGTCGCGCGGCTCGATGCGCTCGTCCGCGGCCAGGGCGGCGTCGAACACCGCCTCGTACGCCCCCGCGTCCGCCGCCATCGTCGTCATGCGAAGCCCCTCCGCCCATCGTCTCCGCCGACCGGCCAGCCGACCGACCGATCGTTCGGTTCAATGGTGTGCTGAGGAACGTAGGGTGTCAACCCTGTGGATAACGCTGAGGACGCTGTGCCGAGTGGTTCCGCATGGGTACGGTGCCGGGGACGTGGGGGCCACGGGGCGCGCGGTCGACCGGCGTGCGCGAAGACCTGGACCATCGGGAGCGGGGCGGGGTATGGCGGGGCTGGGTATGGCCGGGACGGAGCCGGAACCGGGACCGACGGAAGCGGGACCGGAATCGACGGAGCCGAAGCCGGACCACGACGCGGCGGAACCGCTCACCGCGCTCTCCCTGCCCGCCCAGCTGATCATCGCGGTGGGCATCGCGGTCGCCGCCGTCGCCGCCGCGATCCACCTCTCGGCGGCCTTTCTGGCCGTCTCACCGCCCAACACCCTCACCAAGCGGCACGGCGCGGCGATCGACGACTACATCTATCCGGAGTTCGAACGGGTCTGGAAGCTCTTCGCCCCCAACCCGCTCCAGCAGAACATCGCCGTCCAGGCCCGCGCCGAGATCCGCACCCGCGAGGGAGGCACCGCGACCACCGGCTGGCGCGACCTCTCGGCCCAGGACGGGGCGGCCATCCGCCACAACCCGCTGCCCAGCCACACCCAGCAGAACGAGTTGCGCCGCGCCTGGGAGTTCTACGTCGGCTCGCATGACGCGCAGGAGCGGCCGCAGGGCATGCGCGGCAGCCTCTCCGAGCAGTACATCCGCCGGATCGTGATGCTCCGCTTCGGCGGCGAGGAGGACGGCGGTGCCGTGGAGCGAATACAGGTGCGCTCCGCGACCACTCCGGTGGCCCCGCCGTCCTGGAGCGACGAGAAGATCGACACCAAGACGATCTACCGGACGCTGCCGTGGTGGACGGTGACCACCGATGACATCCCGGAGGCGAAGAGCCGGTGACCCCCTCCGCCCGCCTCCAGACCGCCGTGGCGCAGGGCTACGCCCGCGTCACCGGAGCCGCGCTCGGCCCCCGGCAGAGCGCCGTGGTGCGCATCGGCTTCTCCTTCACCTGGCTGCTCTTCCTGGTGCGCGAATGGCCGCACCGCCGGGAGCTGTACGGGCCGGACGGTCCGTGGAACTGGGACATGGCCGCGCGGCTGATCGATGGCAACCGCGCCTTCAGCGCGCTCATGTGGTCCGACGGCGGGGTGTGGTTCGAGGTCGTCTACGCCCTCGCCCTCGTCTCCAGCGCGCTGCTGCTGGTGGGCTGGCGCACCCGCACCATGTCCGTGCTGTTCATGATCGGGGTGCTGTCGCTGCAGAACCGCTCCATCTTCGTGGGGGACGGCGGCGACAATCTCATCCATCTGATGTCGATGTACCTGGTGCTGACCCGGTGCGGTCGGGTGTGGTCGCTGGACGCGCGCCGGGCGGCCCGGCAGGCGGACCGCGAGGGGCCGTCGCGCGACACCACCGGCATCGTGCTGTGGGCCGTCACCGGGACCGCCCTGCTCTGGGTACAGCTGCTCACCGACGCCCGGCTCTCCCTGACCTCCGACGGCCCACTGCCCGGACTGGGCTGGGCCACCGTCCTGTGGGGGCTGTGGATCGTCCAGGCCGGCTGGTGGCTCGTCCAGCGTTACGCACCGGGGGAGCCGCGCACCGTTCTGGACGCGCTCGCCAATGTGGCGCACAACGGGGCCCTGGTGGTGATCATGGCCGAGGTGTGTCTGCTGTACGCCACGGCCGGCTGGTACAAGATCCAGGGCTCGCGCTGGCAGGACGGCACCGCCCTCTACTACCCGCTGCATCTGGACTACTTCTCGCCCTGGCCGGGGCTGACCGACCTCATGGCGTCCAGTGGCACCCTGGTGATGGTGCTGACCTACGGCACGGTCATCGTCCAGGTGGCCTTCCCGTTCACCCTGCTCAACCGGCGGGCCAAGAACGTGATGCTGGTCCTGCTGATGCTGGAGCACCTCGGCATCGCCGTGATGCTGGGGCTGCCCTTCTTCTCGCTCGCCGTGATCGCGGCGGACTCGGTCTTCCTGCCGACGAACTTCCTGCGCTGGGCCGAGGGGCGGCTGGGCCGGGCCCGGGACCGGCTGACGGCGCGTGCGGTGTGGCTGCCGGGGCAGCGGGTGCGGGAGAGCGACGGGAAACCCGCGGCCGACACCCTCGTACGCTGGGGGAATGATCGATGACGAGGCCGCGCAGGCCGTACGGCACTGGCGCGCGACGGCCCCCGAGACCGTCCTGCTCGACGGCTTCCACGCGCTGAAACACGCGCTGCGCTTCGGCGCGGACGTGCGCGCCGCGGTCACCAGCGACAAGGCGGCCGCCGTGGAACTCGCCGAGGGCCTTGCCGACGATCTCACCGAGACGATCGCGGATCTCCTGGTGGAGGTGGAGGCCGGGACCCTGCGCGATCTGGTGCCCAGGGCGCACCCCACACGGGTCGCCGCGCTGGCGGTACGGCGCGGCCGGCAGGGCAATCTGGACGAGCTGTCCAAGCGGCCCCGGACTGCCCCGGTGGTCGTCCTGGACAACCCCCGCAACCTGGGGAACGTCGGCGCCGTGGTCCGGCTCGCCGCGGGCTTCGGGGCCACCGGCGTGGTCACCACCGGCGATATCGATCCCTGGCATCCGAACGCGGTGCGGTCCGGCGCCGGGCTCCACTTCGCCACCGCGGTCGAGCGGCTGCCGGGCGACGCCCTTCCGGAGGGGCCGCTGTATGTGCTGGACGCGGAGGGGGAGGACATCCGGTCCGTGACCATCCCCGATGACGCGCTGCTCGCCTTCGGCTCCGAGCGGCACGGGATCTCGCCGGAGCTGCGGAAGCGGGCCACCAGGCTGGTGGCCCTCCCCATGCGGCCGCAGGTGTCCAGCTACAACCTGGCCACCAGTGTGGCCATGGCCCTCTTCCACTGGGGCGGCCCCGATCACCCGGCCTAGGCCCCGACGCCAAGGCCCAAGGCTCGACCCGCCCCCCCGGCCCCCCGCCCCCCGAGGCCGTGTCCGCGCGGGGCGGGCGGGTTCCAGGCGGGGCGGGCGGGGCGTGTGCGGTGACACGCCCCGCGTACCGCGCCCCGGGCCGTTACTCCGCCGGGCGGCGGACCTCGATCATCCGGAAGCGGCCGGCCACGAACGCCCCGTCGCACAGGGTGGCGTTGGCCGACGGGTTGCCGCCCGAGCCGTGGAAGTCCGAGAAGGCCGCGGTCTGGTTCACATACACCCCGCCGGTCAGATTGAGCGACAGCTGGGCACACTCCTCCAGGCACGCCTCCTCGATCAGCCGCTCCGCCTCCGGTGAGGCGGTGTACGCGCCGACCGTCATCGCGCCCTTGTCCCGGGTGGTCCGGCGCAGCAGCGCGACCGCGTCCTGTGTGGAGTCGACGGCGACGGCGAAGGAGACCGGGCCGAAGCACTCGGACAGATAGGGCGCGTCCGCGTCGGCCCCCTCCCAGAACTTCCGGGCGCCGTCCGCCTTGACCATCAGCGGCGTACGGACCGTGGCGCCCGGGAAGTCGGGGTGGGTCACCGTGCGCGAGGCCAGGGCAACCGCGCCCAGGCCGGGCGCGGCCTCCAGCCGCTCCTGGACCCGCGGGCCCACGATCGCGCCCAGCAGCGCGCTCGCCCGGGCGTCGTCGCCCAGCAGCCCGTCCACCGCCGCCGCCAGGTCGGCCACCACCTCGTCGTAGGTCTTGGGACCGGCGTCGGTGGTGATGCCGTCGCGGGGGATCAGCAGATTCTGCGGGGTGGTGCACATCTGGCCGCTGTAGAGGGACAGGGAGAACGCCAGGTTGGCCAGCATGCCCCGGTAGTCGTCGGTGGAGTCGATCACCACCGTGTTGACCCCCGCCTTCTCGGTGAAGACCTGGGCCTGGCGGGCATGGGTCTCCAGCCAGTCGCCGAAGGCGGTCGAGCCCGTGTAGTCGATGATGCGGATCTCGGGGCGGACGGCCAGGACCTTGGCGATCCCCTCGTCCGGCCGCTCGGCGGCCAGCGCCACCAGATCGGGGCTGAACCCCGCCTCCTTCAGCACCTCGCGCGCCACCTGGACGGTCAGCGCCAGCGGCAGCACGGCCTGGGGGTGGGGCTTGACCAGCACCGGATTGCCGGTGGCGAGCGAGGCGAAGAGCCCCGGATAGCCGTTCCACGTCGGGAAGGTGTTGCAGCCGATCAGCAGCGCGATACCGCGCGGGACGGCCGTGAACGTCTTGCGCAGGCGCAGCGGGTCGCGCTTGCCCTGCGGCTTGGACCAGTCCGCGGCGCCGGGGGTGCGGGTCTGCTCGGCGAACGCGTACGCCACCGCCTCGAGGCCGCGGTCCTGGGCGTGGGGGCCGCCGGCCTGGAAGGCCATCATGTACGCCTGACCACTGGTGTGCATGACGGCCTGGGCGAACTCATGCGACCGGGCGCCGATCCGGGCCAGGATCTCCAGACACACCATGGCCCGCGTCTCCGGGCCGGCCTCCCGCCAGGCGGACATCCCCGCCCGCATCGCCGGGAGGAGCACATCGAGGTCCGGATGCGGATACTCCATGCCCATCTCGACGCCGAACGGCGAGACTTCGGAGCCCGTCCAGCCGTCGGTGCCCGGCTGGTCCAGCTCGATGCGCCGGCCGCGCAGCGCCTCGAACGCGGCCTGGCCCTCGGCGACGCTCAGGCTCGGGCGCCCGCTCTCGCCCTCGCCGCCGTAAGCCTTCGGGTGCTCGGGGTGCGGGGACCAATAGGCGCGGGTACGAATCGCCTCCAGGGCCTGGTCGAGGGTGGGGCGGTGCTCTTGCGTCAACTGCGCGGTGGTGAGTGCGGCGGTCACGACTGACCAACTCCTCGTCGAGCTGGGGCTGGGCTGGAATGGGCGACAGAGTTAGAGTAACCGAACGATCGGTCGGGACAAGAGGGCCTGGCGAACCTGTGGATAACTTCGTCGAAAAGGATCTGCGGCATGACTGCGAGCGACCGTGGGATCGACCGCGCCGGCGTCGTCGCCGTCATCGGCACCGGCACGATGGGCCAGGGGATCGCCCAGGTGGCGCTGGCCGCGGGCCATCCCGTGCGGCTCTACGACGCGGCGCCCGGCCGTGCCTCCCAGGCCGCCGACGCCATCGCGGCCCGGCTCGGCCGGCTGGTCGCCAAGGAACGGCTCACGGCCGCCGACCGTGACGCGGCCCTCGGCCGGCTCGCCCCGGTCGCCGACCTCGCGGACCTGGCCGAGGCGGAGCTGGTGGTCGAGGCGATCCTCGAGGAACTCGGCGCCAAGCAGCAGCTGTTCACCGCGCTGGAATCGGTGGTCTCCGACGGCTGTCTGCTCGCCACCAACACCTCCTCCCTCTCCGTCACGGCCGTCGCGGGCGTCCTGCGCCGTCCCGGCCGCCTCGTCGGTCTGCACTTCTTCAATCCGGCCCCGCTGATGCCGCTGGTGGAGGTGGTGCGCGGCGCCGCCACGGACGCGGCCGCCGCCGACCGTGCCCACGCGACCGTCGCGGCCTGGGGAAAGACCCCGGTGCGCTGCGCCGACACCCCCGGATTCATCGTCAACCGGATCGCCCGTCCCTTCTACGCCGAGGCGTTCCGGGCGTACGAGGAGCGAGCCGCCGGCCCCGCCACCCTGGACGCCGTGCTGCGGGAGTCCGGCGGCTTCCGGATGGGCCCCTTCGAGCTCACCGACCTGATCGGCCAGGACGTGAACGAGGCCGTCACCCGATCCGTGTGGGAAGCGCTGTTCCACGATCCGAAATTCACGCCGTCGCTCGCCCAGCGGCAGCTCGTGGCCGCCGGACGGCTCGGCCGCAAGACGGGGCACGGCTGGTTCGACCACTCCGAGGGCGCCGGGCGGCCCGCCCCGCACACCGCCGAGCCGTGCGAGCCGCCCGCGAAGGTAGCCCTCCACGGCGACCTGGGGCCGGCGCAAGGGCTGGTGGGCCTCATCGAGGAGGCGGGCATCCCGGTGACCCGCGAGCCCGTCGGGGGACATCTCGCCCTGCCCGATGGCACCCGCCTGTCCCTGACCGACGGCACGACCGCCACCGACGATCCCTTCGCCGCGACGGTCCGCTTCGACCTGGCGCTGGACTACCGCACCGCCGCCCGTGTCGCCCTCGCCCCGTCCCCGGCCGCCACCGAGGAGTCCCTGCGGTCCGCGATCGGCCTGTTCCAGGCGCTCGGTAAGGCGGTCAGCGTGGTCCAGGACGTCCCCGGCATGGTCGTGGCCCGCACGGTCGCGATGCTCGTGGACTTCGCCGAGGACGCCGTCGCACGCGGCGTGGCGAGCCCCGAGGACGTGGACATGGCCATGGTGACGGGGGTCAACTACCCGCGCGGACCGCTGGCCTGGGGGCGCGCGCTCGGCGCCCGCTGGGTGCGCGACACGCTGCGCAACCTCCACCAAGCCTGTCCGACCGGCCGCTACGCGCCCTCCCAGGCGCTGATCCGGCGTGCCGCCGCCGATGAGAGGCTGCTCTAATCATGACCATGGCCAAGCGCGACACCTACACGCCCGAATCGCTGCTCGCGGTCGCCGTGGAGGTGTTCAACGAGCGTGGCTACGACGGCACCTCCATGGAGCACCTCTCCCGAGCCGCCGGGATCTCCAAGTCCTCCATCTACCACCATGTGAAGGGCAAGGAGGAGCTGCTCCGGCTCGCCATAAGCCGTGCGCTGGACGGGCTGTTCGGCATTCTCCAGGAGCCCGCCGCACGCGACGGGCGGGCGATCGAGCGGCTGGAGCATGTGACCCGGCGCACCAGCGAGGTGCTGATGGAGGAGCTGCCCTACGTCACCCTGCTGCTGCGGGTCCGGGGCAACACGGACACCGAGCGGTGGGCCATGGAGCGGCGCCGGGAGTTCGACCACCAGGTCGCGGAGCTGCTCAAGCAGGCGGCGGCCGATGGCGACCTGCGGTCCGATGTGGACGCCCGGCTGGCGACCCGGCTGCTCTTCGGCATGATCAACTCCATTGTGGAGTGGTACCGGCCGGGCCGCGGCGGGGCCGCGACCTCCCAGGAAGTGGCCGAGGCCGTGGTCCGTACGGCCTTCGCGGGCCTGCGCACGGAGCGCTGAGCGCTCCAGCCCCCACTACGGCTCCGAGTCCAGCTCCGTCTCCTCGAAGACCAGCAGCGTCCGGGTGCTCAGCACTTCCGGTATGGCCTGGATCCGGGTGAGGACCAGCTCGCGCAGCGAGCGGTTGTCCTCGGTGTGCACCAGGAGCAGTACATCGAAGTCCCCGCTGACCAGGGCGATGTGGGCGGCACCGGGGAGCCGGCGGAGCTGCTCGCGCACGGTGCGCCAGGAGTTCTGGACGATCTTCAGCGTGATGTATGCGGACGCGCCCTGCCCGGCCCGTTCCTGGTCCACCCGGGCGCTGAAGCCCCGGATCACCCCGTCGTCGATCAGGCGGTTGATCCGGGCGTAGGCGTTGGCGCGCGAGACGTGCACCTGCTCGGCCACGGAGCGTATGGAGGCACGGCCATCCGTTCGGAGCAGACGCAGGATGTCGTGATCGATGGCGTCCAGAGGGCGTGCCGGGGGTTTGCCGTCCGGATTGGCCATCTGTTCGCCCCGCATATCGTCCCGCCTCCCCTTCATGGACGTCCTGTCTTCATCACAGGCGCTGCAGAACCGTTTGTCCACAGGCTTGGGTCGCCTGTAGCCAAAATGCGTCAACGACCGAACAATCGGTAGGGGGAGGGCGATGCCGCACGGCACGTCCCGCCCTCCCGCCGTACGCCACGCCCAGGAGGTCGCGACATGACGGTCCTTGAGCAGCCCGGTGCCTACCGGCCCACTCCCCCGCCCGGCTGGCAGCCCCGCGTCGAGGCCGCGCCGCTGCTGCCCGACGCGGAGCCGTACCGCCTGCTGGGCACCGCCGCTGCCGCCGACATCTCCCCCGATCTGCTGACCCGGCTCCACCGCGAGCTGGTGCGCGGCCGCCGGTACAACGCCCAGGCCACCGCCCTCACCCGGCAGGGCCGGCTGGCCGTCTATCCCTCCTCCACCGGGCAGGAGGCCTGCCAGGTCGCGGCCGGGCTGGTGCTGGAGGACCGCGACTGGCTCTTTCCCAGCTACCGCGACACCCTGGCCGCCGTGGCCCGCGGGCTCGACCCCGTCGACGCCCTGACCCTGCTGCGCGGCGACTGGCACTCCGGCTACGACCCCCACGAACACCGCGTGGCCCCGCTGTGCACCCCGCTGGCCACCCAGCTGCCGCACGCCGTCGGCCTCGCCCACGCCGCCCGCCTCAAGGGCGACGATGTCGTGGCCCTCGCCCTGGTCGGCGACGGCGGCACCAGCGAGGGCGACTTCCACGAGGCCCTCAACTTCGCGGCCGTCTGGCACGCCCCGGTGGTCTTCCTGGTCCAGAACAACGGCTTCGCGATCTCCGTCCCGCTCGCCAAGCAGACCGCCGCGCCCTCCCTGGCCCACAAGGCGGTCGGGTACGGGATGCCCGGCCGTCTCGTCGACGGCAATGACGTGGCCGCCGTCCACCAGGTCCTGGCGGAGGCGGTGCGCCGGGCCCGCGGCGGAGGTGGCCCCACCCTGGTCGAGGCGGTCACCTACCGCATCGAGGCCCACACCAACGCCGACGACGCCACCCGCTACCGCCCCGACTCCGAGGTCGAGGCGTGGCAGGCACACGACCCGATAGCGCTCCTGGAGGACGCCATGCGGGATCGCCGTCTGCTGGACGACGAGGGAGTCCGGGCCGCCCGGGAGTCCGCGGAGCGGCTCGCCGCCGATCTGCGCACGCGCATGCACCAGGACGCGGTCCTCGACCCCATGGAGCTCTTCGAGCACGTCTACGCCGACCGGACCAGCCAGCTGCGCGAGCAGGCGGCCCAGCTTCGCGCGGAGCTCGACGCCGAGGCCGGCGACTCCGGGAAGGGGGAGTGATGACCACCGCCATCGGGGCCGACACCGCCCGTAAGCCCGCCACCATGGCCCAGGCCCTCGGCCGCGCGCTGCGCGACGCCATGGCCGCCGACCCGTCCGTCCATGTCCTCGGGGAGGACGTGGGCACCCTGGGCGGCGTCTTCCGGATCACCGACGGGCTCGCCAAGGAGTTCGGCGAGGACCGCTGTACGGATACGCCGCTCGCCGAGGCGGGCATCCTCGGCACCGCCGTGGGCATGGCCATGTACGGGCTGCGGCCGGTGGTCGAGATGCAGTTCGACGCCTTCGCGTACCCGTCCTTCGAGCAGCTCATCAGCCATGTCTCGCGGATGCGCAACCGCACCCGGGGCGCGATGCCGATGCCGATCACCGTCCGGGTGCCCTACGGGGGCGGCATCGGCGGTGTCGAGCACCACAGCGACTCCTCCGAGATCTACTACATGGCCACCCCCGGCCTCCATGTCGTCGCCCCCGCGACCGTCGCCGACGCCTACGGGCTGCTGCGCGCCGCCATCGCCTCCGACGACCCCGTGATCTTTCTTGAGCCCAAGCGGCTGTACTGGTCCAAGGCCGACTGGTCGGCCGACGCCCCCGAGCAGGTGCCGCCGATCGGGCGTGCGGTGGTGCGCAGGCCCGCCACCGGTGGCCGGCGCAGCGCCACCCTGATCTCCTACGGCCCCTCCGTGCCGGTGTGCCTCGAAGCCGCCGAGGCGGCCCGGGCCGAGGGCTGGGATCTGGAGGTCGTCGATCTGCGCTCGCTCGTCCCCTTCGACGACGACACGGTGTGCGCCTCCGTGCGCCGCACCGGCCGCGCGGCCGTCGTCCACGAGGCCACCGGCTTCGGCGGGCCCGGCGGGGAGATCGCGGCCCGGGTCACCGAGCGCTGCTTCCACCATCTGGAGGCGCCCGTGCTGCGGGTCGCCGGATTCGACATCCCCTACCCGCCGCCCATGCTGGAGCGGCACCATCTGCCCGGTGTGGACCGGGTGCTGGACGCCGTCGCCCGGCTGCAGTGGGAGTCGGAGTGGACCGAGGGGAGCGCCGTCTGATGGCTGTCGTACGGGAGTTCACCCTGCCCGATCTGGGCGAGGGGCTGACCGGCGCCGAGATCGTGCGCTGGCTGGTCCAGGTCGGTGATGTGGTCGCGGTCGACCAGCCGGTGGTCGAGGTCGAGACGGCCAAGGCGATGGTGGATGTGCCGTGCCCCTACGGCGGCGTGGTGACGGCCCGTTACGGCGAGGAGGGCGCGGAGGTGCCGGTCGGGGCACCGCTGATCACCGTCGCCGTGCCGGAGGGCTCGGACGACGGATCCGCTCCACCGGTCACCGAGAGCGCGGCCGACGGCGGATCGGGCAATGTGCTGGTCGGCTATGGCACGGCCGGTCCCGCCGCGCGGCGCCGCCGCGTTCAGCTCTCCCCCGGGCCGCTGCGCGAGACGGTGGCGGTGGCCCCCGCCGGGCCCCTGCCGGTGATCTCGCCCCTGGTACGGCGGCTGGCCCGGGAGCATGACGTGGATCTGCGCCGGCTCAAGGGATCGGGCCCCGAGGGGCTGATTCTGCGGGCGGACGTGGAGCGAGCGGTGGCGGCTCCCGCACCCGCGGCCGCGCCATCCTCAGCACCCGCCCCCGCACCCGAGGCCGCCTCGGAGGGGGAGCGGATTCCGCTGCGCGGGGTGCGGGGCGCCGTGGCCGACAAGCTCGCCCGCAGCCGGCGCGAGATCCCCGACGCGACCTGCTGGGTGGACGCCGACGCGACCGAACTGCTCGCCGCCCGCGCGGCGATGAACGCCGCGGGCGGGCCCAAGGTCTCCGTGCTCGCCCTCCTGGCCCGTATCTGCACGGCGGCCCTGGCGCGCTTCCCCGAGCTCAACGCCACGGTGGACATGGAAGGCCGGGAGATCATCCGGCTCCCCGACGTCCACCTCGGCTTCGCGGCGCAGACCGACCGGGGCCTGGTGGTCCCCGTGGTGCGCGGCGCGCAGACGCGGACCATGGAGGGGCTGTCCGAGGAGATCGCCCGGCTGACCGAGGCCGCGCGGACCGGGACCCTCGCCCCCGCGCAGCTCACCGGCGGCACCTTCACCCTGAACAACTACGGGGTCTTCGGGGTCGACGGCTCGACCCCGATCATCAACCACCCCGAGGCGGCGATGCTCGGGGTCGGCCGGATCGCCCCGAAGCCCTGGGTGCACCAGGGGGAGCTGGCGGTGCGCCAGGTGGTGCAGCTCTCGTTCACCTTCGACCACCGGGTGTGCGACGGGGGCACCGCCGGCGGATTCCTGCGGTACGTGGCCGACTGCGTGGAGCAGCCCCTGGTGTTGTTGCGACGGCTGTAGCGGATGCCCGGCGGCGCCATACTCATGGGGTGACTCCAGGTGCGTATGACGCGGTGATCCTGGCCGGGGGCGCCGCCCGGCGGCTCGGTGGGATGGACAAGCCCGCACTGCGGGTGGGCGGGCGAGCCCTGCTCGACCGGGTGCTGGACGCCTGCCGCGGCGCCGGGCGGACCGTCGTGGTCGGCCCGCGCAGGCCCACGGTGCGGCCCGTGCGGTGGGCCCGGGAGGAGCCCCCCGGTGGCGGCCCGGTCGCGGCCGTCGACGCGGGCGTCCGCCAGACCACCGCCCCGGTCGTCCTCGTCCTCTCCGCCGA
This sequence comes from Streptomyces melanosporofaciens, assembly GCF_900105695.1. Classification (NCBI taxonomy): domain Bacteria; kingdom Bacillati; phylum Actinomycetota; class Actinomycetes; order Kitasatosporales; family Streptomycetaceae; genus Streptomyces; species Streptomyces melanosporofaciens. Next base: position 3,392,993 of record NZ_FNST01000002.1, read on the forward strand.
TCTGCCCTTCCTCACCCCCGAGACGGTGGAGACCCTCCTCAACGGCATCCAGGGCACCGAAGGCGCCGTCCTCATCGACTCCGACGGCCGCGAGCAGCCCCTCGTCGCCGCCTACCGCGCCGAGCCGCTGCGCCGCGAGATCGCCCTCCTCGCCACCGAACACGGCGGCCTCGGCGGGCTGCCCCTGCGCCTCCTCGTCTCCGAGCTGGCCCTGGCCCGCCTCCAGCACCCCACGGCGTCGTTCGACTGCGACACCTGGGAGGACATCACCACGGCTCGAGCGCGGATCAGGGAGCATGGACGCGTGTTGGACGAATGGATTACCGCAGTCAAGGCCGAGCTCGGGATCGACCTGGATGTCGACACCGCGGCGCTACTCGATCTGGCCCGTGACGCCGCACATGGCGTCGCCCGGCCCGCAGCCCCACTGACCACCTTCCTCGTCGGCTACGCCGCGGCACAGAAGGGCGGCGGCCCGGAGGCACTGGCCGCCGCGACCGAGAAGGCCGCGGCGCTGGCCGCGCGTTGGGCCGAGGAGCAGTGACACCACGCAACCCCCGGGACGGGGACCCGCTCGATCGAGAGGTCGACGAGGCGCTGGCGCTGGCCAACGAGGCGGAGCCCGCACCGGAGGGCCCCGGGTACTCCGACGAGGAGGACTGGGCGGACGCGGCCCTCAACCTGGCCAACGGCCGCCCGGACCGGCCCGCCCCGGAACGAGGCCGCGGCGACAGCGCCGACTCGACCGGCACGGACTGGGCCGAGACCGCGCTCGACCTGGCCCATGAGCGGCCGGGGAAACGGCGGGAGAGCCGCGAGGAGACGGGAGGGGACGGGGCGGGCGGGGAGGGGATTCTGGACGCTGACGTACACGTGTGGCGCCAATTTCTGGGTAACTCGTCAGAGGGCACTGGCAGCGAAAACACGCGGTCCAGGGCCCCCGCCCCGCAGACCCCGGCCCCGCACCCGAAACGCACCCCAGCCGCCCCCACCTCCCACCCGCACCCCCTTATGGACGAACCGCACCACAGCCCCACCTCCTGGCCCGACGCGCGCGCCATCGCCGCCCGGGCCGCCGTCAAGGAGGCCGCCCACGCCGCCCCGGTGATGCGGCCGCTGTCCGAGGCGCTCGGGCAGGTCCTGGCCGCGCCGCTCGCCGCACTCACCGATCTGCCGCCCTTCGACACCTCCGCCATGGACGGCTGGGCGCTCGCGGGCCCCGGCCCCTGGCGACTGCCCACTGATGAAAAGGACCAGGACCACGGCATCCTCGCCGGACACGGCGAGGCGGCCGCCCTGCCCGACGGCCACGCCGTCCGCATCGCCACCGGCGCCCGCGTCCCGCCCGGCGCCACCGCCGTGCTGCGCAGCGAGTACGGCACCGCCGCGGGCGACGGCTGGCTCCACGCGTCCGCCGCCCACCCCGTCGTCCTCGGCCAGGACATCCGCACCCGCGGCCAGGAGTGCCGCAGCGGCGATCAGCTGCTCCCCGCCGGGACCCTGGTCACCCCGGCCGTACTGGGCCTGGCCGCCGCGGCCGGGTACGACGAACTGCCGACGGTGCGCAGGCCGCGCGTCGAGGTGCTGGTCCTCGGTGATGAGCTGCTCACCGAGGGGCTGCCGCACGACGGCCGGATCCGGGACGCGCTGGGGCCGATGGTCGGGCCGTGGCTGCGGGCGCTCGGTGCCGAGGTCACGGGCACCCGGCGGCTGGCCGACGAGGCGGACGTGGTGTGTGCGGCGGTGGCCGGGTCGTCCGCCGATGTCGTCGTGACGACCGGTGGCACGGCCGCGGGTCCCGTGGACCATGTCCACCCCACCCTGCGCCGCCTGGGCGCCGAGCTGCTGGTGGACGGGGTGGCGGTGCGCCCCGGCCACCCGATGCTGCTCGCCCGGCTCGCGCCCGAGAACCGCGAGAACCGCGAGAACCGCGAGAACCGCGAGAACCGCGAGAACCGCGAGAACCGCCCGAACCGGGAGAACCGCGAGAGCCGCGAGAATCCCGAAAGCCCCCAAAACCCCGAAGGCCCCGGTAACTCCGAAGAGTCCGAAACCCCCGGACCCCAAAGCCGCCCCGCCCGCCACCTGGTGGGGCTCCCGGGCAATCCGCTCGCGGCGGTGTCCGGTCTGCTGACCCTCGCGGAGCCGCTGCTGCGGACGCTGACGGGCCGCCCGGCCCCCGCCCCCGGCCCGGCCCCGCTGGCCGAGGCCGTACAGGGACATCCGCGGGACACCCGGCTGGTCCCCGTGGCCTTCCGGCAGGACGCGGCGGTGCCGCTGCGCTTCAACGGCCCGGCGATGCTGCGGGGAATCGCGGTGGCCGACGGCCTCGCCGTGATCCCGCCGGGTGGGGCGGAGCGGGGCACCGAGGTCGAGGTGCTGGATCTCCCGTGGTCGGCGATCGCGACCGAGCAACTGAGCTACGCGGACCAAACGCGCCATGCGGACCAAGCGCGCCATGCGGACCAAACGCGCCACGCGGACCGAGCCCTCCGCACCCCCAAGCCGGCCACCGCACACCCCAAGCGAGCCCCCGCAAGGACAAACCAGCGGGCCACGGGGACGGCGAGGACATATCCCCCGAGGAGGGCCCGGCGTGAAGCTGCCCAGCCATGACGCGGCCGCCCGCACTCCCGAGGACGGCGGCCACCGCGTCCATCTGCCCCGCTTCCGCGCGGGCCCGCTGCGCCAGGTCGCCAGCCGACTGCTGCTGGCGCTGCTGGTGCTGGTGCTGACCGTGGTCATCGTGTACGTCGACCGCACCGGCTACCACGACAACTCCGACGAAAACGTCGACTTCCTCGACGCCGTCTACTACTCGACCGTCACGCTGTCGACGACCGGATACGGCGACATCGTGCCGTACAGCGACAGCGCGCGGCTCAGTAACATCCTGCTGGTCACGCCGTTGCGCGTGCTCTTTCTGATCATCCTGGTCGGCACCACCCTGGAAGTCCTGGCCGAACGGACCCGCGAGCAGTACCGCCTGAACCGCTGGAGGTCAGCGTTGCGTGATCACACCGTCGTCGTCGGCTTCGGCACGAAGGGGCGGTCCGCGGTGCAGACCCTCTGCGCGACGGGACTGGCCAAGAACCGGGTGGTCGTGGTCGACCCCAACCACAAGGTGATCGAGGCGGCGAACGCGGACGGGTTCGCGGGGGTGGTGGGCGACGCGACCCGTAGCGATGTGCTGTTGCGCGCGGAGGCGCAGCGCGCCCGCCAGTTCGTGATTGCCACCCAGCGCGATGACACCGCCGTCCTGGTCACGCTGACGGCCCGGCAGCTCAACCGGGGCGCCAACATCGTGGCGGCGGTGCGCGAGGAGGAGAACGCGCCGCTGCTGCGCCAGTCCGGAGCCGACGCGGTGATCACCAGCGCCAGCGCGGCCGGCCGGCTGCTGGGCATGAGCGTGCAGAGCCCGACGGCCGGGGCGGTGATCGAGGATCTGATCCAGCAGGGCTCGGGCCTGGACCTGGTGGAGCGCACGGTGGTGAAGGCGGAGGTGGGCAAGTCGGTGCGGGACACCGACGACCTCGTGGTGTCGGTGCTGCGCGGCCACCGTCTGCTCGCCTACGACGACCCCGACGCCAGCCCGCTGCAGGCGGCCGACCGGCTGATCACGATCGTTCGCGCGCCGATGGTCCAGGAGTAGCCTCGCGGCCATGCATGCGATCACGATTCCCGAACCCGGTGGCCCCGAAGCCCTGGTATGGGCCGAGGTCCCCGATCCCGTACCCGGTGAGGGCGAGGTCCTGGTCGACGTGGCCGCCGCCGGCGTCAACCGCGCGGATGTGCTGCAGCGCCAGGGCGTCTATCCGCCACCCCCCGGAGCCGCGCCCTACGCCGGACTGGAGTGCTCGGGCCGGATCTCGGCGCTGGGCCCCGGCGTCACCGGCTGGGCCGTGGGCGATGAGGTGTGCGCCCTGCTCGCGGGCGGTGGATATGCCGAGAAGGTGGTGGTTCCCTCGGGGCAGCTGCTGCCCCTCCCCGAGGGCGTGGACCTGGTCACAGCCGCCGCGCTGCCCGAAGTGACCGCGACCGTATGGTCCAACGTCTTCATGATCTCCCATCTCCGGCCGGGCGAGACACTGTTGGCGCACGGCGGATCGAGCGGTATCGGCACCATGGCGATCCAGCTCGCCAAGGCGGTCGGGGCGCGGGTCGCGGTGACCGCGGGCGGCCCGGAGAAGCTGGCGGCCTGCCGGGAGCTGGGCGCCGACATCCTGATCGACTACCGCGAGCAGGACTTCGTCGAGGAGATCCGCCGGGCCACCGACGGCGTGGGGGCCGACGTCATCCTGGACATCGTCGGCGCGAAGTACCTCGCCCGGAATGTACAGACGCTCGCCACCAACGGCCGACTGGCGATCATCGGGCTGCAGGGCGGGGCGAAGGCCGAGCTGAACCTGGCCGGTCTGCTCTCCAAGAGCGCCGCCGTGACGGCCACCGGACTGCGGGGCCGCTCACTGGCGCAGAAGGCGGCGATCATCGCGGCGGTGCGGGAGCATGTCTGGCCGCTGATCGCGGGCGGCCGGGTCCGCCCGATCGTCTACCGCACCGTCCCGATGCGGGATGCCCCGGAGGCCCACCGGCTGCTGGAGTCCAGCGAGCATGTGGGGAAGATCCTGCTGACGACCTGATCGGCTGAGCGGCACGGACAGACAGGCCCGGGGCGCTGATGGAAGCCGTAAGGAGCGTTCGTACGGGGCGGTCCGGCGGTCCGCACGCCGGACCCGCCGGGCCGCCCCGGCTCTGCCGCGGAACCGCCCGGCCCCGGCCCGGCCGCGACCCGTACGGACGGCGGCGTCGCAGCCACGGCGGCGTCGCGGTAGCCACTGCGGCGTCGCGGTCCGTACGGCGGCGCCCAGAGTGCCCGGTGCGTACCCTCATGTGACGCTGATCCCGTTACGCAACGGTTCGGCACGGGAGGGTGACCACCGTGAACCCTGCGACACTCCGCACGCTCCCCGCGGCGGCCCTGCTGGCGGGCACCGCCCTGACCGCCACCCAGGCGGCCCAGGCCGCCCACGCCGCGTCCGCCACCTCCGCCGCCTCGACCACCCCCGCCGCCCGCGCCGACGACGATGACGGCGGTGGGCTGGCGGGCACCCGGGCGGGCGAGGGCCGTACGCACCCCGGCCGCACCCGGCCCCCCGCCTCCTCACCGCCGGACGAGGACCCCTCGGCCGGGACACGGGACGGGGACGGGGACGGAGACGGGAACGAGAGCGGGACCGAGAGCGACGAGGGGGCCGGACGGTTCTCGCTGGTGCCCGAGTGGACGCCGTCCTCCCTCCCCATGCCACAGCGCCCGGACCGCCACCAGGCGCGCGAGCCGCTCCCCTCCGGGCAGCCTTACGGTGCTCAGCGGACCGCCACCGAGCCCAGCGAGCGGGCGATGCGGGTGCTGCCGCTGGGCACCGGTCTCGCGCTCACCGGTCTCGGCCTCGGCCTGGCGTTCTTCGGTCTGCGGCTGCGCCGCCGCTGACATCGGCGCCGAATCCTGGACCCTCGACCGCCGGACCGGATGCCGGTGCGGAACAATAGGGGTATGAACCAGCCGATGAACGAACGAGCGCAGGAGAGCCCGCACGTCCTGGTCGTCGGTCCGGACGGCATGGCACTCGGCGGCGGTCCTGCTTCTGGCGAGGGCAGTGGTGACGACGAGTCGCGCGAGATTCCCGTGACAGACATGGTCGAGCAGCCGGCGAAGGTCATGCGGATCGGCAGCATGATCAAGCAGCTGCTGGAGGAGGTGCGCGCCGCACCCCTCGACGAGGCCAGCCGGGTCCGGCTCAAGGAGATCCACTCCAGCTCGGTGAAGGAGCTGGAGGACGGGCTCGCACCCGAGCTGATCGGGGAGCTGGAGCGGCTGTCGCTGCCCTTCACGGACGAGGCGGTGCCCACCGAGGCGGAACTGCGGATCGCCCAGGCCCAGTTGGTCGGCTGGCTGGAGGGGCTGTTCCACGGCATCCAGACCACCCTGTTCGCGCAGCAGATGGCGGCGCGTGCCCAGCTGGAGCAGATGCGCCGGGCGCTGCCGCCCGGGCTCGGCGGGGGCGAGGAGGACGAGGACGCGCCCAAGCCGGGCGGCGCCCGCTCGGGGCCGTATCTCTGAGCCACGCACCGCACGACGAAACGACGCCGCGGGCCGCACCGGAAGGTGCGGCCCGCGGCGTCGTGTGCGGAGTCGGGCGGGGTACGCCGGATGCGTGGTCGGCGCGGAGCCGTGGCTACCCCGGGTTACCCGTGGAGACGGTCAGCTCGATGGTGTCCGTCTTGGGGTTGTACGGCTCGTAGTTCCGGTACGTGTAATTGAGGACGGTGCCCTTGCCCCACAGATTCTCGTCCTGGGTCACCACGCGGTACTTCCAGCCCGCGGCCCGGATGCACTTCTTCACCGAGTCGATGTAGAGGTTCTGGAAGTCGGGCACCGAGTACGTGCCCTTCTCGTCGGAGTCCTCATAGGCGTCGGTGCACTTCGACGTTTCGATCGTCTTGGTCTTGTCGCCCATGCGGAAGCCCGAGGCGGTGTCGGAGGCCGACGGCTTCGACGGCTTGCCGCCGCCACCCCCGCCCCCCTTGCTCTCGTCCTTGGAGCCGCCGTCACCGCTGAACGCGATGGCCAGGACCACGGCGATGACCGCGACCGCCGCGACGACGGCCGAGCCTATGATCACGCGCTTGTTGCCGTTGCCGCCGCCTCCGGACGGCGCCGAGGGCGAGATGCTGTACGGCGGCGGGGTGCTGGGGCCCTGGTAGGAGGGCGTCGGGGTCTGGTAGCCGTGCTGCCCCATCGGCGGGGTGGCCGGGGCCGGGGTGGACGGGCCGAAGGCGCCGTACTGCCCGGCGGAGGGCTGCGGCTGGTACGGCGTCTGGACGCTGCCGGGGCCGGGGGCGGGGGTCTGCTGGTCGATCGGCGGGAAGACCGCCGAGCCGACACCGACGCCGCTGCGGGCCGGCGGACCGCCGCTGATGATGATCGGGGAGGCGCCGGTCTGCCCGGTACGGGTGACCCGGGCGCATTCGTCGCGCATGGCCTCGGCGGTCGGGAAGCGCTCGTTCGGGTTCTTCTTCAGGGCGCGGGCGACCAGCGCGTCCACCGCCGGGGGAATGGACTGGTTGATCGTGGAGGGCGCGACGGGCTCCTCCTGGACGTGCGCGTACGCGATGGCCAGCGGCGAGTCCGCGTCGAAGGGCAGTCGGCCGGTCAGCAGCTCGAAGAGCATGATGCCGACCGAGTACAGATCGCTGCGGGCGTCGACGCCGCGGCCCAGCGCCTGCTCGGGGGAGAGGTACTGCGGGGTGCCGACGACCATGCCGGTCTGGGTCATGGAGGTGACCCCGGACTGCATGGCGCGGGCGATGCCGAAGTCCATGACTTTGACCACATTGCGCTTGGTCATCATCACGTTACCGGGCTTGATGTCGCGGTGGACCAGCCCCATCTCATGGCTGATTTCCAGCGCCGCCAGCACATCGCCGGTGATCTTCAGCGCCTTTTCGGTCGGCATCGCGCCGTATTGCCGGACATCGGTGTCCAGAACCGCGCGCAGCGGCTGGCCCTCGACGTACTCCATGACGATGTACGGCATCAGGGAGCCGTCGACCGAATCCTCGCCGGTGTCGAAGACCGAGACGATATTGGTGTGCGTGAGTTTGGCTACAGCCTGGGCCTCGCGGCGGAACCGCTCGCGGAAGGACTGCTCGCGACCCAGTTCGGTGTGGAGCGTCTTGATCGCGACCTGGCGGTCCAGTACGGAGTCATAGGCCAGGTGAACGGAAGCCATTCCGCCCTCGCCCAGCAGGTCGCGCAGTTGATAGCGGCCGTTCGCCAGAGAGTGGCCGTGATACCTGCCTGATGCGCCGTACTGGCTCATTTCGTACTTCCCCCTCGGCGCACTCACTACTCTGACGCGCACGTTTCGACGCATTGATCTTGATGTTCTGGATATCGTGGCCAAGTCTGCCCCAGGCCACGGACACGTCAAGCCGCGTGCCCGTTCCGTGACCGGATGAGCAAGAACCCGTCACGCGATTTGCATCGCTTTGGCGTCAACAGGTTTGATGGCCGGTCCATCACCAACCGATGTACGGCGCGAAGGCTGTAGCGTGCCTAGCAGGAACCGTACCGCCCGCGGGCGGGGCGATCTCGACCAGACCCCCACCGAGAACGAGACGGCGAGGACCGATGGCACAGACCCAGAGCGCCCAGGGGCCCTCCGAACCTGACGCCAGTGGGTCCGGCATGCCGGACTTGCCTGAAGCGTGGGGTAACGGAGGACTTGTCGGCGATGGTCGATATCGGCTTACCGGTCGTCTCGGCCGCGGCGGTATGGCGGAAGTCTTCGCCGCCGAGGACCTCCGGCTCGGCCGGACGGTCGCGGTCAAGCTGCTCCGCGCCGATCTGGCCGAGGACCCGGTGTCCAAGGCCCGCTTCACCCGCGAGGCACAGTCCGTCGCGGGGCTGAACCACCACGCCGTGGTGGCGGTCTACGACTCCGGCGAGGACACCGTCGGCCAGAACACCGTGCCGTACATCGTCATGGAGCTGGTCGAGGGCCGGACCATCCGCGATCTGCTGCTCAACGCCGAGGCACCGCCGCCGGATCAGGCGCTGATCATCGTCTCCGGGGTGCTGGAGGCGCTCGCCTACAGCCATCAGCACGGCATCGTGCACCGTGACATCAAGCCCGCCAACGTGATCATCACGCACAGCGGCGCGGTCAAGGTGATGGACTTCGGCATCGCCCGCGCCCTGCACGGCGCGCAGTCGACGATGACCCAGACCGGCATGGTCATGGGCACACCCCAGTACCTCTCGCCGGAGCAGGCCCTCGGCAAGGCCGTGGACCACCGCTCCGACCTGTACGCCACCGGATGTCTGCTCTACGAGCTGCTGGCGCTGCGCCCCCCGTTCACCGGGGAGACCCCGCTGTCGGTGGTCTACCAGCACGTCCAGGACACCCCGGTGCCGCCCTCGGAGACCTCCGGCACCGTGCCGCCGGAGCTGGACGGCCTGGTCATGCGCTCCCTCGCCAAGGACCCGGACGACCGGTTCCAGAGCGCCGAGGAAATGCGCGGCATGGTCCAGTACGCGCTGCAGATGCTCCATGAGGCGGGCGGCCACACCGGCGTCTGGAACACCGGTCCGGTCACCCAGCACCTGGGCGCCGCCACCCCCGCCATGGGCATGCCGGGCGTTCCCGGTGCCACCACCGCGCTGCCGCACCCCGGCCACGGCGAGACCTCACAGCAGCCGATCGTCACCGGCCCCGGGGGCGGTGACGGCGGCTACCACGGCGGCTCCGGGCGCCGTAAGGGCCGCGGCAAGGTGTGGCTGATCGCGGTGCTCGCGGTGATCGCGGTCGCGGCGGGGGTCGCCTTCGCCCTGCAGGCCGGCAAGAAGGACGACGACAAGCAGCCGACCAAGCCCAAGACGTCGGTCACCCAGGACAAGACCACCAAGCCCAGCGACGAGCCGACCGACGACACGGGCGACGACTCGGTCCCGACCGATGACTCCACCGCCGGGAACACGGGCGACGACTACACCCCGTCCGAGGACCCGACGCCTTCGTACTCCGAAGACCCCACGGACGAGCCGACGGACTCGGAGACGGACCCGGGTACCAACGTGCCCACCGGGGAGCCGACCACCCCGGGCGGCAATGAGCCGACCACCGAGCCCACCGACGACGGGCCGACCGAGCCCACCGCCGACCCCACCGGTACGGCGGGCGCCACGGACGGCGGCATTCCGTAACGGCCCGGGGGCGCCCCCGGCGCCGCCTGCGGCCGTAGGGGTCACCCGCAGAAGGCGTCGCGGACCGCGTCGTACTCCCGGGTCCACCACACCACCAGCGCCGCGGCCGCCGGGAACTGCGGATCGGCGCGCCGGTCCCCGCGCTGGTAGCGCCAGCGCAGCATCCAGAAGTCATTGAGCCGCTCCCACCACACCCGGTGCACGGCCGCGGCCATCTCGGAGACCCCGGCCCCCGCCGTGCAGCGGTACGCCCGTGCGTAGGAGCGCACCTTGGTGAGCTCCAGGGTGCCGTCGGGCCGTACGAAGAAGATCGCGGCGGCCCGGACCGCCTCCTCGGCGCGCGGCTGCACCCCGAGCCGGTCCCAGTCGACGATGGCGGCCGGTTCCGTGTCGCGGTAGAGCAGGTTCAGCGGGTGGAAGTCGCCGTGCACCCAGCCGGCGACGGGGACGGCGTGGGCCTCCGGGCGGCGGTGGGCGTGCCGCTCCAGCAGCGTCCGCCGCTCGACCAGGCGGTGCTCGGCGAGCTCGTCGAAGCTGTCGCGGTCCCGGCGCCCCCGGATCAGCGTGAGCAGCTCGTCGATGACGTCGAAGGTGTCCTCGGGGTCGGCCGCCTCCTCGGGCGGCCGGCGGTCGCCCGTACGGGCCCGCATGACGCGCTCCAGACAGGTGTGGACAAGCCCGAGCAGGCCGCCCAGCCGCCAGCACTGGGGGGTGGTCAGCTCACCGCCGGCGCGGTGCTGTCCGTCGATCCAGGGGTGTAACGCGTAGCAGCGGCCGCCGATGACGGCGACCGTACGGCCGTCGGCGTCGGGGACCGGCGGGGCGACGGGCACCCCGAGCGCGTCCAGCCGCTGGGTGACCCGGTGCTGGCGGGCGATGGCGGTGCGGTCGCCGTCGAGGTGGTGTTTGAGGAAGAACCGGCCGCGGGTGGTGGCGAGGCGGTAGCCCCGGTTGAGCAGCCCCTGGGTGAGGGGTTCGCAGGAGACGGCCTCACCGGCGCTGTCGTAGCGGCGGAGCAGGGCGCCCAGGGTTTCCCCGTCGGGAGCGGCCTCGGCGGAGTGTACATGTGAGCGCGGCACCTGCCAGATGTTAGATCACCGGGGATCACCGCCATGGCGCGCGAGGACGACGACGCACGGCACACCGGGGTACGGCCCGTTGACCGGGACGGGGCCGGTGCGTCTCGGCCCGTGTCGCCCGCCCGGGGCTGGGCTGTCCGACGGGTCCTGGCGCCTGCGGCGGGCCGTTTCCCCTCCCCGCCCCTTCCCTCAACTGGGGCTCCGCCCCAGACCCCGGGGCCTGGGGGCGAGGCCCCTGCCACGCGGCGGACACCCCCGTAGCGCTTCCGGGCTCGCGCCGCCCCCGTCAGGGCTAGTGCTTCTGGGGCTGGGTCGCCTGCATCCGGGCGACATAGGCCGCCGCCTGCGACCGGCGCTCCATGCCCAGCTTGGCGAGCAGGCTGGAGACATAGTTCTTGATCGTCTTCTCGGCGAGATGGAGCCGCTCGCCGATCGCCCGATTGGTGAGCCCCTCCCCGATCAGCAGCAGAATGCGGCGCTCCTGTTCGGTGAGGGCGGCGAGCCGGTCGTCCGGTTTGGCGGCCGTCTGGCCGCGCAGCCGCTCCAGCACCCGCGCGGTGGCCACCGGGTCGAGCAGCGACCGGCCCGCGGCCACGTCCCGGACGGCGGAGAGCAGTTCCTCGCCGCGAATGTCTTTCAGGACATAGCCGGAGGCACCCGCGATGATGGCGTCGAAGAGGGCCTCGTCGTCGGCGAAGGAGGTGAGCATCATGCAGCGGATGCTCTCGTCGCGGGCGCGGATCTCCCGGCAGACCTCGACCCCGCTGCGATCGGGCAGCCGGATGTCCAGGACGGCGACATCCGGACGGGCGGCCGGGATCCGCGCCAGGGCGTCTGCCGCGGTGCCCGCCTCGCCGACCACCGCCATGTCCGGCGCGCTCGCGAGCAGATCCCGTACGCCGCGTCGGACGACTTCATGGTCGTCAACCAGGAAAATCCCTATTTTTCCTTCTTCGCGCACGGATCCAGTCTCACACACCATGTCTTCCCGTGCCCTTGTCCAGCGGGATAACGTGCGCTTGTCCGGCGGCCTGCGGGGCTGTGACCAGTGGATGTTTCCCCCCTCGCGCGATTTACTTGGAAATCCAAGCAAAATTGCAGGTCAGGTGGGGTTTCGCAGACATGCGACGCACTGGGTAACGTGCCTTGTGCAGGGCCAGCCGCCGGGAACCTGTCACGCCCGGCCATGCCTCGGCGCACCCACCCCGTGTGCCGAGACGGAACGGGCGAGCCGCAACTGGCCGCCGGCGGATCCCGGGGGCCGGACAGACGGAGGAGCACACGTGACCGTGGAGAGCACTGCCGCGCGCAAGCCGCGCCGCAGCGGAGCCAAGCGCAGCACCACCGCGCGGGACGCCAAGAAGCAGCCGGAGGGCCAGACCGAACTCGTACAGCTGCTGACCCCCGAGGGCGAGCGTGTCGAGCACCCCGAATACGCCATCGACCCGACCCCGGAGGAGCTGCGCGGTCTGTACCGGGACATGGTGCTGACACGGCGGTTCGACGCCGAGGCGACCACCCTGCAGCGCCAGGGCGAACTGGGCCTGTGGGCGTCGCTGCTCGGCCAGGAGGCGGCGCAGATCGGCTCCGGCCGGGCGCTGCACGACGACGACTACGTCTTCCCGACCTACCGCGAGCACGGTGTGGCCTGGTGCCGTGGCGTCGACCCGACCAATCTGCTCGGGATGTTCCGCGGGGTGAACCACGGCGGCTGGGACCCGAACAGCAACAACTTCCACCTGTACACCATCGTGATCGGCTCGCAGACGCTGCACGCGACCGGCTACGCGATGGGCATCGCCAAGGACGGCGCCGACGCCGCGGTCCTGGCCTACTTCGGTGACGGCGCCTCCAGCCAGGGCGATGTCGCCGAGTCGTTCACCTTCTCCGCGGTGTACAACGCGCCGGTGGTCTTCTTCTGCCAGAACAACCAGTGGGCCATCTCCGAGCCCACCGAGAAGCAGACCCGGGTCCCGCTCTACCAGCGCGCCCAGGGCTACGGCTTCCCCGGCGTGCGGGTGGACGGCAATGACGTCCTCGCCTGCCTGGCCGTCACCAAGGCCGCCCTGGAGCGGGCGCGCACCGGGCAGGGCCCGATGCTCATCGAGGCGTTCACCTACCGCATGGGCGCCCACACCACCTCCGACGACCCGACGCGCTACCGCTCCCCCGAGGAGCGGGAGCTGTGGGAGACCAAGGACCCGATCCTGCGGCTGCGCACCCTGCTGACCCGCGAGGGCCTGGCCGACGACGCGTTCTTCGCCGAGCTGGAGCGGGAGAGCGACGCGCTGGCCAAGCGTGTACGGGACGCGGTGCGGGCCATGCCCGACCCCGATGACATGGCGCTGTTCGAGCACACCTACGCCGACGGGCACGCGCTCGTCGACGAGGAGCGGGCGCAGTTCGCCGAGTACCAGGCTTCGTTCGTCACCGCTGAGGAGGGCATCTGACATGGCCGCCGAGAAGATGTCGCTCTCCAAGGCGATCAACGCGTCACTGCGCACGGCCCTCGAGTCCGACCCCAAGGTCCTGATCATGGGCGAGGACGTCGGCAAGCTGGGAGGCGTCTTCCGCGTCACCGACGGGCTGCAGAAGGACTTCGGCGAGGACCGGGTCATCGACACCCCGCTCGCCGAGTCCGGCATCGTGGGCACCGCGATCGGGCTCGCGCTGCGCGGCTACCGCCCGGTGGTGGAGATCCAGTTCGACGGTTTCGTCTTCCCCGCCTACGACCAGATCGTCACCCAGCTCGCCAAGATGCACGCACGCTCGCTCGGCAAGGTGAAGCTGCCGGTCGTCGTCCGGATTCCGTACGGCGGCGGCATCGGCGCGGTGGAGCACCACAGCGAGTCGCCCGAGGCGCTGTTCGCGCATGTGGCCGGGCTGAAGGTGATCTCGCCCGCCAACGCCTCCGACGCCTACTGGATGCTGCAGCAGGCCATCGGCAGCGACGACCCGGTGATCTACTTCGAGCCCAAGCGCCGCTACCACGACAAGTCCGAGGTCGACACCGCCGCGATCCCCGGTCCGCTGCACGCCGCCCGGGTGGTGCGGCCGGGGGCGGACGTGACGCTGGCGGCCTACGGCCCGATGGTGAAGGTCGCCCTGGACGCCGCCGCGGCCGCCGCCGAGGAGGGCAAGTCGATCGAGGTCGTGGACCTGCGGTCGATGTCGCCGATCGACTTCGACACCATCCAGCGTTCCGTGGAGCGGACGGGGCGGCTGGTCGTCGTCCACGAGGCTCCGGTATTCCTGGGCACTGGGTCGGAGATCGCCGCGCGCATCACCGAGAGGTGCTTCTATCACCTCGAGGCTCCGGTGCTGCGGGTCGGCGGCTTCCACTCGCCGTACCCGCCGTCACGGCTCGAGGACGAGTACCTTCCGGGGCTGGACCGGGTGCTCGACGCCGTAGACCGCGCGTTGGCGTACTGAAGGGCTTGAGGAGATCGTGACGATGACCGCAGTCGAACAGCGCTTCCGTGAGTTCAAGATGCCCGATGTGGGCGAGGGACTGACCGAGGCCGAGATCCTCAAGTGGTTCGTGGCGCCGGGCGACACCGTGACCGACGGTCAGGTGGTGTGCGAGGTCGAGACCGCCAAGGCCGCCGTCGAGCTGCCCATCCCCTTCGACGGGGTGGTGCACGAGGTGCGCTTCGACGAGGGCACCACCGTGGACGTGGGCACGCCGATCATCTCGGTGGACACCGACCCCGGTGCGGGGGAGGCGGCGCCCCAGGCCGCTCCCGCCGCCGGGAAGCCCGCCGAGGCGCCCGCCGCCGAGGCCGAGCCCGCCGAGAAGGAGGGCCGCCAGGCCAATCTGGTCGGCTACGGGGCGGCGCCCGCCTCCACCAAGCGCCGTCCGCGCAAGCCGCTGCCGGGCTCCCAGCGCTCCGCGCCCGCCCCCTCCGCCGGGGCGCCCGCGCCCCAGGAGCCCGCCCCGGCGCCCGCGCCCCCCGAGGCCGTGCCCTCGCCCTCACCCGCGCCCGAGCTGAACGGCAGCGGCCGGACGGCCCGGCCGCTGGCCAAGCCCCCGGTCCGCAAGCTGGCCAAGGACCTGGGCATCGACCTGGAGGCGGTCACCCCGAGCGGGCCGGACGGGATCATCACCCGCGAGGACGTCCACGCGGCCGCCGAGGCCGTCCAGACGGCCCGGGAGACGCCCGTGACGGCCCCGTCCAGGGCCGTGGAGGGCCGGGAGCGCCGGGTGCCCGTGAAGGGCGTACGGAAGGCCACCGCGCAGGCGATGGTCAACAGCGCCTTCACCGCCCCGCATGTGACCGAGTTCGTGACGGTCGACGTGACCCGGACGATGAAGCTCGTCGCCGACCTCAAGCAGGACCCGGCGATGGCCGGGCTGCGGGTCAACCCGCTGCTGCTGGTCGCCAAGGCCCTGCTGGTGGCCATCCGGCGCAACCCGGACGTCAACGCCACCTGGGACGAGGACAACCAGGAGATCGTCTACAAGGACTACGTCAATCTGGGCATCGCGGCGGCCACGCCGCGCGGGCTGATCGTCCCCAACATCAAGGACGCCCACGCCAAGACCCTGCCCGAACTGGCATCCGCCCTGGGTGAGCTGGTCACCACCGCCCGTGAGGGCAAGACCACCCCGGCCGCGATGTCCGGTGGCACGGTCACCATCACCAACGTCGGCGTCTTCGGCATCGACGCGGGCACGCCGATCCTCAACCCCGGTGAGTCCGCGATCCTCGCCTTCGGCGCCGTCAAGCTCCAGCCGTGGGTCCACAAGGGCGAGGTCAAGCCCCGCCAGGTGACCACGCTCGCGCTCTCCTTCGACCACCGGCTGGTCGACGGCGAGCTGGGCTCCAAGGTGCTCGCGGATGTCGCGGCCGTCCTGGAACGCCCGAAGCGCCTGATCACCTGGGCGTGAGGTAGCGGCAGACCCCATCCCCCGTCCGCATCGCGGACGGGGGATGAGTGCGCATGCATCTTGTATCTATGATGTGCGCATCATGAGTCCCGCCGATACGGCCACCAAGCCGCCGCCTGCCGCAGAACGCGTCTACCACCACGTCAAACAAGCCGTCCTCGACCGCCGCTACGAGGGCGGCACGCTGCTGAGCGAGGGCGAGCTCGCGGAGGCCGTCGGGGTCTCCCGCACACCCGTCCGGGAGGCGCTGCTGCGCCTGGAGGCCGAGGGGCTTCTCAAGCTCTATCCGAAGAAGGGCGCCCTGGTGCTGCCCGTCTCCTCCCAGGAGATCGCGGATGTGGTCGAGACCCGGCTGCTGGTGGAGCAGCACGCGGTCGCCAAGGTCGTCCCGGCCGGGGAGCAGCTGCTGGGGCGGCTCGAGGAGTTGCTGGAGGAGCAGAAGGTGCACGCGGCGGCCGGGGATCTGGCCGCCTTCGCGGCCGCCGACCGCTGCTTCCACGCGGCGATCGTCAGGGCGGCGGGAAACGCCATCCTGGCGCAGCTCTACGACCAGTTGAGGGACCGCCAGCTCCGGATGGGCGTGGCCACCATGCACGCCGAGCCCGGCCGCATCGCCAAGAACATCACCGAGCACACGGAGATCCTCCGGGCCCTGCGTGCCGGTGACGCCGGCTTCGCGTCCGGGCTGGTGCAGCGCCACATCAGCTGGGTGAACTACCTCGCCCGGGGTGAGGCGCGATGACCTCGGCCCAGTTGCCCGGGGATCCGCCCGGCGGCCGTCGTGCCGTCGCCGTGTGGGGTCTGGGCGTCGCCGTCTACTTCGTCGCCATCACCTATCGCACCAGCCTCGGCGTCGCCGGTATCGACGCCGCCGAGCGCTTCCACATCAACGCCTCGGCGCTGTCGACCTTCTCCATTCTCCAGGTGCTGGTCTACGCCGGGATGCAGATACCGGTCGGGCTCATGGTCGACCGTCTCGGCACCCGTAAGGTGCTCATGCTCGGGGTGGTGCTCTTCACCCTGGGGCAGTTCGGCTTCGCGTTCTCCCACTCCTACGCGATGGCGCTGGGCTCCCGGGCGCTGCTCGGCTGCGGTGACGCGATGACCTTCATCAGCGTGCTGCGGCTCGGCTCGCGCTGGTTCCCGGCCCGCCGCGGGCCGCTCATCGCCCAGATCGCCGCGCTCTTCGGCATGGCGGGCAACCTGGTCTCCACGCTGGTGATCGCCCGGTCGCTGCACGGCGTCGGCTGGACCACGACCTTCGCGGGCAGTGCGCTCGGCGGCCTGGCCGTCTTCGTCCTGGTGCTGTTCTTCCTCAAGGACCACCCCAAGGGCTTCGAGCCCGCGCCCGCCACGCACCTGGGCGCCGACTACGTCCGCCGGCAGATCGCGGACGCCTGGCGCGAGCCCGGCACCCGGCTCGGCATGTGGGTGCACTTCACCACCCAGTTCCCGGCGATGGTCTTCCTGCTGCTGTGGGGGATGCCGTTCCTGGTCGAGGCGGAGGGGCTGTCCCGGGCGACCGCGGGTCAGCTGCTGACCCTCGTGGTGCTCTCCAACATGGCGGTCGGCCTGGTCTACGGGCAGGTCATCGCCCGGCACCACGCCGCCCGCGCCCCGCTGGCCCTCGGCACGGTCGGTGCCACCGCGCTGCTGTGGGGCACCGTGCTGGTCTGGCCGTCCGCCCACGCGCCCATGTGGCTGCTGGTGGTCCTGTGCGTGGTGCTCGGCGCCTGCGGGCCCGCGTCGATGATCGGCTTCGACTTCGCCCGGCCCGCCAATCCGCCCGAGCGGATCGGCACCGCGTCGGGAATCGTCAACATGGGCGGCTTCACGGCCTCGATGACCACCCTGCTGGCCGTCGGCGTGCTGCTGGACCTGACCGGCCAGAACTACCGGATCGCGTTCGCCTCGGTGTTCGTGCTGCAGGCGCTCGGCATCAGCCAGATCCTGCGGCTGCGCGGACGGGCGCGCCGCCGGGAGCGCGAGCGCGTGGTCGCGAGCCGTGTCGAGGCCGTGCACGTACCGGCGTGACCGCGGTGCACGTACCGGCGTGACCCCCAGGGGCGTCACGGCGTGCTCCTGGAGGCGGCTCACGGCGTGATCCCCAGGGGGCTTACGGCGCGATCCCAGGGGTTGTACGGCTGACCCCGCGGGCGGCGCTACGGCGTGGTCCCGGGCGCTGTGCGCCCCGGCAGCCCTACGGCGTGATCGCGAAGTGCCCGAGGATCGCCTCGGCCAGCTGCTGGTCGCCCTCGATCTTCAGCCGCTCCGAGACCGCCTCGGGCCGCACCCGCCCACACGCCAGCCGCACGTAGGTCTCCCAGTCCAGGGAGAACGTGGCCGTCGGCCCGAGCGAGACGCTGCCGTCGATGCTGCCCCGGCCGTCCGCGTCGACCCGCACCGTCCGCATGAACTCCATCGGGCCGTTCACATCGAAGACGACGGCCGACTGGGGCGCCGCGCCCGCGTCCTTGGCGACCACCTTCGGCAGCGCCGACAGCAGCAGATCACGGGTGATCGCGGCGCCCGGCGAGTCCAGATTGCCGGGCTTGTTCAGGGCCCGGCGCAGATCCTGCTCATGCACCCACACGTCGAAGACCCGCCTCATCAGCGCCTCCCCCAGCGTCACCTCGGAGCCGCCGGGCCAGCGCACCATGGCGTCCGCGGCGCGCTTCTCGTTCCGGAGCTGGCGGCCCCGCCGGATGACGGTGTACTCCAGCTCCGAGGTCATCTCGGGCGCGGTGTGACAGCGCCGGACGTCGACCTGGACCTCCATGTACCGCGACAGCTCGTTGGTGACGTGGAAGAGGTCGCGCGGCAGTGAGTGGATGGGGCGGGGATCGCCGAGCATCTCGCATTCGAGTCCGATCACATGCGAGACGACGTCCCGCACCGACCATCCCGGGCACTCGGTGGCGAGGTTCCACTCGCGCTCCGCGAGCGGATTCACCAACTCCGATATCGCGTCGATGGAGTGCGTCCAGGCGTCGATGGAGGTCTGAAGGCTGGGATGGACGGTCACGGGACCCCTCGGGCGGTTGGTGCGCGGGCTGGGTGCTGGTGTGTGCGTTCAAGTTACGCTGCCCACGAGTGCACGGGCAGTGCTTTCGGCTCTGATCGTAGGCCCGGATCGGCGGCTGGCGGCCTGCTCGCGATGGTAGTGTGCGCCCGCCTCCGCCCTAACTCCGGACAGACCCCGGCACATCGGTCGAAAGCCGTCGGGGGGCGGGGGAATGACACGGGTGGGGCTGCTGTTTCATGGGGATATGGCTCCACGTGCACGCGTCCGCGCCCCCGAACTGATCGGCCGGGGCGGCTGGCTCAATACCGGCGACAACGACCTCACCCTCACCGACCTTCGAGGGCGCATTGTCATCCTCGACTTCTGGACCTTCTGCTGTGTGAACTGCCTGCATGTCCTGGACGAGCTGCGCGAGCTGGAGGAGAAGCACCGCGACACCGTGGTGATCGTCGGGGTGCACTCGCCGAAGTTCGTCCACGAGGCGGAGCACCAGGCGGTCGTGGACGCGGTCGAGCGCTACGAGGTGCACCACCCGGTCCTCGACGACCCCGAGCTGGCCACCTGGAAGCAGTACGCGGTACGGGCCTGGCCCACCCTCGTCGTCATCGACCCCGAGGGCTATGTGGTCGCCCAGCACGCGGGCGAGGGCCATGCGCACGCCCTGGAGACCCTCGTGGGACAGCTCGAGGCCGAGCACGCCGCCAAGGGCACCCTGCGGCGCGGCGACGGGCCGTACGTGCCCCCGGAGCCGGTCCCCACCGAGCTGCGCTTCCCCGGTAAGGCGCTGCTGCTGCCCGGCGGCACCTTCCTCGTCTCGGACACCACCCGCCATCAGCTGGTGGAGCTCGCGGCGGACGGCGAGAGCGTGGTGCGGCGGATCGGCGCCGGCGAGCGCGGCCTTACGGATGGCACGGGCGAGCGGGCCCGCTTCAGCGAGCCCCAGGGGCTCGCCCTGCTCCCCGACGGCGCCGTGGCCGTCGCCGACACCGTGAACCATGCGCTGCGCCGCTTCGACCCGGCCACCGGCGAGGTCACCACGCTCGCCGGGACCGGCCGCCAGTGGTGGCAGGGGTCGCCCACCGAGGGGCCCGCCCGGGACGTGGACCTGTCCTCCCCCTGGGACGTCGCCTGGTTCGCCGGCCGGCTGTGGATCGCCATGGCGGGCGTCCACCAGCTATGGACCTACGACCCGCAGGCCCGGGCCGTACGGGCCGCCGCCGGGACCACCAACGAGGGTCTGGTCGACGGCCCCGCCGAGGAGGCGTGGTTCGCCCAGCCCTCCGGGCTCGCCGCCACCGAGGACCGGCTGTGGATCGCGGACTCCGAGACGTCCGCGGTGCGGTACGTCGAGCGCGACGGCGACGGCTTCGCCGTCCGTACGGCCGTCGGCACCGGGCTCTTCGACTTCGGCCACCGGGACGGCGCCGCCGAACAGGCGCTGCTCCAGCATCCGCTGGGCGTCACCGCGCTGCCCGACGGCTCGGTGGCCATCTCGGACACCTACAACCACGCGCTGCGCCGCTTCGACCCGGCCACCGGCGAGGTCTCCACGCTCGCCACGGATCTGCGCGAGCCCTCCGGCGCGGTCCTGGCCGACGGGGACATCGTCGTGGTGGAGTCCGCCCGGCACCGGCTGACCCGGCTGCGGCTGCCGGAGGAGGCCGTAAGGGTCGACGCGGTGGCCCACCGCACCCAGCGCGCCGCGACCGACATCGCCCCGGGGACGCTCCGGCTGGACGTGGTCTTCCAGGCGCCCGAGGGGCAGAAGCTGGACACCCGCTACGGCC
Organism: Streptomyces melanosporofaciens; assembly: GCF_900105695.1. Lineage (NCBI taxonomy): Bacteria > Bacillati > Actinomycetota > Actinomycetes > Kitasatosporales > Streptomycetaceae > Streptomyces > Streptomyces melanosporofaciens. The sequence goes on from NZ_FNST01000002.1 coordinate 3,413,541, forward strand.
CCTCCACCCGGCTGCTGGTCAGCTCCACCCCGCCCGGGCTGCTGGCCGAAGGAGACGGCGCGGGCACGGATCTGAACCGTGAGCTCGTCCTCGCGGAGGGCGTGACCGAGGGCGTGCTGCACGTCTCGGCCATGGCCGCCTCCTGTGACGACGACCCGAGCAACGAGTACCCGGCCTGCCATGTGCACCAGCAGGACTGGGGCGTTCCGGTGCGGATCACCGAGGGCGGCGCCACCCGGCTGCCGCTGGTGCTCGCCGGGATGGACGGCTGAGCCCCGACCGGCGGTCAGTCGGGGCAGTTGGGCAGCGTGGAGTACTGCACCTGGTCCTGGCGGATGCGGATGCCCGGCACCCACATCCGCTTGCCGTCCTGTAAGACGCGGAACCACATGCTGCTGTGCCCGCCCGCCTCGTCGGTCACCGTGACGCCGTTGGCGATGCGGCAGTCGGCGCGCAGTACGTCGCCGTGCCAGGCCCGGCCCACGATGTTCGACGGGCGGTAGGCCACGTACGGATCCTCGGCCAGGCCCAGGGAGCAGGCGCGGACCCGCTGGTGCCGGCAGTCCTTCTCGGCGTTGTAGACGGTGATCCGGGCGTCGCCCAGGGGGGAGGAGCCCGCCGCGCCGCCCGGGGACCCGCCGTCGTCGGACGACCGGAGGGCGATGATCCCGGCGGTGCCCCCGGCGATGATGACGACGGCGCCCACCGCCGCGAGCGTGAGCCGCAGCCGGCGCCGGGACGGCCGGTCCTCCGGAGGCTGTCCCGGGGGCGGCGCGGACGCGCCGGGCTCCGGCCCGGTCCCCTCGGCGGCCTGCACGGCGGCCTCGGCCTCGGTGGCCCGGTGCAGCAGGGTCACCAGTTCGGGCAGCCGGTCCTCGGCGGTGAAGGAGAGCTTGCCCCACTGGACCAGGAGCCGCTCGTCGGGAAGGCTCTGGCCGCGCAGATAGCGGGAGAGGGAGGACCGGCTGGCGGGCAGCCGCCCCTCCAGTTCCTTCAGGCTGAGTCCCAGTTCGCCGTGCATCCGGCGCAGTGCGGTCACGAATTCCCGTACCGGGCCGGAGAGTTCCTCGGGAAGCGGGGCAAGCGGCTTGCGTCGCGGGTTCTCTGGGCGATTCGGATGCGCTGGCACGTACACCATTGCAGCACGGGATCATGAACATGCCGAGCGGCACGTCCACACCCCCGAGGTGGACGTGCCGCTCGTTACAGGAACCGGGTGAGGAACGCGTCAGTCCGTGAACTTCAGCGGCCGGTAGGGCTTGTACTCGCTGCCCGGCTCCAGTCCGTAGCGACGGGTCGTGTGATCCGTCCCGAAGTCGCCGCGCTGCTCGTAGGAGGTGTACGAGGTGTGGGCGGCGTCGTTCCACTTCTCGAACATCACGACATGGCGGGTGTTGTTGTTCCCGGAGGCGTCGATCAGCAGATCCCCGGGCCGCAGATCGTTCAGGGCGATCGGCTTGGTGATGCCCGAGCCGGCGAGCCCCACGGTGTTGGTGCCGGGCGCCCGCAGACCCAGCGCCATGGAGACATAGCCCGAGCAGTCCTGGCGGTAGCCGTCCTTCCAGACCTGGGCCTGGCTGTAGGGCACCCGGCCGCCGTTGTTGGCGGTCAGCCAGGTGGCGGCCCGCTGCAGCGCCTCGGCGCGGGTGCCGCCGGTCTGCGGCGGCTTCGGCGGCTGGCCACCGCCGTTCTGCACCGGGACCCCGGGCAGCGAGTCCTGCGGGATGTCCACCGCGACGACGGTCACAAAGCCGCTGACCGGCCCGGTGATATGGGCCATGTAGGTGGAGCAGGCCCCGTCCTCGCAGACCTTCTTGCCGGTGTCGACCTGGTAGTCGGCGGTGATGCGGTCCTGGCCCGGGGCGTCCTTGTTGAGCATGCCGACGGACGGGGAGCCGGTGTCGGCGCTCTGGTGGACCACCCAGCGGGTGCCCCAGGTGGGGAAGTCGGCGGTGGCCGCGGCCTTGGTGCCGAACTCCCCCGTGGTCGTCTTCAGCTCGAGCGCGGCGGCCCCGCCCCGGGCCGAGGTGGTGTCGCGGCTCGTCACGCCCTTCTCGGCGACCTTTCCGGCCTTCGCCGGCTTGGCGTCATGGCCCGCGGTGTCGCCCGAGCCCGAGCAGCCCACGAGTCCGATGGCGCCGATGCCCGCCGCGGCGATCGCGGGGACCACCCTGCGCAGGAAGATCCGGCGTCGGCCGCCGCTGATGGAGTGCGTCATGTCTGGATTCCCCCTTGGTGAGAGCGCCGACGGCGGGCGTCGGCACGGCTCGGTCGAGGCCGCCGGGCCGTTCGCCGCGGCGACGGGAACCACTGTGGGCCGCGGGGCGGGGCCTTTCCGGGGCCGAGCCGTCCTTTGGGACGTCCCATCCGGGCGCGCCCCTGATGACCTGCCAAGACGCCTAGCGGAAGAGCCAGGAGCGGGACACGGAGGACGGTGCCGTGGGACATGACGAGACGGCCCCCGCCGAGGCGGGGGCCGTCCGGGGCAGGTAGCCGGGGGGAGGCGGCTACCTGTCCAGCTAAGTGGCTCGGAATCGAGCGGTCACCGGAGGGAAGGTCACGCGGTCACCGGTGGGAGCGCCGGGCGGTCACCAGAGGAGGGCGTCGGACGCGTCGCTCTGCCAGTAGCCGACCGCCGTCCCGTCCTCGACCTCCACCGAGTCGCCGGGGAGGTCGACGGCGCGGCGGCCGTCCTCGCCGGGGAGGGAGACGGTCAACCCGGTGGCCTTGCGGCCGTCGGCGGCCGGGGCGCCCGCCGCGGAGGTGGTCAGGCCCGCGTAACCGCTCTCGCCGGGCGGCAGCGTGACGACCGCCTGCGGCTGGGTGTTCTCGTCCTGTGGCACGGCCGCCCGCCCGTCGTCGAACCGCACCACGGGGGAGCCGATGAGACGGCAGGTCACCCCGGACTGATTGGTGATCTCCAGCAGCAGATGGTTGGCCGGCCGGGGGACGGAGGTGACGCTCACCGACATCGTGTCGAGCCGGCAGACGCCGGTCTCGCCCTCGACGCCGCTGTCGGCCCGCAGACCGCCCTGGGCCCCGGCGTCGGCCCCGCCCGCCACCGTCTCCCGCGCGGCCTGCTGGGCGCCGCCCTGGAGGCCTTCCTCGTTGGCGGTGGGGACGGCCGAGGCCATGCTCTCGGCCTTGCCGGCCGTCTTCACGCCCGACGCGTCGGCGGTGCCGCACGCCGCGAGGGTGATGCCCGCGGCGACGACGGTCAGGCCGGCCGCGACCGAGCGCAGGGTGCCGGCGCGGTGGGCGAGGCGGGCGGTGGTGAGCGGCATGGCGGGTCTCCCCTCAGCGGGCGTTCGGGCGTTTTCCGGTACGGCATAAGCCTGTCCGGACCCGCTGCCGTTCGGCTGGTGAACGGCTGCCGCCCGCTAACGTCCCGCTAACGCCCCGCTGTTCACTCCTGCTCAGGCCCCCTGTGACGGTTCGCCGGAGCCCCCGCCGGACCCCTCGCCGGGGGTCTCGCCGCGTCCGCTCCCGTCGCCCTGGGCGAAGAGCTTCACCAGGTCGCTCATGACGTAGCGGTTGGTGGCCTCCTCGTCCAGCAGATGCATCTCCGCCAGCCGCTCCAGGGAGTCCTGGATCAGCTCGGGGTCCGCCCCCGACAGCGCGGCCGCCTCGGCGGTGTTGACCTCCCGCGCGAAACCGGTGCCCAGGGCCCGCAGCAGCTGTGCGTCGTCCGCCGAGAGCCGGGCCACGGAGTTGCGCAGCGCGGCGGCCACCCCGGTGTCCTCCGCCGACAGCAGCGCGAGCCGGCGGCGCTCGTCGCGCAGCGCGGTGGCCAGCCGGGCCAGCCGCCAGCGGGGCCGGGCCATCAGCTGGGCGGAGGCGGCGCGCAGCGCCAGCGGCAGCCCGTCGCACAGGGCCACCAGCTCCCGTGCGGCCTCCGGGTCCTCGGCGACCCGGGCGGGGCCCAGCAGCGCGCCCAGCAGGGCCGCCCCGTCCTCGGTGCCGAGGGCGTGCAGTCGTACGGGGCGGGCGGCGTCGGTGGCGATCAGCCCGTCCAGCCTGCTGCGGCTGGTGACCAGCGTGGCGCAGTGGGGCCCACCGGGCAGCAGCGGACGCACCTGGGCGGAGCTGCCCGCGTTGTCCAGCACCACCAGCAGTCGGCGGCGGGCCGCCAGCGAGCGGTACAGCGCGGACGCCGCCTCGGTCGAGGTGGGGATCTGCTCGGCCGGGGTGCCCAGGGCGAGCAGGAATTCGCGCAGCACCTCGGCGGGCACCGTCGCCTCGCCGCCGCTGAAGCCGCGCAGATCCGCGAAGAGCCGTCCGTCGGGGAAGGCGGCGGCCTGAGCATGGCCCCAGTGGACCGCCAGGCCGGTCTTGCCGACCCCGGCGGGCCCGGTGAGCAGCGCGATCCCGCCCTCCTGGGGGTAGCCGGAGCCGCCCTGGGCCGGTTCGGCGCCGCCCTGGGTCAGCCGGGTCAGCTCGGCCAGCTCCGCGCCCCGGCCGTGGAAGCCCGCCGGGGGCCGGGGGAGCAGCTCGGGTACGGGCGCGGCGGCCGATGCGGCGGCCACGGACTGCGGATGCGACGGGGTCGAGGCCACCGGCTGCCCGGAGGGGCCCGGCGCCGCGGCGCTCTGGGCGCCGGCCTGCGGCCCGTCCGCCTCGGGGGCCGCGCGCAGGATCTCCTGGTACGCGGCGGTCAGCCGCTGGCCCGGGTCGACCCCCAGGTCGTCGTCGAGCAGCTGCCGGGTGCGGTGGAACCAGGCGATCGCGTCGGACTGCCGCCCGGAGCGGTACAGCGCCAGCATCAGGGCGGCGATCAGCCCCTCGCGCAGCGGGTTGGCGACGGCGGCGGGGTGCAGGGCGCGCACCGCCTCCTCATGCTCGCCCAGCGCCTTGTGCGCCCGGGCCAGGGCCTCCACGGCGCTCAGCCGGCGCTCCTCCAGGGCGTGCGCGGCGGCCGCGAACGGCGGGCTGGCCACGGTCCCGGTGAGCGCCGGGCCGCGCCACAGGCCGAGCGCCTGGCGGAGCAGCCGGACGGCCTCACCGGGGGCGGACTCCGGGCTGGCCTGGGCGGTCAGCTGGTCGAAGCGCTGGGTGTCGATCAGGGACTCGGGTATGCGCAGCAGATAGGCGGAGCTGTGGGTGGCCAGCTCGACGCCGTGCTCCTCGGCGCCGCCCTCGGCCAGCGCGGCGCGGAGCCGGGAGACATGGCCCTGGATGACGGTCCGGGCGTGGGCTGGCGGCTCGTCCTCCCACAGGCTGGTTATCAACTGCTCCACGGACACCGTCGCGTTGGGCCGCAGCAGCAGCATCGCGAGCACGCTGCGCCGTTTGGCGGGCCCCAGCGGTAGCTCGACGGGCGCTGCCGGCGGTCCCGCGGTGACGGTCACCGGTCCCAGCACGGAGAAGTCCAACTCAGCCCTCCAGAAAGGCATGCAGTGCCTTGGCCAGCAGCCGCGGGTCCTGCGCTCCGCACAGTTCCCGTGCCGAGTGCATGGACAGGATCGCGATGCCGATGTCGACGGTGGCGATGCCGTGCCGGGCGGCGGTGATCGGCCCGATCGTGGTGCCGCACGGCATCGAGTTATGGGAGACGAAGCTCTGCCAGGGCACCCCGGCGCGCTCGCAGGCGGCGGCGAAGACGGCCCGCCCGGCGCCGTCGGTGGCGTATCTCTGGTTGACGTTCACCTTCAGGATCGGGCCGCCGTTGGGCCGTGGGTGGTGGCCCGGCTCATGGCGCTCGGCGTAGTTGGGGTGGACGGCGTGGCCGGTGTCGGAGGACAGGCAGACGGTGCCCGCGAAGGCGCGGGCCCGGTCCTCGTACGCGCCGCCACGGGCGAAGACCGAGCGCTCCAGCACCGTGCCGAGCAGCGGGCCGTCGGCGCCGGTGTCGGACTGGCTGCCGTTCTCCTCGTGGTCGAAGGCGGCCAGTACGGGGATGTACGGCAGGTCCTGACGGGAGGCGGCGGCGATGAGCGCGGCCGTACCGGCGTGCACGGAGACAAGGTTGTCCATCCGGGGACCGGCGAGCAGCTCGCGGTCCCGGCCGAGGTAGGCGGGCGGCTCGACGCTGTGCGTCATCAGGTCCCAGCCGGCGATCTCCTCGGCCGCGACACCGGTCTCCTCGGCGACGAAGCGGATCAGGTCGCCCTCCTCGACGCCGCCGAGCCCCCAGATGGGCGTCATATGGCGCTGCTTGTCCAGCTTGAGGCCCTCGGTGTTGACGGACCGGTCGAGGTGGACGGCGAGCTGGGGCACTCTCAGCAGCGGCCGGTCGATGGTGACGAGTTGGTGTGAGCCGTCCCGGAGGGAGATCCGGCCGGAGAGCCCGAGGTCGCGGTCGAGCCAGGTGTTGAGCAGCACCCCGCCGTAGACCTCGACGGCGATCTGTCTCCAGCCGTGCGCACCGGTGTCGGGAATGGGCTTGACTCGCAAATTGGGAGAGTCGGTATGAGCGCCGACAATGCGGTACGGAGTGGCGGGGTCCGCCCCCTCCGGTACGTACCAGGCGATGATCGCACCGCCCCGCAGTACGAACCGACCACCGGCCGCGCCGTCCCAGGACGCCGTCTCCTCGATCCGCTGGAACCCGGCCTTCTCCAGCCGCTCAGCGGCGCTCGCCACAGCGTGGTACGGCGATGGGCTGGCGCGGAGGAAGGACATCAGGTCATCGGTGTGGCCGCGGTCGATGCCGGGTTGTGCGCTCATGTGCTCAGCATAGATTCGCCGGGGGGCGGCTCGCCCTGGTGCGGGTCGTGGCATCCATCTGTGGGGCCACGTTGATCCAATCTGATGAAAGCACGTCAGGTAAGGCGAGAATTCGGGAGAATCGGTCGATATTCCCCGTGTACCGAGCAACGCCGCACTGAGTCGTAACTCAAGGGGATACCGGATGCGCGTTCTTCGCCACCTGCTTGTCGTTCTGGGGTCGCTGCTACTGCTGTGCGCAGGCGGACCTGCCATGGCCAAGCCCGTCACGGATTTCGCCGCGGGGCTGTCACCCGTGGCCGCCCCGGAGCCGGCAGCCGCGCCCTCGCCCGGCCCGCGTCCGGGGAACGGCGGGGACGGTGAGGGCAAGGGCCACCCTCCCTGTCCGAGCAGGGACCGCATCGGGGGGACCAGCATCGCACCCAACCCGCCGCGCGAGCGCTACTACCAGGGTGACTGGCGGCTCGGCCCCGCGCAGCTCCCCCGGTACGGCGCGATCGGGCGGATGCTCGAAGGCTACGAACGGCTCGACCACTTCCCCACCTCCTCCGCGTTCCTCGACTGCTACTGGAACGAGCAGACCAGCGGCTGGTGGTTCCCGTACCCCGACGGCTGGGTGCTGCTCAACGGAACGCCGCTGCACACCACGATCAGGCTGAAGGTCGGTCAGAAGGTCGATCTCTTCGGGAGCGGTTTCGGCCACTTCCTCGCCCCGGCGGGCACGCCCTACGCGGAGCGCGCGCTGCCGCCCAGCAACCTCAACACCATCGACCCGGCGTATCCGAACGGCTATCACCTCTATGAGGTCACCGAGCCCTTCCTGGTCGAGGCCGGTCCCATCCGGCCCTGGTTCGGACAACCCGGCTTCGGGCTGCAGTATCTGACCGGTCCTTCGATCCCCCAGTTGGTCGCGGCGGGTAATCTGCGCGCACTCAACTGAGGGCGGATCCTGAACCGGTGGACAGAACGGAACTCGTCTCAACCCTGCGCGACGAGCAGGTGCCGGACGCGCTGTACGACATCCCGGGAGTGCAGGACATCCCGGTCCAGCCGGACGCCTACTACTACCTGCGCCCGGCACCGGACGGTGGCTGGGAGACCGGGCTGAGGGAGCGCTCCCTGGACCGGGACACCAGCCGGTTCGCCACCGAGGACGAGGCGTGCCGGGATCTGCTGGAGAAGCTGAGGGCCCGCCCGCGCCCGCCGGAGGGCGGGGGCGAGTCGGTCGACGAGCTCCTCGCACAGGGCGAGGAGCTCCGGCGGTGGGCCCGGGAGGAGGTCGAACGGGCCCTGCGGGAGCGGCCGCCCGACGACGAGGAGCGGTGACGGGCACCGACCAGACGCCCGCGGGCACAGGCCAGGGGGCCGGCCGCCCCGCTGGAGGATGGGACGGCCGGCCCCCTGGACGAGGGAAGAGAGCCCTTAGAACGCGGACTCGTCCAGGTCCATGAGCCCCTTGTCGACCGACTCGGCCAGCGAGCGCTGCACCGAGACGCCCGGCAGCACCTCGTGGGCGAAGAACTTCGCCGCGGCGATCTTGCCCGCGTAGAAGGACCGGTCCTTCGTGGAGGCGGTGCCCACCTTCTCGGCGGCGACGGCCGCGCCCTTGAGGAGCAGATAGCCGATGATCACGTCGCCGGAGGCCAGCAGCAGCCGGGTGGAGTTGAGACCGACCTTGTAGATCGAGCTGACGTCCTGCTCGGTGGCGGCCAGGTCGGTGAGCATCGCGCCGACGATCGCCTCCAGGTCCACCGCGGCCTGGGCCAGCTGGTCGCGGGCGGCTTCCAGCTCCTCGCCCCCGGCGGCCTCGGCCAGGAACTTCTTGATCTCCTCCGAGACGACGGTCAGGGCCTGGCCCTGGTCCCGGACGATCTTGCGGAAGAAGTAGTCCTGGCCCTGGATGGCGGTGGTGCCCTCGTAGAGCGTGTCGATCTTGGCGTCCCGGATGTACTGCTCCAGCGGGTACTCCTGGAGGTAGCCGGAGCCGCCGATGGTCTGCAGGGACTGCGCCAGCTGCTCGTACGCCTTCTCCGAGCCGTAGCCCTTGACGATGGGGAGCAACAGGTCGTTGAGGCGGCTCAGGGCGGAGGCGTCCTCGCCCGCGGCCTCCTTGACCAGGATCTCGTCCTGGACGGAGGCGGTGTAGAGGACCAGTGCGCGCAGGCCCTCCGCGTACGCCTTCTGCGTCATCAGCGAGCGACGCACATCCGGGTGGTGGGTGATGGTGACGCGCGGGGCGGTCTTGTCGGTGAAGGCCGCCAGGTCCGGGCCCTGCACCCGCTCCTTGGCGTACTCCAGGGCGTTGAGGTAGCCGGTGGAGAGGGTGGCCATGGCCTTCGTGCCGACCATCATCCGGGCGAACTCGATGATCTTGAACATCTGGCGGATGCCGTCGTGCTTGTCGCCCAGCAGCCAGCCCTTGGCCGGGTGGTCGGCGCCGAAGGTCAGCTCACAGGTGTTGGAGACCCGCAGACCCATCTTGTGCTCGACATTGGTGGCGTAGACGCCGTTGCGCTCGCCGAGCTCGCCGGTCTCCCAGTCGAAGTCGTACTTGGGGACGATGAACAGCGACAGCCCCTTGGTGCCGGGCCCCGCGCCCTCGGGCCGGGCCAGCACGAAGTGGATGATGTTGTCGGAGAGGTCGTGCTCGCCGGAGGTGATGAACCGCTTCACACCCTCGATGTGCCAGCTTCCGTCCTCCTGCTGGGCGGCCTTGGTGCGGCCCGCGCCGACGTCGGAGCCGGCATCCGGCTCGGTCAGCACCATGGTGGAGCCCCACTGCTTGTCCACCATCAGCTGGGCGATCTTCAGCTGCTCCTCGGTGCCCTCGTCGTGCAGCACCCCCGCGAAGGACGGGCCCGAGGCGTACATCCAGATCGGGGTGTTGGAGCCGAGGATGGTCTCGGCCGAGCCCCACAGCAGCGAGCGGGGGCAGACCGTGCCGCCCAGCTCCTCCGGGACGCCCAGCCGCCACCACTCGGCCTCCATGTAGGCCCGGTAGCTCTTCTTGAACGACTCGGGAAGCGGCGCCGTGTGGGTCTTGGGGTCGAAGACGGGCGGGTTCCGGTCGGAGTCGGTGTAGCTTTCGGCCAGCTCATGCTCGGAGAGCCGGGATATCTCCGCGAGCACGCTCTTGGCGGTCTCGACGTCCATCTCCGCGAACGGTCCGGTGCCGTACACCGTGTCCCGCCCGAGCACCTCGAAGAGGTTGAACTCGATGTCGCGGAGATTCGACTTGTAGTGCCCCATGGCGACGGCTCCGTAAGGGATCGGGAGGCCAGGACCTCTGCGTTGACGCGTATCAGATCAGCTGTCGCCATGATGCTACCCGTGGGTAATAAAGGGCAACCCTTAACCGGGTAACTGTGACTCAGTACGCTTCTTCGCATGTACGGCTACGACCAGAACGCGAGCGCAGGGCAGGGTTATGCCGCTCCGCCACCTCCGCCGCAACAGCAGCCGCATGCGTCACATCACACGCAGGCGGGTGCGGGCTACGGCCAGCAGCCGCTCTACCCGGAGCCCTCGCCGCCGTCGCTCGCCGACGCGGTGCGCGCCTTCACCACCGGTTCGATGCCGGCCGAGGACTTCCAGCAGATCTTCGCGGGCTCGAAGGTCTACTGCCCGCGCGGTGACAATCCCGGCTTCCTGGCGCTGCACAACACCCAGCAGCCGGTGATCCCCATGTTCACCTCGCTCAAGGAGCTGCGGCGGTATGCGGGCAAGGAGTCCAAGTACTTCGTGATCACCGGCGCCGAGGTGATCGACCTGCTGCCCACCGGCTACGGCTTCGTCCTCGACATGGAGGGCGAGCACCGGATCGTCTTCGACGCGAAGGCGGTGGAGCAGATGGTGGACTTCGCGATGAGGCGTATGTACGGATAGGTCCAGATATCGCCGTTCGCCTCGCGGGGCGCTCGGGTGGAAATAAAGGCCCTCTTGCGAGTCGTTCACCATTCAATTAAGTTGAATCGTGAACGACCGAGGAGGCCGTCATGCCCGCAGTGACCGTAGAGAACCCGCTGACCCTGCCGCGCGTCGCGGCACCCGCCGAGGCACGACAGCGCCCCGTGCTCGCCGTCACCACCGCACCCAGCGGTTTCGAGGGCGAGGGATTCCCGGTGCGCCGGGCCTTCGCGGGCATCGACTACCAGCACCTCGACCCGTTCATCATGATGGACCAGATGGGCGAGGTGGATTACGCGCCGGGCGAGCCCAAGGGAACGCCCTGGCATCCCCACCGCGGCTTCGAGACCGTCACGTACATCATCGACGGGATCTTCGACCACCAGGACTCGCAGGGCGGTGGCGGCACGATCACCAACGGCGACACCCAGTGGATGACGGCCGGCTCGGGTCTGCTCCACATAGAGGCGCCGCCGGAGTCGCTGGTCATGTCGGGCGGGCTCTTCCACGGTCTGCAGCTGTGGGTGAACCTCCCGGCCAAGGACAAGATGATGGCGCCGCGCTACCAGGACATCCGCGGCGGCAACGTACAGCTTCTGACGACCCCGGACGGCGGCGCGCTGCTGCGGGTCATCGCCGGTGAGCTGGACGGCCACCAGGGGCCCGGTATCACCCACACCCCGATCACGATGATCCACGCCACCCTGGCCCCGGGTGCGGAGATCACCCTGCCGTGGCGGGAGGACTTCAACGGCCTCGCGTACGTCCTCGCGGGCCGCGGCACCGCCGGCACCGAGCGCCGCCCGGTTCGGGTGGGTCAGACGGCGGTCTTCGGCGACGGCGGCTCGCTGACCGTCCGCGCGGACGAGAAGCAGGACTCCCACACCCCGGAGCTCGAAGTCGTCCTCCTGGGCGGACAGCCCATCCGCGAGCCGATGGCCCACTACGGCCCGTTCGTCATGAACACCCGCAAGGAGCTCCAGCAGGCGTTCGAGGACTTCCAGAAGGGGCGTCTCGGCACGGTCCCGGCCGTGCACGGGATGTCCGAGGGCGGCCTGTAGGGCTCGCCGGGACCACACGCGAACGAGCCCCGTCCGGATATGGACGGGGCTCGTCAGCGCTTACGGGCGGATCACCCGTCTTTCCGTGTTGTCTCAGTGTTGCCCGGCGCGACGCTTCCGGGTCACGAATGCGGCTGCCGCGCCCGCACCGGCCAGCAGGGCACTGAGGGAGATGATCTTCAGCAGGCCGGACGTACCCGTGTTGGCCAGCGAACCACCGCCTCCGCCAGTCCCCGAGCCTCCGCCAGTCCCCGAGCCTCCGCCTGTCCCGGAGCCTCCGCCAGACTGGGGGCCTGGCTCGTTGGGCGGCTCAGAGGTGGGCGGCTCCGACGACGGAGTGGGCGTCGGCGTCGGCGTAGGAGTCGGCGGTTTCTTGGGGATGTGCACGCCGGCGTCGATCGTGTGATCGACCTCTCCCGGCTTGTCCGGCGCCGTGACAGGTGCGTCTCCGTTACACAGCCGCCCGGTCTTCGGCGGGGTCACATTCGAGTCATGTGCCCGGTTGTCACCGGCCCGCGGGAGCGTGAACCGCAGCTTGGTGGCCGGCGGCTCAGTCGGCACCTCGCTGGTGTCCGCGGTGCACACATCGAACTGCACCGTGTACTTCGCACCCGGCTTGAGCTCGTACGGGGCGCCGACGCCACCGAAGTAGTACTCGCCGGCGGCATCGGTCTTGGTCGTGGCGACCTGCTTGCCGTCGGCGTCCAACAGGTTGATCGTCGCGTCCGGCAGCGGCACTTCGCGCGGACCCTCGGGATCCTGGATCCCATTGTGGTCGCCGTCGAACCACACCCGGTTACCGATCTGGATCGGCGCGTTCGCCGCCTCGTAGGCGATATCGCCGAGCCCACCGGCCTTACCGAACCCGCTCTGTTCCTGACTGACGAACTGGTACGCGTTGGCGGTCGGAGCGTTGCCCGGGCCCAGACCGGTCGCGACGTCGTGGTAACCGGTCCCGGAGGTGGCGACGTTGACGGTCGGGTCGAACTCCGTGCTGACGACCCACTGCTGCTGCGGAATGTAGGCCACCGACCCCAGCGCGGTTTCCAGGTGCGCGCCGCGGAAGAAGTCGCCCGGGAAGTATTCGACGACATCGTTGGGCTGGCCGCCGTTGGTGGCGGGGGTGGCGTGGTTGGGGCAGTTTCCGGTGCCTTCCCACGCGTATCCACCGGTGGGAGTGGCACAGGCCATGTTGATGTCGCCGCCGGCCATGCCGTTTTCCGGGGTGTTGTCGTTCGGCCTCGGGTCCAGTCCACCCCAGCTCACGACGTCCATGAACCGGTCGCGGAAACCCAGGACCATCGAACCGTCGCGGGTGAAGGCGAGGGAGGCGAGCTCCGGCTGCGGATCGATGAAGACGTTGCCCACCTTCCGTTCGTCCCACGTGGCCAGGGAGGTGTTCCACGGATTCCAGTGGGTGGCCTGGGCGACGTCGTCGGAACCGAAGACCGAGCCGCGCTTGGCGGTGAGGGGCTGGGTCAGTACGGTGTCGAACTTTTCGCCGTCGTAGGTGTGGACGACGGCTTTCAGGTCTTCGCGCTTCTGTGTGCTCTCCGCGCTGCACACACCACCGACGTAGAGCTTGTTGTCGTGGACCTGAAGACCGAACGGCCGCCAGTCTCCGGGGCTCGCGCAGCCCGGGTCCGGAATGCGCACCGTCGCCTTTGGCGCGGAGGCGGTGGTACCGGTGGCGTCGAAGCTGACCAGTGCCCGGGTCTGCAGGTTCACCGCGTACAGCGTCGAGCCGTCCTCGGACAGGGCCAGGCCGCCGATGCTCTCCTTGCCCGGTGCATCGGTGAACCCGGCGTCCTTGTTCATGTTGGAGGCATCGTGCGGCGTCACCGCGGCGCCCGGCACCTTCGCGAACAGGGTCGGCGCCCCACCGTCGGTCGGCGTGGTGTAGATCGCGTCACCGCCCTCCGGCCCGTACGGGGTGTACCGCCGGGCGAACGCGCCCTGGAACACCCGCTTCCGGTGCTTGTCATAGGCCAGCGCGAACGTCGTGCCTACCTGGTCCTGCGTGTTGAGCGCGGTCGGGCACGCCGTCTCACCAGGACACGTACCTCGTTTGTCCGTCCCGAACGCCACCAGTGCCCGGGTGTCCCGCGCGTCGGCGGTGTTCTGGATCGGTACGAAATACCGTGTGTCCGGCAGCGTGTAGTCGGCCGGATTCCAGACCCCGGTAATCACCGAGTCGTCCTTGCCGTCCGACACGTTCACAAATGTCGTGAAGCTGTCGAAGTGGTTTTCCGCCGTCGAGGCCGGCGCCGCCTGAAGATGCTTGTTGTACGGCGCCGGGATGGTGACATCGACGCGGTACTGGCCGCCGGTCAGTTCGGTCGACTTCGAGACCACCACCTTTCCGGTGGCATCCGTGGTGCCGCTGACCCGATGGCCGGCAGGGTCGGTCACCCGAACCTTCATGCCCCGCTGCGGCACATCCATGGCCGCGTTGATCACGCCGGTGCCGAAGAAATCCCGCAGTACCTGAACCGTCAGGGTTCCGTCGCCAGTCGAAGCGGTGGCCGTCCCGGCCGTCGCGCCCATGGCGCTGCCCAACAGTACGAAAGTGCAGAGGCCCACTCGTGCCAGTGGCCCCGTACGCTTTCCGGCTGTCCGGCGTAACCTTCTACACACTCTTCGCACAGCCATCACTCTCCCCTCGTGATGTGAACCGACCACCCGTTGCCGGCCGTGCATCGGCTTTTCGGTCCCGGGTGACGCATCGGCCATGAAAAGGGCCCACCGCTGTTTCGGTGGGCCCGGTCGTTCTTGGTCGTCCTGGCGGATGGAGCGAATTCGGGGACTCGGGAGTACCTTTCCGAGGCCAGTCGCACTCGTCCTCGACTTCCCCCACGGAACAGCACAAGAGTCCGAATAGTGATCCTTAACCGCCCCACCAGCAGCGATACTGTAGCGGGTGGACGCCAAGATCGGGGGCAGAGTAGGGAATGAATAAGCGGAACGTGTTAGCAATGCGCCGTGCACGGAGTCCGAAAATCAGACATGTTCTCTCGCGGTGCGCGGCCGGCCGGCGCCGCTGGCTGCGGCCACGCTGGGTGGTGGCCGTGATCGGCGGTGTGGCCGTCGCGGTGGCCACGTTCCTGGTCGTCGACAGCGGCTCCGCCCCTGCCGGTCCGAAGGCGTTGACCTCGGATCAGGCGAGCCGTCTGGCGGTCACCCGGTTCCTCAACTACCAGGCGGGCGGGCGCGCCGTGACGATCGACGTGCCGGGCACCGCCGGTGGGCTGACCTTCACCGGATCCATCGACTACCGCCGCAAGGTCGGTTACGGCGCGATGCACGGCACCGGGCGCGATACGTCCAGCGACGGGCTGATCCGGTGGACGGCCACCACCGTGTTCGTCCACCCGATGGGGAAGGCCCCGGCCAAGGCCCCGGCACGGCCGCCGGAGTCGGGCTGGTACAGCCGTCCGCTGCAGAGGTACGGCAGTTCGCTGGACAGTTCGCTGGCCATCGCGCTGAAGCTCGGCAGCGACCGGCCGGACAACGCCGAACTCCTGCCGCAGAACGGTGCCGCCTGGGTGGGACAGGACCGGTTGGACGGCCATCGGGTGGACATCATGACCGGGCCGAGCGCCCGTGCCACGTCCGGTCCGACGGGGGAACCGGGTGCCGTGCGCTACTGGATCGGCTCGGACGGCACCATGTACCGGGTTCGCGTCGGCGTGGCGTCCGCATCGGAGCCGGTGGTCATCGCTTTCGACACCCACAAGTACGTTCCGGTCCGGCCGGTACCCGGAGCCACCCCGACGCGGTAGCCGCCGCTCAGGACGTCGCCACCCGCGCGCCCGCGGCGAGCAGTGACGCCGACGGCAGCCGGAAGTCCGCCGTGTCCGGTAGCGCCGGAACGGCCGGAACGGCGGTGGCGCCCGCGGTCGTGGCGTTCGGGAACTGCGGCTGTCGCTTGGGCGCCGCCACGTCGGTGAACGGGATACCGCCGGGTGCCGTCGGCTTCGCCCAGGTGCCGGACGGCGAGGACGACCGGGCGGGACGCGGGCAGGACGCGGTGGTCGCGAGCCGGGCGGGCACCGTCGTTCGCAGCTCATTGCCGCGCAGGCAGTTGCCCCGTCCCTTCGTGGCGGTGGGGAACGTCCAGCCGACGTCAACGCTGTTGGCGGCGAAGGTGTTGTCCAGGATCCGGTTGCCGTTCGGCGGCAGGTCAGCGGTTGCGGTGATCACCAGCCCGGCGGTGCTGTTGCCGGCGACTCGGTTGCGGATGAACTGGTTGTCGGTGCCGCCGTCGACGCCGATGCCGATGCCCCACCCGCCGTCGGCCTGTTCGGGGGTGGCCGCCTGCTGGTTGGCCGCGATCAGGTTGCCCGCGATGACGGCATCCCGCTGCGGGAGCAACTTCTCCTGGTGGTCGGAGTTGGTGGTGAGCCCGACCCGGTTACCGACCAGGCGGTTGCCGACCACGTACATGTCGCCACTGGCATTGGTGCCTTCGTAACCGACCGCGTTGAGTTCGGCGATGTTGTCCCGCACCACGATGCGACAGGGCTTGCACTGTCCGACATAGATCCCCGAGTCGGCCGAGCCCGAGGTGTACGAGTGCTCGATGACACCGTTTTGCGCGGAGAACGCGTAGATGCCGTACAGCCCGTTGCGGGTCGCGGTCACATGGGAGACCAGGAACGACTTCAGGAAGGTGACGGGCTCATCGCCGGTGTCGTAGCCGCCGGATTGACCCGGCATTCCGGCGGCCGCCTTCGCCGAGCCGGTGACCAGGACCCCGTTCTGGGTGTTGTTCTCCACGGTCAGGTTCTCCACGGCCACCCCGGGAGCGGCGACGACGATGCCGTTCGGCTGCCGCAACCGCCCGTCGATGACGACCTTGTCCCGGGACGCGCCGCGAAGAGTGATGCGAGCCGTCGATATCCTCACCGACTCGTGGTACGTGCCCGGCGCGACCAGCACGAGATCGCCGGGCCGAGCCAGGGACACCGCGGCCGAGATCGTCGGGGCGTCGGCCGGCACGTTGATCGTCACATGCGCACCGGACGGTCGTCGGCCGTCATCCGATCCGTCGTCGTCCGCGCCGCAGCCGACCATGACGGGTGCCAGTGTGCCGAGTAACGCGGCCATCACGCGAAGACGGAGACGAGGCATGGCCTCATCCTGGCACGGGCGCCGACGGGGTCGCAGTCGCCGATACGGATATGGCACAGTTCACACTGTGTGCCAAGCCGACTCCCGCCCGTCACGCCGCGCGTTTCTCGGTGCCACCGGCACCGTGACCGCCGTCGGCTTCTCCGCCGGCTGCCAATCGCGTTCCGCCCCGCCGGACCGGTCCGATGCCCCCGCGCCGACCCCGCCGGTGTCACCAACGGGTCGGTACCAGGCGGGCATCACGCTTCCACAACCGGCCCAGCGGAACCTGCTGGCCGTGGTGGCCGACCTCGCTGACGCCGTGCCCGTCCGTCCGTTGCTGGCCGAACTCGGCGAGGCCATCCGGACGCTCACCGCGGGGACCGACGCACGGCTGATGGGTCTGGAGCCGGGCGATCTGACCGTGACGATCGGGGTGGGCCCCCGGCTGGTGCGCACGGTCGATCCTGCCCTGCCCGGCGCGAAGGACCTCCCACGGTTCTCCCGCGAACAGATCGCCTCCCGGGCACGCGGTGGCGACCTGCTGATACAGATCTGCGCCGACGACGCCCTGGTGGTACCGGTCGTGGCTGCCGCGCTGCTGGAGCGGGCCGGTGACCGGATACGGGAACGCTGGCGGCAGTCCGGGGTCCGTGGTGCGAACGTGCCGGTGGATCGGGACCGTGCCGCGCCACGAAACCTCTTCGGCTTCGTCGACGGCATCGTGGGCCCCCATACGAGGGCCGAACAGGAACGCGACCTGTGGTTGTCCGGGCCGGCTCCGGTCGCCGACGGCACCCTTGCCGTACTACGACGCATGGAACTCGATCTGCCGCGGTTCGCCAGGCTGTCCGTCGCCGAACAGGAAGCGGTCTTCGGCCGCCGCCGAGCCAACGGCGTGCCCCTCTCCGGTGGCACCATCGCCTCGGGTCCGGACCTCGGCGCCAAAACACCGGACGGACGCTACCTCGTCCCGGCGGACGCCCATGCCCGCAGAGCGCACGCCACCGCGGTCGGCGTCGGCCTCATGCTCCGTCGCTCCTACAGCATCGACGGACCCGCCCCCGGCCTGCTCTTCATGAGCTTCCAGAACGACATACGGACCTTCACCAGCACCCTCACCAACATGGACAATTCCGACGCCCTGTTGGACTACACGACCACGACCGCCAGTGCGACTTTTCTGATACTTCCCGGTTTCGACGAACAACGCCCGCTTGGTTCCCGGCTCTTCCGCTGACCGGCCCGGCCGCCTCGGCACCATCCCGGCCGGCGCGAGCTGATCACGCGCGGGGGGCCGACCCGTCCGCCGCCGGGTCGGGCTGCTCGTTCGGGCTCGCCTCGTACAGCTCGTACCAGATGCATTTGCCGTCGCCGCGCGGATCCACCCCCCAGTTGTCGGCGAGCATCTCCAGCAGCAGCAGGCCGCGCCCCGACGAGGCCAGCTCGCCCGGCCGTCGGCGGTGCGGCAGCTCATCGCTGCCGTCGGCGACGTCCAGCCGCAGCCGCCGGGATCCGTGCCGCCCGCTGACCTCGGCCACCAGCAGGGCGTCCCCGTCGGTGTGCACCAGGACGTTGGTGACCATCTCGGAGAGCATCAGCACCGCCGACTCCACCTGGTCCGGGTCGGCCCAGTCGTGCAGCATGTCGCGCAGCTGCTGCCGGGTGCCCGCTATGCGCTCCGGCTCGGCCTGGGCGACCGTGACCGCGGTCCGCCGCACCGGCGCCGAACCGGGCCCGACCAGGCACACCTCCGCCTCCCGGCGGATCAGCAGCAGCGCTATGTCGTCCTCGCGCCGGTCCGCGAGCGGACCGGTGGTGTGGTGGGAGGGCGGCCCGTGCACGGCCTGCACCAGGGAGTCGGCGAGGGCTTCGAGGTCGTCGGAGTCCAGGCCGTGGGAGGGGAGGGCGCCGGGGTCGTCCATGAGGGTGGCGGGCCGCTCGAAGACCTTACGGATCCGGTCCCAGCCGGTCTCCAGATCGTGTCCGCCGGTCTCGATCAGCCCGTCGGTGCACATCAGCAGCGTCTCGCCGGGCTCCAGCACCACCCGGGTGGTCGGATAGTCGGTGTCCGGGTCGATGCCCAGTGGCAGCCCGCCCGCCGTGGGCCGGATCATCATCGTGCCGTCGGCGAGCCGGACCGCCGGGTCGGGGTGGCCCGCGCGGGCGATGTCCAGGGTGCCGGCGACCGGGTCCACCTCCATATAGAGGCAGGTCGCGAACCTCGGGTCGTACCGGCCGTCCGGGCCGTCGGGCCCCGACAGCCCGGCGAGGAAACGGGAGGCGCGGGAGAGCACCGCGTCGGGGTGGTGCCCCTCGGAGGCGTACGCCCGGACCGCGATCCGTAGCTGGCCCATGATCCCGGCGGCGTGCACATCGTGGCCCTGCACATCGCCGATCACCAGCGCGGTACGGCCCGAGGGCAGCCCGATCACGTCGTACCAGTCGCCGCCGACCTGCAGTCCACCGCCGGTCGGCACATAGCGCGCGGCCACCGTCAGCCCCGGGATATCGGGCTTGCTGGCGGGCAGCATCGAGCGCTGCAGCCCGTCCGCCAGCTCCCGCTCGGTCTCCTGGAGCGCGGTGCGGGACAGCGCCTGGGCCAGCATCCGGGCGATCGTGGTCAGCACCGAGCGCTCATCAGGCGAGAACGACACCGGATGGGCGAACCCGGCCATCCACGCGCCGATGGTGCGGCCCGCGACGATCAGCGGCAGAAACGCCCAGGACCGGCGCTTACGGGGCCGGCCGAGCGACCAGGCGGCCGGAAACCGGCCACGGTACTCCTCCGGTGTGGGCAGATAGACCGCCCGGCCGGTGCGGACCACCTCGGCCGCTGGATAGTCCGTGCCCAGCGCGATGTCGTGAAAAGGGTGATCGGCCCCCGCCCGCGGCCCGTGGTGGCCGATCACCGAGATCCGCTCGCCCTGGACGCCGAAGACCGCGAGCCCCTCCGGGGAGAAGCCCGGCATGGACAGTCCCGCCGCGACCCTCAGCACCTCGGCGGTGGACATCGCCTCCGCCAGCGCCCGCCCCGCGTCCAGCAGGAACGCCTCGCGGTTGCGGCGCCAGTCGCCGGTGACCGGCGGGCCCGCGGCCGAGGTGCCGGGCAGCGGGTCGGGGACCTCCTGGAGGGTGCCGAGCAGGTAGTAGCCGTCCTCGCTGCCGCCCCGCGCTATCGGCCGGGACCGGGTGCGCACGGTCCGCAGCACGGTGCCCTTCTCGTCCACGATGCGCAGCCGGGCCTCGGCCAGGGTGCCCTCGGCCACCGCGAGGTCGACGATCGCCTTGACCTCCAGCCAGTCCGCCGGGTGGAAACACGCGCGGGCGGCCGCCTCGGGAAGGGTGACGGGCTCGGCGGGCAGGCCCACCAGCCGGGCCGCCTCCGCGTCATAGCTGACGGCGCCCGAGACACTGTCCCAACGCCATAGGCCGGTCGCTATGGCGGCCAGCAGGTCCTCGGTGCGCATTGCGCTACCTTATGGGGATTTGCCAACCGCTTACCAGTGAGGGTCGCGGCGCCGGTAGGCTTGGCCGGAAGTTCATGAGGGTACGCACGCCTCCCGATCAGACGACTTGGATGAATGATGCATCGGTACCGGTCGCACACCTGTGGTCAGCTCCGCGCCGCTGACGTCGACACCGACGTCCGGCTCTCCGGCTGGCTCCACAATCGACGGAACCTGGGCGGCATCCTCTTCATCGATCTCCGCGACCACTACGGCCTGGTCCAGCTGGTGGTGCGCCCCGACACCCCCGCCAACGAGGCGCTGAGCTCGATCAGCAAGGAGACCGTCGTCCGCGTCGACGGCCGGGTCATCGCGCGCGGCGCGGACAACGTCAACCCCGAACTGCCCACCGGCGAGATCGAGGTCGAGGTCGCCGACGTCGAGGTGCTCGGCGCCGCCGACCCGCTGCCCTTCACGGTCTTCCCCGAGGACGGAGTCGGCGAGGAACGGCGCCTGGAGTACCGCTTCCTGGACCTGCGCCGCGAGCGGATGCACCGCAACATCATGCTGCGCTCCGCGGTCATCTCCGCCATCCGGCAGAAGATGACCGCGCAGGGGTTCAACGAGCTGGCGACCCCGATCCTGTCCGCCACCTCGCCGGAGGGCGCCCGGGACTTCCTGGTCCCCTCCCGGCTGCACGCGGGCAAGTTCTACGCGCTGCCCCAGGCCCCGCAGCAGTTCAAGCAGCTTTTGATGATCGCGGGCTTCGACCGCTACTTCCAGATCGCGCCCTGCTTCCGCGACGAGGACGCCCGCGCCGACCGCTCGCCGGGCGAGTTCTACCAGCTCGACGTCGAGATGAGCTTCGTCGAGCAGGAGGACGTCTTCGGCGTCATCGAGAAGGTCATGACCGAGCTCTTCGAGGAGTTCGGCGGCGGCCGCCACGTCACCTCGCCCTTCCCGCGGATCCCGTTCCGCGAGGCCATGCTGAAGTACGGCTCGGACAAGCCGGATCTGCGGGCCCAGCTGGAGCTGCGGGACGTCAGCCATATCTTCGAGGGCTCCGGCTTCAAGGCGTTCGCGGACAAGCACGTACGCGCGCTGGCCGTGCCGGACACCGCCGATCAGCCGCGGAAGTTCTTCGACCAGCTCGGCGAGTTCGCCTCTCTGCAGGGCGCCAAGGGGCTGGCCTGGGTCCGGATCGGCGAGGACGCCAAGCTGACCGGCCCGATCGCGAAGTTCCTCACCGACGAGGACGTCGAGAAGCTGATCAGCGAGGTCCAGGGCAAGCCCGGCACGTCGATCTTCTTCGGCGCGGGTGAGTTCGACGAGGTCTCCAAGATCATGGGCGCGGTGCGGGTCGAGGCCGCCAAGCGGGCCGGCCACTTCGAGGACGGCGTCTTCCGCTTCTGCTGGATCGTGGACTTCCCCATGTTCGAGCGGAACGAGGACACCGGGCAGATCGAGTTCTCCCACAACCCGTTCTCCATGCCGCAGGGCGGTCTGGAGGCCCTGGAGACCAAGGACCCGCTGGACATCCTCGCGTGGCAGTACGACATCGTCTGCAACGGCGTGGAGCTGTCCTCGGGCGCCATCCGGAACCACGAGCCGGACGTCATGTACAAGGCGTTCGCGATCGCGGGCTACGACCGGGAAGAGGTCGAGCGCGAGTTCGGCGGCATGCTGCGCGCGTTCCACTTCGGCGCCCCGCCGCACGGCGGTATCGCCCCCGGCGTCGACCGCATCGTGATGCTGCTGGCCGATGAGCCCAACATCCGCGAGACCATCGCCTTCCCGCTCAACGGCAATGCGCAGGACCTGCTGATGGGCGCGCCCAGCGAGGTGGACGAGGCCCGGCTGCGGGAGCTGCACCTGTCGGTGCGCAAGCCGCCGCAGGTCAAGAAGGCCGAGACCGCCGAGAACGCAGCGAAGACGGCCGCGGAGGGCGAGAAGCCCGCCGAGTAGTCGGGCCGGACGAGACCCACAGGGCGGGGGCGTGCCGAACGGCGCGCCCCCGCCCCGCGTCTGCGGATGGCCGAATGACGCGCTTCGCACAGCCATTCACAGTCGGCACCCATGGGGCTGCCAGGTTGCCTCCCTACTGTCCCGGGCCATGACCGAACAGCAGAGCAACGACCTCCATCCCCAGCGGGACCTGACGAGGCGGCGGGTCGTGGTGTCGGGCGGCGCGGCCGTCGCGGCGGCGGGCCTGGGAACGGCCATCGCCACCACCGCCTCGGCGGGCGAGACCTCCGCGACCTCCGCCACCCCCTCGGCCTCCGCCTCCTCCCCGTCCGGGGAGGTCTGTTACCGCCTCACCTCGGAGACGACCGAGGGGCCGTACTACATCGACGCGGACAAGATCAGAAAGGACATCACCGAGAACAAGGAGGGCATTCCGATGACCCTCCGCCTCAAAGTGATCGAGTCCGACAGCTGCGAACCCGTGGCGAAGGCGGCCGTCGACATCTGGCACTGCGACGCGCTGGGGCTCTACTCGGGCTATGAGAGCTCGAGCAGCGGCGGGGGCGGCACCCCGCCCACCGGGGCCCCGCCGACCGGGACGCCGCCCACCGGCACCCCGACGGGCGCTCCGACCGGTGGCCCGCCCGGCGGCGGCCACCAGGAGCCGACCGACGACAAGCGGTATCTGCGCGGCACCCAGCTCACCGACCGGCACGGCTTCGTCGAGTTCACCACGGTCTTCCCCGGCTGGTACCGGGGCCGCTGTGTGCACATCCACACCAAGGTGCACGTCGGCGGCACGCTCACGGACGCCGGTTACGAGGGCGGCCACACCTGCCACACCGGTCAGCTCTTCTTCGCCGAGGAGGCGGTGCTCGCCTCGGCCGAGGTGGCCCCGTACAACACCAGCACCACCGAGCGCACCACCCTCGACGCTGACGGGATCTACCCCGGCAACGGTGCGCAGGGCGGTCTGCTGAACCTGAGGTACCGCAAGGGAAAGATCGAGAAGGGTGTCACCGCAAGCCTCACCCTGGGGGTCGACCCCGACGCGACCCACGAGGGCACGGACCTCTGAAACCCCGGGGCGAGGTGAAACCCCGGGGGAGGTGAGGCCCTGAAGCGCCCTCGGGTCACAGCCTCCGGTCGACGCCGCACGGTGTGCCACGGTCCGCGCGGGCGGCCCGGTGCACGGCGCGCAACAGCCGCTTCGGCGTGGTCCGGTGCTGCCATAAGACGGCTTGTACGCCGTACTCCATCACCGCCATCAGCTCCGTCTCACGGAGCTCGCCCGCGATCAGCACCACCCGCTGCCGGCCGCCCCGCACCAGGCGGCGCAGCTCCGCCCCGGCGCGGTCGTCGAGGCGCTCGGCGAGCATGACGGCGACGGCGCCGCGGGGTTCGTCGCCGGGCGGGCACGGCCGGTCGACCAGCTCGACGCTGGGCTGATGCTGCAGATGACGCACGACCCCGGCCCGGCTGAGCGGGTCGGGGCCGTGGACCGTCACCGTGACACGTGCGTCCGGCACTGCTTCCTCGACTCCCCGGTGGTTATGGACTCCACAGGGTCATCGAGGGGACTAAACGAACGGTTGCCGCGCGATCAACACGCGCATGAGCGGCTGCGCGGCTCCGCTCGCCGACCGCTACGCGGCGCCGTTGCCGTTCCCGTTCTGCTCCGCGCCGCCGAAGCGCTCCCGGAAGGACTCCAGGTCCTCCTCGGTGATCTTCGCGAAGAGCACCGGGGGAACGGTGAAGGCCGTGCCCGCCGGAACCGACGCCAGCGTCTTCGCCTCCTCCTGCGCGACCCAGACCGCGGTGTCCTCGCTCAGCGCGAACGCCGACCGCATGGCCCGCGCCGAGGCCGGGATGAACGGCTCGGAGACGATCGCGTAGAGGTGGATGAGGTTCATCGCCGTACGCAGGGTGAGGGCCGCGGCCTCCTGGTCGGTCTTGATCTCCAGCCAGGGGGCCTTCTCCTCCAGGTAGGAGTTGCCCGCGCTCCACAGGGCGCGCAGCGCCGCCGCGGCCTTGCGGAACTGGAGCGCGTCCATGTGCTCCTCGTACTCCGCCAGCAGCCGCGCGATCTCCTCGCCCAGGCGCTCCTCCGCCTCACCGGCGGCCTTCCCGGCCGGGACCTCGTCGCCGAACCGCTTACGGGAGAAGGACAGCACGCGATTGACGAAGTTGCCGAGGGTGTCGGCCAGGTCCTTGTTGACCGTGGCGGTGAAATGCTCCCAGGTGAAGGAGGTGTCGTCGGACTCCGGGGCGTTCGCCATCAGGAAGTAGCGCCAGTAGTCGGCGGGCAGCACCTCGAGTGCGGCGTCGGTGAAGACCCCGCGCTTCTGGGAGGTGGAGAACTTCCCGCCGTAGTACGTCAGCCAGTTGAACGCCTTGACGTAGTCGACCTTCTTCCAGGCGTCCCGGGTGCCGAGGAGGGTGGCCGGGAACATCACCGTGTGGAACGGGACGTTGTCCTTGGCCATGAACTCGGTGTAGCGGACGGTCTCGTCCACGTCGTACCACCACGACTTCCAGTCGCGGTGCTCCGCATCAAGATCCGCCCACTCCTTCGTCGCACCGATGTACTCGATCGGCGCGTCGAACCAGACGTAGAAGACCTTGCCCTCGGCCGCCAGGTCCGGCCAGGTGTCGGCCGGCACCGGCACGCCCCAGTCCAGGTCGCGGGTGATCGCCCGGTCCTGCAGCCCCTCGTTCAGCCACTTGCGGGCGATGGAGGAGGCCAGCGTCGGCCAGTCCTTGCCGCGCTCGTCGACCCAGGCGGCGACCTCCTCCGCCAGCTTGGACTGGAGGAGGAAGAGGTGCTTGGTCTCCCGGACCTCCAGATCGCTGCTGCCGCTGATCGCGGAGCGGGCGTCGATCAGGTCGGTCGGGTCGAGCACGCGGGTGCAGTTCTCGCACTGGTCGCCGCGGGCCTTGTCGTAGCCGCAGTGCGGACAGGTGCCCTCGATATAGCGGTCGGGGAGGAAGCGGCCGTCGGCGTTGGAGTACACCTGGCGGATCGAGCGCTCCTCGATGAAGCCGTTCGTCTTGAGCTCACGCGCGATCGTCTGGGTGATCTGCACGTTCTGCGCGGAGGAGCTGCGGCCGAAGTAGTCGAAGGCGAGTCCGAAGCCGTCGTAGATCGCCTTCTGCGCCTCGTGCTGCTGGGCGCAGAACTCGTCGACCGGCAGCCCGGCCTCCTTGGCGGCCAGCTCGGCCGGGGTGCCGTGCTCATCGGTGGCGCAGATGTAGAGGACGTCATGGCCGCGCTGGCGCATATAGCGGGAGTAGACGTCGGCCGGGAGCATGGACCCCACCATGTTGCCCAGGTGCTTGATCCCGTTGATGTAGGGAAGGGCGCTGGTGATGAGGTGTCGAGCCATTGCAGGCTGCTCCCGAGTCGATACGGTAGGTGACGTCCGGCTCTACTGAGCCGCCCATATCGTATCCGAGTGACGGGGGCCACCCGCGCGGCGTTTTTCCCGCGGCGGATGGCCCCCGGTGTGGTGCTCGGTGGGTTGCCGGGTGTGGTGCGGCCCCTGGTCAGCCCTGCGTACGGGCGGCCAGCCAGCCCGGGAACTTCTTCAGGATCTCCCGGTACAGCTCGGCGTCGGCGACCGTACGCGGGTCGAGCCCGGCGTGGAAGAAGCCGGTGTTGTCGACTGCCCGCTTCGCCGGGACGGCGAGCGCGGGCGCGGTGTCCAGCTTCCGGAGGAAGTCGAATCCCTTCGCCTCCGGGTCGCCGAACGCCAGGAACTGCCAGAACAGCGGAAGCCCCGCCGCCTCGCACAGCGCCTTCTCGGCGGCGGTCTTGGCGGTGGGCGCGCCGTCCGTCTGGAAGATCACGAACGCGGGGTCGGTGGTGCCGGACGCCTTGTAGTGCTCGATGACGGCGTTGACGGCGGTGTGGTAGTTCGTCCGCCCCATGTGGCCGAGCGAGCCGTGCAGCTCCTCGATGCGGCCGGTGTGCTGGTCCAGCTCGAGATCGGCGGTGCCGTCGATGTCGGTGGAGAAGAACACGACGGGCACGGTGCCGGTGGCGTCGAGCTGCGCGGACAGGGCGAGCGCCTGCTCGGCGAGGTGCTGGACGGTGCCGTCCTTGAAGTACCCGCGCATCGACCCGGACCGGTCCAGCACGAGGTAGACGACCGCCCGCTGCCCGGCCAGCCCATGCGCCTGGATGGCCTCCCCCGCGGCGGCGAAGGCCCCGACCAGCCCGGGCGCCCGCGATGCGAGGTCGCTGGGCGCGATGGCGGATGCGGGCGTGGGGGCGGTCGCGGTGGCGGGTGCCGTGGCGGGTGCGTCGGTCTTGGCGGCGGTGGGGGCGGCGGCCGCGGCCGCCACCGGCTCGGGGTCGGCCGCGGGGGCGGCCTCGGGCTCGTCATCGGTCTTGGCCGCGGCCTCGGGCTCGGGCTCGGCCTCCGCCTCGGCGGGCCCGTCATCGGTCTTCGCCGCGGGGGCGGTCTCGCTGTCAGCCTCTGCTGCCGCCTCGGCTTCGGCCGTGGGCTCGGCCTCGGCACTTGCCTCCGCCGCCGTGGCCGCCGGGGCCTCGCTGTCGGCCTCGGCCTCAGGCTCGGCCTCCGCCGTGGCCTCCGGTTCGGCTTCCGGCTTGGCCTCTGCCGTGGCGGGCATGACCCCGTCGGTGGTGGCCGTGGGCATGGCCTCGTCGTCAGCCTCTGCCGCTGCCTCATTCTCGGGCGCGGCGGCAGCTGCCGCCTCTGCCGTGGTGGGCTCCGGCGCGGGGTCCTCCGCAACCTCGGCCTCGGGCGTGGTGTCGGCCTCCACCGAGGATGCGTCGGCGGTCTCCGCCACCGGCTCGGAGGTCTCCGGAGCGGGGTCGGCTGCGGGCTCAGGCTCGGCCACGGCCGTGGTCTCGGCGGGCTCGTCGGCGGTCTTGGTCTCGGCAGCGGCCTCGTCGCCTGCCGTCGCCTCGGCTCCGGCGTCGGCACTCGCCTCCGCCGACGGGGCGTCCACGGTAGCGGGCTCCGCCTCGGCCTCGGCGGGGGACGCCGGTTCGGCTGCCGGTTCGGGCGTCGGCTCGGCTGCGGTGGGGGACGTAGCGTCGTCACCGGCCGCAGGAGTCGGCTGGGCGTCAACGTCCGGCTCGGACGCGGCCTTTGCCCCGTCCTCGGCGGCGGGCTTGGGCTCGTCCGCCTCCGTCTTCGCCTCAGTGGCGGTCGTTTCCCTTTCGTCGGCCGCTGCCGCAACCGGTGCGTTCTCGCCGGAGGTTGTCGTGTCCTCGGGCGCGGGGGACTTCAGGATCTCGTCGAGGGACTTCAGCGGAGCCGACAGAGCCGGGTCGTGGGTGGATTCCTCGTCGGGGGAGTCCGAGGCCGGCGCCATGTCCGCGGCCGGCTCAGGCTTCGGCTCAGCCTTCGGCTGAGGCTGAGACTCGGGCTCGGGCTCGGCCTCGACTTCCACCTCGGCCTTCGGCTCGACGGCCGACTCAGCCTTGGACTCGGCCTTCTCGTCTGCCGTCTGCTCTGCCGTCTGCTCTACCGTCGGCTGTGCCGACTTCTCGGCCGACTGGGGGTCCGGGACAACCTCCGCCTCCGGCGCGGCAGAAGCATCGTCCACCCCCGTGGTTCGGGAGCGGCCGAAAACTTTGCGCAGTAGGTCCCGTATGCCCATGGGAGATACCTCTCACGTGTCGAGTGCGGTGCATGGCGGTGCATGACCGTGGTGCCGAAAGGCTAGCGGGCCGTCGGACGGCCCTCTTCCGCCGATTCCGCTCGCGCTTCGTTCACCTCTGGTTCAGGCGTTCGTCGCCGCCGTGCGGTTCTACGCCCATAGCTTCGCCGCCAAAGGATCCCGACGTCATGTCGGCCCGGACCGCGTCGGCCTACTGCCCATGCGGGGCCCTGCGAAGCACATACGTGACACCCTTACGGAGGGGAAGACGTGCGCAACCTCCTGCCGCTCATCAGCTCACACCCGGGCGGTCGTTCCGCGCTGACGTGCCGGTACCGCTGTGGCGACGCCTGCTTTCACGAGACGCCGAACACCAGTGACAACGCCTACGTGGGCGACGTCATCGCCGCTGCCGCCTCGCGCCGTTCCCTTCTGCGGGCCGGTGCGGTGATGACCGTGGCGGCCGCGACCGGTGCCGTGGCGATCGAGCGGGCGCCGCAGGCGTCCGCCGCGTCGGCCGACGCCGCCACCGCCGGTTCCGCCGCCGCGGCGAAGGACAAGGCCGCGCGCGGCCTCCGCTTCTCGCCGGTGGCCCCCAACACCGAGGACACCGTGGTCGTCGCCGAGGGCCACGACCAGAACGTGGTGCTCCGCTGGGGCGACCCGATTCTGCGCGGTGCGCCCGCGTTCGACCCGGCCAAGCAGAGCGCCAAGGCCCAGGCGGGCCAGTTCGGTTACAACAACGACTACATGGCCGTGCTGGACGTCCCCGGCGAGCGCGACCATCAGCTCCTCGTGGTCAACCATGAGTACACCGACGAGGTGCTGATGTTCGCCGGGTACGACCCGGAGAACCCCACCCGCGAGCAGGCCGAGATCGGCTGGGCCGCGCACGGGCTGTCCGTGGTCGTGACGGCCGAGGAGCGCCGGCTGGGCCGGCTCACCGCCGTGTCCCGCCACCACCTCAACCGCCGTATCACCGCGACCACTCCGTTCGAGGTCACCGGCCCGGCGGCGGGCAGCGAGCTGCTGCGCACCTCCGCCGACCGGTCCGGCAAGCGCATCCTCGGCACGCTGAACAACTGCGGTGGCGGCATCACGCCGTGGGGCACGGTGCTCTCCGGCGAGGAGAACTTCAACCAGTACTTCGCCAACCCCGACAAGGTCACCGACCCGACCGTCAAGGCCGGCCTGAAGCGCTACGGCTTCGAGGACGGCGCCTCGGAGCGCAAGTGGGAGCGTTTCGACGACCGCTTCGACCTCGCCAAGGAGCCCAACGAGGCGCACCGCTTCGGCTGGGTGATCGAGGTCGACCCGTTCGACCCCGACTCCACCCCGCGCAAGCTGACCGCGCTGGGCCGCTTCAAGCACGAGGCAGCCGAGCCCCGGCTGACCACCGACGGCCGTCCGGTCCTCTACATGGGCGACGACGAGAAGTTCGACTACTTCTACAAGTTCGTCTCCGCCAAGCGGATGATGAAGGGCAACAGCCGCACCGCCCGTGAGCACAACCGCACGCTGCTGGACGAGGGCACGCTGTACGTCGCCAAGTTCACCGGCGACAGCCCGTCCGCCGAGATCGACGGCACCGGAAAGCTGCCCAAGGACGGCGAGTTCGACGGCGCCGGTGAGTGGATCCCGCTGGCCTGCGGCGACCGTTCCTTCGTGGAGGGCATGACCGCCGAGGAGGTGTACGTCTTCACCCGCCTGGCCGCCGACAAGGCCGGTGCGACGAAGATGGACCGCCCCGAGGACGTCGAGCCGAGCCCGCGCACCGGTCGTGTGTACATCGCGCTGACCAACAACACGGACCGCGGCAAGGAGGGCAAGGCCGCCGTCGACGAGGCCAACCCGCGCAACGCCAACAAGCACGGCCAGATCCTGGAGCTGACCGAGCGCTGGAACAACCCGGGCTCCACCCGCTTCAACTGGCGGCTGTTCCTGGTCTGCGGCGACCCCGAGGACCCGAGCACCTACTTCGGCGGCTTCCCCAAGGACCAGGTCAGCCCGATCTCCTGCCCGGACAACATCACCTTCGACGCGCACGGCAATCTGTGGATCTCCACGGACGGCAACGCGCTCGGCAACCACGACGGGCTGTTCGGCGTGGCGACGGCGGGCAGCCGCCGCGGCCAGGTCAGGCAGTTCCTGACGGTGCCGAACGGCGCGGAGACCTGCGGCCCGATCGTGCAGGAGCGGCGGGTGCTGGTGGCCGTGCAGCACCCGGGTGAGCTCGACGGCGCGAGCGTCGAGAAGCCCGCGTCCACCTGGCCCGACGGGCCGGGCAAGCTGACCCGGCCGTCCGTGGTCAGCGTCTGGCGGCGCGACGGCGGCGACATCGGCGCCTGAGGCCCATGAGGTCCATGAGGTCCATGAGGTCCATGGGACCCCTGAGGCGTCTGAGGCCCACGAGGCCCCCGAGGCTCGAGCGCTAGCCTTCGCCCTCCGCGAGCCGCCGCAGCCGCTCGCGGGGGCGCGCAGGGAACGGCCCCTGGTGTCCGTACGGGCCCAGGGGTCGTCCGCCAGCCGCTCGCCGACGGTCCGCAGCGTCCAGCGGTCGGCCCTCAGCTCGGGGTCGTCCAGCTCCGCCGCGTCGATGGGCGTGGCGACGGGGGCTCCGGGGCGGGCGCGCACCGCGTACGGGGCGACGGCGGTCTGGGCGTAGGCGTTGCGCTGGATGTCCAGGTAGAGCCGGCCGCGCCGGTTGGCCTTGCGCGGCTCGGTGGTGAGCCGGTCGGGGTGGCGGGCGGCCAGCAGATCGGCGGCCTCGCGCGCGAAGGACCGCACGGTGTCGAAGTCGGCGCGGCGGTCCAGCGGGACGATGACATGCAGTCCGCGGGAGCCGGTGGTCATCATCAGCCCCGGCAGCCCGAGCTCGCCGAGCAGCCCGCAGCAGCGGCGGGCCGTCCAGCGCACCTCCTCGAACGCGGACTCCTCCGCCGACGGCGGATCGAGGTCGAAGACCAGCCGGTCCGGGTGGTCGGGCCGGTCGGCGCGGGAGAGCCAGCGGTGCGGGGTGACGCACGCCTGGTCGGCGAGGTAGACGAGGGTCGCGGTGTCGTCGCAGACCACATGGGTGACCTCGCCGCCCTCTTTGGGGAGTACGGCGCGGCGCACCCAGTCCGGAAAGTAGTCGGGGGCGTTCTTCTGCATCAGCGGCTTGCCGCCGATTCCGTCCGGATGGCGTTCCATCATCAAAGGGCGGCCGCGCAACTGCGGAATGATGCGGCGGGAGACCGAGCGGTAGTACGCGACGAGATCCCACTTCGTGATCCCGTCGTCGGGGAAGAGCACCTTTTCCGGGCGGCTGATCCGTACGGTGTGGCCCCCGGCCCTGACGTTTCGCGCATCGGTCCGCTTCTCGCTCATATCGGACCCGGGTAACCGTGTGGATGGCTGACTAAACTCTGGAGTCAGGAAAACGGGAGAAGTTGAAAAGCGGGGGAAATCATGGTGAGACCAGGGTCGCTCGGACCACCGACGACGGATCGGCGCGGCCGTTGGGCGCAGAGCCCACTCGCGCTCATGGACACCACGATGGACCAGTTGCGCACCTTGATCATGGTCCATGAGGCCGGTACCGCACTGGGCGCCGCACGGATTCTGGGCCGTGAACAGTCCAGCGTGCAAAAGCAGATCGACACCATGAACCGGAACTTTCGCGAGCTTTGCGGCGAACCCCTCATACTCAAGCAGGGGCGTGGCAAGGACGTGCTGTTCACCGGCACCGGAGAAGCCCTGGTCGAATTGGCGCGCGGAACTCTCGGCGAGTGGCTGGACGGCATCCATGAGTCGCGGCGGCGCCTGGGAAAAACCCTGGTGGTGGGCACCACCCGATTTACCCTCAGCTATCTGGCGGGCGCCGGGGAGCGGGTGGCCGAGGAGTTCCGGCAGCGCGCCATCGAGCTCAAGGTCGGCCATGTGCGCACCCGGGATGTGCTGGCCAAGCTGCGGGCCAAGGATGTCGACCTGGTGTGCGGCTCCGTGGTGACCCGGCCCGAGGGCGACGATGAACTCGCCGCCTTCGATGTGATGGAGTGGCGCCGCAGCGGGGTCTCGCTGCTGACCAATCTGTCCGAGGCCGAGCTGCCCGGTCCCACCGCCCCGAGCAGCGCGCTGCGCTCGCTGCCGCTGGTGGTCTCGGCCAGCGGGCTGATGGCCGGGGTGCTGCACACCTGGTTCGGCGGTGACTACCGCAACAAGCTGCGCATCGCCGCCGAGATCGACACCGTCAACTACGGTTTCGAGCTGCTGCGCTCCGGTCTGCTGCGCGGCTGCATGCTGGTCACCAAGGGGGTCGCGGACGCGGCGGGCGATCCGCGGGTGGCGTACGGACGCGGGCTGCGCGCCGTCGAGCTGGTCAATGACACCGGGCCCCGGCTGGAGGTGCTGCTGGGCGCCTTCACCCGGCGCGGTGAGCGGGCGTCCTATGACGCGGCCCATCCGCTCAATCTGCTCTGGGACGCGCTCGCGCAGGAGAACGAGCGCTGGCAGCGGGAGCAGCGCTGGCCCACGGCGGGCCTGGAGCCCGATCCGTTCGAGCTGGCCAACTCCTACAACCCGAGCGAGAGCTGAGCTGTAACCCGAGCGAGAGCTGAGCCGCGACCCGAGCGGGAGCTGAGCCGCGACCCGAGCGGGAGTTGGGCCGCCGGTCAGCCCTGCGGCCCGTACAGGTCCAGCTCCACCAGCAGCGCGCGGTGGTCGGTGTGCGGCAGCTCCAGGAAGCGGGCCGTGCGCGGCCGCAGCGCCCGGCTGGCCAGCACATGGTCGATCTGCGCCCCCAGCACCGGGGCCGTGGCGCTCGGCCAGCTCGGCGTGCGGGAGATCCCGGTGGCGCGTGCGCTGTCCCGCAACCCGGTGTCCAGGACGGCCCGGAAGGCGGCGTGGTCCTGGGTGGCGTTGAAGTCGCCCGCGATCAGCGTGGGTTCCTCGCCCCGCCCGGCGGCGTAGGCCCGCAGCCGTCCCAGCTCGGTGCGCCAGACGTCCAACTGGCCCGGCATCGGCGGCATGGGATGCGCGACCTGCAGCCGCAGCCGCTGCCCCGCGATCCGGACGATCGCCCCCGGCATCCGCAGCGTCCCGCGCACCCCCTCCTCCCGGGTCAGCGGGTGGCGGCTGAGGATCGCCGAGCCCGCGGCGGCGCTGTCGCCGAGCGCGACGCTCCGGTACGGATAGGCCGCGCGCACCGCGGCCGAGTCCAGCGCCTCGGCGCACCCCGTGTCGCACTCCTGCACCGCGACCAGGTCCGGCCGCTCCCGGCGCAGCGCGGTCAGCAGCCCGTCCCTGGCCTGGCCGAACTCGAGGTTCGCGGTCATCACCCGCAGTCGGGCGAGGACCGGTCCGTGCGGCTCGGGCGGGGTGCCGCCGTCGTACGGCTGGATGAACCACCCGGTGGCCGCGGCTGCCGCCAGCGCCCAGCCGCACCCCAGCGGCCAGCGCGCGGCCGTGCCGAGCAGCAGCCCGAGCGCCGCCGGGACCAGCAGCCAGGGCAGAAAGGCCAGCAGCTGCGGTATGGGGGTGATGCCGTCGATGTCCGCGGCCCGGCACAGCACCACCACGCTGACCAGGGCCAGCGGCACCACGGCACACCAGGCCGCCGTCCGCCGGGCGCGGCCGCCGGGGAGCCGGAGCAGCCGGGCGACGGCGGCCCGGGCGCCGCGTGGGGCGCCGGGCGGGCGGCCGGGGCCTGTGCCTTGGTCCTCCGCGACTGTCGTCTCCACGCTGGGCCTCTCGATCGGGGCGGGGCGCACATTCTCTCCTACGCCCCGCAGGTCTAGACCTTGACGTGTTCATGAGCTAACTTCCCGGAACATCGCAGGAGTTCACGTCGGCATCCGTCGTTCATATATGCGAACCCCACCGTCAGGAGCCGCCCCCATGCGCACCAGAGCCCTGTATCTCGCCCTCGCCGCAGCGCTGGCCGCGCTGTTCGCGGGCATCCTCAGCGGTCCGGCCACGGCCGGGCAGACCAAGCGGTCCGCCGAACCCAAGGCCGCCGCCGCCTTCACCCACCCCGGCGTCCTGGTCAGCC
Organism: Streptomyces melanosporofaciens; assembly: GCF_900105695.1. Classification (NCBI taxonomy): domain Bacteria; kingdom Bacillati; phylum Actinomycetota; class Actinomycetes; order Kitasatosporales; family Streptomycetaceae; genus Streptomyces; species Streptomyces melanosporofaciens. Next base: position 3,447,365 of record NZ_FNST01000002.1, read on the forward strand.
AGGCCCAGCTCGACTTCGTCCGCTCCAAGGTGAACGCCGGCGCCCAGCCCTGGAAGGGCGCGTACGACGCGATGCTGTCGAGCCCGTACGCCTCGCTGTCGCGCACCCCCAAGCCGCGGGCGGTCGTCGAATGCGGGCCGTACTCCGACCCCAACCTCGGCTGCACCGATGAGCGCCAGGACGCGCTCGCCGCCTACTCGCTCTCGCTGGCCTGGTACATCACCCGCGACAGCCGCTACGCGGAGAAGGCGATCCAGATCATGGACGCCTGGTCGGCCACCATCAAGGACCACACCAACAGCAACGCCCCGCTGCAGACCGGCTGGGCCGGATCCTCCTGGCCCCGGGCGGCCGAGATCATCCGCTACACCTACGACAGCTGGTCGGACGCCTCCATCAGCCGCTTCTCCACCATGCTGCGGAACGTCTACCTCCCGAAGGTCATCGGCGGCTCGAACTCCAACGGCAACTGGGAGCTGGTGATGATGGAGGCCGCCACCGGCATCTCCGTCTTCCTCGACGACCGGGCCAGCTACGACAAGGCCGTCGCGAAGTTCCGCGGCCGCGTCCCCGCCTACATCTACCTGCAGTCCGACGGCTCACTGCCCAAGACCGCGCCCGGCAGCGGCCTGGACACCCGCGACAAGATCGTCAAGTACTGGCAGGGCCAGACGACCTTCGTCACCGGCCTCACCCAGGAGACCTGCCGCGACTTCACCCACACCGGATACGGCATCGCCTCCATCGCGCATGTCGCCGAGACCAGCCGCATCCAGGGCCAGGACCTCTACCCCGAGGTGGGCGAGCGGCTGCGGCAGGCGCTGGGCTTCCAGTCGAAGTACGAACTGGGCGAGGGCGTGCCGTCCTGGCTGTGCGGCGGCAGTGTCAAGCGGGGTCTCGGCCCGATCACCGAGGTCGGCTACAACGCCCTGCACACCCGCCTCGGCATCGCCATGGCCAACACCCAGAAGCTCACCGAGCAGCAGCGCCCGGCGGGCACCAACAGCCTCTTCCTGGGCTGGGAGACCCTGACCCACGCGGAGAACCCCTCCTGATCGCTCCCGATCCCGCCCGACCCCGGACCGCGAGGCGGTCCGGGGTCTCGCGCTCCTGGGCCCGGACCGCCCGGCCCCGGCCGGTCACTCGCCGCGCAGTGCCAGCACCGCCTCGACCGTGTCCGCCTGATCCGCCGGCTTGTCCTCCCGATAGCGCAGCACCCGCGCGAACCGCAGCGTGACGCCCGCCGGATAGCGGGTCGAGCGCTGCAGCCCGTCGAAGGCCACCTCCACCACCAGCTCCGGCCGCACCCGCACCACCCAGCCGTCGTCGCTGACCGCGATCCCCAGCAGCGCCTGCGTCTGCCACTCCAGCATCGCGTCGGTGAGCCCCTTGAAGGTCTTGCCCAGCATCAGATACGTGCCGTCCGCGGCTCGCGCGCCCAGATGGAGGTTGGACAGCTTTCCGGTGCGGCGGCCGTGGCCCCACTCCGCCGCCAGCACCACCAGATCCAGCGTGTGCACCGGTTTGACCTTCAGCCAGGAGGCCCCGCGCCGGCCCGCGCCGTACGGCGCCTCCAGCGCCTTGACCAGCACCCCCTCATGCCCCCGGGCCAGCACGTCGGCGGCGAACTCCCGTGCCCCCCGCCGGGTTTCCGGATCCGCCGGGTCGTCGGCCACCAGCCGCCGTACCCGCCGGGGCCCGGGGGCGATCCGGGCCAGTTCGGCATGGCGCTCGCGGGTCGGCAGGTCGAGCAGATCGCGGTCGTCCACGACGAGCAGATCGAAGAAGACGGGGGACAGCGGCAGCGCGGCCGACGCCCCGGCCACATCGAGCCGGGAGCCGACCCGGGCGGAGGTCTCCTGGAACGGCCGTGGCCGCCCCTCGCTGTCCAACAGGATCACCTCACCGTCGAGGATCGCCCGGTCCACCGCCAGTTCCCGCGCCGCCGTGACGACCTCCGGCAGCCGGTCGGTGATCTCGTCGAGGGTGCGGGTGTAGATCCGTACGTCCTCGCCGTCCCGGTGCACCTGCACCCGGATCCCGTCCAGCTTCTCCTCGACCGCGCACGGCCCCAGCCGGTCCATGGCCTCGTCGAGGTCCTTGGCGCTCTGCGCGAGCATCGGCAGCACCGGCCGCCCCACCTCCAGCCGGAAGTCGGCCAGCGCCTCCGGGCCGCGTGCCAGCAGCGCCTCGGCGACGGCGCCCAGCGAACCGCCGACCATCACCGCCCGCCGCACCTCGGCGGCCGGTGCGCCCACCGCCTCGGCGAGCCCCTCCACGGCCAGCCCCTCCAGTGCTCCCTGCCGCAGCTCCCCGCCGATCAGCCCGAGCAGAAAGCCCTGCTCGTCCTTGGTCGCGGCGGCCAGCAGCTCGCCCACCAGCCGCTTGCGGGCCGCCGTAGCGCCGGTGCCGGAGACCGCCGCGACCCGGGTCAGGGCCTCGTCCACATCGAGCACCGCGAGCGTCGGCTCGGCGGCGGGTTCCCGCCGGTGGCGCAGGGTGGACCAGCCCACTCCGGTCCGGCGCTGGGGCAGTTTGCCCGCGAGGTAGGTGATCACCACGGCCGCTTCGGCCGGTTCCGTACGCCGGAACAGCCGGGCCAGCGCGGCGATCTTCTCCGAGCGGGCGGCGGTGGCCGCGACCTGGCGGGAGGTCAGCGCGACATCAGCCAGCAGCATGGCTCCAGCCTGCCCCGCACGCCGCCGGGAAGCCAGGCACCGTGGCTCTCAGGCCGTACGTCCCGCCTCGCCGCGTCCCATCTCGCCGCGTCCTCCCGCGCCGCCGCGGCTCGGCCCGGCGCACAGCGACCAGATGACGAGGGCGTCGACGATGAGCAGCACGGTGGCCCAGACCGGGTAGTACGGCAGCCACAGGAAGTTGGCGATCAGCGCGAGCCCGGCCAGCACCACGCCCGCGATACGGGCCCACATCGCACCGGTGAACACCGCGAGCCCGGAGAGCAGGAGGGCGATGCCCACGCCGAAGTGGACCCATCCCCAGCCGGCGAGGTCGAACTGGAAGATATAGCTCTGGGTGACCAGGAACACCTGGTCGGTCCGGATGGCCGAGATGCCCTGGAGCAGGTTCATCAGCCCACTGAAGATCATCATGACCGCCGCGAAGACGAGCCATCCGCTCACCGCCCGGTGCGCGTGGCCCGGGGCGACCCCTGTCTGAACTCCACCGGCGTGACTGGCCATGTCGGGCTCCTTCGTCAGGCGCAATCAGTGCCGCGCTGGCACCGGTTGACGACAATAAGGGTGAATTGCCCTTTTTCTCAGATTTGCATAGACCCCCGCCGTCGGCACCTCGCCCCTCGTGAACGCGTCCCACAAGAGCGGTCCGTAATCGAGTCGATACGGAAAGTCGCGTACCGTGTGCGCGTTACCGTTGCCGCCTGGCCGATGGAAGCGGAGATTCGCCTTCCAGGATTTCCCGGTGTAGATGTATGTGTATGGCCCGGTTTATGGGTCGATCGTGGGCTGCCCGCATGATCCCCGGTCGGCGCCCACGGAGTCGGCGCCGGGAGCGCCCGGAGGTGGCGGGCCGGCGCTTTCGATCGTGGCTGAGCGTCCGTAGCGTCGCCGGCCAGGTCTTCGTCCTCCAACTCGTGATCGTGCTGCTGCTCGGCGCGGCCGCGACCATCGCCCTGGTGCTCCAGGTGCGGCACGACGCCACCGACGAGGCCCGCGGCCGGTCCGTCGCGGTCGCCGAGGCCTTCGCCAACTCCCCCGGCATCGTCCAGGCCCTGCACAGCCGCAACCCGACCAAGGTGCTCCAGCCGAAGGCCGAGGCCGTCAGGAAGAAGTCCGGGCTCGACTTCGTCGTGGTGACGACCGACAAGGGCATCCGGCTCACCCACCCCAAGCTCAACCGGATCGGCAAGCACTACGTCGGCAACATCGAGCCGGCGCTGCGCGGGCACCCCACGGTCGATACCGGCCCCGGCACACTGGGCGAGGCGATGGATGCGGTGGTGCCCATCTTCGACAGCCACCACAAGGTCGTCGGTGCGGTGGGCGCGGGGATCACGATCCGGAAGGTGAGCGGGCTCGCCGACCGCCAGCTTCCGCTGCTCGTCGGCGCCGTCTCCGCCTCCCTCGTCCTCGCCACCGGCGGCACCGCCCTGGTGAGCAGGCGGCTGCGGCGGCAGACCCGCGGCCTGGACCCGGTCGAGATGACGCGGATGTACGAGCACCATGACGCGGTGCTGCACTCGGTGCGCGAGGGCGTGCTGATCGTCGGCGGCGACGGGCGGCTGGTGCTGGCCAACGACGAGGCGTCCCGGCTGCTCGATCTGCCGCCGCGGCCGGAGGGGCGGCTGGTCGACGATCTGGACCTGGAGCCCCATGTCGCCGACGTCCTGGCCTCCGGGCGCGATGTCACCGACGAGGTGCTGGTGGCCGGTGACCGGCTGCTGGCCATCAACAACCGGCTGACCGACCGCGACGGCGGCCCGCCCGGCAGCGTCGCCACCCTGCGCGACTCCACCGAACTGCGCGCCCTCTCCGGCCGTGCCGATGTGGCCCAGAAGCGGCTCAAGCTGCTCTACGACGCGAGCGTGGAGATCGGCACCACGCTCGATGTCGCCCGGACCGCCCAGGAGCTGGCGCAGGTGGCGGTGGACCGCTTCGCCGACTTCGTCACCGTCGACCTGGCGGAGCCCGTGGCGCGCGGCGATGAGCCGCTGGCGGTCGGCGGCATCGAGATGCGCCGGGAGGCGGTCCACGGGATCCGGCCCGGCCAGGGCCACCCCTTCTATCCGGTCGGCCGGGTGTTCTCGTTCGTCCCGACCTCGCCCCAGGCGTTCGGGCTGAGCGGCGGTGAGCCGGTCGTCGAGGACGATCTGACCGAGGCCATCGGCTGGCAGGCGCAGGATCCCGAGCAGACCGCCAAGGTCATCGAATACGGCGTCCGGTCCCTGGTCACCGTGCCGCTGCGGGCCCGGGGCGTGCTGCTGGGCGTGGTCAACTTCTGGCGGATGAAGCAGCGCGAGCCCTTCGAAGAGGAAGAGGTGTCCCTCGCCGAGGAACTCGCCGCGCACGCCGCCGTCTGTATCGACAACGCCCGCCGCTACACCCGCGAGCACACCATGGCGGTCACCCTGCAGCACAGCCTGCTGCCCCGCGCCCTGCCCGAGCAGAACGCGCTGGATGTGGCCTTCCGCTATCTGCCGGCCGAGTCGGGGGTCGGGGGCGACTGGTTCGACGTCATCCCGTTGCCGGGGGCGCGGGTGGCGCTGGTGGTGGGCGATGTCGTTGGGCATGGCCTGCACGCGGCGGCGACGATGGGTCGGCTGCGGACGGCGGTGCACAACTTCTCCACCCTCGACCTGCCGCCCGATGAGATCCTTTCGCACCTCGACGATCTGATCGCCCGGATCGACCAGGACGAGGGTCCCGGCGGGCCGGAGGGCGAGGGCGCCGGCAGTGAGGGGATCACGGGGGCGACGTGTCTGTACGCGATCTACGATCCGGTGACGCGGCGGTGCACGATGGCGCGGGCCGGTCATCCGCCGCCCGCGCTGGTGCGTCCGGACGGCTCCGTGGAGTTCCTCGACCTGCCCGCCGGGCCGCCGCTGGGCCTGGGCGGGCTGCCGTTCGAGACCGCCGAGGTGGAACTGGCCGAGGGCAGCCATCTCGTCCTCTATACCGACGGGCTCATCGAGGACCGCCGCCGGGAGATCGACACCGGTCTGGAGATGCTGCGCGACGCCCTGTCCCACCCCGGTCGCACGCCCGACGAGATCTGCACCGAGGTGCTGGAGGCGCTGCTGCCCAGCAACCCGAGCGATGACATCGCCCTGATCGCCGCCCGTACCCAGGTCGTGGGCGGCGACCGGGTGGCCTCCTGGGACGTGCCGTCCGACCCCGCCGCCGTGGCCGGGGTGCGCGCCGAGGTGATGCGGAAGCTGGCGGAGTGGGGGCTGGACGAGGCGGCGTTCACCGCCGAGCTGGTGCTCAGCGAACTGATCACCAACGCCATCCGCCACGCCACCGGCCCGATCCGGGTGCAGTTGCTCCGCGACAAGGCCCTGATCTGCGAGGTCTCCGACACCAGCAGCACCTCCCCGCATCTGCGGTACGCGGCGACGACGGACGAGGGCGGCCGGGGCTCTTCCTGGTCGCCCAGTTCGCCGAGCGCTGGGGCACCCGCTACACCTCGGACGGCAAGGTCATCTGGGCGGAGCTGGCGATTCCGTGAAAGTTCGGGGGCGTGACGCTGCCGGATCCGTGACGCTGCCGGATCCGTGACGTCTCCGGATCCGTGACGCTTCCGGGTCCGTGACGTCTCCGGATCCGTGACGCTTTGGGGTCTGTATCGCTTGCGAGCGATGGCAGCGGCATATGCGTCCGGAAGATGACGCTTCTCGGCGCTCCAACTTGACGGACCGTCATGATCCATGTGATGAGCGGGACCGGTCAAAGCGACGTGACTCTACTAACATGTGGCGCCCACGGCTTGATGTCCGCGTGGTCCAGCCAGAAACCCTCAACGCGCCCATGAGGACCTGATAGATGTCAGCACACATATCCAGCCATCCGTACAAAGGGCCCTCGGTGACACGTGGGGCCCTGACCGTCCCCCTGCTGGCCGCCGTCGTCGCCGGTGGCGCGGGACTGTGGGTGACCACCGCCGTGCCGTCCGCCCAGCGCGCCGCCGTCGCCGTCTTCTGCTCGGTGGCCGCCGTGCTGCTGGGGGTGGCGCTCGCGGTCGCCACCAACCGCTCGCGGACCATCGGCCGTCTCCAGGAGCGGGTCACGGAGCTGGAGACCATGGCCGCCGCCAAGGAGATCGAGGCCACCCGCCTCGCCGAGGAAACGATTCCGTCCGCGGTGCGGAGACTGCGTGAGGGCGGCTCGGTGGATACCGTGATCACCCGCATGGAGCGCCCCACCAGCAGGGCCCATCAGCTCCTGCTGCGGGCGTTGCTGCGCGAGATCGGCGACGGTGAGCGGATGCGCGCCTCCGCGATGGCCGCGTGCGCCAACGCCGCGGGCCGTGTCCAGGCGCTGGCCACCAGCATGCTGGCCGATCTGCGGGAGATGGAGAACCGCCACGACGAGACCGTCCTCGGCGATCTGCTGAAGCTGGACCACACCACCGCCCAGGCGGGCCGGATCGCGGACAGCATCGCGGTGCTGACCGGCGCCCGCTCCGGGCGCCGCTGGACCAAGCCGATCGTCATGGAGTCCGTGCTGCGCGGCGCGATCGGCCGGATCAGCGCCTTCCAGCGGGTACGGGTCCACTCGGCCAGCAACGCCGCGGTGGCCGGTTACGCGGCCGAGGGCGTCATGCACGCCCTCGCCGAACTGATGGACAACGCCGCCAGCTTCTCGCCTCCCACCGAGGAGGTGCATGTGTACGTCGAGGAGACGCACGCGGGCGTCGTGGTGACCATCGAGGACGGCGGGCTCGTGATGGGCCCGGCCGCCCTGGACCGCGCCCAGAAGTCCGTCTCCTCCGAGAGCCTGGACCTGATGAGCCTGTCCGGCACCCGGTTGGGCCTGGCGGTCGTCGGCTGTCTGGCCCGTAAGCACGGGCTGACCGTCTCCTTCCGGCCGTCCGCGCGGGGCGGCACCGGTGTGGTCGTCCTGATCCCGCAGCAGCTGATCACGCACGTCAACCAGGACGCGGTCGTCCTCGACGCACCGGGCTCCGTACGCTCCGGGGTACCCCGGCAGGCGCCCGCCCAGGCTGTCGCGTCCACGGCCACCGCCACCGCGGCCCCTGCCGCGACGGCCCCCGCACCCGCCACCTCGCCGTCCCCTTCGCCGTCGTCCGCGCCGGATCCCGCCGCGCAGCCCTCACGGCCCGTCAACGGACTGCCCAAGCGGCGCCGTGGCGAGACGCTCGCCGCCGCCACCCGGGCGGCCGCCCAGGCGGCCGAGGCGGAACCCAAGGCCAAGACCAGCCGTCCACGACCCGAGGAAGCCGGAGCCCGCTTCGGCGCCTTCCGCCAGGCGGCCCGCGGTGGTTTCGCCGCCGGTGCTCCGTGTGACACCGAGCCTTCGGTATCCGCAGATCACCACGAGACCGCCGAGTCCGCCGAGCCTGCCGAGAACGACAAGCCGTGACAGAAGGAACGCCGATGAACACCACTGACCGCAGCTTGGACTGGCTGTTGGAGAACCTGCTGGAGAAGACCCCGGGGTCACGCCACGCGCTGGTGCTGTCGCGGGACGGGCTCAAACTGTGCCTCTCCTCCGGGTTGTCCGTGGACCAGGCCGATCAGCTCGCGGCCATCGCGTCGGGCATCCAGAGCCTCGCCCATGGCGCGTCCATCGAGTTCGGCGACGGCAGCGGCGGCGTACGGCAGTCGATGACGGAGTTCCACGGGGGGATTCTGTTCATCGTCGAGGCCGGCGAAGGCGCCCATCTCGCCGTGGTGGCCCAGGACGACGCCGATGTCGGCGTCATCGGCCACAACATGAACGAGCTGGTCGAGCAGATCGGCGACCATCTGCGAGCCGCTCCGAGGGTGGTCGCGGGCGACAGCGGCGGCGGGGCGACGGCATGATCCGAGGGCCGCTGGACAAGGAGGGGCCGGACCGGCTGTACACCGTCACCGGCGGCCGCAGCCGGGCCGATGAGAGCCGGTTCGACATGGTCACGCTGATCGTCAGCGAAAGCGACCCCACCCCCGGGATGCAGTCCGAGCACGTCCGGATCCTGCGGATGTGCCGCCGCCCCCTGTCGGTCGTGGAGATCTCCTCGTATCTGGAACTGCCCGTCAGCGTGGTCAAGATCCTGCTGTGCGATCTGCTGGACACCGGCCGGATCACCGCGCGCCATCCGCAGGCGGCCCGCCCCGGCGGCCGGCTGCCCGGGCCCGAAACCCTGAAGAAGGTGCTCGTTGCACTCCAGAATCTCTGACGACACCGTCAGCATGGCACTCCCCGGCAGTACCGGACACGCTCCGCTGCCGGAGAGCGCGAGCAACGGTCTCAAGATCGTGATCGTGGGCGGGTTCGGCGTCGGCAAGACGACGATGGTGCAGTCGGTCAGCGAGATCCGCCCGCTGAGCACCGAGGAGACGATGACGCAGGCGGGCGTCGGCATCGACGACGCCTCGTTCGTGCGGCACAAGACCACCACCACGGTGGCCTTCGACTTCGGCCGGATCAGCCTGGACGAGCAGATGGTGCTCTATCTGTTCGGCGCCCCGGGCCAGGAGCGGTTCTGGTTCCTGTGGGACCGGCTCTTCTCCGGGACCCTGGGCGCGGTCGTCCTGGTGGACACCAATCGGCTCTCCGACTCCTGGTACGCGCTGGACCGGCTGGAACACCACGGCACGCCGTTCGTCGTGGCCCGCAACAACTTCACCGAGCCGCAGCACTCGCTGGAGGAGGTGCGGGAGGCCCTCGACCTCCCGCCCGAGGTGCCGATGATCGACTGTGACGCCCGCAAGCGCGACTCCAGCAAGGCCGTACTGGTCGCGCTCGCCCGCTACCTCTACTCCCTTTCCGCCAACGGCACCGCCGGGGAGAGCACCGCGTGACCACCCCTGACCCCATGTCCCCGTTCGAGGACGCGTCGGAGGACGCGCCGGAGGGCCTGTCGGAGGACTGGCCCGAGCCCGTCTTCCGGTCCGCCCCCGCGCCGCCCGACGGGGTGGTGCCCGCCGGGTCGGTGCCGCTGGACTACCAGCGGTTCCGGGCCGAGCCGCTGGAGCTCTACCGGGAGCTGCGCCGGGACCACGGCCCGGTCGTGCCCGTCCTGCTGGACGGCACGATCCCCGTCTGGGCGGTGCTCGGCTACCGCGAGGTGGTCCGGGTCACCACCGATCCCCATCTGTTCGCCCGCGACTCCCGCCGCTGGCACTCCTGGCATCTGGTGCCGTCCGACTGGGAGTTGATGAGCTTCGTCGGCTACCGCCCGACCATGCTGTTCAGCGAGGGCGCCGATCACCAGCGGCGGGCCGAGGCGATCTGGGACGGTCTGGCGGCGGTCGACCAGTTCGAACTGCGCGCGCAGTGCGAGCGCGTCGCCGACCGGCTGATCGACACCTTCGCGGGCAGCGGCCGGGCCGATCTGGTGGCCGAGTACGCCAGCCAGATCCCGCTGCGGGTGGTGACCCGGCTGTACGGCCTGGACGACACCGAATCCGCCGCCATCCAGGACGATGCGCTCCACCTCACCGGGAACGACGCGCCCCTCGCGCTGCGGAATATGCAGACCCGGACGGAGGCGCTGATCAAGCGCGTCCGGGAGAACCCCGACCAGGTCAACATCGCCGCCCATCTGGTGGCCCACCCGGCCGGGCTCACCGACGACGAGATCGTCAACGACCTGCTCGGCAGCGTCTACGCCGTCCAGCAGCCCACCAGCGACCTGATCGCCAACGCCCTCCGGCTGATGCTGACCGACGAACGGTTCGCCATCACCCTCTCCGGCGGCCGACGCAGCGTCGGCCAGGCGCTCAACGAGGTGCTGTGGGAGGACACCCCGGTCCCGTTCTGGATCGGCCGCTGGGCCGCCGAGGACACCATGCTCGGCGGACGCCGCATCAGGAAGGGCGACTGCCTGATGCTCGGCCTCGCCGCGGCCAACGCCGACCCCGACGTACGCCCGGACTTCCACTCCGGCGCGGGCGGCAACCAGGCCCATATGGCCTTCAGCCACGGCAAGCACGGCTGCCCCCCGGCCGCCCGTGAGATCGCCCAGGTCATCGCCGGCACCGCGGTCGAGGTCCTGCTCGACCGGCTCCCGGACGTCACCCTGTCCGTCGACCCGGACGACCTCGAATGGCGGGTCACGCTGATGATGCGCGGCATGGCTGCCCTTCCGGTGCGGTTCACCCCGGCTCACCCGCACTGACCGTTCGACGCACGCCGCTCCCCCCGGTGGTACGGCACCCACCGGGGGAGCGGGGCTTTTCGGGGACTCAGGGGGTGGATTCGGCCGGTCCGCTTCCGGCCGACCGCTTGCCGTTGCCGTTGCCGGAAGCGTGCTGCTCGACGTTGGTGGTCAGCCGGCGCAGCAGCTCCTGCGCGGTCTTGATCTCGTCATCGCCGAGCCCGATGGCGTCGCCGATCGCCGACGGGACGGTGCGGATGCGCTCGCGGAGCGCGGCGCCCTCGGGGGTGAGCGCCACTTCGACCACCCGTTCGTCGTCGGGGCGGCGCTGCCGCTTGAGCAGACCGTGCGTCTCCAGCCGCTTGATCAGCGGTGTGAGGGTGCCGTAGTCCAGGTGCAGGGTGGTGACCAGGTCCTTGACGGGGGCGGTGCGGTGCTGCCAGAGCACGAGCATGACCAGGTACTGGGGGTAGGTCAGCCCGACCTCGTCGAGGAGGGGGCGGTAGACGCTGGTCACCGCGCGTGAGGCGGCGTACAGCGTGAAGCAGAACTGGTCGTCCAGCAGCAGCGAGGGCTCGCCGGGCCGGCCGGGTTCGCCGGATGTCGGGGTGGGGGTGTCGCTCACCGGTCCCCTCCTCTTCCTTGGCCGTCGGTCGGTCGCGTGAGCAGCCATTGTCGCACTTCTCTCGCCCTCTAGAAGCTCGCCTTCCATAAGATCGCGCACGAGTTACTTGCGCACGAGGTAATCGGCCGCTAGGTTTCTCGGTATCGCCCCGGACAACAAGCCAGGGGCCGCAGACGCAGGCGCTGTCGTCGCGCCCCTGGGAAGATGGAGAGCTCCGCTATGAACCTCACGTCCCTGCTTCGCCCGATCCGCACCCAGGCCGTCCTCGCCGGCTCGCTCGCCGCGCTGGCCGCCCTGTCACTGGCGGCCACGACCCCGGCCACCGCCGCCAAGGCCGCACACCGCCCGGCGGAGAAGAAGCCCACGGTGGTGCTGGTGCACGGCGCGTTCGCGGACTCCTCCAGCTGGAACGGCGTCATCAAGCGCCTGCGGCACGCGGGTTACCCGGTCCTCGCCCCCGCCAACCCGCTGCGCGGTCTGGCCGGCGACGCCGCCTACCTCCACAGCGTCCTCAAGAGCGTCCAGGGCCCGATCGTGCTCGTCGGCCACTCCTACGGCGGCGCCGTGATCAGCGAGGCCGCCGTCGGCGACCCGGACGTCAAGGCGCTCGTCTACATAGCCGCCTTCGCCCCGGACAAGGGCGAGAGCGCGCTGGAGCTCTCCAACAAGTACCCCGGCAGCACCCTCGGCGAGACCCTCAACTCCGTCCCCTTCCCCCTGCCCGACGGCGGCACCGGAACCGACCTGTACATCAAGCCGGAGAAGTTCCACGACCAGTTCGCGGCCGACGTCCCCACCGCGCAGACCGACCTGATGGCCGCCACCCAGCGCCCGGTCGCCGCCTCGGCCCTGGAGGAGAAGGCGACCACGCCCGCCTGGAAGACCGTCCCGTCCTGGTACCTGCTCGCCGCCCAGGACAAGAACATCCCGCCGGCCGCCCAGCGCTTCATGGCCGACCGTGCCCAGTCCCACACCGTGGAGATCAACGCCTCCCACGCCGTCTCCGTCTCCCGCCCCCAGGCCGTCACCAACCTGATCGACCAGGCCGCCACCGCCACCACACGCTGACCCGCCCCCTGAACCCGGCGAAGGCCCCGGACCACCTATGGTCCGGGGCCTTCGCCGTCAGCGCGTCGTCCACCTGTGCGCGGGCCCTGCTGGTATCGGGCCGGGAGCGTCGCCTCGGTGGGAAGAAAAGGGGGGCGTGCTGGACCTTCCTTCCCCTCGTGAGGAAGGTCCGGCAACTCTGCGCCCCGTTGGCCTAATGCGCTGTCGCGCGCATTAGGTAACGGGTGTCACAATAGCGAGGGGCGTGTACGCCGTGCAATGGGTTACCCGGCGTAGGGCGCCCGGATGTCGTGAAGGTCTGGTGCTCACGAGGGTGGAGGGGCCGTAAGTCGGCGCGTCATGACAGAGCGACCACCGCATGGGTCGGCTCGCCCCGGGGGGCGTACGGCCCGGACTCGTGCCGCCGTGTTGGCGGCCGCCTACGAGGAGCTCGACCGCGATTCGTTCGCCGCGCTCACCCTGGACCGGCTCGCCCGGCGGTCGGGGGTGCATGTGTCGACCATCCGGCGGCGCTGGCGCACGGTGGAGGGCGTCGTCGTCGAGCTGCTGGCCGAGCGCGGCTCGACGCTGCCGACCCCGGACACCGGTGACTTCCGGCGGGACCTGACGCAACTCACGCAGGCCATCGCGGACTTCAACAACGCGCTGCGCAACCGCAACGTACTCCAGGGGCTGCTCGCGGCCGCCGCGCACGATCCCCGGGTCGAGGAGATCGTCCGTGCCGCGTTCGTGCGGCGGATCGAGGAGGTGACCCTGATCGCGCGGCAGGCGGTGGAGCGGGGGGAGATCCCCGAGGACACCGATCCGCGGGAGGTCATCGCCGCGCTGGCGGCGCCCCTCTACTACCGGGTGCTCATTCTGCGCGGGTCCATCGACGACCGGCTGGTGCACACCACCGTCGAGACGACGTATCAGGCCGCCCGCTCCGGGGTGTTCGTACGCAAGGGGGAACGCGAGGGGTGATGGCGCCCCCGGGGCGGGGGCGCCATCGGCGGGGCGTCAGGAGGACGCGCCGCGTGCCTTGAGCATGTCGGCCATCAGCTGGATCTCCGACTGCTGGCCCTGGACCATGGTCGTGGCCAGATGCTTCTCGGTCGGGTCCTTGACCAGTTCGACCGCGCCCTTCGCCATCTCGACGCCGCCCTTGTGATGGGCGGTCATCAGCTTCAGGTAGAGCACCTCGGCCGCCTTGCCCTTGGCCTTGCGCAACGCGTCGAGCTGGGTGTTGGTGGCCATGCCCGGCATGAGCGAGCCGTCGTGCGGCTTGTACGTGCCGCCGCCGTCCATGCCCTTCATCGAGCCGTGGTCCATGCCCTCCATGCCGTCCATGCCGTTCTTCATCCACGTCATGGGCGGGTCCTCGGACGTCTTGTCCAGCCCCCACATGTCCAGCCAGCCCTGCAGCATGCCGCTCTGGGTGGCCTGCGTGCTGGCGATGTCGAACGCCAGCCGCCGCACCTCGTCGTCGCCGGTGCGGTCGCGCACGATGAACGACATCTCCACCGCCTGCTGGTGGTGGACGGACATGTCGCGGGCGAAACCGGCCTCGGCGGAGGTGTCCTTCGGCGTACCCGTGTCGGTCGTGCCCTCCGAGCGGTCGCTCGTCAGCCACAGGACGGCCACCGCCACCAGCGTCAGCAGCGCGAGGGCGGCGGCGATCCCCGCCACCAACGGCTGGCGTGCGGCGCGGCCGACGGCGGTCCCGTCGCTCACGAGGTCTTTCCGTTGGTGCAGTAGGCGCCGGGCTCGGGCGTCTGCTTGCCCTGGACGAACTTCTTGAAGAACGCGGCCACCCGCGGGTCCGACGCCTTCTGAATGTCCAGCTGGTTGCCCCAGGCGTTGAGGACGATCGGCGCGTCCTGCTCCTGGTAGGGGCTGATCATCGAGTACGGGGTCTTCTTCACCCGCTCCGAGAGGGTGGCGATGTCCTCCTTCGTCGCCTTGTCGGTGTACGTCACCCACACCGCGCCGTGCTCCAGCGCGTGCACCGCGTTCTCCTTCGCCAGCGGCTTGGTGTAGACGTCGCCGTTGCAGTTCTGCCAGACCTGGTTGTGGTTTCCGCCGACCGGCGGCGACATCGCGTACTTCACCGTGCCCTGGACATGCGTCCGGCCCAGGTTCTTCCAGGTCTTCATGCCCTTGAACTCGCCGGTCTTCACGACCGCGGAGGTGACCTTCGCCTCCTTCTCGTCCTTCTTGTTGCCCGCGTCGACGAGGAAGTAGCCCCCGACGGCGAGCCCGGCGACGATCACCGCGACGGAGGTGATGGTGATGGCCCGGAACCTGCGCTCGCGCGCCTTCTCCGCGCGGCGCAGTTCCTCTATCTTCGCGCGGCGGTCGGCCGCGGTGCCCTTCGTCTTCGATCCCTTGGAGCCCATGGCTGTCCTTGTCCTCGGAGTGCTCACCGTTCGCGCAGGTCGCGCAGTGCGCACGCTGGATGGATGGAGCGGTACATCGCGGTTACCGGCGCCGGCCTAGGTCCGAAGCACTTGGAGCTGATGGAGGCCGAGGGCGCGGACGGGGCGGTCGGGCGGCGCCCGGACGGAGTCCGGATTCCGGTGGCCGCCGGGCGGTGGAACCTCGGCGAGGAAGAGCGGGGGTACGGGCGTGGGCACCAGGGCCTGGACCACGCCCCGGGGGCCCGTGACACAGTCGTCGCTTCCGGAGCCGGTGCCGGAGCCGGAGACGTCGGACGGGCCGTGCCCGGGAGACGGATAGCTGACCGGCTTCTCGTGCGGCTCGGCCCACGCGGCGGTGTCCGCCGGACGGCGCGGGCACCCCGTCGACAGGCCGTTGTGGTCGGCGGCGGGATGGACGCACGAGGGCGCCACCCAGATCGCCGCGGCGAGCAGCAGCACGGCACGGCAGAGGACGGACGGCACGGTGCCGCGCACCGCGTCCGTCCGTATGTGGCCCACTCCGCCCTGCCCTCTGCCCATCGCGCCAGATCGTAACCACTGCGCCTGTCGCGACTGAATGGGTCCATGGCGGAACGTGGGCAAACGCCTGGTGGGGGCGTGGTGTCAGGCGTGCCGTCCGGCCGCCCGGTGTGGGCCAGGTGCCGCCCGCCGTACGCCGCCCGTCAGTAGACGCCCTCGATCACGACCTCGTCGTCGAACATCGCGACCGGCCCCACATCCGCCACCGAGTCCCCGGTCGCGCCCTCGGGCGACGGGACGCGGATCGCCAGATCGCGCTCGAGGTTGCCCGGCAGCAGAGCGGACTTGCTGACGTGGTTCATCACCACCTGGCCGCGCTCGCCGTACGGCACCGGCTCCCCGCTCGCCGGGTCCACCACCGAGAAGGTGACGAACGGCGTGCGCGGATCGAAGACACACGGCTCGTCCGGGCCGAGCCCCAGCCGTTCGGTGGCGCCGCCGAGGATCATGGTGTTGCCGTAGGTGCCGTAGAGCGCACAGCCGGGGAAGACCTCGGTGCGCAGCAGATCGCGGGTGTCGGCGTCCATATGGGCACCGCCCCACATGATGCCCTTGACCTTCTCCCCGATCAGCTCGATCAGGTCGTCATGCCGGGCCAGCCGCTCCAGCAGCGGCGGGGTGGTCATCAGCACCCCGATCTCCTGGGTGCGCAGGACGTACGCCGCCTGCTCCACCAGGTGGCTCACATAGGCGTCGGTCTCCTCGGCCTTCCCGGCGGAGATCAGCTTCTTCACCCACCGCGGATCCATGTCGACGCGGAACATCAGCCCGCCGTGCCGGGCGGCCGTGCCCGCGACCATCTCGCCGACCATATGGGGGCCGCTGGGCGCGATGGCGAGCCAGTCCACCCCGCGCGGGATGCCGAGCCCGTCGAGGTCGGCGCTCAGCCCGTGGGTGAGCCGGTCCAGCCAGTCGCGCAGACACACGATCCGCTTGGGCGCGCCGGTGGTGCCGCCGCTTTCGAAGACACCGACGATCCGGGCGTCGGCGCCGTAGCCCTGGGGGATCAGATCGCGCACCGGCACCTCGCGCAACTCCCCGGTGACATTGGGGAAGAGCGCGAGATCGGCGACGCCCTTGACGTCCCGGCGCGGATCGAAGTCCAGCGTGCGTGCCTTCCGCAGCCAGAACGGGGAGCCGGTGTCCGGGCCGAAGTGCCACTCCATGGCGGCGCGGATGTACTCGTCGGGGTCGGGGCGCTCGTCGAAGGGGACGTCGAGCACGGAAAGGGAAGCTGTCGGCACGGGTTGCTCCTCATGCTCCTCGTGGGGGCGGGCGACGCCGGGTCGGCGCCGTCGGGACAGGCGGCGCGGGGCCGGCGTCGTCAGGACGGGCGACGCCGGGTCGGCGCCGTCAGCCGCGGATGACGGCCTTCGTACGCATCAGGAACTCGCCGAGATACGCGTCGTGCGGGATGCCCGGGGCGATCCAGTGCGTGGGGTGGTCCCCGATGTAGAGGTTCTTGATGGACGGCTCGGCGAGCAGCGCGTCCAGCAGCGCCTCGTCCCCGGTGATCGCCGTGACGACCAGGCTGTCCCGGAGCGCCGCGGCCCCCGCCGCACGCGTCCAGGGGGCCACCCAGACGCAGGGGAACGACAGCTCCATACCCAGCCGCGGGTCCCGCGGATCGTCGAGCTGGAAGACGGCGGGGCGCAGGGCGGCGCTGCCGTCGCCGAGGTCGTCCACCACTCCGTCACCGCCCAGCCATGCCCGGGCGCCCGCCGCCTTGCCGAGCAGCAGGCGCTCGAAGCCACGGGCGGTCTCGACCGGATGGACCGGCAGCACCGCCTTCTCGTCCTGCGGCGGCAGGCTGGGGAGCGCGGCGAGCCGCTCCGCCAGCGCCTCGGCGACCGGCGCCGGATCGCCCTCGACGAGCACGGCGGTGGCGTTGACGCACGCGGTGCCGCCATGGCGGGCGATCGAGTCGACGACCACATCGAGATGGTCGCGCCACTCCCGGTCGGCGGTGAGCAGGATCTTGGAGCGGCCGGGACCGTTGGGCAGCACGGCCGGATCGGCGGCGTAGCGGTCGATGACCTCCTGGCCGCCGTAGACCATGGACAGATCCGCACCGTGCAGGATCTCCCCGGCCGCGTCGTGGTCGGTGGGCAGCAGCACCACCTGATCCGTCCCGAAACCCGCCTCGCGCAGGGCGCTGACCAGCCGGTACGGCGTGAGCGGCTCACGGCGGGAGGGGCGTACGGCCACCCGGTAGCCCAGCGCCAGCGCCTCCGGCCACAGGGCGTGCACGGCGGGGTGGTTGCCGGCGGCGTGCACGGCGAAGACATCGCCGCGCCGGATCCACACCGCGGTGCCGCCGCGGGCGTACGGATCGCGCCAGTCGCCCACCGCCCCCACCGGGCGGGCCGCCTGGACGCTGCGGTACGCCTCGGTGGCGCTGAGCCGTATCGCCTCCACGGCGATCCGCACATTGGCCAGCGGGGTGCCCGACATCCGGCACACCGCGCTCTCGTAGGCCGCCGCCGTCATCCCGGCGACGGTGCCGGTGGCGAACAGCTCCCCCGCCCGCTTCAGCGCGGCCAGCCGCTCCTCCAGCGGCGGGGTGGCGGCGGCGTGCAGCGCGGCCAGCGCCCGGGTGACGAACAGCCGGGGCACCAGGGAGAGTTCGGCCATGGGGGCGCCGGTGACATCGCTGATGGTGAGGCGGTGACGGGAGCGGTAGGGCCCCTTGGGGCCGAGGGCCTCCAGGGTCTGCAGGGGGTGTGGCGCGTCCGGGGTACGCGGCGCGTCCAGGGCGTCCGGGGTGGTGGCGGGCTGGGACACGCTGGCTCCTTCGCGGGCGGAGGACACACCGGCTCCTGGGCGGGCGCGGCGGGAAAGGGGTGAACCACGCTTATCCCACGGCGCGGACGGGACAGAGTCAATTGGCCCAAAGGCCATACCGGCCCCCTGGGCCGGGCCGGGCGCACCACGCGCCACGTACCATGCCCGGCCGGAGGTGGTGGGGACATGGGAGAGACAGGTGGCGGTCGCGTCCTGGTGACCGACGACGACGCGGCCATACGGCGGTCCCTGGAGCGCGGGCTGCGGCTCAACGGGTTCTCCGTGACCCTCGCGGACGGCGGCCACGCCGCGCTCGCCGCGGTGCGCGACGGCGCGCCCGATGTGGTGGTCCTGGACATCTCCATGCCCGACCTCAGCGGTATCGAGGTGTGCCGCGCCCTGCGCGGGGACGGCAATGACGTCCCCGTCCTGATGCTCTCGGCGCTCGACGAGGTGGCCGACCGGGTGGCCGGGCTGCAGGCCGGGGGCGACGACTATCTCGTCAAGCCGTTCGCACTCCAGGAGTTGGTGCTGCGGCTGCACGCCCTGCTGCGCCGCCGTCCGCCCGCCGCCACCGACCGGGTGCGGGCCGGCGGGCTGGAGATGGCGCCGGAGGCGCGGGAGGCGTGGCTGGACGGAACGCCGCTGCGGCTCACCCGGCGCGAGTTCGAGCTGCTGGACATGTTCGCCCGCAACGCCGGGATCGTGCTCACCCGCGATCAGCTGCTGGACCGCGTCTGGGGCTATGACTTCGAGGTGCGGACGGACGCGGTGGACACCTTCGTCAGCTATCTGCGCCGCAAGCTGGAGGCGGGCGGCCGGCCCCGGATACTGCACACGGTGCGCGGCGTGGGCTTCGTCCTGCGGCCGTCGGGAACACCGGAGGGCGGTCCAACAGGCCCGTGAGGGAGGGCTTTTCCGGCCCACAGAGTTTCCACAAAGAAGGCTCCTAGGTTTTTCCCCAGTCCGGGACGGCCCGGCCCCTCCCGGGCCGTCCGGCCCCGAGGGAAGGAACAGCACCATGCACCGTGGAAAGAGCGTCATCGTGGCCTGCGCGGCCACCGCTGCGCTGCTCGGTCCGGTGGGCGTCGCGGCGGCGGACGGCGGCGCCCCGGCCTCGACACCGGCCGCCACCCCGAGCGCGAAGCCGCACAAGGGGGCGGGGGACGGCTCCCAGGGGCTGTGCAAGCGCGCCAAGAAGATCGACAAGCGGCTGGACCGGGCGCTGAAGCGGCTGAAGGGCCAGGCGAACGTCAAGGGGTCGGTGGCCCGGCTGGCGAAGCGGGTCGAGCGGGCCGAGAAGGCGGACCACACCGAGGTCGAGACCTTCCTCAACCACAAGCTCACCTTCCGCAGGTCCCTCGTGACCACGCTCGAGCAGCGCCAGAAGGACCTGTCGAAGGTCCAGACGTGGTGCGCCTCGCGCGGTGAGGGTTCCGGCACATGAGGCGCGGCCGGCCCGTGCGGCGCGGCCCCTGGACCGTGGCGGCCACGGCGGTGCTCTGCGCCGCGCTGGCCACCGGCTGCGGTGGCGGCAAGGGCGGTTCGGACGACGCGGACGGCTCGGACGGCTCATCGGGGTCGTCGTCCGCCCCCTCGGCCACCGCACCGGCCCCGTCCACCTCCGAGCTGGACGAGCTGAACAAGCTGGTGGACGACGCCGAGTCGGCGGCCGACAAGGCGGACTCCGACGCGGCGAGCGACAACTGACCACACGGAGTCGGGAGGCCCCCGGTGCGGCATCGCGCCGGGGACGCCCCTCAGACGAGGGTGACCGAGGCGATCAGACCGGCGGTGGATCCGGCCGGTACGGGGTTGGCCTCGGCGCTGACCAGATCGCCGCTCTCCATGACCCCGGAGCCGCTGACGTCCACATGGACCCGCAGCCCGTAGTTGTCGCCCGGCACCAGCTCACCCGGGACGGTGACACTGAACGGGACGTGGCCCCCGGGCTCAGCGGCACATCGGTGAGGACCTGTGCCGCCACGATCGACTCGGGGGTATCGGAGCGGGACACGTTGCGCACTTCCACCACCACCCGCGCCGCCCGCCCGGCGGGGGCGTCGGGGGGCAGGGTCACGATGCCGCTCAGGACACTGCTCACTCCGAGATGTTTTCCCCCTGGACGGAGGACTTGTTCCGCCATCCGGGTGGGAACGCCGTTCGGGCCGGGCAGCGCGTTGTCGTCAGTCCGCGCAGGGGCGGCCGTTCAGGGTGAACGCCCCGGGCGGCCGGTTGCCGTCGTTCCAGGTGCCGAGGAAGCCCACGGAGAGGGAGCCGCCCGCCTTGACCCGCTTGTTGTAGTCGGCGGCGGTGGCGGTCACCTTCGCGCCGGCTTGCGTGAACTCCCCGTCCCACATCTGGGTCACCCGCTGGGAGTCGCGGAAGGTCCAGGTGACCCGCCAGTCGTCGAGGGCCTTGCGGGAGGTGAGGGTGACGGCGGCCTTGAAGCCCTCGGGCCATTCGGTGACCAGCTCGAAGCGGGCCGTGCAGTCGGCGTATGTGCCGGGCGTCCGGCCGGAGGGCGGCCTTCCACCGTGGCCGGAGGCGGAGCCGGAGCCCGAGTCGCCCTTGGAGGGCGGGGGGACGCGGAGGGGGAGTGACGGGGCTTTCTCGTCGAACCCTTGCCGGGGTCGTGGCCGGAGCCTTCGCCCGGGTCCTTGCCGTCGCTCCCGCCCGTCGAGGGGCTCGGGGAGGCGGTGCCGCCGGGGTTGTGCGGTGAGGAGGTGGCGGGGGCCAGGCCGCCGTAGGTCTCGTCCGGGCCCGTGGACCCGCCGCTGCGGTCGTCGGAGTCCGTGGCGGTTCTGGTCATCGCGACCAGTGCGGCGAGGGCGACGACGGCTATCACCGCCAGGATGACCGTCGTACGGGCTCTGCGTAACCGGCGGCGGGAGGTGCGGCTCCGGCCGGCCCGGTGCCCGCCGGCGTGGGAACCACCCGCACCATCGGCCCCGCCCGCTCCGGCTCTGCCGTCGGCTCCGGCTCTGCCGCCCGCGTCACCGGCCCGTCTGCCACCGGCCCGTCTGCTCCGTCGCCCCCCGATCGCGTCCAGGACCCGGTCGCGCAGCCGCTCCCACAGCGACGCGCGGACCGCGTGCGCGGTGGGCGCGGCGGCGCGGGCGCTGGGCGTGGTGCCCGGGGCCCGCTCGGCGAGCGCGCGGCGCCGCGCGAGATAGGGGTGCGCGCCCCAGCCGATGACCCCGCTCGTCAGCGCGCCGGGCAGCCCCTCGCCGTCCACATACATGCAGGTGGCGGCGTCACGGCAGGACCGGCAACGGGCGAGGTGCTGCCACAGGTCGGCGGGTGAGGGGGAGTCGGGCGCCCGGGTGGCGGCGTCCAGCAGCTTGGCGTAGCTGCGGCACTCCTCGTCGGTGAGGGTCTCCACATGGGCGCGCTGACACCGTTCACGGAAGGCCGCGCGGACCCGGTCGATCTCCTCGGTGGCGTACTCCGGGTCATAGCCCAGCTGCCGGGCCACCGCCTCCGTGGACCGCGCCTCCACCTCGACCAGCCACAGCAGCTCCCCGTCCGCCTCCGGCAGATCCCGCAGAGCGCGCAGCGCGAGCGGCTGGTCGCGGGGCGGGGCGGCGAAGCGGGCGGCGAGGTCGGAGGTCAGCCACGTCCGCAGCTCCGGGTTGAGTCGGTCGCCGTGGCGGTGGGCGTGCCAGTCGGCTGCGGTCTTGCGTACGGAGGTCAGAAAGAGCGGCAGCCACGGGAGACGCTTGCCGAAGCCCCGGGTGCGGCGGTGGCGGGTTTCCCGAATACCCCGCCGGAACGCCTCGGTGGCGAGCCGCATCCCGTCTTCTGGAGTGGTCGTGCACAGTTCCGCGTAATCGGCGACCGCCTCCCAATAGGCGCCCAGCAGCGCCGTCGCGGAGGCCGCGCCATCGACTTCCTCGGCGGGCGCTTCGGCGAGACCGTGGCGCGCCGGGGAGCCGTCCCCGGGAGATTCCCTGGGCGATGAGTGGTCGGGCATGGAGGCAATTCCTCACTCACGAACAGCGGCGCCCCCGCCGGGGGCAACCCTCTCATAAACGGGCTGCGGGGTGGTCAGCCAACAGCACAGCTCTGCCTCGGAGTTGGGGATTCCCCTTACGGGGCGGGCCGAGCCTTTCATGCCGGTGACCTGGCTGACAAGAGACGTAGAGCAGTCCCCGTTTAGGGATTTCGAGCCGCCTGACAAGCCGTGAGGTCGTGTCGAATTGAGGTGAATAGTAGTCACGTTCACTGCTCAATGCGACACAAAGTTCCCCGCCGCAAAAGGTCCAGACCGCACCGTTCGCCGTGTGAACTCCTGTGCGTTTCCGGTGACTTCCGGTGAGGTGCGCCCCGGCCGCCGATCCGGCGTCCTCTTGCCATAACCAGTCGCGTGCCGAGGTCTGTGCGGTGTGACATTGCACTGTTACCGTTGAACGGACAAGTGGCCTGGTCCCCTCCCCGAGAAGGTTCCGCATGCCCGAGATTCCCGGTGTTTCCGCGCCCTGGCGTGGCGTTCATGTCGCCACGGCGCTTCCGTTCCATGACGATGACGAGCTGTCGGTCGACTACGAGGGATACGCCGCCCATGTGCGGTTTCTCGCCGAGCACGGATGTGACGGGGTCTGCCCCAATGGGTCGTTGGGGGAGTATCAGACCCTGACGGACGAGGAGCGCGCGCGGGTGGTGCGGGTGGCTGTGGAGGCGGCGCCCGAGGGGTTCGGGGTGATGCCGGGGGTGGCGGCGTACGGGGCGCTGGAGAGCCGGCGGTGGGCGGAGCAGGCGCGGGAGGCCGGGGCGCGGGCGGTGCTGGCGCTGCCGCCGAACAGCTACCGCGCCGACCGGGAGGCCGTGGTCGGCCACTACCGCGAGGTGGCGCGGGCCGGGCTGCCCGTGGTGGCGTACAACAACCCCCATGACACCAAGGTCGACCTCACCCCGGAGCTCCTGGCCGAGCTGCACGGGGAGGGGCTGATCGTCGCGGTCAAGGAATTCAGCGGGGATGTGCGGCGGGCGTACGAGATCGCCGAGCGCTCCCCCGGGCTGGATCTGCTGGTCGGCGCCGATGACGTCCTGCTGGAGCTGGGGCTCGCCGGGGCCGTGGGGTGGATCGCCGGGTATCCGAACGCGATTCCCGAGTCCACCGTGGAGCTGTACCGGCTCGCCACCTCGGGCGTCGGCGCGGACCTGGAGAAGGCGCTGCCGCTGTACCGCGCGCTGCATCCGCTGCTGCGCTGGGACTCCAGGACCGAGTTCGTCCAGGCCATCAAGGCGTCCATGGACCTCGCCGGGCTGCGCGGCGGATCCTGCCGGCCGCCGCGCTCGCGGCTGAGCGGCGAGGTGGCGGCGCGCGTCGTCCGGGAGACCGAGACCGTGCTCGGGCTGGGGTACCGGTGAGGCGCCCGTCGGCGAAGGGCCCATCGGCGAAGGGGAGCCGGTGAGGTCGCGGCGAACGGTAAGGGGGCGCTCGTGAGGTCGCGGCGGGTCCTGCACACCGTGGAGTCCCACACCGAGGGCATGCCCACCCGGGTGGTCACCGGCGGGGTGGGGACGCTCCCGGGCGCGACCATGGCCGAGCGCCGCCGGTGGTTCATGGAGCACCAGGACGATCTGCGCACCCTGCTGATGTACGAACCGCGCGGCCACTCCGCGATGAGCGGGGCCATCCTGCAGCCGCCGACCCGGCCGGACGCGGATCACGGAGTGCTCTTCATCGAGGTGTCCGGGGTGCTGCCGATGTGCGGGCACGGCACCATCGGGGTGGCCACGGTGCTGGTCGAGACCGGGATGGTCGAGGTGCGCGAACCGGTCACCACCATCCGCCTGGACACCCCGGCGGGCCTGGTGGTCGCGGACGTCGCCGTGCGCGACGGCGCCGCGACCTCGGTGACGATCCGGAACGTGCCCTCGTTCAGCCTGGCCACGGACCGTACGGTGCGGGTGCCCGGCTTCGGCGAGGTGCGCTACGACATCGCGTTCGGCGGCAACTTCTACGCCATCGTGGAGCTGGACGCGCTCGGGCTGCCGTTCGACCGGGCGGCGGGGCAGGAGCTGCTGACCGCCGGGTTGAAGATCATGGAGGCGGTGAACGCGCAGGAGCCGCCGCACCACCCCGAGCGGCCGGACATCACCGGCTGCCACCATGTCTATCTGAAGGCCCCGGGGTCGACGGCGCGCCACTCCCGCCATGCCATGGCCATCCACCCGGGCTGGTTCGACCGCTCCCCCTGCGGGACCGGCACCTCCGCGCGGATGGCGCAGCTCTACGCACGCGGTGAGCTGGGCCTCGGCGAGGAGTTCGTGAACGAGTCGTTCATCGGGACGCGGTTCATCGGGCGGCTGCTGGAGGAGACCACGGTGGCGGGGCTGCCCGCCGTCGTGCCCGCGATCACCGGGCGGGCGTGGGTCACCGGCACCGCGCAGTTCCATCTCGATCCCGACGATCCGTTTCCGGCCGGGTTTTTGCTGTAGGGGACGTAGGGGAGCGTGGCGATGGTGGGAGAGACATCCGATTCCCGTGGGCGCCCCTCCAGCACGACTCCGGGGACCACCGAGGAGCTGCCGAGCACCGCCGACCTCGTCGTCATCGGCGCCGGGGTGGTCGGTGCGGCCGCGGCCTGGTTCGCCGCCCTGGCCGGGCTGCGGGTCGTGGTGGTCGACCGGGGCGCCGTCGCGGGCGGCACCTCGGGTGCGGGCGAGGGAAACGTCCTGGTCTCGGACAAGGAGCCGGGCCCGGAGCTGGAACTCGCCCAGTACTCGCGGCAGGTGTGGGGCGAGGACCTGGGCGCGTACGGCGGGCTGTGGGAGTTCGAGTCCAAGGGCGGGCTGGTGGTGGCCTCCACCCCCACCGCCCTGGACGCGCTGCGGACGCTGGCCGAGCGGCAGCGGGCCCTCGGTGTCGACGTACACGAGGTGTCCGGGGCGGAACTCCACGCCCTCGAACCGCGGCTGACCCGCGAGGCCGCCGGAGGCGCGCTGTATCCGCAGGACGCCCAGGTGCAGCCCATGCTGGCGGCGGCGCAGCTGCTGCGGCTCGCGCGGCGGCACGGAGCGGTGGTGCGGACGCGGACGGAGGTGGTGGGGTTCCTGCGGCCGGGTGGCGGGCGGCCGGGCGATGGTCACGTGGGCTCCCCGGTCACCGGCGTACGAACGCCTCACGGCACCATCAGCGCCCCCGCCGTCCTGAACGCGGCGGGCACCTGGGCCGGTGCCGTGGCGGGGCTCGCGGGCGTCGAACTGCCGGTGCTGCCGCGCCGTGGCTTCGTCCTCGTCACCGAACCCCTGCCGCCCGCGACCGTACGGCACAAGGTCTACGCGGCCGACTACGTGGACGCCGTGGCCAGTTCGGACGCGGAGCTGCAGGCGTCGCCGGTCGTGGAGGGCACGGGCGGCGGCACGGTGCTGATCGGCTCCACCCGGGAGCGGGTCGGCTTCGACCGGCGACCGTCCCCCGCCGCCCTACAGGCGCTGGCCCGCGGCGCCATCGGGCTGTTCCCGGTGCTGGCGTCGGTGCGGGCGATGCGGGTGTACGCGGGCTTCCGGCCGTACTGCCCCGACCATCTGCCGGTCATCGGCCCCGACCCGCGCGCCCCCGGGCTGTGGCACGCCTGCGGCCACGAGGGCGCGGGCATCGGCCTCGCGGCGGGGACGGGGAAGTTGATCGCGCAGGCCCTGACGGGGGAGGCGACGGAGCTGGACCTGGCGCCGTTCGCTCCCGAACGCTTCGCGGGCGAAGGAGGGCGCGGATGAGTGAGCGCAGCACCCGCAGTGGACCGCCGCCGTATCGGCTGACCTTCGACGGCGCGACGGTCACGGCGCTGCCCGGGCAGAGCGTGGGCGCGGCGCTGATGGCCGCCGGGATCGTGGCCTGGCGGACGACGCGGCGGGAGGGCAGACCGCGCGGGCTGTTCTGCGGGATCGGGGTGTGCTTCGACTGTCTGATCACCGTGGACGGGCGGCCCGGCCAGCGGGCCTGTCTGGTCCCGGCGCGGGACGGGATGCGGCTGTCGGCGGAGGGCGGCGACGGCGGTGGCCGTCGCGATGACGGCGACCGTCGCGGTGTCGATAGCCGTGTAGATGGCGAGGGTAAGGGCGGTGGTGGTGGCGATGTCGATTGATCCGCCGACGTATGACGTGGCCGTCGTGGGCGCGGGACCCGCCGGGCTCTCCGCCGCCGTCGGCGCCGCCGAGGCGGGCCTGGGCGTGGCCCTCATCGACGCGGGGCGGCTCCCCGGCGGCCAGTACTGGCGCCATGACGACGAACACCCCCCGCACCCCGGCCACCGCGACGGGCGGCTCTTCGCCCGCCTCCGCGCCCGGCTGCACCACCAGCGCCGCCTCGGCCGCCTCCACTACCTCCCCGGCCATCAGGTCTGGCTGATCGACCGCTCCCGCCCGGACACCGGGCCGTTCACCCTGCGCCTGAACGGTCCGTACGACACGGCCCCCGTCGAGCGGGACCGGGTGCGGGCCCGCGCCCTGGTGCTCTGCTGCGGCGCCCACGACCGCCAACTGCCTCTGCCCGGCTGGGACTTGCCGGGGGTGATGGCCGCCGGAGGCGTCCAGGCACTGCTGAAGGGGCATCGGACGGCGGCGGGTCGCCGGGCGGTGGTCGCGGGCACGGGCCCGTTCCTGCTGCCGGTGGCGACGGGTCTGGCTCAGGCGGGTGTGCGCGTCCTGGCCGTATGCGAGGCCAACCCGGCGCATGGCTGGCTGCGCCACCTGGGCGGGGCGGTACAGGCGCCCGCCAAGTCCGCCGAGGCGCTGCGGTACGCGGCGCTGATGGCCCGCCACCGCATCCCGTACCGGACACGGGCCGCGGTGACCGAGATCCTGGGCGAGGACCGGGTGCGCGGGGTGCGGCTCGACGGCGGCGAGGTGCTCGAGGCCGATCTGGTGGCGCTGGGCTGGGGATTCACCCCCGCCCTCGAACTGCCGCTGATGGTCGGCGCCGACACCCGGCGCGACCTCGACGGCTCCCTCGTCGCCGTGGTCGACGCCCGTCAGCGCACCACCGTCCCGGACGTCCTGGCCGCGGGGGAGACCACGGGCGTGGGCGGCGCCGCGTTGGCCGTCGCCGAGGGACGGCTGGCCGCCCTGACCCTGGCGGCGGCCCACGGGCTGCCGGTCGATCCGCGCGCCGCGCGACGGCTGCGCACCACGATCCGCCACGGCCGGGCCTTCGCCGCCGCCCTGCACCACACCTACCCCGTGCCCGCCGGCTGGACCGGCCGGTTGACCGAACGCACGGTGGTCTGCCGCTGCGAGGAGGTCACCTACGGGGAGCTGTGCCGAGCCCGCAGCGAACTCGGCGCCGAGGACCCCCGCACCATGAAGCTCCTGGCCCGCCCGGGGATGGGCTGGTGCCAGGGCCGGATCTGCGGGTTCGCCGTCGCCGCCGTCACCGCGTCGCTGACCGGCCGCCCGGCCACGGCGGAGGATCTGCGACCGCTCTCGGCACGGCCGTTCGCGGCCCCGGTGACGCTGGGGGAGCTGGCGGGGATGGCGGACGGGGACGAGGAGCCCGGAGCCGAGGCGGACGACGAGCCCTGAGCCCCATCCCTCGCGCAGATGCCAGCCTTCGTACCCGAATCGTTGGACGAATACCACCTGACCGCCATGTACCGGCTCGCAGATGCGGCGCTACCATCGGCGGATGCATACGTACCGGATCGGTGAGGCCGCGGCCCTGATGGGGGTCAGCGCCGACACCCTGCGGCGCTGGGTCGACAGCGGACGGCTGACCGCCGAACGGGACGAGCAGGGGCGCCGGATCATCCCGGGCCCGGCGCTCGCCGCGTTCGCCCGCGAGGTCGCCAGGAGCGCGGAGCGCGACAACCCCGGTTCCTCGGCCCGCAATCGCTTCTCGGGGATCGTCACCGAGGTGATCCTGGGCGATGTGTCCGCGCAGGTGGAGATCCAGGCCGGGCCGTTCCGCGTGGTGTCCATGATCAGCCGGGAGTCGGCGGAGGAGCTGAAGCTGGAGCCCGGCGTTCCGGCCGTCGCCGTCATCAAGTCGACCAACGTGGTCGTGGAAACCCCGTGAGCACGCGCGCCGAGGGCGGCAGTGGCACAGGCGGCAGCGGCAGCAGAGGCAGAGAGGGAGAGACAGACTCCATGACGACCCGTTCCGTATCCGGATCCCAATCCCGAGTCCGTTGGACCTACCGTGCGGTGGGCGGTTTCGCGCTCGCCGCCATGGCACTCACCGCCTGCTCCTCCGGCGACTCCGACGACTCCTCCGAGGAGTCCGACTCCGGCTCGTCCTCGAAGAAGCCGTCCGGCACGGTGACCGTGTTCGCGGCGGCCTCGCTGAAGGAGAGCTTCACCGCGCTGGGCAAGACCTTCGAGAAGGAACACCCCGGCACCAAGGTGTCCTTCAACTTCGGCGGCAGCGACGCCCTCGCGGCCAGCATCACCTCCGGGGCGCCCGCCGATGTCTTCGCCGCCGCGAGCCCGAAGACCATGAAGACCGTCACCGACGCCAAGGACGCCAAGGGCACCCCGGCCACCTTCGTCCGCAACCAGCTCGAGATCGCGACCCTCCCGGGCAACCCGAAGAAGATCGCGACGCTGAAGGACCTCACCCGCTCCGGGCTGAAGGTCGCGCTGTGCGCCAAGGAGGTGCCCTGCGGCTCGGCGGCCCAGAAGGCGCTGGACGCGTCCGAGCTGAAGCTCACCCCGGTCTCGTACGAGCAGGACGTCAAGGGCGCCCTGACCAAGGTGCAGCTCAAGGAGGTGGACGCCTCCGTCGTCTACAAGACCGATGTGAAGGCGGCGGGCGGCAAGGTCGCGGGCGTGGAGTTCCCCGAGTCCAAGCAGGCCATCAACGACTATCCGATCGCCCTGCTGAAGAACGCCCCCAACGCCGAGGCGGCCACCGCCTTCATCGACCTGGTGAAGTCCGCGCAGGGCCAGAAGGTGCTCGGCGAGGCCGGTTTCCACAAGCCGTGACGGAGCAGAAGTCGGGGCCGGTGCCGGACGCCGTGACCGGCCCGGCGGAGGTCCTGGACGGTGGCTCGCGGCGACGGTCCGGCACCCCCCGCTTCCGGGCGGGGGTCCCGCTGCCGCTGCTGCTGCCCGCCCTCGGCGGTCTGGTCTTCCTGGTGCTTCCGCTGGTGGCGCTGCTGGTCCGCGCGCCCTGGCGGAGTCTGCCCGACCAGCTCACCAGCGTCGCGGTGTGGCAGGCGCTGCGCCTTTCGCTGATCACCGCGACCGCCGCCACCGCCGTGGCGCTGGTGCTGGGCGTGCCACTGGCCTGGCTGCTGGCCCGCGCCCGCTTCCCCGGCCGCCGGCTGGTGCGCGCCCTGGTGACCCTGCCGCTGGTGCTGCCGCCGGTGGTGGGCGGTGTGGCGCTGCTGCTCGCGCTGGGCCGCAACGGGATCGTCGGCCGCTGGCTGGACTCGGCGTTCGGCATCACGCTGCCGTTCACCACGGCGGGGGTGGTGATCGCGGAGGCGTTCGTGGCGATGCCGTTCCTCGTGATCAGCGTCGAGGGCACGCTGCGGGCCGCCGATCCGCGCTACGAGGAGGCCGCCACCACCCTCGGCGCCTCGCGCTTCACCGCCTTCCGCCGCGTCACCCTGCCGATGGTCGCGCCCGGCGTGGCCGCGGGCGCGGTGCTGGCGTGGGCGCGGGCGCTGGGGGAGTTCGGCGCCACGATCACCTTCGCGGGCAACTTCCCCGGCCGTACGCAGACGATGCCGCTGTCGGTCTATCTCGCGCTGCAGAGCGACCCGGCCGCCGCCATCGCGCTCAGCCTCGTCCTGCTCGCCGTCTCCATCGCGGTCCTGGCCGGACTGCGCGACCGCTGGATGGCCGCCTCATGACCACGGACGCCTCCCCCACCGAGGACGCCGGGCGGCGCACCGACGGCCTCGACGCCCGCCTCGTCGTGGACCGCGGCACCTTCCGCCTCGACCTGCGGCTGTCCGCCGCCCCCGGCGAGGTGGTCGCTCTGCTCGGGCCCAACGGCGCGGGCAAGACCACCGCTCTGCGCGCCCTGGCCGGGCTCACCCCGCTCACCACGGGTGCGCTGCGGCTGGACGGCCGGACCCTGGAGGAGCCGGAGCGCCGGCTGCGGACCCCGCCCGAACACCGCCCGGTCGGCGTCGTCTTCCAGGACTATCTGCTCTTCCCCCATCTCACCGCCCTCGACAACGTGGCCTTCGGCCCGCGCTGCCACGGGGTGCCGAAGGCGGAGGCCCGCGCCCAGGCGGCCGACTTGCTGGAGCGGATGGGCCTGAGGGACCGCGCGGGCGCCAAACCCCGCGCCCTGTCCGGCGGTCAGGCCCAGCGGGTCGCCCTCGCCCGCGCCCTCGCCACCCGCCCCCGGCTGCTCCTGCTGGACGAGCCGCTGGCCGCGCTGGACGCCCGCACCCGCCTCGACGTGCGCGCCGGGCTCCGCCGCCATCTGGCCGAGTTCGAGGCGGTGGCCGTCCTGGTCACCCATGACCCGCTGGACGCGATGGTGCTCGCCGACCGGCTCGTGGTCGTGGAGGACGGCCGTACCGTCCAGGAGGGCGCCCCCTCGGACATCTCCCGCCGTCCCCGTACCGACTACATCGCCAGCCTCGTCGGCCTCAATCTCTATCAGGGCCGCGCCGACGGCCACACCGTACGGCTCGACGGCGGCGCCACCATCACCACCACCGAGGACCTCACCGGCCCGGTCTTCGTCGCCTTCCCACCCGCCGCGGTCACCCTCCACCGCGACCGCCCCGACTCCAGCGCACGCAACCTGTGGCGGCTGGAGGTCGCCGGTATGGAGTCGCACGGCGACCAGATCCGCGTCGACCTCACCGGCGAACTCCCCCTACTCGCCGACCTCACCACACCCGCCGTGGCCGAACTCGCCCTCCACCCGGGCCGCACTGTCTGGGCCACCCTCAAGGCGACCCAGACCCACGCGTATCCGGCCTGATTCGGGCCTCTGACCTCCACGCTTGCGGCCAGTTACCCGGGTGTTAGCGGTGCGGCAGCCTGGCGATAGCGGCCCCGAGCAGAGTGGTTGTCGTACCGAGGAGACAACGACACCGACCGCCCCGGGGGGACCCGAAATGAGCTCCAACACCACTGCTCGCACCGCTCGTCGCCGCACCCTGCGCATCGCCGCCGCGGCCCTGACCGCAGCCGCCGCCCTCACCCTGACCGCCTGCAACGACTCGGACGCCAACGCCTCGAAGCCCGCGGCCGGCGCCGAGTCCAACGGCGGGGGCTCCTCCGCCGGAGCGCAGGACTCCGGTGCCAAGGCGGACCCCGCTGCCAAGGGCGGCACCGACGCGGGCGCCGCGGGCAAGCAGTCGAGCGGCGGGCACGCCGCCAACGGTGACCGGGCGGGCTCGGGCGTCGAGCGCTGCCACACCTCCGGCCTGGAGGCGTCGTTCGCCACGGGTGAGGACGCGGCCCCGGACCCGAACGCGGGCGGTTCGACGACCACCAGCATCGTGCTGACCAACGCCGGCGACCGCACCTGCAAGATCGGCGGCTTCGCGGGCGTGGACCTCACGTCCGAGAACGGCGGTCAGGTCTGGTCGCTGGCCCGCTCGTCGGCCAAGTACGGCTCGATCACCCTGGGCCCCGGGGACAGCACCGACTTCACGATCAACCTCGGCATGACCGACGAGAGCGAGGAGGGCTCCTACAAGCCCGCCTTCGCCGTCGTCACTCCGCCGAACGAGACCACCTCGCTGAAGCTGGAGTGGCCGTGGGGCGCGCTCGTCGACCAGCGAGCCGCCACCCATCCGGCCACCTTCGTCAACCCCATCGGCTGACCACGTCGGCACTGCCCGGAATTGAGCCAAGACCATCTCCGAGCGGAAAGTCCGCTGCCCCGGTGTGCCACACCACGGCAGCGGACTTTCCGCTTCACGCCTCGCGGCAGAGCGGCCGACACACCCACAGCTCGACCTCCCGCGGCCTGCTGCCGCAGGTCCACTCGACCGTGCCGAGCAACTGATCGGCATACAGCCGCCGCCCGCACAGCGCGCAGTGCCAGCCCTCCAGCTGCGGCCCGGTCAGCGTGTCGGGATCCGGCAACTCGATGCCCCGCGGAGCTGCCGGCTGCTGCGCGGCCAAGAAGCCCTCGGTCACCGATCCGCCTCCTCATCGATGCCCAGCTCGGCACCGGCTGCTCGGGCGAGGGCCTCGCGAAGCCGGTTGGCGTCGGTGAGATACCGACCCGGCCCGAGCGGCACGCGCCAGTGCAGATACGGCCCGCTGGTGCGATCGACAGGGGGAACGCCGATGTACGAGGTCTCGACGCGCCCCGTACCGAGCGTCTGAACCTGCCGGATGCGTCGCCAGTACTGGGCGCTGCCCGGCCGGATGAGCCAGTACATGAGGTTGTAGTCGGCGATGACGGCCCCGGTTGCCCCACCGAGTAACTCCAGCGCCCGCCCGCCGAGCGCCTCCGGCGCCCGTACGACATCCCAGTGCGGGCCGACCCGCACCATCTCTACGTCGGTATTGCTCGGAGGTGCCCATGGTGGGGACTTGAGAGAGTCAACTGACATTCGGTTCGCCTTGGTCGCGGTGGTCTTCACAGACGACGTCAGGCCGTACGCGATCCCGCCGGGGAAGAATGATGGGTCGGGCGGCGTACAGCGGTCCCATCCGCCTGGTCGGTGTGGACAGGTAGATGGTTCTCCGCTGGAAGGGCCGTAAGTGACCCGGCGAGGGTCAGTGCGGGTCACTCACCCGCGTGACACCACTCCGCGAATTTGCTCAAGCTCTCGGCATCTCCGCGCCGCAGGCGGCGGAGAGTCGCGGCGTCCTCTCGCACCCATGGGTGATCACGGGTGTGCTGTGGAGCGATGTGCCGCGCGGCCTTCAGCGACTCGAACGCATCGCGGGTCAGCCCTGACCACAGTTGCGCACGGGCCACCTCGATGTAGAACCCGCTGCGGCGCTCGGCAGGAAGGTCCCGCGGCGGGGCCCAATCGTTGGCCACGTCGAGGGCGCGACGCACATGGTCACCACCGAGGCTGACCGCAACGGACACTTCGTGGACGCGGACGCTGTTCGGCCCGAAGGCTGTGCCTTGATAGACGTTCTCAGGCACGGCATCCCCCAGGCGCCGAGCCTCCGCGAGGTGCTTGTCCGCGGCCGTCACGAGACCGGCGCGCCCCGCAATGACAGCGGCGCGCATGTGCAAGGCGCCTCGGGCAGCCATGGCCGCCTCATCCTCACTGGTGGGTGCGCGGTCCAATGCGGCCTCCAGCGCGCGTAGCCCAGGCGTGAACGCGCGGGCGGCGAAGAAGGTCTCGGTGCGGACGTAGGCGACGGTGGCGTCCAGCAGCGGGTCGTCGGTGTACGGCGCCGCCCAGCGCATCAGATCGACCAGACGGGCAGACAGATCCCGGGCACCGTACTTGTACGCCACAGCGTCAGCGGTTCGAACCGCACCGATGAGCAGGCTCGCTGCCTCGGGCTTCGCTTCTGCCGAAGCGAGGTGGAAAGTACGAATCAGCTCGCTGATGAGCGAGGGTAAGTGGCGTGCGATCCGGACGTACTGGGCGGCCAGGCGCCAGGTCACCGCCTCATCCACGGCTGCGCTCAGCTCGCTGAGCTGCCGCACCGGCCCGTCGTCGGGCACGTCGTACGCCGCGATGACGGCCGACAGGGATGGCATCGCTGCGTGAACGCGGGCGTCCGTCCGGTCCCGGCTTCCCCACAAGACCGATGGGTCGACCCCGAGAGCTGCCGCGAGGGCCTCCACCACGTTGTCACCGGCGCCCCGGGCGTTGCGTTCGATCTTTCGCAGGGTGCCGACGTGCACACCGGCGGCGTCCGCCAGCTCTTGTTGTGTCATTCGAGCGATGCGGCGCTGATAGGCCACACGCTTGCCGAGATCGCTGGGCATACCGGTGCTCCGTTCGGTGCGTCCCCTCCGAACGGTAGCGAGCGCCCTTGCGGCAGCGGGGCTGCTCACCTCAACTGGCGGCGAATCGTACGAGATCGTGCAGCGAGTCGATCTGCCAGTCGGCACCAGCCGCCTCAGCAGTGCCGGACCACAGATGGCCCCACGGCCCACGGCGCAGATGCGCGACGCGCAGTCCCGACGCCTTTGCCGGGCGGATGTCGTTCGCGGGGTGGTCCCCCACGTACACCGTCTTGTCGGGCGGGGTGCCCGCGAGGTCCAGTACGCGGGCGAAGAACCGGGGGTCGGGCTTGGCCGCGCCCCACTCTCCCGACGTGGCGATCTCGTCGACCGGGAGGTCCAGCTCTCGTAGCAACTGGCCGACGTGCGCGGTCTGGTTGCCCGCGATGATGACGCGGAGCCCCTTCTCACGGAGGGCCGCGAGGGCGGGGCGGACATCCGGGTAGAGATCGGCTTCGCTCAGTTCCTCACCCACCCCAGCGGCCTCCATCGCGGCTCGCTCGGCCGCGATGTCGATGTCGGGCCGAATGAGTCGCAGGGCATCGGCGTTGTCACGGCCCTGAGCGACGACCGCCCCGACGAGTGCGGAGAGGGTATGGCGGGGGACGTTCAGCCAGTCCGCCCACATGGCCCATCCGCGGTCATCCCTGATCAAGGTCTCGCCGACGTCGAAGACCGCTGCGCGCATCATGCGGGCAGCGTAGGCGGCTGGCCCAAGCCCATGCTCGCCGGTCTGAAGTGGCCCCGGCTGGGGAAGGCTGGGGGTCATGAGGCGGGGGGAGCACGGAGTGGATGGGCGGGCCGCGTGGCGGCGGTACATCGTCGCGTCCGTCGTGAGCGGGGTGGCTGTCGCGGTGGCGGTCACGCATGTGCTGGCGCCGGACCTGAAGATAGACAACGTCACCGTGGCGCTCCTGGTGGTGGCGGTCGTGCCCTGGTTGCGCGATCTGCTCAACAGCATCGAACTGCCCGGCGGGTTCCGCGTGGAGTTCAAGGCCGTCGAGCAGCGCATCGAGGCCGCCGAGCGCATCGCCGACGCCGCCCTCGTCGGAAGCGGCGACGACGGACCGGAGACCGACGACCCCACGGCGCTGGCGGACGTGCGCCGACTGGCCGCCGAATACCTCGAGGTCCGTCGGTCGATGGCCAGTGGATCCGCCCGTACGCAGCGCATGAGCGGGATCTTCGCGCGGCTGGTGCGCACCACTCAGCGGCTCGCGGATCCCGACCTGGACGACTGGCTCACTTCCCCGGACGGCGGTCTGCGGCTGGCGGCGTACGCGCGGCTGTACGCGGTGCCGGTGCCCGACGCGTTGACCCTCCTCGCCGAGGCCGTCGTCAAGGAGCCGCTCGCCTTCAACCAGTACTGGGGCATCCGCGCGCTCGACAAGGTCGTTGACGCCGTCGGGGTCGAGGACGTGCCGCCAGGGGTCGTCCGCCGTCTGGAGGACTGCCGACCGCGTGGCAGCGACCGGGTGGCTCTCGTGCGACGTCTGATCACCAAGCTCCACGGCCTCCGATAGGCCCCTCTGGACACCCCCCGAAAAAACGCTTGATCTGAAGCAACTAATTTGTCAAACGTTTTCAAGGGGGGTACCCCAACCCCCTCCCGGCTGTCCGGCACCAACCGCGGCCCCCCACCAGCTCAGCCGCCCCGGCGCCCACCCCCACCGACCCGGCGCCCGGCGGCGGCGCCGCGCCCCCCACCCCCGGCGCCGCTGCTCAATTGCGCCGAAGGCGCGAAACGGCGCCGCACCCGACCACCCCGATCAGCCCGGACCCCCAGTCACCCCACAGGGGCAGTCGTACCGGCGGCGGACCCCCTCGCCCCCTCCCTACTGCGTTCTCAGTAGCGCGAACTGTCGGCAGGCGCACGACGACACGATCGCCCCCTCCCGGAGAGCCTGGGCGGACAGTCGGCACCAAACGTTCGGCACCAGATGTTCGGCACCAGATGTGGAGACCTCCTGCCGTGGCTACTTTCCTTCACCGAGTGGGCCGTCGGGCTGGGCACCCTCAAGGCTCCGGGAGCCTCCGACGACGGGTTCTCCATGCCGGGCATCGAGTCCCAGAAGGAGCTCACCGGCCGCGAGCGCGAGGTGATGGGCCTGGCCGCCGAGGGCAGGTCCAACACCGAGATCGCCGAGATCCTCACGCTCAGCGCGCTGACCGTGCGCACCCACATCCACCGCGCGACGATGAAGCTCGGCGCCCGCGACCGTGCCCAACTGGTCGTCATCGCCTACCAGACGGGCCTGGTACAGGCGGCTCCGCCCGCACCCTGACCGCCGAGGCCGGTGTCACGGGGTCACGGTGTCCCGCGCCGGTGATTCGCGCCGCTCCTCACCCGCTCTGCGGGATCCGGACGGCCTGCCCGCTGACGCGCGCCCGGGGCTCGTCGGGCGTGACGTCGAGCAGGAGATCGCTGGGCCGGCCCATGTCCTCGCCCTGGCGGATACGGACCCGGGTCGGGCCGCCGACCAGGCCGAGTGCCCGCAGATAGCCGCCGAAGGCGGCGGCCGCGGCGCCGGTGGCCGGGTCCTCGACCACCCCGCCGACCGGGAACGGATCGCGGGCGTGGAAGACGAGGCCGTTCGTCACCTCGTCCGCCGAGCCGTCCCCCGCCTCGCGCCACACCAGATGCACCGTCGTCCAGCCTCGCCGCCGCATCACCGCCTCCAGCGCGTCGTAGTCGTAGTCGAGGTCCGTCAGCCGCTCGCGGGTGGCGGCGGCGAGGACGAGGTGGTCGTTGCCCGCGAAGGCGACATGCGGGGGCAGGGCCGGGTCCAGATCGTCCGCGGACCAGCGCAGCGCCGCCAGCGTCGGTTCGACCTCCGCGCCCGGGTCGGCGGGGCGCGACCGCGTGGGAACGCTGGTGAGCGTGGCGCGGGACGGGCCGTCGCCGTCGGCCGTGGTCTCGACGCGGATCTCGCCGGAGGCGGTGTCGAAGATCAGCTCGCCGGGGCCGTCGCGGTCGGCGAGGGCGACGGCCGTGGCGATGGTGGCGTGTCCGCAGAAGGCGACCTCGGCGAGCGGGCTGAAGTACCGAAGCCGGTAGCGGCGCGCGGCCTCGTCCCGCTCGGTGATGAACGCGGTCTCCGAGTAGCCGACCCGTGCGGCGACGGCGGTCATGGCCGCGTCGTCGTCCGCGAGGGCCGCGGCGTCGAGGACCACACCGGCGGGGTTGCCGCCGTCGGGGTGGGTGGTGAAGGCGGAGTAGTGCAGAACGTCGATGTCTGTCGTGGGTGCCGTCATGCCGTCCACGGTTCCACCGCGGCCGGTATCGCGTCCAACGATTCCTTTCGCTGGAGGCGATCGAGAAACCCGATGGAGCCAGGTGGCGGCTGCCTATCCTGACCCTCGTGGACACACGACTCCTGAGGACGTTCGCGGCACTGGCGAGAACCGGCAGCTTCACCGCGACCGCCGCGGATCTCCATCTCGCCCAGTCCACCGTCACCGTCCAGATACGCACGCTGGAACGGGAGCTGGGCACCCGCCTCTTCGACCGGCTGCCCTCAGGCGCCCTGCCGACCAGCGCCGGCCGCCGGTTGCTGAAGGAGGCCGAGGAGGTCCTGGACGCCGAGGCCCGGCTGCGCGCGGTGGCGGCGGCCGGAAACGGCGACGGCGCGGACGGCGCGGTGGAGGGCCCCGTCGCGCTCGGCGCGGGCGAGTCCCTGTGCGCCTCGCACCTCCCCCGCGTGATCGCCTCGCTGCGCCGCACCCACCCCGGTATCGACCTCCACCTGCACCCCGCGGGCACCGCGGCGGCCGTCGAGGGACTCCGTACGGGACGGCTCGACCTCGCCCTCCTGATCGAACAGGACGTGGCCGACGCCGACTTGGTCGCCCGCCCCATCGCCCGCGAACCCCTCGTCTACCTCGCCGCCCCCGGCCACCCGCTGGCCGGACGCGAGGCGGACTGGGACGAACTGGCCGCGCAGAGCTTCTTCGTCCACGAACAGGGCTGCTCCTACAGCGATCACCTCGTCCGCACCCTGCTCACCCTCCCCGGTCCGCCACCCCGCCTCACCCGCTTCGGCAGCATCGAGGCCGCCCGTTCCTGCGTCGCCGCCGGGCTCGGCCTGACGCTGCTGCCCCGCGCCACGGTGGAACGCCAGCTCGCCGACGGCCAGCTCGCCGAAGTCCACGGCCCAGCCATCCCCCCGGTCCCGGTCCACCTCACCCGCCACCGCCGCCGCTGGACCAGCCCGGCGGCGCGGGCGGTGGCGGATGAGCTGACGCGGCTGCTTCCTGCGTGAGCGCGGGCGTCGCGGATCAGACGAGCGTGACGCCGTCGTGGGCGCGGACCGCCGGTGGGGCGGTGGCGTCGAGGGCGTCCAGGATGCGCACGGCGTACGCCTCGTCGGCGAGGTCGGGGACCTCGGCGCGGGTGGCCCAGCGCCAGGCGCGGGTGCGGGGGCCCGTGGCGGGGGTGCCGTCGAGGGCCTCGCAGCGGAAGACGAGGGAGACGGTGAGGTCGTTCATGTCCTTGTAGACCCCGGTGAGCGCGGCCGGGAGCGCGATCTTGACGCCCGTCTCGTCGAGGATCTCGCGCTGCAGGGCGTCGGGGAGGGTGGCGTCGGGGTCGAGCGCACCGCCCGGCGGCTCCCAGGTGCCGCCGTCGCGCCGTTTGATCAGCAGCGCTCGGCCGCGCTCGTCCACGATGACTCCGGCGACGCTGACGCGGTGCGGGCGGTCAGGGGTCACGTTCCTCGGCCCTCTCGGCTGGCTGGGTTTCTCACGGTAGCAACCGCCGGACGGGCCGCATGCAGCCCGTCCGGTGATTGAGGACACGCCCGAAGGGCGTCCGGGGTCAGGGGAGCAGCCCGCCGCAGGCGTCACGACCGGCCGGACACCCCCTAACGGACCTCGACCGCGCCGTCGTCCGCCCCGCCCGGGCGCTTCGGCTCGTCCTTCGGACCCGGCGTGCCCATGTTGCGCCGCACCGCGTCCAGGATGGTCAGTCCCTGGCCGACCAGGCCCGCCGCGATCTCGCCCAGCCCGTCGGCCCCGTTGAGGACATTGACGTTCGCCCCGGACAGCCCGGAGGCGGCCTCCTTGACGATCTGCGGGAGTTGGTCGATCAGCATGCGGTCGAGCGCCACCCGGCCGTGCGAGGCCGCCGCCTCGGCCTGGATCTTCATCCGCTCCGCCTCGGCCAGCGCCACCACCCGGATCCGCTCGGCCTCCGCCTCCGCCGGTTTCACGATCTCGGCCACCAGCTGCTGCTGCCGCAGATCGGCCGCCCGCTGGGCCAACTCGGTCCGCGCGGCCAGCACTTCCCGCTGGGCGTGCGCCTCCGCCAGCGGCCCCGCCTGGGCGGCCTCGGCCTGGGCGCGGTCCACCTCGGCGGTGTACCGGGCCTGGACCACCGCCGTCTGCCGTGCGTACTCGGCCTGGTTACGCGCCGCCTCCTGCTCCGCCTCGGCCGATGCCTGGCTGGCCTGCGCCTGGGCGATCTGGGCCTGTCGCTGGATGGCGGCCTTGTGCGGGGCGGACATCGCGTCGATATAGCCGGTGTCGCCGTCGTCGATCGATTGGATCTGCAACGAGTCCACGATCAGACCGATCTTCGCCATCTCCGCCTTGGAGGTGTCCAGCACCTCGGTGGCCAGCTTCTGCCGCTCGGTGATGATCTCCTCGACCGTCATCGAGCCGATGATGGACCGCAGATGGCCCGCGAAGATCCGCCCCGTCAGCACCGCCATCTGTTCCTGGTCGGAGAGGAACCGCTGCCCCGCGTTGACGATGGACTCGGTGTCATTGCCCACCTTGAACGCGATCACCGAGCGCACCGTCAGCGTGATGCCCTGCCGGCTGACGCACTTCTCCTCGACCTCCGCCTCACACATCGCCAGCGTCAGGAAACGGACCTTGCGGAAGACCGGAAGCACGAACTTGCCGTGCCCGGTCACCACGCGAAACGGCGCACCCCCCTGACCACGCCTGCCCCCCGAGATCAGCATCGCCTGGTCGGGTGCGGGCACGCGGTAACCGAACATCCTTCGTCTCCTCAGCCGGCGCCGTCGGCCATGCCGGACGACGCGTTCAATGGATCGGTCCACTCGATGACGTCGACCTGGCGGGAGCCGCGGAAGTCGATCACGAGGACGGACGCGCCTGGGGGCAACGGGTCGGCAGACCAGGCGAGGAACGTCTCCGAACCGCCTCTGACCCGCACCAGGACCTCACCGGGACCACCGGCCCCCCGGGTGCCGAGTACCAGCACCCCGGTGCAACCGATCACAGGATCATCCGGTGTCATACGGCGGCCGCCCCCCAGTCGTTCCGCTGCTGAAACCCGACGTTAGACCGTTTTCCCGGCGCCGGATACGGTTGTGCGCAGCGAGGACCGGATGAACCGCCACCCGCGCGGATGGCCGCTACGAGGTGGCGTCCTTGGCTTCGGTGTCGGTGTCGGCGTCGGCGTCGTCCTTGGCCTCGTCCTCCGCCGAGTCCTCGAAATACGCGTCGAGCACCGCGTCGAGCTCCGCCGTCCATTCCTTGAGGAGCTTGCGGGCGGGTGCCTCGACATCGGCCGTGTACCAACGCCGGTTGGTCATGTAGACCGTGATCCCGAAGCGCTTCCCGAACCGCGGGGTGTCGACCTCCACCGCGCCGATCTCGTCCCACTCGAACTCGGCCTTCTCGCCGTCGAGTTCGAATGCGACGCCATGGCGCCCGGCCCGGATCGCACCGCGCCGGTCGGATACGTCGAAGACGACGCCGCCGTCCTCCTCCTCGCGGTCCTCTTCCGCTTCCCCGTCGGACGCGACGTCGCCCTTCGTATCGGCGTCGTCGTCGGACTCCGCCTCGGCGTCGACGCCTTCTCCCTCGGCGCCTTCGACCTCGTCGGCCTCGTCGACCTCGTCCTCGGCGGTGACTTCCTCGGGCGGCCGCTCTGCTGCGTTGTCCGGTGCGTCCTCCTCCACATCGGCAGGGCGCGGGGACGTCAGGCCGGGGACATACCCCGGATCCGTCCCGGCTGTGTGCATGGGCGGGATGATCGGTCCAGTGCTCTGCTCCACGGCGGGAAGTATTGCCGATAAACCTGTGCCGACGACAGGCAACCCCGTCCCCAATCGAGCCGACAGGGAAAAGCCGCAGGTTATGCGGAGCGCATCTCGACGCGGACCGGGGCGCGGGCCGGGTGGCCCGCACCTTTACCGTCCCTTTACTATGGATGCGGGGACACTGCCTTCCCCGGACATGTGCGGATCCACCGGACGTCCCGGCGAGCCACCGACCAGCGATGAAGGAGCACCAGACCCGCGATGGGCGACCCTGACCCTCCCAGTACCACCCGTGCCACCCCCCGCCCACTCCGTGGGCAGACGGCGGTGGCACGGTGACCGAGATCCTGTTGCTTCTCCTCGCGCTGGCCCTCACCCTCGCCTGCGCGCTCTTCGTGGCCGCCGAGTTCTCCCTCACCACCGTCGAACGCGGTGACCTGGAGCGCGCCGCCGAAGCCGGTGAGCGCGGGGCCGACAGCGCGCTGATGGCGGTGCGCCGGCTGACGTTCCAGCTCTCCGGGGCCCAACTGGGCATCACCGTGACCTCCTTGGTGATCGGCATGCTCGCCGAGCCCTCGCTGGCCGCCCTGCTGCAGAGCCCGCTCACCGCGCTCGGCCTGTCCGAGGGCGCGGCGTCGACGGCCGCGCTGGTGCTGGGCGTGGCCCTCTCCACGGTGGTGCTGATGGTCGCCGGGGAACTGGTGCCCAAGAACTGGGCGATCTCCCGCCCCCTGCACGTGGCCAAGGCGGTCGCCGCCCCGCAGCGCGCCTTCACCGCCGCCTTCGCCCCGCTGATCCACCACCTGAACAACACGGCCAACCGCCTGGTGCGCCGTCTGGGCCTGGAGCCGGCCGAGGAGCTGGCCTCCGCCCGTACGCCGGACGAACTGGTCGCGCTGGCCCACCACTCGGCCGCCGCGGGCGCGCTGGAGCAGGACGCGGCCGAGCTGTTCGTCCGTACGCTCCATCTGAGCGAGCTGACCGCCGAGAACGTGATGACCCCGCGTGTGGACGTCCAGGCGCTGGAGGCCCACGCCACCGCCGCCGACGCCGCCAACCTCACCCTGGCCACAGGGCGTTCCCGCTTCCCCGTCTACCGCGACACCCTGGACGAGGTGGTCGGCACCGTCCACATCCGCGACGTCCTCGCCCTGGCCGTCGCCGACCGCGCCACCACCCCCGTCACCGATCTGGCCACACCCCCGCTCCTGGTCCCCGACAGCCTCCCGGTGGACCGGCTGCTGGACCGGCTGCGCAGCGCGCACACCATGGCCGTCGTCATCGACGAGTACGGGGGCACGGCGGGGGTCGCCACCCTGGAGGACATCGTCGAGGAGATCGTCGGCGACGTACGCGACGAACACGACACCGACGAGGCCCCCGGCCTGGTGCCCCTCGGCCCCGGCGCCTGGGAGACGGACGGGAGCGTACGGCTGGACGAGCTCACCGGCATCGGCCTGACCGCCCCCGAGGGGCCGTACGAAACGGTGGCGGGCCTCCTGGCCACCGCCCTGGAGCGCATCCCGGCGGCCGGGGACACCATCGAGACCGAGGGCTGGCAGCTCACGGTCCTGAAGGTCGACCACCACCGCGCCGACCGCGTACGGATCACCGAGGCCACCGACGCGACCGAGTCCGCCGAGATCACCGAGGCCACCCGATGACCGTCCTGCAACTCGCCATCGGCGTCCTCACCCTCCTCACCAACGCCTTCTTCGTCGGCGCCGAATTCGCCCTGATCTCCGTGCGCCGCAGCCAGATCGAGCCGCGCGCGCAGGCGGGGGAGAAGCGGGCGCGCGGTGTGCTGTGGGCGCTTGAGCACCTGTCCGCGCTGATGGCCACGGCCCAGCTCGGCATCACCATCTCCTCCCTCGCCCTGGGCGCGGTCGCCGAACCGGCCATCGCCCATCTGCTGGAGCCCGTCTTCGGCGCCGTCCACATGCCGCACGCCCTGGTGCATCCGATCGCCTTCGTCGTCGCGCTCACCGCGGCCACCTATCTCCACATGCTGATCGGCGAGATGGTCCCCAAGAACATCGCCCTCGCCGCGCCCGAGCGCACCGCACTCCTCCTCGGCCCGCCCCTGGTGGCCCTCACCCACCTCCTGCGCCCCGTCGTCTTCGGCGTCAACGCCTTCGCCAATGCCGTACTGCGGCTGCTGAAGGTCGAGCCCAAGGACGAGGTCGAGGCGGTCTTCACCGACGCCGAACTCATCCGGCTGGTACGGGACTCCAGCGACGCCGGACTGCTCGACAAGTCCGGCGGCGACCGGCTGCGCGACGCCCTGGAACTGGGCACCCGGCGGGTCGGCGACATCCTCGTCCCCCTCGACGCGATGGTCACCGTCGACCATCGCGTCACCCCCGCCGAACTGGAACGCACGGCCGCCGCCTCCGGCTACTCCCGCCTGCCGGTCACCGGCCCCGGCGGCGTCATCCTGGGCTACCTCCACATCAAGGACACCCTCGGGGCCATCGACCGGGACCGCCCGTTCCCCCGTACCGCCGTCCACACCATTCCTCGGGTCCGCGCCGACACCCCGCTGGACGACACCCTCACCACCATGCGCGCCACCGGCACCCACCTGGCCGCCGTGACGGCCGACACCGGTACGACGGTCCTCGGCTTCGTCACGATGACGGACGTCCTGGACGAACTCGTGGGCCCGGCCCCGGCGTAACCGCGTCGACCGCAGCCGTGTCGACCGCAGCCGTGTCGACCGCAGCCGTGTCGACCGCAGCCGTGTCGACCGCAGCCGCGTCGATCAGGACGGGGGCCGCGCCGAGGGACGGTCCGGGCGCACGGAGAACACCGTGTCCCCGGCCGTCCCCACGATCGCGTCCTGGACGAGCACCACCCTCGGCTCCGTGTCCTGCGCCGCCGTCCCGGGGTTGTCCAGCGCGGCCGTGCGCCACGCCTCCGTGCCGTCGTCCACGTTCAGCGCCAGCAGCCGGCCGAAGCGGTTGGAGAAGTACAACTGCCCGTACCGCCTCGACAGCACGGGCGCGGACAGGCTCTCCGTCTCCGTCGACCGCTGCCACAGCTCGCGGCCGCTGTCCGCGGACACCGCGGTGACCGTGCCGTTGGCACGGACGAAGTAGACGACACCGCGCAGCAGGGTCGGCTCACCCAGCACGGGGCGGCGCAGCGGGATCCGCTTGGTCTCGCCGGTGCTCGGATCCACCCGGAGCATGGATGTGTACGGGCGCTCGTACCCCGAGTCGTACACCTCCTTCGCGGTCTGCGGGATCAGGAACAGCGG
This sequence comes from Streptomyces melanosporofaciens, assembly GCF_900105695.1. NCBI lineage: Bacteria > Bacillati > Actinomycetota > Actinomycetes > Kitasatosporales > Streptomycetaceae > Streptomyces > Streptomyces melanosporofaciens. Next base: position 3,491,715 of record NZ_FNST01000002.1, read on the forward strand.
CTTGCCCGTGGCCGCGCCGATGGTCAGCGTCTTCTTCGGAAGAGTGGTGAGTTCGTGCTGCTTGCCGTCGGAGACGTCGAACCGCAGCAGTTCGTACGGGCCCTCGGCGGCCAGGCCGTTGGAGGACACCGGTGAGCACAGGCCGTACGGTTCGCCGCCCAGCACCGTCGGCTCGCAGTACTTCCCCCGGGGCGCCGGCGACTGCCACAGACGCTCACCCGACGTCCCGTAGGCGACGAGCTGACCGCCGTCCGGCGACAACGTCAGCACCCCGCCGCGGAACAGCTGCGCCGGCGCGGAGCCGTTGATCCGCTGCTCCCACCGCTGTCGCTTGGTGGCGGCGTCCAGGGCCACCAGCCACCGGTGGCCATCCTCCGACGCCTTGTAGGCGTAGGCGACTCCGTCCCGCACCCCGATCGGGCGCGCCGCCTGGGGGCGGGTGCCCCAGCGCCACAGGACGCGGCCGGTGGCGGCGTCGACCTTGGCGATGGTGAACCCGTTTCCGCCGCAGTACAGGGTCCGGCCGTTGTCCGGGACACATCCGGACTGCTGGTAGACGAGGGGCGGCCCCTCGGTCTCGACCCGCAGATCCGTCCGCCACGGCTTCCAGCCCTTGGGGAGCGAGGCGGGTTTCTGGGACGGCGCGGTGGCGGAGGCGGCGGACGCGTCGCCCGACGACTCCGTCATGTCCGGGGCGAAGACCGCCGCCGCGACGGTCAGCCCGGTGACGGCCAGGGCCACCCCGGCGGAGGTGACGACGAGCCGCCGCCGAGCTCCCCGCCTCGGTGCGGTGCTCCCCGGTCCGGGGGGCTGCGATCCGGGGGGCTGGGGAGCGGGCTGCGATCCGGGCTGGGGAGCGTGGGCCGAGGGGGCGGGGGGACGTACAGGGGCGGCGACTCCGGGGTTACCGCCCGCCCCGGGACCACCGACCGCCCCGGGACCACCGGCCGTTTCGAAGCGCTCCGCCGCGGGGAAGTCCGGCAGCGCACGCAGCATATGGTGCAGTTCGTCCAGCTTCGGCCGGGCCTCCGGCTCCTTGGCCAGACAGCGTTCGGCGATGCCCCGCAGCGGCGCCGGGACCTCGTCCAGCGTCGGATGCTCGTACATCACCTGGTAGCCCGACAGATAGGGGCTGTCGGACTCGAACGGACTGCTGCCCCGCGCCGCGAACACCAGCAGCGACCCCAGCGAGAACACATCCGACGCCGCCGTGACATCCCGCGGACTGCGCAACTGCTCCGGCGACATGAACGGCGGGGTGCCGAGCACCCGCCCGATGGTGACGGTGAGCGTCTGGCTGTCGACGGCGCGGGAGATGCCGAAGTCGATGACGCGCGGCCCGTCCTCGGCCATCAGGATGTTGGCGGGCTTCAGATCCCGGTGCACCACCCCGGCCCGGTGGATCTCGCGCAGCGCCTCGACCAGCCCGAGGCCGAGCGTCCGCAAGGTGTGCCCGTCCAGAGGCCCGTTCTTCCGTACGACCTCGGAGAGGGTGCGCCCCGGCACATACAGCGTGGCCATCCACGGCCGGTCGGCTTCCGGATCGGCATCCACGACGGGGGCGGTGAACGCCCCGCTCACCCGGCGCGCCGCCGCGACCTCCTGCCGGAATCGGGTCCGGAACTCCTCGTCCTGCGCGTACTGCTCGTGGACCAGCTTGAGCGCGACCTGCCGCCCCGACGCCGAACGCCCGAGATAGACGACGCCCATGCCGCCCGACCCCAGCCGGTCGACCAGGGCGTAGCCGCCTATGGATTCCGGATCCCCGGTGGCCAGCGGCATCGCCGATCCCCTTTCCCGCGCTGTCTCCGCGTCTTGAACGGCCGTACCGGACTCCTAGATTAGGTCGGCGGGTGCATCGGCGGACCAGGTGGCCCGGGGCGTGGCGGAACGGTTACCAGCGGAGCGTCGGCCGGCGGGGGGACAAAAGGTCGGACCGGCGAGCGGGCGGGTCGGCCAACTGGAGGTGAGGGCCGTGCGGTTGCGTTAGTGGCGCGTTAGCGGGACGGCGTTGCGGCGGCAGCTTTACGCCAGCGGATCACGGCAGGCTCATAGCCATACCGAGGGCCGGAGAGGAACACCGGCCGGACCGCCGATCCGACCCATAAGGAGAAACCACCATGAACGTCACCGCTTACCGCCGCGGCCGCACCGTCCGTACCATCGCCGCCTCCATGCTGGCCGTCGCCGCGCTCGGCCTGACCGCGGCGTGCGGCGGTAGCGAAGACGGAGGTTCGGACAACGCGGGCAAGGCGAACTCGTCGGCCTCGGCCTCGGCGGACAAGACGGCCAAGGGGGGCGACGGGGGCGCCAAGGACGCCAAGGACGCGAAGACGCAGGCCCAGAAGGCCGGGGCAGGGTCCGACGAGGAGCCGATCGGCGACTGCGACATCAACAAGACGGTCCTCTCCGTCCAGAAGGTCAAGAACCCGATCAACCACCTGCTGCTCAAGGCGACCAACGGGGCCGGCGTGGACTGCAAGCTGGTCGGCTACCCCGGCCTGAAGTTCGGCGAGAACGCACAGTCCGCCACCCCGGTGAACGAGGACAGCCAGCCGCAGTCCGTCGTCATGCTCGCCCCGGGCGAGAGCGCCTATGCGGGCATCACCACCTCCGCGGGGGACGGCTCGGGTTCGGAGGGCAGCGACGTCAACTCGCTCGAGGTGTTCATCGACGGCAGCGAGGACCCCGCGAGCGTCGAGCTGCCCGGCGGCTCGGTCTACATCGACAGCGCCGCCCAGGTCACGTACTGGCAGACGACCGCGCAGGACGCCCTGACCTGGTAGGCCCAGGAGTAATTGAGTCCACATACATGAACGCTGTCTTGCATAGGAGACAGCACCCCTGGAGTATGAAGCGACGTCGCCGGCGTGAAGAAGGAACAGCGGCGTCGCCGAGCCGGCGAACAGGGGAACGGATGGGCATCGACTCGACGGCGCTGCTGGTGTCGGCCGGGGTGGCCTCCGGGCTCGCCGGTTCGATCGCGGGGTTGGCCTCGCTGTTCAGCTATCCGGCACTGCTCGCGGTGGGCCTGCCGCCGGTGGCCGCCAATGTGACCAACACGGTGGCCCTGTTCTCCAACACCGTCGGCACCGCGGCGGGATCCCGCGCCGAACTCCGCGGTCAGCGCGACCGTCTCCTCCGACTCGGCGTCATCGCGGCGCTGGGCGGCGCGGTCGGGGCCGCCCTGCTGCTGGGAACCCCGTCCTCCGCCTTCGAGACCGTCGTACCGTGGCTGATCGCCCTCGGCTCGGTGCTGATCCTGGTCCGCGATCCACTCCGCCGGCTCGTGGCCTCCCGCTCGCCCTCCCTCGCCCACACGGCCCGGCCCACCCTCCCGCTCGCCTGCGCGGTCCTGCTCGTCGGCCTCTACGGCGGCTACTTCGGGGCGGCCTCGGGCGTCCTGATGCTGGCGGTGCTCTCGCTCTCCGCCACGGAGCCCCTCCCGGTCACCAACGCCGTCAAGAACATCGCGACCGGCGCGGCCAATGTGACGGCGGCCGTCGCCTACGTCGCCGTCGCCCCCGTGAACTGGGCCGCCGCCGTATCCCTCGGCCTCGGCGCCCTCCTCGGCAGCTGGCTCGGCCCCCTGGTCGTCCGCCGGCTGCCCGAAACCCCGCTCCGGATCGCCATCGCCCTCGGCGGCCTCGGCCTGGCCATCTCCCTGTGGCGCTAGGCGGCCTGTGGCGCTAGACGGCCACCTCTCGACCCGGAGGATGGCGCCTACGTCCCGGACTCCTCCGGATAGAAGGTGATCAAGGTGGTGCTCCCGTCCGGCGCGACGACGCGGACGGCCGCCTCCGGGATGTCCTCCGTAGTGACATCGACCTCGGTGGGATGCCACACCATGTGCCGCAGCACCACCGGATACCGGGGCGACTTCCCGCCGACGGCACCGATCACCGTGTCGTCCTTCGGGTCGTAGCTGAGGGAGGAGAAGGGCAGCCGCTCGGCCTCGTACTGATGCCCGACCGACGGGTCCAGCACCTCGATGGTGGCGAGTTCCCCCTCGTGCTCGGCCGTGACCTGATCGAGCGTGGTCCGCCACTCCCCGCGATCGAACGTTGTGGAACCGGCCATCGTCGATCCTCCCTCCGCTCCTCCAGTGCTCCTCTGCTGTGCCAACCCGTCCCACAGTGGACGCCACCGCCCGGGGCCGCCACGTGCGCTCGGGTCGAATCGATCCGGCCGGGCTTGACCCCCCGGACAAAACGGTCGGCCGCACCCCATTCCCTTGGGGGGCATTACCTGGGACGTAATCGCACCGCGCCGCGGCCCCCGGCAGCATGGTGATCGCTTCCCGCAAGGCTTCCGATCTGGAGGGATCACCATGTCCTCGGCCGCACCCACGACCACCCGCGCCCTGGTGGCGGAACTGCTGCACCGCATCGGCGAGGGTGACCCCGAGCGCATCGCCGAGCTGTATGCCGAGCGCAGCGACTGGAAGCTGGACTGGCCGGAGGCCGAGCACGGCCGTCCCGCCACCCCGTGGATTCGCCACCGCTCCACCCGCGCGGACGTGGCCGCCCACTTCCGGGAGCTGGCCCACCACCATGTGCCCGAGCAGGCGGCCACCGAGGTCGAGCGCATCCTCGTCGACGGTGACGACGCGGTCGTGCTGGGCGAGATCCGCCAGACCGCCCGGGCCACCGGACGCGCCTATCGTGCGCGGTTCGCCCTGCATCTCACCCTCGAAGGCGGCCTCGTCACCCGGCACCACGTCTACGAGGACAGCCTCGCCGTGGCCCAGGCGTTCAGCACCCCGCAGGGCACGGCACAGGACAATTGACCACTGCGCCGTGCCCTCGGGGATACCCGGGATCAGTGCCTTTGGGGATCAGCCCGCGAGCAGGGACTCCACCCGGGACAGCGTGTCCAGAACGTTGGCCTCGGTGATCGCCATCCGCGCCTCGTCCGGCGTCAGCCAGCGCAGCGGCGCGTCCGGGTTCTCCGGCCGTACCGCCTCGGGCACGCTGGTGGCCAGCACATAGCGCACATCGGCGTGTTCATGCGCCGGCTCCCGGCTGCTCGCGGGGACCGGGACGATCACCAGATGCCGTACGTCCGCATCCGGCCACGGGGCCAGATCGGGCAGCCCCGTCTCCTCCCGCCCCTCCCGCAGGGCGATGGCGAGCGGGTCGTACTCGCCCGGGTCGCCATGCCCGCCCACCAGCAGCCACGACTGCTGGCGCTGGTGCCAGCGCAGCAGCACACGGCCGCTGTCGGGGTGCACGATCAGGGCGGATGCGGTGATGTGGAGAGGCGTCGACCGGTCCCAGGGGGCGTCGCCCGCCTCGACAACGCCGAGCACCTGCTCGAGGTCGACGCATTCCGCGGTGGTCTTCGGCCGGTAGCCCGTGAGGACATGGGTGACTGCGTGGTCGGCTGTGGCCATGCGCCGGATCCTAACGACGCGAGGCCGCCTTCGGCGCGCGGTTTTTGCCGGGGGAGAGAACCGCAGCACCGACAGGAGCGCATGTCCGACGGTACCGGCACGAGAGGCCCGGGTCGGTGACCTGGGCCTTGAATCATCGTGGCTAGCTGGCGACCCTAGTCCTCTGTGGAGGATTCCCGGTGGGCGATGGTTACGGCGGCGATGTCTTCGGTATGCCGCACCACACTGTGCTGACTTATGTCATTCGCCGGGGTTACCGGATTGCTAGATGTCCATACTCTGAGCAGAGTCGGCATGCATGCCATAACTGCCAAGAGAAACGTCACTGCTCGAAGCCAGCCGGTACGGGTTTTCAATTTTGCACCTGTCCTCGCGGATTCGGTGGGGGCGCCAAGATCGACCCCTGGCGAGGATAGTACTGATCGTCAGGTGAAAGATCAAAACAGGAAAGCGAAGGACAAGTGTTCGGTTGCCAGTCTAAGTGCTACCGACGGTTAACTTACTCGCCAGTTCAAAAGTCTGTTTCTCCATGATCGATTCTGGTTAGGAGTTTGTGCAATCTGTTCGCTTCTCGATCGTTCAGACCGCGTAGCGTGGAAATTGCCCGCCGCAGCAGCTCCTTGGCTTCCATGGCATCACCTGTAGTCGCGCGTACCTCGGCGAGGATCGCTTGCGCTCTGGCTTCCTCGTCGCGGGCGTTAGCCCTGTTCGCGGCAGCTATGGCCGCTTCCAGGTGCTCGGCCGCGGCCTCGAGTCGGCCACTGGCGAGTTCGCTTTGACCCAGCCCGCGCAGGGCGCGCGTGACTTCCTGGCTTGTTCTGATGTCGCGGGCGATGTCCAGGGCCTTCAGGTGGTTCTCGATGGATGCGTCAACAGAGCCCTCCTTGAAGTACGCTTCCCCAAGCCCGTTGTACGCCGTCGCCTGGCTCTTTCTGTCCCCGAGTATGCGAAATTCCGTCAATGCCCGATGGTGGAGCGCCAGCGCCCGGTCGATTTCGCCGGTTTCGGCAAGATTCGCGGCCAAATTGGTACGCACCATCGCCTGGGTGTAGGCATTTCCGGTGGACTCCGTCAGGGGAAGTAATTCCTCGAAAGTCTTCCGGGCCTGTACGTAGTCACCTCGGTGTGCGTACAGGTCCCCTACGTTGTTGAGTGTTCTAATAACCCCGGCCTCATCGCCTGCGGACCGGAAACCGGATATCGCGTTCTGGAAGTGGTCCAGTGCGCGCTCCAGTTCTCCGAGGGCGAGAAGGGATATCGCGGTGTTGTTTCGAGATCTGGCCTGGTTCAGGACGTTTCCGGTCGCGATACCGATCGCGAATGCTCTCTGGTGCATCACCACGGCGGTCTCATTCTCGCCTATATGCCAATGAATCACCCCGAGAATCCGGTATGCTTCCCACTCCGCCTCCCGGTCCCCGGTCGCCCGCGCGATCTCCAGTGCCCGCTCGCCCGCCTCCACGGCCTGCGCATATCGGCCCGTGTTGGCGTGGTTGGAGCTGAGACAGAGCAGTGCGTGGCACTGGGCCGGTTGGTCGCCGGTGCGTGACCAGTGGTCGGCGGCGTACTGGAGGATGTCGATGGCGTCCTGCCAGTGACACTCGGACTCCAGGAATCCCGCCAAGGCGTGGGCGAGCCGGGCCGCGGACGGCCGGGAGTCGTGGGTGCGGGCGTGGCGCTCGACAGCCAGGAGGTTGCCGTACTCGGCGGCGAACCAGGCCCGCGCGTCATGGGTGTTCGGCATGTGGGAGAGGGCCGGAAGCTCCTGCGCACCGTTCGGCGCGAGCCGGATTCTCCGCGGGTACGCCACTCGGTCGGCCTGCTCCGCGTTCCGTAGGTACCAGGCGATGAGCCGTTCCAGGGCCTGCTCGCGCTCCCGCGCGCTGTCTTCCGCAAGAGCAAGCATCCGGGCGTATTCCCCCAGCAGGTCATGAAACCGGTACCGGTCGGGCGCAGGTTCCCGGAGGAGATGACACTCCAGCAGGGATTCAATCAGCCGCTCGGTTTCCTTGTGGGGAAGGTCGAGTAGCGCGGCGGCCGATTCGGCCGTGAAGTCGGGGCCCGGATGCAGCCCCAGGCACCGGAACGTGGTGCGCTGCGTGGCGTCGAGGGTCCGGTAGGAAAGTGAGAAGGCGCGTAGAATCTCCTGATCTGCGTTGCGGATCTCGCCGAGGGGGCCAGGGCTGCGCGCCAGGCGCTCCCCCAGGGTGGTCAGGCTCCAAGAGGGGCGGGAACGGAAGCGGTTGGCCACCAATTCGATGGCAAGCGGCAAATGCCCGCATAGGCGCACGATACGGGCGGTCTCTGTGATGTCCTGGGTCCGTGCCGCACCTGCGAAACTCCGGAAAAGGGTGATCGCGTCATCGGTCGGCAGCACGTCCAGGGCAAGTGGCACCGCATGCGGAAGCCCCGTCAGATGCCGACGGCTGGTGATGATGGTCAGGCACGGCGAATTGCCGGGCAGCAACGGTGCGACCTGATCGGGCCCTGCCGCGTCGTCCAGCACGATCACGGCTCTGCGGTCGGCGATGGTGGTCCGCCACAGGGCGATCAACTCGTCCAACCGGACGGGGATCGAATCGGCGGGCGCGCCGAACAGCCGCAGGAGCATGGCAAGGGCCGTGCCCGGACTCAGCGGTTCCTGGGACGGGGAGTGGCCCCGCAAGTCCAGGAAGACCTGACCGGCAGGGAATCGAGGAGCGAGTGTCCGAGCCGTGTCCACCGCGACCGCTGTCTTGCCAACCCCGGCCATGCCACTGACCGTTTCCAGCGTCAGCACAGCCCCTTCCCCCGGCTCCGTGTCGATGGACGCCATCAAGGCGTCGAGTTCGGAGCGCCTGCCGATGAGCGGGGGCTGGTACGGCAGATTGCGTGGCGGAGGCTGCGCGGCGGAATGTCCCCCGGAGAAGGCCCGGAGGACGCCGCGGCTGCGGCGGTTCGGAGGAGCCGGTCCACGGGTGTCCGGTCAAGGATGCCGCGGTGTAGTCGATCCAGTTCGTCCCCCGGCCGTGAGCCGAATTCCGACATCAGCAGTCGGCGGGCCTGCTGATGCACCCGTAAGGCGTCCGTGTATCGGCCGCTGCCGTAGTAAGCCAGCATCAGCTGGCCTGCCAGCGTCTCGTCCTCCGGGTGGTGGCGCACCATGGCCGCCAGCTCCCCGATCGAGTCCGCGAAACGGCCGAGCCGGTGCAGAGCCGCCATTCGGGAAATGGTCGCCTGGAGACGGCGCTCGGCGAGCGTGCTGCGTACGGTTTCGGCCCAGGTGCCGGGGAGTCCGGCCAGGGCCTCACCCTGCCAGAGGTGTTCGGCGCGAGTAAGGAGGTCCACGACGCGTTCGTCCTCGCCGCTTGTCGCCACCGCTCCGGCCAGATCGGTGAGGCGTTGGAAGCGGTTCAAGTCGACCGAGTCGGGGTCGGTGTTCAGCACGTAGGTGTGGGCCTGGCTGGTGATGCGCGGGGCGCTCGGCCCGGTGCCGGCGAGGCGTAGATGCTTACGAACTCGCGAGATGTACGTGTGTGCGTTCTCGCGGGCGCGTGGTGGAGCCTTGCCGTCCCAGAGCCGCTCCAGGAGCGCGTTCATGGAAATGGGGCGGCCCACTTCCAGAGCCAAAGCGGCCAGCAGAGCCCGTTCCTTGTCCGAACCGAGCTTCAGTTGCCGGCCCTCCAGCCGAAGCTCCACCGGCCCGAGTAAATGGATGTCCACCAGCGTCCTCCCGCTGGTCTGTCCTTTTTCAGTGAGCATGGCATGGGGCATCGAGAGCCGCCATACGCCGTTCGCGGCGCACTGGCCGAATCACGTCATCGGGCGTTCCTGGGTGCATCGCCGAAGCCTCGTCGAGGGTAGAACCGGGCTGATCCACACAAACGGCAACCGACTGACCGGGGGGCAGACGGATGAGCCAGGCACACGGGGATGCCCACGAGAATCTGATCGGCGGCCAGGCCCGGATTTTTGGTCCTGCGGTACAGGCGCGCGACGTTCACGGCGGCATCCATGTGCACACTGGAGCGGCCGCTGCGGTGCCGCCACCCCGGCAGCTCCTGCCGGTCCCAGCCCACTTCACCGGCCGCGGCGACGATCTGACGGCGCTGGATGGACTGATGACCGGCCGCGGGCCTGGCGGCCCGGCCCGCTCGCTGATCGTGGTCAGCGGCCCGGCTGGTATCGGCAAGACGACTTTGGTGTGCAGCTGGCTGCACTCGCTCGCGCCCGACTTCCCCGACGGACAGCTCTACGCCGACCTGCGGGGGCACTCCACCGAGGGCCCCGCGAGCCCTGGCGAGATTCTGAGCCAGTTCCTGCGGGCGCTCGGTGCCGGCTCCGTGCCCGCTGATATGGCCGAAAAGGCGTCGCTGTGGCGGTCTTGGACGGCTGATGCCCGGATCGCGGTAGTCCTGGACAACGCGTTCACCGCTGCGCAGGTCCGCCCGCTGCTGCACGCGGGACCGGGTGGCCTCACTGTGGTCACCAGCCGCCGCAGACTGACCGGCCTCCGCATGGATGGAGCGGCGATGCACCAGCTGAAGGCGCTGGAACCGGCCGCCGGGGCCGAGCTGCTCAGCCGTGCGATCGGCGACGACCGCGTTGCGAACGAGCCGCACGCGGCGCGCCAGGTCGTCGCGCTGTGTGCAGGATTGCCCCTTGCCGTCTGCCTTGCCTCCGCGCGCCTGGCGTCGAGGCCACGACAGTCCGTAAAAACACTGGCCGATGCCCTGACCCGGGATACCGAGCGGCTGGCCGCGCTGCAAGTGGAAGGGGAGACCACAGTGAGCAACGCCCTGGACGCCTCCTACGCCGTACTCACCGAGGGCGCCGCCCTCCTCTACCGCAGGCTCGGCCCACTGCCCTTGCGGACCTTCGACGCGAGAAGCGCCGCCGCGGCCTGCGCCGCCTCCCTTGCGTGGGCGGAATCGCGACTGGACGAGCTCGTCGAGGCCAACCTGATGGAGGACATCGGCCCGGGCATCTGCCGCCACCACGACCTGGTGCGTGTCCACGCCCACGGCCGAGCGATCGCGGAGGAGAGCGCTACGACTCGCGCGGAGGCACTGCGGCGGGTCTGCGACTGGTATCTGGAGACGGCCACCGAAGCGGAGAAGCTGATCACACCCGCGCAGTTCACCCTCGACAGGGACGTGGCCCACCCCTCCGGGCTTCCCATCCCCTTCACTGACGATCCGGGCGCGCTCGCCTGGCTCGATGCCCACCGGATGAACCTCATGGCGGTGGTACGCGCTGCCGCGGTATCCGAGTGGCATGCGATGACCTGGCAGCTCGTGGACGCTATGTGGCCGGTCTTCCTTCGGCTGCGCTACTACGACCTGTGGATCGAGGCTCACGAGATCGGGCTGGAAGCGGCCCGAAGAGACCGTAACGCCGAGGCCGAGCGCCAGATGCTCAACTCCGGCGCCATCGGCCTGAGTGCCGCCGGTCGCGTCGACGACGCGGCCGAGTGGTACGAGGAGTCCCGCCGGGCGGCGCGCGAGGCGGGCGATGTACGTGACGAGGGACAGGCGTTACTGGGCCTCGGCGGCTGCCACCGGGAGGCCGGGCGGATGGTGGCTGCCGTGGAGTATCTCCACCAGGCCATCACCTTGTGGGAAGCCTGCGGCTACCCACGCGGTGTGGACCTGGCCAGGATCGTCCTCGGTGAGATCGCACTCGTCCAGGACGACACTGGCCGGGCCGTCGAGTACTTCACGCACGCGCGCGCTGGTCTGCTGGCCGTCAACGACCCCCATGACGCGGCGCGCGCCCTGGTCTTTTTGGGGCGTGCCCGTGCGCGCGCCGGTGAACACGTTGTGGGCGTGTCGGCGATGGAAGAGGCCCTCACGGTGTTTACCTCATCCGGGGCTGCTCACTGGCAGGCCCGTACTCTCGAGATGCTCGGAGACAGCGCCCGGGAACGCGGGGAAGAGACGGCGGCACGGAACTTCCGCGCCCGGGCGCTTGCGCTGTTCGAGGTCACCAGCCCCTCCGACGCGCGTCGACTCAGGGAATCGCCGAGCGGTACGTGATCCGCGGGCGTGCCTCCAACATACCGCTCAGCGGGAGCCCCGCCACCAGCCATGCGTGCAGGCAGGACGCGAAGAGCCATTGCTCCGGTGGCACCCGGCAGGGCAGGGCCATCAGGTCCGGGCCAGTACCGCCGCGCGCCACCCAGCCGCCGCCGGTCAGCGGTACGGCGGCCAGGCGGCACCCCGGTCCGGCGGGTCCGACCTCCGCCAGCCACCGCACCGCCTCGGCGGTCGACCGCGGGCGGCTTCCACGCAGCACGTCGGCGCAGTCCAACCCGCGTGCGTCGGCGCAGGCATCAGCGTCCACCGTCAGATGCTCGTCGAGGACGGTCGCCCGGCGGGTGCCCGCGAGACCGGTATGAGCCAGCAAGACGCCTCCGCCCGCTGCCCGGCCCGTCCAGAGGCACAGGGACGGCGTCGGCGCTGGATCCGGTGGAGCCTCCTCCCACCACTCCACGGTGACGAAACACCCGGCCGGGCGCCTCATGCCGATGCCTCCCCACGATCGGACGACCACGTTCGCAGTGTCGGCGGCTCCGGGAGCGGTATCGCCCGCGGTTCGTGGGCGGGCTGGCCCAATCCCATCAGCCGATACATCAGCCGCCGCATATTGCGATGGAAGCGGCCGGGCTCGGAGGTGATGCGCGCGGCGATCGCGGCGTACTCCTCCGGGCGGTATTCGGCTGCGGCGTAGTCGAGCTGCTCGGGGAGCGGATGAGCTGGGGACAGCGCCGGCGCGGTGACGGCGAGGGTGGCGGCCGGAGAGCTCGGGTTGATTTCCGGCTCCGGGGACCCGGTCAAAAGAATCGGCACTCCGGTGAGCGTTCCGTAGAGGGTGACCGAGCCGTGGTCGCCGATAATGTAGTCAGCGGCGATCAAGACGCTGCGCCAGTCTGCCTCCGGTGGCACCACGCTGACCCCCAGCCGACTGCACCACGCCAACCACGTCTTGACCTGCCACGGCCCATGGCCCGACCAAACGTTGGGGTGGACAAGGATGGCCGTACGGAACCGCCCGGAGGGAAGCTCTCCGACCATGCGTGGCAGCAACATCTCGAAACGGCCGAAGAACGAGTGAGGACCCCAGGTGGAGACGGCGAGCACCAGCCGCTCCCCGTCTGCGAGACCCAGCGCACGACGATATGAGGTGCGCCGCGACAGGCTCGCGGCGATCCGGTCGTGCGCGGGGTCGCCGACCACATGCGCCAGCTCAAGCGCCTCGGGGCAATGACGGCCCAGCTCTCGCAGGTCAGCGTGATGCGGTACGACTACGGCAGCTGGCGGCTTGCCGCCGGGCATGAGGTCCCGCCTGCGGAGCCCCGCCACGCCGGCGTCCGACATCCCCGGCAGGCGTTTCAGGTAGTTGGCGCCGTGCGGCATCGTGATCAGGGGTCCTTGCACCTGCTCCACCCCACGCGGTCCTGCTGCCACCGCGAGGTCGAACGTCATGTGGGTGGCCTCTGTCCAGGGAAGTACGGGGCTTCCCAGCTGTTGGAGGAAACGCGGTACTTCGTCCCCGAAGACGTGGGGTGGCGTGGTGAATACCACTTGGAGCCGGAAGTCGGCCTCCAGCAGCGACAGGACCTCGAGAAGTCGCTTGGCGTAGGTGACGGTGTGGACGACGGCCAGTACTTTCTTGCGTTCCACCAGTGTGAACCACTGGCGTGGCTCGTCTGACGAAGACTCTGCGATCGTGCTCAACGCCGACATGGCGCCCCCCGGTTGATCTCTCATGCGGATTTCGGGCATCGACTTTCGTGGGTCTCGCGTCCGTCCTCTGCCCGGCCCGACGGACAGAAGGCTTGCCGACCCCTTGCGGAAAGCTTGCAGGGACCGAACCGGCCGGTTGGCGGGCCACGCGCCCAAGAACATGGCGATGCTCTCCGTCACGACACGGATAGAGCTCGGCCGGGTGGCCCGGAAGAGGATGTCGATGGCAGGCAAGAAAGAGCCCCAGGCGGTCGGCCTGGGGCTCGGAACGGACGCGACGCGTCGGCGCGCGGTCGTGGTGTTACTTGCAGGCCGCCGTGTCCACCAGACCCATGACGTGCCGCATGACCTTCGGGAGTTCCGCCTGGTCGTTGATGACGGCGGTGGGGAGGGCGGTGACGGCGACGGTGACGGCGCGGCCGTCCTCGGTGACGCCGCCGCGGGTCTCGTAGCCGTTGATGTCGCCGCCGTGGCCCCACAGGACGCGGCCGCAGGACAGCTCGGTCTTCATCAGGCCCAGCCCGTAGCTGGAGTTGGGGGCCGGGCCGTCCGCCTTGACGGTGGTCTTCATCTCCTCGAGTTCGGCCGGGCGCAGGACCTTGCCGCCGAGGAGGGCGGAGAAATAGCGGTTGAGGTCGCGGGGGGTGGAGACGAGCTGTCCTGCGGCCCAGGCCTTGGAGGGGTCCAGTTTGGTGATGTCGGCGAGCTCGGCTCCCGGCCGGGCGGTGTCGTAGCCCTTGGGGTGGGGCCCGCGGATGCCGCGTTCGCCGGTGGTGGGCCAGTAGGTGTCGTGCAGGCCGAGGGGGCGGATGATCCGGTGGGTGATCTCCTCTCCCAGCGGGCGGCCGGTGACCTTCTGGACGAGGAGACCGGCGAGGACGTAGTTGGTGTTGCTGTACTGCCACTTCTCGCCGGGGGCGAAGTCGGCCTTGTGGGCCAGCGCGGTGTCCAGGAGTTCACGGGGTTCGGTGTAGGTGTTGCGGGCGGTGAAGGCGTTGGGCTCCATGTGGCGGACGAAGTCCGGCAGGCCGGAGGTGTGCTGGAGGAGCTGCCGGACGGTGATCTTGTTGCCGTCGATGCCCTCGCCGCGGACCAGGCCGGGCAGATACGTCTCGATGGGGGCGTCCAGCGTGACCTTGCCCTCGCCGACCAGCTGGAGCACGACCGCCGAGACGAACGCCTTGGTGTTGCTGCCCGCGCGCACCCGCCCGTTGACCGGCACGTCCTCGCCCGTCGTGAGGTCGCCGACCCCGGCGGTGTAGTCGCGGACGCGCCCGTCACCGTTGTCGACGGCGGCCAGCGCGGCGGGGAAACCGTCCTCGCGCACCAGGCTGTCCGCGGCCTTCTGCACCGCGTCCTGCTGTACGGCGTCGTGGTGCTTGGCGTCCTTCGCGTCCTGCGACCCGGCGTATGCGAGCGGGCCACCCACGGCGAGGCTGCCGAGGACCGCCATGGCGGCCACCATGGACCGTGCCGACCGCCGCTTCGGCGGGGTGGAGGTGCTGGTGCGGGCGGTGGAGTTGCGGCGAGTGAACACGGGGGGCTCCTTGCGGCCATCGGGCCTGTGTGGCGTGTGGCGTATGCCGTTGGGGGTGGTGCGGTGAGTGCGGTGAGTGCTCCTTGAGCCTCTCGCGCCACGATCTTCGGATCGATGGGGTCAGGCGGCGGATGCATGGTGGTGCCGGCGACACCCCCCCGATCAGGAAACCGCCACCCCGCCGTCCCGGCGGCGCCCCGCGCCTGTTCGATGAGGGGACAGCGCGAGCCGCGGCCAGGCGTGGAGATGCCTCGTAGAGGTCCCGGGCCCGCCGGTCCGTCGCCGGTGACGACTCCTGTCCGAGGAGGTGCGACCGCACCTTGCCCGCCCGGCGCACTTCTCCCGTGGCGGGCATGAGAGTGGCCTCCGAGAACTGACGGCGGCCGGGCCCGTCACAACGGGGGGCCTCGGGCAGCATCACGGCGCCCGTCGCCTCAACCGTGGTGGGAGGCACGGGGGCTGTGGGGCCCGGTCAGATAAAGAGGAAGGTGCAGTACACGCTGTAACTCACGCTCGTATTCTCCTGGTTCGCTCATGCGGACGAAGAGCTGCCGGAGAAAGGCCCTCCAACGGCCTCCGACGGTCAAAGCGCACGCAGCGGGCACAACGGCCCCATAGCCGGTCAGACGACAAAGTCCGAGGTCACAGCGTTGCCAGGCCGTTAACGGGGCGTTAGTCGATCGTCAGCGGCGCCGGACAGACTTGGTGTCACGGCCCCGGGGGACGGGGACGACGTTCACGACAGCTGAGGGACTCATGTCGCACCGCATCACTCTTCGTCACGCTCGCAAGGTCGCCGCCGCCGCGGTCGTCGCAGTCGCCGCGTTCGGTCTGACCGCGTGCCAGGACAACGCGGACGCCAGCGGCGGCGACTCGTCCTCCGCGGCCTCGTCCAGCTCCGGCGGTTCGGGCTCCTCCGACTCGGGCTCCTCGGGTTCCTCGGACAGTGGCTCCTCCGGTTCCTCCGGGTCGGGTTCCTCGGGCTCCGGTGGGGGCGGCAACGCCGGTTCCGATGCCTGCGCGACCTCGCAGCTCGCCTTCCGCAGCACCCACGGCATGGGTGAGGGCACCCTGATCGTCGACCTCAAGAACACCGGGTCGGCCACCTGCACGCTGCAGGGCTTCCCCGGCGTCGACCTGAAGAGCAAGAACGGCACCCTGAGCGCCAAGCGCAGCGACCTCGCGGCGCCGAAGACGAGCGTCAAGCCGGGTGCGGAGACCCGCTTCACGCTCTACTACCCGCCGAACACCTCCGGTGGCTCCGGCGAGACCTTCACCACGCTCGTCGTCACCCCGCCCAACGAGACCCACTCGCACTCCCTGCCCGTCAGCATCAACGTCCCCGTCACCGACGGCTCCGCCTCCGACATCAAGGTGGACCCCGTCGGCACCGGCAAGTAGACAACCGACAGCAAAGCAACCCCGGGCCGCCGGCCTGGGGCTCTGCTATGAGCGCCGGGAGTCATGCGCTCGATCGATATCGATCGTACGTTTGATTTCTGGTGCACCGGCGTGCGCCCTCGCCGGTGACGGCCGACCCTGGAGGGTGGACGCGGGGAGCCTGCTGAGCAGCACCCGGCTCACGTTCCCCTGGCCCAGCGCAGGAGCTCGGACCGAACTGGAAGGTGAACGTCACGATGAAAACACCTCCGATCGTCTCGTCGCAGGAGTGGGAGGCCGCGCGTCAGGAACTGCTCGGGGAGGAGAAGCAGCTCACCCGCGCCCGTGACGCACTGGCCGCCAAGCGCCGGCGGATGCCGTGGCTGGCGGTGGAGAAGGAGTACGCGTTCGAGGGTCCCGAGGGCCGGGTGAGTCTGCTCGACCTGTTCCAGGGGCGTCGTCAGCTGATCCTCTACCGCGCCTTCTTCGAGCCCGTCGTCTACGGCTGGCCCGAGCACGCCTGCCGCGGCTGCTCCATGGTCGCCGACCACGTGGGCCACCTCGCTCATCTCAACGCCCGCGACACCACCCTCGTCTTCGCCTCGCGCGCGCCGCAGCAGGAGATCGAGCAGGTGAAGGCGCGGATGGGCTGGACGATGCCCTGGTACACGATCACCGACGACTTCGACGCCGACTTCGGTGTGGACGAGTGGCACGGCACGAACGCGTTCATCCGCGATGGCGACCGCGTATTCCGCACCTACTTCATCAACGCCCGCGGTGACGAGGCGCTGGGGAGCACCTGGAGCTACCTCGACATGACCGCGCTCGGGCGGCAGGAGGAGTGGGAGGACTCGCCGAAGGACTACCCCAAGACTCCGCCGTACGAATGGTGGAACTGGCACGACGCGTACGACGACGCCGCGCCGGCGCCGGAGTGGCTGGCCCAGACCCGACGGGGCACCCAGGCCCAGCCGGGCTGAGCCGTGCGCCAGACTGTGGGGCATGGACGACCGCATCCGCCCCGCGACCCCAGCCGACGTTGACGCGGTAAGGGCCGTCACCGACGCGGCGTACCGTCCCTACGTCGCCCGGATCGGCCTCCGCCCCGCGCCCATGGACGCGGACCACGCGGCCGACATCGCGGCGGGGCGCGTCTTCGTCACCGGCGACCCGGTCGTGGGGGTGCTGGTCCTGGTGGCCGAGCCCGACCATCTCGTCCTGGAGAGCATCGCCGTGGATCCGGGCGCGCACCGACAGGGCGTGGGCAGGCGCCTGCTCGCCTTCGCCGACCTGCACGCCCGCGCTCTCGGCCTCCCGGAGATCCGGCTCTACACCAACGCCGCCATGTGGGAGAACCAGGAGATCTACCCGAGGTACGGGTACGAGGTGACCGAGCGCCGCCAGGACGGCGCGTACGACCGGATCCACTACCGGAAGCGCATCTTTGAGGCAACGCCCGACGAGCGGTGAGGGGGCCCGCTGCCGCAGGGCGCCGCGACGTACAAGGACGGCGGCGCACTCTAAGGCCGCCGCAGAAGCCCCCGCTCCATGGCCACCACCACCGCCCGCGTCCGGTCGTTCACATCGAGCTTGGCGAACAGGCGCAGCAGATGCGTCTTCACCGTGGCCTCGGCGATCACGAGGCGCCGTCCGATCTCGGCGTTGGTGAGGCCGTCCGCCACGGCGCCCAGGACCTCGGTCTCGCGGTCGGTCAGCGGCTCCTGAACGGGCCGCCGCAGCCGCCCGACCAGCTTCTCGGCGACCCGGGGAGCGAGCACCGTCTCGCCCCGCGCCGCCGCGTGGATGGCGTCGACGAGTTGCTCACGGGTGGTGTCCTTGAGCAGATAGCCGATGGCACCGGCCTCCACCCCGCGCTCGATCTCCGTGTCGGTGTCGTACGTCGTCAGGATCAGCACCCGGGTACGCGGATACCGGGCGACGATCCCGGCCGTCGTCGCCACCCCGTCGAGCACGGGCATCCGCAAATCGACCAGGGCCACATCGGGGTCGTACCGCTCGACGAGATCGAGCGCCGCGCGTCCGTCGCCCGCCTCGCCGACGATCTCGATGCTGTCCTCGGCGGCGAGCAGGGCGATCACTCCGGCCCGCATCACGGTGTGATCGTCCACCACGACGATGCGCAGACCTGCCTCGCTCATGCCTCCACCTCGCTCGCCATGGGGAGCATCGCCAGGATCCGTGTCCCGTCGCCCACCGAACTCGTCACCGTGAGCCTCCCGCCCAGCTCCGCCAGTCGCTTGCGCATGCCGTCGAGTCCGAAGCCCGTCGACTCCGCCACCCGGAACCCGGTTCCATCGTCGGTGATCTCCAGCTCCACTCCGTGCGGACGCCGTACCAGCACCACGCCGACCATGGACGCGCGCGCGTGTTTGCGCACGTTGGCCAGGGATTCCTGGGTGCAGCGCAGCAGCGCGATACGGGTCTGCTGGTCGCACTCCAGGTCGGCCAGGTCGGCGTCCACCGTCAGTCCGGTGTCCTCCGCGAAGCGGTCCAGCGTACGGCGCAGCGTCAGCGCCACCGAACCGGCCGCCACCTGGCCCGGACCCGGCTGCCCCGCCGAGCCGACCAACTCCCGCGCCTCGGCGAGGTTTTCCCGGGCGGTGGACTCGATCGACCGCAGTTGCTGGGCGCTGGTCGCCGGAGCGTGGTCAATGCCCGCCTGGGCCGCCTCCGCGAGCACGATGATCGACGCGAAGCCCTGTGCGAGCGTGTCGTGGATGTCGCGTGCGATGCGTTCCCGTTCGTCCGCCGCGCCCTGTCGCTGGTGGGCCTCGGAGAGCTGTGCCTGCGTGCGCTCCAACTCCTCGATCAGCCGGGCCCGTTCACTGCTCTGCGCGACGACCGAGTGCGCCCACAGGCCGATCAGCACGCCCACCGCGACCACGATCAGGGTGGACATCAGCGTCTCGCCGAAGAACTCCGCCGACCAGCCCTGCCGGACCAGACTCCCCGCCAGCGTGGCGGCGGCGGCCACCCCGAGGAACCCCATCGAGGCCCGCGGTGTGCGCCCGAACATCCAGTAGTGCGGCAGCGTCACCATGAACAGCGCCGCATAGCTGCTGCCCAGATAGGCCAGCCCGCCGAGCCCGAGCACGAGTACCGAGAGGTAGACCCGCGGACGTACGACAGGATTCCCCGGGAAGCGGTCGAGCACCGCGTAGCACAGCACCACACAGCCCAGAAGCGCGACCGCCCGGTACTTGCTCCCCCCGGCCGGAGCCGTCGTCACCAGCCCGACGGCCATCGCGGCGAACAGGACCCAGCACACGGCGTTCCACCGGCGCAGCGAAGTGGCCCAGAAGGCGTCGGCCAGGGGGCTGGCGAGAGCGGTCATACCGATCAACGTACGTCGACCACCGGTCGCCCGTCGGCCAGGTGAGCCGAGGCCGCCGCCGTCCGCCCCGCCGTCCGCGAGGGCCACCAGCTCGCCTCACCGAGCAGCAGCATCGCCGACGGCAGGACCATGATCCGCACGATGAAGGCATCGAGCAGCACGGCCGCCGCGAGGACGAAGCCGATCTGCTTCATCTCGATGATGTGGAGGAAGACGAAACTCACGAAGACGGTCGTCATCACCACCGCAGCACTCGTCACCACACTCGCCGACCTGCGGATCCCCTCGAGCACGGCCTGCCGTGTGGGCACGCCCGCGAGGACGGCCTCCCTGATCCGGCTCACTACGAACACCTGGTAGTCCATCGAGAGCCCGAAGAGGATCACGAAGAGGAACAGCGGTACGCGCGATCCGATCGAACCCGTGGAGTGGAAGTCCAGCAGCCCCTCGGCCCAGGTCCCCTGGAAGACCAGGACGAGCAGTCCGAGCGCCGCCGCCGCGGACAGCAGATTCAGTACGACACCGATCAGGCCCAGCACCACCGAGCGGAACGCGTACGTCGTCATCGCGAAGGTCACCAGCAACAACGCCCCGAGCACCAGCGGGAGTTTGCTGTTCTGGTGAGCGGGATAGTCGGCGTACCGGGCGACGTCCCCGCTCACTCCGAACTCCGCCCCCTCGACCCGGCCGACGGTGGCGGGCAGATAGTCCTCCCGCAGGTGGTCGAGGGAGTCGTACGCCTGGTCGGAGTTGCCCAGGTACGGCACCTTCAACTCGAGCACACTGATCCGGTGGTCGGCGGAGGTCCGGATGCGCGAGGCGCCGGCGGACTTCGGGTCGGTGGCGGCGGGCTTCGGGTCGGTGCCGCCGGACTTCGGGTCGGCGCCGGCGAACAGCGGGTCGGCGTCGGCGCGCCGGGCCAGCTCGCGCAGCGCCCCGCCGACCTCGCCGGAGCGCGCGGCGTCGGCCCGTACGACGACCTGGTGGGTGACCCGCTGCTCCGGGAACGCCGCGTTGAGCCGGTCGTACACCCGCATCGCGGCGATGTCGCGGGAGTGGGTGTCCCGGCTCATCTCCGTGATCTTCAACCCGGCCAACGGGGTGACGAGCGCGAGTAGGGCGAAAACCGAGACGCACAGGGTGGCCAGCGGATGCCGGCTCGCGGGGCGCAGCAGAGCGGCCCATACGCGGCCCCCGCTGTCGCCCCGGGTCCGGCGCGCGGGCTTTCCCCGCTCAACGCGGCGCCGCGCCCTGCGCTCCTCCCGCTGTCCGAGCTTGACCAGCAGCGCGGGCAGCGCCGTCAGCGAACTGGCCACCGCGACCAGGACGACCACGATCGTGCCGGTGGCGAGTGAGGAGAAGATGACGTCGGAGGCGAAATACAGGGTCGCGGTGGAGGCCACGACCGCGAGTCCGGAGATCACGACCGCCCGGCCGGAAGTCGCCGCGGCCATGTCCACCAGCGCCTCGGAGCTCAGCCGGCCGCCCGAGCGGGCGCGCTCCTCGCGCTCCCGTTTGAGGTAGAAGAGCGTGTAGTCGACGCCGACCGCGAGGCCGATCATCAGGATGACGTTCGTGCCGACCCCGGCGTCGGGGGAGACATGTGAGGCCACCATCGAAAGCCCGACGGCCGCCGCGATGGACGACAGCGCGAGCAGCAGCGGCACCCCCGCCATGGTCACGGATCCGAAGACGACCAACAGGGTGATCAGGGTGATGGGAAGTGTGATCTTCTCGGAGAGCGCCAGGTCGTCGCCGCGCTGCTGGTCGACTCCCTTGCTGATGGAGGGACTCCCGGTCTCCTCCAGCCGCAGCGCCGGATACGCCTTCCCCACCGCGTCGGTCTGTTCGGCCAGCGCGTCGACCTTGTCCTTGGCGTCCCGCTCCTCGCCCTTCAGCGCCACCTCGACCATGAGGATCCGGCGATCCTCGGAGAGCAGCGGATCGGCGACGCCCGCGACCTCGGGTAGCCGCTGCATCCGCGCGGTCAGGTCCCTGGCCGCGGCCTCGGCCGCGTCCCGGCCGAGGGGGCCCGACCGGGAAGAGATCAGCACCTGTTCGGCGGCCCTGCGCTCCAGACCCCCCTCGACGGCCATCGCCTCCGCCCGCCCGGCCTCGCCGACCCGGTAGTCGGCCGTGGTCGCGCTGTGGGTGCCGACGGCACTGCCGATCCCCAGGCACAGCGCCACGAACACCAGCCAGCCGACGGTGGCCCGCCAGGGGTGCCGAGCGCTCCAACGCGCCATGCGCACAGTGAATGAGTTCATGGCCAAAAGCGTTGCTGGCCGACGCGGTTGGCCGACAGAGGTGCCCGGTTGAACTTCCCGTCCACCGATCGGTGGACGGGACAGGGCCAGGTCCCGGGATCGGGACCTGGCCCTGGAGCGTGCGCCGGGGTGGGGTCAGGCGCAGGGCTTGTAGAAGTGCTTCCAGCCGTCGCCGGGCATGGCCGGCGGCTCGGCCGTGCTGCCGAACTCCCCGTACTTCTGCTGCGTCGCGTAGTCGTAGTCCCCCGGGCCGCTGCCCGCGGTCGACAGGCGCACGTCCCGATCAAGCTGCCCGTCACCGGGGTTGTTGAGGATCGCGAGGTCCGGGTACGGGTCGTCGCCGTAGTTGGCGATGCGAAGCTGCTGGGCCTCGCCCTGGTCGCCGATGTCGGAGTGCCGGGCGTCGGCGGAGCTCAGGTCCGTCCGTGCGAGCGGGCCGGGGCGGTATTCCGCGACGCGCGCGGTCGAGGCGTCGTCCCCGTCGGCCGGCTCGACGATGTTGACGACCATGTCCAGGGTGCCGTCGTCGCGGAAGTCGGCGACCGCGGCGGTCGCGACCTCCCCCTTCTTCGCGCCGAGAAGTGCGCTGACGGCCTGCTTCTCGCCGAACGAGCCGTCCGCGGCGCCCCACTGGATGGTCATCTTGGTGCCGGTGTGCCCGGGGTTCGAGATCTTGTCCGGGTGGCCGTCGCCGTCGAGATCGCCGATCAGCGTCGTGGCGTCGGCCAGACAGGGGCCCGTCGCCTCGCTGACCTTGCCGGACCGTTCCGCGCCGCCCGAAGGCGACGACCCGGCCGCACTGGCGTGGTATCCGGCGATGGTCAGGGTCAGAGCGACAGCCGCGATCGGCGCGGCGATCAGACGTGACCGTTTGCGAAGCATCTGCGAACTCCTGACGTCGTTACTGCGAAGTGCGAGGGTCACCTTCACCGGCATGGGGTGGCCTGCCGGTTACTGGTCCGTTCCGCCGCCGAAGGGGACGGCGTCCGCCGGGGAGGTGTGCCAGTTGGTGACGACGGGCCTGTCGACGGTGATGGTGCCGACCGGCAGGGAGACCGGGTTGGCGTCCTCATCGCCGACGGCGACGATGATGCTGTCCAGTTCCTTGCCGTTGTTGTCGTTGGTGGTCTTCGGGTTCACCCCGGCATAGGCGGTGGTGCTCCCGCTCAACGTGACCGCGGGTCCCACGGACTGCTCCGCGGGGCCCGCCTCGGTGCCGTCCGACCCGAAGGCCACCGTGGGAAGCGCGGCGGGCAGCACACAGGTGATCCCCGCCTTGGCCTTCGCCATGACCAGGATGTATCCGCCGGCCTGCGACTCGTCCCGGGTGCTCCAGGAAATGTCGTTGGCCCCGCACACCTGCCCGACCTTGCCGCGCTCGCCGTTGCCGGTGTCGGCACCGGAGCCGTCCTGGGCTCCCTTGTCCTTCGCACCGGGGGTCTTGGCCGACGAGCCGCCGGCGCTGTCCTTGTCGCCCGCGGCATCGGCCGTGGCCCCGGTCGTGGCCTTGGCGGAGGCGGACGAGTCACCGGACCCACTGCTCGTCTCGTCCGACTGGCAGGCGGTGGCGAACATCGCGGCAGTCACCAGCAGGCTGGCACCGGCGAACATACGGACCCGGGGGCGGCTGATAAGCATGGGAAGACCTTCTTCGTCATCAGTGGTGTCGTGCTCCCGGCGACGTTTCGCTCGGTGTGCCACTCACCTTGCCGGTGGCCGCTACCGTTCCCTTGGCGCTCCGCTAACGAAGCGCTGACGCGATCACAAACCGGCTGACCCACCTGCGTATCGACGGCGCGCCAGTAGAGTGAAACGGTGACTTCCCTGCCGGAAGACCCGCCGTTACTCGTCAGCGAAGACGACCGCGACGCGGCCGTGCGGCGCGTGCAGGAGGCGTACGCCGAAGGGCACATCGCGCACGAGGACATGGACGAGCGCCTCCAGCGGGTGCTCACCGCCAAGACGCGCGGCGAACTGGCGTCGGCTCTGGCCTCGCTCCCGGAGGAGAACGCGGGCAGGACGTCCACGATTGCCGCCGCCGGCGGGCGGATCAAGCGGCGCGGCGCCTGGCACGTGCCTCGGGTCCTCAAGGTCGCGTCCGCGTTCGGAAGGGTGCGCCTGGACCTGTCCCGGGCGGTCATCGACCATCCGGTCGTGGACATCGAGCTGCAACTCGGCACCGGCAGGGCCAAGATCACGGTGCCGCGGGACGCGATCGTCGATCTCGAGGGTCTGCACACCGGGTGGAAGGACACGCGCTACAAGCCCCGGCGGCACTCCGGCCCCGGCGGGCCGAGGATCCGGATCTCCGGGACCATGGGATTCGGCCGGTTGACGATTCGCCACGCGCGCCGTTCGCCCGTGTGACGGAACCCCGGCGAACGATCCGCCACGCGCGCCGTTCGCCCGTGTGACGGAACCCCGGCGCTCAGCCGACATGGACGTGGGGCCGCCGGGCCCGGTCGGGCTCGGCCTCGCGCAGCACTTCCCGGGTGACGGGGGCGACCTCTCCCCGGCCGAACAGGATGAACCGCAGGAACTGGGCGAAGGGGCTGCCCTCGGTCCAGTCGACGTAGATATGCGGCCTGCATCCGGTCACCTCCCGTACGTGCAGCAGCAGCGCGGCCAGCGAGTCGGGGATGCTGGAGCCGTCCAGGGTCAGGACGCGGTAGCGGCCGTGCAGCACCTCGCCATGCACGCGCGGCGCCGATTCGAAGTCGGACGGGTCGCGGACGGTGACCTCGACGAAGATCAGGTCCTCGTCGTCCGGGATGTCGTTGTCGGCCCGGATCTGCTGGATCTTGTCGCGGTACTCGGCCGCGTCCCGGTGGTCCGGCCGCGATCGACCCCTCGCCATGCGGGCTCTCCTTGGCCACCCGCCGGTACGCCGGCAGCGCCCCGGCCAGGGTCACGGCCACCAGCACGACGGTGGCGACGGGGGACAGCAGCCCGGCGGCGAGGGCGGCGATACCGGGCTGGTAGCCGAGGTGGAGAAGTAGTCCACGCCGGTCAGGCACATCACCCGCCACCAGCGCTGCCCCCGGTGCCCCCGGGGACCTGGGCATGCGGTCCGGGTTGCTGTTTGGCCATATCGGACAGGCCCCGCAGCAGCCAGGCCCGCAGACGGCCTCCCATGGGGGCCTCCGCCGGGCGGGGCTCCACATCGGTGGAGGTGGTCATGGTGCACTCCTGGCCAGCTCGGGGTGACCGAACGTGTCGTCGAAAAGAATCAGCCGCCTCAGGGTGGGCAAAACCCTCTCCGGGCCCCACAGTGGCCTGCCCCTCACGGGCCCTTCCGAGGGCACCCGGCCGAGGGCGGGAACGCCGAAGGGGCGGCGTCCGCGACATGGTGTCGGTGGACGCCGCCCCTGGTGGGACGAGGTGCGGGAGATGGCCCGCGGGCTCATGCCGGTTACTTCGGGTCGCGCTTGAACGACGCCGTCGACCAGCGGTAGCCCAGCCCGGTCAGGCCGATGGACCAGGCGAGGGCGAGCCACCCGGTGTGGCCGATTTCGGTGCCGAGCAGCAGACCGCGCAGGGTCTCGATGGCCGGGGTGAACGGCTGGTACTCGGCGATGGGCTGGAACCAGCCCGGGATCGAGTCGATCGGGATGAAGGCGCTGGAGATGAGCGGCAGCAGGATCAGCGGCATCGCGCTGTTGCTGGCCGCTTCGGCGTTCGGGCTGGCCATGCCCATCCCGACCGCGATCCAGGTGAGGGCCAGGGCGAAGAGCACCAGCAGTCCGAACGCCGCGAGCCACTCCAGGGCGGTGGCGTCCGTGGAGCGGAAGCCGATGGCCACGGCGATGGTGCCGACGAGGACCACGCTGGCGATGGACTGCAGCACGCTGCCGATGACGTGCCCGATGAGCACGGATCCGCGGTGGATGGCCATGGTGCGGAAGCGGGCGACGATCCCTTCGGACATGTCGGTGGCGACGGACACCGCGGCCCCGATGACAGTGGAACCGATGGTCATCAGCAGGATGCCGGGGACGACGTAGGCGATGTAGTCGGAGCGGTCGGCGCCGCTGCCGGCGATGCCCGCGCTCATCGTGTCGCCGAAGAGGTAGACGAAGAGCAGAAGCAGCATGACCGGTGTGAGCAGCAGGTTCAGGGTCAGCGACGGATAGCGGCGGGCGTGCAGCAGGTTGCGGCGCAGCATCGTGGCCGAGTCGCGGACGGCAAGTGAGAGGGCGCTCATCGGACGTTCTCCTTGGGCTGGTTGTTCTGGGCGGGCACGGTGGAGCCGGTCAGGGCGAAGAACACGTCGTCGAGGTCGGGAGTGTGCACGGTCAGCTCGTCGGCCTCGACGCCGACCGAGTCCAGCCAGTCGAGAAGGGAGCGCAGTTCGCGCTGGCTGCCGTCGCTGGGGATCTGCAGCGACAGCGCCTCGTCGTCCCGTGTCACCTCGCGCAGCGCGGCGGAGGCGGAGTGGTAGGCGGCCGGGTCGGTGAAGCGCAGCCGCACATGCCCGCCGGGGATGAGCCGCTTCAGCTCGTCGGCGCTGCCCTCGGCGGCGATCTTGCCGTCGCTCAGCACCGCGATGCGGTCGGCGAGTTCATCGGCCTCGTCCAGGTACTGGGTGGTGAGGAAGACGGTGACGCCGTCGGAGACCAGCGCGCGGATGATGCCCCACATGGTGTGGCGGCTGCGC
Organism: Streptomyces melanosporofaciens; assembly: GCF_900105695.1. NCBI lineage: Bacteria > Bacillati > Actinomycetota > Actinomycetes > Kitasatosporales > Streptomycetaceae > Streptomyces > Streptomyces melanosporofaciens. Next base: position 3,518,036 of record NZ_FNST01000002.1, read on the forward strand.
GGGTCCAGTCCGGTGGTCGGCTCGTCGAGGAAGATGATCCGCGGGCTGCCGACCAGCGTCATGGCGATGTCCAGGCGGCGCTTCATCCCGCCGGAGTAGCCGGCGGCGGGCTTTTTCGCGGCCTCGACCAGGTCGAACCGCTCCAGCAGCTCGGTGGCGACCCGCCGCCCCTCGCGCCTGGGGAGATGGTGCAGGTCCGCCATGAGGAGCATGTTCTCCTCACCGGTGATCAGCCCGTCGACGGCGGAGAACTGCCCGGTGACACCGATCGCGGCCCGCACCGCCTGCGGGTCGGCCGCCAGGTCGTGGCCGGCGACGCGCAGCTCGCCGCCGTCGGCGCTGATGAGGGTGGAGAGGATCTTGACGGCGGTGGTCTTGCCGGCACCGTTCGGGCCGAGCAGGGAGAAGACCGTGCCGGCCGGCACCGCCAGGTCGATGCCGTCGAGCACGACCTTGTCGCCGTAGGACTTGCGCAGCCCGTTCGCCGCGATGGCCAAGCTGGTCATGAGGGGTGCTCCTTCGGGAAGCCGCGGATCGGAGGCTCGGGGTCAGAGGTTGTGGGGTCAGTGGCTGCGGGCGGCGATGTCGCCCTGAGAGGTGGTCGCGTGAATGTCGAGTTCGGTGGTGCCGTGGTTCTTGAGGTCGTTGCTGACGCGGCCGTAGGAGGTACCGGCATCCAGGGAGGCCGAGACGCCGGCGGCGGTGGTAACCGAGATGTCGCCCTGCTGGGTGCTCAGCACGACCTTGCCGCGCACGGCCTCGGCGATCCGGATGTCACCCCTCGCGGTGCTGATCTCCGCGGGTCCGTTGAGCCGGCCGATCTCGACGTCGCCGTCGACCGCGGTGAGGCGGACACTCGCGGCCTCATCGATCTTGATCTGGCGGTACGCGCCGTCGAAGGCGATGTCGCCGAGGCGGCCGACGGCCCGGAACTCGGTGCTCGCCGCCTTCGCCTCGACCCGGGAACCGGCGGGCAGTTGGACGGTCACCTCGATGGATCCGGAGGGGCCGAGGGACGGGTTCTTCACCGGGACCTCGATCCGCAGCGCTCCGTCGGCGTACCCGATGGTGGTCTGCTCCGCCGCCCTCACGTCGCGGCTCTTCGAGGCGTTGGTGGGCCGGACCTCGACCGCGGTGTCGGCGCGATCGGCGGCGATGATCTGCACGCGCCCCGCGGGGATGTCCAGGACGGCGGCGATCGGGGCGGGGGTCTCGAACTTTCGCATCGTGCTCTCCTTGCGACTCGTTGTTTCCAACATTGGAAAAGCTACGTTGCGTTCATGAAGTTGGCAACGAAGTCGTTGCATAGAAATGGCATTGCCGCAGCTAGAAACCCAATAATCGTTGCGATGGTTCTGAAGATAATGCAACGCGAGCTCGCCCGAACGTTGCAATGGAATGCGCGTGAACGCTATGCTGGGGCATCGGACAACATGTGAAGGAGGGCGCGATGCCGGGCGGCAGGCTCACCCAGAAGGACCGTCAGCAGATCGCGCTGGGGCTGGCCGACAACCTCCCCTACGCCGAGATCGCCCGCCGTCTGGAGCGTCCGACCTCGACGGTCACGCGTGAGGTGATGCGCAACGGCGGCCCCACCGGCTACCGCGCGGAATTGGCCCACCGCGCCACCGAACGCCGCGCCCACCGGCGCAAGCCCGCCTCGTCCCGGGGAGCGGAGCCGGCCACCCTGCCGCATGGCCGCGACCCCGAGGCCGTGGCCGAGTACGAAGAGCGGTTCACCACCGTCATGATGCAATCGGGCCTGTCCAACAAGATGATGGCGCGGGTGATGGTCTGCCTCCTCACCACCGACTCCGGCAGCATGACCGCCGCTGAACTGGTCCAGCGCCTTCAGGTCAGCCCGGCGTCCATCTCCAAATCGATCGCCTTCCTGGAGAGCCAGTCCCTCGTCCGCAGGGAACGCGACGAACGCCGCCGGGAGCGCTACGTCATCGACGACAACCTCTGGTACCAGTCGATGGCCGCCAGCGTCCGCGCCCTCACCCAGCAGGTCGAGATCTCACGCCAGGGCGTCGGCATCCTCGGCCCCGGCACCCCGGCCGCCATCCGTCTGGAGAACGTCGCCCGCTTCCTCGACTTCGTCGCCGAAAGCCTCGCCCGCGCCACGGAACAGGCCCGCGACATCCTCCACATGAACGCCGAACCGAACGCCGAACCGAACGCCGAATCGACGACCCCGGACAGCCCTGCCGCACCAAGCCCGGACCGCGGCTAGCGGGCTTCAGGGAACTGGCCTGCGGGATGCGGTTGTTGCCGCGACCGGTTGTTGCCACGACCGGGCCTGGGCATGATGGCTGCGGCATACCGCACGCCATGAATCGACGCTGCCCCTCGCCCTCGCCCAGGACCAGGGCCAGGACGGAAGCAGGCTTGACTCCATGCACGGCCGGGTCGGCTGATTTCCGCACGCAAGCGGGGTCCGTGCGTCCGTATGCGCTGAGTCACGCGTTCAGTTGTGCGCGAATGAGTGCGTCGAGCCGCTGCCAGTGGCCGTAGTCGAGGAAGAGCTGCCGCGGTGCCCGGTCGGCGAGGGCCTCGGCTTGATCGTGAAACAGCGTGATCGCGCGGTCCGGGTGGGTGGCGAACACGAGGATCCACAGGTCTGTACGGCACGCCGACCGCTTATGCCGTCCTCGTACAACGTGCACCGCGGCGGGCCGCTTCCGGCGCTGTCGCCCATACGCCGGCCCGCGAATCCGGCAGGCTCGTGGACCCATCCGTTGGTGCCGGACACCGTCGGCGATGCAGCGGCGCCTCCCTATCCTTTCGCCTAGCACGGACGAAGGAGCACTGTGGTGGGAACTATCGAAACACAGGTGGCTGTCGTCGGGGCCGGGCCCGCCGGCCTGACACTGGCAACGCTGCTGCACCAGCGGGGCGTCGCCTGCGTGGTGATCGACAAGTTCCGGCGCGACCAGCTGGTGGCCAGGTCCCGTGCCGGTTTCCTGGAACGCCGCACCGCGCGGCTCCTGGACCACCTCGGGCGTTCGAAGCGGCTACACGCTGAGGGCCTGCCACACACGGCGTGCGAGTTCCGGTGTGACGGCGAGGTTGTGCGGCTGGACTACGCGGACCTGTGCGGAGGCATCCCGAGCTTCGTCTACCCGCAGCACGAGCTGGTGGCCGATCTGCTGGACGGGTACGTCTCGGACGGCGGAGCGGTACTGCTGGGCCGCCCCGTCGTCGGCCTCGGCACCGAGCGGGCGCTGCCGGTGGTGCGGTGCGCGGACGGCACGGTGGTGCGGGCCGAGGTGGTGGTGGAGGCAGCCGGCCAGTACGGTCCCGTGCGCGCCGCCCTGCCCGCCGACGCCTTCACCCAGTACGACGTCCGGCATGGTGTGCGGCTCCTCGGCGTCCTGGCGCAGACTCCGCCCTTCGCGCCCCATACCGTCTACGGTCAGCACCGCGACGGGTTTGCGGGGCAGATGCTGCGGTCCGCGGAGGTGACGCGCCTGTATCTGGAGGTGCCCCCGGGCGAGAGCCTGGAGGACTGGCCCGAAGCACGCATCTGGCGCGAGCTGGATGCCCGGTTGGCGCTACCGCCGGGAGCGCTGCGACGGGGGCCGGTGCTCGAGCGGTCCCTCGTGGAGATGCGGACCTGGGTGGTGGAACCCATGCACCTCGGGCGGGTCGCGCTGGTGGGTGACGCGGCGCACATCGTGCCGCCCTCCGGTGGCAAGGGGATGAACCTGGCCATGGCCGACGCGGCCGATCTCGCGGCCGCCCTGGGCCGGCACTTCTGCGAAGACTCCGCGGGGGACCTCGGTGAGGTGCTGGCGGCCTACTCACGGCGGCGCCTCGCCGACGTGTGGCAGGTGCAGGAGTTCAGCCACTTCATGCTCCACCTCCAGCACGGCCCGCTTCCCGGTGCCCCGGACGCGGGGTACCTCGAAAAGCTGCGGCGGGCCCGGCTGTTCCGGCTGCGTGACGACCCGGCCTACGCGCGCGCCTTCCTGGAGCGCTACATGGGGCCCGAACTCCCGCCGGGCCTGTGACCCGCAGAGTCGCCCGCTCTCGCGCTGCCGGTGGCCCTCATCGTGTCCGTCCGCGTGACTACCCGCCTCGTCTGGCCCCGACGGCCCAGATACCCCACAAAGCCCCCTGCCTGCGAACAACCGCGCGGAGGGGGCTTGTTCGTGTGGGGTTCTTCTCCCTGCCCCGGGTGTTGTCGGGGATCTTGGCGAGCCGGTTCTTTGCTGGTCAGGCGTGGTGGCGAAGCGCCGTTCAGAGGAGTTGCTGCTGCCAGTCGGCGAAGGTGTCGCGCGTCGCTGCGGTTTCCTCAGAGGTGAGGTCTTAGGCAGCGAACTGCTTGTCGGTGCAGCGGCCGTCTCTACCGCCACGATAGCCCTCGACCATGGAGTCCCCCGAAGGCGTCACACAGGGCACGCAACGGGCACGGGAGGAGTGGAGGGGAGCAGCACACATGAGCCCCGGGCCGGTGGCCTGGGGCTTTGTGGTGGAGCGGGTGACGGGAATCGAACCCGCGCTCCGAGCTTGGGAATCACGGGGCGTGGTGGGCGCGGAACCGGCTCTCACCTGCTGGAAGGGGCGCTGTGCCGAGTCACGTCCGGGCCGGCCCCACGCCGTCGTTGACCGTGGTTCGCCGCTCCAGCGGGCAACACATCGGGCACGGCCGAGACGGGGCGACCAGCGTGTTACGCCGAGGGGCTCGAACGCCTGACATACACCAATTTGGTACATACGCCGAATTGGTGTATGTGTTACTCTAGGTACATGTCCATGAAGCGCACCAACGTCTATGCCGACCCGGAAGACCTCGCCATCATCAAGGAGGCCGCCAAGCGTCGCGGTATCAGTGAGGCCGAGATCATCCGGCAGGGCATCCATCTTGCTGCCATGGCCAATCGCGTGTGGGACGAGCCGTTGTTCTCTCGCACTTTCCCCGGCCCTGGGCGCACTCTTACCAAGGACGAGGTGCGTGATGTCGTTGCTGACGCTGCCCAGCGCGAAACCGGTTCAGGAACTGCTGCGTGATCGTCGTCATCGCTGACACCTCCGGCCTGCTGGCAGCGCTCGATTCCACGCACCCGGAGCATGACGCGGCGCAGGAGGCCATCATGGCTGCCGGGCTGCTCGTCATGTCTCCACTGCTGCTTGCTGAGCTCGACCACGTGGCAACCCGCGAACTCGGCCGCGAGGCCGCAGTGAGCGCGATCGACGACATCCGGGGCTGGATGCGACGCGGCCGGGTATCCGTACCGGAGATTACTGAGGGCCACCTCGGCATCGCCCAGACCGTCCGATCCCGCTACCTGGCGCTCGACCTGGATCTCACCGACGTGGTGAACGTCGCCCTGGCGGCCGACTACGACACCGACGCGATCCTCACCCTGGATCGCCGAGACTTCCGCGCCGTACGCCCCCTCGGCCATCACAAGACCTTCCGCGTCCTGCCTGACGATCTACCCCTCTGAAGTCCCACACGCGCTGCGGAGGGCCTCGAAGGACAGTCCGCCCTCTCCCGTGCGGAGTTGTCGACTCGTGCCGGGTCGGTGTGCCCACTCGGTTGGAGAGACGAGGCCTTTGGCGCGGATCTGGTGCAAGACGCTTGGCGCGGTCTAGACAACAAACAAGGTCCAGGTCTCTGACCTGGACCTGCGTTATGGAGCGGGTGACGGGAATCGAACCGGCGCTCTGAGCTTGGGAATCCCCGAGCCTGGCAAGCACCAAACGTGCTCTGACCTGATGGAACGGTCTCCTAGCAGGACGCACGCCAGGGTTCCTCAGGGGCCTAGATTGACCCTGGTTGACCGCCCCGTCGGGCACGCGTCGGGCACGGAGAGGTTACCGCTGCGCTTTCGCCTGGCTGATCAGCGACCTCCGCTACGGTGGCTGACCCTCTCGCTGAGGGTCCCGAGTAGAGTTTCCATTTGCAATATAAAATGCTTGCTTAAATGTGTCGTTCACTGGGGGAAGCGGGACCCGCGGAGGAACGCAGCAAGCAATTCTATGGCTTCACGTGTCATGCTGGAGAACCAGGTCTGTTGAGTAACTGGATTCCAGCCGGTCTTATAGTATTTCCTGGATGTGTCGAATGCGGAGTCGAGTCGCTCTCTCAGGCCATCCCCGCTGGGCACCTGTAAAGCGGCTACTTATGCGGCTCGTATCTTTTGTAGGGTATCGTGCAACCAGTATTCTTCTGGCGTTACTGTTCCCACTATGTAATCACTGAGCTCGTAATCCAACTGCATGAAATTAGTCAGGGCGGCCTTTGCTGCATCCCTGCCGTATGTTTCTTGTCTCTCCTTGATCGCTGCCTTTTCTTGCTGGCGCTGTTGCAACCATCCGCCTGCTAGTGCCCCCGCTGCGCCGACGACTGCTCCGCCCAGTCCTGCCAGACCAGCGATCCACCCTGCTACTACCTCCGCCTCCATAAAGGTCATGCTTTATAGACCGAAGGGGTCTCGGCAAGTGATCTGCTCGGGGCGGCGCAGTTGAGGTCGGCGGAGTGGGCTTGGGCGGTGACCTGTCCGCTTTGGGCCGGGCATGGCCAAAGGCCGTACGCTGCTTGGCGTCATGGGCAGGCTTTGGGCCTGCCTGCTTTGTGGCGAGCGGCCCCCTGGCCTTGCCCGATGCGAGCCATAGCCAAGGTGCTGGCTGTTGTCGCGAGGCATGGAGGCCGCGTTGGAGCGCGGCGGAGAAAGGAGCGGTGGCCCGTGCTGCCGGGGGGAGAGGGAGCCGGTTCAAAGGAGTTGCTGCTGCCAGTCGGCGAAGGTGTCGCGGATCGCGGCGGCCTCCTCGGCATTGAGGTCGTAGGCGGCGAACTGCTTGTCGGTGTACCTCTGGATGCGGGCGAGTGAGTCGGCCAACATGCGGTGGTCGAAGCCCGCGTCGTTCTGAGCGGCGAGGTCCATGAGCTGTTCGCGGGTGTAGCCGACCTTCAACAGCCCTGCGACGTCGATGGCGTCGCGGACCTCGGCTCGGGTGAACAGGGCGCTGGTCTTGCCTGCGGCGACATCGTCGCGGTGAAGGACTGGACCCAGGTCGGAGTCGACTGGTGTGTGGTGCAGGAATTCAGCGACAAGCTCCACCTTGCTTTGCGTCCCCGAGCCAGGGTCGGTGACGTTCAACCTGGTGTAGGTGGGGGCCAGGTGGGCTTGTTCGACTGTGTATCCGGCGGCTTCGTAGGCGGTGGTGATCCGCTCCGCAGCCTGGCTCATCTCCCGCCTCGCCCTCTCGAAGGGGGCGAAGAGGTCCACGTCGTCGCTGATTCGGTTGACGATGTGGTGGGCCTGGACGGCGTAGCCGCCCGCGAGGGCGTATCCGTAGTCCTTGGCGAGCGCGTCCAGGCCAATGCGGATCAGTCGGCGGTGCAGCTCGTCCACTAGGCGGCCGCTGTCGTGGCGCCCGGTTCGCGGAGCTCGGGGAAGCGGGTTTCCCACGCCGTCTTGACCGGGAGGGGGAGGAACAGCTCGCGCCACACTTTCCGCAGGGACATCGCGTTCAGGTATGCGTCGAGGTCCTGGCGTGTCTGGGCCTCGCGGATGACTCGCTCGTACATCAGCCGGAAGTCGGCCTCGTCGGTCAGGTCGTAAACGTAGCGCGGTCCCCAGTCGACGTGGCGCGGCAGCGTGACACTGCCGGCCGTCGGTCCGCCCAGCTCGTCGAGCGACTCCGGCAGTACGTAAGGCTTCGCCGCTGCATACCTGCTCATGGATCCAGCATGCCTGATGGGGACTGCCGAGCGCATCGACAGCGCGGATCGGGGCACCGAGGGGGGAACGTGGCAGCCGGACATGTGCGACAGCTAACTGGCACGGAACGGGCACAGTGGCCTTGAGCGTCTGGGCAAAAAACAAGGCCCAGGTCGCTGACCTGGGCCTTCGCTGTGGAGCGGGTGACGGGAATCGAACCCGCGCTCTGAGCTTGGGAATCCCGAGCCTGGCAAGCGGTGTACCGACTCTGACCTGCAAGGACGACCGGGTTACGCGGCTGCGGCTGGGCTCGACGAAGACCCCCAGCGACCGTGGTTCCCCGCCGCATCGGGCACGCAGCGGGCACAACGCGATCAGCCCGGCCGGTACGGGCCGGGCATTGTGCTCGTTCGCGGCGATGACCGCGAGCAGGGCATGGGCGAGCATCGCGAACACCGTCCAGCGTTGCCAGGAGGTCCAGCGGCGGACCTGGTGCTCATCGAGTCCGGCCAAGCCCTTGCCGGCCTGGAAGGACTCCTCCACGGTCCAGCGGCGCCCAGCGACGCGGACCAGTTCACGCAGCGGCACCGGTTCCGGGCTGTAGCAGCGATAGAACGCCAGCTCCCCGGTGCCGCGGTGACGACGCACCAACAGCCACCAGCACTGGGTGTCGCCGCCATCGCCCGCGGACTCCATGGGTGGGAGCAGCGCAACCAGGACCCAGTCGTAGTAGCGCTGGCCCTTCGCCCCGGCTCCGGCGGAGAGCCGCTGCCACGCTCGTTTCGGTAGGCGAGCGGTCAAGGTGTCGGCGCGGATGAGTCCGAACGCGGTCGGGACGCGGCGGTCGCAGCCGATGGCCAGGACGTAGCCGACCCGGCGGATCTCCAGTTCGCCCCGCAAGGCGGGGTCGGCGCCGTAGACCTCGTCCCCGGCGACCCACCGCGTCGGCACCCCCGCGTCCAAGGCGCGGCAGATCATGCCCGTGGCCAGCGCGGGCTTGGTCAGGAACTCGATGTCGGCGGGCACTCCCGCGTCGGCGCAGCGCTGGTCGTCGTCGGCCCAGGACCGCGGCAGGTAGAGCTCGCGGTCGATCATCGCGTGCCCCCGCGCACCGGCGTAGGTCAGATAGACCGCGGCCTGGGCGTTCTCAATCCGTCCCGGTGCCGGTGTACTGGCGCTGGACCCCGACGGTGCACACGCCCTTCTTCAGGTCCCCGGTCTCGTCGACCACGAGGACCGCGTCGGTGTCGCCGAGGCTGGAGGTGACGTAGTCACGCAGGTCATCCCGGACTCCGTCGGTGTCCCAGCTGGCGCGCCCGAGGAGGTACTGCATGCCATGCGGGTCGGTGTCACCGGCGTGTTCGGCGATGCTCCAGCAGTTCTTGCGGGGCAGCTCAGCGAGCAGCCCGAGCAGGAACCGGCCGGCCCGGCGGCGGGTCTCGATCCGGGGGAACCTGGAGGCTATCCGGCCGAGCAGCCTGTCGGTCTCTGCCTGCCAGCGGTCGGACTCTACGCTGTGACCACGGCCACCGCTTGATCATCTTATGTCGACACAACGGACGAGGATCAGGCGGTGACCGTGCCATGTCCGGGACCGCCACGCCGGCAAGATCACGGCCTACGGCTGGAGTATTAGGAACGGACCCGGTCCGCGGGCGCGGTCCAGCCGGTGGAGCGGATCCACTCGGCCAGGTCCCAGGTGGTCGGCTCGATCGCCCGCACCGCTGCGAGGTCCGACGGGTATTCGGACGCCTTGGCGAACTGGCGGAACATCGCCTTGTCGAGGTCGTTGCCGAGGACGCTCAGTGGCAGGGCCTCGTAGCGTGACGGTAGCCCGGCGCGCGCGCCGAACGCGGCGGCGATCTGGGGGCCCGTCGGCTCGTCGCCGATGACCTCGATGGCTCCGCCGGGCACGTCCGCGGTGTCGAGCAGGATCGCGGCGGCGACCTGACCGATGTCCTTGATCGAGATCATCTTCAGGGCGATGTCGTCCGGCAGCGGCAGCCTCAGCACGATCGTTCCGTCCTCCAGGCTCGGCGCCATCACGGTCGCGAAGTTCTCCATGAAGGCGGTCGGGCGAACCATCGTGGCCCTCAGGCCGGAAAGCTTCAGATATTCTTCGATCCGGTGCTTCGAGTCGTGGTGCGGCACGCCCGTTTCGCGATCCGCTCCGAAGACCGAGTTGAACACGACGTGTGGCACGCGCGCCGCGGCCGCCGCATCGACGAGGGCGGTGCCCACTCGGACCTCCTCCTCGATCTCCTCGAGGCTGTTCGCCTCCGGGGTCATGAAGTAGAACGCATCGACCGCCTCCAGCGCGGCGACCGTTGACGCCGGGTCGTCGATCCGGACAGTCGACAGCTCGACGCCTCGGGCGGCCAGCGCCCGCGCCCGGTCGGACTCGGGGGTGCGGACGAGGGCCCGCACCCGCGCTTCTCGGGCCAGGAGCGCGTCGACGACCGCCCCGCCCTGCTGCCCCGTCGCACCGAAGACCGCGATCGCGCCGTTCTCCCGCGTGGCCATGTCGTCACCTCTCGTTAGGTCATGCCATGAACCTCGACTAGTTCATGCCGTGAACCAGACTAGTTCATGCCGTGAACTTACGCCAGGCATGGGGGTGTCGAGGAGGACTGCGCGGTAGGTCAGGACGAGGTGGACGCCGAGACGCCTGACGCGTCCACGATGGCGGTGGCGAGGCGTTCGAGGTCGCGCTGGCCGTCGGCGTCGAGGTTCCCCGCGACATCGGGCAGGCGCTTGACGGTCTCGGCGAACACCGCCTCGGCGAGCACCTTCCCCGCGGGCGTCACGCCGAGCATGATGACCCGCCGGTCCTGCTCTGAACTCGCCCGGCTGACCAGGCCGCGCCGCTCGGTGCGGTCGACGAGTTGGCTCAGCGCGTTCTTGGTCATGCCGAGCGAGGCGGCGAGGTACGCCATCTGCCGCGGCTCGTCCTTGACCGCGCACAGCAGCGTGGCCTGTGAGGGCGTCAGGTCGTACTCGGCGCAGAGCTGCGCGTACCTGCGCTGGATCAGGACCGAGAGCCAGAAGAGCTTGTCGCCGTAGTCCACGCCCGCCGCCCCTCGTCTGGTGCCTAACACCTAGTCTACCGACGCCGACCGGCTTGCCCGACCGTCCAACCGACAGTGAAATCCGCCCTGCCTTGCCTGGCCTGGAGCGCCGCGACCCCTCCGCGAAGTCCTCGGCGCCTGGCAAATCCTGGTCGGACTCGACGAGCACCAGGTCCGCCGCTGGACCTCCTGGCGACGTTGGCCGGTGTTCGCGATGCTCGCCCACGCTCTGCTCGCCGTGATCGCCGCCCACGACGATGCCACACGACCGGCACCGGCCGGGTTGTTCGCGTTGACCTGCAACGAAGTTCAACGGCTGCTCACCAGCCTGAGTCCTGACACCCGCCCGCATCTTGGCCTGCCCCGGGGCCTGGTCCACCTGGCGCCGATGCCACCAACACTGAGCCCGCACCAGCCACTACCGACGCCAAGAAGCAACACTTCACTCGCCATAACGATCTACGGCTGGAGTACTAGACAACAAACAAGGTCCAGGTCTCTGACCTGGACCTGCGTTATGGAGCGGGTGACGGGAATCGAACCCGCGCTCTGAGCTTGGGAATCAAGGGCGCTCTCCGGGGATGTGGTGCGCCTGACCAGGGAAAACGTAGCCAATGCGGCGTGTGTGCGGGGGCTTGTTTGCCCCGTTTTTGACCGTCGCTGACTGCTGGGAAGGGCATGGACAGGGCACGAGGTCAGGGGGGTGCGCAGGCGATTATTCGCTTCCGCCTGTTCAGCAGGCTGCATCGTCTGCGAGCCCTCCCGCCCCGAGGCCGGCCTTGCGGATGCAAGCCCGAGCGCGCCTCGTCCAGCAACGGTGGCTGTCTCCGGGTCGGGTGTCCAGCGGCGTAGGCTTCGGCAGCCGCTGAGACCAACGCCGGGAGCCGAAGCAGCGTGGGGTTGGGTGCGGTGACGTGGGGCGACGCCGCCGATGAGCCCGGCGGGGGCGCTGTCGACGGCATGCCACGCCCAGGAGCCCGGGGACTCTGCTGGTGCTGCTCATAGCGTGACGAGGCGGTCGGCGGTGCCGCCGCACCATTCGACCATGAAGAGCGTCGCGTCGTCGGTGGTGACCCCGCCGCGTTCTCGCATCAGAGTGTGGGACAGGCTGCGCACCATTTCCTGTACGCCTTCTCCCACGCATCCCGTTCGGTCCACGAATTCGAGCATCCGTTCCTCGCCGAACTGCTCTTCGCCGGTGCGGTGCTCCTCGATGAGACCGTCGGTGAAGAAGAGGATCCGGTCGCCGCGGGACAGGGCCTGGTCGCTGATCTGAGGGACGGCGCCGCCGAAGCCGACGGGCAGGGTGCCAGGGCTCTCCAGTGCTTGGACGACGCGGTGGTCATGGATCAGGAGGGGCGCCGGGTGGCCGGCGTTGACCCATTGCAGGTGGCCGGTTCCGATGTCGAGGCGCATCATCTGCGCGGTGACGAAGTGGTCGGGCCCGAACTGCTGGTCGATGGCCGTGTCCATGAACATGTACAGCTCGGCGAGGCCGACGTCGGCGCGTCTGGCGTGCCGGTAGGCGCCGATGGCGACGGTGGCCAGCACGGCGGCGTCCAGCCCGTGGCCCATGGCATCGATGATGGCCACGTGCAGGATGTTGTCGTTCAGGGCGTAGTCGAAGCTGTCACCCGCGACGTCGTAGGCGGGCTCGAGGATTCCGGCCACCGCCACCTGTGGTGTGACCATGGTCAGCGGGGGCAGCAGCGACCATTGGATCTCCGCGGCCAGGGTCATCGGCTCACGGCGCCGGGCCCGGAAGAACTGGTCGGTATAGCTGTTCTTGGTGACCAGCATGTCGGCGATCAGGCCGGCGAGGCGCCGCAGCAAGCGCCGGTCGTCGTCGTCGACAGTGCTCAGGGTGACGGCCAGTACCCCCACCACGTCGCTGCCGTCCAGCAGCGGCAGGAACATCCGTACGTCGTCGGCCTGCGGTTGTTCTACTGTCGTGCCGCTCAGAAAAGCCCTGCCGGCCTGAGTGTCGTCGATCCGTTCGGGTTCCCCGACCATGAGTCCCATGCCCGGCAGCGGGGCCAGCACCAGTTGGTCGTAGTCCTGAAGGAGGATCGAGACGTCACGCCCGCCGATTCTGCCCACTTCCTCGGCGACGAGCGGGGCGATCAGCTGGGGTGGCATCTCGTGAGCCCGGTCCAGCAGCGCACCCAGCAGCCGCTCACCGAACCCCTCCGACCGGTCCACTGTGACTTTACGGAAGTCCTGTTCACCGTCTGCCATGGCGACCTCATCTCGCCGCACAGCCTTCGCGCGGAGGCGGTCCTTGGTGCTGTTCGCCGCACTGTGGCCCTGCTGCCTCCGCCACTCCAGCATCGCGCACATGGGAGCCCGCGACACCTGGTGCCAGGCCGCCGGAGCACGCGACTGAGCCGCCGGGAGGGCGGGAATGGTGCCTGAGGCGGGCGAAGAGCGATGTGCCCACCCCGCCGGAGGCATCTGCGTACGGCGATCTTCGTCAGAGATCTTCGTCAGAGATCAGTCTGGCCCAGGCGCCGTGGCGTGTCGTACCGGATCGAGCGCCCCGGCGAAGCGCTGGGTACGGCATCAGTGCTCAGCCTCATACCTGTGCATGCGCTCGACCAGTGGAAGAGGCGTCCCGTCGGAACCGTTGACGGACCCGCCGGCCATACGCACGCAGACACCCTCGCAAGCGAGTAGTTGTTTGCCGCTGTGGTGTGCGACCACCATCGCGTCCTTTTCCGGTGCACGCCGGTAGTCGGCGCGGCAGACGACGCAGACCAGTCCGGCCACCATCTCCTCGGTCGGTTCGGAGTGACTGCGACGGCGGCTTGAGATGGCGTCAGGTGAATACATGTGAACCATTTCCTCTTGCTCATGGCGCGACAGTGGGCCCAAGGGGCCCGTGGCAAGGGCCGGGTGTGTTGCGGTTGGTTCCGTAGTGGTCAGGGAGCGTTACTGATCTGCTCTGGGCCGTTGCGGGCCCGGCGGTCGGTCGGCGCTCGGGCCCCGACGATTCGCTGCACGCGGTGTGGCGACCGGTGGTCGGGCTCTCATCCCGGCGGTGGCTGTCCGGCCTACCGTTCCCGAGGCCGACGCCGCGGCGATGACGCCACCCGATATGCGTGTGGGTAGCGCCACCCTACTCTCGTCCGGACGCTGGAGCGCGTCTGCGGCCGCCGGGCCGCACCGGAACATGTCTCCTCGGCGCGCGGGGAGTACGGTGAAGAGGAAGAAGGGCGATCCGAAATGGTGGTTGCCCTGCCATAGCCAGCCGTCCTTTGCGATTCACGATCCTTCGCGATTCACGACACGGTCCGGACCCACGGGCTCGGAGAGGGCGTGTACACAGCTCACCTCGTCCGCGTCAGGTTACGGACGACGTGGTCCGAGCACCGGCCGAGCGAACCGGTTGATCCGCACGATGGTTGTCGTCCCCTCCGTGGTGACCTGCGAGGGCTGCCGCTCCGATGGCACCGCATCGCACCGCACGAACAGCCCGCATCCGCGTGCCGCTGACAGCTGACACCGATCAGAATCGAGATCCATGGCGTCCTCAGACTTCATTCAACCCCCCGTTGTCGGCGTGGGGTCGGCTGAAACCTCCTCGACTTCCTCAAGCCCTTCGGCTCCGCGGGCCGAGTCCTCCGGAAACATCCCGGGCGGGTCCACGACGATCCGTGATCGATCCCCGGGCAGTGACTACGCGCGACTCTCCCGCCAGGTCAAAAGCGCGGGACTGCTGCGGCACCGGCCACTGCGTTCCGTCACGGCGCTGGCTGTCACGCTGCTCCTCCTGACCGGTGGCTGGTCGGCCTTCCTCCTGATCGGCGACTCCTGGTGGCAGCTGACCGTCGCCGCGGTGTTGGCCTTCGCCTTCACTCAGTGCGGGTTCCGCGGCCATGAAGCGGGCCACCGCCAGCTGTTCCATGGCAAGCGGGCAAACGACGCGACAGGGCTGGTGTTCGGCAATCTCTTCATCGGCCTCGGATTCGGATGGTGGGTGGCCAAGCACAACCGTCACCACGCCCATCCCAACCAGGTCGGCCGCGACCCCGACATCGAGACCGGCGCCGTGGTCTTCATCGATCACGAGGCTCGTGGGCGTACGGGCGTGGCCGGTTTCGTCACCCGCCACCAGGCCCCCCTCTTCTTCCCCATGCTGCTGCTGGAGGGCTGGGCACTGCATGTGGCCACGTTCCGGGCGCTGCGCAGGGGCCGGACGAGTGCTCCCGCTCCTCTCTCGGTCGAGGTACTGGCTCTGCTCGTGCACGTGGCGGCGTATCTCACTGTTGTGCTCATGGTCCTTTCGCCGCTGAAGGCGCTGGCGTTCGTCGTGGTCCAGCAGGCCCTTTTCGGCCTGTACATGGGAGTTTCCTTCGCCCCCAACCACAAGGGGATGGCGATGCCGGGGGAGCATGACCGACCGGACTTCCTGCGCGGCCAGGTCCTCACCTCGCGCAACGTACGGGGCGGGCGTGCCATCGACTTCGTGCTCGGCGGCCTGAACTACCAGATCGAGCACCACCTGTTCCCCAGCATGCCCCGAGCCGCTCTGCCGGCGGCCCAGCCCCTGATCCGTGCCTACTGTGCCGAGCTCGCCCTGCCCTACGCACAGACGGGCTTGGTGGACTCGTACCGGCAGGTGCTGCGCCATCTCCACGCGGTGGGGGCCCCACTGCGGGCCGAACGTCGGGCATGACCCCGGCATGGCCTTGATCCACAGGACATTCTTGGAGCGCACCGGTGGCGCGACCGGTGACGCTGCCGATCATGCCCAAGCTGTCGTACGTGCTCCCTGGCGTTGCGCCGGAGTCGGCACAACGGCCCCGGCGCAGAAACACCGGGGCCGCCCTTTCGGGTCGGTTGCACGTGAGAGTGCACCGGCCCACTCACCATGCTATGTCTGGTGCGCTTTTCCGGCATCAGAGACTTTTCGGGTCCAGAAGTTCTTCCGCCGGGCGCCGGGCGCCCGACGCGGGCCGGCGGCGCCCTGAACCCTTCAGGCGTGGTCCGTCTGCGCGGGGTCTTGCCCGGAGGACCGACTTGCCACCAGCCAGGACCGTGCCGGCTCTGCCGTGTGCGTGGTGTCCACGGTGAGATGGAGGAGGGTTCCGCCGTCCGCGCTGGCCGGGTAGCTCCGCTGTTCGGTGCCGGCGAAGCAACGACGGAGCACCTCCGCGACCTGACGGGCGACATCGGGGGACGCGGCGACAATACGCACCTCGGCGCGCCCTGCCGAGGGTGATTTCGGTGGCTGCATGGTGACCTCGTTCATCAGAAAGACGGGGCGGTGGGCGCGGGCCCTCGCGTCGTGCACACCTGCCCAGGTCGGTAGAAGGTCATGGGTCATTCGCGGCCCCGTCGCGGTGTTCGGGGCGAGGAGGGGGCGAGAGGTGGAGCTGGCGGGCTTGCCGGCCATCGGCTCTTCCGGCTCCGTCGGTCGACTCCGGGCAGGGCATCGCTGTAGTGGAATGCTGCGATCCGCTCGTTGTGCCGGCCATTGAGCAGATGGATCAGCAGCACTACTAGCATGATCATGGCGATGATCACGGACACGGTGATGACGGTCTCCACATCCTCACCTCCCTTGGAGCTCAGGAGTCCGGTGGAGCTCAGGAGTCCGGTCGGGTTCGGCCTCCGGCCGCCACCGAGGCAGCCCGCCATCGGTCTCCCACTCCTCCTCCCGGCTGAGATCCGCCCGGGCGGCACGGGTGGCGGTCTCGCTCGCCATCAGACTGCTCGCGGTGAGGAGGCTGCCGACGGTGGCTGCGGCGGCCATCAGCCGGGCGGCGGCTGCCGCACTCGTCTCCGGCGGGATCACCAGAAGATCCCAGCGGCCTGTCGTGTAGGAGAGCAGAATCAACTTGTGCGGGTCCTGCTCATCGGTGAACCAGCCCACGTTCACCGTGTGCCCGGTCGCAGGCACCTTGCGCGGGATCACGGGCCAGTGGGCCGGGTTCACGGAGACGCGCGTGATCCGGCCCCAGCGGGCGTCCAACACGTCCGTCAGGGTGGGCAGCTCGCGGAGGAGATCGCGGGAGCGAGGCCACCACGCACCGTCCAGAGCACCTGGAACCGGTCTGGTGGGCGTCAGTGACAGGCGGGCCGGTGGGGAGGGCACGCGCTCATCAGGGGTCGTACGGTCGATGGCCACGGTCATGGCGCGGACCTGTCCCCGGGTGCGTCTTGCAACGTCCCGGTGTTGTTGCTCGCCGAGAACGACACCCGCGTGGAAGCCGGTGTGCGAAGTACTCCCGGTGTTTTCACTCTACTCCGGGGCGAGGCCCCGCTGAGGCTCCGTGTGATCAGCCACTTCCTCGGGAATCCCGGTCTAGGTCCGCAGGGTGCGGATGAGCCTGGGCGCGGGCTCTCGGAGTACCGTGAAACCGGCGGCATACGGTGAAACCGGCGGCATACGGAGAAACCGGCGGCATACGGAGAAACCGGTGGCCCACCGCACACCGAACCCCGCGGAGGGTGAGGAGACCATGTCCGACGCCGACACCCCGCGTGAAGTGAATCTTCTGCCGGACGCGATCCACCGCGCCGTGAAACCTGGAACAGCTTTGCTGCGACTGGTGACCACACATACCCGTGAGGGCAATCTCGACGGTGCGTGGTGGCCACGTTCCCGAGACATAGGCGCCGAGCTTCCCGCCCTGGTCACCGCGCTGACCGAGTACCTCGGGCCCGTCGTGCGCGTCGGCCTGGACTCCGACGCCTGGGAAGAACTGCCGACACGACTGATCATCGACGACCGGATCGTGCACATCGACTCGTTCCCGGTGGGTGATGACACCATCCTCATCAGCCGAGGCGATGGAGACCTCTTCTCCCTGTTGGTGGTCCCGCCGCACGCGCCGCCGGACGCAGCACGCGCGGCGATGGCGCGGGCCGTCCGTGCCGACAACCTCGCGCCGGCCGAGCAGATCCTCATCGACACCGGAACCGGCACCGGCCGAGCCCGCCCGATCGGCGCGGAAGGCCCGCAGGCAGGCCAGGAACGCCGCAGCACGTCCTGATGCCTCATGCGCCTGCGCCTGTCCAGGCGGGTCGAACAGCGTTGCCGCCCCGTTCGGTCGGCATCATCGTGATGGGAAGGCGCGGACCTGGGCGAGACGAAGCATGAACGTCGGCTATGCCGCCGGTCGGGCGGAGGAACGGCGGCCCCCCGCATGCCGCGACGCCGGCACCTGAGCGTGGGGGCGGAGCCGGACCTGACGTCATTCGACACCTGAGCGTGGGGTGGAGCCGGACCTGACGTCATTCGGCACGGTGCGGGCCATGGCGGGTAACGCCCAGGCGGACATCCGTGGGGAGGCGGTCCCAACCAGCTGATTGGCGGGCTCGATCGGCGGCGTCGCGCAGGTCCTCGAGTACGTGCCCCGGAGTGCTGCCGGGGTTGATGACGAGACCGATACGGGCCCGCGGGCGAGTGGGAGGCCCGAGGAAGCGTGCCCGAGCCCGCCGGACGCCGGGCAGCGCGTCGAGGTCGGTGGTGAGGGCGTCGCGCAGCGCGTGGTCGTTGACCGTCACGGTTCCCCGGGGGGCGTGTCCTACGGACAGCCGGCGGGAGTGCCGTCGCCGGGGCTGGGACAGCAGCCACCACAGGGCGAGCAGCATGAGCAGGGTGAGTGCCGCGATGGCGGACAGCCACCACCAGTCCTGCACAGTCCACCGGATCTGGTCGGCACGCGGGATCAGGACGTTGTGCGGAGTGGTGAGCGGCCAGCCGGCGGGCGGTGTGAGGTGCAGGCGACGGTAGATGTCGGCGCCGCCGGCGAGCACCAGGAGGCCACCGCCCAGCAGTACGAGTCCGAGCAGGGCCAGAAGCACGCGGTTGGTCGTGGTGTGTTCCCTCATCGTCTTCTCCGGTGCGTATCGGGGCCCTGGCGCCACGACCGTCAGGTCGGGCTCCGGTGTACGCGGACCGCCAGGCGCGGGGTCCGGGCCAGGGCGAGTTGGTCGCGTTCCTCGCGCCGGACGGCGTCGGTGAGTTCGTCCTTGACGTCGGCTGTGTCGCGGAAGCGCACGTCGGCACGGACCGTGACCCGGCGGCGGCGCACCCTGACTCGCGCCGCGCTGACCCCGGGGACACGCAGGGCGGCGTCGCGCAGGATCAGCGCCGCGCCCTTGCGGTCGAGCACGGCACGCATCCGCCCGTGGCCGTCGGTGGGAACCCGCAACGGCAATTGCGGACGCAGACCGGGGGTGAGGGCCAGGAGGACCAGCCACAGACCGAGGGCGGCTGCGACGGCGGCGCCGGTGAGGACCCAGACGTCGTCCACCGGGCGGGAGGCGAGTTCGTGGGTCAACCGTGTCCACCAGGCAGTGGCCGGGTGTCCGGTGCCTATCCAGACCGCTTCGAAGAGCAGCACGCCCGTTCCGAGCGCGATCAGTGCGGCGGCCAGGACGGCGGGGGCCCGGCGCGTTCCCCAGGGGCGGGGGGACCGTTCTTCCCGCGCTGTCTGTCGGGGCGGCGGTTCAACGGGCGGCGGATCGTGGTGCGGCGTGTTCCCGGCCGGAGCCGCCGTGGTGTCCGGCCGCGGTCGAGGGGGATCGCCGCCGGGGTCCGGCGGGGTGTTCGGGGTGCGGGAAGTCATGATCCTCCTGTCGCGGGCGCGTGCCGCCGGGTCATTCGACTCGTCCTCGTCGCAGGCTTCGACCAACGACGAGTCGCTGGACGGACACGGTGATGCCGTCGATACGCAGGCCGGTCAGATGGGACACCCGTTCGGCGATGTAGTGCCGAATCTCGCCGCCGACGCGGGCGATGTCGACGGGATAGGGCAGCTCCAAGGAGACACCGAGGCGGACCGAACCGCCGTGCACGGTGGCCGTGGTGCGGGGCGTTCCCAGGCCGAGCCGTGGCGGAGGCTCGCCTCCTTGCCGAGTAAGGGCTTCGTGTGCCGCGCGGACCGCGATGCGGGCCACCACGGTGTCGGGGATCAGTGTCGCGCCGCGCCGGGCGGGCGACGGAAGGGGAGATGTGCCCGTGCTCTCGCCGCTTCCCGGACCGCCTCGGCGGGGACGCGACGGGGGCTGGGTGTTCACCGCACACGCCCCCTGTGCTCGGCGCCGGGGGCGGGTCCGTGGCTGCTCCGACGGCGTTGGAAGGTCTCCGCCCGGTGTCCATCACCTTCGCGGGTGCGTACGTAGTCGGTGACATGGACATCGCCGCGTGCGAGGTGGCCGACGATCAGACCCACCAAGCCCAGGGCCGCGACCACGATGAAGGCCCCGAAGCCGCCGAAGTAACCGGCGAAACCCAGTGCCAGGCCGGTCAGGAGTCCGACCACAGTTGTGTTCATCGTTCATTCACCAGTCTCATGTGTTTCCCTCCTTCCCGTGCGCGGTGTAGCCGCACGGGAAGGGGCAAAGGCGGGGGAGATCACTCCACCCGGTGTTCGTCGCCTTCGCCTTCGTCCTCCGGTAGGTGGATGTCGTCGACGGCCACGTTCACCTCGACGACCTCCAGACCGGTCATGCGTTCCACAGCCGCGATGACATTGGTGCGGACATCCGCGGCGACGTCGACGATGGGGAATCCGTAGTCGACGACCACGTCCAGGTCCACAGCCGTCTGGTGCTCACCCACCTCGACGTGTACACCGCGGGTGATGCTGGGCTGTCCGCCGGGCATCCGCTCACGGACGCCCCCGATGGTCCGCGCCATGCCGGAGCCGAGGTTGTGGATGCCCGGAACCTCACGGGTCGCCATTCCGGCGATCTTCTCCGCGACGGTGTCCGCGATCGTGGTCCGCCCACGGCTGTCCGGTGCGTCGAGGCTGTGCTTCGGACTGTGCTGTGCCGCTGTCTCATCGGCGGACCAGTGCCTTTCAGTGCCCAGGCGGGGCGTCGTGTCCGTCATGACGTTCTCCTAGTGGGGGAGACGGACACCGGAGCAGCGCCCGTCATAAGAAAGGACACAAAACAGGAGAAATCGTCACACTTTTCTGTGGTGTGTCACTAGGCTGGTCAAGGGGGCCGGCTTGGTCGGACCCGCCATCGGGCAGGCCGGGGGTGGGAAGCAGCCGCGACGCCGTCCAGGACGCGAATCTGTGCGGGAAGCGAACAGTGGATGCAAAGCAGGGAGGACTCTCACCACTCCGGTGCGCGGCTCCGTACCAGCCCACCGGGTCGGATCCGCCCCCGGCCGAGCGGATGGGCGAGACCGGAGACGACCTCCGTGATCTGGACAACGGACTGCTGGTGGCCCGGGCCGCTGAAGGTGACGACGACGCCTTCGCCGTACTGGTCCAGCGTCACAGCGGACCGTTGCTGGCACTGGCGTACCACATGCTGGGCAACCTCTCGGACGCCGAGGAGGCGGTCCAGGACGCCCTCATCAGCGCGTGGCGGCGGCTTCCCGAGTTCCGCGGGGACGCCTCGTTCCGCACCTGGATGTACCGCATCGTGACCAACCGATGCCTCAATGTCCGGCGCGGGCGGGCCCCTTCCGTGTCGTTGGACGCGGTTTCCGAGCCGGCGGCCCACGATGCCGGTGGCGAACCCGCCCGAGCAGTCGAAAGCGCGGCCGCCGCGGCGGCGCTGACACAAGCGCTCCGGGACCTGCACCCCGCTCAGCGTGCCTGCTGGGTCCTCAGGGAGCTGCACGGGCTGTCGTACGAGGAGATCGCGCACGTGGTGGGCGAGAGCGAACAGACCGTACGCGGCAGGCTGTTCCGGGCCCGGCGCACCCTGATGAAGGAGATGGCCTCATGGCGCTAGACGACCCGCGTGCCACGCCCCCGCCCGACGATCCGACCGCCCGGGACGCCGACGCGGCATGGCTCATCGGGGACGAAAGGCTGCCCTGCGGGCGCCTGGTGAGCCACGCCTGGGAGCAGGCCCGCGCCGCCGGCGATCAGCCCGACCCTCACATGGACGGCTGCGCGTTCTGCCGGCAGGCGGTCGAGGGGCTGACAGCCCTGGACAGCACCACCCGCACCCTCTGCGCGGAACGCCCCAGCGCCCGCACTGTCGCCGACCGGGTCATGCACGCGGTACGCGCCGAGGTACGGCTCGGCCGAATGCTGCCCCTGGACGATCCCACACGAGAACTGCGGATGGCGGAGACGGCGGCGGCGAAGGTCCTGCGCCGGGCCGCCGACCGGGTCCCCGGAGTGCGTGCCGCGAGCTGCCGCCTGACCCCTGCCGAGGGGAGCACCAGGGTGACCATCGCCATGACCCTCGCCGTCACTCTCGACCGACCCCTGCCCGGCAGGGCCGCCGAGGTGCGCCGGGCCGTCGCTCATGCCGCTGAGCACGGGCTCGGCCTCGCCGTCAGCACCATCGACCTGAGAATCGTGTCCGTCCTGGAGCCCTTGAAGCCCTTGCGGCCCTTGGAGCCCACAGCCTCCGGCGAACCCACGCCTCGAGACGGGAGCGGACGGTGACCGCCGTCCGCACGACCAGCGTCGAGCGGATCGCCGCCCGAGCGGCGCTGGCCGTCCCGGGCGTGTCCGAACTGCAGCCCAGCCTCCGTCAGGCCCTGGCCGAAGCCGCTACCCGGGTCCGCCGGACCCCCGGCTCCGTCGCACCGTCCCCCGAGAGCGGCATCCACGCCGAACGCGCTCCCCGAACGGGCGCCTGGCACGTCGAAGTCCGCTGTGTGCTCGACGAAGACCGCCGCGCTCTGGACACCGCACGCGACGTTCGCGAAAGCGTCCGATCGGCGGTCGACGCATATGCGACCCGCCACGGCATACCCGGACCTGTCACCGTCGTCGTCACCGTCACCCGCACCACCAGACACCGCCCGTCACACCAGACCGGGACCACCGCCCCGTGACGCCGACAACCCTCCCGCAGCCCGAAACAGTGACCTGGCCTAGGGCCGCCTGCTCAGTCGCAGGCGGTCGTCGCGTACGAAGACCGGCATGTCAGAGCTTGCGAAGCCCGCTGAGTACCCTTTCCAGGAGCGTCGTGTCTGGTCGCGCACCGGGCTGACTGGCACTTGGCTCGTGGACGATGACCATTCCTGCTTCTGCCAGGTCGGCCACCAGGATTCGGGCCACGCCGAGCGGCATCTGCAGCAGCGCGGAGACTTCGGCCACTGACTTGATCTCACGGCACAGAGCGCAGATGCGCTGATGCTCCGGGAGCAACCCCTGGAGGGCGCTTGGGGCCGCGCTCGTGCTGACCAGCGCCTCGATGGCGAGTTGGCGCGGTCGAGTGCTGCCCCCGGTCATGGCGTAGGGCCGTACCAGCGGTTGTGCGCTTTCCGGTGTTGCGGCTGAGCGGGCGAGGTTCCCCTGGGCGTGCTGCGTGTCCGGCGTGTTGGCACGGTGGGAGCCGCCTCCGGTCCAGAAGCCGGGGTGAGGCTCCGGGGCCTTCCGTGGACCGCCTGTGTGGGGGGATTGAGATGTGGAGCCGGCGGAATCGGCAGTGCGGTGCTGTGCGGCGATGTGGCGGCGGATCTGCCCTAGCCCGGCTTCTTCGTCGAAGAGCGGGTCAATGGCTTGCGCGACTGCGTCCTCGGCGTCGGCGAAGAGGTCACGCAGCGCCGAGATGTCGGGTTCTGGAGCGTTCTGGTCACTGCTCATCGCCGGTCTCCTCTCCGCGGCGCGGGGGCAGAGCTTGGCGTGCCTGGCTGATCAGGCTGCGTACGGTCCCGTCCTCGATATCCATGATCAGCGCGGTCTCCTTGACCGAAAATCCTGCGATGCAACACAGGGCCATCGCCTGACGCTGACGTGCCGGCAGGGCCGCGACCGCTTTCAGGATGCCCTGATATTCCTCTTTCACGGCAACCCAGCTCTCCAGTAACGGACCGTCCTGTTGTCGATCACGGTCGAGCAGGGGAAGGGCGCGTGTCTCACCCTTGGCCGCCTCGACCACATGGCGGACGGCCGCTTTGCGCAGCCAGCCCGCCCAGTTGCCCACGGGCGGCTTTGACGGATCGGTGAGATGGAGCCATGCCTGGGAGAACGCGTGCTGCACGCCGTCCCAGCCGTTATGCGCCGACCCGCCGGCGGCGAGTGTCGCGACGTGGAGCACCTTCCGTCCGTGCTTGCGGTACAGCGTTTCCCATTCGTCACCGGCCGGACTCACCACGGTCCTCCCCCCTGCCGGTCCCACCGTGTGAGGGATCGGCCTCAGGTCGGGGAACGGTCAACTCCCACTCTGCCGTCGCTTTCATGCGCTGGTCCACCGATCGGTAGCGCACCGTACCGCCCCGCGCCAGCGCGCGTGCCGACTCCGTCATCATCCGAAGACGAGCCCGCTCGCGGACCTTGTACGCCAGCGCCGCCGTCATGGTCCCCGTCGCGCTGGCCACCACGATGGCCAGCGACAGCCACATCCCACTCAACTCTGTGCCTCTCCGCCAGTGTTCTTGCTGTCGAACTGTTAGAGCGACGAGGCGGCGAAAACGTCCAGGAGGGTGAGAACGGGGGCGGCGGTCGGCGTCCGCTACCCAGCGGCGTTGCGCGCGTCAGCTTCGGTTGGCTGTGCGTGGGCCTGATCCAGCCGTGTTCTCATGCGACTTCCGGCCTGTGGCTGGAGGGCCCGGGGGGTGGAGAGCTCGCGTGACTGATCTTGGGCGAGTAGGCCCAGCTCCAGCGTGCCCTAACATTTCGAGAAGAAGTCAACGTCGATTACCCCGACAATGGGTCGGCATAATGGCATTCCCATGGCGAGTACGATGACTTGACGGCCCATCGCCTGTCGGGAGTTGATTGCCGTGGATACGTACTTCGTAGGCTCGCGTGCAAGTAACCTTGCCAAGGTTCAGGTGCGCGAATACCTTGGCCCCTTGCGTGAGCGATTCCCTGAGGTCACCTTTACCCACCGAGTGATTCTCGAAGGAGGTGACAGGGATCGGAAGTCGCTGGTTTCGGACGTCTCGGCCGTGAGTGGCGGCAGTGCATTCAGCACTGAGCAGGAAGCCGCGCTGGCTCGGGGAGATGTGGATGTGGTCATCCATTCCCTGAAGGATCTGCCTACGGCGAATCCGCCGGGTCTCATTCTGATGCCCCCGCCGGGCCGGGAGGACGCACGCGACGCCTTGTGTGGGAGCACCCTAGCTGGGCTGCGCAAAGGGGCCCGGGTGGGGACCGGGGCTCCTCGGCGCATCGCCCAGATGCTGGCGGTTCGGCCTGATATTGAGGTCGTACCGATTCGGGGTAACGTCCCGCCGAGACTGAAGAAGATCGAGACCATGGGGCTTGACGCCGTGGTTCTGGCGGTCGCGGGGCTTCGACGTCTTGGGTTGGGCGATGCTATCGGCGAGGTTTTGCCCGTCGATCTCTTTCCGCCGTCGCCGGGCCAAGGGGCCCTCGGTATTCAGGTGCGTGAGGACAGCGCGGCGATTCAGGAGATTATTTCCACTGCTGGAGATCTCGCGGTTGACGCTCAGGTCCGGGCCGAGCGTGCACTCCTTGCCGAGTTGCACGGCGGATGCAGTGTGCCCGTAGGCGCGTTTGCGGAGGTCCGCCCGGATGGATCGCTTTCGCTTTATGCGCAGGTGACGTCGCTCGACGGAACCCGTCAGGTTTCCGGCTCGCTTTCCGGGCCGCTCAGCGAACCGGAAAAGCTCGGGGAGACCCTGGCCGGAGAGCTGATCGGCCAGGGCGCGCGTTCCATCCTCGGCGAGATACGGTTCGAGGCTGCGGTTCAGCTGCTGAGCTGTCGGGCGATGTCCAGTGCCGCGTACGTCACGCTGGCATCGGCTCCGGCTCGCTTGAGCATGGTGAAGAGCTCGATGAGCCTCTGCACGTCTCGTTTGCCGGTCTTGGGGTCGAGGGACGAGAGTGCGGTGTACTCGCCGGACACCGAGAACGGGAAGAGCGGTGTCCGGGTGTGCCGCTTGAGGTGGGCCAGCACGTCGGCGGTGAACATGGCGGGCTCCAGTAGGAGCATGTCGGCGTCTTCTAGGACGAGTTGGAGTGCCGCGTCGATGAACTGTTCGGGCTTGCCGGGGTTGATCTGGAACTCGCGGTCGACCCCTGCCTTGGGTGTGGCACCCATGGTGCGTCGGAAGCCGTCGTAGAGGCTGCTCCAGAAGATCACGTGTGGCATGACGGAGACACTGCTGAAGCCTTCGTCGTTCAGCGCGGTTCGGGCGCCTTGGGTGGTGCCGAGCACCATGGAGGCCGGGCCCACGATGTCGGCTCCTGCCGCCGCGTGTGCGACGGCTTGCCGGGCGGTGACGTCGATGGTGGCGGGGATGTCCGGGCGACCGTGCACGTCGGTGACGTAGCAGAGCCCGGAGTCGGTGTACGAGCACAGACACGTCTCCGTCATGACCGCGAGGTCCGGTTCCGCGTCCTTCGCTGCGCGGACGGCCCGGGCCATGAGCGCGTCGGGCACGAGCGAGATCTCCCCTGTGGCGTCCCGCCGGGTGGACTCGGCGAAGATCTTGACCGATCGGATGCCGTGTAATGGCCTCGCGCATCGCTGCGGGGATCTCCGGGACCGTGAGGGTCGGCATGGGGCGGTCGGCGTGCTTCTCGGTGACGAGCAGCACCATGGACAGGTCGGCGGGGGTGAGTGCCGGGCCTTCCAGGAAGCGGCGGACGGCCGGACGACTTCGAAGCGGGTTTGTGGTGCTGCGACTTCGTGCCGGTGGCGTCGCAGTAACGGTCATCTGTCCCTCGTCTCGTTGGGCGCGCGGACGCGCTGGTCATTGCTGGTGCTGGGCGGTGATGGCGCCGATCAGGTCGAACACTTCGTCGCCGTCATCCAGGGGTGTTGTCAACGCACCTCTCCTTGTGGTGGCTTTGTGCGGGTCCCGCCTCGCGCTGTCGACCTGCCCTTGCGAGGTCGGGGGAGCCTCCAGTTCACACAGCGGAGACGGGACCCGGGACCCGCCCCGGCCACCAACGTGCCTTCCTCACCGCATGGCGAGGCTTCCTGTGGCGTCGGCGGTCGGAGCGGGGGCATACGGGGTTCGTTGCCGTGGCACCGAGCGTGTCCTCCTGCGGGGTCGGGAGGGTTACGGGCCAGACGGTCAGCGAGTAGTGCCCGGTGTGGTCGGCGGCAGTGAGCCTGAAGGGCCTGCCTGCGGCAAGTCGATTGAGGGCGGCTTCCTGCTGCACCTCGTCGTCGCACCAGGTGCGGAAGAACGCTGGCACGTCAGGCAGGTCGTCGCTCACCCGTTGCATGCGGACGCTGCCGAGCCAGGACGCCCCGGGGCTGGGGTCGAGCCCGTTGGCGATATGGAGTGCATGTCCACGGACGCGGCGAAGGGCGAGTCGGCGGTTCCCGGCGTCGTGATGGCCGAGTACGACGCGCACGACGTGGCCATCCACCGGCCCCTCCCCGATCGCCTCTACCCAGTAACGGAGCACTCGCATTCACTCCCCTCTGGGTCTGCGAGGGCCATGGGGAGGAAGCGCACGGGGTGCGCGTGCCAGACGAAGGCGTGCGGCCCGGCGACGAGGTGGAGGGCGAAGTCCTCGCCACGTTCCAGTGCTGCGGCGGCATCGCGCCATCCCTCGGACAGCCAGTCCCAGAGATCCGCGAGGAGAGGTTCTCCGAGGGCGCAGGCGATGACCCGCATCTGTGTGCGAGCCCAGTTGATCGCTGAGTCAGGCAGGGGAGATGCGCATGCGGTGAGGCGTTCTCCGTCTGCCCCGCGCCATTCACACCAGAAACCGGGCGTGATCTGCATCGGTGCCGGGACTGCGATAGTGGCCCAGGTCCTGCTGCCGTCGTTGGTCGTCCCCCATTCGTCGGCGAGGGCGTCGACGATGAGCATTCCGCGTCCCGTCTCTTCGTAAGAGGCAGGGCCCTTCACCCTGGGGTGGCCGGGGGATCCGTCGTCCACGTCGATCCGCACCTCTCCCTTGAGGTGGGAAAGGGAGAAGCTGATCTCGTCTCTCTCGCCGTATCGGACGGCGTTGGTGACGAGTTCGCTGAGGAGCAGGGTCGCTGTCTCGATGCAGTCGCCGAGTCCCCACAGGCGCAAGTGCGCCGCGCTGATGCGCCGGATCTGGGCGACGCGCTCAGGACT
Source organism: Streptomyces melanosporofaciens (assembly GCF_900105695.1). Taxonomy (NCBI): domain Bacteria; kingdom Bacillati; phylum Actinomycetota; class Actinomycetes; order Kitasatosporales; family Streptomycetaceae; genus Streptomyces; species Streptomyces melanosporofaciens. Next base: position 3,545,719 of record NZ_FNST01000002.1, read on the forward strand.
GCGGGTGCAGGACATGACGAAACGGCCGGGATAGTCCATGCGGCTCTCCGGAGCGTCTGTTTGCGGAGTCCTCTGCTGTGGGTGGGCAAGGAGATGCTGTCGTTGAGCGCGCCGGGTAACTTCCTGCGCAACTCCCGTGGTCCGGGGGCTTGTGGCACGCCCTTATCGCCGGGCGCTCTGGCTCTGGAAGGCGTTCATCGGCCCCACCGTCCGTTTGCCACGCTGACCTTGGCACGCAGAGTTTCCGCGGCCGTTGGCTCGCGCAGGGCATCCGGCGGTACGTCCCACTTCTCGCCGCCCTGAGGCGGCCGAAGCTGGAGGCACGGCCCTGCACTTCCCATGACAAGGCCGATGTCGCCCGTGCGCTTATCGACCATCAAGGTCCCCGAGGTTGGTTGGCGTGTGTTGGTGCTGCCGGGGGATGCGGAACGAAACCTTCGGGGAGGGAGAAGAGGGGCTCGCCGAGCGCGCGGAGGAGCTGTCGGTCCCCGGAGAAGCGCGTGCGGGCGTGCAGCCAGCGGTGGTTGTCGAGCAGGTACCCCTGCCCGGCCTGGAGGATGATGCGGTGCTGGCTATCGGTGATGGCGCCCCGCAGGCTGGGGAGGTATGGCTGGGCGATCGGGCTCCACCGGGCCAGGCCGTCCTGGCGTAGGCGTATAGAAATTCGTCCGTCGGCTTGGGCGGTGATGACCTGGGTGGCGTGGCCGGCCCCCGAGCCGAAGTACGCGGTCCGTGGCTGGGAGAAGGTGATCGCTGCTTCGCGGCAGCTGCGCACGAGCCGGGCGTGGACATCGCGTCCGTCGGCGAGGAGGACGTCGCCGCCCGTGGGTGTGGGCCGTAGGCACACCAGGAGCATCAGGCGCGGCGGCCTGGGGACGCCGGACCGCTCGGTGTGTGCTTGCAGGTCGCCGCTGCCGAGCCCGGCGAAGCCCGCGCGGTGGGCGTGGCTGCCGGTTTCGCGGATCAGCGTCAGGCCGTCCGGTGCACTGTGCGGGTGCGGTGTGATGGCCATCAGCCGTGCGGCCAAAGTCAGGACGTTCTGACGATTCTGCAGTCCGTCGATGGTGACGAGGCCGGTCTCGCGGAGCTGTGCGGCGATCGCGTCGCTGGCATGAGGGGCACGAATGTTGACGTAGTGGCCCGAGAAGAGGGCCACGGGGCCGGCTGCGGCGTGGCGCCTCGCCGTACTCCTTCGATCGAGGTCGGTGTGCTCAGGGTGGGCAGTCGCGTTGTGCGGGGTAAAGCGACTGATTGTCGACTCGGGCAAATCGCCCAGCGCGGATGCGGGTCGAGCGGGGCGTGCTACGTTCCGTGAGCCCGGTCGCACACCGCGGGACGAGGATCGTCATGACGTACACGCCGCCGCTCTGGCCCGTCTCCGTGAAAGGCGTCGCACTGGATGCCCAGGACCGCGTGGTGCTGCTGAAAAACGAGCGCGACGAGTGGGAACTGCCCGGCGGCCGTCTGGAGATCGGCAGCCCGGACGGAGCCGTACTGCCGGACGCCAGTCCCGAAGCCGCGCTGGAACGGGAGATCCAGGAGGAGACCGGCTGGGAGGTCAAGGCCGGCCCCCTCATCGACGGCGGTGTGTGGATCTACCAGCCCATCCCCGGGCGGAGGGTGCTGATCGTCACCTACGGCTGCACCGTACTGACCCCCGACCGGCCTCCAGTCGTCAGCCACGAGCACAAGCAGCTCGGCATGTTCACCGCCGACGAGGTACCCAGGCTGAACATGCCCGACGGCTACAAGCAGGCCATCGCCGCTTGGTACGGCCGCAGGGACGCGGGCCTGGACGACTACGAGCGGATGTAGCCGACCATGGGCGGGGGCGAGATCGCACAGCGAGCGGAAACGAACCGGTTCCCCAGTCCACGGCCTTCGAGTCGGCATGCCCAGTGGCACTGGGCGACCCCACAGGCCCAGCTCATTCTCAGCACCGGAGACCTGCCGAGCATCCTGCGGTTCTACCGCAGGGTCCATGGCATGAACCAGACCGAGCTCGGCGCACTCGTCGGCTACGACAAGACCTACATCTCCGCCCTCGAACTCGGGAAGCGCGCCCTGGACGACGTCGGCTCCCGCCGCCGGATCTGTGACTGTCTGGAACTGCCTCCGCATGTCCTGGGGATCACCGATTCCGCGGACACGGACCACCGGGCGATGCTGCAGTTCGGCGAGTCCACCGTCCGGCTCGCCGAGATCGCTCGGCAGTCCGGCCATGCCTCCGAAGCCGTCTCCGAACTGTGGCCGCTCGTCGCCCGGCTCGAAGCACGCATCGACGACGGTCACACCGAGCGCGACGTGCTGCATCTGCTCGCCCGGGCCCGTGTGGGACTCGGCGTCGCCCTGGGCAACGTGCTCCCTGAGGAGCGACTGGCCACCGCTGCCCACTGGACCGCCAAAAGCCTGGAGGTCGCCGAGTACTTCCAGGACCGGGGTATGACCTCGTACGTACTGCGCATGCACGGAAACGAGCTGCGCAAGGCGAACCTGAGGGGCGCGGCCGTCCAGCGGCTGAGCCGCGCTGCGGCTACAGCACCGGACGACAACGCCCAAGCCGCAGCTCTGCCACTCCTGGCCCGGGCAGCCGGTGCCCTGGGCAACGGCGAACTCTTCGACCAAGTGATGCGGGAGACCGACGACCTGCTCTCCCATGTCGACCACACCAGCCTGTTCAATCCGTTCTCGCTCCACGAGATCCGCCTCCGCGGTCTCGTTTCCACCGGACGAACCGATGTGGCCATGCGGCTGGTGGAGCGCAGTCCGGTGCCCACGACGGTCGTGGCTCCGCAGTGGCGTGTCATCGAGCTGATCACCGTCGCGCACGTGCAGCTGCTCGCCGAAGACCGCAGCGGTGCCGCCCAATCGCTGGATACCGCGATCCAGGAGGCGGCCATGCAACGCCTGCCTCACCAACTCCAGCGCATCGTGCGCACTGCAGGGACCCGGCTGCCTGCCCAGCATGCCGCCGCCTCCCAGTCTCTTGATCAGATACGCAGCGAGATGGCCGCGTAGCCAACTTCCGCCATACCTTCGTCATCTCCAAGCGTTGCCTTGCTGCCGTCTTACCGCCGTGGCCTACGAGGGGCAGTTGCTTCACGCATGGCATTGGTCGGCGACACCTGCGTTGACGGGGCAGGCCGCACCATGGCAGACCGTGCCTGGGCCGCCAGAGCTCGGGTGCTGGGGGCTCGGCGTTCGCCGAGACGGCGGATGCGCCAGGTCAGCACTTCGGCGGGGTGGCGTGCATCATCCAGCGGCCGTTGATGGATGGTTTGCTGAAGCAGGGTGTCCGGGTTGTGTCCCAAGCGCTCGGCTTCTGTGAGGACGGTGGTCAGGGCATCCCAGCCACGGTCGCCCAGGATCTGTTGAGCCTGGGAGGGCGCCGTCTCCCACATCCGACGCACGAGTCGGTCGACCGTCTGTGCCGGCGGTTTACGCAGGGCGAGGGTGGCCAGGGGCGCTGTTGCGGCTTGCTCGTAGGCGGCGTGCAGATGGATCAGGGCCTGGTGGGCGGCGGTGACCTGCTGGTCGTGTTGGCGGAGCTGGTGCCAGTGGGTGGCGGCGGTGACGACGAGCAGGGCGACGTCGAGGAACATCGCGAGGCCGGACCCGCCTTCGGCGACGGGTGTGCGCAGGGAGCGGATGGCGCTGCGCAGGGCTCGGGCCTGGTCCTGCTGGGCGCGGATGCGGGAGCGGGTGGCGCGTTCGAAGGTTATGGCGGCTTGCTGGAGTTGGGGGCGGAGGTTCTTGGGGGCGAGTATCGGCAGGGCGTCGAGGGCTTCACCGAAGGCGGCGATGTGGGCCTGGGCGGTTGCGTCGTCGGACTGTGCGAGGCGGGTGGGGATGCGTTCGGCGGCTGCGGTGGCTTGATGCCAGGGGTTGGGACGGCGACGTTTTTCCGGCGCCGTGGTCGGTGGGATGTCGAGGTCGGTGAGGCGTTCGCGGATCTTGGGGAAGGACAGGTCGGGGGCGAGCTTGGAGCCGGAGTGCCAGATCGGGTCGCCTGCGGCGTTGGTGTCGCCTTCGAGGGCGATCTTGTAGCCGCGTATGTCGCCGGACGGGAAGTACTGGATGTCCACGTGCACGTTGTCGGCGCGGGTGAGGATGTCCAGGAATTCTTCGGGGCTGGTGGCGACGGAGACCGCGGTGCGGACGGTAGAGCGCAAGCGTTCGCGTGCGGCCCGCTGGTGACCGGTGCGGAGGGCCTTCTCCTGCTCGGCCCGGGTGGGGCGTTTCGCGGCGGTGCGGTCGCCGCGTATGACCTGCTGGAGGCCGTAGTCCTTCTCGATGTCGGCCAGTTCTTTGTCGGCGGTGAGGTAGTCGTTCCAGTGGCGGGCGGTGCGCAGGTCGCCGCGGACCTTGGTGGCAGCGATGTGGATGTGGTCCTCCGCGTGGCGGACGGCAACCCAGCGGCAGCCGTCCGGGTCGCCTTCGGGGGCGATGCCGGTGGCGGCCACGATGCGGCGGGCGATGACGGCCCATTCGTCGTCGCTGAGGAGCCGGTCCTCGGGGGAGGCGCGGATGGAGCAGTGCCACACGTGCTGCTTCGGCGCTCGGCCGAGGCGCTTGGCCTGGTGGACGCGTAGGTCGAGGTCTTGGACGAGGAGTTTCCTGGTGACGTTGAAGTCGTTGCTGCGGCCGGGGTCGGGGGCGAAGCCGTCCCAGGAGGCGACCAGGTGCGGGTCGGTGTGCTCGTTGGCTCGGCCGGGGCCGTAGAGGTACCTGATCAGGCCGGCGGTGTCCTTGCCGCTGCTGATCTTCGCGATCATCCGGCCGCCTTCGCGGAGACGGCATGATTCATGACCGCCGCGATGTCCTGGATCGTGACGCGGACGGTCTCCAAGGTGCGCTCTGCCCGAGCCAGGACGCTGGTGTCCACAGGGTGTGGATCGCCACCGGCGTTGAGGCGGAACGCGATCTGATTGACGTTGTTGCCGATCGCGGCGACCTGGGTGCGCAGGGTGGAGAGCTCGTCGATCACGTCGTCGAACTGGGCGCGCTGGCCGGGGAGGTGGAAGCCGCCTTCGAGGTAGGCCATGACCACGGCGCCCACGAGGTGGGCACCGGCGATCTCCATCTGGCGGGCCCTGGTGGTGATCGCGTGCTTCTCGTCGACGCTGTAGCGGACATCGACACGCTCTTTGCGCTGGACGTCTTCGCGGGCACGACGGCGGGCGACACGGTGCAGAGCGTCGTCAGCGCGGGCGACGGGCGACTGCTCGGGCGCTTCGGCGGGCTGCTCCTCCTCGGGCACCCCCTGGTGCCCGAGGTCCTCCGCCACCCCCGGGGCGGAGGCATCCGCGTTGGACCGGCCCTTGGACGGTCCAACGCCATACCTTGCTGCGCTGGTTGCGGTGGTGGACATCTCCGGCTGGTTGGTGGCGGGCTCGTTGTACGGGGTGTGCATGGAAGCGTCTCCGCAGGCGGGGTAGCGGGGGTTGATGTCGGGTGGACTCGTCACGGGCCGGACACCCGTCCCTGCGCTGACCTGCGCGGGGACGGGTGGGACGGGTCAGCGGCGTGCGGGACGAGTGCGGTCCTTCGAGGTCAGTCGGCCTTGGAGCGGGCTGTGTCGAGTTCGGCTTGGAGGATGTGGGTGGCTTCGTCCAGGCGGGCTCGGCCGACGCTGTGTCCCTTGGCTCGAATCGCCGCTTCGACGGCGCGGCGTGAGATGCGGCCGTCGCGTCCTGGAGGAGCGGTGCGTCCGATGCCGACGAGTTCGTCCATGGTGGCGCTGGGCTGTCGGCCCTTGGGCTTGGCGGGCGGCTCCGGCGCTCCTCCTTCGGCCGCAAGTGGCGCAGGGCCCGAGTCAAGGCCGGTCTGCCGGAGGACTTCCGCTTCTACGACCTCCGCCACACCGGTCACAGCCTGTCCACCCAGTCCGGGGCAACGCTCAAGGACACGATGGTCCGGGCTGGGCAGTCCTCGGAGAAGGCCGCGCTGATCTACCAGCACTCCGACGACGAGCGGCAGCAGGAGGTGGCGGAGGGCATCGAAGCGAGGGTGCGTGAGCAGCGATCTCGAGCAGCCGAGAAGGGCGCACGGAGGGAGACGTGACGCACGGGCGGTGAGGCGGGCGGGACGAACCGCCTGCCTCGCTGGCCTGAGTGCTGCCATCGCTATCTCATCCAGCCGATGTGCCCGACCAGCTGTGGGTTGGCGCTTGACCAGCCTAATTTCTTGATTTTCCCCCTCGAATGAGGAAGGATTTCCGGAAGTCAACTCAGGTTTGGGTGGGGTGGGCATGGCTGTGCACGTTGGGGACTCTCGTGTTGACAAGATGCTCGCTGAACTCGGGCTGTCGTTCGAGGAGATCGAGGTCGTTCTGCGACGTGCCGAAGCGGAGCGGAACTTCTGTACCCCGTTCGACCCCGTCTCGCTCCCAGGCAACATTTTCTGGGGGCGGACGGTTCGCTTCTTAAGGGAGACCTACGTCCCGAAGGGGTGGCGCAGCGCCAGCCCTAGCAATGTGCCTCTCCTCGTTGCGCCAACTGACGACTTCGCCGTCACTGCTTCCAGCGGGAGCAGGGAAACCGGTTTGGCCGCACTCACGCCGTCGACCCGCTACCCCAAGGGCTCTGCCGTGATCCGGAGGGTAGAGACCAACCGGCAACTGACGATTTTCGGTTACGAAGAGGAGCCTGAGCCGCAGGATGTTGGTGACGGCATCCCGACCTGGTTCTTGCTCTACCAGCACGTGAACACAGAGGCCGGGACGAGGCTGTACTCGGAGCTGTCGCTGCCCAACAACGCAGGCAGTCGTGGCAAGATCGACAGCTGGCACGAGCGGATCGTCCTGCCCTGGATCGACTTCGAGGGCTTCAATCCGTTCCCTGACGACGACGAGGGCGGCATTGACATCCCCATTGAACGTCTGGGCTGATCCGTTCCCCATCTACCTTTTTGGCGCACACCAATGACCACCGCATCCCGGCTCGTTCTGGCGCGCAGGCGCCGGGGGCTCACCGTGACCCGCCTCGCCCAGTTGGCCGGGCTCACGGCGCGAAGGCTGTCGGACTTCGAGAACGGGCGGGCGCATCCCAGTCCGCCCTCTCTGACGGCTATTGCGGAGGCCCTTGAGTTCCCTGAGCCATTCTTCAGCGCTGAGGAGGTCGCCGATCTGCCCGCGGAGTCGGTGAGCTTCCGGGCACTGAGCAAGATGACCGCCTCCCAGCGGGACACGGCCCTCAGTGGTGGCCGTCTGGCCCGACTCCTGCAGGACTGGATCGCGGCGCGGTTCCGGCTGCCGGCACCCGACCTGCCGTCTCTAACCTCCTTCAGTCGTTGGGACGAGGGGAACAGGTTCCGCAGCCGGGAGAGGCTGGAGGCGAAGACTGCTCGGCTGAACGCGCCGCAGAACTCGTCCGAGCGCGATGGGGCTTGGGCGTCACTCCCATCCCCAACGTGGTTCATCTGCTGGAAGCCCACGGGGTGCGAGTGTTCTCGCTATCGCGAGACTGCCCAGAGGTCGATGCGTTCTCCTTCTGGGACCGGGGCGTTCCGTTCGTCCTCCTGAGCACCGAGAAGACCGCGGAGCGCGCACGCTTCGATGCGGCTCATGAGCTGGGGCATCTCGTGCTGCACGGTGAAGAGCAGATCCCGCACGGCCCCCAGGCCGAGGCCGAAGCCCACCGATTCGCGGCCGCCCTGCTGATGCCGATGGCAGATGTACTCGCACACGTACCTCGCAACCCCAGCACCAATTGGATCCTTCAGGCCAAGCGGCGCTGGAAGGTCGCCGCAATGGCTCTTGCTCACCGGCTGCGCGAGCTGAACCTCACCACCGAGTGGCAGTACCGGACCCATTGCGTAGAGCTGAGTCGACTCGGGTACCGCAAGGCGGAGCCGCAGAGCCGCCTGGCGAGGGAGACCTCGCAGGTACTCGGCAAGGTCTTCGCCGCGCTACGAACTGAAGGCACGCGCTTGGCTGATGTAGCAGCTGACCTCCACCTCCGCCCTGTGGACCTTAACGACCTCATCTTCGGGCTCGTTGTCACCGCTCAAGAGGGTGAGGGGCGTAGCCGCCGACCTACGACACCAGAGAGTCGTCCACAGCTTTCGGTGGTGCGGTGAGCTGTCTCGGTGCTTGCCGTTTTGCGATCGCGATGAAGTGCGGAAAGTCATCTTGGTGACGCAGGTCACTAAAAGTGCGTCTCTGAATGTGAGGCGAATCGCCGCCGCGTCACCCAGAAGTGGTGCGGCGGCTCCATTCGGGTGGCTGTTCTTGCTGAGTTAGGGCACGCGGAGGGCACGGAACGCCTAGAGAGGTCTAGACAACAAACAAGGCCCAGGTCGCTGACCTGGGCCTTCGTCGTGGAGCGGGTGACGGGAATCGAACCCGCGCTCTGAGCTTGGGAAGCTCATGTTCTACCATTAAACTACACCCGCGAGAGGCGCCCGATTTCTGGCGCCGCATCGTCGGATACTTTACCCCATGGCTGACCCCCGGCGCATTCGTCGTGGGGTCTTCGTGCTGTTCGGGTGGGATCGAGGTCAAGGCGGGGCCGGGGCGGGGTCAAAGCGGGGCCAAGGCTAAGGCGAGTCCGGGGTGGGGGCAGGGCGAGTTGGTGGGGATTCGCGGGGGTTTCGGGGCGGTTTTGGGGTGGATGTCCGGCGTGGGGGCGGGGCGGAAGCGGCTGTGGGGGTGCGGGAGTTGGGCGTACGGTGGGGGTCCGGAGTGCCGCGTGGAGCGGTGTGTGGTTCATCCCCTAATGTGGCTTTTGTCGTCCACGCCGTCCACGTTCTTGGGGAAGGGACTCAATGGAGCGCACCGTCGTCCGTTGTGCTGAAGGGCACGTATTCAGCACCGCCTCGTTCCCGATGCAGCACCTCACCGTCGACCGCATTGGTCCCGGCCGGTTGCTGCGGTGTCCGCGTTGCGCCCGGCTCCGGCACGCTGTGCCGGTGGGTGCCGATAAGCGGTAAGCGGTAGTCGATGAAGCCGCAGGGTGCGGGCCCGGTCCGGTGGGACCGGGCCTGTGCCGTGGGGGTGGGTCCGATGTGCGTATCCTCTTCGGGTGCTTCTCTCTGACAAGGACATCCGGGCCGAGATCGACGCCGGACGGGTGCGGATTGATCCGTACGACCCGGCGATGGTGCAGCCGTCGAGTATCGATGTACGGCTGGACCGGTTTTTCCGGGTGTTCGAGAACCACCGCTATCCCCATATCGACCCGGCGGTGGAGCAGCCCGATCTGACGCGGCTCGTGGAGCCCGAGGGCGAGGACGCGTTCATCCTGCATCCCGGGGAGTTCGTGCTCGCCTCGACGTACGAGGTCGTATCGCTGCCCGACGACATCGCCTCGCGGCTCGAGGGGAAGTCGAGTCTGGGGCGGCTGGGGCTGCTGACGCACTCCACGGCGGGGTTCATCGACCCGGGGTTCTCCGGGCATGTCACGCTCGAGCTGTCGAATGTCGCGACGCTGCCGATCAAGCTGTGGCCGGGGATGAAGATCGGGCAGCTGTGCATGTTCCGGCTGACCTCGCCCGCCGAGCACCCTTACGGTTCCGCCCATTACGGCTCCCGCTATCAGGGGCAGCGCGGGCCGACGCCTTCGCGGTCGTTCCAGAGGTTCCATCGGACGAAGGTGTGAGTGGCATGGGTGAGCAGCGCGAGAACCTTACGTACGAGCGGTTCGGGGTCGCGGTCCGCGAGCTGGCGGAGAAGATCGCCGAGGATGGGTACGAGCCCGACATCGTGCTCTCCATAGCCCGTGGCGGGGTCTTCGTGGCCGGCGGACTGGCGTACGCGCTCGACTGCAAGAACATCCACCTGGTGAACGTGGAGTTCTACACGGGCGTGGGGACCACCCTCGATATGCCCGTGATGCTCGCGCCCGTGCCCAACGCGATCGACTTCTCCGACAAGAAGGTGCTGATCGCCGATGATGTGGCGGACACCGGCAAGACGCTGAAGCTGGTCCGTGACTTCTGCCTCGGCTCGGTCGCCGAGGTGCGCAGTGCGGTGATCTACGAGAAGCCGCAGTCGCTGGTGAAGTGCGAGTACATCTGGAAGCGCACCGATCAGTGGATCAACTTCCCGTGGAGCGTCGAACCGCCCGTCGTGCGGCGGGAGGGGCAGGTACGGGACGCCTGAGGGGCGCCGGGCGCCTGACGGGTGCCGGGCGCCTGACGGGGCCGCGCGCCTGGCGGGGGCGGGAAGCCTCTTGAGGGTGCGACGACGACCTTACGGGTGCCAAGCCTGCGACGTGGTGCGTGAGATGAGGAAGAGGGGCCCGCGGTGCGGGCCCCTTGGTCGTGCGGAATGCGGTGGCTGCCTTACAGCGTCCCCAGCTTCAGCAGGCTCAGCAGGGCGATCAGCTGGAGCGCCGACGCGCCCAGCGCCTTCTGCCACGGCAGGTCGTGCGACTTGCTCACCATCGTGGTGAAGAGCGCGCCCGCGGCCAGCCAGGTCAGCCAGCCCACCACCTTCACCAGCGAGCTGTCACCGCCCAGGAAGAGCGCGAACACCAGTCGCGGCGCGTCCGTGATCGACATGATCAGCATCGACAGGCCGATGGTCGGTGCCCAGGTGCCGTCGCCGCCCAACTGGCGGGCGAGGGTGTGGGTGACGGCGCCCAGGATCAGTCCGCTGATCACCATGGCGACGCCCGCGGTGAGCACCCACGGGATGCTGTTGGCCATAGGGGCGTTGAGAACGTCCTCACGGGCGTCGTCGAAGCCGAAGACCGCCAGCAGACCGTAGATGAACGTCACGATCAGCGCCGGGCCCCACACCGCGTAGTCCCGCATCTGCCAGAAGGTGGCCGACGGGCGCAGCACGATGCCGCTCAGCAGCTGCTGCCAGTGCAGCCGGGGGCCGGCGGGCGGGGCGGTGGAGGAGCCGGCGCGGTACGTCTGACCGCCGTAGCCGTCGTCGTACGAACCGGGGGCCTGGCCGTACGGGTCGTACGCGTCGGGCGCCTCGCCGATGCTGAACTGCTGTGTATGGCCCGCGTTGTTGTCGGCGTAGCCGCCGCCCTGTCCGTACGGTCTCTGCCCTTGACCATGGCCTGCGGGGCCAGGGCCGTGCCCGGGCCCGGGGCCGTAGTGCGGGTCCTGGCCGCCGAAGTACTCCGGCTCTCCCTGTGAGGAGGGCTGCTGCCACTGCGGCGGCTGCTGACCGCCGTACGGCTCCTGCTGTCCGTACGGCGACTGCGGCGGCCGCTGCTGCTGCCCTTGTTGCGCGGAGTGGGAGTCCCGTCCGCGTCCGATCCTGAATCCAGCCACCATTCGAACGTACCCGGTCGTAGCGGGCCGGGTGCGGGAGCTGTGTGGCGGACCAGGCTTTGCGGCCGAGCTGTGACATCCCTTAGGGGGTCCCTTATGGGTTTTCCCCCGGCGGTTCCTGAGGGTATCGGGTGCACCCGTCCGGGGTTCCCCCGGCGTTCGCCCGCCCTCGCTTCCCCGGCCCGCCGTCCTAACCCGCCGTCCTAACCCGCCGTCCTAATCCGCGTCCGCCCCGAACGGCTTGCTGCTGAAGGCCGTCTTGTCCTTCGTGCCGTCCGTGATCCACCACCACTCGGGACGTTCGCCGTACCGCGAGAAGGCCAGACCGGGGCCCCACGCCAGGACGACCTCGTCCTTACCGTCATGATCGAAGTCCGCGACGTCGTAGAGCCGGGCCGCGCGCTCGCCCTTACGGACCGTCTTGCCGTCCACGACGGAAGATGCCGCGCGGGTCAGGAGGTGACGCCCGGCGACGCGGGGCGTGGCGGTGTGGGAGGCCCGGCGCAGGGTGAGCAGCTCGACGCCGCCCCGGCCGAGCGAGACGGCCAGCTCATCGGTGCCGTCACCGTTGGTGTCGGCGGCGGCCAGCTTGCCCGACATCCCCGGCATCTTGAGGGGGCGTGGTTCCAGAGGGCGCGGATCGGCGCGCCCCGGGCGCGCCGCCCTCTTGTAGTAGACGCTCACCGTCTTACCGATGTCCGGCCGCTCCGTCTCGACGCCCGGCTCGTCATTACGGGTGCCGCTGTCGCCGACCGCGACATCGCGGCGGCCGTCGCCGTCGAAGTCGCCGAACGTGATCGCGTTGCCCTCGCGCAGCCTGCGGCCCTCCGGGCTGAGGCCGTGGGAGCCGGCGGTGAGGAGGGTGGAGCCGGACTGGTCGTTGTCGTTGACCGCGTGCACCACCAGATCGGTGGCGCGGTGGCCGTCGGTGGCGTGGGTGCCGGTGTCGGTGTCGGCGCCGGTGTCGGTGCCGGTGCCGTCCGCGGTGCCGGTGTCGGCGATGGTGTCGGCGATGAGATCGCCGATCTCGCCGTGGCCGTCCAGCGGGCTCGCGTACGGAACGGTCCGGGCGGCCTTGCCCGCCCGGTTGAACGGCCCGTACAGCACCAGCAGCGAGCGGCGGTCCTCGCGGATCAGGGCCAGGTCGTGGTGGCCGTCGCCGTTGAAGTCGCCGACGGTCGGGCGCTGGGCGTCCACGCCGTCCTCCGGGCCGGTCAGCTGGACGCGGGCGGCGGAGTGGGTCCTCTGGGGGCCGCCGGGGCCGCCCCAGGAGATGTAGGGGACGGTCCGGACGGTGGCCTGGGTGCGCTCCGTCTCGCGTTCGTCGAGCGCCTCGCCCGCCGTGGTGGTGACGTCGGCGTAGCCGTCGCCGTCGAGGTCGGCCGTGGCCACCTCGGTCGCGCCCGCGACGGTGACGTCCTGGGACGGCAGGCCGAGGTCGCGGTGGCGCAGCACGGTGCGGGTGGCGGGATTCAGACCGTGGGACGAGCCGTGGACGAACGCGATCCGGCTGGGCAGCCCCCCTTTGCCGGACGGGACGGGGAGCCGCAGATCGGGGTAGCCGTCGCCGTTGACGTCATCCGGCAGCCGACTGCCCTTGCCGTGGGGGACGGGCGCGGTGGCGGTGGGGGTGATGACGGACCCGCCGGCGGAGGCGGAGCCGTCGCGCCCACCCTGGGCGCCGCCGTCCTCGGGGCCGCAGGCGGTGAGCAGCAGCGCCAGACAGGCCGTACCTGCGGCGATGGAGGCGGTGGGGACGCGGAGGAGGGAGCGGAGTCGGGGGCCCGGGACGCGGCCGGGTGGTGCGGTGGGGGGAGGTGCGGGCGTCATCGGGCCACCTCAACCCATCAGGGCGGCCGAGGCCATGGGGCGCGGCACTTCGTTACGAGGGTGATGCCTGGCGTTTCGTCCATGTCCGCTCGATGGTTGTACAGCTCGGTGGTTGTACAGCTCGGTGGTCGTGCAGCTCGATGGTTGTACAGAAGGGCGCGGGACCGATCAGTCCGCTTGGCTGTAAAGATGACCTTTTGAGCACAAGGTCTGTCCAGGACATTTACCTATGCGCCGTCGGGCATGATCCTGTAGGGAATTCGCAACCTCGTTGTGAGAAGGGATACTTCACGGCCAGTATCGGTAGTCGATCGACGCGGAACTTCAACGCGGCAAAGCGGGGGCAGTCATGTGCTTAACGCACGGTGTGCGGGTGACGGGTGAAGCGGCGAGACCGGCGAAAGAGGGCTCGGGCGGGGTGTAGTCGCGATGTCGGACGGGAGCGCTCGGCGCCCAGCGGCGGATGCCGCTCGCCCGCCGCTGAGCGAGGGTGCTAGAAATAACGACATGGCCGGACTTTTCGGCCGACCACGGGTTCCGCTGGCCCGCACGATGAACGACTGGCGCCCACGCGGTCGGCGTGAGGGGCCCCGCTCGGCGTCGGAACGACGTGGGCGGCGCGTTCAGCAGGACCAGCAGGATCAGCGGGATCAGCGCGGTCAATCCGATCCGCAGGGCTCGCCGGATGCCCATGACCACTGGGATCCGCAGGGCCGGCTGGACGCGTACGCCCAGCGGGGCCCGCAGGAGCGGTCGCCGGTGCGCACCGGCCGGACCGGCCACGGATCCGGTCCGGGCTCCGGTCACGGCACCGCTCACGGCCGCGGCTATGGGCGGCCCCGCCGAAATCCGGTGCGCGGCGTGCGCACCGTGGCCGGCCAGGTCTTCGTCCTGCAGGTGGGGGTCGTGCTGCTGCTGGTCGTCGCGGCCGTGGTGGCGCTCGTCCTGCAGTCCCGCTACGACAGCGAGCGGGAGGCCCGTAACCGCTCCATGGCGGTCGCCGAGAGCTTCGCCAGCGCGCCCGGGATGGTGAGCGCGATCCGCGGGCCCGATCCGAGCGCCGTGCTGCAGCCGCTCGCCGAGCGCGCCCGTAAGGGCTCCCGGGTCGACTTCGTCGTCGTCATGACGCCCCAGGGCATCCGCTTCACCCACCCCAACCCCGACCGGATCGGCAAGCACTTCATGGGCAGCATCCGCCCGGCGGCGGAGGGCCGGACGGTGCAGGAGACCTTCACCGGCACCCTCGGCCTGTCCGTGCGGTCCGTGGTGCCCGTCAAGGACGGCCACGGAAAGGTCGTCGGCCTGGTCGCTGCCGGTATCACGATCAAGAAGGTCAGCGGTGCGGCCGACCATCAGCTGCCGCTGCTGTTCGGCGCGGCCGCGGCCGCGATGGCGCTCGCCACGGCGGGCACGGCCCTGGTCAGCAGGCGGCTGCGGCGCCAGACCCACGGGCTGGACCCGGCCGAGATGACGCGGATGTACGAGCACCATGACGCGGTGCTGCACTCGGTGCGCGAGGGCGTGCTGATCGTCGGCGGCGACCGGCGGCTGGTGCTCGCCAACGACGAGGCGCGCCGCCTCTTCGATCTCCCGCCGGACGCCGAGGGCCGGCTGGTGTCCGAGCTCGGCTTCGATCCGCACACCGCCGCGCTCCTGGTGTCCGGGCGCCCCGCCACCGACGAGGTCCATACGGCGGGTGAGCGGCTGCTGTCCGTCAGCCACCGCCCCACCGACCGCGACGGCGGCCCGCCCGGCAGCGTCGCCACCCTGCGCGACACCACGGAGCTGCGCGCGCTGTCCGGCAAGGTCGACCTCGCGCGCAACCGGCTCAAGCTGCTGTACGACGCGGGCGTCTCCATCGGCACCACGCTGGACGTGGTGCGCACCGCCCAGGAGCTGGCGGAGTACGCGGTGGCCCGGTTCGCCGACTACGTCTCGGTGGACCTCGCGGACTCGGTGCTGCGCGGCGAGGAGCCCCCGGACGAAGCGGCGGGCACCGGCGCCCCGGACGCGGGCCCGTGGGCCGCCGTCGCGGTCGCCGACGGCGGCCGTACCGTCCTGCGCCGTACGGCCCTCAGCGGCATCCGCGACGACGGCCCGCTCTACCCCCTCGGCATGCTGATCGAATTCGGCCCGAGCGCGCCCCAGGCCCGCGGCTTCCGCAGCGGAGCGGTGACGGTCGAGCCGGTCCTGAGCGACTTCACCGGTTGGCAGGACCAGGACCCCGAGCACGCCCGAAGGATCGTCGACTACGGCATCCACTCGATGATCACGGTCCCGCTGCGCGCCCGGGGCGTCGTCCTGGGCGTGGCCAGTTTCATGCGCGCGGAGAAGCCGGAGCCCTTCGAGGAGGACGACATCTCCCTCGCCGAGGAGCTGGTCACCCGGGCCGCCGTCAGCATCGACAACGCCCGCCGCTACACCCGCGAGCACACGATGGCGGTGACGCTGCAGCGCAGCCTGCTGCCCCGGATGCTGCCGGAGCAGAACGCGCTGGATGTGGCGTACCGCTATCTGCCGGCCGAGTCGGGGGTCGGGGGCGACTGGTTCGACGTCATCCCGTTGCCGGGGGCGCGGGTGGCGCTGGTGGTGGGCGATGTCGTCGGCCACGGGCTGCATGCGGCGGCGACGATGGGTCGGCTGCGGACGGCGGTGCACAACTTCTCCACCCTCGACCTGCCGCCCGATGAGATCTTGTCCCATCTCGACGATCTGATCGCCCGGATCGACCAGGACGAGGGCCCTGGTGGGCTGGACGGTGACGGTGGTGGGAGTGAGGGGATCACGGGGGCGACGTGTCTGTACGCGATCTACGATCCGGTGACGCGGCGGTGCACGATGGCGCGGGCCGGTCATCCGCCGCCCGCGCTGGTGCGTCCGGGCGGCTCCGTGGAGTTCCTCGACCTGCCGGCCGGGCCGCCGCTGGGCCTGGGCGGGCTGCCGTTCGAGACCTCGGAGCTCGACCTGCCCGAGGGCAGCCATCTGGTGCTCTACACGGACGGGCTGATCGAGAAGCGCGACCGGGACATCGACACCGGTCTGGAGATGCTGCGCGATGCCCTGTCCCACCCCGGCCGGACACCCGAGGACGCCTGTACGGCGGTGCTGGACGCGCTGCTGCCCGACCGCCCGAGCGATGACATCGCGCTGATCGTGGCCCGTACGCGGGTGCTGGAGCCCGGTCTGACGGCCGACTGGGAGGTGGCCTCCGACCCGTCGCAGGTGGCCGCGGTGCGGGCCGCGGTGGCCCGGAAGCTGGCGGAGTGGGATCTGGGCGATGTCGCGTTCACGACCGAGCTCATCCTCAGCGAGCTGATCACCAACGCGATCCGCTATGCGACCGGCCCGATCCGGGTGCGGCTGCTCTGCGACCGCAGCCTGATCTGCGAGGTCTTCGACACCAGCAGCACCTCCCCGCATCTGCGGTACGCGGGGACGACGGACGAGGGCGGCCGGGGGCTCTTCCTGGTCTCGCAGTTCGCCGAGCGCTGGGGTACTCGCTACACCTCGGACGGCAAGGTCATCTGGACCGAGCAGGCGCTGCCGCTGTCGAAGAGCGGCAAGCCGCGGTCGTAAGGGCCCCGGCCCCCGCATGGAGGCCGTAAGGCGCTCATGAGAGCCGTAAGGCGGTAAGCGAAACGCGGCCGCCTTACGGCCCCCGGCAACAGCGAGAAGCCCGCCCACGGACCTCGTGGGCGGGCTTCAGCGCATCGCATCCGTTGCGGCGTTACTTGGCCGGGGCCGGCTCCGGCTCCTCGGCGCTCTTGCCACCGTCCTCCGGTGCGGCCGGGGTCCGCACCGAGTCGAGGAGGAGTTGCGCCACGTCCACGACCTGCAGCTCTTCCTTCGCCTTCCCGTCATTCTTCTTGCCGTTGACGGAGTCGGTCAGCATCACCAGGCAGAACGGGCAGGCGGTGGAGACGATGTCCGGGTTGAGGGACAGCGCCTCGTCCACACGCTCGTTGTTGATGCGCTTGCCGATCCGCTCCTCCATCCACATCCGGGCGCCGCCGGCGCCACAGCAGAAGCCGCGCTCCTTGTGGCGGTGCATCTCCTCGTTCCGCAGCCCCGGCACCTTGGCGATGATCTCGCGCGGCGGGGTGTAGACCTTGTTGTGGCGGCCCAGGTAGCAGGGGTCGTGGTAGGTGATCAGACCCTCGACCGGGGTGACCGGGATCAGCTTGCCCTCGTCGATGAGGTGCTGCAGCAGCTGGGTGTGGTGGATGACCTCGAACTCGCCGCCGAGCTGCGGGTACTCGTTCGCGATGGTGTTGAAGCAGTGCGGGCAGGTCGCGACGATTTTCTTCGCCGACTTCGGCTTCTTCGACGACTCGTCCTCATCGTCCTCGCCGAAGGCCATGTTCAGCATCTCGACGTTCTGCTGGCCGAGCTGCTGGAAGAGGAACTCGTTGCCCAGGCGGCGGGCGGAGTCACCGGTGCACGCCTCGTCGCCGCCCATGATCGCGAACTTGACGCCCGCGATGTGCAGCAGCTCCGCGAAGGCCTTGGTGGTCTTCTTCGCCCGGTCCTCCAGGGCGCCCGCGCAGCCGACCCAGTACAGGTAGTCGACCTCGGTGAGGTCCTCGATGTCCTTGCCGACGACCGGCACCTCGAAGTCGACTTCCTTGGTCCACGCGAGGCGCTGCTTCTTGGCCAGCCCCCAGGGGTTGCCCTTCTTCTCCAGGTTCTTGAGCATCGTGCCCGCCTCGGACGGGAACGAGGACTCGATCATCACCTGGTAGCGGCGCATGTCCACGATGTGGTCGACGTGCTCGATGTCCACCGGGCACTGCTCGACGCACGCACCGCAGGTGGTGCAGGACCACAGCACGTCCGGGTCGATGACGCCATTCTCTTCCAGGGTGCCGATCAGCGGGCGCTCGGCCTCCGCCAGCGCCGACGCGGGCACGTCCGCCAACTGCGCCTCGCCGGCCTTCTCCTCGCCCTCCACCGTCTTGCCGCCACCGGCGAGCAGATACGGCGCCTTGGCGTGCGAATGGTCGCGCAGCGCCATGATCAGCAGCTTGGGCGACAGCGGCTTGCCGGTGTTCCAGGCGGGGCACTGCGACTGGCAGCGGCCGCATTCGGTGCAGGTGGAGAAGTCGAGGATGCCCTTCCAGGAGAAGTGCTCGATCTGCGAGACGCCGAACTGGGCGTCCTCGTCCGGGTCCTCGAAGTCGATCGGCTTGCCCTCGCTCACCATCGGCTGCAGCGCGCCGAGGGCCACGTCGCCGTCCGCGTTGCGCTTGAACCAGATGTTCGGGAAGGCGAGGAAGCGGTGCCAGGCGATGCTCATGTCGAGGTTGGTGCTGACCGTGATCATCCAGATCATGGTCGTACCGAGCTTGATCATCGCGAACAGGTAGGTCAGGTTCTGCACCGTGTCCACGCTGAGTCCGTCGAAGAGCTGGACCAGCGGATACGAGGCGAAGTACGCGGGCTCGTAGTGGTCGACGTGGTGCAGTGCGCCCTCGGTGCCGCGCAGGGCCATGATCGCGACGCCGATGATGAGGATGACGTACTCGACGAAGTACGCCTGCCAGGCGGTGGAGCCGGTGAACCGCGACTTGCGGCCGGCCCGGCTGGGCAGGTTGAGCAGCCGGATCGCCATCAGCGTCAGGATGCCCAGGGTGGTCATCGTGCCGATGAACTCGATGTACAGCTCGTAGGGGAGGAAGCCGCCGAGGATCGGCAGCGTCCAGTCCGCCTGGAAGAGCTGGCCGTAGGCGTTGATGATGGTCGGCGGCAGGGTCAGGAAGCCGATCGCCACGAACCAGTGGGCGACGCCGATCACGCCCCACTTGTTCATGCGGGTGTGCGCGAGGAACTCCCGGGCCAGGGTCACGCTGCGCTGGTATGGGTTGTCGATCCTGGCCCCCGCTGGGACCGGCGCGCCGAGCTTGAAGAAGCGCACGAACTGCGCGACGGCCCGGCCGAGCAGGGCAACGCCGACCGCGGTGAGAACCAGCGACACGATGATCGCGGCGAGTTGCATATGGGGCTCCTCGAACCTGCGAGCTGGATTACTAAGCAGTAACTTAATGTGGCTTGACCGAGATTACCCGCCCGGACGGGGGCGCATGTAGTCGACGAGCCGGTGATCTGTGTCGCTCACTTGGCCCTCCTCCACCTCTTCCACGCTTGGTTGGGCATAAGCCTCATATAAAACTTGAGCCCTGGCGACTCAGGTCTGTTGACAGCGGCGATCGGGCTGATGCACGCTTGAGCCTGTTCCACTCAATGCTGTAGCTGGAGGATCCCGAAATGGCACGTGCGGTCGGCATCGACCTGGGTACGACGAACTCCGTCGTCAGTGTTCTCGAGGGCGGTGAGCCCACCGTCATCACCAACGCCGAGGGCGCCAGGACCACGCCGTCCGTTGTGGCGTTCGCGAAGAACGGCGAGGTGCTGGTCGGCGAGGTGGCCAAGCGCCAGGCGGTGACCAACGTGGACCGCACCGTCCGCTCGGTCAAGCGCCACATGGGCACCGACTGGAAGATCAACCTCGACGGCAAGGACTTCAACCCGCAGCAGATGAGCGCCTTCATCCTGCAGAAGCTGAAGCGGGATGCGGAGTCGTACCTCGGCGAGAAGGTCACGGACGCGGTCATCACCGTCCCGGCGTACTTCAACGACGCCGAGCGCCAGGCGACCAAGGAAGCCGGTGAGATCGCGGGCCTCAACGTCCTGCGTATCGTCAACGAGCCTACCGCCGCCGCGCTCGCCTACGGGCTGGAGAAGGACGACCAGACCATCCTGGTCTTCGACCTCGGTGGCGGCACCTTCGACGTCTCGCTGCTGGAGATCGGCGACGGCGTGGTGGAGGTCAAGGCCACCAACGGTGACAACCACCTCGGTGGTGACGACTGGGACCAGCGCGTCGTCGACTACCTGGTCAAGCAGTTCAACAATGGCCACGGCGTCGACCTGTCCAAGGACAAGATGGCCCTGCAGCGCCTCCGCGAGGCCGCTGAGAAGGCGAAGATCGAGCTCTCCAGCTCGTCCGAGACCACCATCAACCTGCCCTACATCACGGCGTCCGCCGAGGGCCCGCTGCACCTGGACGAGAAGCTCACCCGCGCCCAGTTCCAGCAGCTCACCTCCGACCTGCTGGAGCGCTGCAAGACCCCGTTCCACAACGTCATCAAGGACGCGGGCATCTCGCTGTCCGAGATCGACCACGTGGTCCTGGTCGGTGGCTCGACCCGTATGCCCGCCGTCGCCGAGCTCGTCAAGGAGCTGACCGGCGGCAAGGAGGCCAACAAGGGCGTCAACCCGGACGAGGTCGTCGCCATCGGCGCCTCGCTCCAGGCCGGTGTCCTCAAGGGCGAGGTCAAGGACGTCCTGCTGCTCGACGTCACCCCGCTGTCCCTCGGCATCGAGACCAAGGGCGGCATCATGACCAAGCTGATCGAGCGCAACACGACCATTCCGACCAAGCGCTCGGAGATCTTCACCACGGCCGAGGACAACCAGCCGTCCGTGCAGATCCAGGTCTACCAGGGCGAGCGCGAGATCGCGGCGTACAACAAGAAGCTCGGGATGTTCGAGCTGACCGGCCTTCCGCCGGCCCCGCGCGGCGTGCCGCAGATCGAGGTCACCTTCGACATCGACGCCAACGGCATCATGCACGTCGGTGCGAAGGACCTCGGCACCGGCAAGGAGCAGAAGATGACCGTCACCGGCGGCTCCGCGCTGCCGAAGGACGACATCGACCGCATGATGCGCGAGGCCGAGCAGTACGCGGAGGAGGACCACAAGCGCCGCGAGGCCGCCGAGACCCGCAACCAGGCCGAGCAGCTCGTCTACCAGACGGACAAGTTCCTCAAGGACAACGAGGACAAGGTCCCGGGCGAGGTCAAGACCGAGGTCGAGGAGGCCCTCACCGAGCTGAAGGAGAAGCTCAAGGGTGAGGACACCGCCGAGATCCGCACCGCGACCGAGAAGGTCGCCGCGGTCAGCCAGAAGCTGGGCCAGGCCATGTACGCCAACACCCAGGCGGACGGCGCGGACGCGGCCGGTGCCGCCGCCGGTGACGCCGGCGGCGCGGGCCAGGCCAAGGCCGATGACGATGTGGTGGACGCCGAGATCGTCGACGACGACAAGGCCGACAAGGGCCAGGGTGGTGCCGCGTGACGGAGGAGACCCCGGGCTTCGAGGAGCAGCCCGACGTCCCCTCCGAGGCCGCGCAGACCCCCGACGACGCGGCGAAGGGCGCCGGGTCCGCCGACAAGGCGGGCCCGGCAGCCCCGGCCGGGGACCTCGAGCAGGTAGCCCTTCAGGCACAGCTGGACCAGGTTCGCACCGCCCTCAATGAGCGGACGGCCGACCTCCAGCGGCTCCAGGCGGAGTACCAGAACTATCGGCGCCGGGTCGAGCGGGACCGGGTGACGGTCAAGGAGATCGCCGTGGCGAGCCTCCTGTCCGAGCTGCTGCCCGTGCTCGACGACATCGGCCGCGCCCGTGAGCACGGCGAGCTCGTCGGCGGCTTCAAGTCGGTCGGCGAATCGGTGGAGGCGGTGTCGGCGAAGCTGGGTCTGCAGCAGTTCGGCAAGGAGGGCGAGCCCTTCGACCCGCTGGTGCACGAGGCCCTGATGCATTCGTACGCGCCGGATGTCACCGAGACCACGTGCGTGCAGATTCTGCAGCCGGGGTATCGAATCGGCGAGCGCACGATCCGCCCGGCGCGGGTCGCGGTCGCCGAGCCCCAGCCGGGAGCCACCCCCGCAAAGGGCGGCGAAGGCGAGGCCGCGGCGCCGGACGAGGAGAGCGGTGGCCCGGAAGAGGGCTGACGTGACGGTGATCGCGGGAGCAGCAGGAGAGGAGGGACGTCGAGGATGAGCACCAAGGACTTCGTGGAGAAGGACTACTACAAAGTCCTCGGCGTCCCCAAGGACGCGACCGAGGCGGAGATCAAGAAGGCGTACCGGAAGCTCGCCCGCGAGTACCACCCGGACGCCAACAAGGGCGACGCCAAGGCGGAGGACCGCTTCAAGGAGATCTCCGAGGCCAATGACATCCTCGGCGATCCCAAGCGGCGCAAGGAGTACGACGAGGCCCGCTCGCTCTTCGGGAACGGCGGCTTCCGTCCCGGTCCCGGCGGTCCGGGCGGCACCGGGAGCTTCAACTTCGACCTGGGCGACCTCTTCGGCGGCGCCCAGGGCGGTGCCGGTGGCGGTGGCGCCGGCGGCTTCGGCGGCGGGCTCGGGGATGTCTTCGGCGGGCTGTTCGGCCGCGGCGGCGCCACCCGCGCCCAGCCGCGCCGGGGCCAGGACATCGAGTCCGAGGTGACGCTCAGCTTCACCGAGGCCGTCGAGGGGGCCACGGTCCCGCTGCGGATGTCCAGCCAGGCCCCGTGCAAGGCGTGCTCGGGCACCGGCGACCGGGACGGCACCCCGCGGGTCTGCCCGACCTGTGTCGGCACCGGCCAGGTCAGCCGGGGCGGCGGGGGCGGCTTCTCGCTCACCGACCCGTGTGTGGAGTGCCGTGGCCGCGGCCTGATCGCTCAGAACCCGTGCGAGACCTGCAAGGGCAGCGGACGGGCCCGTTCCGCCCGCACCATGCAGGTCCGGATCCCCGCGGGCGTCAGCGACAGCCAGCGGATCCGGCTGCGCGGCAAGGGCGCCCCGGGCGAGACCGGCGGCCCGGCCGGCGATCTGTATGTGGTCGTGCACGTGGACGCGCATCCGGTCTTCGGCCGTAAGGGCGACAACCTGACCGTCACCGTGCCCGTCACCCTTCCGGAGGCGGCGCTCGGCGGCGAGATCAAGGTCCCGACCCTGGGCGGCCCGCCGGTCACCCTGAAGCTGCCGCCCGGCACGCCCAACGGACGGACGATGCGCGCCCGTGGCAAGGGTGCGGTCCGTAAGGACGGTACGCGCGGAGATCTGCTGGTCACCGTCGAGGTCACGGTGCCGCAGGAGCTGAGCGACACGGCGCGGGACGCGCTGGAGTCGTATCGCGAGGCGACCGTGGGAGAGGACCCACGGGCGGAGCTGTTCAAGGCCGCGAAGGGAGCGTGACCCCAATGGAGTCGCACGGCCGAGGAGGCATCGGAGGCAGGGGCGCCGGCCGGCCCCGTAACCCTTATGAGCTGACCGAGGATTCGCCGGTGTACGTCATCTCGGTGGCGGCTCAGCTCTCCGGACTGCACCCGCAGACCCTGCGTCAGTACGACCGCCTCGGCCTGGTTTCCCCCGACCGTACCGCCGGCCGTGGTCGGCGGTACTCCGCGCGCGACATCCAGCTGCTCCGCCAGGTCCAGCAGCTGTCCCAGGACGAAGGCATCAACCTCGCGGGGATCAAGCGCATCATCGAACTGGAGAACCAGGTCGCGGCTCTCCAGTCCCGTGTCGCCGAGCTCCAGGCCGCGGTCGAGGGCGCCGCGACCGCCATGCAGCAGCGCGAGGCCCAGGTCCACGCCTCCTACCGCCGCGACCTGGTCCGCTACCAGGACGTCCAGCAGAGCAGCGCCCTGGTGGTCTGGCGCCCCAAGCGCCCGGAGTAGCGCCCGGCGCGCCGCTGATCGCAGGCCCGGTGACCGTCCTTACGGCCACCGGGCCTTTCGCGCGCCCGAAGCGTGCCCGGTGCCTTCTCAGTGCCTGCCCGGTGCCTGCCCGGTGCCTTCCAGCGCCTGCCCGGTGCTTGCCCGCTGGGGCTCCCGGCCGGGCGCGCCGATGGGGCGTCCCGGGCGCACCATGGAGATATGGGAGGAGGTATCGCCATGGTGGAAGTCAAGACGATCGAGAAGCCGGATGAACGGCGTGACTTTCCCGGAGGCCATATCGAAGCCCTGCATCTGACCGGGCTGGATTTCGCCGTAGGCACCTTCGAGCCCGGATGGCGCTGGCGGGAGTCGGTGCGGCCGATCGTGGGGACCGATCTGTGCGAGGTCCACCACAGCGGGGTCGTGGTCCGGGGCCGGATGCGGCTGCGCACGGCCGATGGCGCGGAGGCCGAGGTGGGGCCCGGGGATGTGTATGTGGTGGCGCCCGGCCATGACGCGTGGGTCGTCGGCGATGAGCAGGTCGTGGTGTACGACGTCGCCGGGCAGATGGCGTTGACGTATGCGAAGTCGAGTGAGGCCGGGGCCTGACGCGGGGGGCGACAGCGGCGTCCTGTAGCGGTTCAGCCGTCGGCAGGGGACGAGATGAGTACCGGTCGGATACCACCGCGTGGACCCCGCCGGGGGCCGCGCGGGAGTGCCCGTACCGACCAGCTGATCCGGACGCTGCTGCGGCGCCGTAAGGAGCCGCTGGCGATCGAGGACGTCACCGTCGTCGACAAGCCCGGGATGCGCCGCGCGGTCGCCGCGACCGCGATCGGCAACACCATGGAGTGGTTCGACTTCGGTGTCTACGCCTATGTCGCGGTCACCCTCGGCAGGGTCTTCTTCCCCGCCGACGACCCCGCCACCCAGGTGGTCTCCACGTTCGCCACCTTCGCCGTGGCGTTCCTGGTGCGGCCGCTGGGCGGGCTGGTGTTCGGGCCGCTGGGCGACCGGATCGGGCGGCGGCGGGTGCTGTCCACCACCATGATCATGATGGCGGCCGGCACCTTCGCGGTGGGTCTGCTGCCCGGCTATTCCGAGATCGGCTTCGCCGCCCCGCTGCTGCTCCTGGCCTGCCGGGTGGTGCAGGGCTTCTCGACCGGCGGTGAGTACGCGGGGGCGACCACCTACATCGCCGAGTTCGCGCCCGATCAGCGCCGTGGCTTCCTCGGCAGCTGGCTCGACTTCGGCACCTTCATCGGCTATTCGCTGGGCTCCGGTCTGGTCACCGTGCTCACCGCCGCGATCGGCGAGACCGGGATGGTGGAGTGGGGCTGGCGGGTGCCGTTCCTGGTGGCGGGGCCGCTGGGGCTGATCGGTCTGTATATGCGGCTGCGGCTGGAGGAGACCCCGGCGTTCCAGCAGGAGGCCGAGCGGGCGGCCGAGGCGGCGGAGGCGGCGGAGGCGCACGGCGACACCGTGCCGGTCGAGGCGGCCCGCCAGTCCGGACGGGGGCGGCTGAAGGAGATCTTCACCCGGCACTGGGAGGCGATGCTGATCTGCATGGGCCTGGTGCTGATGTACAACGTCACCAACTACATGGTGACGTCGTATCTGCCGACGTACATGACCTCCACGCTCGGCCAGGACGCCACCACGGCCCAGGTGCTGGTGCTGGGCACCATGCTGTTCGTGGTGCTGGCGATCACGGTGGTCGGGCGTGGTTCCGACCGCTGGGGGCGGCGGCCGCTGTTCCTGTTCGGCAGTCTGGGCCTGGTGGCGCTGGCCATTCCGGCGGTGCTGCTGATCCGAGCGGGCGGCGTGCTGATGCCCGCGATCGGCTGTCTGCTCCTGGGCGCGATGCTGGTCACCTTCGCGGGGACGAGCGCCGCCACGCTTCCCGCGCTGTTCCCGACCCGGCTGCGCTACGGCGCGCTGTCGATCTCGTACAACCTCTCCGTGTCGCTGTTCGGCGGCACGACGCCGCTGCTGGCCTCGTGGCTGGTGGCCACCACCCACAACACGCTGGTGCCCGCCTTCTACCTGATAGCGGCGGGTGTGATCGGGCTGATCGCCACGCTGTTCCTGCACGAGACGGCGGGGAAGCCGCTGCGCGGTTCGGGGCCCATGGTGGAGACCGAGGAGGAGGCGCGGACGACGGTGGCCGAGAGCCGTACGGAGGCCGGGCGGCACGCCCGCGACGTCTGGATCCGGCTGCGCCACCCCTGGGCGGGGGCGGGCCACCGGGAGGAGGACGAGGAGTGACCGGGCCCGGGTTCAGCCCTCGCGCAGGGCGCGGCCTCAGCCCTTGCGCAGGGCGCGGCCTCAGCCCCTGCCCATGGCGCGGGTGAGGGTGATTTCGATGAGGACGCGGTCGGGGTTGGGGCGCGGGGTGCGCTCGTAGCGCTCGGCGTAGCGGCGCACCGCCTCCGCGATCAGCTCGGGGTCCTCGCGGACGACCGCGAGCCCCTCCAGCGTGGCCCACCGCTTGCCCGCCATCTGGCAGACCGCGACCCGCGCACCGTCCTCGCCCGCCGCCCGGACATGGGCGACCTTACGGCTGTGGCGGTTCGCGATGACGCGGGCGAGCCCGGCCTCGGGGTCGTAGGTGACGCCGACCGGGACGACATGCGGGGTGCCGTCCGGGCGCGGCGTGGTCAGGGTGCACAGATGGCGTTCGCGCCAGAAATCGAGGTACCCGGGATCGGGGTTGTGGGGATCGACAGACATGGCCCAGAACCTACAGACAGGGCCCGGAACCTCAGGCCAGGGGAGTGGCGTGAGCGAGGTTGAGTGGAATAGACTCAACTTTGCGGAGGTTGGGTAGGGCAGGATGGGAAGACCGCAGCGAGGAGGAGCACAGGGACGTGGATGCCGAGCTGACCAACAAGAGCCGGGCGGCGCTGAGCGCCGCCAATGACCGGGCGGTGTCCTCCGGGCACGCGGATATGACGCCCGCGCATCTCCTGCTCGCCCTGCTGGAGGGCCAGGACAACGAGAACGTCATGGATCTGCTGGCAGCCGTCGAGGCCGACGCGGCCCTCGTGCGCAGCGGCGCCGAGCGGCTGCTCGCCGCCCTGCCCAGCGTCCAGGGCTCCACCGTGGCCCCGCCGCAGGCCAGCCGCGATCTGCTCGCCGTCATCGCGGACGCCACCCAGCGGGCCAGGGAACTGGGGGACGACTATGTCTCCACCGAGCATGTGCTCATCGGCATCGCAGCCAAGGGCGGCCAGGCCGGGGAGCTGCTCGACCAGCAGGGGGCGGGCGCCAAGAAGCTGCTCGCCGCGTTCGAGAAGGTCAGGGGTGGACAGCGGGTGACGACGCCCGATCCGGAGGGCACGTACAAGGCCCTGGAGAAGTTCGGCACGGACTTCACCGCCGCCGCGCGCGAGGGCAAGCTGGACCCGGTCATCGGCCGGGACCAGGAGATCCGCCGGGTGGTGCAGGTGCTCTCCCGGCGCACCAAGAACAACCCGGTGCTGATCGGCGATCCGGGCGTCGGTAAGACGGCCGTCGTCGAGGGGCTCGCCCAGCGGATCGTCAAGGGCGACGTCCCCGAGAGCCTGCGCGACAAGCGCCTGGTCGCCCTCGACCTCGGTGCGATGGTCGCGGGCGCGAAGTACCGCGGTGAGTTCGAGGAGCGACTGAAGACCGTTCTGGCCGAGATCAAGTCCAGCGACGGCCAGATCATCACCTTCATCGACGAGCTGCACACCGTGGTCGGCGCGGGCGCCGGCGGCGACTCCGCGATGGACGCGGGCAATATGCTCAAGCCGATGCTGGCCCGCGGTGAGCTGCGCATGGTCGGCGCCACCACCCTCGACGAATACCGCGAGCGGATCGAGAAGGACGCCGCGCTCGAGCGCCGCTTCCAGCAGGTGCTGGTCGCCGAGCCGACCGTCGAGGACACCGTCGCCATCCTGCGCGGGCTCAAGGGCCGCTACGAGGCCCACCACAAGGTGCAGATCGCCGACGGCGCGCTGGTGGCCGCCGCGGCCCTCTCCGACCGGTACATCACCTCCCGCTTCCTGCCCGACAAGGCCATCGACCTGGTCGACGAGGCGGCCTCCCGGCTCCGGATGGAGATCGACTCCTCCCCCGTGGAGATCGACGAGCTCCAGCGGTCGGTGGACCGGATGCGGATGGAGGAGATGGCGCTGGCCCGGGAGACCGACGAGGCCAGCAAGCTGCGGCTGGACAAGCTGCGCCGCGACCTCGCCGACAAGGAGGAGGAGCTGCGCGGGCTCACCGCCCGCTGGGAGAAGGAGAAGCAGGGCCTCAACCGCGTCGGTGAGCTCAAGGAGCGGCTGGACGAGCTGCGCGGCCAGGCCGAGCGCGCCCAGCGCGACGGCGACTTCGACACCGCCTCCAAGCTGCTGTACGGGGAGATCCCGGCCGTCGAGCGGGAGCTGGCCGAGGCGTCGGAGGCCGAGGCCGAGGTCCAGCAGGACCGCCCCACCATGGTCAAGGAGGAGGTGGGCCCGGACGACGTGGCCGATGTGGTCGCCTCCTGGACCGGCATCCCGGCCGGCCGGCTGCTGGAGGGCGAGACCAAGAAGCTGCTGCGCATGGAGGAGGAGCTGGGCAAGCGGCTGATCGGCCAGATGGAAGCCGTAAGGGCGGTATCGGACGCCGTGCGCAGGACCCGCGCGGGCATCGCCGACCCGGACCGGCCCACCGGCTCGTTCCTCTTCCTCGGCCCCACCGGCGTCGGCAAGACCGAGCTGGCCAAGGCGCTCGCCGACTTCCTCTTCGACGACGAGCGGGCCATGGTCCGCATCGACATGAGCGAGTACGGCGAGAAGCACAGCGTGGCCCGGCTGGTCGGCGCCCCGCCCGGGTACGTCGGCTACGAGGAGGGCGGCCAGCTGACCGAGGCGGTGCGCCGCCGCCCGTACAGCGTGGTGCTGCTGGACGAGGTGGAGAAGGCCCACCCCGAGGTCTTCGACGTCCTGCTCCAGGTCCTGGACGACGGGCGGCTCACCGACGGCCAGGGCCGGACGGTGGACTTCCGCAACACCATCCTGGTGCTCACCTCCAACCTGGGCAGCCAGTACCTGATGGATCCGCTGCTCGGCGAGGAGGAGAAGAAGCAGAGCGTCCTGGAGACCGTAAGGGCCTCCTTCAAGCCGGAATTCCTCAACCGCCTGGATGACCTCGTGGTCTTCTCCGCGCTCAGCGGGCCGGAGCTGGCCCGGATCGCGGAGCTCCAGATCGCCCGGCTGGCCCGCCGCCTCGCCGACCGCAGGCTGACCCTCGACGTCACCCCGGCCGCGCTGGAATGGCTGGCCGAGGAGGGCAACGACCCGGCGTACGGGGCGCGCCCGCTGCGCCGGCTGATCCAGACCGCGATCGGCGACCAGCTCGCCAAGGAGATCCTCGCCGGGGAGATCCGCGACGGCGACAAGGTCCGGGTGGACCGGGTCGGCGACGAGCTCCTGGTGGGCCCCGCGCAATAGGCCCGGGCAGGTCCTGGCAATGGGTCCCGGCACGCCCCGGCAATAGTCCCGCCGGTCCTTGTTCGGCCGGATCGGGCAATGTACGGCCGGGGTTGCACGGCGGGGGCGGGTGTGAGGGAGGATGGCGGTATTCCATACGAAGGGAAATCCACGGTGAGCATCGACCCGTCCTCGATTCCGAATTTCGGGGGTCAGCCCGAGCCCGAACCGACGGGTCCGAGCGGCCCCGTGCTGCCCGACCAGGATCTGGTCAAGCAGCTGCTGGAGCAGATGGAGCTGAAGTACGTCGTCGACGAGGAGGGGGACCTCGCCGCGCCGTGGGAGCAGTTCCGCACCTATTTCATGTTCCGTGGGGAGGAGGAGCAGCAGGTCTTCTCCGTCCGTACGTTCTACGACCGGCCGCATGGCATCGATGAGAAGCCGCGGCTGCTCGAGGCGCTCGACGACTGGAACCGCCGCACGTTGTGGCCGAAGGTCTACACCCACACCAATGACGACGGCACGGTCCGGTTGATCGGTGAGGCGCAGATGCTGATCGGCACCGGCGTCAGCCTTGAGCACTTCGTATCCAGCACGGTCAGCTGGGTGCGGGCTTCGATCGAGTTCGACCGCTGGCTGGTCGAACAGCTCGGTCTGGAGGCCGACATCGAGTCCGACGGCGACGACAAGCCGGACGACGGCGACGGCCAGGCCTGAGCCGGGAGCCGTATTGAGCCGGGAGCCGTATTGAGCTGGACGTATTGAGCTGGATCGAGCCGGCCGTATCGAGCTGGATCGAGCCGGCCGTATCGAGCTGGATCGAGCCGGCCGTATCGAGCTGGATCGAGGCGACTCGCGGCGGGCCCAGGGCTTGGTGCGCGGTCGGCCCCAAGCCCGGAGCGCTGATCAGGCCGGGCTGGTTGCCGCGGTGAGCAGATACGCCCCATAGAGACAGGAGAGCCCGGCCAGCGCGCCGCCCACCAGGACGGCGGTGCGGGGCCGGGCTCTTGCCATCGCCAGCGCCGCCGGGAACAGCAGCGGGAAGGCGGGCAGCAGAAAGCGCGGCTTGGACGCGAAGTAGTTCGAGCCGGTGAGCGCGATGGCCACCAGGACCAGGGTGTAGACGACCAGCGGCAGCGGCGGCGGGCGCAGCGCGAGCCAGACCAGCGAGATCAGCGAGGCGCCGATGACGATCAGGGACATGTAGTGCGTCAGCGAGCCGCTCCCCATGATCAGGCCGCGGGCGGTACGGAAGCCGCTCGCACCGAGATCGAAAGAGGTGCCCCAGCGGTCCTGGACGTCCAGATAGCCGCGCCAGGTGCCGCGCCGCACCGCCACCCAGCCGGTGTAGCCGAGCCAGCCCAGCGGTGACAGCGCCGCGCCCGCCCACACCCGCCAGGACACACGCCCACGGCGCCGCCAGACCTCGGCGGCCGCGTACGCGCACACCGCCGCCGCGACCGCGATCCCGTTGGGCCGCGTGGCCCCCGCGCACAGGGCGAGCGCCCCGGCCCACAGCCAGCGCCGGGTGAGCAGCGCGTACAGCGACCAGGCCGCCAGCGCCGTCAGCAGCGACTCCGTGTACCCCATGGACTCCACGACCGCATGCGGCAGCAGCCCCCACAGCGCCACCAGCATCAGGGCCGCCCGCCGCCCGTACAGCCGCTCCCCGACCGCGTGGATGCCCCAGGCCGCCAGCCCGGCCGTGACCCAGGTGATCAGCAGCCCCGCCGTCACCGCGCTCAGCGGCACGACGCTGGTGACGGCCCTGATCAGCGCCGGGTAGAGCGGGAAGAACGCGAGATCGCTGAAGGCCAGGCTCGGGTGGGTGACGGAGGGCCGGCTGGTGCCGTAGCCGTGCTGGGCGATGCCCACGTACCAGAGGCTGTCCCAGTAGTGCCCGAGCTGCGTCCGCGGATGCTTCCCGGTCCGCCAGGCCCCCACCGCCACACACCCGATCCCGGCGGCCCGCACCGTCGCGTACACCGCCAGCGCGAGCCACGCCCGCTCCAGCGACGCCCGCACCCCCCGCCGGGTGGCCGGTCGTCCTGGGGGTTCGGGGGCCCGGGTGGACGCGGTGGTGTCGGCGGACACGGAAACCTCCGGTACGGGCACCCGACGGACATGCGCCGAGCCCCCGGGAGGGGACGGACCAGGGGGCTCGGCGGACACATCGACCATCCGCCGGACCGCGGACGCCCGCGACCCGGAAGGCCCATCCGGGGGAGGCCCGCCGGACCTACCCAGGTGACCGGAGGCGCCGCGTCAGCCGGCGCCGAGCGTCTTCAGGCGGCCGACGGCGTCCGTAAGGACCTCATCGCGCTTGCAGAAGGCGAAGCGGACGAACGGGGAGCCCTGGTCCTGGTGGTCGTAGAAGACCGCGTTCGGGACGGCGACCACACCGCACCGCTCGGGGAGGGAGCGGCAGAAGGCGAAGCCGTCGGTCTCGCCGAGGGGCCGGATGTCGGTGGTGATGAAGTACGTGCCCGAGGGGCGGAAGACCTGGAAGCCCGCGTCGGTCAGACCATCGGCCAGCAGATCGCGCTTGGCGCGCAGATCCTCGCGGATGCCGTGGAAATAGGCGTCGGGCAGCCGCAGCGCCTCGGCGACCGCGTACTGGAAGGGACCCGCCGAGACATAGGTGAGGTACTGCTTGGCCGAGCGCACCGCCGTGACCAGCTCGGGAGCGCCGGTCACCCACCCGACCTTCCAGCCCGTGAACGAAAACGTCTTGCCACTGCTGCTGATGGTGACGGTCCGCTCGCGCATCCCGGGGAACGAGACGAGCGGGGTGTGCGCGGTGCCGAAGACGAGATGCTCGTAGACCTCGTCGGTGACCACCAGCAGATCGCGCTCGACGGCGAGCTCGGCGACCGCGGCCAGCTCATCGTGGGTGAGCACGGTGCCGGTGGGGTTGTGCGGGGTGTTGAGCAGGATGAGCCGGGTGCGATCGGTGACGGCGGCGCGCAGCTCGTCCAGATCCAGCCGGAAGGTGTCCCCGTCCGGGCGGAGGGTGACCGGGACGCGGACCCCGCCCGCCATGGCGATGCAGGCGGCGTACGAGTCGTAGTACGGCTCCAGCGCGACCACCTCGTCCCCCGGCTCCACCAGCGCCAGCAGCGACGCCGCGATGGCCTCGGTGGCACCCGCGGTGATCAGCACCTCGGTATCGGGATCGAAGCCCAGCCCGTACCAGCGCCGCTGGTGCTCGGCGACGGCGGTACGCAGCTCCGGCACCCCCGGCCCGGGCGGGTACTGATTACCCCGCCCGTCCCGCAGCGCCCGGACGGCGGCCTCGCGCACCCCCTCGGGCCCGTCGGTGTCCGGGAAGCCCTGGCCCAGATTGATCGCGCCGGTGCGCACGGCGAGGGCGGACATCTCGGCGAAGATCGTGGTCCCGAAGGCGGCCAGTCGGCGATTGAGCGGCGGTCGTCCCATGGCGCCCATACTCCGCCGAAGCGCCGGCCTTCATCAACTCTGGCGGGCACTGACGGTTTCGGGCTCAGGGCTACGCTCGCGCTATGACTGATTTCCTTCAGGTGGCGACGGCGACGGAGAGCCGTGAGGAAGCCGAGAAGCTTGCGGGGTCGGTGGTGACGGCGCGGCTCGCGGCCGGGGCGCAGATCGTGGGGCCGGTGGTTTCGGTCTTCTGGCACCGGGGCGAGTTCGGGACGGGGGAAGAGTGGCAGTTGTTGTTCAAGACCCGGGCCGACCGTTACGCCGAGCTTGAAACGCACCTTTTGCAGCACCACCCGTGGAAGAACCCCGAAGTGTCGGCCGTGCCGATCGTCGCGGGCTCGGATGCCTATCTGCGGTGGGTGGAGCGGACCATTGAGCCGGAGCCTGGGAGCTGACCTCTTAGGCCCTGGCCTTCTCCAGGACGTCGGCCACGGCCGGAAGCTCCTTGTGGGCCTTGAGCTGGTGGAGGATCGGCGCGAGGCGCTGGCGTGGGCGGACGGATGCCACTCCGGCGGAAAGTTCGAGGGCGCGGCTGGTGATGGCTGTGGCCTGCTCGACCTCTCCGGCGGTGAGGTAGGAGTCGGCGAGCCAGGACAGGTAGAGGCTCTTGTCGCGGGCGTGGGTGTCGTCGTAGCGGGTGAGTACGTCTTCCAGGACAGGGACGGCGCGCAACGGTCGGCGCAGTTCGGTCCAGCAGCGGCCGGTCATGATCTGGAGTTCGTTTCGGTCGACCCATGCTGACCAGTCGGGTTGGGGGCTTCCGTCGCTCTCGCTGAGGGCGGCTTCCGCGATGCTCAGCGCGCGTTCGGTCTCGTTGGGGTTTCCGGCTACGGCGTAAGCCCACGCGAGTCGTTCATGCAGCAGTGCGCGCACGCTGGGCGGGGCGTCGGGGCCTGCCGTGCGGCAGGCCTGGCGGGCGGTCTCTATCCCGGCGGAGCGGTCCGTGTTGATCTCCTGATAGGCGAGGAAGGCGAGGGCGTTCCCGGCCAGGGCGGCGTCTTTCGCCTCGACGGCGGCCTTGTGGCTGTCCTCGTAGAGGCCTCGGGCATCGGCGTGCTTGCCCGCGTCGAATGCGGCCCAACCTGCTTGCTGCGCCTGCTCGGAGAGGACCGACAGCAGCGCGCGGCCGGTCTCCTCGGCGTAGCTTCCCTCTCGGAGCATCGTCTTCGTCGCTTGGCACTCGCCGAGGTAGACGCGGTAGGTGTCTCCTCCGCCGAGCACGTCATCGAGCCGTCGTAGTCGCGCTGTGCGCTGCCGTAACTGGTGGGGCACGTCTCGATCGATCCGGCGGCCCGTGTTGATCTGGGCCAGCTCGGGCAGGCCGAGGACCAAGCCTGTCCCGGCGGTGGCTCGGAAGAATTCCCTGCGCAGCACTGTTTCGCTTCCCTCTCGGGTCGTGGGTGTGGTGCGTGCTGAGGCGGTAGGGGCGTGACCGGGCGCGGTGGCCGCTTCCCAGTCGCGGGGTGCGAGGCAGGCCGAGGAGATGTCCGGGGATACGTAAGGCGTCGGCGATCGTCGCGATCTTCTCGAACGACGTGATGCGGCCCTGGCCACGAGCCAGAGTGCCGACTCGTTCGGGCTTGATGTCACACTCGGCGGCAATCTTCGAATAGCTGATCTTGGCTAAGTCACGGGCAAGGGAGAAGACGGCGCCGAAGTCGTGAGTCACGATCGCGGCGCGCATCTCTGGGTGGTTGAGAAGTTCTCGCGGTAGTGCGGTCGGCGGTTGGTAAGCGGTCATGGTGTGCCCCGTTGCGCCTGCTGGTGACAGTGTGTCGCACAGTCGTGACCGAAAGCCTACCCATGATGGGGGTAGCCAGGGACGGGAAGCCACCGCCATTTCCCCGCAGCACAGTTGGCAGACACAAGAGACCCCCGCGACCGATGCGAACGGCCCGGGGGCGTGGTCAACGCTGTGTAGGAGCGTCAACGTGCAAAACCATATCCCCCGATTCGTACGGTGGCTGTTGCGACCACTGCTGCCCGGCGCCGGTCGTCATCGCGCTGGCGGGACAAGCACTTCGGTGACCTGTGCGGACACGTCGACGCTACGCCTCCCGCGCGTACATCAAGTGCACCGGATGTCGGAACGTCCACTGCTGCGTGGTGAGGACGTGCGGCTTGTCCGGCCGTATCCGGTGACGCATGAGCGTCGGAAGGACGTGCCCCGTGTGGAACTGCTGTGCGCGCCGCACGGGATGGTGGTGGTCAGGTGAGTACACAACCACGATTGCTGCCGTGGCCCGGCCTTGCCGGGCAGCCGTGCTATCTGGTGTCGGACGCGGACGGTGAGGGGTACTTGTCGCGACTGGCTGACGAGATGGAAGCGATTCAGCTCCAGATGGGCGCTGAAATCATCGGTCACGCCCGTCTACTGCTCGGCGACCGGAAGGCGGACGTGCGAGAGCTCCGCTACCTCTCGGGCCGCCTGATCGAGGCGCTACAAGACGCGCTCCGGATCGCGGAGAGTCGCGGCAGGCGTCTTCCCATGTCCGACGACGACGGACCGGATCAATCGAGCGGGGCGCGCGAATGAGCACGAACCGGCGGTCCATCTCGGAGTGGAAGATCGAAGCTACCTCGGCGGGCCTGCGCGTACACCGAGAGGGAGACGATCGACTCACGGTGACACTTCGAATCACCCGCCTCGGAGAGCCTGTAGCTCTGGCGCCTCTTGTGCTGACGGTGGACGAGGCGGAGCAACTGCACGCGGGCCTGTGCTTCGCGCTTGGTCAAGAAGCCCCACCCGTGGGCGCCCCGAGTGTCGTAAGCCGATCCGCTACTCCGGCGGCCGACAGCGGTACTGAGGTCAGCTCGGGCATGACTCACGCAAACCCCAATGCCGGACTACCCCTCCACCTGGACACCGGGGTGGTCCGGCTGGGGATCGATCATGCCGCGGCCTAGCTGGGCGAGGCACTGAGGCTCGTCGGCGTGGAGACAGCCGGAATGCGGCTGCGTTTCCCCCGAACTCACCTTCCAATGCTCATGCGGTCGGCGGATCGACATTGGATCCCTAGCACCTCTCCGCCCACTGGTCGAGGAGTCCAGCAGTCATGTAGCCGCATTGTCGAACAAGCGCAATAAAGTCGCCAATTTCGTAATCGGGGAAATATTCTGCGATCATTCCAAAGAAGGGCCTGGAAAATTATCCATGAGACATGACTATGGCAGGCATTTATTGCAATGTCGAGAAAATAAGCTAAGGGTTGTCCCGTAATCACTGAGGAGCGCGCGCGTTGCCAGGCCGCGCCCCGGCGGGCTGGTCGGGCGCGAGTGGGCTGGTCAAGTGCCAAGGCTCTGGATGGTCGCTTCCACCAGCTGGTTCCCCTTGATGGCGTTCCACGAGGAGTAGGCCGAAAGCTGAGCGACCACCGCACCCAGCCACTCGGAATCACCGAGCCGGTCCAGCGCTTTCGCCTGGGTGAGCTGGCCGAACAGGGCCTTCAGCATGATGATGTGGCCGCCCGTATAGCGGCGCTTGTGATGCGTGTACCGCACACTCCACAGATCGTACGGATGGCGCACGATGCCGCGCAGGGAGCAGCCGTCGCGGCCCATGTCGGCACCGGGCCGAGAAGGGAGGCCGGGGGCGGCCTGCCACTTCCGGTAAGCGGCCCGCACGTTCAGCTCGACGAACCGGGACCACTGGACAGTGAGCTGGGGTGCCGCCTCCCCGTGCCGCCGGTGCTCCAGACCCTCGGTGGTGAGCACGACACACAGGCCGTCCTTCCGCATCGGGTCCCCGAGCACCCACCTGTCCCCCGTCAGCTCCAGAGGTCCCAAGAGCTGGGCCATGGCTTCTCCCCCATTCGCGCGCCGCTACGGACCAAGAACCTAACTGACGCACCCAGCGACCGGCGGCCGGAGGTGAGCCACCGATCGTGCGCAGCCCAATTGCGGCACAACCTTTAGGTGCAAGGAGGTACGACTAGATCGGCGGAGCAGCTTTGGGTCGAGTGATCATGGCCTCGTAAGCTTTGCGGTGCGTCGGGCAGTCTGCGGACCTGCCCGCTAAGGCACGACGTTGGGGCCATGATCTTCGAGGCTCGCCCCGAAGCGGCTGCCGAAAGCCGTGGAGCCGACCGTCCCAGCCACGAGTATCCCCTTCTCTAACGCTGGGCGGCTGATCGCTGTGCGCGCGGCATGGACGCCGGTCGGGGTGGAGCGGGGCGGAGACAGGGGCGCAGGGCCGGCGGGGCTGGGCGGCGTGCGGTGAGCGGAGCGAGTCGCCTTGAGTAAGTGAAGACAGATTTCGACAGTTCGCCGGTCGGGTTTATACGGTTCGTGGCTGGCCGGGGCTGTCGGTGGTGCTGCGGCAGGCGAGTTGGGCGTGGTTGGCGCTGGTGTGCGGAATTCTTCGAGGATCAGCGGCCGTTCATCCGTGCCGTGGGTGACACGGGTGGGTGTGGAGGGGCGTGGTCTCGTCGGGGATCTCCAGGGCGCTGCGTTCGTCGGGCAAGGCATACGGGCGCTGACGGTCTCGTGCCGGGTGTGCTTGTTCCCGGTGGCGGTGAGGATCGCGTAGATCTGTTCCGGCTCGGTGTCCGGAGCCTCGGCCAGCTGCTCGGCGACCTCGATGAGTCCTTCCGTGCGGAGTACGGTGATGGTCTTGCGGATGGTTGGTTTGGCTAACCATGTAGTGCTCGATGAGCTGGGTTTCTGAGGTGAGCGGGGCACCGGCTTGTACTCGTGTATAGCGATGCCGTTGCGGATGGCGACCTGCTGGTACAGCGCTCCAGGCGATGGATCTCTCCCATGCCGGGCTGTCGTCGACCTGTCGTCGTTTTCATCGGCGCGATACGCGGGTACCCGGCCGGGTCGGAATGTATGTAATGTGATCGATTGCGCGTTTTGCCGGAGTCGTGAGGCCCCGCGGGAGGCGAGATGGCCATGCGCGAGACACAGCAGGCGGGGGCCTGGCCGCGGCTTCGGCTGGAGGACTGGGCCGAGGCGCGGGACACGCTGCATATGTGGACCCAGATCGTCGGCAAGATCCGGCTGGATCATGCGCCACCGGCCAACCAGTGGTGGCAGGTGACCTTGTATGTCACCCCGCGCGGGCTGAGCACGTCCACGATTCCGTATCGGAGCGGGGCGTTCGATATCGAGTTCGACTTTGTTGATCAGCGGCTGGGGATTCGGGTCAGTGACGGGAGCCGGCGCGAGCTGGCGCTGGAGTCCAAACCGGTGTCCCAGTTCTACTCCGAGATCATGGGTGTGCTGGGAGACCTGGGCATCCAGACCCGGGTGTACCCGCGCCCGAACGAGGTGCCCGTGTCGATCCCCTTCCCGGAGGATCACCGGCACGCGGTGTACGACCCACACGCCACCCGGCTCTTCTGGGGTCAATTGCTGAGCGCACACCGGGTGTTCGGAGAATTCCGGTCGCATTTCGTCGGCAAGGCCAGCCCCGTGCACTTCTTCTGGGGAGCGATGGACCTGGCCGTCACCCGCTTCTCCGGCCGCACCGCACCGCCGCATCCCCCCGGCGGGGTGCCGAATCTGCCGGACCGGGTGACCCAGGAGGCGTACTCCGTCGAGCTCTCCAGCTGCGGCTTCTGGCCCGGCGGCGGCGAGGAGGGCGGCTTCTACTCCTACGCCTATCCCGAGCCCGCCGGTTTCGCCGACCAGCCGGTCCAGCCCGCGGTGGCCTCGTACCGGCGGGACGTCGGTGAGTTCGTGCTGCCCTACGAGACGGTCGCCACCGCGGCCGATCCGGACCGGATGCTGACCGAATTCCTGCACAGCACCTACGAGGCGGCCGCCGAACTGGCCGACTGGGATCGCGCGGTCCTGGAAGCCGACCCGCATCACTGGGAGCACCGCTAGCGGCACGCCCTGCCGC
Source organism: Streptomyces melanosporofaciens (assembly GCF_900105695.1). NCBI lineage: Bacteria > Bacillati > Actinomycetota > Actinomycetes > Kitasatosporales > Streptomycetaceae > Streptomyces > Streptomyces melanosporofaciens. The sequence goes on from NZ_FNST01000002.1 coordinate 3,584,018, forward strand.
AGCAGTGTCAGGGCCAGACGTTGGCCTGTGCGCGGAAGGTCTCGGGGTCGGTCTCCAGGGGCAGTACGCACATCACATGGCCGCCGGGAACGCGGAGCACCCGGCACTCCTGCCACTGCGCGATCTGCTCAGCACCGAGGGCGAGCAGGCGCGCGGTTTCCGCCTCGACGTCGTCGGTCTCGAAGTCCAGGTGGATACGAGGCGCGTCGTCCACCGCCTGGACGGCGGTGACCAGCCCCGGTAGAGCCTCATGGAGCGTGGTGAACTGTGGCTCCGGCGCAAACGGCTCGGCGGTGACGCCGAGGGCCGCGGACCAGAAGGCGGTCGCCCGGGCGGCCTCGGCTTGGGGCGCGTCGATCAAAACGGCGTACACACGGCTCCTGTGCATGCACGGCAAATTACCCCGCTGAGCCCACGGCCAGTCGCGCCGCGCCGAACCTCTGGACTTCCTCAACTTCGCTTTCGACCCGGGTGAGGTCGGGCAGGGGAGACGACAGGTACGAAGCGGTACCTCGCTACGGGGGATGGGAAGGAGAGTGAGGACCATGGGTCCTGTTGTCATCTTGGTCGTGGTGGCGTTCACGTTCGCGGCGCTCGCCGCGCTGGGCGCCGGTCGGTCGAAGGGGAACAGCGGGCGGCGCAGGCGGTCCTGGAGCGCCGGGTCCGGCGGGGCGGCCGGTGGCAGCTGGTGGGCCGGTGGCGACGGCGGTGGTGGCCATCACGGGGGTGGCCACCACGGCGGCGGTGGCTGCGGCGGCGGAAGCGGCTGCGGTGGCGGCGGTGGCTGCGGTGGCGGCGGCGGTGGTGGCGGCGGTGGCTGCGGAGGGGGCGCCTGACCCCTGGCCACCACGCGTCCTTACGGTCGCCATGCCGCTCGTGCGGTCAGGGTGCCCTTACGGTCGCCACGCCGTCCTTATGGTCACGCCGTCCTTACGGTCGCTATGCCGTCCTTACGGCTGTGAAGCAATGAGCCCGCGCCCGGCGCGCCAACGTGCGCCGGGCGCGGGCTTGTTGAACACTTGACCTAGAAGGCGCCCTAGGGGGTGGAAACCCGGCGAAGATGGGTAAAAACGATGTGGCGCCCAGCATTTCATGATTCCGTATACCACCATCGACCTTACGGCCCCACGTGGGCACGAGCCGGCGTATGCGCATGCCCCTGGTTCACCGCGGGGCGAGTCGGCCCATCTTTTTTCCATTGCGTGCTTGCGGAGCCGATCCATGCTCACGACCCTCAAGACTGCCTACACCGATACCCGCGCCGCCGACCTCGCCTGGGGCCTGGGACGGGAACCGCTTCCCGCCCTCGCCGTGCTTGATCTTCAACTTCATGGTTTCGACGTTCAGTTGAGGCTCCTGGGAGCCTCGCATCAGGTCCTCCTCGAAGGGGAGGGCAGCCGTTGCTCGGAGACCGTGGCCTGTATGTCCGGCAACAGCACCGCGCTTCCGCTGGGGGTTTCCACGCTCGTCGACGGCCGCGAATACGAATTCGCGGCGCGCGTCGAGGAGTTGTCACAAGGTGCCTTCGCCGGGCGCGCGCAGGAGCTGCTCGCGCTGGTGGCCGACCACCCGCACGGGCTGGCCGGCACCTTTCCCGGCAGTCCGAACGCGTTCACCGCGCTGCTCGCGCAGTGGCACGAGGGCACGGTGGGCTGGCGGACCTGGCATGCCTACCCCCAGGAGGGGCGGTTGGTCACCACCCGCACCTGTGTGGGGGCCCGGGTGCCGGCCGCGCTCCGGCCGCCGGGCGCGGGCGGCCTCGAGATAGGTGGCCTGCCCGATGGGCGGTCGCCCCAAGTGCCGTGTGCCTAAAGGGTTCCAGTGCGTTCGCGAGGCCATCGATGCCCGATGCGTGAACGGCAATGCACTCGTGTGGGGGACGAGGCGTAAGCGATATGTAACGTAGCGTTCCCTTTGTGATCGATTCGCCGATGTCCGCCGTCTCGGATGTGCCGCCGTCGCCGGAGTCCGGCCCTCCGGCGCGGCTGCCCGTGAGGGCGACGCTCGGCCGCTTCCTCGTTCTCGGCGCCGTCTTCGTCTGCGCCGCCTGCGGTCTCGTCTACGAGCTCGAACTCGTCGCGCTGGCCGCGTACTTGGCGGGTGACTCGGTCACTCAGGCATCCGTGGTGCTGTCCGTGATGGTCTTCGCCATGGGCGTCGGCTCGCTGCTGGCCAAGCGGCTGCGCTGCCGGGCCGCCGTCGGCTTCGGCGCGGTCGAGGCGGTGCTCGCGCTCGTCGGCGGCTGCTCGGCGATGGCGCTGTACGCGTGCTTCGCATGGGGCGGTCACTCGCGCTCCGCGCTCGTCGGCTTCTCGTTCGCGATCGGGGTGCTCATCGGGGCCGAGGTGCCGCTGCTGATGACCCTCATCCAGCGGGTGCGCCGGCAGGACGCGGGCGGCGCCGTGGCCGATCTGTTCGCGGCGGACTATGTGGGCGCGCTGGTCGGCGGGCTCGCCTTTCCCTTTCTGCTGCTGCCCGCGTTCGGGCAGCTGACCGGCGCGCTGGTCACCGGCGCGGTCAACGCGGTCGCGGGCGGGGCGCTGGTGCTCTGGCTCTTCCGCCGCGACCTGAGCGTACGGGCGCGGTGGACGCTGATCGTCGCCAATGGGCTGGTGCTCGCCGCGCTGACCGCCGGTGCCGTGCTGACCCCCTCCTTCGAGCGGGCCGCCCGGCAGGCCGTCTACGGACCGGGGGTGCGGGTCGCGCTGCGCACCGGTGAGCAGGAGATCGTGCTCGTGGGCGGCGGGGCGAGCGGGCGGCCGCTGGCCCTCTTCGTCAACGGGCGGCTGCGGGTCAGCGGGCGCGACGAGGTCCGCTACCACGAGGCGCTGATCCATCCGGCGATGGCCGCCGGACCGCACGGCCGGGTCCTGGTGCTGGGCGGGGGCGACGGGCTCGCGGTGCGCGAGGTCCTGCGGTACCCGGGGGTCCGGTCGGTGACGGTCGTGGAGCGCGACGCGGAGGTGGTGCGGCTGGCCCGCCGCGATCCGGGCCTGTCCGCGCTCAATGGCGGCGCCTACCGCGATCCGCGGGTGCGGGCGGTGACGGCGGACGCCTTCGACTGGTTGCGCCGGTCCATGGCGTACGACGTGGTGGTCTGCGATCTGCCCGCCCCCGAGCTCACCCCGAGCACCAAGTACTACTCGCAGGAGTTCTACGGCCTGGCCGAGCGGGCGCTGGCGCCCGGCGGCCGGCTGGTGGTGCACGCCGGGCCGCTGCGGCCCGAGCCACGGGCGTTCTGGACGGTGGACGCGACGATGCGCTCGGTCGGGCTGCGGACCGCGCCCTACGTGATCGACACCCCGCGCCCGGGCCGTGGCTCCCCGCGTCCCGGCCGTGGCTCCCCGCACGACTGGGGCTTTGTGCTGGCGGCGCGCTCCCCGGTGGGGGTGCGGCTGGCCCCGCACGATCCGCGGCCGCGCTCGCTGACGGAGGAGGGGCTACGGGCGGCCCGCCGCGCTGCCGAGCGGCATCGGGAGGCGGGGCTGCCGCCCTCCACGTTGATGCGTCCGCGGTACGGGGAGTGAGACGCCCCGCACTGGGCCTCCGGGCCCGGCGCGAGTGCCCGTCCGTACGCCGGGGGCGTGCGTCGTCGGCGCGTGCCTGGTGGGGTGCGCGCCGTCAGCCGCGGCAGGCCCTCGCAGGGGGCAGGGCTGCGAGGCCAAGGCCGCCGTTAGCCAGTCCGTGGGCGGCGCGCCCGGTGCGGAAAGTTGACCGGGAACGGGTCTCAGGTAACGAGCGATGGGTAGTGTCTTGAGCTATGGAGCATGAGGTGTTCGTTCCGTTTCCCGTCGACACCGTCCGGCTGGCGCTCGCGGAGCCCGATCGCGTCGCACGTTGCGTTCCCGGGCTCCAGCGGGACGCCGATGAGGCCGCCGGGCCGCTCTCCGGTCGGCTGCGGCTGCGCATCGGCGGGTCCACCATCACCTACCGCGGCGTGCTGCGCGTCGGTCGGCGCGCCGATGCCTTCGAGATCGAGGGCGAGGGCACCGAGGCCCGCGGCAGCGGCTCGGTGAAGCTGGCGCTGACCGTGACGCCCAAGCCCGTCGAGGGCGGTACGCGGCTGATCTGCGCCGGGACGGTCCACAGCGAGGGGCGGCTGGCCGAGTTCGACGACGAGGCGTCCACGACCGTGGCCCGCCGCATGCTGGACCGGTTCGCCTCGGCGCTCACCGCCGGGCTGCAGAAGTCCCCGATCACCGCGGTCACCGAGGACGAGGCCCCCGGCAGGCCCACCGAGGGGCCCACTGACCAGGCCACTGAGGACGAGGCCACCGAGGACGAGGCCGGCGACGAGGCCACTGACGCAGGTAAGGGCGCCGCCGCGGAGGAGTCCGGGCTGCCGACCGAGGCCGAGCTTCCGCTCTCGGCCGACGACATGGACATCGACGACGTCGGCGACCTCGAGGACGTCGACGACGCGGACGCCGTCGAGGAGCCCGTCGGCTTCGGCGACCTCGCCGATCTCGACGACCTGGACGACGAGCCCCCGGCCGAGGCCGCCCACGCCCGCCGCACGATGATCGGCCGCTCGACGGAGGAGGTCGACCACGCCCCGCCGCGCGGTCGCTACGCCCCCGTCCCCGCGCCCGAGACCGTCTCCACCAGCGCCACCCTGCGCTGGGCCGCGCCCGCCGCGGCGGTGGTGATCGCCTCCGTCGTCGTCGTGGGCCGTCGCGTACTTCGCCGCCGCCGATGACCGTGTGCGCATAGGGTCGGTAGCTGTGACCACCGAAGAGACACCGGAGACCAAGGGCGTACGGCTGACCGCCGGGGACGCCGAGCTGACCGTCTCACCCGAGAACGGCTGCCGTATCGGTTCACTGCGCATCGGCGGTACGGAGCTGCTGCGACAGGGCCCGCGGTTCGGGGCGTTCCCGATGGTGCCGTGGTGCGGCCGGACCGGGCTGGGCCGGTTCCGCAACGGCGGGCAGACCCACCAACTGCCCATCAACTCCCCGCCGCACGCGATCCACGGGACCGGCCGGAACGTCGCCTGGAGCCCGGTCCGGACCGGCCAGTCCAGCGCGGCCTTCACCTACGACCTCGCCGACCCCTGGCCGTACGAGGGCCGGGTCACCCAGACCTTCGAGCTCTCCCCGGACAGCGCGACCGTCACCATGAGCGTGGAGACCGAGGGCGATTCCTTCCCGGCGCAGGCGGGTTGGCATCCGTGGTTCCTGCGGAACCTGGGCGACGGCGGCGCCGATGCCGAGATCGCCTTCGACGCCGCATGGCAGGAGGAGCGCGGGGAGGACCACCTCCCCACCGGCCGCCGGATCGCGCCGAAGCCCGGCCCCTGGGACGACTGCTTCGGCATGCCGCAGGGGGTGGACGTCACGCTCACCTGGCCCGGCCAACTCGAGCTGAAGGTCACCAGCCGCACGGAGTGGGTGGTCGTCTACGACGAGCAGGCGGAGGCGGTGTGCGTCGAACCGCAGTCCGGTCCGCCCAACGGCCTCAACCTCTTGCCGCGCCTGGTCACCCCCATCGATCCGCTGGAGCTCTCCATGACCTGGAGCTGGCGCACGCTGGCCTGAGGGAGTGGAGCGCTTGGCCTGGCGGCGAGCGGGGCGGCTCGGCCTGAGGGAACGGAGTGCCTTGAGGGGTTCCGAGGGCCACCGCCTAAGCTCATGCGCATGAGCGATGCGCGTGACGCCCTGCTGCAGCAGATCAAGGACAAGGCCGTGGTCCACGGCAAGGTGACCCTCTCCTCCGGGCGTGAGGCCGACTACTACATCGACCTGCGCCGGATCACCCTGGACGCCGAGGCCGCGCCGCTGGTCGGGCAGGTCATGCTCGAGGCCACGGCCGATCTGGAGTACGACGCGGTGGGCGGTCTGACGCTGGGCGCCGACCCGGTGGCCACGTCCATGCTGCACGCGGCCGCCGCGCGCGGCCGTCGGCTCGACGCCTTCGTGGTCCGCAAGGCCCAGAAGACGCACGGGATGCAGCGGCGGATCGAGGGCCCGGACATCGCGGGCCGCCGGGTGCTGGTGGTCGAGGACACCTCCACCACCGGCGGTTCGCCGCTGACCGCGGTGGAGGCGGCGCGCGAGGCGGGTGCCGAGGTCGTCGCGGTCGCGACGATCGTCGAGCGCGGCGCCGCTCCGGCGATCGCGGACGCCGGGCTGCCGTACCTCCCGGCGTACTCGCTTGCCGACCTCGAGCTGAGCTGAATCGTGGCGGGTGGGGCGGTCGGACGTTTCACGTGAAACCACCCACCCCCGTCCGTGTGGTCTCCGCGTGCGCCGTGTGGAGCAATCGACGGAGTCTGGGATTATGGCCCCGACGATGACGTCGCCCCTAGGTCAGGGCCGAGTACGACTAACCCGCACATACAAGGAGCGGTCAGATGCCCATCGCATCCCCTGAGATCTACAACGAGATGCTCGACCGGGCGAAGGCAGGCAAGTTCGCCTACCCCGCGATCAACGTGACCTCGACGCAGACTCTGCACGCCGCCCTCCGCGGCTTCGCCGAGGCGGAGAGCGACGGCATCGTCCAGATCTCCACCGGCGGTGCCGAGTTCCTGGGTGGCCAGTACAGCAAGGACATGGTGACCGGTGCCGTCGGTCTCGCCGAGTTCGCGCATGTCGTCGCCGAGAAGTACCCGGTGAACATCGCCCTCCACACCGACCACTGCCCGAAGGACAAGCTGGACGGCTATGTCCGTCCGCTGCTCAAGATCTCCCAGGAGCGCGTCGCCAACGGTCAGAACCCGCTGTTCCAGTCCCACATGTGGGACGGCTCCGCCGAGACGCTCGACGACAACCTCCGCATCGCGCGGGAGCTGCTCGCCGAGGCGGTCAAGGCGAAGATCATCCTCGAGGTCGAGATCACCCCGACCGGTGGCGAGGAGGACGGCGTCACCCACGAGATCAACGACAAGCTGTACACGACGGTCGACGACGCCCTGCGCACCGCCGAGGCCATCGGCCTGGGCGACAAGGGCCGCTACCTGCTGGCCGCCTCGTTCGGCAACGTCCACGGCGTCTACAAGCCGGGCAATGTGGTCCTCCGCCCGGAGCTGCTGCGTGAGCTCCAGGACGGTGTCGCCGCGAAGTACGGCAAGCAGGACCCGTTCTTCTTCGTCTTCCACGGCGGCTCCGGCTCCACGGAGGAGGAGATCCGCACCGCGCTGGAGAACGGTGTGGTGAAGATGAACCTCGACACGGACACCCAGTACGCCTTCACCCGCCCGATCGCGGACCACATGTTCCGCAACTACGACGGGGTGCTGAAGGTCGACGGCGAGGTCGGCAACAAGAAGCAGTACGACCCGCGGAGCTGGGGCAAGCTGGCCGAGAAGGGGATGTCAGAGCGGGTCACCGCGGCCTGTTCGCACCTTCGGTCCACGGGGACGAAGCTGAAGTAGTTCGTTCTCCGGCTCGCTCTCACGGGCCCGGCGCTCGCCTTGCGGCGAGTCGCCGGGCCCGTTTGCGTTCCGGGGCTGGCCCTGCCGGGCCGCCCCGAGGCATGATCCAGGTATGGCAGGTGTGCGGCTCTCCGTGCCGGCCGGGCGGTGGCTGGTGTTCACCACCGTGCTGGGCTCCGCCATGGCCCTGCTCGACAGCACCGTCGTCAATGTCGCCCTGCCGCGCATCGGGCTCGACCTGGGTGCCGATCTCCCCGTACTGCAGTGGACCGTCAACGCCTACATGCTCACCCTCGCCGGGCTGATCCTGCTCGGCGGGGCACTCGGGGACCGGTTCGGGCGGCGGCGGGTGTTCGTCACCGGGGTGGTGTGGTTCTCGCTGGCCTCACTGGCGTGCGGACTGGCGCCGAACGCCGGGGTGCTCATCGCCGCGCGGGCGCTGCAGGGCATCGGCGGGGCGCTGCTCACCCCCGGGTCGCTCGCGCTGATCCAGTCGGTGATCCACCACGACGACCGGGCGCGGGCGATCGGGCTGTGGTCCGGCTTCGGCGGCGTCGGGGCGGCGATCGGGCCGTTCCTCGGCGGCTGGCTGGTGGACGGGCCCGGCTGGCGCTGGGTGTTCTTCATCAATGTGCCGCTGGCCGCGGTGTGTGTGCCGGTCGCTTTGCGCCATGTACCGGAGACCAGCAATCCACGGGCGCACGGCCGGTTCGACGTCCTCGGTGCCCTGCTGGGGGCGGCGGCCCTCGGCCTGATCACCTATGCGCTGATCGCCGCGCCGCAGAAGGGCGCCTCGCCCGCCGTGGTGGTCCCGGCCGTCGCCGGGCTGGCGCTGGGGGTGGTCTTCGTCCTCGTGGAGCGCAGGCGGCGCGAGCCGATGCTGCCGCTCTCCATCTTCTCCTCCCACCAGTTCAGCGCCGTCAACGCGGTGACCCTGTGCGTCTACGCGGCCTTCGGCGGCTTCTTCTTCCTCTCGGTGCTCGACCTTCAGGTGGTCGTGGGCTACTCCGCGCTCGCCGCCGGTACCGCGCTGCTGCCCACGACCACGCTGATGCTGCTGCTGTCGGCCCGTTCGGGAGAGCTGGGCAAGCGCATCGGCCCGCGGATCCCGCTGACCGTGGGCCCGCTGCTGTGCGCGGCGGGGATGCTGCTGATGACCCGCGCCGGGGTGGGGGCGGTCTACTGGCGGGACATCCTGCCCGCGCTGCTGGTGCTGGGCATGGGCATGGTGGTGGTGGTCGCCCCGCTCACCGCGACCGTCCTGGCCTCGGTGGACGTGGCCCGCGCGGGTCTGGCCAGCGGCGTCAACAACGCGGCGGCCCGTGCGGCGGGCCTGATCGCGGTGGCGGCGCTGCCGCTGCTCGCGGGGATGGGCCCGGAGGCATACCGGTCGGCGGACGCGTTCGGGGACACCTTCCGGCGGGCGATGCCGATCTGTGCCGGGGTGCTGGTGCTGGGGGCGATCCTCGCCTGGTACACGGTGCGCTCGGACGCCCTGGAGCAGGTGGGCGAGGAGGTGGGGGCGGAGGCCGCGGCGGGCGCGCCGGCGGGGGCCGAGGCCGCGGCGCGCACGGAGCGAGGCGAGGCCGCCGTGCCGGCGGAACGTGCCGAGGGCGCCGTACGGCCGGAGGGGCTGCTGTGCCGCCCTGAGTGCGCGTACCACTGCGGTGTGGCGGCGCCGCCCCTGGACCCGGGCGACCTGTCAGCGCCACCGCCCCTGGACCCGGACGAGCGACGCTCCGGGACCTGACCCACGCCCTCTTCACCCTTCTCCGCGCCGGACGCGCCCCTGGACGTGCCCCTCGATCTGCGGACCACGTGGCTTGAGCGTGTCGGGTGGGGCCCCGGACCAGGCAGACTGGAACCCATGGCCATTCACGAGAACCTGCTCGGGGGACCGCCCCCGACCCATCTGCCCGACGACCCGGAGCCACGGGAGCTGCTCGCCTCCGGCGCGGCCCCGTCCGAGGTCGCCGCGAAGTACCCGGCCTCCTCGCTCGCCTGGGCCCAGCTCGCCGACGAGGCGTTCGAGGCCGGCCGGGTGGTCGAGTCCTACGCGTACGCCCGCACCGGCTACCACCGTGGACTCGACGCCCTGCGCCGCAGCGGCTGGAAGGGCCACGGTCCCGTGCCCTTCGAGCATGAGCCCAACCGTGGCTTCCTGCGCGCCCTGTACGCGCTCGCGCGCGCCGCGCAGTCCATCGGCGAGCAGGAGGAGTACGAGCGCTGCTCGACCTTCCTGCGCGAGAGCTCCCCGACCGCGGCGGACACGCTCTCCTGAGACGCAACGAGACGTAACGAGGCGTACCGGGCCTGTGGGGTGTCGTACGCCCCACGGGCCCCTTCCGTACTTGCCGATCGTCCGTGCGGCGCGGATGATGCGGTGCGGGGCCCCTTCGGCTGTGGGCCCCGAGGGGACCGGGGCTCCGAGACCGAAAGGATGGGGCGGACCGCTACCCGGTAGCGAGCAGTACTCAGGAGATGCGATGCCGCAGCAACCTGTCCCTGACCACGCCGCCCCGGCCCAGGCCACCTCAGGCGGGACCCCTCGAGGCCGGACCGCCCCGGGCGGGACCACGCCGAGCGGGACCACATCAAGCCGGACCGCACCGGGCGGGGCCGAGCTCGAGGCCCCCCATCTGGACTTCGACGGCACCACCCCGTACGAGGACTACGTCCAGGCGTCCGTGCTCACCCACCTCCAGCGTCCCCTCTCCGACGACCCCGGCGAGATGGTGTTCCTGGTGACCACCCAGGTCATGGAGCTGTGGTTCACCGTGATCGTCCATGAGTGGCACACCGCCGCGCAGGCGCTGCGCGAGGACGATCTGCCCACGGCGATGGCCGCGCTCCAGCGCTCGGCCTACGAGCTGGAGTCGCTCAACGCCTCCTGGAAGCCGCTGGCCCATCTCACCCCCGGCCAGTTCAACGCATACCGCTCCGCACTCGGCGAGGGCTCCGGCTTCCAGTCGGCGATGTACCGGCGGCTGGAGTTCCTGCTCGGCGAGAAGTCCGCGTCCATGCTCGTCCCGCACCGGGGCGCGCCGCGGGTCCACGCCGAGCTGGAGAAGGCGCTGACCGAGCCCAGCCTCTACGACGAGGTGCTCCGCTATCTCGCCCGCCGCGGCCTCGCCGTCCCGGCCGCCGTGCTGGACCGCGATCCCGCCCTGCGCTATGAACCCGACCCGGGGGTGGAGCGGGTCTGGGAGGAGATCTACTCCGGCCCGCGCGAGGATGAGCTGGTCCGGCTCGGTGAGGCGCTCACCGAGGTCGCCGAGCTGGTGTGGCGCTGGCGCAACGACCACCTGGTGGCGACCCGGCGGGCGATGGGCGCCAAGACCGGCACCGGCGGCTCGGCCGGGGTCGCCTGGCTGGAGAAGCGCGCGGGCAAGACGGTCTTCCCCGAGCTGTGGACGGCGCGCAGCCATGTCTGACGCGACGATCCCGACGGAGTCGGCGGGCGCCGCGCCGAGGAGTGCCGAGTCCGGGGCGACGGGGGCTGAACCGACCGGCACGGGGGCTGAACCGACCGGCACTGGGGCCGAGCCGACCGGTGCCGAGCACGGTCTGGCCGAGACCGGGGCGGCCGAGCGCGGTCCAGCCGCGCCTGGTGCGGCCGAGTCCGGGGCGGCCGAGCCCCGTCCGCCCCGGACCGCGCTGAGCGACGAGGCCACCACACTTGACGCGGCGGACCGACTGCGCGCCAAGCGCGACGCCTTCACCCTCGACGACGTGATCTACCTCGACGGCAACTCGCTGGGCGCGCTCCCGCGTGCCGTCCCGCACCGGCTGGCCGAGGTGGTCGCCCGCGAATGGGGCGAGCTGCGCATCCGCTCCTGGGAGGAGAGCGGCTGGTGGACCGCGCCGGAGCGGATCGGTGACCGCGTCGGCCGGCTCGTCGGCGCCGCCCCCGGCCAGGTCGTGGTGGGCGACTCGACGAGCGTGAACGTCTTCAAGGCGGTCGTCGCGGCCGTACGGATCGCCCAGGAGCGCGGCGCCCACCGCGATCAGATCCTGGTCGACGAGACCACCTTTCCCACCGACGGCTATATCGCCGAGTCCGCCGCCCGGATGACCGGCTGCACCCTGCGGCAGGTGGCGGCGGGCGACATGCCCACCGCCGTGGGCGCGCGTACCGCCGTCGCGCTCGTCAACCACGTGGACTACCGCACCGGCCGCCTCCACGACCTGCCCGGGACCACGGCCGCCGTACACGCGGCGGGCGGGCTCGTCGTCTGGGACCTGTGCCACAGCGCGGGCGCCCTGCCGGTCGGGCTGGACGCCCACGGGGTCGACCTCGCGGTCGGCTGCACGTACAAGTACCTCAACGGCGGGCCCGGCGCGCCCGCGTATCTGTACGTCGCCCGTGCGCATCAGCCCCGCTTCGACTCGCCGCTGCCCGGCTGGAACTCGCATGCCGACCCGTTCGGCATGGCCTCCGCCTACACCCCGGCCGACGGTTCGGCCCGCGGCCGCGTCGGCACCCCGGACATCCTCTCGATGCTGGCGCTGGAGGCCGCCCTCGAGGTGTGGGACGACGTGACGATCGAGGACGTCAGGGCCAAGAGCCTGGCCCTGACGGACTTCTTCCTCCGCTGCGTCGAGGACTATGTCCCGGCCGGCCGCGTGCAGTCCCTCACCCCCGCCGCACACGCCGAGCGCGGCAGCCAGGTGGCGCTGCGGTGCGCGGACGCGGGGGAGGTGATGGCGGAGCTGACGCGGCGCGGTGTCGTGGGCGACTTCCGCCGCCCCGATGTGCTGCGCTTCGGCTTCACCCCGCTGTACACGGGCTTCGCCGAGGTGGAGCGGGCGGCGCGGGTGCTGGCCGACGTGCTGCCGAAGGAGGGCTGACCGATGGGCGGGGCAGCGGCCGAGGAGACGTCCGTCCTGGGGCTCGCACCCGTGGCTCCGGACCGGACCGCAGCATACGGCGAACACCCGGACCAGGTGGCGGACTTCTACCTTCCGTCCAGGCCGCGCGGGGCCGTCCGCCCCGCCCCGCTGGTCCTCCTCTTCCACGGCGGCGCCTGGCGCGCCCCCTACGACCGCCGTCATGTGTCCCCCTTCGCCGCCTTCCTGGCGGGGCGGGGGTTCGCGGTGGCGTCGGTCGAATACCGCCGCGGCGGGGCGGACCCCGCGCGGGCGGGGCGGTGGCCGGAGACGTTCGACGACATCGCGGCCGCCGTGGATACGGTGCCGGGCCTCGCCCGGGAACTCGGGCTCCCCGGGGCGGACCCGGACCGCGTGGTGCTCACCGGGCACTCCGCGGGCGGGCACGCCGTGCTGTGGGCGGCGGCCCGGCATCGGCTGCCGTCCGGCACTCCCTGGCATCTGCCCTCCTCCTCCCCGCTCCGCGGTGTCGTCGCCCTCGCCCCCATCGCGGACCTCGCCACGGCCCGCGCTCTGGACGTGTGCTCCGGCGCCGTCGGCGAACTCCTCGGTGAAGTGCGCGGCGACGGCGATGAACTGACGGCCCGGCTCGCCCTCGCCGACCCCGCCGCACTGCTGCCCACCGCGATCCCCACCACCATCGTGCAGGGCGGCACCGACATCGACGTGCCACCGGCGGTCGCGGACGCCTTCGCGGCGGCCGCGACCCGCGCCGGACAGGACGTACGGCTGGTCAGGACGGAGGGCGGACACTTCCCGCCCATCGACCCCACCATGCCCGTCGCCCACACCGTCGCGGACGAGATCGCCCACGTGGCCGGGACAGGCCCGGCAAGGTAGTCGGGGCGCCGTCGGCCGTAGCGCTCCCGACCGCGCAGCACCGCGGCGCACTCGGCGCCCTGCTACCGGCCCGCGCCCGGCCGCGCAACCCGCGGCACAACCTGGCGCTGGACGCGCGTGGTGGGGCTCCGCCAAACCCCTGGGGTCCAGGGGCGAAGCCCCTGGTTACGGGAAGGGGCGGGGAGGGGAAAGGCCCGCCGGACACCCCGTAGCGCCGCAGCGCACCCGACCAGGCCCCACCGCAGCGCACCCGGCCACGCCCCACCGCAGCGCACCCGACCAGGCCCGACCGCAGCGCACCCGGCCACGCCCCACCGCAGCGCGCGCCCCGCCGCGTAGTACTTGAGTCGGACGCCGCGCAATCCACATTCCCGGGGACGACGGCGCCGCAGGCGCTCTCTACCGTGGGCGGCGTGACCCAGACGATTCCGCACACCGAACTCCGCACCATCCGCCAGGCGTTCTCCGATCTGCGGAAGGATTTGATCACCGGTGCCTTCGCCCTCCGCCCGGTGCCGCCGCTGGCCGCCACGCATCTGCTGGTGCGCCACATGCCCCGGACGGTGCGGCCGTACGCGCCGTGGTTGCCGCATGCCGCGATCGTGGTCGGCGCCTTCTATCTCATGGCCGTGGCGAGTGAGACCGAGAGCATGGGGCTGGCCCTGCTCAGCGCCGTACCCCTGCTGGTGGCGCTCTACCGGCCGATCGGCGCCTGGTGGCTGTCCTTCGCGGCGAGCGTCTTCTGGGGCCTGGGCGTCCCCGAACCGGTCGCGAGCAGCATGTGGCCCTGGCCGGCGACCCTCTTCGCCTCGCACATCGCGGTGATGATGATCGTCGCGAGCCAGAACCGCCCGCGGGTGGCCGGGCAGATGCTGCTGCTCACGGCAGCGTTGGGGATCGCCTGCGATTTCAGCGCCGATGGGGGGCACACGAACGCCTTCCCCATGGTGGTCGCCTCCTGCGGCATCGTGGGCGCCGTCGTCGCCCGGCGCAGTCTGCGCGAGACCAAGCAGCAGGTCGCCGTGCAGCAGTCGGCCACCTACGAGGAGCGCTCCCGCCGCACCCTGCTGGAGGAGCGCGCCACCATCGCCCGTGAGTTGCACGATGTCGTCGCGCACCACATGTCCGTGATCGCCATCCAGGCGGAGGCGGCGCCCTACCGGGTGGCGAACCCGCCGGAGGAGCTGGCCACCAGCTTCGCGACCATCCGGGAGAACGCGGTCGCCGCGCTCACCGAACTCCGCCGCGTCCTCGGCGTCGTCCGCGCCGACGACCCCGATGCCTACGCCGACGCCGACCCCGAGGCGCCCCAGCCGACCCTCGCCACGCTCGACACGCTCTTCGCGGGGGTCCGGGCGGCCGGGCTGACCGTCGAGCACGTCATCACCGGCGCCGTACGCCCGCTGCCCTCCGGTGTGGAGCTGTCGGCCTACCGGATCATCCAGGAGGCGCTGTCCAACGCACTGCGCCACGCCCCCGGATCCACCGCCCGCGTCGAGATCGCGTACGTCCTCGGCGGTCTGGGCCTGCGGATCGTCAACGGCCCGCCCACCCAGCCCGTACGCCCCTCGCCGGGCATGGGCCATGGGCTGCTCGGGATGCGGGAGCGCGTGGCGATGCTGAACGGGGAGATGACGGCGGGAGCGGTGGCGGAGGACGGCGGCTACGAGGTCGCGGTCTTCATCCCGGCCGCCGCGGTCCCCGAGGCGGACGCCTCCACTCCGGACACCGCGACGCCCCCGCGGCAGGGGCCCGCCCCGGAAGCAGGGACGATGAAGCCATGACGACCGATGTCACCGCTTCCATCCGCGTGCTGATCGCCGACGACCAGGTGATGGTCCGCGAGGGCTTCTCCGTGCTGCTGAACGCCCAGCCCGATATCGAGGTCGTCGGCGAGGCGATCGACGGGCGCCAGGCCATCGCCCAGGTCGCCGCCCTGCGCCCCGACGTCGTCCTGATGGACATCCGGATGCCGGAGGTCAACGGCCTCGAGGCCACCCGGGAGATCGTCGCGGCGGACGCGGACGCCAAGGTGCTCGTCCTGACCACCTTCGACCTGGACGAGTACGTCTACCAGGCGTTGCGGTCCGGAGCGAGCGGCTTCCTGCTCAAGGACGCCTCCGCCCGTCAGCTCGGCGATGCGGTACGCGTCGTCGCGGCGGGCGAGGCACTGCTCGCGCCGACCATCACCAAGCGTCTGATCACCACGTTCTCGCGGATCGGGGAGGCCGCCGGGCTCGGCGGCCCGCTTCCCTCCCCGCAGGGGCGGCTGGCCGAGCTGACCGAGCGGGAGAACGAGGTTCTGGTGCTGGTCGCCCAGGGCTGCTCCAACGCCGAGATCGCCGAGCGGCTGATCGTCGCCGAGTCGACGGTGAAGACGCATGTCAGCCGGATCCTGGTGAAGCTGGGGCTGCGCGACCGCACCCAGGCGGCGGTGTTCGCGTACGAGGCCCGCCTGGTCACCCCTGGAGGCTGAGCGGGCGCTGGGGCGTCCCCGGAGGCCGAGCGTGCCCTGGAGGCCGAGCGTGCCCTGGAGGCCGAGCGTGCCCTGGAGGCCGAGCGTGCCCTGGAGGCAGGGCGGGCCCGGCGGTACCGTCCGGGGATGAGCAGCAGCAGCGCGGAAGCCCCCGCCTTCGACCCGTGGCAGCCGTCGTTCGTCGCGGACCCGTATCCGGCGTACGCCGCGCTGCGCGAGCGCGGCCGCGCGCACTGGTTCGAGCCCTCCCGCCAGTGGCTGATCCCGCGGCATGCGGATGTCAGCGCCCTGCTGCGGGACCGCCGGCTCGGCCGCACCTATCTGCACCGCTTCAGCCATGAGGAGTTCGGCCGCACCGCGCCGCCGCCCGAGCACGAGCCGTTCCACACCCTCAACGACCACGGCATGCTCGATCTCGAACCGCCGGACCACACCCGGCTGCGGCGGCTCGTCTCCAAGGCGTTCACCCCGCGGACCGTCGAGGCGCTGGTGCCGACGATCCGGCGGTTCGCGGACGAACTCGTCGACTCCCTCGTCGCCTCGGGCGGCGGCGATCTCATCGCGGCGGTCGCCGAACCGCTGCCGGTGGCCGTCATCGCCGAGATGCTCGGCATTCCGCGGGCCGACCGCCCCGCGCTGCGGCCCTGGTCGGCGGACATCTGCGGGATGTACGAGCTGGGCCCGAGCGAGGAGACGGCGCGCCGGGCGGTGCGCGCGTCCCTCGAATTCTCCGGCTATCTGCGCGAGTTGATCGAAGCGCGCCGTAAGACCCCGGGAGACGATCTGATCAGCGGGCTCATCGCCGCGCACGACGAGGGCGACCGGCTCACCGAGCAGGAGATGATCTCCACCTGTGTGCTGCTGCTCAACGCGGGCCACGAGGCCACGGTCAACACCACGGGCAACGGCTGGTGGGCGCTGTTCCGCCACCCCGAGCAGCTCGCCCGGCTCCGCGCCGACCCGGACGCGCTGCTGCCCACCGCCGTGGACGAACTCCTGCGCTTCGACACCCCGCTGCAGCTCTTCGAGCGCTGGGTGCTGGAGGACATCGAGATCGACGGCACGATCATCCCGCGCGGCAGCGAGGTCGCCCTGCTCTTCGGCTCGGCCAACCGCGACCCGGCCCGCTTCGAGCGCCCCGACACCCTCGATCTCTCCCGCGCCGACAACCCCCATGTCAGCTTCGGCGCCGGGATCCACTACTGCCTCGGCGCCCCGCTGGCCCGTCTGGAGCTCGCCGCCTCCTTCGGCGCGCTGCTCCGTAAGGCGCCCGGGATGCGGCTGGTCAAGGAGCCGGAGCCGCAGGCGAACTTCGTGATCCGCGGGCTGCGGGAGCTGCTGGTCGAGCTCTGAGCGAACGACGGCGGCCGGCCGGCGGACACGCAGACAGCCGGCAGACACAGCACCCCGCAGAGTGCGCAGACAAAAGGGCCCCCCGTTGTCCACAGGCTGTGGACAACGGGGGGCGGTTGCCGGGGTGTGGTGGGCCGACGGGGGTCAGCCGCCGATGTCACGGCGGCGCAGACCCACCAGTCCTCCGGCGGCGAGAACGACCGAGAGAAGCAGCAGCCACAGGAAGGGTGCGGCCGTCACCTCGTCGCCCGGCAGCTTCGGCAGATGGCTGAAGGGCGAGGTGTTCATGACGGAATCGGACAGCTCCAGCGCCGGGCCCATCCAGCCCAGGGCGACCACCCAGCCGACGAAGGCCCAGGCCGCGGCCGAGTACTTCGGCAACACGCCCACGAGGAAGAGCGTCACGCTGGTGAGCACCCACAGCGCCGGGAGTTGGGCGAGGGCGGCGCCCATACAGCGGCCGAGCTGGTCGGCCAGATCGCCCGCCGCGATGCCGTAGCCCAGGCCGAGCGCCAGACCGCCGATGGCGAGGATGACGACCGGGCCGAGGTAGGCGATGACCAGATGGCTCCCGGCCCAGCGCAGCCGGCCCACGGCGTTGGACAGCAGGGGCTCGGCGCGCTGGTCGGTCTCCTCGCTGCGCAGCCGCAGCACGGAGCTGGCGGTGTAGACGGCGAGGATGGTGCCGAGGACGCCGACCATGGCGGCCAGGAACGCGTCATTGAGACCCTGGGCGCCGCCCATCCGCTGGATGATGTCGCGGGTCTGGTCGCTGTCGCCGAGGAAGTCGTCGGCACCGTCGGAGATGGATCCGAAGATGGCGCCCGCGAAGACGAAGCCCGCGGCCCAGCCGAGCAGGGCACCGCGCTGCAGCCGCCAGCCCAGGCCGTAGACCCCGGTCAGCAGCGGGCCCGCGGTCGGCGGGCCGGGACGGCTGGCGTAGAAGCTGGCGCCCACGTCGCGACGGCCCGCGAGGGAGTACGCGAGGCTGATCGAGGCCGCGGCGAGCACGGCGATCAGCAGCAGCGGCCACCAGCGCTCGCCCCCGTACGGCCGGGCGTACTCGGCCCAGCCCAGCGGCGAGAGCCAGACCAGGACGTGGCCGGAGCCCTTGGTGCCGTCCTCGGCGGCGTCACCCGCCATGCGCAGCACGAAGGCGACGCCGACCGCGGCGGAGCTCAGGCCCCGGGCCAGCCGTGCGTTCTCCGTGAGCTGGGCGGCGACGGCGGCCAGACCGCCGAAGGCCATACCGGACAGGCCGACGGCGAGGCCGAGCGCGAGCGCGCCGGTGCCGCCCTGGCTCGCGAGGCTGCCCGCGATGAGCAGGGTCACCGCGCCGTTGGCGATGCCCACGGCGAGCAGCGCCGAGGTGAGACCGGCGCGGCGGCCGACCATGCCGGCGGAGAGCGCCTCCTGACGGCCGGTCTCCTCCTCCTCACGGGTGTGCCGGATCACGATGAGCAGGCTCATGATCGCGGCGAACACCGTAAGGAAGGCACCCACGCGCCACACGGTGAGCGCGCCGAGCGAGTCGTCGAAGGCGGCGCCGAACAGGGCCCGGGTCGAGCCGTTCCCGTTCATGTCCTGGACGAGATCGGCGCGCCGGGCGGGGGTGTCGTAGGCGCTCTTCAGACGGCCGACGGTGCTGCTGGCCGTGAGCCCCAGGCACAGCACCCACACCGGCATCATGATCCGGTCGCGCCGCAGGGCGAGCCGCAACAGCGTGCCCGTGCCGGCCAGATCGCGGGCCGATCCGCGGGCGCGGGGGGAGACCCGGGCGTCGGCTACGGCGGTCATCGGGTGATCGCCTCGGCTTCCGTGTGCGAGATGTCGTCCTGGTAGTGGCGCAGGAAGAGCTCTTCCAGGGTGGGCGGGGTGGAGATGAGGCTGCGCACCCCGGCCTGGGTGAGCTGCCGCAGCACGGCGTCCATCTTGTCGGTGTCGACCTGGAGCTTGACCTGGCGGCCCTGAATGTCCACGTTGTGCACACCGGGGAGGCCGGACAGGCCGTTCGGCTCTCCGGCGAGCTCGGCGGTCACCGACGTACGGGTCAGATGGCGCAGCTCGGTGAGCGAGCCGGACTCCACCCGCTTGCCCTTACGGATGATGCTCACCCTCCGGCAGAGCGCCTCGACCTCGCTGAGGATGTGGCTGGAGAGCAGCACCGTACGACCACGGTCGCGCTCCTCGGCGACGCACTCGCGGAAGACCTCCTCCATGAGGGGGTCGAGCCCGGAGGTCGGCTCGTCGAGGATCAGCAGCTCCACTTCGGATGCGAACGCGGCGACCAGGGCGACCTTCTGCCGATTGCCCTTGGAGTACGTACGGCCCTTCTTGGTGGGGTCGAGCTCGAACCGCTCCAGGAGCTCGGCGCGGCGTGCGGAGTCCAGCCCGCCGCGCAGCCGTCCGTACAGGTCGATGACCTCTCCGCCGCTCAGGTTGCGCCACAGGGTGACGTCCCCGGGGACGTAGGCGATGTGGCGGTGGAGGTCGACCGCGTCGTGCCAGGGGTCCTTGCCGAGCATCTGCACCGCACCGGAGTCGGCGCGGAGCAGACCGAGGAGGACCCGGATGGTGGTGGACTTCCCGGCGCCGTTGGGCCCGAGGAAGCCATGGACCTCACCTGCCTCGACTTCGAGGTCGAGGCCGTCCAACGCGTGGGTCCGGCCGAAGGACTTGTGGAGGCCGGACACGGAGATTGCCGTTTTCATGATTTCGAAGCTACGCTAGTTTCACAAAATTGTGAAGTTAAGGAACCATATAAACTTATGATGATGTGACGAAGAGAGGAGATGATGAAGCGGTGAGGGAGACGATCGAACCGGAGGACGCGCCCGGTGATGCGCGGGACGAAGCGGCGGTGTCCAGGTTCGTCGAGCGGTTCGCGGCCGATCTTGCCGAGGCCGGTATGCAGCGCATGGCGGCGCGGGTCTTCGCGGCGCTTCTCGTCTCCGACGCCGGGGCCCTCACCTCCGCCGAGCTCGCCGAGCAGCTGCGGATCAGCCCGGCGGCGGTCTCGGGCGCGGTCCGGTATCTGTCCCAGGTGGACATGGTGGTGCGCGAGCGCGAGCCGGGCTCCCGCCGCGATCGATACCGGCTCTACAGCGAGGTCTGGTACGAGACCCTGACCCGCCGCGACCAGATACTGGCCCGCTGGGAAAGCACCATGCGGGACGGCGCGAAGGTGCTCGGCCCCGGCACCCCGGCGGGGCTGCGGATCACCGAGACCGCCGACTTCTTCGAATTCGTCCAGCAGGAGCTGCCCCGGATGCTGGAGCGCTGGCGCGCCCACCAGGCCGCGGACCGCGCCGCCGAGGCGCGCGCAGCGCGCGAGGTGGAGGCGGGCTAGCGGTCGGGGCGGCGCACCGGGCCCGGTGCCTCCGGCCCCGTAGCCGCCGGGGCCGGGGGTGCCGGCCCCGGGGGCGGTTCGCCGTACGGTCCCGCCCGGCTCCGGATGCGGTCCCCTTCGGCCGCGCGCCAGTGGCGGTCGCATACGGCCCGGCGTCGGGGTCCGTCGCGTGCGGCCCGGTGCCGGTGGCCCTCGTGTCCGGCCCGGTGTCGGTGGCCCTCGTGTTCCGCCCCGCACGGGTATCGCGCCGTCCGCCCCGTGGTGGCGCGAGTGGGGCTCAAGGGCGGTGGGGCAGCATCAGAGACCACGCCTCCGCCAGGACCGTCCAGGTGCGGCTTCGCACCGGGCCCCGGATCAGCGCGTCCGCGTGATAGCGGAAGTCCGGGCCGGAGACGGTGACGGCCCGCGCCCGGGTGCGCAGCGGGCCGTCCGCCGCGTGGGGATGGACGACGACCTCGGCCAGCCCGCCGCCCGGTGCGGCCGTCGAGACCGAGACCCGCTCCACCGGCCGGTCCAGATCGGTCAGCAGCACGCCGTCCGCCTCGATCCGCAGCCGCTGCGGCGGCGGATGTGCCGGTCGCCGGGCGCCGCCGGCCAGCCCGATCACGGGGAGCGAGAGCAGCGTCAGCGCGGTGCGGGCGGTGCGGGCCGCCGGGGTCCACCACGGCCGGTTGCCGTCGCCGTCCGGAACGTCGCCGGGCGAGCCTCCGCCGTGCCCGCCGGCCCCGCCGTCCCCGCCGTCCCCGCCGTTCTCCCCGTCTTCCTCGGCCCGGCGGCGGCGGTCGCGGTCGCAGGGATCGCAGCGGCAGTCCCGGCCCCTCGACCCGCCGCCGAACGGCCCCGGGTCGTGCCCATCCGGCCCGGCCGCCGCGCCGCATCCGCCGCCCGGCGTCCCGTGCGCACCGTAAGGAGCGCGTCCGGAGGGGATCCGCAGGCCGCCGAGGACCACCCCGCCGCTCTCGTCCACCAGCAGATCACGTGGGCGCGCCGTCCCGTCGAGGACCGTACGGGCCGCGGCGACCGCGTCCGTCGGTACGCCGAGCGAATGGGCCAGGGCGACCGTCGCGGAGCCGCCGACCGGGACCACCGACAGCGTCGCGTCCGCCAGCTCCCGCCGTCGGTGCAACAGCTCCACCATCCGCAGCAGCGCGCGGTCGTCGCCCACCAGCACCGGCCGGCGGGCGCCGCGGCGGGCCAGAGCCCGCTCGACTTCCTCCGGGCCGTCCGGCAGGCAGATTTTCGTCTGCGCGCCCGCACACAGCACATCCTTCGCGATCCGCACCGACTCCCCGTCCGTTCGCCGGGCGTTGGGGTCGATGACCATGAGCAGCGGGCGCCCCCGGACGGTGTCCGGCGCAGGGGGCCGGGGATCTGGAGCCGACACCTCGGTCCTTCCTCAGGTAATCTCTCGGTGCAAGAGCCCCTGTCGCTGTTGCGCCAGGGGCTTCGTCTATCCGGGGCACCGGTTCGACGGCTCTTGTGGTGGCGCACGTCACCATGCACGTTGGACATGCCCCGCCCGGAAGGGGTGTACGCCTGTGCCCGCACTTGTGCTGCTCGGTGCTCAGTGGGGTGACGAGGGCAAGGGAAAGGCCACCGATCTGCTCGGCGGCTCCGTGGATTATGTAGTGCGCTACCAGGGCGGTAACAACGCCGGCCACACCGTGGTGGTGGGCGACCAGAAGTACGCGCTGCACCTCCTCCCGTCCGGAATCCTGTCGCCCGGGTGCACCCCGGTCATCGGCAACGGTGTCGTCGTGGACCCTTCGGTCCTGCTCTCCGAGCTGAGCGGACTGGATGAGCGCGGCGTCGACACATCCAAGCTGCTGATCAGCGGTAACGCCCATCTGATCACGCCGTATCACACGACCCTCGACAAGGTGTCGGAACGCTTCCTCGGCAAGCGGAAGATCGGCACCACCGGACGCGGCATCGGCCCGGCCTACGCGGACAAGATCAACCGTGTGGGCATCCGGGTCCAGGACCTCTTCGACGAGTCGATCCTGCGGCAGAAGGTAGAGGCGGCCCTGGACAACAAGAACCAGGTGCTGGCCAAGCTCTACAACCGCCGTGCCATCGCGGTCGACCAGGTCGTCGAGGAGCTGCTGGGCTACGCGGACCCGCTCAGCGGCTATGTCGCCGACACCACCCTGCTCCTCAACAACGCCATCGACCAGGGCCAGGTGGTCCTCTTCGAGGGCGGCCAGGGCACGCTGCTCGACGTCGACCACGGCACGTATCCCTTCGTCACCTCCTCCAACCCGACCGCGGGCGGCGCCTGCACCGGCACCGGAGTGGGCCCGACGAAGATCAACCGCGTGATCGGCATCCTGAAGGCGTACACCACCCGCGTCGGCGCGGGTCCGTTCCCCACCGAGCTCCTCGACGACGACGGCGAGAAGCTGCGCACCATCGGCGGCGAGCGTGGCGTGACCACCGGGCGCGACCGGCGCTGCGGCTGGTTCGACGCGGTCATCGCGCGCTATGCGACCCGGGTCAACGGCCTGACCGACTTCTTCCTCACCAAGCTGGACGTGCTCACCGGCTGGGAGCGGATCCCGGTGTGCGTCGCCTACGAGATCGACGGCAAGCGGGTCGAGGAGCTGCCGTACAGCCAGACCGACTTCCACCACGCCAAGCCGATCTACGAGGCCCTGCCGGGCTGGTCGGAGGACATCACCCAGGCCAAGACCTTCGACGAGCTGCCGAAGAACGCGCAGAAGTACGTCCAGGCGCTGGAGGAGATGTCGGGCGCCCCGATCTCGGCGATCGGCGTCGGACCGGGCCGCGACGAGACCATCCAGATCAACTCGTTCCTCTGACCCTCCACGGGACCCTCGACGGGAGAGCGGCCCGCGCGTCGGCGTCATCACGCCGCGGGCGGGCCGTCGTCGTCACTACGCCGCGGGCGGGCCGAACACTCCGGCGGGCTGCTGCGCCTGACCGACGGGAGCCGTGGCCCGCTGCTCCTGCATCTTGGTGATCCGCCGCACCACCGCGATGGCCAGCAGCGCCGTCAGGATGCCGATGACGTCGTCGGCGATGCTGACGGCGACCCTGGGCCGCTGTTCCCGGATGTTGTCGCCGACGATCTCGCTGATCCCGTTCACCGGGAACATCAGGAACATGATCACGAAGAACGTCCACCACCAGTGCAGCACCCCGCGTCCGCGACGGCCGGGCCCCGCAGGAGTGCTCGAGGTCCAGACGTCGTTGGCGATCTGCTTGGGGAGCCAGAGCTGGGCGATCGGGATGAACCAGGCGCCCACCGCGTAGCCGCTGCCGAACCGCTGCCGGCCGGGGTTGAGCACCGTGGAGTTGATGTAGGCGGTCCGGAACCAGACCAGCCACAGCACGACGAGCACGAGCGCGGCGACACCCGTGCCGCTGTCCATCGCTTCGACGTCGCTCTTCTTGCTGTAGAGCATGTCGTCGGTGACCGTGCCGGAGTCGAGCGAGAAGTACGTGTCGAGCAGCGCGATGTTCAGCGCCATATCGAGCAGCGTCAGCACCAGCCAGATGCCGAACATGCTCATCAACGCGGTGGCCAGACCCCGTATCGGCTTCAGCCTGGTGCCCTGGGCGGGATAGCCCACCGGCGTCTGATAGCCGCCCTGCCAGGGCTGAGTGGGCGGAGGCACCTGGTACGCGGGCCCCCCGGTCGCATGCGCGTGAGGTGTCGCGTACGCCGACGGCGAGCCATACGCGGAGGGGCCGGGCGGGGTGTGCGGGCCGGCCTGGGGGTGGCCGGTCTGGGGGTGGCCGTACGCCGACGGGCCCTGCTGCGGCGCCATGGAGTCCGGCTGAGCGTTCTCGGCCTCCACCTCCAGCAGCTGCAGCGCGTCCCGTCCGAGCCGGGCGAGCAGCCCGCCCGGCAGCCAGGGCTCGCCGTCGTCGGTCACCGGCTGGGTGGCGGCGATCAGCTCGTCCACCGACGGCCGCTGGGCCGGGTCCTTGTTCAGGCACGCGGTGACCAGCCCGCGCGCCCCCTCGGGGAGCCCCACCAGATCGGGCTCCTCCTGGGCTATTCGGTACATCAGGGCGTGGATCCCGCTGTCCACGTTGCCGAAGGGCTGACGTCCGGTGGCGGCGAAGGCGAGCACCGAGCCGAGGCAGAAGACATCGCTCGCGGCGGTGACCGGCTCGCCGCGCACCTGCTCGGGCGACATGAAACCGGGCGAGCCGACGACCGCGCCGGTCATCGTCAGATTGCCGCCCGTGGTGGAGCCCACGGCATCCAGGGCGCGCGCGATGCCGAAGTCGATGACGCGCGGACCGTCGATGGTGATGAGGATGTTGGACGGCTTGAGGTCGCGGTGGACCAGCCCGGCGCCGTGGATGTCGCGCAGCGCGAGGGCCAGTCCGTTCGCCAGGATCCGCAGCGAGCGCTCGGGCAGTGCCCCGAAGTCCTCGGCGACGACGCTGTGCAGGGACGGACCGCCGATGTAGCCGGTGGCCACCCAGGGCACCTCGGCGTCGGTGTCGGCGTCGAGCACGGGGGCGGTCCACTGGCCGCCGACCCGTGTGGCCGCCTCCACCTCCCGCTTGAAGCGGCCGCGGAAGTCGGGCTGTCGTGCGAGTTCGGCCTGTACGAGCTTCACTGCGACGGTGCGGCCGCGGGCGGAGCGGGCGAGATAGACCCGGCCCATTCCGCCCTCGCCCAGCTTGCCGAGCAGCCGGTACTCGCCGATCCACCGCGGGTCCTGGGCCCCGAGGTTCTCCATCGCGGTGTGGCTCCTGTCCCTGTGCCGATAGTCCCTGCGCCGATCGGCCGATCAGTCGAGGCGGGTGAACGTCTGTGTCATCGTCTCATCGCTGTAATCGTCCGGGTCGTCATACTCGACACGCAGCTTGTCATGTCCGGAAGAGGTGAACGTCAGTGACGTGCCGGGCCCACAGAGATTCTTGGGGGTACCCCCGGTGAACTTCGACGGGCTGAGGACGAGACCCTTCGCCACCGAGGCCAGGACCCGGTCACCCTCGCAGTGGTACTTCTTACTGTCCGCGACTTCCTGGGCCACCGCCGTGCCGATCGCGCCCTGCTTGATGGTGATCTTCAGAGTGGCGTCCTGCTTCCCGAACGCGTCCTTCGCCAGCCAAGTGCCCTCGTACGAGGAGGGGATCGGCTTGCCGCCGCTCTTCGAGGGGCGCAGCGTCGCCTCGTAGGAGCCGTCCGTGGTGCTCCAGGCGAGGGTGCCGTCGTTGCCTATCCGCAGGGTCTGCTCGCCGACCGTGCTGCAACTCTCCTCGGGGATGCTGGTGGTGACCTCGTCGTCCTCGATGAGGAGCAGGCTGTCGGCCGACTTGAGCTTGGCCGAGTCCTGGCAGAACGAGTCCGAGTCGGAGGTCAGGGTCTCGGCGACGAACGCGCCGACCGGCCCCTGGGAGAGGACGATCCGGCGGATCTTGCCGGTGGACGAGCCGCTCTCCTTGATCTCGCCCTCCCAGGCGCCCAGATACTCGGTGGGCACGTCGCCGGTCGTGTCCAGCTTGGTCGCGGACGGATCGGGCGCGCCGGAACCACCGGTGGGCGCCTTGGAGTTGGCGCCACCGGGGCTGTTGGGCGGGGTGTGGGTCATCTTGTCGTAGTCGGTCTTGGCCTTGTCGCCCTTGTCGTCGTTCCCCTTGACCACGGCGAGGGCGGCGATCCCGGCGATGAGCAGTGTGGCGACGGCGGCCGAGACGACGATGAGCGTCTTACGGCGGCGCTTGGGCTGCGGCGGCTGCGGCGAGCCGCCGCCGGGGCCGCCTTGCCTGCCTGGTCCGCCCGGTCCGCCTGGCGCGGCCGGTGTGTTCGGACCGTTCGGACCGCTCGGGCCGAAGCCGACGGAGGGCGTGGCGGCCGCCTGGCCTGGGGACGGGGCGGGCCCGAACGAGGTGACGGCGGGCGGCCCGAAGGCATGCGGCGGCGTCCGCGGTTCGCCGTCCGCGCCGGGCTGCGGCGGTGTGGCGTGCGGCGGGTAGCCGTACGCCGGGGCGGCGTAGTGGGAGGCGGAACCGGGCGAGTCGGGCGCGGCGGGAGCCGCTCCGACGGGGGGCGGGGCGGGGTTTCCGGGGGTGCCCTGCGCGCCGCTTCCCTGCGGCGCCGTGTACGGCGCGGCGCTCTGTGGTCCGGCGCCGCCGGGCGAGTTGGGCGACGCGGCTGCCGCGTCGCCCGTTCCGGCGTGCGGTGGTGTGGAGTGTCCGGGTGCGCACTGGCCTTCGCCTGCCTGTGCTCCGGCGGAGGAGGGCGCGCCCTCCTGGGGCCCGCCCGGCGTCCCGGCAGTCGCGGAGCCCTGGCTTGCACCGGCCGGGGACGCGTCCGCCTGCCGTGGGTCTGGCTGTGGTGCGCCTGCCTGTGGTGCGGCTGGCCGTTGGCCGGGTGCTCCGGAGGCGGCGGCGTGCGGGGCGTCGTGGCCCGGCGCGGCACCACCGGGCGTGCTGGGCGACGCGGCGGATCCCCCCGCCGCCCCAGCCGTCGGGCCCGGGGTGTCCTGGTGCGCGGCAGCCTGCCCCGGCCCGCCGTGGCCCGAACCGGCTTGCGCGCCGTCGTCCGATGGCGCGTCGGCCGACGACGAGGCGGCCTGCTGCCCGGCGGCCGGGTCCGAGCTGCCCCGGTCCCCGCCCGCCTGCGGTGTGGCGCCGTACGGTCCGGCGGCCTGCCCGCCCGGCTGGGCCGTGCCGCCCTGCCCCGCGCCCGCCGAAGGAGGCGCGGACGGAGCCGGGGGGAGCGGCGCGCCCGCCTGGGGCGCGCCCGCCTGGGGCGCGGCCGACGGGAGCGGCGGTGTGGTGGGTGGCGGCGTAGTGGGCGGCGGGGGCGTGGGGGGCTCCGCCGGAGCCAACGGGTACGACGTGGCCGACGGCGGCGCGGAGGGCGGCGGCGGGACGGCCGGACCCGCCGCTCCGGCCACGGGAGTTGCGGGTCCCGCCGCCCCGGCCACGGGCGGTACGGCAGGCCGCGCGGGCATCCCCGGCAGGGCGGGCACCCCCGGCCCCGCGGGCGTCTCCACCTCCAGGAGCTGCACCGCATGCCGTCCGAGCTGGGCGACGAGCCCGCCCGGCAGCCACGGTTCGCCGTCGTCGTCCGCACCGGCCGTACGGTCCAGCAGCTCCTCCAACGAGGGCCGGTCGTCCGGGGCCTTCTTCAGGCAGTCGGTGACCAGCTCGCGCAGCCCCTCCGGCAGCCCCTCCAGGTCCGCTTCCTCCTGTGCGATGCGGTACATGACCGCGTGCACCCCGCTGTTGGCCGTGCCGAACGGCTGACGGCCGGTCGCCGCGTAGGCGAGCACCGAGCCGAGGCAGAAGACATCGCTGGCCGGGGTGACCCGCTCGCCGCGCACCTGCTCGGGCGACATGAAACCGGGCGACCCGACGACGGCGCCGCTGCGCGTGAGGATGCCGTCGGTGACGGTCTCCAGCGCTCGCGCGATGCCGAAGTCGATGACGCGCGGACCGTCGATGGTGACCAGGACGTTGGAGGGTTTGAGGTCGCGGTGGACCAGACCGGCGTCGTGGATGTCGCGCAGGGCCTGTGTGAGGCCGTGGGCCAGGATGCGGACGGTCCGCTCGGGCAGGCGGCCCGACTCGGAGACGATCGCGTGCAGGGAGGGACCGGCGATATAGCCGGTGGCGACCCATGGGGTGGCGGCCTCGGTGTCGGCGTCCAGCACCGGCGCGGTCCATGCGCCCCCGACCCGCTGCGCGGCCCGCACCTCCTGTTTGAACCGCCGCCGGAATTCGGCCTGTTGGGCGAGCTCGGTCTGGACGAGCTTCACCGCCACCGTACGGCCGCGCGAAGAATGGGCCAGGAACACCCGGCCCATGCCACCCGCGCCAAGGCGCCGGAGCAGCCGGTACTCACCGATCCATCGAGGGTCCTCGGCCCCCAGGTCTTCCATGCGTCGATCGCCCCTTCCCCGTGAATCCCCCTGATCAGCCCCTTGGAGAGAATAAAGGCGGCTGAGAGCGAAGTGGACGACGCGGACCATCCGTTATCGGTTCCGTATCCGTCCTGTGTCACTCCCGGGCCGGAGAGCGAAATCCGGACGCCGCGCCCCGATCACCGGCGGTGACGACAAGAGCGCCGTGGCCCGGCAAGGTGTCGGTGGACGGCCCGAAACCCTGACAGCCTGTCGGTGCCAGGCCCGGGGATACGGTCCGTACGCTGGTTCCACCCCGACCCGCGAGCGATGCGAGGTACCGAACGTGTCCGTGCAGCCCAGCCCCGACCTCGCGGCCGGCGCCGCCGTCAAGGCCGCCGACCGTGCGCATGTGTTCCACTCCTGGTCCGCACAGGGCCTGATCGACCCCCTCGCCGTCGCGGGCGCCGAAGGCTCGTACTTCTGGGACTACGACGGCAACCGCTACCTCGACTTCTCCTGCCAGCTGGTGAACACCAACATCGGCCACCAGCACCCCAAGGTCGTCGCCGCGATCCAGGAACAGGCCGCCAAGCTGTGCACCATCGCCCCGGGCTTCGCCGTGGACGTACGGTCCGAGGCGGCGCGGCTGGTCGCCGAGCGCACCCCCGGCGACCTCGACAAGATCTTCTTCACCAACGGCGGCGCCGAGGCCGTGGAGAACGCGGTCCGGATGGCCCGGCTGCACACCGGCCGTCCCAAGCTGCTCTCCGCCTACCGCTCGTACCACGGGGCCACCGCCACCGCGATCAACCTCACCGGCGACCCCCGCCGCTGGGCCTCCGACAGCGCCTCGGCCGGTGTGGTGCACTTCTGGGCGCCGTTCCTCTACCGCTCGCCCTTCCACTCCGACAGCGAGGCGCAGGAGTCCGAGCGCGCGCTGCGCCACCTCGAGGACACCATCGCCTTCGAGGGCCCGCAGACCATCGCCGCGATCATCCTGGAGACCATCCCCGGCACCGCCGGGATCATGGTCCCGCCGCCCGGCTATCTGGCCGGGGTCCGGGAGATCTGCGACCGCTACGGCATCGTCTTCATCCTGGACGAGGTCATGGCCGGCTTCGGCCGCACCGGCCACTGGTTCGCGGCCGACCACTTCGGCGTCACCCCGGACCTGCTGACCTTCGCCAAGGGCGTCAACTCCGGCTATGTGCCGCTCGGTGGCGTCGCGATCTCCGCCGAGATCGCCGCGACCTTCGACCAGCGCCCCTACCCGGGTGGTCTCACCTACTCCGGCCACCCGCTGGCCTGCGCCTCGGCCGTCGCGACGATCAACGCGATGGCGGAGGAGGGGATCGTGGAGAACGCCGCCGCGATCGGGGAGAACGTGATCGGCCCGGGGCTGCGGGAGATCGCCGACCGCCACCCCTCGGTCGGCGAGGTGCGCGGCCTCGGCGTCTTCTGGGCGCTGGACCTGGTCAAGGACAAGGAGACCCGCGAACCGCTCGTCCCGTACAACGCGAGCGGACCGGCCAACCAGCCGATGGCCGACTTCGCCGCGGCCTGCAAGCGCGGCGGTCTGTGGCCCTTCGTGAACATGAACCGCACCCATGTGGTGCCGCCGTGCACTGTCACCGAGGCCGAGGCCAAGGAGGGGCTCGCCATCCTGGACGAGGCGCTGGGCGCGGCCGACGCGCATACGGCGTAGGCGCACCGGGGCTCTGCCCGTTTGCCCTCCGGTCGCCGCCCGAGCGCTGCCCGGTGCAGACCACCGCCGCACTCTGCGTGTTCCGCGCAACGGCCCTCGCATATCGTGATGCGAGGGCCGTCCGCTTTTTGATCCGACGGCCGTGGAAGGAGACGGTCCTCGATGCCCGTGCCCGGCGCCAGCCCGGTCAAGCGGAACACCCTGCGGCAGCAGATCGCCGACGCGCTCTGTGACGAGGTGCTCGCGGGCCGGCTCCCTGCGGGGCGCCAGTTCACCGTCAAGGAGATCGCCCAGCAGTACGGCGTCTCCGCGACCCCCGTCCGGGAGGCACTGCTGGACCTGTGCTCCCAAGGGCTGCTCGATGTCGAGGAGCACCGGGGCTTCAAGGTCCACGACTTCACCATCGACGACTTCCGGCACATGGTCGACGCCCGCACGATGGTGGTCGAGGGCGTCTTCCGGCACTATGTCGAGCAGACGCTGAAAACCATGACCCCGCAGGCGCTGGCCTCGGTAAGGCGGCGGGCCGAGGAGGCCGAGCGGGCCGCCCGCTCCGGTGACCTGGACATCCTCATCGGCTATGACCTGCGCTTCTGGCGCGAGATCTGCGGGCTGGTCGGCAATCCGTATGTGTCGGACTTTCTGCAGCGGCTGCGCGTGCAGACCTGGGTCTTCACGGTGCCGTATCTGCGTCGCGTCCCCGATCTGCGCGGTCAGCTCTGGACGGGGCACTCCGAGCTCACCGCGGCGGTCACCCGCGGGGACCCGCATGACTCGGAGCGGTTGATAGGGGCGTACAACGCGCATTTCCGTGCGCTGATCGAGCGGTTGGTGGAGCAGGAGGAGTCGCGCGCGCGGAACCGGACGTCGGAGGTCAACTCCCCCTGATCTCCTCCTGAACTCTTCTCGAACTCCGCCCGGCCCCGCAGCGGTTCCCCCGGACGGTCACCGAACCGGAGGCCGGGGAGGCCGGAGCGGCGGCAGGCGAAACGGCCCGCCAGGGTTGGCCTCCGGCACTCTTCGCGAGGCGTACGCGGGGCATTACGCTGGGCCGACCATCGACCGTACGGATACGAGAGTGAGATCGCGTGGCATGTGACCTCTGGCTGGTCCCCCTCGTCGATGTGCTGTGCCACAGCCCCGACAACCCCTTCGCCGAAGAGATCGCCGCGTACGACAAGGCGCTCAGTGATGCCGGTTTGCCGCCCGTACCCGTCTTCAGCTATATGCCGGGACTGTCCGGGGATGTCGCCCCGGTGGCCGGTTTCGACTACGACGCGCTGCACTTTCTCCGCCGTGCCTATCTGCTGCAACTGTGCGGACTCGCGGTGACGCCCGTGGACGAACTGGGCGGGGATTACGAACAGTTGCTGGAGATGTTCGAGCCCACGGCCCAGCAGTCGCATCTGGTGTGGCACTACGACCACGCGGGGGCGTATGTCCCCGTCGACTTCCAGAGCCCGCTGTCCAACGACGAACTCCTCGAGGGCGGCGGCCCGTTGGGATCCAGCCACGGCCTGCTGCGCGAGCTGGAGGCGGTCGCCCCGGCGCTCGGCATCGACCCGTCCAACCCCCCGGCCGCCCCCGCGCCCCCGGCTCGCCCCACGAGCCTGGAGGAGCCGGCGGCGTCGGTCCCGTACGAGGACAGCCCCTTCGCACGGGAGCGCCATGTCTGGCTGGGTCTGCACGCGGCGGCGACGCGCAGCCTGGGCCAGGGCTCGATGATCGTCTTCAGCTGACCGCTCCTTCGGCTGACCGTTCCATTGGCTGATCGCTCCGACAGGCGTTGCTGTCCGGCCTCAGCGGGGCGGCTCGGGAGGACGCTGCCGCGGCATATTGGGCCGGGCGGGGCCCGGCGGCAGCGGAAAGCGGCTCGTGGGGCTCCCGCTGTCCGGACGGGAGCCCTGGGCCATCAGCGCCTGTGTGACCAGCGGGGCCGAACCGGACCCGAAGTCCACCATCCAGCCCGCCGTCTCGGCCCGTACCAGCTCCGACACGTCCTCGCAGAACCGCCGCAGCACCGAAAGACACCGCTCCACGGCCTCGCTGGCGGTGCCCTCGGTCGGGCCCAGCACCTCCCGCACGCTCTCCGACGCCCAGTCGAACTGCAGCGCCTCCAGCCGCCGGTGCACCGCCTGCGCCGTGGCCACGTCCCGCATCCAGCCGGACGTCAGCCCGAAGAACCGGTCGCCGCCGACGCAGGCGGCGGCCAGCAGCAGCGCCAGCGCGCCCCAGCCCGCGCCGCCGTCCAGCGTCCCGTTCAGATCGAGCAGCGGCAGCACGCCCGCCACGACCGCCGCCACCGCGGCGCCCACCCGCAGCACCCGGGCGGTCCTCCGCTTCCACACCCGTTCGGCGAGGTACCACCCCGCGACCTCCAGGGCACCCTCCTCGACCCACCGGTACAACTCGTCGAGCCGCTCCGCCGGCTCCCCCCAGTCGCCGTGCGGGAAGGGCCGACCGAGCAGGTCGCCCTGGGCTCTCGCACCCTCCGGCCGAGGGAGCCCCTCGGGCTGCATCTCCGGCTGACTCACCGTGCAACTCCCTCTGCGGCGGCGTTTCTCCTGGCGCGCGGCTGATGCGCGACCACCATTCCTACCGCCGAACGGTTGGCCACGAAGACCCGATCACGGGTTTTCAGCCCGTAAGAGCTGCCCCATCGGGTATAGGACCGCCCACTCCTCACCCAAAAGAGTGGCCCGCGCACCGGATCCGGGGGGCTGGTCGGCCCGGCCGGGGGCCGCGTCCATGCGCCGAAGGCGCGAGACGCCACCCGCGGCCCCCAGCGCAGTAGGGCCGCAGCTCCGGCGCGGACAGGGTGGCAGCCCCCACCGCACAGCGGCCCGTGCCCGAGGCAATAGGCTGCATACCGTGAAGGTCCTCGTCATCGGCGGCGGCGCCCGCGAACATGCCCTGTGCCGCGCTCTCTCCCTCGACCCCGACGTCACCGCACTGCACTGCGCCCCCGGCAACGCCGGCATCGCCGAGGTGGCCGAGCTGCACGCGGTCGACGCGCTCGACGGCGCCGCCGTCGCCGACCTCGCCGCCTCCCTGGGGGTGGGCCTCGTGGTCGTGGGGCCGGAGGCCCCGCTCGTGGCGGGGGTGGCCGACGCCGTGCGCGAGCGCGGGATCCCGGCCTTCGGGCCGTCCGCCGAGGCGGCGCAGCTGGAGGGTTCCAAGGCGTTCGCCAAGGATGTGATGGCGGCGGCGGGCGTGCCCACCGCCCGCGCCTATGTGTGCACCACGCCCGCCGAGATCGACGAGGCGCTGGACGCGTTCGGCGCGCCGTACGTCGTCAAGGACGACGGCCTGGCCGCGGGCAAGGGCGTCGTGGTGACCGAGGACGTCGAGGCCGCCCGCGCACACGCGCTGGCCTGCGGCCGGGTGGTGATCGAGGAGTTCCTGGACGGCCCGGAGGTCTCCCTCTTCGCGATCACCGACGGCGAGACCGTGATCCCGCTCCAGCCCGCCCAGGACTTCAAGCGCGCCCACGACGGCGACGAGGGCCCGAACACGGGCGGCATGGGCGCGTACTCCCCGCTGCCCTGGGCCGACCCCGAGCTGGTGGACGAGGTCGTGACCACGATCTGCCAGCCCACCGTCGATGAGCTGCGCCGCCGCGGCACGCCCTTCTCCGGGCTGCTGTACGCGGGCCTGGCGATCACCTCGCGCGGGGTGCGGGTGATCGAGTTCAACGCCCGCTTCGGCGACCCGGAGACCCAGGTGGTCCTGGCCCGGCTGAAGACCCCGCTGGCCGCGGTGCTGCTCGCCGCCGCCACCGGCCGTCTGGAGGCCGAACCGCCGCTGCGCTGGAGCGACGGCGCCGCCGTGACCGTGGTCGTCGCCTCGCACAACTATCCGGACACCCCCCGCACCGGTGACCCGATCACCGGGCTGGACGCGGTGGCCGAGCAGGACGGCCCCAAGGCGTACGTCCTGCACGCGGGCACCAAGCGGGACGGCGCGTCCGGTGAGGTGGTGAGCGCGGGCGGCAGGGTGCTCTCCATCACCGCGACCGGCTCCGACCTGGCGAAGGCGCGCGAGCGGGCCTACCGCGCGGTGGGCCGGATCGGGCTGGAGGGCTCGCACCACCGCTCCGACATCGCCGCGAAGGCGGCGGCCGACGCGGCCTCGTAAGGACAGGCTGCGAGTCAGGCTGTAAGAAGAGTCTCAAGCGGTGTCCCGGGCGGGCACATGATCGGCCCCGGAGGCCGCTTCCGCCTGTTCACACGGGGCCAGGCATCGTCGTCGCGAAGTTCCCGGTTTTACCCAAGGCCATTCCATCGGGTGAGCGCTTCCGCATCCTGCTGACGCACGCCCGGCCCCCAACTAGTGTGCCGCTCAGGCGAGGTGCGGCAACTGGCCCACCGGCATTGCGGAGTGGGCGGCCAGTGCGACAGTGGGTGGGAGAAAACAACGCCGCCGTCGTCCGCTGTTCAAACATCGGCCGGACAGTAGGGGGTGATGAGAACCGTGGCAGGTACCGAAGCAGGTGCCCTGGCGGCGCGCGCTCGCGCCCTCGCGGTACTGCGCATCCGGAGTACGGCGCTCGCGGTCGCACTCCTCCCGGCCGCGGCCGCCGTCGTGCTGCTGGCCGGAAGCGCCACCGGCAGCGTCGGAGGTTCCCAGGACCAGGGCTGGACGGCCCTGCGCTGGGTGGTGACCGGTGGCGCTCTGCTGGTCCTGCTGCTGGCGGCGGCCGTGGCCGCCGTGGTCGTCCGGGCCAGACCCGCGCTCACCCCGACGGTGCCCATCGCCGAGGAGACGGCGCCCGATCTCTACCGGCTGGTGCGCGACCTGGCCGAGCGCCTGGAGGTGCCCGCGCCCTCGGCCATAGCGCTCACCCCCGACTGCGACAGCTGGCTGGAGGACCGTACGCATCCGGCGCACGCCCAGCGCCGGGAGCATAGGGACCGCGGCGCCCTGGCGGTCGAGGAGCCCCGCTCCGCACGGGGCGCCCCCGCCCCCGCGAGCGGCGCTGACCGGGTCGGGGACCGCCCCGAGCGGCGCGTCCCGCAGGCGCCGGTGCTGGTGATCGGCTCACCGTTCCTGTGGTGGATGCGGGTCGCCGAGCTGCGCGCGCTGCTCGCCCCGGTCGTGGCGGGCACCGGCCCGTCCGTCCATCCCGACATAGCCTCCGCCCGCCGCTTCGTGCGCGGGCTGGACGCCGCCGTGGCCGTCGCGGCCCAGGGCGGTGAGCCGTCGTCCGGCCCCGCGCCCGCCCTGGTGGCGGTGGTGCGCCGCCCGGCCTTCGCCTTCGTCGGCTGGGTCGCCCGGCTGCTGCTGCGCGGCTGCCGGGACCATGCGGCCGAGATGGAGCGCGCGGTCGCCGCGGCCGCCTCCGAGCGGGCCCAGTCGGTCGACTACGGGCTGCGGATCGTCGCCCAGGAGCAGGTGGGCCTCGCCTACGCGGGCTGGGACCGGCTGCTGACCCGGGTCGCGCTGCCCGCCTGGCGAATGGGCCGCTGGCCCTCCCGGCTGGACGCGGGCGTGGTCTCGGCGCTCACCGAGCTCTCCCGCCGCGACCGGCTCGCCGAGGGGTTCACCTCCCGGCTGAGCGAGCGCCCGGCCTGCGACCTCCTGGAGGAGCCCGGGGCGATCGACGAGGCCACCTCGCTGCTGGCCGCCCGCCTCTTCCACGGCGGCCCGCCGGAGCCGGGCCCCGACTGGTCCCCGGTCGACTGGGGCGCGTATCCGGAAGAGGTCGTGGACCGCAAGTGGCGGCAGGAGGCCGCCCGGCTCAACCGGCTCCTGGACGAGCGGGAGGACACCCACGACCTCGTCGGTGCCGCCCGCGCACCGACCCCCGTGAGCGCGCCCGTGCCGCCCACCCTGGCCCGGGTCATGGACCGGCTCACCGCCACGGCGGCCGACCCCGCCGACGCCCCCGACGGCGGCGCCCCGGGGCTCGCCGCCAGGCTCAGCGTCGAGGTGGCCCGCGAGGAGGCCGCCGCCACCCGGGCGTACGGCCAGGGCCCCGTGGCGGGTGCGGAGGGGGCCGCCGGCGACCCGTGGATCGACGACTTCGCCCCGGCGTTCCCGCTGCAGCCGCCGCGCACCGGCCGCGAGCTGCTCGCCGACCACGTCACCGCCATGGTCTGCTGCGCCGCCGTGGACACCGCGGGCGCGGCCCCCGGCCTCGACTGGCTCGACGGGCCCGCGCTGCTCGTCGGCGGGCGGCGGCGGGCCGATCTGGCCCATCCGGTGCTCAGCCTGGTGGAGGACGGGGACGACGGGCCGCTGCGCGCCTGGCTCGGCGAGGTGGGAGTTCGTCCGGAAAAGCCCGTCCGGCTGGCGTAGGCGCGCATACTGCGCCGGATCCGATCCTATGTCCAGCCTTGTCGCGCGTTCGGCGTCTGTTCCGGCAAATTAGCGACTATCGGTGACGGAGTAGGTGCGTAATGTGATGTGCTTGGACCGGTCGCTGTCCGCCCGGCCCACGAGTTCCGGCCCACCGGCCCGGACCGCCAGACCGGCCCCGCAGCCCGGCCCACAAGGCCGGATCCGCTGCGGTGCGGTGTGCGAGGACAGCGAGGCGAGGCGCCGCCGGGCACGCAGGGGAGGGGAACAATTGTGGGGACGGACCAGATCCGGCGCTGGGAGTCAGGAGCGCTCGCGCACGCGGTGACGGATCCTTTCGGCCAGGGCCCGCTGCCCTGGCTGCGCGACAGTGAGAACTACTTCGACGACACCGGGCGGGTGGTCCCGTGGTACGTCGACCATGTCCAGCACTCCGGGGCCATCGACCGGGCGGCCGGGCGGGTCCGTGCGAAGGGCCCCGCCAGGATCCCCGGCCCCCGCACCGCCGACGATGTCCACCGGCAGATCAAGGGCTTCCCCTCCGCCTCCGCGGCGGCCCCCGGCGAGGCGATCGACTTCCGGATCACGGTGGATCCGCCCCAGCAGTTCAGCGTGGACATCTACCGCATCGGCTACTACGACGGCGCCGGCGCGCTGAAGATCACCACCAGCCCCCGGCTGTCCGGGATCGTCCAGCCGCCCCCGCTCACCGCCGACCGCACCGTCTCCTGCCACCACTGGTGGCTGTCCTGGCGGCTGCAGATCCCCTCGTACTGGAAGCCCGGCGCCTATGTCGCGGTGCTGACCACCGTGGACGGCTACCGCAGCCACATCCCGTTCACCGTCCGCGACCCCCGCCCCGCCGATCTCCTCCTCGTCCTCCCCGACCTCACCTGGCAGGCGTACAACCTCTACCCGGAGGACGGCCGGACCGGCGCCAGCCTCTACCACGCCTGGGACGAGCAGGGAAAACTGCTGGGCGAGTCCGAGGCGGCGATCACCGTCTCCTTCGACCGGCCGTACGCGGGCGCGGGGCTGCCCCTCCATGTGGGCCACGCGTACGACTTCATCCGCTGGGCCGAGCGCTACGGCTACGACCTGGCCTACGCCGAGATGAGCGATCTGCACGCGGGCCGGGTCGACCCCACCCGCTACCGGGGGCTGGTCTTCCCCGGCCACGACGAGTACTGGTCTGCGCCGATGCGCCGCACCGTGGAATCGGCCCGCGACAGCGGCACCTCGCTGGTCTTCCTCTCCGCCAACACCATGTACTGGCAGGTCGAGCTCACCGCCTCGCCCTCCGGCCCGGACCGGCTGCTGACCTGCCGCAAGCGCCGCGGCCCCGGCCGCTCCGCGCTGTGGCGGGAGACCGCGCCCGAACAGCAGCTGATCGGCATCCAGTACGCGGGCCGGGTGCCCGAGCCGAGCCCGCTGATCGTGCGCAACGCCGGCCACTGGCTGTGGGAGGCCACGGGCGCGGAGGAGGGCGATGAGCTCCCCGGTCTCGTCGCGGGCGAGGCCGACCGCTACTTCCCGCGCACGGTCCTGCCCGAGCACCTCCGCCGCATCCTGCTGGCCCACTCGCCGTACGAGGACACGGAGGGGGTGGTCCGCCACCAGGAGACGTCGCTCTACCGCGCCCCGAGTGGTGCTCTGGTGTTCGCGTCGGGGACGTTCGCGTGGTCGCCCGCGCTGGATCGTCCGGGGCATACGGATGAGCGGATTCAGCGGGCGACGGCGAATTTGCTGGATCGGATCTGCAAGCGGGGCTGACGAATTTCGCCGCCTGCGGCGCGGTGGTCGGGTCGCGGGCCGCTGAGCAGGAGCCAGGGGCTCCGCGGTACGGGCGGCGAGGGCGTGAGCACCTGCGCCGGTGGGTTGTACGCGGTCGGTCCGTCGGCGTGGCGGATGGCCGGGCGGGTCTCGCGCACATCGGGAGGCGCCGTGACGGGGTCCGGGGCGGAGCCCCGGTTGTGGGAAGGGGCGGGGAGGGGAACAGCCCGCCGCAGGCGGCAAGACCCGTTGGGCGCCTACGCCACCGGGGCCAGGGGCGGGACCTTCCGGACCCCGAAGACATGCCGTAGCGCCGACAAAGCAGCCAGATAGCCGCACATCCCATGGACCCCCGGCCCGGGCGGGGTCGCCGACGAGCACAGAAAGAGCCCGGGAAGCGGGGTGCGGTACGGATCGAGGCGGGGCACCGGCCGGGCGAGGCTCTGCCATAGCGTCATCGCGCCCGAGCCGATGTCCCCGCCCACATTGTTGGGGTCGTACGCCTCCAGGTCCCGCCCGGACAGGCCGCGCGCCGCGAGCACGGTGTCGCCGAAGCCGGGGGCGTAGGTCTCGATCCGGGAGCGGATCAGCGCGACCGGGTCGGTGTCGTCGCCGTTCGGCACATGGGCGTAGGCCCACACCGGGCGCCTGCCGGGCCGGGCGCGCCCGGGGTCGGTGACGGCCGGGTCGACGAGCAGGACGAACGGCTCCCGGCTGCGCACCCCGCGCGCCGTCAGGGTTTCCTGCCGGGCCAGCTCGGCGTGGCCGCCGCCCAGGTGCACGGTCCCGGCGCGGCCCACGGCGGGGTCGGCCCATGGGATCGGCTCGCTGACCAGGAAGTCGGCCTTGGCGGCGGCCGGGCCGTAGCGGAACCGCCGCAGCGCCCGGACATAGCGGTCGGGCAGCCGGCGCCCGGCGATGTCCAGCAGCCCCGGCACACCGGTGTCGAGCAGCACCGCACGAGCGCCGCCGGTCAGCTCGCCGAGGTCGCCGATCGCGCACCCGGTGTGGAAGGTGCCGCCGTGCGCGGTGATGTCGTCCGTCATGGCCTCGGCGATACGGGCGCTGCCGCCGCGCGGCAGCGGCCAGCCGGGGCCGTGTGCCAGATGCCCGAGGAGGGCCGCCACCGCGCCCCCGGCCAGGCTGGGCAGTTCGCCCACGGCATGGGCGGCGACCCCGGTGAGCAGGGCGGGCGCCGCCTCACCGGTGAAGCGGGCGGCGCCGACCCGGGTGCCGTGGACGAGGATCCGCGAGGCCAGCAGCAGCGGTGCCACCGGATCGCGGGGGAGTGCGCGCTGTCCGGAGAGGACGAAGTCGACCACGCCCTCGCTGTGCCGCAGCAGCGGCGCCATCAGCCGCCGCCAGCGCTCCCCGTCCGGGCCGAGCCCGGCACAGGTGGCCGCCAGATCGCGGTGGGCGAGCGCGGCGCGGCCGCCGTCCAGCGGCTGGGCGTAGGAGATCTCGGGCGTCAGCAGCTCCACCCCGCGCGCGGCCAGGTCGAACGCACGGAAGAAGCGGGAGACGGGCGCCATGGGGTGGACCGCGGAGCAGATGTCATGGGTGATGTCCGCGTCGAAGAGCGGCTGGCTGCGCAGCCCGCCGCCGATGCTGTCGGCGGCCTCGTACACCTCCACCCGCAGCCCGGCGCGGGCCAGCGTGACGGCGGCCGCGAGCCCGTTGGGGCCGCTGCCCACGATCGCCGCGTCGGCCATGCCACACCTCCCATCCGGGCGCCTCCAGGCGCATCCGGAGCCCTCCTTCGCGTGTCCCGCCGAACGAGTTCCTCCTGCGAGGTGTTCGAACCGGCCGGAAGCGGAACCCGAACCGCCGGGCCCCGCGGTCCGCGCCCCGCCGCCGGTCACGGCCGCTTCGTGCGGCAGAATCAACGGGGCTTGGACAAAAACACCAGGAGGAAGCGTGTCCGGATTCGTCGAGAAGCCCGAACCGGTCGAGGTTCCGGGCCTTCAGCACCTGCACACCGGCAAGGTGCGCGACCTCTACCGGAACGAGCGCGGTGAGCTCGTCATGGTCGCCAGCGACCGGATCTCCGCCTACGACTGGGTCCTGCCGACCGAGATCCCCGAGAAGGGCAAGATCCTCACCCAGCTCTCCCTCTGGTGGTTCGACCTGCTCGCCGACCTCGTCCCCAACCACGTCCTGTCCAGCGAGCTGCCCCCCGGCGCCCCCGCCGACTGGGAGGGCCGCACCCTGATCTGCCGGTCGCTGCGGATGGTCCCGGTCGAATGCGTCGCGCGCGGCCATCTGACCGGCTCCGGCCTGGCCGAGTACCGCGAGACCCGTACGGTGTGCGGAATCGCCCTCCCCGAGGGGCTGACCGACGGCTCCGAGCTGCCCTCGCCGATCTTCACCCCGGCCACCAAGGCCGAGGTCGGCGAGCACGACGAGAACGTGGCGTACGAGGAGGTGGCCCACCGCATCGGCGCCGAGCCCGCCGCCCAGCTGCGCCAGGCCACCCTCGCCATCTTCAACCGGGCCCGGGAGATCGCCCGAGCCCGCGGGATCATCCTCGCCGACACGAAGTTCGAGTTCGGCTACGCGGAGGCGACCCTGGGCGCGGAGGGCGCCGAGCCGGTGCTCGCCGACGAGGTGCTGACCCCGGACTCCTCCCGCTTCTGGCCCGCCGACCAGTGGCAGCCCGGCCGCCCGCAGCCGTCCTTCGACAAGCAGTACGTCCGCGACTGGCTGACCTCCCCGGCCTCCGGCTGGGACCGCGCCGGTGAGCAGCCGCCGCCCCCGCTCCCGGCGGAGGTCGTCGAGCGGACGCGGGCGAAGTACGCGGAGGCCTACGAGCTGCTGACCGGCACCGGCTGGAAGTAGGCCGCGGAACGACCAAGGGTCCCGGCCGATCGGCCGGGACCCTTGATGCACGGAGCGGACGACGAGGCTCGAACTCGCGACCTCAACCTTGGCAAGGTTGCGCTCTACCAACTGAGCTACGTCCGCCTGCGCCGGACTTTTCCGGTTCGACGCGCCTCTACTATAACCAAACCCTCGACCGGTGAACTACCACCCGGGTGTCGAGGCCGCTCGGGCCGCCCGCTCGGGAGCGCTCGGGAGCCGCTCAGAGCCAGCCGTGCTCCTGGGCGATCCGCGCCGCCGCGTGCCGGTTCTCCGCCCCCAGCTTCGCCGCCGCGGCCGACAGATAGTTCCGGACCGTCCCCTGGGAGAGCGCCGCGCGCTGGGCGATCTCCGCGATGGAGGCGCCGTCCGCCGCCAGCTCCAGCAGCTCCGCCTCCCGTGCGGTCAGCGGGGAGTCCCCGGCGCTGATCGCGTCGGCGGCCAGGCCGGGGTCGACGTAGCGGGACCCGCCGTGCACCGTGCGGATGATCTCCGCCAGCCGCTGCGCGGAGGTGGTCTTCGGTACGAACGCGCGCACCCCTGCCCCAGGGCCCGCTTGAGGTGACCCGGCCGGCCGTGGCTGGTCACGATCATCGTCCGGCAGTCGGGCAGCTCCGACCGGAGCGCCGCGGCCACCGAGACCCCGTCCGCCTCCGGCATCTGGAGGTCCAGCACCGCCACATCGGGCCGGTGCGCCCGTGCCATCGCCAGCGCCTCGGGCCCGGACGCCGCCTCCGCGACCACCAGCAGATCGTCCTCGAGCGCCAGCAGGGCGGCCAGGGCGCCCCGGATCAGATGCTCATCGTCGGCCAGCAGCACCCGGATCGCCGCGGTGTCGTTCACACGCTCCTCCCAGCGGGACCTTCGTGCGGCGGGACCACCCGGACCCGGCACGCCGTCACTTTCCCTCGGCGGCACCGCCGTTCGCTCCGCCCCGGCCCCCACCATGGATTCCGGGGCCGAAAACGCCTGAGGCGCCGGTCGATTCGACCGGCGCCTCAGATCTGGAGCGGACGACGAGATTCGAACTCGCGACCCTCACCTTGGCAAGGTGATGCTCTACCAACTGAGCCACGTCCGCATGCCTCCGACCAGCTTTCACCGATCGGCGCGTGCATCACTCTACCTGATCCTCTTCGCAAGAGAGCGGTAGACGATGAGAGCGGGTGACAGGGATCGCACACTGCGCCTCCCCCTTGGAAAGGGGGCGCTCTACTACTGAGCTACACCCGCATGGTGTCTTC
The DNA here is from genome assembly GCF_900105695.1 of Streptomyces melanosporofaciens. Classification (NCBI taxonomy): domain Bacteria; kingdom Bacillati; phylum Actinomycetota; class Actinomycetes; order Kitasatosporales; family Streptomycetaceae; genus Streptomyces; species Streptomyces melanosporofaciens. Next base: position 3,626,026 of record NZ_FNST01000002.1, read on the forward strand.
CTCGGGGTTTCGGCCTTTCGGCCTCGCCCCTCGGCGTGCTCCAGACTTTAGCGGATCACCCGGGGTGGTGTGCAACTCGGCTGAACGGGTCAGTCAGGCCGACTCGTTGAAGGCTTCGTAGACCTTCTTGGGGATCCGGCCGCGCGGAGGCACCTCCATGCCGTGCGACCTGGCCCAGGCGCGCACCGCGGCCGGGTCCGGGGCGACATCGGTGCGGCGGTACGTCTTGCCGGAGCGGGCCCGCTTGCGGCCGGCCTCCACGTACGGCGCGAGCGCGTCGCGCAGTTTCGACGCATTGGCAGAGTTGAGGTCGATCTCGTACAACTTGCCGTCGAGTCCGAACGTGACCGTCTCTTCCGCTTGGCCGCCCTCGAGGTCGTCGGAGAGCGTGACTACTACGCGCTGCGCCACGGATATCGGTCCTTTCGGGCTGCATCGATGCGTTGACGTGCAAAGATGTCAGCTGTCCAGTTGTGTCCAACAATGCTTTTTCATTTGTACAGCGACTGGCATTGCATTGTGAACCCCGGTAATTCCATCCGCGTGTCACGCCGCGATCGGGACCATACGTTTTTCCCCGACCTTTCCCCGTCAGTTGCCACCGACGATGCTTAAACGTGACCGAACCCTTGCATATCTACTCGCGTAGAATTTTCGCCGGGGTAGGCTTGGGCCACCGCCTTACGCACCAGCACCACACCACCGGGAGTGCCAGTGGCACGCGTCGTAGTCGACGTCATGCTCAAGCCGGAGATCCTCGACCCCCAGGGCCAGGCGGTGCAGCGAGCACTGCCCCGCCTCGGTTTCGAGGGGATCGCCGATGTCCGTCAGGGCAAGCGCTTTGAACTCGAGGTGGAGGGCCCGGTCGACGATGCCGCCCTCGCCCGTATCCATGAGATCGCCGAGACCTTCCTGGCGAACACCGTGATCGAGGACTTTTCCGTGAAGGTCGAGGTCGGCGAAGGTGCCGACACCAGCGCCGTGAAGGCCGAATCGTGACCGCACGCATCGGAGTCATCACTTTCCCCGGCACGCTCGACGACCGCGACACCCAGCGCGCGGTGCGCACCGCCGGCCTCGAAGCCGTACCGCTGTGGCACCGCGACAAGGACCTCAAGCAGGTCGACGCGGTGATCCTGCCGGGCGGCTTCTCCTATGGCGACTATCTGCGGGCCGGCGCGATCTCCCGGTTCTCTCCGGTAATGGAGTCGGTGATCGACCAGGCGAAGGCCGGTATGCCGGTGCTTGGCATCTGCAATGGCTTCCAGGTTCTCACCGAGACCCATCTCCTCCCCGGTGCGATGCTGCGGAACAACCATCTGCACTTCATCTGCCGCGATCAGAAGTTGCGAGTGGAAAACGCGGAGACCGCCTGGACGCGCTCATACGAGCAGGGTCAGGAGATCAACATCCCGCTGAAGAACATCGACGGACGCTATGTCGCCGATGAGCGCGTCCTCGATGAACTCGAGGCCGAGGGACGCGTCGTCTTCCGCTATGAGGAGCTCAACCCCAACGGCTCGCTCCGCGACATCGCCGGAATCTCCAATGCGGCGGGCAATGTCGTCGGCCTCATGCCCCACCCCGAGCACGCCGTCGAACCGCTGATCGGCACCGGTCGCACCGACGGTCTCGGATTCTTCACCTCGATCCTCAAGAGGCTGGTCAGCGCATGACCCTGGACACCACCAAGCACGCGGCGCAGACCCCGGACGACGGGCAGCCCTGGGCCGAGCTCGGTCTGAAGCAGGACGAGTACGAGCGCATCCGCGCCATCCTGGGCCGCCGCCCCACCGGCGCCGAGCTCGCGATGTACTCCGTCATGTGGTCCGAGCACTGCTCGTACAAGTCGAGCAAGGTCCATCTGCGGCAGTTCGGTGAGAAGGCCCCCGAGAGCGACGCCCTGCTCGTCGGCATCGGTGAGAACGCGGGTGTGGTCGACGTCGGCCAGGGCTACGCGGTCACCTTCAAGGTCGAGTCGCACAACCACCCCTCGTACATCGAGCCCTACCAGGGCGCGGCCACCGGCGTCGGCGGCATCGTCCGCGACATCCTCGCCATGGGCGCCCGCCCGGTGGCCGTGATGGACCCGCTGCGCTTCGGCGCCGCCGACCACCCCGACACCAAGCGGGTGCTGCCCGGTGTGGTCGCGGGCATCGGCGGCTACGGCAACTGCCTGGGCCTGCCCAATATCGGCGGCGAGGTCGTCTTCGACCCCTGCTACCAGGGCAACCCGCTGGTCAACGCGCTCTGCGTGGGCGTGATGAAGCATGAGGACATCCACCTCGCCAAGGCGTCCGGCGCCGGTAACAAGGTGATCCTCTACGGTGCCCGCACCGGCGGCGACGGCATCGGCGGCGTCTCCGTGCTGGCCTCCGAGACCTTCGACGCTGCCGGCGACAGTGCCTCCGGCACGGGAAAGCCCACCAAGCGCCCCGCCGTCCAGGTCGGCGACCCCTTCCAGGAGAAGCTGCTCATCGAGTGCACCCTGGAGGTCTTCAAGGAGGACCTGGTCGAGGGCATTCAGGACCTCGGCGGCGCGGGCCTGTCCTGCGCCACCAGCGAGCTCGCCAGCGCCGGCTCCGGCGGGATGCGGGTCGAGCTGGACACCGTGCCGCTGCGCGACTCCTCGCTCTCCCCCGAGGAGATCCTGATGAGCGAGTCGCAGGAGCGCATGTGCGCGATCGTGAAGCCCGAGAAGGTCGACCGCTTCCTGGAGATCTGCGAGAAGTGGGACGTCATCGCCACCGTCATCGGTGAGGTCACCGACGGCGAGCGGCTGGAGATCTTCTGGCACGGCGAGCAGATCGTGGACGTCCCGCCGCGCACCGTCGCCCATGAGGGCCCGGTCTACGAGCGCCCCTTCGCCCGCCCCGAGTGGCAGGACGCGCTCCAGGCCGACGACGCGGACAAGCTGCCGCGTCCGGCCACCGCCGAGGAGCTGCGCGAGCAGGTCCTCAAGGTGGTCGCCTCGCCGAACCAGGCGTCCAAGTCCTGGATCACCGATCAGTACGACCGCTTCGTCCAGGGCAACACGGTCCTCGCCCAGCCCGAGGACTCGGGCATGGTCCGCGTGGACGAGGAGACGGGCCTGGGCGTGGCCGTCGCCACCGACGGCAACGGCCGCTACGCCAAGCTGGACCCGTACGCGGGGGCGCAGCTCGCGCTCGCCGAGTCGTACCGCAATGTGGCCGCGTCCGGCGCCACGCCGCTCGCGATCTCCAACTGCCTCAACTTCGGCTCGCCGGAGGACCCCGCGGTCATGTGGCAGTTCGCCGAGGCCACCCGCGGTCTCGCCGACGGCTGCCTGACCCTGGGCACCCCGGTCACCGGCGGCAATGTGTCGCTGTACAACCAGACCGGCGAGGTGGCCATCCACCCGACGCCGGTCGTCGCCGTCCTCGGCGTGATCGACGATGTGGCCCGCCGCACCCCGATCGCCTTCGCGGAGGAGGGCCAGCTCCTCTATCTGCTGGGCGACACCGAGGCGGAGCTGGGCGGCTCGGCCTGGTCCCAGGTGATCCACGACCATCTGGGCGGACTGCCGCCGAAGGTGGACCTGGAGCGGGAGCGGCTGCTCGCCGAGATCCTGATCTCGGCCTCGCGCGACGGCATGGTGGACGCCGCCCACGACCTGTCCGACGGCGGTCTGATCCAGGCGCTCACCGAGTCGTGTCTGCGCGGCGGCAAGGGCGCCCGGATCGTCGTCCCCGACGGTCTGGACCCGTTCGTGCTGCTGTTCTCCGAGTCCGCGGGCCGGGCGGTCGTCGCCGTACCGCGCAGCGAGGAGGTCCGCTTCAAGGACATGTGCGGGGCGCGGGGGCTTCCGGCGGCCCGTATCGGTGTGATCGACGGCGACGCTATCGACGTCCAGGGGCAGTTCTCCATCCCGCTGGCCGAGCTGCGGGAGCCGTACGAGGCGACGATCCCGGGCCTGCTGGCCTGAGGACCCGCGTCCTGGGTGACCTACGGCCCGCTCCCTGACGGCAGGGAGCGGGCCGTAGGCCTGGCGCGCCGGGGTTCACGGGCCCCAGAACGCGTCCCAGGCGTCGATGTCCTCGACGCATTGGTCGATGTCGGTGATCTTCCCGCCGACGACGGTGAAGAAATTTCCGGTCCTCATGTCCAGGCCGCGGTTGCCGCGCTCGGCGCGCAGATGGTGGACGGACATCGTGTGTCCGCGCCCGTCGCACATCACCCTCTCCACGTCGACCCGCATCGTGCCGCCGGTCTCCTCGTACATCGAGCGGTACAGGTCCATGCAGGCGTCCCGGCCCTTGTGGTGGCCCGACATCGCGTTCTCACCCGGCAGATGATGGACGGCGTCCGCCGTCATCAGCGTCGATACCGTGTCCAGATCGCCCTGGGAGAAGGCCGTACAGGCGCGGCGCACCAAGGCGCGATCGGGATGTTCGCCCATGGCATCTCACACCTTCCATGCCGATGGAAAACCCTTCCTCCTTCCATCCTGCCGCTGTCCGGGGTCGTAAGCTCTCCGCCATGCCGCCCCGTGCCCGTGCCCGCAGCTATGACCCCGCCAAGACCCGGACCGCCGTGATCGCGCAGCTCAGGATGGTGCGGAAGGCGGCCGGGGAGCTGGACGCGACGGGTCTGGACGACCCCACCCGGCTCGGCGGCCGGACGGTCCGGGAGCTGGTCGCGCATCTGGCGATGGCCGTGACCTCCGCCGTCCGGCTCCTGGAGCGGCCCGCGCCGCCCGCACGGCAGGTCACCGTCACCGTCACCGGCTGGGCCGCGGCGCTCGCCGCGCACGCCGGTCCGGTCGACGAGGAGACTCCGGCGGCGGGCGAGGACCTGGGCGAGCTGCTGGAGCGCGCCGAGGCGCGGTTCGCGGAGACGGCCTCCGTCGCGCCCGGTGACCGGCTGCTGGCCACCCGCGTCGGGGCGATGCGGCTGGAGGACTACCTGGTCACCCGCTGTGTGGAGCTCGTGGTCCACGCCGACGACCTGACGGCCGCCACCGGCGTGCCCGTACGGCACGACCGGCAGGCGCTGGCCACCGCGGTCCGGGTGCTCGCCGACGCCCTCGCGGCGAAGGCGCCCGGCGGCTCGGTCGAGCTCCGGATCCCGCCGTTCGCCGTGGTCCAGTGCGTCGAGGGCCCCCGGCACACCCGCGGCACCCCGCCGAACGTCGTCGAGACCGACCCGCTGACCTGGATCCGCCTCGCCACGGGCCGCCTGACCTGGGCCGAAGCCCTGGATTCTGCACCGCTGACCGCGAGCGGCGACCGCGCCGACCTCTCCGCGCACCTCCCCGTGCTCGGCCGAGCGCACACAGTGTGATCCTTTTCGGGGCGCGAGATGTGATCCTTGCCTCGGCCACGGAATTCAGCGCCTGGCCAGCGCAGGTCGGGCCCGGGTTCCGGGGGCTCGGAGCGGTGCGGGGAATGTGACTTACGCCCCCCTGACGGGTCCCTCGTTCGGAGGCACCGCCGAACTGGCCTAGACTCGATGACGTGCCACGTGGTGACGGACGACTCAGCCACGACCTGCTCCCCGGTGAGAAGGGCCCCCAGGACGCTTGTGGCGTCTTCGGAGTCTGGGCACCGGGTGAAGAGGTCGCCAAACTCACCTATTTCGGGCTGTACGCACTGCAGCACCGTGGACAGGAGTCCGCGGGCATCGCGGTGAGCAACGGCTCCCAGATCCTCGTCTTCAAGGACATGGGCCTGGTTTCCCAGGTCTTCGACGAGACCTCCCTCGGCTCTCTCACGGGCCATATCGCGGTCGGTCACGCCCGCTACTCCACCACCGGAGCCTCGGTGTGGGAGAACGCGCAGCCGACCTTCCGGGCCACCGCCCACGGCTCGATCGCGCTCGGCCACAACGGGAACCTGGTCAACACCGCCGAGCTGGCGGAGCTGGTCGCGGCCCTGCCCCGGGACGGCGGCCGGGCCACCCAGGTCGCGGCGACCAATGACACCGACCTGGTCACCGCCCTGCTCGCGGGCCAGGTGGACGACGACGGCAAGCCGCTGACCGTCGAGCAGGCGGCCCCCATCGTGCTGCCCAAGGTCAAGGGTGCTTTCAGCCTCGTCTACATGGACGAGCACACGCTGTACGCGGCGCGCGACCCCCAGGGCATTCGCCCGCTGGTCCTCGGCCGCCTCGAGCGCGGCTGGGTGGTGGCGTCCGAGACCGCCGCCCTGGACATCGTGGGCGCGTCCTTCATCCGTGAGATCGAGCCCGGCGAGATGGTCGCCATCGACGAGAACGGGCTGCGCTCCACCACCTTCGCCGAGGCCCGCCCCAAGGGCTGCGTCTTCGAGTACGTGTACCTCGCCCGTCCCGACACCGACATCGCGGGCCGGAATGTGTACCTTTCCCGGGTCGAGATGGGCCGCCGGCTGGCCAAGGAGGCCCCGGCCGACGCCGACCTGGTCATAGCGACGCCCGAGTCCGGCACCCCCGCCGCCGTCGGCTACGCCGAGGCCAGCGGGATTCCGTACGGCTCCGGACTGGTCAAGAACAGCTATGTGGGCCGGACCTTCATCCAGCCCTCGCAGACCATCCGCCAGCTCGGCATCCGGCTCAAGCTGAACCCCCTCAAGGAGGTCATCCGGGGCAAGCGCCTGGTGGTCGTCGACGACTCGATCGTCCGCGGCAACACCCAGCGCGCCCTGGTGCGGATGCTCCGCGAGGCCGGCGCCGCCGAGGTCCACATCCGGATCTCCTCCCCGCCGATCAAGTGGCCGTGCTTCTTCGGCATAGATTTCGCCACCCGCGCCGAGCTGATCGCCAACGGCCTCTCGGTCGAGGAGATCGGGAAGTCCCTGGGCGCCGACTCGCTGGCGTACATCTCCACCGACGGCATGATCGAGGCGACCACGATCGCCAAGCCCAATCTGTGCCGCGCCTGCTTCGACGGTGAGTACCCGATGGAGCTGCCGGATCCGGGGCTGCTGGGCAAGCACCTCCTGGAGTCCGAAACACAGGCCCCGAACAGCGCCGACGCCGACGGCGTGACGACGCTGACCGCTGGTGTCGGCGGCGCCGACGCACTGCGCCGTCCCTGAGCGCACGCCTGTCATCCCCGATACGAAAGATCTCTACGTCATGCCTGAGTCCGGGTCCACCTACGCCGCCGCGGGCGTCGACATCGAGGCGGGTGACCGCGCCGTCGAACTGATGAAGGAGTGGGTCAAGAAGGCGAGCCGGCCCGAGGTCGTGGGCGGCCTCGGCGGTTTCGCCGGGCTCTTCGACGCCTCCGCCCTGGCCCGCTACCGGCGTCCGCTGCTCGCCTCCGCCACCGACGGGGTCGGCACCAAGGTGGACATCGCCCGGCGGATGGGCGTGTACGACACCATCGGCCGCGACCTGGTCGGCATGGTCGTGGACGACCTGGTGGTCTGCGGTGCCGAACCGCTCTTCATGACCGACTACATCTGCGTCGGCAAGGTCTACCCGGAGCGCGTCGCCGCCATCGTCAAGGGCATCGCCGAGGGCTGCACCCTCGCCGGCTGCGCCCTGGTGGGCGGCGAGACCGCCGAGCACCCGGGGCTGCTGGGCGCCGATGACTTCGATGTCGCCGGGGCCGGTACGGGCGTGGTCGAGGCCGATCGGGTGCTGGGCGCCGATCGCATCCGAACGGGGGACGCGGTGATCGCCATGGCTTCGTCCGGACTTCACTCGAACGGGTACTCACTCGTCCGCCATGTGCTCTTCGACCGGGCCGGCTGGGCGCTGGACCGCGAGGTGCCGGAGCTCGGCCGGACGCTGGGGGAGGAGCTGCTGGAGCCCACGCGGATCTACTCGCTGGACTGCCTGGCCCTCACCCGCACCACCGAGGTGCACGCCTTCTCGCACATCACCGGCGGCGGGCTCGCCAACAACCTCGCGCGGGTCATCCCCGAGGGGCTGCGCGCGGTCGTGGACCGCTCGACCTGGACCCCCGGCGCGATCTTCGAGCTGGTCGGTCAGGCCGGATCGGTCGCGCGTCTCGAGCTGGAGAAGACCCTCAACATGGGCGTCGGCATGATGGCGATCGTCCCGGCCGACTCCGTCGATGTGGCGCTCACCACGCTCGCCGACCGCGGTGTCGACGCCTGGGTCAGCGGAGAGATCACCGAGCGCACGGCCCCGGACGCGGAGGCGGTGACGCTGACCGGTGATCATGCGAGCTGATGACCATGCGGACTGAGTGGACCGCGCCGGGTGCGCGGAGAGCACAGAAGCCGGTCCGAGGCGGGTGCCCCGGACCGGTGGAGGTGTGCGGCGATAAGCCGAGCGCCTGGAACGGGTGGTTCAGGCGCGGCGACGCTGCGGGGACGGATCGGACTGGTCGTCGTCCTCGTCCTCATCGTCGTTGTACAGATCCGCGTACTGTGCGTACGGGTCGTCGTCCAGCTCATCGTCCTCGAACTGCTCGCCATTCGGCGGCTGGCTCGGTGTCGATGCGCCCAGCTCCTCGGCCAGGCGTGAGAGATCCGTCCCACCGCTGTTGTACTTCAGCTGGCGGGCGACCTTCGTCTGCTTGGCCTTGGCCCGGCCGCGCCCCATGGCTCGACCCCCTCAACGACGGGGCTCGACGGCCCCAGAGTCTTGACACGCGTTCACGTTCATAAATCGGAGCGGACTCTCATAAGAGAGACCGGTCCGTAGGGCTTCAACGGTACCTGCTTCTGTGGCCATACGGTACGTCGCCCACACGACGTGCCACGAGGCAGAACCCGCGAGGAGCCCGTTCCTCGCTGGTCAGCTGCGATTTTAACCTGTCTTGCGGGCCGACCCGCCGACAGGCCGTGAGGGATGTCTCGCCGATGGCTCCCAGGGGGCTCCCATGTCGCCCCTCCGGCGGCCTCCGGCAAGATCCCCGCACGGCCTGCCCGCGGCTGCGCCCAGACGCTCTCAGGCGCCTGTGGGCCACGGCTCAGGCGTCGTGGCCCTCCGCCATCCGGTGCTCGGCCAGCCGGTCGGCGGCCGCGGCGGGCGGGATTCCGTCGGTCTGTGCACGATCGAATATGGCCAAAGTCGTATCGAAGATCTTTGTCGCCTTCGCCTTGGCCCGATCGAAGTCGAACCCGTGCAGCTCATCCGCCACCTGGATGACACCACCGGCGTTCACCACGTAGTCCGGCGCGTAGAGGATCCCGCGGCCGGCCAGGTCCTTCTCGACCCCCGGGTGGGCCAGCTGGTTGTTGGCCGCGCCGCACACCACCTTCGCGGTCAGGACGGGCACCGTGGCGTCGTCCAGGGCGCCACCGAGCGCGCACGGGGCGTAGACGTCCAGGTCGGCGCGGATCAGCGCCTCGGTGTCCCGGACCGCCTGCACCCGGGGGTGGCGGGCCAGCACGCGGTCCACCGACTCACCGCGCACATCCGTGACCACGACCTCGGCGCCGTCCTCCAGCAGATGCTCGACCAGGTGGTGGCCCACCTTGCCGACGCCCGCGATGCCGACCCGGCGGCCGCGCAGCGTGGGCGCGCCCCAGGACGCCTGGGCGCTCGCCCGCATCCCCTGGAAGACACCGAAGGCGGTGAGCACCGAGGAGTCGCCGGCGCCGCCGTTCTCGGGGGAGCGGCCGGTGGTCCAGGGGCACTCGCGGGCGACGACGTCCATGTCGGACACATAGGTGCCCACATCGCAGGCGGTGACGTAGCGGCCACCCAGAGAGGCCACGAAGCGGCCGTAGGCGAGCAGCAGCTTTTCGGTCTTGATCTCTTCGGGATCGCCGAGGATCACGGCCTTGCCGCCACCGTGGTCGAGCCCGGCGAGCGCGTTCTTGTAGGACATGCCGCGGGCGAGGTTGAGGGCGTCGAGGAGCGCCGCTTCTTCGGGGTTCTCCTCGGAGGCGTAGGCGTGGAAGCGGGTGCCGCCGAGGGCCGGGCCCAGGGCGGTCGAGTGAAGGGCGATGACGGCCTTGAGACCGCTCTCGCGGTCCTGGCAGAGCAGGACCTGCTCATGCCCGCCGAGATCGGACCGGAACAGCGTCGCAAGCGGTGAGAGAGGGTTCGGCACGCGACTCTCCGTCGGACCGTCGGCACTGACGGTGTGACGTACGTCGGTCACGGTGGTGACTCCCATAGGTCGGGGTAGACGCCCTCCTGGCTGGTGGGGAGGGCCGTGGGCAAGAGCGTAAGCCCTGGGGCCCCAGGGGATCGGCCATGTCCCCGACGAGTCCGGATACCGGGCATGGGACGATGCCGTCAGGTGGGGGTAAGGGAGCCCCCGGCGGTGGTCTCAGCCTTGAGGGAGCGCGTGTGACCTTGGCGTCTTCGGTGATTGTCCCGTACGCGGCGTATCTCCGGGTCTATGAGCCACTGGCAGCGTTTCCGGAGCCGGAGCGATCGCACTGGGCGCGGTATGCCAAGCGCGACGACCTGCCGGGTGCGCAGGACGAGCTGCGCCGCTCGCTCGCGGACCTCCTGCCGGTCCCTCCGGTGGCGGTTCCGGTGCACGAGAGCGCGGACGCCTTCGTGGCGCTCGTGGACGGCGTCACATGCGTCTGTCCGTGGCGTACGCGGCTGAGGGGCTGGCTGGCCCTGGAAGAGCTGCCGGAGCGCCTTCCCGGGCCCCTTCTGGACGCGGCGCTGCCCCCGGTGGTGCGCCGGCAGGCGGTGGCGGACTTCGAGCGGTGGCTGGAGCGCAACCCGGACGCCCGGCCGTGGATCCGCTCGGCCACCTGGCATGTGCCGGTGCGCTGGTTCGTGCTCTTCGCGGACGAGGAGCGCGAATTCACCAAGGGTGACGACGGACTCATCCTCCGTTACCGCACCCCGATGGTCCAGGCCAGGCGCCGGGTTGCGCGTGGCCTTAAGGTGCTCAAGGAGTCCCTCGGCGAGGGGCCGCTGATCGACGGGCTGGTGGACGTCGGCCGGTGGCTCGAGGAGTTCCACCCCCGGTCGTTGGTCGAGCTGGACTACGGCGGTCTGGTGCACACGCTGCCCGCCGGGCAGCTGGAGGAGGACCACTCGGCCGCGGATGTGGCGGAGGGCCTCGCCGCGCTGCGCGAGGGGGACGGGGAGCGGGCGGGCAGCGCGTACGAGCGGCTGACCGACCGCTGGAGCGTGATCCGCGGGCGGCAGAACGCGAGCTGAGCCCGGCCGGAGCGGCGCCGGGCGGCCGGGTGACGGTCGTCCGGAACAGACGGGGACGTAGGTCCCGATCCGGGCCATTGCCTCAATCGTGACCTAAAGCACTGACTTCGGGCCTTGCGGTAATCGCCCATCCTCGTGTCAAAATAGGACAAGGAGTCCGGGAGGGGCTCCTTCCGCCCAACTATGGGCGGATTCATCGGTATTGCACTCCTTGATGGATCTGGCTACCCCTGATCCTGTTGTGACTGATCGTCACGGCCGTGTGACTGTCCGCTATGGCATGGTCCATCGGCTTCCGTTGAGGTTGGACACCTGAGAGGGCAATTCCATCGGTTTGGCCGACGGGGCTGGACAGATGGTGTAGTTGTAGTGCCGAGGACAAGCCGTTCGTCCTATAACCGACTCGGCCCGCGTCCGCCATTTCGGGCAACGTGGGTCAAGGTGCAGAATTTAGAGGAAAGAACCGTGATGGTTCGGTTCTCCCGAGGAGGCCGCTCATGACCGCTCGCACCCCTGATGCCGAGCCGCTGCTGACCCCGGCTGAGGTTGCCACGATGTTCCGCGTGGACCCGAAGACGGTCACTCGCTGGGCGAAGGCAGGCAAACTCACGTCCATCCGCACGCTCGGAGGGCATCGGCGCTACCGCGAAGCGGAGGTCCGTGCACTTCTTGCGGGCATCCCGCAGCAGCGCAGCGAGGCCTGAACAACCGCATAACCGGGCATTTCCGGGCCCCCAGCCCGGTTTTCGCCTGTATAGCTCCACACGACGGGTGCCTGCCCCAACAGGCCCGCCACCGCTCGACATGGGTGCGTCGTTGATCGCGCTGGACTCCGCCGGGTCCGGCGCGATCTTTTTATGCCCGGGAACGGCCTTCCGGAGGGTGCCTCCTGAGGGGTCGCAAGTGGCCCTGGAGGGGCAATCGTTCGGCTTGCCCGGGGGTGTCCCGCGGTGTCTCCCGGAGGCTCTCGGGGAGTCCCCCGGGGGGTGTTCGGGGAGCGTTGGGGAGGCGCGGACAGACGGTGCAATTGCACATATTAAATTGACCCATGGCGAGCGGGGTGTAAGTTCCCTCACTCCGGAAACTCATTCGGTGACTCCCGTCACACTGCCCAACCATTGCCCTGTGTCCACTGATTGCGCTAAAGGGCAACTGCGGTAAGGGCTTACCGAGTTGGCGGTGGAGCGGCGGCCGTCGCCTCCTGTCCGACCCCGTCGCCGGCCTCGTCCCCAGCTCCCTTGCCGGCCCCGTCGCCGGCGCTGTCACCCGCCTCGTCGGCCGCCGAGGGCTCCATCGCCAGCCGCAGCAGGCGATGGCAGATCGGGCAGTGCCGGGTGAAGTGGCGGTAGCCCGCGGCGGCCGCCAGATGGGCGCGCAGCAGCGCCCTGGTCTCATGCCTCGCGGACGTCGTCATACGCCGCACCTCCCGCGCACCCCCGCGCCTTTTAGCTTGAGTACCTCTGGGTGTGGCGTGCCGTCAAGACGCCGAAGGCCCGGATCCATATACGGATCCGGGCCTTCCGGGTAAGCGGTCCTGACGGGATTTGAACCCGCGGCCTCCACCTTGACAGGGTGGCGAGCACTCCAAACTGCTCCACAGGACCAACAGTGACGCCTGCGACTTCGTCGCCCCGCGCCGCGCCGGTGTGCGCTGCGATGCAGACTCTACAGCAGGTCAGGGGGTGCGGTCGAACTCGCGCCCGGCGGGGCTCCGGCGGGCCGCCGGAGCCCCTGGGACACCCTTACGGCGCGGCCGCGTCGATGGCCTTCACGATGCGCTTGTCGGACACCGGATAGGCCGTGCCGAGGGCGTGCGCGAAGTAGCTGACCCGCAACTCCTCGATCATCCAGCGGATCTCCAGCGCCTCCTGGGGCACCGAGCGCCCCGGCGGGAACTGCTCCAGCAGCCAGGCGTACTCGTCCCGCATCTCCCGCACCTTCGCCATCCGGGCGCGGTCCCGGTCGGCGTTGCCCGGAAGCTGCTGCAGCCGCCGGTCCACGGCCACCAGATAGCGCATGAGGTCCGGAAGCCGCCGTACGCCGTGCGCGGTCACGAAGCCCGGTGTGATGAGCTCCGAGAGCTGCTCCCTGATGTCCGTGAGGGACGGCAGCAGCACCGGGCTCCTGGTGTCCTTGAGCCGCCGCTCGCACGCCTGCCAGGCCGCCAGCACCTCCTGGACCTTGCGCACGGTGTCCAGCGTGGCGTCCGTGATGTCGCTGCGCACCGCGTCGAAGAGCTTGCGGAACGACTCCTCGTCCCAGGCCGGGCCGCCACGGGCCGCGATCAGCCGGTCGGCCGCCGCGGCCACGCAGTCCTCGAAGAGCGCCTGCACACCGCCGTGCGGGCTGCTGGAGAGCGCCAGCTTGGCCTGGTTGGAGAGCTTGCCCTGGACGAACTTGACGGGGCTGGACGGGAGCTGGAGCAGGATCAGCCGGCGCGTCCCCCGCCACATCGCCTCCTGCTGCTCGGCCTCGGTGTCGAAGAGCCGTACGGCCACCGAGGCGCCCTCGTCGACGAGCGCCGGATACGCCTTGACCGGCTGGCCGCCGCGGCGCGTCTCGAAGGTGCGCGGCAGCGTCCCGACCGTCCACCGGGTCAGCCCGCCGCGCTGCTCGATCCCCACGCCCTCCTTGGAGGACTCGAACGCCTTGGAGATCGCGGCCCGCGTCTTCGGCCGCAGCCGCTGCCGCAGCACCTCCAGGTCCTTGTCCTCGGCCAGCTTGCGGCGCCGCTCGTCCACCACCCGGAAGGTGACCTTGAGGTGGTCGGGGACCTTCGTCAGGTCCCAGTCCTCCGGCTCGATCCGTACGCCCACCATCCGCTGGAGCTCACGCCCCAGCGCCGCGGTCAGCGGCTCCTGGAGGGGGACAGCGCTTTCCAGGAAGCGCTTGGCATAGTTCGGCGCCGGGACGTAGTGACGGCGCACCGGTTTGGGCAGCGAGCGGATCAGCTCGGTGACCAAATCCTCCCGCAGCCCCGGAATCTGCCAGTCGAATCCGTCCGCGGTGACCTGGTTGAGCACCTGCAGCGGGATGTGGACGGTCACACCGTCCGCGTCCGCCCCCGGCTCGAATTGATAGGTCACCTTGAACTTGAGCTTCCCCTGGCGCCAGGAGTCCGGATAGGCGTCCTTGGTGATGTCTTGCGCCCGCTCGTTGATGAGCATCGACTTCTCGAAGTTGAGAAGCTCCGGCGCGGCCCCTCCTTCGCGACACTTGTGCTTCCACCAGGAGTCGAAATGGGCGCCGGAGACCACATGCTCGGGGATCCGCTGGTCGTAGAAGTCGAAGAGCGTCTCGTCATCCACCAGGATGTCGCGGCGCCGGGCCCGGTGCTCCAGCTCCTCGACCTCGCCCAGCAACTTGCGGTTGTCGTGGAAGAACTGGTGGTGGGTGCGCCAGTCGCCCTCCACCAGGGCGTTGCGGATGAACAGATCGCGGCTGGTCTCCGGGTCGATCCGGCCGTAGTTGACCTTCCGCTGGGCGACGATCGGCACCCCGTAGAGCGTGACCCGCTCATACGCCATCACCGCGGCCTGCTTCTGCTCCCAGTGCGGCTCGCTGTAGGTGCGTTTGACCAGGTGCTGGGCGAGCGGCTCGATCCACTCCGGCTCGATCTTCGCGTTGACCCGCGCCCACAGCCGGGACGTCTCCACCAGCTCCGCCGACATCACCCAGCGCGGCGGCTTCTTGAACAGCGCCGAGCCGGGGAACACCGCGAACTTGGCGCTGCGCGCGCCCACGTACTCGTTCTTGTCGGTGTCTTTGAGACCCACATGGGACAGCAACCCCGCCAGCAGTGAGGTGTGCACATGGTCGGGCGCCGCGTCCTGCTCGGACATATGGATGTCCATGGTCTTGGCGACCGTGCGCAGCTGGCTGTAGATGTCCTGCCATTCGCGTATGCGCAGGTAGTTGAGGAACTCATTGCGGCACATCCGGCGGAACGCGGAGGAGGACAGCTCCTTCTGCCGCTCCCGGATGTACTTCCACAGATTGAGGAAGGCCAGGAAATCGCTGGACTCGTCCTTGAACCGGGCGTGCTGCTGATCCGCCTGCTGCTGCTTGTCCGAGGGGCGCTCGCGCGGGTCCTGGATGGACAGCGCCGCCGCGATCACCATGACCTCGCGGACACAGCCGTTGCGATCCGCCTCCAGCACCATCCGGGCCAGCCGCGGGTCCACCGGGAGCTGGGCCAGCTTCCGGCCGACCTGGGTGAGCCGCTTGCGCGGGTCCTTCTGCTTGCTGTCCAGGGCGTGCAGCTCCTCCAGGAGCTGGACGCCGTCCTTGACGTTGCGGCGGTCCGGCGGGTCGATGAAGGGGAACTTCTCGATGTCGCCGAGGCCGGCGGCGGTCATCTGGAGGATCACGGAGGCCAGATTGGTCCGGAGGATCTCGGCGTCGGTGAACTCCGGACGGGTGAGGAAGTCGTCCTCGGAGTAAAGACGGATGCAGATGCCGTCGCTGGTCCGGCCGCAGCGGCCCTTGCGCTGATTGGCGCTGGCCTGGGAGATCGGCTCGATGGGCAGCCGCTGGACCTTGGTGCGATGGCTGTAGCGGGAGATCCGGGCGGCGCCCGGGTCGACCACATAGCGGATACCGGGGACGGTCAGCGAGGTCTCGGCGACGTTGGTCGCCAGCACGATCCGGCGGCCGGTGTGTCTCTGGAAGACCCGGTGCTGCTCGGCGTGCGACAGCCGGGCGTACAGCGGAAGGACCTCGGTGACCGGGAGCTTCTTCTTGTTCAGCGCGTCGGCGGTGTCGCGGATCTCCCGCTCACCTGAGAGGAAGACCAGGATGTCGCCGGGTCCCTCGGCCTGGAGCTCGTCGACCGCGTCGCAGATCGCGGTGATCTGGTCGCGGTCGCTGTCCTCGCCGCCCTCCTCGAGCAGCGGGCGGTAGCGCACCTCGACCGGATACGTACGCCCGCTGACCTCGACGATCGGCGCGTCGCCGAAATGGCGGGAAAAGCGCTCCGGGTCGATGGTGGCGGAGGTGATCACGACCTTGAGGTCGGGGCGGCGGGGCAGCAGCTGGGCCAGATAGCCCAGCAGGAAGTCGATGTTGAGGCTGCGCTCATGGGCCTCGTCGATGATGATCGTGTCGTACTGGCGCAGCTCGCGGTCGGTCTGGATCTCGGCGAGCAGAATGCCGTCGGTCATCAGCTTGACGTGGGTGTCCTGGCCCACCTGATCGGTGAAGCGGACCTTCCAGCCGACGGACTCGCCCAGCGGCGACCGCAGCTCCTCGGCGATGCGCTCGGCCACGGTGCGGGCGGCGATACGGCGCGGCTGCGTATGGCCAATAAGTCCCTTGACGCCGCGCCCCAGCTCCAGACAGATCTTCGGAATCTGGGTGGTCTTCCCGGAGCCGGTCTCACCTGCGACGATCACCACCTGGTGATCCCGGACGGCCTCGAGGATCGCGTCCTTCTTCTGGCTGACCGGCAGCTCTTGCGGATAGGTGATGGCCGGCACGGCGGCGCGGCGCTCCGCGACCCGCAGCTCGGCACGCGTGATCTCCTCGGTGATCTCACCGAGCACGGCCGCTCGGGCCTCGGGTTTACGGATCCGGCGCGCACCGTCGAGCCGGCGTCCCAGCCGCTGCTGGTCGCGCAGCATCAGCTCGGGCAGCCGCTCCAGAAGGGCGGGCAGGGCGGGGGCAGGCGTGGTGGACATACGGATCCCAGGATCTCACCTCGGCAAAACGACTGGCGAACCATTTCCGCCGGGTGTTGTCCGGGCCACGTCGTGCGGTATGCCGGGATTGTCCGTTCTAGCGTGGGTGTATGGCGGACGACGAAAGCGGCGAAGACGCGGGCGGGGGCGACGCGGGCGGGGGCAGGGGCGACGCGAATGAGGGCAAGGGCGGGGGCAAGGGCGACGCGAGCGAGGACAGGGGCGCGCCCGACGCGGGGAGGGGTAGGGGCAGGGCGGACGCGGGCAAGGGCGGGGCGGACCGGCTCTCCCCGTGGGCCCGTTTCAAGCACACCCCCTTCTTCCCCGCGACCGTCATCGTGCTGCTCATCTCCGCGGGCGCGGGGCTCTTCGCGGGCTCGTATACCTTCGCCTTCGCCAATCCCACCCCCGGAACATCCCCACCGCCATCGTGATCACCGATGACGACTCCGCCGTGCGGAACCAGTTCCTCACCGGGATGGAGAAGGCCCTGAACGCGTCCCTCAAACTGCACCCCTACCCCAGCTATGCGAAGGCCCGCTGGTCCCTGGAGGAGCAGCGGGTCTTCGCGATCCTGCGGGCGCGCGACCATGGCGTCGAGCTGGATGTCGCGGGCGCGGCGGGGGCGACCGTGGCCCAGGTGCTCAGCCAGGCCGGTGGCAAGGTGGGCCGGGCCTCCGGGGTGCCCGTCACGGTCAGGGATCTGAAGCCGCTGCAGCCCGGCGACCCGCGCGGACTCGCGGTCTTCTACATCTCCCTGGCCGCCACGATCATCGGCTTCCTCGGCGCCATCCAGCTCAGCGTCAACGCCGCCGGGCTCAATCCGGCCGAGCGGATCGGCTTCAACCTCGCGTACGCCGTGCTCGGCGCCTTCTCTATCGCGGCGATCGTCGACTGGGGGCTGCGGGCGCTCCGGCTCCCCTTCGCGGAGTCGTGGGCGATCCTGGCGTTGACGATGTTCACCTCGGGGCTGGTCTTCTCCATGTTCAACGTCCTCTTCGGGCGCTGGGCGCTCCTGCCCACCTGGGGCGTGATGGTGATCCTCGGCAACCCGTCCTCCGGCGGCGCCGTCTCCTGGCCCCTGCTCCCCTCACTCCTGGGCACCATCGGCCGCTGGCTCCCGCCGGGTGCCTCGGTCAACGCCCAGCACACCGCGATCTACTTCCCCCACCACCAGCACCCCTTCCCCTTCCTGGTGCTGGGCGGCTGGTGTGTGGTGTCCGCCGTGGTCTTCTGGACCTGGCGCCACCGCCACCCGGGCGGGCGGCCGCCGAGGGCGACGCCGACGCGGTGCTGAGGGGGGGTGCGGCGGGAGCGGTGCAGTGGGGGCGATGCGGTGGGGTGCGGGCGCATAAAAAAGTCCCTCCCCCGAAGATCAGGGGAGGGACTTCTCCAAGGAGCGCCGAGCAGGCCTTGCACCTACATCCCTCGTTTGGAGACGAGTATCTTTCCTTAGACGACCGACGCATCAACTCCCGCCCCGTTGGGGCGGCGTTGCGAGATCAACTATAGCCCATCCGGGCGATCACAGCCGCCACAGCGGGGCGTCGTACCGCTCGGGCTGAGTTCCGATCAGCAGGGCCCGCAGATCCGCGCGTTGGACACCGCTCAGGCCCAGGGCCTCGGTGAGGCGGCGGAAGGTGGTGTGGCTGACCCCGCGGGCGCCGGCCTCCTCCGCGAAGCGGGCGACCCCGGCCAGTACGGCCCTGGGCCGGAACGGGCCCTCGGCCGCCGCCCCGAACCGCGCGGCCTTCTCCCGCTCGTAGTCGATCTCCGAGTATCCGCAGAGGTCCCGGCAGTGCCGCTCGGCCTCGGCGAGACCGGCCGTATCGGCGAGGGCCCCGGCGAGCCCATTGCGGCGGAACGCGGCGTCGAGATCCGCCTGATGGACCACGGGCCCGTCGTCCGTCAGGGGAATGGTGAGCCCCGCGTCCCGGACCTCGCACAGCCCGCGCACCCCGCGCGCCGTGGCCGTGAGCATGCCGGTGGCCTCCGACGGATGCCACTCCATGACGGGGCCGATGGGCGCGACGTCCTCGGCGGTGAGCGTATGGACCACCGGCCCCAGCCGTTCGCGCAGCACCTCCGCCGGGATCTCGCCGTCCAGCCCCGGCCCGGCGACCAGCAGCCGGATCTCCGCGGTCACCTGCGCACACGCGGCAAGTGACAGCGCGTCCCCGAGCGGGCTGCGCAGCGTCGGCTCATCGCCTCGCGCGAGGATGTCGCCGCCCACGTCCAACAGGTCGATCGAGGCCGGGGCCAGGTGCTCGATCAGCTCTTCCAACTGCCGGACCATGCCCTCCACCCCATGGTGGGGGTCGAGCAGCGCGAAGGTGTGCGGCAACTCGGCGGCCAGCCGGGGCAGTGTGGACCCGGCCGGCGCCACCGGCCGCGCGTCCTTGGGCACGGCGTAGACGCTCGGCGTGAGCGCCCGCAGACCGGTGAAGTCGGCCGCTCCCCGGGGCCCGGGGACGGGGTCGACGAGCAGCCGGTCCCAGGCGTAGGTCAGGACCACCGCCCGGTCGTCGGCCGTCCCGGGCCCGTACAGAGCCCGGTCGATCACCGCGGCGGCAACGGCGTCCCCGCCACCTCCCCCCGCCACGATCAGCCGTGTCATCAGCCCAGCGTACGGCCGGAACGGCCGATACCGTCGTACTTCGGGCGCGCCCCGCCCAGCCGTCGCCCCGCCCCGGCCGCACCGACCTCACCGGCGGCGGGCGGGCCTCACCGGCGGCGGGCGGGGCAGGGCGCGGCCGGTCAGGAATGAATCGGCGAGGAATCGGACGGCTTGGTTTTCTCTTCCGCCTCGGCCTCCTGCCGGGCCTTGCCGTCCCCGAGGACGTTCGGGTTGGTCTCGGGGGCGGCCGCCACGGCGAAGACGGTGACCAGGCCCATGCCGATGAGGAACAGCGCGATCGGCCAGGACGCGCCCGACCAGGCGAGCAGCGCGGTGGCGACGATGGGGGAGAACCCGCCGACGATCATCGACGCGAGCTCATGCCCCAGGGCGAGCCCGCTGTAGGCCACCCGGCTGGCGAAGAGTTCGGTGAAGAACGCCGGCTGGGTGCCGATCATCGCCCCGTGGCCGATCACGACCGCCACGAAGATCGCCACGAAGATCAGCACCGGATTGCGCGAGTCGAACAGCGCGAAGAACGGATACGCCCAGACGATCACCGCGATCGCGCCCCCGATATACACCGGTCGGCGTCCGACGCGGTCGGAGAGCGCCCCGAACATGGGCATCGCGAACGACTCGAACAGCATCCCCACCACGAGCGCGGCCAGCACCACGCCCTTGTCCACCCCGATCTCGGACGCGTAGGAGAGGCTGAAGGTGAGGAAGAGGTAACTCGCACCGGTTTCGGCGACCCGCGCGCCGAAGGCGATCAGGATGGACTTGGGGTGGGTGCGGATGACGTCGAGAAGCGGTGGGGCGGACTTCTTCGGTTCCGACTCCTTCTCCTGGAACGCGGGCGTCTCCATGATCCGGAGCCGGATCAGCAGTCCGACGGCGGTCAGCAGGATGCCGACCACGAACGGGATGCGCCATCCCCAGGCGAGGAAGGACTCCTTGGTGGTCACCTCCTGGGCCAGCGCGTAGGCGGCGGCGGAGAGGACGAACCCGAGCCCCACGCCGGTCTGGCTCCAGGCCGAGTAGAAGCCGCGGCGGTGGCTCGGCGCGTGTTCGCTGACGATCAGCACCCCGCCGCCCCACTCGCCGCCGACCGCGATGCCCTGCACGACCCGCAGCGTCACCAGCAGCACCGGCGCCCAGACCCCGACGGTGGCGTAGGTGGGCAGCAGGCCGATCAGACAGGTCGCGACGCCCATGATCACCAGGGTGGTCACCAGCATCGACTTTCGGCCGATCCGGTCCCCGAAGTGCCCGAAGATGACGCCGCCCAACGGCCGGGCGAGGAACCCCACCGCGTTGGTACCGAAGGCGGCGATCGTCCCCACCAGCGGATTGAAGGTCGGGAAGAACAGGGTGTTGAACACGAGCGCGGCGGCCGTGCCGTAGAGGAAGAAGTCGTACCACTCCAATGCGCTACCGAACAAACTTGCGATCGCTGCCTTGCGTACTTCGCTCGGGGTGCCCTTCACGTCTGCCATATCGGCTCTCCAATGGCCGCTTCGGATGGGATCAAGACCTGCGGCTCGGTTGTGTTCGGGGATTGTTCGCCGCTGGTTCTTGTGGCGGGAATGGCGACGTTCCGCTCACCGGGACGCGGGCGGGAACCGGCGACCCGCCGCCCTTCAGACGCGCTGCACCCGTACGCCCCTCACGCTTCCCTCGTGCGTGCGATTTTCGTACTCACCGGTCTTGCGTTCCGCTTCGCCTGGTCACGCTCTTCACGGTGTCGGTCCCGTCCAGGGGCCCACGACGGAACGTGGACACACACGCGTGGAAGGCTCGTCATCGCTGCCGCCGCCCTGACCATGGCTCTGACGCCAGGCGCAGCGTGGGCAGCACAGGACGGCGACGACCAGACGACCGGTCCCCACCGCCCCGAGGCGTCAGTCTCCCGTGAAGACCCCCGGACCGACGAGGGGGCGCCCGGATACGAGCTGGTCACCCTGCCCAATGAGAACGTCCCGAACTTGCAGCAGCGCACCGTGTACTGCCCCGAGGGCAAGAAGGCCATCGGCGGCGGCGCCGAGGCCCGCGGCAACGACGCCATCCTCGTCGGCAGCTTCCCCACCGACGACGGCAGGGGCTGGATCGGCCTGGGCCGCCAGACCACCACCGACAACGTGGGCATCAGCTCTTCGTCATCTGCGCCTACGTCTGATCGACACGCGACGCGGCGGAACCACGGCGACGCGGCGACCACCGCAACGAAGAAGCCCCCTCCGGATGACCCGGGAGGGGGCTTTGCCCTGATGAGGGCTGCGGTGGCTGGGGCCGGGGTCGAACCGGCGACCTTCCGCTTTTCAGGCGGGGTGCGGTGGCTGCCTGGGCCCGCTTCGCCTGGGTGGGCGGTCCGCTGGTGTCCGCTGCTGGCGTCGGCGTATGCGGCCGTTGGCGTCACGGCTGGCGTCAAGCGACGCATGCCGAGGTCGAGGGGGCACGGAGGCGGCGACCGTTGACCCGTCACGCTGTGTTGTGGTCCATCATGTCGTCCCGGATCTGCTCGTAGCGTTGCTGCGCCTCCCGGACCATCGACACCAACAGCATCACTGCGATCAGGCAGTGCCCTTCGCTGAGGTGCTCCAGCGGCAAGCGGTGCACCACAGCGTGTCGCGACAGTGCTGTGGGCACCGGATCGTCATTCTTAGCCCACCAATCGGTGTAGAGCGTCACAAGAGGCGCCAGCACATAGTGGGAGTGTGCGAACAGCCCCCCTGGGTCTTGCTTGGCCACGTCCGTCAGGTCCTTGTACTTCGCCCGACGGGTCAGATGCGACATCTCATAGATCAGATCCTCGGAGCCGAGGAGGGCGAGGCACGCGGCCGCCTCATGGTGTCCGTCGGCCAGGGCTGCAAGGGCCTTCTCCGCTACTACGGCTGTGTCGCCGAGCCAATCGTCCGTGCACTCGTCGAGCTTCTCCCGACACAGCGCGATGATCTCCGCGCGGGCGTCGATCAGGACTTGGAGCTTCTCCTCGTGGCTGTGGCTCATCGTGGCCAACCTTCGGAGCACGTCTGCCGACGGCACCCAAGCCACCGGGATCCCATGCGAACTGGCCAAGGCCCGTAGATCGGACAGCGAGACGCCACACCCCCACCAGTTCTCATGCCGGACCACGGGATAGAACGGGCTCATGGGCAGGGGCCCATGCTTAGTGGAGTCGTATGTGTCCCACACAGCCGGGAGCTCCCGCAGCTCCTTCAACGAGATCTGGTTGCGACCGGCGGCCGGATCGATGAACGTCATGCCAGACATCTTCATCTATAACCGGACTGATCAATGTACGAACGGTGAAACGGGAGGGAGTTGAGGACTGGAGCTGACGCGCACGGAGGCTGTGGACACCTCAGCGATTGCGCGACGTTGGGCGGAGGGGACTTGCGCGAGAGGCCGACCGTTTCCGCAGGCCATGAGCTTGGGAAGCACCGGGCGGTTGACATCCAGGAGCGTGCTGACCTGGCAATACGCCTGTGGCCTTGTCAGGACGACGGGCTTGAGGTGACCGCTGGTGGCCGTGGTTCCCCGCCCGTTCTGGCACACATATGGCACGGCCAACGGCCTCGCACGATTGGTTGGGAAGGTAGCCAGGTTTTAGTGACAGAGCGATGACGCCCTCCGCCAGCTCACCGCAAGGGCTTTTGTCGATGGCCTAGCCAGGGCAAAGAACGTCTCCTGCCCTGGCGCTGTGCGGCACGCTGCGCTTCCTCGACGCTGCGGCGGCTGCTGAGGGTGTCGGGGTGGTTGGGGCCGAGGATGCGTTCGCGGTCGGCTGCGACGGCTTGGTGGAGGGTGATGGCGTCGTCGAGCCGATCGGCTGCGCGATAGGTGATGGCCAGGCTGTATCGGCTCCTGAGGGTGTCGGGGTGGTTGGGGCTGAGATTGCGTTCGCGGTCGGCTGCGACGGCTTGGTGGAGGGTGATGGCGTCGTCGAGCCGATCGGCTGCGCGATAGGTGATGGCCAGGCTGTATCGGCTGCTGAGGGTGTCGGGGTGGTTGGGGCCGAGGATGCGTTCGCGGTCGGCTGCGACGGCTTGGTGGAGGGTGATGGCGTCGTCGAACCGATTGGCTGCGCGATAGGCTCGCGCCAAGCAAGTGCGTGATTCTAACGTGGCGGGGTGGTCAGGCCCAAAGACTCGATTCCGGTCATCCAAAACTTCCTGGTGAAATCTCAAAGATTCATCGATGCGGCCAGCGTCCTCATAAGCGTGAGCGAGGCCATGGCGAGCTGCCAAGGTGTGTTGGTCATCCGGGCCCAGGACACGCATACGGCCCTCCAGAACGGCCTCATAGAGAGGCAATGCGTCTTCTTTGCGCGTCGCCTTAGAGTATGCGCGAGCAAGGCATTGCCGAGCAGTCAATGTTTGTGGGTGATCCCCCCCTAGATATTTTTCGCGATCCGCTAGGACGGCTTGGTGAAGAGGTAGAGAGTCATGGATTCGACCTGCTTCCTGGTATGCGTGGGCCAAACTGTGGCGAAAGTCTATGGCGGAGCGGTGATCAGGGCCTGTAGAGCGTTCTGCTGCTGCCAAGATCGATTCCAGGACAGACACTGCCTCGCTATGACGCCCGGCTGCCGTATAAGCACGAGCCAGACTATGCCGCAGGACCAGAGTGCCGGAGTGCTCACTGCCGAGAAGCCGCTCACGTTGGCGCACCAGGGCCTGGTGGATTTCAATCGCCTCTTCTAGACGCCCTGACGCCTCGTATGCCGAGGCAAGTTCCTGGCGAGTTTGGAGGGTCTTCGGATCGTCAACGCCTAGTACACGCTCGCGGTCAGCGCTAACTTCTTTGTATAGAGCAATCGCCTCGTCGAGTCGCTTCGACGCCTCGTAAGCCGATGCCAGGCAATGGCGGGCCTCCAATGTCCGGGGATCACTTGGGCCAAATAGCCTCTGGCGATCTGAAAGGACAGCTCGATGAAGATCAATCGCCTTTGCGTGGTGCCCCGAGGATTCGTAGGCGTGTGCGAGGTTGTGGCGCGAGGTGAGTGCACTTGGGTGGTCTGGACCCAAAATGCGTTCGCGATCAACTAAAACAGATTCGTGAATCGCCAGCGCTTCCGTCGTACGCCCCACGCGGTTGTATATGTTGGCGAGGCAATTCCGATTCGTTAGGGTTCGCAAATCGTCTGTGCCGTAAACTCGCTCATGTTCAGATAGAACCATTCGGTGTAACTCTAGCGCTTCATCGAGTTGACCAGCTGCGCTCAAAGCATGTGCAGTGTTGTGAAGAGCTGAGAGGGTGAACGGATCGTCGCGACCAAGGATTCGTTCGCTATCGATTGCCAAAGCCGCCGCTATGGAGATAGACCGAGCATTCTCTAGGACGTCCGCGAGGAACTTATGAACCCATGAGCGGACGTGAAGCAGGTCAACTTCCCACGATCTTATTTCCCCGTCTTGGCGCGCTGAGTGGGCAGTCAGCGCGATAACCTGCTCGCAGAGGTGTAGGCCACTGCCCCGTCGCTGCCAGGCGTTGCCGCCGGGAAAAGTGCATCCCCGCAATCGTGAGACAAGTCGAGCGATGGTCTCGTCAATTGTCTCTTTTTCTTCCTCCCTGTCCCGTAGGACTCGCTGCACGAGTCGGTGCATCATTACACTGCCGTGATCCACGCTATATGTGATCAGGGATGCTTCGGCGAGACTTCCGAGGGCCCTATCCAAGTCAACGGGAGTGATGTCATCAAGAAGTTTCCGCAAGAGGGGCCTTTGGACGCCAGCGGAGGATAGGAAGGAGAGAACCTGGAGAACGGAGTGAATTGCCTCGATTGACTCGCTGCTTTCAGCCTGTTCAACAGACAAAAGAATGGTTTGTGCCGTGCTGAGAGGGTAGGAATCTCCGCGTGCCGCGCTCAAGGTGTGAAAAATTGGTGCTGACCGCACCTGATTCAGGTATTCGCGGTACGTGTAGCCGCGGATAGTAATTAGCCACGCAGCTTGTGCTAGAGCGAGAGGAAGATATCCAAGCTCCTCTGCTACCTGGGCAGCACCGTTTGGGTCATCAAGGTTTGTGCGTGAAACAAGATAGTCTTTAGCCTGTTCAGGTGTGTAGACTGACACGTCAATGGTCTGCGCCGCGTTATAGAAAGCGTGATGGCTCGTAGTGATTACGACGTGTGTTCCACCAGTTGCCGGAATCCATGCAAGAATTTTCTCCGGATTCTCGGCATTATCAATAACGACAAGCGCACGCTCGGTGGTGGTCTCCAGGAAATTCCGGGCTGCGCGTGCCGCCGCAGTGGAGTCCTGATTCGGAGAGCGGACGCCGAGCAGTTCGGCTAGACTCGCAAGACTGGAAACTAGCTGTTCAGGATTCTCACCGTTCAGCCACGCCACCACTGGCCATTCGTCGTTAATGCATTCACGGGCGTATGCGGCAGCTAGATGAGTTTTGCCAACTCCGCGCAGGCCGGTCAAGGCATGTACGGCGGTTGGCGAGTTTTTGATGGCTACTTGTCGAAGATTCTGCAGTAGGTTGGTTCGCTGTTGATAACCAGGAGGTTCACGCGGAATCTCTCCCAGCCTGATTACTTTTGGGGGCATCGCCCCCGTCTCATTATTGGGTTCCATGTTCTGCGAGGATGAACTTCCTGGAGGGCCGAAAGTGAATGTAGCTCCCTGGAAATTGACTCCGCCATTTCCTGCTGAGAAATTGAAACCGGAACCTCCAACGCTCTGTTGTGTGGATCCACCAGTGTCAGCGTTCCGTGCGTCATCGGAGGGGTCGTCTGTTCTGGATGATTGATCGACCACTGACGGGGCCCAGGCGCCGATAAGGCCCCCGACAACGCTTCCGACTGCGGTACCTATGGCAATCCGGTCTGACGCTTCTCCAGGGAGAAACAGGTATGCAGCACCTACACATACTGCTAGGACGCCTACGGCCACGCTGATGATGATCAGCCACTTGCTAGTGCGAGACACCGGTCCCCGCCCCCATGTGCTACGTGCAGCCAGAGTGAGGAAGCATTTTCGCAGACGATGAGCGCCTGCGTCTCGAGTCTTGCAGAAGCATGCTCTGATTGACGGGTGGTAACCAGGGGAAGCTGGCACGGCTGACGCTGGTCTGCGAGTAGGAGTGAGGTCGGCGGAGCGGGTTTGGGCTGGAGCTGCTTTGGGGCGAGTGATCATGGCCCCGTAAGCTTGCGGCGCGTCGGGCAGTCTGTGGACCTGCCCGCTAAAGCACGACGTTGGGGCCATGATCTTAGAGGCTCGCCCCAAAGTGGCTGCCTAAAGCCGTGGAGCCGACCGCCCCAGCCACGACGTACCCCTTCTCTGACATCAGGCGGCTGATCGCTGTGTGCGCGGCACGGGCGGCGGCCGGGCTGGAGCGGGGCGGAGACAGGAGCGCAGGCCCGGCCGGGGGCCGGGCCGCGCGCGGTGAGCGGAGCGAGCCGCCTTGAACCCGTAGAGAAGGTTGTAACTCAGTAGCTGTTGGCCTGGTGTCGGGCGATCTTGTGTGTGGTGGGGCAGCTGAACTGTTCGGCGCATGCCGGAAGGCGTCGGGATTCGCGGTGGGCGAGGGGTAGGAAGATGACCGGCCGGAGGTTCCATTCGATGTGCGTGTCTTGCTGGGCGAGGGCGAACGTGGCCGCTTCTCCGTTGGCCAGAGCGCTTTCGGCCTCCTTGTGGCCGTAGGTGATCCAGTCCCATGCCTTGTGGGCTGTTTCGCGGTCGAGTGCTGAGGCGATGGTTCGCACGGTGACGCGGATCCATCGGGTGGCTTCGCTCGGGCTGTCGGTTTCGATGGAGGCGAGCAGGATGGAGCGGGGGCCTGTGGCTGGTGAGCGGGTCCAGCATTCGCACCAGTAGCCGGGTCGCAGTAGGGGCCTCAGCATGTGGTGGCTCCTGCCTCGGGTGCTACGAGCTGGGCGGTGACGGTGCGGCCGTACTGGCCGCCGGTGATGTCCAGGCGGCGGGCGAGTGCCATGACGATGGTTAATCCGCGGCCGTGGGTGTCGTCCGGATCGGCCTCCGTGGAGTGGGGTTCTTCGGGGTGGCCTCCCTCGTCGGTCACGGAGATCGCGACGGTGCGGAGTGAGAGCGACAGCGTGAGTTGGAAGGTGCCGTAGGGGGTGCCGCTGGCGGTGTGGGTAAGGGCGTTGCTGCCGAGTTCGCTGACGATCAGCTCGGCGTCGTCGGCGCAGGGGTGGTTGCTGAGGATGTCGCGGGTCCAGCGGCGGGCGCGGGTGACTTCTTCTCGGGATCCTGGGCACATCAGGCCCCAAACTCGCGGAGCACTCATATACTCGTCCATACAAGTTCCTTCGTGCTGGTAGAGGCTATGGGTCGTGGGTGCGTGCTAGATGAGTCGTACGCCGTCGTGGGCGCGGATGGCCGGCGGGCTGGTGTTGTCGAGCGCGTCCAGGACGCGGATCGCGTATGCCTCGTCGGCCAGCTCGGTGACCTCGTCGCGGGTGGCCCAGCGCAGGGCGCGGGTTTCCGCTCCGGTGGTCGGGGCGCCGTCGAGCGCTTCGCAGCGGAAGACCAAGGAGACGATCAGGCCGGTCATGTTCTTGTAGACGCCGGTGAGGGTCGCGGGAAGCGCGATCTTGATGCCGGTCTCTTCGAGGACTTCCCGTTGCAAGGCGTCGGGGATGGTTTCCTCGCGTTCGAGCACGCCGCCGGGCGGTTCCCACTTACCGTTATCGCGTCGCTTGATCAGCAGCGCACGGCCAGCGTCGTCGACGATGACTCCGGCGACGCTCACGGAGTGCGGGCGCTCAGTGCTCACGTTCCTCGGCCCTCTCGGCTGGCTAGGCTCTCCACCGTAGCAATCCCGGTCAGCCGCTCGTCTAGATACCTAAAGGAGTATGTGCGAATGCCTTCTCTGACCTCTGTTCTGGGTGTATTGGACCCGACGAGCGACCGGGCGGTGTTCCGGCAGATCGCCGATGCGCTGCGGGAAGCGATCGACAAGGGCCGCTTCCGGGAGGGCGACAAGCTGCCTTCCGAGACTGAGCTGGTCGACCACTTCGGTGTCTCGCGGATGACGGTGCGCAACGCTCTGTCGCTGCTCCAGCAAGAGGGGCTGGCTGTGTCCGAGCATGGCAAGGGGGTCTTCGTGCGGCCCCGGCCGCCTGTGCGGCGGCTGGCTTCGGATCGCTTCGCGCGGCGGCATCGGGATCAGGGGAAGGCTGCCTTCACCGTGGAGGCCGAGGCGGCGGGGAGTCGTCCGGAGGTGGACAGCCTGGAGGTGAAGGAGGAGCGGCCGTCGCAGGACATCTCGGCCCGACTGGGCTCGCCTCGTAAGGTGCTGGCCCGGCGGCGGCGGTATCTGTTGGATGGGCGGCCGGTGGAGTTCGCCACCTCGTATCTGCCGTTGGACCTGGCGCGGAACACTCCGATCGCGCAGCCCAACCCCGGCCCCGGTGGCATCTATGCCCGGCTGGAGGAGATGGGGCACCGCCTGGATCACTTCGATGAGGAGATCCGGGCCCGGATGCCCTCGCCTGCCGAGGTGCGCACGCTTCAGCTCGCCTCCGGGGTGCCAGTGATCCACCTGGTCCGGACTGCCTACGACAGCGAGGGGCGGGCGGTGGAGGTTTGTGACACCGTGATGGCCGCCGACGCGTACGTCCTCGCTTACCAGCTTCCTGCCAACTGATGCATGGCAGGGGCATGGTGGCCCCGGGCTGCTTCTTCTGCCTCGTACGCACGAAGACGCATACTCGTATAGACGAGTGGGCAAGCTGTGTGGCATGGTGGTCCCCGTTCCCGCCCGTTCGGGTTCGAGGGTCGCAACTCATCTACATAAGTAGGTGGGTTGAATGCGAGATGAGGAGAAGTAGTTGCGTTCCATCCGAGTTGAGACCTCCGGTGCCACGGTCCTGCTGACCGAGGCGCCGGAGCCGAAGGTGAAGGACCGGCAGACCGGCGAGATCGCCAAGGACGCGCAGAGCGGCGAGACGCTGATGCGGCTCGGCGTCGTCTACATCGACGGCGGGGAGTCCTCGCTGCTTCAGGTCACCGTGCCGGAGAGCGGCGTGACGGAGGGGTTGGCCCTCGGTTCCCCAGTCACGCTGATCGGGCTGATCGCCCGGCCCTGGGACACCGTGTTCAACGGGCAGCAGCGTCACGGGATCGCCTTCCGGGCCGAGGCCATCGCCCCGGCCGCCATATCGGTCGGTGCGGGGGCCTGAGCCTGATGGCTGACGTGATGACGCTGATGGAGGTGGGTGGTCCGGTCGCCGCGACGGTTGGCGGGGCCGCCTACCTCCGGGCCCGGCACCCGGCCGCCTACTGGTCCACGATCGGGATGCCCATCTCGACGGCCCGGCTGCTGGGGTCGTACGGGTCGGTGATGGACGCGTGCGGGCTGACGGTGCCGCCATCGCGGCTGCGGGCCTGGGCGGTCCAGACGCTCACCCATCGGGAGGTCCGGCCGGTGCCTCCGCGTCGGGGGCTGATTCGTCCGACGTCGACTGGGCTGCGGGTTCGGCTGCGGCTGGCGCCAGGGCAGGAACCGGCGGATGTGGCGGCCTCGGCTGAGCGGCTGCGGCATGCCTGGGGCGTTCACGGCGCGTATGTGGAGGAGGTCAAGCCGGGTGTGGTCGAGCTGCGGCTGATCGGCTTCGACGTGCTTCGGAAGGTGCGGATGCCGCGCAAGACCGGTGGCGGCTTCCTGAAGGTGCCGGTGGCGCTGCGGGAGGACGCGACGCCGTTCGTCCGGGACTACCGGGCCATCCCGCACCAGCTCACCCTGGGCGCCACGCTGTCGGGCAAGTCGATGTTCCTGCGGCACCTCATCGCCGGGCTCGCCCGGCAACGGGTAGCGCTGGTGGGGATCGACTGCAAGCGGGGTGTGGAGCTGGCACCGTTCGCTTCACGGCTCTCGGCCCTGGCGACTGATCCTGTGCAGGCGGCGGAGCTGCTGCCTGTGCTGGTCGGGTTGATGGAGGACCGGTACGACCTGATCAAGGCCCGGCAGGGCATCGCTCCCAGTACCCCGGATGAGGAGATCACTTCTGATGTCTGGGGGCTTCCGGAGAATGAGCGGCCGGTGCCGGTGGTGCTGCTCGTGGACGAGGTGGCCGAACTGTTCCTCGTCGCCACGCGGAAGGACGAGGAACGGCGGGACGAGATGGTCACCCAGCTCATCCGGCTCGCCCAACTCGGCCGCGCAGCGGGCATCTACCTGGAGGTGTGCGGGCAGCGGTTCGGCGCCGAGCTGGGCAAGGGCGCCACGATGCTGCGGGCTCAGCTGACCGGCCGGGTCTGCCACCGCGTGAACGATGAAGCCTCCGCCAAGATGGCGCTGGGCGACATCGCCCCCGAAGCGGTCGGCGCTGCCTGCGCCATCGCCCCGGAACGGCCCGGTCTTGCGGTCGCGGGGGACACGTCCGGCGGCTGGTCCCGCATCCGTCCGCCCCATCTTTCGCTCGCCGATGCTGCGGCCATCTGCCGCGACCATGCCTATCTCGTGCCGGACCTGCCCGCGCTGGAGCCGTTCCGGCCGGACGTGCCGGCCGTACCGGTGAGCGCTCCGGCGTCCCTGCTCAAGCCGCTTCCGGCTGCCGAGTAATCCACCCCGTCTGACGGCTGGCGCGACCGCATCGCGCCGTGTCCCTACCCCCGCCATGCCTGAAACCGAGAGGCAGTCCCTGTGTCCCGTCCCACCATCTCCGAAGTCTCCGCGCTCCTCGCCGACTTGGCCGACTTCCGCACACGCGGCGCCGGGAGCAGGGCCGAGCTGATGAACCGCAAAGCGGAACTGTTGGAGCGCATCGCCGCTGCCCAGCCCGATGACGTTGAGGCCGCTGAGGTCGCCGCCGCTGCTCGCGCCCGTGCCGACGAACTCACCGCAGACGGCTGACTGGACCGGAAGGAGTTCCCACCCATGCGCGCTTACCTGGCGCGGGTTGACGCGGTGCTCGTGCAAGCGGTCATCGCGGCCGCGTTGTCCTTCGCCCACCTGCATGACCTGGCCTCGGCAGCCGGACAGGACGGGTGGAAGGCGTGGGCCTACCCGGTCTCCGTCGACCTGTTGCTTGTGGCTGCCTGGAAGCGGCTCCGGTCGGGGGCGTCCAAGGCGGCGGGATGGTGCTGGTTCGTTGTCGCCCTGGCCGCGTCGCTCGGGGCGAACGTCGCCACCGCCGGGTTGCTCGACCTGGCCGACGTACCGGACTGGCTGCGCATCCTCGTTGCCGGATGGCCAGCCGTCGCCTTCCTCGGCGGAACCCTCCTCGCCCACACCGCGCCAGTGCCCGAAGCCGCGTCGGTTCCGGCCGCACCGGAAACCGCGGGGCTACCCGTCGCCCCGGAGTCCGAGCCGGAAACGCCCACGCTGCACGTTCCGGCCGCGCTGGTGAACCACGCGCGCAAGCTCGCCGACGATCACCACGCCCGTACCGGATCGCCCATCGACCCCGAGACCCTGCGCGCTCGCCTCGGCGTCCCGACGCCGTTGGCCGACGCCATCGCCTCCCGCCTCTGACAGGAGTCCACCATGCTCCGCCGCTTCCGCAACGTCATCCGCATCGGCCCGGTGCGCGTCGGCACCGCAAACGACCAGCGGGGCCAGGTGAAGCACACCGCCGTGTGCACCGCTCCCCGTTGCGACTTCTCCGCCGACTACGACACCCGCGCCGCCGCCGAGCTGGCCGCCCGTACCCACCGCTGCCCCATCCGCTGAAAGGAGATCGACCGTGACCGTCAGTCTGCCCCTGGTCCTCGTCCTTGGCGCCGTCACCTGGATCGCGATCAAGTTCATGGGCGTCCGCCTGTGGGTCGCCGTCGTGATCGCGCTGTTCGGCTTCTGGCTCGCCCACACCGGGCTTGCGCCCTCCGTGGAGTCCGGTACGCGCTCCGGCGTCGACTCCGTCAACGACCAACACGACTAGACGAGTAGCTGAGAGGAGATCGCGGTGTTCCGACCGAAGTACCCCGAGGCCCCCACGCCGTCGATCGTCCACCCCACCGCTGTCCCGGCTGCCCAGCACAGCCCCGCCCCGGCCTGCTCCTGCCAGCACGCCCCCGCCCCCGCCTCCGCTCCAACTCGCCCGGCCGGGGCCTTGAGCGGGCTCAACGCAGGAACGGTCGGCGCCGTGGTCACGGTCGGCATCGTCCTGACGGCCCTGCTCGCCGCTGTCGCTGTCACGGCCGTCTCCGTCGCCGTGGCCGCCGTGGTCATGCGCTCGCTGCTGGCCAGCCAGCGCCGCCGCTGATCCCGCTCGAACACGACTGCCGGGGCGGCCTCGATACCGCCAAGCATCCGCCGCCCCGGCAGCCCAACCCCTCCCGACCCAAGAGCCGAAAGAGGAGAGCCCATCATCACCCGCACCACCCCACCACCGCTGCCCGAACTGGGCAGCCTGGCAGCACTCGGCACCATGCCCGCACTGCTCCGCCAACTCTCCGGCCTCGGCGGCTGCACCAACCCCATCCGCCTCGACGGCCACCGCACCGAACACCACCTCAACCAAGACACCGGTGAAATCGGCAGCGTCCTCCGACACCTGGACTCCGCCGAACTGCCCGCCGGGCAGCTCCTGGTCCGCTGCAACAACCGCCGCATCACCCGGTGCCCGGCCTGCGCCGAGACCTACCGCCGCGACACCTTCCACCTGATCACCGCCGGACTGCGCGGCGGCAAAGGCACCCCGGAAGACGTCGCCACGCACCCGCGCGTCTTCGCCACCTTCACCGCGCCCAGCTTCGGCCCGGTCCACAACCGGCCCACCGGCCCGGCTGGCACGGTCCGTCGATGCCGGTGCGGCGTTCGCCACGACCAGGAGGACGACGCGCTTGGTACGCCGCTCGCGCCGGACAGGTACGACTACGAATCCGCGATTCTCTGGAACGCTCACGCTGGCCTGCTGTGGCGGCGGTTCTCGATCTACCTGCGGCGGGAGGTCGCCAAGCGGGCCGGGCTCACACAACGGGCCTTCCGCGAGCACGCCCGGCTGTCCTTCGCCAAAGTGGCCGAGTACCAAAAGCGCGGCGCCGTCCACTTCCACGCCGTGATCCGCATCGACGGCCCCGGCGGCGGCCACACTCCGCCTCCGACCTGGGCCACGGTCGAACTGCTGACCGACGCTATCGAGGCGGCTACGCCCAAGGCGCAGGTCGCCGGACCGGTCATCGACGGGCGGGCCCACACGTTCGCCTTCGGCGACGAACTCGACGTACGGCCCATCCGAGGCGCCGACTTCAGCAGCGGCCAGGAACTGACTGACCGGGCCGTGGCCGCGTACATCGCCAAGTACGCCACCAAGGGCGCTGAGACCGCGACGGGGGCCCTGGACCGGCCCATACGGCTCATCGCCGAAGTCGCCCAGCTCGACATCAGCGAGCACGCCCGCCGCCTCGTCCGCACCGCCTGGGCGCTCGGCGCCCGCAAAGACCTGGAACACCTCCGGCTGCGGGCCTGGGCTCACATGCTCGGCTTCCGGGGCCACTTCTCCACCAAGTCCCGCCGCTACTCCACCACCCTCGGCGCACTCCGCGACGCCCGTGCCGCATGGCGACGTGCCCAAGCTGCCGCCGAGCTGGAGCAGGGCGGCACCACGCTCGTACTCGCCCACTGGGCCTACGCCGGAACCGGCCTCACCCCCGCCGAGGAATGGCTGGCGGCCACGATCACCCCCGCTCCCGGAACGGATGGAGAGCCAACCCATGGCTGACGAACTGCTCACCGTGCCGGAGGTGATGGCCCGGCTCAAGATCGGTCGTTCCACGGTCTACGACCTGATCCGGTCCCGGCGCCTGCCCTCCATCACCATCGGCCGCGCCCGCCGCGTCCCGGCCGCCGCACTCCGCGACTTCATCGACCACCAGATTGCCGAGGCCGCCTGATGCCATCCCAGCGCAAGCGCAACCCCAACGGGGCCGGAACGATCATCAAGCGCAAGGACGGCCGCTACGAGGGCCGGGCGTATGTGATCACGGCGTCCGGCATCCGTAAGCGCAAGTCCGTGTATGGCGAGACGTGGGAGGAGGTGCACCGCAAGCTGATCGATCTACAGTCCCAAGATCAGAAGGGGGTGCCCCTGCCCGACACCGATTCGACGGTCGGCGAGTACCTGGCCTACTGGCTGGCCGAAGAGGTGGCGCCCAACCGGCGGCCCAAGACGTACCAGGGCTACGAAAGTGTCGTGCGCGTTCACCTGGTCCCCGGCCTGGGTGGCAAGAAGATCCGTGACCTGCGTGCCCAAGAGGTCCGGGTCTGGCTCAACCGGGTGCGCGAAGAGTGCCAGTGCTGCAAGAACGGCTGGGACAAGGAACGGGCGAAGCCGCAGTGCTGCGCCGCTCGCCGCTGCTGTGAGCGCAAGCTGTCGGCCCGCATGGTCCAGTCGATTCACGCCGTGCTGCGGAACGCCCTGGAGCACGCCGTCCGCGAGGAGCTGATCATGCGGAACGTCGCCAAGCTCGTGAAGACCCCGGCGCCCTCCTACCGGATCGGCAAGGGGCTCTCACCGGCTCAGGCCAAGCTGGTGCTCAAGGAACTCCGGGATCATCGCCTGCACGCCCTCTACGTCCTGGCGCTGCTCCTCGGCATGCGGCGCGGTGAGCTGCTGGGCCTGCGCTGGTCGGCGGTGGACCTGGAGCGGGGCACCCTCACCGTGCTGACCAACCTCCAGCGCGTCGGGGGAGAGCTGCGGCTTGTCCTCCCCAAGACGCGGTCCTCCGAGCGCACCATCCCTCTCCCGCCCCTCGCGGTCTCCGCGCTCCGCGCCCACCAGGAGCGCCAGGCGCAGGAGCGGGCGGCGGCCGGCATGGCCTGGCAGGAAAACGGACTGGTCTTCCCGTCCCGGATCGGGACGCCGTACGAGCCGGACAACCTGCGCCGGAGCTGGGACCCGGTGCGGAAGCGGCTCGGCCTGGATCTGCGCTTCCATGATCTCCGGCACACCTGCATCACGCTGCTGCTGGATCTTGGGGTCCCGGTGCACGTCGTCCAGCAGATCGCCGGGCACAGCGATCACGGCGTGACCATGCAGGTCTACGCCCACGCCTCGCTCGATGAGCAGCGGAAGGCGCTCGGCCGCCTGGAGGACCGGTTGGCGTAGATCCGGTGATCCGGCGCCGTTGGCGTCAGCCGTAGGCGTCACGGGCAACGAAGAAGCCCCCTCCGGATGACCCGGGAGGGGGCTTTGCCCTGGTGAGGGCTGCGGTGGCTGGGGCCGGGGTCGAACCGGCGACCTTCCGCTTTTCAGGCGGACGCTCGTACCAACTGAGCTACCCAGCCGCAGCGGTCCTGACGGGATTTGAACCCGCGGCCTCCACCTTGACAGGGTGGCGAGCACTCCAAACTGCTCCACAGGACCTTGCGTGTACGAGCACGAGTCTCGCACATGTGGGGTGCGGCCCCAACGGGATTTCCCGCTGTGGATTCGCACTCCTTGCGATATCGAACCGGGGCCTTGATTTTTCTCCGCCGCGTCGTTGTCGCTGGATCAGCGTATCAGACCTCTGACCGTGTCCTGACCGCTCACCGAGGGGTCAGGACACGGCCGGTGCCGGCCCGGGTCAGGGGCGGCCGCCGCGCTCCAGGGGGATGCGCTCGCCCGCCTCGATCGCGACCGGCAGCCGGTTCTCGGTGGGCGGCAGGGGGCAGGTCGCGAGGTCGGTGTAGGCGCAGGGGAGGTTGGTGGCGCGGTTGAAGTCGAGGGTGACGCGGCCGGTGTCGTCGGGGGCGTCGATCTGGAGGGAGCGGTTCGCGGCGTAGGTGGTCACGCCCGAGGTCGCGTCGGTGAGGAGCACCATCAGGCTGCCGGGCCGCTTGCCGTTGAAGGCGGTGAGCCGGAGCGTCTCGCCGGCCAGCTCGAACTCGACCTGGCCGGGCGCGTCGTAGACGTGCTCCAGCCCCTCCACCGCGGCGCCCACGGTGATCGCGCGGGGCTCGTCGAAGGGGAGGTAACGGCCGCCGCGGACCCAGCGGGGGTCGGGTGCGTAGGCGGGGGTGCCGGTGAAGGCGGTGCGGAGGGGGTTGCCGGGGTGGCGGGGGCGGACGATGTCGTGGCCGCCGCGCTTGGCGATCTCGATCGCCGCGTCGCCGTACCCCGCGTACAGGCTGTCCCGCTCGGCGATCACCCCGAAGACGTACCGCCCGTGCACCGCCGTGCCGTCGAGCGTCAGCTCCTCGCCGTCGGCCAGCTCGACGACCACGCCCTCCGGGCCGCTGGACCAGGCCCCGGGGGCGTCCTCGAACCGGGCCGGCTCCGGGCTCAGCCAGTGCAGGCCGGTGATCGCGAGAAAGCCGTGGGGGTCGGCGAGTGCCTGCTCATGGGCGCGGTGCCACCGCTCCCACTCCTCGGCGAAGCTGGTCCGGTCGACGTCCTGGACGGTCATCTGCGCTCCCTCGCATGCGTGGGTTCTGCGGCGGGTCCGTTGCGTACAACCCTGTGGGGGAGGAAGTCATTCCGGGGGTTCTGGGAGTTCCGCGGATTGTGGGGTTCCGGAGCGCGTGTGCGCATAAAAAAGTCACCGGCAGGTACGTTCTGACCTGCGGTGACCAAAAGAAGGTGGTGCCCCCAACGGGATTCGAACCCGTGCTACCGCCTTGAAAGGGCGGCGTCCTGGGCCACTAGACGATGAGGGCCGATGGCCCACCTGGGCGCCTTGCGGCGCTTTCGGGGACGCGAGAAGCATATGGGATGCCGGTGAGGTTCGCCAAAACGGTTTACGGAGTGGTGGGCGTCGGCGTCGCTCCCGGGCGGTTCTCGGCGGGCAGATGACGGCTGACCTCGGCCTTCGCCAGGCCCAGACCGCCCAGATCGATCTCGTCCCACGCCTGGAGCCGTCGCGTGTCCCGGTCCAGATAGAGGACCGACGCCTGCACCGTGTCCGGTGTGCCGTCGTCCACCGCGCGCAGCCCGCTGCCGCCCGTCGACCCCTCCGTCATCAGCCGGGTGCCGCCGGGGAGCACCTCCGTACGGCGGTGATGGACATGGCCGGTGAGGGCGAGCGGCACCGTGCCGTCGGTCTCCCGGGCGGCGATCGGGTTGTGGGCGAGGGCGATGTCGACCGGCGCGCCGGTGGCCTTGCGGTCCCGGATCGCCTCGGCCAGCCGTCGCCCGGCGCTGTGCTCGGCCGCGTCACCGGCGGCCGCGCTGGAACGGTCGGGGGTGAACTGCGGATCGCCGATGCCCGCGATCCGCAGCCCGGCGACGTTGATCACCTGGCCGTTGTCCACCACATGCGCCCCCTTGCGTCGGGCGAGGTAGCGCTGGGTCGACGGCGAGTCGTGGTTGCCGCGCACCCAGACATAGGGGGCGCCGAGGTCGGAGACGGGGTCCAGGAAGCCGTTCTCGGCGGCGGTGCCGTGGTCCATCGTGTCGCCGGTGTCGATGATCACGCTGACCTTGTACTGCCGCACCAGCGATTGCACGATGTGCCACGCGGCCGGATTGAGATGGACGTCCGAGATGTGCAGCACCCGCATGGTGGTCGGATCGGGCTGATACGCGGGGAGTGTCGAGGTCGCCTCGTAGAGCTGGGTGACATTGGTCACCAGCCGGGCCAACTCCCGTTGATATACGTCGAAATCGCTCACGATGCTGCGCGCGTTGCCGACCACCGAGGGGGCGCTGGAGAGCAGCCCGGAGTAGCGCGGCTCCAGGACGGAATTCGGGTTCCAGGTCGCGTAGACCGCGCCCCCGGAGGCGGTCAGCAGCGTGAGCGCGAGCCCCCGGCGGCCAGCGCCCGGCGCGGGCGGCGGTAGACCGCCAGGCCCAGCGCGGTGGCGCCGAAGACGACGGCGACGCAGGAGCGGACCGCGAGGCCGAGGGTGCCGCGGGTGACATCGCTCGCGACCTCGTCCTGCAGCCCGGAGAGCCGCTCGGGGTGGTCGACGAGGGCCTGGGACCGTATGGGATCGAGCCGGTCCACATCCACGTCCAGGCGGAGCGGGGCGTGGTGGCTGTTCAGCTCGAGCGCGCCGAGCGGGGCCACGTTGATCTTGGTGCCGCCGGTGAGGGACGGCCGCAGCGCCATCCGGGTGTCCATGGGACCCACGGAGATATGGACGCTGCCGACCACCAGCAGTCCGATCCAGGCGCCGAGGACGGTCACGGCGGCCAGCCCGGCGGCGCGGACGAGGGGGCGGGGGCCAGCGGCGGGGTCGAGTGCCGAGGGGTCGAACGCCGCGGCATCGGGGGAGGGGGAGCGGGAGGAGGTCTGCGAGGGGCGGCGGAAGCGGCGAAGGAGGGAGACGGCCGCGGTACGTGCGCGCTGGGCGGTGGCACGGAGCAGCCGGAGCGGTTCGCGGGCCATTGCTCCCGTATGCCCGGCCGTACGGGGGCGTATGCCTGGGCGTACGGGCGCGTATGCCTGGGCGGCGCGGGAGCGGGTCTTGTGATGGCGCACTGGGTGCCGGGCGGTGGCGGCGTGCCAGGCGCCTGTCCCGCGTCCGGCGCGGATGCCTTGGCGCGGACCGCTCCTTTTCCGGGCCCGGCTGCCTGACAATGGCCTCGTGCTGGAGATGACGCGCGAGGAGTTCGAGGAACTGGTCGCCGAGGCGCTGGACCGGATTCCGCCGGAGCTGACACGGCTCATGGACAACGTCGCCGTGTTCGTGGAGGACGAGCCGCCGGCGGAGGATCCCGAGCTGCTCGGGCTCTACGAGGGGACGCCGCTCACCGACCGGGGTGAGTGGTACGCGGGCGTCCTGCCGGACCGGATCACGGTCTATCGGGGTCCGACGCTGCGGATGAGCGAGACGCGGGAGGACGTCGTCCAGGAGACCGAGGTGACCGTGGTCCATGAGATCGCGCACCACTTCGGGATCGACGACGCCCGGCTGCACGCGCTCGGCTACGGCTGATCGCTGACCTCTGCCGATCGCGGCGTCTGCCGATCCCTGACCTCTGCCGATCGCGGCGTCTGCCGATCCCGGCTTCATCCGACCCCGGCCCGCTGCCGATATCGGCCTCCGGCCGCCCCCGCCTACGACCGACGCCGGACGCGCGGTCTACGCGCTGGGCCGGGTCCGCGCCGTATGCGTGTCCTGGGCGGGTCGGGGCCAGTTGAGCAGGGCGTCACATCCCTGCCGTCTGGAGGTGTCCCGCGCATGCCTGGATTCCCCGTGCCCGGATCCCCCGCTCCTCGCACCGCCCGTTCCCCCCGGACGTCCCGTTCCGCCCGGACGTCCCGGCCCTCCCGGCGCGCGCCCCGTCCCGCGGCGCGCGGGGCGGCGCTCGCGGCGCTCGTGGCCGTCACGATGGCGCTGGGCGGCTGCATGAGCATCGCCGACGACCCCGAGCGGCCGGACAAACACCGTGGCTCCCACCAGAAGGGCGAGGCGGCGGACACGGGTGGCGCCGTGGTGCGGTCGGACAGCAGGGGGCGTGTGCACGACGACTCCGGCCGGGACAAGAAGGACGGGAAGGGGAAGAAGGGCGAGAAGCGGAAGGACGGCGAGGACCGGTCGGCCTCGGCCTCCGCGACCGACCCCGAGACCGAGCCGTCGGCCCCGCCCGGTAAGCACGGGGCCCCGCACCATGGACCGGACCCCTCCGCCCCGCCGCAGCCGGGCGGCGCCACCCCGTCCGACGCGCCACCCGCGCCCCGGCCGACGAGCCCGCCGCCGAGCGCGCCGGACCCGAAGCCGACCGACGCCGAGCCCCCGACCGCGCCCGCCTCCCCGTCGGCCCAGCCGGCGGGCTGATCCGCACCGGACGCCGCGGGCCGACCCCGCGACGACCCGGACCCGGAAGACCCCCACGCCTGGCACCGCTGTCCACCACCGAGGGAGCTCATTTGCTCTTGAGGGGTGAAGGTGCGTATGGTGGTAGATCGTTTGATCCCATTTGCCCGGCGCCTCGTAAAAGTGCGCCGTGAGGCGCGTTCCTTGCCATCCCGTGGCTGACCGCATAGAGGCGGTCGTTTGCGACAACACGGAGTTTGGGCGCGTGCCGAGACTCCGGAAGGTTTCGCATTTCGCATGTCCGTTTCCACTGATCACGCCGTCATGCCCGCTGTCGATGAGCCGAACGAGCTGACCGCTCCGGCCGAGCCGTTCGAGCAGGAGCAGCGCGACGAGCAGGCTGAGCAAGCCGCCACGGAAGCCCCCGAGACCCCTAAGGCGCCCGACATCACTTTCGCCGACCTCGGCCTCCCCGAACAGATCGTCCGCAAGCTGGCGCAGAACGGCGTGACCACGCCCTTCCCGATCCAGGCCGCGACCATCCCCGACGCCATGGCCGGGAAGGACATCCTCGGCCGCGGCCGTACCGGCTCCGGCAAGACCCTCTCGTTCGGTCTTCCGCTGCTGACCACGCTGGCCGGCGGGCACACCGAGAAGAAGCGGCCCCGGGGCCTCATCCTGACCCCGACCCGCGAGCTGGCGATGCAGGTGAGCGACGCGCTGCAGCCTTACGGCGATGTCCTCGGCCTCAAGCTCAAGGTCGTCTGCGGCGGCACCTCGATGGGCAATCAGATCTACGCGCTGGAGCGGGGCGTGGACATCCTGGTCGCCACCCCGGGCCGACTGCGCGACATCATCGACCGCGGCGCCGCGTCCCTCGACAAGGTCCAGGTCTCCGTCCTCGACGAGGCCGACCAGATGGCCGACATGGGCTTCCTGCCCGAGGTCACCGAGATCCTCGACCTGGTGCCGCAGGGCGGCCAGCGGCTGCTGTTCTCCGCGACGCTGGAGAACGAGATCGACAGCCTGGTCAAGCGCTACCTGGTCGACCCGGTCACCCACGAGGTCGACTCGGCACAGGGCGCGGTCACCACGATGACCCACCACGTGCTCGTGGTGAAGCCGAAGGACAAGGCGCCGGTCACCGCCGCCATCGCGGCGCGCAAGGGCCGCACCATCATCTTCGTCCGGACCCAGCTGGGCTGCGACCGGGTCGCCGAGCAGCTGTGCGACGCGGGCGTACGCGCCGACGCGCTGCACGGCGGCATGACGCAGGGCGCCCGCACCCGCACGCTGGCCGACTTCAAGGACGGGTACGTCAATGTGCTCGTCGCCACGGACGTCGCCGCGCGCGGTATCCACGTCGACGGCATCGACCTGGTGCTGAACGTGGACCCGGCCGGCGACCACAAGGACTATCTGCACCGCTCCGGCCGTACGGCCCGGGCGGGCCAGAGCGGCACCGTCGTCTCGCTGGCCCTGCCGCACCAGCGCCGCCAGATCTTCCGGCTGATGGAGGACGCGGGCGTCGACGCCTCCCGCCACATCGTCGGCGGCGGCGGTGCGTTCGACGAGGACGTGGCCCAGATCACTGGCGCGCGTTCGCTCACCGAGGTGCAGGCGGAGGCGGCCTCGAACGCGGCCAAGCAGGCCGAGCGCGAGGTGCAGGATCTCAGCCGGGAGCTGGAACGGGTGCAGCGGCGCGCGGCCGAGCTCCGCGAGGAGGCCGACCGGCTGTCCGCGCGGGCGGCGCGTGAGCGTGGCGAGACCGTGGCACCGGCGGAGCCCGCTTCCGAGGCCGGGGCGGAGACGGCGGCCGCGGCCGCTGTGACGCTGCCGGCGCAGCGTACGGCGGAGCCCGCGACCGTGCCCGCGGTGAAGTCCGCGGACGCCGCCGAGGGCGCGGGCGACGACGAGGCGCCGCGCCGCTCCTCGTACGACCGCCGGGACAACGACCGGGGTGGCCGTTCCTTCGACCGTCGGGACAACGACCGCGGCTTCAACCGGGACCGCCGGGATGACCGTCGCGACGACCGCCCGTTCAACCGCGACCGTCGGGACAACGACCGTGGCGGTCGCTCCTTCGACCGTCGGGACAACGACCGCGGCTTCAACCGCGACCGCCGGGATGACCGTCGCGACGACCGCCGTGACGACCGTGGCGGGGACCGCCCGTTCAACCGCGACCGTCGGGACAACGACCGGGGTGGCCGTTCCTTCGACCGCCGGGACAACAACGACCGCGACCGTGGTGGCTTCAACCGCGACCGTCGCGACGACCGTGGCAACTTCGGACGTCGGGACGACCGTGGCGGCCGTCCGTACGAGCGCCGTGACGACCGCGGTGGCTTCAGCCGCGACCGCCGGGAGAACGACCGTGGTGGCCGTTCCTTCGAGCGCCGCGACCACAACCACCGTGGCGGGGACCGTCCGTTCAACCGCGACCGTCGCGACGACCGCCCGGCCCGCCGTGACGACCACCGGGGCGGCTCCACCGGCGGCCGTTCGTACGAGCGCTCCGGCGGCTCGTCCTTCGACCGCCGCGCCGACAAGCCGCGCTGGAAGCGCAACGGCTGATCGGGCCGTCCGGAGGGCCGTGCAACACCGCGCTGTTGCACGGCCCTTCGCTCCCGGAGGGTATTGGCTCGGGTGTTGGTCCCCGGCCGAGCTATGCTGCGGGGGTGCGGGTCATTAGCTCAATTGGCAGAGCAGTGGACTTTTAATCCATTGGTTCAGGGTTCGAGCCCCTGATGACCCACTTCGGAAACCGCAGGCGCCATCGGTGACCTGCGGTTTCGTCGTTTCTGAGGGTCCCGTCGCACGGTCTTCCGCGGCCTGGGAACGGGGTGTTCGCACCCCCGTCGTACAGAAGATCGAGTCTCACTCGACCGGCGCTTGAGCGGATGC
Source organism: Streptomyces melanosporofaciens (assembly GCF_900105695.1). NCBI lineage: Bacteria > Bacillati > Actinomycetota > Actinomycetes > Kitasatosporales > Streptomycetaceae > Streptomyces > Streptomyces melanosporofaciens. Next base: position 3,668,890 of record NZ_FNST01000002.1, read on the forward strand.
CGAACGGTACTCGACCGCAGAGTCTGAACCTGCTGCGTCTGACCCGCTGCTCGGAAACGCTAAAGGAGACTCCTCGTGCGACTCGCGACAACGATCCGGGGATTGATCCCCGTCCTGGCGCTGGCGGTATCGGCATGGGCGGTTTCCGCTCCGGCGTCCGCCGAAGGGAAGGGAGGCGGCGGAGGGGCGGGCGAGAAGGCGGCCCCGGTGCCCTGCGGGGACGTGGCGGCGCTGATCACCGCGGTGAGCGAGGCCAACGGCTCGCCCTCGGGCGGCTCCGTCTCCCTGGCCACGGGGTGTGTGTACACGCTGGGCACCGCGGCGTACACCGGCGGTCCCAACGGCCCCGACGGACTGCCGCTCATCACCCGTGACGTGACCATCAGCGGGACCCAAGCGACCATCACACGCAGTGCGGCCGCGGGCGACTTCCGGCTCGCGGAGATCGCGCCCGGTGGAAGCCTTACGGTCAACGGCGTGACCTTCTCGGGCGGCCGGGCGACCTCGGGGGCGGGTACCGACGGCGGCGGCATCTTCGACGCGGGCTCACTGAGGCTGATCAACGCCACGGTCACGGGCAACACCGCGAGCAACGTCGGCGGTGGCATCGAGGTCGCCTCGGGCGGTTCAGCGGTGCTTTCGGCCACGGATGTGACGCACAATTCCGCGGGGGACGGCGGCGGCATCCACGTCAATACGTCGGCCACCCTCAGCGTCTCGGGCGGCAACATCTCCGACAACGCCGCGTCCAGCTCGGGCGGCGGCGTCAGTAACTTCGGAACGACGCTGCTGGGCGCCGTCACGGTCGCGCGGAACAGGACCACCAACTTCGAGGGCGGCGGTATCGCCACCGCGGTCGGAGATCTCACGATCAACGGCAGCCGGGTCGCCGAGAACACCGCCGGCAGTTTCGGTGGCGGTATCGCCAATATGGGCAGCGCACTGCGTGTCCTGTCCACCACCGTGACCGGAAATACCGCCACGTTGAACGGCGGTGGGCTGTTCCAGCACGCGGGCACGACACAAATGATCGGCGATACGGTCACCGGCAATACGGCCAATGGCGGCCAGGGCGGCGGCATCTTCACCGACGGCGGCACGATCTCGCTCGCCGCGACCACGGTCTCCGGGAACAATCCGAACCAGTGCGTACCGGCTCTTGCGGGATGCTGAAACACACCGCTGAACGATCCCGCTGAATCCTGGCACCGAACGATCCGGCCGAACGCCGCGGCGCCCCCGGAAAACGCGCTTCCGGGGGCGCCGCGTGCTCGATCGCGAGATCGGCCGTCAGTGCTTGCAGTCCTTCTTCTTCGCCTTCACCTTGGCCTTGTGGTGCTTCTTGGCCTTGTGCGGGTCGGCCTTGGCCTTGTGCACCTTCTTGGCCTTGTGCGGGTCCTTGGCCTTGTGCTTCTTCGGCGGGTCCTTGTGCACGACCACGACCGGGGCATCGTTGACCGCGATGTTCGTGCAGTCGGAGCCGATGTTGGTGTCGCCGGTCGGGGCGGCCACGGTGGTGATGACGGTGGGGCCGGTGGCCGTGTCGCACTCGTTGGACTGGACGACCGAACCCACGTTCTGCGCGAAGTTCACGCAGTCGGAGCCGAGGGTGATGTCGCCGGTCGGGGCCGCGGCACCGGTGTTGGTGGTGGCGCCGGTTGCCGTCTCACAGTGGTTTCGCTGAGCACTGCTGGACTGCGGGAAGAGCCCATGAGCACTCGCGCTACCGGCGCCGCCGACCACCATTGTGCCCGCGGCCGCCGCGGCCATGAGAGCTGCCTTCTTGCCGATCTGCATTGTTCTGGTGCCTCCATATCGGGTCTTCTCCGCGAATATTCCGCAGACACCTCTTGAACGAGATTTGGGCAATCCGGGATCCGGGACTATGTGAAGCACCACCCATCCGCCACAGTAAAGGTATGTTCAGCAAAGGTATATTCAGCCGGTGCGGAAGTCGGTGGATGTCTCTTCGCAAAAAATGAACGCGGCCCCGGGGAGATTTCCCCAAGGCCGCGTTCATGTCGAGCGGATTTTTCCGGAAGCTCGGTGGCGAACTCCGGTGAGCTCGATTTTTCAGGACCGCTGACGGTTTCCCTGGCCACCGCTCTTACCGCTCTTCGTGCCGTTCGCCTTCGTCCCCTGACTTCCGTTCTCGGGGTCGGAGCCGGCGACATTGGCACAGTTGGTCTCGGTGGTGACGTCGGAGCCGGGGCCGATTGTGATCGGGCCCGTCACGGAGGTGGTGCGACAGTCGTTGGTCTGCTTCGTGACACCACCCGACTTGCTGACGTTGACGCAGTTGGTCCCGTTCTTGATTTCGGAACCGGGAGCCAGCGCGACGGTGATCGGACCGATGACGGAGTGGGTACGGCAGCGGTTCTCCTGCGTCGTCACGCCCGATTCGGCGGTGTTGACACAGTCGGTCTGATTGCTGATCTCGGTCGGGCCGGCGGCCACGGTGATGGCGCCGACGACGGAACTGGTGGTGCAGCGATTGCTCTGCGTCCCGCCGTTGGCGCCTGCCGCGCGGCTGGGACCGGAATCGGCGGCGTCGGCTCCGCCCGCACCGCCGATGAGCAGCGCACCCACGGCGGCCACGAGAAGCGCCGACCTTTTGCGCATGTGCATAAAGAGCCTCCAATCGGGCTTTCGGCGCGGTGTGCTCGGCACCGTCACCGAAAAACCTTTTTCATGGCAGCGGCCCTGGAAGAGGAGCTTCCAGGGCCGCGATTCCCAACGGGGGGATGCCTCATGGTGTTACCGCGGGCGGGAACACCATGAAAGGGTCAGCGACTCAGTGGCGCTTGACGCTGTCGTCGTCGACGGCAATGTTCGTGCAGTTGGAGCCGATGTTGGTGTCGCCGGTCGGGGCGGCGGCGCCGGTGACCAGCGTGACACCGGTGGACGTGTCGCAGTCGTTGGCCTGGACGACCGAACCGCTGCTGTTGGTGAAGTTGACGCAGTCCGACCCGATGTTGATGTCGCCGGTGGGGGCGGCGCCGCCGGTGTTGGTGGTGGCACCGGTGGCCGTGTCACAGCTGTTGAGCTGCACGATGAGGTCGTCGTTGTTGTTGGCCAGGGCACCGCCCGCACCACCGATGACCAGAGCGCCGGCGGCCGCGGTCAGGAGAATCGCCTTCTTGCCGATGTTCACTTAATTCCTCCGTCTGGGTTGCTCCGCGAATTCACGGACGCATGACACAACGAAGCTCATCAGTTAAGGCTTCGGGCCGCCAGTCAGCTTCACCCGTCCGGCATAGTGCGGCTCTTCCGGGGCGTGTTCTCCAAGAATCCCGCTAAGGGGGACCAATGCAAGGCCCATTTGGCCCAGCTCGGCCCGGCGGGCACGTGAGTCCCTTTAATTGAATGAAGGGAAGCGGCTGGCCGGCAGAAGGGGTCCGGACGCGGTGGGACCCGGCGCCCACGGTGGCCGACCGACCCACCCTGCCCCGCGGGCGTACTTGTTCGACCGGTCGGACGAGTGATACATCCAGGCGCTACGACGCAGGAGTGAGTGAGGCACAGTCACACCGACAGCTTCGCGGAACCGCGGCGCGGCGCGTGTTCACGCCGCTACGCTAAGTGCGCGAGGTAGTCGCCCGGGGGCGCGGCGAATCAACGCCGGGAGGCGGGAGGAGAGACATGGGGCACTCACGAGCGGACGGGACCCCGGCCGAGCTGATGGACGGGCTGCTCGCCCGTGCGCAGAACGGCTTCGAGATCGGCGAGGCGGTGCTGGCCCAGGCGCGGAGCGCCCTGATGCACCAGTCCGAGCTGCGGTCCTGCCGACAGTGCAATGAGCGGTGCGGCCAGCTCGGCTACAGCACCTATCGGCATGTCTTCCTGCTCCCCGACGGCAGCAGCCTGCTGCTGTGGGAACTGGAGCACAACACCGGCGAGGGCGGTCGCCCGCTGTACGAGCTCTACGCGGACGAGGACGCCCTGACGCTGGCCGAGCGCCGCGTCCATGATCGCCTCGGCGGTGCCCGCTGGGAGGAGCTCGACGGGTTACCCCTGTGGCTGCCGGACCAGCTGCTGCATACGGCCGAGCCCCTGGAGAGCTCCCGTGCGTATGTGGCCGACAATTCGGCCGACCACGCCCGTCGTGTCCTGCGCCGCGCGGAGAACCCCGACCGCCCGGGCGAGGAGACCGAGCGGCTGCTGACGACCGCGTTCGCCCATGACATCGCCCTCGCGCCCAAGCCCCGGCGCCGCTCCGGCGGCCCCGACGCGACCTGGTGCCGGTTCTATGAGCACGCCTTCCTGCTCGCAGGAGGGGACGAGGTCGTGCTGTGGGAGCTGGAGCACAACCTCACCCGGGACGGACGGCTGGTGTGCGAGGTCTACCTCGACGAGGTCTCGGCGGAGCTCGCGGCGGACCGCCACGCCCGCGCGCTGGGCGTCGACCTCTGACGTCGCATGGGTGCCTCTGACCATCCGTAGCCTCTGACGCATCTGTAACCCATGACGTATCCGTAACTTCTGCTGCATCCGCAACCTCTGGTGTCTGGTGCGCCCGTAGCCGCTGACGCCCTCCTGGCCGCTGACTCCCTCGTGACCTCTGACGGGCCGGCAGGGCACCCGCCGCGTAACCTCTGGCGCTCTCGTCGTGGGTCTGACGCGCCCACAGCCTCTGCCGCGCCGCGGAGAGCCCGTCGCGTGCCCGCTGAGTGCCCGTGTACGCCCTCCACGTGCCCGCAGTGAGCCCTCCGCGTGCCCGCTGCCTGCCCGCAGCGCACGCGCGGGAGCCGGGCCCGCTCACGGCGCCCGTCCAGCACCCGCTTGGCCGACACCGATTCGCCTGGCAGCCCGTCAGCCGGAAGCCTGGTGACGAAGGTGACGAGGGCGGCGACGGCGGGACGCGGACCAGGGAAGCGAGAGAAGCCGGTGCGGGTGCGAGGGAGCAGGGCTCGTACGGGCGCCCGTACGGAGTGGCGTACGGCCTGGCCCCGGCTGAGCCGCCCGCACACCCACCGCCGCCGCACCCGCCTGCGCACGCTCATCGACACCGGCGCCGCGGCCGGTGGTGTCTCCGCCGACGCATTCACCGGCCCCACCGCGGGGCCCGGCCCGGCCGAGGACGCTCACCAGGGGCTGCCGGGCCGCCGGGTGGCCCGCTGGGTTCCCGCCCTCCTCATCCTCGGCGGCGTCAGCTTCGACCTGGCCACCCCGTCCGGCTACACCGCCTCGCCCTTCTTCGCCGCCGCCCCTCTGGTCGCCGCGGCGCTCTTACCGCTGCGCCAGACCGTCATCATGGCCGTCATCGCCGTCCTCACGACCTGCCTGCTGGCGGAGTTGCACGGTGTGACGGACCCGACCCAGGCGGCCACCGAGATCGTCACGGTCGCCACCGTGACCGTGCTGGCGGTGGCGATCAACCGTGTCGTACGCCGCAGCTACCACCGGCTCGCCTCGGCGCGCGGTGTCGCGGAGGCGGCCCAGCGCGCCGTCCTGCCCGCGCCGCCCGCCCGTCTCGCCGGGCTGGAGATCGCCGCGCGCTACGTCCCGGCGGAGAAGTACGCGGCGATCGGCGGTGACCTGTACGCGGTCCAGGACACCCCGCACGGCGTACGGCTGACCGTCGGAGACGTACGCGGCAAGGGGCTGGGGGCCGTGGAGGTCGTGGCCATCCTGCTGGGCTGCTTTCGGGAGGCGGCGGAGCAGGAGACGACTCTGGAGGCGCTCGTGGGCCGGCTGGAACGGGCGCTGCAGCGTGAGGGCGCCCGGCGGGCCGACCTGGAGGTGTTCGAGGGGTTCACGACGGCGGTGGTGGCCGAGATTCCGCGTGGCGGCTCCACTCTGCGGCTGCTCAACCGCGGCCATCCGGCACCGCTGCTCATGGCGGAGGACGGCGCGGTGCGCGCCCTGGAGCCGGAGGCGGCGGCGCTGCCGGTGGGGATGGGGGAGTTGGCCGGGTGGCCGGACCGGGTGATGGAGCTGGGGTTCGAGGAGGGGGAGACGCTGCTGCTGTTCACGGATGGGGTGACGGAGGCCCGGGACCGCAATGGCGCGTTCTACGACCCGGCGAAGCAGCTGCGCGGCCGCCGCTTCGCCGATCCGCAGGAGCTGCTGGACGCGTTGGTGGCCGATGTCGAGCGCCATACGGACGGCGGGACGTCGGACGACATGGCGCTGCTGGCGGTCCGCCGGACCCCGGCCCGCGGAAACGGACGGGGGAACGGGCGCGACGGCGGTGATGCGCACCGCACAGGCCTTACGGGGGGCGGCGACACTCCCCACCGTCCGTAGCCGACCGGGTCCATACCGTCCGTAGCCGACCGGGTCCATACCGTGCGTAGTCGACCGAGCTCCCTCCGCATAACAATTGCTGCACGATCGGTCCGCACGCGTTTTTGTGAACCTTTGGCCAGTGTGCCGACTCGCCCCGATCTGTCCCCTCTTGAGCGCTAAGTTCATGCCAAAGGTGCGCGGATTCCTCAGAACAGCTTGGAATCACATCGCGCTCTCTATTAACGTTCGATAACGCAGCGCGGTCGTCACAACCGTCGCAAGGGCGGCACCGTGCGCCGTCGCCGAATCCCATACGTACACCGGCAGTACCGCACCACCAGAAGCACCAAGGGAACCGGGGAACCAACACCTTGGGGTGAATCGGGTCGAACCTGACCCGTAGGAGACCTTCCTGCTCCGAACCCGTCAGCTAACCCGGTAGGCGAGAAGGAAGGAAAGGAGTGCGCCTCCGTGGCGTCCAACAGGTCTGCCCTGGACGAGGCCCCGTATCGCACACGGGGAGGCGGTTTGGGGACCGCCACCGCCTACGGCCCCGGCTTCGACGCCGGCGCCGGGATGAGCTCCGGGGACGGCCACTTCGCCCCCGACGATCGGTACCCGGATGCGGATGGGGACGCGTTCGAGGGCCCGGGTGCCGGATTCGAGACCGAGCCCTGGGAGGAGTGGAACCCCACCGAGGAGTCCATCGCTCCCGTACGCGGCCGGCACCGCGTGGCCAAGCAGCGCGGCGGGACCATGGCGCGCAGCGGCGCCGTCCTCGGGGTCGGCGTGATCGCGGCGGTCGGTGCGGGCGGTATGGCCAGCGCCAAGGACCGTCCCAAGCCGCCCATTTCCATGCCGGACCTCGGCCATGTCGCCGATGAGGTCAAGGCCAGCCTGCCCGCCGCCAAGGACCTGCCCGGCATCGGCTCCTGGGCGTCGGACGACAGCGGCGGCCCGCAGACGGCCGCCGCCCCGCTCTCCCAGGCCGGGCTGACCAGCGAGGACGAGCAGCGCGGCACCACCGACGCGGGCGAGGCGCTCCGCGCCCGCATCCTCCAGCAGGCCGAGAACCAGCAGAACGCGGCGGACGAGGACAGCCGCACCGCCGCGGCGAAGGCCGCCGCGGAGAAGGCATCCGACCAGGCCGCGGAGGTGGCCGCGCAGCGGAAGGCCAAGGCCGAGGCGGAGAAGAAGGCCGCCGAGCAGCGGGCGAAGGAGGCGGCCGAGAAGAAGGCCGCGGCCGAGCGCCAGGCCAGGCTCGCCGCCGCGTACACCCTCCCCGTCGGCTCGTACACCCTGACCGCGAGCTTCGGCCAGGCGGGCGACATCTGGTCGGCCGACCACACCGGCCAGGACTTCGCCGCCCCGACCGGCACCCCGGCCAAGGCGGTGCACGGCGGCACCATCACCCAGGCGGGCTGGGCCGGTTCGTACGGTTACCGCATCGTGCTGACCCTCAGCGACGGCACCGAGGTCTGGTACTGCCACCTGTCCTCGATGGTCGTCACCTCGGGCAAGGTGACGGCGGGCGACGTCATCGGCCGCGTCGGCGCCACCGGCAATGTGACCGGCCCGCACCTCCACCTCGAGGTCCGGCCGGGCGGCGGCTCGCCGATCGACCCGATGCCCTGGCTGCGCCAGCACGGGATGAACCCCTGATACAACCCCTGATACTCCGGCGGCTCTGGCGCTCTCTCCCCCCTTGACGCCAGGGCCGCCGGTTTACGTCCCGACGGGGCCGCCCCCAGGAACAACCCCCCAGGAACAACCCCCCAGGAACAACCCCTCAGGAACAACCCCTCAGGACCAACCCCTCAGAACCAACCCCGCCCAGCCACCACTCCAGGAACAACCCCGCCCAGCCACCACTCCAGGAACAACCCCGCCCGGCCACCCGTTGTAAAGACGTATGGCTGACAACACACAGAAGATCGGTGACCTGTCCGTCTTCCCCTTCTCCCTCGGCGGGAACGTCTTCGGCTGGACCGCCAACGAGTCCGAGTCCTTCCGGGTGCTCGACGCCTTCGTCGCGGCGGGCGGCAATTTCATCGACACCGCCGATGTCTACTCCGCGTGGGTGCCGGGCAACGAGGGCGGCGAGTCCGAGACCGTCCTGGGCAACTGGTTCGCCTCCCGGCGCAACCGTTCCGACGTCGTCCTCGCCACCAAGGTGGGCGGCGGCTCCCCGGAGCCCCGCGGCCTGACCTCGTCCGCCATCAAATCGGGCGTCGAGGAATCCCTCCAGCGGCTGCGCACCGACTACATCGACCTCTACTACACCCACTACGACGATCCGTCGGTGCCGGTGGAGGAGATCATCACCACCCTGGACGAGCTGGTCAGGGAGGGCAAGGTCCGCGAGATCGCCGCGTCCAACGTCAGCGCGGAGCGCCTGGAGGCCCTGCTGACCTTCTCCACCCAGGAGGGCCTGGCCCGCTATGTCGCCCTCCAGCCGCACTACAACCTGGTATCCCGCGACACCTTCGAGGGTGAGCTGGCCGACGTCGCCGCCCGCCACCACCTGGCGACCATCCCGTACTACTCCCTGGCGTCCGGCTTCCTGACCGGCAAGTACCGCCCGGGCACGGCGGTCGACAGCCCCCGCTCCTCGGGCGCGGCCCAGCACCTGGAGACCGAGCGCGGCCAGAAGGTCCTCGCCGCCCTGGACGACGTCGCCGCCAACCACCGCGCCGAGCCCGCCACGGTCGCCCTGGCGTGGCTCCTCGCCCAGCCCACGGTCGTGGCCCCCCTGGCCAGCGCCAGCTCCGTCGACCAGCTCCCCGCCCTCCTGGCCTCGATCGACCTCAAGCTGACCCAGCCGGAACTGGACCTGCTGACGTCGGCATCGGACTGACGGGAAGGCGGGACGGGACGGGGGCGAACCGCCCGGCGGACGGTAGGACGGCGGGCGGGCCACAAGCCCCGCCCGCCTGAGCCCCCCGCACGTACGCGAACCGCTACATACGACTGAGGACCCCTACCGCCGATCGGCGAGGGCCCAGGACGCGAGGGCAACGCCACCGGCGACGGCGAAGACGGACGGCCAGGCCCCGATCTTCTTCGCCAGCGGATGCGACCCGGCGAACGCGGCGACGTACGCCGCACTGAGCGCAGCGGCGGCCCCGTTCCCGGCCTTCTCCCGCCACCCCGAGCGGCCACCGCCCCGGCAGCCGCGAGGGCAACCCCACCCAAGGGCCGCCTCTTGGTCCACCGAGCCACCGAATACCCCCCAACCAACCCACCCGCAGCCACAACCCCCGCCGGCACTCCAGCCATCCCGCTACCTCCCACTCCAAGGGTCACCTTGCCCCCGACCATACGCAGGCCCCACGGCGCGCATCCTGCGGTGTGCCGCTCGTGTCGCATTAGCCGACTATTAGCAGAACGCCAAGCCGTTCTTCGAAGCTGGTTGTCGTCCGGGAACGAGACGCGAGAACAGAGCAACGGAGACCCACGATGACCACCGCCACCAACCGTTTCCGTGGCCGCGTCGGCCGCCGCATCGCCGCCGCCATCGTCGCCGCCGCGGCACTGGGCCTGGGGGCCACGGCCTGCGGGCAGGGCGGGTCGGCAGACGCCGCCGGCTCGCAGCACGCCTCGGCCTCGACTCAGTCCAAGAGCGGCTCGCAGGGCCAGGACGGCGGCAAGTCCGCCAAGGCGATGTCCGCCCCTGACGGAAGCGGCGTCGCCAACGCGGGTAACCACAAGACGATCGAGGGCACGCTGAAGTACCTAGCCCCCGGCAAGATGACCGTCAAGCCGGAGGACGGCGGCATGGAGCAGGCCTTCCTGGTATCCAACGCCACGCAGATCCTCGGCGCGGCCGCGATCTGCGCCGAGGACGACGGCGCCGAAGGCGCGTCCATCGGCGATGACGGCTACGGCACCGCGAAGTGCTCCGTGGACGACCTGGAGAAGGCCGTGAAGACCAACAGCGTGACCGTCCGCGTCACCATGGACCGCAAGTCCGGCGGTGCCGAGACGGTCGAGGAGAAGTATCACCCGTAACCTCCCCGCACCCACGCCCCGCGCGCCCGGTGGGCCCTTCGCCCGCCGGGCGCGGGCTTGCGCCCCCGCCCGGCCGGGCGACCGCCATGCCGCGCGGTTCGTGCACCGGCGCTCAGCCCAACTCCCCGCCCCGCACGGCCGTGACGAAGTCCGCCCACGCGCGGTCGGAGAACCCGAGCACGCCTCGACCCGGCTCCTTCGAGTCCCGCACGGCGGCCCTGCCCGGTCCGAAGGACGCTTCTACGCATTCAGTGTTACCGGCACCGCTGTACGAGGACTTGAACCAGCCGGCATCTCTATCGGGTATGCATCCTTCGCGCATCAGATCTCCTCGCGGACACGTTCGATGAGGGCGGAGGACGAGGCCATGTCCAGCGCCTGAGCGCGAAGGTAGTCGAACGCGACCCGGTAGCGCTCCAGTTCCTCATCCTTCTCCATGAAGAGCGAGCCGACGTGGATGTCGACGTACACGACGTCCAGCGAGGGCTCGGCACCCCCGAGGATCACGAAGCTCCCCATGGCCGCTGAGTGGGCGCCCTTGGCGAATGGCAGCACCTGAAGCGTGATGTCAGGTGACTCGTTGGCGCGCAACAAGTGACTCAGTTGCTCGCGCATCACCTCACGCGAACCGACCACGCGCCGGACCACCGACTCGTCGAGGATGGCCCACAGGTGTGGTGGCTTCGGTCGGCTCAGAATCTCCTGCCGCTTCATCCGGAGGTCGACCAGGCGCGCGATCTCCTCCGCGGACAGCCTCATCTCCGACGCGTGCTGCACCGCTTCCGTATAGCCGCGAGTCTGTAGCAGCCCCGGCACATACAGACAGGCGAAGTGATCCTCTCGGACTGCCTCGTCCTCCAAGGTGAAGAGCAGATTCATGCTCTCCGGCAGGGAATCCGCGAAGGAGGTCCACCACCCCTGGCGCTTGGCGTCCTTGGCAAGGCCGACCACGGCCTTTCGCTCCGCCTCACTCGCCCCGTACTCACGGCACAGCGCGTCCACGATGGGCCACTTCACGGGCCCTTCCTGCGTCTCGTACCGGCTGACGGTCGCCTTCGAAACCCCGACGAGGCGACCTGCCTCCTCCAGCGTCATCCCCTTACGGGCTCGGAGCTTGCGCATCATGACGCCGAGCTGTCGTCGACGAGTAGTGGCCCGCACCGGCATGACGACTACCTCTTCCTTCTGAGCTGACCCGTGACGGAGATCAGCGACAACAAGGCTATGGGCGCCGGAAGTTGGCAGACCACCAGATTCACTCTTCCGAGATTCTGTGAGAAGTTACATGGCGAGACTTCTCGGTGCCATACTCGCACCAGCGAGGCTACGCAGCGCAGTCGTACGGACACGGCTGGGTGCAGCGCTGACGTAGCGCCCAAGGAGTGTGGCCATGTACCGCTTCTCAGTCACCGAACCCCACCCCCGCCGCTGCATCCTCCCTTTCGCCGCCGAGCCACCCCAACTGGCCGACCTTCGCCGAGCCGTCAAAGCCGAGCTCGTCGGCTGGGGGATGTCGGCGCTCACGGAAGAGGCCCAGCTGATCACCACGGAACTGGCCTCGAATGTGATCAAACACGTCGGTCAGGGAACTGCGGCCACGCTCGTCCTCGACGCGGGCACTGATCAGCTACGTCTGGAACTGCACGACAACAGCCACAAGGAACCCCAGAGTTTCCACCCCACATGCGAGGAAGAGTCCGGCCGCGGCTTGCAACTCCTCGCCGCCCTGTCAGCCGCCTGGGGCACGACCCGCACGGTGGCCGGCAAGGCGGTCTGGTGCGAGCTGCCCCTGGCCCTGGACGAATCCCGCCGCCGCATTCAGCGCGCAACGACCGTCATGGAGGCGTACGGCCTCGCAGTCGGCAGCCCGACTGCGAGGCTCACCCATCGCCCAGTTCTGGAAGAGTCGGTGACCAGCCTCATCCTGGACCTGCTCCACTGGCTGACCGCACACGGCCTGGATCCCGACGACATCCTCGACCGCGCCCAGACCCACTTTGAGGCATGTTCGTCGTCGGTGACGGGGCCCGTGCTCCTCCCTTAGTCAGCTATCACTGGGTGCTGAGCTTCTCGAGCTTCACATGGCTGTTGCTCCTTCGGCGTTGAATCCGCAGTCCTGGGATGTCCCCGGTGGTGGGGCGGGTTACCCTCGGCAAGCCGTCTCCAGGCTGGGCCGGGCAGTTGTCTGGCGCGCAGCCGTGACCGACACGCGCAGTGTCGTCGTCGAGCCGGAGGAGCACAGCGAGTACGCAACCGTCATCGACCTCGAGTTCTAGCGCGTGGCGGCGAAGGCTGGAGAGCTGGGCCCCGCTGGTGCCGCGGCGGACGATAAGGGGCTGGTGGTCGCCGGGGACGGCGAATGTGCGGCTCATGGGAGCCTGACGCAGTCCGAGTCGCCAGGTTAGCCACGTGTGTACGTTGATGCCGCTGCCGCGCAAAACGTCTCGAGTGACGGGGATCCGGACCCCTAGAACGTCGCCCTCGATGGCCATCGAGTCGGGCTGAGCTGGTTCCTCGTCCTTGATGGGGCGGGCACCGCGGGAGACGAGATCGATGAGGCCGTCCGGAGTCTCGCCCAGCTGGTCGCTGATCAAGCACTGCGTCAGACGCCACGGGGTGACTGGGTGCAGCTCCGTCACTCGGGCGAAGAGCTGTGCTCGGGAGAGGGGACCCGACTCGGTGACTACCGAGACCATCGCCTCTACCGCTGTGGCGTACGGGGAAGCGCGCAGGTGCGTCCACTCGGCGAGGGCCCAGGTCCCCTCAGGGTGGATTCGCCGGAACCGGTTGTCACGGCGCAGTGCCTCCCGTACGGCAGCGACGGTCGTCACAGCCATCGGGGCGAGTAGCTCGTCGGGTTGGCAAGGACGCCCGACTTCCAATAGCCACAGGTACGCGGCGTCGCGTCCCCGCGCCTTGCGGCGGACCCAGTGCCCGTCGGGGCTCAAGGCTAGCCGCGATTCTGAGTGGGTCAGCAGCTCGGCCAGAGGAAGGCCTGCCGGCAGTCCAGCCTCGGAAGCCGCCCAGTCGAGGTCGTCGCCACGGAAGGGAGCGGTGTCGACGAGACGACGCAGAGCGCTATCCAGCGCGCCGGGTTCGGCACTCCACCAGCCACGCAAGGGCCCCGCCCATGTCCGTGGTGTGTCCAGTCCTGCTGCGGCCAGCAGTTCCTCCAGGGCCACGTGGTCGACGAATCCGAGCGCGGCGGCGAAGGCCTTTCGCGGGGCGGCCGGGCCCGCGCCTGCAGCGCGGGCAGACTCTCGCCAGCCTTCCTTGACGATGTCCGCCATATCCGTGAGCTGCTTTCGCACCCGGTTCTGGATTTGGCGCGGGCGCTCGCGGCTCAGCCCGAGTGCCGCCCCGACTTCGTCCAGCGTCCGACCCTCAGACCGGAGCGTCACGACGGCGCGCTCACGCTCGTCGAAGACCTCGGTCTCCCACGCCCTGATTAGCCAATCGCCCATCGACCATTGGTCCCCCATCGCCCCCCCTTACATCTCGTTGAAATAGACGAACCGCACGCCGAGGAACTCGGCCATGCGCCGGTGCTCCTCTTTCTTCTCAGGCGATACGGGATCGCGGAACGGATCGACGACGCAGATCGTCCAGGGCCAGGTCTCCCCAGTGGACCGATCGAGAATGGCGGGCCATACGAGGTGCTTGAGGTTCGCCGCCGTGCCGGCCACGAAGTGCCGCTCCTCATCCTCAATCCCGACCTCGCGGATTCTCGCGCGCATCGGCTTCTGCTGGGTGGTCCCCGGGATGACCTCCCAACCGGGGCCGAGCGCCGCCACAACCATCTGCTCGAGCGTCGCGGCCGGCCGCGTCACGTACTTGGCGTACTTGCCCTCGCCGCGCCGTGCTCGCTCGTACTCCTTCATAGGACAGTCCTTCAGCCACGGACGGATGTTGGCCCGCTGCCCCACGAAGTCGAGGAGGCGACCGCCGATCTCCGGATCCTCCGTCCAATCACGGTACAGACGGGTGCGGTCCGCGTCCTGGAGATGCGGCCACCGGGCCTCGTCAGCCTGGGCGTAGATCCGTGTGACTACGGCTTTTTCGACGGCGGGCGGGATTTTGTAGTCGGTCACAGGATTCCTTTCGGTAGGGGAAACTGGAGGCGGATTTCGTCCGCAGCGGTCTCGAGGTTGGCCGCGTCCTGGATCCACATGTCCATCAGCGAGCCGACCGTCTCGTCCTGGAACTGGATTCGGGAGACGTGTGGAAGTTCCAGGTGCTCGGTTTCCTCAGCCTCCAGCGTTCGCCGCAGGTTCAGTACCGCGGCAGCGCGCCGGATATCGGTCACGAAGTCGAGGACCTGAAGAGCCTTCTTGCCGGGGCTCAGCCGCAGCCCGCGGCCGAGCTGTTGGACGAAAATCCTTCGACTGTGGGTGACGCGCAGGAACGCGATCAAGTTCACGTCTGGTACGTCGACACCCTCGTTGAACACATCCACACAGGTGATCACCGGAACACGGCCGAGGCGGAACTCATTGAGCAACACATCACGGTGACGCTTCGGCAGGCCACTGTGAAGGTACGAGGCGTTGGCCCACGCCGGGTCCGAGACGGTGAGGAGGCTCGCCATGTGCTCGGCGTGCTCGATCGTTTGGCAGAACACGATGGCACGTGGCTCAGCGGTCTCCCGCCACGCTGTCCGCAGGTGCTCGACGATCTCCTCGTCCCTCTGGGGGAGGAATAGGCGCCGGTTCAGATCCTTGATGGAGTAGCCGTGACGGCTGATGTCTTGGACGGTGTCCCAGTCGACACCGTCCGCGTACAGCTTGTAGTCGACGGCCGACAGATAGCCCGCCGCCATGCCCTCAGCGATGCCCATCTTGAAGCTGGGGCGGCCGAAGCGGGCAGTGATGTCGAACTTGTCGCCACGCCAAGGGGTGGCGGTGACTCCGAATCTTCCAGCAGTCCCGCACAGATCGAGGAGCTCCGCAAACCTGCCGGTCTCGGCCACGTGATGGGTCTCGTCGATCATGACGAGGTCGGGTTTGTAGCCTCCGCACACGGCGGACAGTGCCGATTCAACGGTCGCGACGACAACGCCGTCGAGGGCCCGGGGCTTGCTCTCGCCGGTGAGGAGGCGGGTGGGCACGCTCTTCGGCAGGTGACGCCACAGCGCCTTCTCCAGCTGGCTGACCAGGTCGCGCATGTGGGCGACGACCAGGACGCGTGCATCGGGACGCGAGATGAGGAGATTGCCGATAACCTCGCCGCCGACGACCGTCTTACCCAGTCCCGTCGCCAGGACCAACAGCGCTGTCCCTTCGCTGTCGAGGTCTCGCTCGATCGCGGCCACGGCCCGTTCCTGGTACGGCCGCAGGGCGTAGGAGGTGGGCACGCGATCAGGCATCCTCTGACCGATCGCGTGCAGGGTGGCCCCGTGCCACAGGGCTATGTCGACGCCGATCCCCGCCAGCGCCTTGCGCCGCGCCTCGGCTGACGTGCTGATGTTCGTGTTGGCCACCAGCACCGCTTTGTCGGCCCGGTAGTAGGTGCGAGCGCGTTCGAGGTCGTCGACGCCTGCGTGGTCGGCCGTACCCTGCGCCTTCCACTTGCACTGGAACACCCACTGTTCGCGGGCGCGGACCGCGAGCACGTCGGCGCCGTGGTCGTGAGCGCCATCGATGATGCGGACGTCCTGGAACCCCAGGTGCCATAGGGCTCGTTCGAGTGCCTTGGTCAGCCCCTCCGGGCCGCCGTCGCGCAGCTCAGAGGCCGTCAGGAATACGGCGCTCATTCCTCGCCAGCCAGCTCGTCGCGTAGCAAGGCGATGCTCAGGCGAGCTCGTTGCAGCTGTGGGACGGTCGCCCCATCCGCGAACATGCCGAGCGTCGCTACGTCCGCGAGGCAGCCCGTGACTCGGGCCAGGCTCAGCGCCTTCCCGGATGGCGACGACACCCCGGTGTACGGACCACGGAAGACGGCGCCGTCCATGAACGACTCCGGCACCGCCTGCACGAGCCGGACCAAGGCCAGTGCGGGCATGTAGAGAACGAAACTGGAATCTTGCCCGTGACGGCCGACGAGTCCGACACGGCCGGCCGCGATCATCGCCTCCTCGGTCGCGAACTTTTCCTCGTCAGAGAGGTGACCGTAGGCGGCGGTGCAGCCGTCACTCCGGTCGAGGGCTCCGGCCACACGTTCGCGGATCTCCGCAAGGAGGTCGCGAGCCTCCGCGCCAACCGTGGTTCCATCGAGCACGCTGTCCTGCAGGGACTCGGCGCGGATCGCGGCGACAAGTTGGGACGGGCTCCAGTCGGAGCGCGCCCGAACCTTAAGGAGGGCGGCCAGTTCGACCAAGAGGAGATCGGCGTAGTCCGCACCGAAGCGCAGGAACGCGGAGTGCTCAGAATTGATAAGGGCGGTGACCTCGTTGCCGGACCGCTGGTCGAGGAGGACCGGGACGGGCAGCCCATGGTCATCGAGAAGTGACTCGCCCGGCTTCAACAGCAGGGTCCGGACCTTCACGTGACCAAGTTCGGGATGGCCGAAGGGCCGGCTCAGGTAGGCGTGGGGCGTCGCGGCATTCTCATAGCGGGCCAAGCGCTCGCTACGGGTTTCCTTCTTCTCCTTCACTGCTACGGCGGTAGGGGCGGACACGACGGAGGCAGTGGACGCGCTCTCGGGCTGGCGGGCCGTGCCAGAGGTGGGCATATCGACCGGGAAGTCGAGCGCGTCCTTGACGGCCTGCTCGTCGGGCTGAGCCGGCACACTGGCCGCCGTCTTGGTTTCCTTGCTCCGCTTTTTGAGCTCCTCATGCCGTAGGACTGCCTGCCACCAGTGTTCGTCACTCTGAAACTCGGTGTCACCGGCCTGGAACTTCCGGCCCCAGGCCCGGCTCGCTGCGTGGACGGGATTTTTGCCGTCGCCGGGGACGAGATAACGCAGGCCCGCGTCGTTGCGACGGAACCCCTTAAACAACAAGGCCAGCGGACTTTCATTTTCAGGGTAGTTGAGCTTGCGAGCGCGCTGAGGCTGGAGCGGCGCAACGCCGCGCAGCAGCTCCACGGCGCTGAGCCAGCTACGATCTCCGTACTCGAAGGCATCCTTTTGATAGGTGACGGGGACGTGGTCGAGGTGGATCTCGCCGATGAGGCGGCCGCCCTGGTGGGCGAGATCGACCGGGTACTCGGGCTCCTCATTCCCCGCGATCCCGTCAGGATTGTTCCAGGTGAAGAGCTGCTTGTCCCAGCGCAGGATCTTCCGGCCGTTTCGGAGAAAGTCGATCCCGTACTCGGCCTTGTCCAAGTACCGCTGGACGCCAAGCCAGCCGTGGATCCGGCGTTCGCGCACGGTCAGGTTGCCGCTGCCGCAGACCGAACAGACCTCGCCCGAATGGATTTGCCACTCCCCACAGTCCCGGCAGGCGATCCCGTCCTGGAGTTTCTCGTCGATCGGGATGTAGGCGGGGATCCGTTCCTTGCCGTTGTAGAGCACGTAACGGTCGTCGCCCCAACGGCAGTGGCGGACGGGCTTGACTCGGGCTCCGCCGACGTACAACTCGAAGGGACGTTCATTGAGAATCCATGAGTACACCGAGCCCAGCGTGTTGCGGAGCGAGGCACCGTTGCGGCGTAGCCACTCGGCACGCGTCGGTTGCAGGCGGTCGACGATGATACGCGTGCCATGCTGGGAAGGATCGCTCTTCGGCTCGGTGATGTCCTTCGCCTCGAAGTCGTCCTTGATCTGGTCAAGATCGATCTCGACGCCGATCCACTCCGCGTCGCCCGTGCGGGTCGTTAGGACGCGGGTGCGCCGGCCAAGGCGGGCAGTTGAGATGTTGAAGCCCATGCCGAACAGGCCGAGCTTGTCGTGCATATCGTTCCCGGACCAGCCGGCCCGCACCGCGCGCGCTAGTCGGTCGTACGACATGCCCCGCCCAGAGTCGCGGACCTCCAAAACGCCCTTCGGGGACGACGGCAGGGTCACGCTGACCGTGAAGCCGTCCGGCCACTCCGTGCCCGAGCGGAGGATGTCGAGGAAGTCATCGAAGGGGTTGTCGACGAGTTCGGCCACGCACTGCCACTCGTCGAAATCGATCTCACCCAGCATGCTCAGCACGCGGGCGGAAGGGGTGATCTTCACTCCGGTGGAACCCTCCTAGCGGATCGGGACTGTCACGGCGGCCGCGGCGTGAGTTGGCACGGCGAAGCCGCCCGACTCTCATGAGCCGAGCGTTCAACCCTGAGGATAGAGGGGGCCACTGACGATACAGCTGGAATTTGCGGACCCTGGCGAATCGTGTGCTACCGGGACGGAGATGAAGGCGTCGAACCGTCGTGAATAGGGATGATCCGGTCAGGCTAGTGAGAGAGACGGAAGGCCGTCGCCCCCATGGTCTTCTCGCGCACCAGGTCCGCGACGCGTTCTGCGGCCACCTCCGGGTCCTCATGCTCCCAGAATCGCAGGACGTCCCAGCCCTCCTCCGCGAGGATCCTGTCGGTCTCAGCGTCCCGGACGCGGTTTGCGGCGATCTTGTCCTGCCAGAAGGCGCTGTTGGTCGTCGCCGGCCGCAAATGCTCGGGGCAGCCGTGCCAGTAACAGCCGTCCACGAAGACCGCGACGCGAGCCCTCGTGAAGACGAGGTCCGCTGTCCGCCGCAGTGTTGGCACGGGCCGCGCGGAGACGCGGTAGCGCAGACCTCGCCCGTGCAGCAGCGACCGGAGGGCTTTCTCCGGCACCGTGTCCTTGCCGCGGTTCCCGCGCATTGAGGCCCTCACTGAGGACGACGACGCCCACGATCCGGACGGCAGTTGTCGTTCCCCAACCAGCCCCCGTGCCCGCGCCTCAGCCCAGGCCGCGGCCAGATTCCGCGCCCGTGTCGGGTAGCAGACCTCGCAGACGTACTTGGTCGGCGTACGCCCCTCGTCCGACCAGCGCAGGTAGGCGCGGATCCGGCGAGTCTTGGGCAACACCTTCAACGCGATCGACGCGAGTGCGTAGCGGCCCTCCCCTAGGTCCACGTAGCGAACTGCGCGGCCACCCGCAGCCCGGTCCTGTTCCGCGGTCAGCGCGGCCCGGCTCCGCCCTGGCTTCCCTCGCCACGCCCGGTCTGGCGGCGGCCCTTGCCGACGCCAACCCTCCTGGTGCGACCCCGTCACTCCGATCATCTCCGCTCTTCCGCCTCGTCCAGCGCCTTGGCCACCGCCGCGGCGAAGACCCGGCCCAGCTCGACCGGCACGGCATTGCCCAGCTGGCGCATCCGCTCGCCGCGGGGGCCCGCCAGCTGCCAGTCGTCGCGGAACGTCATGACCCGGGCGGTCTCCCGCACTGTCATGTAGCGATGCGCATATCCCCCCGCGTCATCTGCGCCATGCGCCAGCTTGTCGAGGAGCATCACCGACTCGCCTCCCGGCACCCCGTGCACGCCGGCCTTGACGGTCTTCGCTGGCCTGTCTAGCTCGTTCGGCGTGTGACCATCGTAGATCCGGGCCCCAGGCCAGCCCACGTGGTCCCGGAAGCCCTGTTCGGTGACCCTGTCGAGCCGGTCCAAGTCGATCGGCGGCAGATCGTGGACCGCGTCGCGCAGTGTGCGCCACGGCAGCGGTCCGTCGTCCTCGCTGGCCAGTGCGAGTTGGTCACCCACGCGTGCGGCGACACGGTCGCGAACGTGCTGCGGGACCGTCGAATGGCGACCCGGCCCCCAGTAGGACCCGTCCTGGAACGTGCGCAGGAGCGCGGTCTCTGAGTGTGTGTGTCGCAGGCTCTCCCGTACCTTGCCCAGATTCACACGGAGATCGCCCCGGAAGGCCAGTAGAATGACCCGATTGCGGATCTGAGGAACGCCGTAGTTGGCGGCGTTCACACGGAACAGCAGTACGTCGTAGCGCTCGGAGGGGTCGGTGTCGCCCGCCGCGTCGGCCTCCCGCAGGATCCGGTCGTGTTCGCGCCAGTCCGACCCCTGTACGCGCCGGACAAACGGCAGGGCCAGCTCGCGCTGAATGTACTCGAAGTATGGGGCGAATGATGGCCGCAGTAGGCCGCGCACATTCTCGCACATCACGGCCTTCGGGCGAATCTCCCGCACGGCCCGGAACATCTCTGGGAACATGTTCCGCTCGTCCTCGTCGCCCTTGGCTACCCCTCCCAGACTGAAGGGTTGGCAGGGCGGACCGCCCGCGAGGAGGTCGACGTCGTGGTCACGCAGGAACGACATGTCCAGTCGCCTGATGTCACCGCAGACCAGGGGGACACCTCTGCGAAGCGCCCGGTGGTCCGAGGGGTCCGTGATCTCGCCTGCCCGAGGCAGCTCCTCGACAGCCTTAGCGAGGATGTCCGTGGACACGTCCTCAGGATGCCCGGTGAAGTCGTTCGCCTCCAGCGTCTCGCACGCGCGCCGGGCGAACTCGTTCAGGAGGAGGTGGCGGAAACCCGCCGCCTCACTGGCCTGCACCAGTCCCCCGCCACCGGCGAAGAGCTCCACCGATGTCCGTCCCATTTGCGCCCTCCTAGCATTTCAACGCTATAGAACCATACCGCGGAGGTGTGACGGTTGAGGTCCACTCGGGCGGAAGTGTGTCCGAGGCTGACGAAGCTTCTGGGCGGCGGGTGCGCGTGGGAGAACGGCCGAGAGCGATATGAGCGCGCCGCCGGCGAGGTGAGGGGGCGGCTCCGCCCCCGCATGGGGCACGAGGCGATCTGCGGCCCAATATCCCGATTACGTAATATGTTCAGTAGGAATATCTTGTTTATGGGTAAGCGACAGCTAAATTCATGGGGTAGGGCTATGCGGGCTTCTGTAGATCTTCAAAGCCCCCGGCGCTTCACTAATCTTGTCATACATGATCACGTAACCAGGTAGCGCGGTGATCTGCCAACCAGGTGGGAGTGAAGCTGCCGTCAATGCGAAGATATCGTCTGCGGTCGCCGTTGTTTTGCCGAGTGTTGCTGTCGAAGCTGAATACACGGCTGAAGCCTTCTTGAATCTGAAGGTATAAGGGAGTTGCTTCTTCGCGTGGCTGATCAACGTCGAAAGGGGGGCCTCCTCGGGCGTGAGGCCCTCAATCGGCCAACTCAAATCGATGGGGTACAACGTGTAGAAGTGGTCCGGCCCCCAGCTGGTGCTGTCCCGCTTGGCTCCGGGATCGTGGTTCCCGATTCCGCTCGTGTTCCACGGGATCTCGCCGCGGCTCTTGTGCCAGTCGATCAGCAGCCGTTCGGGGGCGATAGTGGGTAGATCTTCATCCACATACAGGCAAGTGAACGTCATCTCATCCGGAGATATGTTGAGTCGTCCCCTAATGGTCTCCCGATGCTGGGCTAGTCGTGAACGCAGCGAGTCAGCCTTGCCGACGTAGACGAATACATCTCGATGGTAGAGCTGGTAGACGCCAGGATGCCGTTCGATTTTGTCGATTTCTTTCGGCGTGAGCGGGGACGGCGTCAAGTCTTCCAGGCTGGCGCCCAGCTGGTCCCTGAGGGCCTTGGTGATGCTGAGTTTGAACTCTGCGCTGTTACTGGATCCCTGCTTGGGCACTTGGACCCCCTCCTCGCCGGCGATGGAGGGATCACCCTAACGTCGAGGTGTGGCGCGCACGCACCAAGTGGCGCCCATCCATGCCGTATGTGTCACCGCTCCGCGGTATGCTTTCGTGATGGTCCACCAGGAATAATTCCCGCTCGAGGTCATCCGGGCTGTTTCCTCTGCGGAGGATCTGGTTCAGGCTGCATAACGCGGACTTTCGTCGTCTGCTCGTCAACGGTTATATCGAACGTGCCTGCGAGGCGACTGCATGCCAATGGCGTGAAGCGCGCCAGAGTGGCGAACGTGCTTTAGGGATGAGTGGACGCTAGTCGAGGGTGATGACCACGGCGTCATCTTCGCGCACCTCCTTTAAGCAAGGGGGGGCGTTCGTAGTCGGTGGACCACCCTATAAGTCGTTCGCCCTCAGGGGTGAGCATAAGACTTCACGGGCGAGCGCAAGTATGTTCCCCGTGCTGTTCAAGGTCGTTAGCCCAACTCGACCTTATATCGCCATGTCGTCGAGCTGATCAGCTTTGGCTAAACGTTTTTTGCGGCCTTGTGGTAATTCCTCCGGCTCGGTAAGATTGTTATATGGCTCGCATAGAAGCATTCCATGGAATCAATGGGGACGTTCAACGCCTCCACGGTCCGGTTGTATGTGGTTATCGAAGCTTCGCGGTGGATGGTCGTGTGATTGTTCAGATCGATACTTATGGATCGCCGGAGAGGAAGATCCCAAATAAGGTTAGCCAGTCAATCCAGCTGGACGTAAAAGGCGCGCGCGAGTTGATCGGCATTCTGCAAGAGGTATTTCCGGAACTGGGTCCTTAATTAGAGGGAAAACATAGACCGCCATGCGTCTGTTGGACGGATGTGACGATGTCCTAATCTCGGTCTTGCATGAGGGGCTGCCAAGCCCGATAAGCCTGAAAATAGAGAGGGCCGCCCCCACGGCATGCCGGGGCGGCCCTCACAGCACGGGGGGCGTACTCAGCGCAGGGCGCTGAGCTTTTGCCAGGAGGGGTAGGGGAGGTTCCAGTCGCCGAAGCCGTTGCCCGTGGAGACCGTGGCGCGGGTGGAGCCGGCTATTTCGACGATGTCGCCTCGGGTGGCGCGGTTGTAGAACCACTTGCCGTCGGCGAGGGACATGCCGACGCAGCCGTGGCTCTGGTTGCTCTGGCCGAAGTAGCCGAGGCCCTCGTTCCAGGGGGCGGCGTGGGCGTAAGTGCCCGAGGTGGTGAGGTGGACCGCCCAGGGGACGTCTTTGTCGTAGGAGTCGGCTATGCCGACGGACTCGCTGGTCATATTGACCATGGGGGCCTTGTCGAGGACGACCATGGTGCCGTTCCAGGTGGGGTAGGAGGGCTGGCCGGCGGATATGGGGATGGTCTTCTGCTTCTGGCCGTCCTCGTAGACGGTCATCGTGTGCTTCTTGATGTCGACCTTGGAGATCCGGGGCGTGCCGATGGTGAAGGTCGTCGAGACATCGCGGCGGAGGTAGCGGGAGTCGCCGGTGTTCACGCCGCTGAGGTGGGCTCGGAGGGTGACCTTGGTGTCCTTGTGCCAGTAGGTCTTGGGGCGCCAGTCGACGCGCTCGATGCCGGTGAGGGGGTCCTTGGCCCAGCCCCAGGAGCCTTCGGTCTTGGGGCTGGTGGAGATGGAAAGGGTGCGTTCCACCGCCGCCTTGTTGGTGACGGGGTGGTCGAAGGCCAGGGAGACCGGCTGGCCTATGCCGACGGTGGAGCCCTTGGACGGGGTGACCGTGACGCCGTTGGTCTGCTGGGCGGGGCGGGTGCGGAAGGTGGAGTGCTGGACGGCGGACTTGCCGGCGGCGTTGGTGGCCGTGGCCTCGACGGTGTAGGTCGTACCCGGGGTCATGGTGCGGGTGGAGCGCCAGCTGCTCTTGGAGGGGGAGAGGGCGCCGGTCACCGTGGCGGCCTGGGAACCGGCGCCGTCGGGGACGACGCGGACCTTGGTGAGGGTGCCATGGGAGGCGGTCACCTTGACCGTGGCGTCGGGGGCTATCGCCGCCGTGTCACTGCTTGGGGTGATCGTGATCCGGGCGGGCTTGGCGTCGGCCGGATCCACCGAGGCGGTTTTCGACGCCGACTGGCAGCCGGCGAGCAGGGCAACGGCGATGGCGGGCACCGTGAGGGTGCTGAGGGTGCGCAGGGAACGGACGGAGAGCAGCACGGAGGACCTCTTGCGGGAGTCGTGAGGGGCGGTGGGAGGGGCGGAGTGGGTCAGCAACGCCTCTTCGCCTCCTCGGGGTTGTTCCGGTACGGGCCGGGGGAGGCGGTGGCGGTGGGATCGAGGCGCCAGAGCGCGATCGAGACGCAGTAGGCGGACGGACCGTCGATGTAGTCGCCGGATGGGGTGCCGATGCCCTCGGCCTGCAGCACCGCGACCCGAGTGCCCGAGCGCATCAGGACGACCTGGGCGTCATGGGGTGCGCGGGGCGAGTGCCAGCCGTAGGTCATGGTGGTCGGCCGGCCGGCCGTGGCCTTGCTCGACGACGGAGCGTCCAGCGACTTGGGGCGGGCACAGTGGTCCTTCAGCGTCTCCTCGAGGGAGGTGAAGACTTTCGCGGCCTCGCCGGCGCTCGCATAGGCGTTGATGGTGTGGCGCGCCTGCTCCGCCGTGCGGCCCTGGTAGTCGCGGGTGCGCTGGGCGAGGGGGCGCGGACCGTCGAGGCGGCAGCTGGGGGAGAGGTCGAGCAGCGGTGCCCGGCCGTCGTCGGCGGGGCCGATGGTGGCGTCGATCGTCTTCCAGCGCATCATCGCGTCGAACGGCAGCGCCGAGGGGCGAAGGAGGGCGCCCGTGGGGATCTGCGCCCCGAGGACACGGTCCGTTTGCGGGGCGGGTGGGGCCGCCGGGAGCGTACGGGAGGAGTCGTCGCCCGGCAGCAGCCGCCAGGAGCCCGCGGTCACGGCGGCCACCGCGAGGACGGCCGCGGCGGTGATCGCCGTGCGCTGCCGTGCGCGGCGCCGACGGCCCCGCGCCCGCACGGCTTCCGGGCCCGCCAGACGTATGGAGGGCTCGACGTCTCGGGCGATATCGCGCAGACGCTCGTCCAGATCAGCCATGGGAGGGCACCCCCTTCGGGTGGCAGGTGGGCGGATGGGGCGCCGGTGCCTTGGCGTCAGCGTTGGCGAAGCTGCCGGTGTCGGCATCGGCGTCGGCGAGATGGGAGCCGAGTGCCTTGCGGGCACGGCTCAGCCGGGTGCGCACGGCGCCGGAGGAGACGCCCGTCTCCCGGGCCACCTGCTCAATGGGCAGATCGAGAAGGTGGTGCAGGACCACGGCCGTACGCTGCTCGGGCTTCAGCCCGCGCAGGGCATGGATCAGCGCCACCCGGTCCGGGGCGAGATCGGGCAGATCGGGGGGCGGGCCATGGCGGAAGTGGGCCCGCATGCGGTTACGGGCGCGGCGCCAGGAGCTGACGGCGAGGCGCAGGGCGACGGTGCGGACCCAGGGGGTGGGATCGCCCTCGGCGGTCAGCCGGTCCCAGCGCTGCCACGCCCGGGCATACGCCTCCTGCACCGCGTCCTCGGCCTCGGCGAGGTCGCCCGTCGCCGCATAGACCGCGGCCACGAGCCGCTTCGCCGTAGCCGTATAGAACTGGTCGAAATCGGATGGTGTTGATGAAGATGATGGTTCTGACATGAATCCCCCGCGCCCCCACGTGCTCCCCGCTTCTATGTAGGAACACGTCCGAAAGGGGCGGGAGGTTACAGACGACTTTCGGGTCCGCCGGGTCCGTACGGGACGGGGGCGGTGTGGGGAGTCGCCGAGTTCGCGGGCGGCTGTGGGGTGTGCGGCTGCTGCGGGCCCTGCGGCGGAGGGGCGCCCCACGGCGCGTAGGTGGGCTGGGCCCCGTACTGCGGCTGGGCCCCGTAGCCGTACCCGTAACCGGATCCGGGCCCGCCGTAGCCGTAGCCCTGACCGGTTCCGTAGTCATACGCGTACCCGCCGCCGTACGGCCCCGCGGGCCAGAACGGTGGGGGCAGTGTGCCCGGGGCCGGCCGGGGTGCCTGGCGGGGCCGGGGGAGCGGCACGGACAGCGCCGCGTGGGCCAGGGCGGGCTGGGCGGTCTCCCGCCGCTCCCACAGACGGTCCAGCAGTTCCTTCTCGTGGGTGGTGAAGTCCGGGCCGGCCGTGCCGCGGTACGCGCGGCGGCGGAGGAAGGCGAGTGAGGTCGCGAAGGCGGTGTACTCGCCGACCGTACGGGCCGCCGCCGCCCCATGGGTGCGGCGGGCGAGGTCGCGGGCGATACCGCGGGCGCGCATCGAGGACAGGGCGAGGGGCTCGGGCGGAGTGAGCCAGCCGGCGGCCTGGTAGGCGGCGAGCTGCTCCCGTATGGTGCGCAGCTCCTTGGTGCGGGACCAGAGCGTCAGCCAGGTCAGTAGCCCGAACATCGGGACCATGAACAGGGCGTAGACGATGAGGAAGCCGTAGCCGCCGAGGGTCGCCGAACCGTTCCAGACGCCGTGCAGGACCATCGCGGTCAGCAACATCGCGATCGGTATGAGGACGCGGCGGACGCGCTGGTGCCGTGCCGCCGCGGCGGCTATGCCGAAGCCCACCCCCGTCATCGCGGTGAAGAGGGGGTGCGCGAAGGGGGACATCACGGCGCGGATGAAGAAGGTCGCGGCCGTGGTCGACCGGATGCCGGAGTAGCCGAGCGTCTGGTCGCTGACGAAGGCCGAGCCGAGATAGAGGATGTTCTCGGTGAAGGCGAAACCGGTGGCGGTGATTCCGGCGACGACGACCCCGTCGACCAGCCCGTTGAAGTCGCGGCGGCGGAAGAGGAAGAGCAGCAGGACGGCGGCCGCCTTGGCGCTCTCCTCCACGAACGGCGCGATGAAGGTGGCGCCCCAAGTGTCGGCGTCGGCCTGGCCGGTCGGGGACGAGGAGTCCACGGTGGTCATGAGCCACTCGGTGGCGAAGCCGTTGGCGATCAGCGCGACCAATGTCGCGGCGCACGCTCCCCAGGCGAAGGCGAACACAAGGTTTCGCCAGGGCTTGGGGTCGACGCGGTCCAGCCAGCGGAAGACCGCGATGATCAGTGGCACGGGGAGCACGGCGAGGCCGAGCCCCACCAGGAAGCCCTTGGTGCCCGTCTGTTCGCGCACCAGCGCCAGGATGATCAGGCCGGAGAGCGAGAGCAGACCGGTGAGCGCGGTGGCCCGCAGCGCCTTGTTGTGCCAGACGCGGGCGAGCCGGCCCTCCGGCCCCCACAGGCCCTGACGGGGCGGATGCGGCCAGCCCGCCGGAGCGGCGCCGGTGCCGAACCACGGGTGCCGGTCACCGTAAGGAGCGCCGTAGGGCGGGGCGTGCGGCGCTGCGTCCTGCGGTGTGCCGCTGTGCGGTGTGCTGTGCGGTGCATCGTGCGGGCTGCCGTGCGTCGCCTCGTACGGGCCGCCCTGCGGTGCCGCGTTCAGGCCGCCGCCCTGGGGTGCCTCGTACGGCGCTCCGTGCGGAGCCTCGGGCAGCGCTCCGTACGGAGCCTCGTGCGGCGGCGTGACCGGTGGTTCGGGCGGCTCTTGCGGGGGCGGGGACTGATGCACTCAACCGACCCTAACGAAAGGCGGAAGGGGGACTCAGGGTTTATGCCCATCCCCTTGGGGTCGCTATGTGTCGTTGCGGCGGAAGATCAGGTCATGGACGAGGTGCCCCTTGTCCAGCCCCTGGCTCTCGAACTTGGTGAGCGGCCGGAAGTCCGGGCGCGGGGCGTAGCCGCCGTCGGGCTGGGAGTTGTCGAACGCGGGGCTCGCGGAGAGGACCTCCAGCATCTGCTCCGCGTAGGGCACCCAGTCGGTCGCGCAGTGCAGCAGCGCACCGGGCTTCATCCGGGTGGCGGCGAGCTCGATGAACTCGGGCTGGATCAGGCGGCGCTTGTGGTGCCGCTTCTTGGGCCAGGGGTCGGGGAAGAAGACCCGCAGCCCGGAGAGCGAGGCGGGGGCCAGCATCTCGCGGAGCAGGATGATCGCATCGCCGTTGGCGACCCGGATGGTGTCCAGGCCGTTCCGCTCCGCGAGCGCGAGCAGATTGCCCTGGCCGGGGGTGTGGACGTCGGCGGCGAGGATGCCGGTGCCGGGGTCGGCGGCGGCCATCTGCGCGGTGGCCTCACCCATGCCGAAGCCGATCTCCAGGACGACGGGAAGGCCCGGGCGCGGGCCTGCCTCTGTGGCGAACAACTCACCGAGGTCGATACGGCTCAGCCCGTCGATGTCCAGGCCCCACTGTGGCCACAGGCGGCGCAGCGCCTCGCCCTGGCCCGGGGTCACCCGGCCGCGGCGGGGGCGGAAGGAGCGGATGCGGCGCTCGTGGTGCGAGCCGGCCGGATCGGCCACGGGTCCACCGGGGAACATCGGCTCGCTGCGGTCACGGGGGGCGGGCAGAGCGCGCTCCACGTGGGAATCGGGGGCGGTGGGGTTCTCGGACACAGTGCTTCGATTCTACGGGCGGAGCCGGGGAGGGCGGCGGGGCCGGTGCGGCAGGCTGGGGTGCCGGGGGCACCGCTGGTCAGGTGGCCGCCGCCCAGCGGGTCGGGGTGGCGGGACGGGCAGCCGGGCCCTTGGGTAACCGGATCCATGGACAGTTGGGCAACCGGATCCATGGACAGTCGGATCGATGGGCAGCCGGGCCCTGGACGGTCAGGTCGTGCGGCCTCGGTGAGGGTGGCCTGAGGGGCTCGGCCCGTGCCTCTCGGCGAGGACGGGACCCGTGCCTCGCGGCGCGAGCTCGGCCCGTACCTCGCGCCGAGGCCCGCCCGTATCCCGGCGGCGGGGCCCGGCTCGTACCCCGCCCCCAGCCGCCTCTCACCCCGCCCGAAGGCTCTCCAGCGCTCGGCGGGCGACCTCCCGGCCGATCGGCAGGGAGGCCGTGGCCGCGGGCGACGGGGCGTTGAGCACATGGACGATCCGGGGCGACTGAGAGATCAGGAAGTCGTCCACCAGCGTGCCGTCCGGCAGCACCGCCTGGGCGCGCACGCCCGCCGGGGCCGCTATCAGGTCGTCGGCCGTCACATCGGGCAGCAGACGGCGCACGGCGTCGGTGAAGGCGCGCTTGGACAGGGAGCGCCGCAGCTCACCCGCCCCGTACCGCCAGTGGCGGCGGGCGATCCGCCAGGAGCCCGGATACGCCAGCGTGCCGGCCAGCTCCTGGGGGCGCACCGTATGCCAGGCGTATCCCTCGCGGGCGAGGGCCGGCACCGCGTTGGGCCCGATGTGGACGCCGCCGTCGATGCCGCGGGTCAGATGGACGCCGAGGAACGGGAAGGCCGGGTCGGGCACCGGGTACACCAGACCGTTCACCAGCGAGGCGCGGGAGGGCACCAGCTCGTAGTACTCACCGCGGAAGGGCACGATCCGCATGCCCGGGTCGTCGCCCGCCAGCCGGGCGACGACGTCGCATTGCAGCCCCGCGCAGTTGACCAGGGCCCGCGCGCGCAGCACCGTGCCGTCCGCCGTGCGCACCGCGACCGCGGAGGGGCGGCGGCCGATGGTGCGCACCTGCGCCCCGTACCGCACCGAGGCGCCCGCGTCCTGGGCGAGCCGGGCCAGCCGGGCCGCCACCGCGCCGAAGTCGCAGACGCCCGTGGTGCCGACATGGATCGCGGCGAGGCCGCGCACCCATGGTTCGTACTCCGCGATCTGGGCGGGGCCCAGCTCGCGCACCGGAATGCCGTTCTCCCTGCCGCGCTGGACGAGGCCGTGGAGCCTCGGCAGCTCGGAGCGCTCGGTGGCGACGATGAGCTTGCCGGTGACCTCGTGCGGAATGCCGTATTCGGCGCAGAACTTCACCATCTCCGCGGCGCCGCGCACCGCGAACCGCGCCTTGAGCGACCCCGGGCGGTAGTAGATACCGCTGTGGATCACGCCGCTGTTGCGCCCGGTCTGGTGGCGGGCCGGGCCCGCCTCCTTCTCGAGCACGGTCACGCGGGTGCCGGGCGCGGCGCGCGTGATCGCATACGCCGTCGACATGCCGACGATCCCGCCCCCGATCACCAGCACATCGCAGTCCAACGCCGTCACGCCATGTCACCTCCCCACGCGCCACACCGTCCAGTCGCCCGACCGTCGATCCCTATCATGACCTGCACCACTGACAACGGCCCGAAACCCATGCCATGACTAGGGTCCGGGCTAGGTCCACCGGCCATATGGATCGATTCATGCCGAGCCGCGCATTTCGGGTGACGCGCGTCCGAATCGCGTATTCCGGGCAGCTCTCGCCTCACCGCTCATCCCCAGCAGGTCACGCCTTTCATGCCGGGCCGGCCACCTCTCCTGCCACGCCGAGGGCCGCTCACGCCGGGGCCACCAGCAGCGGCCGGGCCTGCTCGCGCAGCTCGGCGACGCGCGGCTCGTCGCGGTACGCCTCCAGGCGGCGCATCAGGTCGCGCACATACTCCGTGGTGCGCGCGGACGAGATCCGGTTGGCGACCTCCACGGCGCGGGCGCCCGCCGCACAGGCCGCGTCCAGATTGCCGGACTCCAGTTCGGCGACGGCGGACACCACGAGCCGCAGTCCGTGCGACCGTACGAACTCCTCCGTCGGCCGGGCCAGCGCCTGCTCGGTGAAGCGCCGCACCTGGCGCGGCAGCCGGAGATCGCGATAGCACTCGGCGGCGTCGGCCGCGAACCGCTCATGGCTGTAGAAGTCGAGCCAGGACGGATCGGGGTCGCCCGCCCGCGAGCGCTCCAGCCAGCCCTCGGAGGACTTCAGGGCCGCCCCGCAGGCGGGCCCGTCCCCGGATTTGGCCTGGGCGCGCGCCTCCACCAGCCGGAAGAAGCTCATGGTGCGGGCGGTGGCCAGGCCGCGGTTGCGCTCCAGGGCGGCCTGGGCCAGGTCCACGCCCTCGTCGGCGAAGCCCCGGTAGGTGGCCTGCAGGCTCATCGACGCCAGCACATAGCCGCCCAGGGGGACGTCGGCAGCGGCGCGGGCGAGGCGCAGTGCCTGGATGTAGTACCGCTGGGCGGCCTCCTGTTGGCCGGTGTCGAAGGCCATCCACCCGGCGAGCCGGGTCAGTTCGGCGGTGGCGCCGAAGAGGGAGCGGCCGACCTCGTCGCTGTACGAGCCGAGCAGCAGGGGCGCCGCGTCCACCCGGAGGCACTCGGGAACCATGGACGAACGCCAGTCGCCGCCGCCGTACTTGGAGTCCCAGCGGCGGGCGTCCTCGGCGGCCTCGCGCAGCTTGGTGACGTCACTGTGGCCGACGCGCTGCAGCGGTAAGGCGTCCGGCGCCGCCCCGCCCGTGGTGCTCGCGGCGGTGGTCTCGTCCTCGGCGTCCTTGGGTTCGCGGGCCACCGAGCTGTCGGCGGGAGATATGAGCCAGCGTGAGGCCGGGGTGGCGTACGCGCTTACTGAGAAAGATCCGGCCAGGCTCTGCCAGATGCCGACACCGCCGCGCCGACCCGCGAGATCCAGCCGGTAGAGCTCGGTCGCGGAGCGGACGGCCTGGCCGATGTCGCGCGGGAAGGCGAGACCGACCTCGGGGGCCGGGTCGGCATCGGCCAGGCCGATTTCGTGCAGGGGGACAGGGCGGCCGAGTTTGCTGCCGATCGCAGCCGCAATGAGGTGTGGCGCGGCCCCCTGGGGGACCATGCCCTTGGACACCCAGCGCGCGACGGACGTCTTGTCGTAGCGAAGTGTCAGGCCACGCTGGGCGCCGAGGTCGTTGACTCTGCGCGCGAGCCCGGCATTGCTGATCCCAGCGAGGGCGAGAACGGTGCCGAGCTTTTCGTTCGGCCCGCGTGGCTCCCTGGACATGCGCACCCCTCGACAGCACCGACGGCCGCCCCGGCATGAGCGCGGGACATTCGTAAACCCAGCGTAGTTCGCCGCATCCCGACCGTTAAGAGGTGGTGTCCCGGATGGCGAGATTCTTGTACGAACGGGCGTGCGGGGCGTGACGTGTGCTCCCGGTGTGTGTGGCTGTGCGCCCGTGTGTGCGCTCTGTCTCAGTCGCGGCGGGGACGTTTCGATGGGTCCTGCGTGGGTCGGCCCGCTGTACTGGATCCAGTGGGCTGGGGGACGCCGCCGCCTCATTCCCCGCGGGTGGCGGAACGGTCCGGGAGGCGAATGCCGCCTCCCGGACTGTCGTGTCGGGGGCGCGAGAGGCGGAAGTCGAGTACGTGCAGGGCGTCCGCAAGACCATCGAGAGCGCCACGGCAACTTGGCTGAATATCGCCCATCACGGCCGGGCTCCCGCGTCGGGCCGGGGAGGGGGAGGCCCGACGCGGGAAGCCCTCTCCCGCTCGGATCGCGCACGGATTCCGCCCAGAGCGGTGCGCCTCGTATCACATGCCGCGGCGCGGACGGTAAGTCCCTCGTCTGGTCTGCGGGTTGGTGCATTTTCCGCGCGCCCCTTCGTGCGCCCCTTGTGCGCCGCTCCGCATATGCGTCGACGCCCTTGCGCTCTTGCGCGCCCCAGTCGTGGCAGCATGGGCCGCGGCGGAACGGTGGGTCGCTACCGGCGGTGGTTCCCTCGTGGGCTCCTTACGGATGCCTTCATGGGAGGCATCACCTACTGGGATCAACTCTGCGATTTCTGCGGTCATCTGTGGTCACAGGACATCCAGGAGATCCATGTTGTTGTCCGGTTCGATGCCGAAACCGTCAACATGCTGTGCATGATGGCACCTACTTCTTGGTTGCCCTGGATGCCCACAGCCTGTGGAGGCGGCGATGCGGTGGTTGGTGGGGTGGAGCAGTACCGCATCCGGCCCGGTCCCCCCGGAGGGCCGTGCGATCCAGCCGGTCGGCGCCCAACTCCTGTGGTCCGACCCCGATCCGCTGTGGGCGGTCGGCGACTGGCGGCCCGATGAGGTACGCGTCGTCCAGACCGATCCCTTCACCCGCCTCGCCGTCTTCGGCTGCTGCGGCGCCACCGACGAGGAACTGCGGGTGGGGCTGTTCGCCGCACGCGGCGGCGCCCTGCGCCATCTGACCGCCTGGTCCGGCAGCTACACCGCCGTCGCCCAGGTCGGCCGCCGCATCACCATCGTCGGCGACCTCGCGGGCGCCCGGCCCGTCTTCCACACCGACTGGGCCGGCGGCACCGCCTACGCCACGGCCGCGCTCCCGCTCGCCGACCTCATCGAGGCACAGCTCGACGTCGGCCACCTCGGCGCGCTGCTCGCCTGCCCCGACTCCCCGGAGGCCATGGGCGACGGCACGCCCTATATGGGCGTCAGACGCGTGCCCCCGGGCCATGCGCTGATCCTGCGCGACGGCGCCCGCGACGTCACCGGCTACGAGCCCACCGCCTCCCTCGCCGTCGCCGCGCCCCCACTCGACCAGGGCACGGCCGTGGACGCGGTCCAGGACGCCCTCGTGGAGGCCGTACGGGCCCGGCTCACCGCCCCGCGCCACGCCCCCGAGACCGACGACCTCGACCCCGGTCCGGTGCCCGGCATGGGGCCCGCCGAGCGGCGGGCCGCCCGCGGCGCCCCGGCGCCCGGCATCGGCGCCGATCTGTCCGGCGGCAGCGCCTCCGCCACCCTCGCCCTGCTCGCCGCCGGACTCCCCGGAATGCCCGGCACCCTCTTCGGGCACGGCACCGAGGCGGGCGAGCGGCTCCTGGCCGTCACCTTCAACGACCTCGCCACGGCGGGCGGCGCCCGCACCCGCGAGGCCGAACTCGAACGGGCCGGCGCCATCGCCGCCAATCCGCGGCTGCACCATGTGGTCGTCGCCGCGGGCGAGGAGGCCCTGCCCTACGCGGGCCTCGACACCGGCGCCCTTACCGATGAGCCCGGCCCCTCCCTCGTCATCGCCGAACGCCACCGGCGCCGGCTCGCCGCGGGCAGCGCGGACCACTTCATCGGACACGGCGCCCGCCAGGTGCTCGACGCCCACCCCGCGCGCCTCGCCGACCTGCTGCTCGACCGGCGCAGACGCCATCTGCTGCGCCCCGCCACCGCGCTCGCGAAGGCCGACGGCCCCTCCGCACAGTCCTTCTTCGTGCCCTTCACGGTCTACCGGGCCGCACGGCGGCTGGCCCGCACCTCCTACCGCGACGGCGTCCAGGAGGCCGCGGTGCGCCTCCTGGAGCGCCGCTTCGCCGACGACCAGGCCGTACGCGACCCCGGCGCCGTATCCGCTTCCCTCGCCGCTCTGACGTGGTGCCGCCCGGGGCCCGCCGCACGATGGCTCACCGGGGAGACGCTCGCCGAGGTGTCCGTCCGGCTGGAGGAGGCGGCCATGCGCCCCGTGCTGGTGCGCCGCCCCGGGGAGCGCCGCGCCGACGCAGCCCTCGCCCGTTACGCCGCGGACCACCGCGTCTTCGAGCAGGCCGCCGAGATCCGCAGCCAGCGCCTGCACGCGCCCTTCCTCGACAACCAGGTCGTACGGGCCTGCCGCGCGCTCCCCGAAGCGCTTCGGGTGCAACCGGGGGCGCGCGCCGCGGTGCTACGGACGGTGCTCGCCGGAGCGGGCATCCGGGAGCTTCCTCCCGGATGGGGAGCCACCTCGCACGCCGCCCACACCGCCGCCGTACGGACCGGCATGCGCACCTGGACGGGCGAGCTGATGACCCTCTTCGACGCGCCGCTGCTGGCGGACGCGGGCCTGATCGAGGCCCGCGTCGTCCGTAAGGCCCTGCGCGCCGCCGCACAGGGGGAGCGGCTGCCCCTGGACGGCCTGGCCGAACTCGTCTCCACCGAAGTCTGGCTGCGGCGCCTGCTGGCCCGCCGGGGCACCTGCTGGACGGGTACGGCGGCGCCACGGCAGCGGGCCGTGGCGGGCGGAGTGGTGCCGCGCCCGAGCCTGTGACGGCTTCCGCACCGAGGCGACACGAGGCCGCCTGGTGACACCTCGCCCGGCCCCGGGCGCCCCGCGGGGCATGGCACCTGGCGCTCAGAGAGCCGGGGCCCGCCGCGGACCCGCCGCGCACGAAGCCGGCGTCCTTACGGCGGGCGGCGGCGGACGAGTCCTTATGGCGGACGAGTCCTCACGGCGGGCGGCGGCGGACGAGCCCTTATGGCGGACGGGACGAAGGGGGCCGCGCCGCACGATCTCCCCAGCGGCAACCGGCAACCTAGGAGAATGGCCCCTGTGCGGTATCTGATCCTCGGCACCACCGAAGCGCGCGACGACCACGGCGACCCGCTCCCCCTCGGCGGCCCCCGGATCCGCGCGCTGCTCGCCGCGCTCGCCGTACGGGCCGCTCGCTCCGCCCCGGTCTCCGTCAATGTCCTGATCGACGAGGTGTGGGCCGACGACCCTCCGCATGACGCGCCCGCCGCGCTCCAGGCGCTCGTCGGCCGGCTGCGCCGGACCATCGGCCGGGACGCCGTCGTCTCCTCACCCGGCGGCTACCGCCTCGCGACCGCCACCCCCAGGACGACGTCGACCTGCTCCGCTTCGAGCGGCTGACGAACGAGGGCATCCGCGCCCTGGACGCCGACGACCCCGGGACGGCCGCCGCCACCCTCCGTAAGGCGCTCGCCCTGTGGCGCGGCCCGGCCCTCGCCGACCTGCCGGACCGGGACGCGCCCGCCGCCCGCCCCGAGGCGCTCCGGCTGACCGCGCTGCACCGCCGGATCGACGCCGACCTCGCGCTCGACCGCCCTACGGACGTCATACCGGAGCTGCGCCAGCTCGTCGCGGACCACCCGCTCGACGAAACGTTCCACGCCCAGCTGATCCGCGCGCTGCGGGCGGCCGGTCACTCCGCCGACGCCCTCGCCGCGTACGGGGACGTCCGCCGGATCCTCGCCGACCGCCTCGGCACCGACCCGGGAGCGGAGCTGAAGGAGCTCCACAGACGGCTGCTGACGAGGAACGCCGAGCCGACCCTCGGGGAGCCGGATGCCGCGCGCGGCGGCGCGCCCACCGCGCAGGCCGTGGCACGGAGGGCCGACGGCCATGGGGGGAGCGGTGAGGGCGGGGTCCGGGCCGACAGCGGGACGAGGTGGGCTCTCGACGGCCGGGGCGACAGCGCGGCCAGGGGGATGACCGACGGCCGAGGCGACAGCGCAGCCAGAGGCGCGTTCGACGGCCCGGCCAGGAGCGCGTTCGACGGCCCGGCTGGGAGCGGAGAAACCGGCGGCGTGGCCCGAAGCCGGGCCGACGACGGCCGGGAGGCGGGCTCGGGCACCGCCGTGCCGCCTCTGCCGCACAGCAACCTCAGGGCCCGCCTCAACAGCTTCGTCGGCCGGCAGAACGAGATCGGCGACATCCTCCGGGACCTGGACGGCGCCCGCCTGGTCACCCTCACCGGCCCCGGCGGCTCCGGCAAGACCCGGCTCTCCGAGGAGGCCGCGGCGACCGTGACGGCCGGCTATCCGGACGGCGTCTGGGTGGCTGAACTCGCCCCGCTCGACCACCCCTCCGCCGTCCCCGGCGCCGTCCTGAGCGCGGTCGGCCGCCGCGCGACCATGCTGCTCGCCTCCGGGCTCGAAAGCCGCACCACGGGCCCGGACGGTGGGGATCCGACCAGTCGGCTCGTCGAGTACTGCGCCGACCGCCGGCTGCTGCTCCTGCTCGACAACTGCGAGCACGTCATCGACACCGCGGCCCGGCTCACCGAGACCCTGCTCGCGCACTGCCCCGGTGTGACCGTGCTCGCCACCAGCAGGGAGCCGCTGGGGGTGCCCGGCGAGACCATCAGACCGGTGGAGCCGCTCGCGCCCGCCCCCGCCCACCAGCTGTTCGCCGAGCGCGCGGCCACCGTAAGGCCCGGCTTCGACCCGGCGGCGGACCCGGAGACGGCGGCCGCGGTCGCGGAGATCTGCCGCCGCCTGGACGGTCTGCCGCTGGCGATCGAGCTGGCCGCGGCGCGGCTGCGGCTGCTGGCCCCACGCCAGATCGCGGACCGGCTGGACGATCGTTTCCGCCTGCTGACCAGCGGCAGCAGAACCGCGCTGCCCCGCCAGCAGACCCTGCGGGCCGTCGTCGAGTGGTCCTGGGACCTCCTCGACGAGCGCGAGCGCACCGTGCTGCGCCGTGCGTCGGTCTTCGCGGGCGGGTGGACCCTGTCCGCGGCCGAGGCGGTGTGCTCGGACGCCCCGCCCGGTGAGAACGTCCTTACGGTCGGCACGGACGAGTATCACGTCTTCGACGATGGCGTCTTCGACGATGGCGCCTTCGGCGAAGGTGTCTTCGGCGAAGGTGTCTTCGAGGGTGGCGTCTTCGAGGACGGCGTCGACACCCGTGCCGCCCTTACGGACGCGACGGCAAGCACGCCGGAGTCGGGCGACACGGTCGCGTACGACGAGACGCGCTCCCCTATGCGCTCTCATCCGCGCGCCCACGCCAGGATCGCGCCCTCCGAGGTGCTGGAGCTGCTCGGGGCACTGGTCGACAAGTCGCTTCTGATCGTCGACCATCCGTCGCACGGTACGGCGGCGGAGTCCTCCGGGCCGCCCGGCGGGGAGCCCCGCTACCGGATGCTGGAGACGATCCACGAGTACGTCGGCAAGCGTGCCACCGAGGACCGGGCGGCCCGTGCCGACCACAAGGCCGCCGTGGCCCGTCACACCGCCCACTTCAGGGACTTCATCCGCGCCGCCGAACCCCGCCTGCGCTCCGCCGAACAACTGCCGTGGCTCCACCTCGTCGAGACCGACCTCGACAACATCCGGGCAGCGTTGCACCGCTCCCTGACCATCGCGGACGAGGACACCGTCTTCGCGCTGATCCGCGCCTTGGCCTGGTTCTGGTGGCTGCGCAACTACCGGGACGAGGGCGCCGCCTGGGTCGGCCGGGCCCTGGCTCTCCAGGCCCGTCCCCACGGCACGGACACCGAGGCGGACCGGATACCGGGCGGCACCCACCCCCTTGACCAGTTCCCGCACATCCCGGACCGGATTCCGGACGGCGAGGACGGTGTCGACGAGGAAGCCACCCGGTACTGGCAGCGCATGGATCTGCGGCTGATGCTCTTCGTCCTGCTCGCGGAGCAGGGCACCGGCCCGGATCTGAGTGACCCCAGGATCCGGGACGTCGCCATACGCATGCGCGGCGCCTACGCGGGCCACCCGGGGCCCCGTAGCGCGTCCTTCCCCGGTCTGCTGTGGCCGTTCACGGCCTTCGTCATCGAGGGCTTCGTCGGCGGGATGCTGCCGCTCATGGACCAGACCGTGGCCGTCTGCCGCACGCACGGCGACGACTGGGCGCTCGGCATCACGCTGATGTACCGCACCCACCTCGCCATCGACATGCCGGGCGGCATCGAGACCGTCGACGACGACCTGGCCGAGCTGCGCGAGCTGACCGCCCGCGTCGGCGATCGCTGGCTGCTCGCCCAGGTGGAGGGCGCGCGCGGCGAGATCGCCACCCACCACGGCCGGTTCGCGGAGGCGAAGGCCGCCTACGAGAAGGCACTGCGGCTCGCGCAGGAGCTCGGCGCCCACACCGAGGTGCCGTTCCTCTACACCCGCCTCGCCGATCTCGCCCTCCACGAGCGGGACATGGAGGCCACGCTGACGTTGGTGGCGCGCTCCGAGGAGGCGGCGGAGCGCTGCGGTACGCAGGACGTGTGGGCCTTCAACCAGATCGTGCGCAGCGAGGCCGAGCTGTTGCGTGGTGATCTGGGGCGGGCCAGGGCGTATTGCGACGCCGCTTGGGATCGAGCGGGGCGGGGCACGCCGCCGCCGCAGTTCTGGGTCGTGGCCGGCGGCCTGGACGGCCGTATCACCGGCCTGGAGGGCGATCTGGTCGGCGGACTGCGCAAGCTGCGGAACACTCTGCGCGAGGGCTTCGAGGCGAGCTCCATGGAGCTGCTGCTGGCCCATCAGGCGGAGTCGGCGGCGGAGCTCCTGACGCGATGCGGACAGGAGCGGCTCGCCAGTCGGCTGCTGGGCGCCGCCGACGGCTGGCGCGGTCGGCTGCCGCGCTCACCCCTGGTGGCCGGGGACGTCGGCGCGACCGTGGCGCGCGCGAGCGAGGCGCTGGGCCAGGACGCGGTGGACAAGCTGCGCGCCGAGAACACGACCCTGACCCCCGAGCAGGCCATCTGCCTGCTCGACGAGGTGCTGACGTCTCTCGACGCCACGGACGTCGCGGACGTCGCGGACGTCGCGGGCGTCGCGGGCGTCGCGGACGTCGCGGGCGTCGCGGACGCCACAGACACCACGGGCGTCGCGGACGCCTTCGAAGCGACCGCAGCCCAGGCAGACGCCCAAGCCGAGGCCGTCGTGCGGGCCGCGACCGTCGAGCGGGCCGCGACCGACACCCAAGCCAAGCCCGACACCCAAGCCAACCCCGCCGACCGGGGAGCCGTACCGCCGCCCGCCCGCTGACGCGGACCCACGCACGCGCATGCGCAACGCCCCGCCCACAGGCGCGTGTCGTCACTCGTACGGACGAGGCGCAACGCACCCCAGGCCGCCACGCCCGACCGCCCCGGCGCACGAAACGCGCGCACCTGCGGACCCCGCCCACCGGGCCGACGCATCGCCGACCCCTCGCGGGCGGCCTCGCGGCAAGCACCCACGCCCGGCACGGCTCATCGGACGTCGCCGATGTCACCCTGCCGGGCGTGGATATCGCTCCAGGGCCGACGGCATCACCCCACGGGGCGCGACCGCAGCCCGTCCAGCAGGATGTCCAGCAGCCGGGCCGACGCCGCCGCCTGCTGCGCCGCGTCCGGCAGCGAGGGCGCCGCCGTGGCGATCACCAGCAGTACGTCGGCGACCGCCACATCCGGGCGCAGCTCGCCCGCTGCCCGTGCCCGCTCCACCAGCTGCCCGACGACCTCCAGCAGCGCCGCGGCACCCGCGTCGTCCGGCTCGTCCTCAGGTG
Organism: Streptomyces melanosporofaciens; assembly: GCF_900105695.1. Lineage (NCBI taxonomy): Bacteria > Bacillati > Actinomycetota > Actinomycetes > Kitasatosporales > Streptomycetaceae > Streptomyces > Streptomyces melanosporofaciens. Next base: position 3,708,368 of record NZ_FNST01000002.1, read on the forward strand.
CGGTCGGCCGCTCGACCAGCCGGAGCTCCGGCTGACCCGGTGCTGCTAACGCCGCCTGCCGCTGCTGCGGCAGCCGGATCTCGGCCTCCACATCGACCCCGACCCGCAGCACCTGCGGCGGCAGCAGCCGGCCCGCGCCGGACGCCACCGAGGTGCGCAGGAACCGGGCCAGTGCGGACCACGGCTCGTTCTCCTGACCCAGCGCCGCTCGCGCCTGATCGGTCAGCCTTGCCGTCTCCTCCTCGGCTATGCGGCGCACCAGCACGTCCTTGCTGGGAAAGCGCCGATAGACGGTGCCCACTCCGACCCGCGCCCGGCGCGCCACGTCTTCCATCGGAGCTCCATATCCCAGCTCACCGAAGACTTCGCGCGCCGCCCGCAGGACGTGCTCCAGATTGCGCTGCGCGTCCACGCGCAACGGTGTGTTCCGTCCGCCGTTTCCGTCTGACGATGCGACGGCTGCGGACCATGACGAACCCTGAAGGTGCATAAGTGATCCCCCGGTAATGACGTCTCCCCCGGAGACTCCCCGCCCAGACTGTCGAGGCAGTCACAACCCCGACGAAGTACGAACATAGTTGAGCCCAGGTCAAGAAAGAAGAGGGTAGCTCGGGACAGAACGTCCCCCGATCAGAGCAGAGGACCGCCTTTTTCTGACTCGCCCCCCGACCGTCACCGACCATCGAGGGGCTGACCTGCGGACATTTCGTACGTGTAACCGATTCCGCGCCGCGGGGCGAGTCAAGCCGTCCGGTCACACAATTCGTCGGGGCTGTGGACAAACCGCGGTCGCGCGTGCCTCATGGGAGGGTGAAGGAACCCGCGCGCATTCTCGTTGTCGGTGGTGGCTACGTCGGGATGTACGCCGCGCTGCGCCTCCAGCGAAAGCTGAAGCGAGAGCTGAGGCAAGGCGGCGTGCAGGTCATCGTGGTCGACCCAGAGCCGTATATGACCTATCAGCCTTTCCTGCCCGAGGCGGCGGCCGGATCGATCTCACCGCGCCACGTGGTCGTGCCGTTGCGGCGGGTTTTGCCCGACTGCACGGTCATCATCGGCGAGGCCACCGCGATCCACCACGGCAAACGCACCGCGACCGTAAGAACCCTCGCCACCGAGGAAGAGCGCACCGGCACGGTCGACATCCACTACGACGAACTGGTGCTGGCCCCGGGATCCGTGTCCCGCACCCTCCCGGTCCCCGGCCTCGCCGAGTTCGGCATCGGCTTCAAGACCGTCGAGGAGGCCATCGGCCTGCGCAACCATGTCCTCGGACAGTTGGACATCGCCTCCTCGACCCGGGACCCCGAGGTCCGCGACGCGGCGTTGACCTTCGTCTTCGTCGGCGGCGGTTACGCGGGCGTCGAGGCGCTCGGCGAGCTGGAGGACATGGCCCGGTACGCCGTCCGCTACTACCACAACATCGCCCCCGAGGATCTGAAGTGGATCCTCGTCGAGGCCACCAACCGGATCCTCCCGGAGGTCGGCGAGGAGATGGGCAAGTACGCCGTCCGGGAGTTGCGCGGCCGCAATATCGACGTCCGGCTGGAGACCCGCCTGGACTCCTGCGCCGACCGGATCGCCGCACTGAGTGACGGCTCGCGCTTCCCCACCCGCACGCTCGTGTGGACCGCGGGCGTCAAACCGCACCCGATCCTCGCCTCCACCGATCTGCCGCTGAACGAGCGCGGCCGGCTCAAATGCACCGCGGCGCTCCAGGTGGAGGGCGTGAAGCACGCCTGGTCGGCCGGGGACGCCGCGTCGGTCCCCGATCTGACGGCCGACCGGCCCGGTGCGGAGTGCGCCCCCAACGCACAGCACGCCGTCCGCCAGTCCAAGGTCCTCGCGGAGAACGTGGCCGCCTCGCTCGCCGGCCGGCCGCTCACCGACTACGCGCACAAGTACGCGGGCTCCGTGGCCTCCCTGGGGCTCCACAGAGGCGTCGCCCATGTCTACGGACGCAAGTTGAAGGGCTACCCTGCCTGGTTCATGCACCGTGCCTACCACCTCAGCCGGGTGCCGACGTTCAACCGTAAGGCGCGCGTGCTGGCCGAGTGGATCCTGTCGGGGCTGTTCAAACGCGAGATCGTCTCGCTGGGCTCGCTGGAGAACCCGCGCGCCGAGTTCAAGCTCGCCGCGGACACGGGTCGCCATCCCGAGTCCAGTTGAGCCGATCGGGGCGGAGCCGGGAACTCCCCTCCCGCGATCGGCGTCTCACGGATGTCAGTCCGGTCGGCCACACTGGTCGTGTGACCATGGGTGGGCTCGTATCTGCAAAGAGTGACAATCGCGAGGATTCGGAAGTTTGCTGCATTCCCCTGGGGGCCGTCCCCCGTACCCGCACCCATCTCCCCGATCCCGCGCCGGCGCGCAGCTCAGCCACCACCCCACGAGGTAATCCGCAGTGAACTTCACGCGCTGGAGCGCCCGGCTCCCCCGAACCCAGCGACGCAACGCCGCCCGGGCAGACCGCGGTGCGCGGCGTCCGAAGCCCGCGGCCACCGCGGGCGGCGGCTCCGTCCCGGCGGCCCGGGGCGAGCACGCCGACCCCTCCGGGCGCGGCGAGCCTCCCGCTGCCGCCCCCTCCGACGCCGTGCCGCCCGACGCCGTCCCGACCCTCGACGGGCTGTCCGTCCATGACCTCCTCGGCCAGGTGCCGGCGCTGGTCGCGGTGGTCTACGGCCCAGAGCACCGCATCGCCTACCTCAACGACACCTATGTCGAGCTCTTCGGCTCCCGGGCTCCCGGCACGCCCGCCCGCCAGGGCCTGCCCGAGCTGACGGAGCTGGGGCTGCTGCCGCTCATGGACCAGGTCCTGCGCAGCGGCAAGCCCCGTACGGTCAAGTCCCGGCAGGTGCCCGCCGGCGGTCCGGCGACCACGCCCGGGCCACGACAGGAGGGGTCGGCCCCCGGCCCCGGCCGATCGCGCCACGGCTACTACACCTTCACCTGCTCCCCGATCGAGATGGCCGCGCCCAGGGTCCTCGCCCCCGCGCAACCGGCGGACGAGCGGGTGGGGGAGGGGACCGTGGACGGATCGCCGGTGGATGGAACGCCGGTGGACGGATCGATCCGGGAAGCCGTCCTCCGTAAGGGCGTCATGCCGGAAGCGCTCGCCACCGAGGCCGTCGCTACAGCTACCGCCACCGGCACGGTCACCGAGCCCGTCCGCGGCGTGCTCGTCTTCGGCGCCGACGTCACCGATCAGGTCGAATCCGCGGAGCGGCTGCGCGCCGGCGAGCGCCTCCAGCGCGAGGCCGCCGTCACCCTCCAGCGCAGCCTCCTCCCCCAGGAGCTGGAGCAGCCCGACGATCTGCGGGTCGCCGCCACCTATCAGCCCGGCGGCACGGACGCGGCGGTGGGCGGCGACTGGTACGACGTCATCACCCTGGGCGCCGGCCGCACCGCCCTCGTCATCGGCGACGTCATGGGCCGCGGTGTGCGGGCCGCCGCCGTCATGGGCCAACTGCGCACCGCCGTCCGCGCCTACGCCCGGCTCGACCTCCCGCCGCACGAGGTCCTGCAGCTCCTCGACGGCCTGGCCGCCGAGATCGACCCCCACCAGATCGCCACCTGCGTCTACGCCGTCCACGACCCCAACGAGAACCGCCTCGTCTACGCCTCCGCGGGCCATCTGCCGATCCTGGTCCGCGACCCGGACGGCACCGTGCGCCGCGCCTCCGAGCCCACCGGACCTCCGCTCGGCACCGGCGGCTGGCTGCACACCACCGGCTCGGTCCCGCTCGGCCCCGGGGCCTGCGCGGTCCTCTACACCGACGGCCTGGTGGAGCGGCGGGACAAGGACATCTACGACGGTGTGGCCGCGCTCGAGCGCGTCTTCGCGGGCGCGACCGGCTCGCCCCAGGTGATGTGCGACCGCCTCATCAGGGCCCTGGGCATCACCGCGGAGCATGACGACGACGTGGCGGTGCTGGTCCTCCAGCACCCCGCCCGTACGGGCCATGACGCCGAGCTCTTCCACAACGCGGCGCTGGAGCTCCTCGGCGGAGTGGAGGCCGCACCGCGCGCCCGGGCCTTCGCCTCCGGGGTCCTCGCCAGCTGGCGCTTCCCCATGGAGCTGCGCGATCTGGGCGTGCTCGCCGCCAGCGAGCTCGTCGCCAACTCCCTCCAGCACGGCACACCGCCCATGCGGCTGCGACTGCGCCGCACCGACCGCCGCCTGATCATCGAGGTGACGGACGGCGATGAGCATCTGCCGCGCCGCCGCCGGGCCGAACCGGTGGACGAAGCCGGACGCGGCATCTCGATCGTCGCGACCATCGCCTCCTCGTGGGGCTCACGCCGCACACCGGGCGGCGGCAAAGCGGTGTGGTGCGAATTCGCCCTGCCGACGGGCTAGCTCCACGAGGGGCCCCGGCAGGCACTGGCCCGACGAGGACAAGGCCGACCCCGAACAAGAACATCGCCCTGGCACGGCGGAGCCGACTGGCTCCTTCGCCGCACCAGGGCGATGGCGGAACGACTGGGCGGCCTAGGCCGCGGTGGTCACCTCGTCCGAGGCGGCCGCCCGCGGCGCGGGCACCGCGGCACCGGCGACCGTCCGCAGCGGATTGTCCTGCTCGGCCGTGAGCCACTTGCCGAGCCTCAGCGCGAGCGCGGTGATGCCGAGCGAGCAGACGATCAGCGTCACGATGTAGGTCCCATACAGCCCGGCACCGGCCAGCAGCCCGCCGACCGCCGGGCCCACCGCCAGGGCAAGCTGCTTGACCAGCGCAAACGCCGAGTTGTACTGACCGAGTGCCGACGACGGCGCCAGATCGGCGACCAGGGGCGCGACGGTCGGCGACAGCATCGCCTCACCGATCCCGAACAGCGCGTACGCCGAGACGATCGCGGTGATGCCGACGACCTGGCTCCCGGGCACCAGCCCGGCGGACCCGGCGACGCACCACGCCACCGTCCAGACCAGGCCGACCAGCGCGATCACCCGGCTGCGCCGCCGCCGCTCGACCAGCTTGAGCACGACGAACTGCGCCAGCACGATCGCCGCCGTATTCGCGGCCAGGGCGACGCCCAGCATCGACGGCGATATCCGGGCGACATCCACCGCGAACGCCGACAGCCCGGATTCGAACTGGCCGTAGCAGGCGAAGAACATCACGAAGCCCAGCACACACAGCTGCACCATGGCCCGGTCGCCGAGCAGCGAACGCCAGCCGCCGCCGGTGCCACCGAGGTGCTCATCGGCGGTCGGCACCGGATCGTCGAACACCGGTGTCTTCGCCAGCCTTACGGTCGCGACCGCGGCGCCGAGCACCAGGAACATCACCGCGTCGATCGCGAAGAGCCGCACAAAGCTCGAGGCTGCGGAGGTGTCCACCAGCAGCCCGCCGAGCAGCCCGCCGACGCCGAGGCCCAGATTGCCGAGGAAGAACTGGGTGGCGAAGGCCCGCGACCGGGTGACCGGCGTCGAGCACCAGACGATCAGCGTGGCCAGCGCCGGCTGTATGGCCGCGATGCCCGCGCCCAGCACTCCGGCCGCGGCGATGACCAGCGGCTCGCTCGCCGCCAGCCCGAGCCCCATCGATCCGACAGCGGCGGCGAACGCGCCCGCGACGACAACGGACAGCGGCCCTCGTCGGTCGATCACCCGACCGATGAAGGGCAGCACGGCAAGCGCGGCCACGGCGAACGTCGCGAGCACCACGCCCGCGGTGTTCGAACCGAGATCCCGCACCTGCGCCACATAGACGAAGAGGAACGGGACCGTGAAGCCGTTGCCGAACGCGCTCAGCGCGTTGCCCAGCTGGATACGGCGCAACGCTGCGCCCATCGCGGTGGTCACACTCACCTACCTAGGTCGAGAAGGGTCAAGGGAGAACGGGCCTGACCTGCGGTCCAGCCCGGAGGATCGACATCTGAAGACTTCGAACCTAAACTTCAACGCTTAAGAGTACAGATAGAAGGACTTCAGCGCCAATGACTTTCGTGTCATGCTGTTCACCATGGCGGAGACCCCCGACGCGGACGACCTGCTGAGCCTCGAGGAGCAGATCGCGGCCTATCAGCGCGAGTTCCAGGACCTGGACCCCCAGGTGGAGCAGGTCGTCAGCGCGCTCAGCCGGCTCACCCGGCGCATGCATGTCGCATACGGCCGCCAGTCGGCCAGGCTGGGGATCAGTAACTCCGAGTGGGAGGTCCTCAAGGCGCTCGTCCTTTCGGGGGCTCCTTACCGCCTGGGCCCTGGAGACCTGGCCAAGCGGCTGGGCCTCACCCCCGCCGCCATGACCCACCGCATCGACCGCATGGTCAACGAGGGTCTGGTCACCCGTGAGCGTGATGCCGACAACCGGGTCCGGGTCATCGTCGAGCTGACCCCCGACGGCCGGGAGAAGTGGCTGGAGGCCATGCGCCAGGCCACGGTCTTCGAGGCGGACCTTCTCCAGGACCTCTCCAGCGAGGAGCGCGGAGCCCTCGGCGCGATGCTCACCCGCGTGCTGCGCCGGGTGGAGGAAGCCCAGCCCGATGCTGAAGGGCGCCTGAGCAACCTCGACTGAGGCATTCGGCCTAGGCCGTGTTGACACGGGTCCGGGCGATCCGTAATGTACTCCGAGCTGCCACGGAGCCGTAACGGTTCTCTGGGCGGCACTTGAGCCGCACCGGCGGCAAACCACTTCTGCACGGCCCCTCATCGGGATGGATTTCGGCATGCCGGAATTCGGATCGGGAAGCTCGATTATGAGCATCCGGGGGAATCCGCTAAAGTAGTGATCACGCCGGAAGGCGCGAAAGACCCCGCTCCAGCAGGGGGCCGGAAACGGAATTCGGACCGGAAACGGAACGGAAAACGGATCTGGTAAGGTTGGAAACACCGAAGGGAAGCGCCCGGAGGAACCGGTGAAACGGTTTCGAAGGAAGCGTCCGTTCCTTGAGAACTCAACAGCGTGCCAAAAGTCAACGCCAGATATGTTGATACCCCGTCCATCTCGGACGAGGTTCCTTTGGAAAAATACACAGCGAGGACGCTGTGAGCGGACTGGATTATTCCTCTGGTCTGCTCCGCTCTCGTGATGTGTTGCCGGGATATCCCGGAAGCATTCACGGAGAGTTTGATCCTGGCTCAGGACGAACGCTGGCGGCGTGCTTAACACATGCAAGTCGAACGATGAACCGGTTTCGGCCGGGGATTAGTGGCGAACGGGTGAGTAACACGTGGGCAATCTGCCCTGCACTCTGGGACAAGCCCTGGAAACGGGGTCTAATACCGGATATGACACGCTCCCGCATGGGATGTGTGTGGAAAGCTCCGGCGGTGCAGGATGAGCCCGCGGCCTATCAGCTTGTTGGTGGGGTGATGGCCTACCAAGGCGACGACGGGTAGCCGGCCTGAGAGGGCGACCGGCCACACTGGGACTGAGACACGGCCCAGACTCCTACGGGAGGCAGCAGTGGGGAATATTGCACAATGGGCGAAAGCCTGATGCAGCGACGCCGCGTGAGGGATGACGGCCTTCGGGTTGTAAACCTCTTTCAGCAGGGAAGAAGCGAGAGTGACGGTACCTGCAGAAGAAGCGCCGGCTAACTACGTGCCAGCAGCCGCGGTAATACGTAGGGCGCAAGCGTTGTCCGGAATTATTGGGCGTAAAGAGCTCGTAGGCGGCTTGTCGCGTCGGATGTGAAAGCCCGGGGCTTAACTCCGGGTCTGCATTCGATACGGGCAGGCTAGAGTTCGGTAGGGGAGATCGGAATTCCTGGTGTAGCGGTGAAATGCGCAGATATCAGGAGGAACACCGGTGGCGAAGGCGGATCTCTGGGCCGATACTGACGCTGAGGAGCGAAAGCGTGGGGAGCGAACAGGATTAGATACCCTGGTAGTCCACGCCGTAAACGTTGGGAACTAGGTGTGGGCGACATTCCACGTCGTCCGTGCCGCAGCTAACGCATTAAGTTCCCCGCCTGGGGAGTACGGCCGCAAGGCTAAAACTCAAAGGAATTGACGGGGGCCCGCACAAGCGGCGGAGCATGTGGCTTAATTCGACGCAACGCGAAGAACCTTACCAAGGCTTGACATACACCGGAAACCTCTGGAGACAGGGGCCCCCTTGTGGTCGGTGTACAGGTGGTGCATGGCTGTCGTCAGCTCGTGTCGTGAGATGTTGGGTTAAGTCCCGCAACGAGCGCAACCCTTGTTCTGTGTTGCCAGCATGCCTTTCGGGGTGATGGGGACTCACAGGAGACTGCCGGGGTCAACTCGGAGGAAGGTGGGGACGACGTCAAGTCATCATGCCCCTTATGTCTTGGGCTGCACACGTGCTACAATGGCCGGTACAATGAGCTGCGAAGCCGTGAGGTGGAGCGAATCTCAAAAAGCCGGTCTCAGTTCGGATTGGGGTCTGCAACTCGACCCCATGAAGTCGGAGTCGCTAGTAATCGCAGATCAGCATTGCTGCGGTGAATACGTTCCCGGGCCTTGTACACACCGCCCGTCACGTCACGAAAGTCGGTAACACCCGAAGCCGGTGGCCCAACCCTTGTGGGGGGAGCCGTCGAAGGTGGGACTGGCGATTGGGACGAAGTCGTAACAAGGTAGCCGTACCGGAAGGTGCGGCTGGATCACCTCCTTTCTAAGGAGCGCATAGCCGACTGCGAGCGCATGTCTCGCACGGTTTGCTCATGGGTGGAACGTTGACTATTCGGCACAGTCCTTCGTGTGATGACTGCTAGTACTGCCCTTCGGGGCGTGGAACGCGGCTCGGAGCAGGGGGACGGTGTCGGGCACGCTGTTGGGTGTCTGAGGGCACGGGCAATTTTTGCTTGTTCCTTCGGCCGGTCCCGGTGTACTGCATCGCAAGGTGTGGGTGACGGGGTACGGGTCGTTGTTTGAGAACTGCACAGTGGACGCGAGCATCTGTGGCCAAGTTTTTAAGGGCGCACGGTGGATGCCTTGGCACCAGGAACCGATGAAGGACGTGGGAGGCCGCGATAGGCCCCGGGGAGCTGTCAACCGAGCTTTGATCCGGGGGTGTCCGAATGGGGAAACCCGGCAGTCGTCATGGGCTGTCACCCATACCTGAACACATAGGGTATGTGGAGGGAACGCGGGGAAGTGAAACATCTCAGTACCCGCAGGAAGAGAAAACAACCGTGATTCCGGGAGTAGTGGCGAGCGAAACTGGATGAGGCTAAACCGTATGTGTGTGATACCCGGCAGGGGTTGCGCATACGGGGTTGTGGGAGTGGACTTCAGTCGTCTGCCGGCGGCTGGGTGAGTCAGAAACCATTGCGATAGGCGAAGGACATGCGAAAGGTCCGGCGTAGAGGGTAAGACCCCCGTAGCTGAAATCGTTGTGGCTTGCTTGTTCATTTCCCAAGTAGCACGGGGCCCGAGAAATCCCGTGTGAATCTGGCGGGACCACCCGCTAAGCCTAAATATTCCCTGGTGACCGATAGCGGATAGTACCGTGAGGGAATGGTGAAAAGTACCGCGGGAGCGGAGTGAAATAGTACCTGAAACCGTGTGCCTACAAGCCGTGGGAGCGTCGCCGTGTTCTTCGGAGCACGGTCGTGACTGCGTGCCTTTTGAAGAATGAGCCTGCGAGTTTGCGGTGTGTTGCGAGGTTAACCCGTGTGGGGAAGCCGTAGCGAAAGCGAGTCCGAATAGGGCGGTTTAGTAGCGCGCTCAAGACCCGAAGCGGAGTGATCTAGCCATGGGCAGGTTGAAGCGGAGGTAAGACTTCGTGGAGGACCGAACCCACCAGGGTTGAAAACCTGGGGGATGACCTGTGGTTAGGGGTGAAAGGCCAATCAAACTCCGTGATAGCTGGTTCTCCCCGAAATGCATTTAGGTGCAGCGTCGTGTGTTTCTTGCCGGAGGTAGAGCACTGGATAGGCGATGGGCCCTACCGGGTTACTGACCTTAGCCAAACTCCGAATGCCGGTAAGTGAGAGCGCGGCAGTGAGACTGTGGGGGATAAGCTCCATGGTCGAGAGGGAAACAGCCCAGAGCATCGACTAAGGCCCCTAAGCGTACGCTAAGTGGGAAAGGATGTGGAGTCGCAGAGACAACCAGGAGGTTGGCTTAGAAGCAGCCATCCTTGAAAGAGTGCGTAATAGCTCACTGGTCAAGTGATTCCGCGCCGACAATGTAGCGGGGCTCAAGCGTACCGCCGAAGTCGTGTCATTGCAGCATGTGGTCCAACGATCGCTGTGATGGGTAGGGGAGCGTCGTGTGCCGGGTGAAGCAGCCGTGTAAGCGAGTTGTGGATGGTTCACGAGTGAGAATGCAGGCATGAGTAGCGATACACACGTGGGAAACGTGTGCGCCGATTGACTAAGGGTTCCTGGGTCAAGCTGATCTGCCCAGGGTAAGTCGGGACCTAAGGCGAGGCCGACAGGCGTAGTCGATGGACAACCGGTTGATATTCCGGTACCCGCTTTGAAGCGCCAACGTCGAACCAGGCGATGCTAAGTCCGTGAAGCCGCCCTGGAGCCTTCGGGTGAAGGGGAGTGGTGGAGCCGACGGTCCAGACCTGTAGTAGGTGAGTGATGGGGTGACGCAGGAAGGTAGTCCAGCCCGGGCGGTGGTTGTCCCGGGGTAAGGGTGTAGCCCGAGGAGTAGGTAAATCCGTTCCTCATGAGGGGTGAGACCTGATGCCGAGCCGATTGTGGTGAAGTGGATGATCCTATGCTGTCGAGAAAAGCCTCTAGCGAGTTTCATGGCGGCCCGTACCCTAAACCGACTCAGGTGGTCAGGTAGAGAATACCGAGGCGTTCGGGTGAACTATGGTTAAGGAACTCGGCAAAATGCCCCCGTAACTTCGGGAGAAGGGGGGCCATTGCTGGTGATCCGATTTTCTTGGTGAGCTGGTGGTGGCCGCAGAGACCAGCGAGAAGCGACTGTTTACTAAAAACACAGGTCCGTGCGAAGCCGTAAGGCGATGTATACGGACTGACGCCTGCCCGGTGCTGGAACGTTAAGGGGACCGGTTAGTCACATTTCGGTGTGGCGAAGCTGAGAACTTAAGCGCCAGTAAACGGCGGTGGTAACTATAACCATCCTAAGGTAGCGAAATTCCTTGTCGGGTAAGTTCCGACCTGCACGAATGGCGTAACGACTTCTCGACTGTCTCAACCATAGGCCCGGTGAAATTGCACTACGAGTAAAGATGCTCGTTTCGCGCAGCAGGACGGAAAGACCCCGGGACCTTTACTATAGCTTGATATTGGTGTTCGGTTCGGCTTGTGTAGGATAGGTGGGAGACTGTGAAGCATTGACGCCAGTCAGTGTGGAGTCATTGTTGAAATACCACTCTGGTCGTGCTGGATGTCTAACCTGGGTCCGTGATCCGGATCAGGGACAGTGTCTGGTGGGTAGTTTAACTGGGGCGGTTGCCTCCTAAAGGGTAACGGAGGCGCCCAAAGGTTCCCTCAGCCTGGTTGGCAATCAGGTGTTGAGTGTAAGTGCACAAGGGAGCTTGACTGTGAGACCGACGGGTCGAGCAGGGACGAAAGTCGGGACTAGTGATCCGGCGGTGGCTTGTGGAAGCGCCGTCGCTCAACGGATAAAAGGTACCCCGGGGATAACAGGCTGATCTTCCCCAAGAGTCCATATCGACGGGATGGTTTGGCACCTCGATGTCGGCTCGTCGCATCCTGGGGCTGGAGTCGGTCCCAAGGGTTGGGCTGTTCGCCCATTAAAGCGGTACGCGAGCTGGGTTTAGAACGTCGTGAGACAGTTCGGTCCCTATCCGCTGTGCGCGTAGGAGTCTTGAGAAGGGCTGTCCCTAGTACGAGAGGACCGGGACGGACGAACCTCTGGTGTGCCAGTTGTTCTGCCAAGGGCATGGCTGGTTGGCTACGTTCGGGAGGGATAACCGCTGAAAGCATCTAAGCGGGAAGCCTGCTTCGAGATGAGGACTCCCACCCACTTGATGGGTTAAGGCTCCCAGTAGACGACTGGGTTGATAGGCCAGATATGGAAGCCGGGTAACTGGTGGAGTTGACTGGTACTAATAGGCCGAGGGCTTGTCCTCAGGTGCTCGCGTCCACTGTGTTGGTTCTGAAGTAATGAACCGTATTGAGCCCCCCTTTTTGGGGTGTGGTTCCGGTTTTGGTTTCATAGTGTTTCGGTGGTCATAGCGTTAGGGAAACGCCCGGTTACATTTCGAACCCGGAAGCTAAGCCTTTCAGCGCCGATGGTACTGCAGGGGGGACCCTGTGGGAGAGTAGGACACCGCCGAACAATCTTTAGCCTCGGTCCCGAGTACATGTACTCGGGACCGAGGCTTTTTTGCGTTCGCCTCGATATTCGTCGCGATATCCGTCCCCGGCTGTGTGCGAAAGATACGCCCTGGTAAGCACCATCGGACGATATGGCTCCCCCTGGCCTCGCGACGGCGTCCGGGGACGGCTCTGACAGGGACCCCTACCGGAACGCCCTGCCCCGCCAGCCCGACTGCCTATTGGCCGACCAGGGAGCGGTGGGGCCAGCGGGCTCGTGCTTGTTCCTGGGAGCGCATCAGGGCCAGTGTGGGCAGGCCCTGGGCCGCGCCCTGGGTGAGGAGATCGGGGAGCGCCGGGAGCGGGGCTACAGCGGCGATGTCGTCCAGGACGAGGGTCAGTGGTGGGTCGAGCCGACCGGAGGATGACCGTTCGGCCATGCGCCGGCCGTGCTCGACCACGTCTGAGGCGAGTGCGGTCAAAAGGGGCATCGCACCCGGATGGGTTCGGGGGTCCTCGATGGACTCACCCATCAGATACAGCGTTCCCCCTTCGGCGACGAATGACTCCAGCGCGAGCGTGTCGGCACGTCCCGGATTGCAGGCGTCCCGGATATGGATCGAGGACAGCGCGCCGAGGGCACGGGCGGTCAGCTCTTGGGCCATATCGCGGCGTTCGCGGTGTGCGGTGAGCGTGGCCTCCAGCTCGCCGGCCGCGCCGCCCGCCGCCTTGGGATGCGTACGGAGGATCTTCACGGGCTCGTGGGCCGAACTGCCCTGCGCCCAGCGGTGCACATGGCGGAACGGCCGGCCGTCCACCGCGGCGGCGTGCAGCCAGCAGCGGAGCATCGTCTCGGCGGCTTCCGCCATGGGCCGGTCCATGGCGTGCATGGGCCTTACGGGGGCGAGGAGGGCGGTGGCGCGGGCGGCCGCGATATCGCGGGAGCCGCAGTCCGACGCCGGGTTCCAGCGCAGCCGGGCGGGGGTGTCGAGCAGATGGGACGGGTCGAAGACGTGAGTGGGGCCGAGTTTGGCGCGGGCGTCCTTGGTCGTGGACCAGAGCTCGGGATCGCTGGTGACGACGAGGACGGGGCCGACGGCCTCCAGGACGGTGTGGGCCGCGGACTCGCCGCGCTGGGCACCGAAGAGGACGCGGGACTGGGCCAATTCGCCGTCGGGAAGCCCGGCCGCTGTCAGCGGGTCGGTGCGGGGGGCGGGGAGCGGCTGTGCGGACGCCGGGTCGGGGTCGAGCGGGGCGTACAGGCCGTCGTGGGCGGGCGGTGTGGACGCGCCCTCCGTGGGGGCGTCCTGTGTGCGGGCTCTCTGCTCGGCGATATGGGGATGCGGCTGGTGGCCCGTCCCGGTGGCGGCTTCAGCGGCCATGGCCTTGCCCTCGTGCGGATGACCGGCGACGGGTGCGACGAGGCCGTTGCCGGGAACCGCCTCGGTCGGGGCCGGGGGCCCGGCGGGGTGGCCTGGAGCGGCGCTCTCGGGCCAGGAGGCGGGGGAGCCCTCAGCAGAAGGTCCGGCCGGGCCGGAGGCGGCTCCTGGGGCCGCTGGGCCGCTTCCGGGGTTTGGTGCGGGCGGAGATGGCGCCTCGGTGCCAGGGGTCGGCTCCGGCCTCGTACCGCTGCCGGTCCCGGAGCCCTTCTCGGCGGCCCTCGCGCCCGTAAGGCCGAGTCGTTTCGCCTCCGCCGCCTTCTCGCGGGCGTCCGCGCGGTCGGCGCGGCGCTGGATGCGGACCGTCCGGTAGCGGGCCAGCGTGCCGATCACGAAGATCGTCAGCACGATCAGCACCATCAGCTCACTGATGAAGACGCCCCAGAATAGCCCGTACCCCGACAGCTGCTCCTTCGGGGTGCTGGGCCATGCCGCCGCCAGGTCCTGGGGCTCCTGCACCAGATGGCGCAGCGCCATCGGTGTCCGCATGAAGGTCAGGTTGTCCGGCCAGGCGCCGCGGGCGAAGAGCCCGGCCAGACCGGTCGCCGACCACATCAGGCCGAGCGTGCCCAGCAGGAGGCCGATGGCGCCGATCAGCAGGCCGTCCGGAATGCCGCCTTGCGCGGACGGAGGTCTTCCGTGCTCCGCGGGCCCGCCGTGGTTCTGTCCCGCTGCCATCTCACGCCACCGTGGATCCGTACGACGGCCCGCCGTAGGTTTCCGCCTCGACCGCCGCGGCGGCTCGCTCCTCGGCCTCCGCCTCGGCCGCCATCTGGACGGCCAGCCCGTCCTCCGTCATCGCCCGGTCGGTGTAGACCAGGGGCCGCTCGGCCTCGGTGATCAGGTGTTTGACGACCTGTACGTTGCCGTTGACGTCCCATACGGCGATACCGGGGGAGAGCGTGGGGATGATCTCGACGGCCCAGCGGGGCAGGCCCAGGACGCGGCCGGTGGCCCGTGCCTCGTCCGCCTTCTGGGCGTAGATCGTCCGTGTGGAGGCCATCTTGAGGATGGCCGCGGCTTCCCGGGCCGCCGCGCCGTCGACCACGTCGGAGAGATGGTGGACGACGGCGACGAAGGACAGGCCGAGCCGTCGCCCGAACTTCAGCAGCCGCTGGAAGAGCTGGGCGACGAAGGGGGAGTTGATGATGTGCCACGCCTCTTCGACCAGGAAGATGCGCTTCTTACGGTCGGGACGGATCCAGGTGTGCTCGAGCCAGACGCCCACGATGGCCATGAGGATCGGCATCGCGATCGAGTTGCGATCGATATGGGACAGGTCGAAGACGATCAGGGGTGAGTCCAGATCGATTCCGGCCGTGGTGGGGCCGTCGAACATCCCGCGCAGATCGCCGTCGACCAGCCGGTCCAGCACCAGGGCGACATCGAGGCCCCAGGCCCGTACGTCGTCTATATCGACGTTCATCGCCGCCGCCGAATCCGCCTCGGGGTGGCGCAGCTGCTCCACGATGTCGGTCAGCACCGGCTGACGGTCGACGATGGTCTCGTTGACGTAGGCGTGCGCGACCTTCAGGGCGAACCCGGAGCGCTCGTCGAGCCCGTGCCCCATCGCGACCTCGATGATCGTGCGGAGCAGGGCGAGCTGACCGGTCGTGGTGATCGCCGGGTCCAGGGGGTTCAGACGGATTCCGCCGTCCAGGGCCGCCATGGGGTCGAGCCGGATGGGCGTCAGTCCCAGCTCCTGGGCGATGAGGTTCCATTCGCCGACCCCGTCCTCGCCCTGGGCGTCCAGCACCACCACCTGGCGGTCGCGGAACCGCAGCTGGCGCAGGACGTAGGTCTTCTCCAGGGCCGACTTTCCGTTGCCGGACTCGCCGAGCACCAGCCAGTGGGGGGCCGGCAGCTGCTGGCCGTAGAGCTGGAAGGGGTCGTAGATATAGCCCTTGCCGGAGTAGACCTCGCGGCCGATGATCACGCCGGAGTCGCCGAGGCCGGGGGCCGCGGTGGGCAGATAGACGGCCTGTGCCTGGCCGGTGGAGGTGCGCACGGGCAGCCGTGTCGTCTCCACCTTTCCGAACAGAAAGCTGGTGAACGCATCGGTGACGGCGCTCATCGGATCGGCCACTGCGGAGCCCCTATCGTCCCTGTCGTCCCAGTCGTCTCTATCGGCGGATGCCGGTCGCGAACGGCAACGTGTTCACAAAGGCCCGGTGGTGCTCGCGGTCGCACCACTCCAGCTTGAGATAGCTCTTCCCCGCCGAGGCCCGGATGGTCCGCTTGTCGCGCGCGAGGGCCTCCGGGGACCGGGAGGACACGGTGATGTAGCCGACGAGGTTGACGCCCGCGGCGCCGCTGGCGAGATCCTCGCCGCGCTGGTCGAGCCGGCCGTGGGCGGCGATGTCGCGCGGGTCGACGGTGCGGTTCATCTTCGCCGCGCGGCTGGCCTCGGCCTCGTCGTTGGTCTTCTCGGTGAGCATCCGCTCGATGGCGACCTCGGTGGGCTCGAGGTCCATACAGACGGCGACCGTACGGATGACATCGGGGGTGTGGACGAGCAGCGGGGCCAGGAAGTTGACCCCGACCGGCGTCATCGGCCACTCCTTCACCCAGGCCGTGGAGTGGCACCAGGGCTCGCGGGTGCTCGACTCCCGCGTCTTGGCCTGGAGGTAGGTGGGCTCCATGGCGTCCAGCTCGGCGGGCCAGGCGTTCCGCTTGGTCATCGCCTGGATGTGATCGATGGGGTGGTCCGGGTCGTACATGGAGTGGATGAGCGACGCCAGCCGCCCCTGCCCCAGGGGCTGCCGCACCCGGATGTCGGCCTCGGCGAGGCGGGCACAGATGTCGGTGAGCTCACGGGCCATTACCACGGCGAGGCCCGCGTCCTTGTCGAGGCGGCGGCCGCCGCCGCTGTGGCGGGTGGCGCGCGCGATGGCCTGGGCCTCGGCGGCGAGGTCACGGGTGTAGTGCATACAGGCGACGAGATAGGCGCGGTGCTGCTCGGAGGAGGTGGAGACCATGGACTGCAGCTGGTCGTAGGAGTCCTTGAGCCAGTGGGGGGCCTGGTGGTCGCCGCGCCGCTCGACGTCCTTGGCGTGCGCGTCGGGGTCGGCGGGAAGGGTGCGGGCCAGGATCTGCAGACGGGTCACGAAGCCGTCGCCGTTGGCCACATGCTTGAGCAGGGTGCCGAACCGGTCCACGAGGGCTTCCTGGTCCTCGCTGTCGCGCAGGCCGACGCCGGGGCCCTCGATCTCGATGGCGGCGGTGACGGTGCGGCGGTCGGCGTGCAGGAGCACGGCGATCTCGTCGGGGCCGAAGGGGGCCGCCAGCCAGTTGATCCGGCCGATGCCGGGGGGCGGGCCGACCTCGATCTCCCGGCCGTCGAGGCGGGTGCCGGCCTCCGCGGCGCCGGAGCGGTAGGCGGTGGTGCCCTTACGGACGCTGCGCTTGTAGGAGCGGTTGATCTCGAACCACCGGTAGAACGTCCGCCCGTTGTACGGGACGTACACGGCGGCGAGGGCGAGGGTGGGGAAGCCGACCAGGGCGACGATGCGGAACATCAGCACCTGCACCAGCAGGCCGCACATCATTCCGATGAAGGCTCCCCCGACGATCAGCGCGATCTCGCCGGTCTCGCGGTTCTTGCCGACGATCGCGTTCGGGCGGGGGCGCCCGATCAGATATGTGCGACGGGGCGCGATGGGGTGCGACTGGGCGTCGATCGTCACCGCCGGTCACCTCCCGAGTTGTTGCCGGAGCTGCGGTTTGTGGCGGAGCCGCCGCGGGAGCCTCCGGTGTGGCCGGTGCGGCTGGCGGGCGCGCCGCCCCCGCCGCCCGAGGCTCCGCCTCCGCCGCTGGTGCGGGTGCTGTGGGCCGCCACGCCGCCGGAGACGGGATTGGCGGGCCTGGCCTGCCCCGGGGCGCCGCCGCCCCCACCGGTCTCGCCTCCGCCGCGGGCGCTGTGGGCGTTGATGCCCTGCTTCACCAGGGCGGCGGGGGATGTGATGACGGCGGCGGCCTGGCGGGACGCGGGGTCGGAGCTGGCGCTGCGGGCCTTGACGATCTCATCGCCGAAGCCGGGTACGAAGCGGTAGATCATCGCGCTGGCGAAGATGGCGAGGATGATGATGGACAGGCCGGAGACGACGGCCGAGAAGGCGTCGGGCTTGTCACCGGAGGTGGAGAGCGCGCCGGCGAGGGCCAGCACGATCATGATCACCGGCTTGACGAGGATCACGGCGATCATGATTCCCGCCCAGCGGCGCACATGCCCCCACATGTTCTTGTCGACGAGGCCCGAATAGACGGCGGTGCCGAGCAGCGCGCCCACGTAGAGGAGGGCGGCGCGGATGACGAGCTCGAGGCAGAGGACGCCGGCGGCGAGGATTGTCACGAGCGAGACGACGATGAGCATGATCGGGCCGCCGCCGATGTCCTCGTCCCGCTTGAGCGCCTGGGCGAAGGAGCCGAAGAAGGCGTCGTTGTCCGCACCGGTGCCGGAGGCGATGGCTTCGGTGACGGCGTCGGTCGCGGTGACGACCGTATAGAGGATGAGGGGGGTGAAGGCGGAGGCCAGGACCGTCAGCCAGAGGAAGCCTATGGCTTCGGAGAGCGCCTCGCCGAGGGGGACGCCGCGGATGGCGCGCTTGGCGACGGCGAGGAGCCAGAGGATGAGGGTGAGGACGGTGGAGGCGGCGAAGACGACGGCGTACTGGCGGAGGAAGGCCTCGTTGGTGAAGTCGACGGTGGCCGTCTCCTTGACCAGCTTGGAGAGCTTGCCGACGAGCCAGGAGGCGGCGTCGGCGCAGCCGCGGGCGAGGGAGGCGGCGGGGTCCAGGGGGTTGGCGGGGTCGGAGCCCGGAGAATCGCCTCCGCTGCCCTTGCATAGATCCTTGAGCTGGCCGTCCTGGATGCCGTCGCAGCCGTCACTGGTGTCGGACGGAGTGGGGGTCGGCGACGGGGCAGCGGCAGCACGCGTTGCCAGCAGCACACCAGCGGCTTGGACGCATGCGAGTGCGGCGCTGATCGAAAGGGCACGACGGCGATTAGCGGGCATACGTGAACCCTCCGAACCCTTGTACGGCATTGGCCATGTCCTCAGCCGAGGAAGCGGCTTGGTCGCGGCCGACAGGTGCCGGGCCGTTCTTCTGGGTGTACCGGATCACCTTCCAGTCGCCCTTGGTCCATTTCAGCTTGAAGGTATCCGTGTACCAGCCCTCGGCGACCGGGTTCTTGGACCCTTCCCCTGCTAGGCCGAAGAGCAGTGAGTGCCAGACGGCAACCTGGGCCTCGTCGTCCTCGAACTTCTCCACCTTGGCGCCTACCGGGTTGGCCCGGGAGACGAAGGTCATGCCGTCCGGAGGATCGCCATTGGCATCGAGGCCGGCGTTCGAAAGGATCTTGCTGTTGGAGAACGCCTTATTGAGTTCGCTGAGCCGCGTACCAGCTACGTCAGGGGCATAGACCGTGTGCACAATCGCTTTGCGACGGTCCGCTTTGAACATGCCGTCAGACCCAAGTGCCACCGCGTAGTTCGCCGCCGCGCTCTGGGCGCCCTGTTCCGACTTGGCGAAGCCCGAGGCGATGCCCGTGGTGTCGTTCTTGCCGTCGACCGGGCGCTCGCCCGTGGGGGCGGTGGGGCGGGCTTCGGTGCCGGTGCCGCCGGTGTCGTCGCTGCTGGAGTCGCCGTCCTTGCCGCCGCCGCGGTTGACGAAGGCGATGGCCGCGAGGAGGAGGACGACGACGCTGACCACGGTGATCAGGTTACGGCTGGGCTTGCCGGCGCGGCCGGGGGCTCGGCGGGGCGGGCCGTAGGGGTCGCCGTCGCCCTCGGGCAGGCGGGTGCGCGTCAGGTGATCTCCAGGGGCCGCGCCGCGGCCGCGGCGCGCCTCATGGCCCTCGTAGTCACCGCCGTATCCGTCGTCGCCGCCGAGACTCATCCTGCGTACGCCCCTTCACCCGTGCCGAGCCTGCCGAGCCTGCTGATCCCGCCGAGCCTGCCGGTCGTGCCGGCCGC
Source organism: Streptomyces melanosporofaciens (assembly GCF_900105695.1). Lineage (NCBI taxonomy): Bacteria > Bacillati > Actinomycetota > Actinomycetes > Kitasatosporales > Streptomycetaceae > Streptomyces > Streptomyces melanosporofaciens. The sequence continues at coordinate 3,727,958 of NZ_FNST01000002.1, forward strand.
GTCATCCATGGTCCCTCTTCCGTCACCCGCATACGACGGTAACGGTGAGGACTGACGCTCGGGCGCGCTGGTGTGAGTGGACATCAAGCTGACACGTCCTCAGCGTGGTGAGCGGGAGCGGGCATCAGGAAGCAGCCTCGGGTACGGGGTGGGGGGCCGGTAGGGGGAATCGGGAGCGGGGCTTGCGGCCAGGGGTGTGCGCCCCGCGCGGGGGAGCGGCTGGGGGGCGGGCGGGGGCGCGGCTAGATGGCCATGCCGTACACGATCGTGAAGAGGGTGCCCAGTGATCCGATGATGAACACACCGGTCAGGCCGGCGACGATCAGCCCCTTGCCCTGTTCCGCGCTGAAGGTGTCCCGCAGGGCCGTCGCGCCGATCCGCTGCTTGGCCGCGCCCCAGATGGCGATGCCGAAGCACAGCAGCAGTGCGACCGCCATCACGACCTCGATCATGACGCGGGCCTCGCTGCCCAGACTGCCGAACGGGCCCCAGTCTGGGGCGATTCCACCGATGATGGTGTTGATGTCGCCCTTTTCGGCCGCTAGGAACATGATGAACTCACCGCCCCTTGTGGGTTGTTGTGTCCCCCGCCGGCATGGCGTGGGTCAGCCTCTATCTTCGCTGATGAATCCGCTTCCGCATGTCGACTTGGCGGCATTTCTTGGCGGATCTCGTGCGTGTTGTGGGACACGGCCGTCTGGCGGACGTGCGAGGCGTGTCAACGGAGTGTCGTATGGTCACTCTGTGTATCACGCGGGTGAGCATCGGGCAACGATCGGTGAGGACCGGCGGTGAGGACCGGCGGTAGGGCCGTCGGTGAGGACCGACGCTGGGGGTCGTTGGTGGGGGTCTCGGCGAAGGGCGTCAGCGAGAGTCGGAGGGTCATCGGTGAACGGCCGTCAGCCGTTCACTTCCCCGCGGGCTCGTCGGCCTCCGCGAGGTCGGCGAAGTCGTCGAACTCGCCCGCCTTGACGCCCTTGATGAACGCCTCCCACTTCGTCCGGGTCGTGACGACCACGGTCTCCGGGTCGTTGCTCTCGCGCATCATGATCTGGTCGTCGGGGCCCACGGCCACCTCGAGGTAGGCGCGGCCCTCCTCGCTGTCGTCGGGTGCGGCCCGCTGCCAGTCGAGCTCTTGCCAGTCGCGCCGTGTCATCTGCGGTCCCCAGGGTCGTGGTGCTCGGACGGCTGGACTCTACGCGTTGCGCGGCCCCGCGAGAGGCGGCCGAGGCGGAGCGGTGAGGCGCGCGGGGCGGATGGGCGGCGCACAAGGGGGCGCGCGTCGGAGGCCCACCGTATGGTTTCGGCTGGGGAGCGGCTGATTTTCGCCGTGCGGACGTAAACGCGTTCGCATCGCGGGTGGATGGGGGAGGATGGCCGGGTGCGTAAGGTCTGGCTGGGTGTCAGTGTCGGTATCGGAGTCTCCTTTTCCTTCGTCGCGCTGCTCGTCGTCGGCACCTATATGGTCGCGGCGGATCTCATCGGCGGTGCGGGCGGTAAGGCCGTCGGGCTGGCGAAGGGCTCCGTTCCCTCCTCGTACGAGCCGCTGATCCAGCAGTACGGGAACTCCTGCCCCGCCATCAATCCCGCGCTCCTCGCCGCGCAGCTCTACCAGGAGAGCGGCTGGAACGCGAAGGCGCAGAGCCCGGCCAACGCCAAGGGGATAGCGCAGTTCATCCCGGCCACCTGGGCCTCGCACGGGGTCGACGGCAATAAGGACGGCGTCAGGGACATCTGGGACCCGCAGGACGCGATCCCGTCGGCGGCCGCCTATGACTGCTCGCTCGCCAAGTACGTCAAGGACGTGCCGGGCAATCAGACGCACAACATGCTGGCCTCGTACAACGCGGGCGCCTATGCCGTGATCAAGTACGGCGGGGTGCCGCCTTACCGCGAGACCCAGAACTACGTGAAGACCATCACCACCCTCGCCAAGAGCTTCGAGGCGCCGATCCAGAAGGTCCAGCCCTCCCAGCAGTCGGCCGGGGCGATCTACTTCGCGCAGAAGCAGCTCGGCAAGCCCTATCTATGGGGCGGGAACGGCACGCCGGAGCAGGGCGGGCGGTTCGACTGCTCGGGGCTGACGAAGGCGGCGTACAAGACGGTCGGGATCGACCTGCCGCGCGTCGCCAACGACCAGTGGAACGCCGGACCCCACCCCAAGCGGGACGAGCTGCTCCCCGGGGACCTGGTCTTCTTCGCCTATGACCTCGACGACCCGAGATCGATCCACCACGTGGGGATGTATGTGGGCGGCGGTTACATGATCAACGCGCCCTACACCGGTGCGGTGATCCGTTTTGACAAGATCGACTCGCCGGACTACATCGGTGCTACACGGGTGACTCAAGATGGCGCGAAAGCGCTGCCGCGGGCGAACTCCGCGTAAGGATTCCCCCTGAGCTGCGACGATCGGTCACCCTTCGATAACGTCCCGGTGATCGTTGGGTGGAGTACGGAACCCCCGGCGAGAAGAGGGAGTTCCCTGGAGGTGGATCGGAGCGTGGATCAGCGTGGATCGACGGCGGACTCTCCGGCGCCGGTCGCGATGCCACGGATCGCAAGGCATTACGGGGGGTCGGCAGCTGCACGTAGTGACAGGCAAGAGATAAGGGGCTACGGCACATGGCTGGACTCGCACTGGACGGGTCGAACCCCGATGTCAGCCTTCTCTACGACATCAATGGGCTGGCGAAGGACGCCCCCCACTGGTTCGACCGCGTCATGGAGTTCGTCGGCGAATACGGGATCATCATCGGGCTCGCCCTGGTGACCCTGGCCGCCTGGTGGAGCGTGCGGAAGCGGCCGCAGGAGGCGCCCTCCGCCGTCGCCGGGCTGGTGTGGGCCCCGCTGGCCGCCGGGCTGGCGCTGTTCGCCAACATCCCGATCCGCGGCTTCGTCGAGCGGCCCAGGCCCTTCAAGGACCACCAGGGGCTCGACGTCCTGGTGGCGGGCAAGACCGACTTCTCGTTCGTCAGCGACCACGCGACGCTGACCATGGCGGTCGCCGTCGGCGTCTTCATGGCCCACCGCGCGTACGGGGTGGCCGCGATAGGGCTCGCGCTGCTGGAAGGGTTCTGCCGCGTCTATATGGGGGTCCACTACCCGACCGATGTGATCGGCGGGTTCGCCCTGGGGACGGCGGTCACGCTGCTGCTGGCACCGCTCGCGATGATGCTGCTGACACCGCTGACCACGGCGCTCGCGAGTTCGCGCGTCGGCCGGCTGATACGGGCCGAGCCCACCGCCGCGGACCAGGGCGCGGACGAGGCGTGTGCGGAACTCTCCGAGTCCCGCTCGGCGGGCGGCGACCACGGGAACAAGGACCTGGCGGCTTAGCGGCCCCCTGGCGGATACGCCTGACGGCCTCCTTACGGATGCGACGAAGGCCCGGCGGCTGCCGGGCCTTCTGTCATCTCCTGCTCCCCTCGCCCGCGAACGGCCTCACAGCGCCTGCGGGAAGTCGAAGAGCCGGTCCGGGTCGTAACGCTCCTTCAGCCGCGTCAGCTTGTCGGCGGCCGAGCCGTAGTAGGCCGAGCGCCAGTCCTTCAGCGACGCGTCCGTGTAGTTCTGGTACGCCGCCCCGGAGGCGTGGCGCCGCATCGCCGTATGGGCCCCGTCCAGCCAGGCGTTGCCCGCGGTGCCCGAGCCGCTCGCCGCCCAGGACGCGGTGTACTGGGCGAGGAACCGCGAGCGGCGGTGGACGAAGGACGTGGTCGTGGGCGAGACCCGGTTGACCGCCCCGCCGAGCGCGGTCAGCGCGATGCTCACCGCGCCCCCGCCGCCGGTGCGCCGCCCGTAGCGCTCCATCTGGTCGAGCATCGCCCGTACGCCCGCCTGGCTCAGCGAGCGGTCGTAGAAGTCCGAGCGCGCCGCGTAGGTCTCGCGATTCAGCACCCCGGAGGCGCTGTGACCTGGCTTGTCGCCCGGCAGATGACAGTTGGTCGTCGAGGTGTCGCCGCAGCCCGCGTACATCCGCATGGCGTCGACGTAGCCGCGGCGGCGCAGGCTGACCTGGGTGGCCGGGCCGGGGCCGCCCGGTCCGTCGGCGAGCCGGTCCACCGCGTTCTGCAGCGCGCCGTAGGTGCCGAGCGAGAAGCAGCTGATGGAGACGGTGGGGGTGCTTCCCGGGGCGGCCGACAGATGCAGCGCCGACCAGATCTCGTCGGGCTGGTCCGGGCCCCACTTCTGCCAGGCGCTCAGCACCTTCGCGGCCTTAGACCATGGCCATGACATATAACACGTCACGCCGTCGGCCGCCTCATGCGTACGGAACCGCAGTTCGGTGACGATGCCGAAGTTGCCGTTGCCCGCACCGCGCAGCGCCCAGAACAGATCGGCCTCGCGGTTCTTGGAGACCTCGAGGGCCTTACCGTCCGCGGTGACGATCGTCGCACCCGTAAGGCTGTCGGCGGTCAGCCCGTACGCCCGGGAGACCACACCGTGGCCGCCGCCGAGGGTCAGCCCCGATATGCCGACGCTCGGGCAGGAACCGCCGGGGACGGTGACCCCACGGGTGCCGAGCGAGGTGTAGACGTCGATGAGCTTGGCGCCGCCGCCTATTCGCGCCTCGCCGGAGGAGTGACGGATCGACGAGAGCGCGGAGACGTCGATGACGAGCCGGCCGTCGCCGCTCGACCACCCGGCGTAGGAGTGACCGCCGTTGCGGATGGCGACGGGGGCGCCATGGCGGCGGGCGAAGTCCAGACAGGCGGAGATGTCCGAGGTGTTCTCTATATAGGCGACAGCGGCGGGCCGCAGATGGTCGAAGCGAGTGTTGTAGAGCCGGCTGGCGGAGGTGTAGTCGGAGTCGCCGGGGCGCACCAGGCCGCCCTGCAGGTCCTTGCCGAGCGCGCTCCAGTCGGCGGACTTCGGCTTGCCGTCGACGGCGCCGCGCCTGCCGCTCGCGGAGGCCGAATGGGCGTCCGGCGCCGAGGAGGAGGCGGAGTCGGCGGAGGTTCCGTCACCGCCGGCCTTTCCCGCGTTGTCGTCGCACGCGGTGGCCCATGTGGCGGTGGCCGTCAGCCCTGTGCCCGCTGCCAGCAATGTCCGCCGGTTCATGGCGGTGTCCCCTCCCTGTCGACGCTGTTCTCAACCGTCGACCGGGCCACTGCGAGGCCGGCCCGGTCCCTGGGTCAGAGGGAGGGACCGGGGGATGTGGTTCCGCTCGTTGCCGAAGTGTTGTCGGGGGACGGACAAGCCCCACTAATCGGACGAGTCCGATGAATCGCTTGTGTCGGACGGGGAGTGACGGGCCGTCGCATGAGCCGCCGCGTCGTCGCGGGCGACGCCTCTGGCGCGACGGGCCGGGCCGTACCAGCCGCAGGTGCAGCGGGCGGTGGAGAAGGAGCCCTTCTCCACGGTGGTGGTGCGGTCCTGGCCGTGGCCTATGTCGCCTGAGTCGAGCACATGACCACGCTACCGGGCCGTGACGAGCCGCCGGTGCTGATCGTTAAACGAACAAGTATCAAGCGTGGACGAGCGTGGCCAGGGGGTCGGCGGTCGATGGAGTTCCAGCAGCGCGGGCTCGGCGTACGGAGACGGCTGAGAGCGGTCGCCGGTCTCGTGTCGGGCGGCCTGCTGGCCGTGTCGCTGGCGACCGTCAGCGGCTGTTCCACCGAGACGGCGGCCGATGAACGCCCCGGCGGCACGGCGCGGGAGAGCGCGGTCACGGTGCTGCACCGGGCCGCGGACGTGCTGGTCCGATCGGGCAGTTCACGGGTCCGCACCACCATGGAGACGGCGACCGGCGGCACCCGCGTGTCCATCCGCGGCAGCGGTGCGTACGACTTCGAGAAGCGGCGGGGTCGGCTGCGGCTGCTGCTGCCGAGGGACGCGATGGGGGCCGCCGAGCATGCGCCGATCACCGAACTCCTGGCCTCGGGAGCGCTTTTCATGCGCAATCGCGGAGCGGGCATTCCCCGCGATAAGTGGGTTCGGGTGGATACGACGGACATTCCCGATGGCAATCTCGTCACGGGCGGGGCCACGGATCCGCTGACCGCCGCCGAACTGCTGCGCGGGGTACGGAAGGCCAGCCTGGTCGGCGAGGAGGGGCTCGACGGGGATCTGGTGCGCCACTATCGCGGCACCACCGACATCGGCCGGGCGGCCCGGCTCGCGTCGGAGGGCGCGCGGGGCTCACTGGTGGCCGCGGCGCGGGGGTTCGACGAGAGCACGGTGACCTTCGACGCGTATCTCGACGGGCTCGGCCGGCTGCGCGAGGTGCGGCACCGGTTCACGGTGACCAGCCGGACCGACGGCCAGGAGGCGACGGCGGGCCCGGACGCCGCCCGGCGGCGCGGTGTGGTGGGGGTCGCCTCGACGACGGAGCTGTACGACTTCGGGGCGCCGGCCGTGGTCGAGCTCCCCAAGCCCACGGATATCTACACAGGAAAGGTCGGATCACCTCAGAAGTAGTCGGAGGGGCCCGCTTTGCCCTTCGAAATGGCCCATCCGTGCCATGCGCGGAGTGTGTACCGATCCCTACGCTGGGAAGCCGCTGCTCGAAAGTGCTCGCAGGTGCTCGCTGGAGGAGGTGAAACACGTGGTTGCGCGTCGCGGCTCGTCGGGCCCGGACCCCGTGGCCCTCGTCGAAATCGATCTCTATGGTGACTTGATGATCGCTGCGTCGAGCGCGGACGAGGACAGGCTCAGTACGGACCGTATCGACGAGGTGCTCCGGGTGCAGGCCGACCGATCAGATTCGGCCGAGGGGACCAAGAGTGCCAAGGGCGCTCATGGTGCCAAGGGCGCCAATGGCGTCAAGCGGACCAAGGGTGCTCATAACGCTGATAGCGCCGAGGAAGCAAGGGGTGCCGACGAATCGACGGGCGCCCCGGAGGGCGGGGGTCCGGACACCCCGTAGCCGAGTCGCCGTCTCGCCGGCGGGTGCCCGGCGGCCCCGTCCGGCGAGCGGCTCGTCCGGCGAGGCGGTAGCCATATCCACACCCGGCTGCGGTCATGTCCACGCCCGGGACGGCCCGGGACGGCCCGGGTCGGGCCGGGCCGGTGCGAGCTCAGGTCCGCAGCAGCCGGGCGATGGCCGCCGTGGCCTCGGCCACCTTGGCGTCGACCTCGCTCGTGCCCTCCGTCTCGCCCTGGGCGGCACTCTCCACGGCCGCGCTGGCGACGCAGTGGCGCAGATGCTCCTCGAGCAGCTGGAGGGCGAAGGACTGGAGCGCCTTGGTGCCGGCCGAGACCTGGGTGAGTATGTCGATGCAGTAGACGTCTTCCTCGACCATCCGCTGCAGTCCCCTGATCTGGCCCTCGATCCGGCGCAGCCGCTTCAGGTGCTGATCCTTTTGTTTGGCGTATCCATGGCCACCGTGGGGTACGGACTCCTGGGCGGAAGTATGCCCGGACGTCTGGCCCCGCTCGTCGCCGTCGGTGGGCGCGGTGGTGTCGGCTGCCGTGGTCGTCATGGCGTCCTCCCGTTGATTACGCAATGTCCGCATATACCCCCAGTGGGTATATGGTACCGGCTTTTCTGGTCGAACCGGGCCCCCGTGCTGAGCACTCTGCCCGATGGGCGACACTGGGATCGCCGGTTACCGTGGCCGGAAGATGCGCCTAGCATCGACGAGTCCCCATCCGCTGCATCCGAGGATCCCCAGTGCGCTTTCGTCTGACCCCCAGGGAGACGAGCTTTTACGACATGTTCGCCGCGTCCGCGGACAACATCGTGACCGGCTCCAAGCTCCTGATGGAACTGCTCGGGGCGGACTCCTCCGCTCGTGCCGAGATCGCGGAGCGGATGAGGGCCGCGGAGCACGCGGGGGACGACGCCACACACGCGATCTTCCACCAGCTGAACTCCTCCTTCATCACGCCGTTCGACCGTGAGGACATCTACCGCCTGGCCTCCTCCCTCGACGACATCATGGACTTCATGGAGGAGGCCGTCGACCTGGTCGTCCTCTACCAGGTCGAGGAGCTGCCCAAGGGGGTCGAGCAGCAGATCGAGGTGCTGGCGCGGGCGGCCGAGCTGACCGCCGAGGCGATGCCGAATCTGCGCACCATGACCAACCTCACCGAGTACTGGATCGAGGTCAACCGCTTGGAGAACCAGGCGGACCAGATCCACCGCAAACTCCTGGCCCACCTCTTCAACGGTAAGTACGACGCGATAGAGGTGCTCAAGCTCAAGCAGATCGTCGATGTGCTGGAGGAAGCGGCCGACGCCTTCGAACACGTGGCCAACACGGTCGAGACCATCGCCGTCAAGGAGTCCTGAGCCCGGGCATGGACACCTTCGCGCTTGTCGTGACCATCGCGGTCGCGCTCTTCTTCACCTATACCAACGGCTTCCACGACTCGGCCAACGCCATCGCGACCTCGGTCTCCACCCGGGCGCTGACCCCCAGGGCGGCGCTCGCCATGGCCGCCGTGATGAACCTCGCGGGTGCCTTCCTCGGCAGTGGCGTCGCCAAGACCGTCAGTGAGGGCCTGATCGCCACCCCCACCGGCGACCAAGGCATGATGATCTTGTTCGCCGGGCTGATCGGGGCGATCACCTGGAACATGGTGACCTGGTACTACGGTCTGCCGTCCTCCTCCTCGCACGCGCTGTTCGGCGGGCTGGTCGGCGCGGCGCTGGCGGGGGCGAGCACGGTCCACTGGGACGGGGTGCTGGAGAAGGTCGTCATCCCGATGATCCTCTCTCCCATCGTCGGCCTGGTGCTGGGCTACTTCGTGATGGTGATCATCCTCTGGCTGTTCCGTGACGCGAACCCGCACAAGGCCAAGCGCGGCTTCCGGATAGCCCAGACCGTCTCGGCGGCGGCCATGGCGCTCGGCCACGGCCTCCAGGACGCCCAGAAGACCATGGGAGTCGTGGTGATGGCCCTGGTCATCGGGGGTGTCGAGGACGAAGGCGACGCGATTCCGGTGTGGGTGAAGATCTCCTGCGCCGCGATGCTGTCGCTCGGCACCTACGCGGGCGGCTGGCGCATCATGCGCACGCTGGGACGGCGGATCATCGAGCTGGACCCGCCGCAGGGGTTCGCGGCGGAGACCACGGCGGCCGGAGTCATGTACACGGCGTCGTTCATGTTCCAGGCGCCCATCTCGACCACCCATGTCATCACCTCGGCGATCATGGGGGTGGGGGCGACCAAGCGGGTGAGCGCGGTCCGCTGGGGGGTCGCGAAGAACATCATCCTCGGCTGGTTCATCACCATGCCCGCCGCGGCCGGAGTCGCCGCGCTCAGCTACTGGATCGTCAATCTGGCCTTCGGCTGACCGCCGTACGTTCGGCCCGTGCGGTCGTCGTAACCGCTCCGGCCGACCCGTACGCAGATACACGAAGCGCGGATACACAAAAGCGGGCCCGCCCCCGGGAGCCAGGGGCGGGCCCTTCGTCTTGCGGTGGCACCGCCATGCAGCACCGCAGGACGTTCTGTCCTCGCCAGTAGTGCGGCGAGGAGCCTGATCAGCCGAAGCGGCCCGAGATGTAGTCCTCGGTCGCCTGCACCGACGGGTTGGAGAAGATCCGCTCGGTCTCGTCGATCTCGATGAGCTTGCCGGGCTGGCCGACGCCGGCCAGGTTGAAGAAGGCCGTACGGTCCGAGACGCGCGCCGCCTGCTGCATGTTGTGCGTCACGATGACGATCGTGAAGCGCTCCTTGAGCTCACCGATCAGGTCCTCGATGGCGAGCGTCGATATCGGGTCGAGCGCCGAGCAGGGCTCGTCCATCAGCAGCACATCGGGCTCGACCGCGATGGCGCGGGCGATGCACAGCCGCTGCTGCTGACCACCGGAGAGGCCGGCGCCCGGCTTGTTCAGCCGGTCCTTGACCTCGTTCCACAGGTTGGCGCCCTTGAGGGACTTCTCGACGACGGCCTCGAGCTCGCTCTTCCGGTACGAGCCGTTGAGCTTCAGCCCGGCGGCGACGTTCTCGAAGATGGACATCGTCGGGAACGGGTTGGGGCGCTGGAAGACCATGCCGACCGTGCGGCGCACGGAGACCGGGTCCACGCCCGAGCCGTAGAGGTTCTCGTCGTCGAGCATCACCTTGCCCTCGACCCGGCCACCGGGTGTGACCTCGTGCATCCGGTTGAGGGTGCGCAGGAAGGTCGACTTGCCGCAGCCCGAGGGGCCGATGAAGGCGGTCACCGAGCGGGGCTCGACCGTCATCGAGATGTCCTCGATGGCTTTGTGGGTGCCGTAGTAGGCCGTCAGCCCGCTGACGTCGATGCGCTTGGCCATGTGAATCACTTCTCTTCTTCTTGGCCTCAGCGGCCGGACTTCGGGGCCTTCCAGCGGGCGATGCCGCGGGCCACCAGGTTCAGGATCATGACGAAGGCGATGAGCACGAGCGCCGCGGCCCAGGCCCGGTTGAAGGAGGCGTCGTTGCCGAGCTGCCACTGCTCGTAGATGTAGTACGGCAGCGACGACTGGGCGCCTTCGAACGGGTTGTTGTTGATCCCCGTGGCACCGAAGACCAGCAGCACGATGGGGGCGGACTCGCCGGCGATACGGGCGACCGCCAGCATCACACCCGTGGTGATTCCGCCGATCGCGGTGGGCAGCACCACCTTGAGGATGGTGCGCCACTTGGGCACGCCGAGCGCGAGGGACGCCTCACGCAGCTCGTCCGGGACCAGCTTGAGCATTTCCTCGGTCGAGCGGACGACGATCGGCATCATCAGGATGGCCAGCGCCATGGCACCGGCGAAGCCCGAGTAGCTGAAGCCGAGAATGATGATCCAGAAGCTGAGGATGAACAGACCGGCGACGATCGAGGGGATACCCGTCATCACGTCGACGAAGAAGGTGACGGCCTTGGCGAGCCGGCCGCGGCCGTACTCCACCAGGTAGATCGCGGTCAGCAGGCCGATCGGAACGGCGATGAGTGCGGCGAGGCCGACCTGCTCCAGGGTGCCGATGATCGCGTGGTACGCGCCACCACCGGGCAGGATCGTCTGCACACCCTCCATGGAGTGGCCCAGGAAGTAGCCGTCGAGCACCGTCCGGCCCCGGTCGATGGTCTCCCAGAGCAGGGAGAGCAGCGGGATGACGGCGAGCAGGAAGCAGACCCAGACCAAGCTGGTGGCCAGCCGGTCCCTGGCCTGCCGGCCCCCCTCGACCACGGCGCCGAGGACGTACGAGGCGATGATGAACACCAGGGCGGCGAACAGGCCCCACTGGAGCGGATTGCCCGTTCCCAGGGCGACGCCGATGCCCGCACCCACCGCCGCCGAGCCGACGACCAGGGCGTACGGGGTCCACCGCGGCAGACGGGCCTGCTTGAGGCTGGAAGCGCGGTGCGCGCCCTTATCAACAACAGTGCTCATGCCGTGCCCCTTACATTCGCTCCGCTGCGCCGGCAGCTGATGTGACTGTCGCCCGCGCGGCGCAGAGGTGCGGCCTTCGTCTTCTTCTGCGGCCCGGTGGCCGCGCCTGCGTCGCTCATGCCGCGGTCCCCGAGTACTCCTTGCGGCGGGCGATGATCATTCGCGCGGCGCCGTTCACCAGCAGGGTGATGACGAACAGCACGAGACCGGAGGCGATCAGCGCGTCGCGGCCGTCGTTACCGGCTTCCTTGAAGCGGCTGGCGATGTTCTGGGCGAAGGTGCCGCCGCCCGGGTCCAGCAGGCTGGTCTCGATCAGGAAGTTGGGGGACAGCACGGTGGCGACCGCCATGGTCTCGCCCAGCGCGCGGCCCAGGCCCAGCATCGAGGCGCTGATGATGCCGGAGCGGCCGAAGGGGAGGACCGACATCCGGATGACCTCCCAGCGGGTCGCGCCGAGCGCCAGCGCCGCCTCCTCGTGCATCTTCGGGACCTGCCGGAACACCTCGCGGCTCACGCTGGTGACGATCGGCAGGATCATGATCGCCAGCAGGATGCCGACCGTGAACAGGGAGCGCGCGGCGCCGCCCTGGTAGCTGAAGATCCCGGTCCAGCCCAGGTAGTCGTCGAACCAGGTGTAGAGCCCGGTCAGATGCGGGACGAGGAAGAGCGCGCCCCACAGGCCGTAGACGATGCTGGGGACCGCGGCGAGCAGGTCGATGACGTAGGCGACCGGAGTGGCCAGCCGGCGCGGGGCGTAGTGCGAGATGAACAGCGCGATGCCCACCGCGATCGGCACCGCGATGACCATGGCGATGATCGAGCTGACAACCGTGCCGTAGGCGAGGACGGCGATGCCGAACCGCATCGGCGAGGAGCCGGTGTTCCACTCGAAGTACGTGAGGAAGTTGGCCTCGTCCTTGGAGATCGCGATGGCGGCGCGGTAGGTGAGGAAGGCCGCGATGGCCGCCATGATCACCAGCAGAGCGATCCCGGAACCCCGGGAGAGGCCGAGGAAGATCTTGTCACCGACGCGGCCGGTGGAGCGGGTCTTGACCTTGGGTGGGGACCCGGCGACTGATGATGTGGGTTCTATATCCGTTTTCATGAGTTCTCCGGTCTGCGGAGCCCGATGCGGATGAGGCTCCTGGTGCGGCGGTGCACCGGACGATGCGGCTGACTCCGCCGCGGCGATTGCCGCGGCGGAGTCAGCCGCACTCGGGTCAGGAGAGGCTCTTGACGCTCTCGCGGACCTTGTTGGCGATCTCGGTCGGGAGCGGGGCGTAGCCGAGCTCCTTGAGGGAGGTCTGGCCGTCCTCGCTGGCGACGTAGGTCAGGAAGGACTTGGTCGCGGCGAGGGTGCTCGCCTTGTTGCCCTTGTCACAGGCGATCTCGTAGGTGACCAGGGTGATCGGGTAAGCGCCGTCCGCCTTGGTGTCGTACGCCAGGTCGAGGGCCAGGTCGCTGCCGGTGCCCTTGATCTTGGCCTCGGAGATGGCCTTGGAGGCGTTCTCGACGGTGGCCTGGACCGGGGCGGAGGCGCCGGTGTCCAGGTCGACGGTCTTGATGCTGTTCGCGGTCGCGTAGGACAGCTCGAAGTACGAGATCGCGCCCGAGACCTGCTTGACCTGCGAGGAGACACCGGAGGAGCCGTCGGCCGACTGGCCGCCCTCGCCCTCCCACGCCTTGCCCGGCTCGTGCGGCCACGCCTTCGGGGCGGCGGCCTTGAGGTACTTGGTGAAGTTGTCCGTGGTGCCCGACTCGTCGGAGCGGTGGAACGCCTGGATCTTGAGGCTCGGGAGGTTCGCGTCCTTGTTCAGCGCCTTGATCGCGGGGTCGTCCCACTTCTTGATCTCGGAGTTGAAGATCTTGCCGAGGACATCGGCGTTCAGCGTCAGCTTGTCGACGCCGGGCACGTTGAAGCCGACGGCGATCGGGCCACCGACCATCGGCAGGTCAATGGCCTTGCCGCCCTTGCAGATCTTCTCGGAGGACTTGACCTCCTCGGGCTTCAGCGCCGAGTCGGAGCCCGCGAAGGCGGTCTTGCCCTGCAGGAACTCCTGGATGCCCGCGCCCGAGCCGGTGGCCTTGTAGTTGAGCTTGGTGTCCTTGCAGGCGGCGCCGTAGGTCTTGATCCACAGGTCCATGGCGTTCTTCTGCGCGGACGAGCCCGAGGCCAGCAGCTGCCCCTTGCCGTCGCACTTGATGTTGGAGGCGGCCTTGGAGCCGCCGCCGCCCGAGTCGCTGTTGTTGTCGGAGCCGCACGCCGTGAGGACCAGGACGCCGGAGACAGCAAGGGCACCGGCGGTGATGGCGCGAAGCCGGTTCTTGCGCTGAAGCTTCACTTTCAGGAGTTCCTTCCAGGAGCCGCCGGTTGGGGGACGGCGCGCGAGATGGGGTGGAGCGCACTTCGTGCGGCGTGGGCCGGAGCCGTACGCGGCTCACGCTCAGTAGGGCCGAAAGTAGGCAGATCAGGTGAAGCGGCCTGAGGGGGCGAGTTAACGGATGGTGAACCTCGGCCGTCAGTGTGGTGGCCATGTCACGGCCAGGTCACGGCCTGATCCCGAGCCGGATGACGTCGTTGCAGAGGTCGCGCCAGGCCCGTCCGACACCTGTGCGACACCCGTCCGGTGAACCGGTTCGGGGTGGCTGCTGGAGTAACCGCCGCGTGTCTCTGTCGAATTGCGGTACGGCATGTCACTATCCGTCCCTACGTGCCGGTACGTCAGGTCTGGCGCGCGAGAGGGACAGGAGCGCGCACGGCCGGAACGGAACGAGAGGAGACCGCGGGTGAGGCGGGACGGGAGAGGGAGGGGTGTGAGCGTCGCCGCGGCCACCGCGCTGGTCTGCGCGCTGGGACTGTCGGCCGTGCCGGAGACGGCGTACGCCGCGCCCGGCGAGCCGGGACCGGCTCCGGGGCCGGGCGGCGGGTCCGGTGGCGGCGCGAGTGGGGGCCAGAGCCTGGAGCAGGTCCACCAGGAGGTCGACGGGCTCTATCGCAAGGCGGAGTCCGCCACGGACGCGTACAACCTGGCGCGGGAGAAACAGACCCGTCAGGAGAAGGCCATCCTGAAGATCGCCCGAGCCGTGGTGAAGGCCCAGAAGGAGATGGCCGGGCTGCGCAAGCGGGCCGGGGCGATGGCCCGGGCGCAGTACCGGGGTGGCGGGATGCCGGCGGAGGCACGGTTGTTCCTCAACGGCGATCCGGGCGACTTCCTCGACGGTGTCACGCTCGCCCGCAAGGGTGAACAGGCCACCCACGGCCTGATCGGCCGTCTGGAGCGCACCCAGGTGGCGCTCGACCGCTACGCCGACTCGGCCTCCCAGGAGTGGGAGCGGCTGGACCGGAGCCGGGCGAAGAAGGCGGCGGCGAAGAAGGAGATCCTGCGCAAGCTGGCCCGGGCGCAGCGGCTGGAGTCCCGGCTGGCGAAGGGCGAACGGGAGCGGCTGCGTCAACTGGAGGAGGACAAGGCCCGTGGTGCGCAGGCGAAGTGGCTGGACACCGGGATACTGCGGGAGCTCGGCAGCGGCGCCACCGCGATGGGCGGGCGCGCGGTCGACTTCGCGCGGGCCCAGCTCGGCAAGAACTATGTGTGGGGCGCGGTGGGCCCGGACACCTATGACTGCTCGGGGCTGACCCAGCGGGCGTGGGCGACGGCCGGCCGGGCGATCCCGCGGACCTCGCAGGAGCAGTGGAGGCTGCTGCCCAAGGTGAGTGCGAAGGACATGCGCCCGGGTGATCTGATCATCTACTTCAGGGACGCGAGCCATGTGGGGATGTACGTGGGCGGCGGCGCGATGATCCATGCCCCCCGCCCCGGCCGCCAGGTCACGTTCGCGGGCGCGGGCTCGATGCCGATCCTGGGCGTGGTCCGGCCGGACGCGCGGTAGTACGGCGGGACCTGGTGCCCCGGGGGCCGCGAGGGCCCGCCCGGCCGCCTCAGGCCGGCGGGAGCCCGTTCAGGGCCGTCTCGAAGGCGTCGTACGCGCGCTGGTCGAAGAGGACGAAGCGGGCCTCGGTGACCGCGGTGTCCGCATCGCGGACGGTGGTGAGCGCGATCCGGGCCGCGTCGTCCAGGGGCCAGCGGTAGACGCCGGTGGATACGGCCGGGAAGGCGACCGTAAGGGCGCCCAGCTCATCGGCGACCCGCAGTGACGCGCGGTAGCAGGAGGCGAGCGTGGCCGAGCGGTCCTCGGTCGTGGAGAAGACCGGGCCGACCGTATGGATCACCCAGCGGGCGGGCAGCCGGCCGGCCGTGGTGGCGACCGCCTGCCCGGCCGGAAGGCCCTTGCCATAGCGGGACGCACGCAAATCGCGGCATTCATCCAGTATGTCGGATCCGCCCTTTCGGTGGATGGCTCCATCGACGCCACCCCCTCCCAACAGGGAGGAGTTGGCCGCATTCACGACCGCGTCCACGCTCTGCTCCGTGATATCCCCCAGCGCCAGCGTGATGTTCGTCATCCCGGGATTGTCTCCCGGGCCGCCAAGTGCCGCATGACGTGCGGCATATGACAAAAGTCGGTGCCTGGAGGTCATTCCATGAAACGGCCGCCTAGCGCTAAGGTCGCCTGGCAATATCCGGTACCCGCGCTCTGGGGTCGCTGAAACCGACCAGTCGGTGTGCGTACCGGAATCCCACTGCGCTCCACCGGTCGGCGGTGCGCGCCCTCGGGGGGAGGGAAGGAATCGAGCGATGTCCGTACCCGTGCCGAGGCAACGGGAGGCACCGGCCCCGGAGGCCGGTCCCGCCGCCCTGCCCGACAACGGGCTCACCCTGCTGGTGATCGAGGACGATCCGTCCGGTGCCTTCAACGTTCCCGAGATGCTGGATACCGAGGGTAACCGAGTCCGCATCCGTACGGCGCGCAACCTCACCGAGGCCAGCCGGCTGCTCACCGACGGGGTGCAGTGCATCCTCCTCGCCCTCCCGGGCCCGGACCACGACGGCGCGGACTCGCTGGCCGCGCTGCACGAGGTGCTGCGGCTCGCGCCCCTGCACGCCGTCCTCGTCCTGACCGCGGAGGACGACGCCGAGCGCGCCGCCGAGGCGGTGCGGGTGGGCGCCCAGGACTTCCTCTTCCGCGGCGAGCTGGACGGCCGGATCCTCAGCCGCGCCATCCGCTACGCCGTCGAGCGCAAACGCTCCGACCTCGCCCAGCGCCAGCTCACCGAGTCGCGGCTGCGTGCCCAGGAGAACGCCCGGCTGGAGCGCGGACTGCTGCCCACCCCGCTGCTGGACGGCTCGGGGCTGCGCTTCGCCGCCCGCTACCGGCCCGGCCGCAGCCGGGCCCTGCTCGGCGGCGACTTCTACGACACCGTCCGCACCCCGGACGGCACGGTCCACGCGATGATCGGCGACGTCTGCGGCCACGGCCCGGACGAGGCCGCCCTCGGGGTGGAGCTGCGCATCGCCTGGCGCGCCCTGACCTTCGCCGGGCTCTGCGGCGATCAGCTGCTCGGCACCCTTCAGCAGGTGCTGGAGAACGAACGCGCCGACGATGAGATCTTCGCCACACTGTGCACGGTCGACATCGCACCGGACGGCCGCCGGGCCGGGGTCTGTCTGGCCGGGCACCCCTCGCCGCTGGCGATCCGCCCGAGCATGGCGCCCCGGCTGCTGCCCACCGACGAGAACGGCCCGGCGCTCGGCCTGCTGCCGAACGCCCGCTGGCCGCGCCGCGAGGTCGAGCTCGGCGGGGCATGGAGCCTGATGATGTACACCGACGGGCTGATCGAGGGCCGCGTCGGAACTGGGGTACAGCGGCTCGGCCAGGAGGGGATGGTCGAGATCGTCGCCCGCCAGGTCGCGGAGGGACGGCGCGGCGAGGAGCTGCTGGACGCGACCGTCACCGAGGTGCGGTCGCTGAACGGCGGGGAGCTGACCGACGATCTCGCGGTGCTGCTGCTGGACCGCGGCTGATCGGCCGCGGCCCGGTCGTTTCCGCTGTCTGTCCCCCGGCGTGCGCTGTATGCCGCCCGCGCCCGCTGCCGGACGCTCGACGCGTCCTACCGGCCGTTGAAGGGTCCGTAAGGACCGTCGGAGCTGGAGCCGCGGCCGCGCGGCCAGCGGCGGCCACCGCCGGAGACCTGCCGCAGCGCGGGCCGGACGTCGACGATGTACACGATCGTCGCGATCAGCCCGATGATCGGCAGGAAGTCCAGGATGCCCATGAAGAAGTTCACCGCGGCGGCGAGGCCGAGGATGATCAGCCAGAACGCCTTGGTCTGCTTGTCCGCCGCCCGGTACGCGTCATCCCGGCGGATCGCCGAGTCGACGAAGGCGAAGAGGCTGAAGAGGAGCAGGGCCCAGGAGACCCAGTACATCAGCTTGCCGAAGCCTTCAACCAGCACGCCATCCACCGCCTAGAAGATATGTATGGGACGCGTCTCTGCGGGCCACCGTACCCGCCCACCGGGCCGGGCACGCAGGGCGTACCCGGCGTACCCGGCCCGGTCGTGGACGTGCGCTCGTCAGCCGGCCGACTTCGGCTCCGGCCGCTTGGCGGGGGTGGCGGGCTTGGTGCCGCGCGCCGGGGCCTTCTTGGCCTGGGAGGACGAAGAGGCCGCGGACGTCTGCGCGCCCGAGTGACCGGCCTGACCGGCCTGACCGGAGTGACCGGAGTGGCCGGAGTTGCTCGACGGGGCCGGGGTGGCCGGCTTGGCCGCCGACTTCGGGGCCTCCTTGGACGAGTCCATGGCGACCGACTGCGACGGGGCCTTCGAACGGGCCGCCGCGTTGCCGTCGCGCCCCTCGTGGGGCTCGATCGCACCGGCGATGTCGACGACCTCGTCGGCCGCCTCACCGCGCCAGGTCCGCACGACCTCCTGGCCGTGCTCGGCCACCTCGTCGTACCGCTCCCGCGCCTTCACGGCGAGCTCGGCGGCCCGGCCCACACCCTGCAGGGCGAGGTCCTGCGCCGTGTCGCGCAGCCGCTTGATGTCGGTGTCGATCGTGCCCAGCATCTCGTTGAGCTTGCCCTGGGCCTCCTTGGCCTGCTGGGAGACCCGCTCCTGCACGACCTTGGGGTCGGTGTTGCGCACCGCGTTCAGGCGCTCCGGGGCCTCGGCGACGATCTTCTCGACGAACGACGGCACCTCCTTGAGCTTCTGGGCGGCCAGGTCGGCGGTGCCCGCCATGAAGTACAGCGGGGTCGGGTCGGTCAGGGTCTTGCGTACGTCGTCGGTGATGGCCATGGTGATGGTCCTCCCGGATCAGTTCGAGGGTGTGGCGACGTCGGCGCCGGTGCCGAAGGTGTCGGAGGGGTCGGAGATGTCGTCCGAGGCGGTCTGGAGCCCGTTCTCCTTGCGGAAGGACTCGTAGATCTGAAGCAGTACCTGCTTCTGCCGCTCGTTGATCGAGGGGTCGGCGAGTATCACGCCGCGCACCTCGGTCTCTTCGCGGTCCCGCTCGTCGAGGATCCCCGCCTGTACGTACAGGGTCTCGGCGGATATCCGCAGCGCCTTCGCCAGCTGCTGCAGGATCTCGGCGCTCGGCTTGCGCAGCCCGCGCTCGATCTGGCTGAGGTACGGATTGGACACCCCGGCCGCATCGGCCAGCTGCCGCAGCGACAGCTGCGCACTGCGCCGCTGCTCGCGCAGGAACCCGCCGAGGTTGCCGACGTTGAGTGATGCCATGCCTCGATGCTGCAACAGGTGTGCTAACTATTGCAAGCATTTGCTTGCAATAGTGGCGCGTGTCATGACGGGGCCGGGGCGGCGCGGTCTCGGCGAAAAAAATCTCATGGGGTCTGTCGATCCGGGGCGGCGCCCGTTCGACGCAGGGGTGAGAGGCGGGGAAGCCCCCGGCCTCCGTACCGAATCTCGCTTCGTCTGCCGAATGAGGAGTCACCATGCCGCGCTATCTGTCGATGATCCGCGTCGATGAGCAGAACGCCCCCGCCGAGGGCCCCAGCCCCGAGCTCATGGAGCGGATGGGTGCGCTGATCGAGGAGATGACCAAGGCCGGGGTCATGCTGGACACGGCCGGGCTCGCCCCGACCTCCGAGGGCACCCGGGTCACCTGGTCCGGCGGGAAGATCAGCTGCACCGACGGCCCCTTCACCGAGAGCAAGGAGGTCATCGGCGGCTACTCCATCGTCCAGGCCAAGGACAAGGCCGAGGCCGTGGAGTGGACCAAGCGGTTCCTGCGGACCCATGAGGAGTTCTGGACCATCACCGTCGAGGTCCGCGAGATCGTCGGGGGCTGAGCCGGCAGTGCTTGCTCCGTCCCCTTACGGCTGCTCTGATAGGGGCCGTGACGGCAGCAAGCCCGGCTGATGGGGCGAAAGCGGCTGCAACAGTCGAAACGGCTGAAACCGCCGACATCGCCGAGACGGTCGAAACGGTCTTCAGGATCGAGTCCGCGCGGATCATCGCAGGCGTCGCCCGCATCGTGCGGGACGTCGGGCTGGCCGAGGAACTCGCGCAGGACGCCCTGGTCACCGCGCTGGAGCGGTGGCCGGAGTCGGGCGTGCCGGATAATCCGGGCGCCTGGCTCATGGCCACCGCCAAGCACCGTGCGATCGATCTCGTCCGCCGTAAGGAGACCTACGCACGCAAGCTGGCGGAGGTCGGGCGGGCCCTTGAGGACGTCTCACCGCCCGACCCGGCGGATCTCGCCCGCACCGCCGAGGACATCGACGACGATCTGCTGCGGCTGATCTTCACCGCCTGCCATCCCGTGCTGTCGACCCAGGCCCGGGTCGCGCTCACCCTGCGGCTGCTGGGCGGGCTGACGACGGAGGAGATCGCCCGCGCGTTCCTGGTGCCGGAGCCCACGGTCGCCCAGCGCATCGTCCGGGCCAAACGGACGCTCGCGCAGGCCGACGTCCCCTTCGAAGTGCCCTACGGCGACGACCGGACCGCCCGGCTCTCCTCGGTGCTGGAGGTCATCTACCTGATCTTCAACGAGGGCTACTCCGCGACCACGGGCGACGATCTGGTGCGCCCGGCCCTGTGCGAGGACGCGCTGCGCCTGGCCCGGGTCCTGGCCGGGCTGCTGGCCCAGGAGCCGGAAGTCCACGGGTTGGCCGCGCTGCTGGAGTTCCAGTCCTCCCGTATCGCGGCGCGCACCGGCCCCGGCGGTGAGCCGGTGCTGCTCGCCGACCAGAACCGCACCAAGTGGAACCGCCTGCTCATCCGCCGGGGCGCCGACGCCCTACAGCGCGCGGGCCACGGCCCGTACTCCCTCCAGGCCGCCATCGCCGCCTGTCACGCACGGGCGATCCGCTACGAGGACACCGACTGGACGGCGATCGCCGCCCTTTACGGCCGGCTGATGGCGCTGGCCCCGTCCCCGGTGGTGGAGCTCAACCGGGCGGTCGCCGTCGCGATGGCGGAGGGGCCCGCGGCGGGTCTGAAGCTGGTCGAGGCGCTGGCGGAGGAACCGGCCCTCAGGGACTACCACCTGCTGCCGAGCGTCCGCGGGGATCTGCTGGAGCGCCTGGGCCGGCACGAGGAGGCCCGGGCGGAGTTCGCCCGGGCGGCGGACCTGACCCGTAACGCCCGTGAGCGGGCGCTGCTGCTGGAGCGGTCGTCGGGCTGATCCGATCTTGTGGTCGGGGCGAAAAGGTGCGCATGCTGCCCCATGAACTCATCCTCCGCGTCTTCCTCCTCTTCGTCCTTTTTCTCTCACCTCTCGTCACCGGCCGATCGGCTCGGCTTCGGCGCGATGCAGCTACCCGGGCGGTGGGCCGGTCCCGCCGTCGAGCGCGCGACGGCCGTGGGGGTCGCACGGCGGGCCGTGGAGCTGGGCGCCCGTCATATCGACACCGCCGCCTTCTACTTCTCCGCCACCGCGCGGGCCAACGACATCCTGCGCGAGGCCCTGCATCCGTACCCCGCGGACGTCACCATCGCCACCAAGGTCGGGCCGCTGCGCACCGCGACCGGCGAGATGTACGCGGAGGCGCGGCCGGAGCAGCTGCGGGGTCTGGTCGAGGAGAACCTGCGGCAGCTCGGCGTCGACGCCCTCGACCTGGTCTACCTGCGGGTGGGGCGGCTCAAGGCGGTGGGCGGGGTGCCGCTCGGCGAGCGGTTCGCCGCGCTGGCCGCGCTGCGGGAGGAAGGGCTGGTGCGGCGGCTCGGGGTGAGCAATGTGAGCGCCGAGCAGCTTGCCGAGGCCCGCGCGATCGCGCCCGTGGCGGCGGTGCAGAACCGGTTCGGGGTGCTCGATCAGGCCGATGGGGCGCTGGTGGACGAGTGCGCCGGGGCCGGGATCGCCTATATGCCGTTCTTCGCGCTGGGCGGCGGTCATACCGCCCTGGAGAGCGGGAACCTGCGGACGGTCGCGGAGCGGCACGGCGTGACCGCGCATCAGGTCGCCCTCGCCTGGGGGCTCGCCCGCTCGCCCGCGATCATCCAGATCCCCGGCACCAGCTCACTGGCCCACTTGGAGGAGAACATGGCGGCGGCGCGGATCGCCCTCGACGAGGA
Organism: Streptomyces melanosporofaciens; assembly: GCF_900105695.1. NCBI lineage: Bacteria > Bacillati > Actinomycetota > Actinomycetes > Kitasatosporales > Streptomycetaceae > Streptomyces > Streptomyces melanosporofaciens. Next base: position 3,749,691 of record NZ_FNST01000002.1, read on the forward strand.
CGACCTGGCGCTGCTGGAGCCGGTGAAGGACTGATGCGGGGCTGGGGCCGGATTTGGGCGCGGCGCCGTTGTCGTACCCCCGTGGTCGAATGAACGGAACGGGGGCGCAGGGTGGGCTGACGGCGGGAGGCGGCGGATGTCCAATGGGGCGAGCGGGGCGCGGGTGCGGCTCGAGCCGTGGGAGGACAGCGCGTCCTGCCTGGTGCTGCTGCGTGGCGTCAACAGTCCGGAGATGACGAGCCACCTGGGCGGACCGGAGAGCGAGGAGCAGACCCCTGGTCCGCCACCGCCGGTATGCGGAGCTGACGGCGCCGGGCGCCGGGCGGATGTACCGGATCGTGCTGCTGCCGGGGGAGGAGACGGTCGGCAGCGTCGGGTACTGGGAGCGGGAGTGGCGGGGTGAGTCGGTGTACGAGACCGGCTGGGCCGTGCTGCCGCCGTTCCAGGGGCGGGGGATCGCCGCCGCGGCCGCGGGGGAGGTCGCCCGGGCGGCCGCGGCGCAGCGGACCCATCGGTATCTGCACGCCTATCCGTCCGTCGGCCATCCCGCGTCGAACGGGGTGTGCCGCAAGGCCGGGTTCACCCTGGTCGGGGAGTGCGAGGTCGAGTACCCGCTGGGGACGATGATGCGGTGCAACGACTGGCGGCTGGAGCTGCGCTCGCCCTCCTAGCCGTTCAGGGCGCCCCGAGAGCCTTGGTCCTCGTCGCTCAAGGCGCCCTGGGCGCGCGGGGCCTGGGGCCATGCGTAGTGCACGGAGAGACCGGTCCGGCCCGGCAGTACGTCGGGCCGGAGCACCAGGCGCTCGTCGTAGTCCCCGCCGTTCTGGCGGCGGAACGGGATCGGCTCCTCCGTCGGCAGGTCGGCCAGCCGCTTCCGCAGCGCCGCGGCATGGGCCTCGTACGCCTCGGCCGGTACCCGGTCCGCGCCGTAGACCACATGCGGCGGCAGCACGGACATACCGCTGTACCAGAACGTGCCGTGGTGCAGCGGGAAGAGCAGATCCCCGATGGCGCCGTTGACGCCGCGCGGCCCCATGGTGTCCTCGGGCGCCCCCGCGGTCAGGACCACCATGGCGCGCTTACCGGCCAGTTTGCCGTCCCCGTAGCGCAGGGTGCGTCCGTCCGGCCCCCTGACCCCGTAGGCGAAGCCCTTGACGAAGACGCGGTCGAACCAGCCCTTGAGGATGGCGGGCATGCCGTACCACCAGAGCGGAAACTGCACGATCAGCGCGTCGGCCCAGGCGATCTTCTCCTGTTCGGCGCGGATGTCCTCGCTCAGCGTCCCCGCGTCATAGGCGCGCTGCGAGGCGGCTCCGACGATGAGGCGTTCGCTCGCGTCATGGCGGAAGTCGGCGCCGTCGACCACGGGATTCCAGCGCATCGCGTAGAGATCGGACAGCCGGTGGTCATGGCCCGCCTCCCGCAGGGCGCGCAGACCCTCGTCGCGCAACGCCCCGCTGAGGGACCGCTGTTCGGGGTGGGCGAAAATCCACAGCACATTCATGACCACCATGCTGCGAAACGGGCCCGGGACCGACGAGTGGCCGGATGGCCAGGATGTGCAAATATCTGGCCAGGGCCGGCCGACGGTCAGCGGCGTCAGACGGTCAGCTCCGCGCGCTGACCAGCGCCTCCACACCGTCGAGAATCCGCTCCAGGCCGAAGACGAACTCGTCGTCAGGGCCGCCCGGCGTCTCCAGCTCCCCTGCCCGAAGCGCCGCCGTCACCGCCGGGAAGCGCTCGGCGTCGGTCAGCTTCCCCAGCAGCCTCGCCCAGGCCGCCATGGAGGTTTCCAGGCTGTCCCCGCTGCGCCGGCTGGCCGCCAGGATGTCGAAGGTCAGCCGGGCCTCGTTGCGGACGAAGCCGCTGACCAGCATCAGCACGGAGATCTTCTCGTTCTCGCTGAGGTGTGTGTGGCGGAGGCAGGCCAGTCCGCGCTCCATCCAGGCCACCGAGTTGGGCGTCGAGGGCGGGCCGCTGATCGGGACGTTCACCACCCACGGGTGACGGCCGAGGGCGGTGCGCAGCGACCACGCCCAGTCGGTGAACCCGGCCCGCCAGTCCTTCGCCGGGTCGCCGGGCGGCGGGGTGCCGTAGGCCGCGTCCTCCATCAGCGTCAGCAGTTCGTCCTTGGCCGAGACATAGCGGTACAGGGACATCGTGGAGACGCCGAGCTCGGCCGCGACCCGGCTCATGGAGACCGCGCCGAGGCCGTCCGCCGAGGCGATGCCCACGGCGGCGTCGACGATCCGGCCCAGGGTCAGCCCGGGGCGAGGTCCCTTGCCCGGGCGTTCCCGCAGTCCCCAGGCGGCCTCGATGCTAGTCGGCAGGCCGGTGCCGCTCTCCTCGCTGGCCATGGCCTCGGGACCTCCGTACGTGCGTGGTGCTCAGATGTGCTCGATTGACCGCCATCCTAGAGATGTGTATACCCTACGCAGTAGCGCGTATGGCATACGCAGAAGAGGGAGCGGGGGAATCATGGCCCATCGACCAGCCATTGAGGCAAGCGGCCTCGAGAAGTCCTACGGAACGGTGAAGGTGCTCAGGGGCGTCGATCTGTCGGTCGCGCCCGGCAGCGTCTTCGCGCTGCTCGGCCCCAACGGGGCGGGCAAGACCACGACCGTGCGGATCCTGTCCACGCTGACGCCGCCGGACGCCGGGCGGGCCCGTGTCGCGGGCTTCGACGTCGTCGCCGACCGCCGCCGCGTCCGCCGACTCATCAGCCTCACCGGCCAGTACGCCGCGGTGGACGAGATGCAGACCGGCGAGGAGAACCTGCGGATGATGGCGCGGCTGACCCGGCTCGGCCGCACCGAGGCCCGTAGCCGCGCACGGGAACTGCTGGAGCGCTTCGACCTCACCGGCGCCGCCCGCCGCACCGTGGGCACCTACTCCGGCGGGATGCGCCGTCGGCTCGACCTCGCCGCGGGCCTGGTCGGCCACCCCGAGGTGATCTTCCTCGACGAGCCGACCACCGGACTCGACCCGCGCAGCCGACAGGCCATGTGGGACGTGGTCAAGGGGCTGGTGACGGACGGGGTGACGGTCTTCCTCACCACCCAGTACCTGGAGGAGGCCGACCAACTCGCCGATCGCATCGCCGTGGTGGACGGCGGCCGGGTGGTGGCCGAGGGCACCTCGGCCGAACTCAAGGAGCGGGTGGCCGGGCAGCGGCTGGACCTGGTGCTCGGCGACATCGCCGACTACGAGGGGGTCGCGCGCCAACTCGGCGTACGGCTCGTATGGAGCGACGCCGACCGGTTGACGCTGGGTGTCGCGACGGACGGCAGCGCCGCCCAAGTGCGGGCCCTGCTCGACGAGATCGACCCCGAGCGCCGCGCCGTGGACCGCTTCACCGTGCACAGCGCCACGCTCGACGACGTCTTCATGGCCCTGACCGGCCACACCGCGGAGGGCGAGAGTCGTGACGGTGAGGGCGACAGCCGTGACGGTGAGGGCGACAGCCGCGACGCCACGGGCGAGAAGGAGACGGCCGGTGTCTGACGCGATCGTTCTGACCGGCCGCACGATCCGGCTGACCAGGCGCAACCTGGACGCGGTGCTCACCGCCATGCTGCTGCCGATCATGCTGATGCTGGTCTTCGTCTACTTCTTCGGCGGCGCCATCCACACCGGCACCGAGTACGTCACCTATGTCGTCCCCGGGGTGATGCTGCTGTGCGCGGGCTTCGGCTCGGCCAATACGGCGGTCACCGTCACCCATGACATGACCGGCGGCATCGTCGACCGCTTCCGGTCGCTGGACATCGGCGGCACCCCGATCCTGGCGGGCCATGTGGCCGCGAGCGTGCTGCGCAACACGGTCGCGACCGCGATCGTCTTCGGGGTGGCCTTCCTCATCGGCTTCCGGCCGGACGCCGGTCCGCTCGACTGGCTGGCCGTGGCCGGCATCCTGCTGATGTTCATCCTCGCGATCTCCTGGCTGTCGGCCTGCTTCGGCCTGATCGCCAGGTCACCGGAGGCGGCGGGCGGGTTCACCTTCCTGATGATGTTCCTGCCGTATCCCAGCAGCGCGTTCGTGCCGATCGACACCATGCCGGGCTGGCTGCACGGATTCGCGGAGCACCAGCCGGTGACCCCGGTCATCGAGGCGCTGCGGGGGCTGCTGCTGGACCGGCCGGTCGGCGACAGCGCCTGGCAGGCCCTGGTGTGGTGCGGCGGAATCCTGGCCGTGGCGGCCGGGCTGTCGGGGGTGCTCTTCCGCCGCCGCACCGCCTGAGCCACGCTTGCGGCGGCGCCGGTCGACGGGAGTCGACGGGGTCGGCGCCGCCGGGGGCCTCAGGTGCCGTACGGGTGGGTGGTGCGGGCCGTGCGCAGGGCCCGCGCCCACCAGGCGAGCTGGTTGAGCATCGCCCCGGCGGCGGTGTCCGGACCCTCGGAGTCCTTCAGCCGGCCGTCCTCCTCGAAGAGCCCGTGCGCGTTGTGGAAGCTGACCGTGTCCCGGACGGTTACGGCGTGGACCTCGGCGAAGACCGGCCGCAGATGCTCGACCGCGCGCAGGCCCCCGGAGATGCCGCCGTAGGAGACGAAGCCGATCGGCTTGGCCTGCCACTGGGTGAAGTGCCAGTCGATCGCGTTCTTCAGGGCGGCGGGGTAGCTGTGGTTGTACTCGGGCGTGACCACGGCGAACGCGTCGGCCGCGTCCAGCCGGGGCGTCACGGCCTCCAGGGCCGCGAGGTCATCGGGGCCGGGCCGGTGGGTGAGGTCCATGGGCAGCGGGGTCTCGGCAAGGTCGACGACATCGACGGTCATATCGGAGCGGAGCGTCGCATGACCGGCGAACCATTCGGCGACCTTCGGCCCGAAGCGGCCGTCGCGAGTGCTGCCGACGATGACGGCGAGCCGGATGGGGGAGTCGGTGTCGGTAGGGGCTGGGGCCGTGGAGACGGCGGTGTCAGTAGCCATGGGAAGAGCCTCGGACTTAAACAAAGGTTGAAGTCAAGCTACCCTCGGCCCTATGACGCAATTGACCTGGAAAACCCATGAGCTCACGGTCGGCGAGCTCTCCCAGCGGAGCGGAGTGCCCGCCTCCGCACTGCGCTTCTATGAGCGCGAGGGGCTGATCCACAGCCGCCGCACCTCCGGCAATCAGCGCCGCTATACCCGCGATACGCTCCGCCGGGTCGCCTTCGTCCGCTCCTCGCAGCGCGTCGGCATCCCGCTGGGGAGAATCCGAGAGGTGCTGGGGCTCTTCCCCGAGGACCATGTCCTCACCAAGGAGGACTGGGCCCGGATCTCGGAGTGCTGGCACGCGGACATCACCGAGCGCATCGAACAGCTGGAGAACCTCCGCGACCACCTCACCGACTGCATCGGCTGTGGCTGTCTGTCGATCGACAAATGCGCGCTGGCCAACCCGTACGACCGGCTCGGTGAGCAGGGCGCGGGCGCGCGCCGGCTGCTCAAATCCTGCTGCTGAGCGCCGACCGCCCAGCGCCGATAGCTCAGCGTCGGCCGCCCGGTGCCGATAGCTCAGCGTCGGCCGCCCGGTGCCGATCGGGCGGGCGCCCACCACCGTGCCCGGGCACCCCGCCACCTCAGAAGCTGTCGGGGCACCACGGGCGTCGCGGTGTCCGCAGCAGCCGGTCCGCCAGTGCCGCCGCGCCCGGGCGCTCCTCGGCGATCCGGCCCAGCGAGGCGAGCCGGGCCGCCGACTCGTCGCCCAGCCACAGGGTGCCCAACTCGCCGATCTGCATGGTCAGGTCGGCCGGGCGGGCCGTGGTCGCACACGCCGCGCCGTCGGGGCCCGCCTCCAGGGAATAGCGGCCACCGGCCAGCCCGGCGCTGTCGTGCAGCTCGAGCACCAGCGAGCCCTCGACCGGGTACGTACGGGTCTCCAGCAGCTGGGGCACATCCAGCGGGCGCAGCCACAGCCAGTCGGCGTGCGTGCTGACCTGGGCGGCGCGGGGGTCGCCGAGCAGCAGCGGAAGCAGATCGTCCGGGGCGCGCCTACCGGTGTTGACCCGGGTCACCCAGTCGACCGAGAGCAGGAAGTGCCACAGCGCCCGCTCGGCGGCCGGGGTGACTCCCATCAGCTCGAGCACGGTGGCGGTGTTGTGCGGCCGCTTGTTGCCCTCCCAGCGGTCGTCCGCCGTATAGGCGAGCAGTCCGTCCACCGAGCCGTCGGGGGAGCGGTAGAGGACATAGAACGGCTCGGTCCAGGGGCGGTTGGGGAATCGCTGCTGGCCGGTGCCGATCCGCCACCAGCTGTCCGGGCGGTCGATGACGCCGTGCTGCTGGGCGCGCAGCCGCTCATGCAGTGCGGGGCCCAGCTTCCGCACCTCGTCGGCGTCGGCGAAGTCGACCCGGCCGCCGTCCACCGGAGCCGAGTGGCGCGGGTCGAGCCCGGCGCGGGGAACGTCCACCTGCCATTCGGTGATCCAGGTGGCGGGGCCGAAGCCGTACCGCCCATAGATCGGGTACTCGGCCGCGATCAGGGTGGCCGCCGCGTCGCCCCGCTCCTTGGCGGCGCGCAGATCGTGCTCCATCATCCGGCTGAGCAGCCCCCGGCGGCGGTGCGTGGGCGACACCGCGACATTGCTGATCGCGTCGGCGGGGACGTCCGCCCCGCCGACCGCCGTCAGCCGCTGCGCGAAGCTGCGGAAGGTGGCGACGCAGCGGTCCCCGTCGAAGACCCCCTGCGTACGGGACAGGTCAATCTGCTCCCGCCGCAGCTCCACCTCCTCCTTCGGCGCCTCCGGGGGACGCAGAAAGCCGGTGTTGAGCGCGATGGTCCAGCTGGTCAGATCGGAATCGGAGAGCGGGGTGCGGAGTTCGACGGCCATGCCCACACGCTAGGCGTGAGCCGCCACCGGCCGCACGCCGATTTCCCCAGCCTGTGGACCAGGTCCTTTCATCACACCGCACCCTGTGGACGGCTCGGCGAGCCCCGATGGACCGCTGGGCCAGTCCCCGATGGGACCCCCGAGAGACGGCCGGGCGAGCACCCCGCGGACGCCTACGCCAACAGGTCGTCCACCTGCGCCTCTCCCTCGCGGTACCGGCGCGCGATCTCCGCACTGCAGCCGTCCGCCGTCCGCTGCAGCTCCTGCCGCCGCCGCGACACCTGCTGCTCATGGCCGACGAGGCGGGCCATCGCGCCGCGCAGCTCCTCGTCCGTACGGGCCCGCAGATCGGAGAGGCCCACCTCGGCAAGCATCTCCTCGGCCAGCCGCTCGTACTCGGCGCCCTGCGGCGTCCCGAGCGTGACATGGCGGGCCGAGGAGCGGTGCCGTGAGGGGAGGTCCGCGAGGATCTCCGGCAGCCGGTCCACCAGCGCGGCGGACGGCTGTGCCGCGGCGGCCGCGGGTGCCGGGTCACGACGATGGCCCAGCTCGGCGCGGAGGATGTCGATCCGGCCCTGCAGCAGTCTGCGCAGATAGCTCAGATCCGCCTCCTCGCCCTGTGCCGCGCGGCGCAGCGCCCGCAGCTCCGGAAGCCGCAGTGCGTGCAGTCCGCTCGCCGCAGCGGACGCGGGAGCCATGGTCGGCGCCGTCACGGCGGCCGAATCGGCCAGCCGCCCGCCGCGCTGGCTCGGCGGCCGTGGCGGCAGCAGGCCCTCGGTGGCCATGGGCTGGCCGGTGCCCGGTGTGGTCATTGGTGTCCGTCCCCTCCAGCGATGCGTCATTCCCGCAGTTCCTGCCCGCTTGCACCGCCTGCACGCATCGTGCCACCAGTCATGCTCCCTGTGCAGCGGCTCTCCACCCGATCGGCCCCGGATGGACGCACGGCATGATGGTCGGTATGCGTGCTGTGGTACAGAGAGTGAACGGGGCAAACGTCGTCGTGGACGGCGAGACGGTCGGCGAGATCGTCGGCCAGGGGCTGTGCGTGCTGGTCGGGGTGACGCATGACGACACTCCGGAGAAGGCGGCTCAGCTCGCCCGCAAGCTGTGGTCCGTAAGGATCCTCCAGGGCGAGAAGTCCTGCTCGGACACGGCCGCCCCGCTGCTGGTCATCAGCCAGTTCACGCTCTACGGCGACGCCCGTAAGGGGCGCCGTCCCACCTGGAACGCGGCGGCGCCCGGCGGGGTCGCCGAACCGCTCGTCGACGAGGTGGTGGCCCAGCTTCGGAAGCTGGGCGCGCACGTGGAGACTGGCCGGTTCGGAGCGGACATGAAGGTCTCACTCACGAACGACGGCCCGTTCACGGTGTTGATCGAGGTCTAGCGCGACCTCACCTCGTGGTCTGGCGCGACCTCACCTCGTGGTCTGGAGCGACCGCCCCGGGCTCACGGCTCCACGACCGTCTCCTGAGCGGCGGCCGTGGAGTCGGCGATCAGCTCCGCGTCCACCGGCACATTGCGCTTGACCAGCGCGAGCGCGATCGGTCCCAGCTCGTGGTGGCGGGCCGAGGAGGTGATGAACCCCAGTTGGCGGCCCTCCTCGCCCTCCGAGGCCAGCCGTATGGGCGCGCCGTGGGAGGGCAGCGTCACCTCGCTGCCGTCGAGGTGGAGGAAGACCAGCCGGCGCGGTGGCTTCCCCAGGTTCTGCACCCGGGCGACGGTCTCCTGGCCGCGGTAGCAGCCCTTCTGCAGATGGACGGCGGAGCCGATCCACCCCAGCTCATGCGGGATGGTGCGGTGGTCGGTCTCCAGGCCGACCCGCGGCCGGTGGGCCTCGACCCGCAGCGCCTCGTACGCCAGCACCCCGATCGCCGGCCCGCTCGCCTCGGCGAAGTCGGTGAGCCGGGCACGCGGCAGGAAGAGATCCCGACCGTGCGGGGTCTCGCGGACGACGGTGTCCTCGGGGGCCTCGGTGATGCTGCCCGCCGGGAGGTGGACGACCGCGTAGTCGTCGGTGCGGTCCGCGATGTCGACCCGGTAGAAGAACTTCATGCTCTCCAGGTAGGCGATCAGATCGCGCTGGCTGTCGGGCTCGACATGGGCCCAGGTCGTTTCGCCGTCGTCGACGAGATAGAGCGCGTGTTCGATATGGCCGTGGGCGGAGAGGATCAGGGCTTCGGTGGCCTGGCCCGGCGGGAGTTCGCTGACGTGCTGGGTGATCAGCAGATGCAGCCAGCTCAGCCGGTCGGCACCGGTGACGGTGACCACTCCGCGGTGCGAGAGGTCCACGAAGCCGGTGCCGTCGGCGAGCGCGCGCTGCTCGCGGAACAGGTCGCCATAGTGGGCGGCGACGCCTTCGTCGGGGCCTTCGCCGGGGACGGCGCCGGGCAACGACAGCAAAGGGCTCTTCATGAACTCAGCCTACGACCTGCGGGCCCGGCCCTCACCGGAGCCGTTTTGGCCGTCGTCTCCACCGCGCTGCCGGGTGGAGCACGCGGCACACCGGCCGAAGATCGCGAAGTGTTTCAGATCGGTCTCGAAGCCGAAGTCCGCCCGGAGCTGCCGGGTGAAGGAGTCGGCCACGGAGACATCGGCCTCGATCACATCCGTGCAGTCGCGGCACACCATATGGATGTGATGGTGCCGGTCGGCCAAGTGGTACGTGGGGGCGCCGTGGCCGAGGTGGGCATGGCTGACCAGGCCCAGCTCCTCCAGCAGCTCCAGCGTGCGGTAGACCGTGGAGATGTTGACGCCGCTCGCGGTGCGGCGCACCTCGGTGAGGATCTCGTCCGGAGTGGCGTGCTCCAGATGATCGACGGCTTCGAGCACGAGCTGGCGCTGCGGGGTCAGCCGGTAGCCGCGCTCCCGCAGATCGCTCTTCCAGTCGGTGGTCGCCACGGTGCAAGTGTAGGCGGGCACGCGGTTACCGGCCGGACGCACAGGGGCAGAACCGGCCGCGGCACGGAAGAGCCGGGCTCGGCGGCAGGCGGACCGGCCCGCTCGAGAGCGCACGAGCCCAGGAGCTCAAGCACTCAGCGGAAGAAGGCGATCCCGTCGTCCGGCAGGTCCTTGAGGTCCTTGGCCCACTCCCGGGGGTCGACGACCTTCTTCAGATGCGCGGACATGTACGGGCGCAGCTCGACCTCGGGGGTGGCCTTCTCGCCGACCCACATCAGATCGCTGTTGACGTAGCCGTAGAGCCGCTTGCCGCCCGCGTACGGGGCCGCGTGCGCGGTGCGCGCCACCGCGTCCGTCGCCAGGTCGATCTGCGGCTTGCCCTCCGCGAGCTCGCCGTACCAGACCTCGACGATGCCCTGGTCCCGGCTCATCACGACCTCGACCTTGCGGTCCTTGTCGATCCGCCAGTAGCCGGACTCGGTCTCCAGGGGGCGCACCTTCTTGCCCTCGGAGTCCAGCACCCAGGTGTGCGAGACGTACTCGATGAAGTCGCGGCCGTCGTGCGTGAAGGTCGCCTCCTGGCCGAAGTTGCACTTCTCGGCCCCGGGGAAGTCCGATACGCCCGCGCCTTCCCAGTTGCCCAGGAGGAAGGCGAGCGGCACGAGGTCCGGGTGGAGGTCGGAGGGAATCTGGATCATGAATTCAGGCGATCTGTCGAGAGTCGAGCCGTGACGGCCGGGCGGGAGGGGTTCAGCGCTGGCCCTGGTACAGCTTCTTCCAGGTCAGTGCGGCGAAGCCGAGCGTGGCCACGGCGACCAGGATCATCAGGGTGGTGAAGACTGCCTCAAGCACGAGCGCGCTCCTCGGAACAGATGACGGACGGCACCGAGTCTAGTCGGCGCCGGGGCGGCCGGTGGAGACAGGTCGCCGTGCCGCGCCCGGCCCACCGTGCCGACCCTAAGGTTGGCGTATGGCGAAGAAGCTGGTGATCAAGGTGACGGCGGGCACGGACGCTCCCGAGCGGTGCTCCCAGGCGTTCACGGTGGCGGCGGTGGCCGCGGCGAGCGGGGTCGAGGTCTCGCTCTGGCTGACCGGGGAGTCGACGTGGTTCGCGCTGCCGGGGCGGGCGGCGGAATTCGAGCTACCGCATGCGGCGCCGCTGCCGGATCTGATCGACGGCATCCTTACGGGCGGCGGCACGATCACGGTGTGCACCCAGTGCGCGGCGCGCCGGGAGATCGAGGAGAAGGATCTGATCGAGGGGGCCCGGATCGCGGGTGCTCAGGTCTTCGTGAGCGAGATCATGCCGGACGGCGTCCAGGCGCTCGTGTACTAGGGCGGTCCTCGTCGCCCGGGCGACCAGGGCGGTCCTGGGCACCGCGGGCCACCAGGGCGGACCTCTGCGCCTCGGCCGGGGCCCGGTCAGTGGCCCCTGCCGGGCCCCGATCGGCCGGGGCGGTTGTGCTGGTGGTCAATGCCGGTGGTTGTGCTCGTCCAGCTCCCGCCACCACCGGTCGGATTCCTCGTCCCCCGACTCATCCCACCACCGGTCGTCCGGGCCCCGGCGATTGGCCACTATGGCGGCCAAGGGCGGGATCACCATGGCGACGATGCACATCGCGACCGCGGCGGGTACGGACCACAGGCGCACAAAGGCCCACGCCGAGATGAAGAGCGTCAGACACGCGCCCATCAGGAAAAAATATGCGTGGCGGCGTCGCGCGTACATATCTCCAGCGTACGTCCCAGGCCGCCGCGCCGACAGACGAAGGAAACCGGCACCGACCGGCGGGACAGACGGAGGGCCGCACCCCGCCGAGGCGTCCAACCCCGGGGTGCGGCCCTCCGGCCGTGTCTCACGACGCGCCGTCACGCGTCAGACGGCGATGGCGACCTCCGCCAGCCCGCCCTTCTGGGCGACGACAGTGCGGTCCGCGGTGCCGCCGGGAACCAGGGCACGCAGCGTCCAGGTGCCCTCCGCGGCGTAGAAACGGAACTGTCCGGTCGCGGAGGTGGGGACCTCGGCGGTGAACTCGCCGGTGCTGTCCAGCAGCCGGACGTAGCCGGTGACGGGCTCGCCGTCGCGGGTCACCGAACCCTGGATGGTGGTCTCACCGGGCTTGATCGTCGAGGCGTCGGGGCCGCCGGCCTTGGCTCCACACATGGATGTCTGTCCTTACGTTCGGGGGCGCGTTCGGGGAGAGGGGTCAGCTGTCGGCGCCGAGCTCGACCGGCACGCCGACCAGCGAGCCGTACTCGGTCCAGGAGCCGTCGTAGTTCTTGACGTTGGTCTGGCCCAGGAGCTCGTGCAGGACGAACCAGGTGTGAGCGGAGCGCTCACCGATGCGGCAGTAGGCGATGGTGTCCTTCGCCAGGTCGACGCCCGCGCCCTCGTAGATCTCCTTGAGCTCGTCGTCGCTCTTGAAGGTGCCGTCGTCGTTGGCCGACTTCGACCAGGGGATGTTGCGGGCGCTCGGCACGTGGCCGGGACGCTGCGACTGCTCCTGGGGGAGGTGGGCCGGGGCGAGCAGCTTGCCGGAGAACTCGTCGGGGGAGCGCACGTCGACGAGGTTCAGCGAGCCGATGGCGTCGACGACCTCGTCGCGGAAGGCGCGAATGGAGGCGTCCTGCGGCTTGGCCTTGTACTCGGTCGCCGCGCGGGTCGGGACCTCGGCGACCAGGTCGCGGGAGTCGAGCTCCCACTTCTTGCGGCCGCCGTCGAGCAGCTTGACGTCCTGGTGGCCGTAGAGCTTGAAGTACCAGTAGGCGTACGCCGCGAACCAGTTGTTGTTGCCGCCGTAGAGGACGACCGTGTCGTCGTTGGCGATGCCCTTCTCCGACAGGAGCTTCTCGAAGCCGGCCTGGTCGACGAAGTCACGGCGCACCGGGTCCTGGAGGTCCTGCTTCCAGTCGATCCGGACGGCGTTCTTGATGTGGTTCTTGTCGTAGGCCGACGTGTCCTCGTCCACCTCGACGATGACCGTCTTGGGGTCGTCGATCCGGGCCTGGACCCACTCGGCGTCCACCAGGACGTCGCTGCGGCTCATGTTCTCTCCTCCGGGGCAGTTGCGGCGGTACGGGCACGCTCGCGACGCGGCGCCGCGCGGGGCGTGCGGCGAGCGTACGAGCGAAAGTGCGGGAAGGCCCGGCTGACGGGCCGAAGAGGGGGCCGGTCCGAGGCGTGCCGGACCGCGTCCCGTTCAGACGGTGCGACAGAGCATGGCGGCGACACGGCACAGGTCGACTGCCCGCCGCTTCGTGAGATCCGCCTGTCGCTTCATGCGTCCGATCGTAGGGACGGACAGGCGGGCATGTCACCGGCGTGTCGAATGATGAGACGATATCGTCCGGAGAGTGAGATGGGAGAGTGGTGCACGCCCCGGAGGCGGGGCCGTCCGGGCAGGCGAAGGCCACGGACGGTCATGGATGCGGACGAGATCGTCTCAGTGAATGGACCCGGAGCATGATCGGACGCCCCTGGTGCTGATCGCGTCAGCCCGTCAGTTGGACGTTATTACCCGTGACCGAGACGTCTATGCCGTCCTTGGTGGTCTCCACCTTGTCGAGCCGCATACCGGTGGGCAGTCCCTCGATCTTCCGCTCGATGTCGGCCTTCTCGCGCACCTTGTCCTCCCACTGGGGATGCTGCCGCCCGGGATGGACTCGGCGTGCAGCCGGATGGTGGTCCCGTTCACGATGGTGACCTGGGAGTGGGCGGTGAGGCTGAGGCCCAGCAGACTGCCGGTGATCTTGACCTTGTTGGACCCCGACGGGTCGTAGCCGACGGTCACCCCGGACCGGCGGCCTGCGAGAGGTCCGCGTAGCTGATGTGGGCCGAGCCGGTGGCGCGGTCGGCGCTGGCCGAGGAGAAGCTGCCCGAGATGCGGACGTCGTGCAGCTTCGCGTCGAGCTCGGTGACCCGGACGCTACGGCCGTCCCCCGTGGCCGTGGTCAGCCCGTCCACACCGACGTCGACCTCGTCCAGCTCCTTGCCCGCGACCTGGGTGAGGAAGGGGAAGCCCTTGATCGAGACATTGGGCGTGGTGGTCAGGCCCTGTGAACTCTTGATCTTGTCTGCGGCCTTCGACTCCGCGATGTACACCGCGATGCGGTCGGCGGCCACGAAGAGGCCGCCGAGTATCACGACGACGATCAAGGTGATACGTAGTGCGCGCATGTGCGTGGGTCCCCAGGCTCTTGCTCAGGCCCTCGCCTGAGGCTGCGAGCCTATCCGGAGCGGCCGAACGCGAGCCGGGGAGTCAGCCCAGTGCGCGGCCGATCACATAGACCACGGGGGCCGCGGCCGCGAGCGGCAGCGCCACGCCGGCCGTCATATGGACGAAACGCGAGGGGTAGTCGTAGCTGGCGACCCGGTGGCCGATCAGCGCGCACGCCCCGGCCGCGAACCCGAGCAGGGCGGCGGTGGAGGTGCCCGTTCCGGTGAGCTGCCCGGCCCCGACCCCGGCGCCCGTGGCGGCCGCCAGCGCGACCACGACGGCGGCGGCGGTCGGCAGCGGCAGTGCCCGGACGAGCACGGCCACGGCGACGGCGGCCGCCCCCACCACGACGGCGTCCGAGGACTCGGCGACCGCGGCCAGATGGCCGGCCGCGAGCACCGTAAGGGCCGTGGACGCCACAGCGGCCGTGAGCCCGTACAACCGCTCGTCCGCGGAGGCGTGGCTGCGGAGCTGGAGGATCACCACGAGCAGCAGCCAGACGCCGACGGTGCCGATGAGGACCGTCGGGGCGTGTGCGGGCTCGGTGGCGAGCAGACCGATGCTGGCGGCCAGACCGCCCGCGTAGGCGAGCGCGATGCCCTGCCGGGCGGGCCACATGCCGTTCAGCCGGAACCAGCCGGCGGCCGTGACCGCCTGCAGCACCGCCACCACCACCGCGACCGCCGGGCGGCCCAGCGGTGCGGTGGCCGCGAGAAGGCCGGCGAGCACGGCGGTCAGGGCGGCGGGCACGAACCCCGGGGGCAGGATCTGCGGACGGCCCTCGGCGCGGGCCTTCTCGGCGGCGGTGAGCGGCCGGTCCGGCTGCGGGGCGGGCGGCTCGGCGGTCGCGGTCGCGGTTGCGCCTGCCGTCGCGGCGGGGGGCGCGGGCCGCGGCTGCTGGGGGTGGGCGTGCTGGGCCTGCGCGTGCTGGGCCTGCGCCTGGGCTTGTGCCGGGCGCTGGGGCTGGGCCGGGTGCTGGGCGGCGGGCCGGTACGGGTGCTGCTGCTGATCCCAGCCCTGTGCGTACTGCCCCTGGTTGCCCTGGTGCGCCCGGTGACCCTGCTGCGGGTGCCGGCCCTGGTGCGCCTGCTGGGCGGCGTAGGGGTCCGCGTACGGCTGCTGCTGGTACTGCTGCTGCGGGTGCTGGTACTGCTGCGGCTGGGCCTGGGCGGCGTACCCCTGCTGCTGCGGATAGCCCTCGTACCCCGGCCAGTCGGTCGGCTGCTGGGCGCCCTGACCCTGGCCGCCGTCGCCGCCGTAAGGATGCGCGCTCTGGTCGTAGCCGCCGTAAGGAGTCTCGTACGACCCGTACGGGGGATACGGCTGCTGCTGGTTCTGCGGCTGCTGCGGGTTCTGTTGGTGAGGCTCGTGGGGCTCGTTGGGCTGGTGCGGCTGGTTGCTCATGAGCTCGGGGTTCACCCTCCTGCGAACGGCGGGAGCACCTCGACCGTGCCGCCCTCGGCGAGTTGGATCGTCTTGTGGTCGCGGGTGCCGACCGGGGTTCCGTCGACCAGGAACGAACAGCGCAGCAGGACCCGCGCGAACTCCGGCCGAGCGGTGTGCCGCTCCCGGGCCGCATCGAGCGCTTCCGCCAGTGTCCGCGCGGTGTACGGCTCCTCCGCGGTGCCGGCCGCGGCGCGGGCCGCGGCCCAGTACCGGATGGTCCCGGCGGGCGTGTTCTTCATCGCCATCGCGATCCCTTTCCCGTCATCTGCCGCCTCCATGATGACGGGTGCGGGGCCGCGCCATGGACCACGCGCGGTTCGTCGAAAATACGGCCGGTTCGGGGCGTGCGTCACTTAAGGTTTCGGTGTGCTGGTACGACTGATACGGGCGTATCTGAGGCCCCATACCCGAACGATCACGCTGATCGTTTTATTGCAGCTGGTGCAGACCCTGGCCACCCTCTACCTCCCCGCGCTGAACGCGGACATCATCGACGGCGGAGTGGTGAAGGGCGACACCGGCTACATCGTCCGTGTCGGCGGGCTGATGATCGCCGTCACGTTTGTTCAGATCGTGTGCGCCGCGGGAGCCGTCTACTTCAGCGCCCGTACGTCCATGGCGCTCGGCCGCGATGTGCGCGCCGCCGTCTTCGACCGGGTGCAGTCCTTCTCCGCCCGTGAGATGGGGCACTTCGGGGCGCCGTCCCTGATCACCCGCACCACCAACGATGTCCAGCAGGTGCAGATGCTGTGCCTGATGGCGTTCACGCTGATGGTCTCGGCGCCGATCATGTGCGTCGGCGGTGTGGTCATGGCGCTCAACCAGGACGTTCCGCTGTCGGGGCTGCTCCTGCTCATCGTTCCGACTCTGGGCGTGGTCGTCACGTTCATCGTCCGCCGGATGCGGCCGCTGTTCCGCCATGTCCAGGAGCGCATCGACACGGTCAACCGGGTGCTGCGCGAGCAGATCACCGGTATCCGGGTCATCCGCGCCTTCGTTCGCGACACCCATGAGCGCGACCGCTTCACCGCCGCCAACACCGGGCTGATGGATGTCTCGCTGCGCGCCGGACGGCTGATGTCGCTGATGTTCCCCGCCGTGATGCTGGTGGTGAACGTCTCCAGCGTGGCCGTCGTCTGGTTCGGCGGGCACCGGATCGACAGCGGCGGGATGCAGATCGGCGCGCTGACCGCGTTCCTCAGCTATCTGGCGCAGATTCTGTCGTCGGTGATGATGGCCACCTTCATGTTCATGATGGTGCCGAGGGCCGAGGTGTGCGCCGAGCGCGTACAGGAGGTGCTGGACACCGAGACCAGTGTCGTACCGCCGCTCGTGCCCGTCGCGGCCGCGCCCGCCGACGCCGGACGGGGGCTGCTGGAGCTGCGGGGCGTGGAGTTCCGCTTCCCCGGCGCCGACGAGCCGGTGCTGCGTGACATCTCGCTGATCGCCCGGCCCGGCCGGACCACCGCCGTCATCGGCTCCACCGGCAGCGGCAAGTCCACCCTGCTCGGGCTGGTGCCGCGGCTGTTCGACGCGACCGACGGCAGTGTCCACATCGACGGGGTGGATGTGCGCGACCTCGATCCGGAGGTGATGACCCGGACCATCGGGCTCGTTCCGCAGAAGCCGTATCTCTTCGCCGGCACCGTCGCCTCGAACCTGCGGTACGGCAATCCCGACGCCACCGACGAGGAGCTGTGGCAAGCCCTGGAGACCGCCCAGGCACGGGAGTTCGTGGAGTCCATGGAGGCCGGGCTCGACGCCCCGATCGCCCAGGGCGGGACCAATGTCTCCGGCGGGCAGCGGCAGCGGCTGGCGATCGCCCGGGCCCTGGTCCGCAAGCCGTCCGTCTATCTCTTCGACGACTCCTTCTCCGCGCTCGACTACGCCACCGACGCCCGGCTGCGGGCGGCGCTCGTGGACGAGACGGAGAACGCGACGGTCGTCATCGTCGCCCAGCGGGTGTCCACCATCCGGGGCGCCGATCTGATCGTGGTGCTCGACGCGGGGCGGATCGTCGGCGCCGGTACCCACGGCGAGCTGATGGCCGGGAACGAGACGTACCGCGAGATCGTGCTCTCCCAGCTCACCGAAGAGGAGGCGGCATGAGCGGCACCTCGGCGCCCCGCAGGGGCCCGGCGCCCGCCGCCGGGCCCGGCCGCTTCATGGGCGGGCAGCCGACCGAGCGGTCCCTGGACTTCCGCGGCTCCGGCCGCCGGCTGCTGGCCCGGCTCCGCCCCGAGCGCGGGGTCGCGCTGCTGGTGCTCGCGCTGGGCACGTGCAGCGTCGCGCTCGCGGTGGCGGGTCCGAAGATCCTCGGTGAGGCGACCGACCTGATCTTCGCGGGCCTCATCGGACGGCAGCTGCCCGACGGGGCCACCAAGGAGCAGGCCGTCCAGTGGCTGCGCGACAGGGACCAGGGCACGGTCGCCGACATGGTGGCCTCGATGGACGTCACCCCCGGCCAGGGCATCGACTTCCACGCGGTCGGCATCGTGCTGCTGTGGGCCACGGCGCTGTATGTCGTCGCCGCGCTCCTGGGTCTGGTGCAGGCGCGGGTTGCCACGGCCATCGTCCAGCGCGCCGTCTTCCGGCTGCGCGAGGACGTGGAGCACAAGCTGGCGCGGCTGCCGCTGTCGTACTTCGACAAGCAGTCGCGCGGTGAGGTGCTCTCCCGCGCCACCAACGACATCGACAACATCCAGCAGACGCTGCAGCAGACCCTCAGCCAGATCCTGGCCTCGCTGCTGACGATCGTGGGCGTGCTGGCGATGATGTTCTGGATCTCGCCGCTGCTGGCGCTGGTGGCGCTGATCACCGTCCCGGTCTCGGTGTGGGTGACGACGCGCATCGGCAAGCGCGCCCAGCCGCAGTTCGTCGCCCAGTGGAAGACCACGGGCAAGCTCAACGCCCATATCGAGGAGATGTACACCGGCCACTCGCTGGTGAAGGTCTTCGGGCGGGAGAAGGAGTCCGCCGAGCTGTTCCGGGAGCAGAACGACAAGCTCTACGCCGCGGGCTTCCGGGCCCAGTCCATCTCCGGGCTGATCCAGCCCTCGATGATGTTCATCGGGAACCTCAACTATGTGCTGGTGGCCGTGGTCGGCGGGCTCCGGGTGGCCTCCGGCGCGCTGTCGATCGGCGATGTCCAGGCGTTCGTCCAGTACTCCCGGCAGTTCAGCCAGCCGCTCACCCAGGTGGCTTCAATGGCCAACATGGTGCAGTCGGGCGTGGCCTCCGCCGAGCGGGTCTTCGAGCTGCTGGACGCGCCGGAGCAGAGCGCGGAGCCGGTGGACGCGCGGCGGCCGGAGGCGGTGCGGGGGCAGGTCGCGTTCGAGGAGGTCTCCTTCCGCTACCAGCCGGACACGCCGCTCATCGACGGTCTGTCGCTGTCGGTGCGGCCCGGGCAGACCGTGGCCATCGTCGGCCCGACCGGCGCCGGAAAGACCACGCTGGTCAATCTGCTGATGCGGTTCTACGAGGTCAGCGGCGGGCGGATCACGCTGGACGGGGTGGACATCGCCGAGATGTCACGGGAGGAGCTGCGCTCCCATATCGGGATGGTGCTGCAGGACACCTGGCTGTTCGGCGGGACGATCGCCGAGAACATCGCGTACGGCGCGCAGGGGGCGAGCTTCGAGGAGATCGTCGAGGCGGCGAAGGCCACCTATGTGGACCGCTTCGTACGGACCCTGCCGGACGGCTACGACTCGGTGATCGACGAGGAGGGCTCCAACGTCAGCGCGGGGGAGAAGCAGCTGATCACGATCGCCCGGGCGTTCCTCTCCGAGCCGTCGATCCTGGTGCTGGACGAGGCAACCAGCTCGGTCGACACCCGTACCGAGGTCCTCATCCAGCGGGCGATGGCCTCGCTGCGCAGCGGCCGTACCAGCTTCGTGATCGCGCACCGGCTGTCGACCATCCGGGACGCGGACGTGATCCTGGTGATGGAGTCGGGGCGGATCGTGGAGCAGGGCTCGCATGACGCGCTGCTCGCGGCGGGCGGTGCGTATGCCCGGCTGTACGCGTCCCAGTTCGCCGAGCCGGTGGCGGAGGCCGAATAGCGTGGGCCGCCGCCTCAGGCGTGGGCCGCCGCCCAGTCGGCGATCCGCGTCAGCAGGACGGGGGAGGCGGCGGTCTCGGCGTGGCCGAAGCCCGGTTCGATCCACAGCTCCGAGGCGGACGGGTCCGCCGCCGACGCCAGCATCCGCGGATGGTCCAGCGGGAAGTACGGATCCCGGTCGCCGTGCACGATCAGCAGCGGCGTCGGCGCGATCAGCGGCGCCGCGGCCACCGGGGACAGCGGATCGACGTCCCAGCCGCGCGGGTCGATCCGGGTGCGCAGCCCGTAGCGGGAGACCAGCCGGCCCGCGGGCCGGGTGACCGCCCAGTGGACTCGCCGCATGGGCGCGGTGCCCCGGTAGTACCAGCGGGCGGGTGCGCTCACCGCGATCACGGCATCGGGCGCGGCACCGTCGGCCGCCTCGCCGGGCGTGCCCGGCGCCCGCCCTTTCATCGCCCCGGCCGCGGGGGCCGTGCGCCCCGGCGAGCGCCCCGTGCGCTCCCCATCGTGTGCGACATGCACCGGCTCGATTTCGTCGTTCTTCCCGTACAGCGCCGCCTGCCGGATCACCACCGACCCGCCCATCGAGAAGCCGACCGTGGCGACCCGCCGATGCCCGAGGCGACGTGCCCAGCGCACCGCGGCGGCCAGATCCAGCACCTCGCGGTCGCCGACCGTGGACCGTCCGCCGGACCGGCCATGCCCCCGGAACGAGAACGTGATCACGGCCGTACGCTGGGCAAACGCCGAAGCCACCCGCCGCAGCGCGGGGCGCTCCAGGGCGCCGGTGAACCCGTGCCCGACCACCAGCGCGAGATGGTCGGAGGGTTCGGCGCCGGATGCCGGGGAAGGCTCGTACAGCGCCTCGATGGAGACGGCGTCATCGGTCAGCAGCGTGGCCCGCAGCTCCCTCGTGATGACCTTGGAAGGACAACGGGGAGCAGATTGAGCCTCTCGGGCACATGTCATGTGGGTTATTCTGCTGTGAAGAGGATCCGGGCAACGTAGCCCCCGGGTCCTTTTGTGCTTTCGGGGCGTGATGCGCGTTTGAGCGCACCGTCGCTCCAAGGGTGCGGAGCGTGACCGTACGAAGTAGTAGCCGCAGACTCCCCCGGGCGCTGCCCGGGAGGTGCCCCTCTCGCAAGGGACCGAGGAGGAACCGACGTAATGGGCGAGCGAAGCGTGCACAACCTCGAGAACAAGGCCGGGGCGGGTGGTGGACGATGAGTTCCCTCCTGCTGCTGACCAACGCACTCCAGCCCTCGACGGAGGTGCTCCCCGCCCTCGGCCTCCTGCTGCACAGCGTGCGGGTGGCTCCCGCCGAAGGCCCGGCCCTGGTGGACACGCCGGGCGCCGATGTCATCCTGATCGACGGCCGTCGCGATCTGCCGCAGGTGCGCAGCCTGTGCCAGCTGCTGCGGTCCACCGGCCCCGGCTGTCCGCTGATCCTGGTGGTCACCGAGGGCGGGCTGGCCGCCGTCACCGCCGACTGGGGCGTCGACGACGTCCTGCTGGACACCGCGGGCCCGGCGGAGGTCGAGGCCCGGCTGCGGCTGGCCATGGGCCGCCAGCAGATCACCACCGACGACAGCCCGATGGAGATCCGCAACGGCGATCTGTCGGTCGACGAGGCCACCTACAGCGCCAAGCTCAAGGGCCGTGTGCTCGATCTCACATTCAAGGAGTTCGAGCTGCTGAAGTATCTCGCCCAGCACCCCGGCCGGGTCTTCACCCGGGCGCAGTTGCTGCAGGAGGTCTGGGGCTACGACTACTTCGGCGGCACCCGCACCGTGGACGTCCATGTCCGGCGGCTGCGCGCCAAACTGGGCCCGGAGCACGAGTCCTTGATCGGCACCGTGCGGAACGTGGGCTACCGCTTCGTCGCGCCGGAGAAGGTCGAGCGCGCCGCCGAGGAGGCCCGGGCCAAGGCCGCGACGCGGGGCTCCGCGGCGGGCGACACGGCGCGGGGCGAGCGCCCCGGCGGGGCGCCCGGCTCCGCGGCGAGGGCCGCTGCCGCACGACCGGCCAACAGCTAGCTGGACCCGCGTAGACTTCGCGCGTGGCCAAGGTGACGCGGGATGATGTGGCAAGGCTTGCGGGGACGTCGACCGCGGTCGTCAGTTACGTCATCAATAACGGACCCCGGCCGGTCGCCCCGGCCACGCGCGAGCGGGTGCTTGCCGCGATCAAGGAGCTCGGCTACCGGCCGGACCGCGTCGCGCAGGCGATGGCGAGCCGCCGGACCGATCTCATAGGGCTGATCGTGCCGGACGCCCGGCAGCCGTTCTTCGCGGAGATGGCACACGCCGTCGAGCAGGCGGCCGCCGAGCGCGGAAAGATGGTGCTGGTCGGCAACTCCGACTACCTCGACGAGCGCGAAGTGCACTATCTGCGCGCCTTCCTGGGGATGCGGGTGTCCGGGCTGATCCTCATCAGCCAGGGCCCGAGCGAGAACGCGGCGGCCGAGATCGAGGCGTGGGACGCCCGGGTGGTGCTGCTGCACGAGCGGCCCGAGGCGATCGACGACGTGGCGGTGGTGCTGGACGACGTCGGCGGCGCGCAGCTCGCGGTGCGGCATCTGCTGGAGCACGGCCATGACTACGTGGCGTGCCTCGGCGGCACCGAGATAACCCCGACCGTCGGCGACCCCGTCACCGACCACGTCGAGGGCTGGCGCCGCGCGATGCACGAGGCGGGCCGCCCCACGGAGGGGCGGCTCTTCCAGGCCCCGTACAACCGGTACGACGCCTACAAGGTCGCCCTCGACCTGCTGGCCGGCCCCGACCGGCCCCCGGCCATCTTCTGCGCCACCGACGACCAGGCGTTCGGGGTGCTGCGGGCGGCGCGTGAGCTGCGGATCGAGGTCCCCGGGGAGCTGGCGGTGGCCGGCTTCGACGACGTCAAGGAAGCCCACCTCACCGACCCCCCGCTGACCACGGTCGGCTCCGACCGCCCCGCGATGGCGCGTGCCGCGGTCGACCTGGTGCTGGACGACGGCGTCCGCCTGGCGAGCTCCCGCCGCGAGCGGGTCAAGCAGTTCCCGTCGGCACTGGTGGTCCGCCACTCCTGCGGCTGCGCGTAGCGCGGAGCGCTTCTGTCGGGGTCGGGGCCCCGGAGGCCCCGACGGCCCCCTGTTGTCTGCGCCGTCCGGCGGGATGGGCCCTGCGGGCCCGTTGTGGTGGGCGGGGGGCGCCTGCCTGTTCTGGCGTCGGCGTCCGCCGCGCTGTGCGGGCTCCTTTCCCGGCGGGCGACGAACGCGCGTTGGGGGCCCCGCGGCCCCGCGAACGGATGCCATGCGCGGCGCGCGCCCGCCCAGTGGCCTCCCCTGCGGGGAGATTCCGCGCCTGGCGAGGCTTGTGATCCCGGCGTTCGGTGGCTGGGCCCCGATGCGCGCGGAGGCTCGTGTCCTGCGGGCGGCGTGCTCCTCCCGGGGTGCAGCGTCCGCCTTACGGCGGCGTGCTGGCGGGGCGCGACGCCCACGTTCTGCGGTTGGACCTCGCTGACCTGCGGTGCGACCGAGGGGGTTCGGGGGCGGCGGGGGCCGAGGTTACGGCGGCCCTCGGCGCCCGGCGGACACGCCCCCGCTCGCCGCCTTATGTCGGGCATACCGACTTCTGGTGGGGTTCTCAGCGGGCACTCAGGGGACTCTCATACTTCGGTCGCACAGTCATAGACATGACGGACAGCACACGCCGTAGCGGCGCAGACGAGCCCTATCCCTTCTCGTACGGCGGTGGTGCGGGGTATCCCGATCCGCCCGCGTACGAGCCTCAGCAGGCGGTCACCACGCCGTCCGGGGTCACCGTGTGGCCGAGTGGTGGCAGCGGTGGCGGAGGCGGGGTCGGGGAGGACGGCGGCGCGGGCGCGGGTCAGGGGGCGCAGGGTGGTGGAGGGCGGCGCAGGGCGCGGGCGCCGCGTCCGGTCGCCCTGATCGCGGCCGTGGCGGCGGTCGCGGCGCTCGTGGGCGGCGGGGCGGCCGCACTGGTCACCAACGCCACCCAGAAGTCTGACACCACGGTCTCCACCCCCGTGGTCAACGCCAAATCCACCAGCAGCAGCGGGGTTTCGGCCGTCGCGGCGGCCGTCAGCCCCAGCATCGTGGAGGTCAGCGCGAGTGGCACCAGCGGTCAGTCCACCGGCTCCGGCGTGGTCATCACCGGCGGCGGCGAGGTCATCACCAACAACCATGTGGTCTCCGGCGCCGACTCGATCAAGGTGACCTTCAGCGACGGCAGTAAGAAGACCGCGACGGTCGTCGGCACCGACAGCAAGAAGGACCTCGCGCTGATCAAGGTGGAGGGCGCGAGCGGGCTCAAGGCCGCGGCCCTCGGTGACTCCAGCAAGGTCACCGTGGGCGATCAGGTCGTGGCCATCGGCTCGCCGGAGGGCCTTACCGGCACCGTCACCAGTGGCATCGTCTCCGCGCTCGACCGTGAGGTCACCGTCTCCACGGACCAGAGCCAGGGGCAGGGCCAGGGCGGTCAGGGTCAGGGTGGCGGCGGTCAGTGGCCCTTCGAGTTCGGCGGCGGCCGGTACAACGGCGACGTCGGCGAGTCGACCACCACCTACAAGGCCCTCCAGACCGACGCCTCGCTCAACCCCGGCAACTCCGGCGGCGCGCTGATCAACATGAGCGGCCAGGTCATCGGCATCAACTCCGCGATGTACTCCGCGGCCTCGGGCCAGAGCTCAAGCAGCGCGGGCAGCGTCGGCCTCGGCTTCTCGATCCCGATCAACACGGTCAAGTCCGATCTCGCCTCCCTGCGCTCGGGCGGCAGCGACGGCAACGTCTGACCGACCCACGTGCGAGGCTGGCAGCAGCGCGGCGGAGCAGCGACGGAGCCATTCCCGCGGAGCGGCTCGCTCGGCAGCGCGGCCACCTCCCCGCCCACCGTCATCGTGATCGTGAAGGAAACCGACCCATGAGCCCCGCCGACCACGGCGATCAGCCCGCCCGCATCCTGATCGTCGACGACGAGCCGGCCGTCCGGGAAGCCCTGCAGCGCAGCCTCGTCTTCGAGGGCTACGCGACCGAGACCGCCGTGGACGGACTGGACGCGCTGGACAAGGTCGGCTCCTACGACCCCGAGCTGATCGTGCTCGATGTGCTGATGCCCCGGATGGACGGGTTGACCGCCGCGCGGCGGCTGCGCGCCACCGGGGTGACGCTGCCCATCCTCATGCTCACCGCGCGGGACACGGTCGGCGACCGGGTCACCGGGCTCGACGCGGGCGCCGACGACTACCTCGTCAAACCCTTCGAACTGGACGAACTGCTGGCCCGCATCCGCGCCCTGCTGCGCCGCAGCTCCTACGCGGGGCAGCAGGGCACGGCGCTCCCCGAAGGCGACGTGATGGTCTTCGGCGATCTGCGGATGGACCTGATCACCCGCGAGGTCACCCGGGGCGGGCGCCGCGTGGAGCTGACGCGTACCGAGTTCACCCTGCTGGAGATGTTCCTGGCCCATCCCCGTCAGGTGCTCACCCGTGAGCAGATCCTCAAGGCGGTGTGGGGCTTCGACTTCGAGCCGTCGTCCAACTCGCTGGATGTGTACGTGATGTATCTGCGCCGTAAGACCGAGGCGGGCGGCGAGCAGCGGCTCGTGCACACCGTGCGCGGGGTGGGCTATGTGCTGCGGCCCGCGGAGGGCGATCCCTCGTGAGGTTCCACAGACTGCCGCTGCGTTCGCGGCTGGCCCTGCTGACCGCGGTGGCCGTCGCGGTGGCGGTGGCGGTGTCGGCGTTCGCGTGCTGGCTGATCGTCCGGGAACAGCTCAGCGCCCAACTCGACTCGTCCCTGCGGAACGTCAAGGTGGACGAGCGCAATGTGCTGAGCATCCTGGAGGCGTGCCAGAGCCCCGGGGGCG
Source organism: Streptomyces melanosporofaciens (assembly GCF_900105695.1). Lineage (NCBI taxonomy): Bacteria > Bacillati > Actinomycetota > Actinomycetes > Kitasatosporales > Streptomycetaceae > Streptomyces > Streptomyces melanosporofaciens. The sequence continues at coordinate 3,774,988 of NZ_FNST01000002.1, forward strand.
CCGACGGCCACACCCCGCGCGCCCTCGGCTCGTACTCCGTGCAGATCGTGCTGGCCGACGGGAGCCGCTGCACCCAGCCCGGGGCCACCCAGCTCCCGGTGACCACCGCCGATGTGGAGGTGGCCGTCGGGCAGCGGCCGAGCGCGCTGCATGACGCGACGGGCGCGGGCGGCGGGGACATGCGGGTGTACACCTACCGGCCGACCGAGGGCCCGGGCAGCCCGCTGCCGCGGGGGATCGCCGTCTCCATGGCCCGCCCGCTGAGCGAGGTCGAGCATCCGCTGGGCACGCTCACCCTCGTCCTCGCCGTCGTCGCCGGGGTCGGCGTCGTCGGCGCGGGCGCCGCGGGCCTGTGGATCGCCAGGACCGGGCTCAAACCCGTGGACCGGCTGACCGAGGCGGTCGAGCATGTGGCCCGCACCGAGGATCTGGCCGTGCGCATCCCGGCGGACGGCGATGACGAGATCGCCCGGCTGTCCCGGTCGTTCAACTCCATGACGGCGGCCCTCGCCTCCTCCCGCGACCGTCAGCAGCAGCTCATCGCGGACGCCGGACATGAGCTGCGCACGCCGCTCACCTCGCTGCGGACCAATATCGAACTGCTCGCCCGCAGCGAGGAGACCGGCCGCGCGCTGCCGCCCGCCGACCGTAAGGCGCTCATGGGGAGCGTCAAGGCGCAGATGACCGAGCTGGCCGCGCTGATCGGCGATCTGCAGGAGCTGTCCCGGCCCGACGCCCTGCCCGGCAGCGGCCCCCCGCAGGTGATCGCCCTGCACGAGGTGGCGCGGACGGCCCTGGAGCGGGCCCGGCTGCGCGGTGCGCATCTCACCATCAACGCCTCGATCGAGCCCTGGTACGTCCGTGGCGAGGTGGCCACGCTGGAGCGGTCGCTGGTCAATCTCCTCGACAACGCCGTGAAGTTCAGCCCTTCGGGTGGTGTGATCGACGTCGTCCTCAGAAGCGGAGAGGTAAGGGTGCGGGACCACGGCCCCGGCATCCCCGCCGAGGAACTCCCGCATGTCTTCGAGCGCTTCTGGCGCTCCCCGTCCGCCCGCAGCATGCCCGGCTCGGGCCTCGGCCTGTCGATCGTGGCCCGTACGGTCCAGCAGGCGGGCGGCCAGGTGGGGCTGGAGGCGGCCCCGGGCGGCGGCACGGTCGCCTGGATCAGGCTCCCGGGCGCGCCGACGGCTCCGCCGGGGATCGACGTCGACTGAGCGCGGCCGGGCGTGGCCCGGCGCGGGTCCGGTCCGGCCCGTTCAGTCCGGCCCGTTCAGCCCGGCCCGTTCAGCCCGGCCCGTTCAGCCCGGTCCGTTCAGCCCGGTCCGCTCGGTCCGGCTGAGCCCGGACGAGCCCAGCCCGCCCCCCATCAGATCGGTCCGAGCCGGAGCGTCGGCTGGGGGCCGGTGCCCGTCGAGGAGCCGTCCAGGGGGCCGTCCGACGAGTGGCCCTCCAGGGGGCCCTCCAGAGCGCCGCTCCCGGAGCCGTGCAGCCGGGCGTACGTGCCCTCCAGCGCCAGCAGTTCGCGATGCGTGCCCATCTCCACCACCCGCCCGTGGTCCAGCACCAGGATGCGGTCCGCGTCCGGGGCCAGGTGCAGATCGTGGGTGATCATGAGCGTGGTGCGGCCGGACATCAGCTTCCGCAGCGGCCGGACGACCCGCCGCGCCGCCAGCGCGTCCAGGCCGGTGGTGGGCTCGTCCAGGACGAGGACGGGCGCGTCGCGCAGCATGGCGCGGGCGATGGCGATGCGCTGCAACTGGCCGCCGGACAGCCGCGCCGTATGCGGGTCGATCCGGGTGTCGTAGCCCTCGGGCAGGGCCGTGATGAAGTCGTGCGCGGCGGCGTCCCGCGCCGCCCGGACGATCTCGTGCTCGGCGGCCCCGGGGCGGCCGCAGGCGATGTTCTCGCGGATGGTGTCGTGCAGGATCAGGGTCTCCTGCGGCAGCAGCGTCACGTTCGCCCGCAGAAAGCCCAGCGGCATCACGTACAGGGGCACGCCGTCGAGCCGTACGAACCCCTCCCCGGGGTCGTAGAAGCGCGTCAGCAGCCTGCGTCAGCACGACGTTGCCGAGCGACTCCTCGACAACGGAGGTGATCGCGCCGTCGGCGACCCGCTCGTCCCGCGCGACCGAGCCGATCCGCCCCGAGAAGCGCCGTGCGGCCAGCCAGAAGAGCGGTGCCAGGACGAAGGTGACCAGCGCCAGATCCCAGCGCAACTGGAAGGCGGCGACGGAGAAGAAGACCGTGCTGAAGAGGGCGGAGACGGTGCTCACCACCCCGGAGACCACCATCTGCTCGATGGACTCCACGTCCCCGGTGAGGTGTTCGACCAGATCGCCCTGGCGGTGGCGCTGGAAGAAGTGCGGCGGCAGATCCTGCACATGCGCGAAGACCCGGGCGCGCAGCCGCAGGACGAACCGCTCGGCGGTCCATACGGCGAGCGAGTTGCCCGTATAGCCGACGGCCGCGCCGAGCACCGCCACCGCGAGCCACTGCGCGGCGGGCACCCAAAAGGCGCCGAGCGAGCCCTGCCGCAGGGCGTTGTCGGTCAGATCGGAGAAGAGGAGGATCGCGGCGGTCTCGGCGAGCGCCGCGGCGATGACACAGGCGCAGATGAGCACCAGCCAGCGCCGGTCGCCCTTCGTGAGTGGCCAGAACCGGCGGAACGCCTGCCGCGCCGGCAGCCGCGGAACGGCCCCTTCGCCGTCGAGTTCGTCGAGTTCGTCGAGTTCGTCGAGTTCGTCGAGTTCGCCATGCTCGCCGTCCCCCGCGTCCGCGTCGACGGCCAGGTATTCCTCGGGGAGCCGCGGGGCCGCCTTCGGCTGATGACGACCGTAAGGGCGCGGCCGCCCGGTGCGCCGATGCCGGCCGGGGCCGGTGGCCGGGTCGGCCCCGAGCGTGCGGAGCCGCATGGTGGGCTGGTCTTCGTACGAGATCACGGTCGCTCTCTCCCGCTCGGCTCCGGACATGGCCGAGGCGGGCCCGCGGCGCGGTGCCGCGGACCCGCCTCCGGGATGTGGGTCAGCCGCCGATGGGACGACGGTGGGGCTTCTTCGGGCCCTTCTTCGGGTCCGGCTTCGGGGCGTGGTGCTTCTTCTCGAACGGTTTCAAGAAATTCTCATGCCGAATGGGGAACCGCACCGCCTACGGACCGGAGAGTGCGGCCCGGGGTGCGAGCCGGGCCGCGCGTACAGCGGGCCACAGACCGGCGAGCGCGCCGATCGCCATGGTGGCGCCGACTCCGACGCCCAGTGCCCAGGGCGGGACGACCACCTGCCAGTTCTGGGAGAGTGCGTATCCCGCCGACGCTCCCGCGCCGAGGGCGGCGCCGCTGATGCCGCCGAGGGCGGAGAGCATGACCGACTCGGTGAGGAACTGGGTGCGGATCTGGCCACGGGTGGCGCCGAGCGCCCGGCGCAGGCCGATCTCGCCACGCCGTTCGAGAACGGCGATGACCATGGTGTTGGCCACGCCGACACCACCGACCAGCAGGGCGATGGCGCCGATGCCGACGAGCAGGCCGGTGAAGGCCCGGTTGGCGGCCTGCTTGGCGCTCAGCGCGTCGGAGGGCCGGGAGACCGTGACCTCGTTGGGCGCCTCGGGGTTGACGGTGGCGGCGAGGACCCCGCGTACCTGGTCGACCTTGCTGTCGGCGGTGCGGGTGTAGATCATCGTGGGGCGGCCGTCGAAACCCAGGTGGGTCTTGGCCGCGTCCCAGCCGATGAGCGCCGCCGAGTCCAGCTCGGGGGCGAGCGGCGCCTTCTGGAGGATTCCGGTGACCGTGAACCACTGCTCCCCGAGCCAGATTTGGGCACCGGGGGTGGTGATGCCCAGGTTCTCGGCCGCGGTGGTGCCGAGGACGACGGCCGGGTAGCGGCTCTGGGCGCCGTTGAGCCACGTTCCGGCGGCCATGTGGAGCCCCACGGTCCTGGGCAGGCCGAGTCCGGCCCCGAGGACACCGATGCCTCTGCTGGCGGCCTTGGGAATGCGGTCGTTGCGGTAGACCTTGGCGCCCTTGACGCTGCCGGTGGCCGCGGCGTTCTCGACCGGGGCGATATGCCCGACCATGTCGGCGGCGTTTTCGGGCAGTGGCGCGGGGTCGCCGACGAAGTCCTTGCCGGGCGTCACGGTGAGCATGTTCGTCCCCACCGAGGCGAGTTGCGCGTTGAACGCGGCCTGGCTGGAAGCGGATACGGCGACCACCGCGACCATCGCGGCGATACCGATCGCGATACCCAGCGCCGACAGCAGCACCCGGGTGGGGCGGGTGCGCAGCCCCACGCTGCCCACCCGCAAGGTGTCGGCCGGGCTGAGCCTGCGGGGGGTGAGACGGGCCGCGGTGAGACGGGCCGCGGTGTGACGCCGCGGGTCGGGGCGGCGGCTCACCGCAGGACCCCTTCGGTGATCCGGCCGTCGCGCACGCGGATACGGCGGGGCAGTGCGGCGGCCAGTTCCTGGTCGTGGGTGATGATCAGGACGGTCGTGCCGGCCGCGTTGAGTTCCCGCAGAAGTTCCACCACGGACGCTCCGGACGTGGTGTCGAGCGCGCCGGTGGGCTCGTCGGCCAGCAGCAGCGGCGGGTCTCCGACCACCGCGCGGGCGATGGCGACGCGCTGTTTCTCGCCGCCCGACAGTTCGCTCGGGCGGTGGTCGAGGCGGTGCCCGAGGCCGACCCGGCGCAGGACCCTTTCGGCCCGCGCGCGGCGCTGCTTGCGGGGGACGCCCAGGTAGAGGAGTCCGTCGGCGACGTTGTCCAACGCGCTGACCCCGTCGGCCAGGAAGAACTGCTGGAAGACGAAGCCGATGGACCGGGCCCGCAGCGCGGACAGCCTGTTCTCGCCCAGCCCTGCGATGTCGTGACCGTCGATGCGTACGGTGCCGGACGTCGCCACGTCCAGCGTGCCGATCAGGTTGAGCAGGGTGGATTTTCCGGAGCCCGACGGGCCGACGACGGCGAGGAGTTCGCCCCGATCGACGCGGAAGGACACCTGATGGAGCACCTGTACCCCGCCCGGATACACATGGTCGACGGCTTCGAGCTCCACCAGCGGCGCGGGTCCGGCCGGCGCGGGTCCGGTCGGCGCGGGCCCCGCCGGGGCCCCCGCCGGGGCCGGCGTCATGCGGCGACCCCCACCGTGGTGCCGGCCGTAAGGCCGCTGCCGCTGACCTCGACCCTGCCGTTCGCGAACATGCCGAGCTTCACGGCGCTGACGGTGCCCTTACCGTCGGCACCGATGACCTCGACGCCGTAGCCGCCCTCACGGAGCGCGAGCAGTGCGGTGATCGGCACGGTCAGGACGTTCTCCTTCCTCTCGCTCTGGAGCCCGACGGTGACCGGCGCCTCGGTGATGTCCGCGACGTCGTCGTCCAGCTCGATGTCGACGCCGATGGTGGATTTGTCCGCGGCGCCGTTCTCGCCCGGCGTCTTCTTCACCGTCGTACCGACACTGGTGATCGTGCCCTTGACCGATTTGCCGTCCGGGAGGGTGACGGTGGCCGTGCCGTCCTTCTTCGCCAGCGACCGGTCACCGATGTCCAGGTCGACATGGACCTGGCGCTTGGACGAGGTGCCGGTCAGCACGGGTCCGCCCAGCCGGACGTCCGAGCCGACCGGGGCCTTGTGCGCGCCGATCCTCAAGGCTCCGGAGGCGAACACGACCCGGCCGTCCTCCACCGTCCCCGTCTGCGAAAGGCCGAGGGCCTTCTGCCAGCGCTTGACCACCTGCTCGGTGAGGTCGGTGAATTCGCTGTCGGGGGTGAAGCCGCGGTAGCCGAGGGCCTGGAGGTTCTCCTCCAACTGGCGTACGTCCTCGCCCTTGTCGCCACTCTTCATGTCCCGGTACGCGGGCGACTTCCCGTACAGCAGGACCACGGGTTTTCCGTCCACGCCGTAGAGCCGCTCGCCGCGCGAGACGGTGCTGCCGATGCCCGGCAGGCCGGTGACGGTTCCGGCCAGCCGGCCCATGACCGAGGTGCTGCCCTTGAAGCCGAGCGTTCCGTCGACCTGTTTGCTGTTGATGAGCGTCTGGCGGGTGACCTTGTCCGTGTGCCGCGTCGGCTTGTCCGAGCCCGCCGCCGGGGCGGTGCCGGTGCCGGCGGTCGCGTAGTACACGCCGCCCCCGGCCGCCGCGACCAGGACGGCCGCGATGATCCAGCGGCCGCGGCGCCGACGGCCGCGTGGCCGGTGGCGCGGGGCGGCGTCGGGGGAGTCGTTCCCGCTCGCTTCGCTCTGCGGCACGGCGCCGCTCTCCGTGGCGGCGGTCACCGGCCGGTCTTACCGCTGGACATGGCGCCGCATGCCTTGAGGGCGTCCTGTGTCTTCTTCGATTCACCGTCCGGGATGTTCATCCTCCCCTCGTCGGTCGGGTCCTCGGCCTCGACTCCCTTGTCGCGCAGGCACTTGGCCAGCTTCACGTCCTTCGCCTTCTGCTCCGGGGTGTACTCCGGGGCCTGGCCGTCCGCGTTCGGCATGAACTGCTTGCACTGGTCGAGCGCCGCCTGGAACTTCTTCGGGTCGGTGGGCTGGACGATTTCCGCCTTGTCAGGGTCCGGGTCGGGCATGTCGATGCCCTGTTCGCGCATGCATGCCGCGTACTTCAGCCGGGCCTTCTGCACCTCCTCCGGGCTCTTCGCCTTCTGGGAAGCGCTCGCGGACGGCTTCTTGTCGCCACCGGCGCTGGCGACATCGTTATCACCGCCGCCTCCGCCACAGGCCGACAGGACGAGGACCATGCCCAGGGCGGCCGAGGCCAGGGCACAGTGCTGACGCGGAGAGAGGACAGGCATGGGGACCTCACGGGTGGGGTTGGAGCCGGTGCTTGCGCCATGAGAGAACCAGCCGGCCGTGCGCAGGGAGGTAAGCGCGGGAGGCCGTCATGCCCTGCCACGCTTATCCCTCTGCAATCGGCTCCCTGCTTGCATGGCTGGGCCGGGGTCCGATCCACCCGGTTTGTTACCTTCAGTAACTGCCGCGTACCACCCCGAGGAAGCTCCCCCATGAGGGTCCTGATCGCCGAAGACCACCACATCCTGGCCCGTACGATCGCCACCGGCCTGCGCCGCGAGGCCATCGCGGTCGACCTGGCCGGCTCCGGGGACGTGGCCGAGCGGATGTGCCTGCTCAACGCCTACGACATCATCGTCCTGGACCGGGACCTGCCCGTCATGAGCGGCGACGAGGTGTGCCTGCGTCTGCGCGCGCTGAAGGACCCGCCCCGCATCCTCATGCTCACCGCCGCCGGTTCGGTGGAGGACCGGGTGGCCGGGCTCGATCTCGGCGCCGACGACTATCTGGCCAAGCCCTTCGACTTCGCCGAACTCCTCGCACGGATGAGGGCGTTGAGCCGACGCGTCCCCGCACCTCCGCTGATGATCTTGCGGCACGGCGGCATCGAGCTGGACCGGGGCCGTCGCGAAGTCCGTATCGAGGGGCGGCCGGTGGAGCTGAGCCCGAAGGAATTCGCCGTCCTTCAGCTTCTGATGGAGGCGCGTGGCGAAGCCGTGACCCACCGTGCCCTTCTGGACCGTGCGTGGGACGAGCACATGGACGCGCGCACCAGCGCCGTACGTGCCACCGTCAGCCGGCTGCGTGGCAAACTCGGCCGCTCCGACGCGATCTCCATGGACGATGGCAAAGGTTACCGGCTGTGCTGAATCCCCTGTCCCTCGTCAGCCCGCGGGCCCTGCGGGCCGCGCTGCGCGACCGTCTGACCTTCCGCGCCAAACTCGCCGCCGCGTTCACCGCGCTGTTCTTCTGCGCCGGAGCCGCCCTGCTGATCTTCGTCACGGTGCTGGCCCGGCAGGGAACCATGGAGCAGTTCGCCAGCATCACGACGGACCACACCGCCGGGCCGACCGCTCCCCAACCCACCTCCTCGACCTCGTCGGCCCCCTCGGGCCCGACGCGTCCCGGCCCCGCCGACTCAACGTGGTCCCGACAACAGGCCGAGGACGCCCGCCTGGCCAGGGTGGAAGTCACCAACAGGCTCCAGGAGACCGCCGTACGGCAGATGGTGCTGTGGTCGGCGGTCGGCCTGGCCGTCATGGCCGTACTGTCCGGCGCCATGGGCTGGTGGCTGGCCGGCCGGGCCCTGCGCCCGGTACGCAAAGTGATCCTCGCGGCCCGCCGGATGAGCGAGGAGAACCTCCACGAACGCCTGCAACTCACCGGACCGCGAGACGAGCTGCGGGAACTGGGCGACACCTACGACACCATGCTGGACCGCCTGGAGAGGTCCTTCACCAGCCAGCGCCGGTTCGTCGCCAACGCCTCCCACGAGCTGCGCACCCCCCTGGCCGCCCAGCGCACCAGCATCGAAGTCGGCCTCGCCGACCCGCTGCCCGCCCATCTGATCCCGGTCCGCGAGGACCTGCTCATCACCAACCGCGAGGCCGAACACCTCATCGCCGCACTCCTGCTGCTCGCCCGCAGCGACCGCGGCCTCGACGAGACCAAGGACACCGACCTCGCCGAACTCACCCGGCAGGCCGCCGACGAACTCAGCTCCCTCGCCGCCGAGCACACCGTCGTCACGGCGGTGCACACCACGCCCCTGGCCGTGAACGGAGACCCGGTGCTCCTCAAGCATCTGGCGTCCAACCTGGTCCGAAACGCCATCCAGTACAACCACCCACAGGGCACGGTCACCGTGCGCATCGACGATGCCCGCCGACTGACCGTGACCAACACCGGCCCCCGTATCGACCCCACCCGCGTGGACGGACTGTTCGAACCCTTCCGCCGCCTCGACCGCGATCGCACCGCCGTTCACGGCCACGGCCTGGGCCTGTCCATCGTCCGCTCCATCGCCACCGCCCACGGCGGCACGGTCACCGCCGCCCCCGGCCCCGCGGGCGGTCTCCGCGTCGAGGTACAACTGCCGACGACGCGGTGACGCGGTGACGCACGGCGGTGGCTAGCGGGTCTTTCCGAAGGTCAGCCCCGCGCCGGTCAGATCGGCCCGAATCCCTTCCGGGGAGACGCCGATGTTCGCCAGCTTGATGCCCTTGGCCTTTTGGGGGAGCTGGAAGGAGAGCTCCAGCTTGTCCGTCAGCTCCGGCACCTTCATCCGCGTCAGCGCCGCGGCCACCGTCGGGTCGATGCCGAGCTTCCTGGCGAGCTGGGGATGGTCGTTGGCCGCCTGGACGAGGTTGACCGCGAGCAGCGCCGGGACGAAGCGCGGCGACCCCGTGATCCGGTCCAGCACCTGGTCGTCGTTCCGCGCCTGCCCCGCCTCCGCCGGGGACACCCCGAGCTTCTCCGCCACCGAGGGGATCGAGAGCAGCGCCTGCGCCTTCTCGGAGTCCTCACTGATCTGCCGCGCCGCCTTCTTGTGCAGATACAGCCCGGCACGCGGCTCGGGTCCTGGCCGGTAGGTGGCGATCCCGGGGATGTCCAGCCGCATATCGGTGACGCTGGTGGAGATCCCACGGTCTCCCTGGCGCTGGATATGTGCCTGGGCGTGCAGCGACACCTGCTGGCCGGCGACCGGGAGCTTCCCGTCCGCGCGCACCGAGCTGGGCCCCAGCGCCTTGAACCGCACCTGGGAGGCGCCCAGTTCACGGCTGAGGTCCTCGAAGGACAGCAGCACATCGCCCTTCATCCGGCCCACCGTCGCGCCCCTGAAGGAGCTGGGCAGATCCCCCACGATCCGGATGTCCTGGGCCTGGGCGCGTACCTCGGCGAGCGAGACCCGGTCGGCCGCCACGTCCGGGACGGCGATGTCGACCTGCTGCAGATCCTTGCCGAGCACCTGGGTGAGGAACGGGAAGCCGTGGATCGTCACATTCGGCGCCGTGGCCAGATCCAGCTTCTTCTGCAGCTCCAGCTCGGCCTTGCGCTCGCTGTACATCACGGCACAGCGGTCGCCCAGCACCAGCAGCAGGCCCAGCACGAGCAGCCCGATCAGCGCCTTCGCGGTGCGCGGGATCCCCCGGAAGCGGCCGCGCCGGCGCCGGGACGAACGGCGGTGGTTGGGCGGTGACCACGCCGCGCCGTCGCCTCCGGAGCCCGAACCCGAGCCCGAACCCGAGCCGGAACCGACCGGCTCACCCCTGCGCCCGCCGCCATCGGCGTCGTCGTCATCCGACGCCAGGCCGAGGCCCAGGGGGTCGTCCGGATCGTACGGATCGGCGAGCTCGGCGAGTTCCTCATAGGGATTGCTGTAATGAACAGCAGGTGAACCGCTGTGAGGATGCGAGGGCTGGGGTGAAGATATGCGTGTGGGGGATCGCATTGATCCATATCACCACGGCACACTGCTCCACCCGCAAGTCCTAGCGGCGATACGTGGCGAACCGCACGTTCCGATTTCGCCCTCCGTACACGTGCCGTTTCTCAGCGCGTGCCGCGTGAGACCGCCCTCGCCTCGGTGACGGTGACCGCCCTGCCGTCCATCTCCGTGCCGTCGAGCTGGGCCATCGCCTTCTCCGCGGCCATCTCGTCCATCTCCACGAACCCGAACCCCCGCGAGCGGCCGCTCTCCCGGTCGGTGATCACGGTGGCGTCCAGCACCTCGCCGAACTGCCCGAACAGGGTCGCCAGGTCCCTTGTCGTCGTCTGGTAGCTCAAGTTGCCCACATGCAGTCGTTTGGACATGACCGGCTCTCCTTGTTCTCCGTGGTCCCCAGTGCAGCGAACCGTGTCAATCCTCTCAGCGAGGTACGAAACGGGCCATCCGCATGGGCTGAACCGGTCATACGGCTCAGTGCAGCGTGCCGAGCTGATCCTTGGAGAAGGGCACCAGATCCGCCGTACGCCCGCTGAGCACCTTCGCGGCCCACTCGGGGTCGGCGAGCAGGGCGCGGCCGACGGCGACGAGATCGAACTCGTCCCGCTCCAGCCGGTCCAGCAGATTCTCGATGTCCGCCACCCGTGCCTGCTCACTGCCGGTCCCGGGGACGAACGTCGGCAGGAAGTCCTGGTCGAGCCCGATCGAGCCGACCGTGATCGTGGACTTCCCGGTGAGCTTCTTCGTCCACCCCGCGAAGTTCAGATCCGAGCCCTCGAACTCCGGTGTCCAGTAACGCCGGGTGGAGGAGTGGAAGACATCCACTCCCGCCTCCACCAGCGGGGTGAGCAGCGCCTCCAGCTCCCGCGGGGTCTCGGCCATCCGCGCGTCGTAGTGGTCCTGCTTCCACTGGGACATCCGGAAGATGATCGGGAACTCGGCGGAGACGGCCTTACGGCAGGCGGCGACGATTTCGGTGGCGAACCGGACCCGCGAGGCCGGGTCGCCGCCATAGGCATCACCGCGCCGGTTGGTCGCGCTCCACAGGAACTGGTCGATCAAATAGCCATGCGCGCCATGCAGTTCGACCCCGTCGAACCCGATCCGCTCCGCGTTGGCCGCCGCCTCCGCGAAGGCCGCGATCACCGCGTCCACGTCGTCCTGCGTCATCGCCCGCCCGGCCGGCTCACCGTTCAGCCCGATCCCGGACGGGCTCAGCACGGGCGCCTCCGGGTACGGCGGCGCGCCCTCCTGCCGCGACACCCCCACATGCCAGATCTGCGGCGCGATCAGCCCACCCGCGAGATGCACCTGCCGCACGACCTCGGCCCACCCCGCCAGGGCGTCCTCCCCGTAGAAGCGCGGCACGCTGTCGCTCAGCCCCGCCGAGGGGTGCTCGATATAGGTCCCCTCCGTGATGATCAGCCCCACCCCACCGGCCGCGCGGCGCCCGTAGTACGCCACCACATCGGCATTGGGCACGCCCCCGGGCGAGAACATGCGGGTCATCGGCGCCATGGCGATCCGGTTGGGCACGGTCATCCCGCCCACGGTGAACGGCCGGGACAGAACCTGGGCCGCACGCTCGGCACTCCCGTTTATGGACACGTCGATACTCCTTGACCAGGGGTCGTCACAGCGCGGAATCGCGCTGCCCGGCCAAGCTAAAACCTGACGTCGGCGTGAGGGTCAAATACCGGAGGCCACCTCCGGTGAGCCGTCGCGCGAAGCGCGCGCCTACCGTGAGAAGAGCGGTCAGTGCGTCGAGGTGAGACAGCCATGGTGAACCCGGAGATCGACTGCGCGGCGTTGGTCCAGGCCCTTCCCGGGGCGGTGGCGGTCCTGACCCCGCAGCTCGTCTATGCGGAGGTCAATGACGAGTGGCTGCGCCTGCTCGGTCGCACTCGTGAGCAGAAGATCGGCAGCTTTATGCCCGACGACTACGCCGACAGCCCGCGCTACCACCCCGGCGCGGTTCTGGTGCGCAATGTCGTGGCCTCACTACGCCGGGTAGCGGAAACCGGCCGACGCGAAACCATGGCACTGCAACGCTTCAACCCGGAGGACCCCGAGGGGTCCGGGGGAGGAGAAGAGCGCTACTGGAGCATGACAAACGTGCCGATCTTCGGTGCGGACGGGCGGGTGGTGATGCTGCTGCACCGGGTGGAGGAGGTCACCGAACTCATCAGCGCCCGCGAAGTCGCGCTGAGCCTGCAACACGCGATGCTGCCCGCTCCTCGCCCGATCGGACGCCATCCGGTGGCCGTGCGCTACCGGCCCGCCGTCGACGCGCTCGCCGTTGGCGGTGACTGGTACGACCTGGTCGAGCTGCCCGGTGAACGACTCGGGGTCGCCGTGGGCGATGTGGTCGGTCACGGGGTGTCCGCGGCCGGCGTCATGGGCCAACTTCGCAGCGCGCTCAGCGCCGCCTCCCGCGTCGCCGTGGGTCCCGCTCAGGCACTGGAAGTCCTGGAGCTGTACGCCCTCTCCGTCTCCGGCGCCGAGAACGCCACCGTGGCTCACGCGTTCGTCGACTGGGACACCCATGACATCACCTACAGCAGCGCCGGACACCCCCCGCCGGCCCTTCTGCGGAGCGACGGCACCGTCGAGTACCTGGACCGGGCCACCGACCCCCCACTCGGTGCCCGCCCTCAACCCGCTCCCCGGCCGCAGGCCACCATGCCCTTCGCCGAGGGCGCATTCCTCGTGCTGTACACCGACGGCCTGGTCGAACGCCGCTGCGAGGACATCGACACTGGCCTTGACCGGCTCGCCTGCTCCCTCACCGGCCACCAGGGAGCCGGCCCCGAAACCCTCGCCGACGCCCTGCTGGCCGACCTGCTCCCACCCGGCGGCGTCACCGATGACGCCGCCCTCGTGATCGTGCACCTGACCTGACCCCGACGCGAACAGAGGTCACCATGTCTCACACCTTCCAGAAGCCATTCGAAGTCCGCTGGGACGATGTGGACCTCAATGGCCATCTGCGCAATACGCGGTATGTGGAGTATGCGAGCACCGCACGTCACAGTTATCTGACGGCGGCGGGTTGGAGTGCCCGTGCACTTCGGAAGGAAGGATTCGCGCCCGTACTGCTCGGTGAAGAGGTCCAGTACGTGCACGAAGTCTTCCTGGCTGAAACCGTGGATGTGAGCTGCGAAGTTGTGGGACTGAGTGCGGATGCTTCGCGGTGGCGCATGCAGCACACGGTGCTGCGGGAGGACAAAGGGACCGCTGCTGTCGTCCGTTCCCTCGGCACCTGGATCGACCTCCGAGTCCGTAAAATCGCCGCGCCGCCACCCGCCCTGGGGGATTTCCTCCGATCCGAGTGTTCCGACGACTGCGAAGTGATCGGCTGAGGAGGTGAGCCATGTCCGGTTCACTGCACGCAACCGCCCCCACGCAATTCTTGGAGTCGCGCGGTATTCGCCACGCCTATCGCCGGTTCGGCAGGGAGGGCAGGACACCGCTGATCCTTCTGCAGCATTTCCGGGGAGGGATGGACAACTGGGATCCATTGGTAACGGACGGCCTTGCGGCGGGCCGACCCGTCATCCTGTTCAACAATGCGGGTGTGGCAAGCTCCAGCGGCGAGACTCCGGACACCGCCGAGGAACTCGGCGACGATGTGGCGGCCTTCATCAGCTCGCTGAACCTTCCGCAGGTGGACGTCCTGGGATTCTCCATCGGCGGTTATACGGCCCAGGCACTCGCCGTGCGCCATCCTGAACTGGTACGCCGCCTCGTCCTGGTCGGAACGGGTCCCCGGGGAGGCGAGGGCGAGGGGAGGCACCCCGACGCCACGACGGTGGCGACACGCAATCGTGTACTCGCCATCGAGGACATTCTCTTCCTGTTCTTCGACCAGTCGGAGACCAGCCAGGCGGCAGGAAAGGCGTACTGGGAGCGCCGGCATCGGCGCACCGCCGATGTCGACCCGCCCACGTCGGAGCAGACCATGAAGGCCCAGGGCAGGGTCATCGCGGACTGGCGCGAAGTGCGCGGGACCGCGGGGAACGGTATGCGGACCTCAAGGGGATCGGCCGGCCGACGCTTGTCGTCAATGGCCGCCGGGACATCATGGTGCCCACGGTCAACTCTTATCTTCTGGCGCAGCACATTCCGCACGCCCAGCTTATTCTCTACCCGGATTCGGGACACGGTTCCCTGTTCCAGTACCCGGGATTGTTCGTCGAACACACGACGCGGTTCCTGGACGCCGAACCCGCGTTCAGCTGAATCCCCCCGCTGTCAGAGGGTGTGGTCGAGGCGACCGGCCTTCACGGAACGTATGAGGGCACCCAGCACGGCTGGGCTGGTGCGGAGCACCGCTTCGGGCTCGTCGCTCTCGCGTATGTGGATGCCGTCGGGGGCGGCGGCGAGTTCGACGCAGTTGGCCTGGTTCTCGCTGAACGTGGACTTGCGCCAGTTGAGCTGGGACATGACCGCCTTCCTAGAGTGTGTAGAGGACGTACTGGATCAGGCCGAGCGAATCCCGCGAGTCGTGTGCGAACGGCGCGACCGTCGTGTCGACGGGCCGCAGTGCCGCTGTGCTCAGGCGGTGGAACTGACGCCGGTACTTCGTGAGCGAGGGCTCGTCGTGCAGGAACGATGACTGGCTGGGGCTTTCCAGCAGTACCGTCTCGAGCGCTCGGCCGTGCGAGGCGAGCATGAAGAACGGCGTGCTCAGGGTCGAAATCCCCTCGGCGGTGAAGGGCAGGATCTGGATGCTCACATGCGGCAGATCGGCGAGTTCGATGAGGCGGAGGAGTTGCTTGCGCATCACCTTGGCCCCGCCGAACCGCATGTGCAACGCCGCCTCATGGATCACCGCATGGACCTCGGGTGGCCTCTCGCCGTGAAGGATCCTCTGCCGCTGCATGCGAAAGCCCACCGCCGTGTCGACGTGATCCGGAGTGTTGGCTTCGTCGTCCGCTCGGAAGATCGAGGCCGTGTAGTCCTCGGTCTGGAACAACCCCGGGATGAACAGCGATTCGTACGAGTGAAGCTCATTCGCATGCGACTCGAACTCGGCCAAATCCAGGGCTGACGGCACAAGGCGGCCCTTGTAGCCGCTCCACCAGCCCTTGCCCTTGTCTTCCCCGAGGCTGACCAACGCCTCGACCAGGGGTACACTTGTGCACCCATAACCCTCGCAAAGCCGACGCAGTCGCTCACTCGGGATCGCCGTGCGGCCACCCTCGACATGCGTCAGGTGCACACGACCCATGTCGATGAGCGCGCCCGCCTCGTTCAGCGTCAACCCAGCTTGCTCGCGCAACCTTCGCAGCTCTGCGCCGAGGCGGCGCTGTCTCTCCGTGGGGTTGGTTCGCAGTGCCAACGGGGTCTCTCCTCAGGGTGTGGGCCACAGTCTGCCGTCAGGGCATGGGCCGGTCCACTCATTCTCGTGACTAGGTTGAACTTGGCATCCCCTATCTCTACCGTGTGTGTGGTGGCAGTCACACAGCGGAGCTGTGGAGTGCCGCACGATGCCCGTTTACGAAGCGCCACGGAGGCGTCGCATGGGAGCACCCACACACCCGGAACATCCGCACCGCTACACCCTCTCCGCCCCCGCCCTCCCCACGTCACCCCGCTTGTGCCGCGACTTCGTGCGCGGGATCTTCGCGGCCTCGGGGTTACCCCAACTCGCCGAAGCGGCAGCCCTGTGCACCTCGGAGTTGGTGACCAATGTCCACCGGCATGGCAAGGGCGACGTACGGATGGCCGCCACCATCCAGCACGACCGCGTCCGCGTGACCGTCCACGACGACAGCCCCGAACTGCCCTCGCCCCGCCGCGCGGTCGGCGATGACACCAACGGGCGCGGCCTCTTCCTGGTCACCGTCCTCTCCGACGGCTGCGGCATGACGCCCGACGAACCGGCCAACGGCACCGGCAAGGCGGTCTGGTTCGAGTTCAACGTCCCGCCCGCGCACACGAAAAGCACCGCATGAACGCCACCCCCGCCGAGCGGGTCGCCGAGACCCTGCGCGACGACTTCGCCGCCCACGGCGTACGGCTCCCCGACGTACGGGCCGACCTCAGTGACCCCCGGCAACCCCGGCTGGAGCTTGGCACCATCCCCCTCGGCACGGGGTTCGCGCTGCTGCGCGTACTCACGGACTACCAGCGCCTGCTGAAGGCCGAGCGAAGGCGGAAGAAGCCGTCACCGTGACGCCGGGCAGTGATGCGGCACCGCTGACCTCCACGTTGATTGTGACCGTCTCCAGGTCGGGGAGAGCAGCGAGCGGGGACAGGTCGATGGAGCGGTCGGCGCCACTGGGAAAGAGGATGTTCAGGTGGCGAAGGCGGGGGAATGCCGAGGACAACCAGGCGGTGTCCAGGAACTCGTGCACAACATGCAGATCCAACCAGGTGATGTTGGGTGGGAAGTCGCGCTCCATACTTGCGTGTCCGATCGTGACCTTCAGCCGCTCCAGCGCTGTGAGCTTCTCCATGCGCCAGGGCACGACGCCCACGCCTGACAGGCCCGGCGTTTCGAAGACCAAGGTGCGGAGAGGGAGGTCGGACAGGCCGGTGAGGGAGACGGCCCTGAGACAGTCGGTCAGATAGAGCGTTTCGAGGTTTACCAGGTGGCCGATCGCGGCGCCGAGGTTGTCGACCACGCCGTTACGGTTCAGCTGCAGCCGGGTCACCTCTTCCCCGTCGAGGCCGTCCCTGATCTCGTCCTCCGTGAAATCCCCGCGCAGGATCAGCCACGGACGCGGACCCGTGTCCAGGAGCAGCCGCAGATGCTCCATGGTCTCGGCCACGAAGTACAGGTCGTCCCGGTCCAGGCGGAGGATCACCTCATGGAAGTACCGCTCGGTGTCGTACCGCCCCCAGCTCGACGCCAGTTGCGCGCGCACCCCGACCGCCGGGTGGTCGGCGAACCTCGCCAGATAGGGGATCGCCGCGTCCACTGGTATGCGTGAGGCCGTCACCACGCAGCATTCCGCCACCTCGTCCGTCAGCCCCTCCGGCCCCGGAAGGAGCTCCAGTACCAGGGGGCCCACCGTGGCCAGCTCCCGGGCTCGGGGGATGGTCATGGGTGGGACGAACTCCATCGCGTGCCGCGTGACCCCGTCCCGTGTCGCCGGGTCGAGGTCCGGCGCGTGCTCCAGGCAGGCCATGGCCAGCAGGAACAGACGGAGTGCCGAGTCGGCGCTGTCCT
Source organism: Streptomyces melanosporofaciens (assembly GCF_900105695.1). Lineage (NCBI taxonomy): Bacteria > Bacillati > Actinomycetota > Actinomycetes > Kitasatosporales > Streptomycetaceae > Streptomyces > Streptomyces melanosporofaciens. Next base: position 3,792,397 of record NZ_FNST01000002.1, read on the forward strand.
TGTGCCGGGCCAGCTCCAGCAGTTTGTTCAGCAACTCCGCCCGCTCACGCGGCCGCGCATGCGCGACGGCCATGCGGATGACGTCCTCCCACTGCGCGTCATGCGCATTGCGGATCAGCAGGCCCACATCCCACGCCTCCACCGCCGCCTTCGCGCCCAGGTAGTCCTGGAAGGTGCGGTGGATGAAGTCCACCGTGCTCACGGACGGCTCGCGCAAGAGCCCACTCCGCAGGAGCAGATGGCGCAGGATGGCCGGGGCGTCGCCCAGCGCCCGGGCGGCGGGGACGGAGGGGAGGGCCTCCTCGATGAGGCGCTCCGCGCGGTCGCGGTCCAGCTCGGCCTCGCCGTTGCGGATCAGGTAGTAGGCGACCCGCTGGAGGAGCTGGATCTGGGGCTCCTCGTCGAGCTGGACGTCACCCGGCGCGTAGATATGGCGCTCGGTGTCGCGCCGCGTCAGCAGCATCGACAGCGCCGCGTCGTACAGCGCCTTGCGGCCCGGCGGCAGATAGCCGCGCCGGGCGCGGTGCAGGGCGCAGATCAGCCCGCACATCAGCGGGTTCGTGGCGAGGCGGCTGAGATCTTGCTTGGTGCGGACGGCGGTGTGCAGGGCCGACTGGTACGCGCCCAGCGTCGCCCGCTCCTCCTCCGTGCGGCAGCTCTGGCGCGCCGCATCGTGCCAGCGGTCGATGAACGCGGCCATGTCCTCGCGGCTCATCGGGGACAGCGTGAACTCGGAGAAGCGCTGCGCCCCCAGCCAGTCGTCGTCGACGGCCGAGGGGCGGGAGGTGACCAGCCACAGATTGTCCGGATAGGCGATGAGGAGATCCGACAGCCAGGCCCGGGTGCGCTCGCGGTCGCGCTCGGGGATCTCGTCGATGCCGTCGATCAGCAGCAGCCCGCGCCCGGCGGTCAGGACGCGGTCGGCCCAGCCGGGCGGCTGGGCACCGTCCAGCGGGTTGTGGACCGAGGCCAGGAACGCGGCCGGGGAGGGCAGGGATTCCTGGCGGGCGATCGTGCGCAGCGGGAGAACAAAGGGGACGCGGCCGATGAGCTGCTCCAGGCCGCGCAGCGACTCCTGCCGGGCGGTGCACACGGCGAGCCACTGGACGAGCGTGGTCTTGCCGGAGCCCGCGACGCCTCGCAGCAGCACCCGCTGATGGCCGGAGAGCGCCCGGTCGGCGGGCAGGGCCGTGGGAAGGGCGGCGGCGGGTGACTCACCGGACCCACCGGGCTCCCCGGCGAACGCGCCCAGCGGCCGCTCCTCGCCGGAGGAGGAGACCGCCTCCAGGCTGAGATACGCCGCGTCCAGCGGCCACGTGGCCTCCGCGTGGCTGAGGTCGATCCCCACGATGGTCAGCGTGGAGTGCTTGCCGATCATGTACTCCGCGTACCGGCGCTCAAAGCCCGCGTCCTGCGCGGTCTGGGACGGAATCCGCTCGATCAGGATGTCGATCTTGGTGATCAGCTCGCTGAGCCGGCCGCTCTGGTCGACGAGGGTGCGCGGGACGAACGCCGAGCGTTGGGTGAAGAAGTGCAGGATGTGCAGGCAGGCGGTGTCCAGCAGGCGCTCGTGGAGCAGCGTGCCGCCCTGGCTGAGGCGCGGCGTGGTCCTGCCCCGCGTGCGGGTGGCGTGGGCCAGCTCGTAGGCCAGTCCCTGGTGGCCGAGCTGCACCGCCTGGACGTCGCTCATATCGAGGTCGCCGAGCGCGTACAGCGTGGTGGCCAGTTGCTCGGCGACCAGCTCGTCCTCGTCGGCGGGGCACGGCCGCTCGCCGGGGCCGGCGTGCCGGGTGGCCTGGGCGACCAGTTCGGCGGCGAGCTTGTCGAGGTCCTTCTCGGTCAGCGTGCGCTTCTCGCCGCGGAACGAGACGAGGGAGGAAATGCGGACCGGCTGGTTGACCAGCCCGGCGCCCGGACCCTCCTTGACGAACAGCTTCTTGATGAGCGGTGCGACGACGCTCGACGCCAGGCGCGCGCCGATGACTGCGGGATCCACGTCCATTCCCCCCGGTACGTTGTGTGTCCCTGACCGGACAGCGTACAGCGGGGTAAGGACGTTGGTCCCGAATCGGACATCCGAAAGTCCCTGCGAAGGTGACTTCCCGCACAGGCCCTTCGGCGTCTACTACGGTAAATAGGGGATCTCGCAGGTCAGAGGTGTGATGGGGGTTTCCGGGAATTTCGCGCGGGAAACGCATCCCATAACCAATTGGCTACGTAGCCACTTAGTAGAAGAACGCCTTGGCCTATTCACGAGAACGGGATAACAAGAGGCGTCCAAAGACGCTTCTGGAGGTACTTCCATGGCCCCGCGCGCCACAAACCGCCGTTTCTCGCTCACGTCCGTATCCAAGGGGCGCGCCGCTGTGGTCGCCGTCGGCCTGGGCGCCTCGCTCGCGCTGGGTGCCGGAACGGCGTTCGCCGTGGGTGCGGGCGAGGCCCCCGCCGCCCCGTCCGTCAAGCAGGCCGCCGCGAAGGCCCCTGCCAAGAAGGCTCCGGCCAAGAAGGCCCCCAAGGACTGGCAGACCCCGGTCGACAAGTTCTCGATAGGCGCCGCCTTCGGCCTGGCCGGCAACCTGTGGTCGCACAACCACAGCGGTCAGGACTTCGTCGTGCCGACCGGCACCCCGGTGCACGCGGCCCACGAGGGCGTCGTCGTCAAGGCGGGCCCGAACGGCGGCGGTGACGGCCCCGCGTACGGCAACGCGATCGTGATCAAGCACGACAACGCGACGTACTCGCAGTACGCCCACCTGTCCCGCATCGATGTGCGGATCGGCCAGACCGTGACCGAGGGCCAGCAGATCGGCCTGTCCGGCAGCACCGGCAACTCGACCGGCCCGCACCTGCACTTCGAGATCCGTACGACGCCGAACTACGGCACCGCGGTCGAGCCGCTCAAGTTCCTCCGCGACCACGGCGTCAAGCTCTGACGCGACCACGGCGTCAGGGTCTGACGCCCCCCATGCGCTCCGCGCGCATGTCAGCCATGCGTCGATGACGCATGCGCCTGCTTCACCAGATCGAGGGCGACCTCGAGGACGGCCTTGCGCTTGTCCTCGGCGTCGCCCTCGATCGCCTGCAGCGCGAACATCCGCGCATGCATGCTGAACAGGGCCGTGACGCTCCGGACCTGGTCGACCATGGGGGCCTCCGGGTCCCGGATCAGGGCGGACATGGCGAGCATCCGGTTCTTGAAGATCTGACCGATGCTCAGCTCGCGCACCGTCGCCTGGTTCTCCTGCATGAAGCGCATCAGCGGCTCGGCGATGTCCAGGGACTCGCTGTAGCGGCGCAGCAGCTCCAGCTTGGTCTCCAGCGTGCGCGGCTGCTGCTCGCCCCAGGTGATCAGCTCGTCGAGCGGCCGGCCCAGGTCCTGGAACAGGCTGAGGACGATGTCTTCCTTGGTCTTGAAGTGGTAGTAGAGCGCTGCCTTGGTGACCTCAAGATGCTCGGCGATCTCGCGCAGTGACGTTTTCTCGTAACCCCGCTCCGCGAAGAGTTCCAGGGCCACGTCCTGGATGCGCTGACGGGTGTCTCCCCGCCGCGGTGTGCCGCCCATGGTGCTCTCCTGTGCTGGTGGTCTGGCTGCCGTTGGCAGGCCGAACGTAACTTACTTGACGCCCGGCTAGTTGGCGCCTTACCGTCTCCACTGTACTGAACTAGCCGGGCGGCAAGTAAGTGGGCGTCAGGGCTCTCATCACCCAGGGGGAGACGGAGAACATGTTCCGGAAACCATCAGAAGACGAAGCGTCATCCGCTTCGACATCGGCTCAGGCCGCCCAGGAGGCCCAGATACCCAAGGAGCCCAAGGGCAAGGCCGAGCCGAAGCAGCGCAGCACCAGTGTGGTGATCTTCGCGCTGATGATCGCGATGCTGCTCGCGATGCTCGACAACATGATCGTGGGCACCGCGATGCCGACCATCGTCGGCGAGCTGGGGGGACTCGACCACCTCTCCTGGGTGGTGACCGCGTACACCTTGGCCACCGCCGCCTCGACCCCCATCTGGGGCAAGCTCGGCGACATGTACGGCCGTAAGGGCATCTTCCTGACCTCCATCGCGGTCTTCCTCGGTGGCTCGGCGCTGTCCGGTATGGCACAGAGCATGGGGGAGCTCATCGGCTTCCGGGCCATCCAGGGCCTGGGCGCGGGCGGCCTGATGGTCGGCGTGATGGCGATCATCGGTGACCTGGTGCCGCCCCGGGAGCGTGGCCGCTACCAGGGCATCATGGCCGGTGTGATGGCCGTGGCCATGATCGGTGGCCCGCTGGTCGGCGGCACCCTCACCGACCACCTCGGCTGGCGCTGGATCTTCTACATCAACCTTCCGCTCGGCGCCGTCGCCCTCGCGGCGATCACCGCCGTGCTGCACCTGCCGAAGAAGCGCTCCCAGGGGCGGATCGACTACACCGGCGCGGCCCTGCTGACCGTGGGCATCACCGCGCTCGTGCTGATCACCACCTGGGGCGGCAACGAGTACGCCTGGGGCTCGGCGCAGATCCTCGGGCTCGGGGCGCTCGGTGTCCTCGCGCTCGTCGCGTTCGTCTTCGTCGAGCAGCGGGTCGCCGAGCCCGTGCTGCCGCTGCACATCTTCCGTAACGCCAACTTCACGCTGGTCACCGCCATCGGCTTCCTCGTCGGCTTCGTGATGTTCGGCTCGACCACCTTCCTGCCGCTCTACCAGCAGACCGTCCAGGGCGCCACGGCCACCAACTCCGGGCTGCTGCTGCTCCCGATGCTGCTGGGCATGCTGGTCGTCTCGCTGGTCGCGGGCCGGGTCACCACCCAGACCGGCAAGTACAAGATCTTCCCGATCATCGGCGGCCTCCTGATCACCGTCGGGATGTTCCTGCTGTCCACCATGGACACCGAGACCACCCGCTTCAGCTCCGGCCTCTACATGGCCGTGCTCGGCATGGGCATGGGCTGCCTCATGCAGACGACCATGCTCGTGGCGCAGAACAGCGTCGAGATGAAGGACATGGGCGTCGGCAGCTCCTCCGCCACCCTCTTCCGCACCCTGGGCGGCTCCTTCGGTGTCGCCATCCTCGGTGCCCTGTTCACCAGCCAGGTGCGGGACACCATGGCCGAGCGGGCCGGCGGGAAGGCGGCGGCCGTCACCTCCGGGAGCGCTCAGCTCGACCCGGCCAGCCTGAAGAAGCTGCCCCCGGGCATCCGGGACGCGTACACCCACGCGGTGGCCAGCGGTGCCCACCAGGTGTTCCTGTGGGGCGCGCTGATCAGCATCATCGGCTTCCTCGCGGCCTGGTTCGTCAAGGAGGTCCCGCTGCGCGGGGGGCCCGGCAAGTCCGCCGACGGCGACGAGGCCCCGGCCGACGCGGCGCCGGTCGCCGAGCCCGTCTGACCAACGGACTCTGGGGGACCCTGAGGGACCACCTCCCTGTCAGTGGGGCATGACAGCATCGGCCCCATGGTGACCTCGCCGGACGAGGCGCGGCTGGCGCATCTGCGCCGGCTGCGCCTCGCGAAGGACGTGATGGACCGCGACTGGGCCGAGCCGCTCGACCTGGACGCGGTCGCCGCGCATGCCGGTTATTCGCGCTATCACTTCATCCGCGCCTTCAAGGGCGCCTACGGATCCACGCCCGGCCAGTATCTGACCCGGCGCCGCATCGAGCGGGCCGAGGAGCTGCTGCGCTCGGCCAATCTCTCGGTCACCGAGATCTGCTCGCTCGTCGGCTTCAGCAGCCTCGGCACGTTCTCGACGAGCTTCAAGAAGCAGACCGGGCTCACCCCCAGCGCCTACCGGGACCGGTACGTCGGCCGGGCCGCGGGGGTCATACCGGGGTGTTACGCCATGCTCTGGTACGGCGGGCGCGACGCACCTGCCCACCCCGCCCACATCGGTGGCGCCGAGGACAGCAATTCTTGAGAAGCGGGCCGGACCTGCTGCTGCCTACGGTGGCGATGTCGCGACGACGCGCGATCCATCCCGATACCTCCGGAGGCAGCAATGATCAAGGGGATGTCCATCGTCACCGTCTGGGTCCTCGACCAGGACCGGGCCAAGGCGTTCTACACCGAGAAGCTGGGCCTCGAGGTCCGCACCGACATGAGCATCGGCGGGGACGGCGAGGGCGGCGGGATGCGCTGGCTGACGGTCGGCGCCAAGGACCAGCCGGATGTGCAGCTCACCCTGATGGTGCCCAGCTCGCCGGGGCTCGACCCGGAGTCCGCCGAGGCCCTGCGGACGCTGGTCGCCAAGGGCGTGCTCGGCGCCGGGGTGTTCACCACCGATGACATCCACCGGGACTACGAGGCGCTCAAGGCCAAGGGCGTGGAGTTCGTCCAGGAGCCCCAGGAGCGTCCGTACGGCACCGAGGCCCTTTTCCGCGACGACTCCGGCAACTGGTTCTCGTTCACCCAGCCCCGCGAGGAGATGGACTTCAGCAAGCCCTGGGACGGCTGCGTCGCGGACTGAGCGCTCAGTCCGGCACCTCGATGATCGGGAAGCTGCCGGTGTTGGTGGGCGCGGACTCCGGCAGCCAGAGCACGGCGACCGCGCCCCGGCACTCGCCGTCCGTGCCGTTCATCCCATCCGTCCCGTCGAGCACCGGATCGGCGTTGCGGAATGTCAGCCGGGCGCCCAGCACCCGCGCCTGGCCCGCGGCTATCGTCAGCCCGAGGCCGTGCCCGGTGCCCGCGCGGTCCTTGCTGCCGGTGCGGAACCGGCTCGGCCCGTCCTTCAGCAGCTCCTCCGGGAATCCGGGGCCGTGGTCGCGGACGCGCAGCACCCGTCCCTCGACCGTGACCTCGAAGGGCGGCTTGCCGTGCCGGGCGGCGTTGGCGAGCAGATTGCCCAAGATCCGCTCCAGCCGCCTGGGGTCGGTGGAGACATGGGCGTCACGCGCCACGTTGATCACCGCGTCGGGGGCCACCGCCCGCACCCGGCGGGCGATGAACTCGGCCACGGCTATCTCCTGGAGCTCCGCGCGCTCCGCGAAGCCGTCCAGCCGCGCGACCTCCAGCACGTCCTCGACCAGGGTGCGCATCGCCTGCGCCCGGTCCCGTACCAGCTCGGTGGGGCGGCCCGGCGGCAGCAGCTCGGCCGCTGTGAGCAGCCCGGTCACCGGGGTACGCAGCTCATGCGCGATATCGGCGGTGACCCGGCGCTCCGCCTCCAGCCGCTGCTGCAGCGCCTCGGCCATGCCGTCGACCGCACGCGCCAGATCGTCGGTCTCATCGCGCACCCGGCCGCCGATCGCCTCGCGCACCCGGACCTCGGAGTCGCCCTCGGCCAGCTTGCGGGCGGCGGTGGCCGCCTTGCGCAGCCGCCGGGAGAGCTGATCGCCGATGAGCACACCGAGTGCGATACCGCCCATCACCACCGCCACCGAGCCGATGAGCAGCACCCGGTCGAGGTCGTTGAGGACGGCGAAGCGGTCCTGGAACTTGGTGTGGACGGACAGCACCTTGCCGTTCCGCAGCGGCACCGAGGCCCACACCTCGGGGGTGCCGGTGCCGGAGTCCTCCAGATAGGTGGCGCGCTGGCCGCGCCACGCCTCCTTCTTGAGCTGCTCGGGCAGCTTGGGGTCGTCCAGCTTGGCGCCGAAGCCCAGCACCCGGGACTGCTCGTACCACCGCTGGGCGACCTTCACCCGCTCGTCCATCACGGTGCGGCTGTTGTCGAGCATCGAGACGCGGGCCGCGTTGTGGACGACGAGGCTCAGCACGACCGCGACGAGCGTGCTCACCGCCGCGATGGCGAGACTGACCTTCCACCGCAGGCCGCTGCGCAGCGCGAATCGCCCCAACGCCGGTCAGCCCTTGAGCTTGTAGCCGAAGCCGCGGACCGTCTCGATCCGGTCCTGGCCTATCTTGCCGCGCAGCCGCTGCACATGGACGTCCACGACCCGGGTGTCCCCGCCCCAGCCGTACTCCCAGACCCGCTCCAGCAGCCGGTCACGGGAGAGCACGGTGCCGGGCGCGGCCGAGAACTCCAGCAGCAGCCGCATCTCGGTCGGGGTGAGCGCGACCCGCCGACCGCCCTTGCGGACCTCCATGCCCTCCGGGTCGACCTCCAGATCGCCGAAGCACAGCAACCCGCCGTCGGGCTCCTCGGGAACGGGCTCCGAGCCCCGCCCGCCGGGGCCGCTGGCATGGCCGAAGCGGCGCAGCACGGCCCGGATGCGGGCGACCAGCACGGCGCCGTCGAAGGGCTTGGTCACATAGTCGTCGGCGCCGGCTTCGAGGCCGAGCACCACATCGATGGAGTCGGCGCGCGCGGAGAGCATGATCACGGGCACGGTGGACTCATCGCGGATCCGGCGGCACAGGCTGACCCCGTCCAGGCCCGGAACCATCACATCGAGCAGCGCGATATCGGGGCGGTCGGCGCGGAAGCGCTCGAGACCGGTCAACCCGTCGGGTGCGGCCGTCACGAGAAAGCCATCGCGCTCCAGGGCGAGCTGCGTGGCTTCACGGATCACATCGTCGTCCTCGACGAAGAGCACATGGGTCTCGGCCACAGCCTCGGTTCAGCCTTCCGTTCCGTCGTCGGCGCTCATGGACGGCGCCGGGGTCGCCTCTTCCGTGGGCACATTCTTGCTGTAGTCGGTGCGCTTGCGGGACAGCACGTCGAACGTCTTGTCCGCCTCGGTCCAGCGGTAGGTGATCACGGCCTCGCTCGAAGGGCAGCAGACCGAGTCACCGGAGGTGTAGGCGAGCTTGGTCACCCGCAGCTCGTCCTTGGCGATGTCGGCGTAGACGGGCGGCTGCTCGTCGCTGAACACGTTCTCGTACCGGTCGCCCGCCTTGCGGTACACATACGAGCCGATGCCGAAGCCATCGCCGCAGCTCATCACGTTGATCACCAGGTCGGAGGCGCTGGAGCCGGTCAGCTTGCCGTACGTCACGTCCACCGGGTAGCCCTCGATCTGCTGCTTGCCCTCGGGCACCTTGCCCTTGGGGCAGGGCTTGAGGCTCGCCTTCAGATCATCGCTGACGTTCGGATCCGTCTCGACCAGCTTGATCGCGTCGACCTTCTGCCCGGCCGGTTTCGGCCGACCCGAGGCGTGGCCACTCGCGTACGCGCCCGAGTCCGCGGCGGCCGAGGCCCACTCGGTGCGCGCCGGTCCCTCCTTGCGGACACCCTCGCTCGCGGCGCCGCATCCGGCCAGCATCCAGCCGCCGGCGGCCGCGAGGCCCACGACCGCACCGCCGGTGATCATGGCTGTCCTGCTGGGAGAGGCCCTGGTCAGGCCGCGCACCGGCCCTGCCCCCGCTCCTGGCGGCCGCGCCGGACCCGACCCGTGTGCTGCCGGACGTTCCCGGCCCGCTTGCCTTCCTCGTCCCGACGGCCGAGCGCGCGGGCGTCCAGATCGCGGCTCTCCAGCTCCTGCCGCAGCCGGGCCAGCGCCCGGTGCAGCGTGCTCTTGACCGTTCCGGTCGACATTCCGAGCGCCTCCGCGGTCTCTTCCGTCGTCATCTGCTCCCAGTGTCGCAGCACCACGACACTGCGCTGCTTGGGAGCCAGCACCGAGAGGATGTCCATCAGCAGGGCGCGGTCCGCGTGCTGCTCGGTGCCGTCCTCGACACTCGCCTCGGGAAGCTGCTCGGTGGGCACCTCGTCCAGCTTGCGGGCGCGCCACCACTCGGTACGGGTGTTGATCATCACGCGCCGGAGATAGGCATCGGCAAGCGATTTGTCGGCTATGCCGTCCCAGCGGCCGTAGGTGCGCACCAAGGCGGTCTGGAGCAGATCCTGTGCCTCGACCGGGTCCGGAATCAGCCGACGGGCGCTGCGCAGCAGCGCGTCCTGCCGATTCCGCACGTACTCCTCAAAGTCCAGAACATTGCTGCCCATGATGCAGCCTCCATCCCGCTGATTCCCCGCCGTTGATGTGCCGCCCTGTCGGTCGGCGCGAGAAGGACGCTACGGAGGCGCTGTTGCGGCGCGATGCGCATCCGGGCCTCGGCGAATGCACAGCTACCCATAGGTTGTGTAACAACGGAACCCGGTTCGACCGAGTGTCGGAACCGGGTCCTGGGCGTGTCACAGGTCTGTCACAGACAGGGCCGTGACGAGGAATTTTCTCAGCTCGGCGGCGGTCGCTTCTCAGGTCAGCGGCAGTCGGTACAGGCCGCCCGAAAGCGGTTCCACCAGCCCGTCGGAGACCAGTCCGTCGAGCGCGCGGGCCCGCTGCACCGGCTCGTCCCACACCTGGTCCAGCGTCGCCTGCGGTACGGGTGTCACCGTCCCGCGCAACACCGCGAGCAGCTTGCCGCGCACCTGACGGTCCGTACCGGCGTAGGTCTGGCCGCGCCGCGGCGGGCCGTCGTGCTCCGGAGAACCGGCCTGGCGCCAGGCGCAGAGCGCGGCGATCGGACAGCGGGCGCAGTCGGGGGTGCGGGCCGTGCAGACCAGCGCGCCCAGCTCCATCGTGGCGGCCGCCCAGCGCGCCGCGGTCGGCTCGTCGTCGGGGAGCAGGGTGCGGGCCAGCTTGCGCTCGGCGGCGGTGGTGGCGTTCGGCGGGTACTGCGCACCGCCGACCGCGCGCGCGAACACCCGGCGGACATTGGTGTCCAGGACCGGATGGCGCTGGCCGTACGCGAACGAGGCCACGGCCGCCGCCGTGTACTCGCCCACCCCCGGTAGCGCCAGCAACTGAGCGTGGTCGCGCGGTACGTCACCGCCGTGCCGCTCCCTTATGGCGGCCGCGGCGCCGTGCAGCCGCAGCGCCCGGCGCGGATAGCCGAGCCGGCCCCAGGCGCGGACCGCCTCACCGGGCGGTTCCGCGGCCAGGTCGGCCGGGCGCGGCCAGCGGGCGAGCCACTGCTCGTACACCGGCAGCACCCGGTTCACCGGGGTCTGCTGGAGCATGAACTCGCTCACCATCACGCCCCAGGCACCGGCCTCGGGGCGACGCCAGGGGAGGTCGCGCGCGTGCGCGTCGAACCAGTCGATGACGGGCCGGTGCAGGACGGCTCCGTCGGGGTCGGGGGATGCGGCGGCCGGGACGGCGGAAGCGGAAATGGCAGTCATCGCTCTCGATCCTGGCACGACGGGACGGTTTGCGGGCGCGCTGGGCGCTGGCGTTCGGGTCGAGCCGCGCCAGTCGTTGCCAAATCGTGCAATACGGGCGTCCGTGCGGGAACGGATGGCCGCCTACCGCGCCCGGGTGCGGTATCCCTGCCCCCTCAGGGTGGCCGCGGGGCGACTCGGGGGCGTCCGGGGGGGCGTCCGGGGGGCGTCTTGGGGCGACTCGTGGCGGCCTGGTGGCGGACTTATGGCGGTCTCATGTGCGGGATCCGGTCGGATCATGAGAAAAGAAGGGAACGGGGCGGGGGTTATTGGCCGGTAGAGCTCCCGATCTCTCGTAGAGTTTCCGCGTGGGATCTCTGCGCAATCCGATCGGGCCGCTTCCCTCCTCCATTTACTGGCGGCGGAGGATCGTTGCGCTGGCCCTGCTCGTCGTCATCGTGCTCCTGGTCATCTGGGCCTTCGGCTGGGGTGGTTCGGGCGGTGGCGGAAGTGACGAGGGCAAGGGATCGGGCGGCGGGGGACCCGCCGGCACGATCACCCCGGGGCCCTCCTCATCCGGGCCGGTGAACAGCGAACGGCCGGGCGGGCGCGACGAGTCGGACAACGGCGGCTCGGGCTCCGGCGACTCCGGCGGCAGTGGTGGCGGCTCGGACGACGGCGGGACCGGCGGCGCGAGCGGCGGTGGCGCGGGCGGCGGCAGCGGCTCCGGCGGCTCCTCTGGTGGAGGCGCGGGCGGCGGCGCGGGTGGCGGCCTCGGCACCGGGGCCGGACCGGGTCTGCCGGCCGGGTCGAGCCTGCCGGACTGCCGCCCGGGCGACGCGGAGTTGACGGTGCGCAGCGTCAAGGACTCCAAGGTCAAGAACACCTGGGCGCCGGGGGAGAAGCCCACCTTCGAGATCGTCGTGAAGAACTCCAAGTCGAGCTCCTGCAAGGTCGACTTCGGCCGCTCGGCGGCCTCGCTGACCATCACGGACGCCAAGAACGCCCACGTCTGGGCCTCCGGTGACTGCCCGGAGGGCAGCGCCAGTGCGCTGGTCGAGGTGAAGGGCTCCGGCGAGACCAAGCGCACCGTGGAGTGGGACCGCAAGCGCAGCGCCGAGCACTGCGCCACCCCGTCGGGCAGCGCGTCGGCCAAGCCCGGCACGTATCTGGTCGAGGTGAAGGTGGACGGCCTCGGCACGGCCAAGGTGTCGTTCGTCCTCGAGAAGGACTGACCAGGGGCCTGCGGTGGGCTGTTCCCCTCCCCGCCCCTTCCCGAAACTGGGGCTCCGCCCCAGACCCCGTGCCGGGGCTTCGCCCCAGACCCCGAAACTCGGGCTTCGCCCCTTCCTGCGGCATCGATATGCGGCTCCGCCGCGTGGCAGGGCTCCGGCCCGGGCCCTGGGGTCCGGGGGCGGGGCCCCACAACCCAGCCTCTCCGGCGCTTGAGGAGCGGGGGCCGGGGCCGGCCCCGGTTTCGGGAAGGGGCGGGTAGGGGACCAGCCCGCCGCAGGCGCCAGGACCCAAACGACAGACCCTAGACGTACCGCTCCAGGATGGACGACTCGGCCAGCCGCGACAGGCCCTCGCGGACAGATCGCGCCCGTGCCTCGCCCACACCGTCCACCATCTGCAGATCGTCCACGCTCGCCGCCAACAGCTTCTGCAGACCCCCGAAATGCTCCACCAGCCGCTCGATGATGGCCCCCGGAAGCCGCGGCACCTTCGCCAGCAGCCGGAAACCGCGCGGCGAGACCGCCGAGTCGAGGGTCTCGGGCGAGCCGGTGTACCCCAGCGCCCGGGCCACGATGGGCAGTTCGAGCAGCTCGGTGTGGGTCAGCCGGTCCAGCTCGGCGAGCGCGTCGGCCACCGTACGGGTGCGCTTGGCGGTCGGCTCGGGCACGTAGTCACGCACCACCAGCTCACGCTCGGGCTCCACGCCCGCGATCAGCTCGTCGAGCTGGAGGGAGAGCAGCCGGCCGTCCGTACCCAGCTCGACCACGTACTCCGCGATCTCGGTGGCGATGCGGCGGACCATCTCCAGCCGCTGTGCGACCGCGCTCACATCCCGGACGGTGACCAGGTCCTCGATCTCCAGGGCCGAGAGCGTGCCCGCGACCTCGTCGAGGCGGAGCTTGTACCGCTCCAGGGTGGCCAGCGCCTGGTTGGCGCGGGAGAGGATCGCCGCCGAGTCCTCCAGGACCCGCCGCTGGCCGTCCACATACAGCGCGATCAGCCGCATCGACTGGCTGACGGAGACCACCGGGAACCCGGTCTGGATGGAAACCCGCTGCGCGGTGCGGTGCCGGGTGCCGGTCTCCTCGGTGGCGATCGCCGCGTCCGGAACGAGCTGCACCCCCGCCCGCACGATCTTGGTGATGTCCTTGTCGAGGACCAGCGCGCCGTCCAGCTTGCACAGCTCGCGCAGCCGGGTCGCGGTGAACTCGACGTCGATCACGAAGCCGCCGGTGCACAGCGACTCGACGGTCTTGTCGGTGCCGAGCACGATCAGCCCGCCGGTGTTTCCCCGGAGGACGCGCTCGAGGCCGTCGCGCAACGCCGTGCCGGGCGCGACCGCGCTCAGGGAGGCACGCATCAGACCGTCGGCCTTGCCGGGTGCCGTTGCCCGGTCGCCTGCTGCCACTGCACTCCTCCGTCGCAAGGTCTGTCGGTGCCGCCAGTCGCCCTGCCATGCCGGTGTGCGAGGCCACGTATGGGCGAGACCAGGGCAAAGTCTACCGGCGGCCACCGGCCTCCCGTGGGGTCTCCCGGCGTACGCCCGTAGGTGTGAAACGGAGTGCTGCTCCCCCTGTGCCGCGCACCACCCGGCTCACGGCCCCCTTGCGTACGCCCTCACCAGCACACACCGCGCCCACGGCCCGTCACCTCAGCCGCGGTCCTCCGCGCCTCAGCCGCGGTCCTCCGCGTCCGCCCGCGCCTTTTCGCCCCGCTCCCGGCGCCGCGGCAGCACCCGCAGCGCGTCCCCGATGTCCGCCACCTCCAGCACCCGCATTCCGTCCGGGATCCGGCCCGGGTCGGTCGGCACCAGGGCGTGGGTGAAGCCGAGCCGGGCCGCCTCCGCCAGCCGCCGCTGCACTCCGGTGACCCGCCGGACCTCACCCGCGAGCCCCACCTCGCCGATCGCCACCAGGTTCTTGGGCAGCGGGGTGTCACTGGCGGCGCTGGCCAGCGCGAGCGCCACGGCGAGGTCGGCGGCCGGCTCGGACAGCTTCACCCCGCCCACCGTGGCGCTGTAGATATCCCGCTTGCCCAGCGCGCTGATCCGGCCGCGCTGCTCCAGAACGGCCAGCATCATCGAGACCCGGGAGGTCTCCAGACCGGAGGTGGTGCGGCGCGGGGAGGGGATCTGGGAGTCGACGGTGAGCGCCTGCACCTCGGCCACCAGCGGCCGGCGGCCCTCCAGGGTGACCGTCAGACAGGTGCCCGGCACCGGCTCGTCGCGGCGGGTGAGGAACAGCCCGGAGGGGTCGGCCAGCCCGGTGATGCCCTCGTCGTGCAGCTCGAAGCAGCCGACCTCGTCCGTCGCCCCGTAGCGGTTCTTCACCCCGCGGACCAGCCGCAGCCGAGCGTGCCTGTCGCCCTCGAACTGCAGGACGACATCGACCAGATGCTCCAGCAGCCGGGGCCCCGCGATGGCGCCGTCCTTGGTGACATGGCCCACCAGCAGCGTGGACATACCGCGCTCCTTGGACGCGCGGATGAGCGCCCCGGCCACCTCGCGCACCTGCGCCATCCCGCCCGGCGCGCCGTCGATCTCGGGCGAGGCGACGGTCTGCACCGAGTCCAGGACGAGCAGCGAGGGCTTGACCGAGTCGAGATGGCCGAGGACCGCGGAGAGGTCGGTCTCGGCGGCGAGATAGAGATGCTCGCTCAGCGCGCCGATGCGGTCGGCGCGCAGCCGCACCTGACTCGCCGACTCCTCACCGGTGATGTAGAGCGTGCGGTGCTCCTCGGAGGCGGCCTTGGCCGCCACGTCCAGCAGCAGCGTGGACTTGCCGACCCCGGGCTCCCCGGCGAGCAGCACGACCGCGCCGGGGACCAGCCCGCCGCCGAGCACCCGGTCCAGCTCGTCCACGCCCGTGCCGCGCGCGGTGGCCTGACGGCCGTCGACCTGGCCGATGGGCAGGGCGGCCGAGGTGACCCGGCCGGGCGCGGTGGTGCGCACCGCGGGCGTGCCGTACTCCTCGACCGTGCCCCATGCCTGGCACTCGGGCAGCGGCCGAGCCACTTGGCGGTGGTCCAGCCGCACTCCGTACAGCGGTAGGAGGGGCGGTCCTTGGCGGATGAGCGGGAGGAGCTACGGGCAGCCATGCCGTAACGCTAGCGTCGGCCACCGACAGAGCCGAACGGCGGTGGTGAAGGGCCCTTCACGGGCCCTTTCGCGGCCCTCCCGGTGGCCCTCTCAGTGGTCCTTCCCCGGCCTTGCCGGAGGGCGCCGGGCGCATAGCAGGTTACGGCCACCGGAGGGGGACACCTGTCCCCTTATGAGGGAGATGGTCACCCGTAAGGGTTAAAACAGTGCAAGTGGCGCGAGGAAGTCTGCATCATCCGCCTACCGTCGCCGGGTGATGAGCAGCAGGTCCGAGCACTCGACACAGACCACCGGCGCACAGCGGGTGCGGCGCCGTGCGGCGCGCTCCACGACCACCCGCCCCCAGCGCCCGCCCGAACGCTATGAGCCGTATCTCGACGGCCTGTTCACCTACTGCCTGTCGGCGCTGTGCGAGCACGACGCGGCGGCCGTCGCGGTGGGCGATGTGCTGGCGGTGGCCGAGCGCCGCCCCGGCCGGGGGCGGGGCCGGGTCACCGCGGAGGGCGAGCTGTCCCGCCCCTGGCTCTACGCGGTCGCCCGCTGGGCCTGTCTGCGCAAGCTGGCCGAGCGCCGCGGCCGTACGGGGACGGACACCCCGGGCGACGGCGCCGGGGCCGAGCTGCCCGAGCCCATCGCCGCCCAGCGCCGTCGCGAACTCGCCGCGCTGGCCTGGCCGGAGGCCGCCGGGACCACCGCCGAGCAGCGCGAGGCGCTCGAGCTCGCGGTGCGCCATCGGCTGGGCCCCTCCGAGGTGGCCGCCGTGCTCGGCAAGGACCAGGAGGAGACCCGCGCCCTGCTCTCCAGCGCCGCCTGCGAGGTGGAGCGCACGCGTGCCGCCCTCGCCGTCGTCGAGCTGGGGCACTGCCCGGTGGTCGCGCGGCTCGCGGGCGACACCCAGGTGCTGCTCTCCGCCGCCCTCCGCCGCGAGCTGGTGCGCCATGTGGACGACTGCCGCGAGTGCCGCCGGATGGCCGAGCGGGCCACGGCCGATGGACCCTGGCCCGGTACGGCGGCCGCGCCCGCCGCGCTGCCGGTGGTGGAGGCCCCCCGCGCCGCCGTGCATGCCGCGCTGCTGAGCGCGCTCAGCGGACGCCCCGCCCGCGCGGGCTCCGGGCCGCGGTTCGACCGGCGCGGCTTCCCGCTGGAGCCTCAGGACCGGGCCGCCCGCCGCAGCCGGATGCGCAGCCGCGCGCTGACGACGACGGTGGTGGCGACGGTCGTCGCGGCCCCGGTGCTGGCGCTGTGGGCCGCCTACCGGGGCGCCCCGCTCGCCGGTGACGAGCGCGATACGGACTCGGTGGCCGCCGCCGAGGCGGACGGCACGGACCAGGCCCCGGCCGGTCAGGACCGGCCCGCCCGAGGCTCGTACGAGCGCGGCGGCAGCGCGCAGGACCGTTCCGGCACCCAGATCGGCTCCGGCCCGCGGAGCGCCAAGGCGGGCCGCGGGGCGTCGGATGTGTCGGTCGAGGTCATCGGCGTGGACGGTGCGGTGGAGCGGCCGGGGCACAAGGGCAAGGGCGGCGAAGCGTCCCGCCCGGACGGCTCCCGGGCCGGCGGCGGCCGCCCCGGCGACGGCTCAGGACCGTCCCGACCGGCCCCCGGCCCGGGGCGGCTCACGGTCACGGCACACCCCGAGGGCGAGGTGACGGTCATCACCCTCACCGCCTCCGGCGGCTCACCGGTGCACTGGTCGGCCTCCGCCGGGGCGTCCTGGCTCCAGCTGAACCACACGGGCGGGGTGCTGCGGCCCGGCGACTCCACGACCATCACGGTCTCGGTGGACCACGGCCGGGAGCCGGCCGGTCACTGGAGCGCGCGGGTCTCGGTGGATCCGGCGGGCGCGGTGGTGCTGATCGAGGGCCGCGGTGCCTCCCCCGAGCCCACCCCCACCCCCACCGGCCCCTCCGGCAACCCGACCCCCACCCCGACCGACCCGTCCCCCACCCCCTCCGGCCCGGCCGCCGCGAGGCGCTGACACAGGCCCCGGCCACATCAGCCGACTGGCGGCCCCGGAGGCGTCGACCGGGGCCCGGCCAGGTCGACTGGCGGCCGCGGACGTGCCGCCCGGTGGACTGGCCACCTGGACCGGCGGGTCCGGACGCGCCCACTGGCGGGCCAGGTCACGTGGACCGGCGGGCCCGGACGCGCCGACCGGTGGGCCAGGTCACGTGGACCGGCGGGCCCGGACACGCCAACTGGCGGGCCAGGGGGTGTCCGGCGGGGCGTGGCGCCTGCGGCGGGCTGTTCCCCTCCCCGCCCCTTCCCGAAACTGGGGCTCCGCCCCAGACCCCGGGTCCAGGGGCGGAGCCCCAGCCACGCGGCGGAGCCGCAGTCACGCGGGCGGAGCCTTGCCACGCGGCGGAGCCTCATATCGATGCTGCGGTAAGGGCCGCGGGGAGCCAATCCAGCCCCTCCGGCGATTGAGGAGCGGGGTCCGGGGCGGTGCCCCGGCGGGGCCGGGCGCCACGCGGTGGAGCTGCATGGCGATGCGACTCCAGCCCCTCCGGCGTTTGAGGAGCGGGGCTTAGGGGCGGTGCCCCGGCGGGGGCCGGGACCCACGCGGTGGAGCCGCATGGCGATGTGACTCCAGCCCCTCCGGCGTTTGAGGTGCAGGGCTTAGGGGCGGTGCCCCGGCGGGGGCCGGGCGCCACGCGGTGGAGCCGCATGGCGATGTGACTCCAGCCCCTCCGGCGTTTGAGGAGCGGGGGCCGGGGCCGGGCCCCGGTTTCGGGAAGGGGCGGGTAGGGGAAAGATCCGCCGGACCGCCCAGGATCGGCACCGCCACCGCCACGTCAGTCGGGCCGGACGGCACAGGTGGGCGGACCGCCCAGGTGGGCCGGATCGGCCGGGCCACCCGCGTCAGCCCGCCGGGCCACCCGCGTCAGCCCGCCGTACCACCCGCGTCAGCCCGCCGTACCACCTGCGTCAGCCCGCCGTACCGCCCGCGTCAGCCCGCCGGATCCGCCGGATGCGGAGCCACCAGCGGCAGCGACGACGCCAGCCGCTGCTCGCACAGCTCGGCCAGCCGGTCGTATCCCGCCTTGCCCATCAGCTCCGTGAGCTCCGGCCGGTACGACCGGTACACCGGCTCCCCGGCCCCATGCGCCGACGTGGCCGACGTGCACCACCAGTGCAGATCGTGGCCGCCCGGCCCCCAGCCGCGCCGGTCGTACTCGGCGATGGTGACCCGCAGCACCCTTGTGTCGTCCGGCCGGTCGATCCAGTCGTAGGACCTGCGCACCGGGAGCTGCCAGCACACATCCGGCTTGGTCTCCAGCGGCTCGCGCCCCTCCCGCAGCGCCAGGATGTGCAGGGCGCAGCCCGCGCCGCCCGCGAAGCCCGGCCGGTTCTGGAAGATGCACGAGCCCTTGTGGCGTCGGGTCTGCCGCTCGCCGTCGTCGTCCTCCTGCACCCACCCCGAGGCGTGCCCCACATCATGGAACTGCCAGATCTCGGGGGTCAGCCGGGCCATATGGCGGCCGACCCGCTCCTCGTCCTCCTCGTCGGAGAAGTGCGCGCCCAGCGTGCAGCAGCCATCGCTGGCCCGCCCCGCCTGGATGCCCTGGCAGCCCTGGCCGAAGATGCAGGTCCACCGGGAGGTCAGCCAGGTCAGATCGCATCGGAAGAACTGCTCGTCGTCGGCCGGATCGGGGAATTCGACCCATGCGCGGGCGAAGTCCAGACCGACCTCGTCCTCGGCGGCCCCGGCAGCCCCGGCGGCCCCGGCATCCTCGGCCCCGGACGGCATCGGCTCCTCGGCCGCCCACTCCGGGTCGGTCTTCCGGCCTTTGTCCTGCTTCGCCTTTTTCGTCTTTGCCACGGTGCAAGGGTAGGCCCCTCGGCCAAAACACGGAGGTGGGGACCGCACACGGCCCGGCGGCGCGGCGCGGGCCCGGGATCGGCCGCCGACCGGCCGCAGATCGGCCGCCGACCGGCCGCCCGGGTGCGCGATCGCACGCGATCGGTGGGGGACCTGTGCATGACACCGAGAGGGGGAGCAGTAGCGTTCACGCTATGAGACTCGGTGTCCTCGACGTGGGTTCGAATACGGTTCATCTCCTTGTGATGGACGCCCACCCCGGCGCGCGCCCGCTGCCCGCGCACTCGCACAAGGCCGAGCTGCGGCTGGCCGAACTCCTCGACGGCGCCGGGGCCATCGGCCCCGAAGGCGTCGACCGCCTGATAGCGGTGGTCAAGGAGGCGCTGGAGGCGGCCGAGGACAAGGGTGTCGAGGACGTCCTGCCGTTCGCGACCTCCGCCGTCCGCGAGGCGTCCAACGCCGATGAGGTCCTGGCCCGGGTCACCGAGGCGACCGGCGTGCGGCTCCAGGTGCTCAGCGGCGCGGACGAGGCTCGGCTCACCTTTCTGGCCGCCCGCCGCTGGTTCGGCTGGTCCGCGGGGAAGCTGCTGGTCCTGGACATCGGCGGCGGTTCGCTGGAGATCGCGTACGGCATGGACGAGGAGCCCGACGCGGCGGTCTCGCTGCCCCTTGGGGCCGGCCGACTGACCGGTTCCTGGCTGCTCGGCGACCCGCCCGACCCGGCGGAGGTCCGGGCCCTGCGGCGCCATGTGCGGGCCGAGATCGCCCGGAGCGTCGGCGATTTCAGCCGTCATGGGGCGCCGGACCATGTGGTGGCCACCTCCAAGACCTTCAAGCAGCTGGCCAGGATCACCGGCGCCGCGCGCTCCGCCGAGGGGCCGTACGTGGAGCGCCGTCTCACCCGCCGGGCGCTGGGGGAGTGGGTGCCGAAACTGGCCGCCATGACCACCGAGGAACGGGCCGATCTGCCCGGCGTCTCCGAGGGCCGGGCCGGACAGCTTCCGGCCGGGGCGCTGGTGGCGGAGGCCGCGCTGGATCTGTTCGGCGTGGAGCAGCTGGAGATCTGCCCGTGGGCGCTGCGCGAGGGCGTCATCCTGCGCCGCCTGGATCACCTGCCCACGTAACCACGCAGCGTCACCGGGGCGGGAGCGACTGCGGCCGGCCCGGAAAGCGACGGCGGCCGGGCCGGTAAGCCCCGGTGACCGGGCTGGAAAGCGGCGGTGACCGGGCTGGAAAGCGGCGGCGGACGGGCCGGTAAGCCCCGGTGACCGGGCTGGAAAGCGGCGGCGGCTGGGTTGGAAAGCGGCGGCGGACGGTTGGAAAGCCCCGGCGACCAGGCCCCAAAGCAGGCAGCCGGCCCGGAAAGCCCCGGCCGTCGGCCCGGAAAGCCGCGGTGACCGGCCCGGAAAGCCCTGGTGGCCGGGCCGGAGAGCGCAGGTGGCCGGGCCGGAAAGCGGTGGTGGTTCAGCCGCAAGCGCCGCCGCGGTTCGGCTGCGGAGAGCAGCCGCCGTACGCTGTCCCTCGTGACAGAGCCAGTGGTGCGCATCCCGGATGCGAAGGTCGCGCTGTCCACAGCCTCGGTCTATCCGGAGTCGACGGCGACGGCCTTCGAGATCGCGGCACGGCTGGGCTACGACGGCGTCGAGGTCATGGTGTGGACCGATCCGGTCAGCCAGGACATCGAGGCGCTGCGTCGGCTCTCGGACTACCACCAGGTGCCGATCCTCGCCGTGCACGCTCCCTGTCTGCTGATCACCCAGCGGGTCTGGTCGACCGACCCCTGGGTCAAGCTGCAGCGGGCGAGAGCGGCAGCGGAGAAGCTCGACGCGTCCACCGTCGTGGTCCACCCGCCGTTTCGATGGCAGCGGTCCTACGCCCGCGAGTTCGTCAGCGGAATCTGGCGGATGGCCGATGAGACCGATGTGCGGTTCGCGGTCGAGAACATGTACCCGTGGCGCTATCGCGATCGCGAGATGCTCGCGTACGCCCCGGACTGGGACGTCACCCAGCACGACTACCGCCACTTCACGATCGATCTCTCGCACACCGCCACCGCCCGTACGGACGCGATGGAGATGGTGGACCGCATGGGCGACCGGCTGGCCCATCTCCACCTCGCCGACGGCCAGGGCTCCAACAAGGACGAGCACCTGGTGCCGGGGCGCGGCACCCAGCCCTGCGCCGAGCTGCTGGAACGGCTCGCGGCCACCGGTTTCGACGGCAATGTGGTCGTCGAGGTCAACACCCGGCGGGCCATGTCCACCGCCGAGCGCGAGGCCGACCTGGCGGAGGCCCTGGCCTTCACCCGGCTGCATCTCGCCTCGCCGACCTCGGCCAATCGGCCCAGCAGGGTGGTGCCCGGGTCGTGACCCCCGCCTCATCCGGGCCCGCCACGGGCCCGCGCAAGCGTGGCCGCCCGGCCCGTACGAGCGTCTCCGACGGCCCCGGCGCCCGCGACCGGATCCTGGCCGCGGCGCGCAACGAGTTCGCCGAGCGCGGCTACGACAAGACCTCGATCCGCGGCATCGCCAAGGCCGCGGAGGTGGACCCGGCGCTGGTCCACCACTACTTCGGCACCAAGGAGCAGGTCTTCGAGGCGGCCATCGAGCTGATCTTCGCGCCCGCCATGGCCGCCCCGGACGCGGTGCACGGCAGCCGGGAGGGCGCGGGCGAGCGGATGGCCCGCTTCATGTTCGGCATCTGGGAGAACCCCGTCAGCCGGCTGCCGCTGCTCGCCGTGATGCGCTCGGCGCTGACCAATGAGACCGCCGCCGCGGTGCTGCGCGGCATGATCGAGCGCCGGGTGCTGCTCCGGATGGCGGGTGAGCTGGACGTCCCGAACCCCGAGTTCCGCGCCCAGCTCGCGGCCGGGCACCTCATCGGGATCGCGATGTTGCGCTATGTGATCCGGATGGAGCCGATGGCCTCGGCGGAGGTCGATGACATCGTGGCCATGGTGGGGCCCACCCTGCAGCGCTATCTGACCGAGAGCTGATCGCGGACCGGTCGGCCCCGACCGCGCGGCGTTGACCGAGAGCTGACCGGGTCCTTCCACACAGTGACCCCACCGTCTCTGGATCCGGACGGACCATCCGGATCCATGGACACAGGCGTAGGCTCAGAAGACTCCGATCCGCATTGCCGGGCGTCCCATTCACCGGACGCACGTATCACGTAGGGAGCCGAGCACCGTGCCCGAGCTGAGGTCTCGCACCGTCACCCATGGCCGCAACATGGCGGGCGCCCGCGCCCTTATGCAGGCGTCCGGCGTAGCGCGCGAGGACTTCGGCAAGCCGATCATCGCCGTGGCCAACAGCTTCACCGAGTTCGTGCCCGGGCACACCCACCTCCAGCCGGTCGGCCGGATCGTCAGTGAGGCGATCCACGCGGCGGGTGGCATTCCGCGCGAGTTCAACACCATCGCGGTGGACGACGGCATCGCCATGGGCCACGGCGGGATGCTCTACAGCCTCCCCTCCCGCGACCTGATCGCCGACTCCGTGGAGTACATGGTCGAGGCGCACTGCGCCGACGCGCTGATCTGCATCTCCAACTGCGACAAGATCACGCCCGGGATGCTGATGGCCGCGATGCGGCTCAACATCCCGACCGTCTTCGTCTCCGGCGGCCCCATGGAGGCCGGCCGGGCCACGCTCGTCGACGGCACCGTCCGCAAGCTGGACCTGATCAACGCGATCTCGGACGCGGTCAACGAGAACGTCTCGGACGAGGACATCCTCCGCATCGAGAACAACGCCTGCCCGACCTGCGGCTCCTGTTCCGGCATGTTCACCGCCAACTCGATGAACTGCCTGACCGAGGCGATCGGCCTCTCCCTGCCGGGCAACGGCTCGGTGCTGGCCACCCACACCGCCCGCCGGGCGCTCTACGAGACCGCCGGCCGTACGGTCGTGGACATCACCAAGCGCCACTACGAGCAGGACGACGAGACCGTTCTGCCGCGCGCCATCGGCACCCGCGCCGCCTTCGACAACGCCATGGCGCTCGACATCGCCATGGGCGGCTCGACCAACACGATCCTGCATCTGCTGGCCGCCGCCCAGGAAGCCGGTCTCGACTACGACCTCAACGACATCAACGAGGTCTCCCGCCGGGTGCCCTGCCTGGCCAAGGTCGCGCCGAACGTGGCCCCCGGCGGCACGTACTACATGGAGGACGTGCACCGCGCGGGCGGCATCCCGGCGATCCTCGGCGAGCTGTTCCGCGCCGGGCTGCTGAACGAGGACGTCCACTCCGTGCACAGCTCCTCGCTCGCCGACTGGCTCAAAACCTGGGACGTGCGCGGCGGTTCGCCGTCCGCCGAGGCCGTCGAGCTGTGGCACGCGGCCCCCGGCTGCAAGCGCTCCGCCACCGCCTTCTCGCAGTCCGAGCGCTGGGACACGCTGGATACGGACGCCGCCGGCGGCTGCATCCGCGACCTGGAGCACGCCTACTCCAAGGACGGCGGACTCGCCGTCCTCAAGGGCAATCTGGCCGTCGACGGCTGCGTGGTGAAGACCGCGGGCGTGGACGAGTCGATCTGGACCTTCGAGGGGCCCGCCGTGGTCTGCGAATCCCAGGAGGAGGCCGTCGAGCGGATCCTGGGCAAGCAGGTCAAGGAGGGCGACGTGGTCGTCATCCGCTACGAGGGCCCCAAGGGCGGCCCGGGTATGCAGGAAATGCTCTACCCCACCTCCTTCCTCAAGGGCCGGGGCCTGGGCAAGGCCTGCGCGCTGGTCACCGACGGCCGCTTCTCCGGCGGCACCTCGGGCCTGTCCATCGGCCACGCCTCGCCGGAGGCGGCGTCCGGCGGCACCATCGCCCTGGTCCAGGACGGCGACCGGATCCGCATCGACATCCCCGGCCGCACCATCGAACTCCTGGTGAGCGAGGAGGAGTTGGCGGCCCGGCGCGAGGCGCTCGGCGGCGTCTACGCCCCGAAGAACCGCGAGCGCAAGGTGTCCACCGCACTGCGCGCCTACGCGGCGATGGCCACCAGCGCCGACAAGGGCGCGGTCCGCGACGTCAGCCGCCTCGGCTGACGCGGCTGACGTCGATCCCGGCCGCCTCCACGGTGTCGTATCCATAGACCGTGGTGAGGGCGTCACCGCTGAGCGTCAGCTCGGCGGGGACGCCACCGGGGTCCGTACGCGCCTTGCCCCGCCACAGCACCCGGCCGTCCCCGCGGTCCAGCGCGACCACCCGGCCCGCGGCGGTGGCCAGATACAGGGCGTTCCGGCGCCCGGACACCACCGGTGAGCCCAGCCACTCCACCTCCGTCGCCTCGCTCCACAGCCGCTTTCCGGCCGTGGTGACGGCGGTGACCTCGCCGTTCTGCCGGACGAAGTAGAGCGTGTCGCCCACCAGGGTGGGCCTGGTCTGCTGGGCGGAGAGCCCCTCGGGCAGCTTCACCCGGCGCGCCGGTCCGCCGTCCGGGGAGAGGAAGAGCAGATCGGTGTAGTCGAAGCTGTCGTGGGCGCCCTGCTCCAGATAGAGAAGGTCGCCCGAGCGCTCGGCCAGGGATACGCCCGCGTCCGGCGTGCCGATCTGCCGGGGCGCTCCGGTGGTGGGGGAGAGGGCGTAGAGCCGGCTCGGAGTGTCCGGGTCGGCGCGATCTTCCATCGGTCTGCAGTCGGCGAGGGGGCGTCCGGCCACCACATCGGGGGAGCAGGTCAGCCCGCGGCCGACCCGGCGCGACCAGAGCGTGTCGCCGGTACGCGCGTCCACGGCCTGGAAGGTCTCCTCGTCCCAGCTCTGGGTGAGCACGGCGGGGTGACGTCCCCGCCGGAACACCGCGCCCTGGTCCGCGCCGCCGATATCGGTCTTCCAGACCCGCTCACCGTCGCTGGTGCGGTAGCCCTCAAGCCGGGCCGTTCCGTCCGAGAGCCCGACGGTGCCCAGGACGAGACCGTCGACCACACCGATCAGCGCGTCCGGCTTCGTCGGCCGATGCCAGCTCACGCGCCCCCGGGGGTCCAGCCGGGTGAGGGCGACCCCGGAACCGCCGCAGTACAGCTCGGTGCCCGAGGCGAGACAGCGTCGGCCGCTCAGCCCGTTGACCGTCTGCGGAGTGCCTTCGAGGCGGGTCACGACGTCGTCGTCGCCGGGTTCGGTGAGCGTGCGCTGCCAGGGGCGCCATCCGGACGGGAGCGAGGCGTCCCGCGATGTGCCGGTGGCGGGGCGGGCGTCCGGCCGGTCGCCGGATCCGGGCCCGGCCTTGAGGACGACGCCCCCTCCCGCGACCGCGGCGACCAGGCCCGCGGCCGCTCCGGCGACCGCCAGGGCGCGGCGGCGCGGGAGACGGGGGCGGCGGGGTGCGCGGCCGACCTCCGTGGGCACGGCGGTGCCCTCGGAATCGACGGCACCTGTGCCGCGATCGTCCGTACCGTCCTCGTCGGCGTCCTCGTCGGGCAACGTCCGCAGCCGCTCCAGCAGCTCGTCAAGTCCGGGACGCGCGGACGGTTCCTTCCTGAGGCAGTCCGCGACCGCGTCGCGCAACGGCCCGGTCACCGCGTCCAGTTCAGGCGGCTCGTACACCACGTGATAGGCGGTCATATACGGGCTGTCCGCGTCGAACGGGCTCTGGCCGGTCGCCGCGAACACCACCACCGTCGCCAGCGAGAACACATCGGACTCCGGTCCGACCTCCCGCGGATCGCGCAGCTGCTCCGGGGACATGAACGGGGGCGTGCCCATGACCCGGCCCGTCATGGTCAGGGTCTGGTGGTCCGCCGCCCGGGAGATGCCGAAGTCGATGACGCGGGGGCCCTCTTCGGACAGCACGATGTTGGCCGGTTTCAGGTCCCGGTGCACCACGCCCGCCCGATGGATGTCCCGCAGAGCCTCCACCAGCCCGATCGCCAGCCGCCGCAGCTCGGCGCCGCGCAGCGGACCGTCCGCCGCGACCCGCTCGGCGAGGGTGCGGCCGGGGACGTACGAGGTCGCCATCCACGGCAGTACGGCGTGGGGGTCGGCGTCCACGACGGCCGCGGTGAACGCGCCGCTGACTCGCCGGGCGGCCGCGACCTCCTGCCGGAACCGCACCCGGAACTCGTCGTCATCGGCGAACTGCTGATGCACCACCTTCAGCGCCAGCCGCCGCCCCGACTGGGACTGGGCCAGATAGACGGTGCCCATCCCGCCGCGGCCGAGCCGCCGTTCGAGTGCGTAGCCTCCGATGGACTCCGGGTCCCCGGCGCGCAGTGCCATTCCTGTTCTTCCCCCCAACGACCCACGATCCGGCGATCAACGTAATCCAGCCCCTCCGGCGTTTGAGGCGCGCAATCCAGCCCCTCCGGCGTTTGAGGAGCCGGGTCCGGGGCGGAGCCCCTGGCAGCGGGAAGGGGCGGGTAGGGGAAGGCAACGACACGCGGCTCCGCCACCTGTTCCGCCGAACACCCTCACCACCCAGCCGGATCCCGCCCATCCACCGCGAACACCGTCCCGTCCGAGGATGTCGCGAACACCTTGCCACCCACCACCACCGGCGCAGGCATCAGATCCAGAAAGCCACGTCCGGCCGCGCCCCCACGCGAGCGACGCGTCTCGCCGATCACCTCGCCCCGCTCGGCGTCCACGGCCAGCAACCGTCCGTCCGCCGCCGAGAAGTACAGCCGTCCGTCCGCCGCCACCAGCGGCGACGCGTTGGCCACCGAGGTCTCCAGACGCCAGAGCCGCGCCCGCGCCGCGCCGCCCTCGCGCCCGGTGTCGACGCCCACCAACCCGCCGTCCGCGCCCAGCACATACACCCGGTCGCCGCTGCTGACGGCGCTGGTCGCGGACACCGGCGCGGACAGCGCGACCCGCCGCGCCGTACGCCGCTCCGGGTCATAGCGGACGACGGCGGTGGTACGGGTCTGGGTGTCCGTCTCGGTCAGCAGCAGCACTCCGCCGGGGCCGCTCCCGGCCGGGGTCAGGTTGCCGCTGAGCGAGGCGTGCCAGCGCGTGGCACCGCGCATCGTGTCCACCGCCGTGACCAGCGTGTGCGCGCCATCGTCCGCGGTGGTCACGGCGTACGCCGTGTGGCCGTCGCCGTACGAGAAGAAGGCGGGCCGGGCGTGGCCGGGCAGCCGGTGACTCCAACGTTCCTTGTTCGTCGCGCCGTTCACCGCCGTGACCGTGCCGTCCGGCGCGGCCAGCAGCACGGTGTCGCCCGAGGCGTAGACCCCGCCGTCGTAACGGGACACTTCGCGGCTCCAGCGGACGTCGTGGGTCGTGGGGTCGAGCGCCCGCAGCCGCGCGCCGTCCGGGGACACCGTCCGCACCAGACCGCCGGAGAACACGGGAGGGGAGATCGCCTCGCCGTCGCCCGGGCTCCCCGCCGCGGACGGCCGAGACCAGACCACCCGGCCGTCGTCCGGATCGACCCGGGCGGCCTCGATACCGCGCCGAGCGCAGTACAGCGCGCCCGCACCGTACGAGCAGAACGCGGGTCGCACCCCCGAGCCCGCGGCCTTTCCGACGTCCAGCCCCGTGGCCCAGGGGCGCCATGCCTCCGCGGTGGCCGCGCTGTTCCGCGGCTGCCGCCCGCCGGACGCGTCCGCGTCGCCGAACGGGCGCAGCGCGACGACCGTGCCCGCGGCCAGCAGCACGAGGGCCGCGAGCCCGGACAGGGCCCACCCCCGCATCCCCCGGCGCCGCACCACCGGCCGGTCGGCCCTGGACTCGCCCGCCATCGGTCCGTCCGCCACGAACCCATCCGCCACCGACCCGCCCGCCACCGACCCGCCCAGCACCGACTCGGCCTCGTCCCCCACCCGCTCCGGCTCGGCCTTCATGCCCTCGATGAGCCGGGGCGCGGGCTCGGAGCCCGCCTTCACATGCGTATCCGTGACGCCGCCGGCCTGCTCCCCGCGCCCGCCCGGCAGGGAGTGGGGCTCCGGCGTCCGCTGCTGCGGCACCAGCGGGACGGGGCCGCGCGGCGCCGGCGGATGGGGGCCGCGGACGGCGCGCAGGACCGTCATCAGGGCGTCGGGCGTGGGGCGATCCTCGGGGTTCTTGGCCAGACACCGCTGGATCAGCGGCAACAGCTCATCCGGTACCCCCGCCAGATCCGCCTCGTCGTGCACCACCTGGTACGCCACGATGTAGGGGCTCTCGGACTCGAACGGCCCCCGCCCGGTGGACGCGTGCACCAGCAGCGAGCCCAGCGCGAACACATCCGCCGCCGGGCCCACCGCACGCGGTCGCTGGAACTGCTCCGGCGCCATGAACGGCGGGGTGCCGATCAACTGCCCCGTCTCGGTGCGCAGTTCGCTGTCGGACGGCCGCGAGATGCCGAAGTCGATGACCTTCGGGCCGTCCGCCGCGAGCAGCACATTGCTCGGCTTGAGATCGCGGTGCACCACGCCCACCCGATGGATGTCCCGCAGCGCCTCCGCGAGCCCCGCGGCCAGTTGCACCGTCTCGTCCGGCGGCAACGGGCCGCTCCGCTTGACGTGTTCGGCGATGGTCGGGCCGGGGATGTAGAGGGTGGCCATCCAGGGCCTCGACCCCTCCGGGTCGGCGTCCACCACGGGCGCCGTGAACGCGCCGCTGACCCGCCGGGCGGCCGCCACCTCCTGCCGGAACCGCGCCCGGAACTCGGGGTCTTCGGCATACTCGGCATGGACGACCTTCACCGCGAGGCGCCGTCCCGAGGCCGAGCGGGCCAGATGGACCACGCCCATGCCACCCGCTCCGAGGCGTGCCTCGAGCCGGTACTGCCCGGCGTATTCCGGATCCTTGGATTCCGCGCCCGTCCCGGCTCTGTGCACCGGCGGCATGCCCCACCCCCGTGAATTCGGCCGCATTCGCGACTCGGCGAGCCTAGTCGATGACACGTGCGAGCCTTGTTAGCCTCCGCATGTCGTGTCACTTCACACGACATGTGCACAACTTCGGAAAGAAGTTCAACGGGGGAGGGGCCGTCATGGCCATGGAAGAGACCGCGGAAACCGTCGCCACCACCGACGCCGCAAACGCCACCGAGGCCGCCGACGTCACGGCCACCGCCGGAGCGATCACCTATCCGACCGCGCCCGGCTACCAGGTCAACGTCCGCAGCGGGCCCGGCACCAACCACAGAGTCGTCAAGGTGCTGCCGTACAACACCCGGGTCCCCATCCGCTGCCAGCGGCACGGCGAGAAGGTGTCCGGCCCGTATGGCACCACGGACATCTGGGACAGCATCGCCCCGGGCCAGTACGTGTCCGACGCGTATGTGCGGACCGGCAGCGACGGCTTCGTCACCGTGCCCTGCGGCTGACCCACGGCCGGAGCGCGGCCGGCCCCGGAGCCGCGAGGGCGGCGCCGGGGGCCAGTTGACGGAAGGGGGCGTGTGCCCCGAGCGGGCCGTTACGCCGGGACCCGCTCCTCGACGGCGGCGTCCCGCTTGACCACCGCGTTGTGCCGCTCGGTCCAGGTGGCCAGCGCCATCTCACAGGCGTGGTCCACATGGCGCAGCCCGGTCAGGTCGAGCTCGACCTCCCGCTCACGGGGCAGCGCCTCCAGCTCGTCCAGCAGCTTGGGCAGCCGCAGGAAGGTCGCGTGACCGCGCACCCGGACGTGCAGGGGCTTGTCCTCGGCACCGTCGCCGTCCTCGTGCCCGCTGACCTCGACATGCACATGCGAGGTCTCCCAGGCCGTCTTGGCCACGGCCATCAGCAGACCGATGATCACGCCCTCGAACATATTGGTGATCACGATCGCGCCGGCGGTGACGATCAGGATGATCGCCTCACCGCGGTGGGCACGCCACAACGGCACCAGGTCCTTGGTCGGGATCAGCTTCCAGCCCGAGTACACCAGCACACCGGCGAGAGTCGCCACCGGGATGATGCCCAGGGCCGAGGGGAAGAGGACCGCGAAGATCAGCAGCCACACACCGTGCAGCACCCGTGACGCCTTCGTCTTGGCGCCGGCGTGCACATTGGCCGCGCTCCGCACGATCACCGCGGTCATCGGCAGGGCGCCGAGGACACCGCACACCGCGTTGCCCGCGCCCTGCGCCATGAGCTCCTTGTCGTAGTTGGTGCGCGGACCGTCGTGCAGCCGGTCCACGGCCGCGGCGCTGAACAGGCTCTCGGCCGAGGCGATCAGCGTGAAGGCGAGCACGGTGCCGATGACGCCCACCTCGGCGAGCGCCTGGAACTCACCGCCGCCGGGCGGCTGGATGGCGTCCAGCAGACCCTTGACCTCGACCCGCGCGATCGGCAGGTCGAAGATCACGGTCGAGGCGGTGGCGAGCGCGACGGCCACCAGCGGCGCGGGCAGCACCTTGGCGCCCTTGCGGAAACGCGGCCACAGCACCAGGACGGCGATGGTGCCGACGCCCACGGCGACGGCCTGCAGGGCGTCGCCGGAACCGGCCACGTCCCCGATGAGCTCCGGAATGCCGAAGATCTTGTCGAGCCCGCTGGTCGGCGCCTTGGCGTCGGCGAGCGCGTAGAGCTGCCCGGCGATCAGCACCAGGCCGATGCCCGCGAGCATGCCCTGCACCACGGCGACGGAGATCGCCCGGAACCAGCGGCCGAGGCCGAGCGCGCCCATGGTCAGCTGCAGCAGTCCGGAGATCAGGACGAGGACGCCGAGTGCGGCGACGCCGTATTGCTCCACGGCCTCGTACACCAACACGGTCAGACCGGCGGCCGGGCCGGAGACCTGCAGGCTGCTGCCCGGCAGGAAACCGGTGACCAGCCCGCCGACGATGCCGGTGATCAGGCCGAGCTCGGCCGGAACACCCGAGGCCACCGCCACCCCCACGCACAGGGGCACGGCGACGAGGAAGACGACGAGAGAAGCGGTGAAGTCGGCGCGGAATGTTCCGGCGCCGGATGAGCCTGAGGTGCCTCCGGCACCACGGAAACGGTCAAGGAGAGAGTTTCGCATGAGGGTTGCCTCCTGTGCGCCCCGTCACCGGCTCATGGGCAGGCGGGGGCACGGCATAGCGCTACGTCAGTGGGATCGATGGAATCGGTCGCTGGCGGTTGAGATCGCTTGCGCGAGAAGCGTGAAAAGCGTGGAAATGGTGCGAGACGAACCGCCGGGCTACGGCGGTGTAGCTCTCAGCAGCGGAAGGTCTGGAGGATGACGGGCAGCTCGCCCGATCTCGACACCGGAACGGCTTGCCGTTCGGTGACCGATGAGGAGATGGCGGTACGTGGCACCGGAACACCGGTGTCGCAACCGCACACACATCCGTATTTGCCGCTCGGCGTGGGAGCGGTCAGCGGGGCTCGTCCGCGAAGCCCCTTGCAGTCTGCTGTTCCGTGGTCGCCGTGCGCGGAGACCCATGATTCTGTGGCCTGCCGCGGATCGGCCGAAGCGGTGACGCTGCTCGTCTCGGGATGGATGACCTGCGCGGACGCGCAATCAGCCGCGATGAAGAGGGCAAGCAACACGGCTACCGCCGTTACCAGTGCGTGAGCGGTATGCCGAATGCTCCTCACCATCGCCCCCTTCCCGTACGTATAGACACCGGCCCCCATTGTGTCCATGAGACTGTGACCATTTGCAAGTCGATATGTAACCGACTTGTGAACTCGGAGGCATCGAACAGGACTGCTCGGTTCCGGGCGCCCCCATGGGCGCGGGCGCAAAGCGGCCTCCGGGTCACACCGGATGGCGCGAAAATTTTTATTCATCGAACGACGAATAAGTAATTCATAAGGGCCGTAGGGAATAGGCCACCCGTGGGAAGATGGCGGAGAACACACATGCAGCACAGCACGACCCGCTCAGGTATGAGGAGAGCCGCACTATGACGGAGAAGGTCGCCGTGCTCGGCACGGGGAAGATTGGCGAAGCCCTTCTCAGCGGAATGATCCGAGGTGGCTGGTCGCCGTCCGACCTCCTGGTGACGGCCCGCCGCCCCGAGCGCGCCGAGGAGCTCCGCTCGCGCCACGGCGTCGAAGCCGTCTCCAACGCCGAGGCCGCCAAGTCCGCCGACACCCTCATCCTCACCGTCAAGCCGCAGGACATGGGCGCCCTGCTCGATGAGCTCGCCCCGCACATCCCCGCCGACCGGCTGGTGATCTCCGGCGCGGCCGGCATCCCCACCTCCTTCTTCGAGGCGCGTCTGGCCGCCGGCACCCCGGTCGTCCGTGTGATGACCAACACCCCCGCACTGGTCGACGAGGCCATGTCCGTCATCTCGGCGGGCAGCCACGCCACCGAGGAGCACCTCGCCCACACCGAGGCGATCTTCGGCGGCGTCGGCAAGACGCTGCGCGTCCCCGAATCCCAGCAGGACGCCGCGACCGCCCTCTCCGGCTCCGGCCCGGCCTACTTCTACTTCCTCGTCGAGGCCATGACCGACGCGGGCATCCTGCTGGGCCTGCCCCGCGACAAGGCCCATGACCTGATCGTCCAGGCGGCCATCGGCGCGGCGGTGATGCTGCGCGACAGCGATCAGCACCCGGTCAAGCTCCGGGAGGCCGTGACCTCCCCGGCGGGCACCACGATCAACGCCATCCGCGAGCTCGAGAGCCACGGTGTGCGCGCCGCGCTGATCGCCGCGCTGGAGGCGGCCCGCGACCGCAGCCGCGAGCTCGCCTCCGGCAACGGCTGACGCCGACCGGCCGGGCGCCCGCCGCTCCGATCAGGCGACCGGCGCCCCGCCGCTCCGATCAGGCGACCGGCGCCCCGCCGCTCCGATCAGGCGACCGGCGCCCCGCCGCTCCGATCAGGCGACCGGCGCCCCGCCGCTCCGATCAGGCGACCGGCGCCCCGCCGCTTCGGTCAGGGGCCGGTGCCCAGTCGCTTCGGTCAGGCGGGCGGCAGCAGCCCGACCGCCGCATACGCCTCGTCCACCTGGGGCCGGGCCAGCCCGCGCGCCCGCTCGGCCCCGGCCCGCAGCACCCCGTCCATATAAGAGGGGTCGGCGCACAGCTCCGCGTGCCGGGCCTGAAGCGGCCGCAGCACCTCCAGCACCGCCTCCGCCGTGGCACCCTTCAGCGCCCCGTACGAGCTGAACTCCTCGGCCAGCACCTCCGGCTTTCCATCGGTGCACGACGCGAGCACATCCAGCAGATTCGCCACCCCCGGCTGCTCCGTCCGGTCATACCGCACCTCGGTTCCGCTGTCCGTGACGGCCCGCATGATCTTCTTCCGCACCACATCCGGCTCATCGAGCAGATAGACGATGCCCGCCGTCTCCGCATGCGACTTCCCCATCTTCGAGGTGGGGTCCTGCAGATCCATCACCCGCGCCGAAACCCGCGGCCGAGTGGCCCGGGGCACGGTGAAGACCGGTCCGTACCGCTGGTTGAACCGCTGCGCCAGATCCCGGGCCAGCTCGACATGTTGCGTCTGGTCCTCGCCGACGGGCACCTCATGCGTGCCATAGGCGAGGATGTCGGCCGCCATCAGCGCCGGATAGGTGAGCAGCGACAGCCGTACGCTCCGGCCTCTCGCCTGCTCCCGCACGGCCTTCTCCTTGTACTGGATCATCCGACGCATCTCGCCGTCGGTGGCCGTGCACTCCATGAGATAGGACAGCCGTGCGTGCTCATCCACCTGGCTCTGGACG
Organism: Streptomyces melanosporofaciens; assembly: GCF_900105695.1. NCBI lineage: Bacteria > Bacillati > Actinomycetota > Actinomycetes > Kitasatosporales > Streptomycetaceae > Streptomyces > Streptomyces melanosporofaciens. The sequence goes on from NZ_FNST01000002.1 coordinate 3,826,045, forward strand.
AACAGCGTGCACTGCTCGGGGTCGAGCCCCGAGGCCAGCAGCAGCGTGGCGGCCTGCCGGGTGAGCCGCCGCACCCGCGCCGGGTCGTGTTCGACCGTGAGCGCGTGCAGATCGACGACGCAGAACAGCGCGTCGGCACGGTGCTGATCCTCCTGAACCCACCGGCGTACGGCCCCGAGGTAGTTGCCGAGGGTCAGATGTCCACTCGGTTTGATCCCACTGAAGATCCGACGCCGTGCCGTCTTCGTCTCCGTCATCTCTTTGCCATCTCCCGCTGTGTCGGGACCGCCGACCCGGCCGGCCGGGCTTCGCGGGGAGGAGATACGCGAACGGCCGCCGGAGCGGCGGCCGTGGTTGCGCATGTGTTGATAGAGGCGGCCGCCGTCAGGCGGCCCACCACCGTGGGTGTACACATGCGCTCGTCATGCCTTAGACGGTACGCCCTGACGGGGCGTCCGGCCATGAGTTTGATGGTCCTCGGGGCGTCGTGTACTGTTCACCGAGTTGCCACGGAGCCCTGCGGGGAAACGCGGCAGCCACTCGAGCCGCACCGGCGGCAAACCACTTCTGCACGGCCCCTCATCGGGATGGATTTCGGCATGCCGGAATTCGGATCGGGAAGCTCGATTATGAGCATCCGAGGGAATCCGCTAAAGTAGTGATCACGCCGGAAGGCGCGAAAGACCCCGCTCCAGCAGGGGGCCGGAAACGGAATTCGGACCGGAAACGGAACGGAAAACGGATCTGGTAAGGTTGGAAACACCGAAGGGAAGCGCCCGGAGAAACCGGTGAAACGGTTTCGAAGGAAGCGTCCGTTCCTTGAGAACTCAACAGCGTGCCAAAAGTCAACGCCAGATATGTTGATACCCCGTCCATCTCGGACGAGGTTCCTTTGGAAAAATACACAGCGAGGACGCTGTGAGCGGACTGGATTATTCCTCCGGTCTGCTCCGCTCTCGTGACTGTGTGACCGGGATATCCCGGAAGCATTCACGGAGAGTTTGATCCTGGCTCAGGACGAACGCTGGCGGCGTGCTTAACACATGCAAGTCGAACGATGAACCGGTTTCGGCCGGGGATTAGTGGCGAACGGGTGAGTAACACGTGGGCAATCTGCCCTGCACTCTGGGACAAGCCCTGGAAACGGGGTCTAATACCGGATATGACACGCTCCCGCATGGGATGCGTGTGGAAAGCTCCGGCGGTGCAGGATGAGCCCGCGGCCTATCAGCTTGTTGGTGGGGTGATGGCCTACCAAGGCGACGACGGGTAGCCGGCCTGAGAGGGCGACCGGCCACACTGGGACTGAGACACGGCCCAGACTCCTACGGGAGGCAGCAGTGGGGAATATTGCACAATGGGCGAAAGCCTGATGCAGCGACGCCGCGTGAGGGATGACGGCCTTCGGGTTGTAAACCTCTTTCAGCAGGGAAGAAGCGAGAGTGACGGTACCTGCAGAAGAAGCGCCGGCTAACTACGTGCCAGCAGCCGCGGTAATACGTAGGGCGCAAGCGTTGTCCGGAATTATTGGGCGTAAAGAGCTCGTAGGCGGCTTGTCGCGTCGGATGTGAAAGCCCGGGGCTTAACTCCGGGTCTGCATTCGATACGGGCAGGCTAGAGTTCGGTAGGGGAGATCGGAATTCCTGGTGTAGCGGTGAAATGCGCAGATATCAGGAGGAACACCGGTGGCGAAGGCGGATCTCTGGGCCGATACTGACGCTGAGGAGCGAAAGCGTGGGGAGCGAACAGGATTAGATACCCTGGTAGTCCACGCCGTAAACGTTGGGAACTAGGTGTGGGCGACATTCCACGTCGTCCGCGCCGCAGCTAACGCATTAAGTTCCCCGCCTGGGGAGTACGGCCGCAAGGCTAAAACTCAAAGGAATTGACGGGGGCCCGCACAAGCGGCGGAGCATGTGGCTTAATTCGACGCAACGCGAAGAACCTTACCAAGGCTTGACATACACCGGAAACCTCTGGAGACAGGGGCCCCCTTGTGGTCGGTGTACAGGTGGTGCATGGCTGTCGTCAGCTCGTGTCGTGAGATGTTGGGTTAAGTCCCGCAACGAGCGCAACCCTTGTTCTGTGTTGCCAGCATGCCTTTCGGGGTGATGGGGACTCACAGGAGACTGCCGGGGTCAACTCGGAGGAAGGTGGGGACGACGTCAAGTCATCATGCCCCTTATGTCTTGGGCTGCACACGTGCTACAATGGCCGGTACAATGAGCTGCGAAGCCGTGAGGTGGAGCGAATCTCAAAAAGCCGGTCTCAGTTCGGATTGGGGTCTGCAACTCGACCCCATGAAGTCGGAGTCGCTAGTAATCGCAGATCAGCATTGCTGCGGTGAATACGTTCCCGGGCCTTGTACACACCGCCCGTCACGTCACGAAAGTCGGTAACACCCGAAGCCGGTGGCCCAACCCTTGTGGGGGGAGCCGTCGAAGGTGGGACTGGCGATTGGGACGAAGTCGTAACAAGGTAGCCGTACCGGAAGGTGCGGCTGGATCACCTCCTTTCTAAGGAGCGCATAGCCGACTGCGAGCGCATGTCTCGCACGGTTTGCTCATGGGTGGAACGTTGACTATTCGGCACAGTCCTTCGTGTGATGACTGCTAGTACTGCCCTTCGGGGCGTGGAACGCGGCTCGGAGCAGGGGGACGGTGTCGGGCACGCTGTTGGGTGTCTGAGGGCACGGGCAATTTTTGCTTGTTCCTTCGGCCGGTCCCGGTGTACTGCATCGCAAGGTGTGGGTGACGGGGTACGGGTCGTTGTTTGAGAACTGCACAGTGGACGCGAGCATCTGTGGCCAAGTTTTTAAGGGCGCACGGTGGATGCCTTGGCACCAGGAACCGATGAAGGACGTGGGAGGCCGCGATAGGCCCCGGGGAGCTGTCAACCGAGCTTTGATCCGGGGGTGTCCGAATGGGGAAACCCGGCAGTCGTCATGGGCTGTCACCCATACCTGAACACATAGGGTATGTGGAGGGAACGCGGGGAAGTGAAACATCTCAGTACCCGCAGGAAGAGAAAACAACCGTGATTCCGGGAGTAGTGGCGAGCGAAACTGGATGAGGCTAAACCGTATGTGTGTGATACCCGGCAGGGGTTGCGCATACGGGGTTGTGGGAGTGGACTTCAGTCGTCTGCCGGCGGCTGGGTGAGTCAGAAACCATTGCGATAGGCGAAGGACATGCGAAAGGTCCGGCGTAGAGGGTAAGACCCCCGTAGCTGAAATCGTTGTGGCTTGCTTGTTCATTTCCCAAGTAGCACGGGGCCCGAGAAATCCCGTGTGAATCTGGCGGGACCACCCGCTAAGCCTAAATATTCCCTGGTGACCGATAGCGGATAGTACCGTGAGGGAATGGTGAAAAGTACCGCGGGAGCGGAGTGAAATAGTACCTGAAACCGTGTGCCTACAAGCCGTGGGAGCGTCGCCGTGTTCTTCGGAGCACGGTCGTGACTGCGTGCCTTTTGAAGAATGAGCCTGCGAGTTTGCGGTGTGTTGCGAGGTTAACCCGTGTGGGGAAGCCGTAGCGAAAGCGAGTCCGAATAGGGCGGTTTAGTAGCGCGCTCAAGACCCGAAGCGGAGTGATCTAGCCATGGGCAGGTTGAAGCGGAGGTAAGACTTCGTGGAGGACCGAACCCACCAGGGTTGAAAACCTGGGGGATGACCTGTGGTTAGGGGTGAAAGGCCAATCAAACTCCGTGATAGCTGGTTCTCCCCGAAATGCATTTAGGTGCAGCGTCGTGTGTTTCTTGCCGGAGGTAGAGCACTGGATAGGCGATGGGCCCTACCGGGTTACTGACCTTAGCCAAACTCCGAATGCCGGTAAGTGAGAGCGCGGCAGTGAGACTGTGGGGGATAAGCTCCATGGTCGAGAGGGAAACAGCCCAGAGCATCGACTAAGGCCCCTAAGCGTACGCTAAGTGGGAAAGGATGTGGAGTCGCAGAGACAACCAGGAGGTTGGCTTAGAAGCAGCCATCCTTGAAAGAGTGCGTAATAGCTCACTGGTCAAGTGATTCCGCGCCGACAATGTAGCGGGGCTCAAGCGTACCGCCGAAGTCGTGTCATTGCAGCATGTGGTCCAACGATCGCTGTGATGGGTAGGGGAGCGTCGTGTGCCGGGTGAAGCAGCCGTGTAAGCGAGTTGTGGATGGTTCACGAGTGAGAATGCAGGCATGAGTAGCGATACACACGTGGGAAACGTGTGCGCCGATTGACTAAGGGTTCCTGGGTCAAGCTGATCTGCCCAGGGTAAGTCGGGACCTAAGGCGAGGCCGACAGGCGTAGTCGATGGACAACCGGTTGATATTCCGGTACCCGCTTTGAAGCGCCAACGTCGAACCAGGCGATGCTAAGTCCGTGAAGCCGCCCTGGAGCCTTCGGGTGAAGGGGAGTGGTGGAGCCGACGGTCCAGACCTGTAGTAGGTGAGTGATGGGGTGACGCAGGAAGGTAGTCCAGCCCGGGCGGTGGTTGTCCCGGGGTAAGGGTGTAGCCCGAGGAGTAGGTAAATCCGTTCCTCATGAGGGGTGAGACCTGATGCCGAGCCGATTGTGGTGAAGTGGATGATCCTATGCTGTCGAGAAAAGCCTCTAGCGAGTTTCATGGCGGCCCGTACCCTAAACCGACTCAGGTGGTCAGGTAGAGAATACCGAGGCGTTCGGGTGAACTATGGTTAAGGAACTCGGCAAAATGCCCCCGTAACTTCGGGAGAAGGGGGGCCATTGCTGGTGATCCGATTTTCTTGGTGAGCTGGTGGTGGCCGCAGAGACCAGCGAGAAGCGACTGTTTACTAAAAACACAGGTCCGTGCGAAGCCGTAAGGCGATGTATACGGACTGACGCCTGCCCGGTGCTGGAACGTTAAGGGGACCGGTTAGTCACATTTCGGTGTGGCGAAGCTGAGAACTTAAGCGCCAGTAAACGGCGGTGGTAACTATAACCATCCTAAGGTAGCGAAATTCCTTGTCGGGTAAGTTCCGACCTGCACGAATGGCGTAACGACTTCTCGACTGTCTCAACCATAGGCCCGGTGAAATTGCACTACGAGTAAAGATGCTCGTTTCGCGCAGCAGGACGGAAAGACCCCGGGACCTTTACTATAGCTTGATATTGGTGTTCGGTTCGGCTTGTGTAGGATAGGTGGGAGACTGTGAAGCATTGACGCCAGTCAGTGTGGAGTCATTGTTGAAATACCACTCTGGTCGTGCTGGATGTCTAACCTGGGTCCGTGATCCGGATCAGGGACAGTGTCTGGTGGGTAGTTTAACTGGGGCGGTTGCCTCCTAAAGGGTAACGGAGGCGCCCAAAGGTTCCCTCAGCCTGGTTGGCAATCAGGTGTTGAGTGTAAGTGCACAAGGGAGCTTGACTGTGAGACCGACGGGTCGAGCAGGGACGAAAGTCGGGACTAGTGATCCGGCGGTGGCTTGTGGAAGCGCCGTCGCTCAACGGATAAAAGGTACCCCGGGGATAACAGGCTGATCTTCCCCAAGAGTCCATATCGACGGGATGGTTTGGCACCTCGATGTCGGCTCGTCGCATCCTGGGGCTGGAGTCGGTCCCAAGGGTTGGGCTGTTCGCCCATTAAAGCGGTACGCGAGCTGGGTTTAGAACGTCGTGAGACAGTTCGGTCCCTATCCGCTGTGCGCGTAGGAGTCTTGAGAAGGGCTGTCCCTAGTACGAGAGGACCGGGACGGACGAACCTCTGGTGTGCCAGTTGTTCTGCCAAGGGCATGGCTGGTTGGCTACGTTCGGGAGGGATAACCGCTGAAAGCATCTAAGCGGGAAGCCTGCTTCGAGATGAGGACTCCCACCCACTTGATGGGTTAAGGCTCCCAGTAGACGACTGGGTTGATAGGCCAGATATGGAAGCCGGGTAACTGGTGGAGTTGACTGGTACTAATAGGCCGAGGGCTTGTCCTCAGGTGCTCGCGTCCACTGTGTTGGTTCTGAAGTAATGAACCGTATTGAGCCCCCCTTTTTGGGGTGTGGTTCCGGTTTTGGTTTCATAGTGTTTCGGTGGTCATAGCGTTAGGGAAACGCCCGGTTACATTTCGAACCCGGAAGCTAAGCCTTTCAGCGCCGATGGTACTGCAGGGGGGACCCTGTGGGAGAGTAGGACACCGCCGAACAAATCTTAAGAAAAGCCCGGTTGGGAGCTTAGGCTCTCAACCGGGCTTTTCTCATTTCAGTTTGTAGGCTGGCCGTATGCGCTATGACCTGGTGATCTTCGACAACGATGGAGTGCTCGTCGACAGCGAGCCCATTTCCAATCGGTATCTCGCCGCCTACCTCACCGAGTTGGGGCACCCCACCAGCTACGAGGACTCCATACGCGACTACATGGGCTCCGCCATGCATCGCATCCACGAGCTGGTCCTGGAGCGCTCGGGCCGACGGCTGCCGCCGGACTTCGATGCCACCTTCCACGGCCGGGTCTTCGACGCCTTCCGGCAGGAGCTGCAGCCGGTGGCCGGGGTGTCCGAGGTGCTGGAGAAGCTGCGGGCCGACGGTGTTCCGTACTGCGTCGCCTCCTCCGGAAGCCATGAGCGCATCCGCGTCGCCCTCCGTACGACCGGGCTGTACGACCTCTTCGGTGAGGACCACATCTTCAGCTCCGAGGACGTGGGCCGGGGCAAGCCCGCCCCGGATCTGTTTCTGCACGCGGCCGAGCGGATGGGGGTGGCGCCCGAGCGCTGTGCCGTCGTCGAGGACAGCCCGCTCGGGGTCCAGGCCGCCGTGGCCGCCGGGATGGATGTGTACGGCTACACGGCCATGACACCCGCCGCCAAGCTCGCCGCGGCCCGGGACCGTTTCGTCCACATGGCCGAACTGCGAGGGTTGCTCACCTCTACCCACAAGTAGTCCGGGGCCGTACGCTCCACGGCCATGACGGATTCGCGTCCGAGCCGCCGGCTTCGGCAGGGCCGGGCCTCATTGGCCATCAGTTTCTTCGTCCAGGGCGCGATCTTCGCTCTGCTGGTGACGCGCATACCCGCGCTGCAGGATCGGTACGGGATATCCGACGGGCTGCTGCCCCTCTTCCTGGCCGCCGTGCCGATCCTCGCCGGTGTGGGCAGCGTCGGCACCGAGCATCTGGTCAAGCGGATGCGCCCGGGGCTCGTCCTCCGCGTGGTCCAGCCCATCGTCTCCGTCGCCCTGCTGGCCGCCGGATCGGGTACGACGGTGTGGCAGCTCGCGGCGGCTCTCGCGGTGTTCGGGCTGACGGTCGGGGCGCTCGACGCGTCGATGAACATGCTCGGGGTGAGCCTGCAGCGCGCGTACGGCCGCAGCATCATGCTCGGCTTCCACGGCGCGTACAGCCTGGGCGGGATCGCCGGGGCCTCGCTCGCCTGGGTGGGCGCGCACTGGGACCTGCCGCTGCCCACGCTCTACGCGCCGCTGGTGGCCACCCTGGTGCCGGTCGCACTGATCGCCAGCCGCTGGTACGTGGACCGCAAGGGCGATCACCAAGCCGATGACCAAGCCGACGACCACGGCGCCGCCGTGAGCATGCGGGCGCTGCTGCCGCTCTGGCTCGTCATGGCCTTCGCCTATATCGGGGACTCCACCGTCTCCAACTGGAGCGCCAAGTATCTGGAGGACGTGCTGCACAGCTCCGAGCAGCTGGCCACGGTCCCGTACAACGTCTATATGGTCACCACGCTCCTCGGCCGCTCCTTCGGCGACTTCGGGGTGCGGCGCTTCGGCGCGGTCGCCGTGGTCCGGGCCGGGGCGCTGCTCGCGGGCGCCGGTTTCGCGGTGGTCGCGGCGGCGCCCGGCCCATGGGTGGGGATGGGCGGGTTCACGCTGCTGGGGCTGGGGTTGTGCGTGCTGGTGCCGCAGACCTTCGCGGCCGCGGGGCGGCTCTTCCCCGGGGCGTCCGATGCCGCCGTCGCCCGCCTCAATATCTTCAACTACGTGGGCTTTCTCATCGGCTCACCGCTCGTCGGCGCGCTGGGCGGCGCATGGAACTATCGGGCGGCGATGCTGGTGCCGATGGCGCTCGTGCTGGTGACGATCCGGTATGCGAGGTCGTTCACCCCTGTACCAGCCGGATACGGTGACGGGCATGAGCGGCCGCGCACAGTTGATGTGGGATGAGGAAGTAACCGGATACGACTTCGGCGCCGGGCACCCGATGGACCCGGTGCGGCTGGCACTGACCATGCGGTTGGTGCAGGCGTACGGGCTGGATCGGGCGGTCCAAGTGGTGGCCGCCAAGCCGGCCGGGGAGTCGACGCTGCGCCTGGTCCACGGGCAGGAGTACATCGAGGCGGTACGGCGCGCCTCGGCCGCCCCGGGATCGGCGGACGGTTCGTACGGCCTGGGGACGATCGACGATCCGGCCTTCGCGGGGATGCACGAGGCGTCCGCGCTGATCGCCGGGCAGTCGGTGGGCGCGGCCGAGGACGTCTGGCGCGGGGAGGCGCTGCACGCGGTGAACTTCGCGGGCGGGCTGCACCATGCGATGCCCCGGGGCGCGTCCGGGTTCTGCATCTACAACGACGCGGCGCTGGCGGTCGCGCGGCTCCTGGAGCTGGGCGCGGAGCGGGTCGCGTATGTGGATGTGGATGTCCATCACGGGGACGGGGTCCAGGCGGCGTTCTGGGACGATCCGCGGGTGCTGACGATCTCGCTGCATGAGCACCCTCGCACCCTGTTCCCGCAGACCGGCTGGCCGGAGGAGGCGGGCGGGGAGGGCGCCGAGGGCTCGGCGGTCAATGTGGCGCTGCCGGCCGGGACCTCGGACGAGGGATGGCTGCGGGCCTTTCACGCCGTCGTGCCGGAGCTGCTGGCGGCGTTCCGTCCGCAGGTGCTGGTGACCCAGCATGGCGCGGACACCCATGTCGAGGACCCGCTGGCCCACTTGGCGGTGACGGTCGACGCACAGCGGGCGGTAGCCGAGAGCTGTCACCGGCTGGCGCATGAGCATGCGGACGGGCGCTGGGTCGCGCTCGGGGGCGGCGGCTATGCGGTGGTGGACGTGGTGCCGCGGTCCTGGACGCATCTGGTCGCGATCGCTGCGGGGCGGCCGGTCGAGGCCACCACGCCGGTGCCGGAGGAGTGGCGGCAGGAGGTGTACCGGCGGACCCGGATGGACGCGCCGCGGCGGATGACGGACGGGCGGGAGCCGAGCTGGCGGGAGTTCGCCGAGTCCGGGTACGACCCGGCGGACCGGCTGGACCAGGCGATCCTGGCGACGCGCCGGGCGGTCTTCCCGCACCACGGGCTGCTTCCGTGAATCGCCCCGCGAAAAGCCCCTCCGCGCTGATCGGGAACGCCCCGACCAGGGTCTGACCCAACGGGCGTTACGCCAACCGTGGGGTCTGGCGGCATAACCGGGCGGCCGGCGGGGTGCGTCCGTCAGCATCGGTGACGTGTTGAGTACTGCCGCGCTGCGCGCGCATCTGCTGGCGGCGCGGCTCGCCGGACCCGTGGCGACGAGCCGGGAGGAGAGCCTGCGCCGCTATCGGCTCTTCGCCGCCCGGGACCCCCGGGTGCTGCTCGGTCTGGAGCCCGAATACGACTGGTCCTTTACGGAATTGCTCAGCCTGATGGGCGCGAAATGCGGGGTTTCGGTCGACCCGGCCAATGTTTCGGGGCCGGATGTGATCGATCCAGAGCTGACGATCGCCGCGCTGCATGCCTTCGCGGACCGGCTGCGCGCCGCCGCCCGGGACCGGCTCCCCGTGCTCCTCGGCACCGGCCATCCCCACCGTCTCCTCGGTTTCTACGCCGCGTTGGCGTCGGCGCTCTCGGCGGCGGGCTGCCGTGTCCTCACTCCCGCGCACGGTAGATGTATCGACATAACGACGCGGTTCGGCGTACGTACCCACCGGCTCGCCTACGTACGAGGTATTGCGATGGTGCAGGCGCCCGGCGCTCGCCCGACCCTGAGTGAGCCGGGCGCCCACAGCCATTCGCCGCTCCCGGTTCGGGTCGCGCTGGGCTCTGCCGCGGAGTCCGGCGGCCCGCTGCCGGGACTGGTCATCGGGGACCACGGATGGGTCTGCGGTGCAGGTCAGCTGGGCTTTGAGGCCATCGGGCTGGGGGATACGGACGACCCCGCGCTGTTCGTCGGGGAGGCCGAGGGGCGGGTGTCCGTCGCCGTTCCGCTTGATGACGCTGTGCGGTCTGGTTACTACCGGCCGCTTACTCGCTATGTACTCAATCGAGCGTGTCTGTCACAGTAGGCGTCCGATCGCTACTCCTCTTCCCCACTTGCATCACCCGCCCCTAACCTGGAGTGGAGCGCGCATGCGACAAGGAGTCACCGGAGGGGAAGCCGGTGCCCGACATGTGCGGAAGGTTCAGGTGTTGTGTCATGGCTGCTGGCGAACGGCCTCTGAACGAGGTTCAGTTTCTGACCGTGGCGGAAGTCGCCTCGGTGATGCGAGTGTCCAAGATGACCGTGTACCGCTTGGTGCACAGCGGTCATCTGCCGGCGATCCGGGTGGGCAGGTCTTTCCGGGTCCCAGAGCAAGCGGTTCATGAATACCTCCGCGAATCGTATGTGGGGGTCGAGTCCGCCTAGGCGCTTTCCGGGCCCGGGGAGGACCCTCGGATTACGTGGTTCGCTCGGCGGCGGGTAGGCTGGCCCGATGTAGGTCGTGTGGGCTCGGACGCCCCGCACCGAGTGAATCGAAGTGAGCGAGGGTAGTCGTGGGCTCTGTTATCAAGAAGCGGCGCAAGCGGATGGCGAAGAAGAAGCACCGCAAGCTGCTCAAGCGCACGCGCGTCCAGCGTCGCAACAAGAAGTAAGCAAGCGACGCTGTGTTCGTCCCGCAGCCCTTCCACCACCGGTGGAAGGGCTGCGGTGCGTGTGTGGCACGGGTCTGCGCCACGCCGGCCCCTGCGGCCCCGGCTTAAAACGCGCATCGCGCGGCGAGTGGTCATCACAGCGCAACAACGAGCGGTTACGGTGTTCGGCACAGCCCAGCTCGGACGAGGGTGGGAAGGAAGGCGCTGATCTTGGGAAAGGTCGTGCTCGTCACCGGGGTCGCCCGCCGGCTGGGAGGCCGTTTCGTCCGGCGCATACAGCGCGAACCCGATGTGGAGCGGGTGATCGGCGTGGACGCCGTGCCGCCCGAACACCACCTCGGCGGTGCCGACTTCGTCCGGGCCGATATCCGGCATCCCACGATCGGGAAACTGCTCGCCGAATACGGCGTCCACACGGTCGTCCACATGGATATCAACGGGACTCCGCTGGGGGCGCGCGGCAATCGCGCCTCGATCAAGGAGACCAATGTCATCGGCACCATGCAGCTCCTCGGCGCCTGCCAGAAGGCCCCGTCGGTGCAGCGGCTGGTGGTGAAGTCCAGCACCAATGTGTACGGCTCCGCGCCCCGCGACCCCGCCGTCTTCAGCGAGACCACCCCGCCCAAATCCCTGCCGAGCGGCGGCTTCGCCAAGGACACCGTCGAGGTCGAGGGATATGTCCGCGGTTTCGCCCGGCGCCGCCCCGATGTCGCGGTGTGCGTGCTGCGCTTCGCCAACATCCTGGGGCCCTGCGCGGACTCACCGCTCGCCGAGTACTTCGCGCTGCCCGTACTGCCCACCGTCATCGGCTATGACCCGCGGCTGCAGTTCGTCCATGAGAAGGACGCCATCGAGGTGCTGCGGATCGGCGCCTCCGAGCCGCGCCGGTCCACGCTCAACAGCGGCACGTTCAATATCGCCGGAGACGGGGTGCTGCTGCTCTCCCAGGCCGCCCGGCGACTCGGCCGCCCGACCCTGCCGCTGCTGCTGCCCACCCTGCGATGGGCCCGCACCGCGCTGCGGTCCCTCGGCATCACCGACTTCTCGCCCGAGCAGATCCGGCTGCTCACCCACGGCCGGGTCGTGGCCACCAACCAGATGCGCGAGACCCTGGGATTCGAACCCGAGCACACCACCGCCGGTGCCCTCGCGGACTATGCGCACAGCCGTGGTCCCGGGCTGCTCCCGCCCGAGACCCTCGCCCGTACCATCGATCGGCTCGCCGCGCTGCTGCCCGCCGGCGCCCAGACGTGAGGAGCGCAACCACCATGGCGGACGCCAAGGTCATTCCGTTCGGTGAGGAGCCCCGGTCTTCTCGGAGGAAGGTCCCTCGGCTGGGGCGCGGCGGTCGCTCCCAGGGCTCGCTCAAGCCCGTACCGCAGCAGCGCGACGAGGCGCTCGAACAGCGCCCCCAGACGGCGGCCGCGGCCGTGCCGCCCCTGCCGCCCGGCCCGCCCAAGCAGGCTCCGGGCAGCGGAGACTGGGAGCGCAAGCTGGCCCACGGGCTGAGCTTTCTGCGCCGCCGGATCACCGGGGACTACGAGGTCGACGACTTCGGCTACGACCACGATCTGACCGAGCAGGTCCTGATGTCCCTGCTCCGCCCGCTGTACGAGAAGTACTTCCGGGTCGAGGTGAAGGGGATCGAGAACATCCCCGACAGCGGCGGTGCGCTCGTCGTCGCCAACCACTCCGGGGTGCTGCCGCTGGACGGCCTGATGCTCCAGGTCGCGGTGCACGACAACCACCCGGCCAAGCGCCATCTGCGGCTGCTCGCGGCCGACCTCGTCTTCGTCCTGCCGGTCGTCAACGAGCTGGCGCGCAAGGCGGGTCACACCCTCGCCTGCTCCGAGGACGCCCAGTTGCTGCTGGAGCGCGGCGAGGTGGTCGGGGTGATGCCGGAGGGCTTCAAGGGGATCGGCAAGCCGTTCTCGGAGCGGTACAAGCTGCAGCGCTTCGGGCGGGGCGGCTTCGTCTCGACCGCGCTGCGCGCGGGGGCGCCGATCGTGCCGTGCTCGATCGTGGGCGCGGAGGAGATCTACCCGATGGTGGGGAACGCGAAGACCCTGGCTCGGCTGCTCGGCCTGCCGTACTTCCCGGTGACGCCGACCTTCCCGCTGCTGGGGCCGCTGGGTGCGGTGCCGCTGCCGACGAAGTGGACGATCCAGTTCGGCGAGCCCATCCCCACCGACGGGCATCCGCCGGAGGCGGCGGACGACCCGATGCTGATGTTCAACCTGACGGACCAGGTACGAGAAACGATCCAGCACACGCTCTATAAGTTGCTGGTGCAGCGGCGGTCGGTGTTTTTCTGAGGCTTGCCCCCGCGGGGGTCGTGATGCGGCCGGGAGAGGGGCCAAGTTGCTGGTGCGGCGGCGGTCGGTGTTTTTCTGAGGCGTGACGTGGTCTGAGGGCGGGTGGTGGGCGTATCGCACACCACCCGCCCTCAGGACGTCGTCACCTCGTGTCGTCGCCGTCGATGCTCAGGCCCGGCAGCAGGTCCGGCAGCAGCGGGGGGATGGTGATGTCCGGCTGGGACGACGTCTTGCCGCCCGGGTCGCCCTTGCCCGTGGACGGGCTGGGGGTCGCGCCGCCGAGCGGCGGGTCCAGCAGGTCCCCGGCGCCGCCCACCAGCCCGCCGCTCTGGTCGTGGGTGCTTGACGAGGACGACGGGTGCGGGTGGGTGGTGGTCTCGCCGGTGCGGCTGCCGCTCGGGGTGGCCGAGGTGGACGCCGGGCGGTCGCCCGGGGCCACCCCGTCCGCGCGCTGGGGCGCGTGGCCGGTCTGGCCGGACTGGCCCTGCTGCTCCTTCTTCGTGGGCAGCAACGCCCGCAGCGGGCCGACCTCTTGGTCTATGGCGTCGAAGACCGAGCTCACCTCGTCGCCGACGTCCGTGAGCTGGACCGGAAGCTGCCCGCGCAGGCGGCTCCAGCCGCCGCGATGGGCCTGGGAGAAGGACGAGAGCTGCTGGATCGGGCCGAGCGAGCCGTCGCGCTCGTAGACCTGGTGCAGCAGCCGGTGGCCTTCGGAGGCGTCATGGCGCATACCGGCCAGGGCCCGGCGGATCTCGCCCAGCGAGTCATGGTCCAGATCGCCGGTGCGGGTGCGCTCCATCAGCCGACGCGCCTCGCTCATCCGCGTCGACGCCTGGTCCAGATAGATCCGGCCCCGGTCGGCGTCGCCGTCCGCCATCTCCAGCTTGAGGTCCTCCATGCCGCGCTTGAACCCGTAGAGGGTGTCGCCCGGCAGTGCGTCCGAGCTGGCCGCGGCGACGCCGCCGAAGGCACCCGCCGCGACGCCGACGGTGAGCCCCCCGGCCGCAAGCCCCTTGGACCAGCGGGAACGGGGGCGCAGTCTTGCCACCGGGGGTTTGGCGCGGTGGGCGCCGCCGGTGCGGCGGCGCTGCTCGGGTACGCGTGGCGCGCCCTCGGCGAAGGCCGCCTCCATGGCGGCGAGCAACTGCGCCCGCTGGGTTACGCGGACCTCCGGGTCCAATGTCGGTGCCGGCAGCTCGCCCAGCCCGCTCGCCAGGGCCAGCAGCCGTCTCCGCTCGGCGCTCTCCGCCGATGGGGAACCTGGCTGTTGCTGCGGCGTCTTGTCCTGGGCGGCCTGGTGGTTGCTCTCCAGGGCCTCCAGGGCCTCCAGGGCCTTGGCGAAGGCGTTCGCCCGCCGGTGTGCCGATACGTTCGCGATCACAGGCGGCACCTCCTCTCGTCGTGACGGTCGACTCCCCAGGACACCCGAGGGTTCCGTGCCATGCGCGCGTCCACCCGATCGAGTGAGTGGACTACGGGCAGGGTACGACCACGAGGCGCCTGCATCCCCCACAACGAGCGGCGCAGCACCCGGGTTACGCCCTGCCCAAAGGCGGACGGTCCGTGGCCGGACGGCTACGGGTGGTCAGCGGGCGTCGTCCGGAAGAAGCCGGGCCAGGGTGCGCACGGCCCGGTACTGAAGGGTTTTGATCGCGCCCTCGTTCTTCCCCATGACCCGGGCGGTCTCGGCGACCGAGAGGCCCTGGAGGAAGCGGAGCGTCACGCACTCCTGCTGCTGCGGGTTGAGTTTTCGCACCGCCTGCAGCAGGGCCGCGTTGGACAGCGATTCGAGGACGGAGTCCTCGGGGCTGCGCTCGACCTCGTTGGCGTCGAGCATCTCGCCGGTGGTGACCTCCAGCCGGAAGCGGCTGGACTTGAAGTGGTCGGCGACGAGGTTGCGCGCGATGGTCACCAGCCAGGCGCCGAAGTCGCGGCCCTGCCAGGTGAAGGTGCCGATGCGGCGCAGGGCGCGCAGGAACGTCTCGCTGGTGAGGTCCTCCGCCGTGGCCTTGCCGCCCACGCGGTAATAGATATAGCGGTAGACCGTGTCGGCGTACTGGTCGTAGAGCCTGCCGAATGCCTCGGCCTCTCCGGACTGGGCGCGCTCGACGAGGTCCATCATGCGACGGCTGTCGCTGTCCGCGCCGGGGCGCCGGGCGGTGGGGGTGGTGGAGCCGCGGGAGCGTCTGCTGACCGCGGCGCCGCCGTCCGCCAGTGCGTAGCACGGACCGGCCTGGCCGGGGCGATTGACCGTGCCGACGGCTGGGCTGACGGGCAGGGGGGTGGCGAGGGCGGGGACGGCATACGCGGTGGGGACGAAGCCGCGCAGACAGTCAAGGACCGTTGCGCGCAGCGTAGCCAGGCCCGAGGCGTCAACCCCGACGTGTGGGTACACGAGACTCCCAGAGGCAGAGCTTCCATCACGAGCAGTACGGGACCGTCACCCGCCGTAGGGACGTGTGGGTACCGGTTTGCGTCTAAGGAGAATAACGCTTCGTACAGGCGGCACTACACCCAGTTGTTCAAATCATCGTTTCCGTTCGCTCTGTTATGTATTGATGACTCATCAAGTATCGAACGTGCACCGCTAATTGACCGGAATCGTTCGTGGATTGTGCGATTGCGTGGCGTGTTGTGACAAAGCGGCGGTAAGGGGACTGGCGGGAGCGCTGTGGGGTAAGACGCGCGGAATGACCGAAACTGGGCGGGCGCGTTCGGTTGGTGACGCTGCGTATCGATGGACGCGTGGTCACGGAGCGCGATCGGCGGTCAGCCTTGACCGTCCTCGGTCACGGTCGTGCGCGAGCGGTCAGCGGGGCCCGAGGGAAGCGCGCCGGAAAGGGTTCAGCGGGAGGTCGGAGGGGTGGAGGGGGCCGTCGGCCGCTTGGGGTCAGCGGCGCCGGTGGTCCCAGTCGTGCCCGCGGTCAGCGGCGTCGGCGGTGCAGGGCCACGGCGGCCGCCGTGCCGCCCGCCACCGCGCCCACCCCGGCCGCCGCCGGAATGCCGATCTTGGCCGCCTTACGGCCGGTGCGGTAGTCGCGCAGCCGCCAGCTGTGCTCACGGGCGTGCTTGCGCAGCCGGGTGTCCGGGTTCACCGCGTACGGATGGCCCACGATCGACAGCATCGGGATGTCGTTCGCGGAGTCGCTGTAGGCCGCGCAGCGGGAGAGGTCCAGCCCCTCGGCCGTCGCCAGCGCCCGTACGGCCTCGGCCTTGGCCGGGCCGTGCAGCGGCTCACCGACCAGCCGGCCGGTGTAGACGCCGCCCACCGACTCGGCCACCGTGCCCAGCGCCCCGGTCAGGCCGAGCCGCCGGGCGATGATCGTCGCGGTCTCGACCGGTGCGGCGGTCACCAGCCAGACGCGCTGTCCGGCATCCAGATGGGCCTGGGCGAGGGCGCGGGTGCCGGGCCAGATGCGGTCGGCCATGTACTCGTCGTAGATCTCCTCGCCGATCGACATCAGCTCGGAGACCCGGTGGCCCTTGACGATGGACAGGGCGCTGCTGCGCACGTCCTCCATATGCGCCGGGTCCTCGACGCCGGCCACCCGGAACCAGGTCTGCTGCCATGCGAAGCGGGCGAGTTCGCGCTTGCGGAAGAAGTGCCGCTTGTAGAGGCCGCGGCCGAAGTGGAAGATCGCGGCGCCCTGCATGACCGTGTTGTCCAGGTCGAAGAAGGCGGCGGCCCGCTCGTCGCCGACGACGGGGAACTCCGGTTCGGCGGGGGGCTGCGGTGCGGGGGTCTCGGCCGACGACTTGCGCGCCGCCTCGGCCGATGCCTCTCCGGCGAGGACACTCCGCTCGGTGGCGGGTCGTCGACGTCGGGTGAACCATCCCAGTGCGGCCATGGGGCGAGCATAGCCAGCGCTCCGGCGCATCCCGTTACGCCCGGGTGTCGGGCCGATTCAGGTTACGCGAAAGGGAGGCCGCGGAGGGGCTGAAATCAGCCGCCTCGCGGGGGCGGACTCAGCCGCCGAGCGCGGTGCGCAGCCGCTGGGGATTCACCCGCCAGAAGTCATGCTGTTCGCCGTCGATGAGTACCACCGGGATCTGCTCCCAGTAGGCGCGGTACAGCTCCTCGTCCTGGGTGATGTCCTTCTTCTCCCAGGGGGTGCCCAGCGCGCCGCAGACCTCTTCGACCACGGCCTCGGCGTCCTCGCACAGATGGCAGTCGGGCTTGCCGATCAGCGTGACCGTGCGCTCGGAGGGCTTCTTCCGCGGGGTGCGGCGCAGCAACGGACTCATGCCCCTCATTCTGCCTGCCCGCGTCGGCGGGCCTGCTTCCACGAGTTCGGAAGTGGGCTCTCGGTCGATTACGATCGTGGGCGTTTTGTTGCTGTCCGGGGGTAAAAGGGTGAGGAGTGAGGGCCTGTGCTCCGGTCGGCGGCCCAGCGGTGCGAGCGTGCCTGCCGGGAACGGTGTGACGCAGGTGGTGGTTCCGCGGCTGGCCCGAAAAGGCGCGTGACACCGGTCACTTTGCTCGGACAAAGCGGACACCATCTTTGTGCACGCGTTCACAAAGACATAGCCTGCTGTCGATGGGGCGGTCATGAAACACCCGGCCGCCCACAGCCTCGCTCTACCCGCAGGAGCACCGTGGCAACTGGCCGAACTCACCGACCGGCGACCCGCAGCCGAGGGATCCCCGAGGCCACCGTCGCCCGGCTACCGCTGTATCTGCGTGCGCTGACCGCTCTCTCGGAGCGCTCGGTGCCCACAGTGTCCTCGGAGGAGCTGGCCACCGCGGCCGGCGTCAATTCGGCCAAGCTGCGCAAGGACTTCTCCTATCTCGGTTCGTACGGCACCCGCGGTGTGGGCTACGACGTCGAGTACCTCGTCTACCAGATCTCGCGGGAGCTCGGGCTCACCCAGGACTGGCCGGTTGTGATCGTCGGTATCGGTAATCTCGGCGCCGCGCTCGCCAACTACGGCGGCTTCGCCTCCCGTGGCTTCCGGGTCGCCGCGCTGATCGACGCCGACCCCACCATGGCCGGGAAGCCGGTCGCGGGCATCCCGGTGCAGCACACCGACGAGCTCGAGAAGATCATCACGGACAACGGCGTCTCGATCGGTGTCATCGCCACCCCGGCGGGCGCGGCCCAGCAGGTCTGCGACCGGCTCGTCGCCGCCGGGATCACCTCGATCCTCAACTTCGCGCCCACCGTGCTGACCGTTCCGGACGGGGTGGATGTGCGCAAGGTCGATCTCTCCATCGAGCTACAGATCCTCGCCTTCCACGAGCAGCGCAAGGCGGGCGAGGAGGTCGCCGCCCCCGAGGAGGCGGCGGGAGCCGTTCCACCGCCGCCGGTGGCGCATCGCGCGCCCTCCGGCGGCCCCGCAGCGGACAGCGGCCGGCAAGGGCCTGACGGGGACGTGCCCGCCGTGATGCCGGCATGAGTCTCCTCGTCGTCGGACTGAGCCACCGCAGCGCGCCCGTGAGCGTGCTGGAGCGCGCCGCCCTGGTGGGGGACGAGCAGGCGAAGCTGGTGCAGGACACCCTCGCCGCCGAGCCCGCCACCGAGGCCACGGTGCTGGCCACCTGCAACCGCATCGAGCTCTACGCCGACGTGGACAAGTTCCACGCCGGGGTCGCCGAGCTGTCCACGCTGCTCGCCCAGCACACCGGCGTCGGACTGGACGAGCTCACCCCGTACCTCTACGTCCACTACGAGGACCGGGCCGTCCACCACCTCTTCTCGGTGGCCTGCGGGCTGGACTCGATGGTCGTCGGCGAGGGGCAGATCCTCGGCCAGATCAAGGACGCGCTCGCGCTGGGGCAGGAGCTGCACACCGCAGGGCGGCTGCTGAACGATCTCTTCCAGCAGGCGCTGCGGGTCGGCAAGCGGGCCCACAGCGAGACCGGTATCGACCGGGCGGGCCAGTCGCTGGTCACCTTCGGCCTGGAGCAGCTCGCCCAGGGCGCGCCGGTGGCGGAGTGGGCCCGGGGCAAGCGGGCCCTGGTGATCGGCGCGGGTTCGATGTCCTCGCTGGCCGCGGCGACGCTCGCGCGCGCCGGTGTGGCAGAACTGGTGATCGCCAACAGGACGTTGGAGCGGGCGCTGCGCCTGGCCGAGTCCCTGGTCCAGCAGCACGCGGCCACCCCGGCCGCGATCCCCGCCGAGGGTGATGAAACGTTGCGCGAGCCGCTGGTGGCCCGCGCCGTGCCGCGGGACCGGGTGTCCGCCGAGCTGCCGCACGCCGACATCGTCGTCTCCTGTACGGGCGCGACCGGGCTGGTCCTGACCGCCGCGGAGCTGCGCACCGCGCTCGCCCAGCGCGCCGCCTGCCCGCCCGGGGCCCACCGCGCGGGGACGGACGTCTCGCTGCTCGATCTGGCGATGCCGCGCGACATCGACGCGGCGGCGCACCGGATCGAGGGGCTGCACCTGGTCGACATCGAGTCCCTCGCCGAGGCGGCCGCCGAGCCGTCCGGGGCGCCGGGCTCGTCCGCCGGGGCGATGGCCGCCGATGTGGACAAGGTGCGGACCATCGTCTCCGCCGAGGTGGCCGCCTTCGGGGCGGCCCAGCGCGCCGCGCACATCACCCCGACGGTGGTCGCGCTGCGTACCATGGCGGCGGACGTCGTCGCGAGTGAGATCGCCCGGCTCGACGGGCGCCTTCCGGATCTGGACGACAAGCAGCGGTCCGAGATCACCCAGACCGTGCGCAGGGTCGTCGACAAGCTGCTGCACGCGCCCACCGTGCGGGTCAAGCAGCTCGCGAGCACTCCGGGTGGCGCCGGTTACGCCGACGCGCTGCGCGAGCTCTTCGACCTCGATCCGCAGGCGGTCGCCGCCGTCAGCCGTGCCGACGGCTCGGCCCGCGCGGCCGAACAGAACGACCCGAAGGGAGGCCGGCCATGAACGCCACCCCCTCACCCGCCGCCTCCGGCGGCACTGCGCCGCTGCGTCTGGGCACCCGCCGCAGCGCGCTCGCCATGGCCCAGTCCGGCCTGGTCGCGGAGCTGGTACGGGAGGCCACCGGGCGCCCCGTCGAACTGGTCGAGATCACCACGTACGGCGACACCTCGCGGGAGCACCTCGCGCGGATCGGTGGCACCGGCGTCTTCGTCTCGGCGCTGCGCGAGGCGCTGCTGAGCGGTGAGATCGACCTGGCCGTGCACTCGCTGAAGGACCTTCCCACCGCGGAGCCGGAGGGGCTGCGGCTGGCCGCGATACCGCGCCGCGAGGACCCGCGCGACGCGCTGATCGCCCGGGACGGGCTCACCTTCGCCGAGCTTCCCCCGGGATCCCGGATAGGCACCGGATCCCCGCGCCGCGCGGCCCAGCTCAACGCGTGGGCCCGCTCCTTCGGCCTCGACATCGAGACCGTGCCGATACGCGGCAACGTCGACACCCGCATCGGCTACGTCCGGTCGGGACGGCTGGACGCCGTGGTGCTCGCCGCCGCCGGCCTGATCCGTCTGGGGCGGATCGGCGAGGCGACCGAGCTGCTCGATGTCGGTCATGTTTTGCCCGCCCCCGGCCAGGGGGCTCTGGCAGTGGAGTGTGCCGCGTCCAACGTGGCGCTCACTGCCCGGCTCGCCGAGATCGACGACCCGTATACGCGGGTCGCCGTGACCGCCGAGCGATCCCTGCTCGCCGCCCTGGAGGCCGGCTGCAGCGCACCCGTGGGGGCGCTGGCCGACCTGCTGGCCGACGGTCAGGTTGTCACCGAAATGCGCCTGCGCGGCGTCGTCGGCTCCCTCGACGGCACGACGCTGGCGCAGCTGTCCACCACCGGTCCCGTACCCGCGTCGCCCAGTGAGGCCGGGGACCTCGGTCGCGAACTCGCCGCCGAGATGCTCGCCAAGGGTGCGGCCGGTCTTATGGGGGAGCGAGCACTTTGAACCCCACCGTCCCGAATCACCCCGGCTGCGGACACGTCACCTTCCTCGGTGCGGGCCCCGGAGATCCGGGCCTGCTGACCTTGCGCGCCGTGGAGGCTCTGGCCACCGCGGACGTACTGATCGCCGACCCGCAAGTGCTCGACGTGGTGCGGGGGCACGTCAGGCCGGGCGTGGCCGCGGACGCTCAGGGCGCGCCGCGACAGGCGGACGCTGATGGGTCGTCAGCCACCGCCGCCGTCCCGATACTCCGGGACACCGCCAATCTTGTCATGACGGCCGCGCGCGGCGGCAAGCGGGTCGTCCGCGCGGTCGCGGGCGACCCCGGCCTCGACGGATACGCCGCCGAGGAGATGCTCGCCTGCGCCGCCGAGGGCATCCTCTTCGAGGTGGTGCCGGGTGTGGCCGCCGCGGTGGGCGTGCCCGCCTACGCGGGGGTGCCGCTGCGGGACGCCCACAGCGCGGATGTGCGCTTCGTGGACGCCCTGGCCGCCGACGAGCGCTGCTGGAGCGAGGTCGGCTCGTCCGACGCGACCGCCGTGGTCTCCGCGACCCTGGAGACGGTGGCCGCCGCCGCGGGTGAGCTGGTGGCCGCGGGCCGCAAGCCGGACACCCCGCTGACCGTCACCGTGGGCGGCACCACCACCCGCCAGCGGACCTGGACCGCGACGCTGGGGACCATCGCCCAGGTGCTGAAGGCGGCGAAGGTGCTGCCGTCCCCGCAGGGCGCACAGCCGGTGATAGCCGTGGTCGGCGAGCAGAGCGCGGCCGGCCGGCGCGATCAGCTCTCCTGGTTCGAGTCCAAGCCGCTGTTCGGCTGGAAGGTCCTGGTGCCGCGCACCAAGGAGCAGGCCGCCTCGCTCTCGGACCAGCTCCGCAGCTACGGCGCGGTGCCCAGCGAGGTGCCGACGATCGCCGTGGAGCCGCCGCGCACCCCGCAGCAGATGGAGCGCGCGGTCAAGGGCCTGGTCACCGGGCGCTATGAGTGGATCGCCTTCACCTCGGTCAACGCGGTCAAGGCGGTGCGGGAGAAGTTCGAGGAGTACGGGCTCGACGCCCGCGCGTTCGCCGGGATCAAGGTCGCGGCGGTGGGCGAGCAGACCGCGAAGTCGCTGATCGACTTCGGGGTGAAGCCGGATCTGGTGCCCAGCGGTGAGCAGTCCGCGGCCGGGCTGCTGGAGGACTGGCCGCCGTATGACCCGGTCTTCGACCCGATCGACCGCGTCTTCCTGCCGCGGGCCGACATCGCCACCGAGACCCTGGTCGCCGGGCTGATCGAGCTGGGCTGGGAGGTCGACGACGTGACCGCGTACCGCACCGTGCGCGCCTCGCCGCCGCCGGCCGAGACCCGTGAGGCCATCAAGGGCGGCGGGTTCGACGCGGTGCTCTTCACCTCGTCGTCCACCGTGCGGAACCTCGTCGGCATCGCGGGCAAGCCGCACAATGTCACGGTCATCGCCTGTATCGGCCCGGCCACCGCGAAGACCGCGGAGGAGCACGGGCTGCGGGTGGACGTGCTGTCGCCCGAGCCCTCGGTGCTCAAGCTCGCCGAGGCGCTCGCGGACTTCGGGGCGGCGCGGCGGCAGGCCGCGATCGAGGCCGGGGAGCCGGTCACCCGCCCGAGCGAGCGACGGCCCGGTTCGAGGAGGAGGGCACGCTCTTGAGCACCACGTACGGCAGCTTCCCCGGTGCGCGGCCGCGCCGGCTGCGGGTGAACCCGACCATGCGCCGCATGGTCGCGGAGACCCGGCTGCATCCGGCCGAGCTGATCCTGCCCGCGTTCGTCCGCGAGGACGTGACCGAGCCGGTGCCGCTGCAGACGATGCCGGGCGTGCTGCAGCACACCCGGGACTCCCTGCGGAAGGCGGCGGCCGACGCGGTCGCCGCGGGCATCGGCGGGATCATGCTCTTCGGGGTGCCGGAGGAGTCCAAGAAGGACGCCGTCGGCACGCCCGGCACCGACCCGGACGGAATCCTTCAGGTGGCCATCCGCGATGTGCGCGCCGAGGTCGGCGACGACCTGGTGATCATGTCCGATCTCTGCCTGGACGAGCACACCGATCACGGCCACTGCGGGGTCCTGGACACCGAGGGCCGGATCGACAACGACGCCACCCTGGAGCGGTACGCGGAGATGGCCCGCGTCCAGGCCGACGCGGGCGTCCACACGGTGGGCCCCAGCGGCATGATGGACGGGCAGGTCGGGGTGGTCCGCGAGGCGCTGGACGGCGCCGGGCACCAGGACGTCTCGATCCTCGCCTACACCGCGAAGTACGCCTCCGCCTTCTACGGCCCGTTCCGCGAGGCGGTGGGCTCCTCGCTGAAGGGCGACCGCAAGACGTATCAGCAGGACCCGGCCAACGCCCGGGAGGCGATGCGCGAGCTGGAGCTGGACCTGGCCGAGGGCGCGGACATGGTCATGGTGAAGCCGGCCCTGCCGTATCTGGACATCCTGCGGCAGATCGCCGACGCCGTGGACGTGCCGGTGGCCGCGTACCAGATCTCCGGTGAGTACGCGATGGTCGAGGCGGCGGCGGCCAACGGTTGGATCGACCGCGACCGCGCGATCATGGAGACGCTGACGTCGGTACGGCGCGCTGGCGCCGGGATGATCCTCACGTACTGGGCGGTCGAGGTCGCCCAGCGGCTGAACCGCGGGGAGTGAGTCTCCACCGCGGGGAATGATCACGAGGCCGGGGGAGCGGAGCCCCCGGCCCGCTTCTCCTCATATCGCGCACACGGCGATCACCGGCCCCCGACCACGAAGTCGGCGGCCGCCCGCCCGGGGGCGACCAGCCGGGCGTTGGCCTCGTCGGAGGTGAGGACGAAGCGCTCGGCCACCTCGCGCGGCTTGCCGAACCGCTCATGGCGGTCGATCAGCCGGCGCACCCGCTCCTCGGTGTCCAGGTCGACCCACCAGGTCTCGTCCAGCAGCTCGCGGACCGGGAGCCAGGGCGCCTCGTCCAGCAGCAGATAGTTCCCCTCGGTGATCACCAGCGGGATCTTTGGCGGCACCGGGATGGTGCCCGCGACGGGCTGTTCCAGCTCGCGGTCGAACCCCGGCGCGTAGACGACCTCCTCGGCGCGCGGCGCCCGCAGCCGCCGCAGCAGCGCGGTGTAGCCGTACGGGTCGAAGGTCTCCGGCGCGCCCTTGCGGCCGAGCAGGCCGAGTCGGCGCAGCTCGGCGTCGGCGAGGTGGAAGCCGTCCATCGGCACCAGGACGGCGCGGTCGGCGCCGAGGGCGTCGACCAGGTACTCGGCGAGGGTGGTCTTGCCGGCCCCGGGCGGTCCGGCGATGCCGAGCAGGCGGCGGCCGCCCGCGTCGGCCAGGCGCTGGACGCGGTCGAGGAGTTGCTGGGAGGTCATGGCGGCGCTTTCGGTGGCTTTCGGGAATCGGCACGATCCACTATCCGGCCCGCGGCCCGCCCCCGCGGCTGCCGGTGACGGGGCGGGCAGGCGGGCAGCCGGGGGAATTTCCAGAAATCTCGGCAGAGGGGCACATCCCTTGACCCCTTTCACGCGTCACATGGGAGAGCGGCCCTGCGATGCGGCCGCACGCATGGGGCATTTGGAGATATTCACGTTGAAAACCGGCATGAAGGGTCTACGTCGCGTATCCGCGGTCGCGATCACCGCGGGAGCCGTGCTGACGGCGGGGGCGTTCACCGCCTCCGCGCAGGCCGCGACGACCGCTACTCCCACGAT
Organism: Streptomyces melanosporofaciens; assembly: GCF_900105695.1. Taxonomy (NCBI): domain Bacteria; kingdom Bacillati; phylum Actinomycetota; class Actinomycetes; order Kitasatosporales; family Streptomycetaceae; genus Streptomyces; species Streptomyces melanosporofaciens. The sequence continues at coordinate 3,850,677 of NZ_FNST01000002.1, forward strand.
CGCCGCCAAGGGCGGGTTCGTGATGAACAACGGCACGGGAAAGAGCCTGTTCACCAAGGCCGCGGACACCCGTCGGTCCACCGGCTCCACCACCAAGATCATGACTGCCCGGGTGGTGCTCGCACAGCCGAACCTCAACCTGGACGCCAAGGTCACGGTCCAGAAGGCGTACAGCGACTACATCGTCGACAACAACTGGGCCTCCTCGGCCCGGCTGATCGTCGGCGACAAGGTCACCGTCCGCCAGTTGCTGTACGGGCTGATGCTCCCGTCCGGCTGTGACGCGGCGTACGCGCTGGCGGACAAGTTCGGCACCGGTTCCACCCGGGCCGCGCGGGTGAAGTCGTTCATCGGCAAGATGAACACCACGGCCAAGTCCCTCGGGCTGACGAACACCCACTTCGACTCGTTCGACGGCATCGGGCACGGCGCCAACTACTCGACACCGCGCGATCTGACGAAGCTGGCCAGCAGCGCGATGAAGTACTCCACGTTCCGTACGGTCGTGAAGACGAAGTCGACCAAGCAGAAGGTGACCACGAAGAGCGGCGGCTACCGCTACATGTCGTGGACCAACACCAACAATCTGCTGGGCAGCTATTCGGGCACCATCGGCGTCAAGACCGGTTCGGGTCCGGAGGCCAAGTACTGCCTGGTCTTCGCCGCCACCCGGAACGGGAAGACGGTCATCGGCACCGTCCTCGCCTCCTCCTCGGTGGACAACCGCACGGCGGACGCGAAGAAGATCATGGACTACGGCTTCAAGCGGTAGGCCGAGTCCGAGGCGAACAAGGGCCTGCCCCACGACCGTCCGGCCGTGGGGCAGGCCCTTCGCCGTCTCCCTCAGCGCACCGCGTTCCAGGAGTGCGCCACATCCACCACGACCCGGCCGTCCGTCTGGAAGACGCGGAACGGCAGCCGTGCGCGCACGCCCAGGCCGACCTGGGTCTCGCCCTCGAAGCTGGCGCCGAAGCGGGTGTCCCGGAAGGTCTGGTACCCGGCGATGTTCACCCCCGGCAGCGGCTTGCGCGCCCGCCCCGGATACGACTCCCCGCCGGTCCCCGGGTCGTAGCTCGGCGCGGCCACATGGATGTCCAGGATCGCCCCGCCGCCGACCGGGATCTCCTCGCCCGAGCCGTCCTGGTACAGGGTGTCCACGTAGGCCACGCGGTAGCCGACGCGATCGGCGGCCGTGGCGCCCTTCACGTCGAACACCATGCGGTCGTAGCAGGCGTGCCGGCCGGTCCTGATGCTCCCCAGCGGTGTGTGCCCCGCCGGCTGGGCCGTCTTGTCGCCGCTGCCCCAGCCGGTCTCACAGGCCGCCGCCCCGGCCGCGGCCGGAGTGACGGCTCCCGCCGCCCCCGCCGTCGCCGCCAGCGCGCCGCCCGCGAGCACCATCGCCGTGAGTGCGGTCCCCCACCGTCGCATGGTCGAGCCCCCAATGGTCTGTTGATGACAGGTGATTCACGGGGTTGGACGGGCCGGGGTGGCGAGAGGTTGTCCCGGTCCGGGAAATGTGTCGCGAATGCTACGTGCGCGACGCTACGCCTGACGCTCCGTCGGGGGTTATCCCCCGGACGGGTCGGCCGGTTGCCCGGATGGGAGGCAGAAGCCGGTTCGACAAGGCTTGTGCACATGAGACCGACGACCGGCAGAACCGCCGCGCTGGCCATCGCCACCGCCGCCACCGCATCCCTCCTCGGCAGCGCGTCCGCGGACGCGACGCCGGGACCGCTGGCCGATCCGACCGCCACCGCGCTCAGCTGGGGGGCCTGCGCGGGCACCGGGCTCGACCCCCGGCAGGAATGCGCCACGCTCACGGTGCCGCTGGACCACCGCGACCCCGGCGGCAAGCGGATCTCCCTCGCCGTATCCCGTATCCCCAGCGAGCGGCCGCAGGCCCGCCGGGGCACCCTGCTGCTGATCCCGGGCGGCCCCGGATCCACGGGGCTGGAGCGGCCCACCACACTCGGCAAGCGGCTGCCGCGGTCGGTGCGGGACGCCTATGACATCGTCAGCTTCGACCCGCGCGGCATGGGGCGGTCCACGCACACCGGATGCGGTCTGGACACCGCCGATCTGTCGCTGCTCGCCTCCCGCCCCTGGCCCGCCCCCGGCGGGGACATCACGCGGAACGTCACCACCGGCCGCCGTATCGCCGACACCTGCGCCCGCAACGGCGGTGAGCTGCTGCGCACCATCAGCACCGTCAACGAGGCCCGGGACATCGACAGCATCCGCCGGGCGCTCGGCGAGCGGAAGCTGTCCGCATGGGGCGTCTCCTACGGGACGTACGTGGGCTCCGTCTACGCGCAGATGTTCCCCGAGCACACCGACCGCTGGGTGCTGGACAGCAATGACGACCCGGACCCGGAGCGGGTGGAGCGCCGCTGGCTGGCGAATTACGCCGTCGGCGTCGAGGACACCTTCCCCGACTTCGCCGCCTGGGCCTCCGCCCCGAACAGCCCCGTCCGGCTCGCCGGGACCCCCGACGGGGTGCGCAGCAGGGTGCTGGACCTCGCCGCCCGGCTGGACGCGAAGCCGCTGCCGTGGCCCGGCGCCAACCCGCCCGAGCTGGACGGCAACGCACTGCGCCAGAGCATGCTGAACGCCCTGTACTCCCGGGACGACTTCGAGGACCTGGCCAGGCTGATCGTGGCCGCGGACGCCGGTAAGGCGCCCGGTGCGGCACCGGCCGACCCGTCCCAGGACGCCGCGGCCGTGTCCCTCGCGACCATCTGCAACGACGTGAAGTGGCCCACGTCCCTGCCGGACTACGCCCGGGATGTGGCCGCCAGCCGTAAGAGCCACCCGCTCACCGCGGGCATGCCGGTGAACGTCACGCCGTGCTCGTTCTGGCATGACGCGCCGCGGGACAAGCCGGTGCGGATCACCGACCAGGGGCCGTCGAACGTCCTGCTGGTGCAGAACAAGCGCGATGTGGCCACCCCGTACAGCGGGGCGCTGAACCTGCGGCGCGCCTACGGCGACCGGGCCCGGATGGTCAGCGTGGACGCGATGGGGCATGGCGCGGCCTATGTGGTGAACAACGGCAGCGCCTGCGCGGACCGGAAGGTCACGGACTTCCTGCTGAAGGGGGAGCGGCCGCAGCACGATGTGCTCTGCCGGTGAGGAACGCGCGGTTGAGGCACGCGCGGTTGAGGAACGCGATACGCCCCTGATGAACGTGCGGCGCCCCGCTCCCTGTCGCAGGGGCGGGGCGCTTCACGTTCGACCGGCTCAGAGGCGCTCGGGGGTGCGGATGCCCAGCAGGGTCATGCCCTGCCGCAGCGTCCGCGCCGTGATGTCGCACAGGAACAGGCGGTTCTCCACCTGGGACGGGCCGCCCTCGGCCTTCAGGACCGGGCACTGGTCGTAGAAGGTCGTGTAGAGCGAGGCCAGCTGGTAGAGATACCCGGCCAGCTTGTGCGGCTCGAACCCGGCGGCCACCTCGCCCAGCGTCTCCCCGAACTGGTCGAGGTGCAGGCCCAGCGCCCGCTCGGCCTTGGTCAGCGGCAGCTCGGGATGGGCCAGCGCCCGCTGGCCCTCCTCGGCGCGGCGCAGGATCGACTGGATCCGGGCGTACGCGTACTGCAGATAGACCGAGGTGTCGCCGTTGAGCGAGACCATCTGGTCGAGGTCGAACTTGTAGTCACGCGAGGCGGAGGTGGACAGATCCGCGTACTTCACCGCGCCGACGCCGACCTGGGCGCCGCGCTCGAGGATCTCCTCCTCGGTGAGGCCGAGCTTCTCGCTCTTCTCCCGGACCACGGCGGCGGCCCGCTCGGTCGCCTCGTTCAGCAGGTCCTCCAGCCGCACCGTCTCGCCCGCGCGGGTCTTGAACGGCTTACCGTCCTTGCCCAGGACGGTGCCGAAGGCGAGCTGGACGGCGTGCACCTGGTCATTGAGCCAGCCGATCCGGCGGGCGGTTTCGAAGACCATCTTGAAGTGCAGCGACTGCCGGGCGTCCACCACATACAGCAGGGTGTCGGCCTTCAGATGCTGCACCCGGTCGCGGATCGCGGAGAGGTCGGTGGCCGCATAGCCGAAGCCGCCGTCGGACTTCTGGACGATCAGCGGCACCGGATTGCCCTCGGGGCCCTTGATGTCGTCGAAGAAGACGCACAGCGCACCCTCGGAGCGAACGGCGACGCCGGACTCCTCCAGCAGCCGGCAGGTCTCGGCCAGCATGTCGTTGTAACCCGACTCGCCGACCACATCGGGGTCGTGGATCTCGATGTCCAGCTTGTCGAAGACCGAGTAGAAGTAGATCTTCGACTCGTCCACGAACTTCCGCCACAGGGCGATGGTCTCCTCGTCGCCCGCCTGGAGGTCCACCACCCGCCGCCGGGACCGCTCCTTGAACTCCGGGTCGGCGTCGAAGAGCGCCCGCGCGGCCTTGTACAGCCGGTTCAGATTGGACATGGCCTCCTCACCGGAGGAGGCGTCCTTGTGGTCCAGCTCATGCGGGTGCTCGATCAGATACTGGATGAGCATGCCGAACTGGGTGCCCCAGTCGCCGATGTGGTGGCGGCGGACCACCTTCTCGCCCGCGAACTCCAGGATCCGCACCACCGCGTCGCCGATCACCGCCGAGCGCAGATGGCCGACGTGCATCTCCTTGGCCACATTGGGCTGGGCGTAGTCGATCACGGTGGTGCCGGGCGCCTGCGCGGACGGCACGCCGAGGCGGTCGTCGGCGGCGCGGGCGGCCAGGGTCGCGGTGATCGCGGAGTCGGCGATCGTGATGTTGAGGAAGCCGGGGCCGGAGACCTCGATGTCGGCGATCACCGGATCGGGGTCGGCCGAGGTGGCGGCGACCGGAAGGTGCGCCACGACCTTGGAGGCCAGCTCACGAGGGTTTCCCTGGAGCTTCTTGGCCAGCGCCAGCATCCCGTTGGCCTGGAAATCGGCCCGGTCGCTTCGTCGCAGCAGCGGGTCCGCGGAGCCGGCCTCCGGCAGGGCAGCCGAGAGGGCGTCCGCGACGCGCTGATGGACGGTGGCGGCGAGGGAAGCGACCGATGCCATAGATGAGGTGCCATTCCGATAGTGGTGGTATGGGCAACCCAGTATTTCACGGCGGGTCCAACGATTTCCCCGGCCTGTGGATAACCCGGGCCCGCCCGGCAGGCCCTGTGGGCAACGCCAGAGGGGTCCGTTCCGTCTGGGACAATGGGCGGTGCCATGACCGCTAGGAAGGAAGTGCCGACCGTGGCTCAGAGCACCGAGACCGACTGGGTCTCCCGATTCGCCGACGAGGTCATTGCCGAGGCGGAGCGCCGCGCCCCGGGCAAACCTGTCGTCTGCGCCTCGGGCCTCAGCCCGTCCGGCCCGATCCACCTCGGCAATCTGCGCGAGGTCATGACCCCGCACCTGGTCGCCGACGAGATCCGGCGCCGGGGCTACGAATGCGTTCACATCCTGTCCTGGGACGACTACGACCGGTACCGCAAGGTCCCGGCCGGGATCGACCCGTCCTGGTCCGAGCACATCGGCAAGCCGCTCACCTCGGTCCCGGCCCCGCCCGGATCGCCGTATGCGAACTGGGCGGAGCACTTCAAGGTGCCGATGGCCGAGGCGCTGCGGGAGATGGGCATCGAGTTCCACCCCATCAGCCAGACCGAGATGTACCTCTCGGGGGCGTACCGCGAGCAGATCCTGCACGCGATGCGCCATCGCCGGGAGATCGACGCCGTCCTGGACCGGTACCGCACCAAGGAGAAGGCCGGCGCCAAGAAGCCGGCCAAGCAGCAGCAGAAGCCGGTCGACGAGGCCGAGCTGGCCGCCGCCGAGGGCTCGGGCGCGGCCGCCGAGGACGACGGCAGCGCGGGCGGCGCGGGCTACTTCCCGTACAAGCCCTACTGCTCGGTCTGCGACCGCGATCTGACCACGGTGACCTCGTACGACGACGAGACCACCGAGCTGGCCTACACCTGCGCGTGCGGCCACGGCGAGACCGTCCTGCTCACCGAGCACAACCGGGGCAAGCTGGTCTGGAAGGTCGACTGGCCGATGCGCTGGGCGTATGAGGGCGTCGTCTTCGAGCCCTCGGGCGTCGACCACTCCTCGCCCGGCTCGTCCTACGTGGTCGGCGGCCAGATCGTCCGCGAGGTCTTCGGCGGCGAGCAGCCCATCGGCCCGATGTACGCGTTCGTGGGCATCAGCGGCATGGCCAAGATGTCCTCCTCCAAGGGCGGTGTGCCCACCCCGGCCGACGCCCTGGAGATCATGGAGGCGCCGCTGCTGCGCTGGCTGTACGCCCGCCGCCGGCCCAACCAGTCCTTCAAGATCGCCTTCGACCAGGAGATCCAGCGGACCTACGACGAGTGGGACGCGCTGGAGCGCAAGATCACCGAGGGCACGGCCCAGCCCGCCGACGTGGCCGCCTACGGCCGCGCGACGCGCACCTCCACGGGCGAGCTGCCGAGCACCCCGCGCCCGCTGCCGTACCGCACGCTGGCCTCGGTGGTGGACATCACCACCGGCCATGACGAGCAGACGCTGCGCATCCTCAGCGACCTCGACCCGGGCAACCCGGTCACGTCCCTGGAGGAGACCCGGCCCCGGCTCGACAAGGCCGAGCGCTGGATCACCACCCAGGTCCCGGCCGACCAGCGCACCCGGGTCCGGGACGAGCCGGACACCGAGCGGCTGGCCGTGCTGGGCGATGCCGAGCGGGAGTCGCTGCGGCTGCTGCTCGACGGCCTGGACGACCACTGGTCGCTGGACGGCCTCACCACGCTGGTCTACGGAGTGCCCAAGATCCAGGCGGGGCTGTCGCCGGACGCCAAGCCGACGCCGGAGCTGAAGGTCGCCCAGCGGTCGTTCTTCGCGCTGCTCTACACCCTGCTGGTCGGGCGGGACACCGGCCCGAGGCTGCCCACGCTGCTGCTGGCGGTGGGGGCGGACCGGGTGCGCAAGCTGCTCGCGGCCTGACCTCCGCGCTCCCGGGCGCCGGGCGGGCGGCCTTACGGCTGCCGCCCGGCGCCTTCGGCTTTACGGGATGGCTTCCCGCTCCAGGCGGACGCGCTCCTTGAAGTCCTCGACATACGCGGACAGCTCGCCGTTGCTGAGGTCGCTCACGCCGTACGTCTCGCGCAGCCGCTGCCCGAACTGGTACGCGGAGGGGTACCGGCTGTGGTCGGCGAGGAACTGGCGGAAGGTCGCGTAGTAGACCTCCTCGCGCGGGACGTCGTCCGGGAGCTGGTTCACCGGCTGCCCCGGCTGCTCCTCGTACGCGTACCGCTCGGGCTCGCGCTGCTCCGGCACGTACACGCCCTGATGGCTGCCGACGCCCTCACCGCCGAGCGGGCGCACCCGGCCGCCGGGCCCGACCGGCACGGTCAGCTGGGGCTGCTGCGACTGTTGCTGCTCGGGCTGCTGCCCGAACTGCGCCGCCTGGGCCGGGACCTGCTGGTACTGCGGCTGGGGGGCCTGCTCGTACTGCGGCTGCTGCGGCTGCTGCGGCTGTTGCTCGACCGGCGTGGGGTGGGTGGCGGCCGCCGGGTCGAACGGCACGGCGTGGCGGCCGTCGTGGCCCTGCCCGGCGGGCTGCTGGTAGACCGGCAGGGGCAGCGAGAGCGGCAGCTCCTGCGTCTGGGGCGTCTGGGGGTGCTGCTGCGGGGCGTCGGCGGCGCCGGTGCCGCCCGCACCCTCCAGGGCCCCGGGCGGGCCGTACGGGCCCGGCTGGGCCCCCGGGGAGGTGCTCTTGGCCCCCGCCCCGTCCGCCGCGTCGGTCCGGCCCCGCGGAAGCGCCGTCGGCGACACCGCGGACGGCTCAAGACCGGCCGCCGCGAGCCCCGCCGGGGCGGTGTCCGACAGCGGCACCCCGTACCGCGCCAGCCGCAGCGGCATCAGCGACTCCACGGGCGCCTTACGGCGCCAGGCGCGCCCATAGCGGGCCCGCAGCCGGGCCTGGTAGACCAGCCGGTCCTGCTCCAGCCTGATGACCTCGTCGTAACTGCGCAGCTCCCACAGCTTCATCCGGCGCCACAGCCGGAAGGTGGGCACCGGCGCGAGCAGCCAGCGGGTGATGCGGACCGACTCCATGTGCCGGTCGGCGGTGATGTCCGCGATCCGGCCGACCGCGTGCCGGGCGGCCTCCACGGAGACGACGAAGAGGATCGGGATCACGGCGTGCATGCCGACGCCGACCGGGTCCGGCCAGGCGGCCGCGCCGTTGAAGGCGATGGTGGCCGCGGTCAGCAGCCAGGCCGTCTGGCGCAGCAGCGGGAAGGGGATGCGGATCCAGGTGAGCAGCAGATCCAGCGCGAGCAGGACCACGATCCCCGCGTCGATGCCGATCGGAAAGACGTTGGAGAACGCGCCGAAGCCCTTGTCGAGGGCGAGATCGCGCACCGCGGAGTAGGAACCGGCGAAGCCGATCCCCGCGATCACCACCGCCCCGGTGACGACCACCCCGGCCAGTATTCGGTGCATCCGTGTCAGTCGCATCGCGGCCACCCGCGACCCCTCCCCGTCTTCAACAACAGCGGCCTCAGCGTCGCATACACGTCAAGGTCCGTGGGCGGGAAGGGGCCGTGTCGGGGGATCAGGTGCCGCTCTGGGAGTCCTTCGCGATGGCGCCGACGGCCTCCTTGGCGGCGGACTTGGCGTCCTTGAGCAGCGCGGCCGCGTCCGGGGTCTTCTCCTTCTCATAGCCCGCGCCGTCGTACTGGACGGTGATGACGACGTTGGCGGTGCGGGTCACCACCGTCTGGTTGCGGAACTCGTCGCCGTCCTTCTTCTCCTTGGAGCTGACCGAGGTCGCCTCGTCGCCGATGCCCGCGACCTTCTCGGTCTTGGGGTCGGTCACCTTGCCGGTGGCGGCCCGGCTCGCCTGCTGGGCGGCGTACTCCCCGGCGCGCCGGTCGCCGGAGCCGAGCCCCGGGTCGGAGCGGAACAGCTTGAGGGAGACGGTCAGCGAGCGGTACTTGAAGCCGTCGAGGCCGCTCCACAGGCAACTGGCCGACGTGTTGGTGTCGGCCGAGGGAAGGGCCTTGCCCTTCTTGTTCTGCGCCTTGGGGACGAGCTTGTCGACGGTCTTGCCGGAAAGGGCGGTGCACACGTCGGGCAGCTTGCTGAACTTCGCGGCCGCGACGGTGGGTGAAGCGCTGGGCGAGCCGGGTCTCGCCGAGCCACCGGCGTTCTTGTCGTCCTTGTCGTCCGAGCCGGAGGAGCAGCCGGCGACGAGCACCATCGGTACGGTCGCGCAGGCGAGTATTCGGGCGAGTCGCGGGGCTGAACGGTGCATGGGTCCTTCGCTCATTCTCTGTCGATGGGCGGACGTACCGCCCGCGTCATTAGTCGGCACGGTACGCGGCCGACGCGCGGGCGTCCCAATTTCCGAGGTCTGAGCGGGGGCTCGCAGAGGGGGGCCGGAACCCGCTATTCGTTGAGGCGACCGGTCAGCTCATCGGCCAAGTCCTGGGCGTTTTCCTGCAGTCCCTGGCTGTTGGGAATGTGCTTCTTGTCGGTCGTCCACTGGTCGTACTCAATGGTGGCAATCACATTCGAGGACCGGAACACCAGCGTGATATCGCGGTGTATACCCGAGTCCTTGGTGATCAGCTCGTCGTTGAGGAAGGCGTCGTCACCGAGGTCGTCCAGCCGGCGCGGGGCGGTGTCGTCCGAGGCGGTGTCACCTTCATCACTTTCGCCGCTCGCCTCGCCCCCCGCGGAGGGGGTATCGGTGCCTTTGCCTGTCTGGTCGGAGTTGTGGGCCTCATCGCCCGCGGCACCCTTACCGCTCGTGCCGGGCTCGTCGGAGCTGGTGCCGGGGGAGGCGGAGGAGCCGCTGTCACCGCTCGTGCCGCCCTCGCTCTGTGAGCTCGTGGAGGGGGTCGAGGGGGAGCTCGGGGCGTCCGGGATGTGGGCGGCGACGGCCTTCTTCTCGTAGGTCTCCTGCGCCCGGTCGTCATCGCTGACCGAGGGGTCGTACGAGACGACGCGCTGGAAGTCGATCGTGAGATAGCGCGTGCCGCTCGCGGTCTCCACCTTCCAGCGGCAGCCGTCCCGCCGGTCTATGTCATACGTCACGGCGGCCTGGCCGTCGTACACCTTGTCGTCCTGCTCGGCGCCCGGCAGCAGGGTCTGCAGGGTCTTACGGCTGACCGCGCCGCATGCCTCGGGCAGGGTGCGGTAACGGCCGGGCTCGGCGGAGACATTCGTCCCGGAGTCGCCGGAGGCGCCGTCGTCCGGGCCGGAGGATGAATCGGAGCCGGTGCATCCGCCGAGCCCCGCGGCGGCGAGCACGGTGATGAGCACGGCGACGGCCGGGGTGGCCCGCCATCCGTACGCCCTTCGCTGCGCTGGCTGCACTGTCGGTGTCCCTTCGAGCGACGGAAAACTCCTTGCCGCCCGGGGGCGGTGGCTGGAGACAATGTCTACCGCACGCACTGCGGTGCCTGCCGGTCGCCTGCCGTCTACGGGGCCTTGGTCCGGCTTTTGCGTTTTCTGTCTTTTACGGGGGAATGAGTACATCATGTCGTATGTCGAGGTGCCCGGCGCCCAGGTGCCGATCCGGATGTGGACCGACCCCTCGACGGTCGAGGGCGTGGCCATGCAGCAGCTCCGGAATGTCGCCACGCTGCCCTGGATCAAGGGCCTCGCCGTGATGCCGGATGTGCATTACGGGAAGGGTGCCACGGTCGGCTCGGTGATCGCGATGGCGGGCGCGGTGTGCCCGGCGGCCGTCGGCGTGGACATCGGCTGCGGGATGTCGGCGGTCAAGACATCGCTGACCGCCGACGACCTCCCGGGGGATCTCTCGCGGCTGCGGTCCCGGATCGAGCAGACGATCCCGGTGGGGCGCGGAATGCACGACGACCCGGTGGACCCGGGACGGCTGCACGCGTTTCCGACGGCGGGGTGGGACGACTTCTGGAGCCGGTTCGGGGAGTGGCCGAGGCGGTCAAGTTCCGTCAGGAGCGGGCCGTCAAGCAGATGGGGTCGCTCGGGTCCGGTAACCACTTCATCGAGTTCTGCCTCGATGACGAGGGCTCGGTCTGGCTGATGCTGCACTCCGGCTCCCGCAACATCGGTAAGGAGCTCGCCGAGTACCACATCGGCGAGGCCCGGAAGCTGCCGCACAACCAGGATCTGGTCGACCGCGACCTGGCCGTCTTCATCGCGGACACCCCGCAGATGGCCGCGTACCGGCACGATCTCTTCTGGGCGCAGGAGTACGCGAAGTACAACCGCGCGATCATGATGGCGCTCTTCCAGGACGTGGTGCGCAAGGAGTTCAGGAAGGCCCGCCCCGTCTTCGAGCCGGTGATCAGTTGCCACCACAACTACGTCGCCGAGGAGCGCTACGCGCACATGGACCTTCTCGTGACCCGTAAGGGCGCCATCCGCGCCGGAAGCGGGGACTACGGGATCATCCCGGGCTCGATGGGCACCGGTTCGTACATCGTGCGTGGTCTGGGGAACGAGGCGTCGTTCAACTCGGCCTCGCACGGAGCGGGCCGGAAGATGAGCCGTAACGCGGCGAAGAAGCGCTTCTCGACCCGGGATCTGGAGGAGCAGACGCGGGGCGTGGAGTGCCGTAAGGACTCCGGCGTCGTGGACGAGATCCCGGGGGCGTACAAGCCGATCGAGAAGGTCATCGACCAGCAGCGGGATCTGGTCGAGGTGGTGGCGAGGCTCAAGCAGGTCGTGTGCGTGAAGGGCTGAGGCCCGGAACCCCGCGACCGCACATGATCAACGGCCCCCGGACCGGTGACGGTTCGGGGGCCTCGCCTTGTCCACGGGTGATGCCCGGCGCTATCGGCTGAGGCCGTCGAAGGCGATGGGCAGATGCCGGGGGCCTCTGAGGACGGCGTTGTGGCGGTAAGGGGGCGGGTCCTCGACCAGGCGGGGGTTGTCGAGCCGGCGGACGAGTTCGGCCAGCGCGGCCTGCGCCTCGAGGCGGGCCAGGGGCGAGCCGATGCAGTTGTGGATGCCGGTGCCGAAGCCGAAGTGCTGGTTGTCCGGGCGGTCGGGGATGAAGCGGTCGGGCTCGGGGAAGCGCTGGGGGTCCCGGTTCCCGGAGGCCGGGACGAGCCACAGGGAGGCGCCCTGGGGAATGGTGGTCCCGGCGATCTCGATGTCGTCGAGCGTGGTGCGCTCGGGCAGTAGCTGCACGGGCGGTTCGAACCGCAGCAGCTCTTCCACCAGCGGGATGACCAGGTCGGGGTCCGCGCGAAGCTGCTTGAGGTGGTCGGGGTGGCGCAGCAGGGTGAGCATCCCGTTGGTGATGAGGTTGACGGTGGTCTCATGCCCGGCGATCAGCAGCAGCGTCAGGTTGCTGAGCATCTCGGGCAGGGACATCGGGCTCTCGTCGGCTCCGCAGTCGGTGGCCAGGGCGGAGATCATGTCCTCCCGGGGTGCGCGGCGGCGCTGCTCGATCAGGCCCGAGAGGTAGTCGGCGAGCTGGTGGTGGGCCTCGCGGATGGACCGCCAGTGGGCCTCCTGTTCCTCGGGCGTGCCCACGGGCGGCTCGATGGCGGTGGCGACGGTGTCGGCCCAGCCGTGGAAGCGCTGCTCGTCCTCCTGCGGGACCCCGAGCAGACGGCAGATCACGGTGACGGGGAAGGGGTAGGAGAAGTCGTCGACGAGGTCGATCTGCTCCCGCCCCTGGAAGCGGTCGATGAGGCCGGAGACGATTCCGGAGATCTCGCCGTGCAGGCCGTAGACGCGCCGGGGGGAGTGCGGCGGGCCGTACGTCCGCATGATCAGCCGGCGCAGGCGGTCGTGGTCCGGGGGGTCGAGCCTGATGAAGCTCGGCGGCAGGTCGGGGTCATCGGTCCTGGGGCCGGTCTTCGCCTCGGGGGCGAGATTGCGGATGTCGGAGCTGACCCTGGGGTCGTGCAGCAGGCTGTGGATCTCCCAGTAGGTGCTGACGAGGTAGGGGCCGGATTCGTCCCGCACCACGGGGGTCCTGCGGAGTTCGGCATACAGCGGGTAGGGGTCGGCGCGGTTGGCGTAGTCGAGGATCTGGCCCAGGAGTGCGACCGACGTCATGGTGGTTTTCCTTCCGGGTGCCGATGGTGTCCGGGTGTCCGCGTCGGGTGGTGGGGCCCGTATCAGGCGGGGGTGAACGCGTCAGGCGTCGGGGCCCGCGTCAGGCCGGGGTGAACGTGACGCGCTGGTCGGTCGGGGAGTGGCCGCTCACGGTCACCTGCGGGCCGTGGGTGGGCACCGAGGGGTCGGGGAATCCGGCCGGCACCGGACGCAGTCCTTCGGTCCGCCGGTCGACGGTGGTGAACGGCGGGGGGAAGGGCGCGGCCTGTTCGATCTGCCGCTGGTAGAACTCCAGCCATTTCGCCTGGTCGAAGGTGACGGCGGCGATGACGCGGCCCTGGTAGCCATAGGCCGCGGTGAAGCGGTGTTCGCCCAGCGACCCCTGGCTGACGATGATCTGGTCGGCCATGTTCGGGACCCCGACGGACTTGATGTTGACGCCGAACTGGGCCGACCAGAAATACGGCGTCCACAGGTGCGGGCGGCGCTCCTCACCGTGGCAGATCATGTTGTGGGCGGCGACCTCGGCCTGCGCGACCGCGTTGCCCCAGTGCTCCAGGGACAGGAACTGGTAGCCGAACAGCGGATGCGGGGAGCGGGCGACGTCTCCCGCGACGAAGACATCGTCGGCGACGATGCCCCGTACGTCGAAGGCCCGGCAGCCCGCGTCGCAGGCGATCCCGCGCGGCCCCGCGGCCAGCCCGGATCCCGTGAGCCATTCGGTGTTGCGCGTCGCGCCCAGGGCGACGACGGCCACCTCCGCGTCCACCGTGCCGCCGTCGGAGAAGTGGGCCCGTCGCAGCCGTCCCGCGCCGTCGCCTTCGAGCCCGGTGACCATCACGCCGCAGCGCAGGTCGACGCCGTGCTGGTGGTGCAGCTGGGCGGCCACATCGCCGATCACGCTGCCCAGGGCGCCCGACAGGGGGGTCGGGCCGCGTTCGGCGACCGTGACGGGCAGGTCCCGCTCGCGGCAGACGGAGGCGATCTCCGAGCCGGTGAATCCGGCACCGATCACCAGCACCCGGCTGGGCCCGGCCTTCAGCCGGTGCCTCAACCGGGTGGCGTCGTCCATGGTCCGCAGCACGAAGACGCCGTCCAGGCCGGCCTCCAGCTCGTTCGGCCACGGGCGGGAGCGGACCCCGGTGGCGATGAGCAGCCGGTCGTACTCCACCGAGGTGCCATCGGCGAGAGCCACCCGCTTGGCCGACAGATCCAGACCGGTCGCGGCGACACCCAGCCGCCATCGCGCCTCGATCGCGCGGCGCCGGGGAAGCGCCGTATGGTCGGCCGGCACCCTGCCGAGCAGGACCTGCTTGGACAGCGGCGGGCGGTCGTACGGCTCGTACGGCTCGTCACCGATCATGGTGAGGGTGCCGGTGAAGCCCTCCTCCCGGAGCGTCTCGGCGGCCCGCAGCCCCGCCAGGGAGGCGCCTACGACGACGATGCGGCCCTCGCGCCTGAGCCGCTCCAGCGAACCGTCAACCGCCATCGGAGACACCCGCCCCCTCCGCGGCCCATGTGGCGCCCGCGCCCTCCACGGTGATGGCCTTGACCGGACAGGCCGCCTCCGCCCGCAGGACGTCCAGGCGCCGCGAGTCGTCGGGCTGCCCGTCGTACAGCAGCGCCTCCTCACCGTGCATCGCGAACACATCCGGCGCGAGGAAGGCGCACTGTGCGTAGCCCTGGCACCGGTTGAGATCTACGACAACTCTCATGACGCCTCCGCTTCACCGTGAGGTGACGGTCTCTCCCAGCATCGGAGAGACCTCGGGACGGCGCACATGCACCGGGTCGGACGGGCGGACGGCTACAAGCCGCCGGTTCGCGGGCTCAGCGCTCGCGGTGGACCTTGTGCTGGGCGGCCTGGGCGCGTGGGCGGATGACCATCATGTCGATGTTCACATGCGAGGGGCGGGTGACCGCCCACTCGACCGTGTCGGCCACGTCGTCGGCGGTCAGCGGCTCGGCCACGCCGTCGTAGACGGCCGCGGCCTTGGCCTCGTCGCCGCGGTAGCGGTTCACCGCGAACTCGTCCGTCCTGACCATGCCCGGGGCGATCTCGATCACCCGCACCGGCTCACCGCACAGCTCCAGGCGCAGGGTGGCCGCGATGGCGTGGGCGCCGTGCTTGGCCGCCACGTACCCGCCGCCGCCCTCGTACGCCACATGGCCCGCCGTGGAGGACAGCACCACGATCGTGCCGTCGCCGGAGGCGGTGAGGGCGGGCAGCAGCGCCTGGGTCACCTGGAGCACGCCCACCACATTGACCTCGTACATCGCCCGCCAGTCGGCCGGGTCGGCGGTGGCGACGGGCTCGGCGCCGATCGCGCCGCCCGCGTTGTTCACCAGGACGTCGCAGCGGTCCACAGCGGCGGCGAAGGACTCCACGGCGGCACGGTCGGTGACATCCAGGACATACGCCTCGGCCTCGTGCCCCGCCTCGGTCAGCTCGGCGGTGAGCGCGTCGAGGCGCTCCTTACGGCGGGCGGCGAGGATGACGCGGAATCCGGCGGCGGCCAGGCGGCGCGCGGTCGCGGCGCCGATCCCGCTGCTCGCGCCGGTGATGACTGCGGTACGGGTGGTCATCGGCCCTCCAGTGACGACGTGGCGCAAACGGTGGTGCCTGCGCATGATCCATACGCAGGATATGACGGCCTGATTTACCTCCAACCGGGGGACTGAAGATCGGAATCCGCTAGCGGGTCCTGGGCTCGGGGAAGGGTGCAGTGCGTCCGGCGCGGCGCCGGTAATGGAGCACCCATGCCCAAGGAGTGAATTCAGGTAATGACGCAGCAGAGCAGATTCCTTCAGCGGTCTCGTCGTTCTTTCCGGCGCTGGGGCGTGGCCTCAGCGGGTGCCATCGCGGCGGCGGCCCTGGTCACAGGTGCTCCGGGAACCGCATGGGCCACGGGCAGCACCCCCGAGCCGCACTCGTCGCCGAGCAACAAGTGCCACCAGGACAGGGCGCACGGTGACAGCAAGGGGCACCACGAGAACGGTGACCAGCACTCGAACGGCCGCCACGACGAGAATGGTCATCAGGACCCGAACGGCCGCCACGATCACGTCCGGGACGACGAGGACAGCCGTCACGACGACGGTGGGCGGCACGAGGAGGACAGCCGTCACGACGAGGACAGCCGCCACGACGAGGACAGCCGTCACGACGAGGACAGCCGTCACGACGAGGACAGCCGTCACGACGAGGACAGCCGTCACGACGAGGACAGCCGTCACGACGAGGACAGCCGCCACGACGAGGACAGCCGTCACGACGACGGTGGGCGGCACGAGGAGAACGGCCAGCGTGAGGACAGCGGCCGTGACGACCACGGGCGCCAGGAGGACAACGGCGGCAAGGAGAGCAAGGAGAGCAAGGAGAGCAAGGAAAACAAGGAGAACAAGGAGAACAACGGCGGCCAGGAGGACAACGGCCAGCGCGAGAACCAGGGGCGTCCGGACCTGAGCCAGTACTTCCCCGGGAAGTTCTGGCACGGCCCCCAGACCCGCAGCATGGCGCGCCCGGAGCAGGCCGCACAGCCGCAGGAGGCCGCGCAGCCGCAGGAGGCCGCGCAGCCCGAGCAGGTGGCCCAGCCCGAGCAGGCCGCCCAGCCCGCTGAGGAGGCCCAGGACCGCGGCGCCGTGCGCCCCGTCACCGTTCCCTCCCACGAGGACGACCAGGCGCGCCACGGCGAGGAGAACAAGCAGAACAAGCAGAACAAGGACGACAAGAACAACAAGGACGACAAGAACAACAAGGAGCACCAGGACGCGAAGAAGAGCGACCCGGTGACGATCGCCGAGGCGATCGAGATCGCCGAGTGCGAGGTCGGCGGCCGGGCCGTCACCGCCGAGCTGGTGGACTGCCCCGAGGACGACCCGCACCACAAGGGCAACCACCAGGACGAGCGCAAGGACGAGCGCAAGGACGAGCGCAAGGACCCGCAGCACCACGACGGTCAGCGCAAGGACAAGCAGCGCAAGGACGAGCACAAGGACCCGCACCAGAAGGAGGGCAAGAAGGTGTGGGTCGTGGAGGTCGAGTGCGACCACACCCTCACGACCGTCTTCATCGACCCGGAGACCGGCTGCGTCCTCGGTACGGAGCAGGAGCAGGAGCAGGAGCAGGACGACCGCCACGGTGACCACGGCAAGAAGGGTGACCACGGCGACCACAAGGGCAAGGGCGGCCACGGCCGGCCGATGGTTACCGCCTAGGCACGTACATGATCACAGCGACTCCGGCCAGACAGATCAGCGCTCCGATGACATCGAAGCGGTCGGGCCGGTAGCCGTCGGCGACCATGCCCCAGGCGAGCGATCCGGCGACGAAAACGCCGCCGTACGCCGCGAGGATGCGGCCGAACTCCGCGTCCGGCTGGAGCGTGGCCACGAACCCGTAGGCGCCCAGGGAGATGATCCCTGCGCCGATCCACGCCCAACCCCTGTGCTCACGTACGCCCTGCCAGACGAGCCAGGCGCCTCCGATCTCCAGGAGCGCGGCCACGGCGAACAGAGCGATGGAACGTGCGGTGAGCATGGGGGAAGGGTACGGCCCGATCATGAAGCCGGAACGAACCGCCCATGGGCCCGCCTGAGCCCCGGGCGCCGGCCGAAATTCTCTTTGCGCGCATCCGCCCGTGTGCCAGGGTCGGGCCGATGACGACGTCGACGACATCCCGATGTGCCTTACTGCGCTGGCAGTTCGACCTGACCTGGTCGCTCTTCGAGTACCACCTGGAGCGGTTGGAGCCCGGGGACTTCCTGTGGGAGCCCGCGGCCCACTGCTGGACGGTGCGGCGGGACGCCGACGGGGCGTGGGTGCCGGACTGGGCGGAGACCGAGCCCGATCCCGTGCCCGTCCCCACCATCGGATGGCTGAGCTGGCATATCGGCTGGTGGTGGAGTGTGACCATCGATCACGCGGAGGGACGGAGGCCGCGGGAGCGGACCGAGGTGATCTGGCCCGGCGACGGTAAGGCGGTCATCGACTGGCTGCGGGGTCTGCGGACGGCGTGGACGGCCGTGCTGGAACGGCTCACCGAGGAGGACCTGGACGCCATCGCGCCGTTCCCCTGGGATCGGGACCCGGAGCACACCGTGGCCCACATGGCGGCCTGGGTGAACGCCGAGCTGATGAAGAACGCCACCGAGATCGGCCAACTCCGCCTGCTGCGCGCGGCGTCCGCGGCGTAGGGGCCCGGCCTCAGAACCCCCGGCCTCAGGGCTCCGGCCTCAGAACCCCCGGCCTCAGGGCTCCGGCCTCAGAGCACGGCCCGGCCTCAGAACCCCCGGCCTCAGGGCTCCGGCCTCAGAGCACGGCCCGGCCTCAGGGCCCGGGCTTCAGAACCCCCGGCCTCAGGGCCACACCAGGCAGTACGCCTGGTGCCCCGCCTCGTGCAGACGGTGGCTGAAGTCCTGCCACTCGTGGAGCAACTGATAGACCGTGAAGGCGTCCCGGGGGCCGCCGCGGTCGGGGACCGTGGACCAGATGAAGGCCGCGGCGCCCACGGACTCCTCGCCCACGCCGCGCAGCGGGTCGACGACGGTCATCGGGAGCTTGACGACGGCGTAGTCCGGGTGGAGGACGACCAGTTCGAGCGGGGGGACCCTGTGGAGCGGGACGCCCTCGATGCCGGTGAGGACCATCGCCGCGACCGTCTCCGGCTTGATCTTCGTGAACATGCCCTGGCCGAGCTCATCGCCGCCGAGCTCCTCGGGGCGCATGGAGATGGGGACCCTGGCCGCGGTGGCGCCATCGGGCGCACCGAAGTACTTGTAGGTCACCCCCATGCGGCCCCCGCTTCTGCCTGCCCTGCCCGCCTCGTCCCGCCGATGGCGACCGGGCCGGGCACGCTCGGGGCCGCCTCGGTCGTCAGTCCCTTCACCCAGTTCGCCACCGCGATGCATATCTCCACCCGACCACTCGCGGCCACTACCGCGCAACCCGATCTCTGTTACAGCAACCTCCCCCACGCTCGGGCTGTGAAACGCCCGGCCGCGGGAGTCTGTCCGGCTCTGACAACATGGCTTGCGTGAGCTATCCGTACGCAGCCCCAGTTTCGCAGACGCTTTTCGATCGCGCGGCCGCCGTGACCCCCGGCGGCGTGAACTCTCCGGTGCGGGCGTTCCGCGCCGTGGGAGGAACGCCCCGGTTCATGGTGTCCGGTGACGGTCCGTACCTCACTGATGCCGACGGACGCGAGTATGTGGACCTCGTGTGCTCGTGGGGACCGATGATCCTCGGCCATTCCCACCCCGAGGTCATCGCGGCCGTGCAGGCCGCCGTCGCTCGCGGTACGTCGTTCGGCACGCCCGGTGAGGGTGAGGTCGAGCTCGCCGAGGAGATCGTGGCGCGGGTCGCCCCCGTCGAGCAGGTGCGCCTGGTGTCGTCCGGCACCGAGGCGACGATGTCGGCGATCCGCCTGGCCCGCGGGTTCACCGGGCGGTCGAAGGTGATCAAGTTCGCCGGTTGCTACCACGGGCATGTGGACGCCCTGTTGGCCGCGGCCGGGTCCGGAGTGGCGACCTTCGGGCTGCCGGACACTCCGGGGGTGACGGGAGCGCAGGCGGGGGAGACCGTGGTGCTGCCGTACAACGATCTGGAGGCGGTCCGGGCGGCCTTTGTCGCGCACCCCGGGGAGATCGCCTGTGTGATCACCGAGGCGTCGCCGGGCAACATGGGCGTGGTCCCGCCGCTGCCCGGGTTCAACGCGGGCCTCAAGCAGCTGTGCGCCGACCATGGCGCGCTCTACATCTCCGACGAGGTCATGACCGGCTTCCGGGTCTCCCGGGCCGGGTGGTTCGGGCTGGACGGCGTGGAACCGGACCTGATGACCTTCGGCAAGGTCATGGGCGGCGGCTTCCCGGCCGCGGCCTTCGGCGGGCGCGCCGATGTCATGGAGCGTCTCGCCCCGGCCGGCCCGGTCTACCAGGCGGGCACGCTGTCCGGGAACCCGATCGCCACGGCCGCGGGCGTCGCGCAGCTGCGGCTGCTGGACGACGCGGCGTACGGACAGGTCGACGCGGCCTCCGAGTGGCTGCGGGCGATGGCGACCGAGGCGCTCTCCAAGGCGGGCGTGGCCCACCGGGTGCAGGTCGCGGGCAACATGTTCTCGGTCTTCTTCACCGACGACGAGGTCACCAACTACGAGCAGGCCAAGGCGCAGGAGTCGTTCCGCTTCACCGCCTTCTTCCACTCGATGCTGTCCCAGGGCGTCTATCTCCCGCCGTCCGCCTTCGAGTCCTGGTTCGTCTCCACGGCGCATGACGAGCGGGCGCTGGAGCGGGTGGCAGCGGCTCTGCCGGGGGCGGCGCGGGCGGCCGCCGAGGCCACTGAATGATGGATGACATGACACAGAGCGAGAACGAGATCACCGTCGTCCATGTGATGCGCCACGGCGAGGTCCACAACCCGGAGGGCGTGCTCTACGGCAGGCTGCCCGGCTACCACCTCTCGGACCTGGGGCGGCAGATGGCCGATCGGGTCGCCGAGCACCTCGCCGACCGTGACATCACCCATGTCGTCGCCTCCCCGCTGGAGCGGGCGCAGGAGACGGCGGGGCCGATCGCCAAGGCGCACGGCCTGGACGTGGCCTCGGACGAGCGGCTGATCGAGGCGGCGAACGTCTTCCAGGGCAAGACCTTCGGCGTGGGCGACGGCGCACTGCGCAAACCGGCCAACTGGCGCCATCTCACCAACCCCTTCCGTCCGTCCTGGGGCGAGCCCTATGTCGACCAGGTGGTGCGGATGATGGCGGCGCTGGGCCGGGCGCGGGACGCCGCGCGCGGGCACGAGGCGGTGTGCGTCAGCCATCAGCTCCCCATCTGGATCGTGCGCAGCTTCGTGGAGCGGCGGCGGCTGTGGCACGACCCGCGCAAGCGGCAGTGCACCCTGGCCAGCCTCACCAGCTTCACCTACCGCGGCGACAGGATCGTCGCGGTGGGCTACAGCGAACCGGCCCGTGATCTTGTCCCGGCCCATCTGCGCGCGGGCGCCAAGCCGGTGAAGGGGGCCTCCAAGGGCTTCGGCGCCTGAGCGGCGGGGCCTACGGCGCCTGAGCGGCGGGGCCTACGGCGCCCGAGCGGCAGGGCTGCGGCGCGGGCCGCGGTGCGCGGTGACCGGCGCCTGGCCGCGGGATGGCCGGTGCGCCACGGGGCGCGTTCCCGAACGGAGACATTGTGTCCAGCGTGTAATTGACCGCGTTCCTTCGGAACCTCGCTATTCGCTTCGCCATCTCCAGGGTTGTCCGGACACCCCGGGCAATCGGAACGGCGAGTGCGAATAGAGGACGTTATGCGTGAGGTCAGCCGGAGGGGGATCCTCGGTCTGGGTATGGGAGCGGCGGCATCACTGGCCGTCGCCGGCTGTTCCTCGGGATCCGGGACGCCGAAGCCTGCGAAGAAGACCACTCAGGCGAAGCCGATCGGTGACGGCTCCACTTCGAAGGGTGAGCAGCGACCGGCGGACCCGAAGCCCGAGCGGCTGGCACCGGGGCAGAAGCCGCCGCAGTTCGTGGTCTTCTCATGGGACGGCGCGGGAGAGGTCGGCAACGGTCTCTTCCCGCGGTTCCGCAAACTCGCCAAGGACCACGGCGCGACCATGACCTTCTTCCTCTCCGGTATCTACTGCCTTCCGGAGTCGAAGAAGTCGCTGTACCGGCCGCCGAACAACCCGGTGGGCGCCTCCGACATCGGTTATCTCACCGATGAGCACATCAAGGAGACGCTGCGTAACGTGCGCGAGGCGTGGCTCGAGGGCCATGAGATCGGCACCCACTTCAACGGCCACTTCTGCTCCGGAAGCGGGTCGGTGGAGAACTGGACGTCCGCGCAGTGGAAGTCCGAGATCGACCAGGCCATGTCCTTTGTCACCGAGTGGCGGACGAATACGCGCTTCACCGATGTGGAACCGCTGCCGTTCGACTACGCCAAGGAACTCATCGGCGGCCGCACGCCCTGTCTGAAGGGCCAGACCAATTTGCTGCCGACCGCCCGGGAACTCGGCTGGCGCTATGACGCCAGTTCGCCCGGCGGACTCCAGGTATGGCCGTCGAAGAAGCAGGGCGTGTGGGACTTCCCGCTGCAGCAGATTCCCTTTCCGGGGCACACCTTCGAGGTGCTCTCGATGGACTACAACATCCTGGCGAACCAGTCGAAGAATTCCACCAATGCCCCGCCCGCGAACTACCCGGGCTGGCGCAAGCAGGCCACCGAGGCATACATAGCCGGCTTCAAGCGGGCCTATGAGACCAACCGTGCCCCGCTTTTCATCGGCAACCACTTCGAGCAGTGGAACGGCGGTATCTACATGGACGCCGTCGAAGAGGCGCTGAAGCATATGGCCGACGAGAAGCGGAAGGACGTCCGGCTGGTCTCCTTCAAGCAGTTCACCGACTGGATGGACGCACAGGACCCCGCGGTCCTGGCCGATCTGCGCGGGCTCGGCGTGGGCCAGGCGTGGAGCGCGAGCGGTCACTGACCGTGCCGGCGGGCCGAAAGGCCCGCGGAGGCCCTCCGGACCCCTGGCGGGGATGCCCGGAGGGGGGTGGCGAAGATCCGCAAAAGGGCCATGCGAAACTTTTCACATGAGTGCCTGCCGTGCCCTTCGGGGCCTCGCGACCCGTCGTGGCGCAACCGTGCCGGCCATCGGGGCCGTGATCGCCGCGCTGTCCCTGACCGCCTGCGGCGGGGGCGGCGCCTCGGGCGGCTCCGCCGACACCAAGTTCGTCCAGGGCAAGGGCGGAGTGGACACGGTCTCCGAGGAGAACCGTAAGGACGCCCCCAAGCTGTCGGGGAAGACCCTGGAGGACAAGCCGCTGGACGTGGCGGACTACAAGGGCAAGATCGTGGTCCTGAACGTCTGGGGCTCGTGGTGTGCCCCCTGCCGGGCCGAGGCGTCGAACCTCGCCAAGGTCGCCAAGGACACCAAGGCCAAGGGTGTGCAGTTCGTCGGGATCAACACCCGTGACTCCAACCGCGCCCCCGCTCTCAGGTTCGAGAAGGAATACGGCGTCGACTACCCGAGCCTGTACGACCCGATCGGGAAGCTCATGCTGCGCTTCCCCAAGGGCAGCCTCAACCCGCAGGCCATCCCCTCGACGATCGTCCTGGACCGGGAGGGCAGGATCGCGGCCCGCGCTCTGACGCCGCTCAGCGAGGAGCGCCTGCGCTCGATGATCACCCCGCTGATCGCGGAGAAGTGACCTCCGTGAGCACTCTGGCCGCCGCCACCGATCCCAACCAGACCGTCCTGACCGGGGCGCTGCTGCTGGCGCTTCCGGTCGCCCTGCTCGGCGGGCTGGTCTCCTTCTTCTCCCCGTGCGTGCTGCCGCTGGTGCCCGGCTACATGTCGTATGTCACCGGGGTCACGGGGACGGATCTGGCCGAGGCCAAGCGCGGCCGGATGGTCGCGGGCGCCTCGCTCTTCGTGCTCGGCTTCACCGCGGTCTTCGTCTCCGGCGGCGCGCTCTTCGGCAACTTCGGCTGGACCCTCCAGGAGCACAAGGAGACCATCTCCAAGATTCTCGGGGTCGTCACGGTCGTGATGGGCCTGGCCTTCATGGGGGTGCTGGGGGGCTTCGGACAGCGGGAGTTCCGCTTTCACATCAAGCCCACGCTGGGGCTCGCGGGGGCGCCGGTGCTGGGCGCCCTGTTCGGCGTCGGCTGGACGCCGTGCCTGGGGCCGACGCTCACCGCCGTCAACGCCCTGGCGTTCAACGAGGCGAGCGCGGGGCGCGGGGCGCTGCTCACCGCCGCGTACTGCGTGGGGCTCGGGCTGCCCTTCGTGGTGGTCGCCGTGGCCTACCGCCGGGCGCTGGGCGCCTTCGGCTGGGTCAAGCGGCACTACGTCTGGGTGATGCGAGCCGGCGGCGGCATGCTCGTCCTCCTGGGGGTGCTGCTGCTCACCGGTATCTGGGACACCATGATGGGCTCCATGCAGACCTGGGCTCAGGGCTTCAACGTTGGGATCTGACTGATGTCCACCACCGATACCGACACCGCGGCCGGCCAGGAGGCGCCGCCCGAGAGCGGCGCGACCGCCGAGGAGCGCGAGCTCGGCGCCGCGGAGTCGCAGCTGTCCACCGCCCCGGCCGAGGAGATCAACATCCCCTCGCTGGGGCCGCTCGGCTGGGCCCGGTGGTTCTGGCGGCAGCTCACCTCGATGCGGGTCGCGCTGCTGCTGCTCCTGCTGCTCTCCCTCGGCACGATCCCCGGCTCGCTGGTCCCGCAGACCAGCATCGACCAGCTCAAGGTGCAGGACTTCCAGGAGCGGCACCCGACGCTCACGCCGATCTACGAGAAGCTGCAGCTCTTCCACGTCTACAGCTCGGTGTGGTTCTCGGCGATCTATCTCCTGCTGTTCATCTCCCTCATCGGCTGCATCGTGCCGCGCACCTGGCAGTTCATCGGCCAGCTGCGCGGCCGCCCGCCGGCCGCGCCCCGCCGGCTGACCCGGCTTCCCGCGTACACCACCTGGCGCAGCGAGGCCGAGCCGGAGCAGGTGCTCGAGGCCGCCCGGAAGATCATGAAGCGGCGCCGCTTCCGCATCCACGGCTCGGGTGACGCGGTGGCCGCGGAGAAGGGCTATCTGCGCGAGGTGGGCAATCTGCTCTTCCATATCGCGCTGATCGTGCTGCTGGTCTCCTTCGCCGCCGGTCAGTTGTGGAAGACCGAGGGCAGCACCCTGATCACCGAGGGCGGCGGCTTCTCCAACAGCGTCACCCAGTACGACGACCTCAAGTCGGGGCAGCTGTTCAACAACGACGATCTCGCCCCCTTCGGCTTCCAGCTCGACCGCTTCACCGCGACCTATGAACGCAGCGGTCCGCAGATGCGCACCCCGCGCACCTTCCGCGCCGATGTGTCCTACTGGGAGGGCGCGGACGGGGCCACCCGCAAGACCTCCATCGAGGTGAACGAGCCGCTGGAGATCTCGGGCTACAAGGTCTTCCTGGGGAACCACGGCTACTCGCCGGTCGTCACCATCCGGGACGGCAAGGGCAATGTGGTGCACCAGGGCCCGGTGGTCGGGCTGCCGATCGACGGGGCCAACCTCACCGAGAGCATGGTCATCAAGGTCCCGGACTATCGGGACAAGGACGGCAAGAAGGACCAGATCGGCTTCCAGGGGCAGTTCCTGCCGACCTGGGTGCGCAGCCAGGGCATGTTCTCCGTCTTCCCGGCGCTGGACAACCCGACACTGGTCCTGACCGCCTACCACGGCAGCCTCGGCGTCGACGGCGGCACTCCACAGAGCGTGTACCAGCTGGACAAGTCGCGGATGAAGCAGTTCATGGAGTCCGACGGCAAGACCAAGTTCGCCCGGGCGCTCAAGGTCGGCGACACCATGAAGCTGCCGAACGGCGCCGGAACGCTGTCGTTCGACGGCGTCAAGGAATGGGCCAGCTTCCAGATCTCGCACAAGCCGGGTGACCAGGGCGCCCTCATCGGCGCCGTCGCCGCCCTGGTGGGCCTGGCCGGCTCCCTGTTCATCCAGCGCCGCCGGGTGTGGGTGCGCGCGGCGAGGGGCGATGACGGCACCACCGTGGTCGAGATGGCGGGGCTCGGCCGCAGTGAGTACGCCAAGCTCCCCGAAGAACTCGCCGATCTGGCCGTCCGTCTGCAGACGGACGCACCTCCGGCCCCGGAAGCGGAACCCGATCCGGAGCCCGCCCGGGACTCCACCGAGGAGCCCGGCAAGGACTCCACCGAGGAGCCCACCAAGGACTCCGCATCGGAATCCGCATCCGACACCGCAGATCCCGCAGATCCTGCCGAAGGAGCGCGCGCGTGAACCTCGCCGCCGAAGTCAACGAGAACCTGGCTCATTACAGCAACGTGCTGATCTACTCGGCGATGGCGGTCTACACGCTCGCCTTCCTCGCGCATATCGCCGAGTGGGTGTTCGGCAGCCGCAGCGCCGTCGGCCGCACCGCCGCCGCGATCACCGCCGACGCCGCGGCCGCCCAGCGCGCCAAGGTGACCGTGCAGGTCGGCGGGCAGAGCGGCGGCACCGCCGTGCTGGAGCGACCGAAGATCGTCACCCGCTCCGCGGCGGGCAGCCGCGACGTGCCGGACGGGCCGGGCGCCGCGGGCGGCACCGAACAGGGCGATGTGTACGGCCGGATCGCGGTGGGCCTGACCGTACTGGCCTTGCTCTTTCATGCCGTGGGCGTCCTCTTCCGCGCGCTGTCGGTGCAGCGGGCGCCGTGGGGCAACATGTACGAGTTCTCCACGACCTTCGCCATGGTCGCGGTCGCCACGTACCTGGTGCTGCTGGCGCTGAAGAAGAATGTGCGCTGGATCGGGCTGCCCCTCGTCACCACGGTCCTCCTCGACCTCGGTCTCGCCGTCTCTGTCTTGTACACCGACAGCGACCAGTTGGTTCCGGCCCTGCACTCGTACTGGCTGTGGATCCACGTCAGCTGCGCGATCGTCTCCGGCGCCTCGCTCTACATCGGGGCCGTCTCCACGCTGCTGTACCTCTTCCGCGACCGCTACGAGGCCCAGCTGGAGAACCCCGAGGGCAAGCAGTACGGCCGGTTCGCCACGTCCGTTCTGGAGCGGGTGCCCTCGGCGGCGTCGCTGGACAAGTTCGCGTACCGCATCAACGCCACGATCTTCCCGCTGTGGACCTTCACGATCATCGCGGGCGCGATCTGGGCCGAGGCGGCCTGGGGCCGCTACTGGGGCTGGGACCCCAAGGAGGTCTGGTCCTTCATCACCTGGGTCGCCTACGCCTGTTACCTGCACGCCCGCGCCACCGCCGGCTGGAAGGGCCGCAAGGCCGCCTACCTGGCGCTGATCGCCTTCGGCTGCTACCTGTTCAACTACTACGGCGTCAACATCTTCATCACCGGCAAGCACTCCTACGCCGGCGTCTGACACCGGAACACGCCAACGGCCGGTGCCCGTGACCCAGGTCACGGGCACCGGCCGTGGTGCGTGCGGACAGCTCCGGCCGCCGCGTCAGGCCGTCCGACCGCTCCTCAGGACGCGGCCGGCGGCGGTGAGTCCTCGGGACCGGAGCCGGAACCGGAACCGGGCCCCTCGCCCTTGCGGCGCAACTCCTCCTCGCGGCGGCGGAGGTCGGCCTCCCAGTCCTTCAGCCGCTCCTCGTCGCTCTCCTGGCCGCCGGGCGGGTCGGCCTGCGCGTCCCCGTCGTCCTTACGGCTGTTGTCGTTCAGGGACTTGAGGAACTCGGGATTGTCGTCCGGCGCGACCCACCCGCCCGCGCCGCGGGCAGCGCCCCGGCCGCCGCCTTCGGCGACGGCGCGCTTACGGCCCGCGATCAGCCAGGAGACGGAGCCCACGACGGGGAACAGCAGGACGAGGATCGCCCAGATGGGCTTGGGGATATAGCGGATGTCCTGTTCGTCGGTGGTGATGCAGTCGATGAACGCGTAGATGCTCAGTGCCAGCGGCACCAGGATCATCAGCACCCGTAGCATGAGGCGATTCCCCCCTGCGTGTGGTGTTCGGGGCGGTGGCTCGGGCCCCCAGTTACGGGACCAGGGTAGTGCGTACCGGATACTGGGACGCATGGCTTATGACGATCTTCGTTCCTTTCTGCGGGCGCTCGACAAGGAAGGCGACCTCAAGAGGGTCAAGGCCGAAGTGGATCCGTATCTGGAGGTCGGGGAGATCGTCGACCGGGTCAACAAGGCGGGCGGCCCCGCGCTGCTCTTCGAGAACGTCAAGGGCTCGGCGATGCCGCTGGCCATGAATGTCTTCGGCACCGACCGCCGCCTCCTCAAGGCCCTCGGACTCCGCTCGTACGACGAGATCAGCGAGAAGATCGGCGGGCTGGTCAAACCCGAGCTGCCGCAGGGATTCGGCGGTATGCGCGAGGCGTTCGGGAAGCTGGGCTCGATGGCCCATGTGCCGCCGAAGAAGGTGAAGGAGGCGCCCGTCCAGGAGGTGGTCCTCACCGGCGAGGACGTCGATCTGGACCAGCTTCCGGCGCTGTTCACCTGGCCCGAGGACGGCGGGTCGTTCTTCAACCTCGGCCTCACCCACACCAAGCACCCCGAGACCGGGGTGCGCAACCTCGGCCTCTACCGCCTCCAGCGCCATGACCGCCGCACCATCGGCATGCACTGGCAGATCCACAAGGACAGCCGCAACCACTACCAAGTGGCCGCCCGGCGCGGGGAGAAGCTCCCGGTGGCGATCGCCTTCGGCGCGCCGCCCGCCGTGACCTACGCCTCGACCGCGCCGCTGCCCGGCGACATCGACGAGTACCTCTTCGCGGGGTTCGTCCAGGGCCGGCGGGTCGAGATGGTCGACTGCAAGACGGTGCCGCTCCAGGTCCCGGCGGCCGCCGAGGTCGTCATCGAGGGCTGGCTGGAGCCCGGAAAGATGCTGCCGGAGGGCCCGTTCGGCGACCATACGGGCTTCTACACGCCCCAGGAGCCGTTCCCGGCCCTGACCATCGACTGTGTGACGATGCGGCGGCGGCCGCTGCTCCAGTCGATCGTGGTGGGCCGTCCGCCGACCGAGGACGGACCGCTGGGGCGGGCGACCGAGCGGTTCTTCCTCCCGCTGCTCAAGATCATCGTCCCGGACATCGTGGACTACCACCTCCCCGAGTCCGGCGGATTCCACAACTGCGCGATCGTCTCGATCGACAAGAAGTACCCCAAGCACGCGCAGAAGGTGATGCACGCCATCTGGGGCGCCCACATGATGTCGCTCACCAAGCTGATCGTCGTAGTCGACGCCGACTGCGATGTACACGATGTGCACGAGGTCTCCTGGCGCGCCCTCGGGAACACCGACTACGGCCGCGATCTGACCGTGGTCGATGGCCCCGTCGACCACCTCGACCACGCCTCGTACCAGCAGTTCTGGGGCGGCAAGGCGGGCATCGACGCCACCGCGAAATGGCCCGAGGAGGGCTATACGCGCGACGGCGGATGGCCCCGCATGGTCATGTCCGACCCGGAGATCGCCGATCGGGTGACAAAGCGATGGAAGGAGTACGGGCTGTGAGCGCCGAATCCGCAACCTCCGATCTCTTCGGCCCCCAACCGGCGCCGCCCGGGCGGATCCGCGCCTTTCTGCGGCTGGTGATGATCGAGCACTCGGTCTTCGCGCTGCCCTTCGCCTACACGGCCGCGCTGACCGCGATGCAGCTGTGGGACGGCACCGTCCACTGGACGCGGCTGCTGCTGATCACGGTCGCCATGGTGGGCATGCGCACCTTCGCGATGGCCTGCAACCGGATCATCGACCGCGAGATCGACGCCCGTAATCCGCGCACCGCCGGACGTGAGCTGGTCACCGGCGCCGTGTCGGTGCGCACCGCCTGGACCGGCGCGCTCATCGCGCTCGCCGTCTTCCTGGGCTCGGCGGCGCTCCTGGGCCCGCTCTGCCTGGCGCTGGCGCCGTTCGCGGTGGTGCCGATGGTGGTCTATCCGTACGGCAAGCGGTTCACCGACTTTCCGCACGCCATCCTGGGGCTGGCCCAGGCCATCGGCCCGGTGGGCGCCTGGATCGGGGTCACCGGCGAGTGGTCGTGGGACGCGGTGATCCTCGGACTCGCGATCGGCATCTGGATCGGCGGCTTCGACCTGATCTACGCCTGCCAGGACGTGGCGGCCGACCGGGCGCACGGGGTGCGGTCGGTGCCGGCCCGCTTCGGCATCGCGGGCGCCCTCTACGGGGCGCGCGTCTGCCATGTGGTCACCACGGCCCTGCTGGTCTGGTACGCGCTGGCCACGGACGCCGGGGCGTTCTTCTGGGTGGGGCTGGTGATCGTCGCGGTGGCGTTCGGGTACGAGCACACCATCGTGCGGCCCGGCGATCTGTCCCGGCTGAACCGCGCCTTCTTCACGGTCAACGGCTTCATCGGGATCGCCCTCTTCGCCTGCGCGCTCCTGGACCTCGTGGTGCGGGGCCTCGGCCTGTGAGACCCGCCGGATAGGCTCGGTGACGTGGAGACGCCGCACGAGCCTTACGGACCGCA
This sequence comes from Streptomyces melanosporofaciens, assembly GCF_900105695.1. Taxonomy (NCBI): domain Bacteria; kingdom Bacillati; phylum Actinomycetota; class Actinomycetes; order Kitasatosporales; family Streptomycetaceae; genus Streptomyces; species Streptomyces melanosporofaciens. The sequence continues at coordinate 3,880,654 of NZ_FNST01000002.1, forward strand.
CGAGCCGTACGGGCCGCACGAAGAAGTGAGCCGGCGCCGTCCCTGGGTGGTCGGCGTGTCCGGCGCGTCCGGGACGCCGTACGCCGCCTCGGTGCTGCGCGCGCTGCTGGCGGCGGGGGAGGCCGTCGACCTCGTGGTCAGCAGGGCGTCACGGCTGACGCTGCTGGACGAGACGGGGATCGGGTTCCGGGACGCCCACTGGCGCGAGGATCTGCGCCGCTGGCTGGCGCGGGGCGCGGACGGCAGTCCCGACGCCTTCGAGGTGCCCGCCGAGGTCGCGGACGTGGCCCACTGGGCGGCCGGGGACCTGGCGGCCGGGCCGTCCTCCGGCTCGTATCCGACCAAGGGGATGCTGATCGTCCCGGCGAGCACCGCGTGTGTGGCCGGGGTGGCGCTCGGGCTGTCGAAGGATCTGCTCCAGCGGGCCGCGAGCGTGACGCTCAAGGAACGGCGCAAGCTCGTGGTGGCGGTGCGCGAGACGCCGCTGAACGGGCAGACCCTCAAGGCTCTGGTGTCGCTGGACGAGGCGGGCGCGGTGGTGCTGCCCGCCTCGCCGGCGTTCTACGCGGGGGCGACGCATATCCAGGATCTGGTGGACTTCGTCGCGGGGCGGGTGCTGGACGCGGCGGGGGTGCCGCACAAGCTGTACCGCCGGTGGGAGGGGGAGCTCGGTGGGGACCGGGACCGGGGAGCGGCCTAGGGGCGCTCGCCCTAGCGGGTCCAGCGCCTCCTGGTGCGCGCGGCCCGGGCCGCGACGACGGCCGCGCGGCGGGCCGCACGGGAGACGGGCCGGTCGGTGGCATGGGTTGCACGCGAGCGGTTGGCCAGGTCCCGCAGCTCGAGCATGCGGGCCTCAAGACCTTCGATCGTGTACACGGTGAGTCTCATCTCCTGAGGACAGGTTGATCGCCTGAAAGATTTACAGGGCTTGTGGCCCTGATGCCTTAGATTCTACATGTAATCTCGCTCAATCCCTGAATAATGGAAGGCGTACGTGCTTATGGACGCGGTGGACAGGCAGCTCATCCAGGCCCTGCGGGAGAACGGCCGGGCCTCGTACGCGGAGCTTGGCAGGCTGGTCGGCCTCTCCGGGCCCAGCGTTACGGACCGGATCAACCGCCTGGAGGCCGCCGGGGTGATCACCGGTTATCGCGCGACCGTCGACGCCGCCTCCCTCGGACTGGGCGTCACCGCCCTGATCGGCATCCAGCTCTCGGACGCCACCGACCACGAGGAGGTGGCCCACCGGATGCGCGAGCTCGCCGAGATCGAGGACTGCTGGTTCATCGCGGGCGACGACTCCTACATGCTCAAGGTGCGCGCCTCCGATGTGGACGGCCTGGAGCGGACCATCCGCCGGCTCTCCGGCACCAAGGGCGTCTCCCGTACCCGCACCACGATCGTGCTCTCCACCAAGTGGGAGAACCGGGTCGGCGAGCTTCCCGAGGACATCGAGGCGTAGTCTCGGCGAAGGCTGACATCAGCAGACGTATTGGGAGGCGACCGGGGTGACGGGGACCACACACGACGCGGGTTTCAAGCGGGAGTTGGAAGAGAAGGTCCGCGCGGGCGAGCGGCTCTCGCGGGAGGACGGCATCGCCCTCTACGAGTCCGACGACCTGGCCTGGCTGGGCGGTCTCGCCCATGAGGTGCGCACCCGTAAGAACGGCGATGTCGTGCACTTCAACGTCAATCGCCACCTCAACATGACGAACGTGTGCACCGCGTCCTGCGCGTACTGCTCCTTCCAGCGCAAGCCCGGCGAGAAGGACGCCTACACGATGCGCATCGAGGAGGCCGTCCGCCTCGCCAAGGCGATGGAGAACGAGAACCTCACCGAGCTCCACATCGTCAACGGCCTGCACCCGACCCTTCCCTGGCGCTACTACCCGCGCTCGCTCAAGGCGCTCAAGGAAGCCCTGCCGCAGGTCTCGCTGAAGGCGTTCACCGCCACCGAGATCCACCACTTCGAGAAGATCTCCGGCATGCCGGCCTCGGAGATCCTCGACGAGCTGATCGACGCCGGACTGGAGTCGCTCACCGGCGGCGGCGCCGAGATCTTCGACTGGGAGATCCGGCAGCACATCGTCGACCACGAAACCCACTGGGAGGACTGGTCGCGCATCCACCGGCTCGCGCACGAGAAGGGGCTCAAGACCCCCTGCACGATGCTCTACGGGCATATCGAGGAGCCCCGCCACCGGGTGGACCACGTGCTGCGCCTGCGTGAGCTCCAGGACGAGACCGGCGGCTTCCAGGTCTTCATCCCGCTGCGCTACCAGCACGACTTCGTGGACATGAAGGACGGCAAGATCCGCAACCGTCTTCAGGCCCGCACCACCATGGCGACCGGCGCCGAGGCGCTGAAGACCTTCGCGGTCTCGCGGCTGCTGTTCGACAACGTGCCGCACGTCAAGGTCTTCTGGGTGATGCACGGTGTGCAGACCGCACAGCTCGCGCTCAACCACGGCGCGGACGACATGGACGGCTCGGTCGTCGAGTACAAGATCACTCACGACGCCGACTCCTACGGGACGCCCAACAAGCTCACCCGTGACGACCTGCTCGACCTGATCCGGGACGCCGGCTTCCGGCCGGTGGAGCGGAACACCCGCTACGAGATCATCCGCGAGTTCGAGGGCCCGGACGCGGCCCGCCGCGAGTCCCCGCAGCCGATGCGGGTGTGACCCGTCCTGCCCACCGTTCGGCGGCCGCTGTCTGACGGCCGCCGAGCGGGGCACTCGGGGGCCATGGCCGGTACGAACAGCCCCGAGGACGCGTACACCGCCGCCCCCTTCGTCCCGGACGGCGCCGATCTGGGCGCGCTCCGGGAGGCGGCGGCCGGATGCCGCGGCTGCCCGCTGCACCGCGACACCACGCAGACGGTCTTCGGCGCCGGCGACCCGGGCGCCCGGGCCATGCTGGTGGGCGAGCAGCCGGGCGACCAGGAGGACCGGCAGGGCAAGCCCTTCGTGGGCCCGGCCGGCAAGGTCCTCGACCGGGCCCTTGCCGAGGCCGGGATCGATCCGGACGAGACGTACATCACCAACGCCGTCAAGCACTTCAAGTTCACCCACGTCCCCGAGCGCGGCAAGCGGCGCATCCACAAGCCGCCCAGCCTGCGCGAGCTCTCGGCCTGCGGGCCCTGGCTGGAGGCCGAGGTGGAGCTGATCGGACCCGAGGTGATCGTGGCGCTCGGCGCCACGGCCGGGAAGGCGTTGCTCGGCTCATCGTTCCGGGTGACCAAGGAGCGCGGGACGCGGCTGGAGGGCGACGCGTCGGGACCGGCCCGCGGCGCCCTGATCGTCCCCACGATCCACCCTTCCGCGGTGCTGCGGGCCGATGACCGGGAGGCGGTGTACGGCGGGCTGGTGGCGGATCTGAGGGTCGCGGCGGAGGTGCTCGGCTGAGCGAGCGGCCGGGGCGGGGGCGTACGGGAGCCCGGGGGTTCCGCCGCCGTCGTGTAAGGGGCCCGAGGCGCGTGGGCACTGACAGTCCCGGTGGGTATCGTCGGCCGCATGTCCCTGCGCTTTGAACTCGACCCCGAGGTCACCCCCGAGCTGCTCGACTCCGTCTGTTCCCTCTGGGCCGACGTATCCAACGCGGACGGCGCCGTCGGCTTCGTACCGCCCGTGACCGAGGACGACATACGCCCCGAGCTGCTCAAGCACCTCGCCGCGATCACGGAGGGCCGGACCCGCCTGCTCATCGGCCGCGACCAGGACGGCACCGTGGCCGCCACCGCGTTCTTCACCTTCAACGTCCACCGGCTGATGCGCCACTGGTGCTGGCTCTACACCGTGATGGTGCACCCCTCCCACCAGGGCAAGGGATATGGCCGCGCCCTTATGGCCGCCGCCGAGAACGCCGCGCGCGATATGGACGGCATCCGGGGGATACGGCTCACCTGCCGCGGCGGCACCGGGGCGGACCGCTTCTACGAGGCGTGCGGCTACAAGGAGGTCGGGCGGGTGCCCGGCGCGATCAAGGTCGCGGACGACGACTTCCGGGACGACGTCACCATGTGGCTGCCGCTGAATTGATCGGAAACCGGCCGTGGTTCACTGGGAGGACAGTTTCTCCCGGCACAAGCTCCGGCAGAACGCCCAGCAGAACTCCCAGGAGAGAGGACGAGTCGTGTCCTTCACGCCGAGTGCCATGTTCCGCTACACCCTCATGCGCTTGGGCATCTTCGTCGGCTCGTTCCTGGTCATCTGGGGCCTGGTCTACGTGCGGGTGCTGCCCTCCGGCCTCGGCAGCTCCAACCTCTTCTGGGTGGCGCTGCTCGCGCTGGTCGTCTCCGCGCCGCTGAGCTGGGTGATGCTGCGCAGGCAGCGGGACGCCGTGGCCGTCCAGGTCGCCGAGAAGGTGGACCGCGCCAAGGAGCGGCTGGCGGCGAACCAGAGCCAGGAGGACGGCGTCTGACCCGCGCCGGGCTGTAACCCTCCTCACACCACCCCACACACTCCACCGACACCCCCTGCGCCAGCTTCCGTTGGCACAGGGGGCGTTGATGTCTTTCGGCCCCTCAGGAGCCGTCAGGAGCCCTCAGAAGCCGCCAGAAGTCAAAGATTTCCTTTGGGTGCCCCAAAGCGGCGGTGTTAATGTACTTGTCATGAAGACAGCAGCCGCGCCCCTCATCTCCGCGAGCGTTCCGCTCGTGGCGCGCCTGCACATCGATCTTTGCCGCTGCCTGTCCGCGGCCTGTCGTCGCCGCTGATCGACCTCACGCACAGCGGCCGGAGATCCCGTACGGACTCCTGGCTTTCTCCCGCCCTCTTACCTCCACCGGAGTGTGTCCGTTGTCGTCCGCCCTCAAGGCGTCCCCCAGGGGTCGTCGTCCTTCCGCCTGCCCAAGGTGCCCTTCTGGGCACAGATCCTGCTGGGCCTCGTCCTCGGTGTGGTGCTGGGCTGGATCGCCCGCAGCGGTGATGTCGGCTGGCTGGTCACCACGCTCGACAAGATCGGCTCGATCTTCGTCCAGCTGCTGAAGCTGGCCGTCGCCCCGCTGGTGTTCTTCGCGATCCTGATCTCGATCACCAATCTGCGGAACGTCAACAACGCCGCCCGGCTGGCGACCCGCACCCTGCTGTGGTTCATGGCCACCTCGCTCATAGCCGTCGCCATCGGCCTCGCGATCGGCCTGATCACCAACCCGGGCGCCGGCACCGATCTGACCCCCAAGGACGGCGCCAAGCCCGACCACGCGGGCTCCTGGCTGGACTTCCTCACCGGGATCGTGCCGACCGACGTCATCACCCCGTTCACCGAGCTGAACGTCCTGCAGATCGTCTTCATCGCCGCCGTCGCGGGCGTCGCGGCCCTCCAGCTCGGCGAGAAGGCCCAGCCGATCCTCACCCTGAGCCAGTCGGTGCTGGAACTGCTCCAGAAGGCCCTGTGGTGGGTCATCCGCCTCGCCCCACTGGGCACCCTCGGCCTCATCGGCACCGCCATCGCCGACTACGGCTGGAACCTGATCGGCAAGTACGCGACCTTCACCGCCGACATCTACATCGGCTGCGCGCTGGTGATGTTCGGCGTCTACCCGCTGCTGCTCGCGACGGTCGCCAAGGTCAACCCGCTGAGCTTCTTCAAGGGCGCCTGGCCCGCCATCCAGCTCGCCTTCGTCTCCCGCTCCTCGGTGGGCACCATGCCGCTGACCCAGAAGGTCACCGAGCGGCTGGGCGTCCCCAAGGAGTACGCCTCCTTCGCGGTGCCCTTCGGCTCGACGACGAAGATGGACGGCTGCGCCTCGATCTACCCGGCGATCGCCGCGATCTTCATCGCCCAGATCTTCGACGTCCACCTCGGCATCGGCGACTACCTCCTGATCGCCTTCGTCTCGGTCATCGGCTCCGCCGCCACCGCCGGCCTTACGGGCGCCACGGTCATGCTGACCCTGACCCTCTCCACCCTGGGCCTCCCCCTGGAGGGCGTCGGCCTGCTGATGGCCATCGACCCGGTGCTGGACATGATGCGGACCGCCACCAACGTGGCCGGCCAGTCGCTGATCCCGGTGATCGTCTCGGCCCGCGAGAAGATCCTCGACCACGAGGCGTACGCCCACGCCAGCGCCTCCCCGCTGGACGACTACGACGAGCCGGAGCGCCGGCTCGCCGCCGCGTAACACTCGTGCCGCCTGGTGCCAACGGCAATGTCGCCCCACTCTCCACTGAGGGTGGGGCGACGTGCTCGGCGAGAGTCGGGGCAGTTCATAGTCGATCAGCATTGCCCTCGCTGGAGGCAATCGATGCCGCATTCAGGGCCAGGCGCCACGGGTAGTTCTCCGGTCGGCCCTGGCCCGGCTTGTTGGGTACGAATCCGCCCTCCCCGTACAGCACACGTACGCCCATCGCGCGGAGCGTGGCAACGCTGGTGTCGAACTGAGTGTGCTGGGCATAGGCGGCGTTGACGCATGGCATGGCCACGGTGGGGATGCCCTTGCCGATGGCCTCGGCCACGAATCCGACGATGAACTTCTCGGTGATCCCCAGGGCCCACTGGTTGATCGTGTTGAAGGTGGCGGGCGCCAGGACGGCGGCATCAGCGGGAGGCCAGACGTCCGGCTCCCAGGGCAGCTTGTACTGGCTGCGCACCGGGTGCCCGGTCAGCTCCTCCAGCGCCGACAGGTCGCCGTCAAGCCAGCGTGCGGCCGTGGGGGTCAATCCGAGGCAGACATCCCAGCCGTCGGCCTGCGCCCGTTCGATGACGCCGGCGATGTTCAGCACCGGCGGGGCGGCGCTTCCGAACAGGTAGAGGACAGGGCTCGCGGTCATGCGGGCAGTCCACCGTGCGGCACCCTCCATCCGCAAACCGCGCCGGTGCGGGTAGGAGATCGCCATTCGCCGCCGTCGGCCATGCCCGGGCGGGTAGCGTTCCGCGGAGTGAGCCACCAAAGGGAGGCATGCATGCCGCTCCCCGACGACGAACACACGGGCACTCGGATCGCGCATCACCGGAAACGGGCTGGGCTGACTCAGCGAGGGTTGGCTCAGAAGGTCCCCTTCTCCTACAGCCTGCTCACCCAGGTCGAGACCGGGCACAAACCGGCCAGCCCCGACCTGGTGGCCGCGGTCGCACGAGCGCTGCGCATCGACGTCACGGCGCTGACCGGGCAGCCCTACGTGACCGAGCTGCAGCAGGACCGGTTGGCGGCACTGGTCCGCCCGATCCGCGAAGCCCTCGACCTCTACGACCTGGGAGCCGACCCGGCGATCAGACCGCGCGCCACTCCTCAGCTCGTCACCGCTGCCCAGGCTCTGTGCCAGCAGGTCCGGGCCACGAAGCTCCATGACGCTGCTCTTGATCTGCCGGGAACGATGGCGGAGATCACCACAGCCGCGTATCGGACGCCGTCGTCCGAGCTGTGGGCTGCCCTGTCGAGTACGTACCGCACCGCGCATGACCTGGCCGTGAAGCTGGGCTATTACGACCTGTCCACGGTGGCGCTGGACCGTATGGACTGGGCTGCGTCACGGGCTTCCGATCCGTTGCTCTCCGCAGTACGCCAGTACCTGCGGGCCCTGGTCTACTTCCGGGAGGGCGAGTACACCATCGGTCAGCGGCTCGTCGCCTCCGGGCAGGGGCTGTTGGAGCAGTCTCCGCAGACGCGAGAGCGGCATGCCGTCGCCGGACAGCTTCATCTCGGGGCAAGCATCATCGCTGCCCGCGCCCATGATGAAGACGCGGTGAAGAACCACCTCACCGAGGCCCGGTCGTACGCGGACCGGACAGGCGAAGCCACGGACGTGCACTGGCTGTCCTTCGGCCCCACAAATGTCACCGTCCACGCGGTGTCAGCTCGTGTCGAGATGCGGCACTACGGTGAAGCTCTGCAAGAGGCCGCGAAGGTGCGGATACCGAAGGACTGGGCTGTCTCCCGCGCCGCTCACTTCTACGTGGACCGAGCACGCGCCGAGATGGAAGCGGGGCGCTCCGAAGCAGCCTTGAAGTCCATCGTGACGGCGCGGAAACTGGCGCCACAGCAGACCAGGTACCACGCAGGCGCACGCGAGACCATCAGAGGCCTGATCCACTTGTCCCGTCGCACTCCGGACACCCTGGATCACCTGGCCGCCTGGGTGGGCCTCTGACCCTTTCACGGCAGTAGCCCCCGGCTTTCACTCAACTGTGAAAGTTGGGGGCTTCGCATGTCACCAGCATGAATACTCAGCCGGTTTACACCCGCCACAGGACCCCGGCGACGCGGGCGTGCGCCCCGGGGCGTGGCCAACCTGAGGAAGCAGGTCGACATGCGGCACTGTATCGGCAGGATCTTCGAGCAGTTGATGAGACTGCTACAGCCCGGCCACGGACGTCATCGCACGGTCCAGGTAAATCAGCCGGTGAACTGCGCTGATACCCCGACCTTGCGGCTGCCTCATGTGGACCAGGTACCGCGTAAGCCTGTACCGCGTGGTGAGGACGTGCAGCTTGTCCGGCAGTATCTGGTGGCACATGAGCGTCGGAAGAACGTGCCTCGGGTGGAGCTGTTGTGCGCGCCGCACGGGATGGTGGTGGTCAGGTGAGTGCGCAACCGCGATTGCTGCCGTGGCCCGGCCCTGCCGGGAAGCCGTGCTACCTGGTGTCGGACGCGGACGGCGCGGGATATCTGTCGCGCCTGGCCGACGAGATGGAAGCCGTTCAGCTTCAGATGGGCGCTGAACTCATCGGTCACGCCCGCTTACTGCTCCGCGACCGGAAGGCGGATGCCCGAGAGCTCCGTTACCTCTCGAACCGCCTCATCGAGGCACTGCAAGACGCTCTCCGGATCGCGGAGAGTCGCGGTGGGCGTCTGCCGGTGTCCGGCGAGTGCGAGAGCGACGGGCCGACTCAAGCGAACGAGGGGGACGGATGAGTCAGGCGTCAGAGGGCTGGCAGGTCGGCCCCGCACCGGGACGTGGTCTGCGTCCGGGGGGAAAGACGGTCTGCTTGAACTGCCGCTTCACGTTCTCCGTCCCGGCCGCGCGTCCATGGCTTCGCTACTGCTGACAGTGGCGGAAGCGGAGCATCTGCACGCCGCCTTGTGTTACGCGCTCGGCGACGAGCCCGCGCCGGAGTGCCGAAAGCCGGTCCGTTACCCGGGTGGTCGACAGAAGTACTGAAGCCGCCCGAGCGGGATCACGGAACAACCGAAGAAGCGAGGCCGGACCACCCTTTTCCCGGACAACTTCTGGCGTGGTTCGGCTGGGGTCGCTCCGGCTCGACCATGGCCGTTCCGGCGTTGATCTCTCCGTACATAGACGGGGTGCGGTTACGCACATGGCGGGCCCCTCGGCCCGCGAGAAGATCCTCGGCCAGGAGGTGTACGCCTACGCCAGAGCCTCCCCATTGGACGACCGCGACGAGCCGGGACCCCCGGCTGGCCACCGCGTAACGTCCCTACCAGCCAGCGGTGCCCTCGGACCTCCCCTCGGTCCGGGGGCACTGTGCTGTTCGGACGGAGGCCCAAGTGGGGAGCACTGATCGAATCGAACCGGTCTGTCCTGGGAGAGGTTGACCCTGGGCAAACTTGAAGGCTTCCAACGGAAGGGAAGTGTTGGCGATGAGGGGGCAGTCAACGACGTTGGCACACTATGCTGACGAGTAGTCAATCGGCCCGGGGGGAATGGTGGCATCGGGGGAACCGAGCGTGGAAGCGAGGGCAGTGCGAAACGAATTCGCACTGGAGCGCTACCGCTACATACTTCAGCAGATCCACGCTGTCAATGAGAACGCTCACCGTTTCCTCACCATTTATCAGACACTTGCCACCGCGTTGGTCAGTGCAGCCCTCGCGCTCTTTGTGGGGTACCGGAAGTGGGAGGTCGCGCCGGACGTAGCGCGGGGCGGAGTTATCGGTTTGCTGATCCTCGCCACGGTGGTAGCCGCGTTCACCAGCACGCTCATTGTGGTGGGCGCCCTGGCCTGGCTTGATTATCGGAACGAGGAGTGCGATATCACCGACGAGATAGTTGCCCCCGGCTTCCGTAAGCGTCCGAATCCGGGCAACCTCTTCCGTTGGTACGAGACGTACGTGTTGTTGTTCATCGCCGTATCGGTGATCACCATGTGGGTGCTTGCCGGGATCTTTCTTCTGCCGGCTATGAGGTGATCGTCTACAGTGCCTGAGTACGACTACGCCAGCACACCTCTCTGGCAGAAGACTCTCGCTGCGCGCTCGCGTGCAGATGATCATCGCAGTCAACGTGAGCGGCTCCGCGTGTCTTATATGGCACTGAGAGACACGGCAGCGGTGCTCCTTTCTGAAAACGCGCGTAGTCTGCCCGATTTTACTGTGCATGACATCAGTCACGTGGACGCGCTGTGGGAGACGGCCAGTCTCATGTGCGGTGATCAGGTTGCACTGAATCCAGCGGAGGCATACGTACTGGGCTGCGCCTTTGCGTTGCATGATGCTGCAATGGGATCGGCCGCGTATGGGATGAGTGTGCCCTCTGCGTTTGGTGAACAGCGGTGGCGTGATCTGGTGTCCGTAGCCTATTTTCAACAGCATGGATGTTGGCCGGATCAAGAGAAACTGGACGCACCGCCTGCCGAGATCGCGGAAGTGTGCTTGGCGACCGCGATCCGGGAGACTCATGCGGAGCAGGCCCTGCGGCTGGTGGACCAGCCATGGCGGTCTACCACAGGCAACGAGATATTTCTCATCCAGGACCTCCAGCTCCGCGAAGCCTATGGTCCGCTGATTGGAGATCTGGCAGCCAGCCACTGGTGGCCGGTGCATATGCTCGCCGACCGGTTTCGCCAGGCGAAAGGATCCCTGCCCTGGCAGCCGGCAGAGTGGATTATCGAACCACTGAAACTGGCCAGTATCCTGAGGCTCGCCGACGCAGCTCAGATCGACAGCCGTCGGGCCCCCACGTTTCTCTTTGCTTTACGTAAACCGCAAGGCATTGCCCGGGAGCACTGGCGTTTCCAGGAACACGTCAGCCGTCCCCACTTGAACGGCGACCGGATCACCTATACATCGCTGCGCCCTTTCTCCTCCGACGATGCCGCTGCTTGGTGGTTGGCCCTCGACTATTTGCGCGGCATCGACGAGGAGCTCAAGAAGGTTGATGCCCTCCTTCATGACCTCGGCCGCAGTCGGCTCGCAGCCCGCGCGGTGGCCGGAGTCGACTCCCCCGAGCGCTTCGCTGAGCTCTTCCCTGTGTCGGACTGGCGCCCGATCGACGCGGTGGTCAAGGTCACGGACGTCCCCGCCCTGGTCGGGACTCTGGGTGGTGAGCAGCTGTACGGCAAGGAACTCGAGGTGGCCGTACGCGAGCTGATTCAGAACGCTCAGGACGCTGTACTGGCCCGCTGCGCACTGGAGCCTGACTTCACTGGCGGGCGCGTTGATGTTCGTCTCACCGAAAATAGCGACTCTTGGTGCTTGGAGATCAGTGACAACGGGGTGGGCATGGACGAAGAAACTCTCGTCCACGGCCTGCTTGACTTCGGCACCAGCGGCTGGAGTTCGACCCGGGTCCGCGGTCGGCTTCCTGGCCTGGCGAGCGGGGGATTTCAGCCCAATGGACGGTTCGGTATCGGCTTCTTCTCTGTCTTTTTGCTGGGTGATCAAGTCGAGTTGATCACCCGCCGCTACGACGCCTCCATGTCAGATGCCCGTCGTCTCTCCTTCGAGAGTTCCTCCCGTCGGCCACTGCTGACGCCTTTACCTACGCAGACGCGAGCCTCGCTAGGCACAACTGTGCGCGTCACGCTGAAGGAAAATCCTTATGACGCCCAAGGACTGTTGCGCAGAACCAGCGATGACCGGCTCCTGCAAGTGATCCAGCGATTGGTCTTGGAAAACGCGGTCCCTATTCGTGTCTGGGAACTCGATGTAGTTAACCCTCGCGTCATTGCACCCTTTGCTTTGGCCACAGGCGCACCCGATGAGGTCTTCGACCGTTTGTACCCGCCTCTGACGGAAAGTTGGCAGGTCGGGCGAGAGGAGCAGCGTCTCCGATTGCGCGATCATTTCGTCGAACGGGCGGCCGAACTGCTGGACGATTCGGGGCGGCGCATTGGTCTGGCCACGATCTGGAATAATCTTTTCTCCTATGCGCAGGGTGACTTGCGTGGAATCGTCACGGTAAATGGGTTCCGGGCTGATGATGCGATGGCCTTCGCGGGATACCTTGCTGGCGAACCCAGTCGGGCTTCGCGGGACAAGGTAAACTTGGTTGCCGACCGGGAGCAGGTCAGGCACTGGATGCGCGCCCAGGAGCAATGGCTTCGCGATTCCAAGCACTTCGGTGACCTGATTCAGCTCGATCTGGCCTACACTTTTTACAGGACCCTCGGGTTCCTGGCCGATGACGTCGCTTTCGCTATCACCACGCAGGGCTTGCTCCGCCCTGCCGACATAAGTGCCTGGGTGGAGCAACGCAACGAAATCTTTATATCGTGGGTTCCTTTGAGCTGGCGACCGAGTCCGCCGCACATCTTCCACTACGTGTCGGGTCAGGACGTACAACTCCCCGACCATTGGGTCGTGATTCGGCAAACGGGTTATGTGTCGCCGATATATGATATGTTTCCGGACATTTTGAATCGCGACTCCGAATACGAGCACGCGCGCCACCAGCGCACGCTTACGTGGCAGAAATTCTGGTGGCGCATGTCCGGTGATCTCTTCGGTCTGTTTCTGCGCGGCGTGTGCCAAGGGTGGTCGTGCACCATAGAGGCCCTACTCGCGCCACTTGAGCAGCGTCACTGGTCGGACCATTATTCGATGGATGAGGAGAACCTCGGCCCAGTTTCCGGCTACCTGCTTCGCCGCCCCGGGAGCTCCAGCTGAGGGCCGTGTCCTCTCACAACTGGGGTGTGCACTCGCCGGCCGTGGCCTCCAGCCCCACGATGGCCACCACCAGCAGAAGCAGGAAGAAGATCCGGGCCGGGGTGACCGGTTCATGGAAGAGGAGCATGCCCAGCAGCGCGGTGCCGACCGCGCCGATGCCGACCCAGACGCCGTAGGCCGTGCCGATGGGCAGGCTCTTCACCGCCACGCTCAGCAGCCCCATGCTCACGATCAGACCGGCGACGGTGAACACGCTGGGCCACAGCCGGGTGAAGCCGTCGCTCAGCTTCATGCCGATCGACCAGCAGATTTCGAACAGTCCGGCGATGAGCAGCAGGACCCATGCCATGACGGCACCTCCGTGAAGTCTCTCGTTACGGGGTGCGTCGTCTTTGCGGGGCCCGGTACGGCGCGTCTCGTCGGGTTGTTTTCGACCGTAGCAAACCCTGGCGTCAGGCGATCGGGTCGGTGAGGAGGGGCAGGGCGCGGGTGAGCTCGCGCTCCCAGTAGGGCCAGGTGTGGGTGCCGGGGCCGTAGAGATGGGCGGTGACGGCCAGACCGTGGGCGCGGGCGCGGCGCACATAGCGCTGGGCCATCTCCCCGAGGCCGCGCTCCAGGGTGTCCTCGGGACGGTCCGGGGGGTCGAGGGGGCCGGGAGTGCCGTTGCCGCAGGCGACGTAGAGCGGATAGCCGCGGGGGAGCCGGGGGATGAGGGCGTACGGGTTGTGGGCGTCCCAGAGCGCGGACTGGGCGGCGGGGTCTCCCCACAGGGCCGTCGGGTCGGCGCCCTGGCCCGTAAGGATGCCTTGGATGCCGGCGGGGTCCAGGGTGGCGTCGATGACACCGCTGAAGGACGCCGCCGCGCGGAACAGGCGGGGGTGGCGGGCGGCGTAGGACAGGGCGCCGAAGCCGCCCATGGACAGCCCGGCGATCGCACGGCGGCCGTTGGCCCGTAGGGCGCGCTCCAGGAGGGGGCGCAGCTCGGCCAGGTGGAAGGTCTCCCAGGCCGGCGGGCCGTAGTGGCCGCCGTTCCACCAGTTGGAGTAGAAGCCGACGGGGCCGCCCTCGGGGGAGACGATCAGGGCCGGGGTGCCGGCGGTGATGGCCTCGACATCGGTGTTGAGGGTCCACGCCTCCCAGCCCGGTCCGGGGTCGCAGCAGCCGTGGAGCAGATAGAGGACGGGCCAGCGGTGGTGGGGGCGGCGGTCGTAGCCGGTGGGGAGGAGGACGCGGGCATGGCCCTCGCGGCCCAGGGCGGGGGATTCGATCGTCAGGTCGAGGACGCGCTCGCTGACGCGGTCCGCGGCGATGAGGCGCGCGCGGGCGGGCGTCCGGCGTCCGGCAAGGGCTTCCGGCGGACGGGCCTTCGAGGAGCCGGGCTCCGGGGAGCGGGCTTCGGCGGTGGTCGTCAGGAGCGGTGCGGCGGCCAGCGCGGTGAGTGCGGCGACGGCTCTGCGGCGGTTCGGCATCGTTCGTTCTCCTTCGCGGCGCTGCGTACGGAGCTGAACGGGGCACGGTGCGTGGTCAGTTGAAACTTTGATGTCGACGGGCGGCCGTGGCAAGAGTGCCGACAGCGGTCCCACGTAGGCTTACCCGCGATATGTGTGCGGGGGCACGATCGAAGGGGGCGGCCTGCGTGGGCGGGGCGACGGGGAGCAAGCGCGTACCACGGGCGGTGCGGGAGCAGCAGATGCTGGACGCGGGGGTGCGGGCCTTCGCGCGCAGCGGCTATCAGAACGCCTCGATGGACGACATCGCCGAGCTGGCCGGGGTTTCCAAACCGCTGGTCTATCTCTATCTCAACTCCAAGGAAGAGCTGTTCACGGCGTGCATACGGCGGGAGGCCGCGGCGCTGGTGACCGCGGTGCGCGCCGCCGTGGAGCGGGACGCGCCCGCCGACCGGCAGTTGTGGAGCGGGCTGAGCGGCTTCTTCGCCCATGCGGCCGAACATCCCGAGGGCTGGACGCTGTTGCACGTGCAGGCCCGTACGCATGGGCAGCCCTACGCGCGCGAAGTGGCCGCGATGCGGGCGGAGATCGTGGAGTTCGTGACGCAGCTGATCGGGGCGGCGGCGCGGGAGCACGCCCGCGGCACGGCGCGCGCCCGGACCCTCGCGGGCACCGAGGTGTCCGGGCTCGCGCACGCGCTGGTGGGCGCGGCCGAGTCGCTCGCGGACTGGGCGGGGGACGGAAGAGCGGGCGGGCACTCGGCCAAGGAGGCCGCGGCCACCCTGATGAACTTCGCCTGGGCGGGGTTGGGGAATCTGCTGCAGGGGACGGGATGGTCGCCCGATCGGGTCGGGTGAGGTGTGGGTCGGCGTAGTGTCGGGCGGGCGTCAGGCGGTGCAGTTGCCCCGCGTCGGCTCGTCCGCCAGCCGCCCGGCCATCCAGTCCAGGGCCGCCGGGATCCCGGTCAGGGCCGTGGTGACATGGTCGAGCGGATAGTCCTGCCACTCCACCGGCACGCCCCGGGCGCACCAGCGGGTGCGCAGCGCTGCGCCGACCCGGTACGGGATCAGCTCGTCGACCAGGCCCTGGTAGAGGTAGACGGGGCGGTCGGGGGAGCGGGTGCCCAAGTACGAGAATCGCAAAGCGAGTTGCCAGGCCGGGTCGGCGAGTGGGTCCCTTACGGTCACCTCGGACATGTGCTGGAAGAGCCCGGCGATGGTGCTGAGGGCCACGCAGTTCCGCTTCATGAAGTCCATATAACCGCGGCCCCGGTCGTTGAGGTACGCGTCGAGCCGCAGTGCGGGGAAGGCCGCGTCCTGTCCGGTGAGTGCCATAAGGGCGAGCCCGGCGCCGGCCCCGCCGTCGTTGTAGTCGAGCGTTGTGGGGAGATCGGCGGGCACGCCTCCGGCGGCCGTGCCCTTCAGCCGCAGCTCGGGGGCGTACGAGGCGTGCAGTTCGGCGGCCCAGCCGGCCGCTTGGCCGCCCTGGGAGTAGCCCATGATGCCGACGGGAGCCTCCGGTGAGAGTCCGGCCTCCGGAAGGCGCTGGGCGGCGCGCGCCGCGTCCAGGACGGCATGGCCCTCGGACCGCCCGGCCGTATAGGTGTGGTCGCCCGGGGTGCCCAGCCCCTCGTAGTCGGTGACGGCGACGGCCCAGCCGCGGCGCAGTGCGAGGTCGATCAGCTGGGCCTCGATCGAGGTGCCCTGCGGGAACCGGCCGGAGACCGCGCAGTCGTCGGAGAGGCCGACGGCGCCGATGCCCCAGGTGAGGAGCGGCCGGGGGCCCTGTTTGCCGTCGTCGGGGACGACGACCGTGCCGGAGACGACGTCGGGGCGGCCGGTGGCGGTGGTCGAGCGGTAGGCGATGTGCCATGCCCGGGTCGCGGTCGGCACCCCGGGCAGGGTCCGGAAGGCCGTGGGGGCGGAGGTGACGAGATCGCCGGGTCTGCCGGTGCCGGTGCCGGCGGCCGGGGCGCCCGATACGGCCGCGGCGGCGGGCGGCGCCGAGGCCAGGGCCAGTGCGGCGAGGGCGGCGAGCACGGTGGTGCGGATGCGCATACGGCTCTCCCAACGGTGCGGGCGGTGCGCTCTGGTGGTGCCGAGTCGCTGTGGGAGGACCGTAAGGACGGGCGGAATGTCTGTGGCTGACCGCGGCGCTCAGATTTGCTGACTCCATGTCTCATGTCGGTATGCGCCCGGAGTTGACCCGGTCCAGCGCCGGAACGCCCGGTGGAACGCCGTGTCCTCGGAGAAGCCCAGCCGTGCGGCCAGGTCGGCGATGGGTTCGGCCCCCTCGGCGAGGCTGCTGACCGCCTCGTCACGCCGCACGGTGTCCTTGAGCTCCTGGAAGGACGTGCCCTCCTCACGCAGCCGCCGCCGCAGCGTCGCCGGGCTGACCGCCAGCCGGGCGGCGACCTCGGGAAGCTCCGGGAGCCGCGCGGTGCGCCGGCCGCGTGGGCTCATCGCCGTGCCGCCGCGCGCCCGCAGCGCCCCGGTGAGCGCGTGCCGCACCTGCTCGGCCACGGTCGTCGCGTAGGCGCGGCGGCTGAGCAGCCCGGCGGGCGCGTGCCGCAGCAGCGTCCGGAGCGTGGACTCGTCCTGGACGACCGGGGCGGACAGCCAGCGGCGGTCGAAACCGGCCGCGGTGCGCGGTGCGCCGAACCGGGGCGGGCAGCCGAAGAGCGGCTCGTAGTCGTCGGCGTACGGGGGCGGGGGATAGGCGAACTGGGCCCACAGCAGCGGGATTCGGCGGCCGATCAGCCAGCCGGCGAGCCGGTGCCAGATGAGCATGAGCCATTCGGCCACGATGTGGTGCTCGGCCGCCGTAAGGCCGTCCTGATGCGGGCCCAGCCCGCCGCGCAGGGCGAACACCGCCTCCCGGCCACGGTCCGCGCCGCGCTCCAGGGCCAGATTGGGTCCGCCGGGGAAGAGCCGGTAGAAGCGGGCCCCGCGCTCCACCGCCGTGCCGAGATCGGGGCAGCCCAGCGAGGCGTAGCACATCATCGCGAAGGTGCCGGGGCGGCTGCGGATGGTCCCCAGCCCCAGGAACTCGTCCCCGGTGGCCCGGTGCAGGGCGCGCACCAGCCGGGCGAACTGCTCGGGGGAGACGCGGGCGCGGTCGTCGGTGAGCAGCAGCGGGGGTATCCGGGCCCGTTGCAGCAGGGGGACGGTGTCGAGGCCGAGCCGCTGCGCACCGCGCAGCGCGGCCCGCACATGGTGCACCGTCACCGTCCGCCGCCCGCGCCCCATGGTCAAAACCGTAGCCCGATCAGGCCGTTGCGTCAGCGGTGCGTCGCTGGACCCCTACACGGCGTGAACACCTTAAGGGTGCCTCGAACTCCTTCATGCCGGGTGAGTGCCTTGAGCCGAGGGGGCGTGAGCGCCTTACGGGCTATCCTCGACGGCCCGTGACGGACCTGTGAGAGCGGTGAGGGACATGACCACGACCCGGCGGCCCGCGACAGCCGAATTGCTCGGTCTCGAGCCCCATCCGGAGGGCGGCTGGTACCGGGAGACCTGGCGCAGCGATGTCACGGTGCGGCCGCCGGGGTACGAGGGCGAGCGCGCGTCGGCCACGGCGATCTACTTCCTGCTGACTCCCGGTGAGGAGTCCCGCTGGCATGTGGTGCGCTCGGCCGAGCTGTGGCTGTGGCACAGCGGCGGCCCGCTGCGGCTCCGGCTGGGCGGTACGGGCGACGGCCCGGAGGCGGCCCCCACGGAGCTGGTCCTGGGCCCCGATATCGCCGCCGGCCAGCGGCCCCAGGTCGTCGTCCCGCCGGGCACCTGGCAGTCGGCCCGTCCGGTGGCGGACGAGGAGGTCCTGGTGAGCTGTGTGGTCTCCCCGGGCTTCGACTTCGCCGACTTCCGGTTGCTGGAGGACTGACCGTCCCCGCGAGGCTCCGGGAAAGGCGGAAGGCCGGAAAGGGCGGAGAAGAGGCGGAAAGGCAGGAGCCCCGCTTCCCGCCAGGCGGGGAGCAGGGCTCCTTAGGTGGTGCTGCTGGATCAGACGGCGCTGACGTTCTCCGCCTGGGGGCCCTTCGGACCCTGAGTGACGTCGAAGGTCACGGCCTGGTTCTCCTCAAGAGAACGGAAGCCGGTCGCGTTGATCGCGGAGTAGTGAACGAAGACATCGGGGCCGCCGCCGTCCTGGGCGATGAAGCCGAAGCCCTTCTCGGCGTTGAACCACTTGACGGTTCCGGTAGCCATAAGCCCTCCTTGGGCCAAAGGGTTGCCCTGCTCCAGAACCTGCAAGAAGTCTGAAAACTACAAAAGCCTGCGGTTACATGCTCCGCAGGCTCTGTACTGCAAGGAAACCAAACTGCAACTTGCGGCGAGCCTAGCACGCTCCGTGTGCACGAGGAAAGAGCCGAAGATCACGAAAACGAGGGGTTTCCCTGGCTTCCAGGATGGATAAGATCGCAGGTCGAGCGCTTACCGGTCAGTCAGCGCAAGGCCGGCCGACCACCCCGCCGCCATTCCCGAGGGTGAGCGGGGCTAGCCTCCGAGACGTGGACAATTCACCGAGTTCCCCCTCGCGGAGTACCCAGGACGCCTCCGAAAGCATCAGGCCCCCTGTCGGTCATCGGCTCAGCCGGCCAAAAGTGGGGCACATCCAGTACCTCAATTGCATGCCGTTGTACTGGGGCCTCGCCAGGACCGGATCCCTCCTGGATTTCGAGCTCACCAAGGCATCTCCCGACGCCCTCAACGACCTGCTGGTCCGTGGCGATCTCGACATCGGCCCGATCAGCCTGGTGGAGTATCTGCGCAATGCGGACGATCTCGTCGCGCTCCCCGACATCGCGGTGGGCTGCGACGGACCCGTGATGTCCTGCGTGATCGTCTCGAAGGTGCCGCTGGAGCAGCTGAACGGGGCGCGCATCGCACTCGGTTCCGCCTCGCGCACCTCCGTACGCCTGGCTCAGCTGCTGCTCGCCGAGCGGTACGGGCTCACGCCCGACTACTACACCTGCCCGCCCGACCTCAGCCTGATGATGCAGGAGGCCGACGCGGCGGTGCTGATCGGCGACGCCGCGCTGCGGGCCAATCTCCACGACGCGCCCCGGCTCGGCCTCCAGGTCCACGATCTGGGGCAGATGTGGAAGGAGTGGACCGGGCTCCCCTTTGTCTTCGCGGTGTGGGCGGCCCGCCGCGAGTACCTGGAGCGGGAGCCGGAGATCGTCCGGGGCGTGCACCAGGCGTTCCTGGAGTCGCGGAACGTCTCCCTGGAGGAGGTCGGCAAGGTCGCCGAGCAGGCGGCGCGCTGGGAGCAGCTCGAGGCGTCGGTGCTGGAGCGCTACTTCACCACCCTCGACTTCAGCCTCGGTGCGGAGCAGCTCAAGGGCATCGCGGAGTTCGCCCGCCTTACGGGTCCGACGACCGGATACCCGGCGGACGTCCGGGTCGATCTCCTGACCTGACCTTCCGGACCGCACCGACCTGCGTGGATGGCGGGAACACCCCCTAAGCTGGATCGGCGCATGGAGGGGGAGGCAACGCGATGGATCCGCTGGGAGCGGACGATCCGCAGGTCATCGGCGCGTACCGGCTGCTCGGACGGCTCGGTTCGGGTGGGATGGGCCGGGTCTTTGTGGGACGCAGCGCGGGCGGGCGCACGGTAGCGGTGAAAGTTGTGCACGCCCAATTCGCGCTGGACGAGGAGTTCCGCGCCCGCTTCCGGCGCGAGGTCGACGCCGCGCGCCGGGTCGGCGGCGCCTTCACCGCGCCGGTCCTGGACGCCGACCCGGAGGCACGCATTCCGTGGGTGGCCACCGGCTATGTGGCGGGCCCTCCGCTCAACCAGGCCGTGTCCGACGAGGGGCCGTTGCCCGAATCGGCGGTGCGGGCCCTGGGCGCGGGGCTCGCCGAGGCCCTGGCCGCGGTGCACGCCCTCGGCCTGGTCCACCGCGACGTCAAGCCGTCCAATGTGCTGCTCGCGCTCGACGGTCCGCGGCTGATCGACTTCGGCATCGCCCGGGCCACCGAGGGCACGGTCTCGCTGACCTCGACCGGTGCCTCCATCGGCTCGCCCGGCTATATGGCGCCCGAACAGATCCTGGGCGAGGGCGTCGAGGGCGCCGCCGATGTCTTCTCCCTGGGCGCGGTGCTGGCGTACGCGGCGACCGGCAAGCCACCGTTCCCGGGCGACACTTCGGCCGCGCTGCTCTACAAGGTGGTGCACGACGAGCCCAAGCTCGGCCCCGAGCTGACGGGGGACCTGCGCGATCTGGTCGCCGCGTGCCTCGCCAAGAACCCGGCCGACCGCCCCACCCCCGAGCGGATCGTGCGGCGCCTCGCCCCCGAGGACGGCGCCTCGGGGCTCGCGCGGCCGGGCTGGCTGCCGGGGGCGCTGGTCGAGCGGGTGAGCCGCCAGGTGGTGGAGCTGCTCGACCTGGAGGCGGAGGCCGTGGCCCTGCCGCCGGCGGCCGAGCGGCCCGCCATAGGGTCGTCCGCCACAGTGCCGCCCGCCATAGGGCCGTCCTCGGCCGGGCCTTCGGCCACGGAGCCGCCCGCCGCCGGGCCCTCCACCACCCAGCCGCCCACTGAGGACTCCCCGACCCCGCCGCCCGCCCCGGCCCCGGGCTCACCCCTGCTGGGCGCCTTCGGCCCGCCCGACCCGTCGTACGCCAACGGGCTGCCCCCGAAGGACCGGCCGGCCGGGCCCCCGCTTCCCTCCCCGCCGTCCCCGCCGTCGTCGAAACCGGGCGGCCGCAGTGTCGCGCTCTCCGCCGCCGTCGGCGGTAAGAAGCGCCCCAAGGCGCTGAGCTGCACGCTGGTGCTGTCCGTCGCGGGCGCTCTGGCCGTGGCGACGACCGCCGCCGTGCTCTTCAAGGTGCTGCCCGGCGGCTCCGCCGACAACAACGACCAGGGCGCCGCGGACCCCCACGCCTCCGCCACCGAGCGGAACCCGGGAGACGGGGCTCCCGACGGCTCCGGGAAGGGTGCCGTGCCCAAGGCGTTCCTCGGCACCTGGCAGGGCGATCTGACCTCCGACTCGGGCATCCCGGTGGGCACCTTGACCATCACCTTCCGGCAGGGGCGGACCGGACAGGACGTCGCCGGCGGCCGGGTCAAGCTGTCGGTGCTGCGCTGCGACAGCACCTGGAAGCTGGTCTCGGCCGCCCCGAAACAACTCCACCTCGACGCGCGCCTGAAGGGCTCCGAGCCCCAGCAGGGGTGCAGCGACGCCTCGACGGACGAGCAGTTCACCCTCACCTCCGACGGGGCGCTCAGCTACAAGGCGAAGGACGAGCAGGCGGGTGACCCCACGGGCACGCTGCGCAAGCTCCACTGAGCGGGGCGGGCGGCACCGATGCGCCCGCCACGTACTCGTACAGGCGTACAGGCGCTGGCGTACGCTGGGTCGGTCCACCCATAAACCTCCGAAAGGTACGCCCCGGTGACCGCAAACGCAGAGGTGCAGGTAGTCCTCGACCGCGCCGCCGACGGGGGTCGGATCACCCCACAAGAGGCGCTCGACCTTTACCGCTCGGCTCCGCTGCACGCGCTGGGGGCCGCCGCCGACGCGGTCCGGCGCCGTCGTTACGCCGGCACCGAGCACATCGCGACGTACATCATCGAACGGAACATCAACTACACCAACGTCTGCGTGACGGCGTGCAAGTTCTGCGCCTTCTACGCCGCGCCGAAGGACACCGCGAAGGGCTGGAGCCGCGATCTCGACGACATCCTGCGGCGCTGCGCGGAGACCGTCGAGCTGGGCGGCACGCAGATCATGTTCCAGGGCGGTCACCACCCGGACTACGGCGTGGAGTACTACGAGAAGCACTTCTCGGCCATCAAGAAGGCGTTCCCGCAGCTCGTGATCCACTCGCTGGGGGCGTCCGAGGTCGAGCACATGGCGCGGATCTCGGGCGTCTCGGCCGAGGAGGCCATCCGCCGTATCCACGCGGCCGGTCTGGACTCCTTCGCGGGCGCGGGCGCCGAGCTGTTGCCCGAGCGGCCGCGCAAGGCCATCGCACCGCTGAAGGAGTCGGGCGAGCGCTGGCTGGAGATCATGGAGATCGCCCATAACCTCGGCGTGGAGTCCACCTCCACCATGCTGATGGGCACCGGCGAGACCAACGCCGAGCGGATCGAGCACATCCGCATGATCCGCGATGTGCAGGACCGTACGGGCGGCTTCCGCGCCTTCATCCCGTACACCTACCAGCCCGAGAACAACCATCTGAAGGGCCAGACGCAGGCGACCGTCTTCGAGTACCTGCGGATGATCGCCATCGCCCGGCTCTTCCTCGACAACGTCGCCCATATCCAGGGTTCCTGGCTGACCGTCGGCAAGGAGGCCGGCCAGCTCGCCCTGCACTACGGGGCGGACGACCTCGGCTCGGTGATGCTGGAGGAGAACGTGGTCTCCTCGGCCGGCGCCCGCCACCGCTCCAACCGGATGGAGCTGCTCCACCTCATCCGCGCGGCCGGCCGGGTCCCCGCGCAGCGCGCGACGACGTACGAGCACCTGGTGGTGCACGACGACCCGGCGAACGACCCGGTCGACGACCACGTCGTCTCGCATCTGTCCTCGACGGCGATCGACGGTGGCACGGCCCACCCCGAGTTGACGGTGATCCAGGCGTCCTGATGCTCACGCTCCACGCGGCGCCCGTCGTCCGGCACACCCCCGACGACGCGGCGCCGCTGCACGACGCCGCCGTCGCGGTCGACGGCGACCGCATCGCGGCCATCGGCCCCCTGGAGGAGCTGCGGCGGAGCTATCCGCGGGCCCGGGTGCGGGAGTGGCCCGGGGAGCTCGGCCCGGCCCTCGTCCACGAGGGCCCGGTGCCGGACGCGCCCAGCCCGCGGGAGCGGATCCACGCCCTGCTGCGGCGGGGCGCGACCGCCGTCCTCGCGCACCACCTCGGGGACGCCGAGCTGCGCGCCGCCGCCCACCGGGGCGGTATCACCGTCCTGGACCGGCCCCGGCCGCCCGTCCTGGCCCCCGCGGGCCGCGCGGACCTGGCCGTCTTCGACGCGGACGGCGCATGCCTGGCCACGGTGGTGGCGGGGCGGCTGGTGCACCGGCGCCGCTGAGGCACACCGGGCCCCGGGCGGGGGCGCGGTGCGCGGGAGGTGAACAATGGGGGCGTGAGCCGAGCATCCCTGGACAAGCAGCCGCACGAAGTCGCCGCCATGTTCGACGGCGTGGCGGCCAAATACGACCTCACCAACGATGTGCTGTCGCTCGGGCAGGCCCGGCTGTGGCGCAAGGCGGTCGCCCGGGCCGTGGACGCGCGCGCCGGTGAGCGGGTGCTCGATCTTGCCGCCGGTACGGGGACGTCCTCGCTGCCCTTCCAGGCGGCGGGCGCGTACGTGGTGCCGTGCGACTTCTCGCTCGGGATGCTCCGGGAGGGCAAGAGGCGCCATCCGCGGCTGCCGCTGACGGCGGGCGACGCCACCCGGCTGCCCTTCGCGGACGGGGTCTTCGACGCCGTCACGATCTCCTTCGGGCTGCGCAACATCCAGGACACGCAGGGGGCGCTGCGCGAGATGCTGCGGGTGACCCGGCCCGGCGGACGGGTCGTCATCTGCGAGTTCAGCCATCCCACATGGGAGCCGTTCCGCACGGTCTACAGCGAGTATCTGATGCGCGCGCTGCCGCCGATCGCGACCTCGGTCAGCAGCAACCCGGACGCGTATGTCTACCTCGCCGAGTCCATCCGCGCCTGGCCCGATCAGCCCCGTCTCGCCGCCCGGCTGCGGTCGGCGGGCTGGGAGCGGCCGGCCTGGCGCAACCTCACCGGCGGCGTGGTGGCCCTCCACCGGGCGTACAAGCCGTAAGGCGGCCACGAACGCCATAGGTGCCGTAAAGCGGCCGTACGAGCCGTAAGGCGGCCATGGGCGGTCCTCGGCCGGGCCGTGGCGGACGGCACCTTGCTGCCCTTCGCGCCCCTTCGCGAGTGCCGGAGTTTGGCCGCACATAGACTGCAGGTGTCCAGTGCCCGGCGTGACCGGCACGCCGTTACCGAGGCTTGGGGAGACCCCGCGTGAGCGAGACCGCACCCACCGAGAGCGCGTCCTTTGGGATCTCGGAGCGCAGCGCCGATGTGATCGTCGTCGGCGCCGGACCGGCCGGCTCCACCACCGCCTACCACCTCGCCAAGGCGGGGCTGGATGTGCTGCTGCTGGAGAAGACGGCCTTTCCGCGCGAGAAGGTGTGCGGTGACGGCCTGACCCCGCGCGCCACCAAGCAGCTCGTGGCCATGGGCATCGACATCTCCGAGGAGGCGGGCTGGCTGCGCAACCGGGGCCTGCGGATCATCGCGGGCGGGGTGCGGCTGCAGCTCGACTGGCCGGAGCTGGCCGCGTACCCCAACTACGGCCTGGTCCGTAAGCGCGACGACTTCGACGAGCAGTTGGCGCGGCAGGCACAGAAGGCCGGGGCCCGGCTGTACGAGCGCTGCAATGTGGGCGCCCCGATCACCGACGAGCGCACCGGCCGGATCACCGGGGTCCACGCGAAGCTGGGCGAGGAGAAGACGCCCGTCACCTTCCACGCGCCCCTGGTGGTCGCCGCCGACGGCAACTCCACCCGGATCTCGCTCGCCATGGGGCTGCACCGGCGCGAGGACCGTCCGATGGGCGTGGCCGTGCGGACGTACTTCACCTCGCCCCGCCATGACGACGACTACCTGGAGTCCTGGCTGGAGTTGTGGGACCGGCGCGGTGCGCAGGACCGGCTGCTGCCCGGCTACGGCTGGATCTTCGGAATGGGCGACGGCACGAGCAATGTGGGCCTGGGCGTCCTCAACACCTCGTCCTCCTTCAAGGAGCTCGACTGGCGCGAGGTCCTCAAGGCGTGGTGCGCCTCGATGCCGGAGGACTGGGGCTACACCCCGGAGAACATGACCGGCCCGATCCGCGGCGCCGCGCTCCCGATGGCCTTCAACCGGCAGCCGCACTACACCCGCGGGCTGCTGCTCGTCGGTGACGCGGGCGGCATGGTCAACCCGTTCAACGGCGAGGGCATCGCCTATGCGATGGAATCCGGGCAGATCGCCGCGGACGTGATCGTGCAGGCCCATGCCCGCGCCACCGCCCCCCAGCGCGAACTGGCCCTCCAGCGCTACCCGAAGGTCCTCAAGGACACCTACGGCGGCTACTACACGCTGGGCCGGGCGTTCGTGAAGCTGATCGGCAATCCGAAGGTCATGAAGCTGGCGGCGCAGCGCGGGCTGACGCATCCGATGCTGATGCGGTTCACCCTGAAGCTGCTGGCGAATCTGACGGACCCGACGGGCGGCGACGCGATGGACCGCATCATCAACGGCCTCACCAAGGTGACCCCGCGAGCCTGATGGCCCGTCCGGACGCCGCCACGTGCCCGTGTCCGGACGCCCCGGCCGCGTGCCCGTGTCCGGACGCCCCGGCCGCGTGCCCGTGTCCGGACGCCCCGGCCGCGCGTACGTCCGGCGGTCCGGCCGCTAGGCCCCCGGGCCGCCGCTCGCGATGACGCCGAACGGCGCCCGGACCACATCCGCCAGCCAGGCCATCCGGCCGATCCCCTCGGCCGACATGGCCGGCATCAGCACCGAACCGCCCAGGTCCTGCCCCTTGGCCACCACCGCGTCGCAGTCCGCCACCTCGAAGTACGGCAGCCACTGCGGCGGCGTCGAATGCCCCTCCTGGAGCTGGGCGACGCCGCCGAAGGAGCCCTCCCGGCCGGCGCCGGTGGTCATCAGCACCGTGTACGACCCGCCGGGGAAGGACATCTCCTCGGCGTCCCAGCCGAAGACCTTGCGGTAGAAGGCCAGGTCCCTGGGGGGATCGGGGGAGTGGAGCTCGGTCCAGCACAGGGTGCCGGGGTCGTTGACCGCGTCCAGCCCCGCCGTCCTGCCGGGCTGCCAGATGGCGAAACGGGCGCCGCCGGGGTCGGTGAACTGGGCCATCCGCCCCTCCTCGAAGACGTCGAACGGCGCGAGCCGCACCGTGCCGCCCGCCTGCTCGACGGTCTTTGCGGTCGCCTCGGCGTCAGGGGTGTGGAAGTACGGCGTCCAGGCGGGCCGTGCGCCCTCCTCGGTGAGCGGCCCGACGGCCGCGACGGTCTTGCGGTCCAGGGTGAAGAAGCCGTACCCGCCCGCCTCGGGGCCGGCCGATTCGAAGCGCCAGCCCATCAGGGAGCCGTAGAAGGCCGCGGCCGCTTCGGTGTCGGGGGCGCCCAGATCGAGCCAGTTGGGGGTGCCGGGGACGTAGTCGGTGGTGAGCATGGGCGCTCCTTCGACGGTCGAGCGCGAGGACGCGGGAAGTTCTGCTGGCGATTGCCTCGTTCTGTCAGGGATTGCCTCGTTACTCAGTCTGGCACCGGGCACCGACAGCCGCCGCCGGGCTCGACATGACGTCGGGGCGGGGCGGTGGTGACAATGAAGGCGGGGGCGCCGTGCGCGCCAGCCGCGGTGACGCCGGATCGATGGGGCTCACAGGGCCGGTTCCACCGCCGGTGGGCCTGGCAGGAGGTACACCATGACGAAGGCAGCGGACATCATGCACCCGGGCGCGCAGTGGATTCCGGAGAACGAGTCGGTGCTGCGTGCCGCCCAGATGATGCGGGACCTGGGCGTGGGGGCCCTGCCGGTCAGCGACAGCAACGAGCGGCTGTGCGGCATCGTCACCGACCGGGACATCGTCGTCGGATGCATCGCGGAGAACTGCGATCCGTCCCGGACGCCCGTCGGGCAGCTCACCGAGGGCACCCCGCGCTGGATTCCCGCGGACGCCGATGTCACGGACGTCCTGCGGGAGATGGAGGAGCACAAGATCCGCAGGCTGCCGGTGATCGACCAGAACAAGCGGCTGGTCGGAATGATCTCCGAGGCGGATCTGGCGCACCACCTCAGTGACGACCTCCTCGGCGAGTTCCTGGAGAAGGTCTACGCGCAGTAGGCGCGCGATGGGGGCGTGGGGCCGCCGTCCGCGGTGGAACGGCGGCCCCACGCCCCTGTGTCGGGAGGTGCGCCTTACAGGACGCGCACGGCCCCGGTGGGCATGTCGTAGTCCAGCGGGCGCTCGACGATCCCGGTGCTCGAGTTCTGGGCGCCGATGAAGTTGCCGTCGCCGACGTAGACGCCGACGTGGTACGCGCTGCCGGCGCTGCCCCAGTAGAGCAGGTCGCCCGGCTGCAGGGAGTCCAGCGAGACCGGGGTGCCGGTGGTGGACTGGTCCTGGGAGACGCGCGGCAGGCTCACGCCGACCTGCTTGAAGGCGGCCTGGGTCAGCCCGGAGCAGTCGTAGGAGGACGGGCCGCTGGAGCCGAGCACATAGGCCTTGCCCAGCTGCGCCTTCAGGAAGCTGATCAGCGTGGCGGTGTTGCCGGTGGCGTTGCTGACGCTGGTGGTGGACAGCGTGGTGCGCTCGGCGGAGCGCGACGCCTTCGCCGCCTGGGCCTTGGCCTCGGCCGCACGCTCGGCGGCCGCCTTACGGGCCGCCTCCCGGGCTTCCTTCGCCTTACGGTCGGCCTCCGCCTTGGCCTTCTTGGCGGCGATCTTCGCGTGGGCGGCCGCCTGCTCCTGCTGTGCCTGGAGCTCGTAGTCGGATGCGGCCTGCTGTGTGGCGTCCGCGGTCTGGGCGGCCGTGCTCGCCAGCGTGGCGCTGACGGTCGGCATCTCCAGGGTGGACTCGGCCGGGGCGGCGTTGGACTCCGCGGCGGAGGCGGGCACGGCGGCACCGGCCACCGCGAGGGTGAGGAAGCCACCGGTCATCCCTGCGCGGAGTGCACGCGTGGACGCGGCACGGCGGGGCTTCCGGTGGCTGGGTATGTGTGCGACTGGGGACATAGGTCCTTGGCTACCAGGGCCCTAAGGCCCAGATCAACAAAAGTGGGGTGCGCCACATTTGACGTGCACACGCCCAGAAATCGGACCAAATGATCTTCACGGCTCCGTCGGCGGCCATGCCCGAATTTCTCGATCATGTCTCTACGCACGGCATTTGGCGGCCATGCGGTGTCTGCGGGCGATCTACCACTGATGCGCCCGGCATACAAAGGGTTCCCGGGAAATCTAGATCCACAACCGGTCCGGGCGTGGGATACCTCACTCGCTCCGAGCCGCTCGTGAACGCGTGCGCGAACCGGTGATCCATCGGCGACCGACCCATGATCGATCGCCGCCCGGGGCGAGGGTCACCCATGAGGATGGTGGACGCCTATCAGCTGACAAAGTCCACTGCAAATTTGCATGTATGTACCATGTCTTGGTAGGAGCGCAACGCGCTCACCTGCCATGACGTCTCCGAATGTCACTTCTCGTGGTCGTTCGGATGCTTCACGTACAAGATCACCGCTCATCCGACTTCATGATCCTTCGTCAGGTGGTGGAGATCACAAAGACGTTGTCGTACCCCGTGTCGCAGATCACAGACCGACGGGCATAGGATGCAGGCGAAACGGGCTTGTGAACTGCCTCACATGTGCGCGATCTTCGTGGGGTGACCGGCATGTCCGTGCGGTCCGCCAAGCAGTCATCGTCGACTGAAGGGAGCGAGGACGGTGAACGCATACGCGCCCATCCTCGTACTGGGAGCCCTCGGGGCAGGTTTTGCGATCTTCTCGGTGCTCATGGCCGCGATCATCGGCCCCAAGCGCTACAACCGGGCCAAGCTCGAGGCCTATGAGTGCGGCATCGAGCCGACTCCGCATCCGTCCGGCGGTGGGCGCTTCCCCATCAAGTACTACCTGACGGCGATGCTCTTCATCGTCTTCGACATCGAGATCGTCTTCCTCTACCCCTGGGCCGTCACCTTCGACGCCCTCGGCCTGTTCGGGCTCGTGGAGATGCTCCTCTTCGTGCTCACCGTCTTCGTGGCCTACGCCTACGTATGGCGGCGTGGCGGCCTGGAGTGGGACTAAAGGGGCTCAAGAGGAGATAGGGGAAACATCGCATGGGTATCGAAGAGAAGCTGCCGAGTGGGTTCCTGCTCACCACCGTGGAACAGGCCGCCGGGCTGGCCCGTAAGTCCTCCGTCTTCCCGGCCACCTTCGGGCTGGCCTGTTGCGCCATCGAAATGATGACCACGGGTGCCGGGCGCTACGACCTCGCGCGCTTCGGCATGGAGGTCTTCCGCGGCTCGCCCCGCCAGGCCGACCTGATGATCGTCGCCGGGCGGGTCAGCCAGAAGATGGCCCCGGTATTGCGCCAGGTTTACGACCAGATGCCGAACCCGAAGTGGGTCATCTCCATGGGCGTCTGCGCCTCCTCCGGAGGGATGTTCAACAACTACGCGATCGTGCAGGGCGTCGATCACATCGTCCCGGTCGACATCTATCTGCCCGGCTGTCCGCCGCGCCCCGAGATGCTCATGGACTCGATCCTCAAGCTGCACCAGAAGATCCGCGAGGAGAAGCTCGGCGTCAATCGCGAGCGTGCGGCCCGTGAGGCGGAGGAGGCGGCGCTCAAGGCGTTGCCGATGATCGAGATGAAGGGGCTTCTTCGGTGAGCGACGCACACGAGGCCACCGGGCCGCAGACGGCGACGAAGGCCGCACCTCTGCGCCTGGTGGGCGGAGAAGCGAACGGAGGGAAAAGGCGTTGACCGAGGCCAATGGGTCCAACGGGGTCAACCCGGACAAGGACCTCAACGCTGAGAACCTCCCCGGCCGCCGCGGCGACCAGGGCGAGCCCATCCGCGTCCAGCGCGGGATGTTCGGCGCCAACAACGGCGGCGACACCACCGGCTACGGCGGGCTGGTGCGCCCCGTACGGCTGCCCGGCCAGGCCACCCGGCCGTACGGGGGCTGGTTCGACGAGGTCGCCGACGAACTCGAGGGCGCGCTCGAGGAGCAGTCGCTGCTCCCGGAGAACGCGATCGAGAAGACCGTCGTGGACCGCGGTGAGCTGACCTTCCACATCGCCCGCGAGCACCTGCCGCGGGTCGCCCGGACCCTGCGCGACGACCCGGCGCTCCGCTTCGAGCTGTGCACCGGCGTCAGCGGGGTGCACTTCCCCGGCGACAAGGGCCGGGAGCTGCACGCCGTCTACCACCTGCGGTCGCTCACCCATGGCCGGGTGGTCCGGCTGGAGGTGAGCGCCCCCGACAGCGATCCGCACATCCCGTCGATCGTCGATGTCTATCCGACCAACGACTGGCATGAGCGCGAGACCTACGACTTCTTCGGCCTGATCTTCGACGGTCATCCCGCGCTGACGCGGATCATGATGCCCGACGACTGGCAGGGCTTCCCGCAACGCAAGGACTACCCGCTCGGCGGCATCCCCGTCGAGTACAAGGGCGCCCAGATCCCTGCTCCGGACCAGCGGAGGTCGTACAGCTGATGACTGCCCCCCACGCAACGCCTTCCGCCTCCGCGCGCGAGACGACCGAAGGCACCGTCTACACCGTCACCGGCGGCGACTGGGACGAGGTCGTGGCCGCCGCGGCGAAGGCCGACGACGAGCGGATCATCGTCAACATGGGTCCGCAGCACCCCTCCACCCATGGGGTGCTCCGGCTGATCCTGGAGATCGACGGCGAGACGGTCACCGAGGCCCGCTGCGGAATCGGTTATCTGCACACCGGAATCGAGAAGAACCTCGAATTCCGGAACTGGACGCAGGGCACCACCTTCGTGACGCGCATGGACTATCTGACGCCCTTCTACAACGAGGCGGCGTACTGCCTGGGCGTCGAGAAGCTGCTCGGCATCACGGACCAGATCCCGGACCGGGCCTCGGTCATCCGGGTGCTGCTGATGGAGCTCAACCGGCTCTCCTCGCATCTGGTGGCCATCGCCACCGGCGGTATGGAGCTCGGCGCGACCACCATCATGATCTACGGCTTCCGCGACCGTGAGCTGATCCTGGACATCTTCGAGCTGGTCACCGGCCTGCGGATGAACCACGCGTACATCCGGCCCGGCGGGCTCGCCCAGGACCTGCCGCCGGGTGCGGTCGACCAGATCCGGGCCCTGCTGAAGACGATGCGCAAGAACCTGCCCGAGTACGACAAGCTCGCCACCGGGAACCCGATCTTCAAGGCCCGGCTGCAGGACGTGGGCTACCTCGACCTCGCCGGGTGCATGGCGCTCGGCGCGACCGGCCCGATACTGCGTGCCACCGGGCTGCCGCACGATCTGCGCAAGTCCGATCCGTACTGCGGCTATGAGACGTACGACTTCGAGGTGCCGACCGCCGACACCTGCGATGCCTACGGCCGTTTCCTGATCCGGCTGGAGGAGATGCGCCAGTCGCTGCGGATCGTCGAGCAGTGCCTGGAGCGGCTGGAGCCGGGTCCGGTGATGGTCGAGGACAAGAAGATCGCCTGGCCCGCACAGCTCGCGCTCGGCCCGGACGGCCTCGGCAACTCCCTGGACCACATCAAGAACATCATGGGCACCTCGATGGAGGCCCTGATCCACCACTTCAAGCTGGTGACCGAGGGATTCCGGGTGCCGCCCGGACAGACGTACGCGGCGATCGAGTCGCCCAAGGGGGAACTGGGCGCCCATATGGTCAGCGACGGCGGCACCCGCCCGTTCCGCGTCCACTTCCGCGACCCGTCCTTCACCAATCTGCAGGCCGTGGCGGCGATGTGCGAGGGCGGCCAGGTCGCCGATGTGATCGTGGCCGTCGCGTCCATCGACCCCGTGATGGGAGGAGTGGACCGGTGACCGACGCACGCGTGAATGGTGCCTGCGCGCAGCGCAGCCGCTTGAGGGCGGTGGCGGGAGACGGGCGGGACGCCGGGCCGCAGATGACGACGATGGCCGCACCTCTGCGCCGCGCGGGCGGAGAAGGGAACGATGAGGCACAGTGACAGACGTACAGCTTGGGATGCCGGAGCTGCCGGCCCCCGACTACCCCGCCGAGGTACGTGCCCGGCTCGAGGCGGACGCCCGGGAGGTGATCGCCCGCTACCCGGACAGCCGCAGCGCGCTGCTGCCGCTGCTGCATCTGGTGCAGTCCGAGGAGGGCCATGTCACCCGCACCGGCATGCGGTTCTGCGCCGAGGTGCTGGGGCTGACCACCGCCGAGGTCACCGCCGTCGCCACCTTCTACACGATGTACCGGCGCAAGCCCTCCGGCGACTACCAGGTGGGGGTGTGCACCAACACCCTGTGCGCGGTGATGGGCGGCGACGCGATCTTCGAGGAGCTGCAGAGCCACCTGGGGGTGGGCAACGGGGAGACCACCGAGGACGGCAAGGTCACCCTGGAGCACATCGAGTGCAACGCGGCCTGCGACTACGCCCCCGTGGTGATGGTCAACTGGGAGTTCTTCGACAACCAGACCGTCGAGTCGGCCAAGGGGCTGGTCGACGATCTGCGGGCGGGCCGGACCGTCGAGCCGACCCGGGGCGCGCCGCTGTGCACCTACAAGGAGACCGCCCGGATCCTGGCCGGCTTCCCCGACGCCCGTCCGGGCGCCGTCGAGGCCGGCGGCTCCGCGGGGCCCGCCTCGCTGGTCGGCCTGCGGCTGGCCAAGGGGGAGGCCGCGCCCGGCCGGGTCGTCTCGCCGAGGTCCGCGGACGTCCCGCAGGACGAGGCGCCGCCGACGCATCCCAGCTCGCATGACGCGCCGCAGCGGACCTCCGCCTCCGATCCGCACCACCCCGCAGGTCCGGTCGCCGAGGAGGGGGAGTGATGACCGTGACAACCGAGATCAATGGGCACAGCCCCGAGAAGTTGCTGGCACCCGTGCTCTCCGCCTTCTGGGACCAGCCGAACTCCTGGGCCCTGCGCACCTATCTGCGGCACGACGGCTACCAGGGGAGCGCCAAGGCCCTCGCGATGGACCCCGACGCGGTGATCGCGCTGGTGAAGGACGCGGGACTGCGCGGACGCGGCGGCGCCGGCTTCCCCACCGGAATGAAGTGGCAGTTCATTCCGCAGGGCGACGGCAAGCCGCACTATCTCGTCGTCAACGCCGATGAGTCGGAACCGGGCACCTGCAAGGACATCCCCCTTCTCTACGCCAATCCGCACTCGCTCATCGAGGGCATGGTCATCGCCTGTCATGCCATCCGCTCCGAGCACGCCTTCATCTATCTGCGCGGCGAGACCGTCCCCGTGCTGCGGCGGCTGCACGAGGCCGTCCGCGAGGCGTACGAGGCGGGCTACCTCGGCACGGCGGAACGGCGGCGGGACAAGCTCGGGGTGGACGGACTTCCCGGTCTCGACATCACCGTGCACGCGGGCGCCGGCGCGTACATCTGTGGTGAGGAGACCGCGCTGCTGGACTCGTTGGAGGGACGCCGCGGCCAGCCCCGGCTGCGGCCCCCCTTCCCCGCGGTCGCCGGTCTGTACGCGTGCCCCACTGTGGTGAACAACGTCGAATCCATCGCCTCTGTTCCCGCGATCCTCAACAAGGGCAAGGAATGGTTCCGTTCGATGGGCAGCGAGAAGTCCCCGGGCTTCACGCTCTACTCGCTGTCCGGCCATGTGGCCAACCCCGGGCAGTTCGAGGGTCCGCTCGGGATCACCCTGCGCCAGCTGCTCGACATGAGCGGCGGGATGCGCCCCGGCCACCGGCTGAAGTTCTGGACCCCGGGCGGCTCGTCCACCCCGCTGCTCACCGAGGAGCACCTGGACGTCCCGCTGGACTACGAGGGCGTGGGCGCGGCCGGGTCGATGCTGGGCACCAAGGCGCTCCAGTGCTTCGACGAGACCACCTGCGTGGTGCGGGCGGTGACCCGCTGGACCGAGTTCTACGCGCATGAGTCCTGCGGCAAGTGCACACCCTGCCGCGAGGGCACGTACTGGCTGGTGCAGCTGTTGCGCGACCTGGAGGCCGGCAAGGGGCGCATGGACGACCTCGACAAGCTGGCCGACATCGCCGACAACATCAACGGCAAGTCCTTCTGCGCCCTCGGCGACGGCGCGGCCAGCCCCATCTTCTCCTCGCTGAAGTACTTCCGCGAGGAGTACGAGCAGCACATCACCGGCGGGGGCTGTCCGTTCGACCCGGCCAAGTCGACCGTCTGGGCCGACGAGCCGCGCTCCACTCACCTGGGGGTGAACGCATGACCGTGACCACCAACGCACCCTCGTCGGGTGGGGAGGCTGCGGTGCCGCGCGAGGATCTGGTCTCCGTCACCATCGACGGGATCGAGATCTCCGTCCCCAAGGGGACGCTGGTCATCCGTGCCGCCGAACTGCTCGGCATCGAGATCCCGCGGTTCTGCGACCATCCGCTCCTCGACCCGGCCGGCGCCTGCCGCCAGTGCATCGTCGAGGTGGAGGGCCAGCGCAAGCCGATGGCCTCCTGCACCATCACCTGCACCGACGGGATGGTCGTCAAGACGCAGCTCACCTCGCCGGTGGCCGAGAAGGCACAGCGCGGGGTGATGGAGCTGCTGCTGATCAACCACCCGCTGGACTGCCCGGTCTGCGACAAGGGCGGTGAATGCCCGCTGCAGAACCAGGCGATGAGCGCCGGACAGGCCGACAGCCGCTTCGAGGGCCAGAAGCGCACCTTCGCCAAGCCGGTCCCGATCTCGGCCCAGGTGCTGCTGGACCGCGAGCGCTGTGTGCTGTGCGCGCGCTGCACCCGCTTCTCCAACCAGGTCGCGGGCGACCCGATGATCGAGCTGCTGGAGCGGGGCGCGCTGCAGCAGGTGGGCACCGGCGAGGGCGACCCGTTCGAGTCGTACTTCTCCGGCAACACCATCCAGATCTGCCCGGTGGGCGCCCTGACCTCGGCGGCGTACCGCTTCCGCTCCCGCCCCTTCGACCTGGTCTCCTCGCCCAGCGTGTGCGAGCACTGCGCGGGTGGCTGCGCGACCCGCACCGACCACCGGCGCGGCAAGGTCATGCGGCGGCTGGCGGCGGACGACCCCGAGGTCAACGAGGAGTGGATCTGCGACAAGGGCCGCTTCGGCTTCCGCTACGCGCAGCTGCCCGAGCGGCTCACCACCCCGCTGGTGCGCGACCGCGAGACGGGGAAGCTGGAGCCGGCGAGCTGGCCCGAGGCGCTGGACGCGGCGGCCGAGGGGCTCGGCATGGCGCGCGGCCGTACCGGCGTGCTCACCGGCGGCCGGCTGACCGTCGAGGACGCGTACGCCTACGCGAAGTTCGCGCGGCTCGCCCTGGACACCAACGACATCGACTTCCGGGCCCGTACGCACAGCGATGAGGAGGCCGACTTCCTGGCCACCCATATCGCGGGCCGGGGGCGTGACCTGGACGGCGGCGGGCTCACCTACACCACGCTGGAGAAGGCCCCGGCCGTGCTGCTGGTCGGCTTCGAGTCCGAGGAGGAGTCGCCCGGCGTCTTCCTGCGGCTGCGCAAGGCGCACCGCAAGCACGGACAGCGCACCTTCTCGCTGGCCACCCACGCGACCCGGGGCCTGGAGAAGGCGGGCGGCATGCTCCTGCCGGCCGCCCCCGGCACCGAGCCCGAGTGGTTGGACGCCATCGCGGGCCGCACCGGTCTGGACGAGAGCGGGGAGCGGGCCGCCGAGGCGCTGCGCGAAGAGGGCGCGGTGATCATCGTGGGCGAGCGGCTGGCGTCCGTGGCCGGCGGGCTGACCGCCGCCGTACGGGCTGCCGCCGCCACCGGGGCCACACTCGCCTGGATTCCGCGGCGCGCGGGGGAGCGGGGCGCGATCGAGGCGGGCGCCCTTCCCGGGCTGCTGCCCGGTGGCCGCCCGGCCCATGACCCGCGGGCCCGCGAGGAGGTCTCCGCCGTCTGGGGCACCCATGACCTTCCGCACCAGGTGGGCCGGGACACCGGCCAGATCATCGAGGCCGCGGCGGTCGGCGGGCTCGGTGCGCTGCTGGTCGCGGGCGTCGAGGTCGCCGATCTGCCCGATCCGGCGCGGGCGCTGGAGGCCCTGGACGCGGTGGACTTCGTGGTCAGTCTGGAGCAGCGGCCCTCGGAGGTCACCGAGCTGGCCGATGTGGTGCTGCCGGTCGCGGCGGTCGTCGAGAAGTCCGGCACCTTCCTCAACTGGGAGGGCCGGGCCCGGCCGTTCGAGGCGGCGCTCAAGCCCGACCAGATGACCCGCCGCCATACGCTTCCGGACGCCCGGGTGCTGCACATGCTGGCCGACGCGCTGGACGCGCCCCTGGGCCTGCCGGACGTCGAGGCCGTACGCACCGAGATGACCCGGCTCGGCACCTGGCAGGGCCCGCGCGCCACCGCCTCGCTGGAGACGGGCGGTCCGCTGCCCCGGCCGGCCGAGGGCGAGGCGGTGCTCGCCGGCCATCGGCTGCTGCTCGACCAGGGCCGGCTGCAGGAGGGCGATCCGGCGCTGGCCGGGACCCGCCACGCGGCCGTGGCCCGGCTGTCGGCCGCCACGGCGGGCGAGGCAGGGGTCGAGGACGGTCAGATCCTCCGCGTCAGCGGCCCGGCCGGCTCGGTCCAACTGCCGCTGAGCATCACCCCGATGCCCGACCGGGTGGTCTGGCTGCCGCTGGCCTCCGTCGGCGGCGGTGTCCACCGCGATCTAGGAGCCCGCCCCGGTGATGTCGTCACGATCACTGCCCCCGCGACGGAGGTGACCCAGTGAGGTATCTCGCCGCAGAGGACCTGTCGATGTTCGGCACCGACCCGTGGTGGCTGGTCCTGATCAAGGCCGTCTTCTGCTTCGCGTTCCTGATGGTGACGGTGCTGATCTCCATCGTCATGGAGCGCAAGGTGGTCGGCTGGATGCAGCTGCGCATCGGGCCCAACCGCCATGGCCCCTGGGGCATGCTGCAGTCCCTCGCGGACGGCGTGAAGCTGATGCTCAAGGAGGACGTGGTCGTCAAGGGCGCGGACAAGGTGGTCTACGTCCTGGCGCCGGTCGTCGCGGCCATCCCCGCCTTCATGGCGGTCGCGGTGATGCCGTTCGGCCCCTCGGGCGGCGAGATCTCGATCTTCGGCCATCGCACCACGATGCAGCTGACCGATCTGCCGATCGCCGTCCTCTACATCCTCGCCACCGCCTCGGTCGGCATCTACGGCATCGTGCTCGCGGGCTGGTCCTCCGGATCGACGTATCCGCTCCTGGGCGGCCTGCGCTCCTGCGCCCAGATGATCAGCTACGAGATCGCGATGGGGCTCTCCTTCGCGGCGGTCTTCCTCTACTCCGGGTCGATGTCGACCTCGCAGATCGTCGAAGGGCAGCATGACCGCTGGTACGCGGTGCTGTTGCCGGTCTCGTTCCTCATCTACATCGTCTCGATGATCGGTGAGACCAACCGGGCGCCGTTCGACATGCCGGAGTCCGAGGGCGACCTGGTCGGCGGCTTCAACACCGAGTACTCGTCGATCAAGTTCGCGATGTTCATGCTCGCCGAGTACATCAACATGGTCACCGTCTCGATGGTCGCCGTCACCCTCTTCCTCGGCGGCTGGCGGGCGCCCTGGCCGATCAGCACCTTCTGGGAAGGCGCCAACCACGGCTGGTGGCCGATGCTGTGGTTCGTCGGCAAGGTCGTCACCTCGCTGTTCGTCTTCATCTGGGTGCGCGGCACGCTCCCGCGCGTGCGCTACGACCAGTTCATGAAGCTGGGCTGGAAGGTGCTCATCCCGATCTCGATGGTCTGGCTGATGCTGGTCGCCACCGTCCGGGCGCTGCGCAACGAGAACTACGACTACCAGGACATCGTGCTGTACGTGGGCAGCGCGGTGATCGCGCTGCTGCTGCTGTCCTTCGTGGTCGACTTCTTCCGCGACCGTTCGGCCACCCAGGCCGAGGCCGGAGCGGAACAGGGACCGGAGCCCGCCTTCGATCCGATGGCGGGAGGTTTCCCGGTGCCGCCGCTGCCCGGCCAGACCTTGCCGCCCGTCCCCCGCCGACGTCCGCGCACCGAGCGCGAGTTGATTGTCAGTGGTGGGCCCGACACTGCCAGTGACGGAAAGGAGGCCGACGGTGTCTGACTTCCAGAATCCGGTGGCCGGCTTCGGCGTGACCTTCAAGGCCATGTTCAAGAAGCGGCTCACCGAGCAGTACCCAGAGGAGAAGAAGCCCACCGCGCCCCGCTTCCACGGACGCCACCAGCTCAACCGGCATCCGGATGGGCTGGAGAAGTGCATCGGCTGTGAGCTGTGCGCCTGGGCCTGTCCCGCCGACGCGATCTATGTGGAGGGCGCGGACAACACCGACGAGGAGCGCTACTCCCCGGGTGAGCGCTACGGCCGCGTCTACCAGATCAACTATCTGCGCTGCATCCTGTGCGGCCTGTGCGTCGAGGCGTGCCCCACCCGGGCGCTGACCATGACCAATGAGTACGAGCTCGCCGACCGCAGCCGCGCCTCCCTCATCTACACCAAGGAGGAGCTGCTCGCGGGCCTCGAGGACGGGATGGTCGACTCCCCGCACGCCATCTACCCCGGCACCGACGAGCAGGACTACTACCGGGGTCTGGTGACCGAGGCGGCGCCCGGCACCTCCCGGCAGGTCGCGGCCAGCAAGGGCGAGACCCTGTCCGACCAGGCCGCGGGGAACGAGGAGTCGCAGGACCCGCAGCAGGGGGTGCAGGCATGAGCGGCACTCTGGCCGCTGCGGCCTCCACCACCTCCACGGGTGAGGCCCTCCAGTTCTGGGTGCTCGGCACCGTCGCCGTGATCGGCGCGCTGTGCACGATCCTGATGCGCAAGGCCGTGCACAGCGCCCTGTGCCTGGCGGGCACCATGATCGTCCTGGCGGTCTTCTACCTCGCCAACGGTGCGTACTTCCTGGGCGTCGTCCAGATCGTCGTCTACACCGGCGCGATCATGATGCTCTTCCTCTTCGTGGTGATGCTGGTCGGCGTCACCGCGGCCGACTCCCTCAAGGAGACCCTGAAGGGGCAGCGCTGGCTCGCCGCCCTGTGCGGGATCGGCTTCGGCATCCTGCTGTGCGCCGGGATCGGCAATGCCTCGCTGAAGACGTGGAACGGCCTGGGCCAGGCCAACTCCGGCGGCAATGTCGAGGGCCTGGCGGCGCTGATCTTCACCAAGTACGTCTTCGCCTTCGAGATCACCGGCGCGCTGCTGATCACCGCGGCGGTCGGCGCGATGGTGCTGACCCACCGCGAGCGCACCGAGCGGGCCCGCACCCAGCGCGAGCAGGCCGAGGCGCGCGTGCGCACCGGGCGGAACGTGCCGCCGCTGCCCGCCCCCGGTGTGTACGCGCGGCACAACGCGGTGGACATCCCCGGTCTGCTGCCCGACGGCACCCCGTCCGAGCTCACGGTCAACGCGACGCTGCGCGGCCGCGGTCAGATCCGGGACGTCTCCAGCGAGGCGCTGGCCGAGCTGGCGGCGCTGGAGCAGCGCTCGCAGCGCTGGCTGGGCCGTAACGCCAAGGACACCGGCAAGAAGGCCGAGGACGCCGCCGAGCCGGAGCACGGCGAGAACGGCGCGAACGGCCAGAACGGTGAGACCGCGGCCGGCGCGAACTCGAGGGGAGTCGCCAAGTGAATCCGGTCAACTACCTCTACCTGGCCGCCCTGTTGTTCACCATTGGTGCGGCCGGCGTTGTGATCAGGCGGAACGCGATCGTCCTCTTCATGTGCGTCGAGCTGATGCTGAACGCGTGCAACCTGG
This sequence comes from Streptomyces melanosporofaciens, assembly GCF_900105695.1. Classification (NCBI taxonomy): domain Bacteria; kingdom Bacillati; phylum Actinomycetota; class Actinomycetes; order Kitasatosporales; family Streptomycetaceae; genus Streptomyces; species Streptomyces melanosporofaciens. Next base: position 3,920,350 of record NZ_FNST01000002.1, read on the forward strand.
CGTTCGTCACCTTCTCCCGGCTGCACGGCAATCTCGACGGCCAGATCATCGCCTTCTTCACGATGGTCGTCGCCGCGGCGGAAGTCGTGGTCGGTCTCGCGATCATCGTGTCCGTCTTCCGCTCCCGCCACTCGGCCTCGGTCGACGACGCCAGCCTGATGAAGCTCTAGAAGGGGTCGCGTTCAAGTGGAGAACCTCATCGGATTGCTTGTCGCGGCGCCGCTTCTCGGCGCTGCCCTGCTGCTGTGCGGGGGGCGGCGGCTGGACGGCAAGGGCCACTACATCGGCACGGTGCTCGCCGCCGCCTCCTTCGTGATCGGCGCCGTGCTCTTCGCCGAGATGCTCGGCCGCGGCGAGCACGAACGGGCCCTGCACAGCAAGGTCTTCAGCTGGATCCCGGTGGGCGGCTTCCGGGCGGACGTCGCCTTCCAGCTCGACCAGCTGTCCATGACCTTCGTCCTGCTGATCACCGGTGTGGGCACGCTGATCCACATCTATTCGATCGGCTATATGGAGCACGACGAGCGCCGCCGCCGCTTCTTCGGCTATCTCAACCTCTTCCTCGCGGCCATGCTGTTGCTCGTCCTCGCCGACAACTACCTGCTGCTGTACGTCGGCTGGGAGGGCGTCGGTCTCGCCTCGTACCTGCTGATCGGCTTCTGGCAGCACAAGCCCAGCGCGGCGACGGCGGCGAAGAAGGCGTTCATCGTCAACCGCGTCGGCGATGTGGGCCTGTCGATCGCGATCATGCTGATGTTCACGACCTTCGGGACCTTCACCTTCGCCCCGGTGCTGACCGACGCGGACCACGCGAGCGAGGGCAAGCTCACCGCGATCGGGCTGATGCTGCTGCTCGCCGCCTGCGGTAAGTCGGCCCAGGTGCCGCTGCAGTCCTGGCTCGGGGACGCGATGGAGGGCCCGACCCCGGTCTCGGCCCTGATCCACGCGGCGACCATGGTGACCGCGGGCGTCTATCTGATCACCCGCTCCGGCGCGATCTTCGACAACGCCCCGGACGCCCAGACCGCGGTGGTCACCGTCGGCGCGGTCACGCTCCTCTTCGGTGCGATCGTCGGTTGTGCCAAGGACGACATCAAGAAGGCCCTGGCCGGGTCCACCATGTCGCAGATCGGCTACATGATCCTGGCGGCCGGGCTCGGCCCTATCGGCTATGTCTTCGCGATCATGCACCTGGTGACCCACGGCTTCTTCAAGGCGGGGCTCTTCCTCGGGGCCGGATCGGTCATGCACGCCATGAACGACGAGGTCGACATGCGCAAGTACGGCGGCCTGCGCAAGTACATGCCGATCACCTTCGTCACCTTCGGGCTCGGCTATCTCGCGATCATCGGCTTCCCGGGGCTCTCCGGCTTCTGGTCCAAGGACAAGATCATCGAGGCGGCCTTCGCCAAGGGCGGCACCGAGGGCTGGATCCTCGGCGGCGCGGCCCTGCTGGGCGCGGCCATCACCGCGTACTACATGACTCGGGTCATGTTGCTGACCTTCTTCGGTGAGAAGCGCTGGGGCACCACGCCCTCGCCCGAGGAGCCCAGCGCCGAGCCCGCCGCCGAGTCGGCCGGGGCGCACGCCGAGCCGCATCCGCACGAGTCGCCCTCGTCCATGACCATCCCCATGATGGTCCTGGCCGTGGGATCGGTCTTCGCGGGTGGGCTGTTCAGCCTCAACGACTCGTTCCTGAAGTGGCTGGAGCCGGTCACCGGCCACAGCCACGGCGACTCCCCGCTCAGCGCCGCGGCGGTCACCGGCGGGACGATGGTGGTGCTGCTGATCGGGGTCGCGCTCGCCTGGGCGCAGTACGGACGCCGGCCGGTGCCGCGCACCGCCCCCCGCGGCTCCCTGCTCACCCGCGCCGCCCGGCGCGATCTGCTGCAGGACGACTTCAACCATGTCGCGCTCGTCAAACCCGGCCAGTACCTGACCCGCGGGCTGGTCTATGTCGATCACAAGCTGGTCGACGGGGTGGTCAACGGCACCGCGGCCGGAGTCGGCGGACTCTCCGGCCGGCTGCGGAAGCTGCAGAACGGCTACGCCCGTACGTACGCGGTCTCGATGTTCGGCGGTACGGCGGTGCTCATCGCCGCGACCCTGCTGATGAGGGCGGTCTGAGTCATGTCATTTCCCCTGCTGACGGCCACGGCCGTGGTGCCCGCGCTCGGCGCGGTCGTCACCGCCGCCGTGCCCGCCGCCCAGCGCGCCGCCGCCAAGTGGGTGGCGCTGGGCTTCTCCCTGCTCACGCTCGCCCTCGCCGCGGTCGTGCTGGTCCGCTTCGACCCCGGCGGCGCCCGCTTCCAGCTCACCGAATCCCATGCCTGGATCAAGGACTTCGGCGTCCGCTACGAACTGGGCGTGGACGGGATCGCGGTCGCGCTGATCGCGCTCACCGCGGTGCTCATCCCCTTCATCATCCTGGCGGGCTGGCATGACGCCGATCCGCTGGAAGGCGCCCGGCCCAACAGCCGCTGGCGGCCGACCCAGGGCTTCTTCGCGCTGATCCTGATGGTCGAGGCGATGGTGGTGATCTCCTTCGAGGCCACCGACGTCTTCCTCTTCTACATCTTCTTCGAGGCCATGCTGATCCCGATGTACTTCCTCATCGGGGGCTTCGGGGACCGGGCCGGGGGCCGCTCCGAGGAGGAGACGGCCACTCAGCGCTCGTACGCCGCGGTGAAGTTCCTGCTCTACAACCTGGCGGGCGGGCTGATCATGCTCGCCGCGGTGGTCGGCCTGTACGCGGTCACCGCCGATCAGCTCGGCACCGGCACCTTCTCGCTGCAGGAGATCGTCCAGGCGCGGGCGGGCGGCCATCTGGACATGGCGTCCGGCACCGAGCGGCTGCTGTTCCTCGGCTTCTTCTTCGCCTTCGCGGTGAAGGCGCCGCTGTGGCCGCTGCACACCTGGCTGCCCAATGCGATGGGGGAGGCCACCGCCCCGGTCGCCGTGCTGATCACCGCGGTCGTCGACAAGGTCGGCACCTTCGCGATGCTCCGCTTCTGCCTCCAGCTCTTCCCGGAGGCCAGCAAGTGGGCCACCCCGGCGATCATGATCCTGGCGCTCATCAGCATCATCTACGGGGCGCTGCTGGCGATCGGCCAGCGGGACATCAAGCGGCTGATCGCCTACGCCTCGATCTCCCACTTCGGCTTCATCATCCTGGGCATCTTCGCGATGACCACCCAGGGCCAGGGCGGCGCCACGCTCTACATGGTCAACCACGGCGTCTCCACGGCCGCGCTGATGCTGGTGGCCGGGTTCCTGATCACCCGGCGCGGTTCGCGGCTCATCGAGGACTACGGCGGTGTGCAGAAGGTCGCCCCGGTGCTCGCCGGCACCTTCCTGATCGGCGGGCTCGCCACCCTCTCGCTGCCCGGACTCGCTCCCTTCATCAGCGAATTCCTGGTCCTGGTCGGCACGTTCAGCCGCTACCCGGTGTTCGGCGTGATCGCGACCGTCGGAATAGTGCTGGCGGCGCTGTACGTCCTGATCCTCTACCAACGCACCATGACCGGTCCGGTGAAGGCCGAGGTGCGCTCCATGCCCGATCTGCGGGTGCGTGAGCTGGTCGTCGTGGCCCCGCTCATCGCCCTGCTGATCTTCCTCGGCGTCTACCCGAAGCCGCTGGCCGACATCGTCAACCCGGCGGTCGACCACACGATGTCCGTGGTGGACAAGAAGGATCCCAGGCCCGATCACCCCGTCACCGACGCGGGCTGGTTCAACTACAGCCCGAAGTCCGAGGGTGCTTCCCACGACGGTGCTTCCGGAGGTGCCAAGTGACCCACGCGGCCACTGTCCACAGCCTGTGGACAACAGCGGCGGCGGCGCCCGACAAGATCCCGTCGCCCGATATCGAGTACGGCCAGCTGTCGCCCACGCTGATCGTGCTCGGCGCCGCGATCGTCGGCGTCCTGATCGAGGCGCTCCTGCCGCGCCGCCAGCGGTACGTCGCGCAGCTGTTCGTCTCCGTGGTCGCCCTGGCCGCGGCCTTCGCCGCCGTCATCGGCCTCGCCGCCGGGGACTACGGCACCAGCAAGGCCCACGTCGCGGCCATGGGCGCGATCGCGGTCGACGGACCGGCGCTCTTCCTCCAGGGGACCATTCTCCTGGTGGCGCTGGTGGCGGTGTTCACCTTCGCCGAGCGGCGGCTGGACCCGCTGGTGCACGGCAACCGCGTCGACTCCTTCGCGGCGCAGGCCGCCGCCGTGCCCGGCGGCGACGCGGAAAAGGCCGCCGTCAAGGCGGGCTTCACCACCACCGAGGTCTTTCCGCTGGTCCTCTTCGCGGTCGGCGGCATGCTGGTCTTCCCGTCCGCCAACGATCTGCTGACGCTCTTCGTGGCGCTGGAGGTCTTCTCCCTGCCGCTGTACGTGCTGTGCGCCCTCGCCCGGCGCCATCGCGCGCTGTCGCAGGAGGCCGCCGTCAAGTACTTCCTGCTGGGCGCCTTCTCCTCGGCGTTCCTGCTCTTCGGCATCGCCCTGCTGTACGGCTACGCGGGCACGGTCACCTACTCCGGGATCGCCGACGTCGTCGACGGTCAGGTCCGGAACGTCTCCCCGGCGCTCGCCGGGACCATGGGCAATGACGCGCTGCTGCTGATCGGCGGGGCGATGGTGCTGATGGGGCTGCTGTTCAAGATCGGCGCCGTGCCGTTCCACATGTGGACGCCCGACGTCTACCAGGGCGCCCCCACTCCCGTGACCGGCTTCATGGCGGCGGCCACCAAGGTCGCGGCCTTCGGCGCGCTGCTGCGGCTGCTGTATGTCGTACTGCCGGGGCTGCGCTGGGACTGGCGGCCGGTGATGTGGGGCGTCGCCATCGTCACCATGCTGGGCGGTGCGATCGTGGCCGTCACCCAGACCGATGTGAAGCGGCTGCTGGCGTACTCGTCGATCGCCCACGCCGGGTTCATCCTGGCCGGTGTCATCGCCACCACGCCCGACGGCGTCTCCTCCGTCCTCTTCTACCTCGCCGCGTACTCCTTCGTGACCCTCGGCGCCTTCGCGGTGGTCACCCTGGTGCGGGACGCGGGCGGCGAGGCCACCCATCTGTCCAAGTGGGCCGGGCTCGGCCGTCGTTCGCCCTTGGTGGCCGCTGTCTTCGCGGTCTTCCTGCTGGCCTTCGCCGGTATCCCGCTGACCAGCGGCTTCGCCGGGAAGTTCGCGGTCTTCAAGGCGGCGGCCGACGGCGGGGCGGGCGCGCTGGTCGTGATCGGTGTGATCTCCTCGGCGATCGCCGCGTTCTTCTACATCCGGGTGATCGTGCTGATGTTCTTCAGCGAGCCGCGCACGGACGGCCCGTCCGTGGCCGTGCCGTCCCCGCTGACCTCGTCGGCCATCGCGATCGGCGTGGCGGTCACGCTGGTCCTGGGCGTCGCCCCGCAGTACTTCCTGGACCTGGCGAGCCAGGCGGGCGTCTTCGTCCGCTAGCCCTCTTCCTTCCCGCCCCCGGCCGGGCGCGGACACCACGACGGTGCCCGCGCCCGGCCGAAGCATTTCCCAGCCCCGCCGGCGGTCCCGTATATCGGATGCTGTGGGAAGGGGCGAGGTGCGTAGGCGCCGGAATTTCCCCCACCCCGCCCCTTCCCGAAACCTGGGGCTGCGCCCCAGGGCCCCGCGCACGGGGTGCGGCGCGGCACCACCTTCGCGCCGCGGGGGCCCCGCCCGCCGGGTGCGGCAAGGGCGTCCCCGCCGGGGCCCGCGGCCGTTGGCCCGTATGGCCGCGGGCCCAGCCCGGTGCGGGCGGTGGCGGCAGTCCGGCCGATGGGGCGGCGCGACGGCCGGAGCGTTTCCAGCCCCCGGTGTTTGGGGTGCGGAGCCCCGGCCGGAGCGTTTCCAGGCTCTGGTGTTTGGGGTGCGGAGCCCCGGCCGGAGCGTTTCCAGCCTCTGGTGTTTGGGGTGCGGGGTCCGGGGCGGGGCAATTCCAGCCCCTCCGGCGTTTGAGGAGCGGGGTCCGGGGCGGAGCCCCGGCGGGGGCTGGGGGCGCAGCCCCCTGATTCGGGAAGGGGCGGGGCGGGGGGAAGACTAGGCCCTTGCCGCGTAGGCCCGCACGTCCGCGTCCGGATCGGCCCGAACCGAGGCCAGCGCCTCCCGCGCCCCCACCTCCCGCTCCGCCAACGGCAGCAACGCCAGCACCGCCGCCTTCCGCACATCGGCATGTGGGTCGGCCAGAGCCCGCCCCAGCGCCGGTACGCCAAGTTCCGGCGCCGCCGCGGACAGCGCCGTCGCCGCCCCCTTGCGCACCTGCCAGGCGGCGTCGCCCAGTGCCGCCACCACCTCCGCGTCCAGTGGCGCGGGACACCCCGCCGAGGCCAGGGCCTCCAGGGCGGCGGCCCGTACGAGGACGTCCGGGTCCCGCAGCAGCGGCGTGAGCAGCCGCCGGGCATCCGCCGCCCGGCCGCCGCCGGGGGCCAGGGTGCCCAGCGCCCCCGCCGTCGCCACCCGCACTTCTCGCGACGCGTCCGCGGCTCCCGGCGCCAGCGCGGTGAGCGCGTCCACCGACACCAGCCCCCGTACGGCCTGGATACGGACCCCGATCGCCGTGTCCGTCAGCGCCCGGGCGAACAGTTCCGCGTCGCCGAGGCCCAGCGCGCGCAGGACGTCCAGCGCCGCCGCCCGCACCACCGGATCGGCCACGTCCAACCCGTGGACCAGGGGTTCACGCAACGCGGAGTCCGGGGGCAGCACCTCGACCAGCTCCCGCAGCGAGGCCGCGGCATCGGCGCGTACGCCGCCGTCCGCGTCGGCCAGGGCGGCCGCGAGGGCAGGGCCGGTGCCCGGCGGTGCGGTCTCGGTCAGGGTGGCGACGGCGGCCCGGCGCACCGCGGGGTCGGGGTCGGCCAGATAGGGCTGGAGAGCGGGGAGTTCCGGCTGCTCCTCGGCGAGGGCAAGGAGTTCGAGGATGCGCGGAGAGGCGGCGGTGAGGGCCGTACGGACGGCAGAGGCGCTCGTGACCTCCTTACGGCCTTCATCCAAGCGCCCCGCCCCCGCCCTCGCCCCCGCCCCCGGCCGCGGAGCGCTCTCGCGCGGCCCCGCCGTGGCCACCTGCTCCGGCCGCACCTCGCCCAGCGGGCGGGACGGTCCGCCCGTGGGCGCGTACTCCGCCACCGGGACGAGATAGGGCGCGACCGGACGCGCCGTGAACTCCATCGCCCCCGCCGCCGACTTGCGCAGATCCAGATGGTGCAGCCAGTCCTCGTCGTCGCACAGCGGATGGTCTGTGCGCTCGTGATAGAGCCCCCACCGGCTCTCCGTCCTGGCCAGCGAGGAGCGCGCGGCCATCTCCGCGCAGTCGCGGATGAAGGTCACCTCGGCGCAGCGCATCAGCTCATGGGGCGTACCGGCGCCCATCGTGTCGATGTCCCCGCGCATCCGCTCGAACGCCTCGATGGCGAGCGACAGCCGGGCGCCGCTCTTGGGCGGGGCCACATAGTCGTTGACCAGGCGCCGGAGCTTGTACTCGACCTGTGGCTGAGGCGGCCCCTCGGGGTTCCGCAGCGGGGCGTAGATCAGCTCATGCGCGTCGGCGAGCTGATCCGGGGGCAGTTCGCCCTGGTACGCCTTGTATCGGGCGGCGTCCGCGCCCGCCAGATCGCCGAAGACAAAGGCGCCGATCATGTAGTTGTGCGGTACGCAGGCCAGGTCGCCGGCCGCGTACAGCCCCGGGACGGTGGTCCGGGCGTGGGCGTCGACCCGTACCCCCGAGGCCGAGTGGCCGCCGCACAGCCCGATCTCGGAGATGTGCATCTCCACGTCATGGGTGCGGTAGTCATGGCCGCGCCCCGCGTGGAAGGTGGCGCGGGTGGGGCGTTCGGTCGAGTGCAGGATGGACTCCAGCGCGGCCACCGACTCCTCCGGGAGATGGCTGAGCTTGAGATAGACCGGGCCGCGCTCGCTCGCCACCTCCGCCGCGAACTCCGACATCATCTGCCCCGACCAGTAGTCGGAGTCGACGAACCGCTCGCCGTGCCGGTTGACCTGGTAGCCGCCGAAGGGATTGGCGACATAGGCGCAGGCCGGGCCGTTGTAGTCCTTGATCAGCGGATTGATCTGGAAGCATTCGATCCCGGTCAGCTCGGCCCCGGCGTGATACGCCATGGCGTAGCCGTCGCCCGCGTTGGTGGGGTTCTCGTACGTCCCGTAGAGATAGCCGCTCGCGGGCAGGCCGAGCCGGCCGCAGGCGCCGGTGGCCAGGATCACCGCACCGGCGCGCACGGTGACGAAGTGGCCGCTGCGGGTGTGGAATCCGGCGGCGCCGACGGCCCGGCCGCCGGCGGTGAGGACCCGGACCGGCATCACCCGGTTCTCGATGCGGATCCGCTCGCGCATCTCACGCCGCCGCAACTGCCGGTACAGGACCTTCTTGACGTCCTTGCCCTCGGGCATCGGCAGGACGTACGAGCCGGAGCGGTGCACCTGGCGGACCGCGTACTGGCCGTGCTCGTCCTTCTCGAACTTCACGCCGTACCGCTCCAGCCGCTGGACCATGGCGAAGCCGCGGGTCGCGGTCTGGCGGACGGTGGACTGGTCGACGATGCCGTCGTTGGCGCGGGTGATCTCGGCGACGTAGTCATCGGGTTCGGCCCGGCCGGGGATGACGGCGTTGTTGACGCCGTCCATGCCCATGGCGAGCGCGCCCGAGTGGCGGACATGCGCCTTTTCGAGGAGGAGGACGGAGGAGCCGTGCTCGGCGGCGGTGAGTGCCGCCATGGTGCCGGCCGTGCCGCCGCCGATGACGAGGACGTCGCAGGACAGCTCCTCGGCCGCGTCGAGGGCGGGGATCTCCATGGGTGCGGCGGTCTCCATGTGCTCCCTGTCTTCCCTGTGCTCCCTTGTGTTCACGGAGTTGGGCCTTTCGCATACCGAGGGGTTCGGGTCACATGCCGAGGGATTCGAGGACCTGACGGCGCAACGCGACGGTCGCCGCCGCGTCATGGGCGGTGCGCTCGCGCGGATGCGGTATGTCCAGCACCCGGCCGCCGCCCTCCGCGCCGCCCAGCAGCGCCACCCGGTCGCCGAGGAACAGCGCCTCGTCCACGTCGTGGGTGACGAAGACGACGGTGGCGCGGGTGCCCTCCAGCACCTCGACCAGCAGCCGCTGCATCCCGGCGCGGGTCTGTGCGTCGAGGGCGCCGAACGGCTCGTCCATGAGGACGGCGCGTGGCGCGCCGACGAGCGCCCGGGCGAGCTGGGCCCGCTGCCGCTGGCCGCCCGAGACCCGGTGCGGTAGTCGCCCGGTGTGCTCGGCGAGCCCGACGCGTTCCAGCCAGGCCGCGGCCCGGTCGCGCCGCGCCGTGCGCGGTACGCCCCTTATGGCGAGCGGGAGTTCCACGTTGGCGCGCAGGGTGCGCCAGGGCAGCAGCGCGTCCTCCTGGAAGATCAGCGCCCGGTCGGCGTCCGGCCGGGTGATCGGCGTGCCGTCCTGGGCGACCCGCCCGCCGAGCGCGGGCAGCAGCCCGGCGAGGGTGCGCAGCAGGGTGGATTTGCCGCATCCGGACGGGCCGACGACCGTAAGGATGTCACCGGGCGCGACCTCCAGATCGAGGCCATGGAGGACGGGTGCGCCGGGGCGGCCGAGGATGGCGTCCTCCAGGCGCAGCCGTACGCCCGGCGGGGCGGCTTCGGCGGTGGGCGGGGCCGGGGTGGTGGTGACGTCGGATGTGCTCACGGGGTGGCTGCCTCCTTGCGCGAGGGCGCCGATCGGCCGGTGGTCTCCGTACGGGGCAGCCATCGGGTCAGCCGCCGTCCGGCCAGCTCGACAGCCGTGGAGGTGAGCCAGCCGAGCACGCCGATGGTGGTCATGCCGACGAAGACGCCCGGGTAGTCGACGATCGTGTAGTCCTGCCAGGTGCGGTAGCCGACCCCGTAGGCGCCGGAGATCATCTCGGCGGAGATCACACAGATCCATGAGACGCCGATGCCGACGGAGAGCCCGCCGAGGATCCCGGGCAGCGCCCCCGGCAGGACGACGGAGACCAGGACGCGCCCGCGCCCGCCGCCCATGGTCAGCACCGCCTCCTCCCATACGGGGGCCAGCGCGCGGACCGCGTGCCGGGTGCTCACCATGACCGGGAAGAAGGCTGCGGTGAAGGTGATGAAGACGATCCCCTGCTCATTGCTGGGGAACATCAGGATCGCCACCGGCACCAGCGCGATGGCGGGGATCGGACGGCACACCTCGAGGACGGGGCCGAGCAGATCGGAGACGAGCGGGGAGCGGGCGATGGCGGTGCCGACCGCGACGCCCAGGACGGCGGCGAGCGCGAAACCGGTGAGGATGCGGGTGAGGGAGTCGGTGAGGTCCTGCCAGTAGGCGCCGGTGCCGAGGCGGTCGGCGAACTCCCGCACCACATCGGTGGCGGAGGGGAACTGCGCGAAGCGCAGCCACAGATTGATGTCGAGGGTGGTGAGCAGCTGCCACAGGCCGAGGGCGGCCAGCAGCGAACCGGTGCGCAGGGCGTAGCGGACCCAGGGACGGCGCCGCGGCGGCCGGGGCGCGGCGGCGGCCCGGGCTCCGGGGGTTCCCGGGGCGGGACGGGTCCTTACGGGCGAGGTGGGCGCGCTCATCGGGCTGCCGCCAGTGCCGTGGCGTAGCTGATGGTGCGGGCGCCGGGGTGGGCGGCGACCCAGGTGCGGGCGTTGTCCGGGGTGACGAAGGCCCGCAGATCGTGGCCGTTGCGGACCCAGATCGCCCGGTCGGCCAACCACCGGGTGCCGGTGGTCGCGTCGGGCACGTAGGCGGCCCGGAGGCGGTCACGGTGGCCTGCGGCGAAGCGCAGCAATTCGGTGGGGGTCGCGAAGGTGCGCAGCCGGTCCTCGCCCTTGAGCCAGAGCTGGTTCGGCGAGGCGGGCGGGGTCGCGCGCAGCGCCTTCGCATAGGCGTCGGCGCTTCCGTACGCCCGTTTGAGATAGCGGTCGTCGACAAAGGACGGCACATCGACCGGGCCGACCAGTTTGGCGGCGCGCAGCACCGGGACGTCCTTCTCGAGCGCCGCGGTCAGCCGTGGCTTGAGGGTGGGGTCGAAGGTCGCGATGCCCCGGTGCCGTTGTAGAGATAGACCACTTCGGGCGGCAGCCCGGTCGCGGTGGCGACCTTACGGGTGGCGTCGAGGGGATGGGCGCGCAGATAGCGGGTGGCGTCGATCTGGGCGGCGAGGAACGCCTGGACGACGGCCGGACGCTGCTCGGCGAACGCCTTGCGCGTGGTGACCCCGTGGAAGGTGGGCAGGTTCAGCCGGGCGCCGTCGTACAGCGCCTTGGCCTTGCCCTGGAAGGCGAGCAGCCCCGGCCAGGCCACGAACTGCGAGAGGGCGTCCGCGCTGCCCGCTTCGAGGGCCGAGGCCCCCACGGCGGGCTGCTGGTTGAGCTTGTGGATACCGCCCTCGGGGTCGATGCCCGCCTGCTGGAGAGCCCGTACGAGCGTACCGTCCGCGGCGGAGCCGACGCTGGTGGAGACGTTCTTGCCGCGCAGTTGGGACAGCGCGCGCAGCTTGGAGCCGGGCGACGTGAGCACCGTATTGAGGCCACCGCGCAGGTTGTAGCCGGTGACCGAGACGAGGCGGGTCGGTGCGTTGAGCTGGGTGCCGCGCCCGGAGTTGATCAGGAGCGGGAAGTCGCCCATCGAGCCGATGTCGACCTTACCGGCGACCATCTGGGCGGTGATGGGCGCTCCGGTGGCGTAGTCCTCCCACTTCACCTTGTACGCATGGCCGTCGCGGCGGCCGAGGGCGCGCAGCTCGCGTTCGAAGGAGCCGAGCGAGCGCAGCAGGGTGCCCGCGGTCACGGTGTTGATGGTCTTGGACTGGTAGCCGACGGTGACGGTCACGGTCTTGCCGCCCGCTTCCGCGTTCCCGCCGCAGCCCGTGAGGGACAGCAGCAGGGCGCTGGCGGCGATGGCCGACGGAAGAATCGTGCGCTGCATCGAGGGGCCTTTCACCTCAGGAGATAGGGCATGTTGACCGTGACCGCGCCGGTGGGGCAGCGGGCGGCGCACGGGCCGCAGTACCAGCACTCGTCGACGTGCATGTAGGCCTTACCGCTGTCGGGGTGGATCGCGAGGGAGTCGAGGGGGCACATGTCCACGCACAGGGTGCAGCCGTCGATGCACTTGGACTCGTCGATCGTCACGGGCACATCGGCACGCTGGGGCGCCAGAGGCATGGCTGTCTCCAGAAAGGGCGTGAAGGAGCGGAAAGGTGGTCGCGGGGAAGGCGGTCGGGGCGGCTCAGGCGGCGCGGCGCAACTGGCCGCTCATGGTGATCCGGTCGCCGCGGAACCGGATGAACTCCAGGTCCACCGGGCGTCCATCGCACAGATGGGTGAGCCGCTCCAGCATCAGGACCGCCGCACCGCGCGGGGCCTGCAGAACGGCGGCCGAGTGGGCGTCGGCGTTGACGGCCTCGAGGGTGATCTCGGCGGTACCCAGGGCCTGTCCGGTGATCTTCTCGATCAGCCGGAAGACATCGGTGTTCTCCAGATCGGCGCCGATCAGGTCGGCGCCGATGTCCATCGGGAGGTAGGTGAGGTCGAGGGAGAGCGGGAGTCCGCCGAGCCGGCGCAGCCGCTCGACATAGAGGACATCGGTACGGGCGGGGACGCACAGCCGGTCGGCGACACAGGCGGGCGCGGGGACGGGGCCGACGGTGCGCACCTCATTGGTCACCCGGCCGTGTTCGTGAAGGGTCTCGGCCAGGCCCATCAGCCGGTCGAGGCCGTGCGGGTACTTCTCCGCGACGACGACCGTGCCCACCCCGGGCTGCCGCTCCACCAGGCGCTCGGCGCGCAGCAGGTCGAGCGCCTGGCGCACGGTGTTGCGGGAGGCGCCGTAGTCCTGGCCGAGCGCGTCCTCCAGGGGGAGTACGCCTCCGGGGAAGCCACCGGTGAGGACCTGGTGGCGGAGCAGATCGGCGAGTTGCCGTGCCCGGTCGGCGCGCAGCCGGCGGCGGCGCGCGGCGGCGACCGGCGGGGCGTGCTCGCGGGGGCGTTCGGCTGGCATCGGCCGGCTCCGGGGTTTGCTGGTCGGCGGGTCGTACGGGGACCATACCGACGGGGCCGGGCCGATGGTGTTGCCGAAGTGTTGCGCCACCTGGCGACGGCCTTCGTACCGCCGCTGCCTGCGGTTTCGCCGTCGCGGCGGCAAGATCTGCCACTGCGCGCGGCGGCCCCCGGCGCGGTGGTGCACCAGGGGCCCGGGGCGCCGGACGGGGGCCGGCGCGGTGGTTCAGCCGGTCGGGAGGTCGGTCGGGATACCGCTGGGCAGATCGGTCGGGAGGCCGGAGGGGAGCGACGTCGGCAGGCCCGAGGGAAGGTCGCTGGGCGAGGTCGCCTTGACGAAGGTGTCGTTCTTGGCGAGCGCGTCCCAGTCGACCGTGAGGGTCTTGCCGTCCGCGCCCAGGGTGACCTTGCCGGCGCTGCGCTCGGTGTTGCCGTCGGCGCACTTGAGCATGAGCATCTTCCCGCCCATGTCGGCGTATTCGCCGTTGCAGATGTGTTTGCCGGCCATCAGGACGGCCTGCTTGCCGCTGATGGACAGGATGACGGCCTCGTCACCGGACTTCGCCACATAGGTGCCGGAGACCTTCGCGTCCGCGCCCCCCTCCGCCGGGGCGCTCGACGCGGAGGAGGGATCGTTGGAGGTGTCCTTCTTGTCGTCGCCTCCGTCACTGCCACATGCGGTCAGTAGCAGGGCGGCCGCCGCCACCGTGCCGGCGATGCCCACTGCCTTGTTCACGTGTCTCTCCTCGATCGTCAGGGCGGGAGCACGACAAATTAGCAGCCGGGTCAGGGCGTGGCCGGGACGACCTGGCCGGTCACCTCGCCCAGCCCGATACGGACCCCCTGCGGGCCCGGCGCCCAGGCCGTGATGGTCACTTCGTCACCGTCTTCCAGGAACGTCCGGGTGGAGTCGGGGAGCCGCAGGGGCCGGCGGCCTCCCCAGGTGAGTTCGAGGAGACAGCCGAGCTCGTCCGGGCGCGGACCGCTCACCGTGCCGGAGGCGAAGACGTCGCCGGTGCGCAGCGAGGCGCCGTTGACCGTCAGATGCGCGAGCTGCTGGGCCGCGGTCCAGTACATGGTGGAGAAGGGCGGGCGGGAGACCGTGTGGCCGTTGAGGGCGACCTCGAGGCGCAGATCGAGCCCACCGGGCTCGGCGGCGCTGTCGTCCAGGTAGGGGAGGAGCGGGACGTCGCGGGCGGGCGGGCTGGTGCGGGCCGCGGTGAGGGCCTCCAGCGGGGTGACCCACGCGGCGAGGGAGGTGGCGAAGGACTTGCCGAGGAACGGGCCGAGCGGGCGGTACTCCCATGCCTGGATGTCGCGTGCGGACCAGTCGTTGAGCAGACAGACGCCGAAGACGTGGTCGTGGAACCCGGAGAGGCCGACCGGTGTATTCACAGTGGAAGGGGCGCCGACGACGAAGGCCACCTCCGCCTCGAAGTCGAGGCGCAGGGAGGGGCCGAAGACCGGAGTGGGGGAGGAAGCGTGTGGTGCGGAGGTATCGGCCGGGGGCAGGCGCTGGCCCTGTGGGCGGACGATGGGCGTGCCCGAGACGAGGAGGGTGCCGGCCCGGCCGTGGTAGCCGATCGGCATGTGCTTCCAGTTGGGGCTGAGCGCTTCGCCGTCGGGGCGGAAGATCCTGCCCGTGTTGGTGGCGTGGTGCTCGCTCGCATAGAAGTCGGCGTAGTCGGCCACCTCGAAGGGGAGATGGAGCGCGACGGTGGGGAGGGGGTGCATCAGAGGCTCGATGGTCGACCGGTGCGCGGGGTCGGTGAGCCAGTCGAGCACCTCGGCGCGGACGGCCTGCCAGACCGGGCGGCCCGCGGCCATCAGCGGGTTGAGGGTGTCGGCGCCCAGCTGTTCGGTGTGCGGAGAGGCGGCGGCGGCCGCGGCGGCGCCGGCGTCCAGCACATGGTTTCCGTAGCGCACCCCGATTTTCCGCAGATGAGGAGCGTGCGGCGTGGTGAAGACGCCATAGGGAAGGTTGTGCGGGCCGAAGGGGTCGCCTTCGGGCAGGTCCAGCGGGGATCGCTGCGGCATCGGGGCTGCCTCGCCTTCTCCTGGTCACTGCTGGGGGTGCAGCACACCCTAAGGCGAGGGGAGTGCGGGGAGGAAAGGAAGGTGGCACCGTGTCGACTACCCCCTAAAGAGATGGCAATGTCCGGAAAATCCTTGCTGGAGGCGGCGATTCCGAAGTAGCGTCCTTTCTCGGGGTCACGCACAGTGGGGGGGCCACTGCGCTGCGGTGACCAAGGGGGGCTCGTGGCGAGCAGTGCCGTGCCATTCGCGGTGGACCGTTCCGTACCCGCTCTGGTCGTGAAGATCGGCCACTATCCGCTGCATCACGGTGGCGTCGGGGCCATCCGGTCCCTGGGGCGTCTCGGCGTCCCCATGTACGCGGTCACCGAGGACCGTTGGACCCCGGCGGCGCTCTCGCGCTATCTGGCGAGGCCCTTCGTCTGGCCGACCACCGGCAGCGAGCGGCCGGAGCGGCTGGTGGAGGGGCTGCTGCGGATAGGGCGGGCGATCGGCCGGCCGACGGTTCTGCTGCCGACGGACGAAGAGGCGGCGGTGCTGATCGCCGAGCACGCGGATCGGCTCGCCGGGGAGGGCGGCTTCCTCTTCCCGCGCGCCGAGCCCGAGTTGCCCAGGCGGCTGGCGAGCAAGCAGGGGCTGCACGAGCTGTGCGTCAAGCACGGGGTGCCCACGCCCGAGGGCGCCTTCCCGGACACCTATGCCGACGTCAAGGCGTTCGCGGCGAGCGCGCGGTTTCCGGTGGTCGCCAAGAACCGGGAGGCGTTCGAGCGGCGGAAGAAGCCCGCGGTGGGCGGCACCACCCGGATCGAGGGCCCGCGGGAGCTGATGGAGCTGGCGCGGCGGTGGGGACCGCGGCCCGGGGTGGTCCTGCAGGAGTATCTGCCGCGCGAGGAGGCCGAGGACTGGATCGTGCATGGGTACTTCGACGCCGGGAGCACACCGCTGGCGATGTTCACCGGGGTCAAGGTGCGGTCCTGGCCGCCGCACGCGGGGATGACGGCCTGCGCCTATGTGGTGGAGAACGAGGAGCTGGCGCGGATGGCGGGCCAGTTCGTCCAGCGGATCGGCTTCAGCGGCATCGTCGATCTGGACTGGCGCTTCGACCGGCGCGACGGACGGTACAAGCTGCTGGACTTCAATCCGCGGATGGGCGCCCAGTTCCGGCTCTTCGAGAGCGCGGTGGGGATCGATGTGGTCCGGGCCCAGCATCTCGATCTGACGGGGCGCGCGGTCCCGGGGGCCGGGCAGCGGCCGGACCGCCGGTTCACGGTCGAGAACATCGACCTGCCCGCGCTGCTCGCCTATCGCCGCAGTGGATACACCACCCCGCACGCCCCGGCGAGGGCGAGCGGGACCGAGCTCGCCTGGGCCGCGCGGGACGACATGAAGCCGTTCTTCACCATGCTGGCCCGCTCGCTGCGGCCCGGCGCGGCCCAGCTCTACCGGCTGTGGCGCGCCAAGTGAACGCTGAACACCTTGGGGGATTCATGAACGATCCGGTAGTGGTCATCGGGGCCGGTCCGTACGGTCTGTCGACCGCCGCTCATCTGCGCGCCCGGGGGCTGCCGGTCCGTGTCTTCGGGGATCCGATGGTGAGCTGGCGCGAGCGGATGCCCGCGGGCATGCTGCTCAAATCCACACCGGTCGCCTCGAACATCGACGCACCGCAGCCGGGCCACACCCTGCTGGACTTCTGCCATGCGACGGGCGGCCCGCGCTATGAGTCGGACTGGGACCTGATCCCCGTCGAGACCTTCTCGGCCTACGGACTGTGGTTCCAGGAGCGGCTGGTGCCGGAGCTGGAGCGGGTGCGGGTGGTCTCGGTCGACCGGCGGGGCGGCCGGTTCGAGCTGAAGCTGGACTCGGGGGAGCAGTTCACGGCGCGCGCCGTCGTCGTCGCCAGCGGGCTCAGCGGGCTCGCCCACCTCCCCCGTGAGCTGGCCGCCGCCGTACCGGACGGGCCCGCTCCCGGCGGCCCCGTCTCGCACAGTTCGCAACACCGTGACCTCGGGCGCTTCCAGGGGCGTGAGGTGGTGGTCGTCGGGGCCGGGCAGTCGGCGCTGGAGAGCGCGGTGCTGCTGGCCGAGGCGGGCGCCGCGGTGCGGGTGGTGGCCCGCGGACCGCGCGCGGTCGCCTTCGGTGCCCCGCCGGACCACCAGCCCAGGCTGCGGCCCGAGTCGCCGTTCGGCCGCGCCTGGTCGCTGTACGCGCTGTCGTACCACGCCGTGGGCTTCCGGCGGCTGCCAGCCCCGGCCCGGGAGTATCTGGTCCGCAGGGTGCTGGGGCCCAAGGGCGCCTGGTGGCTGAGGGATCGGTTCGCCGGGCGGGTGCGGGTCACCCAGGGGCGGCAGATCAGCCGGGTCACGGTGCGGTCCGACGGCCGGCCGGTGGTCGGCCTGCGCGGGGGCGGCCGGGTCGGTGAGCTGGCCGCCGACCATGTGATGGCCGCGACGGGCTACCGGATGAGCGTCGCCGCGCTGGACTTCCTCGGGCCCGGGCTCCGCTCCGAGTTGGTCACCGGCGCCGGGGGACCCTGGCTCGACGCCGGATACGGCTCCTCGGTCCCCGGGCTGTACTTCACCGGGCTGCCCGCGGCGGCGAGTTTCGGCCCGGTGATGCGGTTCGTCTGCGGCACGGAGTACGCGTCGCCACGGCTGGCGAAGGCGGTGGCCGCCGCGCACAGATGAGCGACCGCCGAGCCCGCGGCCATCGGCCTGCCCTGGCCGATGGCCTGCCCTGGTCCCTGGCCGATGGCCTGCCCTGGTCCCTGGCCTTCCCCGGCCGACGGCCGTCCCCGGTCCGGTCCGGTCCGGTCCGGCCCGGGCCCGTTGGCCGGTCAGCAGGCCGGGCCGGTTGATCCGTCAGCGGGCCGGGTTGGCCGACTTGTCGGGGGCCGGGGGATGAATGATCTGCTGCGATCGCGGTACTGCGATGTGAAGTAACCGGTTCGGGAGAGAACGGTGAGAGGCGCACAAGGCGGGAAGGCGCCCACAGTGATCGATACCCGACCGGATACGCTGCCTGTTGGTGGAGGCAGCGACACGTCGACATTCGCGTCATTCGTAGGCAGACAGGAGTACCCCGTGAGCTTCGTCGGGCCCTTGGGGCTGAGCGTGCGGGACCGGACTCTGGAAGCCGACACCCAGGCCGGGCTGACGGCGGTCGAAGAGGGCCTGCTGGAGGCCACCAAGAGCGATGTGCCCTTCATCACCGAGGCCGCCCAGCATCTGGTGCGGGCCGGTGGGAAGCGGTTCCGGCCCCTGCTGGTGCTGCTGGCCGCGCAGTTCGGCGATCCCCACGCACCCGGAGTGGTGCCCTCGGCCGTGGTCGTCGAGCTCACCCATCTGGCGACGCTCTACCACGACGATGTGATGGACGAGGCGGAGGTGCGGCGCGGCGTCTCCAGCGCCAACGTCCGCTGGGGCAACTCGGTGGCGGTCCTCACCGGCGACTTCCTCTTCGCCCGGGCCTCGCACATCCTGGCCGATCTCGGCCCCGAGGCGGTGCGGATCCAGGCCGAGGCGTTCGAGCGGCTGGTCACCGGCCAGATCCTGGAGACGGCGGGCCCCCGCGACGGCCGTGACCCGGTCGAGCACTATCTGGATGTGCTGGCCGGCAAGACGGGCTCGCTGATCGCCGTCTCCGGCCGGTTCGGCGCGATGATGTCGGGTGCCGACGAGTCCATCGTCAGCATCCTCACCCAGTACGGCGAGCGGCTCGGCATGGCCTTCCAGCTCGCCGACGATGTGCTGGACATCGCCAGCGACAGCCATGAGTCCGGCAAGACCCCCGGCACCGATCTGCGCGAGGGCGTGGCCACCCTGCCCGTGCTCTATGTGCGGGAGCGGGCCGAGGCGACCGGTTCGGCCGAGGACCGCGAGCTGTGCGAGCTGCTCGCGGGCGATCTCAGCGATGACGCGCGCCTCGCCGAGGTGCTGCGGCGGCTGCGTGCCCATCCGGCGCTGGAGCAGGCCCGCCGGGTCACGGTCCGTTACGCGGCGGAGGCCCGTTCGATGCTGGCGCCGCTGCCCGAGGGCCCGGCGAAGGCGGCCCTCGAGGGGCTGTGCGACGCGGTGGTCCACCGGGCCGGCTGACGCCCGGCCTCCCGCCCAGCGGCCGGTTGACGTCCCGCCCAGGCCCCACCCACCGATCGGCTGACGCCCCCGCCCAGCCTCCCATCCACCGGTCGGCTGACGCCCCCCCGCCCAGCCCCAGCCCATCGACCCGGCTGACGCCCCCGCCCAGCCCCCGCCCAGGCCACCGTTCCGCCCCGACCGGCCCCGGCTCCGGCCCCGGCTCCGGGGAGCCGACCCTGACTCCCGGGGGAGCGGTGTCATCCCCGAGCAGTACACCCAGGTGATCCTGCGGGCTGACGCGCCACGTCACACGATTTGGTGGGATGAAAAGACCACCACATGGCGGGATCGGGTGACAATGGCCCGAGAGGGTGGACGAGTGCAAGCTGACGAACCGCCGCCGACGACGGAGGTAGAGCACACATGGCACGGATCCGACCGACACAGGTCGCCGACGACGGCTTCTGGGATGACGAGCGGCCATCCCGGGGGAAGAAGGTCACCCGGTACGCCGCCCCGGTCGCGGTCGCGGGCATCGCGGCGGCGACCATAGGACTGGTCCCGGCGCTGGCCAGCACCGGTGACCCCGACCTGCCGAAGATCTCGGCACAAGAGCTGATCAGCAAGATGGCGGCATCGGACGCCCAGCAGATGTCCGGTTCGGTGAAGATCACCACCGATCTGGGCATCCCCTCGCTCCCCGGCGGCGGCTCCCTCGCCGACCTCGGCGGGGCGCAGGGCGGCGAGGAGTCCGCCTCGCCCGAATCCCGGCTGATGGAGCTGGTCTCCGGCTCCCACACCCTGCGGGTGGCCACCGACGGCCCCGGCAAGCAGCGGGTGTCGATCGTCGAGAACGCCGCCGAGTACAGCATGATCCACAACGGCGACGAGATCTGGGCGTACGACAGCGGGAGCAACTCCGCCTACCACGCCACCGCCCCCGAGGAGGCGAAGGCCAAGGGCGACCACCGGCAGGAGCTGCCGAAGGACCTGCGGGGCGCCACGCCCCAGGAGATCGCCAAGACGGTGCTCTCCTCCGTGGACGACACCACGGATGTGACGGTCGACGGCACCTCCCGGGTCGCCGGACGGGACGCGTACGACCTGCTGATCAAGCCCAAGGCGGACAGCGACTCCACGATCGGATCCGTCCGTATCGCGGTGGACGCGGACAACGGTGTCCCGCTGAAGTTCACGCTCTCCCCGAAGAGCGGCGGCAAGGCGGCCATCGACGTCGGCTACACCAAGGTCGACTTCGGTAAGCCCAAGGCGAGCACCTTCGACTTCACCTTGCCCAAGGGCGCCAAGGTCACCGAGGAGCCCAAGGCCGACCGGCCCAAGGCCAAGGACTTCGGCGCCAAGGACTTCAAGGACGCCCAGGGCGCCCTGTCCGGGCTGAAGGTCGTCGGTGACGGCTGGGACTCGGTCGCCCGGCTCGACACCCCCGGCGGCGCGGCGTCCACGACCCCCGGCGGCGACAGCGGCCCGGGTGCGGCGTCCGGACTCCTCGGCGGCTTCGGCAAGGAGGTCAAGGGCGACTTCGGCTCCGGCACCGTGGTCAGCACCCGTCTGGTCAACGCGCTGCTCACCGACGACGGCAAGGTGTTCGTCGGTGCGGTCGACAAGGACGCCCTGGTCAAGGCCGCCAACGCGGCCAAGTGAGGCGCTGGGCGCGCACGGCGTAGAACACGACGCATAACGAAGGGGAGCCCGTGGAGCAGCGGTCCACCGAGGGGAACGACACCGCGGTGGAGACCCGCGGGCTCACCAAGCGCTACCGGGGCGGACAGCTCGCGGTCGACGCACTCGACCTGTCCGTGCCGCGTGGCAGCGTCTTCGGCTTCCTCGGGCCCAACGGCTCGGGGAAGACGACGACGATTCGCATGCTCATGGGCCTGATCGAGCCCACCTCGGGCAGAGCCAGGCTGCTCGGCGAGCCGATGCCGCGCGCCGCCCGGAGCGTGCTGCCCAGGGTGGGCGCCCTCATCGAGGGCCCCGCCCTCTACCCCTTTCTGACCGGCCGCGACAATCTGCTGCGCTACGACGCCGCGGACCCCACGGCCGATCCCCGCACCCGTGTCCCCCGCGTCGAGGCCGCCCTGAACCGGGTCGGGCTGGCCGCCGCGGCGGGGAAGAAGGCCCGCGCCTACTCGCTCGGTATGAAGCAGCGCTTGGGCCTGGCCGCCGCGCTGCTCCAGCCGCGTGAGCTGCTGGTCCTGGACGAGCCGACCAACGGCCTCGATCCGCAGGGCATGCGCGAGATCCGTTCCCTGGTGCGCGAACTGGCCGAGGAGGGCACCACCGTCTTCCTCTCCTCGCATCTCCTCGACGAGATCGAACAGGTGTGCACCCATGCCGCCGTGATGGCCCAGGGCCGTCTGATCGCCCAGGGCACGGTGGCCGAGCTGGCGGCGGGCAGCCGCGGCAGGCTGGTCGTCACCACCCCGGACCCGGCGGACGCGGTCCGGATCCTGAAGGAGCACGGCGTGACGGATCTGGTGATCCTGGACGAGCGCGTCTCCGGCGAACTGCCGGTGCCCGGCCCCGGTGCGGACGACGCGCCACTGGAGCCGGCCGATCTCAACGCCGCCCTCGTCCGCGCCGGGGTGCGGGTCCGGGCCTTCGGGGCCGAACGGGCCTCGCTCGAGGACGCCTTTGTGGCACTGACCGGGGAGGGCTTCGATGTCGCGGGCTGAGGAACTGGAGCCGCGGGCCGAGAGCGCGGGAACGGTTGACCTCGGCGCATCGGACACGGTCGGCACCGGCGCATCGGCCACCCGTACGGGCGAGAAGGCCGTTGGCCCAAAGGCAGGCGGAAAGGCCCCGAACGCGCCCCGCCCGAACCCCCTCTGGGCCCTGGCGCTCTTCCGCTCCGAGCTGACCACCACCCTCCGTCGCTGGCGGACCCTGGCCCTGCTCGGGGTGCTCGCGCTGATCCCGATCCTCATCGGCGTCGCCGTGAAGATCGAAACGAGCGACGGCGACGGCCTCGGCGGCGGCCGTGGCGGAGACGGGCAGGGCCCGGCCTTCTTCTCCCAGATCACCAACAACGGGATCTTCCTGGTCTTCGCGTCGCTGGCGGCGACGCTGCCCGTCTTCCTGCCGATGGTGATCGGTGTGATCACCGGTGACGCCATCGCCGGTGAGGCGGGCGCCGGAACGCTGCGCTATCTGCTGGTGGCCCCCGCCGGGCGGACCCGTCTCCTGCTGGCCAAATTCACCACGTCCATGGCCTTCTGCCTGATCGCGACCCTGATCGTGGCGCTGTCGGGCCTGGTGACGGGGGCGCTGCTGTTCCCGCTCGGCGATGTCACGCTGATCTCGGGCATCACCGTCTCGTTCGAGGAAGCGCTGCTCCGGGCGCTCGGTGTGGCGGCCCTGGTGGCCCTGTCGCTGGTGGGGATCGCGACGGTGGGGCTGTTCATCTCCACCCTCACCAACAGCGGGATCGCGGCCATGGCCACGACCGTGGGGCTGGTGGTCACCGCGCAGATCCTCGACAGCATCCCGCAGCTCCACGCGATCCACCCGTATCTCTTCCCGCACTACTGGCTCAGCTTCGCCGATCTCCTGCGCGAGCCGGTCTACTGGGACGAGCTGGTCAAGAATCTGGGGCTGCAGGGGCTGTACGTCGCCGTGTTCGGCTCGGCGGCCTGGGCCCGGTTCACCGCGAAGGACATCACGGCCTGAGCCGGTTGGGGCCGAACACCGAGCCGAACACCGAGCCGAACACGACGCGTCATCCGGGATCAGGCGCCGCCGAGCGTCCACACCGCGTAGGCGATGGCGTCGCTGTTGCGGTCCAGCGCGGTGTCGTTGATGTTGCTGCTGGTGTCGCAGGAGCGGTGGTAGCAGCTGTCGAACGCCCGACCGGAGGTGCCGCCCCACTTCTGGGCCTGGGCGGAGGTCTTGATGTAGTCGGCGCCGCTGAAGAGACCGCCCACCGGGATGCCCACGTTCTTGAACGGCGCGTGGTCCGAGCGGCCGTCGCCCTCGGTCTCGATCTCGGTGGGAACGCCCTTGGCGGAGAAGAACGCCTTGAACACCGACTCGATCCCGGGGTCGTCGTCATAGACGAAGTAGCCCGGGTTGGGCGAGCCGATCATGTCGAAGTTGAGATAGCCGTCGATCTTCGCCCGCTCGGCTGACGGCAGGTTGTTGACGTAGTAGCGGGAGCCGACCATCCCCAGCTCCTCGGCACCCCACCAGGCGAACCGCAGGTGCTTGGTGGGCTTCGCCCCCTGGCGGGCGACGGTGAGCGCGGTCTCCAGGATGCCGGCGGAGCCCGAGCCGTTGTCGTTGATCCCGGGGCCCGCGGTGACCGAGTCCAGATGGGCGCCGGAGAACACCACGTTGTTGGTGTCGCCGCCGGGCCAGTCGGCGATGAGGTTGTAGCCGGTGGAACCGCTGGAGGTGAACTGCTGCACGGTGGTGGTGTATCCGGCGGCGTCCAGCTTGCCCTTGATGTAGTCGAGCGACGCCTTGTAGCCGGGGCGGCCATGGGCGCGGTTGCCGCCGTTGGCGGTGGCGATCGACTGGAGCTGGGTCAGATGGGCCTTCACATTGGCCACGGAGATGTCCGGCGCCGCGAGGGCGGTACGGGAGTCCGCCGCGGGCCGGGCCGATGCGGCGGCGGAGGTGGCGGGGGCGGCCGACACCAGGGCGGCGACGGCCGTACCGGCGGCGGCCATGGCGGCCGTCCGGCGTATCAGGGATCTTCGGGGGCGGCGCTCAGCGCATGACGACATGGGGGGCTCCGGTTCCGAACGGGGACAGGACGGAATGACGTGACGCTGTGTGGTGCACGTGCCCGTGGGGGCGATGGAGCGGCGAACCCGCGGTTCGCTGAAGCGGTGATGACGCGAGGCTGATGCTCCGGGTGTGGCTGACTCCGCGTCAAGGGCGGGAACCGGACATCACCCGCCGGATATCGATCCCGGCCGGGCGTCGGGCGCGGCGGCATCCGATACGGCGATATCCGATGCGGCGACGTCCGCTATGACCGTCTCCGGAACGAGACCGGCTTCGGGGACGAGACCGGCTTCGGGGACGACACCGGCTTCGGGAACGAGACCAGCCTCCGGAACGACACCGGCCTCCACTGTCGCCGACAGCGCGGCCGCCCGCGCGGCGGCGTCGGCCAGCTCCCGCCGCGCCCGCCGGGCGGTGCGCAGCGCGTCCCAGGTGAGCAGCGCGAGGGCGAGCCAGACGAGGGCGAAGCCTGCCCACCGTTCGGGTGGCATCGTCTCGTGGAAGACGGTGATGCCGAGGGCGAACTGGAAGGTCGGCGCCACGTACTGCAGCATCCCGATCGTCGACAGCGGCAGCCGCACGGCCGAGGCCCCGAAGCAGATGAGCGGCAGCGCCGTGACGAAGCCACAGCTCGCCAGCAGCGCCGCATGTCCGGCGCCCTCGCTCGCGAACGTGCTGTCGCCGCGCGCCCCGAGCCAGATCAAGAAGCCCAGCGCGGGCAGGAACTGTACGGCGGTCTCGGCGGCCAGCGACTCCAGCCCGTCCAGCCCGACCCGCTTCTTGGCCAGGCTGTACGTCGCGAAGCTGAAGGCGAGGGTGAGCGCGATCCACGGCAGCTTGCCGTAACCCACCGCCAGCACGGCCACGGCCACCGCTCCGACGCCGACCGCCGCCCACTGCGCGGGCCGCAGCCGCTCACGCAGCAGCAGCACCCCGAAGGCGATGCTGACCAGCGGGTTGATGAAGTATCCGAGCGCGGCCTCCACCACGTGGCCGCTGTTGACGCCCCAGATGTACAGGCCCCAGTTGATCGAGATCACGGTCGCGGCGAGCGCGATCATGCCCAGCCGCCGGGGCTCCCGCAGCAGCGGCCGTATCCAGCTCCAGCGGCGCAGCGCCAGCAGCACCAGACCGACGGCCGCCAGCGACCACACCATCCGGTGGGCGAGGATCTCCACCGCGCCGGCGGGCTCCAACAGCGGCCAGAAGAGCGGCACCAGCCCCCAGAAGGCGTATGCCGCGAAGCCGTAGAGGAGACCGGAGCGATCGGCGCGGTCCTGCTGGTCCTGCGGCGTCACGGCACCCTCCCCGACGGCATGGCGAGCCCAGGGCGGGCCCGTTCCGAGGGTCCGAAGGTAGCGCTGGTGAGGCCCGCCTGTCATTCCCGTATCGGGATACGGTCATGACAGGCGGGACGTGGTGCGTACGGGGCCGGTCAGCCCTTCAGTGCGGCCGCGACCGAGTCCGCGATGGGCGTGGTCGGGCGGCCGATGAGCCGGGACAGATCGCCCGGAGTGGCGGCCAGCCGGCCGCGCTCGATGGCCCCCTCGACGTCGGAGAGGATCACGGCGAGCGGCTCGGGGACGCCCGCGCCGGTGAGGATGGTCTGGTACTCGGCCGGGGAGACGGCGCCGTAGACGATCTCCTTGCCGGTCTGCTCCGCGATCACGGCGGCGTACTCGGCGAAGCTCCAGGCGGTGTCGCCGGACAGCTCGTACGCCGTGCCCTCGTGGCCCTCACCGGTCAGGACGGCGACGGCGGCCGCGGCGTAGTCGGCGCGCGAGGCGGAGGCGACCCGGCCCTCGCCCGCGGCGCCCACGACGGCGCCGTGCTCCAGGACCGGGGCGAGGTTCTCGGTGTAGTTCTCGTGGTACCAGCCGTTGCGCAGCAGGACGTACGGCAGACCGGAGTCGGTGACCGCCTTCTCGGTGACGTGGTGCTCGTCGGCCAGGGTGAAGTCGGCGGCCGGGCCGCCCAGCACGCTGGTGTAGGCGAGCAGCGCGACACCGGCCTCCTTGGCGGCGTCTATAACGGCCTGGTGCTGCGGACCGCGCTGCCCGACCTCGCTGCCGGATATCAGCAGCACCTTGTCGCCCGCGGCGAAGGCGCCGGCGAGGGTCTCGGGCCGGTTGTAGTCGGCCTCATGCAGCCGTACACCGCGGTCGGCGAAGTCGGCGGCCTTCGCGGTGTCGCGCACGACCGCGGTGATCTGGTCGGCGGGAACCTTCTCCAGCAGCCCCTCGACGACGAGTCGGCCGAGGTGGCCGGTGGCTCCGGTGACGACAATGCTCATAGGTGTGACTCTCCTGTTCGGGATCGGAACACCCACCTTAAGGGAAGCGCTAACCAATAGAAAGGTACTTCCGGTTAAGTAAGTGTGTTCTTCCGGGACCGGGGCCGTGTCACGGTCGGGGTCCGGGACCGGATCCGCGTCACTCCGGGACCTCGCTCTCCCGTGCCGCGAGGCTGACCGCGAACGGCAGGATCGTCACCGCGACACCCGGCAGGTACTCCAGCGCCTTCGCCAGCGACTCCGCCGTGCCCCGGTGCAGCAGCTTGCCCAGCGGGGAGGCGTAGGTGCGGCGCGGCACCAGCAGAGTCAGCGCGGTCTGCCCGTCCTCGGTGGTACGGGCCGCCAGCTCCATCACCGCATGGCGCAGCCGCCGGTCCGGGCAGGCCACGACCTCCAACGCCACCGTCACCCCCGCCGTGGCCTCCCATCGCGCCATCAGCCGGCGGGCATGGCTCTCGTCCACCATGAAGTGCACCGCGCGGACCTCGTCGGGCCGCAGCTCATGGGCGTAGCGCAGCGCCTTGACCGTCGCGAGGTCGATGCTGTCCGCAAGGACGAAGACGACATGGCGTCGCCAGCGCGGAACGTCGTCCCCCGGACGCGGCACCGCCTCCAGGGCGGCCGCCTCCGCGCGGTACTCGCGGTTGATCCGGATCAGCGCCCAGACCCCCAGCGGGAAGACCACCACGACCAGCCAGGCGCCCTCGGTGAACTTGGTGATTCCGAAGATCAGCACCACGGCGGCGGAGACGGCCGCGGTGGTGAGGTTGACCGCGATCTTCCAGCCCCGGCCCGGCTCCCGCCGCCGCAGGTGATAGGCGGTGAGCCCGGCCCCGGCCATGGTGAAGGCGGTGAAGACCCCGATCGCGTACAGCGCCACCAGCCGGTCCACATTGGCCTCGGTGACCACCAGCAGCGCCAGCGCCACCACGGCCAGCGCGATGATCCCGTTGGAGAAGGCCAGCCGGTGGCCGCGCCGGGTGAGCTGCCGGGGCAGAAAGCGGTCCTCGGCCACGAAGCTGGCCAGGAAGGGGAAGCCGGTGAACGGCGTGTTGGCGCCCGTGTAGAGGATGAGCGCGGTCGCCAGCTGGACGAACGCCAGCCCCAAGGCGCCCACCGCCCCGTCGCCGAAGACCAGATGGGCCTCCTGTGCGAGGACGGTCGGGGTGCCGTCCCGGTACGGGATGGCGTGGGTGAAGTGGGCGAGGGCGGAGACCCCGAGGACCAGCGTGCCCAGGATGCAGCTCATCGTGATCAGCGTGCGGCGGGCGTTGTGGCCCTTGGGATCGCGGAAGACCGAGACGCTGTTGGAGATCGCCTCCAGGCCGGTCAGCGAGGAGCCGCCGTTGGCGAACGAGCGCAGCACGATGAAGAGCGAGGCGCCGTAGAGCCAGCCGCCGTCCGGGGTACCGAGGTGGACGGCGCCCGCGGCGTGCACATCGGCGTGCGGAAGCCGCCCGGTGAGCCCGCGGACCACGCCGACCACCAGCATCAGGCCGATGGCGACGATGAACAGATAGGCGGGCACCATGAAGACCCGCCCGGCCTCGCGCAGTCCGCGCAGATTGCCGTAGGCGAGGATCAGGATCACCAGGGCGCTGAGGGGCAGTTGGAGATGGTCGATACCGGTCCAGGTGCCGCCGACCAGATGGGCGAAAGAGATGATCGCGTTGGTGCCAGCCGAGACCTGGACCGCGACGGTGACGATGTAGTCCACCAGCAGCGCCACCGAGGCGATCTGGGCGATGTCCGGGCCGAAGTTCTCCCGCGCCACCACATAGGAGCCGCCCGCCCGGGTGTAGATCATCACCACATCGCTGTAGCAGAGCGTGACCAGCAGCAGCACCAGCAGAATCGCCCCGGTCACCGGGAGGATCAGGGAGAACGCCGCGACCCCGATGACCGGCACCAGCACCCGCAGCATCTCCTCGCTGCCGTACGCCGTCGACGAGATGCAGTCGGAGGCCAGCACGCCCAGCGCTGCCGGGTTGCCCAGCTTCTCGCGCCGGATCCGCTCGGTGACCAGGGGCGGGCCGAGCAGCAGCCGCTTGAGGCGGTAGGCGGGGCGGTCGGGCGGCTGGATCGGGGCGGCGGGGTCGGCCATGCGGATAGCAGAGCGGGTGCCCGGCCGGGGCGTGGTCAGACGCTCCGGCCGGGCACCCGCCTGTGCCCGTATGTACGAATGTGCCCGCCGACGGTACGAAGGTGCCCGTCGGCGGGGCGGGGCCCGTGGGGGTCAGCCCACGACGGTCCAGGTGTCGCCGCCCGCGAGCAGCGCGCCGAGGTCGCCCTTGCCCTTCAGCTCCACGGCGTTGTCGAGCTGGTGGGACATCTGGGTGTCGTAGACCGGGCGGTCCACATCGCGCAGCACCCCGATGGGGGTGTGGTGGAGCGTGTCGGCGTCGGCGAGCCGGGTCAGCGCGAACGCCGTGGTGGGCGAGGTGGCGTGGGCGTCGTGCACCAGCACCTGGTGCTCGATCGAAGGGGTGACGGTGACCACTTCGAGGTCGCCGGTGCTCTGATTGCGGATGACGCCCTTGGCCTGGTCGACGCCGAAGCGGATCGGCTGCCCGTGCTCCAGCCGGATCACGGCCTCCTGGGCCTGCTCCTTGTCCTTCAGTGCCTCGAAGGCGCCGTCGTTGAAGATGTTGCAGTTCTGGTAGATCTCCACCAGCGCGGTGCCCGGATGGGCCGCCGCCTGCCGCAGCACCTCGGTGAGGTGCTTGCGGTCGGAGTCGACGGTGCGGGCCACGAAGCCCGCCTCGGCGCCGAGCGCGAGCGACAGCGGGTTGAACGGCGCGTCCAGGGAGCCCATCGGGGTCGACTTGGTGATCTTGCCGACCTCGGAGGTGGGGCTGTACTGACCCTTGGTCAGGCCGTAGATGCGGTTGTTGAAGAGCAGGATCTTCAGGTTCACATTGCGGCGCAGTGCGTGGATCAGGTGGTTGCCGCCGATCGACAGCGCGTCGCCGTCACCGGTGACCACCCACACCGACAGATCCTGCCGCGAGGCGGCCAGACCGGTGGCGATGGCCGGGGCACGGCCGTGGATGGAGTGCATCCCGTAGGTGTTCATGTAGTACGGGAAGCGCGAGGAGCAGCCGATGCCGGAGACGAAGACGATGTTCTCCTTCGCCAGGCCCAGTTCGGGCATGAAGCCCTGGACGGCGGCGAGGATCGCGTAGTCACCGCAGCCGGGGCACCAGCGGACCTCCTGGTCGGACTTGAAGTCCTTCATCGTCTGCTTGGTGTCGCTCTTGGGCACCAGGGAGAGCGCGCTTCGAGCCGATGCCGCGCCCTCGGCGAGGGTGTCAGTCATCGATGGCCTCCTTGAGGGCGGTGGCGAGCTGTTCGGCCTTGAAGGGCAGCCCGCGGACCTGGGTGAAGGAGCGGGCGTCGACCAGATAGCGGGCGCGCAGCAGCGTCGCCAGCTGACCCAGGTTCATCTCCGGTACCACCACCTTCTCGTAACCCTCCAGCACCTTGCCGAGGTTGGCGGGGAAGGGGTTGAGATGGCGCAGATGGGCCTGGGCGATCCGGTCGCCCGCGGTGCGGACGCGGCGCACCGCGGCGGTGATCGGGCCGTACGTCGACCCCCACCCCAGGACCAGGGTGCGGGCGTCGCCGGTCGGGTCGTCCACCTCGATGTCCGGCACGGTGATGCCGTCCACCTTGGCCTGGCGGATGCGGACCATGTGCTCGTGGTTGGCCGGGTCGTAGGAGATGTTCCCCGAGCCGTCCTGCTTCTCGATGCCGCCGATCCGGTGCTCCAGACCGGGCGTTCCCGGCACGGCCCAGGGGCGGGCCAGGGTCTGCGGGTCGCGCTTGTACGGCCAGAAGACCTCGGTGCCGTCGGCCAGCACATGGTTGGTCCCGGTCGCGAACTGGACGCGGAGGTCGGGCAGCTCGTCGACGTCCGGCACCCGCCAGGGCTCCGAGCCGTTGGCCAGATAGCCGTCCGACAGCAGGAAGACCGGAGTGCGGTAGGTCAGGGCGATCCGGGCGGCGTCGAGCGCGGCGTCGAAGCAGTCGGCCGGGGTCTTCGGGGCCACGATCGGCACCGGGGCCTCGCCGTTGCGCCCGTACATGGCCTGCAGCAGATCGGCCTGCTCGGTCTTGGTGGGCAGCCCGGTGGAGGGGCCGCCGCGCTGGATGTCGATCACCAGTAGCGGCAGCTCCAGCGACACCGCGAGCCCGATGGTCTCCGACTTGAGCGCCACGCCCGGGCCGGAGGTGGTGGTCACGGCGAGGGAGCCGCCGAAGGCCGCGCCCAGCGCGGCGCCGATCCCGGCGATCTCGTCCTCGGCCTGGAAGGTGCGCACACCGAAGTTCTTGTGCTTGGACAGCTCATGCAGGATGTCCGAGGCCGGGGTGATCGGATACGACCCCAGGAACAGCGGCAGATCTGCCTGGCGGGAGGCCGCGATCAGTCCGTACGACAGCGCCAGGTTTCCGGAGATGTTCCGGTAGGTGCCGGTGGGGAAGGCCCGGGTGGCCGGGGCGACCTCGTAGGAGACCGCGAAGTCCTCGGTGGTCTCGCCGAAGTTCCAGCCCGCCCGGAAGGCCGCCACGTTCGCCTCGGCGATCTGCGGCTTCTTCGCGAACTTCTGCCGCAGGAACTTCTCGGTGCCCTCGGTCGGCCGGTGGTACATCCACGACAGCAGCCCGAGCGCGAACATGTTCTTGCTGCGCTCGGCCTCCTTGCGGGACAGGCCGAATTCCTTCAGCGCCTCGATGGTCAGCGTGGTGAGCGGCACCGGGTGGACGTGATAGCCGTCCAGCGAGCCGTCCTCCAGGGGGCTTTGGTCATAGCCGACCTTGGCCATGGGGCGCTTGGTGAACTCGTCGGTGTTGACGATGATTTCCGCCCCGCGCGGCACATCGGGGAGGTTGGCCTTCAGTGCGGCCGGGTTCATCGCCACCAGTACGTTCGGCGCGTCACCCGGTGTGAGGATGTCGTGATCGGCGAAGTGGAGCTGGAAGCTCGACACTCCGGGCAGGGTGCCTGCGGGGGCACGGATCTCCGCCGGGAAGTTCGGCAGGGTCGACAGGTCGTTTCCGAATGACGCCGTCTCCGAGGTGAACCGGTCACCCGTGAGCTGCATACCGTCACCCGAGTCACCCGCGAACCGGATGATCACCCGGTCCAGGCGGCGGACCTCTTTACCGCCCTCTGCTGTTCGCTGCCCCCCGGCGGGCGTCTGCCCGCCCTGCTGATCGGCTGGTTCGGCCTGCTCGGCCGGGCTGCTGACCTGGCTGGTCACTGCTTCGGACCTCCCTTGAGGCGGCGCTCCTGGACAGTCGGTGCCGACCGGTTGTTGTCCCATGACCATCGTACGTCGGTAAGGGTGGCCTTCCTTGGCCGGATCACATGGTGGACGCCCAAAGAAGAACCATATATGTCATGGTTTGGCATGGTCTGTCCCATCCCCCGTGCTGCCATTTCCGGTGATCCCCCGTTCAGCCTTTGGCCCCGCTTTGGCCCGCGAAAGTCTGCTTTCAGGAATTGAGATACGTGAGGACGGCGAGCACCCGACGGTGATCCCCGTCACTCGGCGACAGGCCCAGCTTCAAGAAGATGTTGCTCACGTGCTTCTCGACCGCGCCATCGCTCACCACGAGCTGCCGGGCGATGGCCGAATTGGTCCGCCCCTCGGCCATCAGCCCCAGGACCTCCCGCTCCCTGGGGGTGAGCCCGGCCAGTACATCCTGCTTGCGGCTGCGGCCCAGTAGCTGGGCGACCACCTCGGGGTCGAGCGCCGTACCGCCCTCGGCGACCCGCACCACCGCGTCCACGAACTCGCGCACCTCGGCCACCCGGTCCTTGAGCAGATAGCCGATGCCCCGGCTGTTCCCGGCCAGCAGCTCCGTGGCGTACTGCTCCTCCACGTACTGCGACAGAACCAGCACCCCCAGGCCCGGATGGTCACGGCGGAGCCGGATGGCCGCCCGGACCCCCTCGTCGGTGTGCGTGGGCGGCATCCGTACGTCGGCCACCACCACATCCGGCAGCACGCCCTCGTCGGCCAGCTCCCGCACCGATTTGATCAGCGCTTCCGCGTCCCCGACGCCCGCGACCACCTCATGGCCCCGGTCGGTCAGCAGCCGGGTCAGCCCCTCCCGGAGCAGTACCGAATCCTCGGCGATGACCACCCGTACTCTGTCCGGCACGATGCTCGGCCCCCGTTTCACTCGGCCCCCGTTTCACTTGTTCCGTGGGGACCAGCATCCCAGGGTTGGGCCGCCCGCGTCGCGCAGAACCGGACGTGTACGACAGGTGGGGTCGTGCGCCCTCAGCGTCGGCCGGTGCGGTCGTGCGCCCTCAGCGTCGGCCGGTGCGGTCGTGCGCGCCCTCAGCGCCAGGGGAGCTCGGCGGTCACGGTGGTCGGGCCGCCCGGCGGGGAGTCGACGACGAGGACCCCGTCCACCGCGTCGATCCGCTCGGCCAGTCCCGCCAGACCCGAACCGGCGGAGGTGCCGGCCCCGCCCCGCCCGTCGTCCGTGATCTGCAGCAGCACCCGGTCATCGGTGCGCCAGACATCCACCTCGGCGGTGCGGGCGCCGCTGTGCTTGCTGATGTTCTGGAGCAGTTCGGAGACGGTGAAGTAGGCGATTCCCTCGATCGCGGGCGCCGGGCGTTCGGGCAGCTCGACCGTCACCGTGACGGGGACGGTGCAGCGGGCCGAGAGGGCGGAGAGGGCGGGGCCCAGGCCGCGGTCGGTGAGGATCGCGGGGTGGATGCCGCGGGCGAGGTCGCGCAGTTCCTGGAGGGCGAGCTTCACCTCGCCGTGGGCCTCGTCGACCATCTTGGCGGCGGCTTCCGGGTCCTCGTCCAGCTTCTCCTTCGCCAGGCCCAGATCCATGGCGAGGGCGACCAGCCGGGCCTGGGCGCCGTCGTGGAGATCGCGCTCGATCCGGCGCAGGTCCGCGGCGGCGGTGTCGACCACCGTGCCCCGGTCCGACTCCAGCTCCCAGACCCGGCTCGCCAGCCGGGACGGACCGAGCAGCCCGGCCACCATGATCCGGTCGACCGAGGTCAGCGCCCGCATCACCCACGGGGTCAGCAGCAGGACCAGCACACCCACGACACAGGTCGCGGCGATCTCGAACGGGGTGTCCAGATAGAACGCGCGCCCGTGGTCGTCCCCGAAGATCTGCAGGCCCGGCTCGTCCACATACCGGGGGAAGACCCAGCGCCACAGCGGGTAGGTCGCGAAGCCCCAGCCGTAGCTGGTGAAGGCGATCGCGAAGGTGAAGGAGAAGAGCGCCCACGGCAGATGGATCAGCGCGTAGATCACATGACGCCAGGAGGTGCCGCTCCTGAGCAGCGCGCCCACCCAGGCGACCGGCCCGCGCTTGCCCCCGCGGCCGCCCTTGCGGCCGAGGACGGGCTCGGGCTCGGCCACCTCCAGCCGCAGCAGCGCACGGGCGCGGGCCCGCTCGACGACGCCGAGCGCCCGGCAGCCCGCGAGGGCGGCGCCGAGCACCGGGACGCCGAGGAAGGTGATCAGCAGCCCGGCGCCGAGCGCGAGCATCGTGATCGTGTAGACGAAGGTGAGGACGGCCATCGGCAGGCTGATCACGAGATAGAGGAACTCACGCCAGACCCGGGCCTGGAACGGCGCCTTCAGCGCCGCGGGCACCAGATGGCCACGGGGCTCGGTCCCCGGCTCGTAGGGTCGATATGCGGTGGCCATTGTCTCGTCCGTCCTCCGGGGGCCTGGGGGCCTGTCGGGTCACGCGATCCGGGGTGGGTCAGCGGGGTGGGTCGCGTTCGCTGCGTACACCCAGAGTCCCGGAGCGAGGTCGGCCCGACCATCGGGCGGATCGGCCTCTTCACCGGGGGGTTAGCCCTACCTTCCGGGGGTGTGCAGACGCCTTGCCGGGGGACTGGCTCTGCGCTCTCTGGGGGGCCGGCTCTGCCCTCCGGGGGGCCGGTTCCGCACTCCGGCGTCAGGCGCCTTACCGGGAATGCGCCACCGCCGTGCCCGCCGCCGACCCCGTCCGGTGGCGCCAGGGCAGCTCGGCGGTCACGGAGGTCGGCCCACCGGGCGGCGAGTCCACCGCGAACAGCCCGTCGACCGAGCCCAGCCGCTCCGTCAGCCCCGCGAGCCCCGTGCCCCCGTCGGTGGTCGCCCCGCCGTGCCCGTCGTCCCGTACCTGGATCAGCAGCCGGTCCTCGGTGCGCCACAGGTCGACCTCGGCGGTGCGGGCGCCGCTGTGCTTGCTGATGTTCTGGAGCAGTTCGGAGACGGTGAAGTAGGCGATTCCCTCGATCGCGGGCGCCGGGCGTTCGGGCAGCTCGACCGTCACCGTGACGGGGACGGTGCAGCGGGCCGAGAGCGCGGAGAGGGCGGGGCCCAGGCCGCGGTCGGTGAGGATCGCGGGATGGATGCCGCGGGCGAGGTCGCGCAGTTCCTGGAGGGCGAGCTTCACCTCGCCGTGGGCCTCGTCGACCATCTTGGCGGCGGCTTCCGGGTCCTCCTCCAGCTTCTCCTTCGCCAGACCGAGCCCCATGGCGAGGGCGACCAGCCGGGCCTGGGCGCCGTCGTGGAGGTCCCGCTCGATCCGGCGCAGGTCCGCGGCGGCGGTGTCGACCACCGTGCCCCGGTCCGACTCCAGCTCGGCGATCCGCCGCTCCAGCTCATCGGAGGGGAACAGCAGCCCGCGCACCATCGCCCGATCCGCATGCGTCAGCCCCCGGGCGATCCACGGCAGCACCGGCCAGGCGACGAACAGCGAGGTCAGGGTGAGCGCGAAGGTGACCACCGCCCACGGCAGCCGGATCAGGGCGTACAGCGTGGCGCGCCAGCCCACCGGGTCCCGCAGACTCGTCCACAGCCGGCTGAGGAAGCCACTGCCCGGCCGGTACGGCAGGGGGCTGGGCTCATCGACGTGCACCGAGAGCAGCGCCCTGGCGCGGTTCCGCTCGAACCGGCCGAGGAGCCGGCTGAAGCGGAGCCCCAGGGCCAGCAGCGGCAGCCCCACCACCGTGACGGACAGTCCCAGGCCCACGGCCAGCCAGACCAGGGTGAGGACGAAGCAGACGATGCCCACCGGCAGATTGGCCAGGAGATAGGCGATCTCCTTCCAGGTCTGCGCGGGAAAGGCGAACGCGGGCGGCCGCGGCAGCCGCTCGTCGCCGCGGCCACGGCTGCCGCCGCCGTCGGGGCCGTGGACGGGGGAACTGGAGGTCATGGCAGCAAGACTGCCCGGCCCGGCGGGGGACCGCCATGGGGCTAGCCCTACCGCATGGCGGACGGGCCGCCCGGGCGGGCGGCGGCAGGGCCTAGACTTCCCGTCCGTACGGATCGTCGAACACGCGAGGTCGACGAGGAGCGGGCAGGGACCACGAGACCAGGGAGCGAGGGGCGGACGTGCCGGAGGCGACGACCGTACACACCACGAGTGGCGCCGGCGTCCAGCTCGCGGACGGCTACTTCCAGGGCTATACGGTGGTCGGACTGCTGGCGGCGATCGGCGTGATCTTCGTCGCCGTGGCCTTCGGGGCCGGGCGACTGCTGCGGCCCGTGGTGCCGACGCCCGAGAAGCTGCTGACCTACGAGTGCGGAGTGGACCCCGTGGGCGAGGGCTGGGCCCACACCCAGGTCCGTTACTACGTCTACGCTTTTCTGTATGTGATTTTCGCGGTGGACTCGATCTTCTTGTTCCCGTGGGCGACGGTCTTCGCGGCACCCGGCTTCGGGGCCGCCACGCTGGTGGAGATGTTCATCTTCCTCGGGTTCCTCGCCGTAGGTCTGCTGTACGCATGGAAGAAGGGCGTCCTGGAGTGGACGTGACACCGAACCCCACGCCGACACCGACACCGGCCGCCGCGCCGGTCCCCGCCTCCGCTCCGGTGGACCTGCCGGAGCCGCGCCGTCTCGGCACGCTGGCCCGGCTGGCTCCCGAGCCGATGAAGGTCGTCCTGAACTGGGGCCGCCGCTACAGCCTGTGGGTCTTCAACTTCGGGCTCGCCTGCTGCGCGATCGAATTCATCGCCGCGTCGATGGCCCGCCACGACTTCATCCGGCTCGGCGTGATCCCCTTCGCGCCGGGGCCGCGCCAGGCCGACCTGATGGTCGTCTCCGGCACGGTCACGGACAAGATGGCGCCCGCGGTCAAGCGGCTGTACGAGCAGATGCCGGAGCCGAAGTACGTGATCTCCTTCGGGGCCTGCTCGAACTGCGGCGGGCCCTACTGGGACTCGTACGCCGTGACGAAGGGCGTCGACCAGATCATCCCCGTCGACGTCTACGTCCCCGGCTGTCCGCCCCGGCCCGAGGCGCTGCTGCAGGGCATCCTCAAGCTCCAGGAGAAGATCGCGCGCGAGTCGCTGGGCGAGCGCTATGCCGATTCCGGGCAGGGGCGCGGAGGCGCCGCGTCCACGGCGGCGGGCCGCCCGTCCGCGGCCGCGCTGCGCAGCGGGCTGGTCACGCCTCCGGGGCGGGAAGACACGACATGACCGAGCCGAACGAGCCGAACGAGCCCAACGAGACGCCGGAGCGGACCGGGGCGGCGGAGACCGCGGAGGTCGAGCTCGCGGAGGTGGCGGAGCCCGCGGAGGCGGAGCCCGCTGCGGTGGCCGCGCCGCCCGTGGGCTGGCTGCCGCGTTCCGCCATCGAGCTGTTCGGCGAGGGCGCCACGGCGGAGGAGGCGTACGACCTGCTCACCGTCGACGTCCCCGCCGACTCCTGGATCGCGTCGCTGGAGACGGCCCGCGACACCCTCGGCTGCACCTACTTCGACTGGCTGAGCGCGGTCGACGAGCCGGGCACCGGCTTCCGGGTGGCCGCGTACGTCGTCGCCCTCGGTGGGGGCGGAGGCGCGGGTGCGGCGGGGCGCGCGGTACGCGGTCTGCTGGTACGCACCACCGTGCCGCACGATGCGGCCGCGCTGCCGACCGCGACCGGCGTCTATGCCGGGGCGGCCTGGCATGAGCGCGAGACCCACGAGATGTTCGGCATCGGCTTCACCGGCCACCCCGGTCTCGCGCCGCTGCTGCTCCCCGACGGCTTCGAGGGGCATCCGCTGCGCAAGGACTTCGTGCTGGCGGCCCGGGTCGTGAAGGCGTGGCCGGGCGCGAAGGAGCCGGGGGAGTCGGGCACCGGCCACGGCCCCAAGCGCCGGCAGATGCTGCCGCCGGGCGTCCCCGACCCCAACGAGTGGGGCCCTCTCAAGGGCCAGCTACCCCCTGCCCCGGCCCGTCCGGCCCGCGGCGCCCGCACGGCAGGCGCCGCCGCGGGCGACCGCCCCGCCCGCCGCACCCGCACCGCGACGGCCGGCTCCGCGAGCCAGCGCCCGGCCGGTGCGGAGCCGACGGCGGAGGCCCAGACTCCGGCGGCCGAGCGTCCGGCGGGTGCGGAGGCCCCGAGTCCGGGTGAGCGTCCGGCGCGGCGCTCGCGTACCGCCGCCGAGGGGTCCGCGAGCCAGCGTTCGGCGGGTGCGGAGCCGACGGCGGAAGCCTCGGCCCCGGACGCCGCCGCCAGTCGGCGGGCCACGGCCGATGAGCCCTCGGCCGCCGCCGAGCCACTGGCGCCCGAAGCCCCCGCGGCTGATGACGCCCCCGCGGTCGATGACGCCGCCGGGGCCGAGTCGCCCGCATCCGTGTCCCCGGCGCACCCCCGCCGCCCCGCGCCGCGAACCCGCTCGTCCGATGCCCCCTGGCATCATGCGCGCCCCGCGCGGGACGAGGATGCCGAGTCCCCGCGCGAGCCGGAGGCGCCGAAAGCACCGGAGGCCGAGGCGGACGGAGACGGACGCGGCGGCGAGAAACCCGGTTCCGCCTCCGAGACGCCCGACACCCCTGACGCCCCCGACACCAACTCCGACGACCAGCCAGGAGGCACCGCGTGAACGACGTCCTCGACGTCGCGCTGCGACTGCTCGCCCTCCTGCTCGCCTTTCTCGTACTGCCCCTGCTCGTGGGGCAGACCGAGCACAAGGTCATGGCCCATATGCAGGGCCGCCTCGGGCCGATGTACGCGGGCGGGTTCCACGGGTGGGCCCAGCTGGTCGCGGACGGGGTGAAGTTCGCGCAGAAGGAAGACGTCGTACCCACCGGCGCCGACCGGCGGATCTTCCAGCTCGCGCCCGCCGTCGCCCTGCTGCCGTATCTCCTCGTCCTCGTCGCGATCCCGGTCGGCCCCGCCGAGGGCGCCGTCGGCCAGGTCGTGGACGCGGGCATCTTCTTCGTGCTCGCCGTGATGGGCGTCGGGGTGCTGGGTTCGCTGATGGCGGGCTGGGCCTCGGCGAACAAGTTCTCCCTCCTCGGGGGCCTGCGCACGGCCGCCCAGCTCATGGCGTACGAGCTGCCGATGCTGCTCACCGCCGCCTCCGTGGCGATGGCGGCGGGCACGGTCTCGCTGCCCGGCATCCTCGCGGCGTTCGAGTGGTGGTGGGTGCCGTGGCAGATCGTCGGCGGGGTGGTGTTCTTCACCGCCGGTCTCGCCGAGCTGCAGCGCCCGCCGTTCGACGCGCCGGTCGCCGACTCCGAGATCATCTTCGGTGCGTACACCGAGTACACCGGGCTGCGGTTCGCGCTCTTCCTGCTCGCCGAGTACGCGGGCATCGTCATCCTGTGCGGGCTGACCACCGTCCTGTTCCTCGGTGGCTGGCACGGTCCGTTCTCCGACGGCCTTGGCTGGCTGTGGACGCTGCTGAA
This sequence comes from Streptomyces melanosporofaciens, assembly GCF_900105695.1. Classification (NCBI taxonomy): domain Bacteria; kingdom Bacillati; phylum Actinomycetota; class Actinomycetes; order Kitasatosporales; family Streptomycetaceae; genus Streptomyces; species Streptomyces melanosporofaciens. The sequence continues at coordinate 3,959,176 of NZ_FNST01000002.1, forward strand.
GACGGCCGTCCTCGCCTTCGTCGTGATCTGGCTGCGGGTCAGCTATCCGCGGCTGCGCGAGGACCAGCTTCAGCGGTTCGCCTGGACCTGCCTCATTCCGCTCTCACTGGCCCAGATCGCCCTCACCGGCGTCGTCAAGGTGGTGATCTCCTGATGGGCATCCCCGGATCCGGCCTGGCCAAGGGCCTGGCCGTCACCCTCCGCACGATGACCCGGAAGTCGCACACCGCGCAGTATCCGGACGCGCAGCCCGAGCTGCCGCCCCGCACCCGCGGGGTGATCGGGCTGTTCGAGGAGAACTGCACGGTCTGCATGCTGTGCGCCCGCGAATGCCCGGACTGGTGCATCTATATCGACTCGCACAAGGAGACCGTTCCCCCGGCCGCCCCGGGCGGGCGCGAGCGCAGCCGCAATGTGCTGGACCGGTTCGCGATCGACTTCGCCCTGTGCATGTACTGCGGTATCTGCATCGAGGTGTGTCCTTTCGACGCGCTCTTCTGGTCGCCGGAGTTCGAGTACGCGGAGGAGGACATCCGCGATCTCACCCATGAGCGGGACAAGCTCCGCGAGTGGATGTGGACGGTGCCCGCGCCGCCCGCGCTGGACCCGCGCGCGGAGGAGCCCAAGGAGATCGGCGCCGCCCGTAAGGCCGCCGACAAGCTCGCCGCCGCGGAGGCAGCGGCCGCCGCCGAGGCGGAGCGCACCTCCGACGCGAGCGACGGCACCAACGGCACCAACGGCACCAACGCCACCGACGGATCCGACGGAAACGGAGCCGCCACGTGAGTCCCGCGGTTCACCTGGCCGCCACCGGCCACGGGTTCCTGTCGCCGACCGGCGTCGAGATCGCCTTCCTGCTGGTGGGCGTCGCGACCCTCGGCGCGGCCGTCCTCACCGTCACCACCAAGCAACTGGTGCACGCCGCCCTCTGGCTGGTGGTGGCGCTCGGCGGCATCGCCGTGGAGTACCTCCTGCTCACGGCGGAGTTCATCGCCTGGGTGCAGGTGCTGATCTACGTCGGCTCCGTCGTCGTCCTCCTCCTCTTCGGGCTGATGCTCACCAAGGCGCCCATCGGCCCCTCCCCGGACGCCGATTCGGGCAACCGCGCGGCCGCGCTCGCGGTGGCCGTGGCCGCCGCGGGCGTCCTGGTGTGGGTGGTCGTGGACGCCTTCCGGACCACCTGGATCGAGCTCGACAAGGGCGTCCAGGGCTCCACCGCCGTCTCCGGCGATAGCCTCTTCCGCCACTGGGTGCTGCCGTTCGAGGCGCTGTCCGTGCTGCTCCTCGCCGCGCTCGTGGGCGCGATCGTCCTGTCCCGTAGGACCGCCGAACCGCGGGACGCCCTGAGCGGCAAGGAGAAGCGCTGATGCATCTCGCCTACCCCGCCGTGCTCGCCGTCCTCCTCTTCTGCACCGGCCTGTACGGCGTCCTCGCCCGCCGCAACGCGATCCTGGTGCTGATGTCGGTCGAGCTGATGCTCAACGCCGTCAACCTCAACCTCGTCGCCTTCGACGTCTGGCTCCGCGACACCCTGCACGCGGGCCAGGCCCTGACCCTCTTCACCATCGCCATCGCCGCCGCCGAGATCGGCATCGGCCTCGCCATCGTCCTCCTCGTCCACCGCAACCGCGGCACCGCCGACGTCGACAAGCTCCGGGACCTGGCCGACCCCCCGTCGGACGGCCAGGACCCGATGGACGACAGCATGGCAGCCCCCACTGACAACGACGCCGACCAGGCACGACGCGCCCGGAGGCAGACCGCGTGACGACCACGACCGCCGCCGTTCTCGTCCCCCTCCTGCCCTTCCTCGGCGCCGCCGCCGGGCTTCTGCTGGGCCGCCGCGCCCCCGGCTTCGTCCGCCCCCTCGCGGTGCTGCCGACTCTCGCCGCGGCCGGGCTCGCCGTGCTCGTCGCCGTACGGCAGGGCGGAGGAGCGGGCGGCGGTACGGCCCCGCTCACCGCCGCGACCCGGCTCGCCGACACCGGCTCGGTCCCCATCGACCTCGCCCTTCAGGTCGACGGCTTCGCCGCCCTGGTCGCGGTCCTCGTCGCCGTCGTCGCCTGCTGTGTGCAGATCTACTCGACCGGCTATCTGCGGGACGACCCCCGCTACCCCTCCTACGCCGCGCTCGTCTCCCTCTTCACCGCCGCGATGCTCCTGGTCGTCTACGCCGACGACCTGATCGTGCTGCTCGTCGGCTGGGAGATCATGGGCATCTGCTCGTACTTCCTGGTGGGCCACTACTGGGAGACCGCGGCCGCCCGCTCGGCGTCCCTGAAGGCGTTCCTGGTCACCAAGCTCGGCGACGTCCCGTTCCTGATCGGCATCTTCGCGCTCGCGGGCGACACCGGCACGTTCCGCATCAGCGAGATCCACACCCGGCTGACCTCCGAGACCGCCGGGGTGCCGCTGGACCACCCCACCCTGATCGCGCTGCTGCTGCTGGCCGGGGTCGCGGGCAAGTCCGCGCAGTTCCCGCTGCACACCTGGCTGCCGGACGCGATGGCCGGCCCCACCCCGGTCTCCGCGCTGATCCACGCGGCCACCATGGTCGCCGCCGGTGTCTTCGTCGTCGCCCGGCTGCTGCCCGTCTTCGCCTCCTCCGCCGCCGCGCTCGCCGTACTGGCCGCCATGGCGGCCGTGACGATGGTCGGCTCGGCACTGGCCGCGCTCGCCCAGGACGACATCAAACGCGTCCTCGCCTACTCGACCGTCGGCCAACTCGGCTATATGACGGGCGCGCTGGCCGTCGACGACCGCGGCGCCGCCGTCTTCCACCTCATCACCCACGGCGCGTTCAAGGCGCTGCTCTTCCTCGGCGCGGGCGTGGTGATCCACGCCGCGGGCAGCAACTCCCTCGCCGCCATGTCCCGGATGAGCGGCCTCTCCCGGCGCATCCCCGACGCCTTCTGGACGATGACGGTCGCGCTGCTCGCGCTCGCCGCCATCCCGCCCTTCGCGGGCTTCTTCTCCAAGGAGGCCGTCCTCGGCACCGCCGAGCACGCGGCGACCGGCCACACCCCCGGCGTCCCGACGGGCGTCGGCTGGACCGTCCTCCTCGCCGGGCTCCTTACCGCGCTCCTCACCGCCGGATACGCGGCCCGGCTGTGGCTGCTCGCCTTCCGCGGCCGGGGCGAGCCCGTCCCCGACCACGGCAAGCAGCCGGTGGCCATGAACGTCGTCCTGTGGGTGCTGTTCATCCCCACGGCCGCCCTCGGCCTCGCCTACGGCACGCTGCCCGACTGGTTCGACGGCGAAACGCTCACCCCGACCCTCACCACCTCCGTCCTCGGCACCGGGCTGGCCCTGGTCGGCGTCCTCGTCATGTACGGCGCCTGGCGGCACCGCTCGGCCCGGGCCGCCCGCGTCCCGCTCGGCGCGGTGGCCGCCCACCCCGAAGCCGCCGACGCCGTCTCCGAGGCCGAGGCCATCGCCACCCACGAGGCGGCCTACGGCTCCATCGCGGGCGCCAGCGACCCCGCCGACCCCGGGCGGCTGCTCCTGGGCCCGCTGCACCGCCACGCGGCCGTCGGCTTCCACCTCGACGCCGTCTACGGCGCTCTGTTCGTCCGGCCCGTGCGGGCCGCCGCCCGGCTCGTCCGCTTCCTCGACCGCGAGGTCGTCGAGACGTACGTACGCGGCGCGGGCGGTGCGCCCCGCCTGCTCGGCGCGGCCGTCCGCCGCGCCCAGACCGGCAATGTGCAGACCTACCTCGGCGCGCTGCTCGCGGGCTCCCTCGTCCTGGCCGTGGCCGCCGTCCTCGTCGCAGCGGGAGCCTGACCCGTGAACCACACCGTCCAGCAACTCCTCCTCGCCGCCCTGGTCGTGCTCCCCCTGCTCGGCAGCGCCGCCGCCCTGCTCCCGGCCCCGCCCGGGCTGCGCGGCCGCGGGCCGGACCAGGCCGTACTGCGCCACGGCGTGACCGTCACCGGAGTGGTGCTCGCCGCCGCCATCGCCCTGGCCGCCGGTTTCGACCACGACCACCCGGCCAGGATGCAGGCTCAGACGGACATCGGCTGGATCCCGGCGCTGGACATCCGCATCCACCTCGGCGTGGATGGCGTCTCGCTGCCGCTGCTCGTGCTGACCGCGCTGCTGACCTTCCTCAGCGCGCTCTACGCCTACTTCAACCGGCCCTCCGGGCCGTCCCCCAAGGCCTTCGTCGCGCTGCTGCTGCTCCTGGAGTCCGGCACCCTGGCCAGCTTCGCGGTGCTGGACCTGATGCTGTTCTTCCTGGCGTTCGAGATGGTCCTCATCCCGATGTACTTCCTCATCAACCGGTGGGGCAGCGGCGAACGGGAGCGCGCCGCCTGGCGGTTCATCCTCTACACGCTGCTCGGCTCCGTCGTCATGCTGCTCGGCCTCCTCCTCGTCGGGCTGGGGGGCGGCACCTTCGACATGGTGGCACTCGCCACGGACAAAGGCGCCGGGCTCAGCCACACCACCCAGCTGATCGCGGCCCTCGCCATCATCGTCGGACTTGCCGTCAAGGCGCCCATGTGGCCGCTGCACAGCTGGCTGCCCGACGCCCACACCGCCGCCCCCACCGTCGGCTCGGTGCTGCTGGCGGGCGTGCTGCTCAAGATGGGCACCTACGGGCTGGTCCGCATCGTGCTGCCGATGACCCCCGGGGCGGCCCACACCTACGCGCCCTACCTCGCCGCGTTCGCCGTGGTCGGCATCATCTACGGATCGCTCGCCTGCCTCGCCCTGGCCCGCACCGGCGCCAGGGGCGACCTCAAGCGCCTGATCGCCTACTCCTCCGTCGGCCATATGGGCTTCGTGCTGCTGGGCATCGCGACCCTCACCCCCACCGGGGTGAACGGCGCGCTCTTCGCCAACATCGCCCACGGCCTGATCACCGGGCTGCTCTTCTTCCTCGTCGGCGCCCTCAAGGACCGCTCCGGCACCACCGACCTCGACCAGCTCGCGGGCACCAGCGGCGCCGCCCTGTACGGCAGGGCGCCCCGCCTGGGCGGACTGCTCGCCTTCGGCGCCGTGGCCTCCCTGGGGCTGCCCGGACTCGCCGGGTTCTGGGGCGAGATGCTCGCCATGTTCGGCGCCTTCGACCCCGCCGACGGGCTCAGCCGCCCGGCATATCTCACCTATATGGCGTTCGCCGGCCTCGGCACCCTGCTCACCGCCGCCTACATGCTCATCGTCGTACGGCGCGTCTGCATGGGCGACCATCCGATCGAGCCCCGCACCGGGACCGAGCCCGAGCGGCCCGCCCTCGCCGATGTCCACGGCCATGAATTCGCCGCCTGGAGCCCCCTGGTGGCCCTCACCGTCCTCGCCGGACTGTGGCCCGCGGCCCTCCTCGGCCTCACCGACCCGGCCGTGCAGCAGCTCCTCGCGGGAGGCAACCGATGACTGCGAACGCCACGAGCCTGGCCACCAGCCTCGTCCAGTCCGTCGACTGGCTCGCCGTCGCACCGCCCACCATCGCGGCCCTGGCCGGCCTCGCCGTCCTCGTCGCGGACCTCTTCCTGCCCGAGCGCAGGAAGCATCTGCTGGGCTGGGGCGCGATAGCGGGACTGGGCCTGGCCGCGCTCGCCCTGCTGCCGCTGCTGGACGGCGAACGCTCCACCTTCTGCCTGACCACGGGCAACCACGCCTGCAGCTATACGGCCGACACCTTCGCCCTCGTCATCCAGTTCCTCGTGCTCGGCGGGGCGCTGCTCACCGGGCTGCTGTCCTTCAGCGCCCTCGACGACCTCAAACTTCCCGCGGGCGAATTCTGGTTCCTGCTGCTGTCCTCGGCCGCCGGAGCGGCCCTGCTGCCCGCCTCCCGCGATCTGGCGACCCTGGTCATCGCCCTCGAAGTCGCCTCGCTCCCGGCCTTCGCCCTCGTGGGCCTGCGCCGCGGCGACCGCCTGTCCTCCGAGGCCGCGCTGAAGTTCTTCCTCTCCTCGGTCACCGCGACCGCCGTGATGCTGCTCGGCGTCAGCTTCGTCTACGCCGCCACCGGCAGCCTCCATCTGTCCCGGGTCGCCGACGCACTCACCCACGTCGACCCGCGGCTCGACACGCTCGCCCAGGCGGGGGTGGTGCTCACCCTGGTGGGCTTCGCGTTCAAGACCGCCGCCGTGCCCTTCCACTTCTGGGTGCCCGACACCTACGTCGGCGCCCCCGTGCCCGTCGCGGCGTATCTGTCCGTCGTCGGTAAGGCGGTCGGGTTCTCCGGCCTCATCCTGGTGACCGTCCTCGCCTTCCCCTCGTACGCCGATGTGTGGGGCCCGGCCGTCGCCGTCCTGGCCGCTCTCACCATGACCGCGGGGAACGCCGCGGCGCTGCGCCAGCGCCCGGAGCGCGCCTTCAGCGCCGTACGCCTGCTCGCCTGGTCCTCCGTCGCCCAGGCGGGCTATCTGCTGGTCCCGATCGCCGCGGCCGGCTACGCCGACTCCGGCAAGGACGCCTCCCGCGCCATCGGCTCCACCGTCGCGTACGCCCTGATGTACGCGGCCGTGAACCTCGGCGCCTTCGCCGTGGCCGCCCTGGTGGCCCGTACGAGCCCGGCCAACCGCCTCACCGACTACCGCGGGCTGTACGCGGCCCGCCCGGCCGCCGCCCTGGCCCTGGCCTTCTTCCTGCTGTGCCTCGCCGGGCTGCCCCCAGGCGTCATCGGGCTCTTCGCGAAGGTGACCGTCTTCTCGGCGGCCGTGGACGCGGGGCTGGGCTGGCTCGCGGTGGTGATGGCGCTCAACGTGGTCGTGGCGCTCTACTACTACCTCCAGTGGACGGCGGTGCTCTTCCGCGCCCCCGAGCCCGCCGCCGGGGCGGAGCCCGCACCCGCGGCCGGGGCGGCCGCCGTCCGCCCGCGCGCCGTTCCCCTTACGGCCGCCATCGGCCTCACCGCGGTCGTCGGCATCGCCCTCTCCGGCGCCCCGCAGCTCGTCCTGCGGTTCGCCTCGGAGAGCCTGCTGTAACCGCTCCCGCGACGCTGTACCGCTCCCGCGACGCTGTAACCGCTCCCGCGACGCTGTAACCGCCGCCGCGCGCCCGCGTCCGCCTCACGGCCGCCATCGGCCTCAACACCGGCCGCGCGCCCGCACCCGTGTGCACAAGGGAACTGGTGCCCTTCGCCTGGCGTTGACTTTTTCAGGAAGGTCCACTGGAAGGTGGAGACACCAGGCAAAGCGTTCCCCTGCGGCACAACGGGAGGGCACACAGTGCACCGCCGGCACAACGGGCTGAAGACCGCCGTACTCCTCGGTGGTCTGTCCGCGATCATCATCCTCATCGGCAGTCTCTTCGGCCGTACCGGGCTGATCATCGCGGTCGTCGTCGCACTCGGGACCAACGCGTACGCCTACTGGAACAGTGACAAGCTGGCCCTGCGCGCGATGCGCGCCCGCCCCGTCAGCGAGTTCGAGGCACCCGGCCTGTACCGCATGGTGCGCGAGCTCTCCACGGCCGCGCGCCAGCCGATGCCCCGTCTCTACATCTCCCCGACCGAGGCCCCCAACGCCTTCGCGACCGGCCGCAACCCGCGTAACGCGGCGGTCTGCTGCACCGACGGCATTCTGCGGCTGCTGGACGAGCGCGAGCTGCGCGGGGTCCTCGGCCATGAGCTCAGCCATGTCTACAACCGCGACATCCTGATCTCCTCGATCGCGGGCGCGCTCGCCAGCGTCGTCATGTTCCTGGTGAACTTCGCCTGGCTGATCCCCATGGGCCGGTCCGACGACGACGAGGGCCCCGGTTTCGTCGGCATGCTGCTGATCATGCTGCTCGGCCCGCTCGCCGCCTCCATCATCCAGCTCGCCGTGAGCCGCTCCCGCGAATACGAGGCCGACGCCTCCGGAGCCCAGCTCACCGGCGACCCCTTGGCCCTCGCCAGCGCCCTGCGCAAACTGGAAGCGGGTACGAAGCAGCTTCCGCTGCCGCCCGAGCCCCGCCTGGAGACCGCCAGCCACCTGATGATCGCCAACCCGTTCCGGGCCGGTGAGGGCATGGCCAAGCTCTTCTCCACCCACCCGCCCATGCGGGAGCGCATCGCCCGACTCGAGCAGATGGCAGGACACCAGCCGTGAAAACCCTCCTGAACCTCATCTGGCTGCTCTTCGCCGGCCTCTGGATGGCGATCCTCTACGTCTTCGCCGGGGTGCTCCTCTTCCTCACGATCATCGGCATCCCCCTCGCGTTCGCCTCCTGGCGCATCGCCGGCTTCGCCCTGTGGCCCTTCGGCCGCACCGCCGTCCCCCGCCCCGGCGCCGGAGCCCCCTCCTGCGTCGGCAACGTCCTGTGGCTCATCCTCGCGGGCTGGTGGCTGGCGCTCGGCCATCTGCTCACCGGCATCGCCCTCTGCATCACGATCATCGGCATCCCGCTGGGCCTGGCCAACTTCAAGCTCATCCCGATCTCCCTGGCCCCCCTCGGCGTCGACATCGTCCCCACCGACCAGCCCTTCGGCCACCGCTGACCTGCCCGCAGACAACGCCAGGGGCGGCACGGCCACGCCGCACCGCCCCTGCCGCACCGGTCCGAGTGCCGCCTACCGGTAGTTCACGAACTGCACCGCGAAGTCCAGGTCCTTGCCCTTGAGCAGGGCGATCACGGCCTGCAGGTCATCCCGGCTCTTGGAGGTCACCCGCAGCTCCTCGCCCTGCACCTGCGCCTTGACGCCCTTGGGCCCCTCATCGCGGATGATCTTGGCGACCTTCTTCGCGTTCTCCTGCGAGATCCCCTCCTGCAGCGAGGCGAAGATCTTGTACTCCTTGCCCGACGCCTGCGGCTCGCCCGCGTCCAGGGCCTTCAGCGAGATCCCGCGCTTGACCAGCTTGGACTGGAAGACGTCGAGGATCGCCTTGACCCGCTCCTCGGAGTTGGCTCGCATCTCGATCCGCTCGCCCGACCACTCGATCGAGGCGCCGACGTTTTTGAAGTCGTAGCGCTGGGAGATCTCGCGGCTCGCCTGGTTCAGAGCGTTGTCGACCTCCTGCCGCTCGACCTTCGAGACGATGTCGAAACTGGAGTCGGCCATCTTGAGTTGGCTCCTCGTACGTAGATCCGTCAGTGGCACGGCCCAGCGGACCGCTCCAGCCAGCCTAGCGATCTCGGCCATGATCCAGAGGCGATCAACCGGGTGGCGAAGCACCCCCGCGCATCAGGTATTGTTTACGTCGTTGCCAGGGAGCAGCACCGCGAGAGCGGGGCACCTGGCCACATCCCAGGCGGTGTGCCCGAGTGGCCAATGGGAGCGGACTGTAAATCCGTCGGCTTAGCCTACCCAGGTTCGAATCCTGGCGCCGCCACAGTGGAAAACGGCCCCTGAACTGCGGAAACGCAGCCAGGGGCCGTTTGCTGTGTCAGGGGGGAGCGGGGCGCGGCCTCGCGCCGGGCCTAGGACTGGGTGCCGGTCCAGGTGAAGGTGGCGGAGGCCCGGGCGGGGAGCTGGTAGCTGAAGGACTGGCTGCCCCAGTTGACCTTCAGGGTCTGCTGGCTGCCGGTGTCGTTGTAGGCGATCAGCGCCTTGGAGCCGTCCGGGTTCTTCCAGGCCACGTTCGGCACCGTGGAACTGGCGCTGGAGTCGATGCGGCGGGCTCCGGGCTTCACGAACTTCGTGAGGTGGCCCATCGTGTAGTACTCGACGGTGTAGTCGACCCGCCCGCTCTGGCCGTCGCCGTTGTGCACGGTGACCAGGCCGGTGCAGGTGCCGCAGCCGCCGTTGTGCGGGCCCTTGTTCTGGTCGACGGCGAGGCTCCACTTGATCCAGCTCTTGCCCCAGTTGCGGGTGTAGTCGATCAGGTTGTGCATGTCCTCCTGCTGCTGATTGGCGATCCAGGTGCCGCCGGAGTGCTCGGTGTCGAAGGCGTCCACGTTCGGGTACTGGTTGTGGACGGTCGTCTGCTGGCCGACGTCGCCGCCGTAGCCGTGCCAGGCGATGCCGCCGAAGTTCGGGTGGTTGCGGATGGCGGCGTCGTCCACGACGGGCGCGCCGAAGCCCGCCCACTGATCCCAGTTCCAGTCGAGGGCGAGCACCTTGGTCTTCAGGCCCGCGTTCGCCAGTTTGGGCAGCAGCTCACTCTTGGTGAAGTAGTTGAGCCCGGAGCCGTTCCACTGCATCGAGGGGTAGCCGGGGCAGCAGGTGGGCTCGTTCTGGACGGTCACATAGTCGATCGGCACACCCCGGCTCTGGTACTCCTGGATGTACTTCACGAAGTAGTTCGCGTACGTGCCGTAGTACTGCGCCTCCAGCCAGCCCTGGTTGAGCTGGTCGTTGTCCTTCATCCAGGCCGGGGCGGTCCAGGGCGAGGCCATGACCTTCAGGGCCGGGTTGAGCTGCTTGGCCTGCTTGGTCAGCGGCAGGACGTCGGCCAGGTCGTGGTTGATGGAGAACCTGGTGAGGCCGGGGTCGGTCTGCCCGGCCGGCACATCGTCGAAGGTGTAGCCGAAGCGGGCCAGGTCGGAGCCGCCGAGCGGGTTGCGCAGAAAGCTCACCCCGATGCCGTCCGTGGGCGAGAAGAGCTTGCGCATCACCTCGTCGCGGGTGCTCTGGCTCAGCGCGCCGCTGCTGCCCAACAGCCATGCGGCGGTGTCCGTGAACGACGCCCCGGCGCCCGAGAACTCCTGGTACGTCCTGGACTCGTCGACGGTGACGCTGCCACCCCCGCCCGAGCCGAACCGGGTGGGCGCCTGCTGCTCCAGGCCCTTCACGACGGTGCGGCCGTCGGAGCCGGAGGTGGTGGTCAGATAGACGTTGACGGTCTCGCCGGCTTTGGCCGAGCCGGCCTCGGCGGTCGTGGCGTCGGCCGGGGAGGTCAGCCATGGGCCGACGGTCACGGCGACCGCGGCCAGGGCGCTCACCAGGGCGGTGCGCGTCGTGCGGGGGGAACTCACGGATCTGAGGGATCTCATGGAACCGGTGCCTTTCCTGTGCGGGCAGGCTCGGGCCGGTGTGGTCACGGCCGGAGGGAAGGAATGGGGGGAACTCCGGTCACCGGTGTGTTCACGGCAACGGAGCGGCGGAGCAGCGGTGCGGCTGAGCGGCTGAGCGGCTGAGCAGCGGTGCGGCTGAACAGCGAGACACCGGTGTGTTCACGGTGCTCGGTGACTGTGATGATCCGAGGCGCGCCGCCGGGCGTCAAGCCTCGCGGACGACTTATCTCATGGCGTGGATTAAGTGCGTCCCCTGCCGCCGTACGGGCGGCCGTCGTCGTGGCGCGCCCTGGGCGCCGTGGGACCGCCCCTAGGGTGGTGATTCCCCCGTATCAGGACAGAGAGGGCGGATCGTGCTCAGGGGCTTCAAGAACTTCCTCATGCGCGGTGATGTCATTGTTATCGCCATCGGCCTGGTCACGGCGCTGGCGTTCTCGACGCTGATCAAGGCGTTCACCGACTCCGTGATCAACCCGATCATCGCCCGGCTCCAGGGCGGCAAGGCGGTCGGGCTCGGCTGGCAGCTCGGCCAGGAGGGGAACAACGCGACCTACATCAACATCGGGTCGTTCATCGGCGCCCTGATCTACTTCATCATCTTCATGGCCGTCATCTACTTCCTGATCGTCATGCCGTACAAGTACACCCAGGCCCGCCGGGGCGCGGAGGTCTTCGGCGAGCCGGGCCCGGTCAAGACCTGCCCGGAATGCCTCGCCGACGACATCCCCGAGGCGGCGCGCAAGTGCCGTTACTGCGGCTCCGACCAGCCACGCATGGAGTAGCCGCCGGGTCGATCAGCCGCCTGGCCGCCCGCCCCGCCTACCGCGCCCCGTCGAGGTCCAGCTCCAGCATGCGGATCGCGTTGCCGCGGAGGATCTTGTACGTGACCTCGGGGGAGAGCCCGGCGACATGCTCGGCGGCGATGCGGCGGGTGTCCGGCCAGGTGGAGTCGACGTGGGGGTAGTCGGTCTCGAAGGTGGCGTTGTCCACGCCGATCGTGTCCAGCGAGGCGACCCCGTGCTTGTCGCGGAAGAAGCAGCAGTAGATCTGCCGGTAGTAGTACGTGGACGGCGGTTCGGGGATGAGATCGCGGACGCCGCCCCAGGCGCGGTGCTCCTCCCAGACGTCGTCGGCGCGCTCCAGGGCGTAGGGAATCCAGCCCATCTGGCCCTCCGCGTAGGCCAGCTTGAGGCGCGGGAAGGAGACCAGGACGCCGCTGAAGAGGAAGTCCATCATCGAGGCCATGGCGTTGTTGAAGCTCAAGGCCGCCTGGACGGCCGGCGGCGCGTCGGGGGAGGCGGCGGGCATCTGGGACGAGGAGCCGATGTGCATGCACACGACCGTCCCCGTGGCCTCGCACTCGGCGAAGAAGGGGTCCCAGTAGCCGCTGTGGATGCTGGGGAGCCCGAGGTAGGTGGGGATCTCGCTGAAGGTCACCGCGCGCACGCCGCGGGCAGCGTTGCGGCGGATCTCCTGGACGGCGAGGTCGACGTCCCACAGGGGGATCAGGCAGAGCGGGATGAGGCGGCCGCCGCTGTCGCCGCACCACTCCTCGACCATCCAGTCGTTGTACGCGCGGACGCAGGCCAGCCCGACCTCCTTGTCGTTCGCTTCGGCGAAGGTCTGGCCGCAGAAGCGGGGGAAGGTCGGGAAGCACAGTGACGCCTCGACATGGTTGAGGTCCATGTCGGCGAGGCGGTCCTTGGGGTCCCAGCAGCCGCGGCGCATCTGCTCGCGGGTGATGCCGTCGAGGGTCATCTCGTCGCGGGAGAAGCCGACGGCGGCGATGATCCGCTTGTAGGGGAAGAGATCGCCCTCGTAACTCCACCAGTCGGTGAGCTGGCCGTCCGGGTCGGTGGTGAACTTGTACTTGCCGCCGACGTAGGCGAGTTCGCCGATCCCGGCCGTCAGCGGCTTGGGGCCGCGGTCCCGGTACTTGGCCGGGAGCCAGGTCTCGAAGAGGTGCGCGGGCTCGATCACATGGTCATCGACGCTGATGACCCGAGGCAGCTCGGTCGTGCCGTTCGTCTCGTCGGTCATCTCGCCATCTCCCCGGTCTTCTCGTGGTGATCCTGTGCTCCATTCGATCTGACGGGCCGTCAGATTCTGGCGGCAGAGTAGGGCGGATCGCTTCAACCAACAAGAGAAAGTCCCGTTTCCGCGCCTACGTCCAGGGCACACGATGTGCGACAACCGGGAGGAAACGGTGAACGCATCGTCGATCGCACGCGGACTGGGTTCGGCAACGCGCACACGTACCCCACGCGAGGCGGGCAACCGGGCCATCGAGGCGGCGGCCCGCTGGGGGCTGGCCACCCGGGGGGTGCTCTATCTGCTCATCGGCGCCCTGGCGCTGCGCATAGCCCTGGGCGACCGCGGCGAGCAGGCCGACCGGGGCGGGGCCCTCCAGGTCCTCGCTCAGCAGCCGTTCGGCGCGGCGCTGGTCTGGGCGGTTGGCATCGGGCTGGTCTGCATGGCGCTGTGGCGGCTGTCCGAGGCGGTCTTCGGGGCCGCGGGGCCGGACGGGGGCGCGGCACGCAAGCGGCTGGCCGGGGCGGCCCGCGCGGTCTTCTACGGCGTCGTCGCGTACTCCGTGCTCTCCTTCGCCACCGGCGAGCAGGGCAGCGGCTCCAGCGACCGGCAGTCCCAGGACGTGACGGCCCGCGCGCTCGACCTGCCGTACGGCCGGTGGCTGGTGGCCGCCGCCGGGGCCGCGGTGGCCGCGGCCGGGGTGTGGATCGCCGTACGGGCGCTGCGGCGCGGCTTCCGCAAGTACCTCAAGCTGGGCGCGATGTCCCGGCGGACGCGGCGGGCCGTGGAGGCGCTGGGGGTCTGCGGCGGGGTGGCCCGCGGGGCCGTGTTCGCGGTGGCGGGCGGCTTCGCGCTCTCGGCCGCCGTGCGCTACGACCCGGACAAGGCGAAGGGCATCGACGACACGCTGCGGACCTTCGCCGGGACGGCGGCGGGGCCGTGGCTGCTGAGGGCGGTGGCGCTGGGGCTGGCGCTCTTCGGGGTCTTCTCGTTCGCGATGGCCCGGTGGCGCCGGGTCTGAGCGCGATTCTTGTTCACGTACCCCTTGGCCCGGCCCCCGCGCCTCGCGCGTCTCGCACGGATGCGCCCCGTAAGGCGGTCTTCCCCGGGGTTCCGGGCGCCGGGACCATCGGACGATGCCGACCATCGAGCCCATCGTGCCGACCGTGCGGCCCCGCGTGCGGACCATGAAGCCGCGCGCCCGTATAGCCGCCCTCGGGGCGGCCTTCGCCCTCGCCGCCGCCACCCCCGTCGCCGCGTACGCCGCGCTGGACGACCCGCCCGCCGCCGCGACCTCAGGCGGCGCCGTGGACCGGGGCAAGCCCTACGTCGAGACCCGGCTCTTCTTCGGCACCGAGCGCCCCGACGGCGGGCCGCCCGTCACCGAGAAGGAGTTTCTGGCCTTCGTGGACCGGCAGATCACCCCGCGCTTCCCCGCCGGTCTGACGATCCACGACGGCCGGGGGCAGTGGCGGGACCAGAACGGGACGATCGAGCGGGAGCGCTCGTACGAGGTGATCCTGCTCTACCCGACGTCCGAGGCCCCGACGCAGGACCCGCGGATCGAACGGATCCGGACGGCGTACGAGCGGCAGTACGCCCAGGAGTCCGTGGCCCGGGCCGACGCCCCGGCCCGGGTGGACTTCTGAACCGTCGGGCCGGCAACCGGCTCACCGGCTACCGGCCACCCCGGCCGCTCCCGCGCCTCAGCCCCGCTCGGCGGCGACCGCCGCCACCGCGTCCGCCACCGACGCGTCGCCGTTGATCAGCTCCAGCGTGCGGCCCGCCGTACGGGGCTCGTCCAGGAGGGCCGCCAGGACCGCCGCCACATCGTCGCGGGTGATCTCGGCCCGGCCCGTGCGGTCGGCCAGCTTCACCCGGCCGGTGCCCGGGTCGTTCGTCAGCCGGCCCGGGCGCAGCACGGTCCAGTCGAGGCCGTCCCGGGCGCGGATGTCGTCGTCCGCCGCGGCCTTGGCGCGCAGATAGGCGGCGAAGACCGGGTCGGTGTCCGGTGGCGGCTCGTGGGACGCACCCGTCGAGGAGACGATCAGGAACCGCCGGGCCCCCGCCCGTTCGGCCGCGTCAGCGAAGAGCACCGCGGACCGGTGGTCGACGGTGTCCTTACGGGCGGCACCACTGCCGGGGCCCGCGCCGGCCGCGAAGACGGCCGCGTCCGCGTTCTCCAGATGCTTGACCACGTCCTCCAGCGAGGCCGACTCGAGGTCGCAGACGACGGGTTCGGTGCCCGACGCCAGCAGGTCGCCCGCCTGTTCCGGCTTGCGGATGATGCCCGCCACTTCGTCTCCGCGCGCGGTGAGCAACTGCTCCAGCCGCAGTGCGATCTGTCCATGTCCACCAGCGATGACAATGCGCATGATCCCGACCGTACGCCGTGCGGCCTACTGTTGCTCGCCGCCGCTCTGCGACCGCGCCTGCCGGGGCAGATCCAGCGCCACCGCGGCCGCCGAGTCGCAGTACTCCCGCACCGCGCTGGTACGGGCCACCACCCGGCCCCGGTGCACCACGACCCTGCTGTACGCGAGCGAGAGCACCCCCGCGAGCCCGTCCCCGCGTACCGCGAGCAGCTCCGCCGGGAAACCGGCCTCCACCCGCACCTCGGCGAGCCCCATCGCGGCCCGCGCCCGCCCGCACACCGCCTCGTACGCCTCCTCCGGCCGCAGCTCGCCCCGGGACGCCAGCAGAAAGGCGGCCTCCAGGGGATCGCCCCGGCCCACCGGATTGACCGCGTCCCGCAGCGCCCCGCTGCCCGCGGCCACCCGGACGCCCGCGGCGCGCAGCAGCCGCACCGGCGCGCAGGCGCAGGTGAGCGCTCCGCGCCTGCCGTGGTGCTCCAGCCCGGCGCAGTCGCCCTGGGGGAGGCAGACGACGGTCACCCCGGCCGCCGCCAGCCGCTCGGCGATCCTCCCCGCGCTCTCCAGGGGCAGCCGGGACAGCCCGCCGCAGGGGCCGATGGTGACCCCCGGCCGCAGGCCCCCGGCCATCGCCGCGAGCCGGGCGAGGCGGGCCGGGTCGTCACCGTCCGTGTGCAGATCGACGGCGCAGCCATGGCGGGCGGCGAGGTCGAGGACGGCCTCGGCGTGGCCGGTCGGGTCCGGGTCGAGGTCGGGGCAGCCGCCGATGACCGACGCGCCCATCCCCACCGCGTCCCGCAGCATCGCCAGACCGTCCGCCCCGGCGGCGCCGGTCAGCACCCGGGGCACCGCCACCGCGCTCAGCTCCGTGAGCCCGCGCAGGGTCCGGCCGGCCTCCAGGACCGCCTCCAGGGAGCGCAGCCCGTGCACCCCGCCGATGCGGACATGGGTGCGCAGCGCGGTCGCCCCGTGGCCGAGCTGGAGCAGCGCGGCCTCGACGGTACGGCGCTGGATGTCCCGGGGGCGTACGGGACCGGGCCCGCCATGTCGGCCGTAAGGGCGGTGTCGCAGTGGGCGTGGGGTTCGGCGGGGGCGGGCAGCAGCAGATAGCCGCCGAGGTCCAGCCGGGTGCCGGGGACGAGGCTGCCCGCCGTGCCCACGGCCTCGATCCGCCCGCCGCTGAGCCGGACGTCCACGGTGCGCCCGTCGGCGAGCCGGACGCCGCCGAGCACCAGAGCGGTGGGCTCGGGGGCCGCGCCGCCGTTGCTGGGCGGCCGCTGAGGCTGCTGCGGCTGCTGCTGGCTCTCGGGCATCGCACTCCTGGGATTCGCAGGGCGTACGCGGGGCGCACAGGGGCGCGCGACGGTTGCGTGACGAGGTGCGGTGGCGGTGACGCCAGGGCGCCACGGGTACGCGCCGGGCACGCGAGGGGTAAGGCGACGAGCAACGCGCCGGGCACGCGTCGGATGCGTGCGCAGCCAAGATCACGCGGGTGCGAACCGAAGCCTAGGACGCGGTGGGGGCGGCTTCGCGGAGGAGCCGAATAGTCGTACCGGTGTGGTGCCTGAGCCCAGGGTGACGGGGGGTCGATACGGATTTCACCTTCGGCGGCCGACCGTGTAATGTCTTCATCGCTCGCCCCAATAGCTCAGTCGGCAGAGCGTCTCCATGGTAAGGAGAAGGTCTACGGTTCGATTCCGTATTGGGGCTCTGATGTGTGAGGTTTCCCGTTCGGCTACGCTGAGTCGAGCGGGGAGTCACTCGCATCACAGCGGTGTAGCTCAGTCGGTAGAGCAAGCGGCTCATAATCGCTGTGTCACCGGTTCAAGTCCGGTCACCGCTACTGACAGTAGCCGATTGTGGGGTCGGTCCTTCGATCGGCTACTCTTTCTGCGTTAATCCTTTATCCGTTCGTCAAGGAGCACTCACGTGGCTGCCACCGACGTCCGCCCGAAGATCACGCTGGCCTGCGTGGAGTGCAAGGAGCGGAACTACATCACCAAGAAGAACCGGCGCAACGACCCGGATCGTCTTGAGATCAAGAAGCACTGCCCGCGTTGCAACGCGCACACCGCGCACCGTGAGACGCGATAGCAATAAGCTCTCATTCGAGGCCGCCCCCACTCGCGGGGGGCGGCCTCGTTTCGTTGGTAATTCAATCGCAGGAGGTGTGCGCCGATGGCGCTCGACCAGTCCTTCGTGGGGCGGACCTACCCGCCCACCGCGGCGTACGAGGTCGGCCGGGAGAAGATCCGGGAATTCGCCGAGTCCCTGGGTGACACCAATCCGGTCTACACCGACCCCGAGGCGGCCAGGGCCCTCGGCTACCCCGACGTGATCGCCCCGCCGACGTTCATTTTCACGATCACCTTCAAGGCGGCCGGGAAGCAGGTTGTCGAGGACCCGCAACTGGGGCTGGACTACAGCCGGGTGGTCCACGGCGACCAGCAGTTCGAGTACACCCGCCCGGTTCGCGCGGGGGACCACCTCTCGGTCACCTCGATCATCGACTCGATCAAGTCGCTGGCCGGCAACGACATCCTGTCCGTCCGCGGCGAGGTCCACGACAAGGCGGGTGATCATGTAGCGACGTCGTTCACGACGCTGGTGGCCCGCGCCGCCGACGCGAAGGTGGAGGAGAGCAGATGACGACGGCCAAGATCTCGTACGACACCGTGGAGGTCGGCACCGAGGTGCCGATGCGCGAGTTCCGGGTGAACCGCGCCGACCTCGTGCGGTACGCGGGCGCGTCGGGCGACTTCAATCCGATCCACTGGAACGAGAAGTTCGCCAAGGAGGTCGGCCTCCCCGACGTCATCGCGCACGGCGCCTACACCATGGCCCAGGCGGCCCGGGTGGTGACCGAGTGGGCCGGCGACCCCGGCGCCCTCGTCGAGTACGGCGTCCGCTTCACCAGGCCGGTCGTGGTCCCCAACGACGACAAGGGCGCGCTCATCGAGATCGGCGCCAAGGTCACCGCCAAACTGGACGACGAGGCCCGTACGGTGCGCCTCGACATCATGGCGACCAGCGCCGGCCAGAAGGTGCTGGGCCGGGCCCGCGCCGTGGTACGGCTCGCCTGAGCCCTCGACCGCGCCCGAGCGGCCCCCAGGCGGATGAGAGCACGCCACCGCGTGTGAAGCCCGTCTGAGCGCTTTACGGGCCACCCGCCCGTCGGCCCCCGGACTCCCCACACCGGGGGCGGCCACCCCAGGGCCCCAGGGGGCGCCCCCGTACTCTTGAGCGCGTGCAGGAACTCCACGACGCCCCTCTCGCGCCCCTCACCACCTTCCGCCTCGGCGGACCGGCCAACCGGCTGATCACGGCCACGACCGACGACGAGGTCATCGCCGCGGTCCGGGCGGCCGATGCGGCCGGGACCCCGCTGCTGGTGATCGGCGGCGGCAGCAATCTGGTCATCGCCGACAAGGGCTTCGACGGCACCGCCCTGCAGATCGCGACCAGCGGCTTCACGCTCGACGGCACCCGCCTGGAGCTCGCCGCGGGCGAGAACTGGTCGGACGCCGTGGCCCGTACGGTCCGGGCGGGGCTCGCGGGCATCGAATGCCTCGCCGGAATCCCCGGCTCCGCGGGAGCCACGCCGATACAGAACGTCGGCGCCTACGGCCAGGAGGTCTCCGCCACGATCACCGAGGTGATCGCCTACGACCGCCGCGCCGACGAGGTCGTCACGATCCCCAACGCCGACTGCGCCTTCTCCTACCGCCACAGCCGCTTCAAGGCCGACCCCGACCGCCATGTGGTGCTCCGGGTCCGCTTCGAGCTGGAGGACGCGGGCGGCCTCTCCGCGCCCGTCCGGTACGCCGAGACCGCGCGGGTGCTCGGCGTCGAGGTGGGGGACCGGGTGCCGGCCGCCGTCGTCCGCGAAACCGTCCTGGGACTGCGCGCGGGCAAAGGCATGGTGCTCGACCCCGAGGACCACGACACCTGGTCCGCGGGGTCGTTCTTCACCAACCCGGTGCTTGACCAGGACGCCTACGCCGCCTTCCTGGCCCGCGTCGCCGACCGCCTGGGCCCGGCCACCGCGGCGCCCGCCTTCCCGGCGGGCGACGGCCTGATCAAGACCTCCGCGGCCTGGCTGATCGACAAGGCGGGCTTCACCAAGGGCTACGGCACCGGCCCGGCCCGGATCTCCACCAAGCACACGCTCGCCCTCACCAACCGGGGCGAGGCCACGACCGAGGATCTGCTGGCGCTGGCCCGCGAGGTGGTAGCGGGGGTCGAGGGGGCGTTCGGGATCCGGCTGGTCAACGAGCCGGTGACGGTGGGCGTGACTCTCTGAGCCCGACTACTCACGTGAGTAGTCTGGGCCCGCCAGCCAGTCGTCGATCCCCGTCAGCATCCGCTGCCGGACCTCCTCCGGCGCGGCCGACCCGCGCACCGACTGACGTGCCAGCTCGGCCAGCTCGGCGTCCGTGAAGCCGTGGTGCTCGCGCACCAGCTCGTACTGCGCCGCCAGCCGTGAGCCGAAGAGCAGCGGGTCGTCCGCCCCCAGCGCCATCGGCACCCCCGCGTCGTACAGCGTCCGCAGCGGGACGTCCTCCGGCTTCTCGTAGACGCCGAGCGCCACGTTCGACGACGGACACACCTCGCAGGTCACCTGGCGCTCGGCGAGCTTGGCGAGCAGCCGTGGATCCTCCGCCGCGCGCACCCCGTGGCCGACCCGGGCCGCGCCGAGGTCGTCCAGGCAGTCCCGCACGCTGCTTGCGCCCGACAGCTCGCCGCCGTGCGGCGCCGCGAGCAGCCCGCCCTCCCGGGCGATGGCGAAGGCCCGGTCGAAGTCGCGGGCGAATCCGCGCCGCTCGTCGTTGGAGAGGCCGAAGCCGACCACGCCGCGGTCCGCGTAGCGCACCGCGAGCCGGGCCAGGGTGCGCGCCTCCAGCGGATGCTTCATGCGGTTGGCGGCGACCAGCACCCTGATCCCGAGACCGGTGTCCGCGGAGGCGCTCTCGACCGCGTCCAGGATGACCTCCATCGCCGGGATCAGCCCGCCCAGGCGCGGGGCGTACGAGGTGGGGTCGACCTGGATCTCCAGCCACTGGGCCCCGTCCCGCACGTCCTCCTGGGCCGCCTCGCGCACCAGCCGCCGGATGTCGTCGGCGTCCCGCAGGCAGGATCGTGCGATGTCGTACAGCCGCTGGAAGCGGAACCAGCCGCGCTCATCGGTGGCCCGCAACTTCGGCGGCTCACCGCCGCTCAGTGCCTCGGGCAGGTGGACGCCGTACTTGTCGGCGAGTTCCAGGAGGGTCGCGGGGCGCATGGAGCCGGTGAAGTGAAGATGCAGATGCGCTTTGGGGAGCAGGTGTACATCGCGTGCCATCTGCAGATACTGCCCGACGACCGGACCCGCCGGTACCGCTTTCCCCGAACGGGGAGGTGCGCACATGAGGAAGGGCCGGATCCGCTCCCGCGGATTCCGGCCCGTTCCCTACGTGCGTGCGACCCGTGCGCCTTACGCGCTCGCCTCGCCCAGCAGCTTCTGCAGCCGGGAGACGCCCTCGACGAGGTCCTCGTCGCCCAGCGCGTACGACAGCCGCAGATAGCCCGGGGTGCCGAAGGCCTCACCCGGCACCACCGCGACCTCGGCCTCCTCCAGGATCAGCTCCGCCAGCTCGACGCTGGTCCGCGGCCGCTTGCCGCGGATCTCCCTGCCGAGCAGCCCCTTGACCGAGGGGTAGGCGTAGAAGGCGCCCTCCGGCTCCGGGCACTCGACGCCGTCGATCTCGTTCAGCATCCGCACGATGGTGCGGCGGCGGCGGTCGAACGCCTCGCGCATCGTGGCCACGGCGGCCAGGTCGCCCGAGACGGCGGTCAGCGCGGCGACCTGAGCGACATTGCTCACATTCGAGGTGGCGTGCGACTGCAGGTTGGTCGCGGCCTTGATGACGTCCTTGGGGCCGATGACCCAACCCACCCGCCAGCCGGTCATCGCGTACGTCTTCGCGACACCGTTGACCACGATGCACTTGTCGCGCAGCTCGGGCACCACGACCGGCAGCGAGTGGAACTCCGCGTCGCCGTAGACCAGGTGCTCGTAGATCTCGTCGGTCAGCACCCACAGCCCGTGCTCGGCGGCCCAGCGGCCGATCTCCTCGATCTGCTCACGGCTGTAAACCGCACCGGTGGGGTTCGAGGGGGAGACGAAGAGCAGCACCTTGGTGTGCTCGGTGCGGGCCGCCTCCAGCTGCTCGACGGAGACGCGGTAGCCGGTCGTCTCGTCGGCGACGACATCCACCGGGACACCGCCGGCCAGCCGGATCGACTCCGGGTAGGTGGTCCAGTAGGGCGCGGGGACGATGACCTCGTCGCCCGGGTCCAGGATCGCGGCGAACGCCTCGTAGATCGCCTGCTTGCCGCCGTTGGTCACCAGGACCTGGGCCGCCTCGACCTCGTACCCGCTGTCGCGCAGCGTCTTCGCGGCGATCGCGGCCTTGAGCTCGGGGAGCCCGCCGGCCGGCGTGTAGCGGTGGTACTTCGGGTCGCGGCAGGCCGCCGCCGCGGCGTCGACGACGTAGTCGGGCGTGGGGAAGTCGGGCTCACCGGCGCCGAAGCCGATCACCGGACGGCCGGCGGCCTTGAGGGCCTTGGCCTTGGCGTCGACGGCGAGGGTCGCGGACTCGGAGATCGAGCCGATCCGGGCCGATACCCGCCGGTCGGTCGGGGACTGTACGGGGGAGTAGCAGCGGTCATAGATGCATCGTCGCAGACGGGCGAAATGGGTGGCACATGGGTTTGCGGAGACTTCGCGCGCTTCTCGTTCGACGCCCGGCCGTCAAGCACGTACACTCAACCGTCGTTGGCCGATCAACAGCCGCATCCGACCGCACACTCCGTGCAGCCGGATGTATGCGGTAGGTTGGTGGTGCCGCGAAGGGTCGTAGCTCAATTGGTAGAGCACTGGTCTCCAAAACCAGCGGTTGGGGGTTCAAGTCCCTCCGGCCCTGCTACACGCACTTTGATCAGGGTGCGTGCATGCGTACGCAAGGACAAGCACCGCTGTGCGGCCGGGCCGGACGCGGCACGGCCACGACCCGGATTCAGGTGAGGACGAGTGACGGAAGCCCTTGGCTCCACCGCGACGCCTGAGAGCGGTCGTCCCGACGAGGACGAGGTGGCGACCAAGCGGGGTCGCCGTGGTGGCAAGCGCGCGAAGAAGGGGCCCTTCGGCCGCCTCGCGCTCTTCTACCGCCAGATCATCGCTGAGCTGCGGAAGGTCGTCTGGCCCACCCGCAGTCAGCTGTCGACGTACACCAGTGTGGTGATCGTTTTCGTCGTCATCATGATCGGCATCGTGACCGTGATTGACTATGGGTTCAATAACGCCATCAAGTACGTCTTTGGCTGAGACCCACGCGAAAGGCGGCCGCCGTCCCGGCGTCGCCTCTTTCGCACGTTCCACCCCTTTGAAGCCAGGAAGAAGCAGCCACAGTGTCTGACCCGAACCTGAACGACGCCGCCGAGCCCGTCGAGTCCCGTGAGGACGAGCTCGACATCGTTGAGGCGGCGGACTCCGACCAGGCTGAAGCAGCCGACGCCGCGGCGGGCGTGCCCGCCGAGGAGGACGCGCTGCGTGTCGAGGGCGAGGACGCCCCCGCGGCCGAGCCGGACGGGCTGGACGAGGCAGAAGACGCGGCCGAGGCAGAGGCCGAGACCGAGGTCGTCGACCCGGTCGAGGCGCTCCGCCAGGAGCTGCGCGGACTGCCCGGTGAGTGGTACGTGATCCACACCTACGCGGGCTACGAGAAGCGCGTGAAGGCCAACCTGGAGCAGCGTGCCGTCTCGCTGAACGTCGAGGACTTCATCTATCAGGCCGAGGTCCCCGAGGAAGAGATCGTCCAGATCAAGAACGGCGAGCGCAAGAACGTCCGGCAGAACAAGCTGCCCGGCTATGTGCTCGTCCGCATGGACCTGACCAACGAGTCGTGGGGTGTCGTCCGCAACACGCCGGGTGTCACCGGCTTCGTGGGCAACGCCTACGACCCGTACCCGCTGACCTTGGACGAGATCGTCAAGATGCTCGCTCCCGAGGCCGAGGAGAAGGCCGCCAAGGCCGCCGCCGAGGAGAGCGGCATGCCGGCGCCGAGCCGCAAGGTCGAGGTCCAGGTGCTGGACTTCGAGGTCGGCGACTCGGTCACGGTCACCGACGGCCCGTTCGCGACCCTGCAGGCGACGATCAACGAGATCAACGCCGACTCGAAGAAGGTCAAGGGCCTGGTGGAGATCTTCGGCCGGGAGACCCCGGTCGAGCTGAGCTTCGACCAGATCCAGAAGAACTGAGTCTCCTCAACGGAACTTCCGAACAGGTCAGACGGGCTTTCGCGGCCGGTCTGACCTGCTCGGTTTTAAGGCGCACACCTATACCCGTTATCGTTGTGCGGTATGCCTCCATCCGGATGATCCGGTTCGGAGGCGAACCACCTCTCACTAGGACCCGGAGAGAGCATGCCTCCCAAGAAGAAGAAGGTCACGGGGCTGATCAAGCTCCAGATCCAGGCCGGCGCCGCGAACCCGGCCCCGCCGGTCGGCCCCGCACTGGGCCAGCACGGCGTCAACATCATGGAGTTCTGCAAGGCCTACAACGCCGCGACCGAGTCGCAGCGCGGCATGGTCGTGCCGGTGGAGATCACGGTCTACGAGGACCGCTCCTTCACCTTCGTGACCAAGACCCCGCCGGCCGCCAAGCTGATCCTCAAGGCCGCGGGCGTGGAGAAGGGCTCCGGTGAGCCTCACAAGACCAAGGTCGCCAAGATCAGCCGCGACCAGGTGCGTGAGATCGCCACCACCAAGATGCCCGACCTGAACGCCAACGACCTGGACGCCGCCGAGAAGATCATCGCCGGCACCGCCCGCTCCATGGGCATCACGGTCGAGGGCTGACACCTCCACGGCGAGGGCCCACAGCCCCCGCAGCCACGTGTGGCAGGGCCAAGCGCTGGCCCGGACCACGAACTCCACACCATCAGGAGCAACAGTGAGCAAGCGCAGCAAGACTCTCCGCGCTGCGGACGCCAAGATCGACCGGGAGCGCAACTACGCCCCGCTCGAGGCCGTCCGTCTCGCGAAGGACACCTCCGCGACCAAGTTCGACGCGACCGTCGAGGTCGCCATGCGCCTGGGCGTCGACCCGCGCAAGGCCGACCAGATGGTCCGCGGCACCGTGAACCTGCCGCACGGCACCGGTAAGACCGCCCGGGTCCTGGTCTTCGCGACCGGTGACCGTGCTGCGGCCGCGGAGGCCGCCGGCGCCGACATCGTCGGCTCCGACGAGCTCATCGACGAGGTGTCCAAGGGGCGTCTGGACTTCGACGCCGTCGTCGCCACCCCGGACCTCATGGGCAAGGTCGGCCGCCTCGGCCGGGTGCTCGGTCCGCGTGGTCTGATGCCGAACCCGAAGACCGGAACCGTCACCCCGGACGTGGCCAAGGCCGTCACGGACATCAAGGGCGGCAAGATCGAGTTCCGCGTCGACAAGCACTCCAACCTGCACTTCATCATCGGCAAGCTCTCGTTCGACGAGACCAAGCTGGTGGAGAACTACGCCGCGGCGCTCGAGGAGATCAACCGTCTCAAGCCGTCCGCCGCGAAGGGCCGCTACATCAAGAAGGCGACCCTGACCACCACGATGGGCCCCGGCATTCCGCTGGACGCCAACCGCACCCGCAACCTGCTGGTCGAGGAAGAGGCCGTCTGAGGCCGCCTTTGACCCAGCGCACCACGGTGTGCAACCGCCGGGCCCCCGCACCGCGTCGAAGGTGCGGGGGCCCGGCGTCTTCCGTTGTCGGCCCCCTCCGCTAAAGTCACTCTGCAGACGTAAAAGAGACATAAAAATAAGGGGGAGCCGTGCGCGGTACTCATGTCGGTGCGCGTTGGGCTATAGCCGCTGGAAGCGTCGTTCTCATGGTCGGCCTCACCGCGTGCGGGAGCGAGAAGTCCGACGACGACAAGGCCGGTGAGAAGACGGGCGACAAGTCCGGCCAGTCCGCGATGAGCCCGCTGGCGGCGCTCAAGCTGGCCTCGCAGCGGACGGACCAGAAGAACTCGGCCAAGGTCGAGGGCACCACCAAGATGGGCGAGCAGAACTCGCAGATGTCCGGCTCCATGGACTGGGCCAACGGCATCCGGGCCAACATGTCCATCACCCAGAGCGGCGGTGCCATCGCCTCCTCCCCGATCGAGGGCAAGGCGATGGACGCGCGCTACACCCCGGACGCGATGTTCCTGAACATGGGCGACGAGTTCGCCGCGCAGGCCGGCAGCGGTAAGCACTGGGTGAAGTACGACTACGACGTGCTGGCCCAGAAGGCGGGCCCCTCGGGCGCCTTCCTGAAGGACCAGATGCAGAACAACAACCCGTCGCGCTCGGTGGAGCTGCTGCTCGCCACCGGCAAGGTCAAGAGCGTGGGCTCGGAGAACGTGAAGGGCGTCAAGGCCACGCACTACACCGGCACGGTCAAGGTCTCCGAGATCGCCAAGATGCAGTCCAAGGAGCTCAGCCAGTCGGATCTGGACGCCCTGCAGAAGCAGCTGGAGACCTCGGGCATGGACACCGAGACCATCGACCTGTGGGTCGACGACCAGAACCTGCTGGTCAAGAAGCGTGAGCAGGCCCAGAGCAACAACGGGTCCTACGACTCCACCGTCTACTACTCGGACTACGGCACCGCCGTCACCGTCGAGGAGCCGACGTCCTCGGACACCGTGGACTTCCAGGACATGCTCCAGCAGTAGAGCCGATTTGCCTGGCCGCGGCCCGTTCGCGTAATCTCCTACAGAAGCCAAAGACCGCTGGTTGTCGCTGTGCCCCCGTAAGGGGTTCGGTGGCTGAAGGATCCGCTAGCTGCGGGCGACCTGCGTAGGTGTATGTGGTTGAACTCCCGAACGGGCCGCGAGCCCTGCCGGTCGAGTTACGCCCCGAGCGCCTGCGCCGGGGCGTTTTCGCATTGTCCAGTCTCCTTCCTTCAGGCCGAAGCGGTCCTCATCACCCGGAAGGAGGCCGAGGCTCATGGCGAGTCCTGACAAGGTCGCAGCCGTTGACGAGATGCGGGAGAAGTTCCGCAACTCCAACGCGGCTGTCGTCACCGCGTACACCGGTCTCACCGTTGCGCAGCTCAAGGAGCTGCGCCGTTCGCTCGGTGAGAACGTTCAGTACCGTGTGGTGAAGAACACGCTGACCAAGATCGCGGCCAACGAGGCCGGGATCAACCAGCTCGACGACCTGTTCGCGGGTTCGTCGGCCGTCGCCTTCGTGACCGGTGACCCGGTCGAGGCGGCGAAGGGTCTCCGTGACTTCGCCAAGGAGAACCCCGCTCTCGTCATCAAGGGCGGTGTCCTTGATGGCAAGGCGCTGTCCGCCGACGAGATCAAGAAGCTCGCGGACCTCGAGTCCCGTGAGGTGCTGCTCGCCAAGCTGGCGGGTGCGATGAAGGCCAAGCAGTCCCAGGCTGCCGCGCTCTTCCAGGCCCCGCTGTCCAAGTTCATCCGGACCGCCGAGGCGCTCCGGCAGAAGCAGGCCGAGCAGGGCGGTGCCGAATCCCCGGCTCCCGCCGAGGCCGAGTCCGAGTAATCAGGCTCCGGTCGCAGCGGGCCGGGAAGCCCGCCGACATGTACATCCGGCACCACCTGCCGAATTAGTGGAAGGACCGCCATCATGGCGAAGCTCAGCCAGGACGACCTGCTCGCGCAGTTCGAGGAGATGACCCTCATCGAGCTCTCCGAGTTCGTGAAGGCCTTCGAGGAGAAGTTCGACGTCACCGCCGCCGCCCCGGCCGCCGTCGTGGCCGCCGCCCCGGGCGCCCCGGGTGCCGCTGCCCCGGCCGAGGAGGAGAAGGACGAGTTCGACGTCATCCTCACCGGCGCCGGCGACAAGAAGATCCAGGTCATTAAGGTCGTGCGTGAGCTGACCTCCCTGGGTCTGAAGGAGGCCAAGGACCTCGTCGACGGCACCCCGAAGCCGGTCCTCGAGAAGGTCAACAAGGAGCAGGCCGACAAGGCCGCCGAGTCCCTCAAGGGCGCCGGCGCCTCCGTCGAGGTCAAGTGACCTCTCGGCCCGCCGCCACACGCCCGTAGGACGTCCGGCGGCGCGGCCCGGTTCCAGCCAAGGGCGATCACCCGTTCGGGTGGTCGCCCTTCGGCGTTCCCGTCACGGCTACATTGTCTTACGGGGTTGTGGAGGTAGGGTGATCTTCGTTGCCTGTCGCCACGCCCTGTGACGATCTCGCCGGAGTGGGGGGCCTTGACGAACGGCACGCGGCGCGCAATTCTCAGGACGCGACGCCACATCGATCCAAAAGTCCGAGGCATGGATCGTCGGCGAAGCGGGCAGTATCGATATGCGCATCGAGCGCGCGGGCTGCCGACAGGGCGGATGAAGACAACGAGGGGCGCGCCCCTCACCGGAGGGAGAGATTGGCACTGCCGGTCTCAGAAACTCGGCGCTGGACATCAGTGTGCCAAGTGGCTACACTGACCCTTTGCGCTGCCTGTTAGCTGCTCCCTGCCCGTCACCAGGGGCATACCTACCTTCGAGCACTACTGATGGAAACACCCTGACCAGGGATTTCATCCATGGGCTCTCGGTAGGACCGGTACGCGCGTAGTGAGTCCGAGCCCTCGGAAGGACCCCCTCTTGGCCGCCTCGCGCAACGCCTCGACTGCCAATACGAACAATGGCGCCAGCACCGCCCCGCTGCGCATCTCCTTTGCGAAGATCAGGGAGCCTCTCGAGGTTCCGAACCTCCTCGCGCTGCAGACCGAGAGCTTCGATTGGCTGCTCGGCAATGCCGCCTGGAAGGCTCGCGTCGAGGCTGCGCTGGACAGCGGTCAGGACGTCCCCACCAAGTCCGGTCTGGAAGAGATCTTCGAGGAGATCTCCCCGATCGAGGACTTCTCCGGGTCGATGTCCCTGACTTTCCGTGATCACCGTTTCGAGCCGCCGAAGAACTCGATCGACGAGTGCAAGGAGCGTGACTTCACCTACGCCGCTCCGCTCTTCGTCACGGCCGAGTTCACCAACAACGAGACCGGCGAGATCAAGTCCCAGACGGTCTTCATGGGCGACTTCCCGCTCATGACCGACAAGGGCACCTTCTGCATCAACGGCACCGAGCGTGTCGTCGTCTCGCAGCTGGTCCGCTCGCCGGGTGTCTACTTCGACTCCTCCATCGACAAGACGTCCGACAAGGACATCTTCTCCGTCAAGGTCATCCCATCCCGGGGTGCCTGGCTGGAGATGGAGATCGACAAGCGCGACATGGTCGGTGTGCGCATCGACCGCAAGCGCAAGCAGTCCGTCACCGTTCTCCTGAAGGCTCTCGGCTGGACGACCGAGCAGATCCTGGAGGAGTTCGGCGAGTACGAGTCGATGCGCGCCACCCTGGAGAAGGACCACACCCAGGGCCAGGACGACGCGCTGCTCGACATCTACCGCAAGCTGCGTCCGGGCGAGCCCCCCACGCGTGAGGCCGCGCAGACGCTGCTCGAGAACCTCTACTTCAACCCCAAGCGCTACGACCTCGCGAAGGTCGGCCGCTACAAGGTCAACAAGAAGCTGGGTTCGGCCGCTCCGCTGGACGCGGGCGTCCTGACGGTCGAGGACGTCATCGCCTCGATCAAGTACCTGGTGAAGCTGCACGCCGGTGAGACCGAGACCGTCGGGGACAACGGCCAGTCCGTGGTCGTCGAGACCGACGACATCGACCACTTCGGCAACCGCCGTATCCGTAACGTCGGCGAGCTGATCCAGAACCAGGTCCGCACGGGTCTGGCCCGTATGGAGCGCGTCGTGCGCGAGCGCATGACGACTCAGGACGTCGAGGCGATCACGCCGCAGACCCTGATCAACATCCGGCCGGTCGTCGCCTCCATCAAGGAGTTCTTCGGCACCAGCCAGCTGTCGCAGTTCATGGACCAGACGAACCCGCTGTCGGGTCTGACCCACAAGCGCCGTCTGAACGCGCTCGGCCCCGGTGGTCTCTCGCGTGAGCGGGCGGGCTTCGAGGTCCGTGACGTGCACCCGTCGCACTACGGCCGCATGTGCCCGATCGAGACGCCCGAAGGCCCGAACATCGGTCTGATCGGCTCGCTCGCCTCGTACGGCCGGGTCAACGCGTTCGGTTTCATCGAGACCCCGTACCGCAAGGTCGTCGACGGTGTCGTCACCGACGACGTCGACTACCTGACCGCCGATGAAGAGGACCGCTTCGTCATCGCGCAGGCCAACGCCCCGCTCGCGGACGACCTGCGCTTCGCCGAGAACCGCGTCCTGGTCCGCCGCCGTGGCGGCGAGGTCGACTACATCCCCGGCGACGACGTCGACTACATGGACGTCTCGCCGCGCCAGATGGTGTCGGTCGCGACCGCGATGATCCCCTTCCTCGAGCACGACGACGCCAACCGCGCGCTCATGGGCTCGAACATGATGCGTCAGGCCGTGCCGCTGATCAAGGCGGAGTCCCCGCTGGTCGGCACCGGTATGGAGTACCGCTGTGCGGTCGACGCCGGCGACGTCATCAAGGCCGAGAAGGACGGTGTCGTCCAGGAGGTCTCCGCCGACTATGTGACGGTGGCCAACGACGACGGCACCTACACCACCTACCGGGTGGCCAAGTTCTCCCGCTCCAACCAGGGCACCTCCTTCAACCAGAAGGTCGTCGTGGACGAGGGTGCGCGGGTCATCGCCGGCCAGGTGCTGGCCGACGGCCCGTCCACCGAGGACGGCGAGATGGCGCTCGGCAAGAACCTCCTGGTGGCGTTCATGCCGTGGGAGGGCCACAACTATGAGGACGCGATCATCCTCAGCCAGCGTCTGGTGCAGGACGACGTCCTCTCCTCGATCCACATCGAGGAGCACGAGGTCGACGCCCGTGACACCAAGCTCGGCCCCGAGGAGATCACCCGGGACATCCCGAACGTCTCCGAGGAGGTCCTCGCCGACCTCGACGAGCGCGGCATCATCCGGATCGGTGCCGAGGTCGTCGCCGGCGACATCCTGGTCGGCAAGGTCACCCCGAAGGGTGAGACCGAGCTGACCCCGGAGGAGCGGCTGCTGCGCGCCATCTTCGGTGAGAAGGCCCGTGAGGTCCGTGACACCTCGCTGAAGGTGCCGCACGGTGAGATCGGCAAGGTCATCGGCGTCCGCGTCTTCGACCGCGAAGAGGGCGACGAGCTGCCGCCGGGCGTGAACCAGCTGGTCCGCGTCTACGTGGCGCAGAAGCGCAAGATCACCGATGGTGACAAGCTCGCCGGCCGTCACGGCAACAAGGGCGTCATCTCCAAGATCCTGCCGGTCGAGGACATGCCGTTCCTGGAGGACGGCACCCCGGTCGACATCATCCTCAACCCGCTGGGTGTCCCGTCCCGAATGAACCCGGGACAGGTCCTGGAGATCCACCTCGGCTGGCTGGCCTCCCGCGGCTGGAAGGTCGAGGGCTCCGAGGACTGGATGCAGCGGCTCCAGGCCATCGGCGCCGACGAGGTCGAGCCCGGCACCAACGTCGCGACCCCGGTCTTCGACGGCGCCCGCGAGGACGAGATCGCCGGTCTCTTCGACTCGACGATCCCGAACCGCGACGGCGACCGCCTGGTCCAGTCGTCCGGCAAGGCCCGGCTCTTCGACGGCCGCTCCGGCGAGCCGTTCCCGGAGCCGATCTCGGTCGGCTACATGTACATCCTCAAGCTGCACCACCTGGTGGACGACAAGCTGCACGCCCGGTCCACCGGTCCGTACTCGATGATCACCCAGCAGCCGCTGGGTGGTAAGGCTCAGTTCGGTGGCCAGCGCTTCGGCGAAATGGAGGTGTGGGCGCTGGAGGCTTATGGCGCCGCGTACGCCCTCCAGGAGCTGCTGACCATCAAGTCCGACGACGTGACCGGCCGCGTGAAGGTCTACGAGGCCATCGTCAAGGGCGAGAACATTCCCGAGCCCGGCATCCCCGAGTCCTTCAAGGTGCTCATCAAGGAGATGCAGTCCCTGTGCCTCAACGTGGAGGTGCTGTCGTCCGACGGCATGTCCATCGAGATGCGCGACACCGACGAGGACGTCTTCCGCGCTGCGGAGGAGCTCGGTATCGACCTGTCCCGGCGCGAGCCGAGCAGCGTCGAAGAGGTCTGACGGGTCTGGCCGGGGCGGTACGTACGCTCAGCCCCGGCCTCTCCCCGGACCCCCAGTCAGACCCGAAGACACGACCCTGAAAGAGGGATTGACGACAAGTGCTCGACGTCAACTTCTTCGACGAGCTGCGGATCGGCCTCGCCACTGCTGACGACATCCGTCAGTGGTCCCACGGTGAGGTCAAGAAGCCGGAGACCATCAACTACCGCACCCTCAAGCCCGAAAAGGACGGACTCTTCTGCGAGAAGATCTTCGGTCCGACCCGGGACTGGGAGTGCTACTGCGGCAAGTACAAGCGCGTCCGCTTCAAGGGCATCATCTGTGAGCGCTGTGGCGTCGAGGTCACCCGCGCCAAGGTGCGCCGTGAGCGGATGGGCCACATTGAGCTGGCCGCTCCCGTCACCCACATCTGGTACTTCAAGGGCGTGCCCAGCCGTCTGGGCTACCTGCTCGACCTCGCCCCGAAGGACCTCGAGAAGGTCATCTACTTCGCCGCCTACATGATCACGTGGGTGGACGAGGAGCGCCGCACGCGCGATCTGCCCTCGCTGGAGGCCCATGTCTCCGTCGAGCGCCAGCAGATCGAGCAGCGCCGCGACGCCGACCTGGAGGCCCGTGCCAAGAAGCTCGAGGCGGACCTCGCCGAGCTCGAGGCCGAGGGCGCCAAGGCCGATGTGCGCCGTAAGGTGCGCGAGGGCGCCGAGCGTGAGATGAAGCAGCTGCGCGACCGCGCCCAGCGCGAGATCGACCGTCTCGACGAGGTGTGGAACCGCTTCAAGAACCTCAAGGTCCAGGACCTGGAGGGCGACGAGCTGCTCTACCGCGAGCTGCGTGACCGCTTCGGCACGTACTTCATGGGCGGCATGGGCGCCGCGGCGCTGCAGAAGCGCCTGGAGTCCTTCGACCTCGACGAGGAGGCCGAGAAGCTCCGCGAGATCATCCGGACCGGCAAGGGCCAGAAGAAGACCCGTGCGCTCAAGCGCCTCAAGGTCGTCTCCGCCTTCCTGCAGACCCGCAACAGCCCCAACGGCATGGTGCTGGACTGCATCCCGGTGATCCCGCCGGACCTGCGTCCGATGGTGCAGCTGGACGGTGGCCGCTTCGCGACCTCCGACCTGAACGACCTGTACCGCCGTGTGATCAACCGGAACAACCGCCTCAAGCGTCTCCTTGACCTCGGTGCCCCCGAGATCATCGTGAACAACGAGAAGCGGATGCTGCAGGAGGCCGTCGACGCGCTGTTCGACAACGGCCGCCGCGGTCGCCCGGTGACCGGTCCCGGTAACCGTCCGCTGAAGTCCCTCAGCGACATGCTGAAGGGTAAGCAGGGCCGGTTCCGTCAGAACCTGCTCGGTAAGCGTGTCGACTACTCGGCCCGTTCGGTCATCGTCGTCGGCCCGCAGCTCAAGCTGCACCAGTGCGGTCTGCCCAAGGCCATGGCGCTGGAGCTCTTCAAGCCGTTCGTGATGAAGCGCCTGGTGGACCTGAACCACGCGCAGAACATCAAGTCGGCCAAGCGCATGGTCGAGCGCGGCCGCACGGTCGTGTACGACGTGCTCGAAGAGGTCATCGCCGAGCACCCGGTGCTGCTGAACCGTGCGCCGACCCTGCACCGTCTCGGTATCCAGGCCTTCGAGCCGCAGCTGGTCGAGGGCAAGGCCATTCAGATTCACCCGCTCGTCTGCACCGCGTTCAACGCGGACTTCGACGGTGACCAGATGGCCGTGCACCTGCCGCTGTCCGCGGAGGCGCAGGCCGAGGCCCGCATCCTGATGCTGTCCTCGAACAACATCCTCAAGCCGGCCGACGGCCGGCCGGTGACCATGCCGACCCAGGACATGGTGCTGGGCCTGTTCTTCCTCACCACCGACGAGGAGGAGCGCGAGGTCAAGGGCGAGGGCCGGGCCTTCGGTTCGGCCGCCGAGGCGACCATGGCGTTCGACGCCCGGGAGCTCTCGCTCCAGGCGAAGATCGACATCCGCTTCCCGATCGGCACCGTCCCGCCCCGCGGCTGGACCCCGCCGGTTCCGGAGGCAGGGGACGACGGCGTCGGGGGAGGGGCCTGGCAGCCCGGTGACAGCTTCCGGCTGCGCACCACGCTGGGCCGCGCGCTCTTCAACGAGCTGCTGCCCGAGGACTACCCGTTCGTCGACTACTCGGTGGGCAAGAAGCAGCTCTCCGAGATCGTCAACGACCTCGCCGAGCGTTACCCCAAGGTCATCGTCGCGGCGACGCTGGACAACCTGAAGGCGGCCGGTTTCCACTGGGCCACCCGCTCCGGTGTCACCGTCGCCATCTCCGACGTGGTCGTGCCCGAGGCCAAGAAGGGCATCATCGAGGGGTACGAGGCGCAGGACGAGAAGGTCCAGAAGCAGTACGAGCGTGGTCTGATCACCAAGGACGAGCGCACCCAGGAACTGATCGCGATCTGGACCAAGGCGACCAACGAGGTCGCCGAGGCGATGAACGCGAACTTCCCGAAGACCAACCCGATCTTCATGATGGTCGACTCGGGCGCGCGCGGAAACATGATGCAGATGCGTCAGATCGCCGGTATGCGTGGTCTGGTGTCCAACGCGAAGAACGAGACCATCCCGCGGCCCATCAAGGCGTCGTTCCGTGAGGGTCTCTCCGTGCTGGAGTACTTCATCTCCACCCACGGTGCCCGTAAGGGTCTCGCCGACACCGCCCTGCGTACCGCCGACTCGGGTTACCTGACCCGACGTCTGGTGGACGTCTCCCAGGACGTGATCATCCGCGAGGAGGACTGCGGCACCGACCGTGGCCTCAAGCTCGAGATCGCGTCCAAGGGTGCGGACGGCGTGCTGCGCAAGGCGGAGGACGTCGAGACCAGCGTGTACGCGCGCTGCCTCGCCGAGGACATCGTCGTCGAGGGGAAGGTTCTGGCCCCGGCCGGCACCGACCTGGGCGATGTGCTCATCGACGAGCTGGTCCGCCACGGCGTGGAGACGGTCAAGACCCGTTCGGTGCTCACCTGCGAGTCCGCCGTCGGCACCTGCGCCATGTGCTACGGCCGCTCGCTGGCGACCGGCAAGCTGGTGGACATCGGCGAGGCGGTCGGCATCATCGCCGCCCAGTCCATCGGTGAGCCCGGCACCCAGCTGACGATGCGTACCTTCCACACCGGTGGTGTGGCCGGTGACGACATCACCCAGGGTCTGCCGCGTGTCGTCGAGCTCTTCGAGGCCCGTACGCCCAAGGGTGTCGCCCCGATTTCGGAGGCGGCCGGCCGCGTCCGCATCGAGGAGACCGAGAAGACCAAGAAGCTCGTCGTCACCCCGGACGACGGCTCCGACGAGACCGCCTTCGGCGTCTCCAAGCGAGCCCGTCTCCTGGTGGGCGAGGGCGACCGCGTCGACGTCGGCCAGCCGCTGACCGTGGGTGCCGTCAACCCGCACGACGTGCTGCGCATCCTCGGCCAGCGCGCCGTCCAGGTGCACCTGGTGGGCGAGGTCCAGAAGGTCTACAACTCGCAGGGTGTGTCGATCCACGACAAGCACATCGAGATCATCATCCGGCAGATGCTGCGCCGGGTGACGATCATCGAGTCCGGCGACGCGGAGCTGCTGCCGGGCGAGCTCGTGGAGCGCTCGCGCTTCGAGTCGGAGAACCGTCGTGTGGTCCAGGAAGGCGGCCACCCGGCCTCCGGCCGTCCGCAGCTGATGGGTATCACCAAGGCCTCGCTGGCGACCGAGTCCTGGCTGTCGGCGGCGTCCTTCCAGGAGACGACCCGGGTGCTCACCGACGCGGCGATCAACGCCAAGTCGGACTCCCTGATCGGCCTCAAGGAGAACGTGATCATCGGTAAGCTCATCCCGGCCGGTACGGGTCTGTCCCGCTACCGCAACATCCGGGTCGAGCCGACCGAGGAGGCGAAGGCCGCGATGTACTCGGCCGTCGGTTACGACGACATCGACTACTCGCCCTTCGGCACGGGCTCCGGCCAGGCGGTTCCGCTGGAGGACTACGACTACGGTCCGTACAACCAGTAAGACCCGATCCGTTCGCAGGGCGGTCACCCCCATGGTGGGGTGGCCGCCCCGCGGCGTTTTCGGACGGCTCGGCCGGGGTGAAAGTCGAGTACCCCATTTCCGGCGTGTCGGGGCCCTCTGCATTTGTTTTGACCGAAGTCGATGAGGTAGGTACGCTCAGACCTTGTGCCTGGGGTGTGCCCGGGTCCTTGCGTGTGCGCCCCCAGCCTTCGGCGGGGAGGTGCCTCAGCATGCGAGGGGCCGAGGTGTCGACACCAACAATTCGCACTCTCCGAACTTTCGCAGAGGGCTGCGGTGCGCGACACACCCGACCGCGTGGGTCGGAGGAACTCCAGGTTAGCTTTACCGAGACTGGCACACAGAAACCGGAGAAACGGTGCCTACGATCCAGCAGCTGGTCCGCAAGGGCCGCCAGGACAAGGTCGAGAAGAACAAGACCCCCGCCCTCGCGGGGTCGCCGCAGCGCCGTGGGACATGCACTCGCGTGTTCACCACGACGCCGAAGAAGCCGAACTCGGCGCTCCGTAAGGTCGCGCGTGTCCGGCTGAGCAGTGGGATCGAGGTCACCGCCTACGTCCCGGGTGAGGGGCACAACCTGCAGGAGCACTCCATCGTGCTCGTGCGTGGCGGTCGTGTGAAGGACCTGCCGGGTGTTCGTTACAAGATCATCCGCGGCTCCCTCGACACGCAGGGCGTCAAGAACCGCAAGCAGGCTCGCAGCCGCTACGGCGCCAAGAAGGAGAAGTAAGAATGCCTCGTAAGGGTCCCGCCCCGAAGCGCCCGGTCATCATCGACCCGGTTTACAACTCTCCTCTGGTGACGTCCCTCATCAACAAGGTGCTGCTGAACGGCAAGCGCTCCACCGCCGAGCGCATCGTGTACGGCGCCATGGAGGGCCTGCGCGAGAAGTCCGGCAACGACCCGGTCATCACGCTCAAGCGCGCGCTGGAGAACGTGAAGCCGACCCTCGAGGTCCGCTCCCGCCGTGTCGGTGGCGCCACCTACCAGGTGCCGGTCGAGGTCCGTCCCGGCCGCTCCTCCACCCTCGCCCTGCGCTGGCTCGTGGGCTACTCCCGCGCCCGTCGTGAGAAGACCATGACCGAGCGGCTCATGAACGAGCTGCTGGACGCCAGCAACGGTCTGGGCGCCTCCGTCAAGCGGCGTGAGGACACCCACAAGATGGCCGAGTCCAACAAGGCCTTCGCGCACTACCGCTGGTAGTCGCTACCCCATCGAGAACCGAGAGAAGACTGAGCCAGATGGCCACCACTTCACTTGACCTGGCCAAGGTCCGCAACATCGGGATCATGGCCCACATCGACGCGGGCAAGACGACCACCACCGAGCGGATTCTGTTCTACACCGGCGTGAGCTACAAGATCGGTGAAGTCCACGATGGCGCCGCCACCATGGACTGGATGGAGCAGGAGCAGGAGCGCGGCATCACGATCACGTCGGCCGCGACGACCTGTCACTGGCCGCTTGAGAACGTCGATCACACCATCAACATCATCGACACCCCGGGCCACGTCGACTTCACCGTCGAGGTGGAGCGTTCGCTGCGCGTGCTCGACGGTGCCGTGACCGTGTTCGATGGCGTCGCCGGTGTGGAGCCGCAGTCCGAGACGGTGTGGCGTCAGGCGGACCGCTACGGCGTTCCGCGTATCTGCTTCGTCAACAAGCTCGACCGCACCGGTGCCGAGTTCCACCGCTGCGTCGACATGATCACGGACCGCCTGGGTGCAGTGCCGCTGGTCATGCAGCTGCCGATCGGCACCGAGGCCGACTTCAAGGGTGTCGTCGACCTCGTCACCATGAAGGCGCTGGTCTGGTCCGCCGAGGCGACCAAGGGCGAGATGTACGACACCGTCGACATCCCGGACACCCACACCGAGGCCGCCGACGAGTGGCGCGGCAAGCTGCTCGAGGGCGTCGCCGAGAACGACGAAGAGATGATGGAGCTGTACCTGGAGGGCGAGGAGCCCACCGTGGAGCAGCTGTACGCGGCGATCCGCCGCATCACCATCGCCTCCGGCAAGGGCGGCGGCACCACCGTCACCCCCGTGTTCTGTGGCACCGCGTTCAAGAACAAGGGTGTTCAGCCCCTGCTCGACGCCGTGGTCCGGTACCTCCCGTCGCCGATCGACATCGAGGCGATCGAGGGGCACTCGGTCAAGGACCCGGACGAGGTCATCAAGCGTCGTCCGTCCGAGGAGGAGCCTCTCTCGGCTCTGGCGTTCAAGATCGCGAGCGACCCGCACCTCGGCAAGCTCACCTTCATCCGTGTGTACTCCGGCCGCATGGACGCCGGCACCCAGGTGCTGAACTCCGTGAAGGGCAAGAAGGAGCGCATCGGCAAGATCTACCGGATGCACGCGAACAAGCGTGAGGAGATCGACTCGGTGGGTGCCGGCGACATCGTCGCCGTCATGGGTCTGAAGCAGACCACCACCGGTGAGACCCTCTCCGACTCGTCGAACCCGGTGATCCTGGAGTCCATGGACTTCCCGGCCCCGGTCATCGAGGTGGCCATCGAGCCGAAGTCCAAGGGCGACCAGGAGAAGCTCGCCGTCGCGATCCAGCGGCTTGCCGAGGAGGACCCGTCCTTCCGCGTCAAGACCGACGAGGAGACCGGCCAGACGATCATCTCCGGCATGGGCGAGCTGCACCTGGACGTGCTGGTCGACCGTATGCGCCGCGAGTTCAAGGTCGAGGCCAACGTCGGTAAGCCGCAGGTGGCCTACCGCGAGACGCTGCGCAAGGCGGTCGAGCGGTACGACTACACGCACAAGAAGCAGACTGGTGGTTCCGGCCAGTTCGCGAAGGTGCAGATCGCGCTGGAGCCGCTCGAGGGCGACGGCTACGAGTTCGAGAACAAGGTCACCGGTGGCCGTATCCCGCGGGAGTACATCCCGTCCGTGGACGCGGGCTGCCAGGAGGCCATGGAGTTCGGCGTGCTCGCGGGCTACCCGCTGACCGGTGTGAAGGTCACCCTGCTCGACGGTGGCTACCACGAGGTCGACTCGTCCGAGATGGCGTTCAAGATCGCCGGTTCGATGGCCTTCAAGGAGGCTGCCCGCAAGGCCAGCCCGGCCCTGCTCGAGCCGATGATGAAGGTCGAGGTCACCACGCCCGAGGACTACATGGGTGACGTGATCGGCGACATCAACTCCCGTCGCGGGCAGATCCAGTCCATGGAGGACCGGAGCGGCGCCAAGCTGGTCACCGGCCTGGTTCCGCTGTCGGAGATGTTCGGCTACGTGGGCGACCTGCGCAGCAAGACGTCCGGCCGCGCCAGCTACTCCATGCAGTTCGACTCCTACGCCGAGGTTCCGCGGAACGTCGCCGAGGAGATCATCGCGAAGGCCAAGGGCGAGTAAGGCGGGTTCATCCGCTTTCCTCACCCTTTAGGCTGGAAGCACAAGGCATCGGGGCATTCGTCGTGGAGCGCGTCCACCGCGTTCCATGACGGGGCCCTTGGCGCCGGCCCCCCAGACGAATACGGCGAAGGGCATCCCCCTCGGGGTCCTGGCCGGTTCGGTAAGAAAACCTGAACCCATCCGCAAAGCGTGGATGCGTTACAGAACCACTCCACAGGAGGACCCCAGTGGCGAAGGCGAAGTTCGAGCGGACTAAGCCGCACGTCAACATCGGCACCATCGGTCACATCGACCACGGTAAGACCACGCTTACCGCTGCGATCACCAAGGTGCTGCACGACGCGTACCCGGACCTGAACGAGGCCTCGGCCTTCGACCAGATCGACAAGGCTCCTGAGGAGCGCCAGCGCGGTATTACGATCTCCATCGCGCACGTCGAGTACCAGACCGAGTCGCGTCACTACGCGCACGTTGACTGCCCCGGTCACGCGGACTACATCAAGAACATGATCACCGGTGCCGCGCAGATGGACGGCGCCATCCTCGTGGTCGCCGCCACCGACGGCCCGATGCCGCAGACCAAGGAGCACGTGCTCCTGGCCCGCCAGGTCGGCGTGCCGTACATCGTTGTCGCCCTGAACAAGGCCGACATGGTGGACGACGAGGAGATCCTGGAGCTCGTCGAGCTCGAGGTCCGCGAGCTGCTCTCCGAGTACGAGTTCCCGGGCGACGACGTTCCGGTCGTCAAGGTCTCGGCGCTCAAGGCGCTCGAGGGTGACGCCGAGTGGGGCAAGTCCGTCCTCGACCTGATGAAGGCCGTCGACGAGTCGATCCCGCAGCCCGAGCGTGACGTCGACAAGCCGTTCCTGATGCCGATCGAGGACGTCTTCACCATCACCGGTCGCGGTACGGTCGTCACCGGCCGTATCGAGCGCGGTGTGCTGAAGGTCAACGAGAACGTCGACATCATCGGCATCAAGCAGGAGAAGACCTCGACCACCGTCACCGGTATCGAGATGTTCCGCAAGCTGCTCGACGAGGGCCAGGCCGGTGAGAACGTCGGTCTGCTGCTCCGCGGCATCAAGCGCGAGGACGTCGAGCGCGGCCAGGTCATCATCAAGCCGGGTTCGGTCACTCCGCACACCGAGTTCGAGGCCCAGGCGTACATCCTGTCCAAGGACGAGGGTGGCCGCCACACGCCGTTCTTCAACAACTACCGTCCGCAGTTCTACTTCCGTACCACGGACGTGACGGGCGTTGTGACCCTCCCCGAGGGCACCGAGATGGTCATGCCGGGCGACAACACCGAGATGTCCGTCCAGCTGATCCAGCCGGTCGCCATGGAGGAGGGCCTGAAGTTCGCCATCCGTGAGGGTGGCCGGACCGTCGGCGCCGGCCAGGTCACCAAGATCAACAAGTGACCTGACGCTCCCCGGAGCAAAGAGCCCCATTCGCCACTGGCGGGTGGGGCTCTTTCGTATGTGGGTACCCGGCCGTCCACATCGAAGCCGCGTTCGACTTCGGGAGCGAACAGATGATGACAAATGGCAAGATCACGGTCGCGGTCGTGGGAGGCTACCTCCTCGGGCGCACCAAGAAGGCGAAACTCGCCTTCGGGCTGGGCATGTTGCTGGCCGGTAAGAAGATCACGTTGGATCCGCAGCAGCTGAAGAAGTCCCTCGCCGAGATGCCGCTGCTGAGCGGCCTCAACGGACAGGTGCGTCAGGAACTCGTCGACGCCACCCGGCAGGCCGCGACCAAGGCCGTGTCCGACCGGGTGGGCGGCCTCGCCGATTCGCTGCATGAGCGCACCGCGTTGCTGCGCGGTGAGAGCGAGGACGGCCGGGACGAGGACGCCCGGGATGAGGACCGCGCCGAGGACGAGGAGCCCGCCGAGCGCGAGGAGGCCGACGCGGACTCCGAGCCGAAGCGGAAACCGAAGCCGCCGAAGCCTGCCCGCAAGGCGGCGGCCAAGGCCCCGGCCCGTCCGGCGAAGAAGACGGCCGCCTCCGACTCCGGCAAGGCGAAGAAGACCGCCGCCTCGGGCGCCGCCCGGGCCAAGAAGACCGCCAGGACCGCGGGGGGCCGCAATGGCTGACACGCTGGGCAAGCTCAAGGACGACATCGTCGGCAACCCGGCCACCGACCGGCTCAAGGACGAGCTGCGCAACTACGTCCAGGCGCGGGCGACACATGCGATCTCCGGCCTCGGCACGGGCCTCGCCAAGGGCGCGCAGTCCCTCGCCGAGGGCAAGTCGCCGGGGCAGGCGCTGATGAAGGCCGGCTCGTCCCAGCTGAAGGATTCACTCAAGGAATCGCTGAAGGAGAAGGTCAAGGGTGCCTTCGGCAAGGGCCGGGGGAAGAGCGGAGGCGGCAAGTCGAAGAGTGTGACGGTCGTCGAGGACATCGACGTCGGGGTGCCGGTCCGCGAGGCGTACGACCAGTGGACCCAGTTCCAGGAGTTCAGCACCTTCGCCAAGGGGGTCGTCAGCGTCGAGAAGGCCGACGACA
Organism: Streptomyces melanosporofaciens; assembly: GCF_900105695.1. Taxonomy (NCBI): domain Bacteria; kingdom Bacillati; phylum Actinomycetota; class Actinomycetes; order Kitasatosporales; family Streptomycetaceae; genus Streptomyces; species Streptomyces melanosporofaciens. The sequence goes on from NZ_FNST01000002.1 coordinate 4,000,496, forward strand.
CCAGCAGCAACTGGAAGGTGAAGGTCGCCAAGTCCACCCGTAGCTGGCGGGCGAACGTCACCGAGCAGGTGCCCGATGAGCGGATCACCTGGACCACCGAGGGTGCGAAGGGCACCGTGAAGGGCGTCGTCACCTTCCATCCGCTCGGCGACAACCTCACCCGGGTGCTGTTGGTCCTGGAGTACTTCCCCAAGGGCCTCTTCGAGAAGACCGGCAACATCTGGCGGGCCCAGGGCCGACGGGCGCGCCTCGACCTGAAGCTCTACCGCAAGTTCATCATGATGCGCGGCGAGGCCACGGACGGCTGGCGCGGCGAGATCCGGGACGGCGAGGTCGTACGCGACCACGAGACGGCCGTGGAGGAGGAAGAGCGCGACAACGCCGAGGACGAGGCCGGGGGAGAAGCCGATGAGTCGCGGTCCGAGTCCGGCGACGAAGGCGACGCCGGGGAAGAGCGCGCGGACGAGGCGGAGGACGCGTACGACGACGAGGACGGCGCGGCCGCGGATGCGGATGAGGCGCCGGAGGAGGAGTACGAGGAGGAACCCGAAGACGCCGGGTCCGAGCCGGAATCCGGTCTCGAGGAGGACGAGGAGGAGCCGGAGGACACCGAGGACGCCGAGGCATACGAGGAGTCCGAAGAGCCTGAAGAGGTCGAGGAACCCGAGGCCGCACGCCCCCGACGGCGTGCCGCCGCGGCCCGGCGCTGAGCGCGCGCACCAACGCGCCCCCGGCCCAGGGCCGGATATGACGGGGCCCCACCCGGACCGGAGACGGCGGGTGGGGCCCGGTCATGTCGTACGGCTATCGGCAAAACCAGACGGCGAACGCGAATCCGGCGAGGCAGGGGGACGCGGCCGGGTCACGTCGCCCTGCCACCAGGCCGGTGGGGACGAGGGCCGCGACGACGCCTCTGGCCGGGGGCTGGAGCCGATCCCGCGCCGCGTGGACGTCGCGCGGAGGCGCGGGCCGGACGCGGATCGGGGATGCCGCCCGGAGTGGCCCCGCAGCAGGGGGTGGCCATGGGCGCGCGGTAGCAGCCGGGTCGGGGAGGCGCCGTACGGAGGAAGGCCATGGGCGGGTCGTACCAGGCACCCCGCCCGGAGGTGCCGTACCAGGGACACGGCCGCGCGGGGGTGTGTGCCGGGCGCGGGCCGGGGGCGGCGTCCCCGGCCCGCCCCACCCGGTGGTCGGTCGGGCCGTCAGGCCCGTTTCGTGGGGCGTGGGCGCCAGATCCAGGGGGTGGCGTCCGGGGCCATGCCCACCACGCAGACGCCCTGGTGCCCGTCGTCCGCCAGCAGTGCCGGGGCGCCGACCGGGATCAGATGGCCGGGGGAGCGCAGGGGCCTGGCGTCCGGGCCGGTGCCGTACTGGACCTGGACCTCCCCACCCAGGTCGCGGCCGGCCAGCAGCAGCGTCTTCGCCTCGCTGCGGCCGGACGGTCCGGCCACGGTGTGCGCGGCGATCGCCCCGTAGCCCTCGAAGTGCCGCACCGTGAGCGAGGTGTCGTCGCCGTGGACGGCGGGCACGGTGGCCGCGGGGGTGCGGTAGACCAGCGCGAGCGAGCCGTCGGGGGCCACCGCGGCGCCCAGCGGATCCCCGCCGGGGCGCGGCAGACCGGCCGGCGGGCGCAGCGCGACCGGGCCACCGGCCCACTCCTGGGCCCAGTGGTGGACGGTGTCGCGGCCGGCGGCGAGAACATGGACCTGCCCCTCCGCGTCCAGCAGTGCGGTCAGCCCGTCCTGGACCTCGGCGCCGCCGAGCCGCTGCCAGGGACTCCAGTGGCCGCTCCCGTCCCGTACGCGGGTGGCCAGGCCCTTGTCCGCGGTCCGTACGAAGAGATGGACCCGGCCGTCGGCGGTGGCGACCGCCGCCGGGCAGCCGACCCGGCGGCCGTGTTCGGTGCTGGTCTCGGGGGTGCCGAGTCCGGTCCAGGCGCGGAACGGGCCGTCCGGGCGGCGCTGTTCCAGCACCACGATCTCGCGCAGGTCGGCCGCGCCTTGGCCGCCCAGCGCCGCGAACCGCAGGCCGAACAGCACCTGACGCCCCGCGCTGTCCCGCACCGCGGCGAGCGCGGGGGCGAGTGGTCCGCCGCCGAGCCCCAGCGGCGTCCCGAACCGCCCGCTGCCGGGCGCCGTCTCGCGCCACCGCACGGCCTGGGTGCCGAGCACGCCGTACGCCACGAGCCGGCCCTGGGCGTCGGTGGTGGGGGCGGGCAGGGTGGTGGAGTAGCGGTAGTGGGTGGAGCGGATCCAGCCCTTGCGGTTCCGCAGCGGGCGCACCCCGCCCTGGCTGTAGTCGCCGCAACCGGCCGCGTTGCCGCAGTCCCACTCCGGGGCGCCGCCGTAGGACTTGATGACCCGTGCCTTCCGGGCGAGCACCGCGGGCGGCAGATTGTGCGGCCAGCGCTGGTTGTAGTAGCCGCGGAACGCGGTGGTGGTGAAGCGCGGGGCGTGCTTGTCCCGCTGGGTCGCCGCGGCCACCCACTGGGCGATCGCCTTCCAGGCGAACAGCGCGACCGGGGTGTGGTCGCGGTGGTCCGAGCACCCCGGCTGATCGTTGTCCTTGGGGTGCAGCGCGTCGTGCACCTGGAAGTCGGGGTCCGGGTCCAGCGTGTGGATCAGCGTGGGCCGATAGCGGTCCATGAGCTCCGCGAGCACGTCGACCAACGTCCGATGGCCGTACGAACTCGGGTGCGGCACGGGGGAGCCGGTGGCCGGCAGGGTGCTCATCACCGTGCCCGGGGTGCTCCACAGCGCGGGGATCCGTACGCCGCCCTCCGACAGCATCGCGATGTTGAGGAAGATCAGCCGGACCCTGCGGGCGCCGTTGGCAAGGGTGTTGGTCTCCGCGGTGACCCCGCCGGGCAGCCGCAGCACCGACTGCTGCCAGGGCGCGAACTGGTTGAGCCCGATCATCCGCGCGTACGCCTGCCGCAGCCCCTGATGGCGGGAGGCGGAGTAGGCGGCCTTGTCGGCGGGCGGGATCGGCGTCCCCGCCTGGTGGTTGATCCCCCGGGCCTCACCGGCCGTCACGTACACGCACACCACCGGGACGCCGGAGCGCAGCACCTGCTCGGCGTCCGGGTTCATGAAGTACAGATCGTCGTCGGGGTGCGCCATGATCTGCAGCAGCAGCGCCTGCTTGTCGCCCACCGTCGAGGTGAAGGGCTCCGCCGCCCCGGGGGCACCCGCCCGCGCGGGCGCGGCGGGCACGGATGCCGTACCGCGCGAGCCCCCACCGCCGCAACCGGCGACTCCGGCGACCCCGGCCGCTCCGGCGGCGGTGAGTGCCGTCAGCGCGGCCAGCGTCTGCCTGCGGGTGGTGCCCGTCCCCCGCACTGTCCATCGACTGTTCAATTTGGTGACCCTGTCACTTCGGCAGCACGTAGTCTCCGGCTGCTCCGAGTGAAAGGACGGGCGGTGATCTTGACAGGTTGTCCGATGTCCGGGAGGTATCGGTCACAGACCGGACACATCGTCTTTCGCTGCGAGGGTGTGCGGGCACGCGGGCGCGGGGGCGCGGGACACGCGGGCGCGGGGCGCGGGACACGCGGGCGCCCCTGACGGGGGAGCCGGTTCGCTCAGTCGGCGATCAGCACCCCGAGCACCGCGAGCCAGCAGGCCGCCACCAGCACGGGCAGCAACATCATGATCGCGCCGGTCGGGGAGACCTTCAGATAGGCGGAGCCGGGGTCGTCGGTGCGGCGATTGACGATCCGCTCGCCGCCGTGCCAGGCCATGTACTCCTCGAGCTCGATCACCGCCTCCTTGCGCGCCAGAAGGTACTGACGGCCGAAGCGCAGCATCAGCGAGAAGCCCAGCGACACCCCGATGCCGATGATCGCGATGATCACCGCAAGCCCCTTGCCGAGGCTGCCTCCCGCGCCCTCCTTGCCGAGGCAGAAGGCGGTGGCGGCCGCGAGGCCCGCCGTGATGTAGAAGAAGTTGTTCAGCTTCTGCCAGTTGAGGTTGTCCTCGTGCTTGTAGAGGTCCACCGCGATCCCGTACTGCGCGTGCAGCATCGCCTCACGCGGTTTGCGCCACACCCACACCACCCGGGGCAGCCCGTCCGGCGGGGTCAGCCGGGTCAGCTCCTGGAAGCCGAGCTTGTGGTGGAAGCGCGCGGACGCGTCGTTGGGCGGATCGTTGACCACGGCGGCGATCACCGGGCTCTCGTGCCACTGGTCGAGGACGTGGTAGTAGAGCATCGAGGCGATCCCGGTCCGCGCCGCGTCCCGGGCCACACAGATCTGCTTGATCACCAGGAAGCTGCCGAGCGCCGTCTTGATCCGGCGGTTCAGCCATTCGTCCGGCTCGACCTGGTCGGAGCTGTAGGCCAGCAGGAACGCCAGCACCTGTCCGCCCTTGACCGCCACATAGAAGTGCTCGGAGCTCTCCAGCCGGGCGCGGTAGTCGGCCTCGGTGTACGCCGAGACCAGGAAGCCGCCCTCCGTCGAGCCGCCCTCCGCCGGGCCCTGGGCGCCATCCGGCCCGTTCAGGCTCCGTGACTCGGCGAGGCGCGCGATCTGCGCCACGTGCTCCTCGCCCGCCCGTAAGATCTCCACCCGCAGCGGCACACCGGCCATCCCGATCCCCCCTCTTCTCGGCGCGCCGAAACTACCGTGGGCCGGGTACGCCGCACCAGGATGCGTGGGGGCCGCGGGAGCGCTGGTCGCGGGTTTGAGTGCTCACTCGTAGGGGGTATGCTTCCCCGCTCCCTGATTGGCGTCGGCGGTGCCCGCTATGGCACACTGACCAGGTTGCTCGGTTGAGTGCCGATGCTGCGCGCCTCTCGCCGGGAGGACTGGAAGCGAGTCCCACGGTACTCGTCGCCCCTGATCAGGGGCGGAAGTACGGGAATCTTCCGGGAAGCGTCAGCGGGGCCCCAGCCAGGCACCCGGTGGGTGACTTTCTCCCCCAGCAACCCCCTTCACCAGGGATCTCCATGTGGAGATTTATGAGAAGGACTGCGACACGCCCGACCGCGTGGGTCGGAAGTGGGGTGGAGGAGGACGCGAACGCCGCCGGGTCCCAGAGCGTTACGAGAGACAGGACTACGAAGTAGCCATGGCGGGACAGAAGATCCGCATCCGGCTCAAGGCCTACGACCACGAGGTCATCGACTCCTCGGCGAAGAAGATCGTCGAGACGGTGACCCGCACTGGTGCGTCGGTCGCGGGCCCGGTGCCGCTGCCCACAGAGAAGAACGTGTACTGCGTCATCAAGTCGCCGCACAAGTACAAGGACTCGCGCGAGCACTTCGAGATGCGTACGCACAAGCGCCTCATCGACATCCTCGACCCCACGCCGAAGACCGTCGACTCGCTGATGCGTCTCGACCTGCCGGCGGGCGTCGACATCGAGATCAAGCTCTGAGGTGACGCGCGAGATGGCTAAGCAGATCAAGGGCGTCCTGGGCGAGAAGCTCGGCATGACGCAGGTGTGGGACGAGAACAACCGTGTCGTCCCGGTCACCGTCGTCAAGGCCGGTCCCTGCGTCGTGACCCAGGTCCGCACCGATGACGCGGACGGCTACAGCGCCGTCCAGATCGCCTTCGGCGAGATCGACCCGCGCAAGGTGAACAAGCCCCTCAAGGGCCACTTCGCCAAGGCCGATGTGACCCCGCGCCGCCACCTGGTGGAGCTGCGTACCACCGACGCCGGTGAGTACACGCTCGGCCAGGAAGTCACGGCCGAGGTGTTCGAGTCCGGTGTCAAGGTCGACGTGACCGGCACCAGCAAGGGCAAGGGCACCGCCGGTGTCATGAAGCGCCACGGCTTCGGCGGCCTCGGCGCCGGCCACGGCACCCAGCGCAAGCACCGCTCGCCGGGCTCCATCGGTGGCTGCGCCACCCCGGGCCGCGTGTTCAAGGGCCTGCGCATGGCCGGCCGCATGGGCAATGAGCGGGTCACCACCCAGAACCTGACCGTCCACGCCGTTGACGCGGAGAAGGGCCTGCTCCTGATCAAGGGAGCGGTTCCTGGTCCGAACGGCGGCCTCGTCCTGGTCCGTACCGCGGCCAAGGGGGCCTGAGGTAACCGATGAGCACCATTGACATCCTTTCGCCGGCTGGCGACAAGGCCGGGACCGTCGAGCTCCCCTCGGAGATCTTCGACGCGCAGGTCAGCGTTCCGCTGATCCACCAGGTCGTCGTCGCCCAGCTGGCCGCTGCCCGCCAGGGCACGCACAAGACCAAGACCCGCGGTGAGGTCCGAGGCGGTGGCAAGAAGCCCTACCGCCAGAAGGGCACCGGCCGCGCGCGCCAGGGCTCGACCCGCGCGCCGCAGTTCGCCGGCGGTGGCGTCGTGCACGGTCCCGTGCCGCGCGACTACAGCCAGCGCACCCCGAAGAAGATGAAGGCCGCCGCGCTGCGCGGTGCCCTCTCCGACCGGGCGCGCCACGAGCGGATCCACGTCGTGACCGGCGTGGTGGACGGCGACATCTCCACCAAGGCCGCGAAGACCCTGCTGGGCAAGATCAGCGAGCGCAAGAACCTGCTCCTGGTCGCCGAGCGGAGCGACGAGGCCGCGTGGCTGTCCGCCCGCAACCTGCCCCAGGTGCACATCCTGGAGCCGGGCCAGCTGAACACGTACGACGTGCTCGTCTCCGACGACGTGGTCTTCACCAAGGCCGCCTTCGAGTCCTTCGTGGCTGGTCCCAAGGCCGCTGAGAAGACCGAAGGGAGCGCCGCCTGATGAGTGAGGCGACCGCTGTCACCAGCAAGACCTTCACCGACCCCCGCGACGTGCTCGTCAAGCCGGTGGTCTCGGAGAAGAGCTACGCGCTGCTGGACGAGAACAAGTACACGTTCATCGTCGACCCGCGCGCGAACAAGACCCAGATCAAGCAGGCCGTCGAGGCGGTCTTCTCGGTCAAGGTCACCGGGGTCAACACGATCAACCGGCAGGGCAAGCGCAAGCGCACCCGCACCGGGTACGGCAAGCGCAAGGACACCAAGCGCGCCATCGTGACCCTCGCCGAGGGCGACCGCATCGACATCTTCGGCGGCCCGGTCTCCTAACGGAGATCGGAACGTCCAGAAGTCCGGAATCTTCCGAGGACTGAGAAATGGGTATCCGCAAGTACAAGCCGACGACCCCGGGCCGTCGTGGCTCCAGCGTCGCCGACTTCGTCGAGATCACGCGGTCCACGCCGGAGAAGTCGCTGGTCCGCCCGCTGCACAGCAAGGGTGGTCGTAACAACGCCGGCCGCATCACGGTCCGCCACCAGGGTGGCGGTCACAAGCGTGCGTACCGCGTGATCGACTTCCGCCGTCACGACAAGGACGGCGTCCCGGCGAAGGTCGCACACATCGAATACGACCCCAACCGCACCGCGCGCATCGCGCTGCTGCACTACGCCGACGGCGAGAAGCGCTACATCCTCGCGCCGCGCGGCCTGACGCAGGGCGACCGGATCGAGAACGGCCCCGGCGCCGACATCAAGCCCGGTAACAACCTCTCGCTGCGCAACATCCCGGTTGGTACCACGCTCCACGCCATCGAGCTGCGGCCCGGCGGCGGCGCGAAGTTCGCCCGCTCCGCGGGTGCCTCCGTGCAGCTGCTGGCGAAGGAGGGCTCCATGGCCCACCTCCGCATGCCGTCCGGTGAGATCCGCCTGGTCGACGTCCGCTGCCGCGCCACCGTCGGCGAGGTCGGCAACGCCGAGCAGTCGAACATCAACTGGGGCAAGGCCGGCCGCATGCGCTGGAAGGGCGTCCGCCCGACCGTTCGTGGTGTGGTCATGAACCCCGTCGACCACCCGCACGGTGGTGGTGAGGGCAAGACCTCCGGTGGTCGCCACCCGGTCTCGCCGTGGGGTCAGAAGGAGGGCCGTACGCGCTCGCCGAAGAAGGCCAGCAACAAGTACATCGTCCGCCGCCGCAAGACGAACAAGAAGCGCTAGGAGCGGGTTTAGATGCCGCGCAGTCTCAAGAAGGGGCCCTTCGTCGACGACCACCTGATCAAGAAGGTGGATGTCCAGAACGAAGCCGGCACCAAGAACGTCATCAAGACCTGGTCCCGCCGCTCGATGATCGTCCCGGCCATGCTCGGCCACACGATCGCGGTGCACGACGGCCGCAAGCACGTCCCGGTGTTCGTCACCGAGTCGATGGTCGGCCACAAGCTCGGCGAGTTCGCGCCGACCCGCACCTTCCGCGGCCACGAGAAGGACGACCGTAAGTCGCGTCGTCGCTGATCGGCGGAAGAGACTCATGACAGACACCGAAGGGACAACCATGGAAGCCAGGGCCCAGGCGCGGTACATCCGCGTCACGCCCATGAAGGCCCGCCGCGTGGTGGACCTCATCCGTGGCATGAGTGCCACGGAGGCTCAGGCGGTCCTGCGTTTCGCCCCGCAGGCCGCGAGCGTGCCGGTCGGCAAGGTGCTGGACAGCGCCATCGCCAACGCCGCGCACAACTACGACCACACCGACGCCGACAGCCTCTTCATCTCCGAGGCGTACGTCGACGAGGGCCCGACCCTGAAGCGGTTCCGTCCGCGTGCCCAGGGCCGCGCCTACCGGATCCGCAAGCGGACCAGCCACATCACCGTGGTCGTCAGCAGCAAGGAAGGAACCCGGTAATGGGCCAGAAGGTTAACCCGCACGGGTTCCGGCTCGGCATCACCACCGACTTCAAGTCGCGCTGGTACGCCGACAAGCTGTACAAGGACTACGTCAAGGAAGACGTCGCCATCCGCCGGATGATGACGAAGGGCATGGAGCGCGCGGGCATCTCCAAGGTGGAGATCGAGCGCACCCGTGACCGCGTCCGCGTCGACATCCACACCGCCCGGCCGGGCATCGTCATCGGCCGTCGCGGCGCGGAGGCCGACCGTATCCGCGGCGAGCTGGAGAAGCTGACCGGCAAGCAGGTGCAGCTCAACATCCTCGAGGTGAAGAACCCCGAGGTCGACGCTCAGCTGGTGGCCCAGGCCGTCGCCGAGCAGCTCTCCTCCCGCGTCTCCTTCCGTCGTGCGATGCGCAAGTCGATGCAGAGCTCGATGAAGGCCGGTGCCAAGGGCATCAAGATCCAGTGTGGTGGCCGTCTCGGCGGCGCCGAGATGTCCCGCTCGGAGTTCTACCGCGAGGGCCGTGTGCCCCTGCACACGCTCCGCGCGAACGTCGACTACGGCTTCTTCGAGGCCAAGACCACCTTCGGCCGCATCGGCGTCAAGGTGTGGATCTACAAGGGCGACGTGAAGAACATCGCCGAGGTCCGTGCCGAGAACGCCGCCGCCCGCGCCGGCAACCGCCCGTCGCGCGGTGGCAGCGACCGCCCGCAGCGCCGTGGTGGCGAGCGCGGTGGCCGTGGCCGTAAGCCGCAGCAGCAGCAGAGCGCCCCCGCCGAGGCCCCCAAGGCCGAGGCCACCGCCGCTCCGGCTGCTGAGAGCACTGGAACGGAGGCCTGACCGACATGCTGATCCCTCGCAGGGTCAAGCACCGCAAGCAGCACCACCCCAAGCGGTCCGGCATGGCCAAGGGCGGCACGGAGCTGGCGTTCGGCGAGTACGGCATCCAGGCCGTCACCCCGGCGTACGTCACCAACCGTCAGATCGAGGCCGCTCGTATCGCGATGACCCGCCACATCAAGCGTGGCGGCAAGGTCTGGATCAACATCTACCCGGACCGTCCGCTGACGAAGAAGCCTGCCGAGACCCGCATGGGTTCCGGTAAGGGTTCGCCGGAGTGGTGGGTCGCGAACGTCAAGCCCGGCCGGGTGATGTTCGAGCTGTCCTTCCCGAACGAGAAGACTGCGCGTGAGGCGCTCACCCGCGCTGCTCACAAGCTCCCGATGAAGTGCCGGATCGTGCGGCGCGAGGCAGGTGAGTCGTGATGGCGGCCGGTACCAAGGCGTCCGAGCTGCGTGAGCTGAACAACGAGGACCTCGTTGGCAAGCTCCGTGAGGCCAAGGAAGAGCTGTTCAACCTCCGCTTCCAGGCGGCGACCGGACAGCTTGAGAACCACGGCCGGCTGAAGGCCGTCCGCAAGGACATCGCCCGGATCTACACCCTGATGCGGGAGCGCGAGCTCGGCATCGAGACGGTGGAGAGCGCCTGATGAGCGAGACGAATGTGACTGAGAACGCAACGCAGAACCGCGGCTTCCGCAAGACCCGTGAGGGTCTGGTCGTCAGCGACAAGATGGACAAGACCGTCGTCGTCGCCGTCGAGGACCGCGTCAAGCACGCGCTGTACGGCAAGGTCATCCGCCGTACGAACAAGCTCAAGGCGCACGACGAGCAGAACGCCGCGGGTGTCGGCGACCGTGTCCTCCTGATGGAGACCCGGCCGCTGTCCGCGACCAAGCGCTGGCGCGTCGTCGAGATCCTCGAGAAGGCCAAGTAATTCCTGCGGGCAATAGTCCGCAGGACAGTTCCGCCAGGCTCGGCAGGGGCTGGACATATCCAGCCCCTGCCGGGAACCGGCAGACGATCAGGAGATAGACGTGATCCAGCAGGAGTCGCGACTGCGCGTCGCCGACAACACGGGCGCGAAGGAAATCCTTTGCATCCGTGTTCTCGGTGGCTCCGGTCGCCGCTACGCGGGCATCGGTGACGTCATCGTCGCCACCGTCAAGGACGCGATCCCCGGTGGCAACGTGAAGAAGGGTGACGTCGTCAAGGCGGTCATCGTGCGCACCGTCAAGGAGCGCCGCCGCCCGGACGGCTCGTACATCCGCTTCGACGAGAACGCGGCCGTCATCCTCAAGAACGATGGCGACCCCCGTGGCACCCGTATCTTCGGCCCGGTGGGCCGTGAGCTGCGCGAGAAGAAGTTCATGAAGATCATCTCGCTCGCGCCGGAGGTGCTGTAACCGATGAAGATCAAGAAGGGCGACCTGGTCCAGGTCATCACCGGTAAGGACAAGGGCAAGCAGGGCAAGGTCATCGCGGCCTTCCCGCGCGAGGACCGTGTCCTGGTCGAGGGTGTCAACCGGGTCAAGAAGCACACCAAGGCCGGACAGACCGCTCGTGGTTCGAAGACCGGCGGCATCGTGACGACCGAAGCCCCGATCCACGTGAGCAACGTGCAGCTCGTGGTGGAGAAGGACGGCAACAAGGTCGTCACCCGCGTCGGGTACCGCTTCGACGACGAGGGCAACAAGATCCGCGTTGCCAAGCGGACCGGTGAGGACATCTGATGACTGCCACCACCACTGCACCGCGCCTCAAGGCGCGCTACCGCGAAGAGATCCAGGGCAAGCTGCAGGAGCAGTTCTCCTACGAGAACGTCATGCAGATCCCGGGTCTGACCAAGGTCGTGGTCAACATGGGTGTGGGCGACGCCGCCCGCGACTCCAAGCTGATCGAGGGCGCCATCCGCGACCTCTCCACGATCACCGGCCAGAAGCCCGCCGTCACCAAGGCCCGTAAGTCCATCGCGCAGTTCAAGCTGCGTGAGGGCCAGCCGATCGGCGCCCACGTCACCCTCCGCGGTGACCGCATGTGGGAGTTCCTGGACCGTCTGGTGTCGCTCGCGCTGCCGCGCATCCGCGACTTCCGCGGTCTGTCGCCGAAGCAGTTCGACGGCCGGGGCAACTACACCTTCGGTCTCACGGAGCAGGTCATGTTCCACGAGATCGACCAGGACAAGATCGACCGCGTCCGGGGTATGGACATCACCGTGGTGACCACGGCGACCAACGACGACGAGGGCCGCGCCCTGCTGCGTCACCTCGGCTTCCCGTTCAAGGAGGCGTGAGCCGTGGCGAAGAAGGCTCTCATTGCCAAGGCCGCCCGCAAGCCCAAGTTCGGCGTGCGTGGATACACGCGCTGCCAGCGTTGCGGACGTCCGCACTCCGTCTACCGCAAGTTCGGCCTGTGCCGCGTGTGCCTTCGTGAGATGGCTCACCGTGGCGAGCTGCCGGGCGTGACCAAGAGCTCCTGGTAATCGACCCTTACGGGTTGATACCGGGCTCTCGGTAAGCAAATGGATGGCGAGCCCCGCCCGTCCACTCCCGTAGAGTGGAACGGTTGGGCGCTCGCCGCCCAGAATCCTTACTACGCCGTAGGTCCCCGCGCCGCACCCGTGCCCACCGTGAGTGGGTGAGAGGGATGGCGCATACAGGAAACCCCGGCGAGAGAGGCCGAAGGCCATCATGACCATGACCGATCCGATCGCAGACATGCTGACACGTCTGCGAAACGCGAACTCGGCGTATCACGACTCCGTCCAGATGCCCCACAGCAAGATCAAGTCGCATATCGCGGAGATCCTCCAGCAGGAGGGCTACATCACCGGCTGGAAGGTCGAGGACGCCGAGGTCGGCAAGAACCTCACCCTCGAGCTGAAGTTCGGCCCGAACCGCGAGCGCTCGATCGCCGGCATCAAGCGGATTTCGAAGCCGGGCCTGCGGGTCTACGCAAAGTCCACCAACCTGCCGAAGGTGCTCGGCGGCCTGGGCGTGGCGATCATCTCCACGTCGCACGGGCTCCTCACCGACAAGCAGGCCGGCAAGAAGGGCGTGGGTGGGGAAGTCCTCGCCTACGTCTGGTAACCAGGGAACGGAGGAAGCACATGTCGCGCATTGGCAAGCTGCCCATCCAGGTTCCCGCTGGTGTGGACGTCACCATCGATGGCCGCACGGTCGCCGTGAAGGGCCCCAAGGGTTCTCTCTCGCACACCGTCGCCGCGCCGATCGATGTCGCCAAGGGTGAGGACAACACGCTCGTTGTCATCCGCCCCAACGACGAGCGTCAGAACAAGGCCCTGCACGGCCTGTCCCGCACGCTGGTGGCGAACATGATCACCGGCGTGACCGAGGGCTACAGCAAGGCGCTCGAGATCAGCGGTGTGGGTTACCGCGTCCAGGCCAAGGGCTCCAACCTGGAGTTCGCCCTGGGCTACAGCCACCCGATCGTGGTCGAGGCCCCCGAGGGCATCACCTTCAAGGTGGAGTCCCCGACCAAGCTGAGCGTCGAGGGCATCGACAAGCAGAAGGTCGGCGAGGTCGCCGCGAACATCCGCAAGCTGCGCAAGCCCGACCCGTACAAGGCCAAGGGCGTGAAGTACGCGGGCGAGGTCATCCGCCGCAAGGTCGGAAAGGCTGGTAAGTAAGCCATGGCATACGGTGTGAAGATCGCCAAGGGCAACGCCCGTAAGGCGGCTGCCGTCAAGCGGCGTCACATCCGCGTCCGCAAGCGGGTCTCCGGCACGCCGGTCCGTCCTCGCCTCGTGGTGACGCGGTCCAACCGTCACATGGTGGCGCAGGTCATCGACGACATCGCGGGCCACACGCTGGCCTCGGCGTCGACGCTGGACAGCGCCATCCGGGCGGCCGAGGGCGACAAGAGCGCCCAGGCGCAGCAGGTCGGCGCGCTGGTGGCCGAGCGGGCGAAGGCCGCGGGCATCGAGGCCGTCGTGTTCGACCGTGGTGGCAACAAGTACGCCGGGCGGATTGCCGCTCTGGCGGACGCCGCCCGCGAGGCCGGGCTGAAGTTCTGAGCCCCGGTTCCAACGCAAAGCGGAAACGAGAGAGGTAAATCCAATGGCTGGACCCCAGCGCCGCGGTGGCGGCGCCGGTGGCGGCGAGCGGCGGGACCGGAAGGACCGGCGGGACGGTGGCGCTGCCGCCGAGAAGACCGCTTACGTCGAGCGTGTTGTCGCGATCAACCGCGTCGCCAAGGTTGTGAAGGGTGGTCGTCGCTTCAGCTTCACCGCGCTGGTCGTGGTGGGCGACGGTGACGGCACCGTGGGTGTCGGTTACGGCAAGGCCAAGGAGGTGCCGGCCGCGATCGCCAAGGGCGTGGAGGAGGCCAAGAAGCACTTCTTCAAGGTCCCCCGGATCGCCGGCACCATCCCGCACCCGATCCAGGGTGAGCAGGCCGCGGGTGTCGTGCTGCTGAAGCCGGCGTCCCCCGGTACCGGTGTGATCGCCGGTGGCCCGGTGCGCGCCGTGCTGGAGTGCGCGGGCATCCACGACGTGCTCAGCAAGTCGCTCGGTTCGTCGAACCCGATCAACATCGTGCACGCCACGGTGGCCGCTCTGCAGGGCCTTCAGCGCCCCGAGGAGATCGCCGCCCGCCGTGGTCTGCCGCTGGAGGACGTCGCCCCCGCCGCTCTGCTGCGGGCGCGTGCCGGGGTGGGTGTGTGAGCATGGCCCGCCTGAAGATCACGCAGACGAAGTCCTACATCGGCAGCAAGCAGAACCACCGCGACACCCTGCGTTCGCTCGGGCTGAAGAAGCTCGGCGACGTGGTTGTCAAGGAGGACCGCCCCGAGTTCCGCGGCATGGCGACCACCGTGCGGCACCTCGTGACGGTCGAGGAGGTCGACTGAGATGGCGGAGAACAACCCGCTGAAGGTCCACAACCTCCGGCCCGCCCCGGGCGCCAAGACCGCCAAGACCCGTGTCGGTCGTGGTGAGGCGTCCAAGGGTAAGACCGCTGGTCGTGGCACCAAGGGCACCAAGGCCCGCTACCAGGTTCCGGAGCGCTTCGAGGGTGGGCAGATGCCCCTCCACATGCGGCTCCCGAAGCTCAAGGGCTTCAAGAACCCGTTCCGTACCGAGTACCAGGTCGTGAACCTGGACAAGCTGGCCGCGCTCTACCCGCAGGGTGGCGAGGTCACGGTGGCCGATCTGGTCGCCAAGGGTGCGGTGCGCAAGAACCAGCTCGTCAAGGTGCTGGGCTCCGGTGAGGTCTCCGTGGCGCTCCAGGTGACGGTCGACGCCGTCTCCGGCTCCGCCAAGGAGAAGATCACCGCTGCCGGTGGCACCGTCACCGAGCTCGTCTGAGCACGGTGCACACCCGACCGGGGATGCTCCAGATACGGGGCATCCCCGGTTGGTCGTTCCAAGCGGGGCCAGGTCGCCGGTAAGGTGGCGTGCGTTGTTACCTTCCGCGCGGTACGCCTCCGCGCGGGTCCTGGCTGATAAGTATTCGTCGATCCTCAAGACCGTCACCTCTCGCGCACGCACGCGGGGGGCGCAGGAGGCACCGTGCTCACCGCGTTCGCCCGGGCGTTCAAGACGCCCGACCTGCGCAAGAAGCTGCTGTTCACGCTGGGCATCATCGTGCTCTTCAGGCTCGGGCAACATATCCCGATCCCGGGCATCGACTACAAGAACGTCCAGACGTGCATGGACCTCGCCAAGGGCCAGCAGGGGCTGTTCGGCCTGGTCAACATGTTCAGTGGTGGCGCACTGCTCCAGATCACCATCTTCGCGCTCGGGATCATGCCGTACATCACGGCGAGCATCATCCTGCAGCTGCTGACCGTGGTGATCCCGCGTCTCGAGGCCCTCAAGAAGGAGGGTCAGGCCGGGCAGTCGAAGATCACGCAGTACACCCGCTATCTGACGATCGCGCTGGCGATTCTGCAGGGCACCGGCCTGGTGGCCACCGCCCGCAGCGGCTCGCTCTTCCAGAGCTGCCCCGTCGGCGGCCAGATCGTCCGGGACGACTCGATCTTCACTACCGCCGTGATGGTCATCACGATGACCGCCGGCACCGCGCTGATCATGTGGCTCGGTGAGCTGGTCACCGACCGCGGCATCGGCAACGGCATGTCGATCCTGATGTTCGTCTCGATCGCCGCCGGTTTCCCGAGCGCGATGTGGAGCATCAAGCAGCAGGGCAAGATCATGGGGGGCTGGCTGGAGTTCGGCCTGGTGATCCTCTGTGGTCTGGCCATGGTCGGCCTGGTGGTCTTCGTCGAGCAGGCCCAGCGCCGGATCCCGGTGCAATACGCCAAGCGCATGATCGGCCGTCGCTCGTACGGCGGTACGTCCACCTACATCCCGATGAAGGTGAACCAGGCGGGTGTGATCCCCGTGATCTTCGCCTCATCGCTGCTGTACATTCCGGCGCTGATCGTCCAGTTCTCCAATTCGAAGGCCGGCTGGGCGACCTGGATCTCGCAGAACTTCGTCAAGGGCGACCACCCGGTCTACATCGCCACGTACTTCCTGCTGATCGTCTTCTTCGCATTCTTCTATGTCGCCATCAGCTTCAACCCCGAAGAAGTTGCCGACAACATGAAGAAGTATGGTGGGTTCATCCCGGGTATCCGGGCTGGTCGTCCCACCGCGGAGTATCTGAGCTACGTGCTGAACCGCATCACGTGGCCCGGTGCGCTCTATCTGGGCTTGATCGCCCTGGTGCCCACGGTGGCACTGGTGACGCTCAACGCCAATCAGAACTTCCCGTTCGGCGGCACGAGCATCCTGATCATCGTGGGTGTCGGCCTGGAGACTGTGAAGCAGATCGAGAGCCAGCTTCAGCAGCGACACTACGAAGGGTTCCTCCGCTGATGCGAATCGTCCTCGTCGGGCCTCCGGGAGCCGGCAAGGGTACGCAGGCCGCGTACCTTGCCGAGAAGCTGTCGATCCCGCATATCTCCACAGGCGACCTGTTCCGCGCGAACATCAGCCAGGGCACCGCCCTCGGCAAGCAGGCGCAGGAGTACATGCGGGCCGGACAACTGGTACCGGACGAGGTCACCATCGGCATGGCGGAGGACCGGCTGGACCAGCCGGACGCACAGCCGGGCTTCCTGCTGGACGGGTTCCCGAGGAACCAGATCCAGGCCGAGGCCCTGGACACCTACCTGGGCGAGCGCGGTGTCTCGCTGGACGCGGTGCTGGACCTGGAGGTCCCCGAGTCCGAGGTGATCAAGCGCATCGCGGGCCGTCGTACCTGCCGTCAGGACAGCTCGCACACGTTCCATGTGGAGTACAAGCCGCCGAAGGCCGCGGGCGTGTGCGACGCCTGTGGCGGCGAGCTGTACCAGCGCGAGGACGACAGCGAGGAGACGGTCCGCAAACGACTCGAGGTCTACCACCGCGAGACCGAGCCGATCATCGACTACTACAAGGCCAAGGGCCTGGTCGTGACGATCTCGGCGCTCGGCAAGGTGTCCGAGGTCACGCAGCGGGCGATGGACGCCCTGGCGGCCAAGGCGGCCTAGAGAACAGAGCTGATCGGCCGCGATGCCCCGCCCGGGGTGTCGCGGCCGTACTGTTGAGCAGAACTGATGGACGCGGAAGGCTGAGTGATGGTGGAGATCAAGACTCCCGAGCAGATCGCGAAGATGCGTGAGGCGGGACTGGTCGTCGCCGCCATCCACGAGGCGACGCGGGCGGCCGCCGTCCCCGGCGCCACCACCAAGGACCTGGACGACGTCGCCCGTAAGGTCATCGCCGACCACGGCGCCAAGTCGAACTTCCTGGGCTACGGCGGCTTCCCCGCCACGATCTGCACCTCGGTGAACGACATCGTGGTGCATGGCATCCCGGACCAGGAGACCGTCCTCAAGGACGGCGACATCATCTCCATCGACGCGGGCGCGATCGTGGACGGCTGGCACGGCGACGCCGCCTTCACCGCCTTCGTGGGCACCGGTCACGCCCCGGAGCTGTACGAGCTCAGCCGGGTGACCGAGGAGTCGATGTGGGCCGGGATCGCGGCGGTCCGCAAGGGCCACCGGCTCATCGACATCTCCAAGGCGATCGAGGGCTACATCCGCCGCCAGCCTCGCCCGGCCTCCGGCAAGTACGGGATCATCGAGGATTACGGCGGCCATGGCATCGGCACCCAGATGCACATGGACCCGCATCTGCTGAATTACGTCTCCAAGAAGCGCGGCAAGGGCCCGCGGCTGGGCCCCGGCTTCTGCATCGCGATCGAGCCCATGGTGAGCCTGGGCACCGCGAAGACGCATGTGCTGTCCGACGACTGGACCGTCAAGACGGACGACGGGACCTGGTCCAGCCACTGGGAGCACTCGGTCGCGCTGACCGAGGAGGGCCCGCTGGTGCTGACCGCCGTCGACGGCGGCAAGGCCAAGCTGGCCGAGCTGGGCGTGGAGGCCGCGCCCGATCCCCTGGCCTGACGATCTCCGTGGGCATAAAGATCTCGATGCCGGGGCATCATGCCCCGGATTCGTGTTTCGGGATGCCCTGACGTAGACTGACACGTCGGCTCACGCATGCCCTCCCGCATGTGGCGAGCCGATCAAGGTAGCCGATCCCGAAAGCAGGACATGGCCAAGAAGCAAGGCGCCATCGAAATCGAGGGCACCGTGATCGAGTCTCTGCCGAACGCGATGTTCAAGGTGGAGCTTCAGAACGGTCACAAGGTCCTCGCGCACATCAGCGGCAAGATGCGTATGCACTACATCCGCATCCTGCCCGATGACCGGGTCGTGGTGGAGCTGTCTCCGTACGACCTCACGCGCGGACGGATCGTCTACCGCTACAAGTAGATCTCACGACCCGGAGAACCTCACACCATGAAGGTCAAGCCGAGCGTCAAGAAGATCTGCGACAAGTGCAAGGTGATCCGCCGCCACGGCCGGGTCATGGTCATCTGCGACAACCTGCGCCACAAGCAGCGCCAGGGCTGACGCACACCGGCCGGATATCCTGCACCACTCGCAGCATCTTCGCGCGACGTCATAGCTTTGCGTACATACGCAGTCACCCGTTCCCGCCTCGCGGGGACGACACCCCCGGTCGGAGGCCGGGGACCCGATAGCCGTGCGAACGGTGGCCGGGAGTGGTGCTGCGGAAGACCTCCGACAACCATCTGGAGCCAGATTCATGGCACGCCTCGCAGGCGTTGATCTCCCGCGCGAAAAGCGCGTCGAGGTCGCCCTCACCTACGTCTTCGGCATCGGTCGCACCCTTGCCCAGCAGACGCTCGCCAACACCGGTGTGAACCCGGACACCCGCGTTCGTGACCTGGGCGAAGAAGACCTGGTCAAGATCCGCGAGTACGTGGACAACAACATCAAGACCGAGGGTGACCTCCGTCGCGAGATCCAGGCCGACATCCGCCGCAAGGTCGAGATCGGCTGCTACCAGGGTCTGCGCCACCGCCGCGGCCTTCCGGTCCACGGCCAGCGCACCAGCACCAACGCCCGCACCCGCAAGGGCCCGCGTCGCGCCATCGCCGGTAAGAAGAAGCCGGGCAAGAAGTAGTCCGCACCGGACGCTGTCAAGCGGTCCGAGCTGTAGGACCGACCACCTCCACGGGAGATTTCAGGAATGCCTCCGAAGAGCAGGACGGCCGGCGCCAAGAAGGTGCGCCGCAAGGAGAAGAAGAACGTCGCCCACGGGCACGCTCACATCAAGAGCACGTTCAACAACACCATCGTCTCGATCACGGACCCGACCGGGAATGTGATCTCTTGGGCCTCTGCCGGCCACGTCGGCTTCAAGGGCTCGCGCAAGTCCACTCCGTTCGCCGCGCAGATGGCCGCCGAGTCGGCCGCCCGCCGCGCGCAGGAGCACGGCATGCGCAAGGTCGACGTGTTCGTCAAGGGTCCGGGCTCCGGCCGTGAGACCGCGATCCGCTCGCTCCAGGCCACCGGCCTGGAGGTGGGTTCGATCCAGGACGTCACTCCGACTCCGCACAACGGATGCCGCCCGCCCAAGCGTCGGCGCGTCTGACCCGCTGAAGTAGGAGACAACAAAAACAATGGCGCGTTACACCGGGGCCGACTGCAAGCGTTGCCGTCGGGAGAAGCAGAAGCTCTTCCTCAAGGGGAGCAAGTGCGAGAGCGCGAAGTGCCCGATCGAGATCCGTCCTTACCCCCCGGGTGAGCACGGTCGCGGGCGCACCAAGGACAGCGAGTACCTGCTGCAGCTCCGTGAGAAGCAGAAGGCGACCCGCATCTACGGCGTCCTTGAGAAGCAGTTCCGTGGCTACTACGCGGAGGCGAACAAGAAGTCCGGCAAGACCGGCGAGAACTTGCTTCGCATCCTCGAGACCCGCCTCGACAACGTGGTCTACCGGGCCGGCTTCGCCAAGTCCCGCGACCACGCCCGTCAGCTGGTCCGCCACGGCCACATCAACGTGAACGGCCGCAAGACCGACATCCCGTCGGCCCGCGTCACCGTGAACGACATCATCGAGGTCCGCACGAAGTCCCGGACCCTGACCCCCTTCCAGGTGGCTCAGGCCGAGGCGGGCGAGCGCACGGTGCCGGCGTGGCTCGAGGCCATTCCGTCGCAGCTGCGGATCCTCGTGCACTCCATGCCCGAGCGCCAGGTGATCGACACCCAGGTGCAGGAGCAGCTCATCGTCGAGCTCTACTCCAAGTAGTAGATCGCTGGACGATACGGGCGGTACGGAGCCGTTTGGCGCGTACCGCCCGTACCATTGAAGGGTTCGGCGTCAAATAGCGGGCGCCGAAGACTGGAGGCAAACCCATGCTGATCGCTCAGCGTCCCTCGTTGACCGAAGAGGTCGTCGACGAGTTCCGCTCCCGGTTCGTGATCGAGCCGCTGGAGCCGGGCTTCGGCTACACCCTCGGAAACTCCCTGCGTCGTACGCTCCTCTCCTCGATCCCCGGTGCGGCCGTCACCAGCATCCGGATCGACGGGGTCCTGCACGAGTTCACCACCGTGCCGGGCGTCAAGGAGGACGTCACCGACCTGATCCTCAACATCAAGCAGCTCGTCGTCTCCTCGGAGCACGACGAGCCGGTCGTGATGTACCTGCGCAAGCAGGGCCCGGGTCTGGTCACCGCCGCCGACATCGCCCCGCCGGCCGGTGTCGAGGTGCACAACCCCGACCTGGTCCTGGCCACGCTGAACGGCAAGGGCAAGCTGGAGATGGAGCTCACGGTCGAGCGTGGCCGCGGTTACGTCTCCGCCGTGCAGAACAAGCAGGTCGGCCAGGAGATCGGCCGGATCCCGGTCGACTCGATCTACTCGCCGGTGCTCAAGGTCACCTACAAGGTCGAGGCGACCCGTGTCGAGCAGCGCACCGACTTCGACAAGCTGATCGTCGACGTCGAGACCAAGCAGGCCATGCGGCCGCGTGACGCCATGGCGTCGGCCGGTAAGACCCTGGTCGAGCTGTTCGGCCTGGCCCGCGAGCTGAACGTGGACGCCGAGGGCATCGACATGGGCCCGTCCCCCACGGACGCCGCCCTGGCCGCCGATCTGGCGCTGCCGATCGAGGAGCTCGAGCTCACCGTCCGCTCGTACAACTGCCTCAAGCGCGAGGGCATCCACTCCGTGGGTGAGCTCGTGGCGCGGTCCGAGGCGGACCTGCTCGACATCCGGAACTTCGGCGCCAAGTCGATCGACGAGGTCAAGGCGAAGCTGGCCGGTATGGGCCTGGCGCTCAAGGACAGCCCGCCCGGATTCGACCCGACCGCCGCGGCGGACGCCTTCGGGGCGGACGACGACGCGGATGCCGGTTTCGTGGAGACCGAGCAGTACTGATCGCTGCCCCGCCGCTGGGGCTGAGGCGCTGTCCTCAATCGCCGGACGGGCTTGATCGTGCTGAGCTCGATCGAGTCCGTACGGCGGGCGACGAAAATTTCCGGCGGGCGGCCGCTCGCCGGTAACTGACACTGGTACCTGATACGGCCGGTGCAGACACCTAGGAGATACACCCATGCCGAAGCCCACCAAGGGCGCCCGTCTGGGCGGCAGCGCTGCGCACGAGCGGCTCCTGCTGGCGAACCTCGCCACCGCGCTGTTCGAGCACGGCCGGATCACCACCACCGAGGCGAAGGCCCGCCGCCTGCGCCCGGTCGCGGAGAAGCTGGTCACCAAGGCGAAGAAGGGCGACCTTCACAACCGCCGTCTGGTGCTGCAGACCATCCGCGACAAGAGCGTCGTGCACACCCTCTTCACCGAGATCGGCCCGCGCTACGAGAACCGGCCGGGTGGCTACACCCGTATCACCAAGATCGGTAACCGTCGTGGCGACAACGCCCCGATGGCGGTCATCGAGCTGGTCGAGGCGCTGACCGTGCAGCAGGAGGCGGTCGGCGAGGCCGAGGCCGCCACCAAGCGCACCGCCAAGGACGCTGCCGGTGACACGGCCGCCGCGAACCTCAAGAAGGACGAGGCCACCGAGGCCCCGGCCGCCGAGGCCGAGGCGACTGAGGCTCCCGCCGCGGACGCGGCTGATGAGGCTGTGAAGGACGCCTGAGGCGTCGCTACGGCTTTCGTTGTCACGGACGGGCCCGCCCCCAGAATCTGGGAGCGGGCCCGTTCCGCATGGAGAGGAACGACCCAGTGAGTGACGAGGCGGCCCCCGGTTTCGTACGGGTCCGGCTGGATCTGAGTTACGACGGCAAGGACTTCTCGGGCTGGGCCAAGCAGCGCGAGCGGCGCACCGTGCAGGGCGAGCTGGAGAGCGCGCTGCGGACGGTGACGCGCTCCTCGGAGACCTTTGAGCTGACCGTCGCGGGCCGCACCGACGCGGGGGTCCATGCCCGTGGCCAGGTGGCGCATGTGGATCTGCCCGAGGCGCTGTGGGCCGAGCACCGGGACAGGCTGCTGCGGCGGCTCGCCGGCCGGCTGCCCCATGACGTACGGGTCCGGAAGGTCGAGCAGGCGCCGCCCGGGTTCAACGCCCGCTTCTCCGCGATCTGGCGGCGCTACGCCTACCGGGTCACCGACCATCCCGGCGGGGTCGATCCGCTGCTGCGCGGCCATGTGCTGTGGCATGACTGGCCGCTGGACGTGGCCGCCATGAACGCGGCCTCCGAACGGCTCCTGGGCGAGCACGACTTCGCCGCGTACTGCAAGAAGCGCGACGGCGCCACCACCATCCGCACCCTCCAGCGGCTGGATTGGGTGCGCGGGGCGGACGGGGTCATCACGGCGACGGTGCGGGCGGACGCCTTCTGCCACAACATGGTGCGTTCGCTGGTGGGCGCCCTGCTCTTCGTCGGCGACGGCCACCGTCCCGCGGACTGGCCCGCCAAGGTGCTCTCCGCGGGGGTGCGCGACTCCGCCGTCCATGTCGTCCGTCCCCACGGCCTGACCCTGGAAGAGGTCGGCTATCCGGCCGATGACCAACTCGCCGCCCGTAACCGGGAGTCCCGCAACAAGCGCTCCCTGCCGGGCGCGACGGCGATCGGGTCCGGCTGCTGCTGAAATCGGCGGGTGTGGGCGGCCGATCATTGGGTACTCGCCACGCGTTTCGTGTGCCGACGACTGGGCGAGTGGGTCAAGGCGGCGGGGCTATCGGCATGATGCGACTTCCGGGGCCTCCGGAAGATCGATAAAATTTGCCAACCGACAACGGTCGCCGACCGCGAAGGGATCCGCGTGAGTACCAGCGAGGCCGCTGTACGAGAGCGCCTGACCAGGGCTCTTCAGGAACGCGACGAGGAAATCGCCGATCGCTGGGTCGAGCTGCAGATGGAGCAGGCCCTGCTCGACACCGACATCGGCGAGGCCGAACTGCGCGAGGAGGCCGACTCCTTGATCGAGGCGCTGGTTCCGGGCCTGCAGAGCGGTGTGCCGGTGGACCGGGTGGTGACCTCCACCCCGGGGCTGCACGAGGCCGTGGTGGGGCTGTCCATGCGCCGGGCGCGGGCGGGGGCCACGCCGACGGCGACCTCGCTCGCGGTGCTCGCGCTCAAGGAGGCGCTGCTCAAGGCGGTGCAGCGGGACACCCGGGACGCCGAGGAGCTGTTCGCCTCGGCCGTCTTCATGAACCGGCTGCTGGATGTGGCCGGGGCGCTGTCCTTCGAGACGTATGTCGAGGGCCGGGAGGAGATCATCCGCCGGCAGAGCCAGCAGTTGATGGAGCAGTCGACACCGGTGGTGCGGCTGTGGCGGCAGGTCCTGGCGGTGCCGCTGATCGGCACGCTGGACACCGCCCGGACCCAGGTGGTGATGGAGAATCTGCTCCAGGCCATCCAGGACCATGAGGCGCTGGTCGCGATCATCGACATCACGGGTGTGCCGACGGTGGACACCGCCGTGGCCCAGCATCTGATGCAGACCGTGAACGCGGTGCGGCTCATGGGCGCGGACTGCGTGATCAGCGGGGTCCGCCCCTCGATCGCCCAGACCATCGCCCAGCTCGGCATCGATCTGTCCACCATCCTCACGCGGGCGACGCTGGCCGACGCGCTGGCCGCCGCGATCAAGATGATCGACGGGCCCGGTCCCGACGGTGACGAAGGAGATGGTCGGTGAACGGTCATGGCTCGCCCGGGGTTCCGATTCTGCGACTGGGAGATGTCCTGGTCACGGGGCTGCTCAATGAGCTCGACGATCGGACCGCCATCGCCTTCACCGAGGAGCTCACCGAGCGGATCTCGGCCGAGGGCGCCCGTGGGGTGCTCATCGACATCTCCCGGCTGGAGGTCATCGATTCCTTCGTGGCCCGGACGCTGATGGAGCTGACCACGGTGGCCCGGCTGCTGGGGGCCCGGGTGATCGTGGCCGGGATGCGACCGCCGGTGGCGATCACCCTGGTCGAGCTGGGGATCGAACTGGTCGGTGTGGAGACCGCACTCAATCCGGAGCAGGGGTTGGCCGCGCTGGGGTGGCGTCAGGCCCAGCAGCCCCTGGAAGGGGCCCGACGTGGCACTGCCCGGTGAATCCACCCTCGCCTCCCACGGGCCCAAGCGGCCCGTGCGGGCGGAGAGCCGGCGCCCGCCCGCGCCGGCCACCTATCCGGTGCGCACGGAGGAGGACCTGCTGACGGTCCGCCATGCGGTGCGCGCGGCCACCGTCGAGGTGGGCTTCGGCCTGGTGGACCAGACCCGTGTGGTCACGGCCGCCAGCGAGCTCGCCCGTAACGCCTATGTCCACGGGGGCGGCGGCACCGTCACCCTCGACTATCCGCGCGAGCCCTCCGGACGGCGGGGGCTGCGGCTGACCGTCAAGGACGAGGGGCCGGGCATCGCGGACCTCGACGCGGCGCTCACCGACGGCTTCACCACCGGCTCGGGCCTGGGCCACGGGCTGGGCGGCGCCCGGCGGCTGATGGACGAGTTCACGGTGCGCACCGGGCCGGGCGAGGGCACCGTCGTGGTCGTCATCCGCTGGGCGGCCCGGTGACCCGTACCTTCACGGTGCCCACCGCCCAGGTGCGCGTCGACCACCACAGCGCCGTGCATCTGGCCGCCGAGACGGCGCGTGCGGTGGCCCGGGAGTGCGAGCTCCCGGGGGCGCTGCCCGATCAGGCGGCGGTGATCGCCTCGGAGCTGGCCACCAACCTGGACAAGCACGCCAGCGACGGCACGCTCTACGTCCAGCCGCTGCCGCTGGGCCACGGGGTGGAGATCATCGCCGCCGACCGCGGCCCCGGTATGCACGACCCCGAGCGCTGTCTGGCCGATGGCTACACCACCTCCGGCACGCTCGGGGTCGGGCTCGGCGCCGTCAAGAGGATGGCGACCCACTTCACCATGCGCAGCGCCGATGGCACCGGCGCGGGCACCTGGGCCTGCGCCCGCCTGACCGCGCCGGGCGAGCAGCGGCCGGAGTGGCAGGGGGTGGGCGCGATCTGCCTGCCCGCCGAGGGGGAGGAGGGCTGTGGCGACGCCCGCGGGATCGTCGACACGGACGCCGCCCGTACCGCGGTCGTCCTCGACGGCCTTGGCCACGGCCGCGCGGCCGAGGAGGCGGCCCAGGCGGCGCTGCGGACCTTCCACACCGACCCCGACCGGCCGCTGCCGGAGGTGCTGACCCGGATGAACCGGGCCCTGCGGCACACCCGCGGGGCCGCGGTGGGGCTGCTGCGGCTGCACGCCGACCGCGCCGACTACTGCGGCATCGGCAACATCCGCGCCCTCGCCCTGACCCCGGGCGGGATCGCGCACCGGCTGACCGGACAGCCCGGGATCGTCGGCTGGGGCATGCCCACCCCGCGCGTCCACGGCTTCCCGCTGTCCCAGGGCGCCACGGCGGTGCTGCACAGCGACGGTATAGACGCCCGCTGGGCGCTGGACCCGCCCCCGTCCGTGCTCCGTCTTCCGCCGTCCCTGCTGTCCGCCG
Source organism: Streptomyces melanosporofaciens (assembly GCF_900105695.1). Lineage (NCBI taxonomy): Bacteria > Bacillati > Actinomycetota > Actinomycetes > Kitasatosporales > Streptomycetaceae > Streptomyces > Streptomyces melanosporofaciens. The sequence goes on from NZ_FNST01000002.1 coordinate 4,026,216, forward strand.
CACTCGCCCATGGCCATCGCCGCGTCCGCGACGACGCCACGGTGCTCGCGGCCAGGTCACCCTTAAGGCTTCCATGACGACGAGTAACCTCACCTGCGCCACGACGGCCGGGCTCAGCCGGGCCGTTCGGGCGCTGGCCCGGGAGCACGCCCTGGACCCGGAGGTCCGGGGGCGCCTTGTGCTGTCCGCCGCCGAGGCCGCCGGGGCGGCGCTGCGCGCCGGGCGTCAGGCCGTCCTGGAGTGGGCGTACGACCCGGACGCCGGGCTGCTCACGGTGGTGCTGCGGACGCCGGGCGATACGGACCCGGCGGCGGAGCTGCCGATGGCCCCGGAGGCGGTGACCGAGGACGAGGTGGTCTGGCGCCTCCCGGCGGGCCCGCCGATGGAGGCCGCCGAGGAGGCGCCCGGCGAGGAGGCCCTGGCCGCGGAGGAGTTGCGCGCCGTGCTGGCCGCCGCCGACGCGCTCACCGCCGAGCACCGCCGCCTCAAGGTCGAACTCGAGGAGACCAACAGCGGGGTGCTCGCGCTCTACGTCCAGCTCGACGAGCGGGACAAGCAGTTGCGCACCGCGCACGGCCAGACCCTGCGGGAGCTGGAGGACGCGCTGCGCCCGCCGCTCATCAAGGCCGACGGTCTCGAACTCGCCGTGCACTACGAGCCGGCCGGCACCGACGCGCCGACCGGCGGGGATCTGTACGACTGGTTCGTGCTGCCCGACGGCACCGTCCACATCACCATCGTGGACGCGCTGGGCCATGGGGTGACCAGTACCCGCAGCGCGCTCAACGTCACCCACGCGGTGCGCACTCTGGCCCTGGAGGGCCACCGCCTCCAGTCGATCGTGGCCCGCACCGACGAGATCCTGCACCCCTTCGACCGGGCCGTGATGGCCACCGTGCTGCTCGCCCGGATCGATCCGGTCACCGGTGAGCTGTGGCTGGCCAACGGGAGCCATCCGCCGGCGCTGCTGCTGCGCCGCGACGGCACGGCCCGGTATCTGGAGGCCCGGGGGCGCGGGATCGGCTTTCCGCTGCCCGGGAGCGAGACCCCGCTGACCGAGCGGCTGGCCCCCGGGGACCTCCTCCTGCTCTACACCGACGGGCTCACCGAGAGCCGCCGGGACCCGATCGAGGGCGAGAGGCGCCTGATCGAGGCCGCGCACAAGCATCTGCAGAGCCCGATCGAGGAGGTCCCCGGCGCCATCGCGGAGGATATGCACACGGTGATCCTGCATCCGGATGACACCCTCGCGCTGGCGGTGCGGCTCACCGGTCAGTGATCGGCGGCCGGGCCGAGGCGCTGCCGCGGGATGCGGCCCTGCTGAAGATCCCGCTGACGGGGGACCGGGGGCGGGAGCGGGCGCTCGTCGTGCGGCTGTGCGCGCACGAGTTGCTCGAACAGGGGCCGCGCCGCGACCAGCGCCTCCCGCATCCGCTCGGTGGCGGTATCGGCGGTCTGGGCGGCCTCGCTGTCGTGCACCTGTGCCGCCATGGCGTGCAGTCGGCGGTAGCCCTCGATCTCCCCGGGGTGACGGATGGACAGCGCGTCCATCCGCTTGTCGTCGGACTCGGCCGGATAGCCGCGGTCGACGGCCAAGGCGCCCAGCAGCCGGTCGGCTTCGCGCAGCGCCCACCCGGGAGAGTCCACGAATCGCTCCTGCAGGCCCGCCCACCGCGCCGCGTACTGCTCCCTGGCTTCCGAGGGCAGGCTTCGGACCGGCAGTTCGCCCTTGCGGCCCTGCCGGACCGAGGGGGCGATCACAAGGCCGGCCATGGCGGCCAGGGCCGCCACCAGGATGATGAGCGTGACTGTTGACATCGCTGTGCCTTCCGCAGAGTTTTCCTCGCTCGAGGCTGGTATCACCGAGTGTTACCGGTGATCTCCGCGGCAAACACCGCACCGATGACTCACGTCTCTCAATTGTCTGTGATGGGGCAGATGATGGTGAGGTCGCCGGTGCGGGTGAGGTGGGGTCGGACACCGTGGGTGACCGGGAAGAGGTCCGTTTTGTCGCGGTCCACAATGTCGCCGACGATACGGCCGATCGGGATCGCGGTCTCGGATCCGGCGGACTTATGAAGCGTCAGGGTCCAGGCCGCGGCGCCCTCGTCGTCCGTACGGGCCCGCTGGATCCGCTCGTACGGGACGGTGAAGCGGAACCGGCCGCCGTCCAGCGCCGTGACGCCGGTGAGGAACGGGCGGGCCGGGCCGCGGGACGGGGTGGCCACCGCGGTCGGGGCGGCGCCGGGCCCGAAGCGCGCCCCGTACAGGGCGCCTTCGACGGCGAGCCCCTCGGCGTCCATGCGGATCACCCGGGCCTCGGCATGGACCGGGCGCCGCCAGGCGCGCAGCGCGAGATAGCCGTCGACCGTGGCGTAGGGGATCCACCAGGCGACGGGCGAGCCGGGCAGCGGCTCCAGGTCCAACAGCCCGCGCCCCTCGGCGAAGCGGCAGCCGACCCGGCGGCGGACGCCGTCGGAGCGGCGGACCACATGCAGATCCCAGCGGCCCTCGGCGAGATCGAGCGTCGCGCGGTCGAGCGTGGCCGTCCAGGGCGCGGACGGCGCGATGCCCGCCGGGGGCAGCAGCGGAACGCGGAGGGGAGGCTCGTCGCTCTTCCGGCGGGTGATGGTCAGTTCGAGTTCGCCGCCGCGCACCTCGGCGGGCTCCACCAGCACCGACAGATTGCCCTCGGCGGTGACCCGGCAGGACGCGACGGGCCGCAGCGGCCTGCGGACGAGCTGCTTGACCGCGCCCTTGAGGGTGACGGTCAGCGGCGTCCCGGCCGCCCGGGCCCGCAGGGGCGTGACACTACGGCGCCGGTGGGCCGGGGCCCCGCCGCGGGCGGTGTGGAGTTCCTCGATGAGCCGCTCGTAGGCGGCCGCCACGCGCTCGGGGGCGTACCGCCGCGCCGAGATACGGGCCGCCTCGCCCATCGAGCGGCGCAGTTCGCCGTCCTCGATCAGGGTCAGCAGCCCCTTGGCGATCCCGTCGGCGTCGCCGGGCGGCACCAGCAGCCCGTCCCGGCCGTCGGTGATGATCTCGCCCGGCCCGTGCGGGCAGTCGGTGGCGACCACGGGCACCCCGCAGTGCATCGCCTCGACGATCGTCATGCCGAAGGACTCCTCGCGGGAGGTGACGGCGGCGATCGCGCCCTTGGCCCACTCGGTCTCGATGGGGGAGTGGGCGCCCATCAGGGTGATCTGGCCGGCCAGCCCGAGCCCGTCGATCTGGCGGCGCAGCGCGGGGAGTTGGGGGCCGCGGCCGTAGATGCGCAACCGCCAGTCGGGGTGTTTGGCGGCGACCTTCTCCCAGGCGGCCACCAGCAGGTCGTAGCGCTTGACCGGGATCAGCCGGCCCGCGGCCACGACCAGTTTGGCGCGGCCGTCGGAGGGCTCGATCCCGGTGGCGGGCACTCCGTTGGGCAGGGCGGTCAGCCGGGTGGTGATACCGGGGAGACGGTCCCGGTGGGTGGCCGCGTCGGCCTCGGAGACCGAGGTGAACGCGTCGAGATGGGGTATGGCGGCGTCGCAGGCGGCGCGGATCTCGGCGCGGTGGGTGCCGTAGAGGCGGTGCTCCTGGCCGATCCGCAGAAAGCGGCCGGTGCGGCCGAGCGCGGCGAGGTAGATCACCAGGCCGGGGCGGGTGGCGATGACGACGTCGGCGTCGGTGCGGTCGAGGTAGGCGGCGACGCGTTCATCGGTGAGGGCGTTGAAGTTGGTGGTGCCTCTGGCCTCGGCGTCCGGGATGTGGGTGCTGGGCCGCGACAGCAGCGGATGGCCGAGGTCGCGCGCCCGGGCTCCGTCCTCCTGGGGGCGCAGGTCGATCAGGGGTCTGAGCCGTACGGCGGGGTGGAGGGGGAGGTTCGGGGCGTCGATGGTGCGGATCAGGGAGACGATCTCCACGGTGTGGTGAGCGGCGAGCGCCCCGGCCACATTGAAGGTCGACCGGATGGTGCCACCGATGCCATAGGCGTTGTGGAGCAGGAAAGAAATCTTCACGGTGATGTACGCCCGGCGCAGCCGATCCGCCGCGGCGTGCCCTCCCCTCCGAGGCCGTGCTGGGTGCTGGTTCCGAACCGGGCCGCATTGGGCCGATTTGGGGTCGGGGTGATGCCGGTATGGAGCCAGAAAGGACCGATCGGTCCGTAAGACTGGTCTGGGCCCTGAAGGTTGCTTATGCGCATGGTGATATGGGATCCACCACATTCGGGAAAGGGAGTACAACCCTCCCGGTGTTCTGGGAGTCTGCGGGGTGTCCGTGCGGTGGCCGTACGGGCCCGATATCGACCAGGGGTGGACAGAGAAATGAACGAGTCCGGTGCGAAGCGGACCATAGGCGCGGCCATCGCGGCGGTGGCGGCGCTGGGGCTGATGACCGGATGCGGCAGCGACTCCGGCGACGGCAAGTCCGACGGCGCCAAGCAGGACGACAAGCCCGCGAGCACCGCCCCGGCCGCGAAGGCGCTGTCCGCGTCCGCCCTGGAGCGGGCCACCCTGGCGAGCGGTGAGCTCAAGGGGTTCGAAATCCAGAAGATGACCGACAAGGAGATCAGCGAGGGCGGGTCGGCCAAGTCGGGGAAGGCCGAGTGCCAGCCGCTGGCCGCGCTGATGGGGTCCCAGTACGACCCGGCGCCCAAGGCCAGCGTCCACCGCTCCTACGCCACCGACCTCTCCAAGGCGAAGATCGGCGGCATCGGCCTGATCCGGGTCTCCTCCTACGGACCGGGCGACGCCGAGCAGACGATCAAGGACCTGCGCGAGGCGGCGACCGCCTGCCAGGGCGGGTTCGCGGCGAAGGACGGCTCCGGGGAGAAGTCGGACGTCAAGAAGGTGGAGCAGCTCGAAGCGCCGAAGGCGGGGGACGAGGCGCTGGCCTTCAGCCTGCATGACGCGAGCGAGAACAAGGCCGTCATCAAGTTCACGGTGGTGCGGTCCGGTCCGCAGCTCATGGTGTTCTTCGGGACGAACATCTCGGACCCCACGAAGTCCGAGGTCCCGGCCGCGCTGGTGGACGCCCAGGTGGCGAAGGTGGAGAAGGCCGCGCGGGGCGCCGCGTCGTAGCCGATCCCCGATCCCCCCGGCGGGCGCCGCCCGGCGGGGGACCGGCGGGACCGGCGTCTCAGCCGGCGGTGGTGGCTCAGTTGGCGGTCGTCGCGGCCGCCTCCGCCGATGCCTGGGCGCTGCCGCGGGCCAGGATGCGGCGGAAGGTGTAGTCGGCCACATCGCGCCCGGCCTGGAGGGCCGCGGTGTCCGACGCCGTGACCGCCTTGCCCGACGTATAGCCGGAGATCGTGAAGTAGGCGTACCGCCCGATCGCGTTCGCCGAACTCTGGCAGGCGGTCCGGCGGCAGAAGGCCGGCACGCCTCCGCCCGTCAGCGAGGCGATATTGGGCTTGTACTGGTCCTTGGCCTTCTCGGCCGCCGCCTTGCCGTCGAAGACCGCGACGCCGACCGTCACCGCGACGCCGTCCCGGGAGAAGGTGGCCCGCAGCAGCTTGCGGCAGCCGTTGTTCGTCAGGACCGAGCCGAGCGCCCCCTGGGTGGCGGCGGCGCAGCTCGTCGTGGAGGCGGACGCCGCCTTGGTGTACGAGCGGTCGTCCTTCGCGGCGCGCTTCTCCGGGAAGAGGGTGGCCGCGGACAGCGGCGCCTTGTCCCGCCGGGCGCTGGAGATGATGTCCAGCGGCTTCGGCGGCGCGGGCGGGGCGACATCGGAGAAGGTGGGCTCGGACGTCGCCGACTCGCTGGGGAGGTCCTGGGGGGTGGGCAGCCCGCCGGCCGAGTCCCCGCCGCTCTTGTCCTTGTGGCCGCTGCTGACCACGGCGGTGGCGACGATCGCGGCGACGGCGGCGGTGGCCAGCACCCCGCCGCCGATGAAGAGCAGCCTGCGGCGCCGGCCCGCGCGGGCGGACTGGTCGGCGAGCGCCGCCCAGTCCGGTGTCGACGGCTGAGGCGGCTGAGATCCCCCGGGCCCGTAAGGCCCCCCTTGCCCAAAGCTCATGGCGCGCATCTTAGACCGGCCGGGTGACGCCGGGGAGCCGTCGGCGGGGCGCGGGCCCGGCCGGTGGCCCGGCCCGGTGCGGGCGGCCGGCGGGTGCCCGGTGGGGCGGGGGTGTTTTGACCCGCGGTGGGGCGGGCCGGTATTCTGCCAGTTCGTTATGCGTATTGGCTTGCTCGTTCTCACGTGAGAGGCCGTTACGCCGGTCCACCGGGCCGATGACCAGCGGCAGGCACTCGGATGCGTCACCGAGGTGCGGCCAAGGCTGTCGTGATCGTCCGGGTGGCCTTGTCCGGACCCGTCCCCTCGGTCCTAGCGGATCCGGGGAGACCCCACTCACTGAAGAAGCGAAGGCTACGACCGTGCGTACGTTCAGCCCCAAGCCCGGCGACGTCCAGCGTCAGTGGCACGTCATCGACGCCACCGACGTTGTTCTCGGCCGTCTGGCCACTCAGGCCGCCACCCTCTTGCGGGGCAAGCACAAGCCGGTGTACGCGCCGCATGTCGACACTGGTGACTTCGTCATCATCATCAACGCCGACAAGGTGCACCTCTCCGGTAACAAGCGGACCCAGAAGATGGCGTACCGCCACTCCGGCTACCCGGGTGGTCTGCGCTCCATCCGCTACGACGAGCTGCTGGAGAAGAACCCGGAGAAGGCCGTCGAGAAGGCCATCAAGGGCATGCTCCCCAAGAACACCCTGGGCCGTCAGATGCTCTCGAAGCTGAAGGTGTACTCGGGTGACCAGCACCCGCACACCGCTCAGCAGCCGGTCCCGTTCGAGATCACCCAGGTCGCGCAGTAGTCCCGGCCACCCCTGACGACGAAAAGAATCTGAGGAGCATCGTGGCCGAGACCACCGCCGAGACCCCCCTCGATGTCGAGGAGTACACCACCGAGAGCGTTGAGACGGTCGAGTCGGAGTACACCTCCGAGTCGCTCGCTTCCCGCTTCGGTGACCCGCAGCCGGCCGCCGGCACCGGGCGTCGCAAGAACGCCGTGGCGCGCGTCCGCATCGTGCCGGGCAGCGGGCAGTGGAAGATCAACGGTCGTACTCTCGAGGAGTACTTCCCCAACAAGGTTCACCAGCAGGAAGTCAACGAGCCCTTCAAGGTGCTCGAGCTGGACGACCGCTACGACGTGATCGCCCGCATCGCGGGCGGCGGCGTGTCCGGCCAGGCCGGTGCGCTCCGTCTGGGCATCGCCCGCGCGCTGAACGAGGCGGACGTGGACAACAACCGCGCCCCCCTCAAGAAGGCCGGCTTCCTGACCCGTGACGACCGCGCCACCGAGCGTAAGAAGGCCGGTCTGAAGAAGGCCCGCAAGGCGCCTCAGTACAGCAAGCGCTGACGCCCATCGCGGCACCGCTGCTTCACCCGAACGCCCCGGCGGCACCACCTGTGCCCCCGGGGCGTTCGGCTATCGCCACCAGGGGGCGTATACCTACAAGCAAGCTTCTGCCCCCCAGCTCGTAACTTCGGAGGACACCAGTGGGACGACTCTTCGGTACGGATGGTGTGCGCGGCGTCGCCAACGCCGATCTGACGGCTGAGATGGCGCTCGGCCTGTCGGTAGCGGCGGCGCATGTGCTCGCCGAGGCGGGAACCTTCGAGGGCCACCGGCCGGTGGCGGTGGTCGGGCGGGATCCGCGAGCGTCCGGGGAGTTCCTGGAGGCGGCCGTGGTGGCGGGGCTGGCCAGCGCCGGAGTGGACGTTCTGCGGGTCGGTGTGCTGCCCACGCCGGCCGTCGCGCATCTGACCGGGGCGCTGGACGCGGACCTCGGGGTGATGCTCTCCGCGAGCCACAACCCGATGCCCGATAACGGGATCAAGTTCTTCGCCCGCGGCGGTCACAAGCTGGCCGACGAGCTGGAAGACCGTATCGAGACCACCTACCGCTCGCATGCCTCCGGCGAGCCGTGGGACCGGCCGACGGGCGCCGGGGTGGGCCGGGTCCGGCCCTACGAGGAGGGCTTCGACGCCTACGTGGCCCACCTGGTCGGCGCCCTCCCCAACCGGCTCGACGGCCTCAAGGTCGTCATCGACGGCGCGCACGGCGCCGCCGCCCGGGTCTCGCCCGAGGCGTTCGCGCGGGCCGGGGCCGAGGTCGTGACGATCGGCACCGACCCGGACGGCCTCAACATCAACGACGGCTACGGCTCCACCCACCTCGCCCGGCTCCAGGCCGCCGTCGTGGAACACCGCGCCGACCTCGGCATCGCCCACGACGGGGACGCCGACCGCTGTCTCGCGGTGGACGCGACCGGCCGCGAGGTCGACGGCGACCAGATCCTCGCCGTCCTCGCCCTGGCCATGCGCGAGGCGGGCGAGCTGCGGGGGGACGCGGTGGTCGGCACCGTGATGTCCAACCTCGGCTTCAAGCTGGCCATGAAGCGAGAGGGCGTCGAGCTGGTCCAGACGGCGGTCGGGGACCGCTATGTGCTGGAGGAGATGAAGACCCGCGGCTACGCGCTCGGCGGCGAGCAGTCCGGCCATGTGATCGTCCTCGATCAGGCCACGACCGGTGACGGCACGCTCACCGGTCTGCTGCTGGCGGCCCGCGTCGCCGCGACCGGCCGCACCCTGGCCGATCTCGCCGCCGTCATGGAGCGACTGCCCCAGGTCCTGGTCAACGTCCCCGACGTGGACAAGTCGCGCGTCGCCTCCAGCGCCGACCTGGCCGCGGCCGTCTCCGAGGCCGAGCGCGAGCTGGGCGAGACCGGCCGAGTACTCCTCCGCCCGTCGGGCACGGAGCCGCTGGTGCGGGTCATGGTCGAGGCGGCCGACATCGAACAGGCCCGCTCGGTCGCCGGACGCCTGGCGGACGCGGTGAAATCGGCCCTGGGCTAGGCGCTCCGCGGGAAGCGGCGCAAGGTGCGGTCGTTCATCCGCGGCCGCGTCGTGGCTGGTCGCGCCCACGCGGCGGAGCCGCACAACGACACAGCCCCGCGCCCCTTCTGGGCGCAACCGAACCGCACCGGACTTCAGCGAGGCCGCCTGGACCGCCGCCGTGTACCGCGGTGGCCTCGGTCCCGGCCCCGCTGCCGGTACACGCCGGCCGTCCTGTCGCTTCCTCGCGCCGGAGGGGCTGGATTTTTCCAGCCCCTCCGGCGCTTGAGGAGCGGGGTCCGGGGCGGCGCCCCGCCACGCGCGGAGCCGCATATCGACGCAGCGGGAAGGGGGCGGGGCGGGGCTACCCCCGCCGCCCCCACACAACCTTCTGCATCCCCAACGTCAGCGTCCCCGCCACCACGATCCCCACCAGGTTCAGCAGCAACTGCTCCGTGGAGCCCCACATCTGCTCGATCTCCCCATACCCCAGCGCCACCGCCGCATTGGCCGCCGCCGGCACCGTCGTCACCGAGATCGCCACCCCCACCAGCGCACCGGACTTCGCCGACGTCAGCGAGAGCGTGCCCGCGATCCCCGCGAGCACGGCGACCACGAACGAGAACATGTCCGGCTTCCAGATGAAGTCCGTGTTCGGCCGGGCGCGCTCCAGCATGTCCCTGCCGAAGAGCCCCACCGCGTCCATCGCGATGCTGAAGCCGGTGGTCAGCACCATCGCCGCGGCGAACCCGACCAGCAGCGCGATCGCCGAGCGCGCCGCCAGCCGCGGCGCGCGCCGCACCAGCGCGGTGCACAGCCCCGCCAGCGGCCCGAACTCCGGGCCCACCGCCATCGCGCCCACGATCAGGATCGCGTTGTCCAGCACCACACCGCATGCCGCGATCATCGTCGCGATGACGAGGAAGGCGAGATAGGTGACCGAGAGCGTGGACTCCTCATGGGTGGCGTCCGCCAGCTGCTCCCACAGGACCGCGTCCGCTCCCTCGCCGGGCGCCTCCTCCTCCGCCTTGTCGGCGCGCTTGGACAGCGAGAGGTCGATGTTCTCCACCGCGATCGACCCGGTCTCGTCAAGACCCAGCTCGCGCAGCTCGCCCAGCAGACCGTCCCCGGCCTCGCGCGCCACGTCGCACATGACGACGTCGCCCGCGGGGTCGCGGGCGGCGCCCGGCAGCACCACCAGATGGGTGGCGCCGACCGTCTTCTCGATGCCGCGCACCACCGCCTCGGTGCGGTCAGCGGGGACGATCAACCGCAAGTGCAGCATGGCGTACGTACGCTCCTCACAGCTTGCGCAGGGACAGCCGCTGGACCTTGTGGTCCGGCCCCTTGCGCAGCACCAGCGTCGCCCGGCCCCGCGTGGGCTGGACGTTCTGCTTCAGATTGGGCTTGTTGATGGTGCGCCAGATCATCCGGCCGTAGTCCAGCGCCTCCTCCTCGGAGACCTGGGTGTACTTGCGGAAGTACGAGGAGGGGTCCTGGAAGGCCGTCTCCCGCAGCTTCCGGAAGCGGCCCAGGTACCAGCGCTCGATGTCCTCGGTCCTGGCGTCCACGTACACGCTGAAGTCGAAGAAGTCCGCGAGCCCCACCCGGGTCAGCCCGTCGTTCCCCGGCAGCGCGGGCTGCAGCACATTGAGCCCCTCGACGATCAGGATGTCGGGGCGGTGCACGGTCAGCCGCTCGTCCGGCACGATGTCGTAGATCAGGTGCGAGTAGACCGGCGCCGACACCTCCGCCCGGCCCGCCTTCACATCGGCGACGAAACGGGTCAGCGCCCTGCGGTCGTAACTCTCGGGGAACCCCTTACGGGACATCAGCCCGCGGCGCCGCAGCTCGGCGTTGGGGTACAGAAAGCCGTCCGTGGTGATCAGCTCCACCCGCGGATGCTCGGGCCAGCGGGCCAGCAGCGCCTGGAGCAGCCGGGCGGTGGTCGACTTGCCGACCGCGACGCTGCCCGCCACGCCGATGACGAAGGGCGTACCGGGCTGGGCGCCGTTGCCGTGCTTGGTGTCGCCGAGGAAGGTGTTGAGCGCGCCGCGCAGATTGCCGGTGGCGGCCACATAGAGGTTGAGCAGCCGGGACAGCGGCAGATAGACGTCCCGCACCTCTTCGAGGTCGATGACGTCGCCCAGCCCGCGCAGCTTCTCCACCTCCTCGGCGGTCAGCGGCAGCGGGGTCTTGTCCCGCAGCGCGCTCCACTCGGCGCGGGACAGATCCACATACGGGGTCGCCTCGCCGCTCCGCCGCTGCGGGCCGCGCACGGTGCGCGCCGCGCGCGCGGTTGACGTGATCACCCCCTCATTGTCATGGCAGGGACCGGCCGAGTGAGCGCGGTTGAGGCGTGGGGTCGGTCACCCCGGCCCGGGTCCGGGGGCCGTACGCTGCGTCCATGTGCGGAATCGTTGGTTATGTGGGAGGGCAGTCGGCCCTCGATGTCGTCCTCGCCGGACTCAAGCGGCTGGAGTACCGCGGCTATGACTCGGCGGGCGTCGCCGTGCTGGCCGATGGCGGGCTGGCGGCCGCCAAGAAGGCGGGCAAGCTGGCCAACCTGGAGAAGGAGCTGGCCGATCGCCCGCTGCCCACCGGCAGTACCGGCATCGGCCACACCCGCTGGGCCACCCACGGCGGCCCCACCGACGCCAACGCCCATCCGCACCTGGACAACGCGGGCCGGGTCTCGGTCGTCCACAACGGCATCATCGAGAACTTCGCCGCGCTCCGCGCCGAGCTGGCCGAGCGCGGCCACGACCTGGCCTCCGAGACCGACACGGAGGTCGTGGCGCATCTGCTCGCCGAGTCGTTCTCGTCCTGCGGCGACCTCGCCGAGGCGATGCGCCAGGTCTGCCGCCGTCTGGAGGGCGCCTTCACCCTGGTCGCGGTGCACGCGGACGCGCCCGATGTGGTGGTCGGAGCGCGCCGCAACTCGCCGCTGGTCGTCGGCGTCGGCGAGGACGAGGCGTTCCTCGCCTCCGATGTGGCCGCCTTCATCGCCCACACCCGCGAGGCCATCGAGCTGGGCCAGGACCAGGTCGTGGAGGCCCGCCGGGAGGGTGTGGTCGTCACCGACTTCGAGGGGGCGCCGGCCGAGGTCCGCCCGTACCACGTGGACTGGGACGCCTCCGCCGCCGAGAAGGGCGGCTACGACTACTTCATGCTCAAGGAGATCGCCGAGCAGCCGAAGGCCGTCGCGGACACCCTGCTCGGCCGGATCGACCTGGCCGGGAACCTCTGCCTGGACGAGGTGCGCATCCCGGCCTCGGTGCTGCGCGAGGTCAGCAAGGTCGTGATCGTCGCCTGCGGCACGGCCTACCACGCGGGCATGATCGCCAAGTACGCCATCGAGCACTGGACCCGGATCCCCTGCGAGACGGAGCTGGCCAGCGAGTTCCGCTACCGCGATCCGATCCTGGACCAGCGGACGCTGGTGATCGCCATCTCCCAGTCCGGCGAGACCATGGACACCCTGATGGCGCTGCGGCACGCGCGGGAGCAGGGCGCGAAGGTACTGGCCATCTGCAATACGAACGGCTCCACCATCCCGCGCGAGTCGGACGCGGTGCTCTACACCCACGCCGGGCCCGAGGTCGCCGTCGCCTCCACCAAGGCGTTTCTCACCCAGCTGGTGGCCTGCTACCTGGTGGCGCTCTACCTGGGCCAGGTGCGCGGCACCAAGTGGGGCGACGAGATCCTGTCCGTGATCCGCGAGCTGTCGGAGATCGCGACCCAGGTGGACCAGGTCCTGGAGACCATGGAGCCGGTACGCGAGCTGGCCCGCAGCCTGGCGGACAAGAACACCGTCCTCTTCCTGGGGCGCCACGTGGGCTACCCGGTTGCCCTGGAGGGCGCGCTCAAGCTCAAGGAGCTCGCCTACATGCACGCCGAGGGCTTCGCCGCGGGCGAGCTCAAGCACGGGCCGATCGCGCTGATCGAGCAGGACGTCCCGGTCGTCGTGGTCGTGCCGTCGCCGCGCGGGCGGTCCGTGTTGCACGACAAGATCGTCTCCAACATCCAGGAGATCCGGGCGCGCGGCGCCCGCACGATCGTCATCGCCGAGCGCGGCGACGAGACGGTGGCCCCGTACGCCGACCACCTGATCGAGATCCCCGCCACGCCTACGTTGCTGCAGCCCCTGGTCGCGACGGTGCCGCTGCAGGTCTTCGCGTGCGAGCTGGCCACGGCGCGCGGCAACGAGGTCGACCAGCCGAGGAACCTCGCCAAGTCGGTGACCGTGGAGTGACCCGACGGATGACGGCGTGATCGTCGGCGTGGGCATCGACGTGGCCGGTATCGACCGTTTCGCGGAGGCGCTGGAGCGCACGCCCGGGATGGCGGACCGGCTCTTCGTCGAGCGCGAGCTGTGGCTGCCGAGCGGGGAACGCCGTGGCATGGCCTCCCTGGCGGCCCGCTTCGCGGCCAAGGAGGCCCTGGCCAAGTCCCTGGGCGCCCCCGGCGGCCTGCGCTGGACGGACGCCGAGATCCTCACCGAACCCAGCGGCCGCCCCCGCCTCTCCGTCCGCGGCACGATCGCCGTCTGCGCGGAGCGGCTGGGGGTGCGGGGGCTGCATGTCTCTCTGAGCCATGACGCGGGGGTCGCGTCGGCGGTGGTGATCGCGGAGGGGTGAGGGTTCCGCTGGGTGCGGGTGCGGGTCCGGCTGCGTCGTTGCGCGCGGGTGCGTGGGTGGTGCGCCTGCTGTTCGTGGTGGGTGCCGGAGGCCCGCCCCCGGTCCCCACCACGAACGGCGGGCGCACCTCAGCAACCACCACGCGGCGGCAGCCGCACCCAGCGGAATCCGCGGAAGCCTCAGGCCAGCACGTCCCGCCATGTGTCCGTCAGCGCCGTCGAGACGTCGTACGCGGCGATGGGGGCGCCATGCGGGGTCGTGGCGCGGCGGGCGGCCAGGCCGTGGAGGTAGGCGCCGACGGAGGCGGCGTCGCGGGCGGGGAGGCCGGTGGCGAGCAGGGAGCCGATCAGCCCGGAGAGCACGTCGCCGCTGCCCGCCGTGGCCAGCCAGCCGGTGCCGGTGGGGTTGACGCGCACCGGCTGGTGTTCGGCGGCGATCAGCGTGGTGGACCCCTTCAGGAGCACGGTCGCGCCGTAGCGCTCGGACAGGGCGCGCACGGCGGCGAGGCGGCCCGACTCGACCTCCTCGCGGCTCACGCCGAGCAGCGCCGCCGCCTCGCCCGCATGCGGGGTCAGGACGGTCGCCGCCTCGCGTTTGCGCAGGTCGCTCCCGGTGGGCAGCAGGTGGAGCCCATCGGCGTCGACCAGCACCGGGACGTCGGAGGCGAGGACGTCGTCCAGGGAGTGCTTGGCCGCCGCGCCGTCGCCGAGGCCGGGGCCGACGACCCACGACTGGACGCGGCCCGCCTTGGCCGGGGGCCCGGTGTGGACGAGGGTCTCGGGGAAGCGTGAGATGACGTCGTCGGCCGCGGGGCCCACGTAGCGAACCGCCCCCGCACCGCCCCGCAGCGCGCCCGAGACGGCCAGCACGGCCGCGCCCGGGTAGCGGGCGGAGCCCGCGACGACGCCCACCACGCCGCGCCGGTACTTGTCGCTCTCGGGCATGGGCCGGGGCAGCAGCGCCGCCACGTCCTCGTGCTGCAGGGCCTCCACGTCGGGGTCGGCCGGAAGATGGGCGTCCAGGCCGATGTCGATCAGCCGCAGGGCGCCCGCGTGGGTGTGGGCGGGGTCGATGAGCAGCCCCGGCTTGTACGCGCCGAAGGTGATCGTGGCGTCCGCGCGCACGGCGGAGCCGCGCACCTCGCCGGTGTCGGCATCGACCCCGCTGGGCAGGTCCACGGCGACGGCGATGCCGCGCACCGCCCGGACCAGCCGCTCCGCGTCGGGCCGCAGCCCGCCCTTGCCGCCGATGCCGACGATGCCGTCGATGACGAGATCGGCGCGGGCCACGGCCGCCTCGCCCCAATCGGCGGCCGCTTCGCCCCCGTCGGCGTCGGCCCGGCCGCCCTCGGCCGACACCGCGCGCCCGCCGGCGGCCCGCAGCGCGGCGAGCCCGCTCTGATGCGCCCGGTCGGGGTTGAGCAGCACCGCCGTGACCCCGGCGCCGCGCCGGGCCAGCCGGGCGCCCGCGTAGAGCGCGTCACCGCCGTTGTCGCCGCTCCCGACGAGCAGGGCCACCCGGGAGCCGTACACCCGGCCCAGCAGATCGGCGCACGCGGCCGCGAGCCCCGCCGCCGCGCGCTGCATGAGCGCTCCTTCGGGCAGCCGCGCCATCAGTTCGCGCTCGGCGGCCCTTACGGTCTCCACGCTGTAGGCAATCCTCATGCTCTTAGTCTCCCGAACAGAGGGCACTCCGTGCGTGGAAGCACACACTCCGGTGGGCTGATCGGCCTGAGAGACTGACGGAGATGGACGAGACACCGATGCGCGCCCGTGCCGTGGTCGATCTGGCCGCCCTACGGGCCAACGTGAGGGCGCTGCGCGCCGCGGCACCCACGGCCGAGCTGATGACCGTGGTCAAGTCGGACGCCTATGGCCACGGCATGGTCCCGTGCGCGCGTGCCGCCCGTGAGGCGGGCGCGAGCTGGCTGGGGGCGGCCACGCCCGAGGAGGCGCTCGCGCTGCGGGCGGCGGGGGACACGGGGCGGCTGATGTGCTGGCTGTGGACGCCCGGCGGCCCCTGGCGGCAGGCGATCGAGGCGGACATCGACGTCTCGGCCAGCGGACTGTGGGCGCTGCGCGAGGCCGTCGCGGCGGCGCGTGCGTGCGGCCGTACGGCGCGGCTCCACCTGAAGGCGGACACCGGGCTCGGCCGGAGCGGCTGCCAGCCCGCCGACTGGCCCGCGCTGGTCGACGAGGCCCGCGCGGCCGAGGCGGAAGGGGCCGTTCGGGTGACGGGGCTGTGGTCCCACTTCGCCTGCGCGGACGAGCCGGGCCATCCGTCCATCGACGCCCAGCTGTCGGTCTTCCGCGACATGGTGGCGCACGCCGAACAGGCGGGGCTGCGGCCGGAGGTGCGCCACCTGGCCAACTCCCCGGCGACCCTGACCGTGCCCGAGTCGCACTTCGACCTCGTACGGACCGGCATCGCCACCTACGGCATCTCCCCGAGCCCCGAGCTCGGCGCGGCCGCCGACTTCGGCCTGCGGCCGGTGATGACGCTCTCCGCCGCGCTCGCCTCCGTCAAGCGGGTACCGGGCGGACACGGCGTCTCCTACGGGCACCGCTATGTGACCCCCGGCGAGACCACCCTCGCGCTGGTGCCCGTCGGGTACGGGGACGGCATTCCGCGCCACGCCTCGGGCACCGGCCCGGTGCTGGTCGCGGGAAAGTGGCGGACCATCGCGGGCACGGTCGCCATGGACCAGTTCGTGGTGGACTTGGGCGGGGACACCGCCGCCCCGGGGGACGAGGCGGTGCTGTTCGGCCCGGGCGACCGGGGCGAGCCGACCGCCGAGGACTGGGCACGTGCCGTGGGCTCGATCGCCTATGAGATCGTGACGCGAATCTCGGCCCGGATTCCCCGCGTTTATGTAGGTGAGGACGGGGGCACAGGGAACTGACCATGGGCGACGAGAGCACGGCCGGCAGTACGGCAGAGATGGCGACACGAGTCGCGGCGGGGGCCACAGCCGTGAGCTGGCGCCGGGGCGCCGGATTCGCGGGAGCCACGATCGGCGTGCTCGCGGCGGGGGCGGCCGCGGGCGTCGCGCTGGAGCGGCTGACGGTCGGCCGCGGTGTACGGCGCAAGGCCCGCCTCGCACTGGACGCCGAGGGCCCGTACGGCACCCTGCGCGGCACTCCGGGCACGGCGGTCGCCGACGACGGCACCGAGCTCTACTACGAGGTCGAAGAGGTGCGGGAGAATGCCGCCGCGCCCTCGCCGCGGCGCAAGCGGCGGTTCGGGCGCCGCACCCCCACCCCCGTCACCATGGTCTTCAGCCATGGCTACTGCCTCGGCCAGGACTCCTGGCACTTCCAGCGCTCCGCGCTGCGCGAGGTCGTCCGCACCGTCTACTGGGACCAGCGCTGCCACGGCCGCTCGGCGCGCGGCTGCGCCCAGGCGGACGGCGAGGCGATCAGCATCGACCAGCTCGGCCGCGATCTGAAGGCGGTCATAGACGCGGCCGCGCCCGAGGGTCCGCTGGTGCTGGTCGGCCACTCCATGGGCGGCATGACGATGATGGCGCTCGCCGCGCAGTACCCCGACCTGGTGCGCGAGCGCGTGATCGGCGCGGCCTTCATCGGCACCTCGGCGGGTCGGCTGGGCGAGGTCAGCTTCGGCCTCCCGGTGGTCGGGGTGAACGCGGTGCGGCGGGTGCTGCCCGGGCTGCTCAAGGCGCTGGGCTGGCAGGCCGACCTGGTCGAACGGGGGCGGCGGGCCACCGCCGATCTCTTCGCGGGGCTGATCAAGCGCTATTCGTTCGGCTCGAAGGACGTGGACCCGGGGGTCGCGCGGTTCGCCGAGCGGCTGATCGAGGCGACGCCGATCGATGTGGTCGCGGAGTTCTATCCGGCGTTCATCGCCCACGACAAGGCGGCCGCGCTGCCGCACTTCGACGGGCGTCCGGTGCTGGTGCTCGCGGGCGACAAGGACCTGATCACCCCGATGGAACACAGCGAGGCGATCGCCGAGCTGCTTCCCGGCGCTGAGCTGGTGATCCTCGAAGAGGCCGGGCATCTGGTGATCCTTGAGCATCCCGAGGTGGTCAACGGCCATCTGACCGAGCTGTTGTCGCGGGCCGTGGACGGGGCGGGCGACCGGGCGAAGCGGGGCGTGACGGGCTGGGGGGAGTCGGCCCGGGGCTAGGCTCTACGTGACGGCGCTTCGCAGCCGTGCGAAGCGCCGTCACGTAGAGCCCTGGCGCGAGGCGCCCCGTCGCCGTGGTCCGTACCATCGGCGAGTGTGACTCCGCTCCCTCGCCTGAAGGCGGGGGGCTTCCAACCCGAAGGTCGCGGTCCAGCCCGAACCGGTCCCTACCGGGACAGAGGGAAAATATCATGGGCCGGAGAAGCAATGCGGCCGCCGACGGAAGCCGGTGGCCCTCGCGCTAGGAGACAGATGGACGTAGGCACGCGCATCACCGTCACCTCCCCCGACCAGATGCGGGACCTGGGCCGCAGACTCGCCAAGCTGCTGCGCCCCGGCGATCTGGTCCTGCTCACCGGTGAACTCGGCGCGGGCAAGACGACCCTGACGCGGGGCCTGGGCGAGGGCCTCGGCGTTCGTGGCGCCGTCACCTCTCCCACCTTCGTGATCGCCCGGGTGCACCCCTCGCTGGGCGACGGTCCGCCGCTGGTCCATGTCGACGCGTACCGGCTGAACGGCGGCCTCGACGAGATGGAGGACCTGGACCTCGACGTCTCCCTGCCGGATTCGGTGGTGGCCGTGGAGTGGGGCGAGGGGAAGGTGGAGGGGCTGGCGGAGGACCGGCTGCATGTGGTGATCCAGCGGACGGTGGGCAGCGACATGGCGGTCACGGACACGACGGCCGCCGATGTGGACGACGTACGGGACGTGGTGGTGACGGGCGTCGGCCCCCGCTGGGCGGGGGAGGACCTGGCGTCGCTCGCGGGGTAGCGCCGTCCAGCCGTCCAGCCGTGCGGTTGTCGCCGGGTAGAGCTCGCGTGCAGATGCCGGGTAGTTTCCGACAAGCCGTCGGCATGCTGTTGCATTCCGGGCATCGCCCGTGGTCACATGGGTGGAGAAAGCGTGGGTTAGGTCTGCCTAACTCCGCTCGACTGCCCCAGCACCCTCAGGAGGCATCCATGTCGGCCCACGACCCCGTGGCCGGGACCGGCCCGCGCGAGGACCGGTCACCGTCGATGTCGGAGCTCCTGGCGGCATGTGCGGCGGCGAGCGCGGTCTCGACGCCCCCGCGGCCGGCCGAGGAGGAGACGCCCGCGTCCGCCGAGACGCCCGCGTCAGCCGAGTCCGAGCCCGAGTCCGCGCACGAGGCGGACGACGAGGAGCGCGACGCGGCATAGCGCCCGTCGCGGCCGCGTCATCTCCGCTACGGGACCACCGACGGCCGGACTACCGGGCTACGGGATGACGACGACCTTCGTGTCCACCTGGGCGAACTCCCACATCGCCGCGCTGTCCGCCCGGCTCTCCCGGACGGCCCCGGTCCGCTTGCGCGCGTTCGGGTCCGGCATCGACCCGTCCACCGCCGCGCTGAAACCGAACACGACCCCCCCTTCCGAGTGGAAGATGACGACGTGCTCGACCTGCACTCCGTCCGATCCGACCCCGCCCTTGTTGCGCGAGGTCACGGAATAGGTCCCCGGGTCGGGGCTGGCCGGGCTCGGGCCCACCTGGAAGGTGTGGGTGGCCTTACCGTCGGCACCGACCAGCCAGACCCGCTTGTCGCCCAGTGCGTAGACCACCCGTACGCCGGTGCCGGAGCCGGCCGGAAGGGCGGTGGACTTCCGCTTCGACCCCGCGTCGTCCTTGTCCTTCTTCTTGGACTCGGCGGCGTGCGACCCGGGCCGGGCCTGCGTCGGATGGTCGGGGGCGGTCGCGGCGGCCTGGTAGCCGAGGAACCCGACGACGCCCAGCGCGGCGGCGGTGAGTACGGCCACAGCTGGCCCGGTACTGCTCCTTGGCACGGCGGCAACCCTCTCCTGAGGTCAGTACGCGCTGACGGCCCGTACACACTTACGGCGACGGTAGCACCGGCGCCCACCGCCCCGCGGCGCTCCGGCCGACCGGTGACCGAGCTGTTCCACCGTCGGTACGAAGGGTCGGTACGAAAGAACGACCTCCCGGCGCGCCGTAGGCTGTTCTCGTGCTGTTGCTCGCTCTTGATACCGCCACCCCCGCCGTGACCGTCGCCCTGCACGACGGCTCCGCAGTGATCGCCGAGACCTCGGACGTGGACGCCCGGCGCCACGGCGAGTTGCTGCTGCCCGCCGTGCACCGGACGCTGAAAGAGGCGGGCACCGAGCTGGCCGCGGTGACGGAGATCGTCGTCGGGGCGGGCCCCGGCCCGTACACCGGACTGCGCGTGGGCCTGGTGACCGCGGCCACCTTCGGCTCGGTCCTCGGCGTGCCCGTCCACGGGCTGTGCACCCTGGACGGGATCGCGTACGCCGCCGGGTCGGCCGGTCTGGACGGCCCCTTCGTGGTGGCCACGGACGCGCGGCGCAAGGAGGTCTACTGGGCGCGCTACGACGACGCCCGGACCCGCGTCACCGAGCCCGCCGTCGACCACCCCGCCGATCTCGCAGAGCGGGTGGCCGGGCTGCCCGCGGTCGGCGCGGGCGCGCTGCTCTACCCGGCGGCCTTCGCCGACGTACCGCCCGGGATGCCGGAGTACCAGTCGGCCGGGGCGCTCGCCTCGCTCGCCGCCGAGAAGCTGGCGCGCGGCGAGGAGCTGCCGCCGCCCCGGCCCCTGTACCTGCGCCGCCCCGACGCCAAGGTGCCCGCCAACTACAAGGTGGTCACCCCGAAGTGAGCGGCGCGACCGTGACGCTGCGCGAGATGCGCTGGTGGGACCTGGACCGGGTGATGGAGCTCGAGGAGGAGCTGTTCCCCGAGGACGCCTGGTCGCGGGGGATGTTCTGGTCCGAGCTCGCCCACGCCCGGGGCCGGGACGCCACCCGGCACTATGTGGTGGCGGAGAGCGGGCCCCGGCTGGTCGGATACGCCGGGCTCGCCGTCTTCGACCGCACCGGCGACGTCCAGACCATCGCCTCCGCCCGCGACCACTGGGGCACCGGCCTCGGCGCCCGCCTCCTCACCGACCTCCTTACGGCCGCCACCGCCTTCGAATGCCGTGAGGTGCTGCTGGAGGTGCGGGTCGACAACGCCCGCGCGCAGCGGCTGTACGAACGTTTCGGCTTCGAGCCGATCGGCATACGCAGGGGCTACTACCAGCCCGGCAATGTGGACGCCCTGGTTATGCGGCTGTCCGACCCGGCGGCGCCGGGTGTGACCACGGCGGGCATGGCGACTGCCGCGGACAGCGAGACGGGTGTGTCCCCTGAGACGGGCGTGTCTCCGGGCGCCGGCGCGTCCCCCGAGACCGGTGCGCCCACCGAGACCAGCGCCCCCACCGTGCACACAGCGAACCCCGCGCACACAGCGAACGCCGCGAACCCCGCGCACACAGCGAACGCCGCGAACCCCGCGCACACAGCGAATTCCGCGAATCCCGCGACCTCAGTACAAGGAACCGAGACCCATGGCTGACGAACCCCTCGTCCTCGGCATCGAGACCTCCTGCGACGAGACCGGCGTCGGCATCGTCCGCGGCCACACCCTCCTCGCCGACGCCGTCGCCTCCAGCGTGGACGAGCACGCCCGCTTCGGCGGCGTCGTCCCCGAGGTCGCCAGCCGCGCCCATCTGGAGGCGATGGTCCCCACGATCCAGCGTGCGCTGAAGGAGGCCGGGGTCGCCGCCTCCGACCTCGACGGCATCGCCGTCACCGCGGGCCCCGGGCTCGCGGGCGCGCTGCTGGTCGGCGTCTCGGCCGCCAAGGCGTACGCCTACGCCCTCGGCAAGCCGCTCTACGGCGTCAACCACCTCGCCTCGCACATCTGCGTCGACCAGCTGGAGCACGGTCCGCTGCCCGAGCCGACGATGGCGCTGCTGGTGAGCGGCGGGCACTCCTCGCTGCTCCTCGCGCCCGACATCACCTCCGACGTCCGCCCGCTCGGCTCGACCATCGACGACGCGGCGGGGGAGGCGTTCGACAAGATCGCCCGGGTGCTGAACCTGGGCTTCCCCGGCGGCCCCGTCATCGACCGCATCGCCCGCGAGGGCGACCCGGACGCGATCGCCTTCCCGCGCGGGCTGACCGGTCCGCGGGATGCCGCGTACGACTTCTCCTTCTCGGGGCTGAAGACCGCGGTCGCCCGCTGGATCGAGGCGAAGCGGGCGGCGGGCGAGGAGGTCCCGGTCGCCGATGTCTCGGCCTCCTTCCAGGAGGCGGTGGTGGACGTGCTGACCCGTAAGGCCGTCCGCGCCTGCAAGGACGAGGGCGTGGAGCATCTGATGATCGGCGGCGGCGTCGCCGCCAACTCCCGGCTGCGGGCCATGGCCGAACGCCGCTGCGAGGACGCGGGGCTCACCCTGCGGGTGCCGCGGCCGAAGCTGTGCACGGACAACGGGGCGATGGTCGCGGCACTCGGCGCGGAGATGGTGACGCGGGGACGGTCCGCCTCGGCGTGGGACCTGTCGGCGGACTCCTCGCTTCCGGTGACCGATCCGCATGTCCCGGACCCGAACGGGCACGCCCACTCCCATGACCATGTGCACGAGCTGAGCCGGAAGAACCTGTACGCATGACCGTCGCGTTGATGTGGGAAGCCCGCGCCGTGGCGGGGAAGGGCGAGGAACTGCTGGCCTGGGCCACCCGCCAGCCCCTCGACCCGCCCCCGCTGCGCCGCGAGACCCTCCGGGCACCCGAGGACCGCGTCCTCGTCATCACCTGGTGGGACGGCGCCTACGACACCCCGGGCCTGCCGGAACTCCCCGAACCGGGGGAGGACTTGGCCCGCCGCGCGGTGCACCGCTGGCGCTTCGAGACGGTCACGGACGAGAACTGAGCCGCGCCTTGGCGGTGCCGTCCCCGGCCGTACCCGGTGCCCCCGGCGTACCCCGCGGCCCGGCCGTGCGGTGCGCCCGGCCGTGTGGCGCGCCCTGGTCGTGCCCCGCGCCCTGACTGTGCGGCCTCCGGGCCTACCGCGCACCCCGGCTGTGCCGTCCCCGGCCGTACCCGGTGCCCCCGGCGTACCCCGCGGCCCGGCCGTAACGCTTTCCCGGGCCGTGCCGTCCCGGCCGTACCGCTCCCGCCCTCACCCTCCTCACCCGAGGGCATCGGTGAGATCGGCCAGGTGCCGGGCGACCGGGCCCAGGGTGAGCAGGCCGCTGCCCGCCCCGGCCAGTTCCGCCGCTGCCGGGGCCAGCGCGGTGCGGGCGCGTGCCATCGTCTCCCGGTCGCCGACGGCGATGGCCGCCCGGCCGGTGAGGCACCACAGGGCCTCCAGCAGCAGATCGCGGGGCGGCTCCGGGACCGCGCGCAGCGCCGCCTCGGCCTCAGTGCGGTGGTCCTGGGCCAGCAGCACCAGCGGGCGGGCCCAGGGGGCGTACGGCCCCCAGTCGAGGTCCGCGTCGGTCGGGGCGGGGCGCCCCTGTTCCACGCGCAGACAGAGCAGCGCGAGCGGCAGCAGACCGTGCTCCAGGCCGGGCATCCCGGCGTCGTCCAGCCGTGTGGCCGCGTCCCGGTAGGCCGCCTCGGCCTCGGCCGCCCGCCCTGTCGCCGCCAGCCGCAGTGCCCGGTACCACTCGGTGAACACGCTGACCAGTGGCCGTTCATGGCGCTCGCCCAGACGGTCGGCGGCGGCCGCGTGCCGGTCCGCCGACGCGAAGTCCGCGAGCGCGCTGCGGGCCTGGAGCCGGATGAGATGGCCGAGCACCTCGAAGGTGACCAGGCCGTGCCGTTCCGACAGGGCGATCAGCTCGGCCCCGGTCGCGTCCCGGCGCGGCGCCAGCCCCGCGCGGTCGAAGGTCTGCATGAAGACGCCGTTGAGGGCGAATGCCAGCAGCGCGGGATCGTCCAGCCGCCGGGCGATCTCCTCGGCCTGCCGGGCCGCCTGGCGGCCACGTTCGGAGCGACCACCACGCGACTCGACGGCAATCGTGGCCAACAGCCGCGCCCGCACCGCCTCATGACGCGGCGCCGCCTCGCCCGTAACCCCGTGCCCGGTCGTCGGCCCAACACCGGCCGCGAGCGCGGCCAGCGTGCGTTCGGCCGCGGCGACGATCGACGCCGCCTGTTGCGGGTCGTCCAGGCGGGTCCAGATCGCCGGGACGTCGTAGGAGCCGATCACCCGGGCGGTCAGTTCCGGGTCGCCCAGTTCCTCCGCCGCCGCGACCGCCGCCACGCGCTGTTGCCGGGCCATTCGCAGGCCGCCGCCTCCGGTCATCGAGAGGTCGCGGAGCAGGCCGACCGTGGACTCCAGACGGGTCCGCGCGCCGGAGGCCACCGTGCGGTCGTAGGCGGCGGCCGCTTCCGCCCATACCTGGGCGGCCGCCCCGCTCCGGGCCGTGGCGGGGTCGAGGTGGGGCGCCTGGCCGAGGATGTCCGTCTCCAGGCGGCGCAGTTCCGGGCCCGGGTCCACGCCGAGCTGCTCGACCAGCAGCGTCCGGGCCCGGCGCAGCACCGCCAGCGCGTCGCCCTGGCGGCCGGTGCGGTACAGCGCGAGGGCCAGCGCCCGCCAGGCGCCCTCGCGCCAGGGGTGCTCGGCCAGATGCGCCTCCAGGTCCGGCACCGCCTCGGCGGCCCGGCCCAGTGCCAGGCGGGCCTCCGCCTGCCGTTCGACGGCGTGCAGCCGCAGCTCCGCCAGCCGGGAGCGCTCACCCCGGGCCCAGTCCTCGTCGGCGAACTCCGCGTACGCGGGGCCGCGCCACCGGCTCAGCGCCTCCTCCAGCCGGGGCAGCGCGCCGTCCGGCGGCAGGGTCGCGGCGGCGGACACGTCCTGTTCGAAGCGCCAGGCGTCCACCGCGTCCACATCGGCGCGCAGCGCGTATCCGGGACCCTCGGTGACCAGCAGCCGGGCCGGGGCGCGGGGCGGGCGCTGCGGCTCCAGCGCGCGGCGCAGCGCGGCCACGAACGTACGCACCGCGCCGACCGCCGCCGGAGGCGGCTCCGTCCACAGGTCGTCGACCAGCCGGGATACGGGTACGACGCGCCGGCGGGCGACGATCAGCCGGGCCAGCACGGCGCGGTGCCGTGGCCCCTTCAGCGCGATGGCGTGCCCGTCGGCGTCCCAGGCCACCACCGGCCCCAGCACCCCGAACCCGACCCGCATGCGGTCACCGTAGCGCGCTGATCGGATGCTCATCCGCACCCGGCAGGCTGACAGCCACCTGGTCACCTCCATCATTCAGAGCAAGGGCGGAAACATGAGCCTTCTCATCCCCGGCTTCGACTACCGGCGCGTCCCCGTCGCCGACGGCGTGTCCCTGAACGCGGCCGTCGCGGGCTCGGGCAGCCCCATCGTGCTGCTGCACGGCTTCCCGCAGACCCACCTGATGTGGCGGCATGTCGCCGCCGATCTCGCGGCCGACCACACCGTGATCTGCCCCGACCTGCGCGGCTACGGCGCCAGCGACAAACCGGCCGCCGACACCGACACCGATGCCGACAGCGACACCGGCAGCGCCGCCTACTCCAAGCGCACCATGGCCGCCGACGTCGTCGCCCTGGCCCGCGCCCTCGGCCATGACCGCTTCGCCCTGGCCGGGCATGACCGCGGTGCCCTGGTCGCCTTCCGGGCGGGCCTCGACCACCCCGCGGCGATCACCCATCTCGCCTGCCTGGACGTGCTGCCGACCCTCGACATGTGGGACGTGATGCGCGGCACCACCGCCGCGGTCGGCTTCCACCTCTATCTGATGGCCCAGCCCCCGGGGCTGCCCGAGCGGATGATCGCCGCCCGCCCCGACGACTTCTTCGGCCACTTCCTCGACCTGTGGGCGGGCGACCCGGGGGCCATCCCCGCCGAGGTCCGCACCGCCTATCTGGACGCCTGCCGCGCCGCGGTCCCCTCGATCGTGGCCGACTACCGCGCCTCCGCCGGTGTCGACGTCGACCACGACCGGGCCGACCGGGACGCCGGGCGCCGGCTGACGATGCCGCTCACCGTGCTCCAGCAGGACTGGGGCGCCGCCCTCGGCTATGACGCGGCGGCGGTGTGGCGCGCCTGGGCCGACGACCTGGAGCACCGCACCGTCGGCTACGGCCACTTCATGGCCGAGGAGGCGCCCGCCGACATCGCCAAGGCGCTGCGGGAGCTCCTCTCCCGCTAGGCGGATCAGGCCAGGATCAGGCCAGGATCAGGCCGCGTGGAGGGCGAGGGTCGGGGACAGATGGGAGGCGCGGACAGCTGGGTAGAGGCCCGCCAGGGTGCCGATGACGAGCGTGGCGCCGAAACCGCCGCCGATCGTCCACGGCGGGATCACCCAGGGGATGCCGTTGCTGATCGCGTAGCCGCCGGTGGCGGTGGCGCCCAGGAGGATGCCGACGAGACCGCCGAGTCCGGACAGCAGCAGTGACTCGGTGACGAACTGGCCCCGGATCTGACCTCGGGTCGCGCCGATGGAGCGGCGCAGGCCGATCTCGTAGCGGCGCTCCAGCACTGAGATGATCATGGTGTTGGCGACGCCGACTCCGCCGACCAGGAGGGCCACTCCGCCGAGTCCGAGCAGCAGGTTGCTGAAGGCGCCCTCGGCGGCGGCCTTGGCCTGGAGCCCGGATGACGGGTCGGTGACCTCCACGTTGTGGGGCGTTTGGGGGTCGACCGTTCGCGGGATCAGGCCGTGGACCGATTCCACCCTGTCGTCGGCGGAGCGCTCGTAGATCGTGGTCGGGCGGCCGTCGAAGCCGAGTCGCGTCTTGCCGACCTCCCAGCCGACCAGGGCGGAGCGGGCGACCTCGGGGGTCAACGGCAGTTCGTCGAGGATGCCGAGGACGGTGAAGTACTCGTTGTCGATGTAGACGCGCCGGCCGGGCTCGGTGATGCCGAGGCGCCGAGCCGCGACGTCGCCGAGCACCACCGAGGGGTACTTGCCGGTGGCCGCGTTGAGCCAGGTGCCGCTGCGCATGCTGCCCCGCAGGGTGGTCAGCAGGTCCTCGGTGGCGCTCTGGACCGAGATACCGCCGGTGATCATGTCGTCGATCTTCTCCGACCGGCGGACGGTGTGATCCAGCAGGCCGGTGGCGCCGACCTGCTCGACGCCGTCGATCCGGGCCACCCTGCCGGCCGCGTCCTTGGCCATCGGCACCTCCTTCTGGCTGAGCAGATCCGTGCCGGGGGTGACGACCAGCATGTTCGTGCCGAGCTTGTCGAGTTCCCGCAGGAGTTCCTCCTTGCTGGAGGCGGAGATGCCCACCACCGAGATCATCGTCGCGATGCCGATGGCGATACCGAGAGCGGACAGCAAGACGCGCATCGGGCGGTTGCGCATCCCGGCCATCCCGGTGTGCAGGATGTCCAGCGGTGTCAGACGGGCCGGGGTGAGTACCGACCGCCGCCGCCTCACCGGGCCTCGCTCGGTACGTGGCCGGGGGCATGCGCGTGCCCCTGGCCGTGAGCGGTGTCCTGGACGATGTCGCCGTCGCGGATTCGCACCTGCCGGGGCAGCCGGCCGGCGATCTCGGTGTCGTGGGTGATGACCGCGATGGTCGCGCCCTCCTTGTTGAGTTCATGGATGAGTTCCACGACGGCCTCGCCGGAGGCGGAGTCCAGCGCGCCGGTCGGCTCGTCGGCGAGAAGCAGATCGGGCTCGCCCACGACCGCACGGGCGATGGCGACGCGCTGCTTTTGACCGCCGGACAACTCATGCGGCCGGTGGTTCAGCCGGTCGCCGAGGCCGACCCGTTCCAGCGTCTCCACTGCGCGCCTGCGGCGTTCGGCGCGCGGCAGACCGGAGTAGAGCAGGCCCTCGGCGACGTTGGCTAGCGCGCTCATGCCCGGTACGAGGTGGAACGCCTGGAAGACGAAGCCGATGTGCTGGGCGCGCAGCGCGGACAGGCCGCGGTCGCCGAGCCCGGCCGCGTCATGGCCCGCGATGCTGACCGAACCGGCCGTGGGCCGGTCCAGGGTGCCCACGATGTGCAGCAGGGTCGACTTGCCCGACCCCGACGGGCCGACGATGGCCACCAGTTCGCCCCGGCCGATGGTCAGATCCACCCCGCGCAGGGCCACGACCCCGCCCGGGTACTCCTTGGTCACACCCGTCAGCCGCACCACGGGCCCGGTCCGGGCAGCGTTGCCGACGGTCACGTCAGGGGTGGTCATGTCGTGGGCACCCCGACGCGCATACCGTCCCGCAGTCCGGCGCCGGAGACCTCGACCCGGCCCTGAGCGAACATGCCGAGCCTCACCTTGACCTCGCGTGCCCTGCCGCCCGCGACGACCTGGACGCCGAACGAGCCGTCCTCCAGGGCCAGCAGAGCGCTGACCGGAACGCTGAGCACGTCCTTGCGGGTCCGGCCGGTGAACAGGACGGTGGCGGGGGACTTGTCGACGCCCTCCACCGCGCCGGGATCGTCGAAGGTGACCGTGACGCCGACCTTCGGGGTCTTGTCGTTCGGGTCGTCCCCCATCGTGGCGACCTCGTCCACGGAGGAGACCGTCCCGTCGGCGACGGTTCCACCGGGCAGCTCCACCCGCACCTTGTGGTCCGGCTTGGCCAGCGCGGCCTCGGAGACCTTGACCTCGAGGCGCACGACCCGGTCGGAACCGGTGGTGGTCATGATCTTCTGGCCCGGCGCCGCCACGTCGCCGGCCGACGCGTTCACGCTCTGCACCCGCAGCGGGCCGGACGCGAAGGCGATCTGGTCGGGCCCGGTCCGGCCGGTCTCCGCCAGCCCGTGGTGCTCCTGCCAGCGCTCGACGGCCGCGGTCGTGCCCGCCGTGAACTCGTCGTCGGCGACGAGGCCGCCGCCGTACCCGAGCTCGATGAGATTCTCCTTGAGCTGCTTGACGTCGGTGCCCGTGTCGCCTTCCTCCAGCGTCCGGTACATCGGCTCGCTTCCGTACATCAGGCGTACGTCCTTGCCGCCGAGGGCGTACAGACGGCCGTCCCGCTTCACGGTGGAGCCGCTGCGGGTCACCCAGGTGAGGGTGCCGGACGCCCCGGCGTTCAGCTTGCGTTCCCGGGAGTAGCCGAGCGTGCCGTCGACGCTGGTGCTGCTGGTCAGGTCGCCGCGCTCGACGGGGGCTGTCGCCGCGGGCAGTTGGGACCGCTGCGCCCCGGATTCGTCCTTCCGCGGCTGGGCCAGTCCCGTCACGGCGATGCCGCCGCCGACGACGGCCGCGACCGCCACCAGCGAGGCGATGATGGCGGCCCGCCTCATGCCGCGCACTCGTTGAGGGCCTTGAGGAACTTATCGGGGTCGGCACCCTTCGGGATCCGGAAGCCGCCGTTGGCCCCGTTGCGGCCGGGCTTCGGGTCGGGCATGTCGAAGCCCTTGCCCCGCACGCACTCGGCGATCTTGACCTGCTGGTCGAGCGCGTCCTGCTGGCCGGCGGTGCCGCCGGAGCCGCCCCCGGCCATGCTGGATCCGCAATCCTCGAGCGCCTTGGACCACTTGTCCGCGGAGGTGCCCTCCGGTTGCGCGAGTGTCGCCGAGTGCGGGTCCTCGCCCGGCTTGAGGTCGGGAACGTCGATGCCCTTGCCCCGTAGGCACGTACGCAGCTTCTGGGCCTTGTCGAAAGCGGCCGGGTCCGAGCCCGAGTCGCCGGACCCGCCCGAAGCGGTGGGATTCTCGGACGAGGACGAGTCCTTGGACCCGCCGGAGTCGGACGAGCCGGAGCAGCCGGTCACGAACAGGGCCAGACCGGCCGCGGTGGCCGCCAGGGGCAGGGTGAGCCTGTGGTTTCTCACGGTTCTCTCTCCTCGCGAACGAGTCGCCGCCCGTGCTGCGTGCCGTGCGGCGACCGCGTGATTGCGGACAGCTCGGAGAGTGGGCGATGGGGCTGTTTCGTTTCTCTTACAGACGCACGGGTCTCTTACAGACGCACGGGCGCCTCGCCCGGCGCCGCAGGGCGGCACCGCGGACGCCTGTAACAACGGCGAAAGGCGCCCGTCGGGTAGACAGGGGCCATGCGTGTTCTGGTGGTGGAAGACAACGCGTTCCTCGCGGAGATGATCGCCGAGGGCATGCGCCGCGACGCGATCACGGTCGATGTCGCCCTCGATGGAGTCAGCGCTCTGCGCAAGCTCCAGTTCGGCGACTACGACGTCCTCGTACTCGATCGCGACCTTCCCGGTATGCACGGCGACGAGGTGTGCCGCCGCCTGGTCGCCAAGGGCCTGCTCACCCGGGTGCTGATGCTCACCGCCTCGGTGACCGTCGCCGAGCGGGTGGAGGGCCTGAGCCTCGGCGCCGACGACTACCTCACCAAGCCGTTCGCCTACGAGGAGCTGCTCGCCCGCGTGCTCGCGCTCGGCCGCCGCGTCCAGCCCGCGCTGCCGCCGGTGATCGAGCGTGCCGGGATCACCCTGGACACCGCCCGCCGTCAGGCCGACCGCGACGGCGCGGCGCTCTCCCTCACCCGCAAGGAGTTCGCCGTCCTCGAAACACTGATGCGCGCGAACGGCGCCGTCGTCAGCGGCGAGGACCTCATCGAGAAGGTGTGGGAGGAGAACGCCGGGTACGACACCAACCCCGTGCGCGTCACTTTGAGCCGACTGCGCACCAAGCTCGGGGGCCCACCGGTGATCGAGACCGTACCCGGTGCCGGATACCGCATCGCCGCCTTAGCCCCGTCCCGGCAGCACGCCGCGGAGGCGCCCGGCTCCCCGGACACACCCGGCCCGGCGGACCTGCCCCGCTCCGACATAGCCCGCTCCGCGAACACCTCCGGATCCAGCGGATCCAGCGATTCCGGGCGGGCCGGCCGATGATGCGCCGACTGCTGCCCACGACGGAGCGGGCCCGCCTCACCGCCCTCTACGGCGGGCTCCTGCTGCTGGCCGGAGGTGTCCTGGCCGGCGTCATCTTCGTACTGGTCCAGGACGACCTGGACGCACGTCTCGGCAGGGCGATCACCCCCGTGCCGCGCGGGCCGCGGATCACCTCCGACGACGACATCCCTCCCGGCTCCGTCCGGGGCGACGGGTACACCGTCCTCCCGGCGAACAAGGCGGGCGAGGCGGCCAGGACACGGACGGTGGCGGCCCTCACCGCCACCACCCTCAGCCGCCTGCTGACCGTCTCGGGCATCGCGCTCGGCGTCTTCGCGGTGCTCTCGCTCTTCCTGGCCTGGTGGATGGCGGGCCGGGTGCTGCGCCCGGTCGGTGTGATCACCGCCACCGCGCGCAAGCTCTCCGGGGAGAACCTCCACCAGCGCATCGGCCTCAAGGGGCCGCCCGGGGAACTCAAGGCGCTGGCCGACACCTTCGACCAGATGCTGGGTCGGCTGGAACAACTGGTGACGGCCCAGCAGCGGTTCGCGGCGAACGCCGCGCACGAGCTGCGCACACCGCTGGCCGTCCAGCGGGCCGCCGCCGAGATCGGCCTGGCCGACGCCGACCCCGAACGCGTGGCGTGGATCCGGGGCGAGCTGATCAAGGCCGCGGACAGCAGCGAGAGACTCATCGAGTCGCTTCTCCTGCTCGCCGCCACCGACCAGGGCATCCGGCGCCGCGAGGACGTCGCAATGGACGAGACGGTCGCGGTCGTCACCGGCGGATTCTCCGACGAGGCCCACGAAAAGGCGATCACTGTCACGACCGCGGTGGAGCCGCTGACGGTTCCGGGCGACCCGGTCCTGCTCGCCCATCTGGTCCGCAACCTCGTCGCCAACGCGGTGGCGTACAACCACCGGGGCGGCCGCATCCGCGTCCACCTCGCCGGCCGGGTGCTGCAGGTTTCCAACACGGGCCCGGAGATCCCCGCGGACACCGTCCACCGGCTCTTCGAACCGTTCCGCCGGCTGAACGAGCGCACGCACACCGCCGGGGAGGGCGCCGGACTCGGGCTGTCCATCGTCGCGTCCATCGCGCGGGCCCACGGCGCCGAGGCCACCGCGGACGCCAACCCGGGCGGCGGCCTCTCGGTCAGGGTCTGCTTCCCCTGAGGCCGCCGTCCCGCCCTCACGCCGTCCGGGCGTAGTGCTCGGCGATCTCGTCGCTGGTCGTCACCCACACCCCGGGGTGGTTCACGACGTACTCCAGCGCCTGGTCCACGTACCGGTGCCGGAACGGCTGGTTGATCACGAACGGATGCAGCACCAGGGACATCACCCGGCCGCTGGTGGCCGCGTCGGCGTAGAGCTGGTCGAGCTGGTCCTTGACGATCCGGACGAAGTCCGGCCCGCTGAGGCTCTTGCCCACGAACATCTGGACGTCGTTGATCTCGATCGAATACGGCACGCTCAGCATGCCCGGCACATTCAGCCGGTATGGCTGGTCGTCGTTGGCCCAGTCCAGCACGTACCCCAGCCCCAGCTCGGCCAGGAGCTCCGGGGTCCGGAAGGTCTCGGTCAGCGCCGGTCCCAGCCAGCCGCGCGGCCTGCTGCCGGTGGCCTCCTCGATGGTGTCGATCACCTCGGTGAGGTAGGCGCGCTCCTCCTCAAGGGACATGTCCGCCTGGAGGATCGAGTTGTTCTTGCCGTGCGCCGCCCACACCCAGTTCCGCTCGCGGCCGGCCCGGATGATCTGGGGGTAGCGCTCGGCGACATCGGAGTTGAGCATCACACTCGCCCGTACCTGGTGCCGGTCCAGGCTCTCGATCAGCCGCCAGATGCCCACCCGGGGGCCGTAGTCCCGCCACCCGTAGTTCAGCGGGTCGGGCGCCAGCGCCCTGGTGTCGGCGAAGATACTGGTCGAGGGGCGGTCGACCTGGTAGTGCTCGACGTTCAGCCCGACGTAGAAGGCCACGCGGGCGCCGTCCGGCCAGTGGATCGGTGCGCGCTCGACAATGGGGCTGTAGTCGAAGAGCTGGTTGTCCATCAGAGCTCACCTCAGGTGTGCGGTGGGGCGGTTGGTTCGCTTGATGGGCATCGTGAAACCCTCACATCAGTGAGAAGGTCAAGCGGGGGCTTCGCATGAGGAGTGACCACGCGAGCTGAAAGACTGCGTCGGCGTAACCCGCTGTGCTGTGAGTGCCACGTGTGACGTGTGTGCCAGCAGTGCCATGAGTGCCATGAGGAAGGACGTCATGACGCCGCCCATCGAGCTTCCGTCACCGCCGCCCGGCCCGGACGAGCGGCCGTGGAAGGACCGCGCCGGATTGCTGGAGGAGCGGGCGCGGGCGATGGGAGCGCTGGCGCGGTGGTACCTGGCGCCGCATCGGGCGCTGCTGCTGTGGCTGTCCACGCTCGTCTTCGCTCTGGGGTGGAGCCTCGCGGTCTCGGGGTTCCAGTTCCTGGTGAAGGGCGAGATCATCGAGCATGTGCTGGGCGTGATCTTCCTGGGTCTCGCCCTGGGCGCCACGGTCCCCTCCAGCCTCGGGGTGGCGTCCGGCATCCGGCGCGACGTCTTCGTGGGCGCGTGTCTGCGCGACTGGGCGGAGCTGGAGCGTGACCCCCAGACGCTGCCGCACTGGCGCGTCTCCGGCGGTGCGCTCCTGTGGCTGGGCCCGTCCATCGTGCTGACCTGCCTCGGGCTGGCGCTGGGCGGGTTCGCCGTCTTCGCGGACATCGGCACGGAGAGCTTCGGCACCGTAGCCGGTATCGGCATCGTCTTCGCGGTCGCCGGGGCGCTCGGCATGGCCAAGGCGATCGACTACTACCGCCTGGTCAGCCGCGAACTCCGCCCCGGCACCGGCGTTCCGGATGGCTGCGGCCGGGATGCCTGCGCTCCGGACACGCCCGGTCCCGGCTCGCCCTACGACGACGGCTTGTGCGACGACGGCTTCTGCAGTGACTGAAAGCGGTGCCGCAGCTCCTCGTACCGCTCGTTCGGGCTCTCCCCGCGCTGCTTGGCCGCCTCCTCGATGCGGGTCAGCAGCTGCCTGATCCGCACGGCGTCCATATAGGCGTCGCGTTCCAGCTTCTTGTACGCGGCGGCGGCGGGCCCCTTGTGGTCGTCCGGGTCGACCGACTGCTTCAGGTGGCCGAGACGCTCGATCTGTTCCTCGAGGTAACTGAGCATTCCCTCAAGGTCTTTGATGAGATCCGACAGATCCTGGTCCGATACGGACAGTTTGTCATGACTCATGTTCCACCGTCTCTGCCATCCTCCCATCGGCCCAGTCGCGGGATGATCGTGCCATGACCGGGGCCGGTGTGGAGAGTCACCCGGAGTTTCTTGCCGGAGGTCAGTCCGGCAGGGCCGTGTCCGGGGGCAATTCGATGCAAAAGTCGGTGGCGAGGACGGCCAGCACCTCATCGCTGTCGGCGAGTTGGCGCTCCTTACGGGTGCCGTCGGAGCCGGTCTCGACGAGGGTCCGCCCGGACAGGGAGAGATGGCGGTCCGGGGTGGCGCGCTGGACGTAGAGGCTGTGCTGGAAGGGTGAGCGCGGACTGGTGGCGACGTACCAGTTGATCACCACGTAGTCGGACGGATGGCAGGGCTCCCGGGTGAAGGCGTACTGGTCCTGCCAGGAGCCGTCGAGGAACGCCTGGAACACCCACAGGTCCTCCAGCCCGCCGGGGTGCGGCTCGCGGACGTAGCGATGGCGCCGGGTGCCGTCGTGGAACTCGGTGCCGGCCACGAGCGGCACGGCCTCCAGGAGGCTCCCGATGCTGCCGAAGCCCACATCGGCCACGTAACGCCGCTCCTCGCCCGGGATCTCGACCAGCAGCAGCATGTGGGTGCGCGGACGGACCGCTCCGGGCGCCGCTCCGACCCGGACCCGGCCGGAGAGGCCGGTGACGCCGAAGCCGAGCGCGGTGAGGGCGGCGGTCAGCAGCGTGTTGTGCTCGTAGCAGTAACCGCCGCGCCGACTGCGGACCAGCTTGGCCTCGAGGTCGGGGAGGGCGAGGGAGGGGGCCGAGCCGAGGAGGGGCTCGAGGTTCTCGAACGGGATGGACATCAGGTGCGCCCGGTGCACCGCCCGCAGCGTCTCCACGGTGGGCGCGGGGCGCCGGTCGCCCGTCCAGCCGATACGGGCCAGATAGGCGTCAAGATCGAGGTCGGTGCGGGCCGGTTCCATACTGCCGACCGTAACGCCGCGGCCCCGGCACCGGCCTCCGCTCATGGTGGGGACCGCGTCTGGTCCCCTGGACGTAGGTCCTTTACGCCTTCGGCGCCGCCGCGAGGTGATCGAGCTCGCCCGCCTTGATGGACCGGAGCAGGGCTCCCAGCTTCACGGGGGTCGTGGCGAGGACGGTGCGGGGGTCGTCGCTCTCGCGGAGGGCGACGGTGGTGCCTATGAGGGCGAGTTCTATGCAGGAGTTTCCGTCCCCCGCGCTGGAATAGGAGGATTTCTGCCAGTTGACCTCGGTCATCTCCACGCCTTCATGTCTGTTGAGCGATGTCACGAATGAAATCACGTGACTCCTCCACGGAGAGGGCCGCCTCGGTGGTGCGGTCCAGGACTCCACGATGGTTGACGAGCTGGGACTGCGCGTCCAGGAAGACCGGGCCGTGGGCGGCGTCGAGTTGCGCGGTGTCCAGCTGGGGCACCGCCCCCAGGGCGTAGGTGACCGAGAGCCCGGGCACATGGAATCCTCCGGCCTCGAAGGTCAGCACGCGCACGGTGACGTTCTTCCGCTCGGAGGACTCCAGCAGGCTGTCCAGTTGCGCGCGCAGGACGAGGCCCGTTCCGAACCGCATGCGCAGCGCCGCCTCGTGGATGATGAAGGTGCACGGCGGCGGGTCGTCCCGGTCCAGGATGTCGCGGCGCTTCATGCGGTGGGAGAGCCTGCGTCTCAGGTCCGTGGCGGACCACTGCGGGACGGTGGAGCCGAGCACCGCACGCGCGTACTCCTCCGTCTGCAACAGGCCGGGCATATGCATGATTTCGAGCACGCGCAGGCTCGTGGCGTAGTACTCCAACTCGGCCAGGTCGAGCCCGCCGGTGGCGATATGGCCCCGGTACTCCTCCCACCAGCCGCCCTTGCGTTCCCGGGTCATGGCGACGAGCGCCTCGACGTACGCGCTGTCCGGACAGGCGTAGATGGCGGCGAGGGCCCGGACCCGCTCCTCGCTCACGCCGAAGCGCGCGAGCTCCAGGTTGGTGATGTGGGTGCGATTGATGCCCAGCCGGTCGGCGGCCTCCTGAATGCTGAGACCCGCGCCTTCGCGCATCCTCCTGAGTTCTGTACCGAGCCGGACTTGGCGCGCGGTCGGGACGCTCCTGGGTGGCATGGTCCTCCGTAACCCTCAAGGAGTAATTGTCGGGGAAATTCAACGGGACCGTAGCAGTTGTTTGCACCGCTGCCCTACCGTAGGTGCCGTTGCCGCTACTGCGCGTTGATCGCCGTAACGGTACGCGCGCTGTCGGCCCCCTCACAGGGAGTTGCCCCATGGATTCCGATCACGAGTCCGACGACCGTCCCCCACACCGCCCGCCCGTTCCCTCCAGGGATCCGTACGTCTACACCCTCCAGAGCAGCCGCCATGCGACGTCCCCCAAGGTCTGCCGGGACTTCGTGGCCTGCGTCCTGAACTCCGTGGGGCAGGAGGAGCTGGTCGACACGGCGACGCTGTGCACCTCGGAGCTGGCCACCAACGCGTTTCTGCACGCCGAGGGCGACTCCCTGATGCTGCGCGTGGTGATCGAGCCGCCCCGCTTCCGCGTCCTGGTCTACGACGCCTCCGTCGAACTCCCCACCGCCGCACGCCTCCC
Organism: Streptomyces melanosporofaciens; assembly: GCF_900105695.1. Lineage (NCBI taxonomy): Bacteria > Bacillati > Actinomycetota > Actinomycetes > Kitasatosporales > Streptomycetaceae > Streptomyces > Streptomyces melanosporofaciens. Next base: position 4,062,280 of record NZ_FNST01000002.1, read on the forward strand.
CGAGGGCGATCGACTCCACGGCCGCGGCCTCGGACTGGTGGCGGCCCTGGCCGACGCGTGGGGGACGGCGGAGGGGGACGCGGTCGGCACGTATGCGAAAGGGGTCTGGTTCGAGCTCGCGGGCAAGGAGGAGAAGGCCGAGGAGCAGCCTCGGCCTTTCACGGGGTGACGGCTTTCCTCACCGCTTCGCTTTGGCGTCCATGAAAGTCAGCGGAAATGTCTCGCCGGACTCCGCGTAACGGTGGAACCGGCTCGTCCAGGACGGCTCCTGAAGGGCCCGGACCTGGGCGCGGGGCAGGGCCATATGCACATCGCGGGCGCCGTTCTGATCGGCGGGGGTCGGCGCTATGTGCACGGTCCAGGGAATGGGAATCGAGGTGAAGTCGTACCAGAACGGGGCGCCCTGCCCGAAGTCGATGCGGTAGAAGGGGAGCTTCGACCAGTTGTTGATCGCGATGGTGCTGTCGAACGCGTCCAGGCCCATGGTGTTCATGACGCGCTTGAAGCGTCCCGCATCCCGTTCGGCACAGAGGAACGCCGTTTCCTCGCGGATTCGCTCCTCCGTGTTTTCGGCATGGCCCGCGCGGACCGCCGCGGCGACCTCGCCGAGAGGGCGGGCGCGCAGTTCGGCCGCGGTCATTCCGGGCCGGGTGTTGGTGACGGCGTTGCCCCAGTAGTCATCCGGTATGGCGTCGCCGGCGAACGAACGGAAGTCGGCGATGAGGCCGAGCCTTTCCTCGCTCGCGTCGGGGCGGTCACGCAATTCGCCGAGCACTTTCCACAGATGGGCGGTCAGCGCGTCATTGGTCGACACCCACCGCTCCGTGCCCGCGAGGTCGGCCATCGCGGTGTCCTTCATGGTGGCGAGTTCGGCGGCCGTGAAACGGGTGGTCACCGTCGTCACGTTGCCGAGGCTGCCCATCAGGGCGCGGCCGATGAAGGCGGACTTCTCGCCCCTCCCGATGATCGTGAGATGGGCACCGCCCATACGGGTGTCACCCGTGGCCGAGGCGCCGAGCGCGTCGATGACGCTGCGGTCGTGGCTGGGCTTGGGGTATCCGAGGCCCCGGTGCTCGCGCACCCAGCTCTCCAGGAAGCTCATATAGCTGGACCCGTCGGCCACGGCGTGATTCATCGTGAGGCCCAGGATGGAGCCCCCGCCCTTCATATGGGTGAGCTTCACCGTGAAAAGCGGCGTATCGCGGTCAACCACCCAGAAGGGCATGGCGTGACTGAGATGGCGCTCCAGTCCCTTTTTCGCCGTGTGACGAGGCCCGTAGTCCGGCATGGGCTCGGATGCGTATGCCTCGACGAAGCGCACACCGCCATCGTCGCAGAGCACACTGAGGCCGCCGTCGGGATCCCTCTTCATCCGGCCGGAAAGGATCGGGAAGGTGCGCAATGTCCTGGCGAGGGAGGCGCGGAGCGCCTCGCCGTCGAGGGTCTCCCGGTAGAAAAAGGCACGCGGGGTATAGACCGGGCCGATGAGCATGTCGTAGACGCTGAGCCGTATGCGGTCACCGCTCGCCTCTCCGGCACGTACGGTGAACGTTCGCTTGGCGCCGCTCTCGGTGGCGGATGCCGTCATACTCACACGCTCTTTCGTCGGGACCGAACACGCTGTCGCGTCGACGCGTTGACCCTAACTCCCCGGTCCCGAGCGGCCTCATGAACTGGAACGGGGTTTAGGGAAATTCCGCACCTTCCGTTCGGCCTCGATCTTTCTCGGCGGGCCGTGGCCGTGTTAGGCCCTGCCGTCCAAGGGGGCGCCCTGCTCCCGACGCCTGGCACGGCCGCTCGCCGCGTTGTCGCATCACCCGAGTACGCCCAGTACGAGGGTGACGCTCCGCCTTGCGATCGACCGCACCAGCCGCCGCTCGCGGCCGGGCGCCCCCTTGGACGGCAGACCCTAAGCCGGATGCCCCAGAAGCATCGTGGGGGAGCCCTTCGAGCGCGTCAGCACGATGGTGCAGGCGTTCCCGCCCTCGAGCCGGAGCTTCTTGCGGAGTTGTTCCGGCTCGACCGCCGAACCGCGCTTCTTGATGGTCGCGATGCCGACCTCCCGCTCCCGCAGCAGCGCCTTGAGCCGCTTCAGGTTGAACGGCAGCACATCCGTGATCTCGTACGCGGTGGCGAACGGCGTCGGGCGCAGCTCGTCCGTCGTGATGTAGGCGATCGTCGGGTCGATCAGCCGGCCGCCGACGCGGGCCGCGACATCGGCGACGAGATGGGCGCGGATGACGGCCCCGTCCGGCTCGTAGAGCCAGCGGCCGACCGGGCCGGGCTCGGGGGCGGGGAGGTGCGGGGTACCGACGAGGGAGTGAGCGCTCGGCAGCAGGGTGGCGCGGCGCAGCCCGGGGCGGGCGGTGCCGAACCACAGGACGGCCTCCTTCACCTGGCCGTGGTCCGAGATCCACTCGGCCTCCGCGTCCTCGGGGACCGCCTCGTGCGGCACGCCGGGGGCGATCTTGAGGGCGGCGCGCGGGGTGGTGCGGGCGGCCTCGATGGCCCAGGAGAGGGGCGGGGAGTACGCCTCGGGATCGAACACGCGGCCCCGGCCGCCGCGCCGGGCCGGGTCGACGAAGACCGCGTCGAAGGACCGGGTGTCGATGTCGGTGACATCGGCGCAGCGAATCTCGATGAGCTCGGCCAGGCCGAGCGCCTGGGCGTTGGCGCGGGCGACGGCGCAGGTCAGCGGGTCGCGGTCGACGGCGAGGACGGAGATCCCGGTGCGGGCGAGCGCGATCGCGTCGCCGCCGATGCCGCAGCACAGATCGGCCGTGCGGCGGACGCCGAACTCCGCGAAGCGGGCGGCGCGGTACGTGGCGACGGAGGTGCGGGTGGCCTGCTCCACGCCGTTCGGCGTGAAGTACATGCGGTGCGCGTCCTCGGGGCCGAATTTGGCCACCGCCCGCTGCCGCAGCGTGGCCTGGGTCAGGGCCGCCGAGACCAGCGCCGGGGGGTGGTCGCGGCGCAGCCGCGTCGCGGTGGCGAGCTCCTTCGCCGGGTCGTAGTCGCGGAGCCCGGAGAGCAGCGCCTGCCCCTCGTCGCCGAGCAGTGAGTCGAAGGCGTCAACGTCCACATGGCCCATTCTCCCCGCTCCCGCGAGCGCATTCGCCCGCGTAGGGCGCGCAGATGCACGCCTCTGGACCGAAGATCACTTATGTGATGATGATCAAGACTGGTTTTCCTCGCTGTCTGGTTCTCGTCGGCGCGGCAGCCGTGCTCACGGCCTGCGGATCCCTCGGCGCCGCCACCGAGCCGTACGCCGGCTCCCGTCACGGCGCTCCCATGCCGCCGGCCTCCCTCGCCTCCCGGCTGGACGACCCGCCGTCGCCCTCGCGGCCGCCGTCCGGACGGGAGCCGGATCCGCGGCCACCGGCGTCGTCCGGTCCGGGGTACGAGGGGCAGGGGTACGAGGGCGAGGCCCAGGGCGGCGCGTTCCCGGATGCGCCACCGGGCTCCGGTGACGCCTCGGCGTCCACTCCGCCCCCGGCCGCGGGGCCGTCCGGCCCGGCCTCCGCGCTGCCGCGCTCGGGCTCGGTGGGCGGCGCCTCCGACGCCTACCGCCGCTGGGGGCTGGACCGGCCCCTGGAGCGGCCTCCGGCCCCGCCCGCCGTCAAGCCCGCGCTCGGGCGGTCGGGGCCGCAGCAGTGGGGGCTGCCGCCGGTCGTGCGGCGAGTGCCGACCGACCAGCGGGTGGTCTTCGTGACGATCGACGACGGGATCGAGAAGGACCCGCGCTTCGTGGAGCAGGCCCGCGAGCTCGGGCTGCCGTTCACCGGGTTCCTGACCGACAACGTGATCGGGGACCACTACGACTACTTCGACGAGCTGCGCCGGCTCGGCAACCCCATGGAGAACCACACCCTCACCCATCCCAGCCTGGCCGGTATGGCCTACGACGACCAGGTGCGGGAGATCTGCGGCCAGCGGGACGTCCTGTGGAACCACTTCGGTCAACAGCCGCGCCTCTTCCGTCCCCCGTTCGGGGAGTACGACGAGACGACGCTGCGGGCGGCGGGCTTCTGCGGCGCGCGGACGGTGGTGCTGTGGCGCGCCGAGATGGAGACCCACGGGCTGGCCTACCGCTCCGGCGACCATCTGCTGCCGGGGGACATCATCCTCGCGCACTTCCGGGGGCCGGAGCAGCTCGAGGGGCAGTCGATGACCGACTGGATCACGGAGCTGGTGCGGGCGATCCAGGCCCAGGGGTTCACGATCGGGCGGCTGGAGGACTATGTGTGACGGCGCCGGGGGGGAGGCTGCTGTGCGGACGGCCTGGGGCTCTGGAGCGAGGTGGGGCCGCGCGGCGTGCTCGCGGCCCCGGAGCGTGGCGGCCGTAAGGCGGTGATGAGGTGGCGAGCGGGGGTCGCCGCCACCACGTCGCTTGGCACTCTAGTTGACTGAGTGCTAACCGCGTCATAATGTCGAGGCTGGCACTCGGGACCGATGAGTGCCAAGGGATACAGCGACGGGCAGGTCCGGCACCCGCGACGACGGATCCACCTGGTCGCCACCTCAGACAGTTGACCCCGTGAGATCTCCGAAGGGGGAGGTCGGATCGTGACGACCACCAGCTCCAAGGTTGCCATCAAGCCGCTCGAGGACCGCATTGTGGTCCAGCCGCTCGACGCCGAGCAGACCACGGCCTCAGGCCTGGTCATTCCGGACACCGCCAAGGAAAAGCCCCAGGAGGGCGTCGTCCTGGCTGTGGGCCCGGGCCGCTTCGAGGACGGCAAGCGCCTTCCGCTCGACGTCTCCGTCGGTGACGTCGTGCTCTACAGCAAGTACGGCGGCACCGAGGTGAAGTACAGCGGCGAGGAGTACCTCGTCCTCTCGGCTCGCGACGTCCTCGCGATCGTCGAGAAGTAATCACCGAAGTTTTGCCTATGAGCCGTGCCCCGGTGCCCGCGTCTGAAACCGGGGTCGGGGCGCGGTTCGTTTGAGAGGACATACGCAACTCATGGCGAAGATCCTGAAGTTCGACGAGGACGCCCGTCGCGCCCTCGAGCGCGGCGTCAACAAGCTTGCGGACACCGTCAAGGTGACGATCGGCCCCCGTGGTCGCAACGTCGTCATCGACAAGAAGTTCGGTGCTCCGACCATCACCAACGACGGTGTCACGATCGCCCGCGAGGTCGAGGTCGAGGACCCGTACGAGAACCTGGGCGCCCAGCTCGTCAAGGAGGTGGCGACCAAGACCAACGACATCGCGGGTGACGGCACCACCACCGCGACCGTGCTGGCCCAGGCGCTGGTCCGCGAGGGCCTGAAGAACGTGGCCGCCGGCGCCTCCCCGGCCGCCCTCAAGAAGGGCATCGACGCGGCGGTCAAGGCCGTCTCGGACGACCTGCTGGCCACCGCCCGCCCGATCGACGAGAAGTCCGACATCGCCGCCGTGGCCGCGCTGTCCGCGCAGGACAAGCAGGTCGGCGAGCTGATCGCCGAGGCGATGGACAAGGTCGGCAAGGACGGTGTCATCACCGTCGAGGAGTCCAACACCTTCGGTCTGGAGCTCGACTTCACCGAGGGCATGGCCTTCGACAAGGGCTACCTCTCGCCGTACATGGTCACCGACCAGGAGCGGATGGAGGCCGTCCTCGAGGACCCGTACATCCTGATCCACCAGGGCAAGATCGCCTCGATCCAGGACCTGCTGCCGCTCCTGGAGAAGATCATCCAGGCCAACGCCAGCAAGCCGCTGCTGATCATCGCCGAGGACGTGGAGGGCGAGGCCCTCTCGACCCTCGTCGTCAACAAGATCCGCGGCACCTTCAACGCCGTCGCGGTGAAGGCCCCGGGCTTCGGTGACCGCCGTAAGGCCATGCTCGGCGACATCGCCACCCTTACGGGCGGCACCGTCATCGCCGAAGAGGTCGGCCTCAAGCTGGACCAGGTCGGTCTGGACGTGCTGGGCACCGCCCGCCGCGTGACCGTCACCAAGGACGACACCACGATCGTCGACGGTGGCGGCAAGAGCGACGAGGTCACCGGCCGCGTCAACCAGATCAAGGCCGAGATCGAGGCCACCGACTCCGACTGGGACCGCGAGAAGCTGCAGGAGCGGCTCGCGAAGCTGGCCGGCGGCGTGTGCGTGATCCGCGTGGGCGCGGCCACCGAGGTCGAGCTCAAGGAGAAGAAGCACCGTCTGGAGGACGCCATCTCCGCGACCCGCGCCGCGGTCGAGGAGGGCATCGTCTCCGGTGGTGGCTCCGCGCTGGTCCACGCCGCGAAGGTGCTGGAGAACAGCCTGGGCCTGGAGGGCGACGAGGCCACCGGTGTCGCGGTGGTCCGCCGCGCCGCGGTCGAGCCGCTGCGCTGGATCGCCGAGAACGCCGGTCTCGAGGGCTACGTCATCACCTCGAAGGTCGCCGAGCTCGAGAAGGGCCACGGCTACAACGCGGCCACCGAGGAGTACGGCGACCTGGTGAAGGCCGGCGTCATCGACCCGGTCAAGGTCACCCGCTCCGCGCTGGAGAACGCGGCGTCGATCGCCTCGCTGCTGCTCACCACCGAGACGCTGGTGGTCGAGAAGCCGGCCGAGGAAGAGGCTGAGGCCGGGGGCCACGGCCACGGTCACGCGCACTGACGCACTTGCGTTTGCACGTCGCTCTGCTGTGCCGAAGGCGCGGCCGCCCTGGGGGCGGCCGCGCCTTCGCTGTTCGCGGCGGTTGCTGGGGTGCGCGGTCGGTTGTGTGGTGGGTGCCGGGGGCGGGGCCTCCGGTGCGGCGCCCTGGACCGCACATTTACGGCGCCGGTGCCCGGGAACGTGAGGCGGGCCGGGGATTGGCGCCACAAATATGCGAAAGCGTCCAGGACACCACCCCTGCGACCCCGCCCCCTCCCGTCTCGTCGGCGTCCGCGCCCCGGTGGCCCCGGGGCCCCTCTCCGTCCCGGGGGCGTGAATGTAGCCCCTCCGGCGTTCAGCCCGTGAATTCAGCCCCTCCGGCGTTTGAGGAGCGGGGTCCGGGGCGGAGCCCCGGCGGGGGGCCAGGGGGCGGAGCCCCCTTGTTTCGGGAAGGGGCGGGGTGGGGGCTTTCCGCCGGAGGCGCCCACAGCCCGCACTCGGTTATTGGGCCTCGGGGCCGGGGCTGCCCGCCGGTGGCCCAGGGCGCCTGTCCGTCTCGTGTGCGGCCCGGGGGCACGGGCAATCCTGTGAGGGCTACGCCTTCGCCGGCGGGCGGCCGACCTTGGAGGAGAGGCTGGAGAGGGCCGAGCGCGGAGCCAACTTGGCCAGGCTCGACATCGCCTTGTAGCGCGGGTCCGGGATGGACAGCGACTTGCCCCGGGCGAAATCCTTCAGGGCCGCCGTGACCAGCCGGTCCGCGTCCAGCCACATCCAGCTCGGGACGCTGTCCTGCTTGATTCCCGCTCGCGCGTGGAACTCCGTACGGACGAACCCCGGGCACAGCGCCATCAGCCGTACGCCCGCGCCCGCCAGGTCCTTCGCCGCGCCCTGGGTGAACTGCACGACCCACGCCTTGCTCGCCCCGTACGTTCCGCGCGGGAAGAAGGCCGCGATCGACGCCACGTTGATCACCCCGCCGCGGCCGCGGCTGCGCATCGTTTCGGCGCCCGCGCTGGTCAGTCGCAGCACCGCCTCGCAGTGCAGCTTCAGCATCCGCAGCTCATCGGTGATCGGCACCTCCAGATAGCGGTCGCGGTTGCCGAAACCGGCGTTGTTGACGAGCAGATCGACCGGGTGGGTGCGGTCCCTGAGCCGTGTTTCGACCGCAGCGATTCCGTCATCCTCGGACAGGTCCGCCACCAGCACATCGGCCTCCACGCCGTGCCGGTCGTGCAGATCCGCCGCCTGCTCCCGCAGCCGCTTCTCGTCGCGTGCGACGAGCACCAGATTGTGCCCGTCGGCGGCGAGCCGGCCCGCGAAGGCGGCCCCGATGCCCGCGGTGGTTCCGGTAATCAATGCAGTCGTCATACGCGCACGTTATCGGCCATGGCAGGCCCCGGCGGACCGCCGAGCGGGGACCGCGAGCGATCTGGGTCGGAATGAGCACTTCCGTCAGCTGGACCGGTACTTGAGGGCGGCCTCCCGCGCCTCCGGATGCAGTGCGTCGCCCGCCGCCAGCACCCTCGGCAGCAGCTCCCGCTCCGTGGTCTCGGCGCGGAAGAGGAAGGCGACCGTCACCTCGTGGTCGGGCCGGTGGACGATCTCGACGGGGTCGCCCGAGCGGATCTCGCCGGGTTCGAGCACCCGCAGATACGCCCCCGGGACGGCGGCCTGGGTGAACCGCTTGACCCATCCCCGCTCGCCCAGCCATCCCGCGAACGTACGGCAGGGGATGCGCGGTGAGGTCACCTCCAGCAGCAGCTCGTTCCCCACCCGCCAGCGCTCGCCGACGAGGGCGCCGTTGACGTCGATGCCGCTGGTGGTGAGGTTCTCGCCGAAGACGCCGTTGGCCAGCTCGCGGCCCAGCTCCTGTTCCCAGACGTCGAGGTCCTCCCGGGCGTAGGCGTAGACGGCCTGGTCGTCGCCGCCGTGGTGGCGGGTGTCGCAGACCGTGTCACCCGACAGACCGCTCGCGCCCTGGCCCTTCGGCCCGGGGCCGTGACCCGTACCGGGCGCTCGACGGGACGCTTGTCGATACCGGTGCCGGCGGGCCAGTCGGTGTGGTCGGTCGGCGTCGCGCGGCCCAGGTTCACGGTGAGTACGGCTGGGGGACGTGGCGTATGCAGCATGACCGCACCGTAAGGCAGGGCGGTCAAAGCGTCGACTTCATATCCCGGCCCATCCCCAAGGGTCGCTTATGCTCGGAGGCATGATCGAGGCCCGCCATCTCAGGGTGCTGCGCGCGGTGGCCGCCACCGGCTCCTTCTCCGCCGCCGCCCGTGAGCTGGGCTGCACCCAGCCCGCCGTCAGCCAGCAGATGAAGGCCCTGGAGGGCGCCGCGGGCACCCCGTTGCTGATCCGCAGCGGGCGGGAGATGCGGCTGACCGAGGCGGGCCGGGCGCTGGTGCGGCATGCCACCGGGATCCTGGCCGGGCTGACCGCCGCCGAGGAGGAGGTCGCGGCGATCGCCGGGCTGCGGGCGGGCCGGGTGCGGCTGGTGTCCTTCCCCAGCGGCAGCTCGACCCTGGTGCCCATGGCGCTCGCCGAGCTGCGCGCGGCGCATCCGGGGACGCGGGTCTCGCTCGTGGAGGCCGAGCCGCCGGGCTCGGTGGAGATGCTGCGCTCGGGCGACTGCGAGATCGCGCTGGCCTTCCGCTATCCGCAGATGGGCGAGGAGGCTTCAGGTGAGTGGGACGACCTGGTTTTGCGGCCGCTGCTGAACGACCGGCTGGTGGGCGTGGTGCCGGAGGGGCACAAGCTCGCGGGCGCCGGGGCGGTGGGAATCGCCGAGCTGGCCGGGGAGCCGTGGATCGCGGGCTGCCCGCGCTGCCGGGGGCATCTGGTGGAGGTGTGCGAGTCCGAGGGGTTCACGCCGCGGATCGACTTCGCCACGGACGACTATCCGACGGTCATCGGCCTGGTCGGGGCCGGGCTGGGGGTCGCGGTGCTGCCCGAGCTGGCGCTGGAGTCCGTACGGACCAAGGGCGCCACGACGCTGGAGGTGGAACCGGCGGTGCGCCGGGAAGTGGTGGCGCTGACCCTGCCCGACCTCGCCCGCGTCCCGGCGGTGGCGGCGACGCTGGACCGGCTGGAGCAGGCGGCCCGCAGGTGAGCGTTGCGCCCCATGGCACGTGGTGGGGGCAGAAGGAACGTTTCTTCGATTGGCTGTGACCGGGCTCCGATCAGGATCCGGGGGCCCCGGTGCCGGCGACCGCGCGGTGGCGTGCCCGCCCCATGAGCTCCTCGCGCTCGTCCTCGGTCAGTCCGCCCCACACTCCGTAAGGCTCGCGTACGGCGAGGGCGTGCGCGGCGCACTGTGCTCGCACCGGGCAGCGCATGCACACCTCTTTCGCCGACATTTCGCGTGCGCTGCGGGCAGCGCCGCGCTCCCCCTCCGGGTGGAAGAAGAGCGAGCTGTCGACCCCGCGACACGCGGCCAGGAGCTGCCAGTCCCACAGGTCGGCATTCGGGCCGGGAAGACGGGAGAAATCTGCCATTGCCTTATCTCCTCGATGTGATCGGCTGCGGACGCTGCGTCCTGGGTCGCACATCTACGGTGTAAGTAGATGTAAATATGACTCATTGCGAATCTAGCCACACAGACCGGCAAATTGGAAGCAAGGTCGCCAAATGCCACCGAAGGGACTGCCTCGGGGGCTGTCCTATGGGGGAGACGCGAAGGACGCGACCTGTGCGACGAAGCTGCTCCGTGTCCGCGCCCTCACGTAGAGTGTCGAAGGTGGCCGCCGAACCCCGTAACTCTTTCGGGTGACCGTCGTTGAGAGTGCGGAGGCGGTTGATGGGTAAAGCTCTCGGACAGATATCCGGGGCTGTCAATCGCTCAGGTGACGATATGTACCAGCCTGGAGGCTCAAGGTGACGCGCATCAGCTGCGGAGGGCGGCCATGACATCCGTCCTCGTCTGCGACGACTCCCCGCTTGCCCGAGAGGCGCTGCGCCGTGCGGTGGCGACCGTGCCCGGCGTCGAGCGTGTGACGACGGCGGCCAACGGCGAGGAAGTCCTCCGCCGCTGGGGCGCCGACCGCTCGGATCTGATTCTGATGGACGTACGGATGCCCGGTCTCGGCGGTGTCGAGACCGTGCGGCGGCTGCTCTCCGCCGACCCGGGCGCCCGGATCATCATGCTCACGGTCGCCGAGGACCTCGACGGCGTCGCGCTGGCCGTGGCCGCCGGCGCCCGTGGCTATCTGCACAAGGACGCCTCGCGCGCCGAGCTGCGCGCCACCGTGACGCAGGCGCTCGCCGACCCCACCTGGCGGCTGGCCCCGCGCCGGCTGCGCTCGGCCGAGATGGGCGCCGCGCCCACCCTCACCGCGCGCGAGATCCAGGTGCTCGAGGGCATGAGCCACGGCCGCTCCAATGCGGAGATCGGCCGTGAGCTGTTCCTGTCCGAGGACACGGTCAAGACGCACGCACGCCGGCTGTTCAAGAAGCTCGGCGCGTCCGACCGGGCCCATGCGGTGGCCCTCGGGTTCCGCTGGGGCCTGGTCCGCTGACTCGGCCACGACCGTTCTGACGTGCTGCGCAGCGGGGGCGCTACGGTCCCCGCCCGCCGGGTGGCGGGCGGGGCGAGAGCGTGCGCGGCGGGCCCTGTCGCGGTGGCCTGTGTCAGTTCCCCGCGCTATGCCGCATCCTTGAAGGTGTGGAGTTCCTCGGGGACGAGTCGGTCGGGCGTGAGGGGAGAGCGCAGGACGTGACGACAGCCGGCGCACCTGCTCATAACGCTTCAGCGCACAACTACGGACGCGGTGCCACGGAGCCACCGGGCCCGAGGCACCATGGATGGATGCCGCGCGACGACGAAAACCCAGGAGCCGCCAAGGGCGCTCCCGGGGGCACGGGGCCGATCGGCGCCCTCGTCGGGCGCGCCGCCGAAGGGGATGAGCAGGCCACGCATGACCTGCTGGCCCTGGTCCATCCGCTGGCCCTGCGGTATTGCCGCACGAGGCTGTCCCGACTTCCGGGTGATGCCCGCCACTTCGTGGACGACCTGGCACAGGAGGTCTGTCTCGCGGTGCTGTGCGCGCTGCCGCGCTACCGCGACACCGGAAAGCCCTTCGAGGCGTTCGTCGTGGCCATCGCCTCCCACAAGGTCGCCGATCTGCAGCGGGCCGCCATGCGCCACCCGGGCTCCACGGCCGTCCCCTCGGACGAGATGCCGGAGCAGCCGGACGATTCGCTGGGGCCCGAGGAGCGGGCGCTGCTGAGCAGCGACGCGGAATGGGCCAAGAAGCTCTTGGCCAACCTTCCGGAGAACCAGCGCGAGCTGGTGCTGCTGAGGGTCGCGGTCGGGCTGACGGCGGAGGAGACCGGGCAGATGCTCGGCATGTCCCCCGGAGCGGTGCGGGTCGCCCAGCACCGGGCCCTGAGCAGGCTGCGCGCGCTCGCCGAGCAGTGAGCCGAGGGCTGCCGGTCCCCGGTCCCGCTCGTTACCTCGTTGTGCCTTCCGTATTCAGCAGCTCACTGAGAAGTTGTCCACAGGGCGGAATGAGGCACTCGGGGAGCCCGTTAGCATGGGAGTCCGCGCTGGGGCAAGACCATTTGGAAGGGTGTCATGACTGACAACGTCGACGGAGTGCCTGAGAAGTTCGCCATGCTCGGGCTGACGTACGACGACGTGCTGCTGCTGCCGGGCGCCTCCGAGGTGCTGCCGAACGCGGTCGACACCTCGTCCAGGGTCTCTCGGAATGTCCGGGTGAATGTGCCCCTGCTGTCCGCCGCCATGGACAAGGTCACCGAGTCCCGGATGGCCATCGCCATGGCCCGGCAGGGCGGGGTGGGCGTGCTCCACCGCAATCTGTCCATCGAGGACCAGGCCAACCAGGTCGACCTGGTCAAGCGCTCCGAGTCCGGCATGGTCACCGACCCGATCACGGTCCGGCCGGACGCCACGCTGCACGAGGCGGACGCGCTGTGCGCGAAGTTCCGCATCAGCGGTGTGCCGGTCACGGACGCGGTGGGCAAGCTGCTCGGCATCGTCACCAACCGTGACATGGCCTTCGAGGTCGACCGGGGCCGTCAGGTCCGCGAGGTCATGACCCCGATGCCGCTGGTCACCGGCAAGGTGGGGATCTCCGGCGAGGACGCGATGCAGCTGCTGCGCCGTCACAAGATCGAGAAGCTGCCGCTGGTCGACGACGCGGGCGTGCTCAAGGGCCTGATCACGGTCAAGGACTTCGTGAAGGCCGAGAAGTATCCCCACGCGGCGAAGGACGCGGGCGGCCGGCTGGTCGTGGGTGCCGCCGTCGGCGTCGGCGACGAGGCGTACGAGCGGGCGCAGGCGCTGGTGGAGGCCGGTGCCGACTTCCTGGTCGTGGACAGCGCGCACGGCCACAGCCGGGGCATCCTCGACATGATCGCCAAGGTCAAGTCCAATATCTCGGTCGATGTGGTGGGCGGCAATGTCGCCACCCGGGACGGCGCCCAGGCGCTGATCGACGCGGGGGTGGACGGGGTGAAGGTCGGCGTCGGCCCGGGCTCCATCTGCACCACGCGGGTGGTCGCGGGCATCGGCGTGCCGCAGGTGACGGCGATCTACGAAGCGGCGCGGGCCTGCCATGCGGCCGGGGTGCCGCTGATCGGCGACGGCGGTCTGCAGTACTCGGGCGATATCGCCAAGGCGATCGCCGCCGGTGCGGACACGGTGATGCTGGGCAGTCTGCTGGCCGGCTGTGAGGAGTCGCCGGGCGAGATGGTCTTCATCAGCGGCAAGCAGTTCAAGTCCTACCGGGGCATGGGTTCGCTGGGCGCGATGCAGACGCGCGGCCAGGCCCGCTCGTTCTCCAAGGACCGCTACTTCCAGGACAATGTGCTCTCCGAGGACAAGCTGGTCCCCGAGGGCATCGAGGGTCAGGTGCCCTACCGTGGTCCGCTGGCCTCGGTCGCGCACCAGCTCGTGGGCGGTCTGCGGGCGTCGATGGGCTATGTCGGCTCGGCCAATGTGGCGGAGCTGAAGGAGAAGGGCCGCTTCGTGCGGATCACCTCGGCGGGCCTCAAGGAGAGCCACCCGCACGACATCCAGATGACCACCGAGGCGCCGAACTACTCCGGCCGTTGACCCGCGCCGTTCACCCGGGCGACCCTGCGCAGGTCCGGGCAGGGATACTGGGACGGCTGTTCGTGAACAGGGAAAGGCACCCACGTGACTGAGATCGAGATCGGGCGCGGCAAGCGCGGCCGCAGGGCGTACGCGTTCGACGACATCGCCGTAGTGCCGAGTCGTCGCACCCGGGACCCCAAGGAGGTCTCGATCGCCTGGCAGATCGATGCCTACCGCTTCGAGCTGCCGTTCCTGGCCGCGCCGATGGACTCGGTGGTCTCGCCCCGCACCGCGATCCGCATCGGTGAGCTCGGCGGCCTCGGGGTGCTGAACCTGGAAGGGCTCTGGACCCGTTACGAGGACCCGGAGCCGCTGCTGGCGGAGATCGCCGAGCTGGACGAGGGCACCGCGACCACCCGGATGCAGGAGATCTACGCCGAGCCGATCAAGGAGGAGCTGATCGGCCAGCGCCTGAAGGAGGTGCGGGACGCGGGCGTGGTGACCGCCGCCGCCCTGTCCCCGCAGCGCACGGCGCAGTTCTCCAAGGCCGTGGTGGACGCGGGCGTCGACATCTTCGTGATCCGCGGGACCACGGTCTCCGCCGAGCATGTCTCCGGCGCCGCCGAGCCGCTCAACCTCAAGCAGTTCATCTATGAGCTGGACGTCCCGGTGATCGTGGGCGGCTGTGCCACCTACACGGCCGCGCTGCATCTGATGCGCACCGGCGCCGCCGGTGTGCTGGTGGGCTTCGGCGGTGGCGCCGCGCACACCACCCGCAATGTGCTGGGCATCCAGGTGCCGATGGCCACGGCGGTCGCCGATGTCGCCGCCGCCCGCCGGGACTACATGGACGAGTCCGGTGGCCGCTATGTGCATGTGATCGCCGATGGCGGCGTCGGCTGGAGCGGCGATCTGCCCAAGGCCGTCGCCTGCGGCGCGGACGCGGTGATGATGGGCTCCCCGCTGGCGCGGGCCACGGACGCACCGGGCCGCGGTCACCACTGGGGCATGGAGGCCGTGCACGACGAGGTGCCGCGCGGCAAGCGGATGAACCTGGGCACGGTGGGCTCCACCGAGGAGATCCTCCTCGGCCCCTCCTCCATCCCCGACGGTTCGATGAACTTCTTCGGTGCGCTGCGCCGGGCCATGGCCACGACCGGCTACTCGGAGCTCAAGGAGTTCCAGCGGGTCGAGGTCACGGTCGCCCCGTCGGCCCGCGACAAGAGCTGAGCCTGCTGCCGAGCGTTCCACAGGGGAAGGCCCCGACCGCGCCGCGGTCGGGGCCTTCCCCTGTCTTGCCTGTGTCGCTGTGTGCGCGTCGCGCGTGGGGTCAGCGGTTGCTGATCCGGTACGCGGTGCTGACCGCGGCGACCGGCGCGAGCGCCATGAAGATGTAGGTCAGCGCGTCCGAGTCTTCCTTCCACGACTTCCACAGGTCGCTGAAGTGGTCGAAGAAGATCTCGTTCGAGGAGAGCACCTGGCTGCTGGCGCCGCCACCGATCTTGTCGGCGTAGTTGCTCATCACATCGTGCAGGATCATCGCGTAGCCGTAGAGCTCACCGAGGAACACCGCGGCCAGAGCCAGCACCGCGCCGACCACCCACAGCCCCGTGTTGCGGCCGCCCAGCTTGGCGACCGCCAGACCGATGAGCGCACCGACGACCACACCGGCGTAGGCGAACTGCGTGACCTCCGGCGGGGTCTTGTCCGTGTCCGCCATCGCGCTCAGCAGGAACGCGTAGAGGAACGCGCCGACGAGAGTGGCCACGATGGCGGCACCCACCGCCAGCATCGGGTTGCCCGGGCGGCCGACCGGCGGCGCGGGCGGCGGGAAACCGCCGCCGTACTGCGGCTGGGGCTGCTGCGGCTGCTGGGGCGCCTGCGGGTAGCCGTAGCCCGGCTGCGGGGTGCCGTAGCCACCGGCCTGCTGGGGCGGGACGGGCTGCTGCGGGTAACCGCCGGGCTGCTGTGGGTAGCCACCGGGCTGCTGTGGCTGCTGCCAGTTCTGGCTCATGAGATTCCCCCGGGGATGAAGGTGTTGAGACCGCGTTCCGGGACAGCTGAGTTGATGAGCGGCTGCGGGCCGGGAACGCGGATGGAAACTATCGAGCCATAAAAGTAACAGGCAGGCATGACAACCAGACAAGTCGTGTCTGGCGTCCGTGACATGGCTGGGACCGGACGGAGACACGCCGGCCCGGCATATGCGGATTTCGTCGGCCGCTACTCGGTGATCCGCTTCGCGACGAGGTAACTCTCCGCGCCGGCCACGGCGTAGAAGGTGATGTCGTTGCGCCCCAGGATGTCATCGCGCCAGTGGTCCATGACCAGGCCGAAGTGCCCGATCAGGGCGTCCGCGGTGGGCCAGGAGCTCTCGTCCCCCATCAGTACCGCGACGCCGAGCAGTTGCGCCAGCGAGACGCCGACCACCGCGAGCGGTATGCCGATGAGCGCCAGCAGCGGTGCCCGGCCGCCCAGCTTGCCCAGCGCGGCGCCGGTCAACAGCCCGATGCACAGTGCCCAGTAGCCGACCTCCTGGCCGCGGTGGCCGATTTTCCCCTGGATGAAGCCGAAGACCAGCGCCCCGAGCAGTGCCGCCGCGATGCCCGCCGCGAGACCACGGGCCGGTCGTGGGGCCTGAGCTGCGGAGGGTCCGGACGCGATCATGACCGCAAGGTAGCAGTGGCATGGCCGTACGGTGGTGCGAATGACATCAGTGCCGGGACAGAATCCGGCATAAGCAATAATGTCAACTTATGGCGCAGAACAAGTCGTTCAATGGGCGTGACATGGGTATCGACCTCGGCACCGCCAACACACTGGTGTACGTACGGGGCAGGGGCATCGTGCTCAATGAGCCGTCGGTTGTGGCAGTGAACACAGCCGACGGCAGTGTGCTGTCGGTGGGTTCGGCGGCCAAGGAGACCATGGGGCGGACGCCGACGAACATCGTCGCCGTGCGCCCGCTGCGCGATGGAGTGATCGCCGATTTCGAGATCGCCGAGCGCATGCTGCGGTACTTCATCAAGAAGGTGATGGGCAGCCGCCGACTCGCCCGTCCCCGGGTGGTCGTCTGCGTGCCCTCCGGGATCACGGGCGTGGAGCGGCGCGCGGTGATGGAGGCCGTGACCCAGGCCGGGGCGCGTCAGGTGCATCTGGTCGAGGAGCCCATCGCGGCGGCGATCGGGGCGGGGCTGCCGGTGAGCGAGCCGACCGGCTGCATGGTCGTCGACATCGGCGGCGGTACGACGGAGGTCGCCGTGGTCTCGCTGGGCGGCATCGTCACCGCGCGGTCGGTGCGTACCGCGGGCGACTCCATGGACGTGGCCATCACCTCCTATGTGAAGAAGCAGTACGCGCTGGCGATCGGTGAGCGGACCGCCGAGGAGATCAAGGTCTCCATCGGGTCCGCCTCGCCCGCCGGGTCGCTGTCCGTGCCCCGGGTCTCGGAGGCCGTCCGGCGGCCCGAGCGGAATGTCGAGGTGTTCATCCCGGGCCAGAGCGAGGACCCCGAGGACACCCAGGCGCTGCTGCCGCCGGACCGCTGCACCATCCGCGGCCGCGACCAGGCGACCGGGCTGCCCAAGGTGCTCGAACTGACCGCGGACGAGGTGCGGCACGCGCTCTCCGAGCCGGTGGACAGCATCGTCGCGGCGGTGCGGTCCACGCTCGACGAGACCCCGCCCGAGCTGGCGGGCGACATCATGGACCGCGGCATCGTGCTGACCGGCGGCGGGGCCCTGCTGCGCGGTCTGGACGTACGGCTGGGGCGCGAGCTGAACATCCCCGTGCTGGTGGCCGACGACCCGCTGGACTGTGTCGCCATCGGCACCGGCCGCTGTGTGGAGGACTTCGCCTCACTGCGCACCGCGATGGACGCACGGGCTCGCAGGCCGGACACGGTGCGGGTGTGACGTCTCGCGGGCGGGCCGGGTGAGGGCGATGCTTTGGGGCCGCCGCGTATTGATGTGACGCCCCGGGCGGGCCCCGCAGGGGTCCCCGGGGCCGGGGTCTCCCAAGGCCCCTCCCCGGGCCGGGGGTCTTGAGCGTGCGGCATCGTCCCCGGCGTGGTGGGGTGGTGACACCGCGTCGGTCCCGTGCGGCGCGGGCGGACGGCAGACGCGGGCGTCGAGGTGGTGGTCGTGGGGAGCGGCAGGACGTATGGGCGGGCGGTCGTCGCGGCCGTCACCACGATCCTGGTCGCGATCACTTCCGTACCGGCGACGCCCACCGGGCCCGCCGAGGCCGTGGGCCCGGCGCCCGGCCGCGGGACGTACGACGTCACCACGGCGCAGGGCCCGTCGCGTTCGTACGGCGCCGGCACAGCTCAGGGCCCGTCGCGGGCGTACGGCGCCACCACGCCACACAGCCCGTCGCGTTCGTACCCCGTGTCCGTCGAACTGGCCTCCCTGACCCCCGCGGTGATCCGCCAGGGCGGTGAGCTGAGGATCAGTGGGCGGGTCACCAATACCTCCGGGCGGCGTCTCGGTCCCGCGCATATCGGGGTGCGGATCGGGGCGTCCGGCGCGTTCGACACCCGCGGCGCGCTCTCCACCGTGGCCCGCCGCACGCCCCTGACCCGGGCCGACGGCCCCGAGGTGGCCGGCCGCACGGCCCGCCTCGCCGCGCTGCCGACCGGCGCCGAGCGCGGCTTCCGGCTCACCGTGCCCGTCCCCGATCTGGAGCTGGACGACGCCGGGGCGTACGCGCTCACCGTGAACGTCGTCCGCGAGGGCGGCGCCGGTGCCGGGACCGTGCTCGGGCTGACCCGCACCCATCTGTCCGCGTACCCCGACGCCACGCGGCTGGAGCCGCTGCGCACCACCGTGCTGTGGCCGGTCCTGGACGCCCCGCGGATGGAGGCGCTGACCCTGCGCACCCAGGACAGCGTGCTGCCGGTCTTCCGCGACGACGAGCTGACCGCCGCCTTCGGGCCGGGCGGGCGGCTGCGGCGGCTGGTGGAGATGGGCAAGGGGCAGCCGGTCACCTGGGTCCTCGATCCGGATCTGATCGTCCAGGCGCGGGCCATGGCGGCCGGGTACCGGGTGGCCCGTACGCCCGGCGACAGCGATCCGCAGGAGGCCACCGAGGGGGAGGGCGGCGAGGCGGCGGCGGACTGGCTGGCCGCGCTCCGTGCGGCGGTCCGGGGCCGGGAGGTGATCGCGCTGCCGTATGCGGACCCGGATCTGGCCTCGCTCGCCCGCGGCGGCGGCGCCCCGCTCGCCGGGCTGCTGCGCCGGGCCTCCCGCACCGGCCGGAGCGTGGTGGACCGGGCGCTGGGCGTCCACGCGCGCACCGGTGTGGGCTGGCCCGCGGGCGGTGAGCTGGACGACGGGATCGCCCGGTACGCCAAGGAGCTCGGCCTGGACACGGTGCTCGCCTCCGGTGCCGGGGTGGCCTCCGAGGGTGAGCTGGTCTCCGAAGGGGCCACCGACGACGGCGCCGTCTCGCTCGAGGGCGGGACGACCGCGCTGCGCTACGACGCGGCGATCGCCGCCCAGCTCTTCGCGAGCCATCCGGCCGCGGGCGCCGCCGGTGAGCCCGTCCGGCTGCTGCTGCGGCAGCGGCTGCTGGCCGAGACGCTGACGGCCGCGCGGGAGCTGCCGTACGCCCGGCGCGAGCTGGTGATGGTGCCCCCGCGCCGGATGCCGCTCGCGGTCGCCCGGGTGCTGCTCACGGTGGTGGCCGAGGGCCGGAAGGCGGGGTGGCTGGAACCGGCCGGGTTCACGGCCGCGCTGCGCAAGCCCACGGCGGGGCGGCTGCGGGGCTTCGACGGCTATCCGCTGGCCCGGCACGCCTCCGAGCTGCCGCCCGCCCGGCTCGCGGCGGTGGTCCGGGACCGGCGGCGGATGCGCGCCCTGGCCAAGGTGCTGTCGGACGCGCGGGCCACCGCCGCGTCCGTCCGGGCCGCGCTGGCCCGCTCCGTCGCGACCGCCTGGCGCGCCGACCCGTCGGGCGCCGCCTCGTACCAGCAAGGGGTGTCCCGCTATCTGACCGCCTCGATCGCGTCGGTGCGGCTGGTGCCGAAGTCCATGGTGGTGGTGGCCGGAGGCTCGGCGACCATCCCGGTCACCGTCGACAACGGGCTGCAGCAGGACCTCACCGGAGTGGAGCTGCGGGTCCTCTCCAGCCGCCCCGAGCGGCTGAACGCCCGGGACCGCGCGATGCCGGTCCGGGCGTCACGGGCGGTGAGCCGTACGGTGCGGATCCGGGTGAAGGCGTACGCGAACGGCCCGGTCCGGCTGACCGCCCAGCTCTACACCACCGCCGACGGACTGCCCTGGGGCGCGCCGATGACGTTCACGGCGGATGTGCGGTCGGTGCCGTCGGGCGCGGTGATCTTCGTGCTGGGCGGGACGGCGCTGATCGTGCTGGCGGCCGCGTTCCGGCCGCGGCGTGCGCGGCGGCGTTGACGAAGCGAGGGTCGGGGCTGGTCAGAGCCGGTGCGCCGTCCCCGCAGGACCCGCGCCCCGGGTGTCCAGCAGCAGCTGGGCCTTCACCGCGAGTCCCTGCAGGTCGTACGTGCGGTGGGGCTGCAGCAGGACGGTCAGGTCGGCGTCGGCCGCCGCCTCGTACACCGAGTCGGCGCGCTCCACCTGGCGCCCCAGCACCCGCCACCGCGCCACGTAGGGGTCGTGGTAGCTGAGCCGGGCGCCCAGCTCGATCAGCCGGGAGGCGATCTCCCGGGCGGGCGAGCCCTCCGCGTCGGCGACGTCGGCCTTGTAGCCGACGCCCAGCAGCAGGACGTGCGCGCCGCGCGCCGACTTCCCGTACTCGTTGAGCAGGGCCGTGCAGCGGCGGGTGACATAGCCCGGCATCCGCCCGTTGACCTGCTGCGCGAGCTCCACCATGCGCAGCGGGAGGCCGAGGCCGCGCTGCTGGTCGGCCATATGGCCATGGTCGACCGGCACGCCGTGGCCGCCGACGCCGGGGCCCGGGCGGAAGGACTGGAAGCCGAACGGCTTGGTCTCGGCGCAGCGGACCACGTCCCACACATCGACGCCGAGGTCATGGCAGTACACCGCCATCTCGTTGACCAGGGCGATGTTGACGTGCCGGTAATTGGTCTCCAGGACCTTGACGGTCTCGGCCTCGCGGGTGCCGCGGGCCCGGACGACCTTTTCGGTGAAGCGGCCGTAGAAGGCGGCGGCCGCCTCGGTGCAGGCGGGGGTGAGGCCGCCGATGACCTTGGGTGTGTTGGCGGGGCCGTGGGCGCGGTTGCCCGGGTCGTGGCGGCAGGGGGAGTAGGCGAGGTGGAAGTCGCGCCCGGCCCGCAGCCCGGATCCCTCCTCGAGAAGCGGACGGAGGAATTCCTCGGTGGTGCCGGGGTACACGGTCGATTCCAGCAGAACGGTGGTGTGCGGACGCAGCCGCGCCGCGAGCGTACGGGCCGCCTCGCCGACCGCCGACAGATCCAGTCTGCGGTCGTCCCCGAGCGGGGTCGGGGCGCAGATCACGGCGGTGCGGACGCGGCCGAGCTCGGCGGGGTCGGCGGTGATCCGGAAGCCCTGGGAGGCCATCCGGCGCAGCTCGGCGGCGGACAGCCGGCCCTCACCGCCCGAGCCGGCGGGCAGCCGTCCGGACCGGAGGTCGGCGGCGGCGCGCGGATCGGGGTCGTAGCCGACGGTACGGACACCGGCGGCGGTGGCGGCCTGGGCGAGAGGAATACCGAGATGACCGAGTCCGATGACGGCGAGATCTGCGGGCATGACGTCGTGTCGTCCTTCCCGGGACGATGTCGGATGGCGCAAACCCCCCACAGACAGACTAAGCGGAAATATGACTCGTATTCAGTATTGATGGGAGGTGTTGGCGCGGTGTCGTGGCGGTGGGCGCGGCAGCGGCATGGCACGGAGGAGCGAAAGCCAGGAAAATCGGCAGGGCGGCGTGACGTCGATCGCAACGGGAGGCAGCGGTGAAGACACCGGCACTGGGACCGGCCGAGCGCGGCGAGGCGCTGGCCCGGATGGCGGACCGTGAGCTCGATGTGCTGGTCGTGGGCGGTGGAGTGGTCGGCGCGGGCACCGCGCTGGACGCCGCCACGCGCGGCCTGGAGACCGCTCTGGTCGAGTCACGGGACTGGGCCTGCGGGACCTCCAGCCGGTCCAGCAAGCTGATCCACGGCGGACTGCGCTATCTGGAGATGCTCGACTTCGCACTGGTGCGCGAGGCGCTCAAGGAGCGCGGACTGCTGCTGGAGCGGATCGCACCGCACCTGGTCAAACCGGTGCCGTTCCTGTATCCGCTGCAGCACCGGGCCTGGGAGCGGCTCTACGCGGGATCGGGCGTCGCGCTCTACGACGCCATGTCGATCTCCTCCGGGCACGGCCGCGGACTGCCCGCCCACCGCCATCTGTCCCGTCGGCGGGCGCTGCAGGTCGCCCCCTGCCTCAAGAAGGACGCGCTGGTCGGGGCGCTGCAGTACTACGACGCCCAGATGGACGACGCGCGCTATGTCGCCACCCTCGTGCGCACGGCGGCGAAATACGGCGCCCAGGTGGCCAACCGCGCGCGGGTGGTCGGCTTCCTGAGGGAGGGCGAGCGCGTGGTCGGCGCCCGGGTGCACGATCTGGAGCAGGGCGGTGAGTTCGAGGTCCGCGCCCGGCAGGTGGTCAACGCCACCGGGGTGTGGACGGATGAGACGCAGGCGCTGATCGGGGAGCGCGGGCAGTTCCATGTCCGGGCCTCCAAGGGCATCCACCTGGTCGTTCCCAAGGACCGCATCCACTCCACGACCGGGCTGATCCTGCGCACCGAGAAGAGCGTGCTGTTCGTGATCCCCTGGGGTAGGCACTGGATCGTCGGCACCACGGACACCGACTGGGACCTGGACAAGGCCCATCCGGCCGCCTCCAGCGCCGATATCGACTATCTGCTGGAGCATGTCAACGAGGTCCTCGCGGTGCCGCTGACCCGCGACGACGTGGAGGGCGTCTACGCCGGGCTGCGCCCGCTGCTGGCCGGGGAGTCGGACGCCACCAGCAAGCTCTCGCGCGAGCACACGGTGGCCCATCCGGTGCCGGGCCTGGTGGTGGTCGCGGGCGGTAAATACACCACGTACCGGGTGATGGCCAAGGACGCCGTGGACGAGGCGGTGCACGGCCTCGACCGCCGGGTCGGGCCCTGCGTCACCGAGGAGATCCCGCTGGTCGGCGCCGTCGGCTACAAGGCGCTGTGGAACGCCCGGGAGCGGATCGGCCGGCAGGCCGGGCTGCATGCGGCGCGGATCGAGCATCTGCTCAACCGCTACGGTTCGGCTGCGCAGGAGGTGCTGGACCTGATCGCGGCCGACCCGTCGCTGGGGAAGCCGCTCGCCGGGGCGGAGGACTACCTACGCGCCGAGATCGTCTACGCCGTCTCCCACGAGGGGGCCCGCCATCTGGACGACGTCCTCACCCGCCGCACCCGCATCTCGATCGAGACCTTCGACCGCGGTACGCGCTGCGCCCGCGAGGCGGCCGAGCTGATGGCGCCCGTGCTGGGCTGGGGCCAGGACCAGACCGACCGGGAGGTCGAGCACTACGAGAAGCGGGTGGAGGCCGAGCGCGAGTCCCAGCGTCAGCCGGACGATCTGACGGCGGACGCGGCGAGGCTGGGTGCGCCGGACGTCATCCCGCTGTAGGAGGCGCGTGATCCCGCTGTGGGAGATCGGCGTCTTACCGGCGATCGGTGAATTGCCGGCGATCGGTGTACTACCGATGATCGGTGTCGTACCGATGATCGGTGTCGTACCGGCGATCGGTGTCTTACCGGGGAGGGCAGAACTCGGCCTCGAGGAGAGACGTTTCGGCGGCCAGCCCGGATGCGGCCGTGCTGTTGAGCCGGTAGGCGAGGGTGTGGCGGCCGTCGGGGGTGGCCACGGCCAGCGCGTAGGAGCCGTTGATCTCGCCGTTGTGGCCCCACAGCGTCACCCCGCACGACAGCCGCACCGGGAAAAGACCCATGCCGTACTGGCCGTCGGAGGCGGAGGTGTCCCGCATCTGCCGCAGCTCGGCCCGGGGCACGACCGTGCCGCGCAGCAGTCCGGAGAGGAGATGGCTCAGATCGTCGAGCGTGGAGACCAGCTCGCCCGCGGCCCCCGCGTAGGAGGGGTTGAGGTCGGTGACATCGCGTCGGGCGCCGTCGCCCCGGGCCCCGCTGTCCCGTGTGTACGCGCGGCCGTGCGGGGCCGGGAGGGTGGTGCGGGTGCCGGGGAAGGAGGTGCCGTGCAGGCGCAGGGGGCCGAGCACCTCGCGCCGGGCCTCGTCCGCGTAGGAGCGGCCGGTGACCTGCTGCACGACCATGCCCAGCAGCACGTAGTTGGTGTTGGAATAGCGCCATTTCACCCCGGGCGCGAAGTACGGGCGGTGGGTGAGGGCGGTCCGCACCAGGGAGGCGGGGGTGCGGGTGCGGTCGGCCGCGGCGGAGAGCTGACGCGCCAGTACCGGATCCTCGGTGTAGTCGAACAGCCCGCTGGTGTGGTTCAGAAGCTGACGAACCGTGATGTTCCGGCCGTCGTTGCCGTGGCCGCGCACCAGGCCGGGAAGGTGCTCCTCCACCGGGTCGTCCAGGCCGAGTCGCCCCTGTGCGGTCAGCCGCAGGGCCACCGCCGCGATGACGGTCTTGGTGAGGCTGCCCGCCCGGAAGTGGTCACTCCGGTGGATCCGGCGCCCGGTGCGGACGTCCGCGACCCCCGACGCGATGAACCGTGTGCCCCCGCCCTCCCGGCGGATGAGCACCGCCGCTCCCGGCGCGTCGCCCTGCGCCGCCAGCCGGCGTACGGCGCTGCGCACGGCGCCGCCATGACCACCGCCCGCGCCCGCACTCGCCCGCGGGTCCGCGTCCCGGCCCGCTTCCGTGGCCGCCGTTCCGCAGCCGGACAGGGCGAGTCCGAGGGCGGCCGTGAGCGCCACGGCGGTCGGCATACGGCTCCGCCTGTGCCATCGTATGGCGGAGATGGGCATGACACGGACCTCCGTTTCCTGCGTACCTCCAGATGGTCGCAGGTACCGCGGCGGCCGCCACGCCGCGCCCCGGACCCCCGGCGGTTCCGGGTCCGCGGATGAGAGACAATGGACGCTCTCCCAGGGTGGGTTCAGGGTGGGTAGATTCGCAGAGGGGTCGCATGTCGGAGGCTGAGAAGACGCAGGGTTCGACTGGGCGCCTCCTCGCCGGGCGGTACCGGCTCGGGGAGATCCTCGGTCAGGGCGGCATGGGCACGGTCTGGCGTGCGAGTGACCAGACCCTCGGCCGTACGGTCGCGGTCAAGGAGCTGCGCTTCCCGTCCAGCGTGGAGGAGGACGAGAAGAGACGGCTCATCACCCGCACGCTGCGCGAGGCGAAGGCGATCGCCCGGATCCGCAGCAACGGCGCCGTCACCGTCTATGACGTGGTCGACGAGGACGACCGCCCGTGGATCGTCATGGAGCTCATCGAGGGGCGTTCGCTCGCCGATGTCGTCCGCGACGACGGCCCGCTGACCCCGCGGCGCGCCGCCGAGGTCGGGCTCGCCGTCCTCGATGTGCTGCGCGCCGCCCACCAGGCGGGCATCCTGCACCGCGATGTGAAGCCCTCCAACGTGCTGATCTCCGACGACGGCCGGGTCGTCCTCACCGACTTCGGCATCGCCCAGGTCGAGGGCGACCCCTCGGTGACCTCGACCGGCATGCTCGTCGGCGCGCCCTCCTACATCTCCCCGGAGCGGGCCCGCGGCCAGAAGCCGGGTCCGCCGGCCGACCTGTGGTCGCTGGGCGGGCTGCTGTACGCGGCGGTGGAGGGTGTGCCGCCGTACGACAAGAGCACGGCCATAGCGACATTGACCGCCGTGATGACCGAGCCGGTGGAGCCGCCGAAGAACGCGGGCCCGCTGGAGGAGGTCATCTACGGTCTGCTCACCAAGGACCCGGCCCGGCGGCTCGACGACGCCGGGGCGCGGGCGCTGCTGGAGCACGCGGTGAGCGCCCCCGAGGAGACCAAGGTCCCCGCCGACGCGACCCGCACGATGAGCCTGCCGCCCGCCCCGATGGAGGACGAGGCCGACGCCGAGGCCAAGGAGTCGGCCGTCTCGGAACGCAGGCGCGGTGCGCTGAAGTCCGTGCGCAACGCGGCGGCCGCGGCGGCCACGAAGAAGGCGGACAGCGGGAGCGCGGCGGAGCCGGCGAAGTCGGCGAAGTCGGCGAAGTCGGCGGAGAAGTCCGGTGCTTCCGGGGCCGCGAAGTCCGGAGCGGCGAAGTCCGGCGCGGCGGCGAAGGCCGAGCCGGCCGCCGCGACGCCCGAGGGCGCGCCGGCCCCGCGGCCCGCCGCACCGCCGCGCGCCTCGATCACCGATGTGGTCCCCAGGCGCACGCTGATCATCATCGCGGTGGTCGTGGTGCTCGCCATCGTGGGCACCGTGCTCGCCGTCGTCCTGAGCGACGGCGGAGACGGTGGCGACAAGGCCAAGGGCTCCTCCGGCGGCGACAAGTCCACCTCCGCCGGGGCCTCGGGCGGCGCCAAGGACGACCAGGGCGCCGACAAGGCCGGCCAGTCGGAGGGCGAGTCGCCGAAGGCGGGGGACTCCGGCGGAAAGTCGGGCTCGCAGCCCGGCACGGACGCCTCCGAGAGCTCGGACGACAACTCGGGCAAGGGCGGCGGCGGAAGCGGCGACGACAGCGGTAAGGGCAAGGGCGGCGGCGGTAAGGGCGGTCTGCCCGACGGCTACCAGACCGTGAAGTCCTCCGACTTCCCGTTCAGCATGGCCATGCCGGAGGGCTGGTCGGTCCACTCCGGGAGCTATGCCGGAAGCCGTAAGTACTACGGCGGGTCCAGCATTCCGCGTATCCAGATCGACTTCACCAACGCGCCGAGGTCGGACGCGGAGGCGGACTGGCGCAAGGGCGAGGACAACGCCCGGCGCACCATGGCCGGCTACAAGGGCCTCGGCATCAAGTCGATCGACTGGCGCGGCTATCCGACCGTCGCGGACTGGCAGTTCGAGCGCGATCAGGATGGCAAGCGGGTCCGGGTGCTCAACCGCGGCTTCAAGGCGGACGGCAGCCATGGCTTCGCCATACTGATCACCTGCGAGGCGAGCAAGTGGAACGACAAGGAGTGCGCCACACTCCGGCAGACCGCCTTCGACACCTTCAAGATTACGGACTGAACACTCCTGTCGGCGAAGCGTCGTTCGGGCACGTATCGTGAGAGGCCCTAGACTGTGCGCAGCCGCTGGAACCCGCCAAAAACGACCACATTTGACGGTTTCCCGCTGCGCTGATCGCTGATGAGGGCGGCGTTGATCGCGCGCTTGGGGAGGCGTCGTGGAGGAGTACGCGGGCCGGGTGCTGGCCGACCGCTATCGCCTGCCCCTTCCGCCCGCCGATGAGTACGAACTCATCGAGACCCGCGCCTTCGACACCTACAGCGGCCAGGAAGTCCATCTGCGGCAGATACCGCTGCCGGAGGTCGTCGACGCCGAAGTCGTCGAAGAGGACGCGCGGTGGGGCGGTGGCGGGCCCTCGGGGCGGAACGGCACTTTCGCCGGTGCCGGGCGTACGGCCCGGGGCGGCGGAGATCCGGCCGTCCGGCGCGCCATCGCAGCGGCGACGTCCGCCGCGCAGATCCCCGACCATCCGCGGCTCGGCCAGGTCTTCCATGTCTTCGCGGAGGCCGGAAGCCTGTGGATCGTCAGCGAACTGGTCTCCGGCCGCCCGCTGGCCGCGCTGCTGGCGGAGGGCACGCTGTCCCCGCACCGTGCCGCCGAGGTCGCCAACGACATCCTTACGGCGCTGGGCGCGCTGCACGCCCATGGCTGGGTCCACCGCAACATCACCGCCCGTACGGTGCTGTTGTGCGACGACGGCCGCGCGATGCTCATGGGGCTGGCGGCGGGCGCTGCGGAAGAGGCGCTGTGCGGCTACGACCCCGTCCCGGCGCCCGCGTCCTCACCGTCGGCCGAAGCCGCCGCCGTGGAGGAGCCCCGGCCGGATGAGGCCCCGGCCGCCCTGCCGCAGGGCCCGACGGGCTCCGGCGATCAGCCGGACCGGCCCCAGGACCAGGGCGGGCGAGGAGACGAAGGGCGCGCCGCCATCCCCGGGGCCCGTACGGGAGAGGGCGACGAGGCGCGGCCGCAGGGCGGCCCGCACTACCGGGACCAGGGTGCCGCCGGAGGTTTCCTGCCCCCGGACGGCCCTTACGGTGGCCATGAACCGGCGGGGACGGGTTCCCGGCCCGACGCCGAGGGCCGGGAGCACGGCGGCCACGGCACGGAGGCGGTCCTGCCCGAGCCACGGACGCCTTACGGCGACCACGGGGCGGCGGAGCCGCGTTCGGGGCCCGGCCCCAGCGGCCCGGTGTACCGGGATCAGGTGACGTTCGGTCCGGGCACTGGCGGGCCCATGGCTCCCTACCGGGACCAAGGGGCCGCCGGTGGCCTGCCCGGACCGCGCCGGGCGGGGCAGCCGGGAAGCAGAGAGGGCGAACCGGGGGGCGCCGGTGCCGACGCGCCGAGCGCGGCCGCCCGGGCCGCGCGGGCCAGCGCCATCGCCGCCTACGCGGCGGGCGCGCGAGCCGCCGCGCGGGCCAACGTCG
Organism: Streptomyces melanosporofaciens; assembly: GCF_900105695.1. NCBI lineage: Bacteria > Bacillati > Actinomycetota > Actinomycetes > Kitasatosporales > Streptomycetaceae > Streptomyces > Streptomyces melanosporofaciens. The sequence continues at coordinate 4,090,458 of NZ_FNST01000002.1, forward strand.
AGGCGGCCACCCGCTCCCCGCACACCCCCGAGCCCGCCCCCGCGGCCGCGCCCGAGCCGGAGCCGGAGACCGGCGGCGCCCGATGGCCCGGTCAGCCGGACCGTGAGGAGAGCGCCCAGCCGGCCGCCTCCGAAGGCGGCGGCTCCTGGGACACCGGCGGCCCCGCGGTCGGCGGCCCCGCCACCGCGCTCGCCGCCGAACGGGCCCGCCAGGCCCGCATCGTCGTGGTCGGCGCCGTCACCGAGCGGTGGGCACCCGAGCAGGCGGGACCGGTCCATGAGAACTGGCGGCTGGCACCCCCGGTCGGCCCCGCCGCCGATCTGTGGGCGCTCGGCGCGCTGCTGTTCCGCGCGGTGCAGGGCCATGCCCCGTACCCGGAGGAGAGCGCCGCCGAGCTGGTGCAGATGGTCTGCGGCGAGGCGCCCGCGTACGCGGAGGAATGCGGTCCGCTGCGCCCCGTCGTCGAGTCGCTGATGCGCCAGGACCCCACCGAGCGCCCGGAGTTCGAGGAGCTGCGCGGCTGGCTGCGGTCCCTGATCCGGTCGGCGCCCGAGCCGGACGTCGGCAGCAGCACGGTCACGGTGCCGTCGCTCGGCGCGGGCGGGGCGTCCGACCCCCGGCGGCTGCCGATCGTCCGCAGGCGGGGCTGGCTGGTGCGCAGGGGCCGGGGCCGCCGCCCTGCCGCCGCGGCCGACGCGGCGGCAGGGCACGCCCGGCACCGGCGCGACAAGCGGGAGAAGAGGGAGGCCCGGGCGCCCCGGGAGACTCGGGCACCCCGGCCGCCCCGGCCGCCCCGGCCTCCCCGGGAGAACACGGAGACCCGGCAGGCCCCGGTGCCCGCCCAGCGCAAGCCGCGCAGGCTGGGGCGGATGCTGTTGCTGCTGATCTTCCTGGCGCTGGCGGCGGCGGTGGTCTACGCGATGATGTTCATGCCGCGCGCCAAGGACGACGAAGGCCAGGGGCGTACGGATTCGTCCGCTACGCCGAGCGCGGCGCCGCACGACCCCGCGGACGGCGAGGGCGACAAGGGCGAGGCCGGAAAGCCGGCCGACCCCGGCGACCAGGAGCCGCAGTCCACCGACCCGGCCGGACTGGCGAAGGGCTTCGCCGTCCGCAAGGATCCCAAGGGCTTCAAGGTCGCCGTCCACGAGGACTGGACCCGCCGGGGCGAGAACGGCCGCGGCCAGATCCGCTACATCGGCGGCGACTTCGAGCTGGTGGTCGTGGCCGGACGGGACAAGATGTCCGAGTTCGGCGGCGACCCGATGGCGTACCAGCAGGACCGCGAGGCCGAACTGTCCGCCTTCCGTGGCTCCTCCTGGGCCTCGTCCTCGGGGCTGCGGCGGATCGACGTGGGCCGGACGGCGATGGCGGAGGGCTCGTTCAGCTGGCGCGACAGCAGCGGGCGGAACGTGTACGCGCGCAATCTCGCGATGCTGATCGACGGCCGCTACCACGTGGTCCTGGTCATCGGCCCGTCCGACGAGCGCGGCGCGGTCAACCGCTACTTCGAGCAGGCCACGGCCACGTACAGCACGACCAACGGCTAGGGCGGCACGCCCGACGGCTAGGGCGGCACGCCCGACGGCTAGGGCTCAGACGTCGTCCCGGTCCTGGGCTTCTTCGCCTGCCGCCCGGGCGCCGCCGTGCTCCGCGAACCGCGCCCGCAGCCGGTACTTGAGCACCTTACGGAGCGTCTCATTGCGCGGCAGGGCGTCCACCACTTCGAGCCGCTCCGGCAGCTTGTGCACCGACAGCCCCGCCTCACGCAGATACGACACCGCCCGGCCGAGCGTCAGCGCCTCCGCCCCCGCAGGCTGCTCCACCACCGCGCAGACCAGCTCGCCCCGGGCCGGGTCGGGCAGGCCGATCACCGCCGCATCACCCACGTCCGGGTGCTGGTACAGCAGCTGCTCGATCTCCTTGGCCGAGATGTTCTCGCCCTTGCGGATGATGATGTCCTTGGCGCGGCCGGTCAGCACCAGATGGCCGCTGTCGGTGAGATGGCCGAGGTCGCCGGTAAGGAAGAAGCCGTCCGCGTCGAACGCCTTACGGGTCTCGGCGTCGTCCAGATATCCGGCGCAGACCGCCTCGCCGCGCAGCCCCACCTGGCCGTCCACCACCCGGATCTCCATCTCCCGGGGCGGCCGGCCCTCGGTGGTGGCGAGGTTATCGTCCGTGTCGTCCGGCGTCCCCATGGTGATCATGGGGACTTCGGTCATTCCGTAGCCATGGGTGAGCGTGCAGCCCAGCTCCCGTACGACCTCGTAGTAGAGCTCCGGCGGTTTGGGCGCGCCGCCGCCCGCGAGGAGCCGCAGGGTCGGGATGAGCTTGCGCGAGGGGTCCTTGCGCTGTTCGGCCAGGAACATCGAGTAGAAGGCGGTACTGCCGCCCGCGACCGTCACCCCGTGCCGCCGGTAGGCGGGCAGCGACTCCGGCAGGGAGAAGTGCTCCAGCAGCACGGCCGGGAAGCCGTACAGCAGCAGCATCACGGTGTAGTCCGGCCCGGCGACATGGGCGTACGGGAAGGCCATGGACCCCACGTCGTCCGGGCCGAGCCGCAGCGCGTGGGCGAGGCAGGCACCGGCGGCGATGAGGCTGCGGTCGGTGTGCAGCACGCCCTTGGGGTCGGAGGTGGTGCCCGAGGTCCAGTAGATCCAGCGGACGGCCCGCCCGTCGGTGGGCGGCGGCGGCAGCCGCAGGGCCTGGGGGTCGGCCACCGGCAGGGTGTCGTACGCCTCGAAGACCAGCGGCGGTTCGGGCAGTTCGGCGGCCAGGCGCCGGGCCATCGCGGTGTGGTCGAAGCCGCGCCAGCGGCCGGGCACGGCGAAGAACCGCGCCCCGGACTCCCGGAGCGCGAACCGCACCTCGCGGTCGCGGTAGTAGGGGATCAACGGGGTCTGCACGGCGCCGAGGCGGGCGAGCGCCATGGTCAGCACGACCGTCTCGATCCGGGTGGGCAGCTGCCAGGCGACCCGGCTGCCGGGGCGTATCCCCATCCGGTACAGCCCGGCGGCGGTCCGCTCGGCGCGGGTGCGCAGGGCGCCGAAGGTCAGCCGCCGGTCATGGCGGGCGGCGGCGCCGGCCTGCAGCAGGGCGGGGGCGTCGGGGGTGAGCGCGGCGCGCCGTTCGAGCAGTTCCCACAGTGTCGCCGAACTGCCGAGCTCATGCGCTTCTTGCGCGACGTCGGTCATGCCGGCCTCCCGTGGAACTCTTCCGGAACCGTTCGAGGCGAATCGCGTGATCGTGGCCCGGGAGCCCGGGAGCCCGGGAGCCCGGTAGCCCGGTAGCTGAACCGCGCGCCGACCCGGCCCGACCCGGTTGGACCCGGCTGGGCTATAACTGACGTTCCATCAGATAGTGGGGGAAGCGTAAGGGCATGCGCCTTGTCGGTCCAGGGGGTGCGGACTAGCCTGCGGATGTCCACCTTGTCTGACGACCCATCAGAAAGAGAGGTCGGCCGCTGATGGATCTCGCCTTCACGGAGGATGAGGAGGACTTCCGGCACCGGCTGCGCGCCTGGCTCGCCGACGCCCTGCCCATGTTGCCAAACCGCCCGCATCCGGCCGACTGGCCCGGGCGCCGCGCCTATGACTGCGGCTGGCAGCGCATGCTCCACGACGCGGGCTATGCCGGGCTGCACTGGCCCAGGGACGCGGGCGGCCAGGGCGCGACGCCCACCCAGCATCTGATCTTCCTGGAGGAGACCGAACGGGCCGGTGCGCCCTATGTGGGCGCGGGCTTCGTCGGACTGCTGCACGCGGGCCCCACCATCGCCGCCGAGGGCACCCCCGAGCAGCGGGCCCGCTGGCTGCCGCCGATCCTGCGTGGGGACGAGGTCTGGTGCCAGGGGTTCTCCGAACCGGACGCCGGTTCCGACCTGGCGTCGCTGCGCACCCGGGCGGTGCGGGACGGCGATACGTATGTCGTCAGCGGAAGCAAGATCTGGACCTCGCACGCCGAGATCGCCGACTGGTGCGAACTATTGGTGCGCACCGCGCCGATAAACGCCGACACGCCCAAGCACCGGGGCATCACCTGGCTGGCGATGCCGATGGACGCGCCCGGGGTGACGGTTCGGCCGCTGCGCACCCTCGCCGGGACGGCGGAGTTCGCCGAGGTGTTCCTGGACGAGGTGCGGGTGCCGGTCGGCCATCGGGTCGGGGAGGAGAACGACGGCTGGCGGGTGACCATGGTGACCCTCTCCTTCGAGCGCGGTACGGCCTTTGTGGGCGAAGTGGTCGCCTGCCGACGGGTGCTGGAGGCGCTGGCCCGCACGGCGAAGGCCAACGGGCGCTGGGACGACGCGGTGCTGCGGCGCCGGTTGGGGCGGCTCGCGGCGGAGTGCGCGGCGCTGTGGCGGCTCACCCAGTGGAATGTGAGCGAGGCACAGCGCACCGGCGGGGTGCCGGGCGTCGGCGGCTCGGTCTTCAAACTGCGCTTCTCGCAGGTGCGGCAGGAGCTGTACGAGGCGGCCGCCGAGGTGCTGGGGCCGGACGCGCTGGACGCCGGTCAGGAGTGGGTCGCGGACCGGCTCTCGTCGCTCTCGTACACGATCGCGGCGGGGACCTCGCAGATTCAGCGGAACATCGTGGCCGAGCGGATCCTCGGCCTGCCGAAGGGACGGTGAACGGGGCCGTGGACTTCCAGCTCACCGACGACCAGCGGGCGCTGCGGGCGGGGATGCGCGAGCTGCTGGAACGGCGCTTTCCGCGGACCCGGCTGCGGGCGGTGGTGGACGGGGACGCGGAGCGGGGTGCGGAGTTGGACCGGGCGCTGTGGCGGGAGCTGGGCGCGGCGGGGCTCTTCGCGCTGCGGGTGCCGGAGTCGGCGGGCGGGGTGGGGCTGGGGCTGCCGGAGGCGGTGCTGGCCTTCGAGGAGGCGGGCCGGGCGCTGCTGCCGGGACCGCTGGTCGCGACGGAACTGGCGGCGGGGCTTTCGGGGCTTTGGGCGGTGGGGGGTGCGGTGCCGGGGTCGTTGGAGGCGAGGCTTTCGGGGTTGGCGGCAGGTGCTGTTCAGGGCGAGACGGTGGTGACGGCGCTGGACGAGGAGGGGGCGCGTACGCCGGTGGAGCATCTGGCCTCCGCCGACGCGGTGCTGGCGCTGGGGCCGACGGCGGTCGAGCTGATCCCGGCGGCGGAGGTGGCGCGTGCGGCGGAGCCGATACGGTCCGTTGACCCGGCCACCCCGCTGCACCGGACGGCGCCGAACCGAACCCGGCAGGACCAGGCGGGGCCGGGTCGTTCGGGGATCGCCGCCCGGCTGCGCCGCGAGGCGGCGCTGCTGACCGCGGCACAACAGCTCGGCAGCGCCTCCCGAACGGTCGGGCTCGCGGTGGACCACGCCAAGCGGCGCACCCAGTTCGGCCGGCCGATCGGCGCCTTCCAGGCCGTACAGCATCTGTGTGCCCAGATGCTGGTACGTGCGGAATCATCCAGAAGTGTGGTGTATGCGGCGGCGGTCACAGAAGACCCGGGTGACATCGCGGCCGCCAAGCTGCTCGCCGATGAGGCCGCTGTCCACAATGCCCGTGATTGTCTGCAAGTCCATGGCGGGATGGGCTTCACCTGGGAGGCGGATGTCCATCTGCATCTCAAGCGGGCCTGGGTGCGGGCAGGTCAGTGGCAGTGTGCGGCGGCGGCGGAGGAGGAACTTGCCGCCGGGCTCGTGTCGACCGTTGAAAGATGTTTGTAGCCGAGCTCGATGGATACGCCTGAATTGTTGGGATGTCGCATTCTCTGGGGAGATCCCCAGAGCGTCTGAGGTGACCGAGCGTTGATACCAGGTTGTTTCCTAGGCGTGACTCGTCACAGGGGGGAGTCGGGCCCGGGCTCGGGTACTCTCCGTGGGGTGCGAGCGCTTATGGGGTGCAAGAAGCCCGGCGTTGCCCATGGGGCGATTCCGGGCATGCCGACGTGCCCCGCTCGCACGGGGTATGCGACGCCTGAGCTTCGGTGTTCGAGTCCTCAGGACGTGTGTCGCACAGTATGCCCCACGCATACTCCTTGGCGCTGGAATATGACCGAAGCGCTTGTTGGGGTGACTGTACGTCAACCATGCTGTCGCGCAAGTCTCCCAGCGGTAGCTGGGGGAGTGTCACGGTCCGTGACCTCTTGGAGGTACAAGGCGATGTGTGTGCCGGTTCGGATGGTGTGAGCAGTGCAGGTGCTTCAGGCGCAGATGGAGGTCCGGCCCGATCCGGCGGAGGTGAGCCGTGCCCGTAGGTGGGCCCGTTCGCGGCTCGTCGGATCAGGGATCGGAGCCGACGAGCCGCTCGCTGAGACGTTGATTCTGCTCATTTCCGAACTTGTCACCAACGCCGTGGTGCACACCGGCTGTCCGGCCGTGCTGCGGATGCTCTTCCCCGCCCAGTCGACGGGCGGCGGGGCCGGCGGGAACGGGAACGGCGGCGGTGTCGGCGGGGGCGGGGCCCCAGGGCCGTTCGTGAGCCGGGGTCCGGGTCTGGGAACGGTCCGGGTCGAGGTCGCCGACGTCAGCGACCGCGCGCCGCGCCAGCGCTGTGCCGATGAGGAGGACACCCATGGGCGCGGTCTGGAGCTGGTCGACGGCCTCGCCGACCGATGGGGCTGGCAGCCGGAGGGCTCCGGCAAGCGGATCTGGTGTGAAATCGACCGCGCGAAGGGCGAGGAGCCGCTTTCCAAGAGGCGAGCGGCCTCTCATGCGCCGTCACACATGGGACGAACCAGACAAAGTCCAGACCAGGTGTTGACGTAACGTGTTCGGTTGATCACTCTAGGATCAGCGATTCGTCGCGAGGGGACGCCGAGGGCTGTGGTGTCTTCGTGAGCCCTGTGCTCACGGTGACGTTCCTTGGCGAGTGCGGGTCGCGCCCCCGCTGCTGAACCAGGGCTCAGCGTCGGGAGTCGGGTGGCGGTGCGCGGTGCCGTGCTCGGGGCGCGCATGAGCGCACCGCCGCCCGAGAAGATCGACCCGCCGTCCCCTTCTGGGCCCGACGTGGGCCGCCCGGTGCGCGCGTTGGAGACGCCAAGGCGGCGGCGGGGCCGGGCGTCAGGGGATGGGCGTCAGGGGATGGGCGTCAGAGGATCGCCACGGGGGCGACGGGTGCGCCCGTGCCGCCGACGAACGGCTCGGGTGCGGCCGACAGCAGAAAGGCGTAGCGCCCCTCCTCGGCGCAGGCATCGGAGAGCTCCTCCAGATTCCAGTTCTGGCCCTGGAGCATGCCCATCTCGACCAGATCGAGGGCGTGGACCGGCATCCAGAGGTCCTCGATCTCCGGTGGGAAGATCTCGAAGGTCAAGGTGTCGTTGGCGACCGCCGCCACATCGCGGGCGTGGAACCACTCCGGTGTGCGCAGGGAGAGGCCCGGTGAGGGGTAGGCGTATGCCTCCTTCTCGCCCGCCAGATACCGCTGGATCTGCCCGGTGCGGACGAGGGCGATATCGCCGGGGCGCACCGTCGTCCCGGCCAGCTCCTCGGCGGCGTCGAGGTCTTCGGGAGTGACCGCATGCCCCTCGGGCAGCCGCTCGGCGCCCCGGGCGCGCGCCACATCGAGGAGCACCCCGCGCGAGACGAGGGGTCCCGCCTTCTCGATACCGCTGAAGGCCGCGCGGTCATGTGGGGTGATGGAGTCGGCGGGGCGGCCGTTGTAGATCCTGCCGGAGTGCGAGACGTGGGTGATCCCGTCCCAGTGGGTACCGGCCTGGAGTCCCATCGTCACGGCGTCGTCGCTGGTCGCCACGGTGCCCGGACCGAACATCTCGAAGTTGACGGCGATCATCGTATGCAGCGGGTTGATCCGCCCGGGGATCATTCCGGTCTGGATGCCGTCCTGTCGCAGCGGCACCGCGAGCGGGATGCGGCGTCCGGTCCGTATCGTCGCGGCGGCCTCCCGGACCACGGCATCGGTGATCAGGTTGAGCGTGCCGATCTCGTCCGCCGCCCCCCAGCGGCCCCAGTTGTTGACGCGCTTGGCGATCTCGTGGAACTCGGCTGGCAGCGGCATGGCATCTCCTTCGTCGTTCCCGGTCGACGTTTGTGCGCGAGGGCTTGTACTCGGGCCGCGTCTGCTCAAAAATCTAACGGGCCGTCAGAAACTCCGGGAGGGGACGCGACGTGGGCAACTTCTTGGACGGCAAGGTGGTCGCCGTCACCGGGGCCGGACGCGGTATCGGACGAGCGGTGTCCCTCGCCTGCGCGGCCGAAGGCGCCCAGGTCGTCGTCAACGACTACGGGGTCTCGATCGAGGGCGGCGAACCGAGCAGCGAGGTCGCCGAGACCGTGGTCAAGGAGATCGTGGCGTCGGGCGGTGCGGCGGTCGCGGTCGCCGACGACGTCTCGACCATGGCCGGTGGCCAGCGGATCGTGGACACCGCGCTCGACCGGTACGGACGGCTGGACGGGGTCGTCTGCGTCGCCGGGATCCTGCGCGAGCGGATGCTCTTCAACATGTCAGAGGAGGAGTGGGACCCGGTCGTCGCCACCCATCTCAAGGGCACCTTCACGGTCTTCCGGGCGGCGTCGGCGGTGATGCGCCGCCAGCGCTCCGGCACCCTGATCGGCTTCACCAGCGGCAACCACCAGGGCAGCGTCGCCCAGGCCAACTACGCCTCCGCCAAGGGCGGGATCATCTCCCTGGTGCGCAGCGCCGCGCTGGGGCTGCACAAGTACGGCGTCACGGCGAACTGCGTCGCACCGGTCGCCCGCACCCGGATGTCCGCCAATGTGCCGATGGAGCTCAAGGAGATCGGCGAGCCGGAGGACGTGGCGGCCCTGGTCGTCTATCTGCTGAGCGAACGCGCCCGCGCGGAGCGGATCACCGGCCAGGTCTATACGATCGCGGGCCCCAAGATCGCGGTTTGGGCCCAGCCCCGTGAGCTGCGCGCCGGATACGCCGAGGGCGCCTGGACCCCGGAGAAGATCGCCGACTTCCTCCCGGGCACGGTCGGCACCGATCCCATGCCGATGCTGGCCCAGCTGGAGGCCATGGCCCAGGCGGCCGCCACCGGCCAACGCCCCAACGCCTGATCGCGACAACGGCAGGGGTTGCCGGGAACACCGCAGCGCCGACGAGGGGAGAGGCTGTGGACTTCGCTTTCGGACCGGAGGACGAGCGGTTCCGCGCCGAAGCGCGCGACTGGCTCGCCGAGCACTTCACCGGACCGTTCGCCGCCCTCAAGCAGGAGCCGGGCGGCCACCCCGGCGAGGCGCGCGGCAACATGACCGCCCGCCGCGCCTGGGAGCGCGAGCTCGGCACGGGCGGCTGGATCGGCCTGGGCTGGGACCGTACGGACGGGGCGTACGGCAACCGCGCGGCGACGCTGACCCAACAGGTCGTCTGGGCCGAGGAGTACGCCCGCGCCGGGGCGCCCGGCCGGCTGGGCCATATCGGCGAGAACCTCCTCGCGCCCACCCTGCTCGCGCACGGCGACTCCGCGCAGCGCGCCCGCTTTCTGCCGCCCATCGCCCATGGCGAGGAGCTGTGGTGCCAGGGCTACAGCGAACCCGACGCGGGCTCGGACCTCGCCGGGCTGCGGACCCGCGCCGTCCGCGACCCGGGCGAGGGCACCTATCGCATCACCGGGCAGAAGATCTGGACCTCCCTCGCCCATGAAGCCGACTGGTGCTTTGTGCTGGCGCGCACCGAGGAGGGCTCACAGCGCCATCATGGACTCTCCTTTCTGCTGGTGCCGATGGACCAGCCGGGCCGGATCGAGGTGCGGCCGATCCGGCAGCTGACCGGGACCGCGGAGTTCAACGAGGTGTTTTTCGACGGGGCCGTGGCCCGCGCCGAACACCTCGTCGGCGGCGCGGGCCACGGCTGGCGCGTGGCCATGAGCCTGCTCGCGGTGGAGCGCGGGGTCTCCACCCTGGTCCAGCAGATCGGCTTCGCCCAGGAGCTGAGCCGGGTGGTACGGCTGGCGCTGGAGACCGGCGCCGCAGAGGAGCCCGTCCTGCGTGACCGGCTCGTACGGCAGTGGGCCGAGCTCAAGGCCATGCGCTGGAACGCCCTGCGCACCCTGGGCGCCGCACAGAACCGCAACCCGAACCCCGCCCGGGACTCAGCCGCCCGGCACTCCGCCCCGAACGACGCCCGGGACCCCGCCCCGCGGAAGGGTGCCGCCCATGACCTCCTCCCGGGGAGCGCGGACCCCCAGGCCCCCGGCCCACGCGATCCCGGCCCGCAGGACCCCGGCGCGCCCAGCGTCGCCAAGCTGCTGTGGGGCGGCTGGCACCAGCGGCTCGGCGAGCTGGCCGTGCAGGTGAGAGGCGCCGCGGCCGCACTCGGCCCGGCGCGCTGGACCGCCGGCCGGCCGTACGAACTCGACGCCTTCCAGCGTCTCTTCCTCTTCTCCCGCGCCGACACCATCTACGGCGGCTCGGACGAGATCCAGCGCACCATCATCGCCGAGCGCGTACTTCACCTCCCCAAGGAATCACGCCGATGACGAAGACCTATGCGCACTGGATCGGCGGCTCGTGGCGGGATCCCGGGAACGGGCACTACCCCGTCATCAACCCCGCCACCGAGGAGACCGTCGGCCATGCCCCCGAGGCCGACCCGGCCGACGTGGACGCCGCCGTCCGGGCCGCCCGCGCCGCGTACGACGGCTGGTCGCGCACCGCCCCCCGGGAGCGCGCCGCCGTACTCGACAGGGCCGCCGATCTGCTCGCCGAGCACACCCCGGACCTGGTGCCCCTCGTCCAGGCGGAGACCGGGGCGACGCTGCGCGTCACCTCCTCCCTCCAGGTGCCCCCGGCGATCGACCGCTTCCGCCGCTATGCGCGCGGCGCCCTCGAACCGGACACCGTGCCGCTCGCCCCGCTGCCCATGGCCGCCACCCCGCTGGCGCCCGGCGGGCTGATCGGAGCGGCAGCGGTCCGCCGTCCTCTCGGTGTCGTCGCCTGCATCACCTCCTACAACTTCCCTCTCACGAATCTCGCGGGCAAGGTCGCCCCGGCCCTGGCCATGGGCAATACGGTCGTGGCCAAACCCGCACCGCAGGACCCGCTGTGCTGTCTGGAACTCGGCCCCCTGCTCAAGGAGGCCGGGCTCCCGGACGGTGCCTTCAATGTCGTCACCGGCTCGCGCGCGGCCGCCGGCGAGGCGCTGGTCGCGCACCCCGGTGTCGACATGGTCAGCTTCACCGGATCCACCGCCGTGGGTAAGAAGATCGCCGAATCCGCGGGGAGGTCGATGAAGCGCACCCTGATGGAGCTGGGGGGCAAGGGCGCGGCCATCGTCCTGGGGGACGCCGACGAGCGGGCGATCGCGTCGGCGGTCGGGGCGGTCGGTTCGACCTTCTCCTTTCACAGCGGACAGATCTGCACGGCGCCGACCCGTGTGCTCGTCCATCGATCGCTGTACGAGAAGGTCATCGCCGCACTCACACACTACGCAGAGTCACTGAAGATCGGGGACCCTGTGGATAACTCCACGATCGTCGGCCCGTTGATCTCCGCCGCGCAGCGCGATCGCGTCGAGGCGCATGTCTCCGGAGCCCGTGACCAGGGCGCCCGGATCGTCGTGGGCGGCGAACGCCCCGCCCGCAAGCCCGGCTTCTACGTCGCCCCCACCCTCATCGCCGACGCCGACCCCGCGATGACCGTCGCGCGGGAGGAGCTGTTCGGACCGGTCGTCGTGGCCCTGCCCTTCGACGACGAGGACGAGGCGGTGCGGATCGCCGACGCCACCCCCTACGGCCTCTACGACTATGTCTTCAGCGCCGACGCGGGCCGTGCCTGGACCCTCGCCGCCCGTCTGCGCAGCGGAAACGTCGGCATCAACACCGCCCAGCGCCACCCCGAGACGCCGTTCGGCGGGTTCAAGGAAAGCGGAGTCGGCCGCGACGGCGGCTCGTTCGGCCTGCACGCGTACAGCGAACTCCAGTCGCTGGTCTGGGTCTCCTGAGGCACCGGAAGGGTGATGAGGATGAGAGGCGTCATCTTCGACGGCACGGCGCCGCGCGTGGTCGAGGACCTGGAGGTGCGCGACCCCGGCCCCGGCGAGGTGCTGGTGCGCATCGCCGCCGCGGGGCTGTGCCACAGCGATCTGTCGGTCGTCGACGGCACCATCCCCTTCCCCCTGCCCGTCGTCCTCGGCCACGAGGGTGCGGGCGTGGTCGAGGAGATCGGGCCGGGCGTCACCCATGTCGCTCCCGGCGATCATGTGGCGCTGTCCACCCTCGCCAACTGCGGGACCTGCGCCGACTGTGCCCGGGGCCGCCCCACCATGTGCCGCGCGGCGATCGGCCGGCCGACCCGCCCCTTCCGCCGCGGAGACGAGCGGCTGTACAACTTCGCCTCGAACTCCGCCTTCGCCGAGCGCACCCTGGTCACCGCCGTCCAGGTGGTGCGGATCCCCGAGGAGATCCCGCTCGTCTCCGCCGCCCTCATCGGCTGTGCCGTCCTGACCGGCGTCGGCGCCGTGCTCAACCGCGCCAAGGTGGACCGCGGTGAGTCGGTCGTCGTCATCGGCAGCGGCGGCATCGGGCTCAATGTGCTGCAAGGGGCCCGGATCGCCGGGGCGTTCCCCGTCGTCGCTGTCGACTCCAACCCCGTCAAGGAGCCGCTGGCCCGGCGCTTCGGCGCGACCCACTTCGTCCCCTCCGCCGACGCCGTACGGGAGATCCTGCCGACCGGCGCGGACCACGCCTTCGAATGCGTCGGCTCGACCCGGCTCATCCGTCAGGCCGTCGATCTGCTCGACCGGCACGGCCAGGCGGTGCTGCTCGGCGTGCCGCCCGCCGACGCCGAGGCGGCCTTCCGTGTCTCCTCCATGTATCTGGACAAATCCATCCTGGGCTGCCGCTACGGCTCCTCACGGCCGCAAGCCGATATCGCCCTGTACGCCGATCTCTACCGGCAGGGGTTGCTGCTGCTGGACGAACTGGTCAGCAGGACCTACCCATTGGAGGACTTCGCCAAGGCCGCCGACGACGCCCACCACGGCCGGGTGGCGCGCGCCGTGCTCACCTTCTGACGGGCTCCGACCTGCCTGTGGTCTGCCTTACGGTCCGCATCCGGCTCGGCATCCGGCTCGGCATCCGGCCCGGGTCCGGCTCGGCATCCGGTCCGGGCCCGGCTCCGCATCCGGCCCGGGTCCGGCCCGCCTCCGGTACGCCTGGCCGTCACCGTACGGCTTCGCGGTCGTCGGCCTCGGCGCCCGCGCGGAAGGTGCGGCGGTAGGCGGTCGGGCTGACGCCCACGGCCGCCTGGAAGTGCTGGCGCAGGGACGCGGGGGAGCCGAAACCCGCCTCGCGCGCCACCTGGTCCACCGACAGATCGGTGTCCTCCAGGAGATGGCGGGATCGCTCCACCCGCTGCCGGGTCAGCCACTGGCCCGGGCTGACGCCGACCTCCTCGCGGAAGCGGCGGGTGAACGTCCGCACGCTCATCGACTCCTGGACGGCCAGCTCCCTCAGCGAGATGGGCCGGTCCAGCCGGCCGAGTGCCCAGGCGCGCGCCGTCGTCGTGGTGGCCTGCTGGGGCTCGGGCAGCGGGCGCGGGATGTACTGGGCCTGGCCGCCGTCGCGATGGGGCGGCACCAGGCTGTGCCGGGCGACGTCATTGGCGACGGCCGTGCCGTGGTCGCGCCGCACCAGATGCAGACACAGGTCGATCCCCGAGGCGACACCGGCCGAGGTGAGCACATCGCCGTCGTCCACGAACAGCACATTCGGATCGACTTTGATCGTCGGGAAGAGCCGCTGGAATTGGCCGACGCTGGCCCAATGGGTGGTGGCCGGTCGGCCGTCGAGAAGACCGGCGGCGGCGAGCACGAACGAACCGGTGCAGATGGACACCCAACGAGCGTCCGGCCGGGCATGGGCGAGCGCGGAGGCGAGCGGCTCGGTCATCCGGCCCTCCTCGCGGACCGGGCCGAGTGCGTACGAGGCGGGCACCACGATGGTGTCGGCCTCGGCGAGGGCCTCCGGGCCGAGTTCCACGGCGATCGGGAAGTCGGCGTCCGTGGGCACCAGGCCGGGCTCGACGGTGCAGGTGACCACCTCGTACAGCCGCCGGCCGTCGGCGGAGCGGGCCTTGCCGAAGATCCGGTACGGAATGCCCAGCTCGAAGGGGATCACACCGGGGAGGGCGAGGACGACGACGCGATGGTGCCCGTTGGCGTCACGGGGCGGGGATTGGGGCACTTCCGGCCTCCCGTCGTTCGGACATGGCCCCCACAGGGGCGTGGCCCGATCCTAGCGAATGCTGTCCCATGGGCCACTCGTCGTTGAGGAACCGCTGCTCAATGCTGGTCCGGTGACGCAGACAACCGAACTTTCCGGAGCTCCCGAACAGGACAAGCAGCCCGACCGGCCTCCGCGACGGGCCCTCCCGCGCCTTCCGCACCGCGCCTGGTCGGTCGCCGCCATCGCCTTCGTGACGATCATCGGCGCCGCCGGATTCGCCTCCTTGCCCGGTCTGCTCATCGATCCGCTCCACGACGAGTTCGGCTGGTCGCGCGGCACGATCGGGTTCGCGGTCTCCGTCAACCTCGCCCTCTACGGGCTCACCGCACCCTTCGCCGCCGCTCTGATGGATCGCTTCGGCATCCGTAAGGTCATCGCGGCCGCGCTCGCCGTCATCGCGACCGGTGGCGGCCTTACGGTCTTCATGACCGAGCCTTGGCAGCTCATCCTGTGCTGGGGCGTGCTGGTCGGCCTCGGCAGCGGCTCCATGGCGCTGGCCTTCGCCGCGACCGTGACCAACCGGTGGTTCGTCGCCCAGCGCGGTCTGGTCACCGGCATCCTCACGGCGGGCGGGGCCTCCGGGCAGCTGATCTTTCTGCCGCTGCTCTCCTGGATCGTCGAACGGCACGACTGGCGGCCCGCCGCCATGACGGTCGCGATCGCCGCGCTGGCGATCGTCCCCCTCGTCTGGCTGCTGCTGCGCGACTACCCCTCGGACGTGGGCCTCGCCCCGTACGGCGCCGACGGGCCGCCCGCCCCGCGGCCCGCAGCCCGGCGCGGCGCCGCCCGGCGGGCCGTCAAGGCCCTCACCTCGGCCTCGCGCACCGGCACCTTCTGGCTGCTCGCGGGCACCTTCGCGATCTGTGGCGCCTCGACGAACGGCCTCGTCAAGACCCACTTCGTGCCCGCCGCGCACGACCACGGCATGCCGGTGACGGCCGCCGCGAGCCTGCTCGCCGTCATCGGCGTCTTCGACATCATCGGGACGGTGGCCTCGGGCTGGTTCACCGACCGCTTCGACGCGCGACGGCTGCTGGCCATGTACTACGCGCTGCGCGGGCTCTCCTTGATGTTCCTGCCGATCCTGCTGGACGACGCGGTGCATCCGCCGATGATCTTCTTCATCGTCTTCTACGGTCTCGACTGGGTCGCCACCGTGCCGCCGACGATGGCGCTGTGCCGTGAGCAGTACGGCGAGGACAGCGCGATCGTCTTCGGCTGGGTACTCGCCTCTCACCAGGTGGGAGCCGGGGTCGTCGCTTTCGTGGGCGGTATGGCGCGGGACGCCTTCGGCTCGTACGACCTGGTCTGGTACGGCGCGGGGGCGCTGTGCGCGATCGCCGCGCTGATGTCACTGGTGATCCGGCGCGGCCCGAATGCGCAGGCCGCGGCGGCGACGGTCTAGGGCCGCGCGGTCTTACGGGAGGATGCGCGGGCCTTACGGAGAGCCGTGCGGTCTTACGGAAGGCCGCACGGCGCCTTACGGGAGGCCCAGTGGCTCACGTCACGGCTCACGGAAGCGCCGTGAACTCCCCGAACGAGCCGCGGTGGAAGAGCAGCGGCCCCGATCGCGCCGCGGACTCGTCCGACCCCAGGGCCCGGACGCGGCCCACCACGATCAGATGGTCGCCGCCCGTGTGCACGGCGTGGACCGCGCAGTCGATCCACGCCGGGACGTCCGCGAGACGCGGTGAGCCGGTGACGGGGGACGGTTCGTAGCGGACGCCGGCGAATTTGTCGGGGCGCCGGGAGCCGCTGACCGCGAAGGCGCGGCACAGCTCGCCCTGGTGGGCGCCCAGGACATTGACGCAGAAGACGCCCGCGCGGGCGATGCGCGGCCAGGTCGTGGAGGTGCGGGCGACCATGAAGGCGACCAGCGGCGGGTCCAGGGACAGTGAGGCGAAGGACTGGCAGGCGAAGCCGGTCGGGCCGGTCCCGTCGACGGTGGCGATCACGGTGACCCCGCTCGCGAAATGGCCCAGCACGCGGCGGAATTCGGCGGGGTCGACCGGGGGCCGCTCATCGTCGCGCACACAGCGCAGCTCCGGCGGGGGCAGCGGGTCGACGGGGCGTACGGCGGCGGTCGGCGAGCCGACCGCCCGGAGGTAGCGGACGGCGGTGGCGGCCATACCGGCGTGTCCCATCATGGCCCGTCCCCCTTTCTTGACTTGCCCGATGGCTTTCCTGGCTTTCCTGACTTTTGTGCAGGTGTGCTTGGCTTGTGTGACGGCGTGGGTCTCTCAGCGGCCTCGGTACACGGGGGGCCGGCGCTCGATGAACGCGTTCACGCCCTCCTGAGCATCGGCCGTGGTCATGTTGGTCTCCTGCGCCGCCGCCTCGGCTGCGAACGCGGCCGGGCGCCCCGACTCCAGGGACGCGTTCACCAGCGCTTTGGTGAGGGCGAGGGCCCGGGTCGGGCCGGCCGCGAGGCGCTCGGCCCAGGCGCGGGCGGTCTTGGCCAGGTCGTCGTCCGGGACGACCCGGTTGACCAGGCCCAGCCGCTCGGCCTCGGCGGCGGGCAGCGCGTCGCCGAAGAACATCAGCTCCTTCGCGCGCTGCGGACCGATCAGCCGGGGCAGGAGATACGCACCGCCCCCGTCGGGGACCAGACCGCGGCGGATGAACACCTCGATGAAGACGGCCGATTCGGCGGCCAGCACCAGATCGCAGGCGAGGGCGAGATGGGCGCCGAGCCCGGCCGCGGTGCCGTTGACGGCGGCGATCACCGGCTTCTCGCAGTCGAGGACGGCGGCGATGAGCCGCTGCGCTCCACCGCGGATCAGCCGGGCGACATCGCCCGCGACGCGTTCCGCCGCGGCCGGTGCGCCGCGCAGATCCGCCCCCGCGCAGAAGCCCTTGCCGGTGGCGGTCAGCACGACGGCCCGGACGGCCGGGTCCGCGGAGGCGCGGTCCAGCAGCGAAATCAGGTGTTCTCGCTGATCGGGGGTGACGGCGTTCATCGCGGCGGGGCGGTTGA
Organism: Streptomyces melanosporofaciens; assembly: GCF_900105695.1. Classification (NCBI taxonomy): domain Bacteria; kingdom Bacillati; phylum Actinomycetota; class Actinomycetes; order Kitasatosporales; family Streptomycetaceae; genus Streptomyces; species Streptomyces melanosporofaciens. The sequence goes on from NZ_FNST01000002.1 coordinate 4,107,609, forward strand.
GCGTGATCCACAAAACGCCGTTGTCAGTGGTGTGCCGTAGAACAGAGTCAAGCGCTTCTTCGGGGAGGGAGAGGTCATGGGAACGCTCCATCGGTCAGCGGCAGATCGCCAGCGCGTCCAGTGCCACGGCGCCTTGGCCGCGTTCCAGCACCATCAGCGGATTGACGTCGAGTTCGGCGAGGTGGTCCCCGAGCTCCAGGGCCATGCGCTGGACCCGCAGCACGACCTCCACGAGCGCGTCCACATCGGCCGGGGGAGCGCCGCGCACACCGTCGAGGAGGGCGCGGCCGCGCAGCTCGGCGAGCATCGCGCGCGCCTGGTCCTCGCCGAACGGGGGGACGCGTACGGCGGCGTCACGGAACACCTCGACGAGCACGCCCCCTATACCCACGGTCACGGTCGGGCCGAAGAGGGAGTCGTGGCTCATGCCGACGACCATCTCCACCCCGCGCTGGACCATCTGGCAGACCAGCACCCCGTCCAGCTCGACGCCTTCGCAGCGGGCGATGTCGGTGAGCTCCCGATAGGTGTCGCGGACCTGGCTGGCCGAGGTCAGCCCCAGCCGGACCAGCCCCAGCTCGGTCTTGTGGGCGAGCTGCGGCGCGGATGCCTTCATGACGACGGGATAGCCCACGAGCCCGGCGGCGCGGACGGCCGCGGCGGCGCTGGTCACCAGCTGCTCGCGCGGCACCCGGATGCCGTACGCCCGCAGCAGCTGTTTCGCCGCGTGCTCGCTCAGGCGGCCTCCTGGGCGCAGCAGATCGCGCACCTTGCGCAGAGAGGGGGACGGGGTGCGCGGGGCGTCGTCGAAGGGGGAGCGGTACGAGGCGGTGAAGCGGTGGTGCCCCAGATAGGCGCGCACGGCGGTGATGCAGTTGGCGAACGTACGGAAGGTGGCCACCCGGGAAGAGCCCAGCAGGGTGGTGCGGTAGGCGTCCTCGGTGCCGACCGGGGAGCCCCACACCACGCACACCAGCTTGTCCGTCTGCTCCGCCGCCTCCACCAGATCCTGCGCCAGCTTGTCGCTCATGGGTGGAAAGGGGCCGGTGATCGGACAGATCAGCACGCCCACGGCGGGATCGGCCAGGATCGCGTCGATGATCTTGCGGCCGCGCCAGTCGCCGACCGGGTGGCCGCCGTTGTCGACCGGGTTGGCGACGCTGAGATCGCCGGGTATCCACTGGTGGAGCTCGGTCTGCTTCTCGGCGGAGAGGGTGGGCAGGGTGAGGCCCGCCGCCGTGGCGAGGTCGGAGAAGTGGGCCCCGGTGCCCCCGGAGATCGAATACACCACGACGCCCTCGGCGAGCGGCGGGCGGGCGCGGGCGAGCAGCGCCGCCGTGTCCTGCAGCTCGTCCAAGCCGTCCACGCGGATCACGCCGAACTGCCGCATGGCCGCGTCCACCACCGCGTCCGAGCCGGTCAGCTTGCCGGTGTGGGAGGCGGCCGTGCGGGCGCCGGTCTCGGTGCGGCCGACCTTCACGGCGACGACGGGCACCTTGGCGCGGGCGGCCCGGTCGGCGGCGAGGAGGAAGCTGCGGCCGTCCTTCAGACCCTCCGCGTACAGGGCGATGGCGCCGACCTCGGGCCGGGTGGCGAAGTAGGAGATGAAGTCGGCGGTCTCCAGATCGGCCTCATTGCCGGTCGGGGCCCAGTGGCTGAGCCGGATACCGAGTTCCTGGAGGGTGAAGACCGGGCGGCCCTGGTGGCCTGACTGGGTGATGAGCGCGATGGCGGGCCCGTCGAGGTCGTCGCGGAACTTCTCGAAGGCGTTGAGATTGGTGTTGGGGCCGAGCAGCCGCAGCCCGGCGCCGCGGGCCGCGGCGGCCAGCCGGACCTGCGCGGCGGCGCCCTCGGGGCCGGTCTCGGCGAAGCCGGAGGCGAAGGCGACGGCGAACTTCACCTTGCTCCCGTCGAGTTCCTCGATGACCGGGAGCGGGTCGCGGACGAGGAGGACGGCGAGGTCGACGGATTCGGGCAGCGCGGCCACGGACGGTACGCACGGAATGCCGAAGACGGCGGGACGGGAGGGATGCACGGGGTGCAGCCGGGCGCCGACGCGTTCGGCCCAGGCCAGGAGCTGGCGGGTGATACCGGTGTTGGGACGGCCGTCCGCGTCGGAGGCGCCGATGAGGGCCACCGACTCGGGATGGAAGAAGTGGTCCAGATCGGGGACGGCGGAGTGCAGCGGGCGCCCGCTGACGTCCACGTCCCCCGCGCCTTCGGCGGTCCCGTCCGCCGTCTCCCTGCTGGAGACATGCACGGCGGGGGCGGGGGCCCGCCCGCAGGCGACGGCGCGGGCATGACGGGAGTTGGTGGTCAGGGTGCCGTAGGTCGATCCAAGCATCGGTATCCGCCACTCCTGCTCGTTGGCCAATAACCGGGCAGGTGACCGGGTGGTTCGGCGGCAAAACTGACGCCAAGTCACATTACCCAGTAGTCAGGTTACTGAACTGACGGCCTGTCAGGAATGCTCGGGGCGCGGGTAACACGCAGGGTGACGGCGGGGGTGGTGGAAGGCGTGACCGGCCGCGCGCCCTCGGTGCGGTGCATGGTGTCGCGTTCGTGTGGCTGTCTGTGTTGGTGGTCTCGCCTGCTCAGCGGTCATGCCGTCGTGCGGGCCACCGTCTTGGCGATCTTCCGGGCGTCGATGGCCAGCTCGCGCAGCATCCCGCTGATCGGGTTCGTATAGCCCGTGAAGTGCAGTCCCGGGGCGGACTTCAGGGTGCGCCGACCGTGGGGGAGGGGGCGGCCTCGGTCGTCGAGCACGCCCAGATGGCCGACCAGTTCCTCCAGGCCGCGCCGGTAGCCGGTCGCGGCGATCACCACCTCGGGGCTGATCCGCGAGCCGTCGGCGAGGACCACCTTGTCCAGGTCGAAGGAGTCGACCGCCGAGACCACCTCCACCCGCCCCGTCCGTACCGCGTCGACCAGCCCCACGTCCTGGACCGGGATCGCGCCCTCTCGCACGCGGGTGTAGAGCCCGGTGTCGGGCCAGGGCAGACCGTGCTCGGTCAGATCCGGCATGCTCAGCCGGCACATCGCCCGCGCCGCCCGGTCCACCGCGCGCCGCGGCAGCCTGCGCACCAGGATGCCGGTCGCCTGCGCGGGCCAGCCGGCCGTCGAGCGGCGCAGGATGTGCGGCACGGTGCGGACCGCAAGCCGCACCCGGGCCGCGCCGCCCTCGATCAGGTCGACCGCGATCTCCGCGCCCGTGTTGCCGACGCCGACCACGAGCACATCGCGGCCCTCGAAGGGGCGGGCGTTGCGGTAGTGGGCGGCGTGCAGCAGCTCACCGGTGTAGGCGGTGCGGTCCGGCCAGTCCGGCACCCGTGGGGTGTGGTTGAAGCCCGTCGCGACGACGGCCACGGGCGAGGACAGCGCACGGCCGCCCGTGGCGCGCAGCACCCACTCCGTGTTGTCGGGCGACCGGTCGACGCGGGAGACCTCGACCCCCGTGACGATCTCCAGCCGGTGGTGCTCGGTGTAGCGCTCCAGATAGCGCACCACGTCGTCGCGCCCGACCCAGCGTCCGTAGGACCGGGGGATCGGCAGGCCGGGGAGCGCGGAGAGCCGGCGCGTGGTGTGCAGATGCAGCCGGTCGTAGTGGTTGCGCCATGACGTGGCGACCGCCTCGGACTTCTCCAGGACGACGGCGCGGATCCCGCGGTGGCTGAGCGCGGCAGCGGCGGCGAGTCCGCCCGGTCCACCGCCGATCACATAAACGGGTGAGGACTTCTCGGGGGAGCTGTCAGCCATGCGGGTGAGCGTAGCCGGGTATTTGACGGGTTTCGGTCAAAGCGATCCGGTCAAAGTGATTCCGAATGGGTTGCGGACAGGTCACGGCCGGTATCTGTCGGTCCGCCGTTCCGTCGGTCGCCGCGTCGGCATCCCGCCGGTTCCCGCTCCGCTGGTGCGACCCCTTGCGCGGGCCGCACCCGGCCGTGAAACTGACGTACCGTCAGATTCGTTGGGATGGGAGAGGCGGGGGACGATGCGGACGATCGGGCTCAGCGGGGCCGAATGGCTCGCCGTACTGCGCATCGGACTCGGCCTGTGGTGGCTCGAGAGCTGGCGGCACAAGAACAAGAAGGACTGGTTCGAGCGCGGCACCGGTATCGGCTGGGCGGTGGGCGTGGCCGACAAGCACCGCTGGGCGTTCGTCCGCAGCGGCTTCGGCGCGGTCGTCACACCCCGTCCCAAGGTCATGGCGTATGTCGTGGTCTACGCCGAACTCGCCCTCGGTCTCGGTCTGACGCTCGGCTTTCTGACCCCCATCGCCCTGGTCGGCGCGATCGTGCTCAATCTGCTCTATTTCCTGCTCATGATCCACGACTGGGCGGAGCAGGGGCAGAACTCGATGATGGTGCTGATCTCCGTGGTCGGGCTCTTCGGCATGAGCTGGCAGACCTGGTCGCTCGACGAGGCATGGGGGCTGTTCCTGTGAGCCCGGCGCCGCGCGCGGACGCCCCGCGCTTCGACCTGCCCGAGATCGACGCCTTCACCCGCCCCTACTGGGACGCCGCGGCCGAGGGCCGGCTGCTGATCCGGCGGTGCGCCGACTGCGGCTGGGCCCATCACTACCCGCGCGAATTCTGCCCGTACTGCTGGAGCGAGGACGTCAGCTGGGAGGAGGCGAGCGGCGCCGCGACGCTCTACACGTGGTCCGTGGTGCACCGCAATGACCTGCCGCCATTTGGCGCCCGCGTCCCGTACACCGCCGCCGTCGTCGACCTCGCCGAGGGGCCGCGGATGATGACCGAGCTCATCGAGGCCCCGGAGAGCGGCCCACGCGTCGGGATGCGGCTCCGGGTGGCGTTCCGGGAGGTCGATACCGCCGAGGGGGCCGCCCCGGCCGTCCCCGTCTTCCGGCCGCTGCCCGCCTAGCGTGCCGCTGCACGCATCGCGTTACGGCATCGCCGCCTTACGGTCGCACTGTTCAGCGGTGCACGCCTTACGGTCGCGTTCGCCTTTTCGTCGCACCCTTACGGTCGCCGCCATAGGGCCGTACCGCCCCTACGGCCACAGCAGCTCCCGCCGCCAGCCGCCGCGCTCACTGGGGTCGCGGCGGTAGCGGAGCCGTACGTGCCGCCGCCGCGCCTCCTCCTGGTAGAACTCGACCTCGTCCGCCTCCAGGACGTACAGCGTCCAGGTGGGAGCGGTCGCGTCCGGCTCGCGTTCGGCCCGCTCGTACGCCGCCTCGAAGGCCCGTAGCAGCTCCTCGTACGAGCCGAGCACCTCGCTCTGCCGGCCGCTCCCGGCCAGTGCCGCCGCGAGCGCCGCGGGGGACCGGCCGCGCAGATCGGCCGCGCTCTCCTCCGGCCCGGCCTCGCCGACCCGCCCGCTGACGCGCACCTGACGGCCCGCCCGCATCCAGTGGAACGCGAGCGAGGCGTGCGGGTTCTCGGCCAGCTCCCGGCCCTTACGGCTGGTGCGATGGGTGCCGAAGTGCCAGCCGTGCTCATCGGCGTCGTGCAGCATCACCGTGCGCTGGGACGGGCGGCGGTCGGCGGCCGCGGTGGCCAAGGTCATGGTGTGCGGGCCGGGTTCCCCCGTCTCGGCGGCCTCCCGCAGCCACCGCCGGAAGAGCGGAAGCGGTGCGTCCGGGGCCGTGTCCGGGTCGAAGACCGGCAGATCGCCCGCATGGGGTACGCGCAGGCCGCGCAGCACCGCGCGGAATGCCTCGGCCTCATTCTGGTCATTACCCTGGTCATCGCTCATCGGCTCCCCATCCGATCACCCGCGGCGGGCCGGGGCAAGCGGGGGCGTACGTACGGCCGGGGCAAGCGGGGGCGTACGTACGGCCGGGGCAAGCGGGGGCGTACGTACGGCTGGCGCGGGCCGAACCGGGACCGGCGCGAGCCCGGCCGTCGGGCTGGTCCCGCGCCCCCACGGTGGCCCGGTCAGCCGCGGCCCAGGACGACCGTGCCCGCTGAGCAGAACCAGCCCCCCGTCCCCGACGCCACGGCCAGCTCCGGCAGCCGTCCGCCCGCCTTGTGGACCTGCCGCTCCCCGGCCTCCCCGCGCAGCTGCCGTACCGCCTCGACCAGCAGGAACAGTCCGCGCATCCCCGGGTGGCAGGCGGAGAGGCCGCCGCCGTCGGTATTGGTCGGCAGCTCGCCGTCCCGCGTCAGCCGTCCCTTCGCCGCGAACGGCCCGCCCTCGCCTTTGGCGCAGAAACCCAGGTCCTCGAGGGTCACCAGGGTCATATAGGTGAAGGCGTCATAGAGCTCGGCCACATCGATATCCGACGGCCGGACGCCGGCTCGGGCGAAGGCCGCCCGCCCCGAGGCGGCGGCCGGGGAGACCGTGAAGTCGTCCCATTCGGACATGGTGGTGTGCGAGACGGCCGTGCCCGATCCCAGCACCCACACCGGGGGTTTCGCCGTGTCCGGTACGTACTCCTCGGCCGCGAGCAGCACCGCGCAGCCGCCGTCCGAGCGGATGCAGCAGTGCAGTTTGGTGAAGGGGTCGGCAATCATCGGGCCGCTCAGGACGTCATCGACCGTGATCGGTTCGCGAAACATCGCGTCCGGATTGTGCCCGGCGTTGATACGCGCCTGAACGGCGATGTCCGCGAGCTGCTCGAGGGTGGTCCCGTACTCATGCATATGGCGGCGCGCGGCCATCGCGTACTTGGCGACCAGCGTGTGCCCGTACGGGACCTCGAACTGCAGTGGTCCGCGCGCCCCGAAGGAGAGGTTCGCGGTGCGGCGGCCCGCGCGGATGTCGGCGCGGGCGGTGGAGCCGTAGACGAGCAGGACGGCGCGGGCGTGCCCGGCGGCGATCGCGTCCGCCGCGTGCGCCGTCATGACCTCCCAGGTGGAGCCGCCGACGGCCGTCGAGTCGGTCCAGGCCGGCCGCAGCCCCAGATACTCGGCCACCTCGACCGGCGCGAGGGTGCCGAGCCCCGCCGAGGCGAAGCCGTCGACGACCGACCGGTCGAGCCCGGAGTCGGCGAGGGCCCGGCGGGCGGCCTGGGCGTGGAGGGCGTAGGGGGTGGCCGTGTCGACGCGGCCGCAGTCGGAGAGGGAGACGCCGACGACGGCGACCTTACGGGCGCGCTGCGCTGCGGGCGACATGAATCTGACGGTACATCAGATTAGGGGAAGGGGAAGAGGGTGTGGAAGGGGGTGGATGGGGTGCTGCGCGCGCGTATGTCGGGGGAAGGGGGTGGTCCGGACGCTCTCCCGTATGGCCGTGCTCGCGCCTCGAACACAAGCCCCGTCCGGACCACGCGTGAGGCGCCCGGCTACTGCAGGAACTGCCCCACACAAGCGGCGATCGCCACCAGAAGGCTCAGCACTCCAATGATGACCTGCCACTTGTCAGGGCCGGTCCATCGGTCGTCGCTCGTCTCCTGCGTGCTCCGATCGTCCATCACCCCTCCTCGCTCCTCCGACAGGCCCCGGAGGACAGGGCCACCGCCGGTCTGCGCTCCGGCGGAGCCAGTGGGGAGGAACGTGGGGAGGTGTCGGCAGTTTAGCCGTGGAGGGCGGCGGAGGGGTGGGAAAGTCCGGAGCCCGTCTCTAGTATGACGGCCCGTCAGAAAGCGGAGGTGCTCGCCGATGGACGCCGCGTTCACCGAGGAACAGGACGAGATCCGCCGTACGCTGCGCACACTCCTGCGGGAGCGGTGCGGGCCGAACGAGGTCAAGGCGGCGGTCCAGACCGCGCCCGGCTACGACGAGGCCCTGTGGCGGCAGCTCGCCCGGACGCTCGGGCTGCCGGGCCTGGCCCTTCCGTCGGCCTACGGGGGCGTCGGCTGCGGGATCACCGAGCTGGCGCTGGCCTGTGAGGAGACGGGGCGCGTGCTGCTGCCGTCGCCGCTTCTGGCCACCGCCGTGTTCGCCGCGCCCCTGGTCGCCGCGGTCGGGACGGAGGCGCAGCGCGCCGAGCTGCTGCCGCGTATCGCGGAGGGCGCCCTTACGGCGGCGCTCGGGGTGCCGGGGCGCGCGCTGCCGGAAGCGCTCGGGCTCGTAGGAGCACGGGACGGCGCGTGGGCCGGTGGGGGGCGCGCGGGGGTGTCCAGGCGCGCCCGGACAGCGACGGCGGTGCGGGGTGGCGGCTGTACGGGCAGGTGGAGCAGGTGTTGGACGGGCACAGCGCCGAGCTGCTGCTGGTCGCCGCCCGCGCCGGGGGCTATACGCGCGGGCGGACACTGCTGTTCCTCGTACCGGCGGGGGCGGACGGGCTGGTCCGCACCCGGCTGACCGCGCTCGACGCGACGCGCCCGCAGGCCCGCATCGAGCTGCGGAACGTACCCGCCGAGCTGCTGGGGATGGATGACGGCGGGAGCGGGGACGGGGTGGCGAAGGCGCTGGCGGCAGTGGGTACGGCGGCCGCGGCCGTGCTCGCCGCCGAGGCCGTGGGGGCGGCGGACGCGGCCCTCGCGCGGACGGTCGACTATGTGCGGGCGCGTGAGCAGTTCGGCCGCCCGATCGGCTCGTTCCAGGCGGTCAAGCACCGGCTGGCGGATGTGTACGTCGCGGTCCAGGCGGCCCGTTCGGCGGCCTATTACGCGGCTTGGGCCGCCGCCCAGGACGGCGCGGAGGGCGCGGACGCGGCCCCAGGCGGCGCGGAAGGCACGGACGCGGCCCCGGGTGGTGCGCAAGGCACGGACGCCGCGGTGGCGGGTGGGCTCGCGCTCGCGCAGGCGCTGGAGGCGCAGCGCACGGCCGCGGCCGAGGCGGTGCAGCTGCACGGCGGCATCGGCTTCACCTGGGAGCATGAGGCCCATCTCTACTTCAAGCGGGCCGCCTCCGACGAGCTGCTCTTCGGCCCCGTCCACCGGCTGCGGGCCCGGGCCGCGGAACGGGAAGGGCTCTTCGGCGCGGCCGACCGCGCTCCTTACGGCGGCCATGACGGGCGCGAGGGGAACGGTGGATACGGCGGGCGCAGTCGGCACGATGGATCTGACAGGCGCGATAGGCCCGACGGGCGGGACGGGCGTGACGGGCCGCGGAAGGCGGTGAAGGTCTGATGGCCGGTTACGGCGTGAAGCTGGTCCGAAAGGTGTCCTCGACCCGCGCCTTCGCCAAGGTCGCGCCCCATGTCATCCCCGCCTTCGACCGCACCGTCCACCGGCTGACCCGCGGCAAGGTGCTGCCGAGCGCGCGGATGCTGCCCGGCGTGATCCTTACCGCGCGCGGCGCGAGGTCGGGGCTTCCCCGCCGTACGCCGCTGGCCTGTATGCCGGAGGACGGCGGCACCTGGCTCCTGATCGGCAGCAACTTCGGCCGCCCGGGCCATCCGGCCTGGACCGGGAACCTCCTGAAGCACCCGGAAGCGGAGATCAGCTGGCGGGGCCGGGACATCGCCGTCCGGGCACGGCTGCTGGAGGGCGCCGAGCGCGAGGCGGCCTGGGCAGCGGCCCTCGCCTTCTGGCCGCCGTACGCGAGCTATCAGTCGCGGGTGGAACGCGAGATCCGCCTCTTCCGCCTCCACCGCGCCGAGGAGCACTGAGCGGTCTGCGGGGCCTGCGGGGAGCGCTGAGCCGGTCCGAGGGACCCGTATGGGAGCGCTGTGGACCGGTCCGTCGCCCGCCAGCCGGCCCCGGCCCTCCATGGCCCTCCCCGGCGACCCCATGGCCGGTGGCGGCCGCGGCGGGGCGCAAAAAAGTCCTGGCGGCCGCGGCGGGGCGCAAAAAGGCCGCGGCGGATCACTCGGGAGTGATCCGCCGCGGCGTGACAGGACGTGCGGGCTCGGCCGGGCGGCCGGCATCGAGAGGCCGGCAGGGAGAGGCCGAGGGAAGGGGCAGGAGAAGGGTGCCGATTCGTTACTTCGGCGGTTTGCGCCCGGTGACGCCGAGGTGGACGAGCCAGGTCAGGCTCGGCCGCAGGTCGGCCTGCTTGACGCCCCAGCTCTGGAAGCCCTTCTGGTGCGCCGCGACCGCGGCCAGCATCGCGACCAGCGAGCCCGCGATGGCCCCGGGGTTGAGGTCCTCGTCGATCCGGCCCTTGGCCTGCTGCTCCTTGACGGCGTCCGTAAGGGAGTTGGTGACGGAATTGAGGATCTTCATGCGGATCTTGTAGAACCGCTTGTCGCCCTCGGCGGCGCCCAGATCGACCACCCTCAGGATGGCGTCGTGTTTGCGCCAGAAGGAGAGGAACCCCTCGACCAGGTCCTCCGACGCCGCCGCGCCGGACTTGCCCGCCCATGAGCGGTCGGCGACCAGATCGGTCAGGTTCGCACCCTCCTTCGCCATCTCCTCAGCGAGCTCGAGGACGGCACCCTCCACATCGGGGAAGTACTGGTAGAACGTCGCAGGCGAGGTCCCTGCCTTACGTGCGACATCGATGACCTTGACGTCTCGATACGGGGATGTGCTGAGCATCTCGCCGAGGCAGTCGAGCAGCTTCTGCCGCGTCGCCTGCCCGCGACGACCGGCCACCCGCCCGTCGACTGTGCGTACTTGTCCTGTCATGCCGTCAGCTTACCGAGGGGTGATCGGAGCGCGATTCGGCTGCGTGCAAATGGGGTTAGGGCGGGATGAGAGGGTTTGTGTGCCTCGCTGAGCAGGCTGGAATGGCTGATTCCGACCCCTGTCCGCCGTCGTCAAGCCCTCAATCACTGCTCACCCACACGTGTGAATTGTGTTATCAACAGGCTGTGGATAACAACAGTGGATGACGCGGTCGGATCCGTCTTGGCGCGAAAAGGATTGGCCAAATATTTCGAGTTCCGGGGCGAGCAGACCGGGCGATCCCCCGTTAGCGTGGCAAGTGAGGTAAACGAGCCAAGCGGCTCCAAACACGCGCCAAGCATCTCCAAACGGGCTGTGACCTAGCTCCGAGGACCGAGGGACGCGAGAGGACCCGGGCCATGGCGGCATTCGCGGAAGGCGTGCCCTGCTGGGCGGATGTGCTGCTGTCCGACCTCGCGGCGGGCCGGCGCTTCTACGGTGAGCTGTTCGGCTGGGCCTTTGAGGAGATCGCCACGGACTACGGCTCGTACACCCGTGCCCTCCTCGGCGGTAAGGAGGTCGCGGGGCTGGTCCCCAAGCCGGACGGCCGGATGCCCACCGTCTGGAACATCTACTTCGCCGCCCAGGACGCCGCCGCGACCGCCGCCCGGATCCGCGAGGCCGGTGGCCGGGTGATCACCCCGCCGGTGTGGATCGACCGGTTCTGCGTCATGGCGACGGCCGCCGACCCGGGCGGCGCCGTCTTCGGGATCTGGCAGGCGGGCAGCCACACCGGCTTCGGGCGGCGCGGCGGGCCCGGTTCGTACGGCTGGACCGAGGTCCACACCCGTCAGCCGCGCGCCGTGGACGCCTTCTACCGGGCGGTCTTCGGATACGGGATGGAGCCCTCCGCCGAGGGCGCGCCGGCCGACCTGGTCCTGTGGACGCCGCGCGGGGAGCCCCCGGACCCTCGTCACGCGATCGGCGGACGCGTCGTGATCGGCGAGGAGTACCCGACCGTTCTGCCCGCCCACTTCCTGACGTACTTTGTGGTGGCGGATTGCGATCGGACGTTGCGCACGGCCCACCGGCTGGGCGGGCGGGTTCTCAAGACCGCCGAAGATACGCCGTACGGGCGTTTCGCGGTTCTTGCGGACAATCAGGGCGCGGCCTTCGCCGTCATCGACACCTCGACGGCAGGCTGAACCCCGGCCGGGGAACTGGGCGATACGGGCCTGAGGGCACTTAGATGATCCTCGGTCGAACCGGACGGTCCCCGGCTCCGTATCGCCCGATGACACGACGATTCGCCCCCGGGTTCGCAACCGCCGCCTTCGCCAGAGAGAATGCAGGATGCGTGCCGCCGGTTGGTTTGTCGGTGAGACGCTGCACGGGGCTGTATTTTTTCAAGCCCCCACGGGGAGGTGGCAGGCAAGTGGTGGAGCAGCTGACGCAGCACGATCCGAGGCGGATCGGCCCTTTCGAGGTGCTCGGCCGTCTCGGCGCGGGCGGCATGGGGCTGGTCTATCTGGCCCGCTCGGCATCGGGCCGACGGGTCGCGATCAAGACGGTCCGGACCGAGCTCGCTGAGGACCAGCTGTTCCGTGTCCGGTTCACCCGTGAGGTGGAGGCGGCCCGCGCGGTCAGCGGCTTCTATACGGCCGCCGTCGTGGACGCCGATCCGCGCGCCGCGGTGCCCTGGCTGGCCACGGCCTATGTGCCGGCGCCGTCCCTCGAGGAAATCGTCAACGAGTGCGGGCCGATGCCGGCCCAGGCGGTTCGGTGGCTGGCGGCCGGGGTGGCCGAGGCGCTGCAGTCCATCCATGGCGCGGGCCTGGTCCACCGGGATCTGAAGCCGTCCAATGTGCTGGTCGTCGAGGACGGCCCGCGGGTGATCGACTTCGGTATCGCCTCCGGTGTTTCGAACACCCGGCTGACGATGACCAACGTCGCGGTCGGCACCCCCGCCTATATGTCGCCCGAGCAGGCGCGCGACTCACGCAGCGTGACGGGCGCGAGCGACATCTTCTCGCTCGGCTCGACCCTGACCTTCGCGGCCACCGGGCACGCGCCCTTCCACGGCGCCAACCCGGTGGAGACCGTGTTCATGCTGCTGCGCGAGGGCCCCGACCTGGCCGGGCTGCCCGACGAGCTGCGGCCGCTCATCGAGTCGTGCATGCAGATGGAGCCCGAGCGGCGGCCGTCCCCGGCCGATCTGCAGTCCCAGCTCGCCCCGCATCTGTTCGCCTCCAACGCCGACGACAGCGGTACGGCCTCGGCCTGGCTGCCGCCCGGCGCCGTCGCGCTCATCGAGCGCAAGCGCAGCGGCCGCAACCAGGTGCGCGGCTCCGCCCGGCCCGCGTCCGGAGGCGGCCGTCCCGGGGTCGCCGGGCACGCCGCCAACGACGGCAGCCGGCCGTCCGCGCCGCTTCCGCCGGAGCGTCCGCCCACGCCGCCGCCCTCCTACGCCCCCGCCGCGGGAGGCCCCGCGGAGGGTCATGGCGGGCGGCACGGCGCGGCCGCGGGCGGGCCCGCCGGTGCGGGCGGCTGGGAGCCCGTGGGCGTGGGCGATCCGCGCGGGGGTCTGCGCGCGCCGGAGGCCGCGAGCCCGCCGAGCGCGCTGGGCTCCATCGGGCCCGGGCGGCACGCCGCCCCGTCCGCTGCCGCCGCGCCCGCTCCGGCGCCCGCCGGGGCCGACGGATCGGTGCGGCTGCCCGGTTCGCAGGTGCCGATCGGTCCGGGGCTCCGGGCCGACCAGGGGCGGGATCCGCAGCCGCAGCACGGCACCGGGCCCGCGACCGGCTGGGTGCGCCCGCCGGCCGGGGTGACCACCGGAGGGCTGAACGGAGGCGACGGCACGGCCGCCGTCCCGCCGCCGACCCACGCCCCGCCGGCCGAGCCGCCCGAGCCGCAGGCCGGAGGAGCCGGGCACGGCCGCTGGCGCCCGTGGCGGTTCCGGATGTCCAACGACGTCTGGGGCACCCCGGCGGTGGCCGGCGATCTGCTGTATGTGACCTCGTTCGAGGTGCACGCGCTGGATGTGGCCACCGGTCGTCGCCAGTTCAAGACCCGCGACGTGGCGTGGGCGATGGCCGTGGAGAACGGCCGGATCCACGCCTCCGACGGCCCCACGCTGTACGCGCTGGACGCGGAGGACGGCGCCGAGCGCTGGCGGCTGTCGACCGACGGCTGGGTCTACTCCCTCAAGGTCGACCGCGGCACGGTCGTCACCGGGACGCGCGGCGGTGGCGTCCAGGCGTGGGAGGCGGCCAACGGCGAGCTGCTGTGGGAGATGCAGGGCCTGCAGACCGACTTCGAGACGCCCGAGTCCGGCCCGGCCGTCCACGACGGCACGGTGTATGTGTGGGCTGACGCGCGGCTGCGCGCCCTGGAGGCGCGCACCGGCGCGGAGCGCTGGTCGTATCCGGTGGGCGACGCGGCGTCCTGCGGCGGTGTGCCGCTGCGTCTGCTGGCGGCGCCCGACGGGGTGGTCTACGTCTCGGCGGGGACGCGGGTACTCGCGCTCGACGCCGCCCGCGGGGATGTGCGGTGGCGTTTCGAGGCGCCCGCCGTTTTCCTGTGCGCCCCCGCGTACGCGCCGGGGCCCGCGGTGACCGGCGGCGGCATCTACATCGCCGACTATCTGGGCACGGTGTACGCGCTGGACGCGGCGAACGGCCGCGACCGCTGGCGTATCGCCACCGAGGCCCGGCAGTCGACCGAGCCGGTGCTGGTGGCCGACGGCTCGGTCCATCTGGGCAGCGGCAGCGCGCTCTACACGCTCGACGCGGTCACCGGCACGCCCAAGTGGCGGTTCGCGGCGGGCGGCGAGGTCATCGGCTCGCCGGTGGTCGCCGACGGCCGGGTCCACTTCGGCTCGGCCGACCACTGCCTCTACACGGTGGACGCGGCGGGCGGACAGTTGCGCTGGAAGCTGGCGACCGGCGGCGAGATCACCGGGTCCCCGGTGGCCGCCGCGGGTGTGGTGTACGCCTGCAGCAAGGACCGCTGCGTCTACGCGCTGGACGCGGTCAAGGGCACGGGCCAGTCCCGGCCGTCGGGCGGCCGGGCCTGACCGACCCCCAGCGGGGGCGCGGTGATGCGCCGGGGCGGCTGGCCGCGGGCTGTGTCCCTGACAATTCCTGCTACGGTTGCGGGCGTTCATCGACCTCCTGGGAGCCGGGAGGTCGATGGGTAACTCTCTACGCGGTCTTCGGGGGACGGGGTCTGTGATGCGGCGTGGTCTACGGCTGGCGGCCGTGCTCACCGTGGTGCTGGTGGCGCTGACCGGGTTCAAGGGGCGCGGCCATGGCCACGGGGGTGGCGGAGGCGGCTGTTCCAGCTCCTCCTCGCACCACTCGGGGTCGGGCTCGGGTTCCGGTTCCGGTTCTGGTGGTTACCCGGACTCCGACGACGAGAGCTCCACCACCGGTTCGGGCTCCGGCGGTTCCCGCTACCGCGACTACGACGATGACGACTACGGCGACAGCGCGTCCAGCGGCACGACGTCGCCCAACGCGCCCCAGGCGACCGTCGTCGTCTGCGCGGGCAAGGACAAGAGCGGCCATCCGGCGGCGACCGTGAAGGTGCGCAACCGCTCGGGCGCGGCCGACACCTACCTCGTCGACATGAGCTTCCAGGACCGGGACGGTTCGACCCTGACCACCGGGCGTGCCGATGTGCGGGTCCCCGCGGGGAAGTGGAGGACCGTACAGGTGCCACTCGATGATCCCTCGGTGTCGGGAACCGTGGTGCGGTGCGAGGTCGTCTCCGTCCTCTGAGAGCCGGGCCAGGCGCGCTCGTAGGTGACTTTGGGGTAGCGAAGCCCGTTGCTAGGGTGGCGTGCACTTGTCAACCAGCCCTGGCTGGCTTGAATGTGTCTTTTCAACGGGGGTAATGCCATGCAACGCCGCTCCATGCGGATATTCGCCGTCGCCCTGGTCGGGCTCATCGCGCTGACCGGGTGCGGAAAGAAGGGCCGAAGCCACGACAGCGGCCTCGGCGGGTTCGTCTCGGGCGGGAGCGGCGGCGACAACCCGGCATCCGGCCCCACCGACCTTCCCACCGGTCTGCCCACCGACCTGCCCAGCGGAGTCCCCTCCGACCTCGACGTGCCGTCGTACGGGGCCCCCTCGCCCTCCTACACCTACTCCGCGCCGCCCACCTACAACTCGGACGGCACGAACGAC
This sequence comes from Streptomyces melanosporofaciens, assembly GCF_900105695.1. Taxonomy (NCBI): domain Bacteria; kingdom Bacillati; phylum Actinomycetota; class Actinomycetes; order Kitasatosporales; family Streptomycetaceae; genus Streptomyces; species Streptomyces melanosporofaciens. The sequence continues at coordinate 4,123,200 of NZ_FNST01000002.1, forward strand.
ATCACCGCCACCGGCTGCGACTACGACGAGTCGACCCACTCGTTCCAGTACACCCTCAACCTCAGGAACCCCGAGACGCAGTCCATGCACTACTCGATCACCATCGAGTGGGAGAACCAGAGCGGCGGCAGCCTGCTGGGATCCGACTACAAGTCGGTCACCGTGGCGTCCGGAAGCAGCCAGACCCTCAGCGCCACCTCCTACCGCTACCTCACCGAGCAGACCTCCTTCACCTGCAAGGTCACCTCGGCGCTCAAGTACCCGAGCTCCACCTGAGGCCCCGAGCCGATCCGGTGCCGGTGGGCTCACCGCGTACGGAAGCCGGGCGTACGGGCCGCGAAGAGCGCGGCCTGGCGCCCCGGCGGCAGATTGCCCAGCGCGATCAACTGCGGGGCCTGTGCGAGCGCCTGGGCCAGCGCCGCCTCCTTCGCCGCCCATAGCGCCCTTACGGTCCCCTGCACCGCCTCCGTCGGGTACGACGCGATGACCGACGCGGCGCGCATGGCCGCCGTAAGGGCCTCACCGGCCGGGACCACCTCGCTGACCAGGCCCGTCTCATACGCCCGCCGGGCCGAGAGCCGTTCCGCGGTCCCCATCAGCGCCATCCGCGCGACCTCGCCCATCGGCATCCGCTGCGCCATATAGACGGCCTCGTAGGCGCTGACCATCCCATAGCTGGTGTGCGGATCGAAGAAGGCCGCCGTCTCGTCGGCGACGATGAACTCCGCCTCGCCCAGCAGATAGAACGCCCCGCCGCACGCCATCCCGGCCACCGCCGCGACCACCGGCTTCCACAGGTCGTTCGCCTTGGGCCCGACGGTGCGCAGCGGATCGTCCATCGCGTAGGGCGACGGCGGCTGCGCGACCTCCACCGAGCGGTCGATGCCGGTGCTGAAGGCCCGGCCGCCCGCGCCGGTGAGGACGACGGCCCGGACCGCGTCGTCATGGCGGAGGCGCCGCCATATGGCCGTCAGTTCGCCGACCGTCTCCAGGTCGATGGCGTTGTGCCGCTCGGGCCGGTCGAGGGTGACGACCGCGACCCCGCTCTCCTCCACCCGGGTGCGGACCGTCATGGCCGCTCCAGCAGCCAGCGCACCACCGTGAGCCCGCCGTCCGTGGCGTGGAAGGCGGCCTTCACGGGCGCGCCGATGCGGATCCGCTCCGGCGGGACCGAGTTCAGCGCGGCGTCCGCGGTGGCGACCAGATTGCCCACCAGCCGGATGCGCGGGGCGTCCGCGAGCTCCACGAGGACGACGTTGTACGGCGCCTGCTCCGCGTAGGCGGGCAACAGCGGGGGATGGGGCAGCACGTACGACCAGATCCGGCCACGGCCGCTCATCTTTTTCCACAGGCAGTCGAAGGACTGGCAGTGGGGGCAGCAGGGCCGGGGCGGGAAGCGCGGTTCGCCGCAGTCGGCGCAGCACTGGACGCGCAGTTCGCCGTGCGCCGCGTAGGCGAAGAAGGGCGCCCCGTCCTCGTCGGGCACGGGCGCCAGCAGCCCGTCGGACCCCTCGCTACCGCCGCTCGCGGCCGTCGTCGGGTCAGCCGTCGTGCCCGTTGTCGTGTCGGCCGTCGTGTCCGTTGTCGCGTCCAGCCGTGTCATGACGTCGGTCAACTCCTCAGCAGCAGGGCCGATGTGGGAACCCCTTCACCCGCCGTGACCAGGCAGGTCGTGGCGCCGGGGACCTGGGCGGTGCCGGTGCCGCGCAGCTGTCTGACCCCCTCGGTGATGAGGTTGAAGCCGTGGACGTACGCCTCGCTGAGGCCGCCCCCGCCGGTGTTGAGCGGCAGCCGTCCGCCGATCTCCAGCGCGCCCCCCTCGGTGAAGGCGGCGCCCTCGCCGCGGGCGCAGAAGCCGTAGCCCTCCAGCGAGAGCGGGATCAGCGGGGTGAACGCGTCGTAGATCTGCGCGACATCCACGTCCTGCGGCCCGAAGTCGGCGGTTTTCCACAGCCGGCGGGCGGCGGTCCAGGAGGGGCCGGTGAGCGGGTCGTCGTTCCAGTAGTTGACCATCCCATGGTGCTGGGCGGGCAGCCCCTGGGCGGCGGAGTGCACGTACACGGGCCGTTGCCGGCAGTCGCGCGCCCGCTCGGCCGACACCACCACACAGGCCAGCGCGCCATCGGTCTCCAGGCAGTTGTCGAAGAGGCAGAGGGGTTCGCTGATCCAGCGCGCGGTCATATACATCTCGCGGGTCAGCGGGCGGTCGTACATGATCGCGGCGGGGTTCTGATTGGCCCGGTTGCGGCAGGCCAGCGCCACATTGAAGAAGTGATCGCGGGTCGCGCCGTACTCATGCATATAGCGCCGGGCCAGCAGCCCGATCTCATCGGCCGGGCGCAGCAGTCCGTACGGCCGGGTCCACTGGGCCGGGGTGGGCAGCTGCGCCCGGGTGTTGGTCCAGGGGCGCGGCCCGCTGCCGCGTTTGCGCGACCGCCAGGCCACCCCGACGCTCGCCTGTCCGGTGGCGACCGCGGCGGCCAGATGCGCGACGGTCGCACAGGAACCGCCGCCCCCGTAGCCGACCTTGCTGAAGAAGGTCACATCCCCGGCGCCGATGGCCTTGGCGACCTCGACCTCGTCGGTCTCCTCCATGGTGTACGAGGCGAAGGCGTCCACCTCGGACGGGGCGATACCGGCGTCGTCGAGCGCGGCCAGGATCGCCCGGCAGGCCAGGGTCTTCTCGGACTCGGGCAGGCGTTTGGCGAAGGGGGTCTGCCCGATGCCCGCTATCGCCGTCGCGTCCTTCAAGGTCGGCCCCGCCGTCCCCGTCGACCCCACCGTCGCTCCCGTCGCCGTCCTCGTCGCCCCCATGGCCGCCTCCGTGGTCGCGTTCACCGGTGCTGACAGCGGGGAAGGCTACCGCTAATCTGACGGGTAGTCAGCTAGTGGGGTCGTCCGTCCCGGGTTCCGGGGAGGGGAGCGGTCCGATGCAACGGATGGCACAGGCGAACACCGTCCCGGCCCTGATCCGGGCGGCGGTCGAGCGATACGGCCCGGCCGAGGCCGTGGTCGAGGGCCGCGCCAGGGTCTCGTACGCCGAGCTGGGCGCCCGGATCGAACGGGCCGCGGCCGCGTGCGTCGCCTCGGGCCTCGAACCGGGCGACCGCGCCGCGATCTGGGCGCCCAACACCACCGATTGGATCGTGGCGGCGCTCGGCGCGGTCACCGCGGGCGGCGTGCTGGTCCCGGTCAACACCCGCTTCAAGGGCGCCGAGGCGGCGTATGTGCTGCGCCGCACCCGGGCCTCACACCTGTTCATCACCGGCACCTTCCTGGGCACCTCGTATGTGGCGTCGCTGCGCCGGGCGGCGGGGGACGGGGTGGGCCACGGCCCCCTGCCACGCCTGCCCTACCTGCGCGAGGTGGTCGTCCTCGCCGACAACGGCCCGGAGGACTTCCGCACCTGGAAGGACTTCCTGGCGCTGGGCGACGCCGTAGCGCCGGAGGAGGTCCGGTCCCGGGCGGAGGCGGTGCGCCCCACGGACCCCTCCGACATCACCTTCACCTCCGGCACCACCGGCCGGCCCAAGGGCGTGGTGAGCACGCACTTCCAGACCGTGCGCGTCTTCGACACCTGGAGCGAGATTACGGGGCTGGCGGCGGGCGATCGCTATCTGATCGTGAACCCGTTCTTCCACACCTTCGGCTACAAGGCGGGCATCATCGCCTGTCTGAGCCGCGGCGCCACGATGGTGCCGCAGCCGGTCTTCAGTGTGGAGACCGCCCTGGCCAACATCGCCGCCGAGCGCATCACCGTCCTCCCCGGCCCGCCCACCCTCCACCAGTCGCTCCTCGACTACCCGTCCCGCGCCGCCCACGACCTGTCCACGCTGCGCCTGGTCGTCACCGGCGCCGCCGTGGTCCCGCTGGAGCTGGTGGAACGGCTGCGCTCGGAGCTCGGGGTCGCCACCGTCCTGACGGCGTACGGCCTGACGGAGGCGTCCGGCACCGTCACGATGTGCCGCCGTGGCGATCCGCCCGAGGTCATCGCGGGCACGGCGGGCCGCGCGATTCCGGACACCGAGGTCAAGATCGTCCATCGCTCCGGACGCGAACTCCCGCCGGGGCGGCCGGGCGAGGTCTGGGTCCGCGGCTACCACATCACCCCCGGCTACTTCGAGGATCCGATCGCCACGTCCCGCACCATCACCCCCGACGGCTGGCTGCGGACCGGCGATGTCGGGGTGATGGACGAGCAGGGCAATCTGCGCATCACCGACCGCATCAAGGACATGTTCATCGTCGGCGGCTTCAACGCCTATCCGGCCGAGATCGAGCAACTCATCGCCCGCCACCCCGATGTGGCCGATGTCGCCGTCGTCGGCGTCCCGGACCCGCGCCTGGGCGAGGTGGCCAAGGCCTACGCGGTCCGCCGCCCGGACTCGACGCTGACGGCGGACGATCTGATCGCCTGGTCGCGCCGGGAGATGGCCAACTACAAGGTGCCGCGGCAGGTGGTGTTCCTGGCCGAGCTGCCGCGCAACGCCAGTGGCAAGGTCCTCAAGGCCGAGCTGCGGGCGGGCCGGTCGGTCTCGTAAGACCCCCGGCCGCCGCCGAAGGCGTGCGCGGGCGGGGGCATCACCAAGGGGCCGGGCATGTTCGCCCGGCCCCTCCGGCTTGCGTAAGTCGTCTCGCCGCGCCTACTGCGGGCTGGTGGGGGCATGGCCCTCGCCCTGCGGGGCCGGGGCGGCGGCAGTGGCGTATTCGCTACTGTCCACGCCGACGATAGGGGTGTGACTATCGCTTGCAGCTGCGAATGCGGCTGTCTGGCTTGTGGCTCCGACCGCGGCACCTATCGCGATAATCAAGGTCGCAATGCCCTTTGTGGCACGAGTCATTCCGGTTCCTCCGATACGGGGGGTGATTATCTATTTTGTACTGCAAATTAACAAAGAGGGGTACGTGTGTTCGGCCATCTGGCCGGAACTGGTCGAAGCTTGGCGAAAAGGGGGCCCGCCCGGTGGTGCGCGGAGCCGATCGTCCGGAGGCGCCCGCACAGAGGGGCCGACGCCGATGACGTCCCCTCCGCGTCATCGACATCGGCCCCGCGGTTACCTGGTGGATACGAACGACGTTCCGTGGCGGCCTACTGGGGTGCCGAGGGAGTGTGGCCCTCGCCCTCGGCGCTCAGCTGCGGCGGCGCCGGGGTGTGACCCTCGCCCTTGGTGCTGAGCTGCGGAGGTGCGGGCGTGTGGCCCTCTCCTTCCGTGCTGAGCTGCGGCGGCGCCGGGGTGTGACCCTCGTCCATGGTGCTGAGCTGCGGAGGTGCGGGCGTGTGCCCCTCCCCCTGCGTGCTCAGCTGCGGCGGGGCGGGCGTGTGGCCTTCGCCCAGCGTGACCGCCTGCGGCGGCGCCGGCGTGTGGCCCTCGTCCTGAGGTGTGAGGGTCGCCGGGTCGGCCTCCAGTGGCCGGTAGGTGTCGGACTGGGGCTTCTTGTCCGTGCTTGTCACGATCAACTCCATCGGATGCTCTGGTCGGTAGAGGCCCGTTGACACCCGCCCGGCGACTCCCCCGTGGGTCGCCGGACGGGTGTCTCAAAAGGGCCGCCCACCTTACGGTGTGACCTCGCAACCGACCCGTCTGCCCCCCGCGGGGACGGGTCGACCGGTACTAAGACTCCCGGACGGCGATAAACGATTGATGAACGGTCGGCGGGACGCGCGATTATGCCGCGGTCGCGGGGGCCAGAAGCCCCCGGACGTCCTCCGCCTCCGGTGCTCCCAGCCGCTCGTGAATCGACAGCGCCTCCCGCCAGCAGGCATCCGCGCGCTCGTTCTGGCCGAGCTCCAGCAGCGCCTTGCCGAGCAGCGTCAGCACGATGGCGCGGCGCCACTCGCCCCCGATGCCCCGCAGGGCGAGGGCCTGTTCGGCGTGGGTGGCGGCCTCCGCCGGGCGCCCGATGGACAGATGCGCCTCGGCCATCCGCTGGTGGGTCATGCCCTCCCAGAGCGGCTGGCGGTGCTCACGGAAGAGGCCGAGGGCCTCGGTGAGCTGCTCCAGCGCGTGGGTCAGGCTTCCCGACCCGGTCAGGGCGATACCCAGCGCGTACTTACCGTTGGCCAGGCGCAGGGTGCGCCCCAGGCTTCCGTAGATCCGCACGCCCTGCCGGGCCAGATCCACGGCGCTGTCGATCCGGCCCATCTCCACATACGCGCGGGACAGGTTGCACAGCGCGCTGGCCTCGCCGGGCTGGTCGTCCACGGCCCGGTAGGCGTCGATGGCGCGGAGGAAGTGCCGCTCCGCGTCGTCCCAGCGGGTGCGGCTGAGGTGCGCGATGATGCCGCGCTCGGTGAGGGCGCGCCCCATGGTCACGTGGTCCTCGACCGTGGAGCCCAGGGCCAGGGCGCGCTCCGCCTCGGCGTCGGCCTCCTCCAGCCGGCCGGTGAGGTTGCGCACCTTGGCCAGGCAGGTGCGGGCCCGGCCCTCGGCCCGGGTGTCGCCGACCGTGTGCGCCGTCTCGCTGACGACGCGGGCGACGGCCTCGTAGCGCGGGGCGTTGGCACCGGATTCGGCCAGGTCCATGGCGGCGAGCAGCAGATCCGCCGCCCGGCCCAGGGTGGTGCCCGAGGCGGCCTGCTGGGCGCAGGCCAGCAGGCAGTCCGCCTCGGTGAACAGCCAGTCCAAGGCGGCGCCCTGATGCGGGAAGACCAGGCCGGGGTGGTCGGCGGGGGCCAGGTGGTCGCCCAGCCGGTCGCCGGGCCGCTCCATGGCGTACACCCGTGCCGCCGTGGCGAGGTAGAAGTTCAGCAGCCGGGAGAGCGCCGCCTCGCGTTCCGCGGCCGACTGGTGCCGCTCCGCGCGGTCACGCGCGTAGAGCCGTACGAGGTCGTGGAAGCGGTAGCGGCCGGGCGCCGCGGACTCCAGCAGGGAGGCGTCGACCAGGGACTCCAGGAGCTCCTCGGCGTCGAAGGTGTCCAGCTGCAGGACGACGGCCGCCGCGGCGAGCGAGATGTCGGGGCCGTCCGCGAGCCCCAGCAGCCGGAACGCCCGGGCCTGCGGCGGCTCCAACTGGCCGTAGCCCAGCTCGAAGGTGGCCCGTACGGCCAGGTCGCCCGCCCGCAGCTCGTCCAGCCGCCGGCGCTGGTTGGCGAGCTTGCGCGCCAGCGTGGAGACGGTCCAGGTGCGGCGCGAGGCCAGCCGGGAGGCCGCGATCCGGATGGCCAGCGGCAGGAAGCCGCAGGCCGCCACCACGTCCATGGCCGCGTCGCGCTCGGAGCTGACCCGCTCCGCGCCCACGATGCGGGTGAAGAGGACCAAGGCCTCCTCGGGGCTCATCACATCCAGGTCGACCAGGTGGGCGCCCTCCAGGTCGACCATCCGGGTCCGGCTGGTGATCAGCGCGGCGCAGCCCGGCGTACCGGGCAGCAGCGGCCTGACCTGTGCGGCGTCGCGTGCGTTGTCGAGCAGCGTGAGCACCCGGCGGCCGTCCAGCATCGAGCGGTAGAGCGCGGCCCGCTCGTGGACGCCCTCGGGGATCGCGCTGTCCGGGGTGCCGAGGGCGCGCAGGAAGGCGCCCAGGATCGCGTTGGGCTCCGCGGGCACCGGACCGGCGCCCTGGAGGTCGACGTAGAGCTGGCCGTCGGGGAAGTGGCCGCGGGCCGCGTGGGCGACGTGCACGGCGAGCGTCGTCTTGCCGACCCCACCGATTCCGGCCACGGCTGACACGGCCATGACACGCCCCTCGGCGGTGGCGAGCTCATCGCTCAGCTCCTCGACGAAGGCGACCCGGCCGGTGAAGTCCGCGACCGTCGCGGGCAGCTGGGCCGGTCGCACGAAGCTGGGCCCGGCGTACGTGCGGTCGTCCACCGGGCTCGCCAGCTCGGCATCCGCCTGCAGAATGCGCTGATGCAGCTCGGACAGCTCCGGGCAGGGGTCCACGCCGAGGTCCTCGGCGAGCAGCCGCCGGGTGTCGTTGTACACCGCCAGGGCCTCGGCCTGCCGGCCGCTGCGGTAGAGCGCCAGCATCAGCAGCTCGCGCAGCCGCTCCCGGAGCGGATGGGCGGCGGTCAGCGCGGTGAGCTCGGAGACCACCTCGGTGTGGTGGCCCAGCTCCAGGTCGAGATCGAGTCTGGTCTCGGTGAGCACGAGCTGCCACTCCGACAGCCGGGCGCGCTGCGTCGTGGCATAGGGCCCCGACAGCCCGGCCAGGGCCTCACCGTCCCAGAGGTCCAGCGCCCGGCCGATGAGCTCATGGGCGCGCAGCCGGTCGCCCGAGTGCCGGGCCTTCTCCGCCTCCGCCGCCAGGCTCTCGGCCACATCGATGTCCAGGGCCCCGAGGCCCACTTGGACCGCGTAGCCGCCCGATTCGCTGACCAGGATGTCCGAATGCGGGGCGAAGGCCTTGCGCAGCCGGGAGGCGTAGGTGCGCAGCGCCGCGATCGCGGCGTCCGGCGGATCGTCGCCCCACAGGGCGTCGACGAGTTCGGGGGCGGTGGCGGTGCGCCCGCCGCGCAGCAACAGAGCGGCGAGCAGGGCTCTTTGCTGCGGTGATCCGGTGCTCAGCTGTTCCTCGCCCCGAAAGGCCCGTACCGGACCGAGCACGGTGAAGCGCAAGGACTGCTCCTGCGCCCGCTCCTTCTCGCCGGCCATGGTCTCCCCCTGCCTCCGCTCCCAGTTGCACGGGCCAGTTTGCCTTGCCGATACCCCTCACGTCAGTAGGGGCCGGACCTCTCCACAAGGCCCGCCCGACTTCGAGACCTCCGTTTGCCGACGGATCGTCAGTTCCAGGGCCCGCTTTCGGACACCGGGGGGCCGACTCCGAAGGCGTCCCGATGGCCGGGATTCGGATCCGTGGCCGCCGGAAGGTCCGGTGCCGAGGTCGCCAGCAGCTGGCGCACCTCCTCGGGCTCGGGTGAGCCCAGCTGTTCGCGAAGGGCCTGCGCCTGGCTCCAGTACTCCTGGGCCCGGCTGCGCTGCCCGGCCGCCATCAGGGCCTTCGACAAAACGGTGAGAAAGGAGAAGCGCCGCCACTCGCCGCCGAGACCGCCCAGGGCGAGGGACTGTTCGGCATGCGCCACCGCCTTGGTGGGGCGATGTGCTGCCAGATGCATTTCGGCCAGCCGGAAATGTGCCATCCCTTCCCACAGCGGCTGACGGGCTTCGCGGAACAGGTCGAGCGCCTCGGTGAGGTGAACGGCCGCCTCTTCCAGACGGTGGGCACGCGTCAGCGCGATGCCGAGGGTGTACATCCCGTTGGCGAGCCGTAAGGGGGCGCCGAGCCTGCGGTAGATGGCGAGCCCCTGTTCGGCCAGTTCCACCCCGCTCCGGGTGCGGCCCCGGCTCACATGGAGCCGGGAGAGGTTGGCCAGGGCGCTCGCCTCACCGGCCTCGTTGGCATCGGCGCGGAACGCCTCGAGGGCCTGGCCGAGGAACCGCTCCGCGTCGTCGTACCGCCCCAGGCCGTTGGTGACGATGCCGAGCTGATTGGTGGCGCGGCTGGCGATCACCGGATCCTCGCCGTCCAGCTCCAGGGCGAGGCGAAGCTCGCGCTCGGCCTGGGCGTAGCGGCCCGTGAAGCTGTACAGATGCCCCAGCGCCGAGCGGGCGCGGGCCTCGGTACGGGAGTCCCCGGCCGCGTGGGCCGCGTCGCCGGTCGCCCGCGCCACCGTTTCGTACTGCCGCGGCCGGGCCCCGGACTCGGCGAGGTCCAGCGCGCCCAGCAGCAGATCCCCGGCGCGGCGGCGGGTGGTCTCCCCGGTGCACCGGGGCACGCAGTCGAGCAGGCAGTCGCCCTCCGCGAAGAGCCAGTCCAGGGCGGCCTTCGAGGTCTCGAAGCACAGCCCGGGATGGCCGGTGGGCTCCAGGTGCTCGACCATACGGTCCCCGGGCCGCTCCATGGCGTACACCCGCGCCGCCGTGGCGAGGTAGAAGTCCAGCAGCCGCGACAGCGCCTCCTCGCGCTCCGCCGCCGCCTGGGACTCCCGCTCGGCGCAGGACCGCGCGTAGAGCCGTACGAGGTCATGGAAGCGGTAGCGCCCCGGTACGGCGGACTCCAGCAGCGAGATGTCCACGAGGGAGGTGAGGAGCCGGGCGGTCTCCTCGACGTCGAGGCCGAGCACCGCGCCCGCGGCCGGCAGGGAGATGTCCGGGCCGCCGACCAGGCCGAGCAGCCGGAAGGCGCGGGCCTGGGCCGGGTCGAGCTGTCCGTAGCCGAGCCCGAAGGTCGCCTTGACCGCCAGATCCCCGGCGCGCAGCTCGTCCAGCCGCCGGCGCTCGTCGGCGAGTTTGCGGGCGAGAACGGAGACGGTCCAGGTGCGGCGGGAGGCGAGCCGACAGGCCGCGATGCGGATGGCGAGCGGGAGGTAGGAGCAGGACGCCACCACCTCCATGACCGCCGCGCGCTCGACCATCGCCCGCTCCTCGCCCACGATCAGCGCGAAGAGGGCGAACGCCTCGGTCGGGCTCATCGCGTCCAGGTCGACCAGGTGGGCGCGGTCCAGGTCGGCCATATGGGCGCGGCTGGTGATCAGCGCCACGCACTCCGGTGCGCCCTCGCCCGGGAGCAGCGGCCGGACCTGGGCCGCGTCGCGTGCGTTGTCCAGCAGGATGAGGACCCGGCGGCCCTCGAGAGTGGCGCGGTAGAGCGCGGCGCGCTCCTCGGTGCCGTCGGGGATGGCGGCGTCGGGGGTGCCGAGCGAGCGCAGGAAGGCGCCGAGCACGGTTTCGGGGTCGGCGGGGGAGGAGCCCGCACCGCCGAGGTCGATGTAGAGCTGGCCGTCGGGGAAGTGGTGGCGGGCGGTGTGCGCGAAGTGGACGGCCAGAGCGGTCTTGCCGATACCTCCGATACCGGCGATGGCGATGGCGGCCGGCCGGTCGGAGGCGGGCGTCAGCCGGTCGTTCAGCTCCCGTACGAGGCCCTCGCGGCCGGTGAAGTCGGCCACCGCCGCCGGCAGTTGCGCGGGGCGAACGGCGGTGGTGACGGCGGCCAGGGGGCGTTGCGGGCGGCCCACGGCGGTGGGCCGGGAGAACGCGGCGGCGGGCTGTGGGGCGGCGTGCGGCCGGAGCCCGGGGACGACATCGGCGCGGTAGCCGCTCTCCCACTCCAGCTCGATCCGCGTCCGGTCGAGGGCGGGGTCAGGGTCCTCACCGAGGGTGAGGTTCGCCTCGTCACCGCGCCACGACCGGTCCGGTACGGATCCGGTGGAACCTGTCCGCCGCCCCAGGCGCTCGTCGCCGACCATGGTGCCCCCCGCACACGCTTCCTCGCTGTACGGCCAGTCTGCCGTGCCCGTGGGCCGTACGTCAGTAAAGAGTGCGACGTGTCCGTGGCATCCCCCGATCCTCGCGGGAGGCGTCCAGTGAGCTGACGATCCGTCAGATCGGCGCTACCGTGCAGTCATGGAGAGCTTCCCGAAGATAATCTCGGTGGACGACCACACGGTTGAGCCCCCTCACGTCTGGCGGGACCGCCTCCCGTCGAAGTACCGCGACACCGGGCCGCGCATCGTCCGGGCGCCGCTGAAGGAGATGACCTTCATCGGCGGCCGGTTCGCCCCGAAGATGGGCGCGCCCGGGGACGACGGGCCGCTCGCGGACTGGTGGGTGTACGAGGAGCTGCACCGGCCGCTGACCCGGCTGGACACCGCCGTCGGATACGACCGGGACGAGGTCAGGCTCGAGGCCATCACCTATGAGCAGATGCGGCCCGGCTCCTTCTCGGTGCCGGACCGGCTCGCGGACATGGACGTCAACCACGTCCAGTCGGCGCTCTGCTTCCCGACCTTCCCCCGCTTCTGCGGGCAGACCTTCACCGAGGCCGCCGACCGTGAGCTGGGGCTGCTCGGGGTCCGGGCGTACAACGACTGGATGGTGGAGGAGTGGTGCGGCCCCGAGGCCCGGGGCCGGCTGATCCCGCTGATCATCGTCCCGCTGTGGGACGCCGAGCTGGCCGCCGCCGAGGTGCGGCGGAACGCGGCGCGCGGGGTGCGGGCCGTCTGCTTCTCGGAGATCCCGCCGAACCTGGGGCTGCCGTCGATCCACACCGACGACTGGGACCCCTTTCTCGCCGCGTGCGACGAGACCGGCACGGTCATCGCGATGCACATCGGCTCCTCCTCCCGGATGCCCTCGACCTCCGCGGACGCGCCCCCCGCGGTCGGCTCCACGATCACCTTCGCCAACTGCTGCTTCTCGATGGTCGACTGGCTGATGAGCGGGAAGTTCGAGCGCTTCCCGAACCTCAAGGTGATGTACGCGGAGGGCCAGATCGGCTGGATCCCCTACATCCTCGAGCGCGCCGATGTGGTGTGGGAGGAGAACCGGGGCTGGGGCGGAGTGGCCGACAAGGTGCTGCGGCCGCCGTCCGAACTGTTCGCGGAGCATGTGTACGGATGCTTCTTCGACGACGCCTTCGGGCTGCGCAACCTCGACGCGATCGGGGTCGGCAACGTGCTGTACGAGACGGACTATCCGCACTCCGACTCCACCTGGCCCACGTCGCGCGAGGTCGGCGAGGCGCAGATGGGGCATCTGGCGCCGGACGTCGTGGAGCGGATCGTGCGCGGCAACGCCATCGAGCTGCTGGGGCTCACGGCGGACGGGCTCTGGGCGGGGGCGGGGGAGTAGCGCCGGGGCCTCGTGGGGGCGGGGGCCGGGCCGCTCCGAGGGCGGGGGAGCGGCGCCGACCGCCACGCCTGCGTGGCGCCTTGGTCACGCAGGAGCAAGAAAGCGGTCACTGCCGGTCAATGACATCCCCCCGGGCGCTTTGGCAGGCTGTGGGGCACACCGGCCCTTCCCCTCCCAACGCCGTCACCCACCCCTACGAAGTGACAGGGGCCGTGGGTGGTGCGGAGGGCCGGGAGTCCGTGCGCACCGGGCGCCGCGGGGTTGCGCCCGGCGCGCGGGACATCAGTGCCAGGTGCCGGTAGTCGCTGGGCGGCATGCCGTACGCGGCGCGGAAGGCGCGGCTGAAGACGGCGGGGTGGGTGAAGCCCCAGCGGGCGGCGAGTTCGTGGATGGGAACGGCAAGGAGGCCAGGGTCGCTGAGGTCGCGCCGGACGCGGTCCAGCCGCTGCTGCCGGATCCATGCGGAGACCGTGGTGTCGTGGGCGCGGAAGAGGCGGTGCAGATAGCCGACGGAGATGTGGTGCGCGGCGGCGATGGTGGCCGGTGACAGCCGCGGGTCGGACAGGTTCCGCTGGATGAAGTTCTGTACCCGTAAGGCCAGGGCGTGCCGGTGGGTCTCGGGCGGCAGGGCGTCTTCGGCCTCGACGGCCTGGGCCAGCAGCGCCGCGGCCAGGTCGATCAGTACGGTCCCCAGCCGCGGCCCGTCGGAGGGGCCGTAGGAGCCGCGGTCCGCGGCCAGCCGGGCGAGGAACCCGGTCAGCAGGGCGCCGACGCCGTCGCGCGCCGGGATGGGCCGGGCGAGCAGCCGGTCGATCCGGTCGTGCGGGACCGGGATCAGAGCCTTGGGGATCTCCAGGCCCACGCCTCCGGGAGGGCCGCCGAAGGCCAGGCAGTCGAAGGGGCGTGAGGTGTCGACGACGTAGAGCCCCTGCGCGCTGTGCGCGGCCTCCTGGCGGGACTGGGAGACCTGGAGGTTTCCCTCCAGGATGAACGAGAAGTGGTACAGCTCGGGGTCGGACTGCCGGATGAGCTTGGGGGTGCGCCGGAAGTTCATCTCACGGAACTTGGTGGGCCACACGGAGGCGGCGCCGAAGTCGAGGATGCGCACCTCTCCCCGGAAGTCACGGGTGTGGTCGCTGCTCATCTCCATCGGCGCCATGAGTTGTGCCATCTGCTCACGCCAGAAGTCGAACCGATCCGCTCTGGGCAGATCCTCGCAGCGGAAGACCGTCTCGATCATCACGTGCCCCTCTGTGTGCCCCTTGCTGTGCCCCCCGTGGTGGCCCCTGAGCGGGGCGGCGGGCGATGGGCCCGAGGTCCGAACGTCCGTACGCTAGCAGGGCCTCGCAATGCGGGACGAGACCGCCATACCCCTTGTCTGATGGGCCGTCAGATATCACTATGGCCGACGTCCGATACGACGATGGCGGTCCACCGACGAGGAGGCCCGGCATGCGCGTCCTGCCCCGGGGCCGGTTGAGCTACGGCATGCAACTGCCCGTCCAGTCGCAGTCCACCCTTTACGCCGAGCCGTGGGAGGCGGCGGCCGGCCCGGCCGAGCTCCTCGCGGTCGCCCGCGCCGCCGACCGGCTCGGCTTCGCCTACCTCGCGGTCTGTGACCATGTCGCGATCCCGCGGCGGCTGGCCGCCGCGATGGGCACCGTCTGGTACGACCCGGTGGCCACCCTCGGCTGGCTCGCCGCGGCCACCGAGCGGGTGCGGCTGCTCAGCCATGTGGCGGTCGCCGCGCTGCGGCATCCGCTGCTGACCGCCAAGCAGTACGCGACGCTCGACCAGCTCTCCGGCGGCCGGCTGATCCTCGGGGTCGGGGCCGGGCATGTGCGGGAGGAGTTCGAGGCGCTCGGGGTGGACTTCGCCCGGCGCGGGGCGCTGCTGGACGAGACGGTCGACGCGCTGAAGGCGGCGCTGGGGCCCGAGGAGTTCCCCGACTTCCGAGGGGAGCGGTTCGCGTTCAGCGGTCTGGGGCAGGCCCCGCGCCCGGTCCAGACGCCGCGGCCCCCGCTGTGGATCGGCGGCTCCTCGCCCGCGGCGGTGCGCCGGGCGGCGATCCGGGGTGACGGCTGGCTGCCGCAGGGCGATCCACGGGACCGGCTGCCCGGCCAGCTCGCCCGGCTGCGCGCGCTGCGGGAAGAAGCCGGGATCGACGAGCCCGCCGAGATCGGCGCGATCACCGAGCCGCTGTACGTGGGTGAGCCCGGCTGGGACGTGGGGCGCCGGACCCTGACCGGTGCGCCGGAGCGGCTGGCCGAGAGCCTGCGCGCCTACGCCGCGATGGGGGTGGACCAGATCCAGGTGCGGTTCCGCTGCCGGGACCACACCGAACTGACCGACCAGATGGCGGCCTTCGCCGCCGATGTCGCTCCGCACCTCGATGACTAGGGAGAACGGAATGGGCAAGCTGGACGGGCGGGTCGTCGTCATCACCGGGGCGGCGCGCGGACAAGGTGAGCACGAGGCGCGGCTGTTCGTGGCGGAGGGTGCGCGGGTGGTCCTCTGCGACGTGCTGGACGAGCCGGGCGAGGCGCTGGCCAAGGAGCTGGGCGAGAGTGCCCGCTTCGTCCATCTGGACGTGGGCCGGGAGGACGACTGGAACGCCGCCGTCGCGGCCGCCAAGGACGCCTTCGGCGCGGTGGACGGCCTGGTCAACAATGCCGGGATCCTCCGCTTCAACGAGCTGGTCAGCACCCCGCTCGCCGAGTACCTGGAGGTGGTCCAGGTCAACCAGGTCGGGGCGTTCCTGGGGATGCGGACCCTCGCGCCGGAGCTGGCGGCGGCGGGCGGCGGGACGATCGTGAACACCGCCTCGTACGTCGCCCTGTCCGGTATGCCCTTCCTCACCTCGTACGCCGCGACGAAGGCGGCGGTGGTGGGGATGACGCGGGTGGCCGCCATGGAGCTCGCGGACAAGGGCATCCGGGTCAACGCGATCTGCCCGGGCGCGATCGACACCCCCATGACCAACCCGGCCCGGCTCGACCCGGCCGCCGACGCCGCGGAGGCGTCGGCGGCGGTCGACGAGCTCTACCGCAAGCTGGTGCCGCTGGGCCGGATCGGCCGCCCGGAGGAGGTGGCGCGGCTGGCGCTCTTCCTGTCGTCGGAGGACTCGTCGTATGTGACGGGCCAGCCGTTCGTCGTCGACGGCGGCTGGCTGACCGGCGTCTCGGTCTTCTAGGACCCCTCCGGGTCCGGCGCGGCTGCGGCCCTTGACGGCCCCTGTCCGCGGTGCCAGAGTCAATCAAAATCTGACGATGCGTCAGATCGAGTCGTCTGAGGCGGTGAACCTCCATGGAATTCGGACTCTTTGTGCAGGGATACGTCCCCGAAAGCCGACGCCGAACCGACCCCGAGGCCGAGCACCACGCGCTCGTCGAGGAGACCGAGTACGTCATCCAGGCCGACCGGTCCGGCTTCAAGTACGCATGGGCCTCCGAGCACCACTTCCTGGAGGAGTACTCCCACCTCTCCGCGAACGACGTCTACCTCGGCTACCTCGCCCACGCCACCGAGCGCATCCACCTGGGCTCCGGGATCTTCAACCCGCTGCCGCAGGTCAACCACCCGGTCAAGGTGGCCGAGAAGGTCGCGATGCTCGACCACCTCTCCGGCGGCCGGTTCGAGTTCGGCTCGGGCCGGGGCGCGGGCAGCCACGAGATCCTCGGCTTCCTCCCGGGGATCACCGACATGAACGCCACCAAGGAGATCTGGGAAGAGACGATCGCCGAGTTCCCCAAGATGTGGCTGCAGGACGAGTACCAGGGCTTCGCGGGCAAGCACTGGTCGCTGCCGCCGCGCAAGGTGCTGCCCAAGCCGTACGGGGGCTCCCACCCGGCGATGTGGTACGCGGCCGGGTCGCCGCCGTCGTACGCGATGGCCGGCAAGAAGGGCCTCGGCGTGCTCGGCTTCTCCATCCAGAAGGTCTCCGACATGGAGTGGGTCCTCGACTCCTACAAGAACGCGATCAAGGAGGCCGAGCCGGTCGGCGGCTTCGTCAACGACAACGTGATGGTCACCTCCACCGCGATCTGCGCGGAGACCCATGCCAAGGCCGTGGAGATCGCGGTCGGCGGCGGGCTCAACTATCTGCAGTCGCTGCTCTTCCGCTACCACGACACCTTCCCCCGCCCCGACGGCATCCCGGAGTGGCCCGAGCTGCTGCCGGAGTACACCGAGGAGATCATCGAACTCCTCATCGCCGAGGAGCTGATGATCTGCGGCGATCCGGACGAGGTCTTCCGCCAGTGCAAGCGGTGGGAGCAGGCCGGGGCCGACCAGCTGTCGTTCGGGCTGCCGATCGGGATCGGCTACGAGGACACGATGAACACGGTCAAGCTCATCGGCGAGCACGTCATCCCGAAGATCGACACCGACCCGGTGCACCGCACGACCCGCTTCCGCCACGCCGAGGCCCGGTAGCCGCGGACGCGAGAAGGGATTTACCCGTGCTCGACCACCTGATCAAGGGCGCCACCGTGGCGGACGGCACCGGCGCGCCCTCCTACGTCGCCGACGTCGGCATCCGGGACGGCCGGATCGTGGCCATCGGCGAGCCCGGGACCGTCACCGAACCGGCGCGGTCCGCCGAGGACGCCACCGGGCTCGTCCTGGCGCCCGGGTTCGTCGACCCGCACACCCACTACGACGCCCAGCTGTTCTGGGATCCGTACGCCACGCCCTCCATGAACCACGGCGTGACCACGGTCGCGGGCGGCAACTGCGGTTTCACCCTCGCCCCGCTCAACCCCGACCGGCCCGGCGACGCCGACTACACCCGGCGGATGATGAGCCGGGTCGAGGGCATGTCGCTGGTGGCGCTGGAGCAGGGCGCGCCCTGGAACTGGCACGGCTTCGGCGAGTACCTGGACGCGCTGGAGGGCCGGATCGCCGTCAACGCGGGCTTCATGGTGGGGCACTGCGCGCTGCGCCGCCATGTGATGGGCGAGGACGCGATCGGCGGACAGCCCACGCCCGCGCAGCTGGAGGAGATGCTGCGGCTCTTCCACGAGGCGATGGACGCGGGGGCGTGGGGGCTGTCCACCACCCAGTCCTCGACCCACTCGGACGGGGACGGACAGCCGGTCGCCTCCCGCCACGCCAAACCCGAGGAGCTCCTGGCGCTCTCCCGGGCCGTCGGCGAACACGAGGGCACGCAGATCGAGGCGATCGTGGCGGGCTGTCTCGACCAGTTCGCCGACGAGGAGATCGATCTGCTGGTGGAGATGAGCGCGGCCGCCGGCCGCCCGCTCAACTGGAACGTGCTGACCATCGACGCGGCCGTCCCCGAGCGGGTGCCGCGCCAGCTCCAGGCCGGTGAACGGGCCCGTAAGGCGGGCGGCAGGATCGTCGCCCTCACCATGCCGATCCTCACCCCCATGAACATGTCGCTCGGCACCTTCTGCGCGCTGAACCTCATCCCGGGCTGGGGCGACATCCTGGGGCTGCCGATCCCGGAGCGGATCGCGAAGCTCCGCGACCCGGACGTACGGGCGGAGATGCTGCGCCGCGCGAGCAGCCCCGAGGCCGGGGTCTTCCGCCGGCTCACCCACTTCGGGCGGTATGTCATCGGCGACACCTACAGCGCGGCCAACGCCGGGCTGACCGGCCGGGTCGTCCGCGACATCGCCGCCGAGCGCGGCCAGGAGGACTTCGCCGCCCTGGTGGAGATCTGCGCCGCCGACGAGATGCGCACGGTGCTGTGGCCCATGCCGACCGACAACGACCCGGCGAGCTGGGAGCTGCGCCGGCGCACTTGGGAGCACGAGGACGTCATGCTGGGCGGCTCGGACGCGGGGGCCCATCTGGACCGGATGTGCGGCGCCCCGTACACCACCCGGTTCATCGGGGACTGTCTGCGCGGCCGGAAGCTGGTCGGCCTGGAGCGGGCGGTGCGGATGCTGACGGACGATCCGGCGCGGCTGCTCGGGCTGCGCGAGCGCGGCCGGATCGCCGAGGGCTACCACGCCGACCTGGTCCTCTTCGACCCCGAGCGGATCGACGCGGGTCAGGCGCGGCTGGTGCACGACCTGCCGGGCGACAGCCCCCGGCTGGACTCGCGGGCGATGGGGATCGTGAGCGTCCGGGTGGGCGGTACGGAGACCATCCGGGACGACGAGATCACCGGCGCGGTGCCGGGACGGGTGCTGCGGTCGGGCCGGGACACGGAGACGGTGAGCACGAGGGGCTGAGCCGATGGCACGCGCGGCCCTGATCACGGGCGCCTCACGCGGTATCGGCCTGGCGGTGGCGAAGGCGCTGATGGCGGACGGTGCGGCGGTGTGCCTCACGGCGCGGGACCCGAAGGAACTGGCCGAGGCCGTACGCCGCCTCGGCCCGCGCGCCGTCGCCTGCCCCGGGGACGTGGCGGACCCGGCGCACCCGGAGGCGGCGGTGGCCCGCACCCTGGAGGAGTTCGGCCGCCTCGACATCCTGGTCAACAACGCCGCGACCAACGCCCCGCTGGGCCCGCTGATGACGGTGGACCCGCTCGCCTGGCGCAGGGCCTTCACGGTCAATGTGGAGGCCCCGCTGCGGCTGACCCAGGCGGCCTGGCGGTCCTGGATGGGCGACCACGGCGGCGCGGTCGTCAACATCTGCACCGAGGGCACCCACGGCGTCGGCCCGGGTGTCGGCGCCTACGGCACGGCCAAGACCGCCCTCCTCCGCCTCACCCGCCAGCTCGCCGCCGAACTGGCCCCGTCGGTCCGCGTCAACGCCGTCTCCCCGGGCCTGGTCCGCACCGAGATGGCCCGCTTCGTCTGGGAGCCCGGCGAACGCGAGCTCGCCGCGGCGCTCCCGCTGGCCCGGATCGGCGAACCGGAGGACGTGGCGCGCGCGGTCCGCTGGCTGGTCTCGGACGAGGCGTCCTGGATCACCGGCGCGGACCTGGTGGTGGACGGCGGCCGCCGGGTCCGCGCGGCGCGGCCCCTGGGCTGACGGGGCAGGGGCCCCGTTCCCGGAGCGGGGGTCAGCCCCTTCCTGGGCGTGGACCGGGGGTCAGCCGTTCGCCGGTGGAGTCAGGCCGTGGCGGTGGAGGAAGGCGTCCACGAGCCGGTCGGTGAACTCCTGGCCCACCGGCTCGTCGGTCACCAGTACCCGGTAGTAGAGGGGGCCCGTGAGCTGGTCGGTCTCGGCCGTCAGGTCCAGACCGGGCGGCAACTCCCCGCGCGCCATGGCCCGTTCGAGTGGGAGGCGGTCGCGGCGGCGCTGGTCGTCGAGGTACCGGGACCGGAAGTCCCGGCCGAACGCCGGATCGTGCTGCGCCTGGGCGACCAGGGCCTTGAAGACCGCGCCGGCGTCGGAGGCGCTGAGGAACCCGGCCAGGTCGCCCAGATAGCTGCGCAGATCCAGGGCGAGATCACCGCGGTCGCGCACGGGCAGATCCTCGGCCACATCCTGGAGGAAGGCGTCCATGAGGACGTCGGTCTTGGTGCTCCACCAGCGGTAGATCGTCTGCTTGGCGACCCCGGCCCGGGTGGCGATCCCCTCCATGGTGACGCCCGCGAAACCCTTCTCGGCCAGCAGATCGTCCGCCGCGTTCAGCACCGCCAGCCGGGCCTGCTCGCTGCGCCCGTGCCGATTGCCGTGGTGGCGTGGTGCCGGTCGGCCGGTGCCGCTCGTCCCGGCGGTCTGTGTCGCGCGTGCCATCTCGCCTCCCCGAGATCTCAGGATAACCACCCTCCCCGGCTCTGTTTCTTCTAGACAAGACGCAACGTCGCGTCTACTCTACAGCTCATGACAGTCACTCACACGCTTGCCGACCCCCGGGTCGAGACCGCCCTCAGCCGGATGTTCGAGCTGGCCGAGCAGGACGAGACCGCCCAAGCGCAGCTGCCCCCCGGCGCACTGGAATCGTTGGCCCCGCAGGAGCTCGCCGACGCCGCCGCCGGGATCTACATGCCGATCTCCGCCGAGGGCGGGAAGCTGCTCTACAACCTGGTCCGCGCCATCCGCCCGGCCACGGTGGTCGAGTTCGGCATGTCCTTCGGGATCTCCACGCTCCATCTGGCCGCCGCCATGCGGGACAACGGCACCGGGCGCGTCATCACCACGGAGATGAGCAAGGAGAAGATCGCCGCGGCCCGCCGCACCTTCGCCGAGACCGGGCTGGACGACGTGATCACCGTGCTGGAGGGGGATGCCCGGGAGACCCTCGCCGACCTCGATGGCTCCGTGGACCTGCTGCTGCTCGATGGCTGGAAGGACCTGTGCCTGCCCGTGCTGCGGATGCTCGAACCGCGTCTGCGGCCCGGCACCCTCGTCGTGGCCGACGACATCGACCAGCTCGAGGGCCCGCTGCGGCCGTATCTCGACTACGTACGCGACCCGGCGAACGGCTACCAGAACGTCTCCTTCCCCATCGAGGACGGCATGGAGATCAGCTGCCGCCTCTGAGCCGGGGGACCGGCCCGTCGGCCGGTGGGAGATCACCGGCCGACCCCGAAGACCGGCCGACCCCGAAGACCGCCGGCGGCCCGCTCGGGCCGCCGGCACGATCCGTCCGCGGCACGCCGTCGCGGACCTCTCCGAAAGAGCAGTGACATGCAGGTATTCATCACCGGAGCGACCGGGTGGATCGGCTCGGCCGTGGTCGACCACATGCTCGACGCCGGGCACGAGGTCACCGGCCTCGCCCGCTCGGACGCCTCCGCCGCCGCGCTCGAGGCCAAGGGCGCCCGGGTGCTCCGCGGTGACCTCGACGACCTCGACGGCATCCGCGCGGGCGCCGACGCCGCCGATGCCGTCGTCCACCTCGCCAACAAGCACGACTTCGCCAACCCGGCGGTGAACAACCGGGCCGAGCGGGGCGCCGTCCAGACCATCGGCGAGGCCCTCGCGGGCTCTCACCGGCCGTTCCTTCTCGCCGCCGGCCTGGCCTCCCTCGCCCCCGGCCGCGTGGCCACGGAGGAGGACCGCTCCCCGTTCCACGGCATCGATTCGATGCGCGCCGGCGGCGAGAACCTCGCGCTGCAGTTCGTGGAGCAGGGCGTCAACACGGTCGTGGTGCGCTTCGCTCCCACCGTGCACGGCGATGGTGACCGGGGATTCGTCGCCGGGCTGGTGGCGACGGCTCGCGCCAAGGGCGTCTCGGCCCATATCGAGGACGGGAGCAACCGCTGGGCAGCGATCCACCGCGGCGACGCCGGGCGCATCGTGCAACTCGCCCTCGACAAGCGGGCCCCGGCCGGCACCATCCTGCACGCCACGGCCGAGACCGGCATCCCGGCCCGCGACATCGCCGGGGCCATCGGGCGCGGACTGGGCCTGCCCGTCGTCTCCGTCCCGGCCGACGGCGCCGGTGAGCACTTCGGCTGGCTGCACAAGTTCTTCGGAGCGGACATGGCCGCGAGCAGTGACGCCACCCGCGCGCTGCTCGGCTGGGCACCCGGCGGCCGCACCCTCGCCGAGGATCTCGACAGCGGCTGCTACTACCGCTGACCGAGCGGCGGCGGACGGTGCGGCCGCCGGTGCCCGAACGGCTCCGGCGGCCGGGAAGCCGCCGGCGCCCGCCGAAGCCGTCACTGCTCGCCGCAGCCGTCAGTGCTCGCGGAAGCAGTGTCAGTGTTCGCCGCAGCCGTCAGTGCTCGCGGAAGCAGTGTCAGTGCTCGCCGAGCCAGATCGGGTTCGTCATCGCCGCCATCGGGCCCGGTATCCCCGACGCCCCGCCGTCCGCGGGGGCGTGGCGCACCTCGGCGCGCACATACGCCGCGTAGGACGCCGTCGTACGCCATTCGGCCGTGAGCGTCCCGGAGTCGGGGACCGCCGTCCCGTAGAGCTGGCCCTGGTCGGTGATGAACCGCACCGAGCAGCCCGGGCCCACGCCGGAGACCTTCAGCCGGACCGTCACCACCTCCGCGCCGCCGACCTTCAGGCGCTCGCCGATACCGGCGTGCCTACCGCGCCCGCCGACCGCCTCGAAGGTGAGGTCGATCTTCGAGGACTCGGCGATCCAGCTCCGGCCGGCCCGGATGCCCTCCTGGAGGGCGGTGCGGGACAGGTCGTCGGCGAGCACCACCGTCTGCGGCAGGCCCACGACCTGGGGCTCGCGGTGGGCGTCGCTGTGGCCGACGGCGGGCAGCCAGCGGCCCTCGCCCCGGGAGGCGGCGACCAGGGTGTTGTCCCACTCGGAGATCGTGACCTCGTCGTCCGGGGTGAAGTCCGCGTTCCACACCTCGACCGCGTCGGCCTCGTTGAAGCCGAACTTCCAGTTGCAGCCGACACAGGTGCCGTGCGGATGGGCCGGGATCACCAGGCCGCCGGCCTGCCGGACCTTGCGGGCGAACTGGCCGAAGCGGTTGTCCCGGGCGCGGTAGCGCCAGTCGATGAAGGTGCCCGGGTCGGTGCCGAGGGCGACCACATGGCCGTTGCGCGTGGTGATCTCCTCACCGGTGAGGATCAGCAGGTCATCGCCCCACAGACCCTCGAACGCGGCATGCGCCGAGGTGGTGTTGTGCTCGGTGGTGGTGATGAAGTCCAGCCCCGCGGCACGGGCGGCGGCGACCAGCTCGGCCGGGGTGCGCTTGCCGTCGGAGTGCACGGTGTGCAGATGGGAGTCGCCCCGGTACCAGGCGCGGCCCCGGCCCTTCGCCCGCTGCGGCGGATAGGCCCCCAGACTCCGTCCGGGAGGTGCCCCCTGCGTGCGGGGGGTGCCGGGCGCGCCGTGCCGCAGCGTAACGGTGACCGTGTAGTCCAGGCCCTGGGGGGCGACCGTGTACGGCCCCAGCACCACATGCCAGGTGCCCGCCTTCACCGGCCCGGCCAGATAGCCGGGCGTCGCCTCCTCGGCGCTGATGGCGAACTCCGTACGGGCCCCGCCGGACCAGCCGCGGAAGCCGCGCCCGCCCAGCTCCGTGCCGCGCTCGTCGAAGATGCCGATATCGCAGGCGTTTCCCTGCGTGCCGGCCGGGACGGTCGGCTTGTCGTAGGTGTACGACACGGCGATCTCGCGCACCCCGCGCGGCACCTCGACGGGCACATGGACGAAGTCCGGCGCGCCGGTGGGCAGATGGCCGCTGAGGGTCTTCGTCTGCTCAGGGTCGTCGGCCGGGCCGGCCGCTTCCGCCTGGGTGAAGGTCATGGGATCGAGTGTCAGCACACCCGCCGCGCCCGCAAGCGCGGAGAGCCTGAGTACATCGCGTCGCTGCATGAGAGACCCCCAGAGTCGAGAGTGCCGTCCGACACCCGCGTGACACCGTTGTACGCGTGGGTGACACGCGCGGAAAGCCCTGTGGATAACTCCATGGCGACGAGGGAACGTACATCCCCCGCGCCCATCCCGTCCCTCACGCGCCGCGGCCCCCGCCGCGCCAAGTCCCGTCCGGGCAGCGGACGTCGGCACCCGCCGTCTGTAGCCCGCACGTTTCCCGGTGTCCTATTCCCGCCCATGGCCCGCGACAGCCGTGATCAGACCCACAAAACCGCAGGCCCGGCCCGTCTGGCGGTGTCACACACCGCTCGTATGCTCGGAGGATGACCACGAGCGCGCAGGGAAACGAACCGGCTGCCCCGACTGGCTCCGCCGCCCCCACAGCCAACGCGATGCGCCGTGCGCTCAAGCGCGCCCGCGACGGCGTGGCGCTGGACACCGCCGAGGCGGCGGTGCTGCTCCAGGCGCGCGGTGACGACCTGAAGGATCTGATGGCCTCCGCCGCCAAGGTCCGCGACGCGGGCCTGGAGGCGGCCGGCCGCCGCGGGGTCATCACCTACTCGCGCAGCGTCTTCATCCCGCTCACCCGGCTGTGCCGGGACAAGTGTCACTACTGCACCTTCGCGACCGTGCCCGGCAAGCTGCGCCGCGCGGGCCACGGGATGTTCATGTCGCCCGACGAGGTCCTGGCCATCGCCCGCCGGGGCGCCGAAATGGGCTGCAAGGAAGCGCTGATCACTCTCGGCGACCGTCCCGAGGACCGCTGGCCCGAGGCGCGTGCATGGCTGGAGGCCGAGGGGTACGACGACACCATCGCGTATGTACGCGCCATGGCGATCCGCATCCTGGAGGAGACCGGCCTCCTGCCCCACCTCAACCCGGGCGCGATGACCTGGACCGACTTCCAGCGGCTCAAGCCGGTCGCCCCCTCCATGGGCATGATGCTGGAGACCACCGCCGAGCGGCTGTGGAGCGAGCCCGGCGGCCCCCACTACGGCTCGCCCGACAAGGAACCGGCGGTGCGGCTGCGCGTTCTGGAGGACGCCGGGCGCAGCTCCGTCCCGTTCACCAGCGGGCTGCTGATCGGGATCGGCGAGACACCGGAGGAGCGGGCGGAGTCGCTGTTCGCGCTGCGCCGCGTCTCCCGCTCGTACCACGGCATCCAGGAAGTCATCATCCAGAACTTCCGCGCCAAACCGGACACCGCGATGCGGGGCATGCCGGACGCGGAGCTGGACGACCTGGTCGCCACCGTCGCCGTCGCCCGCCACATCCTGGGCCCGTCCGCCTGCATCCAGGCCCCGCCCAACCTGGTCGACGCGGAGTACGAGCAGCTCATCGGCGCCGGTATCGACGACTGGGGCGGCGTCTCGCCGCTCACCCCGGACCACGTCAACCCCGAGCGCCCCTGGCCCCAGGTGGACGAGCTGGCCGAGCGCTCCGCCGCCGCCGGCTTCAGCCTGCGCGAACGGCTCGCGGTCTACCCCGAGTACATCCAGCGCGGCGAGCCCTGGCTGGACCCCCGGCTGCTGCCGCATGTGACCGCCCTCGCCGACCCCGCGACCGGCCTGGCCCGCGAGGACGCGACTCCCACCGGGCTGCCCTGGCAGGAGCCGGACGAGGCGTTCAGCGCCTCCGGCCGCACCGATCTGCACCACACCATCGACACCGAGGGCCGCACCGGTGACCGCCGTAAGGACTTCGACGAGGTCTACGGCGACTGGGAGGCGCTGCGCGAGGCCGCGGCCCCCGGGATGGTCCCCTCCCGCATCGACGGCGACGTCAAGGCCGCGCTGGCCCAGGCCGCCGACGACCCGACCAAGCTGACCGACCCCGAGGCGCTGGCCCTGTTCCACGCCGACGGCCCGGCGCTCGACGCCCTGTGCCGCATCGCCGACGATCTGCGCCGGGCGGCGGTCGGTGACGATGTCACCTACATCGTCACCCGGAACATCAACTTCACCAATGTCTGCTACACCGGCTGCCGCTTCTGCGCCTTCGCCCAGCGCCGTACGGACGCCGACGCCTACACCCTCTCCCTGGACCAGGTCGCCGACCGCGCCCAGCAGGCGTGGGACGTGGGCGCGGTGGAGGTCTGCATGCAGGGCGGCATCCACCCCGACCTGCCCGGCACCGCGTACTTCGACATCGCCCGCGCCGTCAAGGAGCGCGTGCCCGGGGTGCATGTCCACGCCTTCTCCCCGATGGAGGTCGTCAACGGGGCGACCCGCACCGGGATGTCCATCCGCGAATGGCTGACGGCGGCGCGCGAGGCGGGCCTGGACACCATCCCCGGCACGGCGGCCGAGATCCTGGACGACGAGGTGCGCTGGGTCCTCACCAAGGGCAAGCTGCCGACGGCCACCTGGATCGAGGTCGTCAAGACGGCGCATGAGCTGGGCGTCCGGTCCTCGTCCACGATGATGTACGGCCATGTGGACCAGCCCCGCCACTGGTTGGCCCATCTGCGGCTGCTCGCCGAGATCCAGCAGGAGACGGGCGGCTTCACCGAATTCGTCACCCTCCCCTTCATCCACACCAACGCCCCCGTCTACCTCGCCGGTATCGCCCGCCCCGGCCCCACCAGCCGCGACAACCGGGCCGTCACCGCCATGGCGCGGATCCTGCTCCACCCCCATATCCCCAATATCCAGACGAGCTGGGTGAAGCTGGGCGCGGAGGGCGCCGCCGAGATGCTCCGCTCCGGCGCCAACGACCTGGGCGGCACCCTTATGGAGGAGACCATCTCCCGTATGGCGGGTTCCTCCTACGGCTCCTACCGCTCCATCCAGGACCTGGTGGCCATCGCCGAGCTGACCGGACGCCCCGCCCGCCCCCGCACCACCACCTACGGCCCCGTCCCCGAGGAGCGCCAGGCCGCGGCCCTCGCCTCGGACGGCCATCTGCCGGAGCTGCTCCCGGTGCTGGGGGACTGAGCCCGGCTCAGGGTTCGCAGGCGCGCCGCGCGGATACGCTGCCATGGGAAGCGGGGGGAAGGGGCACCCATGGCAGCGCAGCGTCCGACGATTCGGGAGCTGATCCGGCAGCGGCGCCGGTTCGTGGGGCGGCGGCAGGAGCTGGCCGCGTTCCGGGAGAACTTCGCGGTGCCGCCCGAGGACGCCGCGCACCACTTCCTGTTCCATGTGCGCGGCGACGCCGGGGTGGGCAAGACGACGCTGCTGCGGCAGCTGGAGAACACCGCGCGGGAACACCGGGCGCTCACCGCCTCCGTGGACGAGTCGGTCAACAGTGTCCCCGAGGTGATGGCGGCCATCAGCGCCCAGTTCGCCCACCAGGGCCATCCGCTGAAGTCCTTCGACAAGCTGCTGGCCACCTACCGGCAGCGGCGCCACGAGGCCGATTCGGCTGCGCAGCAGCCCGCGCCGCAGCCTTCGGAGGAGGCGGCGGGCGAGCCCCGGCCGTCGGCGTCCAGCGCGTTCGTCGCCCGGGCGGGGCTGATCGGGCTCGGCATGGTGCCGGGCGTCGGGGCGTTGGCCGGGGCCGCGGAACCGGACCGGGTCGCCCAGGCCGCCGACCGCGCGCGGGCCAAGCTCAGCGCCCGCCTCCGCAGCCATGACGACGTGGACCTGGTGATGTCGCCGCTGGACGCCCTCACCCCCGCGTTCCTCGAGGACGTGGGCGAGGTGGCCGCGTCCGTGCCCTGGATGGCGTGGTTCTTCGACACCTATGAGCGCACCGGTCCGCTGCTCGACCTGTGGCTGCGCGATGTGATGTTCGAGGGCCGCTACGGCTCGCTCCCGGCCAACGCGGTGGTGACGCTGGCCGGACAGGGCACGCTCGCCCCGCGCTGCTGGGCCGACTACGCCGACCTCGTCGCCGACCTCCCCCTCGTCCCCTTCACCGAGACGGAGGCCCGGCAGCTCCTCACCGCCAAGGGCGTGGTCGACGAGCAGGTGGTCGAGGTCGTCCTGAGGCTCACCGGAGGGCTGCCCGTGCTGGTGTCCATGCTGGCAGAGGCCCGTCCCACCACCCCCGAGGCCGTGGGCGACCCCTCCGGCACCGCCGTCGAGCGCTTCCTGAAGTGGGTGAGCGACGAGACCCACCGCTCCGCCGCCCTGGCCGCGGCCCTGCCCCGGAGCCTGGACGAGGACGTCTTCGCGGCCGCGGTCGAGGACGAGGCGGCCGACCTCTACGGCTGGCTGCGTTCACTCCCGTTCGTGGCCGACGGCTCCGGCCGCTGCGGCTACCACCAGGTCGTCCGTACGGCCATGCTGCGGCTCCAGCGCAACCAGTCCCCGCAGGCCTGGCGCGCCCGTCACCTCCGGCTGGCCGAGGCGTTCGCGCGCTGGCAGCGGCAGATCGAGGAGACGCTGGAGGGCGACGAGAAGTGGGAGCACGAGCGATGGCTGGACTATCGGCTCGAGGAGGCTTACCACCGGCTGTGCGCGACTCCGGAGGAAGCCCTGCGCGAGGAGCTGCGCGCGTATGTGTGCGCGTATATCGACTACACGTCGTCGTCGTGGGACCACCGCTGGAGGCAGATGCTCGTGGAGGCGGGCCGGGATTCCGGCAGTGGGTCGGTGGCGGCCTGGGGTGACCGGCTTCTCGCGGAGTCCACGAGGAGCGACCTGGTCGACAATGTGACGCGGCTGCTGGATGAGGTCGGGTCGGATGAGCGGGCCATGTCCATGGCGCTCGGGCTCCGCGGCATGGTGCGCGGCGACATGAACGAGCTGGAAGGGGCGCTGGCGGACGCGGAGCGAGCGCTGGAGCTGGACCCCGACTGTGTGCGTGCTCTTGCCGCCCGCGGGGGTGTGTACCTCGACAGGGACCTGTACGAGCAGGCGCTGGAGAGCTTCGACCGCGCCGTGACACTGGATCCCGACTTTCCCTGGCCGCTCGCCCGGCGCGGCGAGACGTATCGCCTTCTCGGGCGGTACGAGGAAAGCCTGGCGGACCTCGATCGCTCCTTCGACCTGCATGAGAGCGCATGGACCGTGGGGACCCGCGCTCAGGTCCACCACGCCATGGAGGACTACGAGAAAGCGCTGGCGGATTTCGGGCGGGCGGTGGAGATCACCCCCGAATGGTCCTGGATCTACGCGGAGCGGGCCAGGACCTACCGCTTTCTGGGGCGGCACGAAGAGGCGCTCGCGGACTGTGACCGGGCCCTCGAACTCGGTGCCGACTACGCCGCGTTCGGGCGCGTCCACGCCCTTCGCAATCTGGACCGTTATGCGGAGGCGATCGAGGCGGCCGACCGGTGCCTGGCGTCCCACCCCGAGGACCAGGCAGTGCTCGCCGAGCGCGGCGAGGCATACCGGATGATGGACCGCTTCCAGGAGGCGCTGGCGGACTTCGGCCGGGCCATCGAGATCGAGCCGTCGTATGTGTTCGCGCTGGTCTGTCGAGGGCAGACGCATGAGCACATCGGTCTGCTCGGCGAAGCCCTGGCGGATTTCGACGCCGCCGCCTCCGCCTCTCCCGACAACGCGTGGGCGCTGGCGAACCGGGGTGCCCTGCGGCTGCGCCTGGGCGACGGCGAGGCCGCCCTCGCCGATCTGGACCGGGCGCTCGGGCTCCGCCCCGACAGCCTGCTCGCGCTGGAGTCCAGGGCGAGGTGCCACCGCCAGGCGGGCCGGTACGCCGAGGCCGCCACGGACATCGAACGGGCGGCGGCGCTGGACGGCCAGGACCTCGACATCGCCTTCGAGCACGCGATGCTGGTGACCCACGCGGCCGGTCTCATCGAGGCGCGCGGGCTGTGGACCGCATTCGAAGCGCTCCTGGAGGAGCACGGCGGCCAATGGGACGCACAGGCCCGGGGGGCCGCCCCGATCATCAGCAGGGCCGCCCTCGGGGACGGGGCCGGGGCGGCGCGTCTCGTGGCGGAGCTGCCCGCCACCCGGCCGTACTGGCAGATCGTCGACGTCGCCATCCGCTTCCTGGACGAGCTCGCCCGGATACCCGGGGCGGATCCCGCCCTGCTCGCCACCCTCCGCGCGCCGCTCGCCGAGCTTCGCACGGCCCTGGAGCCCGGCCCGTCGGCGCTCGGATAAGGGCCCGGAGCGCATACGACATTCGGTGAGGGAATTCGCATTTTCGGAATGCGTCCATCCGTCGTCTTCCCGGTGATGACGCCTTCACAATCCTCGGCGGCCAAGAGGCGATCATTCGGTGTCCATTACAGTTCAAAGACAGTTCAGGGCCATTCACGCAGCGAAGAAAAGAGGCATGGGTCGTGACCGCAACCGCCAGCGCAGCGACCGGCGTATGGGGCCGCGCCGAACAGCAGGACTTCCGCAGCCGGGTGCGCGGCTGTCTGCTCGGCGGGGCCATCGGGGACGCGCTGGGGGCGGCCGTCGAGTTCGCCTCGCTGGACGAGATCAGGGCGGCGCACGGAGCCGAGGGCGTGACGGACTTCCTGCCCGCCTATGGCGGTCGCGGACGGGTCACCGACGACACCCAGATGACCCTGTTCACGGTGGACGGGCTGATACGGGCGCAGGTGCGCCGCGACACGGGCGCCTGGCATCCGCCCACCGACATCCACTCCGCACACCGCCGCTGGTACTCCACCCAGCGCGACTGGGGCCCCGATGAGCGCCGTAAGGACGCCGGCTGGCTGGCCCGCGAGGAGTGGCTCTACGCCCAGCGCTCCCCGGGCCGGGCCTGTATCACCGCGCTCGCCGACGAGACCATGGGCACCCTGGAGGCGCCCAAGAACCCCGACTCCAAGGGATGCGGCGCCGTGATGCGCTCCGCCCCCTTCGGATTGCTGGTGGGCTGGGAGCCACAGCTCGTCTTTCAGCTGGCCATCGAGTGCGCGGCCCAGACCCACGGCCACCCCACCGGCTATCTCGCGGCCGGTGCCTTCGCCCTCATCGTGCACGGCCTGGCGCGCGGCGAGGCGCTGGACGGAGCCGTCCAGCGCGCCCTCGCCCATCTGGCCACCCGCCCCGGCCACGAGGAGACCACCAACGCGCTGCGGTACGCGCTCGGCGCCGTACGGCAGGGCCTGCCGACCCCCGAGCGCGTCGCGTCCCTGGGCCAGGGCTGGACCGGTGAGGAGGCCCTGGCGATGGGCCTGTACTGCGCGCTGGTCGCCGAGGACGTCCGCCATGGGCTGCTGCTCGCGGTCAACCACGGCGGGGACAGCGACTCCACGGCGGCCATCTGCGGCAATCTGCTGGGCGTGCTGCACGGCGAGACGGCGCTGCCGCCCGCCTGGCTGGCGGAGGTCGAGGGGCGCGGCACGATCCTGGAGCTGGCCGACGACTTCGCCATGGAGATGACCCAGGGTCCGGCGCTCCACGGCCCGGGCAGCTCCTCCCCGGCCTGGCTCACCCGTTACCCGCGCGCGTAGGTCCGCTCCGGCCGCCGCCGCGCCGTATCCGGACCGGCGGCGGCCAACTGCCGCCCCACGGTCCCGATCCCCTCCCATGGACGCCTTATGGCGCGCAGGGTCAGATACGCGGCCACGCCCAGGAAGGCGACGCCGATCAGCGGATAGACGGCGGTGAGGAGCATCTGGGCGGGGTTCTGGTGGAGTTCCACCCGGGTCGGCCTGCTGTGGGGCGCGTACCAGACCATGAAGGAGCAGAACAGCAGCCCGGTCACCACCGTCCAGGCCGTCCAGCCCGCCGTACGCCGCCGCGCCGCCTCCACCGCGAGCAGCAGCACCATCGGGACGGCCCACACCCAGTGGTGCGACCAGGAGACCGGGCTGACCATGAGGGCGGTCACGGCGCAGGTCAGGGCGGCCCAGGCGGGGGCGTTCGGCAGCCGGCTGTCGTCGGTGAGCTGAGCCGCGACCGCCGTGGCCAGGCCCACACAGCCCACCAGCGCGGCCGCCATGAGCCACCACATGCCGGGGTCGGGGGTGTGCAGGATACGGGCGAGCGCGCCCTTGAGGTTCTGGTTGCCCGCGCCCTCGACATCGCCGGGGCGGTCGGTCGCGAAGAGGACCTCGGTCCAGAAGCGCCGGGAGTCATGCGGCAGTGCCAGGGCCGAGAACGCGACCGTAAGGGCGAAGGCGGCGGTCGCGACGCCCGCGCGCCGCAGATGGTCGTTCCAGAAGCGCCGCCGCGGCAGTCCGCTGCCGGGCTCGGCTCGCCCCCGGGCCGCCCCGGCCGCCCACAGCCGACGCAGGCCGAGGAGCAGCCCGGCGAGCCCCAGGAAGACCACGAAGAGCCCCGGGGTCAGCTTGATCCCGGTGGCGATGCCCGTCCCGGCCCCGGCCCAGCGGTGGCCCGTCCGGCGGGTCAGGTCCCCCAGCACCAACGCCGTGACCAGCAGATTGATCTGCCCGTAGCGCAGGGTCGTCCAGACCGGCTCACACCACACCGCGACGGCGGCCAGGGCCAGGACGGCGGCCGGTCGCGGCACCCGGGCGGGCAGATCGATCAGCCGCAGCGACAGATGGGCCACGGCGACCATCAGGCCGAGGTTGACGGCCGTCCCGAAGGTCCGCAGGACGCCCGTGCCCATCACGGTCAGCGGGGTGAAGACCAGGGCCGCGAACGGCGGATAGGTATTGGGGAGATGATGCCGAGTCGCCCGCATGTCATACAGATCCTGGGCATTGCGTACGGTCCATCCCTCGGCGCGATAGACCAGCAGATCGACCATCGACACCTGGGCGGCCCGCTGCGCGATCCAGAACCCGGTGAAGGAGAGCAGGCAGAAGACCGCCGCGCACAGCACCGGCCGCCGCAGTACGAGGGCGCGGGCCCGGTGGATCCGGGAGTCGGTGATCGTCTGTGTGGCGGTCACGGGAGCTCCAGAGGTCCCTGGGGACCGCGACTCGGTCAGGGCGGTCGACGAGTCGGGTCCGGGGATGGTGCGGTCGGGGGCGGTCGGCTCGGACGACCGCCCATCGTACGTTCCGGATGTGGACGGCAGGTGGAGGAGAGATTGCCTGGACAGCGTGGATCTCCCGATCGTCACCCCTGCATCACGTTCCACTTCCGCCCCGCCGCCGGGGACGGGCCGGCCGTAAGGCGGCCGCCCCCGGGACCGTCCGCCGTAAGGTGGGCCGGTGCCTGCCTCCACCGCCGTCATACGTGATGCGACCCACACCGACCTGGGCGCCATCGCCGCGATCTTCAGCCATTACGTCACCGAGACCGTCGTCACCTTCGAGGAGGTCCCGCCCACCGTCGACGACTGGGCGCGGCGGCTGGCGGACCTGACGGAACGGGGGCTGCCGTTCCTGGTCGCCGAAGTCGCCGAGGTCGCCGAGGAGGTCCCTGGGGAGACCCGCCGTACGGTCGCCGGATACGCCTACGCCGGGCCCTGGCGCCCCAAGCCCGCGTACCGCCACACCGCCGAGGACGCCATCTACCTCGCCCCCGGCCGGACCGGCGCGGGGCTGGGGGCCGCGCTGCTCGGCGCCCTGCTCACCCGCTGCGCCGAGGCGGGCGTACGGCAGGTCGTCGCGGTCATCGCCGACTCCGGCAGCGACGCCTCGGCCGCCCTCCACCGGCGCTTCGGCTTCACCCCGGCGGGCACGCTGGCCGGTGTCGGCCGTAAGCACGGACGCTGGATCGACACCCACCTCATGCAGCGCGATCTGACGACAGGCACGGACCCGCAGACGGAACCGGGCCGCCGGTCACCCCACGTGGGGAGGTGACCGGCGGCCCGGATCGTGGCCGCCGAGCGGAGGGCGTCAGTCCGTGGCGCCCGCGACCGACTTCTGGCCGGCCGCGCCCTGCTCGGGCTCCGACAGTGCGGCACTCGCTGAACCCGACCCGTCGTCATCCGAGTTGAGCGAGGCGAGGATGGCATCGCGCTCCGGGGTGTCCTCCGGCTTGATGTAGCCGACGACGATGAAGAGCACGAG
This sequence comes from Streptomyces melanosporofaciens, assembly GCF_900105695.1. Classification (NCBI taxonomy): domain Bacteria; kingdom Bacillati; phylum Actinomycetota; class Actinomycetes; order Kitasatosporales; family Streptomycetaceae; genus Streptomyces; species Streptomyces melanosporofaciens. The sequence goes on from NZ_FNST01000002.1 coordinate 4,156,735, forward strand.
CGAGACCGCGAGCGGGACGGAGATCTGGTACTCCAGGTTCACGCCTCCGTCGATCGCGTCGTTGATCGGGTAGTTGACCAGGTAGAAGGCGACCAGTCCGAGCGCCCAGCTGACCAGCGCCGCCGTCGGCCCCGATTTGCGGAAGGCGCGCAGCATGCCCAGCATCAGCGGGATCGCGATCGGCCCCATCAACCCGGCGACCCACTTGATCACCACGGTGATGATGTCGCCGAAGAAGTCCGAGTTGACCTGGGTGGCGATGGCCATGGACAGGGCGAGGAAGAGCAGCGTGGTGTAGCGGGCCGCGAGCAACCCGGTGCGGGAGGACCATTCCCGGACGGACTTGAAGATCGCGGGCATGATGTCCCGCGTCACCACCGCCGCGATCGCGTTGGCGTCCGAGGAACACATCGCCATGGTGTGCGAGAAGAAGCCGACGATCACCAGCCCCAGCAGACCGTGCGGCAGCAGATGTTCGGCCATCTGGGCGTAGGAGTCGGCGGGCTTGTCCGTCTTGATGATCAGGGGCGCGACCCACATGGGGAAGAACAGGACCAGCGGCCATACGAACCACAGGATGGCCGACAGGCGGGCCGAGCGCTTGGCGGAGTGGGCGCTGTCGGTCGCCATGTAGCGCTGCGCCTGGTTCCACATGCCGCCGTTGTACTCGAAGGTCTTGATGAAGAGGTAGGCCAGCAGGAAGATCAAGGTGTACGGGCCGACGGTGGGCTCGTGGTGGCTGCTGGGGAGGTCGTCCCAGACGGTCCAGAAGGTGGAGAAGCCGTCCAGCTCGTTGAGCACCGCGATCAGCATCGCGATGCCCGCGATGAACTGGATGATGAACTGGCCGAGTTCGGTGAGCGCGTCGGCCCACAGCCCGCCCACGGTGCAGTAGATGGCGGTGACCACGCCCGTGATCAGGATGCCCTGGTTGAGCGAGACGCCGGTGAAGATGGACAACAGGGTGGCGATGGCCGCCCACTTGGCGCCCACGTCGACGATCTTCAACAGCACCCCGGACCAGGCCAGCGCCTGCTGGGTGGGGAGGTTGTAGCGGTTCTTCAGGTATTCGAGCGGTGAGGCCACCTTCAGCTTGCTGCGCACCCGGTTGAGGCGCGGAGCGAAGAGGTTGGCGCCGATCGCGATGCCGATGGCGATCGGGAAGGACCAGGTGACATAGGAAGTGATGCCGTATTGATAGGCGATGGCCGCGTATCCCGTGAACATCACCGCGCTGTAGCCGGACATGTGGTGCGAGATGCCGGACAGCCACCAGGGCATCTTGCCGCCGGCCGTGAAGAAGTCGCTGACGTTGTCCACACGCTTGTGCGACCAGAGGCCGATGCCGACCATGACACCGAAGTAGCCGATCAGTACAACCCAGTCGAGACTGTTCATGTCCCCTCCAGGGGTCCGCCATATGAACGGGAGCGCACTTCGCCGCGACGTTCGTCATGGGCGGTTCCCCCGAGCGGGAGCGGGGTACTTCCGGGATTGAACCGCTCGTTCGGGTGACCGGTCAAGGGTTCTAAGGGTCACGAGTGTGAACACAGATCAGAAAGAAGAACGAATTTACTCTTTCTTGACCTGACGGGGCGTTGTCGTTCGCATGCTCGTGAACCCACGATGAGCGGGCACTTCGTCAGACGCACGCCCACCGATCGATGGGTCGTACGGGAGCGGGATCCCGAAAGGCCGGACAGGAGTCGCGCTAACGCATCAGCTCACCGGCGTTCACCAGCAGCGACTGTCCGGTGATCGCCCGGGCCCGGTCGGAGGCCAGGAACACCGCGGCCTCCGCCACATCCCCGTCCGTCGCCAGTTCGGGCAGGGCCATCGCGTCCGTGAGCCGGGCCAGCACCTCGGCCTCGCTCACCCCTTCGGTCTGTGCCGTGAAGGCCACATACGCGCGCACCGGCGGCCCCCACATCCAGCCGGGCTGCACGGTGTTGACCCGTATCCGATGCGGACCCAGCTCGCGCGCGAGCGCGTACATGGTGGAGGTCAGCGCGCCCTTGGAGGCGGCGTACGCGGTCTGGCGCACCTTGGTGGGGGCGGCGGAGGACGACTGGGTGCCGATCAGCACGACCGAGCCGCCGTTCCGTTTGAGCGCGGGCAGGCAGGCGCGGGTCATCCGCAGCGTCCCGAAGAGATTGACGTCCACCACTTTGGCCCAGGACGTGAAGTCGGCGTCCTCCAGCCCGCCGAAGTGGCTGTCCAACGCGGCCACATGGACGACGGCGTCGATCCGGCCGAATCGGTCCAGGGCGAGCGCGGCGAGGGCCTCGCACTGCTCCTCGTCCGCGATGTCGGTCGGCCGCCAGGCGGTGTGCTCACCGCCCGGATCGACCTCCTCCGCCACCTTCGGCAGCCGCTCCTCGGTCCGCGCCCCCATCACCACCCGCGCCCCGTCCCGGACGCACGCGGCCACCACCCGGGCCCCCAGCCCGGGCCCGACCCCGGAGACGACGACGGTCTTGCCCTGCAGCGGCATGGCGGCACCTCCCGTGTCTGGCGTCGCGTCAGGTTAGGGGTGCGGCGCGCAGATGGCCAGAGCGCGGCAGCGGTCCGGCTCGGGCGGAAGGCCACTCCCGGCCGTGCGGCCGCCGTCCGATTCCGCGCACTTGATGCCGACAGCCCTCTCCCCAACTGACGTTACGTCAGCTAAACCTGGGGGGCATGACAAGCGACGCGTACGCGGAACTGGCCTCCGTCGGCCCGTACGGAGTGCGCCCGGGGCATGCCCTGATCACGATGGTCGAGCCGCATCCGGGTCATGAGTACGCCTACAACCGCTGGTACGAGGACGACCACTTCATCGCGGGCGCGATGGCCATGCCGTGGATCTACGCGGGCCGCCGCTGGGTCGCCACCCGTGAACTGCAACTGCTGCGCTATCCGGAGAAGTCGGCGATCGCCCGGCCGGTGACCGCCGGCTGCTATCTCTCCGTCTACTGGCTCACCGAGGGGCGCTACGCGGACCATATGCGGTGGACGGTCGGGATCAACAAGCGGCTGCTCCGGGACGGGCGGGTCTACCAGGACCGTACGCATGTCTTCACGGCCTTCCAGGACCACGAGGCCACCGTCTACCGGGACGGGGCCGCCGGTCCGCGCGACCACCACGCGCTGGACCACCCCTATGCCGGGCTGGCGCTGGAGGTGATCGAGACCGAGAGCCCGGAGCAGCGGGAGGAACTGCTCGGGTGGCTCCGATCCAGACATCTGCCGCGTCGGCTCGCGGGCTCGCCCGCCGCGATGGTCACGGTCTTCCGGCCGACCCCGCTGCCCTCGGACCGAATGGCGTATGTGAAGCAGGTCGAGGGGGTCGACACCCGGCTGACCCTGCTCTGGTTCCTGCAGTCCGATCCGCGGGAATGCTGGGAGCGCTGTTTCACCGGTCTCGACGGCGAGGTGGCCGATGCCGGTCTCGGCCGGGTGGAATTCATGGCGCCGTTCATTCCGACGATTCCCGGTACAGACCAATACGTGGCAGAACTCCGCTGAAGCGGCGGCACCGGAATGCGCCGGAAACGCCTGGAGCCCTCTCGGCAGGGACGGCGACCGGTCGAGAGGGCTCGGGTACAGGCTTGCGGCCCTGCGCCGCCGACCGCGCTACCGCGGCCGGGTGTCAGGTAGATCAGCCGAGGTCGAAGGCGCCACGGCTGACGTCGGACACAAAGGCCGACCACGATGCGGGGGCGAAGCTGAGCGTCGGTCCCTGGGGGTCCTTGGAATCGCGCACGGCGATCTCGCTGGTGACCGGGGAGGAGATTTCCACGCAAGCGCCGTTTCCGGCCGAGTACGAGGATTTCACCCACATGCTCGTCTTTCCCTGCTGAATGGACACGAGTGCTCCGATGCTTTTTGTTGATGAGACCCGCCCCCGTTTGGAGGCGTCACCGACGTTACTCGGCAACATCGTCTGGAAAGCGGGCCATTCACTCGACCGGATGGCATATTCCCGTGGCCCCTTCCGCAGCACGGTGCGGAGGTGTATCTTCCGCCCCTCATCTCTCGCACCGGAGCGTTCCCGTCCCGCGTCAGTCCGCCGGGGCGGCCTTGCCCTCCTCCTGGTGCCGGCGGGCGTGTTCCTGGGCCATCTCGGTGATGAACTGGCGGCTCTGATCCGCGTTCAGCGCCTGGGCCCGCAGATGCTCGTACATCATGCTGTAGCTCTGCACATCGCTGAGCTTCTCCAGATACAGGTCGCTGGTCACGCCCTCCAGATAGACGACGCTGGTGTCCGACTCGTCCGAGAACTCCAGGATGGTGAACTGCCCGCTCATCCCCGGATGCGACCCCATGTCGAACGGAAGCGCCTGGACCGTCACATGGGGCTCGTGGCTCATCCGGACCAGGTAGTCGAGCTGATCGCTCATGATCTTCGAGTTGCCGACCACCCGGCGCATCGCCGCCTCGTCAACGACCGCCCACAGCCGCAGCGGGGCCAGCGGATCGGTGATCCGCTCCTGGCGCCGGAGCCGGACCTGGACCCGCTGGGCGATCTGGTCCTGTGGGGCCTCCGGGAGGGCGCCGCTGATCACCGCCTCCGCGTAATCCGGTGTCTGCAAGAGACCGGGGAGCACCTGGGGTTCATAGACCCGCAGGGACGCCGCATCTGTCTCGAAACCGATGTAGACGCTGTACGGCACATCGCCGAAGGCGTTCCACCAACCCTGCTGGCGCGACTCCTTCGCCATTTGCATCAGGGAATCGACCAGCGCCTTGTCCTCCACCTTGTAGGTGCGGCACAGATCGCGCACATCGCGCTGGCTGATGCTGCGGCGCCCGTTCTCCAGTCGGCTGATCTTCGACTGGGAGACCATCAGCTCCTCCGCCACCTCCTCCGCCGTCATGCCCTTCTCCTGGCGGAGTCTGCGCAGCTCCTGGCCCAACCGGCGTCGCCGGACAGTGGGGCCGACGTTCGATGTCACAGGACGTGCACCTCCGGCTTCGTACTGCTGATTTCTGCTGTTCAGCAGCCTGCCACTACCGGACGGGGGCGCGCTGGGAAATGGCCGCACAAAGGCGGCCGCACCACGGTGGACGAACGCGCGCGCGGGGCGGTGGGACGGCCGGTCGTCCAAAACGGCCGTCCCACCACCCCGCGCGCTTCAGCGGCTCCCGAACCGGGTCAGTGGGGACTGCGGTGCGGTCGGTGGAGCGTGAGTGGTGCTCGGTGCCGCCCGGAGCCGGGCGGTGGCGCTCCGCCCCGGACGGTGCCGGGAACGGTCTCCGCCGCCCCGCTGACGGGCTGCTGGTGCGTTCGACGGGCTGGTTGTACGTGGTGGTGCGGTAGTGCCCCGAAGGAGCCTCAGCGCGCTCCGACGCGGGCCATGCTCCCGCGGCGGGACGGCTGGGCCGGAACGCCGGCCGCGGGCTCCGCCGCGGCGCCTGTTCCCGCCTGTCGGCCCGGGGCCGGTGCGCGCCGTGGCTGCGCCGCGACACCGTTCTGCACGTCCATCACGGCGTGCGCCACGAGACCGCCCATCGGGTCGTGCCGGATCAGATCCCGGAGCCTGGAGCGCGAGGAGCGCCCCTCGTTCCCGGGATACAGATGCTTGCCGAGTCCGACCGCGTGGGCCAGGGCGGCGAGCGCGGCGGTCCGCGGGTCCGGCGGTACGCCGGTGCGGATCGCGCTGTCCAGCCGGTTCCTGATCTCCCGGCTGATCGCCGTGTCCGTCGCCTGGTAGCGCGTCGTCGGCAGTACGCCACACATCTGGCCGGCCACGGCATGCACCATGCCGCAACGCTCCAGGTGCGTGAGGTACGTCTGGCGCAGCCCCAGCCGGGGCCCGCCGATCCAGTGGACCGCGCGCACCGGGCTGCCGCGTCGGCGCAGCAACTCCAATGCGGAGTCCAGAGTCGGATCTCCGGTCGGCCGTGGCAGCACCACGGCGATACGATCCCCGTCAGGGGCTATCCGTCCGGCCAGGGCCAGCTCCACTAGCTGTGCCCCGGCAAGACCCAGGTCGAGCGACTGCGGCTGCGCCGTGGTACCCGTGGTCGGGTCCAAAGCGAGCAGCAGAAGCTCCTCCGGAATTGTTCTGCGGCTCCTGCCCATCCATGCCTCCCCGCGTGGATGAATGACAGGGTGACCCCTCTCACATTGGTCTGTCGAGAGTGCCTGGGGGGTTTGGGTGGGAACCAGTAGGTATGTCTTTCTCGTCTAGCGGGTGGGCGGGCACCTGAGGACGCTCTCCGGCTGTGGCGTTGCGCCATCGCATGCCGGACGCACAGGACACTGGTAGAGCTTGGGCTGCGGGACGTGACGCCACGGGGCGTAGGGCGGCCCGCGACACATATCGAGGAGGCATCGGTGGCGGGCGAGTCCCCCGGCAGGTCGGATCAGCAGAAGTCGTCGGGGGAGACGGCTAGGGGAGAAAGCGATCCGCGGCTCGCGATCTCGCGCGAAGCGGAGGCGGCCCAGGGCTCGACGGCGGTCGCCGTCGTGTCCGACGACCTCCGGTCGGGTTCCGGTGAGCCGCAGTCGGCTTCCGGCGATCCCGATGTGACCTCCGAGGCGGCCTCCGGGACGAGGGCCGAAGCGGAGGCTGAAGCGGAACCGAAGGCACCGGCTGCCGACGGGGACGATGCAAAGGTTTCTGGTGTTCGCGATGGTGAACGGGGCGAAGGTTCCGGGACGTCGGAGGCGAAGGACGAGCCGGAGGCGGATTCCGGTGCGCCGGATGAATCACCCAAGGGGGATGCGCCCGAGGCGGACGTGGAGCCGGAAGCGGACGCGGATGACGCGGAGGGTGCCGGTGGCGCCGACGCCGACGTAGAGGCTGAGGGTGCCTCCGAGGCCGAGGCCGATGCCGAGACCGAGGCGGACGAGGACGGCGGCGAGTCGTCGGAGCCGTCCGTGGATCAGCGGACTGCCGTCTTCCGCACGGTGAAGCCCAAGGCGGGCGCCGACGCGACGGCTGAAGATGCGTCCGAGGCCGAAGCCGCGACCGAGGGTGACGAGGACGGCGACGAGCCGTCGAAGCCGTCGGTCGATCAGCGCACGGCCGTCTTCCGTACGGTCAAGCCCAAGGCGGACGGCGACGCCAAGGCCGAGGACAAGGACAAGGACAAGGACAAGCACAAGGACAAGAAGGAGACGGCCGAGAAGGACGAGCCCAAGGGCGCGTCCGGGAAGGCCGCCGCGTCCGACGCGGACGACAACGCCTCCGACAAGCCGGTCGACCGCCCGACGGCCGCCTTCGGCGTGCTCCCGGAGAAGTCCGGAAAGGACGGCAAGAAGGGCGTCGACCAGCCGACCACCGCCTTCAAGGCGGTCAGCCCCCCGGCTGACAAGAAGACGTCCGAGAAGGCGTCCGAGGTCAAGACGTCCAAGGCCAAGGCGTCCGACGCCGAGTCGGACAACGAGCGGACCAGCAAGTTCGTACCACTGCGGTCCCCCGACGACCCGGCCCCGTCGAAGCCCTCCACCGCGCCCACCGCGTCCGCCGCGCCGTCGGCCCCCGCCGCCCCGCCGGCCGGCGTGCCCGAGGCCGAGCGGACCAGGCAACAGCCGCTGCCGCCGATGACCTCGGACGGCAAGCAGCCCGCGCCGCTCGACCTGCTGGCGCAGCTGACCAATACGCCGCCCAAGCCCGAGACGCCGATGCGGACGGCGGTGCGCCGGGTCAAGATCTGGACGCCGCTGGCCGCGCTGCTCGTGATCATCCTGGGCGTCGTCCAGGCGCTGCGGCCGCTGCCGGAGCCGTCGCTGAAGCTCACCGCCGACTCCTCCTACCGCTTCGGCGGCGGCGAGCTGTCCCTGCCGTGGCCCGACCAGGGGCAGTCGGCCGCGGAGGTCGAGGGCGTGGGCAGCCTGGGCACCTCCGGGGCGCAGAAGCCCGTGCCGATCGCCAGCGTCACCAAGGTCATGACGGCCTATGTGGTGCTCAGGGACCATCCGCTGAAGGGCGACGCGCAGGGCCCGAAGATCACGATCGACGCGCAGGCGGCCGAGGAGGCCAAGTCCGCCGACGAGTCGCGGGCGGAGGTCAAGGAGGGGCAGACCTTCACCCAGCATCAGCTGCTCCAGCTGCTGCTGATCAACTCCAGCAACAACATCGCCCGGCTGCTCGCCCGCTGGGACGCCGGGTCGCTCGACGCGTTCGTGAAGAAGATGAACGACGCGGCCGAGGGCCTGGGGATGAAACAGACCACCTACACCGACCCCAGCGGTCTGAAGGAGTCCACCAAGTCCACCGCGGCCGACCAGCTCAAGCTGGCGAAGGCGGCGATGCAGTCCGAGGCGTTCCGGGCGGTCGTGGCGACGCCCAACACCGACATCCCGGGGCTCGACGACCGGATCTACAACAACAACAATCTGCTGGTGAAGCCGGGCGTGATCGGTATCAAGACCGGTTCGTCCACCCCGGCCGGCGGTGCGCTGATGTGGGGCGCCGTGCGGACGATCGACGGCAAGAAGCAGCGGATCCTCGGCGTCGTCCTCGAACAGCGTGCGACCACCACGCTGGACGCCAGCCTCCAGCTCGCCCAGACCAACAGCTACAAGCTGATCAGCACCCTGCAGGACGCCCTCACCTCGGCCACCGTCATCAAGAAGGGCGATGTGGTCGGCCAGATCGACGACGGGCTCGGCGGCACCACGCCGGTCGTCGCCACCAAGGATCTGAAGGCGGTCGGCTGGTCCGGTCTGGGGGTCGACATCAAGATCGGCGACGGCGGTAAGAAGGTGCCGCACTCGGCCAAGGCGGGCACGGTCGTCGGCGAGGTGACCGTGGGCACGGGCCCCGGACAGCTCACCGCGCCGGTGGCCCTGCAGGATGACCTGTCCGAGCCGTCCTTCGGCGCGAAACTGACCCGTATCGGCTGACCCATCGGGGAAGTGGGTTCAAGGGACAAGCGGAGCGGCCCCGGCGCGAAACGCCGCCGGGGCCCGACGCGGTTCGGGGCCGTCGGCGCGTGCTAGCGTCGATGGGTCCCCGGCCTGGACCCGCCGCATGCGAACCGGAGCGATCCGGTGCGGGGTTGAGGACGATGGGGCAGACCTCGGGGGAAGACGGGGAGAGCCGCAGTGACCACCGTGGATCCGACACGGGCCGATGAAAGCGGGGGCTCGGAGGAGAGCACCGCCGCACGAATACGCGTACCCACGCAGCGCTGGCCGGACGAGCCGACGGGCCCGGCCGAGGCGGAGCGTGAGAGCGGCCGGGCCGCTTCCGGCGGGCTGCTCCAGCGCGCCCGGACGGCCCTGCGCCATCCTGTGTGCGCCTCGCTGGCCGCCGCCGCGCTGCTGCATCTGCTGTGGGTGGCGCTGCTGGCGAACAGCGGCGGTGACCTCGCCGCGCAGGACGCCTGGGCGGAGTTCGCCCTCCAGCATCCGGACTCGGCGTACAACCTGGCCTGGTACGGCGGGATGCACCCGGTCTCGTACAGCGTCATCTCGCCCTATCTGATGGCGGTCCTCGGCGTCCGCTCGACGATGGTGATCGCGGGGACGCTGTCCGCCGGGCTGCTCGCGCTGCTGCTGGTGCGCAGCCGTGCCGTGCGGCGGCCGTTGTGGCCCGCGCTCTACGGCGCGTTCGCGCTGACCTGCAACGCCATCTCGGGCCGGGTGACCTTCGGGCTCGGCGCGATGTTCGGGCTCGCGGCGGTGGCCGTGATCTTCGCCTGGCCGCGCAGGTGGCGGTCCCGGCACTGGCACCACAAAACCGGACGATTCATACTGGCCGCCCTGCTGGCCGCGCTGTCGACCATGTCCAGCCCGGTGGCCGGCCTGTTCGTGGGCGTCGTGGCCGCCGGTCTGTGGCTGACCAAGCGGCGGCCCGCCGCGTACGCGCTGGGGGTCACGCCCGCGCTGGTGGTCGGCCTGTCGGCGTGGCTGTTCCCGTTCTCCGGTGAGCAGCCGATGGGCATCGGGTCGGTGATCCTGCCGTTCATCACCGGCGCCGCCGTGCTGATGTGCGTGCCGCGCACCTGGTCGACGGTGCGGGTCGGGGCCGGGCTCTACTGCTTCGGGGTGGTGCTCACCTGGGTGATTCCCTCCCAGATCGGCACCAATATCTCCCGCCTCGGCATGATCTTCGGTGGGGTGGTGCTGATCGCCGTGCTGCCCGCCCTGCGCAAGCCGCCGCGCGCCGAGCTGCGCTCCACGCCCGCGGGCCGCCGCTGGACCGTGCTGGTGCTGGCGCTCGCGACCGTCACGGTGTGGCAGGGGGTCAAGACCGCCGACGATGTCATCCACACCACCCCCTCGGCGTCCTGGGCCCGTGAGCTGGCGCCGTTGGTCGACCGGCTCAAGCGGGAGAAGGCCGACCGGGGCCGGGTCGAGGTGGTTCCGGTGCGCAGCCACCGCGAGTCCTCCGCGCTCGCCCCGTACGTCAATCTGGCGCGCGGCTGGAACCGCCAGCGCGACCTCGACCGGAACCCGATCTTCTACGGCGAGGACACCCTGACCCCGGCCAGCTACCACGAATGGCTCAAGCGCTGGGCGGTGCACTATGTGGTGCTGCCCGCGGACGACCCGGACACCGCGGCGGAGCAGGAGGCCAAGCTGCTCGGCACCGAGCTGCCGTATCTGCGCCAGGTCTGGTCGGACGCCAACTGGAAGCTGTACGAGGTCAAGGACCCGACGCAGATCGCCGACCCGCCCGCCACCGTGCAGCGCGCGGGCGCCGACCAGCTGGTGCTGTCGGTCCGCTCCAAGGGCCCGGTGCTCATCCGCATCCCGTACTCGCCGTGGCTGGGTCTGGTGGACAACGACGGGCACAGCGTCCGGGCCCCGAAGGGGGAGGACGACGAGCTGCCGGTCAACCGCGAGGGCTGCCTCACCAAGCAGACCGAGGGCGGTGAGGAGGGCCAGCCGGAGGACGAGTGGACGGTGCTGCACGCCCCCCGGGCCGGTGTCTACCGGATAACGGGCAAGTACCAGCTGCCGCGGGGCACGCCCTGCCCGGACGAGATGGTGCCGTGAGCCCGCTCAGCCGCAGACCGTAGACAGCCAGGGCTGGTCGGGGGCGCGGCGCAGGCTCTGGCGCACCTTCTCCAGGCTGCGCAGCAGCCCGTCCGGTGGCCTGGTGGTGTCGCTGAGGTAGGTCAGTGCGGCGCGCTGGAAGGCGAGCCGCATCCGGGTGGGCATGGCGTCGGAGGCGTCCAGGCACAGCGAGGCCGAGTCCCGGAGGGTCTCCGCGATCTTCCGGTCCACCGTGTCGTCGCCCTGGGCGTCGAGCGGGACGCCGGGGTTGGCGAAGAACGGGTGGGTGCTCTTGGTGGCGGTCTGCCGGCCCCAGGTCCGCTGGGCGTCGGCCGAGACCAGATAGCGCATCAGCTTCTGTGCCTGCGGGGTGTCACGGAACATCGCGGCGAAGTCCCCCGACACCTCGCGGGCGGTGGAGCCGCGGTCGGCATCGGGGAGCAGGCTGCGGGAGAAGGTGAAGTCCGCCTTGTCCGGTCGGGGGTAGCCGCTGCGGATGAACGACCCCTGGTGCTCCAGTGCGCACGGCGGGTCCGCGTTGAACAGCTTGCTCCCGGCCTCGCGGAAGTCGGTGGTCAGCGCGGTGCGCGCGGTGTCCCTGCCGAAGAGCGACCCCCAGCTCTCCCAGGCCCGCTTCACCCGCGGGTCCGTCCACGGCAGCCCGCCGGTGGCCCATGCCTGGTAGACGGATCTGCCCTGCTGCTGGAGCAGCAGATCCTCGATCCAGTCGGTGCCGGGCCAGCCGGAGGTGGCGTCGTCGCCCATGCCGACGCACCACTGGCGGCCGTCGGCGGCGAGGTCGGGCAGCGTGTCCGGGCGGCGGTCGTGGTCGTACCACACGATGCTCTTCAGATCGGCCTTGACCGCGATGCCGTAGACCGGCCCGTCGGCGCTCAGCCGGGGCGTCCACAGCCGCCCGTACGCCTTGCGCTCCTGGCTCGGGAGCACTCCGTCCAGCGGGGTCAGCTGGCGCTGGCGGGCGTAGGCGGCCAGCTCGCCCGAGCTGGGCAGCACGGCGATATCGGGTGGCGTTCCGGAGCCGACCTCCGAGGACAGCACCTCGCGCAGCGCGGTGGTGCCCTGGTAGTCGACATGGATGCCGGTGCGCCGGGTGAACGTGTCCAGCAGGTGCCGGAACGCCTCGCCCTCGGCGCCGGTCCACGACGCGAGCACGCTGACGCTGCCGCGCGACTGCCAGCCGCTCGTATCGCCGGCGCCCACGACACACAGCAGCACCATCCACAGCCCGAGGACCGTGGCCGTGGCCTGACCGGACCGCTTCGCCGCGCTCATCGGGACTGGAACCGGTACTCGTCGATACGCGGCTGCAGACCGACCAGGATCAGCGCGGCCAGCACGGCGCCGCCCACGGGTATCCAGCCGACCGCACCGGCCTGCCAGTGCGCGTTCCGCATCGTCCTCGCCACCTTTCTGGCGGTGGGGCCGCCGGTGTGGCCGATGCCCGGTTGGGTCAGGCTGGCCCCGGCCGACTCCAGCCGGTCCTGGGTCTGATACGTGAAGGCGGCCAGCGGCAGCAGCGCGATGAGCAGCGCGGTCGCCGCCGCCAGCCAGGGATTGACCAGTCGGCGGAAGCGGTGCCGCAGGAAGCGCTGGGTGTGCACCAGCAGCGCCGCCAGCGTGAGGAACAGCCCGGGCACCAGCAGCCACCAGGCGAACGTCAGCAGCCAGCCGAAGGAGGTCTGGTCGTCGAGCACGTCGAACTGCCGCTGCTGCACCGCCTTCAGGCGGTCGAGGATGCCGCTGTGGCCATGCCGCAGTATCGAGTCGGCATACCCCAGATAGGCATCCCGGAGCGTGGCGTTGTCGCGGTTCGCGTACGCCTGCTCGACGGTGTCGCCGTAGGACGTCACCAGCGCCGCGGTGGTGCGCAGCGACCCGCGCGCCGACTCGCCCCCGATGGTGCTCTTGGACACCTGGGCCAGGCTCTGCTTGGCCGTGGAGAGCTGGTTGCGGTACTCCTCGCTGAGCCCCTCGAACTCCGCGGTGGGGCTCGAGATGCTGCGCTTCGCGTCGTCGTAGGAGGCGTTCAGCGCGTCGATGGAGGCGGCGACCTGCAGTATCGCCGGGGTGGACCGGTCGGTCACCGCCGCGGAGTTGCGGCTGACGCCGTAGTACGCGGCCAGCAGCGTGGTCACGGCGACCGCCGTGACCACCAGCAGGGCGATCAGCCGGCGGACCAGGAAGGCACGGGTGCCGCTCATGTCGCGCCGCCCGGTTCGGCGCCCAGCGGAGTGTCGCCCGCTTCGGCACCCAGCGGAGTGTCGCACTGCTGGCAGAACTCGGCGGTGGCGGGCGACCGGCGCCCGCAGGCCGGGCAGATGACATCCGCGGCGGGCGGCGCGGCGGCCCTCGGCCGCTCCACCCCCATGAAGTGGACGCTCTCCTCCGACACGATGATCGCCGAGTTGAGGTCCAGCGGCCGGATGGGCTCGCGGATCCGCACCTCGCCGGTGGCGGCGTCGACGATGTGGACCAGCCCGCTCAGCCGGGTCAGCATCTTCTCGCTGCCGAGCTGATGGGCGAGCTGGACGGCCCGCCCCCACTGGCGGCGGGCCCGCTCCCGGTCGCCCGCCTCGTAGGCGTCACAGCCCGCGGTGATGGCGTGGCCCAGCTCGGAGTCGGCGTCGTAGTGGGCCAGCCGGGGGTCGATCCGGGACGACAGCAGCACATCGTCCGTCCACTGGACCAGCAGGGACTCCGGCTCGGGCGGCGGCAGCGCGGTGTCGCCCTCCACCGCCAGCTCCACGGTGGCCAGCTCGACGTCCTCGCCCGCCGGATCGCCCCGCGGATCGGCGAGCACGGACACCTGGTACTCGCGGGTCTCGTCGCCCCACGCCTTGGTGGTCCACTCCCAGGTGCGCTCATCGGGGCGGACGCCCTCGTCGGTGACGTCCACCCGGGTGGGGTGCACCTGCTTGACGAAGCCGACCCGGCTGCCCGCCCGGGTGCGGATCCGGATCCGCACCCCGGCCAGCGCCTTGGCCATCGAGGCGGAGACCATCTCCTCGAACTCGGCGGCCAGCGCGGCGTCCTCCAGGACCGCATCGGCCCTGCCGTGCAGCCGGCGCGCGATCCGCTTCAGCTCGGTGGCGTCCCAGCCGTCGCCGATCCCGCGTGCGTCACAGGTGAAATGCGGGGCGCAGGCGTCCAGCACCTTGTCCAGATAGCCGGGCGGGTCGTGTTCATTACGGCCGTCGGTGAGCAGCAGGGTGTGCTGGATCGCGGCGGGCTGCCGCAGATGGAGCCGGCGGGCGAGATCCAGCCAGGAGCCGATCGCGGTGCCGCCGACCGCGGGCAGCCGGGCCGCGACCCGGGCGGCGGCGGCCTTGGTGTCGGGCCCCGCGACCGCCATGCCGCCGGTGAACGGATAGACGACCTGGGCCTGTTCGGTGCCCTCGACGATCGCGAAACGGGTGCCGTCGCGGAGTATGCCGACCGCGGAGGCGGTGGCCCGCCGCGCCGCCGCGATCTTCGTCGGTGGCCAGCTCATCGACATCGAGCAGTCGATGACGATGACCTCCGAGGCGGCGGTAAGGGCCGCCGCCGGGCCCAGGCCGCGGGCCCGCACGCTGACGATGGCGTGCATCTCGGTGCGGCCCGCGGAGGCGGGGAGGTACTTGTTCTGGTGCACCCGCAGGGTGAGGGCCGGACCCCCGTCCGCGCCCTCCGGGCCCGGGGCGTGTTGTCGCTCTCTGCGGTCCTCGTTCATCTGATCCCCCTGTCAGACGTCAGACGCGGGTCACGGGCCTGATGGCGTTCGCGTGGTCGATCAGCGCACCGAGCGCCTCGGGGCTGTCCGCCTGCCGGGCCAGCCGGCGCAGGGTCAGCTCCAATTCGGCGCGCAGCGCGCTTTCGTCCTCCCACTCTCCATACACCAGCGACGGGGGTTCGGTTCCCCTCCGAAGCGCTTCGGCCGCCGCGGCGGCACGCCCCCTCCGCACCCAGCGCCGGGAACGGGCGCGCCCAGCGGGCTCACCCCTCCGCTCCCCGGCACCGGACTGCCGCTCCGCCCAGTCCAGCGTCACCTCCAGCGACTCCGCGGTCAGCCGGTCGCGGGCCGGGCCGGACTCCCGCCCCTCGTCCAGATACAGCCGCGGCAGCCGGGTGCGCACCTCCGCCAGATCCTCGGCTGTCGGCAGGGCGTCCGGGTGCCCCAGCCGCCCCGACAGCACCCGCACGATGGCGATCCGCGCGGCGTCGTAGTGGCGGGAGACCTTCGGCACCCCGCCGAGGATGTCCACCGCGCCGCCCCGGTCGCCCGCCGCGAGCCGGAGCCGGGCCAGCCCGAACGCGGCGCTGCCCTGCGAGCGGTTGCGCTGCCACACCGCCTCGTAGAACCGCTTGGCGGCCTCGTGGTCGCCCAGGTGCTCGGCGCAGTAGCCCAGCGCCAGCTTGGGTGCGTACTCCCCGGGCAGGGCGCTGTAGACCTCGTCGAACTCCCGCCGGGCGTCGGCCACCGCGCCGTCCGCCAGCCGCAGCAGGGCGCGGTGCCAGGACAGCCGCCAGTCGTACGGGGCGGCCGAGCCGATCAGCTCCACGGCGATCGCCAACTCCTGCGCTGCCGCCTCCCGTTCGCCCAGCTCCAGATAGGCGCGGCAGGTGCGCAGCCGGATCTCGGCGGAGGGGCGGGGGAAGGCGTGCAACTGCTCGATCAGCCGCCGGGGCCCGCTGTCGGTCGGCACGCCCAGCAGCGCCGCGCCGGGATCCGCCGCGTCCGGGAACGGCACCGGCAGCCCGGACGGCACCTGCTCGGGGCGGGGCAGCCCGGACGCCAGCAGCGGACGCGGCTCCCCGTCCAGCCAGCGCTCCAGGTCCGGGATCCGGCCCAGCGAGGAGTCCAGCAGCGCCGAGGTCGGGGCGAAGAGCGTGGACGGCTGCGGCTGCTCCCGGCGCAGCCGCAGCGAGTGGATCTCCCGCAGCACGCCCCACAGCTGCTCGGACATCTCCGCGGCCGACCCGAACCGCCGCTCCGGGTCGGCCGCGGTGGCGCGGGCCAGCACCCGGCGGTAGGACTCGGCGCCCAGGCCCGGCGGCCGCTGCGCCTGCCGGGTGGCCTTGTCGGAGAGCTCTTCGAGCGTCCTGCCGACCCCGAAGAGGTCATGGCGCTCGGTGAGGGCCGAGGCGCCCCGGGTCAGCACCTCGGGGGCGGCGAACGCCTCGGTGATCACGGGCGGCCCGCCGTCCCGCTGGCCCACCCGCCGCACCGCGCCGAGGTCGATCACCTTGACCCGGTCCTCGTAGTGCATCACGTTGCTCGGCTTGAGATCGCAGTACAGCAGCTTCTCGCCGTGCAGATAGCCCACCGCGCGCAGCACCAGACAGCCGTAGGCCAGGATGTGCTCGTACAGCCGCGGCCCGTCGTACGGCCTCACCGCGTCCGCGATGTGGTCCTTGATCTGGGCGAGGGTCATCCCGCCGACGAACTCCATCACGATGTAGCCCGCCAGCGCGCCGTCCCGGGGGTCGGGCTGGGTGACGTAGTTGATGATCCGGACGATGCCGGGGTGGTCGAGCATGGTCAGATAGCGGCGCTCCTCGACCGCCGTCCGCAGGGCCGCCTCGTCCTCGTTGTTGATCAGGCCCTTGATGGCCACGGGCTGGTCGTCAAGCTGGGTGTCCTCGGCGAGATAGACCCAGCCGAGCCCGCCGTACCCCACGCAGCCGATCACCCGGTACTGATCGCCCAGCAGATTTCCGGGGCTGAGCCGCGGGGCGAAGTCGAACGGATGGCGGCAGCGCGGGCAGTAGCCCCTGGAGAGCGCGGGCTGCCCGCCGTAGGGCGCGCCCACGATCTCCTCGCACCCCTCCCAGCCGCAGGTCTGGCCGCGCGAGGGGGGATGCGGATCGTCCATCACCAGGTCGCGCAGCGAGGGCAGTTCAACCCGGGGCAGGGCCAGCGGATCCTCGCCCGCCGGCCTTACGGTGAACTTCCGCGCCACATCGCGGCGGCGGGCGCGGGCCGTGGTCGCGGTGGACTCGGACGTCAGCGCTTCGCCGGGCCGGGTGGGCGGGAGAGTCCGCGCCTGGGTGGGCGGAGAAGTGCGCGCCTGGGCGGGGAGGGGAGTGGGCTCGGGAGCGGTGGGCAGGGCCCTGCGGCCGCACTCCGTGCAGAACCCCGGGCGTTGATCCGGCCCAGGCCCTCGCCGCGGCAGTCCGGGCGATTGCAGTGCGGACGATCGCTGTCCGGGCCATCGCTGTCCGGACGATTGCCGCCCGTACGACTGCGGTCCGCACGACCGCCGTTCGGACGATTGCCGTCCGTCATGGCGCCTCCCCTCCGGCGGTGTGTGCACGGCGGCCACGAACCGGTCGACGGCGCGGCGGGCCTCCGGCAGATCACAGGGCACCGCGGCCAGCAGCCGCACCGCGGCGCGGTGCAGCGGAATCAGCTCCGCCCGCTCGGATTCGGCCTTGCTCCCGAGCATCGCCGTGTACGACACCAGCTGCCACTTCAGCTCCTGGACCGCGGGCTGCTGGGCCTCGATCACCCGCAGTGTCTCCTCGGCCCGCTCGGCGACCGTCCGGACCGTGTGCTCGAACGCGGCCAGCTTGGCGACGATGCGGTGGGAGCGCAGCTCGGGGTCGGAGCGCAGCCGGGTCAGATTGATCCGTAAGGCCGTCGCGTCCTCGGCGTCCGACAGGGACGAGCGGCGCGCCCCGCGCTCGGCCGCCTCGTGCTCGCGGTCGGCGGCGAGGGCCACCCGCCCGGCGAGCTCGTCCAGCCAGCCGTCGATCCGGGCCGCCTCGGGGCGGAACAGCCGCTCGGCCAGGCGCAGTCCACGGGAGTGGGGGTCGCGGAAGACCAGCATCAGCCGGCCGCCCCGGTCGGCGAGCAGCTTCATGAAGCCGACCAGCGCCTCCGGATCGCGGGCGCGGTCCACGCCGACGGCCACGATGGTGAGCGGCACCGCGTTGGCCCGGACCCGGCTGAGCGGGGAGGTGTCGCCGGGCGAGCGCAGATCCATCCGGTCCGCGACCCGCAGCGCGACCTCGGTGTCGGTGCGCCCGGTGACGTCGATGGCCAGGTCCACACTGCCCAGCGGCGGTACGGTGCCGTGCGGCGCGGCGGAGACCGCCTCGTCCGGGCCGCCGCCCGACAACTCGCGGTCGGCGAGTGTGATGGCGCGGCTGAGCGCCTCGTACCGCGCGTGGTCGTCGTCCTCGATGACCACGGTCTCCACGTCCGCGATGTCCGGGCGCCCGGTGAGGGGCTCCCGGCGCAGCCATACGGCGAGCCGCTGGGCGAAGCCGATGTCCTGGACGCCGGTGGTCAACTGGGAGACCAGCGGCCGGTCCACCCCGGGGTCGCCCCGTAACCAGCGGTGGACCACCGGCAGATGGCGCACGATCGTCTCCACCGGGATCATGTAGGAGACGCTGAGGCGCTTGGCGGAGGGGACGCCGACAGGGTCGTCGTACCGGCTGACGACCATGCCGATCACATGCCGGGTCGCCTCGTCCTCCACCCCGGCGCCGCTGAAGCCCTTACGGACCACATCCCGGGGCGACTTGGGGTCGAGCCCCACCCACTCCGCCCGGGGGCCGACCCGCCCGGCGGTCTTCGCGCGCAGATAGTGGCCGTTGTCGAGCCCCTTGGGGAAGCCGCCCATCCACACCGGGCGGCCGAGCACCGGCGGCAGCCGGTAGAGCGGCGCGGCGTGCTCGGCGGGCTGCGGCCGGCTCAGCCGCAGCAGCGCCACATCGCCGCATCCGTCGGAGCGCTGGGGCACCCAGCAGCCGTCGGCGACGCGTGCGGGGACCGGTGCGGCGTCGGGCACCTCGACCAGGTCGACCAGCACCTCGGTGGCGGGCACCGGGAGCCCGTCGTCGGGGATCACATGGGCGCACGTCAGCACCGTCTCGCTGCCCAGAAGGATTCCGGCGCCCAGGACGCCACCGGCCGAACTCCGGATCCTTACCCGCCAAGTGCCCCCGCTGGAGGTCTCATCGGCGGTAATGCCCATTTCCGCCCCCATGTGGCAAGAGCATACGCCCGGGAGGTACGGAAGTGACCCGTCCGTCCGATGGGTCACGGGAACGGGTGAGGGGTGGGACCGGGCCCGGAAAGGGGCGTGCCGGGACGGCGCGGAGCGGGATGGCAGGCCGGGCGCGTGCGGCGCCCGGCCCGGCCCATCCCGCACGCCCGGCCATTCGGGTGACGTGGCGTCACCCTTCTTGTGGCGCGCTACGTCGGATGGATTACTGAAAGTGTGCGGTGGAACCCCCGCCGTTGTCTTTCGGCGCTGGGGCGCCGCGTCCTCGCCGGAGCCGGGCGCCAGGCGTACCGCGAGGAGGACCGGGCGGGTGCCCCAACGCCCGCGGTCGCGCACCGGATATCCGTGAGCGCGAGCGGGTCCAGCCCGCCCGGTCCCGTCCACCTCGATGCCCCGCACCTCGGCTCACTTCGGCTCACTTCGGCTCCACCTCGGCTCACCTCAGGAGGGACTACGCCACGCCCATCTCACCCAGTCAGGGATCGTCCGCCGGTGGCCAGACCGTCACCATCACCGGCACCAATCTCGCCGGTGCGACGGCCGTGCGCTTCGGCGGCAACGCCGGGACCACCGTCACGCTCTTCGGCAGCGGTCTCACCACGACCAGCACGGTGCTGTTCGACACCACACCCACCTCCTTCACCGTCGTCTCCGACACCTGGGTCACCGCCATCGCCCCGTCCGGGGCCGCCGGCCCGGTGAACGTGCGAGTCACCACGCCCGGCGGCACCAGCAACAGCCTCGTCTACACCCGGGTGGGGGCGCCCGGAATCTAGCGGTGCCTAGGCGTGCGGTTCGCGCGCCGCCCCGGCGCGCAGCGGCCGGTCGGCGCACGGCCGGGACCACCACACCCCCTCGCCGTGCGTCAGCCGGGGCAGGACATGCTCGAAACCGTGCACCCGGCGGACCGGGATCTCGCCCCGGAGCAGCCAACCCGTGGCACCGTCCACGCTCTCTCCGATGTCCGCCTCGGCGGCGGCGAGGTGGGCGGTGACCGCGGCGAGCGTCTCGGGCGGGAGCTCCAGCTCGAAGGCGTGGTACGGCTCGTACACCCGCCACCCCGCCCGCTCCAGCGCCTCCTCGAGCACCACCGGGGTGACGTCGCGGAAGTCCGCCGCGGTGCTCACCGGGCCGAGGAACCCGGAGCGGACGAGGACGACCCGGCAGTCCGTCACCGAGCGTCCCCGGGGGCCGTGGAACAGCGTGTGGTACACGGTCTCCTCGATCGCGTGGTGGAACGCGCGGGCAGCGCGCCCAGTTCGGTCTCGTAGTCGAAGACCGCCCCGGCGCCGCGCGCGGTGGGCTCGACGCGCAGCCCGACAGTGGCCCACGGCCCGGTATGGCCGGAACGGGCGATCTCACGACCGGCCTCGCCCACCCCCGAGGGGCGCTCGACGAGCACGGGACGGCTCGGTTCGAACTCCGCCTCGACGCCGTAGTCCTGGACCAGCGTGGCCGCGATGATCTCCTTCTGCACCTCGCCGTACAGCAGCACCGAGGTGGCCCCGCCCGGCATCGCCCGCGCGTGGATCAGCGGATCCTGGTCGGCCAGGTCGAGCAGGGCGGTGTGCAGCCGGGACGCGGCGGCGGCGCCGGGCTCGCGGGCGTGGACGAGGGTCTGGAGGGTGGGCGCGGCGAAGTGCGGCCGGTCCGACGGGACGTCGCGGACGGGCCCGAGCCGGTCGCCGACCCGGACCCCGGGCAGCCCCTTGATCCGCGCGATGTTCCCGGCGGTCAGCGGCCCCCGCGCGGCCCCCGCCACGCCCACGACCTCCAGCGCGGTGATCTGCCCGGTGTACTCGGTCAGCGCGCCGCCGGGCTCGCGGCGGTGCAGCGTCACCCGCTGCCGCAAGGCCACCTCACCGGAGAACAGCCGCAGATACGCCGTACGGCCGCCCCGGGCACCGCTGCCGCCGGTCCGGCCGCCTCCGCCGGTCCGGCCGTCGCCACCCCGGGCGCCGCCACCGCCGCGCTCCACGGCGAAGACCGTGCCCCGCGGCTCCGCCCCGCCCGGCGCGGGCGGCACCAGCCGCGCGACCCCCTCGACCAGCGCCTCGACGCCCTGACCGCTGAGCGCCGAGCCGAAGAAGACCGGATGCACCAGCCCCTCCGCCGTACGGGCCGCCAGCGCGGCCCACACCTCCTCGGCCGAGGGGAGCGGACCGTCCACGACCCGCGCGAGCATCGCGTCATCGAGCTCGGCCAGCACCTCGGCCGCCTCGGTGCGCATCCCCGGATCGTCGAGGGAGCGCGAGCGGACGTGCGCGTTCCGCGTGCCCAGCTCCCGTACCGCCGTCAGCGGGAGGAGATGCGGCGCCAGGGTGCGCCGGACATCGGCGAGCAGTCCCGCGTCGCGGGCGCCCGCCCGGTCGATCTTGTTGATGAAGAGCAGCACCGGAAGCCGCAGCCGCCGCAGCGTCTTCATCAGCACCCGGGTCTGCGCCTGGACGCCCTCGACGGCGGACAGCACGAGCACCGCGCCGTCGAGCACCCCGAGGGCGCGTTCGACCTCGGCGATGAAGTCGGAGTGGCCGGGGGTGTCGATCAGGTTGAGCTGGGTGTCCCCGGCGGTGAGGGACGCGACCGCGGTCCGCACGGTGATACCGCGCTGCCGCTCGATCTCGCCGGTGTCGGTCTGGGTGTCCCCGGCGTCGACGCTGCCGAGCCGGTCGATCACCCCGGCGTCGTAGAGCAGCCGCTCGGTGAGGCTGGTCTTACCGGCGTCGACATGGGCGAGCACGCCGATGTTGAGGGTCCGGGAGACCCGTGGAGAGCTGGGCATGGATGCTGAAGTCCTCGAAGACGGTCGTCCGGTAGGGGCGCTGAGTCGTTCCGAGGAATCGGCGCATCTGTTGCTCCTGTGCTCCTGCTCGTAGCGGTGAGGTCCCGGACATCGTGGACACGGGGGCGGACGGAGGCAACCGAATTACGGGCGCGTGAGGACTGGAACACACGTTCCCGTCGATACTCGTGAGCCGCTTGCGTAGCGTGGTCGGTGTGCAGCTTCGGTATCGCTTCCGCCTGTATCCGAGTGCTGGTCAGCGCGCGGTGTTGGCGCGGGCGTTCGGGTGCGCGCGGGTGGTCTGCAACGACGCGCTTCGGGCTCGGAAGACCGCCCGTGAGAAGGGGCTGCCCTTCCCGAAGGCCGGTGAGTTATCGAAGCGGCTTATCACCGAGGCGAAGCGCACGCCCGAGCGGGTCCGGCTCGGCGAGGTGTCCGCTGTCGTCCTCCAGCAATCGTTGCGAGATCTGGATGCTTTTCCGGCTTGGCGTAATGGACCAGCGCGGCACCGACGGCAGCGTGCGGGACCACCTGAGAACCTGGCGGTGAACGGTCTCGCCCGTACGCGTCTGGCCAAGTCGGTGCGCGACGCTGGACGGTCGGCGTGGAGCGCAGGTAGGACCAGGATCTCCAATCCCGGCGCAGCGCGGCGAAGCGGGAACCCACCCGAAACCAGAGCCGACACCGGCGCGGTAGGCGGGGACGCCGCACTCCACGGCGGCGTGGATGTCAATGGCAGGTCATGGACCCCAGCCCCGGCTGGGCGCTGATCCACTACGACCCGGACTCCGCCCAGCCGGGCGCCGTGCAGACCAAGTACTACGTGCTCGCCCAGTTCACCCGGCATATCCGCCCCGGGATGCGGATCCTGGACGCCGGCTCGGGGTCGACCCACACCTCGGGCACCGGCGATCTGTACACCGCGCGCCGGGACACGGCGCTGGACGGCAAGCGGCTGAGCGTTCCGTTCGCCGAGAACTCGGTGCAGACGTTCCAGATCGACGGGGTGGTGGAGTAGGGCGGGGGTCTCACGCCGCCAGGTGGCGGACGATGCGGCGCAGCTGCTCCTCCCACCGCTCCTGGAATTCCTGCGAGCTCGGATCGATGCCGAAGATCTGGCGGACGGCGTGCGGCATCGTGGCGGGTGCGGAGACCACGGCGTAGCACATCAGCAGCACGGCGGCCGGGTCGAGGTCGTCCGCCAGCTCGCCCGCGGCCTGCCGGCGCCGGATGTCGGTCAGGTCCTCGGGATGCTCGTCCGCCGCCTCCTCGCCGGTCAGCCCGCGCCAGACGGCCAGCCGGATGGCGCGGGGGTCGTCGAACGCTTCCCGGAGGTAGCGGACGATCAGCTCCTCGAAGGGGACCCCGGGGTCGTTGAAGGTCGCCTCGCGCGCCAGCCACTCGCGGGTGAGCTCCTGGTAGAGGCCCTCCTTGCCGCCGAAGTAGTAGGCGATCAGCTGCTTGTTGAGGCCCGCCCGGTCCGCGATGTCCTGGACGCGGGCGCCCGCGAACCCCTTCTCGGAGAACACGTCCCTGGCCGCCTCCATCAGCAGCCGCCGGGAGCGCTCCGGGCACTGCTTGCGCTCCTCGGGGGTGGGGGCGCGACGGGGCCTCTTGGGCGTCCCCTGCATGGTCGTCATCTCCTCTTCCTCGGCCCGGACAGGCTAGCCGGGGGTTCCCGACAGGCTCTCATCTAATCGTTTGACATCGTCATCCGTTTGGATGAACCTGACTGCGGTGATGTACCCATCGCAGGACACGCGAGGAGATTGATCATGTTCGTGGTGACCGGAGCCACCGGAAACGTCGGCGGTTATGTGGTGAAGGAGCTGGCCGACGCGGGCGCCGAGGTGCTCGCGCTCACCCGCGACCCCGAGGCGGCCCGGCTGCCGAAGGGCGTGCGGGCGGCCCGCACCGAGGAGATGCCCCTGGACGGTGCCACGGCGCTGTTCCTCAACCCCGCGGTGGTCTGGCAGGTCGGCTCCGAGAAGATCCTGGAGCGGGCCAAGGAGAGCGGCGTACGGCGGATCGTGATGCTCTCCTCGTCCTCCGTCCTGGAGGACCTCGATCCGCACACCAACCCGATCGGCGTCCGCCACCGTGCGCTGGAGGACGAGGTCGAGGCCACGGGGCTGGAGTGGACGTTCGTCCGCCCGGGCGGCTTCGCCGCGAACTCCCTGCAGTGGGTGGGCCAGATCAAGGCCGGCGACGTGGTGTACGGGCCGTACGCCGGGGCGCAGATGGCCGCCATCCACGAGGCCGACATGGGCGCGGTCGCCGCCCGTGCGCTGCTCGCCGACGACCTGGTCGGCCAGACGCCCGAGCTGACCGGACCCGAGTCGCTGAGCTTCGCCGACCAGGTGCGCATCATCGGTGAGGTCGTCGGGCGGCCGCTGCGGTACGAGGAGATCCCGCCCGAGGCGGCGCGGGAGCGGATGGTCGGCGACTTCCTCACGCCGGAGATGGCGGATTCGCTGCTGCGCGTCTTCGCGGGGTTGGTGGACCGGCCGCAGGAGGTCTCGCCGGAGGTGGAGCGCATCACGGGGCGTCCCGGGCGGACGTTCGCGCAGTGGGTGGAGGACCACGTGGCCGACTTCCGCTGACCGGGGTTGCGCCTGCGGCGGGCCTTCCCCTACCCGCCCCTTCCCACAACCGGGGCTCCGCCCCGGACCCCGCTCCTCAAACGCCGGAGGGGCTGATGTCGGCTCCGGTGTCCCGGACCCCGCCGCTCAAGCGCCGGAGGGGCTGATTTCAGCCCGTCCGGCGTTTGAGGACACGCCCGAAGGGCGTCCGGGGTCCAGGGGGCGGAGCCCCATGGTTCGGGAAGGGGTGGGTAGGGGACAGCCCGCCGCAGGCGCGCAGGCGGTGCGCGCTCGCCGGTGCCAGGGCCGCCTCAGGAAGCGGTCCGCGTGCCGCGCTTGCCTGTCTGCTTCTTCGCGGTGGTCTTCTTGGCCGCGGCCTTCTTCGTGCCCGTCTGCTTCTTCCCGGCGGCCTTCCCCGCAGGCTCCTCCGCCGACTTGGCGGCCTTGGCCGCCTTCGTCTCGCTCCTCTTCGCCGCCGTCTTCTTCTCGCCCGCGGGCGCCTTCTTCGCCGACGCGGCCTTCTTCGCGGGGGCCTTCTTACGGCCGCGCAGCTCATGGACCGTCGCCTCCGCCCCCTCCTCCTCTTCCCCGGCCTCGCCCTCCGCGCCCTCCCCGGCCTCCCCACCCTCCCCACCCTCCTCCCCCCGGGCCTCCTTGGCGCTGCGGACGCTCTCCTTCAGCGCCGCCATCAGGTCGACCACCTGCGCGCCCGCGGGCCGCTCACCGGGCTCGGCGACGGGCGTGGCGCCGGACACCTTCGCCGCCACCAGCTCCTCCAGCGCCTCGTGGTACTCGTCGCGCAGATCGTTCAGATCGACCTCGCCGAGCGTCTCCATCAGCGTGTCGGCGAGGTCCAGTTCGGCCGGCTTGACGGTCACCTTCTCCTTGGGGGCCACCCCCGCGGGCTCGCGCACCTCGTCCGGCCAGAGCAGCCGGTGCAGCGCGATGGTGTCGCCCACGACGCGGAGCATCCCCAGCCGCTCGCGGCCACGGTGGGCGTATTTGGCGATGGCGACCTTCTCGCTGCGCTTGAGCGCCTCGCGCAGCAGGGTGTACGGCTTGGCCCCGGCGGCACCGGTGGTGCCCAGGTAGTAGGCGTCGCCCATCTGCAGGGGGTCGATCTCGGCGGCGGAGATGAACGCCTCGATCTCCAGGGTGTGGGTGGTGGGCAGCGGAAGGGCCGCGAGGTCGTCGTCGGTGATCGGGACCAGCGCGCCGTCCGCGTCCTCGTACGCCCGCCCGATCTCGCTCGACTCGACCGGACTGTCCTCGAGCTCGCAGACCTTGCGGTAGCGGATGCGGCCGCCGTCGCGGGTGTGGATCTGCCGGAACGAGATCGAGTGGTCCTCGGTGGCCGGATAGATCTTGATCGGAATGCTCACCAGACCGAAGGAAATGTTCCCATTCCAGATAGATCGCATGCTTGATCCCTTTCGTGAGATTCTTATCGTATGTCCCCGATCGCGGAGGTGGAGGGGCGGCGGATCACGCTCAGGAACCTCGACAAGGTCATCCATCCGGCCACCGGCACCACAAAGGGCGAGCTGCTGCACTACCTGGCGTCGGCCGCGGACGCGCTCCTCGGCCATCTGCACGGACGGCCGCTGGCGTTCCTCCGTTACCCGGACGGCCCCGACGGCCAGAAGTTCTTCACCAAGAACCCGCCTCCGGGCACGCCTTCCTGGGTGACGACGGCCGAGGTCACCCGCCATAAGGGGGAGACCGCGGAGCAGGTGCTGATCCAGGACCTGCCCTCGCTGATGTGGGCGGCCAACCTCGTGGTGGAGCTCCACGCCCCGATGTGGCGGATCGACCAGGGCATGGGCATCGCCGACCGGCTCGTCTTCGACCTCGACCCCGGGCCGCCCGCCACGATCGTGGACTGCCGCGTCGTCGCCGTATGGCTGCGCGAGCGGCTGGCCGGCGACGGCCTCACGGCGTACGCGAAGACCAGTGGCTCCAAGGGGCTGCATCTGCTGGTGCCGGTGGAGCCGACCCCCTCCCGTCAGGTCACCGCCTACGCCAGACGGCTGGCCCTGGAGGCCGCGAACGCCATGCCGGACCTGGTCATCCGCAAGATGACCCGCGCGCTGCGGCCGGGGAAGGTGTACGTGGACTTCAGCCAGAACGCGGCCGCGAAGACCACCGCCGCCCCCTACACCCCCCGCGCCGTCCCCGAACCGGCCGTTTCCACGCCCGTCACCTGGGAGGAGGTCGAGGAGTGCCGGGCCCCGGCGGCGCTGACCTTCCTGATCGACGACATCCCCGCGCGGCTCGAACGCCACGGGGATCTGCTCGCCCCGCTGCTGGACCCCGGGCAGGCGCGCCCGCTGCCGACGGGCGCGGGAGGTGCCCGTGAAAGTGACGGAGACGAGGACGCCGACGACGAAGACGCGGTCGACCGATGACGTCGTCCCCTGAGCCGCCCCTTCAGCCGCCGGTCGAGGTGGCGCTGGCCCGCGTCGTCCCCACCCTGCCGACCGCCCCGCCCGGACGGCGGCTGGCGTACGAGCCCAAGTTCGACGGCCATCGGCTGCTGATCTTCCGGCTGGCGGACACCGTAAGGATGCAGGCCCGCTCCGGCCGCATCATCACCCGCGCCTTCCCCGACCTGGAGGCCGCCGCGCTGCCGCTGCCGCCCGGCACGGTCCTCGACGGCGAGGTGGTGGTGTGGTCGGGCAACCGTACGGACTTCGCCGCCGTCCAGAAGCGCGCCTTCGCCGCCTCCGAGTCCCGGGCGGGGAGGCTCGCCCGGGAACTGCCCGCCTCCTACGCCGCCTTCGACCTGCTCGCGATCGGCGAGGAGGATCTGCGGCCGCTTCCGTACGAACAGCGCCGGGCCCGGCTGATGGCGCTCCTCGAACCGCTCGGCCCACCGCTGCAGGCCGTGCCGATGACGACCGATCCGCAGCTCGCGGCCACCTGGTACGAGTCGCTTCTGGAGATCGGTATCGAGGGTCTGGTCGTCAAGGAACTGGACCAGCCCTACCGGCCGGGCCGCCACTGGCGGAAGGTGCGCCATTCGGAGACGCGTGACGCCGTCGTCGTGGGCGTCGTCGGCCCCCGCCTGCGCCCGCGCGCCCTGGCGCTGGTGCTCCCCGGCGACGACGTGCCCGTGATCTCCGCCCCGCTCGCCACGGCCGTCCGGGCCCAGCTCAGCACGGCCCTGCGCGATCTGCCCGACCCCCAGCCCCCGCCCGCCGAACTCCCCACCGCCCTGGACCGGGTCGGCGCGGAGATCGCCTACCGCCCGATCACCCCGGACCTGACGGTCGAGGTCCGCCAGGAAGGCACGGTCCGCCACGCGGCGACGAGGGTCATGCGCCTCCGCATCCCCGACTGACCTCGCGCGCGGCGCGCCCCGGCTCCGGATCCGGCGGCCCGGTGACCACCGCCGTCACCCGGCTGCCCGGGGCCAGTTCGCCCCGCTCCACCAGCCCGTACACACCCCACAGCATCTTCGCCACATACCGCCGCTCCACCCGCACCCCCTGCCGCTCCTCGAACCGGGCCGCCAACGCCTCCAACTCCACCGGAACGCGCCCGTACCCGCCCCCGTGATAGCCGTGCTCGATCCGCCAGTTGCCGAACGTCCGCCCCCACCCGCGCCGGTGCAACTCGGCCACCTCGCCCTCCAGATAGCCGTCCGCCCCCTTCAGAACGGCGAACCCCACCGCCCGCGCACCGGCCGGGAGCGCGGCCGTGATACCGGCGAGGGTGCCGCCCGTGCCGACGGCGCAGCACACCACATCGGGGGAGCCCAGGTCGGGCAGCTCCGCCACGAGCTCCGCCGCCCCGCCCGCCGCCAGGACGTTCGTACCGCCCTCCGGAAGGACGTAGGCGCGCCCCCACCGCTCCTCCAGCACCCGCAGCGTGCCCGGGTCGTCCTCGCTCAGGCCGCGCAGCGTCTCGCGGTAGGCGGAGCGGGTGACGAAGGCCAGCTCCATGCCGTGCTCCTCGGCCCGCGCCAGCGACCAGTTGCGCGGTGCGTCGGCCAGTTCGTCGCCCCGGATGACCCCGACCGTCGACAGCCCGTACGCGGCGCCCGCTGCCGCCACCGCGCGGATGTGGTTGGAGTACGCCCCGCCGAAGGTGAGCAGCCGGGTGTGGTCCTGCTCGACGGCCGCGCGCAGATTCGGGGTGAGCTTGCGCCACTTGTTGCCCGGAGGGTACAGGTCCGCTGGTGCGTGTGCCCCGGTGGCGCCGGAAAGCCACTGGTGGATGAGGTCATCCCGCTTGAGTCGCAGCTCCACGCCCCGGCGGGCAAGCCACTCGTCCTGTACGTCCTGCAACGGGGACGGCGGCCAGGGCTGGTACAGGGTGGCGAGGTCTATCGGGCGTCTCACCTGTCCATTCTGACCGCTGGCCCTCGTTTACTGAGCCGTGCCGCCTGTGGGCCGTACGGACGCCGGGCCCGAGCCGGTCACACAGCGTAAGCACTGGCAAGGTGGCCATGTCGAGGTGAGGAGGGGAGCCAGAGGGTCACTGCTGATGACCACCACCTCGGCGCTCCAGGTCTGGCCACTGTCATGGGACACCCGCAGGCTCATGAGCCGCTGTCCCTTTTCTGCCTTGTCCATCACGATCTGCCTCTTCTGTCGCTTTGGGTCGTGATGGTCTCGCCATTGCCCAGGACGCCGCGACGACAGAAAAGGCGCT
Organism: Streptomyces melanosporofaciens; assembly: GCF_900105695.1. Taxonomy (NCBI): domain Bacteria; kingdom Bacillati; phylum Actinomycetota; class Actinomycetes; order Kitasatosporales; family Streptomycetaceae; genus Streptomyces; species Streptomyces melanosporofaciens. The sequence goes on from NZ_FNST01000002.1 coordinate 4,185,712, forward strand.
ACTCGGGTGTCCCTCAAAGGGTGTCATTTCGGTGTCATTCATGGGTGTTCAGGGCTAGCGTGGACGTCATGACGACCGAGGTACACGCACCGAATGACGCGCTGCGGGCCGTGCGGATCGGCCTGCGGATGAGCCAGGACGACTTGGCAAAGGCGCTCCGCCGGGCAGGTGTCGAATTAGGCGAGCCGAACGAGGCCAGCAAGCGGCTGGTCCAACGCTGGGAATCCGGTATCAGCAGATCGCCGAGGCCGGTCTACATCCGCGCGCTGGAGAGGGTCACAGGGGTGCCGATCGAGTCGTTGGGATTCGCCCCGCAGGTGCCCATGGCGAGAGTCCATGGTGATGGAACAGGAGGGCATGACATGACACCGAGCGCGGAGGGTGTGGCTCCCGCCTCCGCCGACACCCGGGCGGGCCAGCAGACGGCGGCGGATAACTACAGTGGCGTCTGGCTTTCCCGGTACGAGTACTACTCGTCAGGGCGCGAGGACGTCTTCGAGGGCAGGCACTACGTGGTGCTCGTACAGCACGGCAATCGTCTGACGGGACGGTCTCTCAACGGAGCGTCCTCGAACCCGGACTCCCCGCTCTCCCTGGACCTCACCGTTGACCGGAGCGTGGTCACGGGCACCTGGACCGAGCAGACGGCCACCGGCGGCTACTACCAGGGGGCGTGCTACCACGGCGCGCTTCAGATGCTTGTGGAGCCGACCAGTCGCCGCATGGCTGGCAAGTGGGTCGGCTTCGGCAAGGACTTTGACGTCAACACTGGCCCATGGGAGCTGCGCCTCATGGACACCTCGGTCTCCAAGGCCACCCTGGAGCGGTACAGCGTCCCGCCGGAGTGACCGGTCCGCTCAGGGGGCTCGATGGGTCGGCCGTGATCGGTAGGCAGAGGGCTGGGCCAATGTCGGGTCCCAGCTGATGCTTGACGTTCTGGTCCCAGGTGTTGCTTGACGGTGGGCCTAGACAACGTAGGGAGCCCCGTGGGGCTTGTTCGCTTTCACGTTACGGACCGGGACGTCGGTCGTCCGCTGGATCACCCGGACCTGGTCGTCCAGCTCGACGCTGATCGTGGAGTCAGAGACGTGGACGGTCACGGTCTGCCCTGCGTAGGGCCGACCAAGGGAGACGACCTGGCGACAGACCATGACGGTGCCCACCGCGCTGACCCGCCGCTGCACACGCACAGGCTCGACGCCCGGCCTCGGCGGCGGTCCGGCCGGACGCAGGCCCCGCAGCCTGCGGACTTCCTCACGGGGCAGCGGGTTGGGCCGCACCCGCAACAGCTCCCGCGAGGACGGATCGAAGAACGACAGCGTCTCCTCGTCAATCCGGATACCCACCTGGCGGCCGCCAAGGATCTCCGCCGCCAGCACCTGGTGCCCGCCCAGACCCACCAGGCCACTGTTGTTCACCACCCGGTCCACCTCGAACGCCACCCCGTCACCGACCGGAAGCGGGGCCGGCCCGCCCGGACGCCCGCCCCGGGCCGCCAACCGTCCCAGATCCGCCACCGACAGGTGCGAACGCACACTCTTGATCCGTGCTCCCGCGATCAGCAGATGGATCACCGAGGTGTCGGCCCAGAAGGTCACCGTCAGTCCTGAGCGGGCCGGTCCGAGCCAGAACTGCTTGCCCGCGACCTGCAGATTCCCACTCGCAGGCACCACCCGCTCGAACTCCACCGGCCCACCGGGCTCCACCGGCACCACTGCCGGGACCACTGCCGGGACCACCTCAGGCGGACCGGCATGAACAGCCGACGCTTCGGTTGGGACCGGATCCGCAGGAGGTATCCGCTGCTGCGGCACCAGCGCAAGCACTCCGGGGATCTTCAGACCCAGGACGTCCCGCTCCTGCTCGGAAACCGAGGCGAACAGGTCTCCCGGAGACTGCATGTCCAGCGCCTGATGCGGCCGCACGCAGTTGTATTCCTCCACCCACGCATCCAGTGCCGCCTGAGCCGCCTCGATGCTCTCGAACGCCCCGCAGTCATCCAGGAGTTCGCGCCGCAGCGTCTGATGGAACCGCTCAACCTTGCCCGTCGTGGTCGGCGAGGCCGGCTGGGTGAGACGGTGCGCGATCCCGTTCTCCCGGCAGATCCGGTCGAACAGCACCTCACCGCCCTGCCCGAACCGGTCGGTGAACTGCTTGCCGTTGTCCGTCAGCACCTCCTCCGGCACCCCGAACACCCGCAGAGCGCCCACAAACGCCGCACAGACCGCCCGCCCGGTCGCCCGCTCGACCACCTTGGCGATCACGCAGTACCGGGAGTGATCGTCCACACCCGTCACGATCTTCGCCTCGGTCAGCTCACCGGTGACCGGGTTGACGAGCATCACGCCGCCGACGATGTCCATCTGCCACAACTGCATCGCACGGTCCCGCTGCCAACGCTTGTAATCCGACCGCTTCCGGCGCCGGACTCCAGGTTCCACCAGCCCATGACGGACCAGGATCCGATAGACGGTCATTCGTGACGGCACCGGGCTCACTGCCCCGGACCGCTCCAGCACATGAGCGATCCGCCGCGGACCCCACCTCGGGTGCTTGCGCCGCAGCTCACACACCGCCGCCTCCACCTCCGCAGAGGCCTGATGCGGACACGACACCGGCCTACGGGAACGGTCCGCCAACCCGGCCAGCCCCGAAGCCTCATACCTCGACTTCCAGCCGCTGACCGTCTGCCGGGACACCCCAAGCGACGCGGCGACCTCGGTCACCGTCGCACCCGCCAGCACGGCCAGGACAGCCCGGTATCTCTGCTCGACAACCGACAACTCCACCAGCGCCAATCCCGGCCTCCTGCCACGCGCCGCAACGACGCGCACAGAAAAGCCGATCACGGCCACTGTCAACCATCAGCTGGGACCGAACTGTCAAGCATCTACCGGGACCGGACAGAGGGCTGGGCCAAGGCGCGTCTAAAGTCTCTTTACTTACTCAAGGGCGCGCCTGCGGCGCGCCGGGCGGCCAGGGCGCCCCGGCCGGGCTGCGGCCTGGCGGCCGGTCTTCCCTGCGCCCCTCGGCCGCCGTCGCGACAGGGCGTCGTGGCGGGGGCCGACGGCATCCGAGGCTTTACAGGTCATCTCATTTGGTTTGTTCGATAGTCTGCCGGTGTGGGGATCGTGGAGCGGCTGGTGCCGGATGAGCTGTGGGAGTTGTTCCAGCGGGTGGTGCCGGAGGCGCCGACCCGTCCGCAAGGCGGTGGCCGGCGTCGGCATGGTGACCGGGAAGTGCTGGCCGCGATCGTGTTCGTCGCGACGTCTGGTTGTACGTGGCAGCAGTTGCCGTCCGCTTCGTTCGGGCCATCGGGAGCCACAGCCCACCGGCGGTTCACGGAGTGGTCGAAGGCCCGGGTGTGGGCCAAGCTCCACCGCCTGGTCCTTGACGAACTCGGTTCCCGCGGCGAGCTGGACTGGTCCCGCTGCGCGATCGACTCGGCGAACATGCGGGCCCTGAGAAGGGGGAGCTGACAGGCCCGAATTTTGTGGACCGGGCAAGTACGGCTCGAAGATCCACTTGATCACCGAGCGGACGGGTCTGCCCCTGTCCGTTGGCGTCTCGGGTGCCAACGTCCATGACAGCCAGGCCTTGATCCCGTTGGTGCAGGGCATACCGCCGATCCGCTCCCGGCGCGGCCGACGACGGCGCAGGCCCGGCAAGCTCCACGGCGACAAGGGCTACGACTACAACCACCTGCGGCGATGGTTACGCGACCGACGCATCACGCCCCGGATCGCCCGCAAGTGGACGGACTCCAGCCAGCGGCTGGGCCGGCACCGCTGGACCATCGAACGCACCATGGCCTGGCTCGCCGGATGCCGACGCCTCCACCGACGCTACGAGCGCAAAGCCAGCCACTTCCTGGCCTTCACCAGCATCGCCTGCACCCTCATCTGCTACCGCCGGCTCGCCAAATGAGATGACCTGTTAGACAGCCACCACGGGGCGAGCCTCCAAGACCAGGGGCCGATCGGGCCATTGCGGGCAGGCGAGGAGCCAGCCCGATTCGCGGGCCAGCGTAAGGCCCCCTGGTCTCTCGCCCCGTGGCAGCTCCCGTCCAAAGCCTCTACGGCCGTTCGGCATGCCCACAGCGCGCCTTTCAGGCACCGTGCCTACGCGGCCAGCCTTGCCGTGTCGGGTAAGAAGTAGAAGATGCCGTCGAGGCGCGCCCTGTCCACTTCCAGCGGTTGTGGTTTCTCGCCCACCCAGTGGAAGGATGACTGGGCTCGCGGCTTACCGCGCCTCCCGGTGGCCAAGGACTCGGACGTGCGAGACCGCAGACCCGCCAGAATGCGTGCCCGCTCGTCTGCCGTGACCACGCCCTCACCGATGCGGAGTGGCTTGCTGTCCGGGCCGATGAACGGCTCGCCGGTGGCCCGCCAGCGCTCCCGTCCGGCGCGGTCGGTGTAGCGCTCGTGGACCGGCATGAGCCCAGCCCTTGCCTTGGTTCTGCGCGTGCGGGTGGATGTGTTGAACGACTCCGAGCGAGCTTGCTCCGCCAGCCAGGCGAACAACCCGCGATGCTGCGGAACGCTGCTGTCAAGTCCATCAACATGCGCTACCAGACGTGCGCCCGCCGCCTCGAATTGGTCGAGCACCTGACCGACTTGCCCCATGCCCCGGCGGCTCAGCCGGTCCAGTTTCCACACCAGGAGGTGACGTACTTCACCAGCGAGCACGGCCGCTATCGCGGAGTCGAATTCCTCTCGTACGACGCCCGCCTTGAACGCGGACAGCTCTTCTTTCCAGACCTCGCGGACGGTCAGGCCCTCCCGCTTCAGCCGCAGCTCCACGCCCCGCTCGGCGAGCCATGGGTCGGCCACGTCCCACACGGGGGACGGCAGCCGGGGCCGTATCGGGCCGGAGGTGTCCATCGGGCGTCTCACCCGTCCATTCTCGCCGCCGGGTCACGGAGGGCCGACGCGTCGGAAAAGGTTGACGCGTCGGGAATCTCCGACGTAACGTGCGGTCGTGCCCACAGACGTCTTCAGCGCGCTCGCCAACCCCGTGCGCCGCAAGCTGCTCGACTGCCTCCGGGACGGCCCCCGCGCCGTCAACGACCTCGCGGGCGAGTTCGAGCTGAGCAGACCGGCGATCTCGGAACATCTCCAGGTGCTCCGGCAGGCCCGGCTCGTACGGGAGGAGCCGCGGGGGCGGCAGCGGTACTACCACCTGGAGCCGGATCCGCTCGCCGAGGTGCAGCAGTGGCTGCATCCCTTCGAGCACTACTGGCGCGCCCGGCTCCGCACGCTGCGCGACGTCCTCGACGAGGAGAACCCATGACCGAGCCCGATGCCATCCACTGCGACCAGTTCCTGCCCCACCCCCCGGCCACCGTGTGGAAGGCCCTCACCGATCCGCGGCTGCACGCGCGGTGGTGGGCCGCGGGCGATGTGCGGGCGGAGGTCGGCCACCGGTTCACGCTGGACATGGGGCAGTGGGGGGAGCAGCCCTGTGAGGTGATCGAGGTCGAGCCGGAGCGGCTGCTGAGCTACCGCTTCGCCCGGACCACCATCGACACCACCATCACCTGGCGCCTCGAACCGGAGGGCAACGGCACCCGGCTCTTCCTCGAGCACGCCGGATTCGACCTCGACACCCCGATGGGCAGGTCGGCGATCGAGGGGATGGGCCGCGGCTGGCCCTCGCTCCTCCGGCACCTCGCGACGGTCCTCGGCGAAGGCGAAGCGGCGGGCTGACCAGTGGGGCGCGAGCGTTACGAGAAGCGCGCTATCGCCGTCATCGTGGGTCGCAGGTTCCGCACCGCGGGCAGCCACCGCATCAAGGGCGCCACCGCTCCGTAGTAGAAGCCGCGCCCGCGCGGCGGCGGCACCTCGCGTACGTCCGTGATCGCCGGATGCGCCGTCCGCACCTTCGGCAGCTCGCCCGCGTCCATGCCCCACGGCATGGGTGGTGGGTGATAGCCCTGCGCCGTGCGCATCTCGCCGCGCATCGTCCGGGCGCTGAACCAGCGCGGCACCGCGTCGAAGACCAGCGCCCCGCCCCGGAACCGCTCGGCGCAACCCGCTATCACGTCCTTCACCTCGGTCGGCCGCAGATACATCAGCAGCCCCTGCGCGGTGATCAGTACCCCGCGCGCCGGATCGACCTCGTCCCGCCAGGACAGATCGAGCGCCGAGCGGGCGAGGGTGCGCCGCCGCTCCTCGTCCGGCAGCAGCGCCCGCCGCACCTCGGCGGTCTCCGGCAGCTCCACGCACAGCCAGCGCGCCCGCCCGTTGTCCACCCGCCAGAACTGCGTCTCGAGACCCTCGGCGAGCGTGACGACCGTGCCGTCCGGATGCTCGTCGAGGAAGGCCCGTACGGCGGTGTCGAAGGTGCGGACCCGCAGCGCGTGGCCCTGGGCCAGCAGCGGGGTGGGCGCGCCGAAGGTCTCCTCGAAGGGGTAGTCGATGCGGTCGACCAGCTCCACGGCCTTGGGGTCCTCCAGCACGGTCCGGGCCCGGCGGGCCTCGGCGGCCCGCATATAGAGGTTCCACAGCAAGGTCTCGGGCACCTCGCTCAGCTCGACGCGCCGACCACCCTTGCCGTTCCCGCTCCCGTTGCCGTTCACGTTCCCGTTGCCGTCGGGTCCGGCGTCCGGTCCGGTGTCCGCTCCGGCGTCCGCCATGGCGTCGTCACTCCTCGCACACGCGTCCCTCGGCGTTTCCGCCACCGCCTCCACCGCCATTCAACCTCACCCGGTCCTCATCCGGAACGGCGAACGCCCCGGCCCCCGGACGATGCCGGGGCCGGGGCGTTCAGGAGGGACGGCGGTCGTTCAACCCGCCTCGGCCGGAACCGGGCCGATGGCCCGGCCCGCCCACCCGGGGGCCTGCTCCAGCAGGTCCGTCAGCCGCTCCCGTATCTCATCGGGGAAGGGAGCCGAGTGGCTCTCGTTCTGGTCGATGTGCAGCGCGAGCAGCTCGGTGGTGGCCACGGGGGCGCCGACCGGTTCGCCCACATGCATCTCGTGGGTGAACCGCACCTTCTTCTCGTCCACGCCGATGACGCGCGTACGGATGGTGAGTTCGGCGCCCTCCTCGACCTCGCTCAGATACCGGATGTGCGACTCCACGGTGTAGAGGGAGCAGCCGGTCTTGGCGCGGTAGGCGGAGTCCAGGCCGGTCTCCACCATCATCTCGTCGGTGCTGTGGCCGAAGACGAGGACGTAGAACGCCTCGCTCATATGGCCGTTGTAGTCGATCCACTCGGGACGTACGGTCTGCCGGTAGTCGGGGAGCGTGGTGCTCACTTCTCGTCTCCCATGGTGCTGGGGGTATGTGCGATGGCATCCGTCCCCTCGGCGCGCTGCCGCGGCAGTCGGCCAGTCGCCCGCAGGACGTCGATGACGCCCTGGTCCCGCTCCGCGACGAGCTGCGCGATGGTACGGCTGCCCGCCGCCTCGTCACAGCCGTCGACCATGGCCGCACGCAGCGTGTCGTCCAGCTCAGGCGCCTCGAGACGGGTCCACGGAGACTTCAACGAGGGTCCGAAGTGGTCGAGCATATGTCCCATGCCTCCTTCGCCGCCCGCCAGGGCGAACGTGAGGCAGGGCCCCATGAACGCCCACCGCAGTCCGGGCCCCTCGGTGATCGAGTCGTCGATCTCCTTCACCGTGGCCTCACCGCTTGCGACCATGTGCAGCGCCTCCCGCCACAGCGCCTCCTGGAGCCGGTTGGCGATGAAGCCGGGCAGCTCGCGCTCCATGGTGATCACGGACTTGCCGGCCACCTTGTAGAAGCGCGAGGCCCACTCGACCGCCGCGGCGTCGGTCTTCTCCCCGCCGACGACCTCTACCAGCGGTATGAGATACGGCGGGTTGAAGGGGTGGCCGACGACGAGGCGGCCGGGGTCGGCGGCCCCGGTCTGCATATCGGTCATCGGATAGCCGGAGGTGGAGGACGCGATGACGACCCCGGGCGGGGCCGCCGCGTCCAGCTGGGCCAGCAGCGACCGCTTGAGCTCCAGCTTCTCGGGGGCGCTCTCCTGGACGAACTGCGCGTCGGCCACCGCCTCCTCGACGGTCGCGGTGACGGTCAGCCGGTCGGGGGAGGCGCCGTCGGCCAGGCCGATCTGGGTCAGGGCGGGCCAGGCGGCGTCCACGAGACGGCGCAGCTTCTCCTCGGCGTCGGGGGCCGGGTCCCAGGCGGTGACGTCGTAGCCGCGCGCCAGGAAGTGGGCGACCCAGCCGCCGCCGATGACTCCGGCGCCGACGCAGGCGACGCGGCGTACCTCTTCGGGGGCGCAGGGGGATGAGGGCATGGTGGTCCTAAGGGTGTGAGGGGAGGGAGAAGAGCGAGACGAGGGGAGCTGGTGGGGGGATTACGCGCGGGGCTTGAGGCCGAGCCGCTGCCGGGCCTCGTCCGGCGTGGCGACGTTCGCGCCCAGCAGTTCGGTGATCTGGACCGCGCGCTCGACGAGCTGGCCGTTGGTGGCCTTGACGCCCCGGCTGAGGTAGAGGTTGTCCTCCAGCCCGACCCGTACGTTGCCGCCGAGCAGGATGGACTGCGCCACCCACGGCATCTGCATGCGGCCCAGCGCGAAGCTGGCCCACTGGGCGCCCTCGGGCAGCATGTTGACCATGGCCTGGAGCACGCCCGGCTCGGCCGGGGCGCCCCACGGGACGCCCATGCAGAGCTGGAAGACGGTCGGGTCGTCCAGCAGCCCCTCGGCCAGGAGCTGCTTGGCGAACCACAGCTGCCCGGTGTCGAAGATCTCCAGCTCGGGGCGGACGCCCAGCTCCTGGATGCGCTTGGCGCCGGTGCGCAGCATGTCGGGGGTGGAGACGTAGAGGTTGCTGCCGTCGCCGAAGTTGAGCGAGCCGCAGTCCAGGGTGCAGATGTCGGGGAGCAGATCCTCGACGTGGGGGAGCCGGTCCAGGCCGCTGACCAGGTCGGTGCCGGGGAGGTGGGTGAGCGGGTGCTCCGGGTCGATGACCAGGTCGCCGCCCATGCCCGCGGTGAGGTTGATGACGACGTCGGTGCCGGTCTCCTTGACCCGCTCCACGACCTCGCGATAGAGCCGCGGATCGCGGGCGGGGGCGCCGGTCTCGGGGTCGCGTACGTGGATATGAACCACGGCCGCCCCGGCCTCCGCGGCCTCGACGGCGGAGCGGGCTATCTGCTCGGGGGTGACGGGGACATGGGGGCTGCGGCCCACAGTGTCACCGGCGCCGGTCAGGGCACAGGTGATGATGACGCTGTCGTTCATGGGCATGGGCTTCTCTCCCTCTCTTACGGTGCGAAACGGCGCGGAGCTACGGTCCGCGCCGGTCGGCCGTCCTACGGTCCGGGCTGGTCGGGCGGCCCGGCCTCATCGGCGCCGGAGCGCCGTGCGGTCGGTCGTGCGGCCGGTCGGGCGGTCGTGCGTACGGTCAATTCGGAGTCCACGTACGCGTTGCAGGCGAGGTCCATGGCCTCGGCGGTCGTGCCGCCCTCTCCGGGCGCGGTGGCCAGCACCTGAATGGCGAGTCCGTCGATCAGCGCGGTCAGGCGCAGCGCGCTGAACTCCGGGTCCACGGCGCGGAAGACCCCCTGCTCGATCCCGCGCCGGATCACCTCGGCGACGGTCTGCCGCCACTGCTGGTAGAAGTCGGCGTGCAGCCGCCCGATGGCCGTGGACCGCGCCGCCTCGGCCCACAGGTCCATCCACACCAGCCACTGCTGCCGCTGCCGCTCGGTGTACGGCGCCTGCAGCGCGATCAGCTGCCGCAGCTCCTCGCGCGCGTCGTCGGCCATGGCGGTCCGGGCGGCGCGGCGCGCGGTGTCCTCGTCCATGCACCAGCGCACGGCGGCTTCGAGCAGCTCGGCGCGGCCCGGGAAGTGGTAGTGGATGGTGGCGGTGCTGGTGTCGCAGGCGGCGGCGATGTCGGCGACGCGTACGGCGTGGAAGCCGCGCTCGGCGATGAGCCGCACCGTCTCCCGCACGATCTGCAGCGGCCGCCCGCTGTCGGGGAGCGCGGCCGGGGCGGGCGGCCGCGGCGCGTCGGCGGCGCCGCCGGTCGCCGTGGTGCCGAGCAGCCATCCGGCGTCCACGTTCCCGGCGTCGGCGATCCGCGCCAGCTCGCCCACGGTGAAGCGCCGGCTCCCGCTGAGCGAACGCGAGAGCTTGGACGGGTCCATCACGACCCGCCGGGCGAATTCGCGCTGGGTACAACCGGCTTTGCCGATCACCTCGCGCACGCGTTCCGCCACCTCGAACTGTTGCCGCATGGCCGACACCGTACGGATGCGTTGAGATAAGCGCAATGAATGTGGATGCCGAATGCCCGTTTCCTCCTTAAATCGTGAGGAAATTGCCCCCCGTGTTGCGATGCAGACTGACTGTCGAATCAGTTGAGATCAATTGTGTTCGAACACTTCCGACTATGCTCACCGGGCGTGAGAGCAGGAGAGATCGGGTGACATCGGGCGGGGACGACATGCGGCTGATCGCCGGCCGCTACCAGCTGGGCGACCGGCTCGGACGCGGCGGCATGGGCACGGTCTGGCGCGCGTACGACCAGATGCTGGCGCGCGAGGTCGCCGCCAAGGAGCTGCACGTCGCGAGCGACCACCACGAGCACCACCGACGGCTGCGCCGCGCCCAGCGGGAGGCGCGGACCGTCGCCCGGCTCCGCCACCCCCACGTCGTGGGCGTCCATGACCTGGTCGAACACGACGACCGGCTATGGATCGTGATGGAGCTGATCGACGGCCCCTCCCTGGCCCGCCGGATCGCCGACTCCGGCCCCCTCCCGCCCCGCCACGCCGCCGCCCTCGGGCTGCAACTGCTCGGCGCGCTGGAGGCCGTGCACGCCGCCGGGGCGCTGCACCGCGACATCAAGCCCGCCAACATCCTGCTGCGTGGCGACGGCAGTGCCGTCCTCACCGACTTCGGCATCGCCGCCCTGGAAGACGACGAGTCGCTCACCACCACCGGCGAACTCCTCGGCTCCATCGGCTACATGGCTCCCGAGCGGCTGACCGCGGAGGAGGTCGGCCCGCCATCCGACCTGTGGTCGCTGGGCGCGACTCTGTCCGCGGTGGCCTCCGGCGTGCCGCCCTTCCAGCGCCCGACCGGGGCCGCCGCGCTGCACGCCGTCACCTTCGCGGACCCGGTCATCCCGGAACGGGTCGGCCCCCTGCGGCCCATCGTCCTGGCCCTGCTGAACAAGTCCCCGGCCCAGCGCCCCTCCGCCGCCACGCTCCGGACCGCACTGCAACGCGTCGCGGACGGCGCGGACGACCCGGGCCCGCTGCCCCCGGCCGCGCCCACGGAGCCCGTACGGGCTCCGGGGCCCGCACCCACCCCGGGCGGCGACGCGGACACCTCCGCGTACCTGGCGGACACCCCCACCATGACCGCGCCCCCGACGGCGAGCGCGGCCTCCACCGCAGGCGCGCCCCACACCGCAACCGGCACCCCCACCCTCGACCGGGACCCGACGCTGATCTCGTCCCCGGCCCGGACTCCCGACCTGGACCGAGAACCGACGCTCGTCGCCCCGGCCGGGCCGCCACCCCCTCGGCCCCGTGGCCGGGCCCGGACCTGGTGGTGGACGGTGGGCGTCACGCTCGCGGTGGCGGGCCTCGCCACCGCGCTCTTCTTCACCTTCGGCCCCCCGTCCGGCAGCGACAGCGACGACGACGCGGCGCCCCAGCCCGCCACCAGCACGACGAAGGTGACCGTGGACGCGACACGCGGCTGGCAGTCCGCGACGACCACCCCGGTCCGCAAGGGCGACAAGGTGAGCGTCCGCTACACCTCCGGCACCTGGACGGTGGACGCCGCCAACCTGCCCCTGGTCGGCCCGGTCGGCCACACCCGCGTCGACGACGAAGCCCTCCGCTTCGCCTGGACGGACTGCAAGGTGAACTCCGACGTCCCCTTCGGCGCCCTCCTGGGCCGCTACCCGGGAAATCCCCGAAACCCCCACACCGTGGGCCGCGCCTGGCACTTCCAGGCAACCCGCCCGGGCGCCCTCCAACTCCGTATCAACGACGGCGAGGGCTGCCTCCACGACAACAGGGGCGCCATCACCGTCACCGTCCAGATCACCCACTGACCGGGCAACGGCACACCCGGGGGACCCGACCCCGCGAAAAATGTGGGTGCCCTGGGCAACTGGCAGCCCCCGCAGACGTATCCTCCCGGGCAGTCCGGCCGGTACGGGCCGGGAAACCAGCACGAACAGGGAACGTCACTTGAATACGGATACGGATACGGAGACGAGGAAGAAGCCGCTGTCACGGCGGCGTGTTCTGGCCCTGACGGGTGGGGCGCTGATGGCCGCGGGCTGCACACAGGGCGAACAACGCCCCGCCGACAAGTCCAGCCACGCCTCCGAGGAGAGAGCGTCCGCCGACGGTCCGGCCGAGGGTCCGGACGGCGCGCTGGGAGCGAACTTCAACGAGGACCCCGACAGCGTGACCTTCGCCGAATTGCGGGACCTCTCCGCGAGCTGGCTCCGGGGCTTCGTCCCCATGCCCGAGGTCACGGCCGACGCCTCCCGGCAGCGCGCCGTCGAGGAGCTTCTGGACGCCCACCACCAGGGCTATGGCACGGTGCTCTCGCTGAAGTTCCCGTACAACCACCGGGCGGTCCCCCGACCGGGCGGCTCGGCCATGACCGCGGAACTCGCCCGGGTCGACCGGGTGTTGCACACCGCCCTCGACACCGTCGACGTCCTGGCCATCGGCAACGAGCCCTTCATCGAGAGCCTCCCGGAGGACCGCGGTTCGGGCGCGATGAACACGTTCTACGAGACGGTCGCAGGGCACATCATCGCGTACCGGAAGAAGCACTTCCGCGCGCACTGCCGGACCCACCTCTACATGGGCGCGCTCAACTTCCTCGACGACCCGGACAAGCGGACGGCCGCCACCGACCGCTGGATGTCCTTCGCGCGCCGCACGCCGGAGATCGAGGGCGTCGACATCCACCCCCACGTCGCCGCACCGGAGCGGGTGCAGCCCTACCTCGACTACATCCTTCCCCGCCTCCGCGACGACCAGAAATTCCTCGTCACGGAGTTCTCCCTGGTACAGCTCTGGAAGCAGCACCTGAGCGACACGATCCCCACCCGTTTCGCCCGCCGCTACCACCTTCCGTCGGACACTCCGGTGTGGAAGCTGATCAAGGATGCCATCGAGCACCCCTTCCCGGAGCAGAAGTGGCACGACTTCCTCGCCATGAGCCCCTGGTTCGAGCGCAACAAGCACTTCCTGCGGGACCAGGTGGGCCACTTCCGCGACACGGGGCGCCTCGCCGTGGCGACGTACGGAGTCACCCAAGGCGCCGCCATGACAGAGAACTTCGGCCCGGACAAACAGCCCTGGCTCCTGAACAGCCTCTACGCCAACCGCACCGTCGAGCACCCGGCCGACGGCTCACCGGCCCACACCTACGGTTTCTTCGACGACTTCCGAGCCCTCCAACGGCAGCAGGACCGCCGCGGGTCCTAGGACGGTCCTAGGACGCGGGAAGGGAATTCAGCCAGCCGACCAGCAGCCTGTTGATCTCCTCGGGGCGCTCCTGCTGGATCCAGTGGCCGCAGTCCTCGAGGATGTGCGAGCCGACGAGCCCGGGCAGCGTGGTCGGGTATGCCTTGATCGCGTCGCCCATCCAGGTGGTGGACGCGTCCAGGGCGCCGCCGATGAAGAGCGACGGCTGGGTGAGGGGCGCACCGTCGAAGTCGGCCAGGTCCTCCCAGTCCCGGTCCATGTTGCGGTAGCGGTTCAGCGCCCCGCGCATTCCGGTGCGCTCGAACTCACCGGCGTAGACATCGAGGTCCCGCTCGCTCAGCCAGGCGGGCATCCGCCCGGCGGGGAAGCGCTCGCGCAGCGTCGCGCCGCGCGTGAGGAAGTGCGGGTCGGGCAGGTCGGGGCCGGGCATGGTGTCGCCGGACAGCGCGGCGTAAAAGCCCGCGAGCCAGCCGCGTACATCCGGTTCGATCTCCGTCTCGGCCCGGCCCGGCTCCTGGAAGTAGGAGACGTAGAACTCCTCCTCCCCGCCCATCCCGGCGAAGACCTCACTGGGCCTGGGGCCGCCGCGGGGGGCGTACGGCACGCTCAGCATCCCGACCGCGCGGAACACATCCGGCCGCAGCAGCGCGGAGTTGGCGGCGGTGGGCGAGCCCCAGTCGTGACCGATCACCACGGCGGACTCCTCGCCGAGCGCCTCCACCACGGCGACGTTGTCCGCCACCAGCTCCCGCATCCGGTACGCGTCCACCGCCCCGGGCCTGGACGAGCGCCCGTAACCGCGCACATCGATGGCGGCCACCCGGTACCCGGCCGCGGCCAGCGCCGGTAGCTGGTGGCGCCATGAGTACCAGGACTCCGGGAAGCCGTGGACGAGCAGCACCAGTGGGCCGGTGCCCTGCTCCACGAAGTGGATCCGCCCGGCGGGGGAGGACACCAGACGGTGGGTGAGGTCGGTCGTGGGTGGCTGCGGCATGGTTCTCTCCCGGGGGCGCTCGGGCACGCACTCTGCGTGGCGGCCGACGGTCCGATCCTGCCGTGACCTGGGCGGCGCGGGCCATGCCTGTTGCCGGTTCGGCAAATCTGACCGTGGCCGTCGACCGCGTCCGGTGGGCCAGGGGTGCGGAGTCAGGACCCCGCTCCCAGAATTGACCTCAGGGGGTTCTTCTCCTGGGAGGTGAGGGGCGTGGCGACCTACATCACGCTGCTGAACTGGACCGAGCAGGGAGTCCGCGCCTACAAGGACACCACGAAGCGCACCGAGGACTTCTCCGCGGCACTGAACAAGCTCGGGGCGAGGCTGGTGGACATCTACTGGACGGACGGGCCGTACGACATCGTGTGCATTATCGAGGCCCCCGACGACGAGACCGCCACCGCGGCGTCCTTGCAGCTCGGTGCGTTGGGCAATGTGCGCACCACGACATTGCGGGCCTTCGGCCGCGAGGAGATGCGGGGCATCATCGCCAAGGTCGCGGGCTGAGGGGCAGTATCGTGCCATCGCCGAGCGACATCTTCAGGGTGGCGTACGGGTCCTGGCTCTCGCCGTGCCGGCGAGGAAGAGGGGAGCGGCCGGCCCCGTGACTCGCGGGGTTTGCGGTTGGTTGTGCGACGGGGTGTGCGGTGCGCGGCCGCGTACGGTCGGCCGAAGCTCTGCTGACCAGGGAGGTTTGGCCGGGCGGCGGTGAGACGACGATGTCCCGTCGGCCGCGCCTCACCATGAATTCATGGTCGCGTTCGGCTGGTCGTATGCGGCCGATGGCCCGGCCCGGCTCGGAAGAGCCGGACCAGGCCATCGAACCAACAACGGGGTGGTGCTCCGTGCCGTGGTGCTACTTCGTGGCCGGGCCGGACAGCTCCGTGCCGAAGGCGGCATCGGCCGCCGGGGAGCCGAGGTCGCCCGGCCCGATGAGGGCGGAACCCTCGGCGGTGATCCCGTCGGCGCCCGCGTACAGGAGCGCCACCGCGCCCGCGCCCTCGGTGCGGTTCGGGATCCCGACGGCCAGGTCGGGCTTGCCGTCGCCGTTGTAGTCGGCCGCCGAGACGGCGTCACCGAACTTGTCGTTGCCCGCCATCTCGCCGGGAACGCCCTCGGTGTCGAGGGAGAACGTCTGCGCCCCGGCGTCGGTCAGCCAGTCCTTGGTGCCCTTGAGCACGGTGATGGCGCCGGCGTCGTTGTAGCCGCCGGGGGCCTCGGCGGCCGTGTCGCTGACGACGAGGTCGTCATTGCCGTCACCGTTGATGTCGGTGAGCTGGGAGGCGGTGCCGCTCTGCGCCGCGCCCTTCCAGTCCACCGGGTTCGCGGTGTCGAGCCCCTGGGCGGTGCCCGGGTACGTCCGCAGGCGCTGGTCCTCCGGACCGTCCTCGAAGCCGGTGTCCGTGACGACGTCGTCCTTGCCGTCGCCGTTGATGTCACCCACCACGGCCTGGTACGAGGCGAACGGCAGCGCGACGTCCTCGCCCAGCGACGTGCTCTTCAGCCCGCCGGACGAACCGGGCAGCACACCGAGCGTGCCCTCGTCGGCGGGGTCGTCCTGGTAGGCGACGGTGACCAGGTCGGCGAAGCCGTCCCCGTTGATGTCGCCCGAGGACAGATGCTGGATGCCCGCTCCGCCGCCGGGCGGGGTGACGCTGGACATCTTCGGGGTGGCCGTCTCGCGCAGGTTCGCCGCGCCGCTGACGATCTGGACCTCGGTGCCGTCGGAGATGGCGATGTCATCGCGGCCGTCGTGGTTGTAGTCGCCCACGGCCATGGTGTCGCCGAACATCGCGTAGGCGGTGGCCTTCGGCGCGTGGAAGGCGATGGCGTCGCTGGACAGACCGTCCTTCGAGCCGAAGACGACCGTCACGGAACCGGCCCGCTTGGCGGTGCCGATGGCCTCGTAGTTCGCGGCCACGATCAGATCGGTGTACCCGTCCCCGTCCACGTCACCGCGCACCACGGCCGAGCCGAAGTGGTCCCCGGCCTCCGGGGTGCCGGGCACCCCCGCGCTGGCCTGCGACAACGTGCCGTGCCGACCGGTGTCCACGCCGCTCTGGGCCCCGTAGGTCACGCCCACGTAGCCCGACTTGGACTTCCCGGAAACGGTGCCGTCGGGCGCGCCCACGCCGAGGTCGGCATATCCGTCGCCGTCGAAGTCGCCCGTGGTCTTTCCTGCCGCGGCAGCCCTGGGGGAGGGCTGCTTCTGGTCGGTCCCGTCGCCGTTCGACACGACGGCGCCGGCCCCGGCGGCCACAGCGGCGGTGACGACGGCGCCAACCGCCACACCCACCACACCTCGGGTTCTATTGCGCACAAATCCTCCATCAGTAACGCATTGGTCGCCCTAGGGCCCCGACTGCCACCTGTCTCCCCCGGCGGCCGGAACGGAAGGGTCGCCAAAGTAGAGTTGTCTGGAAGCTGAACGGTTGCGCAACCAAAGAAGAACGAGACCGGGCCGTGATCTCCCGCCGTCCGGCTCAACTTCCTTGTGACGTACGGCACTTGGCGCCCGAGGTACGGACACCCCCGCCGACTCCCGTAACTGAGCATGACGCATCGTCCTGTCCGGCAGGGCGGTGGCGCGGGCCTGGCGGGGCGACGGCGGGGCGCTCCTCCCCGTGGGGATCTGAGGGGACCTTCCGCCCGGTGACTCCGACGTGTGTGGGAACCGGTGGGGGAGCGGCGGGCCCCGTGTGCGCAGCGCACCACATCGTCGCAATCCGAACGCAAGACCGCTGCCCGTCTCCCTGTGCCCGGCGGCCGACCGCCCCCGCCCGGTGGGCGAGTTCGGGTCAGCGCGGTACGCCGAGGCCGTCGAGGACGATTCCCACGGCCCGGTCGACGCCCCCGCCCTCGCCGGGGGTCGCCACATGGGCCAGGGCGCGCAGCAGTACGGATACGTCGTCGGCGGTGGCATCCGGTCGGGCGGCCCCGGCGGTCTGGGCGCGTTCGAGCGCCGACCTGAGGGCTCCGCGGAAGGCGTCGACTGCCGCGGTGACCGGCTGGGACAGGCCTTCGCCGTCGTCGCTGTGGGGAGGCAGCAGATCCAGCAGGGTCATCTTGACGGCCCCGGTCGACACGAGGGTCCGCATCAAGGACGCGAACGCCCTGCCGGGGTCCGTGTCATCGGCGAGCCGGCGTGCCTCGTCGGTCAGCTTCTCGAGGTAGCGCACGGCGGTGGCCTCGATCAGGTCCTGCTTGGTCGGGAAGTGCCGGAACACCGTGGCGATGCTGACCTGCGCCTGCCGGGCGATCTCCTCCGTGGAACCCGCGGCCCCGCTCGCGGCGAACACCTGCTCGGCGGCGAGCAGAACGCGCTCCCGGTTGGCGGCCCCGTCTCGGCGCATGCCGATTCCTCCTTGTGATCCGTAGTGGAGACTACGTATGATCCGTAGTCACGACTTCGCTTAAGGATATGCCCTCGTGGCGCGCCGTGGCGCGGCCCGTGCATGCCGGGGAACGGCTCCGTGGCGGCTCCGTGGCGCGCTCACACGAAAATGAAGGGGTACGACCCATGTCCGTAGTGGACGAAAACACCACGGTGGTGATCGTGGGATCGGGAGTCGCCGGGCTCGCCCTCGGCAACTTCCTGCTGCGCAGCGGGATCGACTGCGTCGTCCTGGAAAAGCGCAGCCGTACGTACGTCGAGCAGCGGCAGCGGGCCGGTGTCATCGACCACCGCGCGGCACGCATGTTCAGACAGTGGGGACTCGAGGACAGGGTGCTCGACGGCGTCCCCTTCGAGCCGGTGTTGAACTTCCGGATCGACGGCGAGACGCGCCCCTACGCGTACTCGGCCGACGGCGGCGACGGACGCTTCTGCCCCCAGCAGGTGCTCGTTCGCCACCTCATCGATGTGTTCGTCAGCGACGGCGGAGACCTCCGGTTCGAGGCCGCCGACATCTCGCTGGAGAGCTTTTCCGGCGACGAACGCCCCCTCGTGCGCTACCGGGACAGCGCCGGTACGACACGGACGATCGGCTGCGACTTCATCGCAGGCTGCGACGGCGACCGCGGTGTCAGCCGGGCGACCATCCCCAGCGGCCATCTCACCCGCTACGCGCACGACTACGGGTACGCATGGCTGACCGTCCTGGCCGAGGTTCCCGCCAACCACCAGTCCATGATGGCGATCCATTCCCGTGGTTTCGCCGGCCAGTTCGCGCGCGGCCCCGAGGTGAGCCGCTTCTACCTCCAGTGTCCGCTGGAGAGTTCCACCGCGGAGTGGACGGACGAGCGCATCTGGGAAGAGATCGAGACCCGCTTCGGCGAACCCGTGAAGACGCGGGGCGAAATCTCCAGCAAGCAGCTGGTGCCGCTGCGCAGCGTGGTCTACGACCCGATGAGCCATGGGCGGTTGTATCTGCTCGGAGACGCCGCCCACATTGTGCCTCCCATGAGTGCGAAGGGAATGAACCTGGCCCTCCACGACGCCGACGTGTTCGCGAAGGCCGTCATCCGCCAGGCCGAGGAGCAGGACGCGAGCCTGCTCGACACCTACTCGTCGACCTGCCTGCGGCATGTGTGGAACTACCAGGCATTCGCGGCATGGTTCACCGACCTGATGCATGACTCCGGAGACGCCTCCTACCAGGGCGCGTTCCGGCGCCGGATCGCCCGGGCGGAGTTCGACCGCCTCTACGCGTCCGAATCGGCGAACCGCCTGTTCAGCGAATTCCTCACCGGGCTGAACTAGGACCGGCACGCCTGCTCCCAGTGCGCGGTGGTCTCGGTGACCTCCGACCAGACGAAGCGGACCTTCACCTTGCGTCCGAGGTGTTCGTCGTCGCCGTGGAAGACGCCTGTGCCGTCCGGCTCGAAACGGCCGGTCACAGGCGGGAAGAGGGTGCCGGTGCGCTTGCTCGCTCCTGCTGCAGAATCGCGGCCGGATGACCGCCGCCGAACTCGCGGCGGAGTGCGAGGTGTCCGTCCGTACGGTCTACCGGGACGTGGAATCGCTGACCGCCGCCGGCGTCCCGATCTATGGAGAGCCGGGCCACGACGGCGGTTACGCGCTCGTCGACGGCTACCGCACCCGCTTGACCGGGCTCACCGCCGATGAGGCCGAGGCATTGTTCCTGGCCGGGTTGCCGGGGCCCGCGGCCGATCTGGGGCTCGGCTCGGTGCTGACCGCGGCCGAACTCAAACTGGAGGCCGCCCTGCCGGCCGAGCTGCGGCGCCAAGCGCGACGCATCCGCGAGCGGTTTCACCTCGACGCGCCCGGGTGGTACCGAGAGGCGGACGATGCCCCGCATCTGCCCGCGGTCGCGACGGCGGTATGGCAGCGGCGGGCGGTCCACGTGCGCTACCGGCGCTGGTACGCCCCTCAGATCGTGGAGCGGCGGCTCGAACCGTACGGGATCGTGCTCAAGGCGGGCCGCTGGTACGTGGTGGCGCACGCCGGCGCCGACACCCCCCGCACCTACCGGATCAGCCAGATCCTGGACCTCCGGGCACTCGACGAGGAGTTCGTGCCACCCGCGGACTTCGACCTGGCATCGTACTGGCGGGCGCACACGGCGCAGTTGCGGGAATCGCTCTGGCAGGGGCGGGCGGAGATCCGGATCTCCCCGGCCGGGGCCGAGCGGCTGCGGGACATCGGGGTGCCGGCGGTGATCGACGCCGTCGAGGCGGGGGAGGAAGAGCACCCCGGCGGCTGGCGGCCCGGCCCGGCCCTGCCCTCTGACCGCGCCGTCCAGGGATCGACGAGTGGATCGAACGGCCCCGGGGACACGGTCAGCGTGGTTGGCGTAGTCCCGCGACAAGGAGCTTGACCAGCTGGCGGGCGTCGTAGTGGGGATCGCTCTCGGCACCGATGCAGAGGTTGCCGATGCCGCGCATGAGTTGAATGGCGTTGAGGCCGGAGCGGATCTCACCGGAGGCGACGGCAGCGTCGAGGAGCTGGGTGCACACCGGGAGGAGCCGGTCGACGAAGGAGGCGTGCAGCGTTTCGAAGCCGGTGTTGTCGGCCTGCATCGCGGCGGCCAGGCCGTGCTTGGTGACCAGGAAGTCGACGAACAGCTCGACCCACGCTTCGAGGGCGGCGTGCGGTGTCGGGCTGGTGGCGAGCAGGGCCGGGCCCGCCTCGGCGCAGGCTTCGACCTGGTGGCGGTAGACGGCGATGATGAGGTCCGCCCGGGTGGGGAAGTGGCGGTAGATCGTGCCCATCCCGACGCCGGCCTCGGCCGCGATGTCGCGTACCGGTGCTTCCACGCCCGAGGCGACGAAGACCGCGGCGGCCGCGTCCAGCAGGGTCTGCTGGTTGCGTCGGGCGTCCTTGCGCTTGGACCCGGCTGAGCTTCCCGCGCTCTGGCCGCTGTCGTTCACCACGGCACTCGCGCTCCTTCCATGACCGACCTTGCAAAGCGGAACACCGCTCCGTATTGTTAGCGGAGCAACGTTCCGGTTCAGTCATGATGGCAGACACGGGGGACGGGCGACCAGGCCGTCCCCCGCCTGCTGGGGAAGCTGCAGAGCAAGTAAAAGAGCCCTCCAACGATCAGGCCGCTACAGAACAGAACCGCTACAGAACGGAAAGGACAAGCGATGATCCTCGTCACCGGAGGTCTCGGCTTCATCGGCTCCCACACCGTGCGAGCCCTGCTCGACCAGGGCGAAGACTGCGTCGTGGCCCAGCGCCGCACCCGTGAACTCCCGGCCCTACTCGCCGGAGAGCGGGTGGCGGTGGAACAGGCGGACATCACCGATCGCGACGCCCTGCTCGCGATCGGCCGCCGCCACGACATCACGGGCATCGTGCACATGGCAGCGTCCTATCCCTGGTCCCCGGCCCCCGACGCGGCGGTCGAGGCGACGCGACAGTCGCTCGACGGACTGCTGAACATCGCGCAGGCGGCGCGGGAGTGGGGCGTGCGACGGCTGGGCGTCGCCAGCACGATCGGCGTCTACTTCGGGGTCCAGAACGACGGACCACTACGCGAGGACGCTCCGCTGCCGTTGAACGCACCCGTCTCGATCCCCACCTTCAAGAAGGTCGGTGAACTGCTCAACGGCTTCCTTGCCGACACCACGGACATCGACATCGTCAACTACCGCATCTCGGGCACCTGGGGCCCGCTCGGCCACCCCGACCCGTTCTTCGCCGCCCCCGCCCTCATCCACGCCGCCGCCCGCGGCACCGCCCCGGACCTCTCCCACCTCGCGCGCCCGGCCTTCGCCGAGGACGGGATCGACCTCAACTACGTGCGGGACACCGGCCGCGCCCTCGCCCTCCTCCAGCTCGCGGACAAGCTGAACCACCGTACGTACAACGTCGGCTCCGGCCGCGCCACGACCAACGCCCAGCTCGCCGAAGCGATCAAAAAGGCGGCCCCCGACGCCCAGGTCGACCTCCCCATGGGAGGCGACACACCGCCCATGGTCCTGGACATCAGCCGCCTCCAGGAAGACACCGGCTACCAGCCCGAATACGACACCGAACGAGCCGCCGCCGACTACATCGCCTGGCTGCGCGCAGGCAACAAGACCTGACCAAGGCTCAGCGCTAAGCCGCCTTGGGACGCGCCGCACACATGCCCGAAACGGGTCCTTGTGCACCCTCGAGCGGGAAGATCTCGTCTTCCCCGAAGTCCGGGGCCCGGAACGGGCTGGTTGTCGGAGGCGGCAATGCTGCTGCAGTGGAACGGCGGGGTTGCCCTTCCGGAGCGGAGAACAGCGAGGTGAGATCGATGAGAGGGGCTCTCTTTCGTTGCAGGTTCCTGAAGGGCCCTGGCGTGCCGTGACCGGGCACGGCGGACCCTACAGCTTGGTCATCTTGGCGTACGGACTCAAGATCCGCATTTGCGCCGAGCCGAAATCCACAAGCGCCGCGATGCCCTCCTCGACGCCGATCACCCGGCCGAGGCCGTAGATGTCGTGGGTGACCTGGTCGCCCACGGCGAAGTGCTTGGGAGCCGGTGTGGCCGGAGCCTTGAAGGGGCTGGTGGGCAGATGACGCTTCGATGCAGCAGGTTTTGTCATTGGCCCTCCAGTATGCGCCTACGTCTATCCAGTTCGCTGCGGCTGTTCACGTTCCTCTGCGCAGCATAGACCCGGACGTCACAACCGTTTTGGCGACGAGGTAGGGCGATCAAGGGTCTGACCTGCGGACTCTCCAGCGGATGTCGAACGCCCCGGGCCATGATCGGCTCGGGGCGTTTTGGCTGGTGCCCCCGGCAGGATTCGAACCTGCGACACCCGCTTTAGGAGAGCGGTGCTCTATCCCCTGAGCTACGGAGGCCCGGCGTCAGGGCGGCATGGTGGTGCCGCCGCGTCGCACCGCCACAGTGTAGCGGGTCGTGCACTTGGATCGTTTCGGGTGCTCCGGGGCGCCGAAGGCTTGGGTCCGGGGGTGCCCCCGGACCCGAAGCCCCGGACCCGAAGCCCCGGACCCGAAGCCCCGGACCCGAAGCCCCGACCCTAAGCCCCGGCCCGAAGCGCCGCCGGCCGTCTCAGTCCTCCGCTCGACCCAATCCCGCGATCGGGTTCCTCAGCGTGCCGATCAGTTGGAGTGCCCCCGCCGGGTCCTGGAGGTCGACCATCTCCCGGTTGTTTCGGAGCTGGAGGCGGTTGAGGCAGGAGAGGGCGAAGTCCTCGGTGAACATGTCGTACTGGGCGAATTTGTCCGCCAGGTGGGGGGCGGATCGCTGGTAGGACTGGACGGAGTCGGCGACCGTCTGCCAGAAGGTGTCCTCCTCCAGGAGGCCCTCGGTGACGAGGATGCCGTTGAGGAAGCGGAGGAAGCAGTCGAAGACGTCGGTGAAGATCGAGAGGAGTTTCTTGTCTTCGGGGACGTCCACGCGGATGCGTTCGACGGTCGGGGGGAGGACCGCTGTGGGGTCCATGACGGCGATTTCCTCGGCGATGTCCTTGAAGATCACGCGCTGGACGGCGCCGTCCTCGATCACCAGGATGACGTTCTCGCCGTGCGGCATGAAGACCAGGTCGTAGGCGTAGAAGCTGTGCAGCACCGGGGTGAGGTAGGCGTCCAGGTAGCGGCGCAGCCAGGTGGTGGGGGTGAGGCCGGATTCCTCGATGAGGGCGCTGACGAAGGAGGCGCCGTCGGGGTCCGTATGGAGGAGGGACGCCATGGTGGCCAGGCGCTGGCCGGGTTCCAGGGTCGGGACGGGGCTCTCGCGCCACAGGGCGGCGAGCATTTTGCGGTACGGGGAGCCCTTCGCGGTGGTGGCCTCGTACTGGCGGTGGTGGTAGCCGATGGCGGCTCGTTCCCGGATGATGGAGAAGCCCTTGGACCGGAAGGTCTCGTCCGAGGCGATCAGAGACGCCAGCCAGTCGTTGATGGCCGGGGTCGCCTCCATGTAGGCGGCCGAGAGGCCCCGCATGAAGCCCATGTTGAGCACCGACAGCGCGGTTTTCACATAGTGCTTGGACGGGTCGCTGGTGTTGAAGAAGGTGCGGATCGACTGCTGGGCGAGGTATTCGTCGTCGCCGGGGCCCAGGCACACCAGATGCCGCCGGGCGACCTCGGCCGCGAAGCTGACCGACAGCTTGTTCCACCACTGCCAGGGGTGCACCGGCAGCAGGTGGTAGTCGGCCGGGTCCAGGCCGAGGTCGGTGAGGGTCTGCGCGAAGCGGGCCCGGGTCTGCTCGCTCAGTTCGGAGTGGATCAGGGCGTCGTAGTCCAGGTCCGCGGAGGCCGTGAAGGTGGAGCGGTCGCGGCGGGCGGCGAGCCAGATCAGGTGGACGGGGCTCGCGGTCTCGGGGGCGTACGAGAGGTATTCGTGGATGCCGAAGCCGAGGCGGCCGTTGTTGGCGACGAAGCAGGGGTGGCCCTCGGTCATCCCCGTCTCGATCTCCTGGAAGCCGGATTTGGCCAGCTCGGCGGCGCCCACCGGCTCGGCGGCCAGTTTGAAGGCCGTACCGGAGAGGGTGGAGCTGATCTCCTCGAGGTAGACGGGGAGGACGTCCTCGCTCAGGCCCAGCCGCTCGCTCAGCTCGATGAAGAAGTCCAGGGCGTCCAGCGGGAGGTCGGCGCCGGTCCGGTCGTGGCGGGTGATGCTGTCCGCCTCGACCAGCCAGTGGTCCAGGGAGAGCACCCGGGCGGCGAAGCGGTAGGTCACCGCCCCGTCGTCGCTGGTCACGGCGTAGCGGCCGTCGGGGCCGAGCTCGGGGGCGAGCAGGCGTTCGTGGGTGAACTCGGCGAGGGCCTTGCGGATGAGGAGGCGGCCCGCCCGGTCCCACAGATCGGGGGTGAGGTGGGCGACGGCGTCGCGGGGGCTCATCGGGTCACTCCTTGGACGGCGCGGGCGGCGAGGGCGGCGCGGGCGGCCTCGAACCGCTCGCGGGTGCAGACGCTGAGGTAGGCGTCCTTCTCGGGTTTGGCGATCCGCTCGACGATCTCGAAGCCGACGGCCGCGTTGAGCGCGTGCACCGCCGCGTTGCGCACATCGGGCTCGACGACGACGCGCCGGACATGCGGATCGGCGAAGCAGAACTCCATGACGACGGTGATCACGGCCAGCGTGAAGCCGTGCACCGGGGCGTCGGTCGGCGCGCAGAGGAAGTGCATGCCGACGTCGCCGGGCCGGGCGGGGTAGAGCCCCTCGAGTTCCACCCGCGACGGGTCGTAGCGCTCGGCCAGGAACGCCGAGCGCCCCTCGTGCAGGCCGATGAACGCGTCATGGTGCGGATGCTCGTGGATCCGGCGGTACTCGGCGGCGACCTCCGCCTCGTCCGCGCCCTGCATCATCCAGTAGGACGCCTTGGGGTGGGTCACCCAGCCGTGCAGCAGCCCGGCGTCGGCCGCCGGGTCCAGGGTGCGCAGGGTGAAGGTGCCCAGGCGGGCGTCCGTGTGCTCGAAAACCGGCGACGGTGTCATGCGATGGCTCCTTCCGGTGCGCCGAACTCCTGGAAGGCGATGGACTTCTCCACCGGGTAGTGCTCCCGCCCCAGCAGCTCGCGGATGATCCACGAGTTGCGGTACGGGCCCATGCCCAGGTCCGGGGAGGTCAGGCTGTGGGCGTGGGTGGCGCCGTTCTGGAGGAAGATGCCACGCCCGGTGGTGTCGATGCTGTAGTTGCGGGCGACGTCGAAGCGGCCGTGGCCGTCCCAGCGGATGCGGTCGCGTACCGGGTCCAGGAAGGCGGGCACCTGGTAGCGGTAGCCGGTGGCCAGGACGAGCCCGTGGGTGGTGAGCGAGAAGTCCCGCTCCTGCTCCGCATGGCGCAGCCCCAGGGTGTACGTGCCGGACAGATCGTCGTACTCCGCGTCGGTGAGCGCGGTGTTGGTCAGCAGCCGTGTGGGCACCGGGCCGCTCACGCTCTTCTGGTAGAGGAGGTCGTAGATGCCGTTGATGAGGTCGGCGTCGATCCCCTTGAACAGGCCCTTCTGGTCACCCTCCAGCCGGTAGCGGGTGTCCTCGGGGAGCGCGTGGAAGTAGTCCACGTACTCGGGCGAGGTCATCTCCAGGGTGAGTTTGGTGTACTCCAGCGGGAAGAAGCGCGGGGAGCGGGTCACCCAGTTCAGCCGGTAGCCGTGGGTGTCGATGTCGGCGAGCAGATCCTGGTAGATCTCGGCCGCGCTCTGGCCGCTGCCGACGATGGTGATGGACTCCTTGGACTGCAGCGCCTCCTTGTTCCCCAGGTAGTCCGTGTTGTGCACCAGATCGCCGTCCAGGCCGCGGCACACCTCGGGGAGGAACGGCGGGGTGCCGGTGCCCAGCACCAGATGGCGGGCGCGGTGGGTGGTGGTCTCGCCGGTGGCGGGACGCAGGGCGCGCACCGTGTAGAGCCCGTCGGCCTCGGCGTACTCGACGCTCGTCACCTCGTGGCCGAAGCGGACGGACGAGAGCTTCGCGGCGGCCCAGCGGCAGTAGTCGTTGTACTCGGCGCGCAGCGGATAGAAGATCTCGCGGATGTAGAAGGAGTACAGCCGCCCGGATTCCTTGAGGTAGTTGAGGAAGGAGTACGGGGAGGTGGGGTCGGCCAGCGTCACCAGGTCGGCCATGAACGGGGTCTGCAGGGTGACGCCGTCCAGCAGCATGCCCGGATGCCAGTCGAACTCGGGCTTGCTCTCCAGGAACAGCCCGTCGAGTTCCTCGATCGGCTCGGTCAGGCAGGCAAGGCCCAGGTTGTAGGGGCCGAGCCCGACCGCGATGAAGTCGTGGGTGTGCGGGGTGGGCACGAGGGTCTCCGGCGGGGTGAAGGGGCTCAACTGGCGCGCGAGTGGCGGGGGCCGCTGAGTTCGGGCTCGATGTGCAGGGCCAGATACTGACCGGCGTGCTCGGCGAGGAGGTCGAGGACATACGCGATGTCGCTCAGCGAGGTCTCCGGGTTGAGCAGGGTGAACTTGAGGTGGTGACGGCCGTCGACGACGGTTCCGGCGACGACCGCCGCACCGGAGGCGGCCAGCGCCTCGCGGGCGTGCAGATTGGCCCGGTCGACGAGGTCCGGGTCGCCCGGCCCGTCGGTCGGCGGTACATAGCGGAAGACGAGCGTGGACAGCTGGGGCTCGGTGACGACCTCGTAGCGCGGATCGGTGTCCAGCAGGGCCCATGCCTCGGCGGCCCGGTCCACCACCTCGTCGAAGAGGGCGCCGACGGCGTCCGCGCCCATGATCCGCAGCGTCAGCCACAGCTTGAGCGCGTCGAAGCGGCGGGTGGTCTGGATGGACTTGTCCACCTGGTTGGGGATGAGATTCCGGGCGCTGCGCTCGGGGTTGAGATAGTCGGCGTGGTACGTGGCGTGGCTGAGCGTGGCGCGGTCGCGGACCAGCACGGCGCTGGAGCTGACCGGCTGGAAGAAGGACTTGTGGTAGTCCACCGTCACCGAGTCGGCGCGCTCGATGCCGTCGAGCAGCGCGCGGCGGGTGGGGGAGGCCAGCAGTCCGCAGCCGTACGCGGCGTCCACATGCATCCAGGTGCCGTGCCGGTCGCACAGCTCGGCGATCTCGGGCAGCGGGTCGATGGAGCCGAAGTCGGTGGTGCCCGCGGTGGCCACGACGGCCATGACGATCAGGCCCTCGCGACGGCAGCGGTTCAGCTCATGGGCGAGGGCGGCGGTCCGCATCCGGCGGTCCTGGTCGCAGGGGACCGGGACGACGGCCTCGTAGCCGAGTCCCAGGATGGCGGCGGCCTTCTGGATGGAGAAGTGGCCGGCCTGGGAGGTGAGGATGCGCAGCCGCGGCAGGATGGCGGATTTGGCGACCGTCTCGCCGGACGCGGCGGCCTCCTTCTCCACCAGCGTGCACGCCTCGTCGCGGGCGAGCAGCATCGCCTGCAGATTGGACTGGGTGCCGCCGCTGGTGAAGATGCCGTCCGCGGCCTCGCCGAGGCCGATGCGCTCGGTGGTCCAGTCGATCAGCCGGCGCTCGATGAGGGTGCCGCCCGCGCTCTGGTCCCAGGTGTCCAGGGAGGAGTTGATGGCGGAGAGGACGGCCTCGCCCAGCAGTGCGGGGATCACCACGGGGCAGTTGAGGTGGGCGAGATAACGCGGGTGGTGGAAGTAGACGGCGTCCTTGAGGTAGACGCTCTCCAGCTCCTCGAGCGCGGCGTCCGGATCGCCGAGCGGCCGCTCCAGGTCGATCCCGGAGATCTCGGGGGCGAGTTCGGCGGGGGTGACGCCGGTGAAGGGGCGCTCGGTGCGGGCGACGGTGGAGGCCACCAGGCCGACGCCGTCGGTCACCGAGCGCCGATAGCGTTCCGCCGTACGGCCGTTGAACAGGTGGGCCCTGCCATCCGCCGCCCCGGGTATCGGCTCCGGCGACGGGTCCTCAGCGGTCTGCGCGAGGAAACTCACGGTCTGTCCCTTCTGGAAATGAGCATGCGGGCGTGCGGAGGGCGCGGGCATGCGGTGGTGGGGGGAGCGGCCGCCCACGGCCTGACGGCCCGATGGGCGTGCGGGGGCGCTGGACGCGGCGACAGGGCGCGTGGGGGTGCGCCGAGCGGTCGGCCGCCCGTCGTCCAGGGGTGGGTCTCGCGGTCCCGCGGGGGGATTCGGCTGTGGCGGTTCGGTTGTGGGGGCTCGGTTTTCGTGGGATCAGTCGTCGGTCGCGGGGCCGGTGCCCGACACGGCTTCCTCGACGAGCTGTTCCTCACAGGTGCCCAGGCGCCAGTAGCCGGTGAAGGTCACGGCCTTGCGGTCGAAGCCGCGTTCGCGCACCAGATGGCGGCGCAGCTCCTTGACGGTCCCGGCCTCGCCCGCGATCCAGGCGTACGGCGTGCCGGAGGGCAGTTCGGTGGCGCCCACGGCGTTCCGCAGCAGCGCGGAGCGCGGGGTGCCGGGGGTCACGGCGTCCCGGACCAGCCAGGTGATCTCGGCTTTCGCCGCGGTGCGCAGCTCCTGGATGTCCTCGGCGTGCTGGACCTCGAGCCACACCTTGGCGGGCAGGTCTGCGGGCAGCCATTCGAGGATGCCCGCGATGGCGGGCAGCGCGGTCTCGTCGCCGGTGATCAGCACCCAGTCGGTGCCGGACGGCGGCCGGAAGTCGACACCGCCGTTGTCCTCCACGACCGGGCCCAGCAGGGTCACCCGGTCGCCCGCCTCGGCGCGCGCGGCCCAGCGGGCGGCCGGGCCGCTGTCGTCGTGCAGCGCGAAGTCCACGTCGATCTCGTCCGGGTCGTGGCGCTGCCGGCGCACCGTGTACGAGCGCATGATGCCGCGTTCGGCCGGGTCCATCGCCCGCCAGGTGGCGAACCAGCCTTCCCCCGCCTCGACCGGGACCACCGGGGCGGCCTGGCCGGGGTGCGGCAGGAACAGTTTGAAGCGCTGGTCGCGGCCTCCGCTGGTGAAGTCCTTCAGACAGGCGCCGCCGAAGGTGATCCGTGCCATGGACGGTCCGAGCGGGCGGGTCCGTACGACCCGCGCGTCGAAGAATCGGAACGGAACGGCGGTGGTGGCGGGGGCGGTCGTGGTGGCTGCGGTGGTCATGGCAGGGGGTCTTCCCTTCGCTTGCCGTGGGGAGGCCGGGCCGGCCGGTCGCGCTGACCGTTCAGCTGAGCTTCTTCGCGTCCTGGATGGCCTTGGTGAGGGATTCGACGAGCGGGGCGGCGCCGGCGTAGGAGAAGCGCGGCTCGCTGCTCCAGGCGGTGATCTGACCGGCCTTGACCGCGGCGAGCTTGGACCAGGTCGGCTTGGAGGTCAGGGCGCCGGGCTGGAGGGTCGCGGTGCGGTTGTCGAGGAAGAGCACATCCGCGTCGTACTTGTCGGCGTTCTCCCAGCTGAGGCTCTCGAAGTAGCCGCCCTTGTCGGGCTTTTCGGGGACGACGAAGTCGACGCCCAGCTCGCTGAAGTAGATCAGGTCGGCACTGACCTTCGGGTTGGAGACATAGAAGAGATCGGCGCTGGCGGAGCAGGCCATCACCTTGACCCGGTGCGATTTGACGGTTTTGCGCAGCGTCTCGGACGCCTTCTCGAACCGCGCCTTGGCGTCGGTGACCTTCTTGGCCTTCGGGTCGGCGCCGAGCGCCTCGGCCAGTGCGGCATAGCGCTTGATGGGCTCGACCATGGAGACCCGGCCGGTGCCGATGGCGGCGCTGGGGGCGAGCTGGAGGATCTTCTTCTTGCTGTCGTCCGGGATGTAGAAGAGCGCGCCCGGGTCGTACATGTTGGTGATCAGCAGATCGGGGCTGAGCGAGGCGTACTTCTCGACGTTGAACTGGCCCCAGGTGTTGCCGAGGGAGGTGGCCTGGTCGACGGGGAAGTCGCCCGCCTGGACGTCCGGCTTGCCGTTCTTCAGCGTGGTCGGCCCGAAGACGCCGGTGATCTGCTTCTCGATGCCGAAGTCGTAGAGCGCGGCCGCCGCGGCGATGTAGGCGACGATGTGCTGGGGTCGGCCGTCGAGGCTGATCTTCTTCTTACGGTCATCGGTGAACGACCAGGAGCCGCCGCCATCGCCGCCGGAGCCCGAACCGCCGTTGTCGCCACAGGCGGTGACCAGGGCTCCGAGTCCGAGGGCGCCGCCTGCGGCGAGCAGACCGCGGCGGGAGAGGGGGAGTGCTCTGGCCTGGCGCATGAAGGTGCTCTCTCTCGATGCATACGGGGACGTGGTTCGCGGGACGGCAACCCGAGGACGTAGTTAGGTTAGCCTAACCAACCTGTTTGTCCAGTGGGCGGGGTCGTTCCGAACCTCACATCGAGGGGCTCACGCGGCGGTTCAGGGCGGATTCACAGGTCCAGCACCAAGCGGCGGCCACGGCAGCGTGAGACGCAGATCATCATGGTCTCGCCCGAGGCCCGCTCCTCGTCGGTGAGCACGGAGTCGTGGTGGTCCACCTCTCCTTCGACGACATCCGTCTCGCACGTCCCACACGTGCCCTCCTCGCAGGAGTACAAAACCGGTACCCCCGCCTCCTCGACCGTGCGCAGCACACTGCGCCCCGGCTCCACGGTGAGGGTCAGCCCGGAGCGAGTGAGCACCAACTCGAAGGCTCCGACCGCCGGTTCGGCGCCCGCCGCGTCCGTACGAGGCTGGAAGCGCTCGGTGCGCAGGGCCCCGTCCGGCCACCCGCGGCACGCCTCCTCAACGACCTGGAGCAGCGGTTCGGGACCGCAGCAGTAGACGAGGGTGCCGGGGTCGGCCGGGGCGTCGAGATACGGCGTGAGGTCGAGCAGCCCCTCCTCGTCCTGCGGCACCAGGCGCACCTTGCCGCCGTAACGGGCGGCGAGTTGGTCCGCGAAGGCCATCGAGGCACGGGTGCGCCCGCCGTACAGCAGCCGCCAGTCGGCGCCCGCGGCCTCGGCGGCGGCCGTCATGGGGAGGAGGGGCGTGATGCCGATGCCGCCCGCGATGAACAGATAGCGGGCCGCCGGGCGCAGCGCGAAGTGGTTGCGCGGCCCGCGCACCCGCACCGCGCTGCCCTCGGTGAGGGTGTCGTGCACCCGGGCGGAGCCGCCGCGCCCGGCGGGTGCGCGGAGCACCGCGATCCGCCAGGAGGCGCGGTCGGCGGGGTCGCCGCACAGCGAGTACTGCCGGGTCGGGCCCGGGTCGAGGACGAGATCGAGATGGGCGCCGGGCTCCCAGGCGGGGAGTTCGCGGCCCGTCGGATGGCGCAGGGTGAGCGCCACCACGTCCGAGGCCACCTCCTCCCGGCGGGCCACCAGCAGGGTGTCCTCGTACTCGCCGCCGGGGTTCGTCACGTCATCTCCTTACGGTGGCCGGCGGGATGGTGCCCGGTGGGGTGGGCGAGCATCCACTGCCACAGCTCGACCGGGTCCTCGGCGTCGTGTTCGGCGCCGCAGTGGCAGACCCCGTGCAGCACATCGGTGCCGGGCAGCCAGTCGATCCGGTACACCTCGGCCGTGGGCGCGCCGCTCGCCCACCCGTCGCCCGCCACCCTCAACGGAGGCGCTGCGCGCTGCTCGCGCCTCATTTCGTCGCCGCCACGGCCGAGGTCCGCTCTCCTTCGGCGGCGAGGCGGGCGAGGATGCGGCGCGCGGCCAGACCGCCGGTGTCGATGTTGATGCTGAGCTCCTGATAGCCCTCGCGCTCGGTGTCCAGGGCCTTCTGGAGCAAGTTGAGTGCGGCCACGTCCTGCAGCACCACGGTCCGGTTGAGGTCGTGGAGGAAGGTGGTCACCTCCTCGTCGTCCTGCGCGAAGTCCCGTGAGACGGCCCAGAAGTCGTACACATGGTGGTCGGTGGACGGGGTGATGGCGTAGGTGATCTCCACATGGAAGGCGTCCGGATCGGAGCCGTCCGGCGCCGGCAGCACCCCGACCGGGGCGATCCGGCTGTGCAGGAGATAGAGACAGGGCGCGTGGTACTCGATGTCCTGCCAGCGGGTGATGCGGCCGTCGATGCCGGTGGAACGGGCGTAGAACGGCGGGCACTCGGCGTCGTCCATATGCCGGCTGACCCGTACGACGCCCGCGCCCTCGTCGACCTCCGTGGTGATCGGGGTCTCGGCGACCTCGGGGGTGCCGATATAGCCGCTGTGCAGATATGTCTCGTGGGACAGGTCCAGCAGATTGTCCACGAGCAGGCCGTAGTCGGCGTCGATCGGCTCCATGCCGCCCACGGTCGTCCAGCGCGGATCGGCCAGCCAGGGCGCGCGCGGCACCGAGCCGGGATCGGCGAGCGCCGGGTCCCCGATCCACACCCACACCAGCGAGTCCTGCTCGACGACGGGATAGGAGCGGACCCGGGCGGTGCGCGGGACGCGCTTTTGGCCCGGTACGAACACACAGGCGCCGCCGGTGTCGTAGGTGAAGCCGTGGTAGCCGCAGACGACCGTGTCGCCGTCGAGACGGCCGGCGGTGAGCGGATAGCGGCGGTGGACGCAGCGGTCGGCGAGCGCGATGACCGTGTCGTCGGACTCGGCGCGGTAGAAGGCGATGGGCTCGTTCAGGATGGTGCGCCCCAGCAGCTCACGGCCGATCTCGCGGCCGTAGGCGGCGACGTACCACTGGTTTCTCGCGAAGGCGGTCATGCGTGCCAGCGTGGTGACGCCCGTCACGTACGGGCAACGGCCCTTCCACTGAGTGGAAGGGCCGCGCGGGACGGTACCGGTGAACTGCCGGGCGGATCAGCTCCCGAACTGCCAGAAGACGGACTGGTTCAGCGTCAGCAGGACGATGAGCACGACCACATCGGCGATGCCGAGTGCGAGTCCGAGCAGCGCCCGGCCCCTGCGGCGGGTCTCCCGGGCGAGGGCGAGCGTCCCCAGGACGATCGCGCAGGGCCCGAAGACCGCGTTGAAGAGCAGCAGGCCGATCAGACCGAGCACGAAGGAGGCGACGGCCATGCCGTCGGCGTCCCTGCGCGCCCGGACCGGTGAGGTGCGGGACGGTGCGGTGAGTGCCATGGGTCTCAGCTCCCCTTGTGGCCGGTGCGTTCGCGGATGAAGAAGATCAGCAGCCAGGCGCTGATGGCGCCCGCGGCGGCGAGGAACAGGGGGAGCGGAGTGTGCGCCGCCGCCCCCAGAAGAACTCCCATCAGGGCGAGTGCCGCGACGATGAAGAGCATGTGAGCCTCTCTCGAAGTGACGATCGGGATGCGGTTGGCGTGCGGATGGTAGTTGTTCGGTGAACAGTTGGAATCACAACTGTTCACTGAGTTCTAGAGTACCCCTCCCACCCCTGGAAAAATTCAGCGAACAGCTGTTTACTGAATGATATGAGTCACACGTCCGGGGTCCGGCAGGCCCAGAAGGAGAAGACCCGGCGCGCCCTGATGGACGCGGCGTTGGGGCTGCTGGAGGACCAGAGCCTGAGCAGTCTGGGGCTGCGTGAGGTCACGCGGGTGGTGGGAGTGGCGCCGGCCGCCTTCTACCGGCACTTCCGGGATCTGAGCGACCTCGGGGTCGCGCTGGTCGAGGAGTCCCTGGGCAGCCTGCACCATATGATCGGCGCGATACTCGCAGGTCAGGACGGTGACGAGGAGCGGATCGACGCCACCGTCGAGGCGGTCGCCGAGCATGTCCGCCGCTATCCCGCGCATATCCGCTTCATCGCACGTGAGCGGCATGGCGGGGTACGTGCGGTGCGCGAGGCCATCGCCGCCGAGCTGGACCGATTCGCCGATGAGGTGGCCGCCGACTTCTCCCCGCGGCTGACGCCGGACGGCTGGCCGCCGGAAGATGTCCGGATGCTTGCGGAGCTGTATGTGGACCACATGGTGATGACGGCGACGGCGTTCCTGGAGGCGCAGCCGGATCAGCCGCGGCTGGAGCGGCGGGTCGCCGACACCGCGCGCAAGCAGCTGATGCTGATCAGCCTCGGGCGCCGCCACTGGCGCGACGGGTGATCTCCACACCGAAGTCCCCGGCCGCGTCCCGGCCGGTGACGCGGACGCGTATCCGCAGGCCGTTGGTCTCCGTGCGGAAGGTCTCGCCGGGCGCGTAGGCCGCGTCGCTGAGTCCGGGGTGGACATTGCGCTCCCGGGTGCAGCCGCGGCCGTGGGGGGTGGAGTCCATGATGGTGACGGGGCCGCCGCCGGAGTCCACACCGGTGTCCACCCGGGAGATCAGCACGCCTGGCTTGCAGATGGCCTCGTCGTTGCCGCCGCTCGCGCGCGCCTCGATCGCGTAGCCGGTGGACGGCGAGACGGGGATAAAGACCAGCTTGGTGCCCTCCGGCCGGTTCAGCGGGGACAGGGCGTGCGCGAAGACCCCGGAGCGGGCGGCGCAGGCGATCTGCCGCGGGCCGAGCCAGCCCAGCTTCCACTTGTGCCAGGCAAGCAGGTCGTTGCCGGCGCCCCAGTCCTCGGACATCACATCCCAGTGGCCGGCCTTGTCGCCGCCGCCCCGGGTGTAGAGGTCGGGCAGCCCGAAGACATGGCCGTTCTCATGGGGCAGGACGCGGAAGCCGGTGCGGCGCAGCGAACCGGAGCCGTCGTCCTGGCGGCTGTAGACGAAGGAGACATTGGCCAGCGGCACGCCGTCGGCGGTCGGGGCCTGCTGGTTGTCGGCGTAGGTGACGGACAGCACGGCATGCGCGGCCGGCGGCCCGGCGTTCGGGGTGACCAGGACGTTCACCAGGTCGTAGCGGCGGAAGTCCACCTTGGGGTCGGCGGCCTTGGCGATGTCGGCCACCAGTCTGCGATAGCCCGGGTCGAAGGGGCTGCCGCGCTTGATGCCGTAGGCGCGGAACGAGCGCGGCATCCGCAGCCAGTGGGTGATCGGCATCTCGGGGCGGTAGTCCAGCCGTCCGTACGAACTCTGCGCGAACCACCGGGTGGTCTGGGGGAAGAACTCCTCGAAGCGCTGGCGGGCGGTGCCCTGGCCGCGCACATCCGGGAAGTCGATCATGAGGTTGAGGGCGTGGACCGTGCCGGTGCTGCGGCTGTAGCCGCGGCCGGTGGGTATGCCCTCGGACATCTGCAGCCCCGGTCCTGAGACCAGGGCGCAGGGCGCGAGCGAGCCGAAGGCCGGTCGTCCGGAGGGCGCCGGGGCCAGCTCGGGGGTGTGGGGGACGCGGGGCGCGGAGTCGCCGCCGGGGCGACCACCGCCACCGTCAGCACGGCGACAGTGGCGAATGCGCTGCCTCTGCGGGGCCGGCGTATTCGTATGCGGTGGCGGGTGGTCCCATGCGTCTGTCCCATTGCCGACCACGGTGTGACGGCTGGGGCCGGGGCGCTCGTGGGGTGCCGCCGAGTGAGGGAATGACCTGCTCCGTTTGGGTGGCGAGGGGTGCCGAGTAGGTGTGAGGCAGGTCACCTGCGGACGCGGAAATTCCGGGGAGTGATTCCCCGTTTAACCGGATGACCGCATAAACGGGGACTGACTCCCCGGAAATGTTGAAGCTCGAACGTCTGGGCCGGGGCCTGGTGTCGCCACCAAGTCGCCGGAGAACCGTACGCATGGATGCCGTACGCGGAAAGGAGTGCTGTCATGGCCGCCGAC
This sequence comes from Streptomyces melanosporofaciens, assembly GCF_900105695.1. NCBI lineage: Bacteria > Bacillati > Actinomycetota > Actinomycetes > Kitasatosporales > Streptomycetaceae > Streptomyces > Streptomyces melanosporofaciens. Next base: position 4,221,463 of record NZ_FNST01000002.1, read on the forward strand.
ACGATGACCGCGAAGTCCGCGCAGCCCCGGCTGCGTGCGGACGCCCTGCGCAATCGGGAGCGCATTGTCGTGGCCGCCCGCGAGGTGATCGTCGAATCCGGGGCGCAAACCCCCCTCGATGAAATCGCTCGACGGGCAGGGGTCGGGAATGCCACGATCTATCGGCACTTCACGGACCGCCGTGAGCTCATCCACCATGTGGCGCTCTCGGTGATGTCCGGCGTCGCCGACCAGGCCGAAGTCGCCATGGCCGAGGAGGCGGACTCCTTCTCGGCGCTGCGGCGCTTCGTCCATGCCGCGGCGGATGAGCGCATCGGCGCGCTGTGCCTTCTGCTCTCCGACGGCCTCGACAAGGAGCACCCTGACCTCATTGCCGTCCGCGACCGTCTGTCCGCCGGAGTCGAGGCCCTGATGGGGGCCGCGAAAGCCGACGGCCGACTGCGCACCGACATCGGTGTCGGTGACCTGATGGTCGCGCTCAACCAGCTCACCCGGCCGCTGCCCGGCAGCTTCTGTGTGGACTTCGACGCCTTTGTGCACCGGCATCTGCAGCTGTTCCTGGACGGATTGCAGGCCCCGGCGCGCTCCGAACTACCCGGCAAGTCCGTGACCTTGGAGGATCTGCAGCACCGGCCGTGACATAGATCGCACCCGGCCGATCCCGGAGCACCGCTTATTTCGCGCGCGTTCACAAGTCTTCCGTACGTGCGTCGACGCCTCTCGCTACCTGTTACCCAACGCCCTGCGCCGGCCTGACTTCGGTCGGCCCCACTCGTCCCATTTATCACTCTCTGCACCGCTAGGTAGGCTCACCCATGCCTGAAACGGCACCATTCGTGGATCCCCGGCGCTGGAAAGCGCTGATATTCATCGCCCTCGCCCAGCTGATGGTCGTGCTCGACGCGACCATCGTGAACATCGCGCTGCCCAGCGCCCAGGCCGACCTCGGCATCTCCGACGGCAACCGGCAGTGGGTCATCACGGCCTACGCCCTCGCCTTCGGTGGACTGCTGCTCTTCGGCGGCCGGATCGCCGACCTGTGGGGACGTAAGCGGACCTTCATCGTCGGCCTGGCCGGCTTCGCGGCCGCCTCGGCCATCGGCGGTGCCGCGCTGAACACCGGTGTGCTGCTGGGTGCGCGTGCGCTGCAGGGTGTGTTCGGCGCGCTGCTCGCCCCCTCCGCGCTCTCGCTGCTCGCGGTGATGTTCACCGACCCCAAGGAGCGCGCCAAGGCGTTCGGTGTCTTCGGTGCCATCGCGGGTGGTGGCGGTGCCGTCGGTCTGATCCTCGGCGGTGTGCTCACCGAGTACATGGACTGGCGCTGGACCTTCTTCGTGAACATCCCGTTCGCCATCGTCGCCGCGATCGGCGCGGTCGCCGTGATCCGCGACCCGGTGGAGAGCCGCAACACCTCCCGGCTGGACGTCCCCGGTGTGCTCCTGGCCACCTCGGGTCTGGTCTCACTGGTCTACGGCTTCACCCGCGCCGAGTCCGACGGCTGGTCCGCGGGCCTGACCATCGGTCTGTTCGTCGCCGCGGCCGTGCTGCTGATCGCCTTCGTGGCCGTCGAGTCGCGGGTGAAGGCGCCGCTGCTGCCGCTGCGCGTGGTCACCGACCGGAACCGGGGCGGGGTCTATGCCTCGCTGGGCCTCGCCATCATCGGCATGTTCGGCCTGTTCCTCTTCCTCACCTACTACATGCAGGTCGTCAAGGGGTACAGCCCGGTCAGGACCGGCTTCGCCTTCCTGCCGATGGTCGCGGGCATGATCACCGGCTCGACGCAGATCGGCGCCCGGCTGATGACCCGGGTCCCGGCGCGGCTGCTGATGGGGCCGGGCTTCCTGGTCGCCTCGGTGGGCATGTTGCTGCTGACCCAGATCGACCTGGACACCTCGTACCCCGCGCTGATCCTGCCCGGGTTCCTGCTGCTCGGCCTCGGCATGGGTACCGCCTTCATGCCGGCGATGAGCCTGGCCACGCATGGCGTCGAGCCGCGTGACGCGGGTGTCGCCTCGGCGATGGTCAACACCTCGCAGCAGGTGGGCGGCGCCATCGGCACCGCGCTCCTGAACACCATCGCGGCGAGCGCCACCACCGCGTACGCCAAGTCGCATGCGGCGGGCGCCCCTTCCCGCACGGCGCTGCAGCTGCAGTCGATGGTGCACGGCTACACGGCCGCCATCTGGTGGGCGGTCGGCATCCTGGTGGCGGCCGGCGTGATCGCCATCACGATGGTCAACGCCGGACATCAGGGAGGCGGCGGCGCGGTGGCCGGCTCCGATGAAGGAGCGGCGGAGGACGCCATTCCGGTCATGGCGCACTGACGCGCTGAGGCAGTTCGTACAGCGGAGATCATCCGTACAGAGGAGAAGGCCCCGTTCCCCTGGGGAGAATCCCGGGGGAGCGGGGCCTTCGTCCGTCCTGCGGTCGTCCTTCGTCCGTCCCTCGTCCGTCCTTTGTCCGTCCCTCGTCCGTCCTTTGTCCGTCCCTCGTCCGTCCTTTGTTCGTCGGTCCTCGGCGTGCCGGGGGCGGAGGCGTCAGCGCAGCCAGGGCAGGTCGGCGCCCTCCGGCTGCAGACCGTCCGCGATGATCCGGCAGATGGTGCCGAACTGCTCGATCTGCTCGGGGGTGAGCCGGTCGAAGACGGCCGTCCGCACGGCGGACACATGGCCGGGGGCGGTCTCCTCCAGCACCTTGAGCCCCTTGTCGGTGAGGACCGCGTTCTGCCCGCGCTTGTCGTCGGGGCAGTCCTCGCGTCGGACCCAGCCGTCCTTCTCCATGCGCGCGACGGCATGGGACAGCCGGGATCGGGTGATCTTGGCGGCCTCGGCCAGTTCGGTCATCCGCATCCGGTGGCGTGGCGCCCAGGAGAGCTTCACCAGCAGGCCGTAGTAGACGTGGGGCATGCCGGCGTCCCGCTGCAGCTGCCGGTCGAGGTGATCCTCCAGAAGCATGTGTGCGTGGCGGTACGCCAGCCAGCTGCGCTGCTCGTCATCGGTCAGCCAACGCGGTTCGTCGGTGTCTGAGGGGGTCTTCATGGCGTTGTCCACGCGTCCATTCTAGAGAACACTTTTTGAACTTTAAACAAGTGTGCGGTACAGTGATGAATGCTTGCTTGAGACTTCAAGTACCTTGTCAGGCTCTGCCGAGGAGACTTCATGTCCGTGCTCGACGGGCGTATGCCCGCCCTCTACCTCAGCCATGGTGCTCCGCCACTCGCCGACGATCCGATCTGGCCCGGACAACTCGCCGCCTGGGCCGCGGGCCTGCCCCGGCCCCAGGCCATTCTCATGATCTCCGCTCACTGGGAGGAGGCGCCCCTGGCGATCGGGGCCACCCAACAGGTCCCGCTGGTCTATGACTTCTGGGGATTCCCCCAGCACTACTACCAGGTGCGGTACGGGGCGCCGGGCGCCCCCGAGCTCGCCGAGCGGCTCCGTAAGACGCTGCGCACGGCGGGTACACCGGTCCAGGACATCCCCGAGCGAGGGCTGGACCACGGGGCGTATGTGCCCCTGGTCGAAATGTATCCGGAGGCTGACATCCCGGTTCTGCAGGTCTCGATGCCGACCCTCGACCCGCGGAAGCTGATGGAGATCGGGCGGAAGCTCGCGCCGCTGCGCGACGAGGGCGTCCTGATCGTCGGCAGCGGCTTCTTCACCCACAACCTGGCCGCGATGCGGCAGACGGGCCCGACGCCGCCCAGTTGGTCGACCGAGTTCGACGACTGGGGGCAACGGGCCCTGGACGCGCAGGACATCGACGCGCTGCTGGACTTCGAGCACACGGCCCCGGCGGGACGGCTGGCCCACCCGCGCACCGAACACTTCGCGCCGTTGTTCGTCACGCTGGGCGCGGCGGAGGCGGAGTTGCGCAGCCAGCGGAGCGTGATCGACGGCTTCTGGATGGGGTTGGCGAAGCGGTCGCTGCAGTTCGGGTGAGTGGGGCGCTCGGTGAGGGGGTGAGCCTGGACGGATCGGCTCGTCGGGGACGGACCGGTTCGTGCCCGCCTCAGAGCGCCGGGTCGATCATCGCGCAGGCGTGGAGTGCCGCGGCCAGGGCCAGGGCGTCGGGGCCCTGAGCGACGTCGAGGGCGGTGTCGGTGAGCTTGATGGCGTGCTCATCGCCGTGCGCGGCGGCGCGGGCGAAGACCTCCTCGGGGGTGACGCCCGTCGCGGACGGCAGCCGGTCGGCCGGGAGCGGCTCCTGCGGCGCGTACACCGCCGTGACCGCGGCGCTCGCCGCCCATGCCGCGTCCAGACTCGGTGCCCACAACTCCCGCGGCAGCGCGGGCAGGACGCGCAGTACGGCGTTGGGCGCGGTCGCGGCGTGGACCAGCATGACCGGTGAGCCGTGGCCGTGGGTGGCGTAGCGATGGGTCGCGGCCCGTACGAGCTCGGTCAGCCGCCGGCGCGCCTCCTCCGCCGGGTCGGCGGCGTCGGGGGCGTCGGGGGCGTCGGGGGCGGTCGTCCGGCTGGTGGGCTGCGAGGCGGGCGGCTGATCGAGCGGCGGGGTGGGCGGCCAGGTGGGGAAGGCGGTGAGCCGGGCCAGCCGCGCCCGTATGCCACCGCTCTGGTCCGCGACCGGCTCCACGGCGGCCAGAGCGTCGGCCGCAGACCCCGAGGCGGGGCCCGGCTGCTGCCGGAGCGGCGGCAGCGGGGCGTGCCGGGCGGCCCAGTAGCCGAGGGCGTGGGCCAGTTCGGCGGTGCGGGGAGCGGTCGTCGTGCCCGGGTCGTCCAGGAGGGTCCGTACGGCGTGGCCGACCCGGATCACCGGATGTGTCGCGCCGCCTGCGATGCCCGGCAGCAGCCGTGGCCACCACACGGCGAGCACGTCCCGCCAGGGGCGGCCGGCGAGCTCGCGGTCGAAGTAGGCGGGCCAGTCGGCGAGACGGCGTGGATCGCCGAGCGCCTCGCGCCAGTTCTCCTCGGTGATCCGGGCGTACGAGCTCGGCATCTCCTCCAGCTTGTCGCGATAGCGGTCCAGCCACCGGTGCACGGTGCGCCCCTGGCCGTGACGCACCAGCGCCTCGACGGCCATCGGTGCGTGATTGCTCAGCCACCCCTCATGCTCGGGGCCGGAGGCGTGCAGTCGCTCGAGGGCTTCGTCGAGGGTTCCACTCGTGTCGTCTGTCATGGCCTCACGCTAGGGAGGGCGGGGCGGCCCCGAATCGGGCCGGGGACGGAAGCGTGCGGGGACCAACGACCTAAGCCGGGGCCGGGGCGGGGGCCCCGGGGACCTCAGCCGGAGGTCTGGGGCGGGGGCTGCGGAGGGCCAGGGCGGGCTGACGGGCTACTGCGGGGGGCGCTCCTCGCGTACGTGGAAGACGTAGAACGCTATGCCTGTCATCGCCAGCCCCGCCCCGAGCCCGATCCCCGCGGACCGGTATACCGAGCCTCCGCTCACCGCGTGCAGAAAGCCGAGCGCACAGCCCAGGAGCGTCCCGTAGAGCACGGCCCGGATCTCCGGGATCAGGCCCGGCGTCATCCTGCCGAGGGCGTAGCAGAGCGCTCCGACCACCACCGCCGACACCACGCCGAGGACGGCGGACGCGGGGATGGTGGAGCCTTGATTGTGGTCCACGAACATCACCCAGCCGCCGAAGAGCACCGCCAGGACGACGGGGATGCCCCAGGAGGCGGAGGGGTGCAGTGGGAGGTGGAGCCGTGGATGGTGGCGGTGGCTCACCGGGGCTGTGGGGGCATTCATGACCGAACCTCCTCGTCGCCGCGTCCCCGCCCTGACCTGTCACTTTCCAGCGCACACCCATGCGGAGGGCAGGGCAACCCGGCGCGATGGGCCATCCGGGCAACCGGGAGCCCCCGAGATTCGTCTTGACAGATGAGAGACGGGCGGGAGAGCCGGAGGAGACGCCGGCATAGGGGGTCTGACCTGCGCTTCCCGCCGCTTCGGCAGTGCGCTGAGCCCCGTGTGGGTGGACAGGATACTGCATGATCGTAAAAAGGTGGGGGCCTGATGGGAATTCTGTCCTGATTCCAGTCGTTGTTTCCTTCGGACGGGGCACCCGACACCGGAGAGTCCGTCCATAGTCCGCGCCCGATCCATCTGTAAGGGAGCACGCATGGCAACCCGTGCCGTCGCCCGTAATCAGTCCGCCGCCGCTGGTGGCGCTGATGGGGCCAACAGCGTTCGCGCCTCAGGCGGGGAGATCGCCGATCGCGACCTGGTCGGCATGTATCTCGACGAGATCGCTCGTACCCCGCTGCTGGACGCGGCGAAGGAGGTCGAGCTGTCCCAGTCCATCGAAGCGGGGGTGTATGCCCAGCAGATCCTGGACGGCGAGGTTGAGGAGGCCCCTGCCGCAGGTGCGAGCCGCGAGGAGCTGGAGGCGATAGCCACCGAAGGTGCCCGCGCCAAGGACATCTTCATCCGCTCCAACCTGCGCCTCGTCGTGGCTGTGGCGCGCCGCTATCCGCGCAGTGGGCTGCCCCTGCTCGACCTGATCCAGGAGGGCAACGCGGGCCTGGTGCGCGCGGTGGAGAAGTTCGACTACACCAAGGGATTCAAGTTCTCGACCTATGCCACGTGGTGGATCCGTCAGGCCATCACGCGCTCGATCGCGGACCAGTCCCGTACGATCCGGCTGCCCGTCCACCTGGTCGAGGAGCTCGGCCGGATCCGCCGGGTGCAGCGGGAGTTCAACCGTGAGCACGGCCGTGAGCCGGAGCACGCCGAGATCGCCGAGGAGCTCGGCTCCACGATGGAGCGGGTCTCGGATGTGCTCGACTGGGCCCGCGACCCGGTCAGTCTGAACATGTCGGTCGACGACGAAGGGGAGACCCAGTTCGGCGATCTGCTGGAGGACACCTCGGCCGTGTCGCCCGAGCAGTCGGTGATGACGCTGCTGCGCAGCGAGGAGCTGGAGGACCTGATCGGCCGCCTCGACGACCGCACCGCCTCCATCATCAAGGCGCGGTACGGCATCGACGACGGCCGGGAGCGCACCCTGACCGAGGTCGGCAAGCAGCATGGCCTCACGCGTGAGCGCATCCGCCAGATCGAGAAGCATGCCTTGCTTGAGCTGAAGAAGATGGCCCGCCAGACCGGTTTCGACGCAGCGGCTTGAGTTCTCGGGACAGCAGACTCCAGCCGCCACCAGACCCTCTCCAACCCATGGACCGAGCCCCGGCGCCTCCCCCCCTGGCGCCGGGGCTCGCTTGTGTCCGGGTGCGGTCCGGGTGCGGTCCGTGTGGGGCGGGCGGTCAGACGGCGAAGCCGCCGTCCACAGCGATCGACGCGCCAGTGATGTAGCGGCCGCTGTCGCCCGCGATATGGGCCACGGTCGCCGCGATCTCCGTGGGACGGCCGTAGCGGCCGAGTGCGGTGAAGCCGCTCTGGAGTGCGGCGCTCTCGCCGTCCGCCGGGTTCATATCGGTGTCCACCGGGCCGGGGTGGATCAGGTTGGCCGTGATCCCGCGCGGGCCGAGTTCACGGGCCAGGGCCTTGGTGAGGCCGGTGAGCGCGGTCTTGCTGGTCGCGTAGAGGCTGCCGCCGGGGAAGGCGACGCGCTCGGCCATACAGCTGCCGATGTTGATGATCCGCCCGCCGTCGGTCATCAGCGCGGCGGCCGCCTGCGCCATGAGGAACGGCGCCCGGACGTTCACGGCGAGGATCTGGTCCACATCGTCCAGGGACAGCTCGGCGAGGGGGCCGAGGACGCCGACGCCCGCGTTGTTGACCAGGATGTCCAGTCGGCCGAACTCGGCGGCGGCCCCGTCCACGGCGGCGCGCACCTCCTGCGCGTCGGCGCCGTCGACCCGCACCGCCCAGGCGCGACGGCCGAGCGCCTTGATCCGGTCGACGACGTCCGCCGCGCGGTCGGCCTGGCTGTGGTACGTCAGGGCGACATCGGCGCCGTCCTCGGCGAGCCGGATCGCCACGGCCTCGCCGATACCCCGGCTGCCACCGGTGACCAGGGCCGCCTTGCCGTCGAGTGTCATGTCCTTCTCCTTGTTGACGAATGATGCGAGGAAAATTCCGCTGTGTGCTGGTCCCTCCCGATGAGGGGGACATGACTCGATCCTGGTCGGGCGGGTGGTGGAAGTCCGGCGGGAATCGGACGGTGCGCTGCGGCGATGCGTGGGGCGGGAACTCGGAGGCAGAGGTCGCTGAGCGATCGCGACCCGTCCATGCCCGGTCGAGTTCGTTTCGTGCCCGAGTCTGTTTACTTTCCGGCATCGTCCACGTAATCTGGCCGCGAAATCACAGGTTCGGGCATGGAAGGGACGTAAACCCACATGTACGCACCGGAGCGTCAGCAGGAGATTCTCCGGCTCGCCCGTGAAAGCGGGCGGGTGGATGTCCTGTCCCTCGCCGAGGAGTTCCAGGTCACCGCCGAGACCGTGCGGCGTGATCTGCGCACCCTCGACCGGGCGGGGCTCGTCCGCCGTGTGCACGGGGGCGCCATCCCGGCCGGCCGTCTGGACTTCGAGCCCGATCTCGCCGAGCGCGAGTCCACCGCCGCCGATGAGAAGGACCGCATCGCGCGCGCCGCCATCGCCGAGCTGCCGTCCGACGGCAGCGTGATCATCGACGCGGGCTCGACGGCGGCCCGGTTCGCCGCAGCCCTCCCGCTGGAGGCCAACCTCACCGTCGTCACCCACGCTCTGCCGGTCGCCGCCCGCCTCGCCGACCACCCCGGTATCGCGCTGCACCTCGTCGGCGGACGGGTCCGCCATCGCACCCGGGCCGCCGTGGACGCATGGGCGCTGCGCGGCTACGGAGAGATCAAGGCCGATGTGGTCTTCCTCGCCACCAACGGCTTCTCGCTGGACGGCGGACTCACCACACCCGATCTCGCGGAGGGCGCCGTCAAGGGCGCCATGATCGCGGCGGCCCGGCGGGTGGTGCTGCTCGCGGACTCCGCCAAGTTCGGCCGGGAGCACTTCGCCCGGTTCGGCGGCCTGGACGATGTCGATCTGCTCATCACGGACACCGGGCTCAGCCCGCAGGACGCCCTGGCCATCGAGCGTCGGGGCACGGAAGTGGCACGCGCATGATTCTCACCGTCACCCCCAACCCCAGCCTGGACCGTACGTACGAGATCCCCGCGCTGGAGCGCGGCGCCGTGCTGCGGGCCACGGCCGACCGGGTCGACCCCGGTGGCAAGGGCGTCAATGTCTCGCGCGCCGTGGCCGCAGCGGGGCATCGCACGGTGGCCGTGCTGCCGCTCGGCGGACCGGAGGGCGCGCTGCTCGCACGGCTGTTGGGGGAGCTGGGCATCGAGGCGGCGGGCGTGCCCGTGGCGGGCTCGACCCGGGTCAACATCTCCGTGGCCGAACCGGACGGCACCCTCACCAAGCTCAACGCGGGCGGGCCCGAACTGAGCGACGCCGAGGCCGAGGCGGTGCTGGAGGCCGTCCGGACGAGCGCCGAGAGCGCCGACTGGATCGCCTGCTGCGGCAGCCTGCCCCGGGGGCTCGCGCCCGAGTGGTACGCCGAACTGGTGGCGCGGGCCCACCGGGCGGGCGCCCGGATCGCCCTGGACACTTCCGGCCCCTCGCTGACCGCCGCCCTGCGCGAGCGTCCCGATGTGGTGAAGCCCAACGCCGAGGAGCTGGCCCAGGCCGTGGGCCGTCCGCTGGCCACCGTGGGCGAGGCGGTCAAGGCGGCCGAGGAGCTGCGAGGGCTCGGTGCCCGCGCCGTGCTGGCCAGTCTGGGCGCCGACGGTCAGCTGCTGGTCGACGGGACGGGCGCCTACTTCGGCACCGCACGGGTCGCCGCCGTGCGCAGCAACGTTGGCGCGGGCGACGCCTCGCTCGCCGGATTCCTCGCGGCGGGCGGCGCCGGGCCCGCCGCACTCGCCTCGGCCGTGGCCCACGGGGCGGCCGCGGTGCAGCTGCCGGGCAGCGCCATGCCGACCCCGGCAGACCTCGATCCGTCCGCCGTCGTCACGACGGCGGATATCCCGCTGGACCGTGTGCTCAGGGAGCCCGCGTGACCGGCCGACCCCACTCCCACCCCCCAATCCCCACTCCGTCCGCCCGCCTCCCCCAGGGCGGCACCGCACACAAGGGAGCCGCGAGATGAGTGAGCTGATCACCGCGGATCTGGTCGACCTTGACCTGTCCGCCGACACCAAGGAAGCCGCCGCCCGGTCGCTCGCCGAACGCATGGTCGCGGCCGGCCGCGTCACCGACCTCGACGGCTTTCTCGCCGATGTGGCGGCGCGCGAGGAGCAGATGCCGACCGGCCTGGACGGCGGCATCGGCATACCCCACTGCCGCAGCGCGCATGTCACCGAGCCGACCCTGGCCTTCGGGCGCAGCGCGGCCCGGATCGACTTCGGCGCGGCGGACGGTCCGGCCGATCTGATCTTCCTGATCGCCGCCCCGGCGGGCGCGGACAGCGACCATCTGACGATCCTGTCGAGCCTGGCGCGGCAGCTCATGAACGCCGACTTCACCGATGCGCTGCGCTCGGCCGACCGGCCCGAACGGGTCGCCGCCCTGATCCGCGGCGAGGAGCAGAGCGCACCCGCCGCCGAGGGGACGGGAGCTGAGCGAACGGGGGCTGAGCGAACGGGGGCCGAGGAGTCCGCCGCGGCAGGTGAGTCTGCCGCGGCAGGTGAGCCCGCCGCCGCTGAGCCCGCCGCCGCTGAGCTCGCGGCTGCTGAGCCCGCCGCCGCTGAGGCCACCGACTCGGAGCCGGTGGCTCCCTTCCGGATCGTCGCCGTCACGTCCTGCCCGACCGGTATCGCTCACACCTATATGGCCGCCGAGTCGCTGGAGAACGCCGGTCGCGAGGCCGGGGTCGAGCTGGTGGTCGAGACCCAGGGCTCGGCTGGATTCGACAAGCTCCCCGCGGCCACCATCGCCGCCGCCGACGCGGTGATCTTCGCGCACGATGTGGAGGTCCGCGACAAGGCCCGCTTCGCGGGTAAGCCGACGGTGGACGTCGGAGTGAAGGCGGGCATCAACCGCCCCGTCGAACTCATCGCCGAGGCGCGCGGGAAGGCCGCCCGTGGTGAGGTCGGCGCACCGGCCGACGGCGCGGCGGGGGGCTCGGCGCCGATGGACCAGGACGGTCCCGCCGGTGACGGCTTCGGCACCCGGCTGCGCAAGTGGCTGATGACGGGCGTCAGTTACATGGTTCCGTTCGTCGCCGCGGGCGGTCTGCTGATCGCGCTCGCCTTCGCGATCGGTGGTTACGAGATCGCGGGTGCCAAGTCGGTGGCGGACCACTTCGTCTGGGCCGAGAGCAGCAGCTGGGCTGCGCTGCTCTTCCAGATCGGCAGTGCGGCGTTCACCTTCCTGGTGCCGGTCCTGGCGGGCTATATCGCCTACGGCATGGCCGACCGGCCCGGTCTGGTCCCCGGTTTCGTGGGCGGCTACATCGCGACCACCATCAAGGCCGGATTCCTCGGCGGTCTGGTCGCGGGTCTTATCGCGGGCGCGGTCGTCATGGGCATCCAGCGATTCAAGGTCCCGGCGGCGCTGCGCGGCATCATGCCAGTGGTGGTGATCCCGCTGATCTCCTCGGCGATCGTCGGCGTCCTGATGTTCGTGGTGATCGGCAAGCCCATCGCCTCCGCGCAGGAGGCGATGACCGACTGGCTCAACGGCCTCTCCGGCGCCAACGCCATCGGTCTCGGCGTCCTCCTCGGCCTGATGATGTGCTTCGACCTCGGCGGCCCGGTCAACAAGGTGGCATACGCCTTCGCGACCGGCGGTATCGCGGTGTCGGACCCCTCCACCGGAAGCCTCAAGATCATGGCCGCGGTGATGGCCGCCGGTATGGTCCCGCCGCTGGCGCTGGCCCTCGCCACCACCGTGCGCGGACGGCTGTTCACCAAGACCGAGCGGGAGAACGGCAAGGCCGCCTGGGTGCTGGGTGCCTCCTTCATCACTGAGGGCGCCATTCCGTTCGCCGCGGCGGATCCGTTGCGGGTGATCCCCTCCTCGATGGTGGGCGGTGCCGTCACCGGTGCGCTGTCGATGGCCTTCGACTGCACGTTGCGCGCCCCGCACGGCGGCATCTTCGTGGTGCCGCTGATCGGCCAGCCGTTCCTCTACCTGCTGGCCATCGTGGCGGGCACGGTCGTCTCGGCCGGTCTGGTGGTCTTCCTCAAGGGGCTGCGGAAGACGGCGGAGGCGGAGGGCACCGGCCAGGCGGGAGGCAAGGCCGCCCCGGGCGGTACCACCGAGGACGAGTCGAAGGTGGCGGTCGCGGCCTGACCGCATCTCAGCCACCCCCTGCCGGGTCCGGCGGCCCGCCCACGTCCATGGGCGGGCCGCCGGTCTCTGTGGGCAGATCGCCGTTCTCCGTGGGCGGGCGGCCGATCTCTGTGGGCAGCCCGTCGGCCCGCGTGGGCAGACCGCGCGAAGCGTAGTAGGCACCGAGCGCGGCCTCGCCACCCGACCCCATGGCCGTCGTGATCCGCTGGAAGCGAACCGACCGCAGATCACCGGCGGTGAAGACCCTGGGGTGTTGGCGCCCGGGAGGGCAGTACCCGGACCGGTCGGTGGCCACGGCCCCGGCCGGTGGCGCCGGGGCGCTGCCCAGGTTGAGGAAGGCGAGATCGGCCGTGAGGACCCGCCGCTCGCCCTCCACCGTTCGGACCTCGGCCGTGACCGGTGCCGAGGAGGGCCCGAACTCCAGCCGCCGCACGGCCACCAGCTCCACCCGCGAGTCCCGCCGGATCTCCTCAGCCTTGTAGGCGTCCTCGGGCGGATACGCCACCACAAAGCGGGTCCTCAGCTCCGGATGGGCCCGCGCCACGGTGCCCAGGGGCCGGTCCGCGCCCAGGACCAGCACCGTCCGGCCGTCGATCGCCGCCGGATCCGCCTCCCACAGCGGCGGCAGCGCCCGGCCCGCCACGCCCCCGAGCCATCCCGCGCCCTCAGGACCCAGCGGCCCGACCCCCGTGGCGACGACCACATACGGAGCGGTCAGCCGCGCTCCACGCCCCCGCGCGGACCCCACCGGCGCCAGGGGCTCGACCGTGACCTCGACGCGGTCGTCGAAGGCGTCGATCAGCGTGGCGCGGCTGCCCAGCTCCACCCGGCATAGATCACATCGCGCCAGATCGGCCTCGACCGCCGCCGCCAGATCCGGGCCGTTGGTGGCTCCGAGGACATTGCTCACCACCGGGATCCGCCGCAGCGCCCCGCATACCGCGTCGCCCGACTCGATCAGCACCGAGCGCATCCCCACGCTCGCCGCCATCACGGCGGCGGCGCAGCCCGCCGGGCCACCCCCGACGATCAGCAGATCGGTGTCCATATGCCCCCTTCTCTCCGTCTCTGCGGCCCGTTTCTCTCCCGGCCGGACGCTTCCTTCCCTCCGGCCGGGAGCGGCAACGGGCCGGATCAGCGGCTGTAAAGATCCCGGTACGCGGGGAAGACACCGCCCGGGCCGTCCACGGTCTCCGCCGCGAGCACCGCCTTGACCAGCGCCCGGGTCAGCACATCCGCCCCGGTTGCCAGCACCTCGTTCAGCGCACCGCTCTCCCGGTGCACCCCGAACGCCGGATCGTCGGCGCCCTCGGGACCGCCCTCCGGTATCAGCGGCAGCCCGCAGGTGGCCAGGGCGAAGACAGTGTCGCCGTCGGACAGCAGATGCACCGGCCGGATGGCCCGCGCCAGACCGTCATGCGCGGTACCCGCGAGCTTGTGCGCCTGGGCCCGGGTGAGCACGGCATCGGTGGCGACCACGGCCAGCGTCGTGTTCAGCGGGGGCCGCACCGACGCGGCCTGCCGCCGCTCCGACTCGGCCCGTGCGGCGGTCAGCCGGCGCATCGCCTCCGCGTGCTCGGCCGCACCGGGCCTGCGCGGCCCGCCCTCGTCCGACGGCCCGTAATGCTCCCCGTAGAGCACACCCGTACCGGGATCCACGACCGATCCCACGGCGTTGACCACCGCCAGCGCGGCCACCGTGACACCGGACGGCAACACCGTGGAGGCCGAACCGGCGCCGCCCTTGAGCCCACCGGCCACCGCGCCCGTGCCCGCCCCCACATTGCCCTGCGCGACCGGCGCCCCCGGCTCCGAACCGGCCGCCGCCTCGATCGCCTCGCGCCCCAGCGCGGCGTCCGGGCGGGCCCGCCAGTCGCCGCCCCGGCCCAGGTCGAAGAGGGCGGCGGCCGGGACCACCGGAACGACCTGCGCCGGATCGGGACCGACCCGGAAGCCCCGGCCGTGCTCCTCCAGCCAGGAGGCCACCCCCGAGGCGCTGTCGAGCCCGAACGCGCTGCCGCCGGTCAGCACGATGGCATCGACGCGCTGGACCAGATTCCGCGAATCGAGGGCATCGGTCTCCCGGGTGCCGGGACCACCGCCGCGCACATCGACCGCGGCGACCGCACCGCCCTCGGGGGCCAGCACCACGGTCGTCCCGGTCAGCCGGCCGCCGCCGGACCGCTGGGCATGGCCCACTCGCAGTCCACGGACATCCGTGAGGCCGTCGGCCGGACCGGTGGGGGTTGATTCGGAGTTTGTCCGCTCGGCATCCATGGAAGCTATGCGTAGCACGGGAAGCCATGGCATGGTCGGGTGCCGAGACGCGAACCACTCCCTTGTCCGCCCGCCCGCGATCGCCGGCGAAGGCCACAGGACGGGGTGAGGAGCTCTCATATAGAGGGCGTTCATCAGACGTTGATGGCGTGACAGCAGTCTGGGCTGTATGCCGTTCGCCCCCGTCCGAAAGAAGACCGCCGTGCCCCGTAGCTCTCGGACGGAGGAGCTCCCGACACTGGCCTCCGACACTCGGCGGGCCGCCCGGGTCGCCCTCCGCTGGATCAGCGAGCCGGACCGCACCGAGGAGCTCACCCATGCCGAGCTGCTCGACCAGGCGGCCCGGGCCGCCGCCGCGCTCACCCGGCTCGGCGTCCGCGCCGGGGACCGGGTGGCGGTCCATCTGCCGCTGGTGCCCGAGTCCGTGATCGCCACGCTCGCCTGCGGCCGGCTCGACGTCGTCCGCGCCAGCCTCCCCGTGGGGCTGCGCCCCCATGAGCTGCGCGAGCGGATCAGGGCGGTCGACGCGAAGGTCGTCATCACCGCGGACGCCGGGCAGCACCGCGGGGAGCTGCAGCCCCTCAAGCGGCAGGTCGACCGGGCGCTGGCCGGCTGCCCCGGGGTGCGGTCCGTGCTGGTCGTCCACCGGCTCGCCTGCCCGGTGTCCTGGATGCCCGGGCGTGACCTGTGGTGGCACGACGAGCTCGGCCGATACACCGAGCCGCTGCCCGGGCCGTACTCTTGAGGCATGAACACCGCCCCTGCCCCTGGACCGCGCGATCCGGCCGCCGCGCTGATCTTCGACGATCCACTGGCGCAGCGGTCATCGGACGATACGGACCACGGGTGGGGTGAGCGGATTCCCGGCGGCGACAGCGCCGACGATGCCGCTGGTCTGGCCCGGTTCCTCGATGAGAAGCCGCCCCACCACCTCTGACGGGTCCCTAGGCGCTGGAGCCGCTGCCCCCACCGTCGACGGGGGCGCCGCGCTGCGCCACCAGCTCGTCGCGGATCTGGCGCAGCAGAAGGATCTCCTCGGCCTCCGCGACGGCCTGCTCCTCCTCCGCCTTCTCCTCCTTGGCGGCCTTGCGCGCCAGATAGCGCGACATCGGCAGCACCATCAGGAAGTACACCACCGCCGCGGTGATCAGGAAGGTCAGCACGGCCGAGAGCACGCTTCCCCAGAGGATCGGAATGCCGTGGATGACATCGCCCGCGGCGTTGGTCTCGCAGGGCGCCTCGAGGCAGGAGCGGTACTTCTCGAGATCCTTCGTGCCGAAGGCTCCGACTATGGGGTTGATGAGGCCCTTCACTATCGAGTTCACGACGGCGGTGAAGGCGGCTCCGATGACGACCGCGACGGCCAGATCGATCACATTGCCGCGCATCAGGAAGGCTTTGAACCCTTCCATGACGCTCTTCTTCTCCTCGGTTACCTTCTCCTGGCTCAACCCACTGCCTCTCTCTTGCCGCGTCGGTGCTGGAGCGGACGGTTCCGCAACCTACACCCGCAGGTGAGAGGGGCATCAGGGAAGTCGGGGGAGTCAGCAGTGGCATAGCGTCACCGCCAATCGGGAGCCGACCGCGGCCCCGGCCAGCGCGGTGGCGTCCGCGCGCGGCACCGTCAGCATCACCAGTGCCCCGCCGCCGTCCGCCCCTCCGTCCAGCGCCCCGCCGCCGTCCATCCCTCCGCTCAGCCCGCCGCCGCCACCGTTCCCCGTGCCGTCGCCGCTCGCCTCCGCCTCCGCACCGGCATCCGGCGCGCGGTCGTCGGCTCCACCGTCCACCGAGCGGCCGTCCGCCGCGCTGCCGCTCCGGGATCCCGGCACCTCAGCCACCCGGACCCCACGTGCGACCACCCGTGCCGTGGCACCGGACGACCCGGTCCGTGTGGCGTCCGGGAGCGGGGTGGCCAGCACATCCACCCGGTCACCGGGGTGCAGCAGCCGCACCGCCGCCGCGTCGGCGATCCGGATCGGCGCCGACACCATCGCGGGGCGCGGGCCGCCCCGCCGCTCCTCGCCCGCCGGGGCGGGCGCCCGCGAGGACTCCGCATCCGTGTGGCCCCGGCCGGGCGGTGCCGCGGCCGCGAGCGCGGCGGCCGTCAGCGCCAGCCCGGCCGCCATCGCACGGCGGCGCCGCCGCACGGCCCGCCGCAGTCGGAATCCGCCGGAGCGCTCGGTGCGCACCGGATCGAAGCGTGGCACCGCGCGGGCCGGGGGAGCGGAGCGGGGTAACGCGAGGGTGGGCGTGGGGGACGGATGGGACATGGCACATCACCGCCTGCCGTGAGAGACCGAGTGCTTCTGGCCCCCTCACCATGCCCGCACCCACCCGATCCCGCTCGGGCCTGTGGACGGCCACCGGGCTGTGGACAACTCGGTCACCCGGGCGAGCGATATCCGCCCCGGCGCGCCCTCCCCACGCCCTCCCGTGCCCTCCCGCACCGCCCCTACGGAAGCTCGATCCCCAGATCCCAGCCGTCATGGGCATGGGTGCACAGGCAGTCCCGTGCGGAGCTCTCCGGCAGCTTGCCCACCGCGTCGAAGAGCACCTCACGCAGTCGGCCCACGTTCTCCCCGAAGACCTTCAGCACCTCGGTGTGGGTGACGCCCTCGCCGGTCTCCACCCCCGCGTCCAGGTCGGTGACCAGCGTCAACGACGTGTAGCAGAGCCCCAGTTCACGGGCGAGCACCGCCTCCGGGTGGCCCGTCATGCCGACCACCGACCAGCCCTGCGCCGCATGCCAGCGCGATTCGGCCCGGGTGGAGAAGCGCGGCCCCTCGATCACGCACATCGTCCCGCCGTCCACCGGCTCCCAGCCGCGTCCCCGCGCCGCGGCCACGGCCGCGTTCCGCCCCACCGGGCAGTACGGGTCGGCGAAGGTGGTGTGCACGACGTTCGGAATCCGGCCGTCCGGCAGCGGCTCGCCGTCGAAGTAGGTCTGCGTACGCGCCTTCGTGCGGTCCACCAGCTGGTCGGGGACGAGCAGCGTGCCAGGTCCGTACTCCGGCTGCAGCCCGCCCACCGCGCACGGGCCGAAGACCTGCCGCACCCCGAGCGAGCGCAGGGCCCAGAGGTTGGCGCGGTAGTTGATGCGGTGCGGCGGCAGGTGGTGCTTGCGGCCGTGCCGCGGGAGGAAGGCGACCCGGCGCCCCTCGATGTCGCCGAGAACGAGCGAGTCGCTCGGCGCCCCATAGGGAGTCTCCACAGTGATCTCGGTCACGTCGTCGAGGAACGTGTAGAACCCCGATCCCCCGATGACCCCTATGTCTGCTTGCCTGCTGGTCTCGACCATGCGATCACCCTAGCCACCCGTGTCCGCACGAACGACACCCCGCCTCCTCCCGGTGGAGGTGGCGGGGTGCCGATGAAGCCGAAGAGGGGTGGCCGGGTCAGGCGGCCGAACTCGACGACGAAGACGAGGAGGACGTCGAGGACGACGACGAAGAGGCCGACGACGAAGACGTCGAGGAGGAGGAGGACGAGGAAGAAGAGTCCGAGGATGAGGACGAAGACGAGGAAGACGACGAGTCGGAGCTCTCGCTCTTCGCCGCCGGCTTGCTGGAACCGCCGCTCGTGCTGCTGGACGAGGAGCGGCTGTCGTTCCGGTAGAACCCGGAGCCCTTGAACACGATGCCGACCGCGGAGAACACCTTCTTCAGGCGTCCCTTGCAGTTGGGGCACTCGGTGAGCGCGTCGTCGGTGAACTTCTGCACCGCCTCGAGGCCCTCGCCACACTCGGTGCACTGGTACTGGTAGGTCGGCACGTTCTTCCTCCTGGCACTCTCACTCAATGAGTGCTAACGACGCTCCATAGTGCAGTATTCCTGCGCGTCAGTCCACTGGGACGGGATATACGGTGATCGAAGCCACCGTCCGAGGCCCCTTCCCGGCTCCCGGCCCGAAGCCTTCGCGGGCCTCCGCGGGCCCCCGCTCCCGCCCCTCAGGCCGCTCCCGTGCCCAGCCAGCCCGCCAGCTTGCCGCCCCGGCCCACCGCCCGCAGCCGCCGCTCCGCGGCGTCGCGCACCGGGTCCGTGGCCACCACGAGCAGCTCGTCGCCGCGCCGCAGCATCGTCGAGGGCAGCGGTACGAAGCTGGTCCCGCCCCGGACCACCAGGGTGACCGCGGCCCCCGTGGGCAGCCGCAGCTCGCCTACCTCGACGCCGTGCATCTTGGACGACTGGGGGATCGACACCGACAGCAGATGGCCGCGCAGCCGCTCCAGGGGCGCCGATTCGATGCCCAGGTCGGCCGGCTCGGGTTCCTCGAGCCGCAGCCGGGTGGCGAGCCAGGGCAGCGTCGGCCCCTGGACCAGGGTGTAGACGATCACCAGCACGAAGACGATGTTGAAGATCCGGCTGCTGCCGGGCACATCGCTGACCACCGGGATGGTCGCCAGGACGATCGGCACCGCCCCGCGCAGCCCGGCCCAGGACAGCAGCGCCTTCTCCCGCCAGAGCAGCGGGAACGGCGCCGTGCTGAGCAGGACCGACACCGGCCGGGCCACTACGGTCAGCACCAGCCCGACCACCAGGGCGGGCAGGATGTCATCGCCCAGCTCATGCGGGGTGACCAGCAGTCCCAGCAGGACGAACATCCCGATCTGGGCGAGCCAGCCCAGCCCCTCGGCGAAGCCGCGCGTCGCCGGCCAGTGCGGCAGCCGCGCGTTGCCCATGAGGAGCGAGGCGAGGTAGACGGCGAGGAAGCCGGAGCCGTGCGCCAGCGCACCGCCCGCGTAGGCGGTCACCGCGATGGCGATCACCGCGATCGGGTACAGACCCGAGGCGGGCAGCGCCACATGCCGCAGCCCGTAGGCGCCCAGCCAGCCGATCGCGAGGCCGACCACCGCGCCGATCGCCAGCTCCAGGGCGATCGTGCCGATCAGGGTGTACCAGGGCTCCATGTGGCCCTGGCTGGAGAAGGCGACCACCAGGATCACCACGGGGGCGTCGTTGAAGCCCGACTCGGCCTCCAGGACGCCCGTGAGCCGCTTGGGCAGCGGCACCGTGCGCAGCACCGAGAAGACCGCCGCCGCGTCCGTGGACGACACCACCGCGCCGATGATCAGCGCCTGCCGCCAGTCCAGTCCCACCACATAGTGTCCCGCGGTCGCGGTGAGTCCCACGCTCACCGCGACACCCACGGTGGACAGGACGGCGGCCGCCGGCAGGGCGGGTTTGATCTCGCCCCACTTCGTACCCAGACCGCCTTCGGCCAGGATGACGACCAGCGCGGCGTAGCCGAGGACCTGCGTCAGCTCGGCGTCGTTGAAGGTGACGCCGATCCCGTCCGTGCCGATGGCGACGCCGATCCCGAGATAGATCAGCAGCGTGGGCAGCCCGCTGTGCGAGGAGATCCTTACGGCCACCACCGCGAAAAGCAGGACGAGCGAGCAGATCAACAGCAGTTCATTGAGGTGGTGAACAGTCAGGGGCCGACCCTTTCTCACGGGAGCGGAGGGGACGCTGCGAACAAGTCCCCTCCGACCGGAACTTCATTGCCTTACCTAACATTTTACGGGATCTTGACGCGAGCCTCCCACGAGGAGCCTTCGCCGAGGTGTACGAGCCCGGCCGGTGGCCGGTGCAATGCGTCAGTCATGACTCCGCGTAGGGGCGGCGACAGCGCTGCGCCTATGGTTGCTCCAGCACTCCAGGTTCACCCTGCCCCTCGAAGGACAGCGATGCCCGCCAACACAACCGGCTCTTCTCCCAAAAAGAAGAAGAGCCGACGTCTCCGCCTGATCGTGATCGCAGTCGTGCTGCTGCTCGTCGGGGGCGTCGGCTACGGCGCGTACTGGAGCATCAGTACAGTTCGTGCCTCATTCCCGGAGACCACGGGATCGCTGCAGCTGAAGGGGTTGTCCGGGCCCGTTCAGGTCAAACGTGACGGCTATGGGATACCTCAGATCTACGCCGGTACCTCCGAGGACCTCTTCCGGGCCCAGGGGTTCGTCCAGGCCCAGGACCGCTTCTGGGAGATGGACGTCCGCCGCCACATGACGGCCGGGCGGCTCTCTGAGATGTTCGGTTCCGGCCAGGTGGAGACCGACGCGTTCCTGCGCACCATGGGCTGGCACCGGGTGGCCAAGCAGGAGTACGACACCAAGGTGTCGCCCGCCACCAAGAAGTATCTGCGGGCCTACTCCGACGGCGTCAACGCCTATCTCAAGGACCACCAGGGCGACGCGCTGTCCGTCGAGTATGCGGCCCTGGACTTCAAGAACGACGGCTACAAGCCCGAGAAGTGGACCCCGGTCGACTCGCTGGCCTGGCTCAAGGCGATGGCCTGGGACCTGCGCGGCAATATGCAGGACGAGGTGGACCGCGCCCTGGCCTCCAGCAGGCTCAGCGCCAAGCAGATAGATGAGCTCTATCCGTCCTACCCGTACAGCCGGAACAAGCCGATCGTCCAGGGCGGCGGCGTCAACGAGCTGACGGACGAGTTCGACCCCAAGGCCACCCCGGCTGGCTCCACGAGCGGTACGGGCGGCACGGCGGACGGAGGGGCCACCGGAGCCGGCCAGGGGCTGCAGAGCCAGCTCTCCTCGCTTTCCAAGACCCTGGACGACGTCCCGGCGCTGCTCGGCCCGAACGGGACCGGTATCGGCTCCAACTCGTGGGTCGTCTCCGGCAAGTACACGACCACCGGCAAGCCGCTGCTCGCCAACGACCCGCACCTGGCGCCCCAGCTGCCGTCCGTCTGGTACCAGATGGGGCTGCACTGCAAGCAGGTCACCAGCGCCTGTCCGTACGACGCGGCGGGCTTCACCTTCGCCGGTCTGCCCGGCGTGGTCATAGGTCACAACCAGGACATCAGCTGGGGCATGACCAACCTGGGCGCCGACGTCAGTGACCTGTACCTGGAGAAGGTCACCGACAACGGCTATCTCTACGACGGCAAGCAGCTCCCGTTCACCACCCGCGAGGAGACCATCAAGGTCGCGGGCGGCAAGAGCCGGACGATCACCGTCCGCACCACCAACAACGGGCCGATCGTCTCCGACCGCGATGACGAGCTCACCTCCGTCGGCAAGAACGCCCCGGTGGGCAGCGGCGCCGATGACGTGGCCCCCGACCGCGGCGACGGCTACGCGGTGGCGCTGAAGTGGACCGCGCTCACCCCGTCCAACACCATGGACGCGGTCTTCAAGCTGAACACCGCGAAGAACTTCAGCGACTTCCGTAAGGCGGCCCGCGACTTCGCGGTCCCCTCCCAGAACCTCATCTACGCCGACACCAAGGGCAACATCGGCTATCAGGCGCCCGGCCAGATCCCGGTGCGCTCCAGGGGCGACGGCCGCTATCCGGCGCCCGGCTGGGACTCGCGCTACAAGTGGAGCAAATACATTCCGCAGTCGGCGCTGCCCTGGGAGCTCAACCCCGATCGCGGCTATATCGTCACCGCAAACCAGGCCGTCGTGGACAAGAAGGACTACCCGTACCTGCTGACCGACGACTGGGCGTACGGTGCGCGAAGCCAGCGCATCACCGACCTCATCGAGTCGAAGACCAAGGACGGCGGGAAGATCTCCACGGACGACATGCAGTCCCTGCAGATGGACAACAGCAGCGAGATCGCCAAGGTGCTGACGCCCTATCTGCTGAAGATCGACGTCAAGGACGACTACGTACGGCAGGCGCAGAAGCTGCTGGAGAGCTGGGACTACACCCAGGACTCCGACTCGGCGGCCGCCGCGTACTTCAACGCCGTCTGGCGCAACACCCTCAAGCTGGCCTTCGGCGACAAGCTCCCCAAGGAGCTGCGGGTCAAGGGGAGTGCCTGAAGGTGCGCCCGGCCGACGACTCGGGCCCGCTGGAGGACCTGAACGGCAACGCCCGGCTGGTGCGCGAATGCGGTAAGCGCGACGCCGACATGGCTCAGCCGGACGGCGGCGACCGCTGGTACGAGGTCGTGCGCGACATCATCAAGGATCCGAAGAACAGCTGGTGGAAGACGGCGGGCACCCGCAACAAGCCCGGCGCCACCAACCGTGACGAGCTGCTCGGGCAGGCGATGCGGGCCGCGCGCTCCGAGCTCACCGCCAAGCTGGGCAAGGACATCAACAGCTGGAGCTGGGGCCGGCTGCACCGGCTGACGCTGAAGAACCAGACCCTGGGCACCGATGGCCCCGGCGTGGTGCAGTGGCTCCTCAATCGCGGCCCCTGGAACCTCTCCGGCGGCGAGGCGGCGGTCAACGCCACTGGCTGGAACGCGGCGGGCGGCTACGACGTCACCTGGGTCCCGTCGATGCGGATGGTCGTCAACCTCGACAACCTCGACAAGTCGCGCTGGATCAACCTCACCGGCGCCTCCGGCCACGCCTACAACGCGCACTACACGGACCAGACCGAGAAGTGGGCGAAGGGCGAGCTGCTGCCCTGGGCGTTCAACAAGAGCGCCGTGGACAAGTCGACGGAGGACGAGCTGGCGCTCACCCCGTAGCGACTCCGGGGCCCGCACGGGGCTCCGAACGGCCCGGTGGCCGTCTGAGGGGCGTTTCCGCTCCCGGTCGGTCCCCGGGCCCGCCGACCCTCGCGGCCCCGCCGGGAGACGCCTCCGGGCGCCTTCAGCGGGGCCGCGGCGTGAAGCGGTGGAGGCCCGACGGGGTCACCGCCGCGTGCACCGGGCGGTCGTGGCCCTCCTCGGGCACCTCGTCCAGCAGTTCACCGTCGTACAGCAGCACCACCAGCGCCGGATCGGCCCCCGCGCCCGCCAGCCGGGCCAGCACCCGGTCGTACGAGCCGCCGCCGCGGCCCAGCCGCATCCCGCGCCGGTCCACCGCGAGCCCGGGCAGCAGCACCACGTCCGCCCGGATCACCGCCTCGGGGCCGAGCCGTGGCCCCTCGGGCTCCAGCAAACCGCGCCGGGCGGGCGCCAGCCGCTTTAGCCCCTCGTCCTCGCCCCAGTCCAGATCGTCGTCCTCGAGCAGCACCGGGAGCAGCACCCGCACCCCGCGGGCGCGCAGGGCCTCCCTGAGGGCGTGCGTGCCGGGCTCGCTCCCCACGGACACATAGGCCGCCACCGTGGCCGCCCCGGCGATCTCGGGAAGCTCCAGGGCACGACACGCCAGAGCGGCGCCGGCCTTCTCGATGTCATCCGCCGTCAACCTGGACCTCATCGTCAGGTGACGTCTCCGCAATGCGCGCTTACTACCGTCAAAGTTGATCACTGGGTGCGCAAACTCCCTGTCTCATGCCATATTCACCGAATACTCATCATTTGCCCCAAAGGGACCGGATAGGGTTCGGAACATGACTCAATCGCGTACTCGGATCAGCAAGGCTGTCATCCCTGCCGCGGGGCTCGGAACCCGCTTTCTTCCGGCCACTAAGGCCACCCCCAAGGAGATGCTGCCGGTTGTCGACAAGCCGGCGATCCAGTACGTCGTCGAGGAAGCCGTCACCGCCGGACTGTCCGACGTCCTCATGGTCACCGGTCGTAACAAGCGACCCCTGGAAGACCACTTCGACCGCAACTACGAGCTCGAAGAGGCACTGACCCGCAAGGGCGACGAGACCCGACTCGCCCGCGTCCAGGAGTCCAGCGACCTTGCGACCATGCACTACGTCCGCCAGGGAGACCCCAAGGGTCTCGGCCACGCCGTGCTCTGTGCCGCCCCGCACGTAGGTGACCAGCCTTTTGCCGTCCTCCTCGGCGACGACCTCATCGATGCCCGCGACCCGCTTCTGGCCCGCATGGTCGATGTCCAGGAGCGGCACGGGGGCAGCGTCATCGCTCTGATGGAGGTGGACCCGGCACAGATCCACCTCTACGGCTGCGCGGCGGTCAAGCCGACCGTGGACGACGACGTCGTGCAGGTCACCGGCCTGGTCGAGAAGCCCGACCGCGCGGACGCGCCCAGCAACTACGCCGTCATCGGCCGCTATGTGCTCGACCCGGCCGTCTTCGGGGTGCTGCGCAGGACCGAGCCGGGCCGAGGTGGCGAGATCCAGCTCACCGACGCCCTGCAGGCGCTAGCCTCCAGTCCGGACCTCGGCGGCCCGGTGCATGGCGTCGTCTTCAAGGGACGCCGCTACGACACAGGCGACCGTAGCGACTATCTGCGTGCCATTGTCAGACTCGCGTGCGAACGTGAAGACCTGGGCCCGGAGTTCCGGGAATGGCTTCGCAGTTACGTCACTGAGGAGATGTAGCACCTTGAGCAGCACCGCAGAACGGGCCGCCGATCACGGCCCGGACCAGGACCGGGTCTGGACGGTGGCCGAGCACCTGGACGACATCCTCGGGCACGTCCACCCGCTGGAGCCCATCGAGCTGCAGTTGCTCGAAGCCCAGGGCTGCGTTCTGGTGGAGGACGTCACCGTCCCCGGCGCGCTTCCGCCGTTCGACAACAGCTCCATGGACGGCTACGCCGTCCGTACGGCTGACGTCGCGGCCGCGACCGAGGACCATCCCGCGGTGCTGACCGTCGTCGGCGACATCGCGGCGGGCAGCGGTGACCTGCCCGCCGTGGGCCCCGGGGAGGCGGCCCGGATCATGACCGGCGCCCCGACCCCGCCCGGCGGCCAGGCCGTCGTCCCCGTCGAGTGGACCGACGGCGGCCTCGACAGCGGGCCGGTCACCCATATGCCCGCGCGCGGCTCGGACCCCCACGGCGGAAGCGGCAGGGTGCGCGTCTTCCGCCCGGTGAAGGAGGGCCAGCACGTACGCCCCCGGGGCAGCGACGCGGACGCGGGCGAGCTCGCGCTGCGCGCCGGCACGGTCCTGGGCGCCCCGCAGATCGGGCTGCTGGCCGCGCTCGGCCGCGCCACCGTGAAGGTGCGGCCCCGGCCGCGGGTGGTCGTGCTCTCCACCGGCAGCGAGCTGGTCCAGCCCGGCGAGGAAGTGGGCCCCGGCCGGATCCACGACTCCAACAGCTTCCAGCTCACCGCCGCCGCCCGGGAGGCCGGCGCGATCGCCTACCGGGTGGGCGCGGTGGCCGACGACGCGGCGACACTGCGCGCCGCCGTCGAGGACCAGCTGGTCCGCGCCGATGTCGTCGTCACCAGCGGCGGGGTCAGCGTCGGCGCGTACGACGTGGTCAAGGAGGCGATGCACGAGGTGCACTTCCGCAAGCTGGCCATGCAGCCGGGCAAGCCCCAGGGCTTCGGCCGCGTCGGCCCGGAGGACACCCCGCTGATCGCCCTGCCCGGCAACCCGGTGAGTTCGTACGTCTCCTTCGAGCTCTTCGTGCGCCCCGTCATCCGCACCATGCTGGGCGGCACCGATATCCACCGCACCACCGTGCAGGCGGTCTGCCCCGAGGGCGTCACCTCCTCGCCCAAGGACCGACGCCAGTTCCTGCGCGGCTGGTACGAGCCGGCCACGATCGACGGCCCGGCCACCGTCAGCCCGGTGGGCGGCGCGGGATCGCACCTGATCAAGGCCATGGCACACGCCAACGCGCTGATCGTCGTCCCCGAGGACGCCACCGAGGTCGCCCCCGGCGCCGAGGTGGACGTCGTCCTGCTGGCCTAGCCGCCACCAGCGGCGGGTACGGTGTCGTCCCACACAGGAGCCACCTGGCCCGGACCGGGAGAATGATGAGCAGCGCCCAGGACCATCTCACCCACCTCGACCCGTCGGGCGCGGCCCGCATGGTCGACGTCTCGGCCAAGGACGTCACCGCGCGCACCGCCCGGGCGAGCGGCCGCGTACGCGTCGCGCCGCGCGTCGTGGAACTGCTGCGCGGCGAGGGCCTCCCCAAGGGCGACGCCCTCGCCACCGCCCGGATCGCGGGCATCATGGGCGCCAAGCGGACCCCGGACCTGATCCCGCTGTGTCATCCGCTCGCGGTGTCGGGCGTCACGGTGGACCTCACGGTCGCCGACGACGCCGTCGAGATCACCGCCACCGTGAAGACCACGGACCGCACGGGCGTGGAGATGGAGGCCCTGACGGCGGTCTCGGTCGCCGCCCTGACGGTGATCGACATGGTCAAGGCCGTCGACAAGGGCGCCGTCATCACCGACGTCCGGGTGGAGGAGAAGACGGGCGGCAAGTCCGGTGACTGGAGCCGCACATGAGCGGCTCAGCGGCGCCACACCGCCGCGCCCTGGTCGTCACCGCCTCCAACCGCGCCGCCGCCGGGGTCTACGCCGACACCGGGGGCCCGCTGATCGCCGAGGGGCTGACCGCCCTCGGCTTCGCCGTGGACGGCCCGCGCGTGGTGCCCGACGGCGATCCGGTGGAGGCCGCCCTGCGGGACGCCGTGGCCGCCTCGTACGACGTCGTGGTGACCACCGGCGGCACCGGCCTCACCCCCACCGACCGCACCCCCGAGGCCACCCGCGCCGTCCTGGACTACGAGATCCCCGGCATCGCGGAGGCCATCCGCGCGGAGGGGCTCGCCAAGGTGCCCACCGCCGCGCTCTCCCGGGGGCTCGCCGGGGTCGCCGGCACCACCCTGGTCGTCAATCTGCCCGGCTCCACCGGAGGGGTGCGTGACGGCCTCAAGGTGCTCGGCCGCCTCCTGGCCCACGCGGTGGACCAGATCCACGGCGGGGACCACCGCAGACCCGCCGACCCCGCTGCTCCCGCCGATTCCGCGGGGCCGGACGGGAGCGCGCGCTGAACGCCCCCTGGCCGGTCGCACTGGCGGACGGCGACACCGTCCTCCGCCCCATAAAGCTGCGCGACCAGCGCGCCTGGCGCGAGGTCAACCAGCGCAACCGGGAGTGGCTGCGGCGCTGGGAGGCGACCATCCCGCCGCCCCCGCCGGGCGGCCCCGTCACCCACCGGCCCACCTACCGGCAGATGGTCCGCCATCTGCGGGCGGAGGCGCACGCCGGGCGGATGCTGCCGTTCATCATCGAGTACCAGGGGCGGCTGGCCGGGCAGTTGACGGTCGCCGGGATCACCTGGGGGTCGATGTGCTCGGGCCATGTCGGCTATTGGATCGACCAGGCGGTGGCCGGGCGCGGAGTGATGCCGACCGCGGTCGCGCTCGCCGTCGACCATTGCTTCCGCGTCGTCGGACTGCACCGCGTCGAGGTGTGCATCCGGCCCGAGAACCTGCCCAGCCGCCGGGTGGTGGAGAAACTCGGATTCCGCCAGGAGGGACTGCGGCCGCGCTATCTCCACATCGACGGCGCATGGCGGGATCATCTGGTCTACGCCCTCACGGTGGAGGAACTGTCCGAGGGACTGCTGAGCCGGTGGCACCGGACCCGACCAGGCGCATCGCAGAAATGAAATACCTGTTCGAATAACGGGAGAACATTTCCAGCCTGGTCATCTCATCAATCACAAAAAACTTTCGAGATATCAGCCAGATCGTGCGACACACCGCGCCAATTGGCAGATGGCCTCATGCGGACCCCTCTACCGTGTGAGCGTGAGCAGCAGTGGCCTCATCTACGCAGTCATCGTCGGGGCCTGGGCCGCCTATTTGGTGCCGATGTGGCTTCGTAGGCAGGACGAGCTCAATGAGGCCCGTCCGACGGAACGCTTCAGCACCGCCATCCGGCTGCTGTCCGGACGGGCGGGCATGGAGCGCCGTTACGCCAAGAGCCGCGCGGACCTCGAGCGCCCCGGGGACCCGGCGGACGACCCCGCGGAGCGCACCGCCGAGGACGCGGACGCCCCCGCCGCGGGGGCGCCCCCGCGTCCGGGCCGGGGCGCTACGCGGCCGACCCGGACGCGGTGACCGACGCGGTCGACGTCCGGGCCTTCGCCGACCCCGTAACCCTGCGCGCCCCCGCTCCCGTGACCGCCGAAGCCCCCGCCGAGGCCGTGCCGGCACCGGCGGCCGGGGCGGCGAGCGGTGCGCGTGGCACGGGCGGCGCGGGAGGCGCGGGCGGCAGCGGAGGCTGGAGCGCGCTGGACCGTGGACGGCGCGCGCGAGTGCTCGCGCGCCGCCGCCGCACCACCGTGATGCTCTTCCTCGCCTTCACGCTCGGCGCGATCGTCGCCGCCGTCGGTGGCCTGGCCTTCCTGTGGGCCCCGGGCATTCCGGCCATACTGCTGAGCGCCTATATCGCCTACCTCCGCGCCCAGGAGCGCCGCCGCTTCGCGTTCACCATGGACCAGCGCCACGCCGAGCAGGCCGCGCAGCGGCTGCGGGAGCGCCGCCCCCGGGCCCATCCGCCCGCCGAGGGCCGGACCGCCGACGACGGCCCCGCGGGCCCTCCCGCCCCCGCCGAGGCCGAGCCCGCCCCCGCACCGGTGCCCTCCCGGCACGCGGCCGGGCGCCGCGCGCTGGTCGAGCAGACCGATCACGCCGAGTGGGTGGACCAGGAGCGCGAGCGCGAGCGGGGCCCGGCCGCCGGGGCGGGCTGGGAACCGGTGCCCGTCCCGCTGCCCACCTACGTCACCGCCCCCGTCGCCCCGCGCGCCACCGGCAGCGTCGACCTGGCCGCCCCCGACGCCTGGAGCTCCGCCCGCTCCAGCACCGTCGACCCCGCCGCCGCCCAGAGCCCCGCCCCGGCCCCGGACCCGGCCGCCACCCCGCCCCGCGGCGCCCGCGACCGCGGCCGCACTCCCCTCTTCGACCAGTACGCCGACGAGGACCGGCCGCGTGCTGCCAACGAGTGACGGGCCCTTCACTGACCAGCGACGAACGGATTACCAAGCACCCCGGAGGGGATGCTAGAGTTTCACTCGTTGCAAGGGCCTGTGGCGCAGACTGGTAGCGCACCTCGTTCGCATCGAGGGGGTCAGGGGTTCAAATCCCCTCAGGTCCACAGCAGCTCAAAGCCCCCGCCGGGGAAATTCGGCGGGGGCTTTTTGGTGCCGTACGGCAGCGAAGTACAGCGACTACTTCGGATCCCGCTTTCCATCGCCCTGCCCGGCACCTGTGCGTGACGCACGGCGTTCGTCATCAGCTCGGACAGCACCCACAGCGCGACCTCTTCGACCGCGATCAGCCCCCAACCGGCCAGAGCCGTATCCGACTTCGCGGCTTTCGTTGCGAGCCCGACCCCTCGGCTGCGCGCTGCCGGGTGAACGTAGACGGAGCGTTCGACGACACCGGCGTACGCGCAGCGGTTGTTCCGTTCGTCGATGCCGAGTTGGTAGATCGCCAGTGCCTCATCGGAGTGCTCGGCCGTCAGGCGGTGATGCGGATCGTCTCGGCGTTAGCCTGCTCGGCGGCCATCAGGCGTCGCGCGCCGTTCCGGCAGGCTCGGGCAGGGGCTGCCCGGCGGGGCGGGAGAGGATCCCGGCGAGCCGGTCGGTCATCTCCGGCAGCAGCCAGTAGTAGACCCAGGTGCCCCGGCGCTCGCAGTCGATCAGCCCGGCCTGCCGCAGCAGCTTCAGGTGATGGGAGATCGTCGGCTGCGACAGATCGAAGGCAGGGGTCAGGTCGCATACGCACACCTCGCCCCCGGCCCGGGAGGCGATCATCGACAGCAGCCGCAGCCGGATCGGATCGCCCAGCGCCTTGAACACCTTCGCCAGCTCGATGGACTGTGCCTCGTCCAGGGGAGCGGTCAGCAGTCCTGGGCAGCAGCCGTCGGCGCCATGCCGGCCGAGCACCGCAAGCTCTTGTTTCGACATGCTTCTATATTGACGTTCTTCGATCCAAGGTCGCAATCTTGTATCGAAGGATATCGATACAACCCGATGGGGACACTCGTCATGTCTCGTGTGCAGCTCGCCCCTGAACGTGCCCGACCTCGAAGCCTCGGTGGCGTTCTACTCCAAGCTCTTCGGCGTCGAGCCCGCCAAGCGCCGTCCCGGATACGCCAACTTCGCGATCAGCGAGCCGCCGCTGAAGCTCGTCCTGATCGAGGGCGAGGCGGAGCAGGAGACGCGACTGGATCACCTCGGCGTCGAGGTGGCGTCCACCGACCAGGTCACCGCCGCCACCGACCGCCTCAAGGCGCGGGGCTCGCCACCTTCGAGGAGAACGACACCTCCTGCTGCTACGCCCTCCAGGACAAGGTCTGGGTCCACGGTCCCGGCAAGGAGCCCTGGGAGGTCTACGTCGTCAAAGGTGACGCTGATCAGATGGGCAAGAGCGCGGCACTCGACACAGCCGACGCCTGCTGTGCAAGCGAGCCTGCCCCGACGGAGGCCGTCGCGAGCGGCGGACGCCGAGCCTGACGGCAAGCCGCGGAGGCGCCACCAGCATGGCCGCTGGTGCCGGTGATGCGCCGCTTCACTCCAGCGCCTGCCCGGCGATGACATCAAAGACCCGAGTGAGCCGGCAGAGCCTCAAAGAAGCAAGCCCCCGCCGGGGAAAGCCGGCAGGGGCTTGCGGGGAGTGGTGTCAGGCGGATCGGTTTTCCGCGCTGACCATCCAGGCGTGCTTCTCCAGGGAATCGATGATCGCGTGCAGCAGGTCGGCCGTGGAGGGGTCCTCGTTGTCGATCTGGTCGTGGTGGGTGCGCAGGGTGTCGACGGTGGTGCGCAGGCGCGTGGTGACGAGGTCGACAACGGCGCTCACGTTCACCTCTCCCGCCGGGAACGCGGGGAGTGTGGTGGTCGCCGCGACGGTGTCGGAGCGGCCGTCCGGCACGGTCGCGAGGGCGCGCATGCGCTCGGCGATGGCGTCGGCCGACTCCCGGGCGTCGTCCACGATCTGATCCAGCTGCAGATGCAGGTCCCGGAAGTTGTGGCCGACCAGGTTCCAGTGGGCCTGCTTCCCCTGGAGGTGCAGTTCGACGAGATCCACCACGATCTGCTGCAACGCCTGGGCGAACTGCGGCGAGGCCGTGAATCCGGCGGCATCGGTCTCCGAGCGTCGGGAACCGCCAGGAGAAGCGGGCATGGCGTGTCTCCTTCGAAGCGTCACGGCACGGCAGACCCCTGGGACAGAAGGCCCGACGTCCTATGCGATCAAGCCTATGGAGGTCTCTCTCCGCCGCCACTGCGCCTGATCCAGTCGGGTGGGCACCGGGGATCGCCGATGTCATGGAATCGTGCTGACCGCGTTCGTGTTTGGTGCGGGCCGGGGGACGGGTGATGGCGCAGGCCAGGGGCGCGGGCATAGTAGATGCCCTGTCCAGTGGCTTCGTGGCGTGAAAACGCCGTAGGGCAGACGCGACACAGCACAGCACAACAACTGCACCACAACAGGGGGATAAGGCTCCATGCCACTTATACGCCGTTCCACCGTGGCGGCCGCGGCCATGACCGCGCTGCTGGTGGTCTCCGCTTCCGCCTGCGGGCCCGGTGACGACGAGGCGGCTTCCACGTCGGACTCCTCGGCCGCGTCCGCCGGGCAGCAGGCCAAGGACGGGATCCAGCTGCCGGAAGGCGTCCCGACGAGTCTGGACGACCTGAAGAAGTGGAAGGAGGGCGGCTGGAAGGACTGGGACAAGTGGGCCCGCAAGGCGTCGGAATTCGCCAATCCGATGATCAAGGACTTCTGGCAGCCGTCCCGGATGGCCAAGGCGAAGGACTCGTCGACCACCGTCTCCACGCAGAGCGCCGGCCAGGACCAGGCGGCCACCGACCCCGAGCCGCCCGCCGTGCCGGCCAAGCAGGTCTCGCGGCCGTACCACCAGAACATGGCGCCGGTCGGGAAGGTGTTCTTCGACAGCCCCGAGGGGCCGATGGTGTGCTCCGGCACGGTCGTCGACGACCCGGCGCATCCGGGGAAGTCCAACCTGGTGTGGACCGCGGGCCACTGTGTGCACTCCGGTAAGCAGGGCGGCTGGATGCGCAACATCGTCTTCGTGCCCTCGTACAACGACAACGGGCTGGGGGCCGAGCAGACCCAGACCGCGGCCCAGAACGAGGTCAGCCCCTACGGCGTGTGGTGGGCGGACTGGTCGCAGACCTCGTCCGAGTGGATCGCGAACGGCGGTAAGACCGGCGGGGTGGGGTCGGCGTACGACTTCGCGGTGCTGCATGTGAAGCCCGAGGGCGGCGGTGGCAAGTCGCTGCAGGAGACGGTCGGGGCCTCGGTGCCGGTGTGGTTCGGGGCGCCGTCGGCGGACCGGGTGAGCTCGATCGGCGCGTACGGCTATCCGCAGGCACCGCCCTACGACGGGGCGAAGATGTTCAACTGCACCAGCAGGCCGGGCCGGCTGTCGTTCTCAGCCACCTCGCCGACCATGTACCGGATCGGCTGCTCGATGACCGGCGGCACCTCGGGCGGCGGCTGGTTCGTCAACAACGACGGCAAGACGGTGCTGGTGTCCAACAGTTCGATCGGCTCTTACGGACACACCTGGCTCGCCGGTCCGCATCTGGGGGCCGAGGCGAAGGGCGTGTTCGAGGCCATCAGCAAGAAGTACGCCGGTCAGGGCTGATCGGCCCGCAGGCGCACGGCAGACGTAAGGGGCCCGCTCCGGATCCGGAGCGGGCCCCTCGTCATGGCCTTGCGGATGGCTTCGCGGAGGGCTCTACGGACGGGCTCGCGGTCGGGCTCATGGATGGCTCCACGGGCGCGGCCGTAAGGAGCTTGGCGTAGCAGCGGCTGCTCTCCTCGAAGCGGTAGAGCCCGAACTTCGGCACCGGTGTGTAGCCGGAGGAGGTGTACAGCTCTATGGCCTCGGGCTGCTCGGTGCCGGTCTCCAGGACCATCCGCACCCGCCCCGCCTCCCGCGCGCTGTCCTCCAGCGCCGCGAGGATCCGCCGGGCCAGCCCGCGTCCGCGCGCCGCGCGGACCACGAACATCCGCTTGATTTCGGCGTCCCCGTCCTCGTAGCCCTCGTCGCTCCGCTCCTGGCTGCGCCAGCCGCCGGTCGCGACCGGGGTGCCGTCGGGGTCGTAGGCCATGAGGTAGAGGCCGTGCGGCGGGTCGAAATGGGCCGCGTCCATGGGCGTCAGATCGCCCTCGCCGTAGCGCACGGCGTACTCCGCCTGCACTTCCTCGTCGAGTTTGAGGGCGTCGGGGTGGTCGTAGCGGACTGGTTGAATATTCATGCGTCGAATCGTACTTCTATGCAGTGGATGGGCGCGTGGTTTTTGTCGCGTATCGTGCCGGAGGTGCTCACCGTGACGACCGTGAATGTAAACGGGCTGCGCGCCGCCGCCAAGAAGGGCTTCGGCCCTTGGCTGGACGCTACCGCGGCCGATGTGGTGTGCCTCCAGGAGGTACGCGCCGAACCCAAGGAGCTGCCGGAGGCGGTCCGCGAACCCGACGGCTGGCATGTGGTGCACGCCCCCGCGGCGGCCAAGGGCCGGGCCGGGGTGTCGGTGTACGCCCGGCGTGAGCTGGAGGGCGTCCGGGTCGGCTTCGGGTCGTCCGAGTTCGACGGCAGTGGCCGCTATGTGGAGGTCGATCTGCCCGGCGTGACCGTCGGCAGTCTGTATCTCCCCTCGGGCGAGGTCGGCACGGACCGCCAGGACGAGAAGGAGCGCTTCATGGCGGAGTTCCTCCCGTATCTGAAGGAGCTGCGCGAACGGGCGGCGGCCGGTGGGCGCGAGGCGCTGGTGGCCGGCGACTGGAACATCGCCCACCAAGAGGCCGACCTCAAGAAC
Organism: Streptomyces melanosporofaciens; assembly: GCF_900105695.1. Taxonomy (NCBI): domain Bacteria; kingdom Bacillati; phylum Actinomycetota; class Actinomycetes; order Kitasatosporales; family Streptomycetaceae; genus Streptomyces; species Streptomyces melanosporofaciens. The sequence continues at coordinate 4,255,320 of NZ_FNST01000002.1, forward strand.
TGGAAGGCCAACCAGAAGAAGTCCGGGTTCCTTCCGGCGGAGCGCGCTTGGCTGACCAGCGTCTTCGAGGAGGCGGGGTACGTGGACGTGGTGCGCGCCCTGCATCCGGACATCGCCGGTCCGTACTCATGGTGGTCCTACCGCGGCCGGGCCTTCGACAACGACGCGGGCTGGCGCATCGACTACCAGATCGCGACCCCGGGGCTCGCCGGGCGCGCGGTCAAGGCGGTCGTGGAGCGGGCGGCCGCCTACGACCAGCGGTGGAGCGACCATGCCCCGGTGACGGTGGCCTACGGCTCGGCGCACTGACCTTCACGGGGCACTGGCCCCGTGGGCTTGCTGATGTCCGCCGGGGTCCTGGTCCGGCCGGCTCGTCGGCCTCCGTGGGCTCACTGATTCCCGGAGTGGCCGCCGGGGGGCGTCTCGTCCGTCTCCGCCCGCATGCGGCGGTTCATGGCCATCGTCAGCTCGGCGTCCACCACGCTCGTGGCCAGCGGCCGCAGCCGCTCCACGGTCTCGCCGACGTCCTCGCCGCGCTCCAGGGCGTCCGCCGCCACATGGGTGCGCAGCAGTGTGACGAAGGTCTCGGCGATCGCGTCCACATGCTCACGCACCTCGCGCGCCGCGGCGAGCACCGCGGCCAGCGGGACGCCCTGTTCGACCAGGGTGTGTGAGACGTCCAGCAGGCGGCGGCTGAGGTGGACGATCTCGTCGCCGTCCACGGCCAGATAGCCGAGGTCGAGCGAGGTGGTGAGGTTCTCCGCGGTGACCTCGCCGTGGAAGTAGTCCGCGAGCGCCTCGGGGGTGAGTCGGACGGGGGTCTCCGAGGGCCAGGAGGCGACCGCGCCGGGCAGCCCGAGCAGTTCGCCGACGTCCCGGCGGCCGCTTTCGAAGGCGGCGATCAACTCGGCGATGCCGCCGAGGGTGTGGCCGCGCTCCAGCAGCCCCGCGATCGTCCGCAGCCGGGCCAGATGGTGGTCGTTGTACCAGGCGATCCGGCCGTCGCGGCGCGGTGGCGGGATCAGCTTGCGCTCCCGGTAGAAGCGCAGGGTGCGCACGGTGATCCCGGCCTTCTCGGCCAGTTCCGGCATGCGGTACTCGCGTACCTCGTCCGCTTCGCTCGTCGCCACAAGTGCAGCCTATGCCGCGTCCGGTCGGGTGCGACCGCCGGTAACTTCGTTGTCCACAGCCCCTACCGCTCGGTAGATCCCTGTCCTACGCTCCCATCGTGCCAGTGATTGCTGGCGCGGTCGTATTCGCGTTCGTGGGAGGCGGCGGCATGGCTGGGCTGACGCATGAGCATGTGCGGGTGGCGGTGATCGGAGCCGGATTCGGCGGTCTGGGTGCGGCGGTGCGGCTGCGCCGCGCGGGCATCACGGACTTCGTGGTCCTGGAGCGGGCGGAGGCGGTCGGCGGGGCCTGGCGGGACAACACCTATCCGGGGTGTGCCTGCGATGTCCCCTCGCATCTGTATTCGTTCTCTTTCGCGCCCAACCCCGACTGGCCGCGGAACTTCTCCGGCCAGCCGCATATCCGCGCGTATCTGGAGCGGGTCGCCGACACCTTCGGGCTGCGGCCGCATCTGCGCTTCGGCGCCGAAGTGCGCTCCCTGCGCTGGGACTCCGCGGCGGTGCACTGGGAGGTGGAGACGGCGCGGGGCTCGCTGACCGCCGATGTCGTGGTCAGCGCCACCGGTCCGCTCGCCGACCCCCGGATCCCGGACATTCCCGGGCTCGACGGCTTCCCCGGCGCCGTCTTCCACTCCGCGCGCTGGGACCACACCGCCGATCTGCGCGGCAAGCGCGTGGCGATGATCGGCACCGGCGCCTCGGCCATACAGATCGTCCCCGCCATCCAGCGCGAGGTCGGCCGGCTCACCCTCTTCCAGCGCACCCCGCCCTGGGTGCTGCCGCGGATGGACCGCCGGATCAGCGGCCTGGAGCGATGGCTGCACACGAGGATCCCGGCCACCCGGGCGCTGCGCCGCGGGGTGCTGTGGGGCATCCGGGAGCTGCAGGTCGGGGCCTTCACCAAGCGGCCGGGCGAGATGCGGTTCGTCGAGCGGCTGGCCGGTGCCCATATGCGACGGGCCATCAAGGACCCGGCGCGGCGGGCGGCGCTGACCCCGGACTACCGCATCGGCTGCAAGCGCATCCTGCTCTCCAACGACTACTATCCGGCGCTCGCCCAGCCGCATGTGGACGTGGTCCCGGCCGGGCTGAAGGAGGTGCGCGGCTCCACCCTCGTCGGGGCCGACGGCACCGAGACCGAGGCCGACGCGATCGTCTTCGGCACCGGCTTCCATGTGACCGACGTCCCGATAGCCCATCGGGTGACCGGCGCGCGCGGGACGACGCTCGCGGAGGAGTGGAAGGGCGGGATGGAGGCGCTGCGCGGCACAAGCCCGGCGGGCTTCCCCAACTTCCTGACCATCATCGGGCCCAACACCGGCCTCGGGAACAGCTCGATGATCCTCGTCATAGAGGCGCAGCTCGCCTATATGGCCGACTATCTGCGCCAGTTGGACACCCTGGGCGGCAAGGTCGCGCTGGACGCCCGGCCGTCCGCGGTGCGCGCCTACACGGACATGATCCAGGAACGGATGCGGCGCACGGTGTGGAACACCGGCGGTTGCGACAGCTGGTACCTGGACAACGGCCGCAACACCACCCTGTGGCCCGGGACCACCAGCGAGCTGCGAAAGGTCACCCGGCGCGTGGACCTCAACGAGTACACGGTGCTGCGGCCGCACACCGGGCCCGCCAAGGCCACGGTGTCCACGGCCGGTGCGGGGAGGGGATCGCGGTGAGGCGGCTTCCTTCGCCACCCGTCGGGCCGTACGCCCCGCCCGCCCCGGAGCGCGAGCTGACGGTCGTCTCGGCCGACGGGAGCCGGCTCCACACGGAGCTGCACGGCCCCGAGGACGCCCCGGCGGTCCTGCTCGCGCACGGCTGGGTCTGCTCCACGGCCTTCTGGGCGCCGGTGGTGCGCGCCCTCGCGGCCGACCACCGGGTGATCGTCTACGACCAGCGCGGCCATGGCCGCAGCCCGGCCCCGGGGCCCGGCGGCTACAGCACCCACGCCTTGGCCGACGACCTGGTGGCGGTGCTGGAAGCGGCCCTTCCGTCCGGTCGACGGGCCGTGCTGGCGGGCCACTCCATGGGCGGGATGACGCTGATGGCCGCGGCCGACCGTCCCGCGCTGCGCGAGCGCGCGGCCGCCGTGGTGCTGTGCAGCACGGGCGCCTCACGGCTGGTGGACCGGTCGCTGGTGGTACCGCTGCGCTCCCCGCGGGCACGGGCGCGGGTGCACCGCGTGCTCCTGGGCTCACGCGCCCCGCTGGGCCCGGTCACCCCGCTCGCCAGGCGGCTGGTGCGCTACGCCACGATGGGCCCCGGTGCCGACCCGGCCGCGGTGGACATGTGCGCGCGGATCCTGCACGCCTGCCCCCGCGCCGTACGCGGCGGATGGGGCCGGGTTCTGCTCGACCTCGAACTGGACGCGCGCATCGGCGAACTGACCATGCCGACGGCCGTCATCGTCGGCACCGCCGACCGGCTCACCCCGCCCGAGCACGCCGACGCCCTGGCCGCCGCGCTGCCGCACTGCACCGGTCTCATCGAGCTCCCGGGGCTCGGCCATATGACCCCGGTGGAGGACCCCGAGGCGGTCACCGGCGTGATCCGCGGCCTGGTCGAGGAGTTCGGGACGTCCCACCCCACAACAGCAGTTGAAGCGAAGGAGCAGACGACATGAGTGCGCGCAGGAGCCTTGAGGGCCAGGTCGCGGTGGTGACGGGCGCGGCGCGGGGCGTCGGCGAGCTGCTCGCGCGCAAGCTCTCCGCCCGTGGTGCGAAGGTCGCGCTGGTGGGCCTGGAGCCCGAGGAGCTGAAGCGGGTCTCGAAGCGGCTGTCGACCGACTCCGCCCACTGGCACGCCGATGTCACCGACGCCGAGGCGATGGCGCGGGTGGCGGGGGAGGTCGTGGAGCGGTTCGGCGCGGTGGACATCGTCTGTGCCAATGCGGGTGTGGCCCAGGCCGGTCCGTTCCTCGACTCCGACGAGACGGCCTGGCGGCGGGTGATCGAGGTCAATCTGCTGGGCAGCGTCACCACGGCCCGCGCCTTCCTGCCCGCGTTGATCGCGAGCCGCGGCTATCTGCTGCAGATCGCCTCGCTCGCCGCGCTCGCGCCCGCGCCCATGATGACGGCGTACTGCGCGTCCAAGTCCGGGGTCGAGGCGTTCGCCCACAGTCTGCGGGCCGAGGTGGGCCACCGTGGGGTGCGGGTCGGCGTGGGCTATCTGAGCTGGACGGACACCGATATGGTGCGCGGCGCCGACCAGGACGAGGTGATGCGCGAGCTGCGGCAGCGGCTGCCCTGGCCCGCGGGCCGCACCTATCCGCTGGGCCCGGCGGTGGACCGGTTGGTGGCAGGCATCGAGCGCCGGTCGGCGCATGTGTACGCGCAGTGGTGGCTGCGCGGTATGCAGTCGGTGCGCGGCTATCTGCCCGCGTTCATCCACGCCGTGGGGCGGCGCGAGATGCGCCGCGCCGAACCGAGGCTGGCGGCGACCCGGGAGGAGCGGGGCGGTCGTCTGCTGGGCGAGGGCGGCGCGGCGGACGAGGAGGCGCGCACGGCGGACACGGAGCGTTACCAGTAACGCTCCGTCAACCTAGCTGACCTGCGCTTTCTTCGACTCCTCCGATCCGGAATGCGGAGAAAGTCGGCACATGTAACTCTTGTCGGGCCCGACGCCATTCACCCGATGAGGAGTGACACATGGGCCCCAAGGACCAGCCGAACGACAAGGGTCAGCAGGCCAAGCGGAAGCCGCAGGGCGGGCGGAGCCAGGAGCCGCGGCGCGGCCAGCAGCCTGGTGAGCGCATGCAGTCCGGCGAGCGCATGCAGTCCGGTGACCGGATGCAGTCCGGCGAGCGGATGCAGTCCGGTGAGCGTATGGAGGAGCGCTCCCGCCGGGAGCCGGGGCAGGAGCAGCGCCGTGGCCAGCAGGACCGGCCCGAGGCCCGCGGGCAGTCCCAGCGGATGAGCCGTGAGCGCCGTCAGCCGGGCATGGGCGACGAGACGATGGACCAGGAGCCCTTCGAAGAGATGTGACGCGCCAGGGCGGGAGGGGCGCATCCCCATGGGTGACCATGGGAATGCGCCCTTGCGCATGCTTTTGCGCCTGCCTGCGCCCGGCCCCGCTCCCGCCCCGGCCGCCTCCCGGCGGGTGCGCGCTCGCTTCCTTACGCGGGGCTCACTTCCCCTTACGCGGCGGCTTACTTCCCTTGCTGGTCGGCTTTTTCCCCGGCTTCTTCCCCTTGCGCGAGGGCTTACTTCCCTTGCGCGGCGGCAGTTGGGGACGCCGCAGATCGGGCACGTCCGAGTAGTCCGGCGGGGTCGTGGCCGGATGCCGCTCCAGCAGATCGAGCGCCGTACGGACGGCGACCCCCAACTGCGGAGCGCGGCCCTCCGCCCAGTCCACGGGGGAACGCGGCGCCTCGATGTCCGGCTCCACACCGTGGTTCTCCACGCCCCACCCGTAGGCGTCGAACCACGCGGCGTTCATCGGTACCGTGATCGACGTGCCGTCGCCCAGACGGTGACGGCCGGTCATCCCGACCACCCCGCCCCAGGTGCGCAGCCCCACCACCGGACCGATGCCCTGGATCCTGAAGGCCGCGGTGATCATGTCGCCGTCGGAGGAGGTCGCCTCGTCGGCGACCGCGACGATCGGCCCGCGCGGCGCGTTGCTGGAGTACGACACGGGCTCGGCGTTGCGGGTGAGGTCCCAGCCCATGACCTTGCGGGTGAGCTTCTCCACCACCAGCTCGCTGATATTGCCGCCCGCGTTGCCCCGGACGTCCACGATCAGCGCGGGCAGCGACATCTCGCGGCGCAGATCGCGGTTGAACTGCGCCCACCCGGAGCCGCCCATATCGGGGATGTGGAGATAGCCGCACCGCCCGCCGCTCAACTCCCGCACCACGGCCCGGCGCTGGGCGACCCAGTCCTGGTAGCGCAGCGGCCGGTCGTCGATCAGCGGGGAGACCGCGACCCGGCGCGCCGGCCCCTCGCCGTCCGGCGGCTCGAAGGTCAGCTCCACCGTCGTGCCCCCCGCCGCCGTCAGCAGCGGGTACGGACCGGCCACCGGGTCCACCGGGCGCCCGTCGACATGGGTGAGGACGGCGCCGTCCCGGATGCCCAGACCGGCCAGCGGCGAGCGGGCCCGGGAGTCGGAGGACTCACCGGGCAGGATGCGGGCCACCGCCCACCGGCCGTCCTTGGTGCGGGTGAGGTTGGCCCCCAGCAGCCCGATGGGGCGCTGGTAGTGGCGCGGGCCCTCGTTGCGGCGCGCGGCGGCGACGTAGGCGTGCGAGGTGCCCAGCTCGCCGAGGGTCTCGCGGAGCAGATCGGCGAACTCTTCGGGCGAGGCGACCCGTTCGACCAGCGGACGGTACTGGTCGAGCACCCCGTCCCAGTCGACACCGCACATCCCCGGGTCCCAGAAGTAGTGCCGGGTGATGCGCCCGGCCTCGTCGTACGCCTGCCGCCACTCGGCCGCCGGATCGACGGTGTGCTGGATCCGCCGCATGTCGAGGTGGACCGTGGAGTCGCTGTCGCCGGTCTCGGTGGCGGGCATCGCGCGCAGATCGCCGTCGTCGTAGGCCACCAGCCGGGTGCCGTCGCCGCTGACCGCGTACCAGTCCAGCTCGCTGGTGAGTTCGGTCCGCTTGGCCTTCGCCAGGTCGAAGTGTTCCAGGGTGGGGCGGCTCGAGGTCTCGGCCGGGTTGGCGAACGTCTCGCCGAGCGCCCCCGAGATCGGCCAGCGCAGCCACACCAGTCCGCCGCCGCTGACCGGGTGCAGCGAGGAGTACTTGGACGCGGACACCGGGAAGACCGTGACCCGGCTGGCCAGCCCCTCCACCTCGACCGTCACCGTGCCGTCCCCGTCGTCCCCGCTGTCGTCCGGGTCCAGCCCGCCCGCCGCCGGGCGCCCCTCGGGGGAGAGCGCGAAGGGTGAGGGGGTGGCGGAGGACAGCGGTACGAGATAGGGGCGGCAGCCGAGCGGGAAGGAGAGGTCGCCGGTGTGCACGTCGTAGACCGGGTCGAAGCCGCGCCAGGAGAGGAAGGCGAGATAGCGGCCGTCGCTGGTGAAGACCGGCTCCTCGTCCTCGAACCGCCCGTTGGTCACGTCCACTATGGTCCGGTCGGCCAGCCGCGCGATCTTGATCGAGCGCAGGGTGCGGCCTATCCCGGGATGGGACCAGGCGAGCCATGCCGAGTCGGGGGAGAAGGCCAGGTCGCCCACCGGGCCGTTGTCCGACCGGATCAGCTCGGTGACCTCGCCGTCCCCGTCGGCGGAGGCGTCCACCAGCAGCAGCCGCCCGTCGCTCGCGGCGATCGCGAGCAGGTCGCCGTCCGGCGAGGACTCCAGCTCGTGCACCCGGCCCAGCAGCCCGGCGGCCAGCCGGCGCGGCTCGCCGGGGCCGCTGGCCCGGGGGAGCTGCGCGATCTCGATGGCGTCCTCGCCCTCCGCGTCGGTGAGATACGCGACCCGGCCGGTCGAGCCCAGCATCACGGGCAGCCGCACCCGGACGCCCGGGGTGTCGGCGAGGGTGCGGGCGGGGCCGTCGCGGTGGGTGAGCCAGTACAGGCTGCCCCGGACGCACACCGCGCTGGCCCGGCCCGTGGTGTCCACCGACAGCGAGTCGATGTGCGAGGCGGCCGGCACCTGGTAGGGCCGCCGCCCGGTCCGCGCCCCGCCCAGCCGGATGTCCAGCTTGCGCGGCACGCCGTCCGGGCCCAGGTCGTCCACCAGCCACAGCTCGCCCGCGCACTGGTAGACGACGCGGGAGCCGTCGGTGGAGGCGTGGCGCGCGTAGAAGTCGGCGTGGTCGGTGTGGCGGCGCAGATCGGTGCCGTCGGGCAGACAGGAGTAGAGGTTGCCGATGCCCTCGTGGTCGGAGAGGAAGGCGATCCGGCCGCCGACGAACATCGCCGCGTCCAGATGGCCGTTCAGCTCCTCCGCGAGCCGGGTGCCGTGCAGCCACAGCCGGCCCGTCGCACCGCCCCGGTAGCGCTTCCAGGTGGCGGGCTCATGCGGCGGCTTGCCGGTCAGCAGCAGGGTGCGGCGCTCGCCGTCGAGATCGGCCACTGCGATATCGGCCACCGGCCCCCAGGGCAGCCGCCCGCCGGGGCTGCCGTCGGTGGGCAGCGTGTAGGCCCAGGAGAAGTGGGAGAACGGCTGCTCATGGGAGGAGACCGCGAGGATCTGGGAGACGCCGTCCTGGTCCGGCGGGGTCCAGCCGCAGACCTGGGCGTCCGTACTGCCCCAGTAGGTCAGCCGGCGGGCCGGGCCGCCGGCCGCGGGCACGAGATAGATCTCCGGGTCGAGGCTGCGCCAGGTGGTGAAGGCGATCTGGGAGCCGTCGGGGAGAAGCGGGCAGGTCCGACGCGCGTACGGTCCACGGTCAGCCGCCAGGCCCGTTCGGGGGGCCCGCCGGGGGCGGTCAGCGGGGCGACCCACAGGTCGTCCTCGGCCGCGAAGCACAGCAAGTCGCCGTGCAGATGCGGAAATCGCAGATAGGCCAGGTCGTCGTCGCTTCCGTAAGGCTCCACCCACCCATGTTTTCGAGCTACGCCATTTGGAGCAACTCGGTTCTGTGACCTAGACCACGAGCGAAACGGCGCTGTTTCGATAGTGGCGAGCCTATGCTGGAGGAGTACGAAACCGTTTCGTTCGGAGGGAGGCGACACGCCGTGCCGACCATGGACCAGGCGACGGAGGACCGGGACACCGCCCGGGTGCGTCGCAGCCGACTCTCCCCCGAGCGCGAGCGGGAGTTGTACGAGGCGGTGGTGGAGCTGCTCGGCGAGGTCGGGTACGACGGTCTGACGATGGACGCCGTCGCGACCCGTACGCACTCCAGCAAGGCCACGCTCTACCGCCAGTGGAAAGGCAAGCCGCAGCTGGTCGCGACCGCGCTGCGGCACACCAAGCCCGTTCTGCTCGAGGGTGTCGACACCGGAACGCTCCGCGGGGATCTGCAGGAGATCGTGCGGTGCTCGGAGAGTGCCCGGGAGCGGGACGCCGCGCTGATGAGGGGACTCGCCCACGCAAGCCACGACAACCCGGACCTTCATGAGGCCCTGCGAGAGTTGTTGATCTATCCCGAGATCGACGCGCTCAACACGCTGCTGAGGCGCGCCGTCGACCGCGGCGAAATCGCCCCGGACCGGCCCGCCTTGAACTTCGTCGTGCACATGGTGTGCGGCGCGTTCATCGCCCGACCGCTCGTCGACGGTCAGCAGCCGGACCAGACGTACCTCCTGGACTACATCGACGCCGTGATCCTCCCCGCGCTCGGCGCCGCGTAGCCCTTCCCTCTCACTTCCTCCCTCCCCGTTCTCCCCGCACAACCACATAAGGCCCCGACCGGCGCGCCGCTCTCGTCGCCGGCTCGGTCACCCATCCCTGCCCAGTGCCATCCAACCGACGGGAGCACCTCTTCTCGTGGCCACCTTCCTTTATAAACTCGGCCGGTTCGCCTTCCGGCGACGCGGCTTCGTCGCCCTGATATGGGTGGCGCTGCTCGCGGTCGCGGGCGTCGGCGCCGCCACCGCCTCACAGCCCGCCAACGACAGCTTCTCCATCCCGGGGACCGAGGCCCAGAAGGCCTTCGACCTGCTGGAACAGCGGTTCCCCGGAGGTAACGCGGACGGCGCCACCGCCCGTGTGGTCTTCCGCGCCCCGAGCGGCGAGAAGATGACCGACCCGGACAACAAGGCGGTGGTCACCAAGACCGTCGCCGACCTGAAGGCCAGCTCGCCGCAGGTCGCCTCGGTCGCCGACCCCTATCAGGCCCGGGCCGTCAGCAAGGACGGCTCCACGGCGTACATCCTGACCAGCTACAAGGTCAACTCCATGGAGCTGAAGGACCCCGCCAAGGACGGTCTGAAGGAGGTGGGGGAGGAGGCCGAGAAGTCGGGCCTGACGGTGCAGATCGGCGGTGACGCGCTGCAGGAGATGCCGGAGACCGGATCGACCGAGATCATCGGCATCGCGATCTCCGCGGTCGTCCTCGCCATCACCTTCGGCTCGCTGGTGGCCGCCGGACTGCCGCTGATGACCGCGCTCATCGGCGTCGGCATCGGCATCTCGTCGATCACCGCGCTCGCCACCACCCTGGGGCTGTCCACCACCACCTCGACACTGGCGATGATGATCGGCCTCGCGGTCGGCATCGACTACGCGCTGTTCATCGTCTCCCGCTACCGCGCGGAGCTGGCCGAGGGGCGGGACCGGGAGGAAGCCGCCGGACGTGCCGTGGGCACCGCGGGCTCCGCGGTCGTTTTCGCCGGCCTTACGGTGGTCATCGCGCTGGTCGGCCTCGCGGTCGTCAACATCCCCATGCTGACCAAGATGGGCTTCGCCGCGGCCGGTACGGTCGTCATCGCCGTCCTCATCGCGGTCAGCCTCATCCCGGCGGTGCTGGGCTTCGCGGGCAAGCGGGTGTTCGGGCGCAAGGCGCGCCGGCGGCTGGAGGAGCGCCTCGCGGCGGGTCCGGACGCCTCCGCCGAGGAGAAGCCCAATATGGGCACCCGCTGGGCGCGTTTCGTGCTGCGCCGCCCGCTGATGGTGCTCCTGGTGGCCGTGCTCGGCCTCGGTGCGGCCGCGGTGCCCGCCGTCAGCCTGGAGCTCGGCCTGCCGGACGACGGCTCGCAGCCGGTCAGCAGCCAGAAGCGCCAGGCGTACGACGCGATCTCCGATGGCTTCGGCCCCGGCTACAACGGTCCGCTGATGGTGGTCGTCGACGCCAAGGGCAGCGATGACGCCAAGGGCGCGGCCGAGCAGGTCCGTAAGACCATCACCGGCCTGGACGGTGTGGCCGGGGTCAGTCCGGCCACGTTCAACAAGGCCGGTGACACCGCGACGCTCACCGTCATCTCCAAGTACAAGCCGAGCAGCATCGACACCGAGAACCTGGTCGGCGACATCCGGGACGAGGCGAGCGGCTTCAAGGCCGACACCGGCGCCGAGGTGCTGGTGACCGGCCAGACGGGGATGAACATCGACATCTCGCAGAAGCTCAACGACGCGCTGGTGCCCTATCTGGTGCTCGTCGTCGGACTGGCCTTCCTGCTGCTGATGGTCGTCTTCCGGTCCGTCCTGGTGCCGCTCAAGGCGGCGCTCGGCTTCCTGCTCTCCGTCGTCGCGGCGCTCGGCGCGGTGGTCGCGGTCTTCCAGTGGGGCTGGCTGGCGGATGTGTTCGGCGTCGAGGAGACCGGCCCGATCATGAGCATGATGCCGATCTTCATGATCGGTGTGGTGTTCGGTCTGGCGATGGACTACGAGGTCTTCCTGGTGACCCGGATGCGGGAGGCGTACGTCCACGGCGAGCGCCCCGGCCAGGCCGTCGTCACCGGCTTCCGGCACGGCGCCCGGGTGGTCACCGCGGCCGCGGTCATCATGATCAGCGTCTTCGCCGGGTTCATCGGCTCGTCCGAGTCGATGATCAAGATGATTGGCTTCGGCCTCGCCACCGCCGTCCTCTTCGACGCCTTCGTGGTCCGTATGGCCATCGTCCCGGCGGTCCTGGCGCTGCTCGGCAAGGCGGCCTGGTGGCTCCCGCGCTGGCTGGACCGGGCGCTGCCCAATGTGGACGTGGAGGGCGAGGGCCTGCGCAAGCAGCTCGAGGCGACCCCCGCGGCCCAGCAGCACGACTCCGACCCGGACGCCGAGCTGACCCGCGTCTGAACCGCGTCTGACGCCGGCGTAACGTTCCGGCCCGACGGCGGCCTTCCGATCCCGGGAGGCCGCCGTCGGCATGTGGACGGGCGGGATCCCGCCCGATTCCGCGATGACCGCGCTCTTGCGAACGACTTGCAGGTACGGGCTACCATCGGGCCGATAGCAGCAGCTCAGGAGCGGAGTCCCGCCATGCATGTGCCCGACGGATTCATCGACGCGCCGGTGTCGGCGGTGACCGGTGTGGTCGCCGCCGGGGCCGTCGCGGTCAGTTTGCGCGGTGCCCGGCGGGAGCTCGACGAGCGGACCGCGCCGCTGGCCGGGCTGGTGGCGGCGTTCATCTTCGCCGTGCAGATGCTCAACTTCCCCGTCGCCGCCGGGACCAGCGGGCATCTGCTGGGCGGGGCGCTGGCCGCGATACTCGTGGGGCCGTATACGGGGGTGTTGTGCGTCTCCGTGGTGCTGCTGATGCAGGGCGTCCTGTTCGCCGATGGCGGCCTTACGGCGCTCGGCGTCAACATCACGGATATGGCCCTGGTCACCACGGTCGTGGCGTACGCGATCTTCCGCACGATCGTGAAGCTGGCCCCCCAACGCCGCCGTACGGTCACCGTCGCGTCCTTCGTGGCGGCCCTGGTCTCCGTACCGGCCGCCGCGGTGGCCTTCACGGCGATCTACGCGCTCGGCGGCACGGCCGATGTGGCGATCGGCAAGGTCTTCGCGGCGATGGTCGGGGTGCATGTGCTGATCGGCATCGGCGAGGCGGCGATCACCGCGCTGACCGTCGGTGCCGTCGTGGCCGTACGGCCCGATCTGGTCTACGGGGCTCGGGGCGTGACCGCGCGTCCGCTGGAGATCCGCGACAGCCCGCTGGCTCCGGCCGCGCCGGGAGCGGTGGCCCGGGCCGGGGCTCCGGCGGCCGAACCCTCGACGGCGACCTCCGAGACGCCCTTGGCCTCCGAAGCACCCGCCTCCGAGACCTCCGAGACTCGCGAGCCCGTCGCGACCCGTGAGCCCGCCGCCGTGCCGCAGCGGTCGGCGCGGCGCGTGTGGTTCGCCGGGCTCGCTGCCGCGCTGCTGTGCGCCGGGGTCGTGAGCTTCTACGCCTCCGCCAGCCCCGACGGGCTGGAGAAGGTCGCCCATGACAAGGGGATCGACGCGAAGGAGGAGGACCACGCCGCCAAGGACTCCCCGCTCGCCGACTACGGCGTCAAGGACATCTCCGACGCCCGGCTCTCCGGCGGGCTCGCCGGGGTGATCGGGGTGGGCGCCACGCTCGCCGTCGGCTCCGGGGTCTTCATCGTCGTACGGCGGCGCCGGGCGACGGCCGAGAGCGGGCGGGGCTGACGATGGGCGCGGGACACGCGCACAAGCTCTACCGGGAGGGCCGGTCGCCCGTCCACGCCCTCCCCCCGCACTGCAAGATCGCCGCCGTCTTCTGCTTCGTCCTCGTCGTCGTCTCCACGCCCCGCGAGGCCGTCTGGGCCTTCGGGGCGTACGCGCTGCTGCTGGCCGGGGTGGCGGCGGCGGCCCGGATACCGGCCGGGTATCTGCTGCGGCGGCTGCTGATCGAGATCCCGTTCGTGGCCTTCGCCGTGCTGATGCCGTTCATCGCGGAGGGCCCGCGGGTGGCGGTGCTGGGGATGTCGCTCAGCGAGTCCGGGCTGTGGAGCGCCTGGAACATCCTCGCCAAGGGCACCCTCGGCGTCGCCGCCTCCGTCCTCCTGGCCTCCACGACCGAGCTGCGCGCCCTGCTGCTGGGGCTGCAGCGGCTGCGGATGCCCTCGCTGCTGGTGCAGATCGCCTCGTTCATGATCCGCTACGGGGACGTCATCTCCGATGAGATGCGCCGGATGCGGATCGCCCGCCAGTCACGCGGGTTCGAGGCGAGCGGAGTGCGTCACTGGGGGGTGCTCGCCTCCTCTGCCGGGGCGCTGTTCATCCGCTCGTACGAACGGGGCGAACGGGTCCACCTGGCGATGGTCAGCCGGGGCTATACGGGCACCATGCCGGTGATCGACGATGTGACGGCGTCCCGTGCCCAGTGGATGCACGCCGCCGCCCTCCCGCTGACCGCGCTGGCGGTCTGCCTGACCGGATGGATGCTCCCATGACCGACTCCGCCACCACCCCGCCGTCCCTCCAGGTGGCCGGTCTGGCCTATGCGTACCCCGACGGCCATCAGGCCCTCTTCGGCGTCGATCTGACCGTGGCCCGCGGCGAGCGCGTCGCGCTGCTCGGCCCCAACGGCGCGGGCAAGACCACGCTGGTGCTGCACCTCAACGGCATCCTTACGGCGGGCGCCGGGACCGTCACGGTCGCCGGGCTGCCCGTGGCGAAGGCGCATCTGGCCGAGATCCGCCGCCGGGTGGGCATCGTCTTCCAGGACCCGGACGACCAGCTCTTCATGCCGACCGTGCGCGAGGACGTGGCCTTCGGCCCGGCCGCCGCCGGACTGCGCGGCCCGGAGCTGGAGGAGCGGGTGCGCCGCGCCCTGGAGCGGGTCGGGATGGCGGAGTTCGCCGACCGGCCGCCCCACCACCTCTCCTTCGGGCAGCGTCGGCGGGTGGCCGTGGCGACCGTGCTGGCCATGGAGCCGGAGATCCTGGTCCTGGACGAGCCCTCGTCCAACCTCGACCCGGCCTCGCGCCGCGAACTCGCCGACATCCTGCGCTCCCTGGAGGTGACCGTGCTGATGGTCACCCACGATCTGCCGTACGCGCTGGAACTGTGCCCGCGCTCGGTGGTGCTCAGCGGCGGGGTGATCGCGGCGGACGGCGGGACGCAGGAGCTGCTGTGCGACGAGGAGCTGATGCGCGAGCACCGGCTGGAGCTCCCCTTCGGCTTCGACCCCCGCTCGGTGACGGTGCCGGTGAGGTGAGGATGCCGGTGTTTCCGGTGGGGCGAGGGTGCCGGTGAGGTAGCGGTCCGCTCACCCGCGTGCGGACGCGGCGTGCTGACGGCCGTCTCAGGTATGCCGGGAGCGGTAGGCGGCGTTCTCCTCCCGGTGGCGGGGGCACTGGCAGGGCGGCCACGCCTGCCCCAACGCGTAGGGGTTGACGTCCTCCCCGACCAGCACGGCCACCAACGCGCGCCGCGCGGTCACCATCCCGTCGCGCGCCATCGTGTAGACACGCATCGTCATCCTCGGCCGCTCGCCCCCGCGCCGGGCCTTGTGGGCGTTCACCGGCCCTCCCCCTCGACCGGGGCCAGGAGCTGGAGCACGCTGCGCAGGCTGCGCTTCACCGCGCCCAGGTGGTAGGACAGTTCCTCCGGCGGGGCGGTGGCCAGGTCGAGGGCTTCCGCCCCCGAGAGGGTCTGTCCGGCGACGATCACCACGGCCTGTTCAAGGCCGTCGCGGGTGGGCTTTCCGGCCGCGATACACGCGGGGCACAGGCCCGAACGCGGCTCGGCGGGGTGACGGGGCCCGAAGGTGCCGGGGGCGGCGCACAGGACGCAGCCGGGGGCCGGGGTGGGCGCGGCGTGGCCGGTGGCGGTCACCGGATCACCACCATCCCGTGCGGAGCACAGAGCAACTCCACCCGGGGGACGCTCTTCGACCGCTGTCGCCGCCGTCGCTCATCGGCCACGGAGTAGGGACGCACCAGGGCGGGCAGCTCGCTGTCCAGCGGCAGGAGGGGGATGGTGTGCAGTTCGAGGGTCGGCGAGTCGGTGTAAGGGCGCGGGGGCACCGGTCGGTGCGTGACGCTCGGGGAGTCCACGGCCCCCGCCACGGGCCGGGAAGGCGCCGGATACGACCCGGGGAGGTTCGGGACGGCACGGTGACGGCCGGGCGGCCGTAAGGCCAGAACTGCCCTCACCCATTCGAGTACGCGGGCGATAGAGTCCAGCACGTTGACGCTCCAATCCAGCGTTGGCCACGCCCCCGGACGTTCGCCCGTCGCGGGGGTCTTGCTTTCCTGATGGAAGGGTCGCGCAACTCGCGTACTCTCAGGAGACGTTCATGTCCCGATGTTCAATTGGGGAAATGGGGGGCCAGGTGGCGGCACGACCACGCGAACTCACGCCCGACCGATCCGCCCGACACCTGTTCGGGGCGAAGATGCGCGCCCATCGTGAGCGAGCGAACATGAGCCTTGGTCAGTTGAAGGATGTGGTGATGGTGAGCACAAGCCACCTGTCTCGCATCGAGACGGCCGACGCTATGCCCCCGCCTGACCTACCTAGGCGACTGGATGCCGCGTTTGGAACAGACGGGATCTTTCAGGAGCTATATCGGCTTGCCCGACGGGAGATCCACCCTGACCAGTTCCGGCGCCGGATGGAACTTGAGGCACAAGCTCGGCTCATTGAGGAGTACGCCGGTCAGATCGTGCCGGGGCTCGTTCAGACCGAGGACTATGCTCGTGCCTTGTTCGAGAAGTTCGACCCCAAAGCCACGCTGAACGAGATTGAAGAGCTGGTCACCGCTCGAATGAGTCGGCAAGCTCTGTTGAGCGCTGACCCTCCACCGGACGTCTCGCTGATCCTCGATGAGGCAGTACTACGACGGTCCTTCGGCGGACCGGCCGTGATGCGGGCACAACTTGCCCGTCTAGTTGACCTGACGCTGACACCCACGACCGTGGTGCAGGTTCTACCGTTCGAACACGGGGGACATGCTTTGGTAGGGGGAACGCTGACGTTGATGACCCTCGCAAAGGGCGCTCAAGTGGCCTATGAAGAGAGCATTTCGACGGGGACCCTACTTGAGGATCTTGCCACGGTCTCGGCACGTCGGCGGGCTTACGATCTGCTGAGAGCTTGCGCTCTGTCGCCGAGCGATACGGCGAATTTCATTCGGTCCCTGATGGAGGCACCATCTGATGAGCACCATTCCTGATCTCTCCGGTGTGGAGTGGGTCAAGTCCAGTTATAGCGGTAACGGGGGCGGCAGCTGTGTCGAGTGGGCGCCGAAGACCGCTACCGTTGTCCGTGTAGTGCCTGTTCGCGATAGCAAGAACCCGAACGGTCCGACGTTGGTCTTCCCCCCGTCGTCCTGGGCATCATTCATATCGGCTGTCAGGGGCGGAGAGTTTCACGACGCCTGACCCCCGCTGACGACCCATCAGCTTTCGCGGCCCCTGGCCACTCGGCAGGGGCCGTCGCGCTGCCCCGGGTACGGCTCGTGCCGCATGGGGCCGCAACGGGTCCGGGGCGCGCGGTAACGCCACCTCTGTCGCGCCGCCCGGCCGGTGCGGCCCCTCGGGCCGTTACGCCTCCCGCGCCGCCAGGCTGGTCCGCACCGCGCGCACCAGCGCCTGCGCACGCGGATCGGCGGTGACACCGCGCCGCATACCGTTGGTGACGTAGGCAAAGCCGATGCGCGCCTCCGGGTCGGCGAAGGCGAGCGAGCCTCCGCGCCCCGGGTGGCCGAAGGAGCCCGGCCCCAGCAGCGGGCAGGCCGGGCCGTGCAGCATGTAGCCGAGGCCGTATCGGGTGCCGACGACCAGGACCCGGTCCGGCCCCGCGGACTCCTCCGTACGGGCCATGGTCAGCGTCGCCGGGGCGAACAGCCTGCCCCCCGAGCGGGCCGTACGGGCCGAGGGCAGCGGTCCGATCAGCGCCGCGTAGAAGCGGGCCAGCGCCTCGGCGGTGGCCACCCCGCCCGAGGCGGGCAGCTCGGCGGCGAGATAGGCGGGGTCGTTCTCGTCCGGCACCGGGGTGATCGCGGCGAACGCCCGCCGGGTCAGCGACTCGGGGTCCCGATAGGCCTCGGCGACCGACCGCTTGGGACGAATCCGCGGCCCATGGGCGGCGGGCGCCGCCAGGGCCTCCACCGCCGCGATCCGGCCGACCCGGCCCCGCTGCTCCTCGGGCAGCCCGAGCCACAGGTCGAGCCCCAGCGGCCGGGCGATCTCCTCGGCGATCCAGCGCCCGATGGTCCGCCCGGTGACCCTGCGCACCAGCTCGCCCAGCAGCCAGCTGTACGTCTGGGCGTGATAGCCGTGGGCCGTACCGGGCTCCCATACGGGGCGCTGGGCGGCGACGGCCCGCGGCCCGGATATGCCGTCGACGGCCTCGGCGGGGGTCAGCGGGGTGTCGAGCACGGGCACGCCGGTGCGGTGCGCCAGCAGATGCCGCACCAGTACCCGCTCCTTGCCGGCCGCCTTGAACTCCGGCCAGTAGGTGCTCACCCGGCCGTCCAGGTCCAGCTGGCCGCGCTGGTGCAGCAGCAGCGGCACGGCGGCGGCGACGCCCTTGGTGACCGACCGGACGACCTGGGCGGTGTCCTGGGTCCAGGGCTCACGGCCGCCGCCGGAGGCCTCGGGGCCGCGCTCGCTGTCGTCGTCGGGGGCCTCCGCGTCGGGGGCCTTTGTGCCGCCCCACAGATCGACGACCTTCTCGCCCTCCCGGTAGAGCACCATGGCCGCACCGCGCTCGCCGTGCCGGGTGAAGTTCGCCGCGAAGGCGTCCCGGACCGGTTCGAAACCGTCGGCCGCCGTGCCCTGGACGTCCACCACTGATCCGACTCCCGCCATGCCGACCCGCGCGTGTGTGCTGTGTTTCTCCTTATGGTGCAACGTCCCGTGGGTGAGGATCATGCCGGGGCCGGGCAGGATCACCGGCGGACGCGCCACCGTGGGGCGGCGGCGGTCCAAGAGCCGACGAGAAGGGGCACACGGTGCGGAGATTCGAGGGCTACGCGGTCATGCTCACCGGCGCGGGACGCGGGATCGGGGAGGTCACCGCCCGCCGCTTCGCCGACGAGGGCGCCCGGGTGCTGATCACCGACCTGGACGGCGAACGGGCCGGGAAGGCCGCCGCGTCCATACGGGCCGACGGCGGCGAGGCCGAGTCGCTGGGCTGCGATGTGGCCCGGCGGGAGGACGCCGAGGCGGCCGTGGCGCACGCCATAAGGAGCTTCGGAAGGCTGGACGTCCTGGTCAACAGCGCCCACTCATGCCACGTCGACACCCCGCTGTTCGAGGACCAGCTGGACGACGAGTGGCAGCAGGACATCGATGTCACCCTCGGCGGCGCCTTCCGCTGCTCCCGCGCCGCGCTGCCGCATCTGGCCGCCGCTAAGGGCCGGGGCGCGATCGTCAACGTCGGCTCGGTCAACGGCCTCCAGGACTTCGGCAACCACGCCTACAGCGCCGCCAAGGCGGGCCTGGGCAGCCTCACCCGCACCCTGGCCGCCCACGCCGCCCGGCGGGGCGTCCGCGTCAACCTGGTGGCCCCCGGTACGATCCGCACCCCCGGATGGGACGGTCAGGAGGACACCCTGCGCCGCGCCGCCGAGGTCTACCCCCTCGGCCGGGTCGGCGAACCCGCCGACATCGCGGCCGCCATCACCTTCCTCGCCTCATCCGACGCCGCCTGGATCACCGGGACCACCCTCCCCGTGGACGGCGGCATCATGACCACGAACGTGGCGGTGCGCCGGGCCTTCGGTCACTCGGAGACGCCCAGCGAGACATAGTCGTAACGGCCCTCCCAGGGCTCGCTCGTATAGACGTTGGTCAGCCGGGAGCCGCGCCAGATCACGCTCTTCTGGAACAGAATGGGCAGATACGCGGCGGAGTCGGAGATCCTCCGATTGATCTGCGCGTAGTCGCTCCCGGCCTTCGCCGGATCCTGTTCGGCGATCGCCGTGTCGAAGAGGTCGTCGACCGTGGGGTCGTCCAGCTCCGCGACATTGAAATTACCGGTGGGCAGGATGAAACGGCTGTCGGCGAGCGGCTGCAGAAAGCTCTGGCCGGTCGGGAAGTCGGCCAGCCAGCGGTACAGGACGATGCCGTATCCCTTTTTCTTCACCGTCGCGGGCGCGCCCATCGTCTCGCTGAAACGGCTGCCGTCGACCTGAGCGACCTCGGTGGTGATGCCGACCTTCCGCAGCGATGCCTGGAGCGACATCGCGACAGCCACTTCGGCGGGGCGATTGTTGCGCACCGCGATAGTGGTCCGGAATCCGTTGGGCTCTCCGCACGCCTTCAGTTCGGCCTCGGCCTTTTCGGTGTCCGGCTTGCCCTTGTTGTGGAGTGTCCCGTACGGATCGTAGGAGGAGTCGGAGCCCACGATGGTGGGCGGGAGCATATGGGGCGCGATATCGCCGGTCTGTGAACCGCCCGCGGCGGTCCGCATGTTCTCCCTGTCCGCCGCGTAGAGGACCGCCTTACGGCAGTGGACGTTGTTCAGCGGTTTGACGGAGCGGGGGAGGGCCGCGAACAGGAGCGACCCGTTGGACGGGCTGTCCAGCCGGGCCCTGAGGCCGGAACTGCTCGTGGCCTGGGCGAGGGAGGCTGCGGTGAGTCCGGAGGATTCCAGGTCCAGGTCATAGTCGCCCGCGAACAGGGCTTTCGTATTCGTCTGCTCGTCGCTGCCGATATTCACCGTGATCCGGTCGGGAAGGGCGGTGCGGATCGGGTCGGACGCCCGCTTCCACTCGGTGTTACGGATCAGTTCCAGTGATGTGCGCGGCTCGTAGCTCCCGAATTTGTACGGCCCCGAGGAGAACGGGTTGTCCTGGTACTTCCCCTTGGTGTCCTTCGTCTTCTTCACCGGTGATGCCGACGGTGTCGCCAGCATGCGCTCGAAGTCACCGTTGGCCTTCGGCAGTTTGAAGACGATGGTTCTGTCGTCCGGAGTCTGGATGGCCTTCAGGCCGAGCTTGTCCTTGGACGTGTCCTTGTACGGCCCCTTGTAGGTGAGGCCGGGATCGAGCGCCTGCTGGATGAAGGTGGGGCCGCCGGAGATGTCGTCCTGTGCCCAGATCCGCTCGATACCGTATTTGATGTCCTGGGACGTGATCGCGGTGCCGTCCTCCCAGGTGATCCCGGCGCGCAGGGTGTAGGTGTACGTCTTGCCGCCGTCGGTCACCTCGGCCTTCCGCTCGGCGAGATCCGGAACCAATTCGGTGCCGTCCTTACCGGGCTTGGGGGCATAGGTGACCAGTTGGCGGGCGTAGTAGCGGGAGAAGTTCCAGACGAAGCCGTAATAGCTGCGCTGGGGGTCCCATGAATCCGCGTCGTCCTTGCTGATGAACTTCAGCGTCCCGCCCGACTTCGTCGAGGGGTTGACGACGCCCCCCTCGGCCGCGGCGTTGTTCCCGGAGGTGGGCCTCGGCTTCGGGGTGCTGGACGACTTCGAGGTGTTGTGCCCGGAGTCGTCCTTGGAGGAGCCCTTCATCCACGACATCGCCAGAGGTATGCCCGCGGCCACCAGGGCCACGAAGAGCGCTCCCGCCAGCCCGTAGGCGACGGCGCGGCGGCGGCCCGGAGAGGCCCCGCCGGGGGCGGGGAGCGGCGCGGGCGACGGCAGGGCCATCGGCGACCAGGTGGGCATCGGCGGCACCTCGGGCAGCGGCACGGGCTCGGGGGCCGAGGGGGCCGAAGCGGCCGGTTCGTGGTCGTACGGCGGGGGCGGCGGGCCGAAGCCGGGTGGTGCCCAGGCGGCGTTGCGGGCCAGGGCGAGTCCGCCCGCCGTATTGCGGTCGCGCTTCTGCGGCAGCGGCCGCCCCTTGGCCCGCAGCGCCGCGTACACCTGCGCGTAGACCGTGTCCAGGTCCAGCAACTCCGGCCCACCCGGCACCCCCTGGCGCAGCAGTCGCAGCAGCTCACCGGTGAAGGCCGTATGGCGCTCGCCGGGCGGGGCGAGCGCGAAGCTGGTGTCGGGGACGGAGGCCAGCAGATAGGTGCCCTCGATCTCCACCTGGTCGATGACCGCCTCGGCGGCCGCCGCCCCCATGAAGCCGAGCACGCGTCCGCTGAAGCAGCAGTCGAGCAGCATCACCTGGCGCCCGGCCCGCCCGTCGAGCACGACGTCGCGCAGCGTGCCGTACGGCAGCCCGGTGTAGGAGCGGTGCTGTATGGACCCGGTGAGCCCCAGGAAGAGCTCGCCGCGG
Source organism: Streptomyces melanosporofaciens (assembly GCF_900105695.1). NCBI lineage: Bacteria > Bacillati > Actinomycetota > Actinomycetes > Kitasatosporales > Streptomycetaceae > Streptomyces > Streptomyces melanosporofaciens. Next base: position 4,276,920 of record NZ_FNST01000002.1, read on the forward strand.
CGCGGTTCCACGAGACCGTGTCCGGCGAAGTACACCAGCAGGGTGTCCGTGGCCTCCTCGGCCGCGGTCCGGATGGCATCGAGGACCTCGACCGCGGTGGCGGGGTCCTCGATGACCGTGCAGTGCTCGGGCGCCAGCCCCCAGGAGCCCGGCGCGCACAGGGCGGCGGCCAGCGCGCTCAGGTTGTTGGCCACCGCCGGGATCTGCTCCAAGTGGGCATAGCGGCTGGTGCCGATGAGCACCGCGCGGGTGGCGGACGGGTCGGGCAGAACGGCCACGGCTACCGCCCTCCCCCTCCGTTGGCCTGACGGTCCGGTTCCGGTTCCGGTTCGGGCGCGGCCGGGCGCTCCAGCGCGTCGATCAGACGCCGCAGCTCCTCGTCGTCGCCGCCGTCGAGGTCGACCGTAAGGTCACCACGGCGCACGGTGATCCGCCGGGCGTGCGGACGGGTCTGCCGCCAGGTGGACAGCGCCAGCGCGAAGGAGGCCGCGCTCCAGGCGTTCTCGGTGACCAGCTGCAGCACATCGGTGAGCACGCCCATTTGGCCCGGCGCCGGCTCGGCCTGGACCAGCTCCACATGGGCGCCGCGGCGCGCGGCCGGATCCCGTCTCAGCCAGTCGAGGAGCGATCGCAGCTCCGCCTCCCCGCCGTTCACCGCTACGTCGATCCGCACCAAGCCCCCCTTGTGACGACCGTCTCCCCCGATTCTGTCCTAACCAGGGGCGTCCGCGCAGGAGCAACGAAGAGCGAGGTCAACGGAGTTCGGGGGGCGAGCCGCCTGCTCATGGCTGCCGCGGTGGTGGGGTGGCCAGCGCCCGGCGCCACTGCTCGGTGACCGACCGCCGCAGGCGTTCGGTGTCGACGGCGCCGGGGTCGAGAAGTCGTTGCAGTCCGATGCCCCGTAGCTGTCCGACGATCGCCACCGCGACCTCCTCGGGCGCGAGGTCGTGGCGGATGGTGCCGTCGGCGATACCGGCCGCCACATCGTCGCGCAGATCGGCCCTGAACGACGCGTCCCGCTCGCGGAAGATCGGTGCCAGTTCGGGCATGGTGGCCGCCTCGGCCCACAGCAGCAGGAACGCGCGACTGGCGGCGCCCACCTGGCCGAGTTCGCCGATGTAGCCGTTGACTAGCCGCAGGAGGCGGTCCAGCCCTGGGGGCAGATCGGCCAGGCCCGGCACGAACCCGGATTGTGCGGTGCGGGCCAGGAGCTCGAGGAGGGCCTGCTTCGAGCCGAAGTGGTGGGTGACGATTCCGCGGCTGTACCCGGCTCGCTCACCCACCCGCGCCAGCGTCAGCGAGCGCACTCCCTGCTCGACGACCAGCTCGGCGGCGGCCGCCAGCAATGCGGCTTCGGCCTGGTCGCGACGCTGCTTCTGGGTGCGGCGGGGGGTCGTCATGACGAGAGTCCTCACTAACTTGCGTGTTGTCCAACAAGTTTATACGGTGCCACTCATCCTGACTGGAGGTTTCGATGATCGACATGGATGAGCGCGCCCTCGACGCGCTGCTGGCCGAAGATCCCGGCGGCCCCGTGGTGATGCTGAACCTGCTGCGGTTCCGCCCGGACGGCGGTCGTGAGAGCTACCAGCGCTACGTCGATGCGCTGGGCCCGGAGATCAACGCGCGGTACGGATTGCGGGTGGAGTACCTCGGGGACGGCGGTCGGGCCCTGGTCGCCGAGGAGGGGCAGGCATGGGACGCGGTGCTCCTGGTGCGCTACCCCAGCCGCCAGGCGTTCGCCGACATGATCCGTGACCCCGACTATCGGGCGGCGTCCCATTTCCGTAGCGAGGCGCTGGTGGAATCGGTCCTGCAGCCGACCGTGCCGCTCCAGGGGAGCGTGGTCTGATGTCCGCCGTCTTCGTACACGGCAATCCCGAGACGGCGGCCGTCTGGGATCACCTGCTCGCCGAACTGAAGGCCGCCGGCGCTGCTCCGGCCGACCTCGTCTGCCTGTCCCCGCCCGGGTTCGGCGCGCCGCTGCCGCCCGGATTCGGGGCGACCGTCGGGGAGTACCGCGACTGGCTGATCGAGGAGCTGACACGCTTCGCCGAGCCCGTGGACCTGGTGGGCCACGACTGGGGCGGCGGACACGTCCTCAACGCGGTGATGAGCCGCCCGGAGCTGGTACGCAGCTGGGCCAGCGACACGATCGCGGCCTTCGAACCCGACTACGTCTGGCATGAGCTCGCCCGGCGATGGCAGACACCGGGAATCGGAGAGGCCGATGTGGCCGCGCGCTTCGGAGCCCCCGTCGAGCAGCGGATCGCCACGCTCGTCGAGCGGGGGATGGGCGAGACGGCGGCCGAGTGGGTCGCCCAGGGGCAGAACGAGGCGATGGGCCGGGCCGTGATCGCGCTCTACACCTCCGCCATGCCACCGGTGATGGCCGAGCTCGGCCGGAACCTGGAAAACGCGGCACGGCGGCCGGGACTCGTGTTCCTCGCCACCGAGGACCACGCGGTCGGAACCGCCGAGCAGCGACGCCGCGCCGCGCGCCGCGCCGGTGCCCGGGTGGAGGTCCTCGACGGGCTGGGCCACTGGTGGATGACGCACGACCCCGCCCGCGGGGCGGAGGCGCTCACCCGCTTCTGGGCGTCGCTGGACCACGCGTAGTCGCATACACCTGGATGTCGCGACGAGAGGCGGCCCGAAGCACGTAGTGCATCAACTCGCGTGCAGCATCAGCCCGATGCCCGCCACCATCAGCCCCGCCGCCGCGATCCTCGGACCGCCGAACCGCTCCTTGAAGAACAGCGTCCCGATCGCCGCGCCCACGATGATCGACGATTCGCGCAGCGCCGCGACCGGGGCGAGTTCGGCCTGGGTCTGGGCCCAGAGGACCAGGCCGTAGGCGGAGACCGACAGCAGTCCGCCGAGCAGTCCGCGCGCCGCGACGGGGCGCAGTTGGCGGAGGAGCGCACCGCGGCGGATGGCCAGGGCGCAGGCGGGGATGGCGAAGCCCTCCAGGATCATCAGCCAGGCGATGTAGCCGGGCGCGCTGCCGGAGGCGCGTACCCCCAGGCCGTCCACGACGGTGTACGCGGCGATGGACAGCCCGGTGGCGATGGCGGCCGTAAGGGCGAGCCACCGCGGTGCGGCCCCGCCGTGCTCCCCGCCGTCCTGCCCGCCTTCCTCGTCGTCGGCGTGGCGGGAGCCCCTGACGCCCCACAGCGCCACCCCCACCAGCCCGGCCGAGGCCAGCGCGATTCCCGCCGCCTGCCAGCGGTCCGGCCGCTCGCCGACGAAGACCGCGGCGGCCACGGTCACCACCAGCGGGGCGGTGCCGCGCGCGATGGGGTACATCTGGCCGAAGTCGCCCAGGTGGAACGAGCGCATGAGCAGCAGCTGATAGACCACATGGATGGCCGCGGAGGCCAGCAGATACGGCCAGGCGTCCGCCGCGGGCAGCGGGGCGAACGGCAGCAGCGCCAGCCCGCACAGCGCCCCGCCGCCACCCACCAGCGTGAAGGCGAGCAGCTGGTCACGGATGCCGTGCGCGATGGCGTTCCACGACGCGTGGGTGACGGCCGCGATGAGCACCGCGGCCGCGACGAGCGGGGTCACGCGGACCGCTCGCGCACATCCACCAGGGTGCCGTCGGCATGCGCGATCAGGGTCTTGGGGGCGAGCGGGAAGACGGTGTGCGGGTTGCCCGCCGCGGCCCATACGGTCTCGTGGTCCAGCAGCCGGCGGTCCGCGAGGACGCGGGTGCGGGTGCGGTGGCCGAAGGGCGGCACCCCACCGATGGCGTAACCGGTGGTCTCCCGTACCAGCGCCGCGTTCGCCCGGCGGACGCTCCCGGCGGCCAGTTCGTGCCGTACGAGCTCGACGTCGACCCGTGACGCCCCGTCCATCAGCACCACCACCGGCTGTCCGTCCGCCTCGAAGACCAGCGACTTGACGATCTGGCTCAGCTCACAGCCGATGGCCGCGGCGGCCTCGGCGGCGGTGCGGGTGGCATCGGGGAACCGGCGCACCTCGACAGCCAGGCCGAGCTCGCGCAGGGCGTCGGCGAAGCGGGGGTGGGCGGCGGTGTCAGGGGTGGGTGTGGGATCGGCCATGGAGCGACGCTATCCACGGGCCCGCCGCCCACGCCAGGGCATTTCCCCGAGGTCGCACCGGCCGGTCGGCCGAACGCGAAGGAGACGGGCGGGCGCTTGAGCGCTCGCCCGTCTCCTGTGCCGTCAGACCGGCGGAACCAGAGGGAACTTCCGGCTCAGCCGCCCGCGCGCAGCAGCGCCGCCACCATCGGGCCCGCGGTGTCGCCGCCGTGGCCGCCCTCGGGGACCACACCGGCGGCCGCGATGTCATCGCGGTACGCGCTGAACCAGCCGTTGGGCTTCTCCTGGTTGTCCACCTCGGCCGAACCGGTCTTGGCGCCGAAGTCGCCGCTCATCCCGGCCATCGCCTCGGCGGCGGTGCCCGAGGTGGCCGTCAGCCGCATCAGCTTGCGCAGCTGGTCATGGGTGCTCGACTTCATCGTCTTGCTCGCCTTGGCCAGCGTCCGGTCGTCCAGCGACGGCGCGACCAGGTACGGCTGGCGGAAGGTGCCGGTGGAGGCCGTGGCCGCGACCGACGCCATGTTGAGCGGGTTCATCCGCACCCCGCCCTGGCCGATCAGCGAGGCGGCCTTGGAGGCCGCCGACTGCACCGGCACCGCACCGTCGAAGGAGGGCACGCCGGTCTGCCAGTTGAGCCCGATGCCGAAGACGTTCCGGGCCTCGTTGGTCAGGTCGTCGTTCTTCAGCTTTCCCGCCTGGCTGATGAAGGCCGTGTTGCAGGAGCGGGCGAAGCTCTGCTCGAAGGTGCCGTTCTTGATCTCGAACTTCTTGTCGTTCTGGAACTTCCAGCCCCCGTAACTGAAGTACTTGGGGCACGGATGGGCCTTGCCGTACGCCGCCAGACCCTTGTCGATCAGCGTCGCCGAGGTGATGATCTTCATCGTCGAGCCGGGTGCGTACGAGCCCTGCAGGGCGGTGTTGAAGCCGCTCGCGGGGGAGTTGGCCACCGCGAGGATCTCACCGGTGCTGGGCTTGACCGCCACCACCGACGCCTTGGTGCGCTTGCTCACCTGCTGCTCGGCGGTGCTCTGCAGCGATGCGTCGATCGTCGTACGGAGCGTGCCCGGGGTGCCCTTGGAGAGCACCTTCAGCGTCTTGTCGGGGGACTTGGAGCCCTTGGCGCGCTCGATATAGGTCTCCACGCCCGCCTTGCCGCCCGCCTTCTTGCCGTACCGCTCGCGCAGCGCGGCCAGGATGGTCTTGAGGGTCGGGTGCTCGGCGGCGGTCAGCTCCTTGCCGTCGCGGTCCACCGCCTTGATCGGCGGCGCCTCGGACGCGCCGGTCCTCAGGGTGTCGCCCTCGGCGAGGTCGGGCTGCACCACCGAGGGCTTCCAGGCGACGACCGGCTTACCGGTCTTGGTGTCGCGCGTGACGGTCATCGAGGATTCATACGTCCAGGGGACGCTGCGACCGCCGGAGGAGATCTGGGCGTTGACCGAGAACGGCACCTTCGCACCGCTCGCCGACCCCGGCTCCAGCGCCACCTTGGCCACATGGGCCTTCTTGCGGTAGTCGCCCAGCGCCGTGGTGGCCGCGCCGGTGTCGTCCGTAAGCGCGGCGGCCTTCGCCGTCTCGCCCGCCGACCAGGCCGCCAGGAACGCGCGGGCGGTGGTCTTGACCTCGGCCGCGCTGGGCGGGCCGGTCTTCACGTTCTTCAGGGACGGCTTGTCGTCACCCGAGCCGGCGCTCGCACCGTCCTTCGCACTGGATGAATCGTCCTGGCCGCTGCCGCAACCGGCAACACCGACCATGGCGGCGAACACCGCACCGACGATCGCGGCTCTCGCGCCACTCCGCATTACAGAACCCCCACAGTGTTCTCGATAGCCCCCATCAGTCGATGGAGGCCGCGGTGCCCGGCACTCTACCGGCACCAAGCGAAGCCCCCGCGCCCTCACCGTAGGGGGCGCGGGGGCGGGGGCCGGATCCGGACGGCGGGCCGGGGATCAGATCCAGGTATCCAGCCACATCCGGGCGCGCCAGGAGTCCATCGGCATCGTCTGGCCCGTGTAGAGCGGGAAGAAGTAGATGAAGTTCCAGATGATCAGCAGGACGAGCGCGCCCGAGCCGACGGCGCCGATCACCCTGCGGGTCTCGCTCGCCCCCGGTGGCCCCAGCAGCGCGCCGATCATCATCGCCACCGCCAGGCACAGGAAGGGCACGAAGACGACGGCGTAGAAGGAGAAGATCGTCCGGTCCTGGTAGAGGAACCACGGCAGATAGCCCGCCGCGATCCCGCACAGGATCGCGCCCGCCCGCCAGTCGCGCCGCAGCGCCCACCGGAACAGCAGGTACAGCAGCGCGAAACAGGCCGTCCACCACAGCAGCGGGGTGCCGAGCGCCAGCACCTCGCGGGCGCACTTCTCGGCGGCGTCGGTGGGGCAGCCCTCCTGGCCGGCCCGCGGGGACTCGTAGAAGTACGAGACCGGGCGGGACTGCACCATCCAGCTCCACGGATTGGACTGGTAGACATGCGGCGAGTCCAGGTTGACGTGGAACTGGTAAACCTCGGACTCGTAGTGCCACAGGCTGCGCAGCGGGTTGAGCAGCCAGTCGAAGGCGCCGCCGGTGCCATAGCCGCCGCCGTCCGGCTTCCGCGATTCGGCCCAGTGCCGGAAGTAGCCGCTGTGCTGCCAGCCGCGCCCCCGGTCGAAGGTGCCGCTCGAGGCGAACCAGCCCGACCAGGAGGCGATGTACGTGACGATCGCCACAGGCACCAGCGAGACGAACGCCCAGCCCAGATCGCGCCGCAGCACCGCCCGGTAGGGGCGGAGGGCGCCCGCCGTACGGCGGCTGCCGACGTCCCACAGGACGGTCATCAGACCGAAGGCCGCCAGCACATACAGCCCGTTCCACTTGGTGCCGGCCGCCAGGCCCAGCAGCACCCCGGCCGCGATCCGCCACGGCCGCGCGCCCAGCTTCAGGCCCCGGGCGACCGCCGGGTCCGTCCGCGGCGTGCCGTCCTCACCGGCCGGCAGCGCCGCCGCCAGCCGGGCGCGCGCCTGGTCCCGGTCGACGAGCAGGCAGCCGAAGGCGGCCAGCACGAAGAACATCACGACCAGGTCGAGCAGGGCCGTGCGGCTCATCACGTAGTGCAGCCCGTCCACGGCCATCAGCGCGCCCGCCAGACAGCCGAGGAACGTCGACCGGAACAGCCGCCGCCCGATCCGGCACAGCATCAGCACCGAAACCGTGCCGAGCAGCGCGACCATGAAGCGCCAGCCGAACGGATGCAGCCCGAAGAGCTGCTCGCCGAGGCCGATCACCCACTTGCCCACCGGCGGGTGCACCACATACGAGGCCGCGTCGCCGAGCGGGATGTGCTGCGGGGACTCCAGGATCCGGTCGTTGGCGCCCTTTGGCCAGGTGCCCTCGTAGCCGTACTCCCAGATCGACCAGGCGTCCTTGGCGTAGTACGTCTCGTCGAATATGACGTTGTCCGGGCTGCCCAGCCGCCAGAAGCGGGTCAGCCCGGCGCACAGCGCGACCAGCAGCGGACCGCCCCAGCCGCTCCAGCGGGCGATTCTGGCCGCCGCCGAGGGGGTCGCGCCGAAGACCTCCCAGAGCCGGGTGCCCGGCTCCGCGTACGGCGGGACCAACCGCTCCCGTACGCCGGGCCGGGTCTGGCCCGCGTATCCGAAGCGGCGCAGCCGGCGCTGCCAGGCCGGCTGCTGCTGGCCGGTGGCTTTGCCCGGCTGGGCGTGGGTCGCGGTGTCACTGCTCACCGGGCCATCGTAGGGAAGGGGTCTGTGAGTGTGGTGGGGAAAGGCGGCGAACGGGGATTCGTACCCGGGGCGGCGGGCGCGCCGGGCCGCCGCGGGCGGCTGCGAGGATGGGGGGCGTGACTGGAACGCTCGTACTGGCAGGGACCCCCATCGGCGACACGGCGGACGCGCCCCCGCGGCTGGCCGCCGAACTCGCGGCCGCCGACGTGATCGCCGCCGAGGACACCCGGCGGCTGCGCCGCCTCACCCAGGCCCTGGATGTGCGCCCGGCCGCGCGGGTGGTGTCCTATTTCGAGGGCAACGAGTCGGCCCGCACGCCCGAGCTGGTCGAGTCGCTGGCCGAGGGCGCCCGGGTGCTGCTGGTCACCGACGCGGGCATGCCGTCGGTCTCCGACCCCGGCTACCGCCTGGTGGCCGCCGCCGTGGAGCGCGGGATCACCGTCACCGCCGTGCCCGGCCCGTCCGCGGTGCTCACCGCCCTGGCCGTGTCCGGGCTGCCGGTGGACCGCTTCTGCTTCGAGGGGTTCCCGCCGCGCAAGACGGGGGAGCGGCTGACCCGGCTGCGCGAGGTCGCCGACGAGCGCCGCACCCTGGTCTGGTTCGAGGCCCCGCACCGGCTGGACGACACCCTGGCGGCCATGGCCGAGGTGTTCGGCCCGGACCGCCGCGCCGCGGTGTGCCGGGAGCTGACCAAGACGTACGAGGAGGTGCGGCGCGGCCCGCTGGCGGAGCTGGCCGCCTGGGCGGCGGAGGGCGTGCGCGGCGAGATCACCATCGTGGTCGAGGGCGCCCCCGCGCCCGGCCCCGAGGAGGCGGGCCCCGCCGAGCTGGCCCGCCGGGTCGCGGTGCGCGAGGAGGCCGGTGAGCGCCGTAAGGAGGCCATCGCCGCGGTCGCGCAGGAGGCCGGGCTGCCCAAACGGCAGGTGTTCGACGCCGTGGTGGCGGCGAAGAACGCGACGGGAAGCGCGCCACGAGAAGGTAAAGCACCGTAGCGAAAGGCAAAGCTCAGGTTAGTAGCCGGGCAGCTGCGTGCCGGTTTTGGGAAGGCCGGTGCCAAATCTCGCTCAAAGAGAGGGAAGGGCCGATGCGGTAGCGCCGGGAAAGGCGTCCACTGGGTGTGGAAGACCTGGGGCGATCCCATCCCGGAAGACTTGTCCTGTGTGACAAGAGGAGCTGCCATGAGCGATATAGCGGGAACCTCGAGCGGTGCTCATCCGATAGCCGCCCACACCCCCTCCGCCGGGCCCGGCGAGGTGGCCCACGAGGCCTACGCCTTCGCCTGCATGAAGTGCGGGCACGGCTGGGAGCGGTCGTACGACATCGAACACCACGTGGACGGCGAGGGCCGGGCCTTCGTCGTCTACTTCACCGGCGGCCTGCGTGTTCCGTCCCCGCTGACGAGCCCCGACTGCGTCAACTGCGGTGCGCATCTGGTGCGGATCATGCGCTCGGGGCAGGTCTCCTCGGTCCTGGAGAGTGCGCGGCGCGGGAGGCCGCACACCGCCCGGGGCCCGGAGGCGGGCACCGGCGCGCCGGACGGGGCGGATGGAGCGGAGGCCGGGACGGGCACCGGGACGGATCACGCGCCGGAAAACGAGGGCCCCGCGCGACGCCGTGCGCACCATTGGCATCTGGCGAATCTGCTGCACCCCTTTCAGCACCACCGCGACTGAGTACGTTCCGGTTCATATGAGCTCTTTCGCCTGAGCGGGTTCACCTGGGCCGGTTCACCTGAGCCGGTTCCCATGGGCCGGTTCACTTGAGCCGGGCGCGGGGCAACTGAGCGGCCGGACGCGATTCACCGCACATTCACCGGGATTCATAGAATCGCGACCATGGCGAAAACAACATCGACCTCCGGCGGCAGCGGCAAGGCGAGCGGCGCGCAAAAGGAAAAGGACGCGCCCCCGCCGCCGCCGGAGCCCCTGCGGGTCCCGGTCGCCGATTCCCACACCCACCTGGACATGCAGCCGGGCACGGTCGAGGAGGCACTGGCCAAGGCCGCCTCGGTCGGCGTGACGACCGTCGTCCAGGTGGGATGCGATCTGGCCGGGTCCCGGTGGGCGGCCGAGACCGCGGCGGCACACGAGAGCGTCTGGGCCACTGTGGCCCTGCACCCCAACGAGGCGCCCCGCATCGTCCTCGGCGACCCGGACGGCTGGTCCCGGCAGGGGGCGCGGGAGCCCGGCGGCGACGCCGCCCTGGACGCGGCGCTCGACCAGATAGCGGCCCTCGCCGCCCTGCCCCAGGTGCGGGGCGTGGGCGAGACCGGCCTGGACTACTTCCGCACCGGCCCCGACGGCATGGCCGCCCAGGAGCGCTCGTTCCGCCGCCATATCGCCATCGCCAAGGAGCACGGCAAGGCGCTGGTCATCCACGACCGTGAGGCCCACGACGATGTGCTGCGGGTGCTCGCCGAGGAGGGCGCGCCCGACACCGTCGTCTTTCACTGCTACTCCGGCGACGCGGCCATGGCGAAGATCTGCGCCGAGCGCGGCTACCACATGTCGTTCGCGGGCAACGTCACCTTCAAGAACGCCCAGCCGCTGCGCGACGCCCTCGCCGTCGCCCCGCTCGACCTCGTCCTCGTCGAGACCGACGCGCCGTTCCTGACCCCCGTCCCCTACCGCGGACGGCCTAACGCTCCGTATCTGATTCCGCTCACCCTGCGGGCCATGGCCGAGGTCAAGGGCGTCCCGGAGGACACCCTGGCGACCGCCGTAGCGGCCAATACGGCGCGTGTCTTCGGCTATTGAGGGGGCGGTGGCGCCTCCTGAGGGGCGGTGGCGATCCAAAGCAAGTGATCACACTGCGTGATGGTGGCGCTTTGGAGAGTCACCCCCACTCCGCTACAGTCCCGGACTCAACGCCCTGACCAGTGGACTTGTGGAGTGTTACGGGAGTGTTCTTGTGAGTCGTAGGGGCAGCCACCGCGTCTCGGGCGGCCGAGCCGCCGCCCGCCGAGCCGCCCGCCGCGGCGCCGTCGGCCGGACCGACCCGATGCGCCGGCTGCTGCCGCAGGCGATGGTGGTCGCCGCGCTGGCGGGCGGCACCTCCGCCTTCGTCGCCCAGGACAAGGCCGTACGGCTCAGCATCGACGGCGACGCGCGCACCCTGCACACCTACGCCGACGACGTGGGCGAGCTGCTGGCGGACGAGGACGTCCACGTCGGCGAGCACGACATCGTCGCCCCCGCGCCCGGGGAGCGGCTCGCCAACGGCGACGAGATCGCCGTCCGCTACGGCCGCCCGGTCACCCTCACCCTCGACGGGGAGCGCCGCCGGGTGTGGACCACCGCCCACACGGTTGACGGCGCACTGCGCCAACTGGGCGTACGTGCCGAGGGCGCGTATCTCTCCGCCTCCCGCTCCGCCGCCATCACCAGCCGCGGCCTGCTCCTGCACGTGCGCACCGAGCGCACCGTCACCTTCCTCGCCGACGGGCGCGAACACACCATCCGCACCAACGCGGCCACCGTCGGCGAGGCCCTCGCCGCCACCGGGCTCACCCTGCGCGGCCAGGACACCACCTCCGTCCCCCAGGACAGCTTCCCGCGCGACGGCCAGACGGTGACGGTGATGCGGATCACCGGCGGCAAGGAGGTCCGCGACGAGCCGGTGCCCTTCACCACCGTCCGCCGCGCCGACCCCACCCTCCCCAAGGGCACCGAGCTCGTGGAACGGCCCGGCGAACCGGGCACCCTGCGCACCAGCTACCGGGTGCGCAGCGTCAACGGCGTACGGCAGCGGCCGCGGAAGCTCCGCAGCGAGATCGTCAAGCCGCCGGTGGCCCGGATCGTCCGGGTCGGCACCATGATCGTGCCCGCCCGGGTCGGCGGCCCGGCCGACGGCCTCAACTGGCGGGCGATGGCGCACTGCGAATCGGGCGGCCGGGCGGACGCGGTCGACGGCTCCGGCCGCTACGGCGGCCTCTACCAACTCGACCAGGGCACCTGGCGCGACCTCGGCGGCCACGGCCGCCCCCAGGACGCGCCCCCGGCCGAACAGACCTACCGCGCCAAGAAGCTCTACCAACAGCGCGGCACCGGCCCCTGGCCGACGTGCGGCCGCAAGCTGCATCAGTGACCCCCTAAACTTTGCCGGTGAGCTCCACCGATCCCGACGTCCTGCTCGGCCCCGCCGACATCCGCGCCCTCGCGGCACGGCTCGGCGTACGCCCGACCAAGCAGCGCGGCCAGAACTTCGTCATCGACGCCAACACGGTCCGCCGGATCGTCCGGACCGCCGGGGTGCGCCCCGAGGACGTGGTCGTCGAGGTCGGCCCCGGGCTCGGCTCGCTGACCCTCGCGCTGCTGGAGGCCGCCGACCGGGTCACCGCCGTCGAGATCGACGACGTCCTCGCCGCCGCGCTCCCCGCCACCGTCGAGGCCCGGCTGCCGCACCGCGCCGACCACTTCGCGCTGGTGCACCACGACGCCCTGCGGCTGACCGAACTGCCGGGCCCCGCCCCGACCGCCCTGGTCGCCAACCTGCCCTACAACGTCGCCGTGCCCGTGCTGCTCCATATGCTCGGGCGCTTCCCGACCATCGAGCGGACCCTGGTCATGGTCCAGTCCGAGGTCGCCGATCGCCTCGCCGCCCCGCCCGGCTCCAAGGTCTACGGCGTCCCCTCCGTGAAGGCCGCCTGGTACGCCCACGTCAAGCGCGCGGGCGCGATCGGCCGCAACGTCTTCTGGCCCGCCCCCAACGTCGACTCCGGCCTGGTCTCGCTGATACGCCGGGACGAGCCCCTGCGCACCACCGCCACCCGGGACGAGGTCTTCGCGGTCGTCGACGCGGCGTTCGCCCAGCGCCGCAAGACGCTCAGGGCGGCGCTTGCGGGTTGGGCCGGGTCTGCGGGGGCCGCGGAGGAGGCCCTGAAGGCCGCGGGGGTCTCCCCGCAGGCGCGCGGGGAATCGCTGACGGTGGAGGACTTCGCGGCGATCGCCGAACACGGCCCCGCGGCCTGACCCCGGCCTGGCCTGCGGCGGCCTCGTTCCCCACCCCACAGGCGGGACAATGGCCGCACCGGAACACCGAACCCCACCGAGGAGCCCCGTGACCCGCCCCGTGACCGCCCGTGTGCCCGCCAAGGTCAATGTCCAGCTCGCGGTCGGCGGGCTGCGCCCCGACGGGTTCCACGACCTGGCCAACGTCTTCCTCGCCGTCGGGCTCCACGACGAGGTCACGGCCACCCCCGCCGACACCCTCCGCATCACCGTCGAGGGCGCGGACGCCGGTCAGGTGCCGCTGGATCACACCAACCTGGCCGCCCGCGCCGCCGTCGCCCTCGCCGAACGGCACGGCATCGCGCCCGGTGTCCACCTCCACATCGCCAAGGACATCCCCGTCGCGGGCGGCATGGCGGGCGGCAGTGCCGATGCCGCCGGGGCGCTGCTGGCCTGCGACGCGCTGTGGGGGACGAAGGCGACCCGCGAGGAACTCCTCGACATCTGCGCCGACTTGGGCAGCGACATCCCGTTCAGCCTCGTCGGCGGCGCCGCCCTCGGCCGGGGCCGGGGCGAGCTGCTGACCCCGCTGGAGACCGGCGGCACCTTCCACTGGGTGTTCGCCGTGGCCGACGGCGGACTGTCCACCCCCGCCGTCTACCGCGAATGCGACCGGCTGCGCGAGACGTCCGGCGCGGGCGCGGGCGCCGCCGACGTCCCGGACCCCGAGCCCTCCCCGGTGCTGCTGAACGCGCTGCGCACCGGCGACGCCACCGCGCTGGCCGCCGCCGTGTCCAACGATCTGCAGCCCGCCGCGCTCTCGCTGCGCCCCGCGCTCGCCGCCACTCTGCGCGCCGGTGCGGACGCGGGCGCGCTCGCCTCCCTCGTCTCCGGCTCCGGACCGACCTGCGCCTTCCTGGCCAAGGACACCGAGGCCGCGCAGGCGGTGGCGGGCGCGCTGGCCGCCTCGGGCACCTGCCGCACGGTCCGGATCACCTCCGGTCCGGTCCCCGGGGCACGGCTCGTGGACGCCTGAGCGAAGCGCCCCGCACGGCGACTACCCTGGGGAGCCGATCGATCCGCGTAATGGAGTGTGATGGCGACCAACCTGGTCAACGTTGAATCCGTCGGCAAGGTGTACGGCACGCGTGCGCTGCTGGACGGCGTCTCCCTCGGAGTGAACGAGGGCGACCGCATCGGCGTCGTCGGCCGCAACGGCGACGGCAAGACCACGCTCATCCGGATCCTCGCCAAGCTGGAGCCCGCCGACGACGGCCGCGTCACCCACTCCGGGGATCTGCGGCTCGGCGTGCTCACCCAGCACGACTCCCTCGACCCCGAGGCCACCGTCCGCCATGAGGTGATCGGCGACCTCGCCGACCACGAGTGGGCGGGCAACGCCAAGATCCGGGATGTGCTCACCGGGCTGTTCGGCGGGCTCGACCTGGCCGGCTTCCCGCAGGGGCTCGACACCGTCATCGGTCCGCTCTCCGGCGGTGAGCGCCGCCGTATCGCGCTCGCCAAGCTGCTGATCGCCGAGCAGGACCTGATCGTTCTCGACGAGCCCACCAACCACCTCGACGTCGAGGGCATCTCCTGGCTGGCCGGGCATCTGCGCGCCCGCCGCTCGGCCCTGGTGGTGGTCACCCACGACCGCTGGTTCCTCGACCAGGTCTGCACCCGGATGTGGGACGTCCAGCGCGGCGCCGTCCATGAGTACGAGGGCGGCTACAGCGACTACGTCTTCGCCCGCGCCGAGCGCGAGCGCATCGCCGCCACCGAGGAGACCAAGCGGCAGAACCTGATGCGCAAGGAGCTCGCCTGGCTGCGCCGCGGCGCCCCCGCCCGCACCAGCAAGCCCCGCTTCCGCATCGAGGCCGCCAACGCGCTGATCGCCGATGTGCCGGCGCCGCGCGACAGCGCCGAGCTGATGCGGTTCGCGAACTCCCGGCTCGGCAAGACCGTCTTCGACCTGGAGGACGTGACCGTCACCGCCGGGCCCAAGGTGCTGCTCAAGCATCTGACCTGGCAGCTGGGGCCCGGCGACCGAATCGGCCTGGTGGGGGTGAACGGCGCGGGCAAGACCTCGCTGCTGCGCGCCCTGTCCGAGGCCGCCCGCAGTGAGGGCGAACAGCAGCCCGCCGCGGGCCGGATCACGGTCGGCAAGACCGTAAAGCTCGCGTATCTCTCCCAGGAGGTCGCCGAACTCGACCGCAACCTGCGGGTCCTGGAGGCCGTCGAGCAGGTGCGGCAGCGCGTCGACCTCGGCAAGGGCCGGGAGATGACCGCCTCTCAGCTGTGCGAGAAGTTCGGCTTCACCAAGGAGAAGCAGTGGACGCCGGTGGGCGATCTCTCCGGCGGTGAGCGGCGCCGGCTGCAGATCCTGCGGCTGCTGATGGACGAGCCCAATGTGCTCTTCCTGGACGAGCCCACCAACGACCTGGACATCGAGACCCTGACCCAGCTCGAGGACGTGCTCGACAGCTGGCCCGGCTCGCTCGTGGTCATCAGCCACGACCGCTACTTCATCGAGCGCACCACCGACCGGGTGCTCGCGCTGCTGGGCGACGCCACCCTGCGGATGCTGCCGCGCGGCGTGGACGAGTACCTGGAGCGGCGGCAGCGCGCCCTGGCCGCGGCCACCCCGGCCGCGGCGTCCGCCAAGCAGAAGCCGGACGAACAGGTCGCCCGGCAGCGGTCGGCGGCCGAGCAGCGCGCCGCGAAGAAGGAACTCCAGAAGATCGAGCGGCGGTTGGACCGGATCAGCGAGCAGGAGTCCGACCTGCATACGCGGATCGCCGAGCACGCCACGGACTTCGCCAAGGTCGCCGAGCTCGACACCCAACTGCGCGAGCTGACGGGGGAGCGGGACGATCTGGAGACCCGGTGGCTGGAGCTGGCCGACGACGCCTGAGCGGCGGAGGGGCAAGGGGCGGGCCGCCTCCGATGTGAGTGGCCTGAAAGCATCGTGTGAAGAGACTGTGCGGCCCTGGCGCGCGCCCTGGCAACGGTCGCGTCACAGGCCGGTCTCAGCTGGTCGATGACCTGGAAACCGGTCCCTATTGCGCCCCTTACGGGTGATACAAAGAACTCCCGCCTGCCTTCCGCTCAATGGCGGGGTTCCACGTCCGATTCGCTCCTTCCCGGAGGGCTTTGACCACCGGGATCGCGGGGGAGGCCGGTCGGTCGATGGGTCCCGCACCTGAAGGATTTCGCATGTCACAGCCGCCTCCGCCGCCCAACCAGCCGCCGCAGGGCGGCTTCGGGGCACCGCAGGATCCTGGTTACGGCTATCCGCAGCAGCCGCCCACGCCGCCTGGGGGCCAGCAGGGTTACGGCTATCCGCAGGCGCCCGGTCAGCCACCGCAGACCCCGCCTCCGCCCCCGGCGGCACCGCCCGCCCCGCCGCAGACGCCCCCGCCGGGCGCCGGCGGCTACGGCTACCCGGAGCAGCCGGGCGCCGGCCAGCAGCCCTACGGTCAGCCGCAGTACGGGCAGCCCCAGTACGGCCAGCAGCCTTACGGTCAGTCGCAATTCGGCCAGCAGCCTTACGGTCAGCAGCAGTACGGCCAGCCGCCGCAGCCCCAGTTCCCCGGCAGCCCCGGCCCGGGCGGCCCCGGCAGCTCCGGCCAGTCCAAGCAGCGCATGGCGATCATCGTCAGCGCCGTGGTCGCGGTCGCGCTGATCATCGGCGGCGGCATCTGGTTCGCCACCAAGGACGACGGCGGCGGCAGTGAGGCCAAGGGCAAGGACAAAGAGTCCAGCCAGGGATCTTCTTCAAGCGGTTCCACGGGCGGCGGGGACAAGCCCGCCAAGACCGTAGATGCCAAACTGCTCAACAAGGTTCCGATGCCCAAGGTCTCCGACCAGATCACCGTCGAGGGCATGTGGGTCACCGACGACACCTTCGTGAAGGCCGACGTCTACAAGATCGTCGGCTATCCGCTGAGCGGCGGCACCGCGAAGTGGACGATCCCGCTGGACGGCGCGGTCTGCTGGTCCTCCGACCACCTCACCAAGGACGGGCTGACCACGGTCCTCTACCAGGAGGCCAAGCCGTCGGCCAAGGACAAGTACCCCGGCTGCACCGAGGTCGGGCTGCTGGACCTCAAGAACGGCAAGATGCTCTGGCACCGGAACGTCAAGGAGGGTGACGAGAAGGTCCGCTTCGACGAGGTCACCCTCGGCGGCGGCACCGTGGCCGCGGGCGGCACCAGCGGCGGCGCCGCCTGGTCCACCTCGGGCCAGGCGCTGTGGAAGCCGAAGTCCGGCGAGCAGTGCTCGGACGACGGCTACGCGGGCGGCGAGGACAAGCTGGTCGCGGTGCGCCGCTGCGGCGACTACGACAACCCGCAGATCCAGGTCCAGACGCTGAACCCGAAGACGGGCGCGGTGAAGTCGGCCTACAAGGTCTCGCAGGGCATCGACTACGTCCACGTCGCCTCCACCGACCCGCTGGTCATCGGCCTCGACGCCGGTGACTCGACCGGCTCGGCGGTCTCGGACTTCCTGTCCGTCGACGACAGCGCCAAGACCGGCAAGGTGCTCGGCAAGATCGGCACCGAGAACGGCAAGTACGACGCCAAGTGCGAGTCGACCAACGTCGAGGGCTGCCGGAAGTTCGCCATCTCCAAGTCGGCCAACACCCTCTTCCTCGGCTCCGAGGACCGCACCGACTCCTCCGCCGCGACGGCCAACGAGATCGTGGCGTTCAGCCTGGCCAACGGCAAGCCGATCGGGAAGACGGACGGGGTCAAGGGCGCCGCGCTCACCCCGCTCGGGCTCGACGAGAACGGCTCGGTCCTCGCCTACCAGGAGAGCACCTGGGAGGCCGGCGGCGCGGTCTGGCAGATCGACCCCAAGTCGTACGCCAAGACCAAGCTGCTGCAGAACCCCGTCGCCTCCCATGAGGTGGAGTCGAAGTTCAGCCCCAGCTACTCGGAGATCATCTACTCCGGGAAGCACCTGTTCATGAGCGACGTCTACGCCACCAAGCCCTCGGGCACCTACGACAAGGACGACCCGCTGGCGATCATCTTCGGCGCGAGCTGACCCCTTCGGCGTCCGCCCCGCTCCCGGCGGCCCCGCCCGTACCCACCGTACGGGCGGGCCGCCGCTTTTCGCCCCGGCGGAGCGCCGGGGCACACGCCCGCGCGGAACCCGGCCGCATCGGTCCGATTCAGACGTCAACCGGACCTCAAGTAGGCACTAATGGCCGGGATTTCGGCATTCCGGGGGGCTTCTGCCCGGTAAGGGGCGCGCAACGTCGAACAAGCGTGTAGCTTTCCCCCCTGAGCGAATGGGGGGAGCTCATGGGCGTGCGACTCATGGTGGTCGATGACCACCGTCTGCTCGCGGAGGCGCTCGCCTCGGCGCTGAAGCTGCGCGGGCACCGGGTGCTCGCCGCGGCGGCACCGAGCGCGGGCGCGGCGGACCTGGTGGTGAGCCGGGCACCGGAGGTGTGCCTGCTGGGCACGGCGTCACCCGCCGAACCAGGGGTGTTCGACCCGGTGGTGCAGATCAAGAAGGAGCGGCCGCAGGTCGCGGTCGTGGTGCTCGGCCCGGTGCCGAGCCCGCGCGGCATAGCCGCCGCCTTCGCCGCCGGCGCGTCCGGCTATGTGCGCCACGACGAGCGGATCGAGGGCGTCGAGCGCGCCATGATGAAGGCGCGCGCCGGCGAGGCTGCCGTGGCGCCCCAGCTTCTCCAGGGAGCGTTCGCGGAGCTGCTCAACCCCGCCGCCCAGCCCGACGACGAGGGGGCCCGGCTGCTGCGCATGCTGACCCCGCGCGAGGTGGAGGTGCTGGTGCGGGTCGCCGAGGGCGAGGACACCCGGCTGATCGCGGCGGGCATGGGGATCGCCCCCAGCACGGCCCGCACCCATGTGCAGCGGGTGCTGATGAAGCTCGGGGTGGGCTCACGGCTGGAGGCGGCGGCCCTGGCGGCGCGCACCGGGCTGCTGGACCGCGCGGCGTCCCGCCGGATCGCGTCGCCCGCGCCGCAGTCGCCTTCGCTCCAGCCGCCCTCGCCCAAGCCGCCCGCGTCGGCGCCGTAGCCCGCGTCGGCGGGTTGGCAGCCCCGCGGGCTGGTTCGCGGTGGCCCGGGCCCCCGCGGCTCGGCGCGCGGCGTCCCGCGCCGCTCAGCCCTCTCCGGTTCCGGGTCCTCCGGCTCCGGGCCCTCCGGGCCCTGCCTCGGTCCCGGCCCCCGGCCCGCCCTCCGGCCCGCCCTCCGGCCCGCCCTCCGGCCCGGCCTCCGGCTTGGGCGCGGCCCCCGGGGCGGACAGCGGCCTGAGCT
This sequence comes from Streptomyces melanosporofaciens, assembly GCF_900105695.1. Classification (NCBI taxonomy): domain Bacteria; kingdom Bacillati; phylum Actinomycetota; class Actinomycetes; order Kitasatosporales; family Streptomycetaceae; genus Streptomyces; species Streptomyces melanosporofaciens. The sequence continues at coordinate 4,295,953 of NZ_FNST01000002.1, forward strand.
TCATCCACAGCAGGAAGAGCAGGCCGACCGCGAGCATGCACCATCCGGTCCAGAGGTTGATGTTGATGCCCGATGCCTTCTTCACATCCGCGTCCGAGGCGGTGAACCCGGCGATGAGGACGATGATCGCGTAGATCACGAACAGCCCGCCGATGATCCGCCGCACATCGAACAGCCGCGCCGCGGTCGCCGACCTCTGCTCCAGCTCCTCGACCTCGGACCGGTATTCGTACTCCTCACTCATGGCGTGGGCTCCTTATCCGCCGGAGGGTCACAGGGAGAACGGGATGTAGCACAGGGCCGCGAGGATCAGCGCGCCCCAGCCCAGCACGGCCGGGCGGCGATACCACGCCTCGTCGCCCGGCGCCGGCGGCTCGGCCACACCCGGCGCGGTGGTCCCGTAGACCAGTCCGGCCAGCGACTCCACCGGCTTGGGCTTGGTGAACGGGGTCACCGCGATCATCACCACCCCGCCGACCACGAACGCCACGATGGCGGAGACGAAGTTGGCGCCCTGGTCGCTGGGGATGGAGATGACACCGTCCCGGTAGAGCCAGAAGTAGTTGATCATCGCGGCCACGGTGCCGCAGAGCAGCCCCCAGAACCCGGCCTGGGAGGTGGCCCGCTTCCAGAACATCCCGATGATGAAGACGCAGAAGAGTGGCACGTTGAAGAACGAGAACAGCGTCTGGAGGTAGTTCATGATGTTGCTGAACGAGGAGGCGATGAAGGCCGTCCCCATACCGGCCAGCACGCCGATCGCCGTCACCACCCGCCCGGTCAGCAGGTAGTACCCGTCCGGCCGGTCCTTCCTGACGTACGCCCGCCAGATGTCGTGGGTGAAGACCGTGTTGAAGGACGACACATTGGCCGCCATGCCCGCCATGAAGGCGGCCAGCAGCCCGGTCACCGCGAGCCCCAGCACCCCGTTCGGCAGCAGCTCGCTCATCAGCAGCGGAATCGCGTCGTTGTACTGCAGACCGCTCGTCTTCGAGCCGATCTCCGGATCCATGACCAGCGAGATCAGCCCCGGAACCACCACGATCAGCGGGATGAACATCTTGGGAAACGCGGCGATCAGCGGGGTGCGCTGGGCGGCCGAGAGGTTCCTGGCCGACAGGGCGCGCTGCACCTCGGCGAAGTTGGTCGTCCAGTAGCCGAAGCTCAGGCAGAAGCCGAGGCCCAGCACGATGGTGAGCCAGTTGGCCCCCAGTGGGTTGGCGGAGCCGATGCCGGTGCCGCCCCAGGCGGAGACGAAATTGGGGCCGTGGGAGTCCACCAGTGAGTCCTTGAGCCCCCCGAAGCCGCCGATCCGCCGCAGGCCGACCACGGTGAGCGGGATGAGGGCGGCCAGGATCACGAAGAACTGCAGCACCTCGTTGTAGATCGCCGAGGAGAGCCCGCCGAGGGTGATGTACGCGAGCACGAAGAGCCCCGCGACCACGATGGCCACCCACTGCGGCCAGCCCAGCAGCGCCTCCACCACGATCGCCATCGCGTAGAGGTTCACGCCCGCGATCAGTACGGACGCGATCGAGAAGATGATCGAGCTGAGCAGATGCGAGGACGGTCCGTAGCGGTGCAGCAGGAACTCGGGGACGGACCGTACCTTGGAACCGTAGTAGAACGGCATCATCACCAGGCCGAGGAAGACCATGGCCGGAATCGCCCCGACCCAGTACCAGTGCACGGTGTACACCCCGTACTGCGCGCCGTTGGCGGCCATCCCCAGGATCTCCAGGGCGCCCAGATTCGCGGCGACGAAGGCCAGGCCGGTGACCCACGCGGGCAGTGACCGGCCGGAGAGAAAGAAGTCGAGGCTGGTCTTGACGCTCGCTCTGGCGGCGAATCCCACGCCGAGGACGACGACGAAGTAGAGGATCAGGATCGTGTAATCGAGTGCGTTGGTGGGAAGCCGGAGCCCTTCGGCCAGATAGCGCATGGTCTCGCCTCATCGCCTGAACGGAATGCACCAGAAACGTTCGGTGAACGTATCCGAATTCTTGTGGTTTGTCCGAGCGCCTTCACCGTGCATTGACGCCGCTGTTGGCTTGTGGTTCATTATGTTGAGTTGTGTTGGGTGCACCTGACAGGAGCTGGCGGAGTGAAGAAGACGGCGACGCGGCTTGCGGACGGACGCGAGCTGATCTATTACGACGCGCGCGACGACGCGGTGCGCGACGCCGTCGACCAGCGGCCGCTCGACCCCATCGCGACCCGCTCGGAGATCCGGCACGACCGCCTCCTCGGCGACCGGGTGGCGATCGCCTCCCACCGCCAGGCCCGCACCTACCACCCGCCGGCCGACGAATGCCCGCTGTGCCCCTCCCGCGAGGGGCGGCACAGCGAGATCCCCGCCTCCGGCTATGACGTCGCGGTCTTCGAGAACCGCTTCCCGTCGCTGGCCGGGGACTCGGGCCGGTGCGAGGTCGTGTGCTTCACCTCCGACCACGACGCCTCCTTCGCCGACCTCGACGCCGCACAGGCCGCTCTGGTGCTCGACGCCTGGACCGACCGCACCGCCGAGCTGGCCCAACACCCCGCCGTCGAGCAGGTCTTCTGCTTCGAGAACCGCGGTAAGGAGATCGGCGTCACCCTCGGCCATCCGCACGGCCAGATCTACGGGTATCCCTTTGTGACCCCTCGTACACAGCTGATGCTCCGTTCGCTCGCCGAGCACCGTGTGGCCACCGGTCGGAATCTGTTCGATGATGTGGTCGCCGACGAGCTGGCCGACGGGCGCCGGGTGGTGCTCGACGGCGAGCACTGGGTCGCGTTCGTCCCCTACGCCGCCCACTGGCCGTACGAGGTACACCTCTACCCCAAGCGGCGGGTCCCGGACCTGCCGGCGCTGGACGAGGCCGCGCGCACAGAGTTTCCACAGATGTATCTGGAACTCTTGAAGCGCTTCGACCGGATTTTCGGGGAGGGTGAGCCGCCCACGCCCTACATCTCCGCCTGGCACCAGGCGCCGTACCGCATGACCGACCGTGGTGAATTCGCGCTTCACCTCGAGCTTTTCACCATCCGCCGCACTTCCGGCAAGCTGAAGTTTCTCGCGGGTTCCGAATCCGGCATGAATGTGTTCATCAACGATGTGCCGCCGGAGGCCGCGGCCGAGCGACTGCGAGAGGTAGCGAGCAAGTGAGCAATGCGCAGCAGAAGAAGTACCTGGTCACCGGCGGCGCCGGCTATGTCGGCAGCGTGGTCGCGGCGCATCTGCTCGAAGCCGGTCACCGGGTGACGGTGCTGGACGACCTGTCCACCGGGCACCGGGAGGGGGTCCCCGAGGGCGCGGAGTTCATCGAGGGCCGCATCCAGGACGCCGGCAAGTGGCTCGACCCCACCTTCGACGGCGTGCTGCACTTCGCGGCGTTCTCCCAGGTCGGCGAGTCCGTCGTCAACCCCGAGAAGTACTGGGTCAACAATGTGGGAGGCACCACCGAGCTGCTCGCCGCGATGCGCGACGCAGGCGTGCGCACCCTCGTCTTCTCCTCCACCGCCGCCACCTACGGCGAGCCCGACCAGGTCCCGATCACCGAGGACCTGCCGACCGCGCCCACCAACCCCTACGGCGCCAGCAAGCTCGCCGTCGACCACATGATCAGCGGTGAATGCGCCGCCCACGGGCTGGCCGCGGTCTCCCTGCGCTACTTCAACGTCGCCGGCGCCTACGGGGCCTACGGCGAGCGCCACGACCCCGAGTCCCACCTCATCCCCCTGGTGCTCCAGGTCGCCCAGGGCCGGCGCGAGGCCATCTCGGTCTTCGGCGAGGACTACCCCACCCCCGACGGCACCTGCGTCCGCGACTACATCCACGTCGCCGACCTCGCCGACGCCCATCTGCTCGCCCTCGGCGCCGCGGCCTCCGGCGAGCACCTGATCTGCAACCTCGGCAACGGCAACGGCTTCTCCGTCCGCGAGGTCATCGAGACGGTGCGCCAGGTCACCGGCCACCCCATCCCGGAGATCGCCGCCCCGCGCCGCGGCGGCGACCCGGCGGTCCTGGTGGCCTCCGCCGAGCGCGCCAAGGAGCGCCTGGGCTGGCGCCCGACCCGCGCCGACCTGGCCGGAATCGTCGCGGACGCATGGGAGTTCGCGCAGCGGAGGGAGAGTCAGTGACGGACGAGCACGGCCCCGGGCGGGCCACGGCGGGGTTCCACGAGGTCTACGGCACCGACCCGGGCGGCGTCTGGGCGGCGCCGGGCCGGGTCAATCTGATCGGTGAGCACACCGACTACAACGACGGCTTCGTCATGCCGCTCGCCCTGCCCCACACCTGCCTGGCCGCCGCCACCCCGCGCACCGACGGGGTGCTGCGGCTCCACTCGGGCGACGCCCCGGGCGGAATCGTCGAGCTGCGGGTCGAGGAGCTGGCGCCGGTCGCGGGCGGGGCCGGCGGCGGCGACCGCGGCGGCTGGGCGGCCTATCCGGCCGGAGTGGTCTGGGCGCTGCGCGACGCGGGGCTTCTGACGGGCGCGGCCGGCGGCGCGGACCTGCACTTCGAGTCCACCGTGCCCACTGGCGCCGGGCTGTCGTCGTCCGCCGCGCTGGAGGTGGTCACGGCCACCGCGCTGAGCGATCTGTACGGACTGGGGCTCACCCCGCGGCGCATCGCCCAGCTGTGCCAGCGCGCCGAGAACGTCTTCGTCGGCGTGCCCTGCGGGATCATGGACCAGATGGCGTCCGCGTGCTGCACCGAGGGACACGCCCTGTTCCTGGACGCCCGTGATCTCACCCAGCGCCAGGTGCCGTTCGACCTGGCGGCCGAGGGGCTGCGGCTGCTGGTGGTGGACACCCGCGTCAAGCACGAGCTGGGCGACGGCGCCTACGCGAACCGGCGGGCCGCCTGCGAGGCGGCCGCCGAGGCGCTCGGGGTGCCAGCGCTGCGCGATGTGCCCTTCGACGGGCTGGAGGCGACGCTCGCCCAGCTGGAGCGGCTGGGCTACGACGCGACCATCCGGCGGCGGGTGCGCCATGTGGTGACCGAGGACCGCAGGGTCGAGGAGGTCATCGAGCTGCTCGACGCGGGGGACACGCGGCGTATCGGACCGGTGCTGACCGCCGGGCACGCCTCCTGCCGCGACGACTTCGAGATCTCCTGTGCCGAGCTCGACCTCGTCGTGGAGTCGGCGAACGCGGCGGGTGCGCTCGGGGCGCGGATGACCGGCGGCGGCTTCGGCGGCTCGGCCATCGTGCTGGTGGCGGAGGCCGACGCGGAGGCGGTGGGCAAGGCGGTGACCGAGGCATTCGGCGCGGCCGGCCACGGGGCTCCGCGGATCTTCCCGGCGGTGCCCAGCGCGGGAGCGCGACGGCTGTAGCCGGGGCGGGGGCGACGGCTTTAGCGGGGGGCCGGGGGTGCGACGGCTGTAGCCGGCCGTCGCCACCGGCCCCTTGATCACGTCTCGGATCGTTCTCGGTAAATCTTCGCGGCTCGTGGATCACTCAGTCCCCAAGAGCGAACAAGAAACACACAGTGAACAGCCGAGAACAGTCAGTTTCGCTAATCCGCTTCCTATATGAGACCACGGCCTTACTCTGAGTACAGCGTCGGTGGGGGCCGACGCCCATCAGGGGGCGAGACAGTCAGGTACGACGCCCGGGGCGGGGTAGCAATCACAGCACGGCGGCGGCCGTGCGGGTTGCGGTGACCTTGCGCCGGGCGCCGTACCCGCACTGTTTCTCGGTGTATCCGGAATCTTCATCCGGCGACTGGGGGGTTGTCCGTGGCACGTATTCGGGTTCTCGTGGTTGACGACCATCGTATTTTCGCCGAGTCACTGGCCGCCGCCCTCGCGGCGGAACAGGACGTGGACGTGGCGGCGGCCGGCAGCGGCCCGGCGGCGCTGCGCTGTCTGGAGCGCGCCGCGGCGGAGGGGCGCCGCTTCGACATTCTGCTGGTCGACGCCGATCTGGGCACGGCCGCCGAGGGTGCGGGCCCACCGCTCCCGGTGCCGGCCGAGGTGGCCTACGGCGGGGCGAACGGCACGCCGCACAACGGCATCCACGGCGGGCCGCACAGCGGCCCCGCCCGGGTGGTGAACGGCCGGGCGGCCGACGGCATATGGCTCGTCGGCGCGGTCCGCTCCACCCAGCCGGGGGTGCGCACCGTGGTGCTGGCCGAGCGCGACGACCCGCGCCGCGCGGCGGTGGCGCTGCAGGCCGGGGCGTCCGGCTGGGTCGCCAAGGACTGCTCGCTGGTCCGGCTGCTCGCGGTCATCCGGGGGGTGCTCCGGGAGGAGACCCATCTGCCGCCCGCTCTGCTCACCGGCGTCCTGCGGGAGTTGACGGCCGCCCGTAAGCACCGCACCGAAAGCGAGCGCCTGGTCGAGTCGCTGACGCCGCGTGAGCGGGAGGTGCTGCGCTGCATGGTGGCCGGGCTCGGCCGCAAGGCCGTCGCCGAGCGGCTCTTCCTCTCCCCGCACACCGTCCGCACCCATATGCAGAATGTGCTGGGCAAGCTGGGTGTGCACTCCACGCTGGCGGCCGTGGCGCTGGCCCGGCGCGCCGGGGTGGGCCCGGTCGACCTAGCCGGGGAGATTGTCGAACGGGGCGGTCAACTGGCGTAGCAGCGCGGCCAGTTCGGCGCGCTGGGCCTGTGAGAGCTCGGCCAGGATGGCGTGCTCATGGTCCAGCAGCCCGGCCAGTGCCTGATCGGCGCGGTCACGCCCCTCGGCGGTCAGCCGGACCAGCACACCGCGCCGGTCACTCGGGTCGGGCCCCCGCTCGACCAGCCCCTTCTTGGCGAGCCGGTCGATGCGGTTGGTCATGGTGCCCGAGGTGACCAGGGTCTGGGTCAGCAGCTGCCCGGGGGAGAGCTGATACGGGGGCCCGGCCCGGCGCAGCGAGGTCAGGACGTCGAACTCCCAGGGCTCCAGATTGTGCTCGGCGAAGGCGATCCGCCGCGCCCGGTCCAGATGGCGGGCTAGCCGGCTGACCCGGCTGAGCACTTCCAGCGGTTCCACATCGAGGTCGGGGCGTTCCCGCCGCCACGCCGCGACCAGCCGATCGACCTCGTCCTCCATGGCGATCAGTGTAGTGGGTCTGTCGACATGAAGTCTCTTGACATCAAGAGATATCGTGGGCAACGGTAGGACACCGGGACGCGCAGCGGTCACGGCGGCGCGCCCCGTACCGACCGTACCCACAGAGGGACCGACCATGACCACCGCGCCCAACTGGGATCCCCGGCAGTATCTGCGCCACGCCGGCCACCGCACCCGCCCCTTCCAGGACCTGCTGGCCCGCGTCCCCGAGCTGCCCACCGGCTCCGGTCCCGGCCCCGGCCGCCCGCCCCGCATCGCCGACCTGGGCTGCGGCCCCGGCAACGTCACCGTCCTGCTCTTCGACCGCTGGCCCGACGCCCATGTCACCGGCCTGGACAACTCCGCCGAGATGCTCGCCGAGGCCCAGCCCCTCGCGGGCCCCACCACCGGCGGCGGCCGCCTCGACCTGCGCCGTACCGATGTGCGCGACTGGGCGCCGGACGAGCCCTACGACCTGATCGTCTCCAACGCCGCCCTCCAGTGGATCCCCGGCCACCCCGACTCCTTCGGCACCTGGCTGGCCGGACTGCGCCCCGGTGGCACCTTCGCCTTCCAGGTCCCCGGCAACTTCACCGCCCCCAGCCACACCCTGCTGCGCGATCTGTGCGACGCCCCCGAGTGGCGCGACCGCCTCGCCGACCGCCTCCGCGACCCCGCCTCCGTCCTGGAGCCGACCGAATACCTGGAGCGCCTGGCCGCCCTCGGCTGCGAGGTCGACGCCTGGGAGACCACCTATGTGCAGGTCCTGACCGGCCCGGACCCCGTCCTCGACTGGGTCAAGGGCACCGCCCTGCGCCCGGTCCTGACCGCCCTCGCCGACGACCCGCCCGCCCGCGACCGCTTCCTCGCCGCCTACGCCGCCCTCCTCCGCGACGCCTACCCCTCGGGCCCCCACGGCACGGCCTTTCCGTTCCGCCGCATCTTCGTCGTGGCCCGAGGTGCCCAGCGATGATCGCGGCCCTCGACCACGTCCAACTCGCCGCCCCGCCCGGCAGCGAGCCCGCGCTGCGCGCCTACTACGGCGAGGTGCTCGGCATGACCGAGCTCCCCAAACCGCCCGCCCTGGCGGCAGGCGGCGGCCTGTGGTTCGGATGCGGCCCGGTCCAACTGCACCTGGGCATCGAGCCGGACTTCCGCCCCTCCCGCAAGGCCCACCCCGGCCTGCGGGTCGTCGGCATAGGAGCCTTCGCCGCCCGCCTCGCCGGGCAGGGCGCCGAGGTCGTTTGGGACGAGAGACTGCCAGGGCACCGCCGCTTCTACTCCGCGGACCCGGTCGGCAACCGGCTGGAGTTCCTCGAGCCGATCGGACACCACCCGATCGGATGATCGGCTCGGCACCCGCCAGAGCGCCTCGTGCAAGTGTCTCGTGTGAGTGCCCGACGTCACGGCCCCGCGAGGGGCTTCGTCATCGGGGCCGCGATCGTCAGGCCGTGACGGTCAGGCTCCGATACGGTCGGTCGCGGTCACAGACCAGGCACGCCTTGCCGCAGCGCTCCCCAGAAACGATCCGGCATGAGACCGTGGACGCGCCGAACAACAACACCGTGGCCACGTTCTCGGGGGAGAGCCATGAGCAGCGCGTCGGGCGGGGCGGATCCGGGCAGGGGCGGGGGCAGCGAGGAGCAGCGGCAGCGCGGCATCTGGATACTGGTGGCCGCCGCCCTCGCGCTCGCCGTGCTCGTGCTGCCGCAGGTGGTCGAGGGGGACGACAGGACCTCCTTCGCGGGCAGCGCGCTGCCGGACGGCGGAGCCCCACGCCTGCCGACGAGCCCCGGCGGGCTCCCCAGCAATAGCCCCACGGCCCTCCCCAGCGCCTCGCTGCCCGGGTACGGCTCCGGAGGCGGCGGGGGAGGGGGACGGCCCGCCGAGACCCGGGCGCCCGCCTCGCCCACCGTGGCGCCGGATCCCACCGACGAGGCGTACCGGGCGGTGAGTCCAGGGGACTGCCTCGCCGTGTACGACACCGGGAGCGGGCAGTACAACAGCAGGATGCCCACCCAGGTCTCCTGCAATGCCGGAAACGCGTTCATGTGGGTGAGCGCGGTGCGGAGCAGCGGCGGGGCCTGCCCGCAGGGGCCGGGCCAGAACTCCATGTCGTACACCTCGCGCGGGCGGACCACCGCTCTGTGCCTGACCCGCAAGTTCACGGTGGGGTACTGCCTGCTGGCCGAGCAGACGGGCAGCGGGCAGCAGGCGCGGATGAACGCCGGGCTGATGACCGTGGTGGACTGCGACGCGAAGCGGGTCCCGGCCCGGTACAACCGGATTCTGCACATCACCGGCGTCTACAAGGCCCCGGCCAACGCCTCCTCGGCCAACTGCGCCCGGGTCCAGGGCGACCGTACGTACTACTGGTCGTGGCTGGTGAACGACGGCCGGACACTGCTGTGCACCATGGTGTACCAGGGCTGACCGCTCAACGGGTCGCCACGTTCACCACGCCCCCGCACAGCGCCAGCACCAGAATGACGCCGACCCCCGGGGCGGCCAGATACGGCAGGAGGGCCAGCGTGGCCAGCAGGCAGTATCCGGCGGTCACCCAGGACAGCAACTGCTGGGCCTCCGGTGGCCCGTAGCGGTTGAGCCGCACGACGAGCGCCATGATCACAGCCGCCCACAGGGCGGCCCGCGGCTCACCGAAGGAAACATTGTCGTACAGGTCCACGGCGGGCTTGTACCAGTCCGTGTCGGCCAGCGAGCCCGCGAACTCGATCATGCCCTTCAGATAGCCGTGCGACGCCATCGACGTCGCGTCCTTCAGATCCGCGCGCACCCACTCCGTGATGACCAGCATCGTCAGGCCAAGCGCATGACAGACGCCCGGCCCCACGGCCACCGCCCTGCGACGCGCCTCGGACCGCTCCCCCGTGCTCATATCTGGATCTCCCTCCCCCTGAGCGCCCATCATCCCCGCAGCGGGGACGCGCGGACCAGTACCGGGAGGTCACGCCTTGCGGAGGTCACGCCTTGCGGTGGCCTATCAGCCGCGGCTTCTGCTCCAGACCGTCCAGACCGTGCCAGGCCAGGTTCACCAGGTGCGCCGCCACCTCGGCCTTCTTCGGCTTGCGGACGTCCAGCCACCACTGGCCCGTCAGCGCCACCATGCCCACCAGCGCCTGCGCGTACAGCGGGGCCAGCTTGGCGTCGAAGCCGCGGGCCTTGAACTCCAGGCCCAGAATGTCCTCCACCTGGGTGGCGATATCGCTGATCAGCGAGGCGAAGGTGCCCGTCGACTGGGCGACGGGGGAGTCACGGACCAGGATCCGGAAGCCGTCCGTGTACTCCTCGATGTAGTCCAGAAGGGCGAAGGTGGCCTGCTCGCACAGCTCCCGAGGATGGCCCGCGGTCAGCGATGTGGTCACCATGTCCAGCATCCGCCGCATCTCACGGTCCACCACGACCGCGTACAGCCCCTCCTTGCCGCCGAAGTGCTCGTACACCACCGGCTTGGAGACCCCCGCCTTCGCCGCGATCTCCTCCACCGACGTGCCCTCGAAGCCACGCTCGGCGAAGAGCGTGCGACCGATGTCCAGCAGCTGCTCCCGGCGCTCCTTGCCGGTCATCCGGACCCGGCGGGGCCGCCGGGTCCCGGATCCGGAGGGCCGGCCCGTCCGGCCCCGCCGGTCCTTTTCACCGCTGGTATTACTGTCGGTCGCCACGCCCTCCATCATGCCGCTCCGACGGACTTCTCCTGACGGCGGGAGTCGATACGGGCCTGGCTCGGCCAGCGGACGTCATACGCCCAGCCCGCCTTCTCGAACCAGCGGATGATCCGGGCGCTGGAGTCCAGCTGGCCCTTCATCACCCCGTGCCGGGCGCAGGTCGGATCCGCGTGGTGCAGGTTGTGCCAGGACTCGCCGCATGAGAGCACCGCCAGCCACCACACATTGCCGGAGCGGTCCCGCGACTTGAACGGGCGCTTGCCCACCGCATGGCAGATCGAGTTGATCGACCAGGTCACATGGTGCAGCAAGGCCACCCGAACGAGGGACCCCCAGAAGAAGGCGGTCACCGCGCCCTGCCAGGACCAGGTCGCCAGCCCGCCGATCAGCGGGGGCAGCATCAGGGAGACCAGCGTCCACACCACGAACTGCCGGGAGACCGCCCGGACGGCGCCGTCCTTGATCAGATCCGGTGCGTACTTGTGCTGGGACGTCTGCTCCTCATCGAACATCCATCCGATATGTGCCCACCACAACCCCTTCATCAGGGCCGGAACGCTCTCGCCGTACCGCCACGGGGAGTGCGGGTCGCCGTCCGCGTCGGAGAACTTGTGGTGCTTGCGGTGATCGGCCACCCAGCGGACCAGCGGCCCCTCCACGGCCAGCGACCCGGCGATCGCCAGCGCGATCCGCAGCGGCCGCTTCGCCTTGAACGAGCCATGGGTGAAGTAGCGGTGGAATCCGATCGTGATGCCGTGGCAGCCGATGTAGTACATCGACACCAACAGCGCCAGATCCAGCCAGCTGACCCCCCAGCCCCAGGCCAGGGGAACCGCCGCGACCAGCGCGACGAAGGGGACGGTGATGAACAGGAGAAGGGTGATCTGTTCGATGGAACGCTTGCTGTCCCCGCCGAGCGTGGCGGAGGGAAGCGGGGCCTCCTGGGCCTTCGGCGTGTCGTTGACCACGTCGGGGCTTGCAGTCATGGGATCCCTCGTGGGGCTCGGGGCATGGCTACGGGTCCGTAACCTACGGCGTCGTAAGTATGGCAGGGCCGGGAAGCGGGGCAATAGGGCTCTGGTCCCACCCAGGGTCGCGCCGCCTATCCTGGGAACGTCGGACAGCGCGGTCCGCACATGGCCGAAAGCACCGGGTCAGCAGCCCGCGGCGCCTGCCGCACAAGCCCTGATGCCGCGCTTCGAACCCCGTTCACTGCAAGGAGCCCGCACCTGTGAGCAGTGCCGACCACACCAACGCCGCTCTGCGTGCCGACATCCGCCGTCTGGGGGACCTGCTCGGCGAGACCCTCGTCCGCCAGGAGGGACCCGACCTCCTCGAACTCGTCGAGCGCGTCCGCGCCCTCACCCGCAGTGACGGCGAGGCCGCCGCCGACCTGCTCGGCTCCACCGATCTCGAGACCGCCGCCAAGCTGGTCCGCGCCTTCTCCACCTATTTCCACCTGGCCAACGTCACCGAACAGGTACACCGCGGCCGCGAGCTGCGCACCCGCCGCGCCGCCGAGGGCGGCATCCTCGCCCGCACCGCCGACCAGCTCAAGGACGCCGACCCCGAGCACCTCCGGCAGACCGTCGCCCACCTCGGCGTGCGCCCCGTCTTCACCGCCCACCCCACCGAGGCCGCCCGCCGCACCGTCCTCACCAAGCTCCGCCGCATCGCCGAACTGCTCGACACCCTCGCCGTCGGCGGCGACGCCCGCCGCGCCGACCTGCGGCTCGCCGAGAACATCGACCTGCTCTGGCAGACCGACGAGCTGCGCGTCGCCCGCCCCGAACCCGCCGACGAGGCCCGCAACGCCATCTACTACCTCGACGAACTGCACGCCGGCGCCGTCGGCGACGTCCTCGAGGACCTCACCGCGGAACTGATGCGCGTCGGCGTCGAGCTGCCCGCCACCACCCGCCCCCTCACCTTCGGCACCTGGATCGGCGGCGACCGCGACGGCAACCCCAACGTCACCCCCGAGGTGACCCGCGACGTCCTGATCCTCCAGCACGAACACGGCATCACCGACGCCCTGGAGATCATCGACGATCTGCGCGCCGCCCTCTCCAGCTCCATCCGCAACACCGGCGCCTCCGAGGAACTCCTCGCCTCCCTCCAGCGCGACCTCGAACTGCTGCCCGAGATCAGCCCGCGCTACAAGCGGCTCAACGCCGAAGAGCCTTACCGGCTCAAGGCCACCTGCATGCGGCAGAAGATCGTCAACACCCGCGAACGGCTCGCCGGCGACACCCCCCACCAGCCCGGCCGCGACTACCTCGGCTCCGGCGAACTCCTCGCCGACCTCCACCTCATCCAGGACTCCCTGCGCGCCCACCGCGGCCACCTCATCGCCGGCGGCCGGCTCGAACGCGCCATCCGCACCCTCGCCGCCTTCGGCCTCCAGCTCGCCACCATGGACGTCCGCGAACACGCCGACGCCCACCACCACGCCCTCGGCCAGCTCTTCGACCGGCTCGGCGAGGAATCCTGGCGCTACGCCGACATGCCCCGCGACTACCGCCGCAAGCTGCTCGCCAAGGAACTGCGCTCCCGGCGCCCCCTCGCCCCCAGCCCGGCCCCCTCGACGCCGCCGGCGCCAAGACCCTCGGCGTCTTCCGCACCATCCGCGACTCCTTCGAGCGCTTCGGGCCCGAAATCGTCGAGTCCTACATCATCTCCATGTGCCAGGGCTCCGACGACGTCTTCGCTGCCGCCGTCCTCGCCCGCGAGGCCGGACTCATCGACCTCCACGCCGGCTGGGCCAAGATCGGTATCGTCCCGCTGCTGGAGACCACCGAAGAACTCAAGATCGCCGACAAGCTCCTCGACGAAATGCTCGCCGACCCCTCCTACCGACGGCTCGTCGCCCTCCGTGGCGACGTCCAGGAGGTCATGCTCGGCTACTCCGACTCGTCCAAGTTCGGCGGCATCACCACCTCCCAGTGGGAAATCCACCGCGCCCAGCGGCTGCTGCGCGACGTCGCCCACCGGCACGGCGTACGGCTGCGGCTCTTCCACGGCCGCGGCGGCACCGTCGGCCGCGGCGGCGGCCCCACCCACGACGCGATCCTCGCCCAGCCGTGGGGCACCCTCGAAGGCGAGATCAAGGTCACCGAACAGGGCGAGGTCATCTCCGACAAGTACCTCGTGCCCTCGCTCGCCCGCGAGAACCTGGAGCTGACGGTGGCCGCCACACTGCAGGCATCCGCCCTGCACACCGCGCCCCGCCAGTCCGACGAGGCGCTCGCCCGCTGGGACGCGACCATGGAAACCGTCTCCGACGCCGCCCACGGCGCCTACCGCACCCTCGTCGACGACCCCGACCTGCCCGCGTACTTCTTCGCCTCCACCCCCGTCGACCAACTCGCCGACCTCCACCTCGGCTCCCGGCCCTCCCGCCGCCCCGACTCCGGCGCCGGCCTCGACGGACTCCGGGCCATCCCCTGGGTCTTCGGCTGGACCCAGTCCCGGCAGATCGTCCCCGGCTGGTTCGGCGTCGGCTCCGGCCTCAAGGCCGCCCGCGAAGCCGGACTCGACGGCGTCCTCGACGAAATGCACCAGCACTGGCACTTCTTCCGCAACTTCCTGTCCAACGTCGAAATGACGTTGGCCAAGACCGATCTGCGGATCGCCCGGCACTACGTCGACACACTGGTCCCCGAAGACCTCAAGCACGTCTTCGACGTCATCCAGGCAGAGCACGAACTGACGGTACGAGAGGTACTGCGCATCACCGGGGAGCGCGAACTCCTCGACTCCAACCCGGTGCTGAAGCAGACCTTCCACGTCCGGGACGCCTACCTCGACCCGATCTCGTATCTGCAGGTGACCCTGCTCCACCGCCAGCGCACCGCCCGCGAACGAGGCGAAGAGCCCGACCCGCTGCTCGGCCGCGCCCTCCTCCTCACGGTCAACGGCGTCGCGGCAGGCCTCCGCAACACGGGCTGAACAGGGCGTATGCCGGACGCCGGGCGGGCCCGCTCCCTACGGGGAGGGGGCCCGCCCGGTGCGTTGTGGGGGGTGAGCTTTTCCGGGGGCTCCGCCCCCGGCCCCCCGACACCCAGCAGGCTCCGCCGCTGCCCGCCCCAGCCCCACGGCTGGGCGTGTGCCCCATGGCGGCCGGCCGCCACCTCTTCCCCGCCGCGACGGCGAGTACTTCCACGGTGGAGTCCGGCGGTGCCGAACTGGCCGCACCACGCGACGGGTCACACTCCACGGCGGGGCGGCGCCTGACGAGAGGCGAGCCCAGACGCGGGGGCGCCGGGAAAAACGCTACAGCGTAAGCGTGGCGAAGGACGCGCCCAGCAGCGCCGCGCCCAGCAGGCCCATCGTCCAGCCCGTGCGGCGCAGGCCGAGGCCGCCCGCGACGATCAAAGAGGTGAGGAGGAGCGAGCCGCCGAAGGGGACCCAGGCGTGGAGGACGCCCGCGGCACCCGTGCGGACGGCGCGATCCGTGCCCGGCTTGAGGGCCACCGGAACCCGGTCGCCCGTCCCGTCCGTGACCGCCTTGTCGACCCGCACCCGGCCATGGGCCTCGCCACCCGCGCGGGCCGGGGCGAAGGAGCCGGTGCACCATTCGTCGCCGCAGTCGGAGACCGTCACGGTGCCGCGCTCAAGCCCCTTGGTGAGCATCGTCGGCTTGGCGTCGTCCCAGGACGACCACACCCCGGCGATCAGGATCAGCAACGCGACAAGCCCCATCGCCACGTTCTTCGTCAGCAACAGAAGCCCGTACGCGCTCTCGCCCGCCCGCCGCGTACGGCTGCGCTTGGTCACACCGGTGGAAGCCATGGCGGCGATCCTCGCCACCCCTGGGCGCCCGGTCAACCTTCCGCCGAACAAACGGGCGAACGGCGTTTTTCAGGAGTTGTACGTCCCCTGCGCGCGCTCCAGCCCGTCCGCGATCAGCGTCTCCACCGCATCCGCCGCACGGTCCACGAAGTAGTCCAACTCCTTGCGCTCCGCAGCGGAGAAGTCCTTCAGCACAAACGCCGCGACATCCATCCGGCCCGGCGGACGGCCGATCCCGAAGCGCACCCGGCAGTAATCCGCACCCAGAGACTTGGTGATCGACTTCAGCCCATTGTGGCCATTGTCACCCCCGCCGACCTTCAACCGCAGCGCGCCGTAATCGATGTCCAATTCGTCATGGACCGCCACGACATGACCGACCGGCACCTTGTAGAAATCGCGCAGCGCGGTCACCGGACCGCCCGACAGATTCATGAAGGACATCGGCTTGGCGACCACGACCCGGCGGCTCAACGGCCCCGGCGGACCCACCCGGCCCTCGACGACCTGCGCCCGCGACTTATGCGCCTTGAAACGGGCACCCATCCGCTCCGCCAGCAGATCGGCCACCATGAAGCCGACATTGTGGCGATTGCCCGCATACTCGCCCCCGGGATTGCCGAGGCCCACCACAAGCCAAGGGCTGGCGTCGTCCGTCATCTGGATGTCTCTCCTTGAGGACGGCCGCCGCCCCACCACAGGGGGCGGGACGGCGGCCGGAAAGCGAACGGGAGCAGCCGAAGACTACGCCTCGGCGCCCTCGGCCTCGCCCTCGGCGCCCTCCTCGGCCGGAGCCTCGGCCTGGGCGGCGACCACCTGCAGCACGGCCGCGTCGTCCTCGACCGCCAGCGTGGTGCCCGCCGGAAGGGTGATGTCCTTGGCGTGGATGGTGGCACCCGCGTCCAGACCCGCGATGGAGACGGTGACCGACTCCGGGATGTGGGTCGCCTCGGTCTCGACCGGCAGCGCGTTCAGCAGGTGCTCGAGCAGGTTGCCACCCGGGGCCAGGTCGCCCTCGGTGAGGATCGGCACCTCCACGGTGACCTTCTCGCCCTTCTGCACCAGCAGCAGGTCGACATGCTCCAGAACGCCGATCTTGATCGGGTGACGCTGCACGGCCTTCGGGATGACCAGCTCGTCCTTGCCGCCCTCGACCTTCAGACGCAGCAGAACGTTCGGGGTCTTCAGCGCCATCAGCAGGTCATGCGCCGGAAGCGTGACATGCAGCGGGTCGACGCCGTGGCCGTAGACCACGCCGGGAACGCGGTCGGCCGCACGGGTACGCCGGGCCGCACCCTTGCCGAACTCGGTACGGGGCTGAGCGGAGATCTTGACCTCGGCCATGGGGCACTCCTCGTAGATCGTTTACGGTGTGTGGGCGTCACCCGGCCCACGACAGACCTTGCTACGAAGAGCGCGTCGATAACGGACAGCCGCGACCAAACGCGGCCTCCCTCGCCGAGCAACCCGGCAATTCTACCAACGGATGAGGCCACCCCCGTACGGGAGTGGCCTCCAGACCCGGGCGGAGCAGGTTAAGCCGCTCACGCCTGCTCCTCGAACAGGCTGGTCACCGAGCCATCCTCGAAGACCTCCTGCACCGCGCGAGCAATCGTCGGAGCCATCGACAGCACCGTCACCTTGTCCAGCTCCACCTCGCTCGGCGTCGGCAACGTATTGGTGAACACGAACTCACTGACCTTCGAGTTCTTCAACCGATCCGCCGCCGGACCCGACAGCACACCATGCGTGGCCGTCACGATCACGTCCTCCGCGCCATTCGCGAACAGCGCGTCCGCCGCCGCACAGATCGTGCCACCCGTGTCGATCATGTCGTCGACCAGCACACACACCCGGCCCTCCACATCACCGACCACCTCATGCACCGTGACCTGATTCGCCACATCCGGATCCCGCCGCTTGTGCACAATCGCCAGCGGCGCGCCCAGCCGGTCGCACCAGCGGTCCGCCACCCGCACCCGGCCGGCGTCCGGCGACACCACGGTCAGCTTGGACCGGTCGACCTTCGCACCCACATAGTCCGCGAGCACCGGCAGCGCGAAGAGATGGTCCACCGGACCGTCGAAGAAGCCCTGGATCTGATCCGTGTGCAGATCGACCGTGAGAATCCGGTCGGCCCCCGCCGTCTTCAGCATGTCCGCGATCAGCCGCGCCGAGATGGGCTCACGGCCACGGTGCTTCTTGTCCTGACGGGCATAGCCGTAGAACGGAACGATCACCGTGATCGAGCGCGCGGAAGCCCGCTTCAGCGCATCGACCATGATGAGCTGCTCCATGATCCACTTATTGATCGGAGTCGTGTGGCTCTGGATCAAAAAGCAGTCGGCGCCGCGCGCGGACTCCTGGAAACGTACGTAGATCTCGCCGTTGGCGAAGTCGAATGCCTTGGTCGGGACCAAGCTGACGCCCAGCTCATGGGCGACCTCCTCGGCCAGCTCGGGGTGGGCGCGGCCGGAGAAGAGCATCAGCTTCTTCTCGCCGGTCGTCTTGATCCCGGTCACAACAAGTCTCCTTGGATGTCACTTTGGTGCACTTCTCACCGTACGCCCCGCACGACGCACTTGTGCACATGTCACAGCTGGCCCTCGTCCTCCCGACGAGCGGCCTCGGCGGCCCGTGCCGCGGCACTTCCGGGGCGCTTGCGGGCGACCCAGCCCTCGATGTTCCGCTGCTGTCCGCGTGCGACGGCGAGCGAGCCCGGGGGCACATCCTTGGTGATGACCGATCCGGCGGCGGTGTAAGCGCCGTCCCCGATCGTGACGGGAGCCACAAGCATGTTGTCGGCCCCGGTCCGGCAGTGGCTGCCGATGGTGGTGTGGTGCTTGTTCACACCGTCGTAGTTCACGAAGACGCTCGCCGCACCGATATTGGTCTGCTCACCGATCGTCGCATCGCCCACATAGGACAGATGCGGCACCTTCGTGCCCTCACCGATCGTGGCGTTCTTCATCTCCACATACGTACCCGCCTTGGCCTTCGCACCCAGCCGGGTTCCCGGACGCAGATACGCGTACGGCCCCACACTCGCCCCCGCGCCGACCACCGCGCCGTCCGCGACCGTGAACGCCACCACCGCGCCCGCGCCGACTGCGGTGTCGGTGAGCCGGGAATTCGGCCCCACCTCGGCGCCCGTGGCCACGTGGGTGGCCCCCAGCAACTGGGTGCCCGGGTGGACCAGCGCATCCGGCTCGAAAGTGACGGTCACATCGATCCACGTGGTGGCCGGATCGACGACCGTCACCCCGCTCAGCATCGCGCGCTCCAGCAGCCGGTCGTTCAGCAGCCGGCGCGCCTCCGCCAACTGCACACGGTTGTTGATCCCGACGATCTCCCGGTGATCCGCCGCCACACACGCGCCCACCCGATGCCCGGCCTCGCGCAGAATGCCCAGCACATCGGTGAGGTACTCCTCACCCTGGCTGTTGTCGGTGCGCACCTTGCCGAGGGCGTCGGTGAGCAACTGGGCATCGAAGGCGAAGACCCCGGAGTTGATCTCACGGATCGCGCGCTGCGTGTCGGTCGCGTCCTTGTGCTCCACGATCGCGGTGACGGCGCCGCTCGCGTCGTCCCGCACGATCCGGCCGTAACCCGTGGCGTCGGGAACCTCGGCGCTCAGCACGGTCACGGCGTTCCCGTCACCGGAGTGCGCCGCGGCGAGCCGCTGGAGCGTCTCACCGGTCAGCAGCGGCGTGTCACCACAGACGACGATCACGGTGCCGTCGAGGGCGACCCCGCTGTCGGACAGCTCCTCCAGACCCATCCGGACGGCGTGCCCGGTGCCGTTCTGCTCATGCTGGACGGCGGTGCGCACCTCGGCGTCGATCTCGGCCAGATGCGCGGAGACCTGCTCCCGGGCGTGGCCGACCACGACGACGAGATGCTCGGGCGAGAGCTCACGGGAGGCGGCTACGACGTGCCCGACGAGGGAGCGGCCGCAGAGGGCGTGCAGAACCTTCGGGGTCGCCGATTTCATGCGGGTGCCCTCACCCGCTGCGAGGACGACGACGGCTGCCGGGCGGTTGGCGCTCACGGGTGTGCCCTTCGGCTTCGGGGGTGGACACCCGCAGGATACCGAGAGGTTTCCGGGCGGAAAGGAAGGAGGGTCCCGAGCCGGACGGTGCCGTCCAGTCAGGGCCCGAACTTAGAGCTCCCCCGCCAGGACTCGAACCCGGACTAATGGCACCAAAAGCCACTGTGCTGCCCATTACACCACAGGGGAGGGCAAAGAGCTCAAATCGGACATCTGGTTAGTCTGTCGACTGAGCCCCCACCACTATGCCGTACCACCAGCCTTCAATGCGACGGTATAGATCGGCTCCATTGAGAACGCGGACGGCGAGGCACCCTCGGTAGCTTTCTCCGACGTTCTTGCGTGTGGTCTTCGGGTCGTGTCTTTTCAGGGATGTCTTGTCGAAGCTGGCGGCATCTGCGCCTGCCAGGGAAGCCCAGAAGCGTTCAGCCGAGGTCGCGTCGGCGGACTCGTGGATCATCAAGTGGAAGCGCAGGTGGTCGGGCGTAATGCCGAGCAATCGCAGCCATGCGAGATAGATCTTGATCATGTCGGGGTCGCTGTTGGTGAAGATGACTCGCTCAGCTGGGCGGTAATGCTTGCTCTTGGCGCCCTCCGACCAGTAGAGCCCCACCCCCACCAGGAACAACTCGCGATCGGTGAGTCGGCCGATCTCCTGCTCGGCGGCCAGCTTCGTCCGCTGCCGCTCGATCTCCCGCTGTCGCAGCGTCGCCTCCCACCCCCGCTTGGCGATCGCCGACGCCTCCTCCCGGGTGCGGGTCGGCCGGTCCGGTTTCGGCAGGTCGCGGACCCAGAGCGAGATGGAGCTCTTGGAGCAGCCGAGCTCCAGCTGGATCCTGTCGTATGTCATCCCCTGCAGCCGCATCTCGCGCGCCCTGGCCCGTAGGTCGTCCTTGGCGTTGGGGCGCTTGGTCCACTCGGGTGGCGGCTCGCCCTCCAGGAGGCGGTTCAGGATGTCGTTGTTGCTGACCTTCAGCCGGTCGCGGATCTGTCTGCGGCTCATCCCCTCTTTCCGTAACGCGATCGCCCGTTCTCTCAGTTCTTCGAACGTGGTCGACCCGTCGAGGAGGCCGCCCGTGCTGTCGCCGTCGCGGCGCCGTGGTGCGTTCATGGCCACAGGGTCGTTCGGCATCCGGACGCGCCGGGTCGAAAACGTGGGCGATTCATTCGTTCGAGTTAAATGGGCGGTTTTGCCTGATGTTCGAGTCTCTTATGCGCCGCCGTGTCCCCGGGAAAAGCGCTGGCGCCCGGCCGTAGGCTGGTCGCTATGAGTTCGACGGGGGAAGGGGCGACGGGCGCGCGGGGCGTGCCCGTGGGGCCGTGGTGGTGGTCGCGGCGGCGGAGTATGGGGCTCGATGTCCTGCTCGCCGTGGCGTCGGCGGTGGAGTGTGCTGTAGAGGGTGTCTTTTTCGCGCATGATGCCCGGATTCCGGTTGTCGCCGGGGTGCTGCTCGGGGTGATTGTCGGGGCCACGCTGGTGTTGCGGCGGCGCTGGGCGATCGCCGTGGTGCTGATATCGATCGCGATCACGCCCGCCGAGATGGGTCTGCTGCTGGGTGTCGTGTCGCTGTACACGCTGGCCTCGTCCGAGGTGCCGCGCCGGATCACGGCGTTGCTGGCCGGGATGGCGGCGGTGGGGAGTTTCCTCGTCACGGTGATCGGGCTTCGGCGGGACAATCCGCAAAGTGGTCTGGGGACCTCGGTGTGGGAGGCCCCGATGTTCGCCATGGTGCTCACGTTGGGGCTGACCGCTCCGCCGGTGCTGTTGGGGCTGTATGTCCGGGCGCGGCGGCGGCTGGTGGAGAGTTTGCGGGAGCGGGCGGACGGTCTGGAGCGGGAGCTGTCGCTGCTGGCGGAGCGGGCGGAGGAGCGGGCCGAGTGGGCGCGTAATGAGGAGCGGACCCGGATCGCGCGGGAGATGCATGACGTGGTGGCGCACCGGGTGAGTTTGATGGTGGTGCATGCGGCGGCGTTGCAGGCGGTGGCGCTCAAGGATCCGGAGAAGGCGTCGAAGAACGCGGCGCTGGTGGGCGATATGGGGCGGCAGGCGCTGACGGAGTTGCGGCAGATGTTGGGGGTGTTGCGGTCGGAGGATGGTCTGCGGGCTCCGGGTGCGGCTTCGGCCGCCGTCGCGCCGGGGCCGGTGTCCGCTGCCGGGGATCGGTCCGCGGAGGTGGCCGGGTCTTCTGTCGATGTCGACGGCTCGTCCGCGGATGCTGCCGAGGAGCGGCCGCTGGCGTCGGTGGCGGCCGCGGCTTCGGCGGCTGCGGAGGCCGCGGGTGCGGCGGGGAGGGATGTGGGGGCGCTCGGGGGGCCGCGGCTGGCGGAGCTGGAGGCGCTGGTGGGCCAGTCGCGGGCGGCGGGGATGGCGGTGGAGCTGTCGGTGGAGGGTGAGGAGCGGCGGTATGCGGCTCCGGTGGAGCAGACGGCGTATCGGGTGGTGCAGGAGGCGTTGACCAACGTCCATAAGCATGCTCCGGGCGCGAGTGCCCGGGTTCGGGTGGCGCATCGTTCGGCCGAGATCGCGGTTCAGGTGGAGAACGGGCCGTCGGAGCGGGGTGCGGCGGATGCCGGGCTGCCGAGTGGGGGGAATGGTCTGGTCGGGATGCGGGAGCGGGTGTCGACGCTCGGTGGGGGTTTTGTGTCGGGGGCCACGGAGGCGGGTGGCTTCCGTGTGTCGGCGGTCATTCCGGATGGCACGGACGGCACGGACGGCACGGATGACGCGGATCACACCGGCGGCGTGGATGAGAAGGATCACACGGGCGGCGGGGATCGGCTGGCGGGCCGTCCGGTGGAGGGCACGGCGGCCAAGGGGCGCGGCGGGGGTGTGGAGCGGGCGCAGCGCGCCTAGTGCTCGCGGCCTGCCGGATGGCGCGGGTTGTGCGCGGGCCGGTCTGGCCTATGCGCGGGCCAGTCTGGCCGGGAGTGCGCCGGTGACGAGGGTGCTGAGGGCGGCGTCGAGGGTGGGGCCGAGGTACCAGTCTCCGGTGTGGTCGAGGCTGTAGACCCGGCCTTCCGCGTCGATGGTCAGCAGTGCCTGGCCGTCGGATTCCTCGCCCAGTGGGCAGATTTCGGTTTCGAGGGCGTGGCCCAGGTCGCCGAGGGTGCGGGCGAGGTGGAGGCCGTGCAGGGGGTCGATGCGGAAGGGGGTGGGGGCGATTTCGCGGCCCGTGCCGGGGGGCTGGATGTGGAGTCCGCCGAATTCCGCCCATGCTTCGACGGCGGCCGGGAAGACGGTGTGGCGGTGGCCTGCGGGGGAGGTGTGGGCGCGGAGGGTGTCGGCCCAGACTTCGGCGCGGTGCATGTCCCAGCGGCCGGGTTGCCAGCCGGCGTCGCGGAGGGCGGCGTCGACGGCGACGGAGAAGCGGGTGACGTCCAGGCGGTCGATGGGTTGCCGGGCCGGGCGTGTCGGCGGTGTCTGCGCCGCCTCCGGGGCCTGTGGTGCCTGATGTGCCTGGTTCATGTGGTCTCACCCACCGTCCGTACGCCGAAGTGGGCCAGTAGTGCGGCGCAGGACAGGCAGGGCGGGGCGTAGCTGCCGTGCTGGGGGTCGCCGGCCTCGCGGATCCTGCGGGTGGTGAGCTTGGCGTGTTTGAGGGAGCGGCGGGCTTCACCCTGGGTGAGCGGTTTGCGGGAGGCGCGCTTGGAGCGGCTTGCTTCGACGTTGGCCAGGTGGCGGGAGAGCAGGATCGCTTCGGGGCAGCGGCCGGTGAAGCGTTCGCGCTGGCCGCTGGCGAGTGCGTCGAGGAATTCCTGGACCAGTGGGTGGAGTGTCGGCGGCTGTTCGGCTTTGCCTCCGGTGCAGGTCAGCGTCTCGCCGCGGACGGACAGCGCGGCTGCGACGGCGGGCAGGATGCCGTCGCGGCGGCGGTTGAGCGGCGGTGGGCCGGCGTCGGGGTCGACGCTGCTCCATCTCAGCCGGGGGTCGCCGGCCGCGAGGGCGGCGCCGTCGCCGCCTCCGTTGCTCTGCGTGATGTGCATGTGGTGGATCCCTCCCTGTGCAAACCCCCGGTTGCAATGATCAGATTGCCAAATCCCGCGGGCGCTGCGGTAGTCCGGGCCTGAACGACCTGGTGGGGGCGGAGGCCGTCATGAGGGGGGATGGCCGCCCGGTTCGGCCGGTTGCGTCACCGCATAGGCTGTGCCCAGTAGCCAGCATCAGCAGGGGGCAACCGCCATGACGACAGGTCGGCTCGGGCAGCATGCCGCGCCACCGAACACGGCCTACGCCGGGCAGGTCGTGCACTTCCCGGATCCCGTCCGGGCCGCGCGCCACCCCAAGGGCGTCCGAGTGGACGAACACGGCTTTCCGGACTTTTCGCCGTATGCGCGTGCGGCCGCCGAAATCGCCGAGCCCCCGGAGGGGTTCGGCGTCGACGAGCTGCGGCTGACGGACTATGTCTCGGCGAACGCGGCGCTGCACGCCACCGGCCATGAGCTGTGGAACGGGGCGTCGGCGGTGGCCACACCGCACGGCTGGACCTGGCACCATGTGGTCGGTACCCGCCGGATGGAGCTGGTTCCGGTCGAGGTCAAGGCGCTGCTGCGGCATCACGGTGGGCTTGCGACGGCGCAGGTCGACCAGGAGAAGCGGGGCACCCGCCCGCTGCAGGAGACCCGGCCGATCCATGTGGGCCTGCCGCTGAAGGGCATTTCGGTCACCGAGGAGCAGGTGCTCGGTGTCGAGGAGGACCTGGGCTATCGGCTGCCCGAGGCGTATCGCGCCTTCCTCAAGGCGGCGGGCGGCTGCGCACCGGTCGGCGCGGCGCTGGATCCGGAGCTGGGGCTGCTGATCGACCAGCCGTTCTTCACGGTGCGCGACGAGGCGGCGGTCAATGACCTCGTCTATATCAACAAGTGTCTGCGGGATCACTTCACCAAGGACTATCTGGGCGTGGGCTTCGTCCAGGGCGGTGTGATCGCGGTCAAGGTGAAGGGTGACGCGATCGGCTCGGTGTGGTTCTGTGCGTATGACGACGCGCGGGACCGTGACGGCTGGACGGTCCAGGAGCGGGTGGGGCGGCTGTTGTTGCCGTGCGGCGACGACTTCGACGCCTTCCTGCTCCGGCTGGCGGGCAATCCGCCGGAGCTGGAGACCGTGGCGAACCTGATGGTGGACGGTGGCTTCGCGTACGCCGTCCCGGTGGAGGGGTGAGCGCGATGGTGACCTTCGCACAGGCGCAGGAGCGCGCGGAACTCTGGATCAACGGCGATGTGCCGGCTTATCAGCAGCGCGAGGCGCGGGTCCGGGAGTTCGATCTGGGCTTTGTGGTCTGGGCCGAGGACCGGGCGGACGGGCCGGTCTCGGGCGGGGGGGCCGAGGGCACGCGGATGGTGATCGCCCGCGACAGCGGCGAGACCACGCTGTGGCCGGGGCTTCCGGTGGGTGAGGTGATCCGCCGTTACGAGGAGCGGTACGGCACGACCGACGGTTCCCGTGACGAGTCCACCACTGGCCGGCAGCAGCGCATCGACTTGAACGCGACGTCCTTCCTGCTCACTCCGCCGGAGTGGCTGCAGGAGGCGGCGGACGCGATGAGCAGCCGGCCCGAGGCGTCGGCGGACCTTCCCGGGCAGCGGCCGGGGGCGGAGCCGGGCGGGGGCGCGCCCGATGCCTCCGCGCCGGTGTCAGCCCCGTCCGCCGCTTCGGCTCCTCCTGCCCCGTCCACTCCTTCCGCTTCTCCTGCTCCTTCCGCCGCTTCGGCTGCTCTGCCTCCGGAGGGCGACTGGCCGTCGGCCGGTGGCCCCGGGGCCGGGCCCGGGGTGTCGGCACCCAGGATCTCGGGCGAGGACGACTGGCCGTCGGACGGCGGGTCGCGGAGCGCCGCGCCGGGTGCGCCGCACGGCACGCCGGGTGCGCCGCCTGTTCCGGGTCCGCCTGCTGGGCCTGGGCCCGTTCCGCCCGGGCCTGTTCCCGGCGGGCCCGTTCCCGGCGGGCCTGTTCCGGGTGCGCCGCAGGGGCGGAGCGGGGCCGTGGACGACTGGCCGTCCGACGGTGTCGCGCGCCCGCTCGCGGCCGGCTCGCAGCAGGACGCCCGGCCCGGCCCCGGCGCCCCGTCCGGCGGCGGTGAGGGCCGGCAGGGCGCGCCGCCTGCGCCCGGTGGCGCGAGCCCCGGTGGGGCGAGCCCGTGGGCGCCGCCCGCGCCGGACGCCGGTACGCCCTCCTCGGGGGGCCAGGCAGGCAACGCGGCCACGCCCGGCGACAGTACGCCGTGGGCCGGTACGGACATCAAGGGCGACGACGACCGCTCGGTCGCCCCGCCCGCCACGGTCTTCGCGCCGCCGCTCGCGGGCTCCGACGACGAGGACACTCCGCCGCCGGGCGTACGGCCCGACGCCAAGACCGAGTTGATGTCCGGCGGCAGTTCGCTGCCGCCCACGGCCATCGCCCCGTCCCTCGACTTCCCGGAGCAGCAGGGCGGCTCCGGTGCCGGCCCGGGTGATATCGCGGACGCCGCCACCCACAAGGCGGGCGGCGGTGCGATGCCTCCGCCGCCCGGTGCGCCCGGTGCCCGGCCGGGTGTGGACTCCACGCCGCCGCCCGCGCCGTCCGGGCCCGGTGCCCCCGGCGCTCCGGCCGGGGGGTACGTACCGACGCAACTGGTCTCGCAGCTCGGCCCCGACGGCCCCGGTGGCGGCCCGCAGCCGCCCGGCCCTCCCGGCCCTCCTGGCCCTCCCGGTGCGCCCGGTGGTGGGCAGACGCCGCCTCCGCCGGGTGCGCCCGGCACGCCCGGTGGTGGGGTGCATGCCGCCGCGACGATGCTCGCGGGTGGTCCGGGTGTGCCCGGCCAGACGCCGCCCCCGGGCGCCCCGCAGCCGCCTGGTCCCCCTGGTCCGCCCGGCCCCCCTGGTCCACCCGGGGTCCCTGGTGCCGGGCAGACGCCCCCTGGTGCGCACGGTGGTGGGCAGACGCCGCCTCCGCCGGGTGCGCCCGGCACGCCCGGCGGCGGGGTGCACGCTGCCGCGACGATGCTCGCCAGCGGTGGTCAGACCCCGCCCCCCGGAGCTCCGGGCCCGGGCCAGGGTGCCCCATCCGGCCCGCAGCCGCCCGGCCCACCCGGTGTCCCCGGTGCGGGTGGTCCGCAGACGCCGCCGCCCCCGCCGGGCGCGGGCGGGCCGCCGTATCCGGGTGGACCGGGCGCGCCGGGCGCTCCCGGTATGCCTCCGCCCGCCGGTGCCCCGGTTCCGGGCCTGGCCCCGCCGCCGGGTATGCCCGCTCCCGGCGCACCCGCGCCGGGCACACCTGCTCCAGGGATGCCCGCCCCGGGCACGCCCGCTCCCGGCACGCCCGTGCCGGGTATGGGGTCCCAGCCCGGCTATGCGTATCCGCCGCCGCCCCCCGGTCAGCCGACCGTGGGTCCGGGCTATATGGCGGTGCTGCGCTACCGCGCGCAGGACGGTTCGGAGCAGCAGCTGATCCGCCGTTCGGCGCCGGGGACGCCGCATCCGGAGTGGCAGATCCTGCATGAGCTGCGGGCGATGAATGTGCCGCCGCAGCAGGTGCTGGAGCTGCACACCGAGTTGGAGTCCTGTGATCTGCCGGGTGGCTACTGTGCCCGGATGATCCGGGAGAGCTGGCCGCAGGTGCGGATCAGCCACACCGCTCCGTACGGCCGTGATCACGCGACCCGGCAGCAGGGTGTGCGTCATCTGCTGGAGCACCAGGGCGAGCTGCACCAGGTGGCGGACGGCCCGGCCCGTCCGGCGCCGAACCGGGTGCCGCTGCCGCATCCCAGCCAGGTGCAGCCGATTCCGCCGGTGCCGCCGGAGGGGCTGGCGCATGAGCTGGGCCAGGCGTTCGGGCCGCAGGGCATCGTCCGCTTCGACCAGCGCGCGGTGTCGCGGATGGGCGTTCCGGAGGTGGTGGCGCAGACGCTGGTGTGGGCGGGGCTGCCGCTGGACTTCGGTCCGTTCTTCTGGGCGCAGGCGCAGGCGGGCCGTCCGGTGCCGACGCTGGCGGAGCTGGCGGCGGAGCGCGGGGTGCAGTCCGCGTCGGACGCGGGTTCGTACCTGGTCATGGGCAATGACTTCGGCCGTCAGCTGTGTGTGCAGTACGGCACGGCGAACATCGTGGCGGTGCCGTTGGAGGCGACGCCCCAGCCGACGCCGCCGCAGTTCGTGAACACCGGGCTGCCGGAGTTCGTGCGCTGCATGGCGCTGCTGGGCCGGATGTGGCGGCTGCGCTACGGGCTGACGCCGGACCAGGCGGGCCGGTGGACGGTGGACTTCCAGGCGCAGCTGGCGGGTCTGGATCCGGCGGCGTTGTCGGCTCCGGACAACTGGTGGGCGGTGCTGCTGGAGCAGATGTGGGACGGTCTGTTGTAGGTCCGTCCGCGCGGCTGTGACCGCGCGCACCGTAGGAACGGCGATCGAGGCGCCCGACCCCCGTGACGGGGGCGGGCGCCTCGTCGTTGTTGTCACCGGCGGCGGTCCCGGCCGGAGATATGGGCGGAGTGTCGCGTTATGGGGGATGAGAGGCCATCTATAAAGATGTGCGCCGAAGCGCGTTGCATACCGGATAAAAGGGGTTCCAAGGATGGGCGCATCGGTGTCACGTCAGGGCTTCACCATCGTCGGCGGACGGGGCCGTGGCTACCGGCCCGCGCAGGTCGACCACTATGTGGCGGAATTGTCCGAAGCGCGGGACGCGGCGTGGGAGCGCGCCGCGCGCCTCACCGTGCTGGCCAATGAGCTGACCGCCGAGGCGGAGCGGCTGCGCGAGGTGCTCGCCCAACTGGCCCCCCAGACCTATGAGTCGCTCGGCGACCGGGCCCAGCTCATCCTCATGGCGGCCGAGGAGGAGGTCGTCTGTCTGCGGGCGGCGGCCGAGGCGTCGGCGCAGGAGGAGTGGGAGGCGGCGCAGGTGGTGGCCCGTACGGTGCGGGACGCCGCCCGTGACGAGGCCGAGCGGGTCCGCGAGGCCGCCGAGGTGGCGGCGCGCGCCACCCTGGAGTCGGCCCAGGTGGATGTGGACGAGCTGCGGGCCGTCTCGCGTCAGGACGCCAAGGAGTGGCGGACCCAGGCGCTGGCGGAGCTGAAGGAGATGCGGCAGCGCGCCGCCGGGGTCCTGGCCGAGCAGGAGCGGGAGCACGCCGAGCGGTGGGAGGCGGCGGGCCGTGAACTGGCCGAGCGGGACAACGCGATGGCGGCCCGGCTGGCCCAGCTGGAGGAGTACGCCCAGGCGACGCTCGCCGACGCCAAGCGGGAGTACGGGATGGCCGAGCAGGCGGCCCGGCTGCGGCAGGAGGACGCGCAGGCGCAGGCGGCGGAGATCATCGCGCAGGCGCGGGCCCGCGAGGAGCGCCTGGCGCGGGAGACGGAGCGGACGCTGCGTGAGCATGTGGAGCGGCGTGAGGAGCTCAAGGCGCATCTGGAGCATGTGCGCGGCAGCCTGGCGGCGCTGACCGGTAAGCCGGTGGCGGCGGAGGACGCTGCGGCGGCGCCGCGCCCCGAGTCCTGAACGCACCGCCGGGCTTCGAGGACGCGGCCCGGAGCACGCTCGGACCCGGGTGCCGTCGGCCCCGTCAGGATTCCGTCTCGGCCTCGGCTTCGGTGCGGATCGGGAAGCGGCGCGGGGCGAGGAACACCAGCACCAGCAGCGCCAGTAGCGCGGCGGTCGCCGAGCCCAGGTAGACGTGGTCGACGGCGGTGTCCACGGCCCGCCGCAGATAGTCGGCCGCCTGGTCGGTGAGGGCGCCGGGGTGTTCCAGGGCGCGGGAGACCGAGTCCAGGTCGTCGGGCAGCCCCGGCCGGATGGCGTCGGGGGCTTCGGTGAGCCGGGAGGCGAGGGTCGCGTTGGCGACGGCCCCGAAGAGTGCCGCCCCGAGGCTCTGGCCGACCTGGCGGCAGAAGAGGATCGAGGCGGTGGCGGTGCCGCGCTCGGCCCATTCGACGGACGACTGCACTCCGATGATCAGCGGCAGTTGGAAGAGCCCGAGGGCGCCCCCGAGCAGCAGCATGATCAGCGCGGGCTGCCAGGCGGCACCGGGGTAGGGGAGGAGGGGGAAGGCCGCCAGGATCAGTGTGGCGGCGGCCATGCCGGTGATGGCGCAGCGCCGGAAGCCGACGCGGTTGTAGACGCGGCTGCTGAGCGCGGCCGCGATAGGCCAGCTCAGCGTCATCGTGGAGAGCACGAAACCGGCCGGTATCGGTCCGAGTCCCAGCACCGACTGGGCGTAGGTGGGCAGAAAGACGGTCGGGGCGATCATCAGCAGGCCGAGCGCGGCGAACGCGAGGTTCACCGCCGAGATGGTGCGGCGGCGCCAGACCCAGCCGGGGATGATCGGTTCGGCGGCGCGCCGTTCGATCCATACGGTGGCCGCGGCGCAGATGGCGGCGCCGCCGAGCATGGTCAGGGACGGGGCGGACAGCCAGTCCCAGGCCACCCCGCCCTGGACGAGGGCGGTCAGCAGCAGTCCGCCGGTGAGGAAGACGCCGAGCGCCCCGGCCCAGTCGATCCTGGGGCGGCCCTCCCGGTGCCGTCGCGGTTCGTGCAGATGGCGGGTGATGAGGAGGAACGCCAGGGCGCCGATCGGCAGGTTGATGAGGAAGATCCAGCGCCAGTCGGCGTATCCGGCGAGCAGTCCGCCGATCGCGGGGCCCGCCACGGAGGACAGCGCCCAGACGGAGGACAGCCTGGCCTGGATCTTCGGGCGCTCCTTGAGCGGGTAGAGGTCGGCGGCGACGACCTGGATGGTGCCCTGGAGCGCCCCGCCGCCCAGTCCCTGGACGATCCGGAAGGCGATGAGGGAGGCCATGTTCCAGGCGGCGGCGCACAGCAGTGAGCCGATGAGGAAGACCACGACGCCCGCGAGCAGGATGGGTTTGCGGCCGAAGGTGTCGGAGAGCTTGCCGTACAGCGGCAGGGAGACGGTGACGGCGAGCAGATAGCCGGAGAAGAGCCAGGAGAAGACGGAGAAGCCGCCGAGGTCGCCGACGATCTGCGGTACGGCGGTGGAGATGATGGTCGAGTCGAGCGCGGCCAGCGCCATGCCGAGCATGAGGGCGGCGGCGACGGGGCGGCGGCCGCGGGGGGTGGGGGCGCCGGGGTGCGGCTGGGATGCGGGGGGCCTCGGGTCAGCGTCCATCGGCCGTCGTGCGGTGCCGCCCACGGTGGCGCGCTCCCTTCGCCGGTACGCGCCGGCACGTGTCCCTGATGGTCGTACGCGGGACTCCCGTACGCACGATTCTTGTACGACCCACGATTCCATGGCGGGACAGGCCGGGGGAAGAACGCATCCGGGCTGTCCAGAAGGCCCGGGTTGAGCCTGACGTGGCGGAAGGGTGCAGTATTCACCCCGAGTCCGGGTCAGTCTCAGGACTCACTCCCCTAGGGGATGCCCACCCTGTACTCCTACTCCCGGTTCGTCCGGGCGGATGAGGAGCCTGTCGTCCCGGCTTCATAAGGTTGCTACGGGCTGCGCGACCGAGGGGGTGGGGCTAGCCCTACCGCTGAGAGGGAGTCCTTCCCCATCGCGGAGGTTCCCGGATCACGGCAATCTGGATGCCGTGATCGGGGAGCGACATCGCCGATCGAATACTGAAGGAGAACGAGCGTGACAACGGCTGTATCGATTCCCAGGACCGGGGGCAGCGGAGGACATACGGCCGTCGCCGCCCGTGCACGTCAGGTGCTCAAGGCGTATGGCTCGGGGGAGACCCGGGTGGTCGCGCTGGACCATGTGGACGTGGACATCGCCCGCGGGCAGTACACCGCGATCATGGGCCCGTCCGGCTCCGGCAAGTCGACCCTGATGCACTGCCTGGCCGGTCTGGACACCGTCAGCTCCGGGCAGATCTTCATCGACGAGACCGAGATCACCGGGCTGAAGGACAAGAAGCTCACCAAGCTGCGCCGGGACCGGATCGGCTTCATCTTCCAGGCGTTCAACCTGCTGCCGACGCTCACCGCGATCGAGAACATCACGCTGCCGATGGACATCGCGGGCCGTAAGCCCGACCGGGCCTGGCTGGACCGGGTGGTGGAGACCGTGGGCCTGGCCGGCCGGCTCAAGCACCGTCCGAACCAGCTCTCCGGCGGTCAGCAGCAGCGCGTCGCCGTGGCCCGCGCCCTCGCCGCCCGTCCCGAGATCATCTTCGGTGACGAGCCGACCGGAAACCTGGACTCGCGGGCCGGCGCCGAGGTGCTGGGCTTCCTCAAGCGGTCGGTGGACGAGCTGGGCCAGACCATCGTGATGGTCACCCATGACCCGGTCGCCGCCTCCTACGCCAACCGTGTGCTGTACCTGGCCGACGGCCGGATCGTCGACGAGATGTACAACCCGACGGCCGAGCTGGTCCTGGAGCGCATGAAGCACTTCGACGCGCGGGGACGGGTGTCATGACCGTCCTCAAGACCTCACTGCGCAACTTCGTCGCCCACAAGGGGCGGATGGCGCTGTCCGCGATCGCCGTGCTGCTGTCGGTGGCGTTCGTCTGCGGCACGCTCGTCTTCACCGACACCACCAACGCCACCTTCGACAAGCTCTTCGCGAGCACCGCCTCCGATGTCACGGTCAGCCCGAAGGGCGCGGGCGACGACGACACCCGGCAGGGCCGGATCCGTTCGCTGCCCGGTTCGGAGCTGGCGCGGCTGAAGCAGGTGGACGGCGTCAAGTCGGTGATCGGCGACGCCACCAGTCAGTCGATCACCGCCGCCGACCGGAACGACAACAGCATCGGCTCGGACTCCGGCGCCCCGACCATCGGCACCAACTGGGACCCGACCGAGACGCGCTCGGTCCAGATCACCTCCGGTCACGCGCCGCGCGGCCCGACCGAGGTGATGGTCGACGCCGACACCGCGAAGAACAAGAAGCTGAAGCTGGGCGACGAGATGCGGATCATCGCCATCCCCGGCGAGTTCCGCGCGAAGATCGTCGGCATCGCCACGTTCCAGGTGACCAACCCCGGCGCCACGCTGGTCTTCATGGACACCGACACCGCGCAGCGCAAGCTGCTCGGCGCTCCCGGGGTGTACTCCAGCTACCTGCTCACCGCCCAGCCGGGCGTCAGCCACGACCAGCTCAAGAAGAGCGTGGTGGCCGACCTCGGCACCGGTGTGAAGGTGCAGACGAAGGCCGAGTCCAGCAAGGAGGCCGAGGACGACATCGGCTCGTTCCTGGACGTCATGAAGTACGCGATGCTCGGCTTCGCCGGGATCGCCGTCCTGGTCGGCATCTTCCTGATCGTCAACACCTTCTCGATGCTGGTCGCCCAGCGCACCCGTGAGATCGGCCTGATGCGGGCCATCGGCTCCAGCCGGAAGCAGATCAACCGGTCGGTGCTGATCGAGGCGCTGCTGCTGGGCATCGTGGGCTCGATCCTCGGTGTCCTCGGCGGCGTCGGCCTCGCGGTCGGCCTGATGAAGATCATGGGCAGCGCGGGTCTGCACCTGAGCACCGACCAGCTGACGGTGAAGCCCACCACGCCCATCATCGGCATCGGTATCGGCGTCATCGTCACCGTCATCGCGGCGTACATCCCCGCCCGCCGGGCCGGGAAGATCTCCCCGATGGCGGCCCTGCGCGACGCGGGCACCCCGGCGGACAGCAGGGCCGGCTGGATCCGCGGCGTGATCGGCACCCTGCTCACCGCGGGTGGCGCGGCCGCCCTGGTGGTCGCGGGGAACGCGGACAAGGCGGTCGACGGCTCGATGTTCCTGGGCCTGGGCGTGGTGCTGACGCTCATCGGCTTCATCGTCATCGGCCCGCTGCTGGCCGGTCTGGTGGTCCGCGCGCTGGCCACCGTCGTCCTGCGGATCTTCGGCCCGGTCGGCCGGCTGGCCGAGCGCAACGCGCTGCGCAACCCGCGGCGCACCGGCGCCACCGGCGCGGCCCTGATGATCGGCCTGGCGCTGGTCGCCTGTCTGTCGGTGGTGGGCTCCTCGATGGTCGCCTCGGCCACCGATGAGCTGGACAAGTCGGTGGGCGCGGACTTCATCATCCAGTCCGACATGGGCCAGCCGATCACCGAGGGGATCGAGAAGTCGGTGCGCCAGGCCAAGGGCCTGAAGCACATCAGCGAGGCCAAGGACATCGACGGCGCCAAGCTCACCCTGCCGGACGGCAAGACGGTCACCAAGGACCTTTCGGCCGCCAGCCCGACGTACGCGGAGGACCTGCGCACCCCGGTCGTCGAGGGTGATCTGGCCGCCGCGTACGGCAAGGACGCCATGTCGGTGCCGGAGGGCTTCGCCAAGGACCACAAGGTGAAGAAGGGCGACACCCTGACCGTCGCCTTCAAGGAGGGCCGGACCGCCAAGCTGACCGTCGCCGCGATCACCTCGGACGACGTCAGCCTCGACAAGGGCGCGATGTACCTCAACATCGCCACCGTCGAGGACTATGTGCCCGCCAAGCTGATCCCGGCGGACGTCATGATGCTGGCGCAGGCCAAGGACGGCCAGGAGGAGGCGGCGTACGCATCCCTCAAGGCCCAGCTGCACCACTACCCGTCGGTGAAGGTGCGCGACCAGACCGACTACAAGCAGGAGGTCAAGGACCAGGTCGGTCAGCTGCTCAACCTGGTCTACGGGCTGCTGGCGCTGGCGATCATCGTCGCCGTCCTCGGTGTGGTGAACACCCTGGCCCTGTCGGTGGTCGAGCGGACCCGTGAGATCGGCCTGATGCGCGCCATCGGCGTCTCCCGCCGCCAGATGCGCCGCATGATCCGGCTGGAGTCCGTGGTCATCGCGCTCTTCGGCGCGCTGCTGGGGCTGGGGCTCGGCATGGGCTGGGGAACCACGGCCCAGAAGCTGCTGGCGCTGGAGGGTCTGAAGACCCTGGAGATCCCGTGGCCGACGATCATCACGGTCTTCATCGGCTCGGCCGTGGTGGGTCTGATCGCGGCGCTGGTCCCGGCCTTCCGGGCGGCGCGGATGAATGTGCTGAACGCGATCGCCACGGAATAGCCAAAGCCGACGGGGGAAACAGGCTCGCTGCCCTTCCATGGGGGGAGGGGCTGAAGGCCGACCGGCCCGGTGTGCGACGGGGGAGCGCACCGGGCCGGTCCTT
Organism: Streptomyces melanosporofaciens; assembly: GCF_900105695.1. Taxonomy (NCBI): domain Bacteria; kingdom Bacillati; phylum Actinomycetota; class Actinomycetes; order Kitasatosporales; family Streptomycetaceae; genus Streptomyces; species Streptomyces melanosporofaciens. The sequence continues at coordinate 4,330,523 of NZ_FNST01000002.1, forward strand.
TCTGTGTGAACGATGCCTCCAGAGGCCCGGCATTCGGCCCGGGCGAGGCGGGGGCGAGGCGGGGGCGGGGAACGCGCCGAGCCGCTCGGCCGCTGATCCGGTGGTTTGACGTGGAGTGCGCTCCAACTCCTAGCGTGATCGTCACGACCACAAGGGAGGTACCCGATGTCCGCACTGCCCACCCGTCGCCTGGGCGCACTGACCGTCGCGGCCCAGGGCCTGGGCTGCATGGGAATGAGCCATGGCTACGGCGCCTCGGACGACGCCCAGTCGATCGCCACCCTTCACCGCGCCCTCGACCTGGGCGTCACCCTGCTGGACACCTCCGACTTCTACGGTTCCGGGCACAACGAGGAACTGCTCGGCCGGGCCCTGGCCGGACGCCGGGAGCAGGCGGTCCTGGCCACCAAGTTCGGCTTCGCCAACCGGCTGGGGGAGCCGACCGCGATCCGGGGCGACGCCGCCTACATCCGCCAGGCGTGCGACGCGTCGCTGCGGCGGCTCGGCGTCGACCACATCGACCTGTACTACCAGCACCGCGTGGACCCCGACGTCCCCATCGAGGAGACCGTCGGCGCGATGGCCGAGCTGGTCCAGGCGGGCAAGGTGCGCCATCTCGGCCTGTCCGAGGCGGGCGCGGACACCATCCGCCGCGCCCACGCGGTGCACCCCATCGCGGCGCTGCAGAGCGAATGGTCGCTGTGGACGCGGGACCTGGAGCACGAGATCGCCCCGGTCTGCCGTGAGCTCGGCATCGGCCTCGTCCCCTTCTCCCCGCTCGGCCGCGGCTTCCTCACCGGCCGCTACACCTCGACCGAGAGCCTGCCGGAGGGCGATGTGCGCCGCACCCAGCCCCGGTTCGCCGACGGCAACCTCGAAAAGAACCTGGCCATCGTCGGAAAGCTGAACGAACTGGCCGCCGAGAAGGGCGTCACCGCGGGCCGGCTCGCCCTCGCCTGGGTGCAGCACCGCGGCGACGACGTGGTCCCCATCCCGGGCACCCGGCGTCAGAAGTACCTGGAGGAGAACCTGACCGCCGCCACCCTCGAGCTGTCGCCCGAGGAACTGGCCGCGATCGACGCCGCCGCCCCGGCCGACCAGGTCGCCGGCACCCGCTACGACGAGAAGAACCTCACCTTCGTGGGCCGCTGACCGCCACCGTGGTTCATCGGGCGTGAAGGCCGATCCGCGGGCGACCGATGAGTTTCGCGGTGCCCCGGGGTCTCAGGTGGTGAACGCATCACCTCAAGGGAGATCACCATGACCGAGACCGCGAAAGGCACCCGGCTCGCCGAGGTGGGCCGGGTTGCCGTCACCGTCGCCGATCAGGACCGGGCGCTGGACTTCTATGTGGGCACGCTCGGCTTCGAGAAGCGTGCCGACATGCCCTTCGGCGACGGCCACCGCTGGATCGAGGTGGGCCCGGCGGGCGCCCCGACCGGGATCGCGCTCGTCCTGCCGCGCGAGGGCGGCCAGGGGCCGGGCTACGACACCGGCATCATCCTCACCTCCGAGGACATCGACGCCGACCACGCGACGCTGCGCTCGCGCGGCGTCGACACCGACCCGGAGGTCCAGCGCTGGGGCGGCCCGGTGCCGCCGATGTTCAGTTTCCGGGACGGGGACGGCAATGCGCTGATGGTCGTCGAGAACGGCTGACCGCACCCGGCCGGGAGCCGGTTTAACAGCCGGTTACCGAGGGCCGGTTGCCGAGTGGCTGGTGGTGGGCCGGTGTCGAAGCCGGGAAAAGAGCCGGTCCGCGACGGGGGCGGACCGGCTCTTCCATGCGGCTATGACACGTGGCGGCCCATGAGCTCGGCACGGACACGCAGCAGGAGCCCGATCCAGCTCCGGTAGGGCCGCCAGCCGTCGGCGATCCCGGCCAGCCGGCCGATGTCACCGGAGACGGTCTCGTCGAGGCCGTACGCGGTGGCGAGGGCCGCGTGCAGTCGCGGTTCGTGGCGCGGGAAGACATCGGGGTGCGCGGCGCCGCGGATGAGGATGAGCTCGGCGGAGAACGGGCCGATGCCGGGGAGGGTGCGCAGCGCCGCGAGGGCGTCGTCCACCGGCATCGCGCGCAGCCGTGCGGCGTCGAGTTCCCCCGCGTCGGCCGCCTCCGCCAGCGCGTGCAGCCGCTCGATCTTCACCTCGGTCAGACCGGGGATCGAGGTGATCGCGCGCAGCACCGGTGGGGTGGGGAAGGCGTGCAGGGTCCGGCCCGCGACCTGGACCCGCCGTCCGTACCGCTCGGCGAGGCGGGCCTTGATGGCGGCGGCCTGGGTCATGCGGATGCGGTGGCCGATGACCGCCCATACGGCGGCTTCGTAGGGGGAGTGGAAGCACACCGGCCGAAGGCCCGGAAATTCCGCCATGAGCCCGGCCACCACGGGGTCTGTGACGGCGAGTTCGGGGAAGCCGCTTCCGTCGACGTCGAGCGAGAGGATGCGGGCGAGCTGGTCCCGGACGGCGTCGTCGGGCCAGGACGGCTCCCCGGGGGATACGGGCCCGGCCCCGGCGGACGCGAGGTCCGCCGGGGAGCCGTCCAGGTCGCCGTCCGGTTCGCCGGGATACACGGTGAACTCGACTTGTACCGTGCCCGCTTCACCGTCCGCCGTCTCCTCCTGCCGTACCGCGGCCGCCACCGTCGAGTGGCCGTCGTCGGCGGGAAAGGCCAGGCGGAGCACCTCGTCCGCCGTGCCGGAATAGCTCGCGGGGGTGAAGCCCTCCAGGAAGCGGACGCTCGCCGCCAGCGAGAAGGGACCGGCCGGGGTGAGGGAGACGGCGGTCACGATCAGCCTCCGTGCGCGGTGATGGCGTAGCCCTCGGGGCCGATGAAGGTGAACATGCGGCCGAACGGGCTGTCCTGCGGCGGGGTGATGATCGACACCCCGGCGTCGGCGAGCTGGTCGTGCAGCGCCTGGGCGTCCGTGGTGCGGAACCACAGGGCCACGCCGAGACCGGGCCGTGCGACGTCGTCGAGGTCCACGCCCGGCAGCGGCTCGCGGACGGCGAACGCGATCGGCTGGGTGGTGAACACCACGGCGCCGGGAGGCGATGCCGGGGCCCGCCGCAGTCCGAGGTGCTTTTCGCAGAAGGCGGCCGCCGCCTCGACATCGCGTACCTGCAGGGCGATGAAGTCGGGGCCGTCAAGGGTGGCGGTCATGGGTCCTCCCCAGGTGTTGATGTCAGGGCTTTGACATTCCCGGACTGTACGCACGCCTTCCCCCTATGTCAAAATCCTGACATGGAAGACCGAACTCCCGCGGCCCCGCCGCACCCCGCTCACGACGTCACCGAACATGTGGGATACCGCCTCAAGCGCGCCGCCGCGGCGCTGCGCGGCGCCATGGACAAGGCGCTGCGCGAACGCGGTCTGACGGTGCCGCAGTACGCCTGCCTGGAACTCCTCGACCAGCGGCCCGGTCTGTCCAACGCCGAACTCGCCCGGGGCACCTTCGTCACCCGGCAGTCCATGAACGTCGTCCTGCGCGGCCTCCAGGACGCGGACCTGATCTCCCGGCCCGCCACCACCGACCACGGCCGCGCCCTCCCCGCCCACCTCACCGAGGCCGGCCGCGAACGGCTGGAGGAGGCCCGGTCCGCCGTCTACGCCATCGAGCGGACGATGATCGACGCCTTCCCGCAACGCCGCCTGGCCGCCCTTCTCGCCGACCTCGACCGCATGGCGGAAGCCCTCGGCGGCTGAGTCCGCATCAGTCGCGGGGGAGCAGGGTGCCCAGCGGGCCGAGGTCCAGGTTGAGGTCCTCCGGCGTCAGTCCGTGCTGGTCGCACAGTTCCGCCATGCGCTGGTCGAGCAGCATCAGCGTGGTGCCGATGCGCTCGATCTGACCGTCGGTGAGGCCGCCCGCGTCGATACGGCGGATGGCCTGGCGTTCCATCAGCTGGCGGAGGAGTTCGACGACGGTCAGCACGAGGGCCGCCAGGTCGCGGCCGACCGAGTCGCGGTCGATGTCGAGGTGGGCGGGGGGCGGGCTCATAGCGGGCCGCTGTCGGTCCAGGGGGCCGGGACCCGTTCGTTGACCGAGGAGAGCAGGGCGTGCAGGGAGAGGCGGACGAGGGGGACCTCGGCGATCGCGATGACGAGGTCGCCGGTGACGACGACACCGGTGGCGAGCACCCGGTCGAGGAGGTCCACGAGGGGGACGCCAAGCGGTCCGAGGGCCTCGGCGGGGGTGGTTCCCCACGCGGGGGCCTCTTTGCGGGCGATGTCGGCGGGGGCCGCTTCCCATGCCGCTTTCGCCGGGGCGGCGTCCCAGGCGGCCCTGGTCATGAGGGTGTCCCTTCGTCGGTGACCCCTCCGTCGGCGAAGGAGTAGGGCGCCCACGGCCCGGAGAGCTCGATCTGGATGTCCGTCTCGTCGCGGCGCAACGAGGCGAGGGCGGCGCGTAGTTCGCGTTCCCGGCCCAGGTCGAGGAGGTAGGCCGCGTTCAGTACATGGGTACGGTGCTTCCCGGTCACCTCGACGCCGTGCGGGCGCAGTCGGCGCGCGGCGACGGCGAGGCCACGGACGGCGGAGTGCACCCGCTCGGCGGCCCGCAGCGTCAAAGTGTGGTGCTGTTCGCGGCTTTGCTGGCGGGTGCGGACGCGGTCCAGATAGGCCCGGCCGCTGGCCGGACCGTTCGCCGGGGCGACTCCCGGGGTGGGCGGCGGCGGTCCCGTCGGGGCGTAGACCTTGACGCCCCATTCGGCCCGGCCCGTGATCCGGCCCAGCGCGGTCAGGAGGGACGTCTCCCGCTCGCCCAGGGCCTCGCGGGCCCGGTCGTCGTCGAGATAGAGGGTGGCCAGCGGCAGCGGAACGGTGGGGGCCAGCGCCGACGCCGCCGTGATCACCGTGTGGTGGGCGCGGGCGCAGCGTTCCAGCTCATCGCGGTCGGACAGCCGCCGCCGCAGCGCCTCCTCGCCGAACCCGGCCGCGGGCACGTCCTGGACGACGGCGGTGAGCGGGCCCGCCGCGAGCGTACGGACGGGGGCGCCGGTGCCGAGACCGGGGAGCGCGGCCAACGCCGTGAGGGCGCCGCCGCGGCAGACCGCGAAGGCGTAGGTGAGGGTGGGGGCCTCGGGCGGGGTCATCTGTCCGCGCCCTCCTCAGCGGCCGTGGCGCCGACCGTGCTGAGCTGCTCATCGGAATCCATGCGCGATTCCAGGGCGTGGAGCCGTTCGCGCAGTTCCGCGTTCTCCTGGGCGAGGGCGTCCTTCGCGGCGCGCGAGGAGAGGGCGGGATCGGTTTCCCACCAGTCGATTCCGGCCTTGCGGGCGGTGTCCACGGAGGAGATGAACAACCGCAGCCGGATGGTGAGCAGTTCGATGTCCAGCAGGTCGATCTTGATGTCTCCGGCGATCACGATGCCCTTGTCCAGGACGCGTTCGAGGATCTCGGCGAGGTCGGAGGGGTGCCGGTCGGCGGTCACGGAAGGGGGGTACACCAGGTCACGGTCAGTCATGGCGGCTCACCCTCGCCCTTCCTCCCGGGCTTCGGCCGCCCGAGCGCTCCAGCAGATCCAGCAGCCGGTCCTCCTCCCGGTCGAACTCCTCGGGGCCGATCGCCCCCGACTCCAGGGCCTCGTTCAGCGCGGCCAGCCGGGCGCGCAGCACCGATGGATGGCACAGCTCCTCCTCCGCGACGTCCCGCACGCGCTCCGCGATCCACACCACTCCGCGCACCGGTGCCAGCGGGAAGAGGACGACCTGGCTCAGCACCCCCATGTCAGGCCCGGCCTTCCGCGAAGCTGTAGCAGGGCAGCGGTCCGGTGAGCCGCAGCTCGACCCGGTCGCGGTGGCCGGCCGCGAAGCGCTCCACGACGCCGTGGAACCGCCGCTCCTCGCGCCGGTCCAGCAGGAAGGAGACGTTGAGCACGCATCCCTCGACCTCCGGGCCGTGCACCTTGGCGTCCGCCACGGCGGAGAGCTCCGCGAGCACCGCGGCCGCGGCGGCGGCCGCCCTGCGCCCCAGCCCCCGCGCCACGGCCTCGCCGAGCCGCACGCTGGCCTCGTACCCCGGGGCCCTGCGGGCGGCGGTGCGCAATCGGCTCACCTCGGGGTCCTCCCGTACCAGCGCGCCCAGGTCGGCCTCGGTGGGCAGCGCCTTGAGGTTCATCTCGACCCGGCCGTCGACGCGTTCGAGCGCGGCCAGGCAGTCGTTCTGGGACGACAGAAGCTGCTGCCGTACCGACTCCTCGTCGGGGGCGATCATCCCGAAGCGCATCGGCAGCACCGGCCCGTCCGTCGCCAGCGTCAGGGCGAGGTCCTGGTGGGCGAGGAGGTCGCGCCGCTTGGCGCGCAGCCGGGCGGGAGCGTCGCTGATCACCGCGGCCAGCGCTCCGGCCCGGAGGGTACGGACCGGGGCGGGCCGCTCGCCCACTCCGGTGCGGCCGGGCGGCACCGCGTGGGAGGCGCGGACGACGCCGTAGACGTACACGCTCCGGGGCGCGGTCATGGATCAGTCCTCCTCGGACTCATGGATCAGTCCTCCTCGGATTCATCGGTCAGTCCTCCTCGGAAGGAGCGGGACGGCGGCGGGAGCGGGCGCCGGTGGCGGCGGTGCGCCGCCGGGGGCGGCTCTCCTGCTCCTCCGGCTCCTCTCGCTCCTCTTCCTGCTCCTCGTCGTCATCGGCCCCGACGGCCCGCTTGACCTTCTCCCCCACCCCTTCGACCGCCTTCTTGGCCTTCTTCTTGCCGACGCCGGCGGCCACCCGACCGGCCGGGCTGCCGCCGCCCGACATCCCGCCCAGCAGTTCGGGCACGGTCTTGCTGCGGTCGAATTCGAGGTCCACGCGGTTGCAGGCTTCGGCGAAGCGCAGGTAGGTGTCCACGCTGGCGACCACGATGCGGGCGTCGATCTTCAGGATCTCGATGCCGACGAGGGAGACCCGGATGAAGACGTCGATCACCATGCCCCGGTCGAGGATGAGCTCCAGGGCGTCATAGAGGGTGCCGGTCCGCTGAACGCAGACGACCTCTTCCGTGTATGTGCCAGTGGGCATCTCGGGGCGTCCTTTCGGCTGTCGTCTCAGCAGTCGTCGGCCGCACCGCGCCGGTAGCGGCGGACCCTCCGGTATTCCTGGAGTTCGCCCCGCTCGTCGACGCGCACCTCGTAGGTGGCCAGCAGGCTGGTGGTATCGGGGATCCGCGCGACCTCGAGGACGTCCACGCTGACGAGCCAGCCGTCCTCGTGACGGGTCACCCCACTGACGCCCTCGGGCTCATGGACGATCAGTGAGGCGAGCTGGTCGCATGCCTGCCGGGCGGCCTCGGCCGGCCGGGGCGGCCGGGACCTGGGGCTCGTCTTGGTGGCCGCGGGGCGCGGTTCTCGCTCTGCCATGTGCATCAGTGTGATCACAGCGCGTGCCCGGCCGCCTGTCGTGATGGGCCAGACGCGGGGGTCCATACGCCCGCCCGGCGCCCGCCCGGTTCGGGGCGCACCGCGTGGGGGCCGCGAGCCGACCCGGCGTAGTTGTCGTCGGGTGGCCGTACTCTGGAAGACCCCCGGCCCGTGACACGTGTCGGGTCGTTCGCGTTGTCCGCCTCCGGGATGGAATACCCCTTTATGAGCCTCACCGGTCTGCTCGACGTCGTCGTTAGGGACCCCGCGCTCGCCGAGGCGGTGCGCGGCGCCGCCGACGGCAATCGTCCCCACGTCGATCTGGTCGGCCCGCCGGCCGCCCGCCCGTTCGCCATCGCCGCGCTGGCGCGCTCCGCGGGCCGTCCCGTGCTCGCGGTGACCGCCACCGGCCGGGAGGCGGAGGATCTGGCGGCCGCGCTGCGCTCGCTGATGCCGCCAGGACTCGAAAACGCAGTGGTGGAGTACCCGTCCTGGGAGACGCTGCCGCATGAGCGGCTCTCCCCGCGCTCGGACACGGTCGGGCGGCGCCTCGCGGTGCTGCGCAGACTGGCCCATCCGCGCCAGGACGACCCGACGGCGGGCCCGGTCTCGGTCGTCGTCGCGCCCGTGCGATCCGTGCTGCAGCCGCAGGTCAAGGGGCTGGGGGACCTGGAGCCGGTGAGCCTGCGGGCCGGGGGGACCGCCGATCTGGAGGAGATCGTGGACGGCCTCGCGGCCGCCGCGTACTCCCGGGTGGAGCTGGTCGAGAAGCGCGGCGAGTTCGCCGTGCGCGGCGGCATCCTGGACGTCTTCCCGCCCACCGAGGAGCATCCGCTCCGGATCGAGTTCTGGGGCGACGACGTCGAGGAGATCCGCTACTTCAAGGTGGCCGACCAGCGCTCCCTGGAGGTCGCCGAGCACGGCCTGTGGGCGCCGCCCTGCCGGGAGCTGCTGCTGACCGACCAGGTGCGGGAGCGGGCCGCGGCCCTCGCCGAGGCCCATCCGGAGCTGGCTGAGCTGCTCGGCAAGATCGCCGAGGGGATCGCGGTCGAGGGCATGGAGTCCCTGGCCCCCGTCCTGGTGGACGAGATGGAGCTGCTGCTGGACGTCCTCCCGAAGGGCAGCATGACGGTCGTCTGCGACCCGGAGCGGGTGCGCACCCGGGCGGCCGATCTGGTGGCCACCAGCCAGGAGTTCCTCCAGGCGTCCTGGGCGGCCACGGCCGGGGGAGGCGAGGCCCCGATCGACGTCGGCGCGGCCTCCCTGTGGGGCATCGCGGACGTCCGCGACCGGGCCCGCGACCTGGGCATGATGTGGTGGTCGGTGAGCCCCTTCGCGGCGGATGAGGAGCTCACGGAGACACTTGCCGCTGACGCGGCGGGGGACACCGTCAAGCTGGGCATGCACGCCACCGAGAGCTACCGCGGCGACACCGCCCGGGCGCTGGCCGACACCAAGGGCTGGCTCGCCGACGGCTGGCGCACGGTCTATGTGACCGAGGGCCACGGCCCCGCCTCCCGCACCGTCGAGGTGCTCGGCGGCGAGGGGATCGCGGCCCGGCTGGACGGCGACCTCACCGAGATCAAGCCGTCCGTGGTGCATGTGTCCTGTGGCTCGATCGACTACGGCTTTGTCGACCCGGTCCTGAAGCTGGCCGTGCTGACCGAGACGGATCTGTCCGGGCAGAAGGCCGCGGGCAAGGACGGGGCGCGGATGCCCGCGCGCCGCCGTAAGACCATCGATCCGCTCACCCTCGAAGCGGGCGACTTCATCGTCCACGAGCAGCACGGCGTGGGGCGCTATGTCGAGATGGTGCAGCGCACCGTCCAGGGCGCCACCCGTGAGTATCTGGTGGTGGAGTACGCCCCGGCCAAGCGCGGTCAGCCCGGCGACCGGCTCTTCGTCCCCACCGACCAGCTCGAGCAGGTCACCAAGTACGTGGGCGGGGAGGCGCCGACCCTGCACCGGCTCGGCGGGGCCGACTGGACCAAGACCAAGGCGCGCGCCAAGAAGGCCGTCAAGGAGATCGCCGCCGACCTGATCAAGCTCTACTCCGCCCGGATGGCGGCGCCCGGCCATGCCTTCGGCGCGGACACCCCCTGGCAGCGCGAGCTGGAGGACGCCTTCCCGTACGCGGAGACCCCCGATCAGCTCACCACCATCGCCGAGGTCAAGGAGGACATGGAGAAGTCGGTTCCGATGGACCGGCTGATCTGCGGCGACGTCGGCTACGGCAAGACCGAGATCGCGGTCCGCGCGGCCTTCAAGGCGGTCCAGGACGGCAAGCAGGTCGCGGTGCTGGTGCCCACGACGCTGCTGGTGCAGCAGCACTTCGGCACCTTCGGCGAGCGGTACGGCCAGTTCCCCGTCAACGTCAGGGCGCTCTCCCGCTTCCAGACCGACACCGAGGCCAAGGCGGTGCTGGAAGGGCTGAAGGACGGCGCGGTCGACATCGTCATCGGCACCCACCGGCTCTTCTCCTCCGAGACCAAGTTCAAGGACCTGGGCCTGGTCATCGTGGACGAGGAGCAGCGCTTCGGCGTCGAGCACAAGGAGCAGCTCAAGAAGCTCCGCGCCAATGTGGACGTGCTGACCATGTCCGCCACGCCCATTCCGCGGACCCTGGAGATGGCGGTCACCGGCATCCGCGAGATGTCCACGATCACCACCCCGCCGGAGGAGCGCCACCCGGTGCTGACCTTCGTCGGGCCGTACGAGCAGAAGCAGATCGGCGCGGCGATCCGGCGTGAGCTGCTCCGCGAGGGCCAGGTCTTCTACATCCACAACCGGGTGGAGTCCATCGACCGGGCCGCGGCGAAGCTGCGCGAGATCGTCCCCGAGGCGCGGATCGCCATCGCCCACGGCCAGATGTCGGAGACCGCACTGGAGCAGGTCGTGGTCGACTTCTGGGAGAAGAAGTTCGATGTGCTGGTCTCCACGACGATCGTCGAGTCCGGTATCGACATCTCCAACGCCAACACCCTGATCGTCGAGCGCGGTGACAACTTCGGCCTCTCCCAGCTCCACCAGCTCCGCGGCCGGGTCGGCCGCGGCCGCGACCGCGGTTACGCGTACTTCCTCTACCCGCCCGAGAAGCCGCTCACCGAAACCGCCCATGAACGGCTGGCCACCATCGCCCAGCACACCGAGATGGGCGCGGGCATGTATGTGGCGATGAAGGACCTGGAGATCCGCGGCGCGGGCAATCTGCTCGGCGGCGAGCAGTCCGGCCATATCGCGGGCGTCGGCTTCGACCTCTACGTCCGGATGGTCGGCGAGGCCGTCGCCGACTACCGGGCCTCGATCGAGGAGCGCGACGGCGAGGCCGCGGAAGCGCCGCTGGAGGTCAAGATCGAGCTGCCGGTCGACGCGCACGTCCCGCACGACTACGCCCCCGGCGAGCGCCTGCGCCTCCAGGCGTACCGCGCCATCGCCTCCGCCACCAGCGAGGACGACATCCGCGCCGTCCGCGAGGAGCTCACCGACCGCTACGGCAAGCTCCCCGAACCGGTGGAGAACCTCCTCCTGGTCGCGGGCCTGCGCCTGCTGGCCCGCGCCTGCGGCGTCACGGACATCACCCTCCAGGGCTCCAACATCCGCTTCTCCCCGGTGGAGCTCCGCGAATCCCAGGAGCTGCGCCTCAAGCGCCTCTACCAGCGCTCGGTGATCAAACCGGCCACCAAGCAGGTCCTGGTGCCCCGCCCCTCGACCGCCCGCATCGGCGGAAAGCCGCTGGTGGGGCGGGAGCTGCTGGCATGGACGGGGGAGTTCCTGACATCGATCCTGGGGTCGTGACGACGACCCTGGGGTCGTGAGGGTGCGGCTGTTCTGAAGAGTGGCTTGTCGGTAACCGGCTTGCCCGCGGAGCCACCGTGCATGGAAAATGCATGCATGGTGGCTCTGCAGATTCGGGATGTGCCGGACGAGGTCCGCGAGATACTGGCCGAACGGGCGAGGCAGCTCGGCCAGTCCCTCCAGGGATATCTGTTGGACCTGGTCAAGAACGAGGCCGAGCGAGCGGGCAACGTTGCGCTGTTGCAGCGCTTCGAGGGACGAACGGACGGCGCCGAGAGTTCCATGAGCGAGACCGTGCGCGAGCTCGACGCCGACCGCGCGGCGCGCGCCGCCGGGCTCGGGTTCTCGCCGGGCGAACCGGGAGCGACCGCGTGATCATTGTGGACGCGAGCGTCCTCACCGAAGCGCTCACCGGGGACGCCGCCGCCGGGAAGGCGGCCCGCGCCCGTCTCGCCCAGGATCCGCATTGGGCGGCGCCCGGCCATCTCATCGTCGAGACCTTCCACGCGGTACGCGGTCGGCTCCTCGGAAAGAAGATCACCCAAGCTCGCGCCGACGACGCCGTGGCCGCGCTGACCGGGGCGTCGATCGAGGCGATCGGTATCCAGCCGCTCCTCATACGCATGTGGGAGCTGCGGAGCCAGGTCTCGGGCTACGACGCGGCGTACGTCGCGGCGGCGGAGGTGTACCGGGCTCCGCTGATTACCGGCGACGCCAGGCTGAGCCGTTGCACCATGGCCCGCTGCGAGATCGAAGTCATCGGCTGACGCGCGGGCCGGGAGGGGACAGGGGCGGGCCGCGCGCGACACCCCCGTCGTCGCGCGGCGGCCGACCCTGGCTCGTCAAGGACATTAGGCGGGCGTGGCACCGGCGGCGAGGAACGATGTGCACAGTGAGGGCGCCGGGTGGTTCCCGTTCGAACGGTGAGTGCTTTGGTGAACGGTGAGTACGGCCGCGAACGGTGAGAGCGCACCGGCGCGCATCGCGGTGTCCCGGCTCAGAGCGATCCCAGGGCCCGCATCGCCAGCCACAGTTCGTACTTCGCGCTCGGGGCGGTCAGGAGGGATCGGCCCAGCACGTCCTCCGCCCTGGTCAGGCGCTTGCGCGCGCCCGGTGGCGAGATGCCGAGGGCGGCGGCTGCCGCGGGGAGGCGGGCGTCGGCGCGCAGCCAGGTGCGTACGGTCTCCAGCCCGGCCGTGGGCCTGGCCTGTTCCAGGGGGCGTAGCTGGGCCCGGGCCCAGGTCCCGGCGGCAGGGGTGCCCAGCACCGTGTCCAGCGTGGCGGTGGGCCCCGGCGGGGCCTGGGCGCGGGCCGCCGCGGCCTGGGGCGCGGTGTGCAGCCGCAGGGCGAGCCAGGCGGCCGACTGCGCGGCCAGGCTGCGGCTGACCTCCACGCCCAGCAGCTCATCGAGATGGCGCATCCGCGCGGCGAGCGTATTGCGGTGGATCTTCAGATGGCGGCTGGCCGCTCCACCGAAGCTGAGCCAGGACCCGAGTGTGCCCAGCAACTCCTGCGGGCCTGGGTCGGCGCGGCGGGCCGGGGCGTAGCGCAGGCAGGGAGCCAGGAGTTCGCTCGCCCACAGATACCCCTCCGGGCCCGCCAGTACGGTCACATCCACGTCGCCGCCGAAACCGGCGCGGCGCTCGGGCGCGTTACGGGCCACCGCCAGCGCGTGGATGGCCTGCTCATAGGCGGTCGGCGTATCCCGCAGCGCGACCGCCGCGCTCACCCCGACCCGGCACTCCGGCACCAGGCGGACGATCAGCAGGTCCAGTGATGCGGGGAGCGGGGGGTGAGGGTCGCCGCTCACCTCGGCCGGGTCCGTCCCGATGGCCGGGTTCGCCGTCTCCGGCGGTACGAGCGCGAGGACGTGGTTCGGGCGTACCGGGCACGGCACGATCCACGCCGCGCCGCCCGCCTCGCGGTCGATCCGCCGGGCGATCTCGCGCCGCCGGGGGCGCGGACACTCGATCACGTACATCTGGACCACCGCGGGCAGCGTCGGCCGCAGCGCCCCGGCGATCCGCTGCGCGGCGGGCACGCTGCCCACCATCAGCAGATGCAGCACCGCCTCCCGGCTGTGCTCCTCGGCCGACTCGATCCGCCGCCGCGCCCGTTCGGCCTGCTCCAACCGCCAGCACAGGGCGAGGGTGCGCGCGGCGTCGGCGAGCAGCGTTCCGCAGTGCGGATCGTCCGGCCCGATGACGGCCAGATACGTGCTCGGGTCGGTGTCGAGCGCGATCAGATGCACCGGCGGCCCCTCGCCCCCGCCCAACACGGCGGACGGCGCCCCGCGCCGGTTCAACTCGACGGCCGCGTCGGCGGCCGGCCGAGTCACCGCCAGGTCGTGCTCCCCACCCGGCCCGGCCAGCACCCGGCCCGTGTCCCCGACCAGCACGGCCGGGCCCCCGGCACGCCGGGTCAGCCAGCCGAGCATGTCCCGAACCGCCCCGCGCCGGGAGGCCAGCCGGGCGAGGGCGAGAACGTTATCGGCGCGGTCGGCGCGCACGTCGGAGGGCGAGGCGGGCATGAAACAGCACATTAGTTCCGATCGCCTGGGTTCCCGAAGGGGCTCGGACCGGTCTGTGGGAAACCTGTGGAGACGGCGGAGGCCACCGGAAGCGGGCGTGGGAACCGCGCCTGTCAGCAGGCGCATGGGCGCGGATGCGGTACTCGCGCATCGGTGACCAACGGTGCGCGGGGTTGTCTCACGAGATGGCCAAGGACTCGTGTCTCACCAGCGTGGCCGGTTTCTCCGAGCGCTTCGGGACCACTGTCATCCTGTGGCCCGCGGATCCGCGAGCAGGCCGGGCAGGGCAAAGAGGGCCCGGCCTTGCGTCATGCTGGTGTGCTCGATCCAGCCGCCCGGCAGGGCCAGCGTGTGGCGGCGTAGGCGGCAGCCGGTGGTGCGCATGACCGGGGAGAGGTGGCAGGGGTCGAGCTCCTCGACCAATAGGCTCGGGACGCTGGTGGGTGGGTTCTTCTTCCCTGCGACGGCGAGCGGCAGGCGCCCGGTAGCGGCAAGAGGCAGCGGCGCCACCCGCCAGATCGGTCCGCGGAGGGTGGACAGGCTGGCGCGGCCGAAGTCGCGTTCCTCGAGCGGGGTCATCGGTTCGCCGTTGGTGCCGGTCAGGCCGTGGAACAGCTTCTCGGCGCGGCCCTGGTTGACGATCTGTCCGGTGTCGATGGTGAAGGTCCGGGAGAAGAACATGCGCGGCGGGTAGCCGGCCCGCTCAAGCGCCGCCGCGTACGCGGCGACCTGGGGATGGATCTGGCGCAGATGGGCCGCCGCAGCACGGTCGATGGGTTGCAGCTCGTCGGCCTGGCCGGTGAGCGCCTGAAGAACGGCGGCCACGTCCCCACCAGTGGCATGTGCGAACTCCTCCCGGCGGCCTAGTCCGCGGGCCCGCTTGTGGGCCAGCAAGGTGTTGAGAAGGGGCCTGGTTGCGTCGGTGTAGCCGGAGTTCGGGCGCACGGCGGTGGCCGGATAAAGGTGCAGGGCGGTGAAGGTGCCGTCGGGGTGGAAGTTGGGATCGGCCGCGAAGTACGGGCCGTCGGCGTTGGCGAAGCGGTACAGCCGTACCGTCCGGGCCCGGTGCGGCACCGAGAGGGTGCCGGTGAGCGCAGCCCGCACCGTGGCGGCCGTCAGCCGGGCGGTGTCGGAGGTGATGTGCAGATAGGGGGCGCCGGGTTGGGAGTAGACCGGCTCGTCCAAGTGCTCGATCACGGTCTCGGGCAGCTCACCTTCGATCCGTTCATGGGAGATGAGCAGGTGGGGGCCGGTGGCGAGGACGTGGTGGCCGTCGATGCGGACGTCGGTCAGTTCGCAGATCCCGACGAGCGGGGCGAAACGGAGCTCGCACGCGGCGGTGGCGGCGCCGTGCCCGAGCACGTCCAGTAGCGGCCGGTATGTCCGCAGGCGGCGGCCAGATCCTCGATATACGCCTGGCGGTCGACGCCGGAGCGGCCGGTGAAGCCGAGGGTGTAGGGGGTGATGGAGAAGCGGATGCCGTCGAAGACATCGGTGAACTCCTTCACCAGGTGCTGGTGCACAGCGGCCAGTCGCGTGGAGTGGCGGGAGTAGCCGACGGTGGAGATCCGCAGCTTCACGCCCAGGACATCACGGGCGAGCTGGGCGTAGTGGTCGAGGTGGGGGTAGGAGCCGATGTCGTTGTCCAGGTAGGGGAAGACCACGCCGGGGCGGTGGATACGGCCCGAGGCGATGGCCGGCTCCGCTCGGCGGCAACCTTCGCGAGGGCGGTGAACAGTCCGGTCAGCCCCTCTCGGGTCAGGCTCCAGGTGTCGCGGCCGGCTCCTTGCGAGCACATGGCGCATCCGTTGAAGCAGCCGACCTGCGGGGCCAGATATTGGAGGCGAGTGAAGGCGTCGTCCGGCAGGTGCCGCAGCTGCTCCAGCAGCCCGGGTACGACGGTGGTGGTCATGACGGTGTCACCTCGCTGGAAGTCGGTGGTGCGGAAGCGGGCGGGTCAGCCGCCAGTGCGCCTGCACGCACCGTTCAGCAGTGCGGTCCCATTCCCGCCCCCACGGGCATCCCAACGCACCAGCTCGGTGGATGAGCCCGCCCGCTTCTTCGCCATCCCTGAGGGCTACCCGCCAACACACCGGACAGCACCGGAAGTGCTGCCGCGCCCGCTGACCCGCTGGCCAGGGCGACGAGTTCGGCGAACACTCCTCCAACGTCGGCCAGTTCCTCGTGCCCCCCGTGCTCGATCACGTGCCCCTCGCGCATGACGAGGATGCGGTCAGCCAGTTGCGTGTTCTCGAGCTGGTGTGTGACGACGATGGTCATGCGGCCGGCGGCGATGCGCCGGATCATGCGGGAGGATCTGGGCATCCTCGACTGAGGCCCGGGGCGCGGTCGGCCACCACCTCCGGGGCCGCCGCCATGACCTCAGGGGTAATCGACGCCCCGGGCGCGGCGCGGCAGGCTGATCCGTGTCCGCCGCAGACGCCGGACCGGACCCAATCGCCGACCAGCCCGGAGCACGTGCCGGAGCACTTGGAGGAGCCATGCCCGCCGCCTATGCGCTCGCGCATCTGCACGGCCGCAGTCCGCACCCCGACATCATCGAGTACCTGGAGCGGATCCAGGCCACCCTCGACCCCTTCCACGGCCGCTTCCGCATCCACGGCGGCGAGCTGGAGGTGGTCGAGGGGGAGTGGCCGGGCAGTGTGGTGCTGATCGAGTTCCCGGGCGGGATGGCGGACGCCCGCGAGTGGTACGCCTCGCCTGCCTATCAGGACATCCTGCGGCTCCGCACCGACCACATCGAGGGCGTCGTGGTCCTCGTCGAGGGCGTGGACTCCGGCTACGAGCCGCTGGCGCGCGCCGAGAAGCTGCGGGCCGCCGACCCCGGCGGCTACGCCCGCTAGCGCGCACGCCGCCCGGCGGACCACACCCCGCGGCATCGATACGCGGCTCCGCCGCCCGGCAGGGGCTTCGCCCCTTGGTCCCCGGGGGGCGGGGGCGGAGCCCAGTTGTGGGAAGGGGCGGGGAGGGGCGTGGCCCGCCGCAGGCGTCACGGTCCGTCGGGCACCACCTGGCGCGCACGCCTCCCCACCACGGTCACCGCCCCACCGCGTACCCCTGCGCGCCCCGCGGATTGGCGGCGGCCAGCAGGACGCCCGTCTCGGGGTCGCGGGCGACCGCGCACAGTCGTCCCTCCGACCAGGGCTCGCCGACCACCACATCGTGGCCGCGGCGGCGCAGCTCCGCGACGGCGGTCTCGTCGATCCGGGACTCCACGACCACCCGTCCCGCCGTCATCGCCCGCGGGTGGAAGGAGCCGGGGAAGGACTCCTGGTGCCAGTTGGGGGCGTCGATGGCGCCCTGCAGATCCAGGCCGGAGCGCACCGGGGCCCGCAGCGCGACCGCGAGGAAGAAGTGCGTGCTCCACTGGTCCTGCTGATCGCCGCCCGGGGTGCCGAAGGCCATGACGGGGGTGCCGCCGCGCAGTGCGAGGGAGGGGGTGAGCGTGGTGCGGGGGCGGCGGCCGGGGGTGAGGGAGCTGGGCAGCCCGGGGTCCAGCCAGGTCATCTGGAGCCGGGTGCCGAGCGGGAAGCCCAGCGCGGGAATGACGGGGTTGGACTGCAGCCAGCCGCCGCTGGGGGTGGCCGCGACCATGTTGCCCCAGCGGTCCACGACGTCGAGATGGCAGGTGTCGCCCCGCGTCACCCCGTCCGGCCCGACGGCCGGTTCGCCATCGGCCCGTTCGCCCGGAGCCGGTCCCCGAACGGCCGATCCCCCGGCGGCCGGTCCGCCGAGGGCCGGCCCGAGGCCCGGTCCGCCGACCGTCGGTTCCCCGCCGCCCGGCCCGGCGGCCGGTCCGGCCGCCCCGGAGGCCGCGCGGGCCACGGCGGCCAGCGCCTGCTTGCTCAGCCGCGGCGTACGGCCCCCGGGGCGCCCGGGGCGCAGCTCGTACGAGGCCGCATCGCCGATCAGCCGCCGCCGCTCGTCGTTGTACGGACGGGAGAGCAGCTCCGCCAGCGGCACGTCGGCGGCGTCCCCGTACCACGCCTCCCGGTCGGCCATGGCCAGCTTGCCGCCCTCGATCAGGGTGTGCAGGAAGTCGGGCGTCCCCAGGTCGTCCGCGGTCAGCCCGTCCGGCAGCAGGGCGAGTTGCTGCAGCAGCACCGGCCCCTGGCTCCAGGGCCCGGCCTTGCACACGGTCCAGCCGTTCCAGGAGTAACTGACCGGCGCCTCGTACGTGGCCTCGAAGGCGGCCAGGTCGTCCCCGGTGAGCGTCCCGGCGTGGCGCTGCCCGGAGGAGTCCATCGCGGGCCGGGCCGCCGCGTTGGCCAGCTCCTTCGCGATGAAGCCCTCGCGCCAGACCCGGCGGGCCGCCTCGATCTGTGCCTCGCGCCCCGCCCCGGCCGCCTCCGCCTCGGCGATCAGCCGCCGCCAGGTGGCGGCCAGCGCCGGGTTGGTGAGCAGCCGCCCGGCGGCGGGGGAGGTCCCGTCCCGCAGATACAGCTCGGCCGAGGTCGTCCACTCGGTCTCGAACAGCTCCCGCACCGCCTCGACCGTCTCCCCGATCCGCTCGACCGCGGGATGGCCGTGCTCGGCGTAGCCGATCGCGTACCGCAGCACCTCGGCGAGCCGCTTCGTCCCGTGGTCGCGCAGCAGCACCATCCAGGCGTCGAACGCCCCGGGCACCGCCGCCGCGAGCGGGCCGGTGCCCGGGACGAGGTCGAGGCCGAGCGCGGTGTAGTGGTCGATGGTGGCCCCGGCGGGGGCCGGGCCCTGGCCGCACAGCACGGTGGGTTCGCCGCCCGCCGGGGCGAGGATGATCGGCACCTCACCGGCGGGCCCGTTCAGATGCGGCTCGACCACATGCAGGACGAACCCGGCGGCCACGGCCGCGTCGAAGGCGTTGCCGCCGTCCTCCAGGACGGCCATGGCGGACTGCGAGGCCAGCCAGTGAGTGGAGGACACCATGCCATGGGTGCCCTGCAGGGTGGGCCGGGTGGTGAACATGCGGCGGGCTCCTGATCTCGTACGGGGGCGGGTGCGCGGGCGGGGCTCAGGGGACTGACGGGGCTGAGGTGTCCTCAGGGGGCCGGGGTGGCTCAGAGGGCCGAGGCGTTCTCAGGGAGCCGGGGCGTTCTCATGGGGCCGAGGTGTCCTTATGGGGGCATGGGCATGGGTCATGGTGCCGAGGCGTCCGGCGCCGTTCCGTCGTCCGCCACCAGGTGGCAGGAGACCTGCCGACCCCCGCCGCCCGCAAGTACCCGCAGCGCGGGCGGCTCGATACGGCAGCGCTCGACGGCCAGCGGACAGCGGGTGTGGAAGCGGCAGCCCGGGGGCGGATCCAGCGGGCTGGGCAGCTCCCCGCTGAGCACGATCCGGGCGCGCGACCGCTGCGCGGCCGGGTCCGGCACCGGCGCCGCGGACAGCAGCGCCTGGGTGTACGGATGCTTGGGGTCGGCGAACAGCTCGGCGGCCGGGGCCTGTTCCACCAGCTGCCCCAGATACATCACCGCGATCCGGTCGGCGAGGTACTCGACGGCGGCCAGGTCATGGGTGATGAACAGACAGCCGAAGCGCCGCTCCCGCTGCAGATCCGCCAGCAGATTGAGCACGGACGCCTGGACGGAGACGTCCAGCGCCGACGTCGGCTCGTCGGCCACCAGTAGCTGCGGATCGACCGACAGCGCGCGGGCGATCGAGACCCGCTGCCGCTGCCCGCCGGAGAGCTCATGGGGCCGTCGCCGCGCCAGTTCGGGCCGCAGCCCCACCTGGGCCAGCAGCGCGGCGACCCGGTCGCGCAGGGCGTCGCCGGAGGCCAGGCGGTGCAGCCGCAGCGGCTGGGCGACGATGGCGCCCACGGTCATCCGGGGGTCGAGCGAGGAGGACGGGTCCTGGAAGACCAGATGGAAGTCCTTGCGCAGCGGACGCAGCGCCCGCTTCGACAGCCGGGTCACCTCGCGGCCGTTGATCGTCACGCTGCCCGCGGTCGGCCGGTCCAGCCGTACGGCGCACCGCCCCACCGTGGACTTGCCGCTGCCGGACTCCCCGACCAGGCCGACGATCTCGCCCCGGCCGATGCTGAGGCTGACCCCGTCGACCGCCTTGACGGTGCCGGCCGGGCCGGTGAAGTGGCGGACGAGGCCGCTGATGTCGAGCACGGCGTCATCCCGCGGCGCCTCCACGGACGCGACGGCGGCGGTCATGAGGCGGCCTCCTGATCAGGGCGTTCGGGGCGCTCAGCGCGTTCAGCGCGTTCAGCGCGTTCAGCGCGTTCAGCGCGCTCAGTGCGTTCAGCGCGCTCAGTGCGTTCAGCGCGCTCAGTGCGTTCAGTGCGCTCAGTGCGCTCAGTGCGCTCTTCGGGGCGTTCGGTCTGCTCGGAGCGTTCGAGCTGTTCGGGGCCTTCGAGACGGTCCGGACGCCCGGGATCGACCGGCACCGGATACCAGCACGCCGCCTCGTGCCGCTCGCGCAGCGCCCGCAGCGCGGGGCGCTGCGCACCGCACCGTTCATCGGCAGAGGAGCAGCGGGGCTGGAAGGTGCAGCGGTCCGGCTGTTCGGTGAGGCTCGGCACCAGTCCGGGGATCTCCTGGAGCCGCCCCCGTTCGCCCGCCGCCCGCCTCCGGCCGGGGACCGGCACGGCGCCGAGCAGCCCGCGGGTGTACGGATGGCGGGGCGCGGTGAACAGCGCGTCCACCGGGGCCTGTTCGACGCCCCGCCCCGCGTACATCACCAGCACCCGGTCCGCGATGTCGGCGACCACGCCCAGATCGTGGGTGATCAGCACGATGGCGGTGCCGAGCCGCTCCCGCAGGGACTGCAGCACCTCCAGGATGCCCGCCTGCACGGTGACGTCCAGCGCGGTGGTGGGCTCGTCGGCGATGAGCACGGCGGGGTCGCAGGCGATCGCGATGGCGATCATCACCCGCTGCCGCATACCGCCGCTGAGCTGGTGCGGATAGTCACGGGACCGCTGGGCGGGGGCGGGGATGCCGACGAGGTCGAGCAGGTCCACGGCCCGTTCGCGCGCCGTGCGGCGGTCGAGCCCCTGATGGCGCCGGAGGACCTCGCCGACCTGGCGGCCGATGGTGAGGACGGGGTTCAGGGAGGTCATCGGTTCCTGGAAGATCATCGCGATCTCCCGGCCGCGGACGTCCCGCAGCTCCTTCTCGTCCGCCCCCACCAGCTCCCGTCCGCCCAGCCGGATGGAGCCGCCGACGCGCGCGGTGGGCGGCAGCAGCCCCATCACGGCGGTGGAGGTCACGGACTTGCCGCAGCCGGACTCGCCGACCACGGCCAGCACTTCACCGGCGGCGATGTCGTACGACAGCCCGTCCACCGCGTGGACCACGCGGGTCGGGGTGCGGAAGACCACGGACAGGTCCCGCACGCTCAGGGCAGGGGTCGCGGAAGTGGTCATCGGCTCTCTCCGGACGCGGTCATCGGGCTCTTTCCCGACGTGGTCATCGGCTGTCTCCCTGGGGGTCGAGGATGTCGCGCAGCCCGTCCCCGAGCAGATTGAACGCGAGCGTCGCGGCGATGATCGCCAGTCCAGGGAAGACCGCCATCCAGGGCGCGGCGGCGATGTACGCCTGGGCGCTGGAGAGCATCACGCCGAGCGAGGCGGACGGCGGCTGGATGCCGAGGCCGAGGAAGCTCAGCAGTGCCTCGCCGATGATCGCGGAGGGGATGCCCACGGTGGCCTGGACGGTCAGTGCGGACAGGGCGCCGGGGAGGATGTGGCGGAAGAGCACGGTGCCGTCCCCGCCGCCGTTGGCCACCGCCGCCGCCACATAGTCGAGGTGCTTGAGCCGCAGCGTCTCCGCCCGGGTGATCCGGATGACGGCCGGGATCTGCGAGACGCCGACCGCGATCGTGGCGTTCAGCAGGGACGGTCCGAGGATGGTGGCCAGACCCACCGCCAGCACCAGGAAGGGGAAGGCGAGCAGGGTGTCGGTGAGCCGGGAGACCACCGAGTCGGCGAACCGCCCGTAGTAGCCCGCGATCAGCCCGAGCGGCACCCCGGCCGCGAAGGCCAGCGCCACCGCGAGCAGACCGATCTGCAGCGAGGCCCGCACCCCGTACACCACCCGGGAGAGCTGGTCGCGGCCCAGGTCGTCGGTGCCCAGCCAGTGGGCCCAGCCCGGCTGGTGGAGGGCGGCCGAGAAGTCGGGCCGGGCCGGGTCGTACGGCGCGATGAGCGGTGCGAACACCGCGATCAGCACCAGGATCGCGGCGGCCACGGCCCCGGTGAGGGCCAGCTTGTTGCGGGTCAGCAGCCGGAGCCGGGACAGCGGCGCGAGCGGGGCCCGCTCCCGCTCCTCGGCGACGGGAAGGGCGGTAGCAGCGGCGCTCACTGGGCACCTCCGAGCCGGATACGGGGGTCGATCACCGAATAGGCCAGGTCGACCAGGAGGTTGACGAGGATGTAGGCGGCCGAGGTGAACAGCACCACGCCCTGCACCATCGCGTAGTCGCGGGAGAAGACCGCGTCGATGGTGAGCTTGCCGAAGCCCGGCAGGACGAAGATCTGCTCGGTGACGACCGCGCCCGAGATGAGGTGACCGAGCTGCAGCCCGAGCACGGTCACCACGGTGACCAGGCTGTTGCGCAGGGCGTGCCCCATGATCACCTGGCGGCTGGAGAGCCCCTTGGCGCGCGCCGTGCGGACGTAGTCGGCGGACAGCGAGCCCAGCATGGCCGCGCGCGTCTGCCGCATCACGACCGCCGCCAGACCGGAGCCGAGGACGATCACCGGAAGCACCATATGGCGCAGGTTCTCCATCGGGTCCACGCCGAACGGCACGAACCCGGAGGCGGCGAAGACCGGGAGCGCGATGGCGAACGCGAGGACCAGCACGATGCCGAGCCAGAAGGCGGGCACCGAAAGTCCCAGCAGTGCCACCGCGTTGACCAGCCACTCCTCGGGCCGGCCGCGCCGGACCGCCGCGACCACCCCGGCGCCCACGCCGACGACGACCGCGAGCAGCAGGGCCAGGGCGGACAGTTCGAGGGTGACGGGCAGGGCCTCCAGGACCGAGTCCAGGACCGGCAGCCCGGTGCGGGAGGAGACGCCGAGGTCGCCGGTGGCAGCGTGCCGCACATAGCGCGCGTACTGCACCACGATGTTGTCGTCCAGCCCGTAGCTCGCCCGGATCTGGGCGATCGCCTCGGGCGTGGGCTCCTCCCCGGCCAGCGCGGTGGCGGTGTCGCCGGGCAGCGCCCGCACACCCGCGAAGACCACCACGCTGACCAGGAAGAGAGTGATCAGCGATTCGCCGACGCGGCGGATCGGATAGGACATCAGTTCCCTCCCTTCGCGTATCCGGCGTCCTTCACGCGGATCAGCCCGTCGCCGAAGACCTTCAGCCCGGCGACCTTCTTGGTCACGGACACGTAGTTCGTGGGCTGGATCAGATAGAGCACGGTGTGCTGGGCGCGGATGCGCTCGACGAGCCGGGCGTAGATCTTCTGGCGGGCGGCCTTGCCCGCGGTGGCGCCGCCCTCGGCGATCAGCCGGTCGATGGCGGGGTCGGAGAGGCCGCCGTAGTTCTGGGCGCCGCCGGTGCCGGCGAACACGTCGATGTTGCCCGCCGGGTCGAGCCGTCCGGACCAGTTGGTCGTCGCCGCCTGGAAGTCGCCCGCGCGGGAGTGCTCCAGGCCGGTGGCGAACTCGGTCGGCGCCAGGCTCACCGCGAAGCCCGCCTCCTTGGCCATGGCCTGGACGACCTGGCCCAGCCGGTTGTCCTCCGGGGTGGTGCTGATCTGCAGCCGCACCCGGACCGGGGTGGCCACCTTGGCGGCCTTGAGCAGCCGTTTGGCCTTGGCCAGGTCGCGGGCCGGGCAGCGGGCCCCGGTGGTATACGGGGTGCCGGAGGGGAGCGGGCCGCAGGTGGGCCGGTAGCGGTCCTGGAAGACGATGGTGTTGATGAGGGCGCGGTCCAGGGAGAGGTCGAACGCCTCGCGCACCCGCACATCCCGCGCGATCGGGGTGTCGATCCGGCCCGGCGGCGCCCCGGCGCCCTTGGTGTTGCCGATATTGAGGGTCAGTCCGTAGTAGCCCAGCGAGGGGGAGTTGAACAGCTGCAGCCCGGGCTCGGTGAGCGCCCTGCCCACTTGGACCGGGTCCATCTGGTCGCCGACCTGGATGTCACCGGACTGCAGATTCGCCAGCCGGACGTTGCCGTCGGTGATGGTGCGGTAGATCACCCGCCGCAGATGGACGGAGTCGGCGTCGTAGTAGTTCGGGTCCTTGTCCAGCACGATGCGGTCGCCCACCACGCGCTCGGCGTAGCGGAACGGGCCGACGCAGGTGGGGTGGCTCGCGAAGCCGTTGCCGTAACGCTTCAGCGCTGTCGGCGACATCACCATGCCCGCGCGGTCGGCGAGCAGCGCGAGCAGCGGAACGTACGGCTTCTTCAGCCGCAGCCGTACGGTGTCGTCGCCGACCGCCCGAACCGAGGTGACGGGCTTCAGCTCGCTGGCGCGGACGGATCCGGGCAGCGTGCGGTGCCGGTCGAGGGAGGTCTTGACCGCCTTCGCGTCCATCCGGGTGCCGTCGGCGAACCGGACGCCGTGCCGCAGCTTGATGGTGACCGTGCGGCCCCCGTCGCTGGTGGTGGGCGGGGCGGCGGCGAGTTGCGGCACGAACCGGTCCTGGGCGTCGACGTCGTAGAGCTTCTCGCACATCGCGGCGAACACCGTGCGGCCCACGGCGGTGCTGGCCAGGGTGGGGTCCAGCTTGTCCGGGTCCGATTTGAGGGCGATGGCCAGCGTTCCGCCGTCGCGGACGGGCCGGGGGTCGGTCATCCGGTCGGCGCCCACCTCGGCCGTGGGAGAGGCCAGGGAGGCGCAGCCGGCGGTGGCGGCGACGACCAGCACGCACAGCCCCCGGGCGGCGAGGGCCGCGCCGGGCGGTCGGTGGCGGGTGGGTGGGGGCCGGTCGCTGGGTCCGCTCGTTCTTTGGCGCATGGCGGGATGCCTCACTGCTGGGGACGGAGAGCGCGCGCTGCGGTGCGGCCAGGATGGCGCAGGGACAGGCGGTTGGTCCATTGGTCGGACCAGATTGCTTTCAGCGGACGGTAGTGGGCGGGCCCGGCGACTCCGGTTGCCCGCCTGTCACCACCTGGTTAAATCCCCTCGCGTCGGCGGCCGGGACGATGCCGGGGGAGAGGTCCGCCGGATATGAGACTCTGGACGACCACCGGCCGGACCGGAAAGGTCACAGGAAAGTTCGGGAAAGCCCGGAAAGGCCCGGGGCGTTCGAGAAGCTCGGGAAGTTCGGGAAGCTCGCAAGGTTCGCGAAGTTCGGAAGGCTTCGGGAAAGCTGAAGAAGGCGGAGGAAAGCCAGGAGATGGACTGGCGGCAACTGCGGCACTCCACCCTGTCGAGGCCGGACGCCCTGGCCGTCGGCCTGGAGCGGCTGATCCTGAGCGGAGAGCTGCCGCCCGGTTCCCGCGTCCCCCCGGAGCGGGAGCTGGCGGAGAGCCTCGGCGTCTCCCGGGGCTCGGTCCGCGAAGCGCTGCGCGCCCTCGCCTCCCGCGGACTGGTCGCCCGGCGCCCCGGCTCCGGCACCGTCGTACTCGACCCGGGGGCCACCCCCCACGGCGACATCCTCGCCTCGGGGCTCGACGCCACGGCGGAGCTGCTGCAGGTCATGGAGGTGCGCGCGTGTATCGAGCCCTCGGTGACCGCGCGGGCCGCCCGGCGTGCCACCCCCGCCGACATCGTCCAGCTGCACGCGCTGCTGGACGCGATGCGACGGGAGCCCACGCGGCGGGAGTTCACCGACCTGGACCGCACCTTCCACCGCGCCATCGCCCAGTACACCCGCAACCCCCTGCTGCTGCGGCTGCTGGACCGGGTCTACGAGATCGGTGAGCCGGGGCGGCGCGAGACCTCGCTGTCCGCCGCCCGCCGGCGCGCCACGATCGAGGAGCACCAGGCCATCCTGCGGGCGATCGAGGCCCGCGACCCGGAGGCGGCCCGAGCCGCCTCCGAGACGCATCTGGACTCGGTACTGCACCGGATCGAGGAGCAGCGGCGGCGTACGGAGGCGCGGGGCGGCGGAGTTGAGGCGGCGGGGGCCTGAGACACCGGGAGTCGAGCCCGGCTGTTTGACGACCGGCCCTAGGGGCGGACGTACCGGTCGGGGTTGCCCTGCGGCCAGTTGATGGTGAGGCTCTGGCCGTCACCGCTGACCACCGCGGTGCCGCCGGAGATGGTCTCGCCCTGGCAGGTCATGGAGACGGCCATGCTCGCGCTGATCGTCCCGGGGCAGGACTTGCCCTGGTACCCCACGGTCAGGGAGCCGCCGGTCACGGTCATGACGAGCGGTTTGCCGTTCGGATCGCGCACCTGGGAGTACCACGTGCCCTGCACGCTCGCCGGGGCGCCCGCGCGGGTCGGCGCGGGGGCCTGCGTCCTCGGGGCCGTGCGACGGGGCGCCGGGGTGACGTTGTCGGCGGTGCGGGTGGCCCGGGGGCTGCTCGGGCTCGCGCTGGGGCTCTTCCCGGCGGGCTTCGTACGGCTCGGGCTGGGGCTCGCACCGGTGGGGGTGGCGGACGCGGTGCCGCGCGAGCCGTCGCCCTTCTGGGCGGCCGCGGCCTTGTCGGAAGTGCCGGACGACTGGGCGCCCTTGTCGTCGTCGTTGCCGCAGCCGGTCAGCGCCAGAGCCAGCACCGCGACGGCCACGGTGGCGGCCGCATTTATTTTCCGCACGAGAATCCCTGATATTCCTGAGTGAACGGGGAAGGCATGAGGGAAGATCTTGACAGGCGGATCCGGTAAAACTCCATGGGTTCCGGCGATGTTCTCCAGGAAAGGTGAACTGTAATCCGGATCAGTTTCCTGTGGTGCTTTCTCGCGGCGCTTTCCTGCGGAGGGGTTCTCACGGTGTCGCCGGACCGGCGCCGGGCTCGAAGACCACCGACCACGGCCGGGGTCGGCCGGTCTCCTCCGGAGGCGTGAGCAGCCGGTTGGGCGGGTCCTCCCGCGCGATGACCTCCGCGGCGATCCGGGCGAACGGAGCTGCCGCCGGATGGGCCGAATGCGCAGGCCATACGGCGGACATCCACAGCATCAGCGGCCGGCCGGCCAGCGGGCGCCAGGCGGCCCGCGGCTCCTTGCCCGCCGCCCGCCCGTCGTCGAACGCCACCCCGCGTCCCGATGCCACCAGCCCCAGCAGGAATTCCGGATTACGGGCATGACGGACCGCGGGCGGCGTGAAACCGCCCTCCCGGCAGATATCGAGAATCCGGTCGTACCACCCCGGCGCGGCGGCCCGGGGAAAGAGAAACAGCTCATGGCCGGTAAGGTCCGCCAGGGTCACCTCGGAAAGGCGGGCCAGCGGGGAGGATCGGGGCAGGACGACCCCCAATTCGACCCCGGCGGACGGCCCCAGCACGAGATCGTCGGCGTCCGCCACCGGGTGGTGCACCAGACCCACGTCCAGCCGGGCGGCGGCGAGCAGCCGCACCTGCTCGGCCGTGTCCACCTCCTGAAGGTCGATCCGCAGCCCCGGGAACTCCTCCGCGCACGCCGACAGCAGGGCGTGCAGCGTCCGGGCGGGCGTCTGCGGTGGTACGCCCGCCCGCAGCGTGCCCAGTTCCCCGTCGCGGACCCGCGCCATGACGGTGCGCAACCGCTCCTCGCGGGCGAGCAGTTCGCGCGCCTCCTCCAGCAGCAGCGCACCGGCGGCGGTGAGTCGCACCTGGCGGGCCGAGCGGTCGAACAGCTCCAGCCCCAACTCCCGCTCCAGCCGCCGGATGGACTGGCTCAGCGGCGGCTGTGCCATGCCGAGGAGATCGGCGGCGCGGCTGAAGTGCAGCTCCTCCGCGACGACAATGAACAGGCGCAGGTGGCGTATGAGATCCACCGGGCGACCCTATGCGACGCCGGAGGGGTGAGGGGGAGCGTTGGACAAGGGGGAATCAGGGGCCACGGCGCCGGTCGACGGGGCGCTGATCGACGCGGCGCCGGTCGACGCGGCGCTGATCGAGAAGCGGATCGCGGAGGTGTTCGCGGAGGCGGACGCCGAGGGCCGGCTGCACGCGGTGGACATCGACGCACCCGGGCGCGAGATCGGCCTCGGCGTGGACGACCAGGTCGTCATCGCGTCCGTGTTCAAGATCCTGCTGGTGCTGGAGTTCGCCCGGCAGGCCGACGCCGGACAGCTCGACCCCCGCGAACGGGTGGTCATCACCGCCCCGGGCCGCCTCGGCGGCTGGGGCACCGCGGGCTGCGCCGACGATGTCGAGATGTCCCTGCGCGACCTGGCGTACTTCGCCCTGTCGGTGAGCGACAACTCCGCGGCGGACGCGCTGGTGCGCCGGATCGGCCTCGATACGGTGCGGCTGCTGGCGGCCGAACTCGGCCTGGACCGCACGCGGATCGTCGGCGGGCCCCGGGAACTGCTGGAGTCGATGTTCGAGGACGCGGGCGCGACGGACGAGGCGGAGTTCGCCGCCGTCTATCCGACGCTCACCTTCGAGCGGCTGCGCCGCTTCCGCGTCCTGGACCCCCGGCACACCACCTCCAGCACCCCCCGCGACATCACCACCCTGCTGGGCCTGATCTGGCGGGACCGGGCCGGTTCCCCGGCGGCGTGCGCGCTGGTGCGGGAGTTGATGTCCCGGCAGGTCTTCCGTCAGCGGCTGGCCTCCGGCTTCCCCGATGACGTGCTGGTCGCGGCGAAGACGGGCACGCTGCCGAGCCTGCATATCGAGGCGGGCGTCGTCCGCTACCCGGACGGCGGCCGGTACGCGGTCGCCGTGTTCGCCCGTACGGCCTCGGCCGCGGCGGCACGTACGGCGGTGGACGCGGCGATCGGGCGGGCGGCGCGGCTGGCGGCGGACGCGCTCAGACCCCGCTGACCTGGCCTGATACGGAAACGGATATGGCTGCAGTGCCGCGACGATCTTGGACGGTGGGCCGGGGAACTGCTCTGCTGGGCCCATGACCGCCAACAGAGCATCGCGCTTCAACCGCCGTCTGCTGATCCGGGGAGCGGCGGCCGGCGCGGCCGTACCCGCCGTCCTTCCCACGGCCGCGCAGGCGGCCACGGGGACGGTGCCGCGTGCCCCCAGGAACCCGGACGCGACGACCTCCGACGCGAAGACTTCGAACGCGGGGACCTCGAACGCCAAGACCTCCGACGCGACCTTCCAGTGGCTCGGTACGAGCGGCTGGCGCATCGACACCGGCGGCGGCCGGACGATCCTCTTCGACCCCTATCTGAGCCGCTTCGAAACCGGGCTCTTCAAGAAGAGCTTCAATCCGAAGACGCCGCTGACCACGGACGGTGCGACGATCGACCGCCATATAGGCCGCCCCGAGCTGATCCTGGTCAGCCACAGCCACTGGGACCACCTCAACGACGTCCCCTATATCGCCGCGGCCGCCCCGGACGCGCGGATCGTCGGCACCGAGACCACGTACCACCTGCTCCGGGCCCTCGGCGTCGACAAGGCCCGGATCGCCGTGGTCAGGGGCGGTGAGGTGCTGGACTTCGACGGCCTGGTGGTCGAGGCGGTCTCCAGCCGCCACAGCCGTAACGACTCCTACGGCTACTTCGCCCCCGGCACCCTCACCGGCCCCCCGCCCCGCCCCAGACCGTCTCCGACCTCCCGGAGGGCGACACTCTCGCCTTCCACGTGACGCTGCCCGACGGGCTTTCGGCCTTCCTCATGGGAGCGAGCGATTTCAGCGAACGGGACGCCGCCGGTCTGCGCCCCGACGTGGCCATGATCGCCACCCCCAGCACCCCCGCCACCCACCGCTACGCCCCCCGTCTGCTGAAGGCGCTCGGTTACCCCGCCACCGTGGTCCCCGTGCACTGGGACAACTTCGAACTCCCCCTGGACGAGGGTGCCCACCGCGATCCCACGATCGACCTGGACGGTTTCATCGCCCGGATCCGCGAGGCCAGCCCCGGCTCCCGCATCCTGCTGCCGGAGTACGCGACCCCGTACCGCTTCTGACCCGCTCGGCCGTGAACGATCTGGCTCGGCCGCGAACGCCAGGCTCGCTCCTGAGCGACCGGGCCTGTGCGGCGCGCCCTCAGGACGGCGCGTCCCTACGACCTGATCCCCACACCCCCACCCACGACGAGGTTCTCCCCGGTGACGAAGCCGGCCGCGTCCGAGGCCAGGAACGCCACGACTTCGGCGACCTCTTCGCTCGTCCCGAACCTCCCGAGGGGGACCTGGGAGACCGTGGCCTTGGCGACCTCTTCCAGCATTTCGGCCGGCATCCCTTGTTTGGCCCAGATTCCGGTGTCGATCGGGCCGGGGCTGACGGCGTTGACGCGAATGCGCCGGGGAGCGAGTTCAAGGGCGAGTGACGGCACCATGGAAAGCAGGGCTCCCTTGGTGGCGGCGGAAACGGCGGCCCCGCCGGGAATTCCCCTCGTGGCGCCGATCCCTACGTTGAAGATGATGGAACCCCCGTCATGGAGCAGGGGGAGGGCCTTTTGGAGGGTGAAGAACTGGCCTTTGACATTGACGCTGAAAAGGTCGTCGTAGGCGGCCTCGTCGAATACGTCGGCTTCGATCGGTAGCATGCGGACGATGGCGGCATTGAGAAATACGACATCGAGTCCGCCGAAGCGCTCACGGATGTCCTCGACGACGCGGTCGGTCTCGGGCAGCGAGCGGGCGTCGGCGCGCACCACGACCACGTCTTCGGGGAATTCCTTCTCGGCCGCGGCGATGGTGTCGGGATTCTGCCCGGTGACGACCACCTGATATCCGCGACGATGAAGCAATTCGGCGGTGGCCTTGCCGATTCCACTGGTGCCACCGGTGATCAGGGCTACGGGTGCGGACATACGTCTCTCCTCGCTGGTACAGAAAAAAAGGGGGGAACTGCTGCGGATACGTACGCCACGCTAGGAACGGCCCTGGATCCGCGTCCAAGGCCTGTTCCGCATGCGGAGATACGACTCAGGCATCACCACAGCTCAAGGGGATTGCCCAGTAGCGGACGGCGCGTGGGCGCGGCTAGCGTGAGGGCATGGCAGACACGCCGCCTCCGGTGGATCTCGATCTTCGGCTGGTGCGGTATTTCACCGTCGTCGCCGAATACCGGCACTTCCGCCGCGCCGCCGAGGCCCTCCACATCACCCAGCCGTCCCTGAGCCGGCAGATCCGCCAGCTCGAACGACAGCTGGGGGCCAGGCTGATCGACCGCACCCCGCAGGGCAGCAAGCTCACTGAGGCCGGCGAGGTCTTCCTGTCCCGCGCCAAGACGCTGCTGCGATCCGCCGCCCAGGCCGCGGCCCACACCCGGGCCGTCGCCGAGCCGAGCCGGATCACCATCGGCTACATCATGAACGTCATCGTCACCCCGGCGGTGCGCGAGCTGCGCCACCGGAACCCGGACGCCGACGTCCGCGCCCTGCACCTGACCTGGAACGACGCACGGGTCGCCCTGCTCGACCACCGGGTGGACGCCGCGGTGACCCGACTGCCGTTCCCGACCGGTGATCTGCAGGTGACGGTTCTCTACGACGAGCCCCGGGTGCTGGTGGTGCCCATCGATCACCCGTTGGCCGGGAAGGAATCGGTCACCGTCGCCGACATTGCCGACGAACCCCTGATCCGGGGCGCCGACCCGGTCTGGAACGCCTTCTGGCGGATCGACCCCCGCCCCGACGGCAGCCGCGCACCCGACGGCCCGCTTGCCGAGGGGGTGGAGGACAAGCTCGAACTCATCGCCTCCGGGCAGGCCGTGACCATCGCACCCGGTGCCTATAGCCAGGGCCTCCGCCCCGATCTCGCCACCGTCCCGCTGCACGGGGTCGAGCCGAGTCATGTGGTGCTGGCCACCCGCGCCGACGACAACAGCCGCCTTGTGACGGCCTTCCGTAAGTACGCCCGGGCCCACCTCACCGGTCCGCCTTCGGCCGGCTCAACGGCCACTCGGTGAACAAAAAGTTAAGCAGCCCACAATAGGCGGTTGCCGCGATGGAACTTTTCATGACGCAACTACCGTGGAAAAAGGGGATGACCTGCGCCTGCGGGAAACTAGGGGATTCCCGGTGCAACCGCTTGCCGTCCATCTCGGTCTACCAGGGCGATCGGAAACACCAAATCGCCGATCACCGGCGCCCGGTGATCGCATCGGCGCTTCCTCCGCCGGTTTGATCGGCACTGATTGCACGAAGGGTCACACCCCTATGCGCATGTACCGGACCATGGCCGCTACGGCCACCCTCGCTCTCGCCCTGGGGGGAGCCGCTCTTGCGGCGCCCGCCGCCCAGGCGTCCGCGACGACCTCGGGTTCTCTCGTCCACGAGGACGGTGAGCTCTGGTACAAGGCCGCCGCGGGACAGAAGAACAACCTGTCGGTCTCCGAGCAGATCGTCAGCCGTGGGGAATTCGAGGAATACTACGTCCTCACCTTCCGCGACAACGGTGATATCACCATCGATGCGGAAGCGGCGGACTGGGACGAGTGCACCTACCCGACCGCGGGCGATCACACCGTCGCCCAGTGCGCGGTGCTCATCCCGCAGAACTCCGACGACTCGGACAACTACGACGTCGACCTCGGTGACGGCGACGACACCATCAAGCTCGACGCCGACAGCTCGGCCTACGCCGGAATTCACGGTGGCGCCGGCAACGACGTCCTCAAGGGCAACGCGGCGCCGATGTTCTACGGCGAGGACGGCGACGACCAGATCGACGGCGGCGGCGGTGTCATGGGCTTCGGCGCCTACGGCGGCGACGGCGACGACACCATCACCAACTGCGTGCAGGAATGCCACGGTGACGCCGGCGACGACACCATCACCGGCGGCTCCGAGGACAATATCCTGCGCGGCGGCACCGGCAAGGACATCCTGCGCGGTGGCAAGGGCGCCGACGCCATCTACGGCGACCAGGACGACGACACGCTGTACGGCGAGGACGGCAACGACACGATCTACGGCAACAGCGGCAATGACGTGCTGTGGGGCGGCCAGGGCACTGACACCCTCTCCGGCGGCCCGGGCAGCAACGAGGTTCACCAGGACTAGCTTCACCGGGATCAGGTCCACCGGGACCAGGTCCAGCTGACGGCAGGGCCTCCCGAGTGGCTCGGGGCCCTGCCGTCGCGCTTCCCGCCCGGCAGCGCCGCCAACTTTCGCCACGTGACGCGAGGACGGACGCGAGGACGGATGGACGCGAAGACATGGACGGACGGGGCGTTCAGCCCTCGGCGTCGTCCTCGGCCGACCTCCCCCCGCCCCCGTTCGGCCGCGGCCGCAGATGGGTGCGACGTCCGTCCTGGTCCAGGATGCCCAGGATCTCCGCCGGTCCTTCGTGCGCCCCGAACGCGTGGGGGATCATGGTGGAGAACTCCGCGGCCTGCCCGGTCTCGACGAGGATTCGCCGGTCCCCCAACACGAGCGTGACGGCTCCGGACAAGACGGTGAACCAGTCCCTGCCCGGATGGACCTTCAGCGCCCTGGCACTGGTCGGGGCCGGTTTGGTGAGGCGCATCTTGGCCACGATGACCCCGGGCTGCCGGTTCAGCATCCAGGTGGTCAGCCCGCGCGCCATGTCATGCTGCGGCCGGATGATCACGTCATCGTCTGCGTCCGACTCCACCAGCTGATCCAAAGTGGTCCCCAGGGCCCGGGCTATCGCGCTCAACTGATCAAGACTGATCCGCCGATGCCCCGTCTCGATCCGGCTCAGCGTGGAGGGGCTCAGATAGCAACGGGCGGCCAGATCGTCCAGCGACCAGCCCAAGGCCGAACGCAGTCCCCTGATCCGCTTGCGGACCAAGCCGTCGAGAGCGCTGTCCTCTTGCGTCATGGGCAAGATGGTATGTCGCTGGAGCAAGGCCGCCCTAGGCTCGGAGCATGACGGATCACCACCATCACCACCACAACAACGCGGCTGATGAGGACGAGTGGGGCGAGTCGGCCATGGCCGAACTCCTGGACCTCGACGCCGAAGTCCTGCACACCTTCCTGTCCGAGGCGACGGCTGTCCTGGCCCAGCTCACGCGAGACGAACCACTCCACCGGATCCTCGACCTGGGCAGCGGTACCGGTGCGGGAACCCTCGCCCTGCTCCAGCGGTTCGAGGGCGCCGAGGCGATCGCCGTGGACCGATCCCCGCGGCTTCTGGACCATCTCCGCGGCAAGGCCCGCGCCCGCGGAGTGGAGGACCGGGTGCGCACCGTCCAAGCGGATCTGGACGCCGCATGGCCGGAATTCGGCGCCGTGAACCTGGTGTGGGCATCGGCGTCCCTCCACCACCTGACCGATCCCGACCGCGGATTGCGGCAGATCTTCGAGTCGCTGCGCCCCGGCGGACTCCTGGCAGTGATCGAGATGGCCGGCTTCCCGCGTTTCCTCCCCGATGACGTCGGCCGAGGGCGCCCCGGACTCGAAGCCCGCTGTCACGCCGCACGGGCCGAAGCCCACGCCGAGAGCCTGCCGGACCTGGGCTCCGACTGGGGCCCCCGGCTCTCCGCCGCCGGATTCACCGTCGAGGTGGAGCGCCCCTTCACCATCGATCTGCGTCCCCCGCTGCCCGAGTCCGTCGGCCGCTACGCCCAGGCTTCCCTCGGAGTGCTGCGTTCCCGCGTCGCCGAAAAGCTGAGCTCCGAGGACCTGGCCACACTCGACCACCTCATCGACAGCGACAGCCCCGACGGCGTCGTACGACGCGATGACCTCACCGTCCGCGCCGAGCGCACGCTGTGGGCGGCGCGCCGCCCATGACCTGACGCGGTCACCGGCCATGGGCTTCGGCTGGTCAGCGCTCCAGCGGCAGGCCCGGCGCGATCTGCTCGCCCAGCGTCCGCAACTGACCGGACAAGCCTCCGGTCAGCGGCGGGCCTTCGAACGCGGGCGAAGGGTTCGTCTCTCGCAGGATCCCCATCAGGACCAGCGGCACGCGCGCCGCCGAGGCGATGGTGTCCTGGGGGCGGCGTAACCCGGGACCGGTGAACCGTGGATCAGGGCGTACTCATGCGGGTTGGCCTGCGCCCAGTCCCGGACCGCGTGACACGCCACGCCTTGCGCCGGCGCTCCCGCGGTGAGCCCCCTCGGCCGCCTTCTCCGCCCTCTCGCCGACCGCGTCGTACGCGTCGATGATCAGCGCGGTGAGCAGCTCGTCCCTGCTGGCGAAGTAGCGGTAGAGGGCCGAGGACACCATGCCCAGCTCCCGGGCGACCGAGCGCAACGAGAGCTTCTGGGGATCATCCGCCGCGAGCTGGCGCCGGGCTTCGTTCTCGCCCTGATCCGCTACCGATCCGATCCGGAGACCAGGTCGAAGCGGATGTTCCCACCGCGACCAAGGCCCTCGGCGACGGCCTCGAGGCGTGGTTGCGCGATCTGAAGACCACCGCCGAGGCGGCCAACGGCCATAACGTCCGTAGCCGGTAGCCGCTTTGACTTCGCCCATGAGGGGTGAGTAACTGTTCGCCGCATGTCGTACGTCTCTGGAGGCGCTCTATGGCCGAAGCGGAAGTGGCAGGCGAGACGAAAGCGGAGGGCGGCCCGGAAGCGGAACGCTGCCCGAAAGTGCGCTGCCCCCTGGGCGACTTCCCGTTCGTGGCGGAGCACCCCCTGGAGCCCCCGGAGGAATGGGCGGCGCTGCGCGCGGAGGGGTGCCCGGTGCCGGAGCTGACGCTGCGGTCGAGCGGGGAGCCGGTGCGGGTGCTGACGCGGTACGCGGATGTGCACACGATGCTGTCCGACCCGCGCTTCCCGCGGGACCGGAGCGAGGCGGGCCCGGACGGGACCGGCACCGGTGAACGCCACCAGCGCTGGCGGCGGTTGGTGGCCCAGACGCTCACCGCCAAACGGGTCGCCGCGCTCCGCCCCCGGATCGTCGCCATCGCGCATGACCTGGTGGACACCATGGAGGCCGGGCCGCAGCCCGCGGACCTCTGGGCGGGTTTCGCGTATCCGTTTCCGGCGCGGGTCGTCGGCGCCCTGCTGGGCGTACCGGAGCAGGACTGGGGCCGCTTCTCGTACTGGTCCGGCGCCCTGTTCGGCCAGGACCGCTACGGCGAGCAGGAGACCCGCACCGCCCGCCACGACCTCGCGACCTATCTGGGCGAGCATCTGGCCCGGAAGCGGCGCGAACCGGGTGACGACCTGCTCAGCAAGCTGATCGAGATCACCGACGCCGCCGACCGCCGCCTGCCCGAGGCGGTCTTCGTCCAGATCATGCAGGGGCTGATGCACGCCGGGCACGAGACGACGTCCAGCGTGATCGGGAAGCTGGTCCCGGTCCTGCTCGACGACCGTTCCCGCTGGCAGCGCCTGCTGGACGACCGTTCGCTGATCCGCCCGGCCGTCGAGGAGCTGCTGCGCTTCGACGTCAACCGGGGTCCGGGCATGCCGCGTTACCTCACGGAGGACATGGAACTGGGCGGCGAGGTGATCCCGAAGGGCAGCACCACCCTGTCGGTCGTCGCCTCCGCCAACCGCGACGAGCGGATGTTCTCCGACCCGGACGCGCTGGACCTGACCCGTTCCCCCAATCGCCACCTCGCCTTCGGTGCCGGCGCCCACTCCTGCATCGGCCAGGCCCTGGCCCGCACCGAACTCCAGGTCACCCTGGAAATCCTGCTGGAGCGCCTGCCCGGTCTCGACCTGGCGGTCCCGTCAGCCGAACTGGCACGGCGCGAGGGAGTCCTCACGGACAGCTTCGAGCAGGTCCCCGTGGTGTGGTAGCGAGCGGCAGGCCAGGACCATGACATAGCTCACATGGAAAGGGTGACAGGGTGGTGTCGCGGGCGGCTGCGACTGTCTGCGTATGACGATCACAGATGAGGACTGCCTCGCCGAGACCCTGGCCTTCAACGAGCAATTCGAGGCTGCCGCGGCGAGCCGTCCGGCCCGCGGGCAATCCCCGAGCGCGGCCACGCTGGAGCTCCTGCGGCGCAACCGGGTCGGCGGCGACACGCCACCGGTGAGACTGGCGCACGCCCAAAGCCGCGTCGTCGAGGGCGGGGTGAAGGTCCGGACGTTCGTACCGGATCGCGTCGACGGCGTGTACTTGCACATCCACGGAGGCGGCTGGGCATTCGGCTCCGCGGACGGGCAGGATGAACGGCTCTGGCGGCTTGCCGTGCAGGCACGGCTCGCCGTGGTGAGCGTGGAGTACCGCCTGGCGCCGGAACACCCGTTCCCCGCCGGGCCCGACGACTGCGAAGCGGCCGCCCGATGGCTGGTGGCGCACGCCGCGACCGAGTTCGGTACCGAACGGCTGCTGATCGGTGGTGAATCGGCCGGTGCCCACCTGAGTGTCGTGACACTGCTACGCCTTCGCGACCGGCACGGCATCACCGGCGCGTTCCGGGCGGCCAACCTGCTCTTCGGCCCCTACGACCTGTCGATGACACCGAGCCAGCGGTCCTTCGGCTCCAGGCAACTGCTCAGCAATACCGACTCGCTCCGGAGCACCTACGAGCTCTTCACCCCGGGGATGGGGGCGGAGCAGCGCCGCGACCCCGAGGTCTCACCGCTGTTCGCGAACCTGACCGGCTTGCCGCCCGCCCGGGTCGTCATCGGCACCGAGGATCCGCTGCTGGACGACTCCCTGTTTCTGGCCGGGCGATGGCAGGCGGCGGGCGTGCCCGTGCAACTTGGCGTCGTCGCCGGCGCGATGCACGGCTTCACCCTCTTCCCGCTGACCATCAGCGAGCGGGAACACCGGCGGGAGCGGGACTTCCTGGCCGCCGCGTGACGGTAGCGTCGGCCTCATGAACCGCACGGCCCGGCTCTATGCGCTGGTGGAAGAGTTGCGCGCGGCCGCGCCGCGACCGCTGACGGTCGCGGCGCTCGCCGCGCGGTTCGAGATCAGCACCCGCACGGTGCAGCGCGACCTCCAGGCTCTGATGCAGACGGGTGTCCCGGTGCGCACCACACCCGGACGGGGCGGGGGCTGGTCGATCGCCCCCGAAATGACCCTGCCCCCGATTCACTTCACCACCGATGAAGCCTCGGCGCTGACCGCCGCGCTCGCCACGGCCGACGCCTCCACCCCCTACGCCAGTGCGGCCCGTACGGCAGCCCAGAAGATCGCGGCCTCGATGACCGGCCCCGCCTCGACGGCGGCCCGGACACTCGCCGCACGCATCGTTACGCTGCCGACGCGAACCGACTCCGAGGTCCGCACCGCGGTGGAACAGGCCCTCTCCCACAACCTGGCGCTGCGGCTGTCCTACACCGACGCGGCAGGACACGAAAGCGACCGCGTCGTGGAACCGGCCGGACTGCTCACCGCCAACCGCCGCTGGTACCTCATCGCCTGGTGCCGCACCCGACGCGCCGGCCGAGGCTTCCGCCTGGACCGGATCACAGCGGCGACTCCCACCGGCGAGCAGGCACAGCCCCGCAACCTGGCCGACCTCCTCCTCGGCTCAACCGCCGCCACCGCGGTGGGGCCCACCGCACTGGCCCCGCTTACACCCGCCCGGCCACCGCACTAGCCGCCCATGCTCCAGATGAGAGTGGTGGAGCCGACGAACCCCACAACACCCAGGGCCGCCCCGGCGATAGCGGTCCACAGTCGCCCGACGCTGCGGCGGGCGTGGTGAATGCCCATGGCACCGAGAACAGCGGCGAGCGCTCCGCCGATGATCGCCAACGGAAGAGTGAGAATCGCGAGCGCGGGCACCCAAGCGCCGACAACGGAGAAGCCACCGAGCACAACGGCGGTGGGCCCCAATCCAACGGCAGGCGAATCACTCCGACCGACCCCACCACCCCCGGACCCGGACACGCTCGACTCGGACATGACCCGCACCTCCGTGAGACGCATTCCCGTTCCGCACTCATCGTACCGACGGGGCCGCGACTGCCCTGGACTCTCCCACCGTCGGAGAGTCCACCATGACGGCATGCACGAAGAACTCCTCACCATCGGACGCTTCGCCCGCCTGTGCCGGCTCAGCATCAAGCAGCTACGGCACTACGACGAGACGGGGCTCTTGGCTCCGGTCCACGTGGACGCCCACTCCGGCTACCGCTATTACGCCCCCGAGCAGGCACGTGATGCCCTGACCGTGGCCCTGCTCCGCGAGATGGATCTCCCCCTGGCGGTGATCGCCCGGGCGCTGGCCGCCGAGCCCGAATCCAGAGCACAGATCCTGCGCGCCGAGCGGGACCGGCTGGCCGAGCGGATCAGCAGGGATCAGGCGCGGCTGGAGATGCTGGAGCGGCTGGCGGAGGGCGGCCTTCCCGGCTACGAGGTGACGATGGGCAGCGAGCCGGAGCGACGGCTGGCGGTGGTGCGGGCGATCTGCGCCTTCGAGGAGATCGGAGAGACGTTCGGGGCATGCGTGGGCCGGCTGTTGCCCGTACTCGGCAAGGAGGGAATCGCATGGGAGCCGCCGCTGTGGGGGCTGTATCCGCTGGATCTGGAAGAGCGGATGGAGATCGCCGTCGGAGCGCAGACCTCGCAGGGGGAGGGGACGCCCGGCCTGGAGTTCGAGACGCTGCCCGGCGGGCCCGTGGCCGAGACCGTGCACATCGGGTCCTACGCCCAGCTCCCCCTGGCCTACAACGCTCTCTTCGCCGCTGTCCACGAGCGCGGGCTGCGTCCGCGAGCGCCGGTACGTGAGGTCTATCTCGTCGGGCCGGGAGAGGCACCGCAAGAGGAATGGATGACCCGGCTGATCATCCCCGTCCAGGAGAGCACGGCATGACCACGGTGATTGACCTTGCTCCCCGGGACGCCCGCGGTGCGCAGCACTGCGAGACGTCGGCTCTGGGGGTGCTGCTGCGGCACCAGGGACTCGATCTGTCCGAGCCCATGCTCTTCGGCCTCGGCTCCGGTCTGTCCTTCATCTACTGGGACAGCAAGAGCATGGGCTTCCCCTTCCTCGGGGGACGGGTCAAGCCCTTCGAACTGACCAGGAACCTGGCCACCGGCCTCCGGCTGGACCTCCTGGTCCAGGAGACCACCTCCCCTCGCCGGGCATGGGAGAACGTGGCGGCCCACATCGAGGCCGGCCGCCCCGTCGGACTGCAGCTCGACAGCTACCACCTGGACTACTTCGGATCGAAGGTGCACTTCGGCGGTCATGTCGTCGCCATGTACGG
The DNA here is from genome assembly GCF_900105695.1 of Streptomyces melanosporofaciens. Lineage (NCBI taxonomy): Bacteria > Bacillati > Actinomycetota > Actinomycetes > Kitasatosporales > Streptomycetaceae > Streptomyces > Streptomyces melanosporofaciens. Next base: position 4,370,210 of record NZ_FNST01000002.1, read on the forward strand.
CTACGACGACCACGACGCGTACCTGGTGGACACCGACCAGCAAGGCGGAACGGTGACCACCAGCCTGACCAGCCTCGCCCGGGCCAGGGCCGAGCGCGGCCCGATGACCGCCAAGCACCGCTCCTTCACCCTCACCGCCCCGAGCAATCTGCCCACCCCACCACAGGCCCACATCATTCCCGCCATCACCGCCTGCGCCGAGGCCTTCCTCAACCCGCCCATCGCCAACCTCGGCCACCGAGGCATCGAAAAGGCCGGCCAGCAGGTACGCACATGGCTCCAACGGACCGACGACCCGCAACGGGACCTACCCCAGGCCGCCCTCCTGATGGAGCAGGCCGGCACCGGCGGCGCCCTGTTCCGCAACCTCTACCGCGACTTCCTCGCCGAATGCGCCCAACTGCTCGACAGCGACCACCTGCGCACCGGCCACGCGATGTACACCGAGGCGGCCACCCTATGGACGGAAGTCGCCGCACTCATCACCCGCGCCGGTGCATCAGGCGATCCGCAGTGCCTCGTACGGGCCGCCGCCATCCTCCACGACCTTTCCCGCCTGGAGCACGCGGCGATGCGCGCGCTGAGCCGCCTGGCAACCTTTGGCGGGCCCCGTGCCTGATCAACCTCTGCCTATTGGCGGGAGAGGACCCGGGTGATGCCCGCGGCCAGGGCCGTGGCCAGCAGCCAGCCCGCGCCGATCAGGAGCCAGGCGATCCACTGGGTCGGTCCCGTCGGCTGGCAGGTCAGCGTGATGGCTCCGTCGGCTCGAGGTTCCCGTCCACCGTCGTGGCGCCCATCCCCAGCCCCGGTAGGCACGAGCCGCCGAAACTGGTCACCCGAAGTGTGGCCCCGTACAACTGCGGCGCCTCCCAGAGCCGGAGTTCCGGGCCGGTGAGGTCGTCTGGGCGCATCCGGGAGCCCTCCGGCTGGTCGGGAGCGGGGCCCGCCCATGATCAAGCCGGGCGAGGTGGCCGCCGCGAGCGTAGCCACGTGTCCTGGGATGCCCACGCTCTCGGCCCGGCAGTCCTCAGTCCTTCAGGACACCGGCGGCGCGGGCGGAGGCGAGCCACTGCGGGAACTCATGGAGCAACTGATCGTAGAGCGCGGCGTCGGAGAGGCCCTTGGGTGTCGTTCCGGCGGCGAAGAAGCCGGCGTTGTCGACGATGCGCCGGTTGGGCACCGGCAGGTCGTCGAGCCTGTGCAGGAAGCGGAACTCGTCGTTGCCGAACCCGATGAACTGCCAGAAGATGGGCAGCCTCGCGGCCGTGCACAGCACATGCTCTGCCGCCGCCTTGGACGTGGGGGAGCCGTCGGTCTGGAAGACGACGAATGCCGGGTCGTCGGCTCCGGCCGACTGGTAGTGGTCGATGACGGCCTGCATGGCGACGTGGTAGTTGGTACGGCCCATGTGCCCCATCGAGTCGTGCAGGGGGTTGATCCGGTCCTGGTAGGCATCGAGGCTGATCTCGGCCGTCCCGTCGATCTCCGTGGAGAAGAAGACGACCGGCACGATCCCGTCGTCATCGAGGTTCGCCGCGAGGGCCAGCGTCTGTTCCGCCAAGTGCTGTACGGAGCCGTCACGGTAGTACGGGCGCATGCTCCCGGAGCGGTCCAGAACCAGGTACACCGCGGCACGCTGCCCGTCGGCGCCGTGCTTGGCCAGCGAGACCGCAGCCGTCTTGTAGAGGCTGACCAGCCCCGGAGCCTGGGCGGCTACCTTTTCCAGACTGATCGCTGGGGTGGGCGCCTTAGGGAGCTTGCGGTAGTCGATGGCCATAGCCGGTGATTGTCCTCCAACCGGTGAACTCCGTCATGAGGCGCCCCGTTGGGCGCCCACGCGGCCTGGCCTGCATCGTCACCCCGTCGACGTAGGAGTGTTTCTCCCCGCCGCCTCCCGGATGGCGGCCTGCCCGCGTACGGGCTCCTGCCCGGAGTGCAGGTGGAACACCGAGTCGGCCGTGTGGAGCCCTGCGATCCGGTCAGGGTCGCGGGACTCCCAGCACGCGTGGTGGCGCTCGAACAGATCACGGGTGGCAGCGGTCATGTCTGGCCCCCGTTCCATGGACGAACGGGCATGCTGCGTCAGGCATCCCGGTCGGGCGTGGGCCGAGCGGGAGCGACAACGGTAGCGGCGGGGCTGAGGAGCCGGTCTGTACGCCGGGTCTGTCTCCCGTGTCGCGGCTTCCTGGCCGACATCGTCGCGTCAGGGCCCCGAACCCCGCACGGCTTCGGCGATGACGGTGGTCACCACCTTGCGGAGGGCCCCGGCATCCGGCGGCCCGGCTTCGCGGTCCGCGAAGAGCAGGTGCCCGGTGCCGATCAACATCGGCGCGAGTGCGTCGACGTCGGCGTCGGGCGCGATGCGGCCCCGGTCCCGCTCGGCGGCGAGGTAGGAGGCGATCATGGCTGTGGCCTCCGTCAGGAGCGGCACGCCGGTCGGCGTGGTTTCGCGGAGTCGGGCGCGCAGCTCGTCGCGCGAGGTGACGAGGCTGATGATGGCCACGGCGACCGACTCGAACAGGGTCGTCAGCGCGTCGGCGAGGTGGTCGGCGACGGTGCCCGTCCCGGCGGAGTCGCGCAGGGCGGCGGACTGGTGGTCGAGCCGGGCGATGCGATCCAGGACGAGCCCGGTGAGGAAGGCGTCGAAGTCGGCGAAGTGCCGGTGCAGGACGCCCTTGGCGCAGCCCGCCTCCGTGGTGACCGCCCGGCTGGTCAGCGCGCTCGGCCCGTCCCGGAGCAGGACGCGCTCGGCGGCGTGGAAGAGCTGCTCGCGTACGTCACGCATGGCCACCCCTGTCGGCACCGTGCGTCCCTCCTTACCTCTTTGGGCCCGCTCCCGTTGACGAGTGGGCATGTGCCCACTCATAGTGGGCGCATGCCCACTCTACCGTTTTCCGAGAACCAGCCTCATCAACACCGGCAGATGGCGGAGTCGTTCGGCTCGGATGCCGAACGCTACGACCAGGCTCGGCCCCGCTATCCCGAAGCCATGGTGGACCGGATCGCCACCAGCAGCCCCGGCCGCGACGTACCCGTCGTCCCCGACGTCCTCGACATCCTCGACGTCGGCTGTGGCACCGGTATCGCGGCCCGGCAGTTCCAGGACGCGGGCCACAGGGTGCTCGGGGTCGAACCGGACGCGCGGATGGCCGAGGTGGCGCGGCGGCTCGGGACGGAGGTCGACGTCGCGACGTTCGAAGCCTGGGACCCGGCCGGTCGCGAATTCGACGCCGTGATCGCGGGCCAGGCATGGCACTGGATCGACCCGGTCGCGGGAGCGGCCAAGGCCGCCCAGGTGCTGCGGCCCCATGCCCGACTGGCCGCGTTCTGGAACGTCTTCCAGCTCCCGCCCGATCTGGCGGAAGCCGTCACCACGATCTACCAACGTGCCGTGCCCGACGCGCCGTTCGACTTCCGGGCGATGACACGGGGCGGGCTGGACGCCAACCAGCCGATACTCACCAAGGCCGCCGACGGGATGCGAGAGACGGGTGTGTTCGGCGAACCGGAGCAATGGCGGTTCGACTGGGAGCGGACCTACACCCGGGACGCGTGGCTGGACCAAATCCCCACCCAGGGCGCCTTCACCCGGCTCCCCTCGGACAAGCTGGCGGAAGTGCTGGAGGGTGTTGGGGCAGCCATCGACGCGATGGGCGGCAGCTTCACGATGCCGTACGCAACGGTGGTGATCACCGCGACGCGAACTGCCCCGGCCTGACCAGGAGCCCCCGGCCTCACGGCCCCGTCCGCCGAGGAGGCTCCAACGGTGCCCGATTCGCCGGGCCGGCACGTACTGTGGCCGGCCATTCGCCCCCTGGCGGTATCCACGTGCGATGGCCGGCCCAGTCCACCCAGCGCATTGCTTCGTGCCCCGAAGTCGCCATGGGGTGCATGTGGTGACGCATGCGCCGCTGTCATGCACGCAGAGCTCCGCATTGGCCGGACCACTGCGGAAGTAGGCCAGTTCCCCAGCCAGGTGCCTGCCTGCGCGGCGGTGCCGACCTTGACCCGCTTCTCGCGGCTGAGCTCAGTGGTCGGCTCCGGAAGTCCTTCGGGGGTTGACCCCGGGACGGCGCGTCTGTCGGGTGTCGCCGAACCCCTGGCTGGGACAGCCGTTGACGAGGGCTGCTACCGCCAATCCGGATGGCCACGGCCATCACCGACCACCTGGCCGGCCGCGGGCTCGACGTCATCACTCCCGCGCCAAGCGGACCGCGTGTTCGTCCACCAGGTCATCTTCAACGGACACACCCGGAGGTGTGCGTCAAACCAAACGGTTTGGGCGTTGTTCTCAGTCCGAGCGAGGGAACATGCGCTCGACGGCGGCCACCAGTGCGGCGCGGCGGGCGGCGATGGAGGGGTCCACGGCCTGGTCTGCGGCAGCGGCGGCGATTTCGGGCTGACCTGCCCAGGTCATGGCGATCTGGTTGATCAGGGCGAGGACGTCGACCGGGTCCCAGGCCGGGTCGAGCAGCCCGATGCGCTGTGCGTCGCGGAGTTGGTCGAGCTTGCCGGCGATCGTGGCCTGGAGGGGGCTGGTGGTGTTGTCTGCGAGCTCGGCCAGCTCCAGGCGGCCCCACATGATCAGGCGGTAGTGGTCCGGACGTGCCGTGAAGTGGTCGAAGAGGATGCCGGCATAACCGGGCAGGTCGGCCGGGTCCAGCTGAGTGGCCTCGACGAGTGCGGTCGTCTCGCGTTCGGCGACGTGCGCGTAAAGGGCTTCCTTGCTGCGGAAGTAGGCGTAGACACGTTCCTTGCTCGTCCTGGCCTGCTTGGCGATGCGGTCCACGCGGGCGCCGGCGATCCCGTGCCGGGCGAACTCCTCCTTGGCTGCGGCGACGATCCGCTGGCGCGTGGAGTCGGCGGACTCGCCCGCGATGGCGGCGTCCGAGGTCTGGCCAGGGTTGGTGGAGCGAGGCATGAGCCCAGGATAGGCGACCGAACCGTTCGGTTTTGCGTTGCACTCCAGACAGGCGTAGGTTCACACCGAACAGTTTGGTTTGGTCAGCTATGGGCTGCCGACATGACACGAGGAGCGATCTCATGCAGCACCGCACCCTGGGACAGCAGGGACTGCGCGTCTCCGCGCTCGGACTGGGCGTGATGGGGATGTCCCTGGCCTACGGCCCCTCGAACGACGAGGACGGCATCTCCACCATCCGCCGCGCCCACGAACTCGGAGTCGATTTCTTCGACACCGCCGAGCTGTACGGCCAAGGCACCGGCAGCAACGAGACGCTGCTCGGCAGCGCAGTCAAGGACTTCCGCGACGAGGTCATCCTGGCCACCAAGTTCGGCTTCGACATGACCAGCAAGACGCTGGGGAGCGGCGTCAACAGCCGCCCGGAGAACATCCGCAAGGTCGCCGAGAACAGCCTGCGCTACCTCCAGACCGACCGCATCGACCTCTTCTACCAGCACATCTCCGACCCCGACGTACCGGCCGAGGAGGTCGCCGGCACTGTCGGTGACCTGATGGCCGAGGGCAAGGTGCAGTACTTCGGCCTGAGTAACGTCGGCCCGCAGTACATCCGCCGAGCCCACGCCGTCACCCCGGTCACAGCCCTTCAGTACGAGTACTCGGTCTTCGAACGCGAAGTAGAGGACGAGATCCTTCCGGTCCTGCGAGAGTTGGGGATCGGCCTGGTACCGTACTCGCCGCTCGGCCGCGGTTTCCTCTCCGGCGTGGTCAAGCCCGCTGACGAGTACCCCGAGGGCGACATGCGCCGCTGGGACGAGCGCTGGCAGGGCGAGAACTACGCCTACAACCTGAACGCCGCCGAGCAGCTCCGAAAGCTCGCCGCCACCAAGGGCATCACCCCCGCCCAGCTTGCCCTGGCCTGGCTGCTCGCCCAGGGCGAGGACGTAATCCCGATCCCGGGCACCCGCAGCGCCACACGTCTGGAGGAGAACGTCGGCGCCACCGACGTAGAACTCACCGAGGCCGACCTGGCCCGTATCCGGGAGGTCCTCCCCCGGGGCTCCGCAGGCAGCCGCTACCCGGCCTCGATCATGGCTGGCTACCGCACCGACTGACAGCCCGTACACCAAGTCCGGCGGTCCCGGGCATGCGGCGGCGAGCAGCGGCGGCATGTCCTCCCAGGCGGGGCTGTGACCGGGGTCTGTGCCCGGTTGCTCCACCTTCTATTCTGTTTGTCCGGTGTGGTTGTCGCATGGGTGCGGCACGGGGCGTCCGGGGTGTCCCTGGAGGCCCGGGAGGCTCAAGGGCTGACCGCGAGAGCGGAGGTCAGCCCTCGGCCGGGGCCACCCCGATCGGGCAGGAGACGCCCGTGCCGCCGATGCCGCAGTAGCCGGCCGGGTTCTTGTCCAAGTACTGCTGGTGATACGCCTCGGCCGGGTAGAAGGGGCCCGCCGGGAGGATCTCGGTGGTGATCTCGCCGTAGCCGGAGCCCGTCAGGACGGACTGGTAGGAGGCGCGGGAGGACTCGGCCTCGGACTGCTGCTCGGGGGAGTGGGCGTAGATCGCCGAGCGGTACTGGGTGCCGACGTCGTTGCCCTGGCGGAAGCCCTGGGTGGGGTCGTGGGACTCCCAGAAGAGCTTCAGGAGGGCGGCGTAGGAGGTGACGGTCGGGTCGAAGACGACGCGGACGGCCTCGGTGTGGCCGGTGAGGCCGCTGCAGACCTCTTCGTACGTGGGGTTCTCGGTGTGGCCGCCCTGGTAGCCGACGAGGGTGGTCCAGACGCCCGGGGCCTGCCAGAACTTCCGCTCCGCGCCCCAGAAGCAGCCCAGGCCGAAGTCGGCGACGACCAGGCCCTCGGGGTACGGGCCGGCCAGCGGGTTGCCGAGGACCGTGTGGCGGTCGGGGACGGTGAAGCCCGGTTCGGCGCGGCCCTTCAGCGCCTCCTCGGGGGTGGGGAGGTGGTTCTTGTGGCGGCTGAACAACATCACTGGGCTCCTATACGGATCCGGCTGGCGGGTGTGGTCCCTCGGGCGGGTGCGTTACGCGTTACCTGGGCGGGTGCGGTCACTGCGCTGGTGCGGGTCTTACGGCGCGGGGTGTCTCCCTGCGCCGTGTGCTTGTTACAACGGGCTTCGGGGTGTCTGAATTCCGCCGCCCGACCCCTCACCGCGGCAGCGTCTCACCCCGGCAGCGTCGCCGGGGAGCCGCCCCCGCCCTCCCAGCCCGCGACCGCGAGCGCCCGGTAGACCGTGTACTCGGCCGCCGGGTCCGCCCCGTACGACCACGGGACCGCGCCCACATGGCCGTCCACGTGGCGCAGCTGCTCCAGGGCCTCCGCGTACCGCTCCGCCCGGACCAGGAAGAAGACCAGCAGATGGCGGACGTGCGGCAGCACCGGGTGGTCGGCGGGGGCCCGGCGGACGGCGAAGAGCGCGCCCTCGATCGCCTTCACGATCACCTCGCTCCGGTAGAGCGTGCGCACGAGGTTCGCCTCCGGCAGGTGCTCGAAGACGCCGAAGAGGGGCAGGGCGGGGAGGAGGCTCTTCTCGGGGGCCGAGGCGGCGGCCGCGTGGGTGAAGGCGTCGGCGCGGTCCTGGGAGCCGTGCCACTTCTCGCACCAGTAGTGGAGGGCGGCGAGGTGGGCGCCCATGTGGTGCGGGGCGAGCTTGGTGACCTTGGACCACAGCTCCTCGAAGTCGGCCTGCCGGTAGGCCATGCCGCGGGCGACGCCGAGCTCGATGATGTGCGGCACCGGGTCCTCCGGGGCCAGCCGGGCCGCCTCGTGGCAGACGTCCCGGGCCTCCTCCAGGATCATCCGGAAGTCGACCGAGGACGGGTCGAGCAGCGCCTGCCGGACCAGGAACTCCGCCTGCACCGCCGCCGCGCCCGGGTCCTCGGGGGCCGCCACCCGCCAGGTGCGCAGCCACATCCCGCCCTGGCCGGGGGCCTGGGCGAGCTCGAAGGCCGCCGCCCCGGCCAGCGTCTGCACCCGCTGCCAGCGCAGCTCCGAGGTGGCCTCGGTGAGTGCGAGCAGGCGGGCGGCCGGTTGCCAGTCCTGCCGGGCCTGGACCTCCTCCAGGGCGTCGATCAACTGCCGGTCCGGGCCGGGCAGCCGTACGTCCAGCCGCTCGCGCGGTACGAAGCCGTACTCCTGCGGATCCGAGGCGCGCATCATCCCCCGCACGGCCTCGCGGCCCCCGCGCCGCCGCCGCAGGGCCGGCATGACGATCAGCCCGCCGATCATGACGATGGCGATGAGGAAGATCAGAAGCTCCATGAGGTGTCCCCGTGTGAAGTTCCGTAACGGCTGGTGGTCCAGAACGGCTGGTGGTCCGTAACGGCTGGTGGCTCAGAACGGCTTGTGGTCCAGCCTATGCGCCTCGGCGGTCGTTGAATCCAGCACGGGCGCGTCGGGCGTTACGCTCGGGCCCATGAGCCACCAGCACCCCGAGGGGCATCCTCAGAGTTTCGAGACGCTCGCCATCCACGCGGGCCAGGAGGCCGACTCGCTCACCGGCGCCGTCGTCCCCCCGATCTACCAGGTCTCCACCTATAAGCAGGACGGGGTGGGCGGTCTGCGGGGCGGCTATGAGTACAGCCGTTCCGCCAACCCCACCCGCACCGCGCTGGAGGAGAACCTGGCGGCGCTGGAGGGTGGCCGCCGCGGCCTCGCCTTCGCGTCCGGTCTTGCCGCCGAGGACTGCCTGCTGCGCACGCTTCTGGTGCCGGGCGACCATGTCGTCATCCCGGACGACGCGTACGGCGGTACGTTCCGCCTGTTCGCCAAGGTCGTGGAGCGCTGGGGGGTGGAGTGGTCGGTCGCCGACACCTCCGACCCGGCGGCGGTACGGGCCGCGCTCCGCCCCCGTACGAAGGTGATCTGGGTCGAGACCCCGAGCAACCCGCTGCTCGGCATCACCGACATCGCCGCCGTGGCCGACATCGCCCGCACCGCGGGGGCCCGGCTGGTGGTGGACAACACCTTCGCCAGCCCGTACCTCCAGCAGCCGCTCGCGCTCGGCGCGGACGTCGTGGTGCACTCCACCACCAAGTACATGGGCGGGCACTCGGACGTCGTCGGCGGTGCGCTGGTCGTCTCCGACACCGGCCTCGGGGACGAACTCGCCTTCCACCAGAACGCGATGGGCGCCATCGCCGGGCCCTTCGACGCCTGGCTGGTGATGCGCGGCATCAAGACCCTCGCCGTCCGCATGGACCGGCACAGCGCCAACGCCACGCGGATCGCGGAGATGCTCACCGCGCACCCCAAGGTGACCCGGGTCTACTACCCGGGGCTGCCGGAACACGCGGGGCACGAGATCGCGGCCAAGCAGATGCGGGCCTTCGGCGGCATGGTGTCGTTCCAGGTCGCGGGCGGTGAAGAGGCGGCGGTCGAGGTGTGCGACCGGGCGCGGCTGTTCACGCTCGGGGAGTCGCTCGGCGGCGTCGAGTCGCTGATCGAGCACCCGGGGCGGATGACGCACGCCTCGGCGGCGGGCTCGGCGCTCGAGGTGCCGGCCGATCTCGTACGGCTGTCGGTGGGCATCGAGTCGGTCGACGATCTGCTCATGGACCTGAGCCAGGCGCTGGGCTGACGGCTGGGGCGGGTGGCTGCCTGATCGCCTGCCCGCCCGACCGCCTGGCCCGCGAACCTTTGAGGGCGGTCACCATCCTTCGAGGGGTGGGGTGGTGTCGGTGGGCGGCGGCGCGGTCCACGGTTCGACGATCGCCGCCCAGACGGCGAAGGCGACGACCGCGGCGAACAGCAGCAGCCAGCCGACGGTGCGTACGAACTGGTGGCGGCGGAGCATCCGCCGTCCCCGTTCGGTCGCCCGGCCCGCCAGATCCGGCGGCAGCACCGGATGCGGGCCCTCCAGCATCCGGCGGACCTCGGTCTCCTTGCGGTCCGGAAAGCTCATGGCGCCACCCCGGTCCCGGCTCCGGCCCCGGTTCCAGCTTCGGTGGCCATCCGGCGGGCCTTGGACGGAGGCGTTCCGGTGGACGGGGGCGTTCCGGTGGACGGGGGCGTTCCGGTGGACGGGGGCGTTCCGTACGCGCTACGCCGCGGCGCCGCGCTGCGCATCGCCGTCACCGCGCGGGTGCAGATCGCCCGGACCCGCTCGACCGGGAGGCCGAGTGCCGCCGCCGTCTGCTCCTCCGCGACCCCCTCGTACAGCCGCAGCACCAGCACCAGCCGCTCCTGCGGGGTGAGCCGGGCCAGGAGGCCGCCGCGCGGGTGGCGGTAGCGGTGGCCTCGGTGGGCGAAGAGGGCGGCCAGCGTCCGGCGGGTGTGGTCGTACGGATCCTCGCCGCGCAGCCGGTCCCAGCGGGCGTACGTGCGCGCGAGCGCGGCGGTCAGCAGGCGCTCGGCGGCTTCGGTGTCCCCCGTCGGCTCCCCCGTGAGCAGCGCGGCCGCATGCAGCAGGCGGCCACCCGCGCCCGCGACGAATACCTCGAACTCCCGGGCCCGGCGGCCATCCCGTGCTGCCCGCCGCTCTCGCACCACGTCCTCCGCCTCCCGTTCCTTTAGGACACGGCAGGCACGGGCACCCGGTCAAGAGGTCTGCCAAGAGGTCTGCGAGCTCTGCGCGGTCGCGCCGGGGGTCAGGTGGCGGGCGCCGCCTGGGGCACCGTGCTGTGTGCGGCGGAGAGGGCGCTGTTGAACCGGGTCAGCAGATCGCAGAAGAGATCGCGCTCCTCCGCCGTCCAGTCGTCGGTCACGCGGGCCATCAGGTCGCGCCGTGAGGAGCGCACTTCCTCCAGGCGGGCCTTGCCGCGTGGGGAGAGTTGCAGCACGACCGCGCGGCCGTCCTCGGGGTGCGAGGTGCGCTTGACCATGCCGGAGTCGACCAGCGGGGCGACCTGGCGGGTCACGGTGGACGAGTCGATGCCCATGCTCCCCGCGAGCGCCTTGACCCCCATCGGGCCTTCCTGGTCGAGCCGGTTGAGCAGCAGATACGCGGCTCGGTCCATGGAGTTGCGGGCCTGGCCGACGCCGCCGAGCCGGGTCTGTTCCGCACGGCGGGCGAAGACGGCGACCTGATGCTGGAGCGTGTCCAGTACGCCGGTGTCGAGTTGAGTCGTCATGTCCGATTGGGTGGGCATGGCCTAGGGCTCACTTCATGCGGTGGTCTGTGGGATGTGGCACAGAGTACGCGGCCGGGGCCCTGCCCGTACGGGGGCTGCAGAAACCTGACGACCTCCGAGCCACAACCTGCCGTTCTGAGCCGTTCTCCGTCGTCGTGGCCCGCCGTGGGCCTTGGCCCGAATACCCGACCGGCACCGGCCCGGCACCGGACCCGCACCGGCCCGGGCCGCGGGGGCCCGCCGGGGTGAGCTGCCAGACTGGGGACCATGGCTGCACGACACGGCGACGAGGACGGGCCCGGCTCCGGGTCCGGCCCGGCCTCGCACCCCACCTCCTCCGCTTCTGCTACCGCCTCCACGGGTTCCGCGGGGTCTGGCCTCGCTTCCGGCTCGGGGCGGTCCGCCTCCGCTTCTGGCTCCGAGGGGTCCGGGCCCGAGGGCTCCGCCTCCGGGGGCTCTGCCTCCGCTTCCGCCTCCGAGGAACCCGAGACGATCAAGACGATCACGCTCGACGACATCCGCGGGGCGCAGAAGACGCTGTCGGGGATCTCCCGGCTCACCGCGCTGGAGGGCAGCCGCTATCTGTCCGGTCTGGTCGGCTCGCCGGTCCACCTCAAATGCGAGAACCTCCAGCGCACCGGGTCGTTCAAGCTGCGCGGCGGCTATGTGCGGATCTCCGGGCTCAGCCCCGAGGAGCGGGCGGCCGGGGTGGTCGCGGCGAGCGCCGGGAACCATGCGCAGGGCGTCGCCCTCGCCGCCTCGCTGCTGGGCGTGCGCTCGACGGTCTTCATGCCCGAGGGCGCCCCGCTGCCGAAGATCGCGGCCACCCGGGACTACGGCGCCGAGGTGCGGCTGCGCGGCCAGATCGTGGACGAGACGATGCGGGCGGCGCAGGAGTACGCCGAGCGCACGGGCGCGGTCTTCATCCACCCCTTCGACCACCCGGACATCATCGCGGGGCAGGGCACGGTGGGGCTGGAGATCCTGGAGCAGTGCCCCGAGGTGCGCACCGTGGTGGTGGGCATCGGCGGGGGCGGGCTGGCGGCCGGGATCGCGGTGGCGGTGAAGGCCCTGCGGCCGGATGTGCGGGTGGTGGGGGTGCAGGCGGAGGGCGCCGCGGCGTATCCGCCGTCGCTGGCGGCCGGGCGGCCGGTCTCGATCGAGGCGCCCGTGACGATGGCGGACGGCATCAAGGTGGGGCGGCCGGGCGATGTGCCGTTCCAGATCATCGACGATCTCGTCGACGAGGTCCGTACGGTCACCGAGGACGAGCTGTCCAGCGCGCTGCTGCTCTGCCTGGAGCGGGCGAAGCTGGTGGTGGAGCCGGCGGGCGCGAGCCCGGTGGCCGCGCTGCTGTCGGCGCCGGAGTCCTTCGAGGGGCCGGTGGTCGCGGTGCTCTCGGGCGGCAACGTCGATCCGCTGTTGATGCAGCGCATCCTGCGGCACGGCATGGCCGCGGCGGGGCGCTATCTGTCGCTGCGGCTGCGGCTCACGGACCGGCCGGGGGCGCTGGCCACGCTGCTGGGAGTGCTGTCGACGCTGGACGCCAATGTGCTCGACGTCAGCCATGTGCGCACCAATCCGCGGCTCGGGCTGAGCGAGGCCGAGGTGGAGCTGCATCTGGAGACGAAGGGGACGGACCACTGCGAGGAGGTCCGGGAGGCGCTGCGCGGGGCCGGTTACACGGTGATGGCCTGACGACGGGAGACGGCCCGCCGCCGCGGGCCCCGCGGCGGGGCTGATGCCCCGACGGCCCGGGGCCTCGTCGCCCCCGGGTCTGACTATCTTCTCCTCGCGTATGTCGCGATGTATCGCGTTCCCGGTACCATTGCCGTCCAGTTGCTGCCGAGCGCTGCCCATATGGGCGGACTTATGCCTTGATTGAGTGTGGAACGGCCCCAACCCCGGGAGTGCCAACATGCCAGGCGCTATTCACGCCGAGGGTCTGGTGAAGACCTTCGGCGACGTAAGGGCTCTGGACGGCGTCGATCTCGACGTACCGGAAGGAACCGTGCTCGGACTGCTCGGCCCCAATGGCGCCGGCAAGACCACCGCGGTGCGCGTGCTCACCACGCTGCTGCGCCCGGACAGCGGAACGGCGGTGGTCGCGGGGGTGGACGTGCTGAAGAACCCCGACGAGGTCCGCCGCTCCATCGGGCTGTCCGGCCAGTTCGCGGCCGTGGACGAGTATTTGACCGGCCGCGAGAACCTCCAGATGGTCGGCCAGCTCTACCAGATGGGAGCGCGGGCGGCCAAGTCCCGCGCGAGTGAGCTGCTGGAGCGGTTCAGCCTCGCCGAGGCGGCCGACCGCACCGCCAAGACGTACTCCGGCGGGATGCGCCGGAGGCTGGACCTCGCCGCGGCCCTGGTGGTCAGCCCGCCCGTGATGTTCATGGACGAGCCGACCACCGGTCTGGACCCGCGCAACCGGCAGGCGCTGTGGGAGGTCATCCAGGAGCTGGTGGCCGGTGGCACGACGCTGCTGCTGACCACGCAGTATCTGGAGGAGGCGGACCATCTGGCACATGACATCTGCGTGATCGACCGCGGCCGGGTCATCGCCCGCGGCACCTCCGACCAGCTCAAGGCCCATACGGGCGGGGAGCGGGTCGAGGTCGTGGTGCATGAGCGCGAGCACATCGCGGTCGCCGAGCAGGTCCTGCGGGTCCTGGGCAAGGGCGAGACGACCGTGCAGCAGCACACCCGTCAGGTCACCGTCCCGGTCGTGGGCGGCGCCAAGCTGCTCGCCGAGGTCATCCGCGAACTGGACACCCGCGGTGTGGAGATCGACGACATCGGACTGCGCCGCCCGACCCTGGACGACGTGTTCATCTCCCTCACCGGCCATGGAACCGAGGACGGACTCCAGGGCGGCGGCGAGGCCGAGAGCAAGGGAGTCGAGTGATGGCCGTCGTCGAGGAGACCGGTGCCACCGTCACGGCGGCCCCCCGGCCGCGCGGCGGACCGCTGCGCTCCGTCCGGGACTCGCTGGTGGTCGCCAAGCGCAATCTCCTGCGGATGATGCGCATCCCGGAGATGGTGGTGTTCGGCCTGGTGCAGCCGATCATGTTCGTGGTGCTGTTCAGCTATGTCTTCGGCGGCGCGATCATGGTGCCGGGGCAGGCCAGCGCGGATGCCACGGTGTATCGCGAGTTCCTGATGGCGGGGATCTTCGCGCAGACCGTGACGTTCGCCACGGCGGGCGCGGGGGCGGGGATCGCCGACGATATGCACAAGGGGCTGATCGACCGCTTCCGCTCACTGCCGATGGCGCGGGGCGCGGTGCTCACCGGCCGTACGCTCGCCGATCTCGTGCAGACGGCGCTGACGCTGGTGGTGCTGGCGATCGTCGCGGTCATCGTGGGCTGGCGGGTCCATGACGGCGTCCTGAAGGCGCTGGGCGCGTTCGCGCTGCTGCTTCTGCTCGGCTACGCCTTCTCGTGGATCGGCGCGCTGATCGGCCTGTCGGTACGGACGCCGGAGGCGGCCACCTCGGGCGGGCTGATCTGGCTCTTCCCGCTGACGTTCATCTCGAACGCCTTCGTGCCGTCCAGCAAGATGCCCGCCGTGCTGGGCCATATCGCCGACTGGAACCCCTTCAGTGCGACGGTGCAGGCGTCCCGGCAGCTGTTCGGCAATCCGGAGGGCGTGGTCTCGGATGCCTGGCCGATGCAGCATCCGGCGCTGGCGTCGGTTCTCTGGTCGCTGCTGATCATCGTGCTCTTCCGGACGCTGGCGGTGCGCAAATACCGCTCGGCGACCGCCTGAGCGGCCCCGCTGAGGGGTGTGGCGATCGTGGAGGAGCCCCGGCCGTCCGGCCGGGGCTCCACACCGGGCGCTCAGCCCTGGTACGGCTTGGCCTCCAGGATCCGCACCGAGGCGGTGCGGCCGTTGGGCAGCTCGTATTCCGCGTCCTGGCCGACCTTCTTGCCGTTCACGCCCGAGCCCAGCGGGGACTGCGGCGAGTAGGTCTCGATGTTCGCGCTCGCGTACTCACGGGAGGCGAGCAGGAAGGTCAGGGTGTCGTCCGGGTCGCCGTCGAACGCGATGGTGACGACCATGCCGGGGGCGACCACGCCGGTGTCCGCGGGTGCCTCGCCGACCTTCGCCTGCTGCAGGAGCTGCGTCAGCTGACGCACTCGGAGCTCCTGCTTGCCCTGCTCCTCCTTGGCGGCGTGGTAGCCCCCGTTCTCCCGGAGGTCACCTTCCTCCCGGGCAGCCTCGATCTTCTTCGCGATCTCGACACGTGCGGGACCCGACAGGTACTCCAGCTCGGCCTTGAGCTGGTCGTACGCCTCCTGGGTCAGCCAGGTGACGTTCTCGCTGGTCTGGGTCACAGGTGCTCCTCGTCGGTGCTGGGAATACAAATGAACGCCCTACTCAGAAGGGTGCGCCTTCAAAGCGGGGCGAAACCACGAGCCTAACAATTCCGGCAAGAAACGGGGAGGAGGGAACTGGGCGCAATGCGCAGGAAAGCCGTCAGTGCTGGTCAGATCGGGGCAGCCGCCGACACGTCCGGTTCGATTATCGTCCGGGCTCGCAGCCGATCAGCTCGGCGGTGGTCGCCCGGGCCGTGGTGCGCACGGTCACCACCTTGACCAGGTCGCCCTCGCGCTGGTCGAAGGTGAAGTCCTTCCGGCCCACCTCGTCGTGGTACTCATCCAGGGTACGCACGGTGCAGACGCCGGTGGCGTCCTTGTCCTTGGTGATCTCCAGCCGGACGTCGACGGCGTCGTCGGCGACCACCTTGAAACCGGTCAACCGGCCGCTGACGTCCTGACCGGCGATGTAGTCGTATCCGAACCACGCGATCAGGGCCAGCAGCCCGGCACCGAGCACCGCGCCGACGATCTTCAGCGTGCGGTCGGCACGGGCGTCCGCGGACCGGCCGTAACGCCCGTCGGGAAGACCCTCGCGCACGGCGGCCATGGGCGTTCCTCCTGCTGGGAGAGACATCGGAATTATTTGTCCCTGGTTTAGGTCACTATAGAAGCCGTCTCCCACGACGAATCACTGAGGATCGAACTTGACTGAGCAGCTGCGTTTGATGGCCGTGCATGCGCACCCCGATGACGAGTCGAGCAAGGGCGCGGCCACCATGGCCAAGTACGTGTCTGAGGGGGTGGACGTGCTGGTCGCGACCTGCACAGGCGGAGAGCGCGGCTCCATCCTCAATCCCAAGCTCCAGGGCGACCCCTACATCGAGGAGAACATCCACGAGGTCCGGGCCAAGGAGATGGACGAGGCGCGCGAGATCCTCGGCGTCAAACAGGAGTGGCTGGGCTTTGTGGACTCCGGACTGCCCGAGGGCGATCCGCTGCCGCCGTTGCCCGAGGGCTGCTTCGCGTTGCAGGACGTCGAGGCGGCGGCGGAGCCCCTGGTGAGGCTGATCCGCTCGTTCAAGCCGCAGGTGATCACCACCTATGACGAGAACGGCGGCTATCCGCACCCCGACCACATCATGACCCACAAGATCACGATGGTGGCCTTCGAGGCGGCGGGTGACCCCGAGAAGTACCCGGAGGCGGGGGAGCCCTGGCAGCCGCAGAAGCTCTACTACAACCAGGGCTTCAACCGGGCGCGCACCGTCGCCCTGCATGAGGCGCTGCTGGCCCGCGGTCTGGACTCGCCGTACGAGGAGTGGCTGGAGCGCTGGAAGACGTTCAACCGGCCCGAGCGCACCCTGACCACCTATGTGCCCTGCGCCGACTTCTTCGAGATCCGCGACAAGGCGCTGATCGCGCACCGTACGCAGATCGATCCCGACGGCGGCTGGTTCCGGGTGCCCATGGACGTCCAGCGGGAGGTCTGGCCCACCGAGGAGTACGAGCTCGCCAAGTCTCTTGTGGACACCTCCCTCCCCGAGGACGACCTCTTCGCGGGCATCCGCAACAATTGAGCCCATGATGAGCGCCACCAGCACCCTCGCCATGACGCATCTCGTCCCGCTCGCCAAGGACCTGGACGAGAACAAGGTGACCCCGGGCGTCCTCGGTTTCATCGTCTTCGCCGTGATCGGCGCGGCGGTGTGGTTCCTGATGAAGTCCATGAACAAGCACATGAAGCGGGTGGACTTCGAGGAGGGGCCGGAGCCCGGCAAGGCTCCGGCGACGGCCTCCGCCGAAGCGACCAAGGGCGAGGAGCGCACGGCCTGAACCCTGGCCGGGTCCGACCGCGTGCCCCGCGTGAGCGGGGCCTCACGGCCCGGCCGCCGGGATCACATGTATCCCGGCCCGGCCGACGGGATCTCGCGTATCCCGGCCCGGCCGACGGGCTCGCGTATCCCGGCCCCCTCTCCGCGCTCTTCGTGACCAGGCCCTGTCCGGCCTAGCCGCGAGGCTCCGCCAGCACGGCCATGACCTCGCGCGAGTGGCGGCTCGGCACCATGCCGAGCTGCCATGCCTGCCACCCCGTTTCCGGCTCGACGCCGCGCTCCAGCACCAGCGCGAACGCCTCCGCGCACCCCTCCAGCCGGGAATCGCCCGCCGTGCCCTCCTCGCGCATCTCCCGTGCCAGCTCCGCCAGCTCCTCCTGGGCCACCGCCGTGCCGATGACCGAGCCGCCCGCGGAGGCGAACGGCAGCAGGGTGCAGCGCAGGAACCGGGCCCAGGAGCGGCCGCGCCGGTCCCCGTACCCCGCGAACAGCCCGGCCGCCTCGTCCACCAGCTCCAGCGCCTGCGCCGCCTTGCCGTTTCCCGCATCGATCACCGCCAGCTCGACGCAGGACCATGCCTCGCCATGGGCCACGCCCACCCGCCGGAAGTCATGCCGCGCGTCCTGGAGAAGCTGCCGGGCGAAGCCGCTGTTGCGCAGCGAGCCCGTCTGCGCCGCCCGCAGATCACGGGTGACCCGCGCCGAGTGATGGCGGGAGCACGCCAGCCCGTACACATCCCGCATCCGGTTGAACATCAGACGGGCCCGCTCCAGCTCGCGCAACGCCGAATCGTGGTCGCCGCGCTCCTCCAGCGCCTGGCCCAGGTAGTACAGCGTCCATGCCTCACCCCGCGCGTCCTCGTTCTCCCGGTGGCGGGAGAGGGCCTGGCGCAGCTGGTCGACGGCCGCCGACGCCTCCCCGGCCACCAGCCGGGCCCGGGCGAGCTGGGTGAGCGCCCATGCCTCACCGCGCTGGTCATGGGTGCGGCTGTAGGCGTCCAGCGCGCCCCGCAGCTCGGCCTCGGCGCGCGGCACATCGCCCATCCGCAGACATGCCTGGCCGAGCTGGAAATGCGCCCACGCCTGGCCGTGCAGGCTCTCGTTCTCCTGATGCAGCTCCAGGGCCGCGTCCAGCAGCTCCAGCGCCTCGGCCAGCCCGCCGCGGTCGCGCTCCACCGCCGCCAGGGCGTGCATCGTCCAGCCCCGGTCACCGCGCAGCTCCTCGGCCTGCTGGAGCTCCAGCGCCTCGCGCAGCTTCGCCGCGGCCTCCCCGAGATTGCCCTGGTGATGCAGGGTGATACCGAGACTGCACAGGGCACGGGCCGCGCCCGCCTGGTGCTGCGCCTCGAAATACAGGTCCACCACCGAGGACAGCGTGGTGCGCGCCTGGTCCAGCTCGCCGAGCTGGCGGGCCGCGATACCGGTGCGCCACTGCACGGACCGCATCAGCAGCCCCTGGTCCACGGCCTGGGTGAGCTCGCTGATCTCGCCCAGCCGGTAGAGATCGCCGCGCAGCAGGCAGTAGTCGCACAGGGCGCCCAGCAGATGCAGCACCGCGGACTGGTCCACGCCCTCCGCATGGCGCAGGGCGGCGGTGATGAAGCTCGATTCGTCGTCCAGCCAGCGCAGCGCCGCGTCCAGCGAGGTGAAGCCATGGCCGCCCGCCGCGCCCTTGCCGAACTTGTCGGCACGGGTCGAGGTCTTGCCGTCGACCAGCCGGATCACCGAATCCGCGAGCTCGGCATAGCTGCGGATCAGCCGCTCCTGCGCGGCGGTGCGCTGGTCCGGCTGCTCCTCGTCGAGCAGCCGGGCATGGGCGAAGGAGCGCACCAGGTCATGGAGGCGGTAGCGGCTGCCGCGCACATGCTGGATCAGCCCGGCCCGGCCGAGCGCCTCCAGATGGCGGCCGGCCTCCTGCTCATCGGTGTCCAGCAGCGCCGCGGCCGCCGCGCCGCCCAGGCTGGCCCGCCCGGCCAGCGCCAGCCGGCGCAGCAGCCGCCGGGCGCCGTCCTGCTGGTCGGTGTAGCGCAGCCACAGGGCGCGCTCGATCGCGCCCACCGGGCCGTACGCCTCCAGCTCGGTGACCAGGGCGGCGGGGGTGCGCGGGCCGAGCGAGGAGCCCGCGATCCGCAGCGCCAGCGGCAGCCGCCCGCACAGCTCGGCGATCCGCTCCACGGACTGCCCGTCGTAGGGGCCCGCCCCGCTGGGCTCCTCGGCGGAGGTCCGCAGCAGCTCCTCGGCGCCCGGCTCGTCCAGCGGGCCCACCTCCATCCGGTGCACCCGGGCGGCGAGGTCGGACGGCAGATCGAGCGGAGTGCGCGAGGTGATCAGGACCAGGCTGTCGGACCGCTCCGGGATCAGGGTGCGCACCTGCTCGGCGTCGCGGGCGTCGTCCAGCACGATGGTGACCGGCAGCCCGGTCAGATACTGGTGATACAGCTCGGTGAGCCGTCTGATGTGCTGGTCCTGCGAGGACCGCTCCCGGAAGAGCAGCTGGTCGCGGGGTGCGCCGAGCCGGTTCAGCAGATGCAGCAGGGCGTCGCGGGTGGGCAGCGGGGCCTGCTCGGGGCTGTCGCCGCGCAGATCGACCAGGCACGCACCGCGGAACTGATCGCGCAGATGGTGGGCCGCCCGCACGGCCAGCATGGTCCGGCCGGAGCCCGGCGGGCCCTCCAGCAACACCACCGTGGGCTGGGTCTCGGTGGACACGCGGGCCTGCTGCACCCACTGCGCGATCTGGGTGAGCTGCGCCCGGCGCCCGGCGAACGGGCCCTCCGCCTCGGGAAGGTGGGCGAAGGACTGCTCCAGCACGGTGCGCCTGCGGGCCGCCTGGCTGCGGTCCGCCCCGCGCAGCCTCGGCGCCTGACCGGTGACGGAGGCGGAGCGCTTGGCCGAACCGCCGCCCTGGCGGGCGGCGGCCGAGGTCATCCGGTGCTGGTCGATGAACGGTCGGATGCCCCGCACCTCGACCGCCGTGAGCCACTGCAGCCGCAACTGCTCGGGCCCGCCGGGCTGGTTGCGCAGCGCGGCCTGGCGATGGGCGGTGGGCCAATGGCGCGCGGTGAGCTTGACGACGGCGGCGGCCGAACCGGCCACGGCGGCCGTCACCCCCGCGCCCAGCGCCGTGCCCGCCGAGGTGCCATAGGTGAGATCCGCGCCGAAGGCCGCCGCCGCGGCGACCGTCGCGGCCAGCGCCGGGGTGCCGAGCTGACCGCGCGACAGCCGCGCCGAGAGCGGACTGCTGCCCGCGTCGGCTTCGTCCAACGCGCGCACATACGCCCCGTACTCCTCCGCGGCGGTCGCGGCCATCTCGTCCAGCGCGCCCCGCGCCCGGCTGAGCAGCACCCCGCCATCGGTGCGCCCGCCCGAGCGGCGCACCTCCTCCTCCACGGCCCGCGACAGCAGCCGCTCAACTTCCGTCCGGTGGCTGTCCCGCAGCACCGCCAGTGACCCCGGCATGTGATCCCCCTCCTGCAGCAGTGCCCTCAGTCTTCCGTTTCTGGCTCTTTTCCGGCAGCCCTGTGGATAACTCCCCTGTGGACAACTCCGCCTGCCCCGCCGGGCGGTGACGCCCGGGCTTCAGCTCACTGCGGCCCCCTGACAGGCGGGGCTGAGGGCCTCAGCGGTCGCCGTCGGCTCGGTCGTTCTCGGACTCCGACGTTCCGGACGGAAGGCGCGGTGGGGTCAGCAGATCGGCGAGGGCGGCGAAGTCGGTGATGAGCGGTGAGCTGCGGGTGGCGCTCCAGGCGAGACAGACACGGCCGGCTCCGATGCCCTCGACGGGGAGGATGACGACGTCGTGGCGGGTGTAGAAGGTGGCGGTGGAGAGCGGGATGACGCAGATGCCGGCCCCGGCCGCGACCAGTTCGAGCTTCTCCTCCACGCTGTTGATCGGCGGGACTTCGGCGCGCTCTCCGGTGCGCAGCTCATCGGCCACATCCCGCCACTCCGGTACGGCGTCGGGATCCTGGAGCAGATGCTCGCCGGCCAGGTCGCCCACCGGCAGCGCGGACTTCGCGGCCAGCGGGTGGTCCGCGGGGAGCACGACGACGCGGGGTTCGGTGAACAGGGGCCGCACCCGCAGACCGCGCTGGTCGATGGGCAGGCGGACGATGCTGACGTCGGCTCGGCCGTCGTGCAGCACCTCGACCTGGTCCTGCCAGCCGGTCCGCAGCAGCCGGACGTCCAGCCCCGGGTGGCGGGCGGTCAGGGCGCGCACCGCCGGGGTCACCGTGATACCGGGCATGAAACCGATGGTGAACCTCGGGGTCACGGCGGCCGCGGCGGTGACCGCGCGGACCATCGCCGTGCTGGCCGCCAGCAGCCGGGGGGCTTCCGCCAGGAGCCGGGCTCCGGCCGCGGTCAGCTCGGTGCCCCGCCGGTCGCGGCGCAGGAGCTGGACGCCGAGGTCGTCCTCCAGAGCGCGCATCTGGCGGGACAGGGCCGGCTGGGCGATATGCAGCCGCTCGGCGGCGCGGCCGAAGTGCAGCTCCTCGGCGACCGCCACGAAGTAGCGCAGCTTGCGCAGGTCGACGTCCACGCCGGTGCCCTCTCTCATCGCCCCCCTCGTCCTTCCTACCCGAGGTCCGTGGGGACGCGCCGGTCACCCTCGCGCGAAAACGGCCAGCGGGTCGGTGAAGGCGGGGGCCCAACCGAGCTCGTCGCGGGCGCGGGCCGGGGTGAACTGCTGGTCCAGGGCGAAGGCATCGGCGACGGGCCCCATCTCCGCACGGGCCTGCTCCAGGGTGATGGACACGGTCCTGCCCTCCAGCCCGACTCCGTGGCTCACGGCCTGTGCGGCGTCCCGGGCCGTCGGATTGACTCCGCCGACACCCGCGTAGACCGAACCGGCCTTGGCCCGCAGGGCCGCCACATAGAGTTCCGCGAGGTCCTCGACGTGGACCAGGGCCCAGTGCTGGAGGCCGTCGCCGATGTAGGCGATGGCGCCCGCTTTCCGGCCGGGCTGGGTGAAGAGGACGTCGATGAGCCGGTTGTCGCCGCCGTACACCAGCCCGGCGCGGATGATCACGGGTCGGCCGCCGCGGACGGCGCGGTCGAGGACGGCGTCCTCGACCGGGTGGCGCCAGGCGACCACGGCCGGCGGGTTCCAGGGAGCGTCCTCGTCCGCGACGCCGTCGGTGTCGCCGTAGACCCAGGTGCCGCCGGTGTGGACGTAGGTGCCCAGGCCGATGCCGTCCTGCAGCGCGGTGGCCGCGGCGAGGTCTTCCTCGCCCGTCTGGGCCTGGGCGAGGTGGATGACGGCCTCGGCGTGAGCCGCGGCGTCGTTCAGAACGGCGAGGTCCCCAAGGCCCCCGCGCACCGCGGTCGCCCCGAGCGACTGGACCGCTTGGGCCGCGTGCTCGCTGCGGGCCAGAGCGCGCACGGTGTGTCCGTGGCGGTGCAGCGCCTCGATGACCGCCTTACCGATGTAACCGGAGCCGCCGGTGACGAAGACCTTCATGATGTGCGTCCTTCCGCTTCGTTCGGGATCGCTTCCACCCTGCGACCGGGGAGGAACCCGCGTCCAAGACCTGTTCCGCCCCCTGTGATGCCGTGGCGGCATCAGTGCGGACGAGTGCCCCCGGTGCGCCGCCGAAGGCGCCCACTCGCACTCGCCCACCACGATCAGTGCGCATGGAACGGCACAGGGTTACGACGGCCGGGTGGCAGACGAGAGCTATGACGTGATGGTGATCGGGACCAGCCAGGGCGGCCGGTTCCCGCCCATCGATCTCGCGAAGGCGGGCAGGAAGGTGGGCTCGTCGAGCGCGGCCACCTGGGCGGCGTCCGCGTGAACTCCGGGTGCACCCCGGCCAAGGCCCTGGTCGCCAGCGCACGCGCCCGCCCACCAGGCCCGGCGCCGCGGAGTACGGCGTACGGACCGGCCCGGTGCCGGTCGACCTCGCGCCGTGCGGGAGCGCAAGCGGGCGATGGTCGCGGGCGGGCGGGAGAACTACGCGAGCCGCCTGCCGCAGGCAGGGCTCGACCTGGTCGAGGGCGAGGCCCGATTCACCGGGCCCAAGACGGTCGAGATCGCCCTGCCGGACGGCGGGACGCGGGAGATCGGCGCGTCGGTGATCGTCATCGACACGGGCACCCGGCCCAGACAGCTGACCATCAGCGGCGCGCAGAGCGTCCCCGTCCTGGACTCGACCTCGATCATGGAGCTGGGCGAGCTCCCCGAGCACCTGATCACCCTCGGTGGCGGTTACCGGGACCCGTTGGTTACGTGCTGTGGATAACTTCGGTCTGCCTCGCCGGGTGGGGGAGGATGGACCCATGCCGAACCGTCTGGCGCACGAGACGTCCCCCTATCTGCTTCAGCACGCCGAGAACCCGGTCGAATGGTGGCCGTGGTCCGACGAGGCGTTCGAGGATGCGCGTCGCCGCGGGGTGCCCGTGCTGCTGAGCGTCGGCTATTCGAGCTGCCACTGGTGCCATGTCATGGCCCATGAGTCGTTCGAGGACAAGGAGACCGCCGAGTATCTCAACGCCCACTTCGTCTCCGTGAAGGTCGACCGCGAGGAGCGGCCGGATGTCGACGCGGTGTACATGGAGGCGGTGCAGGCCGCGACCGGGCAGGGCGGCTGGCCCATGACGGTCTTTCTGACCCCAGAGGCCCAGCCGTTCTACTTCGGCACGTACTTCCCGCCCCGGCCCCGCCCCGGTATGCCGTCCTTCCGGCAGGTGCTGGAGGGGGTAGGCGCCGCCTGGGCGGACCGCCGCGAGGAGGTCGTCGATGTCGCCGGCCGGATCGTGGAGGACCTGGCCCAGCGCACTGGGATCGCCCTGGGCTCGGACGCGCCCGCGCCGCCCGGCGAGGAGGATCTGCACGCCGCGCTCATGGGGCTGACCCGCGAATTCGACGCCACGCGCGGTGGTTTCGGCGGTGCGCCGAAGTTCCCGCCGTCCATGGCGCTGGAGTTCCTGCTGCGCCACCACGCCCGCACCGGCTCCGAGGGCGCGCTGCAGATGGTGTCCGCCACCTGCGAGGCGATGGCCCGCGGCGGTATCTACGACCAGCTCGGCGGCGGTTTCGCCCGCTATTCCGTCGATGCCGGCTGGACCGTGCCGCACTTCGAGAAGATGCTGTACGACAACGCGCTGCTGTGCCGGGTCTACGCCCATCTGTGGCGCGCCACCGGCTCGGATCTCGCGCGCCGTGTCGCGCTGGAGACGGCGGACTTCATGGTCCGCGAGCTGCGCACCGCACAGGGCGGCTTCGCCTCCGCGCTGGACGCCGACAGCGACGACGGCACCGGCAGGCATGTCGAGGGCGCGTACTACGTGTGGACGCCCGAGCAACTGCGCGAGGTGCTGGGGGAGGCCGACGCGGAGTTCGCCGCCGGGTATTTCGGCGTGACCCAGGAGGGCACCTTCGAGCAGGGAGCCTCCGTGTTGCAGCTGCCCGACGGGGAGCGGCCGGCGGACGCGGGCCGAGTCAGCTCCGTACGGGAGCGGCTGCTGGCCGCCCGGGAGCGGCGGGCCCGCCCCGGCCGCGACGACAAGATCGTGGCCGCGTGGAACGGGCTGGCCGTCGCGGCTCTCGCCGAGACCGGTGCCTATTTCGACCGCCCCGACCTGGTGGACGCCGCGACCGAGGCCGCCGACCTGCTGATGCGTCTCCACATGGACCAGCGCGGGCGGCTGGTCCGCACCTCGCTCGACGGCACCGCGGGCGCTCACGCGGCCGTGCTGGAGGACTACGCGGATGTGGCCGAGGGCTTCCTCGCCCTGTCCGCCGTCACCGGAGACGGGGCGTGGGTGGACTTCGCCGGGCTGCTCATGGACACCGTGCTGACCCGGTTCACCGCCGAGGACGGCACGCTGTTCGACACCGCCGATGACGCCGAGGCGCTCATCCGCCGCCCCCAGGACCCGACGGACAACGCGGCGCCGTCCGGCTGGACGGCCGCCGCCGGGGCCCTGCTGTCCTACGCCGCCATCACCGGCAGCTCCCGCCACCGGGAGGCCGCCGAGCGCGCACTCGCCGTGGTGCGGGCCCTCGGCCCCCGGGTGCCCCGCTTCATCGGCTGGGGCCTGGCGGTGGCCGAGGCCCGGCTCGACGGGCCGCGCGAGGTGGCCGTGGTCGGCCCCGGCGACGACCCGGCGACCCGCGCCCTGCACCGCGCCGCACTCCTGGCCACCGCCCCCGGGGCGGTCGTCGCGGTCGGCGAGCCCGGCTCCGGGGAGGTCCCGCTGCTGCAGGACCGCCCGCTGCTGGAGGGACGCCCGGCGGCGTACGTCTGCCGCGGCTTCACCTGCGACGCACCCACGGCCGATGTCGAGGCCCTGACGGCCAAGCTGGGGGGCTGAGCCGCCGGAAGCGCGCGGCAGGGCACCCGCGGGCCCCGCCCCCGCCGCCCATCCCGGGCCCCGCCTCGCGGGTCAGAGCGGGATGCCTCGGGAGAGGAGGTCCAGGGCCCGGTCGATGGCCGTCGTCATGGCGTCGGCGCGGGTGGCGGTGCCCTTCGCGGTGCTCGCCGTGGTCGCCGGCGGCCGGTGGTGGTCCAGGCAGTGGAAGACGGCTTCGCGCAGGGCGCCGAGGACGGCGCCCACCGCGACCCGCACCTCGAAGTCGTCCGGGGCCCGGCCGGTGCGCTCGGCCAGCGCCTCGCCCAGCAGCGTTCCGCTGTCGGCCAGGCCGCCGCTCATCCGAGCGCGCAGCGCCGGGACCTGCCGTACGAGGGCCAGCCGGGCCAGCAGTTCCTCGCGCTCCGCACCCGCCGCGGGCCCCAGCAGCCCTACGACGGCATGGCGCAGGGAGGCGGCCGGGGTTTCGTCCCGCGGACGCTCGCGGATCGCCTCCGCCATGAGCGCGTCGTACTCATCGGTGAGGACGATGTCCTCCTTGGCCGGGAAGTAGCGGAAGACGGTGCTGGTCGAGACGTCGGCGGCCGCGGCGATCCGGTCCACCGGAGTGGCGTCGTAGCCCTGCTCCGTGAAGAGCCGCAGGGCTGCACGCCGGATCGCCTGCCGGGTCTTGATCTTCTTCCGTTCGCGCAGCCCTGGCCCGGGCCTGCGCTCCGGCTGTGACGGCTGCGACGGCTGTGACTGCTGCGACGGCTGTGACGTGGTGGTGGCCTTGGGCATCTCAGGCGTGCTGATACGCCACCAAGGAGATGCCGACGTAGTGCACGACGAAGGCGGCCAGCGTGAAGCTGTGGAAGACCTCGTGGAAGCCGAACCAGCGGGGCGAGGGGTTGGGGCGCTTGGTGCCGTAGACCACCGCGCCCACGCTGTAGAGCAGCCCGCCGACGATGATCAACGTCATGACGGCGGCGCCGCCGGTGCGCAGGAAGTCGGGCAGGAAGAAGACGGCCGCCCAGCCCAGCGCGATGTAGCACGGGGTGTACAGCCAGCGCGGGGCGCCGACCCAGAAGACCCGGAAGGCGATTCCGGCGAGCGCCCCGGCCCACACCAGCCACAGCAGCAGCTGTTTCTTGCCGTCGGGCAGGAGCAGCATCGTGAAGGGCGTATACGTGCCCGCGATGATCAGGAAGATATTGGCGTGGTCCAGCCGCCGCAGCACCGCGGCGGTGCGCGGTCCCCAATCGCCGCGGTGGTACAGCGCGCTGGTGCCGAACAGCGCACATGCGGTGAGCGTGAAGATGGCGCAGGCCAGCCTCCCGCGCGGACTGTCGGCGAGGGCCGTCAGCACCACCCCCGAGACCAGGACCGCGGGAAACATGCCGGCGTGCAGCCAGCCGCGGAGCATCGGCTTCAGGGGGAGCGGCGGGGCAACTGGGGGCCCTGGGGGGTTTTCAACGGCGGCATCGGGCGCGGCGGCAGTCATGGCGCTCATGCTACCTACGCCACCGTAAGTTACCGGTTCATGTCGAGTGGTGATGGTCACCAAAGTGCCCACTGGACAGATGGCCCACACAGTCGGATGATCAAATGAGCGCGGTCGGCACCGGATGAGCTGAGCATCCGGGTCGCAGCCCCCAAGGGGTAGCTGTCTCCATAAACGAATATGAGTGCACATATTCGTCCAAAACCCTCAATCAAGACGCCGGAGCGCGTGCGGTTCCGGCGGGATGGAGCGATCGTGGCGCCCAGCAATGTGGCTTCCTCCCTCACGACCACCCCGAGCCCCACGAACCACCAGGAGCTCGTCTCCTGGGTCGGCGAGATCGCCGCCCTCACCCAGCCCGATCGTGTGGTGTGGTGCGACGGCTCGGAGGCGGAGTACGACCGCCTGTGCGCGGAGCTCGTCGAAAAGGGCACCTTCACACGCCTTGATTCGATCAAGCGCCCCAACTCGTACTACGCCGCCTCCGATCCGAGCGATGTGGCGCGCGTCGAGGACCGTACGTTCATATGCTCCGAGAAGGAGGCGGACGCGGGCCCGACGAACCACTGGAAACACCCCGACGAGATGCGGGAGATCTTCGCCGGGGAGCAGGGCGTCTTCCGGGGCTCGATGCGCGGCCGGACCATGTACGTCGTGCCTTTCTGCATGGGCCCGCTCGGCTCGCCGCTGTCCGCGATCGGCGTCGAGATCACCGACTCCGCCTACGTCGCCGTCTCCATGCGCACCATGACCCGCATGGGACAGGAGGTCCTCGACGTCCTCGGGGACGAGGGCTTCTTCGTCAAGGCCGTCCACACCCTCGGCGCCCCGCTGGAGCCGGGCCAGGCCGACGTTCCCTGGCCGTGCAACTCGACCAAGTACATCTCGCACTTCCCCGAGGCGCGGGAGATCTGGTCGTACGGCTCCGGCTACGGCGGCAACGCCCTGCTCGGCAAGAAGTGCTACGCCCTGCGCATCGCCTCGGTGATGGCGCGGGACGAGGGCTGGCTCGCCGAGCACATGCTGATCCTCAAGCTCACCCCGCCGCGCGGGGAGGCCAAGTACGTGGCCGCGGCGTTCCCGAGCGCCTGTGGCAAGACCAACCTCGCGATGCTGGAGCCGACCATCCGGGGCTGGACGGTCGAGACGATCGGCGACGACATCGCCTGGATGCGGTTCGGCGAGGACGGCAGGCTGTACGCGATCAACCCCGAGGCGGGCTTCTTCGGCGTCGCGCCCGGCACCGGTGAGCACACCAACGCCAACGCGATGAAGACCCTGTGGGGGAACTCGGTCTTCACCAATGTCGCGCTCACCGACGACGGCGATGTGTGGTGGGAGGGCATGACCGAGGAGCCGCCCGCCCATCTGACCGACTGGAAGGGCAACGACTGGACCCCGGCGAGCGAGACGCCCGCGGCCCACCCCAACGCCCGCTTCACCGTGCCGGCCGGTCAGTGCCCGATCATCGCGCCCGAGTGGGAGGACCCCAAGGGCGTGCCGATCTCGGCGATCCTCTTCGGTGGCCGCCGGGCCAGCGCCGTTCCGCTGGTGACCGAGTCCTTCGACTGGCAGCACGGCGTCTTCCTCGGCGCCAACGTGGCGAGCGAGAAGACCGCCGCGGCCGAGGGCAAGGTCGGCGAGCTGCGCCGCGACCCGTTCGCCATGCTGCCGTTCTGCGGCTACAACATGGGCGACTACATGGCCCATTGGGTGAAGGTCGGCAAGAACGCGGACGCCGCCAAGCTGCCGAAGATCTACTACGTCAACTGGTTCCGCAAGGACGCCGACGGGCACTTCGTCTGGCCGGGCTTCGGCGAGAACAGCCGGGTGCTGAAGTGGATCGTCGACCGGCTGGACGGCAAGGCCGAGGGCGTGGAGAGCCCGATCGGGGTGCTGCCGACGCCCGAGGCGCTGGACACCGAAGGGCTGGACCTCGGCGACGCCGAGCTCGAGCTGCTGCTCACGGTCGACAAGGAGGTCTGGCGCGAGGAGGCGGGGCTGGTGCCCGACCACCTCAACACCTTCGGTGAGCACACGCCGAAGGAGATGTGGGACGAGTACCACGCGCTGGTCAAGCGCCTGGGCTGAGCCACAGCCCGAGGAGCGCAGCCCGAGGCCCGGGGCCCGCACTCAGGTGCGGGCCCCGGGCCTTTCCACGGCGGCGGCCGTACAGCCCGCACCGCTACGGTCAGGCCCCGCGTCCCCTTCCCGATCGCGCGGACCGTGCGGTCCAGCATCCGGTTGGACTGCTGGGCCGCGCTGCGCATCTCCCCGGCGCCGAGCCCCGCGATCTCGCCGATGCCGGTGGCGGACTCGGGGGAGCGGGCGTCGAGGGCGGCGAGCCCGCCCACCAACTCGCCGGCGCGGCGCTCCATGTCCTCCCGTACGGAGTCCTCGACCGGCACCAGACCCGCGGCCTTCTCCCGGAGGACCGGGGCGACGGGCTGGGGCGGGGCCCCGGATGGTTCCGGCTACGCCTCCGTCAGCCCCAGCGCCGCCGCATGTGCCTCCAGCCGCTCGGCCGCCAGCGTCGAGGCCGCCGTGTCGTTCCGGGACGTGGCCACGACCAGGGCCCACCCGGCCAGGGTGTGGGCGCGCTGGTGGAGGGCGGCTATATGCGCCGTGTCCGGCTCCGTCGTCGAGGGTGCCGCGCGCAGCGGGGCGCGGCCGTCGCGCAGGCGGGCGGCCTGCTCGGCGAGGCGCTGGGCGGCGTCGTCGAGGCCGGGGTGCGGGGTGTGGGCGCGCAGCTCGTCGGTCACGGTGAGCAGCGCGGTCAGATGTCCGGCCAGCCGGATGTCCAGCTCTTCTTCGCGGGTGCGGTGCGGGAAGTCGGGCGTGGGCTCGGCCATGCTGTGGACCGATTTGGTGCGGATCGGCTCGTACATGGATGGCCTCCAAGGGGTCAGGAGGCCATCCTAACTTAGACTCTGTCTAAAGTTGAGCCGAGACTAGAAAGATCAGGGTTGGCCGTATCCGTCCAGGAAGTTCCCGATCCTGGTCACCGCGTCCGCCAGATCCTTCTTGGCGGGCAGCGTGACGATGCGGAAGTGATCCGGCTCCGGCCAGTTGAATCCCGTGCCGTGCACGATCATGATCTTCTCGGCCCGCAGCAGATCCAGCACCATCTGCCGGTCGTCCTTGATCTTGTAGACCTTGGGGTCCAGCTTGGGGAACGCGTACAGCGCGCCCTTGGGCTTCACGCATGTGACGCCCGGGATCTGGGTCAGCAGGTCGTACGCCGTGTCCCGCTGCTCCAGCAGCCGGCCGCCGGGGAGCACCAGGTCGTTGATCGACTGACGGCCGCCGAGCGCCGTGGCCACCGCGTGCTGCGCCGGCATATTGGCGCACAGCCGCATATTGGCCAGGATGGTCAGCCCCTCCAGATAGCTGGCGGCGTGCGCCTTGGGGCCGCAGACCGCGAGCCAGCCGCTGCGGTAGCCCGCCACCCGGTACGCCTTGGAGAGCCCGTTGAAGGTGAGGGTCAGCAGATCGGGGGCGACGGTGGTGGTCGGGGTGTGGGTGGCCCCGTCGTAGAGGATCTTGTCGTAGATCTCGTCGGAGCAGACGATCAGCTGATGGCGGCGGGCGATATCGGTGAGCCCGCGCAGCGTCTCCTCGCCGTAGACGGCACCCGTGGGGTTGTTGGGGTTGATGATGACGAGCGCCTTGGTGCGGTCGGTGACCTTGCGCTCGATGTCGGCGAGGTCCGGCAGCCAGTCCGACTGCTCATCGCAGCGGTAGTGGACGGCGGTGCCGCCGGCCAGTGAGACCGCGGCGGTCCACAGCGGATAGTCGGGGGCCGGGACGAGGACCTCGTCGCCGTCGTCGAGCAGGCCCTGCATCGACATCTGGATCAGCTCGGAGACGCCGTTGCCGAGGAAGATGTCCTCGACATCGAGGTCGATGCCCTGGGTCTGGTAGTGCTGCATCACCGCGCGCCGCGCGGACAACAGCCCCTTGGCGTCGCCGTAGCCGTGGGCGTCGCCGAGGTTGCGGAGCATGTCCTCGAGGATCTCCGGGGGACATTCGAAGCCGAAGGTCGCCGGATTGCCGGTATTCAGCTTGAGGATGCGGTGTCCTGCCGCCTCCAGCCGCATCGCCTCCTCGAGCACCGGGCCACGGATTTCGTAGCAGACGTTGGAGAGCTTCGTGGACTGGATCACCTGCATGTCGGCCACCATACGGCGGAGTATCCGGGGCCGCTCGGTGTTTTTCGCCACGTGGACGGTGCGCGGAAGGTGCGCAGCCGGGGTGCGGGGGCGCCGTGGGGCGGGGTCCGCGACCCCGTGCGCCGTCCCCGGGCCGCTCTCCGCGCCGGGTAACGACTCTGTTTCCGGGGTTAATTTTCGCGAACGAAGGGTTGGCCCGAACGGGTGTCCTGGCTATCGTTCACGCACTTCACCCAATCGTTCCGCTGAACGAGTAAGGGAAGGGTGCCCCCGTTCATGCCCCCGTTCACATCCGAGACCTCCCACCGAACTGCCCCCGCCGCGGCCGGGCTGCCACGGAGGTCGCTGCTCACCACCGCGGCGGCGATCGGCGGTGCGCTCGGCGGCTCCGCCCTGCTGAGCGGCTGCTCCGGAGCCGCCTCCGCGTCCCCGACGAGGGCCGTGCCCACCCGCGGCCCGGCCGGGCGGCCCGACCGCGGCGGCACCCTGCGCATCGCCCGGCCGCCCGCCTCCGACGCCGAGACCCTCGACCCCGCGAGCGCGCTCTCCGCGTACGAATACCTCGGCGCGCTCTACAACCGGCTCGTCCGGATCGGGCCCGACGGCACCGTCGCCCCCGACCTCGCCGAATCCTGGGAGCCCGACGCCAAGGCGACCACCTGGACCTTCCGGCTGCGCCGCGGCGTCACCTTCCACGACGGCCGCGCCTTCACCTCCGCCGACGCCGCCTACACCCTGCGCCACATCCTCGACACCGCGACCGCCTCCCCGCAGGCCCCCGTGCTGTCCCCGCTGGTCGACCCGAAGCGGCTGCGCACCCCCGACGCCCACACCCTCGTCGTCCCGCTGAAGAGCCCGCACGCCGAGTTCCCCAGCCTGCTCACCCACTACAACTGCTATGTCGTCCCGGACGGCAGCGCCCGCTCCATCGGCCGCACCGGCATCGGCACCGGCCCGTTCCGGCTCGCGTCCTTCGCCGCCGCCGGGCCCGGCCGGGTCACCGCCTACCCGGACCACTGGGCCGGGCGCCCGGTCCTGGACGCCATCGACTTCTACTCCGTCGCCGATATGCAGGCCCGCTCCAACGCCCTGCTCGCCGGACAGGTCGATCTGCTCTCCCAGACCAACCTCGACTTCGCCACCGCCCGGGTCATCGCCGCCTCCGACCGCGCCACCATCGCCCGCGCCGAGAACGCCCAGTGGTACGTGCTGCCGATGCTCACCACCGAGAAGCCCTTCACCGATGTGCGGGTGCGGCAGGCGATGAAGCTCGCCTACGACCCCGAGCACATCCTGAAGGCCGCCCTCCAGGGCGCGGGCACGGCCGGCTGGGACAACCCCGTCCCGCCGAACGACCCCGCCCACACCGCCGCCCACCCCGCCCACGACCCCGAGCGGGCCCGCCATCTGCTGAAGAAGGCCGGGTACGAGCGGCTGGCGGTGGACCTCTACACCTCCTCGTACGACCCGATCTTCACGCCCATGGCGCTCGCCTACCAGGAGTCGGCCGGGCGGGCCGGCATCCGGATCCGGGTCAAGACCGCGGCCGCCGACTCGTACTACACCCAGATCTGGATGAAGAAGCCGCTCATGGCCACCTACTGGTACACCGGGCGCCCCGTCGACCAGCTCCTCAACCAGGTCTTCCGCGGCGGCTCCTCGTACAACGAGACCGCCTGGGCGGACAAGGAGTTCGACGCGCTGCTCGACCGGGCCCGCCGGGAGACCGACACGGGCCGCAGGCGCGAGCTGTACGGACAGGCGCAGACGCTCGTCATCGAGCGGGGCGGGGCCATCACCCCGATGTTCGCCGACCGGCTCGTCGGGATCTCCCGGAAGGTGCGCGGCTACGCCGAGCACGGCTTCGAGTTCGACTACCTCCGCATCGGCCTGAAGGGGGCATGAGGCGCATGCTCACCTTCCTCGTCCGCCGTGTGGTCTCCGCGCTGGGCACCCTGCTGCTCTCCTCGGTCCTGGTCTTCCTGGCCGTCCAGGCACTGCCCGGCGATGTCGCCACCCAGGTGCTCGGCAGGGACGCCACCCCCGACGCGGTCGCCGCGCTGCGCAAGCAGATGGGGCTCGACCAGCCCGCGTGGGAGCGCTACGGCCACTGGATCAACGGCGCCCTGCACGGCGACTTCGGCACCTCGCTGGTCACCACCAAACCGGTGGGCGGCGAGGTCTCCCAGTACCTCGGCAACTCCGCCCTCATCGCCGTCGTCACCATCCTCTTCGCGGTCACCGGCTCCCTCGTCCTCGGCATCGTCGCCGGGCTCTACCGCGACCGCTGGCCCGACCACCTGATCTCCACGGTCAGCCTGATCGGGATGAGCGTCCCCGAATTCGTCGTGGCCACCGTGCTGGTGCTCGCCTTCTCCGTCACCGTGCCGGTGCTGCCCGCCGTGGTGCTGTACGGACCGGGCGCCGGCACCGGGCAGCTCCTCCCGGCGGTCTGGCTGCCCGCCGCCTCGCTCGCGATCGTCATGGCCGCGTACATCGTGCGGATGGCCCGCACCTCGGTCATCGACGTCATGGCGAGCGAATACGTCACCACCGCCCGGCTCAAGGGGCTGTCCACCTGGCGGGTGGTCACCCGGCACGCCCTGCCCAGCGCCCTGCTGCCCACGCTCCACGTCATCGCGCTGAACGTGGCCTGGCTGGTCGGCGGCGTCGCCGTGGTCGAGAACGTCTTCAACTACCCCGGCATCGGCAAGCTGATGCTCTCCTCCGTCCAGAACCGCGACCTGCCCGTCATCCAGGCCATCGCCCTCATCAGCGCCGTCGTCTACGTCGTCTGCAACCTCGCCGCCGACCTCGGCTCCATGGCCCTCAACCCCAAGCTCCGCACCCGAGGAGGGAGGATCCGATGAGCTCGCTGGAAGACCCGATGAGCCCGCTGAAAGCGTCCGCGGGGGCGGCGCGGGCCGCCGCACCGCCCGCGCCGGTCCGCTCCGGTGTCGCCGCCCGCACCTGGCGCGCCGTGCGCTCCTCCCGCCCCACCGCCATCGGGCTCGCGATCGTCGCCGTCCACCTCGTGGTCGCGCTGCTCGCCCCGCTGCTCACCCCCTACCACCCCACCACCGGCGACGCCTCGCACGCGCTGCTGGGGCCCGGCGCGGACCACTGGGCGGGCACCGACAGCTACGGACGCGATGTGCTGACCCGGGTGCTGTACGGCGGGCGGTACGCGCTCGGCGTCTCCGTCACCGCGACCGTCCTCACCGTCGCCCTCGGCGCCGTCCTCGGCTGTGCGGCCGCCCTGCGCGGCGGCTGGCTGGACGATCTGCTGATGCGCGTCCTGGACGCGGTGCTGTCCATCCCCGCGATCCTCGTCCTGCTGGTGATCGTCACCGCGCTGGGCACCGGATCCTCGGTCATCGTGCTGGCCATCGCCGTCGTCTGCGTCCCCCAGGTGGTGCGCGTCGTGCGCGGCGCCGCACTCGCCGTCGTCCCGCAGGACTACGTCACCGCGGCGCGCGCCCGCGGCGAGAGCACCTGGGCGATCCTGCGGCGCGAGGTGCTGCCCAACATCACCGACGTGGTGTGCGTCGAGTTCGCGATGCGCGCCTCCTGGGTGGTGCTGCTGATCTCCTCGCTGTCCTTCCTGGGCTTCGGCGCCGACCCGCCCACCCCCGACTGGGGGCTGATGGTCTCGGAGAACCGCACCGCCATCACCGTCGTCCCGATGGCCAGCCTCGCGCCGATCATCGCCCTGGCCACGCTGGTGGTCGGGCTCAACCTCGCGGCCGACGGCCTGTCCAAGGCGTGGGGCGTGGACCGGATCCGGGAGGGCTCCTGATGTCGCGCGTTGTTTCGGCGGAGGCGGCTGTTTCGGCGGAGTCGACGCCCATCGTCTCGGTGGAGGCCCTGTCCGTGGCCTACCGTTCGGGCGGGTCGGGCGGGAAGGGCGGGCGCGAGGTGCCCGTCGTGGACGAGGTGTCGCTGGAGGTGCGGCCCGGCCGGACGCTGGCCCTGGTCGGCGAGTCGGGCAGCGGCAAGTCGACGGTCGCCGCGACGCTGCTGGGGCATCTACGGCATGGCTCCCGGCTGACCGGCGGACGGGTCGCCGTCGAGGGCAGGGACGTCTTCGCGCTCTCCGCGCGGGAGTTGCGGCGGCTGCGCGGCGGTACGGTCGCGATGGTCTCCCAGAACGCGGGCCAGGCCCTGACGCCGAGCATGCGCATCGGACGGCAGATCGCGGAGGCGGGCGGCGAGGTGCCCGTCACGGACCTGCTGGAGCAGGTCAGGCTGCCGCATCCGCGCGAACTCGCCCGCCGCTATCCGCATGAGCTCTCCGGCGGACAGCAGCAGCGCGTGGCCATCGCCATGGCCATCGCGGCCCGCCCCAAGGTGCTCGTCCTGGACGAGCCCACCACCGGCCTCGATGTGATCACCCAGCGCGGGGTGCTGGACCTGGTCGGCGCCCTGCGCGAGGAACTCGGCCTCGCCGCCGTCCTGGTCAGCCATGACCTCGGCGTGGTCGCGCACATGGCCGACGAGGTGTGCGTCCTGCGCGCCGGGCGGGTCGTCGAGGCCGCCCCCACCCGACGGCTCTTCGCCGCCCCCGCCGACCCGTACACCCGCCGCCTGCTGGCCAGCGTCCCGCGCATCGCGGACGCCGGGCTCGCGCTGGTGGGGGAGGACGGTACGCGGGAGATCCGGCCCAAGGCCGAGGTGCCCGCGGCCGCGGCCGAGGCGCTGGACGTACGAGAGGTGACGATCGACTACGGCACCAGCCGCGCCGTGGACGGGGTCTCCTTCAGCGTGCGGCGGGGGGAGGTGCTGGCCCTGGTCGGCGAATCGGGGAGCGGCAAGTCGACGATCGCGTGGTCGCTGGCGGGGCTGCGGGGGCTGTCGGGCGGGACGATGCGGGCTGGGGTGTCCGGTGCGTCGGGTGCGTCGGGTGCGTCCGGTGGTGCGTTGGGCGATGGTTTGGGTGGTGCGTCTGGTGGTGCGGCGAGGGTTGTGTCCGGGGGTGCGGCCGGGGCTGCGGCGGGTGGTGCGTCCGGCGGTGATCTGGGTGCCCCCGCGCGGCGGCGTCCGCTCGCCCTGCGTCGCACCGTGCAGCTCGTCTTCCAGAACGCCGACACCTCGCTCAATCCGCGGCGTTCGGTGGGCGATGCGATACGGCGGCCCCTGCGCTTCTTCGGCTCGGCGGGGTCGCGGGGCGAGGCGGCCTCGCGGGCCCGGCAGCTGATCGCCGACGTCCGTCTCGACCCCGACTTCGTCGACCGGCTGCCCGCGCAGCTGTCGGGCGGCCAGCGCCAGCGGATCGGGATCGCGCGGGCGCTGGCCGGGGAGCCGGAGGTACTGATCGCGGACGAGATCACCACGGCGCTGGATGTGTCCGTACAGGCCGATGTGTTGCGGCTGCTGGACGATCTGCGCCGGGAGCGGGAGTTGGCGTGCGTGTTCATCAGCCACGACTTGGCGGTGGTGCGGGGGATCGCCGACCGGGTGGTGGTGCTGCGGCACGGGGTGGTGGTGGAGGAGGGGCCCACGGATGCGGTGTTCGAGGGGCCGGGGCATCCGTATACGCGGGCGCTGATGGGGGCGGCGCTGGAGCCGGATCCGGAGGCGGCGACGGCTTCGGGCCCGGCGGAGGAGTGGGCGGATGCGGCCGAGCCGGGGGCGGTGTGGGATGAGTTGGGTGGGGGGCACCGGGTACGCAGGTGGCGGCCGGCGGATGGCTAGCCCCCACCCCGCCCC
Source organism: Streptomyces melanosporofaciens (assembly GCF_900105695.1). NCBI lineage: Bacteria > Bacillati > Actinomycetota > Actinomycetes > Kitasatosporales > Streptomycetaceae > Streptomyces > Streptomyces melanosporofaciens. The sequence continues at coordinate 4,407,049 of NZ_FNST01000002.1, forward strand.
TTCCCGATACCGGGGCCGGCCCCGGCCCCCGTGGGGGGGTGCCCCTTGAGGTATCGCCGCCGGGTGCGGGCCGGTGGGCGGGTTGTGCCCACCCGTTCCACCGGGGGGCGACTCCCAGCGGTAGCTGGGGGAGGAACGATTGCCCACAACCTGCAAGCCCCTCCGGCGATTGAGGAGCGGGGTCCGGGGCGGAGCCCCGGTTTCGGGAAGGGGCGGGGTGGGGCTTGCCCGCCGCAGGCGCCCCCCACCCGCAGGCGCCCCCATCCGCAGCCGCACCGGACCCGCAGCCGCACCCCCGACCCGCAGGCGCACCCGACCCGCAGGCAACAACCCACCCCCACCCCAACCCCACCCCGTAAGGAGCAGCGTGAAGTACCGCGAGACCTTCGACCGCAAGGTGCAGGTCGAGGACGTATGGATCCCCACCCGGGACGGGACTACGCGGCTGCACGCACGCATCTGGCGCCCGGCCGACGCCGAGACCGCCCCCGTCCCCGCCCTCCTCGAATACCTCCCGTACCGCAAGAGCGACTGGACCGCACCCCGCGACGCCCAGCGCCACCCCTGGTACGCCGGGCACGGCTACGCCTCCGTACGGGTCGATCTGCGCGGCAGTGGCGACTCCGAGGGCGTGATGCTCGACGAGTACACCGCGACCGAGCTCGCCGACGGCGTCGACGTCGTCAACTGGCTCGCGCGGCAGCCCTGGTGCACCGGCAAGGTGGGGATGTTCGGGATCTCCTGGGGCGGGTTCAACTCCCTCCAGATCGCCGCCCTGCGCCCCGAGCCGCTGAAGGCGATCGTCACCGTCTGCTCCACCGACGACCGTTACGACAACGACGTCCACTACACCGGCGGCGCCGTCCTCGGCATCGACATGCTCGCCTGGGCCGGGACGATGCTGGCGTTCACCGCCCGCCCCCCGCACCCCACCTCCGTCGGCGAGGACCGCTGGCTGCCCATGTGGCGGGAGCGGCTCGACGCGCTCGAGCCGTATCTGCACACCTGGCTCGCCCACCAGGAGCGGGACGACTACTGGCGGCACGGCAGCGTCTGCGAGGACTACGGCGCGATCGAGGCCGCCGTGCTCGCGGTCGGCGGCTGGGCCGATCCGTACCGGGACACCGTGCTGCGCCTGCTGGAACACCTCGACGCGCCCGTGCGCGGGCTCATCGGCCCCTGGTCGCATCAGTACCCGGACCGGGGGCTGCCGCCGGGCCCGGCGATCGGCTTTCTGCAGGAAACGCTGCGCTGGTGGGACCACTGGCTCAAGGACGAGCCGACCGGCGTGCTGGACGAGCCGCCGCTGCGCGCCTGGATCAACGACCCCGTACCGCCCGCCACCTCGTACCCGACCATGCCCGGCCGCTGGGTCGGCGAGGACGCCTGGCCGTCGCCGTCCGTCACCTGGGACGAACATCCCCTCGGCGGCCCTGCCGAGGCGCCGGTGATCGTCCGCTCGCCGCTGCACACCGGCCTGGACGCGGGCCGCTTCTTCCCCTTCGGCAACGCCACCGATCTGCCGCCCGACCAGCGCGAGGAGGACGGCCGCTCGGTCTGCTTCGACTCGCCGCCGCTGACCGATCGGGTCGAGATCCTCGGCCGTCCCCGCGTACGGCTGCGCCTCGACAGCGCCACCCCCCGCGCCCATGTCATCGCCCGGGTCTGCGATGTGGCGCCCGACGGCTCGTCCACCCTGGTCACCCGTGGAGTACTCAACCTGCTCTCCCGCAAGGGACGGGACAAGGCCGTGGAGTGGCAGCCAGGGCGAGAAGAGGACGTGGAGTTCGAGCTGAACGCCACCGGCTACGCCTTCCCGCCCGGCCACCGCATCAGGGTCGCCGTCTCCGACGCGTACTGGCCGTGGGTCTGGCCGCACGGCGAGCGCGGCCGGCTGACCGTACGGCCCGGGGACAGCGCCCTGCTGCTGCCCGTACGGGATCCGGGCGCCGACGCGGGCCGTCCGCCCATCGTCTTCGAGGAGCCCGAACAGGCCGCGCCGCTCGCCGTGACCGTCGACCCGCCCGCCGAACCACGCCCCGAGCGGACCCTCACCCATGACGTGGCGACGGGCGAGTGGGTGCTGGACGTGGACCCCAACTACGGCGGCTCCCGCACCTATCCCGACGGACTCCGCTACGAGGAGAGCGCCCGCGAGACCTACCGCATCCGCTCCGACGATCCGCTGTCGGCCGTGGCAAGCTCTCGGTGGACCATCCGGCTGCGGCGCGGGGCCTGGGACACGGAGGTCGTCACCGCCGTGGAACTGCGGGCCACGGCGGAGGAATTCATCATGGACAGCAGCATCGAGGCACGGGCGAACGGAGAGACAGTGGCCACGCGCGCATGGCACCACACCACGCCGAGGACATCCGCGTGACGTCCCCCGCCGAACGCCGCCCCCCGCGCCGCGCCGTCGACGCCTCGCGCCGCACCCGGCAGCCCACCGAGGTGCGCCGCCGCCTCATCGTGGAGGCCGCCGTTCCGCTCATCGCGGAGCGCGGCACCAAGGGGGTCGGGGTGCGCGAGGTGGCGGCCGCGGCCGAGGTCTCGGTCGGCACGGTCACCTACCACTTCGAGAGCGTGCAGGAAGTCCTCTCCGAGGCGATGGTCCTGCACATCGAGCGCTACTACGCCGCGCTGAGCGAGGCCGCCGCGAAGGCCACCAGCGGCGCGGAGGGGCTGCGGCTGCTCATCGACGCGCTCTTCACGGACGACACGGACCAGCACTGGCGGATGTGGTTCGACTACTGGAACGCGGGCGAACGCGACGCGTCCTTCGCCCGTGGCCAGGCCGAGCGCTACGAGGCATGGCACGGCGAGATCCAGGCCCTGGTCGAACGGGGCCGCGACGAGGGCGACTTCGTATGCGACGACCCGGCCGACTTCGCCCTCCGCTTCTCCGCCCTGGCAGACGGCCTGGCCCTGCGCCGCCTGCGCCAGGCCCCCGCCCTGACCGTGGCCGACGCCCGCCGCCACCTGCGCCGCTTCGTGGCGGCGGAACTGGAGGGCTGAGCGGGGGGCCGCGGAGCCCTATGTCTCCTGGCCGTGTGACGCACGCCACGGGAACCTGCCCCGCCGCTTGGACAAAGCTCGACGTGGACTCCTCATTGCACACCCGGATACGGGCAGGCGGCCCCGAGGTGTTCCGCCGGCTCTTCCGTGACCACGCCCAACTGGTTCACCGGCACGCGGTGCGGGTGACCGGGGACTGGACCGTCACCACCTCCAGACGCTGCCCACCGACCCGGACGCCCTGCTGAAGAAGATCTACAAGGAGACCAAGGGCCAGGGGAACTCCCCGGGCCAGGAGGCATTCACCACGGTCGGCGACCTGCTCAACGAGCGGCTCGCACCGGCGAAGCTGAACGCGGCGCCCTACCGGGCCGCGGCCAAGATCCCCGGGGTTGTCGTGGTGGAGTATGCCAAGGACGCCGCGGGACGCGAGGGCATCGCCCTGGCCCACGTCGACCGGAAGAGCGGCGACCGCACCGAGTGGATCTTCGACCCCACGACGTACGCCTGTCTCGGCAGCCGCGCTGTCCAGGTCGAGCGGGCCTACGGCATCACGCCCGGCACGGTCATCAACCGGACCGCCGTGCTGGAGCGGACCGTCGTAGACGCCGAGAAGCAACGCCCCGGCGGGCAAGGCACCCATGCGCGAACACCGCGGCGGTGGAGTCGCCGTAGGCGACTCCACCGCCGCGGTCGGGCAGGCGCTTACTGATGGGCGCTGATCACACCGCCGGCGCTGAGCACGATGTACACGCCGTTGGCGACCATCCCGGCGTCGTGCTGGTTCGCCTCCAGCGTGCCGTCCACCGAGCCCTCGTTGCCGATGATGTCCGCACGGAAGTGGGCGTCGCCGACCTCGGTGACCTTGGCCGTCCAGCCGCCCGCGAGCTTGTAGGTGCCCGGTCCGCTGTGCTCGCCGCCCATCCAGGAGTGGACCTCACCGCCCAGCGTGAGCACGACGTACATGCCGTTGGCGTCGAGCCCGGCGTCGCGCTGGTTGGCCTCCAGCGTGGCCAGGACGGCACCGTCGTTGATGATCTTGAGGCGGTAGTGCTGGGTGCCGAGCTTGTCGATCTTGGCCGTGCTGCCGTCCGCCAACTTCTGGTCGCCGGTCGAGGATGGTGCCTTGTCCGTATCGCCCGTCTTGGCGTCGGAGCCCTGCGCACCGGTGGAGGAACCCCCGCTGTTGGACTCGGTGGAGGCCGCGGGCTTCTTCGTGCCGGTGTTGTCCGTGTCGTTGTTGCAGGCGGTCAGGCTGAGGCCGGCGGCTGCGATCAGGGCCGCGGCGGCGATGCGAATGGTGCGGCGACGGCGGACGGTGGTGTTGGCATTCATGTCGGGTCCCCCCAGGGGCAGTCGGTGACGTTGTTCTCGGTACGTCACCCACTCTGGTCGGGGCCGCTACCGCAAGCCTGCCGCTCCGCTAACACCCCGCTAACAGGGGTGTCGGCGGAGCAAGGCCGCCCCATTGCGCTAGGCGCGCCGCACCGAACGCCCCGCCAGGACGTCCGTCCGCCGGCCGTTCTCGATGACGAAGCGGCCGTCGATGAGGACGTGGGGGATGCCGGTCGGCAGGGTGCGGGGGGCGTCGAAGGTCGAGCCCGCCGCCACCGTGTCCGGGTCGAAGAGGACGAGGTCGGCGCGGTAACCCTCGTGGATCCGGCCGCGGTCGGGGAGGCGGAGGCGGGCCGCGGGGCGGGAGGTGAGGTGGGCGACGCACTCCTCCAGGGTGAGGACGCCCAGCTCGCGGACGTAGCGGCCGAGGTACTGCGGGAAGGTGCCGTAGGCGCGGGGGTGGGGCTTGGCGCCCTGGAGGATGCCGTCGCTGCCGCCCGTGTGGACGGGGTGCTGCATGATCGCCTGGACGTTCTCCTCATGCCCGACGTGCTGCAGGATCGTGGGGCCGAGGTGGTCCTCCAGGAGGAGGCGGCGGGCGGTGATCCAGGGGGCCTCGCCGCGTTCGCGGGCGCTCGCGGCGATGGTCCGGCCGACGTAACCGGCGAGGGACGGGTCGTTCACGCCGGAGATCTCGATCGTGTCCCAGTCCATCGGTACGCCGTGGCAGCCGTCCGCCCCTTCCACCTCCATGACGTGGCGGATGCGCTCGGCCGTCGCGTCGTCGCGCAGCCGCGCGAGCGCCGCCTCGGGGCCGCCCTCGGCCGCCCAGCTCGGCATCATCGCGGCCAGCGTGGTGCAGCCGGGGAGGTAGGGGTAGGTGTCGAGGGTGATGTCGGCGCCGTCGGCGAGGGCGGTGTCGAGGAGGGCGAGGAGTTCGGGGGCGCGGCCCTTGTTGAGGCCGAAGTTCATGGTGGCGTGGGCGAGGTGGAGTGCGCAGCCGGCCTCGCGGCTGAGGGCCACCATCTCCTCGTACGCGCGCAGGGCACCGGCGCCGTAGGAGCGGTGGTGCGGGCAGTAGTAGCCGTCGTACGCGGCCACGACCCGGCACAGCTCGGTGAGTTCGGAGTCGGAGGCGTACATGCCTGGGGTGTAGGTGAGGCCGGAGGAGAGGCCGACGGCGCCCTGCTGAAGGCCCTCGGCCACCAACTCCTTCATCCGGGCGACCTCCGCCGGTGTCGCGTCGCGGTCCTCCCAGCCGACCGCGAGCATCCGGACGGTGCCCTGGGGGATGAGGTAGGCGGCGTTGACCGCGATGCCCCGGCCGTCGAAGCCGTGGTCCAGGCGGTCCAGGAACTCACCGACGGTGCGCCAGGAGAAGTCGATGTCCGTACTCCCGGGCGCACCGCCGTTCCAGCCGGTGATGGCGGTACGGATCTGGGCGAGGGTCCGGTCGTCCACGGGGGCGTACGAGAGCCCGTCCTGGCCGATGACCTCGAGGGTCACGCCCTGCGCGGCCTTCGCCGAGTGGTCGGGGTCGCGCAGCAGCGCGAGGTCGCTGTGCGCGTGCATGTCGATGAAGCCGGGGGAGAGGACGAGGCCGTCCGCGTCCACGGTGCGGCGGGCGGTGGGGCGCGGCCCGCCGCCGTCCTCGCGGACGACGGCGGCGATCCGGCCGCCGTCCACGGCCACGTCGGCCCGGTAGGCGGCACCGCCGGTGCCGTCGATGACGCGTGCGTCGCGGATGACCAGGTCCATGGGGTGCGTCTCCCTTCGCGCGGGGTGGGGCGGAGCCCCGGAGGGGTCAGAAGAAGGTGCGGATGTAGTCGGTGACCGTGCCGTCCGCCTCCGCCACCGGAATGAGCTGCCACTTGTCGAAGCTGGTGCACGGATGCGAGAGCCCCAGGGCCACCCAGTCGCCGACCTCCAGCTCCGTGCCGTCCGCGACGGTGGCCCAGGCGTGCTGGTCGGAGAGGGCCGTGATGGCCAGGCCCGTGGCGGGGCGGGTGGAGCCGTCGCGGGCGGAGCGGATGAGCTGGGGCGCGGGCATATCGAGGTCGTACGCCGCGTCCCGCTTGCCCGCGTTGAGGAACGCCTGGCCGGGCTCGGGGCGGGAGACGACCTGGGCCCACAGGCGGAAGGCCGGGTGCAGCTCGCCCTCCTCCGGGACGCGGTTGAACGGGGTCAGATGCCGGTAGTGACCGTCGTCGTGGGAGACATACGCACCCGAGCGCAGCAGCTTCAGCACCGGCCGGGAGAGCGTGGGCAGCTCCGCGAGGACGTCCGCCACCGCGTCGAACCACGCACTGCCGCCCGCGCTGACGACCACCTCGTCCACGCCCTCGAAGCGGCCCGCCGCGTCGAAGTCCGCGGCCAGCGCGGTGAGCCGGCGCAGCCACGCCCGCACCCGCTCGCCGTCCGGCTTCGGCACCTCGCCCTCGTAACCGGCCACGCCGACCAGCCGTAGGGTCCCGGTGGCCGCGACCGCGTCGGCGACCGCCGCGCACTCCGCCTCCGTACGGGCCCCGGTGCGGGCTCCCTCGCCGCCGCCCAGCTCGACCACCACCTCGACCGGCCGCCGCGCGCCCGCCTCCCGCAGCGCCGCGTCCATCAGCTCGACGCCGCGCACCGAGTCGACGTAGGCGATGAAGCGGAAATCGGGGTCGGCGTCGAGCTCGGCCGCGAGCCAGTGCAGGGCGGCGGCGTCGACGAGCTCGTTGGCGAGGAAGATCCGCTGGATGCCGAAGGCCCGGTAGACCCGCACATGGGTGGGGACGGCCGCGGTGATGCCCCAGGCCCCGTGGGCGAGCTGGCGCTCGAAGAGCTGGGGGGCCATGGAGGTCTTGCCGTGCGGGGCGAAGGCGAGCCCGTGGGCGGCGGAGTAGCGCTCCATCGCCACCAGGTTGTGCTCCAGCGCCTCGGCCGACAGGGCCAGGACGGGCGTGGTGAAGCCGCCGGTGAACAGGGAGCGCCGCTCGGCGGCGAGCTCGCCGACCGTCAGGCCCTCGGCGCTCGCAGGCAGCCCCTTGAAGCGGTGGTCCACGCGCTCCCGCGCGAGAGCGGCGACGGCCCGGTCGCTGTGGTCGGTGGCCATGGAGGCGCCTCCATTACGGATTCCGGTTGCAATCTCTGCAACGTTCATTGCGCATATCGCTTAGCGCTGTCTAACATCCCGCCCAGCACCGGGTCAACGGTGTGTGGCCGACCCCCATCCGTCCATCCACGAGGAGCGAGACCAACCGTGTCCCCTCTCCCCAGCGTCGAGACCGCCGATGGCGTCGCTGATGCCGTCGATGACATCGACGTCGTCTGCCTCGGCGAGTCGATGGTGACCTTCGTGCCGTCCCGCCCGGGCCGGCTGGCGGACGTCCCCTCCTTCGCCCGGGGCATCGGCGGCGCCGAGTCCAATGTCGCCTGTGGCCTGGCCCGCGCCGGGCACCGCGCGCGCTGGATCAGCCGGGTGGGCACGGACGGCTTCGGCGAGCACCTGGTGCGGGAGATCGCGGCCACCGGCGTGGACACGGCCTACGTCCAGCGCGATCCGCACCGCCCCACCGGCATCTACTTCCGCACGGCGGGCGAGCGCGCGGTCGGTTCGGAGGCGGTGGACGGGACCGGCGGCGCCGACGGGGACGAGGACGGGGACGGCGTGGCGGAGTCGCTCGCCGAGGTGGTCTACTACCGGGCCGGATCCGCCGCCGCGGCCATGTCCCCGGCGCTCATCCCCCGGGAGCGGGCCTGGTCCGGCCGGGTGCTCCATCTGACCGGGATCACCCCGGCCCTCTCCGCCGACTGCCGCGCGCTGATGCGTGAGCTGACCGCCCACGCCCCCGGCCGCCCCCTCGTCTCCTTCGACCTCAACTACCGGGTCTCCCTCTGGCAGCGGGAGGACGACGCCGAACAGGGCCCGGCCGTCCTGCTCGGCCTCGCCCGCGGCTGCGACCTCGTCTTCGTCGGCGAGGACGAGGCCGAGGCGGTCTGGGGGCTGCGCGGCCCGGCGGCGATCCGGGCGGCGCTGCCCGAACCCGGGATGCTGGTCGTCAAGCAGGGCGGCGCCGGGGCCACCGCCTACGCCCGCCGCCCGGACGGCACCGACGCCGTCACCTTCGAACCCGCCCCGCGCGTCGATGTCGTCGCCCCCGTCGGCGCGGGCGACGCCTTCGCCGCCGGCTTCCTCTCCGGCACCCTGCGCGGACTGCCCGTCGCCGAACGGTTGCGCCACGGCCACCTCATGGCCGCCGCCGCCCTCACCGTCCCCGGCGACCTCGGCACCCCGCCCTCCCGTGAGCGGGCCGACCAATTGGTGGCACTCGATGCCACGCAGTGGGGCACACTGCGATTCGGCCCCGGCTGGACAGATCTGCCGACTCCCGCCGAAAAGTGGGCCGAGACCGCAGTGGTGGAGGTATGCGACCCATGAGCCAGACCGTCGACCGAGCGCTGAGCATTCTGCCGTTGCTGGCGGAGGGCCCGGCCAATCTGGAGCAGGTCGCCACGCGGCTGGGCGTGCACAAGTCCACCGCGCTGCGGCTGCTGCGCACCCTCCATGAGCACGGCATGGTCTACCGCCAGCAGGACCAGCGCTACCGCCTCGGCGCCCGCCTCTTCGCGCTGGCGCAGGAGGCGGTGGAGAACCTCGACGTCCGCGAGATCGCCCATCCCCATCTGATGGCGCTCAACGAGCGGTGCGGGCACACCGTCCATCTCGCGGTGTACGAGGAGAACGAGGTGCTCTACATCGACAAGGTGGAGAGCCGCTATCCGGTGCGGATGTACTCGCGGATCGGCAAGCCCGTCGCCATCACCGTCGCCGCCGTGGCCAAGCTGCTGCTGGCCGATCTGCCCGAGCCCGAGCTGCGGACGCTGGCCGAGCGGCTGACCTACCCCGCGTACACGCCCCGTTCGACGCCGAACGCCGCCGCGTTCCTCAAGGAGCTGGCGACCGTGCGCGAACAGGGCTGGGCCACCGACTTCGGCGGCCACGAGGAGTCGATCAACTGCGTCGGGGCGCCGATCCGGGGAACGGACGGGCGGGTCGTCGCCGCCTGCTCGGTGTCGGCGCCGAACGTCGTCGTCACCGCCGAGGAACTCCTCTCCCTGCTGCCGCTGGTGCGCCGCACGGCGGAGGAGATCAGCCGGGAATACTCGGGCGGCGCCCCGGTGTCCGCATCGGCGTCCCACACCTCGCAGAACCCCTCTCAAGTAACAGCGGAAACACCCGAGAAGAAAGCCGAGGAGCCCTCCTCATGACCGAGAAGCTGCAGAAGACCCCGATCACCCCGGCCACGCACACCACCCCGCCCGCCAAGTTCTCCCACGGCGTGAAGAAGGGGAACGTCCTCCAGGTCGCCGGTCAGGTCGGCTTCGGCCCCGCCGTCCCGGGCCAGGCTCCCACCCCCGTCGGGCCGACCCTGCGCGAGCAGACCCTGCAGACCCTGCGCAATGTGCAGGCCGTGCTGGAGGAGGGCGGCGCGAGCTGGGAGGACGCCATGATGGTGCGCGTCTACCTCACCGACACCGGCCACTTCGCCGAATTCAACGAGATCTACAACGAGTTCTTCGCCGACCTCAAGGAGGCCCCGGCCGCGCGTACGACGGTCTACGTCGGCCTCCCCGCCGGTCTGCTCGTCGAGATCGACGCCCTCGCCGTCCTGGGCTGACCCCGAAGACCCCGCGGCGGGCGGGAGCGCCTTCCGCCCGCCGCGGGTTCCACCCCTGACTCGTCCTCACCGTCCCCGCCGTCGGAAGCTCGAGCCCTGATCAACCGCACCCACCCTCTCCCAGCGCGCGGCCCCCCGCCGTGCGGCGGTACCCCCTACCCACACCCGGAGTTCCCCATGCTGCTCGCGGCCGCTCCCGCTGCCGAGACACCACCCCACACCGGTGGTCTGCTCGCGCTCATCGACGGCACCGCCGGTCTGCTGACCGTCGCCGCCCTCGGCATCGCGCTACTGCTCTACCTGATCATCAAGGTCCGGCTGCAGCCCTTCGTGGCGCTGCTCGGCGTCTCCATCGCGGTCGGTCTGGCCGCCGGTCTCTCGGTCACCGAACTCTTCGGCACGGTCCAGAAGTCGGACGCCGTCTCGCTCATCGAATCCGGGATGGGCGGCATCCTCGGCCACATAGCCATCATCATCGGCCTGGGCACCATGCTCGGCGCGATACTCGAGGTCTCCGGCGGCGCGGAGGCGCTCAGCGCCCGGCTGCTCGGCATCTTCGGCGAGAAGCGGTCACCGCTCGCGATGGGGCTGACCGGCCTGATCTTCGGCATACCCGTCTTCTTCGACGTCGGCATCTTCGTCCTCGCGCCGATCGTCTACGCGGCCGCCAAGCGCAGCGGCAAGTCCATTTTGCTCTACGCGATGCCGCTGCTCGCGGGCCTGTCCATGACCCACGCCTTCCTGCCGCCGCACCCCGGCCCGGTGGCCGCGGCCGGGCTGTTCCATGTCGACCTGGGCTGGGTCATCCTGATGGGCATCGTCGTCGGCATCCCCTCGGTGCTGGCCGCCTGGGGCTACGCCGCCTGGATCGGCAAGCGCATCTTCGTCCCCGTACCGCAGGACATGGTCGAGGCGGCCGAGGAATCCCGGGAGGCGGTCGCGGCCCAGCAGCGCGCCTCCGGCGTCACCCCGGCCGAGCGGCCGGTTTCGGTGGCCACGGTGCTCGCCATCATCGGCACCCCGCTCGTCCTGATCCTCTGCGCCACCTTCTCCTCCGTCGCGCTGGACCCGAGCACCGGCCGCTCGGTCATCGAGTTCTTCGGCCACCCCTTCGTGGCGCTGACGATCGCCCTGCTCCTCGCCTACTACCTGCTGGGCATCCGGCGCGGCTGGTCCCGCAAGTCCCTGGAGACCGTCTCCACCGCCTCCCTCAAGCCCGTCGGCAACATCCTCCTGGTCGTCGGCGCGGGCGGGGTCTTCGGCGCGGTCCTCAAGGGCAGCGGTGTCGCCCAGGCCCTGGCCGACGCCTTCGACAGCGCGGGTCTGCCGGTGATCGTGCTGGCCTGGCTGATCTCGGTGGTGCTCCGGGTGGCCCAGGGCTCGGCGACGGTCGCGATCGTCACGACGGCGGGCATCGTCACCCCGATGCTCTCCGAGGGCCACTACTCCCAGGCCCATCTGGCGCTGGTCATCATGGCCATCTCGGCGGGCTCGATCTTCGCCTCGCATGTGAACGACGGCGGCTTCTGGATGGTGGCGAAGTACTTCGGCATCTCCGAGAGCGACACGCTGAAGTCGTGGACGGTGCTGGAGACGGTGCTGTCGGTGGCGGGCTTCGTGGTGGCGGCCCTGCTGAGCATCGTCATCTAGCGGACGGCGCTCGCCTGACGACGGCCCCCGAATCCCGGCAGAAACCGCCGGGATTCGGGGGCCGTCGCTTCCGGCTCAATTCCGCTCCGTGCCCAGTTGGCATTCACCGCAGCATTCACCATTGCAACTCATTCATGGGAGCATCCGATTTTGATCAAATGATGGCAAAGAATGTCGGCCAAAAGGGGGAACTGGTGCTCGGCGGCGATGTCGCGAATGCCAAGTCGTTTCATGTTCTACCTACATTCAACTCTCCACCCTCACCAGCAGCATGATCAATCCATAGGGTCCTTGAAGCATTTGAAGGAAGGGACCCATGGAAGAACTCCGCGCAATCCGGGCTCGCGGTATCACGAAGAGCTTCGGTGATGTCGTCGCCCTGGACGGCATCGATCTCGATGTAACGCAGGGTCAGCTCCACGGCCTGGTCGGACCGAACGGCGCCGGAAAAACGACGTTGCTCGGCCTTCTGCTGGGGCTCGCGGTGGCCGACAGCGGTCGCCTGGAGGTCCTGGGTGCACCGGTCGAGCGGGCACTCGACGCTCCCGACGGTGTCGCCGGCTTCGTGGACGGCCCCGCTCTCTACCCCTCGCTCACCCCACGGCAGAACCTCGCCGCGCTGGCCGCACTCCGCGGCCACGACGCGCGCACGGCGGGGATCGACGACGTACTCGCCGAGGTCGGTCTCACCGACGTCGCCGACGACCGTACCCGCGGCTTCTCCCTCGGCATGCGCCAGCGGCTCGGGCTCGCCGCCGCCCTGCTGACCAAGCCCCGGCTGCTCGTGCTCGACGAACCGTCCAACGGCCTCGACCCGGCGGGCAAGAAGCACGTGCACGGTGTCCTCAGCCGGCTCGCGGCCGACGGAACCGCCGTCGTGCTCTCCAGCCACAACATGGACGACCTCGAGGCGCTGTGCTCCGAGGTGACCATCCTCGCCGCCGGACGCGTCGTCTTCTCCGGCCCGCTGTCCAAGCTGGCCACCGAGAACCGTGAACTCGACTACCGGCTGCTCTCCTCCGACCCGCGGGCCGCGCGCCGGCTGGCGGACGACGCGCCGGGGATCCAGGTCGTCGACGACCCCGGGGTACGGCAGGACGCCGAACTGCTCGTCGTGCGCGCCCTGATGCCCGCCCTCGACCAACTGGTGGTGCGGCTGGTGGAGAGGGGCGTCGCGCTGCGCGAGCTCACTCCCATGGTGTCCCCGCTCGAAGCCGCGTTCCTCGCCCTCACCGAGCAGCAGGAGGCGGGCAGATGACCGCGACCCTCACCCGGAGCCGGGAACAGGAACCCGAGCAGGTGACCGGGGGCCGTCGCGTCCCCGTCACCCGCGCCTGTCGCTTCGAGCTCGTCAAGCTCGTCTCCCAGTGGCGGATCCGCCTGTTGGTTCTCGCCTGCTGGATCGCTCCCGCCCTCTTCGTCGCCGGGGTGAGCCAGCAGAGCACGCTTCCCGTCGACACCCTCTTCGGGCGCTGGATGCTCGCCTCCGGGTGGGCCGGGCCGCTGGTGATGCTCGGTTTCGCGGGGACCTGGGCGCTCCCGCTGCTGACCTCGGTCGTGGCCGGTGATGTGTTCGCCTCCGAGGACCGGCTCGGCACCTGGCGCCATCTGCTCGTCGCGGTCCGCTCGCCTCGGCGGATCTTCGTGGCGAAGGCGGTGGCCAGTCTCACCGTCCTGCTGCTGTTCGTGGCCGGGCTCGCGGTCTCCAGCACCGTCGGCGGCCTCCTCGTGGTCGGCAACCAGCCTCTGGTCGGTCTCGACGGCCATCTCCTGGCACCGTCGGACGCCGCCGTCTCGGTCCTGCTCTCCTGGGTCTGCGTCCTCGCTCCGACCCTGGCGCTCGCCGCACTCGGCTTTCTCGGGTCGGTCACCCTCGGACGGTCCCCGATGGGGCTGCTGGTGCCCGTGCTCGTCTCGCTCGCGCTGGCGGTCGCCCAGATGCTGCCGCTTCCGGTGGTCGTGCGCGTCGCCCTGCCGAGCTACGCCCTCATCTCCTGGAACGGTCTGTTCACCAGCCCCCGGCAACTCGGCCCGCTGCTGATCGGCATCGTTGTCAGCCTCGTATGGGCCGTGGTCGCGACGGCGCTGGCGTATGTGCTCTTCGTACGGCGCGACTTCACCAATCTGGCCCACGACGGTTCGGGCCGCCGCGCGATCACCATCGGAGTCCTGCCGCTCGTCGGGGTGGCCGCCGCGTCGTTCGCGGTCGTCGCCGCGACGACCTCGGCGACGGGCTCCGGGATCGAGCAGGACAAGCTGCAGCGCTCGCTCGCCACGGCGTTCGCGCACCTGTACCGCATGCAGACCGACCAACTCAACCGACCCGCCGTCACCGAGGCCCAGTTGAAGGCCACGGCGTCGTGCGACAAGGGAAGCACCAGGGTCGCGGCACAAGGCCCGGGCAACGACTGGCGCTGCGTCGTGACCTGGCATCTTCCCGGCGTCGAGGCCACCGGACAGGCCATCTACCAGCTCGACGTCACTCCGGACGGGCGGTTCATGGCCGATGGCGATGGACCGAAGGAAGTGAACGGCTACTTCCTGGTGCGGACGCCCGATGGGGACGCACCGAACCCGCTGTGGCAGTTCGACGGCAACGTCGAACTGCTCGACACCACCCCGAAGGGATAACCCTCAATGCAGGTGACTCGCCGCCGCAAACTCGTCGAGGAAGCCCGGATCAACCTCATCAGCAGACGCATCGGCCGCCGGATACCGCTGTTGACGGCGGGCACCACCGCTGTCGCCCTCGTGGCCGCCGGCACGGCGCTCGCGCAGACCCACCAGTTCGGCACGGAGCAGGTCGGTCAGGTCACCAAGAATGGCCAGGTCGTCTCCAGCAACCAGTACATCGCCCCGTACGGCGACCGTCTCGTCATCAACCAGGGCAAGATCATGTCGTCCTCGGTCAGCCCGGACGGCACGCACATGGCCGCCTCGGTCACCGACGGTGGCGCGGCCCTGGCCATCGTGGACCTGAAGAACTGGAAGACGCAGCAGCTCGTCAGCAACGCCGCGTCGTCGAACCCCCGCATCAGCAGCAACAACGTGGGCCAGGAAGGCCCGACGTACTCGCCCGACGGCAAGCAGCTGTGGCTGGGCCAGCCGGACGGCTACACCGTGTTCTCCGTGAACGCGGACGGCAGCGTCTCCAGCCCGCGGACCGTCACCATCCCGGCGGACGGCTCCCAGCACGCCCTGGTGGGCGAGGCCGTGTTCTCGGCCGACGGCAAGACCGTGTACTCCGCGGTCAACGGCCAGAACCGGGTCGTCTCCATCGACGCGGCGACCGGGACCATCAAGCAGAGCTGGGCCGTGGGCAACGCCCCGCGCGACATGACCGTCGTCGGCGACAAGCTCTACGTCAGCAACGAGGGTGGCCGCCCGGCCAAGCCCGGCGAGCCCACGATCAACTCCTACGGTACGCAGGTACTCGCCGACCAGAAGACCGCTGCCACCACCAGCGGCACGGTCAGCGTCATCGACCTGGCGAACCAGGACGCCGCGGTCTCCAGCATCGAGGTCGGTCTGCACCCGACCGCCGTATACGCCAAGAACGGCGTGGTGTTCGTCACCAACACCGCCGACAACAATGTGTCGGTCATCGACACGGCGAAGGACAAGGTCGTCCAGACCATCTCCACCCAGCCATGGGCCAAGGCCCGGGTGGGTTACGAGCCCGACGCGGTGACCCTCACCGACGACGGTCACCTGCTGGTGACCCTCGGCCGCGCCAACGCCGTCGCCGTCTACAAGTTCACCTCCGCGCAGGAGCCGGTCAGCTACGTCGGCCTGCTCCCCACGGACTACTTCCCCTCGGAGATCACCACCTCCGGCAACGAGGTGTACGTCTCCAACACCCGTGGCATCGACGCCCGCCGTAAGGCCACCGGCGGTCACGCCACCCACGACACGACGTCGAGCGTGCAGAAGTTCGCCCTGCCCGACGACAGCGTGATCAGGTCCTACACCGGCAAGGTCTTCAAGCAGAACGGCTGGAACGGCGAGTCCCTCAAGAAGGCCGACGGCACCCAGGCCAAGCCGGTGCCGGTCCCGGTCAAGCTCGGCGACCCCTCGACGATCAAGCACGTCTTCCTGCTCGTCAAGGAGAACCGGACCTACGACCAGGTCTTCGGCGACATATCGAAGGGCAATGGCGACCCGTCGCTGACCGAGTTCGGCGAGAACGTCACGCCGAACCAGCACGCCCTGGCCGAGCAGTTCGGCCTGTACGACAACACGTACGACATCGGCACCAACTCCGCCGAGGGTCACAACTGGCTGATGCAGGCAGACAACCCGGAGTACACCGAGTCCTCGGCCGGTGAGTACACCCGCAGCTACGACACCGAGGACGACGCCCTCGGCCACCAGAAGACCGGCTTCATCTGGACCGGTGCTCAGGCGGCCCACAAGTCCGTCCGGAACTTCGGTGAGTTCCAGCAGTTCCTGACCAAGCCGTCGGGCGCAAGCTGGCAGAACCTGTACTGCGACACCAAGAACATGGCGGCGACCGGTCAGGACACCGCCTACCCGCTGAACTCGACCTCGCCGATCCCGTCGCTCAACGACGTGTCGGTGCACGGCTTCCCGAAGTTCGACACCAGCGTCCCGGACGTCTACCGGGCACAGATCTGGAAGAAGGACTTCGAGAAGAACGGTCCGGCGAACCTGAACATGTTCTGGCTCTCGAGCGACCACACCGGTGGCCCGGTGAGCCCCGCCTCCCAGGTCGCGGACAACGACCTCGCCGTGGGCCGGATCGTCGACGAGATCTCGCACAGCAAGTACTGGAAGGACTCGGCGATCTTCGTCGTCGAGGACGACTCCCAGGCGGGTCTCGACCACGTCGACGGCCATCGTGCCCCCGTCCAGATCATCAGCCCCTGGGCCAAGCACGGCGCGGTGGACAGCCACTACTACTCGCAGATCAACATGGCGCGGACCATCGAGCAGATCCTCGGGATCCAGCCGATGAACCAGAAGGACACCGCGGCCACCCCGATGGCCTCGGCGTTCACCCAGCGCCCGGACTTCACGCCGTTCAAGGCGCTGCCCAACCGGACCTCGCTGACCGACGGGGTGAAGACCCCGCCGTCCTGTGGTCTGGACACCCCCGCGGCGCAGAGCCTGAAGGCGGCGGCCGTGCCGTCGGCCTCGGTGCCGACGGACATGAAGAACGTCGCCGCCCAGTGGGACCGGTGGAAGTCGAAGCAGCGGCTGACCGGTCCCAACGCCGTTCCGGACTACGCTCCCCCCGCCCAGATGAACCACCTCACGTGGTACGCGACGCACAACTGGGCGAGGCCGTACCCGGGTGAGAAGAAGATCTACGCTCCTCAGGACGTGCCGGGCGCCTACATCCCGTCGGCGGAGAACGACGGCTGACGCCAGCTCAAGTGACAGGCGGCCCCTGGCCGGCATCATCGCCGGTCAGGGGCCACCTGCGGTGTGGCCCGCACCCTCTGCGGCGAGGCCGGCGCCTGGTCACACCACGCAACCCTCACCACCCGAGATGGTTGACCATGGGCCAGCCGAAACCTCCGGTGCCACCGTGCAGGTCGGCGCCGCGCCTGGCTGTAACGGGACCGCCGGGTACTCGTCCCGTGGCCTGTGCCGACTATCTCTCCACCTGGGTCACGAAAATCTATCCTGGCTGGAGTAGACATTGGGCGGTGGCGTGGTTATGGTTTCTCTCGTAGCCAGAGAGACAGCAGGGCCCGGAGACACGAACTGCCGGGCAGCGTTAACCGCAGTTGCAGTACGCAGGACGGTGCGGCGGTGGAGTTTCGAAGCCAGGGTTGTTGCAGGATGGCGACGGGACTGGCGGCCGGACCAGGTGGCCCGCAGTGATCAGGGGCCGCCGCGAGCAGTACCGCAGTTCACGCAGTAGCAGTACTCAGCAGTGAAGTTAAGTGAGCGGCACCTCGGTGAAGGCGTCGGCTGCGGACGCGCGCACCGGGAGGTTCGGCAGTGGGGTTCTAAGCCAGAGCAGACGCAGGACGGGCAACGGGGCTGGCTGCCGGAGAGTGGTGCTGTGACAGGCCACCGAGCAATGCGCAGGACAGTAGTAGGTAAGTGATTGATCCCAGAGGGAAGAACGGAGGAGCCAGGCGCCATCAGGATCGCCCGGGCGGAGTCTTGAGCCCGGGTACCGCAGGACATCGATAGTGAGGTGGTCTCCGGTCAAGCAACCGCGATCCCCGCAGCCCCGACAACTTCCAGGTCGGGTCAGCGGACACAGAAGGCCGGCGTAGTACCAGGGCCGGCAGATGGTGTAGCAGTTCCTTCGGGGCCCGGGTGCCATACGGCACCCGGGCCCCTCCATCCGTTCCACAGAGAGGTGCAAATGACAGCAGGCGAATCGTTCAGCCGTCTCGACGACGACGACTATCCCGCCTACACGATGGGCCGGGCCGCCGAAATGCTCGGCACCACGCAGGGCTTTCTCCGCGCCGTCGGCGAAGCCCGCCTCATCACCCCGCTGCGTTCCGAGGGCGGCCACCGGCGCTACTCCCGCTACCAGTTGCGCATCGCCGCCCGCGCCCGGGAGCTCGTCGACCAGGGCACGCCCATCGAGGCCGCCTGCCGCATCGTCATCCTCGAAGACCAGCTCGAAGAAGCCCAGCGCATCAACGCCGAGTACCGCCGCGCCGCCGCCTCAGAGAACCCGACGACCGCAGGCTGAGGTGGTCCGGTCCCGCCTGCGCGCGGAGCATACTGCGGGCCGGGCCCCGGGCGGGCTGCCCTCCCGACTGGTACGCCACGAACGATGGTCAACGGCCGTCAGACGATGGTGGCGGGATCCAGGGCATGCGCGAGCGGCCATGAACGCGTCGGGACGCGCCCATGGGCCGCCGTCGGGCGGAGGAGGGCACCGCCGCAGTAGTCGCGCCCGCCGAGCCGTATGTGACGACCGCTCTTGCTGGAACACTGTGTCGCGTGTGGGGCAATATCTATTGCCGCCAGACGAGGGTTAAATATGTCGCGCGGACAGTGTGTTTATCGTAGCGAACGAATTCGCTCCATCGGCCGTACGCGGGCCACTGCCGCATGCTACTGTCGATCTCAGTTGCAGTTGTGGTTCCCAAAAACTTCAACGCTCACGCCGGCATTTAGCTGCGGGAAGCGTTTTTATTTCCGGTTTTTCTCCGGGCGGGGCATCATCGCGGCGACCCGGTGTCCGTGGATTGCGGGTGCCGGCGTACTGCCCCACAAGGAGATATTTACATGGCGTCTGGCACTGTGAAGTGGTTCAACGCGGCCAAGGGCTTCGGCTTCATCGAGCAGGATGGTGGAGGTCCTGACGTGTTCGCCCACTTCTCGAACATCGCTGCCCAGGGCTTCCGCGAGTTGCTCGAAGGGCAGAAGGTCACCTTCGACATCGCACCGGGCCAGAAGGGCCCGACGGCCGAGAACATAGTTCCCGGCTGACGCTGACGCGCACCCCGTAGCTGGGGGCCCGCATCCCTCGGGTGAGGGCCCCAGCTACGGGGATTTCCGTCAGTGATGCCTCCTGTGGGACAGAACCGCTCCCAGCTCTTCTCCGGGGTGCGCCGCCTCTCCCGGGCCGCACCCATCGACGTCCGGCATCTCACGCCGATATTACGTCACCCATTTCATCACCTGCGTCCCGCAGCGGATTCACTGCATGGCGTCTTCGCTTTCGCATTCCATTTCGGCCCGTTCTCGTGATTCCCCGCGCTGCACTTCCGCTGCGGGAATTCCTTGATACGTGCCGTATCAAGGAAGGTTCTCAAATGAACCCCACACGTACGAACGACCGCACCTCCCGGACCCGCCGCACCAGGGCCGCTTTCAACTCCGGCACCGGTTCGGGCCGGGGCAATCGCTTCGGCTCGCCCGCCCCGAGCCGGTCAGGGCGCCCGAGCCGCTCGGGCGGCCACGGTCGGCGGCCCGCCGCGGTCCAGGGCGAGTTCGCCCTGCCGAAGACGATCACTCCCGCGCTGCCCGCGGTCGAGGCTTTCGCCGACCTCGACATGCCCGCCCAGCTGCTGGCCGCGCTGACCGCGCAGGGCCTGAGCGTCCCGTTCCCGATCCAGGGTGCGACCCTGCCCAACACCCTCGCGGGCCGCGACGCCCTGGGACGCGGGCGCACCGGATCCGGCAAGACCCTCGCCTTCGGCCTGGCTCTGCTGGCCCGCACCGCAGGCCGGCGCGCCGAGCCCCGCCAGCCGCTGGCCCTGGTCCTCGTCCCGACGCGTGAGCTGGCCCAGCAGGTGACCGACGCACTCACCCCCTACGCCCGCTCGGTGAAGCTGCGCCTGGTCACCGTCGTCGGCGGAATGTCGATCGGCAGGCAGGCAGGCGCGTTGCGGGGCGGCGCTGAAGTCGTCGTCGCCACGCCGGGCCGGCTCAAGGACCTCATCGACCGCGGTGACTGCCGGCTGAACCAGGTTGCGATCACCGTCCTGGACGAGGCCGACCAGATGGCCGACATGGGCTTCATGCCCCAGGTCACGGCACTCCTGGACCAGGTGCGCCCCGAGGGCCAGCGGATGCTGTTCTCCGCCACCCTCGACCGCAACGTCGACCGCCTGGTCCGCCGCTACCTCACCGACCCCGTCGTCCACTCCGTCGACCCGTCGGCGGGCGCCGTCACCACGATGGAGCACCACGTGCTCCACGTGCAGGGCGCGGACAAGCACCGCACGACCACCGAGATCGCGGCCCGCGACGGCCGGGTGATCATGTTCCTGGACACCAAGCACGGCGTCGACCGGCTCACGCAGGACCTGCTGAACAGCGGAGTGCGGGCCGCCGCCCTGCACGGCGGCAAGTCGCAGCCCCAGCGCACCCGGACCCTGGCCCAGTTCAAGACCGGACACGTCACCGTGCTCGTGGCCACGAACGTCGCCGCCCGCGGTATCCACGTCGACGACCTCGACCTCGTCGTCAATATCGACCCGCCGACCGACCACAAGGACTACCTCCACCGCGGCGGCCGCACCGCGCGGGCCGGCGAGTCGGGCAGCGTCGTCACCCTGGTCACCCCCAACCAGCGCCGCGACATGACCCGCCTCATGACCGCCGCCGGCATCGTGCCCCAGACCACCCAGATCCGCGTCGGCGAAGAGGCCCTGAGTCAGATCACCGGCGCCCAGGCACCCTCCGGCATCCCCGTCACGATCACCGCGCCGGCGGCCGAGAAGCGCAAGCGCAGCGCATCCTCACGCGGCCGACGCAGCCCCGCCTCTGCTGCCCGACGCAGGACCGTACGACAGACCTCCTTCGACGCGGCGGCGGCCTAGAAACTCCGTGATCAGGAAACTGACCCACCACTGCCGGAGGCACCTTTTGACGCTGGTTCAGATGCAGCCCCGCTCGACGAACGTCACCCCAACACACCAGACTGCCGCGGACGCCATGGACACAGGCGCACTGCAAGTCTGCGACGACATGACCATCGAAGTCGCCCTGTCCGTCATGGCCGGCGCCCGCACCGGGCACCTGTTCGTCTGCGACAACGACGGCCTGTGCACCCAACTGGTCACCCAGGCCCAGCTCACCGCGGTCCGTGACAGCCCCGCGTACACGGACCGGGTCCAACTGCGCGACATCCCCGATGGCGGTGGGCCGTTCACCTCACCCGTGACCACGACCGCCGAAGCCGAGCACGCAGCCCTGGACCGCCGACTCGCCGCACTGCCGGTCGTCGAAGACCAGGACAGCACACGGGGCGTCCTCGCCCACTGAACCGCCTCACCGCGGTAGAACTACCCCCTTCTTCTCCCTGTGAGGCATCATGCGCTGTATCATCGCCCGCTTCCCGTTCGACCTCACCAAGAGCGGCGTCCTGGAATCCATGAAGGGCATCAAGCCCGAACAGATCATCGGCGAGTCCGTGATCATCGGCCGCCGCACCTACCCGGTCAAGCAGGTCGGGCAGGCCATCACGCGCCAGGACCGCCGCGATTTCAGCGCCGGTGAAGTTCTCCGGGCCATGACCCAGCTCGGCTTCACCTGCCCCGGCCTCCGCCGGACAGCCGCGCCCACGCGTGTCCCCAGCCCAATCCAGCAGGCTTCCGCGATGCTCGCCGCCCCTGCCACCGTCTGACCGACGAGGGGGTGCGAGCCGCCATTAGAACAACAGTGAGGGTCCGACCGACACGTGCCGGTCGGACCCTCGCGGCGTTGCCGCGCGGTCCGTTAACTCGCAGCGTCGTATCTCACTGGTCGGAGTAGCTGAAGTCGCCCACGGTCCAAGCGCTGACGTCATCGATCGCCACGCGGTACATCCCGCCTGTCTCCGGGATCCCCACCGTGCCCTGCAGAATCCGCGCCACATGGAAATGCAGATGCGTGGGCGCCTTCTCCTCACACGTCGTAGCGGTGAAGACAGCCGAGAATCTATTGAGACTGGCCGAGTCCGCCAGGACCTCGGACACCCGCTGCCGCCAGACAGCTTCGGGAGCCGGCCGACCCGTGATGACAGCACCACCGGCGACCACAGTCAGAGTCATCTGGTTGCTGTGCCCGGACTCCACCAAGGTCGCGACATCAACCAGCAGACCGGCGCACGCACATGCAACGTCGAGGAAGAAACGACAAAGGATGCCGTTCGGCGCTGGGAGTTTGGGTGGCTCAGGTGGTGGGGAACTCCCCGCGCTTGACGCCGGAGACGAACGCCGACCAGGCGGACGGCTCGAATACGAGCGCCGGGCCATGGGGATGCTTGCTGTCGCGGACGGGGACATCGTCGCCTGCTGCCGTGGACGGACCCTGACGGCAAGCCGTGTTATCTGGCGTCGGACGACGGGAACAGCCCGCTGAGCCGACGTGCGGACGCGATCGAGGCCGTACAGATGTCCATGGGGACCGAACTCCTCCGGCACGCCCGAGCGCTGCTGGACGCCCCCAGGGACGGCAGGCGAGAACTGCGCTACCTCGCGGACCGGTTGTGTGAGGCCCTGCGCGATGTGTTGCGGGTCGCCGAGAGCAGGGGCGCCCGACTGCCGTCGTACGGCGAAGGCGACGACCCGGACGTGGGCACGGCGCCTGGCGGCGCTGCGGGGGCGTCGTGACCGACTGGCGAATCAATCCCGTTCCGGGCCGGGGCCTGCGCCGGGTGAACGGTGGGGAACTCGCGTTGCCGCTCCAGATCAGCAGGGGCGGGCGGCATCAAGCCATCGCCGAGCTGGAGCTGACCCTCGCGGCGGCGGAGCAACTGCACGCGGCCCTGTGCTACGCGCTCGGTGAGCAGCCCCCGCCCGCCGATGCGCCCGAGTGCCGTCAGCCTGTCCGCTACCCAGGCAGCCGACAGCGGTACTGAAGGCGATCCCCCTCAGGGGCTTCGCGAGGTGCCGTCCCGGCGGTGTCCCCGCCGGGACGGCGTCCGCGTGCCATACGGTGTCGGCTCGGCTCAGGCGCAGTACTGCGCTTCCTTGCCGATCGAGCGGTACATGCAGTCCGCGTTCTCCACGAGTTGGAGCACCGCGTCGCGGTTGCGGCTGGTTTCGCGGTCGATGACCTCGTCGGGCGGGTAGAAGCCGCCGGCGCCGCTGGAGGTCGGGTACATCTCGAAGGTGTAGGCGAAGACCTTCTGGGTGCCCCACAGATAGTCGTCGATCGCGCCGTCGGTGATGTAGAGCTCGCTGGACTGCTCGGGGGTGTAGCCGTTGCTCGCCGCCATCTTCCTGCCGACCGCGGCGAAGGCGTCGTAGTCGTCCCGCGTCATGCCGGTGGTGGTTTCGTCGTACGTCCAGCCGAAGGGCCACAGCACCAGTTCGCTGTAGGTGTGGAAGTCGATCGCCGCCTTGATCTGCTGCTTGCCGTTTACTACCCGGCTGCGGGCGAAGTCGGCGACGACCTTCACCTCGGGGGCGGAGGCGGCGCGGGGGCCGCGGTAGGTCTCCGAGCCGGGGGAGCCGGAGGAGCCGCCGCAGCAGCCCCACTTGAAGTCCCAGTTGCGGTTGAGGTCGGTGCCCACGGACGAGGAGCCGGAGTTGGGCTGGCGGTTCTTGCGCCAGCTGCGGTAGGAGCCGGTGGCGATGTCGTACTCGCCGCCGTCCGGGTTCACATCCGGGACGATCCAGATCTCCCGGCCGTTGACCGCGCCTGTGATCCGGGAGTCGCTGCCGTAGCCCTCGGTGAACTGCCGCACCAGATAGAGCGCCATCTCCACCGTAAGGTGCTCACGGGCGTGCTGATGGGCGGTGAAGAGAACCTCGGGCTCGCTCTCGTCCGAGGCCACATTGTCGCTGATCTTGAGGGCGACGATGTCGCGGCCTTCGTACGACTTTCCGATGACGCGCTTGCTGAGGATCGACGGATACTTGGCCACCGCCGCGTTGATCTCGGCGTTCGCTTCGGCGTAGTTGTGGTACTTCGCGTCGCCCGAGGGGAAGTCGAACGGCTTGGTGGCCCTGCCCGCACCGCGGTCGGGCGGGCCCTGGAGCGCGGTGAGCCGGTAGCCGAGCCCGCGCAGCCGCGTCGCCTGCGCCGCGTCGGCGGTGACGACCAGGGAGCGGGCGTCGACCTCGTCGATGGAGACGCCGGTGGCGGCGACGGCGGAGCGGTCGGCCCGGGTGGCGGGACCGGAGACCTCGTACTGCCGCACGTTCTCGTCGGCGCTTTGGGCAGTGGGTGACGCGGTGCGGTCGGTGCCGGGCCGTGGGGCGGGATCGTCGGCCTGAGCTGCCATGGGGGCGGCGAGTGCGAGGGTGAGCAAGGCGGTGAGGGCGGTGGCCCGTCTACCGCGGATGCGACGTCGCATGACATCTCCTGGGGGGTGAAGGGCGAGCGACTGCTGCGCCAGTGTTCGGCCATGCGCATGACATGCGCAAGGGTGGGAAATGGTCGAAGCCGAAGGAATCTCTCATCGAGGGAAGGAACCCCCCGCATGAACAGATCTCTCGTCGGTGCGTTCTCGGCCCTGTTGTTGGGCGGCGCGACCCTCGTCGGCGCGGGCGCGGCGCCCGCGGCGGCCGCATCCCCCGCCAAGGCCCCGAAGGCCGTCACCTTCGCGGGCACCGTGGCGCTCAGCAACTGCTCCGGCTCCGTCGTCCGGACGCCGGGCTCGGCCGACACCGACCCCGCGCTCGTGCTCTCCAACGGCCACTGCCTGGAGAGCGGCTTCCCCGGCGCGGGAGAGGTGATCGTCGACCAGCCGTCGACCCGGAGCTTCACCCTGCTGACCGCTTCGGGTGGCAGCGCCGGCACCGTACGCGCGAGCAAGGTCGCGTACGCGACGATGACCGACACCGACATCTCGCTGTACCGGCTGACGTCCACATACGCCCAGATCCAGTCGGCGTACGGCATCAAGGCGCTGCAGCTGTCGGACAGCCACCCGACCCAGGGCTCCGCCATCAATGTGGTCTCCGGCTACTGGAAGAAGATCTACTCCTGCAATATCGACGGATTTGCATACCGGCTTAAGGAGGGGGAGTGGACCTGGAAGGACTCGGTCCGCTACACCTCCGCCTGTAACACGATCGGCGGAACCTCGGGCTCTCCCGTCGTCGACCCGGCGTCCGGCAAGGTCGTGGCCGTGAACAACACGGGCAACGAGGACGGCGGCCGCTGCACCCTGAACAACCCGTGCGAGGTGGACGAGAACGGCACGGTGACGGTGCGCCAGGGCATCAACTACGCCCAGGAGACCTACGGCATCACCAAGTGCGTGACCACCGGCAACAAGATCGACTTGAACCTGGCGGGGTGTGCGCTGCCCAAGCCGTAGCGAACACCAGTACGCCGGTGCGCCCCGCATGGCGTGAGCGGGGCGCACCGGCGTACGTCGAACTGTCGTTCGTGTCTGAGGGTCTACAGCCCGTGGACGTGCGGGCCGACCGCCTTGGACCACGCGTTGCCCGCCGCCGCGTCCCAGTTGGTGGACCAGGTCATCGCGCCGCGGATGCCGGGGTAGGTCTTGGACGGCTTGAAGGAGCCGCAGCCGGTGCCCTTGGCGAGGCAGTCGAGGGCGTCGTTGACGACACCCGGCTCGACATAGCCGGAGCCGGCGCCGCTGGTGGAGGCGGGCACTCCGATGCCGACCTGCGACGGGTCGAGGCCGTTCTCGAGCTGGATGCAGGCGAGGGCGGTGAGGAAGTCGACCGAGCCCTGGGAGTAGACCTTGCCGTCACAGCCCAGCATCGAGCCGCTGTTGTAGTACTGCATGTTGACCACCGTCAGGAAGTCCTTGATCCCCAGGGCGGTCTTGAAGTACTCGGTGGACGCCGACTGCATGTCGATCGTCTGCGGCGCCATGGTGACCACGACATCGCTCTTCTTGTCGTGGACGGCCTTGAGGGCCTTGGTCATGTAGGTGGAGTTGACACCGTTCTCCAGGTCGATGTCGACGCCGTTGAAGCCGTACTTGTCCATCAGGCCGGTGATGGAGGAGGCGAAGGCGTCGGCCGAGGCGTCGTCGCTGACCGAGATGGTGCCCTTCTCGCCGCCGACGGAGATGATCACGGACTTCCCGGCCGCCTGCTTGGCCTTGATGTCGTCCTTGAACTGCTGCTCGTCGCTGTAGCCGGTGGCGGGGTCGAGCTTGAAGTCGACCGCTCCGGGGGAGCCGGTGGCGTCCGCGAAGGCGACCGCGATGATGTCGTAGTCGTCCGGGACGTCCGAGAGCTTCTGGGCTGTCGCGCCGTTGTTGAAGTTCTGCCAGTACCCGGTGACGGCGTGCTCGGGGACGGCGGCGGCGTGCTGCTTGGCGTCGGAGTGGTCCTCCGACGCGTTGGCCGAGCCGGCGGATATCAGACCTCCGGCGGCGATGGCGACGACTGCGGCGGCTCCGAGCAGCCGCTTGGTGAACTGTGCGCGTACCACGACAGCCTCCGTACGTGGGGGGAGATGTGGGGGAGGTGGTGCGAGTGCGCGTTCAGGGGCCCCTGTGGCGTGCGTATAAGGTGGTCCAGACCAATGCCGTTGTCAACCCCGCGCGACATCTTCCCTGCCCATGAGGGTGAAAAATGCGGATGAGGGGGCCGAGCGCTTGCGCCCCGGCCCCTTGGCCCATCCCCGCAGGAGGGGCCGCGTCACGCTACGGCAGACCGTGCACCTTGGGGCCCACCGCGTTCGACCACGCGTTGCCCGCGGTGGCGTCCCAGTTGGTGGACCAGGTCATCGCGCCGCGCAGACCCGGGTACGTCCGGGCCGGTTTGAAGGAGCCGCAGTTCGTGCCGCGGGCCAGGCAGTCCAGGGCGTTGTTCACGATCGCCGGGGAGACATAGCCGCTGCCCGCGCCGCGCGTCGAGGCGGGCAGGCCGAGGCCGACCTGGGACGGCGACAGACCGCCCTCCAACTGGATGCAGGCGAGGGCGGTGAGGAAGTCGACCGACCCCTGGGAGTACACCTTGCCGTCACAGCCCAGCATCGAACCGCTGTTGTAGTACTGCATATTGACCACCGTCAGGATGTCCTTGATGTTCAGCGCCGTCTGGAAGTAGGCGCCCGACGTGGACTGCATGTCGATGGTCTGCGGGGCCATGGTGATCACCAGGCCGGACCCGGCCTTCGCCGACAGGGAGCGCAGCGCCTGGGTCATATAGGTGGCGTTGAGGCCGTTCTCCAGGTCGATGTCGACGCCGTTGAAGCCGTACTCGCGCATCAGGGCGTAGACCGAGTCGGCGAAGTTGTTCGCGGACGCCGAGTCGTTGATGGACACCGTGCCGTTCTGGCCGCCGATCGAGATCACGACGGACTTCCCGGCCGCCTGCTTGGCCTTGATGTCGTCCTTGAACTGCTGCTCGCTGCCGTAGCCGACGGCGGGGTCGAGGGTGAAGTCGACGGCCCCGGGGGTGCCGGTGGCGTCCGCGAAGGCGACCGCGATGATGTCGTACTGGTTCTGGACGTCGCGCAGCTTCTGCACGGCCGCGCCGTTGTTGAAGTTCTGCCAGTAGCCGGTGACCGCGTGCTTGGGCACGGTGCCGCCCCCGTCGCCTCCGGTTGTGGTCGTGCCGGTGACGGCGGACGACCTGGGCGACTCGCCCGCCGCGTTGGTCGCGGTGACCTGGAACTGGTACGAGGTGGAGGCCGCCAGACCCGTCACGGTCGCCGAAGCGCCGCTCACCGACTGCACCTTGGAGCCGTCGCGGTAGACGTTGTAGCCGGTCGCGCCGGTGACCGGGGACCAGGACAGATCGATGGAGGACGAGGTGGCGCCGCCGGTCCGCAGCCCGCTCGGCGCGCCCGGTACCGGGTCGCCGGGGTCGCCGCCGGGGCCGGCCAGGCTGATGTCGTCGGCGTAGTAGGCGGGCTGGCCGTACCAGCCGTGGGTGTAGACGGTCACCGAGGTGGTGCTCGCGCCGGTGGTGAAGCTGGTGCTGAGCTGCTGCCAGCCGGGCGCCGAGGGTGTCCAGGTCGAGACGTCGGTGGTGCCGGTGCCGCTGGCGCCGAGGTAGACATAGCTGCCCTGGACCCAGGCGCTCAGCGTGTACGAGGAGTTGGGCTTGACGGCCACGGTCTGGGCGCAGCGGGCGTGGTCCGTGCCCGCCGGGGTGGCCTTGAGTGCGGCCGAGCCGCCGTGGACGGGGCTCGCGACCGTGGTGCCGCTCCCGGCGGAACAGGTCCAGCCGCTGAGGCCGGACTCGTAGCCGGGGTTCTGGGCGAGGTTGGCGGCGGCGCCCGCGGCGGTGCCGCCGAGGGCGACCAGACCGGTGGCGCCCAGGGCGATGGTGGCGAATGCGCTGGTCAGCCGGGCGAGGGTGCGTCTGAGTCGGGTGGGGCGGGGGTGTGCGGCACGGTCCATGACTGCCTCCGTGGGGGAATCCGTTGGGAAGCCGGTGTGAAGGAGGAGATTGCGGACGGTGGCCACCGTATGAACGTAAAGTGGTCCAGACCAATAACCTTGTCAAGAGGATGCGCGGACTCCGCATCGGACCCGGGGTGCGTAACCCAGAGGAACTGTTCTCTCACGCCGTTTTCGTGGATAAAGTGACGACGCACCAGGACAGGGGCAGTAATGAGACAGGGGCAGTAGAGACCTGTGGCCGCCGCCGCTCGGCGCCGATGTGAGACGGGGTAGCCGACGTGCCCACCGCGATAGCAGTCACCGGCCGTGAGCTGGTGCTTCCGCCGCCCGACGGGCAGACCCCGTCGGCCGTCGTGCTCCGCCCGCCGGACGCACAGTCACTCGACGACGCCCTCGCCGAGGTCGGGACCCTCCTCGACCAGCAGGGCTATCTCGTCGTGCTCTATCCCGCCGCGACCCCCGCGGCCGTGGTCCGCCGGCTCCATATCGTGCGCTCCGTCCTGGAGAGCGACCGGATGGCGCTGCTGCCGCTCGAACTGCCCCCGCTGGCCGTCGCCGTACTGGCCCGTCAGCTCCGTCAGCTGTCCATATCCGACTTCAGCCCCGGTGTTCTGGCGTGCGCCGCCCGGCTGCTCTCCCACTACATCCACGCGGGCGCCCTGCTGGGCAGCGTCGCCCGGCTGGACCGGGTCCCGGTCAGCCTCACCTCGCACGTCAAGTCCTGGGTGCCCGGCTCCCACTTCGGGGTGCTCGCCCACCCCACCCCGCGGCTGGTCAAGGTCGGCGGCGCGGCCGAGCTGCCCGCCCCCGGATACGTCACCTCCATGACCGTCGCCCGGGGCCAGCTCAACAGCCATGGCTACGGGGGCGGCGCGGGTAACGACGACTGGGTCACCGGCGCCCTCGCCCCCGCCTGGGGCGTACGGGGCGTGGAGGAGGTGCCGCTGCCCGCCGAATCGGCGCGCTGGTGGGGCACCCCGAAGCTGATCGAGTTCGCCGCGGCCATCCCCGACCTCTCGGTCCTCTACCAGCTCGTGGCCTCCGTAAGGAGAGAGGAATGCCACTGGTGCGGTTTCGAACTCATCGGTGACCGCTGTGCCTTCTGCTCCTGCCCGGTGGCGCGCGGCGATGAGATCCCCGCACTGCTCACGTCCCCACGTCCCGCCCTGACCAGCCGGTAACGTCCCCGAACGAGGTTGTGCGTCCCATGAATTCACGCCAGCGCCGCGGAGTCATCCTGCTGCTCCTGTCGGTCCTGTGCGCCGTCGGCGCCTTCGCCGGAGTGCTCTCCGTCGTCAACGACGTGGAGTCGAAGGTCGGCCCCGAGACCACCGCCTACAAGCTCACCTCGGACGTCCAGCCCTACAAGGCGCTGGACGCGGGGGAGTTCGAGAAGGTCTCGATGCCCAAGCGCTATGTGCCCTCCACCGCCGTCACCGATCTCGACGAGCTACGCGGGAAGATCGCGGTGACCCAGCTCACCAAGGGGTCGCTGCTGCAACGGGACATGATCGCGAACCGGCCCGCCCTGAAGCCCGGGCAGCAGGAGATCGCCATCATGATCGACGCGGCCACCGGTGTCGCGGGCAAGATCACCCCGGGTGCGAAGGTCAACATCTACGCGACCTTCGAGGGCGACTCCCAGGGCGAGGAAGCGGTCTCCAAGCTGATCGTCGCGGGCGCCGAGGTGCTCGACCTCGGCAAGATCACCGCCCTGGAGCCCAACCAGGACGACAAGCGGCGGATCGACGAGGCCGTACCGATCACCTTCGCGCTCGACACCAAGAACGCACAGCGCGTGGCCTACGCCGAGTCCTTCGCCTCGCATGTGCGGCTCGCGCTGGTCGCCCCCGGCGGAGGCACCTCCATAGGCCCCGGCGACCGCACCTACACCCTCGACGGCGACAAATGAGTGAGGAGGTGCCGCGGTGACGATCAGGATTCTGCCGGCCGTCGGCGACCCCGACGCCGCCCGCTCCCTGAGCGGGCTGCTCGGCCAGCTGCCCGGTGTCGAACCCTCGGCGCCGGTCGGCGACTCGACCCTGCTGCTCGACACCCTCGCCTCGCTGGCCGCCGCCTCCCTGGAGGAGCTGCCGGAGGTCGTCCTCGTCCATGAGCGCATCGCCCCGGCCCCGGCGCTGGAGCTGATCCGCGAGATCGCGCTGCGCTTCCCGGCGGTGGGCGTTGTGCTGGTGACCGCCGACGCGGGGCCCGCGCTGTACTCGGCCGCCATGGACGCCGGGGCCCGCGGCATCGCCGGGATACCGCTGTCGTACGACGAGCTGGCGGCCCGCGTCCAGGGCGCCGCCCAGTGGGCCACGGGCGTGCGGCGCCATCTCGGGGGCGGCGGCGATCCGTTGGCCGCCGGGCCCGGCGGCAAGCTGGTCGCGGTCGCGGGCGCCAAGGGCGGGGTGGGCACCACCGTGACCGCCGTGCAGCTCGCGCTCGCCGCGCGGGCCGCGGGCCGTAAGGTCGCGCTCGTCGACCTGGACCTGCAGTCCGGGGACATCGCCTCCTACCTCGACGTCCAGTTCCGGCGCTCGATCGCCGATCTGGCACAGATCAGCGACATCTCGCCCCGGGTGCTCCAGGACGCGGTGTTCACCCACCAGACCGGGCTCGGGCTGCTGCTCGCGCCGGGCGAGGGCGAGCGCGGCGAGGAGGTGACCGACCGCACCGCCCGCCAGGTCATCGGCGCGCTGCGGTCGCGCTTCGAGCTCGTGGTCGTCGACTGCGGTACGCAGATGACCTCCGCGGGCGCCGCCGCCGTGGAGATCGCGGACATCGCGCTGCTGGTGACCACCCCGGACGTGGTCGCGGTGCGCGCCGCCAAGCGCATGGTCCGGCTGTGGGACCGGCTCCAGATCCGCAAGGCGGAGGAGACCGTGACCGTGGTCAACCGGCACACCCGCAGCGCGGAGATCCAGCCGCAGCTCGTCCAGCGGGCCACCGGGACGACCGTGGCGCGCACGGCGATCCCGGCCGGCTTCAAGGAGCTGCAGCCCGCCGTCGACTCCGGCCGGATGCAGGACCTGGACGCCAAGTCGGCCGTCAAACAGGCGCTGTGGGGGCTGGCAGGTGAGCTGGGCCTGGTGGACGCCGCGCCCCCGGGCGGCGGCCGCCGCGCCGCCCACCGGGGCGGCCACGCGGCCGGGGGCGGCGGCGAGCGAGCCCTGCCCGGGCTGCGGCGGCGCCATGCCATAGAGGCGGGCGGCGACCCGGCGCAGGGCAGCGTGGGCGACGGCACCGACGCGCTCAACGAGATCCCCCCTCCGTCCACCAAGGGCTTCCTGCGCAAGCGGGGCGGCGACCGCGGCCAGGTGACGGTCGAGTTCCTCGGCGTCCTGCCGCTGGCGCTGATCGTGCTCGCGGTCGTCTGGCAGGTGGTGCTGGTCGGCTATACGTACTCGCTGGCGGGCAACTCGGCCGACAAGGGCGCCCGCGCGGGCGCCACCAAGGGCGCGGGCGCCTGCCAGGACGCGGCGAGCAAGGACATCCCCGGCTCCTGGAGCGCCGACATCGACTGCGGCGGCGGCGACGGCTCGGTCTACAAGGCCACGGTCAAGCTCCACGTCCCGATCCTCTTCCCGGGCGCCGCCGACTTCCCCTGGACGGTCACCGGGACGGCGGGCGCGGCGGACGAGAGCGACCTGGCGGGCGGTGGGGAGTGACATGAGCCGTCACCGGGAACCGGCACGCCGCCCCGCCGACGCGCGCCTTACGGTGGCGCGCGCCCCGTCGCGGGGCCGCGCCGGGGCGGGCACGCCCGCGGGTGGCGGGGTCGTGGCGCGGCGCCGTCCCGAGACGGTGGGTTCGCCGCCCAGTCGCGGGGCGGGCCGTCTCCCCTCCATGCTTCGCGGTGTCGTGACACCGCGCCACCGTGACCGTCCGGCCGCCGGGCGGGGCCGCGAACGGGGGTCGGCGTCCATCGAGTTCCTGGGGTTCCTGCCGATCCTCATCCTCGTCGCGCTCGCCGCCGTGCAGCTCGGCATCGCCGCGTACGCCGCCCAGCAGGCCGGGACCGCGGCGCGGGCGGCGGCGCGCACGGCGTCGCTGGACGAGCCGCGGACCAGCCCGCAGGCCGCCGGGGAGGCGGCGATCAGCGGGTGGCTGGCCGACGGCACCGGTATCAGCAGCGGCGGCTGCGGCGGCGGGGAGGCGCAGGCCACCGCGACCGTGGAGATCCCCTCCGTCATCCCCGGCTTCGACTTCGGCAGCGCCGAGAAGAGCGCCACGATGCCCTGCGACGACGGCGATGGCGGCGACGGCGGTACGGACAGCCCGGGGGCGGCGGCGATGGGAGGCGACCGATGAGCCTGCGGGCCCGTATCACCGCGCCCGAGGGGCCCGGCGAGGGCGGCGGCGGACGCCAGGACGGCCACCTCGTCTCCGCCTACCGCGCCAAGCTGCTCGAGGAGATCGACCTCGCGGAGATGTCCTCGCTCTCCACCGCCGAGCGCCGCTCCCGGCTGGAGCGCGTGCTCGGCCACATCATCAGCCGCGAGGGCCCGGTGCTCTCGACCACCGAGCGCTCCCAGCTCATCCGCCGGGTGGTGGACGAGGCGCTCGGCCTCGGGGTGCTCGAACCCCTCCTCGAAGACGCCTCCATCACCGAGATCATGGTCAACGGGCCGGACCAGATCTTCGTGGAGCGCTCCGGCCGGGTCGAGCAGGTCCCCGTCCGCTTCGCCTCCGAAGAGCAGCTCATGCAGACCATCGAGCGCATCGTCTCCACGGTCAACCGCCGCGTGGACGAATCGAATCCGATGGTCGACGCCCGGCTCCCGTCCGGCGAGCGCGTCAACGTGATCATCCCGCCGCTCGCCCTCACCGGCGCCACGCTCACCATCCGCCGCTTCCCCCGCGCCTACACCCTCCATGAGCTGATCGGCATGGGCACGCTGGACGAGCAGATGCTGATGCTGCTCGCGGCGCTGGTGCGGGCCAAGTTCAACGTGGTGGTCTCCGGCCCCACCGGCTCCGGCAAGACCACGCTGCTCAACGCCCTCTCCGGGCTGATCCCCGACGGGGAGCGCATCATCACCGTCGAGGACGCCGCCGAGCTGCAGTTGCAGCAGACCCATGTCATCCGGCTGGAATCCCGGCCGCCCAACGTCGAGGGCAAGGGCCGCATCACCATCCGCGACCTGGTCCGCAACTCACTGCGGATGCGCCCCGACCGCATCATCGTCGGCGAGGTGCGCGGCGGCGAGACCCTCGACATGCTCCAGGCCATGTCCACCGGCCATGACGGCTCGCTGGCCACCGTTCACGCCAACAGCGCCGAGGACGCGCTGATGCGGCTGCAGACGCTCGCCTCCATGTCGGAGGTGGCCATCCCCTACGAGGCGCTGCGGGACCAGATCAACAGCGCCGTGGACTGCATCGTCCAGCTCGTCCGGAACGCCGACGGATCCCGGCGGATCAGCGAGATCGCGCTGCTCGACAGCCACGGCCACGAGGCGTACCGCATCGCCACCGTCTGCCGCTTCGAGGCCCAGCCCATGGGCGCGGACCGGGTGGTGCACGGGCGGTTCGGCTACTTCCCGCTGCCGGAGCGGGTCGCGGAGCGGCTGCGGCTGGCGAGCGAATCGGTGCCACCGGCCTTCGGCGTGGCCGCCTTCCCGGCGCAACTGGCCACCCGCGCGGCCGGATACGACCCGTACGACCGACCGCCGCACGACCGGCCGCCACATGACAGGCCGCCACATGACAGGCCGCCGTTCGGTCGGCCCCCGCACGACCGACCCTCGTTCGACCCACCCTCGTTCGACCCACCCCCGTTCGACCCCAGGGACCGGAGGTAGCAGGGCCCATGGACCATCTCGCGACGGCCGCCCTCGGCGCGACGCTGGTGTGCGGCGCGCTGGGCGTCGTGGGCGTGCACACCTATGTCCGCGGCAAGGAGCAGCAGCGCGCGCTGATCGACCGGCTCTCGGAGACCGGCCCACTGCCGGGCACCGGCCGGGCGCGCCGCTTCGCCGGGGTCGACCGGCGGCTGCGCACCACCTCGCTCGGCCGGAAGCTGGAGCTGCGGCTGGCGGCGACGGGCCTGGAGATCACCCCGGGGGAGTTCTTCGTCTACACGGCGGGGGCGGCGGCCGGGCTGTGGCTGATCGCGGCGTCCTTCCTCGCGGCGTTCTTCGGCCCGATAGCGGCGGTGGTCGCCGTCTGGGGGTCCTTCGCGTTCCTGAGCTGGCAACGGCAGAAGCGGATAGAGCGCTTCATCAACCAACTGCCGGAGCTGTCACGGATCCTGGCCAACGCCACCCAGGCCGGGCTGGCGCTGCGCACCGCGCTCGGCATGGCGGCGGACGAGATGGAGGCGCCGGCGGGCGAGGAGCTGGCCAAGGTCGCGGCCAAGCTGGCCGTCGGCCACTCGATCGACGACGCGCTGGAGGAGCTGGCCGAGCGGCTGCCCTCCCGGGAGCTGGTGGTGCTGGTCACCACGCTGGTGCTGTCCAACCGCGCGGGCGGGACCGTGGTCAGCTCGCTGCGCAACCTCACCCAGACGCTGGAGGAGCGCAAGGAGACCCGGCGTGAGGTGCGCACCCAGCTCTCGCAGGTGACCGTCACCGCCTATGTCGTACCGCTGCTGGGGATCGGGACACTGCTGCTGATGAACCGGATCTCGGCCGGTTCGCTGGACCGGATGACCTCGTCCTTCTGGGGGCAGGCGGCGGTGGTCGTGGCCTTCTGCCTGTACGGGATCGGCTTCTTCCTCATCCGCCGCATGTCCAAGATCGACGTCTGAGAACGTCCACGACCGTCCGAGAGGGGACTCAGGGAGATGGCACTGCTGCTGGCGCTGGCGGCCGGTCTCGCGGTGGCGGGCATCGCCTACGGCATCGCGCTGTACCGCAGCGAGGCCAAGCTGCCCAGTGACCTGGCGGTGGCCCTGGAGGTCGGCTCCAGCCGGACGACCGCGGTCGGTTCGGCGGTCGATCGGCTGGGCATCCGCTACGCCCCGCTGGTGCTGCGGCTGATGGGCGAGAAGCGGGTGGCCAGGGTCCGCCGCCGGATCGATCTGGCGGGCAATCCGGGCGGTCTGACGGTGGACCGCTACGCGGCCCGGCGGGCGGTCTACGGCGCGCTCGGTTTCGGCGGCGCGCTGGTGATGCTGATCAGGGGTCAAGTCCTGCTGGCGCTGGTGCTGGTGGCGTTCGGGCTGTTCTGGATCGAGGTCGGCATCTGGGCGGCGGTGCGGGAGCGCAAGGACGCGATCGAGCGGACGCTGCCGGACTTTCTGGACGTTCTGGCCGTCGTGGTGAGCGCCGGATTGAGCTTCCGCCAGGCCCTGGACCGGGTCGCGGAGAAGTACGAGGGTCCCTGGGCGGATGAACTTCGCATCACACTTCGGCAAATGGACATGGGCGTCAGTCGCCGCCATGCGTTCGAGGAGCTACGTAAACGTAATGACTCGGAACAGGTCGCGCAGTTCGTCACCGCCCTTCAGCAGGGCGAGGAGCTGGGCGCTCCGATTGTCGAAACGCTGATCGCCATTGCGAATGACATGCGCCGCACGGACGCCCAGAACGCGCGGCGGCGCGCGGCGCGCGCGGTGCCGAAGGCGACCATGGTCATCACGACCTTCATGGTGCCCGGAACCATGGTGCTGCTCGTTGCGGGGTTCTTCATCGGTTCGGGCACCGACTTCGGCTCGGTGACAGGGGACTGACGGTCTCTTTTAGGTGAAGCTCCTTCGCGGCTGCAATTGAATGTGGGACAGTCGTCGACGGAGAACTCCTCGGTGGCGGGAGGGGGTGAGACGTATGCACGACCGGGGCCGGTCGTCACGTCCACGGTTCGAACGTGGTGAACGGGGAAGGCAATGCTTCCTGGGGCACTGTTCCGAGACGGTTGTTTCGGCGTACTTTGCTCGTGTCGCGAGCGACATCACGGGGGTTGAGTCGCCGGACCACAGTGGGACGGCAGCCCATGGAGGGGAACACAATGGGGAAGCGCGTCATGCGGAACGATCGGGGACAGACCTCGATCGAATATCTGGGCATCATCGCCGTGGTGGTGGCCATCGTGCTGGTCCTGTCGACCACGGACTTCGGCAGCATGATCGCGAATGCCATCTCCGACAAGATCTCACAGGTCGTCGGCATCTGACCGGTCCCGTGACAGCGCGCCGAGATCTCAGGAGCGACGCGGGGCAGGCATTTCCGATCTACATCACCGCGGTGGCGGCCCTGCTCTTCCTCGCGCTCGCCCTTTTCGCCGTCGGCCAGGCCGGAGCCACCCGCAACGGCGGACAGACCGCCGCCGACGCGGCGGCCCTCGCGGCCGCCCAGGACTACCGCGACCAGCTGCGCAAGGGGTTCCTGGAGGCGATCGCGAACGGCAGCGTATGGGACGACCTGCTGAACGGACGGGGGATCGGCACGGGTGACGCCTGCGAGCGGGCCCAGTGGTTCGCTCAGCAGAACGGTGCGGACCTCACGGGCCCGGGGTGCGTCCCGGGCTATCTCCCCACGTCCTTCACCGTCACCGTCAGGACGCAGAAGCCCGTGGGCAAGACCGTCATCCCCGGCACGGAGACCAAGCACGCGACGGCGATGGCCAAGGCGGTCGTCACCCCGCGCTGCACGGCCGAGCCGCCCGCCCCGCCGACCAAGGAGCCCGACGACGTCGGCCAGGGCGGCGGGAAGGGCGGGGACGGCGGTAAGGACGACGGCGACGGCGGTAAGGACGACGGCGACGGCGGTAAGGACGACGGCAAGGACGACAAGCCGCCCATCGACCTCCGCTGCGACGGACTCGACCTGACCATCGACCCGACGCGCCTCGACCTCTTCCCCGACGCCAAGGACCTCTTCTCCGTGCACCTTGCCGACTGACGGCCGACTGACGAGCGAACGAAGAGCAAAGGACAGCGAGCGATGAGCATTCGGCACACGACGAAGGCCCGGAGGGGGGCCGCCGCGACGGCGCTCGCCGCGGCCCTGGCCCTCGCCGTGGCCGGGTGCGGCAGCGGCGACGGCGACAAGAAGCCCGGCGACGGCGCGGACCGGACGTCGACCGCGCCCAAGGACGACGGCGAGGATCAGGAGCCCGCGGCGGACTCCTCCAAGACCATCGGCGAGATGAAGGGTCCCGGCGGGATCGTCGTCACCCTGCACTCCGCGGAGCGCGACGACGGCGGGTTCGTCACGGTGAACGCCACCGTCACCAACCACGGCAGCCGGCTCTTCAACGCGATCGACTGGCGCTCGAAGGAGACCGAGGTGAAGTCCCTGTCGTCCGTCTCCGGCGCGTCCCTGGTCGACGAGAAGGGCAAGAAGCGCTATCTCGTCCTCCGGGACACCGACGGCCAGTGCCTGTGCACCACGGGGCTCTCCGGGATCAAGCCCAATGAGAGCCGGCCGCTGTTCGCCCAGTTCCCGGCCCCGCCCAAGAGCGTCACGGAGGTCGACTTCCAGATCCCGACCATGCCGTCCGTCGGCATCACCCTCTCCGGATGAGCCGGGCCATGACACCGCAGACGACGGCCCGCCGCCCCGCGCGCCGCGGCTCCGTGCTCGCCGCGCTGGCCTCCACCGCGCTCCTGGTCACCCTCACCGCCCCGGCGCCGTCCGCCCACGCGGACAGCGGGCCCGGCGCGCCCGCCGACACCACTCCGCCCCTGAAGATCGACGCCAAGGACTCCGATCTGCGGATGCCCGAGGGCGCCGAGCTGGCGCCCGGCCGGGTCCTGGACATCAAGTCCGTGGTCGAGACGGACGACGGCGACGAGCGGCGGGAGGACACCAACGCCAAGGTGAAGTTCGCCCTCCAGGCCGAGGTGCTCTTCGGCAAGGACAGCGCCAAGCTGGGCGGCGAGGCGAAGGCCCGGATCAAGGAGATCGCCTCCGAGGCCGAGCGGCAGAACGCGAAGAGCGTCCGCGTCTTTGGCTTCACCGACGACCTGGGCTCCGCGGGCCATGGCATCGTGCTGTCGAAGCAGCGGGCCAACGCGGTGCAGCAGGCGCTCGCCGAGGACCTCGACCCCTCGGTCAACTACGAGATCCGGGGCTACGGCGAGCAGTACCCGATCGCGGACAACGCGAGCGAGGAGGGGCGGAAGCGCAACCGCCGGGTGGAGGTCAGCTTCCCCAGGACCGGGTGAGCCCCGGCTGACCTGCGGGTCTTTCCCCTCCCCGCCCCTTCCCGAAACTGGGGCTCCGCCCCAGACCCCGAACGTGGCTTCGCCCCTTCCCGCGGGTCGCCCCGGACTTCGAACGGGGCTTCGTCCCGGGTCCCGGACGAGGGCTTCGGCCCGGGCCCCGGACCGGGGGCTTCGTCTCTCCCCGCCGGATCGATATGCGGCTCCGCCGCGTGGGGGGGGCTCCGCCCCGGACCCCGGGTCCGGGGCGGAGCCCCAGTTTCGGGAAGGGGGCGGGGAGGGGAACGAGCCCGCCGCAGGCGGCGGTCCCGGTGCGCCATGCCGCATCATGGGT
Organism: Streptomyces melanosporofaciens; assembly: GCF_900105695.1. NCBI lineage: Bacteria > Bacillati > Actinomycetota > Actinomycetes > Kitasatosporales > Streptomycetaceae > Streptomyces > Streptomyces melanosporofaciens. The sequence goes on from NZ_FNST01000002.1 coordinate 4,445,877, forward strand.
GTGCCGATCACGCCATCCGCCGGAGTCCGTCCTGAGTACCGCCGTCGCCGAGTCCCTTTCCGTCGTCCTGCTCCTCGGCGTCCTGGCCTTCGCGGTGGTGCGCCCCCGGGGTCTGCCGGAAGCGGTCGCGGCCGTGCCCGCCGCCGGGATCGTCGTGGCTGTCGGGGCGGTCTCGCCCGCCCGGGCCTGGGCGGAGACCCAGGAGCTGCTGCCCGTCGTGGGCTTTCTGGCCGCCGTACTGCTGCTGGCCCGGATGTGCGCGGACGAGGGGCTCTTCGAGGCGGCGGGCCAGGCCGTGGCGCGGGCCTGCGCGGGGCGTACGGACCGGCTCCTGGGCGGGGTGTTCGCGGTCGCGGCCGTCGTCACCGCCGTGCTGAGCCTGGACGCCACCGTCGTGCTGCTGACGCCCGTGGTGTTCGCCACGGCGGGCAAGCTCGGGGCGCGGTCCCGGCCGCATGTGTACGCCTGCGCCCATCTGTCGAACTCGGCGTCCCTGCTCCTCCCGGTCTCCAACCTCACCAATCTCCTCGCCCTTCAGGCCGGCGGGGTCTCCTTCACCCGTTTCGCCGTGCTGATGGGGCCCGCCTGGCTGCTGACCATCGGCATCGAGTACCTGGTCTTCCGCCGCTTCTTCGCCGCCGATCTGGCCGCCGGGACCACCGAGCCGCCGCCCGCCGACTGGCCCCGGGTGCCGGTCTTCGCGCTGACCGTGCTGCTGCTGACCCTCGCCGGGTTCGTCGGGACCTCGCTGGCGGGCCTCGACCCCCAGTGGGCGGCCTGGGCGGGCGCCCTCGTGCTCACCGTAAGGGCGCTGCGGCGCCGCGAGACGACCGTAAGGGGGGCCATCGGCGCGGCCGGGCCGCTGTTCTGCCTGTTCGTGCTGGCGCTCGGGGTGGTGGTGCAGGCCGTGCTGGCGGGCGGCCTCCAGGACGCGCTGACCCAGGTGCTGCCCACCGGGACGAGCCTGCCCGCGCTGCTCGGGATCGCGGCGGTCGCGGCGGTGCTGGCCAACCTCATCAACAACCTGCCCGCCGTGCTGGCGCTGCTGCCGATCGCCTCCGCGGGCGGCACCGGGCCCGTGCTCGCCGTGCTGATCGGCGTCAACCTGGGCCCCAACCTCACCTATGTCGGCTCCCTCGCGACCCTGCTGTGGCGGCGCATAGTGCACCACCACGAGCCGGACACCGGCTCCGACCTCGGGGTGTTCACCCGTCTGGGGCTGCTGACCGCACCGGCGACCGTGGTGGCCGCGACGGCGGCGATGTGGATGATGCTGAAGGTCACCGGAAGCTGAGAAGCACCGGAAGCCGAGAGGCGCCGGAAGCCGAGAAGCACCGGAAGCCGAGAGGCGCCGGAACGCGAGGGGCCGCCGTCGCGACGGCCTGTCGCGGCGGCGGCCCTCAGGCTTCGGGATCCGCTATCAGGATTCGATCCAGTTGTGCGCCTGGGCGAGCTCGATGACCCGCCTGCGCACCTGCTTGATCTGGTCGGCGGTCAGGCTGCCGCCCATCTCGACCAGCGCCTCGGTGAGCTCCTGCCGGAGCTCGGCGACCGACAGCACATCGCACATGGTGTCGTCGCCGTCCGGCCCGGAGGAGGGCCGTACGACGGGCGTGGCGGCGCGCTCGAGGACGCGGACCTCCGACGCCTTGGGCCCCTTGTCGCCGTACTCGGGAACGAACCGCACCTTGGACCCCGGCTGGAAGAGGTGCTTCTCGTCCAGCAGGTCGTTGGCGTGCATGAAGACGTCCTCGCCACCGTCGTCCGGAGCGATGAAGCCGTAGCCGCGGAACTCGTCGAAACGAAGAATCTTGCCCGTGGTCGTCACCGTGCCACCCCTACCCCTACTACCTCTACCTCGATGATCCCGACCGCTACCTCGATGGATCTCGACCGCGACCGAGGGCGTCCCAACCATGACACCGAGAAGTCAGCGTACAGAAGGGGAGGGCGGCGCTGAAGGCCCGGGGGCGATCACAACGCGCACGCCCCGCCGCACGCCCCAGCGCTCCAACGCGCCCGCCTCCGCCTCCAGGACATGGCGGGAGCGCAGCCTGGGGCGCCCGAGCCGGCCGGGGCGCAGGGCGTGGACGTCCACGACGGTGAGCCGCCGGTCCAGATAGGCGACGTCGATGGCGAACCGCATCCGGAAGGTGTGCACCCCGCTCGCCGGGGTGAGGAGGAGCGCGCCGGTCAGGCCGTCCCGGCCGAGCAGACCGCGGGCGCGGGCGCGGTAGGAGGCGGCGATGGTGAGCGGAATGCCCGCCCCGCGCCCCGCGCTCAAGCCCTCCGCGCGCCCCGCGCTGCCCTCCGCGCCCTCCCGGTCCTCCTCTGCGCCGTCCGCTCCGTCCGCTCCGTCCGCTCCGTCAGCGCCGCCGACCACGTGCAGCGTCCCCGTACCGTCCCGCCAGCGGCTCACCATCCGGCCCCCTTCGGCCCTTCCCGCGCCGTCCGCCCGTCCCGCGCAGTGTTCCACCGGCCGGGCGCTTCCGTAGGCTCGGCCCGTGCAACCGCTGCTGATCGTGCTCGCCGCCGCGTACGGTGCGGCCGCCGGGCTGCTCGTACCGCGCCCGCTCTACCGGCTGGCCGTCGATCCGGAGGAGCCCTGGCGCGGCGCCTGTCCGCGCGGGCACGCGCTCACCGGCCCGGCGCGCGGCTGGCTGGGCCCCGCCCGCTGCGCCGGCTGCCGGGGCGGCGAGCGCGACTACGGGGCGGGTCCGGTGCCCGCGGTGCTCACCGCCCTGGCGTGCGCGGGCCTGGCGGCGGCCGTCGGCGCGCGCCCGGAGCTGGCGGTGTGGCTGTTGCTGGTGCCGCTGGGAGTGCTGCTCACCGGCGTGGACCTGGCGGTCAACCGGCTCCCGGACGTCCTCACGCTGCCCATGGCGGGCGGGGCCGCGGTGCTGCTCGGCGCGGCGGCGCTGCTGCCGCACAGCGCCGGGTCCTGGCCGCGGGCGCTGCTGGGCGGCGCGGTGCTGGGCGGGGCGTATCTGGTGCTGTTCCTGATCAGCCCGAGCGGGATGGGGTTCGGCGACGTCAAGCTGGCGCTGACGCTGGGGGTCGCCCTGGGCTGGTACGGCTGGGACGTGCTCTTCGTGGGCGCCTTCGCCGGGCTGCTGCTGGGCTCCTGCTGCGCCGTGGCCCTGGTGCTGACCCGGCGGGCCGGGCGCCGGACCGCGATGGCGTTCGGTCCTTTCATGATCCTCGGGGCGGGCGCGGGGCTGGTTCTGGGGGCGCTCGGGGCCGGATGACACCGGCGCGCGAATTGTCGGCCCCGCCGATGCATGGACATCCCCTCACGAAGCGTTATGGTGGAAGCCCCCCCTCGGGCCGGTCCGTACTCCCCCCCACGGACCGGCCCGCTCTATTTCGGGCATCCGAGGCCCCGGGGGCGGCACGTATCCCGCACGGTCGGCTACGAAGCGTGACGCTGTGCGGTCTTTTGGCCGTCCCGGTTAGCCAGCCCCTCCGCCCCGCAGTAGGGTGTCGGCCTTGGGGCGGACCGCCATGGCGAGGCACTGAGGGGCTGGAAGACGTGAAGTTGCGCGACCTGGTGTACGGGCTCTACGCACGCCGGGTGGAAGGCCGCCTCGATCACGCCCAGGTGCCCAAGCACATCGGCGTCATCCTCGACGGCAACCGCCGCTGGGCCCGCGCGGCCGGCGGCACCGCCGAGCAAGGCCACAAGGCGGGCGCCAGCAAGATCCAGGAGCTGCTCGGCTGGTGCAGCGAGACGGACGTCGAGGTCGTCACCCTCTGGCTGCTCTCCACCGACAACCTGGACCGCCCCGAGGACGAGCTGGGCCCGCTCCTGAGCATCATCGAGGGCGCGGTGCGCGATCTGGCCACCGACGGCCGTTGGCGGGTGCACCACGTCGGCAACCGCGATCTGCTGCCCTCCCGGACCCAGACGGTCCTCAAGGAGGCCGAGCGGGACACCGAGCACGTCGACGGAATACTGGTCAATGTGGCCGTCGGCTACGGCGGACGGCAGGAGATCGCCGACGCGGTGCGGTCGCTGCTGCTGGACCACGCCACCAAGGGCACCTCCTTCGAGGAGCTCGCCGAGGTCGTCGACATCGACCTCATCTCCGAACACCTGTACACCCGTGGGCAGCCCGATCCCGACCTGGTCATCCGCACCAGCGGTGAGCAGCGGCTCTCCGGCTTCATGCTGTGGCAGAGCGCCCATTCGGAGTACTACTTCTGTGAAGTTTTCTGGCCCGCTTTCCGCAAGGTCGACTTCCTCCGCGCACTGCGTGACTACGCCGCCCGTCATCGCAGGTACGGCAACTAGTTCCGGTCTGTAGCACCGCAGTTGACCGGCCCGGGGCCGGACGCCGATCGGCGTCCGGCCCCGGGCCGTGTAGCACGCTGGTTTCACAACGTTCATATCCGCGCCGTCATATGCCGTTGCATGCCCCCGCACGTTCGAGGGAATATCCCTTCCAGGTCGACGCCCTGTCCCACCTGTCCAGTTGGGTGTCGAACTGCCAGCGGACGGCATTGGCCGTTCGCCCGGGAGGCCCTTTGCACACGGACGACTGTGCGGATCGTGCGTATGACGCGGAGGGCCGGCGCTCGGCCCTCCCAGTAGGGCCTGAGCCCGGTCCGTTCCCCGTCTACGGCGGGGATACCTCACTCCCGCGACGCCGTCGCACCCCAACCTCTCCCGAGGGGGTACGTCCACCCGTGGTGACCAGCAAGAAACGCCGCGAGCACGACCGGCGCACCTATGTCCTCGACACCAGCGTCCTGCTGGCCGACCCCAATGCCATGGCCCGCTTCGACGAGCACGAAGTCGTGCTGCCGGTCGTGGTGGTCACGGAACTGGAGGCCAAGCGGCACCACCCGGAGCTGGGGTACTTCGCCCGGCAGGCGCTCCGCCTGCTGGACGAGTACCGCGTCCGTTTCGGCCGCCTGGACGCACCGATCCCGATCGGCGATCTGGGCGGGACCCTGCGTGTCGAGCTCAACCATTCCGACCCGGGTGTCCTGCCCGCGGCCTTCCTGAACCACGGCCGTATGCCGGACAACGACGCGCGGATCCTCGCGGTCGCCAGAAACCTGCAGGCCGAGGGGTACGACGTCACCGTCGTATCGAAGGACCTGCCACTGCGCATCAAGGCGTCCTCGGTGGGGCTGCTCGCCGAGGAGTACCGCGCGGAGCTGGCGATCACCGACTCGGGCTGGACCGGGATGGCGGAGCTCGCCGTCTCGGCCGAGCAGGTGGACGACCTGTTCGCCGCCGAGACCGCGCATGTCCCCGAGGCGGCCGGACTGCCGGTGCACACCGGTCTGGTGCTGCAGTCCGAGCGTGGCAACGCGCTCGGCCGGGTCACCCCGGACGGGCAGGTGCGGCTGGTGCGCGGCGACCGGGAGGCGTTCGGGATCCACGGGCGCAGCGCGGAGCAGCGCATCGCGCTGGACCTGCTGCTCGATCCGGAGGTCGGCATCATCTCGATGGGCGGCCGGGCCGGTACGGGCAAGTCGGCCCTGGCGCTGTGCGCGGGTCTGGAGGCCGTGCTGGAGCGGCGTCAGCACCGCAAGGTGATGATCTTCCGCCCGCTGTACGCGGTGGGTGGCCAGGAGTTGGGCTATCTGCCCGGCACCGAGGCCGAGAAGATGAGCCCTTGGGCCCAGGCGGTCTTCGACACGCTCTCCGCGGTGACCAGCGCCGAGGTGATCGAGGAGGTCGTGGGGCGCGGGATGCTGGAGGTGATGCCGCTGACGCATATCCGCGGCCGCTCGCTCCATGACGCCTTCGTCATCGTCGACGAGGCCCAGTCGCTCGAGCGGAATGTGCTGCTCACCGTGTTGTCCCGGATCGGCGCCAACTCCCGGGTGGTGCTCACCCACGACGTGGCGCAGCGGGACAACCTCCGCGTCGGGCGGTACGACGGTGTGGTGGCGGTCGTCGAGAAACTGAAGGGGCATCCGCTGTTCGCGCATGTCACCCTGACCCGCTCCGAGCGTTCGCCGATCGCGGCGCTGGTGACCGAAATGCTGGAGGACGGCCACATCTGAGCTGGTTGAGTCGTTTGCGACCACAAGGCGCCGCGCGGAAAGGCCAATGAGCTTAGCCGCGCGGCGTCTTGGTGCGCGGGGATTTCCAGAAATCCTAGGGCGTAAACGGGATGTGAGCTTTCACACCTGGCGGGGAATTGCCTCGGGGGCTCCGTGTCCGGCAGTGTGTGGGTTCTGTCAGGCCCCGCATACGGCACACCGGTACCCCCAGCGGTACAGAACCACAGCAGTACCAGAATTGAAGAGAGTTCGCCGTATGCCGCCCGAGCACCTCGAGGATCTCCCGCGGGTGATCCCCACCGGGCCCGTGCCTCCCGTGACCAGCCGACCCCACCGGGTACCACCGGGGGCGGAACAAGGGGAGGCCAGCGTCAGGGGCACGATTGCGCCCGCGAGGTCACCTAAGCGGGCGAGCTGGAAGGAAACCGAGTGAGCCGGATTTCGGTCCGGGGATTCGCAGTGGCCTCGGCCACCGCGGTCACCACTGTGGGCGCCGTTGTCGGCGTCGCCGCGGGCGGACAGCAGCAGGGCTCGTCCGACCCGATCGAGGCGACTGCCGCCGACTCGACGCTCCTTGCGGACATACCCGCCGGGCAGCAAGCCGTTGCCCAGACCGCATCCCTGACGCAGCAGGCGGACGTTCAGTCCACCGCGGCCGACGCGGAGGCGCGCAAGTCCGCCGAGGAGGCAGCCCGCAAGCAGGCGGCCAAGGACGCGAAGGCCAAGAAGGCCGCCGCGGACAAGGCAGCCGCCGAGAAGCTGGCCAAGGAGCGGGAAGCGAAGAAGAAGGAGGATCTCGCGAGCCGTTCGGCCACGCGTGACGCCGGCGACTTCCCCCAGCAGGCTTCGTACACGATCTCCGAGGTCCAGTCGATGGCCCGGCAGATCGTTCCGAGTGGCCAGTTCCAGTGCTTCAGCAACATCGTGGACCACGAGTCCACCTGGAACTACCAGGCCACCAACCCCTCGTCTGGTGCCTACGGTCTGGTACAGGCGCTGCCCGCCTCCAAGATGTCCTCGGCGGGCTCCGACTGGCAGACCAACCCGGCGACCCAGATCAAGTGGGGCGTGAACTACATGAACGAGCGCTACGGCAGCCCGTGTGACGCCTGGGCGTTCTGGCAGGCCAACGGCCACTACTGAGCCGATCGGACCGGCCTTCCCGGCAGCGGCGCACGCTCGCACACTTCACGAAACCCCCGGCCCATGGGTCGGGGGTTTCGTGCATCCCCAGCAGGTAACGTCTCCTTGACGGCCGAGGGGGAACCTGGGGGTAGGAAACGAGAAATGTCCAAATTGCCGCAGTGGGTCGGCAGGCTGGGAACCGGACTTACCCGGCTCGCCCACCGGCTGGAATCCCAACAGGCCGAAATGCGGGGGCGCGAGGGCGACGGCGACGCCGGCCCGAGGTCCCCATCGGGGCCCGAACCATCCGAGGAGCGCCCGCGGGGGGCACGGCCGTCCGGCGGCGCGCCCGGCACCGGAGCGGACCAGGGCCAAGGCGCCGGGGCCGCACGGGGTGGCGCCGAGAGCGCCCAGGGGGCTGAGGGCCGGGAGGGTTCCGCGGGCCCGGGGAGCCCCGAGAGTTCCGCCGGCCCGGGAAGCCCCGAGAGCCCCGAGAGTTCCCGGAATTCCGCGGGCGCCGCGGGGAAGGGCGCGGAGGGCGAGTCCCCCCGGCCGGAGCCGTCCAGCGTGCCCGCCCCGCCCTCCTACGCCCCCGCCGTTTCCGCCAGACCCGATCCGGTGGCCGCCGTCCCCTGGGGCGTCCGCGTCGCCGCCGAGGCGGCCTGGCGGCTGCTGGTGCTCGGCGGCACGGTGTGGGTGCTCATGAGGGTCATCAGCTCCGTCCAGCTGGTGGTGCTCTCCTTCACCGTCGCGCTCCTCATCACCGCGCTGCTGGAACCCACCGTGACCCGGCTGCGCCGGCGCGGTGTGCCGCGCGGGCTGGCCACCGCGCTCACCTTCATCGCCGGCTTCGTTGTCATGGGCCTGGTCGTGTGGTTCGTGGTCTGGCAGGTCATGGAGAACATCGACGAGGTCTCGGGCGAGGTCCAGGCCGGTATCGACGATCTGCGGCGCTGGCTGCTGCACAGCCCGTTCCATGTGACCGAGAAGCAGATCAACCATGTCGCCAAGAGTCTGCGCGAGGCGGTCGGCGCCAACACCGAGCAGATCACCTCGGCCGGGCTCGAGGGCGTCACCGTCGTCGTCGAGGTGCTGACCGGCCTTCTGCTGACGATGTTCTGCACGCTCTTCCTGCTGTACGACGGCCCGAAGATCTGGAACTGGACCCTCAAGCTGGTCCCCGCCCCGGCCCGCGAGGGCGTGGCGGGCGCGGGTCCGCGGGCCTGGGCGACGCTGACCGCCTATGTGCGCGGCACGGTGATCGTGGCGCTGATCGACGCGATCTTCATCGGCGTGGGTCTCTTCTTCCTCGATGTGCCCATGGCGGTGCCGCTCGCCGTCTTCATCTTCCTCTTCGCCTTCATCCCGCTGGTGGGTGCGGTGGTCTCCGGCGCGCTCGCGGTGGTCGTGGCACTGGTCACCCAGGGCGTGTTCACCGGGGCGATGGTGCTGATCGTGGTGCTGGCCGTGCAGCAGATCGAGGGCCATGTGCTGCAGCCCTTCATCCTCGGCCGGGCGGTGCGGGTCCATCCGCTGGCCGTGGTGCTCTCGGTCGCGGCCGGTTCGCTGATCGGCGGCATCGGCGGCGCGGTGGTGGCCGTTCCCCTGGTGGCGGTCGCCAACGCGGTCGTCGTCTATCTGCGCAGCTACAACCAGGAGAACGCGCTGCGCGCCATCCCGGGCCCGCACGGCGCCACCGCCTCGAGCGCGGCGCCCACCGACCCGCCGGGCGCCCCGCCGGAGAAGGGCACCGAGCCCCGGTAACCCGCGACGGGGCCGTGGCCGTTGAACGCCGAAGGGCGCCCCACCGACCGGTGGGGCGCCCTTCGGGTCTCCGCGACCGCTCTGGTCTCCGCGACCGAGCGGTCTTGTGACGGAGCGGTCTGTGACCGAGTGGTCGTGTGACCGAGCAGGTCAGCCGTTCGCGGCCAGGACGCCCTCGGCGTCCAGGGTGGCGCCGACCGCCTGCAGCACAGAGGCGATCTTGAAGGCTTCCTGGATCGTCTCGCGGTCCACGCCCGCCTTGCGGAGCACCTGCTCATGCGAGTCGAGGCACATTCCGCAGCCGTTGATCGCGGACACGGCCAGCGACCACAGCTCGAAGTCGACCTTCTCGACGCCCGGGTTGCCGATGACGTTCATCCGCAGCCCGGCGCGCAGGTTGTTGTACTCCGGGTCGGACAACAGGTGCCGGGTCCGGTAGTAGACGTTGTTCATCGCCATGATGGCGGCCGCCGACTTGGCGGCGGTGTACGCCTCCGGCGAGAGGTTGGCCTTGGCCTCCGGCTCCAGCTCGGTCAGCACCCGCGCCGAGCGCGAGGCGATCGCGCAGGCCAGCACGGTGCCCCACAGCTGCTGCTGCGGAAGCTCGGAGTTGCCGATCACCGAACCGAGGTTCAGCTTGAGGTCCTTGGCGTAGTCCGGAAGCGCGGACTTCAGCTCATCGAGTGCCATGGGGAATCAGCTCACTCACCGGAGAGGAGGGCCACCGGGTCCAGGGTGTCCTCGCCCTTGCTCCAGTTGCAGGGGCACAGTTCGTCGGTCTGCAGGGCGTCCAGCACCCGCAGGACCTCCTTGGGGTTACGGCCCACGGAACCCGCCGTCACCATGGTGAACTGGATCTCGTTGTTCTGGTCCACGATGAAGACGGCGCGCTGTGCGAAGCCGTCCTCGCCCTCGATGCCCAGGTCGCGCATCAGCTCGTGCTTGGAGTCGGCCAGCATCGGGAACGGCAGGTCGCGCAGGTCCGGGTGGTCCTTGCGCCAGGCGTGGTGGACGAACTCGGAGTCGCCGGAGAAGCCCAGGATCTGGGCGTCACGGTCGGCGAACTCATCGTTCAGCTTGCCGAAGGCGGCGATCTCCGTCGGGCACACGAAGGTGAAGTCCTTCGGCCACGCGAAGACGATCTTCCACTTGCCCTCGTAGGTCTTGTGGTTGATCTGCTCGAACTCCTTGCCGCTCTCCAGCGACACGCAGGCGGTCAGGTCGTACTCGGGGAACTTGTCACCGACGGTGAGCACGCACACTCCTTGCAGGTTTTGCGTAGGAAAGGCCCGGTCATCCGGGTTTTCCTGGGGTTGGACGGTTCCTACCCTGGCACAGAGTGCATTGATCAGTGAAATAGCTACACTCGGTGGGGTTGATTGGAGGTGGCTATCAGTGGCCGCATCAGCCACACCGGCGGGCAAACCACGGCAGCCCAGCATTTCCCAGCTCAGAGCCTTTGTCGCGGTCGCCGAGCAGCTGCACTTCCGCGATGCCGCGGCCGCCATAGGGATGAGCCAGCCCGCGCTCTCGGGCGCCGTCGCCGCGCTCGAGGAGACACTCGGTGTCCAGCTACTCGAGCGTACGACGCGCAAGGTGCTGCTCAGCCCGGCGGGGGAGCGGCTGGCCGCCCGGGCACGCACCGTATTGGAGGCGGTCGGGGAGCTGCTGGAGGAGGCCGAGGCGGCGCGGGCGCCCTTCACCGGCGTGCTGCGGCTCGGGGTGATCCCGACCGTGGCGCCGTATCTGCTGCCGATCGTGCTGCGGCTGGTGCATGAGCGCTATCCCCGGCTCGACCTCCAGGTGTACGAGGAGCAGACCGCCTCGCTGCTGGACGGGCTGGCCCATGGCCGCCTCGATCTGCTGCTGCTCGCGGTGCCGCTCGGCGCCCCCGGGGTGGTCGAAATGCCGCTGTTCGACGAGGACTTCGTCCTGGTCACGCCGCGGGACCACTGGCTGGGCGGACGCGATGACATCCCCCGGGAGGCGCTCAAGGAGCTGGATCTGCTGCTGCTCGACGAGGGCCACTGCCTGCGCGACCAGGCCCTGGACATCTGCCGTGAGGCGGGCCGCACCGAGGGCACGCCGGTGACCACCAGCGCCGCCGGGCTCTCCACCCTGGTGCAGCTGGTCGCGGGCGGTCTCGGGGTGACGCTGCTGCCGCGCACCGCGCTCCGGGTGGAGACCGCGCGCAACGACCAGCTGGCCACCGGCGACTTCGCCGATCCGGCGCCCGCCCGCCGGATAGCCCTGGCCATGCGGGCGGGCGCGGCGCGCACGGAGGAGTTCGAGGCGTTCGCGGAGGCGCTGCGGGAGGCGCTGCGGCCCCTGCCGGTACGGGTCGCGGGCCGGTCCGCCTGAACGTGCCAGCGGGGGCCGGTCCTGCCTGAACATGCCAGCGGGGGCCGTTCCCGTGGTGGGGAACGGCCCCCGGTGAGGTGGGGCACTCAGGGGGGCCTACTCCGTCCGCAGACCCTCCGGCCGCATCATCCGCCACAGCGGCGGCAGGCTGACCAGGGTCACCAGCAGGATCACGCCGGCGCCGATGCCGGTCATGGTGCCGAGCCCGGCCCAGTCCACGGCCAGCGGCTGGCCGACCATCTTCAGCAGCATCACGCCCAGCGCCAGCCCGCCCGCTATCGACAGCGCCAGGCCCAGCACCACCGGGACCGCGGTCTGCCACAGCACCGACCAGCTCAGCGTGGTGCGCCGGGTGCCGAAAGCGACCAGCACGGACAGCAGCCGCTTGCGCTCGCGCAGCTGCTCCAGGGTGGTCACGATCATGCTGGCCCCGATGAGCAGCAGGGTCGCGGTGGCGCCGATGAACAGGGACTTGCGGATGACCGTGAACTCATCCGACTGCTCGGTGCTGCTGAGCCGCATGACATCGATGGTCGGGGACAACACCGCGCTGACGTTGCGTACGTACTCGGTCGCGTCCGGCACCTTCGCGTCCAGCCGGATCATGGCCACTGCCTGGGGGGCCGGCAGATCGGCGACGTCGAAGGCGCCGGGGGTGGCGAAGATACCGCTGCGCTGAGCGCCGATCGGGTCCGGCCGGGACTTCACCTTCGTGGCCGAGCGGGGGATCGTCCACAGCTTCTTCTTGCTCAGGTCGGGCGTACCGTCGTCGCGGTAGGTGAGGTTGATCTGGGCGCCCGGTTTGGCGAACTTCTCCCCGCCCTCGTAGTAGTCGTCCGGCGAGTCGACGAGGAAGACATCGCCGTTCTTACAGCTGGTGACGCGGATCACCTCGCGGAGCGAGGGGCAGTCGGCGACGGTGAGGGCCTCTTCCGGGACCGACGAGGGGTCGTCCTTGCTGTGGTGCAGAGCGGAGACGTAGTCCTCGGTGACACCGAGCAGATCGCGCACGCCCTTGGTCGCGCGGTACCGCTCGAAGGCGGCGCGCGCCTCGGCACCGTTGGACACCGGGACGTTCGTCATCAGCTGGGCGCGGTGCGGGTCCTGACCGGTCGACGTGCTGTCCTGGGCCTCCACGCTGGCGAACAGCATCTGGAGCGCGAGGGCCCCGGCGACGGCGACCGTGATGCCGCTGACCGCGCGCGAAGCGGTGCCGCTGCTGAGCTGGAGCCGACGGGTGGCGAGCTGCCAGGGCACCGAGCCCTTGCCGCCGAACCGTTCCACGACGGCCTCGACGACCCAGGGCAGCAGTGCGGTGGTGCCGACGAGTACCAGTACGGCGCCGATCGCGGCCTGGTACGGCTTGATGTCACCGCTCGTGCTGTCCGACCCGAAACCTCCCGCCAGCGGTAGGAGCAGGCCCAGGCCCAGGAGCGGCAGCAGCAGCCGCCACCACAGGCGCCGCCGCCTGGGCGCGGCGTTCCGCACGACCCCCAGCGGTTCGATGGCGATACCGCGCAGGGCGACCAGCGTGACCATGACGGCCGAGGCGGGCACGGCCACCGCGACCGCCAGAGCGAGCGGGGTGGACGGCACGATGTCGGAGGCGAAGAAGCTGACGTCCCAGACCTCGACGCCGCCGATGATCTCCCGCGCCAGCAGGAACAATCCGGTGCCGACGGCCAACCCGAGGAGCGAGCCGAAGAGCGACTCTCCGGCGGCGATCCGCCGGGTCATCTGGATGTCGGCGCCGACCAGCCGCAGCGCGGCCAGCCGCCGGTCGCGCCGCTCACCGCCGAAGCGGGTCGCGGTGGCGATGAAGATGAGCACCGGCAGCAGCAGCACCACACAGCCGACGATGACCAGCAGCAGCAGGGCGGGGTCGAGGGGCTGGGGCTTGCCGGCGTTCTTGGTGCCCCAACGGTCGATGCGGTAGTCGTTGCCCGCCCGGTCGAACGCCTTGTGGGTGATCCCCGCGTAGTAGCGCAGGTCGGACGGGCCGGAGAGCCCGTCGTGGGAGATGGTGCCGATGGTGCGGTAGGGGAAGCGGTCGCGCAGCAGCTTGCCCTCGTCGGAGTCGAGCAGCTTCTCCAGCGCGGGCGAGACCCACATCTGGCCGGGGCCCGGGAGCTGGTTGATGCCCGGGGGCTTGGGCGGGCTGTCGCCGTCGGGCGCCATCACCAGGCCCTCGATGTCCTGGTCGCGGTACGTGGTGTTCGCCTGGCCGAGGCGGATGGTCTCGGGGCCGGGCTCGGGGTCCTCCTGGAAGCCCAGCGCGGCGCGGGTGTCGGACCGCTCACCGCGAAGCTGGTACGCGGTGGGGGCGGAGGAGGCCAGCAGCAGCAGCGCCACCCCCAGGCCGACGCCCACCGCGGTCATGATCGTCCTGGCCCAGCTCTCCCGGCCGCCGGTGACCGCGAACCGGGCGCCCATGGCCAGGTCGGCGGCCCAGCGGGCGACGGAGGCACGGGAGCGGGGCTCTTGCGCCGGGGCGTCCTGGCCGCTCATCGGACCCCTGCCATGTCCCGGGCCTTGCCGTCGCGGACCACGACCTCGCGGTCGGAGTAGGCGGCGACCCGGGCCTCGTGGGTGACCAGCACCACGGCGGTACGGGACTCGCGGGCGGCCTCGGTCAGCAGCTCCATCACCCGCTCGCCGTTGAGCGAGTCCAGCGCGCCGGTCGGCTCGTCGGCGAAGAGCACCCGCGGCGAGGTGACCAGCGACCGGGCGACGGCGACCCGCTGCCCCTGGCCGCCGGAGACCTCACCGGGCCGCTTGTGCGCCACGTCCGCGACCTCCAGCCGCTCCATCCAGGACGCGGCGCGGGCCTCGGCCTCCTTGCGCTTGGTGCCGTTCAGCCGCAGCGGCAGGGCGACGTTCTCCACACAGCTCAGTTCGGGCACGAGCTGGCCGAACTGGAAGACGAAGCCGAACTCGCCGCGGCGCAGACCGCTGCGCTCGGTGTCCGACATGGCGGTCAGCTCGCGCCCGTTGTAGTGGACGGTGCCGGAGTCCGGCCGGACGATCCCGGCCAGGCAGTGGAGGAGCGTCGACTTGCCCGAGCCGGAGGGGCCCATGACGGCGACGACCTCGCCGGGGTGGATGGAGAAGTCCGCACCGTCCAGGGCGGGGGTGTGACCATACGTCTTGTTCAGGGACGCGGCGATCAGCAAGGAGCCTGCCGGGGTCATGAACGCACCGCCTTGGCGAGTTGGCCGAGGCGGGCGGCGGTGAGTTCCAGCCAGCGCAGATCGGCCTCGAGATGGAAGAGGGCGTGGTCGCAGATGAGTTGGTCGCTGAGGTCGCCTTCGCGCTTGCGCTGGGTCAGTTCGCGCATCAGCCGCAGGTGTTCGGCGCGTTGGACGTCGAGGAGATCGGCCGCGTCGCGCCCGGTGAGCAGGGCGATGACGACCTTGGTGTAGAGGACCGACTGGAGGTAGGGCTCGGGCTTCTCGGGCTCCGTGAGCCAGTGCTCCACATCGGTGATGCCCGCGTCGGTGATGGCGTAGCGCTTGCGCTCCGGGCCACCCCCGTGCTCGATGCCGTCGACCTCCACCAGGCCGTTCTTCAGCAGCCGGGACATGGTCGAGTAGACCTGCCCGTAGTGCAGCGGGCGGTCGTGCCCAAATCGTTCGTCGAAGGCTCTCTTGAGGTCGTAGCCGTGGCGGGGGCCGCCCTCGAGGAGTCCGAGCAGGGTGTGGCCAATTGACATGCGCAGCACTCTACACCATGCGTATACCTGGGGTGTATAGCTGCGCCGGAGAGTGCGTTACCGCAGGTCGGAGAGGTGTGAGCGGGGTCAGGGCTGGTTCGGTGCCCGGCCGGGGCCCTCGGGGCCCTCGGAGGGGCCCCCGCCCTCGGTGCCCTCCGCCGTCCGCCGCGGCGGACGGCCCCGGCGCGGGATCGGGCGCGCCGCGCCGGGCAGCCGGCCCGCGTCCGCGAGCGCCTTGCGCAGGAGGAACTCGATCTGCGCGTTGGCGCTGCGCAGCTCGTCGTTGGCCCAGCGCGCGAGGGCGTCATGGATGGCCGGATCCAGCCGCAGCAGCATCTGCTTGCGCTGCCGCGGCTGCCGTCCCTTCGGCCCGCTCTCGTCCGTCACTGGTACAGCGTGCCCGTGTTCAGAACGGGCTGCGGGGAGCGGTCCCCGCAGAGCACCACCATCAGATTGCTGACCATCGCGGCCTTGCGCTCCTCGTCCAGTGCCACGATCTCCTCCTCGGTGATCCGGGCCAGCGCCGCCTCGACCATGCCGACCGCGCCGTCCACGATCTGCCGGCGGGCCGCCACCACCGCGCCCGCCTGCTGGCGCTGGAGCATCGCGGAGGCGATCTCCGGGGCGTAGGCGAGGTGGGTGAAGCGCGATTCGATGATGCGGACCCCAGCCGCCTCGACCCGGGCGTGCAGTTCGACGGCGAGCTTCTCGGTGATCTCCTCGGCGTTGCCGCGCAGCGAGAGGGCGTCCTCGTCATGGGCGTCGTACGGGTACTCGATGGCGATATGCCGCACCGCGGCCTCGGTCTGGGTGGAGACGAACTCCAGGAAGTCGTCCACCTCGAACATCGCCTGGGCGGTGTCCTCGACCCGCCAGACGACGACCGCGGCGAGCTCGATCGGGTTGCCGTAGGCGTCGTTGACCTTGAGGATCGCGGTCTCGTGGTTGCGCACCCGGGTGGAGATCTTCTCGCGGCTGGTGAGCGGGTTCACCCAGCGCAGCCCGTCGGTGCGGATGGTGCCGCGGTAGCGCCCGAAGAGCTGGACCACCCGGGCCTCACCGGGCGCGATGGTGTTGAGGCCGCACATGGTGAGGATCGCGGCGACGATCACCACGATGCCGGAGACGATCAGCAGCGTGGACCCGGCGCCCTTGTGGTCGGAGGCGACGGCGGCCCCCGCGAAGATCAGGCCGACCCCGCCCACGAGTCCGGCCAGGCCCCCGAGCAGGGCCAGCCCGCCGCTGACGTTGTGCGCGGGCCGCTCCCGGACCTGCGGCTCCGGAAGGGGCGGTATGTCGGCCTGGTCGGTGATGCCCTCGGTGGAGGTGGTGTCGGACATGGGTGGATCCCCGTTTCCGTTCGGTGGTGCGGTGCGTTCTCGCGTTCTAGCAAAGTGATAGCACATTACGCGCCCCTCGCAACCCTTGGCGCCCGTAAGCCGTCAGTTCCCTTGGAGTGGGTGCTTTTTGTCACCTTCGGAAAAAGCTAGATCGATGAGCATTTGAGGGTTGTTGCGGTGTTAGCTTCATGAGCTGGCCTGGGGGGCTTATGGACTGGAGCGGCGGGAGCGATGGGTAGAGCGGAAGAGCGACGCGCGCGGCAGAAGGGCGCTCGCAGAGCCAAGCGGGCGGCGAAGTCGGGGGGCATACGCCGCTTCTTCACCTGGAAATGGGTGCTCGGCTACGTCCTGGGGCTCTGCGCACTGCTCGTCGGGGCGTTCTTCGTCCTCTATCTGTGGGTCGATGTTCCCCCTGCCAACGCCGCGGCCAAGGCGGAGGCGAACATCTACAAGTACAGCGACGGCACGATCATGGCGAAGACGGGCGACGTCAACCGTGAGTCCGTACCGCTGTCCAAGATCCCCAAGGAAGTGCAGCACACCTTTGTCGCCGCCGAGAACAAGGACTTCTTCAGCGACTCCGGCGTCTCGTTCACCGGCACCGCCCGCGGTCTGATCAACACCGCGCTGGGTCGGGGCAAGCAGGGTGGTTCGACCATCACCCAGCAGTACGTCAAGAACTACTACCTGAGCCAGGAACAGACCGTCAGCCGCAAGCTGAAGGAGCTGGTGATCTCGCTCAAGGTCGACCAGCAGAAGTCCAAGGACTACATCCTCGCGGGCTACATCAACACCAGCTACTACGGCCGCGGCGCCTACGGCATCCAGGCCGCCGCCCGCGCGTACTACGACAAGGATGTCGAGGACCTCAGCGTCGCACAGGGCGCCTATCTCGCGTCGGTGCTCCAGGCGCCCAGCCAGTACGACTGGTCGGCGGCGGGCCCCAACGGCAAGCGGCTGGTGAAGAACCGCTGGAACTACGTCCTGAACAACATGGTCGAGAAGGACTGGCTGCCGAAGAGCGAGCGCGAGGGCATGAAGTTCCCCGTGCCCGTCGAGCCCCGCCCCATCCCGGGCCTCGACGGCCAGGCCGGCTACTTCATCAAGGCCGCCGAGGCCGAGCTGCTCAAGGCCGGGGTGAACGAGAACGAGTTCGGGGCCGGCGGCTGGACGGTCACCCTCAACATCGACAAGAAGAAGCAGAAGGCGCTGGAGAAGGCGGTCCGCACCGAGCTGACCGACAAGCTGGACCCGAAGAAGCGCAAGGTCGACGGCGACGCCCAGGTGGGCGCGGTCTCGGTGGACCCCAAGTCCGGCGGCATCGTGGCGATGTACGGCGGTGCGGGCTACACGGAGCACTGGACCAACAACGCCACCCGCTCTGACTACCAGCCCGCCTCTACCTTCAAGCCGCTGATCCTGGCCTCGGCGTTGGAGAACGGCTCAACCACCCAGGACAGCACGCCGATCACGTCCAGCACCGTCTACGACGGCACCAGCAGACGGCCCGTCAAGGGCTCTCTCACCGGCTTCGCCCCGCCGAACGAGGACAACAAGTCCTATGGCCCCATCTCCGTCCAGAAGGCGATGAACAACTCCGTCAACTCCGTCTTCGCGCAGATGGCGGTGGACGTGGGCCTGGACAAGGTGAAGAGCACCGCCATCGACCTGGGCATGAGCAAGGACGCGGGCGGCTTCGACGTGCGCCCCGCGATGTCGCTGGGCGTGATGGGCGCCAGTCCCAAGGACATGGCCGGGGTCTACGCCACCCTCGACAACCACGGCAAGAAGGTCACCCCGGCGATCGTGAAGTCCGCCGAGAAGGGCGATGAGCGGCCCCAGTTGCCCGATCCCACCAACGGCCAGGCGATCAGCCGGGGCGCCGCCGACTCCGTCACCTCCGTCCTCACCGGGGTGGTCGACGACGGCACCGGTCAAGCGGTGCGGCAGCAGGGCCAGGCGGTCGCGGGCAAGACCGGCACCTCGGACGACAACAAGTCGGCCTGGTTCTCCGGCTACACCCCCGACCTGGTCACCTCCGTCGGTATGTTCGGCGAGCTGAAGGGCGTCGGCAAGCAGGTCTCGCTCAAGGGCACCGCGGGCGGCGGCCGCGTCAACGGCGGTGACTTCCCGGCCCGGATCTGGGCCGCGTACACCCAGTCCGCGCTGAACGGCCAGAAGGCCTCGAAGTTCGACCTGGACACCGACATGGGGGCGGCGGTCAAGCCGCCCGCGCCGCCGAGCTCGAGCGAGACCTCCGAGTCGCCGTCCTCCAGCCCGTCGGCGAGCGAGTCCACCAGCGAGTCGCCCTCGTCGTCGCCGTCGTCCTCCCCGTCCGACAGCGGGTCGCCTTCCGCCACGTCCTCGGGGTCGCCGTCCGCCCCGGGCTCCCCGAGCGCGCCCGACCCGTCGACGTCGTCCTCGGACGACGACGACGGCGGCGTTCTCCGCAGAGACCAACAGTGACGGCCCGGTGCGGGCGTGCCGAGGGGCACGCCCGCACCGGACCGCATGACCGTAAGGCCGGAAGGTCAGAAGTTCGCCTCGATCTGGCTCTTGAGCATCGCGAGGGCGAAGAAGCCGTAGAAGCCGACGGCCAGCAGCATCATGCCCAGCCGCGACCCCCGCAGCCGTACGGCGGTCGGCAGATCGCGGCGGTTGAGCCGGATCAGCAGCGCCGAGTAGACGAGGGTGACGACGGAGGCGGTGCAGGTGGAGATGGTCAGCAGCACGATCGGCTGGTTCACCCCGGACAGCAGGATCGCCGAGCCGATGCCCACCTCGGCCCATACGACCGCGAAGTACAGGCGCCCCTCGGTCCAGAAGGCGGACTCCCGCAGGTAGTTGCGCTTGGCGAAGTCGCTGACCACCCGTCCGATGACGTCGAGCAGTCCGATCGAGGCGGCCCAAAGCGAGACCGTGGCCACCGCGAAGAACACGATCTTGAGCCAGTCGCCCACCTGCTGCCCCAGCAGATCGCCCTGGATCCGCAGGAACGTCGGGCTGTTCTCCACATCGTCGCGTCCGAAGAGCGTTTCGTACGCGAGCATGCTCATCAGCCCGATCGTCACCAGGCAGACCACGAAGAACGACACGATGTGCTCGGTGTTGGCCCGGCGCCACCACACCCGCCAGCGGGCCAGGTTCGCCTCGTCCTGCGGGAAGGCGTAGCGGTCGGCGCCCGATGCCTCCGACTGGCCGGTGATGGGGGAGACCAGCTTGGGGACATGGGCGCCCATGCCGTAGCCCTTGTCCCGGATCCAGTTGCTGAGCACCAGATTGTGCACCCCGCCCGCCCCGGCGGCGCCGATCGCGCTGAGGATCATGGTGAAGGTGATGCCGTCCGGTATCCGGCCGGCGCCGGTGACGGTCTTCTCGCCCGCCGTGCTCCAGGTGTGCCAGCCGATGACGGCGACCGCGACGACGGCCAGGAAGAACAGCGTCAGCCCGACCTTGACCACCTCGACCTTCTCGATCGTGCGGTAGACCACCGGTGAGACGGTCAGCACCACCCCGAAGCCCACCAGCGAGCCCACGGTGATCCAGGTGACATCACCGCCGCCGGTCAGATAGGTGAGCACCGTCGAGCCGGAGGTGGCCCAGCCCGGCCAGACGTACTGGAAGGCTCCGGCCAGGCAGATCAGGATGCCCCACGCCTTGGACCAGCGGGAGAAACCGGCGACCACGGTCTGCCCGGTGGCCAGGGTGTAGCGCTCGATCTCCAGATTGATCACGGTCTGGACGACCAGGGTCACCACCGCGAGCCACAGCAGCCCGAGCCCGCCGATCGAGGTCAGATACGGCCACAGGATGATCTCGCCCGCCGCCATGCCGATCCCGACGGCGACGACCCCCGGGCCGACCATCGTGCGCAGCGGCGGTGGATCGGGCAGATCGAGCAGATCGGGTGGCGCGTCGGCCGGGTGGGACGGGCGCTCGGCGGATGGTGACGGTGTCGACGACGCTGACGACATGGCGGCTCCTACGGGGGACGGCGAGGTCGTGACGGGGACCGGGAAAGGGGTTTGCGATGCTCGGGTGCTCAGCCGTTACGGGCGTGCTGGGCGGCCAGGCGTACGGGGGCGTTGGCCGCGCCGTAGCCCTGGTAGCCGTCTATCCGCTGGACGATCTCGAAGAAGACCCGGCCGACGGTGGCCGTGTACAGATGCAGGAAGGTGCCGCTGTCGTCCTGGTCGTAGAGCAGGCCGAGCTCCCGCAGGGTGCGATGGAGCCCGGGGTCGAGCTCATGGCGCGCTTCGAGATCGTCGTAGTAGTTGTCGGGGATGGGCAGCAGCGGTGCGCCGAGTTCCCGCAGCCGGCGCGCGGTGGCGAGGATGTCCCGGCTGTGCAGCGCGATGTGCTGCCACAGGGAGCCGGAAGGACCGGAACCCGGCCGGACCTGGGCCACGTTGAGCGCCAGGCGCACCGAGCCGTCGGCGTTGGACACGGCCCGGCTGCGCAGCAGCCCGTACGGATCGGCCAGCTCCAGGGACTCGTGCGGCCGCAGCCCCAGGACGGCGCGGTAGAACAGCGACGCCTCGTCGAAGTGGTGCCGGGGCTGGGTGAGTGCCACGTGGTCGATATGGGTGATGCCGGCGGGGGAGGCCGCGTGGGCGCGCGGGGTGAAGTCGCCGGTCCAGCTCGGGTGGTCGGGGTGTTCGGTGCGGCAGAAGAAGAGCTCGGTGGAGTCGGGTGCGGCGACCGCGTCCAGCGGGGCGTCCGCCACGGCCCGGTGGCGCGGCAGGACGGGGGAGAGCAGGGCCCGCGCCCGGCCCGCGGACGCGGCCGGGTCGGGGGTCTCCAGGCCGATGGCGGCGAGCGCGGGTTCGGGGTGGCCGGTGGTGGCGTCGAGGCCGGAGTTGAGGACGATCCGGGCGTCGCCCTGCTCCCACAGCTCCACCGGTTTGGAGTGGTGGCGGCCGGTGCGGGCGAAGCCGAGCCCGGTCAGCAGCGCCGACAACTCGGCTCCGCCCGAAGCCAGTTCGGCGAAGGCGAAGCCGGTGGGGACCACGGGGGCGGGCAGATCGGTGCGGCCCGCGGCCTCCTCCAGGGCGATCAGCGAGCGCAGCGCGTCCACGGCGGTGCGGGCCGTATCGCCCTGCCGGAAGACGTCGTTGAAGACCTCCAGGGACAGCGGTCCGTCGTAGCCCGCCCGCAGCACGTGCTCCAGGAGCGCCGCCACGTCGAAGCCGCCCTGCCCGGGGAAGCAGCGGTAGTGGCGGCTCCACTGGAGGACGTCCATGGCCATCAGCGGGGCGTCGGCGAGCTGGAGGAAGAAGATCTTCTCGCCGGGGATCTCCTCGATGCCCTTGGGGTCCGAGCCGCGCGAGAGGATGTGGAAGCTGTCCAGGCAGGTGCCGAGCGCGGGGTGGCCGGCCTCGCGCACGATCCGCCAGGCGTGGTCGTAGGTGTTCACATACCGCCCCCAGGCCAGCGCCTCGTAGGCGATGCGGATGCCGTGGGCGGCGGCCCGCTCGGCGAGCAGCCGGAGCTGTTCGGCGGCGAGGGCGTCGTCGTCCAGAGCGGCGGGGGAGACGCCGGAGCACACCAGCATCAGATCCGCCCCGAGCCGCTCCATGACCGCGAACTTCTTCTCGGCCCGGCGCAGATTGCGGGCCAGCAGGTCCTCGGGACGGCCTCGAAGTCGCGGAAGGGCTGGAAGAGGTCGATGGCCAGGCCGAGTTCGGCGGCGCGGTCCCGGACTCCCTCGGGGGACAGCGGGCTGGCCAGCAGGTCGTTCTCGAAGATCTCGACCCCGTCGAAACCGGCGGCGGCGATGGCGGTGAGCTTCTCCTCGAGGGTGCCGCTGAGGCACACGGTGGCGATGGACTTGCGCATGATCAGCCTCCGGCGGGGAGCTCGAGCAGGTCGGTGAGGTCGGTGAGCATCCGCTCGGCGTCGGGTTCGCGGCCGGTGAAGAGCCGGAAGGCGTCGGCGGCCTGGAAGACGGCCATGCCGCCGCCGTCCAGGGTGCGGCAGCCGGCCGCGCGGGCGGCGGTCAGCAGCGGGGTGACCAGAGGGCGGTAGACCACCTCGGCGACCCACAGCCCGGGCCGCAGCAGCCCGGCGGGCAGCGGCAGCCCGGGGTGGGCGGCCATCCCGGTGGGGGTGGCGTGCACCAGCCCGTCGGCGACCTCGACGGCTGCCGGGAGCCCGCCGCCCTGCACGGTACGGACCCGGGCGGCGCCGAACCGTGTCGTCAGCGTCCCGGCGAGCCCGGCGGCCCGCGCCGGATCGGTGTCGGCCAGCGTCAGCCGGTCGGCGCCGACGGTCAGCAGCGCGTGGGCGACGGCGGCGCCCGCCCCGCCCGCGCCGAGCAGCACGATCTCGCCGGTGGGCGCGTCGGGCAGGCCGCGGGCGAAGGAGCGGGCGAAGCCGGACCCGTCGGTGTTGTGGCCGATCGCCCGGCCGTCCTCGCCGAAGACCACCGTGTTGACCGCGCCGAGCAGCGCGGCGTCCTCCGACAGCCCGTCGAGATGCCCGATGACCGTCTGCTTGCAGGGGTGGGTGATGTTCAGCCCGTCGAAGCCCAGCCGGGCGGCGGCCCGCACCAACTCGCCCACTCCGTCCGGGCCGAGCCCCAGGAGATCGATGTCGATCGTGCGGTAGAGATACCGCAGCCCGTGCCGGTCGGCCTCGCGCTGGTGCAGGGCGGGGGAGAGCGAGGGACCCACGCCGGATCCGATCAGCCCCACCAGACAGGACTCCCGGCCCTTCTGTGACTCCCGCTGGTGTGCACTGCCCCGCATACGGGTGACCTCCTGCGTTCCCGGGCTAATGTACGAACTGGTTCGTTAGTAGTTCGGACAGTAAAAACCCAGGACGCCTTCTTGTGAACCCCCTGCACGTAGAGTGGGCCCAGCATGAGCGATCAGCCGCCGAAGAACAGCCGCCTCCGCGACGCCGTCCGCACCCAGGCCGAGATCCTGGACGTCGCGACCCGGGAATTCGCCGAGCGCGGCTACGCCGGGGCCCGCGTCGACGAGATAGCCGCCCTCACCCGCACCACCAAGCGGATGATCTACTACTACTTCGGTGGCAAGGAGCAGCTCTACATCAAGGTCCTGGAGCGCGCCTACACCGGCATCCGCGAGGCCGAACAGGCCGTGGACGTCACCGGTCTGGACCCCGCCGAGGCCATCCGGCACCTGGCCGAGCTGACCTTCGACCACCACACCGCACACGCCGACTTCATCCGGCTGGTGTCCATCGAGAACATCCACCGGGCCGAGCACCTGGTCAAATCCGAGACGCTGGCCAAGGCCGGCACCCCGGTGATCGACCTGATCTCCGGGATCCTCGCCCGCGGCCGCGAGCAGGGCGTCTTCCGCGACGACACCGACGCCGTCGACGTCCACATGATGATCAGCTCGTTCGCCGTTTTCCCGGTGGCCAACCAGTACACCTTCGGCACCCTCTTCGGCCGCGACCCCCTGGACCCGGAGCGCCGCGCCCACTACCGCCGGATGCTCGGCGACATGGTCGTGGCCTACCTCAGCGCGAGGTCCTGAACCGTACGGCCCCGCACCGGGCGGCCCGGGACCGTACGCCTCACGACCGTGCGCCTCACGGCATCGCGAGCTCGAACCAGACGACCTTGCCCGTGGACAGCCGGGTCGCGCCCCAGCGCCGCGCCATCCGGTTCACCAGATACAGCCCGCGGCCGCCCTCGTCGGACGGCCGGGCCTGGCGCAGTCGCGGCAGTTGCGGCACGTCGTCCCCGACCTCGCAGCGCAGGACGTCCGTGCGCAGCAGCCGCAGGGTGATCGGCCGCTCCGCGTAGCGCACCGCGTTGGTCACCACCTCGCTGACCAGCAGCTCCACCGCGTCCGTCAGATCGTCCAGGTCCCAGCGGGCCAGCGCGCGGCGGGCCAGCCGGCGCGCCTGCCCGGCGGTCTGCGCCTTCGGGTCCAGGAACCAGTAGGCGACATCGCTGGGCGCGATGCCCTCGAAGCGGGCGGCGAGCAGCGCCACGTCGTCGTCGCGGTCGCCGGGGCCGAGCATGTCCAGCACCTCGTCGCACAGCGGCTCCAGCGGCGGCGGGTTGGGGCCGGTGAGCCGGGCGGTGGCGGTCAGCCGCTCCCGTAGCTGCTCGATCCCGGTCCACACATCGCGCATCCGCGATTCGACCAGCCCGTCGGTGTAGAGCATCAGGGTGGCTCCGGCCGGGGCGTCCAGCTCGACCGCCTCGAAGTCGACGCCGCCGACCCCGATCGGCGCCCCCGGCGGCACCCGCAGCACCTCGGCGCGGCCGCCCCGGTGCAGCAGAAGGGGCGGCGGATGGCCCGCGTTGGCGACCACGATGCGGTGCGCGACCGGGTCGTAGACCGCGTACAGGCAGGTGGCCATGCGGTCGGTGCCCAGCCGCTGGGCCTGCTCGTCGAGGTGGTGCAGCACCTCCTGCGGCGGCAGATCGAGCCCGGCCAGGGTCTGCGCTGTGGTGCGGAGCTGGCCCATGATCGCGGCGGAGGTCATCGAATGGCCCATCACATCGCCGACCACCAGCGCCACCCGGTTGCCCGGCAGCGGGATCGCGTCGTACCAGTCGCCGCCGACCCGCGCGGTCTCGGCCGCGGGCAGATAGCGGCTGGCCAGCCGGACGCCGGTGGGCTGCGGCAGCGAGTCGGGCAGCATGGTGCGCTGCAGCTCGTCCGCGATGTACACCTCGCGCCCGTACAGCACCGCCTTGTCGACGCCGAGCGCGGTGTGGGTGGCGAGCTGCGCGGCCACCAGCAGATCGTCCGGTTCGAACGGCGGCCGGTCCGGGCGGCGTACGAACACGGCCGCGCCGATCACCCGGCGGCGGCCGCGCAGCGGCGCCAGCACGGTGCGCTGACCTGTCGCCACCGAGGGGCCCTCGCCGAGCAGTTCCGGCAGCGCGGCGCGGGCGGCCTGGGAGTCGCCGAAGACCGGCCGCACCCCGCGCAGCACCTCGGCCAGCGGACCGCCCGCCTCCACCTCGCACAGCTCGGCGGCCGGGCCGCCGCCCACGGCGGGCGACAGATCCGGCTGGGAGGGCAGCAGGGAGAGCCGGCCGCTGTCGGTGTCCGGGTCCAGCGGGATCCGGTCGGTGCGGCGCAGCCGCAGCACCACCGGGCCGACCGGGCGCTCGTCGCCGACCGGCAGCGGATCGCGCAGATACACCAGGATCGCGTCGGCGAAGGTGGGCACGGTGGCCCGGCACAGGCCCAGCACGATCTCGTCCAGGTCGATGCCCCGGGCGATCCGCCGGGTGGCGGCCCCCACGAACCGCAGCCGGTCGCCGCCCCGGTCCCGCGTGGCGGCCTCGGCGGCGGCGGATCCGGCCGCGGGCGGCACCGTGGGCACTCCGCCCTCCGGCGCGCTGTACGCCACCTCGCCCGCGGAGGCGGCCGCCGCGTGGGTCTCGACGGCCCGCTCCGGGTGCTCGCCCGCGCCGGCGCCCCGGCGCGCCGCTTCCCGGCCCCGGCCGCCGCTCTGGGCGGCCGGGGGCTGCTCATCGGGGCCGGTGGCGCCGCCCGGCCCTCCGGGCCGGCTCGACGCGCCTCTTGCGGCATTGCGATCCGCGTCCCACACAGGCTCGCCCTCCGGTGTGCCGTGCTCCGGCTGCGCCGGGTGCTCGCTCTCCGCCGTGTTCCGGCGCTCCCTGCCTCCGCCACCGCGCGCCGCGGTGGCGCCCCCGTCCGCGCCGCCCCTGCCGCGGCCACGGCGGCCGCGCCCCGTCCGCTCGGCGCCGTCGCCGCGCTCGGGGGCGCCACCGCGCTCTCTGGCGCGCGGCACGGGCTCCCCTTCGGGGCCCGGGGGTCCGTCATGGGCCGCCGGGCCCGCGGGTCCGGCGCCGACCGGACGGGGCTCGGCAGGACGCGGGCGGCCGCCGCCGGGCTCCTGGCCGGGGGCAGCCGTCTGCCGCACGGCGGTCCGCGGGTCCGGGACCGCGCCGTGCGCGTCGTCGGGCGCGGGCGCGCCCGGGGCGGCGGCAGAGGTGGCCGCCTGCCGCCTGTTGTGGGAGGTGGGGTGCTCCGTCACGCGTGGGTTTCCATCCGTCCGGGGCCGTGCGCCCGCAGGTCGTGGGCGCACCGAGTGTCAGGCACGTCGTCGGCAGTTCAGATAGAGCTGGATCTCGGGTGGTACGTCCGTGCTGGCCGGGGCGTACGCGTGTGAGTCCTCCCCGGCGATCTCGAAGCCCGCTTCGCGTACGACCTGGCGCAGCTCGTCCCGCAGATATCCGGATACCCGGACCGAGTTGCCGAGGAACGGGATGGGGAAGTCGTCGATGTCCGCCTCCACCATGCCCAGCCCCAGCAGCCCCCCGGGCCTGAGCACCGCGTGCAGGGTCCGCAGTGCGTACGGGATCTCCGGGCGGGGCAGCAGCAGCAGGGTGAAGTAGCCGGCGATGCCGTCGAAGGGGCCGAGCTCCCGGGGGCCTCCGGGGCCGTATCGGCCGCCCACCCGCAGATCGACGATGTCCACATGGTGGAAGGTGGCCTCCGGCACATTGTCCCGGGCCAGCTTGAGCATCCCCGGGGAGATGTCGATCCCGACCACCTCGTGCCCGGCGTCCACCAGCTGACGGGCCGTGGGCAGGCCCGTACCGCAGCCGACGTCGAGCACCCGGGAGCCGGGCGGCAGCGATTCGGCCAGCCACTGGCCGGCCGCGATCTGGCCCTCCTTGTACGGAAAGGCCTCGTCATAGCGGTCGCCGATGGTGTCGAAGGCGTCCGACTGACCGCTGCGGTCCAGTGCCAGGCGGTCGAAGTCCTCGTAGCCCTCGTAACCGTCCCTGCACGCGTCCTCACCGCTCACGACTCCGCCCCCTCCTGTGACAATACGTCAGATCTTGCGCATCGCCCGTGACTTGCGCCGGCATCTGGTGTCCCGCATGGGCAGTGTTCCGGACGACGATCCTACGTTTGAAACACTGGGACACGACAAGAGGTTCATGACCTCGAGTGTGCCGAGGTGTGCTTCTTGTCCGTACGGCCCCAGTCCGCCGGAAGGGCGGGCACGGACCATGCGGGGTCGGGCCGCCAGTCCTCCCACCCGTCCCGGAACGGCGCTCCCCAGGACTCGATGGTCGCCACGGCCGCCCGGCCCGCGGCCCGGACCCGCTCCGCCTGCTCGGGGCCCATCAGCCCGGCCCGCTGCGCCTGCGCGAACTCGTCCTCGTCCTTCCATTCCCAGCTACGGTCGGGGTAGACCGCGATGTCCAGGAAGTGGTCCTCGGAGTCCACTCCGCGGGCCCGGCGGACCAGCGGCTCCTCCAGGTTCACGTACCAGTTCTTGAACTGCCAGCCCTGGTCCCAGAACAACCAGACCGACCACGGCTCACCGGGCCGCGCCAGCTTCAGCACCCCGGTGCCGAACCACTGGGACAGCGCGGTGGTCCGCGGCTTGGTGTAACGCGTGGACAGCGGCTCGTGGTGCACCGAGGTGCCGTCGGTGAGCTGCGGTTTGACGCAGGGGGTGCCGGGGGCGAGCCAGACGGCGAGCAGCTCGGCGGTGTCCTCGACGACGGTCACGGGACGGCAGATGTGGATGAGCTCGGAGGCGTTGGCCCGATAGCGCCACAGGATATGGTCACCCGGTGCCCACCGGGCGATGTCCGCCGTCCCCGTCGTCTCCGCGATGTCCGCTGTCATGAGCAGATCTTAGGTGCGCAGGGGCCGCGATGCCGTGACCTATGCCGCAACCGGTGGCCAACGCCCGGCTAAGGATGCGTCATGCGCAGCACGTCGAGCGCCTCGTCGAGCTGCTCCACGGTCAGCAGCCCGCGCTCCACATAGCCGGACTCCAGCACCACCGCCCGGATGGTCTTGCGCTCCGCCAGCGACCGCTTGGCCACCTTCGCCGCCTCCTCGTAGCCGAGGTAGCGGCCCAGCGGGGTGACGACGGACGGCGAGGACTCCGCGTACTCCCGGGCCCGCTCGGCGTTGGCGGTGATCCCGTCGATCGTGCGGTCCGCGAGCAGCCGGGAGACATTGGTCAGCAGCCGGATCGACTCCAGCAGATTCTTGGCGATCACCGGGAGCATCACATTGAGCTCGAAGTTCCCGGCCGCCCCGGCCATGGCGACGGTGGTGTCATTGCCGGTGACCTGCGCCGCGACCATCAGCGTGGCCTCGGGAATCACCGGGTTGACCTTCCCCGGCATGATCGAGGAGCCGGGCTGCAGATCGGGCAGGGCGATCTCGGCGAGCCCGGTGCGGGGGCCCGACGCCATCCAGCGCAGATCGTTGGAGATCTTGGTGAGGCCGACCGCGATCGTCCGTAGCTGCCCGGACGTCTCGACCAGCCCGTCCCGCGCGCCCTGCGCCTCGAAGTGGTCCCGGGCCTCGGTCAGCGGCAGCCCGGTGGCGCGGGCCAGCTCGGCGATGACGGCGGCGGCGAACCCGGGCGGGGTGTTGATCCCGGTGCCCACCGCCGTACCGCCCAGCGGCAGCTCGGCCAGCCGGGGGAGCGCGGCGCGCAGCCGCTCGATCCCGTACCGCACCTGGGCCGCGTAGCCGCCGAACTCCTGACCGAGGGTCACCGGAGTGGCGTCCATCAGATGGGTGCGCCCCGCCTTGACCACCTCCGCGAACTCGGTCGCCTTGCGCTCCAGCGCCTCCGCCAGATGGGCCAGGGCCGGGATCAGATCGCGGGTGACGGCCGCGGTGGCCGCGATGTGGATCGACGAGGGGAAGACATCGTTGGAGGACTGGCTGGCGTTCACATGGTCGTTGGGGTGCACCGGACGGCCCAGACGCTCGCTCGCCAGGGTGGCCAGCACCTCATTGGTGTTCATGTTGGACGAGGTGCCGGAGCCGGTCTGGAAGACGTCCACCGGGAAGTGGTCGTCCCAGCGGCCCTCAACGACCTGGGCCGCCACCTCCGAGATCGCCCCCGCGATGTCCTTGTCCACCACACCCAGATCGGCGTTGACCAGCGCGGCCGCGCCCTTGATCCGGGCCAGCGCCTCGATATGCGCCCGCTCCAGCCGCTGCCCGCTGACGGGAAAGTTCTCCACCGCCCGCTGGGTCTGGGCGCGCCACTTGGCGTGCGCGGGGACCCTCACCTCGCCCATCGAGTCGTGCTCGATGCGGTAGCCCTCCGGGGGGCTGTCGTCGCGGTGGCTCTCGTCGGTCATGGGGACACCTCCGTCCGGCACAGCGTCATCACGCCACCTCGTGTTCCCGCGCCCGCGGTGCCGAACGAGTGAGCCCGGTCACCGTACGGCCTCCGGCGCCCGCGGGGTCTCCACCTCACCGGTGCGCTTGAGCTTCTGCCACGGCAGCAGGGCGCCGGTCGCCGCGGTGACACAGGAGTGCAGCAGCACCAGATACATCAACTGGCGGTAGGCGATCTGCTGCAGCGGCAGTACGGCCAGTGCCCGGTAGTTCTCGCGGTCCAGCCGGAACGCGTACGCCGCCCCCAGCAGCTGCACCAGGAGCAGCGCGCCCCAGGCCAGCAGCGAGCGCACCGGGTCCAGGAAGATCACCCCGTAGAGGGTGAAGAGGTCGATCAGCGGCGCGCACAGCGGGGTGAGGATCTGGAAGAGCACCACCAGCGGCATCCCCACCCGGCCGAACCGCCCCGAGGGCCCCCGGTCGATCAGCGAGCGGCGGTGCTTCCACAGCGCCTGCATGGTGCCGTAACTCCAGCGGTAGCGCTGCTTCCACAGCTGGCCGAGGGAGCTGGGCGCCTCGGTCCAGGCACGGGCGTGCTCCTGGTAGACCACCTGCCAGCCGGCCCGGTGCAGGGCGATGGTGATGTCGGTGTCCTCGGCCAGGGTGTCCGCGCTCATGCCCCGGCCTCCAGCAGCGCCCGGCGGCGGAAGGCGCCGATCGCGCCGGGGATGGTGGGCATGCAGCGCAGCAGGTCGTACATCCGCCGGTCGAGGTTGAAGCCCATCACATACTCGATGTGCTGCCAGGCGCCGATCAGCTTGCCCCGGTTGCCCACCTTGGCATTGCCCGCGACCGCGCCCACCCGCGAGTCGGCGAACGGACGGACCAGCTCACGGATGGTGGTGGGCTCGAAGACGGTGTCGCCGTCCATCATCACGATCAGCTCGTGGCTGGCATGGGCGATGCCCCGGTTGAGCGCGGCGGGCTTGCCCGCGTTGGCCTGGCGCAGCACCCGCACGTTGGGCAGCCCCATCGCCTCGGCGATATCGGCGGTGCCGTCGGTGGAGCCGTCGTCCACGACCAGGATCTCGATCGGATGGGTGGAGGCGGACAGCGACTTGAGGGTGTTGGCGATGCACTCCTTCTCGTTGTACGCGGGCACGATCACGCTCACCGGATCGGTCACCTCCTGCACCCGGCTCCAGCGCCGCCGCTCCCGCGAGCGCCGGTGCCACCAGGCGAGGACCACCATCAGCAGCAGCCGCCCGATCACCGAGAAGCCCACCAGCCCCAGCAGCGCCATCAGCGCCGGCAGCGCGCTGTGGGTGAACGCGGCGGCCCAGATCAGCGCGCGGCCCTCCCAGATCGGCAGGGTGTGGGCCGGGTGGTTGGCGCTGTGGGCGCCGAGTGCGCCGGTGACGGTGGTGAAGGAGTAGCCCTTCTTCTGCATCCGCTCGATGTACAGCCCCAGGGCCGTCACGGTCCGCGCGCGGTTGCCGCCCGCGTCGTGGAAGAGCACGGACGCGCCCTTCTTCTTCTCGGGGGTGGCGTTCTGGACGATCTCCTTGACCGGGGGCCGCTGCCAGTCCTCGCTGTCGGTGTCCACGAACGCGCTGATGTAGCCCTTGGAGCCGATGTGCTGCTGCACCGGCCAGGTGCGGTCGTCCAGCGCGCGGACCTTGGAGGCGTACGGCGCGCGGAAGAGCGAGCTGGTGATGCCCGCCGCACCGGCCAGGGCCAGCTGGGACTGGGCCAGTTCGCGGTCCATGCGCCCCTTGTCCTGGTAGGACAGGTCGACATGGGAGAAGGTGTGCACCCCGACCTCATGGCCCGCGGCCCGCATCCGGCGGACCAGCTCCGGATGGCGGACCACCATCTGGCCCAGCACGAAGAAGGTCCCCCGCACCTTGTGGCGGCGCAGGACGTCGAGGATCTCCGGGGTCCAGCGGGGGTCCGGGCCGTCGTCGAAGGTCAGCGCGATGGTCTTGGACGGGATGGCGTGCTCGGTGGCCTTCCCCTTCCGGTCGAAGGTGATCACCGGCCCGCCCTTGCGCAGCCGGTCGGGGACGGTGCGCGAGGCGTGTGAGCGGTAGACCCGGGCGTCGTTGCCGACCTCGGCGTGCAGATAGCCGTCCAGCAGCAGAGTGCACACCAGTGCGAGCAGGGTCGCGAGGGCGAGCACCATCCGGGTGCGGGTGCGGAGCTTTCGCAGCTTGACGGTGCGGAGCTTGGGAGTGTGGCCGTCAGCTTTGAACAGCTTGGGTGTGCGGAACCTGCCCGTGAACCGGAGCCTGCCCATGACCCCGAGCCTGCCCATGCCCCGGAGCCTGCCCGTGAGCTTCGCGGCGCGGCGCCCGGAGCCGGTCAGCCGGAACACCGTGCGGGGCGCGCCGTCCTGACGGGGCGCGGGGGGTCGGCGGCGCGGCCGCGGCAGCCTCGGCGGTCTGCCGCCGCTCATGACTCCTCGCCCTCGGCCTCGGGGGCGTCCGTCCCACCGGCCGGGTTGCCGCCGTCGGCGGGCCCCTGGGGGCCCTTCGGGGGCTTGGGCGTGTTGGGCTGCGGGGGTTTCTGGGTCTGGGGCTTCTGGGGGACGTGGTGTGGCCGGGCTTCGTGGTGCGGCCGGGGGCCTGCGGGTGGCCGGAGCCCTTGGCCGGTGGCTTGGCGGTGGTGGGGTGCTTCTTCGGCGGGGTGTGCGACGCGTCCACGGGGTGCTTGGCGGGCGGGTGGGCGGCCGGATGCGAGGGCGCGTGGGTGTGCTTGCGGTGCCCCGCGGCCCGGTGTCCCTCGGCGGACTGGCGGGCGCCGGTGCGGGGGTACGCGGGGGAATGCCGCGGCGCCGCGCGGTGGGCCCTGGGCGGGGCGGGCTGCGGGGGCGCGGGCCGCGGCCGGGTGGTGATGGGGGGCAGGGCCACGGGCTCCCGGGCGGCCTGGGGCTCCGGGCGCTCGGAGTCGTGCCGGTGGCGCTGGTGCTGACGGTGGGTCGGGGCGTACGCGTACTCCTGCGCGTCGTCGCGCCGCTCAGGGGACTCGGAGGGTCCCGAACGCCCCTCCGGGGTGTGCTTCGGCTGCCGGCCGAACGCCTCGGTGGAGACGGGATGCCCGGGGATCAGCGTCTGCGGCGCGAACGGCGTACCGCCCGCGTAGCCCAGCCCCAGGACCGCCGAATAGCCGAGGCAGGCGGCCCCCGCGACTACGCCCACATGTCGTACCAGTCGGCCACGGCGCCCGGAGAGGTCCACGAACACGGGCCCCTTCCGGGCCACGTCAGCGCGGAGGGGACGCGAAGGCGCGCGCTCGGCCACATCTGACTGAGGATCCATACGGAAGAGGCTAATGCAGAAAATACGACATGCGACATATAAGTCAAACATGCGGTGTGTCATAGTTCAGTAGGCTTCACCGAATATGCGAGGTTTGGCGAGGAGAACGGCACGGGCGGCGCAGCCCCCGGCGCCTCGTACCGGACCGCAAGAAGGAGCCAGAGCCATGAGGGCCAGCCCCCGCATGAGCGGAATCGCCGTGGCCGGCGCGGTGGTCTGCGCCACCATCGCCGTATGGGCGGGACACCACAAGCAGTCACCCGAGCCGCACGCCGCGCCCTCACCGCCGCAGGCGTCGCAGCCCCCCGAGGCCCGGCCACCCGCCGAGTTCGTGCCGTACGTCAACGCCTGGTCGGACTCGGGGTACGACATGGCCGCCGCGGCCGCGCGCGGGGTCAAGGAGTTCAGCCTGGGCTTCGTCGTCGCGGGCGACGGCTGCGTCCCGGTGTGGGACGGCGGCACCTCGCTCGACGACGAGGAGCTGGAGGCGCGGGTCGAGGGCGTCCGCCGGGCGGGCGGCGACGTACGGATCTCCTTCGGCGGCGCCGAGGGCACCGAGCTCGCCACCGTGTGCACCGACGTGCCCGAACTCGCCTCCGCCTACGCCGAGGTGATCGAGCGCTACCAGGCGCACCGGATCGACTTCGACCTCGAGGGCGAGGCGCTCGCCAACACCGAGGCCGCCGCCCGCCGCGCCCAGGCGCTCGCGCTGATCCAGCGCACCCACGAGGGCCTGAACATCTCCTTCACCCTGCCCGCCATGCCCGACGGGCTGACCGCCGAGAGCGTCGCCCAGTTGGAGGCCGCCAAACAGGAGGGGGTCATCCTCTCGACCGTCAACATCATGGCGATGAACTACAGCGGGGACCATACGGGCGACATGGGCGACTACGCCGTCCAGGCGGCCACCGCCGCACAGGCCCGGATCCGCGAGGTGCTCGGCATGTCCGACGCCGCCGCCTGGAAGGTGCTCGCCGTGACACCGATGATCGGGGTCAACGACGTCACCGGCGAGACCTTCACGCTGGAGGACGCGTCCGGGCTGGCGCGCTTCGCCGCGGACAAGGGGATCGGACGGCTGTCGATGTGGTCCGCCGAACGCGACCAGCCGTGCACCCCGGAAATGACCCAGTCGGACACCTCCGCCGTCCCCACGCCCGGCGCCGAGGGCCCCGAGACGGCCGAGAACGTCGTCCCGAACACCCGCTGCAGCGGCGTCATCCAACGCCCCGGCGCCTTCGAAGCGGCACTGAGAGGCTGACCCCCTTCGAGGCGAAGCCCCGTCCGGGCCCCTATGCAATCCCAGCCCAGGTCCGGCAAATCCAGCCCGTCCGGCGCTTGCGGACAAGGCCCGCCCCGGGCCGGTCGGGGGCCCCGGGGCGCGGCCCCGGGAGGGGACGGGTAAGGGCGGCGGGGGCGCATCCACGCCCCCGCCGCCCCCAAGGCGCGTTACGCCACCCCCGGCCCCCGCACCGGAATACTCGTGAACGTCGGCTGCGGCGCCGGATCCTGGAAGAAGTCGTTCCCCTTGTCGTCCACCACGATGAACGCCGGGAAGTCCTCGACCTCGATCCTCCAGACCGCCTCCATGCCCAGCTCCTCGTACTCGAGGACCTCGACCTTCTTGATGCAGTCCTGGGCCAGCCGCGCCGCCGGACCGCCGATCGAGCCCAGGTAGAAGCCGCCGTGCGCGGCACACGCGTCGGTGACCTGCTTCGAGCGGTTGCCCTTGGCCAGCATGACCTTCGAGCCGCCCGCCGCCTGGAACTGCTCGACGTACGCGTCCATCCGGCCCGCCGTCGTCGGCCCGAACGACCCGGAGGCGTAGCCCTCGGGGGTCTTGGCCGGGCCCGCGTAGTAGACCGGGTGGTTCTTCAGGTACTCGGGCATCTCCTCGCCCGCGTCCAGCCGCTCCTTGATCTTCGCGTGCGCGATGTCCCGGGCGACGACCAGCGTGCCGGTGAGCGAGAGCCGGGTCTTGACCGGGTGCCGGGTCAGCTCGGCCAGGACGTCGTCCATCGGCCGGTTGAGGTCGATGGCGACCGCGTCCAGGTCCGGGCCCGCGCCCTTGGTCAGCTCCTCCTCCGTCGTCTCCGGCAGGAAGCGCGCCGGGTCGGTCTCGAGCTGCTCCAGGAAGACGCCCTCCGGCGTGATCTTGGCGAGGGCCTGGCGGTCGGCGGAGCAGGAGACCGCGATCGCGACCGGGCAGGAGGCGCCGTGGCGCGGCAGCCGGACCACGCGGACGTCATGGCAGAAGTACTTGCCGCCGAACTGCGCGCCGATCCCGATCTTCTGCGTCAGCTCGAAGACCTTCTCCTCCAGCTCCTTGTCGCGGAAGCCGTGTCCGGTCGGGGAGCCCTCGGCGGGCAGCTCGTCCAGGTAGTGCGCGGAGGCGTACTTGGCGGTCTTGAGCGCGTACTCGGCGCTGGTGCCGCCGACCACGATCGCCAGGTGGTACGGCGGGCAGGCGGCCGTGCCCAGCGAGCGGATCTTCTCCTCCAGGAACTTCATCATCGATGCCTCGTTCAGCACCGCCTTCGTCTCCTGGTAGAGGAAGGACTTGTTGGCCGAGCCGCCGCCCTTGGCCATGAAGAGGAACTTGTAGGCGCCGCCGTCGGTCGCGTACAGCTCGATCTGCGCGGGCAGGTTGGAGCCGGTGTTCTTCTCCTCCCACATGGTCAGCGGGGCCATCTGGGAGTAGCGCAGATTGAGCTTGGTGTACGCGTCGAAGACGCCCCGCGACAGGGCCTCCTCGTCGCCGCCTTCGGTGAGCACGTTCTGCCCGCGCTTGCCCATGACGATCGCGGTGCCGGTGTCCTGGCACATCGGGAGCACCCCGGCGGCCGCGATGTTGGCGTTCTTCAGCAGGTCCAGCGCGACGAAGCGGTCGTTGGCGCTGGCCTCCGGGTCGTCGAGGATGCGGCGCAGCTGGGCGAGGTGGGCGGGGCGCAGATAGTGCGAGATGTCGTGCATCGCCTCGGCCGCGAGCTTGCGCAGCGCCTCCGGCTCGACCTTCAGGAAGGTGCGCCCACCGGCCTCGAAGGTGCTCACGCCGTCGGAGGTCACCAGGCGGTACGGCGTGGTGTCCTCTCCCAGGGGCAGCAGGTCCGAATAGGCAAACGCTGGGTGGGCGGGACGGGAGACGGGGGGCATCGCGGCCATTCCTCACTCGACAGGGCTTCGGCTGACTTCGTCGACAGCGCGTCCATAAGCGTAGAACGGGGCGGCGGAACGGGACCTGTGAGGTAGGGCTCAGTAGCGGGCGCGGCCGCGGGCGCTGGGACGGTAGGGGAAGGATCAGGGATCCGTCAGGGATCGTTCCCCTAGTCGCGATAGATCGCGACTGGATACCCTGAGTCCGTGGATGAGCAGCAGCCCGTGCCCCTGACCAAATCCGCCCCCGCACCCGCCCCGGTGGCCCCCGCGGCCGCCCCGGCCCCGGCCCCGGCGGCCGCCCCCGTCGCGGAGGGGGAGCTCCGCGCGTCCGACGCGGACCGCGACCGGATCGCGGACATCCTGCGGGAGGCGCTCGCCGAGGGGCGGCTCCAGCCCGAGGAGCACGCCGAGCGGATCGACGCGGTCTATCGCGCCAAGACCCTCGGCGCGCTGGAGCCCCTGGTGCGCGATCTGCCCGTCGCCGCCACCCGCGGCTCCGGCCCGGCGCCGGCGCACGACGCGGAGCCGGACTGGGCGCGCACCGTGCCCGAGTCGGAGAACCTGGTGGCGGTCTTCGGCGGTTCGACGCGCAAGGGACGCTGGCGGGTCAGGCGCCGTACGAACGCCCTGGCGGTCTTCGGCGGCGTCGAGATCGATCTGACCGAGGCGGTCTTCGAGCACCGGGAGATCGTCATCAATGTCGTGGCCGCCTTCGGCGGAGTGGACATCAAGGTCCCGGAGAACGTCTCGCTGCGCGGCTCGGGCGCGGGCATCCTCGGCGGCTTCGACGTCAGGACGTACGAGGCGCAGGACCCCGACGCACCGGTGATCCACGTCACCGGGTTCGCGGTCTTCGGCGGTGTCGAGGCCAAGCCCAAGCGGGGGAAGCGGCTGAAGAACCTGCGGGCATAAGCCCTGAAGAACGAGCATGCGCGGGGGAAGTTCCGGGTGGGACAACGGTGTGCATAAGCGCGCGCACAGCGGGTAAGGCTTGGTGCATCGTCTCTCGTACGGCTGATGGGGGTGCTCACGGGGCCGTACACCTCGAGGCGGGCAAGGGTGACCACCGGAGCCGTCGTCAGGAGTAGACCGTGCTGCAACCGCATCAGCCCCTGCTGGAAGCCGCCGTGCCCCCGCAGCGCGTCCCCGCGCGGGATCAGGCCGGCCCCTGGCACTCGGAGGCGGTGTGCCGACGGGACGAGGCCGGGCTGTTCTTCGCTCCTTCCAAGGAGCCCACGGCTGCCAGGCTGTCGCGGGAAGAGGCCGCCAAGCGCGTCTGTGCGCGCTGCCCGGTCATGGTCGAGTGCAGGGAGCACGCACTGCTGCAGCCCGAGCCGTACGGCGTGTGGGGCGGGCTGACCGCGGCCGAGCGCCGGGTCGTGCTGGCCCGCCGGCGGCGCCGGGAGGCGGAGCTGCAGCGCGCGGTGCGGGTCGCCGCCGCGGGCTGAACTCTTCGGGACCTGGGCCGGGCCCCGCCGGGAGGCGGGACCCGGCCCTCGTCATGTGCCGTCTGCGTTACCCGCTGGCCGCATGATGTACCGCGCGCTCAGCTCGGCCGTTCGAAGTCGACGGAGGCGTAGGCGCGCAGCTTGGCCAGCCGGTGGGTGGAGTCGATCTGCCGGATGGTCCCGGACTTGGACCGCATGACCAGCGACTGGGTGGTGGCGGTCTCCGCGCGGTACCGCACCCCGCGCAGCAGATCCCCGTCCGTGATGCCGGTCGCGACGAAGAACACATTGTCGCCGCTGACCAGGTCGTTGGTCTCCAGGACCTGGTCGAGGTCGTGGCCCGCGTCCAGGGCGCGCTGCCGCTCCTCGTCGTCCTTGGGCCACAGCTTGGCCTGGATGGTGCCGCCGAGGCACTTGATCGCACAGGCCGCGATGATGCCCTCCGGCGTACCGCCGACGCCCAGCAGCAGGTCCACACCGGTGCTCTCGCGCGCGGCCATGATCGCGCCGGCCACATCGCCGTCGGAGATGAACTTGATCCGGGCGCCCGCCTCCCGGATCTCCTTGACGATGCCCTCGTGGCGGGGGCGGTCGAGGACCACGACCGTGACGTCCTCGGGGCTGGACTTCTTGGCCTTGGCGATCCGGCGGATGTTCACGCCGGGGGGCGCGGTGATGTCGACGAACTCGGCGGCGTCGGGGCCGGTGACCAGCTTGTCCATGTAGAAGACGGCCGACGGGTCGAACATGGTGCCGCGCTCGGCCACCGCGAGTACGGAGACGGCGTTGGCCATGCCCTTCGCGGTGAGCGTGGTGCCGTCCACGGGGTCCACGGCCACGTCGCACTCCGGGCCGGTGCCATCGCCCACGCGCTCACCGTTGAAGAGCATCGGGGCCTCGTCCTTCTCCCCCTCTCCGATGACGACGACGCCGTTCATCGAGACGGTGTGCACGAGGGAGCGCATGGCCTTCACGGCGGCGCCGTCGGCGCCGTTCTTGTCGCCGCGGCCCACCCAGCGGCCGGAGGCCATGGCACCCGCCTCGGTGACCCGGACGAGTTCCAGGGCGAGGTTGCGATCGGGAGCCTCGGGGCTGACCTCTAGCTGGGAGGGGAGATGATGCTCGGTCATCGGAGCGCACCTTTCTGTACGGCGACGGACCGGGAGGTCCCTCCTTCCCGCAGGGGGCTAGGAGGGTGAGGGTGTTCATGACTTTATCCGCTGATTGGCTAAGTGAGCAGACAGCCCCACGCATGAGCACGGCCCTGTTGCGAGGTGCGGCGACCGGATGAGGGACGATAGGGGGCGTGGCAGGTATGCGTGGCAAAGAGACGGTCCGGGACATGGTGCTGTCGCTGGCGGCGATCGGCGTCGTCGCGGCGGCCATCTACCTTTTCGGGATCCCGCACGACGAGGGCGCCAAGGGCTCCGGGGTGAAGACGGTGGACTACCGCGTGGAGGTGGACACGGCCCGTCGCGCCGCCCCGTACCCGGTGGCCGCCCCCGAGCCCGGGAGCCTGCCCAAGGGCTGGCGCGCGACGTCGGTGACCTACCGCCCGGCCGCCGAGCCGGACGGCGCGCTCTGGCACCTCGGCTTCCTCGACCAGGACGAGGAGTACATCGCGGTCGAGCAGAGCGACGGCAAGCCCGTGCCGTTCGTGGAAGAGGTCACACAGCAGGCGCGGGAGACGAAGCGCACCCAGCGGATCGACGGCGAGGAGTGGGTCCGCTACGAGGGCGACAAGTACGACGCGCTGGTGCGCCAGGAACCGGGCGTGACCACGGTGGTCACCGGGACGGCGTCGTACGGGCAGTTGACGAAGATGGCCACCGCGCTCACCGAGAAGAAGGGCTGAGCGCGACGACCGAAGGGCGTGGCCCGGACCAGCGGTCCGGACCACGCCCTTCGGCGTGTGGTCTGTGGTGGCTCAGACCGTGGTGATGACCTGGTCGTAGTCCAGGCGCGGGCCACGGGGGAACCAGGCGTCCTCGCCCGGCTTGCCGATGTTGATGACCACCAGCGGGGTGTGGTCCTCGTCCAGGAACTCCTTCTGGATCCCGGCGGCGTCGAAACCGGTCATCGGGCCGGCGGCGAGACCGGCGGCGCGGATGCCCAGGATGAAGTAACCGGCCTGCAGCGAGGCGTTCAGCCCGGCGGCCTGCTCACGGGCGGCGCGCTCGGAGAAGAAGACGTCCTTCGCCTGCGGGAAGTGCGGGAAGAGCGCGGGGAGCTCCTCGTGGAACTCGTTGTCCGCGGCGAGGATCGCGACCAGCGGGGCGGTGGAGGTCTTGGCCTGGTTGCCCTCGGCCATGTGCTGGACCAGCCGCTCACGGGCCTCGGGGGAACGGACCAGCACAACGCGCAGCGGCGACTGGTTGAACGCGGTCGGCGCGTACTTGATCAGGTCGTAGATCGCCTGCACCTGCTCCTCGGTCACCGGCTCGTCGGTGAAGGTGTTCGCGGTGCGGGCCTCACGGAAGAGAAGGTCCTGAGCGGCGGGGTCGAGTACGAGTGCCATGGAAGAAACCTCTGCATAAGCGGGGATATCGCTGACGGCCTCTACTGTACGGCGCTTAGATTAATGTTCAACTAAAAAGCGGGCGCAGTGTGCGGAAGGTGCTCTGAATCACACAGGGGTGGGGTGCGTGCTTGCGCTGGGGACGCGATAAACCGCCGGCGGTCACCCCTCGGCCGGGCGCTCCGCGCCCTCGCCGTCCCCTTCCCCATCCGCGTCCGTCTCGTCCGCCAGCGCCGCGTCCAGCCGTGCCCGCGCGCCCTCCAGCCAGCGGCGGCAGACCTTCGCCAGCTCCTCGCCCCGCTCCCACAGCGCGAGCGACTCCTCCAGGCTGGTGCCGCCCGCCTCCAGGCGGCGGACCACCTCGACCAGCTCGTCCCGCGCCTGCTCATAGCCGAGCGTGGTCTCCGCCCGCGGTGTGTCGCTCCGCGCGGTCTGCTGGGCCTGCTCGTCCGTCTTCGCCATGTCCCTCACCCTATTCAGCCGGACCGACAGCGACGCGCGCCCGGAACTCGCCCTCGGCGACCCGCGCCCGCAGCTCCTCGCCCTCCGTGACCTCGTCGGCCGCCCGCACCACCGAGCCGTCGGGGTGCTGCAGCACCGCATAGCCCCGCCGCAGCGTCGCGGCGGGGGAGAGGGCCACCACCCGCGCCTGGGTGTGGGACAGCTCGGAGTCGGCCCGGTCCAGCAGATGGCCCAGGCAGCGGCGGGCGCGCTCCAGCACTGCCGTGATCCGCTCCGCGCGCTCGTCCACCATCCGGTGCGGCTCCCGCATGCACGGCCGGGCCAGCGCGGCGGCCAGCCCCCGCTCCTCCCGGTCCAGCAGCCCGTGCACACTGCGCAGCGCGCGCTCCCGAAGCTGCTGGACGCGCATCAGCTCCTC
The DNA here is from genome assembly GCF_900105695.1 of Streptomyces melanosporofaciens. Lineage (NCBI taxonomy): Bacteria > Bacillati > Actinomycetota > Actinomycetes > Kitasatosporales > Streptomycetaceae > Streptomyces > Streptomyces melanosporofaciens. The sequence goes on from NZ_FNST01000002.1 coordinate 4,486,610, forward strand.
GCCAACATCCGGCACGATCTTCTTCGCCGCGTCGGTGGGCGTGGAGGCGCGCAGATCGGCCACCAGGTCGAGCAGCGGGGAGTCCGGCTCATGGCCGATCGCGGAGACCACCGGCGTACGGCACGCGGCCACCGCCCGCACCAGCTGCTCATCGGAGAACGGCAGCAGATCCTCCACGCTGCCGCCGCCGCGCGCCACCACGATCACATCCACTTCCGGCAGCGCGTCGAGCTCCTTGACCGCCTCGATCACCTGCGGCACCGCGTGCACCCCCTGCACCGCCACATTGCGCACCTCGAAGCGGACGGCGGGCCAGCGCAGCCGTGCGTTCTCCAGCACATCGCGCTCGGCGGCCGAGGCGCGCCCGCAGACCAGCCCTATGAGCTGCGGCAGAAAGGGCAGTGGCTTCTTGCGGTCGGCCGCGAACAGTCCCTCCGCCGCCAGCGCCTTCTTCAACTGCTCGAGCCGCGCGAGCAGTTCGCCCACGCCCACCGGGCGGATTTCGGCGGCCCGCAGGGAGAGCTGGCCCCGCGGCGCGTACCACTCCGGCTTGGCGTGCACCACGACCCGCGCGCCCTCGCTGACCGTGTCCGCGATGCGGTCGAAGACGGCACGGAAGCAGGTGACGGTCAGCGAGATGTCGTAACTGGGGTCGCGCAGGGTCAGAAACACCACACCGGCGCCCGGGCGCCGGGAGAGCTGGGTGATCTGCCCCTCGACCCACACCGCGCCGAGCCGGTCGATCCAGCTTCCGATCAGCCGGGACACCTCGCCGACCGGGATCGGCGCCTCCGCGGACGTGTTGACAGCCATGACCGCGAGGGTATCGGTCACCACCGACAGACCCCGGGGTCATCGCCCCTACCATGGGGGACATGACTGCAACCTCCGCCCGCCGGGTCCTGCTCGCGGCCCCCCGTGGCTACTGTGCCGGTGTCGACCGTGCCGTGATCGCCGTCGAGAAGGCCCTGGAGCAGTACGGCGCGCCGATCTATGTGCGCAAGGAGATCGTCCACAACAAGTACGTCGTCCGGACCCTGGAGAAAAAGGGCGCCATCTTCGTCGACGAGACCGAAGAGGTGCCCGAGGGCTCCATCGTGATCTTCTCGGCGCACGGTGTCGCGCCGGTGGTCCACGAGGAGGCCGCCGAGCGCAAGCTGGCCACCATCGACGCCACCTGTCCCCTGGTGACCAAGGTCCACAAGGAAGCAGTCCGGTTCGCCAAGGAGGACTACGACATCCTCCTGATCGGTCATGAGGGCCATGAGGAGGTCATCGGCACCAGCGGTGAGGCCCCGGACCACATCACCCTGGTCGACGGCCCCGACGATGTGAAGAACGTCGACGTGCGTGACGAGTCCAAGGTCGTCTGGCTCTCCCAGACCACCCTCTCGGTCGACGAGACCATGGAGACCGTGGACGCGCTCAAGGAGCGCTTCCCGCAGCTCATCAGCCCGCCCAGCGACGACATCTGCTACGCCACCCAGAACCGCCAGATCGCCATCAAGCAGGTGGCCGCCGAGTCCGACCTGGTCATCGTGGTCGGCTCCAAGAACTCCTCCAACTCGGTGCGGCTGGTGGAGGTCGCCATCGGCGCGGGCGCCAAGGACGGCCATCTGGTCGACTACGCGAGCGAGATCGACGAGGCATGGCTGGAGGGCGTCACCACGGTCGGCGTGACCTCGGGCGCCTCCGTGCCGGACGTGCTCGTCGAGGGCGTCCTGGAGTGGCTGGCCGAGCGCGGCTTCGGCGATGTCGAGGTCGTCCAGCCGATGCAGGAGTCCCTGACCTTCTCGCTCCCCAAGGAGCTGCGCCGGGACCTGCGGGCGGAGGCGGCGGCCGCGACGTCCGCCGGTGAGCCGGAGGCCGCGGCGGTCGCCGCCGAGGCGGAGGGATCGCAGCGGTGACGCAGGACCAGGGGGCCACGGGGGCGTCCGCGGCGAAGGTGTTCGGCATCGACATCGGCGGTTCGGGCATCAAAGGCGCCCCGGTGGACCTGGATCGCGGTGAGCTCGCTGAGGAGCGCCATAAGGTGCTCACCCCGCATCCGTCCACGCCCGAGGCGGTTCTGGACGGTGTGGTGGAGGTCGTCCGGCATTTCGGCTGGTCCGGGCGGCCGGTCGGGGTGACCTTCCCGGGCGTGGTGAAGAACGGTGTCACCCTTACGGCCGCGAATGTCGACAAGAGCTGGATCGGCACCGATCTGGCGTCACAGCTCGGCGAGCGGCTGGACTGCCCCGTCACGGTGCTGAACGACGCGGACGCGGCCGGGGTCGCGGAGGTGGCTTTCGGCGCCGCCCGCGGCGTCAAGGGCACCGTGATCGTGCTCACCCTCGGCACCGGCATCGGCAGCGCGCTCTTCACCGACGGGCAGCTGCTCACCAACACCGAGCTGGGCCATCTGGAGCTGGACGGCCATGAGGCGGAGAAGCGGGCCTCGACCAAGGCCAAGGACGATCACGAACTGAGCTGGTCGCACTGGGCGCGCCGGGTGCAGAAGTACCTCCATCACCTGGAGATGCTGTTCTCACCGGAGCTCTTCGTGCTGGGCGGCGGGGTGAGCCGTAAGGCGGACAAGTTCCTGCCGCTCATCGAGGGCGTCAGGGCCGAGATCGTGCCTGCGCAGCTGCAGAATAATGCGGGGATCGTGGGTGCCGGGATGGCCGCGGTCGCTGCTGCCGACGACGCCGGGTGACCAGCACCGCCCGCCGTACGAGCACGATCAGCACGGTCAGCAGCGTCCCCGCGTAGAGCCAGCCGGCCTGCAGCGACAGTGCGGTGAACACCCCCACCGCCTGTCCGCTGAACCCGGCCGAACCGTCGTTGATCGGCAGCAGCCCGACCGTATAGGCCAGCGGCGCCGTCACCGGCGCCGCCAGCAGGTCGGCCGGGCGCACCCACATCCCGCAGGCCGCGCAGGCCGGCAGGAAGAGCACGCTGTACACGGTGGGTGAGCCGGAGAACAGCAGCGCGTCCAGGCACCCGATGCCCAGCATCGTGAGCGTGGTCAGCAGCCCCGCGCCAAGCCCGGTCAGCCGGGGGTCCGGGAGGGACAGCCCCCGGGCCCGCCGCAGCGCGGCGGTCAGCGCCGCGGCCGGACCGGACGGCGTCGGCCGCCGCGCGGGCGGCCGGGGGTCCCGGACCGCGCCGCCGGGCCGTCCACGGCCCTGACCGGCGCCGGCGCCTCGGCTGCGGCCGGTATACGTGTCGTCCGCGGCCGGGCGGGGCGGCGGGGCCGCCGCGCGGCGCGGCGTACGCGTGCTGTATTGCTCCACCCGACCAACGTAGGCGGCCGGAGGGCGGGAATCCGGTCTTGGACACGCCCTTCGCAGGACCTTGGCAGTGTGTTCGACCGATTGTCAGCCCGGCCGGGTGATCGGGGGCGGCCCCGTAGACTGGTGGACCGGCCCCGCCGGGGTCCGTCCTCTGTCCTCACATCCCGACCACGGGAAGTTACGGGAAGTCGCCAACGTGTCGCTCACGATCGGAATCGTCGGTCTGCCGAATGTCGGCAAGTCGACCCTTTTCAACGCCCTGACCAAGAACGACGTGCTGGCGGCCAACTACCCGTTCGCCACCATCGAGCCCAACGTCGGCGTGGTCGGCGTCCCCGACCCCCGCCTGGACAAGCTCGCCGAGATCTTCGGCTCGGCCCGCAAGCTCCCCGCAACCGTCGACTTCGTCGACATCGCGGGCATCGTCAAGGGCGCCTCGGAGGGCGAGGGACTGGGCAACAAGTTCCTGGCGAACATCCGTGAGTCCGACGCCATCTGCCAGGTCATCCGCGCCTTCAAGGACGAGAACGTCGTCCATGTCGACGGCAAGATCTCGCCGAAGAGCGACATCGAGACGATCAACACCGAGCTGATCCTCGCCGACCTCCAGACCATCGAGAAGGTGCTGCCGCGCCTGGTCAAGGAGTCCCGGATCAAGAAGGACAAGCAGCCCCAGGTCAAGGCCGTCGAGGAGGCCAAGGCCATCCTCGACGAGGGCCGCACCCTCTTCTCCGCCGGCATCGTCCAGGGCAGCGAGCGCGCCGCCCTCCTCCACGAGCTGCACCTGCTCACCACCAAGCCCTTCCTCTACGTCTTCAACGTCGACGAGGACGAGCTCACCGACGAGTCCTTCAAGGCCGAGCAGCGCGCCCTCGTCGCCCCCGCCGAGGCGATCTTCCTCAACGCCAAGCTGGAGGCCGACCTCGCCGAGCTGGAGGAGGACGAGGCCCTCGAGCTCCTCCAGTCCGTGGGCCAGGAAGAACCCGGCCTCGCCACCCTCGCCCACGTCGGCTTCGACACCCTGGGCCTGCAGACCTACCTCACCGCCGGCCCCAAGGAATCCCGCGCCTGGACCATCAAGAAGGGCGCCACGGCCCCCGAGGCGGCCGGTGTGATCCACACCGACTTCCAGAAGGGCTTCATCAAGGCCGAGGTCATCTCCTACGAGGACCTCGTCACCACCGGCTCGGTGGCCGAGGCCCGCTCGGCGGGCAAGGCCCGCATGGAGGGCAAGGACTACGTGATGCAGGACGGGGACGTGGTGGAGTTCCGCTTCAACGTGTGAACTCCCGCGGATCGATGAATAAAATCGGCTCTCATGTCGAACGCTGACGAACTACTCGTTGACGTGGCCGCCAAGGTGGAGTCCGAGCAGAGCAATCAGATGTCCCTGACCGTGGTCACCGGCGGCGCTGTCATCACCGGACGGTTGGCTCCCGAAGCCGTGTGGAGGCGGCGTGTGTCGGAGATCCTGAGGGACTCGGACCGCCTCCGCCCCTTCGCCGGTGTCTTCACCGCCGACGGGACGCAGGACCGGCCCGGCCGCGGTGGGCCGCCCACCCATCTGCATTTTCACGTGGCCCGAATCCTGCAAGGAAGCATGGGGATCCCCGAGACGGGCGGGATGTACCGCGTAGCGATCAAGGACGTCAGCAGTTGGACCGTTGGCGACTTCAGCTACTCCGACTCATGAGTCACGGACCTCTGGTCGGCCCTGCAGGCGCTGTCCTGCCGACCGGACACCGAACGCGTTGAGGGCTCGACCGGCGCGCGCCGGTCGAGCCGGTGACCGTCGGGTGGGAGAACGGGCTCGGGAACGCCTGGTGCGCCGCTCAGCCCGGGAAGCGGCCCGTCGACCGCAGCCGCCAGCGCCGCTCGGCGTAGGCCAGGTCGTCCCGCCACAGCCGCCCGGCCACGGCGCGCACCAGGGGACGCAGCAGCGGCGCGGCCCGGCGGGCGGCGGCGAAGCCCGGACGGTCCGAGGCGGTCACCACCGCCTCGATGACGGCGGTGCGCGGGCGGCCGGACCCGTCCGTGCCGAGCGGGGTGGCGTGGGTCTCCACGACGGAGCCCGCGCCCTCGCCCTCGGTGATACGCATGACAACGGTGCGGGGTTCGGGCGCCGTGAAGACGGCACGGACCGGCACGACCAGCCGGCCCGCCACCTTGAACGACACGTCGACGGTAAGGCCGTCCGCGCCGCCGTCCGCCGCGCAGGCCGGCCCGCCGGGCGCGTCCACCACCGTGAGGTCGACGAACGAGTAGGGGTGGAACCACGCCCCGTGCCATGGATCGAGCCGGTTGGCCAGCACGTCCTCGGGCTCACAGACACCCACCCCGGTGTAGACGGCCGTCAGGGCGCGGGTGGGCTCGGGCCGTCGCGGTACGACGGGTGCGTCCAGCGGCTCCTCACCGCCCACCGTGTCCAGCCGCACCCACACCAGCACCCCGTCGTCGTGCACGGGCAACGGCGACCAGCCCGCGTACGGGCTGCCGTCCAGGGCGAGCCCGTGCCAGTGGCACACCAGCGTGCCGCAGCGCACCGGGCTGTCCCGCAGCGGCGCCCCCAGGTGCGGGCAGATCCCCGGTCCGCCGACGAGGCGCCCGCCGGGGCCGCGCCAGACCACGACCTCCTGACCCGCCACGGTCCGCGACGCCGGCTTGGCGTCCCCCCGCAGGGCGCGGGAGGCGCCGACGACGTACCAGTTCCCGGACGGACGGGCCTGCGCCCGCTTCAGTGCCCCGGCGATCACCGCCGGCCGAGCCTCGCGCCAGGTGGGCCGCTGACGCTCCCAGGGCACGGCGTGGTGACGCAGCGACAGCGGCAGGCGACGGCGGTTCACGCGACCTCCTCGGCGGAGCAAGCGGCCATCGCCGGCGAGGGCGCGGCCGCGGGCAGGGGGCGGGCGCAAGCGGGCGGCCGGTCTCCGGGACCGGTCCGCGCCCGCAGCCGGGCCGCCGCCACCCGGGCCAGCCCGTCGACGGCGACCACCGCCCTGCGCCGCCGCTGCACCGCCGACCGCCGGTGCAGCACGGCGTAGCCGTCGCGCGCGACGGTGTCCAGGATGCCGCCGTACAGGACGGCCGCCGTGCGGATGCAGGGCCGCGCCACCGGTTCGAGCAGATCGATGCCGGGCACCGCCGTCCGGTACACACCGCGGGTCAGCGCCTCGAACTCCTTGAGCGCGGCGGTGATCCGGCGGTCCGGATGGCCTGTCGCGCGGCTTTGGACCAGCAGCTCCCGGTCCACGCCGTGACCGGCGAGCAGGTCGGCGGGCAGGTAGACGCGTCCGCGGTCCAGGTCTTCGCCGACATCCCGCAGGAAGTTGCTCAGCTGGAAGGCGACGCCGAGCGCCGCGGCGTACGGCGCGGCCTCCTCCCGCGGCACCACCGTGCCCAGCACCGGCAGCATCTCGAGCCCGATCACCGCGGCCGAGCCGTGCATATAGGCACGCAGATCGGCGTAGGTGGGGTAGGCCGTCACGACCAGGTCGGAGCGCATCGCGGTCATGAAGTCCCGGAAGTGGGCGTGGTCGATGGCGTAACGGTGTGCGGTGTCGGCGAGCGCGCGCACCACGGGCTCGCCGCTGCCACCCCGCCGCAACCCCTCCTCCAGCTCGCCCTGGAGCCGGCTCAGCGCCCGCACCCGCACATCCGGTCCGGCGCCGGGGTCGAGGGAGTCGACGATGTCGTCGGCCCAGCGGGCGAAGCCGTACAGGGCGTGCACGGCGGGCCGGCGCTCGACGGGCAGCAGCCGGGTGGCGAGGAAGTAGGTCTTGCCGTGCCGGGCGTTGAGGGCGCGGCAGTGGCGGTAGGCCGCACGCAGCGCCGGATCGGTGATACCCGCCGCGTCGAGCTCTCGATCGGTCATCCGGTCCTGCCTTCGGTCGCGGGGGCCGTGGGGTCGGTGAGGTCGGCCGGGGGGCTTTCCGGCACCGGGGACTGAAGCGCGGCGGGCGGGGACTGCGGTGAGGAGGCCGGCGGCTCCGGCGCGCCGGTCGGACAGGGGCGAGGTGCCTCGAGCGCTGGTGGGGCGGCCGCCGCCTCCCGCGTGACGGTCCGGAATACGGACGGGACCGGGGAACCCGGGCGGGCCGGGGCACCGGCCCTCGCCGGGAGGGCGGCGGTCGCGGAGGGGCGCGAGCGGGTGGCCCCCCGTCCGGGTACGCCGGTCACGCGGGCCGCGGCCAGCTTCCCCGACAGCAGCACGGTCGGCACGCCGACGCCGGGCGTGGTGCCGCAGCCGGCCAGAACCGCGTTCTGCGTGCCGCGCACCAGGTTGCGCGGCCGGAACGGGCCGGTCTGGGCGAAGGTGTGGGCGGCGGAGAAGGGGGTCCCGGCGGCGTGCCCCCGGGTGTGCCAGTCGGCCGGGGTGATCAGGCACTCCTCCTCGATGGCGGCTTCGATGCCATCGAGTCCGCGTCGCTCCAGCTCCCGCAGCAGCGTGTCCCGGTAGCGCGGGCCGAGGTCGGACCAGGCCGCCGCGTGCGGGCCGATGGCGGTGTTGGGGCAGGGGGCGAGGATGTAGTGCAGGTGGCGGCCGGGCGGCGCGAGGCCGGGGTCGGTGGCGGTGGGCCGGGTGATGAGCAGCGACGGGTCGCTCATCAGCCGTCCGGCACGGGTGAGTTCGTCGAACGTGGTGTGCCATGCCGCGCCGAACGAGAGCGTGTGGTGGGCGAGCTGGGGCCAGGTGCGGTCCGTGCCGGCGTGCAGCACGACCGCGGAGGGGGAGTGGCGCAGCCCCAGCGGTCTGCGTGGCCGGCGGCCGAGCAGCCGGTAGGCGACGGGCAGATCCGGGGTGAGGACGACCGCGTCGCACGGGATGCGGCCGGTGCCGGTGACGACGGCCGTGATCCGCTCGCCCGACCGTTCCAGGTGGGTCACCCGTTGCCCGTACCGCAGCTCGGCGCCCGCGTCGCCGGCTGCCTCCGCCATCGCCCGCGGAAGCGCGTGCATGCCGCCCCGGGGGAAGTACACGCCGGCGACGGTGTCCATATAGGCGATGACCGCGTAGGCGGCCAGCACCCGCGCCGGGGGCACACCCGCGTACAGGGCCTGGAAGGAGAACACCCGGCGCAGCCGCTCGTCGCTCAGGAAATGGCCGATCCGGGCGTCGAGGCGGCCGAAGCCGCCCAGCGCGGCCAGCCGGGCGAGGTCGGCGTTGAGCAGGCCGAGCGGCGAGTCGAAGTTGACGTCGATGAACCGGCGCATCTGAGCCCGGTACAGCCGCTCCAGCCAGTCGCGCAGCCGCCGGTAGCCCGCCGCCTCGGCCGGTCCTGCGAACCGTTCCACCTCCGCGGCCATCGCGTCCGCTCCGGTGTGTACGTCGAGGCTGCTGCCGTCCGCGAAGCAGGCCCGGTAGGCCGGGTGCAGAGGGACCAGGCGGACCCGCTCGTACAGGCTGTCGCCGACGGCGGCGAACGCCTCGTCGGCCAGCTCCGGCATGGTCAGCACGGTGGGCCCGGTGTCGATCCGGTAGCCGGCCAGGTCGAGGCGTCCGGCCCGGCCGCCGGGCAGGTCCTCGCGTTCGACGACGGTGACGCGGCGCCCGGCGCCCAGCAGGTGCAGCGCCGCCGACAGCCCGGCGAGTCCGGCGCCGACGACCACCACGTGGTCCGTGGGACCGGGCAGGGCGCGGGTCATCGGCCGGTCCCCTCGGTGCCGCAGGGCCGTGTCCCGCACGGATCGTGCGCGGGCCGCAGGCGTACGGCGGCCTCCTGACCCGGCCGCGCCCCGGCCGCCGCGAGCAGCAGAGCGCGCAGCGGGCCGGTGCCCTCCGGGTCGAGCCGGGCGCGGTCGAAGTGCCCCAGCCCCTGCGCGGCGAGCCGGTCGATCGTGGTCTCCACGGTGGCGCGCGCCCCGGTCGCGATCAGCACGTCCCGCACCTCGTCCAGGCCGCGCTCGGTGAGCGCCGCGTCACCGAGCCACCGCTCCAGCACGGCGAGCGCGGCGCCGTCGCCGGCGGCCTCGGCCCGCGCACGGGCGACCGCGACCAGATAGGTCGGCTTGCCCTCCCGAATGTCGCCGCCGCATGCCTTACCGGTCTCCCGCGGGCCGCCGAAGACGTCGTCCAGGTCGTCGCGGAGCTGGAACGCCAAGCCGACACATCGGCCGGCGTCGCGCAGCCGGCGCAGTGTCGCCTCGTCCGCGCCCGCCACGGCGGCCCCCAGGGTGAGGGGCCGCTCCACCGTGTACGGGGCGCTCTTCAGGCGGGCGGCGCGCAGCGCGCGGGACAGGGACCGCGCGGTGGTGATCTGGCCTTGCACGTCCAGGTACTGGCCCGCCACCATCTCCGTGCGCATGTCGCTCCACAGCCGCCGCACCACCACCGCGGTCGTGGGCGCCAGCGGCGTTTCCACCACCAGGTCGTCGGCCCAGGCCAGCGCCAGATCCCCGGCGAGGACCGCGGCCGACTGCCCGAACCGCTCGGCCCGCTCGGCCCCCACCCGGTCGGCGTAGCGATCGGCCAGGTCCGTGTGCAGCGCGGGCCGGCCGCGCCGCAGCGCCGCCCGGTCCATCACGTCGTCGTGGACGAGCGCGCAGGTCTGGAGCAGTTCCAGGGCGCCTGCGATCCGCAGGGCCGCTGCCGCGGCCGCCGGATCCCGGCCGGCGCAGGCCCGCGAGGCCCACCACACCAGCTGCGCGCGGGTGCGCTTGCCGCCCTCCAGGGTGAAGCGTGTCACCCGTTCGGCCAGCTCCTCGGCGAACAGCGGATCCGCCAGCCGAGCGTGGCGCAGGCGCTCCGCCAGCACATGGTCGAGCATCCGGCCGACGGCGCCGGGCACGTCGGCGTCGACCTGGCGCACTTCGGCGGACCCGGTGGGGAGCGGCCCGCCCGCCGCGGGCCACGCCTCCGTCGTGCCGTGTCCGGCGCCGCCGTCGGCCACCGGCCTGCGCGGAAGTGACGCCACGGGCGTCTTTGCCACCGCGACCGGGCACGGCGGCGCGGTCGCGGGGTGGTCCTTCGCGTGGGTGGGACGCATTCCGGTTCCCTCCGTCGTGTCCGTCGTTCTCGTCACACGTCTGCTTCGGTGCGGGCGGTGCGGACGGATATGCGAACGCCTCACGCGCATGGCGACCACCGCCCTTTCACGGTGCCGTGTCCGGCGCTCGGGCGCTCGCCGTCAGGGGGCGCCCTGCATCCGCCGGGGTACACAATGTGGAAAAACCAGGCCAAGGCATTCGAAAACGGGTGCCGTGTGGCCCATCCGCCCGGCGGCACGGGAGCGGACCGAGGAAGGGAGGCATCGTGCCGGAGACGGACGTGGCCGTTGTGGGGGCGGGCGCCGCCGGGCTGTCGCTGGCCCACCGGCTCGCCGGACGCGTTCCCGGCCTGCGGACACCGTCCGTGGTGCTGGTGGACGCGCCGCCCGGTCCGCTGCGCCCGCCGCCGCGGACCTGGTGCTACTGGGCGGCGGGACCCGGGCGGTTCGACGCGGCGGTGCGGGCCGAGTGGCGGCGGCTGAGGGTGCGTCCGCGCACCGGCGCCCCGATCGAGGGGGACATCGCCCCGCTGCGGTACCGAATGATCCTCTCCGAGGACTTCGAGCGCCTGGTCTCCCGGGACCTGGCCGGCAGCCCCAACGTCCGGCGCCTGGAAGCGACCGTCGGAACGGTGGAGGACGTGCCCGGTGGCGCTCAAGTCCACCTGAGGGACACCGACGGCCGGGCGCGGGTGCTCAGCGCCCGCTGGGTGCTGGACTCCCGCCCCCCGAGCAGCCTGCCGGCCGCTCGCACCACTCTGCTGCAGCACTTCCACGGCTGGGTCGTGCGCACCGCCCGGCCCGCCTTCGACCCGGCCGCCGTGGAGCTGATGGACTTCCGTACCCCGCAGCCCGCCCACGGCCTGTCCTTCGGCTACGTCCTGCCGCTCGGGCCGTGCGAGGCGCTCGTGGAGTACACCGAGTTCTCCCGGCGCACCCTCACGCCGGACCGTTACGAGGCCGCCGTACGGCACTACGCCGACGAAGTGCTGAGGCTCGGCGAACGGCAGGTCCTGGCCACCGAGACCGGCGTCATCCCGATGACGGACGCGCCGATCCCCCGGCAGGCCGGCGCCTCGGTCTTCCACATCGGCGCCGCCGGCGGAGCGACCCGCCCCGCCACCGGCTACACCTTCGCCGGACTGCAGCGCCAGACCCGGGCCGTCGCCGACGCCCTGCGCCGCGGGCGCCGCCCGGTGCCGCCCGCCGCCCACTCGGTGCGCTCCCGCGCCATGGACGCCGTCCTGCTGCGCGCCCTGGACAGCGGCCGGGCCGACGGCCCGGAACTGTTCAGCCGCCTGTTCGCCCGCGTGCCCATGGCACGGCTGCTGCGTTTCCTCGACGGTGGCACCCGCCTGCACGAGGACGTGTCCATCGGCCTGCGTACGCCCGTCGGGCCGATGCTGCGCTCCGCCCTGGAGCTGCCCCGCCTGCCCCGCCGCCGCTTCGACCTGCTCGCGTCGCCGCATCCGCCGGCGCGCCCCGCCACTCCGCCGCCTCCCACGCCGGACCCGCCCGCCCCGCCCCCCACGGAGACCGCATGACGCTGCTGCGCGACGAGCGCCTCGCCGCCGCCTTCGACCACGCCTCCCGCAGCTACGACACGCTCGTGGCCGCCAATCCCGGCTACCACGCCCACCTGCGCCGCTCGGTGCGCCGGCTCGGGCTGCCCGGACATGGGCAGGGGCTGCGCCTGCTCGACCTCGGCTGCGGCACCGGCGCCTCCACCGCCGCGCTGCGGTACGTCCTGCCCGCCGCCGACATCACGGCCGCGGACGCCTCGGCCGGCATGCTCCGGCGGGCCGCGGCCAAGCCGTGGGCAGACGGGGTGACCTTCGTGCACGCCCCCGCCGAGCGGCTGGCCGAGGCCGGGGTACGCGGCCCCTTCGACGCGGTCTTCGCGGCGTACCTCTTCCGCAACGTCACCGACCCCGACGCCGTCCTCACCGGCGTGCGCGGGCTGCTGCGGCCGGGCGGCCGGCTCGGCGTGCACGAGTACACCCTCCGCGGGCGGCGCGCCGACCGCGCGGTGTGGACGCTGGTGTGCCGGGGTGTCGTACAGCCCGTCGCGACCCTGCTGGGGGACGCGCCGTTGTACCGGCACCTGTGGCGCAGTGTGCTGGAGTTCGACACTGCCGGGCGGTTCGCGCGGCGCCTCGGCGCGGCCGGCTTCGACCGGATCCGCGCCCTGCCGCTGCCGGGTTGGCAGACGGGCATCGCCCACACCTTCGTCGCCCGCCGGGCACACGACCGGAGGGAGGACGCATGAGGACCCCACGCCGGGGCGCCGCGCGCCGGGGACGCGACCGGCGGGCCCGGACGCTGCCGGCCCGGCCCGGCGTCCCCCGGGTGCGGGGGACCCCGCCGTCGGTGGCGGTGGTCGGCGGGGGCATCGCCGGCCTGGCCGCCGCCACCGCGCTCGCCGAGCGCGGGGTGGCCGTCACCCTGTACGAGAAGCGGCCCTACCTCGGCGGGCGGGTCGGCGGCTGGCCGACCGCACTGTGCGACGGCACCACGGTGACCATGAGCCGCGGCTTCCATGCGTTCTTCCGTCAGTACTACAACCTGCGTGGACTGCTGCGCCGGACCGACCCCGGCCTGGAGCGGCTCACCGGCCTCCCGGACTACCCGCTGCGGGGCGCCGACGGCCTGCACGACAGTTTCCGGCACGTCCCGCGCACCCCGCCGTTCGGCGCGCTCGGCTTCGTGGCGCTCAGTCCCTCCTTCCGGCTCGCGGACCTGCGCGCCATCGACCCGGTGGCCGCCCTGCCCCTGCTGGACGTGCGCGTGCCGGAGGTGTACGAACGCCTGGACGGCACCAGCGCCCACGACTTCCTGGACGCCGTGCGCTTTCCCGAAAGCGCCCGTCACCTGGCCTTCGAGGTGTTCTCCCGCAGCTTTTTCGCCGACCCGCGGGAGCTGTCGGCGGCCGAGATGGCGCTGACGTTCCACATCTACTTCCTCGGCTCCGCCGAAGGGCTGCTGTTCGACGTGGTCCGCGCCCCCTTCCCGGCCGCGCTGTGGGACCCGCTCGCCGGCTATCTGGCCCGCCACCACGCCGAGGTGCGCACCGGCACGGCCGTCGAGCACATCGCGCCCGTCCCGGACGGCGGTTTCGTGGTCGCCTCCGACCGGGACGAGCGCCGCCACGACGGGGTCGTCCTCGCACTGGACACCGCCGGGCTGCGCTCGCTGGTCGCACGCTGCCCACAGTTGAGCGACGCGCCGTGGCGCGAGCGGATCGGACGGCTGCGCACCGCCCCGCCCTTCCTGGTCAGCCGCCTGTGGCTGGACCGGCCCGTCGCACCCGACCGGCCCGGCTTCCTCGGCACCAGCGGCTTCGGCACCCTCGACAACATCAGCGTGCTGGAACGCTACGAGGACGAGGCGGCCCGCTGGAACGCCCGCACCGGTGGCTCCGTCGTCGAACTGCACGCCTACGCCGTACCGCCCGACGCCCCCCGGGACGTCGAACACAAGCGTCTCCTCGACCAACTCCACCGCGTCTACCCGGAGACCAGCACGGCCACGGTCCTCGACGCCCGCCACGAGTGGCACGACGACTGCCCCCTGTTCCCGGTGGGCGGCTACGGCGACCGCCCCACCGTCCGCACCCCGCACCCTCGACTGGTCGTGGCCGGCGACGTGGTCCGCACCGACTTGCCCGTGGCGCTCATGGAACGGGCGGCGACGAGCGGCTTCCTCGCGGCCAACGCCCTGCTGGAGCGGTGGGGGGTGCGGGGGCAGACGCTGTGGACGGTGCCGCAGCGCGGGCGGGGCGCGCTCCTCAGGGCCCTGGCCACGTGGGGGCGGACGCCCGCCGTCCGCGGGCGGTCGGACTGAACGGCCGGGCGGGACGACTCCTTCGGAGACGAGTACGCCGGAAGAACCGCCGGGGGATGGAGAGACCCGTCGGCAGGAGAAGAGGACCATGAGGACAAGCGGACGAGGACGCGGCCGCCACGGCATCGCCCGCCCCCGAGCCCGCACACCGGCGTCTCACCGCTGCGCGGACGCGTGGCCGTCGTCACCGGAGCCGCCCGCGGTGTCGGCGCGGCCGTCGCCGCCGCGCTGTCCGAGGCCGGTGCACGGGTGGCGCTGCTCGGCCGGGAGGAGGAGAGGCTGCGGGAGGCGGCGGCCGGGCTGCCCGCGCCCACCCTGTGCGTCGAGGCGGACGTCACCGACCAGGCCGCCCTGGACGCCGCCGCACGCGAGGTCGAGGCGCGGCTCGGCCCCGCCGACGTGGTCGTGGCCAACGCGGGCATCGCCGTCAGCGGACCCTTCCGCACCACCGCGGCCGACCTGTGGCAGCGGGTCGTCGACGTCAACCTGACCGGCGCGGCCAACACCGCCAGGGCCTTTCTGCCCCACCTCACCCGCACCCGCGGCTACTTCCTCCAGGTCGCCTCCACCGCCTCGTTCGGCTCCGCGCCCATGATGAGCGCGTACTGCGCCTCCAAGGCGGGTGCGGAGTCCTTCGCCCAAGCCCTGCGCTGCGAGCTCGAACCCGACGGCATCGCCGTCGGCATCGCCTACCTGCACTGGACCGGCACCGACATGATCGGCGGCATCGACGACAACCCGGTACTGCGGGCCCTGCGCGCGCATCAGCCCCGGTTCGCCCGCCGCGTCCAGACTCCGGCGCGGGTGGCCGACCTGCTCACCGCCGGCATCGTCCGCCGCGCCCCCCGCGTCCACGCGCCGCCCTGGCTGCGCTGGTGCCAGCCGCTGCGCCCGGTCTTCCCCGCCCTCGTCGCCCGCATCTCCCGGCGGGAGTTGCGACGCCCGAGCGGGGCCGAGTTCACCGCCGGCACCGGAGTCCTGGGCGCGGGCGGCCGCGCCGACTGGAGCGCGCACCGGTCCGCACCGAGTCCGCGGCCGGACGGGCAGGCAGACTGACCGGCAAGGCCCAGGACAAGATCGCGGCCGTGGGTGTGGTCGTTGACCGGGGCGCCCACCGAGTTGCTCCACGCAGCGTTCGAGTTCGGCTGCGGCGGCGACCGGATCCTGCGGGGGCAGGGCGGCGGACCAGCGGAACCATGCGCGGAGGGCGGAGGTACGTCGGTGCGGCCCGGCGGGGTGGGCCGGGCCGGGGGAGGGGGCTCGTTCATAGGGGCCGGGCAGGGGGGCCGTGCCCGATGCGGCCTGATCCCGTGCGGGGGCCCGAGCGCGATCCGCCGACTCGAGCCCCGACGGCCCGGCCCCCTCCGCACCCGGCTCTTCAGGAGCGCGGGCGACGGAGAGCGCGGGGGCGGGGCCGGGTGCCATGTGGCCTGAGGAGGGTCCGGTGCCCGCGCGCGGTGGATTCCTCAGGCCCGCCGTCCGCCGTCGACCGACAGGGCGATGCCGGTGATGTAGGACGCCGCGTCCGAGCAGAGCCAGACGGCGGCGGCCGCGGCCTCCTCCGGGTTGGCCATCCGGCCGAGCGGCGTGATCGCCTCCTGCATGGCGATCAGGTCGGTACCGGCCGCCACCCGCTCGAACCCGGGAGTACGGGTCGGGCCGGGGCAGACGGCGTTGACCCGGATGCTGTCCGGCGCGTAGTCGACCGCGGCGACCTTGGTGAGCCCGACGATGCCGTGCTTGGCGGCCACATAGGCGGGGGCGGTCGGGATCGCGTACAAGCCGCCGTTGGAGGCGATGTTGACGATCGCGCCGCCCTCGCGGCGGCGCAGTGCGGGCAGTTCGTACTTCATGCACAGGAAGGTTCCGGCCAGATTGACATGAACCACGCGCTCGAACTCGTCCAGTGTCATCTGCTCGAGCTGCCGGTGATGGGAGGCCAAACCGGCGTTGTTCACGGCGAAGTCGAGGCCCCCGTACTCCGCGACCGTACGCTCGACGGCCGCCCGTACGGAGTCTTCGTCGCCGATGTCGACGGGGACGGCCAGTGCCTCCCCACCGTCCGCCCTGATCATCTCGGTGGTCTCGGCGGCCGTGCTCTCGTCGATGTCGAGCACGGCGACCGCGGCGCCGCACCGGGCGAACTCCAGCGCCGCCGCGCGGCCGATCCCACTGCCCGCGCCGGTGACCAGTCCCACCTTCCGGGATGCGGCGCTCATGCGAGCGGCTCGTGATTGGCCCAGGCGACCTTGTACGGGTGCCGCGACTGCCAGCGGTGGATGACCTCGTGCAGGGCGGGCGCGGCGAACCCCTTCGCCAGAGCGTCGATGTCGGCCACGGCGAACTGCACGATCGCGGTCGCGATCAGCGCGGGAATGGCCTCCTCCCCGGGGACGGGAAGGTGGCGGCGGGCTACCACCGACTCCACGAAGCCGGTGTCGAGCATGGCCCGTTCGATATCCCCGAGGTATTGGTCGAGTTCCGTATCGGGCAGCGGCTGATCGAAGGAGACGATCATCGTGTGCTGGATCATGCGGCAATTCTTGCGACCGCTTGCCGCAAGTGTCCAAGATCGGTATGGAATTCGGCGATAACCTACAGGCATGGTTGAACTGGAGACCCGCGAGCTCGAGTACTTCGTCGCAGTCGCCGACGAGCTGCACTTCGGCCGGGCCGCCACCCGGCTCTCGATCGCCCAGCCGGCGCTGTCGAAGGCGATCCGGCGGATCGAGACCCGGCTCGGCGTCCCGCTGTTCCTCCGCTCCAGCCGGCACGTCGAGCTCACACCGGCCGGGGAAGCGTTGCAGGAGCACGGACGGCACGCGCTCAACGCGGTCGCCGCCGCCGTCCGCAGCGCCCGGCGTGCCGTCGACACCGAGGCTCACCTGCGGCTCGTACTCAAACCCGGCGGCGACGCCGGGCTGCTGTCCGGGATCCTGGCCGAGTACTCCCACCAGCCCGATGCCCGCCGGGTCGACATCCTCTTCAGCGGCCCCGCCGACCGCACCGACTTCCTGCTCGACGGCCGGGCCGACGTCGGCCTGCTCTACGTACCGTTCGACGATCTCGACGGACTGGACCACGAGACGCTCCACGCCGAGGAGCGGGTGGCCATCGTCCCCACCGCACACCGCCTGGCCGGGCTCGCCTCGGTACGGATGGCCGACCTGGAGGGCGAGACACTGCCGCGCTGGAAGGGCGTGCCCGGGGGCGACGGCACCGGCCCGGAGGTCGCCGACGTGGTCCAGCTGCTCCAGATGATCAAAGTGAGCCGGATGATCGGGGTACTTCCCCGCTCGCTCGTCGAACCGCTCCCGCCCGGCCTGGTCGGTGTACCGGTATCCGACGCCCCGCCCAGCCGCCTCGTACTCGCCTGGAACGAACAGGACCGTCGCCCGCTGCTCGCCACGTTCGTGGCCGCGGCGCTGAGGGTTCCGCCCAGAATGGCCGACATGGTCGGGGCTGACGTGTCAGGGGCGACCTTGACGTCGTGAGTCGGGCGCAGGGGGATCCCCCGCACGGCAGAGAACGCCCAACTCGGGCCCACGATGGGCTCAGACCTTGACGATCTCCACGGTGGAGCCGCAGAGCAGTGTCAGATCCTCAGGGTCGGACGTGAGCACGGTGACCGGCCCGTGCGCAGCACGGGCGACGGCTGCGGACGCGGCGTCGATGGCGTACTTGTGGCCGTGGAGGCTGTGGGTACGCAGAAGTTCGGCGGCTCGGTCGGTGATCTCCCTCGTGACGTCGTGGACATCGATACGGGAGAGGACCCACCGGATACGGGCGGGATGGATGCGGTCGTAGGCGGCCTCCAGGGCGGTCATGGCAGTGGTGCCCACGCGGATGCCCTCTTCGGAGGCGGCTTGGACCAGCACCATGACCTGCCGGTCCTTGCGGTAGAGCTTGGAGAGCCCCTCGCAGTCGAGCAGGAGGGTGCCGGGCATCAGGCGGCGGCTCCGCCGGATGCGCGATGGTCGTGGCGCAGAAGGGACCGGGCGGCCTCGACCTCATCGCGGGAGAGCTCGTCGTTGTCGGTCTGGAAGTCATCGACGATCTCGCGGAGCTTGTCCATGGCGACGCGCTGTTCGAGAGCCTCGGCGACGTAGGCGGAGAACCCGCCGGGGCCGACCTGGGCGCGCACGGACTCGGCGAGCTCCTCGGGCAGGCTGATCGAGTACTTCTTGCTACCGGCCATGGTGCTGATCCTGCCTGAGGTAGCAAGGCGGGGTGTGGGGTGTGGGACGGGGCGGGATTCCCGGACTCCGGCACGTCGTCGTCTCACCTGCTCTTGGCGGGGGTGAGGTCATCCAGATTGATGTTGATCTTGAAGGGGACCGTCCGCTGGAGGTTGTGGCGGAAGATTCCGGCGGGGGCGTAGGCGCCGGTCGGCTCGTCGAGCTCATAGACGTGGCCGTCACCTTCCCCTGCCGTCAGGGCTTCTTCGGCTTGCCCTCGCCGTACAGCCAGACGTCGAAGAGGCGGGTCAGGTCCTTGCCGGACTTGCGTTCGCACAGCTCGATGAACTGCTTCGTATCCGCGTTGCCGTGCCGGTGGTCCTTGAGCCATGTGCGGAGGATGGAGAAGAAGGTCTTGTCGCCGACGGTCCGGCGGAGCTGGTGCAGCACCATCGCGCCGCGGCCGTAGACGGGCGGGTCGGAGACGCTGGCGACGCTCGGGGGGTCGGCGGGCGGGAAGTCCCAGATGCCCTCGCTCTCGTCGTCGGTGCCGTCGTAGAAGTCGTCGAAGGTCTGCTGGGCGCTGCGGCCGTCGTGGTCCGCCTCCCACAGCCACTCGGCGTAGGTCGCGAAGCCCTCGTTGAGCCACATGTCCTTCCAGGCCCGGGGCGTGACCGAGTCGCCGAACCACTGGTGGGCGAGCTCGTGCACGACGAGCGTTGTGTCCGGGGCCGCGTCGAAGTACGGCTTGGTCTGGGTCTCCAGGGCGTAGCCGAGGCCGGGGAGGTGGTCGACGACGGCGCCGGTGGAGGAGAAGGGATACGGGCCGAAGGTGCGGGTCTCCCAGGTGATGACGTCGTCGACCTGGGCGGTGATGTCCTTGGCGCGTTCGGCCTCGGTGGGGTCGACGGCGACGTAGACGGGCAGGCCCTTGCCGGTGGTCGTGGTGCGGACGTCGAAACGGCCGATGGCGACGGTGGCCAGATAGCTCGCCATGGGCTCGCCCATGTGCCACCGGAAGGTGGTGTGGCGGTCGCGGGTCTGCCGGCCCTTCAACTCACCGTTGGAGACGGCGGTGTAGCCCTCGGGAACGGTGACGGCGATGTCGTAGGCGGCCTTGTCGGAGGGGTGGTGGTTGCCGGGGAACCAGGCCATCGAGCCGGTCGGCTCGCCGAGGGCCACGGCGCCGTCGTCGGTGCGGATCCATCCCTCCTTCCCGGTGTCCTCGCCGGTGAGGGTTTTCGGCTTGCCGTCGTAGACGACGGTGGCCGTGAAGGGGCGGTCCCGAGGGAGGGCCGAGGCCGGGGTGAGGACCAGCTCGGTGCCACTGCGGGCGGCCTTGGCGGGGCGGCCGTTCACCGTGGCCTTCCGGACGCGCAGCCCGGCGAGGTCGAGGTGGAAGGAGCGCAGGGCCCGGTCCGCGCGGGCGGTGATGCGGGCGGTGCCTTTGAGGTGGCGGGTGCCGGGTGTGTAGTCGAGGGCGAGCCGGTAGCTCCGCACGTCGTAGCCGCCGTTGCCGAGCCGGGGGAAGAGCGCGTCGCCGACCCCCGCGGCGCCCGCTCCGGCACGGGACGTCCCGGCCGCGCCCTGTGCCCCGGAGCCACCGGTGCAGCCCGCGACGCACAGCGCCAGCAGCAGCACGCCGGGCAGCACCCGCGTGATGCGGCGAATGGGCCTGGGCGCCACGCGGTGGGGCTCCGAGGCGAGCGGTTCGTCGTCCATCACGGTCCCTACGCTTCGGCGGCTGCTGCTCAGGAGAGTAACGGCCGCCGGGGCCCGCCCGGCGGAGGTCCAGGGCCCGCCCGGCGGACATCAGGAGCGGCCCCGCGCCGCCTCCACGATCAGCGTGACCTCTCGGACACGCCATCGACGCTTTCGCCGCAGCCGCACTCCGCATGAACCAGTCACATGCGGACCGGTACCCCGACGCGACCTGGCTGGCGGACATGGCCGACGCCGCACGGGCGTGGGCTACCCACCGAGGCGCGCGAGGACCCGGAGCAGGTGGTCACGTACGCCCGCGAGGCGCTCCACCTGGCGCGTGAATCCTCCTCCGGCTATGTCGCTCGTAGACTCCAAGCCTTGCGTTCGGAGTTCGGTCCACTCGCTCGTGATAGGCGCATCGCAGAGCTGGACGCCGAGATCAAGGCACTGAGTGTGACGTGATGGAGGGGGTGGGTATGTCGCAGACCGAAGGTGCGCGGCTGTTCCGTGAGGCGTGGATCGCGGGCGTGCGCCGGCACTTCCCCGGTGAGCCCAAGCCCGGCTATGTGACGCCCTGGGAGGACACGCCGCAGTGGGAGCGCGAGGCCGCCGGGGCGGTCTGTGCACAGGTGCGTCAGTTCCTCGACCTGAGTGGTGGGCATGGCTCGCGCCTGACGCGTGAGCAGAAGGGGCGCTTCGTCGCGACGTGCTGGATCGCGCAGATGTATCAGCACTTCGAGGACCCGAAGCCGGGGTACGTGGCCGACTGGGGCGATCTCCCGGGCTGGCAGCAGGAGACGGACGCGGACATCTTCGAGGCGATCGAGAAGAGCGTGAGCTGACGGGGCGACAGCGCGTCGCGGTCGCAAACGGCGGGGGCGGGGGCGGGGTTGGGCAGCTCAGCGGGCTTTGAGCGAGTTAAACGTCTCTGAGCTGCAGTTCACCACTTCTAGTGAAGCTATGGCCTTGAGTTGCGATCGACAACGCTGGGTTGCCAAGCTGTGGCTGACTGTCAACCCAGGGAGTGCACGTGGCCTTTGGTGACCAGCCCGCATACCTCCGCGTCGCCGACGATCTGCGGAAGAAGATCGCCGGGGGTGAGCTGCCACCGCATGCGCGTCTCCCCTCGCAGGCCAGGATCCGGGAGGAGTACGGGGTTTCGGACACCGTCGCCCTCGAGGCTCGCAAGGTGCTGATGGCCGAGGGGCTGGTCGAGGGGCGGTCGGGGTCGGGGACGTATGTGCGGGCCCAGCCCGTGCCGCGGCGGGTCGTCCGAGGCGGGTTTCATAACGCTGGGGAGGCCACGCCGTTCCGGCAGGAGCAGGCCGATGAGCGGGTCATCGGGAGCTGGGACGCCCACAGTGAGCAGGATGAGGCCGGGGCGGAGATCGCCGGGCGGCTGGGGATCGACGTGGGGGAGCGGGTGATGCGCACCCGCTATGTGTTCCAGTCGCAGGGGGAGGCGGTCATGCTGTCCACCTCCTGGGAGCCGCTTGCCGTCACCGGTCGTACGCCCGTGATGCTGCCCGAGGAGGGGCCCCTGGCCGGGCGCGGGGTCGTCGACCGGATGGCCGCCCTCGACCTGGTGGTGGACAACATGGCGGAGGAGGTCGGCGCGCGCCCCGGACGGGCCGAGGAGGTGCTGGCGCTCGGCGGGGTGCCGGGGCACTGGGTGCTGGTCACCTCGCGTACGTACTTCGCGGGCGGCCGTCCGGTCGAGACCGCCGATGTGGTGGTGCTCGCCGAGCGTTATCGGGTCGCCTATCGGCTGCCGGTGAAGTGATTCTTCGTCCGGCCCGTGGGTGCTCGGCCGGCCCGTGGGTGCTCGGCGTCTCCGGCGGTGTCCATCGCCCGCGTTGGTGCTCACGGCCCTGTCCCGTTCGCCGTTCCCATCGGCGCTCACCGATAGTCGGGCGGCCCGTCCCGGCGCGTCTTACCGCGAGTTAACCGCCCTCCCCGCCGCCGTAACGGTCCGGCAATGCCGCACCGCAGCCGCCCGTCACCTGCGGCTTCTAGCTTCCTTTGGCGTAACGGAACGGCCCGAGCGACAGAGGAAGCCGGTATGACGGATACGGTCGATGCGGTCGGCACGGTCGATACGGCCACACCCGAGGCGGGAGCGTCCGCGGCAGCCGCCCCGCGGCGCGGCTACGCCCGGCTCGCGGCGGACGAGAGCCGCGAGGACTACTCGCTGCGGTACGCACCCCACTCCTACCGCCGCTGGTCGCCGACCATGGTCGCCTCCACGGCGCTCGGCGGGATCGCCTATCTCGCGGACTTCGCCATCGGCGCGTCCATCGTCTTCACCTACGGCTTCACCAGCGGGATCGCCTCGATCCTCACCGCGGCGACGATCATCTTCCTGACCGGCATCCCCATCGCCCGCGCCTGTGCGACCTACGGCCTGGACATGGACCTGATCACCCGCGGTGCCGGATTCGGCTACTTCGGCTCGACGCTGACCTCGCTGATCTACGCCAGCTTCACCTTCATCTTCTTCGCACTGGAGGGCTCGATCATGGCGCAGGCCATGCACCAGGCCCTCCATATCCCGCTGCCGGTCGGCTATCTGCTGACCACCCTCATCGTGATCCCGATCGTCTTCAGGGGCATGGGCGCGCTCGCCAAGGTGCAGGCGTGGACCCAGCCGATCTGGCTGATCGGGCTCGCCCTGCCGTTCGTGGTGCTGGCCTTCGAAGCGCCGGACTCCTGGGGCGCGTTCGCCTCCTTCGGCGGGACCGAGGGCGCGGGCTCCGGTTTCGACTGGATCGGATACGGCCTGGGCACGGGTGTCGCGCTCTCGCTGATCGCGCAGATCGGTGAGCAGGCCGACTATCTGCGGTTCATGCCCGCGAAGACGGAGGAGAACCGGCGGCGCTGGAATCTGGCGGTCCTGGCCGCCGGCCCCGGCTGGGTGGTCATCGGCGCGGCCAAGCAGGTCGGCGGTGCCTTCCTCGCGTTCGTGGCGCTCGACGCGGTCGGCAAGACCCATGCGCTGGAGCCCATCGCCCCGCAGATCGAGGCGCTGAAGCCCTGGCTGGGCTCGGTCGCGCTGCCCGCCGCCGCGCTCTTCGTGGTGGTCTCCCAGATCAAGATCAATGTGACCAACGCCTACAGCGGCTCGCTCTCCTGGTCCAACTTCTTCTCCCGGGTCACCCACCGCCACCCCGGCCGGGTCTGGTACATCTTCCTCAACCTCGCCATCGCGCTGGCGCTGATGGAGATGGACATGTTCGCGGCGCTCAACAAGCTGCTGGGCTTCTACTCCAACGTCGGCATCGCCTGGATCGCCGCCGTCGCCGCCGATCTGGTCATCAACAAGCCGCTCGGGCTGAGCCCGAAGTACATCGAGTTCAAGCGGGCGTATCTGCATCCGGTGAACCCCGCCGGATTCGGTGCGATGGTGATCGCCTCGACGGTCTCGATCGTCGCCTTCTTCGGGGCCTTCGGGGAGGTGGCCGAGGCGTTCTCGACCTTCATCGCCTGCGGTCTGGCGCTGGTGCTCTGCCCGCTGCTGGCCTGGCTCACCGGGGGCCGCTACTACCTGGCCCGGCAGAACCCGGTGAACGGGCCCGGTGCCGAGGTTCCGGACATCACCGCCACCCACCTCTGCGCCTCGTGCGAGACGGCGTACGAGCTGCCGGACATCGCCGACTGCCCGGTGCGAGCGGGGGCCGTCTGCTCGCTGTGCTGCTCACTGGACGCCGAGTGCGGGGATGTCTGCCGTAAGGCGCCCACGGGCGAGCCGGTGCTGATGCCGCTTCCCGGAGTGCGGACGGGCGCGACCACCGGCACCTGAGGGCGGAGCCTCGCCCATGGCACCGGTTCCACCGTCCGCTGTTGTAAAACTCACATCAGCGCAGGTGAAAGGGGTTACTGGAAGGCGATCATCCGTTTCGCTCTTACGATGGACCGGTTTGTGTCCGGTCGTCGGGGGCGAAGGGAGTGCCAGGAACGTTGAGCACGGAGCAGGGTTCCCACTCGCATTATCGAAGGTCACTCGGACCGGTGGCCCTCACCGCCGTGGGGCTTGGGTCGATCATCGGTTCCGGCTGGCTTTTCGGCGCCGAGCGCGCCGCCGCGCTGGCCGGGCCCGCCGCCATCCTGGCCTGGGTGATCGGCGCCGCCGTCGCCCTGACCATCGCCCTGACCTACTCCGAGCTGGGTTCGATGTTCCCCAAGGCCGGCGGCATGGTCCGGTACGGGCAGTACTC
This sequence comes from Streptomyces melanosporofaciens, assembly GCF_900105695.1. NCBI lineage: Bacteria > Bacillati > Actinomycetota > Actinomycetes > Kitasatosporales > Streptomycetaceae > Streptomyces > Streptomyces melanosporofaciens. The sequence continues at coordinate 4,510,807 of NZ_FNST01000002.1, forward strand.
CCACGGCTCACTGGCCGGATATCTGACCGCCTGGGCCAACTGGATCGCCATCGTCTCCGTGATCCCCGGTGAGGCCACCGCCTCCGTGCAGTACATGAGCTCCTGGGACTTCGGCTGGGCCAAGGCGCTGTACGACGGGAAGGAGCTGACCGGCAGCGGTGTCGCGCTCGCGTCCGTGCTGCTGCTCTTCTACTTCTTCCTCAACTGGTTCGCGATCACCCTCTTCGCGAAGACCAACACCGCGATCACCGTCTTCAAGGTGGTCGTGCCGACCCTGACGGCCGGGGCCCTGCTGCTGTCGCACTTCGACACCGGCAATGTCACCGACCACGGCGGCTTCACCCCCAATGGCTGGAGCTCCGTGTTCACCGCGGTCGCCGTCTCCGGCATCGTCTGGGCCTACAACGGCTTCCAGTCGCCGCTCAACATGGCCGGTGAGGCCCGTAACCCCGGGAAGTCGCTGCCCAAGGCCGTCATCAGCTCGATCCTCATCTCGCTGGTGATCTACGTCGCGCTGCAGATCGCCTTCCTGACCGCCGTCCCCGCCGCCGATCTGGCGCACGGCGGCTGGTCCGGGCTCTCCTTCAACTCCCCGCTCGCCGATCTGTCCCTGGCCTGGGGCCTGAACTGGCTGGCAATGCTGCTGTACGCCGACGCCTTCGTCTCCCCGTCCGGCACCGGCATGATCTACGCGGCCACCACCTCCCGCATGATCCAGGGCGTCCAGGAGAACGGCCATCTGCCGGGGATCTTCGGCAAGGTCGACCCCAAGACCGGCATTCCGCGCCCCGCGCTGCTGCTCAACCTGGTGATCGCCTTCATCTTCCTCGCGGTCTTCCGCGGCTGGGGCTCGCTGGCCGAGATCGTCTCGGTCGCGACCGTGATCTCGTACATCACCGGCCCGGTCGCCGTGATGTCGCTGCGCCGCCTCTCCCCGGACCTGCCGCGCCCGGTGCAACTGCGCGCGATGCCGGTGATCGCGCCGATCGCGATGGTCTTCGGCTCGCTGGTGCTGTACTGGGCCCGCTGGCCGCTCACCGGCAAGGTCATCTTCATCATGGCGATCGGGCTGCCGATCTGGGCCTGGTACGAGCTGCGCAAGCCGTGGGCGCAGCTTCGGCCGCATCTGGCCGCCGGTGCCTGGATGGTCACGTATCTGCTGGTCATGGCGGCGGTGTCGTGGGCAGGCGGCAAGGAGTTCGGCGGCCGCGGCTATCTTCCGGGCGGCTGGGACATCCTGGTCGTCGCCCTGATCGGGCTGGCCTTCTACGTCTGGGGCGTACGCAGCGCATGGCGCAATCCGACGCTGCTGGAGGCCGAGCGCGAGCTGGGCACCGCCCCGGCCGATGCGGACAGCGCGGACGACGAGCGGGCGAAGGCCGACGCGCGCGTCTGAGAGATACGTCTGCGACATGGCCGGATGAGTGCCTCGTTGTAAGAACTCGTATCCGCTGCGTGAAGGTAGGGCGTAGGCTCGGGCATATGCGGATCGGGATTTCCTTCATGGTGTCGCGGGGGCGTACGCCCGGGCGTGCCACAGCGGAGAGGGCGGGGAGATGAGTGACGGGAACGCTGTGCTGCCCTGGCTCGTGATCCGCCAGGACACCAATGGCAACCGCTACCGCGTCGGGCGCTACGCCACGAGGACGGAGGCCCAGGAGGTGGCCGACCGCCTGGAGGGCCAGGGCCAGGAGCAGTTGTACGTGGTCGAGCGGACCGCCGCGTCCCGTCAGTCCGGCTAGACCGCAGGAAGCGGCTGGGGCGCAGGAAGCGGCCAGGCCGCGGGAATCGGCTGGGCCGCGGGAATCGGCTGGGCCGACAAGAAGCGGGCCCGCCCGCGGAAATACCTATATCTTCCCAGGCCCCGGGGCGTCCGCCCCGGGGCCCTGGTGTGTATCGGCGCAGGCCAGGCAGGCTAAGGTGCGGCGCATGAGCGTGCGTGTGGTGGTGGGTGGAGCGGTGTTCGACGGGGGGCGGCTGCTGGCCGCGCGGCGCAGCGCCCCGCCCGAGCTCGCGGGCCGCTGGGAGCTGCCCGGCGGCAAGGCCGAGCCCGGGGAGACACCGCCGCAGACGCTCGTCCGCGAGCTGCGCGAGGAGCTCGGGGTCGAGGTCGAGCCGCTCGAACCGCTGCCGGGGGAGTGGCCCTTGAAGCCCGGCTATGTGCTGCGGGTGTGGACCGCGGCCCTGCGCTCCGGTGAGCCGCGCGCGCTGGAGGACCACGACGAGCTGCGCTGGCTCTCCCCGGACTGCGTGGACGAGGTCGACTGGCTGGACGAGGACCGTCCCGCGGTGGCCGAGGCGGTCCGCCGACTGCGCGCGGCGGAGGGCGCCGGGCGGGGTGCTGAGCAAGGGGCCGAGCAGGGCGCCAAGCGGGGCGCCGGGCAAGGCGCCGAGCGGAGTACCGGGCAGGGCACCGAGGGTGTCCCTCCGCGCACCCCCTGAGACCGTCCCGCGCGGGGCCCGTTCGAGGTCTCGTACAGGGAGAATCCATGGGGTTCGAGCCGCCTCCACCTGGTTAGGAGTGAGGGGGAGTGCTGATCATGAGCGCTTCACCAAAAGCCGGGACGGAAACCGATGGCGGGCTGAGATAGTGCTGTGATCGTGAAGACCGTACTCGGGATGGCCGAAGTGCTGGATACTCGGCTATCTGGAGCCGGTCGGAGCACCTGAGCCGGAGGGGACGGGCGCATGAGCGAGAAGCCAGCGGGGGCTGATATGCCCGAGGAGACGGTTGGTTCGCAGGTGTCGCCGGCGTCACAAGGGTCTTCGCTGCCGGACATGTCGCCCATGTCCTCTATGTCGGCAGTATGGCAGAGCAGCCCGCCTGGCTCGATCTATGACTACATCCAGGTGGCTTCCTTCGCACTGGGGCCCGACGGCCGGATCGCGCAGTGGAGCGAACGGGCCGCGGAGTTGCTGGGGCTGACGGCGCGCCAGGCCATCGGCAAGGACCCGGTGGAGGCGTTCGTACCGACCGAGTACCAGGAGACCGGTCATCGCGCGGTCGCCGACATCCTGGACGGCCGGGAGTGGACCGGGCTGGTCCCCTACCGTAGCCCCCAGTCGCCGAGCGGACACGGCATCGCCGAGGTCTATGTGATGCCCGCTCAGGATGAGGACGGGAAGCGGTCCGCGCTCTGTATCGCGGTGGACGTCAGTGCGTTGCGCGGGCTGGAAACGGATCTTGCTTCCTCGCAGGCCGTTTTCGGTCAATCTCCGCTCGGTTTCTTTCTCTTCGGGACCGACCTGCGGATGCTCCGGGTCAATGAGCGTTTTGCGAAGGTTTTCGGCCGCCCCACCGAGGAATACCGCGGGGTGTCCCCGCACGATCTGCTGCCGCGCGGCGAGGCCGACCGGCTGGCCGCCGCCCTGCGCCAGGTCCTGGACTCCGGGCAGGCACTGACCGATATGCCGCTCATGGGCCAGACTCCGGGCAGCACCGACCGCCGCCGCTGGTCGGTCTCGCTCTACCGGCTGCACAGCGGCTCCGGGCGCCCCATCGGCATCGCCGGCCTGGCCACGGACGTCACCGGCCGCCGCCGCGCCGAACAGGAGGCCGCGGGCGTACGGCGCAATCTGGCGCTGCTGAACGAGGCCGGGGCCCGAATAGGCACCTCGCTCGATCTGGAGACCACCGCCCGGGAGCTGCTGGACGTGGCCGTGCCGCAGTTCTGCGACCTGGCCTCCGTCGACCTCTACCAGGGGCTGCTCTCCGGCGATGAGACCCCGCCCGGACTCGCCGACGGCAGCGCCGAGTTGCGCCGCGTCGCGTTCGCCAGCGCGGTCTCCGACGGCCCGGTCGCCTTCGGCGACATCTGCCGTGTCAACACCGCCGAGGACCCCAAGCCCATCCAGGTCGGCGAGGTCCACCGCTACCCCTTCAACTCGCTGTGCGCCCACGCCCTGCGCACCGCCCAGGTCCGGGTCGTCCCCGGCCGGGACGGCAGCGAGAGCCTGGAGCTCGGCGCCATGCTGCAGTCCACCCTCGTGGTGCCGATGGTCGCCCGTGACACCGTCGTCGGCCTCGCCCAGTTCTCCCGTACCAAGGGCAGCGAGCCCTTCGGCGAACGGGACCGCGCGCTCGCCGTCGAGCTGGCCGCCCGCGCCGCCGTCAGCATCGACAACGCCCGGTTGTACCGCAGAGAACATGAACGCGCGCTGATACTCCAGCGCAGCCTGCTTCCGCCCGGCGACCCGGAGGCCGCCGGGCTCGACATCGCCTGCCGCTATCTGCCGGGAAACGCCGCGACCGAGGTGGGCGGCGACTGGTTCGACGTGATCGAGCTGCCCGGGCACCGCACCGCGCTGGTGGTCGGCGACGTCATGGGGCGGGGGCTGCGCGCCGCCGTGGCCATGGGCGAGCTGCGCACCGCCGTACGCACCCTCGCCCTGCTCGACCTGGAGCCCGCCGAGGTGCTCTCCGCGCTGGACGAGATCGCCCTCGGTCTCGGCACACCGGGCGGCTCGCACGCCGGCGCGCGGCCGGGATCGCGCGCCCTCGCCCGCGGCGGCCAGGCCGCCGAGGACTCCTCCGACCTGACCGAGGTCTACCTCGCCACCTGCGTCTACGCCGTCTACGACCCGGTCACCCGCCGCTGTACCTTCGCCAACGCCGGGCATCCACCCCCCGTCCTGGTGGAACCGGGTGAGAACGCCCTGCTGATGGAGGTCCCGCCCGGCATGCCGCTCGGCGTCGGCGGCGAGCCGTTCGAGGAGATCGAGGTCGAGTTGCCCGACGGCGCACTGCTGGCCCTCTACACGGACGGTCTGGTCGAGTCCCGCGACCACACCCTCGACGAGGGGCTCCAGGCCCTGCGCGCGGCCCTCGACACCCCGGACGGCGCCGACGGCGGGAACGCCGCGGCCGGATCCCTCGAGGACGTCTGCGACCACGTCCTGAGCACCCTCGACACCCACCACGGCGAGGACGACATCGCCCTGCTGATGGCCCGGGTGCAGGGCCTGTCGGCCGAGTCGGTCGGCGACTGGCACCTGCCCAGCGCCCCGCAGTCCGTGGGCCGGGCCCGCGAACTGGCCCGGGAGCAGCTCGAGTCCTGGGGTCTGGACGGTCTGGTGGACACCACCGAGCTGCTGGTCAGCGAGCTGGTGACCAACGCCCTGCGGTACGGCGAGGGCGAGATCAGGCTGCGGCTGCTGCTGGACCGCACGCTGGTCTGCGAGGTCTGGGACGGCGGTCTGGTGCAGCCCCGGCGGCGGCGCGCCCGGGACACCGACGAGGGCGGCCGCGGGCTGCAGCTCGTCGGCCTGCTCAGCGCGGGCTGGGGCAGTCGGCGGACCCCGCTCGGCAAGACCGTCTGGTTCGAGCTGGCCCTGCCGGACGGCCAGTCCTCGGGGCCGGACTCGGTGGAGGCGCTGCTCAGCCTCTGGTGACGGGCCACGGCCGGTACGGCGGCGGGCGCTACGGCGGCGGGTGGCCCTAACGGCAGCGGGCCCCACGGCTGCGGGCCCGCCGATGGCGGGCCCGCACACGAAGCGGAGGGCGAGCACCGGCCCCGGCGGTCTTTCCCCTCCCCGCCCCTTCCCGAAACTGGGGATCCGCCCCAGACCCCGGGGGGTCCAGGGGCGAAGCCCCTGGTAACGGGAAGGGGCGGGGAGGGGAAGCTACTGCCCCCGGCGCCGGATCTTGTTGCCGAGCCAGACCAGCGGATCGTACTTACGGTCCACCGCCCGCTCCTTGAGCGGGATCAGCGCATTGTCGGTGATCTTGATCTGCTCGGGGCAGACCTCCGTACAGCACTTGGTGATGTTGCAGTAGCCCAGTCCGTGCTCCTCCTGGGCGGTGCGCTTGCGGTCCAGCCCGGTCTCGGCCGCCGCGTCCAGCGGATGCATGTCCAGCTCCGCGACCCGCATCAGGAACCGCGGTCCGGCGAACGCCTCCTTGTTCTCCTCGAAGTCCCGCACCACATGGCAGGTGTCCTGGCACAGGAAGCATTCGATGCACTTGCGGAACTCCTGCGACCGGCCCACGTCCTCCTGCCACATCCGGTACTCGCCCGGCGCCACCCCCTCCGGGGGGACGAAGGACGGCACCTCGCGGGCCTTGGTGTAGTTGAACGACACGTCCGTCACCAGATCCCGCACCACCGGGAAGGCCCGCAGCGGGGTGATGGTGATCGTCTCGGCCCGGTCGAACACCGACATCCGGGTCATGCACAGCAGCCGGGGGCGGCCGTTGACCTCGGCGCTGCACGAACCGCATTTGCCCGCCTTGCAGTTCCAGCGGACCGCCAGATCGGGGGCCTGGGTCGCCTGCAGCCGGTGGACGATGTCGAGGACGACCTCGCCCTCGTTGACCTCGACGTGGAAGTCCTTCAGACCGCCGCCGTCCTGGTCGCCCCGCCACACCCGGAAGTGGGCCTCGTACGCGCTCACTGGGTCAGCTCCTCGTCCGTCAGGTACTTCACCAGCTCGTCCTTCTCGAACAGGTTCAGCAGATCGGGCCGGATGGGCGGCATCTCGCGCCGCTCCAGCCGGATCTGGCCGTGTCCGGTGTCGGGTGCCGCCAGCCCGCCCGAGGGGTCGGAGAGCCGGCAGACCAGATTGAGCCGCCGCCATTGGCGGTCCATCTCCGGGCAGTCGTCGCGGGTGTGCCCGCCGCGGCTCTCGGTCCGCTCCAGCGCGGCACGGGCCACGCACTCGCTGACCAGCAGCATGTTGCGCAGATCGATCGCCAGATGCCAGCCGGGGTTGAACTGCCGGTGGCCCTCGACCCCGGCGCGGCGCGCCCGGACCCGCAGACTGGCCAGCCGGTGCAGCGCCTCCTCCATCTCCCCGGCCTTCCGGATGATCCCCACCAGGTCGTTCATCGACTGCTGGAGCTCCTGGTGGAGGGTGTACGGATTCTCCGGCGGCCCGGCAGGACCCGCGCTCTCGTCCGGTTCACCGGCCTCGGCGCTGAACGGGCGCAGCGCCTCGGCCGCCGCCAGGTCGAGCTGGGTCTCGTCCGGCACCGGACGGGTGCCCGAGGCCGCGGTCTCCTGGGCGTAGCGGGCCGCGTGGAGCCCGGCGCGGCGCCCGAAGACCAGCAGGTCGGAGAGGGAGTTGCCGCCGAGCCGGTTGGAGCCGTGCATCCCGCCCGCGACCTCGCCGGCGGCGAACAGACCGGGCACCCCGGTCGCGGCCGCGGTGTCCGGGTCGACGTCCACCCCGCCCATCACGTAGTGACAGGTCGGGCCCACCTCCATGGGCTCGGCGGTGATGTCGACGTCCGCGAGCTCCTTGAACTGGTGGTGCATCGAGGGCAGCCGCCGCTTGATGACCTCGGCGGGCATCCGGGTGGACACATCGAGGAAGACGCCGCCGTGCGGGGAGCCCCGGCCCGCCTTCACCTCGGCGTTGATGGCGCGGGCCACCTCGTCGCGGGGGAGCAGCTCGGGCGGGCGGCGGTTGTTGTCCGGATCCTCGTACCAGCGGTCGGCCTCACCCTCGGACTGGGCGTACTTCTCCTTGAAGACGTCCGGGATGTAGTCGAACATGAACCGCTTGCCCTCGCTGTTGCGCAGCACCCCGCCGTCGCCGCGCACCGACTCGGTGACCAGGATCCCCTTCACCGAGGGCGGCCAGACCATACCGGTCGGATGGAACTGCACGAACTCCATGTTGATCAGCGGGGCGCCCGCGAGCAGCGCCAGCGCGTGGCCGTCGCCGGTGTACTCCCAGGAGTTGGAGGTCACCTTGAAGGACTTGCCGATACCGCCGGTGGCCAGCACCACGGCCGGGGCCTGAAGCGCGAAAAAACGCCCCGACTCGCGCTCGTAGCCGAAGACACCGGCGACCCGGTCGCCGTCCTTGACGATCCGGGTGACCGTGCACTCCTGGAAGACCTTCAGCCGGGACTCGTAGTCGCCGGTGGCGGCCTTGTCCTCCTGCTGCAGGGAGACGATCTTCTGCTGGAGGGTGCGGATCAGCTCCAGGCCGGTGCGGTCCCCGACATGGGCGAGGCGGGGGTACTCATGGCCGCCGAAGTTCCGCTGGGAGATCTTGCCCTCGGGGGTGCGGTCGAAGAGCGCGCCCCAGGTCTCCAGCTCCCAGACCCGGTCCGGGGCCTCCTGGGCGTGCAGCTCGGCCATCCGCCAGTGGTTGAGGAACTTGCCCCCGCGCATGGTGTCGCGGAAGTGCACCTGCCAGTTGTCGCGCTCGTTGACATTGCCCATGCTGGCGGCGATGCCGCCCTCGGCCATCACCGTATGGGCCTTGCCGAACAGCGACTTGCAGATGACGGCGCAGCGCATGCCCTGCTCGCGGGCCTCGATCGCGGCACGCAGCCCGGCGCCGCCCGCGCCGATCACGACCACGTCCCACGCCTGCCGCTCGACTTGCGTCATCGATGAGCACCTCTCCTAGAAAAAGCGGGGATCGTCGAAGGCACCGCTCGCCACCAGATAGACGTAGAAGTCCGCGACGGCGACGCTGATGAGAGAGGCCCAGGCCAGCTGCATATGGCGGGCGTTGAGCCCGCTCACCCAGCCCCAGAGCCGATAGCGCACCGGGTGCCGGGAGAAGTGCTTCATCCGGCCGCCGACGATATGGCGGCAGGAGTGGCAGGAGAGGGTGTACGCCCAGATCAGCGCGATGTTGGCGAGCAGCACCAGGGTGCCCAGGCCCATATGGCCCCAGCGGCCGTGCTCGTCCCGGAAGCCGAGCACGGTGTCATAGGTGAGGATCCCCGCGACGATCACCGCGAAGTAGAAGAAATAGCGGTGGATGTTCTGCAGGACCAGCGGGAAGCGGGTCTCGCCGGTGTACTTGGCGCGCGGCTCGGCGACGGCGCAGGCGGGCGGCGAGGCCCAGAAGCCCCGGTAATACGCCTTGCGGTAGTAGTAGCAGGTGAGCCGGAACCCCAGCGGGAAGATCAGGATCAGCAGCGCGGGGGACAGCCCCCACCACGCGCCGAAGACCTCCCAGTTGGCGCCGCCCTTCATGGGCACGCAGTTCTGGGCGACGCAGGGCGAGTAGAAGGGGGAGACATACGGCTCTGCGTAGTAGTCGTCCCCGGCGAAGGCGCGCCAGGTGGAATAGACGATGAACGCGAACAGCCCGGCGGCGGTGATCGCCGGGGAGAGCCACCAGCGGTCGCTGCGCAGATGGCGTGCGGGGATGGCGGCGCGTGAGGCGCCGTGCACGCCGTGCGGGGCCGTCCCGCCGCCTGCGGGCGCGGGTGTGGTGGCTTGGGGGTCGGTGCCTGTGGCCAAGGGGAACTCCGCGGTGGAGTGGTATGGGGGGACGATGGGGGGCGCCCCGACGACGGGAGGCGCGCCGGGCCGTCCCTAGGGCGCGTGGCGATCGCGCGCGCCGAGGCCCTCGTCGTCGACGTCCGACCACAGCGCACTGTTGTACGGCCCGTCGGGGACCGGAACCATCTCGGGGCGTGGTCGCTCCTCGGGAGCGGTCTCGCGCAGGAGGGCGAGACTCTCGCGGAGGTGGTCCGCGTCGGTGCGGACACGGCGTATCTCCAGCCCGCCGGCGCCCACCCGCTGCTCGAGCCGGGAGACGGAACGGACCAGGTCATCGAGACAGCGCTGGACGGCCGTCAAGTCGTCGTTCAAGGACATGACTTGCCCTCACTTCCGCGGTTGCGGTTGGCGACGCTCATGCGACAGCGAGTGTTACGCGCCACGGTCGTGGTTGTGAAGGGATCTGTCGCGATTGGCGGCGCCACCGGCGCGATTCCGCCGTCGCGCGCCGGAGTGCGCGCCCGCCGCATTGATCCGGTCGGGTGAACCTTTCCCCTCATGGCCGTCTCCATGGCCTTCTCGGCGTGCTGTCCCATGAACCGTCGCTTTGAGTGAGGAGTATATGCGATCAGCGTCACACTATGCCAAATGCGCATATATCCGTCACCCTGCGGAGGTACGAGCCATGCCCCTCACCAAGCGCCGCCGCGCCATGCTGCTCGCCACGGGGGTGATGCTGCCGCTGCCCGTACTGGCCGGCTGCAGCTCGGAGGACGACGGCACGCCGCCGCCCGCCGCCTGGGACATCGCCTCCGCGCCGCGCACCGCGACCTCCGGCACCGGCACCCTGCGCTGGGCCCTGGACACGGCACCCACCACCCTCAACGCGTTTCAGAAGACCGCGGACACGGGCACCCAGCGAATCGCGGGCGCCGTGCTGCCCTCCCTCTACACCCTCGACGCCCGGGGCAGGCCCCAGCGCAACGGCGACTATCTGACGGCCGCCGACGTCACCTCCTCCGACCCCAAGCAGGTCGTGGTCTACAAGCTCAACCCCAAGGCGGTGTGGAGCGACGGCCGCCCGATCGGCGCGGAGGACTTCCAGGCCCAGTGGCGGGCGCTGCGCGGCACCGACGAGGCGTACGGGACGGCGCGCAACGCCGGATACGACCGGATCGCCAAGATCGAGCCCGGCGACAAGGAACACGAGGTCAAGGTCACCTTCGCCAAGCCGTACACCGACTGGCGCTCGCTGTTCACCCCGCTGTACCCGAAGAGCGTGATGGGCAACCCGGCGGTCTTCACCGCACCGGCCACCAAGGGGCTCGCGGTCGGCGCCGGGCCCTTCATGGTGCGCGAGGTCTCGGACGGCTCGGTCACCCTGGTCCGCAACCCCCGCTGGTGGGGCGACCGGGCGCGGCTGAGCCGGCTGGTCTTCCAGGCGGTGCCGGCCGAGAAGCGGGCCGAGGCCCTGATCGCCGGGCAGCTCGATTTGGCCGAGGTGGACCGGGCCACCGCCCGGCGCATCCGGGCCACCGCCCCGGACAAGCGGGCCGCGGGCACCGGGCAGGGCTCCTCGGCCCCGGGCAAGGCGGGCGCGCCGGAGCCGTCCACCGGCGGCCGGGAGGCGGCCGGAGCCGAGGGAGGGGCCACCGGCGACACCGACAAGAACCGGTCGCGGACCCGGGCGCTGAGCAGGTTCACCCTGCGCAAGGCCCTGGACTCCGCCTACACCCAGCTCGCCCTCAACGGCACCAAGGGCCCGCTCGCCGATGAGCGGGTGCGCCGCGCGGTGGCCCGCGCGATCGACCGGAAGGCCCTGGCGAAGCTGGTGCTCAAGCCGATGGGGCTGCCGTCCGAGCCGCTCGGCAACCACCTGCTCATGGCGGGCCAGCCGGGCTACAAGGACCACAGCGGCGCCCTCGGCGACCCGGACACCAACGCCGCGCAGTCGCTGCTCGCCGACGCGGGCTGGCGGGCGGGCGACGCCAATAGGCAGAAGGCGGTCGACGGCAAGACGGACGACCGGGGCAGGCGGCACAGCGCCCCGACCGCCACCGCCACGGACCAGGCCACCGGTGGCGCCACGGACAGCACCACCGGCACGGACGCCGCCACGGACCCGGCCACCGGCGCCGCCTCCGGCACAGCGTCCCAGAGCGCCTCCGGCACCGCCTCCGCCACGAACTCCGAGCGCCCCTCCGGCGCCGCCCCCGCGGCCGGTGACGCCGGGCGGTCCGGACGGCTCGGCGAGGCGGCCGTCGTACGGAAGAAGGGACGGCCGCTGGTGCTGCGCTTCGTCCTCCCCGACGACCGGACCGCCGCCCCGCTGAGCACGGTCGGCGAGCGCATCGCGCGGATGCTGGAGAAGATCGGCGTCCGGACCGAGATCACCAAGGTTCCGAGTGAGAGCTACTTCCGGGACCACATCGCCACCGGCGACTACGACCTGGCCCTCTACTCCTGGCCCGCCTCCGCCTACCCGGCCACCGACGGCCGCCCCATCTACGCCAAGCCGCAGCCCGCCGCCGACGGCTCCCTGGTCGTCGAGCAGAACTACACCCGGGTGGGCACCGACCAGATCGACCAGTTCTTCGACCAGGCGCTCTCCGAGCTGGACAGCGGCGCCTCCCGCTCCCTGGTCAGCCGCGCCGACTCCCGGATCTGGGCGGCCGCCGGATCGATTCCGCTCTATCAGCGCCCCCAGCTGATCGCCATGCGCAAGGGCCTGGTCAACGCGGGCGCCTTCGGCTTCGCCACCCCCCGCTACCAGGACATCGGCTTCCGCCGCTAGGGGGGTGGCCGACGGATCGTGACGCCTGCGGCGGGCTCTCCCCCTCCCCGCCCCTTCCGACCCAGCCCCTCCGGCGTTCGAGGAGCGGGGTCCGGGGCGGGGCCCGGCGGGGATCCAGGGGCGAAGCCCCTGGTAACGGGAAGGGGCGGGGAGGGGAAAGACCCGGCGGGAACGGGCTGCGGCATCCGTCTCCGCGCCGTCCCCGTACCATGGGGGTGAGGCCGAGGCGTGATCAGCCCGGCGGAAGGCGCGTCGCACAAGGAGCGCGCCGCCACCCACGAAACCGGGAGAAGCGCGCTTCTATGCCCACGCGCCACGACATTCGTAACGTCGCCATCGTCGCCCACGTCGACCACGGCAAGACGACCCTCGTCGACGCCATGCTCAAGCAGGCGGGTGCGTTCGCCGCCCACCAGCAGGTGGACGACCGGGTCATGGACTCCAACGACCTGGAGCGCGAGAAGGGCATCACCATTCTCGCGAAGAACACCGCCGTGAAGTACCACCCGGCGGACGGCGGCGACCCCGTCACCATCAACATCATCGACACCCCCGGCCACGCCGACTTCGGCGGTGAGGTCGAGCGCGGCCTGTCCATGGTCGACGCCGTGGTCCTGCTGGTGGACGCCTCCGAGGGGCCGCTGCCGCAGACCCGCTTCGTGCTGCGCAAGGCGCTCCAGGCCAAGCTGCCGGTGATCCTGTGCATCAACAAGACGGACCGCCCGGACTCCCGGATCGACGAGGTCGTCAACGAGGCGTACGACCTCTTCCTGGACCTGGACGCGACCGAGGAGCAGATCGAGTTCCCGATCGTCTACGCCTGCGCCCGTGACGGTGTGGCCTCGCTGACCAAGCCGGAGGACGGCACCGTCCCGGCCGACAGCGACAGCCTCCAGCCGTTCTTCTCCGCCCTGCTGGAGACCGTCCCGGCGCCGGAGTACGACGCCGCCGCGCCGCTGCAGGCCCATGTCACCAACCTGGACGCGGACAACTTCCTCGGCCGGATCGCGCTGCTCCGGGTCGAGCAGGGCGAGCTGAAGAAGGGGCAGACGGTCGCGTGGATCAAGCGCGACGGCACCATCTCCAACGTCCGGATCACCGAACTGATGATGACCGAGGCGCTCACCCGCAAGCCCGCCGAGGTGGCCGGCCCCGGTGACATCTGCGCGGTCGCGGGCATCCCGGACATCATGATCGGCGAGACCCTGGCCGACCCGGAGAACCCGATCGCACTGCCGCTGATCACCGTCGACGAGCCCGCGATCTCGATGACCATCGGCACCAACACCTCCCCGCTGGTCGGCCGCGGCCCCGGCGGCAAGGGCGCCGACAAGTCGGCCGTGAAGGACCGCAAGGTCACCGCGCGGCTGGTCAAGGACCGGCTCGAGCGCGAGCTGATCGGTAACGTCTCGCTGCGCGTGCTGCCCACCGACCGCCCGGACGCCTGGGAGGTGCAGGGCCGGGGCGAGCTGGCGCTGGCGATCCTGGTGGAGACCATGCGCCGGGAGGGCTTCGAGCTGACCGTCGGCAAGCCGCAGGTGGTCACCCGGGAGATCGAGGGCAAGCTCCACGAGCCGATCGAGCGCATCACCATCGATGTGCCCGAGGAGCACATGGGCGCGGTCACCCAGCTCATGGGCACCCGCAAGGGCCGGATGGACAACATGTCCAACCACGGCTCCGGCTGGGTCCGCATGGAGTTCATCGTCCCCTCCCGCGGTCTGATCGGCTTCCGTACCGAGTTCCTGACCGCGACCCGCGGCACCGGTATCGCGCACTCCATCCACGAGGGCCACGAGCCGTGGTTCGGCGAGCTGAAGACCCGTAACAACGGGTCGCTGGTGGCCGACCGTTCCGGCGCGGTGACCGCCTTCGCGATGACCAACCTCCAGGAGCGCGGCGTGCTGTTCACCTCGCCTGGCACCGAGGTGTACGAGGGCATGATCGTCGGTGAGAACTCCCGCTCCGACGACATGGACGTCAACATCACCAAGGAGAAGAAGCTCACCAACATGCGGTCCTCCACCGCGGATGTGACCGAGTCCCTGGTCCCGCCGCGGCTGCTCTCGCTCGAGCAGTCCCTGGAGTTCTGCCGCGACGACGAGTGCGTCGAGGTGACGCCGGAGACGGTCCGGATCCGCAAGGTGGTGCTGGACCAGAAGGAGCGCGCCCGCAGCGCGGCCCGCGCCAAGCGCTGACGCTCACGCCCGGGAGCCGGGGCCCGCTCGGGGCGCCGATGCGCACTCCGGAGCCGCTCACGGAGCGTAGGCGCCCCCCTGTGCGTCAGTGAGCTGCACACGGCCCGGATCCCCCGCTTCCACAGTGGGGGTCCGGGCTGTTGTCATGTCAGGAAGGTGCCAGTCAAGCGGTTATCCGGATCCGAGCGTCCGAGTATCGGATCCCGGGCTCCGCATGATGTGTTAACAGTCCGTTTCGCGTGTGTCTGTCTGGGGCAGTTTTGTCCGGATTTCGAAGCTCCGCGCGTAGATGCTGTGACCAAAGCGAGACCCATAAGGTGTGGTTTAAGGGCCGGGCGTGCTCAATCATGGGGTCCATTGAGCTCGGGTCAATGGGTCACACGCTGTGGGGAGCGCGGACCTACGAGCGCATCTGGGGGGTTCCGGTCCCTTTCGCTGTCAGGGGTGTCAGCGTGTCTCCGGGCGCCCCCTCTCGTAGTGACAGTGGACTCCTGAGGAGGCAAACCCATGCGCGGTGCCAAGAGCGCCAAGTGGGTCGCGTTGGCAGCGGTCGTGGCGCTGGCCGCGACCGCCTGCGGTGGTAACGACAGCGACAGCGGCAGCAACGATATGAACAAGGGGACGGCGGACCCGAACGGGATACTCACCGCCCAGCTGAGCGAGCCGCAGAACCCGCTGCAGCCGGCGAACGCGAAGGAGAGCCAGGGCAGCCGCGTGCTGCGGACGATCTTCGCCGGTCTGGTGGACTACGAGCCGGGCACCGGCAAGCTGGTGTACGTCAACGCGGAGTCGGTCACCCCCAACAAGGACTCCTCCGTCTGGACCGTCAAGCTCAAGCCGGGCTGGAAGTTCCACAACGGCGAGACCGTGACCGCAAAGTCCTACGTGGACTCGTGGAACTGGTCGGCCAACGTGTCGAACAACCAGACCAACTCCAGTTGGTTCCAGGACATCAAGGGCTACGAGGACGTCCACCCGGAGAAGGGCAAGCCCAAGGCCGACAAGATGTCCGGCCTCAAGGTCGTCAACGACAACGAGTTCAAGATCGAGCTCAACAGCTCGGTCTCGTACTTCGCCTACAAGCTGGGCTACGACGTGTGGACCCCGCTGCCCACCGGGTTCTTCAAGGACCCCAAGGGCTTCGGTGAGAAGCCGGTCGGCAACGGTCCCTACAAGTTCGTCTCCTGGGACCACAAGAAGATGATCAAGGTCCGGAAGTTCGACGGCTACCAGGGCCCGAACAAGGCCAAGAACGGCGGCATCGACTTCAAGAACTACACCACCGCCGACGCCGCCTACTCGGACATTCGCTCGAACAACCTCGACTGGATCGAGCAGGTCCCGACCACCGCGCTGACCAACTACAAGTCGGACCTCGGCAAGCGCGCGATCGACGAGGAGTACTCGGCGGTCCAGTCGATCGTCCCGGCCTTCTACACCAGCCAGTTCAAGGACATCGACCCCAAGGTCATCCAGGGTCTGTCTATGGCGATCGACCGTGACACGATCACCAAGACCGTGCTGCACGGCTCCCGCACCCCGGCCGACAGCTTCGTCGCCCGCGGCGTGATCGGCTACAAGGCCGGTGCGCTCAAGGAGCAGGTCTCCTACGACCCGGCCAAGGCCAAGGCCCTCATCAAGGAGGGTGGCGGTGTCCCGGGCAACAAGATCTCGATCCAGTTCAACGCCGACCAGGACCACAAGCCCTGGGTGGACGCGGTCTGCAACAGCATCCGCAAGGCCACCGGCGTCGACTGCGTCGGCGACTCCAAGCCCGACTTCCAGGCCGACCTGAACGCGCGTGACAAGCACCAGGTCAAGTCGATGTACCGCGGTGGCTGGGTGCTCGACTACCCGGTCAACTCGAACTTCATGAGGGACCTGTACGGCTCCAAGGCGGCCGGTAACACCAGCGGCTACGCCAACAAGGAGTTCGACGAGCTCGCCAACAAGGCCGACAAGGCCGCCACCCTGGACGAGACCGTCAAGCTCTACCAGCAGGCGGAGCAGGTTCTCGCCAAGGACATGCCGGCGATCCCGCTGTGGTTCTACAAGGTCAACAGCGGCCAGTCCAACAAGGTCCTGGGGAAGATCCCCTACGGCCAGGACGGTGACCCCATCTTCACCGACGTTCAGGTGAAGAAGAAGTAATCATCGGGACCGCCGGCCGGTGCCGCCGCTCCTCCCACCGGGGAGCGGCGGCACCGGCCCGCAGGCGTGAGGCCCGCAGCTCATCCCCCCACCCGCGTGGCGCAGACGAGACGTGGCCTCCGCCGCCCCCCAACGGCATGGAGGCATGATGGGGCGCTATGTCGCCAGGCGACTGCTCCAGATGATCCCGGTGTTCATCGGGACTACTCTGATTATTTTCCTCATGGTCCACGTACTGCCCGGTGACCCTATCCGGGCGATGTGGGGAGACAAGGCCGCGGACCCCGCGCAGGTCGCGTCGCTGCGCCATGAGTTCGGGCTGGACCAGCCTCTGTGGAGGCAGTACATCGACTACATGGTCAACCTCTTCCAGGGAGACTTCGGCAAGACCTTCGGCGGTCGCCCGGTCTCCGAGGAGATGGGGATGGCCTTCCCGGTGACCCTCCGCCTCGCGGCGGTGGCCCTCACCATCGAGATCATCGTCGGCATCGGGCTCGGTGCCTGGGCCGGTCTCAAGGCCGGCCGCGCCGTGGACACCGGCGTCCTGATCTTCACTCTGATCGTCATCTCGATGCCGGTCTTCGTGCTCGGCTATCTGGCCCGGTTCATCTTCGCCGACGAGCTCGGCTGGCTGCCACCGAACGTGCAGAACTCGATGGACGTGGAGCAGCTACTGCTGCCCGGCTTCGTCCTCGCGATGCTCTCCATGGCGTATGTGGCCCGGCTGACCCGGACCACGTTCGCCGAGAACCTGCGCGCCGACTATATGCGCACCGCGCTCGCCAAGGGCCTGCCGCGCCGCCGCATCATCGGCGTCCACCTGCTGCGCAACTCGCTGATCCCCGTGATCACCTTCCTCGGCACCGATGTCGGCGCGCTGGTCGGCGGCGCGGTGGTCACCGAGGGCATCTTCAACGTCCAGGGTGTCGGCAATCTGCTGTTCAACGCGCTCGGACGGCGGGAGGGCTCCACGATCGTCGGGGTCGTGACCGTCTTCGTCCTCGTCATCCTGCTGATCAACCTAGTCGTCGACCTGCTGTACGCGGTCCTGGACCCGAGGATCCGGTATGCCTGACATGACCAAATCCCAGTCCGGTACGGCGGTCGACACGGCGGTCGACGCCGTGGCCCCGCCGACCGAGGTGGACACCGCCCCCGCCGCCGGCCCCGTCTCCCAGGGCAAGCCGCGCTCGCTGTGGGGCGACGCCTGGTTCGAGCTGCGCCACCGGCCGCTGTTCTGGGTCTCGGCGGTGCTGCTGGTGCTGCTGCTCAGCATCGCGATGTTCCCCGGTCTGTTCAGCGGCGCCGACCCCAAGGACGGCGACCTGACCAACCACTTCCTGACCAAGCCGGAGCTGACGCACTTCTTCCAGGCCGACTGGTTCGGCTACGACGGGCAGGGCCGCTCCATCTACGCCCGGGTCATCTACGGCACCCGCGCCTCCATCATGGTCGGCGTCGGGGTGACGGTCGTGGTCACCCTCTTCGGCGGTCTGCTGGGCATGCTGGCCGGGTACTTCGGCGGCTGGATCGACTCGATCGTCTCCCGCATCGTCGACATCTTCTTCGGTCTGCCGTTCCTGCTCGGCTCGATGGTCGTGCTGAACGCGTTCACCGAGCGCAAGGTGTACGTGGTGATCGCGGCGCTGGCCTTCCTGGGCTGGACCACCATCGCCCGGGTGATGCGCAGCTCGGTGATCACGGCCAAGCAGGCGGACTACGTCACCGCGGCGCGCGCCCTCGGCGCGGGCACCAACCGGATCCTGTTCCGGCACGTCCTGCCCAACGCGCTCGCGCCCACCATCGTGGTCGCGACGATCTCGCTCGGTGCCTATATCTCCGCCGAGGCCACGCTGTCGTACCTGGGTCTCGGCCTCGCCGACCCGACGATCTCGTGGGGCATCGACATCTCGTCGGCCAAGGACGCCATCCGGGACAACCCGCATGTGATGCTGTTCCCGGCCGGAATGCTGAGCCTCACGGTCTTCGCATTCATCACGCTCGGCGACGCGGTGCGCGACGCCCTCGACCCCAAGCTGCGCTGAGGAGGGCGTACGTGACCACCATCGAGAAGACCGCGGACGACGCCGTCCGCGAGGGTGCCGGCGACGATGGCACCCCCCTGCTGGAAGTCCGCGATCTGCATGTGGAGTTCCACACCCGGGACGGTGTCGCCAAGGCCGTCAACGGCGTGAACTACAGCGTCGACGCCGGTGAGACGCTCGCCGTCCTCGGCGAGTCCGGCTCCGGCAAGTCGGTGACCGCCCAGGCGATCATGGGCATCCTCGACATGCCGCCCGGGAAGATCCCGCAGGGCCAGATCCTCTTCCGCGGCGAGGACATGCTCACCATGTCGGGGGAGGATCGCCGGAAGATCCGCGGCCGGAGGATCGCCATGATCTTCCAGGACGCGCTCTCCTCGCTGAACCCGGTGCTCTCCGTCGGCTATCAGCTCGGCGAGATGTTCCGGGTCCACCAGGGCCTGTCCAAGAAGGAGGCCAAGGCCAAGGCCATCGAGCTGATGGACCGGGTCCGCATCCCGGCGGCCAAGGAGCGGGTGAGCGACTACCCGCACCAGTTCTCCGGCGGTATGCGCCAGCGCATCATGATCGCCATGGCGCTCGCGCTGGAGCCGGACCTGATCATCGCCGACGAGCCGACCACGGCCCTCGACGTCACCGTCCAGGCCCAGGTGATGGACCTGCTCGCGGAGCTTCAGCGTGAGTACAACATGGGTCTGATCCTGATCACCCATGACCTGGGCGTGGTCGCGGACGTCGCCGACAAGATCGCCGTGATGTACGCGGGCCGAATCGTCGAGACCGCCCCCGTGCACGAGCTCTACAAGCGCCCGGCCCACCCCTACACCCGGGGCCTGCTGGACTCCATCCCGCGCCTGGACCGCAAGGGGCAGGAGCTCTACGCGATCAAGGGGCTGCCGCCCAATCTGCTCAAGATCCCCTCGGGCTGCGCCTTCAACCCGCGCTGCCCCAAGGCGGAGGACATCTGCCGTACGGACGTCCCCGCGCTGGTGCCGGTCACCGAGCAGGACGGCACGGAGCTGCCGGGCCGCGGCAGCGCGTGCCACTTCTGGAAGGAGACCCTCCATGGCTGACACCGAGAAGAACGAGGCGGCCATGGACCCCGCCGTGGACGCCACCCCCAACGTCACGGAGGTGGAGACGGTCGACGCCGCCACCGAGGACGAGGCGGTCGCGGCCATCGAGGCCAAGGTCGACCGCGGCGAGCCGATCCTCCAGGTGCGCAATCTGGTCAAGCACTTCCCGCTGACCCAGGGCATCCTCTTCAAGCGGCAGATCGGCGCGGTCAAGGCGGTCGACGGCATCTCCTTCGACCTCTACCAGGGCGAGACCCTCGGCATCGTCGGCGAGTCCGGCTGTGGCAAGTCCACGGTCGCCAAGCTGCTGATGACCCTGGAGACCGCCACCGCGGGCGAGGTCTTCTACAAGGGCCAGGACATCACCCGGCTGTCGGGCCGCGCGCTGCGGGCCGTCCGCCGCAACATCCAGATGGTGTTCCAGGACCCGTACACCTCGCTCAACCCGCGTATGACGGTGGGCGACATCATCGGGGAGCCCTTCGAGATCCACCCCGAGGTGGCTCCCAAGGGCGACCGGCGCCGCAAGGTCCAGGAACTCCTGGACGTCGTGGGCCTCAACCCCGAGTACATCAACCGCTACCCCCACCAGTTCTCCGGCGGCCAGCGCCAGCGCATCGGCATCGCGCGGGGGCTCGCCCTCAACCCGGAGATCATCATCTGCGACGAGCCGGTCTCCGCGCTCGACGTCTCCGTCCAGGCACAGGTCATCAACCTGATGGAGGGTCTGCAGGACGAGTTCAACCTGTCCTACATCTTCATCGCCCACGACCTGTCCATCGTCCGGCACATCTCCGACCGCGTCGGCGTGATGTACCTGGGCAAGATGGCCGAGATCGGCTCCGACACCGAGATCTACGACCACCCGACGCACCCCTACACCCAGGCGCTGCTGTCGGCCGTCCCGGTCCCGGACCCGGAGTCGCGCGAGGGCCGCGAACGCATCATCCTCACCGGCGACGTCCCCTCCCCGGCCAACCCGCCCTCCGGCTGCCGCTTCCGCACCCGCTGCTGGAAGGCCGAGGACAAGTGCGCCAAGGAGATCCCGCTCCTGGCCATCCCGGAGCGCTTCGCCGGATCGGACTCGCCCGCGGCACACGAGTCGGCGTGCCACTTCGCGGAGGAGAAGGACGTGGTCCACGCCTAGCGCTTCCGCGCGGGCCCGCTGTTGAACGACGAGGGCCGCCCGGCACGTGATCCACGTCCCGGGCGGCCCTCGTCGTCGTTCAGGCCCCCCTGTCCACCTCGCGGCAGGCCGCGTCCAACAGTCTCCCGATCTCGGCAGAGGCCCGCCGGGCGTCCTCGATGCTGGGTGGGTCGGCGACGGACGCATCCAACTCATGGAGTCGTCGGGCCCGTTCGGGATCACGCCGTAGCGCGACGAACACGTCCCGCCGGTACGCCCGCAACGCTTCGGCTTCGGTCAACGGTCATCCAGGCTGGTGGGGGAGTACGGTGGGCGGGTTCAGCGTGAACCATACGGCCTTGCCGGTGACGCCCGCGTCCTTGTCGGTGTAGTCGTGCACGCCCCAGGTGTCGGAGCACGACTCGACGAGCGTGAGCCCGCGCCCGCTCTCGTCCTCGGCGTTCGCCGTCACCGGTTGCGGCAGCCCGCAGCCGGAGTCCCATACGGTGACCCGGAAGTCGGGCGGCATCGGCTCCCAGTCCATGCTGACGTACGCATCGGTGGTGGTGTTCCGGTACGCGTTGGTGACCAGCTCCGACACGAGCAGTTCGGCCCTGTCGATGATGCAGTCGAGCCGCGCCGCCTTGAGGACGTGGCGGATGGTGGCCCGTACGACGGCCACGGCGCGTGGGTCGTGGGGGATGAACAAGCCGTAGGACCAGGGCTCTTCGGGCATGCGCATGGGGCAGCCTCCGGTTGAGTGCCTACTGTGACTGGCGCCATACGTAAGGTAGCCAATGGGGTTGTGAATCCACAACCTCGTTGGCTGGGGCATACTGCTGAGCGATGTCGAGGAGGGGCGTATGGGGCTGAGGGCAAATCCCACGTATCGTCAGCGCCGGTTCGGCTCGGAGGTGCGCAAGTTGCGCGAGACTGCGGGCCTGACCGTGGGGGAGAGCGCGGCGGTCATGGGGATGCGCCAGTCGCACATCAGTAACGTCGAGTCCGGCCGGACGGGTCTGTCACCGGAGCGGTTGCGCTCCCTCGCGGCGGCCGGTGGTAGTGAAGACTCGACCTACGTTGACGCCCTGGTCGAGATGGGGCAGGCATCGGGCAAGGGGTGGTGGACGGAGTACCGGGAGCGGGCGCGGCCGTCACTGCTGGACGTCGCCGAGTTGGAGGCTGGTGCCCGTGCGCTCCACTGCTACGAGCCCATGTTCGTGCCCGGGTTGCTACAGACTCCCGAGTACGCGACGGCCATCCACCGTGCCGGATACGTCCGCACGTCCCGGCAAGAGGATGACCTGGCCATCGAATTCCGGCTGAAGCGCCAGCAGGTACTGCTCGGCGAGTACGCTCCCCGGCTCCACGCGGTCGTCCACGAAGCGGCCCTTCGTGCGACGTTGGGCAGCCCTCGCCTCATGCGGGGTCAGTTGCTGCGACTGATCGAGCTGTCGCGTCTGCCGAACGTCACCCTGCAGGTCATGCCGTTCGACGGGCCGGTGGCGTTCGGCACGTCCTTCACGCTGATCCAGCCCGAGGTATGGGAACTGAGCACAGTGGTCGTGGGACACGTGGAGAAGTCGCTCTACCTGGGTGACCGTAGTGATCTCGTTCGGTACGGCGACGCCTTCGCTAAGGTGTGCGAAGTGGCGTTGCCTCCCGTGGACGCAACGGTTTCACCGGAGGCGCATGACGCCAAGGACTCGTTGGGCCTCATCCAGCGACTCCTGTATCCCCTGCTCTAGGAGGGCGCTGATGTCTCACCTCAGGTGGCGCAAGTCGAGCTTCAGCGAAGGTCATTCCGATACGTGCGTCGAACTCGCCGCCGACTCCGTCGGCACCCCTCACCTCCGCGAGAGCGACGATCCGGAGGCCGTCATAGCCATGACCCCTGCCGCGCTCCGCGCGTTCCTGCGGGCAGCGAAGGCGGGGAGATTCGACCGCCTCGAAGGGTGAGCCGCGCCCCTCCCGGCACCCCTCCCGAAAGTGTTTGATCTCGCGCAACTAATTTGTCAAACGTTTTCCAGAGGGGTACCCCACCCCCCCGGCAATCCGGAGGCGATCCGGCAGTCCGGCAACGGTCTCGGCCCCCGAGCACGGGCGCCGCCACCGGCGCCCACCCCCGGCGGTCGGTGCCCGGCGACGGCGCCCCGCCCCCCACCCCCCGACCCATGCTCAATTGCGCCGAAGGCGCGAGACGGCGCCGCGCCGCGCCTCGTAGGGTCGTGGCATGACTCCCCCTCACTCACCGGTCTATCAGGAGTACTACACCCGCACCCCTTTCCAGCTCTTCTCCGGCGCCGGGTGGAAGCGGCTGGTGGCCTTCCGGGCCGATGAGTCCGGCGTCACCCTGGGCGGCGCAGTATTGCGATACCACCGGTTCCTCGCCGTCGTGCCGTGGCGGGACATCGAAGCCGTCGTGGTGTGGGCCACGCAAACCCCCAGCGAGAAGCCGGTACGGTACATAGGTCTGAAGCTGCGGCCGGGCGTTCCTGCGCCTCCCGGCCCGAACCGGAAGCTCACCCCGCAGTTCGCCGCGGGTTTCGCACCGCACCTCGAGTACGAGGTCGTCAGGAACAGTCGGCGCATCGTCCTCCGGAAGGTCGATCAGGCCCGGCTCACCGCCGCAGTCCAGGCGTTCGCGCCCCAAGTCCAGCTGCGTGTCCACCCGGTGCACCGGGAGCCACCAGGGCAGGGCGGCGGGGTGGGGCGCGGGTCCGGCGCGAGCATATTCGACATCATGCCCTGACCCCCGCGCGCTCCTCCGCGAAGTGGCAGGCCGAGGCGTGGGCGGCGGGGCCCGCCAGGCCCGTCGGCACCGCCAGCACCGGCACCTCCGCCGCGCAGCGCTCCCGCGCCTTCCAGCAGCGGGTGCGGAAGCGGCAGCCGGAGGGCGGGTTGGCCGGGGAGGGGACGTCTCCGGGGAGCAGGATGCGGGTCCGGGCCCCACGCGGCTCCGGGTCGGGGACCGGGACGGCGGAGAGCAGGGCCTGGGTGTACGGATGCGTGGGGTGGTCGTAGATCTCGGGGCCGGTGCCCATTTCGGCGATACGGCCCAGGTACATCACGGCGACCCGGTCGGCGATGTGCCGGACCACCGACAGATCGTGGGCGATGAAGACGTACGCCAGGCCGAACTCGTCCTGCAGCCGCTCCATCAGATTGACCACCTGTGCCTGCACCGAGACGTCCAGCGCCGAGACCGGCTCGTCCGCGACGATGACCTCCGGCCGTAGCGCCAGGCCCCGGGCGATGCCGATGCGCTGGCGCTGGCCGCCGGAGAACTGGTGGGGATAGCGGTTGAGGTGCTCCGGGCTGAGCCCCACCACCTCCAGCAGCTCCTGGACCGCCCGCCGCCGGTCGCCCTTGGGGGCCGCCTCGGGATGGATCTCGAAGGGCTCCCCGATGATGTCGCCCACCGTCATGCGCGGGTTGAGCGAGGTGTACGGGTCCTGGAAGACCATCTGGATGTTGCGGCGGACGGCCCGCAGCGCGCGGCCCGAGAGCCGGGTGATGTCCTCGCCCCGGTAGTGGATCGTCCCGGCGGTCGGCCGCTCCAGGCCGACCAGCAGCTTGGCCACGGTGGACTTGCCGCAGCCGGACTCGCCGACGATGCCGAGCGTCTCCCCGCGCCGCAGGGCGAAGGAGACCGTGTCGACCGCCCGGACGGCGCCGATCCGCCGCTTGACCACCACGCCCTGGGTCAGGGGATAGAGCTTGGCCAGGTCGCGGACCTCCAGGACCGGCCCATCGGGCTCAGCCATGCAGTTCCTCCTTCCAGAAGTGGCAGGCGCTGGTCCGGCTGTCCGCCCCGGCGTCGGCCGCCACCTCGTACAGCGGCGGCCGCTCCAGGCGGCAGACGTCCTGGGCGCGCGGGCAGCGGGGATGGAAGGGGCAGCCGGGGGGCATGGCGAGGGGGCTGGGCGGCGCGCCCTTGATGGCGTAGAGCCGCCGGCCCCGCTGGTCCACGCGCGGCACGGAGTCCAGCAGTCCGCGGGTGTAGGGGTGGGCGGGGCGGCGGTAGAGGTCGCGCACCGGCGCGGTCTCCACGATCCGGCCCGCGTACATCACCGCGATGGTGTCGGCCACGTCCGCGACCACGCCCAGGTCATGGGTGATGAGGACGAGCCCCATGGCGTACTCCCGGCGCAACTCCGCGAGCAGGTCCATGACCTGGGCCTGGACGGTGACGTCCAGGGCCGTGGTCGGCTCGTCGGCGATGATCAGCTCCGGCTCCAGCGCCATCGCCATGGCGATCATGATGCGCTGGCGCATCCCCCGGAGAACTGATGCGGATAGTCCCCGGCCCGCTGCCCCGCCGCCGGGATGCGGACCCGGTCCATCAGCTCGATCGCCCGCCGCCGGGCGTCCTTGCGGGACATCCCCCGGTGCACCTCGTACATCTCGGCGAGCTGGGCGCCCACGGGGATCACCGAGTTGAGGGCGGAGAGCGCGTCCTGGAAGATCATCGCCATCGCGGCGCCCCGGATCCGGCGGCGCTCCTGCGCGCCCATCGTCAGCAGATCCCGTCCCCGGAACAGCACTTGGCCGCCGGTGACCCGGCCGGGCGGCGAGTCGAGGATGCCCATGACGGCCTGGGCGGTCACGGACTTGCCGGACCCCGACTCGCCCAGTACGGCGAGGGTGCGGCCCGCGTCCAGGCCGTAGCTCACCCCGCCGACGGCCTCGGCGACCCCGTCCCGGGTGCGGAATTCGACGCGGAGGTCCCGGACCTCCAGCAGGCGGGTCATCGCCGGACCTACCGCAGCCTGGGGTCGAGGGCGTCGCGCACCGCGTCGCCGAGCATGATGAACGCGAGCACCGTGACCGACAGCGCTCCGGCGGGCCACAGCAGCATGTGCGGCGCGTTGCGGATCTGGGTGGCGGCGGAGGAGATGTCGATCCCCCAGGAGACGGTGGGCGGCTTCAGCCCCACGCCGAGGAACGACAGCGTGGCCTCCAGCGAGATGTAGGTGCCCAGCGCGATGGTCGCGACGACGATCACGGGGGCCACGGCGTTGGGCGCGATATGGCGCAGCAGCGTCCGGCCGCTGCCGGCGCCCAGCGCCCGCGCCGCCTGGACGTAGTCGTGCTCCTTGACGGTCACCACCGAGCCGCGCGCGATCCGGGAGATCTGCGGCCAGCCCAGCAGCACGATGAAGCCGACGACCGGCCACACCGAGCCGCTGGTGACCACCGACAGGAAGACCAGGCCGCCCAGCAGGATCGGGATGCCGAAGAAGACATCGGCGATCCGTGAGAGCAGCGCGTCCCACCAGCCGCCGAAGTACCCGGCGAGCCCGCCCAGCGCGCTGCCCAGCAGGGCCGCGCCGAGGGTGGCGCAGATGCCGACGGTGATGGAGGCGCGGGCGCCGTAGACCGTGCGGGTGTAGACGTCGCGGCCCTGGAGGTCGTAGCCGAAGGGGTGGCCGGGGGCCGGGCCGTCCTGCGCCCTGGCGAGGTCGCCGTGGTACGGGTTGCCGCTCGCGATCAGCTGCGGCCAGATCGCGATGAGGACGAGGAAGAGGATGGTCAGCGCGGAGACGATGAAGACGGGGTTGCGGCGCAGATCGTGCCAGGCATCCGACCACAGCCCCCGGCCGGTGGGCGCGGCCGGTCCGCCGGAGCGGCGGCCGGGCTCCTTGCGCCACGGGAGGGGGAGCCGCCAGGGGCCGCGCCGTGGTCCGCCCTTCAGGGTCTGGGGGCCGGAGGTGGTGAGGTCCATGGGACCGCCGCCGCTGCCGGCCGGTGCGATCGCCTCGGTCATGTCGTAGCGCGGGTCAAAGGGCTCAGGCATACCGGATCCTCGGGTCGAGCACGGCGTAGAGGAGGTCGACGAGCAGATTGGCGAGCAGGAAGACGATCACCAGGATGGTCACGAAGCCGACGACGGTCGGCGAGTTCTGGCGCAGGATGCCCTGGTAGAGCTGGTAGCCCACGCCGTGGATGTTGAAGATCCGCTCGGTGACGATGGCCCCGCCCATGAGCGCGCCGATGTCCGTGCCGATGAACGTCACCACCGGGATCAGCGAGTTGCGCAGCAGATGGCGGGTGACGATGCGGTGGCGCGGCAGCCCCTTGGCGACGGCGGTACGGACGTAGTCGGCGCGGGCGTTCTCCACGATGGAGGTGCGGGTGAGGCGGGTGGTGTACGCGAGCGACACCAGCCCCAGCACCACCCCGGGCAGCAGCAGTTCGTTCAGCGGCGCCTCCGGGGAGACCGAGGGTCTGGCCCAGCCCCAGGTCACGCCGAACAGATACTGCAGCACCGTGCCGCTGACGAAGGTCGGGACGGCGACCACGACCAGGGTGAGCAGCAGCACCGAGGTGTCAAGACCCCGGCCGCGGCGCAGCCCGCTGAGGACGCCCAGGGTGATGCCCAGCGCCATCTCGAAGACGACCGCGACCACGGTGAGCCGGAGGGTGACGGGGAACGCGCTCGCCATCAGCTCGGTCACCGGCTGCCCGTTGAAGGCCGTACCGAAGTGCCCGCTGAAGACCTGCCCCATGTAGTGCACGTACTGACGCCACAGCGGCTCGTCCAGAGAGAGGTCCTGGCGAATCCGGGCGGCGGTGGCGGGGTCGGGGGCCTTGTCGCCGAAGAGCGCGGCGACCGGATCGCCGAGCGCGTACACCATGAAGAAGATCAGGAAGGTGGAGCCGATGAACACCGGGATCATCTGCAGCAGTCGGCGCAGCGCATAGCGGCCCATGGCTCAGCCGACCCTGATCTGTGCGTAGACCGGGACGCTGAACTGGTTGAGCGCCACCTCGCTGAGCCGCTGCGAATAGCCCGCGCTGCCGTTCTGGTACCACAGCGGAATGGCGGGCATCTGCTCGGCGAGGACCTTCTCCGCGTCCCGGAAGTCGGCGATGGCCCGGCCGTCCGCGGAGGCGGCGTTGGCCTGGTTCACCATCCGGTCGAAGCCGGTGTCGCTGAAGTGGCCGTCGTTGGAGGAGGCGCCGGTGTAGTACAGGGGCTGCAGAAAGTTCTGGATCAGCGGATAGTCCATCTGCCAGCCGGCCCGGAAGGGCCCGGTCATCTCCTTGCCCGCCATCTTGTTGCGGTAGTCGGCGAAGGTGCCGATCGGTTTGCCGACACAGGCCCGGTCGCTTCTCAGCACGGTATTGACGCTGTTGCAGACCGCGTCCACCCAGTCCTTGTGGGAGCCGCTGTCGGCGTTGTACGTGATCGTCATCCGGCCGCCGGGCAGCCCGCCGCCCGCCTTGATCAGCGTGCGCGCCCTGGCCGGGTCGTAGCGGCAGGCGTCCCCGCACAGCCCCGGCTGATAGCCGCCCTGGCGACGCAGGACCGGCGAGGTCCAGTCGGTCGCGGGGGTGCGGGTGCCGTGGAAGATCCGCTCGGTGATCTGCGCGCGGTTGATCGCCATCGAGATCCCCCGGCGGACCTTGGCCTTGGCCGGGCCGCTCCAGGCGCGGTCGTACATCGGGAAGGTGAGGGTCTGGATGATCCCGGCGGGCTGGTTGATGTAGCGGTCGCCGAGGTCGGAGCGGACGAACTTGAGCTGCTGCGCCGGGACATCGTCGACCAGATCGAGATTGCCCGCCTGGAGATCGGTGTAGGCGGTGTTGTTGTCGGTGTAGACGCGCAGATCGACGCCCTTGTTACGGGCCTTGTCCGGGCCGCGGTAACCGTCCCAGGCGCGCAGCTTCATCACCGAGCCCTTGGTGTACGACCGCACCTGGTACGGGCCGTTGCCGACGGGCTTCCTCAGCCAGGCGGCATGGTCCTCGAAGAACGCCCGGGGCAGCGGCGCATAGGCGTTGTAGCCCAGCGTCTTGGGCCAGGTGGAGAACTTCTGGGTGAGCCGGACGGTGAAGGTCCGCTCGTCCTTGACCCGCAGCCCGGAGAGGGCCTTGGCGGTGGGGGCGCCGCCGGAGGCGGGATGGACCTTGTCGTAGCCCTCGATGTACTCGAAGAAGTAGGCGTTGCGCTGCTTGTGGTCGATCCGGGCGCCGTAGTTCCAGGCGTTCACGAAGGACGCGGCGGTGACCTTCTCCCCGTTGGCGAACCGCCGGTCCTTCTTGAGGGTGATGGTGTAGTTCCGCTGGTCGGAGCTCTCGATCCGGTCCGCGAGCGCGTTCTTGGCCTCGCCGGTCCTGGGGTCGTAGCGCTTGAGCCCACGGAAGATCATGTCGAGGACCTTGCCGCCCTGGACGTCGTTGATGTTGGCCGGCTCCAGCGGATTGGGCGGATCGCCCCAGGACGAGCGGACGACACCGTCCTCGGCGCCGCCGTCCCCGCCGCCGCAGGCCGTCAGGGGCAGGGCGACGGCGGACACGCAGAGCGCGGACAGCGCACGCCTGGCACGCAGGGAATACGGGGCTCCGCGCATGGCGCCTCCCGAGGATCCGGTCCAAGATCCGCCTTTGGCCCCATCTGACATCCCCTGCGGCGACGGCGCACGTCGATGACCGCTGTCCGGGGTGGCGCGCGGTGGGTGAGGCGGTGGGTGGAGCGACGCGGGTGAGGCGCGATTGGGGAAGCGCGAGCCGAGCGGTACGTCCCTCGCTCGGCAAGCGCTTTCTGGAGCACTGTCCCGTAAGAACATCCCATATTTCAAGTGCTGTTACCGGAGTTGGAGCGATCCATTCCCGCCTGGGGTGAGAGGA
Organism: Streptomyces melanosporofaciens; assembly: GCF_900105695.1. Lineage (NCBI taxonomy): Bacteria > Bacillati > Actinomycetota > Actinomycetes > Kitasatosporales > Streptomycetaceae > Streptomyces > Streptomyces melanosporofaciens. The sequence goes on from NZ_FNST01000002.1 coordinate 4,540,025, forward strand.
GACGCGCAAGCGTTTCATATCCGGCGCCGCAGGGCTCCGGGCACCGCGGGCCCCGGCCGCCCCGAGCCCCCGAGGGTCGCGCGCCCCCGGCCCCGGCCGCCGCAGGGCTCCGGGCACCGCGGGCCCCGGCCGACCCGGCCGGGCCGGAGGAGCTGACCCCGGCGGAGCGCTCCCGCCTCGCCGGGCGGGAACGCCGGCACCGCGACCTGTCCGGCTACGCCGCCATCCAGGGCACCCGCCCCCAGACCCTGTCCTACGGCCTCGCCGACTGACCCTCCGGCCAACTGGCCTGGAACCTCGACTGGTTCGCCGCCCACAGCCACAAACCGGACGCCCTCGACCGCGACGCGGTCCTGACAAACGTCTCCCTCTACTGGTTCACCAACACCGCGGGCCCCTCCGCCCGCCTCTACAAGGAGGCCGCCTCGGCCTGAGGCACGCCCCCCGAACGCTCCGGCGTCCCCACCGGCGTCGCGGTCTTCCGGGGCGACACCGCGATCCGCCGCCTCGCCGAGCCGCACCACACGATCACCCACTGGTCGGAGTTCGAGGCGGGCGGCCACTTCGCGGCGATGGAGGTCCCGGAACCGCTGGTGGATGACGTCCGGACGTTCTTCCGCGCCCTGCGCTGACCGGGGCCCGTACCGCCGCCCGTCCCGGTGAGCCCTGCTCGGGAGGGGTCCCGGGCATTCCGGCGGATGATGGCCGCCCTGTCGTCGAGGTGAGAACCGAGGAAGTCCGCCATGACCCCTGTGCAAGCCGACTGGCTGTCCATCGTGTTCGCTCCCATCGGCGTCATCGCGCTGGTGACCTCCTTCTTCGCGCGGCGCTCGGCGACCCGGAGGGGCGAGTCCATGCCTGCCTGGGGCACGGCCGTGCAAGGTGTGGGGATGGTCCTCGTGATGTGCGTGGCCCTCGTCAACATGGCGTGGGGTACGTGAGGAGTGGTGGCACTGGACCTACGGCGACCGCTACTCCCGGGGGCAGCCGACCTTCAGACCTGCTGCACGGCCACCAGCTTGCCTCGGCTGCCGAGGCGGTCGAGCAGATGCCGGATGTCGTCGGGGTCGGAGGTGGCGATGGCCGCCCCCTGCCGCACGGCGAGCACGGCGACGGCTCCGTCCACCGGATCCGACGTTCCTGCCAGAGCCAGCAATTCCCCGATCTCCCGAGCCGCTGTCTCGTCCATGACCGCCACATCGCAGCCCTTGAGCAATTGCGCCAGGCGCGCCTGCCGCGCTCCGTCCCGCCACACCTGGGCGACCACGGCCGCGGGCACCAGGGGCACGCCGCCCGCCGTGAGATAGGCCCGGTGCGCTCTCCAGACCTTGGTCTGGGAACGCTCGGCAGCGATCAACATGCCCGCGTCGTAGACAACAGGACGCAATGCGGTCATCGGTTATCCCCCCGGCACTGACGACATCAAGCCGCGTGATCGTCAGCGCCTGAGCTGTCGCCCGCTGCCGGCCTCGTGATCGTGTCCATGAATTCGTCCACCCAGGCCTGCTCGTCCGGAGTGGGTGGACCGATCTCCGCCAGTACCTCTTCCGCCGCGATCAGCCCTGCCTCGATCTTGGCCGCGCGCTCGGCCGCGCGCGAGAGCCAGGCCGAGACGCTCATTCCCTCGCGGTCCGCCGCGTCCTTGGCCGCGCTCAGGGTCTCGCTCGGGATCGTGATCGTGACACGTTCGAGGCTCATACCGGCGATCATACGGGCGGACTGCCCATTCCGGGCGCCCGTGGACGGCGGTTCATCCGAACGAGGGGGTGGGCAGATTACGGGGCGACACGACTGCCCCCAACGCCGTCTACGGCCCCGTCCCGGACGCCGGCCCCGATGTGCGGGTTCGCCTATGATCGCGAGGTGCCGCAGAACGACCTTGAGCGCGTCCAGGACTTCCGGATCTCCTTCGCCCGTCGTCAGGCCGGTGAGGTGCGGGAGGTGCCGGGGGGATTCCTGGTGCTGCACGGGGGTTACGCGCGCTCCCATGAGCACAATCAGCTGCATATCGTCGGGCCCGCCGACCCCGAGGGGCTGCCCGCGCTCGCCGACGAGGTCATGGCCTTCCTTCCGCACCGCCGGATCACGGTCCATGACGAGGCGCTGGGACTTCTCTGTGTGCCCGCGCTCGAACGGGCCGGGTACAGCCATATGACCGAGGTGCTGATGGTCCACACCGGGCCGGTGCCGGAGGCCACGGCGGCCGATGTGGTGGAGCGGGAGCTGGGGCCGGATCCGCACGGGCCGCTGCGGCGGGCGGTGACGGCGCAGCAGCGGCGGTGGATGCCGGACGCGGACGAGCGGACCGTGCACGACCTCGTGGAGCGGCGTACCGCGCGGCGGGCCGGGGCCGAGGAGGTGCTCTTCCTCGCCGCCCACGACGACAGCGGCGAGGTCGCCTCCTGGGCCGATCTGTATCTGGAGCCCGCCGCCGGGATCGCCCAGATCGAGGAGGTGGCGACCGCCGAGCCGTATCTGCGCCGCGGCCACGCCGACGCCGTCCTGACCGCGGCGCTGCGCCGCGCGGCCGCCGCGGAGTGCGGGCTGCGGTTCCTCGTCGCCGACCAGGACGACTGGCCGCTGCACTGGTACGGCCGCCGCGGGTTCACCGCGATCGGCCGGGCGCATGCCTTCTCGCGCTTCTGAGCCCGAGCGGCCAGTCCCTTACGGCTCCTTACGGCTCCTTGCGCGGTGGCGCTCCCGTCCCCGACTCCGCCGCGATCAGCGCCGGGTCGAGGACGACGTCCTCCTCGCGGGCCTCGAGGGTCGGGTCCTCGGGGAAGTGGCAGGCGGACAGATGGCCCTCGCGGTTGCCGTCCAGGCGCAGAAGCGGCGGCTCCTCCCGCGCGCACTTGTCCTGGGCCTTCCAGCAGCGGGTGCGGAAGCGGCAGCCGGAGGGCGGGTTGATGGGGGAGGGGACGTCCCCGGCGAGCCGGATGCGCGTCCGGCGGGCGGCCTCTTCGGTATCCGAGGTGTCCGCTGTGTTCGCTGTGTCCGCTGCGTCCTTGACGTTCTCGGCCATCACCACCGCCGCGTCCGGCACCGCGGACAGCAGGGCGTGGGTGTACGGGTGGCGGGGGCGGCGGTAGATCGAGTCGCGGTCGCCCACCTCGACCACCTTGCCCAGGTACATCACGGCGACACGCTGCGAGAAGTGGCGTACGACGGCCAGGTCGTGGGCGATGAACAGGAAGGCGATGCCCAGTTCCCGCTGGAGCTTCTGGAGCAGATTGACGACCTGCGCCTGGATGGAGACGTCCAGCGCCGAGACCGGCTCGTCGGCGACGATCAGCTTGGGTTCCAGGGCGAGTGCGCGGGCCACGCCGATGCGCTGGCGCTGGCCGCCGGAGAACTCGTGCGGGAAGCGGTTGTAGTGCTCGGGGTTGAGGCCCACGATCTCCAGCAGTTCGCGCACCCGGGCCTCGCGGCCGCCCGGCGGATTGATGCCGTTGATCTCCATGGGGCCGGAGATGATGGTGCCGACGGTCTGCCGGGGGTTCAGCGAGGAGTACGGATCCTGGAAGATCATCTGGATCTCGGAGCGGATCGGGGCCAGCTCCTTGCGGCCCGCGTGGGTGATGTCCTGACCCCGGTAGGTGATCTTCCCGGCGGTGGGCTCCAGCAGCCGGGTCAGCAGCCGGCCCGTGGTGGACTTGCCGCAGCCGGACTCGCCGACCAGCCCGAAGCTCTCCCCGGCGTGCACGGTCAGATCGATCCCGTCCACCGCCTGCACGGCCCCGACCTTCCGCTTGAACGGAAAGCCGCCCATGATCGGGAAGTGTTTGGTCAGCTTCTCGGTGACCAGGAGGGGTTCGGGTGTGCCCGACTCGATGCTCATGCGTCAGCGCTCCTAGGCCCTAGCCCAGCCGGGGCTTGATCTGCTCGGTGAAGAGGGTCTGTTTCCGCTCGGCGCTCAGGTGGCAGGCGGCGCCGCGGCCGTCCGGCAGCACGGGCCGCTCGGTGGCGCAGCGGTCGCCCTCCACCTGGTCGGTGTAGTGGCACCGCGGATGGAAGGGACAGCCCGGCGGGGGGCTGAGCAGGCTCGGCGGGGAGCCGGGGATGGGGTTCAGCGGCTCGTCCACGGCGGAGGACAGCCGCGGCATGGAGCCCAGCAGCCCCCAGGTGTACGGGTGCTGGGGCGCGCGCAGCACCTCGCGGACCGTACCGCGCTCCACGGCCCGGCCCGCGTACATCACCAGCAGATCGTCGGCGGTGTTGGCGACCACGCCCAGGTCATGGGTGATGAGGATGATCGCGGAGCCGAACTCCTGCTGGAGGTCCTTGAGCAGATCCAGGATCTGGGCCTGGACGGTGACGTCGAGCGCGGTGGTCGGCTCGTCGGCGATCAGCAGATCGGGGTCGCAGACCAGCGACATCGCGATCATCGCGCGCTGCCGCATCCCGCCGGAGAACTGGTGCGGATAGTCGTCCACCCGCAGCCGGGGGTTGGGGATGCCGACCTTCTCCAGCATCTCGATCGCGCGGGAGCGGGCCTCGCTCTTGGAGGCGCCGGTGTGCTTGCGGTACGGCTCGGCTATCTGGCGCCCCACCGTGTAGTACGGCGACAGGGCGGTCAGCGGATCCTGGAAGATCATCGCCATGGTGTTGCCGCGCAGCCGCTCCAGGGTGCGCTCGGGCGCCCCGGTCAGCTCCTGTCCGTTCAGCAGGATCTCGCCGCTGACGGTGGTGGTGCGCGGGTCGTGCAGCCCCAGCACGGTGAGGTTGGTGACGGACTTGCCGGAGCCGGACTCGCCGACGATGCCGAGCGTCCGGCCGCGTTCGAGGTCGAAGGAGAGGCCGTCGACGGCCTTGACGACGCCGTCCTCGGTCGAGAAGCGGACGTACAGATCGCGTACGGACAGGAAGGCGCCGTCGCCGGGGCCGGCCGGTGGGGGCGTCGCGCCGTCGTCGGGCTTGGTGAGTGTGGTCATCTCGGCAGCTCCGGGTCTGTCAGGCGAGGCGCACGCGCGGGTCGATGAAGGCGTAGGCGGCGTCGACCAGGATGTTGAACACCACGATGGCCGCGGAGCTGACCAGCATCACGCCCATCAGCATGGGCAGATCGGTGAGCTGGACGGATTCCACCGCCAGCCGCCCGATGCCGTGCAGGGTGAAGGTGTACTCGGTGACCATGGCCCCGCCGAAGAGCGATCCGAGGTCGATGCCGAAGATGGTGACGATGGGGGCGATGGCGCCGCGCCAGGCGTAGCGGAAGAAGACCGTACGGCTGGAGAGCCCCTTGGCTCTCGCCGTGCGGACATGGTCCTCCTGCAGTTGCTCGACCATCTGGGAGCGGGTCATCCGGCTGTAGTTGGCCAGGAAGATCAGTGACAGCACCACCCAGGGCAGCAGCATCCCGCTGAACCACTTCGCCGGATTGTCGGTGAAGGGGTAGTAGGCCGGCTGATCCATGATCCCCAGACCGCTGACGAACCAGGCCAGGGCGAGCACCCCGACGAAGTAGATCTGCATCGAGGCGCCGAGCAGCGACAGCGAGCTGAAGAACTTGTCGATCCAGGTGCCGCGCCGCCAGGCCGCGATCATGCCGATGCCGATCCCGCAGACCAGGAACACGGCGGCACCGCCGAGGGCGAGCGAGAGGGTGGTGGGGAAGCGGTCGGCGATGGTGCCCCAGACGGGCTCCTGGCTGACGAAGGAGTAGCCGAAGCAGGGGGCGCTGCAGTGCCCCACGGCGAAGTCCCGCCCGGCGACGATCCCCACCATGAACTTCGCGTACTGGACCGGCACCGGCTGGTCCAGGCCCAGGTTCTTGTTGATCATGGCGAGCGAGACGGGGTCGCAGTTCTTGCCGCAGGCGAGCCGGGCCGGTTCGGCGGGCAGGGCGAAGAAGAGGAAGAACGTGATCGCGCTGATCAGGATCAGGATCACGATCGCGCCGAGGGACCGGCGGGCGAGGAATCTCAACATGACGTCGGTGATCTTCCGCTAGAGGCGGGTCCCGGCCGCACCCGCCGATACGGGTGCGGCCGGGGTCTGCGCTGCCTGGGTACGGCCGCGGCTACTTGATGAAGATGGCCGTCGGGTCCACGGCCCCGTAGACCGAGTTGAACTTCACTCCGCCGATGCCCGAGCCCCAGAGGGTGAACAGCCGGTTGTAGAAGGTCGGGACCGCGGGGACCTCATCGGTGAGGATCTTCTCGCTGAGCTTGATCCACTCCGAGGTGGCCCGGCCGAGGTCGCCGACCTTGGTGACCTTGCCGATCTCCTCGTTGACCGACGGGACGTTGAGGTGCGAGTAGTTCGAGGAGTCGTCGTAGACGTTCTCGCCGCCGTACACCGGCGGGACCACGGTCGAGGCGGACGGCCAGTCGGCACCCCACGAGGACCGGTACAGGTCGAACTTGTTCTTGACCTTTCCGATCTGCGTGTAATAGGTCGACTGGTCGATCTCCTTCTTCTGCACCTTGAACCCGGCCCGCTCCAGGGCCTGCTGGACGACCACCGAGGCGTCCTGGTGGGTGTCGCCGTTGCCGTAGGCGTAGACGAGCTCGTAGTTCTCCTTGCCCGCCTCCTTCAGCAGCGCCCTGGCCTTCTTGGCGTTGCCGCCGGGGTACTTCTTCTTCTGGAACGGGTCGAAGGAGGGGTCGTAGCCCTTGAGCGTGGGGCCGACCAGCCCGCCGCCGACCTCACCGCCCTTGGGACCGCCGAACTGCTGGAGGTACTGCCCGCTGGGGAAGGCCCAGGCGATCGCCTCGCGCACCTTCTTGTCCTTGACCCGATCGGTGTTGATCGAGACGACGTCCACATAGGGCTGCGTCTCGGTCAGCGACCGTGCCATGGCCTCCTTGTCCTTGAGGACCGTGGAGATCTGCGAGGGGTCGACCGCGTTGGTGAGCGTCATCCCGTTCCGGTCGGCGCCCTTGCTGGCCTGGAGCCGGCGGGTGGAGTCCACCCACTGGTGGCCGAAGGAGACGTTGAACCCGTCGACGTACTGATGGCGTATCGAGTCGGTCTTGGGGTCCCACTGGTCGTTCTTGACGAACTCGACGCCCTTGCCCGACTTGAAGTTCCGGACCTTGTACGGGCCCGAGGCCAGCGGCGCCTTGTCGTACTTCTCCTTGGTGTCCTTGCCCGGCGGCACCGCGGTGATATTGGGCATGGCGACCGCGAACGGCACCTCGGCGCGCGGCTGGTCGAAGTGGAAGACGATGGTCTTGTCGTCCGGGGTGTCCAGCACCGACGAGGGCAGATGCTTGCCCTTGTAGGGGCCGTCCGGAAGGGCCTTGCGGTACTTCTGGCCCTCACCGGAGAGCCACTGCTGCAGATAGGTCGGCCCGTTCGTCTGATACGGCGCGTAGAGCCGCTCGACGGCCTGCCGGACGTCCTTGGAGGTGATGGGCGAGCCGTCCTCGTACTTCAGCCCGTCCTTGAGGGTGTACGTCCAGGTGCGGCCGCCGTCGGAGGACTTGCCGGTGTCGGTGGCGAGGTCGCCGACCAGCTTGGCCTTGCCCGTCTTGTCGTCGAACTGGTAGTTCGTCAGCGTCCGGTTGTAGAGGGTCTGCGCGATCAGCTCGTCGCTGACGTAGATCTGCCCCGGGTCCAGATGCTCGAAGGCGTCCCGCTGCAGCACCGTGACGGTGCCGCCCTTCTTGGCGCCCGGCAGCTCCTTGGCCGGTCCGGTGGAGTCGGCCGCGGTGCCGAGGGTGACGTCCTGGGACTCCATCTTGGGCTCGTTCGACCCCTTGGGGTCCGAGCCGCCGCCTCCGCTGCTGCACCCCGCGAGCGCCAGGGCGCCCGCGGTCAGGGCGACGGCGTAGGTACGGGCTCTGCGACTGTTCTTCTTCGGCGTCATCGTGGTCACTGCACCTGTCTCATCGGACGGAAGACTTGCCGTTCTCTGCCTTGGGCCCTCCGGCCCCCCGGTCACCGCGTGGTCTTCGGGTCCATCGCGTCCCGGACCGAGTCCCCGAGCAGGTTGAAGGCGACCACGAAGACCACCATGGCGATGCCGGGGAAGAACATGTAGGTGATGTCGCCCTCGTAGAAGTTCGCGCCCTTGGCGAACATCCGGCCCCAGTCGGGGGTCGGTTCCACCACGCCGACGCCGAGGAAGGACAGCGCCGCTTCCGTCGTCACGAAGTTCGGCAGCATCAGCGTGGACTGCACCAGGATGGGCGTGACGAGGTTGGGCAGCAGCTCCTTGCGGACGATCCGCCACGGCGAGGCGCCGGTCACCCGGGCCGCCTCGACGAACTCCCGCTCCCTCAGGGACAGCACCTGGCCGCGCAGCAGTCGGGCGAGCTGCATCCAGCCCAGCAGCCACAACACCATCACCAGGGCCGTCACCCGGAAATAGGTGGGCGTCTCCTTCTGCGGGCTGACGAACAGCGCGGTGACCACCGGCATGAAGGCGACGAAGAAGAGCTGCTGCGGAAAGGACAGCAGCAGATCGATGAGCCGGCCGAGGAAGTAGTCGGTGCGGCCGCCCAGATAGCCCGCCACCACGCCGATCACGATGCCGGTGATCGTGGACAGCACGGTCGCGGCCAGCCCGATCAGCAGCGAGGTGCGGATGCCGTAGACGAGCTGGGTCAGCACATCGCGGCCCAGCTTGGGCTCGACGCCGAACCAGAACTCGCCGTCGATGCCCCCGTTGGGCTTCATCGGATAGCTGGTGAGGGGGTCCAGCAGCTCGGGCCGGTCCAGGCCGTAGGTGGTGTACGGATCCTTGCCGTACAGCCAGGAGATCACCGGAGCCAGCACGGCGACGGCGAAGAAGAAGATCACCACACACGCGGAGATGACGCCCGTGCGGTCGCGTTTGAACCGCCGCCACATGAGCTGGCGGGGCGCCAGACCGGCCGGCGCCTCGCCCTCCGCGCCCGGTGCGGTCTTCTCGACCACGCCGGACTGGGATGGACTCGTCATCGCGTAGCGTCCCCCCGCACTGGTGTCACACCGTCAACTCGCGTCATCTATGCGCGTCATGTCGCCGCCCGCTCGCCAGGGTGGTGCGTGCGTACCGGGTTGAGCGGACTTTCGCAATCGGGGAACGGCCCAGTCAAGGGGCCGGGGAGGGTGGATGTGCCGCTCATTCGAGTCTTGAGCGAAGATTTGGCAGATCGAGGTCCGGGCGTGCTTGACAGGGATCCGCCATGAGGGACAAAGCATGTTCTATGGGCAGGAAGCGCGTTAACACACCGGCAACTCATCCGTCGCAACACCGATATACGGACGCGTCAGGCTGAACTGCGTACGGCCGTGCGGGTGCCGTGGACCGGCCGGGGCGCGCCATGTGGCCCCGGCCGGTCGCACCCCCCGGCGGCCGCCGGACGGTCACGATCCGTATTTTTCTTCGCCCCGCGACGGTTGCCCGGGGTACGAGGCGGGGGAAACCTACGGCTATGGGGCAGGGACGGATACTCAACAGCGGAGGGCGCCTTTTCGGGGCGCTCGTCTGCGCGGTCCTCGGGCTGATCTCGCTGGCGTGGATCATCCACGACCTGGACAAGGCCGACGAGGCGAACCATCTGTGGTGGACGTGGGCGGGGCTGCCGTTCCGGGCCACCGGGGGGATCTTCGGTTCCTCCCTGCTCGACCTCGTGCTGCTGCTGGTCTACGCGGTCGTCGGGATCACCGCCCTGCGCTCACCGGCCGCCGCGGGCGCGCTCGGCACGGTCGCGGTGGTGACCGTCGTGGTGCGCCTGCCCAGCCTGTGGAACCTGAACTCCGACTGGCTGCAGGGCATCCCCGGCGATCTGAAGACGCGGGGAAACCTCAGCGCCTGGGCGCAGGTGGTGCTCGGCGGGCTGCTGCTGGCCGTGGTGGCCGCCGCCCGCCGCCCCGCCGACCTCGCCCCGCCCGGACATCTGGCCTCGCCCGCCGACCGGCCGCCGGGCCGCCCCTCGCCCGGGGCGGCGGTCACCGGAGCGCTGTTCCTGGGCGCCGTCGGGGTCGTGCTCGCCGCCTGGCAGATCTACTGGGCCCAGGAGCGGGGCTGGGAGATCTACAAGTACCTGCTCACCGGCAAGCACTCGCTGCCCACCCTGCTCTCGCCGCCCGGTGCCTGGACGGCGTGGGCGGCGGTCGCGCTGTGCCTGGCCGCCGCGGCGGCCGCGCTCGCGCGTGCCCCGCTGGCGCGCCCGCTGGGGATGACGGCGGCGGCGCTGGTCATGGCGACGGGGATCAGCGAGGCATCGCTCTACATCAAGCTCGACTATGTGGACCACCTCGGCGATCTGCCGACGGTGGGCGTGCTGAGCGTGCTCAGCGGCTTCTTCGAGGCGATCGCGGGGCTGATCGCCCTTCTGGCCCTGGCCCGGCGGGGCCTTGAGGAGGGCGCCGGGTTCACCGGGGAGCCGGGGCCGGGCGCCCCGGCGCACGGCGGCTACGACGGCTATGGGTCCGGCGGCTATGACGGCTATGGGCCCGGCGGCTACGGCGGCGGCTCCGAGGCCGGAGGCTACGGCGGCGGACCCGGGAGCGGTGGCTACGGGAGTGGCGGACCCGGGAGCGGTGGCTACGGCGGGGGTGGTTACGGCGGCGGGGGATACGGCCCGCCGCCGCCCAGCACCCCGCCGCTGGTGCCCCCTCCGCCCGGGGCCCCGCCCGCCGCGCCCCCGCCGCCGTCCGCACCGCCCGCGCCTCCCGCACCACCGCCGGGCTGGTGACGCCGGGCTGGTGACGGCGGATCAGCGCGGCCCCGAGGCCCAGGCCCTGTCCGGTGGATCTTCGCGGGGCCCGCGGCGGCAGCCGCTGATGTCCCAGGCGCGAAGATCCACCGGCCAGGTGCGGTGCGGTTCGGGTGCGCCCCCAAGGGGTGCGGGGCTGTGTCGATGTGCGGCTCCGCCGCGGCTGTGTCGACATGCGGCTCCGCCGCGTGGGCGACCAGCCACGACGCAGCCGCAGACAAAGGACGGCGGCTTGCGGCTCTTCCCGCGGAGCTACCGCATCCCGAGGGATCGCTTGAGGAAGTCCACCTGCAGCAGGAGCAGATTCTCCGCGACCTGCTCCTGCGGGGTCATATGGGTCACCCCGGACAGCGGCAGCACCTCGTGCGGACGGCCCTCGGCCAGCAGCGCCGAGGAGAGCCGCAGGGTGTGCGCGGCCACCACATTGTCGTCCGCCAGACCGTGGATGATCATCATCGGCCGGAGGGTCTCCGCCGCGCCGGACAGCCCCTCGTCGGTCATCAGCGCGTTGGCGGCGTAGACCTCGGGCTGCTCGTCCGGCAGGCCCAGATACCGCTCGGTGTAGTGGGTGTCGTACAGCCGCCAGTCCGTCACCGGCGCGCCCACCACGCCCGCGTGGAAGACATCGGGGCGGCGCAGCACCGCCAGCGCGGCCAGATAGCCGCCGTAGGACCAGCCGCGGATGGCGACTCGGTCGAGGTCCAGCGGATAGCGCTCGGCGAGCGCTGTCACGGCCTCGACCTGGTCCTCCAGGGTGACCGCGGCCAGCTCGTCGCGCACCGCCTTCTCCCAGGCGGGGGAGCGGCCGGGGGTGCCGCGGCCGTCGGCGACGATCACCGCGAAGCCCTGGTCGGCGAACCACTGCGAGGTGAGGTGGGCGTTGTGCGAGGCGACCACCCGCTGGCCGTGCGGCCCGCCGTAAGGATCCATCAGGACCGGCAGCGGTCCGTCGCCCTCCCGGTGGCCGCCGGGCAGCAGAACGGCACAGGGGATGTCCCGCTTGCCCGCGAAGAGGAGCTCGGGGCGGGCGGTGATGACGGGCCGCTCCGCGTACGAGGCGATCTCGGCGAGGCGCTCGGCCGCGCCGTGGTCGGCGGGCCGGAGGATCTCCACGCTCACCCCGGGCCGCTCCAGCCCCGTGTACGCCAGTGCGAGCACCTCACCGCCGCGCACGGCGGAGTGGACCGCCGGGAAGGGCCGCTTGCCGACCGGCTCCCAGCCGCCCTGGTCGCCGCTGCCCCGGAACCAGGCGCGATAGACGTCGATCTCGCCCGGCTGCTCGGGCAGCGGGGCACCGGCCCCGGGAGAGGCGGAGAACAGCACGTCGTCCGTGCCGATGTCGAGGACCGCGCGCACCTGGAGGGCGCCGGACGTCAACTTGCGGTCGCCGACCATCAGCACCCGGGCGCCGCCCTCGTCCGCGATGCGGACCAGTCGTCCGTCCTCCGTCCAGGCCGGGACCCCGGGGAAAAGATCCAGCCAAACCGCGTCCTCGTCCACATGGACCGTGCTGGTCCGTCCGGTGTCGGTGTCCACGGCCAGATAGAGCTGGCTGCGCTGGTCCCTGGCCTGGACCAGAAGCAGGGGCGGACCGTAGGCCGACCAGTGCACCCGCGCGAGGTACGGATAGCGCTCCCGGTCCCACTCGATCTCCGTACGGGAGCCGTCCAGACCGAGCAGAACCAGCCGCACCTCGGCGTTGGCGGTGCCCGCGGCGGGATAGGCGGCCTCCGCGGGCTTCCGGCCAGGGTGGGCCGGGTCGGCGGTCCACCAGCGCTGTACGGGGGCGTCGTCGGCCCGGGCGGCCAGCAGGGCGTCGCTCCGCGGCGACCACCAGAAGCCGCGTGAGCGGTCCATCTCCTCGGCCGCGATGAACTCCGCGAGGCCGTAGGTGACGGTGTCCTCCTCCGGCTCCGCGAGCGCCCGGTCGTCCTCGCCGTCCGTGCCCGTGATCCGCAGCGCCCCGCCCGCCGCATAGGCGATGTGGCGGCCGTCGGGCGAGGGGCGCGGGTCCACGACCGGGCCGGGGACGCGCAGCTCACGGGTGGTGCCCGCGGGCAGATCGGTGGTGAAGAGCCGTCCGGAGAGGGCGAACGCGGCCCGCTCGACGGCGGCGTCCACCGCGTAGCCGACCACCCCGGCCGACCCCTCGCGGCTGCGCTCGCGCCGTGCCCGCTCCTCGGGGACAGCTCCTCGCCGGCGCCGCCGAGCAGCTCGGCCGGGTCGGCGGCGGGGTACGCGCGCTGCCCGGCGAGGTCGTGCACCCACAGGAGGCCGGTCCGGTCGGTGCCCGAGCGGGAGCGCAGGAAGACGACGCGTGAATCGTCGGGGGCCACGGTCAGGGCCCGCGGTGCCCCGAGGGTGAAGCGTTGGGTCCGCGCGTGCTGCCGTGGGAACGAGAGCTGTCCGGTCATAGGGCGAGCGTACGGCTCTGGATCATCGCGAGGGAGAGTACGGATCGGTAGGCCGGGGCGGCATTGCCCCTGGCACGATTCGGCCGGAACGGCGCGCGGGTCAACCGGCCCCGCACGATGGCGAGATGGCGCATAACCACCGAGAAACCGCCTGGGGGGCGCGGAAGTTCGTGCGATCAGGCATGCGCCCCTGTCATGCTCCCGTGCACCGAGTCGTGTGCACAGCGCCATAGTTATGATCGATTGCGCATAGTGGGTAGGCCCCCTGTGGCATCAATATGTTGTCCGTCCGAGTGCGTGTATCTGGAGGTGAGCCGCTGTGGCGCTCTCGATCTCGATGTCAGTGCTGCTGCTGATCATCGTCTTCATGCTCGTAAACAAGGCAGGGCTGAAGGCGGTTCATGCGGTCGTCTGCGTCCTCCTCGGCTTCTACCTGGCGAGTTCTTCGGTAGCCCCGACGATCGATGACCTCACCACCAATGTGGCGGACATGATCGGCGGCGTGAAGATCTGACCCCGAGCGAGGCCGGGACGTGCGACCCGTGGGCACTGGTGTGCGAATCGTAGGCTGTGCCCATGACCGCTCTTCCCGCCCGTCGTCTGCTGCTGGTGCACGCACATCCGGACGACGAGTCGATCAATAACGGCGCGACCATGGCGAAGTATGCCGCCGAGGGCGCACACGTCACCCTGGTGACCTGCACCCTCGGTGAGGAAGGCGAGGTCATCCCGCCTGCCCTCGCGCATCTCGCCGCCGACCGCGACGACGCGCTCGGTCCGCACCGGATCGGCGAACTCGCCGCGGCCATGGCCGCCTTGGGGGTCGAGGACCACCGCTTCCTGGGTGGTCCGGGCCGCTATCGCGACTCCGGGATGATGGGCGCCCCGCAGAACGACCGGCCGGACTGCTTCTGGCAGGCCGACCTGGACGAGGCCGCGGGGCACCTGGTGGCCGTCGTCCGCGAGATCCGGCCACAGGTTCTCGTGGCGTACGACACCCATGGGGGGTACGGCCACCCCGATCACATCCAGGCGCACCGCGTGGCGATGCGCGCCGTGGAGCTGGCCGCCGACGCGGACTTCCGCCCGGAGCTCGGCGAGCCGCACGACATCGCGAAGGTCTACTGGAACTGCGTGCCGCGCTCGGCCGTCGAGGAGGGCTTCGCCCGGCTGCGGGCCGCGGGCCGCGACTCCCTCTTCCCCGGTGTCGCCACGGTCGACGACATCCCCGGAGTGGTGCCGGACTCGGACGTCACCGCGTTCGTCGACGGCACCGCCCACGCCGGGGCGAAGGCGGCGGCGATGCGCGCCCACGCCACCCAGATCGCGGTGGACGGCCCCTTCTTCGCGCTCTCCAACGACCTGGGCCAGCCCATGTTCGTCCATGAGCACTACCGGCTCGTCAAGGGCGAGGCCGGGGCGGACCGCGAGGACGACCTGTTCGCGGGGGTGGCGGCATGACGGCTCTGCGCCTGGGCGGATACGCCCTGCTCGCCGTGGCCGGGCTGCTGGTCGGCGCCGCGGGCGCGCTGGTCCAAGCGGCGTGGTTCCCCGGCGGTTTGCTGCTCGCGCTGCTCGCGATCGCGGGCCTGTGCTACGGCGGGGTCAAGGCCGCGGGTGCCCGGATGGGCGGCGGAGTGCCCGCGGGGGCCTGGACGGTGGCCGTGTTGCTGCTCACTTCCTCCCGCTCCGAAGGGGATTTCCTTTTCGGCGCCGGGCTGGGGTCGTACGCTTTCCTCCTCGGCGGAATGTTCATCGGTGTGATGTGCGCCACGTTGCCTTTGGTGCCGCAACCTCCTGGCCCGCCGGTCCGACTTGGTAAGTGACGTGACGTTTTCGGCACGACGTCCCCGGCACTTGGAGGCCCTTCGGACATGCGGCGAAGGGTGCGCCTCGGGCGTACCGGATGCGGTGATCCGGCGGCCGTCAAGTGCGCGTCCGCACCGCCCAGTATGGTGGTGCCGCCGCCGAGCCGCCCGCGCGAGGTCTGACGGGCGGCGGAGCTAACTGGGAGAACCTGCTTTGAGCCGTGAATCTGACAGTTCGTCCTCCGGGCCCCGGGAGGGAAGCGGCGGTGCCGCCTACCCGTCGGGCACCCCGCCGTACGGATCCCGCCAGTACCCCTCGCCGAACCCCACGCAGGAGGCTCCGCAGGAGTTCGCCGACGACGGGCAGGCGCGGGCCGCGGCCAAGCCGGAGGAGCCGAAGACCGAAACCACGCTGACGACCCGGATCAAGATCAACATTCCGGGGTCGCGGCCCATCCCGCCGGTGGTCATGCGCACGCCCGTCGCGGAGGACGGCGTACCCGCGCAGCGCTCCGGCGGGGACGACGGCGCCCCCGAGCCCACCGGCGCGCTGCCCCGGGTCGACTACACGCCGACGCCGGAGCGCGGTGTGCCGGCCGAGCCCGGCGGGTCCAACGAGCCTTCCGAGAACCGCGAGAAGAAGGGCGAGGGCGAGCAGCGGACCAGCGACTGGTTCTCGCCCCGTAAGCCCAGGGGCGGTTCGTCGGCCACCGGCAGCACGCCGACGCCGCCGATGCCCCCGGCACCGGACACCACGCAGGGGTTCCCCGCTCCGGACACCACGCAGGGATTCCCCTCCCCGGAGGCGACTCAGGGATTCCCGGCGCCGGACACCACCCAGGGGTTCCCGGCCCCGCAGCAGGGCGGCGGCCCCGTCGCCGATCTGCCGTACTTCACCGACGCCCAGGCCCCGTCCGGTCACCCCGAGCCGACCGGGCCCACCACCGGCCCGATGACCGGCGACATGTTCATGCCGCCGTCCGGCCCCGGTGCGGGCCCGCACGACAGCGAGTTGTCGGCCCCGCCCGGACCGGGCCCCGCCGGCGGTCCGTACGGCGGCGACCCGCAGGCGCCTCCGGGCGGTGTGGGGCCGCTGGCCGGCGGCCCCGCCGCCCAGCCGCCGACCCCGCCGGGCGGCTCGCCGATGTCCGGCAGCCTCGGCGCCACCACCGGCGCGGGCCCGCTGAACGGTCCCGGAGAGGGGTTCAGGGGCGACCTCGGGAGCGATCCGTCCCCCTCGCTGTTCCGCGACCCCGAGCCCACGCCGGGCGGCGGGGTGCCGCCGGACCAGATCTCCAGCGACACGCTGGTCAGCGGGGTGCCCGTGGTGCCGTCGGGCGAGGGCCGGTCCAGGCCGCCGGCGCCGCCCGCCCCGGGCGGCCTCGGGACCCCGGCGCCCGGCGGCGACAGCGCCCCGGCGCCGTCCGCCCCGAAGGCCGGCAAGCCCAAGAAGAAGGGCCGCTCCAAGGTCGTCATGGTCGCGGGCCTGCTGTTCGTGATCGCGGGCGGGGCCTACGCCGCCGGTCTGGTCATGAACCACGCCGATGTGCCGAACGGCACCACCGTCCTCGGCGTCGACATCGGCGGCAGCTCCAAGGAGGTCGCCGTCGACAAGCTGGACACCGCCCTGGGCAAGCGCACCACCGCCCCGCTGACGGTGTCGGTCGACGGCCAGCAGAAGGAGATCAAGCCCTCCGTGGCGGGCCTGGCGCTCGACACCGAGGCCACGGTCCGGGACGTCGCGGGCCGGGACTACAACCCGGTCACCGTGATCGGCTCGCTCTTCGGCGGCACCCATGAGGCCGACCCCGCCGTCACGGTCGACGAGGAGAAGCTGCGGGACGCCCTGGAGCGGCTCGCGGGCGACTCCGGCACGGCCCGCGAGGGCGGCATCGACTTCACCTCCGGCAAGCCCGTCGCGGTGTACGGCAAGGAGGGCAGGGGGCTGGACGTGGACAAGGCGGTCAAGGCCGTCTCGGACGGGTTCCGCCTGCGCGCCGAGACCGGCCGGAACAAGGCCATCACCCTGCCGGTCGCCGCGCGCCGCCCCACGGTCAGCGACGCCGAGGTCGACCGGAAGATGAAGAGCTTCGCCAAGCCCGCGATGTCGGGTCTGGTCACGGTGCAGACGGACCCCCAGCACTCGATTCCGTTCGGTCCGGACAAGTCGCTGCCGAAGATCCTTTCCATGAAGGTGATCGACGGCAAGCTGGTGGAGCACTACGACCTGTCGGTCCTGAAGCAGCTGTACGGCAGCACCTTCGACGGCGTTCTGCTCGAACGGGGCGACGGCAGCAAGAAGCCCGTCACCCCGGAGGACGTGGAGTCCGCGCTGCGGCAGGCGCTGCTCGGCAAGACGCCCAGCGAGCGCATCGGCGTCATCGGCAAGGACAACTGAGCGGGCCCGCTCGTTCACCACGCGGCCCCCGCCCGGCACCGGGCGGGGGCCGCGTCATGTCTCCCGGGCCGCGTCGTCTCTCCTGGCCGCCTCGTGTCTCCCGGGCCGCGGCACGTCTCCCCGGCACGTCATGCCCCGACCCATGCCCTGCCACGTCATACCCCGACCCATGACATCTGTCATCCCCAGGTCACGACCGCTGACACTGCCGGGCGCCGCCCGCCCTCGGCCAGGCTGGTGGCCATGACCGCAACGACCGCTGTTTCCGCCCCCGGCACCGGGGTCGCCACCACGGGCGCCCCGCCCGTGGTCCGCTTCGAGCAGGTGAACAAGAGCTACGGCAGCGTGCGTGCCGTGGCCGACCTGGATCTCGCGCTGTACCCGGGGGAGACCGTCGCCCTGCTGGGCCCCAACGGCGCCGGCAAGTCCTCCAGCCTCGATCTGCTGCTCGGCCTGCGCCACCCGGACTCCGGGCGGGTGGAGGTTTTCGGCACCACCCCGCGCCAGGCCATCGTCCGCGGCCGGGTCGGCGCGATGCTGCAGAGCGGCGCTCTGATGGAGGACGTGACGGTCCGCGAACTGGTGGGGCTGGCCTGCGATCTGCACCCCAAGGGCCATCCGGTGGACGAGGTGCTGGAGCGGGCGGGGATCGCCGAGATCGCCTCCCGCAAGGTGAACAAGCTCTCCGGCGGTCAGGAGCAGCGGGTGCGCTTCGCGTTCGCCACCGCCGGCGCCTCCGATCTGATCGTGCTGGACGAGCCCACGACCGGTATGGACGTGGCGTCCCGGCAGACCTTCTGGGGCGCGATGCGGGAGCAGACGAAGCAGGGCCGCACCATCCTGTTCGCCACCCACTACCTCGAAGAGGCCGACGCCATCGCCGACCGGGTGATCGTGCTGCACGGTGGCCGGGTGCTCGCCGACGGCTCGTCCGCCGAGATCAAGGCGATGGCCGGGGCCCGGCGGATCTCCTTCGAGCTGGACGGTCCGATCGACGAGACGGCGCTGCGCGCCATGCCCGCGCTGACCGGGATCGACATCTCGGGGCGTACCGTACGGATCCGGTCCACCGACGCGGACGCGACCGTGCACGCGGTCTACGGGCTCGGGCTCTATCCGCGCGGCCTGGAGGTCACCGGGCTCGGCCTGGAGCAGGCGTTCCTGGCCATCACTGATGCCGCCACCGACACGGCCACCGGCGCCGTGCCGACAGTTGAGGAGTCCGCCCGATGAAGGCGCTGGTCAAGCTGGAGATCGCGCGGACCCTGCGCAATCGCAAGTTCATGTTCTTCACGATCATCTATCCGTCCGTGCTCTTCCTGCTGATCGCGGGCAGCACCGACGCCGACGACCGGGTGCCCGGCACCCGGCTGTCGATGCCGCTCTACTACATGGTCGCGATGGCCTCCTTCGGGGCGCTGACCGCCGGGCTGATGGGCAACGGCGAGCGGATCGCCAAGGAGCGCGAGGGCGGCTGGACCCGGCAACTGCGGCTCACCCGGCTGCCCGGGCGCGGCTATGTGGCGGCCAAGATCGCGGTGGGTGCGGTGGCCACCCTGCCGTCGATCGTGATCGTCTTCGTGGTGGCCGCCGCCCTCAAGAACGTGCGGCTGGACGCAGCCTGGGAGTGGGCGGCGCTGACCGGCGCCATCTGGGCGGGCTCCCTGGTCTTCGCCGCGCTGGGGGTGGCCATCGGCTATCTGGCGACCGGGGACGCGGTACGTCCGCTGACCATGATCATCTACTTCGGTCTGTCGATCCTCGGCGGGCTGTGGATGCCGACCACGTCGTATCCGCAGTGGCTGCGGAACATCGGCGACTATCTGCCCACCCACGCCTACACCGCCCTCGGCCAGGCGATCGAGCTGGGCGGCGCCCCGCACGCCAAGGACGTCGCGCTGCTCATCGGCTATCTCGCGCTCTTCGCGGGGGGCGCGGCGTGGCTGTACCGCAAGGACACCCGTAAGGCATGAAGGACAGCCGTAAGGCAGGACCGGGGGCGTGACCCGAGGCGTGATCCGAGGAGAGAAGAACCATGGCTGACCGGGCCGAGTGGACCGACGGCGATCCGGAGCGCCGCCCCGGCGTGCTCCGCCGCCTGACCTGGTGGGCCGACGCGATGGCGTACGACGACGAGAACGACCGGCCGGCCGCCATCGGCCAGAGCCCCGAGAACGGCCGGCAGGCCCTGATCAAGCTGATGTGGATCGGGATCTGGATGGCCTACATGGGCGCGCCGGTGAGCGATCTCGCCGACGGGCACCACACCGTCCCCGCCACGGTGTGCGGTGCGCTCGGCCTGCTGGCCTTCGTCGCCATCTATCTGGTGCTGGTCTTCCGGCACACCGGCCGGGCACTGAGCCGGGCCGCGGTCTTCGGGGCGCTGGGCACGTCCTGCGTGCTCGCCGCCGTGCTCACGCTCACCATGGGCGACGCCTGGCTGGTGCTGTGCGTCTATGTGTCCGTCGCCTACGGGGCGGTGCTGCCGCTGCGGCTCGCGCGGTGGGCGATTCCGCTGAACACCGCGTTCATGGTGGCCGTCGGGGTGCTGGTGCGCGGTTCGCACGGGCTGATGTCCGCCCTGGTGATCCCCTCGCTGCTCGGCGGGTTCGCGATGAGCGGGGTGCGGCAGATGGTCCGTACCACCCGGGCGCTGCGCGCCGCCCGGGCCACCGTGGCCCAGCTCGCCGCCAACGAGGAGCGGCTTCGGCTCGCCCGCGATCTGCACGATCTGCTGGGGCACTCGCTCTCGCTGATCACGCTCAAGAGCGAGCTGGCGGGCCGGATGCTGCCCGACAAGCCCGAGCAGGCGGCGCGGCAGGTCGCCGATATCGAACGGGTCAGCAGGCAAGCGCTGGTGGACGTCCGGGAGGCGGTCAGCGGCTTCCGCCGCCCCACCCTGGAGGCCGAGGTCGCCGGGGCCCGTACCGCCCTCGCCGCCGCGGGCGTCGCCGCCGACCTGAGCCGGGTCGCCACCCACCACCCCGATCTTCCGCCCGACCAGGAGGGGGCGCTGGCCTGGGCGCTGCGCGAGGCGGTCACCAATGTGGTGCGGCACAGCGGGGCGCGCCGCTGCGCGGTCACGCTCGACGAGACCGGCGACGAGCTGTGCCTGACCGTCACCGACGACGGCCGCGGCGGGACCGGTCCGCACGGCAACGGGCTCACCGGGCTGGCCGAGCGGCTCCAGCTTGCCGACGGCCGCCTGGAGACCGGCCCCGGTGAGCGCGGTGGCTTCACCCTCCGCGCCTTGGTCCCGCTCTCTCGCGGTGTCCGCGTCGAAGCGCCCTCACCGGCCGCCCCATAGCGCGGGCCGCCCCGTAAGGAGCGCACGGAGGGAGCGCGCGGAAGACGGGGGTGCGGAAGAAGGGAGCGTGCGGAAGAGCGGCCTACGAAGAGCGGCCTACGAAGAGCGGCCTACGAAGAGCGGTCTACGAAGAGCGGCCTACGAAGAGCGGATACGCTGCGGGGCGTGATCCGGGTACTGCTGGCCGAGGACCAGTCCATGGTGCGGGAGGCGCTGGCCGCGCTCCTCGGGCTCGAGGACGAGATCGAGGTCATCGCGCAGGTGGCCCGCGGCGACGAGGTCGTGGACGCCGCCCGGACCCATCGCCCCGATGTGGCGCTGCTGGACATCGAGATGCCAGGACTGAGCGGGATCGAGGCCGCCGCCGCGCTGCACCGGGCCGCGCCCGGGATCCGGATCGTGATCCTGACCACCTTCGGCCGCCCCGGCTATCTGCGCCGCGCCATGGAGTCCGGCGCCGATGCCTTCCTGGTCAAGGACGCTCCGGCGGCCCAGCTCGCCGACGCCATACGGCGGGTGCTGCGCGGGGAGCGGGTGATCGACCCCACGCTGGCCGCCGCCGCGCTCGTGGACGGGGCCAGCCCGCTGACCGCGCGGGAGCGCGAGGTGCTGCACGCCTCGGCGGACGGCTCGACCAACGCCGAGCTGGCCCGCGCCCTGCACTTGTCGCCGGGCACGGTCCGCAACTACCTCTCCACGGCCATCCAGAAGACCGCCGCCCGGAACCGGGCCGAGGCCGTCCGTATCGCCCGCGAAAAGGGTTGGCTGTAGCGGCGCGGGCCGGCCGTGGCGGCGCGGGGCTTTCCCCTCCCCGCCCCTTCCCACAACCGGGGCCCGGCCCCGGACCCCGCCGGGGCTCCGCCCCCGGGCCCCGCCGGGGCTCCGCCCCCCGGGCCCCGCTCCTCAAACGCCGGAGGGGCTGGAAGGCCGGGCCGCCGCCCCGCGACGGCCGGCCCGCCGGAGGCGCCAGGTCCTGCCCGGCGGGATGTCCCCCGGGCCCACGACGCCCGTACGACGCCCCCCGGCGTCCGCCACTGGCCCCCTGGCCACCACCGGACAGCCGCCAGGCCCTGCCCGGTGGCTCTTCCCGGGCCCCGGCACCCACACGGCCTCCGGCCACCGGGAGGTGCCCCCTGCACCGGACGCCCCGAGCCGACGACGCCCGGCACGGCGCCCCAGCGCCCGCCACTGTGCCCCCGGCCACCACCGGGAGTGCAATGCCCCCCGCACCGGACGCCGCGGGCCCCGGGGCCGAGCGGCCGCCGAGGCCACATGCGCGAAGACCTACCAAGCAGCGGCAGCCGCTAGTTCAGCATCGCGCGGGCGGCGCGGGCCTCGTGGCGTACGGTTTCGGCGGCGTCGGGCCGCACCGCCTCCATCACCTCCGCGTACTCCTCCAGCTCCTTGGCCCCGGTCACGAAGTCGCCGCGCTCCACCAGGAGTTGCGCCCGTTCGTAGCGCAGCTCGGCCGGGTGGCTGGGCAGCAGCAGGGACAGCTCGACCGCCCACAGCCGGACATCGGTGCGCTCGGGGCGGGCGGACGCCCAGGCGCGGATGTTGTTGAGGATCCGCAGCACGATGTCCAGCGACCCCGCCGGGCTCAGCATCGACGCGGAGAGCGGGGCGCCCGTGGCCCCCGACACCAGCGTCGCCGCGTCCTCACCGGACAGCGGCCGCCCGCCGTCGAACGGATCGGCCAGCACGTGGCTGCCGTAAGGATCGCCGAAGCCGACCACGAAGTGGCCCGGCAGCGCCACCCCGTACACCGGCGCGCCCGCCCGCCGCGCCACCTCCATCCACACCACGGACAGCAGGATCGGCAGTCCGCGGCGGCGCCGCAGCACGGTGTGGAGGAGCGAGGACCCCAGCCGCTGGTAGTCGGCCGGGCCGCCCCGGAAGCCATGGCGCTCGCCGAGCAGGCGGGCCAGCGCGGCGGCCCAGTCCTCGGGGCCGCCGGGGGAGAAGGGGAGCTGACCGGCCAGCCGGTCGAGCTCGATCTGTGCTTCGTCGATTCCGGTCTCGTCCAGTCCGGAATCGGCCTCCATGCCGACCAGCAGGCACAGCAGCGCCAGATCGGGGCGCTCTTCGCGGGCCGCGTCGGCGAACCGCCGGCGGCGGGACGTGTCGTTCATCCGTGGCATAGCCGACTCGTACCCTGCTCAGCGCACATCGTGTCCAGATGCGCGCCAGTGATGGTAGGTGTGATGGACCGTGAAGCCCATACCCTCGTAGAGGGCGTGCGCACCGTCATTGTCCGTCTCCACCTGGAGATACGCGGCCGAGGCGCCCTCGTCGAGCGCCTTGCGGGCCAGCGCCGTCATCACGGCCTTGGCCAGGCCCTGGCGCCGCCGCTCCGGGGCGACCTCCACGGCGGTGAAGCCGGCCCAGCGGCCGTCCACCACACAGCGCCCGATCGCGGCCGGGGCGTCTCCCTCCCGCCCCGGCACGGTGGCGAACCACACTGAAGGGCCGCCCGACAGCACCGTGCGCGCCTCGGGGGAGGGCTCGCCGGAGGACCGCTGGTAGCGGGCCAGCCAGGCGTCGTCGAGCCGACGGGAGAGCGTCACCGCCGAGGTGTCGGCGTCCAGGTCCCCGATCGGGGCGAGCGCCGCGATGCGTATCCGCGCCGAGACCTCCCGCGTCCAGCCGCGGGTCTCCAGCTCCGCCGCGAGCAGCTCCTGGGTGCCCTCGGCGCCCGTGCTGACCTGGATGTACGCGGGCAGCTCCCGCGCCGCGTACCAGTCGGTCACCCGGCGCAGCGCCTCGTCGAGGGCCATCCCGGGGTCGCCGAGGGGCAGCACCGAATTGGCGCGCCGGGTGAATCCGCCGGAGGCGCGCAGGGTCCACTCGCCCAGCGGCTCGCTGACCAGGGGCGGCCAGGCCCGGGCGGAGACCCGGTCCAGCTCGGGCGCGGTCGCGGCGGGGCCACGGCGGCGGGCCGGAGCGGCGGGCACCACCTTCGCCGCCACCAGGGACGACTCGGCGATCCGTACCGCCTCACCGGTGCGCCGCGTGATGCAGAGCGAGCCCTCGGTCCACGATGTGAGAACGCCGACCACGTCGGTGAAGGTGGGGGCGGGCTCACGCTCCCCGGTGATCAGTCTGACCGAGACGCGTTTTCCCACGTCATCCGGGGTGATCCGGACTTCAAGACGTCCGCCAGTGGTGAAATCCACAGCTCAGTCAGCCCCTCATGTGCGTCTGGTGCCCAAGAACGGAGATACTAGGTGCGGGCATCGACGACGCCGCGCTCCCGCGCGATAGCAGCCCTAACGAGGAGGAACGACAGCGTGACCTACGTCATCGCGCAGCCTTGTGTCGACCTGAAAGACAAGGCGTGCATCGAGGAGTGCCCCGTCGACTGTATCTACGAGGGCCAGCGGTCCTTGTACATCCACCCGGACGAATGCGTCGACTGCGGGGCCTGTGAGCCGGTTTGCCCGGTCGAGGCGATCTTCTACGAGGACGACACTCCCGAGGAGTGGAAGGACTACTACAAGGCGAACGTCGAGTTCTTCGACGAGCTCGGTTCGCCCGGTGGCGCGAGCAAGCTCGGCCTGATCGAGCGGGACCACCCCTTCATCGCCGCGCTTCCGCCGCAGGAGCACGACGAGTAACCCTGCCCCCGGCGTCAGCGCCCGGAAGCAGCCGGCGGTCCCGTATGGCCTGTGGCCTGCGGGACCGGGCTGTTTCCCGGGCGCTCCCGGCGTTCCGGTGGCTCCCGGGTCTCCCGGGGGCCACCGGTTCGGCCGGAATCCACCGGGTTCCCGGGCCCTCGGCCCGGGCCGTTCCGAAGAACCCGGGCAGTTCCGAAGAAAGTGAGCCACCCCGTGCCACCCGTATCCGCCCGCCTCCCGGTCTTCCCCTGGGACCGGCTCGAACCGTACAAGGCGATCGCCGCGGCCCACCGCGACGGCATCGTCGACCTCTCGGTGGGCACCCCCGTCGACCCGGTCCCCGAGCTGATCCGCGCGGCCCTCGCCGACGCCTCGGACAGCCCCGGCTATCCGACCGTCTGGGGTACGGCCGCGCTGCGCGACGCGCTCACCGGCTGGGTGGAGCGGCGGCTGGGCGCGGCCGGGGTGACCCACACCCAGGTGCTGCCGGTGGTCGGCTCGAAGGAACTGGTGGCCTCGCTGCCCGCGCAGCTTGGCCTCGGCCCCGGCGACCGGGTCGCCTTCCCGCGGCTCGCCTATCCGACGTACGAGGTGGGCGCGCGGCTGGCGGGCGCCGAGCCGGTGCCATACGACGAGCCAACCGATCTCGACCCGGCGGGCCTGAAGCTGCTGTGGCTCAACTCCCCGTCCAACCCCACCGGCCGGGTGCTGTCCGAGGACGAGCTGCGCACCGCGGTCGCCTGGGCCCGCGAGCACGGGGTGCTGGTGGTCAGCGACGAGTGCTATCTGGAGCTGGGCTGGGAGGCCGACCCGGTCTCCGTGCTCCACCCGGACATCTCCGGGGGGTCCTTCGAGGGGCTGGTGGCGGTCCACTCGCTGTCCAAGCGGTCCAACCTGGCGGGCTACCGGGCGGCCTTCCTCGCCGGTGACGAGGCGGTGCTGGGCGAGCTGCTGAAGATCCGCAAGCACGGCGGGATGATGGTGCCCGCACCGGTGCAGGCGGCCACGGTCGCGGCGCTCGGCGACGAGAAGCACGTGACGGAGCAGCGCGAGCGCTATGAGCGGCGCCGGGCCGCGCTGCGGTCGGCGCTGGAGGGCCGGGGCTTCCGCATCGAGCACAGCGAGGCGTCGCTGTATCTGTGGGCGACGCGGGACGAGCCGTGCTGGGACACCGTGGGCGCCCTCGCCGAGCTGGGCATCCTGGTGGCCCCGGGCGAGTTCTACGGCGCGGCGGGGGAGCGGCACGTCCGGGTCGCGTTCACGGCGACCGACGAGCGCGTGGCGGCGGCGGTGCGGCGGCTGGCGGGCTGAACAGCTCAACAGGTGAACGTCCGGCAGGGGCCCGGGGAGTACGAGACTCCCCGGGCCCCCGTGTTGGTCCGGCGAGATCAGCCGAGCAGCGGCAGGCCCTTGATCGGTAGGTCCTTGACCGGGAGGTCCGGGCCCTGCGGGGCGGGCGCGGGGGCCTGCGGGGCGGCGGCCTGCGGGGCGGCGGCCCGAGCGGGCTTGGCGGCCTTGCCCTTGCCCTTGGCGTGGGCGCCGCCCTTGCCCTTCCCCTTGCCCTCGCCCTTACCGGCGGGCTTGGCGTGGGCGGCCCTGGCCGGGCCGGCCTTGGCGGCCTTGGTGGTCTTCGCGCCCTTGGCGGGCTTCGCGGGCTTGGCCGGGGCCGCCGTCGCCGGGGCGGTCTTGGCCGGCAGGATCCCCTTGACGGTCCCGCCGGCCTTGCTGCTGACGTCACCCGCCGTGCTCCCGACCTGCTGCGAGGCGACGTCGGCGACCTCACCGACCGAGGCGGGATCCAACGAGGACAGCCCCAGCTTGGAGGACTGCGGCTGGGCCGGCTCCGCCGCACTCGCGACGCCGGCGGCGCCGACGACAGGTGCCGCGCTCGCCGCGACCAGCAGTGCGGCGCGGGCGATCCGACGGGTGAGAGGGAGGGACATGGTTCTCCTTTGGCGGAGGGACAATTGGCGTGCGGTGCCCGGCGATTCGGACGCTGTGAATACCGCGTGAACCCCGCGAAGGTTGCGGTGAGACAAGGCAAAGAGTTGGCAATGCGTCGCATTATCCGGTTCTGCGTGTAATACGCCCGGGCCATTCCTCCGCACGTGCCGCACAATGCGCCGTAAGCCGCCCTGAACTGCGGCGATTCCATGCGCTATCGCATGGTGACGATCCGCACTTCCGCCCCGGAAATCCCCTTGGCAGGGCGCCAACCCGCCGCGGAATTCCGCGCGTTCCATTCGCGCTCGCCGTAAGAGACACGTTCGATGCGCAACTCGTCCGAGTGGGCCACCGCCCAGTGCGCGATCTCCCAGCCGCGCTGCCCCGCGCGCCCCGGAGCCGCCGCCTTCGGCACCGGAACCACCACCGTGTGCGGCGAGGGGGCGGCCTGCTTGCCGCCGCCGTGCCCGGCCGAGGCCGGCCGCGCCTCCGTCTCGGAGCCGAACTCCCGCTTCAGGGATGCCCGTACCCGCGCCGGATCGCCCGCGTGGCCGTCGTCCGGCGGCCCCGGGCAGCTGAGGGCCGCCCCGGAGCGGCCGGTGAGGGCGCCGGTCAGCACCACCGCTTCGGTTTCGTGCTTGGCGTACGCCTGGGGGAAACCGCTGCGCTGCACGCGCTGCGCCGCCACCGTCAGCGGCAGCCGCGAATAGCCGGGCATCCGCACCAGGTCGTCGTAGAACTTCCCGGCGGCGTAGACCGGGTCGCGGATCTGCCGCACACTGCCCCAGCCCTGGGAGGGGCGTTGCTGGAACAGCCCCTGGGAATCCCGGTCCCCGTGGCGGATGGTGCGCAGCCCCGACTCCTGCAGGGCGGTGGCCAGCGCGATGGTGACGGCCCGTTCCGGCAGTCCGCGGGAGGCGGCCACGGCCTCGATCGTGGCGGCGTTCACGGTCTGTTCGGGGGACAGCCGCACATCCTCGCCGTTCGCCCGTACGACACAGCGCGGCGGTCCCACACCACCCGTCAGCAGTTGCGCCGCCAGATATCCGGCCAGCGCCAGCAGTACGCCACAGGCGACCGCGGCCCGCAGCAGCCGGGCACGGTGGGAGAAGACGGACAGGGGCACGCGCCACACGGTACTGGAGCTCGCGCGGCTCCGCCGGATCACGGGCGCGGGGTGGGGAACGCCACGTCGCGAGCGGCTTGGGCCGCCTGGGCCGGGGCCGTCGGGGTCGCCGGGCTGGGCCGCCCGGGGTCGACGGGCCGGGGCCGTCGGGGATCAGGGCCGACCGGCTAGGGTCGGCCGTATGGCACACCCAGAACTCGACCTGTCCCTGGACGCGGCCCGGCTCACCGCCCGGCTCGTCGACTTCCCCTCGGTCAGCGGTGAGGAGAAGGCGCTCGCCGACGCGGTGGAGCAGGCCCTGCGGGCCCTGCCGCATCTGACCGTCGACCGGGACGGGGACGCCGTCGTCGCCCGTACGAACCTCGGGCGGGACGAGCGGGTCGTGCTGGCGGGCCATCTGGACACCGTGCCGATCGCCGACAACGTGCCCTCCCGCCTCGACGACGACGGCGTGCTGTGGGGCTGCGGCACCTCCGACATGAAGTCCGGCGTCGCCGTACAGCTGCGCATGGCCGCGACCGTGCCCGAGCCCAACCGCGACCTCACCTTCGTCTTCTACGACCACGAGGAGGTCGCCGCCGAGCTCAACGGGCTGGGGCGGCTGGCCAGGAATCACCCCGAGTGGCTGGCCGGGGACTTCGCCGTGCTGCTGGAGCCCACCGACGGCAAGGTCGAGGGCGGCTGTCAGGGCACGCTGCGGGTGCGGGTGAGCACGCAGGGGCGGCGCGCCCACTCCGCTCGGAGCTGGCTCGGTGAGAACGCCATCCACAAGGCCGCGCCGATCCTGGACCGGCTGGCCGGCTACGTCCCCCGGCGGGCGGAGATCGACGGGCTCACCTACCGCGAGGGCCTCAACGCGGTACGGATCGACGGCGGCCACGCGACCAACGTCATCCCGGACTTCTGCACGGTGACGGTGAACTTCCGCTTCGCCCCCGACCGCTCCGAGGAGGAGGCGCTCGCGCACGTCCGGGAGGTCTTCACCGGCTTTGACATCGAGCTCACCGACAGCGCGCCCGGCGCCCTGCCCGGTCTCGCCCACCCGTCGGCCGCCGCGCTGGTGGCGACGCTCGGGGTGGAGGTGGCCCCCAAGGACGCCTGGACCGATGTCGCCCGCTTCTCGGCGCTCGGCGTGCCCGCGGTGAACTACGGGCCCGGCGATCCGAAGCTGGCCCACACCCGCGAGGAGCACGTACCGGTCGCGGCCGTCCTGGAGGCCGAAGAACGACTGCGGGCCTGGCTGGTCGGCTAGCGCCGCGCCGAGCGGCCGGACCCGGCGCGGGGGCCCGGCGCGTCTTTCCCCTCCCCGCCCCTTCCCGACCCTGGGGCTCCGCCCCAGACCTCGCTCCTCAATCGCCGGAGGGGCTGGAGTGCCGCCGCGAGGGGGCCCGGCCCTCGGCCCCCGCCGGGGCTCCGCCCCCGGCACCGGGGTCTGGGGCGGAGCCCCGCACGCGGCGGAGCCGCAAATGGATGGGTGCCGGGGAGGGGCGGGGAGCAGCCCGCCGCAGGCGTCTAGGTCCGTCGGGCACCCGCCGGCGGCACCGGGCGGCCGTTGGACCTGTGATCAGCGGTTCGGTGGGTGAGCGTGGCCGGGATTTCGGCTCGAAGCCGCCCGGGGGGCCTACTCTGAACCACAGATCTTTGACCAGATCTTGGTCTTGGCGAAGGGAGCACACAGTGGGCAACGCCGAAGAAGAGCGAGCGCTGCACGAGCAGCGTCTGGGCCCGGTCGTGCGCCGCCGCCACCAGATGCGACCCGAGACGACCGATCAGCGGCTCCTGGACACCCGGGGGGCCACGCACTGGGTGCACGAGGACCCGTTCCGGGTGATGCGCATCCAGTCGGAGTTCGTCGAGGGCTTCGGCACCCTGGCGGAGCTCGGCCCGGCGATCAGCGTGTTCGGCTCCGCCCGTACGCCCGAGGGGTCCCCGGAGTACGAGGCGGGGGTGCGGATCGGCCGGGCCCTCGTCGAGGCGGGCTTCGGGGTGATCACCGGCGGCGGCCCGGGCGCGATGGAGGCCGCCAACCGCGGCGCGACCGAGGCGGGCGGCGTCTCGGTCGGCCTGGGCATCGAGCTGCCGTACGAGCAGGGCCTGAACCCGTACGTCGACATCGGCGTCAACTTCCGCTACTTCTTCGTGCGAAAGACGATGTTCGTGAAGTATGCCCAGGGGTTCGTGGTGCTGCCCGGCGGGCTCGGCACGCTCGACGAGTGCTTCGAGGCGCTCACCCTCGTCCAGACCAAGAAGGTCACCCGCTTCCCGATCGTCCTTTTCGGCAGCGCCTACTGGAAGGGCCTGGTCGACTGGCTCACGAACACCCTGATCGCGGAGGGCAAGGCGTCCCCGCACGATCTGGACCTGTTCCACCTCACCGACGACATCGACGAAGTGATCGACCTGGTCACCAAGGAGTCCGGCGTCTGACGGCGGGCTCCTCGCGCCCCGCCGGGCCGGTGCCCGGCGGGGCGGTCCCCGCCCGCCCGGCCGGTCCGCGGCGGGCTTCCTCAGGCCAGTCCCCGGCGGGCGACCGCCGGGGGCCGGTGGCCCGCGATGGACGACACCATGTCCAGCACCTGACGGGTCTCGGCCACCTCGTGCACCCGGTAGATCCGGGCCCCCAGCCAGGCCGATACGGCGGTCGTCGCGAGCGTGCCGATCAGCCGCTCCTTGACCGGCCGGTCCAGGCTCTCGCCGACGAAGTCCTTGTTGGACAGCGAGACCAGGACGGGCCAGCCGGTCTCCGTCAACTCGCCCAGCCGGCGCGTCGCCTCCAGTGAGTGGCGGGTGTTCTTACCGAAGTCATGGCCCGGGTCGATCATGATCCCGTCGCGCCGCACCCCCAGTTCGAGGGCGCGCTCCGCGAGGTCCAGGGTGACCCGCAGGATGTCCTCCACCACATCGTCGTAGCCGATCCGGTGCGGGCGGGTGCGCGGCCGGGCCCCGCCCGCGTGGGTGCACACCAGCCCGACGCCGTGGCGGGCGGCGACCTCGGCCAGCTTGGGGTCGACCCCGCCCCAGGCGTCGTTGAGCACATCCGCGCCCGCGGCGCAGACCGCCTCGCCGACCTCATGGCGCCAGGTGTCCACGCTGATCACCACGTCCGGATGGCGCCTGCGCACCTCGGCCACGAAGCCCACTGTGCGGCGCGCCTCCTCCTCGGCGCTCACCTCGTCACCCGGTCCGGCCTTGACGCCGCCGATGTCGATGATCGCGGCGCCGTCGGCGATGGCCTGCTCCACGCGGGCCAGGGCGGGCTCGTCGCGGAAGGTCGCCCCCTGGTCGTAGAACGAATCGGGCGTCCGGTTCACGATCGCCATGATCACCCGCTCGTTCTCGCCGAACTCACGTCGTCCCAGCCGCAGCATCCGAACTTCCTTCATGTCTTCTTCCAGGTTGCGGGCAGCGACGATAACTGTCGGAGGGGCATGGCACGATCGGGGCAGACAGTTATCGAGGCCGACGGACACAGACTCAACCATGCATCTGACGGGGAGACGATCACCGTGTTCTTGTTCTTGCTGATCGCGCTGGTCGTGGTGGTCGGCGGGGTCACGCTCGCCGTCGTCGGCGGTGGTGACGGCCCGCTCACCGAGGCGCCCCCGGACCGCTTGGACGAGCCGCTGCCCGCCGACCGGCCGCTGGCGCGCGCCGACGTGGAGGCGCTGCGGCTCCCCATGACGCTGCGGGGCTACCGGATGGCGGATGTCGACGATGTGCTGGGCCGCCTCGGTGCCGAGCTCGCCGAGCGCGACGCCCGGATCGCCGAGCTGGAGGCGGCGCTCGCGGGCCCGCACCCGAAGTCGTCGTCGCCCCCCGGGCCCGGCCCCGACCCCCTGTCGGCCCCGGAGAGCGACCACGGCTTCGGGCGGGGCGGCCCCGAGGGCCAGGGCCCCGAGTGGCCCGGCTTCGACGAGGACGGCTTCGAGGGAAATCTCTTCGAGGGGCGCGGATATGACGGGCGCGGCTTCGAGGGACACGGCTACGAAGGGCATGGCGCATGAGCGGGCAGGGTGTGGTTCCGGGGCCGGACGGTCTGTTGCGCTGTCCCTGGGGGCTGGAGGCCGAGACCATGGCCGACTACCGCGTCTACCACGACACGGAGTGGGGCCGCCCGGTCCATGGCGATGACGCGCTCTATGAGCGGATCTGTCTGGAGGCGTTCCAGTCCGGGCTGTCCTGGCTGACGATCCTGCGCCGCCGGGAGGGGTTCCGGGCCGCCTTCGCCGACTTCTCGATCGCGAAGGTCGCGGAGTTCACCGAGGCCGATGAGCAGCGGCTGATCGCCGACCCCGGGATCATCCGCAACCGGGCCAAGATCGCCGCCACGATCTCCAACGCCCGCGCCGCGGCGGCCCTGGCACCCGGTGAGCTGGACGAGCTGATCTGGTCCCATGCCCCGGCCCCCGACGGCCGCCCCGTCCCGCGGACCGCCACCGATGTCGCGGCGATCACCGCGGAGTCCACGGCCCTCAGCCGCGACCTCAAGAAGCGCGGCTTCCGCTTCGTCGGCCCCACCACGGCCTATGCCCTGATGCAGGCATGCGGCCTGGTCAACGACCATCTGGCCGACTGCCACAGCCGCGACGCGGTCTGATCGCCCCGGCCGTGACGCGGTCTGATCGCCACAGCCGCTCTGAGCCCCGGCCGCGACGCGCTTGAGCCCCGGCCGCCGGCGGCCGGGGCGAGTCGGTCAGCGGCCGGTGAACCTCGGCTTCTCCTTGTTCACGAACGCGTTCACCGCGATGGCGTGGTCGTCCGAGGCCCCCGCGCGGCGCTGCAGTTCGTCCTCCATGGCCAGCGACTCGGTGAGGGTGTGGCCCGCGGCGAAGGCCAGGGACTCCTTGAGCGCCGCATAGGCCGCGGTGGGGCCCTCGGCCAGCCGCCGGGCGACCGCCGCCGCCTCGGCGGCCAGCTCGTCGGCCGGGACCACCCGGTGGGCGATGCCCAGGTCGAGCGCCTCCTGGGCGTCGATACCGCGCGGGAAGAGCAGCAGATCCGCGGCGCGGCCGTATCCGATCAGCCGCTGAAGGGTCCAGGAGACCCCCGAGTCGGCGGTCAGCGCGACCCCGGCGAAGGAGGTGTTGAAGGAGGCGGTGTCGGCGATGATCCGGTAGTCGGCGGCGAAGGCGAAGCCCGCCCCGGCGCCCGCCGCGACGCCGTTGACGGCGGCGACCACGGGCTTCGGCATCCCGGCGATCGCGGTGACGATCGGGTTGTAGTGCAGCGCCACCGTGCTCATGGTCGAGCCCTCGCCGCTGCCGTCACGGTCGGCGGCCAGCAGACCGATGTGCTCCTTGAGGTCCTGGCCGACGCAGAAGGCCCGCTGCCCGGAGCCGGTGAGCAGCACCGCCCGCACCGCCGGGTCCTCCGCGGACTGCAGCAGCGCGTCGCGCAGCGCCACCTTGGTGTCGATGTTCAGGGCGTTCATCGCGTCGGGACGATTGAGCGTGATCGTCGCGAGGCCCTCGGCGAGGTCGTAGAGCACGGTGTCGGCCATGGCGGTCCTCCGGCGGTGAGGCGAGGCGAGTTGGCGGGTGGCTCGGGCGGCGGCCGCACCGGAGGGCCCGGGAAGGGACCCGCCGCGGCGGTCAGCGCACAGCATGCCGGAGATCATGACCGACCGACATGTGACCTGCGTCAAAGAACCGACCCTTCGTTCGGTGACGGCGGGCGTACGCTACCCCGACCCCCTCCCCGAATTGGGTGGTTTTGGGGGAGCGCCTCGTACAGGCGTTGCCGACCGATGTTGGTCATCGGGTCATGCCATGCGGGATAATGAGAGTGAAGCAACGTGTTCGATGCCGGTGACACCTGGGTTGTCGGCTGCGATGAGCTGGTTTCAGGAAGGGGAACGAGCATGGCGGCCATGAAGCCGCGGACGGGCGACGGCCCGCTCGAGGTGACCAAGGAGGGGCGGGGCATCGTCATGCGCGTTCCGCTCGAAGGCGGCGGTCGGCTCGTCGTCGAGCTGACACCGGACGAGGCCGACGCCCTCGGCGACGCCTTGAAGAAGGTCGTCGGCTGACGGCTTGCGGCCCACCATCACCCGCGCGCTGCCCCGGCGGCCGGTACGTCAGGTACCGACCGCCGGGGTAGCGCATGTAAGGGGTTCCGGGGGTTCCGCCATGAGGCGGCCGCCCGGCCGGGCCGGCCGTTTCAGCCCCGCTTGACCGCGCAGAGCAGGCCGTCGCCGACCGGCAGCAGGGACGACTGCAGCACGGTGGACTCCCGTACGGTCCGCAGCAGCTCGCGCACCCGCAGCACCTCCGTGGGCTGGGCGGCGGAGTCCACGGTCCGCCCGTTGGTGAAGACCCCCTCGAAGCAGACCAGCCCGCCGGGCCGCAGCAGACGCAACGATTCGGCGAGGTAGTCCAGGCACTCCAGCCGGTCGCCGTCGCAGAAGACCAGGTCGTATCCGCCGTCGGCCAGCCGGGGCAGCACATCCAGGGCGCGGCCGGGGATGAAGCGGGCCCGGTTCCCGGTGAACCCGGCCTCGCGGAACGCCTGCCGGGCGAACTGCTGCATCTCCGGCTCGGTGTCCACGGTGGTCAGCACGCCGTCCGGGCGCATTCCGCGCAGCAGATGGATCCCCGAGACGCCCGTCCCGGTGCCGATCTCGGCGACGACCTTGGCATCGGCGGCGGCAGCGAGCAGCCGCAGCGCGGCGCCGGTGCCCGCCGACACCGAGCGCAGCCCTGCCTCCCGGGCCCGGTCACGGGCCCAGTGAAGGGCTTCGTCCTCGGCGACGAATGCGTCGGCGAACGCCCAGCTCGTCTGCCGGTTGCCGGTAATGTCCCTCTCCTGTCCCCGTAGTTGGCGCAACGGTGACTGTATCCGCTGCGCACGGGAACCCGCAGATGGGACCAGGCGTTGTAGAAGCCGGGGGGACCGTATGGACCACGACCAAATGCAGGTCAAAAATGCTTATCCGGAGCTAACGGGCGAGGTGGATATGGTAGGGGCTCTACTGGACACCACCAGAGCCGACAGGGGAGGTGCGGCTGCGGCCGGTGACCGGCGAGTGCTGAAGCGCTTTCGCAGGTCAGTGGGCGAGCCGAAATCCGTGACCAACACCGCTGACCGTTCTCGCCCCCGTAGCCCAAAGGGCACGGGAGGTGCGCCCCTCGCCGAGCCCGCCACCACCGCGACCTTCGCCACGGACGCGGACGCGCCGGCGTGGACGCCTCCTACCTGGGAGGAGATCGTCAGCACGCACAGCGCACGGGTCTACCGCCTCGCGTACCGGCTCACCGGTAACCAGCACGACGCCGAGGACCTCACCCAGGAGGTGTTCGTCCGCGTCTTCCGCTCGCTGTCGACGTACACCCCGGGCACGTTCGAGGGCTGGCTGCACCGCATCACCACCAATCTCTTCCTCGACATGGTCCGCCGTCGGCAGCGCATCCGCTTCGACGCCCTCGGCGAGGACGCGGCGGAGCGGCTCCCCAGCCGTGAGCCCTCTCCCCAGCAGCACTTCAACGACACCCACTTCGACGCCGATGTGCAGCAGGCGCTGGACACCCTCGCCCCGGAGTTCCGCGCCGCCGTGGTGCTCTGTGACATCGAGGGGCTGTCCTATGAGGAGATCGCTGCCACACTGGGCGTCAAGTTGGGCACCGTGCGCAGCCGCATCCACCGCGGCCGCTCGCATCTGCGCAAGGCGCTGCAGCACCGTGCCCCCGCGGCGCGGACCGGTCAGCAGCATGAGGTCGCCGCGGTGGCGCCGCGTGTCACGGCCCCCCGGCTGAGCGGGGAGGTCGGAATCGCGTGACCCGATCAGGCGGTCCGTCCCCCGCCGAGCAGCATCTCGGCGACCGCCTTGCGGCTCTGGTCGACGGTGAGCTGGGGCATGACGCGCGTGAGCGCGTCCTCGCCCATCTCGCCACCTGCTGCAAGTGCAAGGCGGAAGCCGATGCTCAGCGTCGGCTGAAAAACGTGTTCGCCCAGACGGCGCCCCCGGCACCGTCGGAGGGCTTTCTGGCGCGTCTGCAGGGCCTCCCGGCCGCGGGCGACGACGGTATGGGCGGCTCCCCCTTCGGGGGCCCGAGCGTCTTCGGCCCGCGTGAGATGCGCGGCACCCCACGGGACGTGCGCGAGCTGCGTGATGTCCGGGAGCCGGAGGAGAGACGGGAGCGGGCGTTCGCCTTCGTGCCCGCGATGCCCCCGGGCACCGCGATCGCACCGGCGGCATCGGCCCGTGCCTCACGTCAGCGCGGCTTCAGGATCCATGAGGTCGAGCGCCCCGCCCCGCGCCGCAGGTTCGCCTTCGCGGCGGCCGGAGCGGTCTCGCTGGCGGCCTTCGCGCTCGGCGCCGCCCTTCCGCTGGACGCGGCGGTCGACCCCCCGGGAAGTTCGGCCGACGGTGCCGACACCGCGGTCGCCCCGGTCGAGGCCGACGCCGCCGTGAGCACGGGCGTGCGGGAGCGGACCCGCCAGGAGGTGGGGCTGCTGGCCACCACGGACACCCGGACGGGCACCCCGTCCCCGACGGCCACCCCGCATCCACCGGCTTTGCGCCAGCCCGTCGGGGCGGCGCTGAATCCGCTGATACAGCCGATCCTCTCGGTCACGGAGCTGCTGCGGACAGCGAACTCCACGCCCCCGGCCCCCGCGCCGACCCAGCTGGAGGTCCCGTCCCGGCCCACGTCGGGCGGCTCGCCGTATCTCGGGGTCAGCGCGCCCCCGAAGTAGTGCGACGGCGGTGACGGCGCGATGTCGCCGGCCGCCCGTCTCTTTGCCGATCATGACAAGGTCTTTTCGTCCGCGCTGCGCGAGCGCCGACGGACCTGGTTGAATCGGCTCCGGGCAGCGCGGCTCGGGAGGTGAGCCGAGGGGCGGTGCCCTGGTCCCGGATGCTTGGCCTTACCGGCCGGGGGCACTCCCAGCGGTGGCTGGGGTAAGCCGAAGGGCGCCGTAGTGTGTCCGGGTGCTTGGGCTGACCGGCCGGGGGTCACCTCCCAGCGGTAGCTGGGGGCGAGCCGAAGGGGCGCGTCGCTGTCGACCGTCGACAGGGGGTACCTCCCAGCGGTAGCCGGGGGAGACTGAGGCGCCCCGGAGGCGAACCGAGCCCTCAAAAAAGGGGAGATCATGGACGAGCCGAAGGCTCCCAAGCCGAAGTGGTGGAGCCGCCCGGTGGCCGCACGACCCGGCGACCGGTCGAGCGATGCGGCGGAGGGCGCCGAGGAGCGTACGGAGGCTGCCGCCGCGCAGGCGCCGCCGGAGCCGGTGGACGCGCCCGTGGAGGCCCGCGCGCCCGAGGAGGCGGCGCCCCGGCCGCTGCATGAGCCCGACCCGTACAGCACCCCGCCCTACGGCGGCCCCGGGCCCTGGGCCCCGGCACCGCCCGTCCAGCACCCGGTGGCGACCCCCGCGCAGGGCACGCATGTCCCGCCCGGAATCGCCCCGGCACCGCCTCAGGCAACCGGAATGGCCCAGGCCCCGCCCCAGCCCCCCGGCACGGCTCAGATGCCGCTGCAAGCCCCCGGAATGGCCCAGACGCCGCCTCAGGCCCCCGGGATGACCCCGCCCCACGGCACCACCCTGCCGCCCGCCGCGGGCCCCGTACCGGGGCAGAGCGCGCCCGTGCCCATGCCGTCGCACCCCGGGATGACCCCGCCGCACGGCACCCAGCTCCCGGTGGGTCCCGGAGAGCCCCACCGGCCCCCCGCCGCGATGGCGCAGCCCGCCCCGACCGCCCAGTGGCGCGGCTACGACCCCTGGGCCGTGGTCCCGTCGCCCGCCGCCCCCAAGACGCGGAAGACGGTCTCCCGCCGCGGCGCCTGGATCGCCGTGCTGCTGATCGCCCTGGTCGCGGGATGCGTCGGTGGCGGTATCGGCGCGTACGCGGAGCGGGACAACGCCTCCGGGGGCGTCGATGTGAAGCTGCCGCAGGCCCCGGTCGAGAAGGAGGCCAGGGCCCCGGGCAGCGTCGCCGGGATCGCCGCCGCCTCGCTGCCCGGCGTGGTGACGATCCATGTGCGCGGCAGCTCGGAGGAGGGCACCGGCACCGGCTTCGTCCTCGACAAGCAGGGCCATATCCTCACCAACAACCATGTCGTCCAGCCCGCCGGCGCGGACGGCGACATATCGGTGACGTTCAACAGCGGCCAGGACGCCAAGGCCGAGATCATCGGCCGCGACGCCGGTTATGACCTGGCGGTCGTCAAGGTCGACCGCGTCTCCGGGCTCACCCCGCTGCCGCTGGGCAACTCCGACTCCGTGCGCGTCGGCGACCCCGTCGTGGCCATCGGCGCCCCGTTCGATCTGGCCGGCACCGTCACCTCCGGGATCATCAGCGCCAAGGAGCGCCCGATCACCGCGGGCGGCGAGAAGGAGGACGGCAGCGACGTCAGCTATGTCGACGCGCTGCAGACCGATGCCCCGATCAACCCGGGCAACTCCGGCGGCCCCCTGGTGGACCGCAAGGGCCGGGTCATCGGGATCAACAGCGCGATCCGGGCGGCCGACGACGGCTCGGGCCTCGGGGGCGGCCAGGGCGGCAGCATCGGCCTGGGCTTCGCCATCCCGATCAACCAGGGCAAGCGGGTCGCCGAGGAGCTGATCAACACCGGGAAGGCCACCCATCCGGTGATCGGCGTGACCCTCGACATGGGCTACACGGGCGACGGCGCCCGGGTGAACACCAAGGGAGCCGGCAGCGGCCCGCCGGTCACCTCCGGCGGCCCCGGAGACAAGGCGGGGATCAAGGCCGGTGACGTGATCACGGAGGTGGACGGCGTCCCTGTGCACAGCGGACAGGAGCTGATCGTGAAGATCCGCAGCCACCGCCCCGGTGACCGGCTCGCGCTCACCGTCGAGCGCGGCGGCAAGACGCGCACCGCGGAGCTGACGCTGGGTTCGGCGAGCAGCGGCTGACGCGCGATGTTGGCCCGGCCGTCTCCCGCGCCGACCCCGCCGCCAGGTACGGTGTTGAGTGGCCCAGGCCGGGGCCCCAGACGTCTTGAGGAGCTGCAAGGTGTTGGACATAGGACCTCTCGAGCTTGTCGCGCTCGTTGTCCTTGCGGTGCTCGTCTTCGGCCCGGACAAGCTCCCGAAGGTGATTCGGGATGTCTCGCAGTTCATCCGGAAGATCCGGGAGTTCTCCGACAGCGCCAAGGAGGACATCCGCTCCGAGCTGGGGCCGGAGTTCAAGGACTTCGAGTTCGAGGACCTCAACCCCAAGACCTTCGTGCGCAAGCATGTGCTGGACTCCGATGAGCTCGGCCTGAAGGAGATCCGTAACGGCTTCGACCTCCGTAAGGAGATGGCGGAGGTCGCCGACGCGGTGCACGGCCGGGAGAGTGATCCGCCGCAGGGCTCTTCAGGGGCTTCCAACCCCACCCCGCCGTCCCTGTCCAAGGGCGACTCCAGCACGCCTGACCTGCTGCGCAAGCGCGAGGAGCCGAGCCGCGAGGAGCGTCCGCCTTTCGACTCCGACGCCACTTGATCCCCCCGTATGCCCGGCCTGGTTGACCCGTATGGCTATCCTCCCTTTGTCCGGGGTGAGGGTCGCCCGAGGGGGGCGGGCCGCCCACAACGCAGGGCAACGAGGAGGCCGCGCGCACATGGAGACCACGGGTCGGCTAGGGGAACGAGGGGTGGCAGCGGCTGCGCAGGGGTTGCCCGCCGACGCCCGGCGGAGCGTCGACGGCTATCTGATGGCCGGCTTTCCCTGGTACGGGCTTGACGAGGCGTTCACCGGCCCCCGCTGGCTGATGCAGGTGGGCGCGGCGGCCGATGGCATCGTCGAGTACGGCTCGACCGGCCATGGCGAGGAGCCGTCGCTGCGCGTCGAGACCGATATGGATCAGCAGCGCTTCACGGTGGTTGTCACCGTCGCCAGCCGCCCGGGGCGGGACAGCGCCGACGGCACCGGCAAGCTGGAGGCCACCTCGGTCTCCTCGGCCGCCTGGCTGGCCGGTTCCGGTCTGTTGTCGTGCACCTGGCCGACGCGGATGGAGCGGGCGCTGCGCCAGGACTGGCTGGACCAGCAGACCGCGATCGCCTGGGAGCTGGCGGACGATCTGGCGGGCGAGAGCTGGTCGCAGCTCTCGCTCCCGGTGGACGGAGTGCCGACCGACTTCCACTACCGCGAGTCGGAGTACGGCTGGGTGCTGGCCGGAACGGCGGGCGAGGACGTGCACATCGGGGCGTACGGGCGCGGGATGAGCGCCTACGGCCTGGGGTTCGCGGTGGTCAAGGACATCACCCGCTACGACTCGTAAGGCAGGCGCCAAAGGCTCAGGGGCGGCTTCCCGAGGAAGCCGCCCCTGAGCCGTGAGGCCGTGGCCGAGCGCGCGCTCAGAACCTGGCGCTAGAACTTGTTGCGCGGGGTGACGCCCAGCGACATGCCCGCGAGGCCGCGCTGCCGTCCGCCGATCTTGCCCGCGATCGCCTTGAGCGCACTGCCCGCCGGGGAGTCGGGGTCGGTCAGCACGACCGGCTTCCCCTCGTCGCCGCCCTCGCGCAGCCGTACGTCGATCGGGATGGAGCCCAGCACCGGCACCGTCGTGCCAGTGGTCCGGCTGAGCCCGTCGGCGACCACCTGGCCACCGCCGGTGCCGAAGACGTCGACCATCTCGTCGCAGTGCGGGCAGGGCAGCCCGGACATGTTCTCCACGACGCCGACGATCTTCTGATGGGTCTGGACGGCGATGGCACCGGCCCGCTCGGCGACCTCGGCGGCGGCCTGCTGTGGCGTCGTCACCACCAGGATCTCGGCGTTGGGCACCAGCTGGGCCACGGAGATCGCGATATCGCCGGTGCCCGGGGGGAGGTCGAGGAGCAGCACATCGAGGTCGCCCCAGTAGACATCGGCCAGGAACTGCTGGAGCGCGCGGTGCAGCATCGGGCCGCGCCAGACCACCGGGGCGTTCCCGGGGGTGAACATCCCGATCGAGATCACCTTCACGCCGTTCGCCGACGGCGGCATGATCATGTTCTCGACCTGGGTGGGCCGTCCGTCGGCGCCCAGCATGCGGGGCACCGAGTGGCCGTAGATGTCGGCGTCCACCACGCCGACCTTGAGCCCGTCGGCGGCCAGCGCGGCGGCCAGGTTGACCGTCACCGACGACTTGCCGACGCCGCCCTTGCCGGACGCCACCGCGTAGACCCGGGTCAGCGAGCCGGGCTTGGCGAACGGCACCTCGCGCTCGGCCTGGCCGCCGCGTAGCGAGGTGGCCAGCTCACGGCGCTGCTCGTCGCTCATCACATCGAGTTCGACCGTGACTCCGGTCACGCCCTCGACCTCGGCGACCGCCGTCCGCACGCTGTTGGTGATCGTGTCCCGCATCGGACAGCCGGAGACTGTGAGGTAGACCACCACGGCGACCGAGCCATCCGCCGCGATCTCGACGGATTTGACCATGCCGAGGTCGGTGATCGGCTTGTGGATCTCCGGGTCGTTGACCGTCGCGAGCGCGGCGCGTACCGCGTCTTCGCTCGGCGCTGGGAGGGTGTCGGTAGCCATACGGAGATGGTACGGCGCCGCGGGCGGGACGCGGGATGGCCGTCGGCGGTCACGTTCCTCACTCGGGCGGGGGTTCGCCGTGGACGCCGGGCCGCGGGGCGCTCCGTCCGCCGTCCGGCTCCCGGCGCAGGTCCTCCAGCTGGTCGCGGAGCCAGTCGCGGGTGGCGACCTCGCCCAGGCCCGTCCGCAGCGCCGCGATCTCCCGGGTGAGGAACTCGGTGTCGGCGATCGACCTCTCGTTCTGCTTGCGGTCCTGTTCGAGATTGACGCGGTCGCGGTCGGCCTGGCGGTACTGGGCCAGCAGGATCAGTGGGGCGGAGTACGACGCCTGGAGCGAGAGCATCAGCGTCAGGAAGATGAACGGGAACGGGTCGAACCGCAGCCGCGGCGGCGCCAGGATGTTCCAGGCCAGCCATAAGGCGACGAAGGCGGTCATCCAGGCGATGAACCGCCCGGTGCCCAGGAAGCGCGCGATCCGCTCCGACGCCTTGCCGAACGCCTCGGGGTCCCAGCGCGGCAGCGGGCTGCGGCGCCGCTCCTTGGGCCGGTCCAGCCGGACGCCCTCACCGTCCATCGGCGGCCTCCGGCAGCGCCATCCCGGCGTACAGCTCGCGCTCCCGCCAGTCGGAGGGCAGCAGATGGTCCAGCACGTCGTCGACCGTCACGGCGCCGAGCAGGGAGCCGGTCTCGTCCACGACGGGCGCCGCGAGCAGGTTGTAGATGGCCAGATGGCCGGCGATGACGGGCAGCGGGGTGTCCGGCGGCAGCGTCGGCAGATCGGTGTCGACGGACGCCCCGACGAGGGTGAACGGCGGGTCGCGCAGCAGCCGTTGGAAGTGGATGGTGCCCAGATAGCGGCCGGTGGGTGTCTGGTCGGGCGGGCGGCACACATAGACCTGGGCGGCGAGCGCGGGCGTCAGGTCCTGGTTGCGCACCCGGGCGAGGGCGTCCGCGATGGTGGCGTCCGGGCGCAGCACGATCGGCTCGGTCGTCATCAGACCGCCCGCCGACCCCTCCTCGTACGACATCAGCCGCCGCATGTCCGCCGCGTCGCGCGGGCGCATCAGGTCCAGCAGCCGCTCCTTGTCGGGCTCGGGGAGCTCGGAGAGCAGGTCGGCCGCGTCATCGGGGTCCATGGCCTCCAGGACGTCGGCCGCGCGCTCCTCCTTGAGCTTGCCGAGGATCTCCACCTGGTCGTCGTCGGGCAGCTCCTCCAGGACGTCCGCGAGCCGCTCGTCGTCCAGGGCCGCCGCCACCTCGCCCCGGCGCTTGGCGGACAGGTGGTGCAGCACATTGGCCAGATCGGCGGGGCGCAGCTGCTCGAAGGTGGCCAGCAGGTTCTCCGCGCCCTGGCCCTGCTCCTCCAGCGAGAAGCCGGTGACCGCCGACCAGTCCACGGTCAGCGCCTCGCCGCGGCGGCGCAGCGCGCCGGTCTTGCCGCGGCGCACGAAGACCTTGTCGATCTCCCACTCCCGGCGCGCGGGCAGCTGGGTCATCGCCACGTCGAGGACCGTCACCGGCTCGCCGGTCTCGACCAGGTGCACCGTGCGGTCGAGCAGTTCGCCGAGGACCAGGGTCTCGGTGGGGCGCTGTTCGAAGCGGCGCATGTTGAGCACACCGGTGGTGATGACCTGACCGGACTCCACACCGGTCACCCGCGTCATGGGCAGGAAGATCCGGCGGCGGCCGACCACCTCGACCACCAGGCCGAGCACTCGCGGCGGGCGGCCGGCCAGCCGCAGCATCGCCACGACATCGCGCACCCGCCCCACTTGGTCGCCGTTCGGGTCGAAGACGGCGACGCCCGCGAGATGCGAGACGAAGACCCGGGGGGCGCCTGCCGGCATGCCCTGCCTCCCCTCGTATATGGGGCTTTGTGGTGCTTCAACGTAATGATCCGCTCTTCACCGGGTTCAGGCTAACGTGCCCGCACCTGCCCTGCCGCCGGGCGAGGGCGGTACGGCACCCTGCGGACACCGCGGGACGGCACCGGTACGCTGCCCTACTGCACCGGCATCAGGAGGCAGAGCGGACGTGCGCACCCGGAACAGGGCTGTCGTTGCGGCGATGTGCGCGGGGTTGGCCGCCACGCTCGCCGCGTGTGGCGGCGGCGGTGGGGAAAAGGACCCCGACGCGGGGACGAACGGCGTGGGAAAGCTCCCCGCCACGAAGATCGAGAGCAAGGTCCGTCAGGCGGTCGCCGGCGCGAGTTCGGTGCGGCTCTCCGGCACGCTCGTCACCCAGGGAGCCACCTACAAGCTGAACATGCGGCTCAAGGCCGACGGCGGCACGGGCCAGGTCTCCACCAAGGGCTCCAGCTTCGAGCTGTTGCGCGTCGGCAAGGAGCTCTACCTCAAGGCCGACGCGGGCTTCTGGTCCCACGACGGCGGGGACGAGGGACACAGCGGCGCGGCCGACGCGGCCGGGAAGCTGGACGACAAGTATGTGAAGGTCCCTTCCGGCGACCCCTCCTACCAGCGGCTCAGCGGTTTCACCGATATGAAGCTGCTGCTGGACGGGCTGCTCGGGCTGCACGGCAAGGTCGCCACCGGCGACCACGGGCAGGTGGACGGCGTACGGAC
This sequence comes from Streptomyces melanosporofaciens, assembly GCF_900105695.1. NCBI lineage: Bacteria > Bacillati > Actinomycetota > Actinomycetes > Kitasatosporales > Streptomycetaceae > Streptomyces > Streptomyces melanosporofaciens. Next base: position 4,583,344 of record NZ_FNST01000002.1, read on the forward strand.
GATCCGCATCAGCGCCGGCAAGGCCGGTGAGGGGGGATCGCTCGATGTCTCCCTGGAGGGCCGGCCCTATCCGCTGCGGCTGCAGCGGGCGGGCGGCGCGGGCGTGATCCAGCTCGCAGACTGGAACAAGGGCTTCAAGCTCGCCGCCCCGGAGAAGGGCCATGTGCTCGACTACGGGCAGCAGATCCCGGAGACGCCGTAGTCGGCCCTACGGGCGCTGTAGCCGCGAGCACGGCCGTAAGGGCGAGGGCGCGTCCTTGAAGCCAGGGCGCGTCCTTACGGCGGGCGTCAGGGCTGGACCGCGGCCTTACGGGTGCGGACCCAGGACGCGGCCTTACCCGGCGTCAGAAGCTACGAACAGCTACGACGCGTCCTTACGGGCGCCACGGGCGCGCTTCTTGCGGCGGGCGAGCAGCTTTGGGAGCGCCGCCGGGATCGGCCGGCGGGTGGTCGCCGGGGACGGCAGCGGGGTCGCCGCCAGGGAGCCGGTGGGGTGTTCGGCGAGCGCTCCGGGCGCGGGCTCCAGCCGCAGCACCCGGCATTCGCACGCCCAGCGCTCCGCGATGCGGTCGGCGTCCGGCGCGTTCAGCCGCTTGCCCTTGAGCTCGTCGACCACCGAGGTCCACGCCTCGCTCCCCGGGGCCAGCTCGACCACCCGCGCGGGCCAGCCGACCAGGCGCCCGCCCTTGTCCTTGCTGCGCACAGTGACCGTGGCGCTTGCGCCGTCGGTCAGTCCGAGGCCCTGCAGGGGCTGCTCCTGGGGCCCGTCCCCGACGAGGCAGACCGCGCCCTCGTGCCAGATGTGCCACAGGGCGCGCGGGGCGCCCTCGGTGCCCTGGACCCAGATGAGGGCGGACTTCTTGGCCGCCTCCTCGACAAGGGCACGGTCCATCGGCGTCTGCGTCATGCCGACAGCCTAGGCCAGTCGGGCACCCGTCCCAGCCTGTGAAATGTCAGTTCCGTCGCCTGCTCATGCGCCTTACGCTGGCGCCGTGCCCACCGCCCGCGCCGCGCGCACCCCAGCCCACACCACCGCCCCCGCCGCACCCGGCGACGGCGGCCGTCCCGGTGGTGGCGTTCCCGTCGACATCGCGCTCCTTACGGTCGCCATCGCCGGTGTCTCGCTCTCCGCGCCGCTGGCCGCCGCGACGGTGGCGCCCGCGCTCGCCATCGCCTTCTGGCGCAACGCCATGGCGGTGGGCGCGCTCACCCCGTTCGCGCTGTGGCGCCACCGGGGCGAGCTGCGCGGGATGGGCCGCCGGGCGGCGCTGCTGTCGGTCGGGGCGGGGGCGCTGCTCGCGGTGCACTTCGGGGCCTGGCTGCCGAGCCTGCACATGACCTCCGTGGCCTCTTCGACCGCGCTGGTGACCACGACCCCCGTCTGGACGGCGCTGCTGCTGCGGCTGCGCGGCCACCGCCTGCCCACGCTCGCCTGGCTGGGCATGGGGCTGGCGATCCTCGGCGTGGTGATCCTCACCGGCGTCGATCTGTCCGCTTCCCCGCGCGCCCTGCTGGGCGACGCGCTCGCGCTGCTGGGCGGGGTGGCGGCGGCCGGGTATGTGCTGCTCGGGGCGGAGGTGCGCCGTTCGGTGAGCACCACCGCGTACGCCTATGTCTGCTACGCCACCACCAGCGTGCTCCTGCTGCTGACCTGCCTGGTGGCGGGCGCGCGGCTCGGCGGCTACAGCGGCACCACCTGGCTGCAGCTCGCCGTGCTGACGGTCACCGCACAACTGCTGGGGCACACCCTCATCAACCGGGTGGTCAAGGGTCTCGGCCCCTCCATCACCTCGACCGCGATCCTGCTGGAGACGCCGGGGGCGGCCCTGATCGCGGCCCTGTGGCTGGGCCAGATGCCGCCCGTGGCCGCCTACCCGGCGCTCGCGGTGATCCTCGGCGGGCTCGCGCTGGTCATCATGGCGGACGGCAGGAAGCCCCGCCCAGGCCGATGAAGGCCACCTCGGACGGGCCCGGCCGACAGGGGCCTCCGTCCGCTCGCGGTCCGGCCGTGCGGTCGGCCGTTGTCCCTACAGCCAGCCGTTGCGCTTGAAGCCGCGGTGGATCGCGAAGCAGATGCCCACGGTGACGACGAGCACGGTCGGGTAGCCGAACTTCCAGCGCAGCTCCGGCATGTAGTCGAAGTTCATGCCGTAGATCCCGGCGATCATCGTCGGCACGGCGAAGATCGCCGCCCAGGACGTGATCTTCCGCATGTCCTCGTTCTGCGCGACCGTGGCCTGCGCCAGATTGGCCTGGAGGATCGAGTTCAGCAGGTCGTCGAAGGCCAGCACCTGCTCGTTGACCCGCGCCAGATGGTCCGCGACATCCCGGAAGTAGGTCTGGATGTCCGGGTCCACCAGCCGCATCGGCCGCTCGCTCAGCAGCTGCATCGGCCGCAGCAGCGGCGAGACGGCCCGCTTGAACTCCAGGACCTCGCGCTTGAGCTGGTAGATCCGCCCCGCGTCGCCGCCCCGCCGGGAGGTCGCGGCCGAGAAGACATCGATCTCGACCTCGTCGATGTCGTCCTGGACCGCGTCGGCGACCGCGAGATAGCCGTCGACGACCTGGTCGGCGATGGCGTGCAGCACCGCGGAGGGGCCCTTGGCGAGCAGCTCGGGGTCCTGCTGGAGCCGGTGGCGCAGGGCGCGTAGCGAGCCCTGGCCGCCGTGCCGCACGGTCACGATGAAGTTCCGGCCGGTGAAGCACATCACCTCACCGGTCTCCACCACCTCGCTGGTCGAGGTGAGTTCGGCGTGCTCGACGTAGTGGATGGTCTTGAAGACGGTGAAGAGGGTGTCGTCGTACCGCTCCAGCTTGGGCCGCTGATGGGCCTGCACCGCGTCCTCGACCGCCAGTGGGTGCAGCCCGAACTCCTGGGCGATCCCCGCGAACTCGCGCTCGGTGGGCTCGTGCAGCCCGATCCAGGCGAATCCGCCCTCCTCGCGGACCCGCTCCATGGCCTTCGCCGGGCTCACGTGGTCGCTGACCCGCTTGCCGTCGCGGTAGACCCCGCAGTCGACCACGGCGCTGGTGACCGACGGGTCACGCGTCGCGTCGTACTCGCTGGAGGTACGGCCCCGGCGCAGGGCGGGGCGGACGGCTGCACGCAGGTCACGGATCATCGACATGACGGGCTCCTTCACGGGCCGGCCGTCAGCGGCGGGCGCGCGGCGCAGCGCTGCGCCCGGAAGGTGGACGTACGACACCCGGTGCCCGTACGTCCGCAAAGCGGGCGGCGCTCCGTGCGATGGCGCTGACGGAAGTTCGCGGAACTGAACAAAGCGGTACGAAGGCGCTCTACCGTCAGATGCCCTGGATGCGAGATGGCTTCGCGTGTTTCACCGCCGGGGGCGGGGTACGGAAGGCTTCAGATCATGGATTCGCATACCAACGGGAAACGACGGGAGAACTGTCGGTACTGCACGGTCGACTAGGATCCACCGCAGCCCCACCTCCTCCGGCCGGTCCCCCATGAGGGACGACGTGTAACTCCCTGGGCAGGGATTAAGGCTATCAGTCGGCAGAAGCGTTACGTCGCCGCTTTGCCCGTTCGATACGCGATCTATGCTCACCGCATGTCAGACGTTCTTCAGCTGGTCGAGGCCCGGTTGATCACGGCGCTGGGCGAGCCGGACGCCCGCGCCGCTATCACTTTCGTCGGTACGGACCGCATTGACGTGCTGCGATTCCGGGACGAGAGCGATGTGATCCGCTACGCCACTCTCGGCATGTCGGACCATCCGATGACCAGCCCGACCGCCGCCGTCGCCGACCCCCTGCGCGGGCCGCGCGCCGAGCTGGTGCTGACCGTACGGGCCGGCGGCCGCGGCCCCGACCTGGCCATCCTCGACGAGGTGCTCCGCCCGCTCGCCGTGCTGGCCGCCTCTCCTCAGGTCGAGGGGGTCGTGGTGACCCCCGGCGCGTCGCTGGAACTCGGCGGGCCGCTGTGGCCCGGGGCGTCCTTCAGCTCCGTCCTGGTCGCCGAACCGGGCGGTCTGGTCGAGGACTTGGAGCTGCTGGAGCCGATGGAGCCGGTGCGCTTCCTGCCGATGCTGCCGATGACCGCGAACGAGGCGGCGTGGAAGCGGGTGCACGGCGCCGGCGCCCTCCAGGACCGCTGGCTGCGGCACGGTACGGATCTGCGCGACCCGGTGCGATCCGAGGTGCCGCTGACGGGCTGAGGGCCGTCAGGACGTCGGTCGCGGGGTCTCCGGAGCCCGGAGAACGTCGGCGGCGACGGCCCGTCCCTCCCGGGCGGGGCGCCGGACGGGAACGTCTGCGGGACGCCGGACGGGAACTCCTGCGGGAAGTGCCCTCCGGACGGGTGATCGTCCTTGACGCGACGACGACCGGGGAGGACCGTGGGGGCCTATGAGGGGCGAACCCAGTTGCCCGAAATGCGGTGGCCGGGTGCGAGCACCCGGTCTCTTCGCCGACTCCTGGCAGTGCGGAGTGCACGGCACGGTGCACCCTCAACAGCCGGTCGTTCCGCCGAGCGTCGAAGCGCTCGTGGTGGTCACCAACCGCGCCCGGGTGCCCGTATGGATGCCGTGGCCGCTGCCCGTGGGCTGGCTGTTCACCGGTGTGGCCTGTGCCGGGGACGACCGTAGCGGCGGCCGGGCCACCGCCGTGGCCTGCTCCGGCCCGGGACCGCTGGGCGGCCCGGGGGAGCTGCTGCTGATCGCCGAGGAGCTGGGCGTCGGGCTCGGCGCGCGCTTCGCGGGCATCCCGGGGCCCGATCCGGGGCCGGGGATGCGGGTCGACAAGCCGCCGCACGTCAAGGTGCTGGCCGCCGGGCGGCCCACCCCGCTGTGGCATGTCGAAGGCACCCCGGACGACCGCGCCGTCTTCGCGGGCGAGGCGTGCGGGCTGTGGCTGTGGGCGGTCGTCTGGCCCGAGCAGACCGGGCTGCTGATGTACGACGAGATGGTGCTCACCGATCTGCGGGACGCGGGGGCCGAGGTCGACCTGGTCCCCTGCGGGGCGCTCTCACCGAGGCTGCTCTCGCCCTGATCCGCCCCGCGGCCGAAGTCCTACCGTCGGAGCCTCGCCGCTGGTGGCGGCTTCAGCACAGGTCAAGGGGCGCTGACCCGGGCATCTTCGGGCGTGGTTATGCTGGGGCGTCCCACCGGTCCGTCCCGAACGCAGCTTGGAGCCCGTGCCGTGCGCATCGATCTGCACACCCACTCCACTGCCTCGGACGGTACGGACACCCCCGCCGAGCTGGTGCGCAATGCCGCCGCCGCGGGGCTGGACGTCGTCGCGCTCACGGACCACGACACCGTCGGCGGCTATGCGGAGGCGACGCGGGCGCTGCCCTCCGGGCTGACCCTGGTCACCGGCGCCGAGCTGTCCTGCCGCCTGAACGGGGTGAGCCTGCACATGCTGGCGTACCTCTTCGACCCGGGCGAGCCCGAGCTGGCGGCCGAGCGCGAGCTGGTGCGTGACGACCGGGTGCCCCGGGCCCAGGCGATGGTCGCGAAGCTGCGCGAGCTGGACGTGCCGATCACCTGGGAGCGGGTGGCGGAGATCGCCGGGGACGGAGCCGTCGGACGGCCGCACATCGCCACCGCGCTGGTCGAGCTGGGCGTCGTGGAGAGCGTTTCGGACGCCTTCACCCAGGACTGGCTGGCCGACGGCGGCCGGGCGCATGTGGCGAAGCACGAGTCGGACCCCTTCGAGGCGATCCGGCTGATCAAGGGCGCCGGCGGGGTCGCGGTCTTCGCGCATCCGCGGGCCGTCAAGCGGGGCCAGTGCGTACCCGAGAGCGCGATCGGCGAGCTGGCGGCGGCGGGTCTCGACGGTATCGAGGTCGACCACATGGACCACGACGAGGACACCCGCGCGCGGCTGCGCGGCCTCGCCGCCGAGCTCGGTCTGCTCGCCACCGGCTCCAGCGACTATCACGGCAGCCGTAAGACCTGTCGGCTCGGCGAGTACACGACCGATCCCGAGGTCTACGGGGAGATCGTGCGCCGGGCCACCGGCGCCTTCCCGGTGCCGGGCGCGGGCGGCTGAGCACGCCCCTCCCGCCGTCCCTCCCCTCCTCCCGGCTTCCCTTCTCCCCGCCTTCCCTCCATTTCCCGTACCGCATCAGCGGCGCACCGCTGCCCGTCCCCGCAAGGCCATTCACCGTGTTCGACGTCGCCGTCTTCGGCTCCCTCTTCCTCACCCTTTTCGTGATCATGGACCCGCCGGGCATCACACCCATCTTTCTCGCGCTGACCTCGGGCCGTCCGGCCAAGGTGCAGCGCAGGATGGCGGGCCAGGCCGCGGCCGTCGCCTTCGGCGTCATCGCCGTCTTCGGCATCGGCGGTCAGCAGATCCTCGACTATCTGCATGTCTCCGTCCCCGCGCTGATGATCGCGGGCGGGCTGCTGCTCCTGCTGATCGCGCTCAGCCTGCTGACCGGTAAGAGCGACGAGCCGAGCCAGACCAAGGACGTCAATGTGGCGCTCGTCCCGCTCGGCATGCCGCTGCTGGCCGGGCCGGGCGCGATCGTCTCGGTGATCCTCGCCGTCCAGCACGCGCCCGGGCTCGCCGATCAGGTGGCGGTGTGGTCCGCGATCGTGGCCATGCATGTCGTGCTGTGGCTCACCATGCGCTACTCGCTGCTGATCATTCGCGTGATCAAGGAAGGGGGAGTGGTGCTGGTCACCCGGCTGTCCGGGATGATGCTCTCCGCCATCGCGGTCCAGCAGATCATCAACGGGGTCCTCCAGGTGGCCCATACCGCCTGAGATGCCACAAGCGCCCCCGTACCGTCGCGGTACGGGGGCGCTCGACGCTCTGTGCTGCCGGCGGGCCTTACGGCACTACCGGGCGGCGGTCTCGGCTGGACGGATGTAGATGCGCTGGCCGATAGCGGCGGCCTGCTGCACGATCCGGTTGACGGAGGCGGCGTCTACGACGGTGCTCTCGATGGCATTTCCATCGACATCGTCAAGGCGCATGATCTCGAAGCGCAAGTGGCTTCTCCCTTCGTCTGATCCTCCTGAAGGAGAACTGATGTGTACGGAGTCGCGCAGCTTCGCTGCCGCGCCCTCCTGTACGTGTTCAACGAGAGGGGCCCCCAGAAACATTCCCTACGCTAATAAAATTTTTTCGCAGCCTAAGTATCTGCTGGTGGCCAGCGCGGGGTCCGGTTGTGCCCCTCACACGGCCGCCCGGAGAATGAACCGCGTATGAGTGAAGCGATGCCTCCGGGCCAACCAGACCTCGCCTCGATCGTCGCGGGCATCGAGCGCACCAACGAGCTGCTGCAACGCGTGCTCGCCGAGGTCGCGACCACGCCCTCGACGCACGCGATCTTCGTGGACGCGGGGTATGTCTACGCGGCCGCCGGCCGGCTCGTCGCGGGCACGGAGGACCGCCGGGCGTTCGAGCTGGACGCCGAGGGGCTCATCGAGGCGTTCATCGACAAGGCGCGCACGATCTTCCCCGACAGCAGGCTGCTGCGCGTCTACTGGTTCGACGGCGCCCGGCGCCGGATCCACACCCCGGAGCAGCAGAGCATCGCGGAACTGCCCGACGTCAAGGTCCGGCTCGGCAACCTCAACGCCAACAACCAGCAGAAGGGCGTCGACTCGCTCATCCGCTCCGACCTGGAATCCCTCGCCCGCCACCGCGCCATCGGCGACGCCGTGCTGATCGGCGGCGACGAGGACCTGGTCTCCGCCGTCGAGGCGGCCCAGGGCTACGGCGCACGCGTCCACCTGTGGGGCATCGAGGCCCTCGACGGGCGCAACCAGGCCGAGCCGCTGCTGTGGGAGGTCGACAGCCAGCGCACCTTCGACCTCGACTTCTGCAAGCCGTACGTCACCCGGCGGGCCACCGGCTACGAGCTGAACGGCGACTCGCCGCTGTGCGGGCCCGCCCCGACCCGGGACGAGGTGCGCTTCGTCGGGGCGCAGATCGCCGCCCAGTGGCTGTCCGCACGCGGCCGCGAGACGCTCGCGGAGCTGCTGCCGGGCCATCCGTATCTGCCCGGCTCCGTGGACCAGGAGCTGCTGATCGACGCGGAGGGGCTGCTGCGGCTCTCGCTGCGTGCCCACGCCGATCTGCGGCGCGCCCTGCGGGACGGCTTCTGGGAGCATCTGCAGGCGCAGTACTGAGCCTTTCGGAGCGCTTCCGAGCCGCCTTTGGCGCGGCCCCGCGTCGCTCGGCTCGCGTCGGTCAGCCCGCGTCGCTCAGCCCGCGTCGCTCAGCCCGCGTCGCGCCAGAAGGAGACCAGGGCGTCGGCGGTGGGATGGGCCCGCTCGGTGTTGGGGAGTGCCCGGCGCCCTCGATCACGGTCCGGCGGGCGGCCAGCCGTTTGGCCATCTCGTCGATCAGCGGCACCGGCCAGGCGTAGTCCGACTCACCGGAGAGCACATGGGTACGCAGCCGCAGCGCCGCCAGCTCATCGACCCGGTCCGGCTCATCGGAGAGCTGCCGTCCGGTGACGATCAGCTGCTCCGGTACGGTCCCGAGCCAGCGCTGATGCAGGAACTCCGCCACCCCGGGCGGTGTCGCCGCGTCGGCCGCCTCGGGCGGATCCAGCTCGCGCATCGCCTGCCATACGGACTCCATGTCCATCACGGTCAGCGCGTCGATCAGCAGCTTGATCCGGGCGCACTGCGGGGCGGAGATGGCCGCCGGGCCGGAACTCATGATCGTCAGCGAGGCGAACGCCCCCGGGTCGCGCAGTACGGCCGCCCGCGCGATCAGCCCGCCGAGCGAGTGCCCGAGCAGATGGACCGGGTCCTCGGTCGCCGCGCTCAGGGCGGTGGCCTGCGCGAGCAGGTCCTTAGCCAGCTCGTCCTGGGCGTACGCGGCCTCCTTACGGGGGCCGGGACTCTCGTGCTGCCCCCGCCCGTCGATGGCGACGACCCGGAAGCCGGCCGAGGAGAGCGGCTCCAGCAGCGCGATGAAGTCTTCCTTGCTCCCGGTGAACCCCGGGACCAGCAGGACGGTCCCGCACGCGGCCGAAGCGGGCCGCGCGTCATGGACGGCGAACTCCCCGCGCGCGGTCCGGAGGCGGTACGCACGGGCGCCCGCGGGCAGTGTGAGAAAGGGCGGCCTGCTCATGGGATGAGGCTATACAGGTCGCGGGAAACGGTACGTGAACGCCCAGGGGCCCGCCCCGCGGTGTCGCGGAACGGGCCCCTGGCCATGCGCTGTGGCGCGGTCGTGCGTCAGCCCTCGGCCGCGGCCTCGGCGGCCTTGGCGCGCGTACGGCGCCGGGGCTTGGCGGGCGCGGCCTCGGCCTCGTCCACCGCCGGTGCCGCCGTGTCGGCCTTGGCGCGGGTGCGCCGCGGCTTGGCGGGGGCCTCGGTGGCCTCCGTCTCCGGCTGTGCGTCGGCGGTCGCCTTGGCGGTGGCGCGGGTGCGGCGTCGGGGCGTGGCCGCCTCGGCGGTGCCCTCGGCCGTCTCCACGGCCGCCTGCGCGGCGTCCGCGGTCTTGGCGCGCGTACGGCGGCGCGGCTTGGCTGCTTCGGCGGCGTCGGTGGCCTCGACGGTGCCTTCGGCCGTGTCGACAGCGGCTTCCGCGGCCTTCGTGGCCTTGGCGCGGGTGCGCCGCGGCTTGGCGGGGGCCTCGGTGGCCTCCGTCTCCGGCTGTGCGTCGGCGGTGTCGGCCTTGGTGGCGGCGCGGGTGCGGCGTCGGGGCGTGGCCGCCTCGGCGGTGCCCTCGGCCGTCTCCACGGCCTCGGCGGCCTTGGCGCGGGTGCGGCGGCGCGGCTTGGCCGGGGCCTCCACGGCCTCCGACTGCGCCTCGACGGTCTCGACGGCCTTCACCGCGTCCGTCGTGCCCTCGGCCGTTTCCACGGCGGTCTGGGCCGCCTCGGCGGCCTTGGCGCGGGTGCGGCGGCGCGGCTTGGTGGGTGCCTCTACGGCAGTCTCCGTGGCCTCCACCGTCGTCACCGCGGTCTGTGCCGACTCGACGGCGACGGCGCCCGCGGACTCCCGCGTGGCGCCCTCGGCCGTCTCGACGGCCGCCGTCGCCGCCTCGGCGGTCCTGGCGGCGCCCCGGGTGCGGCGGCGGCGCGGCTTCGCGGACGCCTCGACGGGCTCCGCCTCCGGCTGGGCCGCCTCCGCCGTGTCGACGGCGGCCGTGGCCGCCTCGGGGTGGGCCGTCGCGGCACCGCCGCGCGTACGGCGGCGTCGGCGGGGCCGACGGGGCTCGGTGGCACCCTCGGCGGTGTCGGCGGCGGACTCGGCCGCCGCCGCGCCCTCCGGGGCGCCCGTGCCGTCCGTGGACAGACCGCCGCGGGTACGGCGGCGCACCCGGCGGTTGCGCGGGGGGCGCTCCTCCGCGGCGGGAGCGGCGGCCCGGCGGCCGCGGCCACCCCGGCCTCCGGTCTCGCCCAGGTCCTCGATCTCCTCGGCGGCGAGCCCCGCACGGGTGCGCTCACCACGCGGGAGCACACCGGTGGTGCCCTCGGGGATGTTCAGCAGCTCGAAGAGGTGCTCGGAGGTGGAGTACGTCTCCTCCGGCTCATGGAACGCCAGGTCCAGCGCCTTGTTGATGAGCTGCCAGCGCGGAATGTCGTCCCAGTCGACGAGCGTGATGGCGATACCCGAGGCACCCGCGCGACCCGTACGGCCGATGCGGTGCAGATAGGTCTTCTCGTCCTCGGGCGACTGGTAATTGATCACATGCGTGACGCCCTCGACGTCGATGCCGCGCGCGGCGACGTCGGTGCACACCAGCACGTCGACCTTGCCGTTGCGGAAGGCGCGCAGCGCCTGCTCGCGCGCTCCCTGGCCGAGGTCGCCGTGGACCGCGCCGGAGGCGAAGCCTCGGCGCGCGAGCTGATCGGCGATATCGGCGGCGGTCCGCTTCGTACGGCAGAAGATCATCGCGAGGCCGCGGCCGTCGGCCTGCAGCACCCGCGCCACGACCTCCGGCTTGTCCAAGGAGTGGGCGCGGAAGACATGCTGGGTGATGTTGGCCACGGTCGCGCCCTCGTCGTCCGGCGCGGTGGCTCGGATGTGCGTGGGCTGCGACATGTAGCGCCGGGCCAGCGAGATGACCTGGCCCGGCATGGTGGCCGAGAAGAGCATCGTCTGGCGTTTGGCGGGCAGCAGCTGGATGATCTTCTCGACGTCGGGCAGGAAGCCCAGGTCGAGCATTTCATCGGCCTCGTCCAGGACGAGCGCCTTGACGGAGGAGAGCCGCAGCTTCTTCTGGCCCGCCAGGTCCAGCAGCCGGCCCGGGGTGCCGACGACCACGTCGACGCCCTTCTTCAGGGCCTCGACCTGCGGTTCGTAGGCGCGGCCGCCGTAGATCGACAGGACGCGGACCGCGCGGACCTTACCGGCGGTCAGAAGGTCGTTGGTCACCTGCTGGCACAGCTCGCGGGTGGGGACGACCACGAGCGCCTGCGGGGCGTCGGTCAGCTGCTCGGGCTTGGCCCGGCCCGCCTCGACGTCCGCGGAGACGACAACGCGCTCCAGCAGGGGCAGGCCGAAGCCCAGCGTCTTGCCGGTGCCGGTCTTCGCCTGGCCGATGACGTCGGTGCCGGAGAGGGCAACCGGAAGCGTCATCTCCTGGATGGGGAACGGGGACGTGATGCCGACGGCTTCCAGGGCCTCGGCCGTCTCGGGGAGGATCCCGAGTTCTCGGAAAGTGGTCAGGATGCTTGCCTCTTCTGTGAGACGCGGCGAGAAGCGGCGAAGGGGGTCGCACGGCGCCCGGGTGCACCGGCCTTGGGGATGGCCGGTTCGGCGCGGGACCACGGCCTTCGCTCGAGCGCTCACGCCGCGAGCGGGTCCCTCCTGCCGTGCGCATAGGTGATGCGCGCCGCGCGGAGGGCGGTCGGGTTTGGAGCCGATCGGGCCACCGACCGGGCATCCGCATTCGTGGAACAACCCGCCGATACTCGACGGGCGCATTTATCACTGTACCCCGGAAGCACGCATCTGTGACCGGGCAGTCCGATGCGGGGCATCCGTGGGCATGGCTGACCAGGGCCTTCCCCGGGGCGCGGAGCGGGCTATTGTGCGCTCCATGGAGACGCCTGACACGCCTGAGACGCCCGCCGGGGACCACGCAGCTTCGGGGGAGGGCAGCGGGGAGAAGGCCCCGGAGCCCACCGGGATCGCCGCCCAGAACTGGGACACGGCGGCCGCCGATCCGCAGTACCGGGCCGCCGTGGTGGATCTGCTCGGCGCCCTCGCCTACGGCGAGCTGGCCGCCTTCGAGCGGCTGGCGGAGGACGCCAAGCTGGCGCCCACCCTCGAGGACAAGGCGGAGCTGGCGAAGATGGCGTCCGCCGAGTTCCACCACTTCGAGCGGCTTCGGGGCCGGCTTTCGGCGGTCGGCGAGGAGCCGACGGCGGCGATGGAGCCGTTCGCGGCGGCCCTGGACGGGTTCCACCGCCAGACCGCGCCGTCCGACTGGCTGGAGGGCCTGGTCAAGGCGTACGTGGGCGACTCGATCGCCAGTGACTTCTACCGTGAGGTCGCGGCCCGGCTGGACTCCGACACCCGCGATCTGGTGCTCCAGGTGCTCGACGACACCGGCCACGCCTCGTTCGCGATCGAGAAGGTGCGTGCCGCGATCGAGGCCGATCCGCGGGTCGGCGGGCGGCTGGCGCTGTGGGCGCGGCGGCTGATGGGCGAGGCGCTGTCGCAGGCCCAGCGGGTGGTCGCGGACCGCGACGCGCTCTCCACGATGCTGGTCGGCGGTTTGGCGGACGGCTTCGACCTGGCGGAGGTGGGCCGGATGTTCTCACGGATCACCGAGGCCCACACCAAGCGGATGGCCGCCCTGGGACTCGCCGCCTAGACCCTTACGGCGGGGATCTTCGCGCCTGTGACCTCAGCGGCCGACGCCGCGGGGCCCGCGCGTCCGGTGCGTGGGGCGCCTCCCGGCGAAAGCCGGGGGCGCCGTGCCGGCTCTTCGCGGGCCCGCGAAAAGCGGCCGGGCAGGGCCTACGCCGTGACCGAACGCCGGCGGCGCGTCCTGGCGGGGCGGATGAGCAGCGACAGCAGGGCAGCGGCGAAGCCGAGCGCGACGAGCAGCACGGGCGCCGTGTGCCCGGAGCCCAGCACTGTATGGGTCAGCAGAGCGCCCAGCAGCGCGGCGGCGGGGCCGGTGGCCAGGACGAGGCGCCGCGCGGGCAGCCTTCGGGGGAGCCGGTGGAGCGCCCCGTACGCGATGACGAGACCGATCAGTACCGAGGCGAGCGCTTCCCAGAACAGCATTGGCGCGTCCTTCCCGTAAGCGGATCGGAACCGACACGTGATCACGTGTCGGTCGGACCCGTCCTACCCGCGCCCGACCGGGGGCAACCCTGCCCACGGGGGCGGTCTGTGGTGCCCGGAGTGCCGGGGGCGTGCGAGCGCGCGCACAAACAGCGGCGGGGTTTGGTGGAATGTTCCACCAAACCCCGCCGCTGTCGGCTGAATACGTCAGGCCGCGCCGAAACCGACCTTACGGGCGCTCGGCTCACCGAGCTCGATGTAGGCGAGCCGGTCGGCCGGGACCAGGACCTTGCGGCCGTGGCTGTCCTCCAGGATCAGCACCTGAGCCTTGCCGCCGAGCGCCTCGGCCACCAGGCGCTCGACCTCCTCGGCAGACTGCCCGCTCTCCAAGGTGATCTCGCGGGGCGCGTGCTGCACGCCGATCTTGACCTCCACGGCCTTGTCCCTCCGACGGTCATTTGGGGTAGCGCGGCCATCCGCGCTGTACCCAGCACACACTAGCCGTGCCGGGACACCCGCCGGGGGCCGCGGGCGCACGCCAGAAGCGAACACACCCGCCGCCGCGAACACGCCCCCTCGCGACCCCGAGGGCCCAGGGGGCCTGAGCGCTCAGCGGCCCCGAGCGCTCGCGGCTACCGCGGCCCCGCGCCCGCGTGGCCGGAAAGGGCGCCCCGGCGCTCAGTGACCGCCTTCGGACCCGTGCAGCGGGAAGCCCGCGATACCGCGCCAGGCCAGCGAGGTGAGCAACTGCACAGCGGACTCCCGCGGCACCTCGCTCTCGCTGGAGAGCCAGTAGCGCGCGACCACCTGGGAGATCCCGCCGAGGCCCACGGCCAGCAGCATCGATTCGTCCTTGGACAGCCCGGTGTCCTCGGCGATGACCTCGCTGATCGCCTCGGCGCACTGCAGCGAGACGCGGTCCACGCGCTCGCGCACCGCGGGCTCGTTGGTCAGATCGGACTCGAAGACGAGCCGGAAGGCGCCGCCTTCCTCCTCGACGTAGGCGAAGTACGCCTCCATGGTCGCCGCGACGCGCTGCTTGTTCTCGGTGGTCGAGGCGAGCGCGGTGCGCACCGCGTGCAGCAGGGACTCGCAGTGCTGGTCGAGCAGGGCCAGATAGAGCTCCAGCTTGCCCGGGAAGTGCTGGTAGAGCACCGGCTTGCTGACCCCGGCGCGCTCGGCGATGTCATCCATCGCGGCCGCGTGGTAGCCCTGGGCCACGAAGACCTCCTGAGCGGCCCCCAGGAGCTGATTACGTCGGGCTCGGCGCGGAAGGCGCGTACCCCGTGGGCGCGCCTCGGTCTGCTCGATGGCTGTCACGCCGCCTCCCAATGAATGATCCCTATGCGCGATGTCCATCGCGTCCGCCATCGTACTTTTCGGTAACAGCGCGGCGCGCGGTTCGTGCGGAGAATTTCACGGACCGGACTCTATGAAAAGCCCACAAATAACGCAGGTCATCGGTAGTCCTCCTCGTTCACCTCGACCACCCGGGCCTGTTCCGCGCGGTCGGCCTCGTTGGCTTCCACGAACTCGTCCGTCCTGGGCGGTTCGTCGCGGCGGGCGATCACCTCGCGATGTTGTTCGGCGGCGTCCGCCTCGGGAGCCTCGACGTCGTACACGGCGGTTTCGTCGGTGTTCTCGACGGAGTCCTCGAAGGTGTCGGGGTCGGTTGGGTCGATGGACATGTACTCCCCTTCCCTGTGCCCTGTGGCGGTTGCCACTGACGGCCACCCGTGGTGGGCGTCCTGCTGACGGCTTACCCACTGGCGACTACCCAGGGGCGAGGCGATCGCCCCTGTGACTTACGAGCCTAGGAGAGGTCACTTTCGGACGCTACGCGGTCTGTGAGCGCGAACACACGGTCGCGCGCGTGATCGTCTCGTAACATTGGCGCATGTCTTCGACCGAGCCGCCGGAAGCCCGCATCGTCGCGGCGGTGCCGCCCGCGAGGTCCGTGCGGGTCGGAGCGGGTGAGAAGCTGCGGACCGCCTCCCTTCCGGGGCTCACGATGACCGTGCGCTGCCGTCCGCCGTCCGCCTCCGGGCTGCCGCCCGCGCTCTTCGTGCACGGCCTCGGCGGCTCCTCGCAGAACTGGTCGGCGCTCATGGAGCTGCTGGCCGACCGGGTGGAGGGCGAGGCGCTCGACCTCCCCGGCTTCGGCGACTCCCCGCCGCCGGACGACGGCAACTACTCCATAACCGGCCATGCCCGTGCCGTGATCCGCTATCTCGACGCGCGGGATCGCGGGCCCGTCCATCTCGTCGGCAATTCGATGGGCGGCGCGATCACCACACGCGTCGCGGCGGTGCGGCCGGATCTGGTGCGCACCCTCACTCTTGTCTCGCCCGCGCTGCCCGAGCTGCGCCCGCAGCGCACGGCGGTGCCGACCGGTCTGCTCGCGGTGCCCGGGGTGACCCGGCTGTTCACCCGCATGACGAGGGACTGGGACGCGGAGCGGCGCACCCGCGAAGTGATGTTCCTCACTTTCGGTGACCCGTCTCTTGTCAGCCGAGAGGACTTCGCCTACGCGGTCGAGGAGTTCGAGCGCCGGCTCGCCCTCCCGTATTTCTGGGACGCGCTGAGCCGCTCGGCACGGGGTGTCGTTGACTCGTACACCCTGGGCGGCCAGCACTCTCTGTGGCGCCAGGCCGAGCGGGTGCTCGCCCCGACGCTGCTCGTCTATGGCGGCCGCGACCAACTGGTGTCCGTGAGGATGGCGCAGCGGGCGAACGCCACCTTCCGCGACTCGCGTCTGCTGACGCTGTTGGACGCCGGGCATGTGGCGATGATGGAGTATCCCGAAGCGGTGGCGCGCGGGATGCGCGAGCTGCTCGATGGCGTTGAAGAACGAGATGACCGGGACAGCCGGAAGGCGCGGGAGGCCCTACCGGCGTCCGGCGCGGACGGGAGCGGTGCGGCGCGTGGGTAAACACAGCGCACGTGGCAGCCAGGAGGGCCGGGAGCGCCGGTCCGCGGCGGCGGGCTCCGGACAGGGGCACGGCTCGGGCCCCGAGTTCGTCGAGCACATCGCATCCGGCACGGCCCCGGAGGACGACAGACCGGGCACCGGACGGCGCCGCGCCGCGGCGGGGCCGGGTGCCGTGGATCCCGCCGTGACCCCGCCGCAGGGCGTGCCGAGGCTGCCCTACGGAGCGGGCGGCCCCGCGGCACGCACCAGGGGCGGGCATCCCGAGCAGCGCGAGGCGGGCGGCGGCTGGGGCGCGGTCGGTGGCCGCGGCGGCGGTCCGGGCGGGGCCGGGGGCCCCGGCGCTCCCGGCGGCCGGCGACCCCCTTACGGCATGCGCACCATGAACCCGCCGCAGCGCCCGACCACGGGCGGCACGGGCGGCGCGGCCGGTCTGATGCCCGGCCCGCGCAAGGAGTACGTCGAGGCGTTCGACACCCCCGACGCCCTGGACTGCGACGGCGATGACGTCTTCGCCGCAGGGGCGCCGGGCGGAGTCCCCCCGCAGCGCCGTACGCGCGGAGCGGCCACCCCCTCCGACGGGATCGGCGGCGGCTCCGGCGGCGACGGCGGGAGCGGACCGGACGACGACGAGACGGGGCCCGGGGGCAAGGGGGCGCGCGGCGTCACCAAGAGCGGTAAAGGGCGCACCTTCACCGGTGTCGCCGCCGCGGCCGTGACCACCGTGCTGGCCGTCGTGGTGGCCGGACAGGTCGCGAGCGGACCGCACAGCGGCGGTAAGACGCAGGCCCGGGGCGGCCCGGAGCGCGGCGACGCCGACTCCCGTGGCGCCCCCGACTCCCGCGCCGACGACGGCCGCGGGGCGGCCCGCTCGGCGCGCCCGCCGGCCCCCGTCACCTACGACGCGAAGATGGCGACCGTCTTCCCGCTCGACGCCAAGCTGCGCGGCTCCGGCTCCTTCCAGGCCGTCGGTGGGCACGACAAGGCCCCCGGCCGGGGCCAGGTGATGCGCTACCGCGTCGATGTGGAGAAGGGGCTGCCGCTCGACGGCGAGCTGTTCGCCGAGGCCGTGCACAAGACGCTCAACGACGACCGCAGTTGGGCGCACGGCGGCGTTCGCACCTTCGAGCGGGTCTCGTCCGGCCATGCGGACTTCGTCATCACGCTCGCGAGCCCCGGGACCACGGCGGTGTGGTGTGCCAAGTCCGGCCTCGACACCACCGAGGACAACGTCTCCTGCGACTCGGCGTCCACCGAGCGCGTCATGATCAATGCCTATCGGTGGGCGCAGGGCGCCAGGACCTATGGCGACGACAAGATGCACCTGTACCGCCAGATGCTCATCAACCACGAGGTCGGCCACCGTCTCGGCCACAACCACGAGATCTGCTCCAAGCAGGGCGCGCTGGCGCCGGTGATGATGCAGCAGACCAAGTTCCTGTCGACGGACGGCGCCACCTGCCGGCCCAACGCCTGGCCGTTCCCCAAGGGCTGACGGCCCCGCACCGGCCCATATAGCGCGTCGCAACGCCTGAATTCCCGATAGGTCACGTGCGTTCACCCCTTCCGGTGGTGCGACGGACAACCGTCCGTCGCGCCGGGGCTCTGCGCGCATAACGTGCTCCCGCTGCCTGACGGCGGCCGCCGCCGGTGACGGCGGCAGTTCGACGGCCCGTTTGGGAGATCGGGGGTGCGCTCATGCGCGTGGGACTGCTTACGGAGGGTGGCTATCCGTATGCGATCGGTGATGCGCGGGTGTGGTGCGACCGGCTGGTGCGCGGGCTCGCCCAGCATGAGTTCGAGGTGTACGCGCTCAGCCGCGGCCCCGGCCAGGAGGCCGGCGGCCGGCGCGATCTGCCGCGCCACGTCGGCCTGGTGCGCACCGCGCCGCTGTGGGGCGAGCCGGAGCGCCGGCGGGGCGGGTGGGGCGGCCGTCGGCAGCGGCGGCGGTTCGCCGAGCACTTCGGGGAGCTGGCCGCGGCGATCAGCGCGCCTTACGGTTCCGGCGCGCCCCATGGCTCCGGTGTGCCCGGCCGCTCCACTGCCGAGGCGGACCGTTTCGCCAATGGTCTCCACGGCCTCGCGGAGCTCGCCGGGGAGTACGGCGGACTACCCGCCGCGCTCCGCTCCGAGGACGCCGTAAGGACGCTGGAGCGGGCCTGCCGCACCCTCGGGGCGCCCCACGGCACCCACCAGGTGCGGGTCGCCGATCTGCTGACCGTCACCGAGGTGCTGGAGCGCGCGCTGCGCCCGCTGTCGCTCGACTGGTACGGCGACGGCGCCGGAGGCGATCCGGGGCTGTCCGGAGTGGATCTGTGCCACGCCGCGACCGGCGGCGCGGCGGTGCTCCCCGGGCTGCTGGCCAAGCGCCGCTTCGGCACACCGCTGCTGCTCACCGAGTACGGCGCACGGCTGCGCGAGTGCTATCTGGCGGGCGCGGCAGGCGCGGCGGGCGGGCGGCCGCTCCCCGGGCCCGTACGGACCCTGCTGGCCGGGTTCCACGGCCGGCTGGCCGCCGAGGCGTACGCCCGGGCGGATCTGATCACCCCGGGCAATACGCATACGCGCCGCTGGCAGGAGCGGTGCGGCGCCGAGCGGGAGCGGCTGCGCACCGTCTACCCGGGCATGGACGCCGCCCGCTTCGCGGAGGTCGGCGAGCAGGGTGCGGCCCCGTCAGGCGGCGACGACCGGACGCTGGTGTGGGTGGGCCGGATCGAGCCCTCCAAGGACGTCATCGCCCTGCTGCACGCCTTCGCGGAGGTGCGCAGGTGGCAGCCGGACGCCCGGCTGAGGATCATCGAGACCCGGCGCGGCGAGGAACCGCAGACGGACGGCTATCCGGCCCACTGCCGGGCGCTGGCCGAGCATCTCTTCCCCGACGAGGCGGCGGACGCCCACTCCGCCGGTGACAACCCGGTCTCCTTCGAGCGGCTCGGCGACCCCGAGGTGCCGACCCTGGCCGACGCCTATGGGGCCGGCGGCATCGTGGTGCTGTCCAGCGTGGTCGAGGGCTTCCCGGTCGGACTGGTCGAGGCGATGTTCTGCGGCCGGGCCACGGTGTCCACGGATGTGGGCGCGGTGTGCGAGGTCATCGGCGGCACCGGGCTCGTGGTACCCCCGCGCAATCCGCGGGCGCTCGCGGACGCCTGCCTGGCGATGCTGGGCGACCCCGAGCGCTGCGCACGCCTGGGCGCCGCCGCGCGCGCCCGTGCGCTGGAGCTCTTCACCGTCGAGCAGAACGTCGCGGCCTTCCGCGGGATCTATCTGGAGCTGATGTCGCACTGCCCGGTGCGGCGCGAGGAGGTCGGTGAGGGCGGCGGCCCGCTGCCGTTCGCCCGCCCCGCCGAGGCCCATGTCCCGGGGCGCTGGACCGCGGGTCGCGACGGCGACGGCTTCGGCCACTGGCTGCCCGGCCCGCTCGCCTCCCGCTCCGCCCCGGAACACACCCCCACCTGGGCCACCCCACCGCCGCGTGAGCCGCTGGGCGTGGGCCCGCGGCCGTCCGAGGAGGGCGCATGACCACGCCTCCCCGGTGGAACGGCCGGTTCGATCCGGCCTCCTCCGACCGCGGCCTCGGTGCCCTGTCCGAGGTCCGGGTGCCGGTCTCCCGGCGGCCGGACGAGGCATCCGCGCGCACCGGCGCCGGGAGGGGGCAGGGGAAGGGGCGGCGGGGGCCCGCCGATCCGGTGCGGGCGCTGATGCACCACCACCACGACCTGTGCGCCCGCGCCGTCGATCCGCTGGAGATCGCCGCCGGGCTGGAGGCCCACGGTGTGACGGACCGCACCGCCGCCCGCTTCCGGCACCGCGATGTCTTCTCGCTCGCCGAGGAGTTGTACGCCCGGGTGCCGCGCGCCGAGGAGCCCGCGCCCCCGGCCGTCCCCGCGCCGGGGCGCGCACCGGCGGCGCGCATGGCGCTCGGGGTGCTGTGGCTGCTGCCGGGCGCCCTGTCCGCGGCGACCGCCTTCGCCGCCCTCCGCGTCGATGCCATCCGTAAGGACGCCACCGTCGGCCTCGTCGTGGGCGCGGGCGGCGCCGCCCTGACGGTCATCGCCCTGTGGCTGTGCCTGCGCCGCGGGCCCCTGCGTGTCCATGGGAGCGGACGAGGGGGCCGTATCGCCTACGTCCTCGGCGCCGGCTGGCTCCTCGGCTACGCCGCCGTCGGGGACTGGCTGCTCACGGGGTTCCTCGACGGGCGCCGCCCCTACGAAGCGGCGCCCGCGACGCAGGCCGCCACCCTCCTCGCCCTGGCCGTCGCGCCCGCCGCGTGGTGTGCCCGCTGGTTCGCCGTAAGGGCGCGCCGCCAGCTGGCGGTCAGCCGTGGTCTTGAGGAGTTCGCGGCGGCGGTGCGCCCGATGTTCGCGGGCGTGGTGACGGCCTTCCTCTGCGCTCTGGCGGCTCTGGTGCTCGCGGCCCGGCTCGCGGTACCCGGATCACCTCCCGTCGC
This sequence comes from Streptomyces melanosporofaciens, assembly GCF_900105695.1. Taxonomy (NCBI): domain Bacteria; kingdom Bacillati; phylum Actinomycetota; class Actinomycetes; order Kitasatosporales; family Streptomycetaceae; genus Streptomyces; species Streptomyces melanosporofaciens. Next base: position 4,603,910 of record NZ_FNST01000002.1, read on the forward strand.
CACGCCGCCCTCGATGGCCGAGGCGGCCGTCCTGGCCCTCTGCGGGCTGCTGTTCCTCGCCCGGCTGCTCGCCGTCCACGGCTTCCGCAGGGCCGCGCTCATCGGCATCGCCGCCGCCTGCGCGGTCCAGGCCGTGGCCCTGGCGACGGCCGCGGCCGCCCGGCTGCCGGGCGCCGCGCCGCTCGGCGCGCCCGTGGCACGGCTGACCGCCGCCCACGGCACGGCCGCCATCCCCGCGGCCGCCTGCGGCGCCGCCGCGCTCGCGCTGCTGATCCACGCGTTCGGCGCCCTGTGCCGGGCCTCCGCCCACGGCGGCCCCGGCGCGCGTACCGCCCGTACCGCCCCTGCCACCGGCACCGCCCCGAACCGCGCCCCGTAAGGCGCCCACCGAACCCGCCACCCCCCGTCCTTCCCCCTTAAATGAGTCCGAGGAGCAACCACATGAGCTGCGACACGACCGATCAGCGCGCCCGCACGGGGAGGCGCGACCGATGAGAGTCCTGTTGCTCGGATCCGGCGGATTTCTCGGCCGCTATGTCGCCGAACACCTGCTTGCCGACCCCGCCGTCCAGCTCACCGCGCTCGGGCGCGGCGATGACGCCGATGTGCGGTTCGACCTCTCCAACGGCAGCCCCGGGGCGCTCACCCGCTTCCTCAACGCGGTCCACCCCGGCGTCGTGATCAACTGCGCCGGGGCGACCCGCGGCGGGGCGCGCGAGCTCACCCGGCACAACACCGTCGCCGTGGCCACCGTCTGCGAGTCGCTGCGCCGCAGCGGTTGCGGCGCCCGCCTCGTCCAGATCGGCTGCTCCGCCGAGTACGGGCCCTCGCAGCCCGGCTCGTCGACCGCCGAGGACGCCGTGCCGCGCCCCGGCGGCCCGTACGGCGTGAGCAAGCTGGCCGCGACCGAGCTGGTGCTGGGCTCCGGTCTTGACGCGGTGGTGCTGCGGGTCTTCTCGCCCGTGGGGCCCGGCACTCCGGCCGGCTCGCCGCTGGGGCGGCTCGCCGAGGCGATGCGGCGCGCGATGCAGTCCGGGGAGAGCGAGCTCAAGCTGAGCGGCCTCGGCGTGCAGCGCGACTTCGTGGACGTACGGGACGTGGCGCGGGCGGTCCACGCGGCCTCGCTGTCGGCCGCGCAGGGTGTCGTCAACATCGGCAGCGGGCGCGCCGTACGGCTGCGCGAGGCGGCCTCCGTGCTCGCCAGGGTCGCGGGCTTCGGCGGCGCCCTGCACGAGATCGACGGCCCGCCGGGGCGCGTCCCGGCCGCCGCCGGCCATATCCCGGCGCCCGCTCATCCCCATGGCACGGCCCACGCCCATGCCACCGCCCACGGCCACGCGCCCGCTCACCCCCAGACGGCGGGCGAGCACGGCGGCATCCCGGGAGGCTCAGGCAACGCGACCACCTATCCCTATCCGGACGGCTGCGGCAGCTGGCAGCAGGCCGATGTGCGCACCGCCCGCGACCGGCTCGGCTGGCGCTCCCGGATTCCGCTGGAGGAGTCCCTCGCCGACATCTGGATGGAGGCGGCATGTCGCATCTGATCCCCGCGGGCCCCTCGCAGGACGCCCCGGCCATCGCCGACCGGCTGGGCTTCGGCGTGCCCGGCTACGCCCACCCCCTGGTCGCGCCCACCGAGTGGGCCGAGCTCACCCGCCCCGGCACGCCCCTGCACTGGGCGGTCCTCAATGTCTCCCGCGGCCCCGGCACGAGCAGGGATCCGCACTGCCTTACGGCGGCGTCGAGGCTGCGCGCCACGGGCGTACGGGTGCTGGGCCACCTCGATCTGCGGTGCGGCACCCGCCCCTTCGGCGAGTTGATCAGTGACGCGAACCACTTTCTGGACTGGTACCAGGTCGACGGCTTCTGTCTGGACCGTTGCCCGGTGGACCGCCCCGGTCTGCCGGACGTCCGCCGTACGGTGGCCACGCTGCGGGCGCTGCTGGGCGGGGCGTATCTGGTCCTCGGCCAGGGCATCCACCCGCATGAGGGCTATATGGAGCTCGCCGATCAGCTGGTGACCTTCCGCGGCTCGTGGGCGGACTACCGCTGGTCACAGGTGGCCGAGTGGACGGCGGGGTATCCGCCCGAACGGTTCTGCCACCAGGTGCACGGCGTCCCCCGCCGCCATCTCGGGGAAGCGCTGAGGATCGCCCGCTGGCAGGGCGCGGGCACGATCTACTTCACCGACCGTACGGCCCATCCTGAGGGGCGGACCTGCGCGGATTCCCCCTGGAAGGCCCTGCCCGGCTACTGGGACGAAATCGTCTCGCGACTCGGACCACGTGTCATGGAATGAGATGGGGCGTGGCAGTGTTACGAGAAGAAAACCTCCCCGCTCACGCGGGGGTGAACCGTTTGCTCCCTTCCCTTACGGAGTCCCCGTGTCGCTGCCACCGCTGGTCGAGCCGGCTTCCGAGCTCACCGTCGACGAGGTCCGCAGGTACTCACGCCATCTGATCATCCCGGATGTCGGGATGGACGGGCAGAAGCGGCTGAAGAACGCCAAGGTGCTCTGTGTGGGCGCGGGCGGCCTCGGCTCTCCGGCCCTGATGTACCTCGCCGCGGCCGGCGTGGGCACGCTCGGCATCGTGGAGTTCGACGAGGTCGACGAGTCCAATCTGCAGCGCCAGATCATCCACAGCCAGGCGGACATCGGCCGCCCCAAGGCGGAGTCCGCCCGTGACTCGGTCCTCGGCATCAACCCGTACGTCAACGTCGTGCTGCACGAGGGCCGCCTCGAGGCGGACAACGTGATGGAGATCTTCTCCCAGTACGACCTGATCGTGGACGGCACCGACAACTTCGCCACCCGCTATCTGGTCAACGACGCGTGCGTGCTGCTGAACAAGCCGTACGTCTGGGGTTCGATCTACCGCTTCGACGGCCAGGCGTCGGTCTTCTGGTCCGAGCACGGTCCCTGCTACCGCTGCCTGTACCCGGAGCCCCCGCCCCCCGGCATGGTCCCGTCCTGCGCCGAGGGCGGCGTGCTGGGCGTGCTGTGCGCCTCCATCGGCTCGATCCAGGTCACCGAGGCCATCAAGGTGCTCACCGGCACCGGGGACCCGCTGGTCGGGCGCCTGATGATCTACGACGCCCTGGAGATGACCTACCGCCAGGTCAAGGTCCGCAAGGACCCCGACTGCGCGGTCTGCGGTCCGAACCCGACCGTCACCGAGCTGATCGACTACGAGGCGTTCTGCGGTGTGGTCTCGGAGGAGGCCCAGGAGGCGGCGGCCGGTTCGACGATCACTCCCAAGCAGCTCAAGGAGTGGATCGACGACGGCGAGAGCATCGACATCATCGATGTCCGCGAGCCGAACGAGTACGAGATCGTCTCGATCCCCGGCGCCCGGCTGATCCCGAAGAACGACTTCCTGATGGGCGGCGCCCTCCAGGACCTGCCGCAGGACAAGAAGATCGTCTTGCATTGCAAGACGGGTGTCCGGTCGGCGGAGGTCCTGGCCGTCCTGAAGTCCGCGGGCTTCTCCGACGCCGTCCATGTGGGCGGTGGCGTGATCGGCTGGGTCAACCAGATCGAGCCCGACAAGCCGGTCTACTGATTTCCTGACGCACCGCGCACCAGGGGGCCGGACCGCCGTGCCGACGGCGATCCGGCCCCCTGGCCGTTCCATGAGCCTCTCACGGCGATCCGGGCCTCTTGAATGCTCCGGGGGTCCCTTACCGGCAGGTCGTGTCACCGGCAGGTCGTGCCGCTCGCGGGCACCTTCCCGTCCAGCAGATAGGCGTTCACGGTCTTCGTCATACAGGTGTTGCCGCTGTTGTACGCGCCATGGCCCTGCCCCTTGTAGGTGACCTCGACGCCCACGCCCGCGCCCAGCTCCTTGACCATCTTCCGCGCCCCCTCGTACGGGGTGGCCGGGTCGCCGGTGTTGCCGACCACGAGGATCGGCGCCGAGCCCTTGGCGCTGACGTCGGGGGTGTCCGTGGTGCCCTCCACCGGCCAGTCGGTGCAGCCGAGCAGGCCCCAGGCCAGATACTCGCCGAAGACCGGTGACGCCTTACGGAAGCGCGGAAGCTGCGCCTTCACATCGGTCACCGTGTAACGCTGTCTGTCGTCCACGCAGTTGATCGCGGCATTGGCGGCGTTGATGTTGCTGTAGTGGCCGTCATCGTCGCGGCCGGACATCGAATCCGCCATCGCGAGCAGCAGATTGCCCTCGTCGAGCTGGATCGCCTCCTGCAGCCCGAGCGTCAGGTACTTCCAGCTCTCCTTGTCGTAGAGCGCGGCGGCGATACCGCTCAGCGCCCCGTCCTGGGTGAGCTTGCGGCCGCTCTCGGTGGACAGCGGCTTCTTGTCGAGCCGCTTCAGGAAGTCGACGATCCGGTCCGTACCGGCCGCCGGGTCGCCGCCGGTCGGGCAGGCCGCGCCCTTCTTGGCGCAGTCCTTGAGGTAGTTGTCCAGCGCGAGCTGGAACCCCTTCGCCTGGCCGTAGGAGCCCTGCTCGGGGTCCTCGGTGGGGTCGACCACGGCGTCCAGGACCGCGCGTCCCACCCGGCCCGGGAAGAGGTGGGCGTAGACGCCGCCGAGTTCGGTGCCGTAGGAGATACCGAAGTACGACAGCTTGTCGTCGCCGAGCACCTGCCGCATGAGGTCCATGTCGCGAGCGGCGCTCACGGTGTCCACATGGGCGAGCACCGTGCCGGAACGCTTCTGGCAGCCCTTGATGAACGCCTTGGCGTCCGCCATCGCCGTCTTGACCTCGGCGTCGTCGTCCGGAGTGCCGTCGACGGAGTCGGAGGCGTCGATCTGCTTGTCGCTCTGGCAGGTCACCCCGGCGCTCTCCCCGACCCCGCGCGGATCGAAGCTCACCAGGTCATAGCGGGAGCGCAAGGTGTCGTAGGAGGCGGCGAAACCGGGGAGCGAGGAGACACCGGAGCCGCCGGGTCCGCCGAAATTGAACACCAGGGAGCCGATGCGCTTGCCCGGCCCCTTGGCCTTGGCACGGATCATGGCCAGATCGATCGTCTCGCCCTTGGGCTTCGCGTAGTCGAGCGGAGCCTTGAGCGTGGCGCATTCCCACTCGCCTCCGGGCTTCTCACCGGTGCCCTGGATCGCGGTCGGGGCGGGGCAGGACGACCAGTTGAGCTTCTGAGCGGTGAGCGAGCCCGGCAGCCCGGAGCCCGAGGGCGCGGCCGGGGCCGGCGCCGAGGGCTTGGCCGAGGCCTTGCCCTGCTCGCTTCCCCCGTCTCCGTCGCAGCCCGCGACGGCGATGAGGGCGACCATGGCGGTCATGGAGACCAGCGCCCTGGTCCGTATGGTGCGTGGGGAACTCGGCATATCCGGAGATCCTATGAGGAGGCGGGGGCGGAATCGTCCGTACTTCTTCTCAATGCCGTCACGGTTCGTGAGGGCGGGCCCGGGCGCGGACCCGGGTCCAGGGTCTGTCGTTTGGATCAGGCCGGGCTCGCGGGGTCTGGCACGCGTATCTGCGGCGTGATCCAAACGACAGACCCTAGCCGCAGACCTTGCCCTTCTCCGGCACCTTGCCCTGCAGCAGATAGGCGTTGACGGTCTTTCGGACGCAGGCGTTGCCGCCGTCGTAGGCCCCATGGCCCTCGCCCTTGTAGGTGAGTTCGACCCCGACCCCGGGCCCCAGCTCCTTCGCCATCCGCCCCGCACCCTCGTACGGGGTGGCCGGGTCACCGGTGTTGCCGACGACCAGGATCGGGGCGGCCCCCTTGGCGCTGACGTCGGGTGTGGTCCAGGCGCCGCGGACCGGCCAGTCGGTGCACTGCGTCAGGCCCCACGCCATCATGTCGCCGAAGACGGGGGAGACCTTACGGAAGGCGGGGAGCTTCCGCTCGATGTCCGGGACCGTATAGCGCTGCTTGAAGTCGGCGCAGGTGATGGCGGTCAGCGCGGACTGCAGGGTGCTGTAGCGGCCGTCCGGGCCGCGGCCGTTCAAGGCGTCGCCCAGGGCCAGCAGGATTCTGCCGTCGCCCTGCTGGGCGCCGGCGATCCCCTGGGTGAGGTACTGCCAGTAGTCCCGGGAGTACAGGGACTGTGCGATCCCGCCGTCGGCCAGGGACTCGGTCAGTTTCCGGCCGCCGTAGCCGCGCACCGGACGGCCGTCGAGCCGCTTCAGCAGGGTGCGGATCCGGGGCTGGGTGGGGCAGCTGGAGACGGTGCTCTTGGTGCACGCCTTCAGATAGTCGCTCAGGGCGCGCTGAAACCCCTTGGCCTGGGCGAGCGCGCCCTGCTCGGGTGTCTGCATGGGGTCCACGACCCCGTCGAAGAGGGCCCGCCCCACCTTCTTGGGATACAGATGGGCGTAGACGCCCCCGAGTTCGGTGCCGTAGGAGACGCCGAAGTAGTGCATCTTCTTGTCACCGAGGACGCTCCGCATGAGGTCCATGTCCCGGGCGGCGTTGGTGGTGCCGACGTAGGGCAGGATCGGGCCGGAGTTCTTCTCGCAGGCGGCGGCGTAGGTCTTGACCCGGCGGAGCTGGCTCTTCACCTCGGTCTTGTTGTCCGGGGTGGAGTCGGCGGCGTAGTAGGCGTCGAGCTGCCGGTCCCCCAGGCAGCGCACCCCGCTGCTGCGGCCGACCCCGCGCGGATCGAAGCTGACCAGGTCGTAGCGGGTGCGCAGCTGTTTGTAGCTGTTGGCGAGGGCCGGGAGGGTGGCCACGCCGGAACCGCCGGGGCCGCCGAAGTTGAAGATGAGCGAGCCGATCCGGTGGCGCCGGTCGGTGGCCTTGGCGCGGATCATGGCGATGCCGATGGTCCGGCCGTGCGGCTTGCGGTAGTCCAACGGCGCGTGGAGCGTCGCGCACTCCCACTGCCCGCCCGGGGCCTTGGTGGCGGCCGCGTCCTGGTCCGGGGAGGGGGCGGGGCAGCTGGACCAGTTCAGCTTCTGACGGGCCGAGGTGTCCGGCCGTCCGCCGCCGCCACCGCATCCGGCGGCCAGGGCGGCCAGCAGCAGGGCGGTGGACAGCGCACCGAGGCGCAGAGGTCGGGACACGGCGGCCCTCCCGGGGGTGGCGGCGTATCGCCATCCTGCGGGCGGCGGGCGCCCCGCGCGCGCACAGCGGGGGCGTACGAGTGAGAGGGGTGCCGGGCGGCCGGTGCCCGCGGGAGGGCTCCGGCGGGGCCTCCAGGGCCCCTACAGCGCCTCTTTGCGGGTGAGGTGGGTGAAGGCCACCCAGCCGGGCAGCACCGGCAGCCAGAAGACCATCAGCCGGAAGAGCAGCACCGCGGGCGCCGCGGTCTCGTACGGCAGCCCGGCGAAGGTCAGACCCGCGATCAGGGCGGCCTCGACCGCGCCCACACCGCCGGGGGTGGGGGCCGCCGACCCCAGGGCGTTGCCCGCGAGGAAGACGACGGCGATGCTCGCGTAGCTCAGCTCACCGCCGAACGCCCGGATCGCGGAGTCGAGGCACATCACGTTGGCGGCGGTCAGCAGCAGGGTGCCGCCGATGCCGGTGAGCAGCTTCTTGGGCCGCTGCAGCACATCCAGCATGCGCGGGACGACGCCCGCGAACAGCGACCGCACCCGGGTGGACACGAACTTCCGCAGGACGGGGATCGCGGTCACCACCAGGACCAGCACGGCGGCCGTCAGCAGCCCGGCGATCACGGTCCGGGACGGCGAGAGCGCCGGGGTGCGCTCGGTGCCGGTGATATAGCCGAACGTCAGCAGCAGCACGATATGGCTGGCGAGCCCGAAGAGCTGGGAGGCGCCCACGCTGGCCACCGCGAGCCCCGGCCGCACCCCCGCGCGCTGCAGGAAGCGGGTGTTGAGGGCGACGCCACCGACCGCCGCGGGCGCCACCAGCTTCACGAACGAGGCGGCGACCTGCGCCAGCACCGTCCGCGGCAGCGGCACCTTCTCCGGGACGAAGCCGAGCAGGCTCAGCGCCGCGGCCAGATAGGTGAGCGCGGAGAAGACGAGCGCGAAGACGACCCAGATCCAGTTGGCCTCGCCCACCAGGGCGCCCAGCTTGAGATGGGTGAACTGGGACAGCAGGAAGTACGCGGCGAAGGCCCCCGCGCAGAAGCTGACCAGGGTGCGCGGCTTGATGCGCTCCAGCCGCTCGGGCTCTATCGGCGCCTGCGGCCTCACCAGCAGCACCTGCTGCCGGATCTGCGAGAGCAGATCCTCCTCGCGGGCGTCCTCCATCGCCTCCTCTATGGCGCGCTTCTCCGCCTGCTTCTCGGCCTTGCTGGTCCTGCGGTCGCTGGTGGCCGCCTCCGGGGCCCCGGCCTCCTGGGGCGCCTCCTCGGCCTCCCTCGCCTCCTTGGCCTCCTTGGCGGCGTGGGACGCCTCCAGGACGGCGTCCCGCTGGCGCTGGGCGCGCTCGCGCGCGAGCTGCCGCAGGGTCGCGCGGGTGCCCCGGCCGAGCGCCAGGGGCTGCAGCAGCGGCAGGCTGTCGGCGACCGCGTCCGGGCCGAGGACCGCCACCGCGGCGGCCACGGAGCGCTCGGCGCCCACGCGCAGGCCCAGGGTGGTCAGCAGCTGTGCGACGTCCATCCGCAGCACCACGTCACCGGCCGCGATCTCACCGCCGCGCAGGTCGGTAAGGATGACCGTGCCGTTGCGGTCGACCAGGAGGGCGTCGCTGTCCAGCCGCCGGTGGGCGATGCGCCGCGACTGGAGCGCCTGGACCTGGTGCCAGGCCCCGGCCAGCAGCTCGTCGGTGATCGCCTCGTCCGGCAGGGCGTGCAGCGGACGCCCGCCGACATGCTCGTAGACCAGCATCACGGCGTCCGGGCCCAGCTCGGAGGTGGCGATCAGCTTGGCCGCGTTGGCCCCGGCCGCGATGGCCGCGTAGGCGAGCAGCGCCTCCTGTTCCAGGGCCTGGCGCAGCGACTGGAGGCTGCGGGGCGGGGTGATCGTGCGCAGGGTCAGCCGCTGCCAGACGCCGTAGAAGAAGCCCTGGGCCTGCTGCTCCCGGTCGACCACGGTGACGTCCAGGGGCGGGCCGTCCTCCAGGGTGACCAGATAGCGGCGGCTCCGGTCGCCGTGGCCGCCGTGCTCGTCCTCGGGCTCCTCGGCGCGCATGGCGCTGACCGGGTTGAAGCCGACGCGGCGCAGCCCGCCGAGCAGGTTCTGGCCCGTGGGGCGCACATTGGGGGAGCCGACCGCGTAGAGCGTGCCGTATGCCACCGCCCAGCCGATGAGCACCGTAAGGATGATCGAGAACGGTGTGGTGTAGCCGCCCACGAGCACCGCGAAGGCGTCGAGCAGCAGGACGCACCACATGGCCACCCGCCAGCGCGGGCGCCGGGCCATGCCGACGGCCGTCATATAGGCGATGACAGGGGCGAGATAGCCGTGCACGGGGTCGCTGAAGGCGCCGCCGGGCGCGGGCTGGGTGAGCGCTTCGCGGATCGAGTCGGGGGCGGCTCGGGCGACCCAGAGGTCTGTGGCGAGGGACACTCCGTGGGCCAGCACCGCGGCCAGCACGCCGTCGGCGATCCGCAGCCCGTCCCGTTTGATCAGCCGTTCGAAGGCGAAGGCCACCGGCAGCACGAGGACGGCCACCCCGGCCGTGAGCCCCGCGAAGTCGATCAGAAGCGGGGGCGCCTGGTTGGCGCCGTGCCCGATGTCCTTCTCCAGCCCCGCGGTGGTGCCATGGGCGAAGGCCGCGATGGCCAGGACGACGGCCATGCCGAGGACCCCGAGCAGCAGCCGCAGCAGATCGGCCGGGCGGTGGACACGGGCGGGCAGCAGCGGCTCGTCCCCGGAGACCCGGTCCACATGGCCCTCCGGTCCGTCCGGGCCGCAGTCATCCCCTGCCTCCGGGGGCTCCTGCCGGCCGCCGGACGGCGCCTTGGAGTGCGGCAACGACTCCGGGGTGCGGGCCTCCTCCTCCGGAGGCTGCGCACCCTGCTGCTTCGCCGTCTCTTCTTGATCTCGTATCACCAGTCACCGCCCGGAAGATGGTGGCATGCCCGGGCTGCGGAGGGGGGCATCAGGGTGCATTTCGGGGACGTGAACCCCGAATGGTACGCCCTGCTGAGGATTCCCGCACAATGCGTGATCGAACCGCGATCCGCCCCCGAGCGGGCCTCTCGCCACCGCTCGCGGGGCGCTCTGCGGGGCCGTGGGCGCGGCTGTGGGCGGGGCTGTCGGAGGGGTGCGGCAGGATGGGGCGGATGAGTCGAGAGCGTAGGGAGACCAGGGAGCCGGCGGACGGGGACGGCGCCGACGAGCTGCCCGAGTACGCCGAGCGGGTGCTGGACGTGGCCGAGTCGATTCCCTCCGGCCGGGTGATGACCTACGGGGACGTCGCGGAATGGCTGGAGGAGGGCGGGCCGCGCCAGGTGGGGCGGGTGATGGCGCTCTACGGGGGCGCCGTGCCGTGGTGGCGGGTGGTGCGCGCGGACGGTGTGCTGCTGCCCGGCCATGAGCTGCGCGCTCTTGACCACTACCGCGAGGAGGGCACCCCGCTGCGCGAGGCGGCGCGCTCGGCCGAGGGCCACGTGCCGCGGATCGACATGGCCAGGGCGCGGTGGGACGGGGGCGGGCAGGACCACGGCCGGTAGTGGGGCCGCATGCGGTGACGGGACCACAGCCGGTGGCGTTCCGGGCCCGCGGTCGTCGTACCGACGGTATCCACAGCCATAAGGGTGAGGCCCCGCCGTGCATGAGAGGCTGTCCCGCACCCAGCCAACCCACCAGGACCGGCGATCCAACGTGAGCTCCTCCCCCTCGTCCCTTCCACGACAGCGGCAGGCGCGGCAGCCCTCCTCACGGCAGTCGGCCTCGGGCGTCTACCGCCTGCTCCGTCGTCGGCCGGAGCCAGGAACCCTTCCTGTCCTGGACGCACGGCAGCGCGCTGTGGTTGAGCATCGGAGCGGCCCTTTGCTGGTGCTCGCCGGGCCCGGCACGGGCAAGACGACGACGCTCGTGGAGGCGGTGGCCCGCCGGGTGCGCGAGGGCGCGGACCCCGAGCGGCTCCTGGTGCTCACCTTCAGCCGTAAGGCCGCCGTCGAGCTGCGCGACCGCATGGCCGCGCGCCTGGGCGGCGCGAGCGCCCCGCGGGCCACGACCTTCCACTCCTACTGCTACGCCCTGGTCCGCGCCCACCAGGACGTCGACCTGTTCGTCGATCCGCTGCGGCTGCTCTCCGGACCGGAGCAGGACGTCGTCGTCAGGGAGCTGCTCGCCGGGCAGGCCGAGCTGGCGCGCGAGGGCCGGGCCTTCGTCCGCTGGCCCGACGACCTGCGCGCCTGCCTGACCACGCGGGGCTTCGCCGACGAGGTGCGCGCGGTGCTCGCCCGCAGCCGGGAGCTGGGCCTGGGCCCACGGGCGCTGGGGGAGTTCGCCGAGCGCACCGGGCGCCCCGACTGGTCCGCCGCGGCCGGTTTCCTCGCCGAGTACCTCGACGTCCTGGACGCCCAGGGGGTGCTGGACTACGCGGAGCTGGTGCACCGCGCGGTGCTGCTCGCCGGGCGGCCGGAGGTCGCGGCCGAGCTGGCGGGGCGGTACGACGCCGTGTTCGTCGACGAGTACCAGGACACCGACGTGGCCCAGGGCCGGCTGCTGGGGGCGCTCGCGGGCGGCGGCAGGACCCTGCTCGCCTTCGGCGACCCCGATCAGTCGATCTACGCCTTCCGCGGTGCCGACGTGGGCGGCATCCTCCGCTTCCGCGAGGACTTCCCGCGGGCGGACGGGCGGCCCGCCGACATGGAGGTCCTCACCGTCTCCCGACGCTCGGGGGCCGCGCTGCTCGCGGCCACCCGGCGGATCGCCGGCCGGATGCCGCTCACCCGGTTGCCCGCGCGAGCCGTAAGGGCGCATCGGGAGCTCGCGGCCGTCCGCGACGGCGGCCGCGTCGAGGCGTACACGTACCCCACCGCGGGCGCCGAGCTCGACAACGTCGCCGACATCCTGCGCCGCGCCCATCTGGAGGACGGGGTGCCTTGGCGCGAGATGGCCGTCCTGGTGCGCGCCGGGGGGCGCTCGATCCCCGGTGTGCGCCGGGCGCTCACCTCGGCCGGCGTCCCCGTCGAGGTGGACGGCGATGACATCCCGCTGCGCCATGAACCCGCCGTGGCTCCCCTGCTGACCGCGCTGCGGGCCGCCGCCACGGCCGCGCTGCCGGACAGCGGCGGACTGTCCGCGGTCCTCGGCGTCGAGACCGCCCTGACCCTGCTCACCTCGCCCCTCGGCGGTATGGACGCCGCCGATCTGCGCCGCCTGGGCCGCGCGCTGCGCGAGGAGGAGCGGTCTACCGGACGGGCGGTGCCGCGCCCCTCCGACGTCCTGCTCGCCGAGGCGCTCGCCGAGCCGGAGCGGCTGGCCGTCCACGACCCGGCGTACGCGCGCGGCGCCCAGAACCTCGGGCTGCTGCTGCGCACCGCCCGGGAGACGCTGGCCCGGGGCGGCACCGCCGAACAGGCGCTGTGGCAACTGTGGGACGGCACCTCGTGGCCCGGCCGGCTGGAGCGGGCAGCGCGGCGCGGCGGCACCGCCGGGCGGAACGCGGACCGCGACCTCGACGCGGTGTGCGCGCTGTTCGAGACCGCCGCCCGCGCCGAGGAGCGCACCGGCGGCCGTGGCGCCCTCAACTTCCTGGAGGAGATCGACGCCCAGGACATCGCCGCCGACACCCTCTCCCGCCGGATGGTCCGCCCCGACGCCGTACGGCTGATGACCGCCCACCGCTCCAAGGGGCTCGAATGGGCCCTGGTGGTCGTCGCGGGGGTGCAGGAGGGGCTGTGGCCCGATCTGCGGCGGCGTGGCTCGCTCCTGGAGGCCGACCGGATCGGCCGGGACGGACTGGCCGAGCCGCTGCCGCCGGGCGCGCTGCTGGCCGAGGAGCGGCGGCTGTTCTATGTGGCGGCGACCCGCGCGAAGGAGCGGCTCGTGGTCACCGCCGTCAAGGCCGCCTCCGAGGACGGGGACCAGCCCTCCCGTTTCCTCGCCGAACTGGGCGTCCCGCCCACCGACGTCACCCAGCGGCCGCGCCGCCCGCTGTCCGTCGCCGCGCTCGTCGCCGAACTGCGCGCCACCACCGTCGACCCGGACGCCTCGGAGGCGCTGCGCGACGCCGCCGCGCGCCGGCTGGCGCGGCTCGCGGCGCTGCGCGACGAGGAGGGCCGGCCGCTGGTTCCGGCCGCCCACCCGCACCGCTGGTGGGGGCTGCACGAGCCGACCCACAGCGAGGTCCCGCTGCGCGACCGCGACCGGCCCGTGGCGCTGTCGGGCAGCGCGCTCGACCAGCTCGTCAACACCTGCTCGCTCCAGTGGTTCCTGGGGCGCGAGGTGAAGGCGGACGCGCCCTCGACGGCCGCCCAGGGCTTCGGCAATATCGTGCACGTCCTGGCCGACGAGGTCGCCTCCGGCCGCACCCCGGCCGATCTCGCGGTCCTCATGGAGCGCCTGGACTCCGTATGGGACGCGCTCGCCTTCGACGCCCCCTGGAAGTCACGGCAGGAGAAGGAACAGGCACGAGCCGCCCTGGAGCGCTTCCTGCACTGGCATGTGATGGAGCGCGGCGGCCGCACCCCGGTCGCCACCGAGCACTCCTTCGACGTCACGCTCGAAGCCGACGTCTACAAGGTGCGCATCCGCGGCAGCATGGACCGCGTCGAGAGGGATGGCGAGGGGCGCGCCTACGTCGTCGACTTCAAGACCGGCAAGCAGGCCGTGACCCGCGGCGATGTCGAGCACCACCCCCAACTGGCGGCCTATCAGCTGGCGGTGCGCGAGGGCGCCGTCGACGACCTCTTCGAGGGCGGGCGCCCCGAGCCGGGCGGCGCGGAGCTCGTCCAGCTCCGGCAGGGCGCCGCCAAGAAGGACGGCGGCGACGACGTCCCCAAGGTCCAGGCCCAGGAGCCGCCGGACGGGGAGTGGGTGGGACAGCTGCTCGCCACCGCGGCCGGGCGCGTCCTGGACGAGCGGTTCACCCCGACCACGGGCGACCACTGCGAGCGCTGCGCCTTCCGCGGCGCGTGCAGCGCCCGGGCGGAGGGGCGCCATGTGGTCGACTGACGCTTTCGCGTACCAGGCCCGGACCTCAGGGCGGCCGTTGACCGGGGCGGCGGGGCATGTCGGTGGGCACCGATAGCCTCACTGGAGTGTCAGCCCGCATCACCGATCCCGAGGAGCTCAAGGAACTTCTCGGGATCCCGTTCACCCCGGAGCAGGTGGAGTGCATCACCGCACCGCCGGCCCCGCAGGTGATCGTCGCCGGGGCGGGCTCCGGCAAGACCACGGTGATGGCCGCCCGCGTCGTCTGGCTGGTCGGCACCGGCCAGGTCGCGCCCGACCGGGTGCTCGGCCTCACGTTCACCAACAAGGCCGCCGGGGAGCTGGCCGAGCGGGTCCGTAAGGCCCTCGTCACGGCCGGCATCGTGGACCAGGACCCGGATCCGGGCGCCACCGAGGAGGCCGCGGGCGAGCCCGTCATCTCCACCTACCACGCCTTCGCCGGACAGCTGCTCAAGGACCACGGGCTGCGCGTCGGCCTGGAGCCGAGCGCCCGGCTGCTCGCCGACGCCACCCGCTTCCAGCTCGCCGCACGCGTCCTGCGCTCGGCCCCCGGCCCGTATCCGGCGCTCACCCGCCCCTTCTCCGACCTGGTCACCGATCTGCTCGCGCTCGACGCCGAGCTCGCCGAGCACCTCGTCCCCGCCGGGCGGCTGCGCACGTACGACACCGAGCTGCTGCGAACCCTGGAGGGGGCGCGGCTCACCAACGAGGCGCTGCGCAAGGTGCCCGAGGCCGCCCACGCCCGCCAGGAGCTGCTGGGCCTGGTCGAGGCGTACCGCGAGGAGAAGCGGCGCCGCGATCTGCTCGACTTCGGCGACCAGATCGCCCATTCGGCCACCCTGGCCCTCGACCACCCGGAGGTCGGCCGGATCCTGCGCGAGCAGTTCGCGGTGGTCCTGCTCGACGAGTACCAGGACACCTCGGTCGCCCAGCGGCTGCTGCTGTCCGGTCTCTTCGGCGGCGGCACCGGACACCCCGTCACCGCCGTGGGCGACCCCTGTCAGGCCATCTACGGCTGGCGCGGCGCCTCCGTGGCCAACCTGGACGACTTCCCCGAGCACTTCCCGCACGCCGACGGCAGCCCGGCGCGGCGCTTCGCGCTCAGCGAGAACCGCCGCAGCGGCGGCCGCCTCCTGGACCTCGCCAACGGGCTGGCCGCCCCGCTGCGCGCGATGCACGAGGGCGTCGAGGCGCTGCGCCCCGCACCCGGCGCCGAACGGGACGGAGCGGTGCGCTGCGCCCTGCTGCCCACCCACGCCGAGGAGCTGGCCTGGCTCGCCGACTCCATCGCCCACCTGGTGCGCACCGGCACCCCGCCCGGTGAGATCGCGGTCCTGTGCCGTACGGCGGGTGACTTCGCGCAGATCCAGGGCGCCCTGGTGGAGCGGGATGTTCCGGTGGAGGTGGTGGGCCTGTCGGGGCTGCTGCATCTGCCGGAGGTCGCCGATCTGGTGGCCGTCTGCGAGGTCCTCCAGGACCCGGGGGCCAACGCGGCGTTGGTCCGTCTGCTCACCGGGCCGCGCTGGCGGATCGGCCCCCGCGACCTCGCGCTGCTGGGCCGCCGCGCCCGCGCGCTGGTCTCCCACGGCGGGCCGGACGGTGCGGAGGACGATCCGGACCTACGGCTCGCCGGAGCCGTCGAGGGCACCGACCCCTCCGAGGTGATCTCCCTCGCCGACGCGCTCGACACCTTCCTGGAGGCGGGCGGCGGCCCGGACGACGGACTGCCCTTCTCGGCCGAGGCCCGGATCCGGTTCGCCCGCCTCGCCGCCGAACTCCGCGAACTGCGCCGCACACTGGCCGATCCGCTGATGGACGTGCTCCACCGGGTCCTGGCCACCACAGGCCTCGAGGTCGAGCTCTCCGCCTCACCGCACGCCCTGGCCGCGCGCCGCCGCGAGACGCTCGGCAACTTCCTGGACGTCGCGGCCGCCTTCGCGGGCCGGGAGGGCGGCGCGGCCGTGGAGGGCGAGGCCACCCTGCAGGGCTTCCTCGGCTTTCTGCGCACCGCCGCGCAGTACGAGAAGGGGCTCGACAACGCCCTCCCCGGCGGCGAGAACACGGTCAAGGTGCTCACCGCCCACAAGTCCAAGGGGCTGGAGTGGGATGTGGTGGCGGTGCTGGGGCTGGTCGCCAAGCAGTTCCCGAGCGAACAGTCCCGCGAGTCCTGGACGGCGAACGCGAAGGTCCTGCCGCATGAGCTGCGCGGGGACGCGCGGACCCTCCCGGACGTCACCGCCTGGGACAGCAAGGGGATCGCGGCCTTCAAGGACGCCATGAAGGGGCATCAGCGGACCGAGGAGCTCCGGCTGGGCTATGTGACCTTCACCCGGCCGCGGTCGCTGCTGCTGGGCTCCGGCCACTGGTGGGGCCCCACCCAGAAGCGGCCGCGCGGCCCGTCGGCCTTCCTGGACGCGCTGCGCGAGCACTGTGAGGCGGGGTACGGCGAGGTCGAGGCATGGGCCGAGCCGCCGGAGGAGGGCGCCGAGAACCCGGCCCTGCGGGAGTCGGCGGCCGACCGGGCCTGGCCGCTTCCGCTGGACCCGGCGGCGCTGCGCCACCGGCGCCGCGCCGCCGATGTGGTGCTCGCCCATCTGGCGCGCATCGAGACGGCGGGGGAGAGGCCGACCGCGCATGACGGGGGGCACCCCTCGGCTGACGGGGACCCGTTCCCCGAGCCCCTGGACGACCTGGAGCCACCGGAGGAGCCTGAGCCCCTGGAGGACCCGGAGTGGCCCGAGCCTCCGGAGGACCCTTACGAGGCGTCGTACGAGGACACGGACGAGGGCCCGTACGGTGAGGCGGCCGACGAGCCGTATGAGCCATACGAGGACGAGCCGTACGGCGACGGCCCGCGCCTCGATCCTTACGGCGCACCGGAACCCGGTGTGCCGGATATCACGCGAGAACCGGCCGAGGACGAGCTGGCGCCCGAGGAGGCCCGGCTGGCCAGTTCCTGGGACCGCGATCTGGACGCGCTCGCCGGGGAGTTGCGCCGCGCCCGCGAGACCGTGCACGAGGTGCCCCTGCCGGGGACGCTCACCGCCTCCCAGCTGCTGCGTCTCGCCGCCGACCCGGACGGCTTCGCGCGAGAGCTGGCCCGCCCCATGCCCCGGCCGCCGCGCCCCGCCGCGCGGCGCGGCACCCGCTTCCACGCCTGGGTCGAAGCGCGCTTCGAGACGCTGTCGCTGCCCTTCCTCGGCCCCGACGAGCTGCCGGGTGGCGAGGAGGACGAGGCGGAGATCGCCGACGAGCGGGATCTGACCGCGCTCAAGGAGGCGTTCGCGCGCACGCCGTACGCCCGTCGCACCCCTTACCGCGTGGAGGTGCCGGTCCAGCTGACCCTGGCGGGCCGCATCATCCGCGGCCGGATCGACGCGGTGTACCGCGCGTCGGGGACGGGCCCCGACGGCGGCCCGCGCTACGAGATCGTCGACTGGAAGACCGGCCGCTCCCAGGACGCCGACCCGCTCCAGTTGGCCATCTACCGCCTCGCCTGGGCCGAGCAGCATGGACTGCCCCTGTCGGCGGTCACGGCGGCGTTCGTGTACGTGCGCAGCGGTGAGGTCGTGCGCCCCGCCGGGCTGCCCGGCCGGGCCGGGCTCGAGCGCGTCCTGCTCGGGGAGCCGGGCGGCGAGACCGGCGGCGGGACGCTCGGCGAGCCGGAGGACGGGGACGTGAGCGTGGCCGGGGACGGAGCCGTGGACCAGGGCGCGACCGGGAATGACCGTATCGACGCCGAAACCGTCACCGAGAGCGAGCGCTCATGAGCACCCCGGAGGCCCCCGCCCGCGTCCCGACGCGGGCCGGATAGGCTCACATCCATGAGCAACACCCCGGACACGGACAACGCCGTCCGCGCCTATGTGGACAGCCATCGCGCCGCCTTTCTCGCCGAACTCTCCGAGTGGCTGCGCATCCCGTCCGTATCCGCCGACCCGGCCCGCGCCGACGACGTCCGGCGCAGCGCCCAGTGGCTGAGGGACCACCTGGCCGCGACGGGCTTCCCGGTGGCTGAGATATGGGACACACCGGGCGCCCCGGCCGTCTTCGCCGAGTGGCCGTCCGGCGATCCCGACGCCCTTACGGTGCTCGTCTACGGTCACCACGACGTCCAGCCCGCCGACCGCGAGGACGGCTGGCGCACCGACCCCTTCGAGCCCGTCATCGAGGACGGCAGGCTCTACGCCCGCGGCGCCGCCGACGACAAGGGGCAGGTCCTCTTCCACACCCTGGGGATACGGGCGCACCTTTCCGTGACCGGCCGCGGCGCGCCCGCGGTGAACCTCAAGCTGCTGATCGAGGGCGAGGAGGAGTCCGGCTCCCCGCACTTCCCCGAGCTGATCCGCGCGCACGCCGACCGGCTGGCCTGCGACACCGTGATCGTCTCCGACACCGGGATGTGGTCCGAGGACACCCCGACCGTCTGCACCGGCATGCGGGGCCTCGTCGACTGTCAGATCGATCTCCATGGCCCCGGCCAGGACATCCACTCCGGCTCCTTCGGCGGCGCGGTCCCCAACCCGGCCACCGAGGCCGCCCGTCTGGCCGCCGCGCTGCACGACGCCGACCGTAAGGTGGCCATCCCCGGCTTCTACGACGGCGTCGTGGAGCTGACCGACCGCGAGCGCGCGCTCTTCGCCGAGCTGCCCTTCGACGAGGCGGGCTGGCTGCGGACCGCGCATTCGCGGGCCACGCTCGGCGAGGCGGGCTACTCCACCCTGGAGCGGATCTGGGCCCGTCCGACCGCCGAGGTCAACGGCATCGGCGGGGGCTACCAGGGGCCGGGCGGAAAGACCATCGTGCCCTCGGCCGCCCAGCTGAAGCTGTCCTTCCGCCTGGTGGCGGGCCAGGACGTGGAGAAGGTCCAGGCGGCCGTGCGGGACTGGGTCGCCGCCCGGCTCCCCGCCGGTATCCGCCATGAGATCACCTATTGGGGCGCCACCCGTCCCTGTCTGACCCCGCTGGACCACCCCGCGCTCCAGTCGGTCGTCCGGGCCATGGGGCGCGCCTTCGGCCAGGAGATCCGCTTCACCCGAGAGGGCGGATCGGGCCCCGCCGCCGATCTCCAGGACGTCCTCGGCTCCCCGGTGCTCTTCCTGGGCATCTCGGTGCCGTCCGACGGCTGGCACGCGCCCAACGAGAAGGTCGAGCTCGGCCTGCTCATGAAGGGTGCCGAGACGGCCGCCCATCTCTGGGACGATCTCGCCGAGAACGGACGGGAATAGCTCGCTCATGTACGTAAACCACCCATTTCGCTGGGGGAGTTGGAAGCAACCGTGACCACCTGGACCGACCACGCCACCGACCGGCCGATCACGCTCGCTGCCTCGAGCGGCATCGACCGCTCCGCGCATCACCGCCTGGACGAGGCGTGGCTGGCGGCGGCGTGGAGCCACCCGACGACGCGTGTCTTCGTGGTCTCCGGCGGCCAGGCCCTGGTCGACGATGCCCCGGACGGCCGCACCGAACTCGTCATGACCCCGTCCTTCGAGGCCCCGCCCACCGAGACCCACCGCTACTTCCTGGGTACCGACGAGGAGGGCGTGCGCTACTTCGCGCTGCAGAAGGACTCCCTGCCGGGGCGGATGGACCAGTCGGCACGCCCCGCCGGGCTGCGCGAGGCGGGCGCGCTGCTGTCCGAGCGCGACGCGGGGCTGCTGGTGCACGCGGTCGCGCTGGAGAACTGGCAGCGGCTGCACCGCTTCTGCTCACGCTGCGGTGAGCGCACGATGATCGCGGCGGCGGGCCATATCCGCCGCTGCCCCGCGTGCGGGGCCGAGCACTACCCGCGGACCGACCCTGCCGTGATCATGCTGGTGCGGGACGAGCAGGACCGTGCGCTGCTGGGGCGCCAAGTGCACTGGCCGGAGGGGCGCTTCTCGACGCTGGCGGGCTTCGTGGAGCCGGGCGAGTCGATCGAGCAGGCCGTGGTCCGCGAGGTGGCGGAAGAGGCGGGCGTCACGGTCGGCGAGGTCGAGTACGTGGCCAGCCAGCCGTGGCCCTTCCCGTCCAGCCTGATGCTCGGCTTCATGGCGCAGGCCACATCCTCCCTGATCCAGGTGGACGGGGAGGAGATCCACGAGGCGCGCTGGTTCTCCCGGGACGACCTGCGGGCCGCGATCGAGTCCGGGGAGGTCCTGCCTCCGTCCGGTATCTCGATCGCGGCCCGGCTGATCGAGCTCTGGTACGGCGAGCCGCTGCCGCGGGGCTGACTCAGACGCCGACCTTGGCCTTGACCTGCGCCAGGGACGGATTGGTCAGGGTCGACCCATCGGGGAAGAGAACGGTCGGCACGGTCTGGTTGCCACCGTTCGCCTTCTCGACGAAGGCCGCGGACTCCGGGTCCTGCTCGATGTTGATCTCGGTGTAGGCGATGCCCTCGCGGTCCATCTGCCCCTTCAGGCGTCGGCAGTAGCCGCACCAGGTGGTGCTGTACATCGTCACAGTGCCGGACATCGGTCTTCGCTCTCCTCGGGGTCGTGGTGGGTGGGCAGAAGGTGAACGCTCACCTTCCGCCGGTCATTCCCGGATTCATATGACCGGAAGGCCATGGCTGTGGACAACCGGCATCGGGCGCCTCAGGGGACCTGGCAGCATGGCGGGGTGACTGCAGCAACGTCCTCCACTCTGTTCCCGCAGGGCTCCGCACCGGGTGCCTACGCGGCCACGCCGCGTGACGCCGACGCGGTGCTCGACGGACTCGACCCCGAGCAGCGCGAGGTGGCGACGTCCCTGCACGGCGCGGTATGCGTGCTGGCCGGAGCCGGCACCGGCAAGACCCGCGCCATCACCCACCGGATCGCCTATGGGGTGCGCGCGGGCATGCTCCAGCCCGCCAGCGTGCTGGCCGTCACCTTCACCAACCGGGCGGCGGGGGAGATGCGCGGCCGGCTGCGGCAGCTCGGCGCGGGCGGGGTGCAGGCGCGCACGTTCCACTCGGCGGCCCTGCGCCAGCTGCAGTATTTCTGGCCCAAGGCGGTCGGCGGTGAGGTGCCGCGGCTGGTCGAGCGCAAGGTGCAGCTCGTGGCCGAGGCCGCCGCGCGGTGCCGGGTCCGGCTGGACCGCAATGAGCTGCGGGACGTGACCGGCGAGATCGAATGGTCGAAGGTCACCCAGACCGTCCCCGAGGACTATCCGGCCGTGGCCGCCAAATCCGGTCGGGAGGCCCCCCGCGACGCCGCCGAGATCGGCCGGATCTACGCCACATATGAGCAGTTGAAGCGCGACCGCGGCGTCATCGACTTCGAGGATGTGCTGCTCCTCACGGTCGGTGTGCTCCAGGAGCGGCACGACATCGCCGATCAGGTGCGCCGTCAGTACCAGCACTTCGTGGTCGACGAGTACCAGGACGTCAGCCCGCTGCAGCAGCGGCTGCTGGAGCTGTGGCTGGGCGACCGGGACAGCCTGTGCGTGGTCGGCGACGCCAGCCAGACCATCTACTCCTTCACCGGCGCCACCCCCGACCATCTGCTGAACTTCCGCACCCGCCACCCCGGGGCCACGGTGGTCAAGCTGATCCGGGACTACCGCTCCACCCCCCAGGTGGTCCACCTGGCCAACGGGCTGCTCTCCCAGGCCCGCGGCCGGGCCGCCGAGCACCGGCTGGAGCTGGTCTCCCAGCGGGAGGCGGGCCCCGACCCGGTCTACGCCGCCTATGCGGACGAGCCGGCCGAGGCCGAGGGCACCGCCCGCCGGATCCGTGAGCTGATCACCCCGGTCGAGCAGGGGGGCGGCGGCGTCCCGGCGAGCCAGATCGCGGTCCTCTACCGGGTCAACGCCCAGTCGGAGC
The DNA here is from genome assembly GCF_900105695.1 of Streptomyces melanosporofaciens. NCBI lineage: Bacteria > Bacillati > Actinomycetota > Actinomycetes > Kitasatosporales > Streptomycetaceae > Streptomyces > Streptomyces melanosporofaciens. The sequence goes on from NZ_FNST01000002.1 coordinate 4,625,669, forward strand.
TCTATGAGCAGGCGCTGGCCGATGCCCAGGTGCCCTATCAGCTGCGCGGCGCCGAGCGGTTCTTCGAGCGGCCCGAGGTGCGCGAGGCGGGGCTGCTGCTGCGCGGGGCGGCCCGCGGGAAAAGTGCCGACCCGGCGCTGGTGGATGCCGACATCCCGTCCCAGGTGCGGGCCGTGCTGGGCACCCGTGGCTGGACGCCCGAGCCCCCGGCGGGATCGGGCGCGGTGCGCGACCGCTGGGAGTCCCTGGCCGCCCTGGTGCGGCTCGCCGACGACTTCGCGGGCAGCCGCCCCGGGGCCACGCTCTCCGATCTGGTGGCGGAGCTCGACGAGCGGGCGGCGGCACAGCACGCCCCGACCGTCGAGGGTGTGACCCTCGCCTCACTCCACGCGGCCAAGGGCCTCGAATGGGACGCCGTCTTCCTGGTCGGTCTCACCGAGGGGATGGTGCCGATCACCTACGCCAAGACGGACGAGCAGATCGAGGAGGAGCGCCGGCTGCTCTATGTGGGGGTCACCCGTGCCCGTCACCATCTGACGCTGTCCTGGGCACTCTCGCGGGCTCCGGGCGGCCGGGCCTCCCGCCGCCCCACCCGCTTTCTCAACGGGCTGCGACCCGGCTCCCAGGCCGTGGGCGCCCGCAGCCTCGGCGGGGCCGGCGGGATCGAGCGCGGGACGGCGGCCCCGGGCGGCGGGGGCGCCGCGGTGCGCAGGCGGCGCGGTCCGGTCCACTGCCGGGTGTGCGGCCGGGCGCTGACCGACGCGGGCGAGATGAAGCTGATGCGCTGCGAGGGCTGCCCGTCCGAGCTGGACGAGGCGGTCCATGAGCGGTTGCGCGACTGGCGGGCGGAGCAGGCGGGGCTGCTGGGGCAGCCGGCCTACTGCGTCTTCACCGACAAGACACTGCTCGCGATCGCCGAGGCCGTTCCGGAGACCGCATCGGAGCTCGCCCGCATCGCCGGTGTCGGACGGCGCAAGCTCGACCGGTTCGGAGCCGACGTCCTCGCGCTGTGCGCGGGGCGGGAACTGCCCTCGGCGGTCGACGGCGAGGGCGACGACGGTGCCGGGGGAAGCCATTCGGGTGACCCTTGGCAAAACTCGACGGAAAAATAGTTTGCGCGCGCGGAGGCCATACCCATAGCCTTCCGAGCACGGAGACAACGGCCCTTCCAGGAGCCAAGGATTCCGTGTTGTACTGAACACCCGGACTGGTTTCGATCGGTCCCTGAGACGCCGAGAGGAGGCGAAGACTAATGATCAGCTTCATCAACACCATCAAAAAGGCCGATCGATCGGTCGTCGCCACCTGCCTGCTCGGCTCCGCGCTTCCTGGCACCGGTATGCCCGGCGTCAATGAGGCGCGCCTCAGTGAGCGACCGATCCAGGCACCTGCGGTAGCGGCAGTGGCACAGGCAATGGCCTATGCCTTTGTGGCCAATGGTGCCGAATCCCGGACGCAGCAGCAGCACCACAAGACGTGGGCCTTCCGCAGGCTCGAACCCTGGAGTTATCCAGCCTGATCCAGGATCAGGTCGGCACCTTCCAGGGCCGCGGAACCCACACCGGGATCCGCGGCCCTTTTGATTTGCCAGAGCCCGGCCACCAGCCGGACCGAAGAGACGAGGACCACACACCGTGCAACTCAACGCACACGCCCCGTCCGCATCGACCGACCTGAACCCACCGCCTGACTCCTCGGAGGACCCCTTGACCCCGCTCACCGCCCTCACCGAACTCGATGAGGCCATCGAGAACCTGGGTGTAGCCGTTCCGTGCCGTTCGTACGACCCGGAGGTCTTCTTCGCCGAGTCCCCGGCCGACGTCGAGTACGCGAAGTCGCTGTGCCAGACCTGCCCGCTGCGTGAGGCCTGCCTCGCCGGTGCCAAGGACCGCCGTGAGCCCTGGGGCGTCTGGGGCGGCGAGCTCTTCGTCCAGGGCGTGGTGGTGGCCCGCAAGCGGCCGCGTGGCCGTCCGCGTAAGAACCCGGTTGCGGCATGAGCACCAACGGCACCATCGATCGCCCAGCGACGCACGACCCCATGAAGCAGGTCCCGACGATGACCCCACCGGTCTCCGACACCCCGGCACCAGAAACCTCCGGCGCGCCCGAGTCGCGCCAGAACAGGAACCGAGAGATGCAACTCATCCAAGAAGCCCTGGCGCGTGCGCATATGCACGACCGGCTGCAGGAGGCCGAGTCCGAACGGCCCGCCGCTCGGCTCGCCGCCGCGCGCCGGATGCAGCGCCGCGCGGAGCGAGCCTCGCTCCGCGCCCGCCGTGCCCTGGCCATCGCGGTCATGCAGTGACCACCAGGTGCGGCACCGACCAGAGTCGGGGCTGACATCACCACACACTGACGGGTCATACGCCGACCCGTCGCGTGACCACAGAGGGCCGGTCCGATCGGACCGGCCCTCTGGCTACCCCGAAGCGCCCGCGCTCCGGGGCGACGCCACCCGGCGGCAGAGACCCGGCCGGGCGGCGCGCGTGCTCAGGCCGAGGTCTCCGCGGCCTTGGACTTCTCCTCGGCGCCTTGCGCGGCTTCGGCGGCCGCTTCCCGGGTCCCGGCGCCTTCTTCGGCCTTGGCGGCTTCCCCGGTTCCGGCGGCCTCTCCGGCTTCGGTGGCCTCTTCGGTTCCGGCGTCTACTTCGGCCTCGGAACCTTCTCCGGTTCCGGCGCCCTCTTCGGCTTTGGCTTCGGCGCCTTCTTCGACGCCGTCCTCGGGCTCCAGCCCCTCGGCGAAGCCGGGGACCCACGCTTCGAGTTCATCCCGCAACCGCACCGTGGCGCCCAACTGGCACAGCACCCCGATGGTGCTCAGGGTCACCCGGTGGATCAGCAGATAGGCGGGCGGCAGATTCAGCTGATTGCCCAGCTCATAGACGGGGGAGTGACGATCGGCCACCCGCGCCGCCTGGCTGCGCAGCCACTGCCGGTCGAAGACGAACGCGTCGACCTGGGCCGGTTCGAGCATCGGCAGCAGAAAGTCCAGCAGGTCGTCCGGGTCCATCTCGATCGTGGGCTTGACGAAGCCCTCCCCGCGCATCAGCTCGTAGACCCCCATGGCATCGCCCTGGAGCGCCATGCGCAGTGCGATGCCGATGGGCTCCGGAAGCCCTTCCGGGAGCCGGTTCACCGAGCCGAAGTCCAGCACCCCCAGCTTCCACCGCTCCGGCGGTCCATCCGGGACGTCACCGGTCAGCAGCCGGAAGTTCCCCGGATGCGGATCGGCGTGCAGCAGCCCGGTGCGGGACGCCCCCGAGAACAGGAAGCGGGCCAGCAACTGCCCGGCGCGGTCCCGCTGCTCCTGGGTGCCGTCGGCTATCACCTCGGAGAGCGGAATCCCCTCCATCCATTCGGTGATCAGTATCTGATCGCTCTGGTGCACCACCTCGGGCACCACGATCTCCGTGTCCTGTGCGTACTCCTCCGCATGGGCCCGCTGGGACGCCGCCTCCAGTTCGTAGTCCAGCTCCTCGGCGACCCGCTCGCGCAACTCCGCGATCAGCGGCTTGACGTCCAGCCCCGGCACCAGCGGTCCCAGCACCCGGGCGAACCGGCTCAGTTGGTTGAGGTCGGACAGCAGCGCCTCGCCCGCCCCCGGGTACTGCACCTTGACCGCCACCACGCGACCGTCGTGCCAGACCGCCCGATGCACCTGCCCGATCGAGGCGGCCGCCGCCGGCTTGTCGTCGAACTCCTGGAACAGCTCCGGCCAGTCCGGGCCCAGCCGCTCCTCCAGCGCCGTGTGGACCGTGCGGCTGGGCATGGGAGGGGCCGCTTCCTGGAGCTTGGTCAGCGCCGCCCGGTAGGGCCTGGCTATCTCCTCGGGCAGTGCCGACTCGAAGACCGACATGGCCTGCCCGAGCTTCATGGCCCCGCCCTTGAGCTCACCGAGGACCTTGAACATCTGCTCGGCGGTGCGCTGCTGTACCTCGCGCGCGACCATCTCCGCCGGCCGTCCCCCTATCCGCTTCCCGAGCCCCCACGTGGCGCGCCCCGCGAATCCCAAGGGCAGCGCCGCCAGTTTGGCGGTACGGGTGATCGCCTTGCGCGGCAGATCGGTCATGCGCCCCTCCAACTACAGCCGTGCCATCCCGGAGGGTGGCCCCCGGGCCCCCGTCGCCCACTCCACGGACGTGGGTCACCCGGACATTGTCGCGTGCGGTGCCTCTGCGGCCGAGGCATATACGGCATCCTCCTCCCCGGCCGCTCCGCAACCGCATCCGGGATGTGCTACGACCGGACGCGCCTGCCAGACGAGGGAGGGAAGCGCCAACTCCCACCGGACCCCCGCGCCACCGGAGGGGCGGCCGTCGAGGAAGGCCAGTGCCTGCACCGCGGTGAGCCCCGCCACCACCATCGCCAGCGCCGCGTCACAGGCCGGGGCGGTCCGCCGGCGCCCGGACCGCCACTGCGCGAGCATCCGCGGCCAGACGGGCTCCCGCTCGGCACGGCCCGCCGCTGCACAGCCCGCGCAGGGCGTCATGCCCGGCACCACCAGCGGCCCCACCACCCCCGTGGCCTCGATGACTCCCGCGTAGAGATGGGGTGTCCCGGCGGCGAGCAGCGGCTGGGCCGGGTCCGGATCCGGTGCGTACGCGGCGAGGCCGTCACGCGGGGCGATCACCACAAGCGCCAGACCGTGCTCTCCCGAGGGGGTCCGCTCTTCTGCGGAGGTCCGCTCCCGCGCCGACCGACGCGGCAGCGGACCGGGTGCGGTCTGTCGCACCACGCGGCGCGCGGCCACATCCCGGCGCTCCCCGATCTGATCGGCGGACAGCCCGCCGGGAGCCACATCCCAGGGCTCGACACACCCCCGTCCACCACATCGACCCGGCCGATCCCCGAGCCCGACAGCGCGGCCGCGACCGCCGCCCCGACCCGACCGGCGCCCCGCACCTGAACCCGCATCGCCCGCCGCGCGGCGAGCAGCCGTGCCGCCGCCCCGGGCTCGGGATGCAGCACCGACAGTGCCCCCGCGTCGGGCCGCAGCCGGTCCAGGGCCGCGGCGGGCTCACCGCCGTCCCTCGGCTCGTCCAGCAGACCGGCCGCCGCCAGCCGGTCCACCAGTGCGTCGGCCCGCCCCTCCGGCAGCCCGATGGCCCGGGCCTCCTGCCGCAGCAGCGGCAGACCGCGGGTGCCGTCCAGCAGCTCCAGAAAGCTGCCCGTGGCCGTGTCCACCGGCCCCATCACCACCGCATGCGCCCGGGCCACCCCGAACTGGACCGTGTCCCGGCTCCGCCAGCCGCGCCGCAGCGCGGGCTTGAGCATCGGATGCATCGCCGTCCCCCCGTTTGATGTTCTGTGCCTCTTCGTGCCTGTACTTACCTATTCATCACTTTTCGCGTCGAACTGCGTTGGGTCGCTTCCGTTGCACGCTTCCGTCGCGCCGCCCTCAGCATGCGGGTGGGCGCCCGGAGCCCGCAGAGCGTTATCCACAGGCGGTGGAATAAGTCGTACGAACACCGGTCGTACAAGCCGTGCACACCGTGGAGTGGTTCGGTCCGCAACAAGGTGCGGGGCGGGACTTCCCCCGCGGCCACCGGGTAACGTCGGGGCGTGCCCGCCGATCCGTCCTCTCGCACCGCGGGGGAGAACCCCCGCAGCGCCGCGAGCGCACCGCGCACCGTCCCGAGCCCGCAGAGCCGAGGCTCGGGCGCGAGCGCGGTCGAGGTCCGCAGGAGCACCCGGCGGCGCAGGACGGTCTCCGCCTATCGCGAGGGCGACCGCACCGTCGTCCTCATCCCCGCCCGGATGTCCGAGGCGGAGGAGCAGCGCTGGGTGAGCGTCATGCTGGACAAGCTGGCCGCGCAGGAGAGCAAGCGGATGCTGGGCGACGCGGAGCTGGCCGCCCGCGCCGAGCTGCTCTCCGGCCAGTACCTGGGCGGGCGGGCCCGGCCCGCCACCGTCCGCTGGGTCACCAACCAGAACACCCGCTGGGGGTCGTGCACCCCCGCCGAGGGCAGCATCCGGCTCTCGCACCGGCTCCAGGGCATGCCGGAGTACGTCGTGGACTATGTGCTCCTCCACGAGCTGGCCCATCTGCTGGTGCCGGGCCACGGGCGGCGTTTCTGGCAGCTCCTGGAGGCGTATCCGCGGACCGAGCGGGCGCGGGGCTATCTCGAAGGAGTGGTCGCCGCCGGGCGGTTGCCGCACCTCACCGGGCCCGGGGACGACCAGCCGTAGGGGATGACGCGCGTGCCGTAACGGAACCGCTCCCGTGCCGTAACGGAACCAGACCCGTGCTCCTTGGCGTCGCTCATAGTCGGCGGCAGCGGCTAGCCTGGCGCGCAATGCACTCACCGGTACGTCGATGGGGGACGGTCCTAACGTATGGCCAGGGAATTCCAGCGCGGCCACAAGGCCAGGATCAGTGATCTGACGGCCGGGAGGGATCTGTACGTCGGGGTGCAGATCGCCGGGCCCGGTCTGACGTTCGACATCAGCTGCTTCGGGCTCGACGCGGACGAGCGGCTGTCGGACGACCGCTACTTCATCTTCTTCAACCAGCCGAAGTCCCCTGAAGAAGCGATACAGCAACTCGGGGCGCAGGCCGGTGACACGGATTCGTTCCGCGTCACGCTCGACAGCATCCCCTCCACCATCCACAAGCTCTCCTTCACCGCGACCCTCGACGGCGCGGGGCAGATGTCGCAGATCGGCCCGGGCTATATCCGGATCGTCGCGGGCGGCGAGGAGGTGGCCCGGTATTCCTTCACCGGTTCGGAGTTCAGCACCGAACGCGCGGTGATGCTGGGCGACTTCTACCTCAAGGACGTCTGGCGGTTCGCCGCCGTCGGACAGGGCTTCGACGGGGGACTGGACGCGCTGCTCAAGAACTTCGGCGGTGAGGTGGCCGAGGAGGAGCCCGCCCCCGCGCCCGCCCAGGGCGCCGCGCCCGGTTTCGCACCGCCCGGCCAGGCGGCCCCCGCCCCGGGCTTCGCACCCCCGGCCGCGACCGCTGCCCCGGCCGCCCCGGCGCCGCCCGCGCCACAGCCCGCCCCCGCGTTCGGCGCTCCCCAGGGAACGCCTCCCCAGGGAACGCCGCCTCAGGGGATGCCGCCCCAAGGGGTGCCCGCCCCGGGTACGCCCCCGCAGGGAACGCCCCAGGGCACGCCGCCTCAGGGCGTTCAGCCGCCCGCCGTCGGCACCCCGCAGATGCACGGCGCCCCGACGATCGCCGCACCCATCGCGCCGACCGGCCCCGGCCAGGTGCCCCCGCCCGGCCAGGTGCCGCCGCCCCCACCGCCGGGCCAGTTCCCGGGCCAGCAGGCCCCCTTCGGGCAGCCGCCGGGCCAGACCCCGCCCGCCCCCGCGCCGTACGGCCAGCCGCCCGCCCAGCCGTACCCCGGCCAGGCCGGTCAGCCCGGTCAGTCGGGCCAGCCCGCTCCTTACGGTCAGCCGCAGGCCATGGGCGTCCCCCAAGGCGCCGGTGGCGCGCCCGGGCTCCAGGCCGCGCTCGCGCAGTACCGCGAGGCGCCCACCGGCCAGCGCTGGACGCCGCAGAACCCTCGGCTGATGCGGGTCGACCTCGGCGTCGGCGGGCAGCCCGTGCTCGCCCGCCAGGGCACGATGGTGCTCTACCAGGGCAAGGTCGACTTCAGCTACAAGGGCGCCGGCTTCCGCGGCCGGATCGTCGGCAACGCGACCGGCCAGGAGATGCAGCTCATGCGCTGCACCGGCCAGGGCCAGGTCTTCCTCGCCGAGAACGCCGCCGAACTCCATCCGATCGAGCTCCAGGGCGACGCCATCTGTGTCGCCGCCGAGAACGTGCTCGCCTTCGACGAGTCGCTGCACCACGAGGTGCGCCGGATCGAGGGCCATGGCATCCCCGGCGGTGCGCTGTTCACCATGCAGTTCCAGGGCACCGGCACCGTCGTGGTGAAGACCGAGGGCACCCCGGTCGTCCTCCCCGTCACGCCGACCACCTTCGCCGACAGCAACGCCATCGTGGCGTGGTCCGCCGGATCCCAGGTGATCATCTCCAGCCAGGTGCGGCTGCGCCGCAGCGCCTACCCCGGCCACAGCGGGGAGACCGTGAACCTCCAGTTCCGTGGCGCGCCCGGCAACTTCATCGTCGTCCAGCCCTACGAGGTCTGAAGGAGCCCGTCATGGACCAGCAAATGATCTCGGGCTTCGCACCCGCCCCGGTCGCCGCCCGGATGGAGAACCACGGCGCCAGCATGCTCAAGGTCGCCATGCAGAGCGGCCAGGACCTCTTCGCCCGCACCGGCTCGATGGTGGCCTACGAGGGCTTCGTCCAGTACGAGCCCAACCCGCCCGCGGTACGTCAGATGGCCTCCCAGTGGCTGACCGGCGAGGGCGCCCCGCTGATGCGGTGCAGCGGCGACGGGCTGCTCTACCTCGCCGACTACGGGGCCAACGTCGTCTGCATCAACCTCAACGGGGACGCGCTGTCGGTCAACGGCACCAACCTCCTCGCCTTCGACGCGCACCTGCGGTGGGGCGTCGAACGGGTCAAGGGCATCGCCAAGTTCGCCGGGCAGGGCCTGTTCAACGTGGGCGTCTCCGGCACCGGCTGGGTCGCCCTGACCTCCCGCGGCACCCCCATCGTGGTCGACTGCGGCCGCGGTGAGGACGAGACCTATGTGGACCCGGACGCACTCGTGGCCTGGTCCTCGGGGCTCAAGGTGAAGGGCAAGCGCAGCTTCAAGGCGTCGTCCCTGATCGGCCGGGGCAGCGGCGAGGCATATCAGCTCGGCTTCTCCGGGCAGGGCTTCGTCGTCGTACAGCCCAGTGAGGACAGCACCGACCGGCTCCGGGCCCGGGGCTGAGGGGGAGGGACACCAGATGCAGAGCCCGCTTTTCGCCTTCACCGAGGCCCAGACGCAGGACCGCTACGCGCTGCAGAACCCGCAGCTCCTGCGGGTCGCCCTGAGCGGCCATGAGGATGTGCTCGCCCGTAAGGGCAGCATGGTCGCCTATCAGGGGCTCATCGAGTTCGACGGCGAGTACCAGACGCCGGGGCAGCGCATGACCCGCAGCCGCGCCGGTGAGGGCCTGGACCTGATGCGCTGCTCCGGGCAGGGCACGGTCTACCTGGCCAACCTCGCCCAGCACATCCATGTGATGGACGTGGACCACGACGGGCTGACCGTCGACAGCTCCTATGTGCTCGCACTCGACTCCACGCTGCACTGGGAGACGATCGCGGTGGACAGCCAGTACGGGATCTCCGGCTCCGGCAAGTACAACCTCAACATCTCCGGCCAGGGCAAGGTCGCGCTGATGACCTCGGGGCAGCCGCTGCTGCTCCAGGTCACCCCCGACAAGTACGTCAACGTCGACGCGGACGCCATCGTCGCCTGGTCCAGCTCGCTGCGGGTCCAGATGCAGGCCCAGACGCACTCCTCGGGCGTCTGGCGGCGGCGCGGCAACACCGGCGAGGGATGGGAGCTCAGCTTCCTCGGCCAGGGCTACGCGCTGGTGCAGCCCAGTGAGCTGCTCCCGCCGCAGAACGCGGTGGTCGGGGGCGGCATGGCCGCGCAGTTCGGCATGGGCCAGCAGGGCGCCCGCGGTCAGAACCAGGGCAACATCTTCAGCAACTGACCGAGGTCACGCTGATGGAGCACGGCGGCCGCGGACGCCCGGTTCGCGGCCGCCGCGCTCCTCAGAGCAGCGCGCGGGTGCGCGTCACCAGGTGCCGCACCGACTCATCGGCCACGTCCGCCACCTCGTCGTAGCCGAACCAGCGCAGATCCAGTGATTCATCGCTGATCGCCGCCACCGCGCCCCGGGGCGCGACCGCCGCGTACTGGACGTCCAGATGCCAGGCACAGGGAGTGTGGTGCCGGTCGAGCCGCACCGGGCCGCCCGGCAGCAGCGTCAGCCCCTCGATCCCGGACTCCTCGGTGGCCTCGCGCAGCGCCGCGCCCGCGAGCGTGGCGTCGTCCGGCTCGCAGTGGCCGCCCATCTGCAGCCACATCCGCAGCTTCCGGTGCAGGGTGAGCAGCACGCGCTCCCGCTCCGGGTCGACCACCAGCGCGCTCGCCGTGATGTGGCCGTCCCCGCACGCCTTCCACATGCCGTTCGGATACGCGGCCAGATGGTCGCCGTAATGCTGCCGCAGCCGCTCCTGGGCGGCATCGGGCGCGGGCCACTCGGTGAGCACCCGCGCCGCGTCCTGGTGCAAACTCACTTCTCGCCGTCGCCCCGGTCGTCGTCCTCGCTGCCCTCGCTGTCCTTACGCAGGTCGGGACGGTCGGGGTCGTCCTTGCGGAGGTCGGGGCGCTCGGGGCCGTCCTTACGGTCCTCACCGCCCGCCGCCTCGCCGAGCATCTTGTCCAGCTCGGAGAAGTCGAGCTGCTCGCCGTGGACGAAGCCGTCCGGGTCGTCGAGGTCCTGCGCCGTCGGCAGCATGTCCGGGTGCGCCCACAGCCCGTCGCGCCCCTCCAGGCCCCGGGCGTCGGTCAGCGAGGCCCACAGCCGGGAGGCGTCCCGCAGCCGGCGCGGCCGCAGCTCCAGGCCGATCAGCGTGGCGAAGGTCTGCTCGGCGGGGCCGCCGCTCGCCCTCCGCCGCCGCAGCGTCTCGCGCAGGGCGTCGGCGGACGGCAGATGCGGCTTGGCGGCGGCGTGCACCACCGCGTCCACCCAGCCCTCGACCAGCGCCAGAGCGGTCTCCAGACGCGCCAGCGCGGCCTTCTGCTCGGGGGTGTCCTCGGGCTGGAACATGCCCTGCTGCAGTGCCTCCTGCAGCTGCTCGGGGTGGGTCGGGTCGAGCTGGCCGACCGCGTCCTCCAGCTTGGCGGTGTCGACCTTGATGCCGCGGGCGTACCCCTCGACCGCGCCGAAGAGGTGCGAGCGCAGCCACGGCACATGGGCGAAGAGCCGCTGGTGGGCCGCCTCGCGCAGGGCCAGATACAGCCGGACCTCTTCCTTGGGCACACCGAGGCCGGAGCCGAGCGCCGCGATGTTGACCGGCAGCAGGGCCGCCTTGCCCGCCGGGCCCAGCGGCAGCCCGATATCGGTCGAGCCGACCACCTCGCCGGCCAGTACGCCCAGCGCCTGCCCGATCTGGGTGCCGAACATGGCGCCGCCCATCGAGCGCATCATCCCGAGCAGCGGGCCGGCCATGGCCTGCATCTCCTCGGGCAGCACATCGCCCATGGCGGCGCCGACCCGCTCGGCGACCGGGTCCACCAGGTCCTTCCACACCGGCAGGGTCGCCTCGACCCATTCGGCGCGGCTCCAGGCCACGGCGCTCCCGGAGCCCGAGGGCAGCGAGGTGACGCCGTCCAGCCACAGGTCGGCCAGGCGCACGGCCTCCTGGACCGCGGCACGGTCGGCGGGGCCGACGCTCTCGTCCTTACTGCCGTCGGCGGTGCCGCGCGCCACGGTCTGGCGCGCGATGTCCTTGGCCATGTCCCAGTTCACCGGGCCGCCCTCGTAGGAGAGCATCTGCCCGAGCTGCTGGAAGGCGGCGCCCAGGTCGCCCGGATTCAGCGAACCGAACATCGCGGCGAACGGATTGTCCGCGCCGCCCGCTCCGCCGGGTCCGCCGCCGAACCCGAAGGGATTCGCGGGGCCCTGCTCGCCGCCCTGGCCGCCCTTCTTCTTGCCGTCGTCGCCGTCCTCCGGCTCCTCCGGCGGAAGGCCGAATCCGAATGGGGTGTCACTCACGGGTTTCCTCGGCTCGTTGGGCCACCGGCTCCCGGGCCGGTGGCGGATGCCCGACATCACCACCCAGCCTAGACACCTCGCCGGTTTCCGGGCTCGGTGCTTCGCTGATCGCCGCCCTGCGGCAGGATGGGCGTCACCTGGTACGTATGCGTACATGCGCTCCGTACTGAAGACAACCGCTGGAGACGCCCGGTGAGTTCCCCAGACCGAGAAGTTCGCGCTGCGCGAAACGATACGGCTCGCACCGCACGACGACCCGTCGTGGCGGTGACCGGTGCCGCCTCGGGCCCAGGTGCCCTGCTCACGCAGCGGCTCGCGGAGTCCGAAGAGGTCAAGCAGGTCCTGGCCATCGATGAACGCCGGGGTGAGGTGAGCGAGGCGCAGTGGCATGTGCTGGACGTCCGCGATCCGGCCATCGCCGAGAAGCTGCGCGGCGCGGACGTGGTGGTCCACCTCGCCGTCGACCTGGACCTGGGCACCGACTCCGCCGCCCGCACCGCCTACAACGTGCGCGGCACCCAGACCGTCCTTACGGCCGCCGCGGCGGCCGGGGTGCGCCGGGTGGTGCTGTGCACCTCCGCGATGGTCTACGGGGCGCTCCCGGACAACGCGGTGCCGCTCGCCGAGGACGCGGAGCTGCGGGCGACCGCCGAGGCCACCGGCGTCGGCGATCTCCTGGAGATCGAGCGGCTCGGGGAGCGCGCGCCCCGAGCGCATCCGGGGCTGAATGTGACCGTGGTGCGCCCGGCGATCCTGGTCGGCGGCACGGACACCGCGCTCACCCGCTACTTCGAGTCACCGCGTCTGCTGGTCGTCGCCGGATCCCGTCCCACCTGGCAGTTCTGCCATGTGGAGGACCTGGTCGGCGCGCTGGAATACGCCGCCCTGGAGAAGGTCGAGGGCGAGCTGGCGGTCGGTTGCGAGGGCTGGCTGGAGCAGGAGGAGGTCGAGGAGCTGTCCGGAATCCGGCGCATGGAGCTGCCCTCGGCGGTCGCCCTGGGCGCCGCCTCTCGGCTGCACCGGCTCGGCCTGACGCCGTCCCCGGCCGGCGATCTCGCGTACACCATGCACCCGTGGGCGATCAGCGGCAGCAGGCTGCACGCGGCGGGCTGGCGGCCGCGCTGGACCAACGAGGAGGTCCTGGCGGAGCTGCTGGAGGAGGTCTCCGGCCGCCATACGGTCGCCGGCCGGCGCCTGGGCCGTAAGGACGCCACGACGCTCGGCGCCGCGGGCGCGACCGTGGCCCTGGTGGGCACCGCGGCGATCGTGCGCCGCGCCCGTAAGGCGCGCCGCCGGGCCTGAGAGGCCTGGAGCGGGCCCGACAGGGCCTGACCCAGACGGGCCTGTATCGGAAGACGCTTTCCGGGATCCGGTATTACGTGAGGACGGGACGGTGCGGCACGATGGACGGCATGGCACATTCGTACGATCACCCCGGCGAACTCGCGGCCGCCAACCCCATCCGGCTGCTCGCCGTCCGTGACACACCCCTCTCCGTCGACGAGGTGTTCGGGGCGGTGGGCGATGCCGCGGCGGGCGGTACGGCGCTGTTCGTGGGCACCGTGCGCAACCACGACGGAGGCGCGGAGGTCGGCGCCCTCGGCTATTCCGCGCATCCGACCGCCGAGGCCGAGCTGCGCCGGGTGGCCGAGAAGGTCGTGGCCGACTTCCCGGTCCGCGCGCTGGCCGCCGTGCACCGGGTGGGCGATCTGGTGATCGGCGATCTGGCCGTGGTGGTGGCCGTCTCCTGCCCGCACCGCGCGGAGGCGTTCGCCGCGTGCCGCCGTCTGATCGACGACCTCAAGCGCGAGGTGCCGATCTGGAAGCACCAGTCCTTCGCGGATGGGACCGAAGAATGGGTGGGCGCGTAGCGCCTCGTTGAGGGGTGGTGGTCGGGTGACGGGAGGGCGGGTGGGCGCGTAGCGCCTCGTTGAGGGGTGGTGGTCGGGTGACGGGAGGGCGGTTGGGCACGGAAGGGTGTACTCCGCTTGCGTAACCCCCACCCTGCCGTGAGCGTTGACCTGGCAGAGGATTAATCTGCTCATCTGTCAGTCGCGGTCGTCGACCGCGATTTTTCCAGGGGTCGGGAGGCTGCTGTGGGTGCGCTTCTCTGGTTGCTCATTCCGCTGTTCGCGGCGATAGCCGCGGCGATATACGCGGGCATAGCCGCCCGAGCCGTAAATCGGAAGTCCGGGGGGGACGTAGCTGAGTTGGCCGGATACGCTCGCTTCCGCGAGGCGATGGAGCGCCGGCCCTCCGATTCGGACGCCGCGGCCTGACCGCGCCCCGTCCGCGCCGCCCCTCGTACGGACGGCCCCGACGGTGGACTGACGGACGGGTCCCGTACTGTCGTTCCATGCCACGCCGCACTGCGACGATGCTCGCCTCCCTTCTGATGCTGATCGCGCTGCTCTGCGCCGGAGTGCTGATTCCGGTGCCGTACGCGGAGATGTCTCCCGGGCCGACGTACAACACCCTGGGCGAGCACAACGGGGAGTGCGTGCTGCAGATCTCGGGCCGCAAGAACTGCGAGACCACGGGCGGCCATCTGAACATGACCACGGTCCGCGTCACCGGCTCCGAGTACCGGATGAACCTCGTGGAGGCCGTCTACGGCTGGCTGGCGCACGATGACGTGGTCGTGCCGCACAGCACCCTCTACCCGGACGGCAAGACCCCGGACCAGGTCGACCAGCAGAACGCCGAGGAGTTCACCCAGTCCCAGGAGTCCGCCAAGGTCGCGGCGCTGCGGGCGCTGAAGAAGCCGGTCACCGCGCATGTCATCGTCGGCGCCGTCCAGAAGGGCGCCCCGGCCCAGGGCAAGCTGCACGCGGGCGATGTGATCAAGTCGGTGGACGGCACGGCGGTGCACGAGCCCGATGACGTCGCCAAGCTGGTCACCAAGCACAAGCCGGGCCAGAAGGTGGCCTTCTCGGTCGTCCCGGCCAAGGACGTGGCCGCGGCGGAGAAGCGCGGCAAGCAGCCCACCGGTGAGGAGCGCGTCACGATCACCACCGCGAAGGCGGACCAGGGCCGCTCGCGCGCCATCGTGGGCATCCAGGCCGGGGTCGACTACACCTTCCCGTTCCGGATCGACATCAAGCTGGCGGACGTGGGCGGGCCCAGCGCGGGTCTGATGTTCGCGCTCGGGATCGTGGACCGGCTGTCGTCCGGGGATCTCACCGGCGGGAAGTACATCGCGGGCACCGGCACCATCGACGACAAGGGCACGGTCGGCCCGATCGGCGGGATCGAGATGAAGACGATCGGCGCGCGCGACGCGGGCGCCCGCTACTTCCTCACGCCCAAGGAGAACTGCGCGGCCGCCGCCAAGGACGTGCCGGGCGGGCTGCGGCTGGTCAAGGTGCACACGATCGACGACGCCCTCAAGGCGCTCGAGAAGATCCGTAAGGGGGACACCGCCGGTCTGCCGAAGTGCACGACGGGCTGAGCGGCGCCCCCCGCTCGGCGGTCAGTCGGTGGCGAAGGTGGCGCTGAGCGCGTCCGCCAGTCCCGGCACCAGGCCGGCGCCGGTGAGCACCTCGGTCGGGGAGTCCTTCTCCCGCAGCCGCAGGGCCGACTCGCGGGTGCCGTCCCGCAGCACGGCGACGGTCATCCGGACCTCCTGGCGGTCCGGGTGCTCGGCGACCCACTTGGCCAGCTCGGCGTCGGCCAGGCCCTTGGGCACGGAGCCCTCGGCGGACGGCGGCAGCATCTGCCGCTCCACGGTCAGGGCACAGCCGGTCACGGCGTCGGGCCAGGCGATGGTGGCGAGGAACTCGTCCAGCGGGGCGCCGGAGGGCAGCTCGTCCTGCTCGATGGGGGTCAGGGAGGCGATCTCCTCGCCGCCGCCCTCGTCAAGGCCGAGCTGGGAGGCGAGGCCGGGCTCCTCGGCGCGCAGCCGGGCGGTGTCGACGAGGGCGAAGAGCCGGGCGGGCTGGTCCCAGCCGAGCCCTGAGGCGTACTCGTCAATTTCGAGGACGGCTCGGGTCAGAGGATTCGAGGCCAGCGGGTCGGTGCCGGGGGTTGCGTTGGACATGGTTCATATCGTGCCCTGTTCGGACCCGGAAACGGGAACTGAGTAAAGCCTGAGTAAGTTGCATCAGGTGGGCCCTGGAGTTCAGGGTCCCTCAATCGACAGCGAACTTCGAGGTGCGCACCTTGGCTTTCCAGATGCCGGACCGCGGCGGAGGCCCGACGGGGCCGCGGATGAGAGTCGGCCGACCGTCCCGGCGTGCCAGGACCCTGCTCATGACCCTGGGCGTGCTGGCCGTATTGGCCATGCTCTTTGTCATGTTTGCCGGGTTTTGGACGGATTGGCTCTGGTATCGCTCGCTTCATTACTCGTCCGTCTTCAGTACGACCCTGAAGACGAAGATCGGGTTGTTCTTCGTCTTCGGCGTGCTGATGGCCACGGCGGTGGGGATCAACATCTGGCTGGCGCACCGGCTGCGGCCGCCGCTCAGCGCGATGTCCATGGAGCAGCAGAGCCTGGACCGCTACCGGATGGGCATCGCCCCGTTCAAGAAGTGGGTGCTGCTCGCGGTCACCGCCCTGGTCGGGCTGATCGCGGGCGCCTCGGCGGCCGGCCAGTGGCGGATCTGGCTGCTGTGGGTCAATGGCGTGCCCTTCGGCCAGAAGGACCCGCAGTTCCACAAGGACGTGGCGTTCTACGCCTTCGATCTGCCCTGGTACCGCTTCCTGCTGAGCTTCGGCTTCGCGGCCACGGTGCTCTCGCTCATCGCCGCCGCCCTGGTGCACTACCTCTACGGGGGCCTGCGGGTCACCAGCCCGGGCGCCCGCGCGACCGCCGCGGCCACCGGCCATCTGTCGGTGCTGCTGGGCGTCTTCGTCGCGCTCAAGGCGGTGGCGTACTGGCTGGATCGCTATGGCCTCGCGGTGAAGTCCAGCGACTTCAAGGCGACGGGCAACTGGACGGGTCTGCGCTATGTGGACGCCAATGCCTATCTGCCCGCCAAGACGATCCTGTTCTGCATCGCGGCCATCTGCGCGGTGCTCTTCTTCGCGACGCTGTGGCGCCGCACCTGGCAGCTGCCGGTCATCGGCTTCGGGCTGATGGTGCTCTCGGCGATCCTCATCGGCGGGCTCTACCCGGCGATCGTGCAGAAGTTCCAGGTCCAGCCGAACGAGCAGGCCAAGGAGGCGCCGTACATCCAGAAGAACATCGAGGCCACGCGCCAGGCGTACGGCATCGATGACTCCAAGGTGGCGGACTACTCCGGCAAGAACGCCAGCGAGGGCGGCGAGAAGCTCCGTAAGGACGCCAATACGACGGCCAGTTACCGGCTGATCGACCCCAGCGTCATCTCGCCGACCTTCCAGCAGCTCCAGCAGGAGCGGAAGTACTACCAGTTCCCCTCGACGCTGGACGTCGACCGCTACAAGGGCGCCGACGGCAAGGACCAGGACACCGTCGTCGGTGTGCGCGAGCTGAACCTCAACGGCATCCCGAAGCGGAACTGGATCAACGACCACTTCACCTACACCCATGGCTACGGCATGGTGGCGGCGAAGGGCACCACGACCGATCCCAACGCGGACCCGGCCGGCTCGCCGGACTTCACCGAGTCCGGGCTGCCCACCAAGAGCTCCAGCGGCGGCGGGGTCGGCACCTACAAGCAGCAGGTCTACTACGGCGAGAAGACCGATCAGTACTCGATAGTCGGTGGCCCCCAGAAGGAGCTCGACTACGAGAAGAACGGCGAGAAGACCACCAGCTACAAGGGCAAGAGCGGGGTCAGCCTCTCCAACCCGGTCAACCGCGCCGCCTACGCGGTGGCGTTCGGCGAGCCCCAGATCCTCTACTCGGGCGCGATCGGCGACGGTTCGCGGATCCTGTACAACCGCACCCCC
Source organism: Streptomyces melanosporofaciens (assembly GCF_900105695.1). Classification (NCBI taxonomy): domain Bacteria; kingdom Bacillati; phylum Actinomycetota; class Actinomycetes; order Kitasatosporales; family Streptomycetaceae; genus Streptomyces; species Streptomyces melanosporofaciens. The sequence continues at coordinate 4,643,185 of NZ_FNST01000002.1, forward strand.
AAGGAGCGCGTCGAGAAGGTCGCCCCCTGGCTGACCATCGACGGCGACGCCTATCCGGCGGTGGTGGGCGGCCGGATCAAGTGGGTCGTCGACGCCTACACCACGACCAACGGCTATCCGTACGCCTCGCGGACGACCCTGGGCGACAGCACGGCCGACTCGCTGAGCGACGGAGACCGTTCGGTGGTCGCGCAGCAGAACAAGGTCAACTACATCCGCAACTCGGTCAAGGCGACCGTGGACGCCTACGACGGCACGGTCAAGCTCTATGAGTGGGACACCAAGGACCCGGTCCTGAAGACCTGGGAGAAGGCGTTCCCGGGCACGGTCGAGCCCAAGGAGAAGATCAGCAAGGACCTGATGGAGCATCTGCGGTATCCGCAGGACCTCTTCAAGGTCCAGCGCGAGCTGCTGACCCGCTACCACGTCACCGACCCGACGCAGTTCTACAGCGGCAGTGACGCCTGGCAGGTCCCCGAGGACCCGACCCACAAGGACGGGAACGCGGTACCGCCGTACTACCTCAGCATGAAGATGCCCGACCAGAAGGGGCAGACGTTCTCGCTGACGACGACCTTCACCCCCAACGGGCGTCCCAACCTGGGCGCGTTCATGTCGATCGACGCGGATGCCAACAGCAAGGACTACGGCACGATAAGACTGCTGAAGGTCACCTCCAACGTGCCAGGGCCACAGCAGGTGCAGAGCGAGCTCAACGGTGATCCGGAGGTCGCCGAGTTCGTCCGGAACCTCAGAGGCACCGACTCCGACATCGAGTACGGCAATCTGCTCACCGTGCCACTGGACGACGGCTTCCTGTACATCGAGCCGGTCTACGCCCGCGGTGGCAGCGCCAACTACCCGCTGCTGAAGAAGGTGGGCGTCTCCTACGGCAAGGAGACCGTCTTCAAGGACACCCTGGGTGAGGCCCTGGACGCCGTCTTCGGCGAGTCGTCCGAGGAGCAGCGGCCACCGGGCGACGGCGAGCAGGAACCGCCGTCGAGCGCGAACCCCACGGTGAAGGAAGCCCTCAAGGACGCCCAGGAGGCGTACCAGGACGGCCAGGACGCGCTCCAGAAGCAGCCGCAGGACTGGGAGGCGTACGGCAGGGCCCAGGACGATCTGAGGGACGCTCTGAACCGCGCCGCCAAGGCGGAGGAGAAGGCGGGCGACAAGCCGGGGCAGAAGCAGAACCAGCCACAGAGCCAGAGCGCCGGTGACGGCTCCGGCAAGAAGGGCGGCTGACCCTCTGACGACCTGCGAGAACGGCCGGGCGGCCGACCCCGCGCACCGTGATACGGTGGTGGCAACACAGCGCGGGGTGGAGCAGCTCGGTAGCTCGCTGGGCTCATAACCCAGAGGTCGCAGGTTCAAATCCTGTCCCCGCTACTGACAGACACGGCCCGGATCCGCAAGGATCCGGGCCTTGTTGTGTGTTCTGCGAGCGTCCACTCGGGGAATGCGGATACAAGCGTTTGGGTTGTCTCTCTGTGGGCATGTCGACAAAACGCTGAAGTGACCTCCTCGGCTGCGGTATACCAGGTGTACGCCGGATGCGGGTGATGCCACGATGGGATTTATGGGGGACAGGGTCAGTCTGTTGGAGACAGGGCGTTTTGCGCACACGCATGACGATGCCGAGGAGGAGACCCGGCACCGTCGTGCAGCCGAGGCCGGTGACACCGCCGCGATGAGCGCACTGGGCGCGCTGCTGCTGCGCCGTGGTGACGTCGACGGCGCGGAACCGCATCTGCGGGGAGCCACCGCGGCGGGCGATCGCGCCGCCGCCAACAACCTCGGCGTCCTGCTGCACCAGCGCGGCTACGCCGACGAGGCGGCCGGCTGGTGGCGCATAGCCGCCGTCGCCGGATCCGCCGCCGCGGCCCACGCCCTGGGCCGTCACCACCGTGAGCGGGGCGATGAGCCCGCCGCGGAGTACTGGCTGCGCCAGTCCGCCGAATCCGGCCACACCCTGGGCGCGTACGCGCTGGGCGATCTGCTGGAGCACCGCAGCGACATCGGCGCCGAGCGCTGGTTCCGCACGGCCGCCGAGCGCGGCCACCGCGAGGCCGCGTACCGGCTCGCCCGCATCCTGGACGACCGCGGCGACGAGGGCGACGAGCCGGTGGCCGAGCGCCGCCGCGGCGCCGACGGGGCCGGGCGGGAGGAGGCCGAGCAGTGGTACCGGCAGGCCGCCGCGCGCGGCCACCGGCGCGCCGCCCTCCACCTCGGCACGCTGCTGGAGAAGCGCGGTGAGACCAAGGAGGCCGGCCGCTGGTACCTGATGTCGGCCAAGGACGGTGAGTCCCGCGCCGCCTGCGCGCTGGGCTTCCTGCTGCGCGACGCGGGCGACACGGACAGCGCGGCGGTCTGGTGGCACCGGGCGGCCCAGGACGGCGACGGCAACGCCGCCAACGCGCTCGGCGCGCTGCACGCCGACCGGGGCGAGACCCAGACCGCCGAGCGCTGGTACCGCGCCGCGCTCGACGCCGGGGACATCAACGGCGCCTACAACCTCGGGCTGCTCTGCGCCGAGCAGGGCCGCACCGCACAGGCCGAGCAGTGGTACCGCCGCGCGGCCTACGCGGGCCACCGCGAGGCCGCCAACGCGGTCGCCGTGATGCTGCTGCAGCGCGGCGACGCGGCGGGCGCCGAGCCGTGGTTCTCCAAGGCGGCCGAGGCGGGCAGCGTCGACGCCGCGTTCAACCTGGGGATCCTGTACGCGGGCCGGGGCGAGGGCCGGGCGGCCCGGCAGTGGTACGAGCGGGCCGCCGCCGCCGGGCACACCGAGGCGGCGCTGCAGGTCGGCCTCGCCCTGCAGCGGGACGGCGACTTCCAGGGCGCCGAGCGCCATCTGCGCTGCGCCGCGGGCGGTGGCAGTGCCGAGGGCGCCTTCCGGCTGGCCGCGCTGCTGGACCGCTCGTCGGTCGGCGGCGATCCGGCGACCGGCACCGGCCTCGGCAGCTCGTCCGGGACGCGCTTCCCGACCCCGCCGCCGGACGACGGCTCCGGGCCGCACGTCCCCGAGTACGAGGAGTGGTACGAGCGTGCCGCGCGCCAGGGCCACCGGCGGGCCCAGGTGCGGGTGGGCATGTTCGCGGCCGCGCGCGGCGACGTGGTCGAGGCCGCGCGCTGGTACCGGGCGGCGGCTGAGGCGGGCAGCAGCAACGGCGCGTTCAACCTGGGGCTGCTGCTGGCCCGGGAGGGCAGCGAGCCGGAGGCCGCCCTGTGGTGGACGCGTGCCGCCGAGGCGGGGCACGGCCGGGCCGCGCTGCGGCTCGCGCTGCTCGCGGCCCGCCGCGGGGCGCTCACCGAGGGGCAGCGGTGGAGTGCGCGGGCGGTCGAGCTGGGGCCCGCGGAGGTCGCCGAGCGCGCGGCGCGGCTGCGGGACGCGCTGCAGCAGGAGCTCACGGCCTAGCGTCGGCTCGCGGCATAACAGCAGCTCAGGGCGTTGTGCTCCGGGCCGGAACCCCGGCCCGGAGCCACCGGCGGGCGTCCCGCCGGTAACCGGTTTGCTCCTGCTGTCCACCCCGGGTTAAGGTTGCAACACAACGACGCGGGGTGGAGCAGCTCGGTAGCTCGCTGGGCTCATAACCCAGAGGTCGCAGGTTCAAATCCTGTCCCCGCTACCACAACGAAAGGCCCGGATCCTCCAGGATCCGGGCCTTTCGTCTGTTGTGGCCGTCTGTCGCGGCGCTCTCAGGCCGCACAGTCGGGGCACAGACCCCGATAGGTCACCTCGACCGCGGAGACCGCGAAGCCGTAGCGCTCCTGCGGGGGCAGGTCGGCGAGCAGATCGCCGGAGGGGTGGACATCGCGGATCGTGCCGCACTTCGCGCACACCAGGTGCTGATGCGCGTGGTGTGCGTTCGGGTCGTAGCGCTTGGCCCTGCCGTCCGTGGTGACCTCGATCACCTCACCGAGCGAGACGAGCTCGCCCAGGGTGTTGTAGACGGTCGCGCGGGAGATCTCGGGCAGTCGCTCGGCCGCCGCCGCGTGGACTTCGTCGGCGGTGTAGTGCACATGGTCCCCGTTGAGGACCTCGGCGACGACACGCCGCTGCGCCGTCAGCCTCCAGCCGCGTCCCCTGAGCCGTTCCAGCAGGTCACTCATGCCATTCACCTATCAGTCAGATAAGGACAAGGGTAGCAGCGGACGAGTCCTTGACCAGATCGGGTACGAGTTTCCAACGCTTCTTGACTTAGACATTGTCCAATGTAGGATCGAGAGCAGCCCCAGACCAAGGGACAGAATGCGAGTACGCAGGAGGCGCACGTGACGGTCCAGGACAACATCACTGGTCCGCTGACCACGGAGTCCGGGGCTCCGGTGGCGGACAACCAGAACAGCGAGACGGCGGGCGTCGGCGGTCCGGTCCTCATCCAGGACCAGTATCTGATCGAGAAGCTCGCCCACTTCAACCGCGAGCGGATCCCGGAGCGGATCGTGCACGCCCGCGGAGCCGGTGCGTACGGCACCTTCACCGTGACCGCGGACGTGACCAAGTACACCCGCGCGTCGTTCCTCTCCGAGGTCGGCAAGCAGACCGAGACGTTCCTGCGCTTCTCGACGGTCGCCGGCAACCTCGGCTCGGCGGACGCGGTGCGTGACCCGCGCGGCTTCGCGCTGAAGTTCTACACCGAGGACGGCAATTACGACCTGGTCGGGAACAACACCCCGGTGTTCTTCATCAAGGACGCCATCAAGTTCCCCGACTTCATCCACACTCAGAAGCGCGACCCGTACACCGGCTCCCAGGAGGCGGACAACGTCTGGGACTTCTGGGGTCTCTCGCCCGAGGCCACCCACCAGGTGACCTGGCTGTTCGGTGACCGCGGCATCCCTGCCTCGTACCGCCACATGAACGGCTACGGTTCGCACACTTACCAGTGGAACAACGCCGCGGGCGAGGTCTTCTGGGTGAAGTACCACTTCAAGACCGACCAGGGGATCAAGAACCTCACGACCGCCGAGGCGGCCGAGACCTCCGGTCTGGACCCGGACAGCCACCAGCGCGATCTGCGCGAGGCCATCGAGCGCGGTGACTTCCCGACCTGGACCGTGCAGGTGCAGATCATGCCGGCGGCCGACGCGGCGAACTACCGCTTCAACCCGTTCGACCTGACCAAGGTCTGGCCGCACGAGGACTACCCGCCGATCGAGATCGGCAAGCTGGAGCTGAACCGCAACCCGCGGAACATCTTCGCCGAGGTCGAGCAGTCGATCTTCTCGCCGGCCCACTTCGTGCCGGGCATCGGCCCGTCCCCGGACAAGATGCTCCAGGGCCGCCTTTTCGCGTACGGCGACGCCCACCGCTACCGCGTCGGCATCAACGCCGACCACCTGCCGGTGAACCGTCCGCACGCGGCCGAGGCGCGCACCCACGGCCGGGACGGCTTCCTGTACGACGGTCGGCACGCGGGCGCGAAGAACTACGAGCCCAACAGCTTCGGTGGTCCGGCGGAGACCGGCCGGCCGCTGTGGCAGTCCTCCCCGGTCTCCGGCCGGACCGGTGACCACGAGGCGCCCTCGCATGCCGAGGACGACGACTTCGTCCAGGCGGGCAACCTCTACCGGCTGATGTCGGACGACGAGAAGGAGCGCCTGATCGAGAATCTGGCGCAGTTCATCGCCAAGGTCTCCCGCGATGACATCGCACAGCGGGCGATCGAGAACTTCCGCAAGGCGGACGCCGACTACGGCAAGCGGCTGGAGGCCGCGGTTCAGGCCCTGCGCGGCTGACGGACGCTTGTCGTATCAACCGAAGAGGCCGGACGCCGTTGGGCTCCGGCCTCTTCGTGTGCCGGGCGCGAAGTCCGGTTCCGGTTCCGCCTCAGGCCGGTACGGTCTGGGGGATCGGAGCCCAGCAGCGGATGATGTCGCGCACCGACACCACCCCGACCGGGCCGCCCGCGTCGAGGACGACCAGATGGCGGAAGCCGCCCTGGGTCATCGTGCGGGCCGCCTCGTCCAGCGTCCACCCGGGGGCGGCGAAGACGACATCGGCGGTGGTGTGGTCGTGCGCGGTCTCCTGGTCGGGGTCCTGGCCCGCCCCCACTGAGTTGAGGATGTCGCGCTCGGTGAGAATCCCCAGGCCGCAGGTGTCGGGATCGAGCACGATGGCCGATCCGACCCGGCGTGCGGACATCAGCCGGGCGGCCTGACGGAGCGTGTGTGCGGGGCCGATGGTGAGGACCACCGAGCTCATGGCGTCACGGACGTGCATGGGCATGGATGGAGCCACCTCCTTGGTGAAACCCATTCGAGAATGCCCGGCGCCGGAGGCGCCTGTGAATGGATGCACAAGTTCACAAGGTCCTGGATTCTCATGTTCACATGCCTTGGTGGATCCAACAAGGGCGCGCGGAGGCCGACCCTGCCGCTGAGCGCGCGCCGCGCTCCGGTTCACACTCCGGTTCTCGTCCGGCTCGCACGCCGGTGGGCTCTCAGGGCTCCCCATAGCTCCCGAGAGCCCACCGTGAAGCCCCTCAGGAGCGCAGATAGTCCAGCATCGCCCCGTGCAGCAGCCCATTGGACGCCGCCGCGTCGCCGCTGTTCGGGCCCGGTATGCCGTCGAGCCCGGTGAAACGACCGCCCGCCTCCTGGACGATCACCGCGTTGGCCGCCATGTCCCACAGCGACAATTCCGGTTCGGCGCAGATGTCGACCGAGCCCTCGGCGACCATCATGTACGGCCAGAAGTCGCCGTAGCCCCGGGTGCGCCAGCAGGTGCGCGTCAGATCGAGGAAACCGTTCAGCTTGCCGCGCTCCTCCCAGCCGCTGAGCGAGGAGTAGGCGAACGAGGCGTCGGAGAGGTTGTTCACCTTCGAGACCGCCAGCCGCGACGCGGAGGACAGGCTGCGCCCGGCGTACGCGCCCAGCCCCTCGGCGGCCCACCAGCGGCGTCCCAGCGCCGGCGCGGAGACCACCCCGACCACCGGCCGGTCGCCGCCCTCACCGCGCTCCATGAGGGCGATCAGGGTGGCCCAGACCGGGACCCCGCGCACATAGTTCTTGGTGCCGTCGATCGGGTCGATCACCCAGCGCCGCGGGCCGCTGCCCTCGCTGCCGAACTCCTCACCGAGCACCGCGTCGCGCGGCCGGGCGCGCTGGAGGGAGCTGCGGATCAGCTCCTCGGCCGCCTTGTCGGCCTCGCTCACCGGCGTCATATCGGGTTTTGTCTCGACCTTCAGGTCGAGCGCCTTGAACCGCTCCATGGTGGTCGAGTCGGCGGCGTCGGCGAGGACATGGCCGAGACGCAGGTCATCGTGGTAGTCGGGCATGGCCGAACAGTATCGAGCGGAAGAGACCCGGAGCCACGCGACTCCACATGACCAGGGACCGGGGCCGTACGGGTCGGCCCGTGCGGGGCTCTTGACTTCATCTGGCGGCCCGTCAATTCTGTCGGGCACATGCCGCCGGGAGGCGGCGATGCCCGCTCTGGGAGGCGACGATGCCCGCAGCGCGTGAATCCTTACTCGACGCGGCCTTCGCCGCGCTCGAGGGCCGTCCATGGCCGAGGGTCAAGATGGCCGAGGTCGCGGCGGCGGCCGGGGTCTCCCGGCAGACCCTCTACAACGAGTTCGGCAGCAAGGAGGGCCTCGCCCGCGCTCTGGTGCGGCGCGAGGCCGACGCATATCTGAGCGGGGTCGAGCGGGCGCTGTCCGGGGCGCCCGGCGCGGCGGGCCCCAGGGAGCGGCTGGCCGCCGCGGCGGTGTGGACAGTCCGCTCGGCGACCGAGAACCCACTGGTGCGGGCGGTGCTCACGGGCTGCTGGAACGACCGGCTGCCGACGTCCGTGACGTCCGTGACATCCGTAAGGACGGCATCGCCCGGCCCGCTGCCCGCGCCGGGCGAGCTGCTCGGCCAGGCGCGGGACCGCGCGGTGCGGCTGCTGGCGGGCGACTGGCCGCCCGGTGCGGTAGAGCTGCCACTGGCCTGTGAGGCGGTCGCCAGGCTGGCCCTGTCGTACGTGGTGGCGCCCGCCCCGGCGGCGGATGTGGCCCGTATGGTGCGCACGGTGCTGGCCTGAGCCGACCCGGCGGCCGGGCTCAGTGGGCCGAGCCGGAGAGCTGGAGCCCTATCACGCCGATGATCACCAGGCTGATGGAGACGATCTTGAGCATGGAGACCAGATCGTCGAGGAAGATCATGCCGTAGATCGCGGTCCCGGCGGCCCCGATCCCCGTCCACACCGCGTACGCGGGCCCCACGTCGAGCTTCTTCAGCGACAGCGTCAGCAGCCCGAAGCTGCCGAGCGCGAACGCGCAGAACGCGACCGTCGGCCACAGGCGGGTGAAGCCGTGCGAGAGCTTGAGACAGACGGCGAAGCCCGTTTCGAGAAGCCCGGCGACCACGACCAGCAGCCACGCCATAGACATGCCCTCCCGTGTCGCCGTCGGCTGCCCTCGCCCGGGACACGCCCGGCCGCCTGACTCCTTGATGCGATTATCCATTTACCGTCCCGGGTGGACGGCAAACACGCTCCCCCAAGAGGTGTCCCTCGGATCTTGAGCGCCTATGGCGGGCCGCTCCCCGGACAGGCCCTAGTCGCCCTCCCGCCGCTCCCGGGTGGCCAGCAGCCGTCGCAGGGAGTACAGCCGGGCCGGTTCGGCGTGGCCGTCGGCCACCCACTGGTCCAGCGCGCAGTCCGGCTCGTCGTGGCTGCAGGCGCGCGGACAGCCCTCGGTGCCCGGCTCCAGGTCCGGGAAGGCCTGGATGACCCGCGCCGGATTCACATGGTGCAGCCCGAAGGACCGTACGCCCGGGGTGTCGATCGCCCACCCCTTGGTGTCCGGCAGGGGCAGCGCGAGCGCGGAGGTGGTGGTGTGGCGGCCGCGGCCGGTGACCGCGTTCACCCGGCCGGTGGCCCGCTGGTGGTCCGGGACCAGCGCGTTCACCAGCGTGGTCTTGCCCACCCCCGAATGGCCGACGAAGACGGTGATCCGGTCCGTCAGCCGCTCCCGCACCCGGTCGGCGGCGTCGCCGTCGGCCAGCTCGTCACGGCTGGTGACGACGAAGGGGATGCCGAGCGGCTCATAGGTCTTGAGCATCTCCTCGGCGGGCGCCAGATCGGACTTGGTGAGCACGAGCAGCGGCTCGAGCCCCGCGTCGAAGGCGGCCACCAGACACCGGTCGATCAGGCGCGGACGCGGCTCCGGATCGGCGAGCGCGGTCACGATCGCGAGCTGGTCGGCGTTGGCGACCACGACCCGCTCGTACGGATCGTCGTCGTCGGCGGTCCGGCGCAGGACGGAGGTGCGCTCCTCGACCCGTACGATCCGGGCGAGCGTGTCCTTGTCGCCGGTCAGATCCCCGACGACCGCGACCCGGTCGCCGACGACGACGCCCTTACGGCCGAGCTCGCGGGCCTTCATGGCGGTGATGGTGCGGTCCTCGACCAGGACCGTGAGCCGGCCGCGGTCGATCGTCAGCACGAACCCCTCGGCGGCGTCCTCGTGCTTGGGGCGGATGTTGGTGCGCGGCCGGTTGCCCTTGCGGTTGGGGCGGACCCGAACGTCATCCTCGTCGGTGTGCTTGCCGTAGCGGCGCATGAGTCCAGGCTCTCAGGATCTCCGCGCCGAGGTCGTCGTCGCGTCGAGCATCCCGGACCACAGGCCGGGGAAGTCGGGAAGGGTCTTGGCGGTGGTGGCCACGTTCTCGACCAGCACACCGTCGACGGCGAGGCCGAGTACGGCGGCGGCGGTGGCCAGCCGGTGGTCCTCGTAGGTGTGGAAGATCCCGCCGTGCAGCGGCCGGGGGCGGATCCGCAGACCGTCCTCGGTCTCGGCGACGTCCCCGCCGAGCTCGTTGATCTCCTTGGCGAGGGCGGCGAGCCGGTCGGTCTCATGGAGCCGAAGGTGCGCGATGCCGCGCAGCACCGACTCGGAGTCGGCCAGCGCCGCGACCGCCGCGATCACCGGGGTGAGCTCGCCGACCTCGTGCAGATCGGCGTCGATGCCGGTGATCCGGCCCGTTCCGGTGAAGGTCAGCCCGGCGTCGGTGAGCTCGCAGGCACCGCCCATCTCGGTGAAGATCCGGCGCAGTTCGTCCCCGGGCTGGGTGGTGCGCTCCGGCCAGTCGGGGATGGTCACCCGGCCGCCGGTGACCATGGCGGCGGCCAGGAACGGCGCCGCGTTGGACAGATCGGGCTCGACGACCAGGTCGCGGCCGAGCAGCGCGCTCGGCGCCACCCGCCAGACGCCCCGCTCGCCGCCCGCCTCCGCGGTGTCCACCCGCGCGCCCGCCGCGCGCAGCATGTCGACGGTCATCCGGATGTGCGGCAGGGAGGGCAGCGCGGCGCCGATGTGGCGCACCTCGACACCCTGGTTGAAGCGCGGCGCGGACAGCAGCAGCGAGCTCACGAACTGGGAGGACGAGGAGGCGTCGATGCGGACCGGGCCGCCGTCCAGCGCCCCGCCGCCGTGCACGGTCATCGGCAGCGCGCCGCGGCCGTCGTCGTCGATGCGGGCGCCGAGGGCGCGCAGCGCGTCGATCACGCCGTTCAGCGGGCGCTCATGGGAGCGGGGGTCGCCGTCGAAGTGGACGGGGCCGTCGGCCAGGGCGGCGACCGGCGGCAGGAAGCGCATCACGGTGCCGGCGTTGCCGACGTCGATGGTGGCCGGGCCGTGCAGCCCCGCCGGGATGACCCGCCATGCCTCTCCGCCGCCGGAGGGGCCGCCCGAGCCGAGGGCGCCGTCGGACACCGTCTCCTCGATGCCGACGCCCATGGCACGCAGCGCGGCGGCCATCAGGAGGGTGTCGCGGGAGCGGAGCGGGCGGCGCAGCCAGCCGGGTTCGGCGGCGAGCGCGGCCAGGATCAGACCGCGGTTGGTAACCGACTTGGATCCGGGCACGGTGACGGTCGCGTCCACCGCTCCATCGGCGGTCGGAGCGGGCCAGAGGGCGGTGTGGTCGCCCGGGGAGGTCTCAATGCCGGTCATGGGTCTCACTTTAGTGGTTCGCCCGGAGTGCCAATCTTGATCGAAAGTGGCGAAACCCAGTCGAAACACGGCGCTGCTACCGGGCGCGGAGGGCGACGCGCTATGCGCCGGGGGTGGCGCGCCGGACGCGCGTACGGGTCACAGCCCCAGCAGCCAGCGCCCGCCGGCCAGCAGCGAACACAGCGAGACCACGTGGAAGAGCAGCAGCCAGGCGCCGGCCGGAATGCCCGTCAGCCGGGCCAGTTGGTCGGGGTCGGAGTCGTACGCGCCCTGGTGCCGGCGCTTGCGCTGGAGCTCGAAGGGCGGACGCACACCCCCCAGGAGGAGGAACCAGACCACGGCATACGCGAATCCCGCCTGGACGTCCGGCCCGGTCAGCCAGGAGACGAGGAAGAAGGCGGCCCCGCTGATGACGACCGTAAGGACGCCATACGCGTTGCGGATCATCACCAGCATCGCGACCAGCAGCGCCGTCGTCCCCCACAGCAGCAAGGTGATGTGGTTCGCCGCCAGCAGCCAGGCGCCGCCGAGGCCCAGCAGGGACGGGGCGGTGTAGCCGGACGCCGCCGTGAGGATCATGCCCAGGCCGGTGGGCTTGCCGCGGGAGACGGTCAGTCCCGAGGTGTCCGAGTGCAGCCGTATGCCGTCCAGCCGCCGCCCGCTGAGCAGGGCCACCAGGGCGTGGCCGCCCTCGTGGGCGATCGTGACGGCGTTACGGGCTATTCGCCAGGCGGTACGGAAGACGACGACCGCGAGCGCGACCACACCGGTGGAGACGACCAGCCAGGTGGTGGGGTCGGGCTGGGCGCCGGTCACTCGGTCCCACAGATCGGCGGCGTTCGTTGCGTCCATGTGCGGGCGGCTCCTCGCGTCGGTAGGGGTCGTGGCAGTGTGGCACCTATGTGCGGTCGATACGCAGCGAGCCGGAAGCCGGAGGATCTCGTCGGGATCTTCGGAGTGGAGCAGTGGGAACCGGAGGAGACTCTGGCGCCGGACTGGAACGTCGCGCCCACCAAGGACGTGTACGCGGTGCTCGAACGCCCCCTCAAGGACGCCGACGAGCCGCGCCCGGTTCGCCAGCTCAGGACTTTGAAGTGGGGGCTCGTGCCCTCCTGGGCGAAGTCGCCCGAGGGCGGCGCAAAGATGATCAACGCACGGGCCGAGACCGTGCACGAGAAGCCCTCCTACCGGCGCCCGTTCGCCTCCCGGCGCTGCATCCTGCCCGCCGACGGCTACTACGAGTGGGTCACCGCGGCGCAGGAGCGGCAGCTGGAGGAGAAGGGCAAGCGCAAGCGGCCCCGCAAGCAGCCGTACTTCGTGACCCCGGTGGACGGCTCGGTGATGGCCATGGCCGGGCTGTACGAGTTCTGGCGGGACCGGACGCTGCCGGACGATCATCCGCGGTCGTGGTGGGTCACCTGCACGGTGATCACGACCGAGGCGGACAAGGAGCCCTTCGGCGGCGTGAGCCACGACGAGGGGCCGCGGTCGCTCGCCGACATCCACCCGCGGATGCCGCTGATGCTCACCGAGGACCGCTGGGCCTCCTGGCTGGATCCCGCCCGCACCGACCCCGACGACCTGCTGCCGCTGCTGGCGCCGCCGCCCTCCGGGCTGCTGCGGGCCTACCCGGTGGCGACTGGGGTGAGTGATGTCCGTAACAACGGCCCCGAGCTGCTGAAGGAGCTCGAGGCCCCGGAGGAGGGCACTCTGTTCTGATGGCCGCCAAGAAGACGGAATCGCCCGAGGTGACGACCGAGACGGTGCCGACCCCGGCCGGAGACGCCCGGATCACCTGGCATCACGCGCCCGGCGCCCATGTCCTGCTCGCCGCGAGTCACGGCGCCGGCGGGGGCATCGAGGCGCGCGACCTGCGCGCGCTGGCCGGGGTGCTCCCCGGGCGCGGGGCGAGCGTCGCGCTGGTCGAGCAGCCGTGGCGGGTGGCGGGCAAGAAGATCGCGCCCGCGCCCTCGACCCTGGACACCGGATGGCGCGCCCTGTGGCCCGCGCTGGAGAAGGCCGGGCTGCCGATCGTGGCGGGCGGCCGCAGCGCCGGGGCGCGGGTGGCCTGCCGGACCGCCCGGGAGCTGGGCGCCAAGGCCGTGCTGGCGCTGTCGTTCCCGCTGCACTCACCGGGCAAGCCGGAGCGGTCCCGGGCCGATGAGCTGCTGGCCACGGGGGTGCCGACGCTGATCGTCCAGGGCGGCCGGGACCCCTTCGGACGGCCGGAGGAGTTCCCCGGACTGCCCGCGGACATGGAGCTGGTGACCGTGCCGTACGGCGATCACGGCTTCGGCCTGCCGAAATCGGCGGACCTCGACGAGCCGGAAGCGCTCGCCCTGATCACCGGCGCCGTCGCCGACTGGCTGCCGCGCGCTCTGGCCTGACCTGCGCGGACCGGGGGAGCCGGGGCCCGGCGCCGGGCGCGGGAATGGGACGGACGGGGCATGTGTTGTAAGGGCCGTTGGTACTCACCGTGTAAGAGGCACTGATACGCGGAATACGAGGAAAGGGAGTTCCCCGCATGGGTTCGCTTGCTTGCCCGGCCCGTCCGCACGGCGCTGACCTCGACTGGTCGCAGCTGCAGGCGGCACAGGCTGTGAAGATCGGAGCGGCGGGCGCACCGGATCGTCGTCTATTCTCCGATTCGAGCGGGTCCACATCCGGACCCGACGCGAAGCTGGAGGAGGTGGGTCAGGTCACTGGGACCGACGCAGGGACCGACGGCGTTACCGAGGGAGAGCCGGTCGAGCGGTCACAGGAGACGTCCTCGGAGCGCAACGCGCGCTTTGAGCGGGACGCCCTTGCCTTCCTGGACCAGATGTACTCGGCCGCGCTGCGGATGACGCGGAACCCGGCCGACGCCGAGGACCTGGTGCAGGAGATGTACGCCAAGGCGTACGGCTCCTTCCACCAGTTCCGCGAGGGCACCAACCTCAAGGCGTGGCTGTACCGCATCCTGACCAACACCTTCATCAACTCGTACCGCAAGAAGCAGCGGGAGCCCCAGCGCAGCGCGGCCGAGGAGATCGAGGACTGGCAGCTCGCGCGCGCCGAGTCGCATATGTCGACCGGTCTTCGCTCTGCCGAGTCGCAGGCCCTCGACCACCTGCCCGACTCCGACGTCAAGGCAGCCCTTCAGGCCATCCCCGAGGAGTTCCGCATCGCGGTCTATCTCGCGGACGTCGAGGGCTTTGCCTACAAGGAGATCGCGGACATCATGGGTACACCCATCGGTACGGTGATGTCCCGACTGCACCGTGGACGCCGCCAGCTGCGCGATCTGCTGGAGGACTACGCCCGTGGGCGCGGGCTGGTCCCCGCGGGCGCGGCCGCCGGGGCGGACGAGTCGCACGATCGGAAAGGCGCGGACTCATGAGCTGCGGAGAGCCGCATGAGACGGACTGCTCCGAGGTTCTCGATCACCTCTACGAGTTCCTCGACCACGAGATGCCGGACGGCGACTGCGCCAAGTTCGAGGTGCATTTCGACGAGTGCTCTCCGTGCCTGGAGAAGTACGGCCTCGAGAAGGCCGTGAAGAAGCTCGTGGCGCGGTGCTGTGGCCAGGACGACGTGCCCAGCGACCTCCGTTCGAAGGTTATGGGGCGGATCGAGCTGATCCGCGCCGGGCAGGTGGTGCCCGAGCGTGAGGTCACCGCGGAGACGAACGCTCCGACCACCGCCCAGGAGTGACGTCCGGCCTCGAGCGCCGGTGGATCGTCGGTCATGACCGTTCGTCGATCGACTGTCCGGTGACGACTGCCCTTCGACCGTCCGTCGATCGACCGTCCGTTGATCCTCGACCGGCCGGATCATCCTCGACGAGTCGGACGGGTTCCCGGTCCCACCTTCGGTGATCAGATCATCACTCGAAGGGGTGTAATAGGACAGTCCCTCCGATCTCATCCGCCCCAGTCCGGCCTAAGCTCCCCAACCACCTGACCCGCCCCCGTCCTGGAGGGGCGGCGCAACGGACGTGGATGGGGAGGAGGACACCGTGCGGGCACTTCCCCACGGGGCGCGCGCCTATGTCCTGTGCGCCGTGCTCGCCGGGGGGCTCTGCGCCGCCCCGGCCGTACGGCCCGGAGCGGCCGTCCCCTGGGCCACGGCCGCCCTGCTCGCCGTGGTGCACGCGGTGGGCTCCAGGGTCCGCGCCCGCTGGCCCGAATGGTGCAGCCCCGTCCTTCTGGCCGGGGCTTTTCTGCTGCCGCCCGCCGCCGCGGCGCTGGTCGCCGTGCCCGGGGCGCTGCTCGCCCGCGTGGAGCGGCCCCCGGCCGGGGCGCGGCGGGCCTGGCGTGCCGCACGGCTCTCGCTGGCCGTCTGGGCCGCCTCGTGCGCCTTCGCGGCTCTACGCGGCCCGCGGGCCCTCGGCGCCCTGTGGGAGCTCGGTGGCGGCGCTCAGGACCCCGCTGCGCAGGTCCCCGCCGCCCTGGCACCCGCCGCCGAGGCATCCGGTACGCCCGGCTTCGCGTACGTCCTGGCGGCCGCCGTCGCCGCCGCGCTCGTCCTGGGGCTGACCGCCACCGCCCTGGAGGGCGGGGTGCTGGTCACCGCCGAGCGCCACTCCCCGCGCGCCGCCTGGTGCGGCCGGCTGCCCGGCGCCCTCGCCCCGTATCTGGTGCACGGGCCCGCCGCGCTCGCCATGGCGGTGCTGTGGCGCAGCCCTTACGGACCGGCGGCGGCCCTGCTGGTACTGCTGCCGATGTACGTCTGCGCCTGCGGCTTCGTGCTCTACCGCCGCGAGAGCGCCGCCCATCAGGCCACCATCCGGGCCCTGGTCCAGGCGGTCGACATCAAGGACCGCTACACCCGGGGCCACAGCGAGCGTGTCGGCCGGGCCTCCGCGATGATCGCCCGTGAGCTGGGCATGAGCGGCGACCGGCTGGAGGCGGTGCGGATCGCGGGCATCCTCCACGACGTGGGCAAGCTCGGCGTGCCGACCCGGCTGCTGCGGAAGAACGGTCCGCTCACCCCCGATGAGCGCCGGGTGATCGAGCTCCACCCCGAGTACGGCGACGAGATGGTGCGCGGCATCGGCTTCCTGGGCGAGGCGCGGGCCGCGATCCTCCACCACCATGAGCGGCTGGACGGCAGCGGCTATCCGTACGGGCTCGCCGGGGCGCAGATTCCGGAGTTCGCCCGGGTGGTCGCGGTGGCGGACGCCTTCGACGCGATGACCTCGACGCGTACGTACCGCAGGGCCCGGCCGGTGGACACGGCCGTGGAGGAGCTGAAGCGGTGCGCGGGTTCGCAGTTCGACCCCCGGATGGTGCGGGCCCTCAGCACCGCCCTGGACCGCCACGGCTGGCATGCGGCGGTCACCGCGGACGCCCCCGAGGAGCGCGGAAACGTCCCGCCAGATCCCCTGAGCCCGCCGCTGGAGCTGCCGCCGCTGGTACGCGCGGCGGCCCCCGGCCCGGCGGATGCCCCCGAGCCCCGCCCCGGCCACGGCGGCCCCGGCGGTGCGCCATGAGCCCCACCCAAGAGCCGCCCGCCGGGCCCGGCGGCTCGGACGAGGACCCGCGGCCCGCCCGGCGTGCCCGCCGCGTCGCTCCGGACGGTCCGGCCCCCGGGGCGGCCCCGGCGCGGGGGCGGGGAGAGCCCGGCCCGGACGCCCCGGGCAGCCCGGGTGTCCCGGACGGCCCGGGTGTCCCGGACGGCCCGGGGCGGGCCTCCCGGCCCGCCCGGCGTCCGCGCCGCGCCGCTTCGGGCGGCTCCGCCCTCGGGACGGCCCCGGCGCGGGCCGGGGGAGAGCCCGGCCCACCGGGTGCCTCGGACGTGCTGGGTGCGTCGGGTGTCCCGGGCCCGCTGGACGCCCCGGGCGTCCCGGACGCCTCGGGTGCCTCGGGTGCCCCGGAAGCCTCGGGCGGCGGCGAGGCCCGTGGCCCGGACCGCCCCGGACCGCGCGACCGGGACGAGAGCGCGGCCCAGTGGCCGTCCAGAGCGGCCCGCCCCGCCGCGGCTCGGGCCGCACCCCGCCTTCCGAACGCCCTCCACGGCAGCCTCGGCCGGCTCGCGGAACGACACGACCGAGCCCTCCACCGCGCCCGCCGACAGCGACGCGAGACCGCGCCCCCTACGGACTCGGGCGTCCGTAAGGGCGGCGTGGGCGTCCGCTGGGCGAGCCGCGGCGCGAGCGGCCGCGAAAAGGGCGTGGCGGCTCGGGAGCGGATATCGGGGCGCCGTCACGCCGGCCTTACCGTCGTCGCCGTCTACGGCGCGGCCGGGGCGCTTGCCGTGGTCGCGCTGGTGTGGACCGAGTGGCACGGGGTGCGGCAGCCGGAGGCGGCGCTCGCCTTTGGGGCGCTCATCGCCGTAGGGGAGGCCATCCGGTGCGTGGAGGCTCCGCCCGCGCTTCCGGGGGGCAGCGGGGTGCCCGATCCGCGTGGTGAGCCCGCGCCCGTCGCCGCCGCGGGCGCCCTCGCCTACGCCCTGCTCGGGCGGCTCGGCGGGGAGCCGACCACACACGGTGTCCTCCAGGTGGTCACCGTCGTCGTGGCCGCCTCCCTGGCCGGTCTGGTGGCGCCCCTGGCGCTCGGCTGCCCGGTCGACCCCGGCCACACCGCCCGCCGGGTGCTGACCGTCGCGTTCGCCGCCGTCTGCTTCCAACCGCTGCACCGGACCGGCCTCTTGGGCTCCTGGTTCGGCCACAGCCCGTATCTCGTCGGCTATTTGCTCACCCTGCTGGCCCTGACCGCCCTGTGCGACGCCGTCCTGGCCGCCGCGCTCGCCCGCGCCCGTACCGGCTGGCCTTACGGACCGCTGCTCCGTGACGAGCTGCGGTCGCTGCCGGGCGTTGCGGCGGCGGTCTGCGCGACCGCGGTGGTGATGCCGCTCACCGTGGCCGTCGCCGGGCTGTGGCCGGTGCCGGTGCTGGCGGTGCCGCTGCTGCTGATCCAGTACTCCTACCGCCGCTACGCGGGGATACGGGCCACCTACCGCCAGACCATCGCCTCCCTGGCCCGGTCGACCGAGATAGCCGGGTACACCCCGACGGGCCACGCCCGTGAGGTGGCCGCGCTCAGCCGGGCGGTCGGCCGTGAGCTGGGGCTCTCCGAGCCCCGGCTGACCGTGCTGGAGTACGCGGCGCTGATACACGACATCGGCCAGCTCTCGCTGCTGGACCCGGTGCCCGCCGGGGCCACCGAGCCGCTGTCCGCCGCCGAGCAGCGCAAAATCGCGCTGCTCGGCGGCGCTGTGGTCCGCCAGACCGGGGTACCCGCCGAGGTGGCACAGGTGGTGGAGCGCCAGGCGGACCCGTACCGCGAGCAGCCGCTCGCCGCGCGTATCGTGCGCGCGGTGAACGCGTATACCGAGCTGGTCAGCGGGCCCGGAGCCGAAGGGGCGGCCGGGGTGGCCGCCCTGCGCGCCCTGGAGCGGCTGCGGCTGGCCACGGCGCGCGACTTCGATCCCGTAGTGGTCGAGACGCTCGCCACGGTGCTGTCGCGCCAGGTGTACGGCCGGCCCCGGTGAGAACTCGCCGGTAATAAGCGGGGCTCCCGAAGGGCATGGTTGGATGCGAGGAGAGGGGTGCCAGGCCGAATGGCCGGTGGCAAGGAGGTGTGGAGGGCTTCGCATCCCGGCCGGAGGGTGAGGGGCCGGGCTGAGATGTCCGCGAATGTGTGGCAGGTTGTCTTCAAGGGAGGGCGACGCCGTCCGCGAAGGCATCTGGTACGGGACGACTTCGATACCGGCAGGCGGGAATCGTGAAGATCTTCGGCAAGGTACGGCACCGGCCGTCCGCCTCATGGCGGCAGGCCACGGACCGTGCGTTCACGCTCATCGGCGACGGCCGGTACGAGGACGCGGGAGCGCTGCTGACCCGCGCCGCCGACCTGGAGCCGTGGCTGTCGGAGTCCTGGTTCAACCTGGCGCTGCTGCACAAGTTCCGGCACGACTGGGAGCAGGCGCGCGCCGCGGGGCTGCGGGCGGTCGCGCTGCTGGACCGCGAGACGGGCGCTCCGGACTGGTGGAACGTGGGAATCGCGGCCACCGCGCTGCAGGACTGGCCGCTGGCCCGCCGCGCCTGGCAGGCGTACGGGCTGAAGGTGCCCGGAGAGGCGTCCGCGTCCGGGGAGCCGCTCGGCATGGAGCTGGGCAGCGCGGCGGTAAGGCTGTCCCCGGAGGGTGAGGCCGAGGTCGTCTGGGGCCGTCGGCTGGACCCGGCCCGGATCGAGGTGCTGTCCATCCCGCTGCCGTCGTCCGGGCGGCGCTGGGGCGAGGTGGTGCTCCACGATGGCGTACCGCACGGTGAGCGCGTGACCTCCGCGGGCCCCTCGTACCCGGTCTTCGACGAGATCGAGCTGTGGGCGCCGTCCCCGGTGCCGACCTGGGTGGTGCTGCTGGAGGCGGCCACCGAGGCCGACCGGGACGCCCTGGAGCGACTCGCGGCGGACGCGGGCTTCGCGGCCGAGGACTGGTCGTCGTCGGTGCGGCTGCTGTGCCGCTCCTGCTCGGAGAGCCGGATGCCCAGCGACGAGGGCGAGGGCGAGCATCTGGACCCGCACGACCACAGTGAACCGGGCCACCCCGGGCCGCTGGGCCACCGTATGGCGGGCTCGGGCTCGCTGTGGGTGCCCGAGCGCGAATGCGGGATCGCGGCGCCCGGTGGGCTGGTGCGGGGGCTGCTGGACGGGTGGGTCGCCGACAGCCCGGACACGCGTGAGTGGCGGGATCTGGAAGAGGTCTGCTGACCGGCTGGCGGCTGTCCTGGGGGCCCAGGGGGCGGCGGGCCGTGACGCCTGCGGCGGGCTGTCCCCTCCCCGCCCCTTCCCGAAACCGGGGCTCCGCCCCGGGCCCCGGTCGGATGGCCCGGATGACCTGTGCGGGTATCCACCCGGTCATCCGCTGCGGCGGCGGTCGGCTCGTCGCCCCACCAGGGCCCGTGGAAGCCCGCTCACAGCGCGTAACCGCACCGCACCCTGCCGCGTCGTGCCCGTACCCTGTAGGGCGACGCATCACGGTTGAAGGAAGGCGCACGGCGGACGATGTCGCAGCAAGGGACGAAACAGCAGGTGGTCGACGATTTCATCGTGGACACGGAGGACTGCGAGGAGCGTGAGCGGGCCTTCCGCGAGCGCGGCACCGCCCGCCCGATCACCGTGTACGGCAACCCGGTCCTGCACAAGGAGTGCCGGGACGTGACCGTGTTCGACGAGGAGCTGGCGCGGCTCGTCGACGACATGTTCGCCAGCCAGCGGGCGGCGGAGGGCGTGGGCCTGGCCGCCAACCAGATCGGTGTCGACCTCAAGGTCTTCGTCTACGACTGCATGGACGACGAGGGCGTTCGCCATGTGGGCGTGGTGTGCAACCCGGTGCTGGAGGAGCTGCCCGCCGACCGCCGGGTGCTGGACGACTCCAATGAGGGCTGTCTGTCGGTCCCCACGGCCTACATGGAGCTGGCCCGTCCCGACTACGCGGTGGTGCGGGGCCAGGACCTCGACGGTGAGCCGATCGCGGTGCGCGGCACCGGCTACTTCGCGCGCTGTCTGCAGCACGAGACCGACCACCTGTACGGCTACCTGTACATCGACCGGCTGTCCAAGCGCGACCGTAAGGATGTGCTGAAGCAGATGGCGGAGGGCACCGCCCGCTATGAGACGGTGCCCAACGACTGAGTGTGCCGCAGCTCACAGGGCGGGCCGGACCCACGCGGGGTCCGGCCCGCCCTGTTGCATCAGAGCCCGCCCTGTTGCATCAGAAGTCGTCGTCGAAGGCGACCGAGCCCTCGACCGCGACCTGGTAGGCCGAGGCGCGGCGCTCGAAGAAGTTGGTCAGCTCCTGGACGTTCTGCAGCTCCATGAAGGAGAACGGGTTCTCCGAGCCGAAGACCGCGGGGAAGCCGAGGCGCATCAGGCGCTGGTCGGCCACGCACTGCAGATACTCCTGCATCGACGCGGTGTTCATGCCCGGCAGCCCGTCCCCGCACAGATCGCGGGCGAACTGCAGCTCCGCCTCGACGGCCTCCTTCAGCATGTCGGTGACCTGCTGCTGGAGTTCGTCGTCGAAGAGGTCCGGCTCCTCCTCGCGGACGGTGTCCACGACCGAGAAGGCGAACTCCATGTGCATCGACTCATCGCGGAACACCCAGTTGGTGCCCGTCGCCAGGCCGTGCAGCAGCCCGCGCGAGCGCAGCCAGTACACATACGCGAAGGCGCCGTAGAAGAACAGCCCCTCGATACAGGCCGCGAAGCAGATCAGATTGAGCAGGAAGCGGCGGCGGTCCGCCTTGCTCTCCAGCCGGTCGATCTTCTCCACCGAGTCCATCCAGCGGAAGCAGAACTCCGCCTTCTCCCTGATGGAGGGGATGTTCTCGACGGCGGCGAAGGCCGCGGCGCGGTCGTCCGGGTCGGGGAGGTAGGTGTCCAGCAGCGTCAGATAGAACTGGACGTGTACCGCCTCCTCGAAGAGCTGCCGTGACAGATACAGCCGCGCCTCGGGGGAGTTGATGTGCTTGTAGAGCGTGAGCACCAGGTTGTTGGCCACGATCGAGTCGCCGGTCGCGAAGAAGGCGACCAGACGGCCGATCAGATGCTGCTCACCGGGGGAGAGCTTGGCGAGGTCGGTGACGTCGGAGTGGAGGTCGACCTCCTCCACGGTCCAGGTGTTCTTGATCGCGTCGCGGTAGCGGTCGTAGAACTCCGGGTACCGCATCGGCCGCAGGGTCAGTTCGAAGCCCGGGTCGAGCAGGTTCTTCTGGGACGTGGGGGACATTACTGGCAGGCCTCGCAGGACTCGGGGTTTTCCAGGGAGCAGGCGATCGCGTCGGCCTCGGCCGGAGCCTGCTGTACGGGGATGGGGGCAGGGGTGGGCGCGGTGGCCGCGGCGCCGCCGCCACGGGCGCTCTGGGCGATCCGGGTGGCCGGCCGCGAGCGCAGGTAGTACGTGGTCTTGATGCCGCGCTTCCAGGCGTACGCGTACATCGAGCTGAGCTTGCCGATGGTGGGCGAGGCCATGAAGAGGTTCAGCGACTGGCTCTGGTCGAGGTACGGGGTGCGGGCCGCCGCCATCTCGATCAGGGCGCGCTGCGGGATCTCCCACGCAGTGCGGTACAGGTCCCGTACGTCCGCGGGCACCCAGGAGAACTCCTGGACCGAGCCGTTGGACTCGCGCAGCGCCTCACGGGTCTGGGCGTCCCAGACGCCCAGCTTCTTGAGGTCGTCCACGAGATAGGAGTTGACCTGCAGGAACTCCCCGCTGAGCGTTTCGCGCTTGAAGAGGTTGGAGACCTGCGGCTCGATGCACTCGTAGACGCCCGCGATGGAGGCGATGGTCGCGGTCGGCGCGATCGCCAGCAGCAGCGAGTTCCGCATCCCGGACTTCGCCATCCGGGTGCGCAGCGCCTCCCAGCGCTCCGGCCAGGTGGCCACCGCGTCCGTGTAGTGGTCCGGGTGCAGCACACCGCGCGCTGTGCGGGTCTCGGACCAGGCCGGATGCGGGCCGTGGCGCTCGGCGAGCTCACAGGACGCCTCGTACGCGGCGAGCATGATGCGCTCGGAGATCCGGGTGGAGAGCGCCTTGGCCTCGGGCGAGTCGAACGGCAGCCGCAGCCGGAAGAAGACGTCCTGCAGCCCCATCAGGCCCAGGCCCACCGGCCGCCAGCGGGAGTTGGAGGCACCGGCCTCGTCCGTGGGGTAGAAGTTGATGTCCACCACTCGGTCGAGGAAGGTCACGGCGGTGTGGACGGTGGCGTCGAGGCGCTCCCAGTCGAGCTGCCCGTCCTCGTCCAGGTGCGCGGCGAGGTTGACCGAGCCGAGGTTGCACACGGCGGTCTCGCCGTCGTTGGTGACCTCCAGGATCTCGGTGCACAGATTCGAGGAGTGGACGACCCTGCCGGGCTCGGCGGTCTGGTTGGCGGTGCGGTTGGCGGCGTCCTTGAACGTCATCCAGCCGTTGCCGGTCTGCGCGAGGGTGCGCATCATCCGGGCGTACAACTGCCGCGCCGGGACCTTCTTGACGGCCTTCCCCTCGGCCTCGGCCTTGCGGTACGCGGCGTCGAACTCATCGCCCCACAGGTCCACCAGAGCGGGCGCGTCGACCGGGGAGAACAGCGACCAGTCGGCGTCCGCCTCGACCCGGCGCATGAACTCGTCCGGGATCCAGTGGGCGATGTTGAGGTTGTGGGTGCGGCGGGCCTCCTCGCCCGTGTTGTCCCGCAGCTCCAGGAACTCCTCGAGGTCCGCGTGCCAGGTCTCCAGATAGACGCAGGCCGCGCCCTTGCGCCGGCCGCCCTGGTTGACGGCGGCCACCGAGGCGTCGAGCGTGCGCAGGAACGGCACGATGCCGTTGGAGTGCCCGTTGGTGCCCCGGATCAGCGAACCGCGCGCCCGGATACGGGAGTAGGACAGGCCGATGCCGCCCGCGTGCTTCGACAGCCGTGCCACCTGGTGGTAGCGGTTGTAGATCGAGTCCAGCTCGTCCAGCGGCGAGTCCAGCAGATAGCAGGACGACATCTGCGGATGCCGGGTGCCGGAGTTGAACAGCGTGGGGGAGCTGGGCAGATACGACAGCGTGCTGGTCAGCCGGTACAGCTCGGCCACCTCGTCCAGCGCCCGCTCCGAGAGGTCCTCGGCGAGCCCGCAGGCCACCCGCAGCAGGAAATGCTGTGGGGTCTCGATCACCTGACGGGTGATCGGGTGGCGCAGCAGATAGCGGCTGTAGAGGGTGCGCAGTCCGAAGTACCCGAAGCGCTTGTCGGCGCCGTCGGCCAGGGCCCGCTCCACCAGCGCGTCCAGCCGTGCGGCGTGGGCGGCGGCGAACTCCGCGGTGGAGTCGGCCAGCAGGCCCTCGCGGTGGCCCACCTGGACGGAGGTGGAGAAGGAGACCGCGCCCTGTCCGGCCGCCTCCTCCGTGATGGTGAGCGCCAGCAGCCGCGCGGCCAGCCGCGAGTACTCCGGCTCCTCGGCGATCAGCCCGGCCGCCGCCTCGGTCGCCAGGCCACGCAACTCCGCCTCGTCCGAGCCGGGATGGCGGCCGCGCAGGGCGGCGGCCGCGACCTTGCCGGGGTCGGTGGCGGGCAGATCGGCGGTGAGTCCGGTAAGTGTCCGGAGCAGGGCGGTTCCGGGCGCGTCGTGCGCTGCCTGAGAAACCGCCTGCTCTGAAACCGGATCTGCGGGCGCGATGGTCACTGAGGTGCTCTCCCTCGCTCGGCCGGGGCCACGAGGGGGTGCGATGGGCGCGTACGGGCATGCCGCTGCCGCACTCCTCGTACGTCAGGCACTCCACGCAGCGTCCATCGGCCCAACCCTCGAGGCCGGGGGACGTGTTCACACAGGGCCGTCGGCAGGTGCTCGGACTTACGGGCACGCCGCATAAGCGCACACGTACACCGTTGCGGGACAGTTCCGGATTCCCACCGGATTCCCCTGCGGCGACAGCGAGGACGAGCATACATCTTGTGTCGGCCGACGCACCCACCCCCATATCTTGTGTCGCGAGGTGCGGAGTTTCGCATGAATGTGCTAATGCGTTCCGGAGGTGGCCCGTGACCTGGGGCCCGTGGCGGCCCGTGGCGGGGCGTGCACGCGAGCCCGTGGGCGCGCGCGAGCCCCCGGCCCGGGGCGCGCGCCGCCGGTCGTCACAGCTCCACCGTGAACGCCCACAGGGTGAGGTCCGACTTGGCTATCGGCGACCAGTCCCGCTCCGGGGCCCGCACGAATCCCAGCCGCTCGTACAGCCGGTGGGCGGCGGTCATGGACTGCTGGCTGCTGATCACGATCCGCCGCAGTCCCAGCGCGCGACCCCGGTCCAGGCAGGCGCGCACCAGTGCCTCGGCCGCCCCGCGCCGCCGCGACTGCGGCCGCACGGCCAGCATCCGGAACTCGCCCTCGCCGGGCCGGGCCAGCTCCGCATACCCCCCGCCGTACACCGCGAACGCCACGGCCCCCAGCACCTCGTCGCTCGCCGCGTCCGCCGCGACCAGCAGCTCGGCCTCGGCGGCCCGGCGCCGGGCGTCGCGCAGGGTGGTGAGATATGGATCACTGTCCCCGAAGTCCAGGAGCCCGTCCCCGAGATACACCTGCGCGGTGAGCTCGCCGATTGCGTCCAGTTCCTCGTCCCGCGCGCGCCTGATCGTGATGTCCATGGCCGCAGTCTGCCGCACACCACTGACAGCGGGGCCGTCATTGTCCGGCCCCGGTCTTCGCCGTCACTCGCCGGGCCTCACCGCCACTCGCCGGGCCTCGCCGTCACTGGACGGCGGTGTTGATCACTCCGGTGGAGCCCGCGCGCTTATTGGCGGCGTCGGCCTCCTGATAGGTGAAATAGCGCCGGACCGTGCCGTCCGGCAGCGTCAACTCATAGACGACAACGGGTCGCGGGGCACGTGCCCCTCCGCCGCAGTTGCAGGCCATGGCTGCCGTTCCTTTCCCTCGAGTCCAGTACGGGTCGGTGTCAGTCCAGCCACCGCGAGGCGACCCCGGCGAGGTAGGAGAGCGTCAGGGCGGTCGCCGGGAGGTGGAACCACGCGGTGGTGTGCAGCAAGGAGGCGTAGACGGCGATGGCGCCGGCGACCCAGGTGCTGGTGCACCAGCCGCAGTTGACGAGGTAGGAGGGCCGGGAGTCGTCGCCGAAGCGGTCGGCGACCCAGGTTCTGAACCCCGCCGCCAGCGTGTCCTTGGTGATGAAGCGGGTGATACGGCAGGTGGTGCCGAGGGCGAGGAGGAATGCGGCGAGGCTCATCGGATCGCTCCCTCCCCGGGTGGTCCCGCACGGGCTGGCACTGCCGATGTCACTCATTAGAGGCACGGTGGAGGACGGCAGGCCATACTCCGGCCGCGCGTTCCCCCGAATAGCGGAGCGCTTGTCATACAAGCTCGCCGCCAGGCGCGCCCAGATGCGCCAAACGAGTGATGGCAGCCCCGGAACCTTGAGCGACGGGGGTGGGCGTGGATAACTGGAAACGTGCCGCCGAGGGTGCCTCATACCTCGTAGGCCATCCAGGAGCCGGACGTTCGTCCCGTAGCTCCGCCCTCATCCGGCGCATCGATCCCGCGCCCTGACCGGCCGCCCGGCGGCTTTCCGTTCCTCCGGTGCCGGCCTGCCTCGACCGCGCGGCGACGACGAGGCGTTGACCAGCGGCTTGCCCACGACATCGGCATGCCGTCGGCGCATATCACCCCAACCCTTCCCGGGAGGAACAACCATGACCTCGACCGCTCTCGCGACCGCCGCCCCCACTGCGGCCAACTGGCCCCCGTCGCAGGTGGGGCCGCCGTTGCTGCTGTCCGTGGTGCCCAACTCGGGCCCCGCCGCCGGTGGGAACCTCGTCCAGCTCAACGGTCAGAACCTGCGCAACGTGATCAGCGTGACCTTCGGCGGCGTGCCCGCCCAGATCGTCAGCCAGAGCAGTTCCGGTGGCGGCGGCTGGGATGGTGACTGGGGCGGCGGCTGGGGTGGCGGCGGCTGGGGCGGTGGCGGGTGGCCGGGGAATCCCACCAACGACATCGTCGTGGTGATAGCCCCGCCGCACGCGCCCGGGTCCGTCCAGGTCCTGGTCACCACCACGGCCGGCACCAGCAACAGCCAGGTGTACACCTATGTGGCGCCGACGCCGCCCACCGCCGTTTCCATCACCCCGACCGTGGGACCGACCACCGGCGGCACCCTGTACTTGATCACGGGCACCAATCTGACCGGCGTCACCAGTGTCACCTTCGGCGGGGTCCCGTCGGCCATCCTGACCATCAACCCGGGCGGGACCAGCCTGATCGGTATCACCCCGCCGGGCCCGCCCGCGGGCGGCAACGTCGCCGTCGTGCTGAGCGGCCCGGGCGGCACCACCACCGTCCCCGGCGGTTTCACCTACTTCGTCGCACCGCCCGCCCCGGTGCCCACCACCATCACGCCCACCACCGGACCCGCCGCCGGCGGCACCCCGTTCACCATCAACGGCACCAACCTCGGCGGCGTGCTGGGCGTGCTGTTCAACGGCGTCCCCGCCACCGGTGTGGTCGCCACCGCCACCACGGTCTCCGGCGTCACCCCGCCCGGGGTGCCCGGCACCGCGACCGTCACGCTCGTGACGGCCACCGGGACCGTCACCGTCCCCGGCGGCTTCCTCTACGTCTGACGCGCACATCCGGCCGAACCGCGCCGGTCACCGGGCCCCCTTCCGTCAGGGCCCGGTGACCGGCGACGTCCGTTCGAGCTGCTGAGTGCCGATGACCTCCAGGACCTGCAGCTTCTCGTAGCTCTCCGTGCCGGGTGTGGCCGTGAAGACGAGGAGGGCGTGGTCCTGGTCGGGGTCGAGGAGCGACTGGCAGTGGAGGGTGAGCTCGCCGACCTCGGCGTGCGCGAAGCGCTTCTCGTCGGTGTAGGTGAGGCCGACCTCGTGCTCGTTCCAGATGGCCGCGAACTCCTCGCTCTCGTCCAGGAGCCGGCGGGCCAGGTCCGCGGCCGGTGAGTGCGGGCCCTGCCGGGCCGCGGTGCGCCGCAGCTGGGCGGTGAAGACGCGGCCGTGGGCCGGGTGGTCGGATGCCGGGTAGATCAGCCTCGACGCGGGGTCGGTGAACCACCGGTAGACCACGCTCCGGGCCGGGCCGGTGTAGCGGGTCTGGTCACCGAGCAGCGCCGTCGCCAGCCGGGTCTGGACGAGTGTCTCGCCAAGGGGGCCCATGATCTGCGCCGGGGTGTCCCGCAGCCGGTCCAGGATGCGCATGAGCCCCGGGCTGATGTGATCGGCGCGCAGGGTGCGCCGGGGTGTGGCGTGGCCCGCGAGCAGGAAGAGGTGATCGCGTTCGGCCAGGGACAGGCGGAGTCCGCGGGCGATCGCGGCGATCATCTGCTCGGAGGGCTGCGGGCCGGTTCCCCGCTCCAGGCGGGCGTAGTAGTCGGTGGACATACCGGATAGTTCGGCGACCTCTTCCCGGCGCAGGCCGCGGGTGCGCCGCCGGGCCCGGTGCGGCAGCCCGATGTCCTCGGGCTGGAGGGCCTCACGGCGGCCCCGGAGGAACTGCGCGAGTTCCGTGCGATCCATGGCCTTCTCCTCCCTGCCGCTCTTTCCCGCCGCGGCGGCCGCCGACATGCCGCGATCCCTCACTCCCGACCAGTGTGCCGACGGGGCCGAGGCTTATCCATGGTCTGCCGATCAGTGGATAAGCGTGTCCTTGTTGCGCACCGCGGCGCCGGGTCGACTGGGGCCACCCCAAGAACGTCCAGAGACAAGGCCCCACACCGTGAAAATCAGCGGAAACACCATCTTCATCCCCGGCGCGACCTCGGGCATCGGTCTCGGCCTGGCCCTGCGCTTCCACGCGGCGGGCAACAAGGTCATCATCGCCGGACGCCGCGAGGAGCAACTGCGCCGGATCACCGCCGAGCACCCCGGTGTCGAGTCCGTCGTGATCGACACCACCGACCCCGCTTCGGTCAAGAAGGCGGCCGAGACGGTCCAGACCCGCTTCCCCGAGACCAACGTGTTGATCACCATGGCCGGGATCATGCGGCCGGAGGACTTCCACACCGGTGACTTCCTCGGCACGGCCGAGGCCACGGTCGACACCAACCTGCTCGGCCCGCTGCGCCTGATCGCCGGGTTCACGGAATTTCTGGCCGCGAAGCCGGAGGCGACGCTGATGACCGTCTCCTCGGGCCTGGCCTTCGTGCCGCTGCCGCTCACCCCGACCTACAGCGCCACGAAGGCGGCGATCCACTCGCTGACCTCCGCCCTCCGCGTCCAGCTCGCGGACACCGGCGTCCAGGTGATCGAGCTGGTGCCGCCGGCGGTGCGCACCGCGCTCATGGGCCAGGAGAACGCGGAGAACGCGATGCCGCTGGAGGACTACCTCTCCGAGGTCATGACCCTCCTGGAAACCCGGCCCGACGCCGACGAGATCCTCGTCGAGAACGTGAAGCTCCTCCGCTTCGCCGAAGCGAACGGCAGCTACGACGAGGTGCTCGGCCTGCTCAGCAGCCACTGACAGACGGGGTCGGCCGGTGAGCCGGCCGACCCCGCCACTGATCCGAACGGCGAGGTAGTCCACAGGGTCTCCTCGTCAGACATGGTGACACCGTAGCGGGCCGTCCCCCGCCCTCACGCTGTCGGGCACGTGCGCGATGTACGCCGGCACGGCATGGGCGGCCTCACCGACCCCGCGACCCTCGTGACCAGTGAGGTGGTCACGAACGCCTACCGCAACACGACCGGTCCGGCCGAAATGCGCATCCGCGCCGTGGAGGAGGGGCGTCTGCGGATCAGCGTGTGGGACACCCATCCGGATATCCCGCCGCCCTTCGACAAGCCCCGGCCCTCTTCGACCGCTCGTGCGCCCTCGCCGCGAACACCGAGGCCACCTACGGACGCGGCCTGCTCATCGTCCGGATCTGCGCCGACAACTGGGGCGGCTACGCCCTCGCCGACGAGCTCTTCGGGCGGAGCGGCAAGCTGCTCTGGTTCGAACTCGCACCGCAGCCGCCCCGCGACGCCTACGAGATCGCCGCCTGACGCCCGCCGGGCGTCCTGGCCGGGGTGAGCGCCGGGGGGAAGTTCAGGGTCGGCCCGTCGTAGGAACCGCTGTATCCCTGCTCCATCTCCTCTTTCCGCTTCTCCTCCGGCCAGCCGGGGTCCATCGCGCAGGGCCCACCGCTGCCTCCGTTGAGCCGGTGGTACTCCGCCTCCCATGTGACCCCGGTGCTGAAGCCGCCGTCACGCTCGGCCTCGACGCTCCATTCCTCGAGCTGCTCGTCCTTCCCGAAGTGCGTGATGCGCCACCCCTCCGCCTTGAGGTGGTCCCGCGCTCTGCGCAGCGCGGGCAGCGCCTCAGCCCGGTCCACCTTTCCCATCGACCACGCGTGGATCAGCTGGTACGCGCCTTCCACGGGCGGGTCGGCGATGCTGAACAGGCCGTCCGGGTAGCAGGAGTTGGAGTCGTACCTGTTGTAGTTGTGCACATCGGCGTAGCCGCGTTCCACGGTGCGGTCCATGCCGAGCGCGGCATACGCGTCCCGGGAGTAACCCGAGAGTTGACGCGCCCGCTTCTCGGGGTCGACGTCGGGGTAGGTCGAATCGACGCTCGCGTACGCGAGCCAGCCGATCCCGGTCGCGGCCAGCGTCAGCACACTGCAACACCCGACGCCCCGCCGGCTGCGGCCCTTTCCGGCGGGCACCTCGCTCTCGTTCATATACCGGACGGTAGGTCCCGGTCCCGGCGCCCCGGATCCGCGCGCCCCCTCATTCCGCCGTAGGTACCCGTACTCACACGAACGGGCCGCCGGCTCCCCTCAGTCAGGGGGAGCCGACGGCCCATTTCGCCGTCAAGCCGTCAACCAGCGCGGCCCGCCGTCAGGCGTCAGTGGCCGCCCGGGGAGCCCGCCGTGGCCGGCGGGAGGTCGACCTGGACGCCCGGGTCGCCCGCGTCCGCCTTGTAGTCGGCGGCGGTGGTCTCGTCGATGCCGTCGGGGGCCTTGACCGCCCGCAGCACCACCGTCAGGACGACGGTCACCAGAACGTTGAGCGCGATCGCGGTGAAGCCGATGTAGCCGATCTCCCCGATGGCGGGCATATCGGCGGTGTTGCCGAAGTGCTTCTGGGTGCCGCTCGGGGTGTCGTACGCCTTCCACGTTCCGTAGACCATGCCGACCGCCCAGCCCGCCAGCAGTGCCCATCGGTGGAACCAGCGGGTGAACAGGCCGCCCACCAGGGCCGGGAAGGTCTGCAGGATCCAGATGCCGCCCAGGAGCTGGAAGTTGATCGCGACGGTCTTGTCCATGCCCAGTACGAAGATCAGGGCGCCGACCTTCACCAGCAGCGAGACCAGCTTGGAGACCTTGGTCTCCTCCTCCGGCGTGGCGTTCGGCCGCAGGAAGTCCTTGTAGATGTTGCGGGTGAAGAGGTTCGCCGCGGCGATCGACATGATGGCCGCCGGGACGAGGGCGCCGATGCCGATCGCGGCGAAGGCGATGCCCGTGAACCAGTCGGGGAACATGTCCTCGAAGAGCTGGGGGATGGCCAGCTGGCCGTTTTCGACCTGGACCCCGGCGGCGATGGCCATGAAGCCGAGCAGCGCCAGCAGCCCCAGCATCAGGGAGTACAGCGGCAGGATCGTGGTGTTGCGGCGGATCACCTCGCGGCTGCGGCTGGAGAGCGTCGCGGTGATCGAGTGCGGATACATGAACAGGGCGAGCGCCGAGCCCAGGGCGAGGGTGCCGTAGGCCCACTGGCCCTCCGCCGGGGGTGCGAGCGATCCCGCTCCCGCCTTGGTGAACTTGTCGTTCGCCGCGCTGAAGATGTCGTCGAAGCCACCCAGCTTGATCGGGATGTAGATGATCGCCACCGCGATGACGATGTAGATCAGGGTGTCCTTGACGAAGGCGATCAGCGCGGGGGCGCGCAGCCCGGAGGAGTAGGTGTACGCGGCGAGGACGCCGAAGGCGATCAGCAGCGGCAGGTCCTTGATGAACCAGTTGGTGTTCTCCCCGCCGCCGACGCCCATCACGTCCAGCACCGCCTGGATGCCGACGAGCTGGAGGGCGATGTACGGCATGGTCGCGAGGATGCCGGTGACCGCGACGGCCAGCGAGAGCCCCTTGGAGCCGAAGCGGCCGCGGACGAAGTCCGACGTGGTGACATACCCGTGCTTATGGGACACCGACCACAGGCGCGGCAGGAAGGTGAAGATCAGCGGGTAGACCAGGATGGTGTACGGCACCGCGAAGAAGCCGGACGCGCCCGCCGCGTAGATCGCCGCCGGGACGGCGACGAAGGTGTACGCGGTGTAGAGGTCGCCGCCCAGCAGGAACCAGGTGATCCAGGTGCCGAAGCTGCGGCCGCCCAGTCCCCATTCGTCCAGGTTGTTGGCGTTTTCGGCGGCGCGCCAGCGCGCGGCCAGGAACCCCAGGACCGTGACGACCACGAAGAAGAAGATGAAGACGGCGAGTGCGACGCCGTTCACTCCGCCGTTCATGCCGACTCACCCCCCTTGCGGGCCCGCTTCTCACGGCGGACCAGGACGTAGGCGACCGAGGTCAGCACGGCCGAGACGGGTACCCAGAGCATCTGGTACCAGTAGAAGAACGGGATCCCGATGAGGGTCGGCTCGACCTTGGCGTACGAGCCGACCCAGAGCATCCCGACAAAGGGTGCGATCAGGCACAGAGCGGCCACGACGCGCGTAGGCGTCACGACCGGTCTCCTGCCGGGTGAAGCGGACGTGTCTGACATGCGGCGGGCTCCAGTCCCCTCGGCTCATCACCTGCGTCACAGTCGATCACCTGGGTTCCAGCTGATCATTTGTGTAATGCGCAGGAAATCTAAGCCCCCGGCCCGGCGGTCGTCACTACCCGTCCGTATATCGGTATGAGAAAGAAAGCAGGTCGCCGTGGCGCGGCGCAGTCGCGGCGCGCCCCGAGGGGACCGTCGCTCAGCCGTTCGGCCGCTGGAGCCGGGCCACGAACTTGTAGCGGTCCCCGCGGTAGACCGACCGCACCCACTCCACCGGCTCCCCGGAGGCGTCCCGCGAATGGCGCGAGAGCATCAGCATCGGCAGCCCCACATCGGTGCCCAGGAGGCCCGCCTCGCGCGGGGTGGCCAGCGAGGTCTCGATGGTCTCCTCGGCCTCGGCCAGGCGGACGTCGTACACCTCGGCCAGCGCCGTGTAGAGCGAGGTGTACTTCACCAGGCTGCGGCGCAGCGCGGGGAAGCGTTTGGCGGACAGATGGGTGGTCTCGATCGCCATCGGCTCACCGCTGGCCAGCCGCAGCCGCTCGATGCGCAGCACCCGCCCGCCGGTGGCGATGTCCAGCAGTCCGGAGAGCCGGTCGTCGGCGGTGACATAGCCGATGTCCAGGAGCTGGGAGGTGGGCTCCAGGCCCTGGGCCTTCATGTCCTCGGTGTACGAGGTGAGTTGCAGCGCCTGGGAGACCTTGGGCTTGGCCACGAAGGTGCCCTTGCCCTGGATCCGCTCCAGCCGCCCCTCGACGACCAGCTCCTGCAACGCCTGGCGCACGGTGGTGCGCGAGGTGTCGAACTCGGCGGCCAGGGTGCGCTCCGGCGGGACCGGGGTGCCCGGTGGCAGGGTCTCGGTGATGTCCAGCAAGTGGCGCTTGAGGCGGTAGTACTTCGGGACGCGTGCGGTACGCGCCCCAGCGGAGCCGTTGCCGTCGCTCTCGGCCGTCGTGATGGCCGCCGCTGCCGCCGTTGCCCCCTCGGTCTCCATCGCGCGCCCTTCCGACTCCTGGTCCACTGCCGTCACCGGCGTCTGCCGCCGTCACCGGTCTCCTGAAGAATCCAGCGCCTCACATCGTGGCACGGTCCCGGCTCCGGGCATCAGCTCGGTCCGGATGTCGGGAAGTGTCGGTCCGGTAACGGAGCCGCCGGTGACTCTTATACACCCTTGACACCCCAAAAGGTCTAGGCCAAGCTGCGGGCACTGGTCTGGACCATTAAACCCCTCATCCGGCCTTCTGAGGAGAGTGCTGTGAAGCGTGGGCTCATAGCGGCGACGGGTGTCGCGGCAATGCTGGTATCCGTCGCGGCCTGTGGGTCCGACGGCGATGACAACAAGGCCGGAGCGGATGGTTTCAAGGGCGAGACGCTGACCGTCTGGGCGATGGACGGCTCCGCGCCCGACGGCTGGACGAAGGATGTCAAGGCCGCTTTCGAGAAGAAGACGGGCGCCAAGCTGAAGCTGGAGATCCAGCAGTGGAACGGCATTCAGCAGAAGGTGACCACCGCGCTCTCGGAATCCGATCCGCCGGATGTGCTGGAGATCGGCAACACCCAGACGCCGTCGTACGCGCAGACCGGCGGACTGGCCGAACTGGATGACCTGAAGAAGTCGATCGGCGCCGACTGGTCGGAGTCGATCAACAAGTCCGCGGTCTACGACGGCAAGCAGTACGCGGCGCCGTGGTACGCGGCCAACCGGGTCGTCCTCTACAACAAGAAGATCTGGGCCGAGGCCGGGATCAAGGGCACCCCCAAGACCCGTACCGAGTTCTTCGAGGACCTCGACACCATCGAGAAGAAGACGGACGCCGAGCCGCTCTATCTCCCGGGTCAGAACTGGTACTTCTTCGACGGGCTGACCATCGGCACCGGCGCCGACCTCGTCAAGAAGGACGGCGACAAGTGGGTCTCCAACCTCGCCGACCCCAAGGTCGCCAAGGCCATGGACATCTACAAGCAGTACCAGTCCTTCAGCAACGCCCCCAAGGACAAGGACGAGGCCACCCCGCAGCAGGGCGAGGTCTTCGCCAAGGGCAAGACCGGCGCCTTCATCGGCATGGGCTGGGAAGCCGGTATCGCGATCAAGGCCAACCCGAAGATCGAGAAGGACATCGGCTACTTCACCATCCCGGGTGAGACCGCCGGCAAGCCGGAGGGCGTCTTCCTCGGCGGCTCCAACCTCGCGGTCGCCGCGGGCAGCGAAAAGCAGGAGCTGGCCAAGGAGTTCCTGAAGATCGCGCTCAATGACACCTACGAGGGACAGCTCGCCAAGGAAGGCGGTGTCATCCCCAACAAGGAGGCGCTCCAGGCGCAGCTCAAGGGCAACCCCGCCGGGCTGGCGGCCGCACCGGCCGCCGCGACCGGCGGCACCACCCCGCTGATCCCCGAATGGGCCCCGGTGGAGAACGCCCCGAACCCGGTCAAGACCTATATGACCGCGGTGCTCACCGGTAAGTCGCCCGCGGAGGCGGCCAAGTCGGTCGAGGACGAGCTGAACAAGCGCCTCAGCCAGGAGCGTTGAGCCGAATGTCCGTAGCGACCGAACGCCAGGACCCCGGCCCGGCGGCGGCCGGGGTCCGCCGGAGCGGGGAGCCGCCAGGCCCCCGCCGCCCGGCCCCGGGCACGCCCGGGCGCGGACGGCTGACCGGCGCCGCCCCGTACCTCCTGCTGCTGCCCGCGCTGGTGGCGACCGTGCTGCTGCTGGGCTGGCCGCTGGTCAAGGACGGCCTGCTGTCGTTCCAGAACCTCAATATGCGGCAGCTCATCCAGCACCTCACCGAGTGGAACGGCGTCGACAACTACCGCGAGACGCTGACCAGCGAGGACTTCTGGCGGGTCACCCTCCGGTCGGTGATCTTCACCGCGGTCAACGTCGTGCTGATCATGCTGCTCGGGACCCTGATCGGACTGCTGCTGGCCCGCCTCGGCAGCAAGATGCGGCTGCTGCTCTCGGTCGGTCTGGTGCTCGCCTGGGCCATGCCGCCCATCGCCGGCACCACCGTCTTCCAGTGGCTCTTCGCCGCCCGCTTCGGGGTGGTCAACTGGGTCCTGGACGCGCTCGGCTGGCACTCCATGGCGCACTACAACTGGACCGGCAGCCAGTTCTCCACCTTCTTCATCATCACCGTGCTGATCGTCTGGCAGTCGATCCCCTTCGTGGCGATCAACCTCTACGCCGCGACCACCACCATCCCCGGTGAGCTCTACGAGGCGGCCGCGCTCGACGGCGCCGGCACCTGGAAGAGCTTCACCTCGGTGACGTTCCCCTTCCTCAAGCCGTTTCTGCTGGCCACGACGTTCCTCGAAGTCATCTGGGTCTTCAAGGCGTTCACCCAGGTCTTCGCGATCAACGAGGGCGGCCCGGACCGGCTCACCGAAACCCTCCCCGTCTACGCCTTCATCGAGGGCGTGGGCAATCAGCACTACGGCATGGGCGCCGCGATCTCGCTGCTGACCATCGCCGTCCTGCTGGCGCTGACCTCCTACTACCTCCGGATCGTGCTCAGGCAAGAGGAGGACGAGCTGTGAAGCGCTCGCCGCTCGCCCGGCTGTGGCCCAACGCGACCGCCGTCGTGCTCTTCATCGGCTTCGCGTTCCCCGTCTACTGGATGTTCACCACGGCCTTCAAGCCGACCTCGGACGTCATCACCGAGGACCCGGTGTGGTTCCCGACCAGTGCCACCCTGGACCACTTCCAGAAGGCCCTGGACGCCAAGAACTTCTGGACGCTGGTGGGCAACTCGCTCACCGTGACCCTCTCGGCGGTCGCCCTCTCGCTGGTGATCGCGCTGCTCGCGGCGTTCTCCCTGGCCCGGATGCGGTTCAAGGGGCGCCGCGGCTTCCTGGTGACCTTCATGATCGCGCAGATGGCGCCCTGGGAAGTCCTGGTCATCGCCATCTACATGCTCGTCCGCGACGGCGACATGCTGAACAGCCTGCTTCCGCTGACCCTGTTCTACATGGTCATGGTGCTGCCCTTCACGATCCTCACGCTCCGCGCCTACGTGGCCGCGATCCCCAAGGAGCTGGAGGAGTCGGCGATGGTCGACGGCTGCACCCGTCCGCAGGCGTTCGTCCGGGTGATCTTTCCGCTGCTGGCGCCCGGTCTGATGGCCACCTCGCTCTTCGGCTTCATCACGGCCTGGAACGAATTCCCGCTCGTCCTCATCCTGAACAAGGACCCGGAGGCCCAGACGCTTCCGCTGTGGCTGTCCAGCTTCCAGACCGCCTTCGGCGACGACTGGGGTGCCACCATGGCGGCGGCCTCGCTGTTCGCCATCCCGATCCTGGTTCTCTTCCTGTTTCTGCAACGCAAGGCGGTCGGTGGGCTCACTTCCGGCGCTGTGAAGGGATGATCCCGGTTTATGACGACCCTCGCGCATGACTCCGCCACCCTCACCCGCGACGCTCTCACCGTTCTGCAGCCGGGCTTCACCGGCACCACCGCCCCCGACTGGCTGCTGCGGCGGCTCGGCGAGGGGCTCGCCTCCGTCGGCCTGTTCGGCCGGAACATCACCTCGCCCGAGCAGCTCGCCGCCCTCACCGCCCAGCTGCGCGCCGAGCGTGACGACGTCCTGGTGGCCATCGACGAGGAGGGCGGTGACGTCACCCGGCTCGAGGTGCGCGCCGGGTCCTCCTTCCCCGGCAACCTGGCGCTCGGCGCCGTCGACGACCCGGAGCTGACCCGGGCCGTCGCCCGCGAGCTGGGCCGCCGCCTCGCGGAATGCGGAGTCAACCTCAACTGGGCGCCCTCCGCCGACGTCAACTCCAACCCCGACAACCCGGTCATCGGCGTGCGCTCCTTCGGCGCCGAACCCGGGCTCGTCGCCCGGCACACCGCCGCGTACATCGAGGGCCTGCAGAGCGCCGGGGTCGCCGCCTGCACCAAGCACTTCCCCGGCCACGGCGACACCGCCGTCGACTCCCACCACGCGCTGCCGCGCATCGACGCCGGGCTCGACACCCTGACCGCCCGCGAACTGGTGCCCTTCCGCGCCGCCGTCACCGCCGGGACCAAGGCCGTGATGAGCGCGCACATCCTGCTGCCCGTGCTCGACCCCGACCTGCCCGCCACCCTCAGCCCCGCCGCGCTGCACGGCCTGCTGCGCCGGCCCGTGGCCGACGGCGGCCTCGGCTTCGACGGGCTGATCGTCACCGACGGTATGGAGATGCGGGCCATCGCCGACGCGTACGGCATCGAGCACGGCAGCGTCATGGCGATCGCCGCGGGCGCCGACGCGATCTGCGTGGGCGGCGGACTCGCCGACGAGGACACCGTGCTGCGGCTGCGCGACGCGCTGGTCACGGCCGTCATCGAGGGACGGCTGGCGGAGGAGCGGCTGGCCGAGGCGGCCGCGCGGGTGCGCGCCCTGGGGCAGTGGACGCGGCACTCCGCGGGACCGCGCGCGGCGCATGGCATCGAGCCCGCCGCGGGGGTGGGGCTCGCCGCCGCGCGCCGGGCGCTCAGAGTCACCCCGGCCGGGCTGTCGTACGAGCCGGTGACCGGGCCCGCCTACGTCGCCGCCTTCACCCCGGTCGCCAACATCGCCGTCGGCGAGGAGACCCCCTGGGGCGTCGGCGCCGAACTGGCCCGGCTGCGCCCCGGCACCCAGGCCGCCACCTACGGGCGGCAGGACGCCGAGGCCGGGGGCGTCCCCGCGCTGATCGAAAATATGCTCGACACCGCGGCGGACCGTAGGATCGTCGCTGTGGTCCGCGATGTCCACCGGCACCCCTGGATGGCCGACGCGCTGGACGCCCTGCTCGCCGCCCGGCCGGAGACGGTCGTCGTCGAGATGGGAGTGCCCCAGGCGCCGCCCGCCGGAGCGCTGCACATCGCGACCCACGGCGCCGCCCGGGTGTGTGGACGGGCGGCGGCCGAGGTGATCGTCGGCATCGGCGCCGGTGACCACCCCGGGGACTGATCCCCAGCCCCACCGAGCACAGCCGGCACAGAGCCACCTGGAGGCACCCAGCATGTCCGCCACGACGACGGCCCAGCGCAGCGACCAGCCGGGCCGGATCATGTCCGGCGAGATGGCCGAGCAGCCCGCCGTGCTGCGCCGCATCCTCGACCAGGGCGCCCCGAGGATCCGTGAGGTCGCGGAGCGGATCGCCGCCCGCAACCCGCGCTTCGTCCTCCTCACCGCCCGCGGCACCTCGGACAACGCGGCGCTGTACGCCAAGTACCTGCTCGAGGTGCTGCTCGGCAAGCCGTGCGGTCTGACCTCCATGTCCACCACCACCGCGTACGGCGCCCAGCCGGACCTCACCGATGTGCTGGTGATCACCGTCAGCCAGTCCGGCGGCTCCCCGGACCTGGTCGCCTCCACCGAGGCCGCCCGCGCGGCCGGTGCGATCACCCTCGCGGTCACCAACAACGCCGACTCGCCGCTGGCGGCCGTCTCCGAATTCCACATCGACGTCCTGGCCGGGCCGGAGAAGGCGCTGCCCGCGACCAAGACCTACACCGCCGAACTCCTCGCCCTCTACCTCTTCGTGGAGGGGCTGCGCGGCGGCGACGGCGCGGCCGCCAAGGTGCTGCCCGACCTCGCCCAGCAGATCCTCGACCGCCAGGACGAGGTCCGGCAGCTCGCGGCGCGCTACCGCTTCGCCGAGCGGATGGTCCTCACCTCCCGGGGCTACGGCTATCCGACCGCCAAGGAAGCCGCCCTGAAGCTGATGGAGACCAGCTACATCCCGGCGCTCTCCTACTCCGGCGCCGATCTGCTGCACGGTCCGCTCGCCATGGTCGACAACATCTCGCCGGTGATCGCGATCGTCACCGAGGGCAAGGGCGGCCAGGCGCTGCAGCCGGTCCTGGAGCGGCTGCGCGGCCGGGGCGCCGACCTCGTCGTCATCGGCAGCGCGTCGGAGGTGGAGCGGGCCTCGGCCGGGTTCGCCCTGCCGACGGACGGGGTCGCCGAGGAGCTCCAGCCGATCCTGGAGATCCTCCCGCTGCAGATGCTGGCGTACGAGGTCACCATCGCGCGCGGCCAGGACCCGGACGCGCCCAGGGCGCTGGCGAAGGTGACGGAGACCCGCTGAGGCGTACGGCCTGGCGTACTGCTGGGGGCACGGAAAAGGCTCCCGCGGCCTTCGAGGAGGCGCGGGAGCCTGAGTACGCCGGGTGCTCGGGAGTCTGAGGTACGACGGGTGGGACACCCGCGGGCCGCGGCGCCAGGGCGGGACCCTCAACCCACCCGGCACCGCAGCCCGGAGTTGCATCGGCCGAGCGGCCGACCTGAGGACCCCGGGCGGTCAGGGCAGAGCGCTCCGGGCTCCTCGATCCGCCCTCCTGTGCGGGGAGAGCGGAAGATCGCAGTGCTCGATATTCTGGACTAGACCACTGCTGTCTGTCCATGCTTATGCGCGAATAGGCTAATCCACCGGTGAGGGTAGGCTCGCAACGTGCCCTCCATGAACGACCTCGTCCGCCAGCACACCGCACTCGACGACTCCGACCTCGAGTGGCTCCATCTGCTGGTCTCGGAGTGGCAGCTCCTCTCCGACCTCTCGTTCGCCGATCTGGTGCTGTGGGTCCCCACCAGCGACGGCGCCCGGTATGTCTCGGTGGCGCAGATGCGGCCGAACACCGGGCCCACCTCCTACCAGGACGACATGGTCGGCCATCTCGTGCCCCGAGGCCGCCGTCCCATGCTCGACGCCGCCCTCGACGAGGGCCGGATCGTCCGGGAGGGCGACCCCGAGTGGCGCGAGGAGGTGCCGGTCCGGGTGGAGTCCATCCCGGTCCGGCGGGAGAGCCGGGTCCTCGGGGTGATCGCGCGGAACACCAATCTGCTGACCGTACGGACCCCCAGCCGGCTGGAGCTCACCTATCTCCAGAGCGCGTCCGACCTGGCCCAGATGATCGCCGCCGGATCGTTTCCGTTCCCCCATCAGCAGATCGACATGGACGCGTCACCGCGCGCCGGCGACGGGCTGATCCGGCTCGACGCGGACGGGGTGGTCCAGTACGCGAGCCCCAACGCGCTCTCCGCCTACCACCGGCTCGGGCTCGCCGCCGACCTCGTCGGCCACCATCTGGGCAAGACCACCGCCGAACTCGCCCCGGTGCGCGGCCCGGTGGACGAGGCGCTGGTCAAGCTGGCCAGCGGCTGGGCGCCCCGGGAGTTCGAGGTCGAGGGCGGCGACGGGGTCATCCAGCTCCGGGCCATTCCGCTCAAGCCCAAGGGGCTGCACATCGGCTCGCTGGTGCTGCTCAGGGACGTCACCGAACTGCGTCGACGCGAGCGCGAGTTGATCACCAAGGACGCCACCATCCGGGAGATCCACCACCGGGTGAAGAACAACCTCCAGACGGTGGCCGCTCTGTTGCGGTTGCAGGCCCGCCGGATGGATTCGGCGCAGGGGCGGGAGGCGCTCAACGAGGCGGTGCGCAGGGTCGGCTCGATCGCGATCGTCCATGAGACCCTCTCCCAGAACCTCGATGAGCGGGTCGAGTTCGACGACATAGCCGATCGGGTGCTGGCCATGGTGGCCGAGATATCGCCCGGAAAGGTGACCGGCCGCCGCACCGGGCGCTTCGGCATTCTCGAGGCCGAGGTCGCCACCCCGTTGTCCATGGTCCTGACCGAGGTGCTGCAGAACGCGCTGGAGCACGGCTTCGGACCGGGGGAGCAGGGCACGGTCGAGGTCTCGGCGGTGCGCGGTGGCGCCGGTGAGGAGAGCCGGCTGGTGGTCACCGTCCAGGACGACGGGCGCGGACTGCCCGAGGGGTTCGACGCCCAGCGGGCCGGAAACCTGGGTCTGCAGATCGTCCGCACCCTGGTGGAGGGGGAACTGGGCGGCACGTTCGACATGGTGCCCGCGCCGGAGCGGGGCACCC
Organism: Streptomyces melanosporofaciens; assembly: GCF_900105695.1. Classification (NCBI taxonomy): domain Bacteria; kingdom Bacillati; phylum Actinomycetota; class Actinomycetes; order Kitasatosporales; family Streptomycetaceae; genus Streptomyces; species Streptomyces melanosporofaciens. The sequence goes on from NZ_FNST01000002.1 coordinate 4,684,139, forward strand.
GTGTGGTGCTGGACTTCCCGGTGCGTGCCGAGAAGCACTGAGACGCTGACCACATCCGGGCAACTCCCGGTGGGTCGTAGCCCCGTACCCCGGAAAGCACTGAGCCCCGGACCCATCTGGTCCGGGGCTCAAAGCTCAATGTGCTGTGCGCATCGGGGGTACTACGCGCTGCGGCTCGGGGGCCACGGGGTGCGGGCTTCAGGCGCTGGCGTTGCGTGCCCGGTTGCGAGCGGCACGGCGCTTCATGGCGCGGCGCTCGTCTTCGCTCATGCCACCCCAGACGCCGGAGTCCTGGCCGGACTCAAGCGCCCACTGCAGGCACTGCTCCATGACGGGGCAGCGGCGGCAGACGGCCTTGGCTTCCTCGATCTGCAGCAGCGCAGGACCGGTGTTGCCGATGGGGAAGAACAGCTCGGGGTCTTCCTCGCGGCAAACGGCGTTGTGACGCCAGTCCATGGCTGCTCCATCTCCTCGTATTGCGGGCTCGTTGCTTGTGAATGTGAACGCTTTCACGAATCCCCCCGCAAGGGTAGGGACGCCGACCAGTTGGGGCTGGTGCAGTCCCGTGGAATGAGGTGGGGGTTCGGGCTCTCAAGGGGGCCTTCTGGAGGCCGTCCCGATCGCCAAGAAGAGACTCGCAAACCTCGGCGGCGGATACAACCCCTTCCGGAAAGTTTTTTTTGATTCCTTGGTGTCGACTCGGTCACAGCCGTACTTCCGGTGGGTGGAGGCCAGCCTAAACGTTCGAGTGGAAGGACTTTTTGCGCTCTCACTCACACAATCACACGCAGTGCACGGCGTACGCCTGTGAACGTCACGCTCGTACGCAGTCCCAGATGGTCACCGTCCATCTGGAACGGCAGTGGCGCCTGGGATTGCAAGGTGAAGTCCTCCACGTCGTGGAGCCCCACCACATGCTTGCCGCGCGGGCCGCGCTCGGGCGTCGACATCAGCAGCTGGGTCGCGTAGCGGGTCACCGCCGACGTCGACAGCTTGGTGAGTCCCAGCACGTCGAGGGCGGTGTCGAAGGACGCCTGGGGGGACGCGTAGACCGGACGGTTGCCCAGGAACGTCCACGGGGAGGTGTTGCAGACTATCGACAGCGCCAGCCCCTCGACCGGGTCCTGGCCCGGCCGCCGAATGGTGATGGCGCCCTGCCGCCGATGCGGCTCCCCGATGAACTGCCGCACCATCTGCCGTATATAGAGCGCATGGGTGGACCGCTTGCCGCGCTCGCGCTGCTGCTCGACCCGGCCGATGACGCTCGCGTCGAAGCCGAGCCCGGCGCAGAAGGTGAACCAGCGGGCCGGGACCGACTCGTCCGGAGTGCCGGGGGTGCCGGCCGCGAGCCCGAGGCCCACGGTGCGCTCGGTGCCGTCCCGCAGCGCGTCCAGCAGGGCGCCGGTCGCCTCGACGGCGTCATTGGGCAGCCCGAGCGCGCGGGCGAAGACATTGGTGGAGCCGCCCGGAACGACCGCGAGCCGGGGCAGCTCGCGCGGGGCGGGGCCGTGATGGAGCAGTCCGTTGACGACCTCGTTGACGGTGCCGTCGCCGCCGAGGGCCACGACCAGTTCATGCGTGCCGCCGTCGACCGCCCGCCGGGCCAGATCGCGCGCATGGCCCCGGTACTCGGTGGTCACCACGTCCAGCTTCAGATCGCTGGCGAGTGCGTGGAACAGAACATCCCGAGTGCGGGCACTGGTGGTGGTTGCTGCCGGGTTGACCACAAGAAGCGCGCGCATGCGCGCCAGCCTACCTATCCGGACCGACCGGCCCGAGGGGGGTAGGGTCCCGGCGGCCCGGAGACGGCTAGGCTGCGGGGGTGAGCAGTAAGAAGTCCGCTACCGCGAAGAAGGCGCAGAGGTCCACGGCGCGGAAGGCGACCGAGCGGAAGGCCGCGGCGCAGCAGGCCACGGCCCGGCCGGAGGCCGGGGCCGCCGCCAAGGCGACCGGCGCCGCTGCCGCCGACGCCGCGCCCACCGGGCCCCGCCCCACCCGGCTGACCGTCGCCGCGGTGCTGGCCGCCGCGGAGGGCGTGGTGCTGCTGGGGTTCGGCGTCTACGTACTGATCATGGGGCTGACCGGCGACCCGGAGAGCCCCCAGCAGGCGGAGATGCTCGGGGTCACCGTGGTCGCGCTGGCCCTGCTGCCGCTGCTGGCGGCCCGCGGGCTGTGGCTGCGGCGCCGCTGGAGCCGCGGCCCCGCGATGATCACCCAGCTGATGGCGCTGCCGGTGGCCTGGACGCTGGTGCAGAACGGTGGCGGGCTGATCGCCGCCGGGGTGGCCACCGCCATCGCGGCCCTCGCCGTCATGGCGCTGCTGATCAACCCGACGGCGACCGAGGCCCTCGGCATCGGCCCCCGCGACGCCTAGCCGGACACAGCCGGTAGGTGTCCGCACGGCCGGTGCCCGGGAAGCCCCGGGCACCGTGGGCCGGATGCGCTCGCTACTCCTCGACCAGCAACTTGTCGCGCAACTGCGCGAGTGTGCGGGCCAGCAGCCGGGAGACATGCATCTGGGAGATGCCGACCTCCTGCGCGATCTGCGACTGCGTCATATTGCCGAAGAAGCGCAGCAGCAGGATCTTCTTCTCGCGCGGGGGCAGATCCTCCAGCAGCGGTTTGAGCGATTCGCGGTACTCGACGCCCTCCAGTGCCTCGTCCTCCGCGCCGAGGGTGTCGGCGACCGCCGGGGACTCGTCGTCCGTGTCCGGGACGTCCAGGGACAGGGTGCTGTAGGCATTGGCGGACTCCAGCCCCTCCAGCACCTCCTCCTCGGAGATGGACAGATGCTGGGCCAGCTCATGGACGGTCGGAGCGCGGCCATGGCGCTGGGAGAGCTCCGCGGTGGCGGTGGTCAGCGACAGCCGCAACTCCTGCAGCCGGCGCGGCACCCGCACCGCCCAGCCCTTGTCGCGGAAGTGGCGCTTGATCTCGCCGACGACCGTGGGTGTCGCATAGGTCGAGAACTCCACCCCGCGGTCCGGGTCGAACCGGTCCACGGATTTGATGAGCCCGATGGTGGCGACCTGGGTGAGGTCGTCCAGCGGCTCACCGCGGTTGCGGAAGCGCCGGGCCAGGTGCTCCACCAACGGCAGATGCATACGCACGAGGTTGTTGCGCAGCTCGGCCCGCTCGGTGGAGCCTTCCGGCAGCCCGCGCAGCTCGAGGAACATCGCCCGCGCGCCGCTCCGGTCATGTGGATCGTGCTGCTGATGCACCTGTTCGTGCTGATCCATGTGGTCCGCCCGCTCTGGTCGGTCTCCTGCCGCCTCCGAGTCCGCGGGATGCGGCCGGGCCGGCGGGTGCGGGATGGCCGGGGTACCCACTCCCCGCGATGATGCAGTGCTCACGGAGCCCCCTTTTTCCGTCACGGCTGTCCGGGGCCGGCGCCGCGCTCCTTGTACAGGCTGATGCTGACCGTTCGGTCCTCGGCCACGGTCGAGTCCACCTTGCCCGCCAGCGCGGAGAGCACCGTCCAGGCGAAGGTGTCGCGCTCGGGGGCGCGGCCGTCAGTGGTGGGAGCCGAGACGGTGACCTGCAGTGCGTCGTCGATCAAGCGGAAGACGCAGCTCAGCACACTGCCGGACACGGCTTGCTGCAACAGGATCGCGCATGCCTCGTCCACGGCGATACGCAGATCCTCGATTTCGTCGAGGGTGAAGTCCAAGCGGGCTGCGAGGCCGGCGGTCGCCGTACGCAGCACCGACAGATAGGCACCCGCAGCGGGCAGCCGGACTTCCACGAAGTCCTGGGTCCCGGGCTCGCCTGCGATCTGGGACACCCTCACCTCCAAGGTGACACAAGCTGATTGAGCTGAGCTGATTGGAGCGTCGGCCCCGAACCCTTATGGTGGAGGGTGGACGGACCGGCGCTGTATGTACTTTGGCTGCGACGCTATCGCGATCTGCGGTTCGGTGTCGCCCGGACGAAGCACGGCCCCCATCACGGGTGAACCCCGGCCCACAGAGCCGCGATATCACTCATAGTAAGCACATGAGTACGCAGCGTGGCTAGAGGGTTTGCGGTCTCAATTCGAAAGAGATGTCGCCTCACTCAGGTAATCGCTGGTCACGGCGGTGCCCATGGCCTGAGCGGCCAGCTCTCGCAGAGGCTCTCCCGAGAGCCTGCGCACCGTCCATTCGTCCATCGGCTCCGCGCCGAGCGCGGTGTAGAAGCCGATCGCGGGCTCGTTCCAGTCGAGCACCGACCATTCGAAACGGGCATAGCCCCGCTCCACGCAGATCCGCGCCAGCTCGGCGAGCAGCGCCTTGCCGTGGCCGCCCCCGCGGGCCCGCGGGGTGACGTACAGGTCCTCCAGGTACACGCCATGGGTGCCTGTCCAGGTGGAGAAGTTACGGAACCACAGGGCGAACCCCACCGGCCCGCCGGGCTCTCCGGCGCCGCCGGTCTCCTCGGCGATCAGCGCGAACACCGCGGGATGCGCCCCGAAGAGCGCCTCGCGCAGCTGCTCCTCGGTGGCCTTCGCCTCCTGCGGAGCCCGCTCGTAGTCCGCCAGCTCGCGGATCATCGCATGGATCGCCGGAACGTCGGACGGCTTCGCTGATCGGATCATGTGGTGAAGGCTAGCGGCCCGGGCCGACAAACGCGGAGGTCGATCTCCCACAATGCGCGGAAAACGCCAAGACCAGGGCGTTCGCGAGGCCGGGCCTACACGATGAGCTGATCCACGTAGCACCAGTGCCACTCCTCGCCCTCCTCGAAGCTGCGCATCACCGGATGACCGGTCTCCTCGAAGTGCCGGGTCGCGTGCTGGTACGGCGAGGAGTCGCAACAGCCCACGTGGCCGCAGACCAGACACTTCCGCAGCTGGACGGGGTGGCTGCCCACCGCCAGGCATTCGGGACAGGTGTCGGACCGCGGCTCCGGCTCGGGGCGCGGTAGTGCGGGAACATGCAGGCACTCGCTCATGATTGCCAGACTAAAGCGCCGCGTGGGCGGATCACATGGACGACCGTCGGCACGACCGGCGGGGACGGGTCGGTCGATGGACGTATTGCCGTTGTTGATGCTGGTCGCGGGCAGCGCGGTGGTCGCCGGCGCGGCCCGCAGGACCCCGGTGCCCGCGCCGCTGTTGCTGGTCGTGGTCGGGCTCGTCGGCTCGTACGTCCCGGGGGTGCCCGACTACACCCTGGACCCGCATATCGTGCTGCCCCTGGTGCTGCCGCCGCTGCTGCACAGCGCCGCGCTGGACAGCTCGTATCTGGATCTGCGCGCCAATCTGCGGCCCATCGCGCTGCTCTCGGTCGGGTATGTGCTCTTCGCCACGGTCGCGGTCGGCGTGGTCGCCCATCTGGTGATCCCGGGGCTGCCGCTGGCCCCCGCCCTGGTGCTGGGCGCGGTGGTCGCGCCGCCGGACGCCGTGGCCGCCACCACCATCGCCCGCCGGATCGGGCTGCCCTCCCGGCTCACCACGCTTCTCCAGGGCGAGTCCCTGTTCAACGACGCGACCGCGATCACGGCCTACCGGGTGGCGCTGGCCGCGGCGGTGGGGGAGGGCGTCAGCTGGGCCGAGGGCGTGCGGGAGTTCGCCTTCGCGGCCGTGGGCGGCGTCGTGGTCGGTCTGATCCTGATGGTGCCGCTGCACTGGCTGCGCATCCGGCTGCGGGACCCGCTGCTGCAGAACACCCTCTCGCTGCTCATCCCCTTCGTCGCCTACGCCACCGCCGAGCAGTTCGAGGCGTCGGGTGTGCTGGCCGTCGTGGTGGTCGGGCTCTACCTCGGACACCACTCCTGGCAGGTCGACTTCGCGACCCGGCTCCAGGAGGCCGCGGTCTGGCGCATGATCGACTTCGTACTGGAGTCGGCGGTGTTCGCGCTGATCGGGCTGCAACTGCGGGTCGTGGTGGGCGGTCTGGGGGAGTACGGGGCGGACGAGGCCGCCTGGTACGCGGCCGTCGTCTTCCTGGCCGTGGTGGCCGCCCGCTACATCTGGGTCTTCCCCTCGACCTTCGTGCCGCGCATGCTCTTCCCCGGGATCCGCGAGCGCGAGCCCGGCACCAACTGGACCGCGCCGGTCGTCGTCGGCTGGGCCGGGATGCGCGGGGTGGTCTCGCTGGCCATCGCCTTCTCGATCCCGCAGACCATGCACGGCGGGGAACCCTTCCCGGCCCGCAATCTGATCCTCTTCCTGACCTTCACGACCGTCATCGGCACCCTGGTCGTCCATGGGCTCACCCTGCCCTCCCTGATCCGGCTGCTCGGGCTGCCGGGCCGCGATCCACGGGCCGAGACGCTCGCCGAAGCACAGGCGCAGAACCAGGCGTCACTGGCGGCCGAGAGCCGCCTGGGGGAGCTGCTCGACGATGAGCGCAACGCCCTGCCGCCGCCGCTCGCCGACCGGCTGCGCACGGTGCTGGAACAGCGCCGCAACGCCGTATGGGAGCGGCTCGGGGCGGTCAACGAGGTGACCGGCGAATCGGCGGACGACACCTATCGGAGGCTGTCCCGGGAGATGATCGAGGCCGAGCGGAAGGTGTTCGTGGACCTGCGGGACGCCCGGCGGATCGACGAGGAGATGCTGCGGTCGCTGCTGCGGCGGCTGGACCTGGAGGAGGCGGCGCTCTACCGGGAGGGGGCCGCGGAGGAGGGGGCTTGAGGCTCACCGCCCCTCCGCGGCCGCCTGCCGTACCCGGTGCTGGGGGGTGTCCGGCCGATCGTGACGCCTGCGGCGGGCTGCTCCCCTCCCCGCCCCTTCCCACAACTGGGGCTCCGCCCCGGACCCCGCTCCTCAAGCGCCGGAGGGGCTGGGGGTGGGGTTTCGCCCCGGGCCCCGCTCCTCAAGCGCCGGAGGGGCTGGGGGGTGGGGTTTCGCCCCGGGCCCTGCTGAGAGGGCCACCGGGACACCTCGTAGGCGAGGGTGCTACTTGAGCCGCTCGTGGATCCGGTCGCGCATCGCGGCCATGGTGAAGCCGCGCGGATCCACCTTGCCCGGCTGCCATTCGAGGTGGCCGATCACCGAGCGCTCGGTCCAGCCGTGATGGCGGCACACGGCCGCCGCGGCCCGCGCGATCGCGTCGAGCTGGGCCTCGGGCCACGGGTCCTCGCCGTCGCCCAGGTTCTCGCATTCGAAGCCGTAGAAGGCGCGGTTGCCGTCGGTGTTCGCCTCGTTGTCGGGCGGCAGGGCCCGCTCGGCGATCACCGCCCGCAGGACGTCGTCGTCGCCGAGACCGGCGTGGTTGGCGCGGCCGTAGCCGACCAGATGGACCCCGCCGTCCTTGGCGATCACGCCGTGGCACAGCGGGCCGGGCAGCCCCTCGAAGCCGTCCCGGCAGATCTCCACCGTCTGCTCGGTGCCGGAGGTGACGGTGTGGTGGATCATCACCCCGTGCACCGGGCCCCACGGGCCCTTGTGGTTTCTGTTGTGGTCCCGCCAGTCGCCGACCTGCGTCACCCGCACGCCCTCGTCCGTCAGCGCCGCCAGGAAGTCCCCCGCGGACATGGGTGAGGCCATGAGCGCCTCCGTTCCGCTCGTACGGCGGGCCCCGGTCGCGGCCCGCCTCGTTCACCCGCTTGCTTACCCATCGCACGCACATAAACACATGGGGTGATGGGAGGTGGGGGGCGCGTTATCGTGCGAGCCGGTCCATCCGTTCCACATCGCACCGGGAGACGCACCGCACCATGGACTACCAGGCAGTGCTGGACGAGGTCGCGGCCCTTGTGAAACCGCAGATCGGCCGGGGCCGGGTGGCGCAGTACATCCCGGCGCTCGCCTCGGTGGACGCGGACCGCTTCGGGATCGCCCTCGCCGACGTGGACGGCCATGTCACCGGGGTCGGCGACTGGGAGCGGCCGTTCTCGGTGCAGTCCATCTCCAAGGCGTTCAGCCTCGCGCTCGTCCTCGCCGACGACGGCGAGAAGCTGTGGCGGCGGGTCGGCCGGGAGCCCTCGGGCAACCCCTTCAACTCCCTGGTGCAGCTCGAGTACGAGAACGGCATCCCGCGCAATCCGTTCATCAACGCCGGGGCGCTGGTCGTCACCGACCGGCTGCAGACCCTTACCGGCGACGCCAGCACCACCATGCTGGACTTCCTGCGCGCCGAGAGCGGCAATCCGGACCTCGCCTTCGACCAGGAGGTCGCCGTCTCCGAGTCCGCCCATGGCGACCGTAATGCCGCCGTCGCCCACTTCATGGCGAGCTACGGCAACCTCCACAACCCGGTGCCGACCGTCCTGGAGCACTACTTCTGGCAGTGCTCGATCGAGATGAGCTGCCGCGACCTGGCCCTGGCCGGGGGCTTCCTGGCCCGCCACGGGCTGCGCGCGGACGGCTCGCGGCTGCTGTCGCAGAGCGAGGCGAAGCGGGTCAACGCGGTCATGCTCACCTGCGGTACGTACGACGCGGCGGGCGACTTCGCCTACCGTGTCGGGCTGCCCGGCAAGAGCGGCGTCGGCGGCGGCATCGTCGCGGTGGTCCCCGGCCGCTGCACGCTGTGCGTCTGGAGCCCCGGCCTGGACGCCCGGGGCAACTCGGTGGCCGGAGTGGCCGCCCTGGACCACTTCACCACGCTGACCGGCTGGTCCGTCTTCTAGCGGCGGCGGAGCGTGGCGGCGGGTGCGGCGGCGGAGGTGGCGCTCGGCCTGGCGTGGCGGGAGCATGGAGAAGTAGTGGTGGTGAGCAGGAGGTGTACCGCCATGCTGCACGAGATGCGCGCCGAATACGAGGAGGGCAGCTCCGGCCGGGTCGCGGGCGCGCCCGTCAAGATCTGGCACATGGTCCGCGGCAACGGAACGACCGCGATGTGCGGGCGGGAGCTGGCCCCGGACGCCGAGACCCAGGCCGCCGATCTGTGGGCCACGGGTGACTCGGGGCCCTTCTGTCATTCGTGCGGTGCGATGTATCTGCGCGAGGTCCCTTGAGCGAGCACCGGGAGCGCGAAAAACGGGAACGCTGGGAACGCGAAGACCGGGAGTGCGCGTACCGCGAGCGAAGGGCGCTGATCGGCCGTGGCGCCGCGGTGTGGACCCGTACGGCCGGCACCGGACCGCAGCGGGTGCTCCCGGACGGCTGCACGGATCTGATCTGGGCCGAGGCGGGACCCGACGGCGAGCTGCTGGTCGCCGGGCCGGACACCCGCGCTCGTCTCGCCCCCGGCCCGCCCGGCACCCGCGCCGTGGGCCTGCGCTTCGCCCCAGGTCAGGGCCCCGCCGTACTCGGCGTACCGGCGCATGAACTCCGCGATCAGCTCGTGCCGTTGGCCGCGCTCTGGCCGGGCGCGGAGGTCCGGCGGCTGGCAGAGCGGATCGCCGACGCCGAGCGGATCGCCGAAGCGGAGCGGACGGCGGTGCGGCAGGCGGTCCAGGGCCGTCTGCTGGAGGAGGCTGCCCTGGGCCGCCTGCGGACGGCTAAGCCGCCCGATCCGGTGCTCGCCGCGATCGTCGCCGGGGTCTCGCGCGGGACGGGCGTGGCCGGAATCGCCGCCGCCGTGGGGCTGGGGGAGCGGCAGCTGCACCGCCGCTCCCTCGCCGCGTTCGGCTACGGCGCCAAGACGCTCGGCCGGGTGCTGCGGCTGAACCGGGCCCTGGACCTCGCGCGCACCGGCGTCCCCTTCGCCGAGGTCGCGGCCACGGCGGGCTACGCCGACCAGGCACATCTCGCCCGCGAGGTCAGGACCCTGACCGGCGTCCCCCTGGGCCGTCTGCTCCAGGGGTCAGGAGGGTAGCGCCGCGAAGAGGTCCAGGCTGTTGCCGTCGGGGTCGAGGACCGTCGCGTAGCGCTGGCCCCACGGCGCGTCCCACGGCTCCTTCTTGCCGCGTACGCCCGCGCCCACGAGGTCCTGGTAGGTCTTGTCCACATCGGCCGGGCTGTCGCAGGCGAAGGCCAGCGCCACCTGGTGGGAGCCGCTCGGCGGCGTCCACTCCGGGTCGAAGGAGCGCACCGTCTCGACGGTGTCCCACATCAGCCGCACCCCGCCGGGCAGGGCGGCCTCGGCGTGCGGCTGGGCGTCGGCCTCGGCCGGGATGTCGAGGCCGAGGCGGCGGTAGAAGGCGAGGGAGGTGGCCAGGTCGGCGACGACCAGGCCGATGGCGTTGAATCGTGCTGTCATACGGGCAGCGTAGGCAGCGGGCCGACGGCCGGTCTTGAACGAATCGGACGTCATGCGGGGGGCCGGTCTGGGCGCCGTCAGGGGCAGTGGATGACCTGGCCCGCGTACGACAGATTGCCGCCGAAGCCGAAGAGCAGCACCGGGGCGCCGGAGGCCACTTCCCCGCGCTCGACCAGCTTGGAGAGGGCGAGCGGAATGCTGGCCGCCGAGGTGTTGCCGGACTCCACCACATCGCGGGCGATCACCGCGTTGACCGCGCCCAGCTTCTGGGCGACCGGCTCGATGATCCGCAGATTGGCCTGGTGCAGCACGACCCCGGCCAGCTCCTCCGGGGAGATCCCGGCCCGTGCGCACACCTCCCGCGCGATCGGCGGCAGATGGGTGGTGGCCCAGCGGTAGACGGTCTGGCCCTCCTGCGCGAAGCGGGGCGGTGTGCCCTCGATACGGACCGCGCCGCCCATCTCCGGGACCGAGCCCCACACCACCGGGCCGACGCCCGGCCGCTCGGCGGCCACCACCACGGCCGCGCCCGCGCCGTCGCCGGTCAGGACGCAGGTGGAGCGGTCGGTCCAGTCGGTGGCCGCGCTGAACTTGTCCGCGCCGATCACCAGGGCCGCGGTGGCCGCCCCGGCCCTGATGGTGTGGTCGGCGGTGGCGAGGGCGTGGGTGAAACCGGCGCACACCACATTGAGGTCCATGGTGGCGGGGTGGGCGAGCCCGAGCCGGGCGGCGACCCGGGCCGCCATGTTGGGGCTGCGGTCGATCGCCGTGCAGGTGGCGACGAGCACGAGGTCGATGTCGGAGGGGGCAAGACCGCTGTGGGCCAGCGCCTTGGCGGCGGCCGCCGCGGCCATCTCGTCCACCGTTTCGTCGGGGCGGGCGAGATGCCGGGTGCGGATGCCGACCCGGCTGCGGATCCACTCGTCGCTGGTGTCGACCATGGCCGCGAGGTCGTCGTTGCCGAGCACCTTCGCGGGCTGGTAGTGGCCGAGTGCCAGTACGTGTGAGCCGGTCATCGGTCATCCCCTTCGCGCCAGTGCCGACGTATCCGCGCCGTTTGCGGAGATCTCGACGCACAGTCTGCGGTGTGTCCAGTCTTGAGCGGAGCAGACCTGCCGTGCGCTCGGTCTACTCACCAATCTTGGGCGCCAAGATCTGGAGTTTTCGGCATTCCCCCGGCGGGGGCGATGAGCGGTGGCGGAAGGGGATGACCCGACCGTGACTCAGGAGAGCCGGCCGTCGTAGTCCGGGAGCTTGAAGGACTTCTCGGCGTGGCCGCCGCTGATGTCGGTGGGGCTGTTGCCGATGTTGGCGATGATCGTGTAGCCGTTCTTCTCGGTCTCCGCCCGCTTGGCGGTCTTGTAGTCGGCCACGTGTCGGAAGAGGTCCGGCAGGTGGCGTACGTACAGACCGGCGACCGAGTAGCCGACCTTCTCCAGGTTGTACTCGGTCGGCCAGGAGATGATGCCGGGCCGCGCGGTGACGAAGAAGACGGCCACGCCGCGGTCGTGCGCGTACTGGGAGAGCTTCAGGACCGGCTCGACGGGGGGCTGGGGGAAGGTGAAGCCGAAGTCCGTCTCCAGCGAGGTGTTGTCGATGTCCAGGACGATGGCCTGCTTCTCGCCCGACGGGTCGGCGGTGCGCTCCTCGAGGTAGGGGCGGGCCTGCTCGTCGATGATGGCGCGAACGTCACGCTGCCAGGTCTCGTAGTCGACGTCCTCGGCGGCGGTGGCGCTCGACGGCGCCGCCGGGGCCGCCGTGGTGGCGGTGGTGCCGGGCGTGGCGGCGGTCGCCGTGGTGGCGGTTCCGCCGACGCCGATGGCGAGGGCCACGACCACCGTCGTCATGCCCAGCCGCCGTGATCGCACGCGTCCTGCTGTCATCGGTCACATCCTTCGCTTCGAGGCGATTGCCGGATGGCATGCTCACGGCTTTTGATGGACTTGAGAAGATCTCTGCTCTACCGGTGAGTAACAGTTCGAGCCCGAGGGGCCTTAATAGGCCAACGACACGTGCCGCATCGTTCGTTGACTGGTCAGCCGGGTAGATGGGTATGTCATCTACTGAAGGGCCGGCCTGGACCCCGGCGATGACCGGCGTGGCCGCGGGCTCCGGTGTCGCGCGCCTCCACCAGGTCAAGGAGGCTTGCATGTTCGATGATCGGCCCGCCTTCGGCGTCCGGGTCCATGCACTCGGCGGTGTCACCGTCGCCGAGATCGCGGGAGAGTTGGACATCTTCGCCGCGGGGCGGATCGTGGCTCGGCTCGATTCCCTCATCCAGGCACGGTGTCCGGATCTGGTCCTGGACCTACGGCCGGTCACCTTCCTGGACTGTGCCGGATTGTCGTTACTGTGCCGATTGCGCAATCGCGTGCTGGAGCGGGACGGGCGGCTGCGGCTCGTCATCGACGAACCGCGGTTTGTGCGGCTGCTGCGCATGGTCCGGCTGGACGACGCGTTCGAGGTGCTGGAGGATCTGACTCCGGCGATCGCGGGGGTGGCGGGTCCGGCGACCGGAGGGGGCGGTGATGCCTTCACCTAAGTCGCATCTGACCAAGTGTCAATAGTAAGAACCGAAATTCACTCGAACGAGCGGTATTCACCGGCGGAATGCTGCGTCCCTACCTCTGTAACCGGGGGTCACCCCTTTACGCTCGCGAGACGTCGCCCAAGGACCCGGCGGATTCACACCCGATGCCCGACCCTGCCCGCTTCCGGGACCCTGACGAAGGTGAGAGGGGGCAGTGTGCCGTTCCGAGGGGATATCGCGATGACGCAGCAAGGCGCTCCCCGTGATGCGCCGGCGCCGCTGGAGCGCGGTGCCCAGAACGCCGCACGGGAGCCCGTGGGCGGGGCGGGTGATCCGGCCGCTCAGGACGGCGCCGCCGCCGACGTCACCGCTCCCCGCGCCCGTACGTACCGGGTCGGCGGGTACACCGTCGTGGAGCTCCACGGTGAGATCGACATCGCCGGGGTGGGAAGTGTCGGACCGGCGCTGGACGCGGCCACGGCCGGGGACGAGCCCGCGGTGATCGTGGACTTACGGCCGGCCGCCTTCTTCGACTGCTCGGGCCTGGGACTGCTGTGCCGGGCCCATCGGCGTGCAGGGGAGCGGGCCGGGCGGATGCGGCTGGTCTGCGACAACGCCTTGATCCTCCGCACCCTGCGGGCCGGGCGGATGCTGGATGTGCTTCAGCCGGTCGCCACGCTGGACGAGGCGCTGCGCGCGGAGGAGTAGGGCGCCTCGCAAGGCCGGGATACGGCCGGGATGCGGACGGGATACGGCCGGACTCAGGTACGGCGGTCCTGGGGAGGCGTGACCCGCTGGCCCCGGGGCTGCCGCCGGCGGCCCCAGGCGCGATGGTGCGGCCGCCCGCCGGCCGGGGAATCGTCGTGGCCCTCGGCGGACATGCGGTTGCCGTTCTGGACATTGGTCCGGTGGATCAGCAGCGCGCCCACCCCGATCAGCGCGAGGATGACGACCACGGTGATCAGGGTCTCCATGGTGCTCACTCCCTGGGGCCGGGCCCCAGCTGGAGGGAATCCGGCCGGTTTGTGCGAAATGCTCCTGGTGTCTATACGGTACCTCCGGCCGGAGGCGGCGTCGCTTCCCGTGCGCTTGCCGGGTGCCAGGGCCCAGCGCACGCGGGGGACGGCCCCGTACACGCCGACCGCCCGCACTCGGCGTCGGGAACCGGGTGCGGGCAGTCAGGCCCTGATCCAGAGGATCAGTGGCTTGGCGGTCTCAGCGGGCTCAGTGGGACTTGGCCAGCTGCTTCTCGAGCTTGGCCAGGCCATTGGCCCAGAGCTGGTTCACGCGGCTGATCTCGGCCTGGTCGGGCTGCGAGTTGGTGCAGGACGGGCCGGGGCCGCCACCGGACATCAGCTCGCTGCACGGGCCCTCGTAGTGGTCCGGCAGACCCAGCACGTGGCCGGTCTCGTGCGCGGTGACCCGGGTCGAGTCGTACTCCTGGTTCTGGGCGTAGTCCAGGAAGACATAGCCGCTGCCGTGGCCGTCGGTGCTCGCGTACGAGCCCCGGGGGTCGTTGCCCTCGCGGTAGCTGAAGTCCGCGTTGCTGCCCGCCTGCAGCTTCACGTTGCTCACCGAGGAGTTCCAGATCTGGGCGGAGCGGGAGATCTGCGCCTGGAAGGTCGGGGCCTGGCTGGCGTCGTAGGTCACGGTGACGGCGGCCGCCCCGCGGGGGGCCTTGGCCTGCTTGGCCAGCGCCGACTTCATGACGGCCTTGATGAAGGCGTCGGTGTCGGCCTTCTCCTCGCCGCTCGCCGTGTAGCCGGCGGCCGCGGCGCTGCGCTGGGTCGTGGAGTGGTCGGGCGTGGCCGCGGAGGCGGGCACGGCGGACAGGGCGGCCGCCAGGCCGAGGCCGAGGGTCGCGGACAGCGCGAGCTTGGGGAGTGACATGTGGGGGGCTCCTCATCGTCCTCGGGCCCCGGTCGCCGTGTGGGGTGGCGGCCGGGGCCCTGGGATGAACTCTTGGCTGACGCCGAGTCTTGAGGAGATCGAGCCGTACGCGGAGATATCAACTGGTGATAGTACGAAGGCATATCCCTCGCCGGGCTCTCAAGCCCTTGGCGAAGATGACAGTTTGACGTCCCGTTGACCGGTGTTTGACCACCGATTGATCGATTCCGATATGGGTTGGAGTGGTTTCAGAGTCTGGTGTGACCGACAAGGGCGCAGATATGCTCCCGCCGTGGAGCTCGAGGTGAGGCACCTCCGTGCACTGTGCGCCATCGCCGACACCGGCAGCCTACGGAAGGCGGCGCGCCAACTGGGCATGACCCAGCCATCCTTGACGACCCAGCTCCGGCGCATCGAGAACACCATCGGCGGCCGGCTGTTCTCGCGGGAGGTCACCGGCAGTCGGCCGACCCCGCTGGGGCGGTCCGTGCTGTGCCGCGCCCGGCCGATCGTGGCCGAGATGAACGCCTTGCTCAGCGAGGTCCGGCTGGAGGCGGGACAGACCGCCGATGCCCGGTTGCGCATCGGCAGCACCGGCAGCCGGGCCGTGGTCGGCTGGCTGCGCAGGCTCCGCGACCGCTATCCCGAGGCGGACACCACCATCCACATCGACGTCTCCGCCAACGCGCTGCTGCAGATGGTCGCCGCCAACCAGCTCGACGTCGCCTTCGTGCACGAGGTCGAGGGCGCGCCGCTGCGGGTGCCCGAGGGCGTGGAGCGCCGGATGCTCGTGGAGCGGGAGCCGCAGTTCGTGGCGCTGGCCGAAACCCATCCGGCCGCCGCGCGGCCCGCGGTGCGGCTCGCCGACCTCGCCGCCGACCAGTGGATGGTCGACCCCAGCGTGGACGGCGAGGGGCCCGGGCTGCGCCGGGTCCTGGCCGCCGCGGGGCTCAATCCGAGGGTGGTGTACGGGGACTATCTGACCGCCGCCGACCTGGTCGCCTCGGGCGAGGTGGTCACCCCCTGCCAGCCCACCGCGCGGTCCCGTCAGGGCGTGGCCGTCCGTCCGCTGCACGGGGATCCGCTGACGGTCCGGCTGTTCCTGGCCTCACGGGCGGCCCCGGCGGCCCGCACCGGGGCCGCCGGACCCGACCCGGACACGGCGCTCCCGGCCGACACCGAGGCCACCGGAGCCGCCGGCCCTGACACCGCGCGCGGCGCCCCGCTCGACGTCGACGCCCTCTTCGGCGACCTGGCGGACGCGTACTTCGAGATCGCCTGGGCCAGCTCCGCGTACCGCCAGTGGCTGGTCCGCAACGAGAGCCCGCTGCTGCGCTTCCAAGAGCCCCGGGCCCGCGACGCGCTCGACGTCCTGGACCTCGCCGGGCCGGCCGAGGTCTCGTAACCCCCCTCCAAAGGGGCGGGCGGAGGCGAGCGATGAGTTTCGCTCCGCCGGGCGGTCCAAGCACACGGGACTGCACCGGAACCGCGGGCCACGCCACCCGAGGAGCGAGCAGATGAGCACGGAGCACGATCCGCAGACCGCGCTGGACACCCGCTTCAGCGGTCCGGACGCCACCGCCACCACCTGGCCGGAGGGGCGTGCGGCGCTGGCGGCGGCGGAGCTGTACTGGCTGTCCACCGTCCGCCGGGACGGCCGCCCCCATGTCACCCCGCTCATCGCCGTCTGGTTCGACGGCGCGCTCTGCTTCTGCACCGGCCCCGAGGAACAGAAGGCCCGCAACCTCGCGCACAATCCGCGCTGCGTCCTGACGACGGGTGCGGGTGTGCTGCACGAGGGGCTGGACCTGGTGGTCGAGGGCGAGGCCGAGCCGGTGCGGGAGGACGCCACGCTCCAGCGGATCGCGGCGGCCTACGTGGCGAAGTACGGCGAGGAGTGGACCTTCCAGGTGCGCGACGGCGCCTTCCACCACGACGGCCATACGGCCCTGGTGTTCCGGGTCGCCCCGGCCACGGCGTTCGGCTTCCGCAAGGGCGCGTACGGCCAGACGCGCTGGCGCTTCTGACGCGGGCCGACAGCCCTGTACAGCCCTGTACAGCCCTGAGGGCCCCGCCCCTACCGCTCAGCCCAGGCCCGGCAGCCCGGTGGGCAGCCCGACCGGAAGGCTCTGCTCCGACCAGATCGTCTTGCCCTCGGCGGTCTGCCGGCTTCCCCAGCGCTGGCTGAGCCGCGCGACCAGCAGCAGCCCGCGGCCGCCCTCGTCGAAGGTGCGGGCGCGGCGCATATGCGGGGCGGTGCTGGAGGAGTCGGTGACCTCGCAGATCAGCGAGTGGTCATGGATCAGCCGCAGCCGGATGGGCGGGACGGCGTGCCGGATGGCGTTGGTGACCAGCTCGCTGACGACCAGCTCGGTGGTGAAGACGGCCTCGTCGAGCCCCATTCGGTCAGCCGCTCCGTCACGTCCCGGCGGGAGCGGGCCACCCACGCCGGGTCGGCGGGCACGTCCCAGGTGGCCACGTGCGCCTCGTCCAGGGAGCGGGTGCGGGCGAGCAGCAGCGCGACGTCGTCGAGCGCGCCCCCGTCGGGGAGGAGCGTGTGCAGAACGGCGTCGCAGGTGCCGTCCAGGGATCCGCTGGGGTGGGCCAGCGCATGGGTCAGCAGCAGCCGGCCCTCGTCGATCTCGCGGTTCCATATGGCCATCAGCCCGTTGGTGTAGAGGGCGAGCACGGCGTTCTCGGGCAGCTCGGTCTCCATCGACTCGAAGGGCAGTCCGCCGACCCCCAGCGGCGGTCCGGCCGGCACCGGAAGGAACTCCACGGTGCCGTCGGGCCTGGCCAGCGCCGGGGGCGGGTGCCCGGCCGCGGCCAGTGAGCAGCGATGCGAGACGGGGTCGTAGACCGCGTACAGACAGGTGGCGCCCACATCCCCGGTGGACTCCTCGGCCCCGGTCTCCGCGGCCAGATGGATCACCAGGTCGTCCAGGTGGGTGAGCAGTTCGTCCGGCGGCAGATCGACGTCGGCGAGGGTGCGGACCGCCGTCCGCAACCGGCCCATCGTGGCCGACGCCTGGATGCCGTGGCCGACCACATCGCCCACGACCAGCGCGACCCGTGCCCCGGAGAGCGGGATGACGTCGAACCAGTCCCCGCCCGCCCCGCGAACGGGCCCGCGGGCAGATAGCGGGAGGCGACCTCGACGGCCGGCGGCTGGGGGAGGGTCCGCGGCAGCAGGCTGCGCTGCAGGGCCAGGGCGGTGTCGCGCTCCCGGGTGAAGCGGCGGGCGTTGTCCACGCAGACGGCGGCCCGGGTGGTGATCTCCTCGGCCAGCACCACATCGTCCTGGGTGAACGGCTCGGGGGTGTGGTGACGGGCGAACATGGCCACCCCGAGCGTCGTCCCCCGAGCCCGGATCGGCACCGCCATGATCGAGTGAATGCCGAACCGCCGGATGGAACGGGCGCGGGCGGGCTTCAGTGCACCCCATTTGGTGATCACGGGGTCGGTGGTCGCGTAGATGAGGGGCCGCTCCACCACCAGGCATTCCGCCATCGGCGAGACCTGCGGATAGGTGTCCACCTTCCCCACCGGCACCACGGATTCGGGGCAGCCCTCGTAGAGCGACTGCAGGGCGGCGCGGCGCAGCACGACCGAGCCGGTGAGCGGCCCGGACGGCAGCTCGTCGTCCTGGGCCAGCCGGTCCAGCAGGTCGATGCTGGCGTAGTCGGCCAGCCGCGGTACGCAGACGTCGGCGAGCTCCTGCGCGGTGTGGTCGATGTCGAGGGTGCTGCCGATCCGTTCACTGGCCGCGCTCAGCAACAGCAGCCGCTGGCGGGCCAGATACTGCTCGGTGATGTCATGCGCCGCCATGCAGACCGCGTACACCTGGCCGTCCTTCGCCTTCAGCGGGGTGAACGCGGCCGACCAGGCGTGCTCCTTGGTCTCGCCGCCGGTGCGCAGGCAGGTCTCCACCTCGCGTGGCTCGCCGGTGGTCAGCACATGCCGCATGACCCCTTCGAGCTGCTCGCTCTGGAGCTTGCCCCCGATCTCCGACAGCCGCAGATCGCGGATCTCCGCTTCGGGGAGTCCGACGACGCGGGCCATCTGGGAGTTCACCTTGCGCAGCCGCAGATCGGCGTCGTAGATCGCCATCGGACAGGGCGACTGTGCGTAGGCCCAGAGCATCAGCGCGTCGTTCCAGGACTCGGGGGGCAGCTCCGCCCGGGGGCCGCGGCCACCAGCAGCCAGTCGCCCTCCGGCCCTCTGCGGTGTGCCAGCAGCCGCACCGCCATCTCGTGGCCGTCCTGGTGGCGCAGCGCCATCGTCCCGTGCCACCGGGTGAGCCGGTCGCGGGCGCGGCGGGCCCCGGCGTCCGCCGCGCGGGCCGGATCGGCCAGCAGCTCGGCGGCGGGCCGCCCCACGACCTGCGGGGGCGGATAGCCGAGCAGCCGACGGGCACCGTCGTTCCAGCTGGTCAGCGTGCCGTCATCGCTGACGGTGGCCCTCGCCGTATCCGTTTCGTCTGTTCCGCCGAAGCCGTCCCGCTCCCGCGCGGAGCCGCTGTCGTGGCGCATCATGGTCGCCATCCCTCCGGGGACGGCACCGGGTCCGTCCACCAGGGCTCCCTTCCAGACTCGTCCACTCCGGTCCGGGCATCAACCACAGCCGGGGCCGGAGCGGACGGGGCTTCCGGTCAGGTGGCTCAGGCGGGTCAGGCGGCCGCGGGCCGCAGATGCCGCCCGGCCCATTCGGCGAAGCCGGTGAGCGGGAGGCCGAGGGCGCGCGCGAACGCGGGGCGGGCGGGCTGGCGGGCCTCGTTCAGCCACACATGCCCGGCGCCCCACTCCGGCATCCCGGCGGCGAGCGCCTCGTCGGCGGTCATCGACGGGGCGGTCACCTGGGTGCCCACGACGTCGGAGAGGATCTCGGCGACCCGGGTCATCGTCATGCACTCGCCCGCCAGTTCCAGCTCGACCTCATGGAACCGCTCCGGGTCGGCGAAGGCCGCGGCGGCCGCCGTGCCGATGTCGGCGACGGCGATGAGGGAGAGCTCGGTGCCGGGCTGGAGGACGGTGGCCAGGCCGCCCTCGGGCCCGTTCGGGAGCAGGGACAGGAAGTTCTCCATGAAGAAGGCGGGCTTGAGGAGCGTCCAGTGGCGGAAGCCCGCCTCGCGGACCCGGTCCTGGAGGCCGGTCTTGGTCGCGTAGTAGTGCTCCAGTGCCGCCCAGCGGCCCTCCGCCCAGCCGGGCGCGGTGTGGTGCTGTCCGGCGCCGGAGACGGAGGTGTGGACGAACTGCGCCACTCCCGCGTCCCGCGCGGCGTCGATCAGATTGCGCCCCTGGACCCACTCGGAGTCGCCCTGGAGGTCGTTCAGATCGGGCATCTGGATCGAGAAGACGGCGCGCGCCCCCTCGGCGGCCCGCCGCACCGAGTCGAGGTCGAGCAGGTCGCCGGTGACCAGCTCGGCGCCGAGCGCCGCCACGGCCTCGGCCCGCTCGGTGGCCGGGTCGCGGACCAGGGCCCGTACGGGAACGCCCGCCGCGAGCAGGGCGCGGGCGGTGGCGCCGCCCTGCTGTCCGGTGGCGCCGGTGACCAGAACGGGCGCGGACGGGGCGGAGGTCGGGGAGTTCATGGGCATGCTGCTGCTCCTCGGGCATGGGGGTATCGACTTGTCGACTGCACGGACGTTAAACGGCGGGCCCCGCCACTTACCTCTCGGTACGATACGGAGGGCCCCGCCACTTAGCAACCCGGAGGTGACGCCATGCCCGCCCAGCGTGCGGACGCCCGGCGCAACTACGAGCGCATCCTCGCCGTGGCCGAGGAGGAGGTCGCCGCGCACGGCGCCGACGCCTCCCTGGAACAGATCGCCCGCACCGCCGGAGTCGGCTCGGCCACCGTGCGCCGCCACTTCCCCACCCGCGGCGCCCTGCTGGAGGCCGTCTTCCGCGAGCGGATCGAGGTCCTGGCCGCCCGCGCCCGGGAACTCGCGAAGGAAGAGGACGTACGGGCCGCGCTGCTGGAGTGGCTGGGCGCGCTCACCGTCTACTCCGCCTCGGTGCAGGGCCTGGCCACCGCGCTGCTGCGGAACGGGGAGCTCGATCCGGAGCATGCGAACCCCTGCGTCAACACGCTCGCAGAGGCGGGTGAGCCGCTGCTGCGGCGAGCCGAGCGGGCCGGTGTGATGGCGCCCGGGACGACCGCGGTCGACCTGGTCACCCTGATCGCCGGGATCGCGCTGGCCACCCAGCACCACCCGGACCCCACCGCCGAGGCGGACCGGCTGCTGGGCCTGGCCGTGGCGGGGATCAGCCCGCCGGGGTGAGCGGGCGGGGGCCGGTCAACCCCCGCGCCCGTCAGGGACGTTCCCCCGAACAAAAGACCGCACCCGGGCCACTCGGGGCGGCTCGGGTGCGGTCTGGCCATACAAGGGAAGAGCGGTCAGCCCTTCTTGGTCTCCCAGAAGATCTTGTCGATCTGGGCGATGTAGTCCAGGGCCTTCTGACCCGTGGCCGGGTCGGTCGAGCCCTTGGCCGCGCTCAGGGCCTTGAGGGTGTCGTTGACCAGCTGGTGCAGCTCCGGGTACTTCTCGAAGTGCGGGGGCTTGAAGTAGTCACTCCACAGCACCGAGACGTGGTGCTTGGCGAGCTCCGCGCGCTCCTCCTTGATGGTGGTGGCACGGGCGCGGAAGTGCGGGTCCTCGTTGGCCTGGTACTTCTCCTGGATGGCCTTGACGGACTCGGCTTCGATACGAGCCTGGGCCGGGTCGTACACACCGCAGGGCAGGTCGCAGTGCGCGCTGACCTGAACCTTCGGGGCGAACAGGCGGGAGAGCATAGAGCTGTCCTTCCATTCGTGATCGTCTTCTCAGGTGCGAGATTACTCCGTGGGGGAAGCCTTTTCTCGGGTGCCCCGGGGGGCTTAGGTCAAAAGTCCGGTGACAGTCTGGGATGCCTGGGATCGTGATGGTGCGGGGTTGAGGACCGGAGGTGCCGTGATGCGGGAGCAGCTGGGCGATCGCGGGCAGGAGCCCGACCGCGACCAGCGCGGACTGCTGCGGATCGGGCTCGCGGAGGTGTACAACCCGTCGATGCAGCCGACGCTGTACCCCGGCGACCAGTTGGTGGTCCGCTACGGGGCGCCCGTGCGCCCGGGGGACGTGGTGGTGGTGCGCCATCCGTTCCGGCAGGACCTGCTGATCGTCAAGCGCGCGGTGGAGCGGCGCGAGGGCGGCTGGTGGGTCAAGGGCGACAACCCGTACGTGGAGAACGACAGCCGGGAGTTCGGCGTCGTGCCGGACGAGCTGGTGGTCGCCCGGGCATGGCTGCGGCTGCGGCCGCGGCCGGGCGCCGGGCGCCGCGGTCAGCGGTCCGTGGCCGGGCTGGTCTTCTGGGCGGTGTCCGCGGTGCGGCCGGTGGGCTCGCGGTCCTGGCGCCGGCTGCGCTCGGCGCCGGCCGACCGCTCGGCGTCCAGGCGTTTGCGCGCGCGGTAGGCGGCCACATTGGCGCGGGTCGCGCAGCGGTCGGAGCAGTAGCGCCGGGACCGATTGGTCGAGGTGTCGAGATAGGCGTTGCGACAGGGTGACGCCTCACAGATGCCCAGCCGGTCGGCGCCCAGTTCGGTGAGGTGGAAGGCCAGCCCCATCGAGGCGGTCGCGGCGTATCCGGAGCCCGCGTTGGCGGCGTAGTCCGCGATATGCATATGCCACTTGGGGCGGCCGTCGTCGTCACGGGTCTCATGGCCGGAGATCTGCGGGCTCACCGGGAACTCGATGAGCAGCGCGTTCAGCAGGTCCACCGCCAGGACCTCGTCGCCGCCCGCCGCCGCCTCGAAGACGGCACGCAGCCGGGCCCGGACCGACCTCAGCCGGGTGACATCGGCGTCCGTCGCCCGCCGGGCCGCCTGCCGGCTCTCCCCGAAGAGCGCCCGCACGGCCTCCACCGAGGTCAGGGTGTCGGTGCCGCGGTTTGGCTCCTCGCTGTTGACCAGGCGCACGGCGAGATCCGAGTAATAAGCCAGTTCCACTTGTGGTCCTTACGACGGGGCATCTAGAGTCGGGTAAGAGGCGTTCTGCCTACGAGAGTATTACGGGGCGGCTGCGCCGGAGACGATGACGCATGGCTTACGACGCATGGCTTGGAGGGGCTCGATGACGGACACCGTCGCCGTGGCGGACTGGCAGGCGTGGCAGCGGAGCTGGGACCGGCAGCAGGAGTGGTACCTCCCCGATCGTGAGGAGCGGTTCCGGGTGATGCTCGACGCGGTCGAAGGCGTCGTCGGCCCCGAGCCGAGGATCCTGGACCTCGCATGCGGCACGGGCAGTATCTCGGACCGGGCGCTGCGCCGGTTCCCGGGCGCCACCAGCACCGGCGTGGACCTCGACCCCGCGCTGCTGACGATCGCCCGCGGCCACTTCGCGGCCGAGCCGCGCGCCGAGTTCGTGACCGCCGATCTGCGCGACCCCGGGTGGGCCGGGCGGCTGCCGCACCGTACGTACGACGCCGTCCTGACCGCCACGGCGCTCCACTGGCTGCGCTCGGACGAGCTGCGGGTGCTGTACGGGCAGATCGCGGGCGTCGTTCGGGAGGGCGGGGTGTTCCTCAACGCGGACCATATGCCCGACCCGGCCACGCCCCGGCTCAACGCCGCCGACCAAGCGTTCCGGAAGGAGCGGCAGGCCCGGGCCCAGGCCGGGGGCGCCCAGGACTGGGCCCAGTGGTGGCAGGCCGCCGCACGGGACGAGGTGCTGGCCGGACCGGTGGCCGAGCGGTTCACCATCTTCGGTAATCCGGCCGACGGCGACCACGCGGACGGGGAGACGCAGTCCGTCGCCTGGCATGCCGAGGCGCTGCGCGAGGGCGGCTTCGGGGAGGCGCGGGCCGTATGGTGCTCGCCCTCGGACGCGATGGTGCTCGGGCTGAAGTGACCCCGGTGCGGTGTGCGTGAGGGCGGTACGGGCGGGTGCCCGTACCGCCCTCACGGCCGCGACAGTCCCTACAGCACCTTGGAGAGGAACGACTTCGTCCGCTCGTGCCGCGGATTGGTCAGCACCTCCCGGGGGTGCCCGGACTCCACCACCACGCCGTCGTCCATGAAGACGACCGAGTCCCCGACCTCGCGGGCGAAGCCCATCTCATGCGTGACGACGATCATCGTCATGCCGTCCTCGGCGAGCCCGCGCATCACATCGAGCACATCGCCGACCAGCTCCGGGTCGAGCGCCGAGGTGGGCTCGTCGAAGAGCATCAGCTTGGGCTCCATCGCCAGCGCCCGCGCGATCGCGACGCGCTGCTGCTGGCCGCCGGAGAGCTGGGAGGGGTAGTTGGCCGCCTTGTCGGCGAGGCCCACCCGGTCCAGCAGCTTCAGCGCGCGCTCCCGCGCGACCGCCTTGGTCTCGCGCTTGACCTGGACCGGCGCCTCGATCACGTTCTCCAGCGCGGTCATGTGCGGGAAGAGGTTGAAGCGCTGGAAGACCATGCCGATGTCGCGCCGCTTCTCGGCGACCTCGCGGTCCTTGAGCTCGTAGAGCTTGTCGCCCTTCTGGCGGTAGCCGACCAGGTCGCCGTCGACGTACAGCCGCCCGGAGTTGATCTTCTCCAGGTGGTTGATGCAGCGCAGGAAGGTGGACTTGCCGGAGCCGGACGGGCCGATCAGGCAGAACACCTCGCGCGGCGCGACCTCGAGGTCGATGCCCTTGAGGACCTGCACCGGGCCGAAGGACTTGTGGACGCCTTCGGCCTTCACCATGGCGGTCATGCGCCGACACCTCCGGAGCGGTTGCTGAAGGAGAGCAGATTGGCCCGGACCCGCTGCAGCGGGGTGGCCGGCAGGCTGCGGCTCGAGCCGCGCGCGTAGTAGCGCTCCAGGTAGTACTGGCCCACGCTCAGGACCGAGGTGAGGATCAGGTACCAGGCGGCCGCCAGGAAGAGCATCTCCGCCGTGGCGCCGGAGTTCTGGCCGACCTCGGAGGTGGCCTGCAGCAGATCCCAGTACTGCACCGCGATCACCAGCGAGGTGGTCTTGAGCATGTTGATGAACTCATTGCCGGTCGGCGGCACGATCACCCGCATCGCCTGCGGCAGCACCACCCGGCGCAGCGTCTTGGCGTGGCTCATGCCGAGCGCCTGGGCGGCCTCGGACTGACCCTCGTCGACCGACTGGAGGCCCGCCCGGCAGATCTCGGCCATGTACGCGGCCTCGTTCAGGCCCAGGCCCAGCAGGGCGGCCAGGAACGGGGTCATGAAGTCCGACCACTCGTCCTTGTAGATCGGCATGATGTTGATGTAGTCGAACACCAGGCCGAGGTTGAACCAGACCAGTAGCTGCACATAGACCGGGGTGCCGCGGAAGAACCAGATGTAGCCCCAGGCGATGGAGGCGGTCACCGGGTTCTTCGACAGCCGCATCACCGCGAGGATGATGCCGAGGACCACGCCGAGCACCATCGAGAGGATGGTGATCCAGACGGTGTTGCGGACGCCCCTGAGGACCTCGCCGTCGAAGAAGTAGTCCGGGATGGCGCCCCAGTTCACATCGCCGCGGGCGAACGCGGAGATGAGCAGGAAGAGCACGGCGATGGTGATGACCGCGGAGACCCAGCGGCCGTAGTGCCGCACCGGGATGGCCTTGATGTTCTCCGGCGCCGGCGGCGGGGCGTCGACCGGACCCGCCTTGTCAATCTTTGTCGTCACGGATGGTGCCTTTCAGCGCGAGCGCGGACGGGGGAGGGCCGGATCACTTGCCGCCGTTGATGATGGCCTTGGTGACCGCGCCTTCCTTGACGCCCCACTTCGCGATGATCTTGTCGTATTCGCCGTTCGCGATGATCAGGGCGAGGGCCTGCTTGATGGCGTCGCGCAGCTGGGTGTTCTTCTTGGCGATGGCGATGCCGTACGGGGCCGCCTCCACCTGCTCGCCGACGAGCTCGAAGTCCTTGCCGCCACCGGAGGTCTTCACGGCGTACGCGGCGACCGGGAAGTCGCTGGAGCCGGCGACGGCGCCACCGCCGCGCAGCCGGGTCTGGGCCTCGGTGTCATTGCCGAACGCCTCGACCGAGATCTTGCCCTTGCCGTTCTTCTGGCAGGTCTTCGACTGGGACTTGGCCAGGTCGTGGGAGACGGTGCCGCGCTGCACGACGATCTTCTTGCCGCACAGGTCGCCCCACGTCTTGATGCCCGTGTTGGCGCCCTTCTTGGTGTAGATGGAGACACCCGCGGTGAAGTAGTCGACGAAGTCGACCCCCTCGCCCGCCTTCTTGCCGGTGTCCGGGTCCACACCCTCCTGGCGGCCCTTGTTGTCGGTCATGGCCGACATGGCGATGTCGTAACGCTTGGAGCGCAGGCCCGAGAGCAGGGTGTCGAAGGTGCCGTTGTTGAACTCGAACTTCACCCCGAGCTGCTTGCCGAGCGCGTCGGCAATGTCCGGGTCGATGCCCATGACCTCGCCGTTCTTCTTGAACTCGACCGGCGGATAGTTGATGTCCGAGCCGACCTTGATCACCTTGGCGCTCTGGATCTCCTTGGGGAGCTGGTTGAAGAGCGGGGCCGCGTTGGTGTTCGACCCACCGGTGGCCTTGTCGGTCTGGTCGCCGCAGCCCGTCAGCAGCAAGGCGCCTGCCACCGCTATCGCGCCGACGGAGGCCATCCGGGACTTCAGGGTGGCCCCACGGGGCGTGAAGCTGGCGGTCATGCTGGTTCCTCCGGCAGGGTGAGGGGGTGAGATCTGGGGAACACGTTTGTGAGTGTCGCGATCTCGTGTGATTGGGGCATCTTGTCATCGGACGGGCCCGTGCGGACCGCCGGCCATGTCAAAATCGGATAACGGGCGATCCCCGTGGTGCACAACCGGACAGCGGCACCGGCCGGACAGTGGCGGCCGGAGGCGCGGGGCGGGCTCATGATCACGCGGAGAACAGCGCGTGACGGAGGCATGGACTTTCCCTGGAGATTCGCCCGCCTTCAGCCGTAATGCCTGGCTTTCCGGCGTCACCGCACCAGAACTCGCTCGTCGCTCGACGCGCGCTTCAGGTAGAACAGACGGCACCCCTCACCCGGGGCTCAGGGCGTGTGTGCGACGCGCCCGGCGTTCGTACCCAGACCCATGCGGTGGTCATCCGCTGAATGGGACGACGCGGTGCCCGCCCGCTCCGAACCTGGGGCGGATACCCTCGACAGAAAAACGACAAAGGGGTCAAACAGTGGCAGCGGAGATGGTCAATCCTCGCAGCGACAGCACAAGCGGCAGTGGCGAAGGAGCCGACGGCGTGAGCGGCGGAGAGCCCTTCGATCCGGCTTTCGCCCTGCACCGCGGCGGCAAGATGGCCGTCCAGGCGACCGTGCCCGTGCGCAACCGGGACGATCTGTCCCTCGCGTACACACCGGGCGTGGCCAAGGTCTGCAGCGCCATCGCCGAGCAGCCCGAGCTGGTCCACGACTACACCTGGAAGTCCCAGGTCGTCGCCGTGGTGACGGACGGCAGCGCGGTGCTGGGGCTCGGTGACATCGGCCCGGAGGCGTCCCTCCCGGTCATGGAGGGCAAGGCGATCCTCTTCAAGCAGTTCGGCGGGGTGGACGCGGTGCCGATCGCGCTCGACTGCCGGGACGTGGACGAGATCGTGGAGACCGTCGCCCGGTTCGCGCCCTCGTTCGGCGGCGTCAATCTGGAGGACATCTCCGCGCCCCGCTGCTTCGAGATCGAGCGCAAGCTCCAGGAGCGGGTCGACATCCCGATCTTCCATGACGACCAGCACGGCACGGCGGTGGTCACCCTCGCCGCGCTGCGCAACGCCGCCAGGCTGACGGACCGCGCGCTGGGCCAGCTTCGCGCCGTCATCTCCGGAGCGGGCGCCGCCGGTGTGGCCATCGCCCGGATCCTCACCGAGGCCGGCATCGGCGATGTCGCCGTGTGCGACCGCAAGGGCGTCGTCTCCCAGGACCGCGAGGACCTCACCGACGTCAAGCGCGAGCTGGCCGGCTTCACCAACAAGGCCGGGCTCACCGGATCCCTGGAGGCCGCGCTGGACGGCGCCGACGTCTTCATCGGCGTCAGCGGCGGCACGGTGCCGGAGGACGCGGTGGCGAAGATGGCCTCTGGCGCCTTCATCTTCGCGATGGCCAACCCCAACCCGGAGATCCACCCGGACGTCGCCCACCGGTACGCGGCCGTGGTCGCCACCGGGCGCAGCGACTTCCCGAACCAGATCAACAACGTCCTCGCCTTTCCCGGCATCTTCGCGGGCGCCCTCCAGGTCCGGGCCTCCCGGATCACCGAGGGCATGAAGCTCGCGGCCGCCGAGGCGCTGGCCGCGGTGGTGGCCGATGAGCTGAGCGCGGACAAGGTCATCCCCTCGCCGTTCGACGACCGGGTCGCCCCCGCCGTGACCGCGGCCGTCGCCGCGGCCGCCCGCGCGGAGGGCGTCGCCCGCCGCTGACGCCCGCCGGGGCCCAGGTGCCACTAGCGCGCCGGGCCATCGCGGGCTGTGCCATCGGGCGCCGGGCCATCGCGGGCTGTGCCATTACGGGCCGGGCCGCCCCTCATCCGAGGGGCGGCCCGGCCCGTGGGCTTGTGTGCGGCGGGCGAGCGGGGTCACACCGTGGCGTGGTTCCGTGGGGTCGCCGTGCGGCCTAAGGTCGGGATCATGTTCGCTGCCTATGCCGCACGTATCGACCGTGACCAGCCGCTGAGCGGCCTCGAACTGGGGGAGCGCCCCGAGCCGCAGGCGCGGCCCGGCTGGACGACCGTGAACGTCAAGGCCGCCTCGCTCAACCACCATGACCTGTGGTCGCTGCGCGGTGTGGGCCTCGGCGAGGAGTCGCTTCCGATGATCCTCGGTTGCGACGCGGCCGGGATCGACGAGGACGGCAACGAGGTCGTCCTCCACTCCGTCATCGGCCAGAGCGGACACGGCGTCGGCCCGAAGGAGCCCCGCTCCATCCTCACCGAGCGCTACCAGGGCACCTTCGCCGAGAAGGTGACCGTCCCCAGTTGGAATCTGCTGCCCAAGCCCAAGGAGCTCTCCTTCGAGGAGGCCGCCTGTCTGCCCACGGCCTGGCTGACCGCGTACCGCATGCTGTTCACCAACGCGGGGGTGCGCCCCGGCGACAGCGTCCTGGTCCAGGGCGCCGGTGGCGGTGTGGCCACCGCCGCGATCGTGCTGGGCGCGGCCGCCGGACTGCGGATGCTGGCCACCAGCCGTGACGAGGCCAAGCGGGCCCGCGCCGTCGAGCTGGGCGCCGAGAGCGCGTACGAACCGGGGGAACGGCTGCCGCGCCGGGTGGACGCCGTGATCGAGACGGTGGGCGCCGCGACCTGGTCGCATTCGGTGAAGTCCCTCAAGCCCGGCGGCACTCTGGTGATTTCCGGCGCCACCAGCGGCCCCAACCCGAAGGCCGCCGAGCTCAACCGGATCTTCTTCCTGGAGCTGAAGGTCGTCGGCTCCACGATGGGCGGGAAGGACGAGCTGGAGGACCTGCTGAGCTTCTGCGCCGCCCGCGGTGTCCGACCGGTGATCGACTCGGTGCTGCCGCTGGACCGGGCCCGTGAGGGGTTCGAGAAGATGGCGGGCGGCGATCTGTTCGGCAAGGTCGTATTGACGGTCTGAATACCGTGCCGCCCTTCACGGCCGGATACCGAGCCGCCCTCCACGGCCGCAATGGGGGCCGGGGATTCGCGGGGAATTCGAACAGACCCGATGGATCCGGTCCGCGCCGAGAGGGCGGCGAGAGGACGCCGAGAGGACGCCGAGAGGGCGGCGAGCATATGCCGGAGGCTTTGGCGCGGAGCCCGCGCGTTGATCTACCGGGCCTCGCGCTCCGGCGAATTCGCAAAATTCCCGGACGCCGCCGACGGCGGTACGAAGCTCCGCCGGAAGTGATAGGAGCGGGACGAGGCCCCCACCCGACCGGGGAAGTCGCGCACCCGGTCCCAGAGGGTCGAGCCGCCGCCGCGCGGCCCATCGGCCGCCATGGCCGCCTCATAGGTCTCCGCGCTGCTCCAGCGGGCGTAGTTGAGCACCCGGGCGCGGTCGGTGCTCAGATGGCGCTCGCCGTCGACGATCAGATGGAAGTCGGCGGAGATCAGGCCCGGGTCGGGCTCGTTCTCCAGGGCCTCGATGACCAGGTCGGTCCAGGACCGGCGGAGCTCGGGATCGGGGTCGTCGAAGTCGATCTCGACCACGACGATCAGCCCGGGGGCCGACCCGGGGTCCCGCGTATCGCTGTGGGCGGCCGGTGCCTGGAAGCTGCGGTAGTGGCGATAGGAGGAGAGGCCGAGCCGCTTGAGGTCCGGGACCGCGCTGTCGATCGCGTCGTTGCGCTCCTGGCGCTGGGTCCGGACGAAGGCGTGGTACGCGGCCTCACTGACCCACTGGGAGTGGTGCATCAGCGTATCGCCGTCCGTACCGGCGTAGACGTTGTAGGAGAGCAGCTCGGGTGCCGGCCAGGGGCGGCTGTCCCAGGTGGCGGCGATGGCGTCGACCGCGGCCCGCTGTCGTTCCGGTGTGCCCACGCTCCAGGTGCTGAACAGCGCGGCGCCCACATCGGGCCGGGTGAGATCGGGCAGCGGGCCGGAGCTGGTCGGGGCGGACATGGCAGTCTCCTCGCGGTTGGGGACGTCGGAAAGCCGAACGAGCCGGGGGAGAGGCATTGGGGTCGGAGGGGCGCTCCCCCGTGGTGCGCCCCTCCGACCCCGATCCTGAGACTTCAACCGCGGTTCAGGTCAAGCGACCAGGGGCGCGGAGCCGCATATCGATGCTTTCCCCTCCCCGCCCCTCCCCGTTACCAGGGGCGAAGCCCCTGGACCCCGGGCCCCGGGGCGGGGAGTGGATCAGCCCGCCCCGGGCGGCACGATCCGCCGGACACGCCTGGGCGCGGGTAGCTCCTTCCCGCAGCGTCGATGTGCGGCTCCGCCGCGTGGCAGGGCGCTCCGCCCCAGACGCCGGGGTCCGGGGCGGAGCCCCAGTTGTGGGAAGGGGCGGGGAGTGGAGCAGCCCGCCGCAGGCGTCAAGGCCCGCCGGACAGACCTAGGACCGCTCCCCCCGCAGCAGCGCGGTGATCCGTGCCGCGGTCGTCCCCAGGTGGTGGCGGGCGTCGGCCAGTTGGGCGTCCGTCACCCCGTGGTCGCGGGCCGCGTCGCGGATGTCGTCGCGGAGCCGGTCGAGCAGCCGTTCCAGATCGCGGGCCGGGGTGTCCGAGGGGGTGAAGTCCTTGGCCCACTCGGGCTCCTGAACTCCGGCCGCGCCGCTGCCGCTGTCGCCGTCCCCGCCGGTCGGCTTCTCCTCCTCGCCGCCGCCCTTCGGCTTGGTCATGTCCATCCGCTCGACCTTGGTTTCCGGTCCGGACGTCTCGTCGTCCCAGCCCCAGCCCCAGTCCGAGCGCGAGGTGCCCTGGCGGGAGATGCGGCTCATGCCGCGCGACACCTCGGCCAGCCCCTCGCGCACCGCCTGCTGCCAGTCGCCCGCCCGGATGTGCTCCTGCGTCTGCTCCTGGACCCGCCGGGCGATCCGCTGGACCTCCTCGCGCGCGAAGTCCTGTGCGTCCTTGGCCTGCTTACGGGCGCGCTGGGCGTCCTGCCGGGCCCGTCGGCTCTCCTCCTTCGCCCGGCGCGCCTGCTCCTTCCACTCCTCCTTCGCGCGCCGCATGTCCTCCTTCGCCTGCCGCCAGGTCTCCTTGTCGCCCCACGGCCCCTCCCACGGGCCGTGCTTCTCCTGGGAGCCGCCGGTGCCGCCCGAGGCGCGGGCCTGCTGGGCGGCCTCCCGCATCTCCCGCCGCAGATCGCTCGCGGAGCCGCGGACGTCCTCCCGGATCTCGGCGGCGAGTTCGGCGACCGACTCGCGGATCTCCAGCTCCAGATCGGCCAGCTCACCGCCGCGGTCGGCCAGTTCGGCGCGTCCGGCGTCGGTGATGGAGTAGACCTTGCGGCCGCCCTCGGTGGTGTGGGTCACCAGGCCCTCGGCCTCCAGCTTGGCCAGCCGGGGATAGACGGTGCCGGCCGAGGGCGCGTACAGCCCCTGGAACCGCTCCTCCAGCAGACGGATGACCTCGTAGCCGTGGCGCGGCGCCTCGTCGAGCAGCTTGAGCAGGTACAGGCGCAGTCGGCCGTGGGCGAATACGGGGGGCATCAGAGGACCTTTCCCTGGGTGCCGTCGGTGGTGTCCGTGTCGTCCTCGGACGGCGGACGGCGCAGCAGCGCGATGGCGCCCGAGACGGTGGTGGCCTTGAGGCTGCCTTTGCCCGCCCCCAGCCGCCCGGTGATCCGTTTGGCCCCCACTGGCCGCTGACCCGCAGATCGTCGAAGCCGTTGGAGACCGAACCGGTGGCCGTGTTGGCCTCGACCTCCGCGTCGGCGGGGTGCGGCAGCCGGATGGCGATCTCCCCGGAGACGGTGGTGAGGTTGATGTCGGAGCACTTCGGGGCGGGGGCGAGATCGAGCACCATATCGCCACTGACGGATTCGGCCCGTACCGAGGGCCCGGAGCCCTCGATGACGGTGAGGCCGCCGGAGACGGAGTGGAACCGCAGATCGCCGGTGACGGCCTGCGCCTCGACCCGGCCGGAGACGGTCTCGGCCCGCACCGGCCCGGTCAGCCCGAGCAGGGTGAAGTCCCCGGAGACACCGCGCAGTTCGGCGCGGCCGGCCAGTGCGGAGACCACGGCGGAGCCCCCGATCACGCCGACCGTGGCGCTGGTGCCGACGGGCACGGTGAGGGTGACATGGGCGGTGCGGTTCCACTGCCCGAGCCACTTGCGGAAGCCCTTCCAGGAGAGGTCGTCGTAGGCCACGCTCAGGGTGCCGTCGACATGGCCGACCTTCAGCGCCGGGCCGTCGATCTCCGAGACCTCGAGGCGGGCGGGGCCATGGTCGGTGCCGACCACATTGACCGTGCCGCCCGCGATACGGACGTCGAGGGCCGACACCGGGTCGTCGAAGGTGAGCCTCTGTGGTGCGGTGATCGACCACTGTGATCCGGCTGACATCCCTGGCCTCCCCTGACTGGACGTGCGGCGCGTCACGACGACGCAACATATCGTGTCTCTACTGAACACGATATATCGCGGTCCTGCGGAGTCAAGCCCGGACCGGCCCCGGCCCGGGAGGGTGGCGCCCGGCTGTCGCCCGCCCCGGCGGCGGCCACCTCCGGAGTGCCCGCGTCCCTGCCGCAATCGCGCGAGCCGACGACGGATGCGTGGCGCAGCCATCGTTCCCTGTGGACCGGATCACCCTTCTTCGAGAAAATCCTGCTTCCCGGGAATTCGCCGCTAGAGTCTCGCTAGAGCACTGGTGGAGCGTCGTGGAGACAAATGTTCGGGACTGTTACCTTCGTGGCCTCAGAATCGGGAAGGAAGAGGGCCGTGGGGGAATGACGTCACAACCCTTGAATACCTCGGCACCATCGGCACCGGAGGAAGGTTCGGAGCCGCTCTCGGTTGCCCAGTTGCTGGTGCGGGCGGCGCGCGATCACGCCCATTCCGGGGTGCGCTATCTGGTCGGCCCCACGGCGAGTGAATCCGTGCGGCAGTCCTACCCGGAACTCCTGGAATCGGCGCTCGGCCTCCTCTTCGCACTCCGGGGCCGGGGATTGCGCCCGCGGGACACGGTGGCCCTGCTGCTGGACCGCCAGCCGGAATTCCTGACCGTCCTCTGGGCCTGTCTGCTGGGCGGCTTCGTGCCCTGCCCGATGGTGGCCATCTCCGGTGACCCGGCCCGCTGGTCGGCCCAGCTCACCCACGTCAACGGGCTGTTGGGCGGGCCCCTGCTGGTGACCACCGAGGCGATGCGCGCCGAGCTGCCGGAGGTGCCCGGCCTCGCGGTGGCCGTGGTGGAGGAGCTGCGCGACGAGGCCGCGGACCCCTCCGACGCCGAGCGCGGGCAGTCGCCCGCCGTGCACTCCGCGGCCCCGGAGGACCTCGCGCTGCTGGTGCTGACCTCCGGCTCCACCGGGAATTCCAAGGCGGTCACGCTCACCCATGGAAATATCCTGGCGTCGATGGTCGGAAAGGCGGGGAAACAACAGCTCACCGCCGCCGACACCACCTTCAACTGGATTTCCTACGACCATGTGGCCGCGCTCCTGGAAGCGCATATGCTGCCGCTGTACGTGGGCGCCGAGCAATTGCACGCGGAAGCCGCGGTCATTCTCGAGGAGCCACTGCGGTTCCTCCGGATCATCTCCCGCCACAAGGTCACGATGACCTTTACGCCGAACTTCCTCCTCGGCCCGCTCAATTCCTCCGTCCACGAGATAGCGGAGGAGATATCGGCGGGCGGAGAAGGGCTCGATCTCAGCGCGCTGCGCCATATCGTGAGCGGCGGTGAGGCGAATGTCGTCGCGACCGGTGAGGCATTCCTCGCCCATTACGCTCCGTATGGACTGCGGGAGGGAGCCCTCTGGCCCGCCTTCGGCATGACCGAGACCTGCGCCGGATCGATCTACAACCGAGCGTTCCCGGTCACCGATGTGGGCCAGGAGTTCGCCAACCTCGGCACCCCCGTCGAGGGGCTGCGGATCCGGGTCGCCGACGACGACCACCGGGCGCTGCCCGCGGGCGAGATCGGCGAGCTGCAGCTCAGCGGGCCGATGATCACCAGCGGCTACTACCACGACGAGGCGGCCACCGAGGCGGCGTTCACCCCCGACGGCTGGTTCCGCAGCGGCGATCTGGGCCGGATCGACGAGGGCCGGCTGACCCTCGTCGGGCGCAGCAAGGACAGCGTCATCGTCAATGGCGTCAACTACTTCAGCCATGAGATCGAGGCCGCCCTGGAGCAGCTCGACGACGTGGCGAGCGGCTTTGTGGCGGCGTTCCCGACCCGCCGCCCCGGCAGCGACACCGAGCAACTGGTCATCGCCGTCAGCCCCGAACCGGCGGACGACGACGAGGCCGGGCTGCACCGCATGATCACCGCGGTGCGCTCCACCGTCGTGATCCACTGGGGCTTCCGGCCCTTCCTCATCCTGCCGCTGCCCAAGGAGGCCTTCCCCAAGACCAGCCTCGGCAAGACGCTGCGCCGGCGGATGCGGCACCGTCTGGAGTCCGGCGGATACGACGAGGTCATCGAGCGGGTCGCGGAGCTGACCACCCGCCGGCTCGGCGGCCACACCCCGCCCGAGGGCGAGAGCGAGCGGATCCTCGCCGAGATCTACGCCGAGATGTTCGACACCGTCCCGGAGCGCATCAGCGCCACCGCCAGCTTCTTCGACCTGGGCGGCACCTCGCTGGACATCCTGCGGCTGCGCCGCCAGGTCCACCGGCGTCTTGGCGTGGCGGACCTGCCGGTCATCACGGTGCTCACGGCGCCCTCGGTGCGGCAGCTCGCCGCCCGGCTCGGCGACGGCGGCGCGCCCGGCGCGGCGGTGTACGACCCGGTCGTACCGCTGCAGACCGGCGGCGAGAAGACCCCGCTGTTCTGTGTCCACCCCGGCGTCGGCGAGGTGCTGGTCTTCGTCAACCTCGCCAAGTACTTCGTCGGCGACCGGCCGTTCTACGCGCTGCGCGCCCGTGGCTTCAACGAGCACGAGAAGCCCTTCACCAGCTTCGAGGAGATGGTGGAGTGCTATGTGGAGGCCATCCGCGCCCGCCAGCCGCACGGCCCCTACGCCGTCGCCGGCTACTCCTACGGCGGCGCCGTGGCCTTCGAGATCGCCAAGGCGCTGGAGGCCCAGGGCGAGCGGGTCGACTTCGTCGGCAGCTTCAACCTCCCGCCGCATATCAAGTACCGCATGGAGGAGCTGGACTTCGTCGAGACCGCGACCAACCTGGCCTTCTTCCTCGACCTGATCAACAAGAAACAGTCGCTCGACCTCCCGGCCGAGCTGCGCCCCCTGCCCCGCGAGGAGCAGCTCGCGCATCTGCTGCGGATCGCCCCGCGCGGCCGGCTGGACGAACTCGACCTGGACCTCGACACGTTCACCGCCTGGGCGGAGCTGGCCCATGGCCTCACCGCCCTGGGCCGCGACTACCAGCCCAGCGGCACCACCCGCTCCATGACGGTCTTCTACGCGATCCCGCTGCGCGGCACCAAGGAGGACTGGCTGGAGAACGAGCTGCGCCGGTGGGACGAGCACACCACGGAGCCGAACCGGTATCTGGACGTACCCGGTGAGCACTACACACTGATGGGCCCGCGGCATGTCGCGGCCTTCCAGGCGGTTCTGCGCAGGGAACTCGACCGTGCGCTGGGCGACGCCGACCGGGCCCGGACCGCGGGCCAGGCATAGGCCCGAGCGGGCCAGGCAGCGGCCCGAGCGGGCCAGGCACAAGGAGAAGAGCAGGGTGGAAGGCAAGAAGATCCTGGTCACCGGGGGCACCGGGCAGGTCGCCCGGCCGGTGGCCGAGGCGCTGGCCGAGCACAATGAGGTGTGGTGTCTGGGCCGGTTCGGCACCCCCGGTATCGAGAAGGAGCTGAACGACCAGGGGATCACCACGTTCCACTGGGACATGAACGACCTGGGCGCGGCCGCGTACGAGGGGCTGCCGGACGACTTCACCCATGTCTTCCACTCGGCGGTGCGCCGCGGTGAGGACGGCGACGTCAACGCGGCCATCGAGGTCAACTCGGTGGCCACCGGCCGGCTGATGAGCCACTGCCGGCGGGCGGAGGCGTTCCTCTTCGTCTCCACCGGAGCGCTCTACAAGCGGCAGACCCTCGACCACGCGTACACGGAGGACGACCCCGTCGACGGGGTGGCCGACTGGCTGCCCGCCTACCCGGTGGGCAAGATCGCCGCCGAGGGTGCGGCACGGGCGTTCGCCCGGGTGCTGAACCTGCCGACGACCATCGCCCGGCTCAACATCGCCTACGGCCCCGGCGGCTACGGCGGGGTGCCGATGCTCTACTTCAAGCGGATGCTCGCGGGCGAGCCGATACCGGTGCCCATGGAGGGCCAGAACTGGTGCTCGCTCCTCCACACCGATGATCTCGTCGCCCATGTCCCCCATTTGTGGAAGGCCGCCTCGGCCCCGGCCACGCTGGTCAACTGGGGCGGTGACGAGGCGGTCGGGATGACCGACTGCGTGCGCCATCTGGAGGAGCTCACCGGGGTGCGGGCCCGGCTCGTGCCCAGCGAGGTCACCCGCGAGACCTATCAATTCGACCCCACCCGGCGGCGCGAGATCACCGGCCCCTGCCGGGTGCCGTGGCGCGAGGGCGTGCGGCGTACGCTCCAGGCGCTCCACCCCGAGCACCTTCCGTCCGAGCCGCGGCACACCGCCGTCTGAGGAGTGGCGACCACCATGGCATCAGCGAACATCGAGGCCATTCGCGCCTCCTACGCGGGTTTCCGCGACCGCGACATCGAGGGGATCCTGTCGGGCATGCACCCCGATGTGGAGTGGGTCCATCCGGAGGGAATGGCCAAGTACGGGCTCGGCGGCACCAAGCTGGGCCATGCGGGGATCAAGGACTTCCTCGCCCATGTGCCGACCGTGCTGGGCGGGATGAAGCTGGCGCCGAAAGAGTTCATCGAGCAGGGCGACCGGGTCGTGGTGTTCGGCACCCGAGAGGTGACCTCGCGCCGCGGTACGACCGTGACGCTGGACTTCGTCCACTCGTGGACGATGCGGGACGGCAAGGCGGCGAGGATGGAGGACATCTTCGACACCGTGGCGTTCCATGAACTGATCGAGAGCTGACCGAAACCGATAAGCCCCGCCGGCCGTCCGCTCCCGCGCCGAGAAGGCACGGGAGCGGACGGCCGTTCTTTCCGGAAGAGGTCTTCTTCCGGAAGAGGTCTCAGACCGTGCGGACGACCTCCTCGTACTCCAGCCGCGGCAGCCGGCCCATCCAGGCGTCCGGACCCGGCTTGCCGATGTTGACCACACAGACCGCCGCGTGCCGCCCGTCCTCGAAGAACTCCTTGGAGACGGCCGCGTGATCGAAGCCGATCATGGGCCCGGCGGCGAGCCCCGCCGCGCGCACGCCGAGGATGAAGTAGCCCACCTGCAGCGCGGTGTTGAAGCGTGCCGACGCCTCCCGCATGCCGGGGTCGGCGAAGATCTGCTGCGGGTTCTCCATGAAGGGCACCAGCCGCGGCAGCTCCTCATGGAAGTCCAGGTCCGCGGCGAGCACCGCGACCAGCGGCGCCTTGGCCGTCTTCTCCTGGTTACGCCCCGTCATATGCGCCACCAGTCGGCCGCGCGCCTCCTCCGAGCGCACCAGGACCACCCGGAGCGGCTGCTGGTTCATCGAGGTGGGGGCGTACTTGACCAGCTCGTGGATCGCGCGGACCTGCTCGTCCGTCACCGGCTCGTCGGTGAAGGTGTTGGCCGTCCGGGCCTCCAGGAACAGCTGCCGCTGCGCCTCCGGTGCCAGGGTGAGGGGGCTCAGGGCCCCGCTGCTCTCCGGTGCGCTCATGGGAGCTCTCCTTGTGAAGCGGTGAGGAAACGACATGATCTGCCGATGAATTAATTGGACTGGACGGGCTAGTCCATTGCAGTAAACGAAGGCTAGACTCACACGTCCATCGAGGGCAAGACCGGCTCGGAGCGAGGAGGTTGGGCCGTTGCGGACGGACAGCGGTCCCCGGCGCAGCGCCGCGGGACGGCCCGCGGGCCCCCAGCCCGCCAAGCGGCAGGCGATATTGGAGGCGGCCGTGGCCGTCTTTCTGCGCGAGGGATACAACCGGGCGAGCGTGGACGTCATCGCGGACGAGGCCCGCGTGTCCAAGCAGACCGTCTACAACCACTTCGGCGACAAGGAACGGCTGTTCATCGCCGCCGTCGAGGAGGAGCGCGAGCGGGTCGCGGCCGGTTTCGCCGCCGGTTCCCCATACGCCCTCGGACCGGACGGCACCGAGCCCCCCGGGGCGTACGACGACGGCGACGCCCGCACCGCGCTGATCCACTTCGGCCACCGGGTGCTCGCCGTACTCCTCGACGAACGGGCCTCCGCACTGCGCCGCCTGGTCATCGCCGAGGTCGCCCGCCACCCCTCGCTGCGCCCCGCATGCGCCGAGGGGGAGCCCCAGCAGCTGGTGACGTACCTCGCCGAGATGCTCGGCCGGCGCACCGGCCGCGGCGAGCTGAACGTACCGGAACCGGCCACCGCCGCCCGCCAGTTCGTGGCCCTGATCGTCCAGCAGGGGCTCTACCAGTCGATGTACGGCACCTGCCCGCTCGCCGACGCGGCGGCCGCGGCCGTCTGCGAAGGCGCCGCCGACCTGCTCGTCCGTGCCTACCGCCCATGAAGCCCGAAGAGAGGTGCCACCCATGCGGGTGAGCGTGCTCGGACCGCTGACAGTCGGCCTCGGCGCCCGGTCCGGGGTGCCCAGCGCGATGAAGCCGCGCAAGGTCCTGTCCCTGCTGCTGCTCCACGCCGGCCGGATGGTGCCGGTGCAGTCGCTGATGGCCGAGCTGTGGGGCGACCATCCGCCGCGTACCGGGCTGACCACGCTGCAGACGTACATCCTGCACCTGCGCAAGCTGCTCGCCGAGGTGCTGGGGATGCCGTCGGCCGCCGTCACCCGGGATGTGCTGCAGACCCGGCCCGGCGGTTACGCCATGGTGGTGGGGGCGGGCCAGCTCGACGTCCATGAGTACCGCGCACTGGTCGCCGAGGGCGAAGGCGCGCTGGAGGCCGGCGACGAGCGGACGGCGGACCTCTCCTTCCGGCGGGCGCTGGCCCTCTGGCAGGGCCCGGCCCTGGTCGACGTCACCCCGCACGGGCGCCCGCTGCAGGCGGAGGTCGCCCGGCTTGAGCAGTCCCGGCTCACGGTCACCGAGCGCGGGATCGAGACCCGGCTGCGGCTCGGCGGCCATCTGGAGGTGCTGAGCGACCTCGCCTCGCTGGTCGTGGAGCACCGCTTCCACGAGGGCATGCACGGGCAGTACATGCTCGCCCTCCACCGCTCCGGCCAGCGCACCCGCGCCCTGACGGTCTATCAGCGGCTGCGGATGACGATGACGGAGGAGCTGGGTCTTGAACCCTCGGCGAAGCTGCAGCGGCTGCAGCAGGCGGTGCTGGTGTCCGACCCCCGGCTGGACCACGAGGCGGGGGCGCCGGGGCGCGGTCCGGTGGTGGCGTGACGGGTGGCCGGTAGGGCCGCCTGGCGCTCAGGTGTGGTCGGGCTGAGGCGTCGCCCTCAGACGTCGTCGTCTTCCTCGTCCAGCCGGGCCAGCCAGGTCGCCAGCCGCTCCACCGGAACCTCGAAGTCCGGGTTCAGGTCGACGAACGTCCGTAGCTGCTCGGCGAGCCACTCGAAGGTGACCTCCTCGGTGCCGCGTCGCTGCTCCAGCTCCTCGATACCGCGATCGGTGAAGTACAAGGGTCGCTCCGGTAGGGATGGTGTGGATCTACCCGCCCAGGATATGCGGCGCCGCGGCCCGGTGAGCGATCCGAGGGCCGCCGGAGTTGACCTTGACGCGGGCGTCAATGTTTACGGTGCGTTGGCATGACAGACATGACAGCCGCACACTTCGACGGCACAGCGGTGATCGTCACCGGTGGGGGCACGGGGATCGGGCGGGCCGCCGCGCGGACCTTCGCCGAGCAGGGCGCCCAGGTCCTGGTGGTCGGCCGGACGGCGGCCCGGCTCGCCGAGACGGCCGCCGACGCCCCGGGCATCCGGCCGCTGGTGGCCGACGTCGCGGCGCCGGGTGCCGCCGAACTGATCGTGAACACCGCGCTGGAGGCGTTCGGCCGCCTCGACGTGCTGGTCAACAACGCCGCCGTGGTCCGGCAGACGCCGCTCGGGGACATCCGGCGGGAAGCCGTGGAGGAGATGCTCGCCGTCAACCTGCTCGCGCCGATGTACCTCACCGAGGCCGCCGTTCCCCATCTGAGCGAGAGCGCCGGTGTGGTGATCAACGTCAGTACGGCGATCGGCCGGCGCGGCTGGCCGATGCCCGGCACGGAGCTGTACGCCGCGCTGAAGGCCGCCCTGGACACGCTGACACGGAGCTGGGCGGTGCAACTCGCCCCGCGCGGCGTGCGCGTGGCCGGTGTGGCCCCCGGCCCCATCGCCACCTCGATCGGGCGGCACCAGGGGCTCGACACCGAGCAGATCGACGCCCTGCGGACGACCCTGATCGAGCACGTCCCGCTGCGGCGGCTCGGCCGGGTGGACGAGGTCGCCTTCTGGATCACCCAGCTCGCCCGGCCCGAGGCGGGCTACACCACCGGCGTGGTCCTGCCCGTGGACGGCGGGGCGCTGGTGGGTTAGGAGGCGCCCGGCGGATCGTGCCGCCCGCGGCGGGCTTCTCCCCTCCCCGCCCTTTCCCGCGACCGGGGGCTCCGCCCCAGACCCCGGCCGGACGACCTGGATGGCGCGGGCGTCCGCCCGGTCACCGGCCGACGGCTCGACCACCGCCCCGCAGGGGGCGCGGTCGAGACCCTGGCCGATGAGCTGATCGCGGCGGCGGTCGGCTCGTCGCCCCCCGGGGTCCAGGGGCGGAGCCCCTGGCAGCGGGAGGGGGCGGGGAGGGGAAAGAACAGGGGGCCCCGGCCGCGGGTAGTGTCGCCGCATGAGGATAGGGGAGTTGGCGAAGGCCACCGGTGCCACCACCCGGGCCCTGCGCTTCTACGAGGAGCGAGGGCTGCTGAGCTCCACACGCGCGGTCAACGGCTACCGGGTCTACGACGAGCGGGCGATCCGGCGGGTGGCCAACATCCGCTATCTGCTGGACGCCGGGCTCACGCTGGAGGACATCGAGCACTTCGGCGCCTGCCTGGACGGCGACCTGCCGGGCAGCCGCCCCTCCGAGGCCATGCTGAACGTCGGGCGCCGCCGCTTGAGCGTCCTGGACGACCGGATAGCCACCCTCGCCCGGGTGCGCGACGAACTCGCCGAGCGGCTGGCCATCGCCTCCGGCGACCGGGCCGCGGTCACTGCGTCGTCCGGCTGAGCAGCCAGGACACCAGCGCGCGGACGGCGCCGGAGAGCACGGCGGCGGTGAGGGTGAGAAGGGCGGGGCGGGGACGGTTCGGCATCGTTGACCTGCTTTCGTGAAACCGGCCAAGGCGCCGGGGGTACGTTTCACGATGTGCGGGCTCTGGGGCGTTGCGGCAGCCCGCACGCGTTGCAGAGCGGCCGCAACGGGGGAGGGGCGACCCGTGGAGGACGGACCCGTCGGCGGGGAGCTGGTGCCGGAGCCGGGCGCGGCGCGGCGGATCGGGGATCTCAAGCCGATCCCCGAGCAGGTGAGACCGGAGTGCCGGGCGCTGGCCGAGAGCCTCAGGGAGCTGTTCGGCGCGGTCGGGGTGTCGCTGCGGGTCTTCGCCGTACGGCTGCACTACGACGCCGGGACCGTCTCGCGCTATCTGAACGGCACGGTGGTGCCACCCGCCGAATTCGTGGACCAGCTCCTCACCCATGCCGCCAAGGCCGCCGGACGACCCTCCTCGACCGAGGTGATGGCCCATGTGCACACCCTGCAACGCCGGGCGTTGCAGGCCACCAACAAGGTCGGCTGGGAGCTTCAGCGGCTGCGCGACCAACTCGCCGACGCCGACCGGCAGCGCCAACAGGCCGAGGTGCGGGCGGAGGCGCTGTCGGAGGCGTTGCTGGTGCGGAAGCAGCGCATCGCCGAGATGGAGGTCGAGCAGCGGCGGATCGCGGTCGCGGCGGCCGACCGCGAGGCCCGGAGCGCGGAGCTGGACCGTCTGCGGCAGGAGCGCGAGGACCTGACGGCCGAACGGGACCGGCTGCGGGAAGAAGTCGCCCGCCTTCAGGACGCGTTGACCCAGGCCCGGCGGCAGGCGCTGGACGCCGAGCGGCGGTGCGAGGCGCTGGAACACCAACTGCAGACGGAGGAGGAGGCGGCCGGGGCGAAGGCCGTGGCCGAGGACCCGGTCTCGCACCGGCTCAGGCTCGCGGAGGAGCAGGCCATCGCCGCACAGGAGCGGGCCCGGCGGCTCGAAGGGGAGCTGGCGGCGTTACGGGGCGGCGAAGCCGACCCCGGCGGCCGCACACCGACGGACTCGGGGCAGGTCCCCGACGTCTGGGGCGGTGTGCCGCGCCGCAATCCGCGGTTCACCGGGCGGGACGCGCTGCTCACCGAGGTGTACGACCGGCTGGACGCCGCTCCCGCCGACACCGCCGTGGTCGCCCTCGTCGGGCCGCCGGGCATCGGCAAGTCCCAGCTCGCCGCCGAGTACGCCCACCGCTTCGCCGCCCGGTACGACGTCGTCTGGTGGAGCACCGTGGACGGGCGGCCCCCGCTGGAGGCGCGGCTCGCCGCGCTGGCCCCCGTTCTGGTGAGGGTGCTCGGGGAGGTCGGCGTCCGTCAGGACGCGAAGGACGCGGATCTGGCCCGCGCCGCGCTGGAGGCGCTGCGCCGGGGCGATCCGTACCGGCGCTGGCTGATCGTCCTGGACGACGCCGACGACCCGGAGGCCATCGCCGGTCTGCTGCCCGCCGGGGGCGGCCATGTGCTGATCACCTCCCGCAACCGGGCCTGGGCCGACCACTACGCCGAGCTGCTGGAGGTCCCGCCGCTGCACCGGGCGGAGAGCGTCGCCCTGGTGCGCCGCCGGGCGCCGCGCATCGGATCCGAGGACGCGGACCGGCTGGCGGCGGCCGTCGAGGACCTGCCGCTGGCGCTGGACCAGACGGCGGGCTGGCTGGACGGCGCGTCCACGCCCGTCGCCGAGTACGTGCGCATGGTGAGCGACGGCGAGCCCAACCCGGTACGGTCCGCCGCCGATTACCCGATGCCGTACCACGCCGCCTTCAAGGATCTGATCACCCGGCTGCGGGAGACCACGAAGGCGGCGGCCGAACTGTTGCGGGTGTGCGCCCTGTTCGGCCCCGGCCCGGTGCCGCTCGCCCTGCTGCGGGCCATCCCGGCGGGCCAGGTCTCCCCGGCGGTGGCGGCGCTCCTGGAGAACCCCAGCCAACTGGAGCTGGCCATCGGCAAGCTGGCCCAGTGGTCGGTGATGCGGCGGTCGACGCTGGAGGACGAGGCGGTGTGGATGAGCCGCTTCGTACGGGACGCGGTGCGGCGCCGGACCCCGGAGGACAAGCGGGAGAAGGACGCCCGGGTCGTCCGCGGCGCCCTCGTCGCGGCCGATCCGCGGCGCCCCGACGACCCGGCGACTTGGCCGCGCTACGCCCGGCTCGTGCCGTACCTGGAGCAGTCGGGCGCGCTGGAGTCACCGGACGCCGCCTCGCGCCGGCTGGTCGTCGGGTTCCTCACCTATCTGACCCTGAGCGGCGACTACGCGACGGGCCGGCACCTCGCGGAACGCGCGGCGGGCGACCATCCGGACCTGGCCGCGCGCCGGGCCGCGCTGCTGCGCGAGGCCGGGGACTACGCCGCCGCCGAGGCGCTGGACCGGGCGGTGCTGAAGGGCCTGGGCGGGTCCGACGCGCCGGGCAGACTCGTCGCGATGGCCCGGCTCGGCACGGATCTGCGGGGCCTGGCCCGCTATGACGAGGCGTATGAACTCGCCCGCCGACAGCGCGACCTGTGTGCCGTCACGTGTCCGCAGGACGGTGCGGAGGCGCGGAACGCTCAGCGCGGCCTGTCCCGCTCGCTGCGGATGCTCGGCTCCTACGCCGAGGCCACGGAGCTGTCCGGGCACG
Source organism: Streptomyces melanosporofaciens (assembly GCF_900105695.1). NCBI lineage: Bacteria > Bacillati > Actinomycetota > Actinomycetes > Kitasatosporales > Streptomycetaceae > Streptomyces > Streptomyces melanosporofaciens. The sequence goes on from NZ_FNST01000002.1 coordinate 4,728,105, forward strand.
CGCTGGACAGCGCGCGGGCGGAGCTGGGCCCGACGGCGCTGGTGACGCTGGCGTGCGAGACGGAGCACGCGTACGACCTGCGGCTGTCCGGCCGTCACCGGGACGCCTTGGAGCTTCAGGCGACCAGCGTCCATCGGCACGTCGCGGTGCTGGGCACCGAGCATCCGCTGACCCTGACCGCGCTGTACCACCTGTGGAGGTGTGACGGGGAGGGCGATATCGACATCCATGCCCTGTCGCATCGGGCGACGCGCCTGCTGGGCGAGGACGCCCCGCCGACGCTGATGATCGGGACGGGAGTCGCCCGCGACCTCCGGCGCGAGGGCGACCTGGGGCGGGCCGGGAGCATCGCCGAGGAGACCGTGGCGCGTTATCGGGCCGCTCTGGGCGACCGGCACCCGTACACCATCGGTGCCCGCGCGAACCACGCGCTCACCCTGCCCATGGGGCTCGCGGTGAGGGTTCTGGACGCCTCGCTCACGGACATGTCGGCTGCCCTCGGCGAGCGCCACCCCTGGACACTGGGCATCGCGCTCAACACCGCCGCCAGGTACCACGCGATGGGGCAGCCGGAGGACGCCTGCGCCATGAGCCGGGAGACCGCGCTGCGCGCCGCCGAGGCGCTCGGCGAACGGCATCCGCTCACCCTGCTGGCCCAGATCGGGCTGGCGGCGGATCTGCGGGTGATCCGTGGCGGACGCGACGAGGCGGACGTGATCGAGGAGGTGGCCCTGGGCGGCCTGGATGCCGTCCTGGGGCCGGATCACCCGGAGACCATGGCGGCCCGCGATGGGACCCGCTCCGTCTGGGACTTCGAGCCGCTGCCCATCTGACCCGGCCGAACGGCCGGAAGGCCCGGCCCCGCGCATCGCGGGACCGGGCCTTCCGGGTTCGAACGGGGTGGATCAGATCTCGAAGACCTCGTTCACCAGCGCCTGCTGCTCCGACTGGTGCCGCTTGTTCGACCCCACCGCGGGCGAGGACGAGTGCGGACGGGAGACCCGGACCAGGCGCTCGGCGGCGGGGACGTCCGCGCCGACCGACAGCTCCAGGTGGTCGATCAGGTTGAGGGCGACGAACGGCCAGGCACCCTGGTTGGCCGGCTCCTCCTGCGCCCACACGTACTTCTCGACACCCGAGTACTTGGCGATCTCGGCCTGCAGCTCCTTACCCGGCAGCGGGTACAGCCGCTCCAGGCGGATGATCGCCGTGTCGTTCGCACCGCGCTTGTCCCGCTCCGCGGCCACGTCGTAGTAGACCTTGCCGGAGCAGAAGACCACCTTGCGCACCGCGGCCGGGTCGACCGTCTCGTCGCCGATGACGGGACGGAAGGAGCCGTTGAGGAACTCGTCGGTCTTCGACGCCGCGGCCTTCAGACGCAGCATCGACTTCGGGGTGAAGACGACCAGCGGCTTGTGGTGCGGGTTGTGGACCTGCCAGCGCAGCAGGTGGAAGTAGTTCGACGGCAGCGTCGGCGCGGCGACCGTCATGTTGTTCTGCGCGCACAGCTGGAGGAAGCGCTCGATACGGGCCGACGAGTGGTCCGGCCCCTGGCCCTCGTAACCGTGCGGCAGCAGCAGCGTGACACCAGAGGTCTGGCCCCACTTCTGCTCGGCCGAGGTGATGAACTCGTCCACGATGGTCTGCGCGCCGTTGACGAAGTCACCGAACTGCGCTTCCCACATGACCAGCGCGTTCGGACGGGCCAGCGAGTAGCCGTACTCGAAGCCCATCGCCGCGTACTCGCTGAGCAGCGAGTCGTAGATGTTGTACCGCGCCTGGTCCTCGGTGAGGTACAGCAGCGGGGTGTAGTCGTCACCGGTCTCGCGGTCCACCAGCACCGCGTGGCGCTGGCCGAAGGTGCCGCGGCGGGAGTCCTGACCGGCGAGCCGGACCGGGGTGCCCTCCATCAGCAGCGAGCCGATGGCGAGGGTCTCGCCCATGCCCCAGTCGATCGAGTCGTCCTCGATCATCGCCGCGCGCCGCTGGAGCTGCGGGAACAGCCGCGGGTGGACGGTGATCCGGTCGGGGGTGTTGACCTGGGACTCGGCGATCCGCTTGACGACCTCCTGGGAGACGCCCGTCTGGACCGAGACCGGGAACTCCGCCTGCGGCTCGGGGACCTCGGCCGGGGCCGGGGCCGAGACCGCGTCGCGGACCTCGGTGAAGACCTTCTCCAACTGGCCCTGGAAGTCCTGCAGCGCCTGCTCGGCCTCTTCCAGGGTGATGTCGCCGCGCCCGATCAGCGACTCGGTGTAGAGCTTGCGCACCGAGCGCTTCTTGTCGATCAGGTCGTACATCAGCGGCTGGGTGAAACCGGGGTTGTCGGTCTCGTTGTGGCCGCGGCGGCGGTAGCAGATCAGGTCGATGACCACGTCCTTGTTGAACGCCTGGCGGAACTCGAAGGCGAGCCGCGCGACGCGCACGACGGCCTCCGGGTCGTCGCCGTTCACATGGAAGATCGGCGCCTCGATCATGCGCGCGACGTCCGTGGCGTACATCGAGGAGCGGGACGCGGCCGGGGCGGCGGTGAAGCCGACCTGGTTGTTGATCACGATGTGCACGGTGCCGCCGGTGCGGTAGCCGCGCAGCTGCGACATGTTCAGCGTCTCGGCGACCACACCCTGGCCCGCGAAGGCCGCGTCGCCGTGGAGGGCGACGGGCAGCACGGTGAAGTCGGTGCCGGCCTTGCCGATGATGTCCTGCTTGGCGCGGACGACGCCCTCCAGGACCGGGTCCACGGCCTCCAGGTGGGAGGGGTTCGCGGCGAGCGAGACCTTGATCTGCTCGCCGTCCAGGCCGGTGAAGGTGCCCTCGGCGCCCAGGTGGTACTTGACGTCGCCGGAGCCGTGCATGGACTTCGGGTCGAGGTTGCCCTCGAACTCGCGGAAGATCTGCGCGTACGACTTGCCGACGATGTTGGCGAGGACGTTGAGCCGGCCGCGGTGGGCCATGCCGACGACGACCTCGTCCAGGCGCGACTCGGCGGCCGCGTCCAGCACCGCGTCCAGCAGCGGGATGACGGACTCGCCGCCCTCCAGGGAGAACCGCTTCTGGCCGACGTACTTGGTCTGCAGGAAGGTTTCGAACGCCTCGGCCGCGTTCAGCCGCCGCAGGATGCGCAGCTGCTCCTCGCGCTCCGGCTTGTCGTGGTTGCGCTCGACGCGGTCCTGGATCCACTTGCGCTGCTTGGGGTCCTGGATGTGCATGAACTCGATGCCGGTGGTGCGGCAGTACGAGTCGCGCAGCACGCCCAGGATGTCGCGCAGCTTCATCATGGTCTTGCCCGCGAAGCCGCCGACCGCGAACTCGCGCTCCAGGTCCCACAGGGTGAGCCCGTGCTCGATGATGTCCAGGTCGGGGTGCTTGCGCTGGCGGTACTCCAGCGGGTCGGTGTCGGCCATGACATGGCCGCGGACCCGGTAGGAGTGGATCAGGTCGAAGACCCGCGCCGCCTTGGTGACGTCGTCGTCGTGGCTGACGTCGATGTCCTTGAGCCAGCGGACCGGCTCGTAGGGGATGCGCAGCGCCTTGAAGATCTCGTCGAAGAAGTCGTTCTCGCCGAGCAGCAGCTGGTTCATGATCCGCAGGAACTCGCCGGAGGCGGCGCCCTGGATCACCCGGTGGTCATAGGTGCTGGTCAGCGTCATGACCTTGGAGATGCCCAGCTTGTTCAGGGTGTCCTGGGAGGTGCCCTGGAACTCGGCGGGGTACTCCATGGCGCCGACGCCGACGATCAGGCCCTGCCCGGGCATCAGCCGCGGCACCGAGTGGACGGTGCCGATGCCGCCGGGGTTGGTCAGGGAGGCCGTGACGCCGGTGAAGTCGTCCATCGTCAGCTTGCCCGAGCGGGCGCGGCGGACGATGTCCTCGTACGCCTGCCAGAACTCGAAGAAGTTGAGCGTCTCGGCCTTCTTGATCGCGGCCACGACGAGCTGACGGTCACCGTTGGGCTTGACCAGGTCGATGGCGAGACCGAGGTTGATGTGCTCGGGCTTGACCAGGGTCGGCTTGCCGTCCTTCTCGGTGAACGAGTGGTTCATCGAGGGCATCGCCTTCAGCGCCTGCACCATGGCGTAGCCGATCAGGTGCGTAAAGGACACCTTGCCGCCACGGGCGCGCTTGAGGTGGTTGTTGATGACGATGCGGTTGTCGAACAGCAGCTTGACCGGGACCGCGCGGACCGAGGTGGCCGTCGGCAGCTCCAGCGACGCGTTCATGTTCTTCGCCACGGCGGCGGAGGGGCCGCGCAGCGTGACCAGCTCGGGGCCGACGGAGGGCGCGGCGGGCTCCTTCTTGGAGACCGTCGGCTCGGCCGGGGTCGGCTTGACCGGAGCGGGCTTGGCCGGGGCCGCCGGAGCCGCCGGGGCGGCCTTCGCGGCGGGGGCCGCGGGCTGCGCCGGTGCGGGCTTCGGGGCGGCCGGGGCCGCCGCGGCGGGCTTGGCCTCGGCGGGCTTCGCGGCCGGGACGGCGGGCTTGGCCTCCGCCGGCTGGGCCGGAGCCGCCGGGGCGGCGCTCGCGGCTACTCCCTGTGGTGGCGTGGCCACCGCGGAGCCGGTGTCCTGACCCGGCTTGTAGTCGGCGAAGAAGTCCCACCAGGCTCGGTCGACCGAGTTCGGGTCCTGGAGGTACTGCTGGTAGATCTCGTCGACGAGCCACTCATTGGGGCCGAAGGCAGCGGCAGGGTTACTTCCCTGCCCGTCCTGTTCATCGGTCGAGACGCTCGAGGTGTTGGGGGACTGTGGCGACACGGCGGCAACCGCCCTCTTCCGCTTCCTAAGGTGGTGGACAGCGGGAATTAAGGCTACGCCCCTTGGACCCTTACGTGCAGGCCGCACTGGTCATCGTCGCGCAAGTCACATTGATTGGCGGGTTTCAGCGCATGACTCACCGGGAAACACCCGGAGTTTCGTGTGTTTCCTCACGCGGGCAGCGCAAACGTGCACCCCTGCCGCTCGTATGTGCGCGACAGGGTCGACTTTACTTCACCTTTGATCTCAGGGGATGGCCGGTTTGGATTCCGGGGCCGGTCCGGGGAGGCTGACCTTGATCCGGCAGCCGCGCGGGGACTCCGCCACGCCTATCCGCCCGCCGTGCAGGTCCACCGCCCAGCGCGCGATCGCCAGCCCCAGACCGGTGCCGCCGTCGCTGGGCGGGCCCGGGCGGCGGCCCCCGGCCGCCGCACTGTCGGGGGAGAGCCCGCCCCGGTTGAACCGCTCGAAGACCCGGTGCCGTTCCGCTTCCGGGATGCCGGGACCCTCGTCCAGCACCTCCAGCTCCAGGCTTTCCGGGCCGCCGTCACCGCGCCGGGCCCGCACGGTCACCCGGCCGTGCGCCGGGCTGTGCTTGACCGCGTTGTCGATGAGGTTCGCCATCACCTGGTGCAGCCGCTCGGCGTCGGCGTGGGCGGTCAGCTCGGGCGGCGAGACGTCCAGGTTGAGGTGGACGTCCGTACGGGTGTGCGCGCCCGATTGGGACTCCGCGCCCTTGGCCATGCTGGCCTCCTTGAGGATTCCGGCCAGATACGGCCAGACCTCGAACCGCCGCGCGTGCAGCGGCACCACCCCGTTGTCGAGGCGGGAGAGATCGAGCAGCTGATCCACCAGGCGGCCCAGGCGCTGGGTCTGCCGCAGCGCGACCCGCATGGTCTCCGGGTCGGCCTCCGAGACCCCGTCCACCACGTTCTCCAGCACGGCGCGCAGGGCCGCGATGGGGGTGCGCAGCTCATGCGAGACGTTGGCGACCAGCTCCTTGCGGTGGGTGTCCACCGCCTCCAGATCGGCCGCCATCCGGTTGAACGCGGTCGCCAGGTCGCCGAACTCGTCCCGGCGCTGCGCCGCCTGCACCCGCCGGGTGTAGTCGCCGTTCGCCATCGCCCGGGTGACCTCGGTCATCTCGTCCAGCGGGGCGGTCAGCCCGTGGGCCACGAACTGGGTGATCAGCAGCGAGGCGATGATCGAGAAGATGGTGATCACGCGCAGCTCGGTATCGGAGTGCACCGCCGCGAAGACCAGCCAGGTGGTGATGATCACCGAGCCGATGACCAGTGCCCCCAGTGCCGCCTTGACCGAGCGGTACGGGTCGAAGGGCCGCAGCGCCTCCCAGATCCGGGCCCAGGTGGCGCGGGACCACGCCCGCCGGCCCCTGGGGCCGGCGTACATCCGGCAGACCTTGGGAACCCGGGCCCCGGGGACCCGCCAGACCTCGGGAACCCTGCGCGCCCAGCGGCCCTTCCTCATGCCGCCGGGGTCTCCAGGGCGTAGCCGACGCCGTGCACCGTACGGATCCGCTCCGCGCCGATCTTCCGGCGCAGCGCCTTGATGTGGCTGTCCACGGTGCGGGTGCCCGAGGCGTCCGCCCAGTCCCACACCTCGGCCAGCAGCTGCTCACGCGAGAGCACCGCGCGCGGGGTGTTGGCCAGGCAGACCAGCAGATCGAACTCGGTCGGGGTCAGATGCACATCCGAACCGCGCACCCGCACCCGGCGCTGGGCGTGGTCGATCTCCAGCTCGCCCAGGCGCAGGATCCCGCTGCGCGGGGTGTGCGCGGCCAGCGCCGCCCGCTCCACCCGCCGCAGCAGCACATGCACCCGCGCGGCCAGTTCGCGCATGGAGAACGGCTTGGTCATGTAGTCGTCGGCACCGACCCCGAGCCCCACCAGCATGTCGGTCTCGTCGTCGCGCGCGGTCAGCATCAGCACGGGCACCGGACGGCGGGCCTGCACCCGGCGGCAGACCTCCAAGCCGTCGAAGCCCGGCAGCATCACGTCGAGGACCAGCAGATCGGGCTGCCACGCCTCGGCCGTGTCGACCGCCGCCGGACCGTCTCCCGCCGTCTGGACCTGGAACCCCTCGGCACGCAGCCGGGCCGCGATGGCGTCCACTATGGTCGGATCGTCCTCGACGACGAGGACCCGGCGCTGTGCGCCAGGGGTGGTCGTGGCGGCCCCGTTGTGACCGTTGTGAGTCTGCTCCATACGCCCGCCCCTGCGTCTTCCGGTGAAACCCGCGGCTCGCGCCTGGTCATCGCTCAGCCGCGTTTGGTAGGCAAGCAAGCGTAAAGCCAGCGTACGCGGCTTTGCTACGCGCCCCGAACGGCAAGATGCACGACGTCGGGAACACCCCGGGCAACGGTGACCTCTTCCGTACGCACCTGCGTGAACCCGGCATTACGGAGAGATTCCTCGAACGCGGGTGACGGCTGCGCCGACCATACGGCCAGCACTCCGCCCGGTGCGAGGCGCTCCGCGCAGGCGGCGAGTCCGGTGGGGGAGTAGAGGCCGTCGTTGTCCTCGGTGACGGTCCAGTCGGGTCCGTTGTCGATGTCCAGGCACAGCGCGTCATAGGTCTGCGGGGCCCGCGGGGTCTGCGGGCCGGTCCGCAGCCAGGCGACCAGATCGGCGTGGACGATCTCGGCGCGCGGATCGGCCAGCGCCCCGGCGGTCACGGCCGCCAGGGGGCCTTCGCGGTGCCAGTCGATCACCGCCGCCTCCCGCTCGACCACCGCGATCCGCCCCCACCGGGGCTCCGCCACCGCCTCGACCAGCGAAAACCCCACGCCGAGCCCGCCGATGAGCAGCGCGGGGGAGGGCCGGTCGGCGGGCAGCGCGCCGAGCGCGGCGCGGATGAGCAGCCGCTCGGAGCGGCCGTCGGAGGTGTCCATGAGGAAGCACCCATTGGCGATGATCTCGAAGACGGCGTCCCCCGACGGCTCCCCGCCACCGCGCCGCCGCAGCACCACTTCGCCGTACGGACCCTCCCGGCGGTCGACGGTCACCGGCCGGTCGTCGTCGGCGGGGTGGAGGTCGTACGGCGGCTGCGGTTGCGGCTGCATGGGGTGGGTCCTCCCGGGGTGGTCCTGATGCCGCCATCCTCGCGCCGGCCCCTCGCGCCGGTCCAACCGATTCCACCGGCGGTCCGGCGGCGCGACGTCGCCCGCGTCACAGCCGGCGCCACGGTGACATGACTCACGGCCGCCGGGTTGTTGTTCCCGTCGTCGCGGATATGCGGAGTGCAGAGGGAGTGAGGAAGGGGCGCGGGCGTTGACGACATCGATACGCGGGACGACGGACGCGGAGCCCGAAGGCGCGGATGCCGCTGGGGCGGCGGGGCCCTTGCCGAGCGGCCAGGCGAGCCGTCCAGCCGTCCCGGGCGCGCGGGTGGCGGACGGCGGTGACCCGAGTGGGCAAGAGGCGGCCGCCGCCGCTCATCCGTGCGTCGGCACGGCCGGTCGGCGGCGGGCGGCAGGGCGCACCGGGCCGGCCGCCGCCGGGGCCAGTACGCCGCAGGGGTCGGCGGCCGGGGAGCCGCGCGAGCGCCTTACGGCCGCCGGGGCGGGTCATGGCCGCCTTACGGCTGCCACAGCGGTCGGCCTCAGCAAGCCGCCCCGCCTCAACCGGCTGCCGCGCACGCTCATCCGCGTGCCGTTCACCCTCGGCTACACACTCGTCCTGCTCGGGACCGGGCTCTACGCCCGCCTCGGCGACCCCGGCACCGTGCACGATCTGCTCGCGGACTCCAGCACCGACGTGTCCCACCTCTCCCAGCGGCCGCTGCTGACGCTGCTGGTCAGCGCGTTGTGGGCGGTGGGTGGGGTCACCTCGCCCTATCTAGTCGTCTTTCCCCTGGTACTCGGCGCGCTGGAGCGGCGCATCGGTGGGGTGCGGACCGCCGGGGTGTTCCTGCTCGGCCATGTGCTGGCGACGCTGCTCACCGAGCTTCCGGTGGCCGCCTCCGTCGCCGTCGGGCATCTCCCGGACAGCTCGCTGCGCCGCCTCGACTACGGGGTCAGCTACGGCCTGATCGCCTGCGCCGCCGCGCTCGCCGGGCTGCTGGTGCCCCGGCTGCGCTGGGCGCTGCTCGGCGGGATCGGCCTCGCGCTCGCTGCCGGGAGCCTCGTCGACTTCGATCCGCTCACCGAGTGGGGCCATGGGCTCGCCCTGCTGATCGGCGTCGTCTGCTGGCCGTATGTCCGGCGAAACACCAGGTGGCGGCCCTCCTCGGAGGACAGCGCAGCCGCCGAGGACGGCTTCGCTCACAGCGAACGAGCGTCTGGGAACACCTGAGGCCCCTCCGTGCATTGAGTGGGCATTGATTATTTGAGTCCCGCCGACTCAAGTTGCCTGCCGAAGGGGAGATCATGGCTTCGCTGTCCACACCGCTCACCCTGCCCGTACTGCCTCTGGACGACGAGGTCGTGCTGCCCGGCATGGTGGTGCCGCTGGACCTGTCCGATACCGAGGTACGCGCCGCGGTGGAGGCCGCCCAGGCCGCCGCACGCTCCAGTGGGAGCGGAAGCGGTAAGCCGAAGGTGCTGCTGGTGCCGCGCGTCGACGGCACGTACGCGGGCATCGGCACGCTCGGCACCGTCGAGCAGGTGGGCCGGCTCTCCGACGGCGACCCGGGCGCGCTGATCCGCGGTGTGCGCCGCGTCCGCATCGGGGCCGGGACCACCGGACCCGGGGCGGCGCTGTGGGTGGAGGGGACCACGGTCGAGGAGATCGTGCCCGATCCGCTGCCCGGTGCCGTCACCGAACTGATCAAGGAATACAAGGCGCTGGCCACCAGCTGGCTGCGCAAGCGCGGCGCCTGGCAGGTCGTGGACCGGGTGGAGCAGATCGACGATGTCGCCCAGCTCGCCGACAACTCCGGCTACTCGCCCTTCCTGAGCGTGGCCCAGCGCGTCGAGCTGCTGGAGACCACCGACCCGGTGGCCCGGCTGAAGCTCGCCGTCACCCGGCTGAGCGACCACCTCGCCGAGCAGGATGTCGCCGAGTCGATCGCCAAGGACGTCCAGGAGGGCGTCGACAAGCAGCAGCGCGAATTCCTGCTGCGGCGCCAGCTCGAAGCCGTCCGTAAGGAACTCGCCGAGCTGAACGGCGGAACCGGGGCCGAGGCTGACGAGGCTGACGACTACCGGGCCCGGGTCGAGTCCGCCGATCTGCCGGAGAAGGTGCGCGAGGCGGCCCTCAAGGAGGTCGACAAGCTGGAGCGGTCCAGCGACCAGAGCCCCGAGGGAAGCTGGATCCGCACCTGGCTGGACACCGTCCTGGAGCTGCCCTGGAACGAGCGCACCGAGGACGCGTACGACATTCAGGGCGCCAAGGCCGTGCTCGACGCCGACCACGCGGGCCTGGACGACGTCAAGGAGCGGATCACCGAGTACCTGGCGGTGCGCAAGCGCCGCGCCGACCGGGGCCTCGGCGTCGTCGGCGGCCGCCGCGGCGGTGCGGTGCTGGCCCTGGTGGGCCCGCCCGGAGTCGGCAAGACCAGTCTGGGCGAGAGCGTCGCCCGTGCGATGGGGCGGAAGTTCGTCCGGGTCGCACTCGGCGGCGTCCGCGACGAGGCGGAGATCCGCGGCCACCGGCGCACCTACGTGGGAGCGCTGCCCGGCCGGGTCGTCCGGGCCATCAAGGAGGCGGGCTCCATGAACCCCGTCGTCCTCCTGGACGAGATCGACAAGGTGGGCTCCGACTTCCGCGGCGACCCGGCCGCGGCCCTGCTGGAGGTCCTGGACCCGGCCCAGAACCACACCTTCCGCGACCACTACCTGGAGGTCGAACTCGACCTGAGCGACGTGGTCTTCCTCGCCACCGCCAACGTCCTGGAGGCCATCCCGGAGGCGCTCCTGGACCGTATGGAGCTGGTGCGCCTGGACGGCTACACCGAGGACGAGAAGGTCACCATCGCCCGTGACCACCTGCTGCCCCGTCAGCTCGAGCGGGCCGGCCTGGAGCCGGGCGAGGTCACGGTGGCGGACGAGGCGCTGCGCAAGCTGGCGGGCGAGTACACCCGCGAGGCGGGCGTACGGACCCTGGAGCGCTCGATCGCCCGGCTGCTGCGCAAGGTCGCGGCCCAGCACGAGCTCGGCGAGCGCGAGCTCCCCTTCACCGTCGGTGTGGAGGAGCTGCGCCCGCTGATCGGCCGGCCGCACCACACCCCCGAGTCCGCCCAGGACCCGGCCGAGCGCCGCACCGCCGTCCCCGGCGTGGCGACCGGGCTCGCGGTCACGGGCGCGGGTGGTGACGTGCTGTTCGTGGAGGCGTCGCTGGCCGACCCGGAGACGGGCGGCGCGGGGCTGAACCTGACCGGTCAGCTCGGCGACGTCATGAAGGAGTCCGCCCAGATCGCGCTCTCCTTCCTGCGCTCCCGCGGCGCGGAACTGGAGCTGCCGGTCGGTGACCTGAAGGAGCGCGGCGTCCACCTCCACGTCCCGGCGGGCGCGGTCCCCAAGGACGGCCCGAGCGCGGGCGTCACCATGACCACCGCCCTGGCCTCGCTGCTCTCCGGCCGCCAGGTGCGCCCGGACGTGGCGATGACGGGCGAGGTCTCCCTGACCGGGCGGGTGCTGCCCATCGGCGGCGTCAAGCAGAAGCTGCTGGCGGCGCACCGGGCCGGGGTGACCACCGTGATCATCCCCAAGCGCAACGAGCCCGACCTGGACGACGTCCCCGCCGAGGTCCTGGACAAGCTCGACGTCCACCCGGTCTCGGATGTCCGCCGAGTCCTGGAGCTGGCCCTCGAACCCGCCCGGGCGGCCGTCCCCGAGGTTCCGGCAGCGGCGTGACGGACGCTGCCGGTGGCGCCGTGGCCCGGAACCCCGTGTCGAACGGGATTCCGGGCCACGCGTGACCTGTCGGCCGTGCGTATCGTTGGACTGACCGGCCGCGGTTTCTGTGTTCGCGGCGGGGAGGAGCGGCACGGTGACCGTCATGGCGATTGACAGGATCGAGATGGCCGACAGCAGCGACGAACTCACCTTGGACGCGATGTTCGAGGCGCTCGAGAAGATGCCCGTCCCCGAGGGAATCAAGGTTGAGATTGTCGAGGGGAACATCTTCATGTCGCCGCAGCGGGACGTGCATTGGTACATCATCCGTAGGATCGTGCGGGCTCTCGAAGATCGCTTCGGGGTGGACGTGAACGTGTTGTCGGATGTCCGCATCGACTATCCCGGCTACCTCAACGGCTTCGCGACCGATGTCACGCTGATCGCCGAGGGAGCTGTCAAGAACTCCAAGGGCCAGTGGTGTCATCAGGACGTCGAGTTCGTGGCCGAGGTGATCTCAAAGCGCACGGGTGCCAATGATTACGGCCCCAAGAAGTCGGCATACGCCACTGCCGAGGTTCCCGTCTATCTGATCATTGACCCCTACACCGGCAGGTGCCACCTGTTCACCGAGCCCAAGGACGGCGCCTACCTCAACGAACGAACGGTGCCCTTCGGCGGTGAGGTGGATCTGACGAACACCGTCGTCGACCTGACGCTCACGACCGACGAGTTCCCCCGCGACTGACCCGCTCCCCGCTGCCTGGTTCCCACAGGGCCAGGCGGCGCGCCCCGCTCTCCGGCACGCTGAGCCGCATGAACGTCATCGTGATCGGAGCGACAGGAACCATCGGGCGTGCCGTGGCGGACGCCCTCGAAGGTCGGCATGAGGTCGTACGGGCCTCCCGCACCGGCGCCACCGGCGCCGTGCGCGTCGACATGGCCGACCCCGCCACCCTCGACCACCTCTTCGCGACCGTCCAGGACGTCGACGCCGTCGTCTGCTGCGCCGCCTCCGGCGCGCTCACCCCGCTCGGCGGGGACGCCTCGGACGAGGAGTTCACCACCGGTCTGGACGCCAAGCTGCTGGGCCAGGTCGCCCTCGTACGCCGGGCCCTCCACCACCTCCGCGACGGCGGGTCCATCACCCTCACCAGTGGGGTCTTCGAGAAGCCCACCCCCGGCGGGGCCTTCGGCGCGCTGGTGAACGCGGGGCTCGACGCCTTCGTCCGAGCCGCCGTGATCGAGATGGAGCGCGGCGTGCGGGTGAACGCGATCTGCCCGGGATGGGTGCGGGAAACCCTGGAGAAGCTGGGCATGGACCCCACCGAGGGGATCCCCGCGGAGACCGTGGCTCAGGCGTATGCGCAGGTCGTCGAAGGGACGGCGCAGGGGCAGGTGATTGTGCCCGGGCGCGGCTGACCCGGGACGGGGCCGGGCCTCGTTGGCAGCCAGACAGGTCTGTCTGGTAGCTTCGAAAAGGAAGCAGACAGACCTGTCTGTTCATGCCTGTTGTCCCGGAGGGATCCGTGCCGCGCACCCTGCTCGTCCTCGCCCACCCCAACCTCGCCACGTCCCGCGTCAACGCCGCGCTCGCCGAGGCGGCCCGGCCGGTGGACGGGATCACCTTCCATGACCTCTACGCCGAATATCCCGATCTGCGGATCGATGTCGAGCGCGAGCAGCGGCTGCTGCTGCAGCACGACCGGATCGTGCTGCAGTTCCCCTTCTATTGGTATTCGGCGCCACCGCTGCTGAAGAAGTGGCTGGACGAGGTGTTCCTGCGCGGCTTCGCCTACGGCACCGGCGGCACCTCACTGCACGGCAAGTCGCTGCTCATCGCCACCTCGACGGGCTCCGCCGAGGAGCAGTACCGGCCGGACGGGCTCCACCGCTTCCCGGTCGTCGAGCTGCTCAGGCCCTTCGACAACACCGCCCATCTCACCGGGATGCGCTACGAGGAGCCGCTCATCGTGCACGGCTCCCATACGCTCGACGACGCCGAGCTCGCCGCCTACCAGGACCGCTATCGCGAGCTGCTGGCCTCCGGCGTGATACGGGAGCGCGAGCTGACCGCCGTCTGAGCCACGCGTCACGCCCGGCCGCGCGACACGGCGAAGGGTCCGGCCGCACCTCATGGGTGCGGCCGGGCCCTTCGCGTACGTACGGGAGCCGCGCTGCGTACGAGAGCCGGACGCTGTGTACGAGGGCTACACCCGCGCCGGGCACGCCTCCGCGACCAGCGCCCGCGCCGCGTCCTGAGCCGCCTCCGCGAACTCCGGCCTCGGCTCCAGCGCGGCCGCGGCCATCGTCCCGTCCACGAGTACGGAGATCTGCAGGCCGAGCCGCTCGGGGTCGGCGGCCCCGGCCTCCCGGGCCAGCTCGGTCAGCCAGGCCCGTATGGCGCGCTTGTGCTCGGCCGTCGTGGCGTGCGGGGCGGTGCCCGGCTCGGTCTCGCCCGCGGTCCTGGTGAACGCGCAGCCGCGGAAACCGTCCCGCTCGGTCGTCGCGATCAGCGCGTCGAAGACTCCGACGAGACGGTCCCGGGGATCGGCGCCGGCCGTCTCGGCGGCCTCCCGCAGCGCCCCCCGCCAGTGCTGGTCCGACCTGTGGAGATAGGCCAGGACCAGATCGTCCTTGGTGCGGAAGTGGGAGTAGAGCGTCGCCTTGGCCACACCCGACTCGGCGATGATCCGGTCCACCCCGACACCGCGCACCCCATGGGCGTTGAACAGCGCGGTGGCGGTGGACAGGATCCGCTCATGGGCGGAGGGGCGGGCGGTGCTCATGATCATGCTCCTTGACTTGGCCGTAGGACGACCGACGCCCTCCAGCGTACAGACAGACCTGTCCGTACACCGGAGGGCGGACGCGCCGGATGTGGGGGTGAGGAGGCGCGGGCTCAGCCGTTGGCGAGCGCCTGCAGCCGGTCCATGGCGCCGTTGAACTTGTTGTGGTCGCCGACCGTCGGGCCGGACGAGGTGTACTGCCAGATGGTGTGGAAGCCCCAGCCCGCCGGAAGCTCGCCGACGGACGAGCCGTAGCGCGGAATCCACAGGGGGTTGACGCCACCGAAGGCGGCGGAGTTGCCCGTGCAGGTCTTCCACCAGCTCGTGGAGGTGTAGATCACCGGGTCGCGGCCGGTGCGCGCCTTGTAGGTGCTGTTGAAGGACTTGATCCAGTTGACCATCGCGCTGGCGCTCAGCCCGTAGCAGGTCGCGCCGTAGGGGTTGTACTCCATGTCGAGCGCGCCCGGCAGCGTCTTGCCGTCCTTGGACCAGCCGCCGCCGTGGTCCACGAAGTAGTTGGCCTGGGCGGCGCCGCTCGAATTGTTCGGCAGGGCGAAGTGGTACGCGCCGCGGATCATGCCGACGTTGAACGAGCCGTTGTACTGCTGGGCGAAGTACGGGTTGGTGTAGCTCGTACCCTCGGTGGCCTTGACGTAGGCGAACCGGACCCCGCTGCTCCACAGCGTCGACCAGTTGACATTGCCCTGGTGGCTGCTGACGTCCACGCCCTCGACGGTGGCGAGCAGCCCCGTGGGCGCCTCGCCGGCCGTGGATCCGCCCTCGTGCTTGAGTATCTGTGAACCCGCCCAGTCGTCCTCGGGGTGGGGGATGGCCTTGTCGCCCTGGCCCTGGGCGGCGAATGCCGCGCCGGGCAGAGCGATGGTCATGGCGAGGAGAGCGGCGAGGATTCCGATCAGCGCGCTGAGGGCGCGTCGGACCGAACCAGGTCTGTGCACGAGCATGGCGTTGCCTCCGAAGCCTCGGTGGGGGGAGAGAGGGTCAGATTGGTATGACCATGTCAGGACTGACGCTACGGGCGTAGATAGGCCGACGGAAGGGGGAGGGTGTGATGCCGTTGGTCTAATCCTGCGAAATACTGGTGGAGCTGCGGTAACAACCGCGCGTGGTAGAAACTTTCACGAAGTGAAAACCCGGAGAGGGCTCTGACGTGCACAACAACGGGGCATTGCCACCCGAGCAGGGTGCGGGTGGCACCGTGGGCGGCATTGGTGTGGACCATGCATTCCTGGCTCTGGAGCGCGAATTGGCGGTTTTCCTCCGCAGAGCCCGTGCCGCCTCGGGGGAATTGGCCCGGGAGGTCCACCCGGAGCTCGAATCCGCCGCCTATGGGCTGCTGATGCGGCTGGAGGACGCGGGTCCGCAGCGCGCCACCGACCTCGCGGGCTTCGTGGGCGTCGGAAAGGCCACCATGAGCCGTCAGCTCCGCGCTCTGGAGGGGCTCGGTCTGGTGACGCGGACGCCCGATCCGGCGGACGGCCGCGCCTTCCTGATGGAGTTGACCGAGGAGGGTCGCAGCCGCTTCCGCGCCGTACGGGTCGCCCGGCGGGCGCGGTACGCCCGCCGCCTCGCCGCGTGGGAGCGCAACGAGGTCGCCGAACTCGCCAGACTGCTGCACCGGTTGAACGCGGAGCAGGAGGCCGAGGACCCCGGTCAGGCCGCGCGTGCGGCGCAGGAGGCCGGGGATGCCGGTCCAGCGGCGCGGGCGGCGCAGGAGTAAGGCGCTCATACACGCCAGGATCGGCGACCCCCGCGCATCCGGCGACGCGGATGTGGCAACCGCGCTACTCGGCCCCGCACGGCAGTCCGACGGGGGCGCCCCCGTCGGTCAGGGCTCCACGAAGACCACGGCCGCGTCGTCGTGGGTCTTCCCCCGCGGAAACGCCGTACCGTCCGGATCGGCGTGCTCGGCCGCCCGCACCCGGTCGATCAGCGCCTGCGGGCCCTCCTTGCGCAGCAGCGCGAAGCACTCGGCCCAGTCGCCCTCGCCGAACCGCTCCACCCAGCGCGTCGCCCCGTCGGTGAGCGCCGCCAGCGCCCGTACCTCGCCGCGCGGGAACTCCCCGGCGACCGCCTTGTCGGAGACCGCGGGGTCGGCGGCGGCGGTGAAGAAGCCGCCCTCCGCGTTGCGCAGCGGGGCGAGCCGCCGGCCCTCGGCCCGTAGCCGGTCGATGCGGTCGTCCAGTACCGGAGTCACTCCGCCGTGGGCCCGCTCGATGAGCAACACCGAGTCGGAGAGCACCAGATACTCGATCCGCTCGGCGTCCCAGCGCGCCGCGACGGCGGTTGCCTGCGGGGTGAGAAGGTGAGAAAGGTCACACGTTGAACTATGTGACGCGGCGGTTCGGGTGATCGCCTCCGAGAGGCACTGTGTCAGGGGCATATCCCGTCGCGAACCGGACAGTTCGAGCAGCGATCCGCCGAGCCGCGCGGTGAACCAGCTCACGCTGTGTACGCATCCGTCGTCGCCGGCGGGCGGAGTCACCCCGTCCAGAACCACCAGCGCGCCGCCGCTCCCCGAGGCCGGAAGGGCTACCGATGCGTAGTCCTCGTTGGGATATTGCTGATCGCCGGGGGCGGTCGCGAGTTCGATGCGCATTCCCTCAGTCTGCCGGACCGCCGTTGATCACCGCCGCCGTGGTGAGCTGGGCGGGCGTTGGTCCGTACCAAATCCCTCGCCGGTTTCCGGGCTGCCTGATTGGGGAGGGATTGACACTTCTGGGAAGCTGCGGGTGGGCATCTTGTCAGGGCGGTGAGGTCTTTACCAATCCGCGTAAGGTGGCGGGAGGGTATGGCCGCGCGTCAAAGTTGGTGGTCAACTACCCAATGCGGTTCACTCGTTCGGGTGGCCGGGTGGGTGATGCATGCCCGCCCCAGACCCGTCCTGAAAGGGTCGGAATCCCTACCAGAGGTGGGGAAACACAATTGTTGATCCGTCGTCACCTCTGGTCCACAGAGCGGTCGGGCGAGAATGGATTGTGAGCACCGGTGCGGAAGAAGCGGCTTCGGGGCACCACACGCGATGCGGTAAGCGAGCCACGCCAGGACGAGGCGACGCAGCGACGGCACACCGCACGCGTCCGTCGTCGGCTGACCACGTCGGTCGCCCTCGTCTCCGTCGCCGTCCTCGGGGCCGGGACTCCCGCGGTCCTGCTCGCCCTCGATGACACCACCGACGCCCAGCGGCTCGTCGACCTCGCCGAGACCAACCGCGGCGCGGTGACCCTCGCCCACGCCCTCGCCGACGAGCGCGACGCCATGACGCGGTATGTCGCCGACGGGCGCACCACCGCCTCCGGCCGCGGGGTCTCCGAGGAGATGCGGGCCCGGGTCGACCGCCGCGTCCGCGAGGTGCGGGGGCAGGTCCCGGCGTCGGTCCGGCGGCTCCTCGACGCCCTTCCCGAAGTACGGCAGCAGGCGCTGACCGGCAAGGGCTCGGCCCTCGACGTCTTCACCTCGTACACCCGGACCGTCCAGGCGCTGAACGGGATCACCGACACCCTCGCCCGCCGGCTCCCCGCCGACGCCGAGTCCGGCGCCACCGCCGCGCTGGCCCCGCTCGGCCGCGCGGTGGAGGAGGCGTCCGCCACCCGCGGACTGCTGCTGGCCGCGCTCGACGCGGGCGGCGGCCAGCCCACGCTGGTCTCCGCCGCCCAGCGGACCAACCTCCGCGAGCAGTCCGCGCTGGCCGACTTCGAGCAGCTCGCCCCGGCCACCATGCGCGACGCCTACGACCGCACCGTCAACGGCACCGAGGTCAGCGACGCCGAGCGCTATCTCGCCCGGCTCACCGACCAGAACCGCTTCGCGGGCAATGACTTCTTCCTCGACGAGGACCGCGTCGAGGCCGGTTTGGACACCCGGATCGACCGGATGCGCGGCGCGCAGTCCTCGCTGGCCTCCTCCGAGGCCGCCCAGCTCGCCCGGTTGCGGGACGACGAGGTCACCGACCTCGAGCTGCGCATCGGCATCGTCGGCGCCGCCCTGCTGGTCGCCCTCGGCGCCGGGGTGCACAGCGCCCGCTCGATGACCCGGCCGCTGGCCGCGCTGCGGCTCGGCGCCCGGCGGGTCGCGGCCGATCCGGCGGCCGAGGAGCCGGTCGCCTTCAAGGGCCGCGACGACGAGTACGCGGACGCCGTACGGGCCGTCAACGAGCTGCACGCCAAGGCCGCGCGGGCGTACGAGCGGGTCGCCGAGCTGGAGACCGAGCGCACCCGGCTCGTCGGCGAGCGGCAGCGGATGGCCGATGAGCGGGACGGGCTGCGCGCCGAGCGGGACGCGGTCGCCACCCGGCTGGAGGGGCTGCGGGCCCGGGTCCACGGCAGCTTCGTGGGCCTCGCGCTGCGCTCGCTGGGCCTGATCGAGCGCCAGCTCGCCATCATCGAGTCCCTGGAGGAGGGGGAGCAGGACCCCGACCGCCTCGAGACGCTCTTCCAGCTCGACCACCTGGCCACCGGGATACGCCGCTACGGCGAGAACCTCCTGGTCATCGCGGGCTCCGAGCAGAAGGCCACCCACCCGGGGCCGGTGCCGCTGCTGGATGTGCTGCGCGCCTCGATCAGCGAGGTCGAGCGGTACGACCGGGTGCAGATCCAGGCGCTGCCGCCGCATGCCCAGGTCGCCGGGTTCGCCGCGGACAGCGTCAGCCACCTGATCGCCGAGCTCCTGGAGAACGCGACATCGTTCTCTCCCCCGGACGCGGCGGTCCAGATCTCCGGCTGGCTCCTGGAATCCGGCGAGGTCATGCTCTCCGTCCAGGACGAGGGCATCGGCATGACGCCCGAGCGCTTCCTGGAGCTGAACACCCGGCTCGCCGACCCGGTGCCGGAGTACTGCCAGGGCCCCCAGCCGGAGGACCCGCTGGGCCTCGGTCTGTATGTGGTGACCCGGCTCGCCGCGCGCCACGGCATCCGGGTGCAGCTGCGCGAGCAGCAGCCGGGCGGGGTGGCCGCCGTGGTCGTCCTCCCGACGAAGATCCTCCCGGCCGGTCCGCCCGGCGCCGGGCTGCCGCCCGCCCCGCCGGTGAGCGTGGGCGCGACGTTCGGCGGCACCGGACCGTCGTCCTTCCCGGGCTTCCCGGGCTCCGAGGCCGAGGCGAACTCCAACACGCTTCCCGGGCAGACCCGTTCGGTCGCCCGGGACCAGGCGGGTGTGCCGAGCGCGAGCGCCGCGGCGGGGGTCGGCCCCGAGCCGTCGGCCGAGCCGGTCGCGCCGCCCGCGGAGCCGGACCCGGCGCCCCAGGCCGTCGAGCCGGAGCCCGAGCCCGCGCTCGACCCGGAGCCCACGCCCGTCGAGGCGGCCTCGGACTTTGAGCCGGGTGCCTCCTGGACCGTCCCCGCCGAGCAGTGGGGGCAGACCGCGGACGCGGGCCGTGACTACCCCATGGAGCCCACGCCGCCGCGCGGCCACCCGAGCCCGGGGAACGGCGGTGCGCTGCCCACCCTGCCCAAGCGCGTCCCCAAGTCGGCCCGGGCCGACGGACGGGACGGCGCACGGCAGGGCGCGGACGCCCCGGCCCCGGCCGCCCAGGCGGCCCCGGCACCCCAGACCGCCCCGGCCGCCCCGGCCGAGGAGCCGGAGGTGCCGGCCGTGGAGCGGACGATGGAGCTGACCCTCCATCGCATGAGCCGCGAGAGCCATCAGGACCACGACGACCGCGAGGGTCGTGATGGCCGCGAGGGTCGTGCGGACGGTGCGGACCGCGCCGACGGCGACGACTACGAGGACTTCGACCGGCGGTTCGGCCGCCACGGCATCCGCCCGGTGGGCGCGGACGCCTGGGGCCCGGCGGTCGGCGGCCCGGCGGCGGGCGCTGAGTCGGCCCCCGTCGATCCGTACGCCATCGGCCCCGACCAGCACGCCCGCCCGGAGGACCAAGCGGCGCGCACCGACAAGGGGCTTCCCAAACGCACACCGCGGAACGTGGCGCTCCGGGAGCCCGATTCACGGGAGCGGACCGGCTCGGTGAACGCGGAAGAGCTGCGGCGCCGCCTCGGTGGCTTCCAGCGCGGCGCCCGCGACGGACGCCGGGACGCCGCCGCCGAGGTCGCCGCCCGTGGCGAGCCCGCGCGGCGGCAGCGGGGAACAGCAGGACAAACGGGGGCGCAGAGCGAGGGTGGCACGGTTGAGGAGGCACGCGGGTGAATGCGCCCAGTAGTACGTACGGGTTGAGTCGCGAGGCCCGTAATCTGCACTGGTTGCTGTCGAACCTGGTGGAGGAGGTGCCGGGCGTCCGCTCGGTTGTGGTCGTCTCGACCGACGGGCTGATGCTGCTCTCCTCCGACACACGGCACCATGGGGCGTCGTCCGATCCGGCGGCACAGGACGGCCCCAAGGGCTCCAGTGCGGATCTCGCGACGATTGTCTCGGGAGTCGGCAGCCTCACGCTCGGCGCGGCGAAGCTGATGGACGGCGGCAGCGTCAAGCAGACGATGGTGGCGATGGACGAGGGCAGTCTGTTCGTCATGTCGATCAGTGACGGTTCACTGCTCGGGGTGCATGCCACGCCCGACTGCGACATGACCGTCGTCGCCTATCACATGGCACTGTTCGTGGGCCGGGCCGGACATGTGCTCACCCCCGAACTCCGCAATGAACTACGCAGGTCGCTGGAGCACGCACAGTGACGGCCGCCGGGTCCAGCCGGCCCGCCCGTAAACCCGCTCGCGTACGTCCGTACTCGCTCACCGGCGGTCGCACCCGCTCCGGCCATGTGCTGCTGGTGGAGACCTTCGTGGCGTCGCTGGAGTCTCCGGACGGACGGCTCGACCTGGCCCCCAGTGGGTTGAACGCCCGGATGATGCCGGAGATCCGGGCGATCATCGAACTGTGCGACAGGATGCGCTCCGTCGCGGAGGTCTCCGCGATGCTCAAGATCCCACTCGGGGTGGTGCGCGTCCTGCTCAGCGACCTGGCCGACCAGGGAAAGATCCGCGTCTACGGCACCGGGCGGGGCCCCGGCCAGCCGGACCGCGCGTTGCTCGAAAGGGTGCTCAGTGGACTTCGCAGGCTCTGAGACGATCACGGCGACCCCGCCGGCGACGTCGGAGATACCCGGGGCCGGGATACCCGGGGCCGAGGAGGTGCTCCAGAGGTGGCAGACGGACCGCTCCCGCGCGCCGATCGCCACCAAGATCGTGATAGCGGGAGGGTTCGGGGTCGGCAAGACGACCTTCGTCGGTGCGGTTTCGGAGATCACTCCGCTGCAGACCGAAGCGCTGATGACGCAGGCCAGCGAGAGCGTGGACGACCTCGAGGCGACGCCCGAGAAGCTGACCACCACCGTCGCCATGGACTTCGGCCGGATCACGCTGGAGAACGATCTGGTCCTGTATCTCTTCGGCACCCCCGGCCAGCAGCGCTTCTGGTTCATGTGGGACGACCTGATGCGCGGGGCCATCGGCGCGGTGGTGATGGTCGACACCCGGCGCCTGGACGAGAGCTTCCCGGCGCTGGACTACTTCGAGAGCCTCGGCCTGCCGTATGTGGTGGCGGTCAACCACTTCGAGGGGACCCCGCTCTACGAGCCCGAGGACGTGCGCGACGCGCTCTCCGTGGCGTCCACGGTGCCGGTGGTGATGATGGACGCCCGGCGCCGGATCGCGGTCGTGGACGCGCTGCTGGCGCTGGTGAGACACGCCGTTGACGCCTCACCCGAGTGACGTAACCTCAGCTCCGCCCGCGGGATGGAATGCTCCATTCCCTTTACCGGTCCGAGCGTGAGGGAGAGTCGACAGCCATGCGGAAGATACTCATCGTGGGTGCCGGTCAGTCCGGCCTCCAACTCGCTCTCGGCCTGCAGTCCAAGGGCTACGAGATCACGCTGATGTCCAACCGGACGTCCGATGAGATCCGCGGCGGACGGGTGATGTCCACCCAGTGCATGTTCCACACCGCGCTGGAGCACGAGCGCGATCTGGAGCTCAACTTCTGGGAGGAGCGGGCGCCCCGGGTCGAAGGCCTCGGAGTCTCCGTCGCCGGGCCGCCGGCTTCCGAGGGCCGGGCCCACCCGCGGGTCATCGACTGGGTCGGCCGGCTGGACGGCCACGCCCAGTCCGTCGACCAGCGGATCAAGATGGCCGGCTGGATGGAGACGTTCGAGCAGCGCGGCGGCCAGGTGGTCATCCACGGCGCCGCCGTCTCCGACCTGGACGTCCTCGACAGGAAGTACGACCTGGCGCTGGTGGCCGCGGGCAAGGGCGAACTGGTCTCGCTCTTCGGCCGGGACACCGCCCGCTCCCCGCACGACACCCCGCGGCGCGCCCTCGCGGTCGCCTATGTGCATGGCCTCGGCCCGCGCCCCGAGCACCCCGGCCTCGAGGCGGTGCGCTGCAATCTCGTCCCCGGTGTCGGCGAGCTCTTCGTGATGCCCGCGCTCACCACCACCGGCCGCGCCGACATCCTCTTCTGGGAGGGCGTCCCGGGCGGTCCGGCCGACGTCTTCCAGGGCATCACCGACCCCTCGGAGCATCTGGCGCGCGTCCTGGAGCTGATGGAGCGGTTCACGCCGTGGGAGTACGCGCGTGCCACCAAGGTCGAGCTGACGGACGCGGGCGGCACGCTGTCCGGGGGGTACGCCCCGACCGTGCGCAACCCGGTCGGGCGGCTGCCGGGCGGCGGGCTGGTCCTGGGCGTCGCCGATGTGGTGGTGGCCAACGACCCGATCACCGGGCAGGGCTCCAATTCGGCGGCCAAATGCGCGGCGGCCTATCTGGAGAGCATCGTCGAGCACGGCGACCGGCCGTTCGACGAGGAGTGGATGCGGGCGACCTTCGACCGCTACTGGGAGACCGCGCGGCACGTCACCAAGTGGACCAACGCCATGCTGGGCCCGCCGCCGGAGCACCTTGTGAACCTCCTCGGGGCGGGGGCCGCCTTCCCCGCCGTCGCCCACCGCATCGCCAACGGCTTCGACGACCCCTCCGACTTCGAGAACTTCTTCTACGAGCCGGAGAAGACGGCCGCCTATCTGGACGCGGTCAGGAAAGAGGCCGAGTCCGCGGAGGCCGAAGCCGAGGCTGAGGTCTGTGAGGAGGCTGAGCTCTGTGAGGAGGCCGGGGCCGCCGACCGGGCGGGGGTCGAGGCCGGGGCCATTCGGTACGTCGGCTGACACCGGCGTCGCCGGGGCGCTCAGCGCTTGGCCACGGTGGCCGGACCCGGGCGCACCGCGCCGTGCAGCGGATTGGAGGCGAGCGGGGAGAGCTTCACCCGCTGGCCGGGGCGCGGCGCCTGGACCACCTGGCCGTTGCCCGCGTACATCGCCACATGGCTCGCGCCCTTGTAGTAGATCACCAGATCGCCGGGACGCAGCTTGTTGAGCGGCACCCGCGGCAGCCGGCGCCACTGCTCCTGGCTGGTGCGCGGAATGAGCCGCCCGGCATGCGCCCAGGCGGAGGAGGTCAGCCCCGAGCAGTCGAAGGAGTTCGGTCCCTCGGCGCCCCAGACGTACGGCTTGCCGATCTGGTTCAGCGCGTAGGCGAGCGCCCGCTTCCCGGCCTCCGCGGTCGCCATTCCGGGGCGGCCGGGGGCCCGGCGGGGGCGGGGCGCGGTGACGGTGGCGACCGGGGAGGGGGTGCCCGCCGGGGTGGCCCGGCTGGGCCCGGGGGCCGGGGTGGTGCGGGTGCCGCCCCCTGGGGCGGGGGCGGGCGGCGAGGCGCTTTTCGCGGGGCCGAGCGCCCCGGAGTCGAGCAGTTTGCGCTGTGCCTTCGCGGTCTCCTCGCGTTCGCGCTGCGCCACCTGGGCGATCTGGCGGGCGCTCAGCGCGGCGAGCAGCTTCTCGATGGAGCGGAGCTGTTTCTCCACCTTGTCCCGCTGTTTCTTCCGCTTCGCCGTCAGGGAGAGCTGTTTGTCCAGCGCGGTCCGTGCCCGGGTGGCGATGGTGTCGGCGCGCCGCTCGCCCCTGGTCAGCCGCTGCATCAGGGCGGCCTCGCGGCCGGCCGCCCGCTCCAGCTCACGCGCCTCGTCGGCGGCGCTCTCCGGATGGGGGGTGAGCAGGGTCAGCAGAAAGGCGTAGGAGGAGAGCGTGCTGTGGCCCTGGTACTGCTGACGGGCCAGCCGTCCCGCGTCGTCGTGGCTGTCGGCGAGCTCCGTACGGGCGTGCACGAGCTCGGCCGTGAGCTCTCTGGTTCTGGTGCGCTGCTTGCGCAGCTTCTCCTCGGTCGCGTTGTACGTCTCCGTCGCCTCCTCGGCCTTCCGGTACAGCGTCTTGAGCTGCGTCAGCAGCTCGGACACGGACCGGTCGGCGGGGCGGGAGGGGGCGGCCGTCGCCGTGGCCGCCGGAACGGCGGGCACCAGCGCGGCGGTCGCCGTGATCGCCGCCGCGCAGACCGAGCCCACGATCCGTCCTGACACGTGATCACCTCCGGCTCACTGACGCCTCTGTTCGGCGTCCAGCTCAGCAGGATCGTGGCATGACGTTCGTATCTTCAGGAGAATTGTGGGCGAGTCGGGCGAATATGGTCACCCGTCCGGCGGGCCGTCAGCTCGGCTTGGACCACGGCCACTTCAGCCCGCCGCCCGGTTTTCCCTCCGGGTCGTACTCATAGGCCCAGCCCCGGACCAGGCCCAGCCGCTTGGAGGTGGCGGCCGGAACCCTGCGGTAGACATACACCGTCGGCGGTTCGTCCGCCTCGTTCTCCACCGGCACCTCGTAGGTCTTCGGCGGCTGGCCGGTGAGGCCGACCAGCACCGGCAGCACCCGGCCGTCCAGCGGCCCGCCCACAAAGGGCGTCTCCTCGCTTCTCACCGCACCAGTCTCACAGCATCGCCCGCGCCCCGGCCGTCACCGGCCGCGCCCGCCACGGCAGTCATCGATCGCACCCGTCACCGATCGCACTCGTCACAGCAGATGCGACGCCTCGCCCAGCGCGGGCACAACACGGCGGGCCAGCCGCCCGACCGGGCCCTCGGCGGGCTCCATGATGAGCGCGGCCCGCATCACCCGGGCCGCCTGCGGATCGGTGGTCGCGGTGGCGGTCAGCATCGCCACGAACTGGTCCACCAGCCAGTCGCGCAGCTCCTCCACCGGCGGCTGCTTCCCCTCGTCCAGCCAGATCAACGAGGCCGCCTCGACGGCCGTGATCCAGGTGCGCACCATCATCCGCAGCCGCGCACCGGGCCCCTTGACCGCCAGATGGAGCAGGATCTCCTCGGCGGCCGCCCGCCGCACTTCGTCCACGATCGCGTTCGTCCGCGAGGTCTCGACCACGCTGCCGCTCTGCAACAGCGCGCTGAACCCCGCGTCGTGTTCGTCCACGAAGGCCAGATAGCGGTCCAGCACCCGGCTCAGCCGGCCGCTGAGCGGACCGCTCCTGGGCTCCTCGAAGCACCGTTC
Organism: Streptomyces melanosporofaciens; assembly: GCF_900105695.1. Lineage (NCBI taxonomy): Bacteria > Bacillati > Actinomycetota > Actinomycetes > Kitasatosporales > Streptomycetaceae > Streptomyces > Streptomyces melanosporofaciens. The sequence continues at coordinate 4,753,791 of NZ_FNST01000002.1, forward strand.
GAGCTCATCGGCGGCGCTGCGCAGCGCCGCCTCGTACAACTGCTGCTTACCGCCCGGGAAGTAGCGGTAGACCAGCGGACGGGAGGCACCGGCGGCCAGGGCCACATCGTCCAGCGACACGTCCTCGGGCGCGCGATGGGCGAAGAGTCCGAGCGCGGCGGTGAGGAGTTCGGCCCGCCGGGCCTCGACGCTCAGCCTGCGGTAGCTCCCCCGCCGGGCGGCCGGCGGGCGGGCGGTGGCCGGGGATTCCGCCGCCGGGCGCACGGCGGCGCTCGCCTCCGCCGGGGGTGTCGCCTCCGGGGGCGCCGAAGCGGTGCCGCTGCCTGTCGTCATGCCTGGCAGCGTAACCGGCCAGGGTGACGAAGCGGATGCCCCCTTGGTCCCGGTCCCGCGCCCTTTGGTCCCGCCCCTAGGCCAGCAGCCCCGAGCTCTTCCACAGTCGGCGGCCCACACCCCGCATCACCCCGACGTCGTCGAGGAATTCGGTCAGCTTACTGGCGCCGCTGCGCATCACCTCACGGCGATGGGCGCTGGCCTGCACTTGAGCGACGGCCGCGCGCCGGTCGAGCCCCACATCCGAATAGACCTTGGGGTTGATGAACGCCTGCGAGAAGATCCGGGAGAACTCGCCCGAACCGATCCGGGTCAGCTCCGCCTCCCAGCGCGGCGCCCGCAGCATCTGGCGGCGCAGCTCCTCGCGTGCGTACCGCACATGGCGCGCCTCCTCGACCACATGGATCCGGGTCACCCCGCGCACCAGCGGCTGCACGCGCTCGTCGGGGAAGGTCAGCCGCTGCATCCAGTCCAGGATCTCCTCGCCGAGGAGGGTCGCGGTGAACGAACCGGGCGTGGTGGAGATCGCCTTGAAGATCCGGCCCAGGTTGTGGTGGAGCCGGGTGACCGGATAGGCCGGGGTGCCGCTCTTGGTGATCAGCCGCGCGAACATCTTGGAGTGGCGGCACTCGTCGGCGATCTCGGTGAGCGCGTACCGCACATGAGCGCTGGTCGCGGGCTTGTCGTAGATGTGCCGGGTCATGAGCTGGATCAGGATGATCTCGAACCATATGCCCAGCGAGGCGAGCGCCGCCGCCTCGTGCCGGGCCAGCAGTTGCCGCTGCTCCTCGGACATCCGCCGCCACATGGGTGTGTCGTAGAGCGAGACCAGCTCCGGTGGCCAGAACCACTTGCCGGGCTCGAACGGCGCGTCCCAGTCGAGTTCGGTGTCGGGGTCGAAGGAGTGCTTGGCGGAGGATTCGAGCAGTCGCTCCGCGACCCGTTCGCGGTCCTTGATGAGCCCGAGCGCGTCCCGGAGCGCGGGCGGTTCGGTCGTGGTGGTCATCGCTGAGGGCACCTCACTGGTGGCTCGGACAAACGCCGATGGGATGGGTTACCGGTGGATATCTCTTATGAGACTCTGCGTCAGCAAGGGCGTCAATCCCTTGGGGAGGTCTTATTGACCGGCGAGTAACGGTCATGTGAGCCTGCCGAGTACGCATCCGTTCACGGGGGAGCGAGGCGAAGGAGGCGTCGGTGTCGACGCAAGAGCTCTACGCGATGGATCCCGGGGACCCCCTGTGGCAGGTGCCCGCCGGTGGCGCCGCCCGATTCAACTGGGAGTACGACGACCACCGGGCCCGGCTGCTCGCCCTCTACCAGAAGGGCAAGGACAAGCAGTGGGACGCGGTCAAGCGGATCGACTGGGGCCTGGAGGTGGATCCGTACGATCCCCTGGGCACCCCCGATGAGTCGCTCGCCCTCTACGGCACCCGCCACTGGGACCGGATGACCGAGCGGGACAAGGGCGAGCTGCGGCATCACGTCGCCGCCTGGCAGTTCAGCCAGTTCCTCCACGGCGAACAGGGCGCGATGGTGTGCGCGGCCCGGATCGTCGAGGCCGCGCCCGACCTCGACGCGAAGTTCTACTCCGCCACCCAGACCATGGACGAGGCGCGCCATGCCGAGCTCTACAGCCGCTTCCTGCACGACAAGCTCGGCACGTTCTACCCCATCAACACCGATCTGCGGACCCTCCTCGGCGACACCCTCCGCGACTCCCGCTGGGACATGGCCTATCTGGGCATGCAGGTGCTCATCGAGGGCCTCGCGCTCGCCGCGTTCGGCCTCATCCGCGACACCACCGACAAGCCGCTGCCCCAGCAGATCCTCGCCTACGTCATGCAGGACGAGGCCCGCCATGTCGCCTTCGGCCGGATGGCCCTGCGCGACTACTACCGGCAGCTCAGCGACGCGGAGCTGCGGGAGCGCGAGGAGTTCGTCATCGAGGGCTGCTACCTGATGCGCGACCGGCTGCGCGGGGTGGAGGTCCTGGAGAACTTCGGCATCCCCAAGGCCGAGGCCGAGGAGTACTGCGAGCAGTCGCCGTTCCTGCACATGTTCCGCAAGCTGCTGTTCAGCCGGATCGTCCCCTGTGTGAAGGACATCGGGCTGTGGGGCGAGCGGCTCCAGCGGGCGTATGTCGACATGGGCGTGCTGGAGCTGGGCGACAGCAACCTCGACCTGCTGATGAGCCAGGACGAGGAACTCGCCGAGCGGCTGGACCAACGACGCTTCGCGGCGGAGGAGGCGGCGCGCACGGGCGAGGTCGAGGAGGCGATCGCCGAGGGCGCGGCCGAGGCATGAGGCCACATGGGGCCGCGTGAGCCGATGCGAGACTTCGTGGCCCCCGCAACCTCCCCTCGAACCAGCGTCCTTGGTAGGTTCTTGATCACCGCCAGCGGAGAAGGCCGAGGTCATTGGGGTGTCCTCGGTCCGGTGGCGTTCATATGCCTTCATATGAAGGAACGGCCGAAGGGTGCTCTCCACGGCGGTGGGGGGCACACCTTTGTTCCGGCGTTCCGGAGGATGATGGTGGGGTGCGGATTCGAACGAGCACCAGTGAAGAACTCCCCGTCCTCCAGGACATAGAGCGCGCCGCCGGACTCTGCTTCCGGGACATCGGGATGGACGAAGTCGCCGATGACGAGCCCCTGAGCCTGGAGGAGCTGAGCCGCTACCAGCGGGCCGGACGGGCCTGGGTCGCGGTGGACGACGCCGACCGGGCGATGGCCTACCTGATCACCGACCCCGTCGACGGAAACGTCCACATCGAGCAGATCTCGGTCCACCCCGACAGTGCCCGCCGTGGTGTGGGACGGGCCCTGATCGACCACATCGCGGTGCGGGCCGCCGGCGACGGCGTCCCCGCGCTCACCCTGACCACCTTCGTGGACGTGGCCTGGAACGCCCCGTACTACGCCGCACGGTGCGGCTTCCGGACCCTGACCGAGGCCGAGCTGACTCCTGGCCTGCGGGAGATCCGGCGCTGCGAGGCGGGCCATGGGCTGGACCGCTGGCCACGGGTGTGCATGCGCAGGGATGTGGGCTGAGCGGCCTCGATGAAGTCCGGTGCGGTTCGGGTGCGCCCCGAAGGGGCGCGGGGCTGTGTCGATATGCGGCTCGGCCGCGCGGCGCGACCGGCCACGACACGGCCGCGGATGAACGATCGCACCTCGCGGCACTTCCCGCGGAGCGCTTAGCCGATACGCGGACCTGGCGCGGGCCGGGGCCCGGCACGGGGAGGGCCCAGGAGGACCACGGCGCCCGGCAGGGGGGACGGCTCGGAGGTGGCAGAGGCCGCCGCCTAAGCGCACAGCTCCTCCACCGCCCGCCCGAACGCCCGTATCCGCGCCGTCTCGTCCGCCCGCCGCCACACCAGGCCGAGCATCGAGTCCGGCACCCCCTCGACCGGTACGAAGGTGATGTCCCGGCGGCGGTGATACTCCGCCGTCGGGGCGCACAGCAGCATCCCGCCCCGGCCCGCCGCGACCGCCGCCAGCCCCTCCTGGAGCGTGTGCACCCGCGGCCCGCGCGGGATGGGCCGCCCGCCCGGCGTGGCGGCGGGCGCCATCGCGTCGTGCCAGTAGCGCGGCGCGGGAGCGGACGGGCCGATCAGCGGGCAGTCGGCCAGCGCCTCGGCGTCCACCCGGGCGCGGCCCGCGAACGGATGGCGGGCGGAGACCACCACCGTCTGGGGCTGCTTGGAGAAGACCGGGCCGAGGACCAGATCGGGCTCGGCGACCGGCAGACACACGATCGCGGCGTCCACCTCACCGGCCCGCACCGCGCCGAACGGATCGGCCAGCGGGACCTCCACGGTCGTCGTCTCACAGCCGGGGTGGCGGTCCCGGAAGGCGGCGATGGCCGCCGTCACCCGTTCATCCGCGGCCCCCTGGAACCCGATTCGCAGCACGCCCTCCACCCCGCGCGCCGCCCCGCGGGCGCTCTCGACGGCCCCGTACAGCGCCTCGTAGGCGGGCCGGAGATCGGCCAGGAACCGCTCACCGAGCGGGGTCAGCCGCGCCCGGCGGCTGGTGCGCTCCAGCAGGCGGGCGCCGATCCGGCGCTCCAGGGACCGCAGCAGCTGGCTCACTCTGCTCTGCGAGATGTACAACCGCTTCGCCGCGCGCCCGAAGTGCAGCTCCTCGCCCAGCGCGAGAAAGCACTCCAGCTCGCGGATCTCCAACCCGGACATGGCCTCCCCCGTGGATCGCGCTCGTGCCGACGCGCATCGCACTTAACGCGCATCGCGTGAATGCGGCTCGTGCTGACCCGCATTGATGAGCCTCGCTCATTGAAGTCTGAGAACTTCGGCGTTGTTCCCGCAGGGGCACGGCTGTTCGCTGAAGACATGTCCACTGGCACGGAACTCACCGCTCCGGCAGGCACATCCGGGTCACCTCCGGTGCTGCGCTCGCCGCTCAGGGTCTGGCTCGCCGTCGTCGCCGTCGCGGTCGGCACCTTCTCGGTGGTCACCACCGAGATGCTGCCGGTCGGCCTGCTGACCTCGATCGGCTCCGCGCTCGGCGTCTCGGACGGTACGGCGGGCCTGGCCATGACCGTGCCCGGTCTGGTCGCCGCGTTCGCCGCCCCGCTGCTCACCGTCACCGTCGGCCGCTTCGACCGGCGGCTGGTGCTGTGCGGTCTGATGGGGCTGCTGGCCGTCGCCAATCTGCTGTCCGCGCTCGCGCCCGGCTTCGCCGTCCTGCTGTTCGCCCGGGTGCTGGTCGGGGTGAGCATCGGCGGGGTGTGGTCGATCGCGGGCGGGCTCGCGGTGCGGCTGGTGCCCGAGCGGTCCGTGGGCCACGCCACCACGCTGATCTTCAGCGGTATCGCGGTGGCCTCGGTGCTCGGGGTGCCGATCGGGACGCTCATCGGCGATCTGGTCCACTGGCGGATCGCGTTCGCCGCCATCGCCGCCCTGTCGCTGGCCGTGGCCGCCGCCATGGCCGTCACCCTGCCGCCGCTGCCCACGGCCGGGACGATCCGGCTGCGCGAGGTGCCCGGGCTGTTCCGCAACGTCCGGCTGCGAACCGGCCTCATCACCACACTGCTGCTGGTCACCGGCCACTTCGGGGCGTACACCTACGTCCGCCCGGTGCTCGAGGACGTCGCCGGGGTCGGAACGAGCCTGATCAGCACCCTGCTGCTGGCGTACGGCGTGGCGGGCATCGCCGGGAACTTCCTGGCCGGCACCACCGCCGACCGCGATCCGCGCCGCACCCTCATGGTCATCTTCACCCTGCTCGCGGCGGCCGAGCTGCTCATCCCGGTCGCCGGTTCCACGACGGCCGGGGCGGCCGTACTGCTGCTGGTGTGGGGCCTGGCGTACGGCGGGGTGTCGGTGACCTGCCAGACCTGGGTGCTGCACGCGGCGCCCGACGCGCGGGAGGCGGCGTCGGCGCTGTTCGTCGGGGTCTTCAACGTGGCGATAGCGCTGGGCGCGCTGCTCGGCGGCCGGGCGGCGGACGGGATCGCGGTCCCCAGTGTGATGTGGTTCGGGGGCGCGCTGGTGGTCCTCGCCCTGGCGACCATGGCGCTCTTCGGCAGCCGGGGGACCGTCGCCGCTTCCGGCCGGACGGGGGCCTCGTCGGGGCATGGGGCCACGTCAAGCCATGTGGACCAGGCGCTCAGGTGAGACCCTGAAACCAGGGGACTCGTCTGCGCGGGAGTGGGTCCGATGGCAGTGAGCATGCATGTGGTCTGGAGCAAATGCGAGCCGGGACGCGTCATCTACGAGACGCATGCGATCGAGACGGTCACCGACGGCTCGGGCGTCCACGCGACCGTCGACAGCCACACGTATGAGATCTCCGTGCGCAGCCGCGCCCAGGCGGAGTCCATCGCGGATGAGGAGGGCTACGAGCTGTACCGGAAGGGCGAGGCGTGGGAGAGCCTCCCCGAGGAGGAGGAATGAGAAGGAGCAGCGCCCGGGGGCGCTGCTCCTCACCGCTGACCCGACGGGCCTGCCCTCGCCCGACGGGCCTGCCCTCGTCGTAGAGCCTTCAGCGGCGGCCCCGGAGCGTGAGACGACAGGGCCGCCTCAAGCTCCGGGCTTGCATACGGGGCCGCCCCAAGCTCCGGGCTCGGGAGCGGCCCGTCTCACTCCTCGCCGTGACCCAGCAGGAAGTCCACATCCCGCCGCTCGGTGCCCGCCGCGCCGCCGACCGTGATCTGGCGGGTGGCCGGGGCGTAGCCGCTGGCCACCACCGTGTAGTGATCGCCGGTGAGCGCCTCGAAGCCGAAGGACCCGTCGCCGCCGGTGATGACCTGGCCGACCACATCACCGGACGCGTCCAGCAGCGAGACCCGGGTGTCCCCGAGCGGCCGGCCGCCCCGGTCCCGTACGGTGCCCCGGACCCGGGCCGCCGGCGGCAGCTCCGCGTTCACCCGCACCGGCTCACCGATGGTGAGCTCCACCTGGGTGGCGTACGGCCGGTGCCCGGCGGCGGCCACGGTCAGCGTGTACGTCCCCGGGGTCAGCTCCGGCAGCGCGAACTCGCCCTTCTCGTCGGCGGTCGCCGTCGCCGCCACCTCGCCCTCGGGCCCGGTGGCCGTGGCGGTCGCACCGGCCAGCGGCTCCCCGCCGACGGCCCGTACGGATCCGGTCAGCCCGCCCCCGCCGGACAACCGCAGATCGCAGACCACGGGCAGGTCCGTCACCAGCAGCGTGGCGGCCTGCGGCTGGTACCCGGTGGCCGAGCCGATGAGGACGACGCTCGCGGTGTCCGGGGCGGGCACGCGGTACCGGCCGTCGCGGCCGGTGACCGTACGGCCGAGCTGACGGCCGCCGGTGTCGATGAGGGTGATGGCGGCGTCGGCGAGCGGGGTGCCGCCGGGGCCGAGGACCCGGCCGTGGATGACGCCGCCGGTGAGGGCGGACACGTCCTCCGCCGCGTACTCGGCGTAGGCGAGGTCCCCGGCCCCTGCCGCAACCTCTGTCGCGGTCTCCGTCGCGGCCGGGGCGGCCGAGGTGGCTGCGGCGGCCGGGGCGCCCACGAGCGCGGGGGCGGCAACGGGTGCGGAGTCGGCGACCGGGGCGGAGTCCGTCGCGGGCGCGGGCGCCGAGGCGGCCACGGGAGCCGAGCCCGCCAGCCCGGCGCGCCGCCGCGCCGGCAGGAACACGGCGATCAGCAGACCGCCGACCGAGGCCGCACACGCCACCAGGAACGACGTCTGGAACCCGTCCTTGCTCGGCAGCGCCACCCCGCCGAAATCGGTCGTCTGATGCGCCAGGATCACACCCACCACCGCGCTGGAGGTGGACATGCCGATGGACCGCATAAGGGTGTTGAGCCCGTTCGCCGCCCCCGTCTCGGCGGCCGGAACGGCGCTGACGATGAGCGTGGGCATCGCCGAGTACGCGATGCCGATGCCGATGCCGAGCGCGGTGGACAGCACCACGATCTGCCAGATGTAGTCCATCATCACCAGGCCCGCGCCGTACGTCGCGCCGATCACGATCAGCCCGAGGACCAGCGAGACCTTCGGCCCCTTCGCGGCGTTGATCCGCGCGGACAGCGGCGAGACCAGCATCATCGCCACGCCCATCGGGGCGAAGTAGAGCCCCGCCATGACCATCGACTGGCCCAGGCCGTAACCGGTGGCCTTCGGGAGCTGCAGCAGCTGCGGAAGGATCAGCGACATCGCGTAGAACGAGAAGCCGACCATGATCGAGGTGAGGTTGGTCAGCAGCACCTGACGCCGCGCCGTGGTCCGCAGATCGACCAGCGGCTCGGCGGTGCGCAGCTCGAAGACGCCCCACAGCAGCAGGATCGCGACGGCCGCGCCGAACAGCCCGAGCGTGGTGCCGCTCGTCCAACCCCAGTCACCGCCCTTGGTGATGGGCAGCAGCAGACAGACGAGTCCGGCCGTCAGCCCGAGCGCCCCGATGACGTCGAAGCGGCTGGGGGTGCGGACGGAGGACTCCGGGATGACGGAGAGCACCAGGGCGATCGATATCAGGCCCAGCCCCGCGGCCCCGTAGAACAGCACATGCCAGCTGGTGTGCTGGGCCACGAACGCGGCGGCGGGCAGCCCCAGCGCACCGCCGATGCCCAGCGACGAGCTCATCAGAGCCATCGCCGAGCCCAGCTTCTGCGGCGGCAGCTCGTCCCGCATGATGCTGATGCCGAGCGGAATGGCCCCCATGGCCCCGCCCTGGATGGCCCGGCCGATCACCATCACCACCAGGTCGGAGGTGACGGCGCAGGTCAGCGAGCCGATGACCATCAGCGCCAACGCGACCATCAGCATCCGGCGCTTGCCGAACATGTCCCCGAGCCGGCCCATGACCGGAGTGGAGACGGCGCCGGCGAGCAAGGTGGCGGTGACCACCCAGGACGCGTTGGAGCTGGTGGTGTGCAGCAGCTGGGGCAGCTCGGTGACGAGCGGAACGACCAGCGTCTGCATGACGGACACGGCGATACCGCAGAACGCGAGCACCGCCACGAAGCCACCGCCGACCTCCCGCGGGAGCGGCGTGCCGGACGGCGCGGCGCTCAGACGTTCCGCGACGCGAGGTGGGGCTGACTGGGGCATGCGAATGCCGCCTCCAAAGAGATTTCGAGAGATGTGCGAAAAGTGGAACGATGAGAGATGTGTATCCTACACACGACGTGTATCGTGCACACTTCCAATGAGGGGCGCGGGGGAGGCGAGGAGGAATCGTGCCGGATCGGCGGCTGGAGCGGCTGGAGCGCGAGCTCATGCTGGTGGCCAGGTGTTCAGTCCTGACACCTCGCGAACGAAAGGGCCAGGCGACGGAGGCCCAGGACGCCCCGGCACAGCCGAACACCGGCCCGGCGGCCCTCAAGGAGCCCCACCCGGATCGCTGCACCGACGAGCCCTGCGCCGTCCCCACCCGCCTGGACCGCTCCGGCTATCTGCTCCTCTCCCGCCTCGACGCCGAGGGCGCGATGTCCATCGGCCAGCTGGCCGACGCGTTCCAGCTCGACGTCTCGACCGTCAACCGCCAGACCGGCGCCCTGCTCCGGGCCGGCCTCGTCGAACGCATCCCGGACCCGGACGGCGGCCTGGCCCGCAAGCTCCGCATCACCCCGCAGGGCGCCGACCGCATGGCGTCGGAACGGACGTGCCGGCAGACCGACCTGTCCCGGCTGCTGGAGTCGTGGCCCTCCGATGAGGTGGCCCGCCTCGAGGACGTCCTCACCCGCTTCAACCGCGAGGTGGAGCGCCAGGAGGGCCGGGTCTGGCCCCGCGAGCCGGGCGAGGCGTAACGCCCTCCGGAATGACGGGTAACGCCTCCGGAATGACGGCGGCGCCGAGGACGTTGCCGCACACAGGAGACATGACGCCTGTCACACCGGGCAGCAGCCGGGAGACACCGGAGGGTGCGACCCGGAAAGCACCGGAAGGTGCGACCCGGGAGACACCGGAGGGTGCGACCCGGAAAGCACCGGAAGCTGCCACCCGGAAAACACCGGAAGGTGCCACCCGGAAAACGCGGCAGGCGTCACCCCACCCGGGAGACACCCGAAGAAGTGTCCCACCCACCCGGAACCGAACCGCATACCGAGGAGGCCAGGAAGAGATGACCACCCCCGCTTCCCACCCGCAGACCACCGGCACCGGCGGACACCGCGTAGACGTGGAGCGCGGCTCCCAGCACGTCACGGTCACGATCGACGGCCGCGTCGTCGCCGAGTCGACTCGCCCCCTGCTCGTCCACGAGACCGGTCTCCCGGTCCGCTACTACCTCCCCCCGGAGGACGTGGACCTGACCCTCTTCCAGCCGACCGACTCCCACACCACCTGCCCCTTCAAGGGCGAGGCCGCGTACTGGACCTACCGCGGCGCGGCAGGCGACGAGGCGGAGCCCCGGCCGGACGTGGTGTGGGCGTACCCGCAGCCGATCGAGAAGGTGGCGGAGATCAAGGACCATCTGTCGTTCTACGACGCGGTCGCGAAGATCGAGATATCGGAGTAGAAAACCGAAGCCAAAGGCGGCACGGCGGCGACCACAGCCGACGCGGCAGGGGGGCCACAGCCGCCACAGCAGGGATCACCCCATCAGGGGCCTTCCGGGAACCCCCCGGAGGGAACCCCTGACGCGTGCACATCCACGCGTACTCGTGGCTGGGTGAGAAGGAGCTGTTCGACCGGGAGGCCCTCCGCCGCCCACCCGACCGCCCCCACCCGCCGGTCACGGGGGAGGACGAGGCGTACGTCCGCGAGGACAAGGAGCGCTACAGCACCCTCCTGGAAACCTTCCGCCACTCGGAACTCCCCCCACTGGAAACGTCCCTCTGGCTCCTGAAGTCCCCGGCCCTCATCCGCGCCACGTTCGAGGAGCCCAAGGACGCGGCGGCCTGGCTGGGCCGCGAACTGACCGAACACGCCCCCGGCTTCCTCTCCCACCAGGAAGCCGACACCGCCCGCCTGGCCCGCCTGGTCACCACGGCCGCCGACCGCCTGACCCACGGCACAGACGTCTCCTTCGGCTTCTACCTGGGCCGCACCTCATTCCTCTCCCTGGCCCTGGTGACGTGCTCCCCGAACCACTGGGCCCCGGACCTTCCGTGCCCCATGGCCTGACGCGCACCCGCCCGAGGGCCCGGGCCCGGGGCTCGGCGGCCTCAGGGCTGAGACGCCCCCAAGGCAGCATCGATCCGGCTCCGCAGTTCGACCGCCCGCGCATCGTCGTACGCCGCCAGCGTGCACGACGCCTCCTCCCAGTGCCGCCGTGCTTCCTCTTCCGCGCCACTACCCCCGGATCCGCGCAGCGCACTGGCCAGGCCGTCGAGTGCGAGTGCCAACTGCCAGTGGTCGTCGAGCTCGCGATGGGCCGCGGCCGCCCGCCGGTGGAACGCGGCCGCCTCCTCGAATCGGCCCAGTCGGCCGTACGCCTCACCGGCGGCGTTCCAGGCACGCGCCTCCCGCGATCGGTCCCCGAGCTGCCGATGCAGCACTGTGGCCCGCTGATATGAGACCAAGGCGTCCTCGGGGCGGCCGTCGGCCACCTCGGCCTGCCCGAGGTCCAGCAGCCAATACCCCTCCCAGACATGATTGCGATGCCGACGGGCGATCTCGACGGCGCTCCCGGCGGACTCCAGGGCGTCCCGTATGGCGCACTGCTCCCGCTGTACGGCGCTCAGAATCCGCAGGGCGTTGCCCTCACCGCCCTTGTCGCCCCGCTCCCGCATCGTGGTCAACGCCTCGTGAACGACCCGAGAGGCCTCCTCGAGCCGACCCGCCTCGTAGCCCACCGTGGCGATATTGGCGAGCAGCGTGGGCTCCCACTCGGACGCTCCGAGCTCCCGGAAGAGGGCCAGCGCCTCGGTGAAACGCTGCTTCGCCGCCTCCAACTGCCGTGTCCGCACATGGACCAGCCCGAGCGCGTTCAGCGACAGTGCTTCCCCCAGCCGGTCACCCAGCTCACGACGCACCGCCAGGGCGCCCTCGTGGTACCGCGCCGCCTCCGCCGGACGGTGCGACTGCCGGCAGGCCATGCCCAGGCTCTCCAGAAGCCTCGCCTCCCCGGCGCGGTCACACACCCGCGGACCCCGACAGCTGCGACTGCGTCCCATGCGGCCCCTGGGACTGCGGCGCTTGCGGGGATTCCGGCGCTTGCGGGGATTCTTCCTGGGCGCCTTCCCGCTCTCTGTCCTCGTTGATCGTCTACTCCGCAGCTGTCGGGGGCGGCAAAGGGGCCACCTTGCGCTCAAAGTAAGAACTCATCTCTTCACCGGCTTCATAAAGCCCCTCGATGAACTCCTCCCACCGTGTCAGCACGTCCGGATCAACGAAGCGCACCGCACCATCGCTGATTCCCCGACTGTCATAAACGACCTTGTACAGCGTCCGGCCACCCAGCGAAACCAGCTCCGGCAGCGGCCCGCTCTCCTCGAACCCCTTGATGTGCTCAGGGCCGACCACCCTGATCCGCTCGCCGCACTCGGCCCGCAGTCGCAAGAGGTGCAGTTCCCAATGGAGGTAGGGAACGATCGGCTCCTCCACGACCCGCACCCGATAGAGGCTGAAGTTCCGCTTGGCCGCCTCGCCCATGTATTGCAGCAGTCCGTCACGTCGTTGCTCAATGAGCCGCAGAGCGCCTTCCCAATCGCCCTGCGAAAAAGCTTTCCAGCTGTCGCTGCCGGGCTCCTGGAAATGCTGTTGCCGCTCCAGCTTCCACGAGTCATGGCCCTCGTCATCCCACACACGCTCGCGGAAGTCGGCCCTGTAGGCGTCCCGTGACAGCCGATCACCCTGCGAGACATCGAGAACAGGAAGCTCAAGGCTAAGCATCAGGAATCTCCGCCTTCGCCGCGCTCAATGTATTTCCCGGAATCACGACGAGCCGCTCATCCATGGCGATGCGGACATCCACGGGCAGACGAGACCGATACGCATCGGTGAGGTCTCGTCCGATGACGGCGATATCTCCGTTGTCGAGCTGCCAGATATCGGGGCAGTCGTCGTGGTCGCCGGTAGTGCCCAGTTCGCTCGGTGACTTCCCTAACCGACGCACGAATGACGCGGACGGGTCCGCATCCCATGAACGACGAGCCATCATCCGCCTCCCGTAGACCTTTCCGCCCTGACTCCCGCTGGCGCCGCGACGGCCCAGGCATGCACGGCAACGGATTGTAGGGGTCCCGGTCACGGAGAGCAATTATTTGAGTGTTTGACTACTTGCTTTCCTGTGCCATTTCGGCCATTTGTGATCGGGGCCGTCACAGGACTCATACGGCTCACAAGAACCTCCAGTGTGATCTGCTCCGCGTGACGGAGCCGATCACCGGCCGGAACTGCGCTCTGCCGCAATTGCGCCCTTCCGATACCGGGCCCTCCCTCTTCATCCTTCAACCAGGAGCGATTCAGCGGGGTCGAGGGGGGATCCGCGATGGTCGAGCCGATCTACGTACCCGTACTGCCGACGCGCCGGAGCTCATGGGACGCCTACGCGGGCCTGGCGACAGAAGTACGACGACGTGTCGCACCGCTGTGGACGGTCGTTCCGCGCGTCGGGCCGGAGCGCACCAGAGGGGCGAGCCTCGCAACGGACCCGGACACCGACTCGCCGGAGCTGGGCCGTTGGTTCACCGCACGCATGGACAACCTCATCAAGGCGATGGGCGGGCTCGCCGGTTGGGTGGACCCCGTTCACATCGAGCGGCACGTCGAGGCGTCGGCCATCGGCTTGTGGCACGTGGCGACCAGAAGCGAGCTACGCCTGGTCACCGGCCCGGAGCGAGCCCCCGCCCTCCAGCGCCATGCCGCCGACCTCGCCTCCCTCAGCGGACGAGGCATCGGCATACGCGTATTGCTCGACGCCGCGCGGGACGAATCGCGCTCCGAGGACCTCCTGGCCCTGGTCGGCCAACTCCGTCTGCCCCCGTCGCGGCTCGACCTCCTTCTGGACATCGGCATGGTCGCGGACGCCGCCGAAGCGGCCAAACTCGCCCTCGTCGGCGTAGACGTCCTTGCCACCCTGGTCCCCTGGCGCACGGTCGTCCTCACCGGAGGAGCCTTCCCCCGCGACCGGGACCACCCGGATGGGCGGCCGACGCGCATCTCCCGGCGCCACGACTGGCAAATCCACCAGTCGGTCCGCGCCTCCCGCCCGGAATTCCCGGGCCCACTGATCTACGGCGACTACTCCGTGGAACACGCGCACAGCGCGAACGTCTCCGCCCGGCCCTACGGCCCCCCGTACGGTCTGCTCCGCTACACTGCCGCACACGACTTCCTCATCGCCCGGGCGCCCCTCAGGGGTCCCGACCGTGCCGCCCGGGTCCGGGCGATGGCCCGTCGGATGGTGACGTCCGACTCCTTCCGTGGCATCGAGGACACCACATCGAGCGACGGTGAACGCTGGCTCCACACCTGCGCCTACGGCGACGGCTCGGCCGGCTCAGGCAACGCCGAGAAGTGGATTCAGGTCGGCCATCTCCAGCACATGAACTACGTCGCACGGCAGTTGATCCGGCCGAGCTGACCCCGCCGGACGGGGCGCGTCCGTGCATCCGGCGGGGTCGTGGTGCTGGAGCCTGAGCGTTAAGGGGGCCGCTCAGCCGAAGTTCACGTCACTGCACAGGAAGTACGTCTGGTCCATGTGCGACGCCTGCCAGATCGTGTAGACGACGTGGCGACCGGTGTAACCGGAGGTGCTGACGTCGATCGCGTAGTTCTGGCTGGGGGCGTACTTGCCGGTCGTGGTGACCAGTTGCAGGTCACTCCACTTGAGCGGCTGGGTGGTGGGATCGTACCCCTGGCGGGACACATACACCTTGAAGTAGTCCGCACCGTGGCTGGCCTGGTCGTACAGCTTGACGGTGAACTTGCCGCCGATGTTCGTCGTCTGCCAGGCGCCGGGCGTGTCCAGCGAGTTGTAGCGGCCGCCCTCGGTGTGGCCACCGCTGCACAGCTGCCCGTCCGGGATCACCGCCGGGAAGTTACCGGCGGAGCCATTGCGGTACAGCCCGTTCCAGTTCCACATGGCGTTCGGGTTGTCCTGCCAGGCCTGCCAGCACATGGGGTCCAACTGCGCCATCTCAGGGTTCTGGAAGTCGTCGCCCCAGCGCAGCCAGCAGCCGTAGTTGCGGGAGGCCGGGTCGACGACCGATCCATGGGCGCTCGCGGTGGTGGACCACGGGATCAGGCACAGCAGCGCCGCGGCCAGCAGGCCAAGGGCGCGAGACGCCCAACGTAAGGAATTGCCGCGTTCATGACAAATCATTTCGCGATCTTCCTCCATCGTCCTCGGGGGAGTGATTGGGATGGGTGGGAGCGCTCCCAAGATGGCTGCTTCCCGGACGACAAGACCTCGAAACCTGGAGCCGCGGCGGCAACACCCCACCCGAAGCGCCGACCGGCCCCGAACTGCCCAGAACCCGAAACCGGTTGACCTCCTCCCTGGCAGTGCCGCCCGCCCCGACCCGGGGTAGTCGGCAGGGATGGGCGAGATTCTGGTCGGCACCTGTTCATGGACGGACCGCGCGCTGGTGTCCAGCGGCTGGTACCCGCCGGGGCTGCGCGACGCGGAGGGGAGGCTGCGGCACTACGCCGCCCAGTTCCCGGTGGTGGAGGTCGACGCCACGTACTACTCCCTGCCCAGCGCCCGTAACAGCGCCCTATGGACCGAGCGCACCCCGGACGGATTCCGCTTCGACGTCAAGGCGTTCTCCCTGCTCACGGGGCACCCGACGACCCCGAATGCCCTGCCCGCCGACCTGCGCCCCGCACTGGCCGGACGAAGGGGTGGCCGCCCGAGGCCCGCAGCCATCGATCCGGGGCTGCTCGACGAGGTGTGGCAGCGCTTCAGCGGAGCGCTCGAACCGTTGAAGAAGGCAGGGCGCCTCGGCACCCTGCTCTTCCAATTCCCACCCTGGTTCGCCCCGGACGACGCACAGGCGAAGCCGTTCCTCGCCCAATGCGCACAGCGCATGGCGGACTGGCCCGTCGCCGTGGAGTTCCGTCACCCCGGCTGGTGGCAGGAGGACGAGCGGGCCGAGACCGAGGCATTGCTCAAGGACTGGGACATGTCCGCCGTGGCCGTGGACATGACCCAGAAGCTGCCCGCCTCCATACCCCCGGTCACTCCGGTCACCTCACCCCGCCTCGCGGTGGCCCGCTTCCACGGCCGCAACGACGCCTGGGGCTCCGGCAGCAAGGAAGAGCGGTTTCGCCACACCTACGCCACGGACGAACTGACGGAGTGGGTCCCGCGCCTCCGCGGAATGGCAGAACGGGCCGACGAGGTCCACGTCCTGTTCAACAACTGCTGCGCCGACGCGGCCGTCCGTGCGGCGGAGTCGATGCGGGAGCTGCTGGGCGCACCCGTGGGCCCGGGGTGACGGCGTGGCCGACGCCAGGCAGGCCTTATGGAGTTCGAGTGCCCATGCGGACTTGAGGTCGACGCGCCACTTGTTCTGATCTCTGCGGGTTTGAAACCACGTCAGGGCACCGGTGGTCCCGCCCACAACTAACGCGACCAGCCCAGATATCAGCGCTGACGCAACTTGGTCGTTCATGGGGGTGCGTTCCTCCGGTCGTCAGCAGCGCTCGCCAGGAAACGTGCGGTTGTGTGCTTCCCGCAGGCCAACGGCCTGTGACTGAGCGCCGTAGTAGGCGAGTCTGAGCGCTTTAGCTGGCGGGCAGGATAGCGCCGGAAACATGGCTCTGCTCCCGATTCGGGCGAAACCAGCACCCTGGCCCGCCCGCAGTCCCTCGTCCTCGGCCGCCACGACCGAGCTGCCCCCCCGCGCGGTCGGCCGAACCGTCCGTCCAGCGAGATGTGCCGTCCCAGGACGGGGATGGGGACGGACGGGGGGTTATCCCTACCGTGTTCGGGCTCGCTACCCGGATGGCCCGGTGGACCTTGACCAAGCAGGGTGGACGCATCCGGATCTACGAGCGAAGGAAACTCTGGATGTTCAGCTTGAAGTCGGTCCGCCGCCGTGGGGCGCGGATCACCGCCGTCGGCGTTCTCGCCGTCGCGGCGTGCGCCACCCTGATGACCGGCAGCGCCGGAGCGATCGTCAACGGGACCGATCCCACGGAGCAGTACCCGTTCATGGCGACGATCCCGGAGTCGGCCCCGAAGCACGGGCTGTACGACGGTACCTGCGGGGCGTCGCTGATCGATCCGCAGTGGGTGCTGACGGCGGCCCACTGCGTACAGGGCGACGGCCTTGAGCTGGACGGCATCGTCCGGATCGGCAGCGAGGAGCGGAAGTCCGGGGGAACCGTCCGGGCGATCGAGCGGACCGTCATCCACCCCGGCTATGTAAACGGTGACGGGAAGGCCGCCAACCAGCACGACATCGCGCTGGTCCGTCTGGACCGCCCGGTCGCCGAGAAGCCCATCCGGATCGCGGAGCGGGCCGGACAGCCCGGCACCCCGACCCGGATCCTGGGATTCGGCACCACCGTCGACACCGAACTCAAGTTCGCGGAGCGGTTGCGGGAGCTCGAGACGCGCAGGGGCGCCGACGCCGAATGCGCCCCCGGCTACGCGGACCGGACCCGGCTGTGCACGATCAGCCGCGTGCCCGAGGCCATGGCGTGCTTCGGGGACTCCGGTGGGCCGCAACTCCAGAGGGGCCGGCACGGGCGGTGGGAGCTCGTCGGAGCCACCTCGGGCCCAGGCGCCCCGGGAGTCGCGTGCTCGGCCGGGCCGGGCCTCTACACCAATGTGCCCGCCTACGCGGACTGGATCCGGGAGACCCTCAAGCGCAAGGCCTGATGCCTGAGAGCCGCCGGGCGTCGCATCGACCCGCTGCGATGCCCGGCGGCCACGCCGTAGGCCGTAGTGGGGCGCCATGCAGATCATGGCGAATTGGGGGGCTCTTCGCCTGTAGTCGTCCCCGGCTGCACATATGCGAAGACCCCGCACTCAGCGTCTCGGCTGATGGCGGGGTCTGCTGGCACCTCGTGCGAGGTGGCCCCGGCGGGGGACGCAGTACATGGGGACGAACCGAGCCGTTGGTGGGCGATGAGCTGGTGATCCAGACGGTCGTCCCGGTGCGTCGGGCGGGCAAGTAGACGATCGGCGCTTCGGCCTGCGGCGGCCTACGGGGGCGCCTCACGGGTCCCACGCGTGCGGCGCACGTCCGGCAGGCGCGGGGAGCGCGCCGTCAGATCTTGATGACGGTGACGCGTCCGCCGCACAGCGCCATGAGGTCCTCGGGATCGGAGGTGAGCACTGTGGCGGGCCCGGGGGCGGCGAGGGCGGTGGCGCTGAGCATGGCGTCGATGGCGTACTTGTGTCCGTGCAGGCCGGTGTCGGCCAGGAGGGCAGCGGCGTGGCGAGCGAGGATCTCGGTGATCGGCTCGACGACGATGCGGGAGAGCGTCCACTCCAACGCCGGCCGGTTGATCCGGGGGTGGACCACTTCCACGAGGGTGGCGGCGCTGGTGATCACCCGCATGTCGTCGGCGCGGGCCAGGGCGAGCCATCCGGTGACCGCGCGGTCTCGTAGTACGGCCTTGGCGAGTCCTTCGCTGTCGAGGACCAGGGTGCCGCCGGGTACGGCAGCGGAGCGCGTCACGCGGCGTTCGCTCCGTCGTGCGCCTGCTTCCTATGGGCCTGTTGGAGTTGGTCTCGGAGTGCCTGGACTTCCTCGTCGGTGATGGGCCCGTGCTCGGCCTCGGCGACCGCGATGAGTTCGTTGAGGTTGTCCCGCTCGATCTGGCGGGCCACGGCCGCGGCGACGTAGGCGGACAGGCCGGACGGCCCGCTGCGTGCGCGAGCGGCTTCTGCGATGTCCCGCGGCATCGTGATCGAATACTTCTGTGTAGGCTCACTCATGCCCTTTATGCTACAGCGCATGCTCCCTGTGGCATCTTGAGTGTGCTCCAGTCGACCTGGCTCGATTCACGTGGTGCTGTGAGCAAGCCGGACGACCCCGAAACCGGCTACGTCCTCGCCCGCAGCGCAGAAGCCGGCACTCGGACGTGAGGGGAGCGACTGGAGCCGGACGAGGTCGGCCCGGGCCGAACGTGAAACGGGTACGGATCACGACGCTTTCCGCGGCGTCCTCTTGCCCGCCCATGCGATCAGCGCCCGCAGTTCCTCCCTGCCCCGCTCGACCACCTCCATGAGTGAGGCAGGCTGCGTATCGGGCGGTAGTGGGGCGTCGGCCACCAGATCGAGCATGCTCCACTCGGTGTCCAGCCACCGCCGCAGGGCCTGCCAGTTGCCGGTACGGGAAGCGGGCAGGGCAGGGTCCCAGGGATCAGCCGCGTACGGCGTGCGGTCCTCGCCGAACGCGTGTAGCAGGCCCGAGCGGCGCACCAGGCACGGGTAGCAAAGGCCGCAGTGTGCGAGTGCGGGCCCAGCGGGTCGGCGGTCGGGGGGAGCGCCGCAGCTCAGAGTTGCCTCCAGCACCCGCTGCGACATACCCGCGTCATGGGCTGCCGCACAGACGTCACCTTTGGTGAGCGTCGCGAAGGGATTCTCGACGCGTATCGCGGATCCGGGCTCCGCGACCTCGGAGATCACCCGGTTGAGGTGGTGAAGTGTCCAGGGGTGCACCGAGCGGGTCGAGCAGGCTCCGGCCCGGGCGGCGGACAGCGGTGGGTTGAGGGCGAGTTGGCCGTTCTCCGGAAGGTGGACTACGGGGACGTGCTCCGCTGCGGCCGCGTGCACGGCGGTCGCCGCGTATAGCAGGCCGCGCGAGCGGGTGGTGAGTTCCAGCTCGATGCCGCTGCCGCGTGGTTTGCGTACCGTCTGGCTCTGGGTGAGACGCCGTACCGGGCGTCGCCGCAGCCCGCGTACGGCCTCGTACACCTGATCCTGCAGCGCCTCGAAGTTCCGTTCCTCGAAGGTGACGAGGAGCAGGGCGCGGGCAAAGGGCAGGGCGGCCTGCTGGGCTGCCCAACCGAGGGAGTCGAGACCGCCGGAGAACAGGGCCACATCGTGCGCGTAGTCCTCGTCGGTGAAGGTGAGGGGCCCTTCCCGAACCGACTTCCCGTGCAAGGGCCGGAAGACGACCTCCCACAGGTCGCCCGTCACGGTCTCCAGAACGGCCGTCAGGGAGGCCAGGGCCCGGTCCCATCGCTCGGGACGGGCGACGGGCACGGAGAGGGTGATGCGGCGGGTCCAGTGGTCGAAGCTTTTGGCGCGGCGGGCGTACCGGTCCGCCGCGAAGACGGCGCGTGCCACCCGCTGGAGATCATCCGCCCAGTCCGGGGCGGGGGCGAACAACGGTCGTCGGTCCGGCCCGCGTGACGGGCGTTCCCAGTACATGGCGTCGTGAAGGGGCTGCCAGTGCATCGGCGGTGCTTCGGCGTCTGGACGGGAGAGCCAGAAGAGCCGGGTGTGCGCTTCGGTCATGCGGCGGATTCCCCCTCGTACGGTGTGCCGTCCGTATCCCCGTTCGGTCCGCCGGAAAGCAGACCCAGCGCCCGGCCGGCCGCTCGGGGAACGAGTCCATGCGCAACGAGCCGCAGGGAACCGATCGGATCCCCGACCGCCGACGCGACCTGATCCGTCTTCTCCTCCGACTCTGTTAACTGTTCGGCTTCTTCGCACGGGTCCGGCAGCAGACGCAGTACGTGCTCGGCTATCCAGTCGGCGAGATGGTCCTCGGGATCGAGCGCGGGCAGCAGTGGGACCGTGATTTTGACCTTTTCGGCGATCGCGGTACGCAGGAACTCAGACACGACACCGGCGAAGAAGCCTCGGTAGAGGAGGCAGAACACCTCGCCGGACAAACCGTTGTCGCCGGGCTTACCGGCCTCGGGATGCCGCTCCAGGAGGCGACGGGCGGATGCCGCGGCGGCCCGTCGTACGGCGGCGTCCGTCACGGTGCCGCCTTCGCCTCCCACGGTGGCGGTGAAGCGGGCGGCGAATTCATCGCCGTCCCGGCTCACTGCCCAGGCGTCCACGGCGGTGGTCAGCCGCTCCCCGGCTGCGCAGGCCGCCTCGTAAAGACCGAAGGCCGTCGGCTCCTCCCGAAGGGTCCTGTGGAGCACCGCCACGTGCTCCGCGGCGATGTCGTCCAGCCTCGCCACGGCATCAGGGCCCGGCCGCCAGGCCGAGACACGTCCGCTCGCGCGACTCCACTCAGCCGCCATGCCCGTACGGCCGCCGGGACCTGGCCACCGCGATGACGTACCCACGCCTCACCCTCCCCCTCCGACCAGCGAGACGGTCGCTCTTCCAGGAGAGCAAGAAACCGAAGTCAGGAATAGGGCGCGCACCGGCCAGGCCGGGGCAGACGTCTGGACCTTCCCGAAAAGGCTGTAGCTGTGTGGGTTCAGGGCATCACGCCCTGCACTTGGGCGGCGGGCACGTCAGCCCTGTCCCCGCCGAGGTATGGAACTATGACGTCGGTGGCATGCAGATCATCAAGAAATGGTTCGGCTACCGAAAAGCCAACTCCAGCAGCCGCAAGACCAGCCCCCTGGGCGACCTGCATGTCGAGTCCTGGCCAGCCGACTGGTCACGGGAGCTCAGAGAACTGCTCTCCGTGCTGCGCCGACTAGTTGACCTCGCGCCCGCTCAGCAGGACCTGCTGGACCGCGTCCTCGCCGCTCCCACGATTACTACAATCGACCTTGAGAAGGTCGGCATCCTGCCGGTCTCCGACAAGGCCCGCAAACCCCACCGCGGAGTCGTACTCCCCGAGGCCGGCGAGGAGGCGTAGTGCCTGGTCAGCGGGCACAACGCTCCACGTACGCCACTGCCTCCGTCACGCTCCATGCCCCGTCGGCGAGCTGGCGGAGCGCGTGCAGTTCTGCACCGAGTGAGGGTGTGCGTTGCTGGAGGGTGTCGGCGAAGACGCTTACCTCGGCCAGGCGCGCCGAGAGCGCGGCGCACTCGGCTTCGAAGTGCGCTGCCCTTCCGCGCGGCGTGATGGCCAGGTGCTCACCCTTGACCTCCAACAGCCCCATCCAGCTGAGATCTTCGAGGTCTCGGACCGCCACCGCCACGGGCTTCCACCTGAATCAGACCAGTATCCCCGGCTTGCTCGGGGGCTGTGCGCACGGCCGTCGCTGTGGCACGCATGCGTGTCCCAGTGGCTCAACTCCGGGGTTTCCGCCCCGGAGGTCGCAGCGCGGGCCGGCTACTCGGTGGACGTGCTGCTCAAGATCTACGCCAAGTGCATCGATGGCCAGGAGGCCGAGATGAACGACCGGATCATGAAAGGACTTGTAGAAGGGGAGCTGGAGACGGATCCATCCTTCCTTTGACAGGGCCTGCTACTCCATAACCAGGTGAGGGGACCCTCGGAGGAAATCCGGGGGTCCCTTCACCTCCATGCCAACCGGTGGGAAGAGGCGGTGTACCTAGGCGCTGGCTGAAGGATGAATGCTGACGCATAACTCGCATTGGGGGCCTGATCGAATGTCTCTGGCCTTATTAACTTGGTCCTCCGTAGCCCTCAGCCAGCTTTCCTGTGCATCCTGCTTCTCGCCGGCTGAAGACACTGGTGCGGTCCTCAGTCTGCTTTGAGCTGCAGAGATATCCATGGCGGAGGGGGCCGCGACGACGTACTAATGCGGGACCTTGTCTAGCTCCGTTCTCGCCCAGATGACAAGTTGCCTCGTTTCCTCTTCGCGTTCGGCCTTGCTCTCGAGATATTCATTGGAGTGCGGCATGCCTCCGCCACCGGACTCCAATCTATCCCTTACGGCCCACATCTCTCGGCCTGCTGCCATGAGGAGAAGGTCCATTCGATGGATCGCATCGACGGGTCCTGCAAGTTTAACGCGATTAGCGGCCTTTTCAAGGTTTCGCATCGCGGCTTCTAATTGCGTGTGCGCTTTCAGTGTGTCCGAAATTACGCGATTGGGTTCTGTTTCGGTTATCCACTTCCAGGATTTAGCGCACTCGGATGCCAGAATTTCACCTGCGGTCAGCACTTCAAGATATGTCGCTCGACGTTCGTCCCTGACCGTCTGGGCATGGGCTACGCGTCCCTGGTCGCGCGCCTGATGTCTAGCGGTCAAGTATGTGAGGCAGGCCGTGCCCAGCGTGCCTACCACGCCAACCGTTGCCCCCAGCACCGCAGCCAGACCCTGATCCATCGGTACATGATGCCTGGACGCGGTTGGTGGTGTTGAGGGAAGCCGTGACGTTGGCCGACGCCTTCACCGTCCAGTAGCCCCAGAATCTCGTCTTCCTGTGCCGATGTCGCGCGGCACTTCGACGAGGCGGGTGCGCTGTTGTTGCTGCGTCGGGGCTGCAGAACCACGCGGTGAGGGGGCGCGGTGCGTTGACGTGCTGGGGAGCCGCCGAAGATCAACACGTCATTACAACGTGATCACTGGCAGAAGGCTGCGTTCGGTGGCATCCGGCCGCACATACGCGAAGACCCCGCACTCAGCCTCTGGGCTGATGGCGGGGTCTGCTGGCACCTTCTTCAAGGTGCCCCCGGCGCGGGACCCGGTAAATGGGGACGAACCGACCCATTGGTGGGCGGTGAGGTGGTGATCCAGACGGCCTTCCCGGTGCCGGTGCACCGAGCGCGCACGTAACCGACCGGCGCTCCGCCCGCACCGCGTGGGAGCCACCTCAGGCGGCTCCCACGCCACCACCAGGCGGCTTGGCCGTGAGGCAACCCTCTCACCGTCGGGTACGGCCCTGGCTGCACTGTGTAGCCACAGCGTGCTCGGACCACCTCGACCGGAGGCAGACATGGCCCGTGCCTGGGAGGCTGACCCGTCCGCGTTATTCGAGCGTCCGTCTGAGGAGATCGACCGAAGAGCTGGGTCATCACGTTCGCCGCCACGGGGCACCCGAATATCACCAGCGCGCCTGCTGTTTCGGGCAAACCCGCTGATCACATCTCGGGACGACAGGAATTGAACCTACCCCTGACCTCATGGCAGCAGACAGCGAGCGCTCGACCTGGCTGACACATATGACGACGGCTTTGCACATGCCATACCTCTGATTGGCCGAGCCTCGTTCACACCTTCATATGATGAACCTTTTGCCACACGTTCGTTCGGCCGAGGGGGGACGTCGCATGGGCACCGGAGGCGGCGGCAAAGTTCTGGACATCAAGGTGGCGGACATCAAGTCCGTCGCGCCGACGTTCCACCACCAGTCGGTGAAGTTGAGTGAGGCGCTGACCAAGCTGATCACGACGCTGGACGGCTATGGGGAACCGTGGGGGGATGACAAGCCCGGTAACGACTTCGGCAAGCAGTACAAGCCGAACCAGAAGCACATCGAGTCGGCGGCCGGCATTCTCGTCCTCGGGCTGACCAGCATCTATGAGGCGATGAACGACATGGCTGATGGCCATGTCGACAACGACAAGCTCGTCGAGGGCATGTTCACCAAGGCCAAGCACGACTCGGGTCATGACCAGGGTCCGGGCGCGGGCGGTCATCGGTGAGTTTCGGGAGCGATATCGAGGACAAGGCGAAGGCCCTCCTCATGAAGCTGGGCATGTGGTGGCCGGACGCCAATTCCGGCACGCTGCGCCACGCGGCCGACGCCTGGCGGACGTTCGCCGACAGCGTGGACGATGTGCGGGTCGCGACCGACAAGGCGGCCACGACGCTCATCCACCACAACAAGGGTGAGGCGATCGATGCCTTCGAGATCTTCTGGGGGCGTTACGCCAAGGGCAAGGACGAGGGCTGGCTGAGCAACCTCGCCAAGTCGGCCCGGAACATGGCCAAGGCGCTGGACAAGTTCGCCGACACGGTCGATGACGCGATCGAGAAGCTGTGGACTCAGATCAGCATCGATGCCGTCGCGCTCGTTGGCGGCGGGCTGCTGACCATCGTCACTGGGGGCGCCTCCGATGGAGTAGCGGCGGAGATCATCGCCATGGCCGCCGGCCTGGGCGTCGCCGTGGAGGAGGCGGTCGCCGTCATCGCGGCGGAGATGCTGACGGGCGCGGTCTTCACCAGTGTGCTGTCGGTGACGATCGACGCGGCGGTGGCCCAGCCGGTGAAGATCGCCCTGGGGCAGCAGAAGGGCTTCAGCCTGGACGAGGTCAATCAGGCCGCCAGGGACGGCATGATCGACGGCGGGATCTTCGGGGCCGGGCTGGGGGTGCTCAAGCCCGGTGTGATGCCGAAGCTCACCGGCGACCCGGACCTGCTCAAGCCGCCGAAGGTGCCCTCGCTGCGCCCGAACCTGGTCGAGGAGGGCCCGGCCGCCCGCCCGGCCAAGAAGTGCCCGTGCACGGGTGAGCCGATCGACATCGCGACGGGTGCGATGTTGATGGAGCATACCGATCTGACGCTGCCCGGTTCGCTGTCGCTGGTGTTCGAGCGTACTCATGTGTCCTCGTACCGGGGCGGGGTGTGGTTCGGCCCGACCTGGGCCAGCCTGCTGGACGAGCGGATCCAACTGGACGCGGAGGGCGTGGTGTTCGCCGCCGCGGACGGGATGCGGCTGGTGTATCCGGTACCGGAGCCGGGCGTGCCGACGCTGCCCGCGAAGGGCGCGCGGTGGCCGCTGGAGTGGGACGGCAAACCGGACGGCGTCATGACGGTCACCGATCCGGAGACGGGTGTGGTGCGGACGTTCGTCCGTCCCGCCGCCACGGAGGAGCCGGGCGCGGTCTACCTGGCCCTGGAGAGCCTCCAGGACCGCAACGGCGCCCGCATCGACATCGAACGCGCCCTGAGCGGCGCCCCGCTGGCCGTCCGCCACTCCGGCGGCTACTACCTGGTCGTCGACACCGAGGGCCAGCGGGTCACCGCGCTGCGGCTCTTCGACGAGCCGCCGTCGGTCTACGCGCCCGAGCAGACCCGAGAGGGCGGCACGGTGGTGATGCGCTACGGCTACGACGAAGCGGGCAACCTCACCGAGGTCATCAACTCGAGTGGCGAGCCGCTGCGGTTCACCTACGACGGCGAGGGGCGGGTGACATCCTGGACGGACCGCAATGGCACGTCGTTCCGGTATGTGTACGGGCCGGACGGGAGGGTGGTGCGCACCGAGGGCAGCGACGGTGTCTTCAACGGCGGCCTGGAGTATGACGACGAGGCGCGGACGACGGTTTACACGGATTCGCTGGGCCACCGCACGACCTACCGCTACAACGCCGACGGGCAGCTGATCGAGGAGACCGATCCGCTGGGCCACACCACGCTGACGGAGTGGGACGCGCGCGGCGACCGCAGGATCGCGGTGACGGATCCCCTGGGCCGTTCCACCCACTACGCGTACGACGAGGACGGCAACCTGACCGGCGTCACCCTGCCGGACGGCAGCGAGGCCCGGGCCACGTACAACGCGCTGTGCCTGCCGGTGGAGGTGACCGAGCCGGGCGGCGGGACATGGCGCCACACGTACGACGACACGGGGAACCTCCTCTCGACGACCGACCCCGTGGGGGCGACCACGGCCTACGGCTACACCGAGCGGGGCCACCTGGCCGAGGTGATGGACGCGCTGGGTAACACCACGCGCCTGACCCCGGACCCGGCCGGGCTCCCCATCGCCGTAACGGACCCGTTGGGCCACACCACGAGCGTCCGCCGGGACCTCTTCGGCCGGGTGGTGGAGGCGACGGATCCGCTGGGCCATACGACCCGTATGGGCTGGACGACCGAGGGCAAGCCAGCGTGGCGGGAGGAGCCGGACGGCGCCCGGGAGAGCTGGACCTGGGACGGCGAGGGGAACCTCCTCACCCACACGGACCCGGCGGGTCACACCACCCACCAGACGTCCACCCACTTCGACGTCCCCGCGACGCGTACGGAGCCGGACGGTGCGAGGTACGCCTTCTCCTACGACACCGAGCTGCGGCTGACCAAGGTCACCAATCCCCAGGGTCTGACCTGGACCTACAGCTACGACCCGGCGGGCCGGCTCACCTCCGAGACCGACTTCAACGGCCGTACCGTGGCCTACACCCACGACCCGGCGGGCGACCTGCTGACCCGCACTAACGGCGCGGGCGAAACGCTGCACTTCACCCGGGACGCACTGGGTCGCACGACGGAACAACGCGACGAGGCGGGCGCACGGACGACGTATGCCTACGACGCGCAGGGCGCCCTGACGCGAGCGGCGAATCCGGACGTCGAGCTGACCCTGGAACGGGACGCGCTGGGCCGGGTCCGGTCGGAGACGGTCAACGGTCGGACGACGACGTACGCGTATGACGCCGTGGGCCGCCGCACCGAACGCATGACGCCCTCGGGCCTGAGGAGCGTCTGGACCTACGACGAGGCGGGCCGCCCCGCCGCGTTGCGCACCGGGACGGCGGGGACCCTGACCCTCACGTACGACGAGGCGGGCCGGGAGACGGAACGCCGCATCGGCGAGGCGGTGCGACTGACCCAGACCTGGGACAGGTCAGACCGCCTGACGACCCAGACAATCGCCGAGGGCCGTGGCAACGAGGCGAACCGGATCCTCCAACACCGCTCCTACGCCTACCGCCCGGACGGCTACCTCACCGAGATCCGCGAACTCACCTCGGGCACGCGCCGCTTCGACCTCGACCCGTCCGGCCGCGTGACGGCGGTCCACGCGCACGGCTGGACCGAGACGTACGCCTACGACACGGCGGGCAACCTGACGCAGGCCACGGCCCCTGACCACGCGTCCCCCGGCGACCGCGAGTTCACCGGCACGGTGATCCACCGAGCGGGCCGCACGACGTACGAACACGACGCCCAGGGCCGTCTCACCCGCCGCACCCGCAAACTCCTCAACGGCCAGACCCGGACCTGGACCTACACCTGGAACGCCGAAGACCGCCTGACGGACGCGACAACCCCGGACGGCGACCACTGGCACTACACGTATGACCCCCTCGGCCGCCGCATATCGAAACAGCGCCTGGCGGATGACGGCACGGTCGCGGAATCGGTGACCTTCGCATGGGAAGACACCCGCCTCGCCGAACAATCCACACCAGAGGGCAACCACACCACCTGGGACTACGCCCCGGACACCCACCGCCCCCTGACCCAAACCGACCACACGTCACTGGTGCGTGAGCCCGGCGAATCCCTCATAGAGAAATTCACCGGCGCCGACGACGACACCACACCACGCTTCCACGCCATCATCACGGACCTGGTCGGCACCCCAACGGAGTTGGTCACCGCGGCCGGTGACCTGGCCTGGCAACGCCGCACCACCCTCTGGGGCACAGATTTCCCCACCGGGGCGAGCGGATCAACGGTCGACTGCCCCCTCCGCTTCCCCGGCCAATACGCCGACCCCGAAACGGGCCTGCACTACAACTACTTCCGCCACTACGACCCCGAAACGGCCCGCTACGTCACCCCCGACCCGCTGGGCCTGGACCCTGCCCCTAATCACCACGGATATGTGGTCAATCCGATGGCGTGGTTCGACGCTCAAGGGCTGTCGTGCACGAAGCGTCCCAATCTCAGCGTAAACGAAAAGCAGTTCGGTAAGAAGTGGGGTAAGCACGCTCAGGACTACAGCCTGGATCCTGCTGACGGAAGCTCCAGGACATGGTTCCGCGACCGAATGAGCGCCATCCACAACGACCCGGACGAGGTCCGGCAAGGTTCATGGAACCCCCAGAGCGGAGGAGGCGAAGACTACCTCTTCTACCGGAAGGGGAAAGACCTTCTGGTCACTAAGGCCGACGGGGAATTCGTTACAATGTTCCCGCAGGATAGGCCGAATGGATGGTTCGCGAATGCGGACGTGGTTCACGGGGAAGGAGGGTGATGGCCTATGCGGCTTGACTCCCTTACTGATTACACGGTCGTGGCGGTCAAGGGTATCTATTACCTCCCTGAGGAGAGCGATGCGACAGCGTCCCCGGAGGCCATTGAGCTGATTTTCAAGGAATCCGGTTCGCTGGACCTGACCTGTGGGACAGACTGGACTCTGCGTATCGAAAAAGGTGACTGGCCAGAGCTCCCCAAGTGGTGTTATCCCCCCGATGAATGGGCCTATCGTGATGTTCCGGCCCTTTCCTCAGAAACCCTCGGCAAAATTAATGCTGTGGAGAAACAGCTCAATGAGTATGGAGATCTGGTCCAAGTTGAGCTCCAATTTGAGGGAGGATCCCGCATTGTTGCCGCGTCCGGTGAATCGCTCACGGTGACGTTCATCTCTGCGGACAAGGGCTGAAGGCAACGGTGGGGCCAGCAGGACGGTGGGCATGGACCTGAACCTCCGAGGCCAATCAGTCACCCATATCTGTTTCGACGCGGCTCTCACGCTCCTCACCAGTGAGGATTACGAGGTGCGTGTGGAGACAGACGCAAGCGTCCAGGCGCCCGGTGGGGATCTTGTCCTGTTTGATCCGGAATCCCCAGGTGCTACTGCTGCCCGATTGGTGAGCCTCATGCACGATACGGTTATCTCGGCTAAGGCGCGAAGCAATGGGGATCTGCTTATCTCGTTCGGGAGCGGTGCGGAATTGGCTGTAGCTCCGAATTCCGATTACGAGGCTTGGGGGCTTGTGGGGCCGAACGGGAGTCGAGTGGTATGCATGCCGGGTGGCGAGATCGCACGATGGAGCGAACAGTAGTCCCGTGAGCGGTGCCGCGCTTCTGGCGCGCGTGATCGCGACCGGGCGAATCCATGGGATAGGCGTCGGATAATTCGTCGAAGGGGCAGATCAGGCAGTGAAGGAGCGGAACTGATCTCGATCATTACCCAGATGGGTGAAGAAGCCGGGGATGAGGATCGTCGGCAAGTTCTCCTGGGTCTCCCCGAAGGACTTGGGCTTACCGAGTGACCAGCGCATTACCAATGTGTTGGACCTTTGTGAACGCATCCCGGCACTGTCAGTTCGGCGCGCCCCAGTTCCTCCGGTACGCGGCCCAGTCACCCGGCGTCGCCGCGAAGTCCCCGTACAGCGCGACGCCGAACCGCTCGCGGTGAGCGTCCTCGCGGCTCAGGCCGAGGCGGGCGCCCCGGGCGGCGGCGGCCACCGTTTCGGCCGATTCATGGTGGCCCATGTCGTCGGTGTGGAAGGCCGGGCGGCCCATCAGCAGGTCGGTGCCGCGCGGGGTCGCCTCCAGGGCCAGTCGCGTCTGCTGGGCCACATAGCCCCGTACAGGCTCTCCAGCGGCAGCGCCGTGTCGTAGGACATCACCGCGATCTGGTCGACCCGGCGGGCGACCGCGCCGAAGTGCGACTGCGACCACCACTTGGGGTGACCGGCGACCAACCCCGCGACGGAGTGGAGGGAGGGGCGGGGGCGCGGTAAATGAGGACGAACCGAGCCGTTGTTGGGCGGTGAGCTGGTGATCCAGACGACCGTCCCGGTGAATCGAAGGGGCAAGTAGACGACCGGCGCTTCGGCCGCTGCGCACGGGGCCGCCCTTCGCGGCCCCTGTCGCGGCCCGGCGGCTCTGCTGTGGTGGGGCCGCTGGGTGGTGAAGGAACCAGGCTGCCTCGCCACCGACTTGGTTCACCGAGGCCTCCGAGCGTGGTCCGCCGCGTCCGCCGTCCCCATGGATTACGCGCAGACCTTCAGCGCGCGGACACCAGCGGCGGACTGGACGACCCGCATCGTGTCGGCTCTCGCCGTGCGCGTGTGGTGCGTCCGGCAGGGCGCGAGGGGCACGCCGTCCGGCTTTGATGAGGGTGACGTGTCCGCCGCACAGGGCTGTGAGGTGCTGGGGGTCGAGGCGGCGCCACCGTGCTCGCCGCCCCCAGGGGCGCATCTGGTTTGTATCGGCAAGTCGCCAACTGATGGCCTCACTTATATGAAAATCTGATTGCCATGCGGAATGGTCATGGAGCTCAGTCGATCGTGGGGATCGGCGCAGCGGCAGGCGATCACGGAGATAGGCACTTGTCGAGGCATCAGGACAGCAGCAACGACGTTCCTGCCCCCCTCCACCGTCTGTCGCAGACGGCCTCCTTCGTGATGGTCCACGTCGGCCAAAAGCCCGAAACGAGGCGCAACCTGCAGCACGGGATCGAAACCCGGTCCTGGGGGTTTCCTCGGTGGAAGCCCGAGTACCGGTCCGCGCGGCCACGCTTCGCCGTGCTGGCCACGGGAGTGGGGCCGCGGGTACAGCTCGACAAGTGGAGCACCAAGAAGATCACTCTGTACCTCTTCGAGGTGCGTGAGAACTTCTACGAGGCAGAAGCTCCTCACTGGCCGGACGAGGAAGCCGAGAACGCCATCAAGTACCCGGTGCGCTTCGGCATCGAGCCATTGGCTGTACTCCGCGCAGTCCGCCTCGACGAGGACGGGCCGCTTGGACTGGCCGCCAGTGACGCCATACGTGTTTCAGGGACTCAGCAAGGCATAGGCATGCTCGTCGACATGGATCCGCAGCCATTGCTCGATCTGGCCGGGATCCCCACGAACTGGTCCGAACAGCAGACGGTGGCTCTGAACCGCACCTCCGGCTTCACAGCAGAGCAGGTGAAACCGCCCAAGCCATCGAAGTCAGGCTCCAGCGGAGCGGGCTTCGTCTCCGATCCCAAGAAGCGTAAAGCCATCGAACTGCATGCAGAGGACATGGCAGTCGCTCACTACGAGGGGGAGGGCTGGACAGTGGAACGCCTTGGCAAGCCGTACGACCTCCACTGCACTCGTCACGGGGCAGAGCGCCGTGTTGAGGTGAAGGGGACGACAGGAGCGGCTACGAGCGTCGACCTGACGATCAACGAGGTCGAGCACGCCCGGAATCCGCAGAACACCGTGGACCTGTTTGTGGTCAGCGACATCAAGGTGGACATTCGGGCCGGCGACTACACGACGAGTGGCGGCAGGGTGTTGCACCTCCATGACTGGGCGCCGGCTGACGAGGACCTGAGGCCGCGCAGCTTCGAGTACCGACTGCCGCTCGCCTGATTGCCGGGATGCACCTTCAGGGGGTTCCAGGAGCCCCCACCGCGAGTCCCTCTCGCCGTCGTGTCCACCGCCCTTACGGAGATCGTCCGTGCCTCTTCTTCGCATGTCCGCACGTGCACTGTTCGAGCGGTGCAATGACGGAGCCCTCTTCGAGCGGCTCGCGCAGAAGTACCGCTCCCTACTCTTCCAGAACCCGTCGGACAGCGAACGCTGCTCGTGGGAGAACAGCCTCCCAGCCCTGGCGGAAGTTCTGTGCGATGCGGGGCTTGATGACGTCGAGGTGCTGATCGAGCACCAATTGCCCCTTACCAGCCTGCGTGCAGACGTTGTCCTTGCTGGCTCACACCCCACGACGGGCAGACCGTCCTATGTCATCGTCGAGCTCAAGCAGTGGAGTGAAGCGCGCCTCGTTCCTGGCACTGACAACCTCTGCTTGGTCAAGGGAATGGGCAACCGCCCCGCCCTACATCCCGTGGCCCAGGTACGCCGCTACTGCGACTACCTTCAGGACTTCACCAATGTGCTGAGTGATCAGGAGGACGCCGTCGCGGGCGTGGCCTATCTGCACAACGCAGTCGATCAGGGTGTCAGTGAACTATTCAGATTGCCCGACGCGAGGGCGCAACTTTTCACAGACACATCCCGCGGCGAATTTATTCAGTATCTCCAAACCTGTCTTTCAGGCTTGGACGGTTCCCCAGAGGGCGATGCTCTCCTGGCCAGCCCTCAGGCTCCCGGTCGTCAGTTGATGCGTGCCGCTGCTGCCGAGATAGTCGACGGCGGCCAGTTCCTCTTGATGGATGAGCAAGAGGTAGCGGCTCGTTTGGTCAAGCGGGCAGCGAACCTGTCACGGCAGTCAAACCAGAAGGAAGTGATAGTGATAACCGGGGGGCCTGGTTCGGGTAAGAGCATCATTGCGTTGCACCTAATGGGGCACCTCTTCAGGAACGGGCGAAGCGCTTTCCACGCCACCGGATCCAAGTCTTTCACCACCACTCTCCGGCACGTCCTCGGCACTAAGAACGACCGCATCCCAAAGCTCTTCCGGTACTTCTTCGACTTCACAGATGCTGAACAAAACGGGCTGGACGTCTTGATCTGTGACGAAGCCCATCGCATTCGACAGCGGTCGGCAAGACAGGACACGTACGCCGGGCATCGGAGCGATCGAAGGCAAGTTGAGGAACTCATCGACGCAGCCAGGGTCCCGGTCTTCTTGCTCGACGAGCATCAGGTGGTCAGGCCGGGCGAGATGGGAAGTATCAAGACCATCGACGAGGCTGCTCACGCGCGCGGGTGTGTTGTGCGCCATGTCGATCTCAACAGCCAGTTCCGGTGCGGCGGGAGCCGCGCCTACGAAAACTGGGTCCTCCGCCTCCTCGGCCTTGAGCCCGGTGGCCCGATTCAGTGGCAGCCCGAGGACAACTTCGAGTTGCTCGCCGCCGAATCGCCCCAAGAGATGGAGAGCTACCTCCGCTGCCGACAAGATTCCGGCTACACCTCTCGTATGACAGCGGGATTCTGCTGGCCATGGAGCGACCCGGGAACTGACGGCAGCTTGGTCGACGACGTGGTCATTGGCGCATGGCGCAGGCCCTGGAACCTCAGAAGTGAGCAACCCCTAGGTGGGGCGCCCGCCTCCTCGCTGTGGGCCACAGATTCGTCAGGCTTCGGGCAAATCGGCTGCATTTATACGGCTCAAGGATTCGAGTACGCCTGGAATGGCGTGATCTTCGGTCCCGACCTGGTGTGGCGCGGCGATGGGTGGCGTGCTGTTCGTGGAGAGAGCAAGGACCACACCGTGAAAAAGGCAACGCCCGAAGCTTTCGACCGCCTCATACGCAACACATACAAAGTACTGCTCACCCGAGGACTGGCCGGCGCCGTACTCTACTCAACCGATCCCGAGACTCGGGCCATGCTGGCCAGCCTGGTTCCGGCCGGGGTAAAGCAGGGTCCGTGAGTGGGTAGCCCTGCGCCCCTTACTACTTGGTTCGCCGGGCCCCCGAGCGCGGCCGGACGTGTCCGTCGTCCCTGTGGACTACACGGGTGGGGATCACCGTGCCCTGTGTGGACACCAGCGGTGTGCCGGACGACCGGCATCGTGTTGGCTCGCCGTGCGCGTGAGGTACGCGCGACGGGGCTCGAGGGGCGCGTCGTGAGATCTTGATGATGGTGACGTGTGCGATGCACAGTGCCGTGAGGTTCTCGGGATCGGCGGTGAGCACAGTGGGGGACCCGGAGGCAGCCCGGGGTTTGGACCGTCATACGGCCCGGTGCGGGGCGACATCGCCGTGTCCGGCGTGGGTGTCACGCGGCTCGGCGCGGGCAGCGATGAGTCCGTCGGGCATGTCGGATGGCGCACCGGTCGTGTTGTGGCGTTGGCGTGATGGCGAGCCAGGGGCTCCGGCTCGTGCCCGGGCCGTTTTGGGGTATCCCCTGGGCGGTCTGGGGTATGTCGGCAGGGCGGTGAGCGATGCCGTGCTGGCCGTATCGGAGTTGGTGGCGAACGCCGTCGAGCACGCGGTGGGGCCGTATGAGCTGCGGGTGCGGGGGCGGCGTCGCATGTCATCTGCGAAGTAGTGAATCACGATCCGAGGATGCCCGAGATCCCGTCCTTTGCGGTGGGTGCTCTGTTTGTGCCGGTGGAGGAAGACCGGGGCGGCGGTCTGGAGGCGCTGTGCGCGTTGTTGTCAGAGCGCGGGCGGGGGTTGCATATCGTGCATGAACTCACCAGCGAGGCCTGGGGGTTCCGCCGGTTGCGGGGCGCGACGGCAGCCTGGATCGCCTTGCCTCTGCCGGCCAGTGGGGAGGGCTGTTTTAGGCAATGAGGTGCGTGGTTGAGGCGTCGGCGAGTGGGTTGACCGGAGGTGGCCCGCTGGCGTTTCCCCGTCGTTTCCATCGGCGTGTCCGGGGCCGTCCTTGGATGCGACACCCCCGTGCCGGGCATCACCGCAGGCCAGGCTGTTGACGAGCCGGCTGCTGGCGAGGGCGACTGTATATCGGTAAAGCGAAGCATCCCGATCTACTGGTCAGCGCGGCCGGGCTTGCGCGGATCGCGTGTTGCTGGCTGCTCGGCTGCTGAGCTGTGGTGGATGCCTTCTCCCTGCGGGATTCATGTGCAGCGTGGGTTCTGTACGGGTCCCGTGGCGGGCTGGTGAGGTGCGGGTCAGGAGCACCTCGCTTCTGGCTTCTTCGGGGCGGCTCCTGGGGTGCGAGCGGGGTGCTGTGCGCCCGCGCCGGTGCGTGTGGTCGCGGGCCGAGTTCGGGTGTCCTGTCGGCCTGGCGGCCGATACCACGGGGTTTGGGCGGGCGGGAGCGGTGCTCTCGGGGTGTACCCCGTGCCCCGCGGTGGTCGCGGTCGTGTACCCGATGTGGGGGAGCGCGCCCGAGGATCTTGGAGCACCTGCTCCTGTGTGCGTCCGTACCGCCGAGGTGGACCGGTACTGGCTCGGTGATGGCTCGGGTGCGGGGTGCGCTCGCGCCTCAGATGCGTGTGGCTGAGGTGCAGTGCTCGCCGAGCAGCTGGCCCGTCTGGAAGCCCCGAAGCCGGAGGTGCGTTCCGTCGACAGCGCTGCCCTGCTGGACGCGCTCCCGCACCTCGACATCGACCTCGCCCTGGTCCCGGAGGAGATCCAGCGGCGGCTCTACGACGCTTTCGGGCTGGAGGTCCGCTACAGCCGGCCCCGCGAAGAAGTGACCCTACGGGTGACGATCCCGGGGCATCTGCTTGATGGACTGGTGGCCGTCACCCGTGAGCTGGACCCGTGGAACAAAAAATCGGGCGCCCGCAGCGAAGTGCTGGCACCCGATCATGACACCCGGGGTGGACAAACGCGACATAACCGTCGCATTCATTCCCATCCCCTGAGTGCCCCCGGCAGGATTCGAACCTGCGCACACGGCTCCGGAGGCCGTTGCTCTATCCCCTGAGCTACGGGGGCCTTGTCGCTGCTGTCTCGCGGCGACAGGTAGAACACTATCAGCTCGCAGAGGGTGGTCATGAACGGTTATCGGGAGCTGGTGGGAGGGGGAGCGGAGGGGCGTATACCGCATGTGGAGGTGGGGGTGCAGGGGTCTTGGGGAAAGGTCCCCCGCACGGGGCGGAAGTGGGGAAAACCCGGACGCGGTCGTGGCTGCGCGCCTACTCTTCAGGGTGTGCCTGGCTTGTCCGGCCGGGTCCTTGTCGTCGACGACAACAAGGTCATCCGGCAGCTGATCAGGGTCAACCTCGAGCTGGAGGGCTTCGAGGTCGTGACCGCGGCCGATGGTGCCGAGTGCCTGGAGATCGTTCACCAGGTGCGGCCCGATGTGATCACTCTCGATGTTGTGATGCCCAGACTCGATGGGCTGCATACGGCGTCGAGGCTGCGCGCTGATGCTCGAACGTGTCATGTGCCCGTCGCGATCATCAGTGCGTGTACGCAGTACGAGATGGATAGCGGGAAGGCACTGGGCGTCGATGCCTTCCTCGCGAAACCCTTCGAGCCCGTCGATCTTGTCGAGCTCGTGCGGAGGCTGATGCGGCAGGGGGCGGCCGGTGCGGCGGCTCCTGGTGATGCCGAGCCGGTTGTGGGGCCCACCGGGTAGTGGTGGGCCCCAGGGCCGACCCGTCGCTGGCGGGCTGAGGGTCTCGGCTCTGGCTCGTGTCGGTGCGCCCCGTGCGCTCGTCCGATGGGCGAAACCGGTTCGCTTTCGTACCCCCCTCCTCCCATACGCTGGTCCCGTGACTCCCGCCCAGCTCTCCCGCACTGTGCTGCACACCGTGCGTCGTGCCGTTGAGGACGACGAGCTGTGCGTTGCCGTGCCGGAGCGGGTGAAGGTGCGGACTCCTCCTCGGCCCGGGTGTGGGGATTACGCCACCAATGTCGCCCTGCTGTTGGCCAGGGGTGAGGGGGATGCGCTCGTTATCGCCGAGGTTTTGCGGCGGCGGCTTGTGCGCGCTCCCGGGATCGCCCGCGTTGATATCGCCGACCCTGGTTTCCTCAACATCACTCTTGAGGGCACTTCTCATGCTCAGCTCGTGCGGGCCGTCCTTTCCCAGGGGCTCCGCTACGGGCACGGAGATGCGCTCGCCGGGGTGTCGGTTCCGCTTGGGGCCGGTGATGAGGTGCGGGCCGCGCTCGTCGCTCATGTGGTGCGGGGGCTCGTCCACGCCACCGGGGGAGTCGTTGTTCCTGGTGACGGGCCCGTCGTGCGGGCCGTTCCGGTCTCCGGGCGTGATCTGCTCACCCGCCTCGGGCCCGATGCCGCCCGTTGGGCGCTGCTCCGGCCTGCCGGGCATGATCTGCCCGATCTCGACCCCGCCCACCTGCTCTCCCAGCGCGAGGACAACGCCCTCTTCCGGGTTCAGTACGCCCACGCCCGCACCCGGGCCCTGATGCGGAACGCCAGCCAGTTCGGCATCATCCCCGAGCCCCAGTCCGAGTCCCACGACGCCCCCGCCGAGCCCGGCGCCTACCGCCACCCCGCCGCGACCGCCCTGCTCGCTCTCCTCGCCGACTACCCCCGCACCCTCGAGGCCGCCGCCCGGCACCGTGCGCCCGATCGGCTCGCGCGGCAGCTCGTCGCCCTCGCCGATGGCTTCTTCCGGTTCCATGACGCCTGCCCGGCGCTTCCCGCAGGCGGGCGCAAACCCTCGGCCGTCCACCGTTCCCGGCTGGCCCTCGCCGACGCCGCCGGGGCGGTGCTCGCCGGCGGCCTGCATCTGCTCGGCATCAGCGCACCCGAACATCTGTAAGACCTGCATCTGTAAGACCTGAGAGAGACAGCAGAGACAGCATGAGCCGTTCCGCCCACCCCGCCGGGCCCCGCCACGCCGATGTCCTTCCCGAGGGGCACTACGCCGCGCCGCCCGCCGATCTCAATCAGCTCGACCCCCGCGTGTGGTCCCGTACCGTCGGCCGGAACGCCGACGGCGTCGCCACCGTCGGCGGGATCGACGTCAAGACGCTCGCGGAGGAGTTCGGGACCCCCGGCTACTTCCTCGACGAGGCCGACTTCCGGGCCCGCTGCCGGGCCTGGCGGGAGGCGTTCAAGGGGGAGAAGGGGGAGAAGGGAGAAGGGGAGGACGCCGACGTGTTCTACGCCGGGAAGGCCTTCCTCTCCCGCGCCGTCGTGCGCTGGCTGACCGAGGAGGGGCTCAACCTCGACGTGTGCTCCGCCGGGGAGCTGGCGACCGCGCTCGCCGCCGGGATGCCCGCCGAGCGGATCGCGCTGCACGGGAACAACAAGTCCACCGGTGAGATCGAGCGGGCCGTCGAGGCGGGCGTCGGGCGGATCGTGCTCGACTCGTTCCAGGAGATCGCGCGGGTCGCGCACATCGCCCACCGGCTCGGGAAGCGCCAGCGGGTGCAGATCCGGATCACCGTGGGTGTGGAGGCGCATACCCACGAGTTCATCGCGACCGCGCACGAGGACCAGAAGTTCGGCATTCCGCTCGCGGGCGGGCTGGCCGCCGAGGCCGTACGGCGGGCGCTCAAGCTCGACGGGCTGGAGCTCATCGGGATCCACTCGCACATCGGATCGCAGATCTTCGACACCTCGGGCTTCGAGGTGGCCGCCCACCGCGTCGTCGGGCTGCTGGGGGAGATCCGGGACGAGCACGGTGTCGAGCTGCCCGAGATCGACCTCGGCGGCGGCCTCGGCATCGCGTACACCTCGGAGGACGATCCCCGCGAGCCGCATGAGATCGCCAAGGCGCTGCGCGACATCGTCCACCGGGAGTGCGACGCGGCCGGGCTCGCGGTGCCGCGGCTGTCGGTCGAGCCGGGGCGGGCGATCGTCGGGCCGACCGCGTTCACGCTCTACGAGGTGGGCACGGTCAAGGAGCTGCCGGGGCTGCGGACGTACGTCAGCGTCGACGGCGGGATGTCCGACAACATCCGTACCGCGCTCTACGACGCGGAGTACTCCGTGGCGCTGGTCTCCCGCGCCTCCACCGCCGAGCCGATGCTCTCCCGCGTCGTCGGCAAGCACTGCGAGTCAGGCGACATCGTCGTACGGGACGCCTTCCTGCCCGCCGATCTGGCGCCCGGCGACCTGATCGCCGTCCCCGCCACCGGCGCGTACTGCCGCTCGATGGCGAGCAACTACAACCACGCGCTCCGGCCGCCCGTCGTCGCCGTACGGGACGGGCAGGCGCGCGAGATCGTCCGGCGCGAGACGGAGGAAGATCTCCTGCGGCTCGATGTCGGCTAGCGAGAAAAGGATCTCGGATACTGGACCTGGGACAGGAAATCCCGTCCAGTGCCTGAGACTGGTGCACTAACGCGCTGATGCATGAACGCGATGGATGAGAAACGAGGTCGGATGATGCGTACGCGTCCGCTGAAAGTGGCGCTGCTGGGCTGTGGAGTGGTCGGCTCAGAGGTGGCGCGCATCATGACGACGCAGGCGGACGATCTCGCGGCGCGCATCGGGGCCCCGGTCGAGCTGGCCGGGATCGCCGTGCGGCGCCCCGGCCGGGTCCGGGAAGGGGTGCCGGCGGAGCTGGTGACCACCGATGCCACGGCCCTGGTCAAGCGCGGGGACATCGATGTGGTGGTCGAGGTCATCGGCGGGATCGAGCCCGCCCGCACCCTCATCACCACCGCCTTCGACCACGGCGCGAGCGTGGTGTCGGCCAACAAGGCGCTGGTCGCCCAGGACGGCGCCGCGCTGCACGCCGCGGCCGAGCAGCGCCGTGCGGACCTCTACTACGAGGCCGCGGTCGCGGGGGCGATCCCGCTGGTGCGGCCGCTGCGCGAGTCGCTCGCCGGCGACAAGGTCAACCGCGTCCTCGGCATCGTCAACGGCACCACCAACTTCATCCTGGACCGGATGGACGGCAGCGGCGCCGGCTACAGCGAGGCGCTGGACGAGGCCACGGCCCTGGGCTACGCCGAGGCCGACCCGACCGCGGATGTCGAGGGCTTCGACGCCGCCGCGAAGGCCGCGATCCTCGCCGGGATCGCCTTCCACACCCGGGTCACCCTCGACGATGTGCACCGCGAGGGCATCACCGAGGTGACCGCCGCCGACATCGCCTCCGCCAAGCGCATGGGCTGCACCGTCAAGCTGCTCGCGATCTGCGAGCGGGCCGCCGACGGCCGCTCGGTCACCGCGCGGGTGCATCCGGCGATGATTCCGCTGAGCCACCCCCTCGCCTCCGTCCGCGAGGCGTACAACGCGGTCTTCGTGGAGGCCGACGCCGCGGGGCAGCTGATGTTCTACGGACCGGGCGCGGGCGGTTCGCCGACCGCCTCGGCCGTCCTCGGCGACCTCGTCGCCGCCTGCCGCAACAAGCTGGCGGAGGCCACCGGACCGGGGGAGTCCGCGTACAGCAGGCTTCCGGTGAGCCCGATGGGCGATGTGATCACTCGCTACCACATCAGCCTGGACGTCGCCGACAAACCGGGAGTTCTCGCACAGGTCGCCACAGTCTTCGCCGAGCATGGCGTGTCCATCGATACGGTCCGCCAGCAGGGGAAGGACGGCGAGGCGTCCCTCGTCGTCGTGACCCACCGCGCGAGCGACGCCGCGCTGTCGTCGACCGTGGAGGCGCTTCGCCGGCTCGACACCGTCCGCGATGTCGCGAGCATCATGCGGGTCGAGGGCGAGTAGAGGCCGGGTAGCGGCCGCGCTGAGGCCGAACAGAGGGTGAGCGGAGAGTAAGGGAAATCATGAACGCAATCGCCGACGCCGGGCCTCGAATGTCCGGCACCCGCCAGTGGCACGGCTGGCGGGGCATCATCGAGGAGTACCGCGACCGTCTCCCGGTGAGCGGGACGACGCCCGTCGTCACCCTGCGCGAGGGCGGTACGCCGCTGGTTCCCGCGCAGGTGCTCTCCGAGCGCACCGGCTGCGAGGTCCACCTCAAGGTCGAGGGTGCCAACCCCACCGGGTCGTTCAAGGACCGCGGGATGACGATGGCCATCAGCGCGGCCAAGGAGGCCGGCGCCAAGGCCGTCATCTGCGCCTCCACCGGCAACACCTCGGCCTCGGCCGCGGCGTATGCCGTACGGGCCGGGATGGTCTGCGCGGTGCTGGTCCCGCAGGGCAAGATCGCGCTGGGCAAGATGGGCCAGGCGCTCGTCCACGGCGCGAAGATCCTCCAGGTCGACGGCAACTTCGACGACTGCCTGACGCTGGCGCGCGGGCTGTCGGAGAAGTACCCGGTGGCGCTGGTCAATTCGGTCAACCCGGCCCGGATCCAGGGGCAGAAGACCGCCGCCTTCGAGATCGTGGACATGCTCGGGGACGCGCCCGACATCCATGTGCTGCCGGTGGGCAACGCGGGCAACATCACCGCCTACTGGAAGGGCTACAAGGAGTACGCGGCGCCGTTCGCCGACAGCGAGCCGCGCGCCTCCCGTACGCCCCGGATGTGGGGCTTCCAGGCGTCCGGCTCGGCGCCGATCGTGCGCGGTGAGCCGGTCAAGGAGCCGAGCACCATCGCCACCGCCATCCGCATCGGCAACCCGGCCTCGTGGACCTTTGCCGAGCAGGCACGCGACGAGTCGGGCGGCTTCATCGACGAGGTGACCGACCGTCAGATCCTCGCCGCCTACCGGCTGCTCGCCGCGCAGGAGGGCGTCTTCGTGGAGCCGGCCTCCGCGGCGAGCGTGGCGGGTCTGCTGAAGGCGGCCGAGCAGGGGCTGGTCGACCCGGGCCAGCGCATTGTCTGCACGGTGACCGGAAACGGGCTCAAGGACCCGGACTGGGCGGTGGCGGGAGCGCCGCAGCCGGTCGTGGTCCCGGTGGACGCGGACGCCGCGGCCGTACGGCTCGGGCTGGTCTGATCCGGCCCCGCGCGGGTCTCGGCACGGCGTGGTCCTGCCCGGCCCGATCGGGGCCGCGACCTGGGGCCATGAGGGTTTCGGCGGGCCGCCGTCGCGCGGCTCGCCGGGCCTCCTCCAGGTCGTTCTCCAAAGATCCACTCAAGTGGTGGCAGAGCAGCGCGAGGGCGCGCGCGGCGACCCAGTAGAGTGGTCGCGGATGGTTGCAGGGAGCGCGACACGCATCGTGCGCCTCCCGTGCGCCCTATGTCGCCACAGAACCTTCCTTCGATAGGCTGTACTGAATCCGCCCCGACGCAGAGCGCTCGCCTCTGCGCGGCGTCGCCGTACGTGTCGCGGCCCCCGCGGTGTTCCGTACCTCTTCGAGCAATCGCACGTAACCACAAGGAGAGTCATCGAGCGATGGCCGGTCCAGCGTTCCGCGCCGCCGCCGTCCGAGTGCGCGTCCCCGCATCGAGCGCCAACCTCGGTCCCGGCTTCGACGCCCTCGGCCTGGCCCTGGGCCTCTACGACGACGTGGTGGTCCGGGTGGCCGACTCCGGTCTGCACGTCGACATCGCCGGCGAGGGCGCGGAGACGCTGCCGCGCGACGAGAGCCATCTGCTCGTACGCTCCTTGCGCACCACCTTCGACCTGCTGGGCGGGCAGCCCCGCGGCCTCGAGGTGGTCTGCGCCAACCGCATCCCGCACGGCCGGGGCCTGGGCTCCTCCTCCGCCGCCATCTGCGCCGGGATCGTCGCCGCGCGCGCGGTGACCATAGGTGGCGCCGAGCGGCTCGACAACGAGGCGGTGCTGGAGCTGGCCACCGAGATCGAGGGCCACCCCGACAATGTCGCCGCCTGTCTGCTCGGCGGCTTCACCCTTGCCTGGACGGATGCGGGGTCCGCCCGGGCGATCAGGATGGACCCTGCGGATTCCATCGTTCCGGTGGTCTTCGTCCCTGGCCGGCCGGTGCTCACCGAGACCGCCCGCGGGCTGCTGCCGCGCACCGTCCCGCATGTGGACGCGGCGGTGAACGCGGGCCGGGCCGCACTGCTCGTCGAGGCCCTGACCAGGCGTCCCGAGCTGCTGCTGGCGGCGACGGAGGACCGGCTGCACCAGGAATACCGTGCTCCGGCGATGCCCGAGAGCGTGAGCCTGGTGAACCGACTGCGGACGGACGGCGTCCCCGCGGTCATCTCCGGTGCGGGCCCCACGGTGCTCGCGCTGGTCGAGGACGGTGCGGCCGACAAGGTCGCACGACTGGCGGGCGAGGGGTGGGCGGCCAACCGGCTGGCTCTCGACGCCGGGGGGGCGAGCGTCCTGCCGCTCACCTGACACCCCGGTCCGGGGAGTCCCGGACCCGGGAATACTTGATAGCCGGTCTTGGAAAGGGGGAATGTTTGTTGGATCCGGTAGTGTTAACCTCAAGTCAGCACTTGATGCCTCTTGGATCTATTCGGAGGCGAGGTGCTCAGTGTCCCCATCCGGGACCACCCTTCTTCCGGGAGCCTCCCCCACTGCCTGAGCAGCCTGCCTGAGCAGTAGCGAGCACGCTCCGGAATCGGCGTGGCGGATCTCAGTGAACCCTCCACCGCGTCGGAACCATGAATTGATCTCTCCGCCGTACCCCGGCGGACCACCGCCCCGGCCCGGTCCGTTACGGAAGGACCACAGCCGGACAGCACAACCGGTCGCCGAGCCAGACAGGCCGACGCCCGCTCCAGGGAAGGACCCTTCGTGAGCGACACCACCGATCTGATGGGCGTGAACGCCTCCGGCACCTCCGACAGCGGTGTCGGCAACAACGCGCCCGCCACGGACGCTTCCGCGCCCGCCACCGGTGCTGCCACTGGCGCTGCCCCGCGGCGACGCCGCTCGGGCACCGGCCTTGACGCCATGGTCCTGGCCGAGCTGCAGCAGCTCGCCTCGAGCCTTGGCATCAAGGGCACCGCACGGATGCGCAAAGGCCAGCTGATCGAGGTCATCAAGGAGAAGCAGGCCGCGGGCTCCGGCTCCGCCGAGGGCGCCGAGAGCACCCCGTCCGCCGCGGAAGGCGCGACCAAGCCCAAGCGCCGCGCCACCTCGCGGACCCGCACGGGCGATGACGCCGAGGAGAAGGCCGGCGGCGCCAAGTCCTCGAAGTCCGCCGGGAAGGCGGAGAAGGCCGACAAGGCCGACGCCGAGGAGAAGGCCGTCGCCCAGCAGCAGATCGAGATCCCGGGCCAGCCCGGTGAGCCCGCGGGCGATGAGCAGCCGGCCGGTGAGCGCCGCCGTCGC
The DNA here is from genome assembly GCF_900105695.1 of Streptomyces melanosporofaciens. NCBI lineage: Bacteria > Bacillati > Actinomycetota > Actinomycetes > Kitasatosporales > Streptomycetaceae > Streptomyces > Streptomyces melanosporofaciens. The sequence goes on from NZ_FNST01000002.1 coordinate 4,797,370, forward strand.
CGCGCCACCGCGCCCGCCACCACCCCTGACGCCGGGGGCACGGCCACCGCTGTCGAGACCAAGACGGAGACTCGTACGGACGCCTCCGCCAAGACCGAGACCAGGACCGAGCCCAAGGGCGACGGGAAGGCCGAGGCCGCCGTCGACACCGCCGAGGGCAAGGGCGCCAGGGGCGGTGACCGCCAGGAGCGCGGCCAGAAGGGCGACCGCCGGGAGCGTCAGCGCGACCGCGGGGACCGCGGCGACCGCCGCGGCAAGGGCGACGACGGCCAGCAGGGCGGCGGCCGCCAGCAGCGCGACGGGCGCGGCCAGGCCCAGCAGCGCCCCGACGAGAGCGATGACGACTTCGACGGCGGCCGCCGCGGCCGCCGCGGGCGCTACCGGGACCGCCGTGGCCGCCGTGGCCGCGACGACTTCGGCAACGAGCCGCAGGTGTCAGAGGACGACGTCCTGATCCCGGTCGCGGGCATCCTCGACATCCTCGACAACTACGCGTTCATCCGGACCTCCGGCTACCTCCCGGGCCCGAACGACGTCTACGTCTCGCTCGCCCAGGTCCGCAAGAACGGTCTGCGCAAGGGCGACCACGTCACCGGTGCGGTCCGTCAGCCGCGCGAGGGCGAGCGCCGCGAGAAGTTCAACGCGCTGGTGCGGCTGGACTCGGTCAACGGCATGGCGCCCGAAACCGGGCGCGGGCGGCCGGAGTTCGGCAAGCTGACGCCGCTTTACCCGCAGGACCGGCTGCGTCTGGAGACCGAGGCCGGCGGGCTGACGACCCGGATCATCGACCTGGTCGCGCCGATCGGCAAGGGGCAGCGCGGTCTGATCGTGGCCCCGCCGAAGACCGGTAAGACCATGATCATGCAGGCGATCGCCAACGCGATCACCCGCAACAGCCCCGAGTGCCATCTGATGGTCGTCCTCGTCGACGAGCGGCCGGAAGAGGTCACCGACATGCAGCGGTCGGTCAAGGGCGAGGTCATCTCCTCGACCTTCGACCGCCCGGCCGAGGACCACACCACCGTCGCGGAGCTGGCGATCGAGCGGGCCAAGCGCCTGGTCGAGCTGGGCCATGACGTGGTCGTCCTGCTGGACTCGATCACCCGCCTGGGCCGTGCCTACAACCTGGCGGCGCCCGCCTCCGGCCGCATCCTGTCCGGTGGTGTCGACTCGACCGCGCTCTACCCGCCGAAGAAGTTCTTCGGCGCCGCGCGCAACATCGAGGACGGCGGCTCGCTGACCATCCTGGCCACCGCGCTGGTCGAGACCGGCTCGCGGATGGACGAGGTGATCTTCGAGGAGTTCAAGGGCACCGGCAACATGGAGCTCAAGCTCGACCGGAAGCTCGCCGACAAGCGCATCTTCCCGGCGGTGGACGTCGACCCGTCCAGCACCCGTAAGGAAGAGATCCTGCTGGCGCCGGAGGAGCTGAACATCGTCTGGAAGCTGCGCCGGGTGCTGCACGCGCTCGACTCCCAGCAGGCGATCGAGCTGCTGCTGGACAAGATGAAGCAGACGAAGTCCAACGCCGAGTTCCTGATGCAGATCGCCAAGACCACGCCCACTCCGGGCAACAACGGCGACTGAGCGAGTATCTTCCGGAACGCTCCGTAGACGAGGCCCCCCGCACCGCGGGGGCCTCGCCGCGTTCGGTGAGAGGTGAGCCACAGCGGCAAGCCGGGCCACGGACCGGTCCTGATCATGTTATCGCCCGCGAAAGTGCAGGTCAGAGCGGTAAGGCGGACGAAGGGGACGAACGGAGCGCCCGGCGGCCCGCGCGAAAACCGGCCATGGCACGTATGCAACCCTGGCGCACGGCCTTCCATCTGTCAGGTCGGAATACGGGGCCGGAACACAGGCAGGCTCCACCGCGAAACCGCGACGCCACGCCTGACCGTGACGGCAGGGGGTACTCGGGCAGCACATAGAGGACTGAGGAGCACATGGCCGAGGACAGCAGCAACGCACCGGTGACGCCGGGCCGCCACCGCGCCCGCGGCGCGACGTCGGGCCGCCGCCGCAAGCGGCCCAGCACGCGCCGCAGGGCCGTGCTCTACACGGTGTGGACGTTGGCCGCCGTGCTGGTCCTGGGCGGTGCCGGACTCGGCTACCTCTACTACAAGCTGAACGGGAACCTCACCGGCGTCGACGTCAACGCCGCCCTCGGTGCCGACCGCCCCAAGAACGTCGACAACGGCTCGATGGACATCCTCGTCCTCGGCTCCGACTCCCGGGCCGGCAAGAACGCGAAGTACGGCACGGACGAGGGCACATCGCGCTCCGACACGGCGATGATCGTCCACGTCTACAAGGGCCACAAGAAGGCCAGCGTCATCAGCATCCCGCGCGACACCCTCATACAGCGGCCGTCCTGCACCACCAAGGGCGGGCAGGAGACGCCCGCCGTGCAGGCGGCGATGTTCAACAGCGCGTACGAGGCCGGCGGCCCGGCCTGCACCATCAAGACCATCGAGTCCATGACCGGCATACGCATGGACCACTTCCTCGAGGTCGACTTCTCCGGCTTCAAGCAGCTCATCAACGACCTCGGCGGCGTCAACCTCACCACCACCGCCCCGATTCACGACCCGAAGAGCCACCTCGACCTGGAGCCCGGCCCGCACACGCTGGACGGGGAGCAGTCCCTGGGCCTGGTGCGCACCCGGCACGGCGTGGGCGACGGCAGTGACCTGGGCCGGATCAAGCTCCAGCAGGCGTTCGTCAAGGCGCTGCTGGACCAGGTCAAGCACGTCGACGTGTTCGGCAACCCGAAGAAGCTCTACGACCTCGCGGACACCTCCACCAAGGCGCTCACCACCGACTCCGAGCTGGCCTCGGTGAGCAAGCTGAAGGGCTTCGCCGAATCCATGAAGGGCATCGGCTCGGGCGACATGAAGATGACCACGCTGCCCGTCGAGTACGACCCGCAGAACCCGGCCCGGGTGCTGCCCATGGAGCGCAAGGCCAAGCTCATATGGACGGCGCTCCGCAACGACCAGCCGGTCCCCGCCTCGGCCACCAAGGGCTCCGCGGGCGACGCCACCGACGCGGGCAAGGTCGTCGAATAGCCTCCCGGGAGGGGTCGGGAATATCCCGGCCCGACCCCCGGTTTTGGGAGATGCGGCCAGTACTGGCAAACTGGATCGTCGGTCCCGGTTCACGACAGGCATCCCGCCCGTCGACCCGGTGCCCTCCCGAACCTAGGAGATTCCCTTGAAGCGCGACATCCACCCGGAGTACGTCGAGACGCAGGTCAGCTGCACCTGTGGCGCCTCCTTCACCACCCGTAGCACCGTGAGCGGCGGCGCCATCCGTGCCGACATCTGCTCCGAGTGCCACCCGTTCTACACGGGCAAGCAGAAGATCCTCGACACCGGTGGCCGCGTGGCGCGGTTCGAGGCCCGCTTCGGCAAGAACGCCGGGTCCGCCAAGAAGTAGCGACCCGCACGGCGCCGGTCTTCGGTCGCCCCTTCCCTGGGGCGACCGGACCGGCGTTTTGTCGTCACCGGCCCTTCCGGCACCTCTTCTCCGCACCACCCCCACGCAGACCACCCAGGGAGCCCCCCGATGTTCGAGGCGGTCGAGGAACTGATCGGCGAACACGCCGACCTCGAAAAGCGGCTCGCCGACCCCGCGGTCCACGCAGACCAGCGGGAGGCGCGTCGGCTCAACAAGCGCTACGCCGAGCTGACCCCGGTGATCGCCGCCTACCGCGCCTGGAAGCAGGCCGGGGAGGACATCGAGACCGCCCGGGAGCTGGCCCAGGACGACCCCGACTTCGTGGACGAGGCCAAGGAGCTGGAGCTGTCCCGCGAGGAGCTGACGGACCGGCTGCGGCTGCTGCTCGTCCCCCGCGACCCGAGCGACGACAAGGACGTCATCCTGGAGGTCAAGGCCGGAGAGGGCGGCGAGGAGTCCGCGCTGTTCGCCGGCGACCTGCTGCGGATGTATCTGCGGTACGCCGAGCGCGTCGGCTGGAAGACCGAGATCCTCGACGCCAACGAGTCCGACCTCGGCGGCTACAAGGACGTCCAGGTCGCGGTGAAGACCAAGGGCGGGAACGGCGCCACCGAGCCCGGCCAGGGCGTCTGGGCCCGGCTGAAGTACGAGGGCGGGGTGCACCGGGTGCAGCGGGTGCCCGCCACCGAGTCCCAGGGCCGGATCCACACCTCCGCGGCCGGTGTGCTGGTCACGCCCGAGGCCGAGGAGGTCGAGGTCGAGATCGGCCCCAACGACCTGCGGATCGACGTCTACCGCTCCTCCGGCCCCGGCGGCCAGTCGGTCAACACCACCGACTCCGCGGTGCGCATCACCCACCTGCCCACCGGCATCGTCGTCTCCTGCCAGAACGAGAAGAGCCAGCTCCAGAACAAGGAGCAGGCGCTGCGCATCCTGCGCTCGCGGCTGCTGGCCGCGGCCCAGGAGGAGGCCGAGCGGGAGGCGTCGGACGCCCGCCGCAGCCAGGTCCGCACCGTCGACCGGTCCGAGCGCATCCGTACGTACAACTTCCCGGAAAACCGGATCTCGGACCATCGAGTCGGTTTCAAGGCGTACAACTTGGACCAGGTGCTCGACGGTGAACTCGAACCGGTCATCCAGGCGTGCGTCGACGCCGACGCGGCCGCCAAGCTGGCGGCCGCGGGCTGAGCCACCCACCGTCGTAGGCTTCGTGCTCTTGTCCGGACCGGCTGGAGGAATTCAGTGAACGTGCTGCTCGCCGAGGTGGCGCAGGCCACTCAGCGGCTGGCCGACGCGGGCGTGCCCTCACCGCGCTTCGACGCGGAGGAGCTCGCCGCCTTTGTGCACAGCGTCAAGCGGGGAGAGCTGCACGGCGTGCCCGACGCCGACTTCGACGCCCGCTACTGGGAGGCGGTCGCCCGTCGCGAGGCCCGCGAGCCCCTTCAGCACATCACCGGCCGCGCCTTCTTCCGCTACCTGGAACTCCAGGTGGGCCCCGGGGTCTTCGTGCCCCGGCCGGAGACCGAGTCGGTGGTCGGCTGGGCGATAGACGCGGTCCGGGCGATGGACGTGGTCGAACCGCTCATCGTCGATCTGTGCGCCGGTTCCGGGGCCATCGCCCTGGCGCTCGCCCAGGAGGTGCCGCGCTCCCGGGTGCACGCCGTGGAGCTGGACGAGGGCGCCCTGCGCTGGGCCCGCAAGAACGTCGAGGGGTCCCGCGTCGTTCTCCATCACGCGGACGCGTTGACGGCCCTGCCCGAGCTCGACGGACAGGTGGACCTCGTCATCAGCAACCCGCCGTACATCCCGCTGACCGAGTGGGAGTACGTGGCGCCGGAGGCCCGCGACCACGACCCCCAGCTCGCGCTCTTCTCCGGAGAGGACGGCCTCGATGTGATCCGTGGCCTGGAGCGCACCGCCCACCGGCTGCTGCGCCCCGGGGGCGTGGTGGTCATCGAGCACGCAGACACCCAGGGCGGCCAGGTGCCGTGGATCTTCACGGAGGAGCGTGGCTGGGCGGACGCCGCCGACCACCCCGACCTGAACAACCGGCCCCGGTTCGCCACCGCGCGGAAGGCCATGCCGTGACGGCGGCACCGCACCACACATTGGCCACGTACGAGGAGGTCCGTTAAAGATGGCACGGCGATACGACTGCGGGGACGCGACCGACCGCAAGACCGGCCTGCGCGAGGCCGCCTCCGCCGTCCGCCGCGGCGAACTGGTCGTGCTGCCCACCGACACCGTCTACGGGATCGGCGCGGACGCCTTCAACGCCGAGGCGGTCGGCGATCTGCTCGAGGCCAAGGGCCGCGGCCGCAATATGCCCACCCCGGTGCTGGTCGGTTCCCCGAACACCCTGCACGGCCTGGTCACGGACTTCTCCGAGATGGCCTGGGAGCTGGTCGACGCCTTCTGGCCCGGTGCGCTCACCCTCGTCGCCCGGCACCAGCCCTCGCTCACCTGGGACCTGGGGGAGACCCGGGGCACCGTCGCGGTGCGGATGCCGCTGCACCCGGTCGCGATCGAGCTGCTGACGGACTTCGGCCCGATGGCGGTCTCCAGCGCCAATCTGACCGGACACCCCTCTCCGCAGGACTGCGACGCCGCGCAGGACATGCTGGGGGACTCCGTCTCGGTGTACCTCGACGGCGGGCCGACCCCGGCCGCCGTGCCCTCCTCGATCGTCGACGTCACCGGCAAGGTGCCGGTGCTGCTCCGGGCGGGCGCGCTCTCCGCCGAGCAGCTCCGCGAGGTCGTACCCGACCTCGAGGTGGCGAATTGACAGCCCCTGAGGGGCGTGGCATAGCGGAACACCGTGAGAAGAAGCCCGAGGCCACCTTCCGCATCCTCCACGTCAGCACCGGCAATGTGTGCCGCTCACCGATCACCGAGCGGCTGACCCGGCATGCCCTCACGCACCGCCTCGGCACCGTCCGCACCCGCGGTCTGATCGTGGAGAGCGCCGGCACCTGGGGCCATGAGGGCGCGCCCATGGAGGCGCACGCCGCGACGGTCCTGACCGACTTCGGCGCCGACCCGGCGGGCTTCCTCGGCCGTGAGCTGCTGGACGAGCACGTCATCCGCGCCGACCTGGTCCTGACCGCCACCCGCGACCACCGGGCGCAGGTCATCTCGATGGGGCATTCGGCGGGCTTGCGCACCTTCACGCTCAAGGAGTTCACCCGGCTGGTGCGGGCCATAGACCCCGCGACGCTGCCCGATCCGGAGGAGGCGGGCGGTGTGGTGGAGCGCGCCCGCGCCCTGGTGCAGGCGGCGGCCGCGCTGCGCGGCTGGCTGCTGGCGCCCACCGAGGACGCGGACGAGGTGCACGATCCGTACGGGGCGCCGATCACCTTCTTCCGCTCCATCGGGGACGAGATCAACCAGGCCCTGGACCCGGTCGTCACGGCCCTGACGGGGGTCCCCGCCCCCGCGTAGCCCCCCGGCGGGGCCGATGGCGCGCGGGCGGGGGTTTTCCGGGGCTCACGGCGCGCCACGAGGGCTCGCGGGGCCTACATTGGGGGTGACCACCTTCGACGACCCGCCGTCCCCTCCCAAGGCTGTGAGCACGCCATGGCCGTCACTCCCCGGGGCCCCGATTTCGGAGCGCTCGCCCGCCAGGACCCGGAGCTGGCGGGGATCATCCTGAGCGAGATCGACCGCGTCTCCTGCGGCCTCCAGCTGATCGCGGCCGAGAACTTCACCTCGCCGGCCGTGCTGGCGGCGCTCGCCTCACCACTGGCCAACAAGTACGCCGAGGGCTATCCCGGCGCCCGCCACCACGGCGGCTGCGAGATCGTGGACATCGCCGAACGGGTCGCCCAGGACCGGGCGAAGGCCCTGTTCGGCGCCGAGCACGCCAATGTGCAGCCGCATTCGGGATCCTCGGCGGTGCTGGCCGCCTACGCCGCGCTGCTGCGGCCCGGGGACACGGTGCTGGCGATGGCGCTGCCGCACGGCGGCCATCTCACCCATGGCTCACCCGCCAATTTCTCCGGCCGCTGGTTCGACTTCATCGGCTACGGCGTCGATCCGGCGACCGGCCTGATCGACTACGAGCAGCTCCGCGCGCTCGCCCACGCCCACCGGCCGAAGGCGATCGTCTGCGGTTCCATCTCCTATCCGCGCCATCTGGACTACGCCGCCTTCCGTGCCGTCGCCGACGAGGTGGGCGCGTATCTCATCGCCGACGCCGCCCATGCGATCGGTCTGGTCGCGGGAAAGGCGGCGCCGTCCCCGGTGCCGTACGCGGATGTGGTGTGCGCAACGACACACAAGGTGCTGCGCGGGCCGCGCGGCGGAATGCTGCTGTGCGGTGCGGAGCTCGCCGAGCGGGTCGACCGGGCGGTGTTCCCGTTCACCCAGGGCGGCGCCCAGATGCACACCGTCGCGGCCAAGGCGGTGGCGTTCGGCGAGGCCGCGGCGCCCGCCTTCACCGCCTATGCGCGGCGGGTGGTGGCCAATGCCCGGGTGCTCGCGGACGCCCTGGTCGCGGAGGGTCTGGCGATCGCCACGGGCGGCACCGACACCCATATGATCACCGCCGACACGGCCCCGCTGGGCCTGGACGGACGGACCGCGAAGGCCCGCTGCGCGGCCGCCGGGATCGTCCTGGACACCTGCGCGCTGGCGTCCGCCACCGAGCCCCGGGGATGCGTCAAGGGGATCCGGCTGGGCACCGCCGCGGTGACCACCCAGGGAATGGGAGCGCCGGAAATGGAGCGGATAGCGGCCCTGATGGGAACCGTGTTGCGGGACGAGGGCGTGGTACGGGAAAAGGTGGCGGAACTGGCCGGGAGATTTCCGCCCTATCCGGACGAGGTCCGAATCATGCAACCATCCGAAGGTGTAGGACGTCTGTAAGTACGTTCACCGCGAGGCGTCCGACACGCATAAGGTGTGAGGCTGTGATGGCCAGCGATACCTCTGGGGCAGCCTGTGCGTGAATACCTGCTGACTCTGTGCATCACGGCCGCGGTCACCTATCTGCTGACCGGGCCGGTGCGGAAATTCGCCATCGCGGCCGGTGCGATGCCGGAGATCCGCGCCCGTGATGTGCATCGCGAGCCCACTCCGCGGCTCGGTGGCATCGCCATGTTCGGCGGGCTGTGCGCGGGGCTGCTGGTCGCCGCCCATCTGACCAACCTCAAGGACGTCTTCGAGGTCTCCAACGAGCCACGGGCGCTGCTGTCCGGTGCCGGGCTGATCTGGCTGCTGGGCGTGCTGGACGACAAGTGGGGCGTGGACGCGCTGATCAAGCTCGGCGGCCAGATGATCGCCGCCGGTGTGATGGTGCTCCAGGGTCTGACCATCCTGTGGCTTCCGGTGCCCGGTGTGGGGCCGGTGTCGCTGACGCCCTGGCAGGGCACGCTGCTGACCGTCGCCCTGGTCGTCATCACCATCAACGCGGTCAACTTCGTTGACGGGCTTGATGGTTTGGCGTCGGGAATGGTGTGCATCGCCGCCGCCGCGTTCTTCATGTACGCCTACCGCATCTGGTACGGCTACGGCCTGGAGGCGGCCGCGCCCGCCACCCTGTTCGCCGCCGTCCTCATGGGGATGTGCCTGGGCTTCCTGCCGCACAACGCGCACCCCGCGCGGATCTTCATGGGCGACTCGGGCTCGATGCTGATCGGGCTGGTGCTGGCGGCGGGCGCGATCTCCATCACCGGCCAGGTCGACCCGGACGCGATGAAGCTGTTCGAGGGGTCCGAGCAGGCCGCGGTGCACGCCACCGTCCCGGTCTACATCCCGCTGCTGCTGCCGCTGACCGTCATCGCGGTGCCCTTCGCCGACCTGGTGCTGGCCATCGTCCGGCGCACCTGGCGGGGCCAGTCGCCGTTCGCCGCGGACCGCGGCCATCTGCACCACCGGCTGCTGGAGATCGGCCACTCGCACAGCCGGGCCGTCCTGATCATGTACTTCTGGTCGGCGCTGATCGCCTTCGGCGCCGTGGCGTACTCGGTGAACTCGGCCGGTGTGTGGTTCGTCCTCGCGATCGTCGCGCTGAGCGGGGTCGGGCTGGTGCTGTTGCTGCTGCCTCGGTTCACCCCGCGGGTTCCGCGCTGGGCCGAGGCATTCGTTCCGCCGCGCTACCGCCGTGCCAACCGGATCGCGCGGGCCGAGCAGGGCGCCGAGGTGCCCGCGGAGCCGGTGGCGGCCGTGGCCGGTGCCGGGTTGGCACCGTCGGATCCGGAGATGGCCGCGCCCGAGCCGGTGGGCTCCGGGGTGAACGGCGGTGTGAACGGCAGCGCGAGCGGCGGGGCGAACGGCGGTGTGAACGGCGCCACCGCGATCGGCGACCGGTCCCGCTTCACCCACCGCCGCAGGATCGGCTCACCCCAGTAACCGCGCTGGTAATTCCCCCAGAAAGTGCCGGCGGGAACGGTCCGGAGAGAGCGCCGAAGATCACAGGACGGCGTCAGCACGGTACCCAGCCGATAACTCTCCCGTGTGACGTGCAGCACATCAGAAGGGTAAAGACCTCATCAAATAGTTTGTGATACCGTTCACTAAACCCGGTGCTTAGACCCGAGGGGCCGTAGGGCGACGGCTCTTCGTCGTGAGGTCTCCTCTGTCCCCGGGGATACGCTCGTCCACGACGAATCGTTGCTTCCGACACTTGCCGGAGAAACCCTTCATGCAGTCCAACGACGCCAGAACGCTCCTGAGTTGCGCCGTGCCCACCGCCGTTGTCGGGGTGGTCGCCGCCGCTGTCGGTTCTGTGCTCGCCGGAGGCAAGGGCGCGATCGGTGCGGGTTTCGGAGCGGTGGTCGCCGGCGCGGTCATGGCGATGGGCCTGATCGTGCTGCAGCGCACCGCGAAGTACCTCCCGCACCTCTTCCAGGCAATGGGCCTGGTGCTCTACATGACCCAGTTCCTGCTGGTGGCGGTCATCCTCGGGTGTTCAAGAACACCACGCTGTTCAGCACCAAAGCGTTCGCCTTCGCGTTGCTCGCCGCGACCCTGGTATGGATCGGCGCCCAGACCCGCGCGCATATGAAGGCCAAGATCCTCTACGTGGAGCCCGAATCCGAGGACGAACGTAAGCCCGAGGGGGCGAAGAAGTCCGCTCCCGCCGGGTCTCCATCGTGAGAAGTAGGGCCGGGATAAGAGCATGTGCGCTCACCTGCTATCGTCCGGTGCCATCTGAGGCACAGCAGGCGCAGGTAGCTGAACCCCCGGATTCCACGGGACGGAATCGGCGGCCCATGCAGCTGATGCCCGACACACCACTCGGCCATGTGCCGACCATTCGCTTCGACATCCGTATGACCAGTCCAGTGCCGCTCCGTGGCCGTGCGCCGCGCCGACACAACGAGGTTGCCGTACCCATGCGCCACGCTGAAGGAGCTCGCGGTGAGTTCTGACCAGACGCTCGCCTTCGAGACGAACTGCCACATCTTCGATGGGTGCGGCTTCCCGGCACCCGGACAACATTCGTTCAAGTTCGAGCCGCTCTTCACGGTCGGCGGCATCGACTTCAACAAGCCGATGCTGCTCGCCCTGCTCGGTTCCATCGCCATCGTCTGGTTCTTCTGGGCGGCCTTCGGCCGGGCCAAGGTGGTCCCGGGCAAGCTGCAGATGGTCGGTGAGGCGGGCTACGACTTCGTACGCCGAGGGATCGTCTACGAGGCGCTCGGCAAGAAGGAGGGCGAGAAGTATGTCCCTCTCATGGTCTCGATCTTCTTCTTCGTCTGGATCATGAACCTCTGGTCGGTCATTCCGGTCGCCCAGTTCCCGGTGACGTCGATCATCGCCTACCCGGCCGGGCTCGCCGCGATCGTCTACATCCTGTGGATGAGCCTGACGTTCCGGAAGCACGGCTTCGTCGGCGGCTTCAAGAACATCACCGGCTATGACAAGTCGCTGGGAGCGGTGCTGCCGCTCGCCATGACGATCGAGTTCTTCTCGAACGTGCTGGTGCGGCCGTTCACCCACGCGGTCCGGCTCTTCGCCAACATGTTCGCGGGCCACCTGCTGATCGTGATGTTCACCGTCGCGAGCTGGTACCTGCTGAACGGCATCGGCATCGCCTACGCCGGTGTCTCGTTCGTGATGACCATCGTCATGACCGCCTTCGAGCTGTTCATCCAGGCCGTTCAGGCGTACGTCTTCGTGCTTCTGGCCTGCACCTACATCCAGGGCGCGCTCGCCGAGCACCACTGAGCGTCCCGCTCCCCTCGTCCAAGAGACGTCCGGTGGCCAACCCCCACCGGTCCGCGAAAGAGAAGGAAGAAACAGCATGTCCGCTGTGGACCTCGCCGCAGGTGTTTCCGGCTCCCTCGGCTCCATCGGTTATGGCCTCGCGGCCATCGGCCCCGGCGTCGGCGTCGGCATCATCTTCGGTAACGGCACCCAGGCCCTGGCCCGTCAGCCCGAGGCCGCCGGCCTGATCCGTGCCAACCAGATTCTCGGCTTCGCCTTCTGTGAGGCGCTGGCCCTGATCGGCATCGTCATGCCGTTCGTGTTCGGTAAGTGATCTCCACTTACTGATTGCCCTTTTCGACGGAAGGCACTGATGTGAACGCCCTGGTACAGGTGGCGGCCGAGGAGAGTGAGAACCCTCTCGTCCCGCCGATCCCGGAGCTGGTCATCGGCCTGATCGCCTTTGCCATCGTCTTCTTCTTCCTCGCCAAGAAGCTCCTCCCGAACATCAACCGGGTTCTGGACGAGCGCCGTGAGGCGATCGAAGGCGGTATGGAGAAGGCCGAGGCCACTCAGGCCGAAGCCCAGCAGGTCCTCGAGGACTACCGAGCCCAGCTCGCCGACGCCCGTCACGAGGCCGCGCGACTGCGCCAGGAGGCGCAGGAGCAGGGCGCCGCGCTCATCGCCGAGATGCGCGCGGAGGGCCAGCGGCAGCGTGAGGAGATCATCGCCGCCGGTCACGCCCAGATCGAGGCCGATCGGAAGCAGGCCGCTCAGACCCTGCGCCAGGACGTGGGCAGGCTCGCCACCGACCTGGCCGGCCGGATCGTCGGCGAGTCGCTCGAGGATGTGGCCCGGCAGAGCCGCACCATCGACCGGTTCCTCGACGAACTCGATGACAAGGCTTCCAGGACGAACGACGGCTCGAAGGCCGAGGCCGGCCGATGAACGGAGCGAGCCGGGAGGCACTGGCAGCCGCGCGCGAGCGCTTCGACGCCCTGACGGACAACACCTCCGTCGACGCGTCGAAGCTCGCCGAGGAGCTGGCCGCCGTCACCGCGCTGCTCGACCGCGAGGTCTCGCTGCGCCGGGTCCTCACCGACCCGGCGCAGCCCGGCGAGGCCAAGGCCGAGCTGGCCGCGCGGGTGCTGGGCGGACAGGTCGGCGGCGAGTCCATCGACCTGATCTCCGGCCTGGTCCGTTCCCGCTGGTCGCGCTCGCGTGACCTGGTGGACGCGCTGGAGCAGCTGGCCAGCGCCGCCGACCTGGTGGCGGCCGAGCGGACGGGTGCCCTCGACAACGTCGAGGACGAGCTGTTCCGGTTCGGCCGGATCGTCTCCTCCTCGTCCGAGCTCCGGGGCGCGCTCACCGACCGGCGCGCGAGCGTCTCGGCCAAGGCCGGGCTGGTCCGCGAGCTGCTCGGCGGCCGGGCCGACCGGGTGACCGAGCGGCTGGTGATCCGTCTGGTGACCCACCCGCGGGGTCGTAGCCTGGAGGCAGGTCTCGACGAGCTGTCCAAGCTGGCGGCGGCGCGCCGGGACCGTACGGTCGCGGTCGTCACCTCCGCGGTGCCGCTCAGCGACCGGCAGAAGCAGCGGCTCGGCGAGGCACTGGGGAAGCTGTACGGACGGAAGATGCACCTCAACCTCGACGTGGACCCGGAGGTCCTCGGCGGGATCTCGGTGCGCATCGGCGACGAGATCATCAACGGGACCATCGCGGACCGCCTCGACGAGGCGACCCGCCGGATGGCCGGCTGACACAGCCACCAACTCAACAAGCATGTAAGCGGCCCGAGTTGGGCCGTGGTCAGACACTTCGGGCCCAACAAGGAGAGCAGGGAACCCAGATGGCGGAGCTCACGATCCGGCCGGAGGAGATCCGGGACGCGCTGGAGAACTTTGTCCAGGCGTACCAGCCGGACGCGGCCTCGCGCGAGGAGGTCGGGACGGTCAGCGTTGCCGGCGACGGCATCGCGAGGGTCGAGGGTCTTCCCTCGGCCATGGCGAACGAACTGCTGAAGTTCGAGGACGGCACCCTCGGCCTCGCCCTCAACCTCGAGGAGCGCGAGATCGGCGCGGTCGTCCTCGGAGAGTTCAGCGGCATCGAGGAGGGCCAGCAGGTGCACCGCACCGGCGAGGTTCTCTCGGTCGCCGTCGGCGAGGGCTACCTCGGCCGCGTGGTCGACCCGCTGGGTGCCCCGATCGACGGCCTCGGCGAGATCGAGACCGAGGGCCGCCGCGCCCTTGAGCTGCAGGCCCCCACGGTCATGGACCGTAAGTCGGTGCACGAGCCGATGGAGACGGGCTACAAGGCCGTCGACGCCATGACCCCGATCGGCCGCGGCCAGCGCCAGCTGATCATCGGCGACCGGCAGACCGGCAAGACCGCGCTGTGCGTCGACACGATCATCAACCAGCGCGACAACTGGCGCTCCGGCGACCCCAAGAAGCAGGTCCGCTGCATCTACGTCGCCATCGGCCAGAAGGGCTCCACCATCGCTTCCGTGCGCGGAGCGCTGGAGGAGGCCGGTGCCCTGGAGTACACCACCATCGTCGCCGCCCCGGCGTCCGACCCGGCGGGCTTCAAGTACCTCGCCCCCTACACGGGCTCGGCCATCGGCCAGCACTGGATGTACCAGGGCAAGCACGTCCTGATCGTCTTCGACGACCTGTCCAAGCAGGCCGACGCCTACCGCGCCGTGTCCCTGCTGCTGCGCCGCCCGCCGGGCCGTGAGGCCTACCCGGGTGACGTCTTCTACCTGCACTCCCGGCTGCTGGAGCGCTGCGCCAAGCTCTCCGACGAGATGGGCTCCGGTTCGATGACCGGTCTGCCGATCGTCGAGACCAAGGCGAATGACGTGTCGGCCTTCATTCCGACCAACGTCATCTCCATCACCGACGGCCAGTGCTTCCTGGAGTCGGACCTGTTCAACGCCGGTCAGCGCCCGGCGCTGAACGTCGGTATCTCGGTCTCCCGTGTCGGTGGCTCCGCCCAGCACCGGGCCATGCGGCAGGTCTCCGGCCGGCTCCGCGTGGACCTCGCCCAGTACCGCGAGCTCGAGGCGTTCGCCGCCTTCGGCTCCGACCTGGACGCGGCCTCCAAGGCGTCGCTGGAGCGCGGTGCGCGCATGGTCGAGCTGCTGAAGCAGTCGCAGTACGCCCCGTTCTCCACCGAGGACGAGATCGTCTCCATCTGGGCCGGCACCACGGGCAAGATGGACGACGTCCCGGTCGAGGACATCCGCCGCTTCGAGCGCGAGCTGCTGGACTACCTCCACCGTGAGCACAAGTCGCTGCTGACCAGCATCGTCGAGGGCGGCAAGATGTCCGACGACACGATCGCGGCGCTCGGCGAGGCGGTCGACGGCTTCAAGCGGCAGTTCGAGACCTCGGACGGCAAGCTGCTGGGCGAGGGCTGAGCATGGGTGCCCAGCTCCGGGTCTACAAGAGGCGGATCAAGTCCATCTCTGCGACCAAGAAGATCACCAAGGCGATGGAGATGATCGCCGCCTCGCGCGTCGTCAAGGCGCAGCGCCGGGTGGCCGCGTCGAGTCCGTACGCCAGTGAGCTCACCCGGGCGGTGGGTGCGGTTGCCACCGGTTCCACCACCCAGCACCCGCTCACCACCGAGGCGACGAACCCGACGCGGGCCGCGCTGCTGCTCATCACGAGCGACCGTGGTCTGGCCGGCGGCTACTCGTCCAACGTCATCAAGGCGGCCGAGCAGCTCACCGAGCGGCTCACCGGCGAGGGCAAGGAGGTCGACGCCTACATCGTCGGCCGTAAGGGCGTCGCCTACTACGGCTTCCGTGAGCGCAAGGTCACGGAGTCGTGGACCGGCTTCACCGACAACCCGACCTACGCGGACGCCAAGAAGATCGCGGGCCCGCTGATCGACGCTGTCCTCAAGGACACGGCCGACGGCGGCGTGGACGAGCTGCACATCGTGTTCACGGAGTTCGTCTCGATGCTGACGCAGACGCCGGTCACCGACCGGCTGCTGCCGCTCAGCCTCGAGGAGAAGGCGGACGAGCAGAAGGCGAAGGGCGAGATCCTTCCGCTGTTCGACTTCGAGCCGTCGGCGGAGGACGTCCTCGACGCCCTGCTGCCGCGGTACGTCGAGTCGCGTATCTACAACGCCCTGCTGCAGGCCGCCGCCTCCAAGCACGCGGCCACCCGGCGGGCGATGAAGTCGGCGACCGACAACGCCGAAGAGCTCATCAAGTCGCTCACGCGACTTGCCAACGCGGCCCGCCAGGCCGACATCACCCAGGAAATCAGCGAGATCGTCGGTGGCGCGAGTGCCCTGGCCGACGCCTCTGCGGGGAGTGACTGACACTATGACCACCACTGTTGAGCCAACCGCTGTGGCCTCCGGCCGCGTCGCGCGGGTCATCGGCCCGGTCGTCGACGTGGAGTTCCCCGTCGACTCGATGCCGGAGATCTACAACGCGCTGCAGGTCGAGGTCGCCGACCCCTCCCAGGAGGGGGCGAAGAAGACCCTGACCCTCGAGGTCGCCCAGCACCTCGGCGAGGGCCTGGTCCGCGCCATCTCCATGGAGCCCACCGACGGTCTGGTCCGCCAGGCCGCGGTGACCGACACCGGCGACGGCATCACGGTGCCGGTCGGCGATGTCACCAAGGGCCGGGTGTTCAACACCCTCGGCAAGATCCTCAACGAGCCCGAGGCCGAGTCCGAGGTCACCGAGCGCTGGTCCATCCACCGCAAGGCCCCGGCCTTCGACCAGCTCGAGTCCAAGACCGAGATGTTCGAGACCGGCCTGAAGGTCGTCGACCTGCTGACCCCGTACGTCAAGGGCGGCAAGATCGGCCTGTTCGGCGGCGCGGGCGTCGGCAAGACCGTGCTCATCCAGGAAATGATCATGCGTGTGGCCAAGCTGCACGAGGGCGTTTCCGTGTTCGCCGGTGTCGGCGAGCGCACCCGTGAGGGCAACGACCTGATCGAGGAGATGGCCGAGTCCGGCGTGCTCCCGCAGACCGCGCTGGTCTTCGGCCAGATGGACGAGCCCCCGGGCACCCGTCTGCGCGTCGCCCTGGCCGGTCTGACCATGGCGGAGTACTTCCGCGATGTGCAGAAGCAGGACGTGCTGTTCTTCATCGACAACATCTTCCGCTTCACCCAGGCCGGTTCCGAGGTCTCGACCCTGCTCGGCCGGATGCCCTCCGCGGTGGGCTACCAGCCGAACCTGGCCGACGAGATGGGCATCCTGCAGGAGCGCATCACCTCGACCCGTGGTCACTCGATCACCTCGATGCAGGCGATCTACGTCCCTGCGGACGACCTGACCGACCCGGCCCCGGCGACCACCTTCGCGCACCTCGACGCGACCACGGTGCTCTCCCGGCCGATCTCGGAGAAGGGCATCTACCCGGCGGTGGACCCGCTGGACTCGACGTCCCGGATCCTGGACCCGCGCTACATCTCGCAGGATCACTACGACTGCGCCTCGCGCGTGAAGTCGATCCTGCAGAAGTACAAGGACCTCCAGGACATCATCAACATTCTGGGCATCGACGAGCTCGGCGAGGAGGACAAGCTCACCGTCTTCCGCGCCCGCCGTATCGAGCGCTTCCTGTCGCAGAACACCCACGCGGCGAAGCAGTTCACCGGCCTCGACGGATCGGATGTGCCGCTGGACGAGTCCATCGCCGCGTTCAACGCGATCGCCGATGGTGAGTTCGACCACTTCCCCGAGCAGGCGTTCTTCATGTGCGGTGGCCTGGACGACCTCAAGGCCAAGGCCAAGGAGCTGGGCGTCTCCTGAGCCCCGTAGCTCCGCGAGAGGGGTGGGCCCGGTCCCACCCCTCTCCGTACGCCCGTTATTCTTTGACGAAAGCCCTGCCCGACCCGGCGGGGAGAGACCCGAGGAGCCACGTTGGCTGCTGAGCTGCAGGTCGAGATGGTCGCGGCGGACCGTAGTGTGTGGTCCGGTGTGGCCACCTTGGTCATCGCGCGCACCACATCGGGTGACATCGGCGTCATGCCCGGCCACCAGCCGCTGCTCGGTGTGCTGGAGTCCGGCCCGGTTACCATCCGTTCGGTCGACGGCGGGACGGTCGTGGCCGCGGTGCACGGTGGGTTCATCTCGTTCGCGGACGACAAGCTCTCACTGCTGGCCGAGGTCGCGGAGCTGTCCGACGAGATCGATGTCAAGCGCGCGGAGCGGGCGCTGGAGCGTGCCAAGTCGGAGGCGGACGCCGCCGCCGAGCGGCGCGCCGACGTCCGGCTGCGCGCGGTGGCGGGAGCGCACTGAGCCTGTCACGTACGGTCGGAAAACCTCAGCCGCGGACCTCGCTGGAGCCCTTTCAGCGGTCCGCGGCTGAGGCGATGCAGGTGCGGTTTTTCCGGATGACGCGAGGAGGTCGGTGAAGATGGTCCTCGCTCTGCTTGTAGGCGGCGTGGTCGTCGCGCTGGTGGTGGTGGGACTCTTCGTCTTCGGTCTCCGGCGGCGGCTGATCCAGCGGTCCGGCGGAACCTTCGACTGTTCCCTGCGCTGGGACCCACCCGCAAGCGAATCCGAGACCAGCGGCAAGGGCTGGGTGTACGGGGTCGCCCGCTACAACGGCGACCGCGTCGAGTGGTTCCGGGTCTTCTCCTACGCGCCCAGGCCCCGGCGGGTGCTGGAGCGCGCCTCGATCGAGGTACTGGAGCGGCGCACTCCCAAGGGCGAGGAGGAGCTGGCGCTGCTCTCCGACGCGGTGGTGCTCGCCTGCCGGCACGGCGGCACCCGGCTGGAGCTGGCCATGAGCGAGGACGCCCTGACCGGCTTCCTGGCCTGGCTGGAGGCAGCGCCCCCCGGCCAGCGCGTCAACGTCGCCTAGCCACCTCATCACCCGCGGCCCCCTACTCGCTACCGCACACCCAGTTCCTGGGCCAGCACCGCGGCCTGGACCCGGCTGCGCAGCTCCAGCTTGTTCAGCAGCCGGCTGACATGCGTCTTCACCGTCGCCTCCGCCATGCTGAGCCGCGCCGCGATCTGCGCGTTCGACAGCCCCTGACCGAGACAGGCCAGCACCTCCCGCTCCCGTGGGGTGAGCGAGGCGAGCGCCGCGGGGCTGGGCGCGGTGGGGGAGGGGGCGGCCTGGGGCCGGGCGAACTCCGCGATCAGGCGCCGGGTCACCGCCGTGGCGATCATCCCCTCGCCACGCCCCACCGTACGGACCGCCTCGATCAGATCGGCCGCCTCGCTGTCCTTGAGCAGAAACCCGGAGGCGCCCGCGCGCAGCGCCCCGAAGACATATTCGTCGAGGTCGAACGTGGTGAGCACCAGCACATCGGCGAGCTGTTCGGCGACCACCTGGCGGGTCGCCGACACCCCGTCCAGCCGTGGCATCTGGACGTCCATCAGCACCACATCGGGGCGCAGCGCCCGGGCCATCTCCACCGCCTGGAGGCCGTCGACCGCCTCGCCGACCACCTCGACATCGGGGGCGGACCGCAGGATCAGCACCAGCCCGGAACGCACCGCGCTCTGGTCCTCGGCGACCAGAACCCGGATCGGCTCGGACGCGGTGCCGGAGGGCGGGGCGGGCGGGGTCACGGTGGCTCCTGGTCGTCGAAGGGTCATGGCACACTCTGCGCGCTCTCGTCACCCCGGGGCAGCGCGGCCCGCACCTGCCACACCATGCCCCGGGGCCCGGTGACGGGTCCGGCGTCGAGGGTGCCGCCGAGCAGGTTCACCCGCTCGCGCATCCCGATCAGCCCGGTGCCGGAGCCGGGTGCCCGGGGGCCCGAGCGGTCGCCGTAGGGGCTGATGACGCTGACTTCGAGCGGGCCGTCCGCGCGATGCGCCAGCGTCACGTCCACCCGGCCGGGGGCGGCGTGCTTGAGGGCGTTGGTGAGCGACTCCTGGACGATGCGGTACGCGGCGAGCTCGACCGGGGCGGGCAGCGGGTCGGCGCCGGCCGGCCGCTCGTCGCTCAGGACGATGTCCTGCCCGCCGGGGCGGGCGTTGGCGCGGGCCTGGTCCAGCAGGGTGTCGAGCGCGTCGAGCGTGGAGATGGCGACCGGTTCCGCGGTGTCCCCCGGGTCCCGCAGCAGCCCGATCAGCCGGCGCATCTCGGCCAGGCCCCGCACGCTGTTCTCCCTGATGACGCCGAGCGCCTCGTCGGTCGCGGCGGGGTCCTTCAGGGAGAGCGCGGCGCTGGAGTGGATGGCGATGGCCGACAGGTGGTTCGCCACCATGTCGTGGAGTTCGCGCGCCATCCGGGAGCGCTCGGAGGCGACCGCCTCCCGCCGGTCCAACTCTGCCAGCAGGGCGACGCGTTCCGCCTCCAGACGGGCCGCCGCGGCCTCCTCGCGGTGGTTGCGGACCACCGTCCCGGTCCACGCCGGGGTGAGGGTGAGCAGCGCGACGAACGGGCCGACCAGCAGCGCCACCGGGTCGCCGAAGATGGCCAGCGGCACCACGGTCGCCAGCCCCGTGAGCAGCCCGCAGATCTGGGGGATGCGCCGGGCGGCAAGGGGACCGGAGTACATGACGGCCGCGTACACCAGGTCGGTGTAGATCAGGAACGTCACGGCCAGCCCGCCGCTGAGGATGTCGACGCCGAGCGCGGCGGTCCCCACACCCAGACCGATGAGGGGCCTGGAGCGGCGCAGCAGCACGGCCGCCGAGATCACGACCAGCGCGATCAGCCCCAGCCATCGGGGCGTGTGGAAGAACGATTGGTTGTTGTGCACCCCCACCGCCCACATCAGGGCCCCGCCGAGCAGTCCACAGAGGCCGATCAGGACGTCATGCCGGTGGGGGCGAGGGAGGTGGGGACGGGACGGCATGGCACCCATCACACCATGTGGCGCGCCGGGTGGGCCTCCCCCTTGGGTCCGGGGCCGCCGCCCGGCGGCGTACATCGAAGGATGCAGCCGGGTTTCATCGCCGACGACGACGCGGGCGCCCTGATCGTCGGGAGAGGGTTGGGGCCAAGGCAGAGCGAGAGAGGAAACATCGTGGTTGTCGCGTTGATCATCGCCTGTGAGGTCGGCTTCTGGGTGCTGCTGGCCATCGGGCTGCTGCTGCGGTACGTGGCGAAGATGCCGAAGGCCAGCACCGCGGTGCTGCTGTGCGAGCCGCTGCTGGAGCTGGTGCTGTTCGTGACGACCGTGATCGACCTGCGGAACGGCGCCGAACCGGACTGGAAGCACGGCCTCGCCGCGGTCTACATCGGATACTCGGCCGCGCTCGGCCATTCGACGATCAAATGGGTCGACGCCCGGGTGGCCCACCGCTTCTTCGGCGGCCCGCCGCCGGTCAAGCCGGCCAAGTACGGCGCGGCGAAGACGCTGCACGAGTGGAAGACGGCCGGCCGCTGGGTGCTGGCGGCGGTCATCGCCATCGCCCTGCTCCAGGGCGCGATCTGGTACGTCGGCGACGACGGCGAGATCGGCTCGCTGCGCGACTGGCAGATCAAGATGCTGTTCCTGATCGGCATCAACGTGGCCATCGCGCTCAGCTACACACTCTTTCCCAAGCGGGAGCGCTCGGCTTCCTCTGCCCGCTAACCCCCGTAGCGGGCAGGTCACCGAGCCCCGCCCCCGCCCCGTCGGCCCCGGCCGCGCATCCGCGTAGCGCCGGGGCCGACGGGACCGGGGGTTTCAGCGGTTCTCGCCCGGGACCCACAGGACGTCGCCGACCTCCTTGTTGGCCGCGCGGGCCAGGATGAACAGCAGGTCCGAGAGCCGGTTGAGATAGGTGGCGGTGAGCGCGTTCATCGACTCCCCGTGCTCGGCGAGCGCCGCCCAGGTGGAGCGCTCGGCGCGGCGCGCCACCGTGCACGCCTGGTGCAGCAGCGCGGCGCCGGGGGCGCCGCCCGGGAGGATGAAGCTGCGCAGCTTCTCCAGACCCTCCAGGAAGCCGTCGCAGTCCGCCTCCAGCTTGTCGATATAGCCCTGCTCGACGCGGAGCGCGGGGTGTTCCGGGTTCTCCACCACGGGGGTGCACAGGTCCGCGCCCACGTCGAACAGGTCGTTCTGGACGCGGACCAGCACCTTGACGATCTCGGCGGGCAACTGGCCCAGCGCGATGGCCACCCCGATCGCGGCGTTCGCCTCGTTCGCGTCGGCGTACGCGGCGATCCGCGCATCGGTCTTGGCGGTGCGGCTCATATCGCCGAGGGCGGTGGTGCCCGTGTCCCCGGTACGCGTATAGATGCGGGTGAGATTGACCATGGGTCCGAGCCTACGCGGCGGGACTACGCCCCGGCCTGCCGGAAGAGCCGTGCGCCGAGGGTGACGGCCACCACCGCGAGCCCGGAGGCGACCAGCGAGGCCAGCGCGATCTTCCCGTCCCCGTACTCGCCCGCGAAGGCGGCCCGCACCCCGTCCACGAGATAGCGGAACGGCACGAAGTGCGAGGCGATGTCGAGCCAGCGGGGCCCGAGCGACATCGGCAGCAGAATCCCGGACAGCAGCATCGCGGGCAGGGTGATGGAGTTGATGACCGGCGCGAAGCCCTGGGGGGACGCCACCCGCATCGCCAGCGCGTAGGAGAGCGAGGCGAGCGAGACGGTCAGCACGCCGACGAAGACGAAGCCGATCGCCACGCCCAGCACCGGGGCGCGCAGCCCGAGCACCACGGCGACGCACACCAGCAGCAGGGACTGCACCAGCAGCAGGGCGACGTCCTTGAGCACCCGG
Source organism: Streptomyces melanosporofaciens (assembly GCF_900105695.1). Lineage (NCBI taxonomy): Bacteria > Bacillati > Actinomycetota > Actinomycetes > Kitasatosporales > Streptomycetaceae > Streptomyces > Streptomyces melanosporofaciens. The sequence continues at coordinate 4,819,639 of NZ_FNST01000002.1, forward strand.
CCCATGAGCAGCGCCAGCCGGCTGACCGGGGTGACCCGCATCCGCTCCATGACGCCCGTGCGCCGTTCGAGGATCAGCCCGATTCCGGTGAACGAGGCGCTGAACAGGCCGAGTTGGACGAGGATTCCGGGGACGACGGTCTGCCAGGAGCCGGCCCGGCCGCCCAGCGGCAGATCGGTGAGCAGCGGGCCGAAGAAGACGAGGAAGAGCAGCGGCTGGACCATCCCGAAGATCAGGGCGGGCTTGGAGCGCAGCGTCTGGCGGGCGTAGCGGCCGAAGATCAGGGCCGTGTCGGAGACGACGTGGGGCATGGGGCCTTCCTTGGGGGCTTCTCGCGGGGCTTGGGGCGCTCTGGGTGACCGCGCGTCAGACGGCGAGCGGGGCGGGGCTCTGCGGGGCCGTGCCGCGCCCGGTGATGGCGATGAAGGCCTCCTGGAGGGTGGCGTCCGGTGAGCCGCCGTACTCGGCCTTGAGCCGCTCCGCCGTTCCCTCGGCGGCCACCAGGCCCTGGTCGACGATGACCAGACGGTCGGCCAGCGCCTCCGCCTCGTCCAGGTAGTGGGTGGTCAGGAAGACCGTCATGCCGTGCTCGGAGCGCAGCCTGCGGATCAGCTCCCACAGATCGGCGCGGCTGCCGGGGTCGAGGCCGGTGGTCGGCTCGTCCAGGAAGAGGATCTCGGGCCGGTGGACCAGGCCGAGGGCGATGTCCAGCCGCCGCCGCTGCCCGCCGGAGAGCGCGGCACAGGGGCGGGCCAGCAGGTCGGCGAGGCCCAGGTCCCGGGCCAGCTCCCCGGCGCGGGCGGTCGCCTCGGCCTTGCTCATCCGGTAGAGCCGCCCCTGGGTGACCAGCTCCTCCCGTACGGAGACGGTCGGATCGACCCCGCCGGCCTGCGCCACGTATCCGATCCGCCGGCGCACCCCCGCCGGATCGCGGGCGAGGTCGCGCCCGGCGACGGTGGCGCTGCCGCCGGTGGGCGGGAGCAGCGTGGTGAGCATGCGCAGCGTGGTGGTCTTGCCCGCCCCGTTGGGCCCGAGGAAGCCGAGGATCTCACCGCGCTCGACGGTCAGGTCGATACCGCGCACGGCGGTCACGGGGCCGCGCTTGGTCCGGAAGGTGTGGGTGAGGCCGTTCGTCGTGATGACTGCCATGCGGTTCAGAAAAACAGAGACTCACTAATTTTGCAACGACCCCAAAAATCAAGCAGCACCAGCGAAGCTAGGATGAAGTCATGGCGGAAGGACTCAGGGAGCGGAAGAAGCGGCAGACCAGGCAGCACATCTCGGACGTCGCGACCGGGCTGTTCATGGAGCGCGGCTTCGACGCGGTCACGATCGCGGAGATCGCCGAGGCGGCCGAGGTCTCCGTCAACACGGTCTACAACTACTTCCCGGCCAAGGAGGACCTCTTCGTCGACCGCGAGGAGGAGGTCGTCGACCGCCCCTCCCGGCTCGTCCGCGAGCGCGCGGCCGGACGGTCGGCGGCGCAGGCGCTGATGGACCAGTTGCGCCAGGACATCCGCGAACGGCACGCCTACGTCGGGCTGACCGAGGGCTATGAGCAGTTCCGTCAGGTCATCGTGGAGTCCCCGACGCTGATGGCCAGACTCTTCGCCATCCAGGGCCGGACGGTCCACCAGCTCGGTGCCACCCTGCGCGAGGAGGCCACCGCCGACCCGCGGGACCCGACGCCCGAGTTCATCGCGCACCAGCTCATCGGGTTGCAGAACGCCGTCCTGCGCTCCATCATCCGCGGGCTCGCGGAGGGTGGCGGCGTGGACGAGGTCGCCGAGGACGCCCTCCGCAACGTCGATGTCATGGAATCGCTTCTCAGCGACACGGTGCTCAACTATGCGGTGAAGAACACACCGTGACGCGCGTTACGAGGGGCTGCCCGCAGGGGTGAACGGGCGTTAAGGTCCGGCACATCGGACTGTTGACCAGATCAGATGGAACAGAGGGGTGTGTGTCGTGGCCAAGAAGCTCGCGGTCATCGGAGCCGGACTCATGGGGTCCGGTATCGCGCAGGTCTCGGCCCAGGCCGGCTGGGACGTGGTGCTGCGCGATGTGACCGATGAGGCGCTGCGCCGCGGCACCGACGGCATCAGGGCCTCGTACGAGAAGTTCGTCTCCAAGGGCAAGCTGGCGGCCGAGGAGGCCGAGCGGGCGCTGGGCCGGATCACCACCACGACCGACCTCGACGCGGCCGCCGACGCGGATGTCGTGGTGGAGGCGGTCTTCGAGAAGGTCGAGGTCAAGCGGGAGATCTTCCGTACCCTCGACGAACTGGTCAAGGACGACACGATCCTGGCCTCGAACACCTCCGCCATCCCGATCACCAAGATCGCCGCGGCCACCCGGAACCCGGAGCGGGTGGTCGGCACCCACTTCTTCTCGCCCGTGCCGATGATGCAGCTGTGCGAGCTGGTCCGCGGTCACAAGACGAGTGACGAAACCCTGGCCGCCGCACGGGAGTTCGCGGAGGGCGTCGGCAAGACCTGTATCGTCGTCAACCGCGATGTCGCGGGCTTTGTCACCACCCGGCTGATCTCCGCACTCGTCGTGGAAGCGGCGAAGCTGTACGAGTCGGGGGTCGCCACGGCCGAGGACATCGACACGGCCTGCAAGCTGGGCTTCGGCCATGCGATGGGGCCCCTCGCGACGGCCGACCTGACCGGCGTGGACATTCTGCTGCACGCCACCGACAACATCTACACCGAGTCGCAGGACGAGAAGTTCGCACCGCCGGAGGTCATGCGCCGGATGGTCGACGCGGGGGACATCGGCCGTAAGAGCGGCGAGGGCTTCTACCGCTACTGAGGGCCCTGGTGCGGCGCCAGGCCCGGAACTCACCCTCCTGGGTGAATTCGGTATCGGTTCGCTTACAGACGGCAACTTCCGCGTGTGAGAGGCAGTCAGTTCTGTAGACAGAAATGGCGCATTGACGACACGACGCACCGTATAGGGGAGCGCATATGCACATCAGGGGCGACCACGCCGAGCTGGTCGTCGGGGGCCGACTGGACGTCCGGAGCGCGGCGGACGCCCGTACGGCCCTGCACACCGCCGTCGACGCCGGCGGCGGGGATCTCGTTCTCGACCTGACCGAACTGGACTCCTGGGATGCCACCGGGCTCGGGGTGATCATGGGCGCGCACCGCCGCGCGGGCCGGGTGGGCAGACGGCTGGTGCTGCGCGGGGTGCCGCCCCAGATGCAGCGGCTGCTGGTGGCCACCCGGCTGCATCGCATCCTGGCGATCGAAGGCGGGCTGGAGGCGGAGTCACTGCCGCGAGTGTGAGCCGTGCGGGCCGGATATCCGGGGGTGCTGGGTTACCCGGGGCGGCGTGGGCCCCCTCCCGCGCGGTGGATACTGTGAGCAGGTCCAGGCCGTGTGATACGGCCCGGGGTTCGGTGGATGCCGGACACATTCCCTACGGCGGCACCGGACCAGAAGCGAAGGCAGGCCGGGGAGCCTTACAGCACGCCACGCATCTGGGGGGCAAGGACCATGGACCCGAAGAACCGCGGATCGCAGGAGCACGGCTGGGACGAGTCCGGGCCGGGTGCGGCGTCCGGTGCGCCGCCTGCCGCGGAGACTCCCGGCGCCGGCTCGCCGTCGCGCCCGCCCGCGCCGGGGCTGCCGGGGGATATACCGACGCCTCCGCCGGGCAGCCCGGTGCCCGGCTCCTCCGCCTCCTCCGTATCCTCCGTTTCCTCTGATCCTTCTGCGCCTCCCGCCCGCACCGCGCGCATCGTCACCGGTGACTACCTGCTCACCGTCAACCCCGTCGACGGCAGCGAGATAGAACCCTGCCCGCCCGGAGAGCGCCCCGCCCGGCCCGAGCGCCACGGCCCCGACGAGCGGGCCGAGCTGCGCCACGCCGCCGCCGCGCCGCGTCCTTCCGGCACCGTCCTGCCCGACCTGCCGATGCTGGAGCGCGACGAGGAGCGGGAGCGGCTCGCCCGGCTGCTCGCCCGCGGCCGCTCGGTGCGGGTCACCGGGCCCTCCGGTTCGGGCCGCAGCACCCTGCTGGAGGCCGTCGCCGCCGACTGCGAGCGGCTCGCGCCCGACGGTGTCGTACGCCTCTCCGGCTACCACCGCACCCCCGCCGACCTCCTCCACGACCTCTACGCCGCCGTCTTCAGCGCCCCGCTGTACCGGCCCGAGCGCGCGGAGCTGCTGGAGGCGGTCCAGGGGGTCGGCGCGGTCGTCGTCCTCGACGACATCGAGTTCGGCGGCACCGCGCTGGACGAGTTCCTCGACGCGACCCCCGAATGCGCGTTCCTGATCTCCGCCACCCCCGATGTCCCGGCGCCCTCCGCCGAATCCCACCTCGAAGAGGTCTTCCTCTCCGGGCTCAGCCGTACGGCCGGTCTCGACCTGCTGGCGCGGGCCGCACGACGGCCCCTGGAGGAGGACGAGGCGAGCTGGGCGGCCGACCTGTGGTTCGAGTCCGAGGGGCTGCCGCTGCGCTTCGTCCAGGCGGGCGCGCTGCTGCGACAGCGCGACGCCCTGCGCGACGACCCCTCGGCGCGCGAGGCCGGCGGGGGCCATGACGTCCCGCTGCCCTCGATCGCCGAGGCGGCGTCCCCCGCCGCGCTGCTCGCCGGACGGCTGAGCGAGGCGGCCCACGACGCCCTGCGGTTCGCGGTCGCGCTCGGCGGCGAATGCCCGCACCAGGTGCATCTGCGCGCGCTGTCCGCGGACACCCACGCGGACGCCGCCCTCGGCGAACTGCTCGGCTGCGGCCTCGTCACCGCGGCCGGGGCGCACCACCGGCTGGCGGCGCGCGTCACCGCCCAGCTCGCGGAGGAGGGCTACGCCGACGCGGACGCCGGGCGCGCCCATGCCGTCGCCGGGCACTACGCCTGGTGGGCCGGGCACCCCTCGGTGGCCCCCGAGCGCGTCGCCGCCGAGGCCGACGCGATCCTCGCGGCGATGACCGCGCTCATCGGCAGCCGCGAGGCGGGCCACGCGGACGCCGCCGTCCTCCTAGCCCGCGCCGCCGCGCCCGCCTTCGCGGCGGCGCTGCACTGGGGCGCCTGGGAGCGCGCGGTGCGGCACGGCCAGGAGGCCGCGCGGCTGGCCGGACAGGTCGCGGACGAGGCGTACTTCCACCATGAGCTGGGCGTCCTCGCGCTGTGCACGGGCCATCCGGACCGGGCCCGCGCCGAGCTGGAGGCGTCCATCGGGCTGCGGGGCGTCCTCGCGGACAAGCGGGGCACGGTCGCGGGCCGGCGCGCGCTGGCGCTGGTCGCCGACCGCTCGCCCGGATCGGCCATGGCCGGGGCGTTCGGGGCGGGCGGCGGAAGCCGTAAGGGCGAGGACGTGACGCCTCCGGCCGCGGGCGCCGCACCGGGCGACACCGAGACCACGATCGTCACCCCGAAGGCGGCCACGACGACACCGATGCCTGCCACGGGCACCCCGGCCCCGGCAAAGGCGGTGACGGCGGTGGTCCCGGCCGTCTCCCGCACCACGGTGGCCGCCTCCGCCACTCCCGCGCCCCTGGCCTCCGCTTCGGCCCCCGCCTCCGCCGGGCCCTCGGGCGACGAGCCGCGGGGTCTGCGCCGGCTGGCGGTGCAGGGTGCCCGGCGCAATGTGGTCGCGGCGTCCGCGGGCGTGCTGCTGGTGGCCGTGCTCGGCACCGTCGTGACCCTGGGCGCCACGTCGGGCGACGACTCCGACAGCCCCTCCGACAAGGTCAAGCCGGACCGGTCGGCCTCTCAGCAGGACGACGACAAGGGCCTGACCGCCGACGAGCCCACCCACGGCACCGGCCAGGGCCCCCAGCCCGGCCTCAGCGGGACACCCAAGGCATCCACCTCCCCGACCGCGCCGAGCAGCAGTGGCTCGCCCAGCGGCACCACGGCGTCGGGCGACCCGTCGTCCACCAGCGGCTCGCCCTCCGACACCGAGGAGCCGCCCTCGCCGCCGTCGTCGGACCCCACGACCGGCGGTCCGCGGCCGACGACCAAGCCGCCGACGAGCAAGCCGCCGACGCCGACCGGCGAGCCCACCAAGCCGACGCCCACGACCTCCGCCCCGACGCAGACCCCCACCGGCGACACCTCCACGACGGCGAGCGCGCCCACGACCCACACGGCGCCGGGCACCGCCTCTCCGGTCGCCTAGCCGGGAGCGCTGTACGGGGGCACGGGCCGCGGGGGCCGCGGGCCATGGGCGCCATCACGCCAGACGGCGCCCCGCCCCCGTGGCGTGATCTCGTCGCCCCCGTACGACAGAAGGGCGCCGGGGCCCGACGGCCCCGGCGCCCCCGCGTCAGCCCCGTGTCAGAACAGCCGGAGCTTGTCGTCCTCGATGCCCCGCAGCGCGTCGTAGTCCAGCACCACGCAGCCGATGCTCCGGTCCGTGGCGAGGACGCGGGCCTGGGGCTTGATCTCCTGGGCGGCGAAGATGCCCTTCACCGGGGCGAGATGCGGGTCCCGGTTGAGGAGTTCGAGATAGCGGGTGAGCTGCTCGACACCGTCGATCTCACCACGGCGTTTGATCTCCACGGCGACCGTCGTCCCGTCCGCGTCGCGGCAGAGAATGTCCACGGGACCAATAGCAGTGGGGTATTCACGCCGAATAAGTGTCCAGCCATCGCCCAGTGTCTCGATCCGATCGGCGAGCAGCTCCTGCAGATGGGCCTCCACACCGTCCTTGATCAGGCCAGGGTCGACGCCGAGCTCATGCGAGGAGTCATGGAGGACCTCCTCCATGGTGATGATGAGCTTCTCGCCCGCCTTGTTCACGACCGTCCACACATCGTCGTCGCCTTCCTTCAGCGTGCACGGCGGAGACATCCAGTTGAGGGGTTTGTAGGCCCTGTCGTCCGCGTGGATGGACACACTGCCGTCGGCCTTGACGAGGATCAGGCGGGGTGCCGAGGGGAGGTGGGCGGTGAGGCGGCCGGCGTAGTCCACGGAGCACCGGGCGATGACGAGACGCATGGTCGGCAACGCTACTCGACCACCGCCGCCCGACGCGATTCGTCCGGCGATGGACCCCTTCGGGGATGGCTGGTTGTGTGCCCATTCTCCTGGTGCGGGCGGAGTGGCCGAATTACCGTTGAAGCGGGCGGTCGTCGGACGGGTACGCTGCGTCGCCGTCCGCCCTTCCCATCCCTGAGACCCCGCTCGCGGGGTCGCGAGAGGAGAACCCATGTCGCTCGACGTCTCACCGGCCCTGCTCGAACAGGCCGAGCGAGGCGAGGTCGACGAAGCAGCCTTCGTCGACTGCGTCCGGAACTCCCTACCCTACGCATGGGAGATGATCAGCTCGCTGGTGGCCCAGCTGAAGGTGGACGGCGGGGAGTTCGCCGACAACCAGACGCCGCCGCCCGATGAGCAGGCACGCGGTCAACTGCTTCGCGCACTCGCCAGTGACGCGATACGCGGCGCGCTGCAGCGCCACTTCGGGGTGCGGCTGGCCTTCCAGAACTGTCACCGGGTGGCCGTCTTCCCGATGGACGCATCCGCCGACGAACGCCTCGCCCGTTTCACCTCGGTCCGGGGGCAGCTGCTCAACCAGTCACCCGAACTCCGCGACTGCTGACGGGATGTCCGCTGCCGCTCCACCAGGGGGAGGTGTATCAGCGCAGGAGCGGCAGCACCTCACCTCCGAGCCGTCGTACGTTCTCCTCCGTGGCGATCAGATCGCCCGACCCCTCGACCAGCAGCGCGAACCGGCGGATCCCGGTACGCTCCGCGGTCGCCGCCAGCCGGTCGGCGCACAGCCTCGGCGATCCCACCGGATGCAGCTCGCACAGCAGCTCCGCATAGGCGACCGGGTCGCGCATCCGGCGCTCCCGGCCGTCGACCGTCACGTGCGCCTCAAGACCCTGCCGCAACCACCCGGGCATCGCCTTGGTGAGGATCTCGGCCGCCGCGGAGCGGTCGTCCGCGATCTGCACCACCCCGGCCGAGACATGGCGCGCCGCCACCGCCTCGACGTCCTCCGGTGAACGGCCCGCCTCCAGCGCGGACTTCCGCCACAGGCCCACCACCTCGGCCTTCTCCTCGTCCCCGCAGTGCATGCCGAGCAGCATGGGCAGCCCGCGCTCGGCGGCCAGCCGCACGCTGGCGGGCGAGGTGGAGGCGACGACCACCGGCGGGGCGTCCACGGCCGGCCCGGCGAGGGCGTCGTCGGAGCGCGGCACCACCGCCACCTCGCGGAAGGCGAACCGCTCACCGTCCGCCCCCACCCGTGGCTCGCGCAGCCAGCGCAACAGCAGATCGAGTGATTCGGGGAACCCCCGCTCGTACGCCCGCAGCCCCGAGCCGAAGACCTCGAGGTCCACCCAGGGGCCGCCACGGCCGACTCCGAGCGTGAACCGGCCACCGGAGAGGAGATGGAGCAGTGCCGCCTGCTCACCCAGCGCGACGGGATGCGCGGTCGGCAGTACGCTCACCGCCGTACCGACGCCGATCCGGCGGGTACGTCCCAGCAGGAGCGCGGCGAGGGTGACCGCGGACGGGCAGACCCCGTACGGAACGAAGTGGTGCTCGGCGACCCAGACCGCGTCCAGCCCCGCCTCCTCGGAGAGCTCGGCCGACCGCACCGCCCGGTGCAGCGCCTCCTCCTGTCCCTGGCCTGGGAATTGAGCGGCCAGGATGAAAGCCCCCACATCCATCGTGATCCCTGCCTCCTTGTCGCGGCTGATGTGCCGGCGCGGGCATCCCCCTTGTAGGCATTAACGCCTGACACGTGCCAAGGGCACGGCCGGGCATGAATTTTTCATGATGATCAGAGGATGAGTGTGGACGACGACTTTCCAGGACGGTGACCGTAGCGCGTACGCTGGTCACAGTCCGTTAGTCACAGTTCTGTCGAGGTGCCCCGTGTCTCCACGCCGAAACCGCCCCCGAGGCGGCGAGAAGCCCGTCGGCCACGAGAGTGCGAATCGCTACGGCCTCGATCGCATGGAGACCTGGCAGGGCGAGGAGTGGGTGGTCCGGCAGGTCGGGGGTGGGGCGGCCGCCAAGCACTACCGCTGCCCGGGCTGTGACCAGGAGATTCCACCGGGGGTGGCGCATGTGGTCGCCTGGCAGCAGCACATGGGCGCGGACGACCGGCGCCACTGGCACAAGGCGTGCTGGAGCGCACGGGACCGCCGGAGCGCCAAGCTCCAGCGGTCCCGTAACGCACCGCGATACTGACTCGGGCCTCGAGCTCTACAAGGATTACGGAGCGCTACACATCGCGCTTCTCCAGCAGCGCATACGCGGCGATCATCGCCGCCGCCGTGATCACGGCCAGCGCCGAAAGCTGGGGCCAGCCGCTGTTCAGGCCCTCGTCGATGCGGAAGAGGGAGGCCAGCGACTGGGGCGAGGAGTACTCCAGCATCTTCTTTCCCAGGTCGCGCAGGCTGTCCGACATCATCAGGAACGCGGGGAGGATGGCCGGCAGCAGCACCACACCGAGCATCGTGGTGATCGCGCCCGCGGAGTGCCGCAGGATGGCTCCGACGGCCAGCGAGAGCAGCCCCAGCAGCGACACATAGAGCCCCGCGCCGACGGTCGCGCCCAGGATCTGGTCGCTCGTCGGCTCCGTGACCTCGGGCCCGCTGTGCATCCCCATGCTCGCGTAGGCCACCAGCGCGAGCGAGACGGTCGTGGTGGTGAACGAGAGCGCGAAGAAGACCAGCGCCTTGGCGGTGAGCACCCGTGAGCGCTGCGGGGAGGCGGTGAGGGTGGTCCGGATCATCCCGGTGCCGTACTCGGAGGTGATCACGAGCACCCCGAGGGTGACGATGCACAGCTGGCCGAGCAGAGTGCCGAAGAACCCGGGGAGGGTGGTCGGGAGGGTGCGGTAGTCGGCGTCGTTCGTGGTCGCCGACACCAGGAGTCCGATGCCGAGCACCAGCGCGACCATGACGCCGAGCGTCCAGATCGTGGAGCGCACCGACTTGATCTTGGTCCACTCGGAGGCGAGGGCGTTGCCGAGGTGGGTGCGCCGGACCGGGATTGGCGAGGTGTACGGGCCCATACCGGCGTACGGCTGCGACGGGGGCCCGGACGGCACCGGCTGCTGGTACGCCTGGGGAGCGTGGTGGTGCGGGGCCGCTTGGTGCGGGGCCTGCGGCGGCATCTGCGGGGCTGCCTGCGGGGCGGTCTGGGGAGGACCCTGCGGAGGGCCCTGGGGGGCCTGCGGGGGGACGGGCGCCTGGGACTGGTGCTGGTACGGGGTCGTCATCGGGCGTCGTCCTCGTTGTCGCTCTTGGTCAGATCGGCGGGGGCGGGGGGCGCCGCGGGCGGCTGAGCCGGGGGAGCGGGGGGAGCCGGGGGCGGTGTTGCGGGGGCGGCCGGAGCGGCAGGGGCTCCGGACATGGCCATGCCCGGAGCGTGCGGCTGCGACTGCGGCGGGGCCGGCGGTTCGGCGTACCCCGGCAGCACGGTTCCCGGCGGGAAGCCCATCGGCGCGCCCTGCGCTCCCGGAGCGCCCGGCGCATAGCCGTACGGCGCGCCCTGCGGCACCGCGCCGGGCATCTGCTGCTGCAGGGCGGCGCGCTCGTCGACGGTCGAGCGGTAGTCCACCGCGCCCTGCGTCATCCGCATGTACGCCTCTTCCAGCGACGCCTGGTGCGGGGAGAGCTCCCACAGCCGGACGTCCGCCCCATGCGCCAGATCGCTGATGCGCGGCAGCGGCAGCCCGGTCACCCGCAGCGCGCCGTCCTGCTCGGGGAGCACCTGGCCGCCCGCCTCGCTCAGCGCGGCGGTCAGCTTCTCGCGCTGCCCCGGGTCGCCCTCGGGGGTGCGGACGCGTGCGAAGTCCGCCGAGTTGTAGGAGATGAAGTCCTTGACGTTCATGTCGGCGAGCAGCTGACCGCGCCCGATCACGATCAGATGGTCGGCGGTGAGCGCCATCTCGCTCATCAGATGGCTGGAGACGAAGACGGTGCGGCCCTCGGAGGCCAGCTGCTTCATGAAGTTGCGGACCCAGAGGATGCCTTCGGGGTCCAGGCCGTTGACCGGCTCGTCGAAGAGCAGCACCTGCGGGTCGCCGAGGAGGGCGGCCGCGATGCCCAGACGCTGGCCCATGCCGAGCGAGAAGCCCTTGGAGCGCTTGCGCGCCACGTTCTGCAATCCCACCACGCCCAGCACTTCGTCGACCCGGCGGGCCGGGATCCCGGACAGCTGGGCCAGGCAGAGCAGATGGTGACGTGCGCTGCGACCGCCGTGCACCGCCTTGGCGTCCAGGAGCGCGCCGACCTGGCGGGGGGCGTTGGGCAGCTTGCGGAACGGGTAGCCGCCGACCGTGACATGGCCTGCGGTGGGCTCGTCGAGGCCCAGGATCATCCGCATCGTGGTGGACTTGCCCGACCCGTTGGGCCCGAGGAATCCGGTGACGGCGCCGGGCCGCACCTGGAAGGACAGGTTGTACACGGCCGTCTTGGCGCCGTAGCGCTTCGTCAGACCGACTGCCTCGATCATTCTCCGCCCCTCATGAGCATGGGTCGGGCGTGCTCGCCCCCGGTGAGGGTTAGGAGGATAGCCGGGGTGTTGACGGTTCCCACTATTCGGGAGATGTGAGCGCACCGTAACTCTTGGGGCCTGCGGAGCCTGCGGAGGCTTCGGGGTCTGTGGTGCTTGTGGGGTCTGTGGTGCTTGTGAGGTTTGCGGGGTCTCTGGGGGCGCCGGGGGCGTCGGGCTCGTCCTCCGGGCAGCGGAGGAGGTCGGGCTGCGGCAGCGCCCAGCCCTCCTCCTCGAAGATCCGGGTGCCGGACTTCCGTACGGCGGGGTCGGCGCCCGCGCGGGCGACCCAGGTGCCGGGGTCGGGCCCGAGGAGTTCGCGCAGCCGCGGCGAACCGGCGAGCAGGCGGGTGAGCAGGGCGCTCTGGTCGCCTCCGCCGGGGAGGGGACGTTCGGTGCCGTCCGGGGACATCAGCACTCCGCGCTCGCCGACGTAGAGATACGCGCCGCCGAGGCGCTCGCCGGACGGCATCACCATCGGGTACTCCGTGCCGGACAGCAGGACGCGGCGGTAGTTGGGGTACTCGGTCGCGTCCACGGCTGCCAGCTGCTCGGTGTCCAGCCAGCTGATGACCAGGGGGGTACGGGCTCCCGGCGCCGTGTACGGGGCGGAGGCCACGTAGCCGTACCGGGCGATATGGGCCGAGCAGCCGACCGCGATGCCGTGCACGTCGACCGGGACCATGGGGACGGTGGCCGGGTGGCCGGGGCGGGACAGCTTGTGGTGCAGCTGGGCGGGGGAGGCGTTGGAGCCGACCGCGATGAGGGGGTGGCGGGTGGCGGTTGGGGGGTGGCCGAGGGCGGTGAGGATGGCGTCGAGGGGCTCCCGGTCTTCTTTCGGCGCTCCGCCGGGGCTTGTATCGACTGTCCAGGTGCCCAGGCGGTCGCCCCGTGTTGTGGGGGTGAGCTCCCATAGCTCGCCTGCGGTGAGGAGGGTGGGGCGGGTGATGGGGCGGCCGGGGTAGGTGAGGGGGTGTTTGGCGGGGATGTCGGTGTAGCCGAGGGTGGGGAGGGTGCGGTCGGTCACGGAGGGGTGTCTCCCCCGCCCCGCCCCTTCCCGAAACCGGGCCCCGGCCCGGCCCCGGCCGGGGCTCCGCCCCTGGACCCCGCTCCTCAAGCGCCGGACAGGCTGGGTTTTCCCACGCGCCGAAGGGGCCGGGTTGCCCGGGCTCCGCCCTGGGCCTGTGCGGGGGCTCCGCCCCCGGACCCCCGCTCCTCAAGCGCCGGAGGGGCTGGAATGTCCGCGCCGGAGGGGCTGGGTGACGCGCGGGGTCGGGCGCGGTGCGGCCGGTACTGTGCGCGGGGTCGGGCGCGGTGCGGGCCGAACTCGGGTTGCTTTCCCCAGACATGCGCGTGCCCCGCGCCGCTCGTGGCGGCGCGGGGCATCGTACGCTCCGTTGGGACCTAGGGTCACCGGGACTGCTGGGCCGGGACGCCGCGGGTGGCCGCCTCGTCCTCGCCCGGGGCACCGGCCGCGGCCACGGCGGCGCCGGTCAGCGTGGCCAGCATCTCGCGGACGTTGGTCAGCTGGGCGTTGATGCTGTCGCGGCGGTTGGTGAGGGCCGCGAGCTCGCGCTCGGATTCGCTGCGGATCCGGTCGGCCTTGGCGTTGGCGTCGGCCACGATGTCCTCGGCCTGGCGCTGCGCGGTCTCCACCGTCTGGCGGGCGCGGCGCTCGGCGTCGGTGCGCAGCTTCTCGGCCTCGAGGCGCAGCTGCTCGGCGCGGTGCTCGATCTCCGCGAGCCGCTTCTCGGCCTTGGCCTGACGGGAGGCCAGGTCGCGCTCGGACTGCTCGCGGCGCTTGGCGAGGTTGGTCTCGAAGTCGGCGGCGGCCTGCGCGGCCTTGGCGCGGGTCTCCTCGAAGAGGGAGTCCGCCTCCTCGCGCTTGGACTGGGCGTCCTTCTGCGCCTCCTGGCGCAGCGTGGTCGCCTCGCCCTTCGCCTTCTCGACGATCCGCGCGCCCTCGTCCTCGGCCTTCGCCTTGCGCTCGGCGGCGAACGACTCGGCGTCGTTGCGGACCTGCTGGGCGGCCGACTCGGCCAGCTCACGGTGCTGTTCGGCGGCGCGCCGAGCCTCTTCGCGCAGATCCTTCGCCTCTTCCTCGGCGAGACGAAGGATCTTCTCGACCCGGGCGCCGAGCCCCGCGTAGGACGGCTCCGAATCGTTGATCTGGGCCTGAGCGTTCTGCGTCTCGAGGTGCAGCTCCTCGATGCGCTTTTCCAGAGAGGTGATACGGGCCAGTGCACTGTCACGGTCGGCGACGAGCTTGGAAATGCGGTCGTCCACCTGACCGCGGTCGTACCCACGCCGCACGAGCTCGAAGCCGAAGGGGGAGGAAGTGTCGCTCATGGGGTTCCTGTCGAAAGAGACCGGTGAGGTGATAGAGGGAATCCTAGGGGTCCGAGCGGCGTGTCATCGAGTCAACGTCGGTTTGATCTGCAGAATGTCCAGCCTTTTGAGTGGCAGTAAGACGGAGACCTCGTCACTCGTCGGGATGATACGGACATGCCGTGATGGACGCAGACTGACGCGAGAGTTACGCGAAATTGACGCGGACGGGCACAGCCGACCCTCGTCCCCCGCCTACGGTTACCCCTCCGACCGCTTTCCACTCCTCGTCGCACCCGCGCCCGCCGCTGTCTTGACTCCGTTGTTCTCCTTGCCGCCCGCGCCACCCGACGCGGGGGTCTCGAAGGATTCCAACGCCTCTAGCACGTCCTGGACACGGGAGATCTCCGCGTTGATGTCCTCGCGGCGTCGCTTGAGCAACTCCAGCTCGCGCTTGCCCTCGTCCACGATCTGCTGTGCCTCGTCCGTGGCCTGGTGACGGAGCCGCTCCGCCTCCCGCTCGGCCTCGGTCTTCTTCTGCTCGGCCTCCTTGAGCAGACCCTCGGCCTTCTTCACCGCCGCGATCCGCACCCGGCTCGCTTCGCTCTCCGCCTCCGCGACCAGCGACTTGGCCTTCTCCTCCGCCTTCATGAGCTGCGCGGTGGCCGCCGCGACCAGCTTGTCGACCCGCTCGCCGGTGGCCTTCATCTGCTCCGCGGACTCCCGGCGGGCCCGCTCGTGCAACTCCTCGACCTCGGCCTCGGTACGGGTGCGCAACTCCTCGGCGCGCTCCCGGATGGCCGTGGCGTCGCCCCGGGCCTCGCCGAGCATCGTGTCGGAGTCCGTACGGGCCTTCTCCACCATGGCGTTGGCCTCGGCCGTGGACTCGGCGATCAGCCGGTCGGCCTCCTGGCGGGCCGCGCCCACCATGGTGTCCGCCTGCTCCTCGGCCGCGGTCGCCGTGCGCAGCGCGGCCTCCTGCGCCTCGGAGGTGAGCCGCTCGGCCTCCGCCGAGGACTCGGTGACCAGCCGGTCGGCCTGCTCGGCGGCGTCGGAGCGCCGCTTGTTGGCGTCCTCGCGTGCCCTGTCGACCAGCCGGTCGGCCTCGGCCTGCGCCTCGTTGCGGATCCGCTCCGCCTCGGCCGCCGCCTCGGTCTCGATCCGCTCGGCCTCGGCGCGGGTACGCGCCGCGTGCTGCTGCGCCGAACCCACGGTCTCCGCGGCCTCGGTGCGCAGCCGCTCCGCCTCGCCGCTGGCCTCCGCATGCAGCCGCTCGGCCTCGTTGCGGGCCTCGGCGACCAGCCGGTCGGCCTGCTCGGCCGCCTCCGAGCGGATGTTGTTGGCGTCGCCGCGGGCCTGGGCCCGGGTGCGGGCCGCGTCCTGCTCCGCCGTCGCCCGGGCGTCGGACGCCTCGGTACGCAGCGCCTGCGCCCGCATGGTGGCCTCCGAGACCAGCCGCTGGGCCTCCTCGGTCGCGCCGCCGACCAGCGTATCGGCCTGCTCGGCCGCCTCGGCACGGGACTTGTGGGCCGAACGGCGCGCCTCGTCGAGCGTTTCGTTGGCCTCCGCGCGCAGCCGCTCGGCCTCGTGGGTGGCCTCGGTGACCAGCCGGTCCGCCTGCTCGGCCGCCTCGGCGCGGCGCCTGCCGGCCTCCTCGCGGGCCTGCTCGGTCAGCCGCTCCGACTCGGCGATCGCCTCGGCGACCGTGCGCTCCGCGAGCGACTTGGCGGCCTCGGACTCCTCCTGGGCCTCCCGCCGCACCCGCGTGGCGTCCTGCGAGGCGCGCTCCCGCTCCGCCTGGGCGTCCGCGCGGACCCGGTCGGCCTCGCCCTGCGCCTCGCCGCGCATCCGCTCCGCGGCGTGCTCCGCGGCCGTACGCAGCGCCGTGATGTCCTGCTCGGCCTGCTCGTGCAGCCCCGCGACCGCGTCCCGCACCTGCTGCGCGGTCTGCTCGGCGGCGGCCACCAGATCGGCCGAGCGCCGCTCGGCCTCCTCGACCAGCCGCTGCGCCTCGGTCTGCGCCTCGGAGACCCGGTTCCGGGCGGCGGCCAGCAGCTCCTCGCTCTGCTCCCGCGCCGCCGTCCGCTCCTCCTGCGCCTCCTCGCGGGCGTCGGCGAGCAGCTCCTCGGCCTCGCGGCGGCGGCGGGCCGCCTCCTCCTGGGCGGCGGCCAGGGCCTCCGCGGCCTCGGCGCCGATCCGCTCGGCGGCGCTCGCCGCCTCCGCCCGCACCCGGTCGGCCGTCTCCTGGGCCTCGGAGCGCAGCCGCTCGGCCTCCGCGGCGGCCTCGCCGCGCAGCCGTACGGCCACCGACTCGCCCTCGGCGCGCGCGTTGGACGCGTCCGCTGCTGCCTCGTCGCGCAGCCGTACGGCCTCGTCCTCCGCCTGCTGGCGCAGCGCGTTCAGCCGTTCGGCGGACTCCGTGCGCTGCCGCTCGATCTCCTCGGCGGTCTCCTTGCGCAGCCGCTCCGCCTCGGTGCGGGCGTCCCGCAGCGCCTCGTCGGCGGAGGAGAGCCGCTGCTCGGCCTCCTGGTGCAGCCGGTTCAGCTCGCCCTCGGCCTCGGAACGGCGGTCCTCGGCGGCCCGCTCGGCCTCCTCGCGCAGCTCCTCGGCCGCGGTGGACGCCTCCGACTTGACCCGCTCGGCCTGCTCCTCGGCCGAGGTCACCAGCTCCTCGGCCTCGGTGCGGGCCCGCTTCAGCAGCTCATCGGCCTGCCGGCGCAGCGCGTTGGCCCGCTCGATGGCCTCGGTGCGCACCCGCTCGCTCTCGGCGGTGGCACCCGAGCGGGTCTCCTCCGCGTCGGCCTTCGCCTTGGTCAGCAGGTCCTCGGCGGTGCTGGCCGCCTCCTCGATCTGCTGGACCGCCTCCCGGCGCGCCTCGGTGCGGATCCGCTCGCCCTCGGCGACCGCCTCCGACCGGAGCTGCTCGGCCTCGCCGCGCAGCCGGCGGGCCTCCTCCTGCAGCTCGACGGTCTTGGCGCGGTACTCCTTGGTGTCGTCCTTCGCCGTGCCCTTGAGCTGCTCGGCCGTGTCGTGCGCCTCGGCCCGCAGCCGGTCCGCCTCTTCCTCGGCCTCGCCCCGGATCCGCTCGGCCTCGTCGCTGGCCGCCTTGGTGGTGGCCTGCGCCTGCTCCGAGGCGCGGGTCAGCACCTCCTCGGCGCTCCGGGCCGCCTTGGCGAGCTGGGCCGCCGAGTCCTCGGCCGCCCTGGCCCGGGCGTCGTCGCCCGCCTCGGCGACCATCCGCTCGGCCTCGGCGCGGGCGTCGTCCCGAAGTTGCTCGGCCTCGGCCCGCAGCCGCTCGGCCTCCTTGGTGGCCTCGCCGACCAGCCGGGCGACCTCCGCCTTGGCGGTACGGGTGCGCTGCTCGTTGTCCGACTCGGCGGCCGCGAGCCGCTTGGCCGCCGCGTCCTTGGCCTCGGTGACGACCTTCTCGGCCTCGCTGCGCGCCTCGCGCAGCGCCTGCTCGGCCACCTGCATCCGCTGCTCGGCGGCGCGGGTCTGCTCGGCCGCGTTACGACGGGCCTGGTCCGCCTCGGTGGCGGTGGTGGTGCGCAGCTGCTCCGCGTGGTCGGTGGCCTCCTGGGCCTGGGTGCCCGCGTTGGTCAGCAGCCGCTCGGCGTCGTTACGGGCCCGGCGCAAAATCGCCTCGGCCTCGGCACGGGCGGCCTCCGCCTCGGAGCCCAGCCGCTGACGGGCCTGCTCGGTCATGCGCTGCGCTTCGGCGCGCGCCTCGGCCAGGGCCTGCTCGGCCTCCGTCCGGGACTCGTCCATGAGTCGGCGGGCCTGCGCCTCGGTACGGGCCCGCAGCTGCTCGGCCCAGGCCACGTTCTCGTTGACATGCGACTCGACGGTGGCGCGGCGCTCGGCCAGCTCCTGGTCCAGCCGCTGGCGCCGGGCCACGGCCTCGGCGTGCAGCTCGGCCTCCAGCCGGGCCTGCCGCTCGGCCTGCTCCTGGAGCAGCCGCTGGGTCTGCGCCCGGGTTTCGCGCAGCTCACGCTCGGCGTTGGCGCGCAACTGGTCCGCCTGGAGCTGGGCGTCCCGCAGCAACTGCTCTGCCTGGTAGCCGACGTTGGCGCTGTCGTAGGCGGGGCGGGCCGCCAGGTTACGGCGCGCCTCATGCAGCTTGGCGCGCAGCACCTCGACTTGGTAGCCGAGGTCGTCGGCGTGCTGGACGGCCTTCTCACGCTCGGTCTTCAGCCGCTCCATCTCGGCTTCGAACTTGGAGAGCTGATCGTCAGGCTCGTAGCGGTCGTAGCCCCGCACTGCGCGGTCCCATCCGTCCCCTGGTCGCGTTGGCGGCCGGCTCCGTCACCCTCGTGGTCCCCCGTGGTCCCTTGCGGTGCCCAGGGGTTCCTCGACGGTTCCCTTGCGGTATCGACCAGGCGAAGTGCGTGCCGGGTCGGACCGGAGCTGGCCCTTCCGAAGAAATGGTGTCAGATCATCGGCGTAGCCCGGGCCGGACCCCGATCCCTTTCCGATTCCGTACCCCGGCCGATGCTGCACTCTACCGGCCGGGGAAGGGGTAGGTCAGTGGTCCGCTTCAGTGATCCTCTTCGCCCTTGTGGGCGGCGGGGTCCGCGGCGGTGACGAGCTCGGTCAGCACACCGTGACAGTCCTTGGGGTGGAGGAAGGTGATCCGGGAGTCCATCGAGCCACGGCGGGGCTGTTCGTAGAGGACCCGGACGCCCTTGTCGCGGATGGCCTCGGAGTCGGTGTCGACATCGGCGGTGCCGAAGGCGATGTGGTGGACGCCCTCACCGTTCTTGGCCATCCACTTGCCGACCGCGGAGTCCTCCCGGATCGGCTCGAGGAGCTGCAGGTACGAGGCCCCGCCGTCGGAGGTCTCATTGATCTTGAGCATGGCCTCGCGGACGCCCTGCTCCTCGTTGATCTCGGAGTGGAACACCTCGAAGCCGTACGTGGCACGGTAGAACTCAACAGTCTTGTCGAGGTCGAAGCAGGCGATCCCGATGTGGTCGATTCTCGTCAGCATGGGAACAGTGCACCGCCGCACAGCCGGTTACGCAACGTGCGCGCGATCACACCGATGGGCCGGTGACCGCGCGGGTACTCGTCAGTACATTGACGATAACCCTCGTTAACTTCCTTCTCCTCGTGAAGGGGACGCACCAATGACTCGTACGACCTCTGTGATGGTGGCGGGCGCCCGGACGCCCATGGGACGGCTGCTCGGCGGCCTGCGCTCGCTCGAAGGCGCGGACCTGGGCGGAATCGCGATCAAGGCCGCGCTGGAGCGGGCCGGGGTCGGCGCGGAGCAGGTGCAGTACGTGATCATGGGGCAGGTGCTCCAGGCGGGCGCCGGGCAGATTCCGGCCCGGCAGGCGGCGGTCAAGGCCGGCATCCCGATGAGCGTGCCCGCCCTCACGATCAACAAGGTCTGCCTCTCCGGGCTGGACGCGATCGCCCTGGCCGACCAGCTCATTCGCGCGGGCGAGTTCGACATCGTGGTCGCGGGCGGGCAGGAGTCCATGACCAACGCCCCCCATCTGCTCCCCAAGTCCCGTGAGGGCTACAAGTACGGCGCGATCGAGATGCTCGACGCGATGGCGCACGACGGACTGACCGACGCCTTCGAGTCCATCGCCATGGGCGAGTCCACCGAGAAGCACAACACCCGGCTGGGCATTCAGCGCCCCGAGCAGGACGAGTTCGCCGCCCAGTCCCACCAGCGGGCCGCGGCCGCGCAGAAGAACGGCCTCTTCGACGCCGAGATCACCCCCGTGCAGATCCCGCAGCGCAAGGGCGAGCCGGTGGTCTTCGACAAGGACGAGGGCATCCGCGGCGAGACCACCGCCGAGCTGCTGGGCCGGCTGCGGCCCGCGTTCGCCAAGGACGGGACGATCACGGCGGGCACGTCGTCGCAGATCTCGGACGGGGCCGCCGCGGTCGTCGTGATGAGCAAGGCCAAGGCCGAGGAGCTGGGGCTGGAGTGGATCGCCGAGATCGGCGCCCACGGGAATGTGGCGGGACCCGACAACTCCCTCCAGTCGCAGCCGTCCAACGCGATCGCGCACGCCCTGGGCAAGGAGGGGCTGACGGTCGACGATCTCGACCTCATCGAGATCAACGAGGCGTTCGCCGCGGTCGCCGTGCAGTCCATGAAGGATCTAGGTGTTTCCCCCGAAAGGGTGAATGTGAATGGGGGCGCGATTGCCCTCGGCCACCCCATCGGGATGTCCGGTGCGCGGATCGCGCTGCATCTCGCGCTGGAGCTGCGGCGGCGTGGGGGCGGGACCGGGGCGGCGGCGTTGTGTGGTGGGGGTGGGCAGGGAGACGCGTTGATCCTGCGGGTGCCGACGGGGGAGTAGGCGGTTGTAGGCAGATCGCCTGCCGGCGGTTTGCCCTCGCAGGGCCACGGTTTCCGTTGTGATGCAGCGATAAGGAGATACGGCACCCATGGCTGATGTGCCCACGCTGGTGGAGCAGGCGCGGCAGGGGCGGCCGCGTGCGGTCGCCCGGCTCATCTCGCTGGTCGAGGGCGCCTCGCCGCAACTGCGCGAGGTGATGGCCGCGCTCGCTCCGCTGGCCGGGGGCGCGTATGTGGTCGGGGTGACCGGCTCGCCGGGCGTCGGCAAGTCCACCTCGACCTCCGCGCTCGTCTCCGCCTACCGGCGGATCGGCAAGCGGGTGGGCGTCCTCGCCGTCGACCCCTCCTCGCCGTTCTCCGGCGGGGCGCTCCTCGGCGACCGCGTACGGATGTCGGAGCATGCCTCCGACCTCGGCGTCTACATCCGCTCCATGGCCACGCGCGGTCACCTCGGCGGGCTCGCCTGGGCGGCCCCGCAGGCCATCCGGGTGCTGGACGCGGCCGGGTGCGATGTGGTGCTGGTGGAGACGGTGGGCGTCGGTCAGTCCGAGGTCGAGATCGCCGCCCAGGCCGATACCAGTGTGTTGCTGCTCGCGCCGGGGATGGGGGACGGGATCCAGGCGGCCAAGGCCGGGATCCTGGAGATCGGCGATGTGTACGTGGTCAACAAGGCCGACCGGGAAGGGGCCGATGCCACGGCTCGCGAGCTCAACCACATGCTGGGCCTGGGCGAGGGGCGGGCGCCGGGGGACTGGCGGCCGCCGATCGTGAAGACCGTGGCGGCGCGGGGCGAGGGGATCGACGAGGTCGTCGAGGCGCTGGAGAAGCACCGTGCGTGGATGGAGGAGCATGGTGTGCTCGCGGAGCGCCGGATGCGGCGGGCTGCGGGCGAGGTCGAGACGATCGCGGTGACGGCGCTGCGGGAGCGGATCGGCGATCTGCACGGGGATCGGCGGTTGGGGCGCTGGCGGAGCGGGTCGTGGCCGGTGAGCTGGATCCGTATACGGCGGCGGATGAGCTGGTGGCGGGGGTGACGGAGCAGGGGTGACGGAGCCGGGTTGCCCCGGGGGCTGGCGCCACAGATACACGTAAGCGTCCAGGACACCACCCCTGCGACCCCGCCCCCTCCCACCGTCTCGCGGCTAGCCGCCGGTGGCACCGGGCGCCTGTCCGCCCGGGGGGCGTGAATTCAGCCCCTCCGGCGTTTGAGGAGCGGGGTCCGGGGCGGAGCCCCGGCGGGGGTGAGGGGGCGGAGCCCCCACGCGGCGGAGCCGCATATGCCCGCACTCGGTGCTCCCCACCCCTCCCGTCTCGTCGGCGGCTGCCCCTAGTCGTCGTCGCCGTCGTCGTCGGACGGGGCCTGGGTGACCTTGCCCGACTGGGCGTTCACGTTCAGGTCACGCTCCTTGTGGTTCTTGACGGTCTCGACCTCCCACACCTGGGTGCGGTCGCCGTCGAACTCCACGGAGGTCACCGTGCCCCTGGACGCGGCCTTCCGGGCCGCCTCGGTGGCCGAGACGTCGGCGTTCCGCAGGGCCTTGGCCTCGGCGGCGTCCTCGGCGTCGGTGTCCCTGTCGATGTGCTGGTTCAGGACCTTGCCGGTCGACGCGTCCAGCGTGACCTCGTGCCACTTGCCGTCCTTGCCGAGGATCTCCGCGTCCCAGGTGGTCCGGGCGCCGTGGTCCCGGTCGAGGGAGTCCAGCGTGCCCGGGACCGCCTTCAGGGCGGCTCGTGCGGCGTCGGAGAAGGACGCGTGGGTGGCCCCGGACGCGTCGGTGGCGTGGGTCGTCGCCTCGGTGGACGACGTCTGCGCGCCGTTCGCCCCGGTGCCCGCCACGGCGACCGCCGTGCCGCCCGTGAGCAGGGCGGCCGCGGTGACCGATGCGATGACGATGTTGCGCTTCATGAGGGTTCCTCCCCGGGTCGTGTTCGGACGTCAACCACCATCGGGGAGTGATGCTGAAGCTGAGCTGAAGCCACCTGAAGAGATCTTCAGGTTCGCTTTGGGAGGCTGGTCGGTATGCGTTTGCTGATCGTGGAGGACGAGCGGCGGCTGGCCCTGTCGCTGGCCAAGGGGTTGCAGGCCGAGGGGTTCGCCGTGGATGTCGTCCACGACGGGCGCGAGGGGCTGCACCGTGCGCGGGAGGGCGACTACGACCTGATCGTTCTCGACATCATGCTGCCGGGGATGAACGGCTACCACGTGTGCGGGGCGCTCCGGGCGGCCGGGAGCGATGTGCCGATCCTGATGCTCACCGCCAAGGACGGCGAGTACGACGAGGCCGAGGGGCTCGATACCGGCGCCGACGACTATCTGACCAAGCCGTTCTCGTATGTGGTGCTGGTGGCCCGGGTGCGGGCGCTGCTGCGGCGGCGTGGGGCCGGGGCGTCGCCGGTGGTGCGGGTCGGGGAGCTGTCGGTGGACCGGGGTGCGCGCCGGGTGGAGCGGGGTGGGGGTGAGATCGCGCTGACCGCGAAGGAGTTCTCCGTGCTGGAGCAGTTGGCGTTGCGGCCCGGGGACGTGGTCTCCAAGGCCGAGATCCTGGAGCACGTCTGGGACTTCGCGTACGACGGCGACCCCAATATCGTCGAGGTGTACATCAGCGCCCTGCGCCGGAAGCTGGGCGCCGGGTTGATCGAGACCGTGCGGGGAGCGGGGTATCGGCTCCGTGGGTAAGGTCTTCGGTTCCGTACGGGCGCGGGCGGCGCTGGGGGCGACCGTGGTGGTCGCGGTGGCGCTGGTGGCCGCGGGGCTCGCGGTGCTCGGGGTGTTGCGGAGCAATCTGGCGGACCGGGCCGAGGTGGATGCGGGGGCTACTGCCCGGGCGGTCGCCTCGAAGGTCGCCGGTGGGGTGGCGTACCGGGAGCTGGACCTGGGGGACGACACCCCGGTGCAGATCGTGGACGAGGACCACCGGGTGCGCGCGGTCAGTGACGATCTCCAGGCCGTGACGGGCACCGGCAGTTCCTCGGTGCGGCCGGTCGCGGCGGCCGGGGAGGACCATGACGACGACGGCGCGGGGGAGGTCTCCTCGACGCCGGAGTACAGCGCCGGTACGGCCCGGATCGACGGCGAGACCGCGGAGTACCGCTGGGCTGCCCTGGAGGTCACCGACGCCCGTGGTGAGGACGTCACGGTCTACGCGGGCGCGCCGCTGGCCACCGAGCAGGGCGCGGTGGGCACCGTGCGGGAGGCGATGCTGATCGGGCTGCCGCTGCTGCTGGTGGTCGTGGCCGGGGTGACCTGGCTGGTGACCCGGCGGGCGCTGCGGCCCGTGGAGGGCATCCGGCGGGAGATGGCCGCCATCACCGCGAGTACGGATCTGTCCCGGCGGGTCCCCGTGCCGGGGTCGTACGACGAGGTGGCGCGGCTGGCCCGGACCACCAACGAGACGCTCACGGCGCTTCAGGCGTCGGTCGAGCGGCAGCGGGCCTTCGTGGCGGACGCCTCCCATGAGCTGCGCTCCCCGGTGGCCTCGCTCCGCACCCAGCTTGAGGTGGGCGCCGCCCATCCGGAGCTGCTGGATCTGGACGGCGCGGTGGAGGACGTGGTGCGGCTGCAGCGGCTGGCGGCCGATCTGCTGCTGCTGGCCCGGCTGGACGCGGGGGAGCGGCCCGCCCATGCGCCGGTGGCGCTGGACGCGCTGGTGCGCGAGGAGCTGGCCCAGCGGCCGGGGGACCGGGTGCCGGTGCGTATGGAGGTGGCGCCGGTGGCGGTGCCGGGGTCACGCGGGCAGTTGGCCCGGGTGCTGGGCAATCTGGTCGACAACGCGCAGCGGCACGCCCGGGGCGGGGTGCGGGTGGCGGTGCGCGAGGAGGGCCGGTGGGCCGTGCTGGAGGTCGCGGACGACGGCCAGGGGGTGCCCGAGGGCGAGCGGGAGCGGATCTTCGAGCGGTTCGTACGGCTCGACGACGCCCGCAGCCGCGACGATGGCGGGGCCGGGCTCGGCCTCGCCATCGCGCGGGACGTGGCGGTGCGCCACGGCGGCACCCTGGCCGTCCGGGCGGCACCCGAGGGCGGTGCCCTGTTCGAGCTGCGGGTTCCTACCTAGACCCGGCCCCGCTGGGCGCGCAGATGCTCGGCGACGGGCACCAGCGATCCGTACAGCGCCTTGAGGTCCTCCGGCGCGAGCAGATCGATGAAGTGGCTGCGCACGGACGCCACATGGTGGGGTGCGACCTTGCGCATGGTTTCCCAGCCGTGCTCGGTCAGCACGGCGTACAGCCCCCGTCGGTCGGACTCGCAGTTCTCGCGGCGGACCAGGCCGGCGTTCTCCATCCGGGTGATCTGGTGGGACAGCCGGCTCTTGGACTGCAGGGTCGCGGAGGCGAGATCGCTCATCCGCATCCGGCGGTCCTCCGACTCCGAGAGGTTGACCAGGATCTCGTAGTCGTTCATGGTCAGGCCGAACGGCTGCAGGTCTTTTTCGAGCTGGTAGGTCAGCAGCCGGCTGACATCCAGGTGGGTGCGCCACGCGCGCTGTTCCTCATCGCTGAGCCAGCGCGTGCCGTTCTCGGTCTCCATGGGATGTATTCTACCTATAGAAGTTGAATTCCGAACCAATGGATGTATCGGGCTAGAGGTCACCTGTTCGACGTTACACTCCGCATGTTCGCGCTCACGAACCGGTACCCCCTGTCTCGCCGACCGATATCTCGGCGACGACCTGCTCCGTGGACTGCAGCAGTACGGTCCCCGCGCCCACGAACTCGAACTGGTGCTCCTCGCCCGAGGCGCCCCCGATCCCCGTGCGCGATCTGACGGCCCCGAGGAACCCGCGCAGATACTGGTGGTCGTAGTGGTGGCACGGTGTCGGGCAGTCCGCCCAGCCCACCAGGGCCTGCGGATCCACCCGGATCGGCGGCTCCATGAAGACCACGGGCCCATTGGACGCGGCCACGAACTTCCCGGTGCCGATGAGGGTGAGAAAGCCCGGGACGATGGACTGCTTCAGGGACAGCGACGGCTGGAAGGCCAGCAGATTGCCGGACCGGATGGAGAGGTTGCCGTCGTCCAGGTCATAGGAGTTGACGTCGAAGGCGCGGTCGGCGAGCACCATCTTTCCCTGACCCTCGGCCACCACCCAGTCCGCCGCGTGCAGTGGGGAGTGGAAGCTGTACGCGATGAGGTGGTCGAGGTGGCCGAGACCGACGCCATGGAAGTCGATCTGCCCGTAGTAGGCGACCATCTTCCCCTTCTGCAGGAACCACTGGCCGTTCAGGTCCACGCTGAAGGCGTACGGATTGATGTTGTCGTCGACGGGCAGCGTCCAGGCGTCGTGGATGACGGGGCCGTTCACAGCTTCTCCTCCGATGCCTGGACATAGACCATGCCGGTGCCGGACAGCTCCAGTTGGAACGCCTCCCCCGAGCCGCGGCCCACCATTTCGCGCCAGCCGATCGCCGTCGAGAGCTTATTGCGAACATCACCCCGGTGGGCGACATAGGCTTGCGGATCGACATGCACCGGACGTCCCGGGCCGATCGGTAGCTCCAGGACCCCGCCGTGCGCCATGACCGCCGCGGAGCCGTGCCCCTCCAGGGTGGTGGTGAACAGCCCCTGTCCGGTGACCTGGCCGCGCACCATGCCCATCACGCCGCCCTGGGAGCCCATGAACATCGTGCCCTGGCGCAGCGAGCCGTCGAAGGCCAGCAGCCGGTCCGACTCCACGTAGAGGGTGTCGCCGGCCAGGTCGATCACCTGGACGTGATGGCCGCCGTGCCCGAACATCACCGTGCCCTGGCCCTCGACGGTCATCAGCGGGGTGTCCTCGTCGGCGATCCGCCGCCCGATCATCCCCCGCACCCCGCGCTGCCCGCCGGTGATGCTGGGGGTGAACCGTACGTCCCCGCGGTACGCGAGCATCGCGCCGCGCTGGCTGAACAGGGTCTGCCCGGGGAGCACCTGGGCCTCGACCATGCGGGAGGTGAGCAAGGTGAACGGCATCAGAGCTCACCCCCGATCGTGTTGCGTTCGCTGGGCTGGACGTAGACCAGTCCGTCGCCCTCGAAGCGGATCTGGAAGGACTCCCCGCCGCTCTCGCCTATCAGCGCCCGGAAGTTCACCCCCGTCTGGAAGTGCTGCTTGAGACCGCCGGTGTGGGCGAGGTACGCGCCCGGGTCCACCTGCAGCGGGGTCTGCGGGGTGACGCGCAGCACGATCGCCGTGCCGGCCGAGACGAGCGCGGCCTGGCCGGTGCCCTCGACGGTCGTGGTGAACAGGCCGTTGCCCTGGGCGGAGCCGCGCAGCCCGGTGAAGGAGGCGCCGGTGCGCAGCGCGGAGTCCGTGCACAGCAGATTGCTGGACTCCACATAGAGCTTCTCGCCGTGCAGCGACACCAGGTTGATCTCGCTCGCCCGGTCGGCGAAGTAGCAGGTGCCGTGCCCCTTCACCTCCATGACCGCCATCTGCTCTCCGGTGAGCCGCCGGGTCACCATCCCGCGCAGCCCCTCCCCGCCGCCGGTCTTCTTCTTGAAGGTCATATCCCCCTCGTAGGCGACCATCGCGCCGTTCTTGGCCTTCACGGAGTCGCCGGTCAGGTCGACCGCGAGCACCCTGCTTCCCTGGAGCCGAAACTGAGCCACGGAGCCGACGGTAGCGGGCTCTGACGTCGGCGGACAGGGAGCGCCGGGGGCATGGGGTGCCCCCCGGGCCATGATCGCCCGCGAAGCTGCGACAATGGGCGCAGGCTTGTGCATAGATTCACAAGCCGGTCTGTGTTCTGCCGTACCCCTCTTCACACGAAGGTGCTCTCGTGGACTTCAAGACCGCCACCGCGCTGCGCCGGCTCCGCCTGGTCTCCGCGCCCGAGGCCGTGTCGTTCCTGCTGCTGCTCATCTGCTCGGTGCTCAAGCGCACCTCGGACTTCAACGCGGTGCCGGTGATGGGCATGGTGCACGGCGTGCTCTTCATCCTCTACGTGGTCTTCTGGGCGGACGCCTGGAACCGCGCCAAGTGGAAGTGGCAGACCGCGGCCCTGTACTTCGTCCTCTCCGTCCTGCCCACCGGCGGCTTCTTCGCCGAGCGCAAGCTCAAGCGGGAGACCGAGGCCGGTGTGATCGCGGCCCGCGCCCGTAAGGAGGGCGTGGTCAACGCATGATCGTCGCCTTTTCGGTGACGCCGCTGGGCGTCGGTGAGGATGTGGGGGAGTACGTCGCCGACGCGGTGCGGGTGGTCCGTGAGTCGGGGCTGCCGAACCGTACGGACGCGATGTTCACCTCGGTCGAGGGCGAGTGGGACGAGGTCATGGACGTCGTCAAGCGCGCCGTCGCCGTGGTGGAGGCGCGGGCGCCCCGGGTTTCGGTGGTCCTCAAGGCCGATATCCGCCCGGGCGTCACGGACGGTCTGACCTCCAAGGTCGAGACGGTCGAGCGCCATCTGTCCGACTGACTCACTGACCGAGACCGACTGACCGCCTCGGGGCCGCTCAGCCCCCGCCCACCAGGGCCATGCCCAGCGGCGTGCGTTCGTACAGCACCTGATGGCCCTGGCGCCGTGAGCTGAGCAGTCCGGCGGCGCGCAGCACCGCGAGATGCGCCGAGACCGACGAGGGCGCGAGGCCGAGGCGGGCGGCCAGGGCCGAGGTGGAGGCGGGTTCCTCCAGAGCGGCGAGGACCGCCGCGCGGCCCGCGCCCAGGAGGCGTACGAGCGCGTCCCTGCCCTCCGCGTCCGGCTCCCGCCACAGCCCGCCGACCCCGCGCGCCGGATAGATCACCGTGGGCTGCCACGGCGGGGCGAAGCCGCTCACCACATCCGGCCAGACGAAGACGCTGGGCATCAGCAGCACCCCGCGGCCGTCGAGGTCCTGCGTCCGGGCGGGGAGCGCGGAGGTACGGATGGTGAGCGTGCCGTCGCTCCACCGCAGCGCGGGGCGCAGATCGGCGAACAGCCGCTCCAGGCCGCCGTCGGCCAACTGCCGGGAGCGATAGCCGATATCGGCCTCCAGCAGGGCCCGCAGCCGGGGCCAGTCCGGGGCGACCAGGGCCCGCCAGGCCCGTTCGGTCACATCGGCCAGCCGCTGCACGGCCCGCGCCGGATCGGCCAGCATCGCCCGGCCCCGCGGGGACTCGGCGGCCCCCGGGGTGCACGCCAGCGACAGGACCAGCTCCCGGTGGGCGGCGGCGGGGTCCGTGGCCCGCATCCGCGCCAGCTCGTCCTCGAACGGCGCGTACGGCACCTCCGGCGGCGGGCCCAGGAAGTCCGGGGTGTAGCCGCCCCGCCCGGGCATCAGCAGCCACAGCTCCGACAGATCGAGCCCGGTCACCGCCTTGCGCACCCGCCGCAGCCAGGGCAGATGGTAGCCGTGCCGCTCGGTCCGGCGCAGCGTGCGCACCGCCTCGTGCGTCTGGCACAGGGGCGAGATCGCGAACCGGCAGCGCAGCAGATCGGCGGCGCCGAAATGCATATGCAGTGGCATGGTCCCGCCCCCCCGATCGCGAAGATTCGGCTCTGGCCGAAACACTAGAGCCCGCCCCGCCCATACGGGCACGCTTCCGGCATGTCAACGCCCCCCGGGCCCGGTACGACGGGCCCTGCCGAGTCGCGCCCCGACGCGCACGCCTCCCGACCCGAGCTCGCGCCCGGTGACGACCAGGGGCCGCCGCGGGGTCCGGGGAGCGTTGGCTATGGGGCGGTGTTCGCGGTCCGGGAGTTCCGGGCCGTCTTCGCCGCGCATCTGGTCTCCATGCTCGGCGAGGTGGTCGGCCAGCTCGCGCTCTCCGTGCTGGTCTTCCGGCTCACCGGATCGCCGCTGCTCAGCGCCCTGACGTTCGCCACCTCGATGCTGCCGTATGTGATCGGCGGCGCCCTGCTGTCCTCCGTCGCCGACCGCTTCCCGGCCCGCCGGGTGCTGGTGGTCTGCGATCTGGTGCACGCCGGATGCGTGGCCGCCATGGTGGTGCCGGGGATGCCGGTGGCCGCGCTGCTGGCGCTGCGCTGTGTGCCCGCCGCGATCTCGCCGGTGTTCAGCGGGACCCGGTCGGCGACGCTCGGCGACATCCTCGGCGAGGGCGACGCCTTCGTCCTGGGCCGCTCGGTCATCCGGATCACCAACCAGACCGCGCAGCTCGCCGGGTTCGGGGTCGGCGGGCTGCTGCTGGCCGCCGTCTCGCCGCGGGCCGCGCTGGCGCTCACGGCGGTGGCGCTCGTCGGCTCGGCGCTGGTGCTCCGCTTCGGCACCCGCCGCCGCCCCGCCCGGCAGGTGGTCGGCGGCGGGGCTCCCCCAGCTACCGCTGGGAGGTGCCCCCTGTTCGGGGACTCGCTGAGCGGGATGCGGCGGCTGTTCGCGGACCGCAGGATCCGGGCGCTGATGCTGCTGTCGTGGGTGCCGCCGATGTTCGTGGTGATGCCCGAAGTCCTGCTGACGCCGTACTCCGATGGGCTGGGACTCGGCTCGGTCGGGCTCGGGCTGCTGATGTGCGGGATGCCGGTCGGCGCGATCGCCAGTGAGGCGCTGGTGGGCTCGCTGCTGGGGCCGCGGGCCCGGGCCCGGCTGACGCTGCCGGTCGGCGTCCTGGCGATGCTGCCCGCCCTGGGGTACGCCGTCCGTCCCTCGTTCGGCTGGGCGCTGGCCCTGCAGATGCTGACCGGCTGCGGTATCGCCTACAGCCTCGGCCTCGACCAGTGGTTTCTCGCGGCCGTACCGGACGAACTGCGCGGCCGGGCGATGACGGTGCTGACGGCCGGGCTGATGACCGCGCAGGGTCTTGGCATGGCGGTCTCCGGCGCGGTCGCCGAGTTCGTACCGGTCCATGTCGTCGCCGCGACGGCGGGTGGCTGCGGGGCGCTGTGCTCGCTGCTGGTGGCGCTGGAGGTGCGGCGCACCGTCCCCGGGCCCGCCCGGCCCGAAGTGTGAGATGGGGCTGACCACGATATGACCGGCCGGTAGGGTCGGTGGTGTGCCGAAGCCGCTCAGCCTGTCGTTCGACCCCATCGCCCGTGCCGATGAGCTCTGGAAGCAGCGGTGGGGGTCCGTGCCCTCCATGGGCGCGATCACTTCGATCATGCGGGCCCACCAGATTCTGCTCAGCCAGGTCGACGCGGTCGTCAGACCGTACGGACTGACCTTCGCCCGCTATGAGGCGCTGGTGCTGCTCACCTTCTCCAAGTCCGGCGAGCTGCCGATGTCCAAGATCGGCGAGCGGCTGATGGTCCACCCGACCTCGGTCACCAATACGGTGGACCGCCTGGTCACATCGGGTCTGGTCGACAAGCGGCCGAACCCCAACGACGGCCGCGGCACCCTGGCCTCGATCACCGACCGGGGCCGTGAGGTGGTCGAATCGGCCACCCGCGATCTGATGGCGATGGAATTCGGGCTCGGGGTCTACGACGCCGAGGACTGCGGCAAGATCTTCGAGATGCTGCGCCCGCTGAGGGTCGCCGCGGAGGACTTCGAGGACGGCTGACCAAGACCCGGGGGCGGCGAAGATCGCCCCGGAACGGGCGGTTACGCTCAGGGCATGAAACGCAGCGTGCTGACCCGCTACCGGGTCATGGCTTACGTCACCGCAGTGATGCTGCTCGTGCTCTGCACCTGCATGGTGTTCAAGTACGGCTTCGACACGGGCGAGGACCTCACGCTCGTGGTCTCCCAGATCCACGGCGTGCTCTACATCATCTACCTGGTCTTCGCCTTCGACCTCGGCTCCAAGGCCAAATGGCCGTTCGGCAAGCTGCTGTGGGTCCTGGTCGCGGGCACCATCCCGACGGCCGCGTTCTTCGTCGAGCGTAAGGTCACCCGCGAGGTGGAGCCGCTGGTCAGCGGCGCCGAGCCCGCGCCCGCGCAGGTCTGACCGGCGGTTTGCAGCCCTTCCGCGCGTCCCTTCCGCGCGTCCCGTCCGGGGTCGGATGAGGCGCGCGGCCGGGGAGTGGAGTACCCCCGATCGGCCCACTGTGGCGCGTTGGCGTCGACAATTACTAGGACGTCCTAGTACTTTTGAAGCATGGACGCCGAAGGCATTGAGGCGGGCCGCCGACGGTGGCAGGCCCGGTACGACGCGGCACACAAGCGCGACGCGGCCGGGGGTTCGGGGGCGAAGCCCCCAAGGGATTGGACGCGCACCACGCTGTCCGGGGACCCCGTCGAGCCGGTCTACGGACCCGCCCCGGGCGACACCGTGGAGGGGTTCGAGCGGATCGGCTGGCCCGGCGAGTTCCCGTACACCCGTGGCCTCTACGCCACCGGCTACCGGGGCCGGGCCTGGACCATCCGCCAGTTCGCCGGGTTCGGCAATGCCGAGCAGACCAATGAGCGCTACAAGATGATCCTCGAGGCGGGCGGCGGCGGGCTGTCGGTCGCCTTCGACATGCCGACCCTGATGGGCCGCGACTCCGACGATCCGCACGCGCTCGGCGAGGTCGGCCACTGCGGTGTCGCCATCGACTCCGCCGCCGATATGGAGATCCTCTTCAAGGACATCCCGCTCGGCGACGTCACCACCTCGATGACCATCAGCGGTCCCGCCGTCCCCGTCTTCTGTATGTACCTGGTCGCCGCCGAGCGCCAGGGCGTGGACATCTCGCGGCTCAACGGCACCCTCCAGACGGACATCTTCAAGGAGTACATCGCGCAGAAGGAGTGGCTCTTCCCGCCCGAGCCGCATCTGAAGCTGATCGGCGACCTGATGGAGTACTGCTCCGAGGGCATCCCGGCGTACAAGCCGCTGTCGGTCTCCGGGTACCACATCCGCGAGGCCGGGGCGACGGCCGCGCAGGAGCTGGCGTACACCCTCGCCGACGGCTTCGGCTATGTGGAGCTCGGCCTCTCCCGCGGGCTGGACGTCGACACCTTCGCGCCCGGGCTGTCCTTCTTCTTCGACGCGCATGTCGACTTCTTCGAGGAGATCGCCAAATTCCGAGCCGCCCGCCGGATCTGGGCCCGCTGGATGCGCGATGTCTACGGGGCGAAAACCGAGAAGGCGCAGTGGCTGCGGTTCCACACCCAGACCGCCGGGGTCTCGCTCACCGCCCAGCAGCCGTACAACAACGTGGTGCGGACAGCGGTGGAGGCCCTCGCGGCGGTCCTCGGCGGCACCAACTCGCTGCACACCAACGCCCTGGACGAGACCCTGGCGCTGCCCAGTGAGCAGGCCGCCGAGATCGCCCTGCGCACCCAGCAGGTGCTGATGGAGGAGACCGGGGTCCTCAATGTGGCCGATCCGCTGGGCGGTTCCTGGTACATCGAGGCGCTGACCGACCGGATCGAGGCCGACGCCGAGAAGATCTTCGAGCAGATCAAGGAGCGCGGCCGCCGCACGGTGCCGGACGGGCAGCAGCCCCAGTGGCCGATCACCGCCGGCATCCTCCAGGGCATCGAGGACGGCTGGTTCACCGGCGAGATCGCCGAATCGGCCTTCCGCTACCAGCGGTCCCTGGAGAAGGGGGACAAGAAGGTCGTCGGCGTCAACTGCCACGAGGGCTCGGTCACCGGTGATCTGGAGATCCTGCGGGTCAGCCACGAGGTCGAGCGCGAGCAGGTGCGGGTGCTGGGCGCCCGTAAGGCCGGCCGGGACGAGGCCGAGCTCGCCGAGGGGCTGAAGGCGCTGGTCGCCGCCGCCCGCGAGGGCTCCAACACGATCGAGCCGATGTTGAAGGCGGTGCGCGCCGAGGCGAGCCTCGGTGAGATCTGCGACGCCCTCCGCGAGGAGTGGGGAATCTATACGGAGCCGGCCGGCTTCTGAGCCCCGTCCGGGGCGGGGCCGGCCGCGGCGCCGCCGGGATCCGCCCCGGTCAGTCCGTACAGCAGCAGGTCGGTGAAGTCCCGCGCCCACCGCGGGTCCACCGGCTCCGCGCTGATCATCAGCCGGTGGAGCACCGCCCCGGCGACCGTGTCGAAGATCAGGTCCGCGTGGCGTGCCGACTCCTCCGGGTCCTCCTCGCGCGGCAGCTCACCGCGGAGCCGGGCGCGCTCCCGGCCGACCATGACCAGCCGCTTCTGCCGGTCCACGATCGCCGAGCGGACCCGGCAGCGCAGCGTCTCGTCGTGCATGGCCTCCGCGATGACGGCCATCAGCGCGGTGCCCGTCTCGGGGCGCTCCAGCAGCGCCCCCAGCCGGATCACCACGGCCTCCACATCGGCGTGCAGACTGCCGCGGTCGGTCGCCTCCAGGTGTTCGTCGAAGACCGCCGCGATGGCGTCCACCACCAGCTCGCACTTGCTCGCCCAGCGGCGGTAGAGGGTCGTCTTGGCGACCCCGGCACGGGCCGCCACATCGCCCAGCGTCAACTTCGCCCAGCCCAGTTCCACCAGGGCGGCACGGGTGGCGCCCAGGATGGCTCGGTCGGCCTCGGCGCTGCGCGGGCGCCCGGTGCGGCGTGCGGACGGGCTCATGCGCGGCACCCTACCCGCCAGTACCGCACACCGTCCCGGGTGAGTTACGCTACGGCTCGTAGCGTAAGGGTGTGCCACGGCCGGGCCATCGGCCGATGCGCTTTTCCCTTCACCGGGGGAAGAGGGGAGGATAGGACCATGCAGCCACGGAACATGTCCATGAGTGGAGTGGTCGACCTCGCCGCGGTGAAGGCGGCCGGAGAAGCGAAGCAGAAGGCGGAGAAGGCGCGGGCCCAGGCGGCCCGCTCCGGGGGCGCCGCGGCGCCCGCCCGTCTGATCTTCAATGTCGACGAAGCGGGTTTTCAGCAGGACGTCCTGCAGCGCTCCACCGAAGTGCCGGTCGTCATCGACTTCTGGGCCGAGTGGTGCGAGCCGTGCAAGCAGCTCGGTCCCATCCTGGAGCGGCTGGCGACGGAGTACGCCGGGCAGTTCGTCCTCGCCAAGATCGACGTCGACGCCAACCAGATGCTCTTCCAGCAGTTCGGCGTCCAGGGCATCCCCGCGGTCTTCGCGGTGATCGCGGGCCAGCCGGTGCCGCTCTTCCAGGGTGCCGCGCCCGAGGCGCAGATCCGCCAGGTGCTGGACCAGCTCATCCAGGCGGCGGAGCAGCAGTTCGGCATCGTGGGTACACCTGTTGAACCCGGCGCCCAGGACGAGGGTGCGGAGGAGGCCGCCCCGGAGGTCCCCGAGTCGCCGCAGGAGACCGCGCTCGGCGCGGCCCATCAGGCGCTGGACGCCGGGGACCTGGGCGGTGCGGTGCGGGCGTACCAGAGCGTGCTCGCCGACGACCCGGCCAACGACGAGGCGAAGCTGGGCCTGGCCCAGGCCCAGTTGCTGGAGCGCGTTCAGGGAGTGGACGCCACGCAGGCGCGCAAGGCGGCCGCGGAGAACCCCGCGGATGCCAAGGCCCAGATCACGGCGGCCGACCTGGACTTGGTGGGCGGTCATGTGGAAGACGCCTTCGGGCGGTTGGTGGACACGGTGCGTCGCACCGCCGGGGACGATCGGGACGCGGCCCGCGTTCATCTCCTGAGTCTGTTCGAGGTGATCGGCGGTGAGGACCCCCGAGTGGTGGCGGCGCGCGGCGCGTTGGCGCGCGTGCTGTTCTGACCTCGGGCTCCTCAAACAACACAGCGGCCGCTCTTTACCAAAACTTGGTAAACGCGGTCGCTGTTACTGCCAGTAAATGCGGGCTCGGGCTTTGTCCGGTCTTGGAGTAAATCTCCCTCTCTTTCCGGTCACAGTCCGGCAACCCTGCGTGCCCGATCTCGACCGTCCTGCCGCAGTTCG
Source organism: Streptomyces melanosporofaciens (assembly GCF_900105695.1). Taxonomy (NCBI): domain Bacteria; kingdom Bacillati; phylum Actinomycetota; class Actinomycetes; order Kitasatosporales; family Streptomycetaceae; genus Streptomyces; species Streptomyces melanosporofaciens. The sequence goes on from NZ_FNST01000002.1 coordinate 4,854,389, forward strand.
GTTATCCGTCCGTTACTCGCTAGTAACGAACCCCTTGTGCCCGGGCCGGGAATGGACCACGATCGGCCAAGCTCGGTCCATCCCCCCGTAGCTCGGCATCCGGTCGGCGCGTCGGTGTGGTTGGGTCCCCACCGGGCAGGCCGACGGCAGTGGCGTCGGCCGTGGACAGGGGGGTCTCTGCCCAAAAGGCAGGGCCTGTCCAGGAGGTTGCGCGAGATTGCGTGGCCAGTGGTTGTCGCTCGGGGGTGATCGCCGGTGTTGCGGGTGCGGTGTGCGCCTGTGAGACGTGGGCGCTCTCCTTCCCGAGGACGTAGCACTTCTCCCATCCCAGGTCCGGGGTTCGCCCCGGCCGGAGATGTACGTCCGAGAAGGAGGAAAGTCATGGAGTCCGTGGCTCGTGGCGGCACCAGATGGAAGCGGTTCGCCGTTGTCATGGTGCCGAGCGTTGCTGCCACGGCCGCGATCGGCGTCGCCCTGTCCCAGGGTGCGCTCGCGGCCTCGTTCAACGTGTCCGGTCAGCAGTTCAAGGTCTCGGTCGACCGGCTCGACGGCACCGGGTTCGCGCAGTACGGCGCGCTGGACACCCAGCACGGGGGCAAGAAGATCCCCGTCGCGGTGTCGGCGTTCAAGAGCGCGAAGCTCAAGGGCCTGTGCCAGTCCGTCGTGATCCCGGTTCCCGTCTTCGGCGATGTGTCGCTGAAGCTGACGGCAGGCAACGGCAGCAAGCAGGTCGAGGCCAAGAACCTCTTCATCGATCTCGATCAGCTCAACGCGGACGCCACGTTCCGCGGGATCGACATCGGTGTGGCGGCGGGTGACGCGCACAAGGGCCCTGGCATCAACAAGGGCGATGCGGCCGATCCCGGTTCGTTCGGCCAGCAGTCGGATTCGGCGACGCTGGTCGGTGTGAAGCAGACCGCCTGGGCGACCAGTGCGGGCACGTTCAAGCTCTCCGGCCTTTCGATGAAGGTCAGCAAGGGCAAGAACGAGTGCTTCTGATCCGTTGAGCTGAGGGTGAGGGGCCGCGGCGCTGCCCCTCACCCGGGCATCGACCAGCAGCGCGTATGCGCCACGCTAGTACTGCTGTAGAACAACCGCGATCACACCGATCGCCAGCCCCAGGGAGCTGTTTTCGATGAGTGCCGAGTCGCCGGGGGCGAGTGACCGTATCAGCCGTTGGCGGGAGTCCTTCAGGGCGTGGCGCTGGCAGCGCCCGTTCTGGGCCGGGCTGTTGAGCCTGCTCGCGGGTCTGCCGATCATGTACTTCCCGTACAACGACGTCAACGCGGGCGGATTCACCATCAACATGTCCACCACCGCCGGATCGGCCTCGCTGATCATCGGGGTGCTGTTGGTGGTCCTGGGCCTGACCATGTGGTTCCAGCCCATGGTGCGGGTGTTCGCCGGAGTCGCCACGATCCTGCTCGGCCTGGTGTCGATCCCCGTTTCGAACTTCGGCGGCTTCCTGATGGGATTCCTGCTCGCGCTGTTCGGCGGCGGCATGAGCATCTCCTGGGCACCGGGTGAGACTCCCTCCGCGCAGCCGGCCGAGGGGCCGGGAGCGGCGCCGCAGGACGACGGGAACGGTGACAACGTGCCGGAACCGGCCGGGGCCGGGTCCGCACCGGACCAGGAAGCCAGGAATGGGAGGCACCGTGCGGGGTGAAGACCGACCCGAGCAGCCGGAGGGAGTGAGCCCGCGCCGGGTCAGAACGGGCCCGCGGCACGCGGCACCGAAGAAGTCGGTACTCACCCGCCTTCAGGTGCCCGCCGGCAAGGCCATAGCGCTGGCCGCGATGCCGACGGCCGTGCTGATGGGCATGGGGCTCACTCCGCAGCTCGCCTCGGCCAACCCGCGGCCCGAGGACCGGTACAAGGCCGGGCCGTGTGTGTCCCAGCCGGACGAGGCGGACAAGGACGACTCCAAGGGCGGCAAGGACGCCTCGGACTCGCAAAGCGACGACAAGGCTGACAAGGACTCCAAGGACGACAAGGGCGCGGACGCGAAGGGTTCGCCCGAGAAGGGCTCCCAGGACGGCTCCAAGAGCTCTGAGGACTCCTCGGACGGCAAGGCGGGCTCGGACGACGACAAGGCCACCTCCACGCCGTCTCCGTCCCGTTCCTCCTCCGCGCCGTCGTCCGGTGCCGGGGACGAGGAGCCGTCGGCCTCGCCGAGCCCGTCGAAGTCCAAGAACCCCCTGGACCCGCTGGGTCTCGGGGACGCGCTCCACGACATCCTGACGCCCGAGGAGAAGGCCAAGGAGTCGGCCGAGCCGAGCGCCTCGCCGAGCCCTTCGTCGAGCGAGGAGCCCAGCTCGTCGCCGTCGCCCTCCCCGTCGAAGTCCAAGGGCTCCGACAAGCTCACCGATCCGGTCAAGGACACGGTGGACAAGGTGGGCAAGGGCGTCAAGGACACCGTGGACGGGGTGGGGAAGACCGTCGAGGACGCCAAGGACACGGCGGACAAGGCCCTTCCGAAGCCCTCCTCGTCCGCCTCGAAGGACGCGAACGGCAAGGAGGCGTTCCCCTGCCCCGAGTTCGACGCCGACGCGTACGAGAACGCCGAGACCGAGCCGACCTCGAGCCTGCTGCCCGAGGACCCCTGGACCCTCAGGAGCACCCTGCTGAGCCTGCACGGCCTGGACTACAAGGGCATCGTGGAGGTCAAGACGCAGGGCGGCCAGGTCAAGAAGGTCCTGAAGTTCACCGCCTCGGGTGTGGACATCAAGGATCTGCACCAGCTGGTGGTGGGCCCGGCCGGGACCACGACCCATGTGCAGGCGCGCGAAGGGTCCACCTCGACCATCCGCAACGGCACGGTGACCATGTACACCGAGGAGCTGAAGGGGAACCTGCTGGGACTCATCCCGATCACCTTCAGCCCCAAGAGCCCGCCGCCGGTCAACATCCCCGAGGTGTTCTTCACCGATGTCACGGTCACGCAGGCCGGCCAGTTCGGTGGCGACCTGACCGTACCGGGCATGCATCTGTTCAAGACCGGGGAGTGACCCGGCGAGATCACCGGCCCGTTCGGGAGCCGCACGCCCCTCCTCCGGGAGGGAAACGACCGTGGGCACCGCCTCCACTCGGAGACGGTGCCCACGGTCGTGTTCGGCGCGTTACCGGCTCGCGCCGCCCAGGTGGTGCACCCGGACCATGTTGGTGGTGCCGGGGACGCCGGGAGGCGAACCGGCGGTCATGATCATGGTGTCGCCCGCGGAGTAGCGGCCCAGCTTCAGCAGCTCGGCGTCGACCAGGTCGACCATCGCGTCGGTGTGCTCGACATAGGGCACCACGAAGGACTCCACGCCCCAGCTCAGGGTGAGCTGGTTGCGGGTGGACGCGTCCGTGGTGAAGGCCACAATCGGCTGCTGGGCGCGGTAGCGGGAGAGCCGGCGGGCGGTGTCACCGGACTGGGTGAAGGCCACCAGCGACTTGGCGCCCAGGAAGTCGGCGATCTCGCACGCCGCGCGGGCCACCGAGCCCCCCTGGGTGCGCGGCTTCTTGCCGGGCACCAGCGGCTGGAGACCGCGCGAGAGCAGCTCCTGCTCGGCGGCCTGGACGATCCGGGACATCGTCTTGACCGTCTCGATCGGGTACGAGCCGACCGAGGACTCGGCGGAGAGCATCACGGCGTCCGCGCCGTCCAGGATCGCGTTGGCGACGTCGGACGCCTCGGCGCGGGTCGGCCGGGAGTTGGTGATCATCGACTCCATCATCTGGGTCGCGACGATCACCGGCTTGGCGTTGCGGCGGCAGAGCTCGATCAGCCGCTTCTGCACCATGGGGACCTTCTCCAGCGGATACTCCACCGCGAGGTCGCCACGGGCCACCATGACCCCGTCGAAGGCCGCGACGACGTCCGTCATATTGGCGACCGCCTGCGGCTTCTCCACCTTGGCGATCACCGGCACCCGGCGGCCCACCTCGTCCATGACGCGGTGGACGTCCCGGACGTCGGACGCGTCCCGGACGAAGGACAGGGCGACCATGTCGCACCCCATCCGCAGGGCGAACTTCAGGTCCTCGATGTCCTTCTCGGACAGCGCGGGCACATTGACCGCCGCACCCGGCAGGTTGATCCCCTTGTGGTCGGAGATCACCCCGCCCTCGATGACGATGGTCCGGACCCGGGAGCCCTCGACGGCGGTGACCCGCAGCTCGACATTGCCGTCGTTGATCAGGACCTGGTCGCCCTTGGACACATCGCCCGGCAGCCCCTTGTAGGTGGTGCCGCAGATGGTGCGGTCACCTTCCACGTCCTCGGTGGTGATGATGAACTCATCCCCGCGGACCAGCTCCACGGGTCCGTCCTTGAAGGTCTCCAGACGGATCTTGGGGCCCTGGAGGTCGGCGAGGACGCCGACCGCGTGCCCGGTCTCCTCGGATGCCTTGCGGACGCGGTGGTACCGCTCCTCATGCTCCGGGTGGGTTCCGTGGCTCATGTTGAACCGGGCCACGTTCATCCCGGCCTCGATGAGGGACTTCAGCTGGTCGTAGGAGTCGACAGCGGGGCCCAGAGTGCAGACGATTTTGGAACGGCGCATGAGGCAGATCCTATCGGTTTGTTTCGGAGCGGAATTTTTCAGTCTTGGGCACAGCGGTGCCGGAACCGGAGGCTAGGCGCTGACCAGGTCGAACGTCTGGCTGGCGATCTCCAGCTCCTCATCGGTGGGCACCACGGCCACCGCGACCCGGCTGGACTCCGTGGAGATCAGCCGCGCCGTGGCGGAGCGCAGTGCGTTGCGGACGCCGTCCACCTCGATGCCGAACGCGGTGAGGTCGCGCATCGCCGCCTCCCGTACCGCCGCGGAGTTCTCCCCCACACCGGCGGTGAACGCGATGGCGTCCACCCGCCCGAGTACCGCGGTGTACGCGCCCACATACTTCCGCAGTCGGTGGATGTAGATGTCGAAGGCGAGCTGCGCGGCCTGGTCGCCCTCGCCCATCCGGCGGCCGATCTCGCGCATGTCGTTGTCCCCGCACAGCCCGGCCAGCCCGCTGCGCTTGTTGAGCAGCGTGTCGATCTCATCGGTCGACATGCCGCCCACCCGGGACAGATGGAAGATCGCCGCCGGGTCGATGTCGCCCGAGCGGGTACCCATCACCAGGCCCTCCAGCGGAGTCAGCCCCATCGAGGTCTCCACGCAGACGCCGCCGCGCACCGCCGAGGCACTGGCCCCGTTGCCCAGGTGCAGCACGATCGTGTTGACCTCGGCCGGGTCCTTGCCCAGCAGGGCGGCGGTGGCCCGGGAGACATACGCGTGCGAGGTGCCGTGGAAGCCGTAGCGCCGCACCCCCCATCGGTCGGCGGTCGCCACGTCGATCGCGTAGCGCGCCGCCGCCTCCGGGATGGTCGAGTGGAACGCCGTGTCGAAGACCGCGACCTGCGGCAGATCCGGGCGCAGCGCGCGGGCCACCTTGATCCCGGTGACATTGGCCGGGTTGTGCAGCGGGGCCAGCGGGATCAGCTTCTCGATCTCCTCGACCACCTCATCGGTGATCAGGGTCGGCTCGGTGAACCGGGTGCCGCCGTGCACCACCCGGTGGCCGACCGCCGCCAGCTCGGGCGAGTCGAGGCCCAGCCCCTGGGCCGCCAGTTCGTCGGCGACCTGCTTGAGGGCCGCCGCATGGTCGGCGACGGGACCCTCACCGATCCGCTCCACGATGCCGGAGGCGGGCCGGGACCCGTCGGCCATGTCCAGAAGCTGGTACTTCACGGACGAGGAGCCGGAGTTGAGGACGAGGACTCGGGAGCCGTTCACGCGGACTGCGCCTTCTCTGCGGGGGATGCCGGGGACTGGGCCTGGATGGCGGTGATCGAGACGGTGTTGACGATGTCCTGGACGAGTGCCCCGCGGGACAGGTCGTTCACCGGCTTGCGCAGACCCTGCAGCACCGGGCCGACCGCGACGGCGCCCGCCGAGCGCTGCACGGCCTTGTAGGTGTTGTTGCCGGTGTTCAGGTCCGGGAAGATCAGCACGGTGGCGTTGCCCGCCACCTCGGAGTCGGGCAGTTTGGTCGCCGCGACGGCGGCGTCCACCGCCGCGTCGTACTGGATCGGGCCCTCCACCAGCAGATCGGGGCGGCGCTCGCGGACCAGCTCGGTCGCCTTGCGGACCTTGTCCACATCCGCGCCGGAGCCCGAGGTGCCGGTCGAGTACGACAGCATCGCGATCCTCGGCTCCACCCCGAACCGGGCGGCCGTCGTCGCCGACTGGATGGCGATGTCCGCGAGCTGCTCGGCGTCCGGGTCCGGGTTGACCGCGCAGTCGCCGTAGACCAGCACCCGGTCGGCCAGGCACATGAAGAAGACCGAGGAGACGATCTCGGCGCCCGGGGCGGTCTTGATGATCTCGAAGGCGGGCCGGATGGTGGCGGCGGTGGAGTGCACCGCGCCCGAGACCATGCCGTCGGCCAGGCCCTCCTGGACCATCAGGGTGCCGAAGTAGGAGACGTCGGCCACCACGTCGTACGCCAGCTCGTAGGAGACGCCCTTGTGGGCGCGCAGCTTCGCGTACCCCTCGGCGAAGCGCTCGCGCAGCGGGGAGGTCTGCGGATCGACGATCTGCGCCTCGGCGAGCTGGATGCCGAGCTCGGCCGCGCGCTTGCGGATCGCGTCCTCCTCGCCCAGCAGTGTGAGATCGCACACATCGCGGCGGAGCAGTACGTCGGCGGCGCGCAGCACCCGCTCCTCCGCGCCCTCGGGCAGCACCACCCGGCGGCGCCGGGACCGGGACCGCTCGATCAGCTCGCGCTCGAACATCATCGGGGTGACCCGGGCCGAGCGGCCCACCGAGATGCGCTCGGTCAGCGCGGCGGTGTCCACATGCCGTTCGAAGAGGCCGAGCGCCGTCTCCGCCTTGCGCGGCGCGCTCGCCGTGAGCTTGCCCTCGATGGCGAACAGCTCGGCCGCCGTCGGGAAGGACCCGCCCGCCACCGACACCACCGGGGTCCCCGGGGCCAGCCGCGAGGCCAGCGCCAGGATGTCCGGGCCCGGCCGCTCGTCCAGGGTGAGCAGCACCCCGGCGATCGGCGGGGAGCCGGCGCTGTGCGCGGCCAGCGCGCCCACGATCAGGTCCGCGCGGTCCCCGGGCGTCACCACCAGGCAGCCCTCGGTCAGCGCGGGCAGGAAGCTCGGCAGCATCGCGCCGCCGAAGACGAAGTCCCGCACATCCCGGGAGAGCCCGGTCTGATCGCCGAGCAGCACCTCCGCGCCCAGCGTGCGGACGATCTGGGAGACGGTGGGCGCGGACAGCGACGGGTCCTCGGGCAGCACATAGCTGGGGACCGGCAGCTTGGCGGCCAGCCGCTCGGCGATGGCCTCGCGGTCCCCGGGCACCACCCGGTTGACGACCACCGCGACCACATCGCAGCCCTGCGCCTCATAGGCGCGGTAGGCGTTGTGGGCCTCCGCGCCGGCCGACTCGGCGGTCTGCCGCTGCCCGCCGACGACCGTGATCACCGAGGCGCCGAATTCATTGGCGAGCCGTGCGTTCAGCCCCAGCTCGTCGGGGAGGCTGGTGGCCGCGTAGTCGCTGCCCAGCACCAGGACGTAGTCATACGCGTCGGCGACCTCGTGGAAGCGGCCGACGAGCTGCGAGACCAGCTCGTCGGCGCCCCGCTCGGCCTGGAGCGTGGCCGCCTCGTGATACGTCATGCCGAAGACCGACTCCGGCGACTGGCTGAGCCGGTAGCGCGCCCGCAGCAGGTCGAAGAGGCGATCGGGGCCGTCGTGCACCAGGGGGCGGAAGACCCCGACCCGGTCGACATGACGGGTCAGGAGCTCCATCACCCCCAGCTCCACGACCTGGCGTCCGTCGCCACGCTCGACTCCGGTCACGTACACGCTGCGTGTCACGCGCACTCTCCGTTCCTCTGGCGTTCTTGGGTGTTTTCCGTTTGTGCGCCCATGGGACACAAATTGGCCACATTGAACGGCCCGGTCCTCTTGACAATACCTGCGACCGTGATTAAGGCGCTGGCCGCTCGGGGGATACAGCACTACCTCGCCCATGAAACAATCGGACTGGCTCACATCTACCCGTAGGGAGCAGGAGACACAGCACGATGCGCATCGGAGTTCTCACCGCAGGCGGCGACTGCCCCGGCCTCAACGCTGTGATCCGGTCGGTGGTGCACCGCGCGGTCGCCGGCCACGGAGACGAGGTGATCGGGTTCGAGGACGGCTTCAAGGGACTTCTCGACGGCCGTCACCGCAAGCTGGACCTCGACGCCGTCAGCGGCATCCTCGCCCGCGGTGGCACCATCCTCGGCTCCTCACGGCTGGAGCGCGCCCGGCTGCGCGAGGCGTGCGAGACCTCGAAGGACCACGCGCGCGACTACGGGATAGACGTGCTGATCCCGATCGGCGGCGAGGGCACCCTGACCGCCGCGCGGATGCTCTCCGACGCGGGCCTGCCGATCGTCGGCGTCCCGAAGACGATCGACAACGACATCTCCTCCACCGACCGCACCTTCGGCTTCGACACCGCCGTCGGCGTCGCCACCGAGGCGATGGACCGGCTGAAGACCACCGCCGAATCGCATCAGCGGGTCATGGTCGTCGAGGTCATGGGACGCCACGCGGGCTGGATCGCGCTGGAGTCCGGGATGGCCGGCGGCGCCCACGGCATCTGCCTGCCGGAGCGGCCCTTCGAGGTCGACGGGCTGGTGAAGATGGTCGAGGAGCGGTTCTCCCGCGGCAAGAAGTTCGCCGTCATCTGCGTCGCCGAGGGCGCGCACCCGGCCGAGGGCTCCATGGAGTACCAGAAGGGCGCGATCGACCAGTACGGCCATGAGCGGTTCACCGGTATCGGCAACCGCCTCGCGGCCGAGCTGGAGCGGCGCCTGGGCAAGGAGGCCCGCCCGGTCATCCTGGGCCATGTGCAGCGCGGTGGCACGCCCACCGCGTACGACCGCGTGCTGGCCACCCGCTTCGGCTGGCACGCCGTGGAGGCGGCGCACCGCGGCGACTTCGGCATGATGACCGCGCTGCGCGGCACGGACATCACGATGGTGCCGATCGCCAACGCGGTCACCGAGCTCAAGACCGTTCCGGTCGACCGGATGGACGAGGCCGAGTCGGTCTTCTGAGCCGTCAGGCGCTTGCTTGCTTCTGCTGGTTGAGGGCGCTCTCGCCTCTCGTCGGCTCTCTCGTCGGCCGTGGCGGCCTTGATCATCCCCCCGTGGAAGATCAAGTCCGCCGTGGCCGTGCGCCGTTGGCGAGGTTCACTCTTGAACGAACCGCCGGAGTGAACAAGGCTGTCCCTTGTCCGGGACATGCCCCGGAGCAGTCCCGGACAGGCCCGGGACACAGGGGCGGGACACAGGGGCGGGGGAGAGAACCGTAGATGGCCGATGCCGACAGGGCTCCGGATCCACGGCGGGCACAGAGCGCCCGCGAGTTCATCGCCGCGCTGCAGGCGCTCAAGGACTGGTCCCGGCTGACCTACCGGGAGTTGGCCGCGCGGGCCGACGCGGTCGGGGACATCCTGCCGCGCAGCACCATCGCCAATATGCTCGGGCGCACCACGCTGCCCCGCGAGGAACTGGTCGCGGCCTTCGTACGGGCCTGTGGCGCGGGGCCGGCGGAGCTCACCGTCTGGCTGGCCGTCCGTAAGGACCTCGCGACGCGCGCCGCCGAACCGGGGGCGGGCCCCCTCGCGGAGGCCGCGGCGGATGCCGCCTCGGTCGAGCCACTTGAGCACGGTTCACCGGCGCCGCCGACCGTGCCCACCGCCTCCCGTACGCCCGAGGCGAGCCCCCGGCGCTCCCGTACGCGGATGCCGAGTGCCGTGCTCGCGCTGACGGCCGCCGTGGCCGCGACGGCCGCCGTGGCCGCGACGGCGGCCGTGCTCGTCTGGCGGGCGAGCGACGACGACGGCGGCGGCGAGGGCGACGGACTGGGCCGCAAGGGCGGGTCCGCGGCGGTCTCCTCGGACGGTCCGGCGCCCGCGCCCGCGCCCGGGAAGTACCGGATCCGGGCCGTCCACTCCTCGCTGTGTCTGTCCGAACGTCCCCAGGACAAGATCGCCTGGGTCTATCAGGCGCCGTGCGAGGAGGTTTTTCCCTCGTTCTCGCTCAAGCGCCTGGACGACGGGCTGTGGCGGATCGCCACCCTGCACCCCGAGCACGGCCTGGGCTGCTCCGGAATCATGGGCCAGAGCAAGGCCGAGGGCGCCTGGCTGGGCGACGACTACTGCGAGAGCAGGGGAGCGGGCGAGGAGTTCCGGCTGGAGGCCGTCGATCGGCCCACCAAGGGATTCCGGCTGCGGCCCGCGCACACCGGCCAGTGTCTGGGGCTGCCCGACGGCACGACCCGGCGCTGGGCCCATGTGGTCCAACTGCCGTGCCGGTCCGGCGCCCCGGGACAGGTCTTCCGCTTCGACCCGGTGGGCTCGGGGGTGAAGGAGGAGCCTTCCGGGCCGAAGAAGGAGCCCTCCGGGGCGAAAGAGGAGCCCTCCGGGGCGAAGAAGGAGCCCTCCGGGGCGAAGAAGGAGCCCTCCGGCGCGAAGGGATAGCCGCGCCGCCGCCGTGCCCCCGCCTCTCTGATACTGTCCCCGCCTGATCAAGGGGGAACTGGTCAGGGGATGTAAGGAGTTAAGGGCGGGATGCGTGGTTTATGGGGCCGTGTGTGGCAGCGCCGCACGCCCCTCGTCGTACTGATGGCGGTAGTGGGGATCGCGGGAACCGTCCTCGCGACCCGGGACAGCGGCGGCGGCCATCTCGCCGCCAACCAGGCCCAGTTGAGGAAGGCGTGTGACGGCACCCTGCCGTACGGGGACCTCGAACGGCTGGTGCGGGACGAGCGGCCGGGCAAGCTCAGAGAGCACGGCACGATGCTCGCCCCGGGGCAGGAGAGCCGTTCGTTGCTGGACTGCTCGCTGTCGTGGGGAGACGGCTACGGGGTCACGGTCCATGCCGAGGCGCTGGTGTCCGATGTCCCCCAGGCCGTCGAGACCCGGGACCTCCTGGAACCGGCCGGTGGCCGCGGCACCTTCGTGGCACCGGGCACCACCGGCCAGTACGGGAAGCGGGGAGCCTGGCTGGTGACCGACTGCCTGGGCGGGCTCGGCGGCCGGGTCCGGCCCACGACCGATCTGTATGTGACGGCCCGGGTGACGGACGGGACCAACGGGGCCGACGAGGCGGACGACTCCGACGAGGCGACGTCGCGGAGCGGCAAGCCGGACCGCGCCACCGCGCTCCTCGGCTTCCGTACCGCCGTACAGGTCGCCAACGTCCTCACCAAGGCCCAGCACTGCGGCTCCGGCCCGCTCACGATGCCGAAAACCGTGGTGGACACGGACGAGACCCATGGCGCGCCCGGCCGGGCGTTGCGCAAATGCGAGTGGATCGACGGCTCCTCGCTCCCTGGCATCGCCTCCGGCGCCTGGACCACCCTCGGCGATCTGCAGGAGTCCACCGGCCTGAGCGCCTGCGCCGGGGAGTGGGACGTGGAGAAGAACGCCGGCCGGCGCCCGCGCCCGAAGGAGTGGCAGGTCACCGAGGTCGAGGCGGCGAGCTGGTCGGGCGTCCTCGGCCGGTCCGCCTACAACTCCTATGAACGCGAGGGCCATGTGCCCGGGTGGGGAGCGCAGGAGGGCGAAAGCCCCTCGGAAGCCGGTTCCGAGGCGGACGCCGATCGTGGTGTGCTGCGGCAGGAGGACCGCGTCTCCTCCTACGCCGGACGGCCCCAACTCGCCCTGTGGGCAAGGTCGGTGTGCGGCGGCCGCAGCACCTACCACCGGGTCGCCGTCCTCCCCGAGATCCAGCTCGGGGACGGCGAGACCGCTGTCATCAGCGGCAAGGACCGCACCAGGCTCTCCGCCACCGCCCGTACGGTCCTCGACCGCTATCTCGACGCCGAGGACGGCTGGCCCGCGTCGGCGGACTGCCGTGACACCAAGGTGCTCGGGGAGGTGGAGCAGTGGCACTGACCCGACCCACACTCACCCGGCGCCGGGTCCGGGCCCTGGCGGCCGTCGTGGTGGCGCTGGCCGCCCTCACCGGAGCGATCGTCTGGTTCGCGGGCAGCGAGGACCGGGCGCTGGACGGGGCGTGCGACGGGGTGCTTCCGGTCGGCGAGGTCCGCGCGGTGCTCGGCGAGGACGCCGCACTGGACGTGACCAACCGCACCGAGGGCGCCTTCGGCGACAAGGCGGCCAAAAGCGGCGACAAGACAGCCAAAAGCGGCGGCAAGCGGGCCAACAGCCTGACCGTCCGCTGCCGGATCGCCGCCGAGGGCACCGGCCACATCGCCGTCACCATCGCGGGCTCGCCCCGCCCCCGCGCAGAGTACGGATACGGCGAGCTCTACGCCGCCGTACCCGCGAGCCACACGCTTCCCGTCCCCCTCGGCAACGGCTGGTCCGGCCTCTTCGCCACCGACACCGCACGGCTGGGCGACGCCGAGGACGGTACGGCCACCACCGCCGTGTTCCTCGACTGCGCCCGGCGCGGCGACAGCCTGCTGATCACCGTCGAGACCGCGTTGCGCGGCGCCACCACCCTCGACGACCCCGCCACCCGCCCCGACTTCGTCCGCACCGCCACCGCCACCGCCGAGGCGGCCAACGACCACTGGGGCTGCGGCGCCCGCCTGGGCACACCCCTCCGCAGCGTCGGCCTGCCGGTGAACGAGGACGAGTACGAACCGCTGCTCGGCGCCAAGGGCACCTGCGCGGCCGTCCCCACCGCCTCCCGCTCCGCCGTCTCCACGGCCCGCGAGACCGCCCGCGACCGCGCACCGCGCGAGAGCTGCGTCCTCGGCACGCGGGAAGGCTCACCGCTCTACCGCCTTGAGGCGTACTACGGCCCGTACGCGGAGGACGCCCGCTCCCAGTACACCCGGGACTACGACTACGAGAACGTGACCCCCGCCGAAAAGCCCGCCGGGCGGCTCGGCCAGAGCGCCTACTGGGCCGGCGCCACCTGCCCGCGCGGCGCCGAGTCCGCCCTCTACCTCATCCGCGCCGCCGACGCCGACGGCGAAACCCGCCGCCGCCCCGACCTCGCCTACGAACGCGCAGCCCTGGCGGCTTTCGCCACCGCCTCGGCCCAACACCATGGCTGCGCGGCGCCGAGCCTGCCCAAGGGCTGAACCACGGGGTCGGATCGGGGACGTCCGGCGGACTGTGCCGCCTGCGGCGGGCTGTTCCCCTCCCCGCCCCTTCCCGCAACTGGGGCTCCGCCCCAGCCCCCGGGGCGGGAACGGGCGGGCGGCATCTGGCCTCCCTGCCCGTTGCCGGGGCATCGACACGGCGGCTCCGCCGCGTGGCGGGCTCCGCCTCTGAGGTCCCTCCGCGCCCTTTCCCGTGCCTGGGGCTCTGCCTCAGGCCTCCGGTAGCGGGAATGGGCGGGCATCTGGCCTTCCTGCCCGTTGCCGGGGCGTCGATGTGGCGGCTCGGCCGCGTGGCGGGTTCCGCCTCTGGGGGTCCCTCGCCGCCTTTTCCCGTGCCTGGGGCTCTGCCTCAGCTCCCGGTGGCGGGAATGGGCGGGCATCTGGCCTCCTTGCCCGTTGCCGGGGCGTCGATGTGGCGGCTCGGCCGCGTGGCGGGTTCCGCCTCTGGGGGTCCCTCGCCGCCTTTTCCCGTGCCTGGGGCTCTGCCTCAGCTCCCGGTGGCGGGAATGGGCGGGCATCTGGCCTCCTTGCCCGTTGCCGGGGCGTCGATGTGGCGGCTCGGCCGCGTGGCGGGTTCCGCCTCTGGGGGTCCCTCCGCGCCTTTTCCCGTGCCTGGGGCTCTGCCTCAGCCCCCCGGTGGCGGGAATGGGCGGGCATCTGGCCTCCTGCCCCCTGCCGGGGGCATCGATATGGCGGTTCCGTCGTGTGGCGGGCTCCGCGCCTGGGGTCTCTTCCGAGCCCTTCCCCGTAACTGAGGCTCTGCCCCAGCCCCCTCCGGTAGCGGGAATGGGCGGGCGGGCATCTCGGCTCCCCACCCCTTGCCGGGGCATCGATATGGCGGCTCCGCCGCGTGGCGGGCTCCGCTTCTGGGGTCCAGGGGCGGAGCCTCTGGTATCGGGAAGGGGCGGGGAGGGGAAGACGTACCGCCGGGCACCCCGTAGCCGCGGCGCCGCCGTCATCCCTTGACGGCGCCGCCCAGGGCGAAGCCGCCGCCCAGGCGGCGGGAGATCAGGACGTAGAGCAGGAGCACGGGCGTGGAGTAGAGGATCGAGAAGGCGGCCAGCTGGCCGTAGACGACCTGGCCGTAGTTGCCGAAGAAGGTGAAGATCGAGACTGAGGCGGGGAGTTGTTCGGGGGAGAGCAGGAGCATGAAGGGGACGAAGAAGTTGCCCCACATCATGATGAAGCTGTAGATCATCACCACCGTGATGCCCGGGCCCATCAGCGGCAGGATGACCCGGGTCAGGCTCTGCAGCCAGGAGGCGCCGTCGGTCCAGGCGGCCTCTTCCAGGATCACCGGCACGCCGTCCATGAAGTTCTTCATCAGCCAGACGGCGAAGGGGAGCTGGGAGGCGGCGAGGAAGAGCGCCGTGCCGGACATGGTGTCGATGAGGTCCACCTGGACGAAGAGTCCGTAGACCGGAACCATGATCGCGGTGATCGGCAGACAGGTGGTGAAGAGCACCGCCAGCAGATACGGGCGCACGACGCGGGAGCGGAAGCGGGAGAGGGGATAGGCGGCCAGCGCGGCGCAGGCGACGGTCAGGATGGTGGCGCCGCCGCACAGGAGCAGGCTGTTGAGCATCGGCGTGAAGGTGATCTCGTCCGTCCACACCGCCGAGAAGTTGTCCAGCGTGGGCGAGCCGGGCGCCGAGACCCGCAGGGTGGCGTCGCTGTCGATGGAGGCCAGGACCAGCCAGGCGAGCGGGAGCAGAAACGCGGCCGCGATGAGCAGCAGCGCGGCGTCGGCGGCCAGTCGGCGGCGCCTGCTCGGGGACCAGCGGGGGCGCGGGCGGGACGTGGCGGAGCCGGGCCATGGGCGGGCGGGGCGGGCGGAGAGCGTGGACAACCTCGGACCTCCTCGCGCGCTTGCGAGCGCAGTCGATCAGCGTGCCGTCCATGAAACCGGTTGCGGCTCGTGTTGGGGAAGACGCGTGCGCGGTTCGCTCGACCTACGGCGTGTGCTTACGGCGTGTGTGTGCTTGCGGCGTCTCCTTACGGTGCCGGCGGGGCGATCGTCACCGGCTGGTCGTTCCGTAGCTGGTCGAAGAGGCGCCTCGCCTGCGTCTCGTTCCACTGCACGGCGCTGCCCTTGGAGGTCCGGAGGTTGGGGTTGGACACCGGGACGTTGAGCTGCCTGCCGTTGCCCGAGGTGACGCCCTTCATCGCCTCGAACAGGGACATCAGGTTCCGCAGGCCCATGTCCTTGTCGACGATGAGCGTGTCCAGGCCCGCGCGTACGGTCGGGAAGGCCGCGAACGGGTTGGCCAGGACGCCCGGTGTGGCGGCCTTGTCGGCGAGGGCTGCCAGGAACTTCTGCTGGTTCTGGGTGCGGCCCAGGTCGCCCTTGGCCTCCTGCTTGCGCTGGCGGACGAAGGCGAGCGCCTTGGCGCCGTCGAGGGTGTGGCAGCCCTTTTGCAGGTCCAGCCCGGATTTGGGGTCCTTGATGTCGCGGTCCACGCACATCCGTACGCCGCCGACCGCGTCCACGACATCCACGAACCCGGAGAAGCCGATCTCCGCGTAGTGGTCGATGCGCAGCCCCGTGTTGCGCTCGATGGTCGAGACGAGGAGATCGGGGCCGCCCATCGAGTACGCCGCGTTCAGCTTGTTCCGGGACGGGGCGAAGGTCTTGCCGGTGTCGGGGCGGAGGAACCCCGGGACGGTCACCCAGGAGTCGCGCGGCAGGCTCATCATCGTGGTGCCGTTGGAGCCGGTGTGCAGCACCATCATCGAGTCGGTGCGGCGGCCCTCGGCCGAGCCGGTGCGCAGGTTCTTCCTGGCCTGCTCGGAGAGGCCCTCCCGGCTGTCGGACCCCACGATGAGGTAGTTGGTGCCCTTGCCGGGCGGTGGGCGGTCCGGTGATTTGCCGAGGTCGACCTCGCGGTTGAGCTGGGTGTCGGCCCAGACGTAGGCGCTGCCGGAGGCGAGGAGCAGCGCGGAGGCGGTCACGATGGCCAGCCGGGTGATCCGGCGGCGCCGGCTGAGCGGCTCCTTGGGGGCGCGGCGCCGGACGGTGGGGGTGGAGGTGAGGGTGGGGTCGGGTTCGGGTGTGGGGGTGAGTGCGGGGGTGGCCAGGGTCTCCTCGCCCCTGCGGTACGGGGCGGGTTTCGTCGGGACGCCTGGGGCTCCCTGCGCGGGCATGCCCTGGGTGGCCCCCTGCACGGGAGTGCCCTGCCCGGGGGTGCCCTGCACGGGGATGCTCTGCGTCTCCGCCGTGGAGATGTCCCAGGCCCGCCCCGACGGCCGGTTCGCGGCGGCCCACCCGTCCAACCGATCGCTCATGGGCGCAGTCTGCCCAGCGGCCGGAGGCGCCCGCCGTCGCTTCATAGAGCTATGACAACTTCGGTCCGGCGTTGAACGCGGACCCGGTCGCCGTACGTCACTTCGATGTCAGGCTCCGGTACGCCGGCGCCTCGCCCAGCGCCTGGGCGGCCGTTCCCGAACGCTGGATGCGGTGCCACCGCAGCCGCGTCCCGAGCAGAAGGGCCACCACGGACTGGATGACCACCAGATACATCAACTGCCGGTAGACGAAGAGCTGGAACGGCAGCGACCACAGCGCCCGCATCCGCTCACCGTCCAGCCGCAGCGCGTACCCGGCGCAGACCATCTGGATCGCGAGATAGCCCAACCACACCCCGGCCGCCTGCCCCGGGTCCAGGAAGAGCGCACCGTACAGCGCGAAGAGGTCGATCACGGGCGCCAGCAGGGGCAGCAGCACCTGGAAGAGCGTGAGATAGCTGAGCCCCCGGCGGCCGAACCGCCCGACCGAGCCCAGGGAGACCACCGCGCGGCGGTGCTTCCACATGGCCTGGAGGGTGCCGTATCCCCAGCGGTAGCGCTGGCGCCAGAGCTGGCGCAGGGAGGTGGGCACCTCGGTCCAGGCGACGGCGGTTTCCTCGTACACCACCCGCCAGCCCGCCCGCCACAGCGCCATCGTCAGGTCGGTGTCCTCGGCGAGGGTGTCCTCGCTGACGCCGCCGACGCCCATCAGCGCGTCCCGCCGGAAGGCCCCGATCGCGCCGGGCACGGTGGGCATGCACTCCAGCACCTCGAACATCCGCCGGTCGAGGTTGAACCCGAAGACGTACTCCAGATGCTGCCACCGGCCCAGCAGACTGCGCCGGTTGCCGACCTTGGTGTTGCCGCTGACCGCGCCGATGGCCGGGTGGGCGAGGGGCTGGATGAGCTGGTGGACGGCGTCCGGTTCGAAGACGGTGTCGGCGTCGACCATCACCACGATGTCGTGCCGGGTGTGGGCCAGCCCGGTGTTGAGGGCGGCGGCCTTGCCCGCGTTGGGCCGGCGGACCACCAGCACCCGGGGGTCGTCGACGCTCGCGGCGATATCGGCCGTACGGTCCGTCGAGCCGTCGTCGATCACGACGATCTGCAGGCGCTGATGGGTGGAGGCCAGCAGCGACCGGATGGTGGCCTCGATGCCCGCCTCCTCGTTGTACGCGGGGATGAGCACCGTCACCGGCTCGTTGACCTCGCGCAGCCAGGGCGCGCCGGGCCGGAAGCGGGTGAGCCGCCGGACATGGGTGCGGGCGAACAACACGAGCATCAGCAGCCGCAGCACCCCCAGCGCCCCGGCGATCCCCAGCACCCAGGTCATGGTGGACACAAAGCCACGGCCGATGGCCGCGACCCGGATCAGCGCCTTGCCCTCCCAGCGTTCGAGGCCGGAGACCGGCACGTCGACCGGGGGCACGCCGAGCCCGCCGGTCACCGTGGTGAACCTCTTCGCCCGTGGGTCCTTCAGCAGCTTCTCGGTCTCCTGATACGCGGTGTCGGTCTGGCTGAACTGCCGGACCACCCCCTGCGCGGGCTTCTTGGCCGACCGGTCGGCGGCCACCAGCGCGTACCCCTCCGCGGCGACCCGCCGCGCGGCCTGCCACTCGTCGCCGCACAGCGTGTCCACATCGGTGGTCAGCGGCAGCCGCAGCAGCCTCGGCTGGACCCCCACGGAACCCGCCAGCGCCGACTCGGTGAGGGACAGCTCCATCCGGGAGCGGCCGGGGGAGGCGGTGCCCATGTCGGCGCCGGTGTAGGTGTTCGACCCGAGCTCATGGCCCTCGGCGCGGATCCGGCGTACGAGGTCGGGGTACTGCGCGGCCTTGGCGCCGGAGACGAAGAACGTGGCCCGCGCGTCGTATCTGCGCAGCAGGTCCAGCAGACGGGGGGTCTGGGCGGGGTCGGGCCCGCCGTCGTAGGTGAGCGCGACGGTTCCGGCGGGCATGCCCACGGTCCGCACCTGATCGCCGTTGATCTGCACCACCGGCCCACCGTCGGCCAGGGCCCGGGGCACCGGGCTGGCGCAGGGGCGCCGCGCCTTCGCCGCGTCGACCTCATGGGTGGTCCAGCCCTGGAACATCAGCAGGCCGAACATGACGGGAAGGACGAGGAGCAGAAGCAGCCAGTGCGCGCGCGGGTCACGGGACCGCTTGTGCCGGCCCCCTCGGGCCACATGGCTGGATTCCTGGCGTTTTTTCGACCGGTTGCCCTCAAACATGGTTGGTCGCACGGTAGTTGCGGGGCGCGGAGCGGGTCCGGCGATGCAGCGCGAATGGATAAGAATTCCCGGGTCGCCCTCCGCCGCGCCGCCGCATCACGTAGTGGGATCCGTGGTGCGCGCTCGGAAGCGGCCGCCTCCGCGAGGCGGCTCTGCTTGACTGACGCCCATGACCTCTGCCGATGCGTCCGTCTTCGAGACCACCAGGCCCGCGTCCGCCGACTACCTCATCCGGTTCGCCGCGAGCGACGCCGGACGCGACTACAAGGGGCGGCTGCTGGACGCGCTCGATCTGCGGGCCGGGCTGGCCGTCCTGGACGCGGGCTGCGGCCCCGGCGCCGATCTTCCCGCCCTCACCGAGGCGGTCGGCCCCGGCGGTACGGTCATCGGGGTCGATCGCGACCAGGAGATGCTGGACGCGGCGGCGGCGCGCACCGCCGCGCATCGGTGCGTCGAGCTGCGGCGGGGCGATGTCCACGCCCTCCCCCTGGACGACGCCGCGGTGGACCGTGCCTGCACCGACCGGGTGCTGCAGCATGTGGACGACCCGGCGCGGGCCCTGGCCGAGTTCCACCGGGTGCTGCGGCCGGGCGGGCGGCTGGTGATGGGCGAGCCCGACTGGGACACCCTCGCCGTCGACCACCCCCACCCGTCGCTCTCCCGCGCCTACACCCGCCATATCACCGAGCAGGTGATCCGCAACGCCGCCATCGGCCGCCAGCTCGCCCGTCTCGCCACCGACGCCGGGTTCCGCGTGCCGGAGGTCATTCCGGTCACCCAGGTCTTCCGCGATGTCCGCGCGGCGGACCGGGTCTTCGGATTCGAGCGCACCACCCGCCGCGCCGTCGAGGCCGGTTACCTCAGCGAGTACCAGGCGGCCGTCTGGCTGCACCACCTCGCCCACCGCCCGTTCTTCGCCTCGGCGACGCTGTACGTGGTGGTGGCGGAGGCATAGCCGACGGGTGGTTGCGCGGCGCCCTCGTCGGGAGTTCGGACGCCCGGCCGTCCACAACCGCTTCCGGCAGTGATATCGCACATGCGTGTAGCCTCAGCATTGATCAATCGTCTCGTGGCTTGGAGGAAGTACCCATGACGAAGGCCCCGTTCGTCGCCATGGCCGCCACTACGGCAGCGCTTGGGACCGCGCTCGGTTCCCTCGCGCTTCAGCTGCGCGCAGACGGCTACGAGCAGTACGTCGAATCCGTAGGCACCTTCAGCGTCCTGATGTACGTCACCGCGGCTCTGGTCGTGGTGACATGGGTCCGAGACGGTCGGCCGCACGCGAACTGAGTACCGCGTGTGCGGGCGCCAGGCTGATGCCCTGGCGCCCGCGCGGTTCTTTGTGGCCCTTGGCGCGTGTCGATTCGGCACGCGCCCTGGCAGCCACCGCGGCCCGTCGCTCAGGCGGCCCGGAACCAGGTCGCCAGGGCCTCGTGCAAGCCGTCGTTCGTCGTGCCCTGCCAGGCGATGTAGCAGTCGGGCCGCAGGAGTAGGGCGGTGTCCAGGCCGGGGGCGGGCGCGGTGTCCACGTGGGGTGACCAGGGGCCCGGGTCGAGAGTGGCGGTGGGGTCCAGGAGGAGAGGGCGCGCGGTGCGGGTCAGGTCGCGCAGGCCCGGGAGGTCCGGGGCCCAGTGGCCGACGAGCGGGCCGGTCGCCGGGCCCATGTCGTACGTGATGTCCGCGCCGGCGAGCAGCCCCGCGATGTGCTGCCGGGTCGCGGGCTGGTCGAGCAGTTCGCCGAACAGTTCGCGCAGCGCCGTCACCTCGCCGCCCGGCTGGATCAGCAGCGACTGCGCCTGCGTGTGCATGGCGACTCGCCGCGCCGCCGGATGTCGTTCCGACTCGTATGTGTCGAGTAGCCCCTCCGCCGCGTGGCCGCGGACTTCCGCCGCCAGCTTCCAGCCGAGGTTGACCGCGTCCTGGAGGCCCAGGTTGAGCCCCGGGCCGCCGATCGCCGAGTGCACATGCGCGGCGTCGCCGAGCAGCAGGACACGGCCCGCGCGGTAGCGCTCGGCGATCCTGGTGTTGCCGCCGAACAGCCGCCGCATCAGGTGTGGTCCCGGCCCGGTCGGCGGGTCGAGGGTGATGTCCGTGCCGAGCACCCGGCGGGCGCCGGCCCGCAGTTCGTCCAGCGATGCCTCGCCCTCGGGGGGCTGCCCCCATTCCACGGTGGTCAGCTTCGGGTCGCCGTCCGGGGACGGTGCCCAGGCGATCAGCCCGTGCTCGGTGCGCAGATGCTGGAACGGCGGGATGGCGCCGAAACCGGGCACGGTGAGGCTGCCGTCCGGGCCGATCAGGTCTGCGGGCACGCTCACATGTCCGGTGCGCGACACCGAGTCGTCGCTGGTCACGCCGGGAAAGTCGATGCCCGTGAGCTTGCGGACCGTGCTGCGCCCGCCGTCCGCGCCGACCAGGAACTCCGCCTCGATCGGCACCCCCTCGCGCAGCTCGACCGTCACCGACTTCTCGCCCTGCGTCAGCCCGATGACCTCGTGGCCGCGCCGGATGTCGACGCCCAGCTCCGCCGCGCGCTCGGTGAGCATCCGCTCGATCCGGAGCTGTGGCACCAGCAGTGTGTACAGCGGGTTGTCCGGCAGATCGCTCAGGTCGAGCGGGAACGCGCCGAAGGTGAAACGGGGCGCCGGTGTGGGCGTGGTGCCGGGTGTGGCCAGCCGCTCGTACAGCCCGCGCCGGTCGAGCATGCGGATGACCTGGCCCACGAGGCCGTTCGCACGCTGTGTGTCGGTGGGTTCGGTGAGGCGTTCCAGGACGACCGGGCGCACACCGGCCAGGGCGAGTTCGCAGGCGAGCATCAGGCCGTTGGGCCCCGCGCCTGCGATGACGACCTCGATCATGAATTCCCCTTCGGGGCAGATGGTTTATGGGGTGGACAGGCCCGTCGCGAACCGGGCGAGGGCGTCCATGAGCAGGGGGCGCACCGGCACGGGCGGATTGGTGCGGAGATGGTGGGCGATGGCGGTGTGTACGGCGGCCACCACCGCCGACGCGACGAGGTGCGGGTACAGGTCCTGATCGAGGTCGCCGCCGGTGCGTTCGGCGATGGCCGCCGCGATCTCGGCCTCGGCGATCGCTCCGGCGCGGAGCATCTCGCCACGCAGGGCCGGTTCGGCGACCATCACGCGCACACCGGCCGTCCACTGCGCCACGTCGGCGGCGGGGGGATGGGCCACCGACTCCGCGTCCGCAGCGAACTGCAGCAGTACGGAGTCGGTGATCGCGTCCCACAGCGGCTCGTCCGGCCGCTCGCGCAGCGCCTCCGCGATGCGCAGAAAGCGATCGAGATGGCGGAACGCGATCGCCTCGGCCTTGCTCGAGAAGTAGTTGTTGAACGTACGCGGCGAGACACCGGCCGCCTCGGCGATGTCCTCCACCTTGACCTTGTCGAACCCCCGCTCCACGGTCAGCCGGATCGCGGCCCAGCTCAGCGCCGCGTGCGTCTGGGCCTTCTTGCGCTCTCGCAGTCCCATGCGATGAGAGTAGCAATTTTTGCGCGCTCCGCAAATCTGCGGGGCACGCAGCTTTTGTTAGGGCTCGGTTTGGGTCGGTGAGCCGGTCAGGTCGAGCTCGGCCCAGATCTCCTTGCCTACGGTCCGCTCCCGCACGCCCCAACGTGCGGCGAGCGTACGGACGATGGGCAGGCCACGGCCGTGCCTGTCGCGGGGCGACGGATGGCGGGGGCGGGGGAGTCGCTCGCCCCGGGGGTCGGATACGGCGATGCGTAAGCGGGTCTTGGTGAGGGTGAGCTGGACCCGGAACAGCCGCCCGGGGATGCGGGCGTGCCGCACGGCGTTGGTGGCCAGCTCGGACACGATGAGCGCGGCGTCGTCGGCGAATGCGGGGTGCCCCCACTCGGAGATCAGTCGGGTGGCGTGCCGGCGGGCCCTGGTCACGCTTATCGGTGTCGGGACGTAGTCGACGCGGCCCTCGTCGACGACGGGGTCGCTGGGGTCCGGGATCCGGGGGTCTTGGGGCGCGAATGCCATCGCGTACCTCCAGTGGGCAGGGCAGGGCGGAGTCCGTCCGCCAACTGACGTCCCTGTGTGAGCGGTTCATTACGGACCGTAGCCCCGTCGGTGTGATCGGTTCAACTCCACTGAGGAAAATTCAACCGATCTGCCTTGCGGGGTGCTTCGCTACGCTCCAGACTGGCGTCACATCACGGAGGAGAGGTAAGCGGTGACAGAGGGTCAGTCCACCCAAGGGAACAGCACATCAAGCGTCTTGGGGAGGAGACTGGGCGCCGAGCTGATGAGCCTCCGGGCCCGAGCGGGCCTGACGCAGACGCATGCGGCGAAGGCGCTCAGCGCTTCGACGGGCAAGGTCGCCAAGATGGAGGGCGGGTGGGTTCCCGTCCGGGACCCGGACATCCGCGCCCTGTGCGCGTTGTACGGCGCCAACGACCCTGCGACGGTGGGCGCGCTGCTGGAACTGGCGCGCATCGACCGGGAACGCCGTAAGGCGAAGGGTTGGTGGAACGAGGCCGCGTTCACCGGCACGATGAAGGAGTACGTGCCGCTGGAGAATGCTGCCACCGCGATCAAGGCGTGGCAGGTTTCTTTCATCCCGGGCCTGCTCCAGACCGTTGGCTACGCACGATCAGTGCGCCGAGTGACCGTGCCGGATGAGCATCCGGACCGCGTGGAGGAGTTCGCTGCCGCCCGAGCCGCGCGGCAGCGCAGGCTTTCGGGTGAGTCGCCACTCTCCCTCTGGGCCATCGTTCCGGAAGCGGCGCTGCGCATTCCCGGCGCCGAACCCGAGATGGCGCGTGAGCAGTTGTCGGCCCTCCTCGACTGGGGCGAGCGGCCGAACGTCACCATCCAGGTACTCCCGTTCAGTGCCGGACTCGTCGCGGGGCTCACGGGCTCCTTCAACGTCCTCTCATTCGCCGAGCCCGGAGCCATGGACGTGGTCTACATGGAGCTGCCGCTATCCGAAATGTGGGTGGAGGGTGGCGATGGCGCCGCGCAGCACGCAAAACTGTTCGATGAGACTGCGAAGATTGCGCTCTCCGAGGCCCAGTCCCGCACCTTCATCGGGGCGCTGATCAAGAAACTGTGAGCTCATGACGACCTTCGATTTCCGCAAGTCGAGCTACAGCAATGGAACGCAGGAGTGTGTTGAGGTAGCCACGAACGTGCAGGGCGTCGTAGCGATACGTGACTCCAAGAACCCCGCCGGTCCGATACTCAGGTTCACCCCCGCCACCTGGGCGGACTTCCATGCCGCCCTCGCCGAGGGCCACCTCCCACAAGGACGGTGAGCGTGGCCCGCTGCCCGGCGACCGCAATCAGCCGCGCGGGCCGCCCCGCGCGGTTCTGCGGGGCGGCGTGCCGGCAGAAGGCCCACCGCCGGCGCACGCGCACCAGCGGCTGACCGCCTGCCCGTGGACGACCGGCTGTCCGTGGCCGACCGCCTGTCCGTGGCCGATCGGACGCGGAGGCGGCGGGGTGACGTACGTCATGGGAACGCGGCCGTCTCCGCGGACAGTTGAGGGTGTGATCACAGACAGGGACATCAGCCCGGCGTCGGGCACCGGACCGTCGATGAGCGCCGCGGCGGCGGTGTGCGCCCTGCTGGTCGCGGCGGTGCTGACGGGGGCCGCGCTCGCGGCCCCCGGGTCCGGCCTCGGCGTGCGGACGGAAGGCGTGGCCACCGAGGCGGAAGCCCCCACCGGCGTGGAAACCGCCCCTGGGGATCCGGCCGGGTCCATCGCCCCGGCGGGGTTCGGGACGGAGTTCAGAGTGAGGGCTCAGACCTCCTCGCGCATCAGCCTCAGATACACCAGCGAGAACAGGGCTCCCACCAGCAGCAACAGCAGCGCCACCGCCGTGCCGTAACCGATGAGGGACTTGTTGAACGCCTGGTCGTACATGAAGACCGGGAGCGTCTGGCTGCGGTTTCCCGGGCCGCCTCGGG
This sequence comes from Streptomyces melanosporofaciens, assembly GCF_900105695.1. Taxonomy (NCBI): domain Bacteria; kingdom Bacillati; phylum Actinomycetota; class Actinomycetes; order Kitasatosporales; family Streptomycetaceae; genus Streptomyces; species Streptomyces melanosporofaciens. The sequence continues at coordinate 4,878,967 of NZ_FNST01000002.1, forward strand.
TCATCGCCCAGATGAGGCCGAACACCGACAGCGTCTGCAAGGTGTTCAGCATCAGATTGGTGCCGATGGAGCGGCGGATCATCGGCAGGGTGATGTGCCAGAAGCGGCTCAGCCCGCCGGCGCCGTCGACCTCCGCCGCCTCGGTGATCTCCTTGGGGATCTCGGACAGGGCGGCGGAGTAGACGAGCATCGAGAAGGCCGTGCCGCGCCAGACGTTGGCGAAGGACACGGCGAGGATGGGCAGGGTGTAGAGCCAGTTCTGGGACGGCAGGCCCAGCCAGTCCAGCAGGGCGTTGAGCGTGCCCTCGCGGCGGAAGAACGCGTACAGCAGGAAGCCCGCCACGATCTCGGGGACGACCCAGGCCGCGATGACGATCGCGCCGGTCAGGGTCCGCACCGGGCGGGAGGCGCGCTGCATCAGAGCGGCGAGGGCCAGGCCCAGGGTGTTCTGGCCGACGAGGGAGGAGAGCAGGGTGAAGACGAGGGTGAGGACGACGGCGTTGCGGAAGTCGTCGTCCCCGAAGGCGCGCCGGAAGTTGTCCAGCCCCACGAAGTCCGTGGAGGACGCGCCCGTGAGCTGCATATTGGTGAAGGCGATATAGACGCAGTACGCGATGGGGCCACCGAGGAAGAGCAGCAGCATGACGGTGGCGGGGGCGAGCGGGAGCCAGCGCAGGGGGCGGCCGCGACGGGGGCCCGGGCGGGCCGGGGTCTCCGTCGGGGCCGCCGCCACTTTGGTCACGGTTGCCATCGGGGCCCTCAGCCCTGGCCGCTCGCCGCCACCGTGGCGCCGTCGGCGATGGATGTGAGCTGGTCGTCGTAGGACTTCGCGGCCTTCTCCGGTGAGGCGTCGCCCGTGGTCGCCGCCTCCATGGCCTCGCCGATCGCCGTGGAGACCTGGGGATAGACGGGGGTGGTGGGGCGGTAGTGGGTGTACTTCACCAGGCCCGTGAAGAAGGTGATCCCGGGCATGGAGGAGGTGTACTTCGGGTCCTGCGCGACGTCCTTACGGACCGCGATCTGGGCGTCGACGATGTCCCAGGTGACCGCGTTGTCCTTGGTCTGGAGCTGCTGGATGAACTTCCAGGCCAGATCGGGGTTCTTGGACTTGGCGGTGATCGCCCACGTCCAGCCGCCGGACATGCTGACCTTGCCGGGCGCCTGCCCGTTCTGGGTGGGCATCGGGGCCTGGCCGAGCGTCTTGGACCACTCGGGCCACGGCTTGCCGCCGGTCTTCAGCCAGTTCTGGCCCAGCCAGGAGCCGTCGAGGGCGATGGCCAGCTTGCCCTCGGGGAGCCATTCGCTGAAGACGGTCGTGCCGACGTTGGGATCGAGGGCGTCGGAGATGTCCGGGCCGAGCTTCTCGGAGTAGACGGTCTTGAGGAAGCTCAGCGCGTCCTGGAAACCCTTGCCGCCGGTGACCCACTTCTTGGCGCCGGGGTCGTAGAGCGGGTGCCCGCCCGCCTCGCCGGTGCCGTACAGCAGCATCTCGAAGCTCTGCATCACGGAGGTCTCGCCCGGGGCCTTGCCGGTGTAGGTGTTGAGCGGGGTGACGCCGGGGACCTTCTGCTTGATCGTGCGCGCCGCCTTGAGGATGTCGTCCCAGTTCTTGGGCGACCAGTCGGCCGGCAGTCCGGCCTTGGCGAAGATCTTCTTGTTGAACCAGAGGCCGCGGGTGTCGGTGCCGTCCGGGACGCCGTACGTCTTGCCGTCCTCGGCCTTGGCCGCCGCCTTCGCGGTGTCGACGAACTGGTCCCAGGTCTTCCACTTGGCCAGATAGGTATCGAGGGGGCGCAGATAGCCCGCCTTGATGTCCGAGTTGATCCGGAAGGTGTCCTCGTAGACCAGGTCGGGTGCGGTCTTGGGGACCGCATCATCTGCTGGACCTTGGTGGCGTAGTCGTTGTCCTGCGCCTGGATCGGAACCAGCTTGACCTTCTTGCCGGGGTTGGCCTTCTCGAACTGCTTCTTCACCTCGGCCAGATGGTTGTCCTTGAAGCGGATCTTGTTGTCCGTGGAGCGGTTGTAGACGACCTTGACGGTGTCCGGGTCGCTGCCCGAACCGCCACCGCAGGATGTGAGTCCTGCGGTGGCGGCGAGGGTGGCGGCGAGGATCAGTGGGGCGGTGGGGCGCACGGGCACGACCTCCTTGCTGGCCTCTGTGGGCTGCGCGCTGACCGTAAGGTCGGCTTCAACGGAAGGTCAATCCCCGTGACCTGGATCGTCACTTGATCGAACGCCGCCGCGGGTGTACGCCCCCGTACGCCCCGGGCGTACGGGGGCGTGGCTCAGCCGGTGGCAGCCGGACTCAGCCGTTGTACCCCGCGAGCACCTTGGTGAAGTCGTACGTGCCCTGGTCGATCCCGCTGCAGGCGTCGCCGTCGGTGCCGGAGCCGCACTTGCGGTCGCGGTTGAGCGACCAGAAGCTGACGCGGGCCAGGTGGTGGCTCTTGGCGTAGGACACCATGTCCTTGAAGTTGTTCAGGGATATGGTCTCGCCCGCGACGTCGGTCTTGCCGTTCATCGAGGAGAAGCCGACCTTGCGGTAGGCGGCGTCGGAGGAGAGGCCGTACGCGCTCGCCACGGTGTTCTTCAGACCGTCCACCGCCGACTTGGTGGCCCCCGCCATGTCGAGGGAGCCCTGGCCGAAGTCGAACGGCATGACCGCCCAGCCGTCCACGTCGAGCCCGGCGGTGGCGCCGCGCTTGACCAGGTCCTTGCCGTTGGCGTCGGGGCCGGTCGTGGTGGTGCCGAAGGTGACGTACACCTTGATGCCGCTGTTCTTCTGCTTGACCGTCTTGAGCGCGTCGACCACGCGCTGGCGGACCGTCGCGTTCTCGAACTCGCTCGCTTCGATGTCGATGTCGATCGACTTGAGCTGGTAGGCGTCGATGACCTTCTGGTACGCGCCGGCGAGCGCGGAGGCGGAGGAGCACTTCTCGCCCAGCTTGTTACCGCTCCAGCCACCGAAGGAGACGGTGACATCGCCGCCCGCCGAGCGGATGGAGTTGATCGTCGACTGGTCGTTGCCGCCGGTGAGTGCGCGGGAGCCGTCCCACTTGGGGTTGCAGCCGCCGTCGGAGAGCATGAACGCCATCGTGAACTGCGTGGTGCCGGTCGCCGACATGACGTCCGTGGCCTTGGGCGGGGAGCCCCAGCCCAGGTAGAGGTAGGGCCCGTTGAGCCCGCTGGGCGCGGCGGCGGTGGCGGTGTGCTGCGGCGCCGCTTGCGCGGTGGCCGCCGTGGTGACGCCCGCGGCGAGCATGCCGACGGCGGCGGCGAGGGCGAGTCTGCGGTGATGCCGGGTTCGAGGCATGGCTGACAGAGCCTCCTGGTGGGGGGTGGGAGGGGGTCGAGCGAGGCGCAATCTGGCGAGGCTGAACCTAGCGAGGCGGCATGGCCGCGACAAGATGTCGGATAGGAAACTTTCCTATCGGGCGAGATTCGACCGCACAGCCCTTCCCGGCACCCAGGGGCTCGGCGGAGCCGGGCCGGGCTAGCCGGTGGTGGTCCGGTTCCAGAAGTGGTGGGTGAGGCCGCTGGCCGAGGTCGCCGACTCGATGGTGAAGCGGTCCTGCACCTCGGCCTTCCCGTCCCACAGCGAGACCCCGGTGCCGAGGGTGATGGGCACGGTGACCAGGTGCATGAAGTCGATGAGGTCGGCCGTCAGAAACTGCCGGACGGTGGAGGGGCCGCCGCCGATGCGAACGTCCCGGCCGTCGGCGAGGTCCTGGGCGTAGGCGAGTGCGTCCTCGGGAGTGGCGTCGAGAAAGTGGAAGCTCGTCCCGTTGTCGAAGTGGATGGGGTCACGTCGATGGTGGGTGAGTACCACCACGGGCGTGCGGAAGGGGGGTGCGTCGCCCCACCAGCCTCGCCAGTCGTCGTCGGTCCACTCGCCGGTCTGCGGGCCGAACTTGCCCCGGCCCATGATCTCGGCCCCGATGCCTTGCCCCCAGGTGCTCGTGAGGGCGCGATCGAGGGTGATCGGTTCATCCGCGACGTCCACGCCGTGGATGAACCGCCCGTCGAAGCGCGCGAAGAGCCTCTCCGCATCCCCGATGGGTTGGTCGATCGTGATGGTCCCGCCCGCGCTGTAGCCGTCGAGGGAGACGAAGAAGTTGTGCACTCGGGCCCTGGCCATGCGGCCTACCTCCGATGAGTGATTGCGAACTGCAACTGGTTGATGAACTCTACGATGGAGGAGTTGCGGGTTGCAATCAGTCAGGAGGTGGGGACGCGATGCGTGAGGAGCCGCGTTCGGGTTGTGCGATCAACGCCGCGGTGGAGGTCCTGGGAGACCCGTGGACGCTGATCGTGCTGCGCGACGTGATCTTCGGTGGACGTCGTCACTTCCGCGATCTGCTGACCCGGAGCGAGGAGGGCATCGCGTCCAACATCCTCGCCGGCCGGCTGCGCAAGCTCGTCGAGGGAGGGCTGCTCAGCCGGGACGGTGCCACGCGTGGCCAGAAAGCGACCTACACCCTCACCGAAGCCGGCATCCAGACTCTCCCGGTGATGGTCGCCCTCGGCGCGTGGGGGTTGCGGCACCGCCCCACGACCCCGGAACTGGCGGTGCGTGCCCGCCTCCTCGCGGAAGGCTCCCCGCACCTCGTCGATGAGCTCATGGACGAACTGCGCGAGATCCACCTCGGCGTCACGCGCGAAAGCCCGAAGAGCCCCACTGCTTCGGAGCGGTTGCAGCAGGCGTACGAAGCCGCGATCGCGACCGGAGACGGCCGCCCTTAGTGCTCGCTGAGCCAGCGGTAGAGCAGCTCGGGGCGGCCGATCTGCCCGTAGTGCGGGGCGCGGGCGGCTCGTCCCGCCTCCACCAGGTGTTCCAGATAGCGGCGGGCGGTGATCCGGGAGATGCCCACGGTCTCGGCGGTGGCCGCGGCCGAGATCCCCTCCTCCGCGCCGCGCAGCGCCTCGGTGACCGCGTGCAGGGTGGCCTGGGTCAGCCCCTTGGGCATCGCGGCGGGCTGCGGCGCCCGGAGCGCGGCCAGTGCGCGGTCCACCTCGTCCTGCCCGCTGGCCTCGCCCGCGGTCGCCCGGAACTCGGCGTACCGGAGGAGACGGTCCCGGAGGGTGGAGAAGGTGAACGGTTTCAGCACGTACTGCACGACCCCGAGGGAGACCCCGTCGCGGACCATCGCCAGGTCCCGGGCCGAGGTGACCGCGATCACATCCGCCCCGTTCCCGGCCGCGCGCAGCGCCCGTACGAGCTGGAGGCCGTGCCCGTCCGGGAGGTAGAGGTCCAGCAGCAGCAGATCGGCGGGCGTGCGCTCCAGCAGCCGCTGGGCGTCCCCGCCGCTCCGCGCGGTCCCGACGACGGCGAAGCCGGGGACGCGGTCGACGTACATCCGGTGCGCGTCCGCCGCGACGGGGTCGTCTTCGACGACGAGAACCCGGATCGGCGCCGGATCCCCCGGTTTCGCCTGCGGCGGGCTCATGGACGGATTCCTCTCGGGTGCGGGGCGCAGTGCGGTGCAGCGCGGTGGGGTGCGCGGAAGGCTTAGGGCTCCAATTTACGGAGGGTAACCGCGGGTGGCCAGATCTCTACGGTGATGATTCCCCTGCCGCCCGTGCCACGGGCCTTCGGCGCCCCGATTTCCCGCCCGCGGGCGGCTGAATGTGGCCCCTGGCCGCGGGCTGGTCGACCGGAGGGCAGTGCCGGGCCGTGAAGGGGGTCACGGTGTGGTGGCCGGAGTCGCCAAAGGCAGGCGGATCGTGAATGCGGCGCCGCCGCCCGGGGCGGCCGATACCTCCACCGTGCCCGCGTTGCGGCGGGCCGCCTGGCGGACCAGGGCCAGGCCCAGGCCGCGGCCCGGGGACTTCGTGCTCCAGCCGCGGCGGAAGACCTCCTCGGCCGCCGCCGGGTCCAGCCCGGCGCCGGTGTCCGCGACGCGCAGCGTCAGCTCGCCCCCGTCCGCTCGGGCGGTGACCGTGACGCGGGCGCTGCGGGGTGCCCCGCCGTGGCCGACGCCCTCGGCGGCCGCGTCCGTGGCGTTGTCGATGAGGTTGCCGAGGATGGTCACCAGGTCGCGGGCGGGCAGGCCGGGCGGGAGGACGCCGTCGTCGATGCGGCTGTCGGGGGCGAGGACGAGCTCGACGCCGCGCTCGTTGGCCTGTGCCGCCTTGCCCAGCAGCAGCGCGGCCAGCACCGGTTCGGCGACCGCGCCCACCACCTGGTCGGTCAGCGCCTGGGCCAGCTCCAGCTCGGCGGTGGCGAAGTCGACCGCCTCGTCCTCCCGGCCCAGTTCGATCAGCGAGACGACGGCATGCAGCCGATTCGCGGCCTCATGGGCCTGGGAGCGCAGCGCCTCCGCGAAGCCGCGCACCGAGTCCAGCTCGCCGGAGAGCGCCTGGAGCTCGGTGTGGTCGCGCAGGGTGACGACCGTGCCGCGCTGTTCCCCACTGCTCACCGGGGAGGTGTTGAGGACCACGACCCGTTCCGCGGTCAGATGCAGTTCGTCCACGCGCGGCTCGGTGGCCAGCAGGGCTCCGGTCAGCGCGGGCGGCAGGCCCAGGTCGGAGACGTAGCGGCCGACGGAGTCCTCGGGCAGGCCGAGCAGCTCCCGCCCGCCGTCGTTGATCAGCGCGATCCGCCGCCCGCCGTCGAGCATCAGCAGCCCCTCGCGCACGGCGTGCAGCGCGGCCTGGTGGTAGTCGTGCATCCGGCTCAGCTCGTCCGCGTTCATCCCGTGCGTATGGCGGCGCAGCCGGGCGTTGATGACATACGCGCACAGGCCGCCGATCGCGAGCGCGGCGGCCGCCACACCGAGCAGCGCGAGGAGCTGGCGGCGCACCTGGGCGCTGATGGTGTCCACGGTGATGCCCGCGCTGACCAGCGCGGTGATCCGGCCGCCGGCGCGGTCGTCGCGCACCGGGGCGACCACGCGCACCGAGGAGCCGAGCGTGCCCGTATACGTCTCGTCGAAGATCCGGCCGCGCAGCGCGGGCTTGATGTGGCCGAGGTAGGTGGCGCCGATCTGGCGCGGATCGGGGTGCGCCCAGCGCACACCGTGGGTATCCATGATCGTGACGAAGGTGACGCCGGTATGCCGGCGCACCTTCTCCGCATACGGCTGGAGCCGGGCGGTGGGGTCCTCGGACCGTGCGGCCTCGGCGACCGACGGGGAGTCGGCGACGGCCACCGCGGCGGCCGTCGCCCGCTGCCGCGCGGCCACCACCGCCTGCTCGCGGTCGGTGACGTAGGCGAAGACGGCGCATCCGGCCACCAGGGCGGCGACCAGCACGACCTGCATCGCGAAGAGCTGGCCGGCCAGGCTCCGTGGGTGGGGGATGCGCATGGCCATCAGTCTGCACACGGATCTTTGTATGAACGAAATGAACGGAAGGGTGACCCCCATCACAGCGTGGGGCATAGTCGCCGGGACCGTTCAAGGCGGTGTGCGAGCCGCACACAGTACAGCGCCGGGACAGTTGGACGGCAGATGAGAAGGAGGCAGCACCGTGGCTGCGGACACCACGCCGCCCGCATCAGGGCGTACGGAGCCGGACGGGACGAAGCCGAAGAAAGAAAGGATTCACTACCTCTACCTCGCCGTCATCGGCGCGGTGGCGCTCGGCATCCTCGTGGGCTTCGCGGCCCCCGATACGGCGGTGGAGCTCAAGCCGATCGGCGAAGGTTTCGTCAACCTGATCAAGATGCTGATCTCGCCGATCATCTTCTGCACGATCGTGCTCGGGGTCGGCTCGGTGCGCAAGGCCGCGAAGGTCGGCGCGGTCGGCGGTCTCGCGCTCGGCTACTTCATGGTGATGTCGACCGTGGCCCTCGCCATCGGCCTGGTCGTCGGCAACTTCCTGGAGCCGGGCAGCGGCCTGCACATGAGCCATGACGCGGCCGAGGCCGGGCAGAGCCAGGCCGAGGGCGCCTCCGAGTCGACGGCGGACTTCCTGCTCGGGATCATCCCGAAGACGCTGGTCTCCGCCTTCACCGAGGGCGAGGTGCTGCAGACCCTGTTCGTGGCCCTCCTCGCGGGCTTCGCCCTCCAGGCGATGGGCAAGGCGGGCGAGCCGGTGCTGCGCGGCATAGGCCACATACAGCAGCTCGTCTTCAAGCTGCTGTCGATGGTCATGTGGGCCGCTCCGGTGGGCGCCTTCGGCGCGATGGCCGCCGTGGTCGGCGAGACCGGTCTGGACGCGCTCAAGGCGCTCGCGGTCATCATGATCGGCTTCTATGTGACCTGCGCGCTGTTCGTGTTCCTCGTCCTCGGGACGATCCTGCGGCTGGTCGCGGGCGTGAACATCTTCCTGCTGCTGAAGTACCTGGCGCGCGAGTTCCTGCTGATCCTGTCGACGTCGTCCTCCGAGTCGGCACTGCCGCTGCTCATCGCGAAGATGGAGCACGCGGGCGTCAGCAAGCCGGTGGCCGGTATCACCGTCCCCACCGGGTACTCCTTCAACCTGGACGGCACCGCCATCTACCTGACGATGGCCTCGCTGTTCATCGCCGAGGCCATGGGCGACCCGCTCTCCATAGGCCAGCAGATATCCCTCCTCGTCTTCATGATCGTCGCGTCGAAGGGCGCCGCCGGTGTGACCGGCGCGGGCATGGCGACGCTGGCGGGCGGTCTGCAGTCGCACCGGCCCGAACTGGTCGACGGCGTCGGCCTCATCGTCGGCATCGACCGCTTCATGAGCGAGGCCCGCGCCCTCACCAACTTCGCGGGCAACGCGGTGGCGACCGTCCTGGTCGGCACCTGGACCAAGGAGATCGACAAGGAGCGGATGAACGAAGTCCTGGGCGGACGGCTGCCGTTCGACGCCGAGGGCTTCGCGCGCCACGGCGGCGGCCACGGCCCGGCCGCCGAGGACTCCGACGGGGCCGAGGGCAAGACCCTCCCCGAGCGGCGTGACGGTGACACGGCGAAGGAGCACGTGCCCGCCTGACACCCTGCGCGCGCCGCGGCCCTGCCCTCCTGAATCGGGGCAGGGCCGCGGGCGTTTTACGAGCGCATACGGTGCGCACCCACGCGGTGCGCACCCGCGCGTTGCGTATACACGGCGAATGGCGCCCCGCGTCTTCCCCCCGTTGGAAGACGCGAGACGCCGCCATTGCTACGCCGCCACTGCCCTTTGGCGGTCCATTCGGCGCCGAAGGCGCCTCAGCGCTCGCCGTCCGGCGCGCGGCGCAGCTGTTCCGGGAGGGCCGTCCATTCGGGGCCCTCATGCAGGGGTTTGACCCAGGCGACGTTGCCGCCGGTGTCGACGTAGGCGACGCGGCCCATGGCCTCGCGTTCGAGGTCGTAGACAAGCTCGCCGATCCGAGGTGTGCTTCGTGTTCCTTCAGCCGTGGTCATGAGCCGCCTCCTCGGCACCTCACTGCCATGCTGTCCCCCGTTCATTGGTGGATGAGGGCCCCGGACCGGACACTTCCGGTTCGGTCGCCGCCGCCGCGGTGACCGGGTGAGCTTCTGATGCCCATGGGGCCCTCGATGACCGTAGGGTGCTACGAGCCGCTGATATCCCGCTGATGCCTCGCTGACCCGAACCCGTGGGTAGGCTTCCACATGGTCACAGTGAAATCTCTGGTACCAACGGGGGCAGTGTGTGGATGGGACCGAGTTTCGCCTGTTGGGACCGGTCGGAATATGGCAGGGCGAGCGTCTCCTGGGGCCGACCGCCGCGCAGCAGCGGTCTGTTCTGGCGATGCTGCTGATGGCCTCCGGCCGCGTGGTGTCCGTCGACAGGCTGGTGTTGGCAGTATGGGGCGAGGACCCGCCGGGGTCCGCGCGAAACGCCGTACAGGTGCAAATCTCCAAGCTGCGGCGGATCCTTTCCGCCTTGCCCGGGGCCGAGTTGACGACCTCGGCGAAGGGCTATTCGCTGACCGCCGCGCGTGAGCAGGTCGATCTGCACCGGTTCCGCGATCTGGTACGGGCCGCCCGGGAGGCTCCCAAGGACAGCGGGGCCGCCGGGGCCATCGGGTCGGTCGCCGGGGCCGCCGGGTCGACCGCCGGGTTCGCCGAGAGCGCCGAGGACCGGGCCGGGGAACTGCTGCGCGCCGCACTGCAGCTGTGGCGCGGGCCCGCGCTGGCGGATGTCGCGGGCGGCTGGCTCCCCGACACCCTGGGCGCCGGGCTGGAGGAGGAGCGGCGTACGGCGGTCGAGGAGCTCGCCGCGATCGATCTGCGCTCCGGTCGGCACCACGAGGCCGCCACGGAACTGTCCGCCCTGGTGGCCGAACACCCGTTGCGGGAGCGCTCGGTGGCGCTGCTGATGGAGGCGCTGCGGCGTGGCGGCAGGCGGGCCGACGCCCTCGCGCTGTTCCGCTCCACCCGCCGGAGGTATGTGGAGGAGCTGGGCATCGAGCCCGGCGACGAGCTGCAGCGGCTGCACCGGGAGGCGCTTGAGGACAGCCGGGACGGTCGAGACGGCCGGGACGGTCGTGACAGCCGGTCCGGGGATTGGGCGGGCCCGCCCGGATCGTACGGGAGCGCTCCCGCGGCGGCGCCGCCGTCCGACGCGGCGCCCGCCCCGGCCCCCGCCGCGGAGGGTGCCCCGGCCGCCGACGAGGCGCCCGAGCTCGTTGCCGGGCCCGCCGCCGAACTCGCCTCCCCACCCGCCTCCGCCGATCCGCCCACCGCTCCACCCGCCTCCGCCGCCGAGCCCATCTCCGTCGTCACCGCCGTGCCGCAGCAACTCCCCTCCGACGTCGCCCACTTCACCGGCCGGGAGCGCGAACTGGCCGGGCTGGACGCCCTGCTGCGGGCGGGCTCGGGCGAGGGCGGCGGGCGGGCGCCCACGGCCGCGCTGATCACCGTGATCGCGGGCAGCGGCGGCCTCGGCAAGACGACCCTCGCGGTGCACTGGGCCCACCGCGTCCGCGACCGGTTCCCCGACGGTCAGCTCTATCTGAACCTGCGCGGTTTCGGCCCCACCGACTCGGCCATGACCGTCGCCGAGGCCGTACGGGGCCTCCTGGACGCCTTCCAGGTGCCCGCCCACCGGATCCCCGCGACCGTCGAGGCGCAGACCGCCCTGTACCGGAGCCTGGTGGCCGACCGCCGGATGCTGATCCTGCTCGACAACGCCCGGGACGCCGAGCAGGTGCGGCCCCTGCTGCCCGGTTCCCCCGGCTGTCTGGTGGTGCTGACCAGCCGTAACGAGCTCACCAGCCTGGTCGTCGCGGAGCAGGCCCAGCCGCTGCCGCTGGATCTGCTCGACCGCGCCGAGGCGCGCGAGCTGCTGATCAGCCGGGTCGGTGCCGAGCGGGTGGCCGCCGAACCCGAGGCCGTGGCGGAGGTGATCACGGTGTGCGCCGGGCTGCCGCTCGCGCTCGCCATCGTGGCCGCCCGCGCCGCCGCCCACCCCCGCTTCGGCCTGGAGGCGCTCGCCGGGGAGCTGCGCGACGCCCGCGGCAGCCTCGACGCGTTCGAGGGCGGGGACGCCACCACCGATGTCCGGGCCGTCTTCTCCTGGTCGTACCACACCCTGGGCCCCGACGCCGCCCGGCTCTTCCGGCTGCTCGGCGTCCACCCGGGCCCCGACATCGCGGCCCCCGCGGCCGCCAGCCTGGTGGGGGTCCCGGTTCCGCAGGCGCGCCGGCTGCTGGTCCAGCTCACCCGGGCGCATCTGATCACCGAACGCGCCCCCGGCCAGTACGGCTTCCACGATCTGCTGCGCGCCTACGCCGTGGAGCTCACCCGGGCGTACGACGGGCAGGAGGAGCGCCACACCGCGCTGCACCGGCTGCTCGACCACTATCTGCACACCGCCGTGGCCGCCGGGGCGGCGTTCACCCCGCACCGGGAGCCCATCGAGGTCGAGCCGGTCCGGCCCGGGGTCAGCGTCGGGGAGTTCGCGGGGCACGCCCAGGCACTGCTCTGGTTCAGCCTCACCTATCCGGCGCTGATCGCGGCGCTGCAGCAGGCCGCCGAGACCGGATTCGAGACCCACGCCTGGCAACTGGCCTGGTCGCTGATGGAGTTCCTGGACCAGCGCGGCCACTGGCACGATCAGCGCACCGTCCACCGGAGTGCCCTGGGCTCGGCCCACCGCATCCGCGACCTCACCGGCCAGGCCCACGCCTGCTACGGCCTGGGCCTCGCCGATCTGCGGATGGGACGCTACGACCGGGCCCGCGGCCATCTGGTGCGCGCCCTGAACCTGCACCGCGAGACCGGTAACGCCGTCGGCCAGGCCCTGGCCCATGGCGCGCTCAACTTCGCCGGTGAGCGGGAAGGCCGCCATGACGAGGGGCTGCACCACGCGCTGCGCGCCCTGAAGCTGTACCGGGCGGCGGGCCGGCGCAGCGGCGAGGCGTACGCCATGAACAACGTCGGCTGGGCCTACGCCATGCTGGGCGACTTCCAGCAGACCCTCGTCCACTGCGAGAAGGCGCTGACCATGATGCGGGAGGTGGGGGACAGGCGTGGGGAGTCCGCGGCCTGGGACAGCCTCGGCTACGCCTATCAGCACATCGGCGACCACCAGCAGGCCATCAGGTGCTACCGGCACGCCGTGGAGCTGCGGCGCGGCCGGGGCGAGCGGGTCCGGGAGGCCGAGTCCCTGCACCGGCTCGGCAGCGCGCAGCTGGCCGCCGGGGACCGGGCCGGGGCCCGCGACAGCTGGCAGCGGGCCCTGACTCGTTTCGACGCCCTCGGCCACCCCGACGCCCAGCGGCTCCGGGACGGGCTCACCCGGCTGGGCGGGCCGACGGCTGACGGGACGTAGGGATCGGGCGGGGCGGCTCAGGCGGCGTGCGGCTCAGGCGGGCCGCAGCCAGATCGTGGCCAGCGGCGGCAGCACCGGCAGGATGGAGGCCGGACGCCCGTGCCACCCCGTGGGCTCGGCCTTCAGCGGCTCGGCGTTGGCCACACCGCTGCCGCCGTACCGCCCGTCGTCGGTGTTCAGCACCTCGCGCCACACCGGCACCGCCTCCGGCGTCCCGATGCGGTAGTCCTGGCGGACCACCGGGGAGAAGTTGCTGATGGCCAGCAGCGGGAAGCCGTCGGCGTCGAAGCGGAGGAAGGCGAAGACATTGTCCTCGCGGGCATCGCCCTCGATCCAGGAGAAGCCCTCGGGGTCGGTGTCCCGCTGCCACAGCGCGGGCGTGGCCGCGTACACCTGGTTCAGATCGCGGACCAGATCGCGGACGCCCCGGTGGTCGGGCTCGGCGGAGTACGACGGATCCAGCAGCCACCAGTCGGGCCCGTGGGCCTCCGACCACTCGGCGCCCTGGGCGAACTCCTGCCCCATGAAGAGCAGTTGCTTGCCCGGATGGGCCCACATGAAGCCGAGGTACGCGCGGTGGTTGGCGCGCTGCTGCCACCAGTCGCCGGGCATCTTGGACACCAGGGCCCGTTTGCCGTGCACCACCTCGTCGTGCGAGATCGGCAGCACGTAGTTCTCGCTGTACGCGTACACCATCGAGAAGGTCATCTCATGGTGGTGGTAGGCGCGGTGCACCGGCTCATGCGCGAGATAGGCCAGCGAGTCGTGCATCCACCCCATGTTCCACTTCAGCCCGAAGCCGAGGCCGCCGAAGCCGCTGGGGCCCGCATGGTGGGTGGCCCGGGTGACCCCGTCCCAGGCGGTCGACTCCTCGGCGATGGTGATCACACCCGGGCAGCGACGGTAGACGGTCGCGTTCATCTCCTGCAGGAAGGCGACCGCGTCCAGGTTCTCCCGGCCGCCGTGCGCGTTGGGCGTCCACTGGCCGGGCTCGCGGGAGTAGTCGAGGTAGAGCATGGAGGCGACGGCGTCCACCCGCAGACCGTCGATATGGAACTCCTCGCACCAGTAGACGGCGTTCGCCACCAGGAAGTTGCGGACCTCCGTGCGCCCGTAGTCGAACTCCAGCGTGCCCCAGTCGGGATGCGCGGCCCGCAGCGGATCCGCGGGCTCGTACAGCGGACGGCCGTCGAACTCGGCCAGTGCCCAGGCGTCCTTGGGGAAGTGCGCGGGCACCCAGTCCACCAGCACCCCGATGCCCGCCTGGTGCAACGTGTCCACCAGGTGCTTGAAGTCGTCGGGGGTGCCCAGCCGGGCCGTGGGCGCGTAGAAACCGGTGACCTGGTAGCCCCAGGAGCCGCCGAAGGGGTGCTCGGCCACCGGCATCAGCTCGACATGGGTGAAGCCGAGGTCCTTCACGTACGCCGGGAGCTGCTCCGCGAGCTGCCGATAGGTCAGCCCCGGCCGCCAGGAAGGCAGATGCACCTCATAGACGGAGAACGGCAGCTCATGGACGCGCCCGCCCTCCCGGCTCGCCAGCCACGCGTCATCCCCCAGCGGTGGTGCGAGGCATGGACGACGGAGGCGGTGGCGGGCGGGCACTCGGTGCGCCGCGCCATCGGGTCGGCGCGCAGGGAGTGGCCGCCGTCTGGCCGGGTGATCTCGAACTTGTAGAGCGCGCCCTCGCCGACACCGGGCAGGAACAGCTCCCACACGCCGCTGCCGCCGAGTGAGCGCATCGGCAGCGCGGTGCCGTCCCAGTAGGTGAAGTCGCCGGTCAGCCGCACCCCGAGGGCATTGGGCGCCCATACGGTGAAGCGGGTGCCGGACACGCCCTGGTGGGTCATCGGATGCGCGCCGAGCGCCCGCCACAGCTCCTCGTGGCGGCCCTCGCCGATGAGGTGCAGATCGAGCTCGCCGAGGGTGGGCAGGAAGCGGTACGGGTCGTGCAGCTCCAGCTCGGCGTCCTCGTACGTCACCAGCAGCCGGTACTCCGGGATCTCCCGCAGCGGCAGCACCCCGGAGAACAGCCCGTCCCCCTCGGCCCGCAGCCGGGCGCGCAGCCCGGCGGCCGCGACGGTCACCGACCGGGCGTACGGGCGCAGGCAGCGGAAGAGCACACCGCCGCGCACGGGGTGGGCGCCGAGCAGGTCGTGCGGTGCGTGGTGCGCCCCGGTCAGCAGCCGCCGCCGCTCCTCGTCCCCGAGTGCGGGCGCGGGCCGCACCCCGTGCTCGTCGTACACCTCGTCAGCCTGCCCGCCGCCCCCGGCCACGGGCCGCCCGGCGACGCGCGACGGCTCGGCCGCGCCGTCGGACTCGTCGTGCCGCGCCTGGTCCGCGCGCGGCGCGCGGGGCACGGGCGCGGCACCGTAGGACACCCGCGCCTCGCGGCCGGGGTGGCCGCGGTCGGCGGCCTCCTGCCGGTTCGCCGTCGCGGCGGCCGCGTCGGGGGATTCCCGGTGGGGCGCGGGCTTGATGCCCGCCGACTCGGCGGACGCGGGGTCCTCCCGGGGGGACGGGGCCCGCCCCGGGGCGTCCTCGGGGGCCGGGCGCGCGGCGCGGCGCTCGGGCTGCGGACGGGGGCCGGTGTGGCCGGGGAGGAACGTCGGGGGGACTCCCGGGACCGCCGGACCGGTCGTGGCGGCGGGTGGGTGGCCCGGTCCCTCGTCGGACGGGTGCTGGCCGGAGGGCGGTCGTGCGGTCACGGGGTGGTCCTCCCGGAGGTGTCGGGCGTCGGACGGTCGGAAGCGGGGGAGCGGGCGGGGACCGTGCGGCGGCGGTCCGTGGGAGCCGGGGCCCGGGGCCGGGCCGGGGCCGGTGCCGCCCGTGGCCCCATGGGTCAGGCGCGGGCGGTGGCGAGGCGGCGGATCGCGGTCATCGGCACGGACAGCCAGTCGGGGCGGTGCCGCGCCTCGTAGAGCACTTCGTAGACGGCCTTGTCGGTCTCATGGGCGCGCAGCAGCTCCGGCTCGTCGCGCGGATCGGTGCCGGACGCCTCCGCATAGCCCGCGCAGTACGCGGCGCGGGTGCGGCCGGCCCACTCCTGCGGGCGCTCATGGCGTCCCACGGCCGCCGCGTAGTCGAAGGACCGCAGCATGCCCGCGATATCGCGCACCGGCGGCTGCGGGCGGCGCCGCTCGGCCAGCGGACGGGACGGCTCGCCCTCGAAGTCGATCAGCGACCACCGCCCGCCTCCGCCACCGCCGCCGTCCCCGGTCAGCAGCGCCTGCCCCAGATGCAGATCGCCGTGGATGCGCTGGGCCGCCCAGGTGCGGCCCGCGCGCCCCAGCGCGGCCAGGTCCTCGTACGCGCCGTGCAGCTCGGCGCGGTACGGCTGGAGGGCGGGCACCGCGGCGGCGGCCGAGTCCAGGCGCTCGCTCATGGCGGCGGCGAGATGGTCGATCTGCGGGCGGCGCAGCACGGAGGTGGGCAGGGCGCGGGCCATCGCCAGATGGACCTCGGCGGTCGCCTGCCCCAGTGCGTGGGCGGCCCCGGTGAAGTCGCCGTCGGCGGCCAGGGCGTCGAGCGCGAGCTGCCAGCCGTCCCGGGAACCGGTCAGGAAGGGCTGCAGCACCCCCAGGGTGACGGGCTCCGGCGGGGGCAGGGCGCCCTCGGCCGGCGGCTCGGCCTCGAACCAGGCGGCGGGCGCGGGCACTCGGGTGCAGCCGGTGTGGGCGAGCGCGAGGGGGAGTTCGAGGTCGGGGTTGGTGCCGGGGCTGACCCGGCGGAAAAGTTTGAGAATAAACGTATCGCCATAGATCACCGAGGAGTTGGACTGCTCGGCGGTCATCACCCGGGGCGGCAGCGCGGAGGGGATCGCGCTGGACGGCTCCCGTACGAAGCGCAGCGGGCCGAGCCGCCCGGGCATCCGCAGCCGCTCCAGCAGCAGCGTGGTGAGCCGGGGGTCGAACAGCGCCTCGTACACCGTCTGCCCGTCCAGCGGCCCGCCACTGGGCCGGCCGATGAGCGCGGGGGCGAGCGGCGGCGGAAGGGTGGGGCGCGCCCCGAGCAGGAGCTGGTAGCAGTCGCTGGCCGCCGCCCCGCGCCGGTGGCCGCAGCCGAAGCCGTGCCGGTGGCCGGGCGGCTCCGGCTGCTGGGCGCGGATCAGCAGATGGAGCAGCCCGGGCATGCCGCCGCCCGCCCGCCACGGCAGCAGCTCGGTCGCGGAGACCAGCGCGAAGCCGGTGACGGGACGGCCCTTGCCCGCGAACCAGCGCTGGCGGGGCAGCCACTCGGCGAGCAGCGGCGCGAGCGAGGCGAGCAGCCCGGACGGGCCCGCGGCCGTGGCGGTGCGGGTGGCGGACGTCGGGGGCTGGTCCCGCGGTACGGCGGGCGGCGGGTGTTGTGCCCCCCGGGAGAGCGGAGCTTCCGGCATGGCGTCGCGTCCTTTCCCCGGGCACACGACAGATCAGGGCAAAGTGTCCCGGATTGCGGCATTGACTGTGCGACGGTGCGGGACGTGTCGGGCGAGGATCGTCCGTACGGCGAGCTCGGTGTACGCGATCGGGTCCGCCGGTGGCGCGTGTGAGTACAGAGTGCCCATGACGGGGGGTCGAAAACGCCCGTACGCGCCCGAGATGGACGTGTACGGAGGAGCGGATGCCGTGCCCGGCCGAAACCACACGGCGGTCTTGGCGCCTGCGGCGGGCTGTCCCCTCCCCGCCCCTTCCCACAACTGGGGCTCCGCCCCAGACCCCGCTCCTCAAACGCCGGAGGGGCTGGAAGGCGGGGCTTCCGCCCCAGACCCCGGGGCACAGGGGCGGAGCCCCGGTGCCCCGCGCCCCTTCGGGGCGCCTCAGTCGGTCCAGTGCCCCATCGCCTCGTTGCGCCGCAGCCGGAACCAGTAGAAGCCGTGGCCGGCCATGGTCAGCAGATACGGCAGCTCCCCGATGGCCGGGAAGCGGACCCCGCCGATCAGCTCGACCGGATGGCGGCCGGCGAAGGACTGCAGATCCAGCTCGGTGGGCTGGGCGAAGCGCGAGAAGTTGTTCACGCACAGCACCAGGTCGTCCTCGCCGTCCCGGGTGGAGGGGGCCTCGCGCAGGAAGGCGAGGACCGCCGGGTTGGAGGACGGCAGCTCGGTGAAGGAGCCGAGCCCGAAGGCGGGGTTCTGCTTCCGGATCTCGATCATCCGGCGGGTCCAGTGCAGCAGCGAGGACGGGCTGCTCATGGCCGCCTCGACATTGGTGACCTGATAGCCGTAGACCGGGTCCATGATGGTCGGCAGGAACAGCCGTCCCGGATCGCAGGAGGAGAAGCCCGCGTTGCGGTCGGGGGTCCACTGCATGGGGGTGCGCACGGCGTCGCGGTCGCCGAGCCAGATGTTGTCGCCCATGCCGATCTCGTCGCCGTAGTAGAGGATCGGGGAGCCGGGCAGGGACAGCAGCAGCGCGGTGAACAGCTCGATCTGGTTGCGGTCGTTGTCCAGCAGGGGGGCCAGTCGCCTGCGAATGCCGATGTTGGCCCGCATTCTGGGGTCCTTGGCGTACTCCGCGTACATGTAGTCGCGCTCTTCGTCGGTGACCATCTCCAGCGTCAGCTCGTCGTGGTTGCGCAGGAAGATGCCCCACTGGCAGCCGGAGGGGATGGCCGGGGTCTTGGCGAGGATCTCCGAGACCGGATAGCGGGACTCGCGCCGCACCGCCATGAAGATGCGCGGCATCACCGGGAAGTGGAAGGCCATATGGCATTCGTCGCCGCCCGCCGTGAAGTCGCCGAAGTAGTCGACGACGTCCTCCGGCCACTGATTGGCCTCGGCCAGCAGCACGGTGTCGGGGTAGTGGGCGTCGATCTCGGCCCGGACGCGCTTGAGCAGCTCATGGGTGCGGGGGAGGTTCTCGCAGTTGGTGCCCTCCTCGGCATACAGATACGGGACGGCGTCGAGCCGGAATCCGTCGATGCCCAGGTCCAGCCAGAAGCGCAGGGCGGCCAGTACTTCCTCCTGGACGGCCGGGTTCTCGAAGTTGAGGTCCGGCTGGTGCGAGAAGAAGCGGTGCCAGTAGTACTGCTTGCGTACCGGATCAAAGGTCCAGTTGGACGCCTCGGTGTCGACGAAGATGATCCGCGCGTCCTGGTACTGCTTGTCGTCGTCGGCCCATACGTAGTACTCGCCGTACGGTCCGTCCGGGTCGCTGCGGGACTCCTGGAACCACGGATGCTGGTCGCTCGTGTGGTTCATGACAAAGTCGATGATCACGCGCATCCCGCGCTGATGCGCGGCGTCGACGAACTCCACGAAGTCCGCGAGGTCCCCGAACTCCGGCAGCACGGCGGTGTAGTCCGAGACGTCATAGCCGCCGTCGCGCAGCGGTGAGGCGAAGAACGGCGGCAGCCACAAGCAGTCCACGCCCAGCCACTGCAGGTAGTCCAGCTTGGCCGTCAGGCCCTTGAGGTCGCCGACGCCGTCCCCGTTGCTGTCCTGGAAGGAGCGGACCAGGACCTCGTAGAAGACGGCGCGCTTGAACCAGTCGGGATCACGGTCCTTCGCGGGCGTGTCCTCGAATGTGTCCGGTACGGGCTCATTGACGATCATGTTGTGGGTGACCCTCCGATCGGTGAGGACGGTCGCAGGGACAGCACATGTGCCGGAGCCACCTCACGCCCCGGCTCCAGGCGCACATAGTTGTCCCTGCCCCAGTGATAGGTCTCGCCGGTGAGCTCGTCGCGCACCGGGACGGACTCATGCCACTCGAGGCCGAGTTCCGGCATGTTCAACGAGACCGTCGCCTCCTGGGTGTGGTGAGGGTCCAGGTTGACGACCGTGACCACACACGAGTCGCCCGCGCGCTTGGAGTAGACGATGACGGAATCGTTGTCGGCGTGGTGAAATCTGAGGTTGCGCAGCCGCCGCAGGGCGGGATGGCGGCGGCGCAGCCGGTTCAGCCGGGTGAGCAGCGGGGTGATCGTTCTGCCCTCGCGCTCGGCCGCCGCCCAGTCGCGCGGCCGTAGCTGGTACTTCTCCGAGTCCAGGTACTCCTCGCTGCCCGCGCGCACCGGGGTGTTCTCGCACAGTTCGTAGCCCGCGTAGACGCCCCAGGTGGGGGAGAGGGTGGCGGCGAGCACGGCCCGCGCCTCGAACGCGGGGCGGCCGCCCTCCTGGAGGTGGGCGTGGAGGATGTCGGGGGTGTTGACGAAGAAGTTGGGCCGCATCCAGGCGGCCGCGTCCCCGGCCAGCTCGGTGAGGTAGTCGGTGAGCTCCTGTTTGGTGTTCCGCCAGGTGAAGTAGGTGTACGACTGGTGGAAGCCGACCGCGCCGAGGGTGTTCATCATCGCCGGGCGGGTGAACGCCTCGGCGAGGAAGAGGACATCGGGGTGGGTGCGGTGGATGTCGCCGAGCACCTTCTCCCAGAAGACCACCGGCTTGGTGTGCGGATTGTCCACCCGGAAGATCCGCACCCCGTGCTCCATCCAGAAGCGCAGCACCCGCTCGGTCTCCCGGACCAGGCCGTGGAAGTCCCGGTCGAAGGCGATCGGATAGATGTCCTGGTACTTCTTGGGCGGGTTCTCGGCGTACGCGACGGTGCCGTCGGCGCGCTGGTGGAACCACTCGGGGTGCTCGGTGACCCAGGGGTGGTCCGGGGAGCACTGGAGCGCGAAGTCCAGCGCGACCTCCATGCGCAGCTCCCGGGCGCGGGCCACGAAATGGTCGAAGTCCTCCAGGGTGCCGAGGTCCGGGTGGATCGCGTCATGGCCGCCGTCGGCCGAGCCGATGGCCCACGGGGAGCCCACGTCGAAGGGGCCGGCGGAGAGCGTGTTGTTGGGGCCCTTGCGGAAGGCGGTGCCGATGGGGTGGATCGGCGGCAGATAGACGACGTCGAAGCCCGCGGCGGCCAGGGCGGGCAGCCGTTCGGCGGCGGTGCGCAGGGTGCCGCTGACCGGCCGCCGCCCCTCGGCCACCCTGGCCCCCTCCGAGCGCGGGAAGAGCTCGTACCAGGAGCCGAACAGCGCACGCTCCCGGTCCACCTGCAGCGGCATCGGGCGCGAGGAGGTGACCAACTCCCGCAGCGGGTGGCGGTCGAGGGCCGCGGTCACATCGGGCGCGAGCGCCGCGGCGAGCCGGTCGGCCACCGGGCGGCGCTCGTCGCGCAGCCCGTCGACGGCCGCCAGGACCGCCTCCCGGCCGTCGTTCTTGGGCACTCCGGTGGCGGCCCGCTCATGCAGCCGGGCCCCCTCCTCCAGGACCAGATCGGTGTCGATCCCGGCCGGGATCTTGATCCGGGCGTGGTGGCGCCAGGTGGCGATCGGATCGCTCCATGCCTCGACCGTGTACGTCCAGCGGCCGGGCGCGCCGGGGGTGACCTCGGCGCCCCAGCGGTCGGTGCCGGGGGCGAGTTCGCGCATCGGGGTCCAGGGGCCCGAGCGCCCGGACGGATCGCGGAGGACCACATTGGCGTTGACCGCGTCATGGCCCTCCCGGAACACGGTGGCGCTGACCTCGAAGGTCTCGTCCACCACCGCCTTGGCGGGGCGGCGGCCGCAGTCGATCAGCGGGCGGATATCCAGAATGGGAATGCGACCGATCATAGGATCACCTGACGGCGTTGCGGATGGAGACGCTAGGGCGGCTTTTGTCCTTTGTATCGGTTTTGCCGCCGGGCGATGGGTTGCGGGCATGACAGCTCCTGTCCGCGTTCACTCTGGTGGGCGGATGAGGTCGGCCATGGGGGGCGCGCGGGGAAAGCCTTCCCCTGTGGAACGGGGAGACAATCCGGGTTCCCGTGAACTACCGGTCCGTAACGCCGGGTGCGTGAATCGACCCCGCCCGTAGGCGGGGCCGTCCACCCGACGCGTTCTGTTGCTACGTCAGTTGGCCACCCACAGCAGACGGTTCGGTGAGCCCGCCCCCGCGCCGCGTACCCGGCCCCTGCTCGCCCCGGCTATCAGCGCCGCGCCGACCTGGGCCGGAGTGGCCAAGCGGTGGCCGGCCAGATACAGCGCGGCGGCGCCCGCGACATGCGGGGCGGCCATCGAGGTGCCCGACAGCGTCCTGGTCGCCGTATCGCTCGCGTTCGACGCCGAGACGATCCGGTCGCCGGGCGCGAACAGGTCAACTCCGGGGCCCCAGTTGGAGAAGCCCGAGCGCCGGTCGGCGCGGTCGGTCGAGCCCACCGTGAGCGCCCCCGCCACCCGGCCCGGGGAGAAGGCGGCGGCGGGCCGGTCCTGATTGCCCGCCGCCACGGTGAAGACCAGACCGGCGGCGATCCCCGTCCGCACCGCCGCGTCCCATTCGGGCAGCGGGGTGGCCGCCGCCGAGCCCAGGCTCAGATTGACCACCGCGGGCCGCCTGGCGTGTCGCAGCACCCAGTCCATACCGGCCAGCACCTGGGCGATGGTGCCCTCGCCCCGGTCGTCCAGCACCCGGACGGCCACGATCGCGGCCTTCTTCGCCACGCCATAACGGGTGCCCGCCGCCGTGGCGGCCACATGGGTGCCATGCCCGTTGCCGTCCTCGGCCACCGAATCGTCGTCCACGAAGTCCCAGCCGGAGCGGGCCCGACCGGCGAAGTCCTTATGGGAGGCGCGGACCCCGGAGTCGATGACATAGATCGTGGTGCCGCGCCCGCCGCCGCCGGGCGCGGTGTACGCCCCGTCCAGCGGCCGGTCCGGCTGGTCGATCCGGTCCAGGCCCCACGGCGGCCGCGCCTGGCGGCGGGGCGGGGCCGGCAGCCGCAACCGGGTCCAGCGCAGGGACACCCGCTCGTCCCGGGTCACCGAGGCGATGCGCCGATCGGCCGCCAGCCGCCCGGCCTGCGCCGCGTTCGCCCGTACCGCATAGCCGTTGAGCGCCGAGCCGTAGACCCGGCGCACCCGCGCCCCGTACCGCTCGACCAGCGCCCGGCCCGCCCCGGACGCCGCCGCGGGCGCTCCCGCGCCCCGCTTCAGGGCGACGATATAGCCGTGGGTCCCGGCCCCGCCCGTGGCCTGGACCCCCTGGGCGGGAACGGTCTGGGTGGGCGACAGGGCCACCAGGACCACCGCGACGACGGCGGCCGACGCCCCCACCCTGCGCCGACGGCCCGCAGATGCGCATGCCATGGAGCGATCCCCTCCCCAACTCGACGGCGCAAGCCTCGCGTGAGAGGAAAGATCCCGACAAGGGCGCATCAGGGGGCGTAAAACGTGACGGCCTCCCGCGCCAGCAGCCGCAGCGCCGCCTCCGACGGCGAACCCGGCTCCGCCCCGTACATCAGCAGTCCCTGGCCCCCCGAGTCCGGCAGCCGGGTCATCTCGAAGTCCAGCTCCAGCGGCCCCACCAGGGGGTGGTGGAAGGACTTGGTGCCGAACGCGCACCGGCGCACCGGATGGCGCGACCACAACGCCGCGAACTCCGCGCTCTTCATGGACAGTTCGCCGATCAGCTCGGCGAGCCGCAGGTCGTCGGGGTGCGCGCCCGCCGCCACCCGCAGCGAGGAGACCGCCCGCCGCGCCTCGCCCTGCCAGTCCGGATACAGCTCACGGGTGTGCGGATCGAGGAAGAGCATCCGCTGGGTGTTGGGCCGGGCGGCGGGCCGCTCGGGCGCGCCTGCGGGCAGATGCCCGGCGATCAGGGCGTGCCCCAGCGGGTTCCACGCCAGCACGTCGAAGCGGCGGTCGAGGACCACGGCCGGTACCCCGTCCATCGCGGCGATCAGCCGCCGGGTCGCCGGGCGCGCGGAGCCGGCGCGTGGCGCGGAACGGCGCGCGGCGCGCGGCGGACGGGCCAGATTGCTCAAGTGCGCCCGCTCGTCCGGGCTCAGCCGCAGCGCGCGGGCGACGGCGTCCAGCACCCCGTCCGAGGCGCCGGTGGACTGGCCCTGCTCCAGCCGGGTGTAGTACGCCACGCTCACCCCGGCCAGCTGCGCCAGCTCCTCGCGGCGCAGCCCCGGGACGCGGCGCCGGGTCCCGTACGCGACCAGGCCGACGTCCTCGGGGCGCAGCCCGGCGCGGCGGGTGCGCAGAAAACTTCCCAGCTCGGCAGGTGCGTCCATGCCCCCAGTGTCCGGCATGGGCACGCGCCGTGCCTGTCCCTGTGAGGGTCAGGCACGGCGCGCGGCGGTTCGTGGCCAGGCGGCGATCACCGGTAGGTGATGTCGGAGGAGCTGTACTTGCAGTAGGTGCCGTCGGGGCCGCTGCCGTTCTTGCTCGGCTCGTCGCCCGTGTTGTTCCCGATGTACTTCTGGCACGGGACGATCTTCTTGCTGCTGTCCCCGACGATGGTGATGCCGCGCAGGGTCAGCGAGTCGCCGTAGTTGGTGTTGATCCCGCCGATGACCTTGCCCGGGGCGGTGATCTCGGAGTTGCTCACATTGATGGTGCGCTTGTACTGCGAGGAGCAGTTGCCGCAGGACCGGACGAAGGTGGAGAAGTCCTGGCCGGCGAAGTTCGAGATGGTGAGCGTGCCGCCGCCGTTGAACTGGAAGATCTTGTCCGCGGCCTTGCGGGCGCCGCCACCGATCACGTTGAACGTCTTGCCGGTGCCGCGGAAGGTGGCGGCGTCCTCGCCGACGTCCTCCCACCAGACGTTCTGCAGGGTGCAGCTCCCCTCGCAGTGGACGCCGTCGGCGGCCGGGGCGCCGATGATGACGTTCTTCAGGGTGGCGCCGTCCTTCAGCTCGAAGAGCGGGCCCTGGTCCTCCTCCTGGCCGTCGCCGCCGAGGTCGCCGGAGCCGTAGTAGCGCTTCATACCGCCGTCGGTGGTCCCGCTGACGCTGATGGTCTTGGAGACCGCCTGCGGGGTGCCGCTGGGGGTGGGCCAGGTGGCGGCGGAGGCCGTGGGCAGGGTCAGCCCGGTGGTGATCGCGCCCGCGGTGAGGGTGACGGCGCCGAGGACGCCGGCTATCGCGCGGTGCCTGGTGCGTTGTTCAGCCATGTCGGATCTCCTTGTCGGGGTGTGCGGGGGAAAGGGGTTCAGGGGGCTCAGGGGGTTCAGGGGGTGGTGATGGCCGGCCGCGGCGGGGTCGCCATCTTGTTGCCGAGGAAGAAGCTGGGGTGCGGGGGCTGGTTGTAGGCGGTGTTCTGCCAGGCCAGCGCCTCGCGGTACTGCCGGTCGTGCAGCAGCGTGGTGATCTTCCGGTCGGTCTCGTACGGCGTGGAGTAGATCCGCAACGCCTTGTTGTCGCCGGTCGGCCAGACCACCTCCTCGCGCCAGTCGCCGAGGATGTCGCCGGACAGCGACGGGGTGGCCTTGGTGCCGTTGTTGGAGTGCACCCCGGCGCCGGTGAGCAGCCGGGTGTCACTGCCGGTGCCGTACTTGTCGATATGCGTGCCGTCCAGCAGCTCGCGCACCGGATCGCCGTCCCACCAGGCCAGGAAGTTGATCGAGGACGGTTTGCGGCCCTTGGCGCCGCCGCCCTCGTCGCGGATCTGGTCGTCCCGCGCGGACCACATCTCGGCGCCGTCGTTGCCCGCCCAGATGTCGTCGGCCGCGCCGCGCCCGTTGTCGCCGCCCGACGCGGTGGACCACAGCACCTGGCCGGTGCGGGCGTCGGCGAAGTACGAGCCCGGCTTCGAGGAGTCCTCGTCCACCTTGAAGTACTCCAGGCCCGGCCGCGCGGGGTCGAGGTCGCCGAGGTGGGCGGCGTCGCCGTGGCCGTGTCTGTTGGTCCACAGCGCCGAGCCGTTGTCGTCCACGGCCATCGAGCCGTAGACGATCTCGTCCCTGCCGTCGCCGTCCACGTCCCCGGTCGCCAGCGCGTGGTTGCCCTGGCCGTCGTAGCCCTTGCCGGTGTTGGTGGAGCTGTTGGTGTCGAACGTCCACTGACGGGTGAGCTGCCCTCCGCTGAACCTCCAGGCGGAGATCACCGTGCGGGTGTAATAGCCGCGCGCTTCGATCAGCGAGGGGGTGGAGCCGTTGAGATACGCCGTCCCGGCCAGGAAGCGGTCCACGCGGTTGCCGTAGTCATCGCCCCACGAGGAGACGGTGCCGCGCGGCGGGACGTAGTCCACCGTGCTCATCGCGGCGCCCGTGCGCCCGTTGAAAATCGTCAGATATTCGGGCCCGCTGAGCACATAGCCGCCGGAATTGCGGTAGTCGGCCGAGGCGCTGCCGATGGTCTTCCCCGCGCCGTCGACCGTGCCGTCCGCGGTCTTCATCGCGACCTCGGCCTGGCCGTCGCCGTCGTAGTCGTACACCTGGAACTGGGTGTAGTGCGCGCCCGAGCGGATGTTGCGGCCCAGGTCGATCCGCCACAGCCGCTGCCCCTGCAGGGTGTAGCCGTCCACGACGGTGTTGCCGGTGACGCCCGACTGCGAGTTGTCCTTGGCGTTGGTCGGCTGCCATTTGAGGACGAAGTCCAGATCGCCGTCGCCGTCGAGGTCGCCGACCGAGGCGTCATTGGCCTCGTAGGTGTAGCCGGAACCGCCCGTCGGCGGTGAGATCGGCACGTCGTAGTACCCCGGGCGGAACTGCATCGCGCTCGGCGAGGCGGGCTGCTCGACCCCGCCCACGATGGCCCGCACGGTGTAGTCCGCGCTGTTGGGGGCGTCCTTGTGGAGGTAGTTGGTGGTGGTGACGGGGGAGGAGTTGACCTTGACGGCGCCCCGGTAGAGGTTGAACGTCACGTCATCCGGATCGGTGGCCAGCCAGCGCCAGCTCACCAGGTTGTCATTGCCGGTGTGCACGCTCACCAGCCCCCGGTCCAGCTTCTCCAGCTGGGCCGCCGCCTTGGTTCCGGCCCCGGCTTTCGGGGCTCCCGCGGTCTCGGCGGCCCCCGAGACGCCCGTCAGGGTGGTGACGGTCAGCGCACCCGCCACGCAGGCGGCGGCCACCATCCGGCCGCGGGTCAGCCCCTTCCGGCTCGTCGGTGGGGCGGATCCGGGCGGATGGGCGGGGGGTGGAGTGTGCGAACTGTCCCGAGAGCGCACGTGGTCCTCCAAGGCATGGGGGGAAGGTGTGCCCCCTAGTCGCCCCCTTGGCCGGAAAGGTTGCCGCCTTCGGGCCGACTTCTCGGGAGCGGGGCGAAACAGCCGAAACAGGGACTCGTCGGCCGCTACCGTCGAAGGGTGAAGGCCATTCGTCGATTCAGCGTGCGCCCGGTGCTTCCGGAGCCCCTGCGACCGCTCCACCGGCTGGCGCGCAATCTGCGCTGGTCCTGGCATCCCGAGACCCGCGAGCTCTTCGAGTCCGTGGACCCCGAGGGATGGCGGGAGTCGGGCGGGGACCCGGTACGGCTGCTGGGCACCGTGCCCGTCTCCCGGTTGGCGGACCTCGCCGAGGACCGCTCCTTTCTGCGGCGTCTTACGGCGGCCGCGGACGATCTGCACGACTATCTGACCGGCCCGCGCTGGTACCAGGGGCGGACCGCCGCGGAGGACCGCGCGGGGCCGGGACCCGGCGAGAGCGTGCCTTCCGATGGGTCCGCGCCCCCAGGCGCATCCGTACCGTCCGTACCCCCAGGCGCATCCGCACCCTCCGGACTGCCCGCCGCGATCGCCTACTTCTCGCCGGAGTTCGGGATCACCGCCGCCCTGCCCCAGTACTCCGGCGGCCTGGGCATCCTCGCCGGTGACCACCTCAAGGCCGCCAGCGACCTCGGCGTGCCCCTGATGGGCGTCGGACTGCTCTACCGTCACGGCTACTTCCGGCAGTCGCTCTCCCGCGAGGGCTGGCAGCAGGAGCACTATCCGGTCCTGGACCCCAACGAACTGCCGCTCACCCCGCTGAGCGGGGCGGACGGCCGGCCCGTGCGGATCCCGCTCACCCTGCCCGGCGGCCGTCCGCTCCACGCCCGCGTCTGGCACGTTCAGGTGGGCAGGGTGCCGCTGCTGCTGCTCGACTCCGACGTGGAGGAGAACGGCCACGGTGAGCGCGATGTCACCGACCGGCTCTACGGCGGCGGCAGTGAGCACCGGCTGCTGCAGGAGATGCTGCTGGGCATCGGCGGCGTCCGCGCCGTGCGCGCGTACTGCAGGCTCACCGGCCACCCCGACCCCGAGGTGTTCCACACCAACGAGGGCCACGCCGGATTCCAGGGCCTGGAGCGCATCCGCGAACTGATCGCCGACGGGGCCGACTTCGGCACCGCCCATGAGGCGGTGCGGGCCGGGACCGTCTTCACCACCCACACCCCCGTCCCCGCCGGCATCGACCGCTTCGACCGCGAGCTGGTCGCCCGCCACTTCGGCGACGATGCCGAGCTGCCGGGGATCGAGGTCGAGCGGGTCCTCGCGCTCGGCATGGAGACCTACCCCGGCGGTGAGCCCAACCTCTTCAACATGGCGGTGATGGGGCTGCGCCTGGCCCAGCGCGCCAACGGGGTGTCCACGCTGCACGGCCGCGTCAGCCGGGAGATGTTCGCCGGGCTCTGGCCCGGGTTCGACCCCGAGGAGGTGCCCATCACCTCCATCACCAACGGGGTGCACGCACCCACCTGGACGGCCCCCGAGGTCACCCGGCTCGGCGCCCGCCAGTTCGGCCATCTGCCCGACGCCGAGCTGTGGGAGCTGCGCCGCACCCTGCGCAAGCGGCTGGTCGCCGAGGCCCGGCAGCGGCTGTACGACTCCTGGCGGCAGCGCGGCGCGGGCACCGCCGAGCTCGGCTGGATCGACGGGGTGCTCGACCCCGACGTCCTCACCGTCGGCTTCGCCCGCCGCGTCCCCTCCTACAAGCGGCTCACCCTGATGCTGCGCGACCCGGAGCGGCTGATGGAGCTGCTGCTCCACCCCGAGCGGCCGATCCAGATCGTCGTCGCGGGCAAGGCCCATCCGGCCGACGACAGCGGCAAGCGCCTGGTCCAGGAACTCGTCCGCTTCGCCGACGACCCCCGGGTCCGCCACCGCCTGGTCTTCCTGCCCGACTACGGCATGGGCATGGCCCAGCAGCTCTACCCCGGCTGCGACGTCTGGCTCAACAACCCGCTGCGCCCGCTGGAGGCATGCGGCACCAGCGGCATGAAGGCCGCCCTGAACGGCTGTCTCAACCTCTCCGTCCTCGACGGCTGGTGGGACGAGTGGTACGACCCGGACTTCGGCTGGGCCATCCCCACCGCCGACGGCGACGCCATCGACGAGACCCGCCGCGACGACCTGGAGGCCACCGCCCTCTACGACCTGCTGGAACGGCGGATCGCCCCGCGCTTCTACGATCGCGGCCCGGATGGCCTCCCCGGCCGCTGGATCGACATGGTCCGCCGCACCCTCACCACCCTCGGCCCCAAGGTCCTCGCCGGCCGCATGGTGCGCGAATACGTCGAGCGGCTCTACGCCCCGGCCGCCCGCTCCCACCGCGCGCTGGACCCGGTGGCGGCCGCCGAACTGGCCACCTGGAAGTCCCGCATCCGCGACGCCTGGCCGGGCGTCGCCGTCGACCACGTCGAGGCCCACCTCACCCCACCCGCCTCCGCCGGCGCCGCCGAACTCGGCTCGACACTCTCCCTGCGGGTCCGGGTGCGCCTGGCCGGACTGGCCCCGGCGGACGTGGAGGTCCAGGCGGTGGCGGGCCGCGTGGACGACACCGACCACATCACCGACGCCACCCACGTCCCCCTCAAACCCACCACAGGCCCCGACGCCGAGGGCCGCCGCCTCTACGAAGGCCCCCTCGCCCTGGACCGTACCGGCCCCTTCGGCTACACGGTCCGCATCCTCCCCACCCACCACCTCCTGGCCTCCACCCCCGAGTTGGGCCTCACCGCACTGCCTTGCGACTCCGTGACCGAGGCGGCGGGAGTCCTGATGCGCTGAGCCTTCGGCGGCTAAACTGACCGTGGACCGTCCGGCACGGGGGAAAGTGTCGCCCCATGTCCGACGTCTCGGGGTGCACGAAAAGAGCCGGCCGCCGCCCGCGTGGCGGCCGGAATTGCCGACGGTCCCGGAGAGCGACGCTCTCCGTCTGCACGTATTGAGATCTTGGACGTCGGCAGGACCTCAGCTGACCACCGTACGAGGTGGTCGGGCTGAGCCTGCCGGGCCATCGGTTCGACCACCCGACTGAGGGGTGTGAGAACTGGTGGACTGGGACACCGTCACCCTGCTCGTGCTGGCCGCATTCGGCCTGGCCGGGCTGATACTCACCATGGCAGCCGAGCTCCTGTCCAAAGTCCCCGCCGTCATCGAGGCGTGGCGCCGGGTCCGGGCCACATGGCGCGGAGGCCAGGATGGCTAGACGGCCACATCGGGGCCGAGCGAGGCCATGGACCTTGCCCCCCCGCGCTCTCCGTTCCTGATGACTC
Organism: Streptomyces melanosporofaciens; assembly: GCF_900105695.1. Lineage (NCBI taxonomy): Bacteria > Bacillati > Actinomycetota > Actinomycetes > Kitasatosporales > Streptomycetaceae > Streptomyces > Streptomyces melanosporofaciens. The sequence goes on from NZ_FNST01000002.1 coordinate 4,908,812, forward strand.
GGTGCGGATGGGGATCTACGGGCGAGTCAGACAGGCCCTCGCACGTGCGATGAGACGGTGCGCTTGGGCTCCGTAGGCGGCGGTCTCGCTCAGCCGTTCCCAGACGCGCTTGTACAGGGCGACATCGTCTGCCGACTCAAGATGGAGCTCGGTGTTGATCGTCTCGACGATCACGCGCTCGTCGTCGAAGATCCAGAAACCGTGCTTGGGCGTGAGTTTGAGAGGTGCACCGAGAGGGACGATGCCGAATGAGACGCTGCTCATTCCGATGAGGCCGACGAGCCGGTCAAGCTGTGCCGCCATCACGTCGTGGGGGCAGATCAGGGCGTGCAATACGCCCTCCCAGATGAGGATGTCAAAGTGCTTGCCCGGCTCGTAGAGAACCTCCTGACGCTTGACGCGTGCACGTACCGCCTCCTCGGTGTCCCGAGGCGTCCGCATCAGCTCGGCGTTCTGTAGCAGCAGGCACCGTGCGTACTCCGGAATCTGGAACAAGCCCGGGATGACGGTGGCCTCATAGCCCTGAACGGTCGACGTTCGGCGGTACTCGACGACGTATTTCTCTTGTACGCCGCGATGGCCAGAGGCGAGCTGGCGCCGCCACGATCGCTGCTGTGATTCGAGGCCGCGGAGGCGCGCCTTCAGGTCCCCGGCTTGAGTCCGAGCGCCAACCGCATCGGCCCATGCTTCGAGGTCTATGACGGTAGCGGTCTGTCTGCCGTTCTCCAGCCTTGAGACCTTCGAACGTTGCCAGCCGAGTCGGGCCGCCAGCTCCTTGCCATTGAGACCGGCCTCGGTGCGCAGCTCACGTAGCCGCGCACCGAGGGCGATACGGCCGGCCTGGAAGTCAGTGCTCACACGGACGACGGTACCTGTGCTTCAAACTCCCTCGTGGGCACGGCGTGGTGCCATGCGGCGTCACGGATCTGACACGCGCGGACCACTGATTCGGCGTCCTCCAGGACGTGCACGCCCAGGGTCGTTCCCTCGCTGTCGATGACGAACTTGATGACGGAGCGGGAATCGAACAGCCAGAAGTCGTAGTCCGGCAAGCCGATACGCTGCGCGTCCGACCGGTAGAGGTTCCGGATGTCCTCTCCGGCCTCGACGTTGCCGAGCCCGGACGCGAGCAGGAACCGTTGCCCCTCTGTGGGGGGCTGGTCCACCAGCCGCACTCGCTCGAAGCGCTTGCCCTGCATGGTCTGTTCGCGGACGTTGACGTGCCAGGGGCTGTCCGGGTTGTAGCCGAGGGTCTCCCCGCACTGGAAGCGCGGCCAGTTGGGGCTGGCGAGGTCGGAGGCGTAACCCCGCTGTGTTTCCAGCCGCCATGCAGTGTGCTTGAAGTCCTCGAAGAAGTGGGAGACATCTTCGAAGGGAACGAGGTCGGGCACGTTTTCTACTCCTTGGGTGCGTAACGAGTCAGCAACTCGCGTGGGATGACGACGAATGCCTCTGACTCCTTGACGTCTCGGAGCTGGGCAAGGTGTTTGGGGTCGGTGAGCAGATCTCCCTGGACGATAAGATCGCCGGTTTCTTCGATTTCGTAGAGCGTTGGGCAGTTGCCGTGCTCGGACGTCGTGCCGAGGAACCTTAACGCCATAGCGTTTCCCCTCCCTTGGGTGGTCGATCAGGTCATCAGAATGTCGTGGATAACGTCGAAGGGACAGGTGATTGCGCGGGATTGCGACGATCATTCACCCGTGCGTGTTGCTCTGCGCTCCCTTGAGAGGAAGCCAATCTCCGGCTCGCGCGAGATCGTCGAGCAACTTCGAGCAATCGCGTTGAGCAGCCATGAGTGCGCTCCATAGCGTCTCCGTCACCCACTCGTGCGGAGAAGTTGGCAGCCATGAGAATCACCGAAGAGGCCATCGACGCCATGCGTTCCGAGCGTCACCGAGCGGCCGGGGAGGACGCGAGAGCCGTCGCTGAACTGCTCCGGAGGGCTCTGGGCCGTCTCGGCTTCACCCCGGACGTGGCCATGCCCCACGGTGAAAAGGGCGACGCCCTTTTTGGCCGGTCCTGCGGGGCGAGGTGACGGTCTCGGGTCACCCCACGGTCGCCCTCGGCCGTATTCCGCTCGACAGTGCGAACCGGCTCGCGGAAATCCTCATGCGTGCCGCCCTGGAGGAACAGACCAAGAAGGCCGCCGTGAGGTGAGGCCTTACTGAAGACCCCCGTCCCGGCTGGACCGGAGCCCTGGCAGGTCGAGCCCAGCGCGGAACGGGTGCATGTGCACGACGGCGCGAGGAGAGTCCCCGCGTCGACAGCACCGAAGGGAATCATCTCCATGCGCTTACGCGGATTCAAGGCCGCCGTCCGACAGGACCCGGAGGACGACGGGCCGACCGAGGGTGGCCAGCAAGGCGGATGTGGTGACGGGGACGGCTGCGGTCGGCAGTAGCCGCGTGATGTAGGCGAGCGGCCCTCACCCCTTGTGGGGGCTGCTCTCACCGAGAGAGCGAGCGCATGCATCACCACGGTTACATCTGGCTGGGGTCCGCACATGAATTGCTCAGGGACGGTCCCCGGCGTCCCTTGCACCCGGAGTTCAGATCCAGCAAAGTCGTTCCCTTGGAATGTGCCCACTGGCTGCTCAAACCGGCCTCCTTCGTCCAGGGGACTTGGAGCGATGCACAGCAGGCAGCCTCGTGGTCCGGTCAGCAAGTGCGCGCTTCCGCAGCGGCGTTCGCGTCGGAGCGTGAACGGGACGCCATCCGGCTCTCAGAGGCGGTTGCCCGCGCCGGCGAACGAGTGGCGAGCGGTGAGGACGTGGTCGGCGGCTGGTATCTCACGGGACAGAGGTTCCTGTCCGTGTGCCTGATCGCGTGCAGTCCGCACCGTCTGCGCCCCGAGATTCCCTGCCCCGTTGGCAATGCTGAAGGGATCAGTCCGGTACCAGGTACTCCCACCGCTTGACGTGGGCACAGCTGTGCAAACCGGCCTTCTTGGCTGCCGCCCCGGCCTCCTCCGCGCTGTCCTTCACGATGTTGGCGGTCATGGCGAGCAGCAGTTCCACGCCGGGTTTGAGGTTCGGAATTGTGCTGTGCATCGTGTACAGCTCTTTCGCGTACGCGTCCAGCTTGCCCAGCCAGGTGTTCAGCGCGGTCCGGTCGGCCGTGGAATCGGGTTGGGGCAGCTCTTTGATTTCCTTCCGCAGGTCCCTGATCAGAGTGTTCCGCTTGCGGATCTTCGTCAGGTCATCCGAGCCGAGCGTCTTGCCGTAGGCCAGGTCCCCGGTGAAACGGTCGGTGATGGTGTCGCACTTCTTGTCGGCACTCTCGACCAGCCCGGGAGGCGACGACGAGCAACCGCCGAGGGCGGCCACGGCGACCAGCGCGGCCGCGCCGATGCCGCTCGCCCACCAGGCGGTTCGGCGTTGGCGATAGGTGCTCTCGTCGTGCATGTCATCCCGCTTCCGCCGTGGGTCATGGGGCCGGGACGCCTCGGCCACCAGCCGGGATGGTCTCGCGCCTGCCTCGGGACCCCTCCCCGGTCCGAGTTGTCCTGTTCGGTGCTGTCCGTCGCCCAACGTGTCTTATAGGCTCGCGGATTGGCTGTCCGCCCGTTTCAGGAGGTGTTGTGCGAGACCAGAAGATGTACTGCTACACCTGTGGAACTGATGAGCTGCACCGGCGTCTCACTGCCAGCGAGAAGGCTTGGGTGAAGAACCAGACGCGCCGGAAGAGCGTCGAGGACGTCTTCATGTGCAAGGCGCCGAACTGCCGCAATCTACGGACCGGTTTCCAGAAGCGTCCCTTCGATCCCATCCTCCGCCTGCCGGACGATCTCTGACGTCGCGTCAGGCAGCGGTGCCGTGCGGCTGGGGGACGAGCTTGCCGCGCGGTGCCGTCGGGCCGTTCGGGCCCCCGCGGCAAGGGTCGTTGAACGCGGGACGAACATTGCATGAGAGGTGGGCCACATCGGCCCCATAAGCGTTCTTGGAGCGTACATTCGCCCCCCTGAAGCCATGGCATGCACGGGGGGAAATCGTGAAGTGGCTGGAACAGCTGACGGCGCCCGAGAATCTGCTGGCGCTTCTCGGCGTGATCGTCACGCTCGGGGGGCTCTCGTACGAGCGGCTGATTCCCGGGCGGAAGCGTATCGGCTATCGCGTGCAGATGGACACGTTGATAGACGACAGTACTCAGGACGGGCCGGTTCATCAGCGGCTGCGGATGCTGGAGAACACCCCGGATCTGGCCGGGGCCTCACTCGTCCTGCTGCGGATCGAGAACGACGGATTCCGCAGCCTTGACGCCGACGACTACATCACCGCACCCGCGACGAACCACCGCGGGCTCACCGCGACCTTTCCCAATCGGATCGTGCGGGATGTGGCGGTCACCGAGCCCAGCCATCCGGATCTGCTGCGCCACCTTCCGCAGCACGGGACCCCTGAGAACCCCGGGCTGGTCTGTGAGGGCAATGAGATCTCGCTGCCCAGGGTGCCGCTGAACAAGGGGGATCACTTCAAGCTGCTGGTGCTGCTGACGGGTGCCGGGACCGACAAGCCGCCGCATGTGGGCGGGCGGATCAAGGAAGGCAGGATCCGGAACAACGAGAAGTTCCGGCGGCCCAGCAACCGGGTGCTCGGGCTGATCGGCAGCCTGCTGGCGCTGCTGATCCTCCAGCCCTTCGGCACACAGCTGTTGCGGGACGATCCGCTGCCGCGCGGATGTGCGGAGGGGAATCTGACGATCGTCGGTTCGACCGCGTTCAAGCCGGTCACCCAGGATGTGGGCGCGGCATATCAGAGCGACTGCCGCGGCGCCCAGGTCACCGTGGAGGCGCAGGGCAGTGGACGCGGTACGAAAACGCTGATCGATGCCGGGGAGGCGGCGAAGGACGGATTCCCGGCGTATCTGGCCTTCTCCGACGGCCCGGACGGAGACGGGAACTCCCGGCTCAAGGAGCATCTGGTGGCGCTGTCCGTCTTCGGCGTGGTGGTGAACAAGGACGTCCGGGTAACGGATCTCTCCCTCGAGGATCTCCGCGGGCTCTACTCCGGCCGGATCACCAACTGGAATCAGCTGCACGGCGGCCCCGATCTGCCGGTGCGGCTGGTGAGCCGGGACGCGAAATCCGGAACGCGCGGGGTGTTCGAGAACCGGGTGCTGGGCGGCAATGAGATCTCCCGGACGTCCGACAACTGCCGGATCCCGAAATTCGCCAGGGACCATGTCATCCGCTGTGAACTCGACAGCACGGGCGAGGTGTTGAAGACGGTGGCGAGCACACCCGGCGCGATCGGATACGCCGAGCTGCATTCCGCCGAGGAGAGCGCCCGCAAGGGGGCCCTCCATCTGGTGGCCCTGGAGGGACGCAAGCCCTCCATCGACGCGGTGCGGGAGCGGACGTACTCCTTCTGGGAGCCGGAGTACGCCTACACCTACACCGCGCCGCCCCCGAACTCCCTGACCTCGAAATTCCTCGACTATCTGGCGGGCGACACCGGGCGCAACCTCGTCGAGAAGCACGGTCATCTGCCCTGCTCCGCCGCGGAGAACCAGCGGGCGTGTCAGCTGGCGGTCGGCGGGCGGTAGGGGGCGCAGGCGGGGTCACCGGTCGGCCGGGCGGGCATGGAGCCCCCGCCCGGCCGACCGGAGGGGCTTACTTCACGTTGACGCCGCCCCAGGCGTTGTCGACCGCCTTGTACTCGGCGCTGCTCGCGCCGTACAGGGCCTTCGCGGCCTTGAGGGTCGCGGTGCGCGCCTTGGCGTAGTTGGTGGTCGAGGTCATGTACGAGGACAGGGCCTTGTACCAGATCTTCTCGGCCTTGGCCCGGCCGATGCCCTTGACGGTGCGGCCGTCCTTGGTCGGGCTGTTGTAGGTCACCCCGCCGATGACCTTACGGCCGCTGCCCTCGGCCAGCAGGTAGAAGAAGTGGTTGGCGATACCGGAGGTGAAGTGCGGGTCGTCGTTGCCCACACCGCTCTTCCAGTAGTCGTAGGACAGGCCGTCCTTGCTGGGCTTGTCCATGTAGCGCAGCGGCGTGCCGTCGCCGTTGATGTCGATCTTCTCGCCGATGAGGTAGTCACCGGGGTCCTTGGCGTTCTTGGCGTAGAACTCCACGGCGGTGCCGAAGATGTCGGAGGTGGCCTCGTTGAGCCCGCCGGACTCGCCGCTGTACTCCAGGTTGGCGGTGGCCGAGGTGAGCCCGTGGCTCATCTCGTGGCCCGCGACGTCGAGCGCGGTGAGGGGCTTCTTGTTGCCCGCGCCGTCGCCGTAGGTCATGCAGAAGCAGTCGTCGTCCCAGAAGGCGTTCTCGTACGCGTCGCCGTAGTGGACGCGGGAGTACGCGGCCTTGCCGTTGCCCTTGATGCCGTTCCGGCCGAGGACGTACTTGTAGTAGTCCCAGGTCATGGCCGCGCCGTAGTGGACGTCCACGGCGGCGGTCTGCGCGATGGTGGGCTTGCCGTTGCCCCAGACGTTGTCGGCGTCGTAGAACGCCGACCCCTTCTTGGTGTCTTCCCACGCGTGCTTGAGGTTGTACGTCTGGTGGCCACCGCGCGGGGCGTCCTTCAGCATCCACTGGCTGCCGCTGCGGACGCTGCCGACGGTGACCTTGCCGTTGTGCTGACCGGTGCCGGTGCCGTTCTCGACGGCCTGGAACTCATACAGCTTCTTGCCGGTGTCGGCGTCGGTGATGACGTGCAGCTTACTGGGCGTACCGTCCTTCTGGACCCCGCTGACGACCGTCTCGTAGGCGAGTGTGGGCTTGCCGGTGGCGGCCCAGATCACCTTGCGCGGTGCGGCCTTGGCACCGGTCTCCTTGTCGCCCGCGGCCTGCGCGGCGCTCAGGGCGGACCGCTGGGCGCCGGAGGGGGCGACGGCGGCGCTGGTGTCGGCGACCTCGATATCGGCGTCGGTCGCCTTGTCGACACCCTGGGAGGCTCCGCTCGCGGACTCATGGGCGATCAGATCGCCGCCGAGGACGGGCAATCCGGCGTAGGTGCGCTCGTAGCGGGTGTGGGTGGTGCCGTCGGCGTCCTTGATGACGTCCTTGACGACCAGCTTCTCCTTGGCCCCGAGCCCCAGCGACTTCGCGGTGGAGACCGCGGTCGCCCCCGCCTCGCGCAGCAGCTCGGCGCGGACGGAGGGGGAGAGCGAGACGGCGGAGGCGTCGGCCCGGGAGGCGGAGGACGCCGAAGAGGCCGAGGGGGCGGCCGCGTTCGCGGAACCGGCGGTGGCGCCGGCGGCGAGCAGGGAGGCGGCCAGGGTCGCCGCTCCGGCGGCGAGGGCGGTGCGCGAGCGTCTGAGACGTGATATGCCGGATATCGCTGACGTCGAACGTGAATCCACGCGTATCTCCAGTTGTGATGGGGAGTTGGGCGAAGGTTCCACCCAACGCGACAAAGATGCCGCTTTGCCGTGGATAAAAACATACCGGTGCCCGGGGCCTGAGGCCCCGGGCACCGGCAAAGTGTCGTGCGACGAACTGGGTTGGTCCTACTTGACGTTGACCCCGGCCCAGGCGGCGTCCACGCCCTTGTACTCGGCGCTGTCGGCACCGAAGAGGTCCGTGGCGGCCTTCAGCGTGGCCTCACGGGCGGCGTGGTAGTCGGTGTTGGAGGTCATGTACGTGGTCAGGGCCTTGTACCAGATCTTCTCGGCCTTGTCCCGCCCGATGCCCTCGACCTTGGAGCCGTCGGAGGTGGGGCTGTCGTACTTCACACCGTTGATCTCCTTCGCGCCGCTGCCCTCGGACAGCAGGTAGAAGAAGTGGTTGGCGACACCGGAGGAGTAGTGCACATCCGTGTCGCCCACGCCGTCGGACCACTCGTCCGCGGACTGCCCGTCCTTGCTGGGCTTGTCCATGTAGCGCAGCGGGGTGCCGTCGCCGTTGATGTCGATCGCCTCGCCGATGAGGTAGTCACCGACGTCGGTGGAGTTCTTGACGTTGAACTCCACCGAGGTGCCGAAGATGTCGGAGGTGGCCTCGTTGAGGCCGCCCGACTCGCCGCTGTACTCCAGGCCCGCGGTCTTGGAGGTGACGCCGTGGCTCATCTCGTGACCCGCCACGTCGAGCGCGGTCAGCGGCGCCTTGTTGCCCTCGCCGTCGCCGTAGGTCATGCAGAAGCAGCTGTCGTCCCAGAAGGCGTTGACGTAGTTGTCGCCGTAGTGCACGCGGGAGTAGGCGCCCTTGCCGTCGCCGGCGATGCCGTCGCGGCCGTGCACGTTCTTGTAGTAGTCCCAGGTGGCGGCGGCGCCGTAGTGGGCGTCGACGGCGGCGGTCTGGGGGTCGTCCGGCTTGCCGGTGCCCCAGTTGTCGTCGTCGTCGGTGAACGCCTTGCCCTCGCCCTCCTCGCCGTTCTCCAGGTTGGTGGTCTTGTGGCCGCCGCGGTCGGCGTCGGTCAGGGTGTAACCGCTGCCTTCCTTGCTGGTGCCGAGCTCGACCGAGCCGCTGTACTCGCTCTCGCCCTTGCCGGTCTCGATGCCCTGGTACTCGTAGAGCTTCTTGCCGGTGGCGGCGTCGGTGATGACGTGCAGCTGGTTCGGGGTGCCGTCCTTCTGCACCCCGCCGACGACGGTCTCGTAGGCCAGCACGGGCTTGCCGGTGGCGGCCCAGATCACCTTGCGCGGAGCCTGGTCGGCCGCCGCCTGGGTGGTGTCGTCGGCCTTGGCCAGCTTGACGGCGGCCTTGGCCGCGGTGCTCGGGGCGATCCCGGCCGCGGTCGAGGCGACCTTGACGGTGGCCTTGGTGGCCTTGGTGACGCTCTTGACGTCACCGCCCTTGGCCTGGTGGACGATCAGGTCGCCGCCGAGGACGGGCAGACCGTCGTAGGTGCGGTCGTAGCGGGTGTGGGTGGTGCCGTCGGCGTCCTTGATGACGTCCTTGACGACCAGCTTCTCCTTGGCGCCGAGGCCGAGCGACGAGGCGGTGTCCGCCTTGGTCGCGTTGGCCTCGCGGAGCAGCTCGGCGCGGGCCGAGGCGGTGAGCGCCGTGGGCTGGCCACCGGACTTGGCCGGTGCGGCACCCGCGGTGCCGGTGGTCATTCCCGAGGCGAGCAGGGCCGCCGCGGCGACCACGGTACCGGCCGCGATCACCGAACGCCGCTTGCCGGCACCGGATATGGGCATGCTGAAGGTCTTGCGCACGCGATCTCCTCGTTGCTGTGGGGGGTCAGCGCCGGGCTGCGGGGAAGTGCGGCCCGGTGCTGAACAAGAGGTACTGATGCGTAATGCGTTGGGCAGACTGTCACACAAGTCCGGGACATGTCACGGGTTTCACGACAGGTCGAAGGGAAAATGTTCGTTGAATGCTGATCAACCTTCGGAATCCGGACAGCTCGACTTCAGTGTTTGAAACTAAAAGAGGCGCCGCCAGGGGGAGTCGGGTCGACCCCTGGCGGCGCCTGTCCTGAGGGAGCCTCACGGCTCGGTCAGAAGGTCAGCTTCCAGCTGTTGATGTAGCCGGTGTCCTGCGCGTACATGTCCTGGACCCGCAGCTTCCAGGTGCCGACCGCGGTCTCCGAGGACGCGTTCACGGTGTACGTGGTCCGCACGTCGTCCGCCGAGTCGAAGAGGCTGGCGCTCTTCAGCGGGTAGGCCGTACCGTCCGGGGCGATCAGGTCGATCGCCAGGTCGCCGCGGTAGCTGTGCACGATGTCCACGCCCACCTGGAGGTTGGACGGCGCGTTGCCGGCCCGGCTCACCGCGATCGGCGAGGTGATCGGCGCACCCGCGTCCGGGATGGCGATGTCCGCGGTGTTCTCGAAGACATTGCCGCCACTGGTGTTCACGGTCCAGGTGAAGGCCGCCGTGCCGGTCTTGCCGGCCGAGTCGGTCACCGTGACCGTCACCTGGCTCGACCCGACGGTGGTCGGGGTCCCGGAGATCAGGCCGGTCGAGGAGTTGATCGACAGGCCCGCGGGCAGTCCATTGGCCGCGTAGGAGAGCGCGCCCGGGTTGGAGCTGGTCGCGGTGATCTGCAGGCTGGTGGCCTGGTTGACGATGCTGGTCTGGGCGCCGGGCGGGGTGACGGTGACACCGTCGGCGATCCGGGTGCCGACGTTGACCCCGGCCCAGGCGCCCGCCACCGCGTTGTACTGCGCGCTGCCCTGGCCGAAGAGCTCGCCCGCCGCCCACAGCGTGGCGTCACGGGCGCCCGCGTAGTTGGTGTTGGAGGTCATCCGCTGGCTCAGGGCCTTGAACCAGATCTTCTCCGCGTTGCCCCGTCCGATGCCGGCGACCGGGAGGTTGTCGTAGGTCGGGCTGTCGTAGCTGACGCCGTTGATGACCTTGGTGCCGCTGCCCTCGGAGAGCAGGTAGAAGAAGTGGTTGGCGATGCCGGACGAGTAGTGGACGTCCACATTGCCGACACCGGAGTACCAGCTGTCCTTGGAGGCCCCGTCCTTGCTGGGCTTGTCCATGTAGCGCAGCGGGGTGCCGTTGCCGTTGATGTCGATCTTCTCGCCGACGAGGTAGTCCCCGGGGTCGCTCGCGTTGTTCGCGTAGAACTCGACGGCGGCGGCGAAGATGTCGGAGGTGCCCTCGTTGAGCCCGCCGGACTCACCGCTGTAGGTGAGGTTGGCGGTGGCCGCGGTGACCCCGTGGCTCATCTCGTGGGCGGCGACATCGATGGAGGTCAGCGGCTTGGCATTGCCCGAGCCGTCGCCGTACGTCATGCAGAAGCAGGCGTCCTGCCAGAAGGCGTTGACATAGCCGCTGCTGTAGTGGACCCGGGAGTACGCCCCGACGCCGTCGCCCCTGATGCCGGTGCGGCCGTGGACGTTCTTGTAGTAGTCCCAGGTCTCGGCGGCGCCGTAGTGCGCGTCCACGCCGGCGGTCGCGGCGTCGGAGGTGGTGCCGCTGCCCCAGACGTCGTCGGCGTCGGTGAAGAGCGTGCCGGTGCCCGAGGTGCCGCGGTTGAGGTTGTACGTCTTGTGGTTGCCGCGACCGGAGTCGGTGAGGTTGTACGAGCCCGCGCTGCCCGAGGTGCCGAGGGTCACCTGGCCGCTGTACTGGCTGTTCCCGGTGCCCTTCTTGACACCCTGGAACTCGAACAGCTTCGTGCCGGTGGCCGCGTCGGTGATGACGTGCAGCTCGTTCGGGGCGCCGTCCTCCTGGAGGCCGCCGACGACCGTCTCATAGGCGAGGGTCGGGGTGCCCTTCGCGGCCCAGATCACCTTGCGGGGCGCCCGCTGGGCCTCGGTCTTCCGCGAACCCTGCGCGTTCGCCGCCTTCACGGCGGCCTTCTCGGCGGTGGCGGGCGCGACGGCGGCGGTGGTGGTCGGCACGGTCAGCCGGGCCTTGGTCGCCTTGGCGACGGTCAGCCGCGCACCGCTCTTCGCCCGGTCGACGACCAGATCGCCGCCGAGGACGGGCAGTCCGGCGTAGGTGCGCTCGTAGCGGGTGTGGGTGGTGCCGTCGGCGTCCTTGATGACGTCCTTGACGACCAGCTTCTCCTTGGCGCCGAGCCCGAGCCCCTTGGCGGCCGTGCCCTTGGCGGCGTCGGCCTTCCGGATCAGCTCGGCGCGCTGGGCGGGGGAGAGCTTGACGGGGAGGGCGCCGGGGTCGGGGGCGCCGGATATCGTGCGGGCGGCGGGGCGGTCCGCGGCGCCGTCCTGGCGGGCGGCGGCGGTGCCGCTCTGGAAGCCGACGCCGATCATCGCCGCCGCGACGACCAGCGCGCCGGTCGCCACTCCTCGCTGACCTGGGGTGCGACCGGATCTGCGGGTGCTGGGTCTGAGGTGCCGTTGGGGGAGGGATCTCACGCTGACTCCTTCTGCGCTGGCCGCACGGTGGCACGGCCGGGACGACCGGGCGGCTGGGTCGCCGTCCGGGCAGGGCAGGGCAGAGCGGGGCAGAGCGGGTTTACCGTCCCCTGGCGTTACCGGGTGCGCCCTGCCGCAGACGAACGACGGGGCGCGGCCGCGGTGCGACCGGGGGCTGGGGGTACGGCGGGAGAGCGGCGTCACGCTGTGGGAATGTGCTGCGCCCCCGGCCGAGGGAAGAGTGGCACCACTGGACTTGACCTGTCAGGATCGCGACAAGAACTTGTCCGGAAAGCGTCCGTTGACAGCTATGCCGTGTTCGTATGACGGTGATTTACGGTCAAATTCGGCAATGCCCGATGTCGGTGGCGTTCCGTAGCATCGCCCCCATGTCCGGCCCCGTGAACCCGATCGACGAGCCTCCGCATGCGCTGACCGGGCCTCACCACATGCTCTGCGCCTATCTCGACTACTTCCGCTCCCTCGTGCCCAACAAGCTCGATGGCCTCTCGGAGCACGAGCTGCGCACCAGCCGACTGCCGTCCGGCTGGACCCCGTTGGAACTGCTCCACCATCTGACCCATGTCGAACGGCGCTGGCTGCGCTGGGGATTCCTGGGCGAGGCGGTGGACGACCCCTGGGGCGACCGCGGCCCCGAGGACCGATGGCATGTCCCCGAGGGCGTGAAGTCCGCCGAGGTGCGGGCGCGGTACGAGGAGCAGTGCGCCTGGTCGCGGGCGACCGTCGCGGGCGTACCGCTGGAGCGGCGGGCGGCCACCGGCGGGCGGTTCGCCACCGAGGCCGAGGCCCCGACGCTCGGCTGGATCCTCTTCCACCTGCTCCAGGAGTACGCCCGCCACGCCGGACAGCTCGATGTCGTACGGGAGTTGGCCGACGGCTCGGTCGGTGAGTGAGACGCCCGGCCCCGCGGTCAGGAGGAGTGCGCGGCGGAGTCGAAGCGCGACTCCTCCCGCAGCAGCGCGCTCAGATCGGCACCGGGGCGCAGCTCCGCCGGGTCCTCATCCCTGCGGAAGAGGATCGCCCCGGCGTCGATGCCGCCCAGCGTCAGCCGGTCCGCGTCCCGGCGCAGCCAGGTGCCCTCGCGCAGCCCGACCACGGGGACGTCGTTCTCCTCCAGGAACTGCTCGAGCCGCAGGGCCCGACTCTCGCCCATATGGGCGGTGTCCGGCTCGGCGTCGAGGTAGTGCGGGTTGATCTGGAACGGCAGCAGCCCCAGCGCCTCGAAGGTGGGCGGCTGGACGATGGGCATGTCATTGGAGGTGCGCAGGGTCGGGCAGGCCATGTTGGTGCCCGCGCTGGAGCCCATGTAGACCGCGCCCGCGGTTACCCGTTCCCGTATCGCCCGGACCAGATCGCGCTCGTGCAACGCCTTGAGCAGCCGGAAGCTGTTGCCGCCGCCGACGAACACCGCCTGCGCCCCGCGCACCAGCCCGGCCGGGTCGTCGGCGGTGTGCGCACCGGTGACCTCCACGCCCAGCGGCTCCAGGGCCGTGGCCACCTTGGCGGTGTAGCCGTCGTGGTCGGCCAGCGCGTACGGCACGAAGACGAGCCGGCGCGCGCCGTCCAGTGCCGAGGCGATCTCCTCGAGTGCGTGGTCCAGGTAGCCGCGGCCGGGCGCGGCGGAGTTCGACAGCAGCAGCAACTGCATGAGGGGGCCTTTCTGGCGGAACGGCGGAACGGCGGAACGGCGGAACAGTGGAACGGCGGTACGGAGGGCCGGGGCGGTGAGGGGAAGTGGGGGATTTGGGGCGAATTGTCGGAGTGGGCGGTACGCCGCGCGGAGGGGCGCCGCTCGGCGCCGCTAGCGTCGCGGAGCGCGTCGCGGCCGGGTCGGCGTCAGCAGCCTGCCCAGATCGGCGGCGCCCTGCAGCAGCGGCGCGATGAGCTGCTCCCGGCGGGGGCGCAGCACCTCGGGCGCGGCGGCCAGAGTCAGGGTGCCCACCGGACGTCTGCCCACCAGAACCGGCGCCGCGAGCGCCGCGCTGTCCGGATCGTACTCGCCCTCGGAGTAGGCGTAGCCGTCGCGCCGCACCTGGGAGAAGCGCTCTTCGAGCCGCACCGGATCGGTCGGTGTGTGCTCGCTGAAGCGCGCCATCGGGCGGCCGTACAGCAGCACGGCCCGGTCACCGGGCGGGAGCATACCGAAGTAGGCGCGGGAGGTGGCGCCGGCGTGTGCCGGGTACAGCTCGCCCGCCAGCACGTAGTAGCGCAGCGGGCCGGTGGCCCCGTCCACCGCCGCGACGCAGCGCATGTGCACCCCGTCCGGGACCGCGAACAGTGTGTTCACCCCGACCGCCTCGGCCAGCGCCTCCAGGATCGGCCGGGCCAGGCTGGCCATGCCGCCGCCCCGCTCCCACACCCAGGACAGATGCCACACCGCCGGGCCCAGCCGATAGCGGCGTGAGCGCTTGTCGGAGACCAGGAAGCCCCGGTAGGCCAGCGCGGCCAGCAGCCGCTGGGCCACCGACTTGTCCAGCCCGAACTCCTCGGCGATCTCGGTGACGCCCCACTCGGGGCGCTCGCGGTCGAAGGCGAGCAGCACGTTCAGCACGCGGTCCGCGGTCTGGAGGGGCGGGGCGCCGGTTACGGGCTTCTGTTCAGGCATGACGAAAGAGTAAACATTCTCGGATATCGAGAAAACATTGCGCACAGCGCGACGCCGGGCGGACCCTGGCGGAGCCGACGGCCGGGCGGATCCCCGGCCAGGCCGGTGCCCGGTGGCAGTGCCCGCCCCGCGCGCCGCTTCCCCCGCTCGTCCGGTCGGGCCACCGACGTCACCGATCGCCTCACCGAGGCATGACCGATCGCCTCACCGACGGCATCGCCGACGGCCTTACCGACCGCATCTGCCGATCACATCGCCGACGGCGTCCGTGACCGCCTTACCGACCGCATCTCCCACCACATCACCAACCGCATCACCCCGCCGTGAGAGGCCAGCCGTGCTCAAACACGTCCTTGACATCATCGAACTCCTCGACCGGCCGCAGACCAGCGGCGCCCTCCTCGCCGACCATCTGCGCGCGGTCCAGGCCGCGGCCGGAGCCGACCCGCAGACGGCGCCCCAGGTCGAGGTGCGCACCGTCGAGGGCGACAAGGGCAGCACGGACTTCGTCTCCGTCACCGTCCCCGGCCGCCGCGGCAAGCTGGGCGGCGGCGACGCCCCGACCCTGGGCATCCTCGGCCGGCTCGGCGGAGTCGGGGCCCGCCCGGAGCGGATCGGGCTGGTCTCGGACGCCGACGGGGCGGTGGCGGCGCTGTCCGCCGCGGCCAAGCTGCTGGACATGCACGCCCGCGGCGACGTCCTGGACGGCGATGTCACGCTCTCCACCCACGTCTCCGGCTGGGCCCCCACCCAGCCACACGACCCCGTGCCCTTCATGGACTCCCCGGTGGACACGCTGACGTGCAACCGCGAGGAGATCTCGCCCGCGATGGACGCGGTCGTCTCCATCGACACCACCAAGGGCAACCGGCTGCTCAACCACCGCGGCGTCGCCCTGTCGCCGACGGTCTGCCAGGGCTGGATCCTGCGGGTCAGCGAGGATCTGGTGGCCGTCCTGGAGAGCGTGACCGGCGAGTCGGCGCGCATCCTGCCGATCACCACGCAGGACATCACCCCGTACGGCAACGGAGTGCACCACCTCAACTCCATCCTCCAGCCCGCCGTCGCCACCACCGCCCCCGTCGTCGGCCTCGCGATCACGGCGGGCTCGGCGGTGGCCGGATGCGCCACCGGCGCCAGCCACGAGACCGACATCGCGGTCGCGGCCCGGTTCGCGGTCGAGACCGCGAAGGAGTTCGGACGCGGCGTCGCCCGCTTCCTGGACCCCGAGGAGTTCGCGCGCCTGGTCGAGCTGTACGGACCCATGACCCACCTCCAGGCCCTCACCCCGGCGGGGTGACCGACCCGTCCCCAGCGGTCGGGTGACCGACCCGTCCCCACCGGACCCCGCAGGAGTCCCCATGAACCCGAACCCCCAGGCCGGCGCCGACGCCGCGGCCGCGGACGCCCCACCGCGATCGCACCCGAGAGCCTTCGAGCCGGTCACCCTCGTCCTCACCATCGTGCTGTCGGTCCTCGGCGCCCTGATCGGCATCGTGCTGATCACCTCGCTCGGGGTGTCGCCCAACACGGCCGTGATCGGCGCCCTGGTGGCGATGCTCATCGGCCGTATCCCGGTCGGCGTGCTGACCCGGATGCGCTCCAAGCACCGGCAGAACCTGGTGCAGTCGGCGATCTCCGGCTCCACCTTCGCCGCGGCCAACTCGCTGCTCACCCCGATCGCGGTGCCGTTCGCGCTGGGGCGTAACGACCTGGTGTGGCCCATGCTCGGCGGGGCCGTCATCGGCCTGGCCGTCGACAGCTGGGTGCTGTACCGGGTGTTCGACTCCAAGCTGCTGCCCGCCACCGGGTCGTGGCCGGCCGGGATCGCGGCGGCCGAGACGATCAAGGCCGGGGACACCGGTGGGCGCAAGGCCGCGATCCTGGGCGCGGGCGCGGTGATCGGCTTCGTCGGCGCGCTGTTCAAGCTGCCGACCAGCGCCGCGGGTGTGGGGTTCCTGGGCAACATCTGGGCGCTCGCCATGTTCGGCGTCGGGTTGACCGTGGGGCAGTACGCCCCCGAGTTCGGCTTCGACCTGGGCGCGCGCCATGTGCCGCACGGGCTGATGATCGGCGCGGGGCTCGTCGCCCTGGCGCAGGCGCTGCTGCTGATGCGGACACGGAAGGGCGGGGCGAAGGCGGCCGCCGACGGTCCGGTCTCCGACGGCTCGGCCGTCGACGGTCCGGATGCCGACGGCGGTCTTACGGTCCAGGCCCCCCAGCTGCGCAGGGGACTGCTGGAGGGCATGGGCCTCTTCGTCTGCGGCGCGATCGTGGTCGCGATCGCGGGCGGTGTGGTGGGCGGGCTCTCCCTGCCCGCCCTGGTCGGCTGGGTGCTGCTGGCCGGTGTCGCCGCCATCGTCCACCAGCTGATCGTGGGGCTGGCGGCGATGCACTCCGGCTGGTTCCCGGCCTTCGCCGTCACCCTGATCTTCTTGATCATCGGTCTGGTGCTGCACATCCCGACCGTGCCGCTCGCCCTGCTGGTCGGCTATACGGCCTCCACCGGCCCCGCCTTCGCCGACCTCGGCTACGACTTCAAGGCGGGCTGGCTGCTGCGCCGGGACGCCGCACCCTGGCGCCCCTTCGAGATCGAGGGGCGGCGCCAGCAGTACCTCGCCCAGCTCGTCGGCTTCGGCGTCGCGCTGGTCGTCGTCGCCGTCGCCTGGAAGACCTTCTTCTCCGACGGCAAGGTGCCGCCGGTCGCCGAGGTCTACGTCACCACCATCAAGACCGGCCTCGAACCCGGCACCATGACCACCATGCTGCTGTGGGCGATCCCCGGCGCGCTCGTCCAGCTCCTCGGCGGACCCTCCCGGCAGATGGGCGTCCTGCTGGCCACCGGACTTCTGGTGGCCACGCCCCAGGCCGGCTGGATGGTCCTCGGCGCCCTGGTCGTCCGTCAGCTCTACACCCTGTGGCGGCGGCGCGGGATCGCCGACGCGGAGGCGCGCAAGGAGTCCGACGAGCAGGCCGAGAACGACCTGTCGCTGGTCGGCGCCGGACTCGTCGCCGGTAGCTCCCTCAACGACGTGGGCCAGCTCACCAAGGCCCTGTGAGGAAGGCCCTGAGGAAGGTGCGTGAGGAAGGCCCAAGGAGAAAGGCCCAGTGAGAAAGGCTCAGTGAGAAAGGACGTACACGCTGTGGACACCAGGGAGACCAGGGAGACCGTGGAGACCGTGGGCCCCGAACACCCGGCGGGCGCCCCGGCCCTCGGCCTCGTCACCATCGGCCAGGCCCCGCGCGCCGACCTCCGCCCGGACGCCGAACCGCTGCTGCCCGGGGTGCGCCTGGTCGAGCACGGCGCACTCGACGCCGAACGGTTCGACGGCGACGCCGAGGCGGCGACCCGCCGGCTGCTGGCCCCCGAGGACGGCGAGGCGCCGCTGATCTCCCGGCTGCGCGACGGCCGTTCGGTACTGCTCGGGCACGGGGCGATCGTCCCGCGCATCACGGACGCGGTCGCCCGCGCGGAGCGGGACGGCGCCGCCGCGACCCTGCTGCTGTGCACCGGCCGCTTTCCCGCGGTGCGGGCCCGGCAGCCGCTGCTGTTCGCCGAACCGCTGGTGCAGCAGGCCGTCGCCGCGACCGTGGGCACCGACCCCGTGGGCATCGTCTGCCCGCACCCCGCCCAGGCCGAGGATGTCTCCCGCCGCTGGGCGGAGCTGCTGCCCGGCCGGGTCCAGGCCGCGACCGCCGATCCGTACGGCCCCGCCGAGCGCGTCCTGGACGACATCGCCGCCGCCACGCGCACCCTCGCCGACCGCGGCAGCTCCTGGCTCGTTCTGGACTGCATCGGCTACACGGAACAGATGCGCACCGCCGCCGTGCGGGCCGCGGGCCGCCCCGTGCTGCTGGCCCGTGCCATCGCCGTCCGCATGGCGGCAGAGGTGGTGGCGGCCTCGGCGTGACGAGCGCCGGGCCGCCGCCGCACACCCGGCCGCACGCCGTCGGCCCCATACCGCCTCGGGGCACCGGCGGCCCCGTAAGGCTTCCGCGTAGCCTGCCGCCCCGTAACGCTTCCGGGCACCCGCGCCCCGTAAGGCTTCCGCGCACTCAGCCGCCACCGTAACGCCTCGGGGCACCCGCGCCCCGTAAGGCTTCCGCGTACCCGCCCACCCCGTAACGCCTCCGCACGCCCACCCGCACCCTCCGCCCGCCCCGCAGCGCCCCACCCACCGGAGGTCCACCGTGTCCACGCCCTCGCCCGTGTCCGTACCCGTGCCCGCGTCCGCATCTGCCGCCGCCCGGCCCATCGGGGTGATCCGCGTCCTCACCAGCGAGGACCCTGCCGCCGTCGCCACCCACGGCACGGCCATCGAGGAGCGCTACGGTCTGCCGACCGTCTCGCGGTGCATCCCCGGCCAGCCCCACGGCGTCCATGACGACGACTCCGAGGCCCGCGCCGAACCCAAGATCGTGGACCTCGCGCGGGAGCTGGCCGATGCCGGGGCGCAAACGCTGATCATCAGCTGCGCCGCCGATCCGGCGCTCCAGAAGACCCGCCAAGCCGTCGGCATCCCCGTCATCGGCGCGGGCTCGGCGGCCGCCGCCGTAGCCCTGGGCCTCGGCCGCCGGGTCGGGGTGCTGGGTATCCGGGACGAGGCACCGCCCGCCGTGCGCGCCGTGCTCGGCGACCACTTCGCCGCCTCCGCCCGCCCCGACGGCGTCCACCGCACCACCGACCTGCTCGCCCCGGAGGGGCCCGCGGCGGTGCTGGAGGCCGCGGCCGGGCTCGTCGCGTCGGGCGCCGACACCCTGCTCCTCGCCTGCACCGGCCTCAACACCATCGGCATCCGCCCGCTGCTGGAGGAGCGGCTGGGCGTCCCGGTCGTGGACCCGGTACTCGCCGTCGGACTGCTCGCCTCGTACGCGTACGGCGGCTGAACCTGAACAGCCGTAAGGCTTCCGCCCGGCGGCTGCGCGTCCGTAAGGGATCCCTCGCAGGGCTGGACGTCGCCGGGCCGGAGTTTTGACCGGTGTCAGTCGCCGTCGAGGATGAAATCGGCTACAGCGGCGGCGACGGCTTCGGGCTGCTCATCGGGGATGAAGTGTCCAGCGTCGGGCACGACGATTCCGGTGACGTCGTCGGCCCAGGGGCTGACGGAGGCCGCCATGTCCGGGATGGAGCCGTGGCTGCTGGAGATTCCGAGGATGGGCACCGTCAGGTGCTGCCGCTTGAGCGCCTCGTGGTTCTTGCGCGCCGACTCGGCGGCGTCCCGGTAGTAGGCGAGGGAAGCGCGGAGGCCACCGTCGGCGGCGACGGCCGCTGCGTAGTGGTCGAGTTCGGCGTCCTCGAATGTGTCGGGAGAGAGGGCCTTCACTGTCAGGAACCAGCCGACGTAGTCCCGTTCGCGGCCGGCAAGCAGCGTCTCGGGCAGGTCGGGCACAAGGTGGAACGCGAAATGCCAGGTCTTCCACGCCCGATCCGGGTCGGTGGGAATCGCTTCGGGGAGGGTGATGCCGGGAATCCCGGCGTCGAGCAAAGCGACCCCGCGCAGTTGGCTCTCGAATCGGAGTGCGAGGGAGAAAGCGACCCAGGCGCCGATGTCGTGGGCGACCAGCCAGTAAGTCGACACTCCGAGAGACTTCACGGCGGCGTGGACGTGCGCGGCGACCGTGTGCGTGTCGTAGCTGCGCTCCGGGCGCTCGGAGTGGCCCTGACCCGGCAGGTCGATCGCGATGACGTGGAACCGGCCGGCGAGGCTGGGCATGACCTTTCGCCATGCCCACCAGGTTTGCGGGAATCCGGCGAGCAGGACAATGGCCGGGCCGGTCGGCCGGCCCCCTTCGACGGCATGAAGGCGGACGCCGTCGGCGTCAACCCAGCAGTGAGTGAATCCCGCCAGGTCGTGCAGGGGCAGATCGGGGACAGGGTTACTTTCGCGGACGGGCCGGGCGCTGGTCGCAGGGTCAGTCACGGGGATCCTCCGTCGGGGTCGGGTGTTCTGGTTCGGAGCTTCGCCCGAGGGTTGGGCCCACGAGCGCAGTGCGGATGCCGGGAGCGGCCGGCGCGCTGCTCGACGTCCGGGGCCCGACGGCCTGATCGGTGAGGCCCAGGAGCAGGACAGGGACGACGAGCCCGGGCTGGACGAACAATGTCGCGCTGTGGGGGACGCCCGGCCATGACCGTGCTTGGACGCTAACACATCTTGAACCGATTGGTTCAAGATAGAATGGTGCGGCGCGACACGGAACATCGACACACCGGCAAGGAAGTGCCACGTGGCAGGCAAGAAGCAATTCGACATGGACACGGCACTCGACGCCGCGATGATCCAGTTCTGGCGCGCGGGCTACGCCGACACCTCAGTGGACGATCTGTCCCGGGCAACCGGCCTGAACCGCAGCTCCATCTACTCCTCGCTCGGCGACAAGGACACGCTCTTCCTGCGCTGCTTGGATCGCTATGCCGCGCGCTATGGCGACAAGTACGACGCCGCCCTGTCGTGTGCGGCCTCCGAGCCTCTTACAGCCGTTCGTGCGTTCTTCGACGTCACCCTCGCGCGCATCGCCGATCCCGAACTGCCGGACGGATGCCTGGTCGCCCAATCGGCCATGGCGATTCCGGTGCTGAGCCGGAGTGTCGCGGCTCGCGCGAAGGAGGCACTGGGCTTCCAGCGCTTGCGTCTACGCGCCGCACTGAAGGCAGGCCGATTGACCGACCGGGACGCCGATACCTTCGCTGAACACGTGGCCGCCGTGAACCAGTCTCTCGCCGTCATGAGCAGAGCCGGGGCGAGCCCGGCGCAGCTCCTGGCCATCGTGGGGGTAACCGTCGACGCGCTCTCACAGGCGTCGCGCACGCGCAAGTAGCGCTGCGACCTGTTCCGTCGTGGACTCGACGAACCTCTGTCCTGGCCGCGATCCGGCGTGCGTACGTCAACGCTTCCAGGCCGGCCGGCTCGTCACACCAGGCTGTCCCGCCACGCCTGATGCAGCGCCGCGAACCGACCCTCGCCCGCGATCAGGCGGTCCGGTGAGCCGTCCTCGACGATCCGGCCGTCGGCCATGACCAGCACCCGGTCGGCCGTCTCGACGGTCGACAGGCGGTGGGCGATGATGACCGCCGTACGGCCGCGCAGCACCGTGTCCATGGCGCGCTGCACCGCCTGCTCGCCCGGGATGTCGAGGGAGGAGGTGGCCTCGTCGAGGATGAGGACCGACGGGTCGGCGAGCAGCGCGCGGGCGAACGCGACCAGTTGGCGCTGGCCGGCCGAGATCCGGCCGCCGCGCTTGCGCACATCCGTGTCGTAGCCGTCGGGCAGGGCGGCGACGAAGTCGTGTGCGCCGATCGCCTTGGCCGCCTGCTCGATCTCGGCGCGGGTGGCGTCGGGACGGCCGATGGCGATGTTCTCGGCGATCGTGCCGGAGAACAGGAACGCCTCCTGCGTCACCATGACCACACCGCGCCGCAGTTCGGGCATGGCCAGATCGCGCAGGTCCACCCCGTCGAGCAGCACCCGCCCTTCGCTGGGGTCGTAGAAGCGGGCCAGCAGCTTGGCGAGGGTGGATTTGCCCGCCCCGGTCGCCCCGACCACCGCGAGGGTCTGCCCGGCGGGCAGCGTGAGGTCGAAGCGGGGCAGCACCTCGCCGCCGGTGCGATAGGCGAAGCGCACCCCGTCGAAGACCACCTCCCGGCCGGGGGCCTTCGCCGGGCGCGGCGGCAGTGGCTTGGGGCCGGCGGGCTCGGGGACGGAGGGGCGCTGGGCCAGCAGGCCCGCGATCTTCTCCAGCGAGGCGGCCGCCGACTGGTAGGAGTTGAGGAACATCCCCAGCCGGTCGATCGGGTCGTACAGCCTGCGCAGATACAGCGCGGCCGCGGCGAGCACCCCGAGTGCGAGCGAACCGGAGGCCACCCGGTAGGCGCCCCAGAGCACGAGGGCGGCCACCGCCGCGTTGGCGACCAGCCGGGAGCTGACCACATAGCGGGCCATCTCCAGGATCGCGTCCCCGTTGGCGCGCTCATGGCGGTGGTTCAGCTCGCGGAAGCGCGTGTCGTTGGCGCGCTCGCGGCGGAACGCCTGCACGGGGCGGATGCCGTTCATGGTCTCGGTGAACGTCACGATCACCGCCGCGATCGCCGTCGACCGCTTGCGGTACACCCGCATGGAGCGCCGCTGGAAGGAGCGGATCAGCAGATACAGCGGCCAGAAGGAGAGCACGGCCGCCCCGCCCAGCCCCCAGTCGAGATAGAGCAGCGTGACGGAGATGTAGACGACCGACAGCGCGACCCCGAGCAGCTCCTCCAGCCCCTCGCTGAGCAACTCGCGCAGGGACTCGACATCGGTCGTGGCGCGGGAGATCAGCCGGCCGGAGGTGTAGCGCTCGTGGAAGTCCACGCTCAGCGCCTGGGCATGGCGGAAGATCCGGCCGCGCAGATCCAGCAGCACGTCCTGGCCGATCCGGGCGGAGAAGCGGATGAACGCGTACTGCAGCGTCCCGGAGGCGAGCGCACAGCCCAGATAGACCGCGCCGACGGCGATCAGCGGGCCGTGGGCGCCGTCGCGGAGGGCGGGCACGGCATGGTCGATGGCGTACGCGACGAGCAGCGGACCCGCCTGCACGGCGGCCTGCTGGAGCAGCAGCAGGACGGCCGCCAGCCAGACCCGCCGCCGGCGCGGCGAGAGCAGCGAACGCAGCAGAGCCGGCGACGCGCCCTTGGGCACCGGCAGGACATCGCGGTCGAACGGGTCGGACGACGGCGCCCGGCCCTCGTCGCTGTCCTCGCCCCAGCCCTCGTCGTCCGTGCTCTCCCGCTCCTCCTCGACCGTCGTCATGGTCTGCTCTCCCCCTCCTCGCGTTCCTGCCCGGACATCAGCGACCGGTACTCCGCGCTCTCCCGCAGCAGCCGCTGATGGGTGCCGACGGCGGTGATCCGGCCCTCCGACAGCAGCGCGACCCGGTCGGCGAGCAGCACGGTGGACGGCCGGTGCGCGACGACCAGCGCGGTCGTGGCCGCCAGCACCTGCCGCAGTGCCGCCTCCACCAGCGCCTCGGTGTGCACATCGAGGGCGGACAGCGGATCGTCGAGCACCAGGAACCGCGGGCTGCCCACGACGGCCCGCGCCAGCGCGAGCCGCTGCCGCTGACCGCCGGACAGGCTCAGCCCCTGCTCGCCGACCTCGGTGTCGGTGCCCTCCGGCAGGGTGTGCACGAAATCGGCCTGCGCCACCTTCAGGGCTCGCAGCAGCTCCTCCCGGCCCGCGTCGCTCGCGCCCATGAGGACGTTCTCACCGGCGGTGGCGGAGAACAGCGTGGGCTCCTCGAACGCGACGGCCACCAGGGCGCGCAGCTCCTCCCGGGGGAGGGCGGTGATGTCCCGGCCGTCGAGGGTGATCCGCCCGCGCGTGATCTCCTGCAGCCGGGGGACGAGAGCGGTAAGGGTGGTCTTTCCGGATCCGGTCGCCCCGACCAGCGCCATGGTCTCGCCGGGCCGGATGTGGAGATCGACCCCGCGCAGCACGGGCGGCTCCTCCGGCGGCGCGTCCGCGTAGGCGAACTCCACCCCCTCGAACCGGAGCCCGCCCTCGCGGTCCTGGCCGCCCTCGCTGCCTTCGCCGTCCTCGCCGCGCCGCACCGCCCCTGCGGGCCGCCGGTCGGCCGCGGTGGCCGGTTCCGCGTCCATGACGTCGAAATAGCGGTCGGTGGCCGTCGCCGCGTCCTGGCTCATCGCGAGGAGGAAGCCCAGGGACTCCACGGGCCAGCGCAGCGTCAGGGCGGTGGAGAGGAAGGCGACCAGCGTGCCCGCCGACAGATCCCCGTCGGCCACCCGCATCGTGCCGAGCACCAGCGCCGCGCCGATCGCCAGCTCCGGCAGGGTCATGATCAGTGCCCAGAGCGTGGCCAGCAGCCGCGCCTTGTGGAGCTCGGTGGAGCGGACCTGCTCCGACAGGACACGGAAGGCGCGGGCCTGGCTGCGGTGGCGGCCGAAGCCCTTGACGATGCGGACACCGAGCACGCCCTCCTCGACGACCGTCGTCAGATCGCCGGTCTGGTCCTGCACGGTGCGGGCCACCGTCGCGTACCGCGTCTCGAACAGCGAGCAGAGGATCACCAGCGGCACCGCCGGGATCACCAGGACCAGGCCCAGCGTCCACTCCTGCGACAGCAGGATGGCGAATCCGGCCAGGATGGTGACCCCGTTCACCACCAGGAAGGTGAGCGGGAAGGCCAGGAACATCCGCAGCAGCATCAGATCGGTCGTGGCCCGCGACAGCAGCTGGCCGGAGGCCCAGCGGTCGTGGAAGGAGACCGGCAGCCGCTGCAGATGGCGGTAGAGATCGGCGCGCATCGCGGCCTCGACGGAGGCCAGGGGCCGCCCCACCAGCCAGCGCCGCAGGCCGAAGAGCCCGGCCTCGGCCGTGCCCAGGGCGAGCAGCAGCGCACCGCCCAGCCAGACTCCGCCCGGGTCCCGGTGGGCCACCGGCCCGTCCACCATCCACTTCAGGACCAGCGGGATGACCAGCCCCAGACAGGAGGCGACGACCGCCACCCCGGCCGCGCCGAACAGCCGCACCCGCACCGGCCGCACATAGGGCCACAGCCGCAGGAGCGAACGCGTGGCTGAGCGGTGCCGCGGGGCGGCACCGCCTTCTTGGGCGCGGGGTTCACTCGTCACAGCCATCAGTGGGGAGACTACGGTCCGCCACCGACAGTGCTCACTCGGTTTTTTGGCGTAGGTCCGTGGCGTCGAGGGCGCGCAGCAGCAGGACCGAGCGCGCCGGAAGCTCGATGGGGGCGCCCGCCGCGAGCCGTGTGCCCGGGGGTGCCTCCTGGTCCTCACGGGAGGTGTCCAGGAGGAGCTCGTACCCCCGGGCCCAGGGCGGTCCGGGCAGGGTGAAGGAGAGCGGCCGCGGGCCCGCGTGCAGCAGGGCCAGGAAGCTGTCGTCCGTGACCGGGGCGCCGTGCGGATCGCGCTGGGGCAGATCGCGGCCCGAAAGATAGGCCCCGAGGGCGGTCGTCGGCGCGTACCAGTCGGATTCGGCCATCTCGGTGCCGTGTGGGGTGAACCACGCCAGATCGCGCAGTCCCTCCGGGGGCCGGGCCAGGCCGGAGAAGAAGGCCGGGCGGCGCAGCACCGGATGGGCCCGGCGCAGCCGTATCAGCCGGGCGGTGAGCTCGGTAAGGGCGCGCCAGCCGGGGTCTTCCAGCAGCGACCAGTCGAGCCAGCCGGTCTCGTTGTCCTGGCAGTACGCATTGTTGTTGCCGCCCTGGGTGCGGCCCAGCTCATCGCCCGCGACCAGCATCGGCACCCCGGTGGACAGCAGCAGGGTGGCCAGCAGATTGCGCAGCTGGCGGCGGCGCAGCGCCCGTATCTCCGGGGCGTCGGTCTCGCCCTCGGCGCCGCAGTTCCAGGCGCGGTTGTCGGGGGTGCCGTCGCGATTGCCCTCCCCGTTGGCCTCGTTGTGCTTGTGCTCGTAGGAGACCAGGTCGCGCAGGGTGAACCCGTCGTGCGCGGTGATGAAGTTGACCGAGGCGTACGGGCGGCGGCCGCTCCACGCGTACAGATCGCTGGAGCCCGAGAGCCGGTAGCCCAGATCGCGGGCGTCGGGCAGCGCCCCGCGCCAGAAGTCCCGCACCGCGTCGCGGTAGCGGTCGTTCCACTCCGCCCACAGCGGCGGGAAGGCGCCCACCTGATAGCCGCCGGAGCCCACGTCCCATGGCTCCGCGATCAGCTTCACCCGGCGCAGTACGGGATCCTGCGCGATCACGGCCAGGAAGGGCGAGAGCATGTCCACGCCGTGCGTGGCGCGGGCGAGCGCGCTGGCCAGGTCGAAGCGGAAGCCGTCCACCCCCATCTCGGTGACCCAGTAGCGCAGCGAGTCGGTGATCAGCCGCAGCACCTGTGGCTGCAGGACGTGCAGGGTGTTGCCGCAGCCGGTGAAGTCGGCGTAGCGGCGGGGATCTTGCTGCAGGCGGTAGTAGCCGCGGTTGTCGACACCGCGCAGCGAGAGGGTGGGGCCCAGCTCATTGGCCTCGGCGGTGTGGTTGTAGACGACGTCGAGGATCACCTCGATCCCGGCGGCGTGCAGGGCGCGCACCATCCGCCGGAACTCCCCGACCTGCTGGCCCCGCGTGCCGCCGGCCGCGTATCCGGCGTGCGGCGCGAAGTAGCCGATCGAGTTGTAGCCCCAGTAGTTGCGTAAGCCCCGTCGCAGCAGATGGTCCTCGTGGGCGAACTGATGCACCGGCAGCAGCTCGACCGCCGTGACCCCGAGCCGGGTCAGGTGCTCGATCGCCGCCGGATGCGCCAGCCCCGCGTAGGTGCCGCGCAGTTCGGGCGGCACCCCGGGGTGGCGCATGGTGAAGCCGCGCACATGGAGTTCGTAGATCACCGACTCGGCCCAGGGCGTCTTGGGCCGCCGGTCCTCCGTCCACTCGTCGGGCGCGCCGTCCGCCGTGTCGTCGCCGACGACCACGCCCTTGGGGACGTACGGGGCGGAGTCGCGGTCGTCCCGGACGGTGTCCGCCACATGCTGCTGCGGCCAGTCCCGCATATGTCCGTAGACCTCCGCGGGCAGCGCGAAGTCCCCGTCCACGGCGCGGGCGTACGGATCCAGCAGCAGCTTCGCCGGATTCCAGCGGGCGCCGGTCCAGGGGTCCCAGCGGCCGTGCACGCGGTAGCCGTACCGCCGGCCGGGCAGCACACCGGGCACGAAGCCGTGCCAGACCTCATGGGTGAGCTCGGTGAGCGGACAGCGCAGCTCGTGGCCGTCGTCGTCGAACAGACACAGGTCGACGGCCTCCGCACCGCCCGCCCACAGCGCGAAGTTGGTGCCCCACACCCCGTCCGGCCCCCGGCAGGGGCGGGCGCCGAGCGGCTCCGGGCTGCCCGGCCGGACGGCGGGGCCCGCCGCCGGGGCGGCGCTCCGGTCGGGCCGCGGGGCGAGCGCCGTGGGGCGGTGGCCGACGAGACGGCCCACCGCCGTCGCCGAGGGGCGTCCGGGGACGCCGTCGCGTGTCTCCTGCCCGGCTGCACTGGACACATCGGCCTCCGCGGCTCGTGGCCAACCGCCCCCGCCCCGACGGAGGGAAGGCGGGCAGCACCTCATGGCGGGCCGGCGGGCCCCGCGGTGTCCCGTACCGCACGGACCCTGGCCCACGCTCTCCCACCTGTTCTGCCCGCAATCGCGCCGACTCGCACGTTTCCCCGCACTCCACCGCTGCCCGGCACGGGCCGATCGTCCCGTGACCGGCTCCTGCCTGCGACTGAACCGTGACCAACGAGGGGAAGTCCACTGTCGGTGGCGTGTGATTACCTATCGCCAGGCGCGCCCTGCGCGTGATCGGGCTTGCCGCGGGGCGCGGCTCCGGGGGAGGGAGAGCTGTGGTGACGGTGCGGTGGATACCGGGGGCGGCGCGCGGCGGCCGCAAGGGGCTTCTCGCGCTGCTGCTCGGGGCATTGCTCATGGCAGTGGCCGCGTGCGGCGGAGGCGGTGGCTCCGACGACGGCAGGAAGGGCAAGGACGGCAAGGGCGACAGCCGGCCCAAGACCTCGCGGGCCGTGGTGACGATCGCGCCCGAGGACGGCGCGAAGGGCGTGGACACCAGCGGTGCGCTGAAGGTCACCTCGGCGCGGGGCACCCTGTCCTCGGTCAAGGTCAAGGACGCCAAGGGCGCCGCGGTCGAGGGGAAGGTCGGCGGGGACGGAAAGAGCTGGCTGCCCGCCGCCCATCTCCGCTCGGACACCACCTACACCGTGGACGCGGTCGCCAAGGACACCCATGGCCTGACCACGACCCGGCACGCGACCTTCACCACCCTGCGCCCCAAGAACACCTTCGTGGGCATCTACACCCCGGAGGACGGCTCGACGGTCGGCGTCGGCATGCCCGTCTCGCTCCACTTCAACCGCGGTATCACCCACCCGGCGGCCGTGGAGAAGGGGATAAAGGTCAGCGCCTCGCCCTCGGTGCCGCTCGCGAGCCACTGGTTCGGCAACGACCGGCTGGACTTCCGCCCGGAGAAGTACTGGAAGCCCGGCACCAAGGTGACGCTCAGTCTGGATCTGGACGGAGTCGAGGGCAGGCCGGGGGTGTACGGCGAGCAGCGGAAGTCGGTGACGTTCACCATCGGCCGCAGCCAGATCTCGGTCGTCGACGCCAAGTCCAAGAAGATGACGGTCAAGCGGGACGGCAAGACCATCAAGACCATCCCCATCACCTCGGGCGCGCCCGGCCATGAGACCTACAACGGCAAAATGGTGATCAGCGAGAAGCATCCGGTGACGCGGATGGACGGCGCCACGGTCGGTTTCGACGGGGAGTACGACATCAAGGACGTGCCGCATGCGATGCGCCTGTCGACCTCCGGCACCTTCATCCACGGCAACTACTGGGCGGGCCAGGCCACGTTCGGCTCGTCCAATGTCAGCCACGGCTGTGTGGGCCTGTTCGACCAGCGCGGCGGCGGGGACTCCGCCACCCCGGCGTCCTGGTTCTTCCGCAAATCGATCATCGGCGATGTGGTCATCGTGAAGAACTCGCATGACGAGACCGTCCAGCCGGACAACGGGCTCAACGGCTGGAACATGTCCTGGGAGAAGTGGAAGGCATGACCCCGCGCCGGAGCCGGGGCGCCCTGGTGCCCCGGCTCCGGCCCCCAAGCGTCCCTGCGTCCCCGCGTTATGGCACCGCCCCCGGCCCTCCGCTCCCGTGTTAGCGGACGCTAACCTGCGCTCATGACTGTGAATCTCGAGGTTGCCGACGGCGTTGCCACCTTCCGCCTTGACCGCCCCCCGATGAACGCGCTCGACACCGCCACCCAGGACCGGCTGCGGGAGCTCGCCGCCGAGGTGACCCACCGCGACGATGTGCGCGCCGTGGTCATCTGGGGCGGCGAGAAGGTGTTCGCGGCCGGCGCGGACATCAAGGAGATGCGGGAGATGGACCACGCCGCGATGGTGGCCCGCTCCGGTGATCTGCAGGAGTCCTTCACCGCCGTGGCCCGGATCCCCAAGCCCGTGGTCGCCGCCGTCACCGGCTACGCCCTCGGCGGCGGCTGCGAGCTGGCGCTGTGCGCCGACTTCCGGATCGCCGCGGAGAACGCCAAGCTGGGCCAGCCCGAGATCCTGCTCGGCCTGATCCCGGGCGCGGGCGGCACTCAGCGGCTGGCCCGGCTGGTCGGCCCGGCCAAGGCCAAGGACCTCATCTTCACGGGCCGCCAGGTCAAGGCCGACGAGGCGCTCACCATCGGCCTGGTGGACCGGATCGTACCGGCCGAGGAGGTCTACGAGCAGGCCCACGCCTGGGCGGCGCGGCTGGCCCGGGGCCCGGCGATCGCGCTGCGCGCGGCCAAGGAGTCGGTGGACCGGGGGCTGGAGACGGATCTCGACAGCGGCCTCGCCATCGAACGGACCTGGTTCGCCGGGCTGTTCGCCACCGAGGACCGGGAGATCGGGATGCGCAGCTTTGTCGAGGACGGGCCGGGTAAGGCCACGTTCCGCTGACATCCGACCGGTTCCGATCGTCTCGGCCGGGTCACGGAGCCGGGTATGCCCCGTGCGAGCGAATTTTCTTCGCCAACGGTCGGCCTCTGTATGCCCCGTTCCGGTACGCTGGGTGATCACGCGTACGCGCGGTGACATCGCTGGTCAGCCGGGGTGTTGTGGTGCCCCAACTGCCGTTGGCATATGTCGGATCGGTTTTGTGGAGCCTGGGGCTCCGGTGTTCGGGATCCCACGGTTCCGCCCCGGATGACCTTTTGGGCGGCCATGATGGGGGGCATGGCGGGCTTGGAGGGAATGGAGCAGCCGCAGCAGCGCACTGGTACGGCTGCGGTGCGGGGGGTGCCGTCCGTCGAGGACGAGCGGGCCCGCAGGGCGCTTGACCTCTTTGGTAACCCCGCGGCCGAGGAGGTGCGGCTGCCCTCCCGTCCCGAGTCCGCGGCGACCGCCCGCCGGCTGGCCGAATTCGTGGTGGCGCGCGACTGGGGGCTGGGTCTTCAGCTCGCCGAGCACACCGTGCTGCTCGTCTCCGAACTGGTGGGCAACGCCGTACGGCATACCGGCGCCCGCACCTTCGGGCTGCGGATGCTGCGGCGGCGCGGCTGGCTGCGGGTCGAGGTCCGCGATCCCTCCCGGGGGCTGCCGTGTCTGCTGCCGGTGGGGGAGCTCGACACCAGCGGGCGCGGGCTGACGCTGGTCGACCAGCTCTCCCAGCGGTGGGGGGTCGATCTGCTGCCGTGCGGCAAGACGACCTGGTTCGAGATGCGGGTGGCCGAAAACTGACCGGATGAGCGCGGGTGCGGACCTCGGCGCCGAGCGAGTGGGGCGCCCAGCGTGTGAAAAGGGTCCCCGCGTCGTCGTACGCCGACGACACGGGGACCTCTTTTCGTCCCCGGCCATGGCACGAAAGGGGTGTTCGTCATGGCATTCGGGGGAAGCGACCTCGCTCGGGTCAATGGGGTCGCGGCCCCGACTATCGCAGAGACGGTAGATCACTTCCAAGCCGATCCAAGGTGAGCTGTAACACTTGCCTTGCTAATGGCGGGTAGGGGCGCAATTTTCCTTTGTTGTCGACCTCTTTCTGATGAATCTCCAGTGGTCCAGACCGTGACACGAAATCTTTCTTTGCCCGTCGGTTCTTGGCATGGCCCTGCCCAGCACGCACCATGGAACAGCGCTACGCGCGTCACACCCCCACGTTTCACCCCCCTTTGTCCCGGCTACGCCATTCGGGAGATCCCCCATGGAAGCGCACGGCCGCACCTCCACCCGGCGCGCCCTGCTCCGCTCGGGCGCCTATCTCGCCACCGCCGCCACCGGACTCACCGCCACCGCCGCTACCGCCACCGCCGCCCACGCCGACGACAGACGTCGCCGCCGCGCGGCCGCCTATCCCCCCACCCACTGGATCCCGGCCTCCCCATCCAACTACCGCGTCTCCAGCCGCCCGACCTCGTATCCGATCGACTTCATCGTCATCCATGTGACGCAGGAGACCTTCCCGGACGCGATGAAGATCTTCCAGGACCCGGCCAAGCAGGTCTCCACGCACTACATGGTCGCCTCGGCCGACGGCTACATCGGGCAGTTCGTCCGGGAGAAGGACGTCGCCTGGCACGCCGGCAACAAGGACTACAACAACCGCAGCATCGGCATCGAGCACGAGGGCTGGGTGGACGACCCCAAGTGGTTCACGGACGAGATGTACGCCTCGTCCGCCGCCCTTGCCTCGGCCGTCTGCGACCGCTTCGGCATCCCCAAGAACCGCGACCACATCATCGGCCATGTGGAGGTCCCCGGAGCCGACCACACCGACCCCGGCCCGCTGTGGGACTGGGACCGCTATATGTCCCTGGTCAACAAAGCCTCCGCGCCGCGAACCTGGCGAAGGTAGCGAACCCGGCGAACCAACCGGACGCCGCGCGCGCCGCTTATGTCGTGTACATCGTGACGCGGCCGATGGGCCGGCCGCCGCCGACCGCTAATCTGTGCGGGTCAAGCACACGCACGGAAGGGGCGGAACAGGTGGCGGATATCGAGGCGGCGCGCAAGGCGTTCGAGCGGTATGACCTCAACGGTGACGGCCAGATCACCGCGGCCGAGTACAAGAGCGTGATGGCGCAGCTGGGGGACCCGTACGTCACGGAACCCGTCGCCCAGGCCGTCATCAACGCCCACGACGGCAACGGTGACGGGCTGCTCACCTTCGACGAGTTCTGGGCGGCTCAGAACAAGGACGGCAGCAAGACCGCCTGACCGGGCCGCACGGCGGCAAGGCAACGAGCCGCACGGCAGCCGCACGGCGGCAACGGGCCGCATGGCGGCACGGCCGGCGCGTCAGCGCCAGCCGCGCCGCTGTGCGCTCGCCCGCCGTCTGCGGTCGTTGCACAGCAGACAGCGGCCGTAGCCGGGCGGCAGCGGGTCCTCCGGATCCCCGTACAGCGGATCGACGGCCCCGCGCGGATGCTCCGGGCAGCCCGTGGCACCGCGCTCGGCGGTCAGCGACCCCGCGGCGGCGAGCGCCCGGCGCAGGGCGTCGGTGAGCAGCTCGGTCTCCGGCCCGGAGGGCGCGGCGTCCAGCGAGAAGGCGATGTCCGACGCGGTGGTGAGCGCGCTGCGGAGTTCGCGCAGGTCTGCGTAACTCATACCGGGCAGCGTAGGCGCACCCACCGACAACACCCCGAGGGCCCGGTCAGGCCCCGCCCTCCCGCGCCTCCTCGCCACCTTCGGCCTCGCCCGTGTCGCCCACACCCTCCGTGAGGTGGACGTCTTCGGCGTCCTCCGTCTCCTCCGCGGTGAGCGCCGCCCGGCTGGGATCGGCCCAGGCCTGCAGCGCGGCCTTGCTGGAGAAGTTCGCCACGTCCTTGTCCAGCGGGCGGTCGGTGTACTGGTGGATCCGCCACTTCGCCTTGATGCGCGGCTTGCCCGCCGTCACATAGTCCGCTATCCACAGGCCGTCTCCGGCGTAGGACGTGGTGTCGTAGTTGAGCCAGAAGCTCCGGTTGCAGTAGAGCATCACGCGGTGCGTGGGACGCAGCTTCTTGACCTCGCGGATGAACCGGTCCTTCTCAGCGTTGCTGGCGCGGGTGCCGGAACCGGTGGTCTCCCAGTCCACGGCGAGCAGATCGTGCTTCTGGGACGCGCACTTCTCGACGAAGTACTGCGCCTGCGCGGTGATGTTGCCCGGCCACAGGAAGTGGTAGAAGCCGACGACGCATCCCGCCTTCCGCGCCCGGGACGCCTGCGAGGTCTGCTTCGGGTTGATGTACGACCGTCCTTCGGTGGCCTTGATGAAGACGAAGGCCAGCCCGTCCGGGTCGAAGGTGGACTGGTACGAACTCACGTCGATGCCGTGCAGCATGGCGCCTACCTCGGGTCAAGAACGAGTGAATACACGGGTGTTATTCCCCCTCTCGTACGGAGGACCCTACTGGGACGGGATCTCGGTCCGCAGCCGTTCGGGGGCCCACGCCGGGGGAGCGGGCGAGAAGATCGGCGGACCCGAGGGTTCGGCCATCCCCCGGGCCCTGTGATGCCGCCCAACTGGGCACGACGAGCTTCGGTTTCCGCTCGCGCCCCTCGCCCACCCGGTCCTCCAGCCGCCCGTCGAGGGGCCGAGCGACCACGACTCGGCGGCGTCCGGAGTCGACAGCCCGCGGAGGAAGTGACGAGATCCGTCCGGGCACCCCGGGACCGGTCCCGCACGGGACGTGCCAGCTTGATCCCGCTGAGGAAGGCCCTCAGCTCCACCCACGGGAGCCAAGCCATGCGCGGGAAGCCCTCCACCCGACGGCGCGACACGCTCGCTGCCTCCGCCGCCCTCGGCGCGGCCACCGTGCTGCTGCTGACGGGATGCGGCACCGATGGCGAGCGACCCGAGGCGTCCTCGGACAAGCCGAGCCCGGCCATGACATCGGCGACCCCGAGCCCCCCAACCCCCAAGGCTTCTACGAGCCCCGCCACCCCCTCGGCTCCGCCCACCGACCACAGGCTTCCGGTGGAGGTCCCGTCGGACGCCGGCGACCAGGCCAAGGAGGACATGCTGGGCCTCCGCGCCCTTGAACTCCAAAGCGCCCTACGCGACATCGACCCCGCGCTCGGGGCCGCGTCGGATATCAAGAAGGCCGGAGAACAGTGCTTCGACCTCCGCCGAAAGGCCGCGAACCCCGACGAGACAGCGGCACGCCGCTTCAGCACCGCCCAGCACAAAGTGACCGTGGCCAACGGCAAGCGAATCAACGCGCTGCTGCGCGAGGGCTACTGCTCCTGAGAAACGCCGAGGCGCTCCGCGAGCGCCTCGGCAAGCGTTGCCGTGCGGGGCCGCGCGCAACAGGGATCGGGGCACACCAAGAGGTTTGGGGTGAGGGGAGAACCACAGGTGAGTGAGGCCAAAGAAGGCCAGGAACCGTCCAGCGGGGCGGCGTTCCTCGGAGCCGAGGTGCGGACCTGGCGGATGCAGGCGGAGCTGAGCCAACGGGAGTTGGGCTTGAAGGCCAACTACGGGCAGCAATATGTGGCCAAGGTGGAGGCGGGTGAGCGCTTGGCCAGCCCCGAGTTCGCCGACGCGTGCGATCGGGTCTTCGGCACGCCGGGCCTGTTCGCGCGCCTGCGGAAGCGGGCCAGCCAGCATGGCTATCCGGACTGGTTCGTGCCGTACGTGCAGTTGGAGCGGCAGGCGGTCAGCGTCCTGGATTACTCGGCGACGCTCATCATGGGCATGTTGCAGACGCCCGAGTACGCGCGAGCGGTGTTCCGGTCCGCACATCCTCGGGATACCGCCGACCAGATCGACGCAAGGGTGGCCAGACGATTGCAGCGAAGAGAGGTGATGGAGCGGGATGCGCCCCCGTTGCTGTGGTGCGTCCTGAGTGAGGCGTGTCTGCGTGCTGGGGTGGGAGGAAGGGAAGTGGCGCGGGCCCAACTCGCCCATCTCCTAGCTGTAGCAGAGTCTCCGCACATCACACTTCAGTTGCTGCCGTTCTCGGCAGGAGCACCTCCGGTGCCGGGGAGCTTCACCCTTCTGACGTTCGACGATGGACCGAGCATTGTGTACGCAGATACAGCCATGGCAGGCCAGACGATCGATTCACCGGCAGAAGTGGACCTCGCGACTGCCAGGTACGACCGAATCAGGGCTTCGGCTTTGTCGCCGGACGATTCGCTGGCCGTGATCAGCAGACTGATGGAGGACTACACACGATGAACACCGCCCTCGACCTGTCCGGTGCTGAATGGGTCAAGTCCAGCTACAGCAGCGGAGACGAAGGCCAGTGCGTGGAGTTCGCGCCCTCCATAGCCACCACTGCCGGTGTCGTCCCCGTCCGCGACAGCAAACACCCGGCAGGCCCCGCCCTCGTCTTCCCGGTGGAGGCGTGGGACACGTTCACGACCGCTCTGCGAACCGGTGAATTCCCACCCTTCCCTTCTATTGTTCCCTGAACTCGCGCAGCCACTCCGAGTAGTCTTCTGTGCTGTGCAGGTAGGTTGTCGGGTCAGACTTGAGGTCTGCCCCGCTCAGACGGTCAAGCGCTTGCCAGATATCGGCGTCCAGTAGGTCCGGGGCGTCGCCCTCCATTGTGGAAGTCGCCCATTCGGAAACGTCCTCCG
The DNA here is from genome assembly GCF_900105695.1 of Streptomyces melanosporofaciens. Classification (NCBI taxonomy): domain Bacteria; kingdom Bacillati; phylum Actinomycetota; class Actinomycetes; order Kitasatosporales; family Streptomycetaceae; genus Streptomyces; species Streptomyces melanosporofaciens. Next base: position 4,944,210 of record NZ_FNST01000002.1, read on the forward strand.
GGGGGCTGGTGCCTTCGGTAAGTGCCGTTAGTCTTTCGATGATTTCATTCCTCAGGTTCATGGGATTCCTAGAATGTTCCTATGAGCTTTCCGGTGTCGTCGAACAGGTAATGCACCTTTTTGCCGCCTGTGAATTTCACGTCGGGCCTTGTGATGCGCACCCTTCCGCTGTGATCCAGTGATTCGTGCCAAATGCGAGTGGAGTCAGTTGCGGGATCCCACTCTCGGACGAGTCGGCGTCCCATTATTTCGCCTTCCTTCGCTGCGGGCGTTATCTTTCCGTAGAAGCGGAATCTTCCGTTTTCTAGTTCCCTGAAGCCGGCCTTCCCGTATTTCTGGGCTTGTTCGTAAAAGCGCTTGAGTCGAGCGTGTTCAGCGGGGTTGCCGGCCCAATTATGGTTCCCGCCTGGGCATGGGGATAGTCCTAGGGGATCAAACCAGGTGTGGGGGTTCTGGGTGTAGGTTGCCGGGTTGGGGGCGGGGGATAGGCCCAGAGGGTCGGGGGAGAGGTAGCGGGCGGAATCCGGGTCGTAATAGCGGTGGAAATTGTAGTGGAGGCCGGTTTCGGGGTCGAAGTATTGGCCCGGGAAGCGGAGTGGGGTGTAGGCCGTGCTGTCGGCGGCCCAAGTGGTGGTGCCCCAGAGGGTGGAGCGGGTGCGCCAGGCGATGGTGCCTGATTCGTCGATGAGTTCGGTGGGAGTGCCCACCAGGTCGGTGACGATCGCGAAGAATCGGGTGTCGATTTCGCGTTGGGTGGTGGCTTCGGTGATGCGCTCGGTCTGGGCTACGGGGTGAAAGCCCTCGTGGTCCCAGGTGAGGGTGACGGGGTGGGGGACGTCCGGGGTGGTGGTGGTCTGTTCTATGAGGGTGGGGCCGTCCCAGGTGAAATCCGTCTGCTCCAGGACGGTTTCGCCGTCGGCCGCGAGGCGTTGTTTGGTGGTGCGGCGGCCGAAGGGGTCGTAGCGGTAGCGCCAGACCGTGCCGGCGGGCGTGGTGACCGATACCAGGCGGTCTTCTGCGTCCCAGGTGTAGCGCCAGGTGTCGGGCTTCTTCGACAGGCGGGTCTTTTGGCGGAGGGTGAGGCGGCCAGCCGCGTCGTGTTCGTAGCGGATCGAGCCCGCGCCGGTGATGCGCGTGCCGATGTAGGTGCGGGGGCCCGTCGCCTCCTGGGCGGGTTGCGTGCTCGGCCAGGCCGCGTGCGTTTGGTTGCCCGCCTCGTCGTAGGCGTAGGTCTCGGTCCAGTCGTGGGCGTGGACGGTCGTCACCCGGCCCGCCGCGTCCAGGCCGAAAGTGCGTCGGCCCGACCGGTGGTCGTCCACTCCGATCAGGTGGCCGTCGGCTCGATAGGTGTACGCCCGGTGGTGGATATTGCCGGAGGCTCCGGTCAGCGATTGCGTGGTCAGGCGGCCGAGCGGGTCCCAAGTGTGGGTGAGGGTGAGGGCGTCGCCGACGCGGCGCGTGGTCTCGCGGCCCGCCGCGTCGTGTGCCGAGGCGAGGGTGTGGTTCCCGGCGGTCAGGGCGGTGCGGTTGCCCGCCGCGTCGTAGGCGTAGGTCGTGATGGCGCCCGTGGGCGTGGTGCGGCGGGTGCGGCGGCCCAGGGGGTCGTAGCTGTGCGTCAGGACGCGGCCGTTCACCATTTCGGAGGTCACCCGGCCCAGGCGGTCGCGCTGGTAGACGACCTCCGCGTCCGGGTCGGCAGCTGAGGTGAGGAGTCCGGCGGGGTCGTAGGTGAAGGTTGTGGTGCGGTCGACGGACGCTTTGCGTATCAGGCGGCCGAGCAGGTCGTACTCATACGTGATGATCCGGCCCAACGGGTCAGTCCGGGCTGTGAGATGGCCCGTTGCGTCGTAGGCGTACCGCACTTCGCGGTCGTCGAAGTCCGTCTCCGCAACCAGGCGGCCAGCCAGGTCGTACTCATAACTCCATCTCAGGCCCTGAGGATTGGTGACCCTCGTCAGCCGCAGCGCCGCGTCATGCTCGAACTCGTAGCGAACGCCATCCGGGCCCGTGCGGGCCGACAGCAGGTCGAAGTGGGTGTACTCGTACACCGTCGTGCCGCCGACGGGGTCGGTGTGGGTGGTGCGGTTGCCCTCGCCGTCGTACGTCCAGGACTCCGCCGAGCCATCCGGCCCGGTGCGGCGCAGGAGGTTGCCCTCCGGGCTCCACTCGTAGCGGGTCACCGCGCCCAGCGGGTCCGTCTCGGCCACGACGCGGCCGAACGCGTCCCGCTGGTAGCAGGTCGTGGCTCCCAGCGGGTCGGTGATCTCGACGGGGAGCCCGGCCGCGTCACAGCGCACCCGGGTCGTCGCGCCCAGCGCGTCGGTGACGGCGAGCAGGCCCCCGCGCTCGTCGTAGAGGTGGCGGGTGGTGGCGGCGAGCGGGTCGGTGAGCGTGGTGCGGTTGCCCGCCGCGTCGAAGGTCTGCCGCCATATCGCGCCGCCCGGATCGGTGATCTGCGCCAGGTTGCCCTGTGCGTCGAGCACCGCGCCGATCTCGCTGCCGTCCGGCCGGATCACGGCCGTCAGATGCCCGTGCTCGTCGTAGCGGAAGCCGGTGGTGCGGCCCAGCGGGTCGGTCTCGGCTACCGTACGGCCCGCTTCGTCGTACATGGTGCGGCTGACCGCGCCGGCCCCTTCGATCTCACCGACGACCTGGTGCGCCTCGTCGATCAGATAGCGGGTGACGGCGCCGTCCGGTGAGGTCAGGGTCGTGACCTTCAGACCGGGGAAGTCCGGGTCGACCTCGTCGTAGCCGATGCGGAGGGTGTAGTGGCCGCCCTCGCCGCCCTCGGCGGTGACCCGGTCGTGCTCGTCGTAGGCGTAGGAGTACCAGCGATTGTTGGTGTCGATCCAGGACGTGACCCGCCCGGCCCGGTCGTAGACGAAACGCAGCGGCAGCCCCGAGGAGCCCGTCACTTCGGTGAGATGGCCGTCGGTGTAGCCGTAGCCCCTCACCCGTACGTCCCCCACCCACAGGCCGGTGATCCGCTCGTGCTCCGACGTCAGCCGCAGCCGGTAGCCACCGCTGTGGAGGATTTCGAGGGGGGTGCCGGAAGCGTCGTAGGTGAAGGTGACGCGGTTGCCGTTGCGGTCGGTGATCTCCCTCAGGAGCGCGAGCGCCTCGTCGCGGTACGGGGTGAAGGTGCGGACGAGCCCGGCATCCGGTTCGGTGAGGGTGTACGTACCGCCGTCCGCCGTCCGTGCCAGCGGCCAGCGCGGCCCCTCCGCGGGCAGGACCGCGGCGCCGCCCGGCACCGGATGCGGATAGGCCAGCAGCAGACCGTCCTCGGTGAAGAAGACCACGCCCTGCTCGTCGAACTCCAGTCGCTGGTCCGCCGTCGAGGCCCAGGTCGGGCCGAACCACCGCCCGGCGCGGTATCCGGAGTCCACCCGGCGGGAGAACACCAGGGGCAGCACACCCGGCAGCTCCACATCCGTCTGCGGCAGGAACATCCGCCCGGTCGCCACATCCACCGGATCGGTACGGCCGTGCCGCACCCGGTCCCAGGTTCGGGAGAAGAACCCCCGGCCACGGCTCCGGAGAGCGCCGCGCGCCCATTGCGTCGCCTCACGCGCCGCCAGCCTCGCCCCGATGCGTGAGGCGACCGGGGCCAGGGCGCGCGGGGCGAGGCCCACCAGCAGGGTCTCCGCCAGCCCGCCGCCCATGGCGACTTCCAGCGGCAGCGCGTACGGCATGGCGAACATGGCGAGGGTGAGGAGGAGAGGGAGGCCGGTTTCGAGGAGCTTTTCCAGGAGGAAGCGATCGGTGCCCAGGATGCGGTAGCCCGCCAGAGGGGCCTCGCCGTCGGCGATCGCCGACCAGCGGGACAGCAACAGGACGCCGACGACGAGCGAGCCCGCGCAGACGGCGATCCGGAACTGGACCAGGGCGACGGCCTCGCCCAGCGGAGACGCGCTTGCGGCCCGGTAGCCGCTTACGGCGGAGATCAGGCGCCACAGGGTCAGGGCCAGCCCGGCCAGGCCGACACCGACCAGAATCCGTAGTCCGGTCCCCCCGGTGAAGTACTCCTGCAGATCCTTCGTGGACGGGAAGGAGCCCACCGCCATATACAGCAGGGAGGGGACGGCCAGCAACAGGCTGAGCACCAGAAGAACCTTCTCGTGGCGCGGCCGGCGGGGGCGCTGCTCCCGGGCCCGGCGCCACAGCTGCCGTAAGGTCACGCCACGCCATGCCTCCTGGCTGTGGGTCGCGTCCATACGGTGGGTCTGCTGGGCGACGGACTCGCGCAGCGGCTCCAGCTTCTCCGGGCGGCTGCGGGGGTGGGCCGCGGCGTACAGCAGCGCTCGGCGCTGCCGGGCGTAGCCCAGGGCGATGATCCAGGTGGCCGGAAGGCGCAGCAGGGCGTACCCGAGGAGAGCTTCGAGGGCGGCCTGGCCCTGGCGTTCGGCAGCCAGCACCACATCAGGCTGGTGCCGCCGGCCCAGGCGGGACCGGCGCAGATCCCAGATCCACGCGACGGCAAGGCATCCCAGGATGATCCACAGGCCCCAGTCCCCGGCCAGCCGCTCCCGCCACTCCATCGCGGTCTCGTCGCCCGGGAAGGCCGCGGCGTAATTGGTCACCCAGTGGATCGCCACCGCCCCGGCCAGCGGCACCAGGGCCGCGATCCGGGTCAGGACGCGGGCACCACACCACAGCAGGCCCACCGCCAGCCCGCCGAGCGCGCTGGCGAAGATGTGTACCTCGTAGGGGAGTGCCGGACCCCCGACTTCGACGGTGCCGGTCGATGAGGGGAACCAACTGCCGAGGATCTGTCCGAGGCCGGGAACGTACGGGGGGTCGAACAGTCCCCCCGCGATCTGCCAGCCCCCGTCATCCGTGGGAACGGCCTTACCCGCGGACTCGGCGTACATCAGCAGCTTTTCCAGCAGACCGAACCCCGCCCCGGCGGCGCCGCCCAGCACCACGAAGTCCGCCAGACCCCACTGCATCCGCCTGCGCAGTGCCCACCCCGCGACCAGGAGCGGCGCGATCTTGATCAGCTCCTCCACCACCGGAGCCGTCGTCCACGACACCACATCCATGACGCCCGACAGCGATTTCTCCCGCGCGGTCGCCAACTGCCGCGCCACCACGAGTTCCAGTGCCATCGACAGCACGCCGCAGCCGTACGCCCCCACTCCGAAGGCGAGCAGCACCGTCGGCCACCGCACGGTCCGCACCGGCCAGGACAGCAACAACAGCTGCAACACAGCCCATACCGACGTCGCAGCCATCCAGAACGCCACGCCCCGAGCCCCCTCAACGTTGCCAGTGATCCGTCACGCTAAGTCGAACAGCGGTCACGTACAAGGGAGTTCATGGTCATGTGGCCTCTGGACCGGCGCTCTGTGCGTGTCGTCGGCGGGTCCGCGCGTCCGACGCTCACTGGTGACGCTCACTGGTGCCGGGACGGGCGGGTGCGGGGCAGCAGGAACGCGGTGATGACCAGCCAGATGAGCCCGCCGAAGCGGACGACCGGCAGCAGGTAGCCGAACGGGTCGGCGATCAGCGAAAGCAGCGAGACCATGCCCGCGGCGGCCAGCGCCAGCCCGGTCCAGGTGAGCGGGCGAGGCAGCAGGAGGGTCATCAGCCCGGTCACTGAGAGGCCGGAGACGAGCATCGCGAACGTCACCGAGTAGGCGACGCCACCGGACAGGAACGACAGGTCGGCGAGTGCGCGGGCCAGGGCCGGATCGGCGTCCATGGGCAGACGGCCGCCGGCCCAGCCGAACAGCGCGCTGCCGCTCAGCGCCGCGGCCGCCAGCACCCCGCCCACCAGCGTGATCGCCGAGCCCGGTGCGGTGATGCCGAGCGCTCGCAGCCGCCGGTAGAGCACCGCCGCCATCAGGGCCAGTGGCGTGGCCGACGCGAACAGCAGGAGCGAACCCAGCTCGATGGTGCTGCCGTTGTCCCGCGCGTGCCCGGTTCGGAGACCACCGACCGCATTGTGAAGGTGGACCAGTACGCCAAGGCGGACATCGCCTTCTACTGGCGGATCGAGCAGGCGGCGACCGGCGTCCCGCTCGTCTACACCTACGTCCTCGACCCCGCGACGAAGACCTATCGGGAGGGAGACGTGTTCACCGGTGTGGTGAAGGTCGCGGCTCCGTTTCCGGTGCGGATCGACCTCGGTCAGCTCTGACGGCTCAGACCTCGGATGTGCGCTGAGTCGGGGTTCGGCCGGGTCGGCGGAGCGCTCTCAGCGCACCGCGTAGTCGCCCAACGACGGCTCCAGCAGGTCGAAGACCTTCTCGGCTGAGCGGGTTGTCGCGGTGGCGATCTCCTCGTTGGGGTGGCCTGCCCGGGTCAGGGCCTGGACGTGGTGGAACAGGGTGCGGTGGGCGGCGGTGAGGAGGGCGGCGGCGGCTCGGGGGGTGGGGTCGTCGGGGGTGGTGGCGGTTTCGGTGGTGAGGACTTCGGCCAGGGCCTCTTCGCGTTGGTCGTGCAGTTCGCGGAGTCTCGCGGTCAGGGTGGGGCTGTCGGCGAGCATGCGGGCGAACTCCGGGCTGGAGAAGCCGACGACGGGGTCGTGACGCTCGGCCGCGGCCAGATATGCGCGGCGCAGCGCGGTCAGGGCCGATGCGCCGGTCGGGCGGTCCGCGACGGTCCGGGCCAGGGCGGTGGTGATGGTCTCGTGGTAGTCGAGGGCCAAATCTTCCTTGCGCGGGAAGTAGTTCGTGACCGTCATCTTGGCCACCTGGGCGGCCGTCGCGATCTCGGCGATGGTCACCGCCTCGAAGCCGTGCTCCATGAAGAGCCGGGTCGCGGTGTCGGAGATCATCTGGCGCGTCTGCCGCTTCTTCAGCTCACGCAGTCCTGCTGTCATGGCCCCATCCTCGCATGGACGGGGCTAAATTTATGATTGACCTAAGTTTTGGTTCGGGCTAGTTTTCGGTGTGTCAGTCACCACGAACCATCCGAGGAGTGCGCTTGAACCTGCGTCTGATGAGCGTGCACGCCCACCCCGACGACGAGTCCAGCAAGGGCGCGGCCACGCTGGCCAAGTACGCCGCCGAGGGGGTGGAGGTGCTGGTGGTCACGTGCACCGGAGGGGAGCGTGGCGATGTGCTCAACCCCGCCATGGACCGGCCCGGTGTGCGGGAGGACCTCGCCGCGATCCGGCGGGTCGAGATGGCCGAGGCCCGCCGGATCCTGGGGGTGCGGCAGCACTTCCTGGGGTTCGTCGACTCGGGGCTCCCGGGGCCGGGCGAGCCGCTGCCCGAGGGCTGCTTCGCGCTCGCGTCCTTGGAGGAGGCGGCCGGGCGCCTGGTGGGGCTGATGCGGAGCTTCCGCCCGCATGTGGTCGTCACGTACGACGAGACCGGCGGCTATCCGCACCCGGACCACATCAGGACCCATCAGGTGACGGTCGCCGCCTTCGACGCGGCGGGGGAGGCGGGCAGCCATCCCGAGGCGGGCTCGCCCTGGCGGCCACTGAAGCTGTACTACCAGGGCGGCTTGTCGCGGCCCTGGTTCCGGGCCTTGCACGACGCCATGACCGCGCGGGGCATGGACTCGGGCATGCGGGAGGTGCTGGCCGGACTGCCCGCGGCCGGGCTGGAGATCACCACGCGGGTGCCGTGCGCGGAGTACTTCGCGACCAGGGACCGGGCGCTGCTCGCGCACGCCACGCAGATCGACCCGAACGCCGGGTTCATGCTTCATGATCGTGACATCGAGCGCGAGGTCTGGCCCACTGAGGACTATCACCTGGCCCGGTCCCACGTGGACGTGGACGTGGACGTCGACATCGACGTCGCGATTCCCGAGGACGACCTGTTCGCCGGTGTGCGGCGCCCCCAGCGCACTACGGCGGCGGCAGATGCCGCAGCTTGTCCGGGTTGCGGATGATGCGGATCTCCGTGATGCGCCCGTCCTCGACCTCGGCGCAGGCGACGGTGTCCGGGCGGCCCGCGGCGGTGATGAGCAATCCCGGGAGGCCGTTGACGTCGACCGTGTGCACCTGGGGGTCGTCCATCGGCTGGTTGACGACGGCGGCGAGGAAGCGGGCGACCTTGTCGGCGCCCTGCTGCGGGCGGAGGGCGGCCTTCACCTTGCCGCCGCCGTCGCTCCACGCCGTGACGTCGGGGGCGAGCAGCTCCATCATCCGGTTGAGATCGCCGCCGAGGCAGGCGGCCAGGAACTCATCGGTGACCTGGCGCCGCACCTCGGCCGGTGTGTCGTAGCGCGGTCGGCGGGCCTGGACATGTGATCTGGCCCGGTGGCCCACCTGGCGTACGGACGCCTCGCCGCGCTCCAGCATTCCGGCGATCTCCTTGAACGAGAAGCCGAAGACCTCCTTGAGCACGAAGACCGCCCGCTCCAACGGCGAGAGGGTTTCGAGGACGACGAGCAGGGCGAGCGAGACCGACTCGGCCAGCTCCACCTCCTCGCCGGCGTCGGGCTGGGTGACCAGCGGTTCGGGCAGCCAGGGGCCGACGTACTGCTCGCGGGTGGCGGCGGCGGACGTGAGCCGGTTGAGCGCGAGGTTGGTGACCGTACGGGCCAGATAGCCCACCGGATTGTCCACAGGGGTGGTCACCTGACTGCAGCGCAGCCAGGTGTCCTGCACCATGTCCTCGGCATCGGCGACGCTGCCGAGCATGCGGTAGGCGATGCCGAACAGCATCCGCCGGTGGCGTTCGAAGGTGGTCGCGTCGATCACGTCCGTGACGGTACCTCGCAGGCGTCCGAGAAGCCCTGGCTGGTCAGGCCGAAGGCGCTGTTGATGCGCGAGCGGTAGTTCTCCAGGGCGACCATGGCGGTGAGTTCGACGAAGGCGGCCTCGCCGAGCCGCTCGATCAGGGTGGCCGCGAGCTCGTCGGTGACGCGGGGTTCGGTTTCGGTCATCGCTTCGGCGTAGTCCAGGACGAGCAGTTCCCGTTCGGTGAAGGCGTCCTGGTGCTCGCGCCACTGCGGGACCTTGGAGATCTTGTCCATCGGGAGGCCGAGGGCGTCGCCCTCCCAGTGGCCGAAGTCCATGCACCACGAGCAGTTGATCCTGGCCGCCGCGGCCATGACCGCGAGGTGCTTGAGGCCCGGGTCGAGGCGGTTCCACTTGGCGGCAGAGCGCTCCTGCCGGACGTAGGTGAGCAGCACCCGCCCGTTGTGACCGATGGCCAGGCCGGGGTCGAGCACCTTGCCGTAGGTGCGCCGGGAGTACCAGGCGCCGATGCGGTTGAGCAGCGTGCTGGGCGGAGCGAGCGAGATACGGGCCATGGCGGGCTTCTCCATCGTGTCGCGGCTGGGGTCGAATGACCTTCCGCAGGTGCGACAGAGCAGCGCGCCGGAGTGTGACATCCGACGGGCACTCATCCGAAGCGGCCGGACCCGGCCGGAGCCGCCGCCCTCAGCACTCGATGACGTTCACCGCGAGCCCGCCCCGCGCCGTCTCCTTGTACTTGACCTTCATATCGGCGCCCGTCTGCTTCATCGTCTTGATGACCTTGTCGAGTGAGACATGGTGGCGGCCGTCGCCGCGCAGGGCCATCCGCGCGGCGGTGACCGCCTTGACCGAGGCCATGCCGTTGCGCTCGATGCAGGGGATCTGGACCAGGCCGCCGATGGGGTCGCAGGTGAGGCCGAGGTTGTGTTCCATGCCGATCTCGGCGGCGTTCTCCACCTGTTCGGTGGAGCCGCCGAGGACCTCGGCGAGGCCGCCGGCGGCCATGGAGCAGGCGGAGCCGACCTCGCCCTGGCAGCCGACCTCGGCGCCGGAGATCGAGGCGTTCTCCTTGAAGAGCATGCCGATGGCGCCCGCCGCGAGGAGGAAGCGGATGACGCCGTCCTCGTCGGCGCCCGGCACGAAGCGCGTGTAGTAGTGCAGGACGGCGGGGATGATGCCCGCCGCGCCGTTGGTGGGGGCGGTGACCACGCGTCCGCCCGCCGCGTTCTCCTCGTTGACCGCCATGGCGTAGAGGGTGATCCACTCCATGGCGCGGGCGGCCGGGTCGCCCTCGGAGCGCAGGGCGCGGGCGGCGGTGGCGGCGCGGCGGCGGACCTTGAGGCCGCCGGGGAGGATGCCCTCCTGGGACATGCCGCGCGCCACGCACGCCTCCATGACGTGCCAGATCTCCAGGAGGCCGTCCCGGATCTCCTTCTCCGTGCGCCACGCCTTCTCGTTCTCCAGCATCAGGGCCGAGATGGACAGCCCCGTCTCCTGGGAGAGCCGCAGCAGTTCGTCGCCGGTGCGGAAGGGGTGGGTGAGGACGGTGTCGTCGAGCTTGATGCGCTCCTCGCCGACCGCGTCCTCGTCCACCACGAAGCCGCCGCCGACCGAGTAGTAGGTCTTCTCCAGCAGCGGATGGCCCTCGGCGTCGTACGCGAGCAGCGTCATGCCGTTGGCGTGGTACGGCAGGGAGCGGCGGCGGTGCAGGATCAGCTGGGTCGACGCGTCGAAGTCGATCTCCTGACCGGACCCGATCTCGGCGCCGAGCAGCCGCAGCCGCTTGGTGGTGCGAATGCGCTCCACCTCACCGTCGGCCGCCTCGACGTCGACGGTGCGCGGGGAGTTGCCCTCCAGACCCAGCAGCACGGCCTTCGGCGTGCCATGGCCATGACCGGTGGCGCCCAGCGATCCGAAGAGCTCGGCGCGCACGGAGGCGGTGTGGGCCAGCAGGCCCTCGTTCTTCAGCCGGCGGACGAACATCCGCGCGGCCCGCATCGGGCCGACGGTGTGCGAGCTGGACGGGCCGATGCCGATCGAGAAGAGGTCGAATACGGAGATGGCCACCGGGGGACTCCTTCGTCTGCACGCGGGGGAGGCGTGCGGGCCGTGCGGGGGTGGTGCGGCGGGGGCGCGCCAGGGCGGGCGCGCCCCCGTGTCCGGGGTTACTCGGACAGATGGGTGTACAGCGGGTGCTTGTCGGCCAGGGCGGTGACCCGGGCCTTCAGCGCCTCCGCGTCGTAGGACGGCTTGAGCGTCTGCGCGATCACGTCGGCGACCTCGCGGAAGTCGTCCGCGGCGAAACCGCGCGTGGCCAGCGCCGGGGTGCCGATCCGCAGACCCGAGGTGACCATCGGGGGCCGCGGGTCGTTCGGGATCGCGTTGCGGTTGACCGTGATGCCGACCTCGTGGAGCCGGTCCTCGGCCTGCCTCCCGTCCAGTTCGGAGTCGCGCAGATCGACCAGGACCAGATGGACGTCGGTGCCGCCGGACAGGACGGCGACGCCCACCTCCCGCACATCGGGCTGGGCCAGGCGCTCGGCGAGGATCCGGGCGCCCTCCAGCGTGCGCTCCTGGCGCTCCTTGAAGGCCGAACCCGCGGCGACCTTGAAGGAGACCGCCTTCGCCGCGATGACATGCTCCAGCGGGCCGCCCTGCTGACCCGGGAAGACCGCCGAGTTGATCTTCTTGGCCAGATCGGCGGTGGAGAGGATCACGCCACCGCGCGGACCGCCCAGGGTCTTGTGGGTGGTGGTGGTCACCACATGGGCGTGCGGTACGGGCGAGGGGTGCAGCCCGGCCGCCACCAGACCCGCGAAGTGGGCCATGTCGACCATCAGGTACGCACCGACCTCGTCCGCGATCCGCCGGAAGGCCGCGAAGTCGAGCTGGCGGGGGTAGGCCGACCAGCCCGCGATCACCAGCTTGGGGCGGTGCTCCTTGGCCAGCCGCTCGACCTCGTCCATGTCGACCAGACCGGTCTCGGCGTCCACGTGGTAGGGCACCACGTTGTAGAGCTTGCCGGAGAAGTTGATCTTCATGCCGTGGGTCAGATGACCGCCGTGCGCCAGGTTCAGCCCCAGGATGGTGTCGCCGGGGGAGAGCAGGGCGAACATCGCGGCCGCGTTGGCCTGGGCGCCCGAATGCGGCTGGACGTTCGCCGCCTCGGCGCCGAAGAGCTCCTTCACCCGGTCGATGGCGATCTGCTCGACCACATCGACATGCTCACAGCCGCCGTAGTAGCGGCGGCCGGGGTAGCCCTCGGCGTACTTGTTGGTCAGGACCGAGCCCTGGGCCTCCATGACCGCCGCCGGGGCGAAGTTCTCCGAGGCGATCATCTCCAGGGTGGACTGCTGGCGGTGGAGTTCGGCGTCGACGGCGGCGGCGACGTCCGGGTCGAGCTCGTGCAGGGAGCTGTTGAGAAGCGACATCAGGGTCCCGATCGGAAGAGGAGGGTCAGTTTTCGGCGAAGGCGGTGTACGCGTCGGCGGAGAGCAGCTCCTCCGGCTCGCCCGTCACCCGCACCTTGAACAGCCAGCCGCCCTCGAAGGGAGCGGAATTCACCAGCGCCGGGTCGTTCACCACGTCCTCGTTGATCTCGGTGACCTCACCGGAGACCGGCGAGTACAGGTCGCTGACCGACTTGGTGGACTCCAGCTCTCCGCAGGTTTCACCGGCGGTGACGGTCGAGCCGAGGTCCGGGAGCTGGACATAGACGACATCGCCGAGCGCGTTGGCCGCGAATTCGGTGATGCCGATCGTCGACACGCCGTCCTCGTCGGCGGCCGACAGCCACTCGTGCTCCTTGCTGTAGCGCAGCTGCTGGGGGTTGCTCATGGTCCGATTCTCCTGGATACGGGGGAGTGCTTGGGAAACGGGTCTTAGCTGGTGGGACGCGACGCCGGTGGGTGCGGTGCCGGGGGGTGCGGCGCCGGGGGGTGCGTGCCTGCGCGGTGTGACACCGGTGGGTGCGGTGTCAGCGCGACGTGACGCCGGTGGATGCGGCGCCGAGGGACTCGGTGCCGGTCCAGCCGACGGTCTCGGTGCCGGTCCATGGGAGGACGCCGGTGGGGCGCGACGCGTTGCGGCGGAACCGCTCAGCGCTCGCGCCGGTAGAAGGGGAGCGCCACGACCTCGTACGGCTCCCGGGTGCCCCGGATGTCCACCGAGACCCCCTCGGTGCCGGGCTTCGCGTACTCCGGGTCCACGTACGCCATCGCGATCGGCTTGCCCAGCGTCGGCGAGGGCGCGCCGGAGGTGACCCGGCCGATCTGTGAGCCGTCGGCGGCCACCACGGCGTATCCGGCGCGCGGCACCCGGCGGCCCTCGGCGACCAGGCCGACCAGGGTGCGCGGGCTGACGGTGTCCGCCTCACGGGACGCGGCCTCCAGGGCCCGGCGGCCGACGAAGTCGCCGGGCTTGTCGAACTTCACCACCCGGCCGAGCCCCGCGTCGAAGGGGGTGGTGTCGGTGGTCAGCTCGTTCCCGTACAGCGGCATCCCCGCCTCGAGACGCAGGGTGTCCCGGCAGGACAGACCGCAGGGCACCAGGCCCACCGGGGCGCCCGCCTCGGTCAGCGCATCCCAGACCCGCTCGGCGTCGTCCGGCGCCAGGAACAGCTCGAAGCCGTCCTCGCCCGTGTAGCCGGTGCGGGCGATCATGGCGGGGACGCCCGCGACGGTGCCCGGCAGCCCGGCGTAGTACTTGAGCCCCTCCAGGTCGGCGTCGGTCAGGCTCCCCAGGATCCCGGGGGACTCGGGCCCCTGGACTGCGATCAGCGCATACGCGTCGCGGTCGTCCCTTACGGTCGCCTCGAAACCGCCGGCCCGCTCGGTCAGCGCGTCCAGCACCACCTGGGCGTTGGAGGCGTTGGCCACGACCAGGAACTCCTCGTCCCCGAGGCGGTAGACGATCAGGTCGTCCAGGATGCCGCCCTCGTCGTCGCAGATCATCGTGTAGCGGGCGCGGCCCACGGCGAGCGCGGACAGCCGGCCGACCAGTGCGTGATCCAGGGCCTGCCCGGCCTGCGAACCGATGAGAGAGATCTCACCCATATGGGAGAGATCGAAGAGCCCGGCGCGGGTGCGCACCGCGGTGTGCTCGTCGCGCTCACTGCCGTAGCGCAGCGGCATGTCCCAGCCGGCGAAGTCGGTCATGGTGGCGCCGAGCGCACGGTGCCGTGCGTCCAGCGCGGTACGGCGTGGGGTGGGCGGGGCGTCGGTCACGATTCAGGCTCCAGGAGATCGGGGTCGCGCGACGGCGAGGACGGACGGCAAGGACGCGTGCGTCCTCCCCATCTGTCATCGGAACCTGAGAGGTTCGCCGTGACGCCCGTAAGGGGCCCGGCTTGCACCTTGGGTGGAGCCGCGCCCGCGGCTCGCTTTTCAGATCTGCCTCGTCCACGCGGTATCGGGGCCTGAGAGATTCAAGGGAGGACTTGCTCCTTCGGCGCCCCGGGCACCCGGCTCATTGCCGGTGACCAAGGACTCTCCCGCGCGGATTCAAGCGGCCGGTATGGAGTTGCGCGCACATCATCGCATGCGTGGCCGAGAAAGGAAGCCCCGATCGGGGCGGCTCCGGCCGGATCGGGCAGAGGCAGCCTTGATGGACATTACCTTTTCTTGACACTCTGCGGGTACGAGCAGCGTTGACCGACCTGGGAGGACGATCACGGTGCATGGGCAGGGAACATACGAGACCGCACAAAGGCTCCTGCCGGCACGGCGTGGCCGCATGCCCTCCGGGTCGACGGCCATCCCCGGCCGGCGCATCGCGGTGCACGATCTGCGCGGCCCGGTGCGAGGCGGCGGTGCGGACCGGCGTGAGCTGCGCTTCCCGGTGGGGGACGTGCTGGTCGCCTCCGGGCTGCCGGGAGCCGGCAAGAGCACGCTGATCAATCGGACGGTGCCCCTCCTGGACGGGACGGGCGCGGTCGTCATCCGGGTGGACTCGCAGAACACCCGGGAGGCGTGGGAGCGCCGGATGCCCGGCTGGCTGCCGTACGCGCTCTACCGCCCGCTGGTCCGGTACGCCCACTACGCCGGGCTGCGCCGGGCACTGCGCTCGGATGTGAGCGTCGTGGTGCACGACTGCGGCGCGCTGCCGTGGGTCCGCCGCTGGCTGGCCCGGGACGCGCGGCGCCGGGGCCGCAGCCTCCATATGGTGCTGCTGGACGTGGACGCCACGGTGGCCCTGGAGGGCCAGGCCGCCCGAGGTCGCGGGGTCTCCGGCTATGCCTTCGGCCGGCATCGGCGCGCGATGCGGCGGCTCATCGAGGGGATGGAGGAGGGGCGGCCCCGGAGGGGTGCGCCTCGGCGGTGCTGCTGGACCGCTCGACCGCGAGCGAGCTGCGCTGCATCTCCTTCGAGTGAGCCCCGCACCGGAAGCGGGCCCCGTACCGGAAGCGGGCCCCGCACCGGAAGCGGGCCCCGCACCGGAGGAGACGGGTGTTCCCCCTCCCCGGGGGCGAGGGGAAAACGCCGGGTGACCTTGGCCGGAAATCGGCCACCGGGGCATCACCCAGTGTGACGGCGGCGCGGGGCCGGGCGAGGTGGGGAAGTGCTGTGGAGATGACGCCGCCCCCGCCGGCCCCGGGCCGCCCAGCCGCTAGGGTGCTTTGGGCAGGTAGGACGAGATGGCGGTTGGACGAAGATGAGCTTCCCGGAGCAGTACGGCATGGCCCCGGCTCACGGAGGATTCCCCGACGGCGCGCAGACCGCGTTTCCGGCGTTTCCCGGCAATGAGCTCGAAGAGGTGATGGCCGCCTCGATCGACGTCCCCGGGGTCGGAGCGCGCATCGTCGAGACACTCTCCCGCAGCCATGTCTGGGTTCCGCTGCCCAACGGCGGTGGCCCGGGCAGCCCGAGCCTCGATCTGCCCACGGTGGAGATCGAGGGCGCCGCGTATGTCCCGGTGTTCAGCTCCGAGCAGCAGTTCCTGCAGCTCGTCGGCTCCCATATGTCCTTCACCATCGCCCCGGCCGTGGAGTTCGCCCGCGGCCTGCCGCCCCAGCTCGGCATCGCGGTGAACCCCGGTGGTGCGGTGGTCGTACCGCTGCCTCCGCCCGCCGTCCGGGAGCTGTGCCGTGCCGGCCGTAGCGAGCTCGACGGCCCGGCGACAGGTGGGCGGGTGCGGCTCTTCGAACCGGACTGGCAGGACGAGCCGGTGGACTTCCTGGCCGCCGCCGGGATCGAGTTCGCCAAGGGCACCGGGGTGCGGACCGCCCGGCGCGCGCTGGCCAGCGTCGAGGGCGACGAGCCGGCGCTCTTCGTCGGCGTGCAGTTGGACGCCCCCGGCCCCGAGGGCCAGGCGCGGGCGGTGGACGCGCTGGGCCGCGCCCTCGGCGTGGTGCCCGTGCGGTGGAAGGTCCAGCTGGTGCTGCTGGACGTGGCGCAGGGGGATCCGGTGGTCGACTGGATGATGGGGCGCGTACGGCCGTTCTACGACCGTGATCTGTGACTCACCCCAGGGTCCGCTACGGGGGCCCGTAAGCTGGTTTGATGACCAGGAGGGGTGCGAGCACGCTCCCCGGTGAGGTGCGGGACAAGGGCGAGAGAAGGGGCGGACCCAGGTGAGCGCGGGCGCGGATTGGGGGGCGGCGGCCGGCCAGGTTGAGCGAGCGTTGCAGCAGGTCGCTCCCGGCCGGTACGACGCCTACGAGGCGCTGCTGCAGGCCATCGGCGAGGGCCAGGTCTGGATGCTGCTGTGGCACGGTGCGCCCGGCACGCCCGAGGCCCAGTACGGGAACATGGATGTGGACGGCCTCGGTTACGCCCCGTGCGTGACCTCCGCACAGGAACTGGCCGCCAGTGGCTGGAACCGTGCGCATGAGGTGGTCGACGGACGCCTCATCGCCGACTCGCTCTACCGCGACCGCTATGGCCTCTGGCTCAACCCCCACGCCCGCGGCGGCGGAGTGGGCATCCCGTGGCCGGATCTGCGCCGGATCGCGGGCGGTCTGGACCGGCTGCCCGCCGGGCCGCTGCGGCTGAGCGAACCCGCCATCGACATCCCGCAGTTCTACGCCCTGCTGGGGCAGAACGCGCATCGCACCACCGCCGTGCGGTCGCTGCGGCGGGTCTGGGTGCAGCCCGCGCTGGGCGCTCCGTATCTGGCCATCGGGCTGGATCTTTACGACAGCAGCCCACCGGCGGTGCAGTCGGTGCGGGTGATGATGGAGCAGTCGATCACCGCCGTGCCGGACGGGCTGCCGGTCTCCACGGTCGCGCTCTCCGACGAGTACGACCCCGTCGCCCTGTGGATGCGGGCCAACGCCCGGCCCTTCTTCGACCGCGACGCCTATGGCACCGCCCCCGCCGCGCCGTCCTACGGCTACGGCTACCCGCCGCCGCGTCCCGCCTACTGATCCGCAGCCTCGGCGAGCCGGTACCGATCCCTCCGTTCCGACCCGCCGATCCGCCGATCCGCCACCGACCCGCTGCTCCGCGCACCGATTGACGGGATTGCCCACCCGGCCTTCCGGGCCTTTGGGGCCGAACATCCCATAGCGGGCGCGAGGTTACTGCTGCGTTCTCGTGTCGCGACCGTCCGTATAGCGGAGCGGTACTCCTCACATCACGGTTAGGCATCCATTGCCCGGGAGTACTGGCGGGTGATCACAAACGCGTTGAAGACTCCCGCTCCAAGGGGTGCGGTTCCTGCGTACGACCCCTTCCGAGAAGGTTCCGTACCAGAACGCGACTTTCACCCGGGTTGTGAACGAAGCCGCCACAGCGGCGAGTCGTGGGCCGGTCACCACCGGTCGAGAGGGGTCTCCACCACGATGACGGCACCATTGCACGGCACGAGCACGGACAGCGATCCGGTGGCGACTGCCGATGTAGCGGCGGATGTGGTCAAAGCGTCCGTCGAAGGCAGATCGCTGCGGCAGATCGCCTGGACACGCCTGAAGCGGGACAAGCTCGCGCTGGCGGGTGGCATCGTTGTCGTCTTCCTGGTTCTGGTGGCGATCTTCGCTCCACTGATCGTGAGCCTGCTCGGGCATCCGCCCAATGAGTTCCACCAGGAGAAGATCGACCCGCTGTTCGGCACCCCGAAGGGGTCCATGGGCGGTATCAGCTCGGACTTCCTCTTCGGCGTGGAGCCGTCCAACGGCCGCGACGTCTTCAGCCGCGTCGTCTACGGCGCCCGGATCTCGCTGCTGGTGGCCTTCCTCGCGGCGGTGGTCGCGGTGGTCCTCGGCACCATCTTCGGCATCATCGCCGGGTACTTCGGCGGCTGGGTGGACTCGGTGATCAGCCGGGTGATGGACATGCTGCTGGCCTTCCCGCAGCTGCTCTTCATCATCTCCCTGGTCTCGGTGCTCCCCAACGACCTGCTGGGACTGACCGGCAGCGGGGTGCGCATCGCCATCCTGGTCTCGGTCATCGGCTTCTTCGGCTGGCCGTACGTCGGTCGCATCGTGCGCGGCCAGACGCTGTCGCTGCGCGAGAAGGAGTACATCGAGGCCGCGCGGAGCCTGGGCGCCGGCCGGCGCTACATCCTCTTCCGCGAGCTGCTGCCCAACCTGGTGGCGCCGATCACCGTCTACGCGACGCTGATGATCCCCACCAACATCCTCACGGAGGCCGCGCTCAGCTTCCTCGGCGCGGGCGTGAAGCCGCCCACCGCCTCCTGGGGGCAGATGCTCTCCAAGGCGGTCGGCACCTATGAGGACGACCCGATGTTCATGATCATCCCGGGTGTGGCGATCTTCGTCACGGTGCTGGCCTTCAACCTCTTCGGCGACGGCGTCCGCGACGCACTGGATCCGAAGGGCACCCGATGACGGTGCGGCACACGGCCGCCCGGCCGTACTCGAACGCATCAGCAGCCCCTGCCGCATCCGGCAGAAGGCTCCCCAAGGTATTCCGCGGCGCCATGCCTAGGACCGCTAACCCGGAGGTTGCAGCAACTATGAAACGGCTCTCGAGAAGCAGGCGGATCGCCGGAGCGGCGGCTGTCGTCGGCGCCCTGCTGGCCACCGCCGGCTGCGGTGGCGGCGGTTCCGACGACGAGGGCTCGGGCGCCGGGTTCAACGCCGCGGTGAAGGGTGTCGCAGCCAAGTCCGCCAAGAAGGGCGGCACCCTCAAGTTCATCAACAAGCAGGAGTTCGACTCCCTCGACCCGCAGCGTCAGTACTACGGGTTCGCCTGGGACTTCTCCCGCTTCTACGCGCGCCAACTGATCTCCTACGCGCCGAAGCCGGGCAACGCCGCGAACGAGCTGGTCCCGGATCTCGCCACCTCCACCGGCAAGATCACAAACGGTGGTAAGACCTACACCTACACCCTGCGCGACGGGATCACCTGGGAGGACGGCTCCCCGATCACGTCCAAGGACGTCAAGTACGGCATCGAGCGCATCTGGGCCAAGGACGTCGTCTCCGGCGGCCCCGGCTATCTGCGCCAGGTCCTGGACCCCAAGAGCGAGTACAAGGGCCCGTACAAGGACAAGTCCAAGGACAAGCTGGGCCTGAAGGCGATCCAGACGCCGGACGACAAGACCATTGTCTTCAACCTCGCCAAGCCCAACGGTGACTTCGAGCAGATGCTCGCGATGCCGACCGGTTCCCCGGTGAAGGCGGACAAGGACACCGGCGCCAAGTACACCAACCGGCCGTTCTCCTCCGGTCCGTACAAGGTCCAGTCGTACAGCCCGGGCAAGAGCCTGTCCCTGGTCCGCAACACCAGCTGGAAGAAGGCGTCCGACCCGATCCGCCCGGCCCTGCCGGACAAGATCTCGGTCACCTTCAACTCCAACCTCGAGGCGATAGACCGGCTGCTGATCAAGGGCGACTACGACGTCTTCCTCAGTGCCACCGGTATGACCCCCTCGGGTCGTAACGACGCCCTCAAGCAGCACAAGGGCAACGTCGACAACATCACCACCAGCTTCGTCCGGTACGTCGACTTCACCACCAAGGTCGCGCCGTTCAACAACATCCACTGCCGCAAGGCGGTCATCTACGGCACCGACTACAAGTCGCTCCAGACCACCCGCGGTGGCCCGCAGGCCGGTGGTGACATCGCCACCAACATGCTCCCCAAGAGCGTGAAGGGCGCGGACGACTACGACCCGTACGGCATCCTCAAGCGCGGCGGCAAGGCGGACCCGGCCAAGGCCAAGGACGAGCTCAAGCAGTGCGGCAAGCCGGGCGGCTTCTCGACCAGCATCGTGGCCCGCAACGACCAGCCCGCCGAGGTCGAGGCCGCCGAGGCGCTCCAGGCGTCGCTGAAGAAGGTCGGCATCAGCCTCAACGTGGAGCCGATCCAGGGCAGCACCTCCGCGAGCATCACCGGTTCGCCGTCGGTGATGAAGAAGCGCGGCTACGGCCTGTCCATGACCGGCTGGGGCCCCGACTTCCCGACCGGCCAGGGCTTCTCCCAGCCGCTGATCGACGGCCGCTTCATCGAGCAGACCGGTAACTACAACGTCTCCGAGACCAACAACGCGGAGATCAACCAGTACTTCGACGACGCGCTCAAGGAGACCGACCCCAACAAGGCGGGCGCGATCTACCAGAAGATGAACCACAAGGTCAGCGACCTGGCCGTGCAGATGCCGTTCATCTACGAGAAGAACATCACCTGGCGCAGCTCGCGGCTGACGAACGCCTTCTCGTCGGCGGCCTACAACGGCCGCTACGACTACTCCCAGCTGGGCGTCGTCAAGTGACGACAGGTCACCTGACCCGTCGCACACCCCACCATCGCCGCACCCGATAGGCCCGAAGGGCAGGTGATGGCCGCGGGTGGTGGCCCGTGATCCCCCTCAACCGGGATCACGGGCCACCCCCGGGCCGCGCACAGTGCTTGCTTATCTCATCCGGCGCTTGTTCGCCGTCGTCGTGATGCTGTTGGTCGTCACCCTCACGACCTTCGCCATCTTCTTCGTGATCCCGAAGTGGGCCGGTTCCGATCCCGCGCTGCTGTTCGTCGGCAAGCAGGCCGACCCCGCGGCCATCGAGGGCATCCGGCAGAAGCTCAGCCTCGGTGATCCGGTCCTCGTGCAGTTCTGGCACTTCGTCCAGGGCCTCTTCGTCGGCCGGGACTACGCCAGCGGTACCGACGTCACCCACTGCCCGGCGCCCTGCTTCGGCTACTCCTTCCGCACCGAGCAGGCGGTGTGGCCGCAGCTCACCGACGCCATGCCGGTGACCCTCTCGCTCGCCGCGGGCGCCTGCCTGCTGTGGCTGGTCGGCGGCATCACCACCGGTGTCGTCTCCGCGCTGCGCCGGGGCACCCTGTGGGACCGCTCGGCGATGACGGTCGCGCTGGCCGGTGTCTCGCTGCCGATCTACTTCACCGGTCTGCTCTCGCTGGCGATCTTCAGCTACTCGCTGAAGTGGGTCAACGTGGACTACAAGGGGCTCGGTGACGATCCGGCGATGTGGTTCGAGAGCCTGATCCTTCCGTGGATCACGCTCGCCTTCCTCTACGCGGCGATGTACGCCCGGCTCACCCGGGCCACCATGCTGGAGATCATGGGAGAGGACTACATCCGCACCGCCCGCGCCAAGGGCCTGCGAGAACGGGTGGTCATCGGCCGGCACGCGATGCGCTCGACCTGGACCCCGATCCTCACCCTGCTCGGTCTCGACCTGGGCGCGCTGCTGGGCGGCGCGGTCCTCACCGAGACCACCTACAACCTGCCCGGCCTCGGGCGGCTCGCGGTGAACGCGATCACCGAGAAGGACCTGCCGGTCATCCTCGGCGTCACCTTGATCGCGGCCGTCTTCATCGTGATCGCCAACCTCGTCGTGGACCTCCTGTACGCCGTCATCGACCCGCGAGTGAGGCTCGGATGACCGACCTGACCAAGCCCTCCGGACAGCCCGGGAACGGCGATCTGCCGGCCACCGGCACCGCCGCCGTGGGCGAGGTGGCCGCGGCGGGCTCGCCCGCCCCCACCGCCTTCCTCGAGGTGCGCGATCTGCACGTCCACTTCCCGACCGACGACGGTCTGGTGAAGTCCGTGGACGGGCTCAGCTTCCGGCTGGAGAAGGGCAAGACCCTCGGCATCGTCGGCGAGTCCGGCTCCGGCAAGTCCGTCACCTCGCTCGGCATCATGGGGCTGCACACCGCCGGGCAGTACGGTCGCCGCAAGGCGCGGATCTCCGGTGAGATCTGGCTCAACGGCCAGGAGCTGCTGGGCGCCGACCCCGACGAGGTGCGCAAGCTGCGCGGCCGCGAGATGTCGATGATCTTCCAGGATCCGCTGTCCGCGCTGCACCCGTACTACACCATCGGCCGCCAGATCATCGAGGCGTACCGGGTGCACAACGAGGTCACCAAGGAGGTGGCCCGCAAGCGCGCGGTCGAGCTGCTGGACCGCGTCGGCATCCCGCAGCCCGACAAGCGCGTGGACAGCTATCCGCACGAGTTCTCCGGCGGTATGCGCCAGCGCGCCATGATCGCGATGGCACTGGTCAACAACCCCGAGCTCCTGATCGCGGATGAGCCGACCACCGCCCTGGACGTCACCGTCCAGGCGCAGATCCTGGACCTCATCCGGGATCTGCAGAAGGAGTTCGGCTCCGCGGTCATCGTCATCACCCATGACCTGGGCGTGGTCGCCGAGCTCGCCGACGATCTGCTGGTGATGTACGGCGGCCGCTGTGTCGAGCGGGGCCCGGCCGAGAAGGTCTTCTACGAGCCCCAGCATCCGTACACCTGGGGGCTGCTGGGCTCGATGCCCCGTATCGACCGCGACCAGACCGAGCGGCTGATCCCGGTCAAGGGCTCCCCGCCCAGCCTCATCAATGTGCCGTCCGGCTGCGCCTTCCACCCGCGCTGCCCGTACGCCGATGTGCCGAAGGACAACATCACGCGCACCGAGCGGCCGGAGCTCAGGGAGCTGCGCGGGAAGGGTGCGGGCGGCGGGCACTTCTCCGCGTGCCATATGTCGCAGGAGGAGCGCACCCGGATCTGGACCGAAGAGATTGCGCCGAAGCTGTGACCGACACGAAGGATCCGAAGATGACGGTCCCGGAGAAGGCGACGACGTCGCCCGAGCCCCTGCTCAAGGTGTCGGGTCTGGTCAAGCATTTCCCCATCAAGAAGGGGCTGCTGCAGCGGCAGGGCGGTGCGGTGCAGGCGGTCGACGGGCTCGACTTCGACGTCCGGCCGGGGGAGACCCTGGGCGTGGTGGGCGAGTCGGGCTGCGGCAAGTCCACCATGGGGCGGCTGGTCACCCGGCTGCTGGAACCCACCTCGGGCAAGATCGAGTTCGAGGGCAAGGACATCACGCATCTGAACACCGCTCAGATGCGGCCGATGCGCCGTGACGTCCAGATGATCTTCCAGGACCCGTACTCGTCGCTGAACCCCCGGCACACCGTCGGCGCGATCGTCAGCGCGCCCTTCCGGCTGCAGGGCGTCACCCCGGAGGGCGGCGTCAAGGCGGAGGTCCAGCGGCTGCTGGCGCTGGTCGGGCTCAACCCCGAGCACTACAACCGCTATCCGCACGAGTTCTCCGGCGGTCAGCGGCAGCGCATCGGCATCGCCCGGGCGCTGGCCCTCAAGCCCAAGCTGGTCGTCGCCGACGAACCGGTCTCGGCGCTGGACGTGTCGATCCAGGCGCAGGTGGTCAACCTGCTGGACGACCTCCAGGACGAGCTGGGCCTGACGTACGTGATCATCGCGCATGATCTCTCGGTCATCCGCCATGTCTCGGACCGGATCGCGGTGATGTACCTCGGGAAGATCGTCGAGCTGGCGGACCGCAAGGACCTTTACGAGCGTCCCATGCACCCGTACACCAAGGCGCTGCTGTCCGCGGTGCCGGTGCCGGACCCCAAGCGGCGCGCCAAGCGGGAGCGGATCCTGCTCAAGGGCGATGTGCCCTCGCCGATCTCCCCGCCGTCCGGCTGCCGCTTCCACACCCGGTGCTGGAAGGCGACCGAGGTGTGCAAGAGCCAGGAGCCGCCGCTGGTGACGCTGGCCACCGGCCACCAGGTGGCCTGCCACCACCCGGAGAACGCTGCCGATCAGGCGCCGCAGGAGAAGCCCGGTGCCGAGGCGGCACGGAAGGTGACGAAGAAGACCGAAGGCTGAGACGGGACGGGGCCCGGACGGGACCGGGGGCATCCGCGGATAACAATGTCGGGTGCTCATCGAACTGTTCACCCCGTCCGTCCAGCACGCGCTCGAAGTCGCCGGGATCTTCGTCTTCGCGATGTCCGGCGCGCTGCTCGCCGTGCGGAAGAACTTCGATGTCTTCGGTATGGCGGTGCTCGCCGAGGCCACCGCGCTGGGCGGCGGGATCTTCCGCGACCTGGTGATCGGCGCGGTGCCGCCCATCGCCTTCACCGATCTCGGGTACTTCCTCACCCCGCTCGTGGCCACCGGCATCGTCTTCTTCCTCCACCCCGAGGTCGAGCGGATCACCGCGGCGGTGGGGGTCTTCGACGCGGCGGGCCTCGGGTTGTTCTGCGTCGAGGGCACGATGAAGGCGCACGACTTCGGGCTCGGCGTCACCGCGTCCGTCACCCTCGGCATGGCCACGGCGGTCGGCGGCGGTGTGATCCGCGACCTGCTCGCCCATGAGGTGCCCTCGCTGCTGCGCTGGGACCGGGACCTGTACGCCGTCCCGGCCATCCTCGGCTCCTCGATAGCGGCGCTGCTGCTCCACTTCGACGCCCTCACGGCGGCCACGAGTGCGCTCGCGGCCGCCGTGACGTTTGTGGTGCGGCTGCTGGCGATGCGGTTCGGCTGGCGGGCGCCGCGGGCGTGGAACCGGCGCAGTACGGCGACGGAGGAGAGCTGAGGGGATCGGGGCGCGGGCCGCACCCAGTGTGAATGCCCTTGCGGTTATATAGCCGGGTCGTTATGTTGAGGTCATGGCCATACCGTTCGATGTGCTCGCGGAGCCGAGCCGTCGGCAGATCCTGGACCTCCTGCTGGAGCGGCCCCGCCTGGTCGGTGAGCTGACCGAGCATCTCGGGCTCACCCAGCCGGGCACCTCCAAGCACCTCCGGGTGCTGCGCGAGGCGGGTCTGGTGCGGGTCCGCCGGGACGCCCAGCGCCGCTGGTACGAGCTCTGCCCGGAGCCGCTCGCCGAGGTGGACGCCTGGCTCGCGCCGTACCGTCGGCTGTGGACCGACCGTCTCGACGCGCTCGAACGACATCTGGACACGATGCCGGATTCCCCCGACGCGACCGGCGAACCCGCCGCACCCGCCGTACCCGACGCACTCGACGGAGAAGCGCCATGAAGGACACCCTTGCCCAGACCGGCGGCGGCCGCTCGGCCCTGCGCCTGGAGCGCCGGCTCGCCCATCCCCCGGAGAAGGTCTGGCGAGCGCTGACCGACCCCGCCCAGCTCGTCCACTGGTTCCCCTCCGAGGTCCAGGTCGAGCTCAAGACCGGCGGCCGGATGGGCTTCGTCTTCCCCGGGCGCGAGGCCCCGGACATGGACGGCCTCGTCACCGAGCTCGACCCGCCCCACGTCTTCGCCTTCACCTGGGGCGAGGACGAGCTCCGCTGGGAGCTGCGCCCCGAGGGCGACGGCTGTGTGCTGACCCTCACCCACACCTTCGGCGACCGCTTCGGCGCGGCCAGCTTCGCCTCCGGCTGGCACGCCTGCATCACCGGTCTTGCGGCCCTGCTGGGCGGCGAGGAGATCGCCCACGGCGACATGGCCGAGCTGCACGAGAAGTACGTCGAGGCGTTCGGCCTGGCCGAGGGAGCGGTGGAGACCACCGAGGACGGCGGCTGGCGGCTGCGCTTCGAGCGCCAGCTGGTCCGCCCCGCCGAGACGGTCTGGCGGACGCTGACCGGCCCGGCCGACGACATCCCCGAACCGGCCGCCGGGGCGCCGGTCCCCTTCGGCTTCCGTACGGACGCGGTCCCGGCGGGCCCGATCACCGAGGCGCATCCGCCCCGGGTGCTCGCCTACGCCTGGGAGCGCGACGGCCGCCCCGCCGGAACGGTCCGCTGGGAGCTCACCCAGGGCACCGGCCACGGCGCCCGCCTCATCCTGACCCAGACCGGCCCGGCGGACGCGGAAGCGGAACGCACCGAAGCCCAAACAGCCTGGCGCCACCACATCGGCCTCCTGGCCGCCGAACTTCTCCGGGTGAGTGGCTGAAACCCAGCCCGTCCGGCGTTCGAGGACCGGGGTCCGGGGCGGAGCCCCACACGCGGCGGAGCCGCGTATCGGGAAGGGGCGGGGCAGGGGAGCAATCGCCGTAGGCGCAACCTCAGCCGTCGCCGAGGAACCCGCTCAGCGCAACCGCCAGCTCGGCAGGCGCATCCTCCTGCACCAGATGCCCCGCACCCTCGATCAGCCGAAACCGCGCCCCCGGGATGCGAGAGGCAAGCTCCCGCCCCCGCTCCACCGGAATCCAGGCGTCCTCCGCACCCCAGCAGACCAGCACGGGCAGGCGGATCTCGCCGTAACGGCCCTCGATCTCATCCGTGAACCGCTGATCGTTCTGCGTGATCTGCCGGTAGAACGCGGGCCGGCCCTCCGGGCCGCACCAGCCCTCCACGATCCGCTCCAGCACCTGCGGGGGGAGGCCCGTGGCGCTTCCCGAGCGGACGTACTCGCGCACCAGACCCCGGTGCAGCTCGGGCGGCAGTTGCCCGAAGACCTCATGATGAGCGCCGAGCAGCCGGTACGTAGGCGACCCCCAAGGCGCCAACGCCACCACGTCCACCAGCGCCAACCGGCGATACCGCGCACCGTGCAGCAGATGCGCACGGAGCGCGACGCATCCGCCGAAGTCATGGGCGACGACGGCCGGTTCCGCCCCGGCCCCGGTCAGCCCCCACGCGTCGAGCAGCTCGCCGAAGACCCGGCCCTGGGCGGCCAGCGAGACGTCCTGGTCCGCCCGCTTCTCGGAGGCCCCGTAGCCCGGCATGTCCCAGACGAACACCCGGTGCCGGTCGGCCAGCGCACGGGCCACGCCGCGCCACACGAACGACGAGAACGGCGTGCCGTGCAGCAGCACGACCGGCGGCGCGTCCGGCGCGCCGAGCGCGGCCCAGCGGACCTCGCCGGAGGAGCTGCGGTAGGTGCGGTCCAGCGTCCACTCGGTTTTCCACTCAGTGGCTGTCATGAGTAAAAACGTAGACGGTCCTTACCGTCGCTGTCGAGGGGCCGCGCGATGCGGTGCGATACAGGCCGCGAGAAGACCGTCCGCACGCGCACCCGCTACGCACCCCCCAACGCCTCGTAGAATCGAGGCCACCATGGTTTATCTCGACCACGCCGCCACCACTCCGATGCTCCCGGAGGCGGTGCAGGCGATGACCGCCCAGCTCGCCGTCACGGGCAACGCCTCCTCGCTGCACGCCGCCGGCCGGCGTGCCCGTCGTACCGTCGAGGAGTCGCGTGAATCCCTGGCCGCCTCGCTGGGTGCCCGCCCGAGCGAGGTCGTCTTCACCGCCGGCGGGACCGAGGCCGACAACCTCGCGATCAAGGGGCTCTACTGGTCCCGCAGGGACGCCGATCCGGCCCGCGTCCGCGTCCTCTCCAGCCCCGTGGAGCACCACGCCGTGCTCGACGCGGTCGACTGGCTCGCGGAGCACGAGGGCGCCCGGGTCGAATGGCTGCCGGTCGACCCCCTCGGGCGGGTCCACCCCGACGCGCTGCGCGAGGCGATCGCCCGCGACCCCTCGGACGTCGCCCTCGCCACCGTCATGTGGGCCAACAACGAGATCGGCACCGTCCAGCCGGTCCGTGAACTCGCCGCGGTCGCCGCCGAATTCGGCGTTCCGCTGCATGCCGACGCGGTCCAGGCGTTCGGTCAGATCGAGGTCGACTTCGCCGCCTCGGGGCTGGCCGCGATGACCGTCAGCGGTCACAAGATAGGCGGCCCCTACGGCATCGGCGCGCTGCTGCTCGGCCGTGAGCACACGCCGGTGCCCGTGCTGCACGGCGGCGGCCAGGAGCGTCAGGTGCGCTCCGGGACCCTCGACACCCCGGCCATCGCCGCCTTCGCCGTCGCCGGTGCGTATGCCACCGAGCACCGCGAGGATTTCGCGCGCGAGATCGGCGCGCTGCGCGACGCGCTGATCACCGCCGTCCGTACGGCGGTGCCCGACGCGGTTCTCGGCGGCGACCCCGATCCGGAGGGCCGGCTCCCCGCCAATGCCCACTTCTCCTTTCCCGGCTGCGAGGGCGATTCGCTGCTTCTGCTGCTGGACGCGCAGGGCATCGAATGCTCGACGGGCTCGGCCTGCACGGCCGGTGTCGCCCAGCCCAGCCATGTGGTCCTGGCCACCGGCAGCGACTCCGACCTGGCCCGCGGCACCCTGCGCTTCTCGCTCGGCCACACCTCGACCAAGGCCGATGTCGAGGCCGTCGCGGAGGCGATCGGCCCGGCGGTGGAGCGGGCGCGCGGGGCGGGGCTCAGCTGACGGGGCGGGGCATCGGCCGATGTCTCCGCCCCTCGGACCGCCACATCATAACCACGGAATTCGAATTGTTCTGGCGGCCATTTCACATAACCTACGGAACACTCTTCTCCGCTTGAAATGGCGGAGAGCCGTGGGAAAGGATTTCCCCGTCAACGGACCTGGCATGCGCGGAAAGCGCACAGGTTTTCTTCACGGGGAAATCCAGGAGTTCATCGATGTCGCAGCCTTCGCTGCCGCCGCACCACCCGTCGCACCAGCCCCCGCAGTCGCAGGGGGCGCAGCGGCCGCCGTCGCGGGGGCGGCGTGCCAAGCCCGCCCTGAAGCTGATCGTGGGCGGAGCCCTCGCCGTCGCCCTGGTGACCGGCTGCGGGTCCGGAGACGATGACGACGGCGGTAAGAACGGCGGGTCGTCCCAGGGCGCCCAGGCGAAGACGCTGGGCAAGGTCGCCATGCCGAAGGTCGGCAAGGAGACCAACACCATGGGCACCTGGGTCACGGACACGACCTTTGTGAAGGGCGACGTCAACAAGATCGTCGGCTACTCGCTCGACGGCGCCAAGTCGCGGTGGGAGATCCCGCTCGGCGGGCAGCTCTGCTGGGCCTCTCCGCATATGACCAAGGAGGGGCAGACCGCGGTCCTGTTCCGGGACGGCGCGGGCGAGGACGCGCTGTGCACCCGGGTCGGGCTGGTCGACCTGAAGAAGGGCAAGCTGGTCTGGCAGAAGGAGGGGTCGGACAGCGAGGGCAACGCCGGGGTGCAGTTCGACGAGGTCACCATCGGCGGCGGCACCGTCGCCGCGGGCGGCACCGGCGGCGGGGGAGCCTGGTCGCTGGACGGCAAGCCGCTGTGGAAGCCGGCCTACCTCGCGGACTGCGACGACAACGGCTACGCGGGCGGCGATGACAAGATCGTCGCGATCCGCGGCTGTGACAGCGAGGACTCCAGCACCGAGCGGCTGGAGGTCCAGACGGTGGACCCGAAGACCCGCGAGGTGACCTCGTCCTACAAGCTGGACGAGAAGGTCGAATACGCGCATGTGATCTCCACCGCGCCGCTCGTCGTGGCCGTCGACACCGGCGACTCGGACGCCGGGACGGGCACCACGGACATCCTGACCATCGACGACAGCGGCAAGCAGGGCAAGCTGCTCAGCACGATCGACGTCCTGGCCAAGGGATACCAGCCCAACTGCCCGGCCACGAGCGTGGAGGGCTGCGCCGAGCTCGCCCTCGACAAGGCGAGCAGCACCCTCTACCTCTCCTCCGAGGTGGACGTGGACCACGGCGGCCCGGGCGAGCGGATCAGCGGCCTGAACCTGAAGACCGGCAAGGAGACCGGGAAGACGAAGATGGCGGAGAGCAGGTCGCTGATCCCCATCCGGACCGATGACGACGGCGCCCTCATCGCCTATCTGGGCTCCATGTACAGCGAGGCCGGCGGGGTCGTGCGCGTCGACCCCAAGACCTTCGAGATGGAGACGCTCCAGACCCATCCGGACGACATGAAGGACGCGGAGTCCGGCATGGACGTCTACGGGGACTGCACCATGATCTACACCGGTAAGAAGCTCTACATCGGCGACAACCGGGCGAGCAGGCCCGCCAGCGGCGACGGCGCGGGCCGTCCGCTCGCCGTCGTCTTCGGCGCCTGAGCCCTCCACGGGGCCCGAGCGGTCCACGGCGCCTGAGCCGCCGTTCGCGGGCGTCCTACGTCGGCGTCCGTGGCAGGCGCACCGCTCGCACCGCCCGTATATAGCGGTCCCAGTCCCAGTGGCGGCCCGGGTCGGTGTGATCGGTGCCCGGCACCTCCACATGGCCGACGATGTGCTCACGGTCCCGCGGTATGCCGTACCGCTCGCAGATCGAGGCGGTCAGCCGTGCCGAGGCGCGGTACATCGCGTCCGTGAAGGAGCTCGGCTCGCTCACGAACCCCTCGTGCTCGATGCCGATGCTGCGCTCGTTGTACGGGCGGTTGCCCGCGTGGAACGCCACATCCAGCTCGCGCACCATCTGAGCGATATGCCCGTCGCGGCGCACCACATAGTGCGCCGCGGCGCGGTGTCCGGGGTCCCGGAAGACCCGTACCGCGTCGTCGTAGCTGCCCTGGACCACATGGATCACCACCCGGTCGATGGGGTAGTCGTCCGGCCGGTCGGCCCACCGCCAGTTCGCGCCCGAGGCCGCGATCCACTCCGCGCCCGGCTGGTCGACCGCGCCCGCCTTGCGCGGCTTTTCGATCCCGGGCAGCCGCCACCACATTCGGGACAGCTCGTCCCGCGCGGCATAGCCCGCGACCCCGGCCGCGCCGAGCCCGGCCGCCGAGCCCCCGATCAGGAGGGTGCGCCTGCTGACGCGGCGTCCACCGCCGGTGGTGCTCTCGCTCACGGAACGCTCAACGCGCGGGGGAGGGCATCCGGTTCCGGCCGCCGGGATCATGGCCAGAAGCCTTCGTTCCGAGCGACGGCCCTCTGGCCGTCCGGGTAGATGAACGTTGAACTGTCTCTGAGGTATCGCTGTTTCCGGGGCTCCGTACCTCGGAACGCATCCACCGGAATGTGTCCACCGGAACGTATCCACTGGAATGTGTCCATCCGCTCGACGAGGAGCTGACGGTATGCGCATCGGATTCGCCCTTCCCCAGTTCGGGCCGCTGGCCCACCACCCCGAGGACATCGCGCGGTTCGCCCGCCGGGCCGAGGAGCTCGGCGCGGACAGCCTGTGGGTCGGGGACCGCCTGCTCGCCCCGGTGGACCCGATCGTCGGCTACGCGGGCACCGATGTGATCCCGCCGGAATTCCGCGCCGCGCTGGATCCCTTCACCGTGCTGGCCACCGCCGCCGCGGCCACCGAGCGGGTTCAGCTCGGCACCGATGTCATCAACGCCCCCTGGTACCCGCCCGCGGTGCTCGCCCGCACCCTGACCACCATCGACGTGCTGAGCGCGGGCCGGCTGCTGGTCGGTCTCGGCACCGGCTGGTCCCCCGAGGAGTACGAGGCGGTCGACGTCCCCATGGCCGAGCGCGGCCGGCGCCTCGACGAATGCCTCGACGCGCTGGACGCCTGGTGGACCCGGAACCCGGTCGAGTACCGCGGGGACCACTGGACCGTGCCCGCCTCCCATGTCGACCTCAAACCGGCCTCCCGCCCCCATCCGCCCGTCTACCTCGCCGCCTTCGCGCCCGCGGCCATGCGCCGGGTGGCCCGGCGCGCCGACGGCTGGCTGCCCATCGCGGTCGTCCCGGCGGCGCCCGGCGCCCCCGACCCCATCGCCACCCTCGCCGAGGGGCTGGGCGGGGTGCGGGAAGCGGTCGAGCGGGAGGGCCGGGACCCGGCGGCGTTCGACGCGATCCTGCGCGTCAATCCCAGCGCCGGCGCCTCCGTGGACGACATCGCGACGACCTTGGTCCGGGCCGGGCGGGAGGCGGGCATCCAGCACGCCTTCGTCGATCTGATCTATCTCGGGAAGGACGCCGACCAGACCCTGGACCTCGTCCAGCGGGTGCTGGAGGGGGCCCGCGCGAGCTGAGCGGGGGCGGTGGCCGACCGGCTACTTACCCATTTAGTCGCTGGACAGGGAGCGACTTATGCTGGTCGGGTTATGACTGACTTCCCCGGTGCGCCCACAGGTCCCCGCGACGGCCGTCGGCTGCGCGTTCTCGCCGCCATGTCCGGCGGTGTGGACTCCGCGGTCGCCGCCGCGCGGGCGGCCGAGGCGGGCCACGATGTGACCGGCGTCCATCTCGCGCTCTCCGCCAACCCGCAGTCGTTCCGCACCGGCGCCCGCGGCTGTTGCACCATCGAGGACTCGCGGGACGCCCGGCGCGCCGCCGATGTGATCGGCATCCCCTTCTATGTGTGGGACCTCGCCGAGCGCTTTCGTGAGGACGTGGTCGAGGACTTCATCGCCGAGTACGAGGCGGGCCGTACCCCCAATCCGTGTCTGCGCTGCAACGAGAAGATCAAGTTCGCCGCGCTGCTGGACAAGGCGCTCGCGCTCGGCTTCGACGCCGTCTGCACCGGGCACTACGCCACGATCGTGGAGCGTGCGGACGGCTCGCGTGAGCTGCACCGCGCCAGCGATATGGCCAAGGACCAGTCCTATGTGCTCGGCGTGCTCGACGAGCGCCAGCTCGCCCACGCGATGTTCCCCCTCGGCGACACCCTGACCACCAAGGACGAGATCCGCGCTGAGGCCGAGCGGCGGGGCCTGGCGGTCGCCAAGAAGCCCGACAGTCATGACATCTGCTTCATCGCCGACGGCGACACCCAGGGCTTCCTGGCCGGTCATCTCGGCACCGCCGAGGGCGACATCGTCGACGAGGACGGGCACAAGCTGGGCACCCACGAGGGCGCGTACGGCTTCACCATCGGCCAGCGCCGGGGGCTGCGCATCGGCCACCCGGCGCCCGACGGGAAGCCGCGCTATGTCCTGGACATCTCCCCGGTGGACAACAGGGTCACGGTCGGCCCGGTCGAGGCCCTGGACGTGGCCGCCCTGACCGCCATCAAGCCGCGCTGGTGCGGAGCCCCTCCGGTGGGCCCCGGCAGCTACACCGCCCAGCTGCGCGCCCATGGCGGCGAGACCGAGGTGACAGCCGAGCCGATCGGGGTATCCGGGCTGCGGGTGACGTTCGCCGAGCCGGTGCGGGGCGTGGCCCCGGGGCAGGCGATCGTGCTCTACGACGACACCCGGGTGGTGGGCTCCGCCACCATCGCCACGACCGAGCGCGCCCAGGTGGTCGCCTCCTAGAGGGGCCGCCGGGCCCCGGAGGATATCCCCTTTCAACAAGGGAGAATATCCGCTTTTGGCAAGAAAGAAGCCGAAAGTCAGGATGGGGTGGATTATCTCCGTTTGGCGCAATCAGTTTCTCTGAAATTAACGTGCGTTCGGCCATTCCGGTGGCATGCGCCACGTGAATCTGGGAATGCGCCACGCGGACACGGGTGCCGTGGTCCGCTGTCTCAGCACCGGAGGTTCCGTTATTTCTGCGCAACCTGTACAGAAATTTGGCAACAATCCAGTTGATGTCAGGGACACTGATCACTACACAGAGGAGTACGTACCCAGCTTCGTCGAAAAGTGGGACTCGCTGATCGACTGGGACCGAAGGTCGGAGAGCGAGGGTACGTTCTTCATCGACCTGCTGCGCGAGCGCGGCGTCAAGAAGGTCCTCGACGTGGCCACGGGGACCGGCTTCCATTCGGTCCGGCTGCTCGAGGCCGGATTCGAGACCGTGAGCGCCGACGGCAGCGGCGAGATGCTCGCCCAGGCGTTCGCCAACGGGCTCAAGCACGGTGACCACATTCTCCGCGTCGTCCAGGCCGACTGGCGCTGGCTCAACCGCGACGCCCACGGCGAGTACGACGCCATCGTCTGCCTCGGGAACTCCTTCACACATCTGTTCTCCGAGCGCGACCGGCGCAAGGCGCTCGCGGAGTTCTACGCCATGCTCAAGCACGACGGAATCCTGGTCCTGGACCAGCGCAACTACGACGCGATCCTCGATCGCGGCTACAGCAGCAAGCACGTCTACTACTACTGCGGAGAAGACGTCGCCGTCGAACCGGAGTACGTGGACGAGGGGCTGGTGCGCATGCGCTACAGCTTCCCCGACGAATCCGTCTACCACCTCAACATGTTTCCGCTGCGCAAGGACTACACGCGCAGGCTGATGCAGGAGGTCGGCTTCCAGCGGATCGAGACGTACGGCGACTTCCAGCACACCTACCGGACGGAGCGCCCCGACTTCTTCATCCACGTCGCGGAGAAGGAATACATCGCGACGGACGAGCCGGCCGGACCGGCCGCTCCGGCCACCGGCGAGGGGGAGTACGCGGGAGCCGTCGGCACCGCCCGCGACTACTACAACTCCTCGGACGCCGACGCCTTCTACTGGCATGTCTGGGGCGGCGAGGACATCCACATCGGCATCTACGACCGGCCCGACGAGCCGATCGCCGAGGCCAGCAGGCGCACCGTGGCCCGGATGGCCGGGAAGCTCGACCTGACCGAGTCATCCGTCGTCCTCGACCTCGGGGCGGGCTTCGGCGGCTCCGCACGCTATCTGGCGGAGACGTACGGCTGCCGTGTCGTCGCGCTCAACCTCAGCGAGGTGGAGAACGAGCGCCATCGCGCGCTCAACGCCGAGCGGGGGCTGACCGAGGCCATCGAGGTGCTGGACGGCTCCTTCGAGCGGATCCCGCTGCCGGACAACAGCGTCGACGTCGTCTGGTCCCAGGACGCGTTCCTGCACAGCGGCAACCGGGCCCGCCCCCTGGAGGAGGCCGCCCGCGTCCTGCGCCCCGGAGGTCACCTCATCTTCACCGACCCCATGGCCGCCGACGGCTGCCCCGCCGAAACCCTCCGTCCCATCCTGGACCGCATCCATCTGGAGACCATGGGGTCGCCCGAGTTCTACCGCCATGAACTGGCGCGGCTCGGCTTCACCGAGGTCGCCGGCGGCTTCCAGGAGCACCGCGAGCAACTGATCACCCACTACGCGCGGGTGCTGGAAGAAACCCGCCGCCAGGAGGCCGACGGCCTGACGGAACACGTCAGCGCCGACTACCTCACCCATATGAAGAAGGGCCTCAGCAACTGGGTCGACGGCGGCACAAACCGCCATGTGACCTGGGGCATCTTCCACTTCACCCGCTGATCCCCGCCGGGTGGCCGGCGTGGCGGGCCCGCCCCGCCACCGGCCACCCCCGGGCGCTCACCCGGTGTTCGCGGTCAGGGAGAGGCCCGAGACCTGCTGGTGCAGGGCGGCGAGCGGTGCCGCGAGGTGTCCCTGGCCGGAGGCCGCGGACGGCGACGGAGCCTCGCCGGTGACGGCGAGGGCCTGTCGCCAGTAGCGCAGCGAGAACGAACCGGCGCGCGTGCCGCGACGGAACAGGGCGCGCAGATGCGCGCGGAACGCCGGTGTGTCGTCATGGCCGTCGATGCGGGCGTAGGTGCGCACGAAGTGGCCGAGCGCTTCGGCGCGCCGCTCCGGACAGCCGGAGACCAGGGCCTCGCCCGCCAGCGCGCAGGCGTCCAGCAGGCCGGCGTAGAACGACGCGACGTCGCCGACCTGGTGCGGCTGCGGTTGCCGGCGCCGGTCGGCCGCGGTGGCCAGGGCGTGGAGTTCGGCGTGGGCGAGCACGGTCGCGGCGGTCGGGTCGGCCGGTGGCGCGGGCACCGCGCCGTCGATGACGGCCTGGGCCAAGCGGCGCGGCAGACCAGCCGGGAGCGCCCAGCGCCAGTACCGCACCAGCCGATCGTGGGCGTCGTCCGGGCTGCCCACCCCGGCGAGCAGGGTGAGGCGGCGCGGCCGTTCCGGCGCGGGGCAGTCGTCCAGCGCGCGGAGCACCTCCCGGCGCCATGTCGCCTCCCGCAACTGTTCCTGGACCGCGTCCAGTTCGCGCACGACGAGTTCGGCCAGTGAGCGTTCCCCCGCCATGACCGGGGCGATCGCGGCGATGGGGGTGCCGAGCGCACGGAGGCGCTGGATCAGCCGGAGCCTGGGCAGCGCGTCCGCGGCGTATCTGCGGTGGCCGCCCGGGGTGCGTGCGCTCTCGGGCAGCAGCCCGATGTCCGAGTAGTAGCGGATGGTCTTCACCGGCAGTCCGGTGCGCCCGGCCAACTCGCCGATGCCCATCGTGTTCCCCCCGTGCGTGCCGCCCGTGTTCCCGCCTTGTGTGGCGCCCGTGTTCCCGCCGTGCGTGCCGCCCGTCACCGCCGCTTGAACCTCCCCCGCGCAGGAGCCCTTAGCGTCCGTGGCGAACGCCGCCGTCCGAGTATGCGCGGGGCGGCACTCGCCGAGGAGGATCATCCATGCGGATTCTGATCGTGACCGCCGGTTCGCGAGGCGACGTCGCCCCGTATACGGGCCTGGGGCGGCGCCTGCTGGCGGCCGGTCACGAGGTGGCCGTGGCCGCCCATCCGCCCTTCGCCGGGCTCGTCGGTGGATGCGGCCTGGACCACCGGCCGCTGCCGGGCGACCCGCGGGAGC
This sequence comes from Streptomyces melanosporofaciens, assembly GCF_900105695.1. NCBI lineage: Bacteria > Bacillati > Actinomycetota > Actinomycetes > Kitasatosporales > Streptomycetaceae > Streptomyces > Streptomyces melanosporofaciens. The sequence continues at coordinate 4,980,239 of NZ_FNST01000002.1, forward strand.
TGATCCGCACCAGGGCCCGGGCCGCGTCGTGGGAGGAGACGCGGGCGGCGATGGCGGCGTTCCTGGACCGGCTCGCCGACGGGGTGGTGGCCGCGGCGGACGGGGCCGACCTGGTGCTCACCGCGTTCGGCCCGGCGGCGCTCAGCCGGACGGCCGGTGAGGCGTACGGCATCCCCGTCATCGGCACCTATCTCGCACCGGCCTGTGCCACGCGGGAGTTCCCGCCGGCCGGCGCGGAGGGCGGCGACGACCTGGGCCCGGACGGCAACCTGGCGGCGGGCATGAGGCTGCTGGCGGATGCCGGGGCGCTCCAGGCGGGGGCTGTGGCGGGGCTGCGCGCCCGGCTCGGGCTGCCGACCGTCACCTCGCAGCCGACGGGAGCGGACATCCGGCCGGTCTTCCACGGCTTCAGCCCGCTGGTCGTACCGCGCCCGGCGGACTGGCCGTCCCAGGTCGAGGTGGCCGGCTACTGGTGGCCCGCCCGGCCGCGCGACTGGCGGCCCCCGGCCGAACTGGTCGACTTCCTGCGGGCCGGTCCGCCGCCGGTGTTCATCGGGTTCGGCAGCATGGCGCCGGGCGAGGGGGAGCGGCTGGGCGAGCTGGTGACGGCGGCGGTGGCCCGGGCGGGCGTGCGCGCGGTGGTGCAGACGGGCTGGGCCGGGCTCGCCGCGGCGGGCGATGACGTCCTTACGGTCGGCGACCTCCCGCACGACTGGCTGTTCCCGCGCACGGCCGCCGTCGTCCACCACGCCGGAGCGGGCACCACCGCGGCCGGACTGCGCGCCGGGGTGCCCGCGGTGCCGGTGCCCGCCATGGCCGACCAGCCGTTCTGGGCGGCGCGGCTGCACCGGCTCGGCGTGGCCCCCCGGCCGCTGCCGCTCGACGCGCTGACCGCCGAATCCCTCGGCGCGGCGATCACGACCTGCCTGACCGAGCCCGCCCTCCGGCGCCGGGCGGCCGAGCTCGCCGACGCGATCGGCGCGGAGGATGGCGCGGCGGCGGTGCTTGCCTACGTGGGCTCCGTCCACGGGGTATGAGGCCGGACGCGGCGACAGAGCGTCGAGGGGGGGCCGTGCGGGTCTTGACGCCTGCGGCGTGCTGCTCCCCTCCCCGCCCTTTCCCGTAACCAGGGGCTCCGCCCCTGGACCCCGTGGCCCGGGGGCCAAGCCCCTGCCACGCGGCGCAGCCGCATACCGATGCTGCGGGAAGGGGCGGAGCCCGGATTTCGGGTCTGGGGCAGAGCCCCAGTTTCGGGAAGGGGCGGGGAGGGGAAAGATCCGCCGCACGGCGCGACCCGTGGCGCGGGGCGGCTGAGGGTGTCCGACCCGGCTCGTAGAGTGGCGGGCATGAACATCTGCGTCTTCTGCTCCGCCGCCGACCTCGATGACCGCTATACCGTCCCCGCCCGCGAATTCGCCGAGCTGATCGGCAAGGGCGGCCACACGCTGGTCTGGGGTGGGTCCGATGTCGGGCTGATGAAGGTGATGGCGGACGGGGTGCAGGAGCACGGGGGGCGGCTGGTCGGGATCTCGGTCGAGTTCCTCGCCGCCAAGGCCCGGGAGGGCGCCGACGAGATGGTGATCACCAAGGACCTCGCCGAGCGCAAGGCGGAGTTGCTGGCCCGAGCCGACGCGGTCGTGGTCATGGTCGGTGGCACCGGGACGCTGGACGAGGCGACCGAGATCCTGGAGCTGAAGAAGCACGGGCTGCACATCAAGCCGGTGGTGCTGCTCAACGCGGCGGGGTTCTACGACGGGCTGAAGCAGCAGTTCCAGCGGATGGAGGAGGAGCGGTTCCTGCCGATTCCGCTCAGTGAGCTCGTCTTCTTCGCGGAGAGCGGGGCCGAGGTCATGACGTATCTGGAATCCGTCTGAGCCGCGGTGCCATTACCGGTCCCGTTACAGGACGGGGGCGCCCGGCGGGAAGTCCGCCAGGGTTTCGGGCATGGGATCGCGCCAAGCCGGGACCGTTGTCGGGGCGCGTCCGGCGGTGAGGCAAGCTGGGGAGCATGGGAACGCATCTGATCACTGGGGCAGGCTCGGGCATCGGCGCGGCGATCACCGAGCGGCTGGCCGAGCGTGGCGAGGAGCTGTGGCTGCTGGCGCGGGACGCCGGGCGGGCGAAGGAGCTGACGGAGCGGTTCCCGGGGGTGCGGACGGTCGTCGGCGACTTGGCGGACCCGGACCGGCTCTCCTGGGCGCTGGGCCACCAGACGCTGCCCGACCGCCTCGACTCGCTGCTGCACATCGCCGGGGTGGTCGACCTGGGCGAGGTCGGTGAGCTGACCCCGAAGGCGTGGACCCGCCAGCTCAACGCCAACCTCGTGGCCCCCGCCGAGCTGACCCGCCTGCTGCTGCCGCAACTGCGGCTGGCCCAGGGGCATGTCATCTTCGTCAACTCCGGCGCCGGGCTGCGTGCCAACGCCCAGTGGGCCGCGTACGCCGCCAGCAAGCACGGACTCAAGGCGCTGGCCGACGCGCTGCGCTGGGAGGAGAGCGGCAACGGCCTGCGGGTGACCACGGTCTACCCGGGGCGTACGGCCACCCCGATGCAGGTGAAGGTGCACCAGCAGGAGGGCAAGGAGTACGACGCGGAGCGCTGGATGGAGCCCGGGACCGTGGCGACGACCATCCTGACCGCACTCGATCTGCCGCGCGACGCCGAAATCACCGACATTCAGGTCCGCCCCCGCAGCTAAGCGCCCGAAGGGGCGCGGGGCTGTGTCGATATGCGGCTCCGCCGCGGGGGCGCGACCAGCCACAACGACGCCGCAGACGACCGACGGCACTTCGGGGCACCCCCAGCGGAGCGCTTAGGCTTCGCGGGTGAGCGACAAGAGCAGCAACACGCACCACTGGGGCCCGGGGGCCGCGAGCGGCGTCGGGTCGATGCCGGGCGGCGACGCGCGGGAGGCAGTGAAGACCGTCACCGGGTCGCTGGAGGCCCTGCCGTATCTCCCGGAGCTGCCCGCGCGGGGGCCCGGCGCGGACATGATCGGGCGCACCGCCGGGATGCTGGTCGAGCTGTACGCGCATGTGGAGCCGAGCGGCTGGCGGATCAGCGACCGGCCCGGCCGCGACACCCGGCGGGCCCGCGCCTGGATGGGCGAGGACCTCGATGCGCTGGAGGAGTTCACCCAGGGGTACCAGGGGGCGCTCAAGGTGTCGGCCGTGGGCCCCTGGACCCTGGCCGCCTCCCTCGAACTGCGCGGCGGCGAGGTCGCGCTGAGCGACCCGGGCGCCTGCCGCGATCTGACGGCCTCGCTCGCCGAAGGGTGCCGCGCCCATCTCGCCGAGGTGCGCCGCCGGGTGCCGGGCGCCGAGGTGGTGCTGCAGCTCGACGAGCCGTCGCTGACCTCGGTACTGCGCGGGAGCATCCGCAGCGCCAGTGGCTACCGCACCCACGCCGCCGTGGACCGGGGCGTGGTCGAGGGGGCGCTGCGGACTCTGGTGGAGGCGGCCGGCGGGCCGGTGGTGGTGCACTCGTGCGCGCCTGCCGTGCCGTTCGGGCTGCTGCGCCGCGCGGGCGTCGAGGGGATCTCCTTTCCTCTGTCGCTACTCACGGAGAGTGAGGAGGAGGCGATCGGGGAGGCTGTGGAAGGTGGTACGGCGCTGCTCATCGGCGCGGTACCGGGCACCGATGCCCCATTGTCGGACCCTGCCGGTAGCGTCAGTGGTGTCAGGACGCTGTGGCGCAGGCTGGGGCTGTCACCGGAGACTCTCGCGGAATCCGTGGTGATCACCCCGTCGTGCGGGCTCGCGGGCGCCTCGCCCGGGTACGCCCGCGCCGCGCTGGCCCACTGCGTTCAGGCGGCGAGATCGCTCGCGGACAACCCTGAGTAACGGGAGGACGACACGGTGGCCGGCGAACAGCAGTCGAAGGTCCCCGCCGAGGTGCGGGAGAGGCATGCCAGGCTCGCTGAGCAGATCGAGGAGCACCGCTTCCGGTACTACGTGAAGGACGCGCCCGTCGTCAGCGACGCGGAGTTCGACAAGCTCCTGCGCGAGCTGGAGGCGCTGGAGGAGGAGACCCCCGCGCTCCGTACGCCCGATTCGCCGACCCAGAAGGTCGCGGGCGCGTACGAAACGGAGTTCACCGAGGTCGAGCACCGCGAGCGGATGCTCAGCCTGGACAACGCGTTCGACGACGATGAGCTGGCCACCTGGGCGGATCGCATCGCCAAGGAGTTGGGCAGCGGCGCGTACCACTTCCTGTGCGAGCTGAAGGTGGACGGCCTCGCGGTCAACCTCACCTATGAGCACGGGCGGCTGACCCGTGCCGCGACCCGTGGTGACGGCCGCACCGGCGAGGACATCACCCCCAATGTGCGCACGATCGCCAAGATCCCCAACCGGCTGACGGGCGACCGGATCCCGGCGCTGGTGGAGGTGCGCGGCGAGGTCTTCCTGGCCCGCGAGCGGTTCGAGGAGCTCAACGCCGGGCTGGTCGAGGCGGGCAAGCCGCCGTTCGCCAACCCCCGGAACGCGGCGGCGGGTTCGCTGCGCCAGAAGGACCCGAAGGTCACCGCGTCCCGGCCGCTGGACATGGTGGTGCACGGCATCGGAGCGCGCGAGGGCTTCGACATCGACCGGCTGTCGCAGGCGTACGAGCTGCTGCACGAGTGGGGGCTGCCCACCGCCGCCCACTTCAAAGTGGTGGACACGATCGAGGCCGTGCGCGAGTACATCGCGTACTACGGGGACAGCGAGCACCGGCACTCGGTGGAGCACGAGATCGACGGCGCGGTCGTCAAGCTGGACGAGATCCCGCTGCAGGGCCGGCTGGGCTCCACCTCGCGGGCGCCGCGCTGGGCGATCGCCTGGAAGTTCCCGCCCGAGGAGGTCAACACCAAGCTGGTCGACATCCGGGTGGGCGTGGGGCGCACGGGGCGGGTGACGCCTTATGCGGTGGTCGAGCCGATCACGGTCGCGGGTTCGGAGGTCGAATTCGCGACGCTGCACAACCAGGATGTCGTCAAGGCCAAAGGTGTGCTGATCGGTGACACCGTGGTGCTGCGCAAAGCGGGCGACGTCATTCCGGAAATCCTGGGTCCGGTCGTCGATCTGCGGGACGGCAGCGAGCGGGAATTCGTGATGCCGGCCGCCTGTCCCGAGTGCGATACACCGCTGCAGCCCGCCAAGGAGGGCGATGTCGATCTGCGGTGTCCCAACAGCCGGTCCTGCCCGGCGCAGCTGCGCGAGCGGATTTTCTATCTCGCCGGGCGGAAATCGCTGGACATCGAGAACCTCGGCTATGTCGCCGCCGCCGCCCTCACTCAGCCGCTGGAACCGACCGATCCGCCGGTGAAGGACGAGGGTGATCTGTTCGACCTGAAGATCGAACAATTGCTGCCCATTCGGTCGTATGTACTGGACCCGGACAGCGGACTGCCCAAGCGCGATCCGGAGACCGGCGAGGAGAAGGTCGTCACCTTCTTCGCCACCCAGAAGGGCGAGGCGAAGAAGAACGCCCTGGCGATGCTGGCCAATATCGAGGCGGCCAAGGAGCGCCCGCTGGCCCGGATCATCACCGGCCTTTCGATCCGTCATGTCGGCCCCGTCGCCGCCACCGCACTGGCCCGTGAATTCCGCTCGCTGGACCGGATCGCCGAGGCGGGCGAGGAGGAGCTGGCGGCCGTGGAGGGGGTGGGGCCGACCATCGCCGCCTCGGTCAAGGAGTGGTTCGCGGTCGACTGGCACCGCGAGATCCTCGAGAAATGGCGGCGGGCCGGGGTCCGGCTGGAGGAGGAGGGCGGCGAGGACGAAGGCCCTCGTCCGCTGGAGAGCCTCACCGTCGTCGTCACCGGAACACTCCAGTCGTACACCCGAGATGGGGCCAAAGAGGCGCTGCAGAGCCGTGGTGCCAAAGTCACCGGATCGGTTTCGAAAAAGACCGATTTCGTAGTAGTCGGCGACAATCCGGGCTCCAAGTACGACAAAGCCATGCAGGTGAAGGTTCCCGTGCTCGATGAGGACGGATTTGGCGTCCTCCTCGAACAGGGACCGGACGCGGCGAGAGAGGTCGCGATGACGCCTCCGGAAGAGTCCGCGGAGTAGCACGGATGGCCCGTGGAGCGGCGGTTGGAGTAGCCGCTCCACCCATCCGGCGCAGTGGTCCGGCCATCTTGTCCGCCCGGTGGGTGCAAAGCTGGCCGGATTACGACTGGGAGCACTTCCCGGGTACAGCCGGCGGGCATCACCCTTACAGCGCATAGCAGAAGGTCATGGATCGTCGGGCGGCATTCGGGGAACCGTCGCCGATCGCCGCCCGTCTTCCCCTTCTGCCGCCTACTGTTGAGGTGTGTGCCCGCCGTGGCGCTGGCACCGCCGGCTGTGAGAGGGACGGGTATGAAACCGACCGAAAGCGCCGCCCCGGCGTCGCGGCTGCGCCGGGCCGTGCTGCCCGCGCTGCCGGCCGCGGCGGTCGCCATGGCGGCTTTCGCACTCGGCATCGGGGTATTCCGAGTGCTCGACGCGGGCAATGCGCTCTTTCCCGACGGCACCGTGGGCTGGTCGCTCGCCGTGCTCACCGGAATCATCGTCGGCCATCTGGTCGCCCTCGGGCGCGACCGCTGGTGGGGCGGCACCGGTTCCGGGGCCGCGTTAACCCTGGCCGCGCTGCTGCTCTACGGCTGGATCCCGGCCGTGCTGGTCAGCCTCGCCGTGGTCGTCCTGGTCGGCGCCGCCCGCCGGCACCGATGGCGGCAGGCCGCCCTGCACGGCGCGGTCGACATTCTCGGGGTCGGCGCGGCCGCCCTCACCCTCGCCGCCTTCGGCACCACCCCCTCGGTGGAACACCCCTGGCGCACCGACACCTGGGACGTCTCCGCCATCCCCCAGACGGCCCTGGCCGCCTTCGTCTATCTCGCGGTGACCCGCGCCCTGCTGTGGTGCTCCCTCGCCCCGCCCGGCGCCGGGTTGCCCACCGTCGCCCGCACCGCCCTCTTCCGGCAGGCCCTCGTCGGCATCGCACTCCTCGGCATCGCCCCGCTCATCGTGGTCGTCGCCGGGGACACCCCGCTGCTGCTCCCGCTGTTCGCGGTGCCGCTGGTCGCCCTGGACTCCACGCTGTGGATCGCCCGGGTCCGCGCCGAGGAGCAGTTGCGCGACCCGCTCACCGGGCTGCCCAACCGCCAGTGGCTGCTGGAGCGCACCTGGACCGCGCTGGACGAGTCCGAGCGGGCCGGCACCCGCACCGCGCTGGTCCTGCTGGACCTCGACCGCTTCCGTTCGGTCAACGACACCCTGGGCCATCTGGCCGGTGACCGGCTGCTGCTGCAGATCGCCGAGCGGCTGCGGCTCGCTCTGCCCCGCGGGGCGGAGGTGGCGCGGCTCGGCGGCGACGAGTTCGCGGTGCTGCTGCCCACCACCGACTCGCTCACCAGTGCCCAGCGCAGCGCCCGCGTCCTCGTCGGCGACCTCGGCTCCCCCCTCGACCTGGACGGGCTGACCCTGGTGCTGGAGGCCAGCGCCGGGGTCGCCGTCTACCCCGACCACGCACTGGACGCCGAGGGGCTGCTGCGCCGCGCCGACGTCGCGATGTACCAGGCCAAGCGGGACCGCAGCGGAGTCGAGCTCTACGAGGCCCGGCGGGACGGCAACACCCCCGACCGGCTCGGTCTGCTCGGCGATCTGCGGCGCGCCCTGGACGCGGGCGACGTCGAGCTGCACTACCAGCCCAAGGTCGGCTTCGACGGGCATGTGGCGGGCCTGGAGGCGCTGGTGCGCTGGGTCCACCCGGACCGGGGCAGGGTGCCGCCGGACGAGTTCATCTCCATGGCCGAGAGCTCCGGGCTGATGCCCCGGCTGACCGAGTACGTCCTGGAGACGGCGCTGGGCCAGGTCGCGCGCTGGCGCGCCGACGGCCTCGAGGTGCCGGTCGCGGTCAATGTCTCGCCGCGCGATGTCCACACCCCCGGCTTCGCGGGCGCGGTCGCCGGGCGGCTGGCCCGGCACGGCGTCCCCGCGGGCGCCCTGCAGCTGGAGATAACCGAGCACGTCCTGCTGGAGGACCCGCAGCGGGCCGCCGACACCCTGGCCGGGCTCACCGGCCACGGCGTGAAGATGTCGCTCGACGACTTCGGGACGGGCTATTCCTCGCTGGTCCATCTGCGGCGGCTGCCGGTGAGCGAGCTCAAGATCGACCGTTCCTTCGTGGCCCGGCTGGCCGTGGACAACGAGGACGCCGAGATCGTCCGCTGTACGGTCGACCTCGCCCACTCGCTGGGCCTGCTCGTGGTGGCCGAGGGCGTCGAGGACGACGAGACCTGGGAGCGGCTGCGGGATCTGGGCTGCGACGCCGTGCAGGGCTGGCTGGTGGCCGCCGCGATGCCGCCGGACGAGACGACGGCGTGGCTGCGGGCGCGGGGCGAGGGCGGCTGGCATCGCGAGACGGCGGAGCCGTCGGACCAGGCGCAGGCTCCCGCGGAGGAAGACGCGGATCAGCCAGTGACATGAGGGCGCCGCCCCCGGGCGCCCCCGGGCGTTACGTCGTCGGCCGCGGGCCGGTGGGTGCGTTGTGCCCACCCGTTCCTCCCCGCTGAGGGAGCGCCCGTGACGCGGGTGCACCAAAGCCTTTCGCGCGCCGTGTGTGGAGAGCCATAGGATTGGGGCCGAAACACTCCACACTCACTTTGAGGATCGCTGCATGCCTGGCATCACGCGCGAGGAGGTCGCCCACCTCGCCCGGCTGGCGCGTCTGGAGCTGAAGGCCGAAGAGCTGGACCACTTCGCCGGACAGCTGGACGACATCATCGGCGCGGTCGCCCGCGTCTCCGAGGTCGCCGACCAAGACGTACCGCCGACCTCCCACCCGCTGCCGCTGACCAACGTCATGCGCGCGGACGAGGTCCGTCCGTCCCTGACCCCGCAGCAGGCCCTGGCCTGCGCCCCGGCCCAGGAGCAGCAGCGTTTCAAGGTGCCGCAGATCCTGGGGGAGGAGTGACCACCGTGACCGACCTGACCAGGCTCACCGCGGCCGAGATCGCCGCCAGGATCGCCTCCGGCGAGGTCACCGCCGTCGAGGTGACCGAGGCGCATCTGGCCCGTATCGAGGCCGTCGACGAGAAGGTGCACGCCTTCCTGCACGTGGACCGTGAGGGGGCGCTCGCCCAGGCGCGCGCCGTCGACGCGAAGCGGGAGCGCGGTGAGGAGCTGGGCCCGCTGGCCGGTGTCCCGCTCGCGCTCAAGGACATCTTCACCACCAAGGGAATCCCGACCACGGTCGGTTCCAAGATCCTCGAAGGGTGGATCCCGCCGTACGACGCGACGGTGACCCAGCGGCTGCGGGACGCGGACGTGGTCATCCTCGGCAAGACCAACATGGACGAGTTCGCCATGGGGTCCTCGACCGAGAACAGCGCCTTCGGCCACACCGGCAACCCCTGGGACCTCACCCGTATCCCCGGCGGCTCCGGCGGCGGCTCCTCCGCCTCGCTTGCCTCCTTCCAGGCCCCGCTCGCCATCGGCACCGACACCGGCGGCTCGATCCGCCAGCCGGCCGCCGTCACCGGCACGGTCGGGGTCAAGCCGACGTACGGCGGGGTCTCCCGCTACGGCATGGTGGCCTTCTCGTCCTCGCTCGACCAGGGCGGCCCCTGCGCCCGCACCGTGCTGGACGCGGCGCTGCTGCACGAGGTCATCGCCGGGCACGACCCGATGGACTCGACCTCCATCGACGAGCCGGTCCCGGCCGTCGTCGAGGCCGCGCGCAACGGAAGCGTGCGCGGCATGCGCATCGGCGTCGTCAAGGAGTTCGCGGGCGAGGGCTACCAGGCCGGCGTCATGCAGCGCTTCAACGAGTCGGTGGAGCTGCTGCGGGAGCTGGGCGCCGAGATCGAGGAGATCTCCTGCCCGTCCTTCGACAAGGCGCTGGCCGCGTACTACCTGATCGCGCCGTCCGAGTGCTCGTCCAACCTGGCCCGCTTCGACGCCATGCGCTACGGCCTGCGGGTGGGCGACGACGGCACCAAGTCCGCGGAGGAGGTCACCGCGCTCACCCGTGCGGAGGGCTTCGGCGCGGAGGTCAAGCGCCGGATCATGCTCGGCACCTATGCGCTCAGCTCCGGCTACTACGACGCGTACTACGGCTCCGCGCAGAAGGTCCGTACGCTGATCAAGCGTGACTTCGAGAAGGCGTTCGAGCGGGTCGACGTGCTGATCTCGCCGACCACCCCGACCACCGCCTTCCCGATCGGAGAGCGCGTCGACGACCCGATGGCGATGTATCTGGCCGACCTGTGCACGATTCCCACGAACCTCGCGGGGAACGCGGCCATGTCACTGCCCTGCGGTCTGGCGCCGGAGGACGGTCTGCCGGTCGGACTGCAGATCATCGCCCCCGCCATGGCCGATGACCGGCTCTACAAGGTCGGCGCCGCGGTCGAGGCCGCGCTCGCCGACAAGTGGGGCCATCCGCTGATCGAGGAGGCACCGTCACTATGAGTGCGATCAAGAAGGCCAAGGGCTTCAAGAAGTCCCGGCCCGGCACCTACCTGTCCATCGCGGGCTCGCTGTTCGGCGCGGTCAGCGTGGCGAAGCAGGTCAAGAAGGCCCGCTTCGAGAACGACAAGCTGCAGCTGGCCGACGCGGTGGTCTCGGCCGCCGCCATCGTCACCGGCGTCGCCCTGCTCGTCCGCGAGCTCAAGCGCATGGGCGACGACGACGTCCTCGCGGACTGAGAGGTTAGTTTTTCCGTGACCGTCACTGAACTGGTGTCGTACGAGGACGCCCTGGCCGCCTACGACCCCGTGATGGGGCTCGAGGTGCATGTCGAGCTCGGCACCAAGACCAAGATGTTCTGCGGGTGCTCCACGGCGCTGGGCGCCGAGCCCAACACGCAGACCTGCCCCACCTGCCTCGGCCTGCCCGGCTCGCTCCCGGTGGTCAACGCGACCGGCGTCGAGTCCGCCATCAAGATCGGGCTCGCGCTCAACTGCGAGATCGCCGAATGGTGCCGCTTCGCCCGGAAGAATTACTTCTATCCGGACATGCCGAAGAACTTCCAGACGTCGCAGTACGACGAGCCGATCGCCTACAACGGCTATCTGGACGTCGATGTCGACGGGGAGGTCTTCCGCGTCGAGATCGAGCGCGCCCATATGGAGGAGGACACCGGCAAGTCCACCCATGTGGGTGGCGCGACCGGCCGTATCCACGGTGCCCAGCACTCCCTGCTCGACTACAACCGGGCCGGTATCCCGCTGATCGAGATCGTCACCAAGCCGATCGTCGGCGCCGGGGAGAAGGCCCCGGAGGTCGCCAAGGCGTACGTGACCGAGCTGCGCGAGCTCATCAAGTCGCTCGGGGTCTCCGAGGCGCGGATGGAAATGGGCCAGATGCGCTGCGATGTGAACCTGTCGCTGCGCCCGCACGGCGTCGAGAAGTTCGGCACCCGCTCCGAGACCAAGAACGTCAACTCGCTGCGGTCGGTCGAGCGGGCGGTGCGCTTCGAGGTCCAGCGCCATGCCGCGGTGCTGGGCGACGGTGGCACGATCATCCAGGAGACCCGTCACTTCCACGAGGAGGACGGCTCCACCACCTCCGGCCGGGTCAAGGAGGAGGCGGAGGACTACCGCTACTTCCCCGAGCCCGACCTGGTGCCGGTCGCCCCCACCCGTGCCTGGGTGGAGGAGCTGCGCGGCGGGCTTCCCGAGCTGCCGCGGGTGTACCGCAACCGGCTGCGCGAGGAGTGGGGCCTGTCCCGGCACGAGATGCAGTCGGTGCTCAACGCGGGCGCGATCGACCTGATCACCGCCACCATCGACGAGGGCGCCCCGGCCGACCAGGCCCGTAAGTGGTGGATGGGCGAGCTGGCCCGCCGCGCCAACGAGGACGGTGTGGAGCTCGCGGCGCTGCCGATCACTCCGGCGCAGGTCGCCCGGGTGTGCGCACTGGTCAAGGAGGGTTCGCTCAACGACAAGCTGGCCCGCCAGACGATCGAGGGCGTCCTCGCGGGTGAGGGCGGCCCGGACGAGGTCGTCACCAAGCGCGGGCTGAAGGTCGTCTCGGACGAGGGTGCGCTCGGCACCGCCGTGGACGAGGCGATCGCGGCCAACGCGGCCATCGCCGACAAGATCCGCGGCGGCAAGGTCGCGGCGGCGGGTGCGCTGGTCGGCGCGGTCATGAAGGCCACGCGCGGCCAGGCGGACGCGGCGCGGGTGCGTGAGCTGATCCTGGAGAAGCTGGGCGTCGAAGGCTGACGTTCGTCTCTTGGTCCGTGACGGCGGCGGGGTGCGCGAGGGCGCACCCCGCCGCCGTCGTATGCGCCCTTCCGCGCTGTCCGGTGGGTCTTTCCCCTCCCGCCCCTTCCCGCTACCAGGGGCTTCGCCCCGGACCCCGGGGGCGACATGCCGACCGTCGCGCCATGAACCCCTGCATCGGCGAGTTGATCGCGGTCGGCGCGCCGACGCGGCGGATGACCGGGCGGATGCCCGCGCACCTCCGGGGTGTCCGGCCGCGGGGTCTGGGGCGGAGCCCCGCACGCGGCGGAGCCGCAGATTGTCAGGCGGTGGGAAGGGGCGGGTAGCGGGAAGTATCGATATGCGGCTCCGCCGCGCGACCCGCCGCAGGCGCCACGATCCGCCGGACACCCCTAGAGCAGCAGCGGCTCCAGATGGGGGACCTCGAACCCCTCGTCGTCGAACGGGTACAGCGGCCGCGCGAGGCGCCGGTGGCCCAGGCGGGTCAGATCCTGGTCGACGCCGCCGGGAGTGAGCGCGAGCCGCCAGTCCGCCGCCAGGTCGTACAGCTCGGGTTCCAGGTAGCCGATCTTGACGACGACGAGGTCATGGCCGCGCGGGTCCAGCTCGCCGAAGTCGGCCAGGGTGTGGAACGGTTTGCGGCGGCTGACCAGGACCACCGTGACGCCCCCGTGCCGCACCGCCGCGAGATCCCCGCCGACCGGGTCGTCCCGGCGCAGGGCGACCACCTCGCCGGTCAGCTCGTAGGGCTCGGCATGGTCCGCCGTCCCCCGGCTGATCCCGCCGCCGACGCGGAGCCGGACCGTCGCGCCCGGCCCGGCGGCGAAGCACGCCGCGACCGCCGCCGGATCGGTGATCCCGGGGTGCAGGGCGGTGGCGCGGCCGGCGGCCAGATCCTCGTTGGCCAGCAGCCGGCCGAGCATATAGGCGAGGTCCCCGGCGCCTCCGGCCGTGGGATTGTCGCCGGAGTCGCTGATCAGGAAGGGGCGGGCGGAGGAGGCGACGGCCTCGGCGATGCATGCGTCGGCGCCGCCGGTGGGGCCGACGAAGGCGAAGTCGCGGCGCACATCCCAGTACTCGCGGGCCAGGGAGCGGGTCTGCTCGACCGCGAGCACGGGGTCGTCGCCGGTCACCACCACGGCCGCCCGGCAGCGCGGCTCGTCCGCCCAGGCGTAGCCCACCCAGATGGCCGCGTCCACGACGCCGTCCATCGCCTCCACGGCGGCCAGCCGCTCGTACAGCGACTTGGCGGGCTCCAGACGGGTGCTGGTGCGCTCACCGGGCAGCAGCACCGGGATCTGCACCCAGGCGAGATGCGGGCGGCCCCGGCCGGAGTCGAGGCGCTCCACCAGCTTGCGGGCGGCGCGCTCGCGGGTCTCCCAGGCGTCCTCGTGCGGGGCGAGACGGTGGGCGGTGAGCAGATCGAGCCGGCCGGCGAAGCGGCGGGAGACATTGCCGTGCGGGTCCATGGCGGCGGAGATCAGCGCGTCGGGCCCGATCGCTTCCCGTACGGCCTCGGTGAGATCGCCCTCGGCGTCCTCCAGGCCCACCACGCTCATCGCGCCGTGGATGTCGTACACCAGCCCGTCGAGCGGACCGGCCCGGCGCAGCCGCTCGATCAGCTCGCCCTTGATCCGGTCGTAGGTCTCGCGCTCGACCGGGCCGCCGGGGAGCGCGACGGCGTGGAGCAAGGGCACCCACTCGGCGCGCCCGGCCAGATCGCCGTCCGACCGGGCCCAGGCGTAACGGTCCAGCAGTTCCGCGTCGCGGGTGACACGGAAGTCGTCGTAGCCGGCGCGGTGCGGGCTGAAGGTGCTGGACTCGATGTGCATACCGCCGATGCCGATACGCGGGCGGCGGCCTCGGGACGCGGCAGGAGTCATGCTCTCCGACTTCCCGCTCATTCATGTGGTGAAGCCCACAAAGGGGACAAAGGATCTTATCCGCCTGACAGAGTGCTCAGGTCACAACCACATCACGCCGCCCCTGGCGCCCGAACCGGAAGGCAGCGATGGCCGCACTCGCCCGCTGGTGTCTCAGGCGCCGCGCCATCGTCATCGCGCTGTGGCTGGCCGCCTTCGCGGGGGTCGCCGCGGCGGCGGCCGTGACCGGGTCCGCGTACTCCAACGACTACGACATCCCCGGCACCGACTCCTCCAAGGCCTCCGCCCTGCTGGAGCGGCGGCTGCCGGACCGGGCGGGGGACAGCGACACCATCGTCTGGCACACCAAGGACGGCGCGGGCACTGTACGCGCGCCGGGGGTCGAGCGGCGGATGACGGCGGCGCTGAGGCAGGTCGCGGACCTGCCCGGCGTCGCCTCCGTGACCGGCCCCTACGGCTCCGGCGACACCAGCCGGATCAGCGCCGACCAGCACACCGCCTACGCCACCGTGGTCTTCCGTAAACCCGCCGCCGACCTGGGCGAGGCGGAGGTGCGCCGGGTGCTGGACACGGCGCGCTCCGCGGCCCTGGGGGCCCGGGGCCTGGAGGTCGAGATGGGAGGTGCGGGCGCCGGGCTCACCGAGCGGACCGGATCCGCCCATCTGAGCGAGGCCATCGGGGTCGGCGTGGCCGCTGTGGTCCTCTTCCTCGCCTTCGGCTCGCTCGTGGCGACACTGCTGCCGATCGCCACCGCGCTCATCGGCGTCGGCACCGCGTACGCGGCCATCCGACTGCTCGGCCACGCCATGACCATCGCCGACTTCGCGCCCATGCTCGGCATGCTGATCGGCCTCGGTGTGGGGATCGACTACGCGCTGTTCATCGTCACCCGGCACCGCAGGGGGCTGCGGCGGGGGCTGTCGATCGAACAGGCCGCACAGCGCGCGGTGGTCACTTCGGGGCGCGCGGTGGTGTTCGCGGGGGCGACCGTCTGTCTCGCGCTCCTCGGCATGCTGGTCCTGCGACTGTCCTTCCTCAACGGGGTGGCGGTCGCGGCGGCGCTCACCGTCGCCCTTACGGTCGCCGCCTCGCTCACCCTGCTGCCCGCGCTGCTCGGCCTGATCGGCATGCGGGCCCTGAGCCGGCGGGAGCGCAGACGGCTGGCCGAGCGGGGGCCGGAATCCACGGCGACCAAGGGCCTGTGCGCCCGCTGGGCGATCTGTGTCGAACGCCGCCCCAAGCTGCTGGGCGCGACCGCGGCCGCCCTCATCGCGCTGCTCGCCCTCCCCACCTTCTCGCTCCACCTGGGCACCTCGGATCAGGGCAACGGCCCCTCGGCCTCGACCACGCGACGGGCGTACGACCTGCTGGCCGACGGGTTCGGGCCAGGTTTCAACGGGCCGTTGACGCTGATGGGCAGCATCGACGGGGCCGACGACCGTATGGCCTTCACCCAACTGCCCAAGGTCCTGCGCACCATCGACGGGGTCGCCTCGGTGAGCGCCGCCGACCTGGGCGGGAGCGGCGACACCGGCGTCATCACGGTCGTCCCCGAGACGGCACCGCAGTCGCGGGCCACCTCCGACCTCGTCGGACGGCTGCGCGCCGAGGTGCTGCCCCGGGCCGAGGAGGGCAGCTCGCTGCGGGTGTACGTCGGCGGGCTGACCGCGGGCTACGACGACTTCGCCGCGGTGATCGTCGGCAAGCTGCCGCTGTTCGTGGGGGTGGTGGTGGCGCTGGGATGTGTGCTGTTGCTGCTCGCGTTCCGCAGCATCGGCATCCCGATCAAGGCGGCGGTCATGAATGTGGCCGCCGTCGCGTCGTCCTTCGGCGTGGTGGTCGCGATCTTCCAATGGGGCTGGGGGAGCGAACTGCTGGGGCTGGGCAGGGCGGGCCCCATCGAGCCCTTCCTGCCCGTGATCATGGTGTCGGTACTCTTCGGGCTCTCCATGGACTACCAGGTCTTCCTGGTCAGCCGGATGTACGAGGAGTGGCGGCGCACCCGCGACAACCGCACCGCGGTCCGGGTGGGGCTCGCCGAGACCAGCCGGGTCATCAACTCCGCGGCCGTCATCATGATCGCGGTCTTCTCGGCGTTCGTGCTCAGCGATGACCGGATCATCGCCATGTTCGGCATCGGGCTGGCGGCCGCGGTCGCCCTGGACGCCTTCGTCCTCCGTACGCTCCTGGTGCCCGCGCTGATGCATCTGCTCGGGGGCGCCAACTGGTGGCTGCCGAGCTGGCTGGAGCGGCTGCTGCCGAAGATCAGCATCGAGGCGGAGGGCGGCGGCGAGGGACGGGCGTCCGGACCGGTGCCGGTGCCCGTGTCGCTGCCGGGACAGTCGGGGAGCGGGGCGGCGCGGGCCGGTACGGAACGGTCGCCGGTTCCCTAAGGATCTCCCTGCGCCCTAAGGACCTCCCTGTGCCCTAAGGACCTCCCTGTGCCCTAAGGACCTCCCTGTGCCCTAAGGAGCGCCTCCTCTGCCCTAAGGACCCTCTTCCGCACTAAGGCCCTTCCTCAGGCTTCCTCAGCCGTGCGGGCAGGGTGCCTAAGGCCCTGGGCGGAGCGAAGATCGGGCAGCCTCCCGATGCGCCGGACCCTCCTGGGCGACGAGAGTGGACGCATTCCACGAAACCCTCGTCACCAGGGAGAACATCATGCTGCACTACGAGTTGCACCGGATCCGCGAGGCCGAGCTGCTGCGGGAGGCCGCCGCTCACCGGATGGTCCGCGAGGCGGTGGAGGAGACCGGCGGCCGGTCGGCCGAGCGTGAGTCCGGAGGGCGGGTGAGGCCGGTCCGGCGGTGGCGCGGCCATCGCTCACCACGGTCGTACCGCACGGCGGCCTGAGGGAGGGCCGGGCCATGCGGCTCGTCATGGGCGCCGGGGCGGGGGCCGAGGCGGCAGGTGCCGGGGCGGGGGCCGAGGTAGCGGGAGCTGAGGTAGCGGGCGCCGGGGCGGCGGGGGCCGGAAAAGCCGGTGCCGCGGTGTCAGGGCCCTGTGCGATGCTCGACGACGTGTTCACCACGTCTGTCAGCCCGGTGTTCGTCGGTCGCGCCCAGGAGTTGGCCACCCTCGAGGACGCGCTGGCCCGCGCCACCGCGGGCGAGCCGCAGGTGCTGCTGGTCGGTGGGGAGGCGGGGGTCGGCAAGACCCGGCTTATCGACGAGTTCCTGGCCTCGGCAGTGGCCGCCGGAGCCGTCGCGGCGGTCGGCGGCTGTGTGGAAATGGGGGCCGACGGGCTGCCGTTCGCGCCGGTGTCCACCGTGCTGCGCTCACTGCGCCGCAAACTGGGCACCGAGCTGGACGGGGCCGCCGCCGGGCAGGAGGGCGAACTGGCCCGGCTGCTGCCCGAGTTGGGCGAGACCGACCGCGCGTCCCACGACGAGGACGGCCGCGCCCGGCTGTTCGAGCTCACCGTAAGGCTGCTGGAGCGGCTGGCCGCGGAGCGCACCCTCGTCGTCGCCATCGAGGATCTCCACTGGGCCGACCGTTCCACCCGCGAACTCCTCGGCTATCTCTTCCGCTCGCTGCTCAGCGCCCGGCTGCTGGTCGTGGCCACTTACCGCTCCGACGACATCCACCGCCGCCATCCGCTGCGCCCCTTCCTCGCCGAGGTGGACCGGATGCGCGAGGTGCGGCGCATCGAGGTGTCCCGCTTCACCCGGGGCGAGGTGCACGCCCAGCTCACCGGGATCAACGGCGCCGAGCCGGAGCGCGACCTGGTCGACCGGATCTTCAAGCGCAGCGACGGCAACGCCTTCTTCGTGGAGGAGATCGCCCGTTCCCTCAACGAGGGCTGTAGCACCGGGCTCAGCGAATCCCTGCGCGATCTGCTGCTGGTGCGGGTCGAGGCGCTGCCCGAGGAGGCCCAGGGGGTGGTGCGGATCCTCGCCGAAGGCGGCTCCTCCGTGGAGTACGAACTGCTGCGGGCGGTCGCCCGGCTGGGCGAGGACGAGCTGATCGACGCGCTAAGGGCCGCGGTCGGGGCGAACATCCTGCGCCCCACGGCCGACGACAGCGGCTACCGCTTCCGGCACGCGCTGGTGCGCGAAGCCGTCGTCGACGATCTGCTGCCCGGGGAGCGCTCCCGGCTCAACCGGCGCTTCGCACAGGCCCTGGAGGCCGAGCCCGCGCTGGTGCGGGCCGATGAGCGGGCAGCCAGGCTGGCCAGCTACTGGTACCACGCACACGACCCCGCCAAGGCCCTGCCCGCCGTGCTCCAGGCGTCCGTCGAGGCCCGGCGGCGGTACGCCCACGCGGAGCAGCTGCGGCTGCTGGAGCGGGCCATGGAGCTGTGGGAGGACGCCCCCGAGGAGATACGGGAGGCGCAGCGGCCCGTGGACTACGCCGAGGTGTACCCCGCCTGCGGCTGTGAGGACCAGGCGCTGCGCCAGCTCGATCTGCTCGCCGAGGTGGTGGTGGCCGCGCATATGTCCGGGCAGCGGGAGCGGGCGCTGGCCGTCGCCAAGCGGGCACTGCGGGCGCTGGACGGAAGCGGTCGTGACCCTTTGCGGGCCGCCTGGTTCTGGACCCAGCAGGCCAAGCTGATGGAGGGCCTGGCACGCGGGGACGGCTGGGCGGAGCTGAGCCGCGCCCAGGAGCTGGTGCGGGGGCTGCCGCCGTCCCCCGTGCACGCCGACGTCATGGCGCAGGTGGCGGGCTGGACGATGACGCATCGGCCCGGGCCGGAGGGCCTGGCGGCCGCCGAACGGGCGGTGGAGCTGGCCCGGATGGTCGGCGCCGAGAGCACGGAGCTGAACGCCCGGCTGACGCTGGGCTACTTCACCGGTGACTCCGGCGACACCGAGCGCGGGCTGGCCGAGATGCGCGAGGTCTGCCGGCGGGCCGTGGCCCTCGGCGACATCAGCGTCCTGGGGCGGTGCTATGTCAATCTCGCCTCGGCGCTGGAGGGGGCCGGTCGGTCGGCCGAGGCGGTGGAGACCGCCGAGGAGGGCGCCCGGATCCTGGACCGCGTCGGCCTGGTGGACTCCCGTGCCTGGGTGTACGGGAATCTGGCCGAGTCGCTGTTCTCCCTGGGCCGCTGGGACGAGGCGCAGGTGGCGGCCCTGAAGACCCGGCGGCTCGCCCTCGGCACCAAGCCGCGCGGCACCGCCGCCAACCGGCTCGCCCAACTGGCGCTGGCGCGCGGCGAATGGGACACCGCCGAGCGCGAGCTGGCCGCCGCCCGTGAGCACTACGGCGCCCACGACCCCGAACCGCAGTACACCCTCCAGGCCGCGGGCCGGGCCATCGAACTCGCGGCGGCGCGCGGCCGGATACTGGAGGTCCGGGCCGTGCTGGACCAGGTCGTGGAGGCCGGTTTCCCGACCGGGATGCAGCGCTACGCCTGGCCGCTGCTGTACACGGCCGCCGCGGCCGAGTCGGCCGCGCGCGGACTGCCCACGGCCGGGCCGGGCCGGGGCGAGGCGCTGGCCCGCCTCCGGGCCGCCGCGAAGCGGGTGGCGCAGCCCGTGCCGGTATGGCGGGCCTACGCGGCGATGCTCCAGGCCGAACTGGAGCGCGCCGAGGGCCGGGACCGGCCCGACCTGTGGGCCGAGGCCACGGACGCCTTCGCCGCGCTGGACCGCCCGTATCCGCTGGCCCGCGCCCGTCACCGCTGGGCGGAGGCGCTGCTCGCCCTGGGCCAGGGCGCCCCGGGCCAGGGCGCCCCGGCCCAGGGCGCCCCGGCCCAGGCCGATCGCGAGCACGCCGCCGAACTGCTCGTCCAGGCGCATGCCGTGGCCGACTGGCTGGGCGCCCGCCCGCTGCGCGAGGAGATCGAGCTGCTGGCCCGGCGTGCCCGGCTGCCCCTGGCGTCCGCCGCGACCCGCCCCGCGCTCGACCCGTCCCTGCCCCGCACCCCCGCGCTGCCCCCGGCCCCGGGCTCCCTGGCTGCTGGTTCTTCGGTCCCGGGTGCCCAGGCCCCTGGCACCCCGGTCCCTGCCGCCGAGCCCACCGAGCCCACCGAGCCCGCCGATCCGGCCGAGGAGCTGGGGCTGACACCCCGGGAGCGGGATGTGCTGCGGCTGGTCGCCGCGGGGCGCAGCAATCGCCAGATCGCCGAGGAGCTCTTCATCTCGCCCAAGACGGCGAGCGTCCATGTCTCCAACATCCTGGCCAAGCTGGGCGTCTCGGGCCGGGGCGAGGCGGCCGCCGTGGCCCATCGGCTGCGGCTGGTGGACGGCCTGACCGACGGCGCGGCGGCGCGCTGAGCGCGTGACAGGAGGCGCGGGGCGCCGGGACGCGCGGGCCGACGGGACGGCGCCCTGACGGGATTCGCGGGGCGTTGACCGGACGCACGGAGGTGCTGACGGGATGCGCACGCTTGATGGGATGCGCGCTAACAGGACGCACTGGGCGTTGACCGGACGCGCGCGCTGACCGGACGGGCGCTCACAGCCCGCGCTGCGCGCTGACCCTCGCCGGGTCAGCCCTCTTTGCGGGGGCGGATCACCACCCGGCCGGAGTCGAGGTCCACAGGGCCCTTCCCCGGGTCGCTGCTGCCCGTCTCGTCGAGCGTGTACTCCAGCCGGTTGCGCTCTTCCTCGGTGTGCTTGCGGCCGGGCGCGAACAGCTCCTCGATGAGGTTGAACATGACGACCCCCGTAGGCATGCGGCTGCTGCCAGTGTAGGCAGACCGCTCACAGAACGGGCACGCCGCGACATGTCCGCCCGAACTCGGTGGCAGGATCGGCCGGTTCGCCGCCCGCTCAGCGGACTCTCTCCGCTCAGCGGACCTCCAGCCGCAGGATCCGGTCGTCCTCCTTGCCCGGTTTGCCGCGCCCATCGGTATTGCTCGTCGTCAGCCACAGCCCCCCGTCGTCCGCCGCCACCACGCTGCGCAGCCGTCCGTACTTCCCGTCCAGGAACGACTGCGGCTTCGCCACCGGCTTGTCGCCCTTCAGCGGAATACGCCACAGCCGCTCACCGCGCAGCCCCGCCATCCAGATCGAGCCCTTGGCGAAGGCGATTCCGCTCGGCGAGGCGTCCTCGGGCTTCCACTGCTCGACCGGATCGACAAAGCCCTTCTTACCGGCCTGGCCCTCGACCTCCGGCCAGCCGTAGTTCTTGCCCGGCTCGATCGGATTGAGCTCGTCCCAGGTGTCCTGGCCGAACTCGGAGGCCCACAGCCGCTTGTCCGCATCCCAGGCCAGGCCCTGCACATTGCGGTGACCCCAGGAGTAGACGACCGATTGGGCGTCCGGATTGCGGGGCGCGGGCTCGCCGTCCGGGGTCATCCGCAGGATCTTGCCGCCGAAGGAGTCCATGTCCTGGGCGAGCCCGCGGTCACCGCTCTCTCCCGTGCCCGCGTAGAGCATCTTGTCCGGGCCGAAGGCGATACGGCCGCCATTGTGGATCGCGCCCTTGGGGATGCCCTTGAAGATCGTGTCCGGGGCGCCCAGCTGATCGCCCGCGGGGCGCTTGTCGTCGTACACCATGCGGACGATGCGGTTGTCCGAGTCGGTGGTGAAGTACGCGTAGACCATGTGGTCCGCGCCGAAATCGGAGGAGACCGCCAGCCCCAGCAGCCCGCCCTCACCGGCGGCGGAGACGCCCGGGACGGACCCCACCTCGGTCTTTTTCCCCGTGTCCGCCGAGACCTTGAAGATCTTCCCGGTGTCCCGCGAGGAGACCAGCAGATCCCCGCCGGGCAGCGGTGCGAGCCCCCAGGGGGAGTCCAGCTTCGTGGTGAGCGTGCGCACCACCTTCACCGAGCCCTTCGCGGGCGCCGCGGACTCCGTCGGCGACGGCGCGCCCGAGGAGCCCCCGCCGCCCGGCTTCGAGGGCGCGGACGAGCGGCCGCCCGGTCTGGTGATGCTGTCGCCGTCGGACGAGCAGCCCGCCACGAGCAACACGGCGGCAGCGGCGGCGAGTACAGAGGTCACGCGAGGACGTCGCACGGTCGGATTCCTCTCCATGGGCACGTGTGCCGCGGCACGGCACTGATTCTTATACACCGCTGCCCCGCGCCGGGTTCCCATCTCCGAACCGGGCCCGGACCAGGCGCGCACCCGGACCAGGCGCCCACCCACCCCGGCCGCCCGCCCGCGGCACCTCAGTCCCACGACCCCCGCGCCGGCGGCAGCTCCGCGATCTCCGCGAGGTCCTCGTGCGAGAGCGGCACATCGGCCGCAGCGCAGTTCTCCGCCGCCCACCGCTCCCGCTTCGTCCCCGGCACCGGCACCACATGCGGCCCCTGCGCCAGCAGCCAGGCCAGGGCCACCTGCGCCGGGGTCACCTCGTCCCCGTGCCGCTGGGCGACCCGTCGCAGACCGGCCACGATCGGCTGGTTCGCGGCCATCATCTCCGCCGTGAACCGCGGATGCCGGGCCCGCATGTCGTCCGGCTCGAAGCCCTGCCCCGGGGTCAGCGTCCCGCTCAGGAAGCCGTTGCCGAGCGGCATCGCCGCCAGGAAGCCCACCCCGCGCGAGGCGCACCACGGCACCAGCGCCTCCAGCGCATCGGGCGACCACACCGACAGCTCCGCCTGTACACAGCTGACCGGAAAGACCTGCTGGACCCGCTCCAGTTGGCGCACCGTGGCGTCGTGCATCCGCGCGCCCGACCTCCGCTGCGCCCGCGCACCCACGGCGCACAGCCCCAGCGCCCGCACCTTCCCGGCCGCGACCAGCTCCGCCATCGCGCCCCAGGTCTCCTCTATGGGCACCTCCGGGTCGGCCCGGTGCAGTTGGTAGAGGTCGATCACATCGGTCTGCAGCCGGCGCAGCGAGGCGTCGCAGGCCCGTTTCACATAGCCGGGCCGCCCGTTGGCCACGATGTGCTGCTCGCCCACCAGCAGCCCGCATTTGGTGGACACGAAGGCGTCCCCCCGCCGCTCCTTGAGCACCCGCCCCACCAGCAGCTCATTGGTGAAGGGGCCGTACATGTCCGCGGTGTCCAGCAGGCTCGCGCCCGAGTCGAGCGCGGTGTGCACGGCGCGCACCGAAGTCTCGCCACTGCGCTGCGAAGCGGTGTACGCCCAGCTCATCGGCATGCACCCCAGGCCGATCGCACCCACTTCGAGCGCCGCCGCTCCGATTTTCCTGCGCTTCACCTCGCCTGACCCCTCCCGTTCCCTCGGACCCCAAACTAACCTCTGCAGGCTGCCGGTGATCGCATAGCCTCCTGGCATGAGTGCAGATCACAGCGATACGTTCCGCCAGCACGATGCGACTCAGGGTTCATCCGAAGCGCGCGACCTGGTGTGGCTGCCCATCCCGCCCGAGGAGATCGACGGCCTGCCCGACACCCTCGAATACGCCCACTGGGACGGCGGCCCCGACTTCCCCACCGACCCGGCGCGCTGCGCGTTCTACTGCGTCCCGTACATGAAGCCGCCGCAGGTGTGCACCCGCCCGCTGCCGGCCATGACCAACCTGCGGGTGGTGCAGACCCTCACCGCCGGAATAGACCACATCAAACCCGCGCTGGCGGATCTCGCGCCCGGGGTGCGGCTCTGCAACGCACGCGGGGTGCACGACGCGAGCACCGCCGAGCTCGCCCTCACCCTCATCCTGGCCTCGCTGCGCGGTATCCCCGACTTCGTCCGGGGCCAGGACGCCGAGGAGTGGCGCTCCGGCTTCCGCCCGGCGCTCGCCGACAAGTCCGTATTGATCGTCGGCTACGGGGCCATCGGTAGCGCGATCGAGGACCGGCTTGTGCCCTTTGAGTGCGAGCGGGTGGCGCGCGTCGCGCGCTCCCCGCGCACGACCGAGCGCGGCCCGGTGCATCCGATCGACGAACTGCCCCGATTGCTTCCGGAAGCCGATGTGGTGGTGCTGGTGACCCCGCTCACCGAGGCCACCCGCGGCCTGGCCGGGGCGGAGTTCCTGTCGCGGATGAAGGACGGGGCGCTGTTGGTGAACGTCTCCCGAGGCGGGGTCGTGGACACCAAAGCCCTGCTCACCGAGGTGGAGTCGGGCCGGCTGCGGGCCGCGCTCGATGTGACCGACCCCGAACCACTGCCCGCCGGGCATCCGCTGTGGCACGCTCCAGGGGTGCTCATCTCCCCGCATGTGGGCGGCCCCACGTCCGCCTTCCTCCCGCGCGCCAAGCGGCTGTTGAGGGATCAGCTGAACCGCTTCGCACGCGGCGAGTCGCTGGCACATCTCGTCGCCACGACGGGGTAGACATGCCTCTGGCAGCACATACAGGCACCGATTGACTCCACTGCGTATATACAACGCTGTAGTCGGTTACGGACCGTAGATGGCCTATGTCCCTGAGTGACCAGTCTGGTGTATCGTCCCGAGCGGGGGCTGCGCCACTGACCTGACGGCGTCAGCGATGGACCGGAACTCGAGGGGGGCGACGGGCGATGTATGGCCGATGGACCGACAACCCGACGCAGCTCAGGCGTCGACCGCGACATTTCCGCGCAGCCGCGCGGATCTCCAACTCGATGAGCCCCACGGGGATACCGCTCCCGGGGTCCCCGCGGCGCCAGTGGTCCGCCACGCAGTGGATGGCAGTCCAGTGAGCGCCACGGGAGCGGTGCTCGCGCGGCCGTCGGTCTCCGGCGGCGGTGCCGGGCTGTTACCGCAAGTGGTCCTCGCCCTGGTCTGCGGCGGGTATGCGGCGGGTGCGATCCTCGGCTGGGGATCGACCCAACTCTCCCTTGTCATGGGTGACTTCGGACTGAGCGCGGCAGCGCTCGCCGCCGCGCTGTCCTGTCTGTGGCACGGCCGCCGGCACGCCGGCCGACTGCGCCCGGCCTGGCTGCTGTTCGCCGCCTCCTCGGCCATGGCCGCGCTGGGGAACGCCGTATGGGGCTGGTACGAGGTGGTGCTCGGCCACCCCGTGCCGACCCCGTCCGCCGCCGACTTCTGCTTCCTGCTCTTCGCCCCGCCCGCCATCGTCGGGATGCTGGTGCTCGCCAAGCGCCCCACCAGCCGGGCCCGGTGGATCTGCCTGGGGCTGGACGCCTGGCTGATCGCCGGATCGCTGGTGACCCTCTCCTGGAGCCTCGCGCTCGCCCACACCGGGCAGTTCGGCGGGGACGGCGCCTCCGTGGCCCGCGGGGCCCTGGCGCTCGCCTATCCGCTGCTGGACATCGTGCTCGTCAGCATGGTGATCGTGCTCCACTTCCGGCGCTCGACGGGCAACCGCTCCGCGGTCAACACCGCGATCGCCGCCTTCGCGCTCACCGTGCTGTGCGACGCGCTGTTCACCTCACCGCTGCTGCGCGAGCACTACCGCTCCGGGCAGATACTCGACGCCGGATGGTTCGCCGGTTCCGCGCTGCTGGCCTACGCCCCGTGGGTGGCCCGCCGCGAGGCCGCCCAGGAGCCGCCGTCGGCGCGCCGTCCCGCGCAGCAGAGCGTCCCCATCGCGGGCTCGCTCGCCGCACTCGCGCCGTATCTCGCCGCCGCCGTCTGCACCCTGGGGGTCCTGTTCAACGTGATGGACGGCCGGCCGATCGACGGGGTGGTGCTCTCCACCGCCTGCGCGGTCGTGCTCGCGCTCGTCGTCCGACAAGCGATCATGCTGATGGACAACATCAGGCTCACCCAGGAGCTCGCCGAGAAGGAGAACCACTTCCGCTCCCTGGTGCAGAGCTCCAGCGATGTGATCATGATCGCCGCACCCACCGGGATCCTCCGCTACGTCAGCCCGGCCGCCACCGGCGTCTACGGCCGCGACGCGGACGAGATGGTCGGCTCCGAGCTGGCCTCCCTCATCCACCCCGAGGACCTCGGGTCGGTGGTCCACGAGGTCCGCCGTTTCCTGGCCGCCTCACCGGGCCAGGAGCCCACGACGCGCATCGAGTGCCGCTTCCGCTCCGGCTCCGGCGACTGGCTCAACGTGGAGTCCACGGTCAACCGCCACCACGGCGGGCTGATCTTCAACAGCCGCGATGTCACCGAGCGGGTCCGGCTCCAGGCCCAGCTGCAGCACAACGCCGAGCACGACCCGCTCACCGATCTGCCCAACCGCGCCCTGTTCACCCGGCGGGTCCGGCACGCCGTCGGAGGCCGCCGCCGTACGGACGCCGGCACCGCCGTGTTCTTCATCGACCTCGACGGCTTCAAGGCGGTCAACGACACCGTCGGCCACCACGCCGGTGACGAGCTGCTGGTCCAGGCCGCCCGCCGGCTCCAGGAGTCCGTGCGGTCCGGGTCCGGCGACTGCGCGGCCCGGCTCGGGGGCGACGAGTTCGCCGCCCTCATCATCGGCGACGGCGACGGCGCGGGGGACGTGGGCGCCCGCGAGCAGCGCATCATGGAGATCGCCGACCGGCTGCGGGTCCGGCTCTCCCAGCCCTACCGGGTCGAGGGCGGCACCGAGGTCCGCGTGGCCGCCAGCATCGGCGTCGCCTTCGCCGAGCCCGGCACCAGCCCCGGCGCCCTGATGCGCAACGCCGACCTGGCGATGTACCGCGCCAAGGCCGCGGGCAAGAACCGCGTCGAGCTGTACGCACCGCAGATGCAGGCCGAGGTGGCGCGCCGCGCCGAGGTCGCCACCAGACTCCGCGCCGCCCTGCACGACGGGGAGTTCGTGCTGCTGCACCAGCCCGTCGTCGAGCTGACCAGCGGCCGGATCACCGCGGTCGCGGCGCAGGCCCGCTGGCGCTCGGCCCAGGGGATCCTGTTCACCCCCGCCGAGTTCCTCCGGGTCGCCGACAACGGCCGTGGAGGAGGTGAGGACACGGCCCGCACCGCAGAGCTGTCCCGCTGGATGCTGGAGGCGGCCGTCGAGCAGGCCGCCCAGCGGCGCCGCGACGGCCATCCGGTCCCGGTCTGCGTACGGCTCCCCGCGAGCCGGCTGGTCGACAAGTCGTTGCCGCCCAAGGCCGTGGAGACCCTGCTGGCCCGCCATGGGCTGCCCTCCGGCGCGCTGATCCTGGAGCTGACCGACAGCGATCCACGGGTGCCGCTCGACGAGCTCGAGCACCGCCTCGGCGCGCTGCGCCGCCTGGGGGTGCGGATCGCCCTGGACGGCTTCGGCAGCGGCTATGCCGCGATCAGGGCGCTGCGCAGGCTCCCCATCGATGTGCTGAAACTGGACCCCGGGCTGGTCGAGGGCGTGGTCGAGTCCTCACGGCTCCACAAGATCACCGCTGGGCTGCTGAGGATCGCCGGAGATCTCGGAATGCAGTCCATCGCAGAGGGGGTGGAGTTGCCCGAGCAGATCGTCACCCTGCGCGGTATGGGATGCACCCACGCCCAAGGGGCGGCCTTCAGCGGACCGCTGGACGAGCACCGGCTGCGCCGGGCCCTGCTGCGCGGCGGCTATCCCGTCCCCCGCTCGGAGCCGCCGCTGCTCGTCGGCGGCGCCCTGCCGATCCGATACGGCGGTCACACCGGCCATGGCGGATCCCATGGTCCGCGCCGCACGGAGCCGCACACCCATCCGCCGACCCGCTCAAATACTGAGACGCCCGTCCCACCCACTTGACACTCGATATGCGCCGGGGGGAGGGTCGGAGCCATGCGCACCCGAATTCTCGTACTTGGACAGCGCGTCGGCTGAGCAGGGCCCGTTGAAGCCCTGCGGACCCTCACCGGCGCGCTCCCCTCGCTTGCCTTACGGCACGAGGGGTTTTTTGTTGCACCGGCACCCGGTGCACCGCCCGCCCTCACCCTCCCGCACCGAACCTCATCTTCGAGAAGAGAATGCCGATGACCGAGCAGGCCCCCGGGTCCCATCACCCCCAGCCTCGGCCCCGTAGCGGCGGACCGCAGTCCGCCCCCGTCGAGCACGTCACGGGCGCGCAGTCCCTCATCCGTTCCCTCGAGGAAGTGGGTGCCGACACCGTCTTCGGCATCCCCGGTGGCACGATCCTCCCCGCCTATGACCCGATGATGGACTCCTCAAAGGTCCGGCATGTGCTCGTCCGCCATGAGCAGGGTGCGGGCCACGCGGCCACCGGCTATGCCCAGGCCACCGGCAAGGTCGGCGTCTGCATGGCGACCTCGGGCCCCGGAGCGACCAACCTGGTCACCCCCATCGGCGACGCCCATATGGACTCGGTCCCGATCGTCGCGATCACCGGCCAGGTGGCGTCCAAGGCCATCGGTACGGACGCCTTCCAGGAGGCGGACATCTGCGGCATCACCATGCCGATCACCAAGCACAACTTCCTGGTCACCAAGGCCGAGGACATCCCCCGCACGATCGCCGAGGCGTTCCACATCGCCTCCACCGGCCGTCCCGGCCCGGTCCTGGTCGACATCCCCAAGGACGTGCTCCAGGCGCGGACCACCTTCTCCTGGCCGCCGCAGATCGAGCTGCCCGGCTACCGCCCGGTCACCAAGCCGCACGCCAAGCAGATCCGCGAGGCCGCCCGCCTGATCACCCAGGCCGAGCGCCCGGTGCTGTATGTCGGCGGCGGCGTGATCAAGGCCCAGGCCACCGCCGAGCTGAAGGTGCTGGCCGAGCTGACCGGGGCGCCGGTCACCACCACCCTGATGGCGCTGGGTGCCTTCCCCGACACCCACCACCTCCACCTGGGCATGCCGGGCATGCACGGCACCGTCGCCGCCGTGACCGCCCTGCAGAAGGCCGATCTGATCGTGGCGCTCGGCGCCCGGTTCGACGACCGCGTCACCGGCAAGCTGGACTCCTTCGCCCCGTACGCCAAGATCGTCCACGCGGATATCGACCCGGCCGAGATCGGTAAGAACCGCGCCGCCGACGTGCCCATCGTCGGAGACGCCCGCGAGGTCATCGCGGACCTGGTCGTCGCCGTCCAGGCCGAGCACGACGCGGGCCACGCCGGTGACTACAGCGGCTGGTGGGAGGACCTGAACCGGTGGCGGGAGACCTACCCGCTCGGCTACGACCAGCCCACCGACGGCAGCCTCTCCCCGCAGCAGGTCATCCAGCGGATCGGGCAGCTGGCGCCGGAGGGCACGATCTTCGCCGCGGGCGTCGGCCAGCACCAGATGTGGGCCGCCCACTTCATCGACTACGAGACCCCCGCGACCTGGCTGAACTCGGGCGGCGCCGGGACGATGGGCTACGCCGTCCCGGCCGCCATGGGCGCCAAGGCCGGCGCCGGCGAGGGCCGTACGGTCTGGGCGATCGACGGTGACGGCTGCTTCCAGATGACCAACCAGGAGCTGGTCACCTGCGCGCTGAACAACATCCCGATCAAGGTCGCGATCATCAACAACGGCGCGCTGGGCATGGTCCGCCAGTGGCAGACGCTCTTCTACAACCAGCGCTACTCCAACACGGTCCTGCACTCCGGCCCCGACGCCCCCGCCCAGCAGAGCCTGGGCACCCGCGTCCCCGACTTCGTGAAGCTCTCCGAGGCCATGGGCTGCGTCGGGCTGCGCTGCGAGGACCCGGCCGACCTCGACGCCGTGATCGAGAAGGCCAACGCGATCAACGACCGCCCGGTGGTCGTGGACTTCATCGTCCACGAGGACGCCATGGTCTGGCCGATGGTCGCGGCCGGCACCTCCAATGACGAGATCCTGGCGGCGCGCGACACCCGCCCGGACTTCGGCGACGGCGACGACGACTGAGATCAGGACCGAGAGAAGAAGAGAGACCGAGCCCATGTCCAAGCACACGCTCTCCGTCCTGGTGGAGAACACCCCCGGCATCCTCGCCCGGATCGCCGCACTGTTCTCCCGCCGCGGCTTCAATATCGACTCACTGGCCGTCGGCGTCACCGAGCACCCCGACATCTCCCGGATCACCATCGTGGTCAATGTCGAGGAGCTGCCGCTGGAGCAGGTCACCAAGCAGCTCAACAAGCTGGTCAATGTGCTGAAGATCGTCGAGCTGGAGGACGGCCAGGCGATTCAGCGGGAGCTGGTCCTGGTGAAGGTCCGCGCCGACAACGAGACCCGCTCCCAGATCGTCGAGATCGTCCAGCTCTTCCGCGCCAAGACCGTGGACGTCTCCCCGGAGGCCGTCACCATCGAGGCCACCGGCAGCAGCGACAAGCTCGAGGCCATGCTCAGGATGCTGGAACCGTACGGCATCAAGGAGCTGGTCCAGTCCGGCACCATCGCCATAGGGCGCGGCGCCCGCTCCATCACCGACCGGAGCCTGCGCGCGCTCGACCGGTCCGCCTGACCCGCCCCACCAGCGGGGATCATGGTCCGGCGCGCACCGCGCGCCGGACCGTATGGCGAGACCCCGAAACCTTCCCCCGCCCGCCCGTCATACGGTGGGAAGCACAACCCACACGCTAGGAGTTCCCGAAGTGGCCGAGCTGTTCTACGACGACGACGCCGACCTGTCCATCATCCAGGGCCGTAAGGTCGCAATCCTCGGCTACGGCAGCCAGGGGCACGCGCACGCGTTGTCGCTGCGCGACTCGGGCGTCGATGTCCGGGTCGGTCTGCACGAGGGCTCCAAGTCCAAGGCGAAGGCCGAGGAGCAGGGCCTGCGCGTGGTCACCCCCGCCGAGGCGTCCGCCGAGGCCGACGTGATCATGATCCTGGTCCCGGACCCGATCCAGGCGAAGGTCTACGAGGAGTCGGTGAAGGACAACCTGAAGGACGGCGACGCGCTGTTCTTCGGGCACGGCCTCAACATCCGCTTCGACTTCATCAAGCCCCCGGCCAATGTGGACGTCTGCATGGTCGCCCCCAAGGGCCCGGGCCACCTGGTCCGCCGCCAGTACGAGGAGGGCCGCGGCGTGCCGTGTATCGCGGCCGTCGAGCAGGACGCCACCGGAAACGGCTTCGAGCTGGCCCTCTCGTACGCCAAGGGCATCGGCGGCACCCGCGCCGGCGTCATCAAGACCACCTTCACCGAGGAGACCGAGACCGACCTCTTCGGTGAGCAGGCGGTCCTGTGCGGCGGCACCTCGGCGCTGGTCAAGGCCGGGTTCGAGACCCTGGTCGAGGCCGGCTACCAGCCGGAGATCGCGTACTTCGAGTGCCTCCACGAGCTCAAGCTGATCGTGGACCTCATGTACGAGGGCGGCCTGGAGAAGATGCGCTGGTCGATCTCCGAGACCGCCGAGTGGGGCGACTACGTCTCCGGTCCGCGGATCATCAACGACTCCACCAAGGCCGAGATGAAGAAGCTCCTCGGTGAGATCCAGGACGGCACCTTCGCCAAGAACTGGATGGCGGAGTACAACGCCGGTCTGCCGAAGTACAACGAGCTGAAGAAGGCCGACGAGAACCACCTGCTGGAGACCACCGGCAAGGAGCTGCGCAAGCTCATGAGCTGGGTGGACGAGGAGGCGTAACCGCGCCTGGCGGCGCGGCGGCCGTGCCCCGGGTGCGGCGGGGGTTCCCTGAACCCCCGCCGCACCCGGTTCGCGCTTTGTCCACCGCGCACCACCACGTGCGGGTGATCCTGCCGCAACGGCACATGACGTAGGCCCGACCGCCACTACACTCAACAACAGCAAGCGCGTCAGGCTCACAGCGTCGTGCGTCTTCCACGCGGCTGACCCCTTCACCGCCAGCGGCCGTCGGGACGGCCGTCCGCTGAGGACTAGTGAGGACTGAAGACCACGTGAGCACTGCTTCCACTGGTAAACCTGTCGTACTCATCGCCGAAGAGCTCTCTCCGGCGACGGTCGACGCCCTGGGCCCGGACTTCGAGATCCGGCACTGCAACGGGGCGGACCGAGCCGAGCTCCTTCCCGCCATCGCCGGTGTGGACGCGATCCTCGTCCGCAGCGCGACCAAGGTCGACGCCGAGGCCATCGCCGCGGCGAAGAAGCTGAAGGTGGTCGCTCGCGCGGGCGTCGGCCTGGACAATGTGGACGTCTCGGCCGCCACCAAGGCCGGCGTCATGGTCGTCAACGCGCCGACGTCCAACATCGTCACCGCCGCCGAGCTCGCCTGCGGTCTGCTGGTGGCCACGGCCCGCAACATCCCGCAGGCCAGTGCCGCGCTGAAGAACGGCGAGTGGAAGCGCAGCAAGTACACCGGTGTGGAGCTGAGCGAGAAGACCCTCGGCGTCGTCGGCCTCGGCCGTATCGGCGTCCTGGTGGCCCAGCGGATGTCCGCCTTCGGCATGAAGGTCGTCGCGTACGACCCGTATGTGCAGCCCGCGCGGGCCGCGCAGATGGGCGTGAAGCTGCTCTCGCTGGACGAGCTGCTCGAGGTCTCCGACTTCATCTCCGTCCACCTCCCCAAGACCCCCGAGACGGTCGGCCTGATCGGCGACGAGGCGCTGCACAAGGTCAAGCCGGAGCTCCGGATCGTCAACGCCGCGCGCGGCGGGATCGTGGACGAGGTGGCGCTGGCCGCCGCCCTCAAGGAGGGCCGGGTGGCCGGGGCCGGGCTGGACGTCTTCTCCCAGGAGCCGTGCACCGAGTCCCCGCTGTTCGAGTTCGACAATGTGGTGGTCACCCCGCATCTGGGCGCCTCCACCGGTGAGGCCCAGGAGAAGGCGGGCATCGCGGTCGCCCGCTCGGTGCGGCTGGCGCTGGCCGGCGAGCTGGTCCCGGACGCGGTGAACGTCCAGGGTGGCGTCATCGCCGAGGACGTGCGCCCCGGGCTGCCGCTGGCCGAGAAGCTGGGGCGGATCTTCACCGCACTCGCGGGCGAGGTCGCGGTCCGCCTCGATGTCGAGGTGTACGGCGAGATCACCCAGCACGACGTCAAGGTGCTGGAGCTGTCGGCGCTCAAGGGTGTCTTCGAGGACATCGTCGACGAGACCGTGTCGTATGTGAACGCCCCGCTGTTCGCGCAGGAGCGCGGGGTCGAGGTGCGGCTGACCACCAGCTCGGAGTCGAGCGAGCACCGCAATGTGGTGACCGTGCGCGGCACCCTGTCGGATGGCGAGGAGGTCTCGATCTCCGGCACGCTGGCCGGTCCCAAGCACCAGCAGAAGATCGTCGCGGTCGGGGAGTACGACGTGGATCTGGCGCTCGCCGACCACATGGCCTTCCTCCGCTACACCGACCGCCCGGGTGTGGTCGGCACGCTCGGCCGGATCCTGGGCGAGGCGGGTATCAACATCGCCGGGATGCAGGTCTCGCGAGCGGCGGCGGGCGGTGCCGCGCTGGTGGCGCTCACGGTGGACGACACCATTCCGCAGCCGGTGCTCACCGAGATCGCCGAGGAGATCGGCGCCTCCTCGGCCCGCTCGGTCAATCTGGTCTGAGCCGCATAGTCAGTCACCCATCTGGGCCCGGTCCCCGCTTCGGCGGGGGCCGGGCCCAGATCGTTGTGCGGCCCTGGCGGCAGGGCCTGCCGGAGGGGTTCCGGATCTTTTTCATCGCGTGTTGAATAATGCGGGTCGGCTCGCTACGCTCACAGCTATGTGGAGAAAATTTCTCCACATAGCTTTCGTATGCGCTGTCAGGAGAGCCCCGTGTCCGCATACACCGACGCCGACGCCCTTGCCGACGTCCCGCCCATGCGCGCCGACGCGCGGCGCAACCGGGAGCAGATCCTGCGCGCCGCCCGCGAGGTCTTCGCCGATCAAGGGCCCGATGCCCCGCTGGATGAGATAGCCCGGCGCGCCGGGGTCGGCATCGCGACCCTCTACCGCCGGTTTCCGCACCGCGACGATCTGCATCGAGGGGTCGCCATCGAGGTGCTGAGCGCGCTGGTCGAGGCCGGGAGCCGGGCCGCCGCCGAGGAGGACGACGCCCATCTCGCGCTGCGCCGCTTCATGCACGCCGCCCTGGATCTCAAGATCGGCTCGGTGATGCCGGCGCTGCTGGGCCGTTTCACCGTCGCCGAGATCCTCGACGGCGTCCCCGGCGATGTCGTCGACCCGATCGACGCGCTGCTACTGCGCGCCCAGGCCGAGGGACTGATCCGGCTCGATGTCGTCTTCGGCGACATCACGATGATGATCATGCGGCTGTCGCGGCCGCTGCCCGGCGGCGGCCGGTTCGCCGCCGATGACGCCCTCGCCCATCGCCAACTGGATGTCTATATCGACGGGTTGCGCCCCACCGGCTCCCCGCGGCCCACCACCCCGCTCGGCGGCCCGGCCGTCGACGCCGCGGCGTTCAAGCTCCTCCGGGAGCGAGTGATCGACGACGCCCGCGCCGCGCGCTCCGACCACTCCGGCGACTCCGACGCCGACTGATCTCCCGTTCCGTTCGCCTTCGCCACGACCAGAAAGGCATGGTCATGTCCCAGCCCTCAAAGACGCCACCCGAGGCGAACCCCCGGCGCTGGCTCGCACTCGTCTTCATCGGCCTGGCCCAGCTGATGATCGTCCTCGACATCACCGTCGTGAACATCGCCCTGCCGTCGGCCCAGAAGGACCTCGGCATCTCCGACGGCGACCGGCAGTGGGTCATCACCGCCTACACCCTGGCGTTCGGCAGTCTGCTGCTGCTCGGCGGCCGGATCGCGGACTACACCGGCCGTAAGCGCACCTTCCTCATCGGCCTGCTGGGGTTCGCCGGGGCCTCCGCGCTCGGCGGCGCCGCCTCCGGGTTCGAGACGCTGCTCTCGGCCCGCGCCCTCCAGGGCGCGTTCGCCGCGCTGCTCGCCCCCTCGGCGCTGTCGCTGCTCGCGGTGAACTTCACCGAGCCCCGTGAACGCGCCAAGGCGTTCGGCATCTTCGGCGCGATCGCGGCGGGCGGTGGTGCGATCGGGCTGGTCCTCGGTGGGCTGCTGACCGAGTACCTGGACTGGCGCTGGTGCCTGTACGTCAATGTGCCGATCGCCGTCGTCGCCGCCTTCAGCTGGTCCGTGCTGCCCACCGACACCCGCGCCGAGGGCCGGGCCCGCTTCGACATCCCCGGTGTGCTGCTGGCGGTGTGCGGGCTGGTGGCCGTGGTCTACGGATGCAGCGAGGCCGAGTCCGAGGGCTGGGACTCCCGGCTGGTGACCGGACTGCTCATCGTGGGCGCGGTGCTGCTCCTCGCCTTCGTCCTGGTGGAGCGGAGCGTGGCGCGGCCGCTGCTGCCGCCGCGCGTGGTGGGGGACCGCACCCGTGGCAGCGCCTATCTGGCGGTCGGCCTCTCGGTGGTCGGCATGTTCGCGATGTTCCTCTTCCTCACGTACTACATGCAGCTCGTCAAGGGGTACTCGGCGCTGCTCACCGGTGTGGCGTTCCTGCCGATGACCGGGGCGGTGTTGGTCGGCGCGGGCGGTGTCGCCTCCCGCCTCATCCCCAAGGTGCCGCCGCGCCTGCTGGTGGCGCCCGGTCTGCTGATCGCGGCCACCGGTGTCGCGCTGCTGGTGCCCCTGGACGTCGACAGCTCGTACGCGGCGGGGGTGCTGCCCGCCGAGCTCCTGGTCGGCTTCGGGATGGGCCTGGTGATGGCGCCCTCGATGAACTACGCGACCCATGGGGTGGGGGAGGGGGACGCGGGCGTCGCCTCCGCCACCGTCAACACCGCCCAGCAGATCGGCGGTTCGATCGGCACGGCGATGCTCAACACCATCGCCACCAGCGCGACCTCCGACTACATGGCCTCGCACGCCGCGCGGATGACACCGCGGACCGCCAAGGCCGGTCTGGTGGAGGGCTTCTCGCACGCCTTCGTCGTCTCCTCCGCGATTCTCGTGGGCGCCGCGGTGGTCGTCGCGCTGCTGATGAACACCCCGCGTCCCGTGCGGGAGCCGGGTGCCGAAGGCGCCACCCCGCTCCCCGCGCACCTGGGCTGACGGTGCCTCGCCTCCCGCGGGCCCTTCGCTCCACCCCCGGAGCGGAGGGCCTGCGGCGGTGGTGGGTCAGGGGGCCGGATCGGGGCGCGGTGCGCGGGCGGCCAGCGCCAGCAGCTCGTCCACCGACCACTGGTCATAGGCGTGTTCGCCGTGCTTGGCGGCGATGACGCGGCCGTCCCCGCCGATCAGGAAGTCCGCGGGCAGCCCCAGTCGGCCCCCGGGCTGGCTGGGCGCGGGGAGCTTCTCCCGGCCCCGGACCACCGCCCATACGCCGGTCAGCAGCGCCCGCGCGATCGGCCCCCAGGCGCGCGGGCTGAGCAGGGCCCTGGGCGCCTGCTCCACCCCGAACTCCCGGTAGAGCCGCTTCCCGGGGTCGGCGACGACGGCGAACGGCAGCTCGTCCGTATGCTCCCGCAACTCCTTGGCGGGGGAGTGGAAGACCACCACCTCCCGGACTCCGGCCGCCTCGATCTCCTGATGGCGCCGCACGATCGACCGCAGATGGAGATTGCATACGGGGCATCCGGCGAAGCGCCGGAACTGAAGGTGGATCAGCCGGCCGGAGTCGGGGACGGCGACGTCCGGGCCGGTCACGGGGGTGAGGGTGCGGGCTGCGACGACGGAACCGGGCTCCACGGGAGCCCCCTTTCGTAAGCGTACGGCATACGCCTACCAGCGTAAGCGTATGCCGTACGCTGTCAACCGCCATGCCACGTCCCCGCTCCCTCACCCCCGATCAGCTCGCCTCGGCCGCCCTCTCCGTCCTCGACCGCGAGGGGCTCGCCGGGCTCTCGATGCGTGCCGTCGCCAAGGAACTCGGGATGAGCACGATGGCGCTCTATCGCTATGTCGACGACCGCGAGGAGCTCGAAGGGCTGCTGGTCGAGCGCGTCCTCAGCGCCGTCGACACCACGCCGCCGGAGCCCGGAGCCCCCTGGGACGACCGGCTCCGGATCATGGTCGGGCGGCTGCGCGACACGATCATCGCCCACCCCGCGGTCCTCCCGCTGACGCTCACCCACCGGCACCGTTCCCCCAGCGGACTGCGCTGGTCGGAGACGGCGCTGGCGATCCTCACCGAGGCGGGCCTGGACGGCGAACGGCGGGTCCTCGCCCTGCGCGCCCTGCTCGGCTATGTGATCGGGGCGATCCAGCTCGAACACCTCGGGCCGCTGTCCGGCGCGGGCACGGTCGCGATCGCCGAGCTGCCGCCCGACGCGTTCCCGTATATGGCCGAAACGGCGCGCCAGGCGCGGAGCGTGGGGGTGGAGCGGGAGTTCTTCGGGGGGCTCGAGGTGTTCCTGCGCGGGCTGGGCGCATAGTCGGCACGGGTCAACGGTGAGCGCCGCCCCACTCGTGTGGGTGGCGTCTCCTGCGTTCCTGCCCGCTACCCTTGGTCACGCGGCCAGAATCCCGTCCATGGGAGGAACCATGACTGCTGAACCGCTTCCGGCCTGGGCTTTTCCGCCCCCGGGCGGATTCACTGCAGATGATCTTGACCGCATGCCGGAGCTCCCGCCGCACACTGAGCTGATCGACGGGAGCCTTGTCTTCGTGAGCCCGCAGAGGAGTTTTCACACGCTGGTCATGGACCTGTTGGTCCCCGCTCTCCGAGCCTTGGCACCAAGGTCGCTGCGGGTGCGTCGCGAGATGACCATCGCCCTCGACAAGCGCAACCGGCCCGAGCCCGACATCTCCATCCTGCGCGCGGAGGCCGTATCGGCGGAGGCGGACGAGACGGGCTATGACGCGGCCGATGCCGTGCTCGCGGTGGAGGTCGTGTCCCCGGAGTCCGAGGACCGTGACCGCAAGCGCAAGCCGCAGCTCTACGCCGAGGCGGGGATTCGGCACTTCTGGCTGGTCGAGAAGGGCGACGGGCGCCGTCCGGTGGTCCATGTCTTCGAGCTGGACCCGGTGACCCGCACCTACGTGCCCACCAGCATCCACCATGACCAGCTGAAGGTTTCGGTCCCGTTCACCATCGACATCGACCTCACCGAGATCGACCACCTGTGACCGAGGTCGGGTGCGCTCAGCCCGCCAGCTCGTATGCGTAGTCCGGTGAGAAAGTGCCCGCCGCGCCCGCGCAGCCGTCCAGTTCGCCCGGCGGCTTGATCCATAGATAGGCGTCGATGGCCGGATCGCCGGTGTTCGCCGTCGGGTTCTCGCCGACCTTGCGGCCGTGGGGGTCGCACCAGGTGTTGTCGGGGGCGGGGCCGTTGCCGTTGCGGCTGGTGTCGATGACGGCGGTGAGCCCCGAGGAGGTGCCGAGCTGGGCGAGCACGCTCTTGGTGAAGGCCACCTCATCGGCGGTGCGGCGGAAGTTGGAGACATTGCTGTAGATGCCGTCGCCGCTGGTCAGCACCCCGGCCGAGCGAAGCCGCGATGCCTGGACGGCGGCGCTGTTCCAGGCCGAGTGCCCGGCGTCGAAGTACACCCGGGCGTTGGGGTTCGCGGCGTGGATGGCGGTCGCCGCGCGGCCGAGTGACGCATAGCGGCCGCTCAGCTCGGAGGGGGAGAGGCAGCTGATGAGCGCTATCGAGTCGGGTTCGAGGATGACGATCGCGGGCCCGCTGCCCAGCCCGGCGGCGAAGGCGCGCACCCATGCGTCATAGCTCGCGAGGTCGGGCGCACCGCCCGCCGAGGCCCCGCCGCAGTCGCGGTTGGGGATCTGATACGTCACCAGGACAGGGGTCTCGCCCTTGGCGGACCCGGCGGAGGTGACCTTGCGGACATCCGCGGTGACGGTGCCGGGGGAGTACCGGGAGAACCACAGGGCCTGCGGCTGACTGGCGATCCGCGAGGCGATGCGCGGCTGGCGGGAGTCGGCCGGATTGGCGGCGACCCACTTGTTGACGAGCGCGTCCGGGTCGTTGAAGAACCGTGTGGCGCCCGGAAGTTCGCCCGCGACGGCCCGCGGTGTGTGGGCCGCGCCGATCAGGAAGGCGGCGGCGAGTCCGGCCGCCGCTAACGCTCTGGTGATGCGCACGGTGCGTCACTCCTCTCGCGTGGGGCTGCTCAGCCCTCGGGCGGCCGTGTCGTCCCGCCGCCGTCCTCTGGTTGCCGCCGGGCGGGAGATGGTTGCCGTCGTGTTCGATACGGATTCGAGGCGTACGGCCGTCACGCGCCGCGCGTAACGGTCAACGCGCCTCGCGCGGAACGCCGGAGGGGACCCCACCTCGGCGAGGTTCCCTCCGGCGGGCCACGGCTCAGCGCCCCGGCGCCGCCGCCTCGCTCACCGTCTCGCCTCGCTCACCGTCTCGCGGCGATCCGCTGTCTCGCCGCGGTCCGCCGTCTCGTCCGTGCCGGTCGAGGGCACACCCGTGCCGGTCGAGGGCACACCCGAGCCGGTCGAGGGCACACCCGAGCCGGTCGAGGGCACATCCGTGCCGGTCGAGGGCACATCCCCGGCCGTGGCCGCGCCGCCAGTCACGGGCCCCGCCGCCTCCAGCCGACGCAACGTCACCAGGGCCAGCACCGCGGCCGCCACCAGGACCACCGCCCCGGCCCCGCACGCGATCCGCATCCCGTGGGTGAACGCCTCGCGCGCCGCGTCCAGCATCTGCTCCCCGGTCCGCCCCTTCAGCTTGCCCGCCACCGCGACGGCGGCGCCCAGCGTCTCGTGCACCTGGTCGAGCGCGCCGCTGGACAGCCCGCCGCCCAGCGAGTCCTTGACATCGCTCCGGTAGACGGCGGTGCCGACGCTGCCGAGCACCGCCATGCCCATCGCGCCGCCGAACTCCTGGCCCGTCTCCAGCAGCGCGGCCGCAGAACCGGCCCGCTTCGGCGGGACGGTGCCGATCGCCATGTCGGTGACCAGCGACATCACCATGACGATCCCGCTGGCCAGGACGGCGGCGCCGATCAGCACCGTCCACAGCGCGTCCGTGCCGGCCAGGGCCAGAATCCCGTAGCCGAGGGCCCCGGTCACGAAGCCGGCGCCGATCACATGGGCCCGGTTGGCGCCGCGCTGGACCGCCGCGGCCGCCGCCGGTCCGGCGATGCCGACGCAGACGGACGGGGCCAGGCTCCACAGCGCCGCCTCCAGCGGGCCCTTGCCGAGCACCGACTGCAGATACTGGGTGGTGAAGTAGGCCGAGCCCATCATGGCGAAGGTGGCCAGCGTGTTGAGCGCGATCGACGGGCCGAAGCCGCGGTGGTGGAACAGCTCCGGGCTGATCATCGCGTCGCGGCGGGTGCGCTGACGCCGTAGGAAGACGGCGCCGATGGCGAGACCGGCCACGATGCACAGCAGCGGGATCGGGCTGACGCCGTTGTCGGCGGCCATCTTCTTCAGTCCGTAGATCACCGGAAGCACGGCGGCCAGCGACAGCGGCACGCTCGGCAGATCGAACGCCCCGGGCTTCGGGTCCTTGAACTCCGGCACCAGGAGCGGCACCAGCGCCAGCAGCAGCACCATCGCCGGGACGTTGATCAGGAAGACCGAGCCCCACCAGAAGTGCTCGATCATCACCCCGCTCAGCACCGAGCCCAGCGCGATGCCGCCCGCCATGGCCGACGACCAGATCGCGATCGCCGTGGCCCGCTGCTTCTCGTCAAGGAAGAGATTGCGGATCAGCGCCATCGTCGACGGCATCAGCGTCGCGCCGCCGATCCCGAGCACCGCCCGTGCGGCGATGAGCATCTCGGCGCTCTGTGCGTACGCCGCCGCGACGGACGCGGCGCCGAAGGCCGCGGCCCCGAACAGCAGCAGCTTCCGCCGTCCGAAGCGGTCGCCCAGCGCTCCCATGGTGATGAGCAGCCCGGCGAGGGCGAAGGCGTAGATGTCGAAGATCCATAGCTGCTGGGTGGAACTGGGGTGCAGCTCCCGGCTGATGGCCGGCACCGCGAAGTACAGCACCGACACATCCATGGAGACCAGGAGGAGCGGAAGCATCAGGACCACGAAGGCGGTCCATTCCTTGCGCCCGGCGCGCGGGCCGGTGGAGGTCGAGGTCATGGCGGTGAATATACGAGCGTCTTAAACGCCTGTCTAGTACGGCCGTGTAATACAGGTGTCTAGGACGGTCGTATGGGATCGGGATACCCTGGCGCCATGGGACATCGAGAGGATCTGCTCGCCGGGGCCAAGCGCTGCCTTGAGGAGAAGGGCTGGTCCCGTACGACGGCGCGGGACATCGTGGCCGCCTCGGGCGCCAACCTGGCCTCCATCGGCTACCACTACGGCTCGAAGGACGCCCTGATGCGGGAGGCGCTCTTCGCGGCGATGGGCGACTGGGCCGATGACGTCCAGCGGTCCCTGGAGGTGGACGACCCGGCGGGCGGCGATCAGGACACCGCGCTGCGAGAGCGGTTCGAGACCCGCTGGACCCGGGTGCTCGAACTGTTCGGCAAGCACCAGGCGATGTGGCAGTCCCAGTTGGAGGCCATCCTCCAGGTTCGGCACGACCCCGAGCTGCGCGCGGCCTTCGGCCGGGCCCAACCGGAGGGACGCCAGGGGCTGGTGGGGCTGATCCACGGCATCGACGAGCGCGACGTCGACGAGGAGACCTCGCGGGTCATGGGCTCGTTCTATATGACGCTGGTGAGCGGCATGATCGTCCAGATGGCCATCGACCCCGAGCTCATGCCCGGCGCCCATGACCTCGTCGAGGCGATGCGGCGGATCGTCGGCGACGTCCCCGCGGGCCCCGACGCACTCCCGGCGCCCGACGCCCCCGCGTCCCCCGCGGGCTGAGGGGGTCAGCGCCGCGGCGGCCCGAGACGGGCGGCCTTGAGGGTCATATGGAGCAGCAGCCGGTCCTCGCCCGCGTCCAGGTCGAGACCGGTGAGCTGCCGCACCCGGGACAGGCGGTAGTAGAGCGTCTGCCGGTGGATGCCCAGCCGCGCGGCGGTGCGCCCGGCCTGGCCCGCGCAGTCGAGGAAGGTCTCGGCGGTGCGGGCGAGTTCGGCGTGAGCGGGCTCCAGCAGCGGGCGTACGGCGGCGTCGGGCCGCAGCTCGGGCAGCGCGGCCAGCAGACGGTACGGGCCGATGGCGGACCACTCCGCGACCGGTCCCAGGCGCGTATCGGCGTGGGCCGCCCGCGCGGCGGCCAGGGCCTCCTGCCAGGCGGCGGGCAGCTCTTCCAGCCCGCGCCGGGGAGCGCTGACCCCCGCGGCCGGCCTGGGCTGCGCCCCGTCCGGAGAGCCGGTGGTGGCCCGGGGGGAGCGCAATAGCTGTTCGGCCGTCGTACGGGCCGGGTCCAGGGCGGTGGCCGCGCGCAGCCGGACCAGCGTCGCCAGCCCCGCCCCGGCCGCCGCGGTCCCGGGCAGCGCGCACGCGGCCACGATGCTCGGCAGGTGGGGGAGCCCGGGATGGTCCGCGTCCTCGCCGGTCCCCGGCGTCCACGGCACCACCGCCACCAGTGCCAGCGGCCCGTCGCCCGCTCCGCGCAGCGCGGTCCGCAGCCCGGCGCGGGCGGCGTCCCGGCCGGCCGGCGGCCCGGTCAGCACATCGCGCAGCAGTTCGCCGAGCTCCTCCCCGGCCCGCGCCTCGGCCGCCAGCAGCGCCCCGATGCGGTCCGCGGTCTCCATCGCGCGGGCCAGCCGGGGGTCCGGCGTGCGCAGGGGTCCGCCCAGCTCCAGATCGGAGAGATGGCCGTCGTCCAGCAGCCAGACATAGCCGTGCACCACTCCGCGGTGCCGGACGGGCAGGCAGATACGGCCCATGAACACCCCGGCCGCCGGGTCGGGCGGAATCCGCAGCGGCGCCTGCGCCCGTGCGATCCCGAACGCCTCGAACCAGGCCCGGACCGCCGCCGTCGAGCGGCGCTGGAGGATCGAGCGGGTGCGGACCGGGTCGAGCGCCGGCTCCTCCGTGTCATCGCGGTCCTCGCTGTCCTGGGCGCCGAAGGCGATCAGTGCGAAGTCGCGGTTCTCCAGGGTCGCGGGGGCCCGGAGCACCGCCGTGATCTCGTCCACCAGCTGCTGGTAGTCGTCGCGCATGGGTCCCGCCTCTTCCCGGTTTCACCCCTCACATTCTCATACAGATGTCTGAGATCCCGGCCACGGATGCGTGACAGCTGTCGATGGTCCGGGATCCGAGCCATCCTTAAGTTTCACGGTGAGTTGTTGATGCCGTTCGTCGGCCGTCATCGTGGAGGTGCCCCGTGCTGGGACCCGTGCTGCTCGCCGCTTCGCGCAGTGCCGCCATCCGCCGTCTCGTCTCGGCCGCGCCGGTCACCCGCCCGATGGTGGACCGTTTCATCGCCGGGGAGCGGCTGACCGAGTCCTTGGGTTCGGTGCGGTCGCTGACCGCCCGTGGCCTGGACGTCACCCTGGACCATCTGGGCGAGGACGTGACCGACCGGGTCGAGGCGCTGCGCAGCCGTGACGCCTATCTGGCGCTGACCGAGGCGCTGGCCGCCGAGGGGCTCGCCGGGCGCGCGGAGATGTCCGTGAAGCTCTCCGCCTTCGGACAGGCGCTGCCCGGGGGGCACGATCTGGCGCTGGCCAATGTGACCCCGGTCGTGGAGGCCGCCGCCGCGGCGGGCACGACGGTCACGCTCGACATGGAGGACCACACCACCGTGGACTCCACCCTCGCCATCCTCGGCGAGCTGCGCACCCGCTTCCCGCAGACCGGCGCCGTCGTCCAGTCCTATCTCTTCCGGACCGAGGACGACTGCCGGGCGCTGGCCGGGGAAGGCTCCCGGGTGCGGCTGGTGAAGGGCGCGTACAACGAGCCGGCGAGCGTCGCCTACCAGGACAAGCGCGAGGTGGACCGCTCCTATGTGCGCTGCCTGAAGATCCTCATGGCCGGTGAGGGCTATCCCATGATCGGCTCGCACGATCCGCGGATGGTGGCCATCGCCCAGGATCTGGCGCACCGGCTCGGGCGCAAGCTGGACGAGTACGAATTCCAGATGCTGTACGGGATCCGCGTGGCCGAGCAGGAGCGGCTGGTGGCGGAAGGTCACCGTATGCGGGTTTACGTCCCGTATGGCACAGACTGGTATGGGTACTTCATGCGCCGCCTCGCGGAGCGCCCCGCCAACCTCACATTCTTCCTGCGCTCGCTGGTCGGCCGTCGCTGACCGCTCTCGGCATCGCAGACCTCGCAACCCGACGATCGAAGGAGACAACGGCCATCATGGACGCCGTCACCCAGGTCCCCGTGCCGGTGAACGAGCCGGTGCACACCTACGCGCCCGGCACCCCGGAGCGTGCCCGCCTCGAGACCAAGCTCAAGGAGCTCGGCGAGAACCCCATCGACCTGCCGATGACCATCGGCGGCGTGAAGCGGATGGGAGCGGGGGCGCGCTTCGACGTCGTCCAGCCGCATAAGCACTCCGCCCGCCTGGGCACCTACGCCAACGCCACTCAAGCGGACGCGCAGGACGCGATCGACGCCGCCCTGGCCGCGGCCCCGGCGTGGCGCGCGCTCAGCTTCGACGACCGTGCCGCGGTCATCCTCAAGGCCGCCGACCTGCTCTCCGGCCCCTGGCGGGAGACGCTCGCGGCCTCCACCATGCTGGGCCAGTCGAAGACCGCGCAGCAGGCCGAGATCGACACTCCCTGTGAGCTGATCGACTTCTGGCGGTTCAACGTCCACTTCGCTCGCCAGATCCTGGCCGAGCAGCCGGTGACCAACTCGCCCGGCGTCTGGAACCGCAGCGACCACCGGCCGCTGGAGGGGTTCGTCTACGCGATCACCCCCTTCAACTTCTCCGCCATCGCGGGCAACCTCCCCACCGCCCCCGCCCTGATGGGCAATGTGGTGGTCTGGAAGCCGTCCCCGACCCAGACGCACGCCGCCGTGCTGCTGATGGAGGTTCTGGAGGAGGCCGGGCTGCCCAAGGGCGTGATCAACCTGGTCACGGGCGACGGCAAGGACGTCTCCGAGGTGGCCCTGGCCCACCCGGACCTCGCGGGCATCCACTTCACCGGTTCGACCAAGACC
This sequence comes from Streptomyces melanosporofaciens, assembly GCF_900105695.1. Taxonomy (NCBI): domain Bacteria; kingdom Bacillati; phylum Actinomycetota; class Actinomycetes; order Kitasatosporales; family Streptomycetaceae; genus Streptomyces; species Streptomyces melanosporofaciens. Next base: position 5,024,738 of record NZ_FNST01000002.1, read on the forward strand.
TTCCAGTACCTGTGGAAGACGGTCGGCAACAACATCGAGAACTACAAGACGTATCCGCGGCTGGTCGGTGAGACCGGCGGCAAGGACTTCATCGTCGCCCACCCGTCCGCCGACCCGGCGGTGCTCAAGACGGCGATGACCCGTGGCGCCTTCGAGTTCCAGGGCCAGAAGTGCTCCGCGGCCTCCCGTGCCTATGTCCCGCGCTCGCTGTGGGAGAACGGCCTCAAGGAGGAGTTCGCCACCGAGGTCAACGGGCTGACCATGGGCGATGTCACCGACCTCGGCAACTTCATGGGCGCGGTCATCGACGAGCGCGCCTTCGCCAAGAACAAGGCCGCGATCGACCGGGCGAAGTCCGACCCGACGGTCGAGGTCGTCGCGGGCGGCAGCTACGACGACGGCGAGGGCTGGTTCGTCCGCCCGACCGTGCTGGCCTCCACCGACCCGGAGAACGAGATCTTCAAGGACGAGTACTTCGGCCCCATCCTCGGGGTCTTCGTCTACGAGGACGATCAGTACGACGCGATGCTCCAGCAGATGGAGTCGGCCGCCCCCTACGGGCTGACCGGCGCCGTCATCGCCCAGGACCGCGCGGCGGCCGCCGCCACCTGCGAGGCGCTGCGCTTCGCGGCCGGCAACTTCTACATCAACGACAAGCCGACCGGTGCCGTCGTCGGCCAGCAGCCCTTCGGTGGTGGCCGCGCGTCCGGCACCAACGACAAGGCGGGCGCCAAGCAGAACCTGATGCGCTGGACCTCCACCCGCTCGATCAAGGAGACCCTGGTCCCGCCGACCGACTACCGCTACCCGCACATGGGCTGACCGCCCGAGCGGACGGGCCGAGCCCGCCCGCCCCGTGACCCCGCCCCCGGACCGCTTCAGTGCGGTTCGGGGGCGGCGTGCGCTCCGGGGCGCGGAGGGGGAAATCTGTGGACGCCCGACGCGCGGCGGTGCTAGCGTCAAGCAGTCAAGTAGGCACTATTTACCGCAGTTTACGTGGGTAACCAGGCGCGGGATCGCCCGCGACGACCTGCGATCGGCCGCCGTGGTCGAGGTCGGACGGGGGTCGGCCTCGACTATCGGCACGGTGCGGAGACTTGATCACCCTGGGTCAGTGGCCGATGTCACCCTGTTCGCGTCTCAGATAGTAGGACGTCCGACTAATTGTGCAGACACTGACGCTCCGCTGCCCTACTTTTGTGGAAGCCGAACGTCTCGCTGCATCCAGCGATGGCGGCCGTGGCCCGTGCACAGGCGCAGGTGACCCCTGCCGCACCCAGGCCCCCGCCCCTTCCGGCAGCCACCTTCTCGGGGAGTTTTCCTTCCTCCCGGTCCACCGGGGTTCAGCAGAGGAGATGTGATCATGGCCGAGACGACTGTCCGCAGGATCCGCCGCAAGACCGACGACACCGACCGCAAGAAGGCCGCCGCCGCACTGCAGCGCGCCCTCGACCGCCGTGACAACGGCGGCTCCACCGGTCACTGACGCCGGGGCCGGGTGACCTCGAAGCGGTCCACCCGCTCGCCCGACTCCGCCAGGGCCGTGACCGTGAGCCTGGGGCGGGGGCCCGGCTCCACCTCCACGGCGAGGAAGGAGAAGCCGGTGTAGCGGACCCGGGACCAGTCGGCACTGTCACGGTTCTTCTCCCCGTCCTTCGTCCAGTGGTAGGTCTTCACCTCGTCGAGGTCCTTGATGTGCCCCTCGTAGCTGTCGGGCACCGGGAACTCGTAGAGCTTCGCGCCCGCCCCGCCCGCCGTCACATAGACGATCCCGTCGCGCACCGCGTCGGCGCTTCCCTCGATGGGGACCCGGCGGGCGACCTTGCCGCCCCGGATCGCGTCGGTCCGCTCGTAGACGTGGTTGTGGCCGTTGATGACCAGGTCCACCTGGTGCTTCTCGAGCAGCGGCACCCAGCTGTCGCGCACCCCGCCGTCCGAGGCGTGGGCGCTGGTCGTGGAGTAGGCGCAGTGGTGGAAGAAGACCACCAGGAAGTCGATGCCGGGCCGCTTGCGCAGCTGCCCCAGGCGCCGGTCCAGCCAGCGGGTCTGCGCCCCGTCGGTGTACCCCTTGTTGGGGCTGATCTCGTACGAGACGTCATTGGCGTCCAGGGCGACCACGCCCACGTTCCCGTAGACGAACGAATAGACACCGGGCGCCTTGCGCGGGTCCGGGCCGTTGTCCGGCAGGGACCAGCGGGCGAGCTGGCCGCCGTAGCCGTCGGGGGAGTACCACGCCTCCATGTCGTGGTTGCCGGTCGTCACCATCCACGGCACGCTCGCCGCGACCGAGTCGGTCTGGGCGAGGAAGGAGTCCCAGACCCGGGCGTCGTACAGGTCGGTCTTCTTCCCGTGGCCGGTGGTGTCCGCGTAGCACAGGTCCCCGGCGTGCAGATGGAACGACGGGTTCTGGCCAAGGATGAGCTGATCGTTGGCGAGCGCGTCATAGCTCACCCCCTGGTCGCCGAAGGCGGTGAAGACGAACGTCCCCGGCCGCTCCGGCGCGGTGCGGAAGGTGCCCACGGACGAGAAGTGCCGCGGCTCGGCCGGGTCGCGGTCCGCGTGACCGACCCCGTAGTAATAGGTCGTCCCGGGGCGCAGATCGTCCACCGCGGCATGCAGATAGAACTGGTCGACCGCGGGCAGCTTGTCGCTCAGCGACGGGGTGTGCAGATGGCGGATCTCGGCCTCGACCGTGCGCGTGAGCTCCAGCGGGCTCGTGCCGATCCGCGCATACGGCTTGCGCACGGCGAACGGCACCTGCCAGGAGATCCGCATCTGGGTCCGCGGATCGGCGCCGAAGGCCAGATGGCGGCCGAACGGGGCGACCCGCGCGCCGTCCACCGTGGCGGTCACCTGCTTCGGGCTCGCGACGGGGGCGGGCTTGGTGTCGGCGGCGCACGCCGCTCCACCCAGCAGCCCCGCGCCCGCGACCGTCCCCGCCGTGGCGGCGCCCCCGCGCAGCACCCGGCGCCGGGAGAGCCGGGCCCGCAGATACTCGTGCTGCTCCGCCATGGTCATCCGCTGGGCGAGCCGCTCGGGAACGCCGAACCGTGGTGTGTCCATGGACCGGAATGTCCCCCGGGCGGTCAACAGCGCACCATACAGGGGGTGAACGGGTGATTGCCGCTGGGCGGATGTCCGAATGCTGGAACAGCTATGTCAATGCATGGGACGAGCGGTAGGGTCCCGGTATGTCTCGCAGCATTCGCCTCGCAGTGATCCCCGGTGACGGTATCGGCCAGGAAGTCGTGGCCCAGGGCCTGAAGGTGCTCTCCGCGGCCCTTCCGCAGGACGTCAAGCTGGAGACCCAGAGTTACGACCTCGGTGCCCAGCACTGGCACGCCACCGGCGAGACCCTGCCGGACGCGGACCTGGAGTCGCTGAAGAACCACGACGCGATCCTGCTCGGCGCCATCGGCGACCCGTCGGTGCCCTCGGGCGTGCTCGAGCGCGGGCTGCTGCTCAAGCTGCGCTTCGCCTTCGACCACTACGTCAACCTGCGTCCGTCGAAGCTCTTCCCGAACACCCCGACCCCGCTGGCCGGCCGCCCCGACATCGACTTCGTGGTCGTCCGCGAGGGCACCGAGGGCCCGTATGTGGGCAACGGAGGCTCGATGCGCACCGGCACCCCGGCCGAGGTCGCCACCGAGGTCAGCCTCAACACCGCCTACGGTGTCGAGCGCGTGGTCCGGGACGCCTACGAGCGCGCCCATGCCCGGCCGCGCAAGAAGCTGACCCTCGTGCACAAGAACAACGTCCTGGTGCACGCCGGCCACCTGTGGAAGAACATCTTCGACCGGGTCGGCCAGGAGTACCCCGAGGTCACCACCGACTATCTGCATGTCGACGCCGCGACGATCTTCTTCGTCACCCAGCCGGAGCGGTTCGACGTGATTGTCACCGACAACCTTTTCGGTGACATCCTCACCGACCTCGCCGCCGCCGTCACCGGCGGCATCGGACTCGCCGCGAGCGGCAACATCAACCCCTCCGGCGCCTTCCCGTCGATGTTCGAGCCGGTCCACGGCTCCGCGCCGGACATCGCGGGCACCGGCAAGGCCGACCCGACGGCGACCGTCCTGTCGGTGGCCCTGCTCCTGTCGCACCTCGGCTACGGGGACGAGGCGGCCCGTATCGAGGCCGCCGTCGCCGAGGACCTCGCCGGGCGGGACGCGGCCGCGCCGCGCACCACCGACGAGATCGGCGACGCGCTCGCCGCCCGAGTATCCGGCTGACCCCAGCCTGTGCCACCGCGCGGCTGGGTGCGACCATCGACCTGGGCCGCGCGTTGCACAACGCTCCTTCCACGGCCCCACCTAGGAGATAATCCCCGGTGGGGCCGTTGTGTGAAGAAGAGCTTGGACGTCCTAGTACCGATCACGGGCAGGATGGTGCGAGCGCGGTCCGCCACAACCGAAGGTGAAGGACTACCTGCCATGACGACGCCCACGATCGAGCTCAAGCCCTCGTCCCACCCCCTCCCCGCCGCCGAGCGGGAGAAGATCCTGGCCAACCCCGGATTCGGCCGCCACTTCACCGATCACATGGTGACCATCAAGTGGACCGAGGGCCGCGGCTGGCACGAGGCCCAGCTCGTGCCGTACGCCCCGCTCTCGATCGATCCGGCGAACATGACGCTGCACTACGCCCAGACCATCTTCGAGGGGCTCAAGGCGTACCGCCGCCCCGACGGGTCCGTGGCGACGTTCCGTCCCGAGCAGAACGCCGAGCGGTTCCAGGCGTCCGCGCGCCGCATCGCCATGCCCGAGCTCCCCGTCCAGACCTTCATCGAGGCCTGTGACGCGCTGGTCACCCAGGACAAGGAGTGGGTGCCGGGCCACGGAGAGCAGTCCCTCTACCTGCGGCCCTTCATGTTCGCCACCGAGGTCGGGCTGGGTGTCCGGCCCTCGAACGAGTACCTCTTCGTGGTGATCGCCTCCCCGGCCGGGGCCTACTTCCCCGGCGGGGTGCAGCCGGTCTCGGTCTGGCTCTCGGAGGAGTACGTCCGCGCCGCGCCCGGCGGCACCGGCGCGGCCAAGGCGGGCGGCAACTACGCGGCCTCCCTGGTCGCCCAGGCCCAGGCCGCCGAGCAGGGCTGTGACCAGGTGGTCTGGCTGGACGCGATCGAGCGCCGCTGGATCGAGGAGATGGGCGGGATGAACCTGTACTTCGTGTACGGGAACCGCATCGTGACCCCCGAGCTGTCCGGTTCGCTGCTGCCGGGGATCACCCGTGCCTCGCTGCTGCGGATCGCCGCCGACCTCGGCTACGAGGTCACCGAGGGCCGGATCTCCGTCGACGACTGGCGCCAGGGCAACGCCGACGGGACCCTCACCGAGGTCTTCGCCTGCGGTACGGCGGCCGTGATCACCCCGGTCGGCTCGGTCAAGTCCGCCCGGGCGAACTGGACGGTGGCCGACGGTGAGCCGGGCGAGGTGACGATGCGGCTGCGCAAGGCGCTGCTGGACATCCAGACCGGCGTCGCCCCGGACCCGCATGGCTGGATGCACCCCCTGGGCTGATCACGGGTGTCACCTCTGGGCTGATCGTGAGTGTCACCCCGTTGACACCGATGGTTCGCATGATGAGACGGATGAGAGCGCGGGGGCGGAATGTGCCAGACTGCCTCCGTGCTCTCGTTCGTCATGATTATTGGCAGCAGGCGCGCCGGTCCGCAGTGACCGCCCGTACGACCCGGTACGGGGCGGCCACCGTGCCCCAGACCCGCGCGCAGACCTCTCGCACCCGCGAGGGGTCTTTTCGTTTTCCGGACCATCCCGCCGGACGCGAAGCGTGAGGGACCATAGGAGGGCGCGGAACCGGATATTCCGGTAGACCGAGATTTATCCGACAGGAGCCAGACCAACCATGAAGGATCTGCCCGACGACGGTTTCCATGTCTTCGACACCACCCTGCGCGACGGAGCGCAGCGCGAGGGCATCAACCTGACGGTCGCGGACAAGCTGACCATCGCCCGTCACCTGGACGACTTCGGCGTGGGCTTCATCGAGGGCGGCTGGCCCGGCGCCAACCCGCGCGACACGGAGTTCTTCGCCCGGGCCCGCGCCGAGATCGACTTCCAGCACGCCCAGCTCGTGGCGTTCGGCGCCACCCGCAAGGCGGGGGCACGCGCCGAGGACGACCGCCAGGTCAAGGCGCTGCTGGAGTCCGGGGCGCCGGTGATCACCCTGGTGGCGAAGTCCCACGACCGCCATGTGGAGCTGGCCCTGCGCACCACGCTCGAGGAGAACCTCGCGATGGTCCGCGACACCGTCGCCTACCTGCGGTCCCAGGGCCGCCGGGTCTTCCTCGACTGTGAGCACTTCTTCGACGGCTACCGCGCCAACGCGGACTACGCCAAGCAGGTCGTCTCCGCCGCCCACGAGGCGGGCGCCGAGGTGGTGATCCTCTGCGACACCAACGGCGGCATGCTCCCCGGCCAGATCGAGGCGGTGGTCCGCACCGTACGGGCCGACACCGGCGCCCGGCTGGGCATCCACGCCCAGGACGACACCGGCTGCGCGGTCGCCAACACCCTCGCCGCCGTGGACGCGGGCGCCACCCACGTCCAGTGCACGGCCAACGGCTACGGCGAGCGGGTGGGCAACGCCAACCTCTTCCCGGTCGTCGCGGCCCTCGAGCTCAAGTACGGCCGCCGGGTGCTGCCGGAGGGCGCCCTGGAGGAGATGACCCGGATCTCGCACGCGATCGCCGAGGTCGTCAATCTGACGCCCTCCACTCACCAGCCCTATGTGGGCGTTTCCGCCTTCGCCCACAAGGCCGGACTGCACGCCTCCGCGATCAAGGTCGACCCGGATCTGTACCAGCACATCGACCCCGAGCGGGTCGGCAACACCATGCGGATGCTCGTCTCCGACATGGCCGGCCGGGCCTCCATCGAGCTCAAGGGCAAGGAGCTGGGCATCGACCTCGGTGACGACCGCGCCCTTGTGGGCCGGATCGTCGAGCGGGTCAAGGAGCGCGAGCTCGCGGGCTACACCTACGAGGCCGCCGACGCCTCCTTCGAGCTGCTGCTGCGCCAGGAGGTCGACGGCCGTCCCCGCCGCTACTTCCGGGTCGAGTCCTGGCGGGCGATCGTCGAGGACCGCCCGGACGGCACCCACGCCAACGAGGCCACCGTGAAGCTGTGGGCCAAGGGCGAGCGCATCGTCGCCACGGCGGAGGGCAACGGCCCGGTCAACGCCCTGGACCGGGCGCTGCGGGTGGGGCTGGAGCGGATCTACCCGCAGCTCGCGACGATGGAGCTGGTGGACTACAAGGTCCGCATCCTGGAAGGCAAGCACGGCACCGAGTCCACGACCCGGGTGCTGGTCTCCACCGCGGACGGCCAGGGGGAGTGGTCGACGGTCGGCGTCGGGGAGAACGTGATCGCCGCGTCCTGGCAGGCCCTGGACGACGCCTACGCCTACGGGCTGCTGCGGGCCGGGGTGGACCCGCAGGAGTGACCTGGGCCTCACGGCCCCGCGGGCCCGGTGCGCGTGGCGCCGGCCGCCGCCGGAGTAGGGTACGGGGAGCGGAGCGCGGCCGACGTGCTCCGTTCCCCGATCCGGCCGCGGCGCCGCTCCAGCGGACGCCGCCCATCCGGGTGGTCGAGCCCGCCCCTCGCACGGTCGCCGCCTGGAGGTTTGTCGGATGCCGACAGGGTCGATAGTCCTTTAGGACACCAGGTAGTGGGAAAGCCGCTGTCCAGTTCTGTTCCGCCTGCCCACCAAAACGCCCCTGACGTTGTAGGGAATTGACATGCGTTTCCGGGGGTCCGGGAACGTACCGTCATTGCATGACCAATCTCGAAGGTGCGCCTGCTGAGGCGAGTGACGTTCGCGGGCGCGTCGCCGAGCTGCACGCGATTCGCGAGCAGGCTCGGCGCGGCCCGAGCGAGCGGGCGACCGAGGCCCAGAAGGCCAAGGGGAAGCTGACGGCTCGCGAGCGGATCGATCTGCTGCTTGACGAGGGGTCCTTCAACGAAGTGGAGCCGCTGCGGCGGCATCGTGCGACCGGGTTCGGCCTGGAGGCGAAGAAGCCTTACACCGACGGGGTCGTCACCGGCTGGGGGACCGTCCACGGACGGACGGTGTTCGTCTACGCACACGACTTCCGGATCTTCGGCGGGGCGCTGGGGGAGGCCCACGCGACCAAGATCCACAAGATCATGGACATGGCCATCTCGGCCGGGGCACCGCTGGTGTCCCTCAACGACGGCGCCGGTGCCCGTATCCAGGAGGGCGTCTCGGCGCTCGCCGGATACGGCGGCATCTTCCAGCGGAACACCAAGGCGTCCGGCGTCATCCCCCAGATCAGCGTGATGCTCGGCCCGTGCGCGGGCGGGGCGGCGTACTCCCCGGCGCTGACGGACTTCGTCTTCATGGTCCGGGAGACCTCTCAGATGTTCATCACCGGACCCGATGTGGTCCAGGCGGTGACCGGCGAGAAGGTCAGCCAGAACGGACTGGGCGGCGCGGATGTGCACGCCGAGACCTCGGGTGTGTGCCACTTCGCCTACGACGACGAGGAGACGTGCCTGGAAGAGGTGCGCTACCTCCTGTCGCTGCTGCCGCAGAACAACCGGGAGAACCCGCCGACCGTCGAGTCCGACGACCCGGCCTCCCGGCGCGGAGACTCGCTGCTGGACCTCGTCCCGGCCGACGGCAACCGGCCGTACGACATGCGCAAGGTCATCGAGGAGATCGTCGACGACGGCGAGTACCTCGAGGTCCACGAGCGCTGGGCGACCAACATCATCTGTGCGATGACCCGGCTCGACGGCCAGGTCGTCGGCATCATCGCCAACCAGCCGCAGTCGCTGGCCGGCGTGCTGGACATCGAGGCGTCGGAGAAGTCCGCGCGCTTCATCCAGATGTGCGACGCCTTCAACATCCCGCTGGTCACCTTCCTCGACGTGCCCGGCTTCCTGCCCGGTGTGGACCAGGAGCACGGCGGGATCATCCGGCACGGCGCCAAGATGCTGTACGCGTACTGCAACGCCACCGTGCCGCGGATCTCCGTCATCCTGCGCAAGGCGTACGGCGGTGCGTACATCGTCATGGACTCCCAGTCCATCGGTGCCGACCTGACCTACGCCTGGCCCACCAACGAGATCGCGGTGATGGGCGCCGAGGGCGCCGCCAACGTGATCTTCCGCCGTCAGATCGCCGACGCCGACGACCCCGAGGCCATGCGCGCCCGCATGGTCAAGGAGTACAAGTCCGAGCTGATGCACCCGTACTACGCGGCCGAGCGGGGGCTGGTCGACGATGTGATCGACCCGGCCGAAACCCGTGAGGTCCTGATCCGGTCGCTGGCGATGCTGCGCGACAAGCACGCCGACCTGCCGTCCCGTAAGCACGGCAACCCGCCGCAGTAGCCTCTGAGTTCGTGTCCTCGCGCGAAACCCGCGCGACAAGGGAGAAGAGACAAACCGTGAGCACACCGAGCGATATCGCCGATCCCGCCGCCGCGGCGGCGGCCACCCTGGTCCGGGTCGAGAAGGGCCACGCCGACGCCGAGGAGCTCGCCGCGGTCACCGCGGTGCTGCTCGCCCGCGCGGCCGCCGGCACCTACCGCACCGCCGACTCCACCCGCCCGGGCCGCAGCGCCGCCCGCTGGCGCCGTCTCGAGCGCCGCCCGGCGTTCAGCGCGCCGCACAGCTGGCAGGGCTGAGCGCGAGCGGCCCCGCCGCCTCCGGACGGCCGCACACCGCCCGGAGGCCGCCGGCCCCGCGCCGAGCGTCCTGAACGCACCGGACGCCCTGAACGGCCCCGGACCGGGAACGCACAAATCCCCTGTTCTCCTCGGAGAGCAGGGGATTTTGGCTTCTGTCGCCGGTCTCGGCTACCGCAGCCGGGCCATCAACGCGTGCTCGACCAGCGTGATGAGCGCGCTCTTGGCCTCGCTGCGGTGGCGGGCGTCGGTGATGATGATCGGCGCGTCGGGGCCGATCTGCAGGGCCTCGCGGACCTCTTCGGGGGTGTACGGCTGGTGTCCGTCGAAGCCGTTGAGGGCGATGACGAAGGGCAGTCCGGAGTTCTCGAAGTAGTCGACCGCGGGGAAACAGTCGGCGAGGCGGCGGGTGTCCACCAGGACGACCGCGCCGATGGCACCGCGGACCAGGTCGTCCCACATGAACCAGAAGCGGTCCTGACCGGGCGTGCCGAACAGGTACAGGATCAGGTCCTGGTCCAGCGTGATGCGGCCGAAGTCCATCGCCACCGTGGTGGTGGTCTTGTCCGGTGCGTGGGTCAAGTCGTCGATCCCCGCCGAGGCGGAGGTCATCACGGCTTCGGTGCGCAGCGGGTTGATCTCCGAGACCGCGCCGACGAACGTGGTCTTGCCCACGCCGAAGCCGCCCGCCACCACGATTTTCGCGGAGGTGGTGGAGCGGGCTGCACCGCTAGAGCTTGCGAAGTCCACTGAGCACCCTTTCGAGCAGTGTCACGTCAGGCTGACCGCCGGCGGACTCGTCGCCGCCCGGCTGATGAATGGCGACGAGCCCCGCCTCGGCCAGGTCGGCTACGAGGATCCGGGACACGCCGAGGGGAATGGCGAGCAGTGCGGAGATCTCGGCGACCGACTTGATCTCGCGGCACAGATGGCAGATCCGCTGGTGCTCGGGCAGTTGGCCCTGGAGCTGAGCGGGGTCGGCCGTGGTGTGCACCAGCGCCTCGATGGCGAGCTGGTACCGGGGCCGGGTCCGGCCCCCAGTCATGGCGTACGGGCGCACCAGAGGGTTATGAGTGCCGCCCGCGGGGGAGGAAGGTTCCGGAGCGGGGCGCTCAGGCGGCTGTACGGGCTCGATACGCGGCGCGGAGGGCGCGTCGTACCAAGACCCCTCCTGCGGCGCCGGAGGCGCGTAGGAGGGCGTGTACGGCTGTTGCTGAGGCCGCTGCGGCTGCCGCCGCGGGGGCTGCTGCTCCTGCTGCGGCTCCGGCTGCTGTGGAGAGCGGGCCTGACGGCTGGGCGCGGAGGGGAAGTTGTAGCGCTTCCTCGGGGTCTCTCCGCGCGGCTCGGACGGCTGCCCGTGGGCATACGGATATCCGCTAGGGGGCGTTGCCACGTGTCCTCCTCCAACTCGCCTGTCTTGCCGGTCGCGCCACCGCACCCTATGGCGCGGTGGCGCGAAACGCACTCCATGTTTGCTAGTTGAGAAGACTGCCCTGCAATTCCGCGCGGAGATCCGGGGTGAGGACGTTGCCCGCGCGATCGACCAGCAGGGCCATCTCGTAGCCGACGAGGCCGATGTCGCACTCGGGGTGAGCGAGCACGGCGAGGGAGGATCCGTCGGAGATCGACATGATGAAGAGGAAGCCTCGTTCCATTTCGACGACGGTCTGATTGACCACGCCGCCTTCGAAGATGCGCGAGGCTCCGGATGTGAGCGAGGTCAGGCCGGAGGCCACCGCCGCCAGTTGATCGGCTCGGTCACGGGGGAAGCCTTCGGACATCGCCAGAAGGAGTCCGTCGGCGGAGACCACCACGGTGTGGGACACCCCGGGGGTGTTGTCCACGAAGTTGGTGATCAACCAGTTCAGGTTCTGCGCCGCCTGGCTCATCGGGCTCACACTAACGCTCCTGATCGTAGGTGCTGCCGGGGCCGAAGCCCTGTTGGTCATGCTGGTCACGCCCGGGGGTCCCGGATCCCGCGCTGCGCCCCCGCTGGACGCCGCGGCGCAGGTTGCTCAGCCTGCCGCGGATGTCCTCCGGGGCGCGGGAGACCTGGGGGCCGCCCTGTCCGGTCGGCTCCGCGGAGCCCTCGACCAGATTGGCCTTGGGCACCCGGCGGGGCAGGCCGGACGTTGTGACCCCACCGGCCTTCGGGTCGCGCAGCCGCTCGGCACGGTGCCAGCGCTGGTCGTTCTCCGACTGCCACGGGGCACTGTCCTCCTGCTGCTGGGGTGTCTGCCGGGGTCGCTCCGGCGCCGTCGGCGCCGCCGGGTCCCCGGCCATCCCCTGTGTCCCTGTTTCCTCGGACGGCTGCCACTGCCTGTCACGACGCGGAAGCCCGGCGTCGGTCATCGAGTGGATTCCGCTCGGGGAAGGGCCCGGACGGTGGAACTCTACGCGGTCCCGAGAAACTTCGGGAGCGCTGGGTCCTGATTCCGTTTCGGCCCCGAACTGCGACGCGTAGGGCATCTCGAAAGATCCGGAATCGCCCCACTCTCCCTGTTGAGAGGGGGAGTTGTAGCCGATGTACGGCTGCTGTTCGGGTTCCGTTTGAGTTGCGTAATTCGCTTCCGGTTGCGAATAGCCGGAATTCTGGTAGGCCGACTGCCCCAGCGGATCGGCAGGCGCCTGGCCGGGCCCCGGATCCCGCTCGGACCCGGTGGCCCCCATTCCGCCGTACTGGCCCTGAAACTGGTGATGTCCCTGGTCCCGGTCGTACGCGGAGTCGTCGAAACCCAGCTCGGCGGCGGTGCGCGAGGACAGCTCGCCGACGTCCTCGAAGGCCGGTGCGGGCCGCGGCTCGGGGACGATCCGGGAGACCGTGAAGTCGTCCTGGGGCAGCTCCTCGCCGCCACCGCCGTGGGTGATCGCCTCGGGCAGCATCACCAGCGATGTGGTGCCCGCCTGCTCCCCGGAGGGGCGCAGCTGGACCCGGATGCCGTGCCGGTCGGCGAGGCGGCCGACCACGAAGAGCCCCATGCGCTGGGAGACCGTGGCGTCCACCGTCGGCGGATTGGCCAGCTTGTGGTTGATGTCCGCGAAGTCCTCGGCGGTCAGGCCGATGCCCTTGTCGTGGATCTCCACCACCACCCGGCCGTCGGGCAGCCGGGTCGAGGTGACCCGCACCTTGGTGTGCGGGGAGGAGAAGGTGGTGGCGTTCTCCAGCAGCTCGGCCAGGAGGTGCACCAGGTCGGTCACGGCGGTGCCGTGGATCTCGCTCTCGGAGATGCCGGCCAGCTCGATGCGCTCGTAGGACTCCACCTCCGAGGAGGCGGCGCGCAGCACATCGATCAGCGGCACCGGCTGGTTCCAGCGCCGGCCGGGCTCCTCGCCCGCGAGGATCAGGAGGTTCTCGCCGTTGCGCCGCATACGGGTGGCCAGGTGGTCCAGCCGGAAGAGGTGCTCAAGCTGGTCCGGATCAGCCTCCCGGCTCTCCAGTTCGGAGATCAGGGTGAGCTGCCGCTCGATGAGTCCCTGGTTGCGACTGGAAAGGTTGGTGAAGATCGCGTTGACGCCGCCGCGCAGCATCGCCTGCTCGGCCGCGAGCCGGATCGCCTCACGGTGCACCTGGTCGAAGGCGCGGGCCACCTCGCCGATCTCGTCCCTGGTGTTGATCGGTATCGAGCTGACCCGGGTGTCCACCCGTCCCGGGTCGGTGCGGGAGAGCTGGTCGACCACCGCGGGCAGCCGCTTCTCGGCGACGTCGAAGGCGGCGTTGCGCAGTTGCTGCATGGAATGGCTCATCGAGCGGGCCATCCGGCCGGCCACGAAGAAGGCGGCGAGCAGTGCCAGTACCACGATCGCGCCGTTCACGATCGCATCGCGGCGGGCGTCCGAGGAGATCTGCGCCGCCTCGTCCACGGCTCTGTTCACCAGGGTCTGCTCGACGTCCCGGTACGCGTTGAACTTGATCGTGGAGGCGCTGAACCAAGCGTCCGGGGTGACCCCCTGGGCGGCCAGCGCGGTGGGCGAGGCGCCGCTGCCGATGGCCTTGAGCATCCGGTCCATACCGGGCGGCGCCACGAACTTCTCGCCGTCCGCCTCGGCCTTCCGCTTCGCCTCGGCGATTTGCTCCTGCGCACGCTTCTCGGCAGCGGTGAGGGTGTCCTCGAGCCGGGTCACGTCCTGCGGTGTGCCGGCCGCCTCGAACTCCCCGAGCGCGATGCCCTCGAGATAGACGTACGAGGTGAAGGAGGTGAGCTGGGTCTTGCGGTCGGTCGCCGACGGACCGGGCTTGACCAGCAGATGGGTGCCGATGGAGCGCTGCAGCGACTCCGCGCCCTTGGCCAGGGATACCGCGTAGACGGTACGGCCGTACGACGTGATATTGCCGGTGCCCAGGCCCAGTTCATTGGCGAACTCGATCAGCCCGTGCTCGACGGCGACATAGCCCTCTTCGGTCTTCACACCGTTCAGGCGGTCGGTGTAGGCGTTGCGGCGCAGCGAGGCCAGCTGCGGTTCGGCGGCTCTGAAGGCTTTGAGGCGGCGCTTCATGGTCGGCGTCTGCGGCATATCGGCGACGGCCTTGTCGAAGTCCTTCTTCGCCGCGTCGCTGGTGGCCCGCGCCTTGGTGACCGTGGCCTCGTTGGTGCCGCTGAGCAGCGGGCCCGCGCTCAGGTCGCGCTCGTTGACCAGGGCGTGGGCGTAGGTGGTGGCGGCCCGGACGACCAGGGCGGTGCGCTCGGCGTCCCGCGCCTCGTTCCAGGTGGAGACCGAGGAGGCGACCTGGAAGCCACCGAAGACCAGGGCGACGAGCACGGGGATGAGCAGGATCGCGTACAGCCGGCCGCGCACCCGCCAGTTCCGAGGGGAGATCCGACCACCACTGGGTGGATCCGGTGCCTCGGCGGGCGACGCCGCTGTGCCTGAACGCGGCGGCGGGGTGAAGTTCCCTCGCGCGTCTTGCGCGGGGTCCGGCTTGCTTCGCCTCACTCGACCAACAACCTCTCGGCATCGGCACCATTTGTGCCGTTCCCAGCTGAGCCCTGACTGCCCAGTTCAGCGAATTCCAGCACGCCCCGCAGGTGCTTTCCAAACAGTGCGCAAAGCGCTCAGTACGTTGTCTGGACCAGAGAAAAAAGGGGCGTTATGGCTGAGATATGTCGAATACCGAACTATTTGAGTGCGCAACGGAGCGACGCGACTGCGCTCCGTATCGGGAGCCGGGTCATATCTCTGTCGAAACGTTATGAACGGCGAGCGGGCCGCGTCGTGCGACACGGCCCGTCCTCTGTCCGATATCCGACAACTTCCGGACGGCGTTCCCTACTTGAGACGGGCCATCAGCGCATGCTCGACCAGGGTGATGAGAGCGCTCTTGGCCTCGGTGCGGTGGCGCGCGTCCGTGGTGATGATGGGGGTGTCCGGGCCGATCTGCAGGGCCTCGCGGACCTCTTCGGGGTTGTAGGGCTGCTGGCCCTCGAAGCCGTTGAGGGCGATGACGAAGGGCAGCCCGGAGTTCTCGAAGTAGTCGACGGCGGGGAAGCAGTCGGCGAGCCGGCGGGTGTCGACCAGCACCACGGCGCCGATCGCGCCGCGCACCAGGTCGTCCCACATGAACCAGAAGCGGTCCTGGCCCGGCGTGCCGAACAGGTACAGGATGAGATCGTCGTCGAGCGTGATGCGGCCGAAGTCCATCGCCACGGTCGTCGTGGTCTTGTCCTGGACATGGCTCAGGTCGTCGATTCCCGCCGAAGCGGAGGTCATCACGGCTTCGGTGCGCAGCGGGTTGATCTCCGAGACCGCGCCGACGAACGTGGTCTTGCCCACGCCGAAGCCGCCCGCCACCACGATCTTCGCCGAGGTGGTCGCGCGGGCGGGGGGAGCGCCGCTAGAGCTTGCGAAGTCCACTGAGCACCCTTTCGAGCAGTGTCACATCCGGGGTACCGCCCGCTTCCGAACCGCCCCCGGGCTGGTGGATCGCCACCATGCCGGCCTCTGCCAGGTCCGCCACCAGGATCCGTGCCACACCCAGGGGTATGTTCAGCAGCGCCGAGACCTCGGCGACCGACTTGACCTCCTGGCACAGATGGCAGATCCGCTGGTGCTCGGGAGCAGCCCCTGCAGATGCACGGGGTCGGCCGTGGTGCTGACCAGCGCCTCGATGGCGAGCTGGTAGCGCGGCCGGGTCCGGCCACCGGTCATGGCGTACGGGCGCACCAATGGCTGGTCGCCTTCACCCCCGTACGGCGATTGGTGATAGCCGCCGTACGGGCCGGGCGAGGCGGGGGGCGGGGTCATGGATCCTCCGGTCGGACAACAAGGTGACGGGCGTGCCGTCGGTCGGTGCCGGTGGGGGCCCGGCCGTGGGGCCGGGGGACAGGCGTCGGATGGTCGATGGATCAGTTCAACAGGCTGCCCTGCAGCTCGGCACGCAGGTCGGGGGTGAGCACGTTGCCCGCGCGGTCGACCAGCAGGGCCATCTCGTAGCCGACGAGGCCGATGTCGCACTCGGGGTGTGCGAGCACGGCGAGGGAGGAGCCGTCGGAGATGGACATGATGAAGAGAAAGCCTCGTTCCATTTCGACGACGGTCTGGTTGACCATGCCGCCTTCGAAGATGCGGGAGGCCCCGGCGGTAAGTGAGGTCAGGCCGGAGGCCACCGCCGCCAGTTGATCGGCTCGGTCACGGGGGAAGCCTTCGGACATCGCCAGAAGGAGTCCGTCGGCGGAGACCACGACCGTGTGGGACACCCCCGGGGTGTTGTCCACGAAGTTCGTGATCAACCAGTTCAGATTCTGCGCCGCCTGGCTCATCGGGCTCAACTAACGCTCCTGCTGGTAAGTCGGGCCAATGCCGCGATCATGGTTGTCGTCGAATCCGGTACCGGCCCGGCGACCCTGCTGAATTCCACGGCGGAGGTTGGTCAGCCTGCCGCGTACATCATCGGGCGCGCGGGACACCTGCGGCCCAGCCACGTCGGGCTGCTGCGGCTGGTGTGCGGCACCCTCCACGAGGTTTGCGCGCGGCACCCGCCGTGGCAACCCGGACGACGTGATACCGCCGGCCGCGGGTTCGCGGACCTGCTCGGCGCGGCGCCAGCGCTCGTCGTTGTGGGGCGACGTACGCCAGTGGGAACCCGCGCTCCGGCCGCCCAGTCCGGCCCCGTTGGTGCCGGGGCCCGCCGCGGGGCCCGACCCGGCGAAGTCGCCCATGCCCTGGGCCGCCGGCAGCGGCTCGTGGGCCGAGGGCGGCGGTACGGCGGAGGCGGGCCGGCCGGGGGTGGGCTCGGGGGCGGACGGCGCGGACGGGAACGACCGGCCACCGCCCTGGGAGCCCGACATGCCCGGGTTCTCGGCCTGGTTGAGATGCCAGGACGACTCGATGGTGTCGAAGATCGGGGTACGGCCGTCGCCGGGTCCGGCGGGCGGCAGCGGATCGTTCGGGCGCCCACCGGGCCGGCCCTGGGGACCCTGGGGCAGCGGGTACTCACCGGTGCCGCCCATGTCGGGGCGGGCGTACTCGCCGGTGTCACCCGTGTTCGGGCGCGGGAACTCGCCGGTGTCGCCCGGGCCGCCCATGTTCGGACGCGGGAACTCGCCCGTGTCCCCGGGGCCGCGTCCGCCGCGCGGGGCGGCGTCCTCGAACCGGGGCTGGGCGTACTCACCGGTGTCACCCGGGCCCCGGCCGAGCTCCGGACGGGCGAACTCGCCGGTGTCGCCGGGGCCGCGGCCGTAGTCGGGCCGGTTGAACTGGCCGGTGTCGGCCGGTCCCTGACCGCCCTGCGGTCCAGTGGCCCCGCGGCGCGGCTCGAACAGGTTGGGGCTGTCGCTCAGCTGCGGCAGCTCGCCGGTGTCGCCGGGGCCGCGGTTGCCGAACGGGTCGCGTCGGTCCCCGGAGCCACCGAGGTCCGGACGGGCGAACTGGCCCGTGGAGTCGTACTCCTCATGCCCGCGCGGGGTGTCGATCGCGTCGCGCGGCGTGCCCGGCCAGTCGTCCTCTCCGGCCGCGGCGCGCGCGCCCCAGCTGGTGCCGGGCTGGGACGGGGCCGGAAGCTCGGGCGCGGGGCCGCGGGTGGGCAGCTGCGGACGGCCGCCCTGGTCGCCCCGTCGGCACGGGCCGGGGCGCCGGTCGGCGGAGCGACGGTCGGGCCCTCGTTGCGCTGCGGAAGCGGGGGACGTCCGGAGGGGCCGCCGGGGCCGCCCTGACCACCGGGACCACCCTGGCCGCCGGGGCCACCCTGGCCGCCGGGGCCACCCTGACCACCGGGACCGCCCTGGCCACCGGGGCCCGTGGGGGCGTTGCTCCGGGGGCCCGGAGCCCGTCCGCCCTCGAAGAAGTTGGTGCCGCCGCCCGGGGCGCCGCCCGCGGGGCCCGCACCGGCGCCGACCGGCCGGGTCGGCAGTCCGCTGCCGCCGTTGCCCGGCAGCGCGGCGCGCGAACCCGAGCCCGGGACCTGGCGCCGCGAGGGCGCCGAGCCGAGCAGCCCCGCCGAGCCGTTGCCCTGACCGCCACCGGCGGCCGGTGCACCCTGGCCCGACTTTCCGCCGGCGGCCTGCGGCGCCGGCTTCCGGCCGCCCTGGGCGACATCGACCGGCAGCATGACCAGCGCCGTCGTACCGCCCGAGTCGGACGGCCGGAGCTGGATGCGGATGCCGTGGCGCAGCGACAGCCGGCCGACCACGAACAGACCCATGCGCCGGGACACCGACACATCGACCGTGGGCGGGGAGGCCAGCCGCTCGTTGATCGCCGCCAGGTCCTCGGGCGAGAGCCCGATACCGGTGTCGTGGATCTCGACCAGCACCCGCCCGTCGGGCAGGGCGTGACCGGTGACCTTGACCTTGGTCTGCGGCGAGGAGAAGGACGTGGCGTTCTCCAGCAGCTCGGCGAGCAGGTGGACGAGGTCGTTGACGACCCGGCCGGCCACCTCGGTCGCCGGGACCGAGCTGAGCTCGATGCGCTCGTACTGCTCCACCTCGGAGGCGGCCGCGCGGAGCACGTCCACCAGCGGCACCGGCCGGGTCCACCGGCGGCCGGGCTCCTCGCCCGCGAGGACCAGGAGGTTCTCGCCGTTACGGCGCATACGGGTGGCGAGGTGGTCCAGCTTGAAGAGCGAGGAGAGCTGGTCCGGGTCGGCCTCGCGGCTCTCCAGCTCGGAGATGAGCGAGAGCTGGCGCTGGATGAGGCCCTGGCTGCGGCGCGAGAGGTTGGTGAACATCGCGTTGACGTTGCCCCGCAGCAGCGCCTGCTCGGCGGCGAGCCGGACCGCCTCGCGGTGCACGTCGTCGAAGGCCGCGGCCACCTTTCCGATCTCGTCCCGGCTGTGCACACCGACGGACTCGACGGAGGTGTCCACATCCTGCGGGTCGGACTCGGAGAGCTGCTTGACCAGTTCGGGCAGCCGCTTCTGGGAGACCTCCTGCGCGGTGTCCTGGAGGCGGCGCAGCGAGCGGACCATGGAGCGGGCCACGACGAAGGCGCCGACCAGCGAGACGCCGAGGACCAGCAGGATCAGCGCACCGTTGAGGATCGCGTCCTGCTGGGCGGAGTTGCGGAGCTCACGAGCCTTCTGCTGCATCTCGCTGAGCAGCGTCTCCTCGATCTTGCCCATCTCTTCGATCTTGATACTGTCCTGGTCGTACCAGTCCAGATCGGTGCGCTTCTCGGCCTTCAGCCCCTCGGGGTCGCGCACTGCGCGGTCGGCGTACATGGTCGCCGCCTTGATGTCCGGGCGGCTGTCCAGCGGTTCGAGCAGATCCTCGGAGTTGCCCTGGCGGATCTGCTTGAAGCGGCCGAGCGCCTCGTTCTCCTTGTCGACCGCGGTCCTGGCGAAGCGGCGGTCGTTGGCGGAGAAGTCGGCGCCCTTGGGGTCGGCGAGGGCGGCGCTGATGAGCGCGCGCTGGATGGAGGCGTACTCCTTGGCGGAGGAGAAGGTGGCGAGCGCGCGGGTGTTGTTGATCATCGCGCGGTTGCTGGTCGCCTGCGCCATGTCCTGGGAGAGCAGCAGCAGCGAGTTGATGAGCTCGTTGTAGTTCTGGACCGTCAGCGAGTAGTACTGGCTGTTGTCGTAGGCCGTGTCACGGACCTCGTTGATCTTGCCGAGCTGACGGTCGATGTTGACGAGCGTGGACTGCACACCGGCCAGCGACTGGTCGCCGGGGTCGATCTGGTGGGTGGCCTCGCGGAAGGCCGTGATGGCGCGGTTGGTGTCCTCGCGCGTGGAGACGACCCGGTCGTCCTTGTCGTTGCCCTTGCCCGCCAGCGGGCCGGCCGACTTGTCGCGCTCCTCCTGGAGCGCGCTGGCCAGCTGGGTGGCCTGCTGCGTCATCTTGGTGAGCAGCTTCATCTGGTCGAGCTGCTGGATGTTGTCCAGCGAGCCCTCGATGCGCAGCGCCCCCAGGGTGGTCGCCGCGACCACCGGGAGCGTGAGCAGGGAGACCAGTCGGGTGCTGATGCGCCAGTTGCGCAGGGCCATGCGATTGCCGGGCCCGCTGGGGCCGGAGCTCTTCGGCTTGGCCGGCTGCTCCGCGTCTCCGCCGCCGCTGGGCGCACTGATCCGGGTAGCGCTCTGCGTGCCGGCCTCGGGGCCTTGATCACCCAGAGTCCTGCCGCTGCTCCCCTGGGCGCGCTGGGGCGAGGAGCCGCGGTCGGTCCCGCCACGCGGCTCCGGGTCCGCCGAAGCATCCCCTCGGCCCTGGCGGGCCTGGGGAGCCCCCATACCATCCCTCTTGATACGTCCCTGCACTAGCGTCGCAACCTCTGGACCAGGCGCTCCTCCGGCGGACCGGCGGAGCGGTGTCGAGTCGTGGGGGACCGCGATCCCCCCTGTCGGTCGTGAGTGACCGGCGCGCTTCCTTTCATGTCGACAAGAGGAGCCCCCCGCCGCTCGGCGCCTCTGTCGCTGCGCCCCCGTGCGCGCCGGCTGATTCCCGCGGCGGTCCCGGGAATTCCAGCACAGTGCCGGATGCTGCAACAAGGGCAATGGATAAGGCTGTGATCCGTGTGACGCTCAGTGCGGACTTTATTACGGGACGTAGAAAGTCATGTCGGCGATAACGGACTTTCGTGTACGAACCGAAGGTCGCAATCGAGTGTCCGGCTAGCGATGATCAAGAGCGGAACGTCAGGTTCAGGTAGGCGATGTCCGTTTAGGGCGATTGCGTAACTGTCTCCTATGCGGCTTTTGCCTGATCGTTCGTGAGCAATATCACAGACCGGCGGTGACTTTTCCTGCGAATCGATGGGCAAGGCCGCCTCTAGCCTGACGCTTTACACAGCCGGTACGGACGACAAGAACGAGGCGTAAACCACGTGAAGACGACGATGATGTTCCACTCCATAGCCAACCCGCGGCGCACCACCCTGGCCCATCTCAAGGACGTCCAAGAGCTGGGGGACGCCCAGGGCATCAAGGACGCCGACGACCTGTCGGCCGCGCCCGAGGAGCAGCCGGAGCAGCGCGTCGACCTGCCGAACCGGACCGCGAACCCCAAGCGCACCGTGCTGACCGAGGCCCCGGGCCACTGATTCCCCGGGGCTGTGGCGGACGCCACCACTCCCGGCAGGCGGGACGGCGGCGCGCGGGACGCGGAGCGATAGCCTGGAGCGTCAGTCTCCAGCGAGTTCAGTCAAGGAGCCAAGGCTTCCCGTGCGCATCGCCAGATTCTCCATCGACGGCAACGTCGCCTTCGGCGTGGTGGAGGGTGAGCCGTCCGATCAGGACGGCCCCGTCATCGACATCATCAAGGGCCACCCCTTCGCCGAATTCGAGCGCTCGGGCCAGAAGGTCCCGCTGAGCAAGGTCCGGCTGCTGCCGCCCGTCCTGCCGAACAAGGTCGTCGGAATCGGGCGCAACTACGCCGAGCACGCGGCGGAGCTGGGCAACGAGGTCCCCGACGTCCCGGTCGTCTTCTTCAAGCCGTCCACCTCCGTGATCGGCCCCGGCGACCCCATCACGTATCCCTCCTTCTCCTCCGAGGTGCACTACGAGGCCGAGCTGGCCGTGGTGATCGGACGGATGTGCCGTGAGGTTCCGCGTGACCGCGTCAAGGACGTCATCCTCGGCTACACCTGCGGCAACGACATCACGGCCCGCGACGCCCAGCGGAGCGAGAAGCAGTGGGCGCGGGCCAAGGGCTTCGACGCCTCCTGTCCGCTGGGCCCCTGGGTGGAGACCGATATCGACCTGACGCGCGCCGCCGATCTCGGCATCATGTGCACCGTCAACGGTGAACAGCGTCAGCTCGGCCGGACGAGCGAGATGGTGCGCCCGATCGAGGATCTGATCGTGCACATCACCGAGGCGATGACGCTGCTCCCCGGCGACGTCGTGCTCACCGGCACTCCGGCGGGCGTCGGCCCGCTCTCCGTCGGCGACGAGGTCGCCGTCACCATCGAAGGCATCGGCACTCTCACCAACAAGGTGATCAAGCGTGGCTAGCGCATCCCCCTCCGCCCCCGTGCGAGTTCGTTTCTGTCCCTCGCCGACCGGCAACCCCCATGTCGGCCTGGTCCGCACGGCCCTGTTCAACTGGGCCTTCGCCCGTCACCACGGCGGCACCCTGGTGTTCCGCATCGAGGACACCGACGCCGCGCGCGACTCCGAGGAGTCCTACACCCAGCTGCTGGACGCCATGCGCTGGCTGGGCTTCGACTGGGACGAGGGCCCCGAGGTCGGCGGCCCGCACGCGCCCTACCGCCAGTCGCAGCGGATGGACCTCTACCGCGAGGTCGCGGACAAGCTGCTGGAGGCGGGCCACGCCTACCGCTGCTACTGCACCGCCGAGGAGCTGGAGGAGCGCCGCGAGGCGGCCCGCAAGGCCGGCCGGCCCTCCGGCTACGACGGCACCTGCCGCACCCTGACCGCCGAGCAGATCGCCGCGTACGAGGCCGAGGGACGCGTCTCGATCGTGCGCTTCCGGATGCCGGACGAGCCGATCACCTTCACCGACCTGGTGCGCGGTGAGCTGACCTTCACCCCCGAGAACGTCTCGGACTACGGCATCGTGCGGGCCAACGGCGCGCCCCTCTACACGCTCGTCAACCCCGTGGACGACGCGCTGATGGAGATCACGCATGTGCTGCGCGGCGAGGACCTGCTCTCCTCCACCCCGCGGCAGATCGGGCTCTACCGGGCGCTCGCCGAGATCGGTGTGGGCCCCGGCACGGTGCCCGCGTTCGGCCATCTCCCGTATGTCATGGGCGAGGGCAACAAGAAGCTCTCCAAGCGCGATCCCCAGTCCTCGCTGAACCTCTACCGGGAGCGCGGCTTCCTCCCCGAGGGACTGCTCAACTACCTCTCCCTGCTGGGCTGGTCGCTCTCCTCCGACCGGGACGTCTTCTCGCCGGCGGAGATGGTCGAGGCGTTCGACATCTCGGGAGTGAACGCCAACCCGGCGCGTTTCGACCTCAAGAAGGCCGAGGCGATCAACGCGGACCACATCCGGCTGCTGGATGTGAAGGCGTTCATCGAGGCGTGCGAGCCCTGGCTGAAGGCCCCGCACGCGCCGTGGTCCCCGGACGCCTTCGACGCGGCCGCCTTCGCGGCGCTGGCCCCGCTGGCCCAGACCCGGCTGACGGTCCTGTCCGACATCACCGCGAATGTGGACTTCCTCTTCCTCGACGAGCCCGCCCAGGACGAGACGTCCTGGACCAAGGCGATGAAGCCGGGCGCGGACGCGCTCCTGGCCTCGGTCCGTACCCGGCTCGCCGAGGCGGACTGGGACGCCGAGACCCTGAAGGCCGCGGTCCTCGCGGCCGGCGAGGAGCACGGCCTCAAACTGGGCAAGGCCCAGGCCCCGCTGCGGGTCGCGGTCACCGGCCGCACGGTCGGACTGCCGCTGTTCGAGTCCCTGGAGGTCCTGGGCCGCGAGCGCACGCTGGCCCGGGTGGACGCGGCGCTGGCGAAGCTGGCCGGATAGGGGGCGTGGGGCGCTGCCTGGGCCTGTGAGGCGGCGCCACTCGCGGTGATACTCGTTTTGGTGGCCCGTCCACCATCGGGTAATGTTCTTCCTGCGCCGGACGGGCGGGCCGAGAGGCCGGACCGGGGCGCAAGCCAAACAAAACCCCTTACGGGGGTGGCGTTTTGGTGGGGTATGGTGTAATTGGCAGCACGAGTGATTCTGGTTCACTTAGTCTAGGTTCGAGTCCTGGTACCCCAGCAAGAGATCTCTCGGATGATCGGTGGATCTCTTGATCAGAGCAGGACCAAGCCCCCGTTGTGTAGCGGCCTAGCACGCTGCCCTCTCAAGGCAGTAGCGCCGGTTCGAATCCGGTCGGGGGTACGGATCTCTTCGCAAGACGGAGATCGCTAGGGCCCCCGTTGTGTAGCGGCCTAGCACGCCGCCCTCTCAAGGCGGTAGCGCCGGTTCGAATCCGGTCGGGGGTACTGGTCTATACCATGGGCTATGGTGTAATTGGCAGCACGAGTGATTCTGGTTCATTTAGTCTAGGTTCGAGTCCTGGTAGCCCAGCGCAGCACTTGTGCTGATTCAGGCCCCCGTTGTGTAGCGGCCTAGCACGCCGCCCTCTCAAGGCGGTAGCGCCGGTTCGAATCCGGTCGGGGGTACCAGCGAAAAGCCCTCCGCGACAGCGCGGGGGGCTTTTTCGTGTCCTGGTCACCCCGTGAATTCACGCCCTGGCCACGGCTCACTCCGCGAAGCGGCGCCCGGATTCCTCGGTTTGCGCGAGCCGCCGCAGGCTGAGCAGCACCGGCTCATAGAGCACCGTCAGCGCCACCACCGCCTCGATCCGCTCGGGCGGGGTGTCGTAGGTCTCCACCAGGTCCAGGTCGGCGACGGCCAGTTCACCCGCCAGCCGGGCGTGCACCACAAGGTGCTCGGTGTCATGGGGATAGCCCAGGCGGTCCAGCGAGGCGATGGCCGCGACCAGCATCCGGTAGGCGGGGGAGGTGTCGCCCAGCTCCTGGCCGTGCGACCAGTCCATCCGCCGCAGCACGGTGTCCACCTGCTCCCGGGCCCGCGCCGCGTGCGGATCGTCCTCGTCGGGCTCGGGGCCGTGCGGCAGCGCCCAGACCGCGGCTCCCATCCGGGTGTTCTGGCTGAGCGACTCGTCCTCGGCGGCCTCCAGCACCTCGCGCGCCGTGGCCACCGGCATCCGGCCGACCTGGATCAGCGAGCGCACCAGCCGCAGTCGGCGCAGATGCTCCTCGCCGTACTCCGACGTGGTGGCGGTGATCCGCTCTCCCGGCGGCAGCAGCCGCTCGCGCAGGTAGTACTTGATCGTCGCGGTGGGCACTCCGCTGCGCTCGCTGAGCTCCGCCAGTCGCATCCCTGTTGCACCTTCCATTGGAGAGTGACACTATCCAAGCAATGGATAGCGCCGCTATCCAAGACTATCCCGACGTGGGGACAAGGGGATCACCATGGGTACCGAGCTGTTCGCCGGCCGTATGACCGCCGAGGCCGAGGGGGAGGTCACCGTCTTCCTGATCGGCATGCGCATCAACCGCTTCCGCGCACTGCGCAGCTGGCTGCCGGTCTTCAAGGCGATGCCGCGGATGCTCCGCGAGCTGTCGCAGGACAAGGGGAGCGGGATGCTGGGCTATCAGCTGCTGTTCGGCGCGCCCCGGGTGCTCTACGTCGTCCAGTACTGGGACTCGCACGAGCGGCTGCTGGAGTACGCGTCGGCCCAGGACAAGGAGCACCGTCCCGCCTGGGCGGCGTTCAATCGCCGGATGCGGGAGGGCCGGGGCAAGGTCGGCTTCTGGCACGAGACCTATGTCGTACCGGCCGGGGCGCATGAGGCGGTCTACATCAACATGCCGGCGTTCGGCCTGGGCAAGGCCACCGGGGTCGTCCCGGTCGGCCGCCGTGGTGACCGGGCGGCCGACCGGCTGTCGCTGAAGAAGGCGTGACCCCGGGGGTGCGCGTGATCAATTCCCTCGGCGGAGGGCGTCGGTCAGGCGGGCGGCCGCGTCGATGACGGCCTGGGCGTGCATCCGGCCCGGGTGGCGGGTCAGCCGCTCGATCGGTCCGGAGACCGAGACGGCGGCGACCACGCGGTTGGACGGGCCGCGCACGGGCGCGGAGACGGACGCCACCCCGGGCTCCCGCTCGCCGATCGACTGGGCCCAGCCCCGCCGTCGTACGCCCGACAGGGCCGTGGCGGTGAACCGGGCCCCCTGCAGTCCGCGGTGCAGTCGCTCCGGCTCCTCCCAGGCCATCAGGACCTGGGCGGCCGAGCCGGCCTTCATCGGGAGGGTGGAGCCGACCGGCACGGTGTCCCGCAGTCCGGACAGCCGCTCGGCCGCGGCGACACAGATGCGCATGTCTCCCTGGCGCCGGTAGAGCTGCGCGCTCTCGCCGGTCACATCCCGGAGATGGGTGAGCACGGGACCGGCCGTGGCGAGCAGCCGGTCCTCGCCCGCCGCCGCCGCCAGCTCGGCCAGGCGGGGGCCCAGAATGAAGCGTCCCTGCATGTCGCGTGCCACCATCCGGTGGTGCTCGAGTGCGACCGCGAGCCGGTGTGCCGTCGGGCGGGCGAGACCGGTCGCCCCGACCAGTCCGGCGAGGGTGGCCGGGCCGGACTCCAGGGCGCTCAGGACCAGAGCCGCCTTGTCGAGAACGCCGACGCCGCTAGTGTTGTCCATGGGACGATACTCGCGTCTCACAGTGTGAAACGCAAGTTCATTTTCCCGGCAGACCCGCCACTCTGTAAATGGCGGGCCCGCAGACCAGGGCACGCAGTCGAGACAAGCTGGGCCGGCACTGGCGCCGGCCGGAGGGAATGCGATGGGACGGACACTCGCGGAGAAGGTCTGGGACGACCATGTCGTCCGGCACGCCGAAGGCGAGCCTGACCTGCTCTTCATCGATCTGCACCTGCTGCACGAGGTGACCAGCCCGCAGGCGTTCGATGGCCTGCGCAAGGCCGGCCGCACGGTCCGTCGTACCGATCTCACCCTCGCGACCGAGGACCACAACACCCCCACCCTCGACATCGACAAGCCGATCGCGGACCCCGTCTCCCGCGCCCAGTTGGAGACGCTGCGCAAGAACTGCGCGGAGTTCGGTGTCCGGCTGCACCCGCTCGGCGATGTCGAGCAGGGCGTCGTCCACGTGGTGGGACCGCAGCTCGGACTGACCCAGCCCGGTACGACCGTGGTGTGCGGTGACAGCCACACCTCGACCCACGGCGCCTTCGGCGCGCTCGCGTTCGGCATCGGCACCAGCCAGGTCGAGCATGTGCTGGCGACCCAGACGCTGCCGCTCGCGCCGTTCAAGACCATGGCGATCACCGTCGAGGGCGAGCTGCCCGAGACCGTCACCGCCAAGGACCTGATCCTGGCGATCATCGCGAAGATCGGCACCGGCGGCGGCCAGGGCTATGTGCTCGAGTACCGCGGCCCCGCCATCGAGAAGCTCTCGATGGAGGCCCGGATGACCGTGTGCAACATGTCCATCGAGGCGGGCGCCCGCGCGGGCATGATCGCTCCGGACGAGACGACCTTCGCCTATCTGGAGGGCCGCCCGCACGCCCCCCAGGGCGACGACTGGGACGCGGCCGTCGCGTACTGGCGCACCCTGCGCAGCGACGACGACGCGGTCTTCGACCGTGAGGTCGTCATCGACGCCTCAGAACTCGCCCCGTTCGTCACCTGGGGCACCAACCCCGGCCAGGGCGCTCCGCTGTCGGAGTCGGTCCCGGACCCGGCCTCCTTCGAGGACGCCAGCGAGCGGTTCGCCGCCGAGAAGGCCCTGGAGTACATGGGCCTGACGGCGGGTCAGCCGCTGCGCGACATCGCGGTGGACACGGTCTTCGTCGGTTCCTGCACCAACGGCCGCATCGAGGACCTGCGCTCCGCCGCCTCGGTGCTGTCCGGCCGCTCGGTGGCCGACGGCGTACGGATGTTGGTGGTCCCCGGCTCGGTGCGGGTCGCCCTGCAGGCCGTCGAGGAGGGGCTGGACAAGGTGTTCACCGCCGCCGGCGCCGAGTGGCGGCACGCGGGCTGCTCGATGTGCCTGGGCATGAACCCAGACCAGCTCGCGCCCGGTGAGCGCTCGGCGTCCACCTCCAACCGCAACTTCGAGGGCCGGCAGGGCAAGGGCGGCCGGACCCACCTGGTCTCGCCGCAGGTCGCCGCCGCCACCGCGGTACTGGGCCATCTGGCCTCGCCCGCCGATCTGTCCGACGCGGCCGTATCGACTCCCGTGGGGGCCTGAGCAGTCATGGAAGCATTCACCACGCACACCGGCCGGGCCGTTCCGCTGCGCCGCAGCAATGTGGACACGGACCAGATCATCCCGGCGCACTGGCTCAAGAAGGTCACCCGCGACGGCTTCGAGGACGGGCTCTTCGAGGCCTGGCGCAAGGACCCGGAGTTCGTGCTCAACACGGCCGAGTACAAGGGCGGAACGGTTCTGGTGGCCGGTCCCGACTTCGGCACCGGCTCCTCGCGCGAGCACGCGGTGTGGGCGCTGCAGAACTACGGCTTCAAGGCCGTCATCTCGTCCCGCTTCGCCGACATCTTCCGCGGCAACTCCCTCAAGAACGGGCTGCTGACCGTCGTCCTGCCGCAGGAGACCGTGGACCGGCTGTGGAAGCTGGTCGAGGCGGACCCCACCGCGGAGGTCACCGTGGACCTCGTCGACCGCCAGGTTCGAGCCGAGGGCATCACGGCTGATTTTGAGCTTGACGAGAATGCCCGGTGGCGACTCCTGGAGGGGCTGGATGACATCAGCCTCACCCTCAGGGAGGACGAATCCATCGCCGCGTACGAGGCGCGTCGTCCCTCCTTCAAGCCGAGCACGGTGGAGGTCTGACCCCCCGGTTCTCCCTGTACAGAGCGGGTTTGGCAAGATGCGCCGCCGGTCCTCGGACCGGCGGCGCATCGGCATGTTGAGGCCCCGTGAAGCGACAACTCGCCTCAGATGGCACAATCAGTGCATGGAACGCGACGGCCAACTCGAGCTCTACGGCCTCGTCGCCGACCGGCTCAAGGAAGCGCACGCAAGGGTGCGCGCACTGCAAGTCCCGGAGGGCGTACGGATGGCGCTGTCCCGGAAGCTGCTGGTCATCACCTCAGCGGCGAAACACGATCTCGCAGACGCGGCAAAGCGCCTGGAGCGGTTGATGAACGACCTCGACGAGGGCCGTTTCCCCCAAGATCCCGACACCGACGGAAGTCCGTGACGATCGAGTGTGTTGCGGCACAAGGGTGATTAGCCCGTTTCGTGTTTGATTTGCGGTATATATCTGCCTAACGTGCGAAAAGGCTTGAACACATTGATTCCGGCAATGTCTCCGAAGGGGAAGACGTGAACAAGGCGCAGCTCGTAGAAGCGATTGCCGACAAGGTCGGCGGCCGTCAGCAGGCCGCCGAAGCCGTCGACGCAGTTCTGGACGCCATCGTCCGGGCGGTCGTCGCCGGGGAGCGAGTTTCAGTCACTGGTTTTGGTTCGTTCGAGAAGGTGGAACGGCCTGCCCGGTACGCCCGTAACCCGCAGACCGGGGAGCGTGTGAGGGTCAAGAAGACCTCGGTGCCCCGCTTCCGTGCCGGCCAGGGGTTCAAGGACCTGGTGAGCGGCTCCAAGAAGCTCCCGCGCGGCGGTGAGGTCGCCGTGAAGAAGGCTCCCAAGGGCAGCCTCCAGGTGGCGGCGAAGAAGGCCGCGGCCAAGAAGGCGACCGCCAAGAAGGCTCCTGCGAAGAAGACGACGGCCAAGAAGGCGACGGCCAAGAAGGCCCCGGCCAAGGCCGCCGCCAAGAAGGCCCCCGCCAAGAAGACGACGGCCAAGAAGGCGCCCGCCAAGGCCGCCGCGAAGAAGGCCCCGGCGCGCAAGACGAGCGCCCGTAAGACCACCACGAAGAAGACCACCGCCAGGAAGCGCTAGCCGGCGGCGCACGGGCGCCGCACTGTTCACGCGCCGGGCCGGGCTCCCCGAGGGAGCCCGGCCCGCGGTGCTGTCCGCGTGTTCTCCGCGGTGCTGTCCGCAGTGCTCAGAACGTCTGCAGCGTGACGAAGACGACCCGGCGCTGCTCGCCCTCGCCCTCCACCTCGATCCGCACCCGCTGGCCCGGGCGCAGCATCCGCAGCCCCCCGGCGTCGAAGGCCGCGGTGTCGAACGGCAGCGGGGTGCCGTCGTCGAGCAGCACACTGCCGGCGCGGGTCTCGGGGTCGTACGTATAGGCGGTTCCCTGCATGTCCGCCAGCCTAGCCCTGGTGTGGTCGCCCACGCCCAGGGCCACCGCCGCGCGCAGATCCCCGGCCGTGTCCACGTCGCGCCGCACCGAGTCCACCCCCGCAAGCTCGATCTCCCGCGCCCCCGACGCCCGGTGCCGGGCCCGTGAGGGGCCCCCGAAGGCGGGTGCCAGATCGGCGCCGGGCGCCGCCGTAAGGAGGGTCGTGCCCACCCCCGCGGCATCCGCCAGAAAGGCGCGTGAGAAGCCGGACGCTGCATCGAGCACCAGGTCGAGCTCAACGGTCCGCAGCGCCGGGAGATCGGCGTTCATCGCCGCCACGGCGGCCCCCGGGCGCTCCCCGCGGACCGCGAGGGCGCCGTGCGCCAGCGCCGCGTTCAGCCCGCGCCCCGGGGAGTCGGGCAGGATCCGGGCGCCGAGGGCGGACAGCTCACGTCCGGCGAGCGGGTCGTCGGTGACGACGGTCACCCCTCGCACCCAGCGGCTCGCCAGCGCCGCGCCCACCGTGTCCTGAGCGAACGCGAGCGCGAGCGAGGCCCGGAGGCCGTCACCGGCGGCGTCGGAGAGCCTGGTCTTGGCCCGTGACAAGGGCTTCAGCGGCACCACGAGGGTCCAGGTCACAGGGGCTCCGTTTCTTCCCACGGGCCTCATTCTGACCTGCTGCCCGGCTCGCCGAAGACGTGCGGGGTTACGGTGTTCTCGACAGACAGGGTGCCTGGAGCGACACTTGTGCGGCTGCCGGGGACGACAGCAAGCCAGCAGGTCAGCAGGGTCCAAGAGAGGATGTTCCGAGTGTCCGGCCGCAGAATCGGCTTCTGGTACCGCATGGCAGCGGTCTTGTGCAAACCGCCGCTGGTGGTTCTGTTCAAGCGGGACTGGCACGGAATGGAGCACATTCCCGCCGACGGTGGATTTATCACCGCGATCAATCACAACTCGTATCTCGACCCCCTCTCCTACGCGCACTTCCAGTACAACACCGGAAGGGTGCCGCGCTTCCTCGCCAAGGCCGCCCTCTTCAGGGGCGGCTTCATGGGCTCCATGCTCCGCGGCACCGGCCAGATCCCCGTCTACCGCGAGTCCACCGACGCCGCCAACGCCTTCCGGGCCGCCGTGGACGCCATCAACAAGGGCGAGTGCGTGGCCTTCTACCCCGAGGGCACCCTCACCCGCGACCCCGACATGTGGCCCATGCGCGGAAAGACGGGCGCGGCGCGGGTCGCGCTGCTCACCAAGGCCCCGGTCATCCCCGTCGCCCAGTGGGGCGCCAACGAGGCCGTGCCGCCGTACGCCAAGGAGAAGCGGGTCCGCCTCTTCCCGCGCAAGACGCTCAAGGTGCTCGCCGGCCCGCCGGTGGACCTGTCCGGGTTCTACGGCCAGGAGCCCACCGCGGAGGTCCTCCGGGCGGCCACCGACGTCATCATGGACGCCATCACCGACCTCCTCTCCGAGGTGCGCGGAGAGCCGGCGCCCGTTCACCGGCACGACCGGCCCACCAGCACCAGCACCAGCACCGACGGCCCGCCGCTCCCGCTGGCCGATGAGGAGAGCAAGTGACGCGCTGCGCCGTCTTCGGCACCGGCTCCTGGGGCACCGCCTTCGCGATGGTGCTCGCCGACGCCGGCTGCGAGGTGACGCTGTGGGGCCGCCGGCCCGGTGTCGTCGAGGCCATCAACACCGGCCGCACCAATCCCGACTACTTCCCCGGGGTACGGCTGCCCGACGGGGTGCGGGCCACCACCGACCCGGCCGAGGCCGCGGCCGGCGCGGAGTTCACCGTCTTCTCCGTGCCCTCCCAGACGCTGCGCGGCAACCTCTCCGATTGGGCCCCGCTGCTGGCCGCCGACACCGTACTGGTCTCCCTGATGAAGGGCGTCGAACTCGGCACGGCCAAGCGGATGAGCGAGGTCGTCCAGGAGGTCGCCAAGGCGCCCGCGGAGCGCGTCGCGGTGCTCACCGGGCCCAACCTCGCCAAGGAGATCGCCGCCCGGCAGCCCGCCGCCTCCGTGGTGGCCTGCCCCGACGAGAGCGTGGCCCGCCGCCTCCAGACCGCCTGCCACACCGCGTACTTCCGCCCGTACACCAACACCGATGTGGTCGGCTGCGAGCTGGGCGGCGCGGTGAAGAACGTCATCGCGCTGGCCGTGGGCATCGCCGACGGTATGGGGCTCGGTGACAACACCAAGGCGTCGCTCATCACCCGCGGCCTCGCCGAAACGACCCGGCTGGGCCTGGCGATGGGCGCCGACGCGCACACCTTCGCGGGCCTGGCGGGCATGGGCGACCTCGTCGCCACCTGCTCCTCCCCGCTCTCCCGCAACCACACCTTCGGCACCAACCTGGGGCGCGGGATGACGCTGGCGGAGACCATCGCGGTCACCAAGCAGACCGCGGAGGGCGTCAAGTCGTGCGAGTCCGTGCTGGATCTCGCCCGCCGCTTCGACATCGACATGCCCATCACCGAGACCGTCGTCGAGATCGTGCACGACGGCAAACAGCCGCTTGTCGCACTCAAAGAGCTGATGTCCCGCAGTGCCAAGGCCGAGCGGCACTGACGCCGCGCGGACCGCAAGGTAACCTCAACGCGATATGAGCAGCCAGACCCCTTCCTCAGGCCCTGTCCCGGCTTCTTCCGGAGGCGAGCGGCACAAGCCGCGCGTCGCCGTCGTCTTCGGCGGCCGCAGCTCCGAGCACGCCATCTCGGTGGTCACCGCGGGCGCCGTGCTGCGCGCCATCGACCGCGAGAAGTACGACGTGATGCCGATCGGCATCACCGCTGACGGCCGTTGGGCGCTGACCGCCGACGAGCCCGAGCGGATGGGCATCGCGGGCCGCGAGCTGCCCAGCGTCGAACGGCTCGCCGAGTCCGGAGAGGGGTCGGTCGTCCTCCCGGTCGACCCGGGGAACCGCGAGGTCGTCTACAGCGAGCCGGGGTCGGTGCCCAAGGCACTGGGCGACGTCGACGTCGTCTTCCCCATGCTGCACGGCCCGTACGGCGAGGACGGCACCCTCCAGGGGCTGCTGGAGCTGTCCGGGGTGCCGTATGTGGGCGCCGGGGTGCTCGCCTCCGCCGTGGGCATGGACAAGGAGTACATGAAGCGGGTGTTCGTCTCCTTCGGGCTGCCCGTCGGCCCGTACGAGGTGATCCGCCCCGGGAGTGGCAGCAGGAACCTTCCGCCGCCCGCCGCAGGATCGTGGAGTTCGCCGCGGAGCACGGCTGGCCGCTCTTCGTGAAGCCCGCGCGGGCCGGCTCGTCCATCGGCATCACCAAGGTCGAGGACCCGGCGGATCTGGACGAGGCCATCGAGGAGGCCCGGCGCCACGACCCGAAGGTCATCGTGGAGGCGCTGCTGCGCGGCCGCGAGATCGAATGCGGGGTGCTGGAGTACGAGGACGGGCCGCGCGCAAGCCTGCCCGCCGAGATCCCGCCGGTCTCCTCCCACTCCTTCTACGACTTCGAGGCGAAGTACATCGACTCGGCGGCCGGTATCGTGCCGGCGCCGCTCACCGAGGAGCAGACCCGGCGGGTCCAGGAGCTCGCGGTGGCCGCGTTCGAGGCGGCGTCCTGCGAGGGGCTGGTCCGGGCCGACTTCTTCCTGCTGGACAGCGGCGAGTTCGTGATCAACGAGATCAACACCATGCCCGGCTTCACCCCGATCTCGATGTACCCGCGCATGTGGCAGGAGAGCGGTGTGAGCTACCCCGAGCTGGTGGACCGGCTGCTGCAGGCCGCGCTGCGCCGCTCGACCGGGCTGCGCTAGGGCCCCGGCC
The DNA here is from genome assembly GCF_900105695.1 of Streptomyces melanosporofaciens. Taxonomy (NCBI): domain Bacteria; kingdom Bacillati; phylum Actinomycetota; class Actinomycetes; order Kitasatosporales; family Streptomycetaceae; genus Streptomyces; species Streptomyces melanosporofaciens. Next base: position 5,058,288 of record NZ_FNST01000002.1, read on the forward strand.
CCTAGGCCACGCCCTTGGGCACCGTCTTCTTGACGGCCTCGGCGAGGTCGAGCAGGGCGTTGACCTCGGGGGCGTACTTCCCGGGCACGGTCACCTCGACATACGCCCGGCGAAGTACGGTGGTGAAGCGGTAGCCGTCCTTTTGCTTCTCCGGCAGCCACTCGACGCCGTTCACCCCGGCCGACTCGGTCGTGGAGCCCATGGCCTCCGGCCGGGGGACCCCGCAGCGCAGCTGCACGGCGGGGTCCCCCCACACGGCTGTGTAGTCCGAGGCGGGCTCGGCGGTGCCCCGCTTCAGCCCGTTCACGGTGGTGGGCAGTTCCTTGTGGAGCGCCCGGCACACCGCCGCCGCTTGTGCGGACGGTGTGGGAACCGCGAGCGCCACACCGTCGTCGGAATCCCCGGTGAAGGTGCAACCGGCCATCGACACCAGGGCCAGCGCCATGGTGGCGGAGAGCGGAACGAGCCGTTGGGCGAGACTACGGTGTGCGCAATTCACCGGCCGAGCATACGGGGGAGCTAGAGATGGACGACCGGGCAGGTCAGGGTTCGAGTGATGCCTTCGACTTGCTGGACTTTCGCGACCACCATGCGGCCGAGCTCATCGACCGTATCGGCCTGGGCGCGGACGATCACGTCGTAAGGGCCCGTGACGTCCTCCGCCTGTATCACCCCGGGGAGCTTGGCGATGACGTCGGCCACGGTCGAGGCCTTGCCGACCTCGGTTTGGATCAGGATGTACGCCTGTACCACGGAACCTCCAGGGCGGCTACGAGGATCATGTGGGGAGAAGGGACGCCACGGTACCGCGTCGCCATGCGGCGCGGGGAGACCCGCGCGGGGAGCGCGGCGTGGTGGGCAAGCGGCCACGAGCACGAAGGGGCGATGGGATGAAGGGCACCGTGGGCGAGTTGGGGGAGTTCGGGCTCATCAGAGAGCTCACCTCCCGGCTCACCACCACCCCGGCGGTGAGGTTGGGGCCCGGTGACGATGCCGCGGTCGTGGCCGCGCCCGACCGGAGGGTCGTGGCCAGTACGGATGTCCTGCTGGAGGGCAGGCACTTCCGCAGGGACTGGTCCACCGCCTATGACGTCGGCCGTAAGGCCGCCGCCCAGAACCTGGCCGACATCGCGGCCATGGGCGCGGTGCCGACCGCGCTGCTGCTCGGCCTGGTGGTCCCCGCCGATCTGCCGGTGACCTGGCCGGCCGAGCTGATGGACGGCATCCGCGACGAATGCCAGGTCGCGGGCGCGGCCGTGGTCGGCGGCGATGTGGTGCGCGGGGACACCATCACCGTGGCCATCACCGCCCTGGGCGATCTGCGCAACCACGAGCCGGTCACCCGATCCGGTGCCCAGCCCGGCGACGTTGTCGCCGTCACCGGGTGGCTTGGCTGGTCGGCGGCCGGGCACGCGGTGCTCTCACGCGGCTTCCGCTCGCCGCGGGCCTTCGTCGAGGCGCACCGCCGGCCGGAGCCGCCGTACCACGCCGGTCCCGCCGCCGCCGGGCTCGGCGCGACCGCCATGACCGATGTGAGCGACGGGCTGGTGGCCGACCTCGGGCATATCGCGGAGGCCAGCAAGGTCCGTATCGATCTGCGCTCGGGGGATATCGACATCCCCTCGCAGATGTCGGACATCGGCCAGGCGGTGGGCGTCGATCCGCTGCAGTGGGTGCTCAGCGGGGGAGAGGACCACGCGATCGTGGCCACCTTCCCGCCCGACGCCAAGCTGCCGGCCCGCTGGAAGGTGATCGGCGAGGTGCTGAACCCGTCGGCGCTGCCCCAGGTGACGGTGGACGGAGCCCCCTGGGCCCATGGGGGGTGGGACCACTTCGGCGACAAGGGCGCCGAGTGACGGTAAGGGAGCCGCGTCGGCGGTAAGAGCGTCGAGTCCGCCGTAAGGGCGTCGAGTCAGCCGTAAGGGCGCCGAGTCGTTGGTGAGGGAGCAGAGCCGGCGGTAAGGGCGCCGAGGGGGGATCTCGGGGGCGTGGGGGCGGCGAGTAGATTCGGCCCCATGGTCCTGCCTCCTCGTATCCCCCGCCCCTCCCATGACGGCTCGGCGCCCGTGCGCGTCCTCACCGTCGCCGGATCGGACTCCGGCGGCGGTGCGGGTATCCAGGCCGATCTGAAGACCATGCTGGCCCTGGGCGCCCATGGCATGAGCGTGATCACCGCGGTGACGGCGCAGAACTCCCTGGGCGTTCAGGGCGCCTGGGAGCTGCCCGCCGAGGCCGTACGGGCCCAGTTCCGCAGCGTGGCCGACGACATCGGCGTCCAGGCGGTCAAGACCGGCATGCTGGCGACCGCCGAACTGGTCGAGACCGTCGCCGCGCTGCTCGCGGATCTGCCCGCGCCGGTGGTCGTCGATCCGGTCGGGGTCTCCAAGCACGGTGACCCGCTGCTGGCCACCGAGGCGCTCGACGCGGTCCGTACGAAGCTGCTGCCGACCGCGACCGTCGCCACGCCCAACCTGGACGAGGTGGCTCAGCTCACCGGCGTCCGGGTGGAGTCGGAGAACGATCAGCGGCGGGCGGCCGGGGCGGTGCTGGGCCACGGCCCGCGGTGGGCGCTGATCAAGGGCGGCCATCTGCCCGGCGGCGAGGCGGTGGATCTGCTCACCGACGGCACCGAGGAGCACTGGCTGCGGGCGCCCCGCCACGACAACCGCCATACGCACGGCACGGGATGCACCCTCGCCGCGGCGATCGCCACGTATCTGGCGGGCGGATACGAGGTCCCTCAGGCCGTCACGGCGGCCAAGGACTACGTCACGGGCGCCATCGCGGCGGGCTTCCCCCTGGGCGCGGGCATCGGCCCGGTCGACCACGGGTGGTTGCGGGAGGGAACCGACTGAGCGCGTGCGTAAGGGCACGCGAAAAGGCCGGTCCACGTCCATGGTGGACCGGCCTCGGCGTACCGGTTCCCGCTCGCGCGGGGAGGCCCTGCGACTAGACGACTAGCGCGAAACCTTGCCGGCCTTGATGCACGAGGTGCAGACGTTGAGCCGCTTCGGGGTACGACCGACCACAGCGCGCACCGTCTGGATGTTGGGGTTCCAACGACGGCGGGTGCGGCGGTGCGAGTGCGAGATGTTGTTGCCGAAGCCCGGCCCCTTGCCGCAGACGTCGCAGTTGGCAGCCACGGGTTACTCCAAAGACGGGTCACCCTCGCTTCCCGCGAGGAGACAGGACACTGAACGGATGCCCCTGACGTTGCCTGGATCGCGGTGGATCGGCGGCGCCTGGGGGAATGGCCCGATTCGCATCGGGCAACCGGAGCAGCATACAACGGCCACTCCCGTACAACGAAACTATCATGGCTGGCCCGGCACCCGCCGAGGGCGGCGACTACCCTGCGGTGACGCGATGCCCGCCCCCGCCCCAGCAGCCTCCGAGGAGGACGTTACGTGCCGCACACGCTCGACGCCGATGCGGTACGGACCTGGTGCGGGCTCGCGCTGGACGCGCTGGGCCGGGCCCGCGCGGAGATCGACGCGATCAACGTCTATCCGGTGGCGGACGGGGACACCGGCACCAATCTGTATCTGACCGTCGAGTCCGCCGCCCGGGCGGTCGACGCCGCTTTCGACGGCCATGCCGCCTCGGCCGCCGCCTCCCGTCCCACCCTCGCCGACGTGGTGCGTGCCATGGCCCATGGCGCCCTGATCGGCGCGCGGGGCAACTCCGGCACGATCCTGGCGCAGCTGCTGCGCGGCATGGCGGACGTCCTGGCCGACGGTTCGGCGCAGGGGGACCGGGGCACGGACGAGGCGGACGGACTGCGGCTGGCGCTGCGGCGCGCGGCCGACCTCGCCTACCTGGCCGTCGCCCACCCCGTGGAAGGCACCGTCCTTACGGTCGCCGTGGCCGCCGCGGAGGGCGCGGGGCGCGCCACCGGCGACGCCGCCACGGTGGCCCGCGCCGCCTACGAGAGCGCCCGCACGGCGCTCCAGGCCACCCCCGGCCAGCTCGACGTCCTCGCCCGCGCGGGGGTGGTCGACGCGGGCGGCTACGGCCTGGTGACGGTCCTGGGCGGGCTCGCCGAGGCACTGTCGGGCGAGGCGCCCGCCGCGCTCGGGCCCGTCCGCTCCCGCGGTGACGGCCCGACCCGTGACGCCCCGGCCCCCGCCGGGACGCCTGGGCAGGATCCCGTGGGCTGTCCCGCCGACGACGCCGCGGACGGTGGGCCCGCCTTCGAGGTGATCTACCTCCTGGAGGCCGGCGACATGGCCGTGGCCGCCCTGAGGGAGCGGCTGGACACCCTCGGCGACTCCTTGGTGATCGTCGGCGGCGACGGCCTGTGGAATGTGCACGTCCATGTGGACGACGCGGGGGCGGCCGTGGAGGCGGGCATCCAGGCCGGGCGCCCGTACCGCATCCGGATCACCCACTTCGACGGTGCCGCCGCCCGTAAGGCGGGCGCCGACGGCCCGGCACGGCCGGGCCCGGTCGTCGTCCTGCCGGATCAGCCCGGCGCCAAGGGCCCCACCGGCGGCCCGCGTACCGAGCGCACGGGCCGTGCCGTGGTCGCCGTCGTCCCCGGGGACGGGCTGGCCGCGCTGTGCGCCGAGGCGGGCGCGACCGCGGTCGCCACCCGCCCCGGGGAGCCGCCCGGCAGCGGTGAACTGGTCGACGCGGTCCGCCGGGCCGGCGCCCGGGAGGTCGTGCTGCTGCCGAACGACACCGAGCTGCGCCACACCGCGGCCGCGGCCGCGGCCCAGGCCCGCGCCGAGGGCGTACGGGTCGCGGTGATCCCCACCCGCTCCGCCGTCCAGGGCATCGCCGCGCTCGCCGTCCACGAGCCGGCCCGCAGCTTCGACGAGGACGTGGTCGCCATGACCTCGGCCGCGGGCGCCACCCGCTACGCGGAACTGGCCGTCGCCGAGCGCCAGTCCTGGACCATGGCCGGGGTGTGCCAGGCCGGGGATGTCCTGGGCATGATCGACGGCGATGTGGCGGTGATCGGCTCGGAGCTGGCCGCGACCGCCGAGACGGTGCTGGACCGGATGCTGGCCTCGGGCGGCGAGATGGTCACGCTGGTGCTCGGCGCGGGCCTGCCCGACGAGGTCGCCGAACGGCTGGAGCGGCATGTGCGGGAGGGGCACTTCGCCGTCGACACGGTCGTCTACCACGGTGGTCAGCCCACCGCGCCGCTGATCATAGGCATCGAATGAGACCGGCGGCCGGACCCTGAATCACCCCGCTCGTCACCCGCTTTGTCACTCCCGTGGTGTGCAATGGACGCGTGCCCGTGCTGGATGAACCACTGAAGAAGGTCCTGGGCGGCAACACCGCGAAGGTGATGGCCGACCATCTCGACCTGCACACCGTCGGCGATCTGCTGCACCACTACCCGCGGCGGTACGCGGAGCGCGGTGAGCTGACCCGGCTGTCCGACCTGCCCCTGGACGAGCATGTGACCGTGGTGGCGCAGGTCGCCGACGCCCGGGTGCATACGTTCAACGGCGGCCGGGGCCGCCGGCTGGAGGTCACCATCACCGACGGCAGCGGCCGTCTCCAGCTGGTCTTCTTCGGCAAGGGTGTCCACAAGCCGCGGTCGGAGCTGCAGCCCGGCACCCGCGCGATGTTCGCCGGGAAGGTCTCGGTCTTCAACCGCAAGCGGCAGCTGGCCCACCCGGAGTTCAAGACGCTGGGCGCGGAGAGCGGCGCGGAGGCCGTGGAGGCGTTCGCCCATCAGCTGCTGCCGCTCTACCCGGCGTGCAAGCAGATGGAGTCCTGGCAGATCCAGCAGGCCATCGACACCGTGCTGGGCCCGGCCGGCCACGAGGAGACCGCGCTGGCCGGGCTCGTCGACCCGCTCCCCGACAGCCTCCGCGAGGGCCGGGGGCTGGCCACGCTCCCCGAGGCGCTGCGCAAGATCCACCGACCGGCCACCAAGACCGATATCGCGCTGGCCCGGGACCGCCTGAAGTGGGACGAGGCGTTCGTCCTGCAGGTGGCGCTCGCCCGGCGGCGCCGGGCCGATGCCCAACTGCCCGCGGCGCCCCGCAAGCCCGTTCCGGACGGGCTGCTGACGGCCTTCGACGCCCGGCTGCCGTTCACCCTCACCGAGGGCCAGCGCCGGGTCAGCGAGGAGATCTTCGCCGACCTGGCCACCGACCACCCCATGCACCGGCTGCTCCAGGGCGAGGTCGGCTCGGGCAAGACCATGGTCGCGCTGCGCGCGATGCTCGGCGTCGTGGACGCCGGGGGACAGGCGGCGATGCTCGCGCCCACCGAGGTGCTCGCCCAGCAGCACCACCGCTCGATCACCGAGATGATGGGTGAGCTGGCCGAGGGAGGAATGCTCGGTGGCGCGGAGCAGGGCACCAAGGTGGTGCTGCTCACCGGTTCCATGGGCGCCGCGGCCCGCCGTCAGGCGCTGCTGGACCTGGTCACCGGCGAGGCCGGGATCGTGATCGGCACCCACGCCCTGATCGAGGACAAGGTCCAGTTCCACGACCTGGGGCTGGTCGTCGTCGACGAGCAGCACCGCTTCGGGGTCGAGCAGCGCGACGCCCTGCGCTCCAAGGGCAAGCAGCCCCCGCATCTGCTGGTGATGACGGCCACCCCGATCCCGCGCACCGTCGCCATGACCGTCTTCGGCGACCTGGAGACCTCCGTCCTGGACCAGCTGCCCTCGGGCCGCTCCCCGATCGCCTCCCATGTGGTGCCCGCCAAGGACAAGCCGCACTTCCTGACCCGCGCCTGGGAGCGGGTGCGCGAGGAGGTGGCCGCCGGGCACCAGGGATATGTGGTGTGCCCGCGGATCGGGGACGACGCCGGCGACGAGGGGGACGCGTCCAAGGGCGCCGCGAGCCCGTCCCCCGAGGACGAGGCCGAGAAGCGCCCGCCGCTGGCCGTCGTCGAGGTAGCCGAGCAGCTCATCAAGGGGCCGCTGAGCGATCTGCGGGTGGAGGTGCTGCACGGGCGGATGCAGCCCGAGGCCAAGGACGACGTGATGCGCCGCTTCGCCGCGGGCGAGGTGGACGTCCTGGTCGCCACGACCGTCATCGAGGTCGGTGTCAACGTCCCCAACGCCACCGCCATGGTGATCATGGACGCCGACCGGTTCGGCGTCTCCCAGCTGCACCAGCTGCGCGGCCGTGTCGGCCGTGGCTCGGCCGCCGGGCTGTGTCTGCTGGTGACCGACATGCCCGAGGCCAGCCCCGCCCGGGCGCGGCTGGGCGCGGTCGCGGCCACGCTCGACGGCTTCGAGCTGTCCCGGATCGACCTGGAGCAGCGCCGGGAGGGCGATGTGCTCGGCCAGGCCCAGTCCGGGGTCCGCTCCTCGCTGCGGGTCCTCGCCGTCATCGACGACGAGGAGGTCATCGCGGCGGCCCGGGAGGAGGCGGCCGCGATCGTCGCGGACGACCCGGAGCTGACCGGATATCCGGAGCTGCGCACCGCGCTGGACGCCCTGCTGGACAAGGAGCGCGAGGAGTACCTCGACAAGGGTTGAGACACGAGCTGGGAGACGAGGCTGAGACAAGGGCCGGGCCCCGCGATCCGAGCGCGCGGCCACCGCCCGCCGCCGTACGCCATATCGTGGAGGTGCGGCGGCCCCGCCCGGACGGGCGCGGTGCGCCGCTGCCCCGACCACCGCGAAGGACTGCCACCACCCATGACCCGCGTGATCGCCGGAGCGGCCGGCGGACGCCGCCTGGCCGTGCCGCCGGGAAACGGCACCCGACCCACTTCGGACCGGGCGCGTGAGGGCCTGTTCTCCACCTGGGAGTCGCTGCTCGGCTCGCTGGACGGAGTGCGCGTCCTCGACCTGTACGGCGGCTCCGGCGCGGTCGGCCTGGAGGCGCTGTCCCGCGGCGCCGTCCATGTGCTGCTGGTCGAGTCCGACCCGCGGGCGGCCCGCACGATCCGTCAGAACGTCCGGGCGCTCGGTCTGCCCGGCGCGGAGCTGCGCACCGGCAAGGCCGAACAGACCATCACCGGACAGGCCCCCGTCACCGGCCCGTACGACGTCGTTTTTCTGGATCCGCCCTACGCCGTCACCGACGCCGAACTCCGCGAGATCCTCCTCACACTCCTGGGGAATGGCTGGCTAGCGGCCGACGCGCTGGCCACCGTTGAGCGGAGCACACGAGGTGGGGAGTTCGTGTGGCCTGCCGGATTCGAGGGGCTACGGGCCCGTCGCTACGGCGAGGGCACGCTTTGGTACGGTCGCGCCGCCTCGACGTGCGAGAACGCGTCATGACCGGATCCGAGAGCGAGGAACTTCCGTTGCGCCGCGCAGTCTGCCCGGGGTCGTTCGACCCCGTCACCAATGGACACCTCGACATCATCGGCCGTGCCTCCAAGCTCTATGACGTCGTGCACGTCGCCGTGATGATCAACAAGTCGAAGCAGGGCCTGTTCACGGTGGAGGAGCGGATCGATTTCCTCCGCCAGACCACCGAGGAGTACGGAAACGTCAAGGTAGAGGCGTTCCATGGACTTCTGGTCGACTTCTGCAAGCAGCGGGACATCCCCGCGATCGTCAAGGGGCTGCGGGCCGTCAGCGACTTCGACTACGAGCTGCAGATGGCCCAGATGAACAACGGCCTCTCCGGCGTGGAGACGCTGTTCGTGCCCACCAACCCCACCTACAGCTTCCTCTCCTCCAGCCTGGTCAAGGAGGTCGCGGCCTGGGGCGGCGACGTCTCCCACCTGGTGCCCCCGGTGGTGCTGGAATCGCTCTCCGAGCGGCTCGGCCGGAAGTAACGGCTGACGGGACGTCAGCGGCTGTCCGGGAGCGGTCCGCTCGCCGTACAGTCGTCCCGTTCGTTCTCCGTTCCCATCCGCATCCAGACAGTCTGCGAGCACCCACAGTGGACGTGCAGAAGAAGCTCGACGAGATCGTCGATACCGTCGGCGGCGCCCGGTCCATGCCCATGTCGGCCTCGTGCGTGATCAACCGCGCCGAGCTGCTCGCCATGCTCGAAGAGGTGCGCGCGGCACTCCCGGACTCCCTGGCCCACGCCCAGGAGCTGATCGGCGGCCGGGACCAGATGGTGGAGGAGGCCCGCAGGGAGGCCGGGCGGATCATCGAGTCCGCGCACGCCCAGGGCGCCTCGCTGATCTCGGACACGGAGATGGTGCGCAAGTCCCAGGAGGAGGCCGACCGGATCCTCACCGAGGCCCGCCGGGAGGCCGAGGAGATCCGGGCCGAGGCCGACGACTACGTGGACAGCAAGCTGGCCAACTTCGAGGTCGTGCTCACCAAGACCATCGGCTCGGTGGGCCGCGGCCGGGAGAAGCTGCTCGGCCGCGCTCCCGGCGCCGAGGAGGGCTTCGAGCAGTCCGACGAGGGCCCGGAGCGCAGCGCCGACCCGGCGACCCTGCGGCAGCGCGCCGACGAGTACGTGGACACCAAGCTGGGGGCCGTCTCGGCGGTCCTCTCCAAGACCCTGGAGGCGGTCGGCCGGGGCCGCCAGAAGCTGCTCGGGGCCCGGCCCGCCGATGAGCTCGGCGCCCATATGGCGGCCCAGGACGAGGCCGGCATGGCCCTGCGGACCACCGACGACGACTATCTGGCGGACCTCGCCCAGTCCCAGGCGGCCGTCGCCCAGCCCGTGGCCCAGCCCGATCAGGCGGCCGCCGACGCCGCGTACTACGCCGCCACCGCGGGCTATCAGCAGCAGGACGCGTACGGCTACCAGCAGCAGGCCTACGTACCGCAGCAGGACCAGCAGGCGTACGTCCCGCAGCAGCAGGACCCGTACGCCATGCAGGGCGGCTATCAGCAGGACGCCTACGCCTGGCAGCAGCAGGCCCAGGCCCAGGGCTACGACCCGAACGCGGGCTATGTGCCCCAGCAGCCCCAGCAGCCGCCGCAGCACCATCAGCAGCAGCAGTCGGGCGCCGCGCTCGACGAGACCAGCCTGTTCGACACGAGCATGATCGACCTCGATCAGCTCCGCCAGTACGAGCAGGGCCGCTAGCTCCCCGTACGTCCCGGACCGCCAGAACTCCGCCCCCACCGGGCGGATTGGGTCTACGGCGGCCTGTCCAGTATCCTGGCTCTTCGGTCGCGTGTACGTCCGCGATCTCGGCTGCCCGTTTCGTAGCGAATGATCGGGTAGCCCGCCGCAGCGTAGAAAGCAGGAAGCCCTGAACGCCCGCCTCGACCACCGTGCCCCTCTCGTGTTCGACACGCGCGAGCTGGGCCGTCGTCCTGGTGCGCTGAAAAGGATCTCCCGTTCCGTGGCGGCGCCGAAGGACCTCGGCATCGAGGTCATCGGGGTGCCGGAAGGCGCGACCGTCGAGCTGGACCTCCGCCTGGAGTCGGTCATGGAAGGGGTGCTTGTCACAGGCACCGCCCGTGCACCGCTGACGGGGGAGTGCGTAAGGTGTCTGGAGCCGCTGGAGCGAGAGCTCGAAGCGGATTTCCAGGAGATGTACTCCTACCCCGACGCCGACGACCGGAGCCGCGACGCGGATACCGGCGACGACGCCGAGGAGGAGGACAGGCTCTTCCTCGAGGCCGACCTGTTCGACCTCGAGCCCGTGCTGCGTGACGCGGTGGTGCTCGCACTGCCGCTGCAGCCGGTGTGCCGGGAGGACTGCCCGGGGCTGTGTGCCGAATGCGGCGCCCGTCTCGCGGACGACCCCGACCACCACCACGATGCCGCCGACATCCGTTGGGCGGCACTGCAGGGACTCGCCGAGACCATGAGGGACGGCGAGAAGGACAACGCACCCCGCGAGCGCGGGGATGACCCACAGGAGAAGTAGCCGTGGCTGTTCCGAAGCGGAAGATGTCGCGCAGCAACACGCGCCACCGCCGGTCGCAGTGGAAGGCTGCGGTCCCCACCCTGGTGGCGTGCGAGCGCTGCCACGAGCCGAAGCAGCAGCACATCGCGTGCCCGAGCTGCGGCACCTACAACCGCCGCCAGGTCCTCGAGGTCTGATCGGCGGGTGACAGGCTCTATGTCAGACGCCACTACGCCCCCGCGTAAGCGCGGTGAAGCGTCCCAGGCGGACACGGCCTCGTCTCACACGATCCTGGAAGGGCGGCTCGGGTACCAGCTCGAGTCCGCCCTTCTGGTGCGTGCGCTGACCCACCGCTCCTTCGCGTACGAGAACGGCGGGCTGCCCACCAACGAGCGGCTGGAATTCCTCGGGGATTCCGTGCTCGGCCTGGTGGTCACCGACACGCTGTACCGCATCCACCCCGACCTGCCCGAGGGCCAGCTGGCCAAGCTGCGGGCCGCGGTGGTGAACTCGCGCGCGCTCGCTGAAGTGGGCCGCGGTCTGGATCTCGGCGCCTTCATCCGGCTCGGCCGGGGCGAAGAGGGCACCGGGGGCAGGGACAAGGCTTCCATCCTCGCCGACACCCTTGAAGCGGTGATCGGCGCGGTCTATCTCGACCGGGGGCTCGACGCCGCCGCTGAGCTGGTGCACCGGCTCTTCGACCCGCTGATCGAGAAGTCCTCGAACCTCGGCGCCGGCCTGGACTGGAAGACCAGCCTCCAGGAGCTGACCGCCACCGAGGGGCTCGGGGTCCCGGAGTACCTGGTCTCCGAGACGGGTCCCGACCACGAGAAGACCTTCACGGCTGCTGCCCGCGTCGGTGGTGTCGCGTACGGCACCGGCACCGGCCGCAGCAAGAAGGAAGCCGAGCAGCAGGCGGCCGAGGCCGCCTGGCGCGCGATTCGCGCGGCTGCCGACGAGGCTCAGGCGAAGGCCAAGGCGGCCGACGCCGGAACCGCCACCACGACGGCCGACGGCGGAGCCGCCGCCGACACGGCCTCCTCGGCACGCTGATCGCCCTTCCCCGTACCGTCCGTCACGTCCGTAACACCTCTCACCGCCCCCGTGGCGGACGGCCCGCCCGGCCGTTCCGCCCGGGGGCGGTGAGGGCTCAAGCCCAAGGAGGCCCCCGTTGCCCGAGCTGCCCGAGGTCGAGGTGGTCCGCCGCGGACTGGAGCGCTGGGTCAGCGGCCGTACGGTCGCCGAGGTCCAGGTGCTGCATCCGCGCGCGGTCCGTCGCCACCTCGGCGGCGCGGAGGACTTCGCGGCCCGGCTCAGGGGCCGCCGCACCGGCATCGTACGCCGCCGCGGCAAGTACCTGTGGCTGCCGTTCGACGATGACGCCGCCGCCGAGTCGATCCTGGCCCATCTCGGGATGAGCGGGCAGCTGCTGGTCCAGCCGGCCGAGGCCCCCGACGAGAAGCATCTGCGCATCCGGGTCCGCTTCGCCGATGACGCCGGCACCGAGCTGCGCTTCGTCGACCAGCGCACCTTCGGCGGGCTCTCGCTGCACGACACCGTCCCCGGCGACCTGGAGGGCCTGCCGGACGCCATCGCGCACATCGCCCGCGACCCGCTGGACCCCGCCTTCGACGAGGCGGCCTTCCACACCGCGCTGCGCCGCCGCCGCACCACGATCAAGCGCGCCCTGCTGGACCAGTCGCTGATCAGCGGGGTCGGCAACATCTACGCCGACGAGGCGCTGTGGCGCGCCCGGCTGCACTACGACCGGCCGACGGCGACGCTCGCCCGCCCGCGCGCCGCCGAACTCCTCGGCCATGTGCGCGAGGTGATGACCGCGGCGCTGGCGGTCGGCGGCACCAGCTTCGACAGCCTCTACGTCAATGTGAACGGCGAGTCCGGGTACTTCGAGCGCTCCCTGGACGCGTACGGCCGCGAGGACGAGCCGTGCCGCCGCTGCGGCACCGCGATGCGCCGCCGCCCCTGGATGAACCGCTCCAGCTACTTCTGCCCGCGCTGTCAGCGCCCGCCGCGCCCGGCCATCGTGGCCCGCCCGGCGTCCCGCCCGGCCGCCTCGCCGCTCTCGGCGCGCACGGTGTCGTAGCGCTCCTGGGCGCTCAGCACCTCGGGCATCCGGTCCTCGACGAGATAGATCAGGGCCAGCAGCCGCTCGGCGACCGCGCTGCCCAGCGGGGTCAGCCGGTAGTCCACGCGGGGCGGGTTGGTCGGCTGCGCCTCGCGGTGCACCAGACCGTCGCGCTCCAGCGCGTGCAGCGTCTGGGACAGCATCTTCTCGCTGACGCCGTCGACCCGCCGCCGCAGCTCGTTGAAGCGGAAGCTGCCCTCGTGGAGCGCGCCCAGGATGAGGCCGCCCCATTTTCCGGTGACATGCTCCAGCGTGCCGCGCGAGGGGCAGGCGCGGGCGAACACGTCGAAGGCCAGGTTCTCCGCGTCCGCCGTGGAGGACGCCGCGCCAGTGCGTTCACAGTCCATGCAGACACCATACGCGCACTCAGCGCTGACTCCAGGGCTGCGCTTTCGCTTGGTGAGTGTGCAGCTGCGGGCGTATGCGAAGCCCGGGGCGCATGGGTACGCCCCGGGCTCGGCGGGTGACGGGCCGCGGTTGCCCGCTCAGGGGCTCAGTAGCCGAAGTCCTGGGTCCACCAGGGGCCGCCGGTGCCGAAGTGGGTGCCGACGCCCAGCCGCTTGAACGAGCAGTTGAGGATGTTGGCGCGGTGGCCGGAGCTGTTCATCCAGGAGTCCATGACCGCCTGTGCGTCCGACTGGCCGCGGGCGATGTTCTCCCCGCCCAGGTCCAGGATGCCGGCGCTCTCGGCGCGGTCCCAGGGGCTGTCGCCGTCGGGGCTGATGTGGTCGAAGAACTGGCGAAGGGACATGTCCTCGCTGAAGTCCTCGGCCAACTGGGCGAGTTTGGGGTCGGCCGTCACGGGGGCGCAGCCGGCCTTCTCGCGCTCTTCGTTGACGAGGGTGAGGACCTCGGTCTCCGAGGCGGTCTCGGGGCCGGCCGACTCCGCGGGGGGCGCGGGTGCGGTCGGTTCCGTCGTGGGCGTACGGGACGGCTTCCCGTGCCCGCCGCCCTTGGAGCCGCCCTTGCCGTTTCCGTCGTTTCCGTTGTTTCCGCCGTGCCCGGAGGGCGCGGAGGGCCCCGGCTGCTCCGGCGGTGTGGTGGAAGGCGTGCCGGAGGGCTTGGAAGGGGTCTTGGAGGGAGTTGTGGAGGGTGCGTGAGGGCGGTCGTCGCCGCGGCTGGGCGGTATCGAGCTGCGGCCGGTGGGGGCCGCGGACTGCGAGCCCTGTGTCTCCAGGCCCGAGTCGGTGGGACCGCCCGCCTGGACCTGTCCGGCGGAGTCATTGCCCCCGCCCAATTGGTAGCCGTCTCCCGGAACGAGTCCGGAGGCCATCGCCACCGCGCCGACCGCGACGGCGGCGGACACGCCCAACAGTCCGGTCCGGACCGGAGCGAGGGGGCTCCGGTGCGGTCCCCGGTGGCGGCCTGCGATGGCCTCGTGCGCCACGGCCCCGGGGGCAGATCGTCGATGGCGGCCCATCTCCTGCCTTCCTTGTGTTCTCGGCGTCAAAAGTCGCTCGAAATGTGTCACTCGTGTGCGCGAGCCATGTATCACTCGTGTGGGTGAGTCTCGTTGAGCCGGGACTGTACGCCATTCGGGCCCCAACGCGCGTGCACAGTTGCTAATTGGATGGTTTAGCGCCTGCTCGCGCGTGGGGTTAGCGTGCGCGTATGAACGAGAGAGTCCGCCTCACCGTGTGGGTCCGCGGCCACGTCCAGGGCGTCGGCTTCCGCTGGTACACCCGGGCCAACGCGCTGCGTATCGGGGCCCTCGTCGGCTTTGCCTCCAACCTCGCCGACGGGCGGGTGCAGGTGGTCGCGGAGGGCCCGCGTGCGGAATGCGAACAGCTGCTCGAATGGCTCCGGGATGGCGACACGCCCGGGAAAGTCGAGGGAATCACCGAGATCTGGGACACACCGCGCGGTGGTTACGGCACCTTCGAAATCCGTTGATCAACTCACCGGAGGCACCCTCCGCGGTACCCCGCTGACCACGCCTTCCCTGCGCACGGTGAGCAGAAATCGGCTGATGGTTGCCAACGGCGCCGCGCCGTGGAAGGCTGCGGTGTCACGGAAGATCCCCGACCGCCATGGGTCCTCTGGAGAGGGGTCGGCACAGTTCGCCGCCCGTGTGCTCCCGGCCCTTGCGGCCCCGTCGGCATGTGATCGTGTTGACCCTCAAACCAATTGGTGAGACGCTGGAAGCCCCGCGCACCTTAACTGTTTGCCGCGCAGCACGGTAGTAATTTCGGCAAGCATCGCGGGTGCAAATCCCTCACGACCCACACCGCTTCGGTCGGTCACTCAGTGTGGAGGACCATCCATCATGGCAAAGGCGCTTCTCGGTTACGTCGGCGGTTCCGACCCCCGAGTCCTCGCCGAGATGCGACGGCTACAGCAGCGCGTCCAGGATCTTGAATCCGAGCTCGTCCGGATTCAGGCCGAGAACGACGCACTGTCCGCCGCCGCTCACCACCACGGCGACTCGCTGCTCGAAAGCATCGACGTATCCCAGGCGGAGCCTGCGCTCGCCTGACCCAGCCCAAGGGCCGGTCGGGCTGCATCGTCAGCCGCTTGAGAATCTTCAAGGGACGCCTCGGCGTCCCTTCGTCGTCTCCCAAGTGGTCTCCGAGCCACCCTTACCGACTGATGTGCCCCTCTCTCCCAGTGGTGAAACCGATCATTGCTGAAACCGAGAAAAAGCCGGGACGGGAGTGCGGCGCCACCGTCACGGGACGGTGCCGGAAGAGGGGTGGCGGGTAGAGTCCAATGGCGTGCATCTCAAGAGCCTGACCCTGCGAGGGTTCAAATCCTTCGCCTCCGCCACGACGCTCCGGTTCGAGCCGGGGATCACCTGCGTCGTCGGCCCCAACGGCTCGGGCAAGTCCAATGTCGTGGACGCCCTTTCCTGGGTCATGGGCGAACAGGGTGCCAAATCCCTGCGCGGCGGCAAGATGGAGGACGTCATCTTCGCCGGGACCACCGGCCGTCCCCCGCTCGGCCGCGCCGAGGTCTCGCTCACCATCGACAACGCCGATGGCGCGCTGCCGATCGACTACGCCGAAGTCACCATCACGCGGATCATGTTCCGCAACGGCGGCAGCGAGTACCAGATCAACGGGGACACCTGCCGGCTGCTGGACATCCAGGAGCTGCTCTCCGACTCCGGCATCGGCCGTGAGATGCACGTCATCGTCGGGCAGGGCCAGCTCGACGGGGTACTGCACGCCGACCCGACCGGCCGCCGCGCCTTCATCGAGGAGGCCGCGGGTGTCCTCAAGCACCGCAAGCGCAAGGAGAAGGCGCTGCGGAAGCTGGACGCCATGCAGGCCAACCTCGCACGCGTCCAGGACCTCACCGACGAGCTGCGCCGCCAGCTCAAGCCGCTCGGCCGGCAGGCCGCGGTGGCCCGGCGGGCCGCCGTCATCCAGGCCGATCTGCGCGACGCCCGGCTGCGCCTGCTCGCCGACGACCTGGTGACCCTGCGCGAGGCGCTGCGCGCCGAGATCGCCGACGAGGCCGAGCTCAAGCGGCGCAAGGAGGCCGCCGAGGCCGAGCTGCGGGGGGCCCAGCAGCGCGAGGCGGCGCTGGAGGAGCAGGTGCGGCAGCTCGCGCCCCGGCTCCGGGACGCCCAGCAGACCTGGTACGAGCTCTCGCAGCTCGCCGAGCGGGTGCGCGGCACGATCAGCCTGGCGGACGCGCGGGTCAAGAGCGCCACCTCCGCCCCCGGGGAGGAGCGGCGCGGCCGTGACCCGGAGGACATGGAGCGCGAGGCGGCCCGCATCCGGGAGCAGGAGGCCGAGCTGGAGGCCGCCCTGGAGGCGGCGAGCCGGGCGCTGGAGGACACCGTGGCGCACCGGGCCGAGCTGGAGCGCAGCCTGGCCGACGAGGAGCGCCGTCTGAAGGACGTGGCCCGTGCCATCGCCGACCGCCGCGAAGGGCTCGCCCGGCTCCAGGGCCAGGTGAACGCGGCCCGCAGCCGGGCCGGTTCGGCGCGCGCCGAGATCGAGCGGCTGGCCGCGTCCCGCGACGAGGCACAGACCCGGGCGGTCGCCGCGCAGGAGGAGTACGAGCAGCTCAAGGCGGAGGTCGACGGACTCGACGCGGACGACGCGGAACTGGCGGAGCGCCATGAGGCCGCCAAGCGCGAGCTGGCCGAGGCGGAGGCCGCGCTGAGCACGGCCCGCGAGGCCGCGACGGCCGCCGAGCGTGAGCGCGCCGCGACCTCCGCCCGCCATGACGCCCTCGCCCTCGGCCTGCGCCGTAAGGACGGCACGGGCGCCCTGCTGGCCGCCGCCGACCGCCTCGGCGGACTCCTGGGCCCCGCCGCCGAACTCCTCACCGTCACCCCGGGCTTCGAGGTCCCCGTCGCCGCGGCCCTGGGCGCCGCCGCCGACGCGATCGCCGTCACCGGCCCCCGCGCGGCGGCCGAGGCGATCCGCCTCCTGCGCGCCGACGACGCCGGCCGCGCCGCTCTTCTCCTGACCACGGCCGCCCCCGACCTGACCACGGCCGCCTCCGGCCCCGCGGGGCCCCCGGCCGCCGCCTCGGAGCCGGGCGGTCCCGGCGCCCCGCACGCCGCCTCCGGTGAATCGGCGCCGGGCGGCCGGGCGGGTGGCTCTGCCGGCGCGGGTGACGGGGCCGTCGCCGTACCGGGCACGCGGTCCCCGGACGGTCCGGTAGCCGGGTCCTCCGGTTCCGACGACGGCTCTCGGCACGGCGGAGCGGACTCCTGGGGTGCGGCCTCGGGGTCCGCACAGGCCGTCGCCGATACCGCGGGGGCGTCGCCCGGCGGTGCTGCCCCGGGCAGCCGCGCGCCGGGTGCCGACGCCGCGAGCCGGGGCGGCACGGGTGCCGCGAGCGCGTCCGTAGGGCCCGGCGCGGACCGGCCCGTGGTGCCGGGGACGCGGCCGGAGGCGTCCGGGGACGAGGGCCGCGATCCCCATGCGGCGTCTGACGGCGCCCCACCCGCTTGGGAGCCCGGTGCCACGGTCGCCGCCGTCGCTGGGCCGTCCTCGGCCGCTTCCGCCCGGGTGCCGTATCCCGCCGGGGCAGAGGCGAGCGTTACGGGTGGCGCACCCGAGGGGGCCGTCACCCGCGATGAGCCCGGTAAGGCCGCGGTGACCGAAGTCTCCCCGCTGGTGGCGGATTTGGTGGCCGGGCCCGCGGAGCTGCTGCCCGCCGTAAGGCGGTTGCTCGACGGCATGGTGGTGGTCGGGACCCTGGAGGAGGCCGAGGAACTGCTCACGCGGCGGCCGGAGTTGACGACCGTGACCGCCGAGGGCGATCTGCTCGGGGCGCACTTCGCACAGGGCGGGTCGGCCGGGGCACCCTCGCTGCTGGAGGTGCAGGCGTCCGTCGACGAGGCGGCCGCGGAGCTCGAGCGGCTCGCCGTACGGTGCGAGGAGCTGGCCGGGGCCCAGCGCGCGGCAAAGGAGCGGCGGGCCGAGTGCCTGGCGCTGGTCGAGGAGCTGGCGGGCCGCCGGAGCGCGGCGGACCGGGAGAAGTCGCGGGTCGCGCAGTCCCTGGGCCGGCTGGCCGGGCAGGCGCGCGGGGCCGCCGGGGAGGCCGAGCGGTCGGCCGCGGCCGTCACCAGGGCCGAGGAGGCACTGGAGCGGGCGACCGAGGAGGCGGAGGAGCTGGCCGAGCGGCTGGCGGTGGCCGAGGAGCAACCGGGTGAGGAGGAGCCCGACACCTCCGTACGAGACCGGCTCGCGGCCGACGGTGCCAACGCCCGGCAGACCGAGATGGAGGCGCGGCTCCAGGTCCGTACGCATGAGGAGCGCGTCAAGGGGCTCGCGGGGCGGGCCGACGCGCTCGACCGGGGCGCGCGCGCCGAGCGCGAGGCCCGGGCCCGCGCCGAGCAGCTGCGCGCCCGGCTGCGCCATGAGGCCCAGGTGGCCTCCGCCGTGGCCTCCGGCGCCCGTCAGCTGCTCGCCCATGTCGAGGTGTCGCTGGTACGGGCCGGGCAGGAGCGGGACGCCGCCGAGCGCGCCAAGGCCGAGCGCGAGCGGGAGCTGGATGCCGCCCGCGGCCTGGGGCGCGACCTCAAGGGCGAGTTGGACAAGCTGACCGACTCGGTGCACCGGGGCGAGGTGCTGGGGGCGGAGAAGCGGATGCGGATCGAGCAGCTGGAGAGCAAGGCGCTGGAGGAGCTGGGCGTCGAACCGGCCGGGCTGATCGCCGAATACGGCCCCGACCAGCTCGTCCCGCCGTCCCTTCCCGCGGAAGGGGAGGTGCTGCCGGAGAATGCATCCGATAGCGGCTCAGCCGCGGGCGAGCATCCGCGCAATCAGCCGGTGCGGTATGTGAGGGCGCAGCAGGAGAAGCGGCTGAAGGCCGCGGAGCGCGCGTACCAGCAGCTCGGCAAGGTCAATCCGCTGGCGCTGGAGGAGTTCGCGGCGCTGGAGGAGCGGCATCAGTTCCTGAGCGAGCAGCTGGAGGACCTCAAGAAGACCAGGGCCGATCTTCTCCAGGTGGTCAAGGAGGTCGACGAGCGGGTCGAGCAGGTCTTCACGGAGGCCTACCGGGACACGGCGCGCGAGTTCGAGGGCGTCTTCTCACGGCTGTTCCCGGGCGGGGAGGGGCGGCTGGTGCTGACCGACCCCGAGAACATGCTGACCACGGGCGTGGACGTGGAGGCCCGGCCGCCGGGCAAGAAGGTCAAGCGGCTGTCGCTGCTGTCGGGCGGTGAGCGCTCGCTGACCGCCGTGGCCCTGCTGGTGTCGATCTTCAAGGCGCGGCCGAGCCCGTTCTATGTGATGGACGAGGTCGAGGCGGCGCTCGACGACACCAATCTGCAGCGGCTGATCCGGATCATGCAGGAGCTGCAGGAGGCTTCCCAGCTGATCGTGATCACGCACCAGAAGCGGACGATGGAGGTCGCCGACGCGCTGTACGGCGTCTCCATGCAGGGTGACGGCGTCTCAAAGGTCATCAGTCAGCGCTTGCGGTGACCGATTCAATACTTGAAGTCAAGACATGCTGCTGCATGTCGCCGTGCTGGAACGACTTCTTCGTCACACTCTATTGACTTCGAAACTTGAAGGAATAGTCTCTGCAACGTTGCTTTTACCTTCAAGTGGTGGTCGACGCCTCAGCAGCCTCCGCTGGAAGGGCCAGCCGTCCCCCCACGTCCGGCAGCGTTGCCGGACGGGCGTCAGGAGTTCACGTTGTCCACCACCGTGCAGGCAGAGGGAGCCGAGGGCCGCAAGGCCCAGCCGGACCACCTCGGCCATGTCATCTTCATCACCGCCGCCGCCGCGATGGGTGGCTTTCTCTTCGGCTACGACAGCTCGGTGATCAACGGAGCGGTCGAAGCCATCCGGGGCAAGTACGACATCGGCTCCGCGGCCCTTGCCCAGGTCGTGGCCATCGCCCTGATCGGCTCGGCCATCGGCGCCGCCACCGCGGGCCGGATAGCCGACCGGATCGGCCGGATCCGCGTCATGCAGATCGCCGCCGCCCTCTTCACGATCAGCGCGGTCGGCTCGGCGCTGCCCTTCTCGCTGTGGGACCTGGCGATGTGGCGGGTGCTCGGCGGTATCGGCATCGGCATGGCCTCGGTGATCGGCCCGGCCTACATCGCCGAGGTCGCCCCGCCCGCCTACCGTGGCCGGCTCGCCTCGTTCCAGCAGGCCGCGATCGTCGTCGGCATCGCCATCTCCCAGCTCGTCAACTGGGGCATCCTCAACCTCGCCGACGGCGACCAGCGCGGCGAGATCGCCGGCCTGGAGGCCTGGCAGTGGATGCTCGGCGTCATGGTCATCCCCGCCGTCCTCTACGGGCTGCTGTCCTTCGCCATCCCCGAGTCGCCCCGCTTCCTGATCGCCGCCGGCCGGACCGAGCAGGCCAAGCAGGTCCTCGAAGAGGTCGAGGGCAAGACCGTGGACCTCGATGTGCGGGTCGCCGAGATCGACCGGGCCATGCGCAGTGAGGAGAAGTCCACCTTCAAGGACCTCCTCGGCGGCCGGTTCGGTCTGCTGCCCATCGTCTGGATCGGCATCGGGCTCTCGGTCTTCCAGCAGCTCGTCGGCATCAACGTGGCGTTCTACTACTCCTCGACGCTGTGGCAGTCCGTCGGCGTCGACCCGAGCAGCTCGTTCTTCTACTCCTTCACCACGTCGATCATCAACATCCTCGGCACCGTGATCGCGATGATCTTCGTCGACCGGATCGGCCGCAAGCCGCTCGCGCTCATCGGCTCCGTGGGCATGGCCGTCTCCCTCGGCCTGGTGGCCTGGGCCTTCTCGGCGCACCTGGTGGACGGCAAGCTGCCGCACGCCCAGGGTGTCCTCGCGCTGATCGCGGCCCACGCCTTCGTGCTCTTCTTCGCCCTCTCGTGGGGTGTGGTGGTCTGGGTCCTGCTCGGCGAGATGTTCCCGAACAAGATCCGCGCCGCGGCCCTCGGTGTCGCCGCCTCCGCCCAGTGGATCGCCAACTGGGCCATCACCGCCAGCTTCCCGAGCCTGTCGGAATGGAACCTGTCGGCCACGTACGTCATGTACACAGCCTTCGCTCTGCTCTCGATCCCGTTCATCCTCAAGTGGGTGCCGGAGACCAAGGGCAAGGCGTTGGAGGAGATGGGCTAACCCCCCCGCCGCCCACTCCTCGCACAGGAGAACTGCCCCGCCTCAGTCCTTGAGGCGGGGCAGCACTCGTTCCGCGAACAGCCGCAGGGACCGCCAGCCCTCCTCCACCGGCATCCCCCCGCACAGCGGATGGAGCACCAGGCTCGCCGGCTCGCCGCCCTCCGCCGCGTACGCGACGCACTCCTCGGGGGTGACGATGCGGTAGACGCCCTCGCTGCGCAGCGCCGCCAGGTCCTCGGCCCGGGAACGCACCGCCGAGCGCACCGTGCCCTGCTGCCAGGAGGCATACCTGCGCGCCTCGTACAGCAGATGGCTGCCGTACCGCGCCCAGGCCCGGTCCGGATCCTCGGACAGATGCAGCAGCGGGGTGGCCGCCGGGGGCATCAGACACCAGCCCTCGGTGCCGTACTCCGCCCGCCGCGCGTGGTAGTACGCCTCCAGCTCCGGCAGATGCGCGCTCGGGAAGAACGGCAGGCCGAGGCGGGCCGCCCGGCGGGCCGCCGCCTGCGAACTGCCGCCGACCAGCAGCGGCGGATGCGGCCGGGTGTACGGGCGCGGGGTGATCCGGACGGTGCGGCCCCGGTAGTCGAAGGGCTCACCCGTCCAGGCCGCGAGCAGCGTCTCCAGCGCCTCGTCCTGCAGCACCCCGCGCCGCTTCCAGTCCTTGTCCTGGGCCGCGTACTCCTCCGGCCGGTAGCCGATCCCCGCCACCGTGATCAGCCGCCCGCCACTGGCCAGATCCAGCACGGCGAGGTCCTCGGCCAGCCGCAGCGGGTCGTACAGCGGCGCGATCAGCGCCGAGAGGGTGACGGTGATCCGGCGGGTGGCGCCCAGCAGCGTGCCCGCGAAGGGCAGCGGGGCGGGCAGCCAGTTGTCGGGAGAGCCGTGGTGCTCCTCGGTCTGGAGGGTGGAGATGCCCCGCTCATC
The DNA here is from genome assembly GCF_900105695.1 of Streptomyces melanosporofaciens. NCBI lineage: Bacteria > Bacillati > Actinomycetota > Actinomycetes > Kitasatosporales > Streptomycetaceae > Streptomyces > Streptomyces melanosporofaciens. The sequence continues at coordinate 5,080,602 of NZ_FNST01000002.1, forward strand.
GGCGAAGGACGCCATTTCGAGGGCGGCGCGGTACCGCTCGGACAGGCTGCGCGGGGTCGCGTCGGGATCGACGAGGTTGAGGCGTACGACCGTGACGGGCATGGCGGATGTCCTCCTTCGTCGCGGATGCGGCAGCCGGACCGTAGCTGACGGGCCGTCAAATCGCCACCCGCTTGGGCCGTTCGGTCCACCGACCGGGCATGGCCGGGACGGATGACTCATGTGCCTGGGACGCGGGGCGGCCGATCGTAAGAGTCGGCCCGCCCCATGGGCCGCAGCCCACAACGCCAACTGAGGAGGGGTGCGTGACCATCAGCACGGGGGAATCACTCATCACCGCGGCCGACATCGACGACCTCATCGTCCGGGTCCGGCTGACCGCGGGCGACCCCGGGGACCTGGAATCCGCCAAGGCCGCGCTCTTCTCCCGCGCCGCCCCGGACCCCGAGGCCGCGCGACTCATCCGGCAGCGGCTGCTGGTGACCGCCCTGCACCACGGGGGCGCACTGCTGGCCAAGCTGCTCAGCCGGCTGAGCCCCCGCGAAACCGCGATGGTGCGCCGGTACGCACACCGGCTCGCCAACTTCCTGGACGCGCTGGAGGTCTGGGCGGCGCAGCCCATCATGCTCGCCCTGATGCGCTTCGGACTGCCTTACGAAGAGGCCGAGACGATCGCCGTCGCCGTGCTGGTGCTCGTGTGGTGAGCATCCGGCCCCGGCGCCGCCGACGGGATACGGAACGGGGGTGCTAGGAGGTCACCGGTTCGGGTGGGGCGCGGCAACCGCGCACTTTCACGGCCGCGGCGGCGGGTAGGGCTCGGGCGAGACCAAGGAGAACGACCATGCGCCCTACCCGAATCCGCACGGTGATCGCACTCGGCCTGAGCGCCGGGGCCGTCGTGTGGACCGCGGCCGCCTCACCCGCCACCGCCTCCTCCCCGGCCGCCACGTCCGAGGACACCGCCTGGCGGGAGGCGGGGCACTACGACACCACCGCGGCCTGCAAGCGCGCGGGCAAGGCGGGCATCGAGCGGCACAAGTGGGACGAGTACAAGTGCCGACCCGGCCGCAACGACAACTACGTCACGCTGTGGGCCAGAGGCGGCTCCCGCGTGGCGCGCGCCCTGACCGCCGGGCCGGCCGCCGGCTGAGATGCGACATGCCGCACTGCCGAAGGACCGCGCCGTGCGCGCCGCGGGCGGGGTATCGGCGCTGATCGTGGTGGTCCTGGCCGGATGGGTGGCCGGGATGCTGAGGGTCAACGACCAGTGGCTCGCGCTCGCCTATCCCCACCCCCGGGGCGCCACCGTGCTGACCCGGGTCGCCGTGGGCGTCCCGGTGCTGGGCGTCGGAGTACTGCTGCTGGCCGAGCGCGAGGCCCGGCGCTACGGCGGCGTCCTGCTGGTGGCCGGCGGCCTGTGGCTGCTGCCCTCGGCCGCGGCCGGTCTGCTGGGCCTGGCCGACCTGGGCACCACGGGCGCCGTACTGTCCCTGCTGCTCGCCGCCGCCAAGATGGCCTGCCGCCCGCTGACCGTACTGCTGCTGCCGCTGTGGCTGTTCCCCCGGGGCGGGCGCCGCCGGTGGCAGTGGTGGGTGATCAGCATGGGCGCGTCCGGCTACTGGCTGGGGTACGCGGGGCTGTGGCTGATCAGCGAGCCCCGGGTGGGCTCCGTGCTCAACCCGGCGTTCGCCACCGCGGGCGGCCAGTGGGCCTTCGACCACCTCGACACCTACGCCGAGGCCGAACCCTGGGTGCTGCGCAGCGTCGCGGCGGCCGTGACCGCCGCCCTGTGCTGCCGCGCCGCCCTCTCACGCGGCGCCGAGCGGCGCGACTGGGCACTGCTGGCCACCGCCTATCCCGCCTGTGTCTCACTCCTCCTCTCCCAGTGGGGCGAGGGCGTGCCCACCATCGTGGCCCGCACCATCGGCAGCGCCGTATGGGCCGCCGCGATCTGCCTCGGCGTCGCCCGCACCGGCATATGGCGGCTGGACCGCTCCACCAGCCACCGCCTCGCCCGCGCCTTCGTGCTCACCTCACTGGCGGCCGTCGTGGTCTGCGCGGTCGTCGCCGTCCAGGCCGGACTCCCCTCCGTAAGAAGCGGGGCCACCACCGTCACCGCCGGATGCGCCCTCGTACTCGGCTGGGGCCTGCGGCCCAGCGCCCGCTGGCTCACCCTCTGCGTCGAGCGCGCCTTCTACGGGCCCCGGGCCCGCCCGCACGAAGCGGTGAGCGCCCTCGCCGTACGGCTGCAACAGGCACCGCACCCCGGCGAGGTGCCCCAGCAGATCTGCCGCAGCGCCGTGGAGGACCTCGGCGTATCCGGCGCCGCCGTCAGCGTCGACACCCGCGCCGGGCCCCGGCGGCTGGCCTCCGAGGGGGCCCAGCTGACCGGCCCGGTCCAGACGTTCGTGCTGCGCCACCACGGCCGCACCGTCGGCCGCCTGGAGGTCTCCCGCGACGGCTCCGGCACCCCGGCGGAGCGCGACAGCGGACTGCTCTCCCTCCTCGCCGACCAGGCCGCCCCCGCGCTCGCCGCGCTGCGCCTGGCCGAGGAGGCCCAGGCCGCCCGGGAGCGGCTGGTGCTCGCGCGCGAAGAGGAGCGCCGTCGGCTGCGCCGGGAGATCCACGACGGACTCGGCCCCCAACTGGCCGCCGTAAGGCTGCGCCTGGACATCGCGCAGACCTCCTGTCCGCCCGGCCACCCCGCCACCCCGCAACTGTGCGAGGCCGCCGAGACGCTCGCCGAGGCCCTGGTCGAGGTGCGGCGGATCACCGCGGGCCTGGCCCCTGCCGCGCTGGCCGAGCGCGGACTGGCCGGTGCGGTCCGGGACCTGGCGCACCGGCTGGGCGTCGCCGGACTACGGGTCAGCGTGGCCAGCCGCCCCGCGGCGCTGCCTCCGCTGTCGCCCGGCGTCGAGACGGCCGCGTACCGGATCGCGGCGGAGTCGCTGACCAACGCCGTACGACACGCCAGGGCGCGCCAGGTGAGCGTCGAGCTGACCGCGGGCCCGGACACCCTGGAGGTCAAGGTCACCGACGACGGGAGCGGGCTGCGCGAGACCGCGGTGCCCGGTGTGGGTCTCGCGTCGGTCACCGAACGGGCCGAGGAGATCGGCGGCTCCTGCTCGGTGGCCGGATCGGCGACCGGCACGGTCGTGCACGCGGTACTGCCGCTCGCCGGACCGGGCGAACACGGGAACCCCGAGGAGCACCGGAAGCCCACGGGCCACGAGGCGTGCCGGGCGCTGCTCAAGACGAGCAGACCGATGAGCCGGGCGCCTTAGGCGGCGTGGGGTCTCGGGGTGCCGTACAGATTCCGGACGCTTGGCCTTACCGGCCGGGGACCTCCCAGCGGCAAGTAAGACGGGTCGAAGGGTGCCCTGGCGCATTGGGCGCTGGGGTCTTCCGGCGAGAGAGCCGAAGGGGCGCGTCGCTGTCGAAGGGGAGAGCGCGCGCAGGGAGCGAGGGCTGCGATCGATATGCGGCTCCGCCGCGTGGGCGACCGAGCACGGTCGACCGTCGACAGCGACTGGAGCGCCCCGGAGGCGAACCGAGCCCCAAAAAAGAAGGGAGCTGTAGAGCGTGGCGCAGTGGCGGGTGCTGTTGGTGGACGATCATCCCCTGTTCCGTGAGGGGCTGGCCGCCGCCGTCAATCTCGATGACGCGTTCGCCGTGGTCGGTCAGGCGGCCTGCGCGGACGGTGCGATCGCCGAGGCCGTGCGCACCGGTCCGGATCTGGTGGTGATGGATCTCGGGCTGCCGGGCCGGTCCGGTCTGGAGGCGACGCGGCGGATCCTGTGCGATCACCCCGAGATCCGGGTGCTGGTCATGACGATGTCGGAGGACGACGACAGTCTGCTGGCCGCCGTGCGCGCGGGGGCCCGCGGCTATCTGCTCAAGGGCGCGGGCCGGGACGAGATCCTGCGGGCGCTGCACACCGTGGCGCGGGGCGGCGCGGTGTTCAGCCCGCGGATGGCGGAGCGGCTCGGGGCGCTGGTCGGCGCCTCGGGTTCGGCGTCCGCCAAGGAGGCGTTCCCGACGTTGACGGCCCGGGAGCGGGAGGTGCTGGACCTGCTGGCGGCCGGTCTCGGCTACCGGCAGATCGCCCAGCGGCTGGTGGTCACCGACAAGACGGTGCGCAATCACGTCGGCTCGATCTTCGCCAAGCTCCAAGTGCGCGACCGCGCCCAGGCGATCGTGCGCGCCCGGCAGGCCGGGCTGGGAGGCGAATGACTCGCTCCCCCTCGTGGCTGATACTGGGGGGCGTTATGGAATACCTCATCCTTGCCGTAGTCATCGCTGTGGTCGCGGTCGCCGCGATCAGCGGGCTCGTGATCAGCGGCCGCAAGAAGAAGCGGCTGCCCCCGCCCCCGCCCAGCAGCCCCACCGTCACCGCGCCGCCCGCCGAGCCGCACGTCGGCGAGGAGGCCGAAACCCCGCGTGAGGAACCACGCAGAACCATCGAGGAGGTGGACCTTCCGGGGACCGAGGCCCCGGCCGCGGAGGCACCCGCGGCCGCCCCGCCCGAGGTCCCGCCGCTTGAGGTCCCGGAGCCGACCGCCGGCCGGCTGGTCCGGCTGCGCGCCCGGCTGTCCCGCTCCCAGACCACTTTGGGCAAGGGGCTGCTGACGCTGCTGTCCCGGGAGCACCTCGACGACGAGACCTGGGAGGAGATCGAGGACACGCTGCTGACCGCCGACGTCGGTGTGGCTCCGACCGAGGAGCTGGTCGAGCGGCTGCGGGAGCGCGTCCGGGTGCTCGGCACCCGTAGCCCCGAGGAACTGCGCGCTCTGCTGCGCGAGGAGCTGCTGCGCCTCATCGGCACCGAGGCCGACCGTTCGGTGCACACCGAGAGCGGTGTGGGCGCGAACGGCGAGGAGAAGCCGGGCGTCGTCATGGTCGTCGGCGTCAATGGCACCGGTAAGACCACCACGACCGGCAAGCTGGCCCGGGTGCTCGTCGCCGACGGCAAGTCCGTGGTGCTGGGCGCGGCCGACACCTTCCGCGCGGCCGCCGCCGATCAGCTGCAGACCTGGGGCGAGCGGGTCGGCGCCCGTACGGTCCGGGGTCCGGAGGCCGGTGACCCGGCGTCGGTCGCCTTCGACGCGGTGAAGGAGGGCATCGCGGAGAGCGCGGATGTCGTCCTGATCGACACCGCCGGGCGGCTGCACACCAAGACCGGTCTGATGGACGAGCTGGGCAAGGTCAAGCGGGTCGTGGAGAAGCACGGCGCGGTGGACGAGGTGCTGCTGGTCCTCGACGCCACGACCGGGCAGAACGGCCTGGTGCAGGCGCGGGTGTTCGCGGAGGTCGTGGACATCACCGGCATCGTGCTGACCAAGCTGGACGGCACCGCCAAGGGCGGCATCGTCGTCGCGGTCCAGCGTGAGCTGAAGGTCCCGGTCAAGCTGGTGGGGCTGGGCGAGGGCGCGGACGATCTCGCGCCGTTCGAGCCGGAGGCGTTCGTCGACGCGCTGATCGGCGGCTGAGGCCGTGGTGGGGGATCACCCGTATCGCGCCGGACGGGCCGGGGTCGACTCCCGGCCCGTCCGGCGTTCGCGTACGGCTTTCACAGCGCCCGCGCACGGGGCGCCCCGCATACGGGCACAGCGCTCGCGTACGCAGCGCTCGCGTACGGTGCGCCCGCGTACGGGGCGCTCGGCTAAACAGAGCCCGCGTACGGGCGCTCGCGCAAGAGGAGAGCGCTCCCTCAGGCCCCGGCCCGGTGGCTCAGATAGGCGAGGGTGCCCAGGACCAGCCGGGCGTGCGGTGGGCGGCCCGCGGTGTCGAGGGTCGGCGGGCGCAGCCAGCGGACCGGTCCGAGGCCGCCGAGGTCCGAGGGTGGGGCGGTGATGTGGTCGCCCGGGCCCAGACAGCGCAGATCGAGGTCGGCGTCGTCCCAGCCCATGCGGTACAGCAGCTCGGGCAGTTCGGCGGCGGCGCCGGGGGCGACGAAGAACTGGGCGCGCCCGTGCGGGGTGACGGCCACCGGGCCGAGGGGCAGCCCCATCCGCTCCAGCCGGACCAGGGCGTGTCCGCCCGCGTACTCCGCGACCTCCAGGACGTCGAACGAGCGGCCCACGGGCAGCAGCACGGCCGCCCCGGGGACCTGCTCCCACGCGGCCGTGGCGGCGTCGAGCGTGGCGCCCGCCGGGACGCCGGGGGCGAAGGAGAGCGGATGCGCGCCGGGGGAGGGACAGCCGTGGTCACCGCATGAACATTCGTTTCTGCCGCCCCCCGAGCTCCGTGCCGCCCGCGCGCCCGGTACTACGTCCCAGCCCCACAGACCGGTGTACTCCGCCACCGTCGTGGACTCGGACGTACGGCCGCGGCGCCGTGAGCCGGACCGCATGTCCCGGTTGCCGCCGATCGTGAAGCCCATGCCCCCTCCAACGGGTTCCGCTCTGGATGGTTACGAACCGGAACGTCGCGATGACGCTCCGTCGCCGACGAGGCGCGGCAGAGTGCGCTCCGATGTGACGGAGGTGGTGAGGCGCGACCCGTGCGCCCCTGCTTGCACCCCTTCACCTGTTCCCGTCGCCCCGGTGTCAAGTGAATCGTGCGAACCGGCAACCGGGTTCATTCGAAGGGGTGGCGAATGGTGGCGTTTTCGGGAACCGCCTCGCCGGGGGCGTGATCGTAGGATTACTTTCAGTGCGCAGTCCCTGGATGTGGTGCTCGCTCGAACGCGAGCTGACGACGGGCGGAGTACGGATCGGTACATGCCCCTGGCATGAGGCGGTTCCCTGTCGGGACGGTTGATACGTCGCATCCCGGGGACAACTGACCGTGACAGAAGGCATTCTGGTGGCGGTTCGGGAAGATTCGTGGGATGGGGGCGTTCCGGGTGGACGACAGCGGCGGCGGTGCTGGGAAGCGCCCCAATGCGCAACTGCAGTCGTGGTTCGTGCGCAGCGGCTGGTCGAAGGGGGAGCTGGCGCGCCAAGTCAACCGCAGGGCACGGCAGTTAGGCGCCCACCACATCAGCACGGATACCTCGCGGGTGCGCCGCTGGCTGGACGGCGAGCAGCCCCGGGAGCCGATTCCGCAGATTCTCTCGGAGTTGTTCTCCGAGCGCTTCGGCTGTGTGGTGGGTATCGAGGACCTCGGGCTGCGCGCCGTCCACCGGTCACCGTCCGTGTCCGGTGTGGATCTTCCCTGGGCCGGGCCCGAAACGGTGGCGCTGATCGGCGAGTTCTCCCGCAGCGATCTGATGCTCGCCCGCCGCGGCTTCCTCGGCACCTCGCTCTCGCTGTCCGCGGGCCCCGCCCTCATCGAGCCCATGCAGCGCTGGCTGGTGCCCTCCACGAGCGGACAGCCCGGCGGCGCCAAGGCGGCGGACGGCGGGCGCGCGCGCCGGGTCTCCCGGCTCTCCGAGCCGGAGCTCGAGCTGCTGGAGTCCACCATCGTGATGTTCCGCGCCTGGGACGCCCAGTGCGGCGGCGGGCTGCGCCGCAAGGCGGTGGTCGGCCAGCTGCACGAGGTCACCGACCTGCTCCAGGAGCCCCATCCGGAGGCGGTCTCCCGGCGGCTGTTCAAGGTCGCGGGCGAGCTCGCCCAGCTGGCCGGGTGGATGAGCTATGACGTCGGGCTCCAGCCCACCGCGCAGAAGTACTTCGTGCTCGCCCTCCACGCCGCCAAGGAGTCCGGGGACCGCCCCCTCGGCTCGTACATCCTCTCCGGCATGAGCCGCCAGATGATCCACGTCGGCCGGCCCGACGACGCGCTGGAGCTGATCCACCTCGCGCAGTACGGCAGCCGGGAGAACGCCACCCCGCGCACCCAGGCCATGCTGTATGCGATGGAGGCCCGCGCCTACGCCAATATGGGCCAGCCCAGCAAATGCCACCGCGCGGTGAAGATGGCCGAGGACACCTTCGCCGACTGCGCCAAGGGCGACGGCGACCCCGACTGGATCCGCTTCTTCTCCGAGGCCGAGCTCAACGCGGAGAACGCCCACTCCTACCGCGATCTCGCCTATGTCGCCGGCCGCAGCCCCACCTACGCCAAGATGGCCGACCCGGTGATGCGCCAGGCCGTGAAGCTCTTCGGCCAGGAGACGGAGAACGACGCGGGCCCCCAGCGTTCGTATGCGCTCAACCTGATCGGCATGGCCACCGTCCATCTCCTCCAGAAGGAGCCCGAGCAGGCCGCCGAGGTCGCAGGCCAGGCGCTGCCGCTCGCCAAGCGCGTGCGCTCGGAGCGGGTCAACAACCGGCTGCGCAAGACCGTGGACACGGCGGTGCGTCACTTCGGCGACGTGCCTCAGATCGCCGATCTCGGCGAGCGGCTGGCCACCCTCATGCCCGACACCCCGGGAGCGGCAGGGCCCGGCCAGGCCGTCTGAGCGGTCCCGGCGGTGGTTGCGACACGGTAACGGAGGGCTCCGCCCTGACAGCCGCGGTTCATCGGCACGTAACACTCCCGCGGCCTTCGTCACTGTGGTGAAACATCGGGCGGCATCGGCTGAAACGGTGCTGCGCCAACCTCGAGGCGAATACCGGCCCCCGATGTCCTGCCCGCACGGGCCGTCGTTTCGAGGAGACGTCCACATTGAATGGCGCAAATACCGCGTTCGTATTGATCAGCGCCGCGCTCGTGATGCTGATGACCCCCGGCCTGGCCTTCTTCTACGGCGGCATGGTGCGGGTGAAGAGCGCCCTGAACATGCTGATGATGTCCTTCATCTCGCTCGGTGTCGTCTCGCTGCTGTGGGTGCTGTTCGGCTACTCGCTCACCTTCGGCGATGACATCGGCGGCGGGCTGCTGGGCAATCTCGACCACATCGGCTTCCAGGGCATCGAGCCGACGTCGCTGTGGGGCGAGAAGCCCGACGCGATCCCGGTCCTGGCCTTCGCGCTCTTCCAGCTGATGTTCGCGGTGATCACCCCCGCGCTGATCAGCGGAGCCGTCGCCGACCGCGTCAAGTTCGGCGCCTGGGCGCTGTTCATCACGGTGTGGACCACGGTCGTCTACTTCCCGGTGGCCCACTGGGTCTGGCAGGCCGACGGCTGGCTGTTCAAGAAGGAGGTCATCGACTTCGCGGGCGGCACGGCGGTCCACATCAACGCGGGGGCCGCGGGCCTGGCCGTGGCCCTGGTGCTGGGCAAGCGCATCGGCTTCAAGAAGGACCCGATGCGCCCGCACAACCTGCCGCTGGTGATGCTCGGCTCCGGTCTGCTGTGGTTCGGCTGGTTCGGCTTCAACGCCGGCTCCGCCCTCGCCGCCAATGGGACCGCCGCCAACATGGCCTTCAACACCCAGGTCGCCACCGGTGTCGCGATGCTCGGCTGGCTCGCCTACGAGCGCATCCGGCACGGCGCGTTCACCACGCTGGGCGCCGCCTCCGGCGCGGTCGCGGGCCTCGTCGCCATCACCCCCTCGGGCGCGGCGGTGAACGCCTGGGGCGCCATCGTGATCGGCCTGGTGGCCGGTGTCGTCTGCTCCTGGGCCGTCAGCCTCAAGTACAAGCTGGGCTACGACGACTCGCTCGACGTGGTCGGGGTGCACCTGGTCGGCGGTCTCATCGGCACCCTCCTGGTCGGCGTCCTGGCCACCGACGGCGTCGGCGGCGCGGCCCAGCTGGGCAAGCAGGCGCTCGGCGCCTTCACGGTGCTGCTCTACTCCTTCGTCGTCTCCTGGCTCCTCGCCAAGCTCATCGACGTGACCATCGGCTTCCGGGCCAGTGAGGACGAGGAGCTCGGCGGCATCGACCAGGCGTTCCACGCCGAGACCGCCTATGACTTCAGCGCGGTGGGCGGATCCGCCCGTAGTACGGTGCCCGCCGCGACCGGCGCGTCCGCGCCGCAGAAGCCGCACAACAAGAAGGTGGACGCGTGAAGCTCATCACCGCAGTCGTGAAGCCGCACCGGCTCGACGAGATCAAGGAAGCGCTGCAGGCGTTCGGCGTCCAGGGCCTGACCGTCACCGAGGCCAGCGGCTACGGCCGTCAGCGTGGCCACACCGAGGTCTACCGGGGCGCGGAGTACACCGTCGACCTGGTGCCCAAGGTGCGCATAGAGGTGCTGGTCGAGGACGAGGACGCCGATGACCTCGTCGATGTCGTGGTCAAGGCCGCGCGCACCGGAAAGATCGGGGACGGCAAGGTCTGGAGCGTCCCCGTCGAGACCGCCGTCCGGGTCCGCACCGGGGAGCGCGGCCCGGACGCCCTCTGAGGGCCGGGGCCGGGACGCTCGCTGGGGGCCGCGGCCCGGGCGCCCTCCGAGGGCCGGGGCCCGGCCGCCCTCCAAGGGCCCGGCACGAGCCGGACAACCAGTCGCACGCTGACAGGGAGCCGAGTTGACGGAAAGCCTCGAGACCACGACCGACACCACCGACTCGGGGCCCGGCGGCTACGCGGCGGCCCGGCTGCGACTCCTCCAGGAGGGGTCGCGGTCCGGGCCGCCGCGCCGTTCCGCCCTGGCCGAACTCACCGACCAGTGGCTGGCCGCGCTGCTCACCGGCGGGACGCAGACCGCCGGGATCGGCCGGGGCGTCGCCCTGGTGGCGGTCGGCGGCTACGGACGCGGCGAACTCTCCCCGCGCAGCGACCTCGATGTGCTGCTGCTGCACGACGGCTCCGCCGACCGCTCGGCGCTCGCCGCGCTCGCCGACCACCTCTGGTACCCGGTCTGGGACATGGGCCTCGCCCTCGACCACTCGGTGCGCACCCCCGACGAGGCCCGCGCGACCGCCGCCGAGGATCTGAAGGTCCAGCTCGGCCTGCTCGACGCACGCCATATCGCGGGCGACCAGGCGCTCACCGCCGATCTGCGCACCACCGTCCTCGCCGACTGGCGCGCCCAGGCCCCCCGGCGGCTGCCCGAACTCCACGCGCTGTGCCAGGAGCGCGCCGAGCGCCACGGTGAGCTGCAGTTCCTGCTCGAACCCGACCTGAAGGAGGCCCGCGGCGGGCTCCGCGACGCCACCGCGCTGCGCGCCATCGCCGCCTCCTGGCTCGCCGACGCGCCCCGCGAGGGCCTCGACGACGCGCGGCGGCGGCTGCTGGACGCCCGCGACGCGCTCCATCTGTCCACCGGCCGCGCCGCCGACCGCCTCGCGCTCCAGGAGCAGGACCAGGTCGCGGCCGCCCTCGGGCTGCTGGACGCCGACGCCCTGCTGCGCCAGATCTACGAATCCGCCCGGGTCATCTCCTACGCGAGCGATGTCACCTGGCGCGAGGTCGAGCGGGTGCTGCGCGCCCGCTCGGCCGCCCGGCCCCGGCTGCGCGGACTGCTCGGCGGCCGCGGCGGGCGCTCGGGCGGCCGTGGGGGCGCCGCGGACGCGGGGGAGCGCAGCCCGCTCGCCGAGGGCGTCGTGGAACAGGACGGCGAGGTGGTGCTGGCCCGCACCGCGCGCCCCGACCGCGACCCCGTGCTCACCCTGCGGGCCGCCGCGGCCGCCGCCCAGGCCGGACTTCCGCTGTCGCCGCACGCCGTAAGGCGGCTGTCCACCGCCGCCCGGCCGCTGCCCGTGCCGTGGCCGCCCGAGGCCAGGGAGCAACTGATCACGCTGCTGGGCGCGGGCGAGTCCACCGTCGGCGTGTGGGAGGCCCTGGAGGCCGAAGGACTGATCACCCGGCTGCTGCCGGACTGGGAGCGGGTGCGCTGCCGTCCGCAGCGCAACGCCGTCCACCGCTGGACCGTGGACCGGCATCTGGTCGAGACCGCGGTCCGGGCCAGCGCGCTCAGCCGCCGGGTCGGCCGCCCCGATCTGCTGCTGGTCGCCGCCCTGCTGCACGACATCGGCAAGGGCTGGCCCGGCGACCACTCGGTGGCCGGGGAGACCATCGCCCGCGATGTCGCCGCCCGCATCGGCTTCGACCGCGCGGACGTCGCGGTCCTCGCCACCCTCGTACGCCACCATCTGCTGCTCGTCGAGACCGCCACCCGGCGCGACCTGGACGACCCGGCCACGGTGCGCTCGGTCGCCGAGGCCGTCGGCGGCGCCACCACCCTGGAACTGCTGCACGCCCTCACCGAGGCCGACGCGCTCGCCACCGGCCCCGCGGCCTGGAGCGCCTGGCGCGGCTCCCTCGTCGCCGACCTGGTCAAGCGGGTCGCGGCAGTGCTCGCGGGCGAACCCGCCGACGACTGGTCCACCCCGCAGCAGACGACGGCCGAACAGGAACGCCTCGCGATCGAGGCATGGCGCACCGGCGGCCCGGTACTGGCCCTGCACGCACGCTCCGAGGCGCTGGCACCGGGCGAGACGGGCGGCCTCCTCACCGACGGCCTCCTTACGGCCGCCGCCGAAGGGCGTCCCGAGGACGAGAGCACCGCCCCCGAGCCGATCGGCGTGGAACTGCTCATCGCCGTCCCCGACCAGCCCGGCGTCCTGCACACAGCGGCCGGCGTCCTGGCCCTGCACCGCCTTACCGTGCGCGCGGCGGACCTGCGCGCTCTGGAACTGCCGTCGGAGCTGGACGCGGCGGGCGCGGCGGCCGGGGTGCTGCTGCTGAGCTGGCGGGTCGCCGCCGAGTACGGTTCGCTGCCACAGGCCGCCCGACTGCGGAACGACCTGCTCCGCGCCCTGGACGGCTCGCTCGACATCGTCGCCCGCCTGGCCGAGCGCGAGGCCGCCTACCGCAAGTACCCCCGCCGCCGCGGCGTGCACGCCCCGCCACCACGGGTGACGGTCGCACCCGGCGGCTCCCAGCTCGCCACCGTGATCGAGGTCCGCGCCCAGGACGCCCCCGGCCTGCTGCACCGAATCGGCCGTGCCCTGGAGCACACCGGCGTCGCGGTACGCAGCGCCCACGTCTCCACCCTCGGCGCCAACGCCGTGGATGCGTTTTATGTCACGGACAACTCCGGCGCCCCCCTGAAGCCCATGCGAGCGGCCGAGGTGGCTCAGAAGGTGGAGCGAGCACTGACCAGCCCGTCCGACACCTGAGACTCCCCAGCCCCTCCGGCGTTTGAGGAGCGGGGTCCGGGGCGGAGCCCCCGGAACGGGGCCCGGGGCGCAGCCCCGGTTCGGGAAGGGGCGGGGTGGGGGAAGACACCCCGCCCGGACGTCGCACGCCCGGGGGCAGACCGTTCCCGCGACGGGCGGATACCCTTGGAGGCCGACCACCGACCCGACATCCGACCGAAGGATTCGCGACCACCGTGTTCGATACCCTCTCCGATCGCCTCGCAGCGACTTTCAAGAACCTCCGGGGCAAGGGACGCCTCAGCGAGGCGGACATCGACGCCACGGCACGCGAGATCCGGATCGCCCTGCTCGAGGCCGACGTGGCGCTGCCCGTCGTCCGGTCGTTCATCAAGCAGGTCAAGGAGCGGAGCCTCGGGGCCGAGGTCTCCCAGGCGCTCAACCCCGCCCAGCAGGTCATCAAGATCGTCAACGAGGAGCTGATCGGCATCCTCGGCGGCGAGGCGCGGCGCCTCCGCTTCGCCAAGCAGCCGCCGACCGTGATCATGCTCGCGGGTCTGCAGGGTGCCGGTAAGACCACGCTCGCCGGAAAGCTCGGCCGCTGGCTGAAGGGCCAGGGCCACGCCCCGCTGCTCGTCGCCTGTGACCTCCAGCGCCCCAACGCCGTCAACCAGCTCTCGGTGGTCGCGGAGCGGGCCGGCGTCGCCGTCTTCGCCCCCGAGCCGGGCAACGGCGTCGGCGACCCGGTCAAGGTGGCGCAGGACTCGATCGAGTTCGCCAAGACCAAGCAGCACGACGTCGTGATCGTCGACACCGCGGGCCGCCTCGGTATCGACGAGGAGCTGATGCGGCAGGCCGCCGACATCCGCGACGCCGTCAGCCCGGACGAGGTCCTCTTCGTCGTCGACGCGATGATCGGCCAGGACGCGGTGAACACCGCGGAGGCGTTCCGCGACGGCGTCGGCTTCGACGGTGTGGTGCTCTCCAAGCTGGACGGCGACGCGCGCGGTGGTGCCGCGCTGTCCATCGCGCATGTCACCGGCCGCCAGATCATGTTCGCCTCCAACGGCGAGAAGCTGGACGACTTCGACGCGTTCCACCCGGACCGCATGGCGTCCCGCATCCTCGGCATGGGCGACATGCTCAGCCTGATCGAGAAGGCCGAGCAGACCTTCAGCCAGCAAGAGGCCGAGAAGATGGCGGCCAAGCTGGCGAAGGGCCCCAAGGAGTTCACGCTCGACGACTTCCTGGCGCAGATGGAGCAGGTCCGCAAGATGGGCTCCATCTCCAAGCTGCTCGGCATGCTGCCGGGCATGGGCCAGATGAAGGACCAGATCAACAACCTGGACGAGCGGGAAGTGGACCGCACCGCGGCCATCATCAAGTCGATGACCCCGGGCGAGCGCCAGGACCCCACGATCATCAACGGCTCGCGCCGCGCCCGTATCGCCCGCGGTTCCGGCGTCGAGGTGAGCGCGGTCAAGAACCTGGTGGAGCGGTTCTTCGACGCACGCAAGATGATGTCGAAGATGGCCCAGGGCGGCATGCCGGGGATGCCCGGGATGCCGGGTATGCCGGGCGTCGGTGGCGGCGGCAAGCGCAAGGGCAAGCAGCAGAAGAAGGCCAAGGGCAAGCAGCGCTCGGGCAACCCCATGAAGCGCAAGGCCGATGAGCAGGCCGCGGCGGCGCGCCGCGAGCAGGGCGGCGCGTTCGGGCTGCCCGCCGGACAGGACGGCCAGGACTTCGAACTCCCCGACGAGTTCAAGAAGTTCATGGGCTGAGCCGCCCCGGCCCCCGAGGCGTCCCCGTACGAACGAACCGTAAGGCCCCTGCGTACACCGTCAGGGGCCTTACGTGACGGTCCCGTTCAGACGCGGCAGATCAGATAGCGGAAGACGTTCGGCATCCACACCGTGCCGTCCGCGCGTTGATGCGGATGGAGCGCCTCGGTGATCTCCTTGCGGACCTGGATCGGATCCGTGACCTGCTCCGCCGCGTCGAACAGCCGCGTCGACAGCAGCCCGCGCACCGCGCTGTCCATGTCGGCGTACCCGAACGGGCAGGCCACCCGGCCCGATCCGTCGGGCCGCAGCCCGGCCGGCGCGGCCAGTTCCTCCAGGTCGTCGCGGCCGCACGGCCGCCAGCGGGCGGGAGGGGGCACCTCCCGGTGGTGGCTGGGGGAGTCCATCGGATCGGCGAGCCGGTCGCCCACCCGCAGCACCCCGGAGGTGGCGCAGCGCTCCGGCGGTCCCCATCCGGCGAGCACCACGGCCCCGCCGCGTTCGGTGCGCGCCGCGGCGGCCGCGAGGGTGGACACCGCCGCCCCGGGGCCCGCCGCGCCCAGGGCCGACAGCGGCTCGAAGGCGGTCACCACCGTGAAGGCCGACTCCGCCGCGGCCTCCTGTACGCAGGGGCTCTCCGGGCCGCCGAGGCCCAGCCGGGTGGGCAGTGCCGGGCCGCCCGGCGCGCCCACGGCCGTCAGCCGCTCGCGCGCGAGGTCCAGGCGCCGCTCGTCCGTGTCCACCCCGCAGACCGTGGCGCCGCGCGCGGCCGCCATGAGGAGGGCGAGCCCGGAGCCGCAGCCCAGGCCCAGCAGTCGGGTCCCGGCGCCGACGTCCAGCCGTTCGTACACGGCCTCGTACAGCGGGACCAGCATCCGCTCCTGGATCTCCGCCCAGTCGCGGGTGCGAGCGTGGGCGTCCGTCGTTCGCGACGAGGAGGGGTGCGGGCGATGCCGCTGTACGAGCGTAAATGTCATCGAAAGGGCCCCAATCAGCGAAGAGCAGTGCCGTCGTCAGATTCGGTGTCACATCCGCCGTTGTGCGGTGTGACGTCCCACCCCCAAATGCCAGGGAACTCCGCATCCGTCCCCGCGTCCAGAGGTTTCACGGCCGTGCTTGCGTGCCCCCTTTGTGCGCCCCCGCGCACCTGTGCGTACGTCTCGCTCCCGAACCGCCCCCTGACCTCCGCCGGGCCGGCGGCCGGTGGCGGGCGATGGCCGGCACTGATCGGCTCGTTTTTGCTTGATTCACAGTTCGGTACCCCGCCGCCGTACGATCGGCGCCATGGCCAAGACTCCCGTGCTCACCCCGCGGTCGGAGGACTTCCCCCGCTGGTACCAGGATGTGATCAACAAGGCCGAGCTGGCCGACAACGGCCCGGTGCGCGGCACCATGGTGATCCGACCGTATGGGTACGGGCTGTGGGAGCGGATGCAGCAGGACATGGACGCCCGCATCAAGGCGGTCGGCGTCCAGAACGCGTACTTCCCGCTCTTCATCCCGCAGTCGTATCTGGCCAAGGAAGCCGATCACGTCGAGGGGTTCGCGCCGGAGCTCGCGGTCGTCACCCATGGCGGCGGTAAGGAGCTGGAGGAGCCGGTCGTCGTCCGGCCCACCTCCGAGACGATCGTCAACGAGTACTTCTCCAAGTGGGTGCAGAGCTACCGCGATCTGCCGCTGCTGATCAACCAGTGGGCCAATGTGGTGCGTTGGGAGCTACGGCCGCGGCTGTTCCTGCGGACGACCGAGTTCCTGTGGCAGGAGGGGCACACCGCGCACGCGTCGTACGAGGACGCCAGGGACTTCGCCGCCCGGATCCACCGCGAGGTCTACGCCCGGTTCATGGAGGACGTCCTGGCGATGGACGTGGTGCTGGGCCGCAAGACCGCCCGGGAGCGGTTCGCCGGCGCCCTCAACACCCTCACCCTCGAAGGGATGATGGGCGACGGCAAGGCGCTGCAGCTGGGCACCAGCCATGAGCTCGGTCAGAACTTCGCCCGGGCCTTCCACACCAGCTATCTGTCCAAGGACGGCGAGCAGGAGCTGGTCTGGCAGACCTCCTGGGGCAGCACGACCCGGATGGTCGGCGCGCTGGTGATGATGCACGGCGACGACAACGGCCTGCGGATCCCGCCGAGGCTGGCCCCGATCCAGGTCGTGGTGCTGGCGATCAAGGGCGACGACTCGGTGCTCGCCAAGGTCCGCGAGATCGGCGAGCTGCTCACCGCGGCGGGCGTGCGGGTCCATGTCGACGACCGTACGGACACCCCCTTCGGCCGGCGCGCGGTCGACTGGGAACTCAAGGGCGTGCCGGTCCGGGTCGAGGTCGGCCCGCGCGACCTGGAGGGCGGCACCGCGATGGTGGCCCGGCGGATCCCCGGCGGCAAGGAGCCGGTGCGTGCCGAACTGCTGCCGGAGCTGCTGCCCAAGGTCCTGGAGGAGGACCAGGCGCTGCTGCTGCGGCAGGCCCGTGAGCGCCGTAAGGCGCGCACCACGGAGGTGGCGACCATGGAGGAGGCCGCCGAGGCCGCGGCCGCGGGCGGCTGGGCCCGCATCCGGTGGGCGGACCTGGGGCCGGAGGGCGAGGCGGCGCTCGCGGAGCGGTCCGTGTCGGTCCGGTGTCTGATCACCGAGGACGGGGCGGTGCCGGACGCCGATGACGCGCCGGGTAACGTCGCCATCGTCGCGAGGGCCTACTGAGGCGGTACGTACCGGCTTGATGCACGGTGCGTGGCTCATCCACACATTTACGCACCCGCCCCTCGTCGTCGTACATCACCGTGAACTGACTGGTACGTGCAAATTATTTGGGATGCCCCGGAATCGGAACACCGGACCGGTCCTGCTCGTTAGCACGACGTGAGCACGACACCACCTGTTCTCGCCGCAGAGCTGGCGCAGGCGTGGGCCGATATTCAACGGCACCACTCCGAGCTGCCGGATCTCGCCGCGCCCGAATCGCTGATCGGAGAGTCGTCGTCCGCATGTGGCGCCGAGCTCTCCTTCGAACGGCTGCTGCATGAGGCAGTCCATGGGATCGCCGCCGCCCGCGGTGTCCGTGACACCTCACGCGCCGGCCGCTACCACAACCGCCGGTTCCTGGCGATCGCCGAGGAGCTGGGGCTCGACCACCCGGAGGAGCCGCATCCCAGTAGCGGCTTCTCGCTGGTCACCCTCAGCCCCGAGGCGAGAAAGCGGTACCGGACCACGATCGACCGTCTCCAGCGCGCGCTGAAGGCACACACCGTGGCGACCACCGCCGAGACCTCCCGCACCTTCCGCGGGCCCGCCGCGCGACACGGCTCGTCCGGTGGCGGCGTCCGGGTCAAGGCGGTGTGCGACTGCGGGCGCAATGTCCGGGTCGTCCCGTCGGTGCTGGCCCAGGCACCGATCATGTGCGGTGGATGCGGTAAGCCCTTCCGTATTCCGGAGGCGGTGGCCGCGGTCGGCTGACCTGTCCCGGTGTGGCAGAATGGTCTGCTGTACTCGACAGCCGACCAGGACCCCTCTCTCCTCCGGCTGACGCGTCCATCGGGCACTCGGGTACCGCAACCCCACGCGGCACGTCGCAGTGCTCAACCACGTCAAGACCAGGAGACACCACTTCCGTGGCAGTCAAGATCAAGCTGAAGCGTCTGGGCAAGATCCGTTCGCCTCACTACCGCATCGTCGTCGCCGACTCCCGCACCCGCCGTGACGGCCGGGCGATCGAGGAGATCGGCCTGTACCACCCGGTGCAGAACCCGTCGCGCATCGAGGTCGACTCGGAGCGTGTGCAGCACTGGCTGAAGGTCGGCGCGCAGCCGACCGAGCCCGTGCTGGCCATCCTGAAGGTCACCGGCGACTGGCAGCAGTTCAAGGGTCTGCCCGCCCCGGCTCCGATGAAGGTCGCCGAGCCGAAGGCCGACAAGCGCGCCCTGTTCGAGGCGGCCGCCAAGGACGCCGGTGACGAGCCGAAGGGTGAGGCGATCACCCAGAAGGCGAAGAAGGCCGAGAAGAAGTCGGACGAGGCGGCTGAGTCCGCTGAGTCCACCGCGTCGACTGAGGCCTGAGGATGCTCGAGGAGGCCCTCGAGCACCTGGTGAAGGGCATCGTCGACAACCCCGACGACGTGCAGGTGGCCTCGCGCACCCTGCGGCGTGGGCGTGTGCTGGAGGTCCGGGTGCACCCCGATGACCTCGGCAAGGTGATCGGCCGCAACGGCCGCACCGCACGCGCCCTGCGCACCGTTGTGGGCGCCATCGGCGGCCGCGGGATCCGCGTCGACCTCGTCGACGTCGATCAGGTCCGCTGAGGCGATCAAGAAGAGCACCGGCACGGGCCGGGGAGGGCTTTGGGCCGTCCCCGGCCCGTGTGTGTGAAGGGACATCGCATCGTGCAGTTGGTTGTCGCGCGGATCGGCCGTGCCCATGGCATCAAGGGCGAGGTCACCGTCGAGGTGCGGACGGACGAGCCGGAGCTGCGGCTCGGCCCGGGTGCCGTGCTGACCACCGAGCCCGCCTCGGCCGGGCCGCTGACCATCGAGTCCGGCCGGGTGCACAGCGGCCGGCTGCTGCTGCGCTTCGAGGGCGTACGCGACCGCAGCGCCGCGGAGGCGCTGCGCAACACCCTGCTGATCGCGGAGGTCGACCCCGAGGAACTCCCCGAGGACCCCGAGGAGTTCTACGACCACCAGCTGATCGACATCGACGTGGTCACCGTGGACGGCACCGAGGTCGGGAGGGTCTCCGAGATCTCCCATCTGCCGTACCAGGACCTGCTGATCGTGAAGCGCCCCGACGGGGGCGAGGTGATGATCCCGTTCGTCTCCGAGTTCGTGCCGGAGATCGATCTGGAGGAGCAGCGCGCCGTGATCGACCCGCCGCCGGGCCTGCTCGACGAGGCCGAGGCGGAGATCGCGGGCAGCCGTAAGGACGAGGCCGCGAGCGGCCGTGAGAAGGACGAGACCGACGGCGGCCGTAAGGACGACAGCGCGGGCGGGCGTGAGGACGATCCGTCATGAGGCTCGACGTCGTCACGATCTTCCCCGAGTACCTGGAGCCGCTGAACGTCTCGCTGGTCGGCAAGGCACGCGCCCGCGGCCAACTCGATGTGCGGGTCCACGATCTGCGCGGCTTCACGCACGACCGGCACAACACGGTCGACGACACCCCGTACGGCGGCGGCCCCGGCATGGTCATGAAGCCCGAGCCCTGGGGCGAGGCGCTTGACTCGATCATGGCGTCGGGCGAGGCGGAGGGGCTGGTCAAGCCCACGCTGATCGTGCCGACCCCGAGCGGCCGTCCGTTCACCCAGGCCCTGGCCGTCGAGCTCGCCGAGCGCCCCTGGCTGGTCTTCACGCCCGCCCGCTACGAGGGCATCGACCGTCGGGTGATCGAGGAGTACGGCGAGCGGCTCGAGGTGCACGAGGTCTCGATCGGCGATTATGTGCTGGCCGGCGGCGAGGCCGCGGTGCTGGTGATCACCGAGGCGGTGGCCCGGCTGCTGCCGGGTGTGCTGGGCAACGCCGAGTCGCATCGCGACGACTCCTTCGCCCCCGGCGCGATGGCCGATCTCCTGGAGGGGCCCGTCTACACCAAGCCCCCCGAGTGGCGCGGCCGCTCCATCCCGGAGGTGCTGATCAGCGGCCACCACGGCAGGGTCGGCCGCTGGCGCCGCGACGAGGCGTTCCGCCGCACCAGCGAGAACCGCCCCGATCTGATCGAGCGCTGCGACCCCTCGACGCTCGACAAGCACGACCGCGCGCTCCTGGCCGAGCTGGGCTGGGAGGAGCTGCCCGGGACCGGTGGGGCCCGATTTGGGCGGCCGGACCGGGCCGTGGAAGAATAGGCCGCTGCCGTACGTCCGGGTGTGCGCCCCTGCCACAGGGGGACCGACGCCCACCCGATGAGGGCGGCACTCCGAATCATCATCCGATATGCCGCTGATGACCTGTGGCATCAGCGAGGAAAGCAGACGATCATGTCTCACCTGCTCGACACCGTCGACTCCGCGTCGCTGCGCAGCGACATCCCGACCTTCCGCCCCGGCGACACGGTCAACGTCCACGTCCGCGTCATCGAGGGCAACCGCTCCCGTGTCCAGCAGTTCAAGGGCGTCGTCATCCGCCGCCAGGGCTCCGGTGTCCGCGAGACCTTCACCGTCCGCAAGGTGAGCTTCAGCGTCGGCGTGGAGCGCACCTTCCCGGTGCACACCCCGATCGTCGAGAAGATCGAGGTCGTCACCCGCGGTGATGTGCGCCGGGCGAAGCTGTACTACCTGCGCGACCTCCGCGGCAAGGCCGCCAAGATCAAGGAGAAGCGCGACAACTGATCGCGGCGATTTTGCGCGACTACTGAGCTACCGCCGGATCATCCGGCCGGGCCGGATAGGCTCTGGCCCGATGGACACCGAAGGACAGCTCGCGGAGCGCGACCGCTCCCGGGGCTCCGAGAAGGAGCACGAGGGGCGGTCGCGCTCTTCGCGTGCTCCGGCGCGGGCCGGGGAGCCCTCGTCCGCCGGGCGGCTGCCGCAATGGCTGGCCGGCGGCGGGCGATGGCGGCGCGGAGCGCTGCTCGCGGCCGCTTGCGCCGCGCTCGTGCTGCTGGTGAGCGGCTTGGTACTGCAGCCGTTCCTGATCCCCAGCGGTTCGATGGAGAACACCCTTCGTCCCGGGGACCGGGTGCTGGTGAACAAGCTCGCCTACCGTTTCGGGGACGATCCGCGCCGCGGCGACGTTGTCGTGTTCGACGGAGCCGGTTCCTTCGGCGAGGAGGGGCCGTCCGGAAACCCGGTGACCGGTCTGCTGCGCAAGGCTGCCGCGGCGGTCGGGCTGGCCGAACCGGCCGAGTCCGACTACGTGAAGCGCGTGGTGGGCATCGGTGGTGACCGGGTCACCTGCTGCGACAAGCGGGGGAGGATCGAGGTGAACGGCCGGCCGGTGGACGAGCGCTATCTGCACCCCGGGGACAGCCCCTCGCGGGTGCCCTTCGACATCGTCGTGCCCGAGGGGCGGCTGTGGGTGATGGGCGACCACCGCGGCGCCTCCCGGGACTCACGCGACTACCTGGGCGCACCGGGCGGGGGCACGGTCCCCGTCGACAAGGTGATCGGCCGCGCCGCATGGATCGGCTGGCCGTTCGGCCGCTGGTCCGGTGTCCCCCGTACGGACGCCTTCGAGGGCGTGCCCGCGGCGCCCGGCGCCATATCCTCCGACGCCCCCGGTGGTGCCCATGGGTAGCCGCGGGCGGCCTCGGGCCAAGGCGCGCCGGACGGTGGATCCGCCCGCCGGTGTGGACGCCACCCGTGCGCCGGGCGAGCGCCGGGTCGGCGGGCGCGCGGAGCGGCGCAGGATCCAGCGCCGTATCAAGCGCAGGCGGCGCCGTTCGGCCGTCAAGGAGATACCGATCCTGGTGGGCGTGGCGCTGGTGATCGCGCTCGTCCTGAAGACCTTCCTGGTGCAGGCGTTCGTCATTCCGTCCGGTTCGATGGAGCAGACCATCCGGATCGGCGACCGGGTGCTGGTGGACAAGTTCACCCCGTGGTTCGGCTCGAAGCCGGAGCGCGGCGATGTGGTGGTGTTCAAGGACCCCGGGGGCTGGCTGGATGACGAGCGCAAGCCCCCCAAGGACGACCCGCCGGTCATCAAGCAGGGCAAGGAGTTCCTGACCTTCATCGGCCTGCTGCCGTCCAGCGACGAGCAGGACCTGATCAAGCGAGTGGTCGCGGTGGGCGGCGACACCGTGGCGTGCTGCGATACGAACGGTAAGGTCACCGTCAACGGGACCCCGCTGAACGAGCCGTATCTGCACCCCGGGAACCCGCCGTCGCAGCGGCAGTTCAAGGTGACCGTCCCTCAGGGGCGGATGTTCGTCATGGGGGATCACCGGTCCAATTCGGCCGACTCCCGCGTCCATCTCGACGAGCCTTATCAGGGCACGGTCCCGGACAACATGGTGGTCGGCCGCGCCGTGGTGATCGCCTGGCCGTTCGGGCATATGCGGCGGCTCGAGGAGCCGGACACCTACGCTTCCGTCAAGGACGCGCCGAGTGGGGCGACACAGGCCGAGGGCGCGGCGCATAGGCTGTCCCCCATGGATCAGCAAGGAATGGTCCAGCTCCCGACCCCTGCGGAACTCCCGCTCGTTATGGGAGTGGTGATCCTGCGCCGTTCGTGGGGCAGGCGGCAGTCAGGCGTGAGGAGTGGATGTGGGGGATTTGGCGGTCGGCGCACGATCCGGTCACGAAGAGCCCGAGAGGCAGCCCGGGGCGACGGGAGAGCACCCCACGGACGGGACGGACGAGGCGCCCGAAGCCGGTGCACCCACGGACAAGACGGCTGCCCGCCCCAGGGCGTCGGACCCGCACGGAGCCGATGGCGGGGGGGAACCCTCCGGCCCCCCGGACGGACCCGGCGCCACTGACCCGTCCGGGCCCGAGGACGGGGCGTCGGCGAAGCCGGGCCCCGGGATGCCCGGCGGGCCCGGGAAGCTCGGGAAGCCGAAGAAGGCGCGCTCCTTCTGGAAGGAGCTGCCGATCCTGGTCATCATCGCGCTGGCTCTGGCGCTGCTGATCAAGACCTTCCTGGTGCAGGCGTTCTCCATTCCGTCCGACTCCATGCAGAACACCTTGCAGCGGGGCGACCGGGTGCTGGTGGACAAGCTCACCCCGTGGTTCGGCTCCGAGCCGCAGCGCGGCGAGGTGGTCGTCTTCCATGACCCGGGCGGCTGGCTCGGCGAGACCCAGACGAGTGACTCCGGCCCGGTCGCCGAGGGCATCCAGAAGGCGCTCAGCTTTATCGGGCTGATGCCGTCGGCGGAGGAGAAGGACCTGATCAAGCGGGTCATCGCGGTCGGCGGGGACACCGTCTCCTGCAAGCGCGGCGGCAAGGTCGTGGTCAACGGCAAGCCGCTGGACGAGCCGTACATCTTCCCCGGGAACACCCCCTGTGACGAGAAGCCGTTCGGCCCGATCAAGGTGCCCGAGGGCCGGATCTGGGTGATGGGCGACCACCGCCAGGACTCGCTGGACTCCCGCTACCACCAGAACCTGAACAACGGCACGGTCTCGGTGGACGATGTCGTCGGGCGCGCGTTCGTCGTCGCCTGGCCGATCGACCGCTGGTCCACCCTGTCGGTGCCGGGCACCTTCGACCAGCCGGGTCTGGGCGCGGCCGCCGCGATGGCCCCCTCGGCCGTGGGGCTCGCGGGTGCGGTGCCGATCGTGCTGTGGCGCCGCCGCAGGCTGATCGCCAAGGTCCGGGCCGAGGCCGAGGCCCGGCCGGACCGGCTGACCGCCGACTGCTGACGGGGCTCGTACCGCCGGGTAAGGTGCGGTCCCGTGTGCCCCAGGGCACACGGAACCTGATCTTCTACGTCTGTTGCGTACGGCGGGAGCACTGGAATGAGCGGAGCCCAAGGGGTCGGGGGCGGCACACCGCGGCGTACGCCGGGCAGCGTGCTGTCCGGGGTGGCGGTGGCCCTCGGGTGTGTGCTGTTCCTCGGAGGTTTCGTCTGGGGCGCGGTGCTCTACAAGCCCTACACCGTCCCGACCGACTCCATGGCGCCGACGATCGCCAAGGGTGCCCGGGTGCTGGCGCAGCGGGTCGACGGCGGCGAGGTGCGCCGCGGCGACGTGGTGGTCTTCCGCGACCAGGTGTGGGGCGACCTGCCCATGGTGAAGCGGGTCATCGGGGTCGGCGGCGACCGGATCGAGTGCTGTGACAAGCAGGGCCGGCTGCGGGTCAACGGCAAGGTCTTCGAGGAACCGTATCTGCGCTCCGAGGAGCAGGCGTCCTCGACGGTCTTCGCCACCACCGTGCCCAAGAACCGGCTGTTCCTGATGGGCGACCATCGCAGCGACTCCCTCGACTCCCGGGTGCATCTCACCGACGAGGCGGGCGGCGCCGTGGAGCGGGGCGCCGTGGACGCCCGGGTGGATGCCACCGCCTGGCCGCTGGGGTCCTGGGGCACCGTGGGGCGACCCGATGCCTTCAAGGCGCTGCCGGGCGGGATCTCGCAGCCGGGGCCGCTGGGGCCGATCCTGATCTCGATCGTCACCGGCGCCGTGCTGATCCTGGTGGGCGCGGCCTACGGGCCCCTCGTCCGGCGCAGGGCGGGCGGCGGCGCACGGCGGGACCAGGCGGCGAAGGGAAAGGTGGCCGCGCGTGGCTGAGGAGGCCGGCGAAGCCGGGCCGACCGGCACGGACGAGCGGCGGCTGCGGAAGGTCGCACGGGTGGTGCTGCTGGATCCACAGGACCGCATCCTGCTGCTGCACGGCTTCGAGCCGGACGATCCCTCGTCGACGTGGTGGTTCACCCCGGGAGGCGGCCTGGAGGGCGAGGAGAGCCGCGAGCAGGCGGCGCTCAGGGAGCTCGCGGAGGAGACCGGGATCACCGATGTGCGGCTCGGGCCGCTGCTGTGGCGGCGGATCTGCTCCTTCCCGTTCGCCGGGCGGCGCTGGGACCAGGACGAGTGGTACTACCTGTGTCGTACCCGACAGACCACGGCACGGGCCGGCAGCGGGCTGACGGAGCTGGAGCGGCGCAGCGTGGCCGGGCTGCGGTGGTGGACGGCGGATGAGCTGGCCACGGCCACCGAGCCGGTGTACCCGACGCGGCTGCCGGAGCTGTTGCGTACGCTGCTCGTCGAGGGACCCCCGGGTGCACCGGTGATCCTGGAGACTGAGCGCGTCTGACGCACAATGGGGGGACGCACGGCTGAAGGGGAACATGCCATGAGCGCCGAGGACCTCGAGAAGTACGAGACCGAGATGGAGCTGAAGCTCTACCGGGAGTACCGCGATGTCGTCGGTCTGTTCAAATATGTGATCGAGACCGAACGCCGCTTCTATCTCACCAACGACTACGAGATGCAGGTGCACTCGGTTCAGGGTGAGGTCTTTTTCGAGGTGTCGATGGCCGACGCCTGGGTCTGGGACATGTACCGCCCGGCCCGTTTCGTGAAGCAGGTACGGGTTCTCACGTTCAAGGACGTGAATATCGAGGAGCTGAACAAGAGCGACCTCGACCTTCCGAGTGGCTGAGTTGTCCACAGCCGGGCGGTCGTCCACAGGAATTCTCCAAGATCCCTGAGGGGGGCGCGGGGGCCTCACAGTCGGTGCCGGAGGTGGTGCCGAATGAACGCCCGAGGAGCGCTGGGCCGCTACGGCGAGGATGTGGCGGTCCGCAGGCTGGCGGAAGCCGGGATGACCGTCCTGGAGCGCAATTGGCGGTGCCGGGACGGCGAGATCGACATCGTCGCGCTCGACGCCGGTGCGCTGGTGGTGTGCGAGGTCAAGACGCGCCGCGAGGGTGGCTACGAGCATCCGATGGCGGCCGTCCGACCGGACAAGACCGAGCGGCTGCGGCGGCTGGCGGAGTGCTGGCTGGAGCGGCACGGCGGCCCGCCGCCGGGCGGCGTGCGGATCGACGTGGTGGCGGTGGTGCTGCCCCGCCGGGGCGCGCCCGTGGTCGAGCATGTGCGAGGGGTGGCCTGATGGGGTTCGCCCGCACCTGCTCGGTGGCGCTGGTCGGGGTCGAGGGCGTCGTGGTCGAGGTCCAGGCCGATCTGGAGCCGGGGGTGGCCGCCTTCACCCTCGTCGGGCTGCCCGACAAGAGCCTGGTGGAGAGCCGGGACCGGGTCCGCGCGGCCGTCGTCAATTCCGGCGGCGAATGGCCGCAGAGAAAGCTCACGGTCGGGCTCAGCCCGGCATCCGTCCCCAAGGGCGGCAGCGGCTTCGACCTGGCCGTGGCCTGTGCGGTGCTCGGCGCTGCCGAGCGCGTGGACCCGCGTGAGATCGCTGATCTGATGATGATCGGAGAGCTGGGCCTGGACGGCCGGGTCCGGCCCGTCCGCGGGGTGCTGCCCGCCGTGCTCGCCGCCTCCGAGGCGGGATACCGCCAGGTCGTGGTCCCCGAGCAGACGGCGGGGGAGGCGGCCCTGGTGCCGGGCGTCTCGGTGCTGGGCGTGCGGAGCCTGCGCCAGCTGATCGCGGTGCTGACGGACGAGCCGGTGCCCGAGGAGGAGGAGACCCAGGAGCTGGGCCGCCCCGATCCGATGCTGGCGGGGCTCACCGTGCCCGGCGCCGGTATGGGCACCGGTGTCGCCGCCGTGCCCGGAAGCGGGGCTGGGTTGCCCGATATGGCCGAGGTCGCCGGGCAGCGGGCCGCGCGCACCGCCCTGGAGGTCGCGGCCGCGGGCGGGCATCACCTCTTCCTCAGCGGGCCTCCGGGCGCCGGGAAGACCATGCTGGCCGAGCGGCTGCCGGGGCTGCTGCCGCCGCTCACCCAGCAGGAGGCCCTGGAGGTCACCGCGGTCCATTCGGTCGCCGGGGTCCTCCCGCCGGGTCAGCCGCTGGTAAAGAGCCCGCCGTACTGCGCCCCGCATCACTCGGCGACCATGGCCGCGCTCGTCGGCGGGGGCAACGGCCTGCCCAGACCCGGCGCGGTCTCGCTCGCCCACCGCGGAGTGCTCTTCCTGGACGAGGCTCCCGAATTCAGCGGGAAGGCGCTGGACGCCCTGCGGCAGCCCCTGGAGTCGGGGCATGTCGTGGTGGCCCGGTCCGCCGGGATGATGCGGATGCCGGCGCGCTTCCTGCTGATGCTGGCGGCCAATCCCTGCCCCTGTGGGCGCTACGGACTGGTGGGCGACGTCTGCGAGTGCACGCCCACCACGGTCCGCCGCTATCAGGCACGGCTGTCGGGGCCGCTGCTGGACCGGGTGGACCTGCGCGTCCATGTCGAGGCGGTGAGCCGGGCCGAGCTCACCGGGGCGCGTCTCGGGGCGGAGAACAGCGCGTCCGTCGCGGCCCGGGTCCGGGAGGCCCGGGAGCGGGCCTCCGCCCGCCTCCAGGACACCCCCTGGCGGCTGAACAGCGAGGTGCCGGGCCATGAGCTGCGCACCCGCTGGCAGCCCTTCTCCGGTGCGCTGCGCGAGGCCGAGCGCGATATGGAGCGCGGGCTGCTCACCGCCCGAGGGCTGGACCGGGTGCTGCGGGTCGCCTGGACCGTCGCCGACCTGGCCGGGCACGACCGGCCCGAGGCGCCGGACATCGCCCAGGCGCTGCAGCTGCGCACCGGGATCAGCCGCGGGGTGCCGGTCGCGGCGGGGGAGCGCTGATGTCCGCGCCTTCGGCAGGCGGCCGCGGCGCCGCCGTTCCCGCCCTGTTCTCGGAGCCCTGGCAGGGACAGGGCGTCCCGAAGGAGGGGCACAGAGCCCTGGATGAGGGCCATAGCGGCCCGCACAAGGAGCACGGAGCCCTGGGCGAGGGGCACGGCGTCCGGGGTGAGGGGCACGGTGCCCCGGGCGAGGGACAGGGCGTCCTGGACGCGGGGCACGGCGTCCTGGGCGAGGAGCAGGGGCTCCCCGAGCGGTGGGGTGTCCCGGATGAGGAGCGGCTCGCGCGGGCGGCGCTCACCCGGCTCGTGGAGCCCGGGGATCAGGCGGTGGGGCGCTGGCTGCGTCGCATGGGGCCGGTGGCGCTGTGTCGGGCGCTCACCGGGAAGGGCAAGCCCCCACCCGGGGCGACCGGGGACCGGCTGGCCGGATGCGCCCTGCGGGCTGCCGGGCTGGACCCGGTCGCCGACCTCGCGCTGATCGCCCGGTGCGGAGGGCGGTTCATCTGCCCCGGGGATCTGGACTGGCCCGGTCAGCTGGACGATCTCGGGGACGCTCGCCCGGTCGGGTTATGGGTGCGCGGCCCGGCCGGCTTGCGGATGTGGGCGCTGCGCTCGGTCGCCGTGGTGGGTGCGCGGGCCTGCAGCGACTACGGCGCGCATGTCGCGGCGACGCTCGGCGCCGGGCTGGCCGAGCGGGGCTGGGTGGTCGTCTCCGGTGCGGCCCACGGTGTGGACGGCGCGGCTCACCGAGGGGCGCTCGCCGCGGGCGGGGCCACCATCGCGGTGCTCGCCTCCGGTGTGGACGTCCCCTATCCGCGCGGGCATGCCGAGTTGATCGAGCGCATCGCGGAACAGGGCCTGGTGCTGGCCGAGTTGCCGCCCGGAGCGCATCCGACGCGCCCCAGATTCGTGCTCCGCAACCGGGTCATCGCCGCGCTCACCCGGGGCACGGTCGTGGTCGAGGCCCAGTTCCGCAGCGGATCGCTGGTCACCGCGCGCCGGGCACAACAGCTCGGGCGGTCCACCATGGGGGTGCCGGGGCCGGTGACCAGCGGGCTGTCCGTCGGGGTGCATGAACTGCTGCGCGGTGAGGCCGTCCTGGTCACCGACGCCGCCGAAGTGGCCGAGCTCATCGGCGGCATCGGAGACCTCGCCCCGGAGCGGCGGGGCCCGCTGGTCGAGCGGGACCTGCTCGATCCCGTGACGGCACGGGTGCTCGAAGCGTTGTCGGCACGAGGCGGCAACGACCTGCGGGAGGTGGCCCGGGAATCCGGGACCGGCTGCGACGAGGCCCTGGGCCGGCTCCATGAACTGCTCGCCCTGGGCTTTGTCGAACGTCATGGCGATCGATGGGAGTTGGTCCGTCCCGTGAGCCCGGGTGACGGCGCACGGCGAGGCGATCCCCCGAATCGGGGCAATCGGGTGAAAGGGTTGAGGCGATGACCGTATCCGCACACCGCCGAGCCGAAGCCC
Source organism: Streptomyces melanosporofaciens (assembly GCF_900105695.1). Lineage (NCBI taxonomy): Bacteria > Bacillati > Actinomycetota > Actinomycetes > Kitasatosporales > Streptomycetaceae > Streptomyces > Streptomyces melanosporofaciens. The sequence continues at coordinate 5,109,826 of NZ_FNST01000002.1, forward strand.
TTCGCATACCGCGACGCCGTAGTCACGCTACGCTCACAAGGTTTCCGGCGGAAGCGTACGTCCTCACCCATGTCATGGCAGAACGGCTCAAGGCGACGAATGCCCCAGCACATCTCCGGGTCTGACAGCGCGGCGCCGCCCGCGGCTCGCGGCGCGGTGCGCCCTGCCGCGCCCTCATCGCTCGACGAGCTGTGGCGGTCGTACAAGACCACGGGCGACGGCCGGCTGCGGGAGCAGCTGATCCTGCACTACTCACCGCTGGTGAAATATGTGGCCGGCCGGGTCAGTGTCGGGCTGCCCTCCAATGTCGAGCAGGCGGACTTTGTCTCGTCCGGGGTCTTCGGGCTCATCGACGCCATCGAGAAGTTCGACCCCGAGCGCGCCATCAAGTTCGAGACCTACGCGATCACCCGGATCCGCGGCGCGATGATCGACGAGTTGCGGGCACTGGACTGGATCCCGCGGTCGGTCCGTCAGAAGGCCCGGGCCGTGGAGCGGGCGTACGCCACGCTGGAGGCCCAGCTGCGCCGCACCCCCTCGGAGGCCGAGGTGGCGGCCGAGATGGACATCAGCATCGAGGAACTGCACGGTGTCTTCAGCCAGTTGTCGCTCGCCAATGTGGTCGCCCTGGAGGAGCTGCTGCATGTCGGCGGCGAGGGCGGTGACCGACTCAGCCTCATGGACACCCTCGAGGACACCGCCGCGGACAACCCGGTCGAGGTGGCCGAGGACCGGGAGCTGCGCCGGCTGCTCGCCCGAGCGATCAACACCCTCCCGGAGCGGGAGAAGACCGTGGTCACGCTCTATTACTACGAGGGCCTCACGCTCGCCGAGATCGGCCAGGTGCTCGGCGTCACCGAGAGCAGGGTCAGCCAGATCCACACCAAATCGGTGCTCCAGCTGCGGGCGAAACTCGCCGACGTAGGACGCTGAATCGTCCCTCCGGCATCGCCCTCACAGTGGCCTCTTCCGTAGAGTGGTCGGGTGCCCAGGATTCGAGCGGCCTCAGTGGCCGAGCACCGAACGATGCAGCGCGCGGCCCTGCTGGAGGCCGCCCGCACCCTGCTGTCCGAGGGCGGCACGGAGGCGCTGACCTTCCCCGCCCTCGCCGAGCGCACGGGACTCGCACGGTCCTCCGTCTATGAGTACTTCCGCTCGCGCGCCGCCGTGGTCGAGGAGCTGTGCGCCGTCGACTTCCCGGTCTGGGCCGCCGAGGTCGAGGCCGCCATGGAGCGGGCCGACGGGCCGGAGGCGAAGATCGAGGCGTATGTCCGCCGGCAGCTGGCGCTCGTCGGCGACCGCCGCCACCGCGCGGTGGTGGCGATCTCCGCCGGTGAGCTGGACTCGGGCGCGCGGGAGAAGATCCGCGCCGCCCATGGCGGACTGATCGCCATGGTGGTCGAGGCCCTCGCGACCCTCGGGCATGAGCAGCCGCGGCTCTCGGCCGTGCTGCTCCAGGGAGTGGTGGACGCCGCGGTCCGGCGCATCGAGCTCGGCGCGGCCGAGGACCCCGAGCGGATCACCGAGGCGGCCGTCGCCATGGCCCTGCGCGGCGTCCGGGGCTGACCTCCGCCGCTCCTTTCCACGCCGCCGGGCGCGCGGGGGCGGCCCAGACGGATCCGGGCCCACAGGGATGCCGCCACCAGCGCCGCGGCCGCCGGCAGCCGGGTGTCCCCGGCGGGGGAGGCGAGGGCGGAGACCGTGGGCGCCTCGCGCACCCCGAACACGGGGAGCAGCCGGGAGGGCCCGCCCCGCAGCATCGACGGCGGCAGCAGCGACAGGGGATCGAGATAGCGGTCCGCGCGCCGCAGCCCCCAGTGCAGACAGCCGGACCGGCAGTGGAAGGGGCCCGGCGCCACCACGCCGACGACCTGCCCCGCGGCCACCCGCTCACCCTTGGCCACGGTGGCGCGCACCGGTTCATAGGTGGTGCGCAGCGGAGGGGAGCCGGTCCCGGACACCTCGATCACCAGCACACCACGGCCCGCGACCGGCCCCACGAAGCTCACCCGACCCGCGCCCGCCGCCCTGACCCGATCTCCCGGGCGAGCCGCGAGGTCGACCCCGCGATGCCCCGCCGCCCAGGGCGCCGGAGGCGGCTGCCAGCCTCTCAGCACGGCCGGCCGCACCGCGCCCGGCCCACCGTCGACCGGCCACGACCGCTCCCCGCCCGGCCTCGTCCTCGGCGCGGGCCCCTCAGCCGGAGCGGGCCCCTCAGCCGGAGCGGACGCCACGGCAGTCAACGATCCCCCGCCGGGATCCGGCACCCGGCCCGGACTCGGCACCCCGCCGGGACCCGGCACCTGCCCCAGACCTGGCGCCGCGCCCCGACCCGGCACCTCGCCCAGCCCCGGCGCCGCGCCCGGGTCAGCCGCCGCGGCCCGCGCCGCCGAAAGAGGTACCGCCGGAAGAGGCGCCGTCGTCACCGGCAGCACGGACAAGATCGGAAGCGCCGGAATCACCAGGGCAAGAGCCCAACCCACCACAAGCCTTCGCATGTCCGCCACGATGGCCCGGCGACCCGAAACGGGTGGATCATGGACGGAATCGGGGGACTACTCACCGGTTGTGGATAACGCCGTCACCCGGCACCGTACCCGTCCCGTACACTTCTTATGGCGATCCGGGTCACCGGATCGACTTCGCACGCCCCGCCACCGACGCTCCGATCGCGCATCGGTCAGCTCGGTGGCCGCGCCCCTCGGTCCTTGGACGACCCCCGAAAGGGCCTCGTCCATGGCAGGCGCGTCGGGACGTCAGGAGCGGCGGCCGCCCGGCCGCCGTGGAACCGAGTACCTCAAGGAGTACGGCCATGGCCGTCGTCACGATGCGGGAGCTGCTGGAGAGCGGCGTCCACTTCGGGCACCAGACCCGCCGCTGGAACCCGAAGATGAAGCGCTTCATCTTCACCGAGCGCAACGGCATCTACATCATTGACCTGCTCCAGTCGCTGTCGTACATCGACCGCGCCTACGAGTTCGTCAAGGAGACCGTCGCCCACGGCGGCTCCATCATGTTCGTCGGCACGAAGAAGCAGGCGCAGGAGGCCATCGCCGAGCAGGCGACCCGCGTCGGCATGCCGTACGTCAACCAGCGCTGGCTGGGCGGCATGCTCACCAACTTCTCGACCGTCTACAAGCGCCTGCAGCGCCTGAAGGAGCTCGAGCAGATCGACTTCGAGGATGTGGCCGCCTCCGGCCTCACCAAGAAGGAGCTCCTGGTCCTCTCCCGCGAGAAGGCCAAGCTGGAGAAGACCCTCGGCGGTATCCGCGAGATGCAGAAGGTGCCGAGCGCCGTCTGGATCGTCGACACCAAGAAGGAGCACATCGCCGTCGGTGAGGCGCGCAAGCTCCGGATCCCGGTCGTCGCGATCCTCGACACCAACTGCGACCCGGACGAGGTCGACTACAAGATCCCGGGCAACGACGACGCGATCCGCTCCGTCACCCTGCTCACCCGGGTGATCGCCGACGCCGTCGCCGAGGGCCTCATCGCCCGTTCCGGCGTCGCCACCGGTGACGAGAAGGCCGACAAGGCCGCGGGCGAGCCGCTCGCCGAGTGGGAGCGCGACCTGCTCGAGGGTGAGAAGAAGGCCGACGACGCCGAGGCGAAGCCCGCCGAGGATGCCAAGCCTGCCGAGGACGCTGCGGACAAGCCCGCCGAGGCCGCCGCGGACAAGCCCGCTGAGGACGCCAAGCCCGCCGAGGAAGCCACTCCTGCCGAGGCCCCCGCCGCGGGCGCCGAGCAGGGCTGACCACTCAGACGTCACTCAGACGGTGTATGACGGCGGGGGACGGTGCCACGGCGCCGCCCCCGCCGTTCACCCGTAGAGCTTTCGACTTTCGAGAAGAGATTCACAGATCATGGCGAACTTCACCGCCGCTGACGTCAAGAAGCTCCGTGAGCTGACCGGCGCCGGCATGATGGACTGCAAGAAGGCGCTGGACGAGGCCGAGGGCAACGTCGACAAGGCCGTCGAGATCCTGCGCGTCAAGGGCCAGAAGGGCGTGGCCAAGCGTGAGAGCCGCAGCGCCGAGAACGGCGCCGTCGTCTCCGTCATCGCGGACGACAAGACCTCCGGCGTGCTGGTCGAGCTGAAGTGCGAGACGGACTTCGTCGCCAAGGGCGACAAGTTCGTGGCCGTCGCGGACGCCATCGCCGCCCACGTCGCCAAGACCTCCCCGGCCGACCTGGACGCTCTGCTCTCCTCCGAGATCGAGGCGGGCAAGACCGTTCAGGCGTTCGTCGACGAGGCCAACGCGACCCTCGGCGAGAAGATCGTCCTCGACCGCTTCGCGCAGTTCTCCGGCGGTTACGTCGCGGCGTACATGCACCGCACCAGCCCGGACCTGCCGCCGCAGGTCGGCGTCCTGGTCGAGCTGGACAAGGAAGACGCCACGGTCGCCAAGGACGTCGCGCAGCACATCGCCGCGTTCGCCCCGAAGTTCCTCACCCGCGACGAGATCTCGGCCGAGACGGTCGAGAACGAGCGCCGGGTCGCCGAGGCCACGGCCCGCGAGGAGGGCAAGCCCGAGGGCGCCCTGCCGAAGATCGTCGAGGGTCGCGTCACCGGCTTCTTCAAGGAGAACGTCCTGGTGGACCAGCCGTTCGCCAAGGACAACAAGAAGTCCGTCCAGAAGGTTCTGGACGAGGCCGGTGTCTCGCTCAAGCGCTTCGCCCGTTTCCGCGTCGGCGTCTGAGCCGAGCAGCGAATGACCCTCGACCCCGATAGGGTCGTAGTCAGCCAACCGTCAACCGGTCGGCCGCAGATGTGACGAGGAGGCCATTGCCGCAGAGGTCGTAACAGGACCCGTCCGGCAGTGGCCTTCTTCGTATGTGCACGAGGAGATCTCCAATGAATCACGGCGCGGACGCCAAACAGGCCGCCGATGACAAGAACGCGCACGGTGCGGCCAAGCATGGTCGCTTCATGCTGAAGCTGTCCGGCGAGGCGTTCGCCGGAGGCGGGGGACTCGGTGTCGACCCCGATGTCGTGCACGCCATCGCCCGCGAGGTCGCCGCCGTGGTCAGGGACGGCGCCGAGATCGCCATCGTGATCGGTGGCGGCAACTTCTTCCGCGGTGCGGAGCTGCAGCAGCGCGGTATGGACCGGGCCCGCTCGGACTACATGGGCATGCTCGGAACCGTCATGAACTGTCTCGCCCTCCAGGACTTCCTGGAAAAGGAGGGCATCGACTCCCGCGTCCAGACCGCCATCACCATGGGCCAGGTCGCGGAGCCGTACATTCCGCTGCGTGCGGTGCGCCACCTCGAGAAGGGGCGCGTGGTCATCTTCGGCGCGGGTATGGGCATGCCGTACTTCTCCACGGACACCACCGCGGCCCAGCGAGCGCTGGAGATCGACGCGCAGGCCCTGCTCATGGGGAAGAACGGCGTGGACGGGGTCTATGACTCCGACCCCGCCCGCAACCCCGACGCGGTGAAGTTCGACGCCCTGGAGTACGGCGAGGTGATCACCAGGGACCTCAAGGTCGCCGACGCCACCGCGATCACCCTCTGCCGGGACAACAAGCTGCCCATCCTCGTCTTCGAGCTCCTGGCCGAAGGAAATATCGCCCGCGCGGTGAAGGGTGAGAAGATCGGCACGCTGGTGAGCGACCAGGGCTCCCGGGCCTGACGGCTCGAACGGGGGATGGACAACGGCCTGCCGGTCGGACACCGTGCAGGAGAAGACGCACGCAGGGGCGAGGCTCTGCTTACTGATAACACCAGGAGCAAGTGGTGATCGAAGAGACCCTCCTCGAGGCCGAGGAGAAGATGGAGAAAGCCGTTGTGGTCGCCAAGGAGGACTTCGCCGCGATCCGCACCGGGCGTGCGCACCCGGCGATGTTCAACAAGATCGTGGCGGACTACTACGGTGCGCTGACGCCGATCAATCAGCTGGCGTCGTTCTCGGTGCCGGAGCCGCGCATGGCCGTGGTCACGCCGTTCGACAAGACCGCGCTCCGCAACATCGAGCAGGCGATCCGGGACTCGGATCTGGGCGTCAACCCGAGCAATGACGGCAACATCATCCGGGTGGTGTTCCCCGAGCTCACCGAACAGCGCCGTAAGGAGTTCATCAAGGTCGCCAAGGCCAAGGGCGAGGACGCGAAGATCTCGATCCGCAGCGTCCGGCGCAAGGCCAAGGAGTCCATCGACAAGCTGATCAAGGACGGCGAGGTCGGCGAGGACGAGGGGCGCCGCGCCGAGAAGGAGCTCGACGACACCACGGCGAAGTATGTCGCGCAGGTGGATGAGCTGCTCAAGCACAAGGAAGCCGAGCTGCTCGAGGTCTGATGAACGACTCTTCCTGGGGGCCCCACCAAGCGCCGGATTCCGGGGGCCGGGCGGTCAGGGCACCTCCCCCGGCTACGGCTGGGCGGCGGCTCCTTCTTCGGCGGGTCCCGCGCACGAGGTGGGCGAAGCGGCGCAGACTCGCCCCATGCCCACCGTGCCCCACGCAGGCGGCGGCGACTCCGGCGAGGCCGCCGACCGTGACCGGGGGGCCGCTCGGCTGAGCGGCCCCCTCTTCCGCGACGAGCGGGAGCCGCAGCCCGGACCCCGGCAGCCCGCCGGACGTCCGCCGATGCCCCCCGAGCCCGCGCCCGACCCCGCCTCCGCGGACGGCGGCGCGCGTGGCACCGGTGCCGGGCAGGGGAAGAAGAGCGCGGGCCGTAATCTGCGCGCCGCGATAGGGGTGGGCGTCGGCCTCGGCGTGATCATCGTGGCCTCGCTCTTCATCTACAAGCCGGTGTTCGTCGGCGTGGTAGCGGTTGCGGTGGTGGTCGGGCTCTGGGAGCTGACCTCGCGGCTGACCGAGCGCAAGGACATCCGGGTCCCCCTGGTGCCGCTCGCGGTCGGCGGGGTCGCCATGATCGTCGCGGGCTATGTGCGCGGTGCCCAGGGCGCGGTGGTGGCGGTGGCGCTCACGGCGCTCGCGGTGCTGGTCTGGCGGATGACCGAACCGCCCGACAACTACCTCAGGGATGTCACCGCGGGCGTCTTCGCCGCCTTCTACGTGCCGTTCCTGGCCACCTTCGTGGCGCTCATGCTGGACACCGAGGACGGCCCGTGGCGGGTCCTCACCTTCCTGCTGCTGACCGTGGTCAGCGACACGGGCGCGTACGCGGTGGGCTGGCGCTTCGGCAAGCATCCGCTGGCACCGCGGATCAGCCCCGGCAAGACCCGCGAGGGGCTGCTGGGCGCGGTGGCCTTCGCGATGGTCGCGGGCGCGCTGTGCATGCAGTACCTCATCGACGACGGCGTCTGGTGGCAGGGCCTGCTGCTCGGTCTGGCCGTCGCGGTCAGCGCGACCCTGGGCGACCTCGGCGAGTCCATGATCAAGCGGGACCTCGGCATCAAGGACATGGGCAAGCTGCTGCCCGGCCATGGCGGGATCATGGACCGGCTCGACTCGCTGCTGCCCACCGCGCCGGTGGTGTGGCTGCTGTTGGTGATCTTCGTGGGCGGCGGCTGACGACCCCGGCCCACGGGCCCCGCGCCACACCTGGCGCGGGGCCCTTCGTATGTCTGCGACACTGGGTGAACCATGCCTAAGCCCGGAGAACTCACCTTCGTCGCGCCGCGTGGGGCCAAGAAGCCCCCGCGGCATCTTGCCGACCTCACACCCGCCGAGCGCCGGGAGGCCGTCGCCGCCCTCGGGGAGAAGCCCTTCCGGGCCAGTCAGGTGTCGCGTCACTACTTCGCGCGCTACGTCGACGACCCCGCACAGTGGAGCGACATTCCGGCCGCCGCGCGCGAGAAGCTGGCCGCCGGGCTGCTGCCGGAGCTGATGAGCGTGGTGCGCCACATCAGCTGCGACGACGACACCACGCGCAAGACCTTGTGGCGGCTCTTCGACGGCACGCTCGTGGAGTCCGTGCTGATGCGCTACCCGGACCGGGTGACCATGTGTATCAGCTCGCAGGCGGGCTGCGGGATGAACTGCCCGTTCTGCGCCACCGGCCAGGCGGGGCTGGACCGCAATCTGTCCACCGCCGAGATCGTGCACCAGATCGTCGACGGGATGCGGGCCCTGCGCGACGGTGAGATCCCCGGCGGGCCGGCCCGGCTGTCCAACATCGTCTTCATGGGCATGGGCGAGCCACTGGCCAACTACAACCGGGTCGTCGGCGCCATCCGCCGGCTCACCGACCCCGAGCCCGATGGCCTCGGCCTCTCGCAGCGCGGGATCACCGTCTCGACCGTCGGCCTCGTGCCGGCGATGCTGCGCTTCGCCGACGAGGGGTTCAAGTGCCGGCTCGCGGTGTCGCTGCACGCGCCCGACGACGAGCTGCGCGACACCCTGGTGCCGGTCAACACCCGCTGGAAGGTGCGCGAAGTCCTGGACGCCGCGTGGGAGTACGCGGAGAAGTCCGGCCGCCGGGTCTCCATCGAGTACGCGCTGATCAAGGACATCAACGACCAGGCGTGGCGCGCCGATCTGCTCGGCCGGCTGCTCAAGGGCCGCCGGGTGCATGTGAACCTCATTCCGCTCAACCCGACGCCCGGCTCCAAGTGGACGGCGTCCCGGCCCGAGGACGAGAAGGCGTTCGTGGCGGCCCTGGAGGCGCACGGGGTGCCGGTGACCGTCCGGGACACCCGTGGCCAGGAGATCGACGGGGCCTGCGGACAGCTGGCGGCTTCGGAGCGTTGAGGACCGGCTGATACGGTGCCTGGGCATCGTCGCATCATGCGATCGTCGTAAAACTGAACATCCGTACAAATGAACATTCCGACAGGGGAGCGCTCAGAGCGCTGAGAGTGCGGCACGGCCGCAGACCCTCGGACCTGATCCGGGTCATACCGGCGTAGGGAGTCAGCATCACCATGAACAGCCAGCTTCGGCGTGCCATCTCAGCCACCCTCCTCGGCTCACTGGCGTTGGGCGCGCTCGTCGGCTGCGGCGAGGATTCCCGGAGCGGCGCGGACTCCAAGACGGTCACCCTGGTCACGCACGACTCGTTCGCGGCCTCCAAGGCGGTCCTCAAGGAGTTCACCAAGGAGACCGGCTACAAGGTGCGGGTGCAGGCCGGGGGCGACGCCGGAGCCGCCGTCAACCAGGCGATCCTGTCCAAGGGTCACCCCCAGGGCGATGTGTTCTTCGGCGTCGACAACACCCTGCTCTCCCGGGCGCTCGACAACGACCTGTTCACCCCCTACACGGCCAAGGGCCTCGACAAGGTCCCGGCGGCCCTTCAGCTCGACCGGGCCGAGCACCGCGTCACCCCCGTCGACTTCGGCGACATCTGCGTCAACTACGACCGTAAGTACTTCGCCGAGAAGAAGCTGGCGCCGCCCCGGACGCTGGAGGATCTGACCAAGCCCGCCTACAAGAACCTCCTCGTCACCGAGAACGCGGCCACCTCGTCCCCCGGTCTGGGCTTCCTCCTGGCCACGGCCGCCAAGTACGGCGACGACGGCTGGAAGGGCTACTGGAAGAAGCTGCGGGTCAACGGTGTCGAGGTCGTCGACGGCTGGGAGCAGGCGTATTACGACCGGTTCTCCGGCTCGGCCGGCGGCGGCAAGGGCGACCGGCCGCTCGTCGTCTCCTACGCATCGAGCCCGCCCGCCGAGGTGGCCGACGCCAAGACCAAGCCCGCCAAGGCCCCCACCGGGGTGGCGACGGGCACCTGCTTCCGGCAGGTGGAGTTCGCCGGGCTGCTGAACGGCGCGGGCAACACCAAGGGCGGCAAGGCGCTGCTGGATTTCCTGCTGAGCAAGCGGTTCCAGGAGGACGTCCCGCTGAACATGTACGTCAACCCGGCGCGCGAGGACGCCAAGCTGCCGGAGCTGTTCACCCGATACGGGACCAGGATCGCCGACTCGGCCACCCTGGCGCCGCAGAAGATCGCCAAGAACCGTGAGCCGTGGGTCAAGTCATGGTCCTCGCTGGTCCTGTAGAGCCCCGCGAGAACCGTAAGGCGGCCGACGGCCACCGTAAGGCCGACCGGGCAGACGGCGGCGGCCGTCGCGCACTCGCCCTCCGGCTCGCCCTGATGGCGGTGCCGCTGGCCTTCTTCGCGGTCTTCTTCGCCTATCCGGTGGCCGCCATCGTCACCCGGGGGCTGCGCGTCGGCGGGCAGTGGCGGTTCGGCCGGATCGCCGAGGTGGTGACCGATCCGGCGACGCTGGACGTCCTGTGGTTCACCTGCTGGCAGGCGGTCGCGTCGACCGCCCTCACGCTCGCGCTCGCGCTGCCCGGCGCCTATGTCTTCGCCCGCTTCGACTTCCCCGGCAAGGGGCTGCTGCGGGCCGTGGTGACCGTGCCGTTCGTCCTGCCGACCGTCGTCGCCGGATCAGCCTTCCTGGCCCTGCTCGGCCGGGGCGGGCTGCTGGACGAGCTGTGGGGGGTGCGGCTCGACACCTCCGTCTGGGCGATCCTCCTGGCCCATGTCTTCTTCAACTACGCGGTCGTCGTCAGGACCGTCGGCGGGCTGTGGGCCCAGCTCGACCCGCGTCAGGAGGAGGCCGCGCGGGTGCTGGGCGCGAGCCGGCTGTCGGCCTGGCGCCGGGTGACGCTGCCCGCGCTGGCGCCCGCACTGGCCGCCGCCGCGCTGATGGTGTTCCTGTTCACCTTCACCTCCTTCGGCGTGATCCAGATCCTCGGCGGCCCCCGCTACGCCACCCTGGAGGTGGCGATCTACCGCGAGACCGCGCAACTGCTCGATCTGCCCACGGCGGCGGTGCTCACCCTCGTCCAGTTCGCCGCGGTCGCGGCCGTGTTGGCCCTGCACGCGTGGACCGTAAGGCGCCGGGAGAGCGCCCTGCGGCTCGTCGACCCCGGCCGCACGGCGCGCCGGCCGAACGGCCCCGCGCAGTGGGCGCTGCTGTGGGGCGTGCTGGTGGTGGTCGCGCTGCTGATCGTGACACCGCTCGCGGTGCTGGTGGAACGCTCGCTGAACGGACCGGACGGCTACGGCTTCACCTACTACGAGGCGCTCAAGTCGGCCGCCGACAGCGGAGGCACCTTCTTCGTGGCCCCCATGGAGGCCATCGGGAACTCCCTGCGGTACGCGGCGGTCGCCACCGTCTTCGCCCTCGCCGTGGGCGGCCTCGCCGCCGCCGCGCTCACCCGTAAGGCGGGCAGGCTGGTACGGGGCTTCGACGCGCTGCTGATGCTGCCGCTGGGCACATCGGCCGTCACCGTGGGATTCGGGTTCCTGATCGCCCTCGACGAGCCCCCGCTGGATCTGCGTGCCTCCTGGGTCCTGGTGCCGCTCGCCCAGGCCCTGGTGGGCGTGCCCTTCGTCGTACGGACCATGCTGCCCGTGCTGCGGGCGGTGGACCACCGGCTCCGGGAGGCGGCGGCCGTGCTCGGGGCGTCCCCGTGGCGGGTCTGGCGGGAAGTGGACCTGCCGCTCGTGGGACGGGCCGTAGTGGTCGCGGCGGGCTTCGCGTTCGCCGTCTCCCTGGGCGAGTTCGGGGCGACCGTCTTCATCGCGCGCCCCGACCAGCCGACCCTCCCGGTCGCCATCGCCCGGTTCCTGGGCCGGGCCGGACAGCTCTCCTACGGGCAGGCGATGGCCCTGAGCACGATCCTGATGCTGGTCTGCGCCGGATCGCTGCTGGCGCTCGAGCGCATCCGCACCGACCGTTCCGGAGAGTTCTGAATGACGCTGTTGCGACTGGACGAGGTGACCGTAAGGTTCGGCCGGCGCGACGCGCTGGACGCCGTGGATCTTGAAGTCGCCGAGCACGAGACGGTCTGTGTGCTGGGCCCGAGCGGAAGCGGCAAGTCCACCATGCTGCGCGTGGTGGCCGGGCTGCAGCGCGCCGACGCCGGCCGGGTGTGGCTCGCCGGACAGGACCAGAACGGGGTGCCCACGCATCGGCGCGGGGTGGGGCTGATGTTCCAGGACCACCAGCTGTTCCCGCAGCGGGACGTGGGCGGCAACGTCGCCTTCGGGCTGCGGATGCGCAAGGTGGGGCGCGCGGAGGCGGATCGCCGGGTCGCCGAACTGCTGGAGCTGGTGGGGCTGCCGGGCGCCCAGCGCCGCCCCGTCGACTCGCTCTCCGGCGGCGAGCAGCAGCGGGTGGCGCTCGCCCGCGCGCTGGCCCCGCGGCCCAAGCTGCTGATGCTGGACGAGCCGCTGGGCCAGCTCGACCGGGGGCTGCGGGAGCGGCTGGTGGTGGAGCTCCGCGAGCTCTTCGCACGGCTGGGGACCACCGTCCTCGCGGTCACCCACGACCAGGGCGAGGCGTTCGCCCTCGCGGACCGGGTGGTGGTGATGGACAACGGCCGGATCGCCCAGACCGGCACCCCGCTGGAGGTGTGGCAGCGGCCCGCCACCGAGTTCGTCGCCCGCTTCCTCGGCTTCGACAATGTGGTCGAGGCGATGGTGGACGGCGAGGTCGCCGACACCCGCTGGGGCAAGCTGCCCGTTCCGTCCGGCTCCCGGCCGGGCCCCACCAGGCTGCTGGTCCGCCCGGCCGGGGTGCGGCTGACGGACCCCGAGGAGGGGCTGGCGTGCACCGTGGAGACACACACCTTCCGCGGCGACCATGTGGCGCTCGTCCTGCGGCTGCCGGACCCGGCCGCGCCGCCCCTGGAGGCGTCCTGCGCCCTGCGGGACGCCCCGGAGGCGGGGGCCCGGGTGGGGGTGGCCTTCGACCCGGACGATGTGGTGCTGCTGGACGCCGAGTCCTGAGGCGGGAGTTCCTGGCGGCGGGGGTCCTGACGCCGGGACAACGGCGCGCCGGGCCCGTGGCCCCTGGCGCGGGCGCTCTTCCGCGCCGGGGCCTTCCTGAGCTCGGGTCAGCCCAACAGCGACAGCAGCGCCTCGGGTGCCTCGTCCACCGAGTCCACCAGTGCGATACGGGCCTTCATGGACCGCCCCTCCGCGAGCGCTTCGAGCAGCGGCCAGGTCGGCAGCCGCCGGGTCCAGTGGTCCCGGTCCACCAGCACCATCGGGGTGGGCTCACCGCGCGACTCGTAGTAGTTCGGCGTCGCGTTGTCGAAGATCTCCTGGACGGTTCCGGCGGCGCCCGGCAGGAAGACCACGCCCGCGGTCGAGCGTGCCAACAGCCCGTCCTCCCGGGTGGCGTTGGCGAAGTACTTGGCGATGTGCGAGGCGAACGCGCTCGGCGGCTCGTGTCCGTAGAACCAGGTGGGGATGCCGACCGACGCACCGCCGTCCGGCCAGCGTTCGCGCACCGCGAAGGCGGCCTCGGCCCACGCCCCGATGGACGGCCGGAACGAGGGCGTCTTGCCGAGCAGTTCGAGCGCCTCGTCCAGCATCGCGTCCTCGTGCGGGGCCGCGTAGGCGCCCAGGTTCGCGGCCTCCATCGCGCCCGGCCCGCCGCCCGTCGCGACCGTGAGACCGGTCCGCGCCAGGTTCCGTCCGAGGCGTGCGGCGCCCGCGAACGCCTCGGACCCGCGCTCCAGCGCGTGGCCGCCCATGACACCCACCACCCGCGTCCCGACGAGGAATTCGTCGAGCGCGTCGGAGATCGCGTCGTCGTGGATGGAGCGCAGCATCGAGGCGAAGATGTCGCCGTCCGTCTTGGTCCGCTGGAACCAGGCGTAGGCGAGCGCGTCCGGCGTCCGCGCGTAACCGTGCTCGGTGAGGCCCTCGAAGAGCTGCGCGGGCGAGTAGAGGGTGCCGCGGTACGGATCGAACGGCAGATCCGGCACCGGCGGGAACACCAGCGCACTCCCGGCCCGGACCTTCGCGGCCGCCTCGGACTCCATCGGGCAGCCGAGGAAGACCGCCTCGCTGGTGTCGGTGGAGAGGAGCGCCGCGGTACGGCTCGTCAGGTCCACGGACTGGACCCGGAACCCGGCCAGGGTGCCGCGGGCGACGACCTGGTCGAACTCCTCGATGGACTCTATTTCCCGGTCTGGTTCCTGCACGCCGACATGCTAATCACACCGGAGGTGGGGGGCTGTGGATTGAGGCAATCGTCACCGGGCCGCTCGGTCGCACAATCCAGGCATGGACACCAACACCCGAGAGATTCAGCGGTGGAACGGCATCGCCGTGAGATGCGCCACCACCCACACCAGCGGCACCAGCAGCGCCAGCAGGGCCGTCGCGCGCAGCGCGGCCGCTCCGCGGAGCAGCCGGGCCGGGGCGCCGAGGCGGAGCAGCGCGGCCGTCGTGCGCTCGCGCGCGCTCCTCGCCTCCACGACCGCGGTCAGGGTGGTGGCCGCGGCGCACAGCGTGACCAGCGCCGCGCCCAGACCGGTGAGGAGGCCGAAGGCATGGGCGCCGGACGGCCCGGAGGCCCTTCCGTACAGCTCCAGGACGGTGTATCCGGCGGCGGCCAGCGCGCACAGCGCGCCGACCGGACGTCCGATCAGACCGGCCTCCTGCTGGAGCATGCGCCCGGCCAGCAGCCGCAGCACACCAGGCCGCCCGACGGCCAGCAGCCTGCCGCACAGATGGGTGAGACCGGGCCCGGCCAGCACCAGCCCGAGCGCCGCCAGCGCCCAGCCGCCCACCACGCCGGGCGGGTTGCCGCCGAGCCGGCCCGGCACGGCGAGCAGGGCGTCGGGGTGCGGGGGCGCGTCGCCGCTCGCGTATGCCTGGAGGGCGAGCCCGGCCGCGGTCAGGGCGATGCCCCACGGAAGGCCGGAGGTGGCCCGGTGGGGCCAGGGCGCGATCGGCCCCGTCACGACGGTGGACGGGGCCGGGACCACCGGGCGTCGGGCGCCCCGTGGTTGGCGGGGCGGCGGCTGGTGCCCGGCCCGCGGCTGCCGGGGCCACAGCCCGGCCGCACACGCCGCGCCCACCAGCACGGGGACGACGGCGAGCAGGGTCACGGTGCCGGCCAGGGGCAGCGGCCGACCGCTGCCGAGCTGCCGACCGACCGCCCCGCTTCCGGCCCAGTCCAGCCAGGAGCCGAGGTCGCCACGCAGGGACAGGAAGACCAGCAGCGCCAGCACACCGCCGAGCGCGCAGGCGGCAGCCATCGAGACCGCCGCGAGCAGTGCCGCACGTGCCGGGCCGAGCCCGGCCGCGGCGAACCCGGGGCCCGGCCCGGTGCTGGGGTCGGCGCGGCCCACGGCGACGGCCAGATGGACGGTCGCGGCCAGTGGCACGAGGCACCACAGCAGCCGCCCCACCGCGCCCTGTGAGTCCGCCGGATGGCCCGAGGCGAATCCGAGGGCGCTCAGCAGCAGAAAGCTCGCGCCCGCCGCCGCGACGGTGACCAGCGACCGCCGCAGCAGCACCGATGGGCGGGCACCGCGGGTCAGACGGAGGCTGAGCACGCGGCCCTGCCTTCCGTCTCGGAGGGGTCCGAGCCCACCCGGCGCCCGTCGAGCAGGGCGACGGTGCGGTCGGCGAGGGTGGCCACCTCCTGGTCATGAGTCGCGAGGACGACGGTGATGTCGTGGGAGCGGGCCGCCGAGGTGAGGGTGCGCAGCACCTGGGCGCGGTCGGCCTGGTGCAGCGGGGCGGTGGGCTCGTCGGCGAAGAGGACGCTGGGCCCGGCGGCCAGGGCACGGGCGATGGCGACCCGCTGGCGCTGGGACTGCAGCAGCGCGGCGGGCCGCACCCGGGCGCATTCGCCGACGTCGAGCCGGTCCAGCCACTCGCACGCGGCGCTCTTCGCGGCGCGCCGCCCGGTGCCGCGCAGCATCAGGGCGAGTGCGGCGTTCTCCCAGGCGGTGAGCTCGGGGATGAGGTGGGGCTCGGTGCCGATCCAGCCGAAGTGGTCGCGCCGCAGCCGTTCGAGACCGAGCGGGGGGAGGCTGTGCACGGGGACGCCCTTGAACCACACCTCTCCGCCGTCCGGGACGAGTTGGCCCGCCAGGCAGGTGAGGAGGGTGGTCTTGCCGCAGCCCCGCGGACCGGTGACGGCGAGGATCTCGCCCTCTCGGGCGCCGAGGGAGACACCGAGGAGGGCGGGGGAGCCGCCGTAGGCATACGACACGGTGCGTGCCGCGAGCATGTCGTCGTCCGGCGGAGCCACCATCCCGAGCACCTCGCCTTACCTGCGATCGTCTCATTCCCCCGGTTGGGTGAACGAGCGCGAAGCCAATGGGTCACTGGCACGGTAAGGACTCGGGTGGGGGCCCGCGCCCAGGCTCGGCGCGGGCGGCCCCCATTTCCTCCGATCAGCCCTGATCGGGCTCCGGCTCCGATCAGCCCTGATCGGAGCCGGGGCCGTCACCGGGGCCGCCGTCGGCGAGCCGGTCGAGGTGAGTGGGCGCGAACATCCGCAGCAGCGCGGGCAGCACCACGACCGACGGCCCGGGGGCCGCGAGGGCGCCGGCGAGGTCCGCGCGCAGCCGCTCGGGTGTGGTACGGACCGCCGGGACGCCGAATGACTCGGCCAGCGTGACGAAGTCCGGGCGGGACAGCTCGGTGGCGGTCGCCTCGCCGAACGTGTCCGTCATGTACTCGCGCAGGATGCCGTAGCCGCCGTCGTCCACGATCAGCCAGGTGACGGGGAGCCGGTACTGGTGGGCGGTGGCGAGTTCGGCGATCGAGTACATCGCCCCGCCGTCGCCCGACACGGCCAGCACCGGCCGTCCGGGATCAGCGGCGGCGGCGCCGAGGGCGGCCGGGAAGCCGTAGCCGAGACCGCCCGCGCCCTGGGCCGAGTGCAGGGCGCTCGCACGGGGATCGAAGGCCGACCAGGCCCAGTAGGAGAGGATCGTCATGTCCCAGAAGCTGGGGGAGTCATCGGGCAGCGCGTCCCGCACCGCGCCCAGCACCCGCTGCTCCAGTTCCAGGCCCTGCGCGTCGATCCGCTCCCGCACCCGGGTGAGCAGCCCGGCCGCGGCCTTGGCCGCCGTGCCCGGCGGGCGCGGTGTGACGGCCTCGGCGAGGGCGGCCAGCGCCTCGCGGGCGTCGGCGTGGATGCCGAGCGCCGGGTGGTTGGACTCCAGCTTGCCGAGATCGGCCTCGATCTGGACCAGACGGCCGCGCGGGCGGAACGTGTGGTAGTTGGAGGAGAGTTCACCCAGTCCGGAGCCGACGACCAGCAGGACGTCGGCGTCCTCCAGGAACTCGGTGCTGTGCGCGTCCTCCAGCCAGGACTGGAGCGAGAGCGGATGATCCCAGGGGAACGCGCCCTTGCCGCCGAAGGTCGTCGCCACGGGCGCGTCCAGCGCCTCGGCCAGCGCCCGCAGCTCCTGCCGTGCCCCGGCGCGCACCACTCCGCCGCCGGCCAGGATCGCCGGACGCTCGGCGGCGCTCAGCAGCCTCGCGGCCTCCGCCGTCAGCTCGGGCCGGGGCGGCAGCGACCGGGGCTCGGCGCGCAGGGAGGTCACCGGCGGCACGGCGACCGGTGCGAGCAGCACGTCCTGCGGGATCTCCAGCCACACCGGCCCGGCGGGGGCCTCCAGCGCGGACGCCCAGGCGGCGGCGACCGCGGAGGGGATCTGGGAGGCGGTACGGACCGTGTGGACGGACTTGACGATGTCGCGGAACGACGCCTTCTGGTCGACGAGTTCATGGAGGTAGCCCTTGCGCCCGCCGCCGAGCCCCGCGGTCGGCACCTGGCTGCCGATGGCCAGGACGGGCGCGGAAGCCGCCGCCGACTCCTGCAGCGCGGCGAGCGTCATGAGTGCCCCCGGCCCGGTGGACACCAGCAGCGGCGCCACCGTGCCGGTGACACGCGCGAAGGCGTCGGCGGCGAATCCGGCGTTGTTCTCCACCCGCAGCCCCACATAGGTGAGCCCGGACCGCCGCAGCGCGTCGAACGCCCCGAGAGCGTGCTGTCCGGGAAGCCCGAACACGGTGCTCGCCCCGAGCGCGGTGAGGGACTCCACGACGAGATCGCCGCCGTGACGCGCGCGCTGTGCGGTGGGCATGGGGTGGTGCCTTTCTGACGGGGCGCATGGAGGCGCGGATGAGGGAGGGGTATGTATGGCGGTGCCGGTGTGGGGGCGCGAGGCCGTGTCAGGCGCCCGCGGTGGCCGGGCTGGTGGTCTCGGAGGCGGGGGCGGCCGGTTCACCGGCGAGTCGGCGCCGCCAGGCGTCGAGGATCACCGCGTCGGTCGGCTTGGTGGCGAGGCTGACCGCCACATACGCCACCAGCGAGGCCAGCAGCCCGAAGTAGATGGGTTCGTTGGCGAGGATGCCCTTCCACCCCATCAGCGCGATGACCGTAAGGCCGCCGACACCGACCGAGGCCAGGGCGCCCGCGCCCGTGCCGCGCTTCCACAGCAGCCCGCCCAGGATCGGCATCAGCAACCCGCCGACCAGCACGTTGTAGGCGACGGTCAGCGCCTCCACGACATTATTGAGCGCGACGGAGATGCCGATCACGGCGATGCCCATGATGAGGATGAAGACGCGGTTGCCGCCGACCTCGTCGTGGGAGCCACCGGCCGTACGGAGCGTACGGCCGCGCAGCCGGGCCCAGATGTCGTTGTTGGCCACCGTCGCGCAGGCGATGAGCGCGCCCGAGGAGGTGGACATCACCGCGGACAGCGCGGCGGCCAGCACCAGCCCCTTCACGCCCACCGGGAGAGAGTCCTTGACGATGGTCGCGAACGCGTCGTCCGGGGCGTCCAGCTTGGGGTACAGCACCTTCGCCGCCGTGCCGATGACCGCGCCCGCGACCGCGTAGGCCAGGCAGTACGTACCGGCCGCGGTGCCGCCACGGCGGGCCACCTTGTCATCGCGGGCGGTGAAGACCCGCTGCCAGATGTCCTGGCCGATCAGCATGCCGAAGGAGTAGATGAGCACATAGGTGAAGACGGTCTGGCCGCCGATGCCCAGGGGGGAGAAGTAGCCGTGGGGGAGTTCGGACTTCATCGCGC